>NZ_CP088285.1:1692500-6492500 GCF_011516645.4 Bradyrhizobium septentrionale | reverse complement strand
TGGGTGTCGCCGATCCGCGCGTCGTCCGCCATCACCGTGATGTCGCAGAGCAGCGCATGGGTCGCCGCGAGGCCGATGGCGTCGCCGTTGATCGCCGCGATGATCGGCTTGTCGAGCTCGAGCTGGCGGGTGACGCCGCGCCGGCTGATCATCGGATCGTGCACCTCGCCCTCCTCGAGCACGTCACCGCCCGGCCGCTCCGACATCGCCTTCACGTCGCCGCCGACGCTGAAGAAATCGCCGGCGCCGGTCAGCACGACGGCATTGACGGCATGGTCGTCGGCGAGATCGTCCCAAATCGTCCGCAGCTCGCGGATCAGCTTCTGATTGATGGCATTGCGCGCCTGCGGACGATTCAAGGTCACGGTCGCGACCTTGTCGGCAACCTCGACCGTCAGACATTCATAATTGGCGTAGTTGGACACGTTTACCTCCACTGTTATTGCTATTTGAGTGTTGTGGCAGGGTCAGTGCGCGCTACCGGCGCATCCCCGGCTGCACGTCAGCCAATGCGACGTGAAGCGACATGGCGCCGGGATCCTGCTCCAGCATGCGCTGTACGGATTCGAGGTGCAACCGCAGCAGCCGGCTCGCCAGCGCCACGTCGCGCTCGCTCAGCGCCGCCAGGAATTGCCGCCGCTTCTCGGCCAGCCGCGCCATCGCAACCCCGCTCGAGGCGACCTTGGCGTAGACGAAGCGCATGTGGATCTCGGTGACGGAATCCACGATCATCGCGATCACCTTGTTGCCGGTCGACGCCGCCAGCAGCTTGTAGAACTCGCGCGAGCACTCGACCCGATCGAGCAGCCGGCCCTCCTTCGTAGCGAGCTCCGTCCGCTCGATATTGGCTTCCAGCGCGTCGAGATCGGCCCGCCGCGCATTTGCGCACGCCAGCTGCACCACGAGGTCGAGCACATGAACCCTCGCCTCCGACAATTCCCGCACCGAAATCGTGCCGAGGCTCAGCATGTCGCGCATGACCTCGTTCATGCGGCGGGTATCGCCCTGCTGGATGAAGGCGCCGCCCTTGACGCCCTTCTGCAGCCGCAGCACGCCGGCCATCTCGAGGCTGCGCAACGCTTCGCGCAGCACATTCCTGCTGACGCCGAGCTGCTGCGCCAGTTCACGTTCGGCCGGCAGCTTGTCGCCGGGCTTCAGCACGCCGAGCGCAAGCTGCTCGCGAATGCGCTCACAGATTTCCTCGAACGTCCGCCTGGTGTGGATCGGCTTGAAGGTCGGCGCGGCCGCGGAGCCGGCTGCACGAAGATCGGTGGCCCGCTCCCGCCGGTTCGGCGAGGCGGTACGGGGGCGCTGCGGCGCGCGAGGGCTTGACTTGGTGCTCATGCGGTGAACTATTAAATGGATCACCCATTCAATGGAAGCCCCGTTTTGGCTTCCGGCAAAGAAAACAAACGGGGAGTCCGTATGAGTTTTTCCGAGGAGCAGGTCGCATTCCGCGACAACGTGCGCAGGATGGTCGCCAGGCACGTGGCGCCGATCGCCGCCGAGATCGACGAGACCGACCGCTTCCCGCTCGAGCTGGTGAAGCTGTTCGGCGAGATGGGACTGATGCAGCTCTGGGTGCCGGAGCGTTATGGCGGCCCGAACGGCAATCTGACCATGGCCTGCATCGCGCGGGAGGAGATCTCGAAGGTCTCGCCCGCTTGCGCGTCGATCGCGGCACTCAACACCATGTTCATCATGCCGCTGCTGCATTTCGGATCGGAAGAGCAGCGCAAGAAATACCTGCCGATCATCGCCGAGGGCGGCATCGTCACCGCGATCGCGATCTCCGAGCCGCAGGCCGGCTCCGACGTCGCCGCGCTCAACACCCGCGCCCGGAAGGACGGCGACAGCTATGTCCTCAATGGCCGTAAGCAATGGTGCAGCTACGGCGTCGTCGCCGACTACATTGTGGTGATGGCGCGGACCAGTGACGGCGCCGGCGCCGATGGCATCAGCGCCTTCATCGTCGAGCCGAAAAAGATGCCGGGCATCTCGTTCGGACGGCACGAGCGCAAGATGGGCTTTCGCGGCGCCCCCAACACGCCGATCTTCTTCGACAATGTCCGGGTTCCGGCCGAAAATCTCGTCGGTGAGGAAGGCAAGGGTTTTCGCGCGTCGATGCGCGCGCTCGACCTCAACCGGCCGACCATCGGCGCCCAGTCCGTCGGCCTTGCGCAAGGCGCGCTCGATGCCTGCATCGCCTACGCCAAGGAGCGCAAGCAGTTCAAGAAGCCGATCTCCGAATTCCAGGGCGTGCAGTTCATGCTCGCCGACATGGCGATGCAGATCGAGGCCGCCCGCGCGCTGGTCTATGAATGCGCCCGCGCCGGCGACGCGGGGGACTGGAAGCGCCTCAACGTGCTCGCCAGCATGGCCAGATGCGTCGGCAGCGACATGGCCATGAAGGTGACAACCGACGCCGTCCAGATCTTCGGCGGCTACGGCTACACCATGGACTACCCGGTCGAGCGCATGATGCGCGACGCCAAGCTGACCCAGATTTTTGAAGGCACCAACCAGATCCAGCGCGTGGTGATCGCCCGCGAGCTGCTGCGCTAGCGATTTCAACAAGAAACGAACTACAGGGAGGAACGACCTTGAACCCTATCATCACCTGGGCGCTGGCGGCGATCGCGCTGTCCGGCTTGCTGGCGGCGCCTGCCGACGCACAGAAGGCCTACGGTCCCGGCGCCAGCGACACCGAGATCAAGCTCGGTCAGTCGACGCCGCTGAGCGGCCCCGCCTCGGCCTTCGGCGCGGGCGCCGGGCGCGCCGTGGTCGGTTATTTCGAGATGCTGAACGCACAAGGCGGCATCAACGGCCGAAAGATCAACTTCACCCAGCTCGACAATGCCTACAGCGCACCGAAAGCGGTGGAACAATCGCGCAAGCTGATCGAGGACGTCGGCGTATTGGCCGAAGTCGGTACGATCGGCACGGCGCCCAACGTCGCGATCCAGAAATACCTGAACGGCAAGCAGGTGCCGCAGCTCTTCATCACCGCCGGCGGACGCCGCTTCAACGATCCCAAGGCGTTCCCGTGGACCATCCCGCTCTATCCGGACTTCGAAACCGAAGGCCGCGTCGTCGCCAAATACATCCTGGCCGCGAAGCCCGAGGCCAGGATCGGCGTGCTTTACCAGAATGACGACTACGGCAAGGATTACCTCAAGGGCCTCCGCGCCGGCCTCGGCCCCAAGGCCGAGTTGATCGTTGCCCAGGCCTCCTACGAACTCGCCGACCCGACGATCGACTCGCAGATCGTCCAGCTCAAGGCCGCCGGCGTCGACACCCTGATCGAGCAGTCGTCGTCGAAGGCCGCCGCGCAATCGATTCGCAAGGTCTACGAGCTCGGCTGGAAACCCCTGCACGTGATCGGCGGCTCGACGGCATCGGTCGACACCATCCTGAAGCCGGCGGGCCTCGAAGCATCGAAAGGGCTGGTGACCACGCAATTCCTCAAGCAGCCCGGCGATCCGGCCTGGGCCAATGACGACGAGATCAAGGCCTACAAGGATTTCCTGAAAGCCTACGCGCCTTCGGCCAATCCGGACGATTATTCCGTGCTGGTCGCTTACATGAATGTGCATGCCGTGGAGTTGGCATTGCGCAAGTGCGGCGATCAATTGACCCGCGAGAACCTGATCAAGGAGGCGACGTCGCTGAACGGCGAACGGCTGCCGATGATGCTGCCGGGCATCTCGATCAGCACCCGGCCCGGTGACTACACGCCGTTCCGGACGCTGCGGATTGCGACATTCGACGGAGAGAGCTGGTCGCTGACCGGCGAGCCGCTCTCGGCGGATTGAAATGCTTGGCGAGAACCCCGCTTCGCGCCAACGTCGACTCAGGCGCGCAAGCTCGGCAGATCAAGCCCATTGGCCCGGGCGCATTCGACCGCGGTCTCATAGCCGGCGTCGGCGTGACGCATGACGCCGGTCGCCGGATCGTTCCACAGCACGCGTTCGAGCCGGCGCGCCGCCTCCGGCGTGCCGTCGGCAACGATCACCATGCCGGCGTGCTGCGAGTAGCCGATGCCGACGCCGCCGCCATGGTGCAGTGACACCCAGGTCGCGCCGCTCGCACAGTTGAGCAGAGCGTTGAGCAACGGCCAATCCGACACCGCGTCCGAGCCATCGCGCATCGCCTCGGTCTCGCGGTTCGGGCTCGCCACCGAGCCGCTGTCGAGATGGTCGCGACCGATCACGATCGGCGCCTTGAGTTCGTCGCGCGCCACCATCTCGTTGAAGGCAAGGCCGAGACGATGGCGGTCGCCGAGGCCGACCCAGCAAATTCGCGCCGGCAGCCCCTGAAACTTGATGCGCGCCTTGGCCATGTCTAGCCAATTGTGCAGATGGCTGTCGTTGGGCATCAGCTCCTTGACCTTGGCATCGGTCTTGAAGATGTCCTCGGGATCCCCTGACAGCGCCGCCCAGCGAAACGGTCCCACACCGCGGCAAAACAGCGGACGGATATAGGCCGGAACGAAGCCCGGAAAATCGAACGCCTGCTTCAGGCCCATGTCCTTCGCCATCTGGCGAATATTGTTGCCGTAGTCGAGCGTCGGGATTCCCTGCGCGTGGAAATCCAGCATGGCCTGAACGTGATCGACGATCGAGGTCTTGGCCGCGCTTTCCACGGCCTTCGGATCGGCGGCGCGCCTGGCTTCCCACTCGGCGAGCGTCCACCCCTTCGGTAGATAGCCGTTGATCGGATCATGCGCACTGGTCTGGTCGGTCACGATGTCCGGCCGCACGCCGCGGCGCACCAGTTCGGGAAAGATCTCGGCCGCATTGCCGAGCAGGCCGACCGAAACAGGCTTCCGGGTCTTGGCCGCCTCGGCGATGATTGCCAGCGCTTCGTCGAGCGTCGCCGCCTGGCGGTCGAGGTAACCGGTGCGCAGCCGCATCTCGATGCGGCTCGGCTGGCATTCGACGGCCAGCATGGAGGCGCCCGCCATCGTCGCGGCGAGCGGCTGCGCGCCGCCCATGCCGCCGAGGCCCGCCGTGAGGATCCATTTGCCGGCGAGACTGCCGCCATAATGCCGGCGCCCGACCTCGACAAACGTCTCGTAGGTCCCCTGCACGATCCCCTGGCTGCCGATATAGATCCATGACCCCGCCGTCATCTGGCCGAACATCATCAGGCCCTGCCGGTCGAGCTCGTTGAAATGATCGAGCGTTGCCCAATGCGGCACCAGGTTCGAATTCGCGATCAGGACGCGCGGCGCATCCACATGGGTGCGGAAGATGCCGACCGGCTTGCCGGATTGCACCAGCAGCGTCTGGTCGCCTTCGAGCTTGCGCAGGGAGGCGGCAATCCGGTCAAAGCTCTCCCAGTCGCGCGCCGCACGTCCGATGCCGCCATACACCACAAGCTCGCTCGGACGCTCGGCGACATCTGGATCCAGATTGTTCATCAGCATGCGCAGCGGTGCTTCCGTCAGCCAGCTCTTCGCGCTGATCTCGGGGCCGCGGGGAGCACGGATGACACGTTCGTTATCCAGTCGGCGGTTCATGACGGATGTTCCTGTGGGCTAAGCAAGTCTTCTAGGCAAGTCTTGGAAACGGATCAGCTGAAAGGGCGGCGATCGCCGTGGCCGGTAACGTATCGGCCTCGATCAGCGCCGCAGCCTTGGCGAGATCGTCGGCCATGTAGCGATCAGCAGCGAGCGCCGGAACGTGCTCGCGCAACGCGGCGATGACGGCCGCGAGCGGCGCACTTGTCGAATGTGGTGCGCGCAGCGTGATCCCCTGCGCGGCAACCAGAAGCTCGATGCCGAGAATGGCCGCGAGGTTGTCGGCCATGTCGGACAGCCGCCGTGCGGCATGCGCGGCCATCGAGACGTGATCCTCCTGGTTGGCACTGGTCGGCGTCGAATCGATCGAGCATGGCAACGCCCGCTGCTTGTTCTCGGCATAGAGCGCGGCCGCCGTGACCTCAGCGATCATGAACCCGGAATTGATACCGGGCTCGGGCGTCAGGAACGGCGGCAGGCCAAAGTTCAGGGCGGGGTCGACGAGCGTCGCGATCCGGCGCTCGCTGGTCGCGCCAATCTCCGCCAAGGCAAGCGCGATCTGGTCGGCGGCAAAGGCCACCGGCTCAGCATGAAAATTGCCGCCAGAGACGATCTCGCCGGTCTCAACCAGGACCAGTGGATTGTCGGTTACAGCATTGGCCTCAATGGTCAGCCCCCGCGCGGCTTGCGTGAGCAGGTCGAGCACGGCACCCGCGACCTGCGGCTGGCAACGCAGGCAGTAAGGGTCCTGTACGCGTTCGTCGCCTTCGAGATGCGATTTCCGGATGTCGCTGCCGTCGAGCAACGCGGTCAAGGCAGCAGCGGCAGCGATCTGCCCGTCATGACCGCGCAACGCCTGGATTTCGGGACGGAACGGCACAGTGGAGGCCATCGCCGCATCGACCGACAGCGCACCGGTCACCAGCGCGGCACGCGCCAGACGATGCGCGCGCAGCAGGCCGGAAATCGCGTAGGCGGTCGAAAACTGCGTGCCGTTGATCAGCGCGAGCCCCTCCTTGGGGCCAAGCGTCAACGGCGCGAGGCCGGCGGCCGCAAGTGCCTCGCGGCCCGGCACGACCTTGCCATCCACGACTGCCTGCCCTTCCCCGATCATGACGGCGGTCATATGGGCGAGCGGCGCCAGATCGCCGGAGGCGCCGACCGAGCCCTGCTGCGGCACCAGCGGATCAACGCCGCGCGCCAGCATGCCCTGCAACTGCTCGATGACGTCGCAGCGCACGCCGGACGCGCCGCGGCCGAGCGAGATCACCTTTAACGCCATCATCAGGCGCACGATCGGCTCGGGTGTGGCCGGCCCGACCCCGCAGCAATGCGACAGGATGAGGTTGCGCTGTAGCAGCGCCGTCTGATCGGGCGCGATGCGCGTCGACGCCAGCTTCCCGAAGCCGGTATTGATGCCGTAGACGGGAACGTCGATACGCGCGGCCTTCGCCACGATCTCCGCAGCCGCCTCGACGCGCGGCCAACATGACGGATCGAGCACGATGGCCGCCCCCGCAAGCACCCGCGCCAGCACGTCCAGGCCGACGGTTCCGGGTGTCACGACGACAGGCGCATCGCGATCACTCATTGTCCCCTCCACACCCGGCTGTGCAGCGGGTTGAAGCCGATGCGGTAGACCAGTTCGGCCGGGCGCTCGATGTCCCAGATTGCCAGATCGCACCATTTGCCGGCTTCGAGCGTGCCGGTCTCGGCGAGCATGCCGAGCGCGCGGGCGCCTTCCCGCGTCACCCCAGTGAGGCATTCGGCTACCGTCATCCGGAACAGCGTTGCGCCCATGTTCATCGCAAGCAACAGCGAGGTGAGCGGCGAACTGCCCGGATTGCAGTCGGTCGCCAGCGCCATGTGCACGCCGTGGGCGCGGAACAACTCGACCGGCGGCTTCTGCGTTTCACGGATGAAATAGAACGCGCCGGGCAGCAGGACCGCTGTTGTCCCCGCCTTCGCCATCGCGGCGGCACCGGCCTCGTCGGTGTGCTCCAGATGATCGGCTGATAGCGCGGAGAATTTTGCGGCAAGTGCCGCGCCGCCGAGATTTGACAGTTGGTCCGCATGCAGCTTCGCGGGTAGTCCGAGCGCACGCGCCGCCGCAAAGACCCGCGCCGTTTGCTCTCCGGAAAATGCGATGCCCTCCATGAAAGCGTCGACCGCATCGGCAAGCCCGGCCTTGGCCACGGCCGGCAGCATCTCGTTGCAGACCAGATCGATGTAGCGATCCTTGTCGCCATCGGCTTCGGGCGGCAGCGCATGCGCACCGAGAAAGGACGTGCGGATCGCAACCTGCCGCAGCCGGCCGAGACTGCGTGCGGCGGCCAGCTGCCGCATCTCGGTCTCGGCATTGAGGCCATAGCCGGACTTGATCTCGACGGTGGTTGCGCCCTCGCCGATCAGCGCGTCGAGCCGCGGCAGCGCGCCGGCGACAAGCTCGGCCTCGGTCGCCTTGCGCGTTGCCGCAACGGTCGAGACGATGCCGCCGCCGGCGCGCGCGATCTCCTCATAGCTCGCGCCCTTCAGGCGAAGCTCGAACTCATGCGCGCGGTTGCCGCCAAACACCAGGTGGGTGTGGCAATCGACCAGCCCGGGCGTGATCCAGCGGCCGCCGCAATCGATCCGGTCGACGGCATCGGCATCCACAGGAAAATCCGATTGCGCGCCTGCATAGACGATGCGGCCGTCGCGCGCCGCGATCAGGCCTCGCTCGACCTCGCCGAGATCGGCGCGATCGCCGCGCATCGTGGCGAGCCGGGCGTTGTGCCAGATGCGGTCGAAGCGCTCTGCCATGCGATCGTCCCCTCGAGGTGGGATGCTTGACTTATATGTCTAGACATATAATCGTGTGCCGGTTCTGTCCAGCCGGCGTGGAAAAATGACACGACTGCATTTCGCATTCGCGCTGCTGACTTCGGGCTGGGCCAGTGACGTGCAGGTCGCCGTCACCGACGGCACGATCGTCTCGGTGACGGGAGGCGTGGCCCCGGCCGCCAGCGATGAACGGCACCAACTGGCGGTTCCGGGATTGGCAAGCCTGCACAGCCACGCCTTTCAGCGCGGCATGGCCGGCCTTGCCGAACTGCGCGGCGACACCACCGATACCTTCTGGACCTGGCGCGAGACGATGTATCGCTTTGCGCTGGCAATAACGCCGGACGACGTCGCAGCCGTAGCAACCCTGCTCTATGTCGAGATGCTCGAGCGGGGCTTTACTCGCGTCGGCGAGTTTCACTATCTGCACCATGATCGGGACGGCTCGCCCTACGCGAATCCCGCAGAGATGGCGGTGCGCATCGCGGAAGCGGCTGAAGCGTCCGGCATCGGGCTCACGCTGCTGCCGAGCTTCTATGCTCATAGCACTTTCGGCGGCGCCGCGCCGCATGCGGGTCAGCGTCGCTTCATCTGCTCGGTCGATCAGTTCGCCGCGCTGATGGCAGCCTCGCGCGAGGCGCTCCGAAAATTGCCCGGCGCCAACATCGGCATCGCCCCGCACAGCCTGCGCGCAGTAGCCCCCGATGAGCTCGCGGCGATCATCCCGCTCGCCGAGGCGGATCCAATCCACATCCACGCCGCCGAGCAGGTGCGCGAGGTCGACGATTGCCTCGCCTGGTCGGGGCAGCGGCCGGTTGAATGGCTGCTCGAAAACGCGCCCGTCGATCGGCGCTGGTGCCTGATTCACGCGACCCATATGACGGAACAGGAAGTCGTTGCGCTCGCCCGCAGCGGCGCAGTGGCCGGCCTCTGCCCTGTGACGGAAGCGAGCCTCGGCGACGGCATCTTTTCGGCGCGCGAATTCCTCGCCGCGGGCGGCCGGTTCGGCATCGGAACCGATTCCAACGTGCTGGTCGGGGTGGCCGACGAGCTGCGTCAACTCGAATACGGCCAGCGGCTGAAGCACCGGGAGCGCAATGTGCTTTCGGGGCGTCCCGGCGCATCCACCGGCCGCGCCCTGTTCGACCACGCGCTCGCGGGCGGCGCGCAGGCGCTGGCACAAACCAAGGCTGGGCTCGCGCCCGGCGCACGGGCCGACATCGTCACCCTCGACACCGCGCATCCGTCGCTGGCCGGTCGGTCAGGCGATGCCGTTCTCGACGGCTGGCTGTTTGCGGCTGGAGGCGACGCGATCGACTGCGTCTGGGCCGGTGGCGCCAAGGTGGTCGAAGGCGGACGTCACAGGCTGCACGCCAGGGCACGCGAGCAATTCAATGCAAGCGTCCGGAGGCTCGTGGCATGAGTTTCGCCTCCGATCGAGCCCGCCCTGATGCGACCGGCAAGCCGACGCTCTACAAACGGATCCGGCTCGACATCGAGACCCGGATCCTGACCGGCGAATGGCCGCCAGGTCACCGCATTCCCTTCGAACACCAGTTGATGGCGCGCTATCGCTGCTCGCGCATGACGGTGAACAAGGCGTTGTCGGAGCTGGCGCAGGCCGACCTGATCGAGCGCCGGCGCCGCGCCGGTTCCTTCGTGCGCCGTCCGCAGCATCTGTCGGCGGTGCTCAAGATCGCCGACATCAGGGCGGAGATCACCGCACTCGGGCGCAGCTATGGCTATCAGCTGATCGATTGCCGCCGGCGCACCGCCACATCAGCTGATCGCGCCCGGCTCGGCGCAAGCAAAGCCGGCAAGGTGGTCGCGATCGCCTGCCGGCACAGCGCCGACAATGTGCCGTTCGCCGTCGAGGACCGGCTGATCGATCTCACCACCGTGCCGGAGGCCGCGACGGCCGACTTTGCACGCGAACCGCCGGGATCATGGCTGCTGCATCATGTGCCGTGGACAGAGGCGGAGCATACGATCAGCGCCGTCGTTGCCGACGATCGCACTGCCAAGGCGCTCGACATCGCGGTCGGCGCGCCCTGCCTCGTGATCGATCGCTATACCTGGCGCAGCGCGCGGACGCTCACCTCGGTGCGGCTGCATTATCCGGGCGAGACGCACCGGCTGGTAGCGCGCTTCACGGGAGGCTGAGGACGTCTTGCGCGGCATAATTCAAGCAATGCATCATAGGGCCACCATTCACAGACGCGTCTCATGCGGCAATCGGCCGCGACTGACGTGAAGAGATCACTCTCGTGAAGAGATCACTGACGTGAAGAGAGCAACAGGGTTCAATCCATCGTCCAAGGGGTCGACAATCATGCGTTCCTTCAAGCTATTGCCTGCAGTCGCAGCTATGCTCGCGTCCACCGCCGCGTTCGCCGATGACGTCAAGGTCGGCGTCGGCATCTCCGGCTGGACCGGCTTCGCACCGCTGACGCTCGCCAGGGAGGCCGGCATCTTCAAGAAGAACGGCCTCGACGTGACGCTGAAGAAAATCCCGCAGAAGGACCGGCATCTCGCGATCGCCTCGGGCGACATCCAGTGCGCCGCGACGACGGTCGAGACCTGGATCTCCTGGAACGCCAACGGCGTCGCGACCAAGCAGATCTTCCAGCTCGACAAGAGCTATGGCGCCGACGGCATGGCGGTGCGCAACGACGTCGCCGCGATCAAGGACCTGAAGGGCAAGACCGTCGCCGCCTCTGCGCCCGGCACCTCGCCCTATTTCGCGCTGGCCTGGATGCTGAAGAAGAACGGCCTCACGGTGAAGGACGTCACCGTGGTGAATTTGGAGCCGGCTGCCGCCGCGCAGGCCTTCGTCTCCGGTCAGAACGATGCCGCGATGACCTACGAGCCTTATCTGTCGACGGTGCGCGCGGCGCCCGACAAGGGCAAGATCATCGCGACCACGCTCGACTATCCGATGGTGATGGATACGTTCGGCTGCACGCCAAAATTCCTCAGCGACAATCCGAAGGCGGCCCAGGCGCTCGCCGACAGCTATTTCGAGGCGCTCGACATGATCGCCAAGGATCAGGCCAAGGCCTACGAGATCATGGGCGCGGATGTGAAGCAGTCCGGCGAGCAATTCGGCAACTCGGCAAAATACCTGCGCTGGCAGGACAAGGCAGCCAACCAGAAATTCTTCGCCGGCGACTTCCTCACCTTCAACAAGGACGCCGCCGAGCTCCTGCTCGAGGTCGGCATCATCAAGGCTGCGCCGAAGGTCGAGGACATCTACGACGCAAGCTTCATCAAGTAACGCAACAATCATTTCGGCCAGCCCCGCCTCGCGGCACTGCGCGCGGGACCGGCGCATGAGATACGCCTGGATACCGTGATGCGTCCCCTCGAGCCCACGACATCGAAGCAGCGCGTGGCCTATGGCCTCGCCTTCTTCGTGCTGTTCGTCGCCCTCTGGTCCTGGGCCACGTTCGGCGGCCATGTGTCGAAGACATTCCTCGCGAACCCGCTGACTATGGTCCAGGAAGGCTACGAGCTGATCGCAAAGCAAGGCTTCCTGTTCGACATCGGGATGACGGTCTGGCGCGTCGTCGGCGGCTTTGCGCTTGCCGCCGCAATCGCAGTGCCGCTCGGCGTGCTGATGGGCGCCTACAAGCCGGTCGAAGCCTTCCTCGAACCTTTCGTGTCCTTTGCGCGCTATCTGCCGGCATCGGCCTTCATCCCGCTGTTGATCCTGTGGGCGGGCATCGGCGAGCTACAAAAGCTGCTCGTGATCTTCATCGGCGCAGTGTTTCAGATCATCCTGATGGTGGCCGTCACTGTCGGCGCCACGCGGCGCGACCTGGTCGAAGCCGCCTACACGCTCGGCGCCCGCGACCGCGGCATCATCCGTCGCGTGCTGCTGCCCTCCGCGGCTCCGGAGATTGCCGAGATCCTCAGGCTGGTGCTGGGCTGGGCCTGGACCTACGTCATCGTCGCCGAGTTGATCGGCTCGTCGTCGGGCATCGGGCACATGATCACCGACAGCCAGGCGCTGCTCAACACCGGGCAGATCATCTTCGGCATCATCGTCATCGGGCTGATCGGCCTGATCTCCGATTTCCTGTTCAAGGCCTTCAACGCCTGGCTGTTCCCGTGGAAGCTCGCATGACCACGCTCAGGATCGATCAGGTCTCGCGCACCTTCCCGGCCCGCGCCGGTAACGCGCCGACCCGGGCGCTCGAGCCGACGACGCTCGATGTCGGCGACAACGACTTCGTCACCATCCTCGGCCCCTCCGGCTGCGGAAAGTCCACCTTGCTCCGGATCATCGCCGGGCTCGACCGGCCCACCAGCGGGCGGGTCACGCTCGACGGGCGCGAGGTCACAGGCCCCGGTGCCGATCGCGGCATGGTGTTTCAGTCCTACACGCTGTTTCCCTGGCTGACCGTGCGCGAGAACATCGCCTTCGGCCTGCGCGAGCGCGGCGTTGGACAGGGGGAGCGTCACGAGATCGCCGACGCCTTCATTCGCCGGGTCGGGCTATCCGGCTTCGAAAATCACTGGCCCAAACAGCTGTCAGGCGGCATGCAGCAGCGCACGGCGATTGCCCGGGCACTGGCCAATGATCCGAAGATCCTGCTGCTCGACGAGCCGTTCGGCGCACTCGACAACCAGACGCGCGCGTTGATGCAGGAGATGCTGCTCGGCATCTGGGAGCGCGACCAGAAGACGGTGCTGTTCGTCACCCATGACATCGAGGAAGCGATCTTCCTCGGCAGCCGCGTCATCGTCATGAGCGCGCGTCCCGGCCGCATCAAGGCGGAGATTGCGGTCGACCTGCCGCATCCCCGCTCCTACAAGATCAAGACCACGCCGGAATTCGTCAGCCTGAAGGAACGGCTGGTCGAGGAGATCCGCACCGAGGCCCTGAAAGTCGCCGAACAGGCCTGACGACCAGCCACGCGTTCAGTGGCTGATCATCCAGGGACGCGCGGTCGGAAAGCCTTTTGCCCCGCTCTTCGTCTTGGTCATCAGCCGAGCCGGCTTCTTCTTGCCCGTGGTGGAGCAGCAGCCGCAGCCCGGCCCGTGCGCGGCCTTGTACTGATCGAGCGTCTTCGGCGCGTGCCGGCTCTGCTCATTGGTGGCGTGCGCCTTGCGCTTGTCCGAAGGCATGCAGAAGAACGCCGGCGCGGTCAGGATCACGCGCGGCGACGTCGTCTCGCATTGCGGGCAGTCCTGCGGCAGGTCGCATTCAGCCATCGGCCGCATGTCGGTGAAGGGACCGCAGTCGTTGCAGAGATATTCGTAGATCGGCATTTCCTTAATCCTTGCGCAATCTTGTGAGGTCTCCCGCGGCGGATGCGGGGCGGCCAATACGCAGCCGTCCCGCATCCTTCGCGCAGGGATCACTTGAAGGATCACTTGTCGGGCGAGATCGGCATCTGGATGTCGCCCTTGATGTGCTTGATGGGACCGGCCGACGACGGCATCACGTCGAAGTCGAAGATTTCCGTCGGCAGCCACAGCGTAGCGCAGGCGTTGGGCACGTCGACCACGCCGGAGATGTGGCCCTGGCACGGCGCAGTGCCGAGGATCGAATAGGCCTGGGCGCCTGAGTAACCGAACTTCTTCAGGTATTCGATCGCGTTCAAACAGGCCTGGCGATAGGCGATGTGGACGTCGAGATAGTGCTGCTTGCCGGCCTCGTCGACCGAGATGCCCTCGAAGATCAGATAGTCCTTGTAGTTCGGCGTGATCGGCGACGGCTTGAACACGGGGTTCTTGATGCCGTACTTCGCCACCCCGTCCTTGATGACGTCGACCTTGATGTGCAGCCAGCCGGCCATTTCGATGGCGCCGCAGAAGGTGATCTCGCCGTCGCCCTGGCTGAAATGCAGATCGCCCATCGAGAGCCCGCCGCCCGGCACATAGACCGGGAAATATATTTTCGAGCCGCGCGACAGATCCTTGATGTCGCAATTTCCGCCATGCTCGCGCGGCGGCACGGTGCGGGCGCCCTCCAGACCGATCTTGGCCTTGGCATCACCCTTGGCCTGGCCGGCATGTGCGGTCGGCGCGAACGGCGGATTGGCGAGACCCGGCACGCGGGTCGGATTGGTCGCGATCAGCTCGGCCTCGCGCTTATTCCAGGCCGCCAGCATCTTCGCATCGGGCAGACAGCCGATCAGGCCGGGATGGATCAGGCCGGCGAAGTTCACACCTGGGACGTGACGCGACGAGGTGTAGAGGCCCTTGACGTCCCAGATCGACTTCTGCGCCAGCGGGAAATGGTCGGTGAGGAAGCCGCCGCCGTTCTGCTTGGAGAAGAAGCCGTTGAAGCCCCACAGGCTCTCCTTCAGCGGACCGACGTCGAGCAGGTCGACAACCAGGAGGTCGCCGGGCTCGGCACCCTTGACGCCGATCGGGCCGGACAGGAAGTGCACGATCGACAGGTCGATGTCGCGCACGTCGTCGGCCGAGTCGTTGTTCTTGATGAAGCCGCCGGTCCAGTCGACGGTCTCGACGATGAAGTCGTCGCCCGGGCTGACCCACTCGACGATCGGAACCTCCGGATGCCAGCGGTTGTGGATCTTGTCGTTTTCATAGGCCGACTTGCTGAGATCGACCTTGATCAGTGTATCTGGCATCGCAATGCTCCCCTTCGTTTACGCGTGATGGTTAGACAGACAAATATTTCGAGATCTGTGCGGCATCGACGCTGTCGCGTGGATCGTCGCGGACGATCTCGCCGTTCTCGATGACGAGCACGCGGTCGGCGATGTCGAGCGCGAAGCTCAGGACCTGCTCGGAGACGACGATCGACAGCCCCCGCTCGTCGCGGATCCGCTTCAGGGTGCGCGCCATGTCCTTGATGATCGACGGCTGGATGCCCTCGGTCGGCTCGTCCAGCAGCAGCACCTTCGGCTTGGTCGCCAGCGCGCGGGCGATCGCGAGCTGCTGCTGCTGCCCGCCCGAGAGATTACCGCCGCGGCGGCCCTTCATCTCGAGCAGCACCGGGAACAGCTCGTAGATATCGCCAGGGACCTCAGAACCGCCGGAGACCACGAGCCCGGTCTCGATGTTCTCCTTCACTGTCATGGTGGAGAAGATCATGCGGCCTTGCGGGACGTAGGCGAGCCCTTTCGCCACCCGTTCGTAGCTCTTCATGGTGCCGAGCTCGGTGCCATCCATGGTCACCTTGCCGCTCTTGGCCGGCAGGATGCCCATCAGGGACTTCATCAGCGTGGTCTTGCCCATGCCGTTGCGGCCCATGATCGCAACGATCTCGTTGGGCGCGACGGAGACATTGAGGCCGTGCAGCACCTCGCTCTGGCCATAGGCGACGTGAAGATCATTGATTGCCAGCATCGACGCGCTCCTTAGTTCTTGCCCATGATCTTGTCCGGGAAACCGGACGCCACTTTCCGGGATCATGGGCTAGTGGCCCAGGTAAACTTCAATGACCTTCGGATCGTTCTTGACGTGCTCCATCGTCCCCTCGGACAGGATCTGTCCCTGGTGCAGCACCGTGACCTTGTGCGCGATGTCTTCGACGAACTTCATGTCGTGCTCGATCACCAGCACCGAGCGGTCCTTGATGATGCGGTTGAGCAGCTCGGCGGTCTTGGCGCGTTCGGACACGCTCATGCCGGCGACCGGCTCGTCGAGCATCAGCAAGTCGGGGTCCTGGATCAGCAGCATGCCGATCTCGAGCCACTGCTTCTGGCCGTGGCTCAGCTGGTCGGCATAGGTGTTGAGGCGATCCTTCAGGAAGATCATCTCGGCGACCTCCTCGACCCGCTGCTTCACCGCGTCGTCGCGCTGGAAGGCCAGCGAGCCGAACACGGTGCGGCCGCGCGGATAGGAAATCTCGAGGTTCTCGAACACGGTGAGATCCTCGAACACCGACGGCGTCTGGAACTTGCGGCCGACGCCGGCCTGCACGATCTCGTTCTCGCGCAGCCTGGTCAGCTCCTGGCCGCGGAACTGGATCGAGCCCGATGTGGCCCGGGTCTTGCCGCAGATCAGGTCGAGCACCGTGGTCTTGCCGGCGCCGTTCGGGCCGATGATGACGCGAATCTCGTTCTCCTCGACATAGAAGGAGAGATCGTTGACCGCCTTGAATCCATCAAAGGACACGGTGAGGCCGGAGACGGCGAGCAGGAAGTCTTTTGGCTGATGGCCGACGAGCATGTTGGTTCCTCCTCACTCGGCCGGTGCGCCGTCGGCGACAAGCCCCGCCGATTTTGATCTTCGCGATGCCAACAGGCGATCGATGCGCGGCTGGACGTGATCCGCCCAGATGCCGGACAGCCCGTTCGGGAACGCCAGCACCACCGCGATGAACAGCGCGCCGAGACCGAACAGCCAGAGTTGCGGGAAGGATTCCGAAAGGCTGGTCTTGGCGAAATTGACCAGCAGCGCGCCCCAGACCGCGCCGAAGATCGACATCCGGCCTCCGACCGCGGTGTAGATCACCATCTCGATCGACGGCACGATGCCGACAAAGGACGGCGACATGAAGCCGACCTCAAGCGTGAACATGGCGCCGCCGATCGCGGCGAATACCGCCGCGGCGCAGAACGCGAATATCTTGAAATTGGCGACGCTGTAACCGGAGAAGCGCACGCGGTCCTCCTGCTCCCTCATCGCCACCAGGATGCGCCCGAGTTTTGTCAGGCGGATGAACTGCGCGGCGACGATGCAACCGAACAGCAACACAACCTCGACAAAGTACAGAATGAATTTGGCGTGATCGGTGCGGATGTCCCAACCGTGCAGCGTGCGCAGGTCGGTGATGCCGTTGATGCCGCCGGTGTAGCCCTGCTGCCCCACGATCAGAATGGTAAGGATCGCGGCGATCGCTTGCGTAATGATCGCAAAGTACACGCCGCCGACCCGGCGCTTGAACATCGCCGCGCCGATGATCAGCGCGAAGAAGGCGGGAACCAGCAAGATCGCCAGCACCGTGACCGGAAAACTATGGAACGGCTTCCAGAACAGCGGCAGCTGCGTGATCTGGTTCCAGTCCATGAAGTCGGGAATGCCCGGCGTCGACTGGATCTTGGTGTTCGCAACCGAAGACGCCTCGAGCTTGAGGTACATCGCCATGCAGTAGCCGCCGAGGCCGAAGAACACGCCCTGCCCCAGGCTCAAGATGCCGCCATAGCCCCAGCACAGCACGAGGCCGATGCCGACGAAGGCGTAAGTCAGGTACTTGGCGACCAGGTTGAGGCGGAAGATATCCAGCGACAGCGGCAAGATGAGAAACAGCAGAACCGCGAGCGCAAGGAAGCCGATCAGTTCGGAGCGATTGAAAAAGCGCGAGTTGATGACCATGACCTGCCTGTTGTTCTTATTTGCGGACCTTGAGCGCGAAGAGCCCCTGCGGACGCACCATCAGGATCGCGACGATCGTCAGCAGCGTGATCACTTTGGCCATCGATCCCGACAGGAAGAATTCCAGCGTCGACTGGGTCTGCGAAATCGAGAAGGCGGAGGCGATGGTGCCGAACAGCGAGGCGGCGCCGCCGAACACCACCACCAGGAAGGTATCGACGATGTAGAGCTGGCCGGCGGTCGGCCCGGTCGACCCGATCATCGTGAAGGCCGAGCCTGCGACGCCGGCGATGCCGCAACCGAGCGCAAAGGTGTAGCGGTCGACCTTCTCGGTGTTGATGCCGACGGCGCCGGCCATCACGCGATTCTGCACCACGGCGCGCACCTGCTTGCCCCAGCTCGACCAGAACAGCACATAGGCCACCGCAATCGTGATCAGGATGGTCAGCGCCATCACGAACATGCCGTTGATCGGGATCTGGATCGAGTCGGTCGCCTGCCAGGAGCCCATCATCCATTCCGGCAGCTCGACGCCGACCTCGCGCGCGCCGAAGATCGAGCGATAGGCCTGCTGCAGGATCAGGCTGAGACCCCAGGTCGCGAGCAGCGTATCGAGCGGACGCTTGTAGAGATGGCGTATCAGCGCCCACTCGACCAGCATGCCGAGCGCGCCGGACGCGATGAACGCCAGGATCATCGCGATGAAGAAGTAGCCGGGAAACAGCCAGGGCGCGATGTGCTGCACCGTGTTCGACGTCATCCAGGTGACGTAGGCGCCGAGGATCATGAACTCGCCATGGGCCATGTTGATGACGCCCATCTGGCCGAAGATGATGGCAAGCCCCAGCGCCATCAGCACGTAGACGGAGAACAGGATGAGCCCGGCAAATCCCTGCATCGCAAGGATGGCGCCGAGATCGCTGATCGAGTAGTCGCCGAACATCGTCGTCCTCCAGTCCAAGGGGCATGCGACGCCGGTCAAGCGACGCTCGTTCCGTGGCGTGGACGATGACGTCCACGCCGCGATGCGTTGCGGAGCTTCGTAGCCCGGGTGAGCGGTAGCGATACCCGGGACTATCCCGCATATCGCTCCGCGCATGCGGGCTACTGGCTCACTGGTAGCCCTTGGGGAACGGATCCGGCTCGACGAGATCGGCGGTCTCGTAGATCAGCTCATACTGGCCATCGGCCTTGGCGCGTCCGACGCGGGTCTTCGACCACAGATGATGGTTCTCGTGGATCCGGACGTAGCCTTCCGGCGCGCCCTTGAACTCGACGCCGGGCGACGCCGCCGCGATCTTGTCGATGTCGAAGGAGCCTGCCTTCTCCACCGTCAACTTCCACAGCCACGGGCCGAGATAGGCCGCCTGCGTGACGTCGCCGATCACGGTCTTCTCGCCCCACATCTTCTTGAAGGCGGGCACGAACGCCTTGTTGTTCGGATTGTCGAGCGACTGGAAGTACTTCATGCAGGCATAGGCGCCGGCGATGTTTTCACCGCCGATGCCGTCGATCTCGTCCTCGGTGACCGAGATGGTCAGCAGCGTCTGCTTCGACAGGTCGATGCCGGCCGCCTTGAGCTGCTTGTAGAACGCGACGTTCGAGCCGCCGACGATGATCGCGTAGATCACGTCCGGCTTGGTCAGCTTGATCTTGTTGATGACCGAGTTGAACTGGGTCGAGCCGAGCGGGAAGTACTCTTCGCCGACCACCTTGCAGCCCTGCAGATGGTTCTCGATGTGCTTGCGTGCGATCTTGTTCGAGGTGCGCGGCCAGATGTAGTCCGAGCCGAGCAGATAGAAGCTCTTGGCGCCCTTCGTCTTGTTGACCCAGTCGAGGCCGGCGATGATCTGCTGCGTCGCTTCCTGGCCGGTGTAGATGACGTTCTTGGACTGCTCGAGGCCTTCATAGAAGGTCGGATAGTAGAGCATGCCGTTGTACTGCTCGAACACCGGCAGCACCGCCTTGCGCGAGGCCGAGGTCCAGCAGCCCATCACGGCCGCGCATTTGTCGTTGACCAAGAGCTTCTTCGCCTTTTCCGCGAAGGTCGGCCAGTCGCTCGCGCCGTCCTCCTGGATGAACTTGATCTTGCGGCCGAGCACGCCGCCGGCGGCGTTGATCTGCTCGATTGCGAGCTTCTCGGCCTCGACCGATCCGGTCTCGGAGATCGCCATGGTGCCGGTCACCGAGTGCAGGATGCCGACCGTGACTTCGCTATCGGTGACTGCAAGACCCGTCGTGTTGACCGCGGAGGTTGCAGGAACATCGGCAAATGCCGGGCGGCCCAGCATCGAAACGGCTGGCAAAGCGGCCATTCCCATCAAGAGCTTGCGCCGAAGCGGAGACTGCAGTCCTGGCTTTGTTTCGTCTGACATGAGCACCCCATCTGGTTCGAGAACGCTTATTGATGAGGCGAGGATTGCTTACTTTTGTGCACCGCACTGATACGTGAGATCGCGTATACTGCACCGCAAAATAGCGACGTAGGTTTTTGGTACGGGATTTGCCCGCGATCAGAGCATCGTGGACCAGGAGTAAGAACGAGTGGCAGGGCGGCAGCGGATAGACCGCGTCAGGCGCCAATACAATCAATGGGTCGCCAACCAGACGCTGGAAGACTACGCGCTGCGCTTCACCGCCAAGAGCGCCAGGCGCTGGTCCGCCGCCCGCGTCGCCAACACCGCGCTCGGCGCGATCTCCTTCCTCGCGCTGGAGGCCATCGGCGGCACCATCACGCTGAACTATGGCGCGATGAACGCCTCCGCCGCGATCCTGGTCGTCAGCGTCATCATCTTCCTTTGCGGGCTGCCGATCGCCTACCACGCGGCAAAATGCGGCATCGATATCGATCTGCTGACCCGCGGCGCCGGCTTCGGCTATATCGGCTCGACCATCACCTCGCTGATCTACGCTTCGTTCACCTTCATCTTCTTCGCGATCGAGGCCGTGATCCTGGCCAGCGCGCTCGACATGTGCTTCGGCATTCCGCGGCCGATCGGCTATTTGATCAGCGCGGTCGTGATCATTCCGCTTGTGATCTACGGCATCACGCTGATCAGCCGCTTCCAGCTCTGGACCCAGCCGTTGTGGATCATCCTCCACATCATGCCGTTCGCGGCGATCGCCTGGGCCAATCCGCACTCCTTCGCCGAATGGCGCAAGTTCGCCGGCGAGCACGGCGATCCCTCGGGCAATCTCGATCTCCTGCTGTTCGGCACCGCGGCCTCCGTCGTGTTCGCGCTGGTGGCGCAGATCGGCGAGCAGGTCGACTTCCTACGCTTCCTGCCGCGCGACCGCCGCACCTCGCGCAAGGCCTGGTGGATCGCTTTATTGAGCGCCGGTCCGGGCTGGATCGTGCTCGGCGCGCTGAAGCTGCTGGCCGGCTCGTTCCTGGCCTTCTTCGCGCTCAGCCACGGCGTCTCGGCCGAGCATGCGGCCGAACCCGCCAACATGTATCTCGAAGCCTTCCGCTACGTGCTGTCGCAACCGGATCTCGCGATGGCGCTGACCGGGACCTTCGTGATCCTGTCGCAGGTCAAGATCAACGTCACCAACGCCTATGCCGGCTCGATCGCCTGGTCGAACTTCTTCTCCCGCCTCACCCACTCGCATCCCGGCCGCGTGGTGTGGCTGGTGTTCAACGTCGTCGTCGCGCTGCTGTTGATGGAAATCGGCGTCTACAAGGCGCTGGAGCAGACGCTCGCGCTCTATTCCAACGTCGCGATCGCCTGGGTCGGCGCGCTGGTCGCCGATCTCGTCATCAACAAGCCGCTCGGCTTGCGGCCGCAGCACATCGAGTTCAAGCGCGCCCATCTCTGCGACATCAATCCGGTCGGTGTCGGCGCGATGACGATTGCGACCGTGGTCTCGATCAGCGCGTTCTACGGCCTGTTCGGCCCGACCGCGAAAGCGCTGTCCGCCTTCGTCGCGCTCGCCGTCGCGTTCATCGCTGCTCCCCTCATTGCCTGGGCGACCGACGGCAAATACTATATCGCGCGCAAGCCAAAACGCAGCTGGCAGAACCTGGAATCGATCCAGTGCTGTATCTGCGAGCATGCGTTTGAGCCCGAGGACATGGCCGCCTGCCCGGCCTATGCCGGCCCGATCTGCTCATTGTGCTGCTCGCTCGACGCGCGCTGCCACGATCTCTGCAAGCCGCATGCGCGGATCGGCGCGCAGGTCTCGGAAGCATTGAGCAAAGTGATGCCGCAGCCGATCTATGCGCGCCTCAACTCGCAGCTCGGACATTACCTCGGCGTGTTCGCGGTCTCGGCCGGTCTGGTGGCGCTGGTGCTCGGCCTGATCTACCTGCAGACCACGGCGGCCGTGCATGCCAACGAATTGCTGGCCGACGTGCTGTGGAAGGTGTTCTTTGCGCTGACCCTCATCATCGGCGTTGTCGCCTGGCTGTTCGTGCTGGCGCAGCAGAGCAGGCGCGCCGCGGAAGAAGAAACGCGGCGGCAGACCACGCTGCTGATCCAGGAGATCGACGCCCACAAGCGCACCGACGCCGAACTGCAGCGCGCCAAGGAAGTCGCGGAATCCGCCAACCTTGCCAAGAGCCGCTATGTCGTCGGCCTGAGCCACGAGCTTCGCTCGCCGCTGAACGCGATCTCCGGTTATGCGCAGCTGCTGGAGCAGGACAACAGCCTGCAGACGCGGCCGCGCGACCAGGTGCGCGTGGTCCGCCGCAGCGCCGACCATCTGTCGGGCCTGATCGACGGCATTCTCGACATTTCCAAGATCGAGGCGGGTCGCCTTTACCTCTCGCGCGACGAGGTGCGCCTGACCGATTTCCTCGATCAGCTGGTCGGCATGTTCCGCCTCCAGGCCGCAGCAAAAGGCATTGACTTCGTGTTCAAGCGGCCGGCGGTGCTGCCGGTCGTGGTCTATGCCGACGAGAAGCGGCTGCGGCAGATCCTGATCAATTTGCTCTCCAACGCGATCAAGTTCACGCAGGCCGGGCGCGTACAATTCATCGTCCACTACCGCAGCCCGGTCGCCGAGTTCGAGGTCACCGACACCGGCCCGGGCATCCAGCCTGACGACCTCGAACGCATCTTCGCGCCGTTCGAGCGCGGCGCGCTCGGGATTTCGCAGCCGCAGACCGGCACCGGGCTAGGCCTCACCATCAGCCGCCTGCTCGCGGGCGTGATGGGCGGCGACATCAAGGTGACATCTAGCGTCGGCGCCGGCAGCACGTTCCGGGTCAAGCTGCTGCTCTCCGAGGTCACCAATCCGCGCCGCGAAGCGCCGGTCGAGGCCCCCATCTATGGCTATCACGGCCCGCGCAAGACCATCCTGATCACCGACGACGATCCGACCCACCGCGACCTCTTGCGCGAGATCCTGGCGCCGCTCGGCTTCATTCTGCTCAGCGCACCGGACGGACCGGGCTGCCTCGCGCTGGCGCAGCATTGCCGGCCGGACATGTTCTTGCTGGATATCTCGATGGCGGGCATGGACGGCTGGACCGTCGCCGAAACCTTGCGCTCCGACGGCCATCACCAGGCCCGTATCCTGATGATCTCGGCCAGCGCGCTGGAGGCCCATGGCGCGCCGCTGGCGCAACCTTTCCACGACGGCTACCTTATGAAGCCGATCGACATCCCGCGGCTGTTAGAGACCATCCGCCTGCTGCTCAGGATCGAGTGGCAGTATGAGGCCGAGCAGGCTCCGCCCCCGCAATGGAAACCCGACAGTGGCTCTCGTCCGCCCGTGAAATATGTCGAAGAGCTGATCAGCCTCGGCCAGCTCGGCTATATCAGGGCGATCCAGCTCAAGCTCGATGAAATCGGCAATGAACATCCCGAACACGCCGACTTCGTCGGCCAGATGCGCACGCTGATCGACCGGTTCGATCTCGATCAGTATATGGCGACATTGAAGATATTGCACAGCTATGACCATTGAACAAAGAAAGCGCGACGTCGCGCTCGTCGTCGATGACTCGCCGGAGACGTTGCGCCTCCTCACCGACGCGCTCGACGGCGCCGGCATGACCGTGATGGTCGCGCTCGACGGGGCCTCCGCGATGCGCATCGTCGAGCAGATCACGCCGGATATCGTGCTGCTCGATGCCGTGATGCCCGGCATGGACGGGTTCGAGACCTGCAGGCGGCTGAAGCGCGACGCCGGGCTGGACGGCGTCCCGATCATCTTCATGACGGGGCTGGCCGAAACCGAGCACATCGTACGCGGGCTGGAGGCAGGCGGCGTCGACTATGTCACCAAGCCGATCGTGGTCGAGGAGATGCTGGCGCGCATCCGGGTCCATCTCGCCAATGCGCGGATGACGCAAAGCGCCCGCGCGGCGCTCGACGTCTCCGGCCGCTATCTGCTCGCGGTCAACAGGTCAGGCACGCTGCTGTGGGCGACGCCGCAGGCGCAGAAACTGCTGTCGGACACGCTCGCCGACGCTGCCGACAATTTCGCGCTGCCGGATCCGATGCCGCAATGGCTCGAGCAGGCGCAGAAAGGTGTTGCCGGGAAGAAGACCGCGACCGTGGCGTCGTTCCCCGGCAACGAGCAGCTTCGGCTGCAATATATGGGCAAGCTCGGCCCCAACGAATTCCTGCTGCGGCTGGCCAAGGACACCAGCGGCGACATGCCGACCGAGTTCTCCAGCGAGCTCGGCCTGACCACCCGCGAGGGCGAGGTGCTGTCCTGGCTCTCCAAGGGCAAGACCAACCGCGACATCGCGCAAATCCTGGGCTTGAGCCCGCGCACCGTCGACAAGCATCTCGAGCAGATTTACGCCAAGCTCGGGGTCGAGAACCGCACCGCCGCCGCGGCGATCGCGGTCAACGCGAGGCACCGCAAGTCCTGAGGCATCCCCCGCTTGGGCTGCGCGCCTCGTCCCGGCCGGCTAGACGTCGAAGAACACCGTCTCGTTGTCGCCCTGCAGATGGACGTCGAAGGTGTAGACGCCGCCCGCGGCGGCCTTGCGCTTTGCAATCAGTGTCGCGCGGCGATCGGCCGGCACCAGCGCCAGCACGGAATCGGCGGCGTTGCCGGCCTCGTCGTCGAAATAGATCCGCGTGTAGAGGTGCAGCAGCATGCCGCGCGCGAACACCGCGAGCGCGATATGCGGCTTCTGCGGCTTGCCGTCGGCGTCGGGCACCACGCCGGGCTTGATGGTGTCGAAGGCGTAGCCGCCGCTCTTGTCGGTGCCGCAACGGCCAAAACCCTTGAACGACGAGTTCGGCAGCGCGCGCTTGTCCTGCGGATCGGAGAAGCGGCCCTGGCTATCTGCCTGCCAGATCTCCAGCATGCAATCCGGGATCACGGCGCCGTCGCCGTCATAGACCTTGCCCTCGACCCGGATGCGCTCGCCCGAGACATCCGGTGTCAGAAGATTGTTGGTGAAGGCGTCATTCCATTCATACTCGCCGTTCGGCGTCAGGCCGTACTTGAAGTAGGGACCGACGGTCTGCGACGGCGTGATTCCATCAGGACGCGGGTTCGACACTTACTTGGTCTCCATCGGCGTGGCGTTGCGGCCGCGCAGCACGATATCGAAGCGGTAGCACAGCGCCCATTCCGGCTTGGTGTTGTCGAGATCGAACGACGAGATCATCCGCGCCCGCGCCTTCGCATCGGTCACCGAGTTGAAGATCGGATCGAACGGGAACAAGGGATCGCCGGGGAAATACATCTGCGTCACCAGACGCGAGACGAAGGAATGGCCGAACACCGAGAAGTGGATATGCGCGGGCCGCCAGGCATTGTGGTGATTGCCCCACGGATAGGCGCCGGGCTTGATGGTGATGAACTTGTAGTAACCCTCGGCATCGGATTGCGTGCGGCCGGCGCCGGTGAAATTGGGATCGAGCGGCGCCGGATGCTGGTCGACGACATGGATGTAGCGGCCGCAGGCATTGGCCTGCCACAACTCGACCAGCGTGTTCGGCACGCCGCGGCCGTCTTCGTCCAGCACATGGCCGTGCACGATGATGCGTTCGCCGAGCGGCTCGCCCTTCGCCTGGATGGTGAGATCATTGTCGTGCTCGCGCACGGTCTCGTGACCATAGACCGGCCCGGTCAGCTCGGAGAGCGTGTGCCGCATCGGGATCAGCGGCTTTTGCGGCGCGCGTTTGAACGCGCTCCGGTACGCAGGGGACAGCCGCGCGGGGTGGACGCTGTTCGAAGCGACCGGATAGATCAACGTCATGGGCTTGCTCCAGACCGAATTGCTGCCGACGCCACCGGCACTGGACGTCAGGCCGGTACCTTGAAATCGTAGGAAATGCGCCCGGCCGGCAGATAGAACAAGGCGATCACGGCGCCACCCCGGACCTCGGGATAGTGCCGGCTGCCCGGATCAGGCGCCGTCCAACCCGGCCCCTGCCAGCCCTGCAAGCCCTTCAACTGCGCGCCCTTGTCGAGGGGAACGACGAGGTTGAGTTCGCCATAGGGATGGCCGTGATACTGGCCACGCAGCACGTCATGATCGTCGTCGTCCTTGAAGCGGCGCGGATCGGCGCTGTTCATGTAGACTGCGGTGATGCTGAACTGGAATGTCTCGGGGACCGGCTCAAGGATGCGGCTGCGCCGATAGTTCGGCCCCTCCACTTCCTGGTTCGCCGCCCAGCCCTCCTCGACGCCCATTTTGATGAGGCGTGCGAGATCCTGGTAAAGCGCGCTCTCTTCCCCGTAGGTCTCGTTGAGCCATCGCTCCATCGCCGCGCTCGGCGTCATGTCCTTGACTTCGCGCAGAAACGGAATGCTGCGTTCGATAAGCTGTTCCCGGCTTCCCATGACTTTCTCCTGTTCTAGTTCTCGAATCCCTTGAAGGAGGCAAACGCCTCCACATCCGCGCGCGGCATCAGCCGCGCCCTCGCCTGCTCCCTCGGGTGGCCCATCGAGATCCCGCAAGCCACCATCTGCTCCGCAGGGATCGACAGCATCGGACGCAAGATCCGGTGGTACTTGGCGAGCGTTTCCTGCGGGCAGGATTGCAGTCCGCGTCCCACCGCAGCCAACATCATGGTCTGGATGAACATGCCGAGATCGAGCCAGCTTCCCATGGCGAGCCGGCGATCGATGGTCACGATCAATCCGACCGGCGCACCGAAGAAGGCAAAATTCTTGGCAGTCTGCCTGCTCCGCGCCGCGGCGTCGCTCTGCTCTATTCCGAGCGAGCCATAGAACAATCGTCCGAACTCCTGGCGACGGCTGAGATACGGCTCGGGGAATTCGGTGGCGTAGTATTGGTACTCGGAGACGTGCTCGCCCGGCTCCCGCTCATAGGCGTGCAGAAGGGCTGCCGATACCTCGGTCTTGGCAGCGCCCGCGAGCACGTAGACATGCCAGGGCTGGATGTTTGCGCCACTCGGCGCAAACCGCGCCACACGCAGGATTTGCTCAATGGTCGACCGCGCGACCGGACTGTCGGAGAACTGACGGCACGAAAGCCGGCTCGCGATCACGTCGTCGATCGGATTGCGCGCAGCCCCGCACACCCCGTTCGCATCAATCACGACTTCTTCACGAACGGGCATCCGCCGTCCTCCGTCGGTCTGAAAGCTTCGTCCCCCGGGATCGTCGCCAACAGCTGGTAGTAATCGAACTGGTACTTCGACTCTTCCGGAGCCTTGACGCGGAACAGATACATGTCGCGGACCAGCCTTCCGTCCTGCCGGATCTTGCCGTTACGGGTCATGAAATCATTCACCGGCAATTCGCGCATCTTGGCGGCGACGGTCGGCCCATCGAGCGTACCGGTGGCTTCGACTGCCTTGAGGTAGTGCATGACAGCGCCATAGGTACCGGCGTGAATCATGGTGGGCACTTTCTTCGTCTTCTCGATGAAGCGCTTCGACCACGCCCGCGTCTCTTCGTTGAGGTCCCAGTAGAAGGCTGAGCTGAGCATCAGGCCCTGCGCGTTTTGCAGGCCGAGGCTGTGGATGTCGGCGATGAAGACGATCAGGCCGGCAAGCTTTTGCCCACGCGTCACGCCGAACTCGCCCGCCTGCTTCACGGCGTTGATAAAATCGCCGCCGGCGTCGGCGAGCGCGATCACGTCGGCCTTGGAGGCCTGCGCCTGCAGCAGGAAGGACGAGAAATCGGGCGTGTTGATCGGGTGCTTCACCGCGCCGACCACCTTGCCGCCGGTGGCGTCGATCACCTTGCGGCTGTCCGCCTCGAGTTGCGCGCCGAGTGAATAATCGGCCGACAGGAAGAACCAGGACTTGGCGCCGAGACGCGAGATCGCGCGCGTCGTACCCTGCGACAGCGCATAGGTGTCGTAAGTCCAGTGGATGCCGGTCTGCGAGCACTCGTCGCCGGTCAGCCGCGACGTCGCTGCGCCGGTGGCGAGAAACAGCTTCTTCTTGTCGCGCGTGATGCCCTGCACGGCCAGCGCGACCGCGGAATTCGGAACATCGAGAATCGCCTCGACGTTCTCGTTCTCCAGCCATCGCCGCGCGATCGCCGAGCCGATATCCGCCTTGTTCTGATGATCGCCCGCGACGATCTCGATCGGCCGCCCAAGCACGTTGCCCTTCAAATCATCCACCGCCATCTGCGCCGCGACGACCGAGCCCAGGCCGCCATTATCTGCGTAGAGCGACGACATGTCAGTCAGCACGCCGAGCCTGACCGGCCCGTTCTGTGCAACCGCGGACGGCGCCACAGCCAGGAGCGTCAGCGCCAGTCCAACTGATTTGCGCACACCACTTCGGGCCGATCTCACGCAGGGCTTCATCGTTTTCTCCTCCCAACCCGGTGGCGACAATTTTGGCCAGAACGTCGCGTTGCGGAAGTGAAAGTCTTGCAGATTGATCCTGAACCGGCTTCAGATCGCCAATGGCAGCGATGCGGCGATGCGCTCCCGGACGATCCGGTCGGTTGCATCCACCGTACGCCTGGCCTTAACTGCACACGATCGTAACGATTTGCCGAAGCGAGCGATCCGCTACAGACGGGACTGCCATCGTGTCCGTTTCCTTCAAGACACTGGACCTGAACCTGCTCAAGGTGTTCGACGCCGTCATGGAGGAGCGCAGCGTGCTGCGCGCCAGCCAGAAGGTCGCGCTGAGCCAGTCCGCCGTGAGCCACTCGCTGGCGCGGCTGCGCGAGATGCTGGATGACGACCTGTTCGTGCGCACCGCGACCGGCATGCAGCCGACGGCCCGCGCGTTGACGATGGCCCCGCAGGTGCGCCAGGCGCTGCGATCGCTGGAGGCCGCGGTCGAGCTGCCGACCTTCGTTCCGGCGGTCTCGACCAAGCCGTTCACGCTCGCCGCCAACGATTTCACGACGATGGTGCTGGCGCCGCCGCTCTTGAAGATCTTGAGCCGGGAGGCTCCGGGAATCGATCTCACCATCAAGCCGGTGACGCGAATCGATCTCGCCGAACAGATCGACCTCGGCCGCATCGATGTCGCGATCGGCGTGTTCTCGTCGCCGCCGAGCCGCTTCCGCACCGCCCTGCTGTTCGAATATGACGACGTGCTGATCGTCGGCAAAAAGCGCAAGCTCGGCCGGCTCGACAAGGCAAAGCTCGCGACCCTGCCGCTGGTCGTCGTGTCCTTTGGTGGCGAACAGGAGGGCGCGATCGGCGGTTACATCTCCGAGCGCGGGCTTGCCAGACGTTCGGAGATGTATGACCGCTCCGCGCTTGAACGGGCGCTGTCCGACAGCGACCGGCCGCCACGGATCGCGGTTTCGCTGCCGCATTTCCTTGCCTTGCCGGCGCTGCTGATCGAGTCCGAACTGGCGGCGATCGTTCCGCGGCCACTGGCGCGCGCGCTCGAGCAGGCGCATGCGATCACGACCCATGAGCTGCCTTACAGCACAACGCCCGTCGAGGTTCGGCTGCTCTGGCACGAACGGGTCGAGGACGAACCGTCGCACGAATGGCTTCACGAGGTGCTCCGCCGCGCCACCGAGGAGTTGAGGCGCGGGCGTTAGCCGAGGGCTCGCACCGGCGCACGCGATGGTCAACCTTCGCAGCGCGTGGCAGAAAGGACGGACCGGCTCATTCCTGCGGAGAATATCGTGGACCGCCTGGCGGCAATGGAGACCTTCGTTCGGGTGATCGAAACCGGATCCTTCTCCGGCGCCGCGCGGCAGCTTCGGATCGGCCAGCCGGCGGTCTCGAAGTCCATCGCGCAGCTCGAGGAATTCCTCGGGGTCAAACTGCTCACCCGTTCGACCCGTGGCCTCACCCCGACGGAAGCGGGGTTGGGCTATCTCGAGCGCGCCAGGCGCGCTCTGGAAGAGGCCGCAGAAGCCGAGCTCGCCGCGCGCGGTGCCGGGGCCGGCCTCAAGGGCCGGTTGCGGATCTGCGCCGCCGTCACCTTCGCCCGCATTCATCTCATTCCGATGCTGCCGAAGTTTCTGGCGCAGAACCCGGAGCTCGAGCTCGAGGTCGTGCTCGACGATCGTCAGATCGACCTTGTGCAGGAGGGCATCGACGTGGCGCTGCGAATTGGCAAGATGACGGACTCGACGCTGACCGCACGCCGCATCGCCAGATGCAAACGCCTGGTGCTGGGCACGCCGGCCTATTTCAAGCGCGCCGGCACGCCGTCCACGCCGAGCGAGCTGAACCGGCATCAGGCCATCGTGTATCTGCGCGAGGGCAGCGTGTGGTCGTTCCGGCGCGACAGCACAGAGCTCGCCGTCACCGTGCAGAGCCGGCTGCGGGTGACCGCCGCCGAAGGCGTCAGGGCTGCAGTGCTCGCCGATGTGGGCATCGCCGTCGCATCGGAATGGATGTTCAGCCCCGAACTCCGGTCGGGCGCCGTACGGGCGGTGTTGCCGGAATGGAGCCTTCCCGCGCTCGATCTCTGGGCCGTGCTTCCGGGCGGGCGCGCCGCGACCGCCAAGGCGCGGACCTTCGTGACGTTCTTCGAGCGCGCGTTCAACGAATGACGAGGTAACCCCCGGGCCCGCGTCGGCGGCCGGTGAGACGAACGAGCATGTCTTCGATCCCCGATGGCATTCAGCGCGCCGCACCGGTGCGTAGGGTGGCGGCAATGGAGTTGCTCATCCCGAGCCTCCCGCCAAGGAGTGTCGCCATGTCCCGCATCTCGATCGTGAAGCGCGCTGTCCATGCCGCCGCCGCGGCCTTCGTCTTCGCCAGCCTGCTCTCACCTGCGAACGCCAACCAGTCCGACACGATCCGCGTCTTTCCCGAGCTTCCGATCAGCGCAACCGCGGATCATGCCAACGTCAAGGCGGCTGCGCTGACAGCGCGCCGGCCCTGGCTGGCGCCGGTCGGCCACCGGCAGCCGCAGCGCGCCGACGCTCCCAAGCCCGAGACCGTGTCGGCATGGGAGCGACAGCAAAAGCAGTTCGACCAGGACGTCGACCGCAAGCTGGTGATCTGCCGCGGCTGCTGACCACTCGATTTATTCCCAGCAGGAATATGCACTAGTCGGACGGCAGCGCTACCCGGCACGGCGGTCTCCCTTAGCTTGCTGCGTGTGAGTTCAACAAATACGGACGGCGCCGCCGTCCACCACGCAGCAGCCGAGGAGAACCGTCATGTCGCTTCAAGCCAAGCTCGATGCCTTCAAAGCCGATTTCGAAGCCGGAAAGCCGCCCTACAGCGTTCCCCGGCCGGTCGTCGAGATCATGCACCGCGCCACCGCGGAGCTGATCGCGTCCGGCGCCGCGCAACGCGCCAAGCGGGCCGGCGACGTCGCCCCCACCTTTTCGCTCAGGGACCCCGACGGCAATTTCGTCCACTCGGCGGATCTGCTTCAGCGCGGCCCGCTGGTGCTCAGCTTCTACCGCGGCGTCTGGTGCCCATATTGCAACATGGAGCTGCAGGCGCTCGAAGCCGCCAAGCCGGCATTCGACAAATACGGCGCCTCGCTGGTTGCGATCTCGCCGCAGACCGCACCGAACAGCCGCAAATCGGTGCGCCAGAACAAGCTCTCCTTCCCGATCCTGTCCGACGTGAAAGGCGAGGTCAGCGAGGCCTTCGGACTGCGCTTCCATCTGCCCGACTATCTGGTCGCGCTCTACATGCAGCTGAAAAACGATCTGCCGACCTTCAACGACGATCCGAGCTGGACCCTGCCGATGCCGGGGCGCTACGTGATCGGACAGAACGGCGTGATCCTCTACTCCGAAGTCAACCCGGACTACACAAGCCGCCCGGAGCCGGAAGACATGATCCCGGTTCTGCAGCAGGCCGCCGCCGTGCGGGCGTGATGGTACACGAAGCGGCCGGTGGCGATCGCCCATCGGCCGCCTCTCTCTCGCAGGCTATCGATCAACAGCCGCGGACATCGCCTTCGGATCGGCCGATGCGACACGCTCCGCCAGCACGTCCGGTCCGGAATGCTGCGCTTTTCGCCACTGCGCCGGGGTGACGCCCATGTGGCTCTTGAAGGCGCGCTGAAATGCGGCCTCCGACTGATAGCCGACCGTCTCCGCCACGCCGCCGGTCGAGAGCGACGATCGCCTCAACTCGTTCGCCGCCAGCGTCATCCTGACATCGGTGAGCAGATCGCTGGCCGATCGCCCGAGCTTGTCCTGGAACTGCCGTGCCAGCGTGGCGCGCGACATGTTGCACAACCGCGCAAGCTCCGGCAGCGACCATGCGCGCGCAGGCGCGTTGAACATGGCGGCCACCGCCGGCGCAAGGCGAGGATCGCCGACCAGTGCAAGAAGACCGCGCGACTTCGCGTCGGTCTCGCTCGCAAGCCGCAGCACAAGCGCAAACATTGCCGTGGACAGCGCGTTCAGCATGGCGCGGCCGCCCAGATGATCGTCCGCCGTTTCGCTGCGCATCAGGGACACGAGTCCGGCGAGCTGTGCGGCCGTCCCCTTTCCCACCCGCGGTCCGGCATGCACGACAAGACGCGGCGGAAGATAGTTGCGCAACAGACGGTCGTGCGGCGGTGCAATCGCGAAGTGTCCGCACAACAGGTCAAGCCGCTCGTCCGAACCCAGGTTTTCGCTGATCGTGAAATTCTGCGCCGCCCGGTTGCGCGCCGGCAGCGGTGTCGCCCCGCTGCCGTCATGCATCACGTGTCGCGGGTTGCCGGGAAGCAGAAGAATGTCGCCGGCCTTCAGCAGCAACGGCCGACCGCCCGCCGGATCGTCCAGGATCGCCGAGCCGGCAAGCACCGCATGATAGGGAATCTCGTTGGTCGCGCCCGGACCCTGGTCGATGCGCCAGGGCACGCTGTAGCTGCAGCGAAGGTCGAGCCGCCCGCGCACCGGCATCATCTCGAAAAGCCGGCTGAGCCAATCCAAGGCGACCTCCTGAAGCGACCGATTTGAGACGATTGAGCATATATGTGAGTTACGGTGACATTCAGTGTCTCACATCTCGATCCTATTGTCACTCCGCAATCGTTCACCAACCCCACCAAGGAGTGCCACCATGTCCCGTCTCTCAGTCCCCAATCTCGAAACCGACACCGGCCCGTCGGGCCAGATCTACGCCCAGATCAAGAAGGCGATCGGCAGCGTCCCGAACACCTATGCGGCAATCGCCGCCCACGGTCCGGCCGCGCTGAAGGCAGTGCTCGCCGCCGATGCCGTGCTCGCCGGCGGCAGCCTGCCCAAGCGCGATCAGGAGGTCATCAAGCTCGTGATCAGCGCCGCCGGCGGCTGCGATTACTGTGTCGCCGCGCATTCGCACCTCGCGAGACTCGCCGGCGTGAAGGCCGACGCGCTGAAGCAGATCCGCGACGGCGAGCCGAGCGGCGATACCAAGCGCGATGCGCTGGTCAATTTCGTTCGCAAGCTCGCGCAGTCGAGCGGCACCGTCAGCGCCGAGGACTTCGCCGCGATCCGGGCGGCGGGCTACAGCGACGCGCAACTGGTCGAGATCAGCCTGGCGTTCGCGACCACCGTCTTCACCAACGTCTTCAACCGCATCAACGACACCGACATCGACTTCCCCGCCGTCGCATGAAGCGACCGCGCGATGTCACGTCAAAAGGATCACGACCATGACCACGCTTTCCAACACCACGCTTGCCAACACCACGCAAAATCCGCTTGTTCGCGCGCTGTATCGGTCCGGCCTGCTCGCGGAGGATCTCGACTACCATATCGTCCGGGCCTCGATGGTGATCATGTTCCTGTTCTTCGGTTACCAGAAGTGGTTTCCGTACGAATTCGAACGGCTGGTCCCGTTCATCAGCAACGGGCCGCTGATCTGGTGGCTGTATCCGGTCTTCGGCCATGCCGGCGCCAGCTATTTTCTCGGCGCCTCGGAATGGACCTTCGGATCCCTGCTGCTCGCAGGCTTCTGGGACAAGCGGCTCGGCGTGCTCGGCGCGCTCGGCTCAACCGGCACGTTCATCGCGACGGTCACCATCATCCCGTTCATGCCGGAAGGCTGGGACGTTGCGGCCGGAGGTTTCCCTGCGATGACCGGCAACGTGCCCTTCCTGATGAAGGATGTCGTCCTGCTCGCCGTCTCGCTCTACCTGCTGAGGCAGGACGTGGTTCGCCTCATCAGGCAATAGGTGGCATCCGCTGATGGCGATGGATCGCCGGCGAACCCTGCGTTCGCCGGCGATCGCGCGTTCACTGGGGACGGGGATTGAGAACCGACGGGCATCGCGACGCGGCAGCGATTGCTGCGGTGCAGGCAAGGCCAGAACGTGCTTCGATGTCGCGCCATAACTCGTTGCCGAATTTGCGGAATACGTCGAAATTGCCGATCCATTTCCCGTGCGAGATCGAATTATCGGATCGGTTGTTCGACCCAGGTCGCGTCGGCGTTGCCATGCATGAATGATCCGCTGCTCTTCGGCCGTGACCATAGTTCCGCCGCGCGGTCCGGGTTACAAAATACCGCCGGTGTTGTTCTGCGGTAAGCCGATGAAGAAGGACGACGTCACGTGCCCGCGCTGCGGGGCTGGATTCCGACGCCTCGAGTTGACGTCCGGCTCAGGAAACAAGGGCGAGTATCGCTGCCCGGTCTGCGAGACGACGCTCGAACTGTTCGATGGCGACAAGCTCGTCGCCTACCGCCTGACGATCCAGCCGTCGATTCGCGCGTTCAAGGATTAGCGGCTCTGGAATGCCAATACGTCGGCACAGCCCCCAATCATGATTGTCGCTTGAGGATGTAGCAGTCCATGATCCAGCCGTGCCGCTCGCGCGCCTCACGCCGCGCGGCGACGATGCGAGGGCCGACCTCGGCCAACTCTCCGGCCATGATGATCTGATCCGCCATGCCGAGATAGGCGCCCCACCAGATCCGGAGCCCTGCCGGATCCAGCGTCTGGAAGGCCGCGCCGCCGTCGAGCATCACGACCACGGTGTTCACGCCGGACGGCCAGCCGCCCTCGCGCAGCCGCCGGCCGGTGGTGACCAGGAACGGCTCGCCGATCTCGTTGAGCGGCAGCGCATGCGCCGCGCACAGCGCCTGGATCGACGTGATGCCGGGGATGACTTCGATTGATGGCAGCGGATCGAGCCGTCGCGCAATCCGCAGGCTTGAATCGTAGAGCGACGGATCGCCCCAGATCAGCAGGGCAACCCGGCCCTCGCCGCCGAGATGGCGCGCGATTTCCTGCGACCAGGTCGCGGCCACCGCATCATGCCAATCGTCCACGCCCCTGCGATAATCCTCCTCGCCGGCATCGCGCACCGGCAGGTCGAATTCGGCGATGCGTGTCCGGTCGTTGCTCAATGCCTCCGCGCAAATCGTTCGCCGCAATTCGGCAAGATCCGACTTCGCGGTCCCCTTGCGCGGAATCAGGATCAGATCGGCTGCATTGATCGCAGAGATCGCAGCGAGGGTGAGCTGCCGGGGATCACCGCAACCGATGCCGATCAGCGAAAGCGTCAGCATGGCCGCGTCACCCTTGGTCCGGCGCCAAAGCACCGAACAGAATAATTGCGGCCGCCGTTGCGGCACCCGCATGCGTGAGCTGTTCGGCAAGGTCCGCGATCGTGGTGCGGACAAGCCGTTCGTCGGCATGACCGAGCGACTCGGCCAGCAGTGCCGGCGTCTCGGGCGCAAGGCCGTGCGCGATCAGCCTTGCCGCCAGCGCGGGGAAAGTCCGGCGGCCCATATAGACGACGGTGGTTGCTTCCGGATCGGCCAGCGCCGCCCAATTCAGGTCCGCCGGCAATTCACCGGTGACGTCGGCGCCGGTCACGAACTGCACCCGGCGCGAGGTTAGCCGTCGCGTCAGTGGAATGCCGGCTTGCGCGGCGGCGACCGAGGCCGAGGTCACGCCGGGAACGATCTCGTAGCCGGTGCCGGCCGCGCGCAGCGCCTCGATCTCCTCCTCGAGCCGTCCGAAGATGCCGGCGTCGCCTGATTTCAGGCGCACCACGCGCACGCCGGTCGCGGCATAATCGACCAGCAGCCGGCTGACATGATGCTGCCTGGCCGACAGCCGGCCGGCACGCTTGCCGACCGCGACAAGATTGGCGCCGCTGCGCGCGAGATCGAGGATCGCGCCCGAGGCAAGGTCATCGTACAGCACCACGTCGGCCTCGCGCAGCCGCGCGGCCCCTTTCACCGTCAGGAGTTCGGGGTCGCCGGGGCCGGCCGAGACGAAGGAGACGAATCCGCTCACCGGTCCTCCGCGATCAGATGAAAGAATGTCCCCGTTGCACGGCCGCGCCGCGATCCGGTTTCGGCCACGATCGCGCCGGTCGCATCGCGCACCGCCGCGAGCGGCGTATCCGGCTGCGCGATGATCGTCGAGTAGTGAAACTCGTGGCCGCGCAGGCGCGCGCCCGGCTCGTGCCCCGGCATCGGTGCAACGAGCTCGGCAAGCCGGTAGCCCAGATGCATGCGGCGTTTGGCATAGCTCGTCTCCAGGCCGAGCAAGCCCGCCATCTCATGGCGCACATCGTCGGCGTCGGTCAGCGCGCTGCCCAGCACCATGTAGCCGCCGCATTCGCCATGCACCGGCTTTGTCGCGGCGAAGGCACGAAGGCCGCCGAGAAACCTCCCGTTGGCGGCAAGCCGGCCGGCATGCAGTTCGGGATAGCCGCCGGGCAGCCAACAGACATCGGCGTCGGCGTCGGGGCCTTCGTCGGCAAGCGGCGAGAACGTCGTGATCTCCGCGCCCGCCGCGCGCCAGGCTTCGAGCATGTGCGGATAGACGAAAGAGAATGCGGCGTCGCGGGCGAGAGCGATGCGCTGGCCGGGCGGCGTGTCGACGAAGCTGCGCGTGGACGATTGCACTGACCGGACATGGGCCGATTGCAGCACGGCGTCGAGATCGACATGCTCGGCGACGAAGCGCGCGGCTTCCTCGATCAGGCCGTCGATCTCGGCCTGCTCTTCGGCCTGCACCAGGCCGAGATGACGCTTCGGCAAGGCAATCTCGGCATGGCGGGGCAGCGCACCCAACACAGCAATGCCCGCGCCTGCCATGGCGCCGCGCACCAGATCCTCATGCCGCTTGCTTGCAACGCGGTTGAGAACGACGCCCGCCAACCGCACGCCGGTGCGGAAATCGCGTAGTCCAGCCGCGATCGCCGCCGCGGTTTGTGCCTGGCCGGAAGGATCGATCGCCAGCAACACCGGCCACCCCATCATCTCGGCGATATCAGCGGTGGCGCCGGTGCCGGACACGCCGCGCGCGGCAACGCCGTCGAACAGGCCCATCGAGCCCTCGGCCAACACCAGGTCGGCGTCCGCGCCGCGGCTCGCCAGGCACTCGATCGCGTCGCGCGCCATGGCCCAGCTATCGAGATTGACGGACGCGCGTCCTGTGGCCACCGCATGAAAGGCGGGATCGATATAGTCAGGCCCGCTCTTCAGGCACTGCACCTTCAGCCCGCGATTCCGATAGGCGCGGGCGAGCGCCAAGGTCAGCGTCGTCTTGCCGACGCCGGATGCCGGCGCCGAGATCACAAGTCCCGCGCTCATCGCGATGGTTCCGGAAAGCGTGGCTCGGCTCCCACCGGACGGTAGCGGCGGTCGTAATCGGCCGCATAGAGACGGCTTTCGGCGAATTCATCCGCACCCAGCGTCTTGCCGACCAGGATCAGCGCGGTGCGTTCGAGTTCTGGGCCAATAGCGGCATCGAGGGTCGAAAGCGTGGCGCGCACGATGCGCTGGTCCGGCCAGCTCGCACGCCAGACGATCGCCACCGGACAGTCCGCGCCATAGTGCGGCGTGAGCTCGGCAACGACCTTGTCCAGCAAATGGATCGAGAGATGGATCGCGAGCACCGCGCCGGTCGCGGCGAAGGCTGTGAGCGTTTCGCCGTCGGGCATCGCGCTTGCCCTGCCCGGCGTGCGTGTCAGCACCACCGATTGAGTGAGGCCCGGCAGCGTGAGCTCGGACTCCAGTGCCGCCGCGGCTGCCGAGAAGGCCGGCACGCCCGGTGTCACCGAATAGGGAATCTGCAATGCGCGCAGCCGGCGCAACTGTTCGCCCATCGCCGACCAGATCGAGAGATCGCCCGAATGCAGCCGCGCGACGTCCTTGCCCTCCGCATGCGCCGCAGCGATCTCGGCGATGATCTCGTCGAGTGACATCGGCGCGGTGTTGACGATGCGCGCATCCCCGGGGCAATGCGCCAGAACACCATCCGGCACGAGCGATCCGGCATAAAGACAGACCGGGCAAGAGGCGATCAGATCGCGCCCGCGCAAGGTCAGGAGATCGGCGGCGCCTGGCCCTGCGCCGATGAAATGCACCGTCATTCGCCGTCTCCTTCCGCGATCGCCGCCGTGGCCATCCGATCCTGTGACGTCGCCCTGACCGAGATCAGGCGCGCACCGCGTCCTGCCGCAGCGATTGCCACAGCTTCGGCGACCGAGCCCGTTCCGAACCTCGCCTTGATGAGCTCGGATTGCGTTGCGGTCCCTGTCCCAGCCAATAGCTCGGCAGGAATGCCCCGGATCGGCAAGCCCAGCTCCTGAGCCAGAACTTTCAATGGCACGGCATCGGCCTTGTCACTCACCGTTGCAACCGCCGCAAGGCCTTCGGAGCCGCCGGCCGCGTCGAGCGCGTCGCGCAAGGATGCGGCGCTGGCGTCGCGCCTGAAGCCGAGACCTGCGACCTTCATCTGATAACGCTCCATTGCACGATCGGCCGCGCGGCCTTCCATGAGCGATACCGCCCCAACGGCTCAACGTGGGCGATCTCCACCCGCATCAGCTCGCCGCCATGGCGGCCGTGCAGATCGGCAAGCAGCGCGTCGGTTTCCAGGGTCACCGCATGCGCAACAAGTCGCGTTCCCGGCGCGATACGCGACCAGATCGCGTCGAACATATCAGCATCGAGGCCGCCACCGATGAACACGGCATCGGGCGCCTCGAGGTCCGACAGGATGCCGGGCGCCTCGCCCTCGATGACGGTGATCCGGTGCGTCAAGCCGAAGCTCGCCGCGTTGCTACGGATGTTCATGGCGCGCTCGCCGCGGGCCTCGACGGCGACCGCCGTCCCGCCGCACAGCGCCCATTCGATCGAAATCGAGCCTGAGCCGGCGCCGATGTCCCACAGCCGCTCGCCAGGCCGCGGCGCAAGCGCCGACAGCGCAAGCGCGCGGATCGGCTGTTTTGTCAGTTGCCCGTCATGCACAAAGAGTGCGTCGGGAAGACCCGAGCTACGCGCGATCCCTTGCGTTCCCCTCGCCTCCACGGCGATCGCGACCAGGCTGGCGCCTGCATCGCCCGCATAACCATCCGCGTGATGCTGCGTGATGGATTCACGCGGTCCGCCAAGCGCCGAAAGCGTCCACATCGAGGACGGCCCCCAGCCGCGGTCCGTGAGCCAGCGCGCGAGATCGGAAGCCGCCTTGCCATCGCGCATCAGGCAGATGATCCGTGCACCACACACGAGATGCAGCAACAGCCGCTCGAACGGTGCCGCATGAAGGCCAAGGCAGATGACGCTTTCGAGCCGCCAGCCCAAGCGCGCCGCCGCGAGCGAGAATGTCGATGGTCCAGAGTATGCGACCCACTCGCCGGCCTGCAGCGTCTCGGCGAGGCCTCCACCGACGCCATGCCAGAACGGATCGCCCGAGGCGAGCACCGCCGTCGGACGGCCGCGGCATTCAAGCACGATGCCCACATCGAACGGCACCGGCCAGGCACGGCCGCGATCGGTGATACCGGCCAGCGCGAGGTGCCGTTCGCCACCGAAAACCGTTTCGGCTTCGCGAAGCGCCTTTCGGCTTGCGTCGGAGAGGCCGGCAAGGCCATCTTCGCCGATGCCGATGATGGTCAACCAGGGATTATTCATGATACGCGCCCTGATCCTGGGCGGAACCGCCGACGCCAATCTGCTCGCCGCTGCAATCGCGCGCGCGGGGATCGACGCGGTCTATTCCTATGGCGGACGCACGCGTGCACCGGCCGACCAGCCGCTGCCGACCCGGATCGGCGGCTTCGGCGGTGTCAACGGTCTTGCCGAGTATCTTCGTTGCGAAGCCATCACGCACGTCATCGACGCGACGCATCCCTTCGCGGCCGAGATGAGCCGCAACGCGATCGCCGCCTGCGCGCAAACCGCAACGCCGTTGATCGCGCTCGAGCGCGCGCCGTGGGACAAGGAAGCCGGCGACCGCTGGATCGAGGTCGCGGACGTCGTCTCCGCAGTCGCGGCCCTGCCGGAGAACCGCACTCACGTATTCCTCGCCATCGGCCGGCAGCACATCGCGCCATTCGGCAGCCGGCCGCAACACGCCTATACGTTGCGATTTGTCGACCCGCCCGAGGGAACGCTGCCATTGCCCGATGCCGACGTCATCGTATCGCGCGGACCGTTCACGCTCGACGGCGAACTCGAGATGATGCGCGGGCGTCGCATTGATTGGATCGTTGCCCGCAACTCCGGCGGCACCGGCGCGCGCGCCAAGATCGACGCCGCCCGTGCGCTTGGCCTTCCCGTCATCATGATCACCCGGCCACCTCTGCCCGACCGACCACGGCTGGAAAGCGTCGGCGATGTAATGCAATGGCTCGATCATCGGACCTGCCTCGGCGCGTAGACCCAGCGCCCGACCCGCCGCGTCCCCGAATTGCCGACGATCACGAGCGTCCGCATATCGGCCATCTCGGGCCTTGCGTCGCGCAGCTCGACCGTCTCGATCCGCTGATCGGGCGTGCTGACGGCGCGCGCGAATACCACGATGCGGTCGCCGCAACCCGCTTCCCGCAAGATCTCGAGCGCGCGACCGAAACCTTCCGGCCGGCTCGCCGAGCGCGGATTGTATATTGCGATGGCAAAGTCGGCTTCGGCCGCGAGCCGCAGGCGCTTCTCGATCAAGGGCCATGGCTTGAGATTGTCGGAGAGGTTGATCGCGCAAAAATCATGACCGAGCGGCGCGCCGGCACTCGCTGCCGCCGCCAGCATCGCGGTCACCCCAGGCAGCACGCGAATCGAGAGGTCGCGCCACTGCGGCGCGTCCTCGAGCGCCTCGAACACCGCGGACGCCATCGCGAAGACGCCGGGATCGCCTGAAGACACCACGACGACGTGGCGCCCTTCGGATGCAAGCCGCAACGCGTCGGCGGCGCGCTGCAACTCGACGCGATTGTCTGAAGGATGCAACGTGAGCCCGGCGCGCGGCGGCACGCGCGTCACATAGGGTGCATAGCCGACGATGTCGGTCGCAGCTTGAAGCGCAGCTGTGACTTCCGGCGTGATCAGCGCCTCGTCGCCCGGTCCCAGTCCTGCGATGGTCAGCGTGCCGGTCATTGGGCCGCCTCCTTGCGCCGCCCCTGCCCGTGCACCAGCACGATCGCAAAATATGGACAGTCGGTTTCGCCGAGCTCCGCGAGCCGGGCGACGCGCTGATCCGGCATGGTGCCGCGTTCGACCAGCCACGCATCGTCGAGACGCCCCGCGGACGCGAGCGCGCGTCGGATCTTCTTCAGATTGCGGCCGGTCTTCATGACGACGAGCGCGTCGGAACTCCGCATCCTCAGTTCCAGCTCCGCCTCCGGCAGCGTGCCCATCAGCACGGTGGTCACGTCGTCGGCCAGCGCTATCGGCTGGCCGACCGAATTCCAGCAACCCGCCATGCCAGGAATGCCGGCGATCACCTCGATCTCGACACGCCCCTGCAGGCGCGAATGCAGATGCATGAACGAGCCGTAGAAATAGGGATCGCCCTCGCAGAGCACGATGACATCGATCGCGCGCGCAAGCCGCGCCAGGCGCTCGGCCCATTCGTCGTAGAAGCTCCCAAGCAGCTGCGCATAGTCCGGACTGTCGAAGGCGATCTCCGTGGTGACAGGATATTCCATCGGATACTCGCTGACGTCGGCGACGAGCAGCCCTTCGACGATGCGGCGGGCCTGGCCCAGCTGGCCCTTCTTGCGGAAATAGGCGACATGCTTGGCGGCACGCACAATGCGATCGGCGCGTACGCTCATCAGGTCCGGATCGCCTGGCCCGAGGCCGCAGCAGATGATGCGTCCCATCTATTCGCTCCGGCTCGCCAGCGCGTTGACGGCAGCGACCGTGATCGCCGAACCACCGAGACGCCCCTCGACCGTCAACGCCGGCGCGGGTGGCGCGGCCATCAATGCCGCCTTGGACTCGGCCGCCCCGACAAAGCCGACCGGGCAACCGATGATCGCCGCCGGCCGCGGGCAATCGGGGTCCTCCAGCATGTTGAGGAGATGGAATAGCGCCGTCGGCGCATTGCCGATCGCGACGATTGCGCCGGCCAGATGCGGCCGCCACAGTTCGAGCGCAGCCGCCGAGCGCGTATTGCGCATCGATTGCGCGAGTGCGGGAACCGCGGGGTCGCCGAGCGTGCAGATGACGGCGTTGCCGGCCGGCAGCCGTGCGCGCGTGATCCCCTCCGAGACCATGCGCGCGTCGCACAGGATCGTCGAACCGTTCTGCAAGGCAGCCCTTGCGCGCGCGGCCATACTGGGCGTGAAGCGGACATGCGCTTCCAGCCCCACCATGCCGGCGGCGTGGATCATGCGCACGACCACCGGCTCTTCATCCGACGTGAAGCGGCCAAGGTCGGCCTCAGTGCGAATGGTGGCAAAGGACTGCCGATAGATCACCGCGCCGTCGGTTTCATAGAAGTGCGGCATCAGCGACCTCCCAGCAGCACGGACGGATTTGCGACGAGGTACGAGTTGGTCAGTCCTCGCATCACCGGCGCATCCCGTGTCGTCCCACGGCGGATGAGATCAAAACCTTCGCTGGTGGCAACGAGGGTGACATCCGCAGGGCCGGAATGCGCACAGCCCTTGGCGCAACCGGATACGTGCAGGCAGGCCTCGGCCGGAATATGCCGCACGAGCGCCGATGCCAGCGCACGCGTATCGGCATGCGCCTCGCCGCAGCGCGGCGCGCCGCTGCAGGCGATGGCGCGGAGCGCCGGATCATCGGCATCAGTGACGAGGTCCGCCCCGCGGGGCATCTCGCGCATCCCCTCCACCAGCAGCATCCGCCACGGCGTCACGCGAAGACCCTGCGCGCAGCCGGCGAGATGGCTCAGCGTCTGGTGCGGCATGAGCCCGAACGCAACGCCGACCATCGCGCCAGACGAATAGAGTCCCGGCACAGGGTCCAACGATCGCGGCACCGGCTCGACATCGCCGCGAAGAGATTTTGGCAGGCGCGCGCCGCCGGCGAGATGAGCCGCAATCCGCCGCCTCTCACCCTTCGCTCCGCCGGTGGCGATGAACCATTCGGCCAGCGCCAGCGCGACCGCCACGGCCTCGCTCCGCGTGACCGAACGCCCGAGTTGCGCGCCATCGGCGCGCACCACCAGTCCTCCGTTGCGATCACGCTCGATCCTGATATCCGCAGACGCGCCAGCCAGCACCCGCTCGCTGCCGTCATCGATTGCGAAACCGAACTTGGTCGGAAGATCGAGCAAAGAACTGGCGAGTGCCCGCTCAAGCTCGGCCGCGAGCCCGCGCGTATCGTCGCCGATAGCCCAGAATGGCGTCACCAGAATGTTGCGCTGCGCCTCGATGTCGGCATCCGTATCCAGCAACCCGAGCTCGCCAATTCCTTCGATCAAGCGCGGATAACGTTGATCGCTGACGCCGCGGATCTGCAGATTGGCGCGGCTGGTCAGATCGATCAGGCCGTTGCCGTAGCGCGCGGACAGATCGGCGATCCCCGTTGCTTGCGCCGCGTCGAGCCGTCCGCCATGCGGGCGAATGCGCACCACGAGGCCGTCGCCTGATTGCATCGGCCGCAGCGCGCCGGGACACCAGCCCTTGATCGCAACAGCGCTCATGACGCCTCCTGCAATGCTGCCGCAATCGAATTGCGCCGCGTCTCCCAGAGCGACGCCTCGTGCAACCGGGTGAAGCAGGTTTCGATGGCAGCCAAGGCAGCCGGGTTCTCGCGCGCCATGAAGCCGCGAACGTCGTCATTGCCGAGCGTCGCGTCGTAATAGAGGTCGAACAGATGCGGCGGCACCGCGCCGGCGAGATGAGCGAACGCCGCCATATGCTCAAGCGTCGCCGTGATCTCGGCGGCACCTCGGAAGCCATGGCGCATCATGCCGGCGATCCATGCGGGATTGGCGGCGCGCGCACGCACCACCCGCGAAATCTCCTCGGTCAACGAGCGCGCATGCGGTTGATCCGGCCGCGTCGCGTCGAGATGATAGAGCGCCGGAACTTCTGCGCCAATGCGCCGGGCCGCCGCCGCGATGCCGGCTTCATGCGCGGCATAGTCCGCGGCCAGCAGCAAATCGGTCTCAGGCAAGTCCTGGGTATGGACAAAGCTGTCGGCGGCCGAGAGCCGCGCCTCGATGCCGGCGCGATCGGGCCGCATCTCGCCATCGGATGCAAAGGCCCAGGACGACGCCGACAGCCAGGCTTCGCCGGCTGCATCGCGCGCCGCCTCGGTGAAGACATCTGACATCGACGCGACGCCGGCGCCGTAGTGTCCCGGGCGGGGGCCAAACACGCGCGACGCGTGCTGTCGGTAGGGATTTTCGTCTCCCTCATCGCTGCGTTCGGACAATGCTTCCGTGGCCGCCTCGAACAACTGGGCAAGACCCGAGAAGACGTCGCGGAACAGCCCCGATACGCGCAGCGTGACGTCGATGCGGGGACGGCCGAGCTCCGCAGGCGCTATGATGTCATAGCCGGCCACGCGGCCCGATCCGTGATCCCAGCGCGGCGCGATGCCGGCGAGATGCAGCGCCATCGCAAAATCCTCGCCGGCGGTGCGCATCGTCGAGGAACCCCAGAGGTCGACGACGAGCCCTTTCGGCCAGTCGCCGTGATCCTGCAGGTGACGGCGCAGGAGTTCTTCGGCGAGCTTCACGCCTTGCGCATGCGCCGACGGCGTCGGCACCGCACGGGGATCGACGGCAAACAGATTGCGCCCGGTCGGCAGCACATCGCGCCGCCCGCGATAGGGCGAGCCCGACGGTCCTGGCGCGACGCGCCGGCCGGAGAGCGCATCGCGTAACGCCGCTTTCTCCTCCGCACCGCAAGCGCCCTGCCCGAACACATGCAGCCCGTCGCCGAACTGGCTTTCCTTGAGATCGCAGACGAAACGGTCGATCTGCGGAATCGCCTCGGCCGCGGAGACCGACGCGGCAAGACCGAGATCGTCCTCCAGCCCGGCGTGACGCGCTTCCTCGCGGATGTCAGCAATCAGGCGCTGCCGCCGTGCCGGATCGAGACCATCAGCTGTCGAATATTCATCGAGCAAGCGCTCGAGCCTGCGCAGGCCTTCCGGCACCGTCGCCTGCGCCAGCGGCGGCGGCAAATGGCCGATCGTCACGGCGCCGATCCGCCGCTTGGCCTGCGCGGCCTCGCCGGGATCGTTGACGATGAAGGGATAGATAACAGGCAGATCGCCGATCAGCGCTTCCGGCCAGCACGCGGACGACAGTGCAACCGATTTGCCGGGCAACCATTCCAGCGTGCCATGCGCCCCCATGTGGACGACGGCATCGATGCGCTGCTGCCTGAGCCACAAATAGAACGCGACATAGGCATGGCGCGGCGTGCGCGACAGATCGTGATAGTCGGCATCGCGATGACCGACATCGCCGCGCTCCGGCTGAACGGCGATGACGGACTTGCCGCACTGGATCGCCGCGAATTGAAACGCACCGTCATGGCAGTTCGGATCGTCCTCCGGCGCGCCCCATGCGCGCGCAAGATCGTCCTGCAGCTGCTGCGGAAGGCTGGAGATGGCCGCACGATATTCGGCCACGTCCCATGTCAGTTTCCGGCGCAAGAGCGCGTCGCCCAGCGACGCCACCGGCTCAAGATCAAACCCCGCGGTCGCGAGATCGGCCAGCAACGCCTCGACCGAGGCAAGCGCATCGAGGCCGACGGCATGCGCGATCTGGTGCGGACGGCCCGGATAGTTCGACAGCACGAGTGCGAGCTGCTTCTCCTGCGCGGGCTTGTCGGCAAGCCGATGCCGGGCTGCCACGCGCGCGGCAACCGCTGCGACGCGCTCTCCATCCGGCCGATGCGCAAGATGCGCGAACTGCAGATCGGGATCGCGCTCGCTCGCCGACTTGAAGCTCACCACGCCCGCAAACAGGCGGCCGTCGACCTCGGGCAACACCACATGCATCGCGAGATCGCCGGGCGACAGACCGCGCAACGACTCGGCCCAATCCTCGCGGCGAGCCGTAGACAGTGCGACCTGGAACACGGGGCATGACGCGGCATCGAACGGCGTGGTGCCGTCATCGCCGGCCGCGGAGAATGCGGTCGCGTTGACGATGGCGGCTGGGGCGCATTGCGCGAACTGAGCGCGCAGCCAATCGACGACATCAGCCGCCTTCAACGAGGCGACGAACACGCCGTAGGCCTCAAAGCCCTTCTCACGTAGCGCTTCGATCAAGGCATCGACCGGCGCCGTATCGCCGGCCGCGAGATAGGAACGATAGAAGGTCACCAGCGCCCGCGGCCGGCCATCCGATGCCGGCAGCGCCGCGACCACACCGCGCCGCGAATCGTAGACGCCGATCTCGGCCAGATCGATCTCGCCGACGACCGGCCCGGCATAGAGCCCGGACGCCAGCGCCAATTGCGCGATCACGGCCTGCGCGGCGACAGGCCCGCCCTTGTCGCACAGCACCTTCAGACGACGCAGCGTCGAGACCGGCAGCGTGGAAAATTCATCTAGCCGCAGATCGTCGCGGCCATCGGCCGGCAACACCACCAAAGCGATGCCGCGCTCCTTCGCCAGACGATGCACCGCGGCCAGCCCGTATGACCAATAGGGCTCGCCGCCGATCAGCCGCACCAGGATGCCGCGCGCGTGCGACAGTGTGCGCTCGATATAGGTATCGACCGAGAGCGGATGGCGCAGCTCCGCGAGATTGGCGAGCCGCAGCGACGGCAGCGCGGCGCGGCCCCGCCGCCAGCCGGCCGCGAAGGCGGCGAGATCGCTGTCGGAAAACGACAACACCACGAGATCGGCCGGATCCTGGCCGAGGTCCCTTGGCGTCGCGGTCTCCTCAAGGCCGCGGCTCTCGCGGAAGACGACGTGCATCAGACACCTAGTCGCGCCCTGATCGCAGCTTCATCGATGTCGCCATGCTCGCCGATCACGACCAGCTTCGACTGCCGCGGCCGTGTGCCCCAGGGCATGTCGAACTGATGCCGCACGCGTTCGCCGACGGACTGCACGAGCAGCCGCATCGGCTTGCCTTCGACCGCGATGTAGCCCTTGGCGCGCAGCACGTTCTGCTCGCGCGCCAGTCCCTTGATCGACGCCACCAGTTCCTCGACATCCGAAACCTCGGGAAGATCGATCACCACGGAGTTGAAATCGTTGTGCTCGTGCTCGTCCTCGCCATCGTGATGCGACGGACGCGACGCGAGATCATCCTCTGCCGCGGCCTCGAGCCCCAGGATCACGCGCGCATCGACGGCGCCGTCGACGATCGGCAACATCGGAACCTCGCGCGGCATTTCAGCTGCAATCACCGCTTTGGCCGCCTTGATCCCTTCCGCGCCGGCGAGATCGGCCTTGGTCAGCAGAACGATATCGGCACAAGCGATCTGGTCCTCGAACACTTCGGACAGCGGCGTCTCGTGGTCGAGATTGTCGTCGGCCGCACGCTGTGCATCGACTGCTGCGGGATCCGACGCAAAGCGGCCGGCCGCGACCGCCTCCGCATCGGCCAGCGCGATCACGCCATCGACCGTGATCCGCGAGCGGATCTCCGGCCAGTCGAACGCTTTTAGTAGCGGCTTCGGCAAAGCGAGGCCGGACGTCTCGATCACGATGTGATCGGGCCTCACGCGTCGCGCCAGCAACTGCTCCATGGCCGGGATGAAATCGTCGGCGACGGTGCAGCAGATACAGCCATTGGCGAGTTCGACGATGTTCTCGGTCGGGCAATTGGCGTCCGCGCACGACTTCAGTATCTCGCCGTCGACCCCTTCGCTGCCGAATTCATTCACTAGCACCGCAAGCTTCTTGCCGTTGGCGTTGCGGATCAGATGCTGGATCAGCGTCGTCTTGCCGGACCCGAGAAACCCGGTCACGACGGTGACCGGAACCTTGGCGAGCGTAGTCATTCTGCGGCCTCCGGCACGACGGCAAGGGGTGGGATTCGAGCGAGTGATTGCTTGCGGAAGATTTCCGGACGGCTGCGCCACGGCACGATGCCGTCAGGCGCCGCAGCATAGGCGGAGGCACCGGCGATCACATCCCTGGCATTATCAGCGGACAGGCGGCCGTAGACATAGGACCACCGCCCCGGCGCGCTGAGCGCGACCGAGCAACCCTGGCTGCACGCCGACAGGCATTCGACGGGAACAAGATTGACGTCATCTGGCACGCCGGCCTCGAGAAGCGCGGCATGCAGGCGCGCACCGGGCGCGAGCTCACCTTCCGCCAGCGTCTGGCCGGCGCGGCAGGTGATGCAGACATGAAGTGTAACGCTCATCGCCCATCCTGGATTGACAGCGGGAGGCGAAGAGGCACACGAACCGATGTGAATGGGTTCGTTCCCCGTCGCGGAACACCCCGTCCGCCGGTCTCACTACACGTTGCGTTGGCAGGTCTCCCGGCTTGCGGAGCAAGATTTCTCCCTCGATACCCACCTTCCCGATCCCTGAAGGGAATCAGTGGCTTTTGGGCATCTCTCCGGTCACGGTCGCGGGGGCGGCTGCTTTTCGGGCCCACCTTGAGCCCTATCGCATTCCCTCTTCGCCTGTCGTAGGACAGGAACCAACGCGGGCCCACCATTCGTCCGTGGCTCGAACTTGTCAAGCCGAAGGAACGTCATGATTTCTGAAGAAAACGGCGCCGAAGACGAGGTCGGCAGCAGCGAGGTTTCGCTGGATGCGCGCCACGCGACCAAGATGGCGAAAAAAAAGGTCGCCCGCGACAAGATCATGGCGACCAAGAGCGGCGAAAAGGGTCTGATCATCGTTCATACCGGCGCCGGCAAGGGAAAGTCCTCCTCGGCCTTCGGCATGATCGTGCGCTGCGTGGCGCATGGCTTTCCCTGCGCGGTGGTGCAGTTCATCAAGGGCGCCTGGGATACCGGCGAGCGCCGCCTGCTCACCGGGCATTTCGGCGAACTCTGCCAATTCCACGCGATGGGCGAAGGTTTTACCTGGGAAACGCAGGATCGCGCGCGCGACATCGCGGCGGCCCAAGCGGGTTGGGAAAAGGCCAAGCAGCTGATCGCAGACCCGAGCCTGCGCATGGTCGTGCTCGACGAGATCAACATCGCACTGCGCTACGATTATCTCGCCATCGCCGATGTCGTCGACTTCCTGACCACGTCGAAGCCGCCGATGACGCATGTCGTGCTCACCGGTCGCAACGCCAAGGATGAATTGATCGAGATCGCCGACCTCGTCACCGAGATGACGCTGGTGAAGCATCCGTTCCGCTCCGGCATCAAGGCCCAGCCGGGCGTCGAGTTCTGACAAGCACCATGGCGCGCGCATTGATGATCCAGGGAGCCGGCTCGGACGTGGGCAAGTCGCTCATCGTCGCGGGCCTGGCGCGCGCTGCCGGACGGCGCGGCCTGCGCGTCTTGCCTTTCAAGCCGCAGAACATGTCCAACAACGCCGCCGTGACCATCGACGGCGGCGAGATCGGACGTGCGCAGGCCCTGCAGGCGCTCGCCGCCGGTGTCGAGCCGCACACCGACATGAACCCGGTGCTGCTGAAGCCGGAGAGCGATGTCGGTGCCCAGATCATCGTGCACGGCAAGCGGATCGCGACCGCACGCGCGCGCGAATATTCCGCTATGAAACCGTCGCTGATGGGCGCGGTGCTGGAGAGTTTTGGGCGCCTCAAGGATCGCGCCGATCTGGTGCTGGTCGAAGGCGCCGGCAGCCCCGCCGAAGTCAATTTGCGCAAATCCGATATCGCCAATATGGGGTTTGCGCGCAAAGCTGACGTCCCCGTGGTGCTGGTCGGCGACATCGACCGCGGCGGCGTCATCGCGCAACTCGTCGGTATCCAGGCGGTGATCGATCCCGAGGATGCCGCGATGGTCCAGGGTTTTGTCATCAACAAGTTCCGCGGCGATCCGACGCTGTTCGACGACGGCTACCGCTTGATCGAAGCCCGCACCGCATGGCGCGGCTTTGGTGTGCTGCCGTGGTTTGCCCGCGCCGGCGAACTTCCGGCTGAAGACGCGCTCGGGCTCGCCGACGCGCGCAAGCCCGGCCGGTGCAAGATCGCCTTCCTTGCGCTGTCACGGATCGCCAATTTCGACGATTTCGATCCGCTGAAGCTCGAACCCGGCGTCGATCTCGTGATGGTGCGGCCGGGCGAAGCCATCCCGGGTGATGCGAAGCTCGTCATCCTGCCCGGCTCGAAATCGACCCGCGGCGATCTCGCCTTCCTGCGCGCGCAAGGCTGGGACATCGATCTCCTGGCGCATCATCGCCGCGGCGGCCATGTCCTTGGCCTCTGCGGCGGATATCAGATGCTCGGCGAGAGCGTCACCGATCCCGACGGGATCGAGGGTCCCGCCGGCGAAACGCGCGGCCTCGGGCTTCTTGATGTCACAACTATCATGACCGAACAGAAGACGCTGACACGCGTCAGCGCGCTGCATGCTGCCACAGCTCAGCCGATCAGCGCCTATGAAATTCACATCGGGCGCACCGACGGTCCGGATCGCGCGCGGCCATTTGCGTCGCTCGACGGCGCCGCTGAAGGTGCCGTTTCCGCCGATGGCCGCGTTCACGGCAGCTATCTGCACGGCCTGTTCACGTCGGACCAATTCCGCAAGGCGTTCCTTGCAAAGCTCGATATTCCCGTGGCCGACCAGCCATACGGCGCCCGGGTCGAGAGCGCGCTCGACGCGCTCGCCGAACACATCGAGACCCATCTCGATGTCGAGGGCCTGCTCGCACTGGCGCGCTAGCGCGACAGCGCGGCAGACAGCCGGGACCATTCGGCCTCGCTGCCGGGCAGACCGAGGCGCAGCCATCCCGGTTTTTGCTGAAACACGCGCGACCAGATCAGCCCGCGGGCAAGCCTGTCCTGCGCGGCCAGCGCGTCGCCGGTCTCGTAGAGACGGAACAGCGGCGTGCCACCGACCAGGGTCCAACCCTGCGATCGCACCGCTGCATCGAGCCTGACGCAGTCGTCCGCCAGCCGTGCGGCCGTCGCCTTTGCCCAGTCGTGATCGCGCAGCGCCCGCCGGCCGATCGCAATTGCGGCCCCCGAAACCGGCCATGGGCCCGCCATCGCCGCAAGCGCGGCGATATCCGTCTCGCTGCCGATCGCGAAGCCGAGCCGCAAGCCGGCAAGTCCGTAGAATTTGCCGAATGAGCGCAGGATCAAGAGTCCCGGTTGTCCGGCCTCTCCTGCAAACGACAGGTCCGGCACGGCGTCCGCAAAACTCTCGTCAATCACGAGCCGCCCAACGCGCGGCAGTAGCGCGAGCAACTCGCGCCGCTCATGGTGCCGGCCATCGGGATTGTTCGGATTGACGACGACGGCAAGATCGGCGCCCGCAAGCGCTGCGAGATCGGACACCTCGTCGACGTCCCATCCGGCGGCCGACAACACTGCGGCATACTCATTGTAGGTCGGCGCAAGGATGCGCGCCCGCCCCCGGGACGCCAGCTGCGGCAGCAGCTGAATGGCGGCCTGCGCACCGCCCATTGCCAGGATCGGCGCATCGGTCGCGTAAGCCTGCCGCGCGGCGGCGTGGAGGGATTCGATCTCGGACCGCGGCGGCAAGGCGCTCCATTGCCGCGGCTCCACATCGACGTCAGGATAAGGCACCCGATTGATCCCCGTCGACAGGTCGATCCAGTCCTCCGCAGCGCCGCCGAAGCGTTGCCGGGCGACATCGAGGTTTCCGCCGTGCTCGCGCATGCGCCGCTCCTTCACGCCAGCGCCAGGACTATGAACGCCCCGGCCAGCAGCATCATGGCGTAACGATAGAGTTTCAGCCCGGCGAAGATGTCGGCGGCAGCCGGATCGCGCGCGCCCTCGTTCAGCCAGGGCTCATCGGCGATGCTGCCGTGATAGATGCGGGGACCGCTGAGCCGCACGCCGAGCGCGCCGGCCATCGCCGCCACCGGCCAGCCGGCATTCGGCGAGCGATGACGGCGAGCATCACGCAACATGCATGACCACGCCTGCGATGGCCGCGGCGCGAGCACCACGAACAACAGCCCGGTCAGCCGTGCCGGAATGAGATTGGCGAGATCGTCGATCCGCGCGGCCGCCCAGCCAAAGGCGTCGTGCCGTTCGGTGCGATGGCCGATCATGGAGTCCAGCGTGTTGATCGCCTTGTAGCCGAGGATTCCCGGCAGGCCGAACAGCGCACCCCAGAACACCGGCGCGACGATGCCGTCGGAGGCATTCTCGGCGAGGCTCTCGAGGGTCGCGCGCGCGATGCCGGCATCGTCGAGCGTTGCCGGATCGCGTCCGACAATCTGCGCAACCGCCGAGCGTGCGCCCGTGATGTCGCCGGATGCCATGGGATTGGCCACCGCCGCGACATGCTCATTCAGCGAGCGCAATGCCACCAGCGGCCACGCCAACACACCCACAAGGACGACGCGCACCCATCCGGATGCGAGCACGGACTGAACCGCCCAACCGAGAGCCGTCGCCAGCGCGATCACCAGGAAAGCGGCCGCGACACCGGCGAGGCGGCGAAACGCCGGCGGATCGGCGTCCCGGTTCCAGGCGCTGTCGACAAGATGGATCAGCCGGCCGAGCCAGGTCACGGGATGCCCGATGCGCGCAAACAGCGGCGACGGCCAGCCGATCAGGGCATCCACCGCCATCGCCACCGCCATCGCTCCCGCAAAACCCACTTAACCCTCTCCTCGCCGCGATCCCCCTGATGCGCAAGACATTGGCCGAGTGCAAGCCCTCCGTGGCGGATTTCGGCTTTGTGTTTCACCGCGATTGGTGGTTAGAGCGGACGTAGACAGGAGATCCCATGGCCGTCATTCTGATCACGGGCGGAGCCCGGTCCGGGAAAAGCCGGCGCGCCGAATTGCGCGCGCGCAGCTTTCCGGAGCGGCCGGTCTATATCGCGACCGCCGAGGCGCTCGATGCCGAAATGGACGAGCGGATCGCCAAACATCGCGCGCGGCGCGGCGGTGACTGGATCGAACGCGAGGTGCCGCTCGACCTTGTCACCGCGCTGTCCGAGACCGACGGCGGCGGCGCAAGGCTGGTCGATTGCCTGACGCTCTGGCTGTCCAACCTGCTGCATGCGGAGCGCGACTGGTCCGAGGAAGTGACGCGCCTGGCGGATGCGCTGCCGCGTCAGCACAGCCCGGTCGTTCTGGTCACCAACGAGGTTGGTCTCGGCATCGTGCCCGACAACGCACTGGCGCGCACCTTCCGCGATGCCGCCGGCATCATGAACCAGACCATCGCCGGCGTGGCAGACGAGGTCGAGTTCGTCGTTGCGGGCCTGCCGATGAAGCTCAAGTGACGTCCGCGATGGATCCAGCCAAAGGCCCCGCGATGGTCTCGTTCGATGATGCGTTTCGCCGGCAACTGCAGGAGCTGTTCGTGTGGCGGCGCGACGTGCGGCGCTTCCGAACCGATCCGCTGCCGGATGGTACGATCGAGCGGCTGATCGAGGTCGCCTGCCTCTCCCCCTCGGTCGGGTTGAGCCAGCCCTGGCGGTTCGTGATTGTCGACGACGCGGCACGGCGCCGCGCGGTGATCGAAGACTTCAAGACCTGCAACGCCGATGCGCTGCGGTCTTACTCGGGCGAGCGTGCCGCGAAATATGCCGCATTGAAGCTATCAGGCCTCGAGGAGTCGCCCGGCCATCTCGCTGTATTTGCCGACAAGACCGACCACATCGGCTCCGGCCTCGGGCGTGCGACGATGCCGGAGACAACAGAATATTCCGTGGTGGCTGCAATCTGCTCGATGTGGCTTGCCGCGCGCGCCGAAGGCATCGGGCTCGGCTGGGTCTCGATCCTCAACCCGGCGCGCATTCAGGAGATTCTGGAAATACCGGACGCCTGGAAATTCATCGGCTACCTCTGCATCGGCACCCCCCAGGCGGAATGCGACCGTCCGGAGCTCGAGAAGGCCAAATGGGAATCGCGGCGAGGTCCGGGTGAATTCACCATCCGACGCTGACGGAGCTCCGGCCACCGGCGGCGCCCCAAGCCGCGACGCACATTGGCGCGCCGACATCGCCTCCCTGGTCTTTGGCGTCCCGGAGCACAGCGCGATCTGCGCGGTGCATCGGGGCGCATTCCGGACGTTGCTCGGCACGGACCCGACGCCGGATGCCTGTCTCGGCTATTTCTGCCAGTTTGAAGAAGCGTTTAGAGCAGCGGCGCGCGCGAAAATCCTGCGCAAGCGCATCCCTGTTGCAACAAATTTGCATCTTACCAGTCGCGACATCGCGCGAAAGCTGCTAGAAGCCGAGCAAATCGAACGTGGAGAACGACCATGAGCCAACCCCAGGTCACGCAAGCTCAAGTCACGGATCTGCCGGTTGCCACCGGACAGGTCGGACGGCTTGCCCAGTCCCTGATGGCGATGACGCTCGGTCTGTTCATCGTCGGCGTGGTCGGCTTCTCGCACATCGACGTGATCCACAACGCGGCGCACGACGTGCGCCACTCCAACGCGTTCCCCTGCCACTGACCGCCTTGGCATGAGCACGTTTCGCTCGATCGTCTTCTCGTCGGTCATTGCCGGTTTCATCGTTGGCCTGATCGTCACGGCGGTCCAGCAGTTCGGCACCGTCCCCCTGATCCTCAAGGCCGAGGTCTACGAGAAGGCGGCCGAGCACAAGCACGAGGCCTCAGCCCCGCCGCGTGCAATCCTGGTGCACGATCAAGCCGCTCATGATCATGGTGCGGAGGCCTGGGAGCCGCGAGACGGGTTGGAGCGCACCTTCTATACGGCGGGGGCGAACATCCTGACCGGGATCGGCTTTGCGCTTTTGCTGTGCGGCTTCTTCTCGGTTCGCAGCGGCGCAACTGGCGAGCCGATCTCGTGGCACGAAGGCTTGATGTGGGGCCTCGCAGGTTTTGCCGTCTTCACGATCGCGCCGGGTCTCGGGCTGCCGCCTGAACTGCCGGGTGTCCCCGCCGCACCACTGATGTCGCGTCAGATCTGGTGGGTGACGGCGGTGCTGGCGACTTCGGCCGGCCTGGGCCTGATCGTTTTCCGGCGTTCGGCACCGGCCGCGATCGCCGGCGTCGTCCTGATCATGCTGCCGCATTTGATCGGCGCGCCCGAGCTGGAGCATGTCGAGACCAACGTGCCCTCGTCCTTGTCGCATCAGTTCGTGGTCGCGGTCACGCTGACCAGCCTGGTGTTCTGGTCCCTGCTCGGCAGCCTGACCAGCGCCGCATTCGCGTATTTCGATCGGCCCACGTCGGCTTGACGGCGTGATGATGACGCGGCTCAGCTCGCCTGCCTGAGCCGCCTCCCGGCCCGCAACTCCCGGTCCTGCACCAGCACCTTCTCCGCATAGAGCTGGTCGATCTCCTGCTCGGACAGCCCGAGCTCGCCCAGGATCGCCTCATTGTGCTCGCCGAGCAGGTCGGCTCTCAGCTCGGTGTGCTGTGGCCATTCAGAGAAACGCATCGGGGCGCCGGGGATGGCAAACTTGCCGATCCGGGGATCGCTGACATGGCGGACCGTGCCGCGCTCGATCAGATGCGGCTGTGCCATGGCATCATTCAGGGTCAGCACCGGCGCGCAGGGAATTCTCTCCTTTTCCAATGCCGCGATCGCCGCATCGCGCGACGGAAACGTCTTGAGCCAGGCTTCGACGATCTCTCCCACCAGCACCCTGTTGTCGGCACGGGCGCGTGCGGACGCGAACCGCGGGTCCTTCTCGAGCTCCGGCCGCCCCAGCGCCCGAACCATTTGCGGCCATTGATGTGCCAGCGCGCAGATCACGAGAAACTCGTCCCGGCCGCAATCGAACACGCCGACCGGGCCGCCGTTCGGATGCAGCGAGCCTTCCCGCTGCGGCACAAAGCTGTCGCCGCGCAGCGAGACCTTCGGAACATTCGCCTCATGCATATGGAAATAGGTGTCGAGCAGCGTCGATTCGATGAACTGCCCTTCGCCGGTGCGTTCGCGGTGCAGCAGCGCAAACCCCACGGCCATCGCCGCAGCAACGCCCGTCGACGCGTCACCGATCGCGACAGGCACCTGCGCCGGCTTCCCGTTGGGGTCGCCGATCACGCCGGTGATGCCGGCGAAGGCCTGCGCAATATAGTCGAAGCCCGGCTTGTCGCTGAGCGGACCGGTCTGTCCGGCAAAGGAGATCGAGCACATGATCAGCCGCGGATTGATCTTTTTCAGCGTCTCGTAGCCAAGTCCGGCGCGCTCCATCACGCCAGGCGTAAAATTCTCCACCAGAACGTCGGCCTTGGCCGCGAGCCGGGTCAGGATCTCGCGGCTCTTCTCGTGCTTGAAGGCGAGCGCGAGGCTGCGCTTCGAATGGTTCTGCTGGAAGAAGTAGGTGCTCTGCGACGTGTTCTTGTAGGCGGGATCGCGCGGCTTGAGGCCCTGGAAGCGAGACCGGTCGCCAAACGGCGCGAGCTCGATCTTGATCACGTCGGCGCCGGCCTCGGCCAGCAGACGCGTGCAGGTCGGGCCCGCGACAAACTGGGTGATATCGAGCACGCGATAGCCGGTCAGCATCTTTGGAGGCAAGGTCATCTCGATCGCCTCTCGTTCAGGCCGGCTGCTTTTCGCGGGCGAGCGAAAGGCCGACCTCCTGCAGCCGCCGCTCGAGCATCGGCACACGGTCGTTGCCCCAGAACTGCTCGCCACGAAACACGCAGATCGGCACGCCGAAGATGTGATCGCCCTGGCTCTCCTGTTGCGCCTCCTCATATTCGCGGCGGCCGTCGCCCTCGAGATAGGCGCGATAGTCGGCACCGGACATGCCGAGCGAGACGATGAAGCGCTCCACCGCATCGACCTCGTCGACGGCGAGTTCGCGGCGGAAGAACAGCTCATAAACAAGCCGGCTGTATTCGATCAGGCGTCCCTGCTTCTCCGCGAACAGTCCGCCGATCAGCGCCGGCGCGGTGTCAAAAATCTTCAACGGGCCGCGGATGATCTTCTTGTCGCCGCGCTCGTTCGCGGACCGCCGCGCATCCATGTAGGAATACTTGACCTTGTATTCCGAATAGACGCTGCGCTGGCCGGAGCCCTTGATCCGCAGCTGGAACGGCCGCCACTGCACCTTGATGTCGTACTTCTTCTCCAGCTCGAACACCGGATCGAATGCCAGCCAGGCATAAGGGCTCTTGTAGTCCGAATACATCTTGAGGATTTCGCGCGACATGGTGTCTCCTTTGTGTCGATGTCATTTGCTTCAGATGATCCGCCTCGACTTCAGATCGCCGATCCTCTGCCCGGAGAGGTCGAGCAGACCGCCATAGATCTCCTGATTATTTTGCCCGAGCGTCGGGGCCGGCGCGGTGTATCCCTTGTGCGTCCGTCCCATCTTGATCGGAAAGCCGGCGCCGATGACGCGTTGCTCCAGCTTCTCGGTCGGATGCGCGACGGCCTGCAGCATGTCGCGGGCATTGAGATGCTCCCAGGCGAGGATGTCGTCGATGTCGCGGATCGGACTTGCCGCGACATCACCGCGATTGAGCGCCTCGATCGCCTCCGCCGTGGTGCGGCCCAGCGTCCATTCGCTGACGATCGCGTCGACGAGCGCATTGTTGGCAACGCGCCAGCCGGTGTTCATGAATTTTTCGTCTTGGGCGAGGTCGAGCCGGTCCATCACGCCCAGCAGCGCGAGCCAGTCCTCGTTTGTTGCGGCGCCGAGCGCGATCGCACCGTCGCGCGTGGCATAGGTGTTGAACGGCGAGAACCGCATGATGCGATTGCCCTGCCGCGGCGCCATTCCCATCTGCTTGTAGCAATCCAAGGGCTCGTCGAGCACCAGCGACAGCAGGCAATCGGCCATCGCGACGTCGACGAATTGCCCCTGCCCCGAAATCCGCTGCTCGGTCAGCGCCGCGAGGATGCCGGAGACGGCAAAGGCGCCCGTGATGCCGTCCGCAAGCGCGGTGCCCGCCTTGCTGGGACCGCTGTCCGGCGCTCCGGTGATCGACATCAACCCGGACGCCGCCTGGATCATCAAATCATAGGCCTTGAGACGCCGGTCGGCGCCGGTCGATCCGTAGCCGGTCAGCGCGCAATGCACGATCGCGGGGTTGACCTGCCGGTTCGCCTCATAGTCGATCCCGAGCCGCTCGGCGGCGCCGGGACGCAAATTCTCGACCAGGATGTCCGACTTGCGCAGCAGCGCATGGAACAGCTCCATGCCCTCCGCCGAGCGCATGTTCAGCGTGATCGACTTTTTGTCGCGGCAGCGCTTCAGATAGGCGAGGCCGAGATCGCTGTCGTGCTTGCGTTCGAGCGCGACGCCGTCCCTGCCGAGGAACGGCGGCCCGGTCATGGTCGGATCGCCCTGCTCCGGGGTATCGATGCGGATGACCTCGGCACCGAAGCCCGCTAGCATCAGGGTCGCAAACGGACCGGAATAGAAGCGCGTCAGATCGAGAACGCGGACACCCCTGAGCGCGCCCTGTGCCGTCATGTTCAGGCTCGCCGTCATCCGGAATTCCCTTCCCGCTCACCGCCCCGTCGTTGTCTTCATCGTTGACGCCGCGGCCATATAGGTCAAATATTTTCCGATCTGGATTATTGATGCCAAAATGGAATGAATGATGCGCCAGCGTCGCCCACGCCAGTTCGAGGTCAGCCTCAAACATCTACGCGCCGCCAACTCGGTTGCGGTGTATGGTAGCTTCACCGCGGCAGCGGCCGATCTCGGCATGACGCAATCGGCGGTCAGCCGCCTCGTGCTTCAGCTCGAGCGGCAGCTCGGCGTCTCGCTGTTCCTGCGCTCGACCCGCAACGTCATCCTGACCGCACCGGGCCGCGAATTCACCGCATCGACGCAGCGCCTGCTCGCCGATCTCGGCGCCCAGGTCGACAATGCCCGTGCGCTCGGCGATCAGATCAAGGGACGCCTGATCATCTCGTGCCTGTTGTCACTGACCCACCACGTGGTGCCGGAGGCCGTGCTGAAATACCGGAAGGCGCATCCGGGCGTCGAAATCCACCTGCGCGAGGGCCTCGGCAGCGAGGTCTATGAGGATGTCCGCAGCGGCCTTGCCGACTTTGGCGTCGGCAACGTCACCGCGCTGGGCCAGGAGGTGGTCAGTGATGACGCAGTGGAAGAGTCCTGCTTCGCGATCCTGCCTTCGCGCCATCCGCTGCGACACAAGAGCACCCTGAGCCTCCGCGAGTTGCGCAACGAAGCCTTCGTCTCGCTACCGACTGGTTCGGGCCTGCGGAAGCAGATCGACAGCGTCGCGACCACGAACGGCATCGTGCTCAATCACAGCACCATCGTCGAGCAGTTCGGCACGCTCTACGACTTCGTCGGCGCCAATGTCGGCATCTCGATCGTTCCGGCGTCGGCATTGCCGCCGCGCGCGCCGCGCGGCGTCGTGGTCAAGCGGCTGGTTTCGCCGCCGCTGGTCCGCAAGATCGGAATCCTGCGGCTGAAGAACCGTCCGCTGACGCCGGCGGCGACCGGATTTCTCGATATCTTCCGGCCGCTGTTCCTGAGCGCCTCACGGCGATAACCGGCACAGCCATACGATGGCGGCAACCGCCCAAATCCAGGTGGGGCGGCGCGATCCTGCCGTTGCCAGGCAAAGATGTCCGCCTGCCAGCCCGGAACCTGCCGGCGTTGCGGGTTCCTTTACCATGCCCGGCGTGACAGGCCGCGGACAAGCGCAATGTCGCGCGACGGGTTCCGATCGTGCCGCGGCCAATTGCAGCGACCGGGTTTACGCAACCTTAGACGATTTGATCCAAATGTTGCGCGTGCATGACGCGATTGGGATGAAGCGGCCGATGTCGCAAAAGTCGGGCCTCGAGGGACATAGGCTGGCCTTCGCTGACGATGCTACGCGTCACCTCGCGACGCCCCAGGATGCTGTAGGTCCGGGGGCCGTGACGCGGCGCGCAACCAGCAGCCAGACGTCCGGCACAGGCGCGCCGGTTTCCGCGTTACGCGAGGCCGACTGGCTCACGGCTGATCGCGTCACGGCGTTCACCCGCGTCTTTCTCCTGCTGTTCATCGGCTGCATCGCGATCATCCCATGGGCTGCGCCGACGATGGATGTCGGCCCTGACTTCGCGGCATTCTGGACCGCGGCAAAACTCGCGCTCGAGGGCCGCGCCGGCGACGCCTATGGCGATACGGGCCGCGCCGCCGTAGCGGCGCTGTTCGGTCAGAAGACCTACGCACCGTTCTTCTATCCGCCGACATCACTGCTGTTCTGGCTGCCCTTCGCGCTGGTTTCCTTTGCGACCGCCGCTGTCATCTGGATCGTCGCGACCGGCGCCGCCTATGCCGCCGCTGTGAGAGCCATCCTCAAGGGCGGGTCCGTCGTTCCCATTCTCGCTTTTCCCGGCGTCTGGGTGTGCGCGTTGTTCGGACAGAACTCGCTATTCTCGGCGGCCCTGCTCGGCGGATCAGCGGTGACGCTGGACCGCTATCCGGTGATCGCGGGCGTGCTGCTCGGCTGCTTCAGCTACAAGCCGCAGGTCGCCCTGCTTGCGCCGCTCGTGCTGATCCTGACGCGGCGCTGGCGCGCGCTCGCAGCGGCGGCTGCAACAACGCTCGTGCTTGTCGTGGCGGCCACCGCCTGCTTCGGGATCGAACCGTGGATCAAATTCATTGCCGTGCTGCCGGAGGCAAGCGCCTGGAGCCTCGGCGGCGAGCCCGGTTTCGAGAAGTTCGCGAGCCCCTACGCCGCGATCAGGCTGGCCGGCGGATCGAGCAACACCGCCTGGCTCGTTCAGGTGGCTGCGGCCGCGGTCGCTATATCAGTTCTGATCCTGGTGCTGCGGAAGCGGCCCGCCGGCGCCGCCGAGATCGCGCTGATGGTCGCGGCGACCGCCCTGTGCGTGCCATCCCTGGGCAGCTATGAGGTGGTGATCCTGGCGATCCCGGGCGCGTGGCTGATTGCGCAGGCGCTCGCGCACGGCTGGCTGCCGTATGAACGCATCGCGCTCGCCGCGCTTTACATGACGCCCTTCGCCATGGTGCCTGCGGGCGCCAACGGCCTGCAACTGGCGCCGCTCGCCGCCGCCGCGCTCATGGCACTTGTCGCGCGGCGCATCAGGCATCTGCCGGTTTTTGACGCTCCGGCCGAAATTGCCAATCACTGAGTTGCCCGACGGCGCAAGCCCCCGCAGCAAAAATATTTCGGTTTATCTGAACACCCAACTCGGTGTATGAATTCTCCGTCTCACCCGATCGAGGGGCGCTGCGCATCGTCACGGGTGTTGTGGTGAGATGCGGTGGACGCTGACGTCACAACTGACGAACGTGACTGATGCGGACGGCGAAGTCGTGTGGTCCTGACGCCCTAGCGGCCGGTGTCTCCCCGCAAAACGCGAAAGCGTTTTTGCGGAGACGGTGACAAACAAGCCCAGTCTCGCCGGGGAGAGCACGAAGTAAGCCGTAAAACCATCGCGCAGGGAAAGCCGGGATGTTCCCGGTTACACCTGTGGTCCTACCTCCGGTGCTTTTTGTTGCACCGGACCCATGGGTGCGATCGGCACCCGGCTTTCCCTGCGCCCTCTGCTCTCAGAGCGGCGAAACGAAATGCAAAGCTCGGACAAATCATGTCGCGAGAATGCGGACGTATGACTCACAAGCCGCACCACACATTCCGCGTCGTCCCGGGCAAGCGAAGCGCGACCCGGGACCCATAACCACGAATGCCAATTGCCTTGCGGCGCTGGGGCTACAGCCTTCTTCAACAATGCAGTCCTGTGGTTATGGGTCCCTGCTTCCGCAGGGACGACAGCGAGTATGGGGACACACAAGCGCAGGTCAAACCCCTATCCGGCCGGCGTCAGGATTGCCTGCTGTGCCGCATGCCAACTCTCTTCGTCGGGCGCACAGAGCAGGCCGCCCGTCAGGTTGACCGGCTTGTACGGAGATCCGTCGAAATGCGCGCTGTAGCCGCCGGCCTCGCGATGCAACAGCCAGCCGGCGGCATGATCCCACGGCATCAGCTTGTTGTAGAACAGCAAATGGCAATGGCCGGACGCCGCCATGCGATACTCGTGCGCGGCACATCGGAGCCAGGCACTGGCGCCAAGCCTGAAAGGTTGCCGGCGACAATCGTGCGCAGCGGCTCCGGCAGGAAGTTGACGCCGACCACCGCGTCCATCTGCTTGACCGGCACTGCCGGCGCCACTTTCAGATCATGCCGCCTGCCGTCCGGCATCTCGAGCCACGCGCCCTCGCCGCGCAGCGCGAATGCCGTGTCGTTGCTCACAGGATCATGGATCGCGCCGAACACGATCTCGCCCCGCATGGTGGCGGCCACCATGGTGCAGAACAGCGGCAGGCTCGAGGTGAAGTTCCGCGTGCCGTCGATCGGATCGATGATGAAGGCAAGCTCCGCGGTTCCGACCTGATCGAGCGCGGCCGGATCGCGCGACGTCGCTTCCTCGCCGATCACGACCGCATTCGGGAAAGCCCGGAGCAGCGCCGCCGATATCGCCTGCTCGGCAAGTTCATCGGCTTCGGTGACCACGTCGAACGCCGATGTCTTGGTACGGACCTCGATCTCCCGCACGCGGCGGAACCGCGGCATGATCTCGCTGCGGCCGACCTCGGCGAGGATGTTTCCGACGTTCAGCGCATCGGCATGAGACAGTTTCACGCGGTATCCTCCTGCGTTGCGCCGGCATCCTATCGTGGAAGTGTGACTGCGTGGCAGTCACCGGCGCTGATTGTAGACATCGATGCAGACGGCGCCGAGCAGCACGAGGCCCTTGATCACTTGCTGATAATCGATGCCGATACCGAGGATCGACATGCCGTTGTTCATCACCCCCATGATCATGGCACCGACCACCGCGCCGCCGACCCGGCCGACGCCGCCATAGGCCGAGGCGCCGCCGATGAAGCAAGCGGCGATCACGTCCAGCTCGAAGCCGAGCCCGGCCTTGGGCGTCGCGGTGTTGAGCCGGGCTGCGAACACCAGCCCGGCCAGCGCCGCCAGCACGCCCATGTTGACGAAGGTGAAGAAGGTCAGCCGTTCGGTCTTGACGCCCGACAGCGACGCAGCCTTGGCGTTGCCGCCGACGGCATAGATCTGCCGGCCGATCACCGTCCGCCGCGCCACAAAACCGTAGAGCGCGATCAGCACCGTGATGATGACGAGCACGTTCGGCAGGCCGCGATACGAGGCGAGCAGATAGGTGAAATAGAGCACCGCACCGGCCAGCACGATGCTCTTGGCAATGAAGAACGCGTAGGGCTCGACCTCGATGCCGTGCGACTGCTCGCGCGTCCGGCTCTTGGCGCTCGCCCATACCAGCGCGAACGCCAGCACGACGCCGATCAGCAGCGAGGTCGGATAGAGCGTGCCGGCACTCGGAAACAGCTCGGGGATGAAGCCGGACGACAGCTTCTGGAAGGTCGGCGGAAACGGCCCGACCGACCGCCCCTGCAGCACCGCGAGCGCAAGGCCCTTGAACACCAGCATGCCCGCCAGCGTCACGATGAAGGACGGAATCTTGAAATAGGCCACCCAGTAGCCCTGCGCCGCGCCGATCGCGGCACCGACCAGCAGACAGACGATGAAGGCGGTCGGGTAGTCGACATGGTAGCTCACCATCAGCACGGCCGCGACCGCGCCGACGAACCCCGCGACCGAGCCAACCGACAGGTCGATATGCCCGGTGACGATCACGAGCAGCATGCCGAGCGCCATGATCACGATGTAGCTGTTCTGCAGCACGAGATTGGTGAGATTGACCGGCTGCAACAGCGTGCCGTCGGTCACGATCTCGAAGAACAGCATGATCGCGAGCAACGACAGCAGCATGCCGTAATTGCGCAGGTTGTTCTTGATGAAGCCGGAATGCTTGGGGGTCTCGGGAAGTGACACCGTCTTGTCGGTCATTGTGCTCCGTCTCCCGCCCGCGCCTCGCCGCCATGGGCACTGGTTCCGGACATCCTGACATTGCGCATGATGGCGCGCATGATCTTCTCCTGCGTCGCGTCGTCCTTCGCGAACTCGCCGACGAAGGCGCCGTCATTCATCACGCAAATCCGGTCGCAGATGCCGAGCAATTCCGGCATCTCCGACGAGATCACCACGACCCCCTTGCCGGCCTCCGCGAGCTCGTTGATGATACAATAAATCTCGTATTTTGCCCCGACGTCGATGCCGCGGGTCGGCTCGTCCAGCAGCAGCACCTGCGGATCGGTCATCAGCCATTTCGACAGCACCACCTTCTGCTGGTTGCCGCCGGAGAGCTGCCCGGCCTCCTGATAGACGTCAGAACAGCGGATCCGCATCCGGTTGCGGTAGTCGCTCGCGGCCTTCAGCTCGACCACATCGTCGATCACGCCACGATCCGACACCTGGCGAAGGCTCGCCAGCGTCACATTCTTGCGGACGTCGTCGGCCAGAAGCAACCCGAGCTGCTTGCGGTCCTCGGTGACATAGGCAAGGCCGGCATGGATCGCCGCCGGCACGCTGGCAAGGTTGGCGTCGCGTCCGTCGAGGCTGATCCGGCCGGAGATATTGTAGCCCCAGGCCCGGCCGAACAGGCTCATGGCGAACTCGGTACGGCCGGCGCCCATCAGGCCGGCGATGCCGACCACCTCGCCGCGGCGCACCTTGAAATCGACGTTCTTGATCACCTGTCTCCCGGTGTGCAGCGGGTGATACACCGACCAGTTCTCCACCGTCATCGCGGGATCGCCGATCGCAACCTTCCGCTCGGGGAAGCGGTGCGCGAGATCGCGGTTGACCATGCTGCGGATGATCCGGTCCTCGTCGACCTGCTCTATCCGGCAATCGAGGCTGTCGACGGTGCGGCCGTCGCGCAGCACCGTAATGCGGTCGGCGACGCGCGCGACCTCGTTCAGCTTGTGCGAGATCAGGATCGAAGCGATGCCCTGCGCGCGGAATGCCAGCAACCGGTCCAGCAGCGCAGCGCTGTCAGCCTCGTTGAGGCTCGCGGTCGGCTCGTCCAGGATCAGCAGGCGCACCTGCTTCGACAACGCCTTGGCGATCTCGACGAGCTGCTGCTTGCCGACGCCAAGATCGGTGACCAGAGTATCAGGCGATTCCCGCAGGCCGACCTGGGTCAGCAGCTCCGCGGTCCGCCGGTACACCGCATCGCGGTCGATCACCCCGAACCGCGACGGCGCGCGCGACAGGAAGATGTTCTCGGCGATCGACATCAGCGGGATCAGCGCCAGCTCCTGGTGGATGATGATGATCCCCAGCGCCTCGGAGTCGTTGATGTCGCGGAACCGGCGCTCCTCACCGTCGAACAGGATCGACCCTTCATAGCTGCCGGCGGGATAGACCCCGCTCAGCACCTTCATCAGGGTCGACTTGCCGGCCCCGTTCTCGCCGACCAGGGCATGGATCTGCCCGGCCTCCACGGTGAAGTTGACGTCGCGCAATGCCTGCACGCCGGCAAAGCTCTTGCTGACGTCACGCATCTCAAGCATCGCCGTCATCAGATCGTGTCCCGCAGCGTCGATCGGTCTCGGCGTTATCGGTAGCCGCTCACCCGCCAGCTTGGCCTCTTGTTTGAGCATGATCTTTTCGGAAAACCGCTAAGCACTTTTCCGGATCATGCTCTAGTCGAATTGCGAGCGCTTGTAGTAGCCGCTGTCAATCAGGACTTTCTCCCAATTGGTCTTATCCACCACGACCGGCTTCAGCAGATAGGACGGAACCACCTTGACTCCGTTGTTATAGGTCTTGGTGTCGTTGACGCTGACCTCCTTCTTGCTCAGCACGGCATCGACCATGTCGGCCGTGACCTTGGCGAGATCGCGGGTGTCCTTGAAGATGGTCGAGTATTGCTCGCCGCGCAGCATCGCCTTGATCGAGGGCACCTCGGCATCCTGGCCGCTGACGAACGGCATCGGCTGGTCCTTGCTGCCGTAGCCGACGCCCTTCAGCGAGGAGATGATGCCGATCGACAGGCCGTCATAGGGCGACAGCACCGCATCGACGCGCTTCTTGCCGTAGAAGGCGCTGAGCAGATTGTCCATGCGGGCCTGCGCGGTCGCGCCGTCCCAGCGCAGGGTTGCGACCTTGCCCATGCCCGTCTGGCCGCTGCCGACCACGAGCTTGCCGCTGTCGATATAGGGCTTCAGCACCGACATCGCGCCGTCGTAGAAGAAGTAGGCGTTGTTGTCGTCGGGCGAGCCGCCGAACAGCTCGATGTTGAACGGCCCCTTGCCGTCCTTCAGCCCGAGCGCTTTCTCGATCGACTGTGCCTGCAGCACGCCGACCTGGAAATTGTCGAAGGTCGCGTAATAGTCCACATTCGGCGTGTCCCGGATCAGGCGGTCATAGGCGATCACCGTGATGCCCTGGGCCTTGGCCTGCTTCAGCACGTCGGACAGCGTGGTGCCGTCGATCGCCGCGATGACCAGCACCTTGGCGCCCTTGGTCACCATGTTCTCGACCTGGGAGAGCTGGTTCGGGATGTCGTCGTCGGCATATTGCAGGTCGGTCCCGTAGCCGCGTTCCTTCAGCACCTTGACCATGTTGTTGCCGTCGTCGATCCAGCGTGCCGAGGATTTGGTCGGCATTGCGATGCCGATGGTCGGCTTGCTCTGGGCGCGCGCGTCCGGCGCGACCGCGGTGAGACCTGCCAGCGCCAGCGCGATCAACGAGACCTTCAATCTGAACATGCGTCACTCCCCTTCTTCCTGGATTGGTTTCCGCGCTGCGGTCGCTGGCGTATCAACCATGACGAGCACGGCATATGGTATACCACCTCGCGACGGCCGAATCTGCGCCGTTGTCAGGGTGATTTGTTGCGAAAAAGTCGATGCAGCCCATGACTGGCACCACCATCCCTCGCGTCGCGTCGATCGCCAGTCCACGCGGCACCGGCCGGCTTCACTCGCCTGCGAGCAAAGGAATTGAAGGGGGCGCAACGGTGGATTCAGGCATCATGAGGCGCGGTCTCCCAAGCTCATTCGTGTGCGCCCCCCACCAGCGTTCAAGGTGGTGTGGCAGCGCAGGGCGACCCTCTTGCGGGGTACTTCGGTACTATTCCACGGAAGAAATGCGCCGACTAGTCACATTGTTTGTGACCTGTACCGGGCAGACCCGCCCGAACGACACGGCGCTGAGCTTACTTGTCGATCGCCGAGAGGTCGTCGACGACGAGCAGCGCCTCGGCGAAATCATCGTCACTGAAATACGCGCTTCGGGTGATGACCACGGGGATGCCCGCGTGCGACGCGGCAACGAGGCCGTTGCCGGAATCCTCGATGGCGATGCAATCCGACGGCGCCAGTCCAAGCCGGGCTAGGACCTCGACATAAACGTCTGGCGCCGGCTTCTTGCGCGGAACGTCATCGCCGGCAACGATCGCCTCGAACAGGTCGGCCCAGTCGAGCCCCAGCGCAACCGAGAGCAGCGCATCGATATTGCCATGCGAGGTCGTGGTCGCAATCGCCATCCGCTGGCCGCGGCGGCGTGCACCGCCGAGGAATGCTCTCACGCCCGGCCGCAGCGGGCAGCCGCCCGCCGCTATCAGCGCGGCGTAGCACGCGGTCTTGATCCGGTGCAGGTCCGCGATATCGGCGAATGTCAGCGACGGCACCGCGTTGCGCTGGTCGAACGCGCGGATGCGCTCCTTGCCTCCGGCGACGCGGAGCAGCCGCGCGTAGGTGACCTGATCCCAGAACCAGTCGAGGCCTGCCTCGGCAAACGCCTCGTTGAAGGCGCGACGGTGCACCTCCTCGGTTTCGGCCAGCGTGCCATCGACGTCGAAGATCAATGCACGGGCGCCCGCAATGATGTCGCGCATCCCGGTCCTTCGGATCACTGCGAGCGCCTGATTCATCGTCCCTCGCCCGCTGCACCGGCTCCTTTGCTGAACACGCGGCTGGCAAGCACGTCGCCGGCCTCGATCGACATCACGTCGTCGGCCGTCAGCGTACGGTCGAGCTTTGCCACGATCCGGTTGGCTTGGCGCAGCCGGATGCGGTCGAGCGCGTTGCGGATCGAGCGCGCATTGGAGAACAGCGGCTGTTCCTTGCGCACGGCGACGTAGCGGATGAAGGCCTCGCGTGCTTCCGGAGAAAGGCGATAATTCTGCTGCTGCAACATCAACTCGGCGATCCAGAGCAGCTCGCCGTCCGAATAGTCCGGGAAGTCGATGTGATGGGCGATACGGGAGCGGAAGCCCGGATTGCTCTGGAAGAATTTCTCCATGCGGTCGCCATAGCCGGCCAGGATCACCACCAGATCCTCGCGCTGCTGTTCCATGATCTGCAGCAGGATCTCGATCGCCTCCTGGCCGTAGTCGCGCTCGTTCTCGGGGCGATAGAGATAATAGGCCTCGTCGATGAACAGCACGCCGCCCATCGCCTTCTTCAATATTTCTTTCGTCTTCGGCGCGGTGTGGCCGATATATTGTCCGACAAGGTCATCGCGCGTGACGCTGATGACGTGGCCGCGGCGCACGAAGCCGAGCTTGTGCAGGATGCCGGCCATCCTGAGCGCGACCGTTGTCTTGCCGGTGCCGGGATTGCCGGTGAACGACATGTGTAGGGTCGGAAATGTCGTCGCCAGCGCCATCTTCTGCCTGATGCGTTCGACCAGCAGCAGCGAGGCGATCTCACGGATGCGGGTCTTCACCGGCTTGAGGCCGATCAGTTCGGAATCGAGCTGGTCGAGCACGTCGCCGATGCCGAGGTCGGCGAATTCATGCCGGAGGTCGATGGTTGCGAGCGGCGTCTCGCGGATTTGTTCGCTGATTTGTTCTTGCGCTTGGGTCATCATCCTCTCGCTTCGAAAAAGGCTCCGTCGCCGCGGCGGCGACGACGGAGAAGTGCATCCGGACCAGGACGGTCGAGGGAGCAATCCGCCTGGTTTACTGGCCGGACGCGGTCACTGGTCGGTGTAGCGTTCGCCCTCGGGGCGCGTCGCCGCATAGGAACGCGTCGCGTAACGGAGGTTACGTCCGGCGGCTTCCTGGCGGTCGAGCCGGAAGCCCGGCTCCTCGCGGGGCCGGTTGACGATGAAGGAGATGCGAACGGACTCCCAACCGTGGCCGGAATCGAAACCGGAGATCCGGATGTAGCGGTCGCCATAGACCCGCCGGCAGTCGGCGAGCTCCTTCATGATGCCGGCCGCATCGCGCAGGTCGAACATCGGCAGGCCCCACATCTCCCAATAGGTGTTGCGGGGATGCGGATCGTCGGTGAACTCGATGTTCACCGCCCAGCCCTTGTCGAGGCAGTATTGCACCTGTGCGGCGATCTGCTCGTCGGTCAGATCGGGCAGGAAGGAAAAGCAGCCTTGGGTAACGCGCATCAGAATCTCCTGTCAAACCGCCAAGCTCGGCGTGGGAACGAAATCGGGGGCATCCGTCGACTCGTAATTGAAGGTGACGTCCTTCCAGACGTCGAGCGCCTCGCGCAGCGGCGTGCAGGTCTGCGCCGCCTTGGCCAGGATCTCCGGTCCTTCATGGACGTAGTCGCGCCCCTCGTTGCGGGCGAGGACCATCGCTTCCAGCGCGACGCGGTTGGCTATGGCGCCGGCCTGGATGCCGCGGGGATGCCCGATGGTGCCGCCGCCGAACTGCAGCACGACGTCCTCGCCGAGCAGATCGAGCAGCTGGTGCATCTGGCCGGCATGAATGCCGCCGGAGGCCACCGGCATCAGCTTGTTGAGGCTAGCCCAGTTCTGGTCGAAGAACACACCGTGCTCGAGCTGCATCGGGTTGAAGTCTTCGCGGCAGATATCGTAGTAGCCGCGCGTTGTGTTCGGATCGCCCTCGAGCTTGCCGACCACCGTGCCAGCATGGATGTGGTCGACGCCGGCCAGCCGCATCCATTTCGCGATCACCCGGAACGAGACGCCGTGGCTGCGCTGCCTGGTATAGGTGGAATGGCCGGCGCGATGCAGATGCAGGATCATGTTGTTCCTGCGCGCCCACTTCGCCATCGACTGGATCGCGGTGTAACCGATCACCAGATCGATCATGACGATGTTGGAGCCGAGCTCATGGGCATATTCGGCGCGCTCGTACATATCCTCCATGGTCGCCGCGGTGACGTTGAGATAAGTGCCCTTGATCTCGCCGGTCGCGGCCTGCGCGCGGTTGACCGCCTCCATGCAGTACAGGAAGCGCTCGCGCCAGTGCATGAAGGGCTGCGAGTTGATGTTCTCGTCGTCCTTGGTGAAGTCGAGCCCGCCTTTCAAGGCTTCATAGACAACACGGCCGTAGTTGCGGCCGGACAGGCCGAGCTTCGGCTTCACGGTGGCGCCGAGCAGCGGACGGCCGAACTTATCGAGCCGCTCGCGCTCCACCACGATGCCGGTTGCCGGGCCCTGGAATGTCTTCACATAGGCGGTCGGCAGCCGCATGTCCTCCAGCCGCAGCGCCTTCAGCGGCTTGAAGCCGAACACGTTGCCGATGATCGACGCCGTCAGGTTCGAGATCGAGCCAGGCTCGAACAAATCGAGATCGTAGGCGATATACGCGAAGTAGCTGCCCGGCGAATTCGGCACCGGATCGACGCGATAGCACTTCGCCCGGTATTTTTCCGCGGCCGTCAGCCGGTCGGTCCACACCACGGTCCAGGTCGCGGTCGAGGATTCGCCCGCCACCGCCGCGCAGGCTTCGGTCGGATCGACGCCGTCCTGCGGCGTGACGCGGAACAAGGCGATGACGTCTGTGTCCTTGGGCTCGTAATTCGGCTCCCAATAGCCCATCCGCTTGTATTCCATCACGCCGGACTTGTAGCGATCTTTGCCACGCACCGTGATCGACTGCTGAATATTCATCGAAATCTCCTGTCGTTCGCCGCCATTTGCTCAAGCGGCCTGGGTCATCTTTCCAATCTGCGGATCGAGCGCGCCGGCGCGGTAGCGACGGGCCATCTCGGGCAGTGCCACCACCTTGATCCTGGCGGCATTGCCGGCCGTGCCGAATTGCTCGAAGCGGTCACGGCAGAGTTCGCGCAGCGCATCCATCGCCGGCTTCAGGAATTTGCGCGGATCAAACTCGCTCTTCGACTGCACCGCGACCTTGCGGAAGGCCGCAGCCATCGCCAGCCGGCAATCGGTGTCGATATTGACCTTGCGCACGCCGTGCTTGATGCCGCGGACGATCTCCTCGACCGGCACGCCCCAGGTTTGCGGCATCTCGCCGCCGAACTGGTTGAACATGTCCTGCAGCGGCTGCGGCACCGAGGACGAGCCGTGCATGACCAGATGCGTGTTCGGCAGCCGCGTGTGGATCTCCTCGACCACGCGCATCGCCAGGATTTCACCGTCGGGCCGGCGCGTGAACTTATAGGCGCCATGCGAGGTGCCCATCGCGATCGCCAGCGCATCGACCTTGGTGGCGCGGACGAAATCGACGGCCTGGTCGGGGTCGGTCAGCAGCTGATCGTGGCTCAGCTTGCCTTCGACGCCGTGACCGTCCTCCTGCTCGCCGCCGCCATGTTCGAGCGAACCGAGCACGCCGAGCTCGCCTTCGACCGAGGCACCGACCCAGTGCGCCATCTCGACGACCCGGCGGGTGATATCGACATTGTAGTCGTAGTCGGCCGCGGTCTTGGCGTCGGCCTTGAGCGAGCCGTCCATCATGACCGAGGTGAAGCCGTAGCGGATCGCGGTGGCGCAGGTCGCCTCCTCGTTGCCGTGATCGAGATGCAGGCAGAGCGGGATCTGCGGATACATCTCCTCCAGCGCATCGATCATCTTCGCCAGCATGATGTCGTTGGCATAGGACCGCGCACCGCGCGAGGCCTGGATGATGACCGGTGCGTCACAAGCGGCGGCCGCCTCCATGATGGCGAGGCCCTGCTCCATATTGTTGATGTTGAAGGCCGGCACGCCGTAGCCGCGTTCGGCGGCGTGGTCCAGCAATTGCCTCAGTGTTATCCGCGCCATAATGGCGTCCTCCTTTCAATTCACTCGTTGCATGAGCTGCTTTGCCGCCGCGGCAACGGCCGCAGGCGTGATGCCGAATTCGCGGTACAGCACGTCGCCCGGCGCGGAGGCACCGAAGCCGGTCATGCCGACGAACGCCCCGTCGTCGCCGAGCCAGCGCGCCCAGTCGCCTTCGACTGCGGCCTCCACACCGACGCGCGGGGCGTCGCCTAGCACCTGGGCGCGGTAGTCGCGCGGCTGCTGGCGGAACAGGTCGAGGCACGGGGCCGAGACGACCGCGGCCTGCACCCCTCCTTCCGCCAGCAGCTTTGCGGCTTCGAGCGCGATCGCCACCTCCGAACCCGTTGCAATCAGGGTGACGTCACGCCCGAAGGCCGGCTCGACGAGAACGTAGGCGCCGAGCGCGACCTGGTTGTCCTTGATATCGTCGCGGACCGTCGGCAACGCCTGCCGCGACAGGCAGAGGATCGACGGCGAGGTCTCCGCCTTCAGCGCGCAGTCCCAGGCTTCCGCCGTCTCCACTGCATCGGCCGGACGGAACACCAGCAGGTTCGGGATCGCCCGCAGCGCCGCCAGATGCTCGACCGGCTGATGCGTCGGCCCGTCCTCGCCGAGCCCGATCGAATCGTGGGTCATCACATGGATGACACGGATGCCCATCAGCGCGGCGAGACGGATCGCGGGCCGGCTGTAATCGGCGAAGCTGAGGAAGGTGCCGCCATAGGGAATGAACCCGCCGTGCAGCGCGATGCCGTTCATCGCCGCGGCCATGCCGTGCTCGCGGATGCCATAATGGATGTAGCTGCCGTCGAGCGTCTCCGGCCGCACCGAGACCTGCGACTTCGCCAGCGTGAGATTCGAATGCGTGAGGTCGGCCGAGCCACCCAGCAGGTTCGGCAAGGCCTCCGCGATCACGTCGATGACCTGCTGCGAGGCCTGCCGCGTGGCGAGTTTTGGCCGCTCGGTTGCAAACCGCCCCACGAGGTTCGCCATCGCCTCGGCATAGGCGCAGGGCAGTTTCCGGTTCAGCGCGTCGTGGAATGCAGACCGCTCGCCCTTGTCGCCCTTGCAGGCGATGCGCGAACGCTCGATCCAGGCCCGCCGTGCGTCACGGCCGCGGCCGCCGAGCTCGCGCCATTCGGCCAGCACCGCATCCGGGATTTCGAATGCCGGATACGGCCAGCGCAGCGCGCTGCGGGTCTTCGCCACCTCATCGGTGCCGAGCGGCGCGCCATGCACCTTCTCGCTGCCCTGCCGGTTCGGTGCACCGAACCCGATCACGGTGCGGCAGGCGATCAGCGACGGACGCTCGCTCGACCGCGCCTGCCTGATCGCCGCAGAGATTGCCTGCGGATCGTGGCCGTCAATGCGGCACACGTTCCAGCCACTGGCCCCAAAGCGCGCCGTCTGGTCGTCCGAGCAGGACAGCGAGGTGGCGCCGTCGATCGAGATGTGGTTGTCGTCGAACAGCACGATCAGCCGGTTCAGCCGCAAATGACCGGCGAGCGAGATCGCCTCATGGCTGAGGCCCTCCATCAGGCAGCCATCGCCGGCGATCACATAGGTGTAATGGTCGACTAGGTCGTCGCCGAAGCGTGCGTTCATCAAGCGCTCGGCGAGCGCCATGCCGACCGCGGTCGCAATCCCCTGCCCGAGCGGCCCGGTCGTGGTCTCGACCCCCGGTGTATGCCCGTATTCGGGATGGCCCGGGGTTTTCGATCCCCATTGCCGGAAGGCCTTGAGCTGACCGAGCGTCATGCTCTCGTAGCCCGTCAAATAGAGCAGCGCGTAGAGCAGCATCGAGCCGTGACCTGCCGACAGCACGAAACGGTCGCGGTCGGGCCAGGCCGGATCGGCCGGATCGAACTTCAGGAAATCGGTGAACAGCACGGTCGCGACATCGGCCATGCCCATCGGCATGCCGGGATGGCCGGATTTCGCCTGCTCGACCGCGTCGACGGCGAGGAAGCGGATGGCGTTGGCCATCTCGTCATGGCTGACGTCGGGCCGGCTGGCAACGGACGCAAGTGCGGTCATATCGTTTGCCTCTTTCGTTCGATCAGTTGCAGGATCAGCGGGGTGAGGATGAGCTGCATCGCGAGGTCGAGCTTGGCGCCGTGGATCACGATCGAGTTGGCGCGCGACATGAAGCTGTTCGGGATCATCGAGAGCAGATAGGGAAAATCGATGCCGCGCGGGTTCTTCAGCCGGATCACGACCATCGATTCATCCGGCGTCGGGATCCAGCGCGCGATGAACGGATTCGACGTGTCGACCGTCGGCACGCGCTGGAAGTTGATGTCGGTCTCGCTGAACTGCGGGCAGATGTAGTTCACATAGTCAGGCATCCGGCGCAGGATAGTGTCGGTCACCGCCTCGGTGGAGTAGCCGCGATGGCTGCGATCGCGATGCAGCTTCTGGATCCATTCGAGGTTGATGACCGGCACGACCCCGATCTTGAGGTCAGCGTGCTGCGCGACGTTCACCTTTTCGGTGACCACGGCACCATGCAGGCCCTCATAGAACAGCAGGTCGGAATTCTCCGGCAGCGGCTCCCACTTGGTGAAGGTGCCGGGCTTGGCGCCGTAGAGCCGGGATTCTTCCTCGTCGTGCACATAGTGCCGCGTCGTTCCGGTGCCGGTCTCGGCATAGTCGCTGAACAGCTTTTCCAGTTCCTCGAACAAATTGGTCTCAGGGCTGAAATGGCTGAAATGCTTGTCGCCGCGCTCGGCCTTCTCCGACATTCTGCTGCGCATCTCGGCGCGGTCGTAGCGGTGGAACGCGTCGCCCTCGATATAGGCCGCGACCACGTTCTCGCGGCGGAAGATGTTTTCGAACGTCTTCTTCACCGAGGTGGTGCCGGCGCCGGAAGAGCCGGTGATCGAGATGATGGGATGTCGACGAGACATGCGCTCCCCCTCAGCGGAACAGGCCGCGCCGCGCGAACAGCGGGGCATCGCTGCTCTCGAACAACGGCTCGACGGTCAGGTGGATCGCATCGACGTCGCGCACGGCGCGCGCCGATCCCATGATCAAGGGCACGCGCTGATGCGGCGTGCGTGCCGAGAGTTCGAGAATGCGCGAGCGGCCGTTCGACGCGGCACCGCCCGCCCATTCCATGATCAGCGCGATCGGATGCGCCTCATACAGCAGGCGCAGCCGGCCTTCGCGGTAGCCCTGGCGCGCATCCGCCGGGTACAGGAACACGCCGCCGCGCATCAGGATGCGGTAGGCTTCCGCCACCAGCGAGCCGATCCAGCGCATGTTGTAGTCCCGCCCGCGCTCGCCGTTCACCCCGGCGAGGCACTCGTCGATGTAGCTGCGCACCGGGCCGCTCCAGTGCCGCCGGTTCGAGGCATTGATAGCGAATTCCGACCCGTCCTGCGGCACCCGCAGGTCACGCGCCGTCAGCACGAACTCGCCGGTTCGCGGGTCCAGCGTGAAGCAGTCGACGCACTGGTCGAGCGCCAGCACCAGCACGGTCTGCGGACCGTAGATGAAGCAGCCGGCGGCACATTGCGCCGTGCCGGGCTCGAAGAAGGTCGAGATGACGTCGTTTCCCTTCGGCCGAATCGAGAAGATCGTGCCGATCGAGATATTGTTTTCCAGATTGGCGGATCCATCGAGCGGATCGATCGCGACACAGAGCGGCGCATCGGGATCGAGCGTCTCCGGCAGCTCGACTTCCTCCGACAGCACCGCGGCGACCGGCGCGGTGCGCAGCGCGTCGCGCATCAGTTGGTCGGCGACGATGTCGATGGTCTTCTGGCGATCGCCGTCGGGGTTGACGCCGCCGCTCTCGCCGCCGATCCCGGCGAGCGATCCGGCGGCGATGATGCGCGAGAGCTCGATCGCGGCACCGGCGAGGGCTTCGATCACCGCAACGGTCGCGGCGCGCAACGGGTTGTGTTGCGTCGGCCACTCCAGATGGGCATGCAATGCAGGACGAATCTCCACCGGCCTCTCCCTTTGATCGCCCTCTGTCCCGAGGTGTCGAGAGGCGACCGCGGGGAGTCGCCTTCCGCCGTATCAACGCGCGATTTGCCGAATTAGGGAAATTTTATTATCTTTGGTCCGGGCAAAGTATTTCTTATGGAGCTTGTCGTGGCCGGGAACTTCTCGCGGGACCTCACCATCCGCCAGCTGCGTGCGCTGTCCACCGTGCACCACGCCGGTTCGATCACGTCGGCGGCCAACCAGCTGAACCTGACGCAGCCGGCGGTGACGCTGCAGCTCCGCAACCTGCAGGCGCTCGCCGGATTGCCGCTGATCCAGCGCACCGGCGACGGCATGGCGCTGACGGATGCCGGCGCGCATGTGCTGACGCTGGTGGAGCGGATCGAGGCGGCGCTCAAGGACTGCGAGCAGTCGCTCGACATGATCGCAGGCCGCAGTGGCGGCCGCGTCGCAATGGGCGCGGTCTCGACCGCGAAATACTTCGTGCCGTTCGCGATCGCGGCGTTCTCGCGCCGCTTTCCCAAGATCGAGGTCACGCTCAGGATCGGCAACCGCGAGGAGATCCGCGACGCGCTGCGCGGCTACGATCTCGACATCGCGGTGATGGGCCGGCCGCCGGCCGATGTCGAGGTCGAGATGAAGCCGCTCGGCCGGCATCCGCACTTCATCATCGCCGCGCCCGATCATCGGCTGGCGCGGCGACGGCACGTCGCCACATCGGAGCTCGCCAATGAAACCTTCATCACCCGCGAGCAGGGATCAGGCACGCGGATGCTGATGCAGCAATATTTCGAGCGGGTCGGGCTGGAGCCGAAGCTCGGCATGGCGATGGACAGCAACGAGACCATCAAGCAGGCGGTGATGGCCGGGCTCGGCATCGCCTTCATCTCCCAGCACACGGTGTTTCACGAGCTGGAGGACGGCCGGCTGGTGGTGCTCAAGGTGAAGGGCTTGCCGATCGTCCGGCAGTGGCACGCGATCAGGCGCATCGACAAGATCCTGCTGCCGCCCGCGCAGGCCATGCTGGACTTCCTCGGCAAGGAGGGCTGGCGCTATCTACCGAATTCGCGCTAGCGCCGCGCGATGCCGCGATGCACGCGCGATCGAGAAAAACGAGGTGGCGCCGTATGTTAGGCATTGAAGTTCCGCGAAGCGCATGTCACATCTTGAGTGCGGCCACCTGACCGTATCCCCCAAGGGAGGATGAACTGCAGAACCAGTCCCCGCCGATGCCTGACTTCAAGGCGTTATTCGAGGCGGCGCCCGGCCTCTATCTGGTGCTGACCCAGCCCGACTTCCACATCGTGGCAGTAAGCGACGCCTATCTGCGTGCCACCAAGACCGAGCGCGCCGCGATCCTTGGGCGCGGGCTGTTCGAGGTCTTTCCCGACAATCCCGACGATCCGGCCGCCGACGGGGTGCGGAACCTGCGCGCCTCGCTCGAGCGGGTGGTCCAGTTCCGCCGCCTCGACACCATGTCGGTGCAGAAATACGATATCCGCAAGCCCGAGTCAGAGGGCGGCGGCTTCGAGGAACGTTACTGGAGCCCGCGCAATACGCCGGTTTTCGGACCAAGCGGACAGTTCGCCTACATCATCCATCGGGTCGAGGACGTCACCAGCTTCATCCAGTTGAAGCAGCGCGGCGTCGAGCAGGACAAGCTGACAGACCTGCTGCGCGAGCGCACCGAGCAGATGGAAGCAGAAATCTTCATGCGCGCCCGGGAGGTCGAGGCCGCGCGCGAACAGCTCGAAGCCGAGCAGAAGCTGCGCCAGGTGCAGAAGATGGAGGCCGTCGGGCACCTCACCGGCGGCATCGCGCACGACTTCAACAACATCCTGACCGTCATCACCGGCCTGATCGACATCCTGGCCGAAGCGGTGGAGCACGATGCCGCGCTGTCATCGGTGACGAAAATGATCAGCGACGCGGCATTCCGCGGCGCCGAGGTGACCAAGCATTTGCTGGCCTTCTCGCGGCAACAGCCGCTGCAACCGCGTGAAGCAGACCTCAACACGCTGGTGCAGGACACCGCGCGGCTGCTGCGCCCCTCGCTCGGCGAGCAGATCGAAATCGATACCGCGCTCGAGCCCGACGCTTGGCCGGCCTTCATCGACCCCAACCATATGTCGACCGCGCTGCTCAATCTCGCCCTCAATGCCCGCGATGCGATGCCCGACGGCGGCAAGCTGATGCTGGAGACCAGCAACGTCATCCTCGACGAGGTTTATGCCGCCGCCAATCTCGATGCGCGGGCGGGCGAATATGTGATGGTCGCAGTCAGCGACACCGGTGGCGGCATCCCGGAGCAGATCCGCGAAAAGGTGTTCGAGCCGTTCTTCACCACCAAGGACACCGGCAAGGGCACCGGCCTTGGGCTCAGCATGGTCTACGGCTTCATCAAGCAGTCCGACGGCCACCTCAAGATCTATTCCGAAGAGGGCCACGGCACGTCGATCAAGCTCTATCTGCCGCGCAGCAGCGGCGACATGGTCGACGTCGAGCCGCCCCCTCTGGTCGACACCCGCGGCGGCCATGAATCCATCTTGGTCGTCGAGGACGATCCGCTGGTCCGCAACTACGTCAGCGCCCAGCTCGAGCAGCTTGGCTATCACACGATGGTCACCGCCAACGGCCCGGAAGCGCTGGCTGCCGTCGACAACGGTTTCGTCTGCGACGTGCTGTTCACCGATGTCATCATGTCCGGCGGCATGAACGGCCGGCAGGTGGCCGATGCCGTGATCGCGAAGCTGCCGTCGGTGCGTGTGCTCTTCACCTCCGGCTACACCGAGGACGCGATCATTCACCACGGCCGTCTCGACCCCGATGTGACGCTGTTGCCGAAGCCCTATCGCAAATCCGATCTCGCCCGGATGATCCGCCAGGTGCTGGCCCAGCCGCCCGCATCGGCGGCGGCCAAGTAACGCCAACGTAACGCGGCTTGCCTAAAGCGCGATGAGATTGGGTTGAATCGTCATCGCGCTTTAGCCTTTTGTTTGAGCATGATCTTTTCGGAAAACCGCTTCGCACTTTTCCGGATCATGTTTTAGGGACCAAAGCTCGAGCGGCTCTGGATCTTCCAGGCGCCGTCGAGCAGGCTCAGCACGTAAAGCGAATCGTACACCCCGATCACCGATCCGTCCTCGCGATAGCGCGTGTAGCGGACCGCGTAATGCGCTTTCGCCGGCGAGGACTGCACGAGCGTCGTCTCGTTCCAGGCGCTGTGGTGCCAGCCGTCCTGTTTGCGCAGCCGCTCGAACAGGTCCATCGGATTGTTGCCGCTCTGCTGATAGACGGTAACCGCGCCGCCCGCGATCCGCACATGCGGGAAGTGCATCAGCGCATCCATGGCCGCGGCGTCATAACGATTGAGCGCCGCCATCCAGCGCGTCAGAACGTCCTGGCATTTGGCTTGGTCGGCGCGCGAAATCTGCGCCTCGACGGTGTAGGTCGGCGCGGACTCAGGCATCACGCGTCTCCACTCTGTTTGCTGGTCTGGCCGGCCGGCACCGCGCATCCGGACAGAAAGAGGGCCGCGCAGGCCCTGGCGCGCGCCTCGATCTCGCTGCGTGCCGGCGGCGGCTTGTGCCCGAACATGACGTCGCGTTGCGGCTTGAACACGAGCATGCCGAGCAGCATGCCCGCGGCAGTCTCCGCATCGTCGAGCACGATCCGCCCTCGCCTCTGCTGCACGCCCAGCCAGTTCGCCAGCGCGGCGATGGTGCGCTGCATGGCCTTTTCGTAGAACGTCTCGGCAATGTCGGGGAATTTGTCGCTCTCGGCCAGGATGATCCGTTGCAGCGCGATCACCTCGGCATCGAGGATGAGCTCGGCGCAGCTCAGCAAGGCGGCCTCCAGCGCCGCCGCAATATTGCGGCCGTCGCAGGCACCGAGATTCACGATGGACACGAACCGGTCCACCCTGTCCGTCACCATGCCTTCGAACAGCGCGAGCTTGGTCGGAATCAGCCGGTAGAGTGTCTTGGTGGAGACGCCGGCGCGGCAGGCGACGTCGGCGATGTTGGCCGCAGCGAAGCCGCGCTCCGAAAACTCACGCCGCGCCGCCTCATAGATGAGGGCGCGCGTCTCGTCATCGGAGCGCAGCTGCGGCCGCCCGCGGCCGCGCCGCTCCGGTGCCGGCGCGCTTTGTCCTGCCTGAGATCCTGCCTGACCTTTGCCCTTTCCGTTCATCAGTCGATCCGAGCCATGCTTTTGGATGATGCCTGTCATTCTATTGACAGTCCCAATATGGGCTTTATTTTGGAAAACATCAAGTTTCCTAATTAATCCCGCCGGCTGCCACTGAAATAGGTAAGATTTTCCAACGGGATAGAACAGATCAGGAGCGACGCCATGAGCCAGCATGAGACATCATTCAAGGCCGAGAGCCAGGTTCCGGCCGAGACCGCCAAGCAATTGATCGCCGCTCCGGAGGCCGCGAAGGCCCCTGCCGCCAAGGGCAAGCTACGCCGCCTGCTGCTGACCGGCGCAGCTCTCGCCCTCCTCGCCGGTGGCGCCTGGTACGGCTGGGATTACTGGACGCTCGGCCGCTTTCAGATCTCGACCGACGATGCCTATGTGAAGGCCGACAACACGACGATCGCGCCCAAGGTCTCCGGCTATCTCAGCGCAGTGCTGGTGGGTGACAATGAGCGCGTGCACGCCGGCCAGATGCTGGCGCGGATCGATGACCGCGATTTCAAGGTCGCGCTCGATCAGTCGAAGGCTGACGTCGCCGCCGCCGAAGCTGCGATCACCAGCAAGCGCGCGCAGCTCGACGTGCAGCATTCCGTGATCGAAGCCGCCCGTGCGACGCTCGATGTCGACACCGCAACGCAGACTTTCGCCGAGCAGGAGAACAAGCGCTACACCGACCTCGCCGGCACCGGCTACGGCAGCGTTCAAAACGCGCAGCAGGCGCAGTCGCGCTACGCCAGCGCGCAGGCTGCTATCGCCCGCGACACCGCCAACCTCGCCTCCGCCCAGCGCCAGGTGGAACTGCTCAAGGCCGAGATCGCCCAGGCGGTCGCGGCGTTGGGACGGGCCACAGCCCTGCAACACCAGGCAGAGCTCAATCTCAGCTACACCACGATCACCGCGCCGATCGACGGCGTCGTCGGCAACCGCACCTTGCGCACCGGCCAGTACGTCCAGGCCGGCACGCAGTTGATGTCGCTGGTGCCGGCTACCGGCGCCTATGTGATCGCGAACTACAAGGAGACCCAGCTCACCAATGTCCGCAAGGGACAGCCGGTCGAGATCGAGGTCGACATGTTCCCCGGTCAGGTCGTGCGCGGCCATGTCGACAGCCTCGCGCCGGCCAGCGGTCAGGAATTCGCGCTGCTGCCGCCTGACAACGCCACCGGCAACTTCACCAAGGTGGTGCAGCGCATCCCGGTGAAGATCGTGCTTGACGCAACTGCCGTCGAGCTGCGGCCGGGCATGTCCGTGATCCCGTCCATCGCGACGCTTTCACATCCTGCCGAGGACGCCCCGCACGCCAAGGCCACCTCGAAACTCGCTGTCGCCTCGTTCAAATAGGTGATGTCATGTCCGACCTCGCGCTCTCCTCCCCCGCCGCCGCGCCCCGCGCCGCGGCCGCCGCCGATCCCAACCGCGCCAGCGTGACCGTCTGGATTTCGATCCTGGCGGCCATGATCGGCGCCTTCATGGCGATCCTCAACATCCAGATCACCAACGCCTCGTTGCTCAACATCGAGGGCGGCATCGGCACCGGCGTCGACAATGGCTCCTGGATCTCGACCTCATACCTGATCGGCGAGATCGTGGTGATCCCGCTGACCGACTACCTCAGCCGTGTGTTCTCGTTCCGCAAGATCATGATCGTCCACGCGACGCTGTTCGCGATCTTTTCGGTCGCCTGTGCCTTCACCCACGATCTGCCGTCGATGATTGCGATGCGCGGCTTGCAGGGCTACTTCGGCGGCGTGCTGATCCCGATGGCGTTCACGCTGGTGTTCACCAAGCTGCCGAAGCCGCAGCAGCCGATTGGGCTGGCGATGTTCGCGCTCGCCGTGACCTTTGCCCCGGCGATCGGCCCGACCATCGGCGGCTACCTGACCGAGAATTACGGCTGGCAGACCATCTTCTTCGTCAACGTGATCCCGACCGCGGTGATGGTCATCACGCTCGATTTCACGCTCGAACGCCAACCGATGCAGCTGCATCTGCTCCGCGAGGGCGACTGGCTCGGCATCATCACGATGGCGATCGGCCTGTCGTCGCTGCAGGCCGTGCTCGAGGAAGGCAACAAGGACGACTGGTTCGGCTCGCCCTTCATCGTCAAGCTCGCGGTGATCGCGGCCGTCAGCCTGACCTTGTTCGTCGTGATCGAGCTCGTGGTCGAGAAGCCGCTGCTCCGGCTGCGGCTGCTGACCCAGCGCAGCTTCGGCTTTGGCACAATCTCGTCAGTGTTCGTCGGCTTCGCGCTGTTCGGATCGGTCTATTTGCTGCCTGCCTATCTCGGCCAGGTGCAGCGCTACAATGCCGAGCAGATCGGCCAGGTGCTGGCCTGGACGGGCCTGCCGCAATTGATCCTGATCCCGCTGGTGCCGATGCTGATGCAGCGCTTCGATGCCCGCCTGATCGCGTTCACCGGCATGGCACTGTTCGCGATCTCCTCCTTCATGAACATTCAGATGTCGCTCGACTATTCCGGCGACCAGTTCTTCGTCCCGAACATCGTCCGCGCCGTCGGCCAGGCGATTACGCTGGCGCCGTTGTCCGCGATCAGCCTCGGTAGCGTCGCGCCGCAGGATGCACCGGCGGCCTCCGGCATCTCCAACATGATGCGCAACCTCGGCGGCGCGATCGGCACAGCGCTGCTCGCGACCATCGTCACCAAGCGCGAGCAGTTCCACTCCAACATCATCGGCCAGTCCGTCCATCTCGGCCGCGAAGAGGTGCGGACCCGAATCGCCGAGGTCACCAACTACTTCCTCAGCCACGGCATCTCGGACCCCGCCACCGCACACAGCCAGGCGATCGTGGCGATCGGAAATATCGTGAAGCGCCAGGCGCTGGTGCTCGGCTTCAGCGATGCGTTTGCTGTGATCGGCGTCGTGCTGGTGCTGGCCGCGATCGCGATCGTTCTGACCGGCAAGCCGAAGAGCGCGGCAGGCGGCGCCGGCGCGCACTGAACTCTCGAGGGCGGCGGCCGCGGCCGTCGCCCTGCTCTCAACTTGCCTCGCGCAACTTGAAGCGCTGGATCTTTCCAGTCTGAGTCTTCGGCAGTGCCTCGACGAAGGCAATCGCGCGCGGATATTTGTACGGCGCGATCGTCGCCTTGACGTGATCCTGCAACAGCTTGACCTCGAGATCGTCGCTGGGCGCGCCCTGCCTCAACACCACGAACGCCGAGACGATCTGCCCGCGCTCTTCGTCGGGTGCACCGACCACCGCGCATTCGGCGACATCGGGATGCCCGAGCAGCGCCGCCTCGACCTCGGGGCCAGCGATGTTGTAGCCCGCCGAGATGATCATGTCGTCGGCACGCGCCACGAACGACAGCCGACCATTCTCGTCGCTGACAAAGGCGTCGCCGGTAATATTCCAGCCGTCGCGGACATATTTGGTTTGCCTGGAGTCCGCGAGATAGCGGCACCCGGTTGGGCCGCGAACTGCCAGCTTGCCAACCTGGCCCGGCGGCAGTTCGTTCATGTCCTCGTCGACGATCCTGGCCTGGTAGCCGGTAACAGGCGTGCCTGTGGTGCCGCCGACCGCGCTGCCCATGCGGTTGGTGATGAAGATGTGCAGCAGCTCGGTGCTGCCGATGCCGTCGAGGATCGGCTTGCCGGTCTTCGTCGTCCAGCTCTCGAACACCGGCGCCGGCAGCGTCTCGCCGGCCGAGACCGCGAGCCGCAGCGACGATAGATCGGCGCCCTTGTCCATCGCGGCCATCATCGCCCGATAGGCGGTCGGCGCGGTGAAGCAGATCGTCGCCTTGTAGGTTTCGATGATCCGGACCATCTCGCTCGGCGCCGCGTTCTCCAGCAGCGTCGCGGTGGCGCCGAAGCGCAGCGGGAAGATTGCGAGCCCGCCGAGACCGAAGGTGAAAGCAAGCGGCGGCGAGCCGACAAACACATCGTCGGGCGTCACCTCGAGCACTTCCCTGGCATAGCCGTCCGCCACGATCAGGAGATCGCGATGGAAGTGCATCGTCGCCTTGGGCTCGCCCGTGGTGCCCGACGTGAAGCCGAGCAGCGCGACATCGTCGCGGCCAGTTTTGACCGCATCGAACTTCACCGGCTTGTTCAGCGCAATCCGGTCGAGCTCGGCATCGTGGTTCTGTGTGCCGTCGAAATTGACGACCTGCTTGAGGAATTTGCTGGTCTTGGCGCAGGCCACCAGTTCGTCCGCGATGCGGCTGTCGGTCAGCGCCAGCGATATCTCGGCCTTGTCGATGATCTTGGCGAGTTCGCCCGCACGCAGCATCGGCATCGTGTTGACGACAACCGCGCCCGCCTTGGTCGCACCGAGCCAGGCCGCGACCAGCGCCGGGTTGTTGCCGGAGCGGATCAGGACACGATTGCCCGGCTTGACGCCGTAATTCTCCACCAGCGCATGCGCCAGGCGGTTCGACCAATCGGTCAATTCCTTGTAGGTGCGCTGGCGGCCGTTGCCGATCAGCGCGATGCGATCGCCCATGCCCTGCTCGACGATGCGGTCGGTCAGTTCGACCGCGGCGTTGAGATAATCGGGATACCTGAATTCAGGCCGGTCGAGCAGCAGCTGCGGCCACTGCTGCATTGGCGGCAGGTTGCGCCGCGCGAAATCGTCGACATGCCCGGATGGGCCGAGCCCGGGAAATTCACCTGACATTCGATTGCCCCTCGCTTTCCATCCAGAAAGGCCAAGATCAAATCAAGACCAACATCGAGAAGACCAGGATCGAGGACGCCCGGCAGCGTTCCAATCGCCAATCATTTTATACTTAAAATAGTTTGGCGCAAGGGTGGAAATGGCGTGGAAATGGCCGCGCCCCTCCCGAAACCTCAGATCTGCGTGAGCTGCTTCAGCCGTGCGACCATCGCCGATCCCGGGTCGGCGAGCGGTGCGATCGCGGTGAAATGATTGGCATCGAGCACGACGCCGAACTGCGTTGCCACGTCCGCCTTGCTCCAGGCATCGACAATGGTCCGGCTCTGTCGATGATATTCGCTGCTCTCATTGCCGCCGACGACGGCATCGAGCGTCGCGCCCGCGGGCGCTTTCCAGAACAGCGGGCTCACCGCCCTTGCTGCGGCGCGGTCGAGCCCGAGTGCCTTGTTGATGGAGGTGCCGACCAGCGGCTCGAGCTCGAACAGGCCGGAGATCGCGTAAGCAGCCTTGACCAGATTTTTTGGCAACGATGCATCGTAGGCCGGCCAATCGGTCGCGAGCATGCATGCGGCAAGATGTCCGCCGGCCGAGTGGCCGGACATCACCAACGGCCGGCCGAGCTTCGCCAGTTCGCGTGACGCCGCGCGCATCTCCGCGATGATATCGCCGACCGAGACGTTGGGGCAGAGATCGTAGCTTGGCACTGCCACACTGATGCCGTGGCCATTGAGGCCCCGTGCGCAGTGGCTCGATGACGAGCCATCGAGCGCCTGCCAGTAGCCGCCATGGATGAAGACGACGAGCCCCGTCACGATCGGCTTCGAACAGGTCGATGACGTTGCGGCTGCCCGGACCGTAGCTCAGCCGCCGCGGCGGGTGCTGCTCGCGATAGGCAGCGGAGTCCCTCGCCCAGCCGGCCATCAGCGCCGGGTTTTCCGGCACCCGCGCCCGGTTGTTGTACTCGACCTCGTAATCGATCCCGGTCACGGCGCTACGCCGTCCTCGCCTTGGCGGAGCGCTGCGCCGAGCCCTTGGCCTTGGCAAGCAGCCGCATCAGTTCGCGGATATCCTTCGGCGAGAGGTCGCCGAAGATATCGGCGATCCATTTCTCGTGCTCGGCCGCCATCTTGCGGAATTCGGCCCGGCCGAGCTTGGTCAGCCGGATGAACTGGACGCGGCGGTCGGCCTCTGAGGTACGGCGATCGAGGTGACCGGACTCGACCAGGCGCTCGACCAGCCCGGTGACGTTGCCGTTGGACACCATCATCCGCTTCGACAGGTCCGACAGCGTCATGCCGTCGGATACCTTGTCGAGCTGGGCCATCAGATCGAAGCGCGGCAGCGTGACGTCGAACTTCTCGCGCAGCTGGCTGCGCACCTCGCCTTCGATCAGCGTGGTGCAGGTCAATAGCCGCAGCCACAGCCGCAGCTCGGTGCCGTGATCGTCGGGCAGTTCGACGGCTTTGGTTTCGGAATCGAGGATCATGCGGCGATCGCGCCTCCACAGCGGGTTCCGGTCGGACCGATTACTTTGAGCTTCAAGCAATTCGCGGCGTCCCGCAAGGACAATTGCGAATCTTGTGTGCTACATCAGTGCCGATCCTGCAATTTCTTTAAACTTCAAGCAATTGGCGCGACGCTTGCATGTGCGGTGCGTGCATGGTGCGCGACGATCGCCCTGACGCGATGCCACATCGCTTGCAGCGGTCGCGCGCGTCAGACTAAGCTGAGGCCAAACAAGTTGAAGCCGAGGCATCGAGCCAGTGGCTGGGGGAGTGAGATGAAGCAATTGACGAAGCTCGCGGGATTGGCGGCGCTGCTGGGTATCGCGGTCAGCCCGGCGGCCGCCCAGGAGAAGATCAAGATCGGCGTGCTGGTGACGACCTCGGGACCGGCCGCAGCGCTCGGCCAGCAGGTCCGCGACGGCTTTGCGCTCGCGATCAAGGACCTCGGCGGCAAGATGGCCGGCCGCGATGTCGAGATCGTCAACGCCGATGATGAGCTCAAGCCCGACGGCGCAGTGGTCAAGGTGCGCGGCCTGCTCGAGCGCGACAAGGTCGATTTCGTGGTCGGCCCGATCTTCTCCAACATCCTGCAGGCGATCCACCGTCCGGTCACCGATAGCAAGACCTTCCTGATCAGCCCGAATGCGGGCCCTTCGAGCTACGCCGGCAAGGAGTGCAATCCGTTCTTCTATGTGACGTCGTACCAGAACGATCAGGTGCACGAGATCCTCGGCAAGGTGGCGCAGGACCGCGGCTACAAGCGGGTCTATTTGCTGGTGCCGAACTATCAGGCCGGCCGCGACTCCGTCGCCGGCTTCAAGCTCGATTACAAGGGCGAGATCGTCGAGGAATCCTACACGCCGTTGAACACGCTGGATTTCCAGCCCGAGCTCTCCAAGATCGCCTCGCTGAAGCCGGACGCGCTGTTCACCTTCATGCCGGGCGGCATGGGCGTGAACCTCGTGAAGCAGTACAAGCAGGCCGGCGCCACCGTGCCGGTGCTCTCCGCCTTCACCGTCGACGAATCCACTCTCCCCGCGCAGCAGGACGCCGCCGTCGGCATGTTCGGCGGCGCGAACTGGGCGCCCAACCTCGACAATGTCAGGAGCAAGAAGTTCGTCACGGCCTATGAGGCCGCCTACAATGGCGTGCCCGGCACCTACGCCATGCAGGCCTATGACGCGGCGCTGTTGATCGACAGCGCGGTCAAGGCGGTGAAGGGCGACCTCTCCAACAAGGACGCCGTCGCGGCGGCGCTGAAGAAGGCCGACTTCACCTCGCTGCGCGGTAACTTCAAGTTCAACACCAACGGCTATCCGATCCAGGATTTCTACCTCACCAAGGTCGCGAAGCGGCCCGACGGCAAATTCCAGACCGAGATCGTCGAAAAAGTGTTCTCGAACTATGGCGACCGCTACGCCAAGGACTGCGCCGCCAAGTGAATCACTCAAAGCGTTTTCAAGCGAAGTGGACACCGGTTCGCGTGAAGAAAACGCGCCAAACAAAGCGAGGGAAACATGACGATGAAAGACGAGATCGCCGGCATCACCCGCGCCAATGAAGGCATCCAGGGCATTTCCTGGAGCATCCTTGGCCAGACCTACGTGCCGAAGAGCCGCACCGAGCATTCGTTCTCCTGGCACGCCACCTTCCCGCCGGGCACCTTCGTGCCTCCGCATATCCATCCCGACCAGGACGAGTACCTCTATATCCTCGAGGGCAAGCTCGACTTCATGCTCGACGGCGCCGACGAGTCAGCCACCCCTGGTGATCTGGTGCGCCTGCCGATGGGCAAGCCGCACGGCATCTTCAACAAGTCGCAGCAGCCGGCCAAGACGCTGTTCTGGGTGTCGCCGACGCGAAGGCTCTACGACCTGTTCTGGGCGATCCACAACATGAAGGAACAGAACCCGGATGACGTGGTGCGGCTCGCCGCCGAACACAACATCCACTTCCTGCCGCCGCCTCCGGCGTAACTCTCTCCTCAGGCGCTACTGCCGCGCCACCACGCGCGCGGCGAAGCCGGCCTTCGCGGCATAGCCGCGCACGATCGCCTCGCGGGCCTCATAATTGAGGATGGTGTCGACGTCGGTGAAGCCCTGCGGCGCGAGCTGCTCGACGGCGTCGATCACGCCTTCCGGCCCGCCGCGGCGGTTGGAGGCGACGATATCGGCGGTCATCGGCAGCCGCTGCCGCTCATAGGCCGCCAGCGCCTGGCGCGGATGCTCCGCTCGCGCCAGCATATCGGCAAGACAGCGCGCATCGAGGATGGCTTGCGACGCGCCGTTAGATCCGACCGGATACATCGGATGCGCGGCGTCGCCGAGCAGCGTGACGCGTCCGCTCGACCAGCACGGCAGCGGATCGCGGTCGCAGCACGGGTACTCCCAGAACTCCGACGTCGCGTTGATCAGGCCGGTGAAGTCGACCTGCGGGATCGTGAAACCAGTGACGTAAGGCATCATCTCGTCGCGCCGGCCGAGATTGGACCAGCCCTCGCGGCGCGGCGGCGGCGAAGAGCCGTCGCCGATCCGCACCAGCACCGCCCAGTTGGTGAGCCGGCTCGCCGGGCTCGAGCCCGGCGCGATCGGATAGATCACGGCCTTGGCGTTCAGTCCGCCGGCGATGATCATCGAGCGTCCGGTCAGGAAGGCCGGCCAATCGGTGGCGCCGCGCCACAGCATCAGCCCGTTCCAGCACGGCCCGCCTTCATCCGGAAACAGCATCTCGCGCACCTTGGAGTGGATACCGTCGGCGCCGATCAGAATGTCGCCGCGCGCGGTGTGCACGTGGCTGCCAGCGCGGTCGAAGAAATAGGCCGAGACGCCGCCCTCGTCCTGCGTGAACGAGCCGAGCCGGCAGCCGGTGCGGATCGCATCCGCGCCAAGACGGTCGATCACGGCCTGATGGATTACGCCCTGCAGGCGGCCGCGATGAACAGAGAATTGCGGCACGTCGTGCCCGGCGTCGAGCCCGCGTTTCTCGTGCCAGACCTGCTGGCCGTGCCGCGTCAGATAGAACAGCTCAAAGGTGCGGATCGCGACGTCGTCGAGCTTGTCGAGCAGGCCCAGCCCCGCCAGCTCGCGGATCGCATGCGGCAGCGTGTTGATGCCGACGCCGAGCTCGCGGATCGTCTCCGACTGCTCATACAGCTCGCAAGCGATGCCGCGCGAGCGAAGCATCAGCGCAGTGGTGAGGCCTCCGATTCCGCCTCCGACGATAATCGCCTTCATCGTCCTTTACTCCACTCACAACAGGACGTTTTTACCCTTGCGCCTAAGGTCGCACGCCCGCTTGTCTGGCCGCAAGCGGGTTTGCGGCCGCCAGTCTTCGCCAATCCGCGCTGTTTCGCCTTAGGATTAACATTGGCTCAGCGCGCTCCCATCCATTCCCGTCACCCCCCGCGCAACGGCTTCGCCGTTGTCGCTGGAGGAGCCGCGAAGCGGCGTCTCGAAGGGTCGACGGCCACCGGCCGGGCCGTGCATCCTTCGAGACGCGCGTTCCGCGCTCCTCAGGATGACGGGTTAAGCAAGGGCCCTCATCCATCAATCCGGCACCACCGCGATCGCCTGGATCTCCACCTTGGCGCGGTCCTCGATCAGGCCGGCGACCTGGATCGCGGTCATCGCCGGAAAATACCGGCCGATGACGTCGCGATAGACCACGCCGATCTCCTTCAGCCGCGCCGAATATTCCTTGCGGTCGACGAGGTACCAGGTCATCGACACAATGTGCTCGGGCCCGGCCCCGCCGGCGGCGGCGACCGCAACGATGTTGCGCAGGGTCTGGGCGATCTGCGCCACCAGATCGTCGGTCTCGAACACGCATTGCCCGTTCCAGCCGATCTGGCCGGCGATGAATATCTGCTTGCCGTGCGCGGCCATGCCGTTGGCGTAGCCGATCGGCTTCGCCCATCCGTCCGGTTGCAGGATCTCGATCATCTCAATTGCCCTCGAAGGCGGGTTTCTGCTTGGCGGCGAAGGCCTCGAAGGCGCGGCGGAAATCACCGGTCACCATGCAGATCGCCTGCGCCTGCGCTTCCGACTCGATCATCTCGTCGACGCCCATCGCCCATTCCTGGTTGAACATCGTCTTCGTCACGCCATGCGCGAACCACGGTCCATCGGCGAGCGAGCGCGCCAGTTCGTGCGCGGCGCCGGCAAGCTCCGCCGGCGGCACCAGGCGATTGTGAAAGCCCCACGTGAAACCTTCCTCGGCGCTCATCGCCCGGCCGGTGTAGAGCAGATCGGCAGCATGGCCCTGCCCGATCACACGCGGAAGCAATCCGCACGCGCCCATGTCGGCGCCGGCCAGGCCGACCCGGGTGAACAGGAATGCGGTCTTGGCCTGCGGCGTCGCCAGCCGCAGGTCGGACGCCAGCGCCAGCATGGCGCCGGCGCCGGCGCAGATGCCGTCGATCGCGGCAACGATGATCTGGGGGCATTTGCGCATCGCCCGCACCACCTCGCCGGTCATCCGGGTGAAGGCGAGCAGGTCCGGCATCGTCATCCGCGTCAACGGCTCGATGATCTCGAACACGTCGCCGCCGGAGCAGAAATTGCCCTCGGCGCCTGTCAGCACGATGGCGCGGACATCGGAGGCATATTTGAGATTGGTGAAGAGGTCGCGCAGCTCCTCGTAGGACTCGAAGGTCAGCGGGTTCTTCTTGTCCGGCCGGTTCAGCGTGATGGTGGCGACACGACCGCTCGCATCGGTCGACCAGCGGAAATGCTTGGCGGGATAATCCTTGAACGGACGGAGCTTTGCTTTCATCTCGGACATGATGTGTTCCTTCACCCGGTAAGGACTTCGCCGCCGGCGACCGCCACGGCTTGTCCGTTGATTGACGATGCAGCCTCGGACGCCAGCCAGAGGATGGTATCGGCGACCTCCTCCGGCGTGACCAGCCGCTGCATCGGATTGACTTTGGCCAGCGCAGCGCGCGCCTCCTGCTCGCTGCGGCCGGTCTTGGCGACGATATTCGCGGCGGCATCCGCCACCAGCGGCGTATCGGTGTAGCCAGGGCAGACCGCATTCACGGTGACGCCGCGCCGGGCATATTCCAGCGCCAGCGAGCGCGTGAGGCCGACGACGCCGTGCTTGGCCGCGACATAGGCGGAGACATAGGCATAGCCGGTCAGCCCGGCAGTCGAGGCCACGTTGATCACGCGGCCGCGGCCGCGCTGCGCCATGGCGGGCAGCACTGCATGCGTCACCAGGAACACGCTGGAGAGATTGCTCGCCAGCATGTCGGCCCACAGCGTCGCGCTCGTCTTGTCGAACGGAGCGCTGGAGGCCTTGCCGGCATTGTTGACGAGAATATCGATCGTATCAGCCTCGGTCTCGATCTGCGCGACCCCCTTGGTGACCGCCGCTTCATCGGTCACGTCGATCGCAACAACAGCGCCGGTGTTCTTGCCGAGCAACGCCGCCGTCGCCTTCAGCGCGTCGATGCGGCGCCCGGCGATGCTGACGCGCACGCCGGCTGTTGCGAGCGCGACCGCTGTTGCGGCGCCGATGCCGGAACCGGCACCGGTGACCAGCGCATGCGCATTGGGCCAGAACCGGGTCATGGCTTCACTCCTGCGGATGCGCGCTCGAGATTGGCCTCATATTGCGACTTGCCCGACACGTACTGCTTCGGCCACGCGATCTGCTTGACGCCGATCTTGGCGGCCTCATGCAGCGTCCAGGCCGGATCGGCGAGATGCGGCCGCGCAATGGCACAGAGATCGGCGCGGCCGGCGGCGATGATCGAATTGGCATGGTCCGCTTCCGAGATCGCACCGACCGCGATGGTGGCGATGCCGACCTCGTTGCGGATCTTGTCGGCGAACGGCGTCTGGTACAGCCGGCCATAGATAGGATGGTCGTCGGCCCAGACCTGGCCCGACGAACAATCGATCAGATCGGCGCCGGCCGCTTTGAACAGTTTTGCGAATTCGAGCGCATCCTCGGGCGTGTTGCCGCCCTCGGCCCAATCGTGACAAGACAGGCGGACCGACATCGGCTTGTCCTCCGGCCACACCGCGCGGATGGCGCGGAACAGCTCCAGCGGATAACGCGCGCGGTTCTCGATCGATCCGCCGTAGCCGTCGGTGCGGCGGTTGGTCAGCGGCGAGAGGAAGCTCGACAGCAGATAGCCGTGGGCGCAGTGCAGCTCCAGAATGTCGAAGCCGGCGCCGGCGGCGCGCCTCGCCGCCGCGACGAACTGCTCGCGGACCTCGTCCATCTCGGCGCGGCTCATCGGCTCCGGCACCTGGCCGTCGGGCAGATAAGGCACTGAGGAAGCCGACACCAGCGGCCAGTTGTGGTCAGGCAGCGGCTCGTCCATGCCCTCCCAAGCAACCCGGGTCGAGCCCTTGCGGCCGGCATGGCCGAGCTGGATGCCGATCTTGGCCCCCGAATTGCGATGCACGAAGTCGACGATGCGCTTGTAAGCCGCCGCCTGTTCGTCGTTCCACAGCCCGCAGCAGCCCGGGGTGATCCGCGCCTCCGGCGAGACGCAGGTCATCTCGGTGAACAACAGGCCCGCGCCGCCGAGCGCGCGGGAGCCGAAATGCACCAGATGGAAGTCGTTTGGCACGCCCTCCTCGGCCGAATACATCGCCATCGGCGAGACGATGATCCGGTTGGTGAGCGACAGGCCGCGAATCTGGAACGGCGTCAGCATCGGCGGCGTGACGCGGTCGTTGGTGGCGGGCACGCCGCTCCGCTCCGCGAACCAGCGCTCATAACCTTCGAGCCATGTCTTGTCGCGCAGCCTTAAGTTCTCGTGGCTGATGCGCTGCGAGCGGGTCAGCAGCGAATACATGAACTGCTCCGGCTCCAGCGTGTCGGCATAGCGCGAGCCGACCACCTCGAACCATTCCATCGCGTTGCGCGCGGCATTCTGGATCCGTGCCACATCGACCCGGCGCAGCTCCTCGTACGCCTTCAGCACCGCCGGAATGCTCTCCCTGGCAGCGCCGTGGTTCTTGAACTGGTTGGTGAGCTCGATCGCGTCTTCCAGCGCGAGCTTGGTTCCCGAGCCGATCGCGAAATGCGCGGTGTGGGCGGCATCGCCCATCAGCACGACATGGCTGTTGCCGTTGAATGCGGTCCATTTGCCGCAGATCAGCCGCGGGAACGACAGCCAGGCCGAGCCGCGCAGATGCCGCGCGTTGGAGACCAGATGGTGCCCCTCGAGGATCTCGGCGAACACGTTTTCGCAGAACGCGATGGAGTCGCCCTGCTCCATCTTGTCGAGGCGGTGGGCGAGATATGCCTCCTCCGTGGTCTCGACGATGAAGGTCGCTGCGCCCTCCTCGAACTTGTAGATGTGCGCCTGGAACCAGCCGTGCTCGGTCTTGCGGAAGTCGAAGGTGAAGGCGTCGAACGGCCTGACGGTGCCGAGCCAGATATAGCGGTTCGGCCGCATCAGCATGTCGGGCTGGAAGGTCTCCGTGTATTTGGTGCGGACCTTTGAGTTGACGCCGTCGCACGCCACAATCAGATCGGCGTCGGGAAACTCAAGATCGGAATTGACCTCGCGCTCGAAGATCAGCTCGACGCCGAGCTCCTCGGCGCGCGCCTGCAGGATGTTGAGCAGCCGCTTGCGGCCGATGCCGACGAAGCCGTGGCCGGTGGTGCGCATCCGCCGGCCCTTGATCAGGACCTCGATATCGTCCCAATGGTTGAACGCCTGCTCGATCGTGTCAGCCGTGACCGGGTCCCATTTGCGCATGTTGTCCATGGTCGCATCCGAGAACACCACGCCGAACCCGAAGGTGTCGTAGGGCCGGTTGCGCTCGACCACGGAAATGACGTGCGCGGGATCAAGCATCTTCATCAGGATGCCGAAGTAGAGCCCGGCCGGCCCGCCTCCAATGCAAACGATGCGCATGGCGTTCTCCCGTTGGCTTCGGCGGGCTGGAGGCACTTCTCCAGCGAGCCGACGCTGGATATTATTTTATACTTAAAATAATTGTCAAGGGCGGATGCTGCCGTCCCACAGCCGTCGTCCCTGCGAAAGCAGGGACCCATAACCACAGGACCGCGCTGTTGGAATGAGCTGAGGCCCCAGCGTCGCACCACAATCGCCATCGGTGGTTATGGGTCCCGGGTCGCGCGGAGCCTGTCATCGGGCGGCGCTTCGCGCCGACCCGTTGGCTTGCCCGAGACGACATCGAAATGTGGCGCCGCCGGCAAGCATGTATCGGCATTCTCGCGGCGCGATGCGCCCGAGATTTGCGTCTCGTTTCGTCGCTCCGGGAACAGAAGGCGCAGAGAAAGCCGGAGTGCCGATCGCAGCGCATGTAAGGGAAGCACCGGCGGAAGGGTTCCCTCTCCCCTTCTGGGAGATGGTTAGGGAGAGGGGTGCCGCACGACGTGCGCTCTCCGTATTCGACACCGCAATAAAAAGAGAGCGGGATTGTGAGGACGTGCTCCCGTCAATCAGTTCGCCCGGGGGCCACCCCGCACCCCAACCCTCCCCCAACGCAAGTCGGGCTTGCCCGACTTGCGAAAATTTACGATGCGCAACCGGGGTAAACCCCGGTTGCGCGGGGAGGGAGCCTGAGAAGCGTGCTCACCTCACCTGCGATGACGACCTCAATGCACCGCCGCGTAAAGGATCTTGTCCTGCGTCGCGTCGGCGGCGTCGAATTCGGCGGCGATGCGGCCGGTGCGGGCGACCAGGATGCGGTCGGACACCGCGAGGATCTCCGGCAGATATGACGAGATCACCACCACCGCCTTGCCTTCGTCGGCGAGACGGCGGATTTCGCCATGAATGTGCGGGATAGTGCCGACATCGACGCCGCGCGTCGGCTCGTCGAAGAAGATGATCGAGGGCTCCTGCACCAGCGTCTTGGCCAGCACCACCTTCTGCTGGTTGCCGCCGGACAGCTCGACGATCCGCGCCTTGCGTTGCAGCGCGCTGATCTTGAGCCGCTCGACCCAGTAATTGGCGAGCTTGCTGCGCCTGGCGCGCGCCAGCAGGAAGCTCCAGCCCTTCCGTGTGGCAAGGCTGCCGATATAGACGTTGTCGTCGACCACCATGGTCTCGAAGAAGCCGTTGGCCTTGCGGTCCTCGGTGATGTAGGCGATGCCGTCATTGATCGCCTGCCGCGGCACGCGGTAGCGGATCGGCTTGCCGCGCAGCCGGATGGTGCCGCCATTGACCAGATTGCGCTTCAGCGCGCCGTAGATGATTTTTGCGATCTCGGTGCGGCCGGAGCCGATCAGGCCGGCAATGCCGACCACCTCGCCGGCATAGACCGAGAACGACATGTTCTTGACCGCCATGCCCATGGTGACGTTCTCGACCGTCAGCACCTTCTCGCGGCGCTGATGGGTCTTCTCCTTGCGGCCGTAGACCGCCTGCGCCACCTCGCGCCCGACCATGTGCTGCACCAGCGCGTCGCGGGTTAGCTGCTTGGCGGGCGCCGTGATTACCAGTTTGCCGTCACGCAGCACGGTGATGCGGTCGGCGATCTGGAGCGATTCCTCCAGCGCATGCGAGATGTAGATGATCGAGACGCCGCGGGCGCGCAGGTCGCGCACCAGATGGAAGAAGTGGACGATTTCTTCCGGCGTCAGCGACGCGGTCGGCTCGTCGAAGATGATGATGCGCGCCTTGTTGTAGATCGCGCGCGCGATCTCCACCATCTGCTTCTTGGCGGTGCCGAGCAGCGCCACCGGCGTTGCCGGATCGACGTGGAAGTTGAGCGACTGCAGCAGCTGCTGGGCCTGGATGTTCAGGGTGCGGAAACGCGTCAGCAGCTTCTCGTTGCCGAGCTCGATGTTCTGCGCCGCCGTCATGGTCGGCACCAGGCTGGTCTCCTGATAGACCATGCAGATGCCGGCATCGAGCGCGTCGCGCGGCTGCTCGAAATTGGCAGGCTTGCCGTCGAGCAGATAGTCGCCGGAGGTGAGATTGATCGCGCCCGCGATCGCCTTGCACAGCGTCGACTTGCCGGCGCCGTTCTCGCCGACCAGCGCATGGACCTCACCGGGATAGAGATCGAAATTGACGCCCTCGATGGCATGAACGCCGCCATAGATTTTCGAGCCGCTGGTGATCCGCAGCACCGGCTCGCGGGTCGCGGACGCATCCGCTGTCTTGGCGCTGGTTGTCGCCTGCATCACGCCGTCATTCATCGCAACTCTCCGGTGTAGCGCAGCAGCCGTCCGGCGCCGCGCGCGGCGATCACGACGCCCGAGGGCGTGGCGCAAGCGGCGGTGATGCCGTGGAAGCGGCGGCCAGCACGGCTGTGCAGGCTGTCGGTCGCCTCGCCGTCGGCATCGAGATGCAGCAGCAGGCCATAGGACCGCGGCGGCGCCCACGGCTTCTGGATGCCGAGTGCCTTGACGCTACCGATCTGCATCGGCTCCAGGCAATCGCTGCCGCCGGTGAGCGCCGGCGCCACCCAGTAATCCGGCGGCATCGTCGCCATCATCTCCTCGCGGAAATCGTCTTCCTTGAGCACGAACTCGATCAAATGGGTACGGCGCGCGAAGACGCCGAGCAGCAGCCCGCCATGGCCGTCCGGATGCAGCCGCGCCGGATAGCCCGCCATGTTGGCGGCGACAATCTCCCGGGCGCCAAGGGCGTTGCCGGCAAGCGCGAAGCGGCTGAGCCGATGCGCCCCGCTCTCGGTGAGCCACAGGCTCTTGCCGTCGTCCGAAACGCTGACGCCAAAGGGATAGGCGAGATCGCGCAGCAGCACCTGCGGATTGTCGAGGCCGGCGCCGCAGCAGACGAGGCGGCCATTGGTGCGCTTCTCCATCAAATCATGCCGCCACTCGCCTGGGCGGCGGCCGGCGCTGCCTTCGACGGCATAGATGCGGCCATCGGGCGCCGCCGTGACCGACAACAGCCCCGTGAGCGCGCTGCCGCCGGCAGCTTCCAGCCAGCGCGGATCCGGCTTTGCGGGATCGATCGCAGCAAGCCCCCTGCCCGCGACGCAGACCAGCAGGCGGCCGTCCGGATGCAATGCGAGCCCGCCGGCATCGTCCTCGAATTCGGCAACGACCGTGCGGGTCGAGAGATCATTGCCGCTGAGCTTGACCACCTGCCGTCCGGCGGAGACATAGACCGCGCCGTCGCCGGCCGCGATGACGTCGTCGATGCCGGGCAGCGGCTCGCCAATCGGTGTGGCTGTGTCGAGCCGATCGTTCGGGCTCATCGCGCCGTCGAGCGGCGGGATCGCGTTCTGGCCGCCGTCGCGGTCGATGACGCTTCTGATATCGCGCAGCAGATGATCGAAAAATCCCATTATTTCGCCACCCTGCTTTTGCGCCCCAATACGCGTCGTAGCCGGTCCAGCTGTCGTCGACGCCGTCGAGCTTGATGCGGCCGATCCGGTTGTTCTCGAGCCCGCCGAGATAGAGATAACCCTCGTGCTCGCGCATCGAGGTCAACGTCGAATGCGAGATGCCGGTCGGGTCCCACCACGATTCCAGCGCTTCGCCCTGCTCGTTGAACTTCAGCACGCAGCCATGGTTGAGCGCCGGCGCCAGCCACTCGTCGGTCGGCACCTGCTTGACCATGCGTAAGCGGAAGCCGGGTTTTCGCGCGGCGAGGTCGAAGGTCGGCGTGCGGATGCCGACCAAAGCCAGCCAGTAGGTGCCATCGGACGCACGGTTGATGTTGTCGGGGTTGCCCGGCAGCTCGTCCATCAGCACTTCGGTCTTGCCCTTGTTCGGCCCATCGACCCAGTGGCGGAACACCTTGCACAGCGAGGTCGACGCAATCAGGATCGACTTGCCGTCATGCGAGACGCAGATCCCGTTCGGGAAATAGAAGTGGTTAATCACGGTGCGCGTGGTCTTGGTCGCCGGGTCGTAGCAGACCACGCGGCCATTCGGCCGGCCCTCGAGGATGTCGAGGGTGTTGGTGGTCATCTCGTAGCGCGTGGTGCAGTCGCTGAAATAGATCTTGCCGTCGGGCGCGATGTCGAGATCGTCGGCCATCCGCAGCCGGGAATCGTCGTTCAGCTTGTACCAGGTGCGGTTGGTCTCGTCGGTGACCTTGAAGATGCCGCCATCGGGCGCGACGCCGTAGACCCCCATGCCGGCGACCGCGACGATCAGGTTCTCGTCGCGATCGAACTGCATGCCGAGCGGCCGCCCGCCGATATGGGCGAACACCTCGCGGGTCTTGAAGTCGGGCCCGGAGAAGCGGATCACGTTGCCGTCGCGGGTCGAGCCGTAGAGCCGGCCCTGGCGGTCGAGGATGACGTCCTCCGGCCCCTCGACCTGATCGACGCCGATCGCCTGGGCGTTGATCAGCCGGTCGTTCTGTGCGTAGGGCGAGGTCGCGCCGGGCTGCACCGCCGGCGCCGAGGCCAGCGGCACGAACGCCGGATTGACATAGATCTTCTGGATCGCCTTGCCGCGATTCTTCGACCATTTGACGTCGATACCGACGGCGGCGAGCAGGATCATGCCGGTTACCGCCGAGGTGACGTAGCCGGGGATGCCCATCCGCACGAGGCCGTTGATCAGCAGGAAGATGATCAGCGCACCGATCATCGCCCGCCACACCGTGCCCTTGCCGCCGGCCAGCGACACGCCGCCGAGCACCACGGCGGTGAGCGCCTGGAATTCCCAGCCGACGCCGGTGGTGGAATCCGTCGAGGCCTGGCGTGCTGCGTAGAAGATGCCGCTCGCCGCACACAGCGTGCCCGACAGCACATAGGTCATGAACAGCATCAGGCGGACACGGATGCCGGCGTGGCGCGCCGCCTTGCGGCTGGCGCCGATCGCGGTGAGATGCCAGCCATAGCGCGAGCGCGACAGGAAGATGTGGCAGATCAAGAGCACCACGAACAGCGTCGCGGCGTTGATGGGAATGCCGAGCACGCTGCCGCCGCCGACGAAGTCCCAGGCGTCGCTCTCGACCGAATTGGTCGCGAACACTTGGGCATAGCTGGTGTTGAGCAGATTGACCGAGGCGCGCAGGATGATCAGCGTCACCAGTGTGGTCAGGAACGGCCGCGTCTTGAGGAAGCCGATCAGGAAACCGTTGATGCTGCCGAGCAGCGCGCCGACCAGCAGCGTCGCCGGAATGGCCAGCCCAACCGGCCATTCGCGCACCAGCAGGAAATACAGCGCCGCGAAATTGCACAGCGCGAAGATCGCGCCGACCGAAAGATCGATGCCGCCGGTGACCAGGCAGAAGCCCATCGCGAGCGCAACGAAGCCGAACTCGGCGAACAGCCGCAGCAGCGAGACCGAGTTCTGCACCGAGGCGTAGTCGGGAATGGTGAGCGCGAAATAGGTCCACAACCCGATCATCACGGTGAAGGGAACCACCGGCTCGAACCACTGCTTGAGCAACAGCTCGGACAGCAAGAGCCGGGGTGAGAACCGCCGCACCGATGCGGCAAAGGAATCGACAGCCATCGACATCGTCAAAGCACTCCCTCGATCATGATGTGAGAACTCCCATCGTGATCTCGTTCTCTTATTGAGCATGATCTTTCGGAAAACCGGCTTCCACTTTTCCGGATCATGCTTGTGATACAGCCGGCGCGGGAATGCCCCCCGCGCCGGCTGTCTCGCGCCTTGTTAGTTCTTCTTGGGTAGCGCGAAGCAGTTGGCGCCCGAGGCGTTGGACTTATCGAGCCAGATCGGCCGCGTGTAATAGACGAGATTGCGCCCGCCAGGCTTCTCGCCGGATACCAGGAGGGTTTCGGCGGCGAACATCAGGTCATGGCCCTGCTCGGTCGCCTTGTAGCTCAGGAACTTGTAGAAATTGCCCGAATTGACCTGATCGCAATCGAGCTGCGAGCCCTCGCCCGAGGCGAACACTTTCACATCGTCGATCTTGCCGGCGTTGCGGATCGCCTGCGCGGCGCCCGACTCCATGATGCCCCAGAAGCCGATCGAGGCGCACAGGTCAGGATGCTGCTGGATCACGGTTGCGGTGACATTCAGCGCGGTGTTGGCGTCCCAGTTGGCGGCCTGGTTCGAAACCACCTTGATGTTGGGATCCTTGTTCAAGACCTCCATGATGCCGCCGACCTGGTCGACGCTGGCGGCTGCGGTCAGTTCGCCCTGCACGATCTGGACCTTGCCCGACTTGCCGGAGCCGGTGCCGCAGGCCTTCACAGTTTCGCTGGCGAGCATCTTGCCGATCTCGCGCCAGTCGGCACCGACAAAGGCGCCGGACTTGTAGTTCGAGGACATGTTGATCTGGATCACATGCGTGCCTTGGCTTTCGGCGCGCTTCAGGTCCTTCATCAACAGCGTGACGCTTGGATTCTGCACGATCAGCACGTCGGGCTTCTGGTCGACCAGCGCGGTCAGCGCCTGCTGCATCGCCGACGGATTGTTGTTGGGATCACGCACGACGTATTTCATGCCGCGCCACTCGGCCTCTTCCTGCACCACCCGGCCCCATTCGTCGGACAGCGGCACGCCGAGCGCGATCGGCAGATAGGCGATCGTCTTGCCCTGCAGCGCCTTGTCGTAGACGGCGCGCAGCTCGCGCGCGGTCTTGGTGCCTTCCTCCTGCGCGGATGCGGCAAACGGCATCGCGGCCAGCGTCGCGCCGGCGAGCAGGATCGTCCAGAACTTGGTCGTCTTCATCGTCTCCTCCACACAAAATTCTTTTGATTGATTGGGAATTGTTCTGATTGATTGGCGCGAGGGGCGCGCCCAGTCGTCTTGTTTCAGTCGCCTTCTTCTAGTCGCCTTGCCGCGCGGTCTCCTCGTCACGGGGATGCAGCCAGTTGTCGAGCACGATGGCGGCCAGCAGCACCACGCCCTTGACGATGTTTTGCACCTCGCTGTTGACGTCCATGATGGTGAAGGCATTGAGCAGCGTGCCGATCAGGACGCAGCCGACCACGACGCTGAACACGCTGCCGCGGCCGCCGATCAGGCTGATGCCGCCGATCACGACGACCAGCACGACGTCGAAGATCATGGTGCCCTGGGTGATCGCCATCTGCATGCTGCCTGTGGTGCCGACCCAGACCAGGCCTGCAATCCAGGCAAGCAGTGCAACCAGCACGTGCTCGAGCACGATCAGCGGCCGCAGCGGGACGCCGGTCAGCCGCGCTGCCTCCGGATTGTCGCCCTGCGCATAGATGAAGCGGCCGATCGAGGTGCGCGACAGGAACAGGTGCATCGCGATCGCGCAGACCGCAAACACCAGGATCGGAACCGGGATGCCGAACAGCCGTCCGGCGCCGAGATACATCAGGCCCGGCGCATCCTTCGGCGCATAGACCACCCAGGCCGGCGCGATCCAGAACGCAAGGCCATAGATCACGAAGCCCGCCGCCAGCGTCACGAACAGCGCCGGCGCCTCGACGAAGGCGACCATCACGCCGTTGACGACGCCGATCAGCACCGCGATCGCCAGCGCCAGCAGCACTGCCGTGAAAACAGGCATGCCGTTCTGCATCTCGATCAAGGCGATCGCCCAGGAACCCGCCATGATCGCGACCTCGGAGAGGTCGATGCCGCGGCTGATCACGATCAGCCCCATGCCGAGGCCGAGCACGCCGAGGATGGAGATACTCCGCAACAGATTCAGGAGGTTGGAGACGGTGGCAAAGCCGTTCAGCGTCAGACCGAACACGATCAGAAGCGCGAACGTGATCAGGAGCACGATCTGCTCCTGGCTCGGCTTTGCGAACATTGTGCCCGAGCGAGATGATGCCGCAGGGACAGCAACGCCGCGCGATGGCGATTGCACGCTCATCGTTTCCTCCAGGTATTATTTTGCTTGAGACTTTAAGAGTGCCGACTAGTATTCGTCAAATGCATTCGACGGATACGGGTAGATCATTTCCATGCATGTACGCGACGTCGACCTGAACCTGTTCGTCGTGTTCGACGCGATCTATTCCGAGGGCGGCGTCAGCCGGGCCTGCTTCCGCCTCAATCTGACACAGCCCGCGGTGAGCCATGCGCTGAGCCGGCTGCGCGCGATGTTCAACGATCCGCTGTTCGTGCGCCGCAACCACGTGATGACGCCGACGCCGCTGGCACGCCAGATCATCACCACGGTGCGCCAGGCGCTCAACGGCCTGGAGACGACGCTGACCCACACCCACCGCTTCGATCCGGCGAAGACGCCGAAGCGGTTCGTGATCGGCCTGCGCAACAATCTCGAGGCGCCAATGCTGAGCGCGCTGATCAACCGGATCAGCACGGTGGCGCCGCTGGTCGAGATTGCGACCGTGCGCAGCGAGCGCAACAATCTGGAGCGCGAGCTTGCCGCGGGCACGCTGGATGTCGCGATCGATACGCTGCTGCCGCTCTCGACGGAGGTGCGGCGCGAGCAGATCCTGACCGAACATATCGCGGTGTTCGCGCGGCGCAGCCATCCCGAACTCGGCACAAGGCTCGACAAAGGCGTATCTGCGCATGGAGCATGTCTGCGTGACGTCGCGGCGCAGCGGCTTGTCGTTCGAGGACTTCCAGTTCCAGCGCCTCGGCCTGACGCGTACCGTTCGCCTGACCTGCCAGAATTTCGCGACCGCCTGCCATGTCGTGAGCCGCAGCAACATGCTGCTGACGGCGTCGGAAAGCGCGGCCTCCGTGCTGGAGGATCCCGGGCTGTTGCAGTGCTTCCCCTGCCCGTTCCCGATCAGCCCGCACGTCAATTATCTCTACTGGCATGCCACCGCCGAGGGCGACACCACCAATCAATGGCTGCGCGAGCAACTGCGCGCCGCCGCTTCGCTGCTGGCCGGCAGCCGTTTCAGCAAGAAGAACCGGCGCGCGGCCAAAACGCGCCCCAGGGTCGGCATCCCGGTGCCGACCAGTATTGCCGCGGAATAGCGGCCACACTGCACACCGCTAAAGCCCGCTCAGCCCGCTGTCTACCGCCAGCGTCTGCGCGGTGACGTAGACGCTTTCATCCGACATGAAGAACAGCACGGCGTAGGCGATCTCCCATGCCGTCGCCTGGCGGCCGAACGGGACATGCCCCTTGCCGCGCGATGGCCGGCCGGCGCCGGCCTCGCGGCCGTTCGGGGTGTCGACCAGCCCGGGATAGACCAGATTGGCGCGGATGCCGCGCCGCGCGCCGGTGTGGGCGATGTTGCGCATCAGGCCGCCGAGCGCGGCCTTGGATGAATCATAGACCGCCATCTGCGATCCCGCCTTCAGCGCCGCGATCGAGGAGATGAAGACGATCGCGCCGCCGTCCGCGAATTTCGGCAAGGCAGCGCGGCAGCACAGCATCGGGCCGCGGACATTGACGTCGTAGATCCTGTTCCACTCCTCGGCGCTGACATTGTCGAGCCCGGTCTTGCCGAAGGTGCCGATGTTCAGCACCATGCCGTCGAGCCCACCCATCGTGTGGTGCGCCTCGTCGATCATCCCGATGACATCGGCCTCCCTGGTGACGTCGGCAGCGATCGCGAACGCGCGGCCGCCGTCATCAGCAATGCGCGCGACCGTATCCTCGGCGGAGGCGCGGTTGATGTCGGCGACCGCGACATGCGCACCCTCGCGCGCGAACAGCAGGCTCATGGCGCGGCCGTTGCCGATCGGATCGGTCACGGCATCGAACACGCGCTGGCCGCCGCCGACCACCAGGATGCGGCGGCCGTTGAGCCGCCCCCTGCCCGGCGCGGTGCCCGACGATTCCGCGCTCAGGGGACGAACATAGCGCTCCGGCTTAGAGTCTTGCGACGTCTCCGACATCTCATCAGCTCCGCTTCTTGCCGCCTTCGTAGACAGCCATGCCGGCGGCCGGATCGAGATCGGTCTCGGTCGCCTCGGTCAGCCGCGCCATCATCATGTAGAAGCCGAGCGCGACGATCGCCTCGACGATTTCCTGGTCGCTGAAGTGTTTGCGCACAGCGGCAAAGGCGGCATCGCTGACGCGCACCTTCTCGACCACCTCGCGGCCGAAGCCGAGCAGCGCACGCTCGGCCGCATCAAGTGCAGCATCGTCGTAATTGCCGCGCTCCACGGCATCGATCTGCGCCTGCGTCACGCCGACGCCGAGCGCGATCGGCACGTGCTGCCGCCACTCATAGGCGCCGCCCTCGAGCTGCGCGGCCTGCAGGATCAGAAGCTCGCGGTTGACCGCCGACAGCTTCTGCTTGTGCAGGATCGAATTGCCGAGCCGCATCACGGGAATCGCATTGGCCTCGGCATGGGCCATCATGCGGAAGATGTTGAGCTTGACCGGCATGCGGTCGAACGCGGCGCGGATGTCTCCGCCGGTCGTCTCCGGATCAATCAGGGGCAGCCTTGCCACGCGTCTCTCCCTTTTTTCGTTGTTTCTTGTTGGTCGTTTCTTGCCGTCCGTCCGGCTTCCCGGTCCGTCCACCTAATGCACCGCACCGGCCGAGATCAAGCGGCCACCCGGGATCGCCCGAATAGCGGGGTTCTGCCATGCGGTTCCGCGCTTGAATCCGCAGGCTTGGGCGGGCATAAGGGGCCCCATCTCCCCTAAAAAAAGCGCCCGTAGCCCAAGGATTTGAGAAGGATTTACGATGCCCGCCTATCGCTCCCGCACAACCACCCACGGCCGCAACATGGCGGGTGCTCGCGGCCTCTGGCGCGCCACCGGCATGAAGAACGAGGATTTCGGCAAGCCGATCATCGCGGTGGTCAATTCCTTCACCCAGTTCGTGCCGGGACACGTCCATCTGCAGAATCTCGGCCAGCTCGTCGCGCGCGAGATCGAGAAGGCCGGCGGCGTCGCCAAGGAGTTCAACACCATCGCGGTCGATGACGGCATTGCGATGGGCCATGACGGCATGCTCTACAGCCTGCCCTCGCGCGAGCTGATCGCCGACAGCGTCGAATACATGGTCAACGCGCATTGCGCCGACGCGATGGTCTGCATCTCGAACTGCGACAAGATCACGCCCGGCATGCTGATGGCGACGCTGCGCCTCAACATCCCGACCGTGTTCGTCTCGGGCGGCCCGATGGAGTCGGGCAAGATCCTGCTCAAGGGCAAGAAGCGCGCGGTCGACCTGATCGACGCGATGGTGGCGGCCGCCGACTCCAACGTGTCGGACGAAGAGGTCGAGGTGATCGAGCGCTCGGCCTGCCCGACCTGCGGCTCCTGCTCCGGCATGTTCACCGCGAACTCGATGAACTGCCTGACCGAGGCGCTCGGCCTCGCGCTGCCCGGCAACGGCTCGGTGCTGGCGACCCATGCCGACCGCAAGAGCCTGTTCGTCGAGGCCGGCCATCTGATCGTCGATCTCGCCCGCCGCTATTACGAGCAGGACGATGCCAAGGTGCTGCCGCGCAATATCGCGAACTTCAAGTCGTTCGAGAACGCGATGACGCTCGACATCGCGATGGGCGGCTCGACCAACACCGTGCTGCATCTGCTCGCCGCCGCGCGCGAGGGCGAGGTGCCGTTCACGATGACCGACATCGATCGTCTGTCGCGCAAGGTGCCGGTGCTGTGCAAGGTCGCACCCTCGGTGCAGGACGTCCACATGGAGGACGTGCATCACGCCGGCGGCATCATGGCGATCCTCGGCGAGCTCGACCGCGCCAGGCTGCTCACCACCGACGGCCCGACCGTGCATGCCGCGACGCTCGACGACGCGCTGAACCGCTGGGACGTGGTGCGAACCAGCAGCGACAAGGTGCGCAATTTCTACCGCGCCGCGCCGGGCGGCGTGCCGACCCAGGAAGCCTTCAGCCAGGACCGCCGCTTCGACGAGGTCGATCTGGACCGCGCCAAGGGTGTCATCCGCAACGCCGAGCACGCCTATTCCAGGGATGGCGGTCTCGCCGTGCTGTTCGGCAATCTGGCGGAAGATGGCTGCATCGTGAAGACCGCCGGCGTCGACGAGAGCATCCTGAAGTTCTCCGGTCCGGCCCGCATCTTCGAGAGCCAGGACGCGTCGGTCGACGCCATCCTCACCAACAAGGTCAAGGCCGGCGATGTCGTGCTGATCCGCTATGAGGGGCCGCGCGGCGGCCCGGGCATGCAGGAGATGCTCTATCCGACCAGCTATCTGAAGTCGAAGGGACTCGGAAAGGCCTGCGCGCTGATCACCGACGGCCGCTTCTCCGGCGGATCGTCGGGCTTGTCGATCGGCCACGTCTCGCCGGAAGCCGCCGAGGGCGGCCTGATCGGCCTGGTCGAGGAAGGCGACATCATCGAGTTCGACATTCCGAACCGCAAGGTCAATCTCAGGGTCGACGACGCCGAGCTGAAGCGCCGCCGCGCAGCGATGGAAGCCAAGGGCAAAGCTGCGTGGAAGCCGGCCGCACCGCGCAAGCGCGCCGTCTCGACCGCGCTGAAGGCCTATGCGGCGTTCGCGAGCAGCGCGGCCAAGGGTGCCGTGCGGATCCTGCCGGAAGAATAAGCGACGAGCTTGGCCGCGTTTGGCTCCGGTCTCGCGGCAGACCAGCTGCACCTCTCCCGCTTGCGGGAGAGGTCGTCGCAGGGGTGCCCTGCCAAAATATCGAAAACAACCCCATGCAAAGTAGCCGGCGACTGCCGACGGACACGGCAACTTGACTCGACGGGCAACTCAGCGGTATTCTTCGATTATCCAGAAATCGTGCAGACGCCCCCCTCGCCCAGGGACTATCGCATACGGCATTTGCGGACTTCAGCAACAGACGCATATGCTATTGCCCTCCCCCGCAAGCGGAGAGGGAGCGCAGAGCGAATGCGGCGCTGATCGCAAACTAGCGTCAGGTCACTTGCAAGTCGGCCGCTTCGATCCGGATGCGGTCGGCGTGCAGCGACCAGTCGCACAGCGCCTGCTCCTGACAGAATTTGAGCTTGGCCATTTCGGTGGCCTGGCCTTCGCTCGAGGCGTCGATCTCGAGCGCGCCCTGACAGACCTCGCGCTGGCGGCCATTGCCGCCGAGCACGTCCTTCATGAAATGAACGACGAAGCGTGACATGGAACCCTCCCTGCTGCGGGGGCAGAGCCCGGGGTTCACGTGCTAGCACTGACACGAGGCGGTGTTGAGTTAATTCGGCGCGCGGTTGCGGCGCACGGTGGAAAACTTACGCGCCGGCCTGCGGCAGGCTGGCAGCAGCGATCGCGACGATCTGCGCAATGCGGCGGCCGATCCTGGCCGGAGCTGCACGGAGGTATGACTGGACCTGTCGCATGACGCATCTTCCTTCCATGCCCGGAATGGACGGGCACAAAAGGAAAATGGCGATTTCTGGCTAAGCCGTCGATATCTCAAGGAAAATAACAACGGACGCTTCGCCCGGCCGCAGTTTGACAGTGGGTTTATTGCTTCATGTCGGGTTACGGCGAAGGAGATATTCTCCGACCCTCTGAGACGCTGCACCGCGGATACCGGCGCTCACCAAGTGTACCGCACCACGCCCTTGCCGGCGTAGGACGAGGTGACGTCGGAGAATTCGCCCTCGAAGGTTGCCGCGGCCGACCAGCCGTTCAGCCATTTCATGTCGATCGATGCCGTGGTCAGCACGGAGTCGGAGGCCTGCGCCGCGCCATTGACGACGAAACTCGCGCCGGGCAGCGCCTGGAAGGTCGCGGCGATCGAGCGGTCCGGATCATAATCATGCGCCCAGGCGAACCGGGTGCGCAGCGTCAGCACGCCATCGGACATTGCAAACGACTTGTCCGTGCGGATGCCGAGTTCGCTTCTGACATCGGTGACGCTCTTCGCACCGTAAGTGAGCGCGAAGGCGGATGAGCCGACCAGGGCCTGCTCGGCATAGCCGGGCAGATCGAAGGTCGTAAACTGGCCGGCGGCGTAGGGCGTGATGCCGATGCCGCCGGTCCAGGGTGCTGCGAAACGATAGCCGCCTTCGAGGCGGCCGGAATAGGTGTTGGCATTGAACTCGGCGCGGAGCTGGTCGATGCCGGCGACCGTGACGGTGCGGTTGGTGGTGATGTCCTGCCAGCCATAGGCGAGCGCGGCGGTGACATAGGCCGCACCTTCGGTGTGGCGGATATAGGCGCCGGCCTGGAACAGATCGGACCGGCCGCTGCCGCTGTTGACGACGGAGAAGTTGGTGCCGCCACCGGCCAGCGCAAAACCCGCAATGGTGTTCGGCGAGAACAGATAGTCGGCGCCGACAGCGGTGCCGTACACGCTGCTGGTGGTATCGTTCGATCCGACCACGGCGTTGCCGCTGGTCGATTGCGAGCCACCATAGCCCGCCGCCCAGACGCTCCAGCGCGGCACAAACGGTATCGGCGGCGCCTTGGTGAACATCGCGTAGGCGTTCGTCTTTCTTGTGGCCGCGTAGGCGTTTGTATCGCCCTCCTCCGCATAGCTCGGCGCGCCCGACGCCGAAGCTACTCCACCGTTCCGGTTCATGAAGGGATCGGTCAGCAGCCCCAGGAACAGGTTCATGGCATCGAACGTGGTCTGCTGCGAGCCGGTTGCCAGTTCACCCGAGGCCTGCGTCAGGCCCGATGGCGTCAGCGTGCCGTAGACCATCGGGATGCCGCCGGTGGTGTTGAAGTAATTGACCAGCGTGTTGGCAACGTTCTGCTGCTTGATCGACAGGCCGCGGCCGTAGTTCGGAGCGGATGGCGGCGGCGTGAAATTCAGCGCCAGATTGAAATAGGCGTGAGTCGCGTCGTAGCTCAGCGTGTCGCTGAAATTTGCCGGCAGATTGACGTTGGTAAGCGTGCCGAAGGTGCCGCTGACGCTGCCGGCACTCAGAATGGTGTATTGCTTGGAGATGTAACTGCCGTTGGCGAACGTTGCGTTGACGCTGGCGCCGCCGAGCGTCGCAGCCCCGCTGACATTGGCAAACGATGCGGTCGAAGGATTGACGGCGACGAGATAGAGCGCGCCGGACTGGAACGCGAGATTGCCGTTCACCGTCATCGACGTGCCCGGCGTGCCGGAGCCCGGCGCGAATGCGCCGCCGCTCTGGATCGTCGTATCGCCGACCGAGCCGGTGCCGTTGAGCAGGCCGCCGGCCCCGATGGTCGGATCGCTGAGCGAGCCGTTCACCGTCAGCGTCGCATTGGTCACCGTCGTGCCGCCGGTAAAGGTGTTGGTGCCGAGCACGAGCGTCGTGCCGGCGGTCGCGTCGAGGCTGGCAGCGCCACCGAGGCCGTCGATCGTGCCGCCTGTCGAGCTGATCGCGCCGTTGAGCAAGCCGTTCTGCAACGTGCCGCCGGCAAGCGCCAACGCCGCCTGGGTCTGCGTGGTGCCGCCGAGATCGAGCGTACCGCCACCATTGACGGTCGTCGTTCCGCTCGTCGCGCCCAGCGTACCGGCGCCGGACAGTTGCAGCATCCCCGCATTGATGATGGTGCCGCCGCTGTAGGTGTTGTTCCCTGACAGCACCAGCGTGCCGTTGCCGGTCTTGGTGACGGCACCCGTTGCGCCGCCCAAGTCCGAGATCACGCCGGAGAGTGCGAGCGAGCCGGTGTCGGCCTGCACCGCCCCTCCGTTGCTCCCGATCTGGACTGCACGGGACGAGGTAAAGCCGGCGCCGCTGACCTCCAGCGTGCCGCCATCGAAAATCAATCGTCCCGAGAAATCCCCAAGATTGGCATCCCCCGAAACAGAGAGCGTGCCTGATGAAAAGGTCGTCCCGCCCGTATACGTGTTGATTCCGGTCAGCGTCAGCGTGCCGGTGCCAACCTTGATCAGCCCGCCGGTCCCGCTGAAAACGCCGGAAACCGGAGTGATAACGCCGGAAAATGTCGTCGAGAGGTCATTGCCGCCGACCGTCAGGGTATTGGCGTCGAGCAGGATGTTGCCGCCCCCTTCGATCGACCCGGCCGTGGTGCCGCCGGTCGTGAGGCCCGAAATGTCGAGCGCACCGGTCCCGTTCAGGATGAAGCGCGCGGTGCCGCCGCTGGCCGTGTCCTGAATCGAAGTCGTGCCACCGCTGTTGGTCGTGATGGTGGCGTTGCCGGCCGTGCTCGAATTCACGAAAGCCAAATCGAAATTGTTGATGATCGTCGCATTGCCGGCCGTGCTGCTATCCCGGAACCTCATTCCGCTGCCGCCATTATTGGTAATGGTGGCGTTGCCGGCCGTGCTGGTGTCGTGGAAGACCAGAAAACCGTTCTCGATAATTCTGGCGTTACCCGCCGTGCTCGCGTTGAAGAAATCCATGAAGAAGTTGTTGCGGATGCTGGCATTGCCGGCCGTGCTGTTGTCGCCGAACTGGAGAGTCCAATTATTGGTGATGGCGGCGTTGCCAGCCGTGCTCGTGTTGGAGAACCCTATTGCGCTGCCGGTAAAGCTGTCGTTGACGATGGTGGCGCTGCCGGCCGAGCTGCTGTCGGAGAACGAGAGCGTGCCGCTGTTGTTGATCGTGGCGCTGCCGGCCGTGCTCGCGTTGAGGAATTGGATTTCGGACGGCGCGTGGTCGGTGATGCTGTTGATGGTTGCGCTGCCACCGTTGATAACAATGCCGGCGCCATTGAACGTAAGTGTCCGACCGAAGAATACTTCGCCAAGGGTAAACGTATAGGCTGAAGCCCCGGCATTGAAAGTCCAGCCACCGACGCTGGTGCTCGACGCCGAAAACGACAGGCTTGAGCTGTTCGTCACTCCGAATGTGGCGGTGCCGATCGGTACTGTTGCCGGTGTCCAGTTGGCGACGTTGTTGTAATCGGCCGTCCCCGGGTTGGGTCCACTTTCCGTAGGGTTGAGAACCCAGGTCGCGTCCTGAGCCGCGGCCGGCAGGCCAGTCACGAATAGCGCCACCGTCGCGAGCAACCCGGCACGCAACCAAGCCAGCGTTCGTCGCGCGCACACGCCGTGCTGGTCGGGCACCACAAAAGTTCCCACTGCATTCCCCTGGAGTCACCGCGAAGCGCCCCGCGCGCAGAGTGCAGTAGTCCTGGTCGTCCAGCAATGAAACTGCGCCCCTTCCTGCGGTTTGCTCTCGCGCGTTGCGAATAACCCACAGCTTGAGGTTTAGTCAGTTGCACAGAGTGCCGAACACACTTCACCTGTTCCAGTTGCGCCGAGCTGTATGACCGGTACCGGGCTTAACGGGGCCATCACGATGCGACGCCGACGCCCCAGGCACACGATATTCCACACTCCCGTCTGCTACTGCGGCATGAACCCGAACGCCTTCTCGAACCGCTTCGCGTAAACCGGCCAGACTTCGGGATTGATGATGCGCGGCGGGCGCTTGCCGTCGAGTGCGTCGAGGATCTGCTCGGCGGCGATCCGTCCCATGTTCATGCGCGCCTCGCGGGTGACGCCGGCGGTGTGCGGGCTTGCCAGCACATTGTCGAACTGCAAGAGCGGATGATCCGGCGGCGGCGGCTCCTTGTCCCAGACGTCGAGGCCGGCGCCGGCAATGCGTTTGTCGCGCAGTGCATCCTCAAGCGCCTTCTCGTCATGGATGAAGCCGCGCGCGGTGGTGACGAAATAGGCGTGCGGCTGCATCAGCGCGAACTGGCGCGCGCCGATCATGCCGCGGCTGTTCTTGTCGAGCGGGCAGGAGATCGAGACGAAATCGGCGCGGCGCAAGAGATCGTCGAGCTCGACCTTCTCCCCGCCCCGCTTCGCCATCTCCTCCGCCGTGAGATACGGATCGTAGGCGATCACCTTCATGTGCAGCAGGCCCTTGCACAGCTCGGCGATGCGGCGGCCGACATTGCCGAGGCCGACGATGCCGACGGTCTTCTCCTTCAGCTCGTTGCCGATCAGGTCGTTGCGGTTGACGTTGGCCTCGCGGCGCAGCCGGCGGTCGGACTGGATGATCCGTTTCGACAGCGTCAGCATCATGCCGAGCGCGTGCTCGGCGACCGAATTGGCATTGCCGCCGGACTGATTGACCACCAGCACGCCCGCCGCCGTGCAGGCATCGACGTCGACGGGATCGAACCCGGCGCCGTTCGACGACACGATCAAAAGGTTCGGCGCGCGCTTCAACAGCTCGGCATGGGCATGGAAGTGCGGCGCCAGCTCGTCGCGGGCCGCGCCGATCTGATAGGCATGCGCGTCGGCGAGGACAGGCGCGAACGTCGCCTCCGGCGTCTCGTTCTCCAAACGATCGAGCCGCACATCCGGCCGCTTCTTCAGGATGTCGACATAGATCTCGTGGGCGAGGTATTTGACGTAGAACACGCGCTTGTTGTTGACGGTCATGTCTTCGGACAGCTCTCAGTTTGGGAAGCCATAGAGTTTTGCGGGATTGTCGACGAGGATGCGGTGCCGGGTCGTCGCTTCCGGCGTCCACTCCTGGAACAGCGTCAGCAGATGGCCGGCGTCGGGCATCTCGCCCTCGACCCGCGGATGCGGCCAGTCACCGCCCCACACCAGCCGCTCGGAGTTGGCCGCGACCAGCGCCTCGTGGAACGGCCGCGCATCCGGATAATCAGGCGCTCGCTGGCTCAGGCGATGCGCGCCGGACAGCTTGGCCCAGCACCAGCCCTCTCCGACCGCGCGCAGCAGGCTCTGGAAGCCTTCGGTGTTGATGCCGGCGGCAGCATCGGTGCGGCCCATGTGATCGACCACGACCGGCAGCCCGAGCGCCTTCAGCGTCGGGATCGTGTCGGGCAAGTCCTTCACATCGATCCAGAGTTGCAGATGCCAGCCGAGCTCGGCCATCACAGCCGCGTGCGTCTCGGCGACGCCGAGCGGAATGCCGCCGCGATAGTGCAACTGGCCGGCGCGGAACAAATGGTTGAAGCGTAGGCCGCGGACGCCGAGCACATGCCATTGCCGCAGCGTGCCCGCCGCGACATCGGCATCGGCCACCGCGACGCCGCGCAGCCGCGCCGGCTCGCGCTGCAACGCGTCCAGCATCGCCGAATTGTCGTGGCCGTGCGCGCTGCCCTGCACCAGCACGCCGCGGCTGAAACCGAGCGCATCGAGCATGCCGAGATAGGTCGCGAGCGGCGCGTCCGGCGGCGTGTAGCTGCGATCAGTGGCATAGGGAAAGCGGTCCGCCGGGCCGAACACATGCGCATGGGTATCGCAGGCCTTCGGCGGCAACTTCTCTCTGGGCGGCGTCACCGGACGCGGCGGCAGGCAGGCGGGAATCTCTGACGCAGCCATCGGCTCACTCCGCTTTCATGCCGGCGGCCTTGATGATCGGCCCCCATTTGTCGTAGTCGGCCCTGATCTTGGCGACGAATGTCTCCGGCGTCGAGCCGATCGGGATCGCGCCGAGCTTGCCGAGACGCTCCTTCACGGCCTCGGTGTTAACCGCCGCGACGAAATCGTGCGAGATTTTTGCGACGAGATCGGCGGGCATGCCGCCAGGGCCGATCAGGCCCCACCACACCTCGGTGTCGTAGCCCGGCACGGTCTCCGACATGCTGGGCACGTCAGGCAGGAACGGCGCGCGCGAGCCCGTCGTCACCGCCAGCGCGCGAACCGTGCCGGCCTGCAATTGCCCGACCGATTCCGGCCCGTTGTTGAACGACATCGGAATTTGCCCGCCAAGCAGGTCGTTGATCGCGGGCGCGCCGCCCTTGTAGGGGATCGCGTTGAGATCGATCTTCGCAAGGCTCTTGAGCAGCTCGCCGGCAAGTTGGGTCGAGGTGCCGTTGCCGGCATGGGCGAAAGAAAGACTGCCGGGCTTTGCCTTCGCCGCGGCGATCACGTCGCCGACCGATTTGAACGGCGAGTCCGCGCGCACCAGCAGCACGTTCGGCGATGACGCCAAGAGCGAGATCGGCGAAAAGTCCTTGAACGTGTCGTAGGGCAGCTTTGGATAAAGGAACGGATTGGTGGCGTGGCCGCTCGCCACCATGATCAGATTGTAGCCATCGGGCGCGGAGGTCGCGATCGCCTGCGAGGCGATCACCCCGCCGGCGCCGGGCCGGTTCTCGACCACGATCGACTGCGTCCAGGTCTTCGACACCGCTTCGGCCAGCGTCCGCGTCAGCACATCGACGCCGCCGCCGGGCGGATATGGGACGAGAATGTGAACGGCCTTGGCCGGGAACGGCTGCGCGGACGCAAAGCCGGCCATCACCATGGCCGCTGCCGCAATGGCGGTCCGCCAGACCCATCCGGCCATCGACGCCTCCCGTCCCTTTATCGTTCCGTCCCTTTATCGTTAAGCCTCTATCGCACGTTGGTTCGGCGCTGGGATGACCGAATTCCGCAGATCGCGTTGCGGCCGCGGCATGTTGACAATCGCATGCACCGCGTCAAGTTGCGTGTCACAAGCGACAGCTAGAGCGTTTTCGAGCGAAGTGGATTCCGGTTCGCGTGAAGAAAACGCGTCAAGCAAAAGAGCTGGAGCCCCGTTCCGATCCAATCGGAACGGAAACGGCTCCGGTGTCGCGCGAGCAGGGAGAACAGGATGGCGGCCGCGGAACAAGCCTCGCCTCAGGACAAGGCTACCTGGCACGGCATCGTGCTGCAGACGCTGAAGCGGAACGAGATCAAGCTGGTGCCCTATGTGCCCGACCGGGTGCTGACCACGCTGATCAAGAACCTGCACGCCGATCCCTATTTCACGACGTTTCCGACCGCGCGCGAGGAAGAGGCCGTCGGCATCGTCTCCGGCGCCTGGATGGCGGGCATGCGCGGCGCGGTGCTGATGCAGACCTCGGGCTTTGCGACGCTCGCCAACGTGCTGGCCTCGCTCGCGGTGCCCTACCAGATCCCGCTGATCATGTTCGTCTCCGAGCGCGGCACGCTCGGCGAGTTCAATTACGGCCAGGCGCTGGTCTGCCGCACCATGCGCCCGGTCTTGGATTCGCTTGCGATGGAACATCACACCATCACCCGGCTCGACGAGCTCGAATTCATCGCCGACCGCTCGATCAAGCAGGCCGTCGCCACCCAGGCGCCGGTGGCGCTGATCCTCTCGCCGCTGTTGACCGGCGGCAAAACCTTCGACAAGTGAGATCAGCCATGACCAACACCCACGCGCGCAACACCAAGGTGATGAACCGCTTCGACCTCACCCAGCGCCTCGTCGCCAAACTGAAGGACGAGGCCGTGATCGGCGGCATCGGCAACACCAATTTCGACCTGTGGGCCGCCGGCCACCGCCCGCAGAACTTTTACATGCTGGGCAGCATGGGACTTGCGTTCCCGATCGCGCTCGGCGTCGCGCTGGCGCAGCCGAAGCGGCGGGTGTTTGCGCTGGAAGGCGACGGATCGCTGTTGATGCAGCTCGGCTGCCTCTCCACGATCGCAACGCTGGCGCCGAAGAACTTGACGATGGTCGTGATGGACAACGGCATCTACCAGATCACGGGCGCGCAGCCGACCCCTGCCGCCGGCCATGCCGACATCGTCGCGCTCGCGCTCGCCAGCGGCCTTGCCAACAGCTCCTGGGCCGCCGACGAGGACGATTTCGAGCGCCTGATCGAGCAGTCGAAACAGGCCTCAGGCCCGTCGCTGATCGGCGTCCGCATCGACGACAAGCCAGGCACCGGCACCACTCGCCGCGACCCCGTGCAGATCCGCGAGCGCTTCATGAACGGCATGGGGGTGAGGCAGCTGCTGTAGGGCGGCAAAGCAAGCAATCAAGTCGCCACGCACTCGCTAAAGTATACTTGCTCTCGCGCTCTAGTTGCGGTTAGCTCGCCGCAAAGCTGGGGCTTTTCAATGATCAAATTGTTCAACGCTGCATTCGCCGCGGGCGATCTTGTGCGGCTTCACTGCAGCTAAGATCGAGGTTTCAGAAGACCTCAAGTGAGTTTCAGATGACTAATGGATTGCAGCCATACGGGCGCCAATCTGCTCCTTTGACGGGAGGTGCCCGCTTTATCCGAGGGTTCAAGCGTATCGGCCTTGCTGTTGGTGGCCTCATCCTTCTAACCGGTCTAGGCACCTCGTTTTTCATTGCCATTGATGCTCAGAGGAACGCCGAAAATCGCTACGGGCAAGCATCCTGCGTCGTGGGAAAGATTCAGCGGAATGAGCCATTGAAGACACTAACTTACGACGCATCGAGCGTCGATTTGATCTCCTCAGGTTGTATGGGGAGTCGCTTCTCAATGAGCATCAACGACGCGCGTACTTACGGAACCCAGATGCCGGCTCCGATGGAAATGATGATCGAGCCGATCTATTTCGGCGCGCTGCTCAGCGTCGGCGGCGCGACCTTAGCCTTTGCCTTCTTTTGGCTTGTTGGCTGGCTTTGTGCTGGCTTTACGAAGGATTGAGTAATAATGACCGTCGATCACGAATTTGGCGGCCAGCACACCGAGATCAAGCTATCGATCGTTGAAGGATACTTGAAGGCGTATACGACTGCGCTTCGCCCCAATTTCAAGCACCTTTGGTATATCGACGCTTTCGCCGGCACAGGAAGTCGGACCGTGCGAACGGACCGCCGCGGCGCAGATCTGGTTGAGGAACCGGTCGAGGAAGTTGTTGAACATCGGCGCGGGTCTGCGCAGATAGCGCTCGGCGTCAGCCCACGCTTCGACTTTCTGATGTTCGTTGAACGCAATCCAAATTACGCCTCCGCTCTTCGCGATCTAGCCGCAAAGCACTTACAGCGATCCATCGTGGTCGCTGAGGATGACGCTAACGATGCATTGAAGAGGTTGGTTGCTGCCAATCGATGGCACGACAAGCGAGCGGTAGTCTTTCTCGATCCTTATGGAATGGAAGTCGAGTGGTCGACCCTTGAAGCGTTAGCATCAACACAAGCCATCGACGTCTGGTTTCTGTTTCCACTGGCTGGCCTCTACAGACAAGCAACGCGCCGTTTAGTGGATATTGACGATGCCAAACGAGCCGCCCTCACTCGGATGTTTGGCTCGTCGACATGGGAAGAAGAACTTTATCCCATCACCGGTGAAGCTGACATGTTCGGCGGTATTCCTGAGCGGCGTCGCGAGTTAGACCCGAGCGGGCTCGAGCAATATGTCCAAAAACGGCTCTCAGAGGTTTTCGCACATGTGCTAAAGCCGCTAGCCCTACCGGTTGACAAACATCCTCAGATGTTTTCGCTGTTTCTTTGCATATCGAACCGGGCGACTGGCGCAATCGGCTTGGCAACGCGTATCGGAAGCCATCTACTGGATCCCAAGCGGCATATCATCATAGGTCCGACCATGAAGTAGCCGGCCGGCCGCCTTCTTATTCTTTCCACCCCATTGCTTGAAGAAAAACGCGGCATCCGAACCGTCACATTGGACTCGAAGTGATTCCACCCAGGCTGGATCTATCGGCCGAGCTCCGGGTCCGCTTTCGCCTCCGACAATTACCCAATCGAGCGGCGGCCGCCAGCCGACGCATGCACCAGCGCGCCTGTCGGCGGCGCGGCCCGTGTTGATGCGATGGTCCTCGCGACCACGTACGTAACCGCGGATATCTAGAGGACCAAGCAGCGGTTCAGCTGAGATAAATCGCACCGAGGCGGGCGCCGTGAGCAGCAAGGGAATGCGCTCGTCTGCTTCCTTCTGGCGCTCCGTCGACACACCGAGCCAAACGTTGGGAAGTGGCTTTGGCCGACGCGCGGTGAGGTAGTCATGCAGTCGCTGCGCGCGCTTGGTCAGCACTTGAAAGATGTGGTGGTTGGCCTCACCCATGACACCAAACACCCGATCGATCCACGCATCCGGGCAGTCTTCATGAAAAAGATCACCCATCGAATTGACAAAGTATGTGGTCGGTCGCCGGCGGCGCAGCGGAGCCGAAATCAAATCGTCAGATGCTAAGGATAGTTTCCCGGTCCAAACCGCCCTTCCCTTCACGCGCTTGGTTGTGCCGTCATAGTGCGGTGCCGTGCCCATTGCTTCGATCCGAGCAGCCATCCGCATGGCGTAGCAATTGGTGCAGCCGGGCGTAGCGATGGAGCATCCGACGATCGGATTCCAAGTCGACTCTGTCCACTCGATCGACGTTTCACCCATGTGTTGCTCCTCGCGGGAAGCGACCCTGACTGCTTACGGTAAATATTCCTTATATCTTGTTGATTTTGCTTGTCACGCATGATGACAAGAGGGCTAAGCTGCCCCTGCGGAACTGCACGAGGAGGCGGGGAATCCATCGTTATCCTGAGCGGCAGAGTCGGGATCGGACGTGCCATCCGCACCTTTCGGCAACCCGCCAGTCCAAAAGTGATTCCTCCTTTGCAGGCGAGAAGCCTCCGAATCAATTCATCCGCAGCTCCGTGATGTGCCGCGGGTCCGGCGCGAGCTCGCCGCGTTCGACGCGCTTGACGATGTCGGTCAGCGCGGCGTTGGCGTTGCAGGCGATGCCGAGCTTCTCGCCTTCGCGCACCACGAGGCCGTTCAGGAATTCGATCTCGGTGCGGCGGCCCTTCTGCATGTCCTGGCCCATCGAGGGGCGCTGCGCCGATGATGTGCGCTTGGCATCCTTGAAGCGCTGCTCGTCGCAGGCGCGCGTCGCGGCCTCGTCGCCCTCGCCGGCCCGCGCGATGATCTCTGGCGACAGATGCAGGATTTCTTCCAGCTGATAGCCCTGGGCCTGGCCGACCCGGATCGCCTCGCTGCCGAGCCGGGTTGAAAAGCGGCGCAGCGGTTCGCTCTGCAGCACCTCGCCGCCCGGCAGGCCGGTGCAGGCCGACAGCCCGTTGCCCATCACATTGGCGACGAGCTTGGACCAGCGCTCGCCCCAGAGATTGGAGGTCGCTTTGGCGCTGTCGGAATAGCCGACGAGACGGCAAACCTCTTCGGCCCGCGCGGTGATGCGGCCATGCACCTCACCGGCGCGAAACACGGTGTGCGCAGCCCCGCCCTTGCCGGCGCCGCGGTGAATATGGCCGGGCTCGGGCAGATTGACGGTGATGCTGCTGGCGATGCAGCCGAGCGTCTTGCCCCAGCCGACAATGCCGGCGATGGTCTCCTCGTTCATGCAGTTCTGCAGCGACACCACGTAACCATCCGCCGCCAGATATTGCCGGATCAGCATCGTCGCCCAGGCCGTGTCGTACGACTTCATGCAGACGAAGGCGATGTCGACCGGCTTTTGCTTCGCCAGTTGCTGCGCGTCGGTGACGTGCAGCGCGCGCACCGGCACCGTGAACTCCGCGACGTCCATCGCGTGCGTAACCCGCAGTCCGTGCTTTCGCATGTGCTCGACATGTTCGGGCCAGGGATCGATGAAGGTGACGTCCTCACCCGCCTGCACCATATGCGCACCGGCGTAGCCGCCGACCGCACCCGCGCCGACGATCGCGATCTTCCGACCCATGGTTCCATCCCCTGCTCTTGGCGGACGCTGGCCGCGCCCGCTCGTTGGAGACAGTCTAGGGGATCAGGCCGTCAGGCCAACCGCTCGGTGCATGTAAAAAGCGGGCCTGTGCCATGCGGGTATTCATGGGATCAAACGAATCCCCGCGGGCGATGTGCCCGCGAGGATGTCGACAGTCAGAAATCCCGGCGCGATCAGTCGATGACCCTCACCACCCTGCGGGTCCGGGAATCCACGATCACGCGGTGATCGTTGACGATCGCATAGTGATATTCGGCGTAGCGCGGCACGGGGTGCAGCACGACTGTATCCGGCAGCGGCTCGCCGACCACGACGCGTTCGCGCACCACCACCGACGGCTCGCCGCGCGGGATCGATCCGATCACCGCATTCGGAATCTCGAGGCCGGCACCGACCGCAGCTCCAACCGTGCCGCCGACTATCTCGCCGACGGGACCTGCGATTTCACCACCGGTCCGCGCACCATTCGCGGCGCCCGCTGCAGTCGTGGACTGCGCGAAGGCCGAACCGGACGCAAGCAGCGACGCAGCAGCGACAAGGGAAACGGCAAAACGCTTGTTCATCATTCTTCTCCTCCGAGATGTGAGCTGCCCCTCAACATCGCGAGCAGTGAGAACGTTCCAGTTCCAACAGCGCAACTTGCGCGCAGACTCCGGTTCCGCGTGCAATTCCCTTCAGTTCCAGCGCACATGAAAGTGCCGCTTCGGAGATGTCCGAAGCGGCATTCATGATCGGTTCAGATTGAAGCGGACCACAGCGGGCGCGCGCCGCTCACTCCGCAGGTTTTCGCGGCGCTCGCCGTCTTGGCGGTCTTGGCGATCTTGGCGGCGGTGCAGCCGCCGGCTTGACGCGGATTCGCATCGTCCCACCCTTGGACTCGATCTCGAAAGCGTTTGTCCTGCGCACCAGCTCGCCCAGGGTGCGGAAGCCGTAGGTCCTCTGATCGAAATCGGATGCCAGATTGGCGAGCTGCCGTCCGACCTCGCCAAGCGTCACCCAGCCGTCCTCGCTCGCCATCTGGCCGATGACCTTCTTGAGGATGGGCGTCGCGGCGTCAGGCGGCTGCAACGGCTGGGCACGCACGGCCGCATCCTGATTGCTCGTCACCCCGCCGCGCAAATTCTCGGTATAGACGAACCTGCGGCAGGCCTGCCGAAAACTCTCCGGCGTCTTCTGCTCGCCGAATCCGAACACGTCGATGCCATGCTCGCGGATGCGGGCGGCCAGACGGGTGAAATCGCTGTCTGAGGACACCAGGCAAAATCCATCGAACCGGCCGCTGTGCAGCAGGTCCATGGCGTCGATCACCAGGGTGATGTCGGACGCATTCTTTCCGGTCGTATAGGCGAACTGCTGCTGGGGGATGATGGCGTGCTTGGACAACACGTCGGCCCAACCCTTGGACCTCGGATTGGAGAAGTCGCCGTAGATGCGGCGAACGCTGGCCTCGCCGATCTTGGCGATCTCCTCGAACAGCGCGTCGGCGATCCTTGCAGATGCATTGTCGGCGTCGATCAGGACGGCGAGTCGGGGCGAACGCAGTTCGGAAGGCATGGCTTTTCTCGGCTGGGAAGCGATGGATCGACGTCTCCGCAAACGGCAGCGGAACCGGCGCGGCCGCCGCATCGGAGCACATCGCGCGTCCCAAGCATAGGCTTCGTGGCCGTCGAGTGGATTTTCGCGGCGACGGCAGCCTTCAGGCGGTGCGGATCAGATCACTTCGCCCATGTCGATCGCCCGGCGGGCGAACTCGATGGCCTTCTCCGCGGTGATCGCATCCGCCGTCGTCGTTGCGTCGTCGCGCACCGAGGGCGGAAAGGCGATCCGGATCTTCTTGCCGTTCGACCGGCGGATGGTGGCGCGCCAGCGATCGACATCGCGCCGGTAGGCATCGATCACATAATCCTTGTAGGCGACGCCGCTCAGGGGCGGCTGCCGCGATGCCATGTCGAGACCGGGCGGCCGGCTTGCGATATCGCGAACCAGTTCGACGATGGCCTCGACGGCATGGTCGCGCGCCACGCCGGTCGCGTCCCTGAGCAGATGGCTCACCGCCGCGTCGATCTGCGCCCTCGCGCGATCGTCGCTTTCAAAATCCGAATCAAGCTGAATTGACATGGTAGGGAAAACGCCTCCTCCGGACCCGCCATCGGATACCTGCCGGGGTATCGCGCGCGTGCAACCACGAGACGTTTAATCGGCTCCCCGTTAAAGCCGGATTATCTGGTAGCCCCCGATTTCTCGGATGCCGTTAACCGGGTGGCGATGCCGCTCCGGAGGACCTCCCAAGCGGCACCGATTGTCGACCAGAGCCGAGCAGGCCCGCACCGTGCGCCGATTTGTCCGCGGCCGCATCTGGCGCCGCAGCCGGGTTCGCACCGCCAATTCCGCACTGATCATCAATTGACATATCACTGCTATCCGTGTGACATTTTATGGAAGGGCCGACAAGAGCCCCGCAACGTCCAGCTGGGGAGGACAGCAATGACCATTGCCGACGTCACCGCATCGGCCGGAAGCCGAGCTCCGGCCGCCGTCGCGCGCACCGCGCAAGCGCAGCAGGTCGCCGACATCGCGGCACGGCTCGAGCGTCTGCCGCTGACCTCCTATCAGCGCTGGATCTTCGGAATCATCGCAACCGCATGGTTCTTCGACAGCATGGACCTGGCCGCGCTGACCTTCGTGCTCGGCTCGATCCGCCAGACCTTCGGCCTCTCGACGGCGGAAGCCGGGCTGCTGTCCAGCATGAGCTTCCTCGGCATGTTCGTAGGCGCTGCGTCCGCCGGCCTGCTTGCCGACCGTTTCGGCCGCGCCCGCGTGTTCCAGGTCAGCATGATCTTCTGGGGATTGGGCAGCCTGTGCTGCGGTCTTTCCACGACGGCGACCGCGCTCGGCGCATCCCGCCTGCTGCTCGGCTTCGGAATGGGCATGGAGTTTCCGGTCGCGCAGTCGATGGTCTCGGAGATCATGCCGGCCAAGAACCGCGGCCGCTACATCGCCTTCCTCGAAGGGTTTTGGCCGCTCGGCTTCATCGCGTCGGGCCTCTTGACCTACTTCGTGCTGCAGGCCGCCGACTGGCGCTGGGTCTTCATCCTGCAGGCGATCCCGGCCGTCTTCGTGCTGGTGGTGCGACGCTACGTTCCGGAATCGCCGCGCTGGCTCGCGTCCCACGGCTATTCCGAGCGGGCCGAAGCGACGGTGCGCAAGATCGAAAGCAGGGTCCGCGATCGTCTCGGCAGCAAGGAACTGCCGCCGGTCGTGCGCCAGGCCGCCGCTCCCGCGTCCGAAGTGACGGGCCTGAGGACGCTGTTTTCAGGCATCTACGCCAAGCGGACCACGATGTTGTGGACCTTGTGGTTCTTCGCGCTGCTCGGCTTCTACGGTCTGACCACGTGGCTCGGCGCGTTGCTGCAGGCCAAGGGATTCCCGATTACCAAATCGGTGTTCTACACGATCCTGATCTCGCTCGCGGGCATCCCCGGCTTCCTGGTCTCGGCGTGGCTCGTCGAATCCTGGGGCCGAAAGGCGACGCTGGTGATGAACCTGCTCTGCGGCGCGATCGCCTGCCACTTCTACGGCTCGGCGGCGGACCAGACCCAGCTCATCATTGCCGGCCTCTGCATGCAGTTCTTCCTGTTCGGCATGTGGTCGGCGCTCTACGCCTATACGCCTGAACTGTACCCGACCCATGTCCGCGCCACCGGAACCGGTTTTGCCTCCGCGGTCGGCCGAATCGGCTCACTGATCGGCCCTTATGTGATCGGCGTGATCCTGCCTGCGGCGGGACAGAGCGGCGTGTTCGCACTGGGCGCCGGCGCGTTCGTGGTGGCGGCGCTGGCGGTGCTGTTGCTCGGCGAAGAAACCCGCGGCCGGACGCTGGAGAGCATTTCGCACTGATGATGCGCTGCTGTTCGCCGCATGCGGCCGGATTCGGCGTCGCGCTGATCGACTGGCCTTGTCAGTGCCATCGGGGCGTGTGAGATATCTGCTGTACACCAGCACGCGTGACCCCGATGGCCGATTCGAACAAGCGATCCAGCACGGTGCGCGCGCGCGCAGCAGGGAGCCGCCGGCCGGCGCGGCAATCGTCCGCCGCCGGTAAGCCGCGCGCTGCCGCGCAGGCCCCACTCCCGCAAGGCGATGTCACCCTCACCGATCGCGCCTATGCCGAGCTGGAAGAGCTGATCGTGACCCTGCAACTGCCGCCCGGCACCGCGCTCTCCGAGCTCGTGCTCGCCAAGCGGCTCGACATCGGCCGTACCCCGATCCGCGAGGCGTTGCAGCGGCTGTCGCGCGACGGCCTCGTCAACATCCTGGCCCGTCGCGGCGTGCTGGTGTCCGAGATCGACCTGCGGGCCCAGCTCCGCCTGCTCGAGGTCCGGCGCGAGCTGGAACGGCTGATGGCGCGCGGCGCCGCCGAGCGCGCCACCAGCGAGCAGCGCGCGCAGTTTTCCGAGATCGCCGCCGGCATGCGGCGCGCGGCGGAAAAATCCGACGATCTGCTGTTCATGCGGCTGGATCACCAGTTCAACACACTGATCTCCGCGGCATCACGCAACGAGTTCGCGACCCGCGCCATGGGCCTGATGCATGGCCTGTCGCGCCGGTTCTGGTACCAGCATTACAAGGAAGCCGCCGACCTGCCGCTCGCGGCGCGGCTGCATGCCGATGTCGCCGAAGCCGTCGCCGAGCGCCACGTCGACGCCGCTGGCGCGGCGTCCGACAGCCTGATCGACTACATCGAAAGCTTTGCGCGTTCGACGCTGTGAGAGCTTTAGATCATGATGCGATTACATCGAATCGCATCATGATCTCATCTCTTTGTTTGAGCATGATCTGTTCGGAAAACCGGATTCCACTTTTCCGGATCATGCTCTAGAACTCGACCACCGTGCGGATCGACCGCCCGCGCCGCAACGCCTCGAAGCTATCATTGATGCCGTCGAGGGTGCAGCGGCCGGTGATCAGTTCGTCGAGCTTGAGCCTGCCGTCGAGATAGGCCTGCGCCAGCAAAGGGAAGTCGCGCCGTGGCCGCGCGCCGCCGTAGCTCGAGCGGCGAAATCGCTTCTCGCCCATCAACGCTCCCCAGCGGAAACTCACGTCTTGCGTGACGTCGATCTTGCCGAGCCAGATCACCTCACCCCCCGGCCGCACCGCCTCCGCGGTCTGCCGAAACGCCAGCGGATGGCCCGCCGCCTCGAGGATGACGTCAGCACCCCGCCCGCGCGTCGCCTGCTTTGCGAACTGGACCGGGTCCTCGCGCGCCGCGTTGACGGCGTGCGTCGCGCCGAGCTGCCGCGCCAGCGCAAGCTTTGCATCATCGAGGTCGACCGCGATGATCGCACCGGCGCCGGCGAGCCGGGTCCGCCCGGACCGCAGCGCCGCGACCGCCTCGTCGAGATCGGCGGAGGAAAGTTCCCACTCATTGTCGAAATTGGCGACGACGCGCTGCATGAACGCTTCGTGCAGCGCCTTCGCCGCTGCGGCGTCGTGCAGATGATCATAGAGCAGCGCGAAGGCCAGTTGTGCCGGCTCCGGCCCCTCATAGCTCCATTCAAAACCGTGTTCGGTGAGCCGAAGCTGGTCGTAATGCTGTGACAGCGGCGCGCCGTCGACCAGCACGGAAATGCCGTCGATGGTGCGGTCCCCGGTATAGCTCGCCATCGGATCCTCCCTGTGCTGCCGCATCATATCAGGATCCCTGTCAGGATCTTGGCGGACGCATCGTGAGGTCCTTCTTGACGACCTCGGGGAATATCCACATCGCGACCGTGGCAAACACGCCGAGGAAAGCAACGGCGTAGCTCGGTCCCCGCTGTCCCAGATAGACCATGAAAAAGTATCCGCAGGCCGCCGTGGCAAGGCACGCCAGCGACAGCATGAGCTTGATGTGGCTTGGCATCGAGACCTCCCTTCAGGTCATCCAGATGTGAAAAGACGGTGCAGCCACGCCGACGAGCAGCGCAAGCGCCGCAATCATGGCGCAGCAGGACAGGCGCAATCCCGCCCGTCCGTCGCGCCACCATTCCGGCAGCGCCTGAAACAGCCCGGGCAGGAACAGGAACAACACACCGCCCACGACAACGACCGTGGTCCAGCGCAGCTCGACCAGGGCGAATGCCAGCGTGCCGGCGAGCAACATCACCCACAATATCGTCGTCACCGTCACCGGCAGAACGGCGCGTCCACGCAGCGGATACATCCCGGCCAGCTGCAGGAAGCCGATACAGCACACGCTCCACAGCAGGCCGAACCAGGCGAGGCCTACGAGATTTGGTTCAAGCTGCGGCATGCGGCACCGATTGCTCCTTCACCACGACCCGCGGCGTCCTCGCCGTCCGTCGCATGTCGGTCTTCACGTAACGCGTGCTGTAGCCGTTGAAGATGTGGCCGAGCAGGCCGCGATTGAGATCGGAGGTGCCCAACAGGCAATCCATCACCGGGAAGGTCAGGTTCATGTTCCGCTCCATCATGATCGACTGGTTGTGATGGGCGGTATGATGCCGGCGGATGGTGTTGACGAACGGCATGTTGCGCACGAAGGCATTTTCCTCGACGTGGCAGCAGAAGTGCATGAATTCGTAGATCAGGTACATCGACGTGGTCGTGGTGATCAGCAGCCAACCGATATTCGCCGAGATCACGAGACCGGCGACGATCGCCGGCGGGATCGACATCAGGGTGAACACCACCAGCGCATAAGGCGGGAAGAAGGTGACGCGCCAGTCGTGATGATCGGCAAAGCGCATTTCCTCCTCGGTGAAGAACTGATGGTGCATCAGCGTGTGGCGGCTGTAGATCGCGCGCAGCAGCGGCACGTTCGACGGCCGGTGCATGACGAAGCGATGCACCGCCCATTCGAAGAAGTTTGCAATCAGGAAGACCGCCGGAATAGTGAGGTATTCCCACCACTTCACGTCGTGCACATTGGCCAGGTAGACGTACAGCGCCGTGAAGCCGATCGTGTAGATCAGCACGACGTGCAGCCAGCCATTGTACCAGCCCACCACGCGCTCGCGATAGGTCGCGCGATATTTGCGCTGGCGGTCGGTCATCCCTGTTGCAGCCAACTCCATCGCGGCTCCCCTCCATCATCCCTCATCTAACATATCAGTAGCACATCAGATGCGAAAGGCAAGCTGCCTTGCTGGGCCGAACGCGATCGGGAAAAGGGATGGCGCGCGGAACCCGCGCAAGACGGAGCAGGAAGCCTGGGCTGGTTTTCGAACGACCGGGTGCTGGCATGAATAGGCCACTGTGGATGATGACCCCAGCGCCGATGCCTTGGGAGAAAAAAGAACAGAGCGCGCAAGTGCCCTTCATGATTACGCAGGCTCAAAAGGAAGCGCTACGGCAGAAGGGCTTCGATGACGATCAGATCGCTCATATGACGCCGGAGAAAGCCCATCAATTGCTTGGAATAACTCCCGCGCAGTCTTACTAACAAACGGAAAGAGGCCGCCAACTGAGGCGCCCTACTCATGGGCGGCCTCGGACCGCCGCCTAAACTGCTTGATTAGCCGGATCAGCGGTCGGATCAGGTGCTTAAAAGCAAGACCTAGGCATGTGATCAGCACCAAGATCGGCCAGTAGGCCACAATCGCAAGAGCGGCCAACCATTCCGGGCTTCGCTGCTCCCGCCAATAATACACCGACGCTGCAACGACGTGGGCCACCAATAGCGCGGCCCATATGGCTAGCGCGACGTTGACCGGCTCATCAAATGTCAACGCTTCCCACGCGGTTTCACCCGTTGAAGGCGTGCTTTCACTTTCCATGGCTGCTCGACCTCCCTCAGCTTTCAACCCCTGCGATGGCGGGCTTATTCCATTTGGAATGCTATGGGGGACGATAGCAGCGCCTTGGCTTGCTGGAGCTCCGTTCACCCACGGAGAACCCTGGGATCAGGACTAGGCCCTTCGATCTAGATCGTGGGAGAGAACACTTGGCGGACCATAAGGATTGCTAAGGCCAGAACATCCGGTGCGCGATCCAGTAGTCCTACCGAGAACAACGGCCAAGCCTTGGTTGCCGTTCGGTTAATTCAAAACAGGCCACTCCAAAAATCAAACTAGGCCACTAGGGGATAAAACAGGCCAGCATCAACGATCGGGCCGATGCCGCGCTTTCCCGCTCACCTCGGCGGCAAGGCTCAGACGGGGTGACTCAATAAAAAGGCCGCCCCGGACGATGTCCGAGGCGGCCTGTGGTCTTCGATGGATCAGACGATCAGAGCAGGCCCGCGCCGCGCGCCCACTTGTACTTGGCGCCCAGCACCTCGACCGGCAGCTCGGTCGAATAGGCGTAGGCCGGAATGCCGTTCTGGTAGAGATATTCGGCGGCTTCCTCGACCTCGACGTCGCCGGCGAGCGAGGCGACGATCGGCTTGACGAAGCCCTTCGCCTCCATCTCCTTCTTCACCTCGACCATGTTGCGCGCGAACACCATCGGCGGCGTCACGATGGTGTGCCAGTAGCCGAGGATCAGCGCGTGGATGCGCTCATCCGAGAGGCCGAGCTTCACCGTGTTGACATAGGTGATCGGCGGCTCGCCGCCGGTGATATCCACAGGATTTCCGGCCGCGCCGAACGGCGGGATGAACTTGCGGAAAGCGGCATCGAGATCCGGCGGCATCTGCATCAGCGACAGGCCGTTGTCGACCACGGAGTCGGAGAGCAGCACGCCGGAGCCGCCGGCGCCGGTGATGATCAGCACGTTCTCGCCCTTCGGCGTCGGCAGCACCGGCACGCCGCGGGCGAATTCCAGCAGCTGCCGCAGGCTGCGGGCCCGGATCACGCCGGACTGCTTGAACACGTCCTCGTAGATCTTGTCGTTGCCGGCAAGTGCGCCGGTGTGCGACGAGGCAGCCTTGGCGCCGGCCGAGGTGCGGCCGGCCTTGAGCACGACCACCGGCTTCTTCTTGGAGACGCGCTTGGCGGCTTCGGCGAAGGCGCGGCCGTCCTTCAGGTCCTCGCAGTGCTGCGCGATCAGATTGGTGTTGGGATCCTGCTCGAAGAAGGCGAGCAGATCGTCCTCGTCGATATCCGACTTGTTGCCGAGGCCGACGATCGCCGACACGCCCATCTTGGCCGACCGCGAGAAGCCGATGATCGCCATGCCGATGCCGCCCGACTGCGACGACAGCGCGGCGTGGCCCTTGACGTCATAGGCGGTGCAGAACGTCGCGCACAGATTGGCCGGGGTATAGTAGAAGCCGTAGATGTTCGGCCCCATCAGGCGGATATTGTACTTCTTGCCGACCTCGACGATCTCGGCCTGCAGCTCGGGCGCCCCGGCTTCGGCAAAGCCCGAGGGAATCAGCACCGCGCCGGGGATCTTCTTCTCGCCGCATTCGGCGAGCGCGCCGGCAACGAATTTCGCGGGGATCGCGAACACCGCCGTGTCGATCACGCCGGGGACGTCCTTGACGCTCTTGTAGGCCTTGTAGCCGAGAATTTCCTCGGCCTTGGGGTGGATCGGATAGATATCGCCCTTGTAGCCGCCGTTGATGAGGTTCTTCATCACCGAGTTGCCGATCTTGCCGTCCTCGGCGGAGGCGCCGATCACGGCCACGCCCTGCGGCTGCATGATGCGGCTCATCGCCGCGACGATCTCCTCGGTCGGACGCGGCGCCGGGCGCGGCTTGTAGTCGAAGTCGACGACGATGCGGACGTCGGCCGCGATCGCGTTCTTGCTGGTGGCGAACACCGGATTGAGGTCGAGCTCGACGATTTCGGGGAAATCGCTGACCAGCTGCGACACCTTGACGATGACGTCGGCGAGGGCCTCGCGATTGACCGGCTCACCGCCGCGCACGCCCTTCAGCATCTCATGGGCCTGGATGCCGTCGAGCATCGACAGCGCATCGTCCTTGGTCGCGGGCGCGAGGCGGAAGGTGATGTCCTTGAGGATTTCGACCAGCACGCCGCCGAGGCCGAAGGCGACCAGCTTGCCGAACGAGCCGTCGGTGATCGAGCCGACGATCACCTCGGTGCCGCCGCCCAGCATCTGCTGGACCTGGATGCCGTCGATCTTGGCATCGGCCTTGTATTTCTTGGCGTTGGCGAGAATGGTCTCGTAGCTCTTCTCGGCGTCCGCCGCGGTCTTGACGCCAACCACCACGCCGCCCGCCTCGGTCTTGTGGAGGATGTCGGGCGAGACGATCTTCATCACGACCGGGAAGCCCATGTCGGAAGCGATCCGGGCGGCCTCGGCCGCCGACTTGGCAACGCCCTCCTTCGGCACCGGAATGCCGTAGGCATCGCACACCACCTTGCCTTCGGGCGCGGTGAGACTCGTGCGCTTGTCGGCCTTGACCGCATCGAGAATTTTGCGGACCGCATCCTTAGAATTTGACATTGGCTTCCTCCTGGGACAGATTTCGTGGCATTTGGTATGCCAAAAACGTAATTGTCAAGGTCGCTTGATGTCGAAAAATATCGAAAAATATAGGCAGCTTGACATCCTGGTATTTGGCATGCCAAAAATCTAGGGTATTTCTTCTGCTAAGAAGACGTCTCCAAGAGGAGGAGACGAGTCGTGCCAGAACCGAAACAGACCAAGGCGTCACCCAACATGGCTGACACAGATATCGCCATCGTCCGGATCGCGCCGGAGACCAGCTTCAAGAACAAGGCCTATGAGGCCTTGAAGGAAGCGATCCTGAAGATGGACATCTACGCGACGCCGGAGCCGGTGATGCTCGACGAACGCGCATTGTCCGAGCGTCTCGGCGTCAGTCGCACGCCGATCCGCGAAGCGATCGCGATGCTCGAGCAGGACGGCTTCGTGAAGACCGTGCCGCGCCGCGGCATCGTGGTGGTCCGCCGCACCAAGGCGGAGATCGTCGACATGATCCGCGCCTGGGCGGCGCTGGAGAGCATGGCGGCGCGCCTGATCACGACCACCGCGCGCAAGAAGGACATCTCGTCGCTGCGCGACTTCTTCAAGGATTTCAGCGACGATCGCCTGCCGCAGGATCACGTCGAGGAATATTCCAAGGCCAACATCGCCTTCCACCAGGCGCTGATCTCGCTGTCGGAATCACCTGTGCTGGTCGACCTCACCAATGACCTGCTGCTGCATGTGCGCGGCTATCGCCAGCTCACGATCGGCCGCAAGGACCGTACCGCGACCTCGCTGCCCGAGCATCTCGGGATCATCGAGGCACTTGAGGCGCGCGACACCGAACTCGCGGAAAAGCGCGCCCGCGATCACACGCTTGGCCTTGCCGCCTATGTCGAGGCGCACGGCCAAGAGCTATTCACGTAGAGAGAACTGTTCACCTAAGACTTAGAGTTCACACACGCTTCAGACGACATTCAGATCGTCCGAACAAGAACGACCAGGGAGACGATGCCGATGCTGAATACCGCTACGAAGTCCGAGGCACCGGGCACCGAGCAAGAGCTGACCGATGGCTTCCATCTCGTCATCGATGCGCTCAAGCTCAACGGCATCGACACCGTCTATGGTGTGCCGGGTATCCCGATCACGGACCTGGGCCGCATGGCCCAGGCGGCGGGCATTCGCGTGCTCTCGTTCCGCCACGAGCAGAACGCCGGCTATGCGGCATCGATCGCCGGCTTCCTGACCAAGCGTCCCGGCGTCTGCCTCACGGTATCGGCACCCGGCTTCCTCAACGGCCTCACGGCGCTCGCCCACGCCACCACCAACTGCTTCCCGATGATCCTGGTCTCCGGCTCCTCCGAGCGCGAGATCGTCGACCTGCAGCAGGGCGACTATGAGGAGATGGACCAGCTCGCGATCGCCAAACCGCTGTGCAAGGCGGCGTTCCGCGTGCTGCACGCCCAGGACATCGGCATTGGGCTCGCGCGCGCGATCCGCGCCGCGGTGTCGGGCCGCCCGGGCGGCGTCTATCTCGACCTGCCCGCAAAACTGTTCTCGCAGGTGATGAACGCCGACGCCGGCCAGAAATCGCTGGTCAAGGTGATCGACGCGGCGCCGGAGCAGATCCCCTCCCCGTCATCCGTCAAGCGCGCGCTCGACGTGCTTAAGAGCGCAAAGCGTCCGCTGATCATCCTCGGCAAGGGCGCGGCCTACGCGCAGGCCGACGAGGCGATCAAGAATTTCGTCGAGAAGAGCGGCGTGCCGTTCCTGCCGATGAGCATGGCCAAGGGCCTGCTGCCCGATCTGCATCCGCAATGCGCAGGTGCTGCGCGCTCGACCGTGCTGAAGGACGCCGACGTCGTGATGCTGATCGGCGCCCGCCTCAACTGGCTGCTCTCGCACGGCAAGGGCAAGACCTGGGGCGAGGCCCCGAAGAAGTTCATCCAGGTCGATATCGAGCCGAAGGAAATGGATTCCAACGTCGAGATCGTCGCCCCCGTGGTCGGCGATATCGGCTCCTGCGTGTCCGCGTTCCTCGACGCGATGGGTGCGAACTGGTCGGCCGCGCCGAGCGACTGGCTCGCCACGGTGGCGAAGAAGCGTGACGACAACGTCGCCAAGATGGCGCCGAAGCTGATGAGCAACGCCTCGCCGATGGATTATCACGGTGCGCTCGGCGCGCTGCGCGCCATCATCGCGGAACGTCCGGACACCATCTTCGTCAACGAAGGCGCCAACACGCTCGACCTCGCCCGCGGCGTCGTCGACATGCACAAGCCGCGCAAGCGGCTCGACGTCGGCACCTGGGGCGTGATGGGCATCGGCATGGGCTATTCGATCGCGGCTGCGGTCGAGACCGGCCTGCCCGTGCTCGCGGTCGAAGGCGACAGCGCGTTTGGTTTCTCGGGCATGGAGGTCGAGACCATCTGCCGCTACAAGCTGCCGATCTGCATCGTGATCTTCAATAATGACGGCATCTATCGTGGCACCGACGTCAACGTTGCCGGCGACGATCCGGCGACCACCGTGTTCGTCAAGGGCTCGCGCTACGACAAGATGATGGAAGCGTTCGGCGGCGTCGGCGTCAACGCCACCTCCCCCGACGAGCTGAAGCGCGCGGTCAATGCGGCGCTGGATTCCGGCAAGCCGACGCTGATCAACGCGGTGATCGATCCGGCAGCGGGCTCGGAGAGCGGCCGCATCGGCAACCTCAATCCGCAGAGCGTTCTGAAGAAAAAGTAAGCCACCCCTTCAACCCATTTTCCCTGCGGGTGCAGGGGTAGACCAGAGTACACGGAGCAAACGATATGACCAAGGCGCTCAAGGGCGTTCGCATTCTCGATTTCACCCACGTCCAGTCGGGTCCGACCTGCACGCAGTTGCTGGCCTGGTTCGGCGCCGACGTGATCAAGGTCGAGCGTCCCGGCGTCGGCGACATCACGCGCGGCCAGCTGCAGGACATTCCGAACGTGGACAGCCTGTATTTCACCATGCTGAACCACAACAAGCGCTCGATCACGCTCGACACCAAGAACCCGAAGGGCAAGGAAGTGCTGACCGCGCTGATCAAGAGTTGCGACGTGCTGGTCGAGAATTTCGGCCCCGGCGTGCTCGATCGCATGGGCTTCCCCTGGGAGAAGATCCACGCCATCAACCCGAAGATGATCGTCGCCTCGATCAAGGGTTTTGGCCCCGGCCCGTATGAGGACTGCAAGGTCTACGAGAACGTCGCGCAGTGCACCGGCGGCGCCGCCTCGACCACCGGCTTCCGCGACGGCCTGCCGCTGGTCACCGGCGCGCAGATCGGCGACTCCGGCACCGGCTTGCATCTCGCGCTCGGCATCGTCACCGCGCTCTATCAGCGCACCCATTCCGGCCAGGGCCAGCGCGTCACCGCGGCGATGCAGGACGGCGTGCTCAATCTCGCCCGCGTCAAGCTGCGCGACCAGCAGCGCCTCGCCCACGGCCCGCTGAAGGAATACAGCCAGTTCGGCGAAGGCATTCCGTTCGGCGACGCCGTGCCACGCGCCGGCAACGATTCCGGCGGCGGCCAGCCCGGCCGCATCCTGAAGTGCAAGGGCTGGGAGACCGACCCGAACGCCTACATCTACTTCATCACCCAGGCCCCGGTCTGGGAGAAGATCTGCGACGTGATCGGCGAGCCGACCTGGAAGACCGATCCGAACTACGCCAAGCCGCCGGCCCGCCTACCCCGCCTGAACGAGATCTTCGGTCGCATCGAACAGTGGACGATGACGAAGACAAAATTCGAGGCGATGGAGATCCTCAACAAGGACGACATCCCCTGCGGCCCGATCCTGTCGATGAAGGAGATCGCGGAAGACCAGTCGCTGCGCGCGACCGGCACCGTGGTCGAGGTCGATCATCCGACCCGCGGCAAGTACATCTCGGTCGGCAACCCGATCAAGCTGTCGGATTCGCCGAGCGATGTCGCGCGTTCGCCGCTGCTCGGCGAGCACACCGACGAGATCCTGCGCGAGGTGCTCGGCTTCTCCGACCACCAGGTCGCCGAGATCCACGATTCCGGCGCACTCGATCCGCCGCGCAAGCAGGCGGCGGAGTAACGGCTGCACTCAGATCAAACGACAAATGGCCGCGGGCAACCGCGGCCATTTTTGTTTGTGGTGGTCGTCGGCTCCTCCAATCGATGGGGACATTGGGGTCCCCGGCGAAGCCGGCGTTCACTGCCAGCCCGCAACCCCACGCATGTCGGGCAAGTGATGTGCAATGCCCTTGTGGCAATCGATGCAGGTCTTCTCTCCGGTAAACAGGAAGCGCTGGTGCGCCACCGACGCCCGGGGGGACTGCTTGGTGATATCCATTGATTCCGCGCTGTGACAGTTGCGGCATTCGAGCGAATCGTTGGCCTTGAAACGGGCCCACTCATGCAGCGCGAGCTCGAGCCGCTTGTCGGCGAACTTGTCGCGGGTGCCGATGACACCGAACAAATGGCCCCAGACCTCCTTCGAGGCCTGCATCTTGCGCGCGATCTTGTCGGTCCAGTTATGCGGAACGTGACAGTCCGGGCAGGTGGCGCGAACGCCGGAGCGATTGGAGAAATGGATGGTCGACTTCAGCTCTGCAAACAGATTTTCGCGCATCTCGTGGCAGCCGGTGCAGAATTTTTCGGTGTTGGTCAATTCGAGCGCGGTATTGAAGCCGCCCCAGAAAATAACGCCGGCGACGAAGCCCGCGATCACCAGTACACCGAGCCCGAACACCGCGCTCGGCCGCACCAGCACACCCCACAGCTCGCGCGCGAAGGCCCATGCGCGTCGGAGGACACCATCTTTCGAGGTTTGCGAATCGGTTGCGCTCATCGACGGCCGCCCGGAGCCGCGCGGCTCAGCATGGTGTCGATGTCGACGAAGTCGTTGCTGACGGGCGGGTTGCTCACGCTCTGCGGTACGTGACATTCGGTGCAGAAAAACCGGCGCGGCGAGATCGACGCAAGGAACTGGCCGTCGCGGTCCATGAAATGGGTAATCGAGACCATCGGCGCCTGCGACTCGCCCGTGCGGGCGCGCGCATGACAGGACAGGCATTTGTTGCTGTTCAGATCGATCTGGTAGCCGTCGATCGAATGCGGGATCACGGGCGGCTGCTCGGGATAGTTCCTGATCTCCCTCTCGGACGTGTTGCGCGTCGGCATCATTGGCGGAGCCGGGCCTTCATTATCGAGCGGCGTCGGCCCGCGCAGCCCGGAATTCAGCGATTGCGCTGCCAACGTACCGGTGCCGGCCCCGATCGCCAGGACGAGCAGGACGATGCGCAGGTTCCTGATCATGAGGGCAGCACCTTCTCGATACGCACCGCGCATTTCTTGAAGTCGGTCTGCAGCGAGAGCGGATCGGTGGCGTCGAGCGTCACCTTGTTGATCAGCTTCGACTCATCGAACCAGGGCACGAACACCAGGCCCCGCGGCGGCCGGTCGCGGCCACGAGTCTCCAGCCGCGCCCGGATAAAGCCGCGGCGAGAGATCACCTTGACCTCGTCGCCGCGTCGTAGCTTGGCCTCCTGCGCATCATCCGGATGCATGAAACAGACGGCCTCAGGAAACGCGCGATAGAGTTCGGGCACGCGGCGGGTCATGGTGCCGGAGTGCCAATGCTCCAGCACGCGGCCAGTTGAGAGCCACAAGGGGTATTCGCTGTCAGGCGCTTCCGCCGGCGGTTCGTAGGGAAGCGCAAAGATGCGCGCCTTGCCATCCGCAAAACCATAGAACTGCACGCCTCTGCCCTGCCCGACGTACGGATCTGAGCCTTCGCGGAACCGCCACTTGGTCTCCTTGCCGTTCACGACGGGCCAGCGCAGTCCGCGCTCGCCGTGATAGGCATCGAACGGCGCGAGATCGTGGCCGTGGCCGCGGCCGAAGCTTGCGTATTCCTCGAACAGCCCTTTCTGGACATAGAAGCCAAACGCCTTGGCCTCATCGTTAGCGTAGCCCGGCGCGATGTCGGAGACCGGAAACCTGTCGACCTGGCCGTTGCGATAGAGCACATCGAACACCGTCTTGCCGCGATACTCCGGCTTCTTCGCCAGCAACTCTTCCGGCCAGACCTCCTCGATCTTGAAGCGCTTGGAAAACTCCATCAGCTGCCAGAGGTCGGAACGCGACTCGCCCGGCGCGGTGACGAGCTGGTGCCAGAACTGGGTGCGCCGCTCGGCATTGCCGTAGGCGCCTTCCTTTTCCACCCACATCGCGGTCGGCAAGATCAGGTCGGCGCCGAGCGCAGTGACGGTCGGATAGACTTCCGAAACCACGATGAAATTGTCGGGGTTGCGGAAGCCCGGATAGGTTTCCTCGTTGATGTTGGGACCGGCCTGCAAATTGTTGTTGACCTGCACCCAGTAGGCGTTGAGCAGACCGTCCTTCAGCATCCGGCTTTGCAACACCGCGTGATAGCCCGGCTTGTCGGGAATCGTGCCTTCCGGGAGCTTCCAGATCTCCTCCGCGTTGTCGCGATGCGCCTTGTTGGTGACGACCATGTCAGCCGGGAGCCGATGCGAGAAGGTACCCACCTCGCGTGCGGTGCCGCAGGCCGAGGGTTGGCCGGTCAGCGAAAACGGACTGTTGCCGGGCTCCGATATCTTCCCGGTCAGAAGGTGAAGATTGTAGACCAGATTGTTGCACCAGACGCCGCGGGTGTGCTGGTTAAAACCCATGGTCCAGAAGCTGACGACCTTGGTCTTCGGATCGGCGTAGAGCTCGGCCAGCGCCTCCAGACGATTGAGCGGCACACCCGACATCATCGCCGCCTTTTCCAGCGTGTAGTCGGTGAGGAATTTGACGTAGTCGTCGTAAGTCATATCGGTTGCATCGTTGGCCTTGGCCGCGCCCGTCGCCTTCTTCTGCAGCGGATGCTCTGGCCTCAGGCCGTAGCCGATGTCGGTCTGGCCACGTTTGAACACGGTATGCGCCGCGACGAAATCCTTGTTCACGCGCCCGGTCTTGATGATGTGATTGGCGATCGCATTGAGGATGTAGAGATCGGAGTGCGGCGTGAATACGATCCCGATGTCGGCGAGGTCGAACGAGCGGTGCTCGAAGGTCGAGAGCACGGCGACCCGCACATGCGCCGCCGACAGCCGGCGGTCGGTCACCCGCGTCCACAGGATCGGGTGCATCTCCGCCATGTTGGAGCCCCACAACACGAAGGCATCGGTGGCCTCGATGTCGTCGTAGCAGCCGGCCGGCTCGTCCATGCCGAAGGTACGCATCATGCCGACCACGGCGGAGGCCATGCAGTGGCGCGCGTTGGGATCGATGTTGTTGGAGCGGAAGCCGGCCTTGAACAGTTTTGAAGCCGCATAGCCCTCCCAGATCGTCCATTGGCCGGAGCCGAACATGCCGATGCCGCTCGGCCCGCGCTGCTTCAGCGCCGCCTTGAACTTCTCGGCCATGACGGCGAACGCTTCGTCCCAGGAGACCGGAGTGAAGTCTCCGTTCTTGTCGTACTTGCCGTCGGTCTTGCGCAACATCGGCTGCGTCAGGCGATCGTGGCCGTACATGATCTTGGAGAGGAAGTACCCCTTCACGCAGTTGAGGCCGCGATTGACCTCGGCCTTGATATCGCCGTGGGTGGCAACGACGCGATTGTCCTTGGTTGCCACCATGACGCTGCAGCCGGTGCCACAGAAGCGGCAAGGAGCCTTGTTCCAGTCGAGTTCGCTGGCATCGCGTTCGGTGACGAGGTTTGCTGCGACCGACGCAACCGGCATTCCACCGGCCGCGGCGGCGATCGCGGCGGCCTCCAGCTTCAGCATCTGGCGACGGTCGATCTTGATTTCGGTCATGGCTGGTCTCCCCGGCGCATTTCAGCAGACGTCGATGGCGTGAAACACGAGCGAGGCGGAATGGACGTGCGGTAACAGAGCGATCATGTTCAGCGTCGCGCCGAGCGCACCAGCATTGGGTGCGTCGACCACCACGACGAGCTTGCCTCTGGGGTCGCGGCCAAAAATCTCGCAGCCGGAAAGGGCGAGGATGTCGGCCTCGACCGCATCAAGGCGCTCGGGCCGGGCCTGGACCAAGATGCTGGCGATCTCGCCGCCGGGTGGCGCCACGACGCGCTCCGCCGTCAAGGCGCGGCCGGTGATCAGCGTACGGCGATTGATCGCGGTCTTGAGCACAACGATGTCTCTCCCTGTCAATGCGGCGGCGGCGGACCGGGAGGGCCGGCTACCATTTGGTAGATCCAGACCGCCAGTCCGTATGACCCCACCGTCGCGACCGCGAGCCCCGGCATCAGGATGGCGGTCAGGAACAGGAAAGCGAAGATTTCCATCCGGGTTTGGCGACGCCGCGCACCTGCGTCGCCGTCTGCGACCACCATGATCATGTCTCTCACTTGGGACGTTGGGGGACGGCATCCGGGCCGCTGCCTTGGACGTCAACTTAACCCGCGACGGTCCGCCGACCGTTGATTCAGATCAATGAACGGCACAACGGCCTCGCGCAGCGAACACATCTTGGCCACCGTCGCGATGATCCCTCGCGCTCGATCCGCCGCGCAAGCAGGCGGCGGAGTAAGCCGACCTTCTCACGGAGCAAAATTTCAAAGGCCGCCGGTTTCCGGCGGCCTTTTTGTTTTGGGGTGCGAAGCGAAATTGAATTCAGGACAGCCGCTCACTCCGATCGATCGCGGCGGGATCGGCGATGCTGCGACCGGTCAACTTCTGCGCACGGCGTCAGTCGTGCCTGACGCCAAGGGTATGCCGGATGATCGCGCTGATCTCGGCGGCGCAAGATCCTGGATAAAATCTCTCAGTGCCTCGGTATCGAACGGCTTGCGGAGTATTCTCAGGCTTGGCGGAGCTGCTTTTGCGGCATCGCTGTAACCGGTCGTAAGGGCTATCGGCAAACCGGGATATCGCGACCGAACTTCTCTCGCGAGCCCGACGCCATCGATGGTCCCTGGCATCACGATATCGCTGAAGACGAGATCGATCTTTGTACCGGTATCGAGCAATTTCAATGCCGCTTCGGCTGAATCTCGATAGATGGTTTCATAACCCAGATGCTCGAACAGCGAGGATGTCACATCCGCCACTTCGGGGCTATCGTCGACAACGAGAACCGTCTGCCGCTGCGGCTGCCTTGGCCTTGCCCGGGCAGCGGCGAGCTCTTTGCTGGTGATCTGCTCGTCTGCGCAGGACGGCAAATAGATTGTGATCGTTGTTCCCTGTCCAACCTTGCTGTCTGCCGTCACCGTTCCGCCCGCCTGGTGCGCAAAACCATAAACCTGAGACAAACCGAGCCCGGTCCCCTTGCCGACCTCTTTGGTCGTGAAGAATGGATCGAACATCTTGGACAGAAGATTCGGCGGAATACCGGTGCCCGTGTCGCCCAGTGTTATCGCAAAGAAGGCCTTGCCACGGCGATCGCCGCCGGTGTCCTGATCTGCGATCACCGCGTGGACGGATAACGTGAACGTGCCGCCGCTTGTCATTGCGTCTCGCGCATTGACGGCGATGTTGACGATCGCAAGTTCCAGCTCGGCGAGGTCCACCTTGACCGGCGCAACACCGTCACCAACGTTCTCGTTGTACACGATGTTGCCGCGCAGCGAGCTCTCGATCATGGTCCGCATGTTCTTGATGGACGCATTGAGATCAACGACCGTCGGGCTGAGATGCTGGTGACGGGAGAATGTCAACAATTGGCGCGTGAGACTTTCGCCGCGTTTGGCTGCGGTTTGTATGGCTTCGATCGCTTTTGGCAGTTTTGGATCAAGCAGGCGTTGAAATATCTGGGCGCTGCCTCCGATGATCATCAACAGATTGTTGAAGTCATGGGCAATCCCGCCAGTCAGCTTGCCGATTGCCTCCATTTTCTGGGACATCGCGAGCTGTTCGCGCGCCTGGACCAGCTTCTCCTCGGCGTCGCGTCGCTCCGTCGCGTCGCGCAGGATACTGATGAAACCGATCAGATTTCCTGCGTCATCACGGCTCGAAGAGACCGAGCCGGTGATGAAAAACGGCGTACCATTCTTTCTGATACGCCAACCCTCTACGTCGTACTTGCCTCCTTCGATTGCCGACTCCAGCGCGTGTGTCGGCGAACCCGCGCGGCGTTCATCCGGCCGATAAAATATCCCGAAGTGCTTGCCTACGATTTCTTCCGAGGTGTAACCGGTGATCTTTTGAGCGGTGCTATTCCAGCTCGTCACATGTCCTTCTCTATCAAGCGCAAAAATTGCATAGTCGACAACGCCTTCGATAAGGGTTTGGAAGTGCCGTCTGATGTTGTCGAGCGCCAAGGCTTTCCGTTCAAGTTGACCGTTCAGTTGGTCCTGGACAGAAAGCAAATGGGCTTCCCTGGTCTGGTGCGTCGCGATTGCCGCGGCCAAGGCAAGCGGCGGCGCCGATACGCTGATCGAAAGCATGAGCAAGGATAGCAGCGCTCCATTCGGATCCATTTTCGGAAATGGATCATTCCCCACCGAGAATCCCCACACGGCCACTCCGATGAAAATCAGCGCGGCCGTCGCCACGGTGCATCGACCGCCGCGCAGGCCGGCCCAGATCAAGGGGAGTAAGACCAGAAAGCCCAGAAGGCTCCGATGCGGCAGCAACACCTCGAGGTCGTTGCTGACGAGGTCGCTCCCGATGAGCGGGCTGTAAGCAACGAGCCCGATGATACCCGCGAGGGCAGCGACCGTGATCGATGCCAACAAGTTCCATTTGGAAAAAATGCGTAAGGGCATCGTCGCCCAGAGCACGATGACAGGAGCAATCACCGGGGCCGCAGCAGCGTCCGCAAGCCACCAGGTCAACCCGGCGACGACGGAATCGGACAAGCTCGATTCGTTGGCGAGCGTGACACCGGCCAAGGCGATGGTTGAGCTGATGATCGTGGTCGGCGCAAAGCAAATGATCGCAAACTTTGCGACACCCGACGATGTGGCAAACGTCTGGCTACCGTTCGACCAGCGGCCAATCAGCCATGTCCCGGCAAATGCAGCAAGCAGGCTGCCGATCCCGGCGGCGCCAAACTCCAGGAGCGATCGGTCGGCCATGAGGCAGGGAGAAACGGCCCCCACCAGGATCGCGGGCCAGATCCGGTAGCCGCGCAGCAGGACCAGCGCGAGCGCAAGCCCGGTTGGTGGCCATAGCGGTGTCGCGGTTGGATTGATCGCCGGAACCAACCGCGCGGATTCGGCAAGGCCACCATAAATCGCGGCAATGATCAGGATTTCGGCCGCGTAGGCGGCAACGCTCCGCGCGTCGCCAAAAGCGAAAATCTTGGCCTTGGCGAACCCTGCCCTTTCCATCGCGAGCCTTTGCAGTGGGCATCTCAAGAATGCGGATGCAGTTTTGACCAAAACATGGCCGCACGATCGTGCGTAGAGAGGCGCCCCGAACCAGCGGCCATCGGGCAGCACCATTGACCTAACAGCGATGGTACACTAGGCACGGCGCCCTCCGGAATACGAATCGGCCCGATCCCGCCGCCTGTCGGCGAGACCATCAGCGATCATTTTCCCTGTTGGCGCAAGAACTCTCGCTGCCGCTTTATTGACCGCTTCGGGTCAGAAGCGGACCTTAGCGCCATCTGCATCTTGTCCGGGCAAAAGGGGCAAACCACAGCCGTGATTTACGAGGCGCGGCGGAACTCCAAACCAGGGCGACAAACCAGAACACCCAAGCAGGCCGCCGAGTAATCGTAGCACTCGATCAGATCGACAAATGCCCGCGGGCAACCGCGGCCATTCTTGTTTGGATGACGGGAGCGCGCTCTCGGTCGGATATTTCCGATGGCTTGGTGGAGGGTGTCAGCGCGATCGTGGCGGCCGGTCTGAACCCTCTGCCCGCGCGATCGCCAAGCCATAGCGACGGCTGATCATCTCATACGGGTCGGCGTGGCTGCGCGGAAACGGATCGCTCGCGACGCCCAGACACAGGTTGAGTTGGCCTGCCGGCCTTACGCTGAAGTAGAACGGAAGTGTCGCGTATCGCGCCACCAACGTTGTCTTGATCTCGACCGGGATCAACTTGCCCTCATGCCGCTCCGCGATGGTCACTGTCGTGGGTCCATCCTGAATCCCGCGATAGGGAAGGACCTCACACGGATCGCTCGGACCGTTATCTTTGCGTACAGGGACAGGATCGGAGATCGACAAGACGACGTCGGCATCGGCGCTGTCGACAACGTCCTCGATCAGGCATCGTCCCTCCTGTGAGAGTTTGACGATGCTGGGGGTCGCGGGGCACGAGCCTTGTTGCTGTTGGAGGCGAAACCGCCGCCACCTCGGCTTGAAGAACTTGGTCGGGTTCAGCGCCTGCTCAACTGGAATTTCCTGAGCCGAACTGTCGTGGCTTAGGTCAGCCGGACGGAACGTATGCTTCGATCCGTCACTGACCAGGCGATAAGCCTTGGCTCCCGTGATCACGATTGTGCCATTCGCCAATGGATCCCCGCTCGAGTCACCGTGGACAAAAACCTGATCGACATTGCCCTCGAACAGCAATTGCTGGCAAAGATCAGCGCATGGCGGCGGCGGCTTGATCAATGGTTGTCCCCGCCAATTCGTCCAGGACATGTCCCTATCCTGATACGGCAGCTCGAAAGATCGCGGCTGAAATGAGCTCTGCGGATACGAGACGTCCGACGCGACGAGACGGTGCAGCAGGTATCCGTCGATGAAGTGGGGCAGCAGCGCAACGGCGGCCAGGCCGAGGAACGCCACGCCCGCTGCGAGCCAGCGCTTTCCAAGGTGTCGATTGATCAGATAAGCGGGCAGCAGGGCGATCGAATAGACGAGCAGCGTGACGGACACGATGAGCACCGAGCCGGGCACGATGAACAGCAATATCCCCACGGTAATCGCGCCGGGAATAAATGCTACGCACGTCAGCACGAACTGGACGACCAAATAGATCGTCACTTCGCGAGACAGGAGCGCGCGCGGATTGCGGTGCCCCGAAACAGGCGCTTGATCTGGCACGTTGCTTCCGCGCATAGGTTGCTGGCGGCTGTAACAAGATCACGAATCTTGGCCGCACGCGTCCGAATATCGGCAGCCACGCCGCAAATAGGTTGCATCAGCGAATTTCGTCAACCAGCAATTCGCCGAATGCTCAATTTTGAATGAAGCCCGAGCGATTTCGGTCAATCGCGCATCGGATCAGCCACCCTCACCGTTCTCAGTATCGCCGCCCTCATCGCCCGGCACATATTCCAGAATATCCCCCGGTGGGCAGTCCAGCTCGCGGCAGATCGCCGACAGAGTCGAGAAGCGCATCGCCTTGGCCTTGCCGGTCTTCAGCCCTCCAGCCCGAGCTTCCACAGCGGCGGCAGATCGGCGAATGGCGGCGTGGTGTGGGCGATGACGATCGCGGCACGCCGGCTGTCGGAATCGATCTTGCTGTTGATCGCCTTGACGTGCGCCTTCACGGCATCGAGCCCGACGCCGAGGATGCCCGCGATCTCCTCGTTCGACTTGCCCTGGGCGATCCACGACGCCACCTCGATCTGGCGCGGCTGACGCGACCACGGCGCAAATGTTCGGCGAGATCGGCTATGGGCTGTCGCTCGGCCGCACCGCGCTCGAGCCGTTCGCCGGCCTCGCCTGGGCCCACCTCGACACCGACAGTTTTGCCGAGACCGGCGGCACCGGTGCGGCCGCACTGCGCGGCGCCGGCACCAGCGAAGATGTCGGCTACTCCACCCTCGGCGCGCGCATCGCCCCGAGCTTCGCCCTGACGGGCGGCATGCAGCTGGCGCCGCGCGCGCCTCGGTGGCCTGGCAGTACGCCTTCGGTGACGTGACCCCGACGGCGGCGCTTGGGTTCCAGAACCTTGGAACCAGTTTTAGCGTGGCCGGCGTGCCGCTGGCCCGCAACGCGGCGCTGGTCGAAGGCGGGCTCGACCTCAAGATCACGCCGCTGGCCAGCCTCGGCATCGCCTATGTCGGCCAGCTCGCCGACCGGGTGCAGGATCACTCGGTAAAGGCAAGTTTTGGCTGGAGATTCTGACCCTTAGGGGTCCGGATTCTATCCGCGCCCCCCCTCAATCTGGGATGCCAACCAGCCGGTTTTGCTGCATTGCACAGTCGTGAATGCTGCTATGCAAACAAGCCCGTTGTGCCTGGCATCTGGTATACATAATTTGGCTGCAGATGATGAGCCGGCCCGTTGCTGGCTTCCAGCCAAAGGGGACACCAATGTCCAAGACCACCGCTTTCGCGCTCGCGCCCTCCTCCACCCTGTTCGCCCGCCTGCTGGCCTCGATCGACCGCCTGCTGATGAAGAGCGCGGAGATCTCCAACCGAAACGGCGATCTGCCGCGCTTCGGCCTCTAGAGCGTTTTCGAGCGAAGTGGACACCGGTTCGCGTGAAGAAAACGCGTCAAAACAAGAATCTAGAGCTTCGGTTCTGATTCAATCAGAACCGAAAAATGCTCTAGGCAAGGGTTTTCCGGCGCTCTCCACCGGATGCGGCTTTCGTCGCGAAACCCGACCCGACATTAAACCTTCGACCAATGGCCCCGATTTTCGGGGCCATTTTCTTTGCGCGCTGAATTACTGTTCCGCGATGCCCACTGAGTCCTGTGCGGCAAAAGCGCGCGTTACCGCTGCGACAGCTTGAACCTTGGCATATCAGATACCAAGATGCCGGTCGCGCGCCATAAGCAACGACAAGGGCGCACTGGGAGGATCAATTGGCGGACATGGTTCAGGCAACTGCGGCCCCGGCGGCCGCGCGTGTCAGCGACACATATCGTTGGACGCAACTCGCGATCGGCGTCGCCGCGATGGTGATGATCGCAAACTATCAATACGGGTGGACGTTCTTCGTCCCCGACATCCAGAAGAAGTTTGGATGGGATCGCGCATCGATCCAGTGGGCCTTTACGCTCTTTGTGCTGTTCGAGACCTGGCTGGTGCCGGTCGAGGGCTGGTTCGTCGATAAATACGGTCCGCGCATCGTCGTCCTGGTCGGCGGCATCCTCTGCGCGATCGGATGGGCGATCAACGCGCAGGCGACCACGCTGAACGGCTACTATCTCGGCATGATCGTCGCCGGCATCGGCGCCGGCGGTGTCTACGGCACCTGCGTCGGCAATGCGCTGAAATGGTTTCCCGACAAGCGCGGACTTGCCGCCGGCATCACCGCCGCCGGCTTCGGCGCGGGCTCGGCGCTCACGGTCGCGCCGATCCAGGCGATGATCAAGGACTCCGGCTTCCAGACCACCTTCCTCTATTTCGGTCTCGGCCAGGGCATCATCATCGTGCTGCTCTCCTTCTTCCTGCTGGCGCCGAAGGCCGGACAGGTGCCGGCGGTCGTGGCCAATGCCAACATCATCCAGACCCGGCGCAACTATCAGCCGACCGAAGTGCTGCGGCAGCCGATTTTCTGGCTGATGTACTTCATGTTCGTGATCGTCGGCGCCGGCGGGTTGATGGTGACGGCGAACCTGAAGCCGATCGCGGTCGACTGGAAGGTCGACAGCGTGCCGGTGACGCTGATGGCGGTGACGATGACGGCCGTGACCTTCGCGGCGACCATCGACCGCGTCCTCAACGGCCTGACGCGTCCGTTCTTCGGCTGGATCTCCGACATGATCGGCCGCGAGAACACGATGTTCATCGCCTTCGGCATGGAAGGTTTCGGCATCTGGATGCTCTACCTCTGGGGACACGATCCGGTGTGGTTCGTGCTGCTCTCGGGCTTCGTGTTCTTTGCCTGGGGCGAGATCTACTCGCTGTTCCCCTCGACCTGCACCGACACGTTCGGCAGCAAGTTCGCCACTACCAATGCGGGGCTGCTCTACACCGCGAAAGGCACCGCGGCGCTGCTGGTGCCGATCGCGAACTACATGCAGCAGTCGTCGGGCAGTTGGGACAGCGTGTTCATCATCGCGGCAGGCGCCAACATCCTCGCCTCGCTGCTCGCGATCGCCCTGCTCAAACCGTGGCGAAAGATCGTGGTCGCGAAATCGGCTATGGCCTGAACAACGACCTCACTCCTGCTGACGAAAGCGCCCGGCCAAAAGCCGGGCGTTTTCATTTCTTCCAGAGCGGTTTTCGAGCGAAATGGACCCCGGTTCCGGCGCTTCGTCTGCCAGATTTGCTGCGACGCAGCAGAAAGATGGGCTTGCTTTCTGGAATATAGTATACCAACTTCCAGCGGCGCTTGCGACGATACGCCACAATAATTGCGACACTCGGTCACAAGACCAGCGCGCTCGGGAGGACTTGATGGTTTCCAGCAATACTGCCGTCACACAAGATCAACCTTCGTCCAGTGGCTTCCGCTGGCTGCAGCTCGTCATGGGCATCGTCTGCATGGCGATGATCGCGAACCTGCAATACGGCTGGACGCTGTTCGTCGACCCGATCGACGGCACGCATCATTGGGGCCGCGCGGCGATCCAGTTCGCCTTCACGATCTTCGTGGTGACCGAGACCTGGCTGGTGCCGGTCGAGGCCTGGTTCGTCGACAAATACGGCCCGCGGATCGTCATCATGTTCGGCGGCGTCATGATCACGCTGTCCTGGGTGCTGAACTCGTACGCTGATTCACTCACCGCGCTCTACGCCGCGGCGGTGATCGGCGGCATCGGCGCCGGCTCGGTGTACGGCACCTGCGTCGGCAATGCGCTGAAATGGTTTCCCGACCGCCGCGGCCTTGCCGCGGGCGCAACGGCCGCAGGGTTCGGCGCCGGCGCGGCGCTGACCGTGGTGCCGATCGCCAACATGATCGCCTCGAGCGGCTATCAGACAGCGTTCTTCGATTTCGGCATCGGTCAAGGCCTGATCGTGTTCCTGCTCGCCTTCTTCATCCAGAAGCCTGCGGTCACGATCCCGCCGAAGAAGAAGCAGCTCAATCTGCCGCAGACCAAGATCGACTTCACGCCGCCGCAGGTGCTGCGCAGCCCGATCTTCTGGGTGATGTATCTGGTGTTCGTGATGGTCGCCTCCGGCGGCCTGATGGCGGCGGCGCAGATCGCGCCGATCGCGCACGATTACAAGATCGCCAACACGCCGGTGACGCTCGCCGGCTTCCAGATGGCGGCACTGACCTTTGCGATCTCACTCGACCGCATCTTCGACGGCTTCGGACGGCCGTTCTTCGGCTGGGTCTCCGACAATATCGGCCGCGAGCACACCATGTTCATCGCGTTCGGTACCGGCGCGCTGATGCTGCTGACGCTCTCCACCTGGGGCCACAACCCGCTGGTGTTCGTGCTGGCAACCGCGGTCTATTTCGGCGTGTTCGGCGAGATCTACTCGCTGTTCCCGGCGACCTGCGGCGACACCTTCGGCTCGAAGTTCGCGACCACCAACAACGGCATGCTGTACACGGCAAAGGGCACCGCCGCGCTGCTGGTGCCGGCCGCCAGCATCGTCGCCGCCAGCTATGGTTGGCAGGCGGTGTTCGTGATCGCGGTCGCGCTCAATGCCACCGCGGCGCTGATGGCGCTGTTCGTGATCAAGCCGATGCGCCGCGCCTTCATCAACGGCAACGAGGCTGCCGCCGCAACCGAAACCGCAACGAGCGCCAAGACCGCTTGATCGAGACCGCCTGACGAGACGGCCTGACGAGACGGCCTGATTTCGAGACTTCCTCCCGAACTGACAGAGGCGCACCTCGGTGCGCCTCTTTCTTTAGGCGCGGCCAGGCATGCCAGATACCAATCGACTTGGGTCGGTAGAAGGTCCGGTCGCTGCACCGGCTCAAAATCGTCCGAAATGTCAGCGACCCTGCCTATTTCAGTGAATTCCCGGTGATAGATTTCTGCCGTGGCCACGTTGACATTTGGTATTTTGTATACCAGAATCCTGTCAACGATAACCCAAGGAGGTTGCCATGCAAGTCGGAGATATCCTGTGCAAGAAAACCCCTCGCGTCGCCACGGTTCGCATGAACGAGACGGTCGCGATCGCCGCGCAATTGATGCGCGCCAGCAATATCAGCGCGCTGGTGGTCAAGGATGTCGTTCGCACCGAAGGCAACACCGCCGTCGGCATGTTCACCGAGCGCGACGTGGTGCGCGCGGTCGCCGAGCACGGCGCAGCCGGCGCCAGCATGAAGGTGTCGCAGTTCGTCTCGGTGCAGCAGCTGGTGTCGTGCACCTCGAGCGACACGCTCGAGCACATCCGTCATCTCATGACCAAGCACCACATCCGCCACGTGCCGGTGATCGACAATTACAGCCTGATCGGCGTCGTCAGCATGCGCGACATCGCAGCCGCGTTCGACGAGGAAACCGCCGCGTCGATGAAACAGTCTGTGCCGGCGTAACGCGCATCTCCGTTGTCGTCGCTCTCAACAGAGGGTTTTCGAGCGAAGTGGATACCGGTTCGCGTGAAGAAAACGCGTCAAAAAAAATCGAGAGCTCGGTTCCGATTCAATCGGAACGGAAATAGCTCGAGGCGCTGCGTGTTCGATCAGCAGCGCCTGGGCAATTGAACAAACACTTCTGCCCCGCTCTCGCCTGACCGCTGCGCGCCCCTTCATTTCCGCATGGGCGCGCCGCCGGCGGCCGGTAGACATTTGCCTGTCAGGACTGCATCCTTCCGCTCGACATCAAAAACAAACCGTGCGCGGCCGTCCGCGTCGCGGAAAATTCCAGCGGAAACCGAGGGCAGAATGATCAAGACACGTTTCACCGAGATGTTCGGCGTCGACCACCCGATCGTGCAGGGCGGCATGCAATGGGTCGGGCGCGCGGAGCTCGTTGCCGCCGTCGCCAATGCCGGCGCGCTCGGCATGATCACCGCGCTGACGCAGCCGACGCCGGACGATCTGCGCAAGGAAATCGCGCGCTGCCGCGAGCTGACCGACAAGCCGTTCGGCGTCAACCTGACCATCCTGCCCGCGATCAAGCCGCCGCCCTACGCCGAGTACCGCCAGGCCATCATCGAGAGCGGCATCAAGATCGTCGAGACCGCCGGCAACAAGCCGCAGGAGCATGTCGACGAGTTCAGGAAGCACGGCGTCAAAGTGCTGCACAAATGCACCAGCGTCCGCCACGCGCTGTCCGCCGAGCGGATGGGCGCCGACGCGATCTCGATCGACGGCTTTGAATGCGCCGGACATCCCGGCGAGGACGACACCCCCGGCCTGATCCTGATTCCGGCCGCCGCCGACAAAGTGAAGATCCCGATGATCGCCTCCGGCGGTTTTGGCGACGCGCGCGGCCTGGTCGCCGCACTGGCGCTCGGCGCCGAAGGCATCAACATGGGCACGCGCTTCATGTGCACCAGGGAGAGCCCGATCCATCAGCTCGTCAAGGAACGCATCGTCGCCAATGACGAGCGCGAGACCGAGCTGATCTTCCGCACCATGCGCAACACCTCGCGCGTCGCCAGGAATGCGATCTCGACCAAGGTCGTGCAGATGGAGAAGGAAGGCGCCAAGTTCGAGGACGTCCGCGAGCTGGTGGCCGGCGCCCGCGGCAAGATGGTCTATTCGACCGGCGATGCCGACGAGGGCATCTGGTCGGCCGGCCAGGTGCAGGGCCTGATCCACGACATCCCGACCTGCGGCGAACTGATCTCGCGCATCGTCCACGAAGCGGAAGCGATCATCCGCGAGCGGCTGGAAGTCATGATGTCCGGCGGCAAGCGCCAGGCTGCGGAGTAGGCATCGAGTAGAATGAGTTGCGGCCCGGCTTGCGTAATCCGTCACCCTGAGGAGGCCGCGCAGCGGCCGTCTCGAAGGGTCGACGGTCACCGGCCGGGCCGTGCATCCTTCGAGACGCCGCTTCGCGGCTCCCCAGGATGACGGAATTAATCTCACGCAAGCCAGGAACAATCCCATGAAAGCCTATGTGTACGGCGCCAACGGCCCCGAGATATCAGACGTCGCAAAACCCGTGCCGAAGGGCACCCAGGTGCTGGTGAAAGTCCACGCCTGCGGGCTGAATCGCGCCGACCTCGGCATGACCAAGGGCCACGTCCATGGCGCGGCCGGCGGCGTCGGCACCGTGCTCGGCATGGAATGGGCCGGCGAGGTCGCCGAGCTCGGCCCCGATGCCAAGGGCGTCAAGGTCGGCGACAAGATCATGGGCTCCGGCGGCGCGGCGTTCGCCGAGTACACGCTCGCCGATCACGGCAGGCTGTTCCGCAGCCCCTCGAACATGAATTTCGACGAGGCCGCCACCCTGCCCGTGGCGCTCGCCACCATGCACAACGCGGTCATTACCAACGGCGCGCTGCAGGCGGGCCAGACCGTGCTGATCCAGGGCGCGAGCTCCGGCGTCGGCCTGATGGCGATGCAAATTGCAAAACTGAAGGGTGCCAAGCTCGTGGTCGGGTCCTCGACCGATCCGATGCGCCGCGGCCGGCTGACGGAATTCGGCGCCGATCTCGCGGTGGACTCGAAGGATCCCGGCTGGGTCGATCAGGTGCTGCAGGCGACCTCCGGCGAAGGCGTCGACCTGATCGTCGATCAGATCTCGGGACCCGTCGCGAACCAGAATCTCAAGGCGACCAAGGTCAAGGGGCGCATCGTCAATGTCGGCCGGCTCGGCGGCACCCATGGCGACTTCAACTTCGACCTGCACGCGGCGCGCCGCATCCAGTATATCGGCGTCACCTTCCGCACCCGCTCGATCGAGGAGATCCGCGAGATCTTCGACGAGGTGCGCAAGGACATCTGGCCCGCGGTGGAGTCGCGAAAACTGCAGCTGCCGATCGACCAGGTCTACAAATTCGCCGACATCGGCAAGGCGTTCGCGCACATGGAAGCGAACAACCACCTCGGCAAGATCGTGGTGACGCTGTAGCGGCTTCGCAGGGATGGGTAGAGCGAAGCGAAACCCATCGACCGGGCCGCGCGGTGAAAGGATGGGTTTCGCTTCGCCCCACCCATCCTACGGTGCTACGGCGCGGCGAGTGCTAACCGCTCTTCGCGGCACGATGGAAAGCTTTGACCTTCGCCAGGTCCTTTGAGTGGACGCTTTCGCGATCGGTCTTCGTCTTTGAGTCAACACCCGCAGGTTGGACCAACCGGATGGCTTCTTTGACATTGTCTGGTCCGAGGCCGCCAGCGAGTATGACCGGAGTACGAACAGTCTCGACAATCGTTCGACTGATGCTCCAGTCATGCGTCACGCCCTGTGCACCGATTTGGGTATCACCTATGCGATGACTATCAAGCAGTATCCAATCAACAATTCCATCATATGCGCGCGCAACGTCTACCGCCAAAGGCCCCGTCACAGGGACGCTGCGCATGAATTTGATTTTTGGCAGAGACTTTCGCAGCGCTACGACATGATCAGGCGTGATCAATTCGATGGAAGCGCCAAGATGCACGATCGGCGGATTAAGCTCCCTGACCATCCGTTCGATGAGAGCGACATCCGACGAGAGGAACAGCGCTGAAAGCACGGACGGCGGCTGGATCGCTTTCATGACAGCCGCTGCTTTGTGAACCGGAAGCTCGCGAGGGAAGGCACCATCGCCGACAAGCACGCCGACATGATCCACACCGATCGCGGAAATCGCCTCGGCTTCGGACGGTGTCGCAACTTCATAGACTTGCGTCAGCATTGTTCTGCACTCTCCCTGAGTCCAGCTCTTTCGCGTACGATGTTCAGCCGACCGGTCCGGGGATCCAATAGTCCCCCGCGAGCGGGCTAACCCTTACGCCATTAATGACTCCGAGCTGCAGGCTTGGATCGAAATAGCGCATCGTCCGCTCATTGAGGTCAATGATGCGGCCAGGCGTTAGTGGCCCCACATCATTTATCTTGACGATGACCTTCTTGCCTGCAGCCTCAACGAGGGCATACTTCGGCCTCGCGCCAAATTGGACCCCACCAAACTTCCGACGCAAACTTGTCTTGATGGCAGCCGCCCACACCGAGCGATCATAACGCTCGCCGGAGGCTGTGCTCGGACCGCCCTCCTCCTTGCCGGGCATGAACGGATTGTACGTGGATGCTGCGCCAACGATCGCATCCCCACAAGCGGCACTGACGACGGCGCTTGAATGAACCGCACCGATTTCACTTCGAGCAGCGGTGCCAGAAATGGCAAGCGCAACTACGGCGCCGCAAACTGCGGCGCTCGAGCCGAACAGCATCATAACTCCTTGACTGATTTTTCGATCGTTCGGTTCCCGATTCCGCAAAACAGGGTCAAGCGAACGCGGAGGCGTTAACTCGTGCCAATTCTTTGCGGATTCGTGCCAATTCCGGCGACGGAACCATTGTGGGAACCGGGCGCGGTCCCACACAGTGTTTTTAATTCTCGCCCGTCTAAGACAGAGATTGCGTCAGCAACATGACCTGAACAGAACCTCTTCGACGACGCGTGAATAGCATATCGGCGTCACCTTCCGCGCCCGCTCGATCGAGCAGATCCGCGAGATCTTCGACAAGGTACGCGAGGACATTTGGCCCACGGATGCGGCGCGCAAGCTGCGGCTGGTGATCGACCAGGTCTACAAACTCGCAGACATCGGCAAGGCGTTCGACCACATGGAAGCCGACAATCACCGCGGCAAGATCGTGGCATCGCTGCAGCTTGTCCGCCACCGCACAGAAACGTTTGAAAACAAAGCCCTGACGCGACGTTTCGTCAGGCATCTGCTAACTTGGAGCGTCGCCCGGATGGCATCGCCATCCGATTTGGGAGGTAAACAGCCATGAGAGCCTCGTTCCGCTTGAACCAGATCGTCTCGGACAAAGCCGTCTTCAACAAGGTCGCCGCGACCACATCGATTGCAATTCTTCTGTGCGGCCCCGGCGGCGTGGCACCTTCAAACGCCGCAACGCCTGCGGGCGATCGCTCCACATCGCTCCCCAACATCACGGTCGACGCGCCGAGGCAAGTCACTTCTCCACATAGACCGAGCAAACGCGCAGCCGTCCACCGTGCCCCCTCCGCTCGGTCGTCGACGATCTCGACGAGTTGCATCGATGGTTGCGCATCCAGCTTCAGGTCGGGCGACCGGCCCTGGGTCGGCTGCTCCGTTTCCGGTCAATACGCCTACTCGACGACATGCAGAAACCCGGCCAACTTCAAGAACTACAACCAATGCCTCGAGGCCGGCCTGAACTTAGGCTGGCGCAGCGTCGAAGCTTCCTGGTATTGCCACAGCCTCGCTGCATCAAACAGCTATAGCGAAAACAAGACTCGCCAGTGAACTCGGACTGCTCCTCGCGCGGCCATCATCTCGACGGTGGTGGATCGTGAGTGGTGATCGCATTCGAGCGCAAAGCACCGGGTCCAAACTCGACCCCAGCGCGTAAGATGGGTAGAGCGCAGCGAAACCCATCCTCTCACGGCGCGGTCACTTGCAGAGCGCGGGGGAAACGCGCCGCGAGAACGAGGATTGATGTCCGAATGACGCCAATGAACCTGCGCAACGGGCCTGCTGGATTCGGAATAGTTCGCAACAACTCCGCGATCCAGTTTGCTGTTGCAAGTGAGTAGCGATTGCGCGTGACTGACGACACTTGATGTTCACAGTCGGCCTGCTACACCGCCGCCCATGAGCTCTTCAAACACCAGCGCACCCTCCACCAAGACCTCCGTCGCCGCGATCTCGATCCTCGCCAGCGGCACCATGGCCGTTGCAAAATTCGTCGTCGGCATCGCCATCGGATCGCTGGCGCTGATCTCCGAGGCGCTGCATTCGACGATCGACCTGGTCGCCACCATCATCACCTGGGCGGTGGTGCGGGTATCGGATCAGCCGGCCGACGCCGAGCATCATTACGGCCACGGCAAGTTCGAGAGCGTCTCGGCGCTCTTCATCATCGCCCTGCTCTACGTGCTGGCCGGCGGCATCCTGGTCCAGGCCTACAGCCATCTGCGCGAGGGCGCGCCGCCGCCGTCGATCTCGGCCGTTCCCTTCATCGTCCTGGTCATCGATATCGGCGCCAATCTGTGGCGCGCCCGCGCGCTGCACCGCGCCGCGCGCGACACCAAGAGCCAGGCGCTGGCCGCCGACGCGCTGCATTTCGCCTCCGACGTGATGGGCTCGACCGCCGTCATTGTCGGCCTGGTGCTGGCAGGCTTCGGCTTCTGGTGGGGCGACGCCGCGGCCGCGATTGCGGTCGCCGTGATGATCGCCCTGTTGGGCCTGCGCATGGCGCGGGAGACGGTCGAGACCCTGCTCGACCGCGCGCCCGAAGGCGCGCTGGAAAAGGCGACGACCGCCATCAAGGCGGTGCCTGGCGTCGTCGACGTCGACCGCCTGCGGGTCCGCATGGTCGGCGCCACCCATTTCATCGACGCCATCGCCAAGGTGCCGCGCACCTATCCGATCGACCGCGTCGAGGACATCAAGCGCAGGGCGCAGCAGGCGATGACCAAGACGTTCGGCGACGCCGACCTCACCTTCACCGCAGTGCCGGTGGCGCGCGACAACGAGAGCGTGCGCGAGCGCATCATGGTGATCGCGCGCAATTCCGGCCTCGCCATCCACCATGTCACCGTGCACAGTATCGGCGGCAGGCTGATCGTCGGCATCGACCTCGAGGTCGACAGCGACATGGCGCTGGTCGCCGCGCACGACATCGCCCACGAGCTCGAGCGCGCGATCCGCGAGGATTTTGGCGAGGACGTCGAGGTCGACACCCATATCGAGCCGCTCGAGCCGGAACTGCCGTGGGGAACCGACGCCGCACCCGACCGCGTCGAAGCCATCAAGGCCGCGTTGACCGGCTTTGCCTCCGGTGGCGCGATCCATGACATCCACAATGTGCGGGTCCGCAACACCGACGCCGGCGAGATCGTCAATTTTCATTGCCGCGCCGCGCCCTCGATGAGTGTGATCAAGGTGCACGAAAGCGTCGACGCAATCGAACGCAAACTGCGCCGCGCGTTCCCCACCGTGAAGCGTGTGATCAGTCACGCAGAACCAACGCGCGCGTAATTCTACGGAGCCGTTCCTGTTTCGGACTCACTTTGCGCGCACTGATTCTGATTTGGACAAGAATTATTTCGCATTAACGAATCGTTGACTCTCGACAGCCTGCGAAATCTGGATTCAAATCATCATGATTCGGATGCCTCGTGGGGAGCATCCGAACCGGGTAAAAAATCAGCTTAGAGCGGGGGTCTAAGGCATGGCGCGCGCGCATGCAGCGAATGCGTGCGTCCAATCCGATTCGATCAAGGGATTGGCGCAATCGATCGCAAAACCGGCCTATCACAGGCTCCTGACGGCCGAGCCTGCACTGCGCCGCGCTGTGCCCACTCTCATCATCGCCTTCCTCATCACGATCTGCCTCGGCGCCTTTGTCCAGGTGATCGACCAGACCCGGCAGAAGCGCGGCGCGATGAAGCGCGACCTCGCTGCGCTGTCCGACATCCTCGCCGAACGTCTCGATCGCCTGACCTCGGTCCGTCGCGAGCGGCTCGTCAACATCGAGCGGATGCAGGAGCTGCTGCCGGACCTGATTCCGTCCTGGGGCATCGCTTACGGCCGCCATGTCATCATCACCGGCGCCGATCACCGCGTGCTGGCGCGGGTGCCGATCGATAGCGCGGGCGAGAACGACCGCATCCTCGACATCGTCTCCACCGCGCAGCTGATGATCGCGCCGGGCCAGCAGGGGACGGTGAACGACATGACGTTGCCGGGCGGCACCGGCGCGCTGGCGATCTCGCAGCTTGTCAAGTCGCTGCCCGGCCAGGTCGTCGTCATCCAGGAGATGAACGAGCCGATCTGGGGATCGGACGCAGCGCTCTCGATAACGTTGTCGGCGACCACGAGCTTCGTGGTGCTGATCCTCGGCTTCGCCTTCCACTGGCAATCGACCCGCGCCCGCGAGGGCGATCTGATCAACGACGCCGTGCGCGGCCGGATCGACACCGCGCTCAATCGCGGCCGCTGCGGATTGTGGGACTGGGACCTGTCGCGCGGCAGGATCTTCTGGTCGCAGTCGATGTTCACCCTGCTCGGGCTCGACAGCCGCAACGACCTCCTCACCTTCGGCGAGGTCAACACGCTGGTGAATTCCGACGACATCAACCTGTTCGAGATCGCCGACCAGCTGATCGCCGGCAAGATCGATCACATCGACCAGAGCTTCCGCATGCGGCATGTCGGCGGCCACTGGATCTGGCTGCGCGTGCGCTGCGAGCTCAGCTACGCTGCGGCCGGCGGCGGCCTGCATCTGATCGGCATCGCCATCGACGTCACCGAGCAGAAGAGCCTCGCGGAAAAGTCGGTCGAAGCCGACCTCCGGCTGCGCGACGCGATCGAGACCATTCCGGAGGCCTTCGTGCTCTGGGACGCCGAGGACCGCCTCGTGCTCTGCAACTCGCACTTCCAGCGGCTGCACAAGTTGCCGGACTCGGCCGTCAGCCCCGGCACCTCCTACGAGACCGTGATCGAGGTCGGCAGCATGCCCGAGGTGCGTACCCGCCTGCACGAGAGCGGCGTGCCGGCGCCCGGCGCGCGCACCTTCGAAGCGCAGCTCGACGACGGCAGCTGGCTGCACATCAGCGAACGCCGCACCAAGGACGGCGGCTACGTCTCGGTCGGCACCGACATCACCCGCATCAAGGCGCACGAGCAGAAGCTGGTCGACAACGATCTGCGCCTGCGCGCCACCGTGATCGACCTGCAGCGCTCGCAATCCGAGCTGGAGCGGCAGGCGGTCGAGCTCGCCGACCTTGCCGAGAAATATTCGCAGGAAAAGACCCGCGCCGAGGACGCCAACGCCGCGAAGTCGAAATTCCTCGCCAATATGAGCCACGAGTTGCGCACGCCGCTCAACGCCATCATCGGCTTCTCCGAGATCATGGGCAGCGGACTGTTCGGCACGCTCGGCTCGGACAAGTACCAGGAATACTGCCACGACATCCTGACATCGGGGAAATACCTGCTCGAGGTCATCAACGACATCCTCGACATGTCGAGGATCGAAGCCGGCCGCATGAAGTTCGACATGGAGCCGCTCGACCTCTCCGGCATCCTCGCGGAATCCCTGCGGGTGGTCTCCGGTCGCGCCGAGCACAAGGGATTGTCGCTGGAATCGGAGATCGAAAGTACGATCTCGGTTGTCGCCGACCGCCGCGCCGTCAAGCAGATCATCGTCAACCTGCTCTCCAACGCGGTGAAGTTCACGCCGGACCACGGCCGCGTGCTGGTGCGCGGCCAGATGCTGGACGACTCGATCGTGCTGCTGATCGCCGACAGCGGCATCGGCATCGCGCCGGAATCGCTGCGCCGGCTCGGCAAGCCGTTCGAGCAGGTCGAGAGCCAGCTCACCAAGAGCTACCAGGGCTCGGGCCTCGGGCTTGCGATCGCGCGCTCGCTCACCAATCTGCATGGCGGCTCGATGCGGCTGCGCTCCAGGCTCGGCGTCGGCACCGTCGTCCGCATCACGCTGCCGCGCGATCCGCGCACCCTGCAGAGCAAGCTGCCGGAGGCGGCGTAAGGCAAATCCCGGCGGCGTGGGCGGCTGCAGCGCAAACGATGCCGCCAATGCATGACGGAGCTTCGCGGATCGCGATTGTTGGCGCGGTCGAAAGCTGCTATTCAGCTACCCTCTCGCGCGACTGGCGACCTTGGATGGAGCACCATCGGGAAGCGCGGAGCAACCTGCCGTTCGCCTGGGCAATCGGGACATCCCGATCAATCGCTTCCTGCAGGAGCTGCCCATGCGCACGTCGATCACGATCACCGGCCTCACAACATATGGCTATCACGGCCTGTTCGAGGAGGAACGGTCGCTCGGCCAGAGATTCACGTTCGATATTTCGGCAACGCTGCGCGAGGTACGGACCCATCGCAGCGATGATCTGGATTGCTCCGTCAGATATGACGCCGTGGTGGACGAAGCCGTGCGCATCGCGTCCTCGCGCAAATTCCAGACCCTTGAAGCGCTCGGCGAGACCATCGCGGCCGGCCTGCTGCGGCGCTTCGCGCTGATGGAAACCGCGACGGTCGCCGTGGCGAAATCGAGCCCGCCAATTGCCCACACCATCGAGCGCGTCGGCATCCAGATCAGCCTCGGCCGGGTCGATCTGGAAATCGAACCTGACAACACGCGCATGGTCACCGCCTGATGACGGACCTCCCGGCCTGCGGGAGCGAGGTTCGACGGCCGCGCGACGCTACGACGGCTCCAGCGTCGGCGCGACCTCACGCGCAACCTGCACCAGGGCCGCGATCAGCGGCGTCATCGGATCGCGCTGCGGGATCACCATGCCGATGCTGTAGTCCACGACCGGATCGACGATCGGAATGCTGCGCACGGCATCGGCAAGACCGAGCGTCTCGGCGAGCTTGGCCGGCATCACGCTGGCCCAGCGGCCGGTCTTCACATGGGTGTACAGCACCAGCAGCGAATTCGAGGTCAGCGTCGGCGTCGCCTCCGCGCCGACCGAGGTCAGCGCACGGTCGATGATGCGGCGGTTCTGCATGTCGGGCGTCAGCAGGCAGAGCGGCACGGTGCCGACTTCCTTCCACGTCACCTGTTTGCGGTCGCCGAACATCGCGTCGGGCGCCGTCAGCAGCCGGTAGCTCTCGTTGTAGAGCGGGATGGTGCGGACCTTGCCGATCGGCTCGTTCTCGATATAGGTCAGCCCGGCGTCGACCTCGAGATTTTCCAAGAGGCCGAGCACGTCGGCCGACGTGCAGGACTGGATGCGGAAGCGCACATCGGGATGACGCGCCCGGAACGGCGTGGTGAGCGCGGCCACCATGCCGAGCACGGTCGGGATCGCCGCGATCCGGATCTCGCCCGACAGCTTGTCCTTGAGGCTGTTGATCTCCTGCTTCATCGCCCGCGTATCGCCGACGATGCGCCGGGCCCAGTCGAGCGTCCGCTCCCCTTCCGGCGTGAAGCCCTGGAAGCGGGAGCCGCGCTGCACCAGCATCACGCCGAGGATCTCCTCGAGCTGCTTGAGGCTGGTCGACATGGTCGGCTGAGTGACGCCGCAGGCCTCCGCGGCCCGGCCAAAATGCCGCTCCTTGGCCAGCGCCAACAGAAGTTCCAGCTTGTCGATCAAGGATCAAACCCCATCGGAAAAACGGTGTCCCAACACTGTCACACGTACCACGACCGCGGCGCGATCCCCAATCCCAATACGCGACGGAAGTGCGTGATTCCAGACCATTATTGCGATCCTAAATGGTCCGATTGCGCAACGCTATTAATCGCGTTTCGCAATCGCCGCATGAGACAGCTTTATTGATGTTTCGAAGGATTCCAATGCAGATGTGCAAAGCAAAAAACTGGATCGTGAGATGCGCGAATGACGGTGCGATACGAACCCTGGGACGCGGCGCGCGGCGCTGACATCATCGCCGAACATGCCGGGCTTGAAGGCGCCACGCTGGTGATCCTGCATGCGCTGCAGGAGGCGTTCGGCTACGTGCCGGAGCCGGCGATCCCGATGGTCGCCGAGGCGCTCAACCTGTCCCGCGCCGAGGTGCACGGCGTGTTCACCTTCTACCACGACTTCCGCAAGCAACCGGCCGGACGCCACGTCCTCAAGCTGTGCCGCGCCGAGGCCTGCCAGGCTGCCGGCGGCGATGCGTTGGCGGCGCGTGCGGAGGCCAAGCTCGGCGTTTCGCTGGGACATACCACGGCCGATGAACGCGTGACGCTGGAGCCGATCTACTGCCTCGGGCTGTGCGCCACCGCGCCGTCGGCGATGCTGGATGGCCGCGTGGTCGGCCGGCTCGATGAGGCACGAATCGACGCGCTGGTCGCGGAGGCACAGCGATGACGATGCGGATCTACATCCCCCGCGATGCAGCGGCCGTCGCCGTCGGCGCCGACGATGTCGCGCTCGCCTTCGAGCAGGCTGCCACCGCGCGTGGCGCCGCGGTCGAGATCGTCAGGACCGGCTCGCGCGGGCTGTGCTGGCTGGAGCCGATGGTCGAGCTTGCGACCGCCCAGGGCCGCGTCGCGTTCGGCCCCGTGACCACGTCTGACGTCCCTGCCCTGCTCGATGCGATGGCCGGCAACGGCCAGCATGCCCTGCGGCTCGGTGTCACAGACGAGATCCCCTGGCTGAAGCGCCAGACCCGCCTGACCTTCGTGCGCTGCGGCGTGGTCGATCCGCGCTCGGTCGACGACTACCGCGCCCATGGCGGCTACAAGGGCCTGGAGCGGGCGCTGACGCTGACCTCCGACCAGATCCTGGCCGACGTCACCACCTCAGGCTTGCGCGGCCGCGGCGGCGCCGGCTTCCCCACCGGCATCAAATGGAAGACGGTGGCGCAGGCCAGCGCCGACCGCAAATACATCGTCTGCAACGCCGACGAAGGCGACAGCGGCACCTTCGCCGACCGCATGATCATGGAAGGCGACCCCTTCGTCGTGATCGAGGGCATGACGATCGCGGGCATAACGGTCGGCGCCACCAAGGGCTACATCTACATCCGCTCGGAATATCCGCATGCGGTCGCGGCGATGAACGCGGCGATCGCAGCCGCCCGGCGCGCCGGCTTGCTCGGCAAGCGAATCGGCGGCTCGGCGCATGAGTTCGATCTCGAGGTGCGGGTCGGCGCAGGCGCCTATGTCTGTGGCGAGGAGACCTCGCTCCTGGAAAGCCTCGAGGGCCGCCGCGGCATCGTGCGGGCGAAGCCGCCGCTGCCCGCGCACAAGGGCCTGTTCGGCCGCCCGAGCGTGATCAACAACGTGCTGTCGTTCGCGGCGATCCCCTTCATCCTCGACAACGGCGCCAAGGCTTACGCCGATTTCGGCATGGGCCGCTCGCGCGGCACGATGCCGATCCAGCTCGCCGGCAACATCAGATATGGCGGGCTGTTCGAGACCGCGTTCGGCGTCACGCTCGGCGAGCTCGTCGACGAGATCGGCGGCGGCACATTCACCGGACGCGAGGTGCGCGCGGTGCAGGTCGGCGGTCCGCTCGGCGCCTACTTCCCCCGCGCGCTGTTCGACACGCCGTTCGACTATGAGGCATTTGCGGCGCGCGACGGCCTGATCGGCCATGGCGGCATCGTGGTGTTCGACGACAGTGTCGACATGGCGAAGCAGGCGCGCTTCGCCATGGAATTTTGCGCGGTCGAATCCTGCGGCAAGTGCACGCCGTGCCGGATCGGCTCGACGCGCGGCGTCGAGACCATCAACAAGATCATCAACGGCGACCGCGTCGCAGAGAACCTCGCGGTGGTCGAAGACCTCTGCAACACCATGAAATTCGGCTCGCTCTGCGCACTCGGCGGCTTCACGCCCTACCCCGTGCTGAGCGCATTGAAACACTTCCGGGAAAATTTTGGCGGAGATTTAGGTCCCGCACCGGCCCGGCTGCAGGCCGCGGAATAGCAAGGAGATCACGATGTCGCTGATCCAGGAAACCGATTTCGGTACGCCAAAATCCAAATCCGAGACGATGGTCACGCTGACCATCGACGGCAATCAGGTCACGGTGCCTGAGGGCACCTCGATCATGCGCGCGGCGATGGAAGCCGGCACCCAGATTCCAAAGCTCTGCGCGACCGACATGGTGGACGCGTTCGGCTCCTGCCGGCTCTGCCTGATCGAGATCGAAGGACGCGCCGGCACGCCGGCCTCCTGCACCACGCCCGCGATGAACGGCCTCGTCGTGCACACCCAGACCGAGCGGCTGAAGAAGCTGCGCAAGGGCGTGATGGAGCTCTACATCTCCGACCATCCGCTGGACTGCCTGACCTGCGCCGCGAACGGCGACTGCGAATTGCAGGACATGGCGGGCGCGGTCGGCCTGCGCGACGTGCGCTACGGCTATGAGGGTGAGAACCACGTCTTCGCCAAGTCGCACGGCTGCGAAAACGACAACTGGATGCCGAAGGACGAATCCAATCCGTACTTCACCTACGATCCCTCCAAGTGCATCGTCTGCTCGCGCTGCGTCCGCGCCTGCGAAGAGGTGCAGGGCACCTTCGCGCTGACGATCTCCGGCCGCGGCTTCGACAGCCGCGTCTCGCCCGGCATGAGCGAGAGCTTCCTCGGCTCCGAATGCGTGTCCTGCGGCGCCTGCGTGCAGGCCTGCCCGACCGCGACGCTGACCGAGAAGTCGGTGATCGAGATCGGCCAGCCCGAACACTCGGTGGTCACCACCTGCGCCTATTGCGGCGTCGGCTGCGCTTTCAAGGCCGAGATGCGCGGCGAGGAAGTGGTGCGCATGGTGCCGTGGAAGGACGGCAAGGCCAACCGTGGCCATTCCTGCGTCAAGGGCCGCTTCGCCTGGGGCTACACCACCCATAAGGAGCGCATCCTGAAGCCGATGATCCGCGAACGGATCGAGGATCCCTGGCAGGAAGTGTCGTGGGACGAGGCGTTCAACTTCGCCGCCGCGAAGTTCAAGGGCATCCAGCAGAAATACGGCCGCGACTCGGTCGGCGGCATCACCTCGTCACGCTGCACCAATGAAGAGACCTATCTGGTGCAGAAGCTGATCCGCGGCGGCTTCGGCAACAACAATGTCGACACCTGCGCCCGCGTCTGCCATTCGCCGACCGGCTACGGCCTGTCGCAAACCTTCGGCACCTCGGCCGGCACGCAGGATTTCGACTCGGTGGAGGACACCGACGTCGTGATGATCATCGGCGCCAACCCGGCCTCCGCCCACCCGGTGTTCGCCTCGCGGCTGAAGAAGCGGCTGCGCCAGGGCGCCAAGCTGATCGTGCTCGATCCGCGCCGCACCGAGATGGTGGAATCGCCGCACGTGAAGGCGCTGCATCTGCCGCTGATGCCCGGCACCAACGTCGCGGTGGTCACGGCGCTCGCCCACGTCATCGTCACCGAAGGGCTCGTCAACGAGAGCTTCGTGCGCGAGCGCTGCGACTGGAGCGAGTTCGAGGAATGGGCGGCCTTCGTTGCCCAGGAGAAATACAGCCCCGAAGCGACCGCGATCATGACCGGCGTCGATCCCAAGGATCTGCGCGAGGCGGCGCGGATCTACGCCACCGGCGGCAACGGCGCAATCTATTACGGGCTCGGCGTCACCGAGCACAGCCAGGGCTCGACCACGGTGATCGCGATCGCCAACCTCGCGATGGTCACCGGCAATATCGGCCGGCCCGGCGTCGGCGTGAACCCGCTGCGCGGCCAGAATAACGTGCAGGGCTCCTGCGACATGGGCTCGTTCCCGCACGAGCTGCCGGGCTATCGCCACATCTCGGGCGATGCCGTGCGCGAGCAGTTCGAGGCGATGTGGAACGTCAAGCTCAACAAGGAGCCGGGCCTGCGCATCCCCAACATGTTCGACGCGGCGATCGAAGGCAGCTTCATGGGCCTCTATGTGCAGGGGGAGGACATCCTGCAATCGGATCCGAACACCAAGCATGTGGTGGCGGCGCTGTCGGCGATGGAATGCGTGATCGTCCATGATCTGTTCCTGAACGAGACCGCGAACTACGCCCACGTCTTCCTGCCCGGCTCAACCTTCCTGGAAAAGGACGGTACCTTCACCAATGCCGAGCGCCGCATCCAGCGGGTCCGCAAGGTGGTGACGCCGCGCAACGGCTATGCCGACTGGGAAGTGACGATCCTGCTCGCCAAGGCGATGGGTTTCGAGATGCACTACAACCATCCGTCGGAGATCATGGACGAGATCGCGGCGCTGACGCCGACCTTCACCGGCGTCTCCTACGCCAAGCTCGACGAGCTCGGCTCGGTGCAGTGGCCCTGCAACGAGAAGGCGCCTGAGGGCACGCCGATCATGCATATCGGCGGCTTCGTGCGCGGCAAGGGCAAGTTCATCGTCACCGAATATGTCGCGACCGACGAACGCACCGGCCCCCGCTACCCGCTGCTGCTGACCACCGGCCGCATCCTCAGCCAGTACAATGTCGGCGCGCAGACCCGGCGCACCGAGAACGTGGTCTGGCACGCCGAGGACCGCCTCGAGATCCATCCGCACGATGCCGAGCTGCGCGGCGTGCGCGACGGCGACTGGGTGCGGCTGGCGAGCCGCGCCGGCGAAACGACGCTGCGCGCCGAGATCACCGACCGCGTGGCGCCGGGCGTGGTCTACACCACGTTCCACCACCCGGACACCCAGGCCAACGTCATCACGACCGACTTCTCCGACTGGGCAACCAACTGTCCGGAGTACAAGGTCACTGCCGTGCAGATCTCGCCGTCGAACGGTCCGTCCGACTGGCAGAAGGCCTATGACGAACAGGCACGCCACTCCCGCCGCATCGCGCCGGTGGTGGAAGCCGCGGAGTAGCGATGCGCGAGCCCGTCTACCAGGCGAACCGGAAGGTCTGGCGCAACGGCGTCTTCAGCGACGGCGCGCGCCTGATCCCGGAGGAGACGCCGCTCGCGCTGACCTATAATGGCGGCACCTACGCCGTGATGATGGGCTCGCCCGAGGACCTCGGCGACTTCGCTGTCGGCTTCAGCCTCAGCGAAGGCATCGTGCAATCGGCCGACGAGATCGAGACGCTCGACATCGTCGAGCTCGATGAGGGCATCGAGCTCCGGATGTGGCTCAGGCCTGACAAGGCCGCGCAGATCGCCCAGCGCCGCAGAAATATCGCGGGCCCAACCGGCTGTGGCCTCTGCGGCATCGATTCCATCGCCGAGGCCGTTCGGCCGGCGGCAGTCGTCCCCGCAGGCCGTGTCTTCTCGCCGCGCGAGATCATGACCGCGGTGGCGGCGGTCGCGCCGCTGCAGGAGATCAATCACCAGACCCGCGCCGTACACGCCGCCGCGTTCTGGACCGCGGCGCGCGGCATCGTCGGGCTGCGCGAGGATGTCGGCCGTCACAATGCGCTCGACAAGCTCGCAGGTGCGCTGGCCCGCGACAAGGTCGTCGCCGGCGATGGCATGGTGCTGCTGACCAGCCGTGTCTCGGTCGAAATGGTGCAGAAGACCGCTGCAATCGGTGCGCCGCTGATCGCAGCGGTATCGGCCCCGACCGCGCTTGCGGTGCGGATGGCGGACGCCGCCGGCATCACGCTCGCCGCGATCGCGCGTGCGGATGGATTTGAAATCTTTACGCATCCGGAACGCGTCACTGGCGCGGTGGCCGGCAAGGAGTCCGCTTATGTCGTCGTCGCCTGAAAAACTGATCTACATGGCGAACCAGATCGGGAAGTTCTTCCACAGCCAGGGCCACGACCGCGCCGTACAGGGCATCTCCGAGCACATCTGGAAGTTCTGGGACCCGCGGATGCGCAAGCAGATCTTCGCCCATCTCGACGCCGGCGGCGCCGGCCTCGAGCCTGACGTGCTCGACGCGCTGCAGAAGCTGAAGCAGCAGGCGTAGCGGTATTGGAAGCGGCTTAGCTCCCTCACCGTCACCCTGAGGAGGCCGCAACGCGGCCGTCTCGAAGGGTCGACGGCCCGACTGTGGCCGTGCATCCTTCGAGACGCCGCTACGCGGCTCCTCAGGATGACGGGTCGAGAGTTAGCCGCCACCCACCATCGCGTTGAAGACGCGGCGCACCTCGCTTTGGGTCTCGCGCAGGCGCGCTTCCAGCGCGGAGAAATCCGGCGCGTCGCCGGCCCGCGCCATCACGCGCCGCAGGTCCTCGCCCGCGGTCTCCGGATTGAACTTGCCGGTGACGCAAAGTCGCAGGATCTGCGTCAGATCGTGATAGAGCCGCGCCGCCGAGCGCAATATCTCGGCCTCGGACTGGCCGAGCAGGCCGAGCCTGGCGGCATGCTCGAGCACCTGCAGCGTCGAGACGCTGAGGATTTCCGGCTTCACCGAGGCATGCGCGAGCTGGAGATATTGCGCGATGAAATCGATGTCGACGAGCCCGCCGGCGGCGAGCTTGAGATCCCAGACATCGTCCTCGCCCTTCTCCAGCGCGATCGCCCGCCGCATGTCGGCGACGTCGGCCGCAGTCGATGCCGCATCGCGCGGCCGGGTCAGCACGCGGCGAATGATCGCCTCGATCTGCTCGCGGAATGCAGGCGACGACGAGATCACGCGTGCGCGCGTCAGCGCCATGTGCTCCCAGGTCCAGGCCTCGCGCTCCTGGTAGTCGGCGAAGGCATCGATCCGCGAGGCGACCGGGCCGGCGCGGCCGGACGGGCGCAGCCGCATGTCGACCTCGTAGAGCACGCCGTAATTGGTGCGGGTCGTGAAGGCGCTGATCAGGCGCTGGGTGAAGCGGGCAAAATACTGCGCGCCGTGCAGCGAGCGCTCGCCGTCGGAATCCGGCGCCTCGCTGTCGAAATCGTAGAGCAGGATCAAGTCGAGGTCGGAGGACGCCGTCATCTCGCGGCTGCCGAGCCGGCCCATCGCGATGATCGCGGTTTCCTGCCGCTTGATCCGGCCATATTGCGCGGCGAACTGGTCGGTGACGAGGCCGTGCACGGTGTGCACGATGCCCTCGGCGACGTCGGCGAAAGCCGTGCTGGCGTGCTGCGCAGACACCGTGCCTGACAGGATCCGCGTGCCGATCAGGAACAGGCTCTCCTGGCCGAACAGGCGGAGGCGGTCGAGGAAATCCTCGTAGGACGACGCATCCTGCAGCGTGGCGGCAAGCCGCTCCGACAACTCCTTCTTGTCCGGCATCGCGCCGAAGAAGCGCGGATCGACCAGGCCGTCCATGATCTGCGGCTGCCGCGCCAGCATGTCGCCGAGCCGCGGCGCAGCACCAAGGATCAGCGCCACCAGCGCAACGAAGTCGCGGTTCTGGCTGAGCAGCGAGATCAGCCGCCCGCCCCGCTGCAGCGCGCCGAGGAAGCGGTCGAACGCCGCCACGGCATCGTCCGGCTCCTCGGCATCGGCGAGACCGTTGATCAGGTCCGGAATGAACTCGAGGAACGCCGCGCGCGTCGCCTCCACGCGCAACGCGCGATAGTCGCCGGCGATCCACTGCTGCACGGTGCCGGCGACCGCGATGGGCTTCTTGAACCCGAGATGGGCCAGATGTTCGATCAGGCGGGCGTCTTCGGGGCCAGCACCGTAGTCGATATCCGGCAGCTTCGCTGTGCCGGTCGGATCGTCACCCTCGAACAGCTTGCCGTAGTGGTTCTGCACGATCTTGAGCTGGCCGAGCAGGTCCTTGGCAAAAGCCTCGCGATTCTCGTAACCGAAGAAATGCGCGAAGCGCTCGACGGCTTCCGGCTCCTCGGGCAGCGAGTGGGTCTGCTCGTCGGCGATCATCTGCAGCCGGTGCTCGACCCGGCGCAGGAATTCGTAGGCCGTCGTCAGCTCGTCGCGCGCCTCGAAGGTGATCCAGTTGCTGTCGGCGAGCACATTGAGCGCCTCCAGAGTCGGCCGCACCCGCAGATCCGGATGGCGGCCGCCGGCGATCAGCTGCTGAGTCTGGGCGAAGAACTCGATCTCGCGGATGCCGCCGCGGCCGACCTTGACGTTGTGGCCCTCGACCGAGATCTCGCTCTGGCCGCGATAGGTCTGCATCTGCCGCTTCATGTCGTGGACGTCGGTCAGCGCGGCAAAATCCAGATGCTTGCGCCAGACGAAGGGCGCCAGCTCGGCGATCAACGCATCGCCGGCCTTGGGGTCGCCGGCGCAGGGCCGCGCCTTGATCATCGCGGCGCGCTCCCAGGTGCGTCCCTCGCGCTCGTAATAATGCAGCGCTGCGTCGGTCGAGATCGCGACCTGGGTCGAAGCCGGGTCCGGGCGCAGCCGGAGATCGACCCGGAAGACGTAGCCCTCGCCCGAGCGCTGCTGCAGCATCCGCGCCATCGCCTGGGTGACGCGCACATAGAACGGCTGCGGCTCGATATCCTCGGCAAGCGAGGTGGCGGCCGCGCGATCGAAGAACACGATCAGGTCGATATCGCTGGAATAATTCAGTTCGCCCGCGCCCATCTTGCCCATCGCGAGCACGATCAGGCCTGAACCTACTTCAGGATGCTCGGGATCGACGGCGGTCATCCGGCCGCGGGCGATTTCCTGCCGGAACAAATATCGCAGCGCCGACTGCACTGAAGTCACCGCGATGTCGGTCAGCGCCGCGGTCACCCGCATCACCGGCCAGACGCCGCCGATGTCGCACAGCGCGATCATCAGCGCGGCCTCCGCCTTCATACGGCGAAGCAGATGCATCACGTCGGCCTCGCTGCCGGCGGCGAGCACCTCGCGCGAATTGGTCTCGATCAGGTCGGCAAGATGCGACTCCGGGTTGCATGACAGGATCCGGATCAGCCGCGCGGCGTCAGTGCGCGCGAGCTCGAACAGATATGGCGAGAACTCGGCGATGCCGCGCAGGATGTCCCGCGCGAACGGATGCTCCAGCAGCGCCGCGAGCGCGGCCGATTGCGCCGGCTCGAGCTCGGCGAACCAGTCGGTCAGACGCTGATCGGCGGATACGGAAACGGCGACATGTGGTCCGGCCGCGAACCGCGCGGCCAGACGATGTCGATCCGCGTTTCCCGGCGCGGCGGCATTCATGCCGCCTTCTGTGGCACATCCTGCGTTTGAGCCGCAAGCCTGTCACTGCCGCCCGCCCGCGCCGGCAGCACCAGGGTCGCCACCAGCCCCGGATGGGCGTCACCGAGCCGCAGCTCGCCGCCGTGGAGCGTGGCAACCGCCGAGGCCAGGCTGAGGCCGAGCCCGGAACCAGGCAGGGTGCGGCTCGCCTCAAGCCGGACGAAGCGCTCCACCGCATGCTTGCGGTCGCCCTCGGGGATGCCCGGACCGTGGTCGGTGACGCTGAGCAGGACCTGATCGCCCGCGCGCCGCGCCTCGATCAGGATCTCCCGCGCATCCGCCTTCAGCGGCTCAACACCCGCGTCCGGCTTGCCATATTTGATGGCGTTCTCGACCAGATTGGCCACCGCCTGGCTGATCAATTCGCGGTTGCCGTGAATTGGCGCCGGCATGGTCTTGACCTGCAGCGTCATGCCGTCGTCCTCGGCCAGCGGCTCGTACAATTCGTGGATGCCGTTGGCGACGTCGGCGCCGTCGAAATCGTCCATGTTGCCGCGCGCCTGGCCGGACTCGGCACGCGCGATCATCAACAGGGCGTTGAAGGTACGGATCAGCCCGTCGGACTCCTCGATGGTCCGTTCCAGCGCCGCGCGATAGTCGGCCTCGCTCCCCGACCGCGCCAGCGCCTCCTCGGCGCGGTTGCGCAGCCGTGTCAGCGGCGTCTTGAGGTCGTGGGCGATGTTGTCGGAGACCTCCTTCAGCCCCGTCATCAGCGCCTCGATGCGCTCGAGCATGGCGTTGAGATTTTCCGCGAGGCGGTCGAGCTCGTCGCCGCTGCGGCCGACCGGCAGCCGGCCGGACAGATCGCCCGCCATGATGCGTTTGGTGGTGCCGGTCATGGCGTCGATCCGGCGCAGCACGCGGCGGGCGACGAAGATGCCGCCGCCGATACCGAGCACGACAACGACGAGGATCGACCATTGCGCGGCCTTGGCGACGATGCCGAACATCCGCCGCCGCTCCTCGAGGTCGCGCCCGACCAGGAGGCGAAAGCCGTTGTCCATCTCGGTGACCCGCACCAGCGCGCGGTGATCGGTGTTGTCCTGGTCGTCGAACCGGCGATAGGCGGTCTCGCTCCAGCCCTGGAGGCTCATTACGCCCGGCGCCAGCGAGCCGACATTGCCGGCCAGCGCCTGCCCGTTCGGCGCCGTCAAGAGATAGAGATTGGCGCCCGGCCGCAGCGCGCGGTTGCCCATGGTGGTCAGCAGGCCGTGCAGGCCGCGACGGTTATAGATGGCAGTGATCTCGCCGATCTCGACGTTGACGGTCGTCGTGATCTGCTCGGTGATCAGCCGCCGCGTGTTCCAGGCGAAATACGCCAGCAGCGAGGCGGCAAACAGCGCGAACAGGAACAAATAGACCAGCGTCAGCCGAAACGCCGTGGTCCGGATCAGTTTGCCGAAGGCGGTCACGATCTACCTGATGCCGTCACGGATCATATACCCCGCGCCGCGGATCGTGTGCAGCAGCGGCCGCTCAAAGCCCTTGTCGATCTTGGAGCGCAGCCGCGAAATGTGCACGTCGATGACGTTGGTCTGCGGATCGAAATGATAATCCCAGACGTTCTCAAGCAGCATCGTGCGCGTCACCACCTGCCCTGCGTGCTTCATCAGATATTCGAGCAGGCGGAATTCGCGCGGCTGCAAGGTCAGCTCATCCTTGCCGCGGGCGACGCGATGCGACAGCCGATCGAGCTCGAGATCGCCGACCTTATAGGTGGTCTCCTCGGCCGGCCCGACATTGCGCCGCGACAGCACCTCGACGCGCGCCAGCAGCTCGGCGAAGGAATAGGGCTTTGGCAGATAGTCGTCGCCGCCGGCGCGCAGGCCCTTGATGCGGTCATCGACCTGGCCGAGCGCCGAGAGGATCAGGACCGGGGTCCGGTTACCCTTGTCGCGCAGAATGCCGATCAGCGAGAGGCCGTCCCGCTTCGGCAGCATGCGGTCCACAACCAGCACGTCGTAATCACCGGTGTCGGCCATCGACAGCCCTTCCTCGCCGTCGGCGGCGAGATCGGCGATATAGCCGACTTCGCGGAATGCCTTGACCAGATAGTCGGCTGACTCGCGGTCGTCTTCGATGATCAGGATGCGCATTTGCGGAGCGGTTGCAGTCACGGGAATTGGCCCTCTGTCAGCATGGCGCGGCCGGCCTGCACATGCAAGACGACCGCGCATAATCTCGAATTGTTAGAGAAAAGTGGGCGGTGAAGCTGGGGGACCTCACCGCCCTGAGACCTTCCGACGGAGGGGGGCATATTCCATCGAAAGGCAACATAGGGAGCGAGCAAGGGGCCCGCCCCCCGGAAAGCGCCGTCGGCGGGGGCGACTGATGCCGGCGACACTTTCCAACTCATAGATAGTTATCCCTTGGCCAGCGGCACTGCCACAAAGCGCGACGAACCGCCGCTCTTCACGCGCATGAGAACGCTGTTCTTGCTGTCACTGCGCGCCGCGGTGATCGCATCACGCACCTCGCCGGCGGTGCCGACCGACTTGCCGGCGACCTCGAGGATCACGTCGCCTTCCTTGAAGCCCCGCTCGGCGGCGGCACTCTTGGGATCGACTTCGGTCACGACCACGCCTTCCTTGCCGGCACCGGCCACGCTGTTGGCAGGCGCCACGGTGAGGCCCAATTTCGGCACGTCGGTGCCGCGGGACGAGTTGCCCTTGTCGCTGTTGTCGGTGTCAGCCTTGGCTTCCAGGGTGTTCGGCAACTGGCCGAGCGTGAGGTTGATGGTCTTGTCCTGGCCCTTGTGCAGCACGTTCAGCTTCACGGCATTGCCTGGCGCGAGACCGCCGATGGTGCGGGCGAGTTCGCGCGCATCCTTCACCGGCTCGCCATTCACGGCGGTGATGACGTCACCGGACTCGATGCCGGCCTTGGCCGCGGGGCCGTTGGCCTGCGGTTCGGCAACCAGCGCGCCTTCGGCCTTCTTCATGCCGAGGCTGTCGGCGATGTCGGAGGTCACCGGCTGGATCTGGACGCCGATCCAGCCACGGCTGACCGAGCCCTTGTCCTTCAGCTGGGCGACGACGCTCTTCACGGTCGCGGCCGGGATCGAGAACGCGATGCCGACGCTGCCGCCGGACGGCGAGTAGATCGCCGTGTTGACGCCCATCACCTCACCGGACACGTCGAACGCCGGGCCACCCGAATTGCCCTTGTTCACGGGCGCATCGATCTGGATGAAATCGTCATACGGGCCATTGCCGATGTCGCGGCCGGAGGCGGAGACGATGCCCGCGGTCACGGTGCCGCCGAGACCGAAGGGATTGCCGACCGCCAGCACCCAATCGCCGATGCGCGGCTTGGTGTCGGAAAGCTTGGCAAACTGGAAGTTCGAGCCGCCCTCGACCTTGATCAGCGCGAGGTCGGTGCGCGGATCGGTGCCGATCACCTTGGCGGAATAGGTCTTGCCGTCGTCGGTGGTGACTTCGACCTTGTCGGCGCCGTCGACGACGTGATTGTTGGTCACGGCAAAGCCGTCAGCCGAGATGAAGAAGCCGGAGCCCTGGCCGGTCACGGCCCGGCCGCCGCCGCGCGGTCCACCGCGCAGGCCCGGAGGCAAGCCATCCGGACCGCCGAAGCGGCGGAAGAAGCGCTCCATCGGCGAACCCGGCTGGAACGGCGAGTCGTCATTGTTGCTGCTGTCGTCCTTGGCGACCTTCTCGTTGATGTTGACCTTGACCGAGATCACCGACGGCTTGACGCGCTCGACGATGTCGGCAAACCCGACCGGCTGCTGGACCTTGCGGACCTCGTTGTTGACCTGGGCGTGCGCAGGCGTCGTGAACAAGTCGGCCGGATTGTGCGACGGGCTGAGGCCATAGGTGGCGGCACCGAGGCCGGCCACGACCGACGCCATCAGCGCGAGTTTGCGGGCAGAAAACAGCGAGCGCTTCGGCGCCTTGTAGGACGGGAGGGTCGAGAGGTCGGGACGTTCGGTCATTGGCTGAAATCTCCAGGGCCAGAATCATTGGTGCGGGGGCAAGCACCTGATGTGTCTGAACATGGGGTCATCAGCCTTACGGCGCGCTGGCTGCGGAATTAAACTTTTGTAATTGAGCGGGCCGCTGCTGCGGCAGAATAGCGCAGGCAAATAAAGGGCTTAAAACGGGGAACTAAACCGGTCTGTCCGGCCCGGATTCAGCCGCCAAGAGCCGTTCCAGGCGGGCCTGCTCGTCGGAGGTCAATCCGGGGGTGGAATCGCCCTCGCCGGCGGCCGGATTTGCTTTGCGCCGGCCGAGCCGCCAGAGCGCAAAACCGCCCAGCAGCAGCGCCAGCGGTGGGGTCAGCCACAGCAGTAGCGTATGCTCGTTGAGGCGCGGCTTCAGCAGCACGAATTCGCCGTAACGGGCGACCAGGAAATCGATCACCTGGCGGTCGCTGTCGCCGGCCGCGATGCGTTCGCGCACCAGGAGGCGGAGGTCGCGCGCCAGCGGCGCCTCCGAATCGTCGATCGACTGGTTCTGGCAGACCATGCAACGCAGTTCCCTGGAGAGCTCGCGCGCCCTCGCCTCCTTGGCCGGATCCGCCATGATCTCGTCGGGCAGCACGGCCCGGGCGGGCATCGCGCCGAGCATCAGGGTCGCCGCAAGCACGGCGGCTGCAAGGTTGCGCGGCCGCATCATTCGGCCGCCTGCAATGCGCGCGCCGCCTTGGTGGCCGGTTTCGGCGCACCGACCCGCAAGCGGCGGTCGGACAGCGACAGCATGCCGCCAAAGGCCATCAGCACCGGTCCCCACCAGATCATCAGCACCAGCGGCTTGTGATAGATCCGCACCGCGATGGCGCCGTCGGCCGAGGTATCGCCGAGCGAGATGTAGAGCTGGCTGGCGCCGCGGGTCAGCAGCGCGGCCTCCGTGGTCGAGGCGCCGCGGGTCGTGAAGTTGCGCTTCGACGGGGTCATCACGCTGACCTTGTCGCCGTCACGCGTCACGGTGAATTGCGCGACCATCTCGCGGAAGTTCGGCCCCTGCCGTGCGTTCACGCCGTCGAGCCGCAATTCGTAGCCGGCGACGCGGGCGACGTCGTCCGGCTTCATCGAACCGATATATTCGCTGTTCCAGGTGGTCTCGCAGACGATCCCGATCAGCGCGACACCAAGGCCGGCATGCGCGAAGGCCGTCCCCCAGGTCGCACGCGGCAGGCCCCGCGCACGGCGCAGCGAGAGCGACAGCGGAATCCGGAACAGCGCGACGCGTTCGGCGAGATCGCACAGCGCGCCCATTATGACGAACATGGCAAGCCCGATCGCGAGCGGCGCCAGCGTCGCACCGCCATAGGTCCACGCCCAGACCAGCGCGATCGCAACCAGCGCGGCGATCCCAGCGACCATCAGCCGCTGCGCCGCGCCGAGCAGGTCGCCGCGCTTCCAGGCCAGCAGCGGCCCGAACGGCACCGCGAGCAGCAGCGGCACGAACAGCGGCGCGAAGGTAAAGTTGAAGAACGGCGCGCCGACCGAGATCTTCTCGCCGGTCAGCACTTCAAGCGCCAGCGGATACAGCGTCCCGATGAACACGGTCGCGCAGGCGGTGGTGAGCAGCAGATTGTTGAGCACCAGCGCACCTTCGCGCGAGATCGGCGCGAACAGCCCGCCCTGCTTCAGCGCCGGCGCGCGCCAGGCGTACAGCGACAGGCTGCCGCCGATGAAGACGAACAGGATCAGCAGGATGAACACGCCGCGCGTCGGATCGGTGGCGAAGGCGTGAACCGAGGTCAGCACGCCGGAGCGCACCAGGAAGGTGCCGAGCAGCGACAGCGAGAAGGTCAGGATCGACAGCAGCACGGTCCAGACCTTGAGCGCGTTGCGCTTCTCCATCACCAGCGCCGAATGCAACAGCGCAGTGCCGGCCAGCCACGGCATCAGCGAGGCGTTCTCGACCGGATCCCAGAACCACCAGCCGCCCCAGCCGAGTTCGTAATAGGCCCAGTAGGAGCCCATCGCGATGCCGAGGGTCAGGAAGATCCACGCCATCAGCGTCCACGGCCGCACCCAGCGCGCCCAGGCGGCGTCGATCCGCCCCTCCAGCAGCGCCGCCACCGCGAACGAAAACGAGATCGAGAAGCCGACATAGCCGAGATAGAGCATCGGCGGATGCACCGCGAGGCCGATGTCCTGCAGCACGGGATTGAGGTCGCGCCCCTCGAGCGGCGGATTGGCGATGCGCAGGAACGGGTTCGAGGTGATCAGGATGAACAGATAGAAGGCGCTGGCGACCCAGGCCTGCACCGCCAGCACATGCGCCCGCAGCGACAGCGGCAGATTGTTGCCGAAGGCTGCGACGAGACCGCCGAACAGCGCCAGGATCGACACCCACAGCAGCATCGATCCTTCATGGTTTCCCCACACACCGGTGATCTTGTAGAGCAACGGCTTCAGCGAATGCGAATTCTCGTAGACATTGGCGACCGAGAAATCCGAGGTGACGTGCAGCGTCACCAGCGCTGCGAACGACGCCGCGACGAACAGCAACTGGGCGAGCGCGGTCGAGCGCGCGACGTTCATCAACGCCGCATCGCGCCAGCGTGCGCCGACGATCGGCACGATGGACTGGATCAGCGCCAGCCCCAGCGCGAGCACGAGGGCGTAATGTCCGCTTTCGGCGATCACCGCATGGCTCCCTGGTTCGGCGCCGCGGAGGCGCTCGGCATGCTGTTCGGCTTGGCCCCGTAATCGTCCTTCCAGTGGCCCTGCTTCTTCAGCGCGTCGGCGACGTCCTTCGGCATGTAGGTCTCGTCATGCTTGGCAAGCACGGTGTCGGCGCGGAACACGCCGTCCGCATCGAGCGCGCCTTCCGCGACCACGCCCTGCCCTTCGCGGAACAAATCCGGCAGGATGCCCTTATAGGCCACCGGCAGCGTCGCGCCGCCATCGGCAACGGTGAAGGTCACGGCGAGATTGTCGCCGCGCTTGAGCGAGCCCTGCTCCACCAGGCCGCCGAGGCGGAAACGCTTGCCCGGCCCGAGATGCTTCTCGGCGACCATCGACGGCGTCGAAAAGAACACGATGGAATCGCGCAGCGCGTTCAGCACCAGGCCTGCGGCGATCGCGAGCACGACGAGCGCGCAGCCGATCAATGTCAAACGCCGTTGCTTCCTGGTCATGGCCCATCCTTGCGCATGACGTTCTCCGAAAACCGCTGTGCACTTTTCGGCGTCATGCTCTATCCATCCAGCCCGAGATTCTTCAGCCCCTCATTGAGCTGACGCAACCGATCGGCATCATTGGCCACCGCCTGACGGGCATCCGCGAGCGCGCTCATCGCCTTGTCGCGCTCCCCCATCACGAGATAGGCGCGGACCAGCCGCAGCCAGCCCTCGACATCGTCGCCATTCGTCTTGAGCCGCGTCGCCAGCCGATCGACCATACCCTGGATCATGGTGCCGCGATCGGCCTCGCTCATATCCTTGGCCGCGGCCATCGCACCGTCGGGCAGTGCGGGTGCGCTGACGCCGCCGACGCGCACCAGCGCGGCCTGCACCAGCGGCCGCCACGGCGCGTCAGACGGCGCCTTCGCCAGCATCTTCTGCCAGAGCGCCGCGGCATCAGCCTTGCGGCCGTCCTGCTCGGCGGCGAGACCGAGGAAGTAGTTGGCCTTGGCATCGTCGCCATTCAGCGCGATCGCGCGCTCGAACTCCGCCTTGGCTTCCGCGGTGACGACGCCGCCGGCGGTCCCGATCATTGCCTCGCCGAGATCGGCGCGGCGATCGGCGCTGTCGCCGGCGTAGGTAATGGCATTGCGATAGGCGCGGACGGCGTCATCGTAGCGGCCGAGGCGCGACAGCACCGGCGCCAGCACCGTCCAGCCGCGGCCGTCGGTCGGGTTCTTCTCCAGATGGGCCTCGACCTGCGCCACCAGATTGGCGAGCGGCTGGTTGGCGTCGGCGACCCGGCTGCGTTCGGCGAGCGGGAAGTCGCCAAGCCGCGGCGAGCCGAGCGCGAGATAGAAGCTGGAGGCAATGACCGGCAAACCGACCAGGGCCACGATCGCGGCGGCGCGCCGCAGCGTGAGACTGCCCTGCACCGGGGTTTCACGTCCGCTCTGGTCGGCGGCGGCCAGCAGCCGGCGGCTGATCTCGATCCGCGCGGCATCGGCCTCGGCGGCGCCGATGATGCCGGCGGCCATGTCGCGGTCGATTTCGGCGAGTTGGTCCCGGTAGACCACGACCTCGCTGCCGCCGGTATCCGTCCGCCCGCGCCGGCTGAGCGGCCAAAGCACGGCAAAGATCGCCGCGACCGTCATCAGCGCGAACACAAACCACAGCGTCATCAAGCGGTTCCCGGATGGAACGGCGGCTTCCGGCAAGCCGCCTTAGAATCGCTTTACACTACCGGCGCCAAGCCCGGCAATTGACAATTGCTGGATCGGCGGAAAGTCGAAATCAGGCGGTTTCCGGTGCCGTTCCGGCGGTATTGCAACGGCGTCTCCGGGGCGAAGGCGCGCGCGACCAAAATATCGAAAACAACCCCATGCAAAGGTGCCGGCGGCCGCCGGCACCCAAATGACGACTTGACATGTCGGGCAACTCAGCGCCACACTTCCATTATTCCGAAATTGTGCAAACACTCGTCGTCCCGCCGTGGGCTCGTCGGTTTGACGTCGAAAATGCTTGCGAACGACGGTGCATTTAATTGCTTGACCTATAAGATTGTCCGGCACGCTCAGGGCGCGACTTTGCAATTAAATGCACTGTCACCGTAATCCCCCAAGCTACGCTTGCTTGTTATCGGATCGTCTCAAATGACGCAGCAACAACATCAAACAGTTCAATGTAAGCTCGGATTCCAAGAACATGGTCGCTGGCATCCATGCCCCCCGAGTATAATCGACTCCCATAAACAAGCCGATCAAACGGACTGTTACCTCTCATTTCAAAAGCACAATCTGGATCGCTCTCGTGGGACATCCAGAATACCAACGGGTCCCCTACACGTTTGGGATCACCCCCGAAATCCAGTCCAACCTCGAAGGTAAGACCACAATCCAACTTCTTTTGCCAACGGTTCCGGCGACGCTTGAATGCGAGCGCGGTGCAGAAATGGTCGACGAAAGGAATGACCCCCCTCTTTTTTCCCGTCCATCCTGTCGTCTGGATCTCTAAACGCTCGCTTTCGCGCTTTCTCCAACTCCTAATGGCGATTAATTCGTTCTCTCTAAATTCCAGATCATGCCAGTACTTCCTGAAATGCTCGAGCAGGCATCTGACAAGAGGTCCATTCGGAACATCCGGGTGAGGAAAATCTTTGCGGGCGAACAGCTCATCCAAAAAGGCCGAGCGATATCGCTGCTCAATGAGAAATGTCCTGTTGTCCGAATTCACCTTTCCAACGGCTCGCATCGTCTCCATCGCTACCTCATCCCAATAGCGATTGAGCAAGTCCGCTTGGCTCGCTCCGCAGAACTCGATCATCCTGTTCTGCCACGCAGCCGGCATCAAGAAGCCGCGCGCTTCAAACGCAAGCTGCGTCGACACTCGGCCTGGCCAGTTTGCCAAGACATCAAAAATGGGGTGCTCGTCCATTCAGTTAAGTCTCATGGGGATTACGGTGACAGTGCACTTAGCTCGTTGGCGATTTAGTGCATTGTTACCGTAATTCTTGCCGTCGAAAATGCCCGCGAATTGCGCGGTCGCGCTACCCCGCGCGGGACGACTTCCGCTCGCCGGTGACGGCGTTTTCGGCCGCCCGGTTCATCAGGGAGGCGTAGTCGTGGCCGAACAGCACCTCGCAGAAGCGGATCGCGGCCTTGACCTGCTGCTGCCGGAAGGCACGGACCCGGGCGTCGCCGCCGCGCAGCGACTGCACCAGCCCCTCGGTCGATTGCTCGACATAATGTTGCAGGTCGGAGAAGGTCCGCAGCGTCACCTCGTTGATGGCGAGCTCGCTGGCATAGGTGCGGCAGACCGCGACGAAATCGATCAGGGCGGCGGCGTCCTCGACCTCGGACATGTCGATCTTGGCGCCTGCCGCGATATCCTTGTCGGCGCGCTGGCGCAGGATGCGGCGGACCCGGCCCGGCACGCTGTCGATCTCCGATTGCAGCGCGTTGGAGGTATCGGCACGGACCGAGGTGAGCTGGCGGCCCCAGGTCGAATCGTTGCGCAGATCGAGCTCGGTGCGCAGGCCGCGGACGCCGTCATGCAGGGTCTTGAGCTGCTCGCCGACATAATCGAAATGCCCGCGCTTGATGTCGGTGCGCAGACAAGCCGCGACGAATGACAGGTCATGCAGCGCGATGGTGACGGCGATGCCGTAGGGCGTGGCCGCGACCCGCAACTCATCGTCGGAGGCCGCCATCTTGATGGCGAGGCGGATGATCTGCCATGGCGCGGCGAGCCGCTGTACAATCAGCGACAATGCGAAGGGCAACAGTTGCGGCGTCTGCAGCGACGGCAATTTGAGCGCCTCCGTGGCCGAGGCGATCTGGGAATCGGCGAACACGCGGATCTGGCTCGGCAGCCGGCTTCCCAGGGTTTCCAGCGCCTCGCGGGCCTGCAGCACCAGGCCGATCGGCAGCAAATCCTCGACGACGCTGGGCGGACCGACGCGCGACAGCGCGCGCTGGCGGTCGTCGCCCTGAGCCGGCGCTGCGATCTTCAGAATGGCTTCCGCGGCAGCCAGCTGGAACCTGCGCGCGGAGATCTCCATCGGACCGCTCTCCGTGGCTGCGGCCAGCGCCGCCTCGAATTCGCGGGCCGCCTCGGGCGCGCCCTCACGAGCCAGCCACTGCCAGATCGGCAGCAGCGAGGCACGCCGGAGCTGGCCCGGTCGCGTCGGGAAATTGGTCTCGGCGAGGAACGGTTCGAGCGGCCGGAACAGGAGCCGCGCCGGGTCGTCGCTGCGCGGCTCGATCTGCTCGTCTTCCTCGGCCCCGCGCACGATCTTGCGCAGCTGCTCCAGGACCAGATTGGCAACAGTGACGTCGTCACCGCGTTCGACGGCGCGCTCCAGCTCGCGCATCAGCAGCGCCTGCGATTGCGGCGGAAGCTGTGCGAGATAATCCCTCAGACGCTCGGTCGATTTCTGGCTCATGCGCCCGGTCGTGAAAGCTTGGTGCCCGGCGAAACCGCCGCAGCCCGTCCGCCCGCGATGATAGAGGTGGGCGCGTTAAGAAGCCGTTTAGGAATAATGACGGCAGCGCCGCCCAAAAGGCCTGCGCCGCGTCCGCAGGGCAAATCGCATATGATGTCTGCGAAGATTGTCCGCGAGTTCGCCTCGCCTCTCCCGCTTGCGGGGGAGGCCGACGCGCCCAGCGCGCGGCGGGTGGGGGCTCTCTCCTCGGGTACAGACCGGATAGATACCCGACAGTTTAGACCGGCATGATTGCCGACAGGTTTCTAGAAGCATCGGCGGGAGGGCCCGACGATGCCGTTCAGAGAGACCAGTCGGATGGAAGAGCGTATCCGGATGCTTATGGAGTACGAGAGCGGGAACTGGAGCGTGTCGGAGTTGTGCCGCCGTCACGGTATCTGCCGCGACACGTTTTACGCATGGCGCCAGCGGAAGCAGAGCGGCGATCCGGAGTGGTTCAGGGACCGTTCGCACGCGCCGCAGCAATGCCGACAAACGACCGATGCGGCGATTGCAGAGAAGGTGATCGCGGCTCGGCAGCGCTTTCCCTATCTGGGACCGCGCAAGCTGCTCGCCCTGCTTGACCGCCAGGCGCCGGAGATCGATTGGCCGGCGGCGTCGACGATTGGGAGCATTCTCAAGCGCGCGGGGCTGATCTCGCCGGTGAAGCGCCGCCGCCGTCCGCTCGACCAGCGGCGTCCCTGCACGCCGGTGCAGGAGCCGAACGACGAGTGGAGCGTGGACTTCAAGGGTTGGTTCCGCACCCGCGACCAGTGCCGGATTGATCCGTTGACGGTGGCTGACAGCCACAGTCGCTTCCTGATCGAACTGCAGATCGTCGCACCGACGACCGAGGGCGTCCGCCCCCGCTTCGAGAGGGCTTTCCGCGAGCATGGCCTGCCGCGGGCAATCCGCTGCGACAATGGTTCGCCGTTCGGCTCGCGCGGCGCCGGCGGTCTCACCACATTGTCGGTCTGGTGGCTGAAGCTCGGCATTACGCCGCACTTCATCCGTCCGGCCTCGCCGCAGGAGAACGGTCGCCATGAGCGCATGCATCGCACCTTGAAGGCGCAAACATCGAGCCCACCGGCAGATAATGCGTCCGAGCAACAGGCCCGCTTTGACGCCTTCCGAGAGCATTACAATAAGGAACGTCCTCACGAAGCGCTGGGCCAACGGCCGCCGGAGGACGCCTATCGAGCATCTCAACGCACCATGCCGGATCGCGAGCAAGACCCCTGGTATGACGCCGATCACCAGGCCCGCCGTGTTCGCGGCAATGGGGAGATTAAATGGAAAGGCAAGTTCGTCTTTATCGGTCAGGCGCTGGTGAACGAACTTGTCGGCATCGCCGAACTCGATACCGGTGACCACGTCGTCCGCTTCTGCGACCTCGACGTCGGTCTCATCGACCGCCGCGGCCTGTTCACCCGGTTCGCTCCGCCTCGTGAGGGGCTGCGCGAACCGGGCGAACAGACCGCTTAACCCAAACTGTCGGGGATCATGCCGGTCCAAAATGTCGGGAATCATGCCGGTTGAACAGCGGAGAGAGCCCCCACCCCAGCCCTCCCCCGCAAGCGGGAGAGGGAGCGCACCGCCTTTGCGGCCGCCGTTCAACCCAATCTCATCATGCCTCTATACCGCCGGCAGCACGAGCTCGGCCCGCAAGCCGCCGATCGGCGCGTTATTCAGGGTGAGATTGCCGCCATAGAGGCCGGCGAGATCGGTCACGATCGACAGGCCAAGCCCCGAGCCGGGCTTTGATTCATCGAGCCGCTGGCCGCGCCGCGCCACCTGAGCGCGCTCGTCCTCGGACAGGCCGCGTCCGTCGTCATCGACCACGATGCGCAGCTTTGGCCCGGCACCCTGCGCCTCCGGCGGGACCACACTCACCTCGATGAACACCTGCGAGGCCGCCCATTTGCAGGCGTTGTCGACGAGATTGCCGACCATCTCCTCGAGGTCCTGCCGCTCGCCGCGAAACCGTGCCGCCGGATCGGCCTTCGCCTCGATGGCAAGATCGCGGTCGCGATGGATCTTCTCCATGGTCCGGCGCAGCGCCTCGATCGCGGGAGCGACATCGGTGATGGTGCTGACGATGGTGGCCCGGGCGGCGATCCGCGCACGCTCGAGGTGGTGCGCGACCTGGTCCCGCATCACGTCGGCCTGCTCCAGCACCTTGCTTGCGAAGGGATCGGCGGCATGCGCGGCCGCCTCGTTCACGATCACCGACAATGGCGTCTTGATCGCATGCGCGAGGTTGCCGACATGGGTGCGCGAGCGCTCGACGATCTCCCGGTTGGCGTCGATCAGCGCATTGGTCTCGCGCGCCAGCGGCGCGATCTCGACCGGAAACCGGCCTTCCAGCCGCTCGGCGCGGCCGGAGCGGATATCGGCGATCGCGTCCGAAATGCGCTTGAGCGGCGCGAGGCCATAGCGCACCTGGAAGATCGTGGTCAGCAGCAGCACGATGCCGAGGGCGGCAAAGGTGCCGAACAGATAATAGTCGAAGCTGCGCGTCTCATCGAAGATCTCGGTGGCGTCGCCGGCGACGCTGACCAGGAACTTGCCGTCGGCGCCGAGATCGACCGGACGCTCCACCACCCGCAGGCTCTGGCCTTCGGGTCCGTCGACATAGCCGAGGCGGACGCCGGCGGCGGTCAGCTCGGCGCCGTGCTCCTCGAGCTTCGGCAGCTTCTTGTCCCACAGCGAGCGCGAGGCGCGGGTCTCGCCCTTCTCGGTATCGGTGCGGGTGATCTGCCAGTACCACCCCGACAGCGGCAGGTCGAACAGCGGCTCGCCGAGCGACTGGAACTGGCGGTCCGCCGGCTCGTCCGGCGTCGCCACCTCGGCGATCAGGGTGCGCAGATAGAGATTGAGCCGCCGGTCGAAGGCGCGCTCGGTCGCGTCGCGATAGACCGACGACAGGATGACGCCGGTGATCGCCAGGATCACCACCACCCAGGCGGTCGCCGAGACGAACAGGCGGGTGGCAAGCGAGCTGCCGCCCATCAGGGCACGGGCCCGAACATCGTGTCAGCGCCAACAGACATTGCGAATCCAGTCCTCCTGGCGCGGATCATGCCAATGCCTGCGTACACCGATCAAGCGCTCTAAGAGCATGATCCGATTGAACAGGATATGCTCTTATCCTTTTGTTTGGTCGCGTTTTCTTCACGTGGAGCGAACCGGTATCCATCCCGCATCAAGTGCGGGACAGGCTTCGCTCGAAAACGCTTTAAGAGCATGATCTTTTCGGGAAACCGCTTCACACTTTTCCGGATCATGCTTTAAGTCGGCGGCGACAGCATGTAGCCCAAGCCCCGAACGGTCTGGATGATATCGACTTCCAGCTTCTTGCGGATGCGGCCGACGAACACCTCGATGGTGTTGGAGTCTCGGTCGAAGTCCTGGTCGTAGAGATGCTCGACCAGCTCGGTGCGCGAGACCACCCGCCCGGTGTGGTGCATCAAATAGTCGAGCAGATTGTACTCGTGCGAGGTCAGCTTGATCGGGTTGCCGTTGACGGTGACGCGCTTGGTGCGGGTATTGAGCGCCACCGGTCCGCACACCAGCTCGACCTGGGCATGCCCGGTCGCCCGGCGCAGCAGGGCGCGGATCCGCGCCAGCACCTCCTCGAGATGGAAGGGCTTGGCGACATAATCGTCGGCGCCGGCGTCGAAGCCCTGAACCTTATCGCTCCAGCGGTCGCGTGCGGTGAGAATCAGCACCGGCATCACCCGCTTGTTCCGCCGCCAGGCCTCAAGCACCGAGATACCGTCCATCTTCGGCAGGCCGATATCCAGCACAACCGCGTCGTAGGGCTCGCTGTCGCCGAGGAAATGCCCCTCCTCGCCGTCGAAAGCGCGATCGACCACATAGCCGGCATCCGTCAGCGCGGTGGTGAGCTGGCGGTTCAGATCCGGGTCATCCTCAACGACGAGCAGACGCACATTGGCCTCCGAGAGTGAGCATTGCGATATCCGGCATCAAATGAGGCTTCCCGCCGTGAACGGCCTATGAATGGAACAGCCAGACGAACCTAAATATTTCGTCAGGTGCACCATCCCCAAGACGCGCGCAAGCCTCGCGGGTTCCATCAATCAGATGCGGACGGAGCGCGTTCGGGTTTCAAATAGAAGTATTATAACACCTTTGCCTTGAACGTTTCGCCGGCCATCCCTTGGTCGCGGAACCACTGCCGTCAGCGCTGTGACCATTTGCACAGACAGCGGGCAGTTAACCTTCGGCGGCCATTTCCATGTCGCTGGCACCGGCGATGGGCTAATCCAGCGACGGTGCGGCGGGGGCACAGGGATCGGAAAAGATCATTGCTTGTTTCAAAAATCAGGACGTTCGCAGTGGTTGTCGGCTGGCTTGCGCTGGCCTTCATCGCATTCGTCACACTGTCCTCAATCCAGGACCGGCCCTCGTTTGCCCATCCGCAGGCCGAGCGTTTCGCGGCGTTTGCGGTGATGGCACTGGCCTTCGTGCTGGGTTATCCGCGGCGCACCGCGCTGATCGTGCTCTTTGTCGTCTTCAGCGCCTTCACGCTCGAGGCGATGCAATTGCTGACGCCGGATCGCCACGGCCGGCTGCTTGATGCGGTCGTCAAGGTGGCGGGAGGTCTCGCCGGCATCGGCGCGGGTCGCCTGGTGCTGCTCGTGCTGCGCAGCCAGTTCGGCCGGTTGAGATCGCGCGCGGAACAATCCGCGAGCTGAGCCGCCGGCGCGCTGCTCCCTTCGTCACGCTTGCGGCCGCGCGGGGCATCATTCCGGCTCAATCGGTTTTGGGGACTTCCGCCGACTTGCTGCCGCCCTGCGCCACGCATTGCTGAAAGAAGTGCAGCCGGTCGCCATTCATCGGCCCGGCACCCGGCCGCTTGTACGGGTAGACCATATAGGCCGCGCGCAAGCACCGTTTCGCCGTCTCGGCATCGGGTGCGGCGACGGCGGCAGTCGACGCCACCAACAGCGCCAGCACGGCACCGAACCGGAGCCAAGCGCCGCTCACGGTTTCTCACATTCCGAATAGAACACGCCGTTTGCGGCCGCCAGCCGCTGCAGGCAATGCCGCTTGTCGGTCACCGCGCCCTCAACGGTGAAATCGTAGGCCTGCGCCTTCAGGATCAGCGCATAGCGTCCCGGCGACAGCGGCGCGTCGTCGCGCGGCTGGACCTCGAACATCTGCGGATCCTCGCTCAGCGGCGCTGCGCGGAACGGGATCGAGATGTTGCGGATCACCCAGGTGTCGTCGCCCTGCGAGACCACCGGCTTTCCGGTCGCGTCGAACGTGGTCTGCTGGGTCACGCGCGCGATCAGGCGCACATCGATCGGGTCGGAGGCGCCGCTACTGCCTTCGCGTCGGAACACGATGAAGCGGAGATGGCCGTCAGGCAATGCGGTCTCGCTTGGCCTCGTGATCGCAGCCGAAATCGCTATCCGCGGATCCGGCGCGCGCCCCTGGATCATCTGCAGCTCGTACAGCCTGCCGCCGCTCTCGGCGTAGACGCCGTAAGCGGTCGGCAGCGGCCGTTTCGGCGCCGGCGGCGCGGCGGCGGCCGGTGCAGGCACGGCCGCGATGACGGCCGGCTTTTGGGTTTCGGCCGGCGCCGGTGCGAGCGTGCCGGCGATCATCGCGCGCGCTGCCGCCAAGGACACACCGCGTTGCTGCAGCAGGACAACGGCCGCGATCAGTCCAAAGAAGCCCAGCATGGCCACATAACGCAGCGGCGCCGACGACGACCATTTCGGACGGCGCAACAGCTCGACCGGCTCGGCGCGATCGAGCGTCGGGATGAATGCGTCCTCGGCATCAATCGAGGAAGGCCCCTCGATCCTCCGCGCAGCGCCCGCCGCCTCCAGAAATGCCGGCAGCGCCCGTGCCGGCGGCACAGCGAATTTCTCGACCGGATGGTTCCGGGTGTGCGCTTCGACGCCTTCGATCGCCGCTTCCAGCGCCTGCAGCAGCCGCTGCTTTTCGTTCGGATCCTCATGGGCGAGCTGCTGCAGCTTCTGCCGCGCGAGCTCGTAGACCGCGCTGCGCAGCTGCTGCGGATCTGACCTTACGGAGTCGATGGTTCGCGCCAGAACCAGCGCGAACTCCACCTCGGGGTGCGCAGGGCTGATGTCCCTGACCGTCCTCTGGGCCGGCGTCGACGTCATAAATGTTAGTCTGGTTTGATCATAACGTTAATGTATTCTAGGTGGCTTTTATCGCTAACACAAATGACCCAGCTTGCAGATGACGCCGTGCTCCAACCCTATCGTACCGAACCGCAACGGGGTTCATTGATCCGTCCCCTGCAAATCCTGGACGACTGGTTGTTCGCGCCGAAGCGGGACCGCCGATCCTGGCGCGACATCCTGCTGCTTGCGGGATGGATGGCGCTGGTGGGCTTCCAGATCGCCCGTCACGTGATGTGGCGCGACGAAGTCCGGGCGCTCACCATCGCGCTGAACGGCGACGATCCGATCGCCATGCTGAGAGGGCTGCACGGCGAAGGTCACCCTGCCCTTTGGTACCTGCTGCTGCGCGGCGCACATGCCGTGTTCGGCCGCGGCGAGGTGCTGCCTGGTGTCGCCTTCGTGGCCGGGCTCGTCACGGTCGCGCTGCTGATCTTCCGGTCGCCGTTCCCGCGGCCGCTGGTCCTGCTCCTGATCACCAGCCATGCGCTACTATTTGAATATGTCGTGATGGCGCGGAATTACGGCATCTTGGCCCTGTTCCTGTTTGCGATCGCGGCCTGCTATCCGGCCCACCGCGACCGCGGCGTCCTGCTCGGCGCACTCTTGTTGCTGCTCGCCAACACCAATGTCGTCGGCGCGATCATGGCCGGCGCATTCCTGCTGTTCTGGCTGTTCGACCTACTCGAGGCTCATGGCTGGCGTTGGTCGCCGCAACTGACCAATTTCGCGATCAATGCCATCATCGCAACGATCGGCGTCGCCATCTGCGCGGCGACGATGCTGCCGACCTATAATGATGCGGCGGCCCGGGACTGGTCGCACGCATCACCGCTAACGGCTGCAATGCTGTCCCTGGTGAACCCCGGCGCGACGTCACTGGGAGCGCTGTTTGCCAATCTGTTGCCGGGGATCGTGGGATCAGTCCTGCTGTTCGCCGCAACGCTCGCCCTGCTGCCGCGGCGGCCGGCCTTTCTCGCCACCATCGCCGCACTTCTGCTGACGTCGCTGTTCTTCGCCGTCGCCGCCAACGGCGCCCACCGCCACGCCGCCGTCTGGCTGTGCTTCCTGATCACGCTCTATTGGATCAGCTGGCGCCAGGTCACCGCGGCATCGATCTCTCGAACTTGGTACGACCGGCTCTTGCCGGCGATCGGACGCGTGTCGCTGCTGCTGGTGCTCGCGATCCAGAGCGCCGCCGGCATCAACGACCTGCGCAACGCGGCGACCGGTGTCGTCGCGAGCCGCAGCGCCGATCTCGGCCGCCTGATCGCCTCGCGCGCCGATCTCGCCAACGCGGTCATCCTCAGCGAGCCGGAATACCTGGTCGAGGCGCTGCCCTACTACGTCAAGAACCGGCTCTATCTCGCCCGCGACCACAAGTTCGGCAGCGTCGTGATCTTTTCGCGCAAGGGCAGGATGGACAGCGATCTCGGCGAGACCCTGCGCCTGGCGCACGAGCTCCGCAACACCATCGGCGCGCCCGTCATCATCCTGCTGGCCTATCGGCTCGACGAGATCACGCCAGACCGGATCTACGACGAGGGCAAGGACTGGCGGACATTCCGCGCCTCGGCCGCGCAGATCCGCGATTTCCGCGCAGCGACCACGATGATCCGCCGCTTCGGCCCCGCCAGGACCGACGAAAGCTTCGATGTCTACCTCCTCAATTAGGCGATCGCCGAGATCGAGGACAACAGGAACGGACCGCGCGATGGCGCTGATGGACAGCAAGGTCGAAGCCGGCAAGCCGCCGGCCGCGGGCATCCGGCAGTATTTTGCCATCCTGCGGCTCGATCACAGCACCAAGCACATCTTCATCGTTCCCGGAATCATCCTCGCCTGCCTGCTGCGCGGCGTACGGGGCGATCATGTTGCCGCCTCGATCGTCCTTGGGCTTGTGGCCGCGGTCTGCATCGCGTCGGCCAACTACGTCATCAACGAATGGTTCGACCGCGACTTCGACCGGCATCACCCGACCAAGTCGCAGCGCTCCGCGGTGCAGAGCGCGATGGACGGCAAGATCATCGGCATCGAATGGCTGCTGCTGGTCGCGCTTGGCCTGGTCTGCGCAGCTGCGTGCAGCCGGCTGATGCTGTTGGCAACCGGCATCTTCGCCCTGCAGGGCATCGTCTACAATGTCCCGCCGCTGCGCAGCAAGGACAAGGCCTATTTCGACGTCATCTCGGAGTCCGTCAACAATCCGCTGCGGCTGTTGATCGGCTGGGCCATGATTGACCCGACGTCGCTGCCGCCGGGCTCGGTGATCCTGTGCTACTGGTTCGGCGGCGCATTCCTGATGGCCGCCAAGCGGTTGTCCGAATACCGCGAGATCGCCGCGTCCCACGGCAGGGAGCTATTGGCGCGTTACCGCGCGAGCTTTGCAGACTATAGCGAGGTGTCGCTGACCGCCTCCTGCCTCAGCTACTCGCTGTTCTCGGTGTTCTTCCTCTCGGTGTTCCTGGTGAAGTACCGCATCGAATACATCCTGGCGATGCCGTTGGTGGTGATGCTGTTCACCACCTATTTTTCGATGTCGACATCGCCGGGATCATCGGCGCAGAAGCCCGAGAAGCTCTATGGCGAGCGCGGCCTGATGCTGATCGTGCTGGCGCTGGTCGCCGTCTTCCTGGTGGCCAGCTTCGTCGACATGCCGTTCCTCGCCCGGCTGGCGGAGCAGCACTATATCACCCTGGATTGAAGTCTCGCGGCCGCGGGTTTATCGCCGGCGCGGATGCGCCTTCTGGTGCCACGCCCAGGCCGAGCGAATGATGTAGCCGAGATCGGACCGCTTCGCCTTGAAGCCGAGGCCGCTCTCCGAGTTGGAAGGATCGGCGACCAGGATCGGCGGATCGCCGGCCCTGCGTTCGCGCACCACACTTGGCACCGCCTCGCCGGTCTCGGCGCGGATCGCGTCGAGCACCTCGCGCACCGAATAGCCGGTGCCGGTGCCGAGATTGAACACGCCGCCGGCGCCGCCGTTCAACAGCAGCTCGAGCGCCGCGATATGGGCGGCGGCGAGATCGTCGACATGGATGTAGTCGCGCACCGCAGTGCCGTCAGGCGTCTCATAGTCCTCGCCGAAGATCGCGAAATCCGGCACATGCCCGAGCAGCGCCATCAGCGCGCGCGGAATCAGGTGCGTCTCGGGATCGCGGAGCTCGCCGATGGTGCCGGAGGCATCGGCGCCGCAAGCGTTGAAATAGCGCAGGCAGACCGATTTGAACTGATAGGCCGCGCGATAGTCAGCCAGCATCTGCTCGATCATGAATTTGGACCGGCCATAGGGATTGACGGTCGGACCTGCGGCGCTCTCGGGGATCGGATCGCGCCCGGCGTTGCCGTAGACGGCACCGGTGCTGGAAAACACCAGGCGGTCGCAGCCCGCCTCCCGCATGCCGCGCAGCAGGCCAAGCGTCCCGGTCACATTGTTGGTGTAGTACTTCTGCGGATCCGCGACGGACTCGCCGACGGCGCTGAACGCGGCGAAATGCATCACGGCGAGCGCATCGTGCCCGCGGATGGTGGCGGCGATCCTGCCGTGATCGGCGACGTCGCCGATCACCAGCGGTCCCCATTGCACGAAGTTGCGGTGGCCGGTGGACAAATTGTCGTAGACCACGGGGACAAATCCCGCCTCGGCAACAGCCTTGGCGCAGTGGGACCCAATGTATCCCGCGCCGCCCGTGATGAGTATCGAACCCCTGCTCGCCATTGAAAATGTCGTCCCTGCGCGGACCAATCCTGCATCCCGACAGACGCAGCGACTGCATGGGTACGACATTCCGTCTGACGCGGCAAAACGACGATGGGATTAGCGTTAAGACCGAGCCGATTTGCCGCCGACGTGGCGGTTAACGCGACCCGAGCGGGACGTTGGTTCGTTGCCCGGCCGGCGGCGCGTGTCGCGACGGCCTCCCATTAGGATAAACCGGTGTTGCCGGCGGCACCGGCTGGGTCGCCTGCGGGCGCGATGTCGGAACGCCGCCGCCCGGTCCATCGATCGAATAGCGGGTTGCTGCGCCCTGCGTGGTCTGCCCGGTGCCCTGCGCAAGCACCGGAGCACTGAAGGCTGCGACCAGCGCCGCAGCTGTGACAAGACTGGCCAGCTTCATGTCGATGCCTCGACGGGTTGGATCGACATCAACCCGTCACGCCGCCAATCGTTCCCGACAACGTGGCGGCAGCCGTCCAGCAATCGGGGCGTCCCTCATATGAAAGTGGCGCGGCGAAATGTCTCGCCGCGCCACTTTTCGATCGATGGGCAGCCTTGAAAAGCTCAGGCGCCGAGCTGCGCGACGGCGGCCCAGTGATCGGGGTTCGCCGGGGTCTGCATCCTGACCCAGCGATAATGCGCCTGCGACCAGTTGCGGATCTGCGCGTTCAGATTGTCGAGCACGATATCGCCGCCGTTGGCGCGGACCACCAGCACCAGATGATGCTCGCCCCAGGAGGTCACCACCTCGCTCAGCAGCAGATTGCGCATCGGCCAGCCGCGCGCCAAGAGCTCATGACGCTTGCTGACGGCGTAGTCGTTGCAATCGCCGCGCGCCGGATTGATCAGCCATTCCTCGCCGGCAAGGCCGCGTTCATTGCGCTGCGGAGTGATCTGGCGATTGACCGAAGCATTGACCTCGATCAGGTCGGCAATGCGCTGCTTGGTCAAGCGCATCGCACCTCCGCGGAACACCATGCGGGCGTGCGGCTTTTGCTTGCATTCATCGGAATAGCGCATGCAGAACATCGTGTAGGCCATCGGCGCCAGCGTCGGCTCGCTGAAGCGGATCTTCTCGATCACGCCGCGCAGCGGCAGCGGAAAGCCGATCATGCCGGCCTGCGTGTCCCGTGCGCTTGTCCCGAGCGCAACGATCGCCAGAACCAGGGCCACCACTCTCTTGACGTTGTACATTCTTCACTCCCCACCGTGACGGGAAGCATGTACGGGAAATGTCTTGAGCCTAGCCTCAAGCGCGCGGCGGCATTTGCCTCAAATGCTCAGCTCTGCACGAGCAATGCGTTAACCAAGCAAGGGTTCCTTCCGATGGCGGGCATTTCGGCTTACCGATATGGCGCGCGCACCGATCTGCGACCGTCAACAAATCCTAACATTATGGGCTTTTGCGGCCTCATTCCGCGGTTTCTGCCAAGGCGGCCGCTGGATGAAGGCGCCGACTGCGCTGCAGAATTTTTTTGTTCCCACGCCGGCATGGTTAGCCACTCGTGAAGCGGCCGGCGCGCTTTGTTAAATGGTCACCCGTTGTCGCGGCGCGATCCCGCTCCAGCTCATGACGAGATCGGCAAGCGTCTTGATCTCGATATCCGCTGGCGTACCGCCGGCGAAATCGGCAACCGATTGCCCCAGCGCGAAGGCGCGAACATAGGCCGAGCGGCTTCCGATCGTCGGCCCGATCGCTTCCTCGAACGTATCGAGCTCCTCGATGAATTGCTGGCCTTCGAGGGTGCGGTGGTCGACGCGGTTCGGCACGATCATGGCGCGGAGCGCCGTCCGCCGCGATGCGCGCACCTCCCGCACGATGTCGAGCGTCCTTGCGGTCGCCTCGATGTCGAGGCCGGAGGGCGTACATGGCATCAGCACGATATTGGCGACTGCGAGCACGGCACCCAGCGCCCGATCGTTGGGTGCGGAGTCAACGACGATGATCTGATGCGGAACCTGGCGCATCAGCGTGGCCCATTCGGCGACCGGCCGGGTTTCAGGATCGAGCTGGTAGACCGGAAACGACAGATTGCCGGGCTCGGCCCAGTGACACGCCGACGCCTGGGAGTCGGCGTCGACGAGTCCCACCGCGCGCGTACGCCGATCCAGTTCTGCGGCGAGCAGGACCGCGAGGGTCGTCTTTCCGACCCCGCCCTTGCGCTGGGCAACTGAGATCACAAGCGGCATCGCAAACTCCTGGCGTTCTTCCCATTGGTGCGCGGGAGGACGCCGTCATCCAACGAGCGTCAGCATCCGGGGCAAGCAGACGCGCTTTGAGTCGTAATTGTCTCTCACAAAGCTCCTCGCCTTCATCCGCATCTTCTTGAAGGCCCTGGGCCGTGACAGCACCGAGATTACCTGATCCGACAGCGCATCAATATCAAAAAACGGCGCGAGGAGACCGTTGCCATCCGAGATGATGTCGCGCAGCGGGGCGGTGTCGGACGCCACCACCGCGCATCCCGCGCTCATGGCCTCCAGCAGCGACCATGACAGCACGAAAGGATAGGTCAGATAGACGTGCACCGAGGAAATCTGCAGCAGCTCGAGATACTGCTCCCGGGGAACCCGGCCGAGGAAATGCACGCGGCGCAGGTCGATGTCCGACCTGATCTCGTCCAGGAACATCGACTTCCAGCTCGCGCCCTTGGGCGGATGCGCGCCATAGGACGTGCCACTGCCGCCGACGATCACGACCTGCGCATTCGGCCGCGCGGCCATGATCCTCGGCAGCGATCGCATGAAGACGTGGAATCCGCGCACCGGCTCCAGATTGCGCGAGACGTAGGTGATCACTTCGTCGTCTGCCGAAAGTGTCGCACCGTTCGGAAGCTGATGCCGCGCGACAGGATTGGGCTTCACCTCGTCGGTGTCCACGCCCTCGTGGATGACCTCGATCTTGCTGCGAAACTCGGCCGGAAAGGTCGACCGCTGCCATGGCGTCGGTGAGACGCCCACGTCGCATTCGGTGAGCGCCAGCAGCGTGGTCGCATTCTTCAGGTGGAGCGCGACATTGCCATCAAGGCCGGTCATGGGAAATTCCGGATCGAAGCCGACGTCCCTGCCTTCGGCGCCGTAGTAGAATTCGCAATACAGGATGATCCTCGCCCTCGGAAACATCGTGCGCAGCGGCAACGTCTCGCCCCATCCGGGATGCGCGAAGATCAGGTCCGGGACGAAGCCCTGCCCCGACAGCGATGACAGCGCATACAGAACCTCTTCCGCGCGCCGCGCTTCGGTATCGAAACGGCGGGCAAAGGGATGCACCGCGGCGGCGTCCGCCTTGGTGGTCGAGTATTTGATCAGCCGGATGTCGGGCGAAGTGACTGCGGTCGACGAACCGACCGCAACGACCCTGTTGCCGGGCTGATCCGCAAGCGCACGCGCAATGTGGCGATACTGGGCTGGAAAGTTATTGTGGACGAAGAGGACGTTCATCGGCGGGCGAGCGCGCCCCCCGGCCGCGCGATCTTCCATTGAGGTCAGGGTCGGCACCATGACCGGGCGTGTGTCATCGATCTGCACGGGTGAAACTATCTTACCGGATTAACATTAAGACCCCTTCTATCACATCAATTTTTGAGGCACACTGTGTGAGAGATATATCGACACATTCGGTTAGGTTCACAGACGACGATGAACGAACAGATCCAGCAGAAAACCGTTGACCTGGCACGAGGTCTGTTCCTGGTCCGGTACAATGGCGCAGATGATAAGACGTCCCCTCCGGTGGTGCGCGTCTATGCAGATCGCGCCAGTCTTAACAATTGTAATATCATTACCGGGCCGGACGTGGTCAATGGAACCCTGTTCGCGCCCGAGACCGCGCTGGTCGTGTCGGTCGCCCGGCCGAGCCGCCTGATCGTCGAGGTCACGGCAGGACGCGCCGGCGGGTCGACCGCCGCCAATATCAAGATCGAGCCGCTGACCCAAGGACAGCCGGTTGGGCAGCCGGCTGGACAGCCGGTCGCGCAGCCGGTCAGCCAGCCGGTCGACACCTACGAGCCTGAGGCCGGCGCCGGCGAGCTGGACGACCTCAAGCTGCTCGCGCATGTTGCGGGTTTGGGCGACGTGACGGTCGGTGCCAACGCCTGGATTGCCGGACCGTCGGCTCCGGCCCGGATCGAGGGAATTGGCCTCGAATGGCCGAACATGCCGCACGATCTCAACCTGCAATATGCGGTCAAATTCGCCAGGCCGCAGCGGGGCGACAATCAGTTCGTTCCCATTGGAACCTTTGCCGGAACCCGGGGACGCGCGTTGGCCATCACCGGATTCTCGCTCGAAGCCACCGGCCCCGGCGTCGATCGCTACGCCATTTCGGCCGAGACCATCTTCCTGGGGGCTCCGGCCCTGCGGGTGTCCGGGAACCGGATTGTGGTGTCGGGCCCTTCAGGCCGGGAACCGCTGGTGGGCCTCAAGCTCAACCTCGAAGAGCGCCGCGTGCAGGCAGCGCCGCTTGCGCCCCAGCAGCCGAGGCGCGTTGAGCCCGTCAATCAAATACCGCGCCTGGAGGGACGGGTGCGGGTGTTCCGGAGCCGGCAGAGCGCCGCAAAGACGGCCGGCTGACATGCGGGCGCATGAGGGCGAGATTTGACCGCCGACGCGCGCAGGATCGCCTTCACGTCCAGAACGCTCCATCACATCGATCTCGAGCGGGCCGCCGTCAGGGCGCTCGAGGCACGTGACTTCCGCCTGGCGTTCGCGCTCACCGATCGCCGCTGCCGGATCCTGCCCCATGCGGACGCCCGCGCCCATTTGCTGGGCGCGGAAGCGCTGTTTCATCTCGATCTCCTGGATGCGGCTGTCGCCAGCGTGGCGCGGGCGCTCGAGCTCGAGCCGGACGATCTGGTCGCCGCGCGGCGCATGATGGCATGGGGCGACGGCGCCGGGCAGATCGACGCTGCACGAAGCGTCGCGCGGCGCGACGACGATCCGGATTCGGTCAGGGGCGCCCTCCTGCTCATCGAACAGGCCGGTCAGGACAGCTGCGCCCGCGTCGACTTCCTCGATGAGGAGGTGAAGGGATGGGTGACATGGCGAGGAGCGGACGCCCCGCATCTTTCGCTGGCGCAGGCGGGCCAATCGAGCACCGTCACGCTTCCCGCCGATTCCCGCCACAGATTCGCGCTCCATGGGCGACACGCCGCGAGCTTCCGCCTGATGCGGCCAGCGTCCGCGACCTCGCAGCTGCTCGAGATCACGCAAGCGGACCGGGTCATCGCAAGTGTCCAACTCCCGGCCAACCGCGCCCCGGATCGCCGGATCGCGCCGCATAGGCCGGCTCGCAGCGGACACGGCGAAACACCGCCGCTCACCATCATCATCCCGGTGTATCGGGATCTGACCGCAACGCGCGCCTGCATCGAGAGCGCGTTGACCGCGATAGCGTGCACGCCGGATTCGACCATCGTCGTCGTGGACGACGCATCGCCTGAACCCGACATCAAGCATTTGCTCGGCGAGCTGGCTGCGGACTCCCGCATACGGCTCCTGACCAATGCGCACAATCTTGGGTTCGTCGGAGCCGTCAACCGGGCCCTTGCCGAGACGACGACCGGCGATGTCGTGCTGCTGAATTCGGATGCGATCGTGCCGAAACACGCGCTGCAGCGCCTGCGCAGCGCCGTGCGTTCGATGCCGGGGATAGGTACCGCGACGCCGCTATCGAACAATGGCGAATACACCAGCTTTCCGGTCGCAAACCGGTCGAACCCCCTGCCCTCGCTCGCCGAACTGGAATTGCTGGATGAATTTGCCGGCGCGGCGAATTCCGGGCTGGCCATCGACATCCCCAACGGCATCGGTTTTTGCCTCTACATCACCCGCGAATGCCTCGAGGCCGTGCGTGAACTCTCCGACGACTTCTATCGCGGCTATCTCGAAGACGTCGACTTCTGCCTGCGCGCCGCAGAGGCCGGATTCCGAAACGTATGCATCCCCTCGGTGTTCGTCGGACATGAGGGCTCGCGCTCGTTTCTTGGCGAGAAGCGCTCGCTGGTGATGCGTAACCTTCGCGTTCTCGAGCACCGCTACCGGCGCTACGCGACCGAGTGCGCGGCGTTCCTGCTTGCCGATCCGCTGCGCGATTGCCGCGCGGCGCTTGAGCTCAAGCTGCTCGCGAACGAAGCGCGCACAGACGGCCCGCACATCATCCTGTGCGGCTCCGCCGCCGGCCGGGCGATCGCCATCAGGCGATGCCGACAGCTCGCGGCGGAGGGCGAGCGCAGCCTGATCGTGCATTTTCGCTCCGAGGGACAACGCCAGCTGGCTGCAGCGTTCGACCCCGACGGCGGAACACCGCAGTCGATCGCGTTCGACGTCGCGACGCATCAGGGCGGCGAGGCCTTTCTGAAGTTTCTCACCGGTCTCGACATCCGCTCGCTTACGATCGCAGAGCCGAACCGCGTCCCCGGCGCATGCCTGGAACAGCTCACGCAGCGCTTCGTCTACGATCTCCTGATCACCGACACCGCGCTTGCAACGCGCCCGGCGATTGGAGCTGGCGTTGATCCCGACTGGTCGGGCCTGATCGCCGGGGCGCGACGCGTGACTGCGATCGGCCAGAGCGGCGCCGACTTTTCTGACGCGGTGCTCGGCCTGCGAGTGGTCAGGTTCAGCGAACCGTCTGCGTCGCCAACGCGGCCTCACGCCGCGAGCGGCCCGACGCGCCTCGGCCTGCTTGCGCTCCACGCCAGCGCTGCGGAATTTCGCTTCATCCGCGCGTTGAGCGACCAAATGGCCGACGCCGACGACGGGATCGAGATCATCGTGCTGGGCACCACCCTTGACGATCTCAAGCTGATGCAGCGGACCAATGTCATGGTCACCGGCGAGATCGCCGCGGCCGACGTTGCCACACTGATCGCGGGTCACGGCATCACGAAACTGGTTCTCGACATCGGCGCGCCGGCGTTTGGACATCCACTGGTGGACGCGCTCCTGGCAACCGGGCTGCCGGCCGCCGCAACAGCGTGGATTCCGGCACCAGGGCGCGGCCGAACAACCGACCTGAAGCTGCGGCCTAGCTTTGATGCCGACGAGACGATCGCCGCCGTATGCGACTGGCTGGTCGAGGGTGTCGCGCTACATCCCGATCGGGGGGACGGTCGGAACAGGCGGCAAATTGGCACGCGCCTTCCATGAGCGGGGCGGCCATGCGAGTGCGGAGAACGGCGCTGAATCCAGCCCCAGCAGCGGGCTGTAATAGGGATCGTCGAGCAGCACCGCTCCCCATTTCGCGCGCAGCATCGCCAGCTCGCGATTGAAGCGGGCCTTGCGATCCGGCGCGGAATCGCGGCCCCGGCTCGCCGACTCCAGGTGAACGAGTTTCGCGTCCGGCGTGAATACGATCCGCTTTCCGAGGTGGCGCAGCTTCAGGCACAAATCGATATCGTTGAAATTGATCGGAAAGCGGATCGCGTCCATGCCGCCGACGGCGACGAAGTCGCGCTTGCGCATCAAGAGGCACGCCGCGGTCACCGCCGAGCATTCGTGCGCCACCTGGAGAAGATCGCCGTAGCCGGGATCGCCATCCATCCGGTCATTGAAGGCGTGCGCGGCAAAGAAGTTGGTGCCCAGCACCACTCCGCCATGCTGCACGACGCTGTTTGGCCAGAGCAGCTTCGCGCCGACAGCTCCGACATCGGGAGCAGCCAGCCGCCACAACAGCTCCGCCAGCCAACCGTCGTCGAGCGCCTGAACGTCGTTGTTGAGAAAGCAGATATTCTCCGTGTCGACGCAATCGACGGCGGCGTTGTTGATCGCTGCGAAGTTGAAGGGCCCTTCGACCGAAATGACGTCGATCTCCTCCGCCGACAGGCTCTCCAGATAGTCCAGCGTTTCAGGCTCGGTCGAGCCGTTATCGACGACAAGAATCCGGGCATTGGTCTCATGTACCGCCGGCGTCACCGTCTCGATGCACCGCTTGAGAAGCTCTGCGCGATTCCTGTTCGGAATAATGATGGTGGTGCGCTCGTTCCAATCGACCGCGCGCCTGACCCGGACGGCCGGAAGGAGGCCAGCCTTTCGCGGCTCGACATTCGCGTCGATGCCGGCTCTGACGAAATACGCTTCGCTTGCGGCGATCAGTTCGGCGATCGCAGCCGACGCATCGATCCGCGGCAACGCCGCAACCGATCCCGGCAGATGAAACGTTCGATCAGGCTCCACGCAGGACAGGAAGATGTCGTAGAGCGACGTCGCCGATCGCAGCGCTTCCAACGCACGTTCCCGGCGCACCGCGAAACAATACGCGCCATAGGCTTGCTCGAGCGCACGTTCGAGGTCGAAGGCCGAAAACGCCAGCGGCCAGACGGCACCGCCCTGGACCTCGACATCGCCGTAGGCAAGATCGCAGTCGACTTCAGATGCAAACACATCGGCGAAGCGCTGCAGGGCGTCTTCCGCGAGGATGGTCCCGCTCAGGCAGAACACGAAGAAATCGCTGTTGGCCGCATCGCCGTCGACAAATTCGCGCGCAGCTCTCGGATCGAACTGGCTGAATCCCTGTGCTGGCAGGCTCGCCGCCGTCCAGGTCGCGTGCCGCTGGGCTTCGAGGCTCTCGATGCTTTCGTCCACCCTGACGTCGCCGATCAGGACGACCGCGGCCTCGGACGACACGTCGGACTGACTTGCCGGCCAGAAGCGCGCTTTCCAGCCTTGATAGGTGTGGAACGGCACCGAGGCCGGCAGCAGCTGGTCGAACAGCTGTCCGCGCAACCGCTCGCTGTCCCAGCGCCCGAGATCGGCGAGGGTTTGCTCCAATCCGCGATCGAACGCGACAAATGCAATCGGCTCGGAGACGAGGCTCCGTCCCGACATTGTCCGCGCCGACAGTCCACGCACGCGACCATCCGCAAAATGCTCGGGCAGATGAAAATCAATCCGGCGGCCGACCCCGAACTCGCCTCCCTGCGCGACGTTGGTCCACCCGATCGGCCTCACGGTCATCACCGGCCGTTGCGCGATCAGGATTTCGATGTCTTCGTCGACGTCTTGAGCAAGCCAGCCTTCGAAGCGCAAACCTCCGGCCCATTTGATATCGCCGATCCGGTGCCACTGTGCCTCCGGTGCGGCGACATCGCAACGAATCGGCGTACCGACGGGACTTCCGATATTTGCCAGCCTGGCTTCAACGATCGTGGCGTTCGAGCCGACCTGATCCTGCACGTGGAAGGTAAAGCCAAATCGGCCATCGCCGATCCCGGCGTCGGCAAGCTCTGTTACAAACTCGTCACACAATGATGACATGTATGGCTCGCCGTCGACGAGCAGTTCGACGGTGTAGCGTCGGCCGAGATCGGCGCGGTCATAAACAAACCCAGAAAACGTGGTGCGATCATATCTGGAGAACTGCGTTTGCAACGACGCGTATTCAGTTCCTGAGGGCTCGTGCTTGCTGATCGTCTTCGTCCTCATGTCAACCCTCAAACGGCGGCTCGGTTGTCAATCGATTGCAAACTGAGAATGACGTCCATGGCGCGCCTTGGGTGATTAGCGAGCACTCAACTGCACTCAGGCAATCACCGTTTGCACAAAAAGCCGCCGACCTTCAACACAAACTATACGTTATAAAACTTGGCGTTATCGGTGCCAATTGTGCTAGTGCTAACTCCTCCTCTCCACACTGATCGACGAGCGGATTCATGAAGATTGCAATGGTTGGAACGGGATATGTAGGTCTCGTGTCTGGAGCGTGTTTTGCCGACTTCGGCCATCAGGTCGTTTGTGTCGACAAGGACGCCGATAAGATCGAAGCCCTGAAGCGCGGCAAGATCCCGATTTACGAAACTGACCTCGATCAGCTCGTCAAGACCAACACCGGCGCCGGACGGCTGACCTTCACGACCGAGCTCGCGGGAGCCGTCGGAGAAGCCGATGCCGTGTTCATCGCGGTCGGAACTCCGTCGCGGCGTGGCGATGGCCATGCGGATTTGAGCTACGTCTATGCGGCCGCCCGCGAGATCGGCGCGGCGCTCAAGAAATTCACGGTGGTAGTGACGAAGTCGACCGTGCCCGTGGGCACCGGCGACGAGGTCGAACGCCTGATCCGCGAGACCAATCCCAGCGCTGATTTCGCCGTGGCTTCGAACCCCGAATTCCTGCGCGAAGGCGCCGCGATCCAGGATTTCCGCCATCCCGACCGGATCGTCGTCGGCACCGAGGACGAGCGCGCCAAGAAGGTGATGGGCGATGTCTATCGTCCGCTCTACCTGAACCAGGCGCCGATCCTCTATACCGCACGGCGCACGGCAGAATTGATCAAATATGCTGCAAATGCCTTCCTTGCCACCAAGATCACCTTCATCAACGAGATTGCCGATCTCTCCGAAAGGGTCGGAGCGAACGTGCAGGAGGTCGCGCGCGGCATCGGGCTCGACAACCGGATCGGAACCAAGTTCCTGCACGCCGGCGCGGGCTATGGTGGCTCCTGCTTCCCGAAGGACACCCGCGCGCTGTTCAAGACGGCGCTCGACCACGACGTGCAGCTGAAAATCGTCGAGGCCACGCTGACTGCGAACGACAACCGCAAGCGCGCGATGGCACGGAAGGTGGCCAACGTGATCGGCGGCGAGCTGCGCGGCAAGATGATCGGCGTGCTTGGCCTGACCTTCAAGCCCGATACCGACGACATGCGCGAGGCGCCCTCGATCCCGCTGATCAACGGCCTGATCGACTTCGGCGCCAAGGTGAAGGCCTACGATCCCGTCGGCATGGAGCAGGCGCGCAAGGAATTGCCCGAAATCGAGTACTGCAAGGACGCCTATGAATGCGCGCGCCAGGCCGATGCGCTGGTGATCGTGACCGAGTGGCGCCAGTTCCGCGCCCTCGATCTCAACCGCATCAAGCAGGAGATGAAGCATCCGGTCGTCGTCGACCTGCGCAACATCTACCGTCCGGACGAGATGGCCGCGCACGGCTTCACCTACGACAGCATCGGCCGGCCGCGCTGAGCGGCCGGGCCCGACGGCAATCACCGCGCGTCGACTCAATCATGCAGCCTCGGTTCTGACGGACTCAGAACCGAGGCTTTTTGTTTGATGCGCTTTATTCGCGCGAACCGGCGTCCACGTCGCGCGAAAGCGTGCTAGGCGTGGGCCGGCGCGCCGAGCTGGACAAATGCATCCAATTCAGGTGCGAGCGCTTCCTGCCAGGTCGGCATCGTCACCCCGAACTGCGCCTTCAGCCGCGACAGATCCAGCCGCGAATTGCCCGGGCGCACCGCCTTGGTCGGGAAATCGGCGGTGGCGATCGGAACGACGTTCTCGACAGCCAGCGTGACGCCGCGCGATCTCAGTCCGTCAACGATCGCACGCGCAAAACCGTGCCAGCTGGTTTCGCCGGCGCAAACAAGATTGACGACACCGCCCCGGCGCACGAGCTGATCGTGCAACGTGGTGATGTTCGGCAGCACGATGCCGGCAACCGCGCCGGCGATCGCGCGTGCGGTCGTCGGCGCACCGATCTGATCGGCCACGATCCGCAGCTCCTTACGCTCGCCGGCGAGCCGCGCGATGGTCCGCAGGAAATTGGTGCCCGTTGCCGCATAGACCCATGAGGTGCGCGCAATCAGATGCGCGCCGCCCGCCGCCTGGATCGCGACGTCGCCGGCAAGCTTGCTCGCGCCGTAGACCGACAGCGGCTCGGTCGGACTGTCCTCGCGCCACGGCATGTCGCCCGAACCATTGAAGACGTAGTCCGTGGAGAAATGCACCAGCGGCACTCGGTTCGCCGCAGCCCATTTGGCGATCGCTTCGGGTCCCTTCGCGTTGACCATGAACGCCAGCTCGCGCTCGTCCTCAGCGCGGTCGACCGCGGTATAGGCCGCCGGATTGATGATGAGATCGGGCTTCAGGCTTTCAAGCTGGCCCGCCAGCTTTTCCGGCTTCGACAGATCGAACTCCGCGGTCGGCGGCGCGATGATCGTGCCGTGGCCTTCCAGCAGTGGCTTGAGCGCACTGCCAACCTGGCCGCGTGTTCCCGTCAGCAAGATCCGCATCAGATTTGTCCATAGGTCGGGAGATTGCTGGCGTCGGCCAACAGCGGCGCGTCGGCATCCTTGGCCGACAGCTGCGGCTTGTCGACGCCCCATTTGATCCCGATCGCGGGATCGTTCCACCGGATCGAGAGCTCGTCCTTGGGGCTGTAGAAATCGTCGCATTTGTAGAAGAAGTCGGCGGTTTCCGAGAGCACCACGAAGCCGTGGGCAAAGCCGCGCGGCACCCACAATTGCCGGCGGTTCTCCTCGCTCAATTCGACCGCGACATGCTTGCCGAAATTCGGGCTGCCGAGGCGCACGTCGACGGCAACGTCCAGCACCTTGCCGCGCAGCACGGAGACGAGCTTGCCCTGGGTGACGGGGTTTTGCAGGTGCAGCCCGCGCAGCACGCCATAGGCCGAGCGGGACATGTTGTCCTGCACGAAGGGCCGCGTGATGCCGTGCTCGACATAGCGGGGGACCTGGTAGGTCTCGAGGAAGAAGCCGCGCTGGTCGCCGAACAGCTTCGGCTCGACGATCAGGACTTCAGGAAGTTCGGTCTTGATGACGTTCATTTAACAAGGGTTCCGATCTGCGCAGGCCCGAAATGTTAATTCGCTCTCATAACAAACTTGTGCGGTGCACGCTATATGTTATGTTCTGATAGTCAAACTGTGAGGGACCATGAAGGGCATTATCCTCGCCGGTGGAACCGGCTCGCGCCTCTACCCCGTGACTACCGTCGTTTCCAAACAGCTGCTGCCGGTGTTCGACAAGCCGATGATCTACTATCCGCTGTCGACGCTGATGCTGGGCGGAATTCGCGACATTTTGATCATTTCGACGCCGCAAGACAAGCCGCTGTTCCAGCGCCTGCTCGGCGACGGCCACGAGATCGGCATCAGGTTCTCCTATGCCACGCAGGAGACCCCGCGGGGTCTCGCCGACGCCTTCATCGTCGGGCGCGACTTCATCGGCGATGACTCCGTGGCTCTTGTGTTAGGCGATAACATTTTCTACGGCCACGGCCTGCCGAGCATGCTGTCGGCCGCCTCGGTCCGCAAGAAGGGCGCCACCGTGTTCGGCTACGTCGTGAACGCGCCGGAGCAGTATGGCGTGGTGGAACTGGACAGCACCAACCGGGCGCTGTCGATCGAGGAGAAGCCGAAGCGGCCGAAGTCCAACGTCGCCGTCACCGGCCTCTACTTCTACGACAATGACGTGGTCGACATCGCGGCCGGCATCAAGCCGTCGCCGCGCGGCGAGATCGAGATCACCGACGTCAACAAGGCTTATCTCGAGCGCGGCGACCTCTATGTCGAGGTGCTCGGCCGCGGCTTTGCCTGGCTCGACACCGGCACCCATTCCTCGCTGGTCGAGGCCAGCCACTTCGTCCAGATCCTGGAGCAGCGCCAGGGCTTGCGCATCGCTTGCCCCGAGGAAATCGCGCTGCGCCAGGGCTACATCTCGCTCGAAGCCTTCGCGAAGGTGGCACAGAAGACCGCCAAGAGCAGCTACGGCGAGTATCTCTTGTCGGTCTATCGCTCCTTCCAGGGCCAACCCCGCACTGCCGAGGTATTGAAACATGCGGTTTAAGGGATCGACGATTTTCGTCACCGGCGGAGCGGGTTTCATCGGCTCCGCCGTGGTCCGTCACCTGCTGCGAGACACCCACGCCCGCGTCGTCAACATCGACAAGCTGACCTATGCGGCAAACCTGGCATCGCTGCCCGGCTCAACCGAGAGCCTGAACTATACGTTCGAAAAGGCCTGTATCTGCGAGGCGCAGAACCTGCGCCGGCTGTTCGAAAAATATCAGCCCGACGCGGTGATGAACCTTGCCGCGGAAAGCCATGTCGACCGCTCGATCGACGGCCCCGGGGAGTTTATCCAGACCAACATCGTCGGCACCTTCACGATCCTGCAGGAGACGCTGCGCCATTGGCGTACGCTCTCGCCGGAGAAGCGTGACCAGTTCCGCTTCCTGCATATCTCGACCGACGAGGTGTTCGGTTCGCTCGGCGACGAAGGCCTGTTCACCGAAACCACAGCCTATGCGCCGAACTCGCCCTATTCCGCCAGCAAGGCATCATCAGATCATCTGGTGCGCGCCTGGCGCGAGACCTACGACCTGCCGACCCTGGTGACCAACTGCTCCAACAATTACGGCCCCTATCACTTCCCGGAGAAGCTGATCCCGCACATGATCATCAAGGGGCTCGCCGGCGAGCCGCTGCCGGTCTATGGCGACGGTCAGAACATCCGCGACTGGTTGTTTGTCGAGGACCACGCCAAGGCTTTGACGCTGGTGCTCGAGCGCGGCGAGGTTGGCGAGACCTACAATGTCGGCGGCCGCAACGAGCGCACCAATCTGCACGTGGTCGAGAGCATCTGCGACCTGCTCGACGAAGTCGTGCCGGCTGCGGCAGGCCCGCGGCGTCAGCTGATCAATTTCGTCAAAGACCGGCCCGGCCATGACCGCCGCTACGCCATCGACGCCACCAAGCTCGAAACCGAGCTCGGCTGGCGCGCCGAGGAGAATTTCGAGACCGGCATCGCCAAGACCGTGCGCTGGTATGTCGACGAGCAGCCATGGTGGCGCGCGATCCTGGAGCGCGGCTACAAGGTCGAGCGCGTCGGGCTGAACCAGTAATAGCCGATCTCTTGCGAGCGCCCGGGTTCAAGGATGTGAACATCAGGCGCTTGCTCGAAATGCCAGAGGCGGTCTTGCGGAGGAACGTTGTCCAAGCAGGAAGCCGGGAAGCGCGATGACGATTCAACCTGATCTCATCGCCGTTTGACGAGCCACATCCGCCTTCCGCCAATGGTGGGCGCTACCCACCAGAGCAATCAAGAAACGACAGGATTCGCCATGAATGTCGCAATGGACGGTCAGGAACTGACACTGTTCAAGAGTTTCGTGGATCTCTCGACGCGCTATCTGGAATTTGGTTCGGGAGGAAGCACCTGGCTGGCCTGCCAAACCAGGAAGGAGTGGGTCATCTCCATTGATTCCTCCGAGGAATGGCTCTCGAACGTCGGCGACGCCACAAGCGGCGCAAGCACCAAACCGCTGCTGCTGCACGTCGATATCGGCAAGCTGCGCGAATGGGGTCATCCGGCGGACCGGGAGCGAGAGAGCTCCTGGCCTGACTATCACGAACTCGTCTGGGAGCGTCCGGAAAGCAAGACTGCCGACCTGTATTTCATCGATGGCCGGTTTCGCGTGGCCTGTTTCGTGCAGTGCGTGCTTCACGCCGCACCGGGCGCCTTCATCGCAATTCACGACTTCGAGAACCGCCCCCACTACCATCCGGTGCGGACGGTCGCGCGGGAAATCGCGCGTGCCAACAACATGTCGATCTTCCAGCGGCCGCCAAGGATCGACGTCGACGCCGCGCAACAGCTGCTGCAGAAATACCGGCTGGAGCCTCTGTAGCCGACCGCCGCGATCAGGGATCGCTTCAAGCACCCCACGATTTATCGGGGCCCTCGCCTGCCGCCCTCTACCAGGCGAGCGGGGCTAACGTATTTGGAAAATCCGGTGCGCCGCGTCTTTGCGGCCATCCTTCGCGACGCGCCCATGGCAGGCACCTCCAGTGACAAAGGCAAAACCTTTGCGCGGAGATGAGGCGTTGTTTTTGTGGCAGAACTGTAGACCCTCATGGCGAGGAGCGCCGCTTGCGGCGCGTCTCGAGCCACGAGGCCAGGCGCTTGCACGGTCGCCGAAGGAGGGCCTGGGCGATAGCCCTCCCCCAGCGAGGAACATCGCTGTTCCCCAGATTCAGCCCGGGATCAGTTTCTTCAGCTCAGGAAGAAATCGTTGAATCGTCGCGTCTTCAACGTCATTGCGATCGCGCAAGGTGAAGAACTCCATCGCGCGGATCTTTTCAGGATCGCCATCGGCCAGCGGCCTGCCGCGCTCGCGCTTCTTCAGCAATTGCTGCCGTGACTTCGTGTAGTAGTGGTTGATCACGAGCTTGTTCCGCTTGGGAGCGGTAATGCGCCCGCCGATCGGGAAAACCGGCGTACCGTCTTCCTGGACGTAGCACCCCAAAATCAGGGATTGATGGGGATGCAGGTAGGCCACGATGGTGTCGGGCCTCAGGATCGACTTCATGATGAAATGATCCGGGAAGTCGTCCGGGGCCCGGCGCGTGAAGGACTCGATGCACAAGCCGGCCGGCCTCGCGTCGTGACCGTTCGATCCGAAATTCAACCACTGCACCGCCACGGCCGGCGCCGGTCCGACCTCCGCCAGGACGTCCTTGATGTTGCCGGCCTCGGTCGGAAACAGGTACTCATCGGCATCAATGAAGGCGCACCATTCCGAACAATTGCGATAGCTGTCGATCGCATGCGAGAAAGCGCGCATCTGACCGAATTCCCCCGCCACGAAATGATACGTGATCATTTCGGGCCACGGGAAGGCCTCGATGACGGCACGCGTATTGTCGGTGCTGCCGTTGTCGTAGAGGTAGAAGTGATCGACCCCTACCAGTTTGTGGAAGTGCAACCATTCCAGCAGATCGTCGCCCTCATTCTTGATGGCGCACACCACTGCCAGGCCGTGCTTCTTCCGATCGATCCCGGCATAGAGCTTCCTCGCCTCCATCACGCGTAGGAGGCCGGCAAACTCTCGCCGCAGATTTTCACTTTTCGGGGCCGCAGCGAGCGCGGAAAGATAGACGTCCTGCGCTTCGGAGGCGGTTCCCATGTTGAGATCCGCGATCGCGAGGCGATGCAACACCCGCGAGTCGGATGGCAGCTGCTTGACGAGGTCGAGAAGGATGCCGCGCGCTCCGGCGAAATCACATGCCTGCACAAGCGCCGCCGCCTTTGCAAACTGGAATTCCTTGTAATCACCGAACTGCTGCTCCAACTGCTTGACCGATTGGATCAGTTCGTCGGGATTCGGATTTGCGATCCGCCCGGAAAAGAATTCTCTAAGCCTTGTCTCGATCTCACTTGCTGGAAGCGTATCGAGATTCACGCCTGAGCTGAAACTAGACAATGCTGGAATTTCCATGTCCAACCTGCGCCGCTCCTCACGAGATCAACAAGCAATTAACATTGGCTCGCACCACGAATTCCTTACTAGCGCACTTATTTTGCGAGATTAAGGCTATAACACGAAGTGCTCACACTTAACTGTTGTAAGGTTATTTCGAGGGAAATCAATACAATAGAGCGGAGAGGCTTGGTGTCGTTTGCACGAAAATCGTGTCACGGGACGGGAACGATCGGAGATCGCCAATGGACAATAGGAACGAAGCAGCTCGGAAGCCGTTCGCGCTCACGCGAAGGATGTTTTTAGCATCGTTATCCGCAAGCTTCCTGCCCGGCGCGCTCAGCGTCTTGGGTTCCGGCCATTCTGCCGCGGCGCCGCTCCCTCACAGGCCTCTCGTGGGCGCAATTCGATGGGACGCCTGGTATTCACCCGGATCGCAGCCGACCGAGGCCGTCAAGCAATCACTCGCCCCTGAAAGATATCGTTGGCGGACTCCCTTCTTCGGGACGCAGGTGAATCGCACGCCCAACACGCTTGATTTTCCGACCTCGATCCAGACCGAGATGGACAAGGAGATCGACCAGGCCATCTTTGCCGGACTGGATTACTGGGCATTTGCCGCCTACGGGGCCAACCATCCGATGTCGAAAGCCCTGTACGAGTTCAGGGCCCGTCCCAAGGCCGCCAATCTCCGATACTGCATGTTCACCGAGCTCGGCCGGTGGGGATCGCAGGCCAAGCTGTCCTCGCTCCCCCACGAGCACATCGGCCTGATGGCGGACAAGAATTATCTGCGGGTGGAGAATGATCGGCCGCTCTACTTCCTGGGCTTTATCAAGGGTGCGGATGTGCAGCGGAGCTGGGGAGGTGTGGAAGGCCTCCGGAGCCAGTTGAGCAAGTTCAAATCCGACGCGAACGAAGCTGGTCTCGCGGATCCCTACATCGTGCTGGCAGGAGACATGAAATTCCTGAGCCAGGAGGCCGCCAATGTGGGCGCCGACGCCGTCGGGTCGTATGCGCTGACAACCGGCAACGGCCGGGGAAGCTTTGCCGATCTCGCGAAATATGCCGAAAAAGGTTGGAATGATCTGGCGGCCAGCCAACTCCCCGTTGTGCCCACGGTGATGACGGGATGGGACAGGCGCCCTCGCATCGAACACCCCGTGCCCTGGGAGACAAAGCAGCGTCCCGGCGACGGGATCACCAATTTCTATACAGCTCCCACCAAGAAGGAATTGGCCGGCCATCTGGCGCAATCGATCAGCTGGGTGAACAGCCGCGCACCCGATCGCCGGGCGCCCGCAGTGCTGATCTATGCCTGGAACGAAAATGACGAGGGTGGCTGGCTGGTCCCCACCATGCCTTGCCAAACCGATCGCCTTGAAGCGCTACGCGAAGTGCTGAAAGCGACTGCGCAGTCGTCGTCCAAGAACCTGTGTTAGATCGCCTTCGCGCGAACCGCGTGCCGGCATCCGTGAAGCAGGTGCGCCGAACCTGAAGCCCCGCTCCGTTCCGATTCGATCGGAACGGACAGAGCCGGCCTTACGCGCCTCGATCAGCGCCAGCGAAGCGGCCTGGTCCGATCGTTCGACTCCACAGTCCGATGCTCCACATGATAGGGCGCGTAGATCTGCTTAACCCAATAATTGAAATTGGGATGCAGCTTCACGAAGTCATAGAATGAATCGCCGAAATTCGACGGACTGAGGCAGGTCTTGTTCTGAGGCCTCGACGTGATCGCATTCAGACAATACGACTCCATGCAGGCCTTGGTCTCGCTCTCCGCCACCTTGCTCAGACTACGGAAACTGTTGGTTGAATGAAGCCGATACAGATAGCGGTCGGTCTCAAGGTAGGTCGGCTCGACTTTCGTCACGGCGCGCAGGGCGAAATCCCAGTCATGGCAGTATTTGAGATCGGCGAGCCAGCCGACCTGCCGCAGCAGCTCACGGCTGAAGACAAAGTTTCCGGTTGAGGCCGCAATCTGCGAATCCAGGAACGTCCATGACAATGGCGTGCTGGAAATCTGAGCGCGGTCGATTGCATAACGCAAACGCGTCGGAAACTGATAGTTGGCGATCGACTTGCCATATTCATCGATCGGCTCGACCGCCGAGAAGCCGAAAAACAGCCGCTCCTTGCCACACTTGTCGGCGAACTGTCGAACCCGATCCTTGGAAAAGGCGTCGTCTGAGTTCAAAAGGAAACTCAGGTCGCCGCCGGTCAGCGACAATGCTCTGTTCCAGGTGTAGTGGGCGCCCAGATTTTGCGGGTTCTTGAGCAGCTTGCAGGAAACAAAGCGCTTCCCGAACGACTTCTTCTTGATGACCTTCTGCGCGACCTCAAAGCTCTTGTCGGGCGAATTGTCGTCCACGATGACAAGTTCGAGGTCGGCAAAGGTCTGTTGATAGACAGTCTCGAGGCATTCCTCGAGGTACTGTTCGTGCTTGTAGCAGGCGATGACGACACTTGCGAGCATAGCCGGCCTCAACGTCTCACGATGATCGAGTGACGCGACCTCACGAGGAGGCTGACTCCGTCGCCGACCTCCAGGACGGCGAGTTGATACTCGCCATCCGCCAGATCCCGAATCGAGAAGGACACCTGAAAACCGAAATAAGAGTCCTTGCTTTCGGCCTTCATGTATTCCTTCACGTCGACGCGCTCGTGCCAGTCAACGATCAGACAGTACCCGCTGTTCGCTGCATTCTCCGCGGCAAGCGACGACAGGACCAGGAATCCCGTTCTTTGCCGGCTTGCTTCGAAAGCCGTGCCCGCGCAGATCCATCCGCGCACCACGATCTCGTATCGCGGATCGGCGATCACCCGCTCACTCGTTTGGGAATTGATGTTTTCAATGACCAGCAACGAGCCCACCGGACCATCGGACGCGCCTTCTGCCTCGACCGGGACGCCGCTTCTGACGCGCTGCACCCCCGACTGACCGAGACCCGATCGATGCAGGTTTGCCAGCACCTCGACATGCGCGGATGATTCCTTCACCGCCCATTCGAGCTCCTGCCTGCTCAGGCAATCCAGAAGGTCCGGAGTATTTCGAATCTGGACCGAAATAGGCTCCGCCGAAGCGACCCGCCTCACGACATCCAGAAACGCACGTCCATAGCGCGAGTCCGGCTCGAGATGAGCACCCTCCGCCCACTCGTTCCAGGAATTGATGAAGACCAATGACTCGGTAAAGCTGTTGCCCTTGGCCCGCAGGGTCGCGTCGCGAAGCCAGACCTCGAACGCCTCCGGACTTGACCTGGTAAAGACGTGACCGCGCGCGCCCTTGCGCGGTGTATTGTCCCAGCGCGGCATCACGGCAGGAAAAAACGGGAAATCGTAGCTCTTGCCGAGAGACGACCGCATGGCGTCGACATAGTCGTACACCTTGCCGGCGAAGGTCGCCGGTGCATCGACGTCGGTCGGCGGCACTTCCCTCGTCGAAACCGTGTGCGGCGGAAATTCGATGGCGGCATCACAATTGACGTCTCGCGGGTCGAACTCTCCGAACGTCATCGCGTTGCAGATCAGAAGCTCGCCGATTCCGAGCTCTCTGGCTCGCTTGCGCCAGATCTCGAACAAGTGCTGCTTGTCCGGCAACAATGACGGCCGGTAGATGACGATGATCTTTCGACCATCGACGGTTATGTAGCGCTCATCGAGCAGCAGATCGGCCATGTCGTCGATAAAGCGAACATCATCGTCCAGCGAGTGATTTTGCCCCAGCAGAAGCTCGGCGTCCGAACCGTCCCACCGGCGGGACCAGTTCTCGTTTGCCCAGCAGATGCAGAACGGCAGGTTCGGCTCGCCGTCCTCAAGCATGAGCTGGAGCGGCTTTTCCAACAGCCTCCGACCCTGAAACCAGTAGACATAATAGCAGAACCCGTCGATGCCGTATTTGCGCGCAAGGTCGCCCTGCTGACGACGCGTCTCCGGCAGCCGGACGTCATAGAAGCCGAGATCAGCCGGCAACCATGGCGATTCGTGCGTGGGGAATTGCGCGCGCATGCGTGCGACGTTGGTCCACTCGGTGAACCCCGGCCCCCACCACCTGTCATTTTCTTCAAATGAATGGAATTGCGGCAAGTAAAAGCAGATGTAGCGCACCTCCTTGCTGGTGCCCTCCGCAAGTCCGGTAACGACCCTGCCGTCGTTGTTCGGAAACAGGAGATCGTCGTAGTCTTCGGTCGAGAAGCCGAGAGCAACCACGACCTCGCTCGGCGCGAAGTTTTCGAACAGGGGTATCTCGTAGTACTCACCGTCGTTCAGACTGACACGGAGATAGATCTGTGCATGCTTGGGTTCGACAAGCGCGTTCCTCAGCGCGCGTGCCAAGCGACGGCGCACGCCCCGCGTCGATAGATTGATCCGAAATCCGGGACGCCCGATCGCGCTCTGCTTACCTATGCTGGCCGGCGCCGGTCGGCCTGTTCGTCCCTCTTCGACACAGTGTGAGGCGACAAAAAGCGCGATCGAAACGGGCGCAGCAGGCGACTGAGCATCCACGATCCAGCCGGAAATCGCGCGCCCCGAATACTCGAGGATCGCGCCGCGCAATCTTGGTCCGGATTGAAGATCGCTTACATCCGGATCCAGGAACACGCTCTGCGAATGATCGTCCTGCTGAACCGGACTGGCAACGGGCTGCATGTCCCTTGTGTCCCTGACGCTCCGTTCAACAATCTTGTTCATTGCCACTCAATCTCCTGCCAACGTTTAACGTTGGTCCCAGTTCTTTCCCGGTGAACCAAAAGTTCGATTCCGAGATCACGTTGTTGTTCAAGCGCACCCAAGATCGATGACCTCCCGGTGCTATCGGTCATCTTCACACAACCAATGATACATGGAAGGTTTACTCCGCGACCGCAACATTAACGCAATCTCTCTGTCGTCGATATGAAAGTCATCGTTCGTCTTGCCCAGATTGTCATCCAGACGTGCCCGCTTCCGTGCCTTCGCGCCCAACAACAAAGCCGCCGACCGTCTCTGCTTTAGCTGCGCGCGACGAGAAGCACTCGCGCAACAACATCAGCCGACGCTCTCGCCCATCGCCTGCAGGCGGCGCAGCGCCCCTTCGTTGTTCTGCTGTGCCGCTTGCCGATACCAGCGCAGCGCGGAATCGCGGTCCTGCGCGACGCCGCTGCCGGCGCGCAGCGCATCGCCAAGCGCGAGCTGGGCTTCCACCATGCCCTGCTCCGCAGCTGCCTTGAACCATTCGGCCGCCTTCGCCGGATCGGCCTCGCGGCCCTGTCCGCGCCCGAGCATCGCGGCAAGGTTGTATTGCGCCGTCGTGTGGCCCTGGCGCGCCGCCGCCTCGTACCACGTGACGCCCTGGGCAAGATCCTGCTCGACGCCCTGCCCGGTGCAATACATCACCGCAAGCTTGAACTGCGCTGCGGCGTTGCCGCCTTCGGCGGCCTTGACGATCCAGCTTGTGGCGGCCTGCGGATCCTTGAGGCTGCTCTTGGGATCGGAATACAGCAGCGCCAGGCTGTGCTGAGCCTCGACATGGCCGGCACTTGCCGCACGCTTGAACCATTGGGCCGCCGCCGGCAGATCGACGGGACCACCTGATCTGCCCATGTGAAGCCCGCCCAGCTGGAATGCCGCGGCGGAGTGACCGACCTCAGCGGCGTCGGTCAGCAGCGTGCGTGCCTGCGCAAGACGCGCTTCGGATGGGTCATCCTGGATCAGAAACACGGCATAGGCCGTCTTCGCATCGGCGTCGCCGCCGTCGGCCGCCTTGCTAAGCCATTCGGCTGCCCGCGCCTGGTCGCGCGGCACCCCGTTGCCCGCCGAGTAGAGCCGGCCGAGTTGCACACCCGCGGCGCTGATGCCGCCCTCGGAGGCGCGCTCGAACCACTTGATCGCGGCCGCGACGTCGCGCGTCACGCCGTTGCCGTTGAGATAGAACACCGCGATGTTGTGGGCCGCCGTGGCGTGGCCGTTCTCGGCCGCACGCTCGAACCACTTCGCGGCCTGGCGGATGCTGGGCGCAACGCCGGTGCCGGTGGCATAGAAACGCCCGGTAAAGAACTGCGCCTGCGCGTCGCCGCGCTCGGCCGCCTTCTCGTACCAATACGCCGCCTCGCGCAGATCCGGCTCCGCAGCAGTGCCGAGCGCATAGAATTCGGCCAGCGCCTGGATCGCCGGCAGGTAGTCCTTCCGTGCCGCCTTGCGCAACGCGGTCTCGGCCTTGTCCAGATCCTTGACGGCCCCTTTGCCGCTCAGCCGCAACAGCGCGATGTTGTACAGCGCGATCGTATCGTCATGGGCAGCCGCACTCTGGAACAGCCGCGCGGCCTCTTCGGCGTTCGCGGGGAGGCCGGTGCCCTTGAGGCTCATGAACGCGAGCGCAACCTGTGCGCGGACATGCCCCTGCTCCGCAGCTTTCTGATACCAGGCCGCGGCCTGCGCGAAATCAACTGGAACGCCGCGCCCTTGATAATGCACGTCACCGAGTGCGAATTGACCTGACGCCGCGTTCTGCTCAGCCGCGGCCTGGTACCAACGCAGGGCAGTCGCGTGATCCCGTGCGCAGCCTTGCCCGTTGGCGTACATGTCACCAAGGATCGCTTGCGCCTCCGCCTTGCCGGCTTCCGCCGCCACCGACATCCAGAGGAAGGCGGTGTCGAGATCCCTGGGCACGCCGGTCCCGTTCGGGAACACCAGATCGTGGACGCTGGCGGCCTTGTCACCCAGACGCGCCGCAGTGGACTGCCGCCACATCTCGGGCCTGTTCGGCCCGACGGCAGCCTGGACGCCGTGGAAGTAGATCAAGCCAAGCTGGAACTGCGCATCAATGTGTCCGCTCAGGGCGGCGCGGTCATACCACGCGACCGCGTCCGGAAGGCTGCCGATAACACCCTCGTTCTTGGCATAGAGCAGTCCGATCCGGTAATCCGCCTCCGGATTGCCCGCTTCCGACGCAAGCCTCCAAAGGCGGAACGCCTCGAGATATTGCCGGTTCTCGTACGCCGCCAATCCCCGTTCAAATGGCTGTGACTCTGAACGGGACGAACCGGGTCGGAACAACTCAAGCAGGGATCGCGCCGATACCGTCATGGCTCACGCATTGCTTCTTTGGCACTGCGCAGCATGCCGCCGAGCAGATACATCGCCACCGAACGGGTGCCGACATTGACATCGCCCTGCAGCGTCATGCCGGGGATGAGGCGGAAGTTCTTCGGAACATCCTTGAAGTTGGTCTCGTCGACCGAGCACCGCGCCTTGTAGAAGGCATCGACAGCCTTTCCGTCATCATCGGTCGTGAAGGCGCCTTCGCTGATCCAGCGAATCTTGCCGTGCGCCGTACCGTGCTCGGCTGCATTGAAGGCATCGACCTTCATCGTGCAGGGGTCGTTCGGCCGAACGAAGCCGACATCGCGCGACAGGATCTGGATCTCGGCCTCGAGCCGCGTCTTCAGCGGCATCAGCGTGATGAAGGGATCGCCCGGCTTCAGCACCGATCCGACCGAGAGCTTGGCGAGGGTCAGCACGACCGACGGCTCTGCCGCCGTCCACCGGACGAGGTCCTGATGCTTGGTGGCCTTGTCAAAGGATGCGCGGGCCGTATCGAGGCTGTTGCGCGTCGTGACCAGATCCTGGCTCAGCTGCGCGTTCCACTGCTCGATAAAAGCCTTGCGATCCGCCTTCAGCGAGTCCAGCTGGTGTTGCGCTTCCAGCAAGGTGTTGTGCGTGTTGTCGATCTGACGCAACAACTCCAGACGGGTATCCTGCGATAGATAAAGGTTGAGCTTGGAGCCGCTGCCGCTTTCAGCGAGCGTCGAGCGCATGTCCTCGATCTTCCCAGCGATCTCGGCACGTTGACCATACCGCTCGTCGTCCTTTTTCGCCTTCTGGATCGTCGCTTCGGTCTGGCTGATCTTGGAGTCGTAGCTGGTCACCTGCGCGTTGTACTGGGCAACGCGCTGGTCGTAGAGCGCCTTTTGCAAGGCGTTGTACTTGGCCGCCTCAGTATCCTTGGTCTCGCGAAATGACAGCGGCTTCCCGGACAATTCGGCTTCGTCACGGGCGACCTGCGCGTCAAGGCTCGCAACCTGCGACTTGTACTGCGTGACGTCGGCCGCGGTGAAGGTCGAGTCGAGGGTCGCAAGCAACTGCCCCTTCTCAACCTGCTGACCGTCCCGAACATCGATCGTCTTGATGATCGACGCGTCGAGCGCCTGCAGCACGTTGATCGAATCGACGGGAACGATCCTGCCGCCCACGCTCGTGATCACCCGATCGAGGCGCGTGAGGCACATGATCGCCACAAGCGATACCAGGAACGCCGACAGCACGAACAGCGTCGCGCGGGCCAGTAGCGGCTCGGCGGCCTCGCGGATCGCGTCGGTCTCGGACTGGAACTGGCGAACGGTCGCGAGCGAAGCTTGGTTAGGAGACAAGGGTCGGACTCCTGAAGTTCTTGTCGCTGCGGCCCGCCGGAACAAGGTGCGTATTCTGCTGGTACCAGAGCGAGCTATAGATGTCGTTTCGTTCCAGAAGTTCGTCATGGCGTCCGATATCGTTGACCACACCGCGATTGAGCACGAGGATCGCATCCGCCTTGGTGAGCGACGACAGGCGGTGCGAGATGATGATCAGCGTGCGGCCGTGCGCAATCCGCGAAATGTTCGCGTTCACGATGGTCTCGCTCTCCGCATCGAGCGCGCTGGTCGCTTCGTCCAGGATCAGGATCGGGGGATTGACGATCAGCGCACGCGCGATCGCAAGCCGCTGACGCTGGCCGCCGGAGAGGTTGGTGGAACCCTCGTAGATATAGGTCTCGTAGCCTCGCGGCAGCTTGTCGATGAATTCCTCGGCGCCGGCCATTCGCGCCGCCCTGACAACGTCGTCGAAGGTCGCATCCGGCTTTGCGGCGGAAATATTCTCGCGGATGGTGCCGCTGAACAGGAAGTTCTCCTGCAGCACGACGCCCACATTGCGCCGGAGATGATCGACATCGTATTCGCGGACATCGATACCGTCGACTTTGATCAAGCCACCATAGTCGGAGTGCAGGCGCTGCAACAGCCGGGTGATCGTGGTCTTGCCCGAGCCGCTCTTGCCCATCACGCCGAGCGTGGTGCCGAGGGGAATCTCGAAGGAGACATTGTTCAACGCCGGCGACACCGCGCCCTTGTACTTGAACGTGACACCGGAGAACTCGATCAAACCCTTCAGCGGGTCCCTCACGCCATGGCCGGAACGTCCCTCTTCCGCCGGCTGATTCACCAGCCGGCCGACGATCGTGACAGCGGTGCGCGCCTCGTCATACTGGTTGATGAGCTGGGCCATCTGCATCAGCGGGCCGGCAACACGTTGCGACAGCATCAAAAACGCAAACAGCGCCCCGACATAGACCGGATCGCCGCTGCTCACCGCCAGGTAGACACCGAACGCATAGGGAGCACTCACCGCCAGCCGTTCCAAGGGACGCACCAGCGTCTGGATCGCAGTTCCGGTCAAGCCTTCCGCAAGACGCGCCTTGGCGACGCGCGCCACCAGCACATCCCACATGTGCCGCTGCCGCGTATCGAGCGCCAGCGACTTGATGGTCCTCATGCCGTTCAGGCTCTGGATCAGAAACGCGCCCTGCGCGCCCTCAGCCGCCAAAGTTGCCGAGGACTTCTTCCGGTAGGCCGGCAGCATCAGGACGAGCCAGGTAACGATCGCTCCAGCAAAAGCCAGAACCATCAGCGTCATGATCGGGCTGAAGAAGAACATGACGGGCAGGAAGAAAAAGAGCGTCGTCGAATCGAGAACAGTCCCGAACAATTGCCCGGTCAGAAAGCCACGAATCCGGAACACTTCGCGGATGTCCCGGGAAATCAGGCCGACAGGGTTCTGTTCGAAGTAATCAATCGGCAGATTGAGGACCTTCTCGAACACGTAAGTCGACAGCTTGACGTCAATGCGTGCCGTCAGGCGCTGCACCAGATACTGCCGCAGGAACGTGAATGCCGCCTCGAACAGGATGACGACGAACATCGCAACACACAGCACGTAGAACGTGTTGTAGGCCTTGTAGAAAATGACCTTGTCCGAGAGCAGCCGCCAGAACATGATCGGCGCCAGGCCCATAAAGCCCAGGATCAGCGCCGCGATCGCGACGTCGCGCAGGATGCGCCGTTCGCGGAACAGCAAGGCGACGACAAAACCCAAGCTGAACGGCTGGGTCTCGTCGGAAATCTCGTAATCGCGCTTGGCCATGACGACATCGCCCGACCAGATGTCCTCAAAGCGCGGCTGATCGATCACGAGCAAGGCATCCTCGCTCGCGTTCGGATCCCGCAACACCACCCGGGTGCTGTTCTCATCGCCCTCGAGGCGCAGCAACACCATGTGGCTGCCGTCGCGCAGGCGAACGATTGCCGGCAGCGCCCGCTTGAGGTGGCTGAGGCCCTTCCAGTCCAGCTTGACGGCCTTTGCCGTCATGCCCGACGAATTCGCACACTTCAGGAGCTCGGGGAGCGTGACTTCCTGGTCGCGCAGGAGATTGTCATGGATGAGCTGCGACGTGGTGAGGTGCAAACCATGCTGTCTTGCCACGATGACGAGACATGCGAGGCCGGTGGGCGGCAGGTCGTCCACCGAAGCAGCGCCGACGAGCGAGAGGTGTGTGGTCATGGATGCCTCGAAGTTTCGACTGCGCAGATCCGGTTCTCAGCGAACTATAACTTATCATTGTTAGTTCGCTAACGCAGCATTTTCAGTAAGCCAGCCAAAAATATATGTATCGAGAAGGTTTGAGAAGCCTGTCTCGACACTGCTGCGGACCGGATTTAACCACGGAACCTTATAACATTGTTTAACATCGACAACCGTCAGGCGGCGCTGACGGTCTCCCGGAAGTCGAACCCGCAGGCCTCCAGGAGCGGCCGGATCCGCCCGTCATCGGCCTCCGGCATCAGCGCCAACGCGCAGATCTCGAAATTCCCGCTGCGCACGGAGACGGTCGGAAACCCGGCGCCGAGCAGCAGGTTCCCCATCCGGTCGCTCGAAAAGCCGGTCTTGTGTGCCATATGATGGCGCCCCTGCTCGATTGCGCCGGAATGTCCGTAGATCATGTCCAATGGACGGATCGGACCGGCCGCCGAGACATAGGCGATCGCACCGAGACCTTGAGTCAACATGTGTTGGGCCACCGCCTCGAGATCGGGCGACATGATCAGCGCGAATCCGTCCGGCTTCAGGACCTCGCGGAACTGGACAAAGGTCGGGTGAATCTCGTGGGCATAGAGGTGCTCCATCAGGTGGGAACACCAGATCGCGTCGAACGAGGCCGGCGGGAACAGTTCGGAGAGATCGGTGATCGATCCGACGATGTCCGGATCCACCTCTGCGTCGACATCCAATCGAATCTCTTCCCACTCAGGCGATGTCAGGAGCGGCTGGATCCGCTTGGCAACCGTCAATCCAGCACCGGCATTCAGCATCTTCTTCTTGGCCAATTCGAGAGCTCCACGCGTTGGTCCGTTAAGCGGCTGATTTCTACAGCGATCGCTTATCTTGACTGATGTTATCAAGGCCGCGGAAAGCTATTGGCCACAGTTCCATCGGGTCAAGCAAGCTTCCCGGCTTTACAAAAGCTACGTGGTCCGAATGTGACGAAGTAACTTCTAACATCCGTCGACGGAAATGCCTGGCGCGGGACTTGTAATGCAGATCTGCCATTCGAGCGGGTCGATCGACAAAGCGTGTTCGGACGCAAAAGTAAGGCGCCGCCTCGGCCAGGGTTGAGGCGCCGTCGTCGTTTGGTGCAGACCCAGGATCCTACAGCTTGGTCCAGTGACCATCGTTGAAGATCAGGTATTCGATGTTGCTGATCTGGGTCACCTGGCCGTTGCTGAAGGTGATGTCCAGAGAGCCGCTCGATCCGGAACTGATGTCGGTCACGTCGGTCGAGGCGTGATCGAGGAAGGTCAGCGAATCCTTGCTGCCGCCACCGCCGTCGATGCTGTCGCTGCTGGTGGCGTTCTTCAGGTAGAAGTAGTCCTGACCATTGCCGCCGACCATCGAGGCCGTACCGGTGGCGGAGCCGACGAACGAGTCGCTGCCGTTGCCGCCGATCAGCGTCTGCGTGCCCGAACCGGCGACCAGCGTGTCGCTGCCGGAGCCGCCGTAGAGGGTGTCGGCACCCGCACCGCCATACACCGAGTCGTTGCCGGCACCACCGTCGAGAAGCGAACCGTGCGATGCATCCGAGTGCGAGTAGAGCGCGTCGTTGCCGCTGCCACCATACTCCGCAACAGTTCCGGGAGCGCCGGTCAGCAGGTCGTTGCCGGCACCGCCGTCCAGCGTGTCGGAACCGATATTGGCAGGGTTATACCCCGCACCGGCAACCAGCGTGTCGTCGCCCGCACCGCCATCGAGCAACGTGCCGAGCCCATAACCGGCGCCTGACTGGAGAACGTCGTTACCGCTGCCACCGTACTCCGCAGCAGTCCCGATGCCGCCCTTCAGCAGGTCGTCACCGGCGCCGCCATCCAGCGTGTCGGCAGCGGCGCTGGCACCACCCTCCAGCGTGTCGTTGCCGTCACCGCCCGACAGCATCGAGCCCTGCGACGCAAACAGGTCCGCGTAGAGTATGTCGTCGCCGGCGCCACCGTAGAGCTGACAGCTGTCCATGCCTGCGACCAGCGTGTCATTGCCCGCGCCGCCGTCGAGAATCTCGTTGCTGAAACCCGCGCTCAACCAGTCGTCACCGGCGCCACCAAACAGTTGATCGTTGCCCCAGCCACCGAACAGCACATCGTTGCCGCTACCGCCGTAAAGCACACTGGAAACGCTCGTATCGAACACCGGGCCGCCGGACAGCAGCGTGTCGTCGCCGCTACCGCCAAACAGTTGCGCTGAGCTACCGCCCCAAAGCCAGTCGTTGCCGGCGCCGCCGTCCATCGTTTCGTGACCCACGCCACCGCCGTACACCGTGTCGTTGCCGGCACCGACGAGGACCGTCGTCCCGCGGTTGTTGTTGAAGGTGACAACGTCGTTGCCGTCGCCGGTCGCGACCAGCACCGGGGCGGCGCCGTTCACGCTCAGCGTCACGTCGCTCTTGGTGGCTTCGATGATCGCCTTCAGCTTTGCGTCAAGCTTGATCGTATTGTTGGCGTTCGTTTCGATCAGGACATTGGCGTCCGGATCCGGGTTGCTGATCCCAGCGCCCTCCTGCACCGGGATCGTGCTGCCGTTATCCGGGCTGTTGTACCCGATCCCCGCCGTGATCAGATAGTCGAGGATCTTTTGCCGGGTTGCGTGATCGATCGTGGAGCCGATCGCGGCCTTGAGCCCCGTCTGGTTCAGGTTTTGCGTCACCATCGATGGAGCTCCTGCTTCGACGCGCTACATCATCGCTAAGCAAACGCTTAAATTATCTCGATGACTCACAATTGGAGCAGGCTGCAACACTCCGAGATTATCAGACAGCATTTCAGAACACCACCTGCAATCGCAAAAAAGCGCCGCCTCAACCAGGGTTGAGGCGGCGCCTTCGTTTAGTGAAGACCTAGTTTGTGAAGACCTGAGATCTTACAGCTTGGTCGAGTGACCATCGTTGAAGATCAGGTATTCGATGTTGCTGATCTGGGTCACCTGGCCACTGCTGAAGGTGATGTCCAGAGAGCCGTTCGATCCGGCGCTGATGTCGGTCACGTCGGTCGAGGCGTGATCGAGGAAGGTCAGGGAGTCCTTGTTGCTGGCACCGCCGTCGATGGTGTCGCTGCTGGTGGCGTTGGACAGGTAGAAGTAGTCCTGACCATTGCCGCCGACCATCGAGGCCGTACCGGTGGCGGAGCCGACGAACGAGTCGCTGCCGTTGCCGCCGATGAGCGTCTGCGTGCCCGAACCGGCGACCAGCGTGTCGCTGCCACTGCCACCATACAGCGTGTCGTTGCCGGCACCGCCGTAAAGCGAGTCGTTGCCGTTGCCGCCGTAGACCGCCGTCGCGTGCGATGCATCGCTGCCGGAGTAGAGGATGTCGTTACCGTTGCCGCCATACTCCGCAGCAGTCCCCGTACCGCCAACGAACAGGTCGTTGCCGTTGCCGCCATACAGCGTATCGGCGCCGGCACCACCGTAGAGCGAGTCGGCACCGTCACCACCCCTGAGGACCGAGGCGTGCGACGCATCCGAGTTCGAGTAGAGCGCGTCGTTGCCGGCGCCGCCCGAGAGCAGATTGTTGCCCGTGCCGCCGACCAGCACGTCGTTGCCGCGACCGCCGACCAGATCAGACGAGGTACCGCCGTAGAGCGTGTCGTTGCCGGAGCCGCCGAGCAGCGTATCGGAACCAGAGCCGAACAGCAGATCGTTGCCTGTGCCGCCGTCCAGCGTGCTGTGACCGGAGGCATTGTCGACGAGCACGTCATTGCCGGCGCCACCACTGATTGAATCGTGCCCCGACCCGCCGAAGACGGTGTCATTGCCGGCGCCGGTGAGAACCGTCGTATCGCCGGTGTTGTTGATGAAGACCTGATCGTTGCCGTCGCCGGTCGCGACCAGCACCGGGGTGCTGCCGTTGACCGTCAGCGTGACATCTTGGCTGGTGGCCTCGATGATCGCCTTCAGGTTGGCGTCAGTGTTAACAACGTTATTGGCGTTGGTTTCGACGAGAACATTGGCAGCCGGATCCGGGTTGGAGATTCCGGCGCCGACCTGGACCGGGATCTCCGTTCCGTCATCGGGGCTGGTGTAGCCGACCCCTGCATTGATCAAATAGTCAATGATCTGTTGCTGGGTCGCGTGATCGATCGTCGAGTTGATCGCGTGTTTGAGGTCGGTTTGGTCGAGATTGTAAGTCGCCATCGAGGTAGCCCCTGCTGGGATACGAGGATTCAAGCCGCTCGCCCACACGTAAGCTGTTGAATCACAACTCGTTTGTTGCGACGCAGCTCAAATGTGGACACACGTTACGAACTTGTTAAGTCCATTGTTAAGTCCGCGGTATCCGGGAGTCAATCAGCAATGCGCTATTAACGTCTGGTTCCATGAGGCTTTTGCGAGACTTAACGCAATTTCAGGCGAGCGCTAACATTCAGCGCAGGCAAGCCGCCAATGTTAGCCGCGGCGCAAAAAAGGGTAGCAATTATACGGGGTTTCACGGGGGCTCGGGTTGGCGCGAGCGCACCGAATTTCGCAGATGTTGTGCGCGCTTCGACGCGATTTTCTGTTCTGAAAAAATATTTCTGCACCGCGTGAGAGCTTTTCCAAAAAAGCGTCAAACTTCACAACCGGCGGGCTGCCAGCCAAGTGTTATGACGCTGCCTGGTTGCAGATTGTGAGCTTCAATCGGGCGAAAATCGTGGAATCAGCCGCAGAATCAGGGCCGCTCGACCACCAGGCCAAACCTGGCGTGCCGTCCGCCCGACGCCGCGATATAACAAATTAACGCCAGATTTGCCGCAATGTGTTAGCGACGCCGGCGTGGAAACGGAGCGACGATGCCCGATCACGCGCGGAGCGCCGATTTGCGGCGATCATCCGCCGACGGTACGCGCGTAGATCGCCTCGAGCAGCCGGCGGTTCTCGTCCGGCGCATAGAGTTCGAGATAGGCGGCCCGTGCGGCCCGTCCCCATGCCGCCGCCAGATCGGGGGCGCCGACAACGTCAGCGATTTGCTGCCGGAGCGCGGCCGCGTCGCCCGGCGGGACCAGCGCGCCCGTTCCGCCGTCGCTCACCACCTCGGCAAGCCCGCCGATCTCGGACGCAATCAACGGCGTCCCGCGCGCGAAGGCCTCGACCACAACCATGGGAAATCCCTCGTACCACAGCGACGGCACGACCAGCGCCCGCGCTTTGGCCATTTCCGCAAACACCTCCTCGCGCGAGATGGCGCCGAGGAACGTGACGTTGCCGCTCGCCCGGGCCTTCAGCGCGGCCGCCTCCGGCCCCTCCCCCGCAATCCGCAACGGCACGGCCGTGCCCGCAACGGCCTCGAGCAGCACGGCGACGCCCTTCTCGCGGCTCAGCCGTCCGACATAGAGCAGCCCGGCGCGCGGTGCCGCCGGATCAGGTGCCCCCGGATCGGCCATGAAATTCGGCTTCACGTCGATCCGGCCGGTGTCGAAGCCGGCCTGCGTGAACAGATTTCGGGCAAACTGCGTCAACGCGATCAGGCGCAGGCCGGGACGCGTCCAGGTGCCGCGGCGCTGGTGCTGCGCGATCATGTAGGCTGAAGCCAGCGAACCCGGCAGCGATCCGCGGTAGCAGCGATGCACGACGCCCCACAGATGGCCGCCATCCAGGCACTTGTGGCAAATGCGGCCGTCGCGCAGCAGCATGCCGCCGGTGCAGATGGTGCGATAATTGTGCAGCGTGACCACGGCCGGCACGCGCTTTTGCCGGCACAGATCGAACACCGCCGGCGAGAGCAGCGGGAAGAAATTGTGGACGTGGACGATGTCGGGGCGGAAGCGATCGATCGCCTCCGCCACGCGCCGCTTTCCCTCCGCATTGTCGGCGATCGACAGCGTCGTCGCGATGCGCGCGACCAGCGAATTGATCGCCTCGTTGCTCACGGTGAGCGTTTCGACGCTGTGGCCTGCGTTGCGCAGCAGGTCGACCTCCGCTTCGAAGACGACGTCCTCGCCGCCGCGTCCCTGATACCTGTTGTGCGCGACCAGAATCTTCATGACCGGCGTGCCGGGTCTGAGAACCAGCGCAACTCCGTCACCAGATTTTGCCTGGCGGCAAGCGTACCGGAGCCGATCAAGGTCGTCGCCGGCACCTTGAGATCGAACGACGGCGAATACCAGCCGGCAGGCAGGGTCTCGTCACCGTGATACGACATCCAGCTGAGCTCTGCCGGCAGATCGAGCTCGCCTCGCCCGCCAGGCCACGACAGCAGCGCCGTGTGCCCATCGAGCTTGCATTCGACCTCAGGACCGAGATGCCAGCTGAGGCTCGCCGGAGCGGTAAGCCCTTCATCGCCACGCACAATATCGGTGACGACGAGCCGCGCCGCCCGACGCTGCAATTGCACCGAACGGCGATGCACGAGGCCTGCGCCGCCCTGATATCCCGCGTGCTCGGCGACCCAGTCTGCGTCTGCGTCTGCATCACGCTCGTCGAGGCCGCTGGATGCGACAAGCCGGCTCTGCGCATGCCGTGTCCAGAGGAAAGGCCCGCCCGACACCGACTGATCGCGCGCGAACAGGCAGAGCGTGTTGTGGGCCAGCGTGGAGCGGAAGTAGGCCCGCCATCGCGGATCGCCATGATAGCAATAGGTGCCGGGGTCGGCGAAGATCTCGACGCCGCCGATCCGGCATTCGATCGACAGCGCATCCGCATGGGCGTGCGCCGCAATCCGGCCCAAGCCGTGCGGGCCATGGTCGCAGCGGCACCACACTGCTCGCTCAGTATCGACGAGAAAAGTCTGCCCCGCCTTATCAAGCAAATGCGGGCGGCGGGCGGGCCGCGCGGCGATCGCACGCGGCTTGATGCCGTCGGTCAGCACAAACGTGCGCAGATCAAACTCCGGCAAACTGGGCCACCAGGGCAGACCGCCGAACAGGCGCGCGCCGGTGCTGAGCAGGCCAAGCCAGCGATTGCCGCCGTGATCGTCGAGCAAGAGGCCAATGCCGTCATCGCCATCGCCCTGACGCGGCGGACGCGCGCGATCGTCGAGCATCGCGGCAATGACATCGCTCATGCGGCACATCGTGGTCCAGACCGCATCGTCAAGCGGGTGTCCCGAGGCTTCGCCCTGTACCGCCGCCGCCAGCAGGAGTTCGAGGACAAAGCCGTGATAATCGGTCGCGAGCTCGCCGTTGCTGCCGCAGGCGAGGGTTTGCGCGATGGCTTGGTGTGCCAGCGTGCTGGCTGCATCCTGGCGCCATCGCGCGCTGTCGCGGAAGAAAGGAAACGCACAGGCCGCGACGAACTGCCCGGCAGCCTCAGCGATGACGTGGTTGTTGGCGGACGAGCCGCGGCTCGGAAACCGCGACAGCCAGTATTGATGGGCATGGAGCTGCGTCACGAAGCGCTCATTGTCCTCGAACAATGCGGGCGCGCCGGTCCAGTTCTGCAGCAGCTGGCGCACCCAGCTCCAGGAGATCAGTCGTACGCCAAGCTCGATGCCGCTGATCCAGTGCGGGCCGCGCGGGAATGGATTTTCGCGCCACCAGCTGGTGAGATGCTCGGCCACGCGCCGGGCGTACCGTTCGTCCGAGGTCAGGTAATAGGCCGACGCGAGCACGGTAAGATGGTGGTGACGCGACGGCTCCCAGATGTATTTGATGTTTCCGACCGCCGCTTCGTCGCGATAGGGAACCGCAAACGCGTACCTGTCGCCCGGCGCCCGCTTGCCGCTGCGGACATCGACGAACCAGTCCGGCTGTTCGCCGAACGCCTGATGATCTCTGGCGAAAACACGCCAGCGTCCGGCGAGAATCTGATCGGCGCTATGGATCAGCCGCTCGGCAGCGTGTTTTGGGGCATTGGCGGACAAGGGCAGCGGCTTCAGGCGCGGCTGCCGCGCGCCCGCCATCAGCCTGGCGCCCGCGCGCCGCGCGATGTCGGGCGGAGCGATCCGCCAGAGCAGGCGCAGCGCCTGGTCGTTCACCCGTCCGGCAAGCTCGGACGGCTCCATGCGCTGCAGTCTGCGCAGATACCAGGCCGGATTCATCTCGCGCCGGTCGCGGCGCGCACAGCGCCATGCCCCGCTGCGCCGATCGCCAGATCGACCGGCGTCCCGGCGGCCGCGCTTTCCTGCACGGCAAGCGTTGCGCGGGTGGTCGCAAGCAGCGAGTCGAGCGCAATCGGCATCGCGGCCCCCGATGCAACCGCCGCAATGAAGGCATCCAGCATCGGCCGCTGGCCCTTGTCGAGCCGCGCTTTCTGCGCCGTCCGCTGTCCGGCGTGCCAGATCTCGAAGCGCGAGAAATTGTCGAAGGCGGCAAAGCCGGTGGTTGCCGATACTTCGAGCGCTTCCTTCGGCACGCGCGGATCGCCACCGGTGAGATAGCTGAGGCTCGCGACCGAGCCGTCGGCAAAGTCGAAGGTCGCGACCAGATTGTCGACGTCCTTGCCGGCGGTACTGGCGGAGACACGCACGGGCTCGGCGCCGAGCCACCAGGACAACACGTCGATGAAATGCCCGCCCTCGCCGACGAAGCGGCTGCCTTCGGTCTCCGCCTGCAGATACCAGGATGATTTCTCCAGCGGGCCGGCGATGACCCGATATTGCAGGGTCTGCGGCCCGGCCGGCGCGAACGCCGTGCGCATGCCTTGCAGCAGCGGCGAGAAGCGACGGTTGAAACCGACCATCAGCCTGTTATTGCCGGTCTCGCGGATGGTCAGTTCCAGCTGATCGAGCGCATCCGTGTCGATCGCCAGGGGCTTTTCGACGAACACCGCCTTGCCGGCGCGCAGCGCGCGCGCCGCAAGGTCCGCATGAGAGGCATGGCGTGTCGCGATCAGCACGGCATCGATATCGTCGGCCTCGAGCACCGAGGCCGCTTCTGTCGAGGCGCGCGCGAAGCCGAACTTGCGCACGGCGGTCGCGCCGCTCAGGCCGGTATTGGTGACGACCTCGACGAGATCGACGCGCTGGTTGTTCGCAAGCTGCGGCAACAGCATGCTGGAGGCATAATTGCCGGCGCCGATGACGCCGAGCCGCACCCGGCCGCTGCGCAGGGCGGCGACCGGGCGATAAATCATCTGCAGCGCGCGGGGAGCGGCGTCGGGATAGGCGAACACCATGCCGAGGCCGACCTCGCCGCGGCTCATGCGCTCGAAGGCCGACGTCGCCTGCTCCAGCGGCACCACTTCTGAGATCAGCGACGAGAAATCGAGCCGTCCGTCGGCAAGCAGCGCGACGATCGCCTCCATGTTGCGCTTCTCGGTCCAGCGCACATGACCGATCGGGTAATCGATACCGCCCTCCTCGTAGAGCGGATCGTAGCGGCCGGGGCCGTAGGAGCGCGAGAAGCGAACGTCGAGCTCCTTGTCATAGAATTCATTCCACGGCAGGTTCAGCGTGCATTTGCCGATGTCGACGATGCGGCCGCGGTCGCGCAGCAATGCTGCCGAACGCGATGCGAGATCGGGATCGTCGCTGCCCGCCGTGATGAACACGCAATCGACGCCGCTGCCCGCGGTCAGCTGGTCGATCCGGGCGCGAAATTCGGCCGCGGCATCGTCCGATGCAACCGCGCAGACTGCTGCGCCCGCGGCCTCGGCCTGGCGGCAGCGTGCTTCAAGCCGATCGAGCCCGACCACCACGACGCCGGCGCTGCGCAGCAGGCGCACCATGATCTGCCCGATCAGGCCGAGGCCGATCACGCAGGCGGTCTCACCGAAACGGATCTCCGACTGACGCATCGCCTGCAGCGCGATCGAGGCGATCGTGGTGAAGGCAGCCTGGTCGAGTGCCGCACTGTCCGGCACCGGCACGCAGAGATTCACCGGCACCCAATTATATTCGGCGTGGGTCGCATATTGATTGCCGCCGCAGCAGACGCGCTGCCCGACCGAGAAGCCGCCGACGCCGTCGCCCACTTCCACGACGGTGCCCGACAGCGAGTAGCCGAGCGGCGTGTAGGAATCGAGGCGGTTCATCACCTTCTGATAGGTCGCAAGCAATCCCTGCTGGCGGACCGAGCGCGCCACCTTGGCGACCTGGTCGGGTCGCGCGCGCGCCTTGCCGAGCAGCGACAGGCGCCCTTCCGTGAACTTCATCATCTCGGTGCCGGTCGACACCGCGGAGAACGCCGTGCGCACCAAAACGCCGCCGGGGCGGCAACGTGGCGACGGCACATCGATCAGCTTGAGTTCGCCGCTCTTATAGTTCTGCGCGATCTGCTTCACAGTCGGTCAACCGCCTCACGTTAACAGCGCTCCTTGTATCGCGCCTACCGCCCGCAATGAAGCCAGGAACATCATCATAGTTATCCTGTTGTTCGTGAATTAACATCGTATCATTCGAGCAACAGGATCGGTTTTGGCGAGATCTCGACCTCGCCGTTGGCGACAGGTCCTTCTCCGCCGTCGAGGCCCTGATAGCGGCTAAAGCGCGGGTCGACCCGGTAAACCGACCGCCCCTTGGTGGTCCACAGGATCAAGCCGTCGCGGCCATCCTGCATATGAAGCGCGACGCGCCAGGTCGACGGCGAGGTCCGGATGGCGGTCACGATGCGTGCGCCGACCAGCCATGACTGGACCGTGCGGTAGGCTACGCCACCCGGAAGCAGCCCGCGCGCCGGGTCCCATAATTTTCCAAAATCGCTACCCCCGCCGGCAAATTCATACCAATAGAAGCGGTCGACACCATTGATCCATTTCAGGATATAGGCCCGCGCCAGACAGCCATCCGGATTGGCCTCGTAGGACGACCAGCCGGCCTCGGTGTCCCAGATCGGCCTTGCGGACAGATCGTGCGCGGCGAGGATCTGCCTGAAGCGCGCAATGATCCCGATCACGGCTTCCGGTTCGCTCGTGTAGCCGTGGAAGGCAAAGATATCGGCATATTGTCCGCCGCCCTGCGCCATGAAAGCCTGTTGCCAGCGATAGCCGTCCGGCGTGCCGTTGGACGGCGGCGTCAGCACCATCAGGCCGGGATCGCTGGCCTTGATGATCTGATAGGCCCGCTTCTGCATCTGGACCATGGTGGCGATATCGCCCGAGTAATATTTGGGATCCTCGGGCTCGTTCCAGATTTCCCAATATTTGATGCGCCCCGCAGCGCGCGCCACCGCTGCGCGCACCCAGTCATCCCATGACGTGAGATCACCGGGCGGCGAGCTTGCGCCCGGCGTGAACGCCGGCGGCGCATCCTTCACCGACGCGGCCCAACGCGGCGTGTAGGCGAGGTTGAGAACGATATCGACATGCTCGCGCTCGGCCGCCGCGAGGATGGCGTCGAAGCGCGCCCAGTTAAAGATGCCGGGCGCCGGATTGACCTGCGCCCAATAGATCGCGCCCCACAGCCGAACGCCGTCGAATTTGAGCTCGGGCCAAGGCTGCGACTGCGACTGCCCGATCGCGTTGACCGTCATGCCGAACAGCGTCAGCGGGATCACGACATTCTCGCGGCTCGCATTCAGCGCATCGTTTGCCGACGCACCACCCCACTGCAGCGGCCATTTGTGGGCCAGCGGCACCACTGCGCTCAAAATCAGGGCAATCAATGCCCTGTGGCCCCAATCCCTCGCTTTGCCTGCCATGTCCGCGTCTCGTCGCCGTCACATCGGTGCCGGGATTGCATAGTGCAAGCCGCGCATGTTAATGCCGATGTTAGTCAGATTGTGATGTTGTTAGGTCAATGGTATAGATCATCGCAGATGTCGAGAGCTGAACCATCACCGCGGCGGATCCTGATTATCGTCGAGAACCTTCCGGTTCCTTTCGATCGCAGGGTGTGGTGCGAAGCAACGTCGCTGCGCAAGGCAGGCTACGAGGTCTCGGTGATCTGCCCGAAGGGCCGCGGCCATGACGCGTCTTACGAATGCCTCGAGGGCATTCACATCTACCGCCATCCGATGCCGGTGGAAGCGCGCGGGATCGCCGCCTACCTGATCGAATATCCGGTCGCGCTGTTCTGGGAGATGTGGCTTTCGATCAAGGTGGCGTGGAAGCACGGCTTCGACGTGATCCAAGGCTGCAATCCGCCCGACCTGATCTTCCTGATCGGCCTCTTGTTCAGGCTCGGCGGCAAGCGCTTCGTGTTCGACCATCACGACGTCAACCCCGAGCTTTATGAAGCGAAGTTCGGCCGCCGCGACATGTTCTGGCAGCTGCTGCGGCTGGTCGAATATCTCACCTTCAAGACGGCGAGCATCTCGATTGCGACCAATGAGTCCTACCGCGAGATCGCGATCAGGCGCGGTCGCATGCCGGCCGACCGGGTCTTCGTGGTGCGTTCGGGCCCCAATCTCGAGCGGGTGCGCGCCCGCCCGGCCGATCCGGCCTGGCGCAATGGCCGGCGCTACAGCGTCGGCTATGTCGGCGTGATCGGCCAGTCGGAAGGCATCGATCTGTTGCTGCAGTCGATCGGCCACATCGTGCACGATCTCGGACGCACCGACATCCAGTTCAACATCGCCGGCACCGGGCCGGAGTGGAACGCGGTCGTCAAGCTCTGCGAGGAGATGCGGCTCTCCGACTACGTCAATTTCACCGGCGCGGTCGCGGATGAGCCGCTGTTCACGATGCTCTCGACCGCGGAGGTCTGCGTCAATCCGGACCGCGTCACGCCGATGAACGACATCTCCACCATGAACAAGATCATGGAGTACATGGCGCTGGGACGGCCGATCGTTCAGTTCGACGTCCGCGAAGGCCGCCGCTCGGCGCTCGACGCCTCGCTCTATGCGGCGAAGAACGACCCGAAGGATTTTGCCAGCAAGATCATTACTTTGATCGACGATCCGTCGTTGCGGCAGACGATGGGGGCATTCGGCCGCAGTCGCGTCGAGCGCGCGCTGTCCTGGACGCATGAGGAGCCGAAGCTGCTTGCGGCCTATGAGGCTCTGTTCGCCGCGAAAGCCCCCGCGCAACGCCCTGCGCCGCGCGCAAATCCGACCGCCGAGCGGTCAACCTCGCATTCCAGCGCGAACGCTGCCGCCGGGCGGGCATCGTCTTGAACGCCATGCCGCTTCACTCACGTCGACCGCAACGCCGCCGCGGTCACGCGCAGGTCCCAAGGTTATTGAAGGTCGAAGCATGAATGTGAGCATTTTCGGCCTCGGCTATGTCGGAACGGTCTGCGCCGCCTGCTTCACCGACCTCGGCCATCAGATCATCGGCGTCGACAAGAGCGTTGCCAAGGTCGACCTGATCCGCGAAGGCAGATCGCCGGTGATCGAACCGGGTATCTCGGACAAGGTGGCGCGCGCGGTTGCCACGGGTCAGCTGACCGCGACCACCGACGCCACCGAGGCGATCGTCAACAGCGACATATCGATGGTTTGCGTCGGCACGCCCTCGTCCGGCAACGGCAACCTCGACCTGACCGCGATCCGACAGGTCGCGATCGAGATCGGCCGCGGACTGCGCGCGAAGAACGCGCCGCATACCGTGACGATCCGCTCCACCGTGCTGCCCGGCACCACCCGCGGCACCGTCGGACCGCTGATCGAGGAAGCCTCCGGCAACCGGATCGGCCGCGATTTCGACCTCGCCTTCAATCCGGAATTCCTGCGCGAAGGCAGCGCCATTGCGGATTTCAACGCACCCTCCAAGACCGTGGTCGGCGCCTTCAACCAGGAGACCGCCGATCGCGTCATGGCGCTCTACAAGGATCTGCCGGGCGCCAAGATCACGCCGCCGGTCGAGACCGCCGAACTGGTCAAATATGTCGACAACAGCTGGCACGCGCTGAAGGTCAGCTTCGCCAACGAGATCGGGACGATCGCAAAGACGCTCGGCATCGACGGCCGCGACGTCATGAACATCTTCCTGCAGGACACAAGGCTCAACATCTCGCCGGCCTATCTGCGGCCGGGTTTTGCCTTCGGCGGCTCGTGCCTGCCCAAGGACGTCAAGGCACTGAAACATCTGGCGCACAGCCGCGGGCTGTCGACGCCGGTGCTCGAGAGCATCCTGCCCAGCAACGACATGATCATGTCGCGCGGTGCCGACTGGATCCTGTCGCATGACGGCCGCCGCATTGCCTTCCTCGGCATCAGCTTCAAGGCCGGCACCGACGATGTCCGCGACAGCCCGTTCGTGGAACTGGTGAAGAGCTTGCGCGGCGAGCAGCGCGACATCCGGATCTACGACCCCAATGTGCGGCTGTCGCAGCTGATCGGCGCTAACCGGGACTTTTTGATGCGCAACCCGGAGCTGGTTGGCCTGTTGCACGACGATGTCACCGCGACCATCGAATGGGCCGACATTATCGTGCTGATGACGCCTGATCCGCGCTTCGTCGCGGCGCTGACGACAACGCGCCCTGACCAAATCGTGCTCGAACTGTCTGATATCGGATTGCCCGAAGAGGTGCGCGCCAGAGTGAGCGGCTTCCACTGGTAGGGAACAGCATGGCCGCCATGGGCCAGATCGACCGACCTGAAATCCGCTTTCACGACGAGATTTCGTCGGGGTGGGAGGCGCTGCATCAGAGCCGCACCTTCAAGGCGCGCACCGCCGCGATGTTCGATCTGCTCGGCAAGGCGGACCTTGCCGGGCAGCATTGGCTCGACGCCGGTTGCGGCACCGGAACACTGTCCCGCCTGCTCGCCGCGCGCGGCTGCGACGTCACCGGGGTCGACGCGTCGTCGGAGATGATCGCGGCGGCACGCGGCCGCTCCGCCGATGATGCACCGGCCGGACGGCTCTCCTTCCAGCAGATCCCGACGATCGCAAGCCTGCCGTTTGCCGATCGATCCTTCGACGGCGTGCTCTGCGCGAGCGTGCTGGAATATGTTCCCGACGTGGCGCAGTGCCTCGCCCAGATCCATCGCGTGCTCAAGCCCGGCGGGCTGTTGCTGGTCTCGATCCCCAACCGCGGATCGCTGCTGCGCCAGGGCTACAAGCTCGCGCACGCGGCCTCCGCGCGCCTGTCGGCGCGGCCGCTGTTCCGCTACCTCGCCTTCTCCAAATTCGACGCCTCGCCGGCCGCCATGCAGGACCTGCTGCGGCAACACGGCCTCACGATGCTCCGCACGAGCTTTGCCGGCTCCCCGCTCCCGCCGGCGCTCGATCGCCGGCCCGCACTGGGCACGCTGATCAATATCCTGGCCCGGCGCGACGATTGACGCGGCCAGCGGACACCTGGCTCACGTCTTGACCGCCATCAGCGACTTGGTCATGCCGAGATATCGCTCGCGATAGATTGTCGCGTCCGGAAACGTCTCCGTCATCTCGCGCCAGTCGAACAGGTGCCAGTCGGGCGCGGTCCGCTTGAACCAGAAGCGGTTGAACACACCGATCAGCGCGATCTGCAGCCGTCTCGGCAACAGGACGACGATGCCGGGCAGCCAGGTGTGGCTCTCGATCGGAAAGTAACGGTACGGCGTCTGCACGTAAAACGACTTTGCCACCCGCGAGATTTCGCCGGCAAAGCGGTTCTGGTGCTGACGCGCGATACTCAGGAATGCCGCCCCGTCCTCGATCGTCACGACCTCCTGCTTCGGCCCGGTGACGTGCTCGATCACCGACGAGCAGAAGCAGAAGTCGAACGCCTGATCGTCGAACGGCAGGCGCTCGGTTTCCTGCAGCAGCACGGTCTTGAAGCCAAAACGCTCGCGCGCGGCCTTGAGGTCGTCGGCCGAGATGTCGCACACCGTGATGTTGCGATGGCGGGGCAGGATCGCGCGAATATGCCGGCCGGTCCCGCCGCCGAGATCGAGGATTTTCGCATCCAGCGGCAGGTTCACGGTGCGAACGAGGAATTCGCCGCGCCGCTTGCGCGCTGCACTGGAAAATCGGGCTTGAATTGCGCCCAGCAATGTCAGTCTCCTGCCTTACTTGATCGCCTCGAAGAAGATCGACTCATCCGGCCGGTTGTCGAGCCGGTCGATATCGGGACAGACGCCCTCCCGGTAGGCCCTTGTATGGGTCTCTGAACACCCCGCGGCGCGGAACAGTGTTGCGAGCGACGCACGGGTATAACCCCAGTGATGCGCGAACGCGACCTCGGAGCGCCGCTCGATCTCGAATACACCCTTGAGGAAGGCCTGCGGCGCGACCGGATCGTAGAGCGCGACGATCCTTTCCATGTCCGGAACGACAATGCGGCACACCCCGCCCGGCGCCAGCACCCGTGCGATCTCGCGCGCCAGCCGCTCGACCTCATCGGGAAACAGATGCTCGAAGACGTGGGCGCTGAACACCGCCGAGAGACTGCCGTCCGCGAATGGCAGCGGTTTTGTCAGATCCATGTAGCGCAGCCCGGCAAACTTGCCCTGGCGGTGCTCGGCATAGCGGGCATCGCTGAGCAGGCCGGCGAGATGCAGCGCCCTCGCCGCAAACGGTACCCGCGCGATCCACAGATGCGTGGTGATGTCGGTGTTGATCCAGCCCTCGATACCGCAATTGAAGGCACCGATATGCAACTTGGATAGCGCGCGGCCGGCTGTGTCGTCGGTCATGTCCGCTCCCGCACCGAATTGGTCAGCACCACTGTGACCACCGACGCTGCGCTGGAGGCGACCATCGCCGCAACCGCGCCCGTCACCTGCCAGGCCTGAGCCGCGAACGGCAGAACGCAGCACAGCGCGGCGAGGCCCGCGATCCGGCTCAGCATGAACCGCTGCGGCTTGCCGGTCGCAAACAGCGGCAGCGCGAGGCCGAGCCACACGGCATCGAGCGCCATCGCAGCCGCCATCAGGCCGAGGCTGCCGGCACCGATCTCGTAACTCTGTCCGTGGATGACAAGCGCGAGAATGCGCTGGCCAAGCAACACGATCACCGCACCATAGGCGACTGCGATCGACCCGAGCAGCAGCGCGTTTTCGCGCGCGGCGGCGGCGACTGCGCTGCGCCTGCCCGCGCGCAGCTCGGCCGCGATTTCCGGCAGGCGGACCGAGAACATCGTCGCGCAGAACTGGCTGAGCGGCGCGAACACCAGGAGCAGGATGCGCAGCGACGCGCTCGCCTCCAGCCCGATCAGCAGGCCGCACACCGGGATCAGCCCGATGCTGCCGATCCAGTAGGTGAGCGAGTTCGCGACGAACCAGCGGCCGTTCCTGAACAGCCGCCGCAGCGAGCTGCGGAAGATCCTGGCTTGCGGCCAGGCGAGCTCGCTGGTGTGGGCAAGCAAAAGGCTGGCTGCGAGCGCCGCCGATATCGCGATGCACGCCATCGCCGCCGCAGCGCCGGCGAGCTTGAAGGCGATCATCAGCCCGGCCGAGACGGCCAGCGCCAAGCAGTAGGTCAGCGATGACGCCGTAGCGCGCGGCAGCCGGCCGTCGAGATAGCAGATGCGGCGGAACATGCTTTGCAAACGCACCGCCGGGATCGCGAGCCCGGTTGCGATCACGAGCCCGCCGGCGCCCCCGCCGATCACAACGATCACAAGGCCCGCGATCACCAGCAGGAGGCCGAGCGCAGCCGAGACCAGCAACGACGACAGATAGAGGCCAAGCCGAAGCTGCGGCCACAACGATGTCGGAATCCGATGCGCGGCCGCCGGCAGCCCGTCGTCGAACAGTCCGCGCAAAAACACCGCCTCGATCAGGATCGAGAACGACCAGGCGACGCTGAAGCTGCCGAACGAACTGACATCGAGCACATTGGCGAGCACGATTGTCAGCACGAAGGCCGAGCCGCTGAGCAGCGCCTGATCGACCAGGCCGAGCGCGACATTGCCCCCGGCGCGCCGCAGCCGGCGGAGCGATCCGCGCACGGCGCCGGCGACCCGCCTTTGGGCCGCCACGCGGTCCAGCCTGTCGGTCAATGCACTCACGCCTCACTCGCACGCAGTCTGGTGAACGCCCGCCGCGGCGCCGCCTGCAGCCTGGCCTCCGGGCCGAAATAGCACCAGAACACCAGCACGCAGCCGAAATAATTGTGCAGCAGCTGGCTGGAGTCGTTGGCCGACGCGATCACAACGAACAGCAGCATCGCGAACGGCGCCAGCCAATACATCCCGCGCCGCTCGAATGTGAAGACGATGCTGTTCCACAACGCCCGTGCCAGCAGCAGCACATAGAGCGCGCCGCCGAGCAGACCGAACTGGAGGAAGGCGTCGAGATAGGAATTTTCGAACGAGCCGAACTCCGTGTTCCATGGCGCCATGCTCGTCAGCTCGTTGGCGGGCGAGTTCGGCAGCTCGTTGAAGAATCCGGAGAACCCGTAGCCGAGCCAGGGATGCTGCCAGAAGAAGTGCGGCCACACCGACCAGAGGAACGAGCGTCCGGTCAGGTTTCCGCTGCGGCCGACCAGCGCATAGAGGTAGTCGCTGGGTACGACGAGCACGACCAGTGCAAAGGACGCGAGCCCAAGCCAGTAGATCGACGCGGCCCCGCGGCGCCCGAGCACCACCAGTAACAGCCCGAAGGTGACCGCGACCGTCGTCAACATGCTGATCAGGGGTCCTGCGGAGCCGGCCGCGGCGAGCGCAACAAAATGGCATCCCATCAGCAGCAGCGACCAGCCGAATTGCCGTCGCGGCCCTGCCAGCATGCGTACGAAGCAGATCAGCACCATGAGCCCGAAGAAGGCACCCGCGAGATTCTTGTGGCCGAACACGCCGGCATAGGCCTGGGTCCCGAGCACCGTCGGCCGATTCAGCGCATCGTAGTTCCATTCCGAGCCGATCACCGGAAACAGCAGGACATGGACGATCAGCACCACGATCCCGATCCGGAACAGCGTGTCGACGAGGCGATCGACCGGGCAGCTGATCACGACCCACGCCGAGAACATCGTGGTCAGCACGTACATCGCGAACTTGATCGACGAGCCGGCGGGGTCGGCGCTCAAGGCGAGCGAGACGGCGGCAAAGGCCACGAATGCCAGATAGAGATGCGAATGCAGCAGCAGCAGGCCGAAGCGCGTCCGGTCGACCGCGATATGCAGCATCAGGAGGATGTAGAGCAGCAGCCACGCGCCGCGAAACAAGGTGGATTCGCCGGCCCGTTCCGCGAACGAGATCCCCTCGACGAAATTGAACAGGAAATAGATGCAGCCGAGCACCATCACCAGATAGGCGTGCAGGAAGACGTCGGTTCGCGACCACCATCTGCCGATCATTGCACGGCTTCCTGTCGCCCTGGTGCGTCCACAAGATGATCGACAGCGGCGATGAAACGCGAAGCCGCGTCCTGAAGCGCATCGCTTCGCACGCTTTGCCGGGCCTGCTGCGACATCGTCCGCCAGCGCGCGGGCTGGTCCAGCAAGGCGCGCGCCGCATCGACCCACGCCTGTTCATCGAGCGCGCAAACAAGGCCATTGTCGTGGTCGCGCACCAGCTCGCCGGCGGCCCCGACATGGGGCGATACCAGGCAAGGAACCCCGCACTGCAAGGCCTCGTTGCACACCAGCCCCCACGGTTCCAGCAGCGAAGGCAGCAGCAGCAGCCGTGATTGCAGATAGACCTCCGAGATCGATGGCCACGGCACATAGCTATCGTGCCGGACCTCGATCCCGGCGGCGGCAAGCCGCGTCAGCATGCGCTGTTCGGCGACGCCGGACCCGACCACGCGGACCTTCAAGGCGGGCAGGATGCGGCCGAGCGCGATCGCGACGTTCTCGAAGAAGATCGCGTTCTTGGCGTCATCGTTGATGCGGGCGCACCACAGCAGATGAAACGGACGTTCCTGAAAATCAGGCACAGTTTTCGGCGGATCCCATGCCGGCACCAGCGGCACCACGAACAGATCCGCGTCGTGGACGCCCTCGCCGCTGAAATAAGCCCTGCCCTTGTCGCTGCAGCACACGACCGCGCCGCACTGGCGCAGCAGCCAGGGCCGCGCCAGACGATGATAGGCGGTATTGGGCATTGTCTCACGCCAGCCGTCGATCGTCAGCGCAAGCGGCTTGCCGTTGGCGCGTGCCCACGCGGCGCCGGCAAGCATGGACGGATAGAGGCCGTTGACGAACAGCAGGTCGGGCGCGAGCCTCTTCAAGGCGCGCGCGATCCCGACATTGACATGGGTGTGCCGCGACCGCGACAGCGGGATCGAGATGCCGGGCACCGTCCGCGTCGTGTAACGCGGCGTGAAGGAGCCGGCCCAGGAGCGGTCGGCCTCCTGCGCGGTGCAGGACAGCACGGCGAGATCCAGCCCACGACTGACCAGCTCGTTGTAGAGACGGTTGGTGTAGGGTGTGATCATGTTGTTGAAGACGACCACGCGCGGCGCCATGGCTCAGCGGTCCTGCGGCAGCGGCGGCGCCTCGTCGCGCCGGCAGAGCGCCCCGCAATGATAGGTCGCAAGCCGGGTCGCCAGCTCCGGGCTGGCCGACAACAGCGTCTTCCGCACGATGCTCTTGGCGAGCCCCTTCGCGGGTGACGAATGGAATGCGTGCACCGGCAGGCTGTGGTCATAGGTGCCGAAGCCCATGACCTTGAGTCCCGCAGTCTCCAGCACCAGGCGAAACGTGCCGGGCGTGTAGAAATTGATGTGGCCGATGTCGAGCGTGGATTGCAGCGCCCGGCGGCTGGTGCGCGCGTGCAGTTCGCAGGGTACCTCGACATAGATCAAACCCCGCGCGACGCGGGCAAGCTCGTGCAGGAATGCGCGCGGCTCAGGCACATGCTCCAGGACATGGCTGGCATAGACGAGATCGAACGATCCGTCCGCGAACGGGATCGTCACACCGTCATAGCTCAACCAGTGGAACGGGACCGCCGCCGCGCCGTCGGTCTCCAGATTGGTCGCGGGATCGATGACGTCGATCCCGGTGCAATCGCGGCCGATGCCGATCGCAGACAGCCGGGCCAGCACGGCGCCGGTGCCGCAGCCGACCTCGAGCACGTTGCCGATTCCAGTGGCGGAGCGGCCCAGCAAGTCCGCGATATGATCGGCCTTGTCGACCGCACAGACGCGCCGCCAGTCGCGCTCGCGTGCCGAATAGACACCCTCATAATGCGCATTGTGCTGTCCGACGCTGAATTCCATCGTCATGGTCTCGCCACAGCTCCTGATGGCATTCGGGCAAGCTCGTCACGTCCGAAATTTGGTTCGCGCTCCAGGCTGCGCCGTTCCGCCGGGGAGCGGCGATCGAGATCGTATCCGATGTCGGCCATTGTGCGGGTCAGGATGTCGACGTTCCGTTTGGGGACAGTTGCGAGGCCGGCCAGCAACTTCTCCCGATGCGCCCATCCAGGTCCCTTCAATAGGTCGATGGCCTCGGTATACAGCTCCGTCTTCACAAGACGCGCGAACTCGGCAACGACCGCACCCGAGAGGTCGGGCGGCAGGGCATCGAACATCGCGAGCGCCATGGCGCTGCGCTTGACCACGATCCAGCCCTCATTGGGGCCGAGCCGGTACGACATGCGCAGCAGGTCGAAATTCGCGTCGGTCAGGCCCTGCCTGATATTGCGGAGCCAGAACAGCACGAGCCAGAGGTAAGGGTCAGCCGGCGCACAGCCGAGCGACTTGTGAATGGCCGCGTCGAGCTCGCCCATCCGAGCGTCCACCCGATCGCCCGATGCGAGCGCGTTCTCGGCAAGCCGCAGCCGGATCACCGCCGTGCTGCGATCGATGGCCGGCATACAATCCGATCGTGCTGCGGCACGCGCGAGGGCCGGACCCAGCGCATCGAGCTCGGCATCGCTGATCGGTACGTTGCGCAGGATCACGTCCCTGGCGCCATCCAGCCGGGTCTGGTCGACAAAGTCAGGCAAGGTGGTCGCGCCCCAGGCGACGGACGAGCACGCGGCCGCGGCCAGCAAGCCGCGCGCGAGCCAGACGCCTGCACGCCTGATCGCCTCACCACGCGGCTCACTCGGTGTAGCCATATCGTCCATAGTGCGAGTTGTAATAGTAGTTCTTGCCGCCATAACCGCTGTAGCGGCTCATCGCGGCGATATCGGCCTTGTTCAGCACGACGCCGAGCAGGTTCTCGTTGACGGCACGGGCGCTGCGCAGCGCCCGTTCGACCACCTGCACTTGGGTCTTGCCCCACTCCACGATGAAGACGAAGGAATCGACGAAGTGCGCGGTGATGCGGACGTCGACCACCGGCGTCAACGGCGGGAAATCAACGATCACGTAGTCATATTGGCTGCGGGCCGCGTCGATGAAGTCCTTCATCTGGTCGGAGGCCAAAACCTCGTGCGAATGCGCGATGCGCGATCGTGTGGCGCCCGGCAGGAAGGCAAGCCCGGTCTCGGGATCGCGCCATATCGTGTCCTGCAATGTTGCATTGTTCGACAGCACGTCGAGGATGCCGCGCTCGGCATTGGCCGCGACCTTGCGGCTGAGCGAGGGATTGCGCAGATCGCAATCGATCAACAGCACGCGCGCACCGCTCTGCGCCACCAGTTGCGCGAACACGAAGGCCAGCGTCGATTTGCCCTCGTTGGGCAGCGCCGAGGTCAGGCCAAGGATCTTTGACGGCTTGGTGACGTTGAGGTCGGCATTGACCTTGATCGAGCGGATCGCTTCCGAGAACCGCGAGAATGGCGAATCGATCGCCGCCCACAGCACCGGTTCGTCGCCGCACCGGATCGTCCGCGGACCGGCCGGCAGATTGGGGCGGACGGCAACCGCGGCCTTGATCTGGCCTGCCGGCACGCGGGGAACGATGGCGACGCAATCCGTGTCGAGGATCGTCTCGACCATCTCGGCGGTGCGGAACACCCGGTCGTAGAGGTCGCGCAACACGCCGAGCCCGAGCCCGGCAATCAGGCCGCCGAGCATCGAGAGCGCCAGCACGACGAAGGTCTGCGGGTGGCTCTTGCCGAGCGGACGCGAGGCACGGGTGATCACCCGCGCCTCGCTGACCGGGAACGACTGCTGCTGCACATTTTCCATGTAGCGCTGCAGGAAATTGTCGTACAGCGAGCGATAGGTCTGCGCGGAGCTCTCGAGCTCGCGCAGCGTCACCTGCGCCTGGTTGGTGGACTGCGACTGCGACACCGAATCGTTCACGGCGCGCTCGATCTCGCTCTGGCGCTGCAGGGCGATCGCATAGTCGCTCTTGTAGCTTTCGGCGAGCCGCTTCAGCTCATCCATGATCGACGACTGGATCTCGCGCATCTGGTTGCGCAGATTGACGGCGGCCAGATGATTGTAGCCATAGCGCGACGACCAGTCGGCCTCGCGGTTGGCAAGCTCGAGATATTGCGAGCGCAGCTTGGTGATGACCTGGTTGTTCAGGGTATCGGCGACCGTCGCATCGGGGACGCCGCTCTTCACCACCGCCTCGATGCGGTCGAGCTTGGCCTTGGCGTCGGTGACCTGCGACTTCACGTGAAGCAGCTGCGTGTTGAGTTCGCCGAGCTGCTGCTCGTTCATCAACTTGCCGCTGGAGGTGACGATGTTGTTGGTCTTCTTGTAGTCGAGCACCGCACGCTCGGCACTGGATGCCTGCGAGCGCAGCTCCTGGATGCGGTCCTGCAGCCAGACGCTGGCGCGGCGCGTCGCCTGGAACTTGGAATCGAGCTGGTCGACGATGTAGGCGTCGGCGACGGCGTTGGCGATCTGCGCGGCGCGCTCGGGATCGAGCGAGCGGAAGGAGACCTCGATCACATAGGTCATGCCGCGGCGGCGGACCTCGAGCTGCTTCTGGAAGGTGCGGACCGCGCGCCGGGTCCGGTCGAACTCGTTGGGCGGCCCGCTGCCCGTGAACAGGCCGGTCACGAAATCCAGCACCGCTCCCGCCGCGCCGACCTTGGAGCCGACGAATTCCGGATCGTCGGTGAGCTTGAGGTCCCGGATCACCGCGAGCGCCACGTTCTCCGACTTCAGGATTTCGACCTGGCTCTCGACCGCGGAGGAATCCACCGGGACGTCACTGACCGGCGATTGCTGCTGGAAGACCTGGAATTTGCGCGTGTCGATGATCATCGTGGCAAGCGCGGTATAGCTCGGCGCCGCAGTCGCCAAATAGCAGATGCCGCCGAACAAGCAGAGCGCGGCGGTCCCGAGGATGACCCAGTACTGCCGGAGCAGATAGGTGACGAACGCGTCGAATGTTTCCGCCAGCGACGGCAGTTCGGCCGAGCGATTTCTCAGATCGACGGACGGCGAAATCTGGTTACGCTGAAGCATCTCGTCCTATCGCCGCGCCGGCAGGCCGGAGCCTGCCCTCGCGCCCTCCAATGAAACCGGGAAGCGTCCCGCCGCCGACACCGAAGCGCATTGCTGCAGAGAGTTCGCCATTGACGATCGGAAGCCGGCTCAGGGAGTAACTGTCGTAAGAAGTGTGGTCGTCCCGTTGCCCGATCCGGTGACCGATGAGGTGAAGCTGAAAATGCCGGTGTTGACGCTGTTGCCGTTGATGGCCTCGAGCGCGCCGCCCCCTCCTGCGCCGCCGGCGCCGAGGGCGCCGGTCTGGCCGCCGGATGCACCGGCGCTGCCCGCGCCGCCGCCACCCGTCGCAGCAGTGCCGCTATCACCCGACGCCGCGGCAAACGCCATCACGGTATCGAGGTCCTTGGTGTCGGCAATCGCCTGCTGGATGCGCGTCGCGTAGGGCTGGTTGCTGCGCACCACGATGCGAGCGGCCTGGGCGAGACCGGCGGCGATCGCGGTCTTCTGGTCCTTGCTCGCCTTGGCCAGCAGCCCGATGATCACATCCAGCGTCGTCGGATCGTTGGTGACGAAATCGCGCGCCCGCGAGGTCAATTCCACCCCCGCGTTCGGATACTGGGTCAGCAGTTGCTCAGGAGAGCCCTTGAAATTCGTGATCGCCTGAGAGAGCTGGCTCTGCCCGCCGGCGGCTTGCGCCAATGCTTCACCGCCGGGCGCCGCGAGCGCCAACATCATCAACACCGCCACGCGCGAGGCGGAAAAGCCGCTGGATCGCTCGAATGTGAACACTGCTATCTCCCTAACGAATACTAACAGTTTGTTAGCATAATCGGAGTTATCGCGCCAATTAAATAGCCTCGCCGGCCGCGGCCCCGGCATGCCCAGCGAAATCAACGTTAACCGGCGGCCCCGCCATAACATTGGCACCGCCGCGGCCGTTGCCCGGCCCGGAGCGGAAGGATTGTGACAGTCCCGCCCCGAGCAAGGCCGCGATGACAACCGCGTAGCCGGTGATCTGGAGCGAGAAATCGATCATCGAATGGATGGCACCGGCGGCCGACGCGCACAGCGCCGCAAGCGGCACGATCACGTCGCGGCGGCGGCTCCGTACGCCATGCGCGAGCACACTGAACGCTGCGAGCAGCGCGACGATGACGGCGCCGGCCATTAACATTCCGCCGTCGGACGCCAGTTCGAGCCAGCTGTTGTGCGCCCGGTTCCAGGTCCCGCGCAGCGAGATGTCATCGGTCCGATAGGCCGGATAGACCCATTCGAAGCTCCCGAAACCATCGCCGAGCCAGGGATGGTCAAAGATCATCCGCAGCGTCGCGCGATAGGTCGAGAACCGGCCCTCGTCCGACAGCCCCATCGTGCTGAAGCGCGCGCCGACGCCGCCGCCGAGAAGCTGCAGCAGGGCGAGCGCGACCAGGCTGCCGACGCAAAGCGCCATGATCAAGCCGTAGCGCGGCGGCATCCGCTTGCGGAAGAAGATCGCGACCGCGACGACCGCGGCGAGCAGCGAGATCCCGACGCCGCCGCGCGATCCGGTCAGAAACATGGCCAGCAGGCAGACCAGCCAGCCCAGCGCATGGCCGGCGAGCCGGCGCCGTGCCGGCCCATCAAGGCGCGCCAGCAGGCGCGACGGGCTGAAACGCCGCGGCGGCCAGTTGCGCTCGATCAGCTCGCAGCCAAACAGCAGCCAGATCAGCGCGCAGCAGCCGTAGTAAATGCCCGCGGTGTTGCGGTTGACGAAGGGCGACGTCAGCCACGTCAGATGCGCCTCCTTCTCATGGAGCAGGAAAATCCGCGTGGGATCGATCGCGAACGTGACGATACCGGCGATCGCATAGACGAGGCCGGCCGCGGCCACTGTCCGCAACAGCCTGCGCGCTATGGCGCGGTCGGCACCGAGCACGACACCGATCGCAAAAGAGAGCAGGCAGACGATTCCAAGGCCGGCGGAATAAAATGGCTGATGGCGTGCGATCGACGCGATCGGCGGCAGTTCGGCGGGCAACAATTTGCCGGCGTCCGCCCAGAGCGCGTTCGGCGCTGCACCGAGCCAGGGGTGGACCGCCGACTGCTCGTGCAACACCAGCAGGGCGAGCGCCGTCAGCAGCGCCGTCACCGCGAGGATTGCGAGCTGGCTGTCGCGCAGGCGCATCGGCAATGCCCCGAGCAGCGCAATGGCGAGCAGGATCGACCAGATCGCGGGCGCTGTGACACCGACCGAGCCGAGCGGCAGCGGGGCCAGCGCGACGACGGCGCAGAACAGCCACGACGACCATCGCACCGGCCACGGCAATGCCGTCGCCTCGCGCGAGCCGGAAGCTAATCGTGAATTTGTCATGAAGCCGGGCGGGCCGGCTCACGCCCCGAAATCAGGGCGCAAGCTTGATCGAATTGCGAAGTAAGGTTGCGTTGTAGGCGGCCACGATCGGATCGTTCACCGTTGCGGTCACGAGGCGGATCTGCTGCATGACCTTGGCATCTTCGACCGACGCCGCATTCGACGCATACAGTACGTCCTTGTTGCGCAGCTGGAAACGCGTGGCCAGGAAATAGCCCGCCGGATCGCGGAAATTGATGTTGTAGACGACCGGGATGATCGGCCCTGAATATTTGCTGACGTCGACGCCGAGCTTGGCGGCGACTTCCGGCAGCTCGCCGCGATAGACGAAAACCGAGGCCGGATCGGCCGATGAATCGTTCAGGCCGCCGGCCTTGGCGACCGCTTCGGCGAGCGAGATGCGCCAGGCCTCGAAGTTGAATTGGCCCTGCGCGCCCGAGGCGCCGAAGGCGACGAAGGTCTGCGGCTCGCGGTAGACATATATGGTGTCGCCGGGATGCGCGTAGATGTTGCTCTTGGGCTCGTAGACCAGCTGGCCGAACGGCACCGTGGTGCGCTTGCCGTCGCGCTCGAGCATCACCCAGGTATCGAAGCCCTGCCCTTTCGGGCCGCCGGCGCGCGTGATCGAGTCGAGCACGCGCTCGCCTGCGGCATTGGCGGGGAAGCGGTTCGGCGTATTGACCTCGCCGAGCACAGAGATCAGCGAGGTGCGCTGCTCGATCAGGGCGACCACGGCCTGCGGCTCGATCGCGCGATTCTTCAGCGCATCGACGATCGAGCGCTGCACTTCGGTCGGGGTGCGGTTCTTGGCGCGGATCGCGCCGGCATAGGAGCCCGTCCAGATATGTTTTCGTGACGGGCATTTGTTGTAGAGTAGCAGGCTCAGGCTGCGTTTGCGAGGTTGAACAGCTTGAGGAGGTTATGGACGGTGCAGATCATTGTCCACTCGGCGCGCACTTTCTCGATGCCCCGCAACAGGAACTGGCGGAAGCCTCTTGCCTGTTTGATCTGCCCGAACACCGGCTCCACCACTTGCTTTCGCAATCGGTAGGGTGTTTCGAAGCCGCCATCGTCGATCTTCTTTCGCATGGCCTGTGTCAGCGGGCCGCCGACTTTTCCGTTCGCTACTGTCGGGTGTTTGGCGCGTCCGGGCGCGACATAGCCATCGATGCTGCGTGTGTCGAGCGCTTCGAGATTGGCTTCGCTGCAGTAGCCGGAATCCGCTGAGGCCTGCCGCGGCTTGCGGCCAAGATTGCTCTCGATGGCCTCGATCAGGGGCACCAACTGGCCCTGATCGCTGCCGTGCTGGGTCAGTTCTTGCGCGACAATGATCTGGGCATGTGCATCGACGGCCGCCTGGGCATTATAGGCCTGAACGAAGCCATCCTTCGACTTCATGATGCGGCTTTCCGGATCGGTGAAGTTGCGTTGCGCCTTGGGATTGGGTTCCTCCGATGGCAGCGCCGCCGGTTTGCCCGGCTTCTTGCGGCCTTCGGCCTGGCGCTGCTGTTCCTTTTCGGCCTCGATGCGGCGCTCTTCCTCCGCCGCCAGTTTGGCGTCCGCTTCCAGCGCCGCCATCGCTTGCTGGATCTTCGCCAGCCGTTTCTGCTTGTCGACGGTCCAGTCCGGCAGTTCGTCGCTGTTGCCGAAAGTCTCATCCTCCGAGGCATCCGCCGCCTCGGCGGCCGCCAGCATGCGAGCGACCTCGGCCTTCAATTCCGCCTCGCGCTTCTTCATGCGCTCATAACTCATCGCCTTGTGTTTCGACGCGTTCGCCTTGATCTTCGTACCATCCAGCGCGACATGACCGAGCTTGACCAGCCCGGCCGTCTCGCACAACTTCAGAACCTGCACGAATAGCGCGCCGAGCGCCTTCAAATGTCGCTTGCGAAAGTCGCTGATCGTCCGAAAATCCGGCGCATCCAGCGCCACGATCATCACAAAATCGTTCCGCTCCCGGCAGGCCTTGGCAATCCGACGCGACGAATACAGCCCACTCGCATAGCTATGCAGCAGCAGCGCCACCATCATCCGCGGATCAAACGGCGGCTGCCCAAGCCCGCTCACATAGCTGCCCATGATCTCCCTGAGATCGAGGCTCTCCCGCACCAGATCAACCATAAACCGCGAGACATGGCCTTTCGGCACGAAGTCCTGCACATTCGGCGGCAGAAGCAGCGTCTGATCGATGTTCCAAGGCCGAAAATACTTGCTCATCGCCCAATGTTGAATCAGACCCGACCAGATTTGAACAGCGACTATCCAGACAAGCTCATAGGGCACCGAGATGTTGCCGTCGGTATCGACGTTCTGGTTCGGCAGCGTGATGTAATTGCCGGGGCGCACGCCGGCCTCGACCGGAATGAACAGACCGCCGGCGGCGGCCTCGAAGATCGTGACGCTGACGACGTCGCCGATGCCGAAGTGGATGTCCTTGGGCGGCGGGCCCTGAATGCCTCCGGCGAGCTGCGGCGCGAACGACGCCAGCACGTTCTCGACCTGCGGCGTGATCTTGACCATCGCATAGGGCAGGCTTTCCGGATCCTTCTGCCCGGCCACGACATCAGAACTCGTCGGACCATTGGTCGGCATGTAATGGCAACCGCTGACCGATCCGGCGGCCGCAAGCAATAACATTGCTCGAATGAAATTCGCACGCGACATCTAAATACTCCGACCGTGCCGTAACATGCCGACTATCGAAATCACAAGGTTCGGTGATATATTGCGATGCAATTGATAGAGAATGTTAGCAAGGTGAGGCAATTCGGCGACACCGGCAACATCATCGCGGGACAAAGCTCCGCATGACGCCACTCCGGCTTTGCTTTCGTGTGATGTCCCCGTTATCTCTGAATGAGATGGTTTGAGTTAACTGATTGAGGGTGTGATGACCCGCCTGAAGCCCCTGGCAATCGCGCTGGCAACCTCTGTGGTCCTGCTTGGCGGATCGGGCGCAAATGCCGCGGAATTGAGCATTACCAAAGCCCCGCGCGCCGTCGAGCGCGTCGGCGGCCACTGCCAGCGGCTGCAATATTGCCAAGGCGACGTCTGCCAGTGGAAACGGGTTTGCTGGCACGGCTGTCCCGACCGCTACTCCTGCGCCCCGCTCTACGGCGCCTACGGACCCTATGGCGGCCGCGACTATTGGGCCGCCTACAGTTACGGCGACCTGCGCCCGTTCTGAATGTTAATCGACTAACATAACAGACCGTCATTCGAGCGCCGGCCGGCATCACGCCGGCGGTTTGCGGCGATCGGATTAACCCCGGCTTAGGACCCGGCCCGATATGATGCGGGCACAGGGTTTGGTTATGTTATTTGTCTTTCTTGGCAATTTGATCGGCGGCGGCGTTCTCGGGCTGCGCCAGCACTGCCTGGTGCTGGTGCCGGTGACGCTCGCGGAACTGGCGCTGCTGGCCGCCATCGGAGGCACGTGGTCGGAGACCATGCTGCTCATGGTCATCGCCATCGTATCGCTGCAAGGCGGATATCTTGCGAGCACGTTCGCCCCACTGCTCTGGTCCCGCCCGCGTATCCCTGTCCTCGCCCTACGCCGCCCGCATTAGAGCGTTTTCGAGCGAAGTGGACCCCGGTTCGCGTGAAGAAAACGCGTCAAAACAAAAAGCTAGAGCTTCGGTTCTGATTCAATCAGAACCGAAGCTCCAACGCGGCATAACGCTGCCTCAGTTGGCGCGCCCGATTTCCGTTGACCTCGCGACGAGCCCGGGGCATCCCGCTGCCTTGCGTTGTCATCTTCCGCAGGAACATCCTCTCCAGGACTTATCCCTCTCGTGTGGAACGTCACAGCTTTCATCTGCATCTTGATCGGGGCGTCGATTCCGGCGGGTCTGCTCGACGCCTCGCTCGCCACCGGTCTCGTCGGCACAGTGACGTCGCTTGGCCTGCTGGCAAGCCTGACCGCGATCCGTCCGGGTGAACTGTCCTTCCTGAAACAAATTGCCGGCCCCGCGGTTGCGGCGGCGCTGGTGCCGGCGGTCTGGATCACCCTGCAGATGCTGCCGCTATCGTTCTGGGCGCATCCGGTGTGGAAGTTCGCCGGCGAAACACTGGGTGTGCCGTTCAGCGGCAGCATCACGGTCGACACCGGCGCAAGCCTTGGCGCGCTGCTGCTCTGGCTGTCGCTGCTCTCGGTGATGCTCGCCGCCGCCGCGATCGCGATCGACGCCCGCCGCGCCGATATGATGAGCCGCAGCATTGGGGCAACGGCCGTGGTCGCCGCACTGATCCTCGTGCTGCACAGCGATCCGCTCAAGGCCTGGCTTGGCGCAGCCGGAGCTGCGCGCGATGAGACAGCAAACGGATTTCTGATGCTCGTTCTCGTCGGCGTTCCACTCGGCCTCGCGCGCGCGCTCGACATCGGCGGCCACGCTGATGGCCGCAGCGCGGCCCGGCTCGCGCAGCTGCGCGCGCTGTTCGCCGCGAGCGCGCTGTTCTGCGCCGCGAGCGCCTGCTGGTACGGGCATCGCGGCGCCGCGATCGCACTCGCTGCGGGCATCGCGCTCGTCCTGATGACCTTCGCCGCGCGAAAGCTTCATCTGCATCGCTGGAGCAGCGCCGGCGCGGCCACGGCGGTCGCGCTGATCGCGCTGGCGACGGCGATCGCCAACCGTCATCCCGACGTGGCCTTTGCCATCGCCTTCACTGACGCCCCGGCCGACCTCGTGCAGTCGACCCACACTCTGCTCGCCGACCTGCCCGCGCTCGGCAGCGGCGGCGGCACCACCGCAACGCTGGCGTCGACCTATATGGACTGGCAAGGCGCAGCCACGCGCCCCGTGGTGGCGACCAGCGCGGCCGCCTTGATCGCCCAGTTCGGTTCCGCCATGTTCTGGACTTTACTCGCGGTTACGGTCGCTTGCATCGCTGCCTTCACGGCCGGTGCGCGCAATCGCGGCCGCGACTGGTCCTATCCCGCATCCGCTGCAGCCGTCCTGCTGACGCTGCTGCTCGCCGCCTTCACCTTGCCGGAATTGCCGGCGCTGCCCGGAGTGATCGTGTTGGGAGCCGTGATCGGAACAGGACTGGCACAGCGGATCAGCCGTTCACGGTTGCAGGCGGGTTAGACCAAATATGCGCAGTCTCCTCCGGCGCCTTGTCGGCCAGCCCGGCGACCTCGAACATGAGGGCGACGAGACCTGCATCTACGCCGTCGGCGACATCCACGGACACGCCGAGCTGCTGCACGAGATCTGCGCACGCATCGATGCCGATATCCGCAAGTTCCGGCCAGCACGACCAATCCAGGTGTTCCTCGGCGACTACATCGATCGCGGACCGGATTCGCGCGATGTGATCGCGATGCTCGATCAACGCCGCCGAACCCACAGCGTGGTCTGCCTGCTCGGCAACCACGAGGCCTGCCTGCTGGAGTTTCTCGTCAATCCCGACATGCTCGCGCAATGGCGGCAGTTCGGTGGTCTGCAAACGCTGATGTCCTACGGCTTGTCGCCCTCGCCCAATCCCGACGCCGCCGAACGCAGGGCGCTGGCGCAACAATTGATCCGTCAGATGCCGCCGGCGCATCTCGCCTTCCTGCGCGCGCTGCCGATCACCTTTTCCTACGGCCGTTACTTCTTCGTGCATGCCGGCGTCCGGCCCGGCATCGCGCTCAAGCAACAGCGCAAGGAGGACCTGCTGTGGATCCGCGACGACTTCCTGGTGTCGGAAGATGATTTCGGCAAGGTCGTCGTCCACGGCCATACGCCGGTGCGTGAGGCCGAACTGCTGCGCAACCGCATCAATGTCGACACCGGCGCCTACGCCACCGGCCGCCTGACCTGCGTCAAGCTGGAGGGAACGCGGCGAACCCTGCTGATGACCGGCAACCGGGCAGCGCGCCATGGCCAATACGATGACTAACACAATGGCTGACGCGGTCGGCCGGCACGCGCGGCGCCTGTCGCCGGCTTTCCTGCCGGCCGCAGTGGCAATCGGTGCTGCGACGCTGGCGCTGTCGGCCTGGTGGCTCGCCGCCGATGCGTTGCGCGGCAAGCCTGGGCTCGCTGCCGAGATCGGTGTGGTCAGAAGCGAGCTGTGGCTCGCCGACGGCTGGAGCGAATTGCCGGCATCGCCGGAGGCGGCCGAAGCCGCCTTCACGCGCGCGCTTCGGCTCTCGCCGATGGACGCCGGCGCCTGGTTCGGCCTCGCCTCGGCGACCGGCCGGTTCGACTGGCTGAAACCGACCGCGTCGCGGGCGCTGAAGATGTCCTACTATACCGGCTTCAACCGCAGCGATCTGATCGGCCCGCGCCTGATCCTGCTGGCGCAGGTCGACACGACGCGCGATGTCGAGCTGGTCGATCTGTTGCGGCGGCAGATCCGCCTGATCCTCACCCGCGCGCCGGAGCTCAAGGGCGCGATCGGCCAGGCCTATCGCGTGGCTGATGACGCCAACCGGCGCATCATCCAGCAGGAATTCAGGGACGCCAATCAAAGCATTCCGCAGTAGCGCGCAAGCGCGAGCAGCCGGCCAGCCGTCGGACGCCCAACCTTCAAACACCCAACCTTCAAACGCCCGTGTGCCGCAGCACCGCACCGATCGTGCGCAACAGGATGCGCAGGTCCAGCATGAAGCTCCAGCTCTTGATGTAGACGAGGTCGTGGGCGACGCGCAGCTGCATATCCTCGATCGCGGGCGTCGCGCCGCGCAGGCCCTGCACCTGCGCAAGACCGGTGATGCCCGGCTTGACGTGCTGGCGTTGCGCATAGCTCGCGATCAGCTTGGAATATTTGTCGTCATGCGCCAGCGCGTGCGGCCGCGGCCCGACCAGCGACATGTCGCCGCGCAGCACGTTCACCAGCTGCGGCAGCTCGTCGATGCTGCGGCGGCGCAGCGTCGCGCCGATCCCGGTCAGCCGCGGATCGTTCGGACGGGCCTGCGTGATGACATCGCCATCCTCGAGCACATGCATGGAGCGGAATTTGAGGATGTGGAATTGCTTGCCGTCAAACCCGTTGCGGCGCTGCCGGAACAGCACCGGCCCTCGTGAGTCGAGCTTGATCGCAATCGCCGTCCCGATCAGCAGCGGCGCGAACAGCAGCAGCAGGCCGCTGGACGCCACGATGTCGAACAGCCGCTTGCCGGCGCGCTCGAACGAAGTGAGCGGCGAGCGCTGCATTTCCAGCGTCGGGATCGGGCCAGACGCCACCATCCGCAGCGCCAGGAACCGTTCAGCCGTCCGGTCGGGCAAGAGCCGCACCGGCAGCGGCGACGCCCGCAGCAGGTCGCACACGAACTGGATGCGCGGCTCCTGCTGCCATGGCATCGCCAGGACGATCTCGTCGGCGCCGCACTCCCGCGCGGCGCGAATGGCTGACGCGACCGCCGCCCGGTCGCCGTCGTCGTCCGACATACCGGAAAGCTGCGCCCGTCGCACCTCGCTGAGACCGAAATCGCGCAGCAGGCTCGATTGCCGCACCCGGGACAATTCCTCCGCCATCCCGACCACGACGGCGCGGCGCGTCGCCAGCATGCCGCGGTCGATCGCGCGTTGCAGCGGCGCCTGGAGCAGCATCCGTCCGGTCACCAGCCCGAGGCCGCCGATCAGCCCGAACGACATCACCGAGCCGCGCGAGACGCCGGAACCCACCTTCAAGAGGAAGATGATCAGGGTCATCAGCAGGACGACCAGCAGCCACCCGCCAAGCAGGCTGCTCCAGCGCCGGTCGAGGCCGGCCAGCACCTGCGCATTGTAGAGGCCCTGCGACTTGGCGACGAACATGTGAAGGATCGCGGCGAGGACGCCGATCCCTAGAAAACCCTCGAAGCTGTTGCTATAAACCGTGTGGTAGTAAAACAGATGATAGGCCGCGCCGCCGATGATGCTGGACAGCACGACGATGATCATCTCGAAGGTGACTGCGAACGCCTCGAGAGAGGCAAAAGCGAATGAAAAGGCGCCGAAGCTAACCGGTGCCTTCGCTAATCGAGCGTCCGAAAGGTCGGTCATCGGGAATTAACATTCGTGTTAACAATTCATATCTCTCTTATCAGGCAGGTGATAAGCTCGCAAGACCTGCCGCACATATCGGGCAGAGAACGACCATGAGCTCGTCAGCTGGCGAAACCGAGGCCGCACTGGTGGCCCTCCTTCACTTGATCCGCCTGATGGGCGCCGAGTTGGTCGCGGGCCAGCATCGCGACGATGTCGAGGTGCTGGTCAAGGCAATCGAAACAAGGCTGCGAGCGGCCCGATTCCCGGCGGAAATGCCGAATCAGGACATTGTCGGAGGTCTGGACCTGGCGCAGGCCAGACTACGTCCGATCTTCGAGGAGCTGCGCGCACGATCTGAAAAAGCGCATCTGAGCGACCAGCTGCTGCTGGCGCCCAGGCCCTCACGTATCCATTAACGGATCAGCTTACGTTAGCTCTGGACTTCACCACGGCGGGACAAACCGCTGCCGCCGCTGGACCTGAGCGCAAGCTTCTCCTCAATCTTCATTTTCTCGAGCAGTAGGTCGGTTACAATCCGACGCAGCCGTTCATTTTCCAGCCGCAATTCGTCAATACGGTTGCGGACAGGGGGGATTCCATCTCGATCATCGGTGCGAGCGGCGAGCTCGGTAACAGTACCGTTCGCATGGTGGCCGCGTGCGGCCTCCTGCTTGCGCCAGCGATGAAATGTCATCACGCTAACGCCCAGCACCTTGCACGCTTGGGCTTGTGACTGCCCCCGCGCCATGAGTTCCTCGGCCTGTTTGACCTTGGAAGTGATCTCGTCAGTAGAATGACGCCTCATTGGTCATCTCGTTGCCCCCTAGATTAGCAATAATCGCATGGCCTATAAGCTATGTAAATGCAACAGGAAATTCAAATTGAGGATATCCCGGGGGACCTTCGGGAGCCTCGAACTTGCCGTCGGCAGCGACGCATTGTGCGAAGAAACGTCGAAGCTGCAAGGGATTTACCCGGAATAAGTACGCAATATTCCCTCGCAAAAGGCATCAGGGAGAAAAAGTTATACGACTTTCTACGTATGAGAATTTGATCTCGATAACTGGCGCACCGTTTGCATTCCCAAGTGAGAAGCAAATGAGAAATACCCAATCGGTCCCTCGACAGATTGTGAGTGCACCATGCCCCTCTGTGATATCCGCGCGGCCAGTCAAGCAAGACTTTCACAAAATCCTAACAAATTAATCTCTCGGCCTTCGCGTCCGGCGGCTTGCGGGCGCGCACGCGCAGCGGTACGTACGAATGCATTGGGTGTCATGAGGGTTTCAACATATTTGAGGATTGTTTTCACGGAACCTAACGTTGATCGCTCGACCCACAAATTAACGATTAAGCGCTTTCCCACCCTTGGCGATCAGGCGGAACCACGACCGCCTGAGAGCCTGCGAACTATTCTGTGCTGACGCCTGTCGGAGCCCGTCTCTGATCAACATTCTTGCGAGGATCGACACTATGGCGCGTCTCAAGGTCTTCGAGGGGAACCAATCCGCTTCCAGCGATGCGACCGACGCCCTGGAACGGCTCGTCGCGGAGAATTTCGAACTCCGACATACCGCCGTCGAGCTGGTCCTGCAGACTTGGATCCTGCGCGAGCGTTTGTCCGATGTCGGGGCGCACAAGTCCGTGCCGCAAGAGCACTGACCGCTCCAGCTGCCCTCCCTCTTACGCGGACTTGCCGGGAAAAGCCGTCAGGGGGCCCGGCCGCATTGCGGAGAGGGCCAAATACTCTTCAACTATAGATTGAATCACCCGCAACCATATGCGAGCCGGCGGCCTTTGCTAGCGCCGGCGCAGACTAGACGCAACTGCTGGGGGAGGAATTCGCGGACGAATGTCAGCGATGAACCCGGCGCAACGCGACGCGCGGGCGGGTCTGTTCACAGGATGCACCGAACGAACGAGACGCAACCGGGCCTTCGTGCAGCTCACGCAACTCAGCGATATCCAGCATCAGCGCAACGACCTCGTCGCGCAGCGATCGATTGGTCGCGAGCAACGCCTCTTCGATCGGCTGATGCAAATGTTGAATCTTGTGCTGCTTCATGGCGCGCCCTCGCTCTGCGGTTACGGGTATGAGCGATGTGATTGAAGTTTGAATGACAAAGCTGATCACGCACATGGAAGGAAATTAATGGGGCAGGTTTGCGACCAACATGGCTCTGACAGAAATTTTCCCACTCAGGTTCCACAACCGGATCGCGAAACATTTAATCGATGACCGTATTGTGTCGTCGCGATGGGAAGTCAGCGGCAGCGATGAGACGCGCGGCGAAACGGCGCAGGTCGCGCCAAGCGTTGAACGCAACCAAGCGCATGAAATCATTCGGCGATCGTTGATTGCAGCGATGGTTGTTGAAACCGGAGGCGCGCGTTCGGGCAACCACAATGTCGCCGCGTCAAAGGCTCGCGCCTTGAAGAGGAGTTCCGACGCCGGACCAGATATTCCACCAAAGGCAGCGTGCACACACTAAATCTGCTGCTGCCGATTGATCGGACTCGCTCTGCGCATAACAGGTTGAACTGAGCAGCATGGATGTGGGCTGCGAGCGCCGCCATCTGCACGGATCGCAGAATGTTTCGATCCATTACGGATAGTGAGACATCGTCTGATTTGATCCGTTCTGATCGGCTCTGACGATGCGGCGGAAGCTTTCAACGCGCGACGTCCGGCCACGGACAATATTCGCCTCGAACCGGAGCCGAACGCGACAATGCTATTCCAATTCGAGATAGATGGCATCGATGCGTTTTCGGCCTGGACGGATCGAGCGAGCGCCTTCGCGCTTCGTCCCCGCATTGGCGCATGGCACGATCATCGCGACGAGCGGCAATCGTGCGCCAACCGCCATAAGCATCGCTAATTCGCAACCGCGTCGCGATCGCGCGCTATTTCGATTTGGCAGCGGCGGCGTCGTCCATCTTCCCGCCATTGGCGACGCACTTGTTGAAGTAGTCGCGCTGGACCTTCGCATTGCCGTTCGCGCTGCTGGATGCCGGATTGCCCGGCTGCCGGGGCGGAAATGCCTTCGCCACCAGCGCATCGCAGGCGCGTGCCACCTTGACGTCGATCGCGCGCGCCGGAACGATTGCGCTGGAGGCGATGGTCACGGCCGAAGCGACGGCAAAACCGATGATAACTCTCATTGTGAAACTCCGTTCCACGCCGAACCGGCTTTTTCTCGCGCTCGGATTCGCAAGCAGCGCACTACGTCCGATCGACGTTGTGATAGGCCCGATACCAATCGACAAATCTGGCGATGCCGTCCTCGATCCGCGTCTGCGGCCGAAAGCCGATTTCGCGCTCAAGATCGGAGACATCGGCTGCCGTCTCCAGAACATCCCCAGGTTGCATCGGCAGCAACTGCTTTTCCGCCTGCCGGCCGAAGCCCTGCTCCAGCAGCCCCACCACATGCATCAGTTCTTCCGGCCTGGAGTTGCCGATATTGTAGACCCGCCAGGGCGCCCTGCTCGAGCCCGGATCGGGATGCGCGCCCGACCAGTTGGCGTCGCCCTCGGGCGCGCGGCCGATCAGCCGCAGCATCGCCTCGACCACGTCATCGACATAGGTGAAGTCGCGCCGCATCTGGCCGTTGTTAAACAACTGGATCGGCTTCCCCTTGGTGATCGCGTCCGCGAAGGCATAGAGCGCCATGTCCGGCCGATACCACGTCCCATAGACGGTGAAGAAGCGTAGCCCGGTCGTCGGGATGCGATAGAGGTGGCTGTAGGAATGGGCGAGCAGTTCGTTGGCCTTCTTGGTCGCGGCGTACAGGCTGACCGGATGATCGACATTGTCGTGGATCGAAAACGGCAGCTTGGTATTGGCGCCGTAGACCGACGATGAGGAGGCAAACAGCAGGTGCCGGCACGCGGTATGCCGGCAGCCCTCCAGCACATTGATGAACCCTTCCAGATTGGAATCCGCGTAGGCATGGGGGTTTTGCAGCGAGTAGCGCACGCCGGCCTGGGCGGCGAGATGCACCACGACCTCGAAGCGATAGCGCTCGAACAGCGCCTTCATCCCGGCGCGGTCGGCGAGGTCGAGTTGCTGGAAGGTGAAGCCACGGTGCTGCTTGAGCAGGTCGAGCCGCGCGCGCTTCAGCGCCGGGTCATAATAATCGTTCAGATTGTCGATGCCGATGACCGGCTGCCCCGCCCGCAGCAGGTGCTCTGCCAGATGGAAGCCGATAAAGCCGGCGCAGCCCGTGACGAGTAGATTGCCTGCGATCACCACGTCCTGCCTGTGCCTTTCGCCTTGCGCCGGAGCCGGCCGGATACGGCGTCAAACGAGGCCGCAGCGACTGGCTTGGCGTTCCGGCCGCAAGGCGCCTCGGTTGGCGCGTCAGTTGCTGGCGGCCGGAGCCTTGTAGTCCGGAAAGCGGCTCAGGACTGCGGCCTTCACGAACTTGAAGTGCGCAATCTCGGTCGCCAGTTCCTTCAGCCGGCGCTGGCCGTTCAAGATCTCGGCGTCAAACAGGTCTTGATGATGGTTGTCAAGCGCCTCGCGTTCCAGATATTCGTCGGTGCCGTTGCCAAGTGTCACCGCGGCGCGGGCCAGCACATCATCGACACGGCGGCCAAGGCCGGATTGCTCGCTTTCGGCGGCCTGTAGCGCGGCCTCGATGGCAGCCATGATCGATCCGATCCGGGCACGATCGGTCTCGGCATCCCGCTCGGCCGAGCGTGCCTTGAAGCCTTCCTCGCCACGCCGCGACCTGACCAGGTCGTGCGCGCGAGCCCGCAGAAACAGCTGAAACATCTGTCAGTATCCGGTTCGGGCCCATTCAGGCGGCATAGATCAAAATCGCCCGGTCTTAGTTAAAAAAGGGTGAATTGCCCTGCTGCCCCGCCCTCAGGTCGGCCTTCCACTTGATCCAGGCCTTGTCGTGCTTGTCGTAGAGCTCAAGCCATCGTCCCTCGACGGCCGATGCACCCTGCTCTCCCCGGTCCGGCAGCTGCGGCAGGGAAGTGTCCAACCCCTCGAATTCCGACGTCTCTTCGAGCGTAAGACCGACCAGCACGCGCCGGCCACTGACATCGACGACATACCGCCTCGGCGAATGACCCCTGAGATCACTCATGCTGTGCAAGTTCCCTCACGATGCGCAGGGCCAACGGCGACAAGAGGCCGGCACGCGAACCGAGCCCGGCTGCCGCAACGAAGACAGGATGACCGATTGCATGTCGCCCGCCAACCCCAACTCACCACAACGTCGCGCTACCTCGATCGAACTAGCCCGTTTTTAAGCACGATCCCTTCGGAAAACCGCTCCGCACCTTTCCGGATCATGCTTTAGAACGCGCGACGCATGTGGCCGAACGCGGTGACCGGCTGCTTCGGTCTCGACGATCTAGCGGCTGACGGCGCCACATACGGCGCATAGATCCGGTACCGCGCGCGGCGCTTGTGCGATCGCCACGAACGCGCGGCGAAACCGGCGAAAAAGCCTGCGACGAACACCGCCGCGAGAATAACAACAGAAGAAAGCATCACAGTCATCCACGTTCGCCCCGATGTTATTAACATTCCGAGTTGTGACGACATCATGATTGGGCGCGCCGAAAGATTGTTCAGCGGCCGAAATTTTTGTGCAACGGAACGGCGCGACAATAATCAGGCGCCGACGCCAGGTGTTCTCGCGCGACAAGTGTTGGCGAGAGACAAGTGTTGTCGAGAGAGAAGCGTTCTCGGCAGCGACGTCTCAGGAAAACCACCAGAGCATGAATTTCAGGAACATCGAGCTGAGAAGATAGATCCACCCCGCCATCGCCAGGACCGTCAATCCGACGAACGCGCCCGAAACGCTTTTCTCCTTGAAGCGCGCCAGCAGCGAGGTTTTTTCTTCTTGTTGATAGAACATCTCAAGCTCGAGGCAGATCCGATTCAAATCAGCTAGCAGTCAATTTCGATGATCTCGTGACGCGGCGCGAGGCAGCTATTCGCGCCCTGCGCATCACTGATCGTCATTGAATTTTGTGAGACCGCGAGCCGCGAGCCGTCGCTCAAGAAAAAAAATGTGCTTGGCTCAAGAAAATTCTACTCGACATGATCCGCGGTTGGACTGCAGCGGCCGTGATCGACCGCACGCCTCTGCGCAGCGATCTTTCCCGCTCAGACGACTTGCAGAGGACCAGGTGCGCGTGTTGCGGGTAGAACGTTCCGCCGCACGTCAGTTAACAATGAGCCTCACCTGCGCAGTTAACGATAAGGGCTTCAGACGCGGAAGAAGACGAACCAGACGATGCCGAGGATCAGGACCGCGAGCCCTGTCGAGGCCGTGAGCAGCGCGAGAACCGAAGGTCCGGGCTCAGCCTGGCGCGCCTCGGTCGGGGTTTCGACGATCTGACCGTGTCGTTCCGTTGCCATGGCGACCTCTTTGCTTAAGTGCCTGTAATTCCGGCGGTTGCTGCTCCCCTTCGAAAAGCCAACGCCTGATCGGGAGCGATGTTCCGGGCCGTTTGACGGCGTTAGCCCGGCACTCGCGCCGCGCACCGCGTCAAACCGGCGCAGGTCGAAGCCACGGTTAACGCCGTTGCGAGATTCACCGGACCGTGTTGTTTCAAACTGGGGTTCCCGGTGTTATCCTTGACCGTTCCGTCGGTTGCGTTATCGGAGTTTTGCCTATGGCCCCCCGCGCCAACTGGAAGGGCTTTTTGCGCCTTTCGCTCGTGACCTGCCCGGTTGCCCTGTACCCGGCGACCTCGGATACCGAAAAGGTCTCCTTCAACCAGATCAACCGCAAGACCGGCCACCGGATCAAATACGCCAAGGTCGACGCGGAGACCGGCGAGGAAGTGGCCACCGACGACATCATGAAGGGCTACAAGGTCGACACCGACACCTACATCGAGGTCACCAAGGAAGAGCTCGACGACATCGCGCTGGATTCGACCCGCACCATCGAGATCGACGAATTCGTGCCGCGGTCCGAAATCGACAGCCGCTATCTGATCCGCCCCTATTACCTCATTCCCGACGGCAAGGTCGGCCACGACGCCTTTGCGGTGATCCGCGAGACCATCCGCAGCTTGAACAAGGTCGCGATCGGCCGCGTGGTGCTGACCAACCGCGAGCACATCATCGCGCTCGAGCCGCTCGACAACGGGCTGATGGGCACCCTGCTGCGCTACCCCTATGAGGTGCGCAGCGAGAAGGAGTATTTCGACGACATCCAGGATGTGAAGATCACCAAGGACATGCTCGACCTCGCCAAGCATATCGTCGAGCAGAAGTCTGCCGAGTTCGATCCGGAGGATTTCGAGGACCGCTACGAGCAGGCGCTGATCGATCTGATCAACCAGAAGCGCAACGGCATCAAGATCACCAAGCCCGCGGCGAAGACCGGCGGCAACGTCATCAACCTGATGGACGCGCTGAAGAAGAGCCTCGCCAACGAGAAGCAGGCCGCTCCGGCCAAGGCGGAGGCGAAGGCGGCGAAGGGCAAGAAGCCGAAGAAGCGCATCGAGGGCCAGCGCGAGATGCTGTTGCCGATCTCGGGCAGCGGCAAGCGCGAGCCCAAGGAGGCGGTCAAGCCCGAGCCGAAGAAGGCCGAGAAGCCAGCGCGCGCGCAGGGCACCGCGGCGCGCAAGAAGGCGGGCTGAGCGGGCGTCACCCGGCGATAGCAACAGGCCGCCGGCTACATCATGAGATTATCGGAAGACGCCCGGCAGGAGGCACGCTGGCAGATCGCGGCCGAGCATCTGATCAACGCGGCGCAATGAGGGGCTGGCTGATGTTCGCGCATATCGCGATGTTGCGCGCGTTGAACGGGGACGATTGAATCCGGAAGAATGCGAAGCGTTTCCGGCTGCGCTTACTTGAAGGCCGAACTGACGGCGTTGAATTGGCCGCTCACACTGGTGCCGATGCCCCTGACGCCGGCGACGATTACGATGCTGATGCCGCCGGCAATGATGGCGTATTCGATCGCCGTCGCGCCGACCTCATCACGCAGAAATCTTGCAAGCAACGCGCGCATGAAAAGCTCCTGTCCGACGCTCGCGGCTTTTTTCTCCCGCGCCGTAGTAATATGCCAGCAAAACTAGGTCACATTGGTTGACGGCCCGTTGAGGGACAGGATGAACGGTCGCTTAAAGGTTGCACAGAATCTGGATGCTAGTTCTGCCTGCAGCTTCCCACCAGCCGGCACGGCGCCAAGCCGCGATTGGGCGTAAACGCATATCAGAACTACCTGATCCGGCCCCGGCCGCGCTTTACCGGCCAGCGGAATCCTGTTCCTTTATCGGACAGGACGACAACGAGGCCGGACCAAACTGGCCGCATCCAGAGGGAGTGACCGTCATGAAGCTCGGCACCGCGATCGCGGAAATCATGAAGCGCGAGGGCATCGAGATCCTCACGGGCTACCCGGTCAACCACCTGATCGAATACGCCGCCAGTGCCGACATCCGCCCGGTGATGGTGCGCCAGGAGCGCATCGGCATGCACATGGCGGACGCGATCTCCCGCGTCACCTCGGGTGAGAAGATCGGCGCCTTCTGCATGCAGCACGGCCCGGGCGCCGAGAACGCGATGGGCGGTGTCGCGCAGTGCTATGGCGAATCCGTGCCGGTGCTGGTGCTGCCGATGGGTTATGCGCGCAGGCTTGCCAATATCGACCCGAACTTCAATTCCAGCCAGGCGATGAAGGCGTTCTCGAAGTCGTCCGAGCCGATCAACATCGCCGCGGAGGTCTGCAACATCTTCCGCCGCGCCTTCACCAAATTGAAGAACGGCCGCGGCGGACCCGTGATCGTCGAGATCCCCGCCGACATGTGGAACGAGGAGGTGCCGGAGCCCTTGAACTACACGCCGGTGCTGCGCACCCGCTACGGCGCCGACCCTGTCCACATCAAGGAAGCCGCCGCCCTGCTCGTCAACGCCAAGCGTCCGGTGATCTATGCCGGCCAGGGCGTGCACTACGCAAAGGCCTGGCCGCAGCTGAAGCGGCTCGCGGAGCGGCTCGCGATCCCCGTCACCACGAGCCTCGGCGGCAAGTCGTCGTTCCCGGAGACGCATCCGCTGTCGCTCGGCTCCGGCGGCCTGGCGGTGCCGCGCGCGGTGCCGAAATTCCTCGCCGAGGCCGATTTGATCTTCGGCATCGGCTGCTCCTTCACCGAGACGTCCTTCGGCATCGCGATGCCGAAGGGCAAGACCATCATCCATTCGACGCTCGATCCGAACCACATCAACAAGGATGTCGAGGCCAGGATCGGTCTGGTCGGTGACGCCGGGCTCGTGCTCGACGCGCTGCTGGAGGAGATCGGCAAGACCGTGACCTCCGACCGCAACGCGAGCGCCGTTGCCGAGGAGATCGCCGCGTCCCACAAGGAGTGGCTCGCCAAATGGATGCCGAAGCTGACGCACAACGACGCGCCGCTCAATCCCTACCGCGTGCTGTGGGACCTGCAGCACACCGTCGACATCCACAACACCATCATCACCCACGACGCCGGCAGCCCGCGCGACCAGCTCTCGCCGTTCTGGAAATCGATCGAGCCGCTGTCCTATATCGGCTGGGGCAAGACCACGCAGCTCGGCTACGGCCTGGGGCTCGCGATGGGCGCCAAACTGGCAAAACCGGACAAGCTCTGCATCAATGTCTGGGGCGACGCCGCGATCGGCTTCACGGGGATGGATTTCGAGACGGCGGTGCGCGAGCGGATTCCGATCATGTCGATCCTGCTCAACAATTTCTCGATGGCGATCGAACTGAAGGTGATGCCGATCTCGACCGAGAAATACCGCTCGACCGACATCTCCGGCGATTACGCCGCGATGGCCCGCGCCTTCGGCGGCTACGGCGAGCGGGTGACCAGGCCGGAGGACATCATCCCCGCGATCAAGCGCGGCATCCAGAAAACCAAAGAAGGCGTGCCGGTGCTCCTGGAATTCATCACCAGCAAGGAGACCGAGGTGTCGCGGCCGGGGACGTGAGGCGCCGCACTCGGCCTCTTCCGCACTTCGCCCACTTGATTTGACCTTGCTTAGGCGGGCAAGCTCCCTCCGACAGAAGATCGGAGGGAGAGATGGCGCGCATCCTGGTGTTGGGAGCCGGCTTTGCCGGGCTGTGGGCGGCGCTTGGTGCGGCCCGCAAGCGCGACGAGATCGGCGCGCGGGCGGCGGACAGCGAGATCCTCGTCGTCGATCGCAACGCCTACCACAACATCCGGGTGCGCAATTACGAGGTCGATCTCGCCGACGTCGCGCTGCCGCTCAAGGACCTGCTCGATCCGGTCGGCGTCAGGCACAGGGTGGCCGATGTCGCGGCGATCGATCCGGCGAAGCGCGAGGTCACGGTCAAGACGGCCGCGGGCACCGAGCGCGTGACCTATGACCGGCTGGTTCTGACCACCGGCAGCGAACTCGTCCGCCCTGCAATTCCCGGCCTTGCCGCGCACGGCTTCGATGTCGACACGTATGAAGCCGCCACCAAGCTCGACGCGCATCTGGCCGCGCTCGGCAAGCAGCCGCCGTCGCAGGCCGGCGCGACGGTCGTGGTCGTCGGCGCCGGCTTCACCGGGATCGAGGTCGCGGCCGAGATGCCGGCCAAGCTTGCTCACGCCGGCATCACCGGCGACCGCCGCATTATTCTCGTCGATCCCAATCCCGTGGTCGGCGCGACCTTCGGCGCGCATGGCCGTCCCGTCATCAACGAGGCGCTGTCCGCGCTCGGCGTCGAGACGCGGCTGAATGTCAGGGTCAGCGCCGTCGACGCCGCCAGCATCACGCTAAGCTCGGGCGAAATCGTTCCGACGGAGACCGTGGTGTGGTGCGGCGGCATGCGCGCGAGTGCGCTCGCCGCAACGCTGCCGGTCAAGCGCGACGCGCTCGGGCGACTGACGGTGGACCATTACATGCGCGCCGAGGGCTTGGCTGATGTCTTCGCCGCCGGCGACGTCGCCGCCTGCCTGATCGACGGCGAGCATCCGACCGTGATGTCCTGCCAGTTCGCGCGGCCGATGGGCCGCTTTGCCGGCCACAATGTGATGGCGGATCTGTTCGGCGAGAAGCTGCTGCCGCTCACCATCGACTGGTATGTGACGGTGCTCGATCTCGGCGCCTGGGGCGCGCTCTACACCACCGGCTGGGACCGCGAGGTGCACACGACGGGCGCCGCCGCAAAACTCACCAAGCAGACCATCAACCAGCAACGCATCTATCCGCCGCGCAACGGCGACCGCGCCGCGTTGCTCGCGGCAGCGGCGCCGACGATCCAGGCGGCGCCGCCGACGCGCAAGTAAGAAGGGCGGCCACCGTGTGACCGCCCCTCTTTTGTCTTGATGCTCGCGCGATTACTGCGACAGCTTCACAAAGTTCGGAAACTTCAGCTTGCCCTCGGCGATCGCTTTCGGCCAGACCGTGATCTGCTTGCCGCCTTGCCACTGGAACACGAGGCCGGTGACGGCGCCCGGGCCCGACTTGATGCCGTGGGTGAACTCGTCGTTCTTGCCGTAGAACTGGATCTTGCCGATGGTGCCGTCGAAGTCCGTCTTCTCGAGCTCGGTGACCATCTTGTCCGGATCGGTCGAGCCGGCGCGTTGGATCGCCTCCGCGATGATGTAGACCTCGTCATAGGCGGTGTAGCCGGTATACGCCGGCGGCGTGCCGAACTTGGCCTTGAAGGCGGCCGCGAACGGCTTTGTCTTCGGCGTCACCGCGACGTCGGGCGTCGCCACCGCGAGCGAGGGCACGCCTTCCGCCGCGCCGTTGGTGTCGCCCCAGAACGACGGGCTCAGCGCCTGCGCGCTGATGCCGAACATCGGGATCGGCACCTGCTGGTTCTTCCACTGCACAGTCGGCTGCACGCCGACATGGGAGATGCCGGTGACGATGACGTCGGGCTTTGCGCTCTCCATCTTGTTGAAGATCGGCGTGAAGTCGGTGGTATCGGGCGAGAAGCGGATGTGCTCGACCACCTTCAACCCGGCCTTCGGCAGGCAGGCCTCGTAGCCGACGTCGAGCGGCTTGGTCCAGGCCGCGTCCTCGCTCATGATCGCAACGGTCTTCATCTTGAGCTGGTCGACCAGCAGCTCCTTGGCGGCGTCGCAAACCAGCTGCGCTTGGGCTGCCGAGGTCAGATAGCCGTGGAACGTGTACTTGTTCTTCTCGTAGTCGTTATGAACCGCCTTGGTGATCTCGTTCGAGGCGGCGCCCGGCGTGATCAGCGGCATCTTCAGCCGCGAGGCCCACGGCTCCAGCGCCAGCACGACCTCGCTGATGTAGCTTGCGATCACGGCCGAGACCTTGTCCTCGCTCACCGCGCGCTGGAAGGCGCGCACCGAGTCCGCCGACGAGCTCTTGTTGTCGTAGGTGACGATCTCGATCTTGCGGCCCATCACGCCGCCCTTGGCGTTGATCTCGTCGGCCGCGATCTGCGCGCCGCCCGGGGTCGCCGCACCCGCTATCGACTGCACCTCGGCGATGACACCGATCTTGATCGGATCGTTGGACTGCGCATAGGCCGGCGCCGCGAGGCAGAGCGCGAGTGCGGAGGCCAAAAAACTCACGCGGGTGGCGGTTGAATATCGTGTCATCATGATCTCCCTTGCTTTGCTTTCTTGTTTGAAATTTTCGAACGTCAGAGAAAGTCTTTGCCGGCCTCCGCGGCGAACCGGCCCGGGTCGCCCTCCCACACGATCCGCGCGTGCTCCAGCACATAGACGCGGTCGGCATGCGGAAGCGCAAACGTCACGTTCTGCTCGCCGAGCAGCACCGTGATCCTGGTGGTTTGGCGCAGCTTCTCCAGCGCCTTCGACAGCAGTTCGAGGATGACCGGCGCAAGTCCAAGCGTCGGCTCGTCCAGGATCAGGATCTGCGGCTGCATCATCAGCGCGCGACCGATCGCCAGCATCTGCTGCTCGCCGCCGGACAATGTCTGCGCCATCTGGCCCTGACGCTCTTTCAGGATCGGGAACAGCTCGAACAGCCAGGCGAGCTGCTTGGCCCGCGCCGCGTCGTCGAGATGCTGGCCGCCGAGATCGAGATTTTCCCGCACCGTCATCTCGCCGAACAGTTCGCGCGATTCCGGGCACTGTACGAGGCCCGAGCGGGCAATCTTCGCCGGCCCCGTGCCGCGCAACTTCTCGCCGCCGCGCAGGATCTCGCCGGTATAGGGCAGGAAGCCCGAGATGGTGTTGAACAGCGTGGTCTTGCCGGCGCCGTTCAGCCCGACGATGGAGACGAACTCGCCCTCATGGACGTGAATCGAGACGTTCTCCAGCGCCTGCGCCTTGCCGTAATGCACGCTGACATTCTCGACCTGCAGCAGCGGCACCTTGTCCTTGAACGAGGTCTCGGGCCGCGCATGGGTTTCGATCGCGCCGCCGAGATAGACCCGCCGCACGGTCTCGTTCTTCATCACCTCGTCGGCGCGGCCGGTCGTGATCTCTTCGCCGAGATACATCGCAAGCACGCGGTCGACCAGGGCTGCAACGCTCTTGACGTTGTGATCGACCAGCATCACCGCGCGACCCTCGTCGCGGAAGCTGCGGATCAATTGCGAGAACGTCCCGACCTCGGTGCTGGTGAGGCCGGCGAAGGGCTCGTCGACCAGCACGACTTTTGGATCGCGCGCGATTGCTTTCGCCAGCTCCAGCCGGCGCAGATCGGCGAACGGCAATGTCGGCGGACGGCGGTTCATCACCGCCCCAAGCCCGACGCGGTCGGCGATCCATTTGGCGCGCTCGGTCAGCGCCTTGTCGGGAAACAGCATGAACAGGCTGTCGGGCAGTAGCGCGACCATGATGTTTTCCAGCACGGTCTGCCGGTTCAGCGGCCGCGAGTGCTGGAACACCATGCCAAAGCCCTTGCGCGCGATCTTGTGCGCAGGCAGCCCGGCCACGTTCTCGCCCTCGAACAGCACCTCGCCCGCGGTCGGGCGCTCGATGCCCATCACGCTCTTCATCGCGGTCGACTTGCCCGAACCGTTCGGCCCGATCAGACCGAGGATCTCGCCGGGGCGCAGCTCGAAGCTTAGATTCTTCACCGCGGTCAGGCCGCCGAACCGCTTGGTCAGGCCGCGTACCGCGAGCGTCGGAGTGGTGATCACAGTCTGGTCCATCAGGAGCGCGCCTCGCGTGACAGGGCCGCTCCGAGGAAACCGCCGGGGAAGAACAGCACGACAAGCAGCGCCACCGCCGAGACGATGAAGGTCGCAAGCTCGCCGGTCGGGCGCAGGAATTCGCCGGCGACGATCAGGAAGATCGCACCTAACGCCGCACCGAGCACCGTGCGCCGGCCGCCGAGCACAGCGGAGACGATCACGTTCACGCCGACCGCGACGTCGACCACGGTGCCGACCGAGGCGGTGCCGAAGTAGAACACCAGCAGCGCCCCCGATAGTCCCGAGAAGAACGCGCTGACGATGAACGCCGCGAGCTTGTGCTTGACGATGTTGAATCCGAGCGCGCCGGCCTGCACCGGGTCCTGCCCGCTCGCCTGCAGCACCAGGCCGACAGGCGATTGCGACAACCCATAGAGGATGGCCGCGCTGATGGTCATGAAGCCGAGCGCGATCCAGTAATTGGCGCCGGCATTGATGGTGATGACATCAGGGATGGTGAGCCCGATCTCGCCGCCGGTCAGGTCAGCGAACACCACGATGAAGTTCTGCAGCATCAGCACTGCAACGAGCGTGGTCAGGCCGAAATACGGTCCCCTCACCCGCAGCGCCGGCAGCGCCAGCACGAAGCCCGCGACGACCGAGGCCAGCGCGCCAAGCAGGATGCAGAGATAGACCGACCAGCCGAACTGGTTGTTGAGAATGCCCGCGGTGTAGGCGCCGGTGCCGATCAGGAAGGTCGGGCCGAAATTGACCTCGCCGGCAAAGCCGAACAGCAGGTCCCAGGCCATCGCGAACACGCCGAAATAGAACGCGACAGTGAGCAGCCCGAGGATGTAGCCCGAGACGTAGAACGGCAGGGTCGCGGCAATCACCACGCAGACTACCGAAACGAAGAACAGGCGCGACGTGAAGAAATTGGCCATGTCAGCGCCTCCCGAGCAGGCCCTGGGGCCGGATATACATCACGAACACGAGGAGCAGCAGCGCTGGAATGGTGCGGTAGGCCGGCGAGATCATGTAGGCCGTGATGGTCTCGAGATAGCCGACGACGAAGGCCGCGATCAGCGAGCCCGAGACGCTGCCGAGGCCACCGAGCACCACGATCGAGAACGCGCTCGCGGTCAGCGGCCCGACACTGTAGGAGCTGACGCCGAGGAACATGCCGAGCAGCACGCCGGCGATGCCGGCCAGAATGCCGTAGATGCCCCACACCACGATATAGATCTGGGTGAGCTCGAGCCCGAGCAGCGTGACGCCGCGCGGGTTCATCGAGGCCGCCAGCACCGCCTTGCCGGTGCGGGTGCGGTTCACCAGGAGCCAGAGCAGACCGATCACGAGGCAGCACACCAGCGCGGTGAAGATGTTGTTGCGCGGCGTGCGGTTGCCGAAGATGTCGACGACGCCCTCGACGATCGGCAGCACCGTCTTGGCGTTGTTGGTGAAGAAATAGGCGATCAGCTCCTGGATCATGATGCCCCAAAGCAAGGTGCCGGTGAGGACGAAGATTTCCTTTTCCTCGTTCGGGATCCGCCTGGAATTCTGGATCGGCTTCACGACCGCGAAATAGGTCGCGAACGACACGATCAGCGCAACGCCGACACCGAACAACGCGCCGGTGTAGATGTCGAGGTGCAGCACGCTGGCCGCGGCCCAGGCCGCGACCGCTGCGGCCACCATGATGGCGCCGTGGGAGAGGTTGAGAACGCCGGAGACACCGAAGATCAAGGTGAAGCCGGTCGCGCCGAGCGCATAGAGCGCACTGATGGCAAAGCCATCGATCAGGATTTGTAAGGCGAGCATCTCAGATTGGCCGCGGCAGCAAGGCTGCCTGTTGTGGAGGACGCGAAACCGAAACCGATGCTCCCGGGAGGGACCTGGGAGCATACTGATCGGTCAGTTCGTGGGGACCTTGACGAAGCTCGGGAACTTGAGATCGCTCTTGGCGACCTCCTTCGGCCAGACCGCGACCTGCTTGCCGCCCTGCCACTGCAGCATCAGTCCGGTGATCAGGCCCTTGCCGTACTTGATCGAATGGGTGAACGGGTCGTCCTTGCCGTAGAACTGGACGCGTCCGATGGTGCCTTCCCAGTCGGTCTTCTCCAGCGCATCGACCATCTTGTCGGCCTCGACCGAGCCGGCACGCTTCACCGCATCGGCGATGTAGTAGACTTCGTCATAGGCGGTGTAGCCCGCGTAGGACGGATAGTTGCCGTAGCGCTTCTTGAATCCTTCCGCGAACGGCACCGACTTCGGCGTCACCGCGACGTTCGGGCCCGACACGCCCTGATACAGCACGCCTTCCGCCGCATCGTTGGTGTCCTTGCCGAAGGTCTCGTTGGTCGCCTGCGAGGAGATGCCGAACATCGGGATCGGCACCTGCTGGTTCTTCCACTGCACCGTCGGCTGCACGCCGACATGGGAGATGCCGGTGATGATCACGTCGGGCTTCGCGGCTTCGACCTTGTTGAAGATCGGCGTGAAGTCGGTGGTATCGGGCGAGAAGCGGATATGGTCGACGACCTTGAGCCCGATCTTCGGCAGGCACTCTTCATAGCCGACATCGAGCGGCTTGGTCCACGCCGCGTCCTCGCTCATGATGACCGCGGTCTTCATGTGCTTCTGATCGACCAAAAGATCCTTGGCGGCATCGCACACCGACAGCGCCAGCGCCGCCGAGGTCAGGTAGCCGTGGAAGGTGTACTTGTTCTTCTCGTAATCGGCGTGGACGCTCTTGCTGATCTCGTTGGAGGCGGCGCCGGGCGTGACGAACGGCGTCTTCAGGCGCGAGGCCCACGGCTCGAGCGCCAGCACCACTTCGCTGATATAGCTCGAGATGACGACGTTGACCTTGTCCTCGTTGACCGCGCGCTGGAATGCGCGCACCGAATCCGCCGAGGATGAGTGATTATCGTAAGAGACGATTTCGATCTTGCGGCTGTCGATGCCGCCCTTGGCGTTGATCTCGTCGGCGGCCAGCTGCGCCGCCTGCGGGATCGACGCCCCCGCGATCGCCTGCGCTTCGGCGATCACGCCGATCTTGAGGGTATCGGCGGCCTGCGCTCCGCTCGGCGCCGCGGCCAGAAGGCCCAACACGGCCGCTCCGGCAAGTTGCTGCATCGCATGAAAAGGCAGTCGCGATGTTGTTTTCACCCTGTTTCACTCCTCTTGTTCTTCTTCGGCCGCTTCGAGCTCTTGGGGCGGGACTATAGCTGCGACAAAATGCGCAGCAAGTGAAACTGCGCGCAGATCGCCATGCATCGACGGCAACTAAAGTAGTGGGTCGGCGCCTTCAGGCTGAACAAAGATGAGGCAGTGCGGGAATAAGAGCGCGGGGCGCCAATCACTCAGATCGTCATCGCAAAGACAGTGAGGTGAGCACGTTGCTCAGGCTCCCTCTCCCCTTGTGGGAGAGGGTGGGGAGAGGGTCCTAACCGGCTACATAGGTAACAGAATAGACCGGCGACATAGGTAACGGGTCAACTGATCGGCAAGGAGGAACTTGCCGATGGGGTGGATGGAGACCTGTGCTGTGGATGAACGGATGCGGTTTGTGGTGGCGGCACAAAAGCACGAGGAGTCGTTTGCGGCGGTGTGCCGGCGGTTCGGAGTGAGCCGTCGGGTGGGCTACAAATGGCTTGCACGGTTCGAGGAAGAAGGCGCGGCCGGACTGTTCGATCGTCCGCGAGCTCCGCTGCATCGTCCACAAAGCGTTGCGGAGAAGATCGCTGAGCGCTGCCTTGAGGTGCGTCGGGCGCATCCTAGCTGGGGGCCGATCAAGGTGCTGGCCTTTCTCGAACGGAAGTCACCTCGGACGGCATGGCCCGCGGCAAGCACGATCGGCGAGCTGTTCGATCGTGAGGGGCTGACGGTGAAGCGCAAGCTGCGCCGGCGCGGGCCGCCCTCGAGCGCGCCCTTTGCCGGTTGCGAGGCGGCCAACGACGTCTGGTGCATCGACTTCAAGGGCTGGTTCCTGACCGGGGACGGCATGCGCTGCGAACCGCTGACGCTCACCGATGCCTATAGCCGCTATCTGCTGCGCTGCCAGGCCTTGGCACGCACCGACACGGATCATGTCTGGCCTGTGCTGGACGCTGCGTTGCGCGAGTTTGGGTTGCCACTCTACATGCGCTCGGACAACGGCTCGCCGTTTGCCTCGCGCGGCGCCGGAGGATTGTCACGACTGTCGGTCAAGCTGATCAAAGCCGGCGTGACGCCGGAGCGCATTGCACCGGGCAAACCTCAGCAGAACGGCCGCCATGAGCGGATGCATCTGACGCTGCTGCAAGACGTTGCCAATCCGCCGGCTCCCACCATGCGCGAGCAGCTCAAGCGCTTGCACAGCTTCCAGCATCTCTACAACGAAGAGCGTCCTCACCAATCGCTCGACAACGCCACGCCAGCCGACCGTTACCAGGCCTCCTCGCGCCGCTTCGACGGTGTCTTGCGCAAGCCGGAATACGCTGACGGTCAGGACGTCCGCTCGGTCCGGCACAACGGAGAGATCAAGTGGTTGGGCAACACGATCTATATCAGCGAAGCGCTGATCGGTGAGCCCGTCGGCTTGGCCGAGGACCCGGACGGCTGGACCGTCAGCTATGGCCCGATCGTGCTCGGCACGATCGCCCATCGCGGTGACCAACTCCGCAGACCCAAACGCAAGGCAAAAGGCTGTGGACTTGAGGACAACGCTACGCGTTGCCCTCAGGGTCCACAGCCCCAACAACAGACCTGAACGAAACGAGAATTGTGTTACCCATGTCGTCGGTCTGAACCGTTACCCATGTCGCCGGTTGCTCAAGAGGGGTGGCCCCGGGCGAGATGATCGGTGAGAGCATTGCTCTCGCAATCTTCGTTCGTTGCAGCGATACGGAGAGAGCACGTCGTGTGGCACCCCTCTCCCTAACCCTCTCCCACAAGGGGAGAGGGAACCCTTCCGCCGGTGGCGCGCTCACGCGCGCGTGCCACTGAGTTGCCCGACGGCGCAAGACCCTCGCGCAAAAATAATTCGCTTTATCAGAAATGCAACTCGGTGTATGAATCCGCCCGTCTCACCCGATCGAGGGGCGCTTCGCGGTCGTCACGAACGCGGTGTGGGATGCGGTGGACGCGGAGCGTGTGACTGACGAGCGCACGCGAAGCGGACGGTGAAGTCGTGTGGTCCTGACGCCCTAGCGGCAGGTGTCTCGTCGCAACACGCGAACGCGTTTTGCGAAGGCGGTGACAAGCAAGCCCAGTCTCGCCGGGGAGAGCACGAAGTAAGCCGTAACCCATCGCGCAGGGAAAGCCGGATTGTTCGGTTTCACCTGTGGTCCTACCCCCGAGCTTTCTACCTTTGCTCGGGGCCCATGGGTGCGATCGGCACCCGGCTTTCCCTGCGCCCTCTGATCGAGAGAGGGCGGAACGAAGAGCAAAGCTCGGACAAATCATGTCGCGAGAACGCGAAGCTGCGTGCCCACCCACACTGTCATCGCCCGGCTCGCCGCCTCCGCTAAAGCTACGGCGCGCCTGAGCATCCAGGCCTCGTCGAAGCCTTGGCGTAGACGGGACCGGGCGATCCAGTACGCCGCGGCCTCTCGGCTCAAGCACTGGCGTCTCTGGAATACTGGATCACCCGCATGCGCGGGTGATGACACCTTGCTGGTTGACGCACATCGAGAATCTGATTCCGGCATTCGCCGGAGCGACGGCTCCCGCCCTACTCCGCCATCTCCGCCGGCGGCCGCGCGGCGGGGCCGGCGAGCGGGCGCTCTTCCATCGTGATCATGCAGATCGACGCCGTGGTCAGCAGCACGGCGGCGGCGCCGAACACGTAGCGGAACGCCGTGATCATGTCGGCCATCGGGATCGCGCTCACGCTGCCTGCGGCCGCAGCATGATGCTCGCCGTTGAGCGAAATATCGGGACCCAAGGTCATCAGCAGGATGGTGGTGAAGGCGGCGACCGTGAAGGAAGCCATCATCGCGCGGAAGAAGTTCATCGCGCCGGTCACGGTGCCGACCTGCGGACGCGCTACCGCGTTCTGCAGCGACACCACGCTGATCGGGAACGTGGTGCCGAGCCCGAGCGCGAACACGCTCATCAACAGCAGCAATCCCCACAGCGGCAGCGTCGTCACCGCCATGCCGACGGCACAGATCGCGGCGACCGAGGTGCCGACGATGGCGACCCGCTTGTAGTGCTTGGCCTTCGCCATGGTCCGGCCGGCGATTGCTGCACCAAAGGTCGAGATCGCCGCGAGCGGGATCAACGCGAGGCCGGCCTCGCTGGCGGTGAGGTGATAGACCACCTCGTAATACAGCGGCAGGTGCACGGTGAGCCCGACCATGGCGCCGAGCGCACAGCCGCCGGCCCCCATCGCGAACGGCACCACCGAGCCACCGAGCAGCGACAGCGGCAGGAACGGCTCGTCGGCGCGGCGCGCATGCCAGACGAAGGCGCCGGCGAGCGCGATCGAGGCGCCGATCATCGCCGTGATGGTCGGCGACAGCCAGGACAGACGGGTGCCGCCCCAGGTCAGCACCAGCATCAGCACGACGGCCGAGGCCATCAGCAGCACGCCGCCGAGCCAGTCAACCTTGCGCTTGCGGTGGAACACCGGGATCTTGTTCATCTTCGGCAGCAGCAGCGCCAGTGCCGCCGCCGCGAGCGGCAGGTTGATCCAGAAGATCATCGACCAGTGCAGATGCTCGGCGAACACGCCGCCGACGACCGGGCCGAGAATGCCGCCGGCCATCCAGACGCTGGAGAAATAGGCCTGATAGCGGCCGCGCTCGCGCGGGGTCACCACGTCGGAGATCACGGTCTGGACAACCGGCATGATGCCGCCGCCGCCAAGCCCCTGCAGGCCGCGGGCAACGATCAGCATGGTCATGCTGGGCGCGATCGCGCACAGCACCGAGCCGACCACGAACAGGCTGAGCGAGGTGATGATCATGACGCGGCGGCCATAGATGTCGCTCAGCGTGCCGAACACCGGCGCCACCGCGGTGGAGGCGAGCAGATAGGCCGTGATCACCCAGGACAGATTAGTGACGTCGTGAAACTGGCGTCCGATCGTCGGCAGCGCGGTCGCGACGATGGTCTGGTCGAGCGCGGCCAGGAACATCGTCAGCATCAGGCTGATCACGATGGTGCGGACTTCATCCGGATTGAGCGGTGCCGGCGGCGCCAGCGGCGGTGCGTCGCTGAGTTCGATCACCTCGCTCGGGAGGCGGGACAGCTCTTCGGCAATGTCGTCGGGCAATGTCGCTTGGTCGGCAGGAATCCGGCTCTGCCGTTCATACTTGTTCATTTGAGGCGTAATGCTGCTGCGCGGGCTGATCCCGCGATGGAATCATTCTCTGCTTCGCAATTTATGCAGCAAATCGATGCTGAGGCAGGCACCCCAGCGCATGGGTGCATCCCACAGCAGTGGTCTCGCGATGACGTGATCGCAGCGCTCGTTGCGACGTCACGCCTTGGTCGTCTTGCCGAGCGCTTTCGGCCGCTTCTTCAGCCGTGCTTGCTTCGGCAACAATCCCGGCCAGCGCACGATATGATCCTCGAGATCGGCGTCGTTGACGTCGATCTCGGTGCCCTGCACCCGCCCGCGCACCGAGACCCCGGCTTCATGAACGGTGTTGGGATCGCCCGAGATCAAAGGATGCCACCAATAGAGGTCCCGCCCCTCCGCCACGAGCCGGTAGCCGCAGCTCGGCGGCAGCCAGTTCAGGGTCCGGACGTTTTCCGGCGTCAGGCGGACGCAATCTGGAACCTGGTCGGAGCGGTTCGGGTAGTCCTTGCAGGTGCACAGGCCGGCATCGAGCAGCTTGCAGGAGATATGGGTGAAGTAGATCCTGCCGGTGTCCTCGTCCTCGAGCTTCTCCAGGCAGCAACGTGCGCAGCCGTCACACAGGCTCTCCCATTCAGCGTTGGACATCTCTTCCAACGTCTTGGTTTTCCAGAAGAATCCCTCCTGGTCCGACGGGCGCTTGGGCGGTGCGGTCATGATATCCCTGACATGGCGGTGCAGCTCTTCTTGGGATGCCGGCGCCGGCTTCGCAAGGGGGTGATCCTGCGGGGTCGCAAAAGCCGGTGGGCAGCGTTAGGGCTTTCATTAAATTCACCAGCCGCGCCATTGGTTTATGGCAGCCGCTCGGATAGAACAACGAACGAGTCCCCAACGACGCAAAAGCGCCTTGGGATTGCCGCAACATCGAAGCAAGACGCTGGCCTGGGCCCGTTTTGGGCAGGCGCAGCGCTGTCGAACTGATCAAGGGTCCGGTCCGCCAGATCATGCCGTCGCATTGGAAACAGAGGGTCCGGAACTTCTTCCTGGACCTCGATGCGCGTATCGACTCGACGCTGTTCTCGTCGGGCAAGGGCCTGCGCGAGCTTTACGAGCGCTATTCCACCTTCATGGACCGCTTCTATGTCGGCCGCTGGAAGCGCTGGGTGTTCATCGAGCCGCTGTCGGAGGCCGCGACCATCGGGCTCGGCGGCATGATCCTGATGCTGACGCTCGCGATCCCCGCCTTCCGCGAGACCGCCGACGAGGATTGGCTGAAGAAGTCCGATCTCGCGGTGACCTTCCTCGACCGCTACGGCAACCCGATCGGCAGCCGCGGCATCAAGCATAACGACTCGATCCCGCTGGAAGATTTTCCGGACAATCTGATCAAGGCGACGCTGGCGACCGAAGACCGCCGCTTCTACGACCATTTCGGCATCGACTTTCCGGGCCTCGCGCGCGCGCTCGTCACCAACGCGCAAGCCGGCGGCGTCCGCCAGGGCGGTTCGTCGATCACCCAGCAGCTCGCCAAGAACCTGTTCCTGAACAACGAGCGCACCATCGAGCGCAAGGTGAAGGAAGCCTTCCTCGCGATCTGGCTGGAGACGCGCCTCACCAAGAACGAAATCCTGAAGCTCTATCTCGACCGCGCCTATATGGGCGGCGGCACTTTCGGCGTCGACGGCGCGGCGCATTTCTACTTCAACAAGTCAGTGCGCGACGTGAACCTCGCAGAAGCCGCGATGCTCGCCGGCCTGTTCAAGGCGCCGACCAAATACGCCCCGCACATCAACCTGCCCGCGGCGCGTGCCCGCGCCAACGTCGTGCTCGACAATTTGGTCGATGCCGGCTTCATGACCGAGGGCCAGGTGTTCGGCGCCCGTCGCAATCCAGCGGTCGCGGTCGACCGGCGCGACGAGAACTCGCCGAACTACTACCTCGACTACGCCTTCGACGAGATGCGCAAGCTGGTCGACACCTTCCCGAAATCCTACACCGAGCGCGTCTTCGTGGTCCGCACCGCGATCGACATGAACGTGCAGAAGGCGGCCGAGGAAGCGATCGAGAACCAGCTCCGGCAGTTCGGGCGTGATTATCACGCGACGCAGGCGGCGACCGTGGTGTCCGATCTCGACGGCGGCATCCGCGCGATGGTCGGCGGACGCGACTACGGCGCGAGCCAGTTCAACCGCGCCGTCGACGCCTATCGCCAGCCCGGCTCGTCGTTCAAGCCTTACGTCTACACCACGGCGCTATTGAACGGCTTCACGCCGAACTCGAAGATCGTCGACGGCCCGGTCTGCATCGGCAATTGGTGCCCGCAGAACTATGGCCATTCCTATTCCGGCTCGGTGACGCTGACGCAGGCGATCACCCGCTCGATCAATGTGGTGCCGGTCAAGCTTTCGATCGAGCTCGGCAAGAACATTGGCGGCCCGAAGGCCGGCCGCGCCAAGATCATCGAGGTCGCGCGCCGCTTCGGCCTCAAGGCGCCGCTGCCCGATACGCCGTCGCTGCCGATCGGCTCCGACGAAGTCACGGTGATCGAGCACGCGGTGGCGTATGCGACCTTCCCGAACCGCGGCAAGGCGGTGACGCCGCATTCGGTGCTCGAGGTGCGCACCGGCGCCGGCGACCTGGTGTGGCGCTGGGACCGCGACGGGCCGAAGCCGCGGCAGGCCATTCCGCCGAATATCGCAGCCGACATGGCCGGCATGATGAGCCACGTTGTCAGCGAAGGCACCGCGCGCCGCGCCGCGCTCGACGGCATTCCGACCGCGGGCAAGACCGGCACCACCAACGCCTATCGCGACGCCTGGTTCGTCGGCTACACCGGCAACTTCACCTGCGCGGTCTGGTACGGCAATGACGACTATTCGCCGACCAACCGCATGACCGGCGGCTCGCTGCCGGCGCAGACTTGGCACGACATCATGGTCGCCGCGCATCAGGGTGTTGAGGTGAAAGAACTCAACGGCGTCGGCATGGGCCAGAAACTGCCGCCACAACCGGCGCAGGCCAATGCCCAAGCCAACGCAGCGCCGCGCATATTGGAGACCAAGCCGGGTCCGCCGCCGGTGCTGACCAAGCGCGGCGCCGATATCCTGGTGCGGGTCGAGAAGCTGCTCGACGACGCCGCCAAGACCGCCAACAAGACCACGCTGAACGAGCCCTCGAAGGCCGGCAAGCCGGAATCCTCGAGCGCGCTGGCGTTCCCCGAAAATTACATTGCCGCGGCCGGGCCGGACGGCGCGACAACAACTCCTGCGCCACGCAAGAACTGACGTGCGGCTCCTCCTCACCACCCTGCTGGCCCTCGTCATCGCCACCGCCGTCGGCCTCGGCCTGACCTACGCGACGGCAACGCGCGGCACCGATCTCGGCACCTTAAAGATCGGCGCCTGGACCGCGCGACCGAAGAACGGCACCTCCGACGTCGACCCGTATTCGCGCGCCACCATCGCGCGCAGCGGCGAATTGCCGATCGGTACCGGCGACGGCATCGCGTTCTCGGCGACATCAGACGACAAGAACAAGCCGCTCGACGGCCGCTGCGACATCGTGGTCAGCGGCGTGACCCCGGCGGCGCGGTTCTGGACGCTGACCTTGTTCGACCGCAAGGGACACCTCGTCGCAAATTCGCTGCAGCGCTACGGCTTCACCAGCCAGGAGATCATGCGCGCCTCCGACGGCACGTTCGAAATCCACATCGCCTCGCGCTCGCGCGCCGGCAACTGGCTGCCGACCGGCGGCATCGAGCGCTACGCGCTGATGCTGCGCCTCTACGACACGCCGGTCGGGGTCGCGACCCGCACCCAGCGCGACGCGCCGATGCCCTCGATCGCAACGACGGGCTGCCCATGATCCGGCTGCTGTTCACCATCCTCGCAGGCGTGCTGCTCGGCGGCGTGGTGCATCTCGTCAGCGTGCTGGCGCTGCCGCGGATTGCCTCGCAGGACGCCTATTCGCGGCTGACGCCGATGACCAAGCTCAACGAGGTGACGCAGCTGCCGCTGGCCGACCCAACCCACTCGCCGATGCCGCTGATGGATCCGGCGTTCGCGATGGCGATCTGCCGCTACGATCTCTCCAGCGCGCCGCTCAAGCTCACCGTGCCGGTCAGCCAGGCCTACACGTCGGTATCGTTCTACACCCGCAACGAGGTCGCCTATTACGCGATCAACGACCGCTCCGCCGGCAAGAAGGTGATCGAGCTCTATTTGATGACGGAAGCGCAGCACAACGAGCTGCCGGAGGACGAGGAAGTCACCGCCGCCGACCGGCTGATCATCGACTCCCCGACGTCGACCGGGTTGATCCTGCTGAAGGCGCTGGCGCCGGAGCCCGGCCTGATGCCGCAGGCGCAGGCCTCGCTCGCGGCCTCCTCCTGCAAGCCGCAGACCGAGCCGGTCGCGGCCAAGCAGGAGGCGCCGCCGCCGCTACCCGCGCCGGCCCCGCCGCCCGCGGCGCGCAAGCGCTAGCTCGCTGCCAGCGCATGCCGGCCGCAACGGCAGGTCTCGTAGTCAACGGGATCGTGGCTGTTGACGATCGTGACGGTCCCGCCATGCGCTGCCTTCAGCTGGCGCAGCCGCTCCTGGTTCTGGATGCGCCTCGTGCGATCCATGTCCGCCCGGCGCTGGAACATGCCGAGCACCAGCGGGATCCGCGGCCTGGCGTCGAGCTGGGCGTGATGGAAATAGGCATCGCCGGCGTGCAGCAGCCATCTGTCCTTGTCGCGCACCGCGATCCCGCAATGGCCAAGCGTGTGCCCCGGCAGAGGGATCATCAGGATGTCGGGCTCACGATCACCGAGCGCGCGCACGCCCTTGAAACCGAACCAGTCCTCGCCATCGGCGCCATAGAATGCCCAGTCCGGCCCGTGCTGCCACTGCGCCGTGATGTAGCGTCCTTGCGGCGGCGCGACCTGATGCGTCACCGCCATGTCGTATTCGTTGCGATGGACATGCACCTTGGCCTTCGGAAAGTCCGGCACGCCGCCGGCATGGTCGCGATCGAGATGCGTCAGCAGCAAATGACGCACATCATCAGGCGAGAAGCCGAGGGCCTTCACCTGCTGCACGGCGGTCTCGGCCGGATCGAGCCGCGGCGTGGTCTGCCGCACCCATCTGCGTCCGAGCCGCAGCGGGTCGGCGATGTCGCCGAGCCCGATGCCGGTGTCGACCAGCACGAGGCCGTCATTGCTCTCGACCAACAGGCAGTGACAGACCATCCGCGCCCGCTGGAAGATGCTGCCGCTGCCGTTCACGAGACGCTTGCCGATCGGGCACATGGTGCCGGTGTTGAGATGGTGGATGCGCATGACCAGTCCTCCGCTGAAGTCCGCGCAGGCTTGCCACTCGCCTCATCATAGGTAAAATATTGTCTCTCTATCCCTACGATAGGACATACCTATGGATATCCGCGAACTCCGTTACTTCGCCGCGGTCTACCGCGAGCGCAATCTGACAGCGGCCGCGAAGCGCTGCTTCATCTCGCAGCCGTCGATCTCGGCGGCGATCACCAATCTCGAGGCCGAACTCGGCACCACGCTGTTCATTCGGCACAAGAAGGGCATGGCCCCGACGGAGTCCGCCGCGCAGTTTCACGGCATCGCCCGCAAGATCATCGACGAGGCGGACGCGGCGCGAAACCTGTTTCGCAAGCCCGCGACGCGGCAGGCGCTGACGCTCGGCCTGTTGCGGACGCTCGATCAGGCCCGGACCATCGCGCTGCTGAAGCCGTTGACGGGTCATGCCGACCTCGCGCTCCGGCTGGTCGGCGCCAACGAGAAGGCCGACGCGCGGATCGTCGCAAAGACCATGGTCACCGCCGGCGAGCACTTCATCCCGCTCTGGAGCGAGCGCTATGTCGCTGCATTGCCGCCGTCGCATCCCCTGACCTTGAAGGAGACGCTCCGGACCACCGACTTCGCCGGCGTTCCGATGATCGATCGTTGCCATTGCGAGCAGCAGGAATTCTTCAAGCGCACCGCACCGCCGCGCAAACCGGTGGCGATCGCGGAATCCGAGGAATGGGCGATGGCGCTGGTCGCGGCCGGGGTCGGCGTTGCGATCGTCCCCGAAGGCGTCGCGCGCGGCAATGCTGATATCGCGGTGCGGGCGCTCGATATCGACGTGGCGCGCCAGGTCGGCCTCGCCTATCCATCCGCCCACCCGCCATCCGATGCGCTGAAGGCGTTCATTGCGAGCCTGCCGCGGCAACCGAACAGTCGCCGCGTCAGATCGACCGCGACGAAAGCGAGGCGGGCCTAGCCCTTCGTCACCACGGCCTGGCCGGCAACCGGCGCGGAGACCAGCGGCGCATTGGCGGTGAGCCGGGCGAGCTCGTTGATCTGGCGTTCGGCGTCCGCGGCCATGCCGTCGGGCGCCTGGATCACCAGCCGCTCCAGCGCCCAGCGGTAGGACGAGATCCGCCGTTCCAGGCTCTGCTGGACCCATTGCACGATCAACGTGTTCTCCTCCATCCGTGCGACCGCATCAGCGCGCTCGCGCGGCGACACGTCGGCGATCAACTTGAGGCTGGCACTGCGCTTGCGGTCGAGCTCGATCACCTGGCTCGCAATGGCGAAGAACGGCTCGAACCGCGTGATGTCGTCGCGAACCTGGTCGATCAGAAGCGAATAGCGCGAAGCGAACGAGCGATGCGGCTCGTCGATCAAATTCCGGCCATACATGGTGCGGTCGAACACGACCCCCTGCCGCCAGGGCGAAGGCAGCGGCTGGTAGTCGCCGAACACGCTCTTCCAGGCCGGGCGCGACAGCGGCGGCTCGACGAACTGATAGGCGAGATCGCGCAGCTGACGTTCGTGTTCGGTGAGCTGGAATTGCGAGGCGTTCTTGCCGACGCTGCCGTTCGCCTCCGCACCCATCCAGCGATGCATGTCGTCGTTGCGGAAATCCGCACGGGTGCGGCCGAAATCGCCGCCGCTGCAGCCCGCGAGCGCCGAGCCCGCCAGCAGCAGGATCAGCGCCGGGAATGGCCGCCACGCGGCGTTCCGCTGCACAAGCTCCGGCATTGCGCGATGTCCGCGATCAGGAGCGGCGTCGGCGACGGCGGCCCTGCGCAGTGCCCTGCTCCGGTCCGCGATCACCACCGGTCTCCTCCGTCGTTCGCTCGATCCGGACGACGGGAAGGATCAGCACGGTCCCCATGCCTTCGCCGGCAGCACCGGCCATGCTCGGCCGCCGCGCAGCCGCATCCGCCGGAAACTCAACGATGGTGCCCATGTTCCGTTCTCTCTGGCCCCGCACGGACATGATTTGCCCCGCGCCTGCCGAGTTAAGAACGCGCATGGTTAATGACATCTTAAGCCGCCGGCACGGACGGTTACGGATGTGGCGCTGTGCCTTAATGGACACGCGCAAATGCGAGCATTCGCCTTCACGGCTTGTTTTCCTTAACCGGCTCTTAAAACAGCCTGCGTAGGCTCGCCGTCACAAGGTTTTCAAACCGAATCTTACTGGCAAGTCGCGTACGCCCGAGATGAGCGCAGCTCCGTTATTTCCTGGTTTCGATGGGCTGATGACGCTCTCCCGCCGCGAGGGCGTCGACATCCGCCCGACGCTGCTGCGCGTCCTGACCGACCTCTATGTGCAGGCCAGCGCACACTCGACGGACGAGGAGCGCCAGTTCGTCGAGCTGACCTCGCGCCTGATCGACGAGGTCGACGACGCGACACGCGCCGCCGTGCGCGCGCGGCTTGCGATCTATCCGGCTACGCCCGCTGGGATCATGGACAAGCTCGGGCTGCGGCGCACTGGTCCGGACCAGCCGATGCCGGCTGCCCCTTCAATTCCCGCGCCCGCACCGTCCGCGCTGCCCGCCAAGATTCCGACCGAGGCCGAGCTGCGGATGGCGGCGAGCCTCGCGATGCGGCCGAACGATGCCGCCGAGATCTCCGACATGTTCTTTGCCGCCAACGCGAAGGAACGCGCGCAAATCCTGCACAATCTGCAGGAGACGCCGCTGAAGGCGGCGGCGCGGATTCCGGCCGCCCGCGCCGCGCGGGCGATCCATATCCTGGAGATGGCGGCGTTTGCCGAAGACATCGATAACTTCACGCTCGAGCTCGGCGAGGCGCTGATCCTGCCGTCGCGGATCGCTGCCGACGTGGTGAATGATTCCGGCGGCGAGCCGCTCGCCTGCGCGATGCGGGCGCTCGATGTGTCGAGCGCCGCGTTCCAGCGCATCCTGATGTTCCTCAATCCGGAAGCCGGCTCGTCGGTCAACTATGTCTACCGCCTGTCGCGGCTGTACGATCATCTGAGCGAGCGCTCGGCGCTGGTGATGCTGGCGGCGTGGCGCGGCTCGACCATGGCGGTGGCGCGCGCCAAGTATCGCTCGTCGCTCTATGACGATGAGCGTCACCGCGCGCGTGCAGCAGCCTCGCAGACGCGATCCGCGATGCAGCCCGCCGGCGCGCCCGCCATCCGTAACCACAAGTCCGGAAGCTAAAGCGCGATGATCGCGCTTTAGCTCTCTATCTTTGGGCATGATCTTTCCGGAAAACCGCGTCACACTTTTCCGGATCATGCCCTAGCTTTTCGCCAGATCGAGAAAGTGCCGCCCGGCGCGGTCCTCGGTCTCGACGATCCAGGCATCGGGATCGAAGCGGAGCTCCTTGGTCAAGCGCTCCTCGACCGAAGGCTCGGACACCGGCTGCGGTGCCGCCGGCACGAACAGCCGCTCGGCGGGACGGCTGTCGTCATAGACGGTCTGCGGCGCCGGCGCGTACAACATCGCGTTGCCGTCCATCAGCGCCACCTTAACGAAGACGGCACCGGCCTCCTCCGCGCCCTTCTTGCGGATCGCGCCGAACACGCCCTCGGTCTGGCAGCGGCGCAGATAGGCCGCGACCCAAATACTTGTTTTCAATCGCATGCGCAGACCTATAGGCCAGCGGCGTGACGCCGTCCAATCGCCGCACGCCAGACGGCGGGTTGACCGACGCGCCGGCCGCTCATATCCTCAGCTTGCGGTGCAAGCTGCGCCCGGGTCCACGGGAAGGGTTGAACCCACTTGCAACATTGAAGCGGCAAATCAAGCCTTTGTGCAGCCGGTTTTGTGGACCATCGGCGATTGATGCACGGAGGTTTCCATGGACCGATCGCGCGCGCGATTGAATCTCGAACATCTGAAGAAACAGGCCAAGGAGCTGATCCGCCTTTACCGGCGGCAGGCGCCGGAAGCTTACGCCCGCTTTCGGCATGCGCTTCCGGCCGCGGCCGGGCGCAGCGACGCCGACATCGCCGCACTCGATCTGCGGCTGCACGACGCGCAGTCCTGCGTGGCGCGCGATCTTGGTTTTGCGTCATGGCCGGATTTGCGGCGCTATATCGAGGCGCAATTGCCGCCCGGCAAAAGCAAGGACGATCGCGTGCGGCGATGGCTGCAGCTGGTCTATGCCGCCGACGTCGACGGCACCACCGATCGCGCCAATCCGCGCGTTGCGGTACGGATGCTCGCAGAGGATCCCGCTCTTGCCACCGATGATCCCTATCTCGCCTGCGCCATTGGCGATGAAGAAACGATACGGCGCACAGCAACCAGTGATCCCACATGGGTCAACCGTCCCGGCGGGCCCCTCAAGCTGCCACCGCTGGTCGCGGTCACGCATTCGAGCTTGCTGCAGATTCCGGAGTTTCAGCCGCGGCTGCATCGCTGCGCGCGCCTGCTGCTGCAGGCCGGCGCCGATCCCGACCAGCATATCGGCAGCCGCTGGCCGCCGGGATCGCTCGATGCGCCCGACGACGGCAATCCGCTGTCGGCACTGTATGGTGCCGCGGGGCGCAATCACGATCTCGAGCTGACCAGGCTTTTGCTCGAAGCGGGCGCCAATCCGAACGACAACGAATCGCTGTACCACTCGCTGGAAGGCTTCGTGACGACAGGCGTGTTGCTCGCGCATGGCCCGCGGATCGCCGGCACCAACGCGATGTACAAGGTGCTCGACGACGAGAACGTGGCGGCGCTCGAATTGCTGTTGCAGCATGGTGGAGATCCAAACGAACCCGCCCGCAATGCGCCCCTGACGGATTGCGGCTCGCCGCTGATGTGGGCGATCCGGCGGCGGCGGTCGCGGAACTGTATCGCGACCTTGCTCGACGCCGGCGCCGACCCGCACGTCACGACACCGGGCGGTCTCAGCGCCTACCGCTACGCATTGCAATTCGGACTGACCGAGGTCGCCGGGCTGCTGCGGGAGCGCAACGGTGCCGAGACGCTTGCCGATGACGAACGCTTCGTCGCAGCGTGCAGCAGTGGCGATGAGCGCGAGGCGCGGCGGATCCAGGCCAGCCGGCCCGACCTTCCCGGCACGCTTTCACCACAGCAATTGCGCCTGCTTCCGGAGCTCGCCGCGGCAGGTGGCGACGACGCGGTGCGGCTGATGGTCGAGTTGGGCTGGCCGATCACCGTGCGTGGCGGCGATTGGGATGCGTCGGCGCTCAATCACGCCGTGTTCCGCGGCAACGCCGCGCTGACGCGCTTCCTGCTCGAGCGCGGCGCGGAGTGGACCGAGCAGCACGGCTTTGGCGACAACGCCTCCGGCAGCCTTTCGTGGGCCTCCTGCAATGAGCCAGTCAGCGGCGGCGATTGGGTGGGCTGCGCGCACGCCCTGCTCGATCACGGCATGCCGCGCGCGGTTCCGGATCGCGACGATCCGGAATGGGTGCTGCTGGCCGGGCGGAAGAAGCTGTTCTCCGACGAGGTCAGGGACATTCTGCTGGGCGAAACACCCTAGCTCGTCATGGCCGGGCTTGACCCGGCCATCCACGTCTTCGCTTCAACAAGTCTAAAAGACGTGGATGCCCGGGACATAGGCGAGCGGAAGCGACGCCGTCCTTCGGACGGCTATGCCCGGGCATGACGAACACACTTTTTCAATGCCGTAGCGGAGAACTACTCGATCGAGTGTCCGATCATCACGCTGAGTTCGTGCACCAGGCGATCGGACATCTGCCCGGTCACCGGCAGCTTGCGGGCGCGCTCGAACTTCGCGATTGCAGTCTGCGTGTCCGCTCCGATCGTGCCGGTCGGCTTGAGCTGGCCGTAGCCATATTCGGTCAACGTACGCTGGACCGCCGCGATGCGCTTGCCGGCCGGGCTCAGATGCGCCGTCGGGATCGGTGCCGGCGGACGAATGACGCTCGACGGTGCGGCGGCTGGCGGCGCGGCGGTCGACTTCATCACCAGGCTCGCCATCGGATCGACCAGCTTCGCTTCAACCGGCTTGGGTTCGGCGGATCTTGCTTCAACGGGTTTGGATTCGACGGGCCTTGCTTCAACCGCTTTGGTCTCCAGCGGCTTCACCTCGACCGGCCTGGGCGGCTCCATGGCAGCGGCGGCCTCCGCCGGGCGCGGGCGCGGCAACGGACTGGCGGCCGCTACGGGCGGTGCCGGCGGCGGCAGCGTCACCACCGAACCGCCGAACATCGGCGACGGATGGCGGCCGGCCTGCAGGAACAGCGCATTGATCAGGATCGCAACGATGGCGGAAACGGCCAGCACGCCCGCGACGAGATCCTTCGGACTGTGCAGCAGCAGACGCAGCACGAGGCCACGTTCTTCCTCGGCCGCGATGGCCACTGCCTTGGCGCCGCGGCGACGGCGCGGCGTTTCATCGTCATCCAAAGTCTGTCTAGGCACTCTTCTTCACCTGATGGGTTTGCTCTTCTAATCCGGACCGCAGCGCGGGCTTGAGGGTCGAGACATTGCTGGACGGCTCGACCGCGGCCGGCGGGGTGAAAGCCAGCGGCAGCGCAACCGACACAATGGTGCCCTCGCCGACCTTGCTCTCCACGTTCATTTCGCCGTTATGCAGGCCGACCAGTCCCTTGACGATGGACAGGCCAAGGCCAGTGCCTTCGTGGCGGCGCTGATAGGTCTTGCCGGCCTGGAAGAACGGATCACCGATCCGCTTGAGGTCGTCAGCTGCGATGCCAACGCCGGTGTCCGAGACACGCAGCAGCAGGCGCGATCCCTCGACGCTGGCCGATACGGTCACCTTGCCGCCGCGCTCGGTGAACTTGATGGCATTGGAAACCAGATTGAGGACGATCTGCTTGAACGCGCGCGGATCGCCATTCACGATCGGCAGATCGTCGGGCACGCGGGTGACGAGGTCGACACCGCTCTCGCGTGCCTTCAGCGCCACCAGGTTGCAGCAATTGAGCAGCGCCGGCCGCGGCGCAAACGGCTCCGGCGAGATCTCGAAATTGCCGGACTCCATCTTCGACATGTCGAGGATGCCGTTGACGACGGACAACAGGTGCTGGCCGGAGTCGTTGATGAGCTGCGCGTATTCCTTGCGGCGCGCCGCATCGAGCCCGAGCACGTCTTCCTGCGCGATCATCTCGGAGAAGCCGATGATGGCATTGAGCGGCGTCCGCAGTTCGTGGCTCATGGTGGCGAGGAAGCGCGTCTTCGAGGCGTCGGCCTGCTCGGCCGCGTTGCGCGCTTGTTCCAGCGCCTGCTCCTGCACCTTGCGATCGGTGACATCGCGGATCACCGCAACGACCTCGGCATCGGCGGCGGTCTGATCGAGCGGGCGGCAGCGCATCTCGGCCCAGATGAATTCGGCGGTCTCGCCGCGCGCGGCGTCGCGGCGCACCCGGAACTCGACGCTGCGCGACTCGCCGCGAGCCGCGTCCGACAGCGCGGTGAGATAGGCCGGGCGATCGGCGACATGAACGCGGTCGAACAGGCCGTGGCCCAACAGCCGCGATGCCGGCACGCCGAGCATGATCTCGGCCGCAGGCGAAATGAAGCGCACCGCGCCATTGCGGCTGTGCCGCGACAGCACGTCGCTCATGTTGTGCGCGAGCAGGCGGTAGCGTTCTTCCTCGACATAGAGCAGCGCCACGCTGGTGCGCGCCAGCGATTCCGCGCCGAAGGCCAGCCCGGCCGCATAGAAGATCGCCGACACGACGCCGAACCCGATCAGCGTGCTGTTGGTCGCGACCGCGGGATCGGCGAACGGCAGCAGGTGATAATGGCCGAGCATGCTGAGCAACGCCGCGCAGATCATCGCCAGCGCGAACGCAAAGGCGACCACACGCCGCGAGGCCGACAATGCGGCCTCGATCGGAATCACGACGAGCCAAACCGTGGCGAACGACGCGATGCCACCGGTGGACGCCGCGATCATCATTACGAGACCCGCGAGCGCCAGCGACGACAGCACGTGCGCGCCTTCATAGCGGCCGGTGCGCGACAGGAACCATGACAGCAGGATCGGCGCGATCAGCCAGGCAAATGCCGCGACCTCGATGGCTGTGGGCGCACCGCGCATCGCCAGGAAGGCCGGAAAGGAAGCCAGCGCCGCCAGGCTGCCGAGCAGCCGCGGCGCCATGAAGGCACGATGGCGCGCACGCGTCAGCGCATCATATTGCGCCGACGGATGCAGCAGCGCATCCAGGCAATCGCGGATCAGACTCAAACTACTCACAGCACTCGCGCTTCGGCTTAGTCGTCAGACAGACGCGCCGGAACGCCTCCTTGGTGATTGCAGGCCAACGTGTCAGAGCGAACTTAAGCGAACGCTAAGGCTCGGCGGCCTGCCGCCAAACACCGTGCATTGGCGAGGCTTGACGCAGCCATTCAGAGCCCATTTGTCGGGGATGGTGAACGACTGGTTTCCGGATGCGACAATCTATGGTTTCGAAAGGGTGGATGCGGCGCAATCTGCGCATTCGGCGCGCACATGCAGCCATCAATCGAAAATTTACGGCGAATCAATTCAGGCGGATTTACCGCGATTTTTCGGCGGATTTACTTCAATGCGGATACTTCCGGTTTATCGACCGCTGCTAAGCCTGAGGGCAACAGCGGCATCGACCGCCCAAGAAGCAAAAGACAAGATAGACGACCGGGATCGCGCCATGTTCTTCCTGCTGCGTTTGGCATTCTGGCTCGGGCTTGTGCTCGTGCTGCTGCCGAGAGACAAAACACCAGAAGCGGACAAGGTGCCGCAGATCAACGCGTCGGACGCGGTGTCGGCCGCGACGGCAACGATCAACGACATGGGTCAGTTCTGCAAGCGCCAGCCTTCCGCCTGCGAAGTCGGCGGCCAGGCCGCGACCGCGATCGGTCAGCGCGCAACCGACGGCGCGCGCAAGCTCTACCAGATCATCACCGACAAGAAGCCGCCGGACCACACCGGCTCGATCGGCGGCGACGATACCGCGTCCGCCCTTGCCGCATCCCGCGACACGCTGACCGCTGACGATCAGACGATCGAATTCCGCCTGCCGCCGACGCCGTGAGCGGAAAATAACAGCGTTTTCGACCGAAGTGGGTACCGGTTCGCGTCAAGAAGACAGGTCGAAACAATAATAGCCGCGGAACCGGTTCCATTTTCGTCGCTTTCGCGGCCCGCCTTCCCTATATAAGCCGTTAAGGATAGGACGCGGGCCACGATGACGACGATCGACGAAATCAGGGACAATTTTGCGCTGCTGGACGAGTGGGACGACCGCTACCGCTACGTCATCGAGCTCGGCCGCACGCTCGAGCCATTGTCGGAAGCGGAGCACTCGGCCCAGAACAAGGTGCAGGGCTGCGTCAGCCAGGTCTGGCTGTCGAAACGGGTCGAGCGCGACGGCAATGGCGAACCCCGCCTGATCTATGTCGGCGACAGCGATGCCCACATCGTGCGCGGCCTGGTCGCGATCGTGCTAACGCTGTTTTCCGGGCATACGCCGAAGGACATCCTCGCCACCGATGCGCTCGCGCTGTTCGACGAGTTCGGCTTCCGCGACCATCTGACGCCGCAGCGCTCCAACGGTCTCCGCTCGATGGTCGATCGCATCCGCAACGATGCGCGCGAGGCGCTGGCGTCGGCCGCGTAAACCCCTACTTCCGCTTCCGGGTCTGCTGGCCCAGTCCCATCTTCTTGGCGAGTTGCGACCGCGCCACCGCGTAGTTCGGCGCCACCATCGGATAATCGGCCGGCAGCCCCCATTTGTCGCGATATTGCTCCGGCGTCATGTTGTACTGGGTGCGCAGATGGCGCTTGAGCGACTTGAAGCGCTTGCCGTCTTCGAGACACACCAGATATTCCGGCGTGATCGACTTCTTCATCGACACCGCAGGCTTGGCCGGCTCGCTCGGCGTGTCGCTGCGCCCGCTCGACACCCGCAGCAAGGCGGCGTGGACCTGGCTGATCAGGTTCGGAATATCCGAGGCCGGCGTCGGATTGTTGCTGAGATAGGCCGAAACGATGTTTGCGGTCAGCTCGACCGGCGTCTTGCCTGACATATCGGACATGGCTCAATCTTCCCCGTGCTAGCGACGGCCCGGCGCCCACCGGACAGTATCCATGTGCAGCAATACATAAATGGAATCGCGTACTACTTGGCGAATATGGGCGGATTGCAGCAAACTTGACAAGAACGGCCGAATTTTAGGCTTCGCGCCGGCCGCTCGCAAGTATTGGCGCGGATCTACGGCCGCTGCTCGAGATGCGACCTGAGCTCGTCGATCGAGGCGAACCGCATCATGCCCTCGGGCATCTGCGCTTCGATCGATCCGTCCGAATAGAGCGAATAGGCCATGCCGTCGACGACGCCCGATTTGAGCACGGTGACCGGGGGCTGCTCCTGCGGCGCCGGCGGATGGCCTGATGACGGCGACGGCGCGGCGGCGGCCGACTGGGTCTCGCCGAAGGTGGACGGCCGGGGCGTACGCCGCGGGGCGACATCGACCGATCTCGGCCGCTCGGCCTTCGGCCAGGCATCATCGAAGGTTGCCGGCGCAGGCTCGGCCGCAGCGGCCGGATTCGGACGCAGTTCCGGCGACAACAGATCCGGCGTGAGCGGCTCGGCAGCACGCCCCTGGGTTCTGTCGCGCTCCTTCCGCGAGGACGAGAACAGCAGGTTGCGCCGCTTGGGCGGCCCTTCGCCGTCCGCGGGAGTTGTGCCCGACACGGGAGGAGGCACCTCGCCCGACGCGCCACCGCGCTGGGGGATTTCGTCGTGCCACGGCGGCGGCGCCGCGGGCGCGGATGGCTGGACCGATGGAGCCAGCGGCGGAGGCGCCGCGACCTTTGGCTCACGCGGCGGCGGGAACACCGGATCGTCGGGAGCGTTGCGCGGGGAAGTTGCAGACGGCGACGGACCCCCGGAACGGATACCCGTGGCAACAACCGCGTCGAGCCGGTCGCCCATGGCCTGGAGCTCGCGCACGACCGCGGCGAGGCCCAGCACGATCGCCCCCGTGCACACGGCGGTCACGCCCGTCATGATCAACGTGCCGCCGACGCTGAATTCCTTGTAGGGAATTCCGAAGCCGACCGCCGCCAAGCCTGCCAAAACCAGGCCCGCGCCGACGACCAACAGACCAACCTTCATCGAACTAACCCCCGGGAGACCCAACCGAAAATCGGCGCGAGCCACCGACGCCACGATACCGTCATAGTGCCCACACCGCCAACCGCCAATTGTAGACAGAAGTTCCCTAAAATCCCGCTTAACCGGCGCTGCGCGCGGCAGATCGCGCTCACGACGACTGCGCCGCAGCACGGCTCCCGTAAATTTACTGACGACGAATTGCTGCCAATATATTGCAATGCATCTGGGAAATTACGCCACATTTACCAATTACTTGGAAACGGAACTGCGCTATGGATGCCGGGGAATGAGGCCCTAAAGCGCCAAACAGGGCCACAGGCACGCCGGTACCACTAGCTATGTCATCGATTACGACGTCTGCATTCGAGGCGCCTGCGCGGCGCTCGATGGAGAAGACCTGCGACGATCTCGCATTCCTCGTCCTCGGCGTGGTCGCCGTGGTCGCCGGTCTCACATTCCGCGATTACGGCCTGGGCTGGGACGACTACACCCACGCTGAATACGCCGACCTGCTGCTGCGCATGTACGGGTCCGGGTTCAAGGACACCGGCGCGCTGTCGTTTGCCAACCTCTATATGTACGGCGGCGGCTTCGACATGGCTGCGGCGCTGCTGCACAAGATCATCCCGCTCGAACTGTTCGAGACGCGCCGCCTGCTCGGCGCGATCGTCGGCGTGATCGGCCTCGCCGTAACCTGGCGCCTGGCGCGCCGCGTCGGCGGTCCGCTGGCGGGACTGGCGGCGCTCTTGCTGCTGGCGCTGTGCCCGACCTTCTACGGCCACATGTTCATGAATCCGAAGGATGCGCCGTTCGCCGTAGCGATGGTGATCCTGATCATGGGCCTCGTCCGCCTGATGGAAGAATATCCGGCGCCCTCGCCACGTACGATCCTGATCGTGGGCTTAGGGGCCGGCCTGTCGATCGGCTGCCGCGTCCTCGGCGGCCTCGCATTGATCTACGCCGTCGTCGGCTTCGCTCCGCTGTGGATCGAGGAACTCCGCAAGCAGGGCGCGCGCGAGGCGACCCATCGCTTTGCCCATGTCATCTATGTGCTGCTGCCGGGGCTTGTGTTCGGCTATCTCGTGATGGGCCTGATCTGGCCGTGGTCGATCATGGAGCCCGGGCATCCGTTCGAAGCGGTGACCTATTTCTCGCACTTCTTCGAGAAGCCGTGGAAGGAGATGTTCGACGGCGCGCTGGTGTCGGTGCCGGACATGCCGTGGTCCTATCTGCCCACCCTGTTCGCGCTGCAGCTGCCCGAAGTGCTGCTGGTGCTGCTGACCGCAGGCGTTGTCATGACCTTCATGTCGCTGTCGCGCAATGATGTGCCGGCGAAGCGCAAGTCGATCATGCTGATGCTGACGCTGGCGGCGACGCTGCCGCTGGTGATCGCGATGGTGAAGCGGCCGGCGCTCTACAACGGCATCCGCCATTTCATCTTCGTGATCCCGCCGATGGCGGTGCTCGCCGGCGTCGCATTCGCCCGCGGCATGGACTGGCTCGGCGAGAACCGCCGCGCCTGGCAGCCTGCGGCGCTCGCCGTGTTCGCGTTCGGCCTGCTGCTGCCGCTCAGCGAAATGATCCGCCTGCATCCCTATCAGTACACGCACTTCAACCACATCGCCGGCACGGTGCGGACCGCCGACAACTTCTTCATGCTGGACTATTGGGGCCTGGCGCTGAAGCAGGCGTCCGACGGACTGCGTGAGCAGCTGGCGGAGCGGCAGGAAGTGCCGCCGCAGCATCGCAAGTGGAAGGTCGCGGTGTGCGGACCGCAACGCCCCGCGCAGGTCGCGCTCGGGCCCGACTTCACGATCGGCTGGGACAGCAATGCCGCCGACTTCGCCATGACGCTCGGCGAATTCTACTGCAAGGGCCTCACCGCCCCTGTGATGGTCGAGATCAAGCGCGACGATGTCGTGTTCGCCCGCGTCTACGACATCCGCGGCCGCAGCATCTCGAGCCTGCTGGCGATCCCGGCGCCGTAGCGCACGATAACCAGGACCGCCTAGAGCGTTTTCGAGCGAAGTGGACACCGGTTCGCGTGAAGAGAACGCGTCAAAACAAAAAGCTAGAGCTCGGTTCTGATTCAATCAGAACCGAGCTCTAGCCTCGCGTGGCACGTTTTGTCGTGCCGGCCTTCGAAGCCGAAGCCGTCGCCTTCCGCGCCTGCTCGATCAGCAGCTGCGCCGCCGGATGAAGCAACCGGCGCTTCAGCGTGACAATGGCGACCGGCAAGGGCTTTCCGAGCGACACCGGCAAGCCCGTTAGTGACCAGCGTTCGGCATTGAACTGCAGCAATGAAGCCGGCACCGGTGTAAGATACTGACCGGTCGCCATCAGCTGCATGCGCAACTGCATCGAATAGGTCGTGACGCCCAATCGCGGCACCGGAAGTCCCTGCGCGCTGAACGCGCCGCTCACGAGGTCGCGCACCGCCGTACCCGGCGGCGCAAGAATCCAGGATTCATCGGTCAGATCCCCGAGGGTGAGCTGCCTGCGCCGGGCGAGACGATGGTTCGTGCCGGCGGCAACCACGATTGGCTCGTCATAGAGAACGTCGACCTTCAGATCGTCGTCGCGCACCGGGCCGGAGATACGACCAAGCATCATGTCGACCTTGCGCTCGCGCAACTCGCGAAATTCCATCGCAGCCGTATTCGCCTCGAGGACGTGAATGACAATGCGCGGATACTGCTCGGCGAGTCCGGCAATGACGGCCGAAAGAAGCCCGCCGGAGATATAGGATTCCGACGTTCCGACCCATACCTCGCCCTTGCCGGGATCGGACAGAAACTCGATATCCTTGATGCCCTGCGCCAGCGCGTCGAACGCCTCGGTGCCGCGCCGGAGCAGCGCCTCGCCATAGGCGGTCGGCGACACACCGCGCGGTGAACGGTCGAGCAAGCGGACACCGAGCGCGGCTTCGAGATCCGCGATGGCCTGCGAGATCGCCGGCTGGGTGAGCCGAAGCTCCGCAGCCGCCTTCGCCATGCTGCCAAGCTTGGTGACCGACGCCAGCACATGCAGGTCGCGCAGCCGAAGCCGGCGGCCGATACGCTGTTCCCAATCCGTGAGTTTCCCAACCATCAGATATTATTATACCCCTATGCGATATTTCGCCATTCTGATTATAGCCCTGTGGCACCAAGGTGACGGCCGTTGAGCACCAACATGCTCGCCCCTCTCGACGGAGACCGCCATGACACCGACTTCGAAATTCGCGTGCGTCACTTCCGCGGCCGTGAGCCTCGGCTTCCTCGCGTTGTCCGGCCTGCACGCACAAGGCACGGCTTCTGCGCCCGCCTATGTCGTCAACGAGGTCGACGTGACCGATCAGGCGGGCTTTGCCACTTACGCCAAGCGGCAGGGCGAACTGATCGACAAATTCGGCGGCCGCTTCCTAGCGCGCGGCGGGAAGGCCGAAGCCGTCGCCGGAACTCCGCTGCCGCATCGTATTACGATCTATCTCTTCGACAGCCTGGCGAAGGCGCAGGCTTGGCACGATGCGCCTGAGCAAGCGGAGCTCGCGGCGATCCGCGACAAAGCCTCGAACTTCCGGTCCTTCATTGTCGAGGGCTGCTCGGCCTGCAAGCCGCCGGCCAGCTGACGATGATCCGGGGGCCGTCGACCAGACGGCCCCGTTGCGCGGGAGCAGCACAATGTCTGATCTGAAGCCCCTCGCTATCGAGAGACTGACGGGCGACAGCGCAATATCCATTGCGGTGATCGAGCGGGAGTTGGGTTTCCTGCCTGACCTGATGCGCGTGCTCTCGCATTCGCGGGCGGCCCTGCACGGCTACCTCGCACTGCGCGCCGCCTTGAAGGGCGGAGTGCTGCCGGCAGCCTTGCGCGAACGGATCGCCATTGCGGTCGCCAACACAAACGGTTGCAACTCCTGCCTTGTCAACCACCGCCACCTTGCGCGTTGCGCCGACGTCAGCGATCAGGAGCTCGATGCGGCAACAGCATTCGGCTCGCGGGACCGGGCTGCGGCCGCGGTCTTGCGGTTCACCAAGGCCGTGATTGCTGCGCGCGGCGGTGTCGATGCCGTGGAGTTCGCGGCCGTCCGCGACGCGGGATTCGGCAACGCCGAGATCGTCGAGATCGCTACGGTGATCGGCGCGAACATGCTGGCGAACTTCGTCAACAATCTCGCACATTCCGCGCAAAACGCTGCCGACGCATGACTGCCACCCCGCCCGTGCCTTGCTGGGGAAAGCACACGGGGCTATCCTTCCCAGAGAAGCAGTATTCACGGGAGACCCCACATGTCGCCGGCCGAAGCACGCTTGAAGGAAATTCCGTCCGGCATGACGGACGCGGAGTGGCAACAGCGGATCAATCTCGCCGCCTGCTACCGGCTGGTCGCGCTCTACGGCTGGGACGATCTGGTCGATACCCACATTTCGGCCCGCGTGCCCGGACCCGAGCATCACTTCCTGATCAACCCCTACGGTCTGATGTTCGACGAGATCACCGCCTCCAGCCTGGTCAAGGTCGACCTCGACGGCAACCAGCTCTCGCAGAGCGACTACAGCATCAACCCGGCCGGCTTCACCATCCATTCGGCGATCCACGAGGTGCGCGAGGACGCCGGCTGCGTGCTCCATCTGCACACCGTCGACGGCACCGCGGTGTCGTCGAGCCCGGAGGGACTGCTGCCGCTGAACCAGACCGCGCAGCTCGTCACCCACGACCTCGCCTATCACGACTATGAAGGCATCGCGCTCGATCACGACGAGCGCCCGCGCCTGCAGCGCGATCTCGGCGGCAAGAACCACATGCTGCTGCGCAATCACGGCACGCTGACGGTCGGCCGCTCGGTCGCCTCCGCCTTCGAGCGGATGTACCATTTGGAGCGTGCCTGCTCGATGCAAGTGGCGACCCGCGCACTTGGCCCGATCGCCTATCCGGTCGAGGCGGAGGCGATCGACAAGAACACCGAGCTCTTGTCCAACCCGGACCGCGCCGAACTGCGTTCGACCCAGCTCGTCTGGCCGCCGCTGCTGCGCAAGCTCGACCGGGTGAACCCCGGCTACCGCGATTGAAATTTCACAATCTTCGGGTAAACTGTTCGCCAACACCCTCTGCACGTTCGGAATCAAAACGCCGCCCAATTCCGGGCGGCGTTTTTACGTGCGGGGCGCCTCGCGCTATTTGGCGTCGGCGAACGCCGCCAGAATCCGCGCCCAGGAGCGGATGCCCTTGTGGTAGCTCTTGAGGTCGTACTTCTCGTTCGGCGAATGGATGTTGTCGTCGTCGAGCCCGAAGCCGACCAGCACGCTGTCGAGGCCGAGCGTGCGCTTGAAGTCGGCGACGATCGGGATCGAGGCGCCGGAGCCGACCAGCAGCGCCTCCTTGCCCCATTCATCGGTCAGCGCGCGGCGGGCGGCCGCGAGCGGCTTCATGTTCCAGTCGAGCGCGATCGCCGGCGCTGAGGAATGATCGGTGAACTCGGCCTTGCAGTCCGCCGGCACGCGCGCCTTCACGTAATCGCGGAACGCCTGGCGGATCTTCTCGGGATTCTGTCCCTCGACCAGGCGGAACGAGACTTTCGCCGACGCCTCGGCCGGGATCACCGTCTTCGAGCCCTCGCCGGTGTAGCCGCCGATGATGCCGTTGATGTCGCAGGTCGGGCGCGAGGAGACCTGCTCGATCAGGAGCCGGTCCTTTTCGCCGGCCGGCAGCGCGAGGCCGATCGGCTTGAGGAAACTGTCCGGCGTCAAATTGAGCTGCTTCCACTGCGCCAGAATGTCCGGCGGCAGATCCTTCACGCCGTCATAGAAGCCGGGAATGGTGATGTGGCCGTTCTCGTCATGCAGGCCGCCGAGGATCCGCGTCAGCACGCGGATCGGGTTCTGCGCGCCGCCGCCGAACACGCCGGAATGCAGGTCGCGATTGGCGGCCTTGATCTTGACCTCGTCATAGACCAGGCCGCGCAGCGAGGTGGTGATCGCCGGCGTGTTGGGGTCCCACATGCCGGTGTCGCAGACCAGTGCGAAGTCGGCCTTGAGGTCATCCTTGTTCGCCTCCAGGAACGGCACGAAATTCTTCGAGCCGATTTCCTCCTCGCCCTCGATGACGATGGTGATGTCGACCGGCAGCGATCCCGTCACGTTCTTCCAGGCGCGGCATGCCTCGACAAAGGTCATCAGTTGTCCCTTGTCGTCCTCGGCACCGCGCGCAACAATGATCTTGCGCCCGTCGGCATGGTCGGTCACCACAGGCTCGAACGGCGGACGGTGCCAGAGATTCAGGGGATCGACCGGCTGCACGTCGTAATGGCCGTAGAACAGCACATGCGGACGGCCGTCGGTCGAGCCGTTCAGCTTGCCGACCACGGCCGGATGGCCCGCCGTCGGCCGCACCTCGGTCTTGAAGCCGAGGGTTGCGATATCCTTGGCGAGATGATCGGCGGCCGCCTTGCAGTCATTGGCGAAGGCCGGATCGGCCGAGATCGATTTGATCCGCAGGAGCGTGAACAGCCGCTCCAGACTGTTGTCGAAATCGGCGTCGATGCGGTCGAGGACGGGCTGCAGCTTGGCATTGGACATCGCGGATATCCTATTGGTTGGACGTTGCGCCAACTTGTAGCGCGCCGGCCGCCTAAGGCAAAGCCGCTCGCCCGCCCCACGCGGAGCGCCGCGACGCTATCGGCGCAGAATTCCGCCGAGCGCACCGCGCACCAGGGCGCGGCCGATCGACCCGCCGACCGAACCGCCGACCGACTTGCCGAGATCGGCGACCACGCCGCCGATCACCTTGTCGGTCACCGAGCGCGTGACGTTGCGCGCGATCACCTGTCCGGTCGAGAGCCGGCCGCGCTTGACATTGGTGCCGAAGATCGTGGCCGCGATCGAGCCGATCTGGCCGAGGATGCCGCCCCCTCCGCCGCCATCGCCACCATCCGCCGGCGCAGCCGCCGTCCCGGCAAGCCGCTTCTGGATGATCTCGTAGGCGGATTCGGCGTCAACAGCGGTGTCGTATTTGCCCTTCACCGGGCTCGCATCCATGATCGCCTTGCGCTCCTCCGGCGTGATCGGCCCGATCCGTGCCGACGGCGGCCGCACCATGATGCGCTCGACCATCGACGGCGTGCCGCCGCCTTCGAGGAACGACACCAGCGCCTCGCCCTTGGCGAGCTCCATGATCACCCGCGCGGTGTCGAGCTTCGGATTGGGGCGAAAGGTCTGGGCGGCCGCGGCGACCGCCTTCTGGTCGCGCGGCGTGAAGGCGCGCAGCGCGTGCTGCACACGGTTGCCGAGCTGCGCCAGCACCTTCTCCGGCACGTCAATCGGATTCTGCGTGACGAAATAGACACCGACGCCCTTGGAACGGATCAGACGCACCACCTGCTCGATCTTGTCCATCAGCGCCTTCGGCGCGTCGGTGAACAACAGATGCGCCTCGTCGAAGAAGAACACCAGCTTCGGCTTCGGCAGGTCGCCCGCCTCCGGCAATTCCTCGAACAATTCCGAGAGCATCCAGAGCAGGAACGTGGCGTAAAGCCGCGGGCTCTGCATCAGCTTGTCGGCGACGAGGATGTTAACCATGCCGCGGCCGTCGCGGTCGGTGCGCATGAAATCCTTCAGCGTCAGCGCCGGCTCGCCGAAGAACTTCGCGCCGCCCTGGTTCTCGAGCACCAGGAGCTGACGCTGGATCGTTCCGACCGTCGCCTTGGAGACATTGCCGTAGCTCTGGGCCGCCTTGCGGATCGGCGCCAGCGGATCTTCCTCGTCGTCGGCAGCCTTCTTGCTGCCGTCGGGCGCGATCGCATCCAGAAGCGCACGCAGATCCTTCATGTCGATCAGCGTGAGGCCGTTCTCGTCGGCGACGCGGAAGGCGACATTGAGCACGCCCTCCTGCACATCGTTCAGGTCGAGCATCCGCGACAGCAACAGCGGTCCCATCTCGGTGACGGTGGCGCGCACCGGATGGCCCTGCTCGCCGAACACGTCCCAGAACACGGTCGAGAACTGATCCGGCTGGAACGTCAGCCCCATGTCCTTGGCGCGTTTGACGATGAAGTCCTTGGCCTCGCCGGCTTCGGAGATACCGGAGAGATCGCCCTTGATGTCGGCTGCGAAAACCGGAACGCCGGCGCGCGCAAATCCTTCGGCCATGACTTGCAGCGAGACGGTCTTGCCGGTTCCGGTTGCGCCGGTGACAAGGCCATGCCGGTTGGCCAGCGCCAGCGTCAGCCACGCGGTCTCCTCGCCCTTGCCGATAAAAATCTTCTCGTCCGTATCGGCCAATGTGTTGTCGGAGGTCGCCATCGCTTCGCCTCTTCGCGCAGATTAGATTGGTTCGATGTCGAACCCGGTTCGATGTGTCGAACCTATGCCATCATATTGCATCTTGCAGGTCGATTGAAACCATCGACGCGTACCGACGTACATCGTCGCTTCACCAGTTCCTCATACTTTATTCCCGGCCAAGTGACGAAAGGCATTGCGCATTGCGACAAGATAGTGTGAATCCGCCGCTCACTCTTGCAGCGAGGCAACAGTCACGGCGCGATCGAAAAAGAAAACGAACTGAAATGCGCGGATCGCTTGAATTTCGTGACACAGGCGCTCAAGATAAATCCTCAAGAACGATCCGGCTAAAGCCGGTTGAGGCGGGGCAATATGGACGAATTGGTTGGACGGCTGGCCGCGAAGGCCGGCATCGATGGTGCTGTCGCTGAAAAAACCATCGGCATCGTTCTGGGTTTCCTCCGTAACGAGGGACCTTCCGACAAGGTCCAGGCTCTGATCGACCAAATCCCCGGCGCCGAAGCGGCAATTGCCACCGCTAACAACAGCGGTGGTCTATCGCGGTTGATGGGTGGCGGGCTGATGGCCGTCGGCACCCGGCTGATGGCGCTCGGATTGAGCATGAGTGAGATACAGAACGTCGCGCGTGAACTTTTTAGGTTTGGCCGCGACAAAATCGGAGCGGATCAAATGGGCGAGATCATCTCGGGGACGCCGGGCCTCAGCCAGTTCGCCTGAAGCATTTTCCCAACGCCTTTTGCGCGTGCGCTCCCTTCTACCTGCATACGAGTATCATGACATACCCCCTCTCCGAGATCGATGGCCTGTCCGCCTATTGCGCCAACAAACTGAAATCGCAGGGTATCCGCACGACCGAAGCGCTGCTTGAAGCCGCCCGCACCGTCAAGGGACGCAAGGAGCTGTCCGCCAAGACCGGGATCAGCGAACAGCAACTGCTCGAGTGGGCCAACATCTCCGACTACATGCGGATTCCCGGCATGGGCAAGGCGAAGGTCGGGCTGGTCCGAGCAGCCGGCGTCACCACGGTGCGCGAGCTCGCCCACCGCAACCCGTCGCGGCTGGCGCAGAGCATGAAGGACGCCAATGTGCGACGGAAGCTCGTCCGCGTGATGCCGTCGGAGAAATCGGTCGAGTTGCTGATCGAGCAGGCACGCAAGCTGCCTCCCAAAATCACCTATTAGCCTTTCTTAAAGGCATCCCGCGGCCGCGCGCGCCACGCATCCCTGCGACATCTTGACTTGCCGCTGCGGTCAGCGCAAAGCCACCGCATGGCGACCAAGCCCATAGCATCGGCGGGGGCCGGCACAGCCGCATCAGCGGTGCTGCCGGCGCTGTTGTCGATGCCCTATCCGGCCGTGATGGGCATCCTGAACGTGACGCCGGATTCATTCTCCGACGGCGGACAGTTCGTCGCACCCGAGCAGGCGCTGGCGCAGGCCCGCAGGCTGGTCACCGAGGGCGCCGACATCATCGACATCGGCGCGGAATCCACCCGTCCCTATGGTTCGCAACCGGTCTCCGCCGATGCCGAAATGGCGCGGCTGAAGCCGGTGCTGGCCGGGGTGATCGCGCTCGGCGTGCCGGTCTCGATCGACAGCATGAAATCGGAGGTCGTGGCCTGGGCGCTCGACCAGGGCGCTGCGATCGCCAACGACGTCTGGGGCCTGCAGCGCGATGCCGGCATGGCGCCGCTGGTCGCCGCCCGCGGCGTGCCCGTGATCATCATGCACAATCGCGAGCAGGCCGATCCGGCGATCGACATCATGCGCGATATCACCGCCTTCTTCGAACGCTCGCTCGAGATTGCCGCGCGTGCCGGCATTGCCGACGACCGGATCGTGCTCGATCCCGGCATCGGTTTCGGCAAGACGCCGGAGCAGAGCATGATGGCGTTGGCGCGGCTTGCCGAGCTCGACTGCTTCGGCCTGCCGGTGCTGGTCGGCGCCTCGCGCAAGCGCTTCATCAGCACGGTCGTGCCCTCGGAGCCGCAACAGCGGATCGGCGGCTCGATCGCCGCGCACCTGATCGCCGTGCAGAATGGCGCGCGCATCATCCGCGCGCATGACGTCGCGGAAACCGTTCAGGCGCTGCGGGTGGCCGCAGCAATCAAGGGACAGCAATGACCGACACGATCTTCATCACCGGGATCGTCATCCATGCCCGCCATGGTGTGTTGGAACATGAGACCGAGGTCGGACAGCGCTTCGTGATCGATCTCGAGCTCTACACCGACCTCTCGGAATCCTCGCGCACCGACCGCCTCTCCGACACGGTCTCCTATTCCAACGTGGTGGCGACCGCGACCTCGGCATTCAAGAACACCAATTACAAGCTGCTCGAGCGCGCCGCCGGCGCGGTGGCCGACGACATCCTGGCCACCTTCCCGCGCGTCAGGGCGGTGAAGGTCACCGTGCACAAGCCGCATGCGCCGATCGCCGCGATCTTCGACGATGTCGGCGTGGTGCTGACCCGCTCGCGCCATCCGCCGCCGCATTCACCGCCCCATGGGTGATCCCCGATGGCTGATGTCCTGATCGCACTCGGCGGCAATGTCGGCGACGTCCGCGCGACGTTTCGCAAGGCGATCGCCAATATCTGCGGCATGACGCAGGCCGCGCTGTTGGCGCGCTCGTCGGATTATTCGACGCCGCCCTGGGGCGATCAGCAGCAGGACAGCTTCATCAATGCCTGCATCGAGATCGAGACCAGCCTCGATCCGCATGCGCTGCTGTTCACGCTGCACAAGATCGAAACCAAGTTCGGCCGCGACCGAAAGAACGAGCAGCGCTGGGGCCCGCGCACCCTCGACCTCGACCTGATCGCCTATGACGACGTCACGCTGAACAAGCCGGAACTGACGCTGCCGCACCCGCGCCTGTTCGAGCGCGCCTTCGTGCTGGTGCCGCTGGCCGAGATCGTTCCGGACCGCATCATCGCCGGGCGCCGCGTCGCGGACGCGCTGGCCGAGGTCTCCGCCGACGGTATTTTCCGTCTAGCGGACCTCGATTAAAGCCAAACCACCGCAAACAACCGTTTGGCTTGGCCGCCCGCCCGTGGCAATTTCCGGCCAAATCAAGGGACCCCCTCGCGGGGCCGGTGAAGGATATTCTGGGCGGATGACGACCTCGACTGACGATTTGCCTCTGGCTTCGGATTTTGCATCGGCGACCTACGACGATTGGCGCAAGCTGGTCGACGGCGTGCTGAAGGGCGCCCCGTTCGAGAAGCTGGTCGGCAAGACCTATGATGGCCTCAAGATCGATCCGATCTACCGCCGCGCCACCAACTTAGGCCCGCTTCCGGGCCGCGCCGCGGCGGCCCCCTGGCAGATCCTGCAACGGGTCGACCATCCCGATGCCGCAGAGGCCAATGCGCAGGCGCTGGAGGATCTTGAGAACGGGGCGACCGGCCTGGAATTCGAGTTTGCCGGCGGTCCCGGCACGCGCGGCTTCGGTCTTGCCGATGCCAGCAAGAAGACGCTGGCGCGGGCCTGCGGCGGCATCCATCTCGATGCCGGCATCATGATCGCGCTCAACCCGGTGCTCGGCCGCGAGAACGCTGGCGAGACCTTTGCCGACATGGTCGAGGCCCGCAAGCTCGATCCGGCCAAGCTCGATCTGCATTTCAATTACCAGGCGCTCAGCACGGCCGCCGTGCGCGGGGCTGCGGCCATCGCCTGGCCCAACTACGAGAAGTCGTTCGGCCAGGTGGTCAACGGGCTGATCAAGCGCGGCTTCAAGGGGCCGTTCGTGCTGGCCGACGGCCGGCCGGTGCATGATGCCGGCGGGTCCGAAGTGCAGGAACTCGCCTTCACGCTGGCGCTGGGCCTCGCCTATCTGCGCATGCTGGAAGCCGCCGGGATCGACCTCGATGCGGCGCGCGCAGGCGTCTCGTTCCGGCTCAGCGCCGACGCCGATCAGTTCCTGACCATGGCGAAATTCCGCGCGCTGCGACGCCTTTGGGCGGGGATCGAAGAGGCCTGTGGCCTCGCGCCGAAGCCGATCTTCGTCAACGCGCAGACCGCCTGGCGGATGCTGACCCAGCGCGACCCCAATGTGAACCTGCTGCGCGCTACCATGGCGACGTTTGCGGCCGGCCTCGGCGGCGCCAACGCGATCACCGTGCTGCCGCATACCCTGGCACTCGGCCTGCCGGATGATTTCGCCCGGCGCGTGGCGCGCAACACGCAGCTCGTGCTGCTCGAGGAATCCAACCTTGCAAAAGTCTCCGACCCCGCGGCGGGTTCGGGCAGCATCGAGACGCTGACCGCGCAACTTTGCGAAGCGGCATGGACGCTGTTCCAGGAGATCGAAAAGGCCGGCGGCATCTTCCCTGCACTCCAGCAGGGGCTGCTGCAAAAGAAAGTCGCCGCGACGCGGGCCCAGCGCGAAGCCAATGTGGCGAAGCGCCGCGACGTGCTGACCGGCGCCAGCGAATTCCCCAACCTGCACGAGGCCGACATCGCGGTGTTGGACGTGAAGCCGGTATCGCTGGCTGCCAAGGTCGATGCCAAGATCAGGTTCGATGCGTTCGCGCCGATGCGGCTCGCCGAACCGTTCGAGGCGCTGCGCGACAAGTCGGACGCCGCGCTGAAGGCGCATGGCGCGCGGCCGAATATCTTCCTCGCCAATCTCGGCACGGCCGCGGACTTCACCGCCCGCGCGACTTTTGCAAAAAGCTTCTTCGAGACCGGCGGGATCGAGGCGATCGACAGCGAAGGCTTTGCCGACGCGGCGGCGCTTGCCGCGGCCTTCACGGCCTCGGGCGCCGCGATGGCGTGCATTTGTTCCTCGGACAAGGTCTATGCCGCAAGCGCCGCTGACGCAGCCAAGGCCCTTCACGGCGCCGGAGCAAGGCTTATCTATCTGGCAGGGCGGCCCGGCGACCAGGAAGCGGCGCTGCGGGCGGCCGGCGTCAGTGAGTTCGTGTTCGCCGGCGGTGATGCGCTGGCGACGTTGCGCGAGGCCTATCGGCGGATGGAGCAGGCATGACAGCAGAAGCACCATCGACCCACGTTCTGACCGGCGGCTGCCAGTGCGGCGCCGTCCGCTTCGCGGTCACGGGCGTCCCGGCCAAGATCAGCATCTGTCACTGCCGGATGTGCCAGAAGGCCTCCGGCGCGCCGTTCGCTTCCTTCGCCGATATCGAGCGCGAGAACTTCAGCTGGACCCGCGGCAAGCCGGCCGCGTTCAAATCCTCCTCGATCGCCGAGCGCGACTTCTGCGCCGCCTGCGGCACGCCGCTCAGCTTCCGCCGGATCGACGGTCCCCGCATCGAGATCATGACCGGCACCTTCGACCGGCCCGACCGGGTGATCCCGACGCAGCAATTCGGAACCGAGTCCCGGCACGGCTGGGTGGTCGGCATCGCCAATCTGCCCAGCCAGACCACGATGCAGAATTACGGACCGGACAAGATGGCGACCATCGTCAGCCATCAGCATCCGGACCATGATTAAGGAAGCCAAGGAATGACCCGCATTCCCAATTTCGCCGATATCGCCTTCCAGCCCGTTGCCGCCGCAGCGCCGGCAGCACGCGCCGAGCCGTGGCTGACGCCCGAAGGCATTCCGGTGAAATCCGCCTACAGCGAGGCCGATCTCGAAGGCATCGACTTCCTCGAGACCTGGCCGGGTATCGCGCCCTATCTGCGCGGCCCCTACCCGACCATGTATGTCAACCAGCCCTGGACCATCCGGCAATATGCCGGCTTCTCCACGGCGGAGGATTCCAACGCGTTCTACCGCCGCAACCTCGCGGCTGGACAGAAGGGCCTCTCGGTCGCGTTCGATCTCGCCACCCACCGCGGCTATGACTCAGATCATCCGCGCGTGTCCGGCGACGTCGGCATGGCCGGGGTTGCGATCGATTCCATCTACGACATGCGTACGCTGTTCGCCGGCATCCCGCTCGACCAGATGAGCGTGTCGATGACCATGAACGGCGCGGTGCTGCCGATCCTCGCGCTGTTCGTTGCCGCCGCAGAGGAACAGGGCGTGCCGCCGGAAAAACTGTCGGGCACCATTCAGAACGACATTCTGAAAGAGTTCATGGTGCGCAACACCTATATCTATCCGCCCGCGCCCTCGATGCGGATTATCTCCGACATCTTCGCCTACACCTCGCAGCGGATGCCGAAATACAATTCGATCTCGATCTCCGGCTATCACATGCAGGAGGCCGGCGCGACGCAGGACCTCGAGCTCGCCTATACGCTGGCCGACGGCGTCGAATATCTGCGCGCCGGGCTTGCCGCCGGCCTCGACGTCGACCGCTTCGCGCCGCGGCTGTCGTTCTTCTGGGCGATCGGGATGAACTTCTTCATGGAAGTCGCCAAGATGCGCGCGGCCCGGCTGTTGTGGGCCAAGCTGCTCAAGCAGTTCAACCCGAAGGACCCGCGCTCGCTCAGCTTGCGCACGCATTGCCAGACCTCCGGCTGGTCGCTGACCGCGCAGGACGTCTTCAACAATGTGATGCGCACCACGATCGAGGCGATGGCGGCGACGCAAGGCCACACCCAGTCGCTACACACCAATGCGCTCGACGAGGCCTTGGCGCTGCCGACCGACTTCTCGGCGCGCATCGCCCGCAACACCCAGCTGTTCCTGCAGCAGGAGAGCGGCACCAACCGCATCATCGATCCCTGGGGCGGCTCCTATTATGTCGAGCGGCTGACCCGCGATCTCGCGCAGAAGGCCTGGGGCCACATCCAGGAGGTCGAGGAACTCGGCGGCATGGCCAAGGCGATCGAGGCCGGCGTGCCAAAACTGCGGATCGAGGAAGCCTCCGCCAAGACCCAGGCCCGGATCGATGCCGGCCGCCAGGCTGTTATCGGCGTCAACAAGTTCAAGCCGGAGAACGAGAAGCCGATCGACGTGCTGAAGGTGGAGAACTCCACTGTACGCCGCTTGCAGATCGACAAGCTCGGCCGGCTCAAGAAGGAGCGCAACCAGACGGACGTCGACGCGGCGCTCGCCGCGCTCACCCGTTCGGCCGGTGAAGGCAACGGCAATCTGCTGGCGCTCGCGATCGACGCGGCGCGCGCCAAAGCCACCGTCGGCGAGATTTCGGACGCGATGGAAAAGGTGTTCGGGCGTCACCGCGCCGAGATCAAGTCCATCACCGGCGTCTACAAGCGAGAGGCAGCGGCGATGTCCAACAAGGTCGCAAAAGTGCAGGCGCTGATCGACGCTTTCGAGGAGGCCGAAGGGCGGCGTCCCCGCATCCTGGTGGCAAAAATCGGCCAGGACGGCCATGACCGCGGCCAGAAGGTGATCGCATCAGCCTTCGCCGATGTCGGCTTCGACGTCGATATCGGGCCGCTGTTCGCAACCGCTGACGAAGCCGCCCGCCAGGCGGTCGAGAACGACGTCCACATTCTCGGCGTCTCCTCGCTCGCCGCGGCGCATCTCACCGCGGTGCCGGAATTGAAGGCCGCGCTGAAGAAGCACGGCCGCGAGGACATCATGATCATCATCGGCGGCGTAGTGCCGCCGCAGGATTACGATGCGCTCTATGCGGCCGGCGCCGAGGCGATCTTCCCGCCGGGCACGGTAATCTCGGATGCCGCCGAGGAGCTGATCCACAAGCTCAACGCCCGGCTCGGCCACAGCGCGGCCGCGGAGTAACGCTGCCGCGTCCCCGTCCACAAGACTCGTCATGCCCGGGCTTGTCCCGGGCTTCCACGTCTTTGGTGGTAACTGAAGAAAGACGTGGATGGCCGGGCCAAGCCCGGCCATGACGATGCCGAATTGGTGGCTCCAGAACCCTAGCAGCGCTATTACGCGATTGCCTGTCCTCCGAAGGGAGTTCTCAATGCGTGCGGCGCGGCTCGTGACGCCTGTTTACTCGCTTTGTCTTGCCGGCCTGCTGGCTTGCCTCTGCCTTCCGGCGCGCGCTGCCGATCCCAAGCCCGACGCTACGGTCAAGACCACGAGCATCGAGGCGAACGTCTATCTCGACGACAAGATCAAGGCAGATAGCGCGCTGGCGGCCGATTGCCTCGCCGAGGGCAAAAAGTGGATCGACAAGAACGCGGCCGAGGCCTCGGCCGCACGCAAGGATGAGCCTGACCTCTTCAAGGACCGCGGCGGCTATTCGTTCGAGCGCAAATATTCCGTGCGCTCCGTCGTCGATGCCGGCCGCTATGTCAGCGTGCTGCGCGACGACTACATGGACACGCTCGGCGCGCACCCGAACACCGACGTCAACACCATCCTGTGGGACGCGAGCGCGAAGAAGCGCATCAGCATCCGCCCCTTCTTCACCGAGACCGCTGACAACGGCCCGACCCTGACGGCGATGCGCAAGGCCATCGTCTCGGCGTTGAACGCCGAGAAGAAGCGACGCGGCGCCGGCGAGACGGCCACCGCCGAATGGTACAAGGAGCTGAAGCCGACCCTGCTCAAGATCGGCGCCGTGACGCTGGCGCCATCGACCGAAGCCGGAAAGAGCTCCGGCCTGACCTTCCACTACCCGCCCTATGCCGTCGGCCCCTACGCCGAAGGCCAGTACGTCATCTTCGTGCCGTGGGAGACGCTGAAGCCGTATCTGACGCCGGAAGGCGCCAGGATTTTTGCCGGCGCACGGCCGAAGGGCGATACGGACGACCAGCAATAGACGTCATCAACAAGCCGCTCCGGCGCCGATCCGCGTTCCCCTCGCCTGCAATCGCCGGCCGTTGTAAACCAGTGCCATGACCGCGTCGAAGCCTGCCTCCCCCGACATCCGCGCCCTCGCAAAGGACCTTCGCGCCGGCCACCGCGCCGCGCTGGCGCGGGCGATCACACTGGTCGAGAGCCGGCGCGGTGACCACCAGGCGGCGGCGCGCGAGCTGGTGCAGGCGCTGCTGCCCGACACCGGCAAGGCGGTGCGGGTCGGCATCACCGGCTCGCCCGGCGTCGGCAAGTCGACCACCATCGATGCGCTCGGCATGTTCCTGATCGAACGCGGCCACAAGGTCGCGGTGCTGGCGGTCGATCCCTCCTCGGCGCGCACCGGCGGCTCGATCCTCGGCGACAAGACCCGGATGGCGCGGCTCGCCATTTCCGACCAGGCCTTCATCCGTCCCTCGCCGTCCTCGGGCACGCTCGGCGGCGTCGCGGCGAAAACCCGCGAGGCGATGCTGTTGTGCGAGGCCGCCGGCTTCGACGTCGTGCTGGTCGAGACCGTCGGCATCGGCCAGTCCGAGACCGCGGTCTGCGACATGACCGATTTCTTCCTGGCGCTGATGCTGCCGGGTGCCGGCGACGAGCTGCAGGGCATCAAGAAGGGCCTGGTCGAGCTCGCCGACATGATCGCGATCAACAAGGCCGATGGCGACAACCTCAAGCGCGCAAACCTCGCCGCCGCCGACTATCGCAGCGCGTTGCACATCCTGGCGCCGCGCTCCGAACACTGGCATCCGCCGGTCGAGACCTATTCCGCGCTGACCGGCGCAGGGCTCGACCGGCTCTGGCAGAAGATCCTCGACCACCGCACCGCGATGAACGCCTCCGGCGAATTCGAGGCCCGCCGCCGCGAGCAGCAGGTGAAGTGGATGTGGTCGATGCTGGAGGGCCGGATGATGGTGCGGCTGCGCGCGGATGCCGCGATCCGCGCCAAGGTGAAGAAGATGGAGGCCGAGGTCGCCGGCGGCCGCATCTCGCCCGCGGTCGCCGCCGAACAGATCGCGGAGATGCTGCATTGAGCGAGAAGCTGCGCATCCTCATCACCGGCTTCGGGCCGTTCCCGGGTGCGCCGTTCAACCCGACCATGCCGCTGGTCAAGCGGCTGACCACGCTGCGCCGGCCGGCGTTCGACGATGTCGCGCTGACCAGCCACATCTTCGACGTCACTTATGCTGCCGTCGATCGCGAATTGCCGGAGCTGATCGCAACGCATCGCCCGCAGGCGCTGCTGATGTTCGGCCTCGCCGGCCGTACCTGGCATCTGCGGATCGAAAGCCGCGCCCGCAACGCGGTGACCACGCGCTTTCCCGACGCCAGCCGCCAGCATGCGCGCAAGGGATCGATCGAGGGCGGCGCCGATGCGCAAATGTTCGGGCCGCACAGCGAAAAGCTGCTGCGTGCCGCGCTGGCGACGGGCATCGATGCACGGCTGTCGCGCGACGCCGGCAGCTATCTCTGCAACTATCTGAGTTGGCGTGCGATCGAGGCCGTGAGCCGAGACAATGACTTGCGCCTCGCGCAATTCGTCCATGTCCCGCCGCTCGCTTATGACGGAACGGCCGCATCAGGCAAATCAGAGATCACGCTGGAACAGCTCGTCGATGCCGGCGAAGCCATGCTGCTGGAGCTGGTGAAACTGACCCGGCAGGCCGCGCGCGCGTGAGCGGTGCGGGCGAGCAGCGTCGGCGAGACATCGGTGTCAAGCGCTCCCGCCGCCAGTTCAACGGCGACTATTTATAGAGATCGTACTCGTGCAACGAAATCCTCGTTTCGCGAACAAGATTTATTAGCGAGAGGATAAACGCTGCGAGAGCAACGACGAATAAAATCGCAACTCCGTATTCATGCTGAAATCTGTAGTACGCGCTCACGAACGCGACAATAACGAGCAAACAAGTGACTATGGCCGTCACCCCGGCAAACAGGATTGCCGTGTTCAACAGGTCCGCACGGCGCTTCAGCCGCGGAATGTCCGCCTTAAGACGCACCCTGACACCGTCACCATCGGTTATGTCATTCAGGACTTGTATTCTGTCGACGACGCGGTTCATGCGGGAGATGAGCACTGAGATGAAAGCAGCAACCGCGCCCAGCAGGAAAGAAGGCGCAGTGACGTGAACAATCACTTGCGAAAGTTGCTCGACGGACGGCGTGTCGGAAATCATTGGGGCCCCATGATCGCCTTCAGTGCATTGGCTTTCCGCTCAAATTGACGCACGGCCCGTGTGTACGCCGCAGCGGGCACGCCTGAGGGCAGCCGGAGCTGCGTGCACCGGCCGGGTTGGCGATGTTGACCATGCCGCCCCCGTGGTCGTTCACCGACCTTATTGGGCGGCCAAGCCTGGAAGCGCCTGCGTGATCGGCGGCGGATTCCATTTTCCGGTGAGAGCTTCTGATCTCGGAGCATAGATGCGCATGGTCAGGTTGAACGCGCCTTTCGGCGCCGGGAGCCAGTTGGCTTCCTTATCCTTGCCGGGGCTTTCGTTTTGGAAGTACAGATCGAGCGACCCATCTGAGTTGTATTTAAATGGCATCCAACTGCTGACGGCGAATCGGTTGAGCGGGTTCGCCACCTGGAAACCATCGTTGTCGTAGAGGGTGATCGACCAGAAAGCGTTCGCCGGAGGCGTGTTGCCTTTCTCAAAGTGAAGCACGTATTTGTTTGAACCATCGAGCGGCTTGCCGGATTCATCGGCCAGATTGGCCGGGTAGACGGCATCTTCAGGGACGTTCGCGCCGAGGCCGAATTGCGCGATCAGGGCACGCTTCAAGTAATAGTTGCCATACACGCCCATGGTGTCGGTGTTCATCGACCAGCCGTTCACGACCCGGGCAAGGGTTGGCAACTTCCACGCGATGAGCTTCTGCGCCTCCTCCGGAGCATTCGCCAGAGCGCTGCGAATGGCCGGGTCCGCCTTATCCAGCTCAAAGCTCTTGCCGGGCTCGATGCCGATCTTCTTCAACCGGGCGATGATAGGCTGATCGGTCATGTGAGGCGGGTTGACCTTGAGAAGCTCAGCGGCGTACGCGAAGAACTTGTCTGCAGGCATGGTATCGACCTGAACCTTCGGGGATGTTTTCATGTCGACGGCCGGATTGATCTTCGCCTCCACCGGCTTCGCCGGCTTGCCCCAGTCCGACAGCGGGGTGATCTTGTAGCCAGCCTGAATCTTGTGAACCGCGTCATAGTCCGGCGGACCGTCCGTTTTGGTTCGTCCAATGATCCACACATAGGGCGTCGGCGCGTTGATGCGCGTTACTCCCGAGGGAGGGCTTCCGCTCCAGCCAGGCGGCGCGATGAGAAAGTTGCCCGCCTGAGTGCCGGTCGTTCGCCAACCGGGTGAAGCGAAGACGTCAGTCCACATGTCGAGCATCGGCAGCAGATAATACCGACCGTTGGTATCGGGCACCGACACGATCAGCGGCTCTGTTGTCAGGTCGAGAAAGGCGGTGGAGTAGAGCGTGTCGAAGTTCGGCCGAACCACGGCCTTGAAGTCAGCGGCCGGATAGGCCGTGAAGTTGTGAAACATGTTGGCCGGTCCGAAGCCGGGTATCTTGCCGGCTTCCACATTCGTGGCCACCTTCCGTGTAACGTCCATCGAAATCAGCGGATAAAAATAAAGATAAGCATCGACGCCGATCGCGCGCGCCTCTTGTTCGGTGATCGACGTTTGAGCGCCAACTGGCGATGGCGACACCGCCAACAACCCGCCAACGAAAAGCGCACCCGCAGCCAAACGCATCATGCATGCCTCCCAAATGAGATTACCGACACCAAGAGCCAATTCCGCGCATCGTTTCCCGGCCTTGATCCAGATCAAGAGGCACGAAATTTCCGGCACAGGTCAAAACCAGCAATGTCCCGCTCAAGCATGAAGTTTTGCGTAGCGGCATCGATGCACGGCTGGCGCGCGACGCCGGCAGGTATCTCTGCAGCTACCGAGCTGGCCGCGATCGAGGCCGCCAACAACGCAGGCCCGAGCGGTCAGAATTATAATAATCCGGGGGTTGGCGCGGGAAGTTGCGTTGATCACTATGAGGTCGGCCCTGTTGCCCGCCCTGAACACGTTGAATATATGCAAGCCGAACTCCAACGGATCCGCGGTGCCTGCAACGCTTTGTCGTTCGATGACGACCATGGCCACCGTATCACCATGAGGTAGCCGCCCGTCGCGGCACTCTGCAATCTATCTCGGCTAATTCCCGATCAATGGGACGCAGCCCCCGACAGCCGGCATCTGCGCCCTATCAGCACATGCCTGACCTTTTTGGCGTGTCGCGAGCATCTTCCGATTCTCAGAAATTATCTTGACAGACACCCCAACTCACGCGTATGAATCCCCGTCCCGCCCGGCATGAGGGGCGTATCGCGATCGTCACGAACGTGCGGCGGGATGCGGTGGACGCCGAACGCGCAACTGACGAGTGCGCGTGAGGCGGACGGCGAAGTCGTGTGGTCCTGACGCCCTAGTGGCCGGTGTCTCGTCGCAAGATGCGAAAGCGTTTTGCGAAGGCGGTGACAAGCAAGCCTAGTCTCGCCGGGGAGAGCACGTATAAGCCGTAGCCCATCGCGCAGGGGAAGCCGGGTTTTTCCCGGTTACACCTGTGGTCCTACCCCCGAGCTTTCTACCTTTTGCTCGGGGCCCATGGGTGCGATCGGCACCCGGCTTTCCCTGCGCCCTCTACAAGAGCGAGGGCGGAACGAAGAGCAAAGCTCGGGCAGATTATGTCGCGAGAACGCGAAGCTGCGTCCCCACTACGTTTGTCATCGCCCGGCTCGACCGGGCGATCCAGTACGCCGCGGCCCCTCGATTCAATCGCTGGCGTCTCTGGAATACTGGATCACCCGCATGCGCGGGTGATGACACCGTGGCGGGTGATGACACCGTGAAATCGCTGTTTGACAATGTGAAACGGCTGCACCGGGGGTTAACCCTACCGGCAACAATCGCTCCGCTGCGGCGGCGTGTTCACCATGCGGCGCCGCATTTCGCGTTACCTAACAGGCGCGAACGCCACCGCTCGCGTCTTCTTGCGAGGGCATGCACCATGGACGTCAGCCGCCGCCATCTGATCGGAGCCTCCGCCGCCGGCGCAGCCGGTGCGCTTGCGATGTCGCCGGACGCTGCGCGCGCGGCCGCCTCGGCGGGCTCGCTCGGCCGCGACGTCACGCAATATGGCGTCCGCCCCGGCAGTCCCGACGACCAGACCCGCAATCTGCAACGCGCGATCGATGATGCGGCGCGCGCACAGGTGCCGCTCGCGTTCCCGCCCGGAATCTACCGCACCGGCCTCCTCCGCCTTGCGCCCGGCAGCCAACTGATCGGCGTGCGCGGCGCCAGCCGCCTGGTGTTCAACGGCGGCGCCTCGCTGCTGGAAGGCGAAGGCGCCGGCGGCATCGTGCTGATGGGTCTCAGCTTCGACGGCGGCAACGTTCCGCTGCCGACGCGGCGCGGCCTCGTGCATTGCCTGTCCGGCCGCGACATCCGCATCACCGATTGCCAGTTCATCGGCAGCGGCGGCAGCGGCATCTGGTTCGAGCAGATGTCGGGCGATGTCAGCAACAACATCTTCACCGACATCGCGACCACGGCGCTGGTGTCGTTCGACGCGCTCGGCCTGATGGTCGCGCGCAACACCATCAAGGGCACCAACGACAACGGCATCGAGATCTTACGCAGCGCGATCGGCGATGACGGCTCGATCGTCGCCGACAACCGGATCGAGGACATCAAGGCCGGCCCCGGCGGTTCCGGACAGTACGGCAACGCCATCAACGCGTTCCGCGCCGGCAACGTGATCGTGCGCGGCAACCGCATCAGGAACTGCGACTTCTCGGCGGTGCGCGGCAACTCCGCCTCCAACATCCACATCACGGACAACAGCGTCAGCAATGTCCGCGAGGTCGCGCTCTACTCGGAGTTCGCGTTCGAGGCCGCGGTGATCGCCAACAATACGGTCGACGGCGCCGCGATCGGCGTCTCCGTGTGCAATTTCAACGAGGGCGGCCGCATCGCAGTGGTCCAGGGCAACATCATCCGCAACCTGCTGCCGAAGCGCCCTGTCGGCACCGACCCCAACGATGGCGCCGGCATCGGCATCTATGTCGAGGCCGACAGCGCCGTCACCGGCAATGTGATCGAGAACGCGCCGACCTTCGGCATCGTCGCCGGCTGGGGCAAATATCTGCGCGACGTCGCGATTTCAGGCAATGTCGTTCGCAACGCCTTTGTCGGCATCGGCGTCTCGGTGGTGCCGGGCGCCGGCACCGCGCTGATCAACAACAACATGATCTCGGAAACCCCGCGCGGCGCGGTGGTCGGGCTCGACCACGCCCACCCCGTCACCACCGACCTGTCAGTAGGTGGCGCCCAGCAATATGCACAGCTGGTGGTCGGCGCGAACGCGGTGCGGCGCTAGGGCGTTTCGAGCGAATTGGCCGGCCGTTCGTCTACAGCGCGTTGCGCAGCAAGGGATAGCGTCGCTGGATGGTGTCGAGGTCGAGCACCGGCGGCCGCATCACCGGCGGCGGCATCTCCAGCGGCGGCGCGTCGGCCACGGTGGGCGGCTCCTCCAGGACTTCCGTCGCCGTCTCCAGCGCGGCCGCGACCGCATTCATCGCGGCCTCCGCCAATGTCGCAGCGTCCGACCGGCGCTCCGGTGCGGGCGAGACGTAGGGCGCCGACGAGATGTAAGGCGGTGGCAATGTGGACTTGCCGCGACCGAGCCAGGACAGATCGATCGGCGAATTGTCGAGCGAGGCCTCGCGCGACAGCAATTCCCGCCAGATCTCGACCGCGGCCCGTGCTTCCCTGATGTTCTCAAGGAAGGCCTGCTCGCTGTGATAGCGGCGCCAACGTCCGGTTTCGAACAGTTCGGTAAGGTGTTCCAGCCTTTGCTCGGCCAGGTTGCACCAGCGTGCAACGATCTGCTGGCCCCTGGCCACGTCGGTCCGATGTGTCATTCAACTTGCCCGCAGGGAAAGAAACGGACGCAGACGCAACCGAACCGAATCAACTGGACGCGACGCTGATATTCTGTGGAAAAGGTAAATAAAGTCTAACTAAATTCTTAATCGCGAACGGGCGATGAGAGAAGTCCGCTCGACTACGGAGTTCCTCGCGCGAACCCCCGTCAAGTCATCGACTTGCATCGTGGTGATGCGAAGCGCGTCCGCACACCGCGCAGCCGAATGATCCACAGCAATCCGTCGCATGCGCTCGCCCGCGGCAGCCATCGCCTCGCGACCACGCTGCGCGCCGTTGAATGATCGGCCGCGTTCGGCGAGCCCTTGATGCAGGGGTGCCCCAAAAGCAAAGACCCGTCCGGGGGGACAACCGGACGGGTCAAAGCCATATGGGCGCTTGGGGTGGATGGGCGCTCGCGCCTGATATAGCCGGGGAGGGATAAACCGCTCCCACACATATAAGTCGTGACAGGATGGCGGACGTTCAAATCCTCGGCGTTTTTTTTAACCTTTGGCGACGTGGTTCCATCGCACCATTGCCAGCCTTCGACGCCGAAAATCACTGTGATTTACAGCGGAATCATCGCTGCGATCGAAGGCGCGGGTTCATGCAACGCGCGGCTCACGGAAGTGTTATTGCGATCAGCTGTCTGGGAGGGCTGCGGCGGTTTGTCCACGGGTGCTGCAACGAAGCGCCCTGGTCCAGTCGTCGGCGGTGATGGCGACGTCCCGCCGTCAGCGGTCGTGGCGAGATCAACCAGGCGCAGAGCGGCCCGACGCCGGCTACGGCGTTTCGACCGCGAGGCTGACGATCTTCTCTTTCTGCAAACGGGCAATCAGTGCGGCGACGCCGCTCTTGTCCATTGCACGGAATTGCAGGCGGAACATGCCGCCCTTACCGTCGACGATCGAGGCCTGGTAATTCTCGAGCAGCGTCGAGATGTCGGCGATCCTGGCGTCGGGCGCAAAGCGCACCAGGAGCCGCGTCGGCGCTGCCGCGACGCCGGCGCCGAGATCACGGGTGATCGGTGCCGCCGCACTGGACGCACTCGCCGGCGCGCTGCGTTCAGCGACATCCAGCGACGCGGTCTGGATCGAAGCCGGCTGGTCGCGCATCAGCACTGCGCCGATCACGCCTGCCTGCAGCAACACCACGACCGCACCAAGGCTGGACGACCAGGCCAGCGTCCGCGGCGACAATTTTGCGAAGAACTCGGAGACCCCGGACGACATCCGCGCCCCCATCGACGGCTTGCGCTCCGGCTCGGCATCGATCGCGGCAAACAGCTTCTGCATGGCGCGCGCCGAGGGCGCACCGAGGCTCTCGTTGAGGCCGATGGTCTCGGCATATTCCTCGCGGATGACGGCATACTGCCGCGCCAGCTCCGGATCGGACGCCAGCGCGTCCTCGACGCGACGCGCATCGCGCGCGTTCAGCGTGCCGGCCGCGTGCCAGGGCAGCAGCATCTCGACATCATCGGGTTCTTGACCCAGCATCTTCTTGCTCGCAGCCATCATGGCCAACCTCGCTCGACACCGGCTGCCTTCAGCAACTCGGCAAGTTTCTTGCGCGCATAGAACAGGCGCGTCTTCACGGTATTCTCCGGAATCCCCACGATCTCAGCGACATCTTCCACGGATTTCTCGTGATAGTAGACAAGATCGACGATCTCCCGGTGTTCCGCCGATAGCCCCCTCAAGCATTTGCGCAGCGTATCGCCGGTGTCCTTCTTCTGCACTACCGTTTCCGGATCGTCGGACGTGTCCTCGATCGCGTTCGCGGCCTCATCGTCCAGTTCGGCGTCTTTCCTCCGCCGCAGCGAAGACAAAGCCTTGAACCGGGTAATCGCCAACAGCCAGGTCGAAACGGCGGATCGTCCCTCGAATTTGCCCGCCTGACGCCACACGTCCAGGAAGACCTCGCTGATGAGGTCCTCCGCCACCTGTTCGTCCCGCACGAGCCGAAGCCCGAAGCGGTACACCCTGACATGATGCCGTCCGTACAGCACCTGCATGGCGAGCCGGTCGCCTTGAGCGATCCGAGCGATCAGAACCTCGTCTGAAGCCGCCTGTGTCGCGCTCAATGGCCGTCTCGCAAAGTTGGTCTGAGGGGGAAGGTGCGTGGTTCGACGCGAGAGGCAAGATTCTTCACAATACGGCAATGTCCAGACCGCATGTGTGATCTATGACACAGTCGGCGACTCAAATGAGGAATAATCGCCGGAGATTCGACAAGCGGTACCATTATACTTAATTCTCTCGCGGACGCCCACCGTCCGGCGCGACCATATCAAGGCTTTGCCGGCAAGCCAGCGCCCTCGCGACGTCACCACCGGCACCGGCCCTCCGCAGGATCGCTCGCGGCCGGCCTCGGGACACGGATTCCCCTTACGAAACAAGGGTGATGCCCGCATTTCACCGGAGCAGATTCGGTTCCCAAAGATACCAAACCTAAAGGCTTTCCCACTTAGATTTTCGCCGGATTTCACCAACGGCGAGACCATGGGCAGCGCTGCGTCGTCACTTCCCGGCCCGATCGCGGGCGCATCGGAAAGCGGCCGTCCCAGGCTGACGGTCGACCGTCTGGCGCGCCGCGCCAGGCAGCGCCGCCAGATCCAATCGATGATCGCCGCCTGCTTCGTGCTCGATGCCGTAGTGCTGCTGATCTACGCGCATGCCGGCACCACGTCGGTTCTGGTCGCGACCAGCTACGCGCTGACCGGCCTCTCCCTGGTCGCCGTCTATGTGCTGCTGTCGGAGCGCGGCTTTCACGAGCGCTTCCGCGATCACTATCTGGTCGCGCCGCAATCGGCGATCATCATGGTGAACCTGCTGGTGTTCACCTACATCGCGCCGGAAGTCGGCGTGCTGTTCCTCTGCAACCTGTTCGTGGTGTTCGGCTTCGGCGCGCTGCGCACCTCGGCACGGCAGACCGCGATCGTCTGGACCATCATGGTGCTGGGCCTCGCCGCACTCTTCCTCGGAACCGACAAGGCGATCGGGATGCCGACCGGCACCCGGATCGACCGCCTCGCCACCATGCTGGTGTTCGCGCTGACGATCGGGCGCTGCATGTATCTCGGCATCTTCTCCAGCTCGATGCAGCAATCGCTGTATCAGAGCGGACTGAAGCTGAAGGAGGCCTACCGCCGCATCGAGGAGCTCGCCGAGCTTGATGAACTGACCGGCACCTCCAATCGCCGCAGCATCATGCGCACGCTCGAAGAGGAGATCGCGCGCTGCGCCCGCAACGGCAGCTCCTGCGCGGTCGCGCTGATCGACCTCGACCATTTCAAGCGGATCAACGACGTCTACGGCCATCCGATCGGCGACGAGGCGCTGCGCACCTTCGCCATCGGCATGTTCGCCAATCTCCGCAGCATCGATCGCTTCGGCCGCTACGGCGGCGAGGAATTCCTGCTCGTGCTGCCCGACCTGTCGCAGGATCAGGCGATGCGCGCGCTCGAACGGCTGCGCAAGATCATCGCCGATCTCGACTGGAGCGCGTTCTCGCCGGGCATGCAGGTGACGATCTCCGCCGGCGTCACGACGCTGAAGCCGCGCGAAAACTCCGACACATTACTCGCCCGCGCCGATGGCGCGCTTTACGCAGCCAAGGCCCGGGGACGCAACCGCATCGCCAGCGCCTGAACCCTTTCATTTTCCTATTCGGCGCCGGAGAAGCCGGCGCCACCGCTCCAGGACAGAGTCATGAGTTCGAAGCCCGCGACCGCCCCCGAAAGTCTGCTCGATGAGCTGCAGACAACCCTCGCCCACGGCACCGTCGCCCGCCGTGTCGAGACGCTGCGTCGCGTCACCGACCTCTTCATCAACGGCTCGGTGAACTATTCGGACGAGCAGGTCGTGCTGTTCGACGACGTCTTCCAATGCCTGCTCGAGCACATCGAGAACTCGGCCAAGGCGCTGCTCGCCAACCGCCTCGCCCCGATCGACACCGCACCGCCGCAGACCATCCGCACCCTGGCGTTCGACGACCTGATCGAGGTCGCCGGCCCGGTGCTGACGCTGTCGCCGCGGCTCGACGACGACACCCTGATCGAGACCGCGCGCAGCAAGAGCCAGGCGCATCTGCTCGCGATCTCCAACCGCAAGTCGCTGAGCGGCGCCGTCACCGATGTGCTGGTGCTGCGCGGCAATGACGAGGTGATCCAGAGCGCGGTCAACAATCCGGGCGCCGAATTCACCGAGCGCGGCTTCACCCGCCTGATCAGCCGCGCCGAGGGCGACGACAATCTGTCGACCTGCGTCGGCCTGCGCCCGAACATCCCGCGGCATCTCTATCTCAAGCTGGTCGCCAAGGCCTCGGACGCGGTCAGGCAGCGGCTCGAAGCTGCCATCCCGCAGCAGGCCAAGGAGATTCCGATCGCGGTGAAGGAAGCCACGCGACGCGCGCGCTCGGCGTCGGCAGCCGTGACGCCCGACACCGCGATCGCGCATGCGCTGGTCAAGTCGCTTTATCAGGACGGCCGGCTCGACGAATTCCAGCTCGCAGCCTTCGCCGAGGCCGGCAAGTTCGACGAAACCAACGCCTCGCTTGCTGCGCTCGCCAATGTCTCGGTCAGCGTCGCCGAGAACATGATGATCGAAACCCGCGCCGAGGGCGTGATGATCCTGGCCAAGGTCTCGAGCCTGTCATGGTCGACGGTGCGGGCGATCATCGATCTGCGCGACGAAATCTCGGGCGGCGAGCCGACCGACCTGCAGGCCTGCAAGGACACCTACGAGCGGCTGCGGCCATCCACCGCGCAGCAGGTGCTCCGCTTCCATCGCATGCAGCAGTCGGCGCCCGCGGCGTGATATCTCGGCCTGATCCGCCGTAGCCCGGATGGAGCGCAGCGCAATCCGGGATCCATTAGCCGCGTGGAGACTCCCGGATTTCGCTCCGCTCCATCCGGGCTACAATCGGGTCAATACCTAAGCGCCCGCTGTCCCATCAGGGCGCCGACGCTCGCGACGATCGCGGTCGCCAGCGTGTACCAGGTGGCGACGAACAGCGGCGAGTCATCGGTGCAATGCGACGCATAGATCGTCGCCGCCAGTCCGGCCGAGAGCAGGCCTGCGATTGCGCCGGCGACCGCGGGCCGCGCCGGGGCGCCCTGCCGCAGCCCGTACAGCGCGCCGACCAACAGCGGCAGCGACATCGCCGGGATCGCAGTCATGCACGCCATCGAGTTCTTGCCGATCAGCCGCGTCATCATCGGCGTACGCTGCGGCATCATCATCTCGCCACTGATCGCAGCAACGAGGATGCCGGCCGGGATCAGCAGCCACCAGCCGAAGCCGCGCAGCGAGGCTTCCGGCCGTGACAGATGCAGGCTGACCGCAATCGCCGAGGCGGCGAGCGCCAGCGTGACCGCGAACTTCAGGTCGAAGAACGGATTATGCATTGCGGTCATCACGTCGGGCCGCGCGCCGAGCTCGGCGAAGAAGATCAGGAGCGAAACCGGCGCCGCCGCCAGCAGCGCCAGCATCAGCGCAAGACCGACCGGCCGCGCACGATAGGCATTGTCGGCGGCAAGGGTTCGAATGAGTTGATCCGTATCCATGCTCATCGGTCCCGTAATTTCGCGGTCAGGCTCGCAAGCCCGCGATGCAGCGCGACCCGCACCGCGCCCTCGCTCATCGAGAACTTCGCCGCGGTATCCTTGATCGACGCACTGTCGACCGCAATCGACTGCAGCACGTCGCGCTGCCGTGCCGGCAACGCCTGCAGCTGGGCGGTCACCTCGCTCGGCGACGCCGTCGGCTCCGGCGTTTCCCCCGGCAGCGTCTCGGCGAAATCGTCGATATTGACGAAGATGCGCCTGCCGCGGCGGCGCAGTGCGTCGATCAGCTTGTTGCGCGCGATCGCGAACAGCCACGGCGCGAAGGGCGCGTTCGTGTCCCAGGTCTGCCGCTTCAAATGTACCGCCAGCAAGATGTCCTGCACGATGTCCTCGGACTGATCGACCGGTTGTCCCGCGCGCGCCAAGCCACGGCGCGTCGCGGCACGGAGTACCGGCGTGATGGCCTTGAGCAGGCGATGATACGCCGCGTCATCGCCCGAAATGGCCGACCGCATCAGGTCGGTCCATTCATCCTCACGTTCGCGCACGCAGGCTCCTGAATTGCAATTCGGCCGATCTTTCAGTTCGTTACACGGCAAGCCAAGAGATCACGAGTTCGTGATCATCATCCTCCGACAAGACCGCGCCGAGGATCAGCTCCAAAGAATCGCTCCGGCGGGTTTCCAGACGTCACGGCTCATAACATTGATCGCTTCGACAAGCATCGGTGCTGCTGCCGTCGATCACGCACTGGGACGAAATTGCCCAGCTTTTGCCCCCGGAAGCCCGAAGATTCCCTTTTTCTGCCCCGGTGTGGACACGCAGCGGGGTCTTTTTTCGCCTCGGGCGGGCGATATGGGGAGATCATCAAAATGAAGATCAAAGCCAGCGGGCGCTTGGCCTTGATGCTCGCGACAGGGTTTGCCGGGCTTTTCGTGGGCCTTGCCGGTCCGCTGCCGGCGTATGCGGCCGGTTCGGATGCATCGGCGGCGAAATCCGACACCGCGACGACCGACACGTCCGCGCAGCAGAGTTCGCGGCATGGCCGGCGCCATGCGCGTCACCAAACTTCCAAGTCGGCTGACAAATCCGAGAGCAAGAAGGCCGCCGGTAACGACGCCGGCAGCGTCACCTCGGCAGGCATGCCTGCCACGGTCGCCAACGCCAACGCAGAGCTGACCTCGGGCGACGACAACGCGGCCGCGACGACAGTGAAGGCCAACGCGTTGATTGCCGCGGCCGACAAGCCCGCCGACGCGCAGCCTGACAATGTCGTGGCGTCCGACCAGCTCAACGATGTCGACCGGGCCCTGCAGCAGGAGCAGCCGGCGGAACAGCCGCAGGCTCAACCGCAGACCGCCCAGCAGGAGGCGCCCCCGGCGCAGCCGTCGGCTGTCGCCGTAGCTGCACCCAAGCCGGCCCCGGTATTGGCGAGCAGCGACAGCTCGAGCCTGGACCAGACGTCGCTGATCGGGAAGATCTTCATCGGCTTCGGCGCCCTGCTCACGGTGGCCTCCGCCGCGCGCATGTTCATGGCCTAGCCAGGGTCCTTGCGGCTGCGGCGCGGGGTGCGCCGCACCGCGGCCCGGTGCCTCGTTTCAGCCACTTGAAGCGCATCCCGCCAGCGGGCACATTGCCCGCCAAATCAGCACGGGGTTTGCGTCTATGGCTACGTTCGAATTCATCATCGTCGAAAGCAAGGGACCGGTCGGCGTCATCACCCTGAACCGGCCGAAAATGTTGAATGCGCTGTCGTTCGGCGTGTTCCGCGAGATCGCCGCGGCGGTCGACGATCTCGAGGCCGACGACAAGATCGGCTGCATCCTGATCACCGGCAGCGAGAAGGCCTTCGCGGCCGGCGCCGACATCAAGGAGATGCAACCGAAGGGCTTCATCGACATGTTCAACAGCGACTTCACCGCGATCGGCGGCGACCGCGTGGCCCGTTGCCGCAAGCCGACTATTGCGGCGGTCGCAGGCTATGCGCTGGGCGGCGGCTGCGAACTAGCGATGATGTGCGACATCATCATCGCCGCCGACACCGCCAAGTTCGGCCAGCCGGAAATCACCCTCGGCACCATTCCCGGTATCGGCGGGACGCAGCGCCTGACCCGCGCGATCGGCAAGTCGAAGGCGATGGATCTCTGCCTCACCGGGCGGATGATGGATGCCGCGGAAGCCGAGCGCTCGGGCCTCGTGTCGCGGATCGTTCCGGCCGACAAGCTGATGGAAGAGGCGCTCGCCGCAGCGGAGAAGATCGCCTCGATGTCGCGTCCGGCCGTCGCGATGGCCAAGGAAGCCATCAACCGCGCGTTCGAGACGCCGCTCGCGGAAGGCATGAATGTCGAGCGCAACCTGTTTCACTCGACCTTCGCGCTCGAGGATCGTTCCGAGGGCATGGCGGCCTTCATCGAGAAGCGCAAGCCGGTCAACAAGAACCGCTAAAGCATGATCCGGAAAAGTGCGAAGCGGTTTTCCGAACAAGATCATGCTCAGACAATCAGCTAGAGCACGATGATCTCATCGTGCTCTAGCTTGCCCGGCTCCGTTGCAATGCTGCGGTGACGAGCGCGCGATAGGCGCGCTCGGCAAAATGCGTCGGCTTGTCGAGACCGAGCCGCGCCAGGCATTCGCGGCCGGCAGCATCGGGCGGATGCCGCATGCCCTGCCACAGCAGGCCCGCGAGTTGCAGCGGCGTGCGCTGCGCCTGCTGCAATATCTGCAAAGCCGGAATCAGCCGCTGCTCGACGTCGGTGAAATCGCTGCCGAACGGGAATGACGGCAGAAGCCCAGCGTCGCGCGCGGGCTTCAGCGCGTCGCTGATCCGCTCGGGATAGTTTTCGCGATGCGCGGCCGGGATCTCGTGATTGCGCGGCAGCTTGCCGGCATCCATGGCCTGCCGCATCAGCTCGCCTTGGAAGCGGGAATCCGCCACCTGCAGCATCGCTGCAATGACATCGGCGTCGGCCATCCCTCTGACGTCAGCGACCCCATATTCGGTGACGAAGATGTCGCGCAGGTGGCGCGGAATGGTTTCGTGGCCGTAGGACCAGCGGATGTTCGACTGCGCTTGTTTGCCGGACTGGCGGGTCGCCTCCAGCGCCAGCACGGAACGTGCGCCTTCCAGTGCGAATGCCTGCGCGACGAAGTTGTACTGGCCACCGACGCCGCTGACAACCTGGCCGTTCTCCAGACCATCCGAGATCGCAGCGCCGAGAAGCGTCGCCATCATCGCGTTGTTGACGAAGCGCGCATCGACGCGGGCGCGGCGCTTGCCGTCCTCGTCGCCGAAGATCTCGTTGGTGAAGGACACCGGCATCATCTGGATACGCGCCAATTGCTCCGGTGGCATCTCGCGCAGCGCCCGGTAGAACGATTGCGGGCCCAGGAAGAATGCGCCGTGCAGGATCACGCCGCCAATGTCGCGCTTGAGGATGCCGGCGTCGATCAGCCCAAGGAACGCCTCGAACAGCATCTCGCTGACACCATAGAGGCCCTTCTCGAACGGCGCGGTCTCGGCCGCGCCGAGCTGTGCGCGACCGGGCGCAAGGCGCTGCATGATGCCGTGGAATTGGGCGTTGTCGCGATGGCGGACCACGAGCCCCTGCGCCAGCGCATCACCGACTTGCCCGATCCCGATCTGCAGCGTGCCGCCGTCGCGGACCAGACCGGCAGCATGCAAACCGATCGCGTATTTGGTGTCGCTGATCGGCTCGGACGGCGGCGCGAACAGCGGGAAATCGGTGTCGGGACTGTCGAGCACCGCGGCGAATTCATCGGCCGGCAAATCGCCCGGCCCGGGCATGAACGGCAGCTCGGAATTGACCTGGCCGATCAGCTTGAACGACGCCCGCCCCTGCGCGCGCGCCCGCAGCACATCGAGCGTCGTGTCAGTGTTGCAGCTCAAACTGTAGCGCGGCACGCCGTCGACCACGCGCTTGGCGACGAGCTGGGGAACGACATTCAATCCGCGCGACAGCAGGTATGACGCCGCATGGGTGTAGTTGGCGGAAATGTAGTGCTGCTGGGCGAACGGCTGATGCAGCCACTGCCCCGCGAGGAAGAAGAACTCGATCACCTTGATGTTGGGCGGCAGCGCGCCACGATGCAGCGCCTCCGCATAGGCGAGATCCGGATAACCGCCGAACAGGCGATCGATCACCGGGCCGATAAAGCGCCGTTCGAGCAGGCTCTTCGGCTTCGGCTTTTCCAGCGTCAGCGCGGAGAACAGCGTCAGACTGATGGAGCGGTCGGCCACCGCGCGCGCGTACAGCGCGTTGACGATGTGGTTGGCCTTGCCGAGGGCGAGCGGCAGCCCGACCACCAGCTCGGTTCCGACGTCACGAACGATGTGCTCCGCGATCGCCTCGGGGTCGGAGAAGAATTTTGGCATCAGCAATGAACCCGGAGCGGACAGTGGATAACCAGCGCCGCTGAATCGGCGGCGGATCGTTCGAACTTATACTTCATATGCCTGACACGTTCGCCTGTGACGAACCGGCAACAGACAAGAACTGAAATGATGTGCAGATGTCGCGTGGCGGTTTGCCTGTGGCGGCACGGCCCCCTAAACAGGTAGATGTGTCGGCGGCGTCGGCGGAGACGGACTGCCGGGGTTTTGGTTTGCGGGATCACATGGTTGAGCGTGCCGCGAGGGTTGGCGATGTAGCGAGGCGCGTGCTTTTGTCGGGCATCGGCCTCGGCGCCCTGGCATGTGCGCTGCTGGCTGATACCGCTGCCCGCGCCGAGAGCCTGCCCGAAGCCCTGGTCAAGGCGTATCAGACCAATCCGCAGCTCAATGCCGAGCGGGCGCGGCAGCGCGCCACCGACGAGAACGTGCCGCAGGCGCTGGCCGCCTACCGCCCGCAGATCATCGCCGGCCTCTCGGTCGGCCTTCAGGCGGTGCGCGACCAGCTGCCGGGCAACGTCATCCAGACCGCGACGCTGAAGCCGTGGCAGATCGGGGTCACGGTGACCCAGACCCTGTTCAACGGCTTCAAGACCGCCAACAGCGTCCGCGTCGCCGAACTGCAGGTGCAGTCCGGCCGCGAGGCCCTGCGCAATGTCGGCCAGGGCGTGCTGCTCGACGCCGTCACCGCCTATACCAACGTGCTGGCCAACCAGACGCTGGTCGAGGCGCAGCGCGCCAACGTGAACTTCCTGAAGGAGACCCAGGCGATCACGCAGCGCCGCCTCAATGCCGGCGACGTCACGCCGACCGATACGGCCCAGGCAGAGGCCCGGCTCAACCGGGGCCTCGCCGATCTCAACGCCGCCGAGGTCAACTTCGCGATCAGCCAGGCCACCTATGCGCAGGTGGTCGGCAATCCGCCCTCCCAATTGCGTCCCGCCGAGACCATCGACCGGCTGTTGCCGCGCAGCCGCGAGGATTCGATCGCGCTTGCGCTGCGCGAACACCCCGCCGTGACCGCGGCCGGCTTTGACGTCGACGTTGCCTCGACCTCGATCCGCGTCGCCGAGAGCAGCCTGATGCCGAACGTGAACGTGCAGGGCAGCGTCAGCCGCAGCCGCGACAGCGATCCCACGCTCGGCACCTTCGGCACCGATCAAGCCTCGGTGATCGGCCAGCTCACGCAGCCGATCTACGACGGCGGCACCGCGGCCTCGCAGACCCGGCAGGCCAAGGAAGTGGCGGCGCAGAGCCGGCTCGTGCTGGATCAGGTCCGCAATCAGGCCAAGACCGCCGTGGTCAGCGCGTGGGTCGCCAACGAAGGCGCCAAGATCGCCGTGTCGGCCTCCGAGTCCGAGGTGAAGGCTGCGGAAGTTGCGCTGGCCGGCGTGCAGAAGGAAGCCGCCGGCGGCCAGCGCACCACCGTCGACGTGCTCAACGCCCAGCAGGATTTGATCACGGCACGGGCACGCCTGATCGGCGCGCAGCGCGACCGCGTGATCGCCTCCTACACACTGCTCAGCGCGACCGGACGGCTCGACGTCAAGACGCTCAATCTCAAGACGCCGGACTATCTGCCCGAGGTGCACTACCATCAGGTCCGAGACGCCTGGCACGGCCTGCGCACGCCGTCGGGACAATAGGCGTTGCGGAACCGTTCGCACATCGAACCGGCCCTTCCCGCCCGCGCTCTCCGCCGATAACCTCCGCCCCCGCCGGCAACCGATAATGCCGGCGCGCGGTTCACGCGCATAACAGCCGAGCACGCAGGGAGACGTCCAATGCTGACGCGACGCGATATGATGCTGGCTTCCATCGCAGCCGGAGTGACCATGACCAGCAGCAACGCTTTTTCCAAGCCAACGCAACCATCCACCCCGGTGAACTTCGACGTGCCTGCCGGTGCGTGCGACTGCCACACCCACATCCATGGCGATCCCGACAAGTTCCCGTTCTTCGCCGGCCGCGTCTATACGCCGGAGCCGGCCTCGCCGGGGGAGATGAGCGCGCTGCACAAGGCGCTGCATATCGAGCGCGTGGTGATTGTGACGCCGAGCGTCTACGGCCCCGACAATTCGTCGTCGCTGTTCGGCATGACGGCTCGCGGGCCGACGGCGCGCGGCATCGCCGTGATCGACGACAAGACCAGCGAGGGCGATCTCGACGCCATGCACAAGGCCGGCTTCCGCGGCATCCGCCTCAACCTCGCGACCGGCGGCGTCAACGACCCCAATGTGGGCCGGCAGCGCTTCACGGCCGCGATCGAGCGTATGAAGGCACGCGGCTGGCACGTGCAGCTGTTCACCAGCCTTCCCATGATCACCGCGATCAAGGACCTGGTCGCGACAGCTCCGGTGCCGGTCGTGTTCGACCATTTCGGCGGCGCCGAGGCCGCGCTCGGCACCGGCCAGCCGGGATTTGCCGACCTGCTCGAGCTCGTCAAGTTGGGCAAGGCCTATGTCAAGATTTCCGGCGCCTACCGCGCCTCCAAGCTCGCGCCGGACTATGCCGACGCCACGCCATTGGCGCAGGCGCTGATCGCGGCCAATGCCGAGCGCATCGTCTGGGGCACCGACTGGCCGCACCCGGATTCGGTGACGCCGCAAGGCAAGAAGGTCACCGACGTGACGCCGCTGTACCAGATCGACGACGGCCGCCTCCTCAACCAGCTGCCGGTCTGGGCGCCGGACGCCGCGGTCCGCAAGACCATCCTGGTCGACAATCCGGCACGGCTCTACGGCTTCACCTGACGTTGTCCTTCGGCCGGCGCGAGAAATAGGAGATCAGCACCGGCAGCGTGATCAGGATGACGAGCGGCGCCAGCATCATGCCGGTGACGACGACGATGGCGAGCGGCTTCTGCACCTGGGAGCCGATGCCCTCCGACACCGCCGCCGGCAGCAGGCCGACGCCTGCCACCACGCAGGTCATCAGCACCGGACGCAGCTGCAACTCGCCGGTGCGGATCACCGCGCGCATCCGGTCATAGCCTTCGTCGATCAGCTGGTTGAACTGCGACAGGATGATGATGCCGTCCATCACGGCGATGCCGAACAGCGCGATGAAGCCGATCGCCGCCGACACGCTGAACGGAATCCCCGAGATCAGAAGCCCGAGCACGCCGCCGAAGATCGCCATCGGGATCACGCTCATGGCCAGCAGGGTGTCGACCATCGAGCCGAAGTTGAAGAAGAGCAGCACCGCGATCAGCGCCAGGCTGATCGGCACCACGATCGACAGCCGCCTGATCGCATCCTGCAGATTGCCGAACTCGCCGACCCACTCGACACGCGAACCCGGCGGCAGCTGCACCTGCTCCTCGATCTTCTGCTGCGCCTCCCGGATCGCGCTGCCGAGGTCGCGCTCGCGCACCGAGAACTTGATCGGCAGATAGCGCTCCTGCTGCTCGCGGTAGATATAGGCCGCGCCCGAGATCAGCTTGATCGAGGCAACCTCGCTGAGCGGGATCTGGGTGATGCCGCCATTGGCGTTCGCCACCCCGATCCTTAAGTTCTGGATCGCCTCCGCGCTCTTGCGATATTCCGGCGCAAGCCGGACGATGATCGGGAAGTGCCGGTCGCTGCCGGGCTCATAGAGGTCGCCGGCGCTGTCGCCGCCGACCGCGACCCTGATCGTGGCGTTGATGTCGCCCGGCGACAGGCCATAGCGCGCGGCACGCGCCCGATCGACGTCGATCTGGATCGTCGGCTGCCCGAGCGAGGTGAACACCGCAAGGTCGGTGACGCCCTGCACGGTCGACAGCACCGACTTGATTTTGTTGGCGGTGTCGGTCAGCGCCTGCAGATCGTTGCCGTAGAGCTTGATCGAGTTCTCACCCTTCACGCCGGACACCGCTTCCGAGACGTTGTCCTGCAGATATTGCGAGAAGTTGAATTCGACGCCCGGGAACTTCTCCTGCAGCTGCGTCAGCAATTGCGCGGTGAGCACGTCCTTGTCGTGGGTGCCGGGCCATTCGCCGGCCGGCTTCAGCGGCGCGAAGAATTCGGCGTTGAACAGGCCGGCCGCGTCGGTGCCGTCGTCGGGACGGCCGTGCTGCGACACCACCGCCACCACCTCGGGACGGCTGCTGATCAGTTTCCGCATCTCGTTGACGTAGGCGTTGCCTTCCTGCAGCGAGATCGTCGGCGGCAGCGTGGCGCGGATCCACAGATTGCCCTCTTCCAGCTTGGGCAGGAATTCGAGGCCGAGGAAGCGCGCGAAGATGATGGTCATGACCACGAGGCCGGCCGCACCGGCCATCACCATCTTGCGGTTGGCGATCGCCCAGTTCAAGACCGGCAGGTAGATCGCGTCGAGCTTCTTGACGATCCACGTCTCGGTCTCGTGGATATGCGCCGGCAGGATGATCGCGCTCAGCGCCGGAGTTACCGTGAAGGTCGCCAAGAGTCCGCCGGCCAGCGCGTAGGCATAGGTGCGCGCCATCGGGCCGAAGATGTTGCCCTCGACGCCGCTCAGCGTGAACAGCGGCAGGAACGCGGCGATGATGATCGCGGCGGCAAAGAAGATCGAGCGCGACACGTCGGCCCCCGCCGACAGGATTGCGTGGCTCTTCATCCCCATCACCGTGTCTTCGGAGATGTGCGCCTGCTCGGCTTCCGACAGCGCCGTGGTCTGCGACAACCGGCGGAAGATCGCCTCCACCATGATCACGGTGGCGTCGACGATCAGGCCGAAATCGATCGCGCCGACCGACAGCAGATTGGCGGACTCGCCGCGCAGCACCAGGATGATCACGGCAAAGAACAGCGCGAACGGGATCGTTGCGCCGACGATCAGCGCGCTGCGCAGATCGCCGAGGAAGATCCACTGCAGCAGCACGATCAGGAGGATGCCAACCACCATGTTGTGCAGCACGGTGTGGGTGGTGAGCTCGATCAGGTCCTTGCGGTCGTAGATGCGCTCGATCTTGACGCCCGGCGGCAGGATCGAGGAATGGTTGATCTCGTGGACGAGTTGCTCGACGCGGGTGATGGTCGGCGAGCTCTGCTCGCCACGCCGCATCAGCACGATGCCCTGCACGATGTCGTCGTCATTGTCGAGGCCGGCGATACCGAGCCGCGGCTTCTCGCCGATCGTGACATGGGCGATGTCGCGGACCAGCACCGGGTTGCCGCCGGACTGCGAGACCATGGTGTTGGCGAGGTCGTCGATCGAGCGGATCAAGCCGACGCCGCGCACCACGGCCGATTGCGAGCCGATGTTCACGGTGTTGCCGCCGACATTGATGTTGGCGTTGGAAACCGCCTGCAAGACCTGCGGCAGCGTCAGGCCGTTGGCGACCAGCTTGTTGAAGTCGACCTGGATCTCGTAGGTCTTGGTCTTGCCGCCCCAGCCGGTGACGTCGATCACGCCGGGCACCGCGCGGAAGCGGCGCTGCAGCACCCAGTCCTGCAGCGTCTTGAGGTCGAGCACGCTGTAGTTCGGCGGCCCCTTCAGCCGGTAGCGGAAGATTTCGCCGATCGGGCTGAGCGGCGAGATGCCCGGCAGCACATTGCCCGGCAGCGGCGCGAGCTGCGAGAGGCGGTTGAGCACCTGCTGCAGCGCCTCGTCATAGGTGTAGTCGAAGGAGAACTGCAGCTTGACGTCGGAGAGACCGTACAGCGAGATGGTGCGGATGGTCTTGAGGTTCTTGATGCCGGCGACCTGGGTCTCGATCGGGATCGTGATGTAGCGCTCGATCTCCTCGGCCGAGAGGCCCGGGCTCTGCGTCACAATGTCGACCATCGGCGGGGTCGGATCGGGATAGGCCTCGATGTTGAGCTGCTTGAACGCAAGCAGGCCGCCGATGAAGACGGCGACGAACATGGCCACCATCAAGTAGCGGCGATTGACGGCAAGGGCGACGAGGCGATCCATTCAGATCGGCACTTTCAACTGGAAGGGACTATTCTTGTTGAGCATGATCTCCGCGCAAACGCGTTCCGCGTTTGTCGCGAGGGAAAACCGGTTTCCACTTTTCCGGATCATGCTCTTACGTGCCGGACGCGGCGCGGTCGATGAAGAGGCTTCCCTTCGTCACGATCTGCTCGCCCGGCTTGAGATTGCCGGCCACCTCGACGAGGTCACCATTGATGAGCCCGGGCTTGATCTGGCGCAGCTCGATCGTCTTGTCGTCGGCTCTCGCGACCCAGACCCGCACCTGGTCGCCCTCGTAGATCAGCGCCTGCTTCGGCACGCCGACCGCCGGATGGTCACCCTTGGAAAAGAGCGTCACATTGGCGAACATCTCGGGCTTCAGCCGATTGTCGGCGTTGTCGATGGTGGCGCGGACCAGGAGCCGGCGCGAGGTCGCGTCGATTGCGGCAGCGACATAGTTGACGCGGGCGGTCAGCACCTTGCCCGGCAGCGCCATCACGCTGAAGGAGAGATCCTGCCCGACCGCAACGCTGTCGGCGTCGGATTCGCGGACAAAGGCGATCAGCCAGACCGTCGAGAGATCGCCGATCACGTAGACCGGGTCGCTGGCGCCGGTCGAGACATACTGGCCGGGGCCGGCCTTGCGCTGGACCACGGTGCCGCCGATCGGCGCGAACACCGTCGTCTCCGGATTGAGGCGGCCCTTCTGCTGCAGCGTCACGATAGCATCGTCGCCGAAGCCGAGGATGTGCAGCTTGTTCTGCGCCGCTTCCAGCAGCGTCTGCGCCGAGCGCGCATCGTTCTGCGCCTGCACCAGCGCCGTCTGCGCCTGCTGATAGTCTTTCAGCGGGATCGCCTTGCCCTCGGACAGGTCCTTGGCGCGCTTCTCCTGGATCTGCGCGAGGTCGAGCGCCGACTGTGCCTTGTTGAGGCCGGTCATCGCCGCGACGTAATCGTTCTGCGCCTGCACGGTGTCGGCCGCCTCGATCACGAACAGCGGCTGCCCCTTCACCACAGAATCGCCCGGCCGCACCAGCAGGCGGGTGACGCGCCCGGTGTAGGGCGAGTAGACCGGGGTGGAGCGGTCCTCATCGATCCCGATCTTGCCCTCGGTCACCAGTTCGGAGCGGAAGGTGTGCTCGGTCACGTTCTGGAAGGTCAGGCTGGCCCACTCGGCCGGCGACGGCGAATAACGTGTCCCCCCCTTGCGGGACTGGCTGGAGACTTCCGACGATGTCTGCTTGTCCGAGCCGAAACGCGTATAGCCGTAGGCGCCCGCGCATGCGGCCGCCAGCACCGCAGCGGCCACGAGCAGGCGCGGGCGGCTAAAGCTCTGCATTCTCTTGGTAAACTCTTTCAGCATGCGGTCCGCGGGGTCGATCGTTGCAGCGTCCGGCGGGACAGCCCCAGCGGTGCGCTAATAGTGCCGAATTGGCGTTTCAAACAACCAAAAAATCGCACTTCGGCGGTGCCTGTCGTTAAAGTTTGGATACCCTGAACGACTGCTGAATGTCTCATCCGGGAAACTCCGGGGCTGGAAACTCCGGAGTATGGCTGCCGAGCGGCATCGCCGGACGGGACCAACGGGCCGGGGTCCTCGACAGGACGGCCGCGTGCCGGACCGAACTCAGCGTGCCAAAGCCGGACGAAACCTGCTCTATGAAGGGCTGCACCGCATCCGCCTTGAGGTCCGCGGTCGCAAGGCCCGCTTCGAGCCGGCCGAGATTCCACAGCCAGCGCCCGGTCTGCGCCAGCGACACCCGAACGTGCCAGCTGCCGCCCTCGCGCGCCTGGCGTGCCCTGGCCATCATGGCGCCGAACGCCATCAAATATCCGGTGGCGTGATCGAGCATCTGGGCCGGCAATTCTTTCGGGCCCTCGATGCCGGCCGCCTGTCCCTCGGCATGATTGAAGCCGGTCGTGGTCTGCACCAGCGAATCGAAGCCGCGGCGTTCGGCCCACGGTCCGGCATGGCCATAGGCCGAGAGCGTCACATAGACGATCCCGGGGTTGATGCGCGCGGCGTCCTCCGGCGAGAAGCCGAGGCGCGCGATCGCCTGCGGACGATAGCCCTGGGAGAGAATATCGGCCTGCGCCACCAGTCCGCGCATCACCCGCCGCCCCTCCTCGCTCTTCAACTCGACGAAGCCCGTGAGCTTGCCGCGACCGGTGTCGATGGTGAGCCAGGGGATCGCCGGCAGATCGGGGCCGGAAATCAGCAGCACGTCGGCGCCATGCGCGGCGAGCGTGCGGCCGGCAACGGGGCCTGCGATCACGCGCGACAGATCGAGCACACGGATGCCGGCCAGTGGCCGGTCGCCGGCGGGCCACGGCTTTGGCGCGGCCTCGCCGATCTTCTCGATCGAGATCAGCGGCAGTTTTGCGAGTTCTTTGGCATGCGGGGTCGCCGACCATTCGTCGTGCGAGCGCATCAGGGCGACGACGCCGCCGGCGGCATAGGCCGCGGTCTCGAACGCCTCGCCATCCCACTGCATCAGCGCGGCCTGGACGTCGTCACGCTCGGCGTTGCAGCCCAGCACCTTGCAGACGGCGTCGCGATGATGCGGGAAATTGGTGTGGAGGCGGACGAAGCGTCCGTCTCTAACGCGATAGACGCCGGCGATCTTGTCCCAGGCCGGTGGCGGCGGCTTGTCGTCGACGCGCAGATAGCGCTCGCTGCGGCATTCGACGACGGCGTGGCGCATGTCGACCGCGACCTCCTGCCGCTCGCCGCTGCGCGCCTTCCAGATCTCGGCCGCGGCAAGCCCGGCCGCGGCGATCGGCGCCTGCGCCGCGGCTGCGACCCGGAACGACGACGGCAGCTGCGGCTCGCTGCCGGTCAGCCGGACCGCGTCGAGCGCGGACGGCGCGCCGCCGGCGCCGGTCCAGATATCGGCGAGGATTTCACGGATGCCCTGCATGCGCATTCCTCTTTGCGATTATTCTATGCCTGCGCATGATGACAATAAGGCGGTGCTCGAACCCGACCGTCATACTTAGCTCTGCAGGAGTTGCAATGGCTGCCATCGATCCCCTCACCGCCGGCGCGGTCTTCATCGCAACCGCGGCCACCGACGCGGTCTATGTCATGTTCACCTCGGCAGTCGTGGCGCGCAAGCGCGTGCCGGCGGCGACCTGGAGCAGCATCTGGTATCTGCTCTCCTCCTATGCGGTGATCAGTTACACCGAAAACTGGGTCTATGTCGCCTTCGCCGCACTTGGCTCGTGGGTCGGCGCCTATGCATCGATCACGTTCCTGCATCGGCCACCGGGCGGACCGCCGGTCGGTGCGGCGGTGGAGTAGTGTAGCTGGTTGAAGCACGCGATACCCTACTCTCGGCGTCGTCCCTGCGAAAGCAGGGACCCATAACCACAAGCGTTCGTCGTTGAGCAAGCTGTGGCGGCAGCGTCTCAAGACAATTGACGCTTGTGGTTATGGGTCCCGGGTCGCGCTTCGCTTGCCCGGGACGACACCGAATTTGGGGGGCACTTGTAAGCTCCACGTCAGCATTCTCGTGTAAGGCACACCTCAGCACTCTCGCGACATGATCGTCCGAGCGTTGCGTTTTGTCGTGCCCTCTTGCGATCAGAGGGTGCAGGGAAAGCCGGGTGCCGATTGCACCCATGGGTCCCGTGCAACAAAAAGCACGGGAGGTAGGACCACAGGTGTAACCGGAGCAATCCGGCTTTCCCTGCGCGATGGTTTTACGGCTTACTTCGTGCTCTCCCCGGCGAGACTGGGCTTGTTTGTCACCGCCTTCGCAAGAACGCTTGCGCGTTCTGCGGGGGACACCGGCCACTAGGGCGTCAGGACCACACGACTTCACCGTCCGCCTCATGCGCACTCGTCAGTTGCGCATTCCGCGTCCACCGCATCTCGACCCACGTTCGTGACGACCGCGAAGCGCCCCTCGATCGGGTGAGACGGACGCATTGAACATCTGAGTTGGGTCACACGTCAAGTTAAATTCTGAAAAGCCGAACAAAAAATCAAACGCCGGGATTCACGGCTCGTAGAATCGTCCTCGTCAGAAGTACTTCTGCCGGACCGAAGCTCCGGCAGAAGCATCACGCCGTTAGCTCACTCCAGCGCGGCCTGGCCGGCGAGCGAGATCACATTGTCCTGCGAGCCCGAACCGCCGCTGACGCCGATGGCGCCGACGACCTTGCCGCCGACGATCAGAAGATTGCCGCCGCGCGAGGCGACCACGTCGTCGAGCGTCGCGAGATAGGAGAAGTATGCTCCCTTGCCCATCAGGTTTTCGAACGCCAGCGTGGGCCGGCGATAGCGCGTCGTGGTGCGCGCCTTGTGCTGCGAGACACCGATCGAGGCATATTGGCAGTTGTCTTGCTTCTCGAAATAGACCAGCTCGCCGGCCGGATTGACGACCGCGATGCAGAACGCATTCCAGTGTCGCTTTTGCGTCTCGGCTACGGCCGCGGAGGCGACCTTCTTGGCGGTCTCCAGATTGATCGGCTCGCCATAGGGCGGCGGCGCGAGCGCATCGGCGACGACGTCGTTCGGATTGTCGGGATTGGGCGCCACTTGGGCAAACGCGCCGGTGGCGGTAGCGAACGCGACGCATGCCGCGCCGATGAGCGCAGTGAAATAACGCATGGAGTGCTCCCGAATGGTTGTTGTTGCAGACCCCGGATCGATCGTCCGGGCGGCGGGACGATAGCAATTGATCCGCGGCGCACAAGGCGAGATCGGATTGGGTGCACCGCGATATTCGCCTGGGTACAATGAAAATCGCATGGCGCGAGGGAATATCGAGGTCGCGCGGTGCTGCGATGGACGTTACAGTCCGCGCGCATCAGCAAGGGACATGCAAATGGATCTGGGTTTGAAGGGACGAAACGCCGTCGTGCTCGGCGGCACGCGCGGCATCGGGCGGGCGATCGCGGCGACGCTGGCCGGCGAAGGCGCGGGCGTGGCGGTCTGCGCCCGCAATGCCGAGCAGGTTGCGGCCGGCGTGGCCGAGTTGAAGGCTGCGGGCGTGCGCGCCACCGGCGAGGCCGTCGATATCACCGACGGCGCCGCGCTGAAATCGTGGATCACTGACGTCGCGACGGAGCTGGGCAGCATCGACATGCTGTTCTCCAATGCCGGCGCCATGGCGCAAGGCGGCGATCCGGCATCGTGGGAGCAGAATTTCCGGCTCGACGTGCTCGGCGCGGTGAACGCCTTCGAGGCGGCGCGTCCATTCCTCGAGGCGAGCGGCGAAAAGACCGGCGATGCTGCCTTCGTCATCATCTCGTCGATCTCGGCCGCGCAAGCCGATCGCGCCGGCTCCTACGGCCCGATCAAGGCGGCACTGGTGCATATGGCGAAGGGACTGGCGCGGCAATACGCGGCGAAGAAAGTCCGGGTCAACGTGGTGTCGCCGGGCACCGTGTATTTCAAGGGCGGCGTCTGGAACATGGTCGAGCAGAACGCGCCCAAGATGTACCAGGACGCACTGGCCCGCAATCCGACCGGCCGCATGGCGACGCCGCAGGAGATCGCGAGCGCAGCGGTGTTCCTGGCGAGCCCGATCTCCTCGTTCACAACAGGCTCGAACCTCGTCGTCGACGGCGCGATCTCGAACCGGGTGAATTTTTAGGGGAACACGACATTCATGGTCGCCCCGTCATCCTGAGGAGCGCGCATCGCGCGGGTCTCGAAGGATGCGCGGCCCACCTACAACCGCGCGGAGAAAGTCGGGGCCGTCGACCCTTCGAGACGGCCGCTCCGCGGCCTCCTCAGAGTGACGGTGAGAGAGCGTCGCCGTAGCTCGACCCTCAATGAAAATCGCGTGACGGCGGCAGGATGCGGACGTTGCGGGGGTGGCGGATCTTTTGCGGCGAGTTATCGCCGTGGTCGCGACGGTCGTCGTTGAGCGGCTCGATCAGCGCCGGGCCTGCCGGCACCGGATGCTTGCGACTGAGGGATTCGTTGGCGAGGCCGATCAGATCGTGGGAGCGGTCGGTCATGCGCTGCGCCACCAGATGCGTGACGCCCTCCGGGCTGCTCTGGATGTAGCCCTCGACCAGGATCAGGCGCGCGCCCATTACTTCTTTCCGATATTGCTCCATCACCTTCGGCCACACCACGATGTTGGCGATGCCACTCTCGTCCTCCAGCGTCATGAACACGACGCCCTTGGCGCTGCCCGGCCGCTGCCGCACCAGCACGACGCCGGCGCAGCTGACGCGGCGGCGGTCGTTGCTTTGGTTGATGGTGTGGCAGGCGACCACGCGCTCCCTGGTGAACATCTCGCGCAAAAATTCCATCGGATGGCCCTTCAGCGACAGGCGGATGGTCTGATAGTCGGCGACCACCTGCTCGGGGCGCGGCATCTCCGGCAGCGGTTTTGCGCCTTCATCCGGCTGCTCGCGCGCGGTGGCGGCCTCGAACAGCGGCAGCGGCACGTCGTCGGGTAGCCGCCGCACCGCCCACAGCGCCTCGCGGCGGTCGAGCCCGAGCGAGCGGAACGCATCGGCATCCGCGAGCAGGATCAGCGCGCGCTTGGGCAGAGCGGTGTCGCGGGCAAAATCTTCCAGCGAGGTGAAGGGCCGGCGGTTGCGCGCGGCGACGATGCGGTCGGCCCAGTCTTTCTCCCCGTCCAAGGCCGCGCGGGAGGTGGGCGGGTTCCCTCCCCCCTTGTGGGGTCCGAGGCGAGCGAAGCTCGCTCTCGAGGTTAGGGAGAGGGGTAAGCCGCACGGGCGGTGGTCGTGGCTTACCCCTCTCTCCAACTCTCCCCCACAAGGGGGGAGAGAGCCCATCCATTCGTGCTTCCCTGACTCATACACGTTTACGCTTCGCGCACTCCGCAGCGCCTGCTGGGCCTTCAACCTCTCCTCATCCTCATCGAGCCAATGAAACCCGTCGATCTGGCGGAAGCCCAGCCGTACCGCGCAATGCTCCCCGTCGCGCTCCTCCAGCGTGTTCTGCGCAAAGCTATGGGAGACATCGACCTCGCGCACCGTGACGCCGTTGTTGCGGGCGTCGCCGACGATCTGCGCCGGGGCATAGAAGCCCATCGGCTGCGAGTTGAGCAGGCCGCAGCAGAACGCATCGGGATGATGGTGCTTTAGCCATGAGGAGATGTAGACCAACTGGGCAAAGCTCGCGGCATGGCTTTCCGGGAAGCCGTAACTGCCAAAACCCTTGATCTGGTCGAAGCAGCTGCGGGCGAAGTCTGGATCGTAGCCGCGCGCCACCATGTTGCCGACCAGCTTCTCCTCATAGCTGCCGATGGTGCCGAGGTTGCGGAAGGTCGCCATCGAGCGGCGCAGGCCGTTGGCCTCCTCCGAGGTGAAATGGGCCGCCTCGATCGCGATCCGCATCGCCTGCTCCTGGAATAGCGGCACGCCGAGCGTCTTGTGCAGCACATTGTAGAGTTCGTCCTTGTCGCCCTTGTCCGGCGACGGCGATGGATAGCTGACCTTTTCCTGGCCGTTCCGCCGCCTGAGATAGGGATGCACCATGTCGCCCTGGATCGGACCGGGGCGGACGATCGCGACCTCGATGACGAGATCGTAGAAGGTGCGCGGCCTCAACCGCGGCAGCATGTTCATCTGGGCGCGGCTCTCGACCTGGAACACGCCGAGCGACTCGCCGCGGCACAGCATGTCGTAGACTTCCTTTTCGTCCTGCGGGACCGAAGCGAGCTCCCAGTGTTCGCCCTTGTGGTCGGCGATCAGGTCGAAGCATTTGCGGATGCAGGTCAGCATGCCCAGCGCCAGCACGTCGACCTTCATCATGTGAAGCGCGTCGACGTCGTCCTTGTCCCACTCGATGAAGGTGCGGTCGTCCATCGCGGCGTTGCCGATCGGCACATAGGTGTCGAGCCGGTCCTGGGTCAGCACATAGCCGCCGACATGCTGCGAGAGATGGCGCGGAAACTCGATCAGCTCGGTGGCGAGCTCGACCGCGAGGTTGATCATCGCATTCTTGGGATCGAGCCCGGCCTGGCGCACCTGCATGTCGTTGAGGCCCTTGCCCCAGCTGCCCCACACGGTGTCGGCGAGCGCCGCGGTGACGTCCTCGGTCAGCCCGAGCGCCTTGCCGACGTCGCGGATCGCGCTGCGCGGACGATAATGGATGATGGTGGCGATGATCGCCGCGCGATGCCGTCCGTAGCGGCGGTAGACATATTGCATCACCTCCTCGCGCCGCGAATGCTCGAAATCGACGTCGATGTCGGGCGGCTCCAGCCGCTCCTTGGAGATGAAGCGCTCGAACAGCAGATCGACCTTGGTCGGATCGACCGAGGTGACGCCGAGCACATAACAGACCGCCGAATTCGCCGCCGACCCCCGCCCCTGGCACAGGATGTTCTGGCTGCGCGCATAGTGCACGATGTCATGCACGGTGAGGAAGTAATGCGCGTATTTCAGCTCGGCGATCAGCGCGAGCTCCTTGTTCAGGGTGGTGCGAAGTTTTTCGTCGATCTCGCCGCCGAAATATTTGTCGACGCCGGCCCAGGTGAGGTCCTCCAGATGCTGCTGCGCGGTCTTGCCCGGCGGCACCGGCTCGTCGGGATATTGATATTTGAGCTGGTCGAGCGCGAAGGAGATGCGTGCAGCGAAGCGCATGGTTTCCGCGATCGCATCAGGGAGATCGCGGAACAGCCTGATCATCTCATGCGCCGGCTTGAGATGCCGCTCGGCATTGGCCTCGAGCCTGCGGCCAACAGCCTCGATCGTGGTCTTTTCGCGGATGCAGGTCAGCACGTCCTGCAACGGACGGCGCGCGGGATGATGATAGAGCACCTCGTTGGTGGCGAGCAGCGACACACCGGCATCAGTGGCGAGACCATGCAGCCGCGCCAGGCGGCGCCTGTCGTCACCGCGATAGAGCAGGCTTGCGGCGAGCCAGACGCCATCGGCGGCGCTTGCCTTGAGTTGCGCGAGCAGATCGAGCGCGTCAGCCGCGTCGAAACGATGCGGCAGCGCCAGCACCAGAAGCTGGCCCTCTGCAAAGTCGAGCAGATCGGACAGAGCGAGCCGGCAATCCCCCTTCTCGATGCGCTCGATGCCGCCGCCGCGCTTGCCGCGGGTCAGCAACTGGCACAGCCGGCCGTAGGCGGCGCGGTCGCGCGGATAGACCAGGATGTCGGGCGTGCCGTCGATGAAGACGATGCGGGCGCCGATCAAAAGTTTTGGCGGATGGGCGACCTTCTCGCTGTTGAGCTCCTTCCAGGCGCGCACCACGCCGGCCAGCGTGTTGTGATCGGCAAGCCCGATCACGGGAATCCCGAGTTCACTCGCCTGATGCACATAGGCGCGCGGATCGGAGCCGCCGCGCAGGAAGGAGAAATTGCTGGTGATGCCGATCTCGGCATAATCAGGCGTTGGCGTATTCATGCGAACAGCCCGTGCACATACCAGGTGGCGGGCAGCGGCTTGCCCTTGTCGTCCCGCAGCTCACTCTCGTAGAGACCGTCGCGGAAGATCCAGAAGCGCTGGCCTTCGGCGTCCTCGACGCGGAAGTAATCGCGCGTCAGCGACATGCCGTCCTGCTTCCACCATTCCATCGCGATGCGCTCGGGGCCTTCGACCCGCACCACGTCGTGCTGCGCGCGCCGCCAAGTGAATTGATGCGGCGGACCGTCGGGCACACTCGCGAACGGCACCTTGATGGGTTCGGGCCGCTCGAATAGTCTTAAGGGCCGCAGCGGCGGCTCGCCGACGGCGCGTTCCGGCCAGGCGGCGGCGCTGGCCGCGGCCAAATGATGCTGCGCCGGCAGCGCGAGCGCGGATCGTTCGGGGATGTGGCTCTCCAGCGGCAGATGCACGACGACGCGTTTTCCGCCGATGCGGGCGGCGATGCGGTCGATCAGCGCCGAGACCTCGTCATTGTCGTGCACGGTGGTATCGAGATCGCGCTGCTGCTGCACCACGATCTCGGTACGCCCTGCGGCAAGGCGGATGAGATCGAAGCCGAAGCCGGGATCGAGGGGATCATTGAGCGCATCGAGCCGCTCGCAGAACAGGCGGTCGATCATCTCGGGCCGCGTCACCGGCCGCCCGGTCTCGACCATGATCGCACGCACCGCGCCGTCGGTGCGGAAGAAGCTCGCCTCCAGCTGCCGGGCGCCCTTGCCCTGCTTGTCCATCGCCGTCACCAGCATCTTGGCGAGGCTTTGTAACGTCAGCGCGATCACGGTGTCGGTCACGACCGGCTCGGGGAAACGCTTCTCGACGATGTAATCGGGCAGCGGCTTGCGCGGGCTGATCGGGGCATCGCCCTGCCCGAGCGCGTGACCGAGCAAGGTCGTGAAGGCTGCGCCGAACCGCGCAGAAATCTCGTGCGGCGCGCGCGAGGCGACATCGCCGATGGTCTTCAAGCCGGCGCGGCGCAGGCCGGTGGTCACAGCACCATCGGCGCCGAGCGCCGACACCGGCAGCGGGCCGACCGCCTCTGCTTCCGCGCCGCTGGCGACGATCTGCCCGGAAGTATAACGCGTCAGCGTGCGCGCCGCGATCGAGGTGCCGGCAATGGCGGCGCTGACAGCAAAGCCGCGCCGGCTCAGCGCATTGGTCACGATCTGCAGCAGCGTGCGCTCGCCGCCGAACAGATGCGCGCAGCCGGTGATGTCGAGGAACAGCCCGTAAGGCGGATCGAGCGCGACCAGCGGCGTGAAGCGGTCGCACCAGTCGGCGATGTCGTTCAGCGTCTTCAGATCGGCGGCGGGATCGGCGTCGTAGACCGTGAGCTCCGGACAGATCGCCCGCGCATTGGCGAGCGGCAGCCCGATCGACAGCCCAGCCCGCACCGCCGCGTCGTCGATCGCTTGCAGCAGGATCGCGTTGTGGTCTTTTGCGACGACGACGCTGGGCGCGTTGCTGCCTAACCCATTCGTGAGGGACGCATCAGCGGATCGGTTCCCTCCCCCCTTGCGGGGGAGGGCTAGGGAGGGGGGTGAGCCCCACGGGCGGTGCTCGTGGCTACCCCCCTCTCCAACTCTCCCCCACAAGGGGGGAGAGAGCCCTACCACCGCCCGTGTGTCGTTCTGCGAGACGTGGTCCCGAGCATCAGCTTGCGAGGCGATGTCCTGCGCGAGCTTGCGCTTGATGCGGTCGATGGGCAGGCGTGGCAGCCACAGGCTGAGGATACGCCGACGGTTCACTGAATTGGCACTCATCACACTTCCATTCCATGATCCATCGCCCGACCGGGCCATGACGATTGCGCACGAGTTCGGCGTCGAAGCGCGGCGCGCCCCAGGCGCTTGCGGCATTGCCGGGCGGCGAATGCGCCGCGCGCACGATCCAGCGCGTCTCCGCGGTCGAGGGGATCGCCGTCGCCGCGATCCGCAGCACCAGCGCGGTAACGCCGGAGGCTTGCGCGGCCAGGGTCAATTTGCGGCTGGCGACGAGATCGAGCTGGCGCGCATGGCCCCAGACCTCGAGCACGACGGCGCCGAGCGCATCGCAAGCGAGCGCGTCGGCCGCGGTGCGCAGAGCGCTGTCGACATCGGCGGCGCGCACCGTGACCAGCAGGCGCGGATCGAGGCCGAGCTCGGCGAGCCCGCGCATCGACAGCGCGCCGTTTTCGCGATCGGAAAAATCCTGCCGCACCCAGACCAGCGGCTTGCGCGCTGAGAGCCGTCCGGCAAGCCCCGCGATGAAACCGGTCGCCGCTCCGCTTTGATGGCCGGCCGCGAACACCTCGTGCAGCGCGGCCGCCGCAAGCCCGCCGCGCAGCATCGCGTCCGCGCTGGTGTGACCGAGCGCAATGCAGTTCGGCATCGCCGCCTCCGATGGCGCCTCGATGCGCGCGATGCTGCCGCGCAGAGACGCAAGCGTACCCGTGCGTGCGCCGTTCATATGCGCCGCTCCTTCCCGTCCAAAATTTGAGGCCGTCACTGATCCGAACAGAGAACCAGGGACAGGCTCAGTTGTTCATGATATGTTCTAATATAAAGCTAACAGGGCCGGCAGAGTCAATCGGATTGGTGAGCTCCGTGATTCATGAGCGGAATCAATGGGATTCAGGAGCGGCCGAACTGGACGCCGCCGGTTCGCCCGCGGCGTCAGGCGCGACAGCCCGGAAACTGGCGGCGTGACGGGAAACGGAGCAATCGCATGCGTATCATCGTGCTCGACAACGACACCGATTTCGAAGGCTGGCGCAAGGCCGCGCGGCGATTGGCGCTGAATGATGTGAAGCCGTCGGATGTCACCTGGACGGTACGTAGCGACGACGAACTGTTGTCGGCATCCTGCGTGAATGAATTGCCTGATACGCCGCAGGCGCAGTTCAACGTCACAGCCAAATTCATCGAGCTGGCAAGGACCGCGATCCTGCATCGCAATGACGAGCGCTTCGCCCTGCTCTATCGCCTGCTGTGGCGACTGCGCAGCCATCACGATCTGCTCAGCGCGACCGATGATCCTGACGTCGCCGAGGCCCACGCGATGGCGCGCGCGGTCTATCGCGATATCGACAGGATGCACGCGCATCTGCGCTTCCGCGAGATCGGCCGCGAGCAGAAGGCACATTACGTCGCCTGGTTCGAGCCGGAGCATCGCATCGTCGAGCATGCCGCGCCGTTCTTCGCCGGCCGCTTCGCCGACATGCCGTGGTCGATCCTGACCCCCGACGCCTGCGCACATTGGGACGGGCACGCGATCTCGATCACGCCGGGCGTTGCCAAATCCGAGGTGCCGAGCGAGGACCGGCTCGAGGAGGCCTGGCGGCGTCATGACAACGGCCGCTTCAATCCGGCGCGGCTGAAAGTGATGGAGATGCCGCAAGCCTATTGGAGGAACCTGCCCGAGGACTCGATCATTAAACCTCTGATCGAAGACGCCATGCGCATGACCAGCGGCCCCTTCATCGCACGCAAGGCCGCCGAGCCGCAGCAGCGGCAGGATACGCCGATGCCCCGCAAGCAAGCTCGCGACATGCATACCCAGGACAAGCAAACTCACGACAAGCACACTCGTGACGCGATCGCGGCCTTGCGCGACGAGGCCGCCGCTTGCCGCGCCTGCCCGCTGTGGAAGGACGCGACGCAAACCGTGTTCGGCGAAGGGCCGCAAGGCGCGACGCTGATGCTGGTGGGCGAACAGCCCGGCGACAAGGAAGATCTCGCCGGCCATCCCTTCGTCGGTCCCGCCGGGCAGATGCTCGATCGCGCGCTCGAGGAAGCCGGCATCGCGCGCGCCAAGGTCTACATCACCAATGCGGTGAAACACTTCAAGTTCGTGCCGCGCGGCAAGATCCGCCTGCACCAGAAGCCGGGCACGCCGGAGATCCGCGCCTGCCGGCAGTGGTATGAGCGCGAGCTCGCCGCCATCAAGCCGGAGCTCGTGGTGGTGCTCGGCGCCACGGCCGCGCAGAGCGTGCTCGGCAAGATCACGCCGATCAACAGGAACCGCGGCCGTCTGATCGACCATGACGGAACCAGGGTGCTGGTCACCGTGCACCCGTCCTATCTGTTGCGGCTGCCCGACGAGAAAGCCAAGGCGCTGGAATATCAGCGCTTTATCGACGATCTGAAAATCGCGGCAGGTCAGCTGCGCAATTCAGCCCACGCGGCTTGAGTTCCGGGGGAACTGCAGGATCACACTTCAACGTGAAATTGTTCAAAACGCTGATAAATCCCTACAACCTTGAATTGATCCGTGATAGCCTCACGTGTCTACGGGCATCGGGCGTCATGTTCACGCCATGACGTACCCTGAGGCGGGCGCGCTGCGCGATTTGCTAGCCCCGATCGTGCGGCGCGCCACCTCATCCTCACTCCCGAAACAGCCGTCCTGGACCGACGATGCGCACGAATGATCGTGCGATATCCACCACCCGCGCCAGTCCCGTCGTGTCCGTATTCGCGGGACTGTTCGAACGATTTCAAGGAGAAGCACGAAGATTCTGCGCATGAAGCATGGCGCGGATTCAAGCACCTGCTTGCGCTGCGCAAAACAACGTTGAGCTTGTCATCTAACCTTCAACTCCATCAGTCAAAAATGGGCCTCAAACTACGAGGGGCGTCAGAATGACCGATATTACACTCAATTCATCGCTGGCCGATGGAGCGCCGATACAGCCGGCGTCGCGGCCCAATCTCGACAAGGGCTTTAACCCGCTCACGATGATCATCTTCTTCGGCATCCTTGCCGCGGGACTTTTGTACGTTGCCTACAGCATCTATTCGGACGTTGACGCCACCGGCACCAAGGTCACCTCCTACCTGCCCTACATGCTGCTGCTGGTCGCGCTGTTGATCGCGCTCGGCTTCGAGTTCGTGAACGGCTTCCACGACACCGCCAACGCGGTGGCCACCGTGATCTACACCCACTCGCTGCCGGCGGAAGCTGCGGTGATGTGGTCCGGCCTGTTCAACTTCCTCGGCGTCTTGACCTCGACGGGCGCGGTGGCGTTCGGCATCGTCTCGCTGCTGCCGGTGGAATTGATCCTGCAGGTTGGCTCCAGCGCCGGCTTTGCCATGGTGTTCGCGCTGTTGATCGCCGCGATCCTGTGGAATCTCGGCACCTGGTATTTCGGCCTGCCCGCCTCCTCCTCGCACACGCTGATCGGCTCAATCATCGGCGTCGGCGTCGCCAACGCGCTGTTGCGCGGCCGTGACGGCACCTCGGGCGTGGACTGGGGCAAGGCCACCGAGATCGGCTACGCGCTTCTGCTGTCGCCGCTGGTCGGCTTTATCTGCGCCGCCGGGCTGCTGCTGCTGCTGAAGGTGATCGTCAGGAACCCGGCGCTCTACGCCGCGCCGGAAGGCAACAAGGCGCCGCCGCTCTGGATCCGCGGCCTGCTGATCCTGACCTGCACCGGCGTCAGCTTCGCCCACGGCTCGAACGACGGCCAGAAGGGCATGGGCCTGATCATGCTGATCCTGATCGGCACCGTGCCGACCGCCTACGCGCTGAACCGCGCGCTGCCGGAGAGCCAGGTGGCCCAGTTCCAGAAGACCTCGGAGGCAGCCTCCAAGGTGGTCGCGGCCAAGGGCGCCGGCCACAGCATCATCGGCGATCCCCGCCCGGCGGTGACCCAATACGTCTCGTCGCACCACATCAGCGAAGGCACCTATCCCTCGCTGTCGGTGCTGGTGAAGGACGTCGGCGACCAGGTGCAGAAGTACGGTTCGCTGAACAAGGTGCCGGCGGAAGTCGTCGGCAACACCCGTAACGACATGTACCTGACCTCGGAGGCGATCCGCTTCCTGATGAAGGACAAGGAAAACGACCTCAGCAAGGAAGAGGTCGCGACCCTGAACGCCTACAAGGCCTCGCTCGACAGCGCCACCAAATTCATCCCAACCTGGGTGAAGGTTGCGGTCGCGATCGCGCTCGGCCTCGGCACCATGATCGGCTGGAAGCGCATCGTCGTCACGGTCGGCGAGAAGATCGGCAAGACCCATCTCACCTACGCACAGGGTGCATCGGCCGAACTCGTTGCCGCCGCCACCATCGGCGCCGCCGACATGTTCGGCCTGCCGGTCTCGACCACACACGTGCTGTCGTCAGGCGTCGCCGGCGCGATGGCGGCCAACGGCTCCGGCCTCCAGGTCGCCACCATCAGAAACATGGTGATGGCCTGGGTGCTGACGCTCCCCGCCGCGATCCTGCTGTCGGGCTGCCTCTACGTGATCTTCTCGCGGGTGTTCTGACCCGCGAGAGCCGCGGCGGCTCTCGCAAGACACGCAAGAAATACGCAAGGCCCGCGCCGCCAGCGCGGGCCTTGCTGCGTGATGGAGGACGTTTCGCGACGGCCGTCTTCAAAGTCTGCGGCTCAGGCGGCGTATGCCCTGGCCTCCTCGGCGAGCAGGCCGCGCGCCCATTTGTGCAGGCCGGATTTGGCCGTCCTGGCGCTCCAGTACATGTCGATCGAGATCGGCACGCGGAACGGCAGCGCAGCGACATGCAGGCCGCCGCGCATCGCCCGCGCCAGATGATGCGGGATCGTCGCGACCAGCCTGGTGCCCGCGATGATGCGCTCCAGGCTGTCGTGGTTAGGGAGGCTGACCACCGGCTCGATCTCGATCTGCTTCACCCTCAGCGCCTCGAGATAAAGCGGCTCCCACTCGCCGCTGTGGGTGATGAAGACATGCTCGGCCTTCGCATAGGCCGACAGCGCGATCCGGCCGCGCGCCAGCGGATTGGCCGGATCCATCACGCAGACATAGTGGTCGGTGAGGATGTGGCGTCTAAAGAAGTTGTCGCCGACGATGCCGACCGGACCGAGCACGATGTCGCATTGGTTCTGCTTGAGATGGACGTCGCCGTGGCCGGCGGCGTCGAGCAGGACAAGACGAACCAGCGGCGCGCCGGCCCGCAGCCGCGCAGTGAATCGCGGGATCAGGGTCTGACGTTCGTGGTAGTTGCAGGAGATCGTCACGCTGCCCTCGGCCGTCGCCGGATCGAATTCTGCCGGCGCGGCGAGCCCGTCGATCTCGCCGATCATGTCCCGCGCCCAGCCGACCAGCGCCGCACAGCGCTCGGTGGCGGTCACGCCGTTGCCGTTGCGGACGAACAGCGGGTCATGGAGCGCGCCGCGCAGCCGCTCGATCGCATAGCTGATCGTGGACTGGTTGACGTCGAGCCGCTTCGCTGCCGCGGAGAACGACTGCAAATCGTACACCAGCACCAGCGTCCGCAACGTCCCGATGTCGATCGGATCGATCGAATTGACCGCCACGCTGCACCTCCCGCATTGCTGGCGGCCCAGCCTATCACAAGGTCATGCAGGATTTCGATGGAGCAGATTGGCCCCATCGAATTGAGTGATTGCGCGCCCGGCGCTAGCTTTGGCGAAAAGACGCTCCCGGGAGGATCAATGACCAGCACCGTGCCTGTCGTCACCGACATCGCGTATCAGGACCTGCTCGACGACCCCTATCCGGTCTTCCGCCGCCTGCGCGAGATGGCGCCGGCGGTCTTCGTCGAATCCGCCCGCCTGACGCTGGTGACGCGCTTCGACGACATCACGCGGATCGAGCGCGATCCCGCGACCTACTCGGCCGACAATCCCGCCTCGCTGGTCAACAGAGTGATGGGGCCGACCTTCATGCGCAAGGACGGCGCGGAGCACGCGATCGGCCGCAAGGCGATCGAGCCCTCGTTTCGTCCTGCCACCATCAAGGAGCATTGGGCGCCCAAATTCACCGCGATCGCGCAAGAGCTGATCGATGATCTGTCCGCGACTGGCGAGGCCGATTTGTTCGCCGCGCTTGCCGCGCCGATGGCCTCGCTCAGCCTGATGGCGATGATCGGCTTTCGCGCGATGCCGTGGCAGACCCTGGCCGAGTGGTCGCAGGCGCTGATCGACGGCGCGGGCAATTACGCCGCCGATGCCGAGGTCGAGCGGAAGGCGATGCAGGCGAGCGCCGACGTCGATGCCGCAATTGAGGCGGTGCTCGATGATCACCGCAGCCACCCCAATCCCTCGATCCTGTCCTCGATGGTCAATGCCAACCCGCCGATGCCGATCGAGGGCATCCGCGCCAACATCAAGGTGATCATCGGCGGCGGACTGAACGAGCCGCGCGACGCGATCCTGACCCTTGTGCTCGGCCTGCTGGAAAATCCGGCACAGAAGGACAGCGTACTGGAGAAGCCGGAGCTATGGCCGTCCGCGCTCGAGGAGGCGGTGCGCTGGATCTCGCCGATCGGCATGTATCCGCGCCGCGTCACCCGCAGCGTCGATCTCTCCGGCATCACGCTGCCCGAGCGCCTTCAGATCGGCCTCTGCGTCGGCGCCGCGAACCGCGACGGCAGCCGCTTCGCCGATCCCGATCGTTTCGACGTGACACGGCCAAAGCAATCGCATCTGGCGTTCGGCGCCGGACCGCATTTCTGCGCCGGCACCTGGGTGTCGCGGCTCACCGTCGGCAAGATCGTGGCGCCGATGCTGTTCGAACGCCTGCGCAACCTGCGCCTCCGCGAGGAGGCGCCGCCGGTCGTGCGCGGCTGGGTGTTCCGCGGTCCGGTGTCGTTGCCGGTGCGGTGGGATTCGTGACGAACGCGTCTGCGCCAGCGTAGCGCTGCGACCGCGCTCTCGCGGTCGCCTCAACTCCCGATGATGCCGACCAGACGAGGGCGACGGTGGTTTGCGAGCGCCTTCTCGGCCGCCAGGGCGCGCAGCCATTCGCGGAAGCTGATGACCTCGGGACAGTCCGCTGTGCCTTCGGGCGCAATCAGCCAATCACCCAAACCGGATCCCTCATTGAGCCGGTCGCAGCGATAGCCCGGATGGTGGCCAAGACCGCGGGCTATCAGCAGGTCGACCTTGCCCTCGACCAACTCGTGCAAGCCGGCGGGCTGCAGCACCCGCAAGCCGATTTCCGCATGCGCGCTGCGAAACTCCGCCAATTCGAGGCGACGCAGGTCGAAGCTGCCATGGACCCCCAACTGCAGCAGCACCGCACCTGCCGGTTTCAATTGCGAGGTCGCTTCCGCAATGCGACGGAAACCATCGGATATCCCGGGCAGGTAGGCCTGGCCGGCCGCCGTCAGGATGAGCTGCTTATGCAGCCGCTCGAACAGGCGCACGCCGAGACGCACCTCCAGCGCTTTCACCTGCTGCCCCACGGCGGCGGGCGTCACATGCAACTCATGCGCGGCCAGCTTGAAGCTGAGATGCCGCGCGGCGGCTTCGAATGCGCGGAGCGCGTTGAGTGGTGGAAGGGCGTAGGTCATCGCGCGGCAGTTTGACATTGATGGGCCGTGGCCTTGCAATAGATTTTCTTGTGCTGGACCGAAGGAAACATGGTTTGCGCCGGCTTGGTGGCCGCAGCTACGGTTGGGTTGCAGCATTTGCGGAGATCCCATGCCTCACCGCCTCGATCATCTCGTTATCTGTGTTCACGATTTGGCGCAGGCCGCGCTGGACTGGCAGACGCTCGGCTTCAGCCTGACGCCAACCGGTGTCCATCCCTTCGGAACCAGCAACCGCCTGGCGATGTTTGGCAATAATTTTCTGGAATTGCTGGCCGTCACCAATGTCGCAGCGATACCGCCGGCCGAGAGCGGCCACTTCAACTTTGCCGCACATCAGCGGGATTTTCTCAGGAACGCTGAAGGGATGTCGATGCTGGCCTTGCACAGCACCGACGCGCACGCCGACGCAGCACGCTTCCGCGCGATGCGCATCGGCGCTTATGCACCATTCGATTTCGGCCGCGACGCGGTGCTGCCGGGCGGCGGCACTGCCCGTGTCGCATTCTCACTGGCCTTTGCCACCGATGCTGCGATGCCAGGAATCGCGTTCTTCACCTGCCAGCAACGCCATCCGCCGGAACTGTTCTGGAAGGCGGAATACCAGCACCATTCCAACGGCGCCCTGCGCGTGACCGAGGTCGTCATCTCGGCGCCGGAGCCTGAGCAACATCGCGCGTTCCTCGAACGCCTGACGGAGAGTGCGGCCGGGCACGCGCCCGGACAACTGACGGTCGGTGAGAGGGGCAATCGGATCACCGTGCTCGGTCCGCCCGAGCTCGCGCGCCGGCTACCTGGTGTCGCCACCGATGGCTCGCCACGCTTTTGCGCGGCGCGCCTGGCGGTCACCGATCTGGATGCGACCAGGCGGGTCTTGAAGAATAACGGCGTCGCGTTCCAGCTGATCGACAATGCGTTACTGATCGCGCCCGCCGCGTCGCATGGCCTGGCTCTGGAATTCGTTGAACAGGAGGAAATCTGACATGGCTCATATCGTCCGTCATAATCCCGCTGCCGTCCACGCCCCCTCCAGCGGCTACAGCATGGGGCTGGAAATTGGCCAGCATCGGCGGCTGCTGTTCATCAGCGGCCAGGTGCCGGAGAATTCCGACGGCAGCGTGCCCGAAGGGTTCGATGCGCAATGCGAGCAGTCCTGGCGCAATGTCATCGAAGTGCTCACCTCCGCCGGCCTCGGCGTCGAGCATTTGGTCAAGATCAACACGTTCCTGACTGACAAGAGCCAGCTGGCCCCCAACCGCGCCATTCGCCGCAAGATGCTCGATGGAAACGAACCCGCATCGACGGTCATGATTGCCGAAACCGTCGAAAGCAAATGGTTGCTGGAGATCGAAGCGATCGCTGCCGAGTGAAGCGCGGCTGCCGCACCAGGGTTTGATGAGAGAGGATGTCCAATGGCTGAGATCATCCATCCGTTTTACGAGTCGCATCGCGGTGCAATGGAGGCCGCCATGCGCCATCGCCTCGACCTTGCGGAGGGGATGTTGCGCGAGCGCGCGCATCTATCCGAAATTGCCGGGATCAGGCAGGAGGTGATGGACGAATTCGAAATCGTGCTCACCCAAATGCCCTATGTCGGAGGCGCGGCAAGTCGCATGAGCGATTTCTTCATGCGTTTGATGGGCTTCATGGCGATCAGCCGCGTGCTCCGGCGACACGGCGTGTCGCTGTCGGTGATCGGCGAAATCGAGCGAGAAACCTACAAGGCGCAATTGCTCACGGTGCCCGAAGCGGAACGTCTCGCCTCGGGGCGTCAATTCATGTCGTCAGAGAATCGGGCTTTGCTGCGCGCGCAGGCGACACAAAGCGCTACAAAAAGCCATCAGAAGGTATTTCCGGAAGATTTCGTCTACGATTTCGTCGAGCCGGGCCCGGGTGACAACTTCGAATTCGGCATCGACTACAAGGCTTGCGGCTTCTGCAAATTCGCGGCTCGCCATGGCGACAAAGACATCTTGCCGAACATTTGCGGGCTTGACTTCGACGCCTATGCAACCCGAGGCATCCACCTACAGAGGACCCAAACCTTGGCTGGCGGCGCGAGCCACTGCAATTTCCGATTCTCGCGGCTCCCGTCGGACTAGAACGACGCGCATGTGCGCTTCGGCTCATGCGCGTCGCTTCTGGCGGCAGTTTCCGGATCACGCCGCCAGCGCGTTCTCCACGATCTTCACGAAATACGAGGTGCCATAGACGATCGCCTCGTCGTTGAAATTGTAGGCGGGGTGATGCAGCCCGGCGCTGTCGCCGTTGCCGCAGAAGATGAAGGCGCCGGGCCGCGCCTCCAGCATGTAGGAAAAATCTTCGGCGCCCATCAACGGCGGCATCTCGTGCACATTGGCCTCGCCCGCGACCTCGCGCGCGACGCGGGTGGCAAATTCGGTCTGCGGCCCGTGATTGACGGTGACGGGATAGCCGCGCTCGTAATTGAGATCGATTTTGGCGCCGGTCATTTTGGCGACGCCATCCACGACTTCACGCACGCGCTTCTCGACGAGCTGGCGGACCTCATTGGTCAGCGTGCGCACGGTGCCGCGCAATTCCGCAGTCTGCGGGATCACATTGTGGGCGTTGCCGGCGTGGAATTCGCATATCGAGATGACAGCGGAATCCAGCGGATCGACGGTGCGCGAGACGATCTGCTGCAGCGCCGTGATCAGCTGCGCACCGACCAGCACGGTATCGATGCATTTGTGCGGCCGGGCGGCATGTCCGCCAAGGCCCTCGATCTTGATGTCGATCGCGTTGGTTGCGGCCATGATCGGGCCGGAGCGGATCGCGAACGAGCCGATCGGAATCCCCGGGCCATTGTGCATGCCGTAGACCTGCTCGACCCCGAAGCGATCCATCAGGCCGTCCTTGATCATCGCGGCGGCTCCCGCGCCGCCCTCCTCGGCCGGCTGGAAGATCACCACAGCATCGCCGGCGAAATTGCGCGTCTCGGCGAGATAGCGCGCCGCGCCTAGCAGCATCGCGGTGTGGCCGTCATGGCCGCAGGCGTGCATCTTGCCCGGCGTCTTCGAGGCGTAAGGCAGGTTGGTCTGTTCATGGATCGGCAGCGCGTCCATGTCGGCGCGCAAGCCGATCACCTTGACGTCGCCCTTGGCCGGCCCCTTCTTGCCCTTGATGACCCCGACCACGCCGGTCTTGCCGAGGCCGGTGGCGACCTCGTCGCAGCCGAACTCCCTGAGACGGTCGGCCACGAATGATGCAGTGCGATGTACATCATAGAGCAGCTCGGGGTTTTCATGGATGTTGCGACGCCAGGCCTGGATATCGGGTTGCAGATCGGCGACGCGGTTGACGATGGGCATGAGAATTCTGGCCTCGAAGGTTGCACGACTTGTGCCTGTTTAGCATGCAAGAGCCGGTCCACCCAACAGATGTGGCATGCCTGCAGCTGGGGCCTGCATTCGCAAACGGGAGGCAGAATGCTTCTCGCGGCACTTTGCGCGGACGTCAGGCCTGATACGATCGCATCCGACCAAAGCCTAATAGTGCCGGAGAAATCTCGCGCGGATACTACCTCAGGTTTCCGCATCGAGAATCCTCAGGCCTTCAAAAAAGGGGCGGCTGCATGACGCCGGATCAGGCGGTCTTGTTCTCCACCATCATCCTGCTGGTGCCGATGGGCTATTTCCTGCTGGCGGCGCCGGCGTTCCTGCTTGTGAAGCTCGACGTCCCACCCGTGACCCGCCTGCTGCGCGGCATGTTCAATGCCTACTTCCTCGTGCTCACGGTCTCGGGTGTGATCGGGACACTGGCCTTTGCTGCGGCTGGCCGGCCGGCCGTCGCGCTTGGCATCGCGTTGATCGCGGGGTTTGCGGTGCTGGCGCGCCGCTGGTTTCTGCAGCGGCTCGATGCCGAGGCGAACGCGCGGGACTCAGGTGATCCCACCGCGGTGCGGCGGCTGCGCCGGCTGCATTGGGGCGGCATGCTGTGCAATGCGGTCCAGGTGTTCGCACTGGTCGCCAGCATCCCCTACATGGCGCCGCTGCCCTGATCGCGGGTTACTCCCCTATTCACGTTTCCGATGCGGATCGTATTTCGATAGGACGTCTTTGAGGTAATCCCGGCTTTTCCATTCCGGCGCAGGTGGCTCGTACCCAGGCCGAGGAACGAACAGATTCGCCGGCACATCCGCGGAAGCGCCCATCAGGTCCGGAACGTAGCGCGGGCAATTTGGAAAGATTTCGCATGTGACGCGCACGACAACCTTCGCGCCATGATGCCCGGCAAGCGCTTCAGCGCTGTCGTGGATCGTTGCCTTGCCCCGGACGCGCGTACGAAACGTCTTGCCGTCGAGGCGTACAAACAGCAAGCCGATGTTCGGGTTGCGGTGGATATTGCCGAGCGTGCGGTACATGTTGTTGCCGTCGTACTCAGGGAACTCAAGCGTGTCGGGCCCAGTGATCTTCACGAAGCCGGGATCGCCGGAACGCATCGAACAATCGACGTTATCCTGATAGCTCGTCGCAATGAAAAAGAACCGCGCCTCTTCGATGAGCTTGCGGTCCTGTTCCCAGAATTCGAAGTGGAGGCGATGCTTCTCGAGGCCGTCGGCGACGCGACGACCGTCGAAGCGGTCCTGCAACTCACGCATTCCGTCGTGGTAGAAAGGGGTGCGGACCGGGTCAGCCACAGTAATCCTCCAGCAAGTTGAGCAACGTTTGACGCGGCCGGAATATTTCCGGGCAATGTAGCCGGCCAATAAAGAAAGCCTATTCATTCGGCATGGGCGTGAAAAGCCATCCAGGTCCGAATCGGCTGAAAAGGCGGAGCATCTACGCACCGCTCGCGCTCGTCGGCGCGCTGCTCGCGATCGGTATGCTGAACCTCATCCTCTGTGTGCCGCGGCCCGGCCCCGAGGTCACACTCGCCGAACCCAGCCGTCCCTGATCATCCAGCGCAAGCCCCGCGTCCTCCGCCGGGCTTGTCTCGACCGGCTGCGTCTGACTAATAGGGACCAACAATAGACGCTTGCCGGGAACGAGGACATGCCGCGAAGGCTCGAGGGTGACTACGATTACATTATCGTCGGCGCAGGCACGGCGGGCTGCATCATGGCCAACCGCCTGTCGGCCGATCCGAAGAAGCGCGTGCTGCTGCTGGAAGCCGGTGGCAAGGACAACTGGATATGGTTTCACATCCCGGTCGGCTATCTCTTCGCGATCGGCAATCCGCGCTCGGACTGGATGTTCAAGACCGAGGCCGAGCCGGGCCTCAACGGCCGCGCGCTCGCCTATCCGCGCGGCAAGGTGATCGGCGGGTCCTCGGCGATCAACGCCATGATCTCGATGCGCGGCCAGGCCGCGGATTACGATCATTGGCGGCAGCTCGGCCTCACCGGGTGGAGCTACAGCGACGTGCTGCCGGCGTTCAAGCGGCTGGAGGATCACTTCCTCGGGGAAAGCGAGCATCACGGTGTCGGCGGCGGCTGGCGCATCGAGGCGCCGCGGCTGTCATGGCAGATCCTCGACGCGGTCGGCGATGCCGCGGAAGAGATGGGAATCAAGCGCATTCCCGATTTCAACACCGGCGACAATGAGGGCACCAGCTATTTCCACGTCAACCAGAAGCGCGGCCGGCGCTGGTCGTCGGCACGCGGCTTCCTCAAGCCGGTGCTGAACCGCAGCAATCTGCGGCTCGAGACCAACGTGCTGGTCGACCGCCTGATCATCGAGAGCGGCCGCGCCGCCGGCGTGCTGTTCCGCCAGGGAAATGAGCAAGGCAATGAGACCGTGGAAGCGCGCGCCAAGGGCGAAGTGATTCTTTGCGCCGGCTCGATCGGCACCACGCAGGTGCTGCAACGCTCCGGCATCGGCCCGGCCGAATGGCTGTCGCCGCTCGGCGTCGACATCGTGGCTGACGTGCAGGGCATCGGCCATAATCTGCAGGACCATCTGCAGCAGCGCGCGATCTACAAGGTGTCGGGCGTGCGCACGTTGAACGAGACCTATTACAACCTGGTCCGCCGCGGCCTGATGGGCCTCGACTATGCGTTCCGCCGCCGCGGGCCGCTGACCATGGCGCCGTCGCAGCTCGGCATCTTCACCCGCTCGGACGCGACGCGCTCGCGCGCCAACATCCAGTTCCACGTGCAGCCGCTGTCGCTCGACAAGTTCGGCGATCCGCTGCACCGCTTCCCGGCGATCACGGTGAGCGCCTGCAATCTGCAGCCGACCTCGCGCGGCACCGTGCGCATCAAATCGACCGCGCCCGACGACAAGCCGTCGATCGCGCCGAACTATCTGTCGACCGAAGATGACCGCCAGGTCGCAGCCGACGCGATCCGCACCACACGCAAATTGATGAAGCAGACGGCGCTGGCGAAATATCACCCCGAGGAATTCCTGCCCGGCCCCGCGGTCGGCGACGACGACGCGTCGCTCGCCAAGGCCGCCGGCGATATCGGCACCACGATCTTCCACCCCGTCGGCACCGCGAAGATGGGAATGGCCAACGATCCGATGGCCGTCGTCGACGAGCGGCTGCGCTTCTACGGCCTGCACGGCCTGCGCATCGCGGATGCCTCCGTGATGCCGACCATAACCTCGGGAAACACCAACACGCCGACCGCGATGATCGCCGAGCAGGCCGCGGCGATGATTTTGCAGGATGCGCGATAGGGCGACGATGACGCAGCCGCAGCGCTTTCTGGTCGGCGATGCCGATGCGCCGATCGCGGTAGTGCGATGGGGCGAGCCGGTTTCCGGCAAGCCGCCCGCGCTGCTGCTGCACGGCACCGGCTTTGTCGCCGAGGTCTGGACCGAAGTGGCCGAGGCGCTGGCCGCCGACCACACCGTCTATGCGCTCGACCGTCGCGGCCATGGCCTAAGCCACAAGCCGGCGGCCGATTGCTACCACTTCCAGGATTTCGCCGAAGACCTCTGCATGGTGGTCGAGCGCCTCGACCTGCATGACATCTACGGCATCGGCCACAGCGCCGGCGCGACCGACCTGCTGCTTGCCACGAAGCTGATGCCGGACCGCTTCGCACGGCTGTTCGTGACGGAGCCGACCGTGATGGACCCGCACGCGCCGCGGACCGGTGGCTTGAGCGAGATGTCGAGCGCGTCCGTGCAGGGCGCGCTGCGCCGCCGGGCCGAGTTCGACAGCGCCGATGCGCTGTTCCAGCGGCTGCGCACCGCGCCCGCGTTCGCGCCATGGACCGAGCGATCGCTTTGGGCCTATGTCCATCACGGGTTTGCAATACTCGACGACGGCCGCGTGCGGCTGCGCTGCACGCCCGAGATCGAGTCCGCGCTGCTGCTGCCGATCGTCCAGGCGATGGAACAGATCTACACCGGCGATGCCCGCGGCAATCCATTCCCGTGGCTCTCCGAGATCACCTGCCCGGTCTGCATCGCCACCACCGAGCAGTCAGGATCGGTCTATAAGTTGATGGCCGACCGCGCCGCGGCGCTGATCCCGCACGCGAGCCGCTGGACGTTCGACGGCGTCGGGCATTGCGTCGCGCAGGAAGCGCCGGAGTTGAAGGTTGCGGCGGTCAGGACGTTTGCAAGACGCGCGGACTAGGTCAAAAAGAAAAGCGCCGTCCCCTGGCGGGGACGGCGGAAGCCACGCACGCAGTACTGGAATGATTGTTAGTGCTTGCCGTGGTGCTCGGCGTGATGCCGGCTCGCCTCGGTGTGGTGATGCTGGGCATGGCTGGCGTGACCGTGGGCGGTGTGGGCGTGATGCGCCGCCTTGTGATGGTCGCCGGCTTCGTGGTGCTTGGCGGCTTCGCGGTGATGACGTGCCGCGTGCTCGTGATGCTCAGCTGCCTTGTGGTGATGCTCAACGCCTGCGTGGTCGCTCATGGTGATCTCCCGGTGTGGCGAATGAAGTCCGCCATTCTTATGCAGGAGCGCTGACATTATGCTGACGGCTGCAAGACAGCTTTGTTGCGGCTGTTCATCTATGTTGCGCAACGTTTCCATGTTGCGACGCGCATCATCGCCGGTCGCCGGTCATGCCGGCGGCGGAAAACGGTCGAAGGTCGGCAGCTCATGCGCATTTTCCATCCAGCGCAGCCGCTCGGCGACCTGGATATGCACGACGGCCGGCACCGCGCCGGGGTCGTCATAGGTGCCGCTCTGAATGTCGATGAACCCGGGCAACAGATTGCCATTGGTGTAGAAAAGCCCGGTGCCGCAATCCGCGCAGAAGTGCCGCCGGCCGTGCTCCGAGGACCGGTAGATCCTGGGCTGCCCCTTGGTCAGCTTGACCATGTCCTCGGCGACCATCACCCAACCGACCATCGGCGCGCCGGCATGGCGCCGGCAATCGCTGCAATGACACAGCGCATGGACGATCGGTTCCCCGATCACCTCATAACGAATCGCGCCGCAGTGACAGCCGCCGGTTACGTCGCCCATGATTTCCTCCGGCCGATCAGTGGTTTGATGGGTCGATAACGCCGCAAGCCGTTGAGCGGCAATGACGCATCTTGCCCTTGCGTCCACCTGTCGCGCGGGCCCTCACGAAATCGTCATCGCGTCCCGACGCACCGCCGCAGCCCCGGGAATAAAGCCCCGGCACCGCTGATCACCTACCCGGAAACCCAATCCCTGGGGCCCACGGGAGACAATGTCATGAGCGGACACGATCACGATCACGATCACCACGATGAGGAAAAGGGCGTCAGCCGACGCAAGGTGCTGGAATGCATGACCTGGGCCGGCACCGGCGTGCTGTGGACTGTCACCGGCGGCGTGCCGCATTCGCTCGGCATCGTCGGCTCGGCACAGGCCGCGGAGGCTGCGACCGGCATGACCTTCATGCAGATCAGCGACAGCCATGTCGGCTTCGACAAGCCGGCCAACCCGAACGCGATCGGCACCTTGGAAGAGGCCATCAACAAGGTCCGCGCGATGCCGGTCAAGCCGTCCTTCATGATCCACACCGGCGACATCACGCATCTGTCGAAGGCGTCCGAATTCGATGACGCCGATCGCATCATCTCGCAGGCCAAGCTCGACGTGCATTACGTGCCGGGCGAGCACGACTTCATCGACGAGGAGATCAAGCTCTACAAGGAGCGCTACGGCCGCGGCACCAAGGGTCCGGGCTACTATTCGTTCGACGCCGGCGGCGTGCATTTCATCGGCCTCGTCAACGTCGTCGACCTCAAGGGCGGCGGCCTCGGCAATCTCGGCAACGAGCAGCTGGAATGGCTGGAGAACGACCTCAAGGGCCGCTCGAAGTCGACGCCGATCGTGCTGTTCGCCCACATCCCGCTGTGGACGGTCTATCCGCAATGGGGCTGGGGCACCGAGGATGGCGCCCGCGCGCTCGAATACGTCAAGGGCTTCGGCTCGGTCACCGTGCTCAACGGCCACATCCACCAGGTGATGCAGAAGGTCGAGGGCAACGTCACCTTCCACACCGCGCGTTCGACCGCCTTCCCGCAGCCGGCGCCCGGTTCCGCGCCCTCGCCCGGCCCGATGAAGGTCGAGGATGCCAAGCTGCGCAGCATGCTCGGTGTCGCCAGCATCAACTTCAAGCAGAACAGCCAGCCGCTGGCGATCATCGACACGCCGCTGCAGGGTTGAGGGAAGAGAGCGATGAGTTCGATCAATCGACGCGACTTCGGTATAGCCGTGGTCGCGACCATGCTGCTGCCGGTCACGGCGGCCCGCGCCGAAGACACCGCGGTCCATATCGACAACTTTTCGTTCACGCCGAACCCGCTCGACGTGAAGGTCGGCACCACCGTGACCTGGACCAACCGCGACGACATCCCGCACACCGTGGTGTGTGCGGGCAAATTCCGCTCCAAGACCATGGATACCGACGGCACCTTCTCGTTCACCTTCACGGAAGCCGGCGAGTACAAGTATTTCTGTTCGCTGCATCCGCACATGACAGGCAGTATCAAGGTTGGGTAACGTGACCACCCATACAATCACAGCCATGCCTGGCCGGTGGCCCTCCGCCCCCGGCCGGGCGCAAGCCGTCTCTCGACCAGCCGGACAGGACACGATGGTTGTCAAAGCGTCGCAAGACGATCCCGAGAAGGCGCGGCGCTTCCGCGAGGCAGCGCTGCCGTATCTCGACGACGCCTACACGCTGGCGCGCTACCTGCTGCGCGATGCCGCCGACGCCGAGGATGCGGTGCAGGAATGCTATCTGCGCGCCTACAAGCATTTCGACAGCTACCGGGGACCTGCCATGAAGCCGTGGCTGTTCGCGATCCTGCGCAATGTCTGCCGCGCCGAATATGCACGGCGCAAGACCGCCCCCACCGCGGTCGAGGAGCTGCCCGAAGGCGGCGAGCAGACCCCGCTGTGGAACGAAGCCCCGGAGACGCCGGAAAAGCAGCTGCTGCGCCGTTTCGACGGCGACACCGTGCGCAAGCTGGTCGCGGCGCTCGCCGAGCCGTTCCGCGAGACCTTCGTGCTCAGGGAAATCCAGAATCTTTCATACCGCGAGATCGCCGATGTCGCCGCGGTGCCGGTCGGCACCGTGATGTCGCGCCTCGCGCGCGCCCGCGCCATGCTGCGATCGGCCTGGCTTGCGGAACAGGAGCAAGTGAAATGACCTGCGAGGAAGCCGAAGTGCTGGTCCACGCGCTGATCGACGGCGAACTCGACGCCGGCCATGCACGCGAAGTGGAAGCCCATATCGAGGGTTGCGCGCATTGCGCCGCCCTGATGAAGGAGTATCAGGAGATTCGCCAGGCGATCGCCGAGAGCGACGTGCGCTACAAGGCGCCGCTCGAGCTGCGCCGCAAGATCGAGAAGGCATTGCCGCTGCCGCAGGTGCAGGCGGCGCCGAGCCGGCGCTCGGTGCTGCGCGGCTTCGCGCTCGGCTCCGCGGTATCGGCGATGGCCGCGACCGGCCTTGTCGCGGTCGTGCTGCGCAATGACGACGAGCAGCGCATCGAGAGCGAGGTGGTGTCGGCGCATCTGCGCTCGCTGCAGGCCGGCCACCTCACCGACGTGATCTCGACCGATCAGCACACGGTCAAGCCCTGGTTCAACGGCAAGCTCGATGTCTCGCCACCAGTGATCGACCTCACCGCGCAGGGCTTCACCCTGATCGGCGGCCGGCTCGACTACGTCAACACCCGCGAGATCGGCGCCGTGGTCTACAAGCGGCGCCAGCACGTCATCAACCTGTTCGTGGCGCAGACGGCGAACACCGAGCGGCACCCGGCGAAGATCTCGACCTTGCAAGGCTTCAACATCCGCCGCTGGAGCGACCGCGGCCTGAACTACTGGGCGGTCAGCGACCTCGGCGCCGACGAGCTGACCGAATTCGGCGACAAGTTCGAGAGCGCGATGCGCGCGAACAAGGAGGGATGAATTCGATCTGTAGCCCGGATGGAGCGCAGCGCAATCCGGGAACGGTCTTACCGCTGTGAGAACCCCGGATTTCGCTTCGCTGCATCTGGGCTACAGATTTGAGCTTACGCCGACTTGCGCACCGCGTTGTCGACCAGCGTCTTGCCGAGCGACCAGATCGCGCCCGGCACCTTGTGGCTGCCGGCGATCACCTCGTCGAACGACTTCTCGATCCAGGCGCAGTCCTGTTCGGTGATGACGAGCGGCGGCAGCAGCTTGATGGTGTGGAGGCCATGGCCGGCGACCTGGGTCAGGATCTTGTGATCCTTGAACAGCGGCACCGTGATGAGCTGGCAGAACAGTCCCTTGTTGGCGGTCTCCAGCAGGTTCCACGATGCCTTCAGGCGCAGCGATTTCGGCGGACCGAACTCGACGCCGATCATCAGACCCTTGCCGCGGACTTCCTTCATCAATTCATAGCCCGGCACCATGCGGGTCAGCGCAAGGCGGAGCTCGGCGCCGCGCTTGGCGGCGTTCTCGACGAGCTTCTCGGCCTTGATGACGTCGAGCGTGGCGATGCCGGCGGCCATCGCCAGATCGTTCTTGGCGAAGGTCGAACCGTGCACGACCGCGCGGTCCATCTGGTTGAAGATCTTGTCGAAGATGCTCTTGCGCGTCAGCAGCGCGCCGATCGGCACGTGACCACCGGACAGCGCCTTCGCCAGCAGCACCATGTCGGGCTCGATGCCCCAGTGCTCGACTGCGAGGAACTTTCCGGTGCGGCCGATGCCGGTCTGGATCTCGTCGGCGATGAACAGCGTGCCGTATTTGCGGCATAGCGCCAGCGCGCCGGGCAGGAACTCGTCGGTGGGCATATTGACGCCCTTGCCCTGGATCGGCTCGACGATGAACGCGCCGACCTGGCGCGACGACAGCGCTTTCTCCAGCGCCTCGAGATCGTTGTAGGGTATCGGGGTGCAGCCCGGCAGCAGCGGCTCGAAGCCGCTGCGGAAATTCGAATCATCGGTCAGCGAGAGCGCGCCGTAGGACAGGCCGTGAAACGAGTGCCCGCAATAGACGATGCCGGGACGGCCGGTGGCGCCGCGCGCGAACTTGATCGCGGCTTCGACGGTTTCGGCGCCGGAATTAGCGAAAAACACCTTGTCCAAATATGGAACGTGTTCCAGAAGCCGTTCCGCGAGCACGCCGGCGAGCGTGGAGACGTCGAGCTGCACCAGATTCGGCAGATCGGCGTCGAGCACGCTCTTCAGCGCCTTGCGCAGGTCCGGATGATTACGGCCGATCGCAAAAACGCCAAATCCGCTCAGTAGATCGAGGTAACGAGCCCCCTGACGATCGAAGAGGTATTGGCCTTGCCCCTTCTTGAAGCCGACGTCGTAGCCGATGGTCTTGAGGACGCGAACGAGCTGCTCGTTGAGGTGACGCGTGTGCATGGCACCGCGCTGCCCCTCCCGCTCCACAAAAATCTCGGAAACGTCTAAATTGGAACTTACCATTCGTTACATACGTCGGTTGATGGCCATCTCGTCAACTTAAAACGCCCAAGAGCGGCGTTTTGACCCCTGCTCGGATCATCAAGTTAAGCACAGGTTTGGACCATGTTGCACTGCCCAAGAACTTTCGCGCGTACAATAGCCTTTTCAGGTTTATTTTTGGCCACCGTATTATCACCGGCATTCGCTGCGGACCCCACGGGCGACTGGAAGGTCGCAGACGGTGTCGCCACCATCCGCGTCGCCCAGTGTAATGGCAGCATGTGGGGTGCGGTGTCCTGGGAAAAAACCCCCGGCGGCAAGGATAAGAACAACCCTGATGCTGCGAAGCAGAGCCGGCCGACGCTCGGCATGCCGATCCTGATCGACATGAAGAAGAAGGCCGGCGCAGATGCGTGGGAAGGCCAAGTCTACAACGCGAAGGACGGCCAGCTCTACAGCTCGACCATCAAGCCCGTCGGCACCGATCAACTCGAGATCCAGGGCTGCGTGCTCGGCTTCCTGTGCGGCGGCGAGACCTGGACCCGCGTCAGTCCGCCGATCCCCCTGAGCGTCGCCGGCAACCCTGCTGCGAAGGGCGCCCTGCCCAAAACGGCAGCACCGCAGACTCCGAAAACCACCGGCGCAGTGGCGCCAGCTACCAAGCCGCCGGCTCAAAAGCAGGCGGTCAACCCGCCAGCCAACGCCAATGCGTCGGCCGATCTCGTGGGCGATATCTGCCTGCTCCCGGACATCGCAAAGCCGACGCGTTAGCGGCGGCGCGCTGACCGCACCGTCAAGCGGAGAAGCCGCGCGCGCCAGCATCACTGGCGCGCTCAACTCTAAAATCGCAGGCCGCCAGGGCGTCAGGCGCCGAAGACGTCAGGTGACGTCGTTGGCTATATCTTCCTCCTTGCCAACCTCGCGCGGCTTGCCCATCAGCGCGGGCTGGAACAGCAACACCGCAGCCAGCGTCGTAACCAGCGACAGCGCAAGCAGCTTGCCCATGCTCGCAGTGCCGGGATGGCTAGACAGCCACAGGCTGCCGAACGCGGTCGCCGTGGTCAGCGCGCTGAAAAAGATCGCGCGCGTCAGGCTCGACTGCAGCAGATTCGTTCTGCCCTGGCGCCACGCCGTGACATAGTAGATCTTGAACGCCACGCCGACGCCGAGCAGCAGCGGCAGCGCGACGATGTTGGCGAAGTTGAGCGGCAGCCCGATCAGCACGCAGATCTCCAGCGTGACGATGCCGGCGACCAGGAGCGGCACCAGCGTCAGCAGCACGTCGACGACACGGCGCAATGCCAGCCACAGCAGCACGCTGATCGCCACAAGCGCCAGAATGCCGGCGTGAATGAAGGCGTCCACGACGACATCGCCAGATTTCAGAATTGAAATCGGTCCACCGATCGCGGTCGGCTCGGCAACGAGCACAGCGTCGGCAAAGCGGCGCAGATTGTCGTTGTCGTTCGGATCGCCCTTCGGCTCCGCCTCGACACGCATCAGGCCATCCTTGGTCTTCCAGCTCGCGACCAGTTCCGGCGGCAGGTTCTGCAGCGTGACGGTCTGGGCCTGCAGCGTGTTCTTGAGCTGGTCGAACACGATCTTCATCGGCGAAACGAAGATCTCCTGCGCCTTGTCGCGGGTCGCCTGGTTCGAATCGGCAAGCTTCTGCAGGGCGTCGGCGAGCCGGCGCGCGGCAACCGCACCCGGCCCCTTGCCATCGCCCGCGGTCCTGCGCAGGCTGTCGACCGAGCTCTTCAGCGACTCGACATTCTCCTGATCCGACGGCGCCGGATCGACCGAGTCGGGGTTGAGCGCGGGGCCGAGCGTCTTGGCCGCCTGCGCGATCAGCTTCAGCTTGGCCGGCTGGTCGTCAGGCACGAAGCTGTCGAGCGACATCACGCGCGACACTTCCGGCAGCTTCTCGAGCTTGGCCTCGATCTTCTTGGCGTCGGCTTCCGAGCGCGTCATCACATTGATGGCGTTGGCGCCGGTGTTCGGGTCCTTGCGCAGGTCGAGGAAGGTCGCGATCGATTCCACCTTCGCACTGCGCAGGTTGATCGGATTGAAGTCGAACTTCATCCAGTGGAGCAGCGGCAGACCAGCGACGGAGATCAAGATCGTGCCGACGATGATCGGGATGCGGTGCTTTTCAAGGAAATGGTCGAGGGGCGCCAGGAAGGCATAGCCAACCGGCTCCCTCTCGCCGGGCGGGTTGAGCAGATCGAGCAGCGCCGGCAGCACCGTGATGCTGGTGAGGAATGCGATCAGCATGCCGGCGCCGGCGATCTTGCCGAGCTCGGAGATGCCCCTGTAGTCGGTCGGCAGGAAGCACAGGAAGCCGGCGGCGGTCGCCATCGCCGCAAGGGACAGCGGCACCGCCGAGCGGCGCGCTGCGTTCTCAAGTGCCAGCGTGAGATTGTCGTTCTTGAAGCGCTCGGAGCGGTAGCGAACACTGAACTGGATACCGAAGTCGACGCCGAGACCGATGAACAGGACCGCGAAGGCAATCGAGAGCAGGTTCAGCGATCCGACCATCATCAGACCGACCGCCGTGGTGAGCGCAAGGCCGATGAACAGGTTCACGAACACGGCGAAGATGATCTTGCCGGAATGCAGCGCCAGCCAGAGGATGACCAGCACGATCACCACGGTGCCGATGCCGTTGGTGATCGCGCCGTCCTGCACGGTGGCGTATTCCTCGTTGGCGATCGGCACGGGTCCGGTCAGGCGGACGCGGGCGTGATATTCGGTCGGGAATTTCAGATCGGCGGCCGCCTGCCGGATCGCGTCGGTTGCGGCCTTGCCCGGCTCCAGCGCCGAATAGTCGATGATCGGCTTGACCTCGATGAAGGCGCGCTTGTCCGAATCGGTCAGCGGCGTGTCGCTGGTGAGCTCGCGCCAGGAGAAGGTCGCGTTGCCCTTGGCGAGGATGGTCTCGACGGTCTGGGAAATCAGGTTGAAGGGCGGAGCGGCATTGTCGAGCTTGACCTGTCCGCGCTTGACACCGGCAAGGCCGGTCTCGAGCGCGCCGGTCAGCCCGCGAATCGAGGGGTCGCCCGCCATGATCTCGATCAGCGGCGCGGCCGATCCGAGTTGTCCCGTGACCTTGCCGACCTCTTCGGTGGGCAGGAACAGCAAGCCGTTCTTCTCGAAGAACTCGCCGGAGCCGAGCGCGGTGATCGCCTCGAAGTTCTTCTTGTCGCCTTGCAGCTTCTCGGTGAGCGCCTTCGCGGCCGAGCTGGTCAGCTCGGGCGTCGCCGCCTCGACCACGGCCAGGATCAGCCGCTCGCGATCAAACGCCTCCTCGAACTGGTTGTCGCGCTTGCGCCAATCCAGATCGGGCGAGATCAGCTTGTTGATGTCGGTGTTGATCGAGAAGTTGCGGGCCGTATAGAAGCCGGCGCCGATCGACAGCAGCACAGCGAAAATCACAACCGGAAGGGCAAAACGCGTACAAGTTCGAACAACGGAGACGACAATATTTGTCAGCACTTCGTTTCTTTCTAATCTCGGGGAAGCATGGCCGAAAACGCCCGCTCTGTAGCGGAGTTCCCGGGACCGATCTAATGTTGTTTTGGTTACCTTCCTCGACGCGATGGCGAGGAAGTTCCAAACGACAGGGAACGGCCACGAGTGGCCGGTATAAACCGCATCAGAGGGCGATAAAGTGACGAACAAGTGAGGGGGACGGAGGGTCGCAGGGCCCAAAATCAACACCATATTACCTCATACGCCCCTCCTGGTTGAGCGCCCACCCGCGCGAAGCGCTACCTTTTTTCCACAAAAGCCTGTATTTCCATGCGCTTGGGGCGCGGATCCCATGCAGGACCTGTGATGGTGCGGACATTGCAACTGACGTTGCGGCGTCCGACGTGTGGAGTGCGTTGCCGAAACGGCCGCAGGGCATTGAATGAGATTGGTGCAATTTGCGTAACGAAAGTCCGATGGAAGTTTTTCTTGCTCAGCCTCGCGGCTTTTGTGCGGGCGTTGTACGCGCGATCGAGATCGTCGAACGCGCGCTGCAGAAATATGGCCCGCCGGTCTATGTCCGCCACGAGATCGTTCACAACAAATACGTGGTCGAAAGCCTGAAGAAGAAGGGCGCGATCTTCGTCGAGGACCTGTCGGAAGTGCCGGCCAAGGCGGTGACCGTCTTCAGCGCCCATGGCGTGGCGAGGAGCGTCGAACAGGAGGCTGCCGAGCGCGACCTGCCCGTGCTCAATGCCACCTGTCCGCTTGTCACCAAGGTCCACAACCAGGGCAAACGCTATATCGCGAAGGGCCGCGCCCTGATCCTGATCGGGCATGCCGGCCACCCCGAGGTCGAGGGCACCATGGGGCAGGTTCCGGGGCCGGTCCTGCTGGTCCAGAGCGTTCAGGATGTGGCAGAACTGAGGCTGCCGACCGACGCCCCGGTCGCCTACATCACCCAGACCACGTTGTCCGTGGACGACACCAGGGACATAATCGCGGCTCTTCAGGCAAAATTTACAGATATTCAAGGCCCGGACATCAGGGATATCTGCTATGCGACACAGAACCGCCAATCTGCGGTAAGGGACCTAAGTAAGCTGGTGGACGTCATTTTGGTGGTGGGGGCCGCCAATAGTTCCAACTCGAACAGGCTTCGCGAAATCGGCACCGAGGTCGGCGTCGCAAGTTATCTGATTGCCGATGGGAGCGAGCTCAACCCGGATTGGCTGAAGGATGCGAAGGCCGTCGGCATTACCGCGGGCGCTTCAGCGCCCGAAGTTTTGGTCGACGATGTGATCGAGGCCCTGCGGCGCATCGGACCGGTGTCGGTCTCGGTTGTTCCGGGCCGCGAAGAGAATATCGAATTCCGGCTGCCGGCCGAACTGACTGCGGGCTGATCTGAACCCACTTCCCTTTGATAAGTGCAGAAAGAAAATCGTCTAATGGCTATACCGTTCTTCAAGGAAATGCGTATCGGCGGTTATCTGATCAAGCAGAAGCTGCTTGGCCGCAAACGCTATCCGCTCGTGTTGATGCTGGAACCGTTGTTCCGTTGCAACCTCGCCTGCGTCGGCTGTGGCAAGATCGACTATCCGGATGCGATCCTCAATCGCCGCATGACTGCGCAGGAATGCTGGGACGCAGCCGATGAATGCGGCGCGCCGATGGTGGCAATTCCCGGCGGCGAGCCGCTGATCCACAAAGAGATCGGCGAGATCGTGCGCGGCCTCGTGGCGCGCAAGAAGTTCGTCTCGCTGTGCACCAATGCGCTGCTGCTCGAGAAGAAGCTCGATCTGTTCGAGCCGTCGCCCTACCTGTTCTTCTCCGTGCATCTCGACGGCCTGAAGGATCATCACGACAAGGCAGTGTCGCAGAAGGGCGTGTTCGATCGCGCCGTCTCCGCGATCAAGGCAGCGAAGGCCCGCGGCTTCACGGTCAACGTCAACGCCACCATCTTCGACGGCCATCCGGCCGAGGAGATCGCAAAGTTCCTCGACTTCACCACCGAGCTCGGCGTCGGCGTCTCGATGTCGCCGGGTTACGCCTATGAGCGTGCGCCCGACCAGGAGCACTTCCTCAACCGCACCAAGACCAAGAAGCTGTTCCGCGACGTCTTTGCGCTCGGCAAGGGCAAGAAGTGGAACTTCATGCATTCCGGCCTGTTCCTCGACTTCCTCGCCGGCAACCAGGAATACGAGTGCACGCCCTGGGGCATGCCGGCGCGCAACATCTTCGGCTGGCAGAAGCCCTGCTATCTGCTCGGTGAAGGCTACGCCAAGACCTTCAAGGAGCTGATGGACACCACCGATTGGGAGACCTACGGCACCGGCAAGTATGAGAAGTGCGCCGACTGCATGGCGCATTGCGGCTACGAGCCGACCGCCGCAACCGCTGCGATCAACAATCCGCTGAAGGCGATGTGGGTGGCGCTGCGCGGCATCAGGACGACCGGCCCGATGGCGCCCGAGATCGACATGTCGAAGCAGCGTCCCGCGCAGTACATCTTCGCCGAGCAGGTCCAGAAGAAGCTCTCGGATATCCGCCGTGACGAGGCGGAGGCTGCCGCCGCCAAGAAGCAGCAGAAGGCTTCCACCGCCGCCTAGGCTTTGTGTGAGCAGAATGATGAAAGGCCTCGGTTCAGCGAACCGGGGCCTTTTTTCGATCAGGAGACCGCCTGCTCTTCCCGGCTATTCCGTCGAAGCACCTTCTCGATTTCGGCCGCGCGCGGCGCGCTGAGTGTGCCGCGCTCGATCCCGAGCGGAACATTGCGCAGGGCCAGTTCGCGATACAGCGCGCCCGAGGGAGGAAAGCGCTCGTCCAGGGCTCGGAGGTGCTTGAGGATCGTTCCAACGTCGCCGCGCGCCACGCAGCCGCCCATGCCGTTGGCGAGGCCACCGTCCAGAACAGCCGCGACCGTGCCGCGCAGCAGCGGCATCATCGCACGCAGCGCGTCGGCCTCGCTGGCGCCAAAACTCTTCCAGAGCTCGACGCCTTCCTTGAGCAGCGCGATCAGGAACGGACCGACATAGTAGGCCGACGCATGATAGAGCGCTCGCACGCCGGCCGGCAGCGCCAGCGGTTCGCAGCCGATGCTGACAGCGAGATGTTCGAGGTCGCGCCTGAAATCGGGCTCTGCCTCGATGCCGACGGTGCATCCGCGCAGTCCCTCGAGCGCGACGTCGGGATTGGCAAACATCTGCATTGGATGAAATCCGCCGGTTGCTGCGCCCGCGGCTTTCGCATGATCGAGTGCCGAAAGCTCGGTCGCGCCGCTGCAATGGACCACGCGGTGACGCGGCTCCCAGCGCAGTTCGCGGCACACCGGCAGGATCGCGTCATCGCTCACCGTCAGGAAAACCACATCGCAGCTGTCCACGACCTGCTGCGCGTGCGTCATCGGCCGCGCCGACGGCACGCGCGATCCGAGCTGCTGCGCGGCATCACGGCCGCGGTTGTAGAAGGCCGCAACGTTCAGATCCGTGCGGGCAAACGCCGGCGCGAGCGTTTGCGCGACGCGGCCGGCGCCGATGAAGCCGATCCGCAACGCCGTCGGCGACGCGCTCATTGCGCATAGCTCCCGTCGATGCGGTCGAGCCTGCGCCGCAGCGCCGGCCATTCCAGCAAGCCGTAACCGGCTTGCAGATTTTGCGCTGTTTCATTCAACACTGGATTGGTGTCGCGCTCGTTGTCGAGCGTGATCTCAGTGCCGGCAAAGCAGGTCACCGTGTTGTCGATCGCGAGTTCGGTCGGGGTGTGCAGCGGCCGGCCGCAGCCGAGCGCATCGACCTGGATCCGGCACGCCTGCTCCAGCCAGTAGATCGCGTTGAAGGCCTGCGGGATCGTGTTGCCGCAGACCAAGAGGCCATGATTGCGAAGCACCAACACGTTGTTGCGGCCGAGATCGGCGACGACCCGATCGCATTCGTCACGATCGATCGCCGGCCCCTCGAAATCGTGATAGCCGATCCGCCCGTGAAACCGCATCGCCGTCTGCGACAGTGGAAGCAGCCCTTCGGCCAGCGTGCTGACCGCCGTGCCTGCCCTGGTGTGGGTATGCAGGACGCACTTCACGTCGGGCCGCGCGCGATGGATCGGGGCGTGCAGATAGAAGCCGGCGACGTTGACATTGTAGCCGTGGTCGGGCTGCAGCAGGGTGCGGCCCTCGATGTCGATCTTGACGAGGCTCGACGCCGTGATTTCCTCGTACAGCATGCCATAGGGATTGATCAGGTACTGGTCGTCATGCCCGGGGATTTGCGCACTGATGTGGTTGTAGATCAGGTCGGTCATTCCATAGAGCGCGACCAGGCGATAGCACGCCGCGAGATCGACCCGGGTTGCCCATTCCTCTTCGCCCACAACGGCTCTGATGTCGTTGACGGCACAAACTTCGCTCTGACGCATATGACTGAGCTTCCTAGTGACGGATGACTGAGGCGCGCGCGACGATACGGCTGAGGCCTTCCGATGTCGGCAGCGTGCCGAACACGTGCATGCCGCCCGCGCCAAGCCTGGATTGCACGAACAGATCGGCGGCAGCGGCGTCGCCATGCCGCAGCATCTCGGCAGCCTGCAACGCATGCGCCATGCGAGTGACCAGCGCCCGCGCATGCCCGTCGTCAGGATATCGCGCAGCCAGTCGATCGGCGAGATCGTCGGTGCTCTTGTCATAGATCGGGTTGAGGCCCCTGCTCGCACGCAGTTCGTCGACGAATGCGTCGCGGCAATTTGCATCGCGTTGCATGGCCCGCAGCACGTCCATGCACATCATGTTCGAGGTGCCTTCCCAGATCGAGTTCAGCGGCGCCTCGCGATAAAGCCGTGCCATCGGGTTCTCCATGATGAAGCCGTTGCCGCCGTGCACCTGCAGGCACTCGTAGGTGAACGCCGGGGCGCGCTGGCAATTCCAGAACTTCATCACTGGAGTGGCGACCCGCGCCAGCAGCCGTTCGTGCTCGCTCGTTTGCAGGCCGTCGGTCGCACGCGCGACCCGAAATGCGCCAAGCATCGCCGCCTCGCTCTCGAGCGCGAGGTCGGCGAGCACATTGCGCTGCATCGGAAGCTCGGACATCGGCTTGCCGAACGCCGTTCGCGTCTGCGCGTGGTTCAAGGCCAGGCTCAACGCCTGCCGCATCAGGCCGGCGGAGCCGACCGCGAAGTCCAGCCTGGTCAGATGCGCATGAGAAAGGATTTCCCGGATGCCGCGCCCTTCTTCGCCGACCAGGATCGACCAGGTGTCGTGATACTCGATCTCGCTCGAGGCGTTCGAGCGGTTGCCGCATTTGTCCTTCAGGCGCTGGATGTGGACGCGGTTGGCGCTGCCGTCGGGCAGCAGGCGCGGCACGAACAGGCAGCTGACGCCGGATTGGGTCTGCGCCAGGGTGTAGAACCCATCGGCGACCGGCACCGAGAAGAACCATTTGTGGCCGGTGATCGCATAGATCTCGCCATGCGCGCCGCGCTCGACGAAGCGCGCGGTGGTCTGGGTTTCGCGCAGATCGGAGCCGCCCTGCTTCTCGGTCATCGCATAACCGATGACCGCCGCGCGCTTCTCCTCGATCGGGAGCCGCCGCGGATCGTAGTCGGCAGCCAGCGTGCGTTCCCGCCACAGGCTGAATTGCGGCTTGCCGGTAAACCCCGCGATCGCAGCGTAAGCCATTCCCGTGGGGCAACCGACGCCGTTCTCGATTTGATTCCAGAGATAGCTCAGCGCCGCGCGGGCCAGATGTCCGTGCGGTTCGCGCGTCGACCAGGCCAGGCTGTGGACTTCGCTCTGGAACGCCAGCGCCATCAATTGATGCCAGGCCGGATGAAATTCGACCCAATCATTCCGGTTGCCATACCGGTCGTGGGTCAAGAGTTTTGGTTCGTGCTCGTTGGCAAGCCGCGCCGCGTCCTGCACGGGTTCGCTGCCGGCATGGGCCCCGAGCGCGGAGAGCTTGTCCTTCGCCCACGGCGCGAGCTTTGCGATCAGGCCGCTCAACGCGCGATCATCGTCGAACGCGTTGAAGCCTGTCGCCGGCCGCGCCTGATTGCGGACTTCGTGGGTCGCAAACGGACTGGCTTTCGTTGCCGCGACGGCAACCGGCTGGACACGCGCATTCATGCGGACACTCTCGATACAGGGGTCAATTCAGGCGTGGCGTGGCGAAACAGCATGCGCGCGGAAAGCCCGGCGATCGATTGTGCGATCGCCTTGGCCGCGTCGGAATCCGGGTCCGCTTCGGGCGCCAGAGGACCAACCAGCGCCTCCATGAAAGCGCCGGTCACGCAGGAGGCCGCGACGTTGGCGTCGATCTCGACGAATTCACCGCTGGCGATGCCGCGCCGGACCAGCCTTGCGATCTGGTCGGCCAGCGCCGCGCGGTATTTCAGGCGCGCCGCGTCGATCTCGGGTTCACAGGGTTCGGCGATCAGTGCGTAGGCCAGACGGCGGCCGCGCATCGCGCGGACCGAGAAGGTGTAAATCGCGTCCACCAGACACTGCGACGCAGATCCTTCGGCCTCGACGATCGCGGCAACCACGGCCACCTCGCGCTCGGAAACCTGCCCCAGCACCTGCGCGTAGAGGTCTGCCTTCGAGTCGAAGTAGCGGTACACGCTGCCCGTGGCCACGCCGGCCCGTGAGGCGATCAGGGCGATCTGGGCATCCTTCCAGCCACTCAGCGCCACGGCCTCCCTGGCGGCATCCAGGATGCGCGCCTTGGTTTCGACGAGCTGATTGAGGCGAACCGCAGCGAGTGCCATCGTGAACCTTAATTCATGAACACAGGATCATAGTTCATACTCGTTCGAATGCCCGTGCTTGTCAAGCATTCGGCGGAGCCTTGAGGTCGCAGCACGGCACCAGGCGCCCCGGAGGCCGCCGGGCGTGGCCGGTGGAGACCAGCGCCACGCCCTGAGGCGGCGGGAACGGGAACCGCGGTATCCCTATCCGGCTGGACAAGTCCCCCGCCGAGCAACGCGCGGAGCCGGACGGGGCGGCATCAAGCCGGCTCATGAGCGACCAAAACAAAAGGCCCGATCGCGATGCGACCGGGCCTTTTTTTGAGGGTGTATCTCGGCGTCAGCGCCTCGCCGGTGGCCTGTCAGGCCTCCACCGGCACCAGCACGTCGTTGCCGAGCAGGAAGCCGCGGCAGCTGCGCAGCGAGCGCAGCGCACGGTTGAAGTCGATACCGGTCGACACCAGCGCCCGCAGCGTCCGCGGATTGCGCGCGATGCCGCTCAGCACCTTGCGCAGGTCGATGTCGCCGTTCGGCTTCACCGCGGATTTCGCAAGCTCGGGCAGCGCCCGGTGCGCGGGATCGCTGATCACGCGCAGCGCGGCGAACGGAATGCCTGCCCTTGCGGCATAGGCTGCCGCGATATGGCTCTCCATGTCGACCGCAGCAGCGCCCGTGATCGAGCGCAGGGCGGCCTTGCAGGCCTTCGCCGCAATCACCTCTTCCACGCCGGCGAGACCGCCACGGACGATCCTGCGGCGCTTCAGCGCGGCGCTGGCGATCATCTCCTCGTTCAGCGCGGATGCCGCCAGGAAACGGGTATCGCCGGCCATCACTTCGGTCGCGACCACCACATCGCCGGATTTCAGCGACGGGTCGAGCCCGCCGGCCACGCCGAACGAGATCACGCCGCGGAACGTCATGGGATCCAGCGTCGCCAGCAATGCACGCAGCTGCTGCGGATCGCTTGAACTGCAGATCACGATCATGCCGGGCCCTGCCGCGATGCGGGCCTCCTGCACCAATCCAGTCACAATCAATACCGGCCGAGGATCAATTCTATTGCCCACGGTCTCGGCGGCCCCCGCCTCAACAATCACATCCCGACCCCTACCACCCTGCTATTGGTGCTTCTCAAATTCCGATACCGCGCCAGCGCCCAGAGCGGAAAGAACTTCGAGTAGCCATGATATCGCAAGTAAAATACCCGCGGAAACCCCGTAGCCGTGTATCGCTGCTCGTCCCACAGCCCTTTTTCCGACTGTGTTGCCTTTAGGTACTCCACCCCCCGTGCAACTGCGGGATTTTCGACCTCTCCCGCCGCCATCAATCCAAGCAAGGCCCATGCCGTTTGCGAGGAAGTCGATGGCGCAACTTCATAACCCTTGTAATCCAGCCGGTAACTGACGGCGTCCTCGCCCCAGCCGCCGTCCTGATTCTGGACCGACGCTAGCCAGTCGACTGCGTTGCGAACCATCGGGTCGTTGCGATCGATCCCTGCGACATTTAGCGCTGAGAGCACCGACCAGGTGCCGTAGACGTAGTTCAGGCCCCAGCGGCCGTACCAGGAGCCCTCAGGCAGCTGGGTGCGGCGCAGATAGGCGATGCCGTCGGCCATCGCCTTGCTGCTCTCTGAGGTCTCGCCGAGCTGGCCCAGCATCGAGATGCAGCGCGCGGTGACATCTTCGGTCGGCGGATCGAGCAACGCGCCGTGATCGGAGAAGGGGATGTTGTTGAGGTAATATTCGAGGTTGTTGGCATCGAACGCGGCCCAGCCGCCGTCACGGCTCTGCAGCCCTTCGATCCACTCGCGGCCGCGCGCGATCGCCTCGTCATATTCCCTGGTCCCGGAGTGCCGCCGCACACGATCCATCGCCATCGCGACCACAGCGGTGTCGTCGAGATCGGGATAGTGGTCGTTGTTGTACTGGAACGCCCAGCCGCCGGGACGGACGTCCGGCGCCTTGACCGCCCAATCGCCCTTCAGCTCCAGCACCTGGCGCGGCTTCAGCCAGTCGAGGCCCTGCTTGGCCTTGGCAAGGGTGTCCTCGCCGCCGGCTTCCTGCAGCGCATGGCAAGCCAGCGCGGTGTCCCACACCGGCGAGACGCAGGGCTGGCAATAGGCCTCTTCGTCGCCGATCACGAGCAGTTTGTCGATGCCGCGGCGGGTGATGGCGCGCGGCGGAAAATTCTCGTCCTTGCCGAGCGCCTCGTACATCATGACGATGTTGGCCATCGGCGGATAGATCGCGCCCATGCCGTCTTCGCCGTTCAACCGTTCTTCGGTGAAGGCGAGCGCGGCGTCGATGGCGCGCTGGCGCAGGCGCTTCGGAAACATCGGCTCGATTGCGCGCAGCACGGCATCGAGCGAGCGGAACAGATAGAACCAGCCAGCGCTCTGATGCGGCGCCTTCGGCGCCATCCGGAGCGACTTCGGATCTTCCAGGAACAGTTCGTCGATGCCGACGCCCTTCGGATTCTTCGCACGCGGCTTCAACGCAGCGAGCACCATCAGCGGCACCATGGTGGTGCGCGCCCAGTAGGAGATCTTGTTGATGTGGAACGGCGACCACATCGGCAGGAGCATGATCTCGATCGGCAGCACCGGCGTTGCGCGCCAGGTCACGACGCCATAGAGCGCGAGCAGGAAGCGCGTGAACACGTTGCTGCCCGACGCCCCGCCGCGCGAACGGATTGCCTCGCGCGCACGCATCATGTGCGGCGCGTCGACGGAGTCACCTATCATCTTCAGCGCGAAGTACGACTTCACGCTGGCGCTCATGTCGAACGGGCCGTCGTGCACCAACGGCCAGCCGCCATGCGCACCCTGGGTGCGGCGCAGATAGTTGGCGATCTTGGCCTCAAGCCCGGCGTCGACCGGCTCGGCGAGATAGTGACGCAGCAGGACGTACTCGGCTGGAATGGTGCTGTCGGCCTCGAGCTCGAATACCCAGTGTCCGTCGGACTGGCGATAGCCGAGCAGTGCTTCGGTTGCCTTGGAGATGCTGTTCTCCAGCGCAACCGGGTCGACTGCGACGCTGTGATCTCTCGAAAGCATTTCGCTCGATATCCTCTTCATCGCGGGCCGGCCCACGCTGGCCGGCGTCGCTCCAATAGGTCGAATCTAGCGCCGGGCCAAAACCAGATCGGCGGCGCGATCCCCCGACCGCACCGATCCCTCGATGGTTGCCGGCAACCCGGTAGCAGTCCAGTCGCCGGCAAGGAACAGGTTTTTTTGCGCCGTCGCGGGCCCCGGACGCAGGGCATTCTGCTCCGGCGTCGCCTCGAATGTGGCGCGGCGCTCGCGCACGATCTGCCACGGCGGCAGGTCACCGGACACGCCCGATGCCTTGCATATGTCGCGCCAGATCGCCTGCGCGAGCTCCTCGCGCGGCATGTCGACCAGGCGGTCGCCATTGCTGATCGTCACCGACAGCCGTTGCGGGAAGGCGAACAGCCATTCCACGAGCCCGCCGACCACGCCGAGAATGGGCGCGGCATCGCGCGGCGGATCGACGCGGAAATGCGCATTCACAATGGCGCGGAATTTGGTCGGCGTTTTCAGCCCGGGCAGCAGCGTGGCCGCGGCGCGCGGCGGCACCGCCAGCACCAGGGCATCGCCGGCCGCCAGCGCGATCTTGTCGCCACCGCCGAAGTCGAGCTCGCTGACGCGATCACCCGACATGACGAGTGCACGCAATTCGTGACTGAACTGGACGCTGTTGCCCCGCTCCTGCAGCAGCTTCACCGCCGGCTCGATCAGGACCGAGCTCAGGCCGTCGCGCGCGATCAGCGGACGGCAGGCCTGCCCGCCGGCGAGCAGCGTCTCGCGCACGATGGCGCCGGCAAGCCCGGCCGAGCCCTCCGGCGGATCGACGTTCAGCGCAGCCAGCAGCAGCGGCTGCACCAGGCGGTCATACAGCGTGCCCTTGCAGGGAATGGTGTTGCCGACCAGCGCTCCGGTACCGGCCCAGGCCAGCGGCGCCAATGCTAGATAATCGCGCAGGGTGGTGTCCGGGACGCGGCGCGCCTCGTCGAACACCCACAGCGGTAAGCGGGAGTCGCCAAGGTCGAGCTGCCAGCGCTGGCCGCCGGCAAGATCGACGAACGGAAACTGCGCGCGCGCGGGTCCCACCAGGCCGGCTTCGGTGCCGATCGAGCGCGCGTAGTTCAGCGCATGGCGGTTGCCCGACAGCAAGAGATGATTGCCGTTGTCGATGGTCAGATTGGTGGCGGCGTCGAAATAGGAACGGCAGCGGCCGCCGGCCTGCTGCGTCGCCTCGTGAACGCACACTTTGTAGCCGCCATTGGCAAGCCGCATGGCCGCGGAGAGGCCGGAAATGCCGGCACCGATGATATGAACGGTCTTTTGCATCAGATGATCGCGTAACGAAGAAGAATGCCGATCTTGGCCGCCTTGGACACACGCACCGGCGCGCGCGGCGCAGTGAAGCCGCGCGCGATCAGGAGATCGAGGATCGCGCGGTAGTATTTCGACATGATGCGCGGCGCGCGCACCGCGCGGCGCGAATTGCGCTTCATGATCTCGTCGGACTTCTGGAAATGCATCTTGGCGCGCTCGGCCAGCGGCGCGCACACTTTCGGGAGCGCGCGGTCGGCGGTGACGCGGGCCGGATCGTTATTGGTGATGCCGGCGTGCCAGAGCCATTCGCGCGGCAGATAGAGGCGGCCGAGGCCGGCGTCCTCGTCGATGTCGCGCAGGATGTTGGTGAGCTGCAGCGCGCGGCCGAGGTGATACGCGAGTTCGATGCCGTCGTCCTCGGGCAGGCCGAACACGCGCACCGACAGCCGGCCGACCGCGCTCGCGACGCGATCGCAATACAGGTCGAGCGTCGCAAGATCCGGCGCGCGGATATCCTGCGGCACGTCCATCTCCATGCCGTCGACGATCGCGACGAAATCCTCGCGCTTCAGCCCGAAGGTCTTCACCGAGGCCACGTAATCCTTCAGCCGCTCCGGCGGATGCCCCGCATAGAGCGCGTCGATATCGTCGCGCCACTGCTGCAGCGCGGCCAGCCGCTCCGGCCGCGGGCCGTCGGAATCGGCGATGTCGTCGACCTGCCGGCAGAAGCTGTAGATCTGGAACATCGCCTCGCGCTGCGCGCGCGGCAGGACGCGCATCGCGGCATAGAACGAGCTGCCCGATGCGGTGCTTCCGTAATTTGCGTTGGCCGCCGCCTCGACACTCATGCGCCTGCCGCCGTCCTGGAGACCGCACGCCGTCCGATCGCGCGCCGGGCGGTCTCGCCGGCGACGCCGCCAAGGCTCTGCAGCAGCAGTTCGACCGGGCCGAGATGCACCCGCTCGCTCAGCGGATCGCGCACCTTCAGCATGTTGACGATCTTGTCGGCGAAGGCCTGGATCACCGAGATCTCGAGGCCGAGCCTGAAATCCTTCACCTCGGCGGCGAGCGACTTGCTCTCGTCGAGCAGCGTCGCAGTGCGCACCGCGAGCGCCTGCAGGCATCCGAGCAAGGCCGGCGGCGATTTCGCCTCGCCGAGCATCTCGACGGTCGCGCCCACCGCGGCCAGCGCATCGCGCGGCAGGTAGACGCGGTTCAGATTCCTGTAGTCCTTGCCGCAGTCCTGCAGATGATTGTTGATCTGCAGGCCGGCGCAGAGCGCATCCGACGCCGCCCAGGTCGAGATGTCCTCGCCGTGCACGTCGAGCATGAATCGCCCGACCGGCATCGCCGAGTAGCGGCAATAGTCGATCACATCATCCCAGTTTTCGTAACGCAGCTTGGTGACATCGAGACGGAACGCCACCAACACGTCGAGCGCATGCCGCGGCGGCATACCGCGCTCGGCAAGCGCCCGGCGCAGATTGACCGCCTCCTTCTGGGTATCGCCATTGCCGAGCAGCTCGGCCTCCATGAGGTCGAGGTAGCGCAGCTTCTCGTCGGCCGGCAGCGTCGCGTGATCGGCGATATCGTCGGCGGTGCGGACGAAGTTATAGAAGGCCAGGATCAGGGCGCGATGCCGCGGATGAATGATCCACGACGCGACCGGGAAATTCTCGTCGCGGTGGGTCTTTCCGGATCGCAGGTCGCTCGCGGTGGTCATGGGAAATTTGGGCTACACTGGTCATGGCACGACGCAGGCGCGAATGGTCAGGCGCATGCGGGGATTTGCGAGCCCCATATAGGGGAATACGCCACCAAAACCAATGCTATCTGTGACCGCCAGCATACCCGGCCCGTGGCCGGCAGGAATGCCGTTCACGGGCCTTGCGGCGGTCCAAGAGACCTGAAGCGGCCTTATTGGCCGTGGGTCTTCAGCACCTGGTCGCAGGCCGCGCTGATCTTGGTGCGGTTCTGCTGCAGGCAGGCGAGAATGGTGAAATCGCCTTGATCGATCACGGAGCGGCAGTGACGCTGCACGTCGCGCGTGCAGGCCTTCTGCTCATCGGGCGTACCGCGCTGCTGCTGCTGGGCGAAGGCGCCGGATGAGAGCGGGATCGACAACAGGGCAAGTGCCAGGAGAAATTTACGCATCGTATTCCTTCATTTCCGACAGCAGAAAATCTGTTCCCGAAAAGCGGTTCGGCATGGCCGGGACGGATTTTTGGGATTGCAGACGCCACGTAACGCGGCAATGGATTGACGACAAGCACTGTTAAATGCGGCTAAATTTACGGCGCTGTAAACCCCCGCATAAGCTATTGAATCTAAAAGACGATTCGCGCCATCACTTTGTCGCGTTTGGCGATTGCGGATCGCGCTTGCGCGTAGCTAGGCTAGATGCCATGCGAGCCGGAGGTTTCTGATTCTGTTCGATGACAATATCGGCGTCGCGCACGCCGTTCTGTCGTTTGAACCTAACATTCTTCGGTGACACTAAACTTCGATGCGGCGAGACGCTTTCTTGCGAAGGAAGCGTTGATTTTGATGGGAAAATTCACAATGACACTGTTTGGTTCCAGCCTTTCTGGGCAGGCTCTCAGGGCTGTGGGCGTCGGCGCCGCGCTCATGATGTCCGCCTCCGCAGTCCATGCCCAGGCCAGCGGCCCGTTCGCCGGTTTTGCCGGCTCCTGGACCGGAACCGGCACGGTGGCGTTGTCCAACGGCACCACCGAACGCATTCGTTGCAAGGCGGATTACAAGGTCGCGCCCTCGGGCCTGAGCCTGAAGCAGAGCCTGCATTGCGCGAGCGACAGCTACAAGTTCGACCTTTCCAGCGACGTCACCAGCCAGGGCGACCGGATCTCCGGCAATTGGAGCGAGGCCAGCCGCAACATCTTCGGCAATTTGCAGGGCACCGCCGGCGGCGGGCGGATCGACGTGTTCGTCGAGGCGTCCGGCTTTGCCGCAAACCTGAACCTGCAGACCAACGGCTCCAAGCAGGTCGTGCAGATCGACTCCAAGGGTGAGATTCGCGGCGTCTCGATCACGATGACGAAGAGCTGACGCTCCCCGACCGATTTCTCCGGCGAACAAAAAAGCCCGGTTCCGACGACTTCGGAACCGGGCCTTTATTTTGCGCGGCCTTTTATTGTCCGCCGATCAGGCCTTTTCGATCGGCGCCGGTTGCCCGCCCTTGCCGCGGAGCTTCTGCGACAGGTTGATTAGGAACATCGAGGTCGGCCGCAGGATGAAAAGGTCTGCGACCAGCGCTGCGACCATCGAGAAGGCGCTGAGCCAGCCGAACAGGCGCAGCGACGGCAGGTCGGAGAACACGGTGACGACGAGGCCGCAGGCCAGCACCACCGTAGTGAGGATCAGTGCGGGGCCGACCAGCACGGTGGCACGCTCCACCGCAAGCTCCGGCGAGACGCCCGGCTTGGTCTCGAGCCGCAACCGGTTGAGGAAGTGGATGGTGGCGCTCAGCCCGAGGCCGAACGACACCGTCAATGCCACCACGCTGGCGAATTGCAGCCCCTCCCCGAGCAGCCACAGCACGGTGCCTGACAGCACCACGGGGAAGATGCCGGGCAGGATGCAGGAGAACATCACCACGACGGAGCGGAATGCCAGCCCGATGAAAACCGCCACCAGCAGAAATTCGACGGTCAGGCCGCGGTTCAATTTTTCGATCATGTTGGCGCTGTTGCGCGCGGCGATCACCGACAGGCCGGTGACTGCGATCTCGTAACCGGGGTGCTCGGCGCGCACCTTGTCCAGCGAGCTATCAAGCTTGTTCACCACCGGAAGCAGCTGGCTCGAGTCGAGATCCGGAACCCGTCCCGACACCACGACCGCATCCTGATCCGCGGAGATGAAGCGGCGGACCAGATGCTCGGGAATCACGCCAACATATTCCTTCAGCGTCGCGACGTCATTACTGCCGGCCTTTTCGGCGAGCCAGCGCCGCAAGGTTTCCAGCGACCAGACGTTGCCGACGCCCGCCGCTGTTTCGACCATCGCGTGGACGTCGGCGATCGTCTTCAAGGTCTCCGGCGAGTACAGCGATTGGCCCTTGGGGAATTCGATCAGCACGTCGACCGGATTGGCGCCGGTCAGCTTGGCGTCGAGCCGGCTCGAGGCCGCCACGGCCTGCCGCTTGTCCGGCACCTGATCGGCGAGCCGGTAGCGCGGCTCGAGATTGGCGTAGATGATGCCGAGGCCACCGACCAGGATCAGCGCGAGCAGGCTGAACAGCCCGGGACGGCCCACCATGCGCACCGCGATCCAGTAGCAGAAATTGCGCAGCGCCTGGACACCGGCGTCGGCGCCCTGGAATTTGACCGCGAACACCTTTTCGTTGCGTACCAGAAGCACTCCGAACGCAGGCACCAGCGACAGCACCGCGATCAGCGCGATGATGGTAGCTGCGAGCCCGGCCTCGCCGAATTTGCGGATCAGTTCGGAATTCGAGAATTGCAGCGCGATGAACGAGATGCCGGCGGTGCCATGAGTGAGCACGCAAGCCGGACCGACCACCATCACCGCGTTCTTGAACGCGGTGTACTTGTCCTGGCCGGCGATCAGGCGGTCGCGTGCCGCAAACGTCAGCTGCATCGAGTCGGAGAAGCTGATCACCATGATGAGCGGCGTCATCACGTTCAGGAACATGTTGAGATTGAAGCCGGCCCAGCCGAGGCCGCCGAGCGCGAGCAGGATCGCAATGATCGGCGGGAACGCGGCGACCACCATGAACGATATCTTGCGGAAGAAGATGATGGCGATGATGCAGCCGGCCAGAATGCCGAGGATATTGTAGGTCAGCCCGTCGCGCTTGACCGCGTTGCGGATCTCGAGCTGCATGACCGGAACGCCGGAGAGCTGGGCGTTGAGCCCGCTACCGCCGAGATCATCGGCCATGATCTTTCTCATGTCCGCGACGACCTTGCTGAGCTTGTTGCTGCCGACAACCTCAGGCTCGAGCGACAACACGATCAGTGCGAGCGTTCCATCCTCGGACAGCAGCTTGCCGCGAATGATCTCGTTGGATTTGACGGTCTCGACGAATTTATCGTAGGCGGCGCCTTGCGGCAGTTCCGACGGGAACAGTGCGGCCGGCAATTTGCCGGGCTCGGGCGCCTGGCGCGCCGAAAAAAGCGAGACCAAGCCGCGCACGCCCTCGACCAGCTGCAGGTCGGTGACCATGTCGCGGATCTTTTCGAGGTTCTCGCGAGCAAGCAGCGTCTTGCCCTCGACCACGACCAGCACGTCGAACTCGGTTGCCGGGAAGCGCTTGGTGACCGCTTCGTACTGCTTGTAGTCCTTGGAATTGGAACGGAACAACTGGCTGAGCGAGTCGTCGATCTTGATCCGCTCGATGCCGAAAACGGCCGCGACCATCAGCGCCAGCAGAATGATGACAGACAGGACCGGCGCCTTGATCGCGATCAGGCCGATACGCTCCAACCCGAATGCGATGCTAGTCCCCGGCCGCGGCTCCTCGATCTTCTCGACGTGGACCCGACTTTCGGAATTCTTCTCGAGCATGCCCTGTCCAGTTCTGAAGCGGCGCGATCTGTCTAGCTTGGGTTATGGGGCGCGAATGAGGCTCGCGAGCGCGACTGATCGGCGCTAGTCCTTGAAAACACGCGAATATTGACCGGCGCGGTTTTACAGGTCCGCCCCCTTGCTCGCAAGCGCGAGCAACACGTTAAATCGGCCGGGAACTGCCGAAAACCGCCGTCAAGTATCTGATTTGCCACACCCCGGTAGCGCATTCCTGGACGATCCACCGCCGCTTTCATCTTTCAACGCGACCCCGGTGATCTGGCGTGCCAGGCCCTCACGCACAAGCCAGGCGATCCTGAATGCGGCTTCCGCATAGCTCAGCCCGGCGCGGTGGATGTTGGAGATGCAGTTGCGGTCGGCATCGGTGAGGCCGATTCGCGGCGCGAAGGTGAGATAGGCGCCCAGACTGTCCGGCGCGGACAGGCCGGGCCGTTCGCCGATCAGCATCACCAGCATGCGCGCGCCGAGGATCGTGCCGATCTCGTCACCCAGCGCGACCCGCGCGCCCGATGCTGCGATCACCGCGCCGGCGTCGATCCCGTCGGCCTTAAGCCGCGGCGCGAGATGCCGGATCAGTTCGACGGCGTGCACATTGACCGCGGTCGGCGACAGGCCGTCGCCGATCACGATGGCGCAGGAGCACGCGGTGACGCCGCTGCTCTCGAGCGACCGCCTCGAAGCGGAATCCAGCATGCGTCCGAGATCGGGCCGGCGCAGATAGTCGCGCCGGCTCTGCGCCTGGCTCGACACTTCGAGCGGTGTGATGCCGAGGCCGGCAAGACCGGCGGCAATCCCGCCGAGATCGAAGGCCGCGTGGACGGCATCGCGGGCGCGGGCGTGATCGAGCGTGAATGCGAGCAGCGCATTGGTCGGTAGGCTGGCCCCGGACCGGCCGAGACCGACGCGCGCCGGCGTGAGTTCGCGCAGATCAGCAAGCGAAGCGGACATTGGCGAAGGGGACGATGGCGCCGGCGGTGTTGTCATGCTGCTATTCAGCGGGAACGGAAGCCTCGCGCAGCCGGAGCGAGTAGTTCGAGGCGTTCTGTCGGCCGCTGGAGGCTGCACGCGCAAACGTGATCAAGTGATGTGCCACCAGGGTCGCCGAGATCAGCCCCTCGATGTCGCCGCGCTTGAGCCGGCCGAGCGCAAACTTCCAGAACACGCGCTTGTAGTCGCCGAGCACGCCGACCTTCCAGAAGATGTTGCGCAGCATGATCAGCCCGCGCCGGATATTGGCCCAGCTCTTCATCTCCGGGCTGACCGGCACCTTGATGCGGTTGGCATAGGTATATTCGCATTGGTGCTGGTAGCGCTTAAACAGCGTCTCGGGCTCGTAGGCGAGCTCCATGCATTTGCGCCAGGAACTGACCACGTCCTCGTAGGGCAGCAGAAACTGCACGTTGGAGTCGCGGCTGTCGTCATCGATCAGCCGTCCCGCCTTTTCGAGGCGATCCCACAGCGGCGTCTTCGGCAGCGCCTGCAGCAGGTTGATGGTGAGGAGCGGAATCCGGGACTCCTCGACAAAGGAGAGCAGCGCGTCACCGGTCTGCGGCTTGTCGGTATCGAGCCCCATGATGATGCCGGAGACGACCTCCATGCCGAAGGAATTGATGGTGCGCACGCCTTCCAGGATCGGAACCATCATGTTCTGATCCTTGTGCATCGCCTTCAGCGCGTCGGGATCCGGCGTCTCGATGCCGACGAAGATCGTCACGAAGAAGGCTTCGCGCATCTTCTCCAGGATCTCGGGCCGCTTGGCGATGTTGAGCGTCGCCTCGCAGGCGAGGCGTGTGACATAGCCGGTCCGCTTCTGCCACTCGATCAGATGCGGCAGCAGTTCGGCTGCCGCCTTGCGGTTGCCGATGAAATTGTCGTCGACGAAATAGACGGTGTCGGTCGCGCCGCATGCACGCAGCTTGTCGAGCTCGGCGATGATCTGCTGCGGCGATTTCAGGCGCGGATTGCGGCCATAGAGCCCGGGGATGTCGCAGAACTCGCACTGATAGGGGCAGCCCGAGGAGAACTGGATGCTGCCGAGAAAGTACTTCTTGGTTTCGGCGAGCTCGTAGGCCGGCAGCGGGAATTCCGTCATCGGCAGGCGATCGAGGGTCTTGAGCACCACCTGCTCGGCAGGACGGCTGGTGTCCTCCGCGAGGCGCTTGATCAGTTCGTTGGTCGCGTCCCCGAGTTCACCGACATGAAGGTAGTCGAACGAGGGATAGTAGTCCGGACAGGCACTGACCGACGGCCCCCCGATCGCGACCGCCAGGCCATAGTCATGCGCGCGGTGGCAGATGTCGTTCATCTGCTGGCGCTGGATGTGCATACCGCTGACGAACACGGCTTCTGCCCACTCGAAATCCTCCGCCGTCGCCGGACGCAGGTTCTCGTCGACGAAGCGAACCAGCCAGTTCTCGGGGAGGTATGCCGCGATCAGCAGCAGTCCCTGCGGTGGCATGAACGCCTTGACACCGTCCGTGAGGGGATAGGAGTGCTCGAAGGTCCCAAACGACGACGTATAGCGCGGAAAGACGCAGAGGATACGCCGTGCTGTCTTTATGCCCTCAGCTCTCATTGAATGACCCCGAAGCACCCGCAAATCTAACCATAGCGCGGAACGCTGGGCCAGAAATTCTTCAACATTGTGGCACTTACCAACGTCACACTGCCGAGATAGTTGCTCTGCAGAATTTAGCTATCCCCTCAGGTCAAGAGCCTGGCAGTGAGGTCGGGCAGCCGCTCCGCATCGGCAACGAGGCGAAAGTCCGGCCCGGCAAGGCCTGCGCGCAGCAGCCAGTCGTCGAATTCGGGCGCCCGCCTCAGGCCGAACAGGTCGCGGATGTAGAGCGCGTCGTGAAACGATGTCGACTGATAGTTCAGCATAACGTCATCTGCGCCCGGCACGCAAATGATGAAGTTCACACCAGCGGCCGCCAGCAGCGTCAGGAGATTGTCCATGTCGTCCTGATCGGCCTCGGCGTGGTTGGTGTAGCAGACGTCGACGCCGAGCGGCAGGCCGAGCAGCTTGCCGCAGAAATGATCCTCGAGCCCGGCGCGGATGATTTCCTTGCCGTCATAGAGGTATTCGGGACCGATGAAGCCGACCACGCTGTTGACGAGCAGCGGATCGAACGCGCGCGCCACCGCATAGGCCCGCGCCTCACAGGTCTGCTGGTCGACCTGGTGATGGGCGTTGGCCGACAGCGCCGAACCCTGCCCGGTCTCGAAATACATCACATTATCGCCGACCGTGCCGCGGCGCAGCGACAGCCCGGCTTCGCGGGCCTCCCGCAGCAGCGACAGGTCGACGCCGAAGCTGCGGTTGGCTGCCTCGGTGCCGGCGATCGACTGGAATACGAGATCGACCGGCAGCCCCTGCCCGATCAATCCGAGCGTGGTCGTGACATGGGTCAGCACGCAACCCTGCGTCGGAATCTCCAGCCGCGTGATGATGTCGTCCAAGAGCCGCAGCAGGGTGCCGATGACGTTCGGATCGTCGCTCGCCGGATTGATGCCGATGCAGGCATCGCCCGATCCCAGCAGCAGGCCGTCCAGGATCGAGGCGGTGATGCCCCTGGCGTCGTCGAAGGGATGGTTCGGCTGCAGCCGCGTGCTCATTCGCCCGCGCAAACCGATGGTATTGCGGAAGCGGGTCGTCACCTCGCATTTCTTCGCGACCAGGATCAGGTCCTGGTTGCGCATCAGCTTCGACACCGCCGCCACCATCTCCGGCGTGATGCCGCGCGAGATCCTCTTTAACGCATCACCGGTGGCGGCATCCGACAGCAACCAGTCGCGGAAGCCGCCGACGGTGAGCGACGACACCGGCAGGAAGCCGGCCACGTCGTGGCTGTCGAGGATCAACCGGGTGACTTCGTCGTCCTCATAGGGGATCACAGGCTCATCGAGGAATTGCTTGAGCGGAACGTTGGCAAGCGCAAGCCGCGCGGCGATCATCTCCTCCGCACTGTCGGCTGCAATGCCGGCCAATCGGTCGCCGGAACGCGGCGGCGAGGCCTTGGCAAGCAGGATGCGCAGATCGTCGAATGCATAGTTGGTGGCATCGATGGTGTGACGATAGAGCATGGGGAATTCGCGTCGCGGGCTGGGACGGCATAGCCTAGCACCACTTTGCGAAAGTCGTGCCACCAGCTTCGCCCTCCGCGCCGGAGGTGTTGATGGTGATGGCGTCCCGTCATCGTCACCGCGGCAGGCGGCCGGCCCCCGGCGGGCTCAGAACGCCCTATAAGACATTGGGATTATTTAGAGATTTTAAGGGTTGCGGCTGCAAAAAACGCACGCGTTAAGAAATTGTCCATGAAGGTTTTGCATAAGCTTTAATCGGCCGAAGGTGCTCCCCGGCCTCCTGGAGTGCCCGCAATGCCCGCCCCCATCACATCTCCCGTCTCCACATCCGGGCCTCCAATGGCATCCCGATTCTCGCTTGCTGCCAGGCTGTACTCGACGTTTGCGCTGATCGCGGCGCTGACCGCGGCCATCACCGTGCTGTCCGACTACAACGCGCGGCGCAACGCCGAGCTGACCGAGGCCGTCGACCTCGCCAGCCGTGCCGCGCTCAATGTCGAGCGGGTCAATTCGCTGGTCTATGCCGTGGTGATGGAATCCCGCGGCATCTACATGTCGACCGATCCGGCGGCGGTGAAGAAATACGGCGACGGACTGCTGGCGTTCAACGAGCGCATCCTCGGCGTGGTGAGGAACTGGGAAACCCTGGTGCAAGCCGACGACGCCAGCCAGTTCGCGGTGTTCAAGCAGCGCATCGAGCAATTCGTCGAATTCCGCAAGGAGCTGGTCCGCCGCGGCATCGAGATCGGCGCCGCAGCCGGGCGTGAATGGGGCGACAACGACGCCAACCGCAACGTGCGCACTGCGCTGAACAAGGATCTCGAGGCACTTTCCAAGGTCTACGCCGAGCGCAGCAAGAAGCTGGCGCAGCAGACCGACACCAACCGCGCAATGGCGCTGCTGCTGACCGGGCTCGGCGCGGCGGCCCTGATCGTGGTGGTGCTGGGCGTGCTGATCATCGCCCGCTCGGTGGCCCGCCCGCTGTCGCAGATCACCACGACCATCAAGCGCGTCGCCGAGGGCGCCGACCATGTTGAAGTGCCGCATGTCGGCCGCCGCGACGAGATCGGTGCGCTGGCCGGCGCCATCAAGGTCTTCCAGGAGGCGATGGACCGCAACCGCAGCCTGAACGCCCAGGTCGCGCAGGACTCCGAGGCGCGCGATGCACGCGGCCGGCATATCGAGACCTCGCTCGAAACGTTCCGCAGCACCATCGGATCGGTGCTCCGCGCGGTGCAGGACAACGCAACCACGATGCGCGACACCGCGCAGACCATCGCAAACGTCGCGGCAGGCGCCAGCGGCCGCGCGGTGGCGGCGGCAGGCGCGACCGAACAGGCCTCGAGCAACGTTGCCGCGGTGGCGGGCGCGGCCGAAGAACTCTCCGCCTCGGTCGAGGAGATCGGCCGTCAGGTCAAGCAGTCGTCCGGCGCGGTCGATCAGGCCGGTGCGCGCACCGACCGCTCGATCACCGAGATCGAGGGGCTTGCGGCCACCACCCAGCGCATCGACGGCGTGCTGAACCTGATCCAGGCGATCGCCGAGCAGACCAACCTGCTCGCGCTGAACGCCACCATCGAGGCCGCCCGCGCCGGCGATGCCGGCCGCGGCTTCGCCGTCGTCGCGCACGAGGTCAAGGCGCTGGCCGGGCAGACCGCGAAGGCAACCGCCGAGATCAGCGAGAATGTCGGCCTGATCCAGGCTTCGACCCGCAACTCGGTGGCCGCCGTGCGCGAGATCGGCCAGGCGGTGCGCGAGATCAGCAACGTCACCGCCAACATCGCAAGCGCGATCGGCCAGCAGGACGCCGCCACGCGCGAAATCTCCGCCAACGCGCACATGGCCGCCCAGGGCAACGAGACCCTGGTGACCAATGTCGGCTCGCTCCGCGACGATATGGACCAGACCAGCAAGGCGGCGGAATCGGTGCTCGCGGCCTCGAACGATCTGACCGCAACCGCCGCGACGCTGTCGCGCGAGGTCGAGCAGTTCTTCCGCAACCTGCGCAGCGACGCCGCCTAGGACCTGCGGCGGACGGGAACCTGAACGGATCACGCGATGCGCCGGAACCCTGCGGGCAGTCCCGGCTAGAGCATTTTCGGTTCTGATTGAATCAGAACCGAAGCTCTAGATTCCTGTTTTGACGCGTGTTCTTCACGCGAACCGGCGTCCACTTCGCTCGAAAACGCTCTAGTAAAGATTCTCCCAACGCACGGGCCCAAATTGCACGCGCTTCAGGTCGGCTTTCTCAATTTGATCTCCCTATGAAAAGTCCCGGAGCGCGGGGGCGCGGGGAATTGGAAGCGAGCAATGAACGGGCTTGTGCAAAAGCCGAAGGCGGTGCCGACCAAACGGCTGCTCGCGCTCGGAATAGGCCTCATCCTGTGCTTTTCGGCGATCTGCGCCGCCATTCTCTGGGAGATGGCGGACAAGGACTACCGGCACGCAAAGGAAGGCGCGACCAACCTCATCGCCTCCATCGCCAGCGAGATCGACCGCACCATCGAGCTTTATGACCTCTCGCTGCAAGCCGTCGCCGATGGCGTCAAGCTGCCGGACCTCGGAAAGATCAGTCCCGAGCTTCGCCAGGTCGTGCTGTTCGACCGCACCTCCACCGCCAAGGATCTCGGCTCGATCCTCGTGCTGAATGCAGCAGGAGACGTCACGCGCGATTCCAGAACATTGACGCCGCGGACCGCAAATTTCGCCGATCGGGACTTCTTCAGGGCGCATCGGACGCGAGCGGACAGCGGACTGTTCATCAGTTCTCCGTGGGTCACCTCGGACGGCGAATATTTGATCAGCCTGAGCCGCCGCATCAGCAATGACGACAGGTCTTTCGCTGGCGTGGTCGCCGGCAGCATGCGGCTCAGCTACTTCCACAATCTGTTTCGCAAGCTGAATTTCGGCTCCGGTGACAGCATGGCGCTGTTCAACGCCGACGGCGCCATACTGATGCGGGCACCGTTCGACATCAGCAAGATCGGGCAAAGCATCAGGGACTCCCTGGTCTTCAAGCAGTATCCTGCACGGCAATCCGGCTCCTACATGACGAAATCGATCGTCGATCATGTCAACCGGCTCTATGTCTTCCAGGAGGTCGGACACCGCCGCCTGATCATCGCCGAGGGTCTCTCGCTCGACGGCATCTATGCCGACTGGTGGCAGCAGTTGTGGCTGATCGGCGGCGTGGTGGCCGCGCTCGGCGGCTTCGCGATCATCCTGATGTTCTATCTGCTGGCCGCGCTCAAACGACGCGCCGCCGCGGAAGACCGGCTCGCACACCTCGCCAGCACCGATGCGCTGACCGGCCTCGCCAACCGCCGCCGCCTCGACGATACCCTTGACGTCGAATGGCGTCGCGGCATGCGCGCAAAGGCGCCGGTCTCGCTTCTGATGATCGACGTCGATCATTTCAAGGCGTTCAACGACACGTACGGACATCAGGCCGGCGATGCCGTGCTCGCCACCGTGGGGCGCTGCATCGCAGCCAGCACCAAGCGCGCAACCGATCTCGGCGCGCGTTATGGCGGTGAGGAGTTCTCGGTGCTGCTGCCCGGCATCGGCAAGGCAGGCGCCTTGGAAGTTGCCGAGCAGATTCGGGCGAAGCTGACGGCCGCGCGCGAATCCGAGCATGAGTTACCGACCGTCAGCATCGGATTGTCCTGCCTCGTCCCTGATCACGAGCGCACATCGCGCGATCTGCTCAAGGCCGCGGACCTCGCGCTCTATCAAGCCAAGCATGAAGGCCGCGACCGCGTCGTCGTCAGCCCGATCGGGTGGGATAAATCGGGCAAGCGGCACGTCGCCTGAAAGAGATCACGCTAGAGCGTTTTCGAGCGAAGTGGATACCGGTTCGCGTTAAGAAAACGCGTCAAAACAAGAATCTAGAGCCCCGTTCCGATTCCATCGGAACGGAAAAGGCTCTAGCGCGGTCGAACGCGCGCCTGCCCCCCGCTCACTCCACCGGCAGCACGTCGACCGCGACGCTGAGCTTTTGCTTGCGCGCGCCGACGATGACGCCGTCGACCGGCGAGACGTCGGCGAAGTCGCGGCCGATGGCGAGAATGATGTGGTCGTTGGCGACCATGAGATCGTTGGTCGGATCGAACCCGACCCAGCCGAGTTCGCTGCCGCACCAGACCGACACCCAGGCATGGGTTGCGTCCGCGCCCTGCAGCCGCGGCTGGCCCGGCGGCGGAATTGTGCGCAGATAGCCTGAGACATAGGCCGCGGGCAGGCCGAGACCGCGCAGGCCTGCGATCATCACATGGGCAAAATCCTGGCAGACGCCGTGGCGTTTCTCGAACACGTCGCGAAGCGGCGTCGAGATCACGGTCGCCTTGGGATCGTATTTGAAGTCGCTGCGGATGCGGCGCATCAGGTCCGACGCCCCGGCGAGGATGCCGCCTCCGGGCAAGAAGCTCGCGGAGGCGTAGGCCGTCGCCGGCCGCAGCACCGGCACCAGCGCGCTGGCAAAGACGTAGCCGACCGGCGAGGCCGCATCGAGGCTCAACCCTTCGAACGCGTGATCGCGCACGCTCTCCCAGGGCGGGCTCGCCGCGTCACGCGTCGGCGGCTGCCGCGCCACCGAGACCCGCGAGCGGGAATCGATCCGAAGGCTGCGATGCGCGGCCTCGATCAGGACGCTATCGGTCAACGTGCCGAAGAAGTCGCGCCGCGCGGTGCGCTCCGCGGGCTTGGGGCGGATATCGACCGAATGCGAGATCAGCTGTTGCCCGTCGCCGCTGATCGGCTCCAGCCGCAGCGAGCAGCGCGCGAAGCTGACCTGGGTCTCGTAGCTGTAGGTCGTGACGTGACGTATGTCGTAGATCACGCCAGCCCCGTGAGCTTCTCCGGCCGGCTGGCGTTCGGTCCATGCGGGAAATAATGCAGCCCGACCGCATCGGCGATGTTGAGCAGGTCCTGCTCCAGCGCGAACAGCGTCTTGACGTCGAGGCTGGCCGCTTCGGCCGTCGTCAACATCGCCTCGACCGCGACCGCAAGCCGCTGCGGCCGCTCGATCAGGCCGTGCTCCTTGAGGCTCGGCAGCGCCGCGATATGCTCGTTCAGCGCGGCGACCTGGAATGCGACCGAGCGCGGATTGTAGGGGTCGAGCACCGCGAGATCGCGCACCGGCGTGAGCAGCGGCTGCACCAGATAGCGCGAGCGATAGGTGATCTGGCAGTCGACCAGCGTGAGCAGGACGTCGAGATCCTCGTCGCCGGCTTCGTCATAGGCGAACTGGCGGGCAAAGCGCGTGGTGTTGATGGCGCGCTCGGCGCGCCGGCCCATCTCGAGGAAGCGCCAGCCGGCGGCGCGGTTCATGTTCTCCTGCGCGAGGCCGGCGAAGCTTGCGAGTTCCTGCAAGGTCAGCTCGGCGGCGCTGACGACGCCGTCGTCGTCATGCACCTCGATCGCGAGCCGCTCGGCCATCTCGGTGATGACCTGCCAGGCATCCGGCGACAGCCGCTCGCGGAGCGAGGTCGCGGTGCGTTGCGCCGATCGCACCAGCGACAGCGCCGAGCCGAACTTCTCCTCGTTCTGCAACGCCTCGAGCGCGACCTTCGCGGGATTGGCGCGCGCGGTCTGCGAGGCCGCGCCCCAGGCGACCAGCATGCGCTGGATGCGTTCGGTCGAATGCATTGTCGGCGTAGCGCCGGTCGAATTCGCCCGCGCCGGATCGCGCAGCGGCGTGCACAGCGCGCGGATCAGCCGGATGGTGGCCTCGGCACGCTCCAGGTAGCGGCCGAGCCAGAACAGATTGTCGGCGGCGCGGCTCGGCAGCACGCCGGCGATGCGGCGGATACGCACGGTGTCGACCGCCGGCAGCAAGGTCGAAGTCGCAACCGCCTTGTCGGAGACCACCCAGACATCGGCGGACACCGCGCCATCGCCCATCGACACCGCGCGCGCATCCGCTCGGTCGGCGATCCGGCAGAAGCCGCCGGGCAGCACGGTCCAGCCGTTCGGCGTCGCTGCCGCGAACACCCGCAGCACGAACGGGCGCGGCGCGATGCGGCCGTTTTCCCACACCGGCGTGGTCGACAGCCGCACCAGTTCCTGGCCGGCATAGTCGATGCCGCGATGGCTGATCGCGTCCCTCAGGCGATCGCGGTCCGCCGCCGACAATTCGCCTGGAAGCACCGGCCCGTGGCCCGGAAAATCCGGAACGCCGCGGCCATAGGCGCCCTCGATCGCGAACTCGTCGAGCCGCGACAGCACCTCTTCGCGGGCGGACTTCTGGCCGCACCACCAGGTCGCGATGTGCGGCATCATCAGGTCTTCGGAGAGCAGGCGCCGGCAGAGATTGGGCAGGAAGCCGAGCAGCGCCCGCGCTTCCAGCACGCCGGAGCCCGGCATGTTGGCGACCACGACGCCGCCCTTGCGCAGGACCTCGACGAGGCCGGGCACGCCGAGATAAGAGGATGCGTCGAGCTCGAGCGGATCGAGCATGTTGGAATCGACGCGGCGGAGCAGCACGTCGAGCCGCTTCAGCCCGGCGACGGTGCGGATGTGGATGCGGTCGCCAGAGACCGCGAGATCGTCGCCCTCGACCAGCAGGAAGCCGAGATAGCGCGCGAGCGTGGCATGCTCGAAATAGGTCTCGCTGAACGCTCCCGGCGTCAGCAGGCCGATCCGCGGCTCGTCACGATCGGCGCTGGCGCGAAGCGAATCGCGAAAGGCCTCGAAGAACGGCGCGACGCGCTCGACATTCATCGACTTGTAGAGATTGGAAAAGGCGCGCGACAGCACCAGGCGATTTTCCAGCGCATAGCCGGCGCCCGACGGCGCCTGGGTACGATCGCCGAGCACCCACCAGCGGCCGTCAGGCCCGCGGCCGATGTCGGCGGCATAGAGATGCAGGTAGCGGCCACCGGGCGGCTTGATGCCGCTGACCGCGCGCAGATACTCGCTGCTGCCGGCGATCGCCGCCGCAGGAATCGCGCCATCGGCGACGAGGCGGCCGTCGCCGTAGAGATCCCGCAGCACCATTTCCAGAAGCTGTGCGCGCTGTGCGACGCCGGCGGCGAGCTGCCGCCAGTCGGCCGCGTCGATGATCAGCGGCAGATGGCTGAGTGGCCAGATCCGGTCGGAAGTGTCGCCGGGCGCGCGATAGGTGACACCGGCCTCGCGCAGATGACGATCGGCGGAGGCAAAGCGGCGCTCGATGTCGGCCGGCGACAGCGCGGCAAAGGCGTCGAAGAAGCGGGCCCAGACCGGCCGCGGTGCGCCGTCCTGAGCAATATATTCGTCGGGAATGCCGGGCAGCCGGACATAGTCGCGGGTCCACTGCGCCATCCGGCGCTGACCGGGACGGGCCCTGCTCTCCTGACTGCTGCCTTGCCCACCCGATGCGGTCATTCCACTTCCCCTTGACACAATTAGTGCAGGAGCAGCGACCGCAAGTCGAGGGTCAAGGGAAACTCAATTGTGCGTTCCTCCGGCGGTGTCTCGATCCTGCCGGGGGTGTGGCCATGATCCTGGAAGCGCGCCAGCCGCCGCGCCTCGGCCTCGTAGGAATTGACCGGCTTGGTCTCGTAGTTGCGGCCGCCAGGATGGGCGACGTGATAGACGCAGCCGCCGAGCGAGCGGCCGTTCCAGGTATCGATCAGATCAAACGTCAGCGGCGCGTGCACCGGAATGGTCGGATGCAACCCGGAGGCCGGCTGCCAGGCCTTGAAGCGGACGCCGGCGACCGCCTCGCCGGCGCGGCCGGTCTCGGTCATCGGCATCCGCCTGCCGTTGCAGGTGATGACGTGGCGACCCTCGACGAATCCGGTCGCCTTCACCTGCAGACGCTCGACGGAGGAATCGACGTAGCGCACGGTGCCGCCCGCAGTGCCCTCCTCGCCGAGCACGTGCCAGGGCTCGAGCGCCTGCCGCAACTCCAGGCCGACGCCGCCGTGATGGACGCGACCGAAGACGGGGAAACGGAATTCGAGCTGGGCCTGATACCATTCCGGTTCGACGTCGTAGCCGGACTGCTTGAGCTCGGCGAGCACGCCGAGGAAATCCTCCCAGAGAAAATGCGGCAGCATGAAGCGGTCATGCAGCGCGGTGCCCCAGCGCACGAATTTGCCCTGCTGCGGCTCGCGCCACAGCTTGGCGATCAGCGCGCGGATCAATAGCTGCTGGGCCAGCGACATCCGCGGATCGGGCGGCATTTCGAGCGCGCGGAATTCGACCAGGCCGAGCCGGCCGGTCGGACCGTCGGGCGAGTAGAGCTTGTCGATGCAGATTTCCGCGCGATGGGTATTGCCGGTGATATCGACGAGGATGTGCCGGAACAGCCGGTCGACCAGCCACAGCGGCGCGTCCATGCCCGCGGGCGGCACGTGCGACAGCGCGATCTCGAGCTCATAGAGCCCATCATGCCGCGCCTCGTCGATGCGCGGCGCCTGGCTGGTCGGGCCGATGAACATGCCGGAGAACAAATAGGACAGCGACGGATGCCGCTGCCAGTACAGCACGAGGCTCTTCAGCAGATCCGGCCGGCGCAGGAACGGCGAGTCCTCAGGCTTGCTGCCGCCGACCACGATGTGGTTGCCGCCGCCGGTGCCGGTGTGGCGGCCGTCGATCAGGAAACGGTTGGCCCCGAGCCGCGTCTTCGCGGAGTCTTCGTAAAGGCCGAGGGTGATATCGACGGCATCGCGCCAGCTTTGCGCCGGCTGCACGTTGATCTCGATCACGCCGGGGTCCGGCGTCACCTTGATCACCTCGACGCGCGGATCGAATGGCGGCGCGTAGCCTTCGACGTGGACTTGCAGTTGCAGTTCCTCGGCGGCGGCTTCGATCGCCGAGATCAGCTCGAGATAATCGTCGACCTTCTCGACCGGCGGCATGAAGGCGCACAGCACGCCGTCGCGCACTTCGATCGACATCGCGGTGCGCACCGGCAGCGGCTCTTCAATGTCCTTGAGCGCCTGCTTCAGCTCCGGATCGATCTCCCCCAGTGTATCGCGTGGTGCCATCGGGTCCTGCTCGACGACATAGGGAAAATCGTCGGGCGGGACGTGTTCGAGCGAGCCGATCGGAAGCCGCAAGCCGAGCGGGGAATCGCCCGGAAACAGGAACAGGTGGCTGCGCCGGATCTTCCAGCGCTCGCTGCGCCAGCGCGCCGGTACGCGATCGCCGAGCGGAGACCAGCGCTGGATCGGCAGCGCAAAGCCCTTCGGTGAAGTCAGCCCCTCGTCAAACACCCGCGCGATCCGTGCGCGCTCTTCCGGATCGGCCAATTTGGAGTTGGCCGGGCTGACATTGTCCGGCAGGCCTGCCTCGCGCTCGAGCCAGAACGCAGTGTCCTCAAAGGCCGGCATGACGTAGTCCGCCTTCAGGCCAAGCCGCGCGGCGATGCAGATTGCGAAGCGCTCCGCATCTGCGATCTCAGCCTTGCGCGGATTTTCGACTGAAGCGATCAGGTCGGCATTGTTCCAGATCGGCTTGCCGTCCTTGCGCCAGTAGAGGCCGAACGCCCAACGCGGCAGGCTCTCGCCGGGATACCATTTGCCCTGGCCGTAATGCAGCAGGCCGCCCGGCGCGAACCGGGTGCGCAGCTTGCGGATCAACTCGTCGGCAAGCGTACGCTTGGTCGGACCGACCGCGGCGACATTCCACTCCGGCGCTTCCGGATCGTCGACCGAAACAAAAGTCGGCTCGCCGCCCATCGTCAGCCGCACATCGTCCTTCGTCAGGTCGGCATCGACCTGCTCGCCGACCCGGTCGAGCCGCGCCCAGGACTCATCCGAAAACGGCCTTGTGATCCGTGGCGCCTCGCGGATCCGCTTGACGGTCATCTCGAAGCCGAACTCGGTATTGGCAATACCCGCGGTGCCTGTCACCGGCGCGGCCGAGCGGTAATGCGGCGTGGCACAGACCGGAATATGTCCCTCGCCGGTCAGCATGCCGGAGGTGACGTCGAAGCCGATCCAGCCCGCGCCCGGCAGATAGACCTCGGCCCAGGCATGGAGATCGGTGAAATCGCTCTCGACCTCGCGTGGCCCCTCGATCGGATCGATGTCCGGCCGGATCTGGATGAGATAGCCGGAGACGAAACGCGCGGCGAGCCCGAGATGGCGCAGCGCCTGGATGAAGAGCCATGCCGAATCGCGGCAGGAGCCGGAGCCAGCGGCAAGCGTCTCCTCCGGCGTCTGGATGCCGGCCTCCATCCGGATCACGTAGCTGATTTTCTTCTGCAACTGCGCGTTCAGCTCAACCAGGAAATTGACCGTGCTGTCGGCGTTGCGCGGAATGTCCTTCAGGTAAGCGGCGAGCAACGGCCCGGGCTCGTCCGTTTCCAGATAGGGCGCGAGCTCGATCTTGAGATCGCCGGGATATTCGAACGGAAAGGCGTTGGCGTAGGGCTCGACAAAGAAGTCGAACGGATTGACCACGGTCATCTGGGCGGTGAAGTCGACCTCGACCTTGAGCTCGGTCGTCTTGTCCGGGAAGACGTAGCGCGCCAACCAGTTGCCCTGCGGGTCTTGCTGCCAGTTCACGAAGTGATTGGCGGGCGTGACCTTGAGCGAGTAGCTCAGGATCGGCGTGCGGGTATGCGGCGCGGGCCGGAGCCGAATGGTCTGGGGCCCGAGATCGATCGGCCGGTCGTATTTGTAGTGCGTGACGTGATGCAGTGCGACGAAGATCGACACGGACCGAGGACTCCAGCAGCTTTTTTGAGCAGAACACTGCTGCCGGTCGACATCAAGCACTAACAACGGGCAGCGATTGCCCAGGAAATATCCGCGCGTGGTCCCGATGTCAGCGATTGGCGCGGCTGCCGACCCTCACCGGCTAGCGGCCGATCGCCCCAGACACCTGCGAAGCGAGCGACTGGGCGAGCATATGATAGCCCTCGGGGGTCAAATGCTGGCCGTCGGGCTGATGGGGGAGTCCGCCCAACATCCCGTTAGGCAGCATGATCACCGCGATGCCACGGGCACTGAGGCGACTTTGAATATCGGCTGTCCGGTCAGGGCTGCCCTTGCGCCGATCATTGCCGCCCGGCTGCAAGATAACTGCACGGGTTCCGTTCGGGACAGCCCGGTCCAGGCGTTGCAGCATCCCTTCCGTGGTGTCGCCATTGATGCCGGCGTTCACGACATGGACGTTCAATCCCTTTGCCCGCAAGATCGCTTCGAGCTGCGCGGGATAGGCCTGGTTGCGCGCCACGCCCTTGCCGTAGGTATTGCTCGCGCCAAGCGCGACAATGTTTGCTGCGTCAGCCGAACCGACGCCAAGACTGAAGGCGGCCAGAAATGCGAGGCATCCAATCGTTCCGAACCGACGCCCGCGCATGCTTCCTCCGCTCCTACATCGTCGCGCCGAGTACCCAGGGCGCGAACTCGGCGCCGCCGAAATCAAAACTCTCGCTCTTGGTCGGCTGGCCCGAAGCGGTCTTGAGGATGAGGTCGAAGATGCGCTGGCCGCATTCCTGCACGCTCTCCTCGCCGTCGAGGATGGTGCCGCAATTGACGTCCATGTCGTCTTGCATCCGCTTGTACATCGGCGTGTTGGTCGCAAGCTTGATCGACGGCGCGGGCTTGCAGCCGAACACGCTGCCGCGGCCGGTGGTGAAGCAGACGAGATTGGCGCCGCCGGCGACCTGCCCGGTCGCGGCGACCGGGTCGTAACCGGGCGTGTCCATGAACACAAAACCCTTCTTGGTGACGGGCTCGGCATAGTGCAGGACGTCGACGAGGTTGGTGCTGCCGGCCTTCGCCATCGCACCGAGCGACTTCTCCAGAATGGTGGTGAGGCCGCCGGCCTTGTTGCCGGGGCTCGGATTGGCATTCATCTCGGCGCCCTCGCGCTGGGTGTATTCCTCCCACCAGCGCATCAAGCCGACCAGCTTCTCGCCAACCTCGCGGCTGACGGCGCGGCGGGTCAGCAGATGCTCGGCGCCATAGGTCTCGGGTGTTTCCGAGAGGATCACGGTGCCGCCGTGACGCACGAGCAGGTCGCTCGCCGCGCCGAGCGCCGGATTGGCCGACACACCGGAGTAACCATCCGAGCCGCCGCATTGCAGCGCCACGGTGAGCTCGCTCGCCGGCACGGCCTCGCGCTTGACCTTGTTGGCATCGGTGAGCGCCTCCTTCACGAAGGCAACGCCGGCTTCCACGGTCTTCCGGGTGCCGCCGACCTCCTGGATGTCCATCGCGCGCAGCCGGCCGGCGAGCTTCTGCTCGGCCATCAACCCGCCGATCTGGTTCACCTCGCAGCCGAGACCGAGCACGATGACGTTGGAGAAATTGACATGCCGGGCATAGCCGCCGAGCGTGCGGCGGAGCAGCGCCAAGGGCTCGTCCTGGGTCATGCCGCAGCCGGTCTTGTGGGTCAGCGCGACGACGCCATCGACATTCGGATAGTCGGCGAGCGGGTTATCGCCGGTGAACGGATTTTTCTTGAACATGTCGGCGACAATGCCGGCAACATGCGCACTGCAATTCACCGAGGTGAGGATGCCGATATAGTTGCGGGTGGCGACGCGGCCGTCGGCGCGGCGGATGCCCTCGAACGTCGCCGGCAGATCGAAGTTCGGCACCGGCTTGACGTCGACGCCATAGGCATAGTCCTTGGCGAAATCGCCCATGCCGCAATTCTGTGTATGCACGTGCTGGCCGGGCGCGATCGGCTGGGTTGCAAAGCCGATGATCTGGCCGTAGCGCCTGATCGGCTCACCTGTCGCGATCGGCTTGATCGCGACCTTGTGGCCGGCCGGAATGCGGTCGACCGTGGTGACGCCGTCAGCCACCTCAAGCCCCGGCGGCAGGCTCGCGCGTGCGATCAGGACGCTGTCGTCGGCGTGCAGACGGATCACTTGTGCCGAGGCCATGGCAGTTCTCCTTCGGAGTTCTTCACCTCTCCCCGTCCTTTACGGGGAGAGGTCGGATCGCGTCAGCGATCCGGGTGAGGGGCAAGGCACAATGTCAATTCCAACGATGGTGCTCGCCGGATGGAGGCCCCTCATCCCAACCCTCTTCCCGCAAGAGCGGGGCCGAGGGAGAAGTGACAATCAGGCCTTGCCGCCGGACTTCTCGCGGGTCGCGTTGACCTGCATCTTGGCGTAAGTCTGCATCAACCCGACTTCGTTCGACAGCGTCACGAGCTTGAAGCCCATGTTGATCGCGCGCACCGCGCCGTCAGCGCCCGAGCAGTGGATGCCGGGGTTGAGGCCGCGCTTGCCGCACTCCTTGATGATCTTCTCGTAGATCTTGAGGATCTCGGGCTCGTCGCGGTCGAGCTTCGGCACCAGACCATAGGAGAAGCCGAGATCGGACGGACCGATGTAGACGCCGTCGATGCCTTCGACATCGAGGATCGCTTCCATGTTCTCGACCGCGGTCTTGGTCTCCATCATCGGCAGCAGCACGATCTCGTCATTCGCCGTCTGCTGATAGGTGCCGGCCGAGCCATACATGCCGGCGCGGATCGGCCCGTTGGAACGCACGCCCTTCGGCGGATATTTTGCGTAGGAGACAAGGTTCTTGGCTTCCTGCGGCGTGTTGACCATCGGACAGATCACGCCATAGGCGCCGCCGTCCAGCACCTTGCCGATGATGCCCGGCTCATTCCAGGGCACGCGGACCATCGGCGTCACCGGATGGGCATGCATCGACTGGAAGCACTGCACCATTGACTGGTAATCCTGCACGCCATGCTGCATGTCGACGGTGACGCTGTCGAAGCCGCACTGCGCGATCACTTCGGCGGAAAACCCGGAGGGGATCGCGAGCCACGCGTTCACCACCGCCTTACCCGATGCCCAGACCTGCTTGACCTTGTTTGCCATTGATCACGTTTCCTTTTGTGTTTCTTCAGGTTTCTTGGAGGGCGGACCTCAGCTGGTCGCCCGCTGGATCGAGACTTCGCTGACGCCGACTTCGCGCGCGGTGTTCACTATCGCCGCCCAGGTGTCGTCAGGCAAGGGGATGCCGTTTTTGGTGCGGTCGGCGCGGGTTTTCCGCTCGGGATCGCCCGGAACCAGCACGGACTCTGTGCCTGCGATCGGCTTGGTGGCGCGGATGAAATCGGTGTAGCGGGTGATCTCGCCATCGAAGAAGTTGCTGGTGTCGATCACCTTAGGATCGATGTAGAACGCCATCATGCCGTTGGCGAAGCGCCGGTCCGACGACGTCGCGCCGGTGCCGGTCAGCGCGCCACCGAGCAGCTCGCAGATGAAGGCAAGGCCCGAGCCCTTGTGATCGCCGAAGGCACGGATCGCGCCGGTTCCCTTGGTGTGGTCGCGCGGCCCGTCCGGCGTGTATGGGCCATACAGCACGTGCGGATCTTCGCTCAGCGTACCGTCGGCATCGACGAGCGCGCCATGCGGCAGCTTCTTGCCGCCGCGGCTTGCCACCAGCACCTTGCCTTCCGCGACAACCGAGGTGGCGAAATCGAGCACGATCGGATCCTGGCCCTGGCGCGGAATGCCGACGCAATACGGCGCGGTCGACAGCCGCTTCTCGACGCCACCGTAAGGCGCGACCAGCAGCGAGCCGGCCGCGGTCACGAAATGGATCGAGACGAGACCTTCGGCGGCGGCCATTTCAGCCCAGTCGCCGACGCGGCCGAGATGGCCGGAGTTGCGCAGCGCGACCGCGGCAAGGCCTGCCTTCTTGCATTTCTCGATGCCGAGCTTAACGGCAATCGGCGTGACGGTCTGGCCATAGCCGAACCTGCCGTCGACCACCGCAAGCGAGGCTGTGTCGACCACGACCTCGGGGGTCTGGTTCGGCACGATCGAGCCCATCTTCTTCCACCTGACATAGACCGGCACGCGGATCACGCCATGGCTGTCATGGCCGGTGAGGTTTGCCGTCGTCAGGTAGGTCGCGATGCGCTTCGCCTCGTCCGGAGCGGACTCCGAATGCGAAAACACCTCGGAGACGAAGTTGATGAGGTTATCGACCTTGATGGTGACCATGAAAGACTAGCTCGCTCGATACAGCAGTTTGTTAAGCGTGGGTTTTGGCGTGGCCGCCGAGATAGGCCGCGGCGATGGCTTCGTTGCCCCACAATTCGTCGGGCTTGCCGCCCAGCACGATCCGCCCGGTCTCGAGGACAAAACCGTGATCGGCGACTGAAAGTCCCATGCGCGCATTTTGCTCGACGAGCAAGACCGTGGTGTCCTTCCTGATCTGCGAAATGATGCGGAACACCGCCTGCACGATGACAGGCGCCAGCCCAAGCGACGGCTCGTCGAGCAGCAACAGCCGCGGCTTCGCCATCAGGCCGCGCGCGACCGCGACCATCTGCAGTTGGCCGCCGGACAGCGTCCAGCCGAGCGCGTTGGAGAAGGCACGGATGTCCGGGAACAGGTCGAACATCGCGTCGGCCTCGCGCGAAATCTGCGACGCCGATACCTTCCGGTTCGACGCGCCGAGCATGATGTTCTCTTTCACGGTGAGGCCCGGAAACACGCGGCGGCCTTCCGGCACATGCGAGATGCCGAGCCGCACGATCGCTTCAGGCCCGAGGCCGGCGATCGAGTGACCGTCGAACATGACGTCGCCGGAGGCTGGCTTGGCGAGGCCTGAGATCGCACGCAGCGTGGTCGACTTGCCGGCGCCGTTGGCGCCCAGCAGCGTGACCACTTGCCCCTGCTCCACGGCAACGGTGACGCCGCGCAGCGCCTCGATCTCGCCGTAGCGGACCACGAGATTGCGGATTTCGAGCAGCGGCATCATTCGCTCCCGAGATAGGCGGAGACGACGTCGGGATGGCGCAGCACCGCCATGGACTCGCCGTCCGCGATGCGGCGTCCGAAATTCAGCACGGTGATGTGCTGGGCAGCTTCCGAGACCAGCGTCATGTCGTGATCGATGATCAGGATGGTGAGGCCTTGCGCTGCGATCCGCTTGAGCAGCTCGTGCAATTCGAGCTTCTCGGTCGAGTTGAGGCCGGCGGCCGGCTCGTCGAGCAGCAGCAGCGTCGGGTTCGACGCCAGCGCCCGTGCGATCTCGATCAGGCGCTGATGGCCGTAGGAGAAGCTCGAGATCAGCTCGTTGGCGCGATTGCCGAGGCCGACGAAGGTCAAGGCTTCCATCGCGCGCTCGGTCAGCGCGTCCTCGCCCTTCCCGATCATGGTGTTGCCGGGACGCTCGGCGCCGATCTCGACATTCTCCAGTGCCGTCATCGAGCGGAACAGGCGGATGTTCTGGAAGGTGCGTCCGAGCCCCGCCGCCGTGCGCTGATGCGGCGCCATATTGGTGATGTCGGTGCCGTCAAGCACGATCTTGCCCGCGGTCGCCTTGTAGAGGCCGGACAACACGTTCAGCGTCGTGGTCTTGCCGGAGCCGTTGGGCCCGATCAGCGCATGCACGCCGCCGCGCTTCACCGCGATATCGACGCCGTCGACCGCCTTGAGGCCGCCGAAATGCTTCGAAAGCCCGGTCACCTCGAGCACGATGTCGCCACCCGTGGTCGCGGGCTTGAGCTGCAAGGCAGCAGCAGCCGCCGGCGCCTTGGTGTGCGCGCGCCAGCGCGTGAAGGCATCCGCGACAAAACCCCAGATGCCGTCAGGCATGAAGCGGATGATCAGGATCACGAACAGGCCATAGATCGCGAGATAAAGACCCGGCACGCTCTTGAGGAAGCGCAGCCATTCCGGAATCAGGATCAACAGCCCGGTGCCGATCACCGAGCCGATCGGCGAGGCCACGCCGCCGAGCAGCGACATGGTCAGGAACACGATCGATTCCGCGAACGAGAACTGGTCCGGGCTGACATAGGCGAAGCCGCCGGCGAACAGGCCACCGGCGAGGCCGCCCAGCGCCGCGCAAACTGCAAAAGCATAGACCTTGGTGCGGAACACGTCGATGCCGTTGACGCCGGCCGCCAGCTCATTGTCACGCACCGCACGCATGGCGCGGCCGAGCTTGGTGTCCGGCAGGTGCCATACGAGGTAGCCGACTATCGCGAGCATCGCGACACAGAAGGCGAGATAGCTCTGCGAGGTCTGGAACAACGCGGGACGACCGATGTTCGGGACGCCGTCCGGCCCGTGCGTCAACCAGATGGCGTTAATCATCACCAGCGTCACGATCTGCTGGAACGAGATCGTGACCATGGCCAGATAGTGCCCGCCGAGCCGCAATGTCGAGGCGCCGAGGAATGCGCCAGCAAGCAGTGCAATCGCGCAGCCGGCGACAAGACAGAGCCAGAAGCTCAGGTGCAAATCGGTGGTTCCGATGCCGACAGCGTAGGCACCGAAGCCGAAGAACGCGGCCTGCGCCAGATTGATCTGGCCGCACAGGCCGAGCACGACCGAGAGCCCGAACACCGCGATCGAGAACGTCGTCGCCTGCATCAGGATGTTGTGAACGTAGCCGTCGAACTGCATCCTGGCGGCAAGCGTCACCACGATGGCGGCGCCGATGAAATACGGCAGATGGCGGATGACCAGCGGCTTCGAGCGCACAGCGGGCGCCGGGATCATGTTGTCGGTGGCGCTCATGCTTTCTCCGCGACGCGTTCGCCGAAGATGCCCTGCGGCCGGAAAATCAGGAAGGCGATCAGTACCAAAAAGGCAAAACCGTCCTTGTACGGCACCGAGATGTAGGCCGCGCCGAACGTCTCGATCACGCCGAGCGCAAGACCGCCGATGATGGCGCCGGTGACGTCGCCGAAGCCGCCGATGATGGTGGCGGCAAACGCCTTCAGCGCGATGGTCGAGCCCATCTGGATCGAGACGAACAGCACGGGTGCGACCAGGATGCCGGCGAGACCGCCGAGCACCGCCGAATAGATGAAGGTGATCATGATCATGGTGGAGACGGAAATGCCGAGCAGCGAGGCCATCTCCTTGTCCTGCGAGGTCGCCTGCAGCTTCTTGCCGAGCAGCGTCTTCTCGAAGAACCAGTAGTTGAAGATCACAAGGCCGATCGTCACCGCGATGATCAACAGATACTGGCTGTCGAGATAGACCGGGCCGAGCTGGATGCCGGGCGTATCGAACCAGCCCTGCAGCACCTGTGGCTGCGGGCCGTAGATCGCGAGCACGGAGTTGGCGAGCAGGATCGAGGCGCCGATGGTGGCGATGATCACAGGCAGATAGGTGCGGTGGCGCAGCGGATAGTAGACACCGAGATTGAAGATGACGCCGAGCAGCGCCATGCCGGCGAGCGCGATCACGAAGGACAGCCAGTAAGGCAGGCCGAGCTCGACGCACACCACCATCAGATAGGCGGCGACCATCGAGAATTCGCCTTGCGCGAAGTTCACCACATTGGTGGCGCGGAAGATCAGCACGAAGCCGAGCGCGACCAGCGCGTAGACCGCGCCGATGCCGATGCCCGTGAACAGGAGTTGAAGGATCAGATCCATGACAAGCGTTCTGTTGAAGGGAAGGATTCAACGGGCGACAGCACTGGCCTCCCCGGCGCCAGCCGGAGAGGCCTCTGCCGGTATCAGTCGTTGAACTCGATATGCTTGTCGAAGAGGATGCTGCCCTTTTCGTTCTTCACGATGTTGTAGCCGTGAAGTCCGTCGCCGTTCTGGTCGAAATTGTATTCGCCCTCGGCACCCGGGAATTTCTTGATCGACAGGATCGCCTCGCGGATCTTCTCGGGTTCGGTCGAACCGGCCTTGTTGATGCCCGCGGCCAGCACGGTAATCGCATCGAAGGTCCAGGAGCTCTGGTTGTCGGGTGCGACCTTGACCGCGTCGCGGTAGAGCTTGCCGAACGCCTTCGAGGCCTCGCTGGAGTCTTCCGCATAGTCCGCGACACCGAAGGTGTTGTAGAGCGCCGGACCGGCGAGCTTCAGCGCGGTGATGTTGACGATCGAGGGCGAGCCGACCCACGGAATGTTGACGCCGAGCTGGCGCAGCTGGCGGGCGAAGATGCCGAGATCGTTCTCGAAGGTGAAGTAGGAGCCGAGGATGTCGGCGCCGGACTGCTTGATCGCGAGCACGACGGGCGTGAAGTCCTGACTCTGGTTGGCGTAGCCCTGGTCGAGCACCGGCGGCGCGCCGGCCTTGGTCAGCGCTTCGGTTAGCGCCTTACCGCCGGCGGTGCCGAAGGCGTCGGTCGAGTGCAGCACGGCCCATTTCTTCTTGCCGAGCGTGCTGACGCCGTATTCGGCGATGACGCGGCCGGAATAGCTGTCATTGGGGCGGAAACGGAACAGCCACTTGTTGCCCATATGGGTGAGGTTCGGATCGGTGCCGCCGATCATCACGGGCTTGCCGAGCTTGAGCACATCGGGCGCCATCGCGTGCACCTGGGTCGAACGGATCGAGCCGAGGAAGCCGACGATGTCGGATTGCGCGGCGAGCTTCGAGAACGCCAGCACGATGCCTGGATTGGTGGTCTGATCGTCCTCGACGATCAATTCGCCCTGCTTGCCGAGAATGCCGCCGGCCTTGTTGACGGCCTCCAGCGCCAGCTTGGCGCCCTTGACGGCGTAACCGCCGGACTCGGCGGCGGGGCCGGTAACGGGCGCGCACATCCCGATCTTGATGGTTGCACCTTGCGCCCTCGCGCTGCCAATCAGCGCGGGAGCAGCGAGACCTGCCGCCAAACCGGCGGAAAACTCACGTCTCGTCAGTTTCATTCAATCCTCCCTGTAAAACGCCGAACTTGCTTGTCGGCTGCATTGAGACGAGTTGGACGCGTGTACTTATTGCCTGTTCACGGCAATCACCGCGCGCCGAACAAACGTTAGCGCCGCTGCAGCGCACCCGACGTGCAACGGCGATTATCAGTCCGATCGTATCCAGCAACTAACCATGATTGTACATTGCACGCAATGGTCAAAAATTCAGCACAGGCGGTGCGTAAATGCCTGTCGCTTGCGACCGCAGCGGAATCACGTGTTAGTGTGGCGGCCGAGCACCCATCCATGTCGATGCCAAGAGCCAAATCGCAGACCAGACGGAAACAGCCGGCGTATGCGCTAATCAAAGCCGCATTGGCCAAGCGCATCCGGACCGGTGACGTTCCGCCCGGCGCCGTCCTGTCGGAATCGGCGATTGCGATCATGTTCGGCTCGAGCCGCTCTCCGGTGCGGCAGGCCTTCGAGCAGCTGGAGCTGATCGGCCTGGTGCGCCGGTTCGACGGCCGCGGCGTCATCGCCGGCAAGCGTCAGGTCGAACCGCGGCGCGTGCCGATCACGCCGGAAATGCTGGGGCTGACCGACGGGCCGTTCGAGGCGGTGCGCAGCGACGCCTGGGACACGCTTTACTACAAGCTCGAACGCGAAGTGATTTACCGGTCGCTGTTCGGACGCTTCCGCGTCAGCGAGCTCGCACTGGCGCGGCATTTCCGGGTCGGGCGCACCGTTGCCCGCAATTTGCTGCTGCGAGCGCAGGCGATCGGAATCCTGGAGAAAGGCGCCAAGTCCCACTGGTACGTGGTGCCGTTGGATGAGGATCGCGTTCGCGACATCTTCGAGATGCGCGCGACGCTGGAGCCGCTGCTGTTGAAATCCGCTGCCGCGAAGATACCGGCGGCGCTGCTCGACCGCATGGCCGAGCGGCTGCGCAAGGGGATCCAATACCGCGACCGCGTCGGTGTCGGGGAGCTCGACGAGATCGAGGGTGACCTCCATATCCAGTGCCTGAGTTACGGCGTCAATCGCGAGATGCTCGAAGCCCTCAAGCGCACCCACTGCGCTTTCGTGATCGGCAAGCACATTCAGGTCGCCCTGACCGCGCCGCAGATCGATTCCTTCATGGACGAGCATCTGGTGATCATCGAAGCCTTGCGCGCGCGCGACGGCGACGCCGCGGCCGCGACCTTGCGCCGGCATATCGAGTGGTCCCATTCGAAGGTTGCGGGCTGGATCGCCGAATTCCGCGCCATCAACGTGATTTCGCGCGTTCCCTACATGGCCTGACCGGCACTGCTGCGCGCCATCGCGCAAATTCCCGGCTACTCGTCAGCCTCGACCTCGGCGTCATCCGTGGAGCTCATTCCGGCAAGGCTTGCTTCCAGCGCGCCCAGCATCTCCTGCAATTCCGCGAGCTTGCGCGCGCCGTAGCGCCTGGTGATGGCGGCGTAGATCACCTCCGAGGTCGGCGCCACCGCCTCGATCAGCTTCAACCCCTTGGCGGAGATCGAAACCACCGCACGTCGCGCGTCGTTCTCCGCCGCCTTGCGCTCGATCAACTGGCGGGCCTCGAGATCGCGCAGGATGCGCGACAGGCTCGGGCCGAGCAGAAACGCCGTGCGGGCGAGCTCGGTGACCTCGATCTCGTCGACCGCGGTGAGCGCCCGCAGGATCCGCCACTGCTGCTCGGTCAGCCCGTGATTGCGCAGCGACGGGCGGAATTGCCGCATCACCGCTTCGCGTGCCCGCAGCAGCGACATCGGCAGCGAGCGCGAAAACTCGCGCATCGGCGTCCGACGCGGCGATCCTTCATCACCTTGCCCTGACCGCGTGTCGTTCGAATTTTTGCGCGCCATTAATCAATCCGCCACAACAAACTTTTGCGGTGCAGCATGCCCCGATTCAGTTTGCAGAAATTCACTTAACATGTTAATCCTCTCCCCAACACCCACTTTTGTGTATCACGCATGGCCCTCTCCAAGGACGATATCCGCGCTGCCGCCGAGCGGCTCGACACTGCGGAAAAGACCCGCAAGCAAATCCGCCAGCTGTCGCTGGAATACCCCCGTATCACCCTCGAAGAGGCCTACGCGATTCAGAAGGTCTGGGTCGAGATGAAGGTGGCGCAGGGCCGCGTCGTCAAGGGCCACAAGATCGGCCTGACCTCGAAGGCGATGCAGAGTGCGCTCAATATCGACGAGCCCGATTCCGGCGTCCTGCTCGACGACATGTTCTTTGCCGATGGCGGCTTGGTGCCAACCGACCGCTTCATCGCAACCCGCGTCGAGGCCGAGCTCGCCTTCGTGATGAAGCATCGTCTGGCTGGACCGGACTGCACGCTGTTCGACGTGCTCAACGCCACCGACTTCGTGGTGCCGGCACTGGAAATCCTGGATACGAGGGTCGAGCGCGTCGACCCCGAGACCAAGGCGACGCGAAAAATCTTCGACACCATCGCCGACAATGCCGCCAACGCCGGCATCGTGCTCGGCGGCCGGCCGATCCGTCCGCTGGAAGCCGATCTGCGCTGGATCGGCGCGCTCTGCTTCCGCAACGGCCAGCTCGAGGAAACCGGACTCGCCGCCGGCGTGTTGAATCATCCGGCGACCGCGGTGGCGTGGCTCGCCAACAAGATCGCCCCGAACGGGCTGGCGCTGGAGGCCGGACAAATCGTGCTGGCGGGCTCCTTCATCCGCCCGATCGAGACCCGCAAGGGTGACACCATTCAGGCCGATTACGGACCGTACGGTTCCGTGAGCTGCTACTTCGCCTGACGCACTCAGCAGGAGCACTGCATGCCGCATTTCACGCTGGAATATTCCGCCAATCTCGACGGCCTCGTCGACATCGGCGCAACCGTCGAACTGGTCCGCAAGGCCGCGGTCGAGACCGGCATCTTCCCGCTCGGCGGCATCCGCGTCCGCGCCATCCGATGCGAGCATTACGCGATCGCCGACGGGCGCGCGAATTACGGCTTCCTCGACATGGTGTTGCGGCTTGGCGAGGGCCGCGATCTCGCCACCCGCAAGAAGGCCGGCGAGCACATCTTCAAGGCGCTGTCGGCGCATCTTGATCCGGTATTTGCAAAAAGCAAATTTGCTTTGTCGTTCGACATGCAGATCAACGACAAGGAAACCAGCTGGAAACGCAACAACATCCACGAGGCACTGAAGGTGGAGACGGTCAATGGATAAAGCCACTCCGAAATCATCGGCCGACGTGTTCCAGGCCAATCGCGATCGCGCCGGTCCCCTGCTCGCCAAGTTGAAGGCCGACGGCATCGGCAATTTGATCGACGGCAAGGTCGTCCCGGCGGCCTCCGGCCAGACATTCGAGACGAAATCGCCGATCGACGGCACCGTGCTGGCGACCGTCGCGCGCGGCAACGCCGAGGATATCGACCGTGCGGCAACCGCTGCTTCCAAGGCGTTCAAGGCCTGGCGCGACATGCCGGCGACGCAGCGCCGCAAGCTCTTGCATCGTGTCGCCGACGCGATCGAGGAGCGCGCCGACGACATCGCGGTGCTCGAATGCATCGACACCGGCCAGGCGCACCGCTTCATGGCCAAGGCCGCGATCCGCGCCGCGGAGAATTTCCGCTTCTTCGCCGACAAATGCACTGAGGCGCGCGACGGCCTCAACACGCCCTCGGATGAGCACTGGAACATCTCGACCCGCGTGCCGATCGGCCCGGTCGGCGTGATCACGCCGTGGAACACGCCGTTCATGCTCTCGACCTGGAAGATCGCGCCGGCGCTCGCCGCCGGCTGCACCGTGGTGCACAAGCCGGCGGAATGGTCGCCGGTGACGGCCGATCTGTTGGTGAAGCTGGCCAAGCAGGCCGGCCTCCCCGACGGCGTGCTCAACACCGTGCACGGTTTCGGCGAAGAGGCCGGCAAGGCGCTGACCGAACATCCCGCCATCAAGGCGATCGGCTTCGTCGGCGAGAGCACGACGGGCTCGGCGATCATGGCGCAGGGCGCGCCTACCTTGAAGCGCGTGCATTTCGAGCTCGGCGGCAAGAACCCGGTGATCGTGTTCGACGACGCCGATCTCGACCGCGCGCTCGATGCTGTCGTGTTCATGATCTACTCGCTCAATGGCGAGCGCTGCACGTCGTCGAGCCGGCTCCTCGTCCAGCACAGCATCGCCGACAAGTTCATCGAGAAGCTGACCGCGCGCGTCAAGGCGCTCAAGGTCGGTCATCCCCTCGATCCCGCCACCGAGATCGGGCCGCTGATCCATGAGCGGCACCTGGCCAAGGTGTGCAGCTATTTCGACGTCGCAAGGAAGGACGGCGCCACCATCGCGGTCGGCGGCAAGCCGCATGACGGGCCCGGCGGCGGCCACTATGTGCAGCCGACGCTGGTGACCGGCGCCAACGCGACCATGCGCGTCGCGCAGGAAGAGGTGTTCGGCCCGTTCCTGACCGTGATCCCGTTCAAGGACGAGGCTGACGCCATCGAGATCGCCAACGGCGTGCAATACGGCCTGACCGGCTATGTCTGGACCGGCGACATGGGCCGCGCGTTGCGCGTGGCGGATGCGCTGGAAGCCGGCATGATCTGGCTCAACTCGGAAAACGTCCGCCATCTGCCGACCCCGTTCGGCGGCATGAAAGCGTCGGGCATCGGCCGCGACGGCGGCGACTACTCGTTCGACTTCTACATGGAAACCAAGCACGTCTCGCTCGCGCGCGGGACGCACAAGATTCAGAAACTGGGAATGTAACCAGCCGTCGTTCCGGGGCGATGCGCAGCATCGAACCACAGATGCGCAATTGCGCATCAGGGAACCTCGAGATTCAGGGTTCACGCTTCGCGAGCCCGGAATGACGAACAAAATTGAGGAAACACCATGCCCGTTCCGACGCACGTCTTCGATCCACCCTTCAACATCATCCGCTGCAGCCATGCCGTGCTCGACGTCACGGACCTGGAGAAGAGCGCCACCTTCTATGCGAACACGGTCGGCCTCCATATCGAGGATCGCGACGACAAGGCGGTGTATCTGCGCGCCAGCGAGGAGCACCAGCATCATTCGGTGGTGCTGCGCAAGGCGCCGAACGCCGCCTGCAACCGGCTCGGCTTCAAGGTCGGCAATGACGGCGATCTCGACAAGGCGGCCGCCTTCTTCTCGGAGAACGGCGTTGCCTACTCCTTCGTCGACCAGCCGTTCCAGGGCCGCACCCTGCAGTTCACCGATCCGTTCGGCTTCCAGATCGAGCTCTACGCCACGATGGAGAAGCGCCCGCATCTGCTGCGGCGCTACGATCTCTACAAGGGCTGCCATCCGCAGCGGCTCGACCATTTCAACGTGTTCGCCGCCGAGGTGCAGGACACCGTCGATTTCTACGCCCGGCTCGGCTTCCGCCTCACAGAGTATGCCGAGGAGGACGGCGCCAACGGCCGCATCGCAGCCGCCTGGATGCATCGCAAGGGCAATGTCCACGACTTCGCCATCACCAACGGCAAGGGGCCGCGCCTGCACCACATCGCCTATTGGGTGCCGACCGCGATGAACATCGTGCATCTCTGCGACGTGATGGCCTCCTCCGGCTTCCTTGCGAATATCGAGCGCGGCCCCGGCCGGCACGGCATCTCCAACGCCTTCTTCCTCTATATCCGCGATCCCGACGGCCACCGCATCGAACTCTACACCAGCGACTATCTCACCGGCGATCATGACCATGAGCCGCTGCGCTGGTCGCTGCGCGATCCGCGCCGCCAGACGCTGTGGGGCGCGCCGGCGCCGCGCTCCTGGTTCGAGGAAGGCTCGACCTTCGCGGGACAAGCGGTGCGCGAACCGCGCTTCGTCGCCGACGTGCTGGTTGCGGATTAAAGACGAATGCAACGAACACCATCCACGTCGTCCCGGCGAAGGCCGGGACCCATAACCACCGAATAGGGTTGCCGAAAGAATGTCTGGCCGCGTACCCACTCCGATGGCCGCGGCGTATGGGTCCCGGCTCCGTGCGCAATCGCGCACTCGGCCGGGACGACACCAATGAATGGATTGCAGATGCCCGCTCCTCGCCTCGCCACCTACTCCATCAACGGCGCCACCAAGTATGGCGCCGTCACCGACACCGGCATCGTCGACCTCTCGTCACGCTTCGTCAGGGACTATCCGACCCTGCGCGAGGCGATCGCCGCCGGCGCGCTGACGAAACTCGTGGAGGATGCCGCCAAGCGTGCGCCCGACCATGCGCTCGACGCGGTCGCCTGGCAGCTGCCGATTCCGGCGCCGGAGAAGATCATCTGCATCGGCGTCAACTATCCGGACCGCAATGCCGAGTACAAGGACGGCTCGGATGCGCCGAAATATCCCAGCATGTTCCTGCGGGTGCCGCGCTCCTTCGTCGGCCACGACACGCCGGTGGTGCGGCCGCGCATCTCGCCGCAGCTCGACTATGAGGGCGAGCTGGTGCTGGTGATCGGCAAGGCCGGCCGGCACATTACCGAGAGCGCCGCGCTCGATCACATCGCAGCGATCACGCTCTGCAATGAAGGCACCATCCGCGACTGGGTGCGCCACGCAAAATTCAACGTCACCCAGGGCAAGAACTTCGATTCCACCGGCAGCCTCGGCCCATGGATCGTGCCCTACACCAGCGAAGCGCAGATCGCCGATATTCGCCTGACCACGCGGGTCAACGGCGAAGTCAGGCAGGACGACCGCACCTCACGCTTGATCTTCGGCTTCCGCTACCTCATCAACTACATCTCGACCTTCACGACGCTGGTTCCCGGCGACATCATCGTCACGGGGACGCCAACCGGCGCAGGTGCGCGGTTCGATCCGCCGCGCTATCTGAAGCCCGGTGACGTCGTCGAGGTCGAAGCCGAAGGCGTCGGCATCCTGCGCAATAGCGTCGTCGACGAAGCGACCTAACCCGAGAAGCAAGTGGACAGTGCCATGACCTCAACATCCGGCGGCGAAGCGATCGTCAACGGCCTCGTCGCCCACGGCGTCGACACCGTGTTCGGCCTCCCCGGCGCACAGATCTATGGCCTGTTCGATGCGTTCCACCAGGCGCAGCTCAAGGTGATCGGCGCCCGGCATGAGCAGGCCTGCGGCTACATGGCGTTTGGCTATGCCCGCTCCAGCGGCAAGCCCGGCGTGTTCAGCGTGGTGCCCGGCCCCGGCGTGCTCAACGCCTCGGCGGCGCTGCTCACCGCGTTCGGCTGCAACGAGCCGGTGCTGTGCCTGACCGGTCAGGTGCCGACGCAATTTCTGGGCAAGGGCCGCGGCCATCTGCACGAGATGCCGGACCAGCTCGCGACGCTGCGCAGCTTCGTGAAATGGGCTGAGCGGATCGAATACCCCGACAACGCGCCCGCGATGGTGTCGCGCGCGTTCCAGGAGATGCTATCGGGCCGCCGCGGCCCGGCCTCGCTCGAAATGCCGTGGGACGTGTTTACCCAGCGCACCCAGGTTGCGGCCGTGAAGCCGTTTGATCAATTGCCGGCGCCGCAGCCCGATCCAGACCGCATCAAGGCGGCCGCCGATCTGATTGCCGGCAGCAAGGCGCCGATGATCTTTGTCGGCAGCGGCGCCATCGAGGCGCGCGAGGAAATCCTTGAGCTGGCCGAGATGATCGACGCGCCTGTCGTGGCATTCCGCAGCGGCCGCGGCATCGTCTCCAACGCACATGAGCTCGGGCTCACGATGGCTTCGGCCTACAGACTGTGGCCGAAGACCGACCTGATGATCGGCGTCGGCACCCGCCTGGAGCTGCCGACGATGTCGCGCTGGCCCTATCAGCCGGCCGGCCTGAAATGCGTGCGGATCGACATCGATCCGGTCGAGCTGCGCCGCTGGCCCGCCGATGCCGCCGTGATCGCGGACGCCAAGGCCGCAACCGCCGATCTCGTCGCTGCGGTCCGCAGGGCCGGCTACAGCAAGACCTCGGGCCGCCGCGCCGCGATCCGCGAGGCGACCGCCGCCACCGAGCACGAGATCCAGCGCATCCAGCCGCAGATGGCCTATCTGAAGATCCTGCGCGAGGTGCTGCCGGCAAACGCCATCGTCACCGACGAGCTGTCGCAGGTCGGCTTCGCCTCCTGGTACGGCTTTCCGATCTACGAACCGCGCACCTTCGTCACCTCGGGCTATCAGGGCACGCTCGGCTCGGGCTTCCCGACCGCGCTCGGCGCCAAGGTCGCCAACCCAAACAAGCCGGTGGTCGCCATCACCGGCGACGGTGGTTTCATGTTCGGCGTGCAGGAGCTAGCCACCGCCGTCCAGTTCAGGATCGGCGTGGTGACGCTGGTGTTCAACAACAACGCCTACGGCAATGTCCGCCGCGACCAGCGCGAGCGCTTCGACGGCCGCGTCGTCGCCTCCGATCTGGTCAATCCCGATTTCGTCAAGCTCGCGGAATCCTTCGGCGTCGGCGCCGCGCGCGTCACCTCGCCCGATCACTTCCGCCCGGTGCTGGAGAAGGCACTGGCCGACGGCGGTCCCTACGTGATCTCGGTGGAAGTGCCGACCGATTCCGAGGTCTCGCCCTGGGCCTTCATCCATCCGGCGAAGAACAATTAGGCGCTTTTCGCGCCGCGTTGCAGCCGCGACGCGGCGATCACGAGCAGGCCCGCACCGGCGACCGACCAGCAGGCGACCGGCGCCCAGTGCACCAGCGGCGCATAGTCGGGAATCTTCTGCAGGCCGCCGGCGACTGCCGCCATCCGCGCAAAGGTGGCAAGCGCCAGCGCCGAGAACACGAGGCCGGTGACCTTGCCTTCCGCGCCGGTCTCCCCGATCGCTAGCGCTGCGGACACCGCGCTCATCAGCATGCAGCCCCAGGCGGCCCCCGCGAGGAACTGCGCCACGATCAGGGCATTAAGGCTTCCGGCAATCTCCGCGGCAATGATGGCGAATGCGCCGAGCAGCCCCGCCGCGCCCATCACGATCAGGCCGCCGCGATGCCTGACGACGATGCTCGCCGGAAACATCGCGATATTGAAGCCGATCCAGAACACCGGCATCAGCCACTGCAGTTCATCCGGTTTGGCGAAGCGCAGGTAGAACGGGGCGCTGTTGATGTTGAAGTGCAGCTGATAGCCGAGCGAAAGCAGCACCATCGACGCGATCAGGAACATCGGCACCGCTCCGAGCCGCTTGGCTGGTGGCGCAAGCCGCTCCGGCTGCGCCTCCTTGGCGATGCGGCGCTCGATCCCTGAGAACGCGAGCGCAGTCAGCAACAGCACCGCACCGGACAACACGAACGGCAGACGCGCATCATGGTTGCGTAGCACGACCCCGAGATACGGCGAGACTGCGCCGGCGATGCCGTAGCCGAGCATCGCGAGCGCCGCGAGAAACGGCACCGAGGGCTCGGCGCGATACTTGCCGAGCAGCGTCAATGGCGGCGCGCGCAACGCCGATGACGTCACCGCCCAGATCACGATCAACGCGATCAGCCAGACCTTTGCGCCCGGCCCGGTGCCGGCCACATAGGGCAGTGCGATGAAGGCGGCGCAGGAGATCGCGGCGAGGATGCCGACGAATACGCCGAGGCGGCCGACCATCCTGGAAATCCTGTCGGCAGCCATGCCCATGGCGGTGTCGGTAATGGTGAAGATGCCCTGATCCATCATCAGGATCAGGATAACGGTCGCAGGCGCAATGCCGACGTCAGCGCACAGCTTTGGCAGATAGATCACGTAGGTGGTCCAGCCCAGCGTGAACACGAGCTGCAGCACGGCGAGATAGACGCCGGTGCGGTTGACGGCGCGGTCGGCCTTGGTGGTCATGTCAGGAGTTTAGACCACCTCTACGATTTGCGGGAGGGGGAGCTAGCGCACCTTGCGGAAGGTCAAATTGATGCGCTGGCGGCCGAGCATGCTGTGCTCGCCATCAGCGAGAGCTGCGACGCCGTGATAAAATAACCGTGACGGTCCGCCCCACACTGCAACATCGCCATGTTCGAGCCGGTAGCGGCGCGGCGTGTCGCTGCGCTTCAGGCCGCCGAACAGGAAGATCGCCGGCAGCCCGAGCGAGATCGAGACGATCGGTGCCGCGTAGTCGAGCTCGTCCTTGTCCTGATGCAGCGACAGCTTTGCGCCGGGGACGTAGCGATTGATCAAACAGGCCTCCGGCGCAAAGCCGGTGAAGCCGGCCTCATCAGCCGCGTCGGCGGCGAGCCTGCGCAACACCTCGGGCATCGCCGGCCAGGGCTGCCCCGTGTCGGGATCGACCGGATCATAGCGATAGCCGCTCGCGTCGGAGACCCAGCCGACGCTGCCGCAATTGGTCATCGCGACCGACATCCGGTGGCCGCCCGGCGTGATCAGATGCCGGAACGGCGCCTGCTTGACGATGACGCACAATGCCGGGATCAGCTCGGCCTCGAACGGCCGGACAAAGCCGCGCAGCAGCACTGCGCCGTCCGCGATCACCTCGCGCGGCGGCCGTGCATCACCAATTGTCTCGAACAGATCAGCGGCCACGCCTCTGCGCACTCACTTTGCGTCGTGGAAGATCACACCAACGGTGTGGCGATGGCCAGCACGAATCCGGCTGACGCCATGACGCAGATTGACACGATAGGGCCCGCGCGTCCCCTGCACCGGACGGTGATGCACGGCAAACGCCACCGCATCGCCCTTGGTCAGCGGCACCACTTCGGGCCGCGACTGCATCCGCGGCCGCTGCTCGGTCAGCACGAATTCGCCGCCGCTGAAATCGCGCCCCGGCTCGGATAGCAGGATCGCGACCTGGATCGGGAACACGTGCTCGCCATAGAGATCCTGGTGCAGGCAATTGTAGTCGCCCTCGCCATATTGCAGCAGCAGCGGCGTCGGCCGGGTCTGCCCGGCATCGTGGCAGCGTTTCAGGAACGCCGCATGCGACGACGGATAGCTGATGTCGATGCCCATCGTCTCGTTCCAGCGATTGGCCGTGGCGGTCAGCCGCGCATACAGCGCCGGCCGCAGCTCCGCGATCAGGTCCGGCAGCGGATAGGAGAAGTATTTGTACTCGCCGCGGCCAAAACCGTGGCGGCCCATCACGACCCTGCTGCGGAACCGGCCGTCATCGGGATAGAGCGCCGCGATGCCATCGCACTCCTGCGGCGTCAGCAAGCCGTTGAGGACGGCGCAGCCCTGGGTGTCGAGGTCGGCGGTGATCTGGTCCCACTCGAGCGCATCGACGCGGGCGGGAATGCCGGCGACTGGGCGGGTGATGGTTTGGGCGGTTGCTGTCATGAGGCGGAATCTGGCCCATGATCACGGCTCGCGCCACCCGATTTCCGACGGAAACATGCCGCAGGAAGCCACCCATTCCCGGTGTCGTCCCGGCGAAAGCCGGGACCCATAACCATCGTCGTCAGTTGTTGAGATCGCTGGGGCCACAGCGTGCCAACCACAATGCCCAGTGGTTATGGGTCCCGGCTTTCGCCGGGACGACGCGTGGAGACAAGTGTTAGCCGACCTTTCCTGGCACGACTTGCGGCCAGATCAGCCCCGTACCGGCAGCGTCACCACGTCGTAGCCGTGGCTGATCTTCCGCTTCAGCACCGGGTCTTCCAGCTCGAACTCGAAGCGGCTGGCCGGGCGGATGCCGCCCTTGGCCGCGAAGGTGCCGCCGAACATCGCGCAGCCGTCGGGCAGCGCGCCCTTGTCGAAGCCGCCGGCGATCAGGTCCTTGACCGGCAGCATGTGATCGAGCGTGCCCTCCTGGTAGAGCACGCGCTGGCCGCCGATTGTGGCCCAGGCGCGCAGGATGAGCTGGTCCCAATGGCCAATGACGTCCTCGAGCTCCCACAGTTCGGAGGCCATCGGCTTGTCGCACATCTGCTTCGAGACCGTGACGCTGTAGCTCTCGACCTTGCGGTCGGTATGGTCGGAGCCGCAGCCGACGAAGATGCGGCCCTGCCAGCCGATCAGCACGAACTCGACCTCGCCGCTGGAGTCCTCGCCGCAGACCTCGATGACGTCGGCAAAGGTGAGCCGGCGCGCCGAGCAGCGGTAATAGATCGGCGTGGTCGCGGGCCGTGCGATGCCGAGCGCCTCGAGCTCCGCGATGTGCTTGTCGCGCGCCACGGGATCGCGGCCGGTCCAGCCGGCGATCACAGCCTGCTTGATTTCGAGCGTGAGCGGCGTGGCGACGCCCTTGTCGTCGACATTGAAGGTGAGTTCAAACACGGATGACGGTCTCCATTCCGGCCGCAAGCTCGAAGATGCGGCGATCCGAACCGCCTGCGGCGGCGAGCATCAGGCCGACCGGCGCCTCGCCCTCGCGATGCGCGGGCAGCGAGATGGCGCAGCCGTCGAGCACATTGATCAGCGTGCAGTTGCGCAGCGCGCGCAGGTTCTCGGTGCCGAATGCCTTGTCGTCGGCGAGGCTGGCGATGGTCGGCGGCAGGTTCGCCGTGGTCGGCAGCACCATCGCGTCATAGGGCGCGATCCGCTGTTCGGTGCGGGCGATGAAAGAGCGCCGCGCGTTGAGCAGATCGATATAGTCGGCGGCCGGAAAGCCCTCGCCGCGCTGGATGCGCACGGCGACGCGGGGGTCGTAGATGTCGCCCTTGCTGGCGAGCAGGAAGCGATGCCAGGCATAACTCTCGGCGGAGGCAAAACCGCCCTTGGCGTTCATGACGCCGACGTCGAGCAGTTCAGGGACCTCGATCCGCTCGATCAGCGCGCCGGCGCGCGACAGCGCGGCGAGCGCACGCTCGAAGGTTTTTGCCACGGCATCATCGAGGTCGTCGAGCGCGACCGTGGTCGGCACCGCGAGCCGCATGCCCTTGACGGGGCGCGGGGTCAGCGGCGTCACCGGTTGATCGGCCAGCACCGCGTCAAGCGCGGCACAGCAGGCGACTGAATTGGCCAGCGGGCCGTAGCTGTCGAGCGTGAACGACAGCGGCACGCCGCCATCGAGCGGAATCCGGCTCTGCGTCGGCTTGTAGCCGACGATGCCGTTGAAGGCCGCCGGGATCCGGCAAGAGCCGCCGGTGTCGGTGCCGAGCGCGCCGAACGCCATGCCGTCGGCAATCGAGACCGCCGCCCCCGAGGACGAGCCGCCGGGCACGTGGCCGACGCTGCGGTTCCAGGCGCTTTTCGGCGTGCCGTAATGCGGATTGATGCCGATGCCGGAATAGGCGAACTCGGTCATGTTGGTGCGGCCGATCACGACGAAGCCGGCGCGCTTGAGCCGCGCCACGACGGGCGCATCGACATCCGGCGGCGCCGAATCGTCGAGCGCCCGCGAGCCCGCGCGCGTCACCTGCCCCTTGATGTCGAACAGGTCCTTGATCGAGACCGGAATGCCGGCGAACGGCGACGGCGCGGCATTGGCCTTGCGCAGCCGATCCATGGCATCGGCGGCTTCCAGCGCGGCGTCGCGGTCGACATGGATGAAAGTGCGCTGGCCCTCGCCGGCCGGATCGGCAATCCTGGCGATGCATTGCTCGACGAGCTTGCGGGCGGAGGTCGCGCCGCTTTCGAGATCGGCGGCAAGGGAGGCGAGTGTCGGATTTTTGGGCATGGTTTTCACTTCACAGTTGGACCTTGTTGTCGCCCGAATAGCCTGTCCGGATCACTTCAACCCGAAGTAGGCGCGGTGCAGGTCTTCATTGCCGCTCATCTCGGCAACCGTGCCGGAGAAGCGGATGCGGCCGCCTTCCAGCACGAATACGCGGGTGGCAATCTCAAGGAAACCGATATTTTGCTCGGCGATCAAGAGCGCCAATCCGCGGCCTTGCAGGCTCGACAACGCGCGGAGCACCTCCTTGACGAACAGCGGCGACAGCCCGGCCGAGGGCTCGTCCATGACCAGGAGCTTCGGCTCGGCCGACAGCGCCTTGGCGATGCCCAGCATCTTGCGCTGGCCGCCGGACAGGCTGGAGGCCGGGTCGCGGCGTTTGTCGCGCAATACCGGGAACAGGCCGTAGAGTTCATCGACTCGGGCGCCCGGATTGGCGTGGCCGAGCGCCTGCGCGCCGACCCGGATGTTCTCCTCGATCGACAGATCGGGAAACACCGCAAGCTCCGACATGTAGGTCATGCCGCGCTTCATGCGGTCCGAAGATCGCATCTTGGTGATGTCCTCGCCGCCGAGCCTGATGTGGCCGCTGCGCGCTTCGATCAGGCCGACCAGCGATTTCAGGAAGGTGGTCTTGCCCGCGCCATTGGCGCCGAGCAGCAGCACGGTCTCGCCGGGGCGGACGTCGAGGTCGACGCCCCACAAGACCTGCATGGTGCCGTAGCCGGCATCGACGCTTTTGGCGTCCAGAAGCGGCGCCGCATCAGTGGGCATGCTCGCCTCCCAGAAATACCTCGATGACCTGCGGCTCGCGCACCGCGGTCGCAAGCGTGCCCTCGAAGATCTCCTTGCCCGCATTGAGCACGATGACGCGGTCGGTGATCTGCTCGATGAAGCCCATCAGATGCTCGACCACGATGATTGCCATGCCGGTTGAGGCCAGCGCCTTGATGCGGCCGGCGATCCAGTCGAGCTCCGCCGGGTTGAGGCCGGCGGCGAGCTCGTCGAGCAGCAACAGCCGGGGCCGCGTCGCGAGCGCGCGGGTCAGATCGAGCATCTTCTGCTGCGCGCTGTTGAGATCGGCGGCGGGGCGGTCGGCGACCTCCTTGAGCCTGAAATCCTCGAGCAGTTCGGGGATCGACGGCGCGCCGGTCGCACCGCCATAGGCCAGCGCCACCTGGATGTTCTCACGCACAGTGAGCGACAGGAACGGTTTTGGAACCTGGAAGGTGCGGTTGATGCCGCGATGAACCAGTCTGTGCGAGGCGACGCCGCCAGAGGACGTGCCGTCGAACACGACCTCGCCGCCGTCGGGCGCATAGAGGCCGGAGATCACGTTGATCGCCGTGGTCTTGCCCGAACCATTGGGGCCGACCAACCCGAGGATCTCGCCCGGCACGACGTGAAAGCTCAGGCCGTCGAGCGCGTGGAAACCGCCGAAGCGCTTGACCAGCTTCGAGACCTTGAGGATGGGCGCTTTCTCACGGGACATGCCACCCCCTGCGCGTTGCCAGCGACACCAGCCCTGCGGGCAGGAACAGCACCAGGCCCATGATCAACAGGCCATAGATCAGCTGAAAATATTGCGGCGTCGTGAACCCGATCAGATTGTAGATGCCGTAGAGAATCAGCACGCCGACGATCGGTCCGGTGATGGTGGCGACGCCGCCGAACAGCGCGAACACGATCGCGAAGATACTGAACTCGCCGGAGAACACGTTGTCGGGATAGAACACCGAGACGTACCAGGCGTAGATGCCGCCGGCGAGGCCGGCGACCAGCGCCGAGGCGAGCCAGGCGATCACCCGCATCTTGATGATGTTGACGCCGGCCATCGAGGCCGACACCGCGTCCTCGCGCACCGCTTGCAAAGCGAGCCCGAACGGCGAGTTCTTGAGATAGACGACCGCGCCGACGGTCAGCGCCATCACCACGACGGCGGCGTAGTAGGCGTGGGTCGGATTGAACGTGCCGGTGAGCGACACGCCATACGGGCCCTTGGTGATCCCCTCCAGCGCCGGGTTGGCGACGAAGTGCAGCACCGCGAGCGAGGCTGCGAGATTGGCGATCGCAAAATACGCGCCCGACAACCGCAGCAGCGGCGTCAGCAGCAGGCCGAGCGCGACCGCGACGAGACCGCCGACCAGCACGGCCAACGGCGCCGGCGTCTGCAGATGCATCACCATGATGGCAAAGCCGTAGGCGCCAGCACCGAAGAAGCCGACATAGCCGAACGGCAGATAACCGGTGAAGCCATAGATGATGTTCACGCCCTGCGCGAGGATCAGGAAGATCACGAAGTTGAACAGCAAGAGATGGTTTTGATAGACGCCGGGCAGCAGTGCGAACACCACGACCAGCGGCGCCAGGATGAAGAGCAGGTGCTTCGATGCGTTAGGCAACGCGCACCCGCCTTCCGAGCAGACCGCTCGGGCGCAACAACAGGATCACGATCAGCAACACATAGGGCAAGAGGTCGGCCCAGGAACTGAGATAGGTCTGCACCAGCATGTAGCAGAGGCCATAGACGACGCCGCCGAGCGCGGTGCCCAGCGGATTGCCGAGCGAGCCGAGCACCACGATCGCAAACGACGTCACCGTCGCATCGGCGCCGAAGGCCGGCGTCACCGAGCCGAACATGAACGGCGCGAACACGCCGGCGACGGCCGCGATGCCAAGCCCGATGCCGAACGCCGCCGCCGAGACGCGATCGACATCGATGCCGGTCGCGAAGGCCTCGTCGCGGCGCGACATCACCGCGCGGGTCAAGGTGCCGAGCCTCGTGTGATAGAGATAAAGGTAGACCAGCGCGATCGCGATCAGGCTGGTGCAGGCCGCGATCACCCACGGCGCGGGAAAGCCCTGGCCGAAGATCTGGATCGGCCCTGCCCCGCCGGCCTTGCCGCCGAACCATTTCACCTTGATGGTCGTGAACACGGTGCCGAGCAGCCGGCTCTGGATCGACCGCTCGCTGGTGCCGGCGAAGATCGTGGTCACGGCCTCGATCACCTGCGAGAGGCCGAAGAACAGGATGATCGACAGCATTTCCGGATTGGCCGAGCCCTGCAGCCGCGGCACCAGCACCCAGTACAGCAGCACACCCGCCAGCACGAAAACCACGAAGGCCAGCGGAATAGCGAACAGCGGGTCGATGCCGGCGACGCCGACCACGCCGAGCGCGATGAAGGCGCCCAGCATCAGGATGTCGCCATGCGCAAGGTTGACGATGCGCATGACGCCGAACACGAGATTGAGACCGATGCCGACCAGGCTGAAATACAGCCCGAACAGCACGCCGGCAACGAGCGCATAGGTCATGCTACCGCTCGCCGCCGAAGGTTACGCCCGCCGCCGAAAATCGCATCACGGCGCCGGATAGATCGGCTTGCCGGTGGCGGTCTCGTGCGGATAGATCGAGACGAACTTGATGTGATCGTGCTCGTCGACCGTGAGCTGGCCGAGCGGCGTCAACTCGCCGATCTGGCCGCCGGTCTCATCCAGCGCGAAGGTGCCATCCAGCGTCTTGAGCTGGCCGCTGAGCGAGAACACCGCGCGGCGCAGCTCCATCTGGTCGAGGCTGGTCGCAACCGACAGCGTCTTCTCGACCACCAGCGCGGTGGTGTAGCCGGCCACCGCATTGAAGCCGAACTCCATCTTGCCGTCATTGTACTTCTTCAGCCAGGCGTCGCGGAAATCCTTCATGGTCATCCCGAAATTGACGGGATAATCCAGCTCGGACGGCGGCACATAGGTCCAGACGTGCTCCAGCCCCTTGGCGCCGACGTTCTTCTCGAGCAGCTCGGTCTCGAGACCGGCATAGATCGCGAACAGCATCTTGAACTTGGTGCCGACGTCCTGGACGTTGCGCAGGAAAGCGATGTCGTTCGGCGCATAGCCGAAATGGATCACCGCGTCGGGATTGGTCTTGCTGATGTTGTTGATGATGACGTTGTAGTTGGTGGTCTCGGTCGGAACGCCCTGGTCGTAGACGATCTCGATCGGCGCACCGGAATCCTTGACGAACTTTCTGAAAGCGTTGGCCTGGGTGCCGGTGAACTCGTTGGTCGCGTAGAGGATCGCGACCTTCTTGATGCCGAGGCCAGGGCCGTCCTGGCTGATGAAGTCAGCCACCGGCTTCGGCCAGACGGTCGACACCGGATCGGCCATCAGCGCGATGTAGGGATTGTCCTTGGAGAAGAAGCTCGCGCCGGTACCGGTCTGGTCGAACAGGAACATCTTGTGATCGCGCGCGATCGCAACCGCGGGCGCCGTCAGCACCGATCCGGAATCGGCGACCAGAAGGTCGACCTTATCCTGAGTGACGAGCTGGTTATATAGCGTAGACGCAGTCGCGGTGTTGCTCTGGTCGTCATAGGAGACGAGCTTGATCGGGATCTTCTTGTCGAACGCCTTCACGAAGACGCCGCCCTCGGCGTTCTTCTGCTCGACCCACAGTTTCAGCGAACTGTAGACTGGCATCGAGATCGAGGCGTAGCGCCCGGACGACGCGTAGAGCGTGCCGATCTTGATTTCCGACGGTGCGTCGGCGGCCGTGGCCTGTGTCGCGAATGCGAGGCTGGCAGCGAGTGCCGCGCCGATGATCCTCAGCATCATATTATTCCTCCCGGGTATCTTGGACCTTCTTGAACCGCGGCCCTTCTACGCGCCGGATCGGAGCGACACAAGCATCGCGGCCTTAGCAATTGTGCGAGGGGCGGAATATACGGCATGCGCGAAACACAGGCCGCTGCGCGGGGCACGGATGGACCGTTGACGGGGCTCGGTCCAATGGCGCATCAAGTCTGTAACGATTTCGGGAGGAAACATCAGACATGGCCGAGCCCGCGCGCGCAAAACCAAAACCGACACCTGAGACCCAGCATTTCTGGGATGGCACCCAGGCCGGCGAGTTGCGCCTGCAGCGCTGCGACGCCTGCGCCAATGTCTACTTTCCGCCGCGGCCGTTCTGCCCGTCCTGCGCCTCGCGCAAGGTCTCGGTCTTCAAGGCGAGCGGCAAGGGCAAGCTCTACAGCTACGTCATCAACCATCGTCCCGCCGCGCCCGGCTTCACGCCGCCTTATGCGATCGCCATCGTCGAGCTCGACGAGGGTCCGCGCATGATGAGCAACATCATCGATTGTCCGCAGACGCCGGAAGCGCTCGAGCTCGACATGCCGCTCGAGGTCGCCTTCGAGGCGCTCGACGACAAGATCACCCTTCCCTTGTTCCGTCCGGCGAAGGGGTAACGCGATGCGCAGGAACCAGGTTGCCGTCGTCGGTGCGGCAGAGACCACCGAGCTCGGCGTCATCCCGAACATGTCGCAGATCCAGCTGCACGCCGACGCGGCGCTGAATGCGATTGCGGATGCCGGCCTGAAACTGTCCGACATCGACGGCTTCGCCACCGCGGTCGAGACCCCGCAGCAGATGGCCCACTATCTCGGCATCACGCCGACCTGGGTCGACGGCACCTCGGTCGGCGGCTGCTCGTTCATGCTGCATGTCCGCCACGCCGCGGCGGCGATCGAGGCCGGCCTCTGCAAGACCGTGCTGATCACCCATGCCGAGAGCGGCAGGTCGATGATCGGCAAGCAGCCGCGCTTCACCGCACCCGACAGCCTCAACGGCCAGTTCGAGTCACCGTACGGCGTGTATGGACCGCCGAGCATGTTTCCCATTCCGGTGCTGCGCTTCATGAAGACGCACGGCATCACCCATGAGCAGCTTGCGATGGTCGCGGTCGTGCAGCGCGAATGGGCGGCGAAGAATCCGCGCGCGACCATGAAGGACCCGATCACGGTCGCCGACGTGCTGAACTCGCGGATGATCGCCTACCCGTTCCGGCTGCTGCAATGCTGCCTCGTCACCGACGGCGGCGGCGCCCTGATCCTCACCTCGGCCGATCGCGCCAAGGATTTCCCGCAGAAGCCGGTGTACATCCTCGGCACCGGCGAGAGCGTCGAAACGCCGATGGTCAGCCAGATGAAGACGTTTGACTCATCGCGGGCCTTCAAGGTGGCGGGCCCGCTCGCCTTCAAGGAGGCCGGCATCGCCCACAAGGACGTCGATCATCTGATGATCTACGACGCCTTCGCGCATCTGCCGCTCTACGGCCTCGGCGACCTCGGCTTCATGCCCCATGAGGAAACCGGCAAATTCATCGCCGACGGCAACACCCGACCCGGCGGCAAGCTGCCGCTCAACACCAATGGCGGCGGGCTGAGCTACATGCACTCAGGCATGTACGGCATGTACGCGTTGCAGGAGAGCGTGCGGCAGATGCGCGGCATCGCGCCGGCGCAGGTGCCGAACGCGAAGATCTCGGTCTGCCACGGCGTCGGCGGCATGTTCGCGGCGTCAGGCACGATCATCTTTACGAACGAACGATAGCAATGGCTGGCGCGAGCGCAGCGCCCAATCTGTCATTGCCGGGCCTGACCCGGCAATCCATCTCCTTCTGAAGAAGGATGGATGCGCGGGTCAAGCCCGCGCATGACGAGTGGGGGCTCCGCATCGGCCTGCGGACATACAGCAACAAGGAGAACCCACATGGCAAAATCACTGCAGGATAAAGTCATCATCGTCACCGGCGCGGGCCGCGGCATCGGCCGCGAGATCGCGCTGCTCTGCGCGGCGGAAGGCGCCAAGGTCGTGGTCAACGATCCCGGTGGCGCCGCCGACGGCGCCGGCTCGAACGCGGCGCCCGCCGAGGAGGTGGTCGAGGAGATCAAGAAGCGCGGCGGAACGGCGGTTGCCAATTTCGAGTCGGTGGCGGAAGCGATCCCCGCCAGCAAGATCGTGAAGACCGCGACCGACCACTTCGGCCGGCTCGACGGCGTCGTCAACAATGCCGGCATCCTGCGCGACATGATCTTCCACAAGATGAGCGTCGAAGCCTTCGAGGCCGTCATCAAGGTGCATCTGATGGGCTCGTTTTATGTCAGCCACGCCGCGGCGCGCATCTACCGCGAGCAGGAGTCGGGCTCGTTCGTGCACTTCACCTCGACCTCGGGCCTGATCGGCAATTACGGCCAGGCCAACTACGCCGCCGCCAAGCTCGGCATCGTCGGCCTGTCGAAATCGATCGCGCTCGACATGGGCCGCTTCAACGTGCGCTCGAACTGCGTCTCGCCGTTCGCCTGGACCCGCATGATCGGCACCATCCCGACCGAGACCGATGCCGAGAAGGCGCGGGTCGAGAAGATCAAGCAGATGGGCCCGGAGAAGATCGCGCCGGTCTGCGCCTACCTGCTCTCGGATGCCGCCAAGGACGTCACCGGACAAATTTTCGGCGTGCGCATGAACGAGATATTCCTGTTCGGCCAGCATCGTCCGGTGCGCTCGGTTCATCGCGGCGAAGGCTGGACGCCCGAGACCATTGCCGAACACGGCATGCCGGCGCTGAAGGGATCGTTCGCCAAGCTCGACCGCTCGGCCGACGTCTTCACCTGGGATCCGATCTGATCTGATCTTGGGATCCGATCTGACAGTTTATGAAAAAGTCGCCTCGGTGAACTCCACGCGCAATCGCGCACGAGGCCGGGGCGACACACTCTTTGGTTGTTTCATCATCGCGTGCCTGCATTGTGCCAGAATTGCGGGTGCATGATCGCCCTCCCCAATAACAACAATGACTGGGAGGACTTTCGTGACAAATCCAAGCAACATTCAGAAACACGAGGGCGACGGCGCGAAGGCGTTCGACCGTCGAACAATCTTGCGCGGCGCAACCGCGCTTGCTGCAACCGCGATGGCTGCATCCGATGCTGCAGCGCGCGACTTCGGCCGCAACGCGGAGCCGCAGCGTTATCCCGACCCCGATATCGTCGTGATCGACGACAAGCGCTTCAAGGCCAAGGTTGGCAACACCGCGATCAAGCGGCTCTACACCGGCTGTCTGTGGGCGGAAGGCCCGGCCTGGAACGCACAGGGCCAGTATCTGGTGTGGAGCGACATCCCGGCCAACCGGCAGTTGCGCTATCTCGACGATGACGGCCACATCTCCGAACAGTTCCACAAGCCGTCGAACGAGGCCAACGGCTCGACCTTCGATTTCGAGGGCCGGCAGATCACGGCTGAGCGCACGCGCCTCGTGCGCTACGAGCACGATGGAACCGTCACGTCATTGGCGGAGCAGGCCAACGGCAAGCAGCTCAACGGGCCGAACGACATGGTCGTGCATCCCAACGACAAGTCGATCTGGTTCACCGATCCCGGCTACGGCGCGATCTCGATCTATGAGGGCCAACTGGCCAACACCGGATCGAAGCAGCCCTACCAGAAGGAAGCGGTCTATCGCCTGGACACGTCGACCGGCCAGGTCACCAAGGTCGCCGACGAACCGTTCAAGCCGAACGGCATCGCCTTCAGCCACGACTACAAGAAGGTCTATGTCTGCGACACCGGCATCACGCATTATCCGAACGCCAAGAACATTGTCTGGCAGTACGACCTCAACGGCGACAAGCTCTCCAACCCGCGCACGCTGATCGACATGACGCTGGACGGCAAGTCGGGCTTCCCGGACGGCATGCGCGTCGACGTCGACGGCAACATCTGGGTCGGCGCCGGCTGGGTCGGACCCGGCTATGATGGCGTGCAGGTGTTTGCGCCCGACGGCCAGCGCATCGGCCAGATACTGCTGCCGGAGACCTGCGCCAACCTCACCTTCGGCGGCAAGAAGCGCAACCGCCTGTTCATGACGGCAAGCCAGTCGCTCTACGCGGTCTATGTCGAGACCAGAGGCGCGCATAATTGTTGATCTAACCGTCGTCCCGGCGAAGGCCGGGACCCATTACCACCGCTGTTGATTGTTGAAGAAAGCTGGGGCCCACATCGTTCACGACACTCGCAGTCGTGGTTATGGGTCCCGGCCTTCGCCGGGACGACGCTGTGGCTAGCCGCTATTCCGCAAGCCCGCCGAGATCCCGTTTATCGTGATCTGAATCCCGCGCAGCACCTGCTCGTCCGGGTTCTGCGCGCGATGCTCCTTCAAGAGTTCGACCTGCACGTGGTTGAGCGGATCGAGATAGGGGAAGCGATTGCGGATGCCGCGGTCCAGCAGCGGGTTGCCCTGCAGCAGCCGGTCGTGGCCCATGATGTCGAGCAGCGTCTCGATCGAGAGATGCCACTCGCGGCGGATCTGGCCGAAGATCTTCTCGCGCAACGCCACATCGGGTACCAGCTCGGCATAACGCGAGGCGATCGCGATCGAGCTCTTCGCCAGCACCATGTCCATGTTGGACAGCAGCGTGCGGAAGAACGGCCATTCCCGGTAGAGCTCCTGCAGGAACGGCATGCCCTGCTCCGGATGCTCCGCGATCCAGGTCTCCACCGCCGCGCCAAAACCGTACCAGCCCGGCAGCATCAGCCGGCATTGCGCCCAGGAAAACACCCAGGGGATGGCGCGCAGGTCCTCGATCTCGCGGGTCTTCTTGCGTGAGGCCGGACGGCTGCCGATGTTCAAGGTCGCGATCTCGTTGATGACGGTCGAGCCCCAGAAATAGTCGGCAAAGCCCTCGGTCTCATAGACGAGGCCGCGATAAGCCTTGAAGGCGAGCGCGGAGAGCTGCTCCATCGCCTTGAGATATTCGGGACGCGGCGCGCTCTGCCGCGGCTGCAGCAGGCTGGTTTCCAGGGTCGCCGCGGCGAGGATTTCCAGATTGCTGCGGCCGACCTCGGCATTGGAATATTTCGAGGAGATGATCTCGCCCTGTTCGGTGATGCGGATCTGGCCGTTCACCGCGCCGCCGGGCTGCGCGATGATCGCATCATAGCTCGGGCCGCCGCCACGGCCGACCGAGCCGCCGCGGCCGTGGAACAGGCGCAGCCGCACGCCGTGGCGCTCGAACACCTCGACGAGTCCGATCTCGGCCTTGTAGAGCTCCCAGCCCGAGGTGACGAAGCCGCCATCCTTGTTGCTGTCGGAATAGCCGAGCATCACCTCCTGTACGCAGCCGAGGCTGTCGACCAGCTTGCGATAGTCGTGCAGCACCAGCATGCGGTCCATGATGCCGCTGGAGGCCTGCAGATCCTCGATGGTCTCGAACAGCGGCACGACGTTGATCGCGCTGCGGCCGGATGGATTGACCAGCCCGACCTCCTTCAGGAGCACCGCGACCTCGAGCATATCGGACATGCCCTTGCACATCGAGATGATGCACTGGGGGATCACCTCGGGGCCGAATTTGGCATGGGCCTCCGCCGCGGCACGGAACACGGCGAGCTCGCTTTGGGTCTCTTCGGAATATTTGACGAAGGGCGAGACGAGCGGCCGCGCGCTGCGCAACTCGCCGAGCAGCAGGCTGACGCGGGCGTCCTCGCCGAGCGCCATATAGGACATGCCGGAATTCGCGGTATCGAGCAGCTCGGCGATGGTTCGCTCATGCACCGCCGAGTTCTGGCGGATGTCGAGCCGCGCCAGATGGAAGCCGAAGCAATCCACCGCGCGCCGCAACAGCCGCAGCCGGCCGCGCGCGATCACGCCGGAATTGTTCGCGATCAGCGAGCGATTGAGCACGTCGAGATCGGCCTGGAATTCCTTGACGCTGGCATAGGGTTCGGCCTTGCCGACCGGCGGCCGCGTGGTCTCGACCTCGAGCCTCCTGGCAGTCGCCGCGAGCCGCGCGTAGATGCCCGAGACGGCCAGGCGATAAGGCTCGCCGCTTCGATGTGGTGAGGTATCGGGCGAGCGCTCGGCAAGGGTCCGGAGCTCGTCCGACACGTCGGCGAGAAACGCCGCCAGCGACAGCTCGGCACCGAGCGCGTGCAGCTCCTCGAGATAGAAGCTGAGCACCCGGCTCGACTGCAGCCGCAGCGTGCCGCGCATCACCTCGGCGGTGACGAACGGATTGCCGTCGCGATCGCCGCCGATCCAGCTTCCCATCCTGAGGAACGAGGCGAGCTCGCCGGCTTCGCCGCCCTCCTTGTTCAGGCGGTCCTCCAGCGCGCAATGCACGCGCGGGACCTCCTGCAGGAAGGTGTAGTCGTAGAACGACAGGCCGTTGGCGACCTCGTCGAGCACGGTCAGCTTGGTCCGGCGCAAGAGATTGGTCTGCCACAGCGTCACAACCGCGCGGCGCAGCTGCTCGTCGCTGGCCTCGCTCTCCTCCGGGGTCATCTGCAGCCGCTCGCGGCGGTCGAGCAGGTCAGCGATCTCCATCTCGCGGTCCATCGTGCTCTTGCGGCGGACCTCGGTCGGATGCGCCGTCAGCACAGGGCTGACCAGCGCGCTCCTGAAGAAATCGCGCAGGTCGGCCGGGCTGATGCCGGCCTGACGGGCATGGACCAGCGTCTGCTCCAGCGTGCTCGGCCGCGGCGCCCCGCTCGGGCCGCGGCTTCGCATCTGGCGGATGTTGTTCTGGTCCTCGGCGATGTTGGCGAGGTGGGAGAAATAGCTGAAGGCGCGGACGATCTGCAGCGTCTCGGCGATCGACATGCCGTCGAGGATGCCCTCCAGCTCCCGCCGCGCCAGCTTGTCCTCGTCGCGATGGAACCGGACCGAGGTCTGGCGGATGCGTTCGACCAGGTCGAATACGTCGGCCCCCTCCTGGTCGCGCACGGTGTCACCGAGGACGCGGCCGAGGAGGCGGATGTCGTCCCGGAGCCGTGCATCCTCCTCCTGCGCCTGCACTTCTGCCGCGCGCCTGGCCTGGGTATCGGTCTCGGAAGGCATGGTCTGGGGAGGCAAGATCTGGGGAGACATGGCTGGCTACTCCAGAGGCTGCCGGGCTCGCTCCAAATGTGCGCATTTTTTGCCGCAGCGCAAGATGAACTTGGGGGCGGTGCACACTGCCTGTCGTCCCTGCGAAAGCAGGGACCCATAACCACCGATGTCCGAGGTTGGCTTCGGATGGGGCCACAGATCGCCCAACAGAGGCATCTGTGGTTATGGGTCCCGGGTCGCGCTGCGCTTGCCCGGGACGACGGTAGCTTGTCGGCCTAAATCCTCCGCCCCTCGCGCTCCCAATACGGGTCACGCAGCCGGCGTTTGAAGATTTTTCCGGAATCCTCCCGCGGCAGGTTGGTCTGGATCTCGATGTGCTTGGGCACCTTGTAGTCGGCCAGCGCGGTCTTCAGCTGGGCGCGGACCCCGGCGATGTCGAGCGTCACGCCCGGCTGCGGCTCGACCACCGCCATCAGCGCCTCGCCGAACTCGGCATCGGGAATGCCGAACACCGCGCAATCGTGCACGCCGGGGACCGCGTGCAGCACCGCCTCGATCTCCGCCGGGTAGATGTTGACGCCGCCCGAGATCACCATGTCGCGCTTGCGGTCGCAGATGAAGACATAGCCGTCGGCGTCGATATAGCCGACGTCGCCGGAGGTGATGAACCCCTGCCGGTCGATCTCGGCTCGCTTCTCGGACTTGTTGTGATAGGTGAAATCGGGATTGCCCTTAATCCGCGAATAGATCTCGCCGATCTGCCCCTGCGCCACCTCCTGGCCGTCGTCGCCGATGAAGCGCAGCTCGGCGCCGGGCGAGATTTTTCCGACCGTGCCGGGCTTGTTCAGCGCGTCCTCCGAAGTTGCAAACGTCACCGCTCCCGACTCGGTCGAACCGTAGAATTCGTAGATCACCGGTCCCCACCAGTCGATCATGGCGCGCTTGACGTCGGCAGGGCACGGCGCGGCGGCGTGGATGATGTGGCGCAACGACGACATGTCGTACTTGCTGCGCACCTCCTCCGGCAGCTTCATCAGGCGGATGAACATCGTCGGCACCATGAAGATGGTGTCGATCCGCTCGCGCTCGATCAGTGCCAAAAATTCCTCCGCGTCGAAGCGCGGCATCAGCACCAGCGCGCCGCCGAGCTTGCCCGAGCGCAGCCCGAAGGAATTCGGCGCGGAATGATACAACGGACCCGGCAGGATCGCGCGTGCTCCCGGCTTCAGCCCGTAAATCATCCCCCGCATCGCTTCCGCATTGGCGGTCTGCTCCGGCGTCGGCGCGAAGCGGCGCACGCCCTTCGGGTGGCCTGTCGTGCCCGAAGTGTAGATCATGTTCTGCGGCTGCGGCACCACCGGGCCGTCATAGCGCGGGAACTGGGCGAGCCAGGCTTCGAAATCGATCGCGAAATCCGGCGTCGCGAGATGATCGGGATTGATCTTGTAGTTGGCGAGGATTTCCGGCGGCGGCGGCACGCTGAGCACGGTGACGTCGGGCGGGATCGCGCCACGGAGCGGATGCAGCATGTCGGCATGGCTGATCAGGACGCGCGTGCCGGAATCCGTCAGCACGTAGTTGATCTCCTCCGGCTTGAAGTGCCAGTTGATCGGCACGCCATATGCGCCGAGCCGCATCGCCGCATAAGCGGCCTCGATGAACGCAATGTCGTTGCGCATCAGCATGCAGACGCTGTCGCCCGGCTTGACGCCGAGCTGGTTCAGGCCGCTGGCAATACGCTCAGTGCGCTCGGCCACCCCTGCGTGATCGCGCCGGCGCTCGCCGCTGACGATGCCGAGGAAGGGTTGGGACGTTTCGCTCATCTGTTGTTGTTCTTCGTTGTTGGTTAGCGACGTTGGCAATTGTCGTCATCACCGGGCTTGTCCCGGTGATCCACGTCTTGCTTTCGTCGTCAAAGAAAGACGTGGATGGCCGGGACATCTGCGCGAAGACGCGCTTCGCGCTTTTGCCCGGCCATGACGACGGAGAGATTCACGTATCCGCAAACCTTGGCGCGCGCTTCTCCAGATTGGCGCGCACGGATTCAGTCTGGTTCGGGCTGCCGAGCAGCTTCTGCTGCTCGACGGATTCCGCCAGCAGTGCAGCGGCCGGATCGACCGACAGATTGTTCAGCATCCGCTTGGCGGCGCGGATGGCATCCGGGCTCTTGCCGGCGATCTCGCGCGCGACCTCGAGCGCCGCGGCGCGCGGGTCGTCGCAGACGCGGGTGGCGAGGCCGTAGCTCTGCGCTTCCTGCGCCGAGAAGACGCGGCCGGTATAGGTCAGCTCGCGCAGGATATCGTCGCGCACCAGGCTTGCGAGGATCGGCGTGCCCGCCATGTCGGGCACCAGGCCCCATTTGATTTCCATGATCGACATCCGCGCGTCGGTCGAAAGGAAGCGCATGTCGGCGCCGAGCGCGAGCTGGAAGCCGCCGCCGAACGCGACACCGTGGACCGCGGCGATCACGGGCACCGGAAGCTGGCGCCAGCCCCACACCGCCTGCTGCGCGAAATTGGCCTTGCCGTGGGTGCGGATCGTCAGGTCACGGTTCTCTCCGCCCGGCACTCCGTTACCTCCGTCCTTCATGGCGGCGAAACGCCCCATGTCGAGGCCGGCACAGAAGGCCCGGCCTTCGCCTGATAGCACCACCACCCGAACGGCTTTTTCCTTGGAAAGCCGGTCGGTTGCGGCGACCAATGCCTCGAACATCGCGGCATCGAGCGCGTTCATCTTGTCGGTCCGCACCAGACGGACATCGGCGATACCGTCCGAAATCGATATCGAAACGCGATCTTCCATTGAAATCTCCTCCGCTGTTCCTTGATGGCGCTTTACACAAAGGCCGTTGTCCGCTTTTAGTCAATCGACCAATTAACTGACAACCCCCGTGGAGGAAACGATGTTCTCTGATCAGCTTCTTACCGGGCGGCGCATCCTGGTCACCGGCGGCGGCACCGGCCTCGGCAAGGCCATGGCCTCGCGGTTCCTGCAACTCGGGGCCGAGGTGCATATCTGCGGCCGCCGCAAGAGCGTCTGCGACGAAACCGCCACCGAGTTGATGGCCGAGCATGGCGGACGCGTGGTGAGCCATGGCGTCGATATCCGCAATGCCATGGCGGTCGACGAGATGATCGAGGCGATCTGGACCACCAGCGGTCCGCTCACCGATCTGATCAACAACGCCGCCGGCAATTTCATCTCGCGCTCGGAAGAGCTCTCCACGCGGGGATTTGATGCAGTGGCCAACATCGTGATGCACGGCACGTTCTACGTCACGCACGCGGTGGGCCGGCGCTGGATCGCCGGCGGGCATCGCGGCAACGTGGTGTCGATCACGGTGACCTGGGTACGCAACGGCTCGCCCTATGTGGTGCCGTCGGCGATGAGCAAGTCGGCGATCCACGCCATGACGATGTCGCTGGCGATCGAATGGGGCCGCCACGGCATCCGTCTCAACACCATCGCCCCCGGCGAGATCCCGACCGAGGGCATGAGCAAGCGCATCAAGCCCGGCGACGAGGCCGGTGCGCGGACCAAGGCGATGAACCCGATGGGCCGCGTCGGCACCATGGAGGAGTTGCAGAACCTCGCAGTGTTCCTGATCTCCGGCGGCTGCGACTGGATCAACGGCGAGACCATCGCCATGGACGGCGCACAGGCGCTCGCCATGGGCGGCAATTTTTACCAGCTGCGCGACTGGAGCGACGACGACTGGACCAAGGCGCGCGAGTCGATCAAGGCGCAGAACGAGAAGGACCGCGCGGCGCGCGGCTGACGCGTCAGCTCGCGCCCCACGCTCAACTGTCGTCCCTGCGAAAGCAGGGACCCATAACCACCGCTTAAAACGACCGGGCACGCTGGGGCCGCAGCGCGCTCGACAACTTGATCTTGTGGTTATGGGTCCCGGGTCGCGCTTCGCTTGCCCGGGACGACGGTGTGGATGGATCGTGCACCACTCCCCGTATTGTCTTTGCTGCCGGATGCCGCCACACTCCGCGCAACCAGAACAAGACGTCACGGGGGAAACATGTCCGCTGCGCCGAAACTGACCAACCTTGCCGACATGGTGCGCGACCGCGCCAGCAGTCTCGGCGATGCGCTGGCCTATGAGTTCGAGGGACGGCAAACCAGCTTCACCGAATTCGACATCAAGACCAACCGTGTCGCCAACGCGCTGATCGCGATGGGCGTCAAAAAAGGCGAGCGCATCGCCTATCTCGGCAAGAACAGCGACTTCTATTTCGAGCTGTTGATGGGTGCGATGAAGGCCGGCGTGGTGATGGCGCCGGTGAACTGGCGGCTGGCGGGCCCCGAGGTCGCCTTCATCGTCGACGACTGCAAGGCACCGATCCTGTTTGTCGGCCCCGAATTCATCACGCAAGCGCGCAATATCAGGGACAAGCTGCCCAGCGTCCGCACTGTCATCACGACCGAGAGCGGCGCGCCGGAATGGCCCGACTATCTCGCCTGGCGCGACGCGCAGAGCGGCGATGATCCGCGCGTCGCGCTCGAGCCAAAGGACATCGCGATCCAGCTCTACACTTCGGGCACCACAGGCAAGCCGAAGGGCGCGATGCTCTCCCACGCAAATTTCCTCAACCTCGTGCAGAGCGGCAACGAGGCCGAGAAGCCGGAATGGAACAAATGGACCACCGACGACGTCTCGCTGGTCGCAATGCCGATCTTCCACATCGGCGGCTCCGGCTGGGGCGTCATGGGGCTCTATCACGGCGCCCGCGGCGTGATCGCCCGCGAGTTCGACCCGACCAAGGTGCTCGACTTCTTCGAGCAGTCCGGCATCACCAAATTGTTCATGGTGCCGGCGGCGATGCAATTCGTGGTGCGGCAGCCGCGCGCGCGGCAGGTCGACTTTTCCCGTTTGAAGTACATGCTGTATGGCGCCTCGCCGATTCCGGCGGCGCTGCTGAAGGAGTGCATCGAGGTCTTCAAATGCGGCTTCGTGCAGATGTACGGCATGACCGAAACCACCGGCACCATCGTCGCGCTGCCGCCGGAGGACCATATCGAGGGGCTCGAGCGGATGCGCTCGGCCGGCAAGGCGCTGCCCGGTATCGAGCTTGCGATCCTCGACCCTGACGGCAAGCCGCTTCCGCCGGGCGAAGTCGGCGAGATCGCCACCCGCTCCGGCTCCAACATGGTCGGCTACTGGAATCTGCCCGAGGCCACCGCGCGCACCATCGACGGCGACGGCTGGCTGCGCACCGGCGATGCCGGCTACATGGACAATGACGGCTATCTCTACATCCACGACCGCATCAAGGACATGATCATCTCTGGCGGCGAGAACATCTATCCGGCCGAGGTCGAGAGCGCGCTGTGCGACCACCCTGACGTGGCCGAAGCCGCCGTGATCGGCATCCCCGACGACAAATGGGGCGAGGCGGTGAAGGCGGTGGTCGTGATGAAGCCAGGCAAAACGGCGACCGCGACCGACATCATCAACTTTACCCGCGAGCGGATCGCGGGCTTCAAGACGCCGAAATCGGTCGACTTCATCCCGGCGCTGCCGCGCAACCCGTCGGGCAAGATCCTGCGGCGGAATTTGCGCGATCCGTATTGGGCGGGCAAGGACCGGCAGGTGAATTAGCCTCCTCTGTCGTCCCGGCGAAGGCCGGGACGACGATGGAGAGAGTGGTTCGCATCACGCCTTCTTCATCCTCTCCCGCAAGACGCGCCAGCGCTCTTGCGCCTCCTCCGGCCAGACCGCTTTCCGATCGTAATACTCGGCGAACACCTTTGCGCCTGAAGGGAACGTCACCCAGCGCTGTTTGGACGACGTGAAGATGTGGACGTCGGGCGGGCACTGATTGGGATCATCAAGCGTGCCGACGCGGACGAAGCGCACTGCGGGTCCCGAGCCCGGATAATTGCTCCAGACCGCGACCTTGCAGCGCGGGCAGCGCGCGATCTTCTGGCCCTTGCCGCTCGCCGACGGCGTGTCGACGATCTCCGGCTCGGCGGCGACGTGCTCGACCCGTTCGGCCTCGTACATCGCGTTGAGCGCATGCACGGTGCCGGCCTCGCGCTGGCACCATGTGCAGTGGCAGGCGTGCACGATCAGCGGCCTGCCGGTCAGGCGGTAGCGGACGTTTCTGCAGGTGCACCCACCTTCCATGTCGACCCGCTCCCTCGTGAATGCCTCAGTGCTTGCCGGCTCCCATGTAGCCGAACAGGAAGCCCGCCACCTTGCGCTTCTGGATTTCCTCGCTGCCTTCGGTGATGCGATAGCGGCGGTGATGGCGATAGATGTGCTCGAACGGCTTGTGGCGCGAATAACCCATGCCGCCATGCACCTGCATCGCGCGGTCGGCGGCCTCGCAACACAGACGGTTTGCCCAGAAGTTGCACATCGAAACCCGGTCCGACAGCGTGTGCTCGACCTGCGCCTGGGTCAGCTGATCCATCTCCCAGGCGGTCTTGCGGATCAACAGCCGCAGCATCTCGGCCTGGGTCGCGAGCTCGACCAGCGGCCACTGGATCGCCTGGTTCTCGGCCAGCGCCTTGCCGAACGGCTTGCGCTCGCGCGCATATTTCACGCTTTCGTTGATGCAATACACGGCGGCACCGAGCGAGCTTGCGGCCTGACGGATCCGGTTCTCATGGACAAAACATTGCGCCAGCGACAAGCCGCGGCCGACCTCGCCGAACTGCGCATCTTCAGGCACGAACACGTCGGTGAAGCTGACGCGCGGATGATCGGTCGGCATGTTGAAGGTCCACATATACTCTTCGACCTTCACGCCCGCCGATTTCGCCGGCACCAGGAAGCAGCTGATGCCGCGGGCGTCGCCGTCATTGCCGGAGGTACGGGCAAACAGCGCGCAATGCGTAGCGACATGCATGCCGGTGGTCCACATCTTCTCGCCGTTGATGATCCAGCCCTTGACGTTGTCACGCGTCGCCGGCACCGCCCTGGTTTCCATATGCGTGGCGTCGGAGCCGTGCTCCGGTTCAGTCAGACCGAACGTGATGCGGTACTTGCCGGTGATCGAGCCGTCGATCATCGCCTTCTGCTCGTCGGTTCCATAGCGGTCGAGCATGGTCACGATCGGGAGATTGCCGACAATCGAGTGCTCGTTCTGCAAATCGTTGTGCAGGCCGAGACCTTTTGCGGCAAAATGTTCGCGGATCACAGCCATCCAGAGATTGGAGCCGTCCTTGCCGCCATAGCGCTTCGGGATCGCGAAGCGCAGATGGCCCGCGGCGTCGGCCAGGTTCTTGGCCTTGCGCAGCAGGAGCTCCCATTCATGGCGAGGCAGGCCGCCCTTGTCGAAATCGGTGCGCGCCCATTCGCGGCGATGGTCGAAGAAGCGGATGTTGTCGTCAGCCGCTTCCAGCGGCTTGATCTCGCGTTCGATGAAGCGGTCGAGCTCGGCGAGATAGGCTGTCAGGTCAGCCGGCAGATTGAAATCCAAGGTCGTCTCTCCCGGAAAATTCGTTGATTTTGGTTTTGCGTCTAGGCGCTATCGCAAACGCGCGTTCGGATCGATTAAGCTGAGAAGCGACAGGCCAAGTCAAGCAGGCCATTGAGGCTTGCGCGCGCGGTCGCGTTGCGTAATTGGATGGCACGGGACGGCGCGCAAGCGTTAGGATGCGCAAGATATTCTTTGCCACAGAAAATCGACGGGAGCCAACATGGATCTGAAATTCGCCAAGGTGACGCGCAAGGGTCCCATCACCATCGTGACGCTGTCGCGGCCGGAGGTTTACAATGCGCTGCATATCGACGCGCATTTCGAGCTCAACAAGGTGTTCGACGACTTCTCCGCCGATCCCGAGCAGTGGGTCGCGATCGTCACCGGCGCCGGCGACAAGGCGTTTTGCGCCGGCAACGACCTGAAATGGCAGGCCGCCGGCGGCAAGCGCGGCTGGGACAAGGGCGGCTTCGCCGGCCTGACCAGCCGCTTCGACTGCGACAAGCCGATCATCGCCGCCGTCAACGGCGTCGCGATGGGCGGCGGGTTCGAGATCGCGCTGGCCTGCGACCTGATCATCGCCTCGGAGAATGCGACCTTCGCCCTGCCCGAGCCGCGTGTCGGCCTTGCCGCGCTCGCCGGCGGCGTGCACCGGCTGCCACGGCAGATCGGGCTGAAGCGCGCCATGGGCATGATCCTGACGGCGCGCCATGTCAGCGCCAAGGAAGGCCTCGAGCTCGGCTTCGTCAACGAGGTGGTGCCGCAGGGCGAGGCGCTGGCCGCCGCCGAGCGCTGGGCCAAGACCATCGCCAAGAACTCGCCGATGTCGATCCGCGCCTCCAAGCAGGCGATCCAGCGCGGTCTCGAAGTGTCGCTGGAACAGGCGATCGCCGAGCAGCGCGAGTATCCGGCGGTGAAGGCGATGGCCGCCTCGCAGGATTACATCGAGGGCCCGAAGGCGTTTTCGGAGAAGCGGCCGCCGAAATGGTTGGGGCGGTAACAGACTGTCGCGTCCCGGACGCGGTGCAGCGTGCAGCGCTGCGCCGCAGAGCCGGGACCTGCGGCTGATGGACCCCGGATCAGCAGCGCCCCGCTTCGCGCTGCGCAGCGTCCGGGGAACGTACCGAAAGTTACGTATTCCCCAACTCCCTCTTGTAGGACGCGTAGTTCGGCTGATCGACGGCGAGCTTGTCCATCGTGGTCTGCCAGAGATGCTCCGATAGCCCCGGCGTCTTCAGGTCGACCTCGCCGCTTGCGATCCTCGCCGAGAGCGCGCGATTGAGCTCCGTCAGCGTCCCGTCCGCGCCGAGCAACTGCTTCAGCCGCGCGGCCTCGGTCTCGTCGCCCGCCTCGGCAAGCGCAAGCTGCCGCGTCACCAGGTCGAGCGCGTTGATGCCGACGCGGAGCTTGAAGCTGTTGTGCCCCTTGATCGCGGGTGCGATCTCGTTGCGCAGGAAATCGGCGACGGCCTTGATCAGTTCGGTGGGTGTCGGTTCGTCCTGCATGGTCATTTTCCCCGCGGAGCCAGCAACCGCAACAGATCGATCTCGGTTTCCGACGCACGCCGCCCGATCATCGCCCGCTCCATCGAATGATCGGGGCCGGAACGGAAGCGCTGCATCATGCCGCAGCACATCACGCCCCAGCGCAGCGTGCCCATCACTTCCCAGAACATCACGCGATCGCGGTCGGCCTTGCGGCCGGCTTCTTCATAGCCTGCGAACAGGTCTTCGCGTGTACCAAAACCGCCGACCGGCTTGTCGATCTCGCCGAAGCGCCACGAGTTGACACAGATCCAGCCGAGATCCTCCATGGGATCGCCGGTATGCGCGAGCTCCCAGTCGAGCACCGCACGCACCCCGTCGGGACCGATGATCAGATTGCCGTGGCGGAAATCGCCATGCACCAGTGTGACGTCAGACGACGGACCGGGATCGTGATCGCGCAGCCAGCGCAGCGCCAGCTCGAACACCGGCCGCGGCCAATTGAAGCCGTGATATTCGCGGCCGAGATCCTCGATCTCCTTGGTCGCGGTCAGGCTGCGCAGCTGCGGCAGCTTTGCCTGCGGCAGGCCGTGAATGCTGGCGATAACGCGGCCGAGCTGGCGCGCCAGGATCGGCCGCGCATTGGCAAATTCCTCGTCGCGCAAAATTTTCCGCGCGATGGTCTCGCCTTCGACGCGCGCCATGATGAAGCCGCGGCCGAGGCCATCCTCCGGCGTCAGCACATGCATCACCTTCGGCGACGGCAGGCCCGCGTCATGCGCGAGCTGCATCAGCGTGGCCTCGGCATCGAGGCCGGCGGCGCGGCCCGGCGCCGCACCATAGCCCGGCGGCGCGCGGCGCAGGATCGCGCCGACATTGCCGTTGGGGTGGACGATGTCGAACGTCCAGGTCTCCTGGCTGGCGCCGCCGGAGAGTTTTGCGGCGCCCGTGATGCCGGTCGCGCCGGGATGAAAGGAGGCGACGCAGCGGGTGAGCTCGGTCTCGATCATTTGCCTTTGAACTTCGCCGGACGCTTCTCGAGGAATGCGGTGACGCCTTCCTTGAAATCCTCGGCGCTGCCCGCGATGCGCTGCGACTCGAATTCCAGATTGAGCTGCTCCTCGAACGAATTCTCCGGGCTTTCCCAGTAGAGTTTTCTGATCAACGACAGCGCGACCGTAGGCCCGTTGGCGAGCTCGTGCGCGAGCTTCATGGTCTCCTCCATCAGCGCGCCGTCGTCATAGACACGGTTGACGAGGCCCCATTCAAGCGCCTTCTCGGCCGGCAGCCGCTCGCCGAGCAGCGACAGCTCGACCGAACGCGCCTTGCCGATCAGCCGCGGCAGCAGCCAGGTCGAGCCGCAATCCGGCACCAGGCCGATGCGGCGGAACGCCTGCAGGAAATACGACGAGCGCGCGCACAGCACCAGATCGCCCATCAATGCAAAACTCATCCCGGCGCCGGCGGCCGGGCCGTTCACCGCGGTCACGATCGGACAGTGCAGCTTACGCAGTCGGCGCAAGAAGGGATGGAATGCGGTCTCCAGCGCCGCGCCGGCGTTGCTCTTGCCCGGCTTCGCTTGCGTGTTGCGGCCCTGCAGATTGGCGCCGGTGCAGAAGGCGCGGCCGGCGCCTGTAATGACCAGGCAGCGCACTTCGTCGCGCTTGTCGTCGATCGCATCCAACGCCTCGGCAAGCCCGCCCAGCATGTCGAGCGAGACCGCGTTCATGACTTCCTGATGGTCGAGCTTGAGGATTGCGACCGATCCGTCGAAGTCGAGCGTGACGTGTTTGAACTGCATGGTTTCCTCTTTACGTTGCTTCGGCGGTTGGTACCGCGGTAGGTCGATGTTTCGACCCATATTTGATTTTTGTGCCGGGCTTGTCCATGGTTGCCGCCAAGCTCGTCCCGAGGCGCACGATTAACGCGCGCCAAACCAAATGGAAACCCCAATGAGTGGCATCTTCGATCTCACCGGCCGCGTCGCCGTCATCACCGGCGGCAATGGCGGCATCGGCCTCGGCATCGCACAGGCGCTGAACGCCGCCGGCTGCAACGTCGCGATCTGGGGCCGCAACGCGGAGAAAAATGCGAACGCGGCGGCTTCGATGAAGGCCGGGCCCGGCAAGGTCGCAACGCAATTCTGCGACGTCACCGATCCCGGCTCGGTCAAGACCGCGATGAAGGCGACGCTCGACACCTTCGGCCGCGTCGACGGCTGCTTCGCCAATGCCGGCATCGGCGGCGGCGGACGCCGCTCCTTCATCGACCGCACCGAGGAGGAATGGCGAAGAATGTTCGCGACCAATCTGGACGGCGTGTTTCATGTGTTCCAGGCCGCGGCGCGCCACATGACCGAGCGCGCCGAGGCGGGCGACAGATTCGGCCGGCTGGTGGCGACCTCGAGCCTCGCCTCGCTGTTCGGCACTGCGCGCAACGAGCACTATGCCGGCACCAAGGCTGCGCTGAACGCGCTGTGCCGCGCGCTCGGCGTCGAGCTCGCCCGCCACGGCGTCACCGCGAACGCGATCCTGCCCGGCTGGATCAAGAGCGACATGACCGCCGGCATCATGGCCAACGACAAGTTCGTCGCCAACGTGATGCCGCGCATCCCGCTGCGCCGCTTCGGCGAGCCGAGCGATTTCGGCGGCATCGCCGTCTACATCATGAGCAAGGCATCGTCCTATCATACGGCGGATTGTTTTGTAATCGACGGCGGGTACACGGCGTTTTGATTATTACGGCGCTCCCGCATCACCGGTGTCGTCCCTGCGAAAGCAGGGACCCATAACCACAGGACTGCGTTGTTGAAGCAAGCCGTGGCCGCAGCGTCGTTCCGCAATGAGCATCGGTGGTTATGGGTCCTGGGTCGCGCTGCGCTTGCCCGGGACGACATCGAATGTGTGGAGCGAGCTTGAGACATACATCCGCATCCTCGCGGCGCAGAAGCGTCCGAGTCTTGCGTTAACTTGCTCCCTCCGTGGATATAGAGGGCACAGGGAAAGCCGGGTGCCGATCGCACCCATGGGCCCTGTGCAACAAAAAAGCACAGGCGTAGGACCACAGGTGTAACCGGAGCAGTCCGGCTTTCCCTGCGCGATGGGCTACGGCTTACTTCGTGCTCTCCCCGGCGAGACTAGGCTTGCTTGTCACCGTCTCCGCAAAAACGCTTTCGCGTTTTGCGGGGAGACACCGGCCGCTAGGGCGTCAGGACCACACGACTTCACCGTCCGCCTCATGCGCTCTCGTCAGTCGCGCTATCAGCGTCCACCGCATCCCACACCGCGTTCGTGACGATCGCGAAGCGCCCCTCGATCGGGTGAGACGGGCAAACCATACACTGAGTTGCCATTACGATAAACCGAAATATTTTTGCGATGGGGGCTTGCGTCGTCGGGCAACTCAGTGGCAGGAGCGCGCGCCTTCCACCCCTCGTCGTTCCGGGGGGCGCCTCTTGGCGCGAGCCCGGAATCCATTCATCAGCAAAACGCCCGGCCCGATGGATTCCGGGCTCTCGCTTCGCGAGCCCCGGAATGACGAAGGGAGAGAGCACCACTACACGCCTCGAGGTCGCTTCCGTCGCCGCAAATCTGCTGCTAGCGTTTGACCGGCACGCCGCGGCGTGCGGGACATTGCGCGGCATTGCGGCGCGCCAAGACAACGCGCCAAAACAAGCAGGGAGGATATTTCAGATGTTTTCACATGTGATGGTTGGCACCAACGACCTGGACAAGGCCAAGGCGTTCTATGACGCGTTGCTGGCCACGCTCGATGTCCGGCCGGCCCGGGTCGACGGTCACCGCATTATGTACCTCACGAAGGCCGGCATTTTCATGGTTTCCAAACCGATCAACGGCGAACCGGCGACGCACGCCAATGGAGGCACGATCGGCTTTGCCTGCAATTCGCCGGAGCAGGTCGAGGCCTGGCATGCGGCGGGCGTCGCCAATGGCGGCAAGCCCTGCGAGAACCCGCCCGGCGTAAGGGAAGGTTCTGGCGTCAAGCTCTACCTCGCCTATCTGCGCGATCTCGACGGCAACAAGATCTGCGCGATGCACCGGATGGTCTGAGTGCCTGTCGCCAAATTCGATTCTGAGACCGACGGCGTTTAAACAACGTTTTAAACGCTGTCGCGATATTCCGCGATGCGGCAGGGATCACGCCGAAAAGCATGCTCGCGCTTCGCAAATCCTAAGTCTATTGTCGGCCGCAACGCGAAATCTCGCTGATGGGAGGACCAAGAATGAAACACGCCTATATCCCGCGAACCACGACCTACAATCTCAATCCTGGCGAAGAACTCAACGATCTCAGGATGTCGGACGAGGTTCGTCCGCTTTACGAGCACGTCAAGAAGTTCATCCGTGAGACCGTCGATCCGATGTCGGTCGAGTTCATGCGACTCGCCGAGGGCAAGAAGGACCGTTGGAGCTTCACGCCGGAGCAGCTCGCGGTATTGCAGAAGGCCAAGGACAAGGCCAAGGAGGAAGGGCTGTGGAACTTCTTCCTGCCCGATGACGAGACCGGCCAGGGCCTGAAGAACCTCGACTATGCCTATATCGCCGTCGAGCTTGCGAAGAATCCGCTGGCGTCGGAGACCATGAACTGCTCCGCGCCCGACACCGGCAACATGGAAGTGCTGGAGCGCGTCGGCACCAAGGAGCAGAAGGAGAAGTGGCTGAAGCCGCTGCTCGCCGGTGAAATCCGCTCGGCTTACGCGATGACCGAGCCGAATGTCGCCTCCTCCGACGCCAAGAACATCTCGACCACCGCCAAGCTGGTCGGCGACGAGTGGGTGATCAACGGCGAGAAGTATTACATCTCCGGCGCCGGCGATCCGCGCTGCAAGATCATGATCGTGATGGTGAAGACTAATCCGGACGCCGCGCCGAGCAAGCAGCAATCGCAGATCCTGGTCCCGATCGACACCCCCGGCGTCGAGATCCTGGGCCCGATGCATGTGTTCGGCCACGACCACGCGCCGCGCGGCCACATGCATCTGCGCTTCAACAATTGCCGGGTGCCGAAGGAGAACATGCTGCTCGGCGAGGGCCGCGGCTTCGAGATCTCGCAGGTCCGGCTCGGCCCGGGCCGCATCCATCACTGCATGCGCACCATCGGGAAGGCCGAGAAGGCGCTCGACCTGATGGTGTCGCGTGGCCTGACCCGCGAAGCCTTCGGCAAGAAGATCGCCCATCTTGGCGGCAATTTGCAGATCATCGCGCAGGCGCGCTGCGAGATCGAAGCGATGCGGCTGATGGTGCTCAAGGCTGCCAAGGCGATGGACGTGCTCGGCAACAAGGAAGCGCGGATCTGGGTCAGCATGGTCAAGGCCATGGTGCCGGAACGCACCTGCAAGATCATCGACCAGGCGATCCAGATGCACGGCGCCACCGGCATTTCGCAATGGAGCCCGCTCGGCGAGATGTACCAGGACGTCCGCCATCTGCGCTTCGCCGACGGTCCGGACGAGGTGCACTGGATGGTGGTCGGCCGCCACGAGCTGAGCATGCCGTAGGCTCTTCTCTCCCCCCACTCTTCGCGGGACGAGGTAAGCAAGTTTGGTAGGGCGGGTTAGCGCAAGCGTAACCCGCCTTTTGCTTTCTTGCGGGCCGGCGGCGGGTTACGCTTCACTAGCCCGCCCTACGCACTCCGGAATGACCACATGGAATACGCCCCAAGCGACCTTACCCAGCGCGAACGCTACAAGGTGCTGACGTCCTTCGTGCTGCCACGGCCGATCGCCTGCGTGACCAGCATCGGGCCGGATGGCGTGGTCAATGCGGCGCCGTTTTCGTTCTTCAACGTGTTCTGCGAAGACCCGCCGCTCTGCATGTTCGCGGTCAACCGCCGGCCCGACGGCCGCGAGAAGGACACCTTCATCAACATCCAGCGCACAGGTGAGTTCGTGGTCAATCTCACCGACGAGCCGCTGGCGCGCGCGATGCACGAGACGAGCGGCGACTTCCCGCCCGAGATCGGCGAACCCGATTATCTCGGCCTCAAGCTCGCGCCCTCAAGCAAGATTGCGGTGCCCCGGCTTGCCGACGCGCCGTTCGCGATGGAGTGCAAGACCTGGAAGCTGATCGACGTCAACGGCGACCGCCAGCTGATCATGGGCGAAGGCATCCACTTCCACATCCGCGACGAATTGTGGGACCACGAGGCGATGCGCGTGCACATGGAGCGCTACCACCCGATCGGCCGCATGTTCGCCGATCGTTATTGCCGCACCGACGACCGCGTGGTGTTTCCCGCGGCCGAGGGCGCGCAGAAGAAATAGCCGAGGACGATAAAATGAGTGAATCATTCCAGGACAACGAAGCCCAGAGCCGGTTTGAACTCGCCGTCGACGGCGCAATTGCCTTCGTGGTCTATCGCAAGACGCCCGATGCGATCACGCTGGTCCATACCGAGGTGCCGCCGGAGCTCGGCGGCCGCGGCATCGGCTCAAAGCTCGCCCGCGCCACGCTGGACGCGGTGCGCACGCAGGGCCGCAAGCTCGTGGTGAAGTGCGAATTCATCCAGGGTTTTATGAAGAAGCATCCGGAGTACGACGATCTGCTTGGATGATGCGCGGATGCGTAGGGCGGGTTAGCGGAGCGCTTCATTTTGTCATGCCCGGCCTTGTCCCGGCCATGACGAGTTTCGCGGAAGGACCAAAGCACGTCGGCAGGATTACGACGCCGCCTGCTCGCCGATCTTGTCCTGCGTCCTGGTCTCGAAATCGCTGGCGTCATGCCGCTCGTGGAGCTGGCTCGACGGCTCGCCCCAGGTGCGGTTGACCATGCGGCCGCGCTTGACCGCAGGCCTCGCCGCGATCGCATCGGTCCAGCGCTGCACGTTCTTGTAGTCCTGTACCGAGAGGAATTCGCCGCCACCGTAAAGCAGGCCCTTGGCAAGGCCGCCGTACCACGGCCACACCGCCATGTCGGCGATGGTGTAGACGTCGCCCGCGAGATATTCGTTGTCGGCGAGACGGCGGTCGAGCACGTCGAGCTGACGCTTCACCTCCATCGCAAAGCGATCGATGGCGTATTCGATCTTGGTCGGAGCGTAGGCATAGAAATGCCCGAAGCCGCCGCCGAGATAGGGCGCGGCGCCCATCTGCCAGAACAGCCAGGAGAAGGTTTCGGCGCGCGTCTTGGCGTCGGTCGGCAGGAACGCGCCGAATTTTTCCGCCAGATAAACCAGGATCGAGCCGGACTCGAACACTCGGATCGGCTCCGATCCGCTGCGGTCCATCAGCGCCGGGATCTTCGAATTCGGATTGACCGCGACAAAGCCGCTGCCGAACTGGTTGCCGTCGATCTTGATCAGCCAGGCATCGTATTCCGCGCCCCTGTGGCCCGCGGCGAGCAGCTCTTCCAGCATCACCGTGACCTTCACGCCGTTCGGCGTCGCCAGCGAGTAGAGTTGCAGCGGATGACGGCCGACCGGCAGTTCCTTGTCATGGGTCGGGCCGGCGATCGGCCGGTTGATGCTGGCGAAACGTCCGCCGCTCTCCTTGTTCCAGGTCCAGACTTTCGGCGGCTCGTAGGCAGAGGTGTCAGTCACGTCATTGGCTCCCGATTTACGTTTTTCCAAGGTGGCGCGGCGATCGCCGTGCATGTCCGCACTAGATGGTGGGCACAGTTGGCTTTGCCCACCCCGTTCTCCCGCATTTTCTACCTTGCGGAATGCGCCGCGAGGGATGCAGCCAGAGCAGCGCTTGCACGCAAGATCGCCGTAGCCGAAACCGGCTTGGCTTAGCCATCCATGATGCGCTAGCGTCGCGGAAGCCTGATGCCAACAAGCACAAAAAACGGCTGCCGGGAGAACCGCTCCATGAAATCACCGATCTGCGACATGCTGGGAATCGATTTCCCCCTGCTCGCTTTCAGCCATTGCCGCGACGTGGTGGCGGCGGTCAGCCGCGCCGGCGGCTTTGGCGTGTTCGGCGCGACCGCGCACACGCCGGACACGTTGGAGCAGGAGCTGAAGTGGATCGACGCGCATGTCGACGGCAAGCCCTATGGCATCGACGTGCTGATCCCGGAAAACATCTCGACCGCGGGTGAGAAGAACGTCACCTGGAAGAGCCTGGAGGCGCGCGTCTCGCAGGAGCACCGCGACTTCACCCGCAACCTGCTGAAGAAGTACGACATCGAGCTGACCAGCCGGAATGTCGCCGACAACCAGCCGCAGCCGTTCGATGCCGAGACCGCGCTGCAGCTGCTTGAGGTTTCGTTCCGGCATCCGATCAGGCTGATTGCGAACGCGCTCGGCGTGCCGCCCAGGGCGATGATCGAGATGGGCCGCAAGCACGGCGTGCCGGTGGCGGCATTGGTCGGCTCCAAGGAGCACGCGCTGCGCCAGGTCGCGGCCGGCGTCGACATCCTGGTCGCGCAGGGCACCGAGGCCGGCGGCCATTGCGGCGAGGTCTCGACCATGGTGCTGGTGCCCGAGGTGATCAAGGCGGTCCGGAGGATCCGCGACGTGCCGGTGCTCGCCGCCGGCGGCATCATGACCGGCAGCCAGATGGCGGCCTGCATGGCGATGGGCGCGGCCGGCGCCTGGACCGGCTCGGTGTGGCTTGCCACGGTGGAGTCGGAGACCTCGGAGATTTTCCGCGAGAAGATGATCGCGGCGTCCTCGCGCGACGCGATCCGCTCCAAGGGCCGCACCGGAAAGCCGGCGCGGCAGCTCCGCTCGGTCTGGACCGACGCCTGGGACCGCTCGCCGGACAGCCCCGGCGCACTGCCGATGCCGCTGCAAAGCATCATCAGCCGCGACGCCTTCAACGCCATCGACCGCTCGGCGGCGGCCGGCAACGAGAAGGCGCGCGATCTCGTCACCTACTTCGTCGGCCAGGGCGTCGGCCTGATCGACAGCGTGAAGTCGGCCGGCGCCGTGGTGCAGGAGTTCAAGGAAGATTTCGTCGAGGCCGTCGAGCACATGAACGCGCTGGTGGCGGAGTGAGTGCACGCGGCCCTCTCCTGGTCATTGCGAGGAGCGAAGCGACGAAGCAATCCATCTTTCCCCGAGTAGAGGTATGGATTGCTTCGCTTCGCTCGCAATGACGCCCAGAACAACGATCGAATCCAATACCTCAAAGTGAAACAACAAGAATGTCGAACAGCATCCCCGAAGACCGCATTCCCGTCATCGTCGGCGTCGGCGAGATCGTCGATCGTCCGAAGGACATCGCCGCCGGCCTCGAGCCGCTCACGCTGTTGGAACAGGCGCTGAAGCGCGCCGAGGCTGACAGCGGGGCCAAGCTGCTCTCTGACGTGCAATCGCTCGACATCGTCAACTTCCTGAGCTGGCGTTATCGCGATCCCGAGAAGCAACTCGCGCAGCGGCTCGGCGTTCAGCCTTCGCATCTCTATTACGGGCCGGTCGGCGGCGAGAGCCCGATTCGCTATCTGCATGAGGCAGCACAGCGCATTGCGCGCGGCGAATGCAGTGTCGCGGCGGTGTGCGGCGCAGAGGCGCAGTCGACCGCGACCAAGGCACAGCGCGCCGGCGTCGAACTGCCGTGGACGCCGTTCGCACACGACGTCGAGGAGCCGAAGCGCGGCGCTGCGTTCCAGAAGCCGCTGGCGGTGGCGCTCGGCGTCTTCCGCCCGATCACGGTCTATCCGCTCTATGAGTCCGCAACCTCGGCGCATTGGGGCCAGACCCCGCGCGAGGCGCTGAAGGAATCCGGCGATCTGTGGTCGACCTATGCGCGCGTTGCGGCCGGCAATCCGAACTCCTGGCTGAAGAAGCGCTTCACCGGCGATGAGATCACAACCGCAACGCCTGACAACCGGATGATCGCCTGGCCCTACACAAAACTGATGGTGGCGAACCCGACCGTGAACATGGGTGGCGCCCTGATCCTGACCAGCCTTGCCAAAGCGCGCGCTGCCGGCGTGCCGGAGGAGAAGCTGATCTATCCGCTCGGCGGCGCCTCGGCGGAAGAGCCGCGCGACTATCTGATCCGCGACCAGTTCGTCGAGAGCCACGCGCAGAATGCGGTGCTGAAGGCGGTGATGGATCTCGTCGGCGGCGACGGCAGGAAGTTCGACGCGATCGAGCTCTATAGCTGTTTCCCCTGCGTGCCGAAGATGGCGCGCCGCACGCTTGGCCTGGGGCCCGACGTGCAGCCGACCGTGACCGGCGGGCTGACGTTCTTCGGCGCGCCGCTCAACACCTACATGACGCATTCGGCCTGCGCGATGGTGCGCAAGCTCCGCAGCGGCGGCACGCTCGGCCTGCTCTACGGCCAGGGCGGCTTCGTCACCAAGCATCATGGCCTCGTGCTGTCGCGCGCGGCGTCGACCGCGGCGCTCAAGCAGGACACCTCCGTGCAGGCGGAAGCCGACCGCAACAGGCGCGACGTACCGGACTTCACCGCCGAGGCGGCGGGCAAGGGCAAGGTCGAGGCTTTCACCGTGATCTATCGTGCCAATGGTGAGATCGAGCACGGCGTCACCATGCTGCGTACCGAGGACGGCCGCCGCACGCTCGGCCGCATCCCGGCGAGCGATACGGCGACGCTGGCGCATCTGCAGGGTATGGATCGCACGCCGGTGGGCAGCACGGGTGACATCGTCACGGCTAGTGACGGCGTGCTGGAATGGCGGGTGGGATAGAAGTTCTCCCTCGCCCCGCTCTTGCGGGGAGAGGGTTGGGGTGAGGGGCTGCTTCCGCGAGTTCTGAACGCGGTGAGACCTGTACCCCCTCACCCGGATTGCATCTCACGATGCAACGTAGCTGAAGCTTCGCTTCAGCGTTCTCAAGAGACGGCCGCCGGAGGCGGCCTACGCCTCTCCCCGCAAGCGGGGCGAGGTAAGACGTGCCTGTCCTAAGCATCTGCCAAAAACGAAGATGCCCGGGACAAGCCCGGGCATGACGAAGAGGACGCTACTGCGTCCTCCCCTACCCCTTCACGTCCTGCTTCTCGGACGCCGTGGTCGGCTTGCCCTTGGCACCGGCGCCGGTGACGCGCACGTGGTCGCCGTCGGCGAGGCCGTCCGGCGGAGCGGTGATGATGCGGTCGTCGGGGGCGAGGCCCGAGGCGATCTCGATCTCCTTGCCGAGGTCGCGGCCGATCTTCACGGCCTTGAACAGCACCTTGTCGTCAGGGCCTACCGTCGCGACCCGCAGGCCATTGCTGTTGAAGATCAGCGCGCTGGCGGGAATGCTGAGCGGCGTGGAGTCGCGCTGCAGGTTCAGCTTCACGCTGGCGTAGCTGCCCGGCATCAGCTCGCCGGACGAGTTGTCGAGCCCGAGCTGCATCCGCGTCGTGCCGGAGGCGACATCGACCGCCTGCGAGGAAGCCTCCACCGTCGCCTGGAAGGCGCGGTTCGGGTAATCCGGCAACAAAAGCGTCGCCTTGGCGCCCATCTTGACCCCCGGGACGTAGTTCTGCGGCACGTTGACGTAAACGCGCAGCTTGGTGATGTCGGAGACCGTGAACATCGCGGGGCCCGAGTTGCCGCCGGCATTGATCAGCGCGCCGACGTCGGTGTCGCGCGACGTCACCACGCCGTCGAACGGCGCCGTGATCTTCTTGTAACCGGCGAGCGCTTCGAGCCGCTCGACATTGGCCTGGCCGGCCTTGACCGCACCGTTCTTGTTGGAGAGGTCGGCCGTGCGCTCGTCGATCTCCTGGGCGGACACGAAGTTCGAGGCGACCAGCGTCTTGCGCCGGTTCAGCGTCGCTTCGGAGAGCTTGGCCGAGGCCTGGGCGCTGGCAAGATCGGCGCGCGCCTGCAGCAATTGCTGGTCGAGGTCGGGCGCCTCGATTTCGGCGATCACCTGGCCGGCCTTGACGCGGGCTCCGATGTCGACGTCCCAGGTCTTCAGGTAGCCGGAAACCCGGGCGAAGATCGGGGCGCGGGAATAGGCCTCGAGCCGGCCTGGCAGGTCGATGGTGGGGGTGAGCGCCTTGGCGATCGGCAGTGCCACCGCGACGGTCGGAACGGCCTGGTCATCGGTCCATTCCTTCAAGCGGGTGTCCTGCTCCTCGCGGGCACGGATCCCGGTGCCGACGATCAGGCCGGCGCCGACCAGCGCCACCACGCCGAAGATGCCCAGTTTCCGGCGCGAAACCGGCGGGCGCTGTTCAGTGGGCGGCATGCGGAATCTCCGATGAGGCGGCGGCTTTGGCGCCTTGCTTCTTGTGTACCATACTGAATACCACGGGAACAAACATCAGCGTCGCGAAGGTTGCAAAGATCAGGCCGCCGATCACGGCCCGGCCCAGCGGCGCATTCTGCTCGCCGCCCTCGCCCAGCCCGAGCGCCATCGGCGCCATGCCGATGATCATGGCGAGCGCGGTCATCAGCACCGGGCGGAACCGGACGAAGCCGGCCTCCAGCGCCGCCGCGACGGGATCACCGAGTTCCTCATAGCGCTCGCGCGCGAAGCTGATCACCAGCACGCTGTTGGCGGTCGCCACGCCCATGCACATGATGGCCCCGGTCAAGGCCGGAACCGACAGCGTGGTCTCGGTCGTGAACAGCATCCAGACGATGCCGGCAAGTGCCGCGGGCAGCGCCGTGATGATCACGAACGGGTCCGACCAGGACTGGAAGTTCACCACGATCAGGAAGTAGATCAGCACGACCGCGCCGAGCAGGCCGAACAACAGGCCGGTGAAGGCCGAGTTCATGGTCTGCACCTGGCCGAGCAGCACCACGGAGGAGCCCTTCGGCACTTCCTTGGCGGTGTCTGATATCAGCTGGCGCACGTCGGTCGCGACGCCGCCGAGATCGCGGCCTTGCGTCGTGGCGTAGATCTGCACCAGCGACTGGATGTCGTATTGCGAGACCACCGCGCTCGAGGTGGCGCGCTTGATGTCGGCGATGCCGCCGAGGATCGGCGCCTGGGTGTTGCCGCTCGCGGTGATCGGCAGCGTCTGCAGCGCGCTCAGCGAGTCGATCTGGTATTGCGGCGTCTGCATCACGATCGAATATGACACGCCGTTATCCGGGTTGAGGTAGTAGGTCGGCGCGATCTGCGACGAGCCGGCGAGGTTCACCACCAGCGAGTTGGTGACGTCGCGTTCGGTCAGGCCGACATATTGCGCGCGGGTGCGGTCGACATCGATGTTGAAGGTCGGATTGTTCGGCGACTGCTGGATCCGGGCGTCGGCGATGCCGGGGATGCGCTTGATCCTGGCGAGCAGCTTGTTGGCATAGGCGAAGTTGGCGTCGAGATTGGCGCCGCGGATCTGCAGATCGATCGGCGCCGGCGCGCCGAAGTTCAGGATCTGGCTGACGATGTCGGCCGGCAGGAACGCGAAGCTGGTGCCCGGGAACAGCCGCGGCAATTGCTCACGCAGCGCGCGGACATGCTCCTCGGTCGGCTTGTGGCCTTCCTTCAGGCGGATCTGGATGTCGCCGTCCTGCGGGCCGATCACGCCGGTGTTGTTATAGGTCATATTGATGCCGGAGATCGGCATGCCGATGTTATCGGTCATGGTCTCGATCTCGCCCGGGACCAGCTTGCGGATCGCCTTCTGGATGTCGGCGAGTTGGTTGGCGGTCTCCTCGACGCGGGTGCCCACCTGGGTGCGGACATGCATCAGGATGTTGCCGGCGTCGACCGTGGGGAAGAAGTTGCGTCCCAGGAACGGCACCAGCAGGAACGACGCAAACACCGCGACGAGGAAGCCGATCACGAACACCTTGCGATGACCGAGCGCCATCGCGAGCAGGCCGCGATAGCCACTGCGAATGCGCTCGAACCGCGCCTCGAAGCCGCGCTGGAACCAGACCAGAGGATTGCGCGACTTCGGCGGCGCGCCCTCGTGATGAACATGCGGCTGCAACAGGTAGTTCGCCATCGTCGGCACCAAAGTGCGCGACAGGATGAACGACCAGATCATCGCGAACATCACAGCTTCGGCCATCGGCACGAACAGGAAGCGCGCCACGCCTGACAGGAAGAACATCGGCACGAACACGATGCAGATACAGAGCAGCGAGACGAAGGCCGGCGTCACGATCTGGTTGGCGCCGTCGAGGATCGACTGCTCGACCGGCTTGCCCTGCTCGAGGTGGTAGTTGATGTTCTCAATCGTCACCGTGGCGTCGTCGACCAGGATGCCGACCGCGAGCGCGAGGCCGCCGAGCGTCATGATGTTCAGCGTCTCGCCGATCAGGGACAGCATGATGATGGCGCCCAGCACCGACAGCGGGATCGACACCGCGATGATGACGGTCGAGCGCCAGCTGCCGAGGAACAGCAGGATCATCACGCTGGTCAAGAGCGCGGCGATCACGCCCTCGAAGGCGACACCGGTAATCGCACCACGGACGAACACCGACTGGTCGCCGATGAATCCGATCTTGAGCGCGTCAGGCATCTGGTCCTTGACGTCGATCACCTTCTGCTTGATGCCGGAGATGATATCGAGCGTCGAGGTGGCGCCCGCCTTCAGCACCATCATCAGGACCGAGCGGTTGCCGTCGACATGGACGATGTTGGTCTGCGGCGGGTTGCCGTCGCGGACCGAGGCGACGTCACGCACATAGACCATCGCGCCGTTGACCTGCTTGACCGGCAGGTCGCCGAGCTCCTCGAGCCGCAGCGGCGAGTTGTTGAGGTTGATGGTGTATTCGAAATTGCCGATCTTCTGGGTGCCGACCGGCGTGATCAGGTTCTGCGCGGCGAGCGCGTTGGCGACGTCCTGGCCCGACAGGCCGCGGGCCTGCAGCGCCGTCGAATTGAGATCGATCTGAACCTGGCGCTGCTTGCCGCCGAACGGATACGGGATCGCGGCGCCGGGCACCGTGACCAGCGGCGTGCGCAGCTGGTTGATGCCGATATCGGCGAGGTTCTGCTCGGTCAGGCCTTCGCCCGACAGCGCCACCTGGATGATCGGAACCGTCGAGGCGCTGTAGTTCAGGATCAGCGGTGGCGTTGCGCCCGGCGGCATCTGCTTGAGCAGGGTCTGCGAGATCGCGGTGACCTGCGCGTTGGCGGTGCGGATGTCGACATTGGGCTGGAAGAAGATCTTGATGATGCCGACGCCGTTATAGGAATTGGCGACGATGTGCTCGATGTCGTTGACGGTCGTGGTCAACGCGCGCTGAAACGGCGTGGTAATGCGGCCGGACATCTGGTCGGGCGGTAGGCCGGTGTACTGCCACACCACGCCGATCACGGGGATGCGGATATCCGGAAAGATGTCGGTCGGCGTGCGCAGCGCCGCCAGCGGTCCGATAATCAGCAGCAGGATCGCGAGCACGACGAAAGTATATGGCCGGCTCAGCGCGATACGGACCAGTGCGATCATAAAAGAGATATTCCCGAAATAGAGCCCGCCCAGGCAGAGGAATCGGCGTTCCAAATGCCGTTCCGCAAAGGCCGATTTACCCGAAGCATGGCAAAAAGGCCAACGCGAGAAACGCAGTTGGCCTTCACTTCCTTGGCATAGCTCCAGAAATGGGCGCGCCTGGTCGCCCCCTGTGCACTAGGCCGCGCGTATCGTGCCCAGGAACCTGCCGACCTCGATCTTGAGGCGCGCGCTGTCACTTGAAAGTGACTGCGCTGCCGAAAGAACCTGCGAGGAGGCCGAGCCGGTCTCGGTGGCGCCACGCTGCACGTCCGTGATGTTGGCCGAGACGTGCTGGGTACCCTGCGCGGCCTGCAGGACGTTGCGGGATATCTCCTGGGTCGCGGCGCCCTGCTCTTCGACGGCGGCAGCGATCGTCGAGGATATCTCCGACAGCCGCTCGATGGTCGACGAGATCTCCTTGATCGCGCCGACCGACTCCTGCGTCGCGGCCTGGATGCCGGAAATCTGCTGGCCGATCTCGCCGGTCGCCTTCGCGGTCTGCTCGGCCAGCGCCTTCACCTCGGACGCCACGACCGCGAAGCCGCGGCCGGCGTCGCCGGCCCGCGCCGCCTCGATGGTGGCGTTCAGCGCCAACAGGTTGGTCTGGCCGGCAATGGTGTTGATCAGCTCGACGACGTCGCCGATGCGCGCGGCAGCCTTCGACAGCTCGCTGACACGATCGTTGGTGGTACGGGCCTGATCGACCGCGTCGTTGGCCATCCGAGCCGATTCCTGGACCTGCCGACTGATCTCGTTGACGGATGACGACAACTCTTCGGTGGCCGAAGATACCGACTGGACATTGGCGGACGCCTGTCCGGAAGCCGCCGCCACCACGGTCGCCAGCTGTTGCGAGCGTTCGGCCGTGGCGGTCAGGGTGTTGGCGGAGGCCTCAAGTTCGGTCGAAGCGGACGACACCGTCTCGACGATATGGCCGATCGCGCTTTCGAAGCCATCGGCAAGTTGCATCATGTCGGCCTTGCGCCGCACGGCGGCCTGCTGGTCGGCCTCCTGCTGCTCACGCTTCAGACGCTCGACTTCGAGCCCGTTCGCCTTGAACACCTCGACGCTGCGGGCCATCTCGCCGATCTCGTCGCGGCGCTGCTTGCCCGGGACATCGGCAGTGAGATCGTTGCGAGCGAGCGCCTCCATCGCCGCCTTCAGGCGGGCGATCGGCCGCGACATTCCCGCGATCCCAATCCACATCGCGACCGCGAGGCCAAGCAAGAGACCGGCTGCAGCCGTCATCTGCACGGTCCTGATCGAAGAATCGGCCTCCTCCGTCATCGCGTCGGATATCCTGCGCGCATCCGCCAGCAGATCGTCGACGAGTTTGATCTGGTCGGTAATCGCGGCCTCCATCAGCGGAACGCACTCCGCCTTGAGACGCGCGGCGGCTTTCATGTTCTCTTCGGGGGAGGTGGTCGTCGCCGCGTATTCGATCCCGGGATCGCAGACCACGAAAGCCTTCTCGAAACCGGCAAGGATGGGTTTGATGGCCGTCCCCTTCTCCGGCATGTGGTTGAGCACGTCCGACATGCCTGCTTTATAGGCCTTTTCGCTGGACTTGGTCTTGGCGAGATATTTGACGTTGCCTTCGTCGGTGGTTTCCACGGCGAGTTGAAACGCCGCGGAAAGATAGGCTTCGGCATGACGCGTCATGCGTGTGGCCAGCGTCGTGTACTTGTCGACGCGGGTCACGACATCGGTGTTGGCATCGTCCATCGCCCTCATGCGGCGTGCCGCAAACAGGGTTTCTCCGATCATGACGACGCCGAGAATGCCAACGATCAGACCGACCTTCACAACGATCTTGAAATTATCCAGCCAGGACATCTGTCGTCTCTCAATACAATTTATGACTTTAAGGAATTCCAGACGTGCGTCGCGTACCGCTCTGCCTTCAAGAGGCCAATCGACATGACGCAGGGCCTGATCGCAGGCCCACTCAAGCTGCATAAGGGCGGAGGAAACGCGACAACGGCATGTTCTCAACCGAACTGCCGGCAGGTTTTCAAAAACGCTACACGCACGCTGCTAGAACAAGGTTAACGTGAATTTCAGTATGACTACGGACGACGCAAACCTCGGACACCTCTGAATAATTGCAGCGCTCGCCACGGCACAACTTTTCGTCGTGCTGTGCAGCCGATCCATGCGCTAAAGACGGAGCAAGCTTCAATCGCGGAGATCCAAAAAGCACGGCCATCACGGCCGGGCTTTTGATCAACGCGCCAAAGCAGAGTTCAGGCCGCGCGGACGGCGTCGAGGAACTTGCCGACCTCGAGCTTGAGACGGCTGCTGTCGCCGGACAGCGATTGCGCCGCCGACAGCACCTGACTTGAGGCCGAGCCGCTTTCGCTGGCGCCGTGCTGCACGTCGGTGATGTTGGCCGAGACCTGCTGGGTGCCCTGCGCCGCCTGCTGCACGTTGCGGGAAATCTCCTGCGTCGCCGCGCCCTGCTGTTCAACCGCGGCGGCAATGGTCGACGATATCTCCGACAGCCGCTCGATGGTCGACGAAATTTCCTTGATCGCGCCGACCGACTCCTGGGTCGCGGCCTGGATGCCGGCGATCTGCTGGCCGATCTCGCCGGTCGCCTTTGCGGTCTGCTCGGCCAGGGCTTTCACTTCGGAAGCCACCACCGCGAAGCCGCGGCCGGCTTCGCCGGCGCGCGCCGCCTCGATGGTGGCGTTCAGCGCAAGGAGGTTGGTCTGGCCGGCGATGGTGTTGATCAATTCGACGACGTCGCCGATGCGCGCGGCGGCCTTCGACAGCTCGCTGACGCGATCGTTGGTGGTGCGCGCCTGACCGACGGCGTCGCCGGCCATCCGCGCCGATTCCTGCACCTGACGGGTAATCTCGGTCACCGACGACGACAGCTCTTCGGTCGCGGATGCCACCGACTTCACATTGGTCGAGGCCTCCTCGCCGCCACTACACGCGGCGTGTTGCGCGCATCAAGGCATCAACGCCAGCGCATCCGAGAAGAACTCCGGCCCGCCGAAATTGCCTGATTTCAAGGCGAGCACCATGTCGCCGTGCTTGGCGCCGACCGCGCGCAAAACCGGCACGCCTGCAGCGATTTCCGCACCGACCAGGAAGCCCGGGATACCAAGCCGGTCGACCACGGCGCCCGAAGTTTCACCACCGGCGACCACCAGCCTGCGCACACCCGACTGCACCAACCCCTCCGCAATATCGGCCATCGCCTGCTCGATGGCATGTCCGGCTGCATCGCGGCCATGACGGGATTGCAGAGCTGCCACCTCCTCGGGGGTCGAGCTGCTGGCGATCAGGATCGGTCCGGCGCCGAACCGGTCTCTGGCCCAGGCGAGCGCGCGCTGCGCCTCCTCCCGGCCGGCGATCACCCGCTCGGGATCGAGGTGCAGCACCGGCATCACCTTCTCGGCGTTGGCGATCTGGCGCAGGGTGGCCTGCGAGCAGCTGCCGGCGAGGCAGGCGGCCGGGCCGCCGATCGCGCTCTCATGCATCGCAGTCGCGGCGTCCGACTTGGCCCTGCCGGCGGCGACCAGCGCCCGCGCCAGGCCAAGCCCGATGCCGGAGGCGCCGACCGACAGGCGGTGATCCAGCGCCACCTGCCCGATGGTCTCGAGGTCGCGGTCGAACACCGCGTCGACGATGGCGGCTCCGATGCCGCCGCGTGCGAGCTCGGCCAGCCTGGCCCGCACCGCCTCAGCGCCGCGGCTCAGCGTCGCCAGATCGACCAGGCCGACCTTGGTCTTGCTCTGCCGCGCCAGCACACGCACCAGATTGGAATCATGCATCGGGTTGAGCGGGTGATCCTTCAGCGGGCTCTCGTTCAGCGGCACCGAGCCCACGAACAGATTGCCCTGGTAGACGGTGCGGCCGGTCTCCGGGAACGCCGGCGTCACCAGCACGATGCTGTCAGAGGAATCGGCGCGCAGCGCGTCCATCACCGGGCCGATATTGCCTGCATCGGTGGAATCGAAGGTCGAGCAGATCTTGAACAGGATGTGGGACGCACCGCGGCCGCGCAGCCAGCTTTCCGCCGCGCGCGAGCGCGTCACGGCGAGGCCGGCCTCGATCGAGCGGCTCTTCAGCGACACCACGACGGCGTCGACCTCGGGCAGCGCCAGATCGTCGGCGGGCACGCCGATGGTCTGCACCGTGCGGAGACCCGCACGGGTCAGCGTATTGGCGAGGTCGGAGGCTCCGGTGTAGTCGTCGGCGACGCAGCCAAGCGACAATTTTGTTGCTGGTGTCACGGCTTCACTCCGGCGTAGGGCTTGAACCAGGCGAGGCCGTCGGTGGTCTTGCCCCGCGGATTGTATTCGCAGCCGACGAAGCCGCCATAGCCGAGCCGGTCGAGCTCGCCGAACAGGAACGGATAGTTCAGCTCCTCGCCGTCGGGCTCGTTGCGCGAGGGGATCGAGGCGATCTGGATGTGGCCGATGACAGGCATCATCTCGCGCAGCCGCATCGTGACGTCGCCATGGATGATCTGGCAGTGATAGATGTCGAACTGCAGCTTCAGGTTCGCGAGACCAAGCTCGTTGATCAGGTCGCGCGCGAAGATGAAATCGTTGAGGAAGTAGCCGGGCACGTTGCGCGGATTGATCGGTTCGATCACGACGTCGAGGCCGTGCGGCGCGAAGAACTCGGCCGCGTATGCGACCGATTTGCGGAACGCCGCGACCGCCCTGGCATCGCTGCGGTCGGCGATGCCGGCCATCAGATGCACCCGCTTGACGCCGGTCGCCGCAGCATAGGGCAGCGCGGTCTTCAGGCTCCGCTGCAGATCGGCGAAGCGATCCGGCAGCGCGGCAAATCCCTTTTCGCCGGCGGCCCAGTCGCCCGGCGGCAGGTTGAACAGCGCCTGCGTCAGCCCGGCGGCCTTCAGCCGCTTGCCGACCTCCTCGGCGGGATGGTCATAGGGAAACAGGAACTCGACCGCGGTGAAGCCCGCTTTCGCCGCCGCCTCGAAGCGGTCGAGGAACGGGACCTCGTTGAACATCATGGTGAGGTTGGCGGCAAAACGGGGCATTGCAAACTCCTGTTATTTCGCGCCGGGAAGCTTGGTGCCGGTGACTTGCGCATACATCCGCGCCACCGACGCATCGTCGTCGCGGCCCATGCCGGCGGCCGATGTCATCAAAAACATCTGCAAGGCCGCGGCCGAGACCGGCACCGGGAAGCGCGCAGTGCGCGCCATGTCCTGGATGATGCCGAGGTCCTTGACGAAAATCTCCACCGCGCTGCGCGGTGCATAGTCGCCGTCGAGCACATGCGGGATGCGGTTCTCGAACATCCAGGAATTGCCGGCGGAGGCGGTGATCACCTCATAGACCTTGCGGATGTCGAGACCCTGTTTGGCGGCGAACGCGATCGCCTCCGAGGCGACCGCGATGTGCACGCCGGCCAGCAGCTGGTTGATCATCTTGAACGCCGCGCCTTGGCCAGCCGCATCGCCGAGTTCGTAGAGCTTGGCCGCCATCGCATCCAGCGCTGGCCGCGCCTTTGCGAACGCCGCCGCGCTGCCGGAAGCGAGAATGGTCAGTTCGCCCTGCGCCGCGCGCTGCGCGCCGCCGGAGATCGGGGCATCGAGATAGTGCCGGCCGGTCGCCTCGAGCTGTTTTGCCAGCCGCCGCGCAATATCGGGGTCCATGGTCGCCGAGGAGATGAAGACCGCATCCTTGGCCATGGTCTCGGCGGCGCCGCCCTTGCCGAACAGGATGGCCTCGGTCTGCGCTGCATTGACGACGACGCTGACGACGATATCGGCATCCTTGGCCGCCTCGGCCGGCGAGCCGGCGCCCTTGCCGCCGTCGGCCACAAAGCGCGCGACGGCATCGGCCGAGACGTCGCAGCCGGTCACGGCGAGACCGGCCCGCCTGAGCGAGGTCGCCATGCCGTATCCCATCGACCCCAGCCCGATGACGGCGACACGTGGTGGTGCGGAACTGGACATGCGGCGATCCTCAAATTTTTGCTTGTTTGAGCATGATTGCCGTTTTCCGGATCATGCTCGTTGCTGCTTGCCTAACACGGCTTGGCCGCGCTGCCAAAGCATGAGACAAAGCGGAAAACGGATGGCGCCATGAGCGAGCCGGAACGGGCGAAACCGGATGAGCGAGACAAAGCTTCGTGAGGACATTTGCCGCTTCGGCCGCTCGCTGTTCGAGCGCGGGCTGACGCCGGGCTCCTCGGGCAATATCAGCGTCCGGCTCGACGACGGCGGCTGGCTGGTGACACCGACCAACGCCTCGCTCGGCTTCCTCGATCCGGCGAAAATGTCGCGGCTCGACGGCGATGGCCGGCTGGTCTCCGGCGATGCCCCGACCAAGGAAGTGCCGCTGCACACCGCGCTCTACCAGACCCGCGCGGCCGCCGGCGCCGTGGTGCACCTGCACTCGACCCATTCGGTCGCGCTCTCGATGCTCCCCGAGATCGACCCGCGCGCCGCGCTGCCGGCGATGACGGCCTATTACGTGATGAAATGCGGCCAGACCGCGCTGGTGCCCTATTATCGCCCCGGCGATCCCGCCGTTGCCGACGCGATCAGGGGGCTGGCCGGGAAATATTCATCGGTGCTGCTCGCCAATCACGGCCCGGTCGTGTCGGGCGACACGCTGGAAGCCGCGGTGTTCGCAACCGAGGAGCTGGAAGAAACCGCAAGGCTCTATCTGCTGCTGCGTGGGCTGAACCCGCGGTATCTGTCGCCGGAACAGGTCAAGGATTTGACCAAAGTGTTCGGGCTGACGCTGCCGGAACATGGGCATGATTGAACAATTGATCGGACAACCGAAAGCAACGGTCGAGTATCTGGCTGACCATCCCGCACTCGTGCCAACGATCGCGGCATGGCAGCACGCGCAATTCGGCTACCTCACGCCGGCGGCCACGCTCGAAGATCGAACCGAGAGGCTCCGTCGATCGCTCCAGAAAGACGCGCTGCCGATGGCGATTGTTGCATTGAGCGAGGACGGAACGCCGTTGGGATCGGCCGGCATCCTTGCGGCGAGCATCACCCACAAGCATCTGACGCCGTGGCTGTCCTCGGTATACGTCCCCGGCGAACATCGCGGACAGGGAATCGCGTCCGCATTGAGTCTGCGCGCGATCGATGAATGCGCCAAACTGGGATTCGACCGGCTGTACTTGTTCACCCCGCATAGCGAAGCAATGTATGCGCGGCTGGGCTGGAAAACCTTTCAACGGATCGAATACAATGGAACGCCCCTCACCCTCATGGAAAGAGGCGCGTCACTGCAACAGCTGTAGGATCTACGGACTAGACATAGCAGAGGTGAGACATGCGGAGGACAGTCATGACGAAGTTCACAGGCTTGGCATTCGCGGCTCTGTTCGTCGGCGGCCTGGCGGGATCCACTGCGCAGGCCGAGGAGACCTTGCAGGACCTGCTGGCGGTCCAGCTGCGCTCGCAGGGCTATGCCTGCGACAAGCCGCTCAAGGCCGAACGGGACGACAAGCTGTCCAAGCCCGACAACGAGGCCTGGACCCTGACCTGCAGCAACGCGACCTACCGCGTCACCCGTGTGCCGGACCTCGCAGCCAAGGTCGAGGTCCTCAAGTAGGTTGTCGGCCTGCACGGGCTAGCTCGATCGTAGCCCGCATGAGCCAACGGGTCGCGCGAACGCGCGCCCGATGACAGGCTCCGCAATATGCGGGACATTTCCCGGATGTCGCATCCGCCTTTGCTCTTCGAGCTACGGCGGACAAGTCGCTCATCCGGGGCGGCTTCTCGCCGCGCACACTGCCGCTACAATCCCAGATACGCCTTGCGCACGTCGGGATTGCCGCTGATCTCGGCGGCGGTGCCCTGCATCAGCACGCGGCCGGTCTGCAGGATGTAGGCGCGGTCGGCGATCTCCAGACACTCGGCCATGCGCTGCTCGACGATCAGAACCGTCATGCCGGCGTCGCGGATGCGCTTCACGGCCTGGAAGATCTCGTCGACCAGCTTCGGCATGATGCCCTGCGACGGCTCGTCGAGCATCAGAAGCCGCGGCCGCGTCATCAGCGCCCGGCCGATCGCAAGCATCTGCTGCTCGCCGCCGGACAAAGTCTCGGCGCGCTGGTCGAGCCGCTCGGCGAGCCGCGGGAACAGCTGGAACACCAGATCGAGCGGCGCGTCGCGGTTGGCATCGCCGCGATAGAGGTAACTGCCGAGCCGCAGATTGTCGTGCACCGAGAGCCGCGGAAATAGCCGGCGGTTTTCCGGCACGAAGGCGATGCCGCTTGACGTGATGACGTGCTGCGGCTGGCCGTCGATGCGCTTGCCGTCGAAGGTGACGGTCCCTGCGCGCGGCCGCTCGGCACCGGCGATCGATTTCAACAGCGTCGACTTGCCCGCACCGTTGGCGCCGGCGACGCAGACGATCTCGCCCTTGGTGACGTCGATCGACACCGAGGAGATCGCGACCAGGCCCTGATAGGCGGTGGTGACTTCACGCACCGACAGCATGACGATCCCCGAGATAGGCAGAAATGACCTCTGGATTGCGGACGACCTCGGCGGGCTTGCCCTCGACGAGCACCTTGCCGAGATTGAGCACGATGGCGCGGTCGACCAGCGGCATCACGATTTCCATCACATGCTCGACCATCAGCACGGTGACGCCGGTGGCGCGGACCTTGCGCACCAGCTCGACGCCGGTCTGCGCCTCGACCGGCGTCAGTCCGGTCAGGACTTCGTCGAGCAGCAGCAGTTTCGGCTCGGTGGCGAGCGCGCGGGCGACCTCGAGCCGGCGCTTCTCCGACGGGACGAGGTCGGCGGCAAGCTTTTCGGCGCGCGCCGCAAGGCCGCAGAATTCCAGCACCTCGTAGGCTTTCTGCCGCGCAACACGCATCTTCGTGTTGCGGATCAGCGCGCCGACGATGACATTGTCGATCACGGTCATGGTCTCGAAGCTCTTGACCACCTGGAAGGTACGCCCAACGCCGCGCTGGCAGCGTTCCGCCGCCGGCAGCCGGGTGACGTCCTCGCCGTCGAAGATGATCGAACCTTGGGTCGGCGGCAGCACGCCCGCGATCAGATTGAACAGCGTCGACTTGCCGGCGCCGTTCGGGCCGATCAGGCCGACGATCTCGCCGCGCCCGACCGAGATCGAGACATCGCTGTTGGCGACGAGGCCACCGAAGCGCTGCCAGACGCCGCGGGTTTCCAACAGTGCCGTCATCGCGCGGCCTCCTTGCGCCAAGGGACCTTGCCGAACACGCTGACCAGACCGCGCGGCAGCGCCAGCGAGATCAAGACGATCAGCGTGCCGTAGACGATCAGGTCGACGCCTCGCCCCGAACCGCCGACGAACGAGCGCGTCAGCTCGGTGAGCGGGATCAGGATGACGGCGCCGAGCACCGGCCCCCACAGCGTGCCGATGCCGCCGAGCACCGCGGGCAGTGCCATCAGCAGCGAGAACTGGAAGCCCATCACGCTTTCAGGATCGATATAGGAGACGAACTGGGCGTAGAAGCCGCCGCCGACCGCGACCAGGAATGCCGAGACCGCCGCGGCGCCCATCTTGGAATTGAACACGACCACGCCGAGGCTTTCAGCGGCATCGGGATTGTCCTTTACCGCGCGCCACCAATAGCCCCATTTGGAGTCCTCCAGCCACCAGGTGACGAACCAGGCGACGCAGGCGAGCGCCAAGGCGAAGTAGAAATATGGCAGCTTGGATCGGGCGAACTGGAATTTCAGCCAGCTGTCGCCGCGCATCGGAATCGTGATGCCGAGCGCGGCACCTGCCCAATCCCAGTTCTGGATCAACAGCAGCGCGATCTCGGCGATCACGATGGTCGCGATCACGAAATAATGCCCGCGCAGCCGGAAGCAGGGATAGCCGAGCGCCATCGCGATCAAGGCGGAGATCACGCCGCCCGCCAGCATGCCGAACCACGGCAGCACGCCGAACTTGGTGAACAGCAGCGCGGTGGTGTAGGCGCCGAGCCCGAAATACAGCGCATGGCCGAGCGAGATCTGTCCGCAATAGCCGGACAGGATGTTCCAGCTCTGCGACAGCGCGGCATACATCAGGGTCAGCACCATGATGTTCTGGACGTAGACGTCCTTGACGAACAGCGGCACCAGCGCGGCGACCACCGCCAGGCAAAGCGCCACGATCAGGTCACGCCTGCGGCGTTGGGCGAAGTGGGTGTCCATCACATCGATCCGAACAGGCCACGCGGGCGGATGAAGACGACCAGGAGATAGACGGCGTAGATGCCGACAGATTTCAGCGACGGCGGCAGGATCAGCGCGGTGCTCGCCTCCACCAGTCCGACGATGATGCCGCCGGCAAAGGCGCCGAACACGCTGCCGAAGCCGCCGAGCGCCACCGTGACATAGGCGATCAGGGCAAAGGAAGCGCCGACGTCGGGATAGATGTAGAAGAAGGTCGCCATGATCGCGCCGGCAAGCCCGACCAGCGCCGCACCAAGGCCCCAGCCCAGCGCGAACACGCGGTTCTTGTCGATGCCGACCAGGGCCACCGCGCCGGCATCCTCGCGCGTCGCTTCCAGCGCACGGCCGAAATCGGTGCGGTTGATGAAGAAGTAGAGCGCAACGAAGGCCGCAATCGAGACCAGCGCGCCGACCAATTGCGGCACCGGCAGATAAATGCCGGCAACCGAGATCGTCTTGCCGCCGAGCCAGGAGTGGGTGACGCTGCGATAATCGGGCGTGAAGAAGAACTGCGCCAGACCCCGCATCACGATGGCAAGGCCGAAGGTCGAGAAGATCTGCACCATGCCGGCATTGGCCTTGGCCCGCACTGCGAAGCGGACGATCAGGAGATAGACCACTGCACCGAACACGAACAAGGCGGCGGCGACCAGCGGCGCCGACAGCAACGGGTCGATCGCAAAGAACGCGAACAGGAAGAAGGTCGCGTACATCGCGATCATCAGGAATTCGCCGTGCGCGAAATTCACGACGTCCATCAACCCGAAGATCAATGCGAGACCGGCGGCGATCAGTCCGTAGAGCAGCCCCATCAGAAGGCCGCTCGCCAGACTCTGGATAATGGCTTGGGCGGTCACGGCCGGCGCCCCGCGACGCCTGCCATGCCATCACGTGTCGTTGCCGGCGAAGCGGAGCAAGCCATCGCCCCGCGAGCAAGACTGCGTTGCGCCGCCGCTTCGCTCCTCGCAATGACGAAATGCGCAGTGCGCTGAATGATCTCGTTCGCTGTCACAATGCTTTCTCCCCCGCCCCTTGCGCCATCCCGACCTATTTCATCGGCCAGACCGCGTCGGCGATCGCGGCCTGCGGCGGGAAGATGGTGACGAACTTGCCGCCGACATATTGCAGCAGCACCGGATCGGCGTCGTTGTTCTGGCCCATGTCGTCGAACTTGACCCGCTTCCAGGGCATGATGGTCTGCTCGCCCGGAATGTCGGTCGCGACCAGCGCCTCGCGGATCTTCTCGCCATCGTTCGACTTGGCGCGGTTGATGGCGTCGGCCATCACGATCAGGCCCATGAACTGGCGCGAGGTGAGATCGTTGAAGTCCTTGCCCGAACGTTCCTTGAACATGGCGTTGAGCTTGCCGACCATCGGACGCTTGGTGGCGAGGTCGAGCGAGAAGGTGCCGCGCGAGATCACGCCTTCCAGCTTGTCGCCGACCGCGTCATACAGCGCCTTCTCGGAAAAACCCGCATCCTGTGCGACGATCGATTTCGGCTTGTAGCCGAGTTCGGCCATGGTCTTGACCAGCAGGATGCCGTCCGTCGTATAGCTCGACGGCATCAGCACGTCGGCATTCGCGGTTTTCAGCTGCTGCACCTCGGCCGACAGCGACGGCGAGTTGGCGCGGTACTTGATATCGGCGACGATCTTGTAGCCGCGTTCGCCGGCGATCTTGGTCTGGGCGTTGCCGGAGTCGGTGCCGAAGATGGTATCCTCGTGGAACAGCGACAGCGTCTCGATCTTGGTGCCCTTCTTCTTCATCGCATCGTAGAAATCGAACATCGCGGCCGAGTACATCTCGTCATGCGGCGCCGCACGGAAATAGAACTTCAAGCCGCGGCGATGCAGGCTCGGCGAGGAATTGTCGGCCGAGAGGAACGGGACGCCGTAGCGTTCGCAGATCTGGCTGACGGTGACCGCAACCGCGCTCTGATAGGTGCCGATCACGGCGCAGACCTTCTCCTGCGTGATCAGGCGCTCGGCTTCGGCACGGCCCTTCTGCGGATCGGCCTGGTGGTCGGCAAACACGAGACGGATCTTGGCGCCGCCGAGGCCCGGCAGGCCCTCGCCCTTCGCGAGCGGCAGATCGAAATCATGGTCCTTGTTGATGACGTCGAGCGCGGTCTCATAGGCCTTCTGCGCATCGACGCCCTGCTGCGCGCTGCCGCCGGAGAACGGATAGATGATGCCAATGACGACTTCGGAGGTTTGCGCGCGGGCCACGATCGGTGCCAGCGCGACGGCGGAGGCGCCAAGCAATACGTTACGGCGAGAGATCGTCATTCGAAATTCCCCTGGTCAGTTTGTTCTTATCGATGTGATGCTTGTAGCGCGCAGTAAAGCCTCAATGAATTGCACGAATTGCCTATTCAGAGCACAGCGAGCTGCTTGTTCCTGAGATCGGTCACCAGCATCAGGCCCGGCGAATGCGTGATCGCGAACGGCAGCTTCGCACTTGCGATCACCGATTGCGGGGTCACGCCGCAGGCCCAGAACACCGGGATCTCGTCGTCGGCCACCGGCACCGCATCGCCATAGTCGGGCTTGGCGATATCCTTGATGCCGATCGCATGCGGATGACCGAGATGGACCGGCGCGCCATGCACCGACGGGAAGCGCGAGGTGATCTGCACCGCGCGGATCGCATCTGCCGGCTTGAACGGGCGCATCGACACCACCATGGGTCCCGCGAACGGCCCCGACGGGCTGCAGGCGATGTTGGTCCGGTACATTGGCACACGCAGATTGCGTTCGATATGACGGATCGGCAGTCCCTCATCGAGCAGCGCCTCTTCGAACGAGTACGAACAGCCGAGCACGAAGGTGACGAGATCGTCGCGCCAGTATTTCGTGATGTCGGTGGGCTCGTCGGCCACCTCGCCGTCGCGCCAGACCCGGTAGCGCGGCACGTCGGTGCGGATGTCGAGGTCGAGGCCGAGCGCGGGGATACGGGGATCGCCGACATCGGACATGCCGATGATCGGGCACGGTTTCGGATTGAGCTGGCAGAACCGGTGGAAGGCGCCGGCGAGCTTTTCCGGCAGGATCGCGAGATTGCCCTGGACGAACCCGTTGGCGAGACCGGCTGTCGTGGCCGAGGCCACACCGTCACGGCAGGCGCGCCGCGCCTCGACGCTTGCCGGCACCGGTTCACCCTGAGATCGCTGCACTGCCGCAAAAACAGTCATGGGAGCCTCCTGCCCATAATCTCGACAAGGACAAACCAACACCAAGCGTGATATAATGTCTAATCGTCCTTTCTAATCAAAATCGATAAGTCGAATTTATCGATCGGGGATATGCTTCTAATGACGGACTTCCGCTCGATCGAAACCTTCCTCTGGGTCGTCAAGCTCGGCAGCTTCCGCGGCGCCGCCCAGCGGCTCAACACCACCCAGCCGGCGATCTCCCAGCGCATTGCCCAGCTCGAGCGCGAGATGGGCGTCAAGCTGTTGAACCGCGACCATCGCGTGGCCTCGCCGACGCCGAGCGGCCGGCTGATGATGACCTATGCCGAGAAGCTGATCGGCCTGCGCTCGGAGATGATGGCGGAGGTCGGCGACCGTTCGGCAATGCGCGGCGCGCTGCGGCTCGGTGTCGCGGAGACCATCGTGCACACCTGGCTGCCGCGGCTGGTCAAGAGCGTCAACGAAATCTATCCGAACCTGTCGCTGGAGATCGAGGTCGACATCACGCCGAACCTGACCCCGCGGCTGCTGGCGCAGGAGATCGAACTCGCCTTCGTGCTCGGACCGGTCTCGGCCTCCGGCGTGCATAACCATGTGCTGTGCGATTATCCGATCGGCTTCCTGGCCAGCCCGGCGCTCGGCCTCGGCGACGGCCCGGTGGCGCGGCAGGATCTGGCGCAGTTTCCGATCATCACCTTTCCGCGCAAGACCCAGCCCTATGAGACCGTGCGCGCATTGTTCAACGCCCCCGATCTGCCGCCGATCCGGCTGCATGCCTCGACCTCGCTCGCAACCGTGATCCATATGGCCAATGAAGGCCTTGGCATTGCGGTGATTCCATCGGCGATCGTCGAGAACGAGCTTGCCGACGGGCGGTTGCAACTGCTCGATACCGACCTCAAGCTGCCGCCCCTCACCTTCACCGCAAGCTGGCTCGCCTCCCCCGATGCGGTCGCCATCGAGCGCGTCGCTCATCTCGCCAGGCAGATCGCGCAGGCGAGCGTGGCGGTTGACGCGGTGGAAGCGGCGCGTCATTGAACAAGTGCCGGATAATCAAACGTCATTCCGGGGCGATGCGTCAGCATCGAACCCGGAATCTCGAGATTCCGGGTTCGGCTCTTCGAGCCACCCCGGAATGACAGCTGAAATGGACTGACGACATGAGCCGAGCCGCGACCAACCTGCAGATCGATTCCGCCCGCCTCTGGGGCAGCATCCACGAAACCGCGCAGTTCGGCGCAACACAGAAGGGCGGCGTGCGGCGCCTGACCCTGAGCGCCGAGGACAAGCAGGTGCGCGACTGGTTCCGCAAGGCGTGCGAGAACGCCGGCCTCGAAGTGCAGGTCGATGCGCTCGGCTCGATGTTCGGGTTGCGGAAAGGACGGGATATGTCGAAGCCACCGATCGGCGTCGGCTCGCATCTCGACACCCAGCCGACCGGCGGCAAATATGACGGCATCCTCGGCACGCTGGCCGGGCTCGAACTGGTGCGCACGCTCAACGATGCCGGCATCGAGACTGAGCTGCCGATCTGCATCTGCAACTGGACCAATGAGGAAGGCTCGCGCTTTGCGCCGGCGATGATGGCCTCGGCCGCCTATGTCGGCGATTTCACCACCGACGACATCCTGTCGCGCAAGGACGCCGAAGGCGTCACGGTGGCGCAGGCACTCGACTCGATTGGTTATCGCGGCGATGCCCCGGTCGGCCGCCAGAAATTCACCAGCTTTGTCGAGCTGCATATCGAGCAGGGCCCGATCCTGGAGGCCGAGGGCAAGACCATCGGCGTGGTCGATTCCGGCCAGGGCGTGTTGTGGTACGACGGCAAGATCACCGGCTTCGAGAGCCATGCCGGCTCGACCCCGATGCCGCTGCGCCGCGATGCGCTGGCGACGCTGTCGGAGATCGTGCTGGCGATGGAAAGCATCGCCAAAAAGCATGGCCCGAAGGCGGTTGGCACCATCGGCGAGGCGGTGATCGCTGCGCCCTCGCGCAACGTCATCCCCGGCGAGATCGCCTTCACGGTGGATTGCCGCAGCGCCGATGCCGCGATCATGGATGCGCTGGATCGCGACCTGCGGGCAGCGGTCACCGAGATCGCCGCGCGGCGCAAGGTCGAGGTTCAGCTCGATCTGGTCTGGCGCAAGGCGCCGACGCATTTCGATCCGAAGCTGGTCGACGCCGTGGAGAACGCGGCCAAGCAGCTCGGCTATTCGCATCGCCGCATCACCTCCGGCGCCGGCCACGACGCCTGCAACCTCAACACGGTGATGCCGGCAGCGATGGTGTTCGTGCCCTGCAAGGACGGCATCAGCCATAACGAGCTGGAAGACGCGACACAGACCGATTGCGCCGCCGGCGCCAACGTCCTGATGCATACGGTGCTGGCGCTCGCCGGCGTCGCGTCGTGATCCTCTGATCCCCTTTACCTGGAGGTGCGCATGCGCGCAGTTTTCGTCGACGCCAATGAATCGCTTGCGGTGATCACGGAGCGGCTGGAGAAACCAGGCGGTCCGAAGATGCGGATCAACCGCAACCCGGACATCAAGCCCGACGACTATCCGGCGGTGCTCGACGGCGCCGAGATCGCGGTCGTCGATCACACTGCATTACCGACTGACGTCGCCAAGAAGTGTGCCGGCCTGAAGCATGTCGTGTTCCTCGGCACCGGCGCGCGCAGCTACATGAACCCGGAGGAGCTCGCCGAGCTCGGCATCGCCGTGCACCTGATCAAGGGCTATGGCGACACCGCGGTCGCGGAGTCCGCGATCGCGCTGATGTGGTCCTCGGCGCGCGTGATCGCGCAGATGGATCGCGAGATGCGCGCCGGCAACTGGCTGCGCGAGGACGGCATGCAGCTGACCGACAAGACGCTCGGCCTGGTCGGCTTCGGCGGCATCGCCGCCGAGGTCGCGCGCATCGCGCTCGGCAGCGGCATGAAGGTGATCGCCTGGAACCGGTCGCCCAAGAGCCATCCGGACATCGAATTCGTCGATCTCGACACGGTGCTGGCGCAGAGCGACGTGGTCTCGATCCATCTCTTGCTGAACGACGAGACCCGCGGGATGATCACGCGCGACAGGATCGCGCAGATGAAGAAGGGCGTGGTGCTGATCAACACCGCCCGCGGCGCCATCGTCGACGAGCAGGCGATGATCGATGCGCTCAACTCGGGCCACATCCGCCACGCCGGCCTCGACGTCTACAACATCGAGCCGTTGCCGAAGGATCACCCGCTGACGAAGATCCCGAACGTGACGCTGTCGGCGCATTCCGCCTTCCGCACGCCCGAAGCGAGCGAGAATTTGATCCACGCGGCATGGGAGCATTGCCGAAGGATCGTGAAGTAATTTAATTATCGACGTCGTCCTGGACAAGCGAGCGTAGCGAGCGCGATCCAGGACCCATTACCACCGGCCTGTGTCATCGCGCAGGGCGGTGGTCAGGCCTATCAAGACAACAAGCACTCGGGGTAATGGGTCCTGGCTTTCGCCAGGACGACCCCGTGATTGACAGCGCAGCTTAATCCACCATCTCCGCGACGGCCTTGCCGCAGGCCGTGGTGTCGGCGTTGCCGCCGAGGTCGCGGGTGCGCAGCGTGCGTTCGCCGAGGGTGCGCTCGATCGCGCCGACGATGGCGTCCGCCGCCTGCTTCTCGCCGAGATGCTCCAGCATCATCGCGCCCGACCAGATCATGCCGATCGGGTTGGCGATGCCTTGGCCCGCAATATCAGGCGCCGAGCCGTGCACCGGCTCGAACACCGAGGGAAAATCGCCTTCAGGATTGATGTTGCCCGACGGCGCGATGCCGATCGTGCCGGTGCAGGCCGGGCCGAGGTCGGAGAGGATGTCCCCGAACAGATTGGAGCCGACCACGACGTCGAACCAGTCCGGATGCAGCACGAAGTTCGCGGTGAGGATGTCGATGTGGTACTTGTCCCACTTCACACCCGGATACTTCTTGGCCATCGCCTCCACGCGCTCGTCCCAATAGGGCATCGTGATGGAGATGCCGTTCGACTTGGTCGCCGAGGTCAGATGCTTCTTCGGCCGCGACTGCGCCAGATCGAACGCAAACTTCAGGATGCGGTCGACGCCGATGCGGGTCATCACCGTCTGCTGCGTGACGAATTCGCGGTCCGTGTCCGGGAACATGCGGCCTCCGACCGAGGAATACTCACCCTCGGTGTTCTCGCGCACCACCCAGAAATCGATGTCGCCGGGCTTGCGGTTCGCCAGCGGCGACGGCACGCCGGGCATCAGCCGCACCGGGCGCAGATTGACGTACTGGTCGAATTCGCGGCGGAATTTGATCAGCGAACCCCACAACGAAATATGGTCAGGTATTTTCGCCGGCCAGCCGACCGCGCCGAAATAGATCGCGTCATGCTTGCCGATCTTTTCCTTCCAGTCGGCCGGCATCATCTCGCCGTGCTTCTCGTAATAGTCGTAGGAGGCGAAGTCGAAATGGTCGAACTTCACGTCGACGCCGTGCTTCTTTGCCGCCGCCTCGATGACGCGCAGGCCCTCCGGCATCACTTCCTTGCCGATACCGTCGCCGGGAATGACCGCAATCCGATACTGCTTCTTGCTGCTCATCGAGAACACCCTTGTGATTTGCCCGGCCGGCAATGCCGCCTATCCTGATGGCCCTGCAATGGACCAAACTTCGCGCCAGCGCAACGCTGCAGTGCAGTGTTGACCGCGGCGCGACCCTGCCCCACCAAATTCGCCGATATCCGTTCCTCATAACAAGCGAGACATCCCATGGATCTGCATCTGCGCGGCAAACGTGTCCTGATCACCGGCGCCTCCAAGGGCATTGGCGCGGCCGCCGCCGAAGCCTTTGCCGAGGAAGGCGCCAACCTGCTGCTCGCCGCCCGCAACGGCGACCAGCTCAAGGCGCTGGCGGAGCGGCTGCGCTCCGCGCACCAGATCGACGCCGCGACCAGCGTGGTCGATCTGCGCAAATCGGAAGACCTGGCGCGGTTGGCAAAAGAGGCCGTCGACATCGACATCCTGGTCAACAATGCCGGCGACATCCCGGGCGGCTCGATCGACAAGATCGACGAGGCGACCTGGCGGCACGCCTGGGAGCTCAAGGTGTTCGGCTATGTCAATTTGACGCGCGCGATCTATGCCCAGATGAAGGCGCGCGGCGGCGGTGTGATCGTCAACGACATCGGCGCGGCCGGCGAGAAGTTCGACGCCAACTACATCTGCGGCAGCGCCGGCAATGCGGCACTGATGGCGTTCACCCGCGCGCTCGGCGGCAAGAGCCTCGCCGACAACATCCGCGTCGTCGGCATCAATCCCGGTCCGGTCGGCACCGACCGCCACGTCACCCTGCTCAAGACCCGCGCCAAGCATCAGTTCGGCGACGAGAACCGCTACAAGGAATTCCAGAAAGGCATGCCGCTCGGCCGTCCCGCGCATGCGCGCGAGATCGGCGATCTGATGGCGTTTTTGGCGTCCGACCGCGCCGGGTATACGTCGGGCGTGATCTACACGGTCGATGGGGGGCTTACGTCGGGGTGGGGCTAGTCCGAGATCGTGCCACTTGTTCCACCGTCATCCCCGCGCAATGGCTTCGCCATTGTCGCTGGAGGAGCCGCGAAGCGGCGTCTCGAAGGATGGGCCACGGGCTGCGTCATCCTTCGAGGCTCGCCGAAGAGGCTCGCACCTCAGGATGACGCGGTCCGCTCGAACAATTGCCGGATCAGCGTCGTGATCCGGCCCTGCGGCGCCTGCATCTGGTGCATGATCGAGAAATGATCGGCGCCGGGGATCTCTTCATAGGTCAGCGGCAAGCCGTAGTGGGCGCGATGGCCGGCGAAATCGGCGGTTTGCTTGCGCAGCAGCGGCAGCTCGGCGCTGCCGACCACCAGCGACAACGGCTTTGCCGTGCCGCCCTGCTGCATCATCGGCGAATTGCGCCGCGACATCGCCTCATCAAGTCGGAGCTTGTCGTTGAGGTAGGAGTACCTGATCGGCTCGAGGTCGTAGATGCCTGAGATCGCCATGCCGGCCCGGACATTGGGGTTCGACAGCGCCATCGAGGTTAGATGCCCGCCGGCCGACCAGCCGGAGACGACCATACCATCGGCAGCGGCACCGAGGCCCGGCAATTGCTGCGCAAGAAAATCGATCCCGGCATGAATCTCGGCGACGATCTCATCGACCATCGCATCCGGTGCCAGCGTGTAGCCGATCAGCGCGACATTGATGCCGTGCGCCATCGGCCCCTCCGCAAAGATCGTGAACACTTCCTTGGCACGGGTCTGCCAGTAGCCGCCGTGGATGAACAGCAGCGTCGGCGCGCCGTCGCGGACTTTGAGGAAGTCGATCCGGTTGCGCTCACGCGGGCCGTATCTGAGATCGAGATGGTCGGAATGCTGCTGCCGCAGTGCCGCCGAGCGCTGCTCCCAGCCGGCGGCGATCTCGGCGCTGCCCTTGACGGCAACGCCGTTGTTCAGGCCGAGGTCGCGCTCCTGCTGGCTCATCGCGCGCCAGTCCAGCGCGGAAAACAACGCTGCCATCTCTGCCCCTTCGGTTCTCGTCGCATTGCCACAACGGCAGGAAATGTTCTACAGCACAAGCAAACAGAACACATAGGAGCAACGGTGCATGGCTGATCAGGGCTTGGTGAAGGAAACGGCGTGTGCCGTCGTCGGGAAACTGAAGGCCGGTGACGTCACGCCGCTCGATCTGCTCGATGTGCTGGAAAAGCGCATCGCCGAGGTCGACGGCAAGGTCAACGCCCTGCCCACACTCTGCTTCGATCGCGCCCGCAGCCACGCCAAGGCCCTGATGCAGAAGCCGGTCAGCGAGCGCGGCCTGCTCGCCGGCCTTCCCGTTCCGATCAAGGATCTCACCGCCGTGTCAGGCGTGCTGACCACGCTGGGCTCGCCGATCTTCAAGGACAACATCCCGGCGAAGTCCGACATTCTGGTCGAGCGTCTCGAACAGAACGGCGGCGTGATCTACGCCAAGTCGAACACGCCGGAATTCGGCGCCGGCGCCAACACCTTCAACGAGGTGTTCGGCCCGACCCGCAATCCCTGGGACACGTCGCGCTCGGCCGCCGGCTCCTCCGGCGGCGCCGCGGCGGCACTGGCGAGCGGCACCGCGTGGCTCGCCCACGGCTCCGACATGGGCGGCAGCTTGCGCAACCCCGCAAGCTTCTGCGGCATCGTGGGCTTGCGGCCGTCAATCGGCCGCGTCGCGCACACGCCGAAATTCGGCGTCGACCGCACGCTCGGCGTGCAGGGACCGATGGCGCGCAATGTCGAAGACCTCGCGTTGCTGCTGGACGCAATGAGCGGCGAGCATGCCGCCGATCCGCTGTCGCTGCCCGCGCTGCCGACGTCGTTCCTCTCGGCGATACGCTCCGGCAGCAAGCCGAAGCGCATTGCCTATTCGCCCGATCTCGGCATCACGCCCGTTGATCCCGAGGTCAAGGCGGTGACCCGCAAGGCGGCGGAGCGCTTTGCCGAAGCCGGCGCGATCGTCGAGGAGGCGCATCCCGATTTGCGCGAGGCCCATGAATGCTTCCACGTGCTGCGCGCGTTCGATTTTGCGATCAGCAAGGCCGAATTGCTGCGCACCAAGCGCGACCTGCTCAAGCCCGAGGTGATCTGGAACATCGAGGAGGGCCTCAAGCTCACGGTCGAGAAGCTCGAGCGCGCTGAAGCGCAGCGCGTCGCGATGACCGCGCGTGCGCTCGAATTCTTCGAGACCTACGATCTGCTGCTGGCGCCCGCGACCATCGTGCCGCCATTCCCGGTCGAGAACCGCTATGTTGCCGAATGCGACGGCAAGACGTTCGACAACTACGTCGAATGGCTCGGCATCGTCTATGCGATCACGCTGGCCTGCTGTCCGGCGCTGTCGCTGCCCTGCGGCTTCACCGCGTCGGGTCTGCCGGTCGGCCTGCAGGTGGTCGCCAAACCGCGTGCCGAGGCGCAGCTTCTGGCCGGTGCGAAGGTGCTGGAGGATATTTTGGGCGTGCGCGGCACCACCCCGATCGATCCGCGGCCGCCGAGATAAAGCAGCCTAAAGCGCGATGAGATTGGGTTGAATCATCGCCGTGCTTTAGGTCTTTGTTTGAGCATGATCTTCTCGGAAAACCGCTTCGCACTTTTCCGGATCATGCTTTATGCCTTGTCTTCCGTCGCCTTGAGCGCGACGGTGAGTGCGAGCTTGGTCTGCTCGACGATCTCGTCCAACAGCTCCTCACGGCTGATCTGGGCGGACTCGCCGGTAAGCAGGCCCTGCTCGGCCAGCATCACGATACCGTGCAGCCCGGCCCAGATCTTCAGCGCCTGCCGCTCGCGCAACAGCCCGACGGCCGGCGCCTCGAACGACTCGATCAGCAGCGCGAGCGTTTCCATCGCTGCGGTGTGCAGCTCGCTGCCAACAGGCGCGCAGGCCATGGTGCGCGATGCGAACATCAGCCGGTAGATGCCGTGGCGCTGGAGCCCGAAGGCCAGTGCGGCCTGGGCAAACCGCGACAGTTTCGATCCCTTGCCCGGCTGCTCGATCGCCTCGCGCATGATCACGTTGAACTGCCGGAACGCTTCCGCGGTCACCGCCTCGAGCAGCGCCTCGCGGTCGGCGAAATGCCGGTACGGCGCCGGCTGCGAGACGCCGAGCTGCTTGGCCAGCGCCTTGATGCTGATCGCTTCGGGACCACCAAGCTCGACCTCGCGCAACGCGGCCTGAATCAGGGCTTCGCGGAGGTCGCCATGGTGGTAGGTTTTGAACGGCTTACGAACGATTTGTCCCATTGCGGCAATGATCGCTGAATTTTTGCTTGACGCGCAAGCGCGACGATAATGTAATATGCTATAACTTGGCGGTCAGGTTAAGAGGCCGGCCGCCCAAGCAAGCTAGAACTTGCGTAATCAAGACATGAGGAACCCGGCGCGCCCTGCGGTGCGCCAGAGCCGAGGGAGAGTGCTTGCATGTCCAAGCTCAGAATCCGCGTCGACCAGGACAAATGCCAGGGTCACGCCCGCTGCAAATCACTCGCCCCCGAACTGTTCGAGCTCGACGAATACGGCAATGCCCATGAGGCCGGCGACGGGACCGTTCCGGCCGGGCTCGAGGACAAGGCCTGGCTCGCACAGACCAATTGCCCGGAAATCGCGATCGAAGTCACCGAGGAATGACGGCCAAAAGGGGCGGCCGCGCGCCTCCCGTTGAGCCCAAGCGTTTGATCGAACGAGAAGGAACGAACTGATGTCCGATTCCCCGTCCGCAACCTATCTGCCCGAACATCCCCCGGTCACCGACTGGGTCCATGATTTCGACCACACCGACCCGGTCTGGACCGACGATCCGTTCCCGATCTGGGAGACGCTGCGCTCTGCCTCGCCGGTCGTGCATACCGAGCGCTTCCTCGGCTGCTACATGCCGACCACCTATCAGGCGGTGAAGGAAATCGCCTACGACACCGAACATTTCTCCTCGCGCCGCGTCATCGTGCGCGACGTGCGCCCCGAGATCACCGCCCGCGCGCCGCCGATCACCTCCGATCCGCCGGAGCACAAGCCCGCCAAGCAGGTGCTGCTGCCGCCGTTCACGCCGGACGCGATGGCGCGGCTCGAGCCGCGGGTGCGCGCGATCTGCAACGAGCTGATCGACGAATTCATCGCCGATGGTCGCTGCGACGCCGCAGCGCGCTACACCAAGCACATCCCGGTGCGCGCCATCGCCCACATGCTCGGCATCCCCGAGAAGGACGGCGACCTCTTCATCAAGTGGATCCACCAGATCCTCGAGCTCGGCATCAAGAACGAAGACGAGCTGATGAACGGCGTGCGCGAGATGACCGGCTACTTCATGGCCCATCTCGAGCAGCGCAAGCTTGCGCCCGGCGACGACCTGATCTCGCAGCTGCTGCGGGCCAAGGGCCCCGGCGGCCAGCCGCTGACCGACGAGCATGTGCTCGGCTCGCTGCGGCTGCTTTTGATCGCCGGCATCGACACCACCTGGAGCGCGATCGGCTCCTCGCTCTGGCACCTCGCCAAGACGCCGGCCGATCGCGAGCGGCTGATTGCGGAGCCGGCACTGATCCCGACTGCGATCGAGGAATTCCTGCGCGCCTATGCGCCGGTGACGATGGCGCGCGAGGTGATGAAGGAGACCACGATCTCCGGTTGCCCGGTGAAGGCAGGCAACATGGTGCTGCTGTCGTTCCCCGCCGCGAATCGCGACCCCGCCATGTTCCCCAACGCGGACAAGGTGGTGATCGACCGCAAGGAGAACCGCCACGCCGCCTTCGGCCTCGGCATTCACCGCTGCGTCGGTTCCAATCTGGCGCGGATGGAGATGCAGGTCGCGATCGAGGAATGGCTGAAGCGGATTCCGGATTTCCGGCTCGATCCGGCCGGCAAGGTCACCTGGTCCGAAGGCACGGTGCGCGGGCCGCGTCAACTGCCTGTTCTGTTCGGCAAGACCGCCTGAGCGGCCGGACACAGCAGTTACATCGCACCACCCAATGAGGTAGCTTGCCCCGGAATCGAACCGACGAGTCCGGGAGGCTAGCTTATGACCGATCAAACCGCTGAATCCGCGAGCGATCATCTCGACATCAAGGACGTCGAGCGGCGGGTGAAGGCGATCTTCATCGGCTCGGTCGGCAATCTCGTCGAGTGGTATGATTTCTACGCCTATACGGCGTTCGCGCTGTATTTCGCGCCGGCGTTCTTCCCACACAGCGATCCGGTGGTGCAGCAGCTCAATGCCGCCGTGCTGTTTGCCGCGACCTTCCTGATGCGCCCGCTCGGCGGCTGGCTGTTCGGCTACATCGCCGACCGCTACGGCCGGCGGCTATCGCTGACACTGTCCGTTGTCTGCATGTGCTTCGGCTCGCTGATCATCGCCGTGACGCCGACCTATGCCAGCATCGGCATCGCAGCGCCGGCGATCCTGGCGCTGGCCCGCATCATCGAGGGGTTGAGCCTCGGCGGCGAATATGGCGCCAGCGCCACCTATCTCAGCGAGGTCGCCGACCCCAAGCACCGCGGCTTCTATTCGAGCTTCCAATACGTCACCCTGATCGGCGGCCAGCTCACCGCGATCATCGTGCTCTTGCTGCTGCAGAAGGTATTCCTGACCTCGGACGAGTTGAAGGCCTGGGGCTGGCGGATCCCGTTCTTGATCGGCGCCGGGCTTGCGATCTTCGCGGCGGTGATGCGGCGCGGCCTGCACGAGACCGAGGCGTTCGAGGAGGCCAAGAAGGTCTCCAAGCCGACCGGCTCGATCGTCGGCCTGTTGAACTACCCGCGCGAATTGCTGCTGGTGGTCGGCCTCACCGCCGGCGGCACCGCGGCGTTCTACACTTTCACCACCTACATGCAGACCTTCGTCAAGCTGTCGGTTGGGCTGACCGAGGACCAGACCACCTTCGTGATCTTCGGCTCGCTGATCTTCGCGACCATCCTGCAACCGATCTATGGCGGCCTCTCCGACCGCATCGGCCGCAAGCCGCTTTTGATCTTCTTCGGTGTCGTCGGCACGATCTCGACGGTGCCGATTCTGACAGCGCTGAAGGACACCAAGTCGCCGTTCATCGCCTTCCTCTTGATCTGCGGCGCCTGGATCTTCGTCGCCGGCTACACCTCGATCAATGCGATCGTGAAGGCCGAGCTGTTCCCGACCAATGTCCGCGCACTTGGCGTCGGCCTGCCCTATGCCATCACGGTGTCGATCTTCGGCGGCACAGCGCCCGCGGTCGCGCTGTATTTCAAGAGCATCGGGCACGAGGACTGGTTCTACTACTATCTCAGCGGCATGATCTTCCTGTCGCTCCTGATCTACTCGACGATGCGCGACACCAAGCACGAATCCGCGATGCATCGCCACGAATGATGGCACCACGCCAATGACCGACGACCAGGAACCGCCCGAGAGCAAGCTGACGCGCAGCAAGCAGCGCTGGGCGCGCGAAGGCAAGTTCCTCACCGGCAAGATCACCCGGCCGGACGAGCAGCGCCTGCCGCCGGGCCAGCATCTGACGGCGGACTGGCCGGTGCTCGATCTCGGGCTGATGCCCAAGGTCTCGCAGGAGCGCTGGCGGCTCGACGTCTATGGCGCGGTGGAGCAGACGATCTACTGGAGCTGGCCGCAATTCATGGCGCAGCCGCAGACGCAATTCGTCTCCGACATCCACTGCGTCACGACCTGGTCGCGCTACGACAATCAGTGGGAGGGGCTCGCCACGCGCGACCTGCTCGCCGCCTGCCAGCCGCGCGAGGACGCGCGCTTCGTCGCGCTGCATTCCTATGACGGTTATACGACAAACCTGCCGCTCGAGGACTTTGCCGCCGAGGACGCGCTGCTCGCCCATAGCTGGTCGGGCAAGCCGCTCGAGCAGGAGCATGGCGGGCCGGTGCGACTCGTGGTGCCACATCTCTATTTCTGGAAGAGCGCCAAATGGCTGCAGCGCATCGAATTCCTGACCGAAGATGCGCCGGGCTTCTGGGAAGTGCGCGGCTATCACAATCGCGGTGATCCCTGGGCCGAACAGCGCTATTCTGGCGACTGACAACCACCAAGAAAAATGGAGCCTGCCCGTGCCGCACGAACGCTTTCAATTCACCGGTGTGGACGGCCATCAGCTGGCCGCAGCACTTGATACGCCGGACGGGCCGATCAAGGCCTATGCGCTGTTCGCGCATTGCTTCACCTGCGGCAAAGACGTGCTGGCGGCAAAGCGCATCGCGGTCGCGCTCGCCGCCAAGGCCATCGCCACGCTGCGGTTCGATTTCACCGGCCTCGGCTCCAGCGAGGGCGATTTCGCCAACTCGACCTTCTCGTCGAACGTCGCCGACCTCGTCCGCGCCGCCGACCATCTGCGCGAGACGCGCAAGGCGCCGGCAATCCTGATCGGCCACAGCCTGGGCGGCGCCGCGATCCTCGCGGCCGCCGGCCAGATCCCCGAGGCGAAGGCGGTCGCCACCATCGCCGCGCCCTCCGATCCCGCCCATGTCACGCATTTCTTCAAGGACCGCATCGAGGACATCCGCACCCAGGGCGAAGGCGAAGTGTCGCTCGCCGGCCGTCCCTTCCGCATCAAGCGCGAATTCCTCGACGACGTCGCCGAGCAGAATTTGATGGCGCAGGTCAAAACGCTGCACAAGGCGCTGCTGGTCATGCACTCGCCGACCGACGACACCGTCGGCATCGACAACGCCACCAATATCTTCATCGCCGCCAAGCATCCCAAGAGCTTCGTCTCGCTTGCGGGTGCCGACCATCTCCTGAGCGGCAAGCAGGATGCCGCCTATGTCGCCGACGTGATCGGCGCCTGGGCCGAGCGCTACATCGACCTCGCGCCGCAGCCGGCGGCCGACAGCGGCAGCGCGCCGCGCAACGTCGTGGTGCAGGAGACCCGCGCCAGCAAATTCCAGCAGACCGTCACCACGGGGCCGCACCGGCTTGTGGCCGACGAGCCGGTCGCGGTCGGCGGCCAGGATTCCGGGCCCGGCCCCTACGATTTCGTGCTGGCCGGGTTAGGTGCCTGCACCTCGATGACGATGCGGATGTATGCCGACCGCAAGTCGCTGCCGCTCGATCGCGTCACGGTGACGCTCACGCACAGCAAGATCTACGCGAAGGATTGCGAGGAGTGCGAGACGCGCGACGGCATGCTCGACCAGATCGACCGTGTCATCAGGATCGAGGGCGAACTCGACGCCGATCAGCGCAAGCGGCTGATGGAGATCGCCGACAAATGTCCGGTGCACAAGACGCTGACGTCGGAGGTACGCATCGTCACCAGGGCCGCGGAGTGAGCCTGCGACGCAGCGAGATGGGCCGAGCCGTAGCAGCATGTCAGCTGTATCCCCTCTCCGCTTGAAATATCGAAAACAACCCCATGCAAAGTAGCCGGCGACCGCCGGCGTTCGACAAGGCTACTTGACACGTCGGGCAACTCAGCGATATTCTTCTAGTATTCCGAAATCGTGCAAGTGCCTCTCGCCGTCTACCCGCGCGGCGCGCGCTTGCCGCCCAGGCAGTTCGCCATGATCCGGACCGCGGCGCCGATCTCGTTCTCGCGCCAGGCGGCAAAGCCGAGCAACAGGCCATAGTCGCGCGGCCGCTCCAGCGCGAGGCTCGACAGCGCGCGCACTTCGACACCGGCGGCGACCAGCCGCGTCACGGCGTTGCGGTCGTTGGCGCCATCCTTGAAACGGGCGATCAGCTGCATGCCGCCCGGCGGGACCTCGGCCGCGAGCACCTCGCCGAGCTGCCGCGCCAGCGCCGCGGCGAGGTGATCCCGCCGCGCGCGATAGATCCGCCGCATCCGCCTGACATGCGCCAGGAAATGCCCGTCGGCCATGAAACCAGCCAGCGCCTCCTGGACATGCACGGAGGCGTTCAGCCCGAGATGCCGCTGCGCGATCTCCATGGTCCGCGCCAGCTGTGGCGGCACCACCAGATAGCCGATGCGGATATCGGCGGTCATCGCCTTCGCGAACGTGCCGACATAAAGCACGCGCCCCTCGCGATCGAGCCCTTGCAGGGCCGGCATCGGGCGGCTGTCATAGTGAAATTCGCCGTCGTAATCGTCCTCGACAATCCAGGTCTTGCCGGGCTCGGCCGCGGCCAGCAGCTCAGTGCGCCGCGCAACCGGCATCACCCGTCCGGTCGGGTGCTGATGCGACGGCGTCGCGAAGATCAGCTTTGGCGCACGCGCGCATCATGCCCCATTGATCTAGCCTGACGCCGACGACGTCGGCGCCGGCCGCGCGAAACGCCGCCGCGGCGCCGGGATATCCGGGATCCTCGGTCCACACCGCATCGCCAGACACGATTGTGGTCGCCGCGACCAGCGTCAGCGCCGCCTGCGCCGTCGGCAGGATCAGGATCTGGTCGACCTCGGCGTGCACGCCGCGGTTGATTTCGAGGTAGTCGCGCAAGGCTTCGCGCAGCGCTGGCCGGTTGACCACGGTCTGGTCGTTGAAGCGGCGGCGCAGCGCGCTGCGGCGCAGGCAGCGCGCCCAGATCTCGTGCGGAAACTCGCGCGCGTCCGCAAACCCGGGACGGAGCGGCTGGAATTCGGCCTGGTAGGACAGCGGCCAATCGGCCTCGGAGAGCTGCAAGGCCCAGGGCGACAGCAGCGGCTTGCGGGCGGCGTCCCGCCGTGGCGCCGGCATAGCCTTGGCAAAGCGCGCCTCGATATCGTCGGTGACCACCGGCCGCCGCCGCGCGGCGACGCGCAGATAGCCCTCGGCCGCGAGCTGCTCATAAGCATGCGTCACCGTGTTGCGCGACACGTCGAGCTCGGCCGAAAGGCTACGGCTCGACGGCAGCATGGCGCCGCTCCTGATCCGGCCGCTTGCCATCAGCGCGCGCAGCTGCCCCGTCAGCTGCGCGGCTAGCCCGGCATCATCCGACCGCTTCAGCGCGAGCAATTCGGCGAGGATCAGTCTGGCTCCTCAAATCTATCTAATCTGGCCCTTTCGAGAGAGCCAGCATGATCCTATTCACAAGCGGTATCGCCTGCAAGGACGCTGCCGTGGATCAATCGCTGTCGCCGGCCAAAGCCGCCGGTTTGTTCGTCATCGTGGTGCTGGCGTGGGGCATCAATTGGTCGGTGACGAAATCGCTGGTCCAGGCGGTGCCGCTGCTGTGGACCGCATCGATCCGCAGCTGGGTCGCGCTGATCGCCCTGCTGGTGATCCTGCGCGCCAGCGGCAATCTGATCATTCCGCGAATCGCCGATGTCCCTGTCGTGCTCAGCGTCGCGCTGCTGCACATGACGTTCTTCTCGACACTGACCGCCGCCGGCCTGCGCTATCTGCCGGCGAGCAAGGGCGTGGTGCTCGGCTACACCACGCCGCTCTGGGTCGCTCTTGCCGCCGGTGCCGCACGAACCGAACGACTCGGGACGCTGAAGCTGGTCGGGGTCGCGTCGGGGCTCGCGGGACTCTGCGTGATCCTCAACCCGGCCTCGCTGGACTGGAGCAATCTGCACATCATCGCCGGCGCCGGCATGATCATCCTCGCCGCGATCTGCTGGGCCGCCAACATCATCTATATCCGCTCGCACCGCTGGATCGCGACGCCGCTGCAGCTCTTGCTGTGGCAGGTGCTGGTCGCGACGCTGGTGCTGACGATGACGGCGCTGGTCACCGAGGGCGTGCCCGAGGTGACCTGGTCGCCGCACCTCGTGCTGCTGTTCCTCTATTCCGGCTTCATCGGCACGGCGCTGGCCTATTGGGCGATGTCGATGGTCAACAAGAGCCTGCCGGCGCTGACGACCTCGCTCGGCACCACCGCGACACCGATCGTCGGCATCGTCACCGCGGCGCTGCTGCTCGGCGAGCCGATCGATCTCTCGCTGGCGATCGCCGCGGCCCTGATCGTCGGAGGGATTGCGCTGAGCTCGCTCGCGGATGCGCCGTCGCGTGCGCAATTAGGGCCTGTACTCATGGATTCGTCACGTCCGCTTCGGTCTCGGAAGCTGACGTCAAAACCGACGTCGCTGCATGTCGGCCTTGGGCCAGAAGCGGCAGCCGCCAGGAGGCCTATTTCTTCTTCTTCATCGCCGCCGTGACGTACGGTTTCTTGGCGGCTTGAGCCATCCACGAAAGCACCTGGTCGTCGTCGAACTCGTCCATGGCGGTCAACTCGACGCCGCGGGTGGCCTTACCCATTCTGAACGGTGTCACTGGGGGTTCCGGTTGTAGTTCGTTGCCTCGGATGAACATCAGCTTCAGGTGACCGACGAAGGCGCCGGAAGAGAAGCACCACCCATCGGGAACGCCATAGTAAGCCATTCCCCATTTCACCGCGCGTTTGAGGTCGGGGATTGCCTTGGCGGCCACGGCATCGACATGTTTGGCGATGCTCTTCTGCGGTTCGGGAAGGCTCTCGATATAGGCAAATACCGGCTTGTCGCCTTCGGCCGCTTTCGCGGGACTCGCCTTGCCGGTCATCGCTACCAGAAGCTCGACACTTTTTGCCTGTGGCGTTCTCGTGTCTTTTTTTACTGCCATGGCCCCACCGATCTAGTTCGTGATGCGGCAGCGGATATACGGCCCACAACCGACCTCGTTTCGACGCTAAGCCTATCCTTCTCTACCGGCGGCACAATGACAGCTCTGGGTCCAGGCCGTGTGAAAACTCCGTCTCTGCTATTATTCTCCAATGAATCGGTGGGGACGGGCGATGGCGGGATTCGTGGAGGGGGTTGATCGCGGGCAGAGCACGTTGTTTCCCGCACTGCTCGACGACTACGTGGCCGAGGACAATCCGGTGCGTGCGGTTGATGTGTTCGTCGAGGGGCTCTGGATAAGCTCGGCTTCGTTGGCGTCCAGCCACTCGACATGGGGCGACCCGGCTACCATCCCGGCATGATGCTCAAGCTCTACATCTACGCCTACCTCAATCGCGTGCCGTCGAGCCGACGCCTGGAGCGGGAATGCCAGCGCAATATCGAGATGATCTGGCTGACCGGGCAGTTGGCGCCGGACTTCAAGACCATCGCGGATTTCCGCAAGGACAATGGCAAGGCCATTCGTGAGGTCTGCCGCGAGTTCGTCACGCTGTGCCGCAAGCTTGATCTGCTTGTTGGAGCGAGCGTCGCCATCGATGGATCGAAGTTCAAGGCTGTCAATGCGCGAGACAAGAACTTCACCGAGGCGAAGATGAAGCGGCGCCTCGAGCGGATCGACGAGAGCATCGCCCGCTATCTCTCGCAGCTCGAGACCGCCGATCGGCATGGCGATACAGTGCCAGAGGCGAAAGTTGCGAGGTTGAAGGGCAAGATCGAGAAGCTCAAGGAGGAGACCGGTCGGCTCAATGCGATCAATGCGGAGATGATGAAGAAAGAGGACAAGCAGATCTCGCTGACCGATCCTGACGCGCGCTCGATGGCGACCAGTGGCAAGGACACCGGGATTGTTGGCTATAACGTGCAGATTGCAGTTGATACGCAACATCATCTCATCGTGGCTCACGAGGTGACCAACGTGGGCACCGATCGCCACCAACTCGCCAAAATGGCCGGGCAGGCACGCGACGAGATGGCTGTCGAAACCCTCGAAGTCGTGGCAGACCGCGGCTATTACGATGGAGAGGAGATCAGGGCCTGCGAGGAAGCCGACATCACGGTGACGTTGCCGAAGCCGATGACTTCGGGCGCCAAAGCTGCTGGCCGCTTCGGCAAACAGGACTTCGTCTATGTCGCCGCCGAAGATGTTTATCGCTGTCCCGCCGGCGAGCAACTAACTTATCACTATACGAACGTAGAGGATGGAAAGACACTGCGTCGCTATTGGACAAGCACCTGCAAAACCTGCGCGCTAAAAGCTCAGTGCACGACAGGCCCCGAGCGCCGCATCTCACGCTGGGAGCACGAGGCCGTTCTGGAGAAAGTTCAGGATCGGCTCGACCACAGCGCCAATGCAATTGGTGTCCGCCGTCAGACAGTGGAGCATCCGTTCGGGACGTTGAAGTGTTGGATGGGAGCAACGCACTTTCTGACGAAAAAGCTGCCAAAGGTGGCCGCCGAGATGGCGCTCAACGTGCTCGCCTACAACATGAAACGCGTGATGATGATCCTGGGCGTAGGCGGATTGCTGGACGCGATGCGGGCGTGAGGCCGACCTCCGCGCGACCAAGTCCGCGCCTACATGAAGTTCCTGGTTGCCACTGGGCTCGCTTCCACCGAATTAGAAGCTCGGCGGCCGTGAAATGCACCAGTGCGCCGCAGGTTACGCGATTTTCACACGGCCTCGGTCATAAGCCGCCGATAACTACCGAACCGGGCAACTTCCGCTTTATGACCGAAAGTCGCCGGTTATGAGTAAGCGCCCTAGGCCGTCGCGAGCGGCCTGATCCGCAAAGCGCCGCGCAGGCCGGCGCCGGTGCCGAGCATGATGCCGGCGATCGCGATGAAGGATGACAGCGACAGTGTCGACAATCCGGTCAGCCCCTGCCCGACCGAGCAGCCGAACGCCATGACGCCGCCCGCCCCCATCAGCGCGGCGCCGCCTGCGGAGCGCAGCATGTGCTGCGGCGACCGATAACCTTCGAGCTCAAAGCGTCCGGTGGCAAGCGCCGTAATCAGGCTGCCGGCAAACACGCCGAACACGGTGACGATGCCGAAATTGAGCGTCGAGCCGGTCGACAGCATCACATATTGCAGCGCGTCGGCGATCGGCGCGACGAAGGTCAGCGACGTCACCGGCACCGGATTGAAATCATCGGCGCCGAGATAGCCGGTCGCGTACCAGCCTGCCGCCACCAGCAGACCGACGATCAGGCCGGCCGCGATCTGGCCGGGCGATTTTCGGAACGGAGCATGGGCGAAGGCAAAGATGATCAGGACGGCCGCGAGCACCGAGGCCGCGATCATCCGCGCCGGCACTGCGCCAACGCCGACGGTTGTCAGCAACACCGGCACCGAATTGGCGGCGACGGTGGCCTGCGAGGCCTGCACCATCGCGATCCGTGCCGGCGCAATCAGGCCCTTGAGCGTCATCTCGGCGAAAATGCCGAGCACGATCACGACCACCAGGGAACGCAGGTTGCCGCGCCCGAGCAGCACCAGTGCCCGCGAGCCGCAGCCGTTCGACAGCACCATGCCGTAACCGAACAAGAGCCCGCCGAGGAACATCACCGGGGCCGAGAATGACGGTTGCAGATAGATCGACTTGCCGAGATCGACGAGGCCTGCCGCCGCCAGCAGCTGCGAGGCCGCGATCGCAACGCCCATCGCCAACGCGTAGGTACGCGCCAGTCGGCCGTCGCCCTCCGCCCACCAGCCGCGCAGGCCGCTCATCATGCAGAAGCCGCTGACGAGCCCGACCGAGCCGTAGATCAGGCCGATGATCAAGGCGGCGAGGATGACGATCGTGGCGGAGTCCATGGAAGTCCCTCAGGGTTCGTCCTTGCGAGCCAACCGGTCGGCGCCACAAACTGACCTCCCGGCTGTGTCTATCTGGTTCCGAACAAATTGCTAGAGCTGGCTATTGCCGTCGCTATGTCTTGCCGCCTGGCATCTACGCGCGTTCCTTCCCAACCTCGATTGAAGGAGATTGTCACTTTGTCAGGATTCGATCGGACACGACAGTCCGTCTTCCACGATAAATCGCCGAGCTTAATCTCCACCAATTCTCGATCATCATACGCGCGCTCGATTGATCGGAAGATTCGCTCGGTTTCATCGATTGATAGCGAGACCGACATCGTGAAGTCGAGTCCCACGGACATCAATTTCACCTCCGACTCCGGGACTGACACAAGGAAGTATACTCCTTGCGTCAAATTGATTTGTTTGAAAGTGGAGAGGTACGATGACCTTCGCGACAGGGCCTCGGAAACTTCATTTCGCAAGAATCGCATAAGGGTCCGCAGAAAAATTTGGATATTTCGAAAAATCATGCGGTGCCCGAGTTCAAAACTGGCAAGGGTGGCGTGGCATGATGGTAGCAACCTAATCGCGATCTGCAAAATTACTCCTCAGGCCGATTTGATATCCGCTTCGGGTCGGGCTCGGAATTGCCGTCCGTTTGCCTCCACACAACGGACATCGACCAGGGGCATCCGTCCTTTCAAGCACCCGCAGCATGCAAAGACGGTGGCTCACGGCCGCAGGATCACGCGGTCGCGCGACGATCCCGCCACGGCAACAAACGCCGCCTTGGCCTGTTCCAGCGGATAGATCGCGCTCGGCTTGATCTGGAACGGCTTCAGATGTCCGCCGGCAAAACCCGGCGCGAGCTCGCGCAGCACCTCGCCGGTCGCAACCGACGACAGCGCGAGCGTGTCGATGCCGACATAGGTGTGCTGTCCGCGGTAGAATTCGAGGATGTTGAACTGCACGATGCGGTCGACCGCCGCGATCAGGATCTGCCGGCCGCGCAGCGCCAGCGACTTGTGCGCGGCCTGGAAATAGGGATCGCCGACCGTGTTGTAGACGATGTCGGCGCCCTTGCCGCCGGTCAGCTCGCGCACCCGCGCGGCGACATCGGTGGTGGCGGCATCAATCACCTCGACCGGCGAATTGCTGTGGCCCTCATAGGGCTCGCGTTTGCGCACCACGCCGAGCACGCGCGCGCCGTGCCAGCTCGCGATCTGCACCGCGGCCTGGCCGACCTTGCCGTTGACGCCCATCACCAGCACGGTCTCGCCCGCCTTCGGCAGTCCGGCGCGGCGCAGGCCTTCCATCGCGGTGACAAAGGGCACGCCGATCCCGGCGGCCTCGTCCCAGGAGATGCCGGCGGGCTTCTCCACCACGGCATCGCGCTCGACCACCAGATGCGTGGCGTGGGTGCCGTCGCGGCGGATGCCGAGGTCACCGGACGAGCCGAACACCTCGCGCCCGATCAAGCCCGACGGACCGTCGATCACGACGCCGGCGTAGTCGCGGCCGGAGGTGCGCGGGAATACCGCATAGGGCATCAGGCCGGTGGCGGCCTTCACGTCGGACGGATTGACCGCGGCAGCCTTCACCTCGATCAGCAAATCGTGGGCCCCACGCGACAGCGCGTGCGTCTCGACCACCGGCGCCACCGCGGCCGCATTCTCCGCCTTGGTCATCAGGCGCACGCAGCGCGCTTCGACCTGATCAGGATTGGGATGGAGAGCCGACGGCATGGAGATTCCAGTCTTGGTCGTTTTGGCGTGACGCGAGGCCACGCTCCAACGCCATGACTAATCGACTGACCGTTCAATTCAAGGGGCTTGTTGCGGGAATGCGAAGCTGCGTCCCCACCTGCACTGTCATCGCCCGGCCTGTGCGCAATTGCGCACATGGACCGGGCGATCCAGTACGCCGCGGCCTCTCGGTTCAAGCACCCCGGTCTCTGGAATACTGGATCACCCGCATGCGCGGGTGATGACACCGAACTAGCTGTTTGTTGCGGGCACTAGAGCATCGGTTCTGATTGGATCAAAACCGAAGCTCTGGTTTGTTGTTTTGACGCGTTTTCTTCACGCGAACCGGTGTCCACTTCGCTCGAAAACGCTCTGCCGCACTGCGACGACCGCGTGTCACAGCTTGGGCGGCGGCGCCGTGCCCAGGATCGCCTCGATCGACAACCCGAGCCCGAGCAGTCTGGCATCGCTGCCAACCGGACCATCGATCTCGAGCCCGACCGGCAAGCCGCCCGGCGTCATGCCGGCATAGAGCGACAGCCCGGGAAGGCCGGCATTGCTGCCGGGATCGGTGTTGCGGATCATGGTGCCGAAAGTCGGCGCCGGCTCGCCGCCATTGACCGACATGTCGCCGGACCCGTTCTTTTCATCGATGACCGACGCAGGCGCGATCGTGGTCGGAAACAGGATGGCATCCAGTTTGTTGTCACTGATATAGGCGGCATAGATCGCCTGCAGCGCCGGCCGCTGCACCTTGATCGCATCATAATAGGCGGCGCCGAAGGCATCCGTGGTGATGGCCCCGAACGCGCCGATGACGTCGGGGCTGGCGACCTTCGCGGCGATATCGGCAAGCGTGATTCCCTCGATCCCGGAGGCGGCGAGCCAGGCCGGGATATCGGCGATCGGTTCATGCAGCGCGACCACGAAGGACACCTTGCCGTTCTGCTCGAACAGGTCAGGCATATCGACATCGACCAGCACCGCGCCAGCCGCCGTGAACCGGGCGCAGGCTGCGCGGGCGACAGCCTCGACGTCGCGATCGAGGCCGCTCCAGAAACAGGCGGGAATGCCGAGACGCACGCCGCGCAACGGAATGCTCGTGGCCAGCGGCGTGCCTGTGATCACGGCATCGAGCAGCGCGACATCGGCGACCGTGCGGCCCATCGGGCCGACGGTGTCGCGGGTATGGCTGATCGGAACCACCTGATTGTCGTCGTGATAGCGCCGCTCGGCGCCGCCATTGCCGACCGACGGCCGCAAGCCGACGGTCCCGGTCAGCGCCGCGGGCACGCGGGTCGAGCCGCCAGTGTCGGATCCGAGGCCGCAGGTGGCGATACGCGCGGCGATTGCAGCAGACGTTCCGCCCGACGATCCGCCCGGAATCCGGCTGGTGTCGTACGGATTCCTCACAGGTCCCGCGAACGGCGCGAGATTGGTGCTGGTGATGCCGAAGGCGAGCTCGTGCAAATTGGTCTTGCCGATAACGATAGCACCGGCGTCGAGCAGCTTTTGCAGCGACGGCGCATTGCGCGCAGGCCGCGCGTGTTGCAGCGCCGGCGTGCCGCCCGATGTCGGCAGATCTGATGTGTTGATGTTGTCCTTGACGACGATGGGCAGGCCGGCAAGCGCACCGGTCCGTGCGCCGGAATCCACCTCGCGTGCCGCAGCAAGCGCGCCGTCCCGGTTCAGCAGGATGAATGCGTTGAGGTCCTTGAGCCGCTCGGCGCGATCGAGCGCCGCCTCGACCACGCTGACCGCCGTCACCTTCCCGTCGCGGATATCAGCCACGATCTCAGCGGCGGTCGTTTCAGTCGAATTTGCCATCGAACCCTGCGCCCTCTTGCTTTGGGCGCAAGGCTAGGCCTTCGGCCGCTTGTCGTAAACACGTTTCGCCTTGCCGAGCGAACGTTCCAGCGTCTCGGGGGCGACGATGCGGATGCGGGTGGAGATGCCGATCGTGTTCTTGATGAAGCCGGAGAGCTTCTCGGCATGCGCAGTCAGCCCCTCGCCGTCCCAGCTCTCGGGCCGGGCTTCGGCGAGCACCGTCATCTCGTCCACGCGGCCCTCGCGGGTCAATTCAATTACAAAGTGGCCGCCGCACCAGTCGGTCGCCAGCAGGGCTTCCTCGATCTGGGTCGGAAACACGTTGACGCCGCGCAGGATGATCATGTCGTCGGAACGGCCGGTCACCTTCTCCATCCGCCGCATGCCGGGCCGCGCGGTGCCGGGCAGCAGCCGGGTCAGGTCGCGGGTGCGGTAGCGGATGATCGGGAAGCCCTCCTTGGTCAGCGAGGTGAACACCAGCTCACCCTTCTCGCCATCAGCAAGCACCTTGCCGGTCAGAGGGTCGATCACCTCGGGATAGAAGTGATCCTCCCAAATGTGCAGGCCGTCCTTGGTCTCCACGCATTCCTGCGCGACGCCGGGGCCCATCACCTCCGACAGACCATAGATGTCGGTGGCATCCATATCGAAGGCGTGCTCGATCTCGACGCGCATCGCATTGGTCCAGGGTTCGGCGCCGAAGATGCCGAACTTCAGCGACGATTTGCGCGGGTCGAGGCCCTGCCGCTTGAACTCGTCGAGGATCGCCAGCATGTAGCTCGGCGTCACCGTGATGATGTCGGGCTTGAAATCGTTGATCAGCTGCACCTGCCGCTCGGTCATGCCGCCGGAGATCGGGATCACCGTGCAGCCGAGCCGCTCGGCGCCGTAGTGCGCGCCGAGGCCGCCGGTGAACAGGCCGTAGCCATAGGCGTTGTGCATCAGCATGCCGGCGCGGCCGCCGGCGGCGCGGATCGAGCGCGCCATCACATCCGCCCAGGTATCGATGTCGGCCCTGGTGTAGCCGACCACGATCGGCTTGCCGGTGGTGCCAGACGACGCGTGGACCCGCACCAGCTGCTCGCGCGGCACTGCGAACATGTTGAACGGATAATTGTCGCGCAGATCCGTCTTCACCGTGAACGGAAATTTTCCGAGATCGGAAAGCTGCCTGAAATCGGACGGATGGACGCCGGCGGCATCAAAACTCTTCTTGTAATGCGCGACATTGTCATAGGCGTGCTTGAGCGACCAGGCGAGCCGCCTGGTCTGCAGCGCCATGATCTCGTCGCGCGAGGCGCGTTCGGCGGCGTCGAGCTCGGCGCGATAGCCGCCATTCCTGACCTTGAGCTTTGCCGTCACCATCACATGTCTCCCGAAATCATGATGCCTTGATGTCCGTATCCGGCAGCCAGGTGCCTTGGATCACCCGCGAATGTCCGCGGAATTCGGCGATCACGCTGTCGCCGGCAGTGACGCGCATGTCGTAAATTCCAGAACGGCCGCTGCGCGAGATCTCGCGCGCGCTCGCAACCAGACGGTCGCCGAGCTTGCCGGGCCGGATGAAGGTGATGTTGCCCTGCGCCGCCACTGCGCGATCGTTGCGGCTGTTGCAGGCAAAGGCGAAGGCGGAATCCGCCAGCGTGAAGATGTAGCCGCCATGGCAGATGCGCTGGCCATTGACCATGTGCGGCTGCACCGTCATCGCCATCACGGCCAGCCCCGGCTTGATCTCGACGAGCTCCATGCCGAGGCCCTTGCTGGCGTCGTCTTCCTTCCACATCGCATCCGCACAGGCGCGGGCCAAATTTTCCTGCATCAAGTCCTCGGGCGATAGCGTGGCCTTCACGTTCACATCGAACTCCCTGTGCGCGGGCCCGTTGCAAGGGCCTCTTGGTGTCACGTCAGTGTTGGGCGCGACGCGTGACGCGTCAACGCGCAGAAAGAATCAGACGTGGTCATAGTCGACCACGACCTTGCCGGAGTACGGCTTGGCCTGGCAGGTGAGGATGAACCCCGCCTTCAGCTCCCACGGCTCCAGCGAATAGTTCAGATCCATCGGGGCCTCGCCTTCGACCAGCTTGGCGCGGCAGGTCGAGCACATGCCGCCCTTGCAGGCGAACGGAAGATCCATGCCGGCGCGCAACGCGGCGTCGAGGATCGACTCGCCGTCGGCCACCGGGACCTCGCGGCGCTTGCCGTCGATGATCAGGCCGGCGATCGCCTTCGGCGGCGCGCCGGCGGGAATGACGACCTTCGGGCGCGGCTTGCCGCCGAATTCCGACACGAAGCGCTCGACATGGATGCGCTCATCGGCGATGCCGATCTCGCGGCAGGTGGCCTCGATGGTCTCGCTCATCGCGGCCGGGCCGCAGACGAAGACGTGATCGACGGTCGCAGCCGGCACCAGCGAGCGCAGCAGCACGCGCACCTTCTCGCCGTCGAGCCGGCCGTGCAGGATCGGAATGTCCTGCTCTTCGCCCGAGATGACGTGGAACACCGACAGCCGCTGCATGAAGCGGTCCTTCAACTCCTCCAGCGCCTCGCGGAACATGACGCCTTCGGTCGAGCGGTTGCCGTAGAACAGGAAGAAGCGGCTGTCCGGCTCGCGCGCCAGCACGCCCTTGATGATCGAGAGGATCGGCGTGATGCCGCTGCCGGCGGCGAAGCCGACATAGGTCCGCGCTTCGCCTTCTGCATGCGCGACGCCGAAACGGCCGGTCGGCGTCATCACGTCGAGCTCGTCCGAGAAGGCGCCGCCATCGACCTTCTTCACGGCGATGCGCAGCTCGCCATCGTCGGGGCCGGAGCAGATCGAGTAGGAGCGGCGGACTTCCTCGCCGTCCATGGTGGTGCGCAGCGTCAGATATTGTCCCGGCGCGAAGCGGTAATCGCCTTGCAGATCGTCAGGGATCGCAAAGGTCATCGAGATCGCGTCCGACGCCTCGCGGCGCAGATCGCTGACGGACAGACGGTGGAATCGTGGTGTCGACATGGTCAATGACACTTGAAGTAATCGAAGGGTTCACGGCAGCTCTTGCAACGCCACAGCGCCTTGCAGGAGGTCGAGCCGAATTCGGACAGCAGTTCGGTATCGCCCGATCCGCATTGCGGGCACGCCACCTGCTGCGCGCCGAACAGCGCGCGGCGCGAGGAGCCCGGCAGCGGCGGCGCGATGCCGTATTCCCTGAGCTTGCGGCGGCCGTCCTCGCTCATCCAGTCGGTGGTCCAGGCCGGCGACAGCACGGTGCGCACCTTCGGCCGGTGAATGCCTTCGCGCTCCAGCGCCAGCTCGATCTCGAGCGCGATCATGTTCATCGCCGGACAGCCGGAATAGGTCGGCGTGATCGCAACCTCGACATGACCGTCGTGGACGGCGACATCGCGCAGTACGCCGAGATCGGCGATGGTCAGCACCGGGATTTCGGGATCGACCACCTGCGCGGCTGCGCTCCAGGCGCGCCGGCGCAGATCGGCATCGCTGAGTGCCACCGTCACCATGTTGCCCCCGGGAAGGTCCGCTGCATCGACTGCAGCTCGCTGAGGAGATGGCCGAGATGCTCGCTGTGCCGGCCGCTGCGGCCGCCCTGCTGCATCCAGTTGCCGGATGGCAGCGTCAGCGTCGCCTCGTTGACGATACCTGTAACCGTCTTCAGCCAGCGCGGCTGCAGCGCCGCCGGGTCGATCGCGATGCCGGCATCGATCAGGCTGCGCTCGCCGTCGTCGACCGCGAACATCTCGCCGGTATAGGCCCAGAGGTCGTCGATCGCGTCCTGCGCGCGGCGATGGCTCTCGTCGGTGCCGTCGCCGAGGCGGACGATCCATTCCGACGAATGCCGCAGATGATAGGCGCTCTCCTTCTCCGACTTCGCCGCGATCGCGGCGAAGGTCGGATCTGACGACGCCATCATCGCGCGCCAGTAGAGATCGGCAAACGCCGCGTAGAAGAACTGCCGCACCATGGTGCGGGCAAAGTCGCCGTTCGGCTGCTCGACCAGCAGCAGATTGCGATACTGCCTGACGTCGCGCAGATAGGCGAACTTGTCTTCGTCATTGCCGCGGCCTTCGACCTTGGCAGCATAAGTGTAGAGCTCGCGGGCCTGGCCGAGCAGGTCGAGACCCATATTGGCGAGCGCCATGTCCTCTTCCATCGCGGGCGCATGGCCGCACCATTCGGAGAGGCGATGGCCGAGGATCAGCGCATCGTCGGCGCGGCGCAGCGCGTAGAGCACCAGCGGCGTTTCGGAGACTTCGATATTGGCGGTTGCCATCTAATCAACTCGCTGTTGGGCCGTCATTGCGAGGAGCGAAGCGACGAAGCAATCCATACTTGCTTCTTGCTTTGCGGTCCGATGGATTGCTTCGCTTCGCTCGCAATGACGAGCGGGAGCGCAGTCACATATGCCCGACTTCGTCGGGGACGTCGTAGAAGGTCGGGTGGCGGTAGATCTTGGACTCCGCCGGCTCGAACATCATGCCCTTCTCGGACGGGTCGGACGCGGTGATCGCATTCGACGGCACCACCCAGATCGACAGCCCCTCGCCGCGGCGGGTGTAGATGTCGCGCGCGGCCTGCAGCGCGAGCGTCGAATCGGCCGCGTGCAGCGAGCCGACATGCTTGTGCGCAAGACCGTTGCGGCTGCGGATAAAGACTTCCCAGAGCGGAACGTTCGGCGTGGCCATGGCGGCGCTCCCTTATTCGGCGGCTTGCGCGAGCTGGCGGCTCTTGCGCTTCTCGGCATAGGCCATCGCGGCTTCGCGCACCCAGGCGCCTTCCTCATGCGCCTTGCGGCGCGCGGCGAGGCGATCGCGGTTGCAGGGGCCGTTGCCTGCCAGCACCTGCTTGAACTCGTCCCAGTCGATCGGGCTGTGTTCCCAATTGCCGTTGTCGTTCTGCTTCATGCCGGGATCTGGAATGGTCAGCCCGAGGAACTCGGCTTGCGGCACGGTGGCGTCGATGAATTTCTGGCGCAGCTCGTCATTGGAGAAGCGCTTGATCTTCCATTTGGTCGAGGTGTCGCTGTGCTGGCTCACCTGGTCCGGCGGACCGAACATCATCAGCACCGGCCACCACCAGCGATCGAGCGCGTTCTGCGCCATCGCCTTCTGCTCCGCGGTGCCGCGGCACAGCGTCACCATGATCTCGAAGCCCTGGCGCTGGTGGAACGACTCCTCCTTGCAGACGCGGATCATCGCGCGCGCATAGGGCCCGTAGGAACAGCGGCACAGCGGAATCTGGTTCATGATCGCAGCGCCGTCGACCAGCCAGCCGACCGTGCCGATGTCGGCCCAGGTCAGCGTCGGATAATTGAAGATCGAGGAATATTTCGCCTTGCCCGAGAGCATCGCGTCGACCAGCTCTTCGCGCGAGGTGCCGAGCGTTTCGGCGGCGGCGTAGAGATAGAGCCCGTGGCCGCATTCATCCTGCACCTTGGCCAGCAGCGCCGCCTTGCGGCGCAACGACGGCGCGCGGGTGATCCAGTTACCCTCGGGAAGCATGCCCACGATTTCGGAATGGGCGTGCTGGGAAATCTGCCGGGTCAGCGTCTTGCGATACGCCGCCGGCATCCAGTCGTTCGGCTCGATGCGCTCGTCGGCATCGATGCGGGCCTGGAACTGACTGGCACGGGCGACATCCTCGACGCCGCGATCGTCGCCGTCGGATGAGTTGAGCGCCTGCGTATACATGGCCGACCTCCCAGTGTGTTGTTGGGCGGTAATATATAACACAAATTTTCGAATGCAAGAAGTTTTTGTAATATGTTCAGATGCCCTCGAAACGGCGCGCCACGGCCCCGTTGGGCTTCGGCAGCGGCCCGGCCTCGTTGGTGGCATGGTCGTCAAGCCATTGTTCCGACGGCGAAAGCAGCCCGCGATAGATCTCGCCGCAAAGTTTCCGCGCGGCCCTGCCCGGCCAGTCCTTCGGCAACAGCTGATACGGCAGCAGCGGATCGCGCAGCACGACCCGGCGGTAATGGTGGATCAGCAGAATGCGTGCGGTGAAGGCGTCGGCGTCGCTCAGCCTCTCGCCTCGGATGATCCAGCCGTGCAGCGGCTCGAACGTTTTCATGAACTTCAGATAGGCGTCCGCGGTGCGATCGAGCGGCCAGCTTTCGCTCAATAGCCGGCGCCCGCTGTCGTCCTCCGCCGAGACTTCGAGACGGATCGCGCGCGACGCCTCGTCGGGAATCGGCACGCCCGAGGGCGCGACCCACACGCCGGGCAGCGGGCTGCCGAAGCCGGCATTCTTCAGCGCCTCGCGCGCGGCGTCGCGGTCTTCGGCATTGCCGATCAACAACAGCTCGAAGCGGCCGGTCCAGTCCGACGGCGGCGGATCGTAGATGTGCCGCGTCGCGGTGTCGAAGGTCTGCCGTCCCCTGGCGTTCAACCGATAGAAGCTGTTGCGGCCGACCTTGTTGCGCTCGAGCCTGCCGTCGGCGGCGAGCCGCGACATCGCGGTGCGCACCACATTGCCGTCGATGTCGAGCGACTTGAAGAATTCGAGCAGCGTGCCGAGCCACACCGAGCCGCCGCGCGGCACGATGGAATCGCCGAACACGGTGATGATGATCGAGCCCGTGCGTGACGGCTCGCGCTTCAACTGGTCGACGATGCGGGCAAGCGGCTGCGGCATGCCCCAACGCATAGCGCGTTTTGTCGATTCACGACAATGCAACCGCTCTAGCTTCTCCCTCTCCTCGCTCTTCGCGGGGAGAGGGTTGGGGTGAGGGGCTGCTTCAGCAAATTGGGTAGGCGCGAGTGCGCGGAGACTCCCCCTCACCCGGATCGCATCTGCGATGCGCTCCGGCCTCTCCCCGCGAGCGGGGCGAGGCAAGAAAGAATCCTTACCGATTCGGATCCGGATAGACGACGCTGCGCCAGCCGCTGCGATCGAACGGCGCCCACTCGCCTTCCTTCTGCGCGAGGCGATCGGCGACCGCGTAGACCACGGCCGGATGATGGCCCATGCCGCAATGGCTGCTCTCGACCTCGATGCTTTCGGTCATCGACGAACTCTGCTCGCGGCAGCCCTGCCAGGCGCAGACGCCATCGGTGCGGCTGAACACCGCGGTGGTCGGCACCGGCGGCGTGCTGGCGAGCGAGCCGCCGAAACGCTGGTCCTCTTGCTCGGCGCGGCGGCCGCTGGCCATCTCGTAGACGCGCCAGGCATTGGTCGATTTCGGGCCGGCGGCAAACGGGCTGCCGAGCGTGATCACCTGGCGCACGCGCTCAGGCATCATCTTGGCAAGCTGGCGCGCATAGAGGCCGCCGAGGCTCCAGCCGATCACCGAGACCTTGCGGCCGCTGGTTTCATTCATCTCCTGCAGCAGGTCGACCATGCCGTCCTGCACGCCGGAACGTAGCCCGAGGTTGCGGCCCTGGCGCCAGCCGCTGACGGCGTAGCCCTTGCTCTTGAGGAAGTCGCGCAGCGGCCGGGTCGACATGTCGGAAGCAATCAGCCCCGGCAGCACCAGCACCGGATGCCCATCGCCGCGTGGCGCGAGACTCAACAGCGGCAAGGCACCAAGAAAGGCACCGAGCTCATGAATGGCGCGGCCTTCCAGAAACATCAGCGTCCTGGACGGCGGGCGTAGCGACTGCGCAGCAACGGACATTTCAACTCCTCTTCGGCACGGCCCCTGACGTCGCGGCGGCCGGCAATGGAATCAACAGGAATGGGTCAACAGGATTGACGCAAACCGGGCGGAATCGTTCCGCAACGCAACAATCAACCTTGAAAAGCTAGGGAACCGATCACTTTCGTGCAAGCGGTCCGGGTCACACTTGCCACAACTTAAGTGACCTCCGTGCCCAATCGGTCACAGCAGCCGCAGCACATATTCCAGGGTGTAAAGCGCGAGCCCGGCAAGTCCGCCGATCAGCGAGCCGTTGAAGCGGATGTATTGCAGGTCCTTGCCGACATTGACCTCGATCAGCTGCAGCAATTGCTCCATGTCCCAGCTCTTCATCTGATCGGCGATGAAGGTCGAGACGCCGCTCTTCTGCTCGGCCACCACCGTGCGCAGGATCGCGACCAGACCCTGGTTGATCTCGCCGCGCAGCTCGGCGTCGCCATCGAGCGCATCGCCGGCTTCGACGAACATTCTCGCCAGCTGATGCTGCAGCACCTGCGACTCGCCCGAAGCGCTGCGCTCGATGAAGTCCTTGACGTTGGCCCAGATGGTGCGGCCGAGATTGGCGAGCTCCGGCCGCGCCAAGAGGTCGCGCTTGAGACCTTCGATGCGATCGGCAAACGCCTTGTCGCTGCCGAGCCGGTCAACGAACGACAACAGCATGCGGTCGAACTCGCCGCGGAACGGATGCTGCGGATCGTTACGCACCTCCTCGAAGAATTTCGTGGCCGAGGCGATGATCCGGTTCACCACGAATTTGTCGGCGCGATACAGTCTCAGCAGCGTCGGCATCTCGGCGCGGACCTTGTCGCGGATCACAGCCATGGTCTCCTGCTGCGTCAATGTCTGGTGCAGCACGCGCAGGATGTCGTCGAGCAGGCCTCCATGCTTGCCCTCCTGCACGAAGCCGCGCAGCGCGCCGGCCGCAAGCGGCGCGAGATCGATCGAGAGCACCTGCGTCGTGATGCGGCGGCTGATGAACTGCATCAAGCCTGAGCTCTCGGTCGCCGCGAACGCTTCGGGCAGCATCCGCAGCACGAAGCGGGCAAGATCCTCCGATCGCTTGCGGTCGCGCAGCCAGTCGGCGATGAAAGAGCCGAAGTCGATCTCGCGCAGCTTGGCCTCGACCGGACCGGATTCCAGGAAATTGTTCTCGATGAATTCGCCGAGCTTCTCGGCGATGCGTTCCTGATTGCTCTGGATGATCGCAGTGTGCGGGATCGGCAGCCCCAATGGCCGCTTGAACAGCGCGACGACGGCGTACCAGTCGGCGAGCCCGCCGATGGTGGCGGCCTCGGCAAACGCCGCGATGAAGCCGAACACCGGATGCGTCGAGAGCAGCGCCTTCGACGCGATGAAGATGACGAAGGTTGCCGCCAGCACGCCGGTCGCCAGCCACTTCACGCGCCGCAGCTCGGCCGCGCGTTCGGCGTCGACCGGCGTTGCGATGAGGGCGGCTGGAAGGGTCATGGGGATCGGAGGAGCTCTCGCACTGGCAGCACACTAGCCGTCATTGCGAGCGAAGCGAAGCAATCCATTTCGCCGCTCGCGGAGAAATGGATTGCTTCGTCGCTGTCGCTCCTCGCAATGACGGCAGGCGCGACGTCAACGATGTATGAGAAGCGTCGGCAAAAAAGAAGGCCCGCAAAATGGCGGGCCTTCGAAAAGGGCAGTTGGTCAGCGCGAGCGCGATCAGGCGGTCTTGCTGTAGACCTTGGCGAAGTTGTCCTGCGCGGTCTTCGCACCGTCGGTGACGAGCTTGCCGAGATACTCGGTGGTGGCCTTCGCCCGCGAGACGAACAGTTCGCCACGCGCACGGACCAGCTCCGACTGGATCTGGGCGGCTTCGCTCAGCGACTTGGCCGACGCGAGCTTGTCGATGCCGGCGAAGAACGCCTCGGCGTCCTGGTAGAGCGCCTGCTGGATGTTGCGGCTGATCTTGGCGGCTTCGGTCACCGAACCGGCAACGGCGGTCTCGATCACGTTGGTCACCTTCTCGGAGCCGGCATACGCGTCGGCGGCGCGGGTCTTGGCGGCCTCGGCCTGCTTCTTCACGAACTCACGGGCGGCTTCCGGAACTTCCAGGTTCTGGAGCTTGGTGAACGCCTCGGTGACGGGCGCGAAGGCTTCCTTGACGCTGTTCAGCACGGAATTGGTTTCGGTGGTCATTGGGGTCTCTCCATCCTCAGGTTTGAGCTATGGGCTCACCCCGTCCGGATTGGCCCGGGGCAAAAGTGTTATGACACATCCAATGGTGCGTCGCAACATAGATGTTGCAGCGCGATATCACGAACCCGTGAGCAGCGTGAATATCAGGCAAACTGCCTGTGGAACTGGCAGTTTGAGGTATTTAACCACCTCCAACCGCGCCGGGCAGCCCATAAGCCTCCATCTGGGCCCGAACCTGCGCCACATTGTGCCCAAGCACGACGATGTCGTGGGTCTTGCCCTCGACATCGCGGACATGGTCGCGCAGCAAGGCCTCCGCCCTGAAGCCGAGGCTCTCGAACAGCGCGATCGCCGCCCGCTGGTCGACTGTCATCTGCACCGAGAACTTCTCCAGCCCGGCGCCGAGCGCGATGGCGAAGGTCTCCTGCGACAGCGCCCGGCCAACGCCCTGCCCGCGCACATCGAGTGACACCACCATGCGGATCTCGCCGACATGCGGCGACCAGGAGTGCGGATCGCGCACCAGCGTGCCGCAGCCGACCACCTTGCCGTCCTTGATCGCGACCAGGCTCGTGATGTCGCCGCGCTCGATCTCGTTGACCCAGGCCGACAGCACCTTCGGCTGGCTGATGTTGCGCGGCAGGAACAGCAAATCGTGCGTCGGCAGATTTTGCGCGAAGGCCAGCACCGCGGCCTCGTCGGCCCTCGTCATCAGGCGGAACTCGATGTCGCCGGCCTCGGTCTTGACGTGGCGCGGATAGGAACGTTGTTCGGTCATGTCGATCTCTTGCCCAACCAGGAGTCCAGTTTCGGCCACAGCCGCTTGATTGCATTGGCGCCGGCGACCAGCGAGACGTGACCGCCTTTCAGCATCACCTCCTCCTTGTCCCCGGAGCCGATCCTGGGGATGAGGTGCTTTGCCGCGTCATACGGCACGATGTGGTCGTGCTCGGCGACCGCGTGCAGGATCGGCACCTTGATGTTGGCAAGCTTCGCCTCGCGGCCGCCGACCGTCATGCTGTCGTTGTAGAGCTTGTTGTCCCACATCAGGTTCTTGACGGTCTGGCGAAAATATTCGCCGGCCAGCGGCAGGGTGTCGGTGCCCCAGCGATCCATCATCCGGTAGCCCTTGACGTACTCGTCGTTCCAGATGTTGTCCCACAACTGCACCTGGCTGAATACGCGCGACGCCGGCCGCAGCATGTCGAACGACGTCATGATCATGTCGCCCGGCACGTTGCCGACGCTGTCGACCAGCTTGTCGACGTCGAAATATCGCCGGTCGGAGAAATTCTGGAACAGCTTCATCTCGCGGAAATCGATCGGCGTGGTGAAGCAGATCAGGTTCTTCATCGGCCCGTCGTTGAAGATCGAGCCGTAGAGCAGCGACAGCACGCCGCCGAAGCAATAGCCGATCACCGAGACGTCCTGCTCGCCGGAGTCCTGCTGCACGCGGCGGACCGACTCCGGGATGAAATCGAGGACGTAGTCCTCCATGCTCAGCGTTTTCTCCTCCGGCTTCGGCGCGGTCCAGTCCAGCATGTAGACGTCGTAGCCGCGCTTGAGCATGAATTCGATGAAGCTTTGGCCCGGCACCAGATCGAGGATGTAGCCGCGGTTGGTGGTCGCCATCACGATCAGGATCGGCACGCGATAGACTTCGCTCGCCATCGGCCGGTAGTGATAGAGGTTCATGGTGCCGCGCGAATACAGCACGTCCTTCGGCGTCGAGCCGAGCGAGGGACCGGAGCTCGATATGTACTCGACGCCCTTGATGCTGCGCTGGATCGCGCGCTGCACTTCGGACTGCACCCGCTCCGCGATCGAGGCGACATCAAACCCCGTGGAAGCGTTCATTTGGGCTCTCCCTCGGATGGCGGGCGTTTGGTGCGCGGCGGCCGTGGCGTTGCGCCGAAGCCATCCCCCGGCGCCAGCGAATTGTGGTGCACCTGCTGCAGCAGCGTCTTGATCTCGTTGAGCTGGTTCTCCATCGACTGCAGGCGCTCGGCCATGCCGACGAGCTGGGCGCGGCTCGGCAGGTTCATCGCCAGAAGATATTTCTCCATCAGCTCGCCGAGCTGCCGCTGCGCGCCCGCCGCGGCGCCGCCGGCCTGATTCATCAACTTGGAGAATTCGGGCGAGGCCATTAACTGGTTGCCGAAGGAGTTGAACCCCTTCTCCATCTCACCCATCATCGTCTGCCAGATCACGGCAGGGTCGTTGCCCTTGTCGGCCATGCGGCGCTCCTCCTCACCAAATCCGAGCGCTTGCCGCGCTTCCGCTTGTTTCCACCATACGACACTGTTGCCGTGGATCGGTCAACAGCACGGCACGACCCACGGCGTCGAAGCCCTTCTGCGCCGCATCAAAGCGTGGCATAGAGGTTCCTGACGCGATACCAGCAGGGGATGCCCGTGACCACGCTCGCCCATCAGCCGCCGCAGCTCGCCCGCGCCAATGGCATCGACATCTGCTACGAGATTTTTGGCGATGCGAATGCCGAGCCGCTGCTTTTGATCATGGGCCTCGGCGCCCAGATGATCCATTGGGACGACGAATTCTGCCGGCAGCTCGCCGCGCGCGGCTTTCGCGTGATCCGATTCGACAACAGGGATATCGGCAAATCCTCCCGCCTGAGCGGCGGCAAGCGGCTGTCCGCGCTCGAACTGCTCAAGCTGCGTTTCCTGAAGATCCCGGTCGCAGCGCCCTACCGGCTGATCGACATGGCGCGGGACACCGTCGGCTTGATGGACGCACTCGGCATCCGCACCGCGCATCTGGTCGGCGCCTCGATGGGCGGCATGATCGCGCAGGAGGTTGCGATCACGTTCCCCGAGCGCGTGCGCTCGCTGACCTCGATCATGTCGACCACGGGAAACCCGAAGATACCCGGGCCGACCCGCGAGGCGACCGCGGTGCTGATGGCGCCGCCACCGAAGAGCAAGGAGGAGTACTTTGCGCGCTTCGGTCAGACCTGGAAGGTGCTGCGCAACGGCTCGTTCCCCGAGGATGAGGCGCTTGATCCCGAGCGCGCGCGACGCACCTTTGAGCGCGGCCTCAATCCGGAAGGCGTCGGCCGCCAGCTGCGCGCCATCCTCGCCTCCGGCAGCCGCAAGGAACGGCTGCGCAGCGTCAAGGCGCCGACGCTCGTGATCCACGGCACCGTCGATCCGCTGGTGCATCCCGAAGGCGGCAAGGACACTGCGGTCTCGATCCCGGGTGCAAAGCTCGTGATGGTCGAGGGCATGGGCCATGCGCTGCCGATCCCAATGTGGCCGCAGATCATCGACGCCATCGACAAGCACGCGCATGGCGCGGCGGCGAAGGCGGCGTGAGGCAGGTAACTGCTGGTAACCATGTGAGCCAGGGTGCGTTCTTCCGGGCGCCGCATGGAGGCTGTAGAGAGCGCAGTGCAGCGTGCGGGTCGCGCGCCACCAGCCTCGGGAGTCCCCAGATGAACACCATCCTCCGGCCGCGGACAGCGGTCGCCGCTCTCCTCCTCGCGCTCGCGTCATCCACCGCGATGGCCGCCACCAGCGAAGCGCAGCAGGAAGCCAACCGCAAGGCGGTGCTGGCCTTCTACGAGAAGGGGCTGAACCAGAAGGACGCCGACGCCGCGCTCGCCTATGTCGGCAACCGCTATGTGCAGCACAATCCCGGCGCGGCCGACGGCCCCGACGGCTTCCGCAAGTTCATCGGCTTCCTGCGCGAGAAGTTTCCGAACTCGCACAGCGAGATCAAGCGTTCGTTCGTCGACGGCGACTACGTGATCCTGCACGTCCATGCCGTGCGCGAGCCCGGCACCCGCGGCAATGCGATCGTCGACATCTTCAAGCTCGAGGACGGCAAGATCGTCGAGCATTGGGACGTGGTGCAGCCGATCCCGGAGACTCCCGCCAACAGCAACACGATGTTTTAATGCTTGGTTTCCGTCATGGCCGGGCTCGTCCCGGCCATCCACGTCTTCTGCTGATGAGATTAAAGACGTGGATGCCCGGGACAAGCCCGGGCATGACGACATCGGATGAATCTACCGGCTGCGGCCGAGCCAGCGCTGTGTGGGGAACAGCTGCCACTGCCAGCGCCGGGCGGCCTCGCCCCACACACCCCTCGGCATGAACAGCATGATCAGGATGGCGAGCGTGCCGAGCACGACCAGATACAGGCTGCCATACTGGGCGAGATAGGTCAGGAGCCCCCAGAGCAGGAGCACACCGACCATCGGGCCTTCGATGGTGCGCACGCCGCCGATCACCACGATGAAGATCACATAGGCGGTCCAGTCGGTGACACTGAAGGCAGCGTCAGGCGATATCCGCGCCTTCTGCAGATAGACCAGCGCACCGACCATGCCGGTCGCGAACGCAACCGCGATCCACAGCACGTGGCGAATCCGCGCGGTGCGGACGCCGACGCTGCGCGCCGCCGCCGCATTGTCGCGGCTTGCCGCCAGCGCAAGGCCGAGCCGCGAGCGCATGAAGGCGTAGATGCCGAGCGTCACCAGCACGGCGATCAGCAGCGCAAGCCAGTAGACAAGCACGTCGCGCGCCGCCGCCGGTCGCAGGCCGAGCAGCGCCTGCACCGCCTTCAGTCCAACCATCTGCGACAGCTCGCTCGGCGAGATCGACATCCCGGTGCCGCCGCCGAGCGACTTGAACTGGGCGCAGATCAGCCGCAGCGCTTCGGCGGCCACCCAGCTGCCGATCGCGAAATATGGCCCTTCCAGCCGGAACAGCAGCGGCCCGAGCACCGCCGCGACCAGCGCCGCGAACAGTCCGGCCAGCGGGATCGCCGCAACGGGATCGAGCCCGGCCATCACGATGCCGGCAAACAGCGCATAGGCGCCGAGCCCGACAAACGCTTGCTGCCCGACCGACACCAGCCCGCCCCACCCGGCCAGCACGTTCCAGAGCTGCGCCAGCGTCAGCATGGTGAAGACGAAGATCAGGTCCTGGATCAGGTTGCGCGATGCGATCGCGGGCAGCACAGCCAGCACCACGAGCAGCGCGATGCCGGCCACGGCGGCAATGCGCGACAGCCGCGTGCCGACCCGAACCTGCCACACCGGCGCATCCGCCGGGCGCTCGTCCCGGCCTGCCGGAATACGGATGCTTTCGACGCTCATGTCCGCCTCGCCGGGAACAGACCGCGCGGCCGCACCATCAGCACGGCAAGGAAGGCGAGATGGCCGGCCAGGATCTGCCATTCCGGATTGATCCGCGCGCCGATCGCCTGAGCGAGCCCGAGCACGATGCCGCCGGCCAGCGTTCCCCACAGGCTGCCGAGGCCGCCGATGATCACCGCCTCGAACGCATAAAGCAGCCGCGCCGGGCCGATCGACGGATCGAAGCTGGCGCGGATGCCGAACACGATGGCGGCGATCACCGAGACCGCAAGCGACAGTCCGACCGCGATGGCGTAGACATTGCGCTCGTTGACGCCCATCAATTGCGCGATCGCGGGATTGTCGGCGGTGGCGCGGAAGGCGCGGCCGAGCGAGGTGCGATAGAAGATCAGCTGCAGCAGCGCGACGGCGGCGATCGCCGTCACCAGCGCTGTCAGCGGCGCCAGCCCGACGCTCAGGCCCGGGGCGAGCGTCACCGACGAGGATTCGAAGGCGCCTGCCTGCAGCCGGCGGCTGTCGGCGCCGTAGCCGAGCAGCAAACCGTTCTGGATCACGATCGACAGGCCGAAGGTGACGAGCAGCGGCGGCAGGATGTCGTCACCGAGCACCCGCTCCAGCACCAGCCGCTGCAGCACGAAGCCGAGCGCGAACATCGCCACGACGACCAGCAGCGATGCGGCCGCAAGCGGCAGGCCGAGCGCGGTGGTGGCGCTGAGCACCAGGTATGCCGCGAGCAGGATCAGATCGCCATGCGCCAGATTGACGAGACGCATGATGCCGAAGATCAGCGACAGGCCGAGCGCGAACAGCGCATAGACGCCGCCGAGCAGCACGCCTTCGATGATGGTGTCGAACCCGCTCATCGTTCCCTCACGTTCCGAAATAGGCCGCGCGGATCGTGTCCTGATCCACATCCTTTGGCCGTCCGCTCAGTGTCACCCGTCCCTCCTGCAGGCAGTAGAAGCGATCCGCCGCCCGCAGCGCGCGGGCGATGTCCTGCTCGACCAGCACGACCGCGGTGCCGCCCGAGCGGATCTGCGGCAGCATGCGGTAGATGTCCTCCACCACGATCGGCGCGAGGCCGAGGCTGATCTCGTCGCACAGCAGGACCGACGGGTTGGACATCAGCGCACGGCCGATCGCCACCATCTGCTGCTGGCCGCCCGACAGCGCCGTCACGGCGCCGCGCCGCCGCTCCTTCAGCACCGGGAACATGCGGTAGACCGCGGCGAGATCCCACGGCGTGGTGCGTTCGCCGCCATAGGCGCCGATCAGAAGGTTCTCCTCGACGCTGAGCGAGGGAAACAATTGTCGGCCCTCCGGCACCAACGCGAGGCCGAGCCGCACGATGCTGGCGGCCGACGCGTCGCCGATCGCCCGTCCACTGAGGCGGATGGCATCGGGGCGGCTCTTCACGAGCCCGGCCAGCGACTTCAGCATGGTCGACTTGCCGGCGCCATTGGCGCCGATCACCGCAACCGCCTCGCCCTTATTCAGTTCGAAGTCGATGTCGAACAGCGCCTGGAAGTCGCCGTAGAACGCATCGAGCGCCGTGACATTGAGCAGCGCGGTCATGCCGGCACGCCCATATAGATGGTCTCGACCTCGCGCGAGCGCATCACGTCGACTGGTGCGCCCTGGGCGACGACCTTGCCGAAGTTCAAGACAACCAGCCGCTGCACCACGGCGAGCAGCGCGTGCACAACGTGCTCGATCCAGATGATGCCGACGCCTTCGGCGTGGATGGTACGGATAGTCTCGACCAGTTCATGACATTCGGCATCGGTGAGGCCGCCGGCGATCTCGTCGAGCAGCAGCGTGCGCGGTCGGGTGGCGAGCGCCCGCGCCAGCTCGAGCCGCTTGCGATCGAGCAGCGGCAGGCTGCCGGCAAGCCGGTTGGCCTTGGCCTCGAGGCCGGTCAGATCGAGCATGCGGCCGCAATGCTGGACCGCGTCCGCCTCCGACAGTCCACCGCCAAACAACGCGGCGACCGCAAGGTTCTCGAACACCGAGAGATGGTCGAAAGGTTGCGGGATCTGGAATGAGCGCCCGATGCCGGCGCGACAGCGTGCCTCGGGCGAAAGACCCGTAATGTCGACGCCATCGAGAACGATGCGGCCGGCATCCGGCCGCAGCAACCCGGTGACCAGGTTGAACAGCGACGACTTGCCGGCGCCGTTCGGACCGATCACGCCCAGCGCCTCGCCGGAGGAAAGCGTCAGGTCGATCGCGTCGGCAACGGCGATGGCGCCGAACCTTTTCGAGATGGCATGGAGTTCGAGCATGGTCGCCCACTGGATGGTTTCGGCGGAGAGGAGATGCGCGGCACTGCCACGCATCTCCTGTCTTCGTTGAAGCAGCTGGCTTCTGCTAGCTCAGCGCCTGCATGTCGCCGCCAAGCGGGATCTGCGGCGCCAGCTTGTTGTCGGTGATCACCATGTTGTACTTGTCACCGTTGAGCCGCCATTGGCCGCCGACCAGCGGCGTCTTGGCGATGTTCTTCGCCGCGAATGGCGGCACGGCGCTTGAGCCGAACGCGACCTGGCCCACGATCGTATCGAGCTTGGTGGCGCCGATCGCCTTCGCGAGCGCCGCGCCGTCGGCCGGGTCGCCGGAGCGCTTGATGGCGTCGATCGCGACCTCGAACAGCGAATGCACGAAGCCGATCGGCTGGGTCCATTGCTTGCCGGAGGCCTGCTCATATCCCTTGGCGAGATCGGCCGCGCTGACGCCGCTGAGGCTCGATTTGTAGGGATGCGTCGGCGTCCACCACACTTCGGTGGAGATATTGTTGCCGCCCTTGCCCAGCGCCTGCACCGACGCCGGGAACAGCAACGCCTTGGCGACCGACACGACCTTCGGCTTCAGCCCCTTTTGCCGCGCCTGGTTCCAGAACGTGGTGAAGTCGGGCGGAACGATCACGCCGGTGATGATCTCGGCATCGGCGCCGCGGAACGCAGCGATCTGCGAGCTGAAATCGTCGGTCAGATTCTGGAAGCGGCCGGGATCGGTCAGCTTGAAGCCCTGCTTGGCCATCACGGGCGGGAAGCCGATCGTGGTGTCGCCCCAGGCGTTGCCGTCGGCATCGTTCGGAAACAGCGCGCCGACCGATTTGTTGGTCGCGACCTGGCTCCACATGCTGGTGAAGACGCCGATCACGTCCTCGAGCCCCCAGAAATAGTGGAAGGTGTATTCGAACGGCTTCCAGCTCTTCGGATCGCCCGGATTGGCCTGCCGGCCGATGAAGTTGGTCTGCCACGGCGCGACGGAAGAGATGCACGGCACCTGCTCGAGCTCGCACTGCGTCGCCACCGGATTATTGGTTTCGGGCGTGGCGCCGACCACGATCAGGCTGACATTGTCGCGGGTGATCAGCTCCTTGGCGACTTCGGCGGCGCGGTTCGGATTCGACTGGCTGTCCTTGGTCACCACCTCGACCGAATAGGTCTGCGATCCGACCTTGACGCCGTCCTTGATGAACTTTCTGAACTCGCCGAGCACGAAATCGTCGGCTTCGGCGAAGGCCGCCAATGGTCCGCTCTTTGGCGAGACATAGCCAATCTTGATCGGCTTGTTGGCTGCCCGCACTGACGGCGCGAACAAGGTCGTCGTGCCGGCGGCCGCGAAACCACCGGCGATGCCCTGCAGCACGCGGCGGCGATCGAAAGACATCACGTTCAAGTGGTCCTTGGCGTTCAAATGGTCCTTGGTCATCTTCCCCTCCCTTGAGGCGAGCCGGTTTTCACACCGGCTGCCGTTCATTCCGTTCTGAAAAACTACCGGCGTCGCGCCGCATCACGCGGCGGCGATGGACTTCGTCTGCGCCTTCGCGCTGCGGCCGAGGATCTGGCCAAACACGTCGAGCAACACGTCGGAGGCGTCAGCCGCCGCCTCCCTGGTGCGCCAGGCGACATACGTGTCGGGACGCACCAGCACGCAGCCGTCCTCGTCGACCTCGCTCTGGCGATACCAGTCCGCATAGATGTCGAGTGCGTCGCAGCCCTGCGGGCCGATGGTGACGACATCGACCGGCAGGCCGTAGGCCTTCTCGACCGCGGCAGCGGCCGTCTTCCAGCCGTCGCCGCCGATCCCGGTGAGCAGCGTGAAGCGGCCCTTGCCGGCGAGATCGAGCGTCGACTTGCGCTGGCCCTGATGCTCGACCCAGACATGCGGCAAATGCGCGCCGGGCCAGGTGGTGGCCTGATGATAGAGCTCGTGATCGCGGGTGAAGGGCGGCATCGGCGTGCCATCGGACATCACGGCGGTCGAGCCGTAGCGCTGGTTCATCTCGACGCCGTGGCAGTTGAACTCGTAGCTCTTGTTGGCGATGGCCTCATAGAGCTTCTTGCGGCGTGCCTTGCCCTCGGCGGTCGGCGCCTTGCGCGCGGCGATCGCCTTGCGCGCTTCGGCCGGATCGGTCGAGGCGACGAGCCCCACCGCCTCGAAGATCGGCGGGAAGTCGCCGATGCTCTTGTTGGCGCGGGTCACGATCTGCTTGCCGACCGGCTGGCGCTCGGCCGAATAGGTCTCGAGCAACGATGGCGCGGCGTGCCCCTCCAGCACCAGCTTGAGCTTCCAGCAGAGATTGTAGGCATCCTGGATCGAGGTGTTGGAGCCCAGGCCATTGGTCGGCGGATGCCGGTGCACGGCATCGCCGACGCAGAACACGCGGCCGGACGTGTAGTGGCCGGCATACATCTCGTTCACAGTCCAGGTCGAGGTCGAGGTCACCTTGACCTCGAGCGTCTCGTCGCCGACGAGATTGCGCACGATCGAGATCGCCTCGTCATTGGAGAGCTTGCGCTCGCCCTGCTCGATGTCGTAGCCCCAGATGATCAGCCATTCGTTCCACGGCCGCACCATGCGGATCAGGCCGGCGCCGATGCCGCCGATCTCGGCGCCCGGCTGCAGCACCCAGTACAGCACGCTCGGCCGGTGCGCGACGTATTTGCTCAGATCCGCCTGCACGATGATGTTCATGCTGCCGGCGCGGCCCATCTGGCCCTCCATCGGCAGCCCGATCACCTCGGCGACCCGGCTGCGGCCGCCATCGGCGCCGATCAGATATTTGGCGCGGATCTGGTAGGTCTCGCCGGACAGGCGGTCCTTCACCGTCGCCGTGACGCGGTCGGCATCCTGCACCAGGTCGACGAACTCGGTATTGAAGCACAGCGAGGTGCCGCGCTGGCCGGCGGCCTCGATCAGGATTGGCTCGAGGAAATTCTGCGGCAGGTCGCAGATCCGGGTCGGGCTGGCGAGGTCGTAATCCGCCTTGCGCGAGGGATGATTGCCCCAGGAATAGAGCCGGCCGAACTCCTCGCCGGCGAGACTCTCGCAGAACACGTTGTTGGCCATCAGGTGCTGCGGCACCGCCTGTGCGACCGCCTTGTCCTCGAGGCCGAGATCGCGCAGCACCTCCATCGCACGCTGGTTGGTGATGTGAGCGCGCGGCGTGTCGGCCAGCCAGCCGTATTTGGTCACCATGATGTGCTTGACGCCGTACATGCCGAGCAGCGCCGCCGCCGTCGCGCCGGCCGGGCCACTGCCGACGACAAGCACGTCGGTCTCGATCGGTTTGCTGGTCATCATCCTCTCCCTGGTCGTCTTGTTGGTTGCTATCGCTATTCCGCGGCCATCATCGGCTTCGGCACCAGGCCCGCGCCGGGCCTCATCTGGAAGTCGTAGGTCATCAGGTGCCACGGCGCGGACACGCGGTCGCCATTCGGCAACGCCGGTTCGTTGCGCGGCTCGACGCGTGCGATGAGCTCATCCTTGACGCCGAACACCACGTCGCTGCGCAGATATTGGTCGCCGTCGAGGAAGACGTGGGTGATCAGCGGCTCGTAGCCCTCGGCCTTGACCAGGAAGTGGACGTGCGCGGGCCGCATCGGATGCCGCTGCGTGGCGGTGATGAGATCGCCGACCGGGCCATCGGTCGGGATCGGATAGCTGCACGGCAGGATGGTGCGGAACGAGAAGCGGCCGTCGGCATCGGTGACGAAGCGTGCGCGCAGCGATGGGCCGTGGGTCGCGTAGTCCTCCTTCTGCGAATCGTAGAAGCCGTCGTCGTCGGCATGCCAGACATCGATCTCGGCAGCGGCGAGCGGCTTGCCGGCGAGGTCGGTGACGCGGCTCTGCACGAACATCACTTCGCCGTCGATGCCTTCGGAGATGTTGGCGCCGTGCGGCGTGACGCGGTGCTCGCCGACATAGAACGGGCCGAGCACCGTGGTCTCGGTCGCGCCTTCGCGCTCGCGGTGATTGACCGCATCGACCAGCATCGAGACGCCGAGCACGTCGGAGAGCAGGATGAACTCCTGGCGCAGCGGCGTGCAGGTCTGGCCGGTGCGGGTCAGGAATTCGATCGCCTGGTTCCATTCCTCGAAGGTGAGCTCGGTGTGGCGCACCAGATCGTGCAGCGACTTGACCGTCTCCTCGATGATGAACTTCAGCCGCTTGTTCGGGGTGTTGGCGAAGCTGCGAAGCACCTCGTCGGTGAGATCATGCTCGTTGAAATTGGCCATGGTGTTTCCTTGATCTGGTGAAGGTCAGTGCTGCACGGGCGCGTCGCCGCGCCAGGCGGCCGCGATCAGTTGCTCGATCGGGGCGCGATCGACCAGTCTGGGGTTGGCATAGGGGTTGCGCACCGCCATCTCGGCGGCGCGAGCGATGGCGCCCTCAGGCATTCCGATGTCGGAGAGCGCGCGCGGCAGCGCGAGCTGCCGGGCAAGGTCAAACAGGCCCTGCGGTGCGTTGGCGCTGTGCAGCGCTCGCGCGACGCGGGTCATCGCCTCCGGCGCGGCGGCTGCGTTGTAGGCGGCGGCGTGGGGCAGCACGATCGCGTGGGTTTCGGCGTGTGGCAGGTCGAACATCCCACCCAGCACATGGCAGAGCTTGTGGTGCAGCGACATGCCGACCGCGCCGAGGCAGACGCCGCATAGCCAGGCGCCGTAGAGCGCATCGCGCCGCGCGCCAGGATCGGCAGGCGCCGTCATGATGCGCGGCAGCGCGCGGGCGAGCGCGGCGATGCCTTCCTCCGCCATCAGCGAGGTCAGCGGATTGGCGTCGGGCGCATAAAGCGCCTCGACCGCGTGGGCAATCGCGTTCAGACCGCTGGCGGCGGAGATGTGCGGCGGCAGGCTAACGGTGAGATCGACGTCGTAGATGACGGTGTCTGGCACCAGATCCTGGGAATGCTGTGTGGTCTTGATGCCGTTGGTGGTCTCACCCAGGATCGGCGTCATCTCCGAGCCGGCATAGGTGGTCGGCATCGCGATATGCGGCAGCCCGGTGCGCAACGACAGCGCCTTGCCGAGCCCGACCGTCGAACCGCCGCCGATTGCGACCAGCCCGTCGATGTCGTGGGATTCGACGATGCCAAGCGCTTCGTTGGTGACCTCGACCGGCGTATGCATGCGCGCGCCGGCGAACAGGCCGGCGAGCCTATCGCCTAGGCCGGCGCCCAACTGACGTCCGAGATCCTGCTGCTCGCTTGTGGTGAGCACCAGCGCCCGCTTGATGCCAAGTCGCTCCGTTTCCTCGCCAAGCCGCGCCGAGGTGCCGGCGCCGAACACCACACGATATTGCTGCGAGCAATAGGCAAAGGCGCCCTGGCCGCCATCACCGGCTGCCGCAACGGCTATGGATGCGCGTCCGGCATCGGGCATTGCGACGCTCATGGCATTCCTCCCGGGCCGGCGAACCGGCGATCTCGTCTTGTTGGGAGAATGCTAGCGGCGGGCGGCCGCGGCGGGCCTGCACGAAACCGGAGAAAATCTGCACAAAACCGGAAAAATCATCCGTCGAGACGGGGCCGGCTGTGCGCCCGCGCCTGACCCAGTCGCAAATCGCCGGGAGCTAGGGCGCGTACTCATAGATCCGGGATGTCCGCTTTCAAGAGGTAGAGCGGAGGGCGGCCCGACCGCAAGGATGTCGTCTTGTGACCCACAACCGACATGCACCGGAGATGGGGCCATCAACGAGATGCCGCCTCCGCAAGGGAGACGGCGCTTCGCGCACCCAAGCCTTAGACTACCTTGGTGACCGGCGGGATCACCCACGATCCATCGATGATCGAGGGATTGTTTTCGTCCGGCCAGTACAGGCGCAACATCAGGTGAAACTTTCCCTTCGGAGCCGGAAGCCAGTTGGCCTCCTTGTCCGAGCCGGGGCTTTCGTTCTGGATGTAGATCACGAGTGTACCGTCGGGCTCGTATTTGGGGTTGGTCCTCACGCTCATCGAATAACGGTTGATCGGGTTGGCGATGAAGAACATGCCTTCATCATACATAGTCAGCGACCAAAAACCCTTGACCGGCGGCAGCAGTCCTTTTTCGAAGCGCAGGATGTACCTGTATTTTCCGTCGTAATCCTCCAACAGCGAAGGCTTCATGGAGGTCGGATAGATGGCGTCCTGCGGCCGGTTGCAACCAAGCCCGAGGGCGGCGATCAATGCGCGCTGGAGGTAGTTGGTGCCATAAAGGCCCGCCTTTGTGGTGAATGACCAGCCGTTCTGCCGCGTAATTTCGCCATCCCTGCTGAGGAAGTGTAGCATGATCCGATCGTACGAGAGCTGCGGCAGCCGCTTATCCCAACGGCTGTCGAGAGCCTTCGGGTCGAAGCTCTGCCCCGCAACGAGGCCGATCCGCTCGAACCGTTTCAGGGCGGGTGCGTCTGCCGGTGCAGGTGGATTTCTTTTCAGCAGATCGGCCAGCAGCGTGAAATACTCGGTGGCCGAGAGACGGTTGACCTGATCGCGCACTGCCATCTTCATGTCGATGGATGGATCGACCTTGCCGGGCGGCGGGGTGTAGTCCTTGCCCCAAGTGCTCAGCGGCTGCAACTTGAACTGGTCCTGCAACGCGTGCACCTCGGCATAGTCTTGCGGGGTGCCGGTGCAATAGATGCGTCCAAGGAGCCATACGATGGCGGTGGGCGACCTGAGCTGCGACATGCCTGCCGGGACCGTGCCCGACCAGCCGGGACCCGTGATCAAGAAGGTCTGGGCTTGCGTGCCTGTGGTCCGGGTTCCGGGAACCTGAAACACATCTGTCCATCCGCTCAGGAAAGGCAGCAGGAAGTAGCGGCCTTTCATGTCGGGGGAGCTCAGCACCCAAGGTTCGTCGCCGACATCGAAGAACGCCGTCGTGTAGAGCGTGTCGGCATTCGGGGCGGTAATGTCGCGGAAGCTGGCGTTGGGGTATTCGCGCAGCTTGATAAGGGTACCCATCGGCCCGCGCGTGCCCTCGGGCTTGGCGACGTTGGTGATCACCCGCCGCGTCATCTCCATGGTCACGAGCGGATAGCCGAAGATGTAGGCATCCGATGCGACGACGAAATCCTCGGTCCCCTCGACGACGTCCGTCAGCGGGCCGTCCCATGCCCGGCCCGGCAAGGGAATGAGCGCAGCGGCCAGCCCGAGCCCGCCCAGAGCTACGGCACGACGGCTGAGCATCGGGTCGGTGTGGTCTCGTCCCGCGTGGATGCCATCGGTCGCGGTTTTTTGAAAATCGCATTTTTTTTTGCATGGGGACCCTCATCAATTGATACGCAACATACGCAGCACGTAGAAAAGATCAGACATCGCAACCGCTCATACTTTGACATGGATCAATGCAGGACTGCGTGTCATTCTGGCCCTTTGCAGACATTCACTTAGGCATCGTGGATGTCTGCTTTTGAGGGCACCTCGGACCTCGCTATCCCGCGCACGCGCGTACCAGATCTATGAGTACGCCCCTAGTGGCTGCGCCGGTATCGTCCCGGCGTCACGCCGGTGAAGCGGCGGAACATGCGCGTAAAGTGCTCCTGGTGGGAGAAGCCGCAGGCCAGTGCGATGTCGGCCAGGCTGTGCGTCTCGTCGGCGAGCAGCGCCCTGGCGCGCTCGATGCGCAGATTGAGCACGTATTGGTAGGGAGAAATGCCGCTGGTCGCCTTGAACAGGCGCACGAAATATTCGGTGCTGCGGCCGCAGAGCTCCGCGAGCTGGTCGAGCCGGATATCGGTATCGAGATTGGTGTCGACGAATTCGCGGATCCGCGCCATCTGCCTGTTGCTGAGCAGGTTCGGATGCTTGCCGGCCTCCACGCTCGGCTTGTGGAAATTGATCGCGACAAAGCGGTTGGCGATCGCCTGGGCGATCGGATCGACGAACAGCGACGAGGCCGGCAGGCTGCTGGTGATGCTGTCGCCGATCGCCGCAGCCAGATGCTCCAGCACGGCATCCTGATCGCCGAGCATCGGCGCGAGCCCGCCGATCAGGCTGGGGGCCCCGTCCCGGCCCGCGAACAAATCGGACCGCAGATAGATGTGGGTGGATTCCAGCGCTTCGTGCAGGACGACGTTGCAGGCATGTCCCGCCGGCAGGAAGAACACGCCGCCGCGCGGAATCTGTCGGGCGACCGACTTGCCGTCCATCACATAGGTGATGTCGACGGGGCCGCCCCGATGCAGCACCATCAGATTGTCGGATAGCGCGTGGAAGTGCCCATCAAACGGCCGTTCACGCTGGACCGAGGCATACGCGGACGACCAGCCGAGCCCCTCGCTCGAGCCGCGGAATTCGGCCTGGAAGCGGCTCAGGATCCCGTGCGTCTCCTGCACCCCAAAATTCGACGTCGCCTGCATCCGACAGACCAAGGGCTCGAGGCTTCGGTGCCGTCGAGTGAAGCCCAGCGGCCCTCGATTTTCAATACAATCGAACCGAACGGCAGCCCCGGCAGCCTTGCTGCGTCGCAACAGCGACGCCTGCTATTCCTTGACCGCGATCCAGATCACGTGGCGTACGCCGCGGCCTCGGCCGGTGGCGCGCACGGCGATCTCGTTGACGGCGAACCCGGCCCGGGACAGGGATTTCGGGAATTTGGCATTCGGCCCTGATGACCAGACTGCGAGCACGCCGCCGCGCCGCAACGCGGTGTGCGCGACCTTGAGTCCGGAGACATCATACAGCCCGTCATTGGCCTTGCGGGTCAGGCCTTCGGGGCCGTTATCGACATCGAGGAGAATGGCATCGAAGGTGCGCGGATGGCGCTCGATCACGTCAGCAACGTCAACCTCCTGAATGCTGACGCGCGTATCGTTCAGGCTGTCGCCGAATATCTCCGCCATCGGGCCCCTCGCCCAGGCAACGACTGCCGGCACCAGTTCGGCCACCATGATCTGCGCTTCGGGTCCGAGCACGGCGAGCGCCGCCCGCAGCGTAAAGCCCATGCCGAGGCCGCCGATGAGAAAATGCGGCTTCGCGACCTTTTCTATCTTCTTCGCAGCAAGGGTCGCTAGGGCTGCTTCCGAGCCCGACAGGCGGCTGTTCATCAGCTCGTTGGTGCCGAGCATGATTGAGAATTCGCGGCCGCGCCGCATCAGGCGCAATTCACCTTCGGTGCCGGGAATGCGCGCGGTATCGATCTTTTCCCATGGAATCATGCGGCGGCTTGTAGCATGGGCGTCAGGGCGGGCGAAGCTAGCGTCCAGAGAATGCGAAATAGTGACTCACGAATGGCGCAACAAACTCGGTGTCGTCCCTGCCTAGTGCGCAATTGCGCACGGGAGCAGGGACCCATAACCACCGAAGGTGATTGTTGCGCGACACTGGGGCCACGGCTTGCTTCAACAACACAACCCTGTGGTTATGGGTCCCTGCTTTCGCAGGGACGACGATGGGGATGCATCACGGTCATCCCAGGCCACAAGCCTACCCACCGGCCCAGACGTCCAGGACGTAGCGGTTCCTGGTGCCCATCTCCTCGATCCAGCGCGCAGCGGCATCGGCGTCGACGCCGGTGCGCTCGCTATAGATCGACATCAGGGTCGCCTTGACGTCGGGCTCCATCTTGCTGCCGTCGCCGCAGACATAGACGATTGCGCCCTTCTGGATCAGCTCCCAGATCCGATCCTTCTGCGCGGCGACGAGGTGCTGCACGTATGTCTTCGGCCCGTCGGCGCGCGAGAAGGCGGTATAGAGTTCACTGACGCCGTCGGCTGCAAAAGCTTTCAGCTCATCTCCATAGATGAAATCCTGCTCCGGATGGCGGCAGCCGAAGAACAGCATCGCAGGGCCCAGCGCAGCCCCATGCGCCTTGCGCGCGGCGCGCTCCTGCAGGAAGCCGCGGAACGGCGCCAAGCCCGTGCCCGGCCCGATCATGATGATCGGCACGGCGTTGTCATCGGGCAGGCGGAAGCCGGCCTTGGTTTCCTTGATGGTGGCGTGGACGGTGTCGCCGGCGCGGCGGCGCGCCAGATAGTTCGAGCAGATGCCCTTGTAGATGCCCCGGCCTGAGCTTGCGGGGGCTTCCACCACGCCCACCGTGACGCTGCAGCGCTGTGCCTCGCCGGCCGGAGACGACGAGATCGAGTAATAGCGCGGCGCCAGCAGCGACAGCATTTCGAGATAGAGGTGGAACGGCAGCTCGCAGGCCGGATATTCCTCAAGCAGGTCGAACACCGATTTGCGCTTGGACAGCACCTCGGTGCGGTAGCGCCCGGCCGAGGCCTCATCGTCGCCGACAAAGGCCATCAGCTTCGGCTTGGTCACCGGGCAGCGGGTGTGCTCCGCCATGATCTGGATCTGCTTGCGGGTCGCGACCTGCTGCAGCTCGACGAACTCGGTGAGCAACCGCCCAACCGACACCGCGTTGCCGACCGGCAGCTGCGCGCGGCGGCCTTCACTGACTTGCAGACGGATCTGGTCTGCCGGCAGGAAGCCGAACCGGCGCGCAACGGAATCGACCAGGGTCGGATCGTTGCGCGGCACCACGCTGAGATGATCGCCGACGCGATACCTGAGATTGGGCGGCAGTTCGACCTCGATGTGCCGGGTCGAGCGCTCCGACGGATGGGCGCCCTCCTTGTTCTGCAGCTCGTTGTTGGCGAGCACCTTCATCGGCACCGCGCCGCCCTGCGTCACGATGGTGTTGACCGCGCCCTGCGCCACCGGCTCGATCGCATAAAGCGGCTCGTCCTCGGCGGTGCGGGTGAAATTCCAGTCGATGCCGAATTCCTTGGTCGCGACCTTCGCCGCCTCCGGGAACCATTTCTGGAACTGGCCGTCGAGATCACTGCGCGCATCGCCCTCGCCGCGCGGATAGACGGCGCGCGCGCCATGCCTGGTCAATTGCTCGTCGATGAAGCGCGGCACCGACTGGTAGGTCGCGGCCCAATCGCTGTTGCCGCAGCCAAACACCGCATAGCGCACCTTGGCGAAGGCGTCCTTCGCCAGATCGCTTTCGAGCCATTTGACGAATTGCGTGGCATTGTCGGGCGCCGCCCCATTGTAGGAGGCGCAGATGATCAGGACGCCGCCCTCCTCCGGCAGCTTGCCGACATAGTCATCCAGCGGCCCGAGACGTACTGCGAAACCATTGATCTCGGACAGATCCGCCATCCGGGTCGCGAGCTCCTCGGCCGAGCCGAGGTTGGAGCCGTAGAGCACCAGCATCGGCGTGTTGTGGCCGGGGCGCGTGGTCGGCACGCGCGGCGCCTTTGGCGCGGCCGCAACCGCGCCCGTGCTTCCGGCGAACGCGCCGCGATCCCTATCGTCGCGCGGCCGCACCTTGATCCTGAAACCGTCGGGCTTGACCGTCAGCGTCTCCTTCAGATGCATCTGGTAGCGATGCACGTCGAGCAGCTTGAAGCGTTGCAGGATCATGCCGATCGCGAGCGCCGCCTCGTGCATGGCAAAGCCGCGGCCGATGCAGGCGCGCTGGCCGTTGCCGAACGGCTTCCAGGCGTTGATCGGGCGCTTGGCCTCCGCCTCGCGGCTGAAATTCTCGGGATCGAACACGTCGGGTTTCGGTCCCCAGACCGAGGGGTCGCGATGCAGCGCCATCACCAGCACGGTGATGAAGGTGTTCTTCTTTAATTTGTACTTTCCGCCGATGGTCTCGTCGCTGAGCGGCGCGATGCCGTAGGCCGGCGCGGGCGGCCACAACCGCAGCGCCTCCTTCAGGCATTGCGTGATGTAGGTGAGCTGCGTCACCTGCTGATAGGTCGGCCTCGCATCGAGGTCGGGACCGAGGACGCGGTCGACCTCCTCATAGGCCTTCTTAAGCACCTCGGGATGCTTCATCAGCGCATAGATCGTGCACGACAGCAGGCCGCTGGTGGTCTCGTGGCCGGCGATCAGAAAGGTGTTGATCTGGTAGCGGATGTTGACGTCGTCGAGCTGCTCGCCGGTCGCACGGTCGACGCCGGTCATCATCGCAGCCAGCATGTCTTTCTTGTCGCTGGTCACGTCGGCATTGCCGCGCCGCTCCGCGATGATCTCGTCGACCATCTTGTTCATGAAGCCGACGTCGTCAGCGAGCGTCTTGCGCCGCTTCTGCATCCACAGACCCTCTAGCGGCAGGCCGCGGGTCATCATGATGGTCTCGAGCGAGCGCACCAGCGATTCCACGAAGGGGTGGTAGTCGCGCCGGTAGAACGAATTGAAGCGATAGTCGAAGCCGCAGAGCCCAATGGTGTCGAGGGTCAGCGCCGTCATGTCGTGGACGACCTCGATCTCCTCGTCGGCGTTGAGGCGCTCCCATTTCTTGACCAGCTGCTCGGCGATATCGACCATGCTCGGGTGGTACGACTGCATCGCGCGGTTGCCGAACGGCTGCATCAGGATGTTGTGCGCCTTGCTCCAGTTCGGCTCCTTGGTGTCGGCGGTGAACAGCCCGTCGCCGCCGACCGCGCGCACGCGGCGCAGCGAGCCGCGCACCGCCTTGTCGAAGCGCTTCTCGTCGGAGAGCTCGTCGACCAGATCGTGACCGGAGACGATCACGATCGGCGACCCCATCATGTCGAGCCAGAAGATCGGCCCGAGCTCCTTGGAGAGCTTCACCAGATGCTGCACCGGCGCGGTCGAATCCAGCGACAGCATGTTGCCGACCACCGGCTTCGTCGGCGGATGCGGGATCGGACTCAGTCTGTTGCCGGACGCCATCTTCGAAGTGCCCCCTCATTACCCGCCGTCATTCCTGCATAACGGCTTCGCCGTTATTGCTCGAGGAGCGCGCATCGCGCGCGTCTCGAAGGATGGCCGCTTGCTCCAGTCCCTCTCATCCTTCGAGCTGCGCCGAAGTCGGCACGCCTCGGGATGACGCCTAGCCGAATTTTCGCTTACGCCACTCAATCAGCTTGGCGCTGACTTCGTCAGGCTTTTCCTGCTGCGTCCAATGGCCGCTGTCGTGAACCAGATACTTTTCGAGGTCCGGCACCAGCTTCTCCATGCCGTCGGCGGCCGACGGCGGCAGCACCGCGTCGTTCTCGGCCATGATCATCAGAGACGGCACCCGCACGTGATGGTCCAGCCCGGCCGAGCGTTCCCAGTTGCGGGTGAAATTGCGGTACCAGTTGATGCCGCCGGTAAAGCCGGTCTTCGAGAACGTATCGACGAACACTTTCTTCTCGTCCGCCGACAGGATCGGCGTGCGCGGATCGTGCCTGGCGTCATAATTCGCGATCATCTGCGGAAACGCCAGATTGAGCCGGGCCGACGCCCCGACGCCGGCGATCGGCTGTTCCTCCGGCGTGCCGGGCGGGCGCGCCACCGGCTTGCGCATGAAGGCGTCGAAAGTCTGCTCGACGCGGCTGCCGAAGATGCGGTCGGGCTCGCGCGCCGGATCCTGGAACTGGACGATATACATATGGTCGCCGAAGCGCTGGCGGAACAGCGCGATCGGGTCCATCGGCGCACGGTCCCAATGCGGCGTGTTGACGCCGACGACGCCGGCGACCCGCGACGAATGCCTGAGCGGCATCTGCCAGACGACAAAGCCGCCCCAGTCGTGACCGACGAAGATCGCCTTGTCGATCTTGAGATGATCGAGCAAGCCGACGAGATCGCCGGTCAGGTTCTCCATGTCGTAGGCTTCGACCGGCTCCGGCCGGTCGGTCGCGCCGTAGCCGCGCTGATCCGGCGCAATCACCCGGATGCCGGCCTCGCCCAGCGCCTTGATCTGGTGGCGCCAGGAGAACGCCAGTTCGGGCCAGCCATGGCACAGCACCACCGGCGGCGTGTCGGTCTTGGGACCCGATTCGTAAAATCCCATGCGGATGCCGTTCGTCTCGGCGAACTGCAGCGTTGGCATTTCAATCATGGACGGAAATCCTATTCGGCCGCGCCCTTGATGTCGGCAGGCGGGGGCGCGAACGCCGCCTCGAGTGCATCGAATTCGAGCGGCAGCATGTCGCACATCACCTGCACATGAGGAATGATGTTGGCACCGACAATGAAGCCGAAATCAAGCTGATCGCGATAGCTCTGCACCGTGATGTTGAGCGCGACGCCATGGGTCGAGATCGAAACCGGGAAGATGTGCAGCAGCTCCGCACCCGCCGCGTAGAGCGTCTGCCGCGGCCCCGGCACGTTCGACACCGTGATATTGGTCGCCGGCGGCAGCACGTTGGAGAGGTCGGAGCGGCTGTAGAGCAGCGCCAGAATCTGCACCACGATCGGCGCGCCCAACAGCGAGATGTTGGAGACCTGCGGCACCAGGGCGCGCAGCGGATGCGACATCTCCTTGGACTTGGTGGACTGTGCGATGATGGTTTCGAGCCGCTTCTTGGGATCCTCGATATCGGTCGCGATCGAGCAGATCATGCCGAACACCTGGTTGTTGGATTCGGCATTACCCTCCTCGCGCAGCGAGATCGGCACACCGGCCGTCAACGACTTGTTCGGCAGCGCGCCCTGGCTGATCAGATAACGCCGCACCACGCCGGAGGCGAGCGCCAGCACGACGTCGTTGAGCTTGCCGCCCGAGGCCTTCGCCAGCGCCTTGGCGCGCGACAGCGAGATCGAGGTGCCTGCGAAGCTGCGCTCGGACGAGATCGCCTTGTTGAGAATGGTCGGAGGCGAGGCCATCGCCTGCAGGCTCTCGCGCGACCTGGGATCGGCGACCTTGGCGACGACGTCGGACAGGCTCTTGAGCACGGTCGGCATCGAGCCGGCGAATTTCACCGCGCTCTCGATCTGGAACATGGCATTGTCGAACAGGATCGAGCCGAGATCGCTCTTGCCAGAGCGCGGCAGTTCCAGGCTCTTCTGCGCGGCGGCGGCCGCCTCGAACGGCTGGGTCCAGAGCTGCTGATAGGCGTCGATCAGATTGGCCGCGATGTCGCGCGGCTCCTGCGCGACCTTTTTCGCGCTCGGCGGATCGATCTGCCGCGGCACCGGCGTCAAATCGTAGATCATGCTGGTCAGCGCCGCACCGGCGCCGCCGTCGATGCAGGCGTGGTGCATCTTGGAATAGAGCCCGATCTCGTTGTCCTTCATGCCCTCGAAGACGTAGAACTCCCAGAGCGGGCGGGCGCGGTTCAACAGCTTGGCGTGCATCCAGCCGACGATCCGCTCCAGCGTGGCGCGGTCGCGCGGCGCGGGCAGGCTGGCGCGGAAGATATGGCGGTCGATGTCGAACTGGTCGTCCTCGACCCAGGACGGATGATCGATGTCGAGCGGCGCCTTCTGCAGGCGCGCCTTGAGGATCGGCGCAACGTGCAGCCGCGAGGCGATCATCGCCTTAAACTCCTCGAAGAAGTCGCCCTTGTAGCCATCGGGCAGGCGGAAGATCGCCATGCTGCCAACATGCATCGGCATTTCCGGCGTTTCCAGATAGAGAAACGATGCGTCCAACGAGGACAGCTTCTTGGCGTCGCTCATGATCTCCTCCCGAGAGCAAATTGACGCGGGCGCCTTGGCGGCGCTTCTCGTCGTCTGGTTTAGGATAGTGCCTGTTCTGCCGCCCCGTAGGCAATGGCAAAGGGGCCCGACCGGTCAAAATGCCGGAACTCCCCTTCCGGCTGCGCCAGCCGGTTCGCGATCGCCCACAAGGCTGCGGGGTTGACGCCGAGGCCGAGATGGCTGGCGAAATGCACCTCGATGTTCTCGGCGGTGGCCGAAGGCCGCAGCCGCGAGGTCCGCCAGTTCACGATGCCGTCGGTGCGGGAATAGATCGAAGTTGTCGGCACCGGCATGTCGCCGGCGATCGCGGCGCGGATCTCGGGGATGTCGTCCACCCCCTCACCGGACAACAGCTCATAGAGCCGTGTCGCATTGGTGGCGCGGATGTCGTCGGCGAACGGGCTGCCCAGCGTGATAATGGAGCGCACCAGCTCCGGCATCTGCGACGCCAGGTCGCGTGCGTAGACGCCGCCGAGGCTCCAGCCGATGATCGAGACCTTGCGCCCGGAAGCCTCGTGTATCCGCTTCACGAGGTCGCGCAGCGCATCGCGCCTGGAGGCGATGCCGCCGAAATTGCGGCCCATGTTCCAGGCGTATGCGTCGTAGCCGAGCTCCTTCAGATAGCGCCGCATCGGCGCCATCGAAAGGTCGCTGGCCAGGAAGCCCGGCAGCGTCAGCACCGGATGACCGTCGCCCTTCGGCGCCTGCAGCAGCAGCGGCGAGAGCAGCAGGCTCGAATTGAGCTCGAGCACGCCGCGCGCTTCCGCCAGCATCAGGAACAGGCTTGGCGGGCGCAGCCGGCGTCCGGTCCCATCGACGCTCCTGTCCATGTCGGTCACTACTTCTTCTTGGCCGTGCTGCCGAAGCCGGCCATCGCCACGAACATGTCCTGGAAGCGCTCAGCGAGCTTGGGATCGAAGGTGAACCAGCTCTGCATCAGCGATTCCGGTGAAATCTTGTCAATGTTCGACAGCATCTGCTGCTGCAGCTTGTCCATCACTGCGTTCTGCATCGGCGCCACATCCGGCAGGCCGAAGAACTGCCGCGCTTCAAGGGGCGTACAATCTATCTCGACGTTGACTTTCATATCCCGCCTCCTCAAATGCGCCTGGCCCGCCTCAGTATCACCGCGACGGGGGGAGTCACGCAAGCGAGCCGTATCTGCCCCGAGGTACAGTCGGCCTCAATCATCCGTTATGGTCAACTAAACCGTTCACCCGTGGCCGGCGCAAACGGCGGCCGCCGGTGATCGCCATTGCGGCCAATACGGCACTCCGAAAGTCGAATGTCACGCGTTCGCGCCGACCGCCTATTCTCACGATCCTGTTCATTGCGCTGCACCCGCGCAAACCGGTTAACCCTTTGGGAAATCGCGCTTGCGTGGCCTGCAAACTCTGGCAACATGGCCAATAATACCAGCCGGACAAAGCAGCCGGCGGACAAAAACGGGGACGCGGGATCACATGTCGGTACGTTGGAGTTTGTTTGCGGCGGCTGCCGTCGCACTCGTTGCCTTTGCTTTGCCGGTATCGGCCCAGACGTTGAAATATGCCAACCAGGGCGAGCTCAAGTCGCTGGATCCCTACACACTGAAGGAAACCACGACGATCGCGCATCATGGCCATGTCTATGAGGGACTGGTTGCGCGCGACAAGGACCTGAAGATCATCCCGGCACTGGCGGAGAGCTGGGAAATACTGAGCCCGACTCAATGGCGCTTTCATCTGCGCAAGGGCGTGAAATTTCACAATGGCGACCCCTTCACCGCCGACGACGTGCTGTTTTCCGCCGAACGCGTCCGCGCCAAGGGCTCCAACTTCCTCAGCAACGTCCCGGCCGACGCCAAGTTCACCAAGGTCGACGACTACACGGTCGACGTGACGCTGGACTCACCCAATCCCATCCTGACCGCGCAATGGGATGGCTGGTACATCATGGACAAGAAGTGGTGCGAGGAGAACAACGCCGTCGCACCGACGCCGGCCTCCGCGACCACCCCGAGCTACGCGACGCTGCACGAGAACGGCACTGGCCCCTTCACGATCGAGAGCCACCAGCCCGGCGTCAAGACCGTCTTCAAGGTCTACCCGGACTACTGGCGCAAGCCGGAGCACAATCTCAAGGAAATTATCTTCACCCCGATCGCATCCGATGCCACCCGCGTCGCCGCGCTGCTCTCGGGCGAAGTCGACGTCATCGAGCCGGTTCCGATCCAGGACATCCAGCGCGTCAATTCGAGCGGCACCGCGACCGTCCTGACCGGGCCGGAGATCCGCACCATCTTCATCGGCATGGACATGGCGCGCGATGAGCTGCTGTTCTCCAATATCAAGGGCAAGAACCCGTTCAAGGACATCCGCGTCCGCGAGGCCTTCTACAAGACGATCGACGTCGATCTGATCAAGACCCGCGTCATGCGCGGCATGTCGACGCCCTCGACGCTGATGATCGCCCCCGAGCTCTATCCGCTGTCGAAGGAGTTCACCCGGCCGAAGCTCGATCCGGATGGTGCCAAGAAGCTGCTCGCCGACGCCGGCTATCCGAACGGCTTCGAAGTCACGATGGATTGCCCGAACGACCGTTACGTCAACGACGCCGCGATCTGCCAGGCGGTGGTCGGCATGCTGGCGCGCATCGGCATCAAGGTGAACCTGCTGGCGCAGCCGAAGGCGCAGTATTTCGCCAAGGTGCTGAAGCCCGGCGGCTACCAGACCTCGTTCTTCATGCTCGGCTGGACGCCGGCGACCTCGGATTCCCACAACGTGCTGCACGACATTTTCGGCTGCCGCCCCGACCCGAAGGATTCCACGAGGGGTGAAGCCAATCTGGGCGGCTACTGCAGCAAGGAGGTCGACGCGCTGACCGACAAGGTTCTGGTCGAGCCCGACGACGCCAAGCGCAACCAGCTGATCAAGCAGGCCTACGAGATCGTCATCAAGGAGTACGGCTACATCCCGCTGCACCAGCAGTCGCTGGCATGGGGCGTATCCAAGAAGGTCAAGCTGACCCAGCGTGCGGACAACCAGGTGCTGCTTTACTGGGCGACCAAACAGGGTGAATAGTGGTTGCAGTGAATTGGGTCCCGGAAGCCCCTGCTTCCGGGACCTCTTGCTTTCCGGGCGCGCAATGCCGCGTGCCGAGTGTACTGACAAGTGCCAAGAGCAGTGAAAGGTAGAGATGCTGGCTTTCACTCTTCGTCGCGTGCTGCAGGCGATCGGCGTCATGCTCGCCGTGGGCGTCATTGCGTTCTCGATGTTCCGCTTTGCCGGCGACCCGGTGAACCAGATCGTCTCGATCGACACCTCGGCCGCGCAGCGCGCCGAGATACGGCAATCGCTCGGCCTCGACGATCCCGTGCTGGTGCAGTTCGGCCGCTATTTCATCAATGCCGTGCAGTTCAAGTTCGGCGTGTCCTACCAGTTCCGCCTGCCGGTCTCCTCGCTGCTGGCGGAGCGGCTGCCGGCGACGCTGGAGCTTGCGATCTGCGCGACGCTGTTCGCCATGGTGGCCGGCATCCTGATGGGGGTCTATTCGGCGCTGCGCCGTGACACCGTGCTCGCCAAATTATTCCAGGCGATATCGCTGATCGGCATTTCGCTGCCGACCTTCCTGATCGGCATCCTGCTGATCTATCTGTTCGCTGTGACGCTGGGCTGGCTGCCCTCCTTCGGCCGCGGCGAGGTGGTGAAGCTCGGCTGGTGGACCACCGGACTGCTGACCGTTTCCGGCCTGAAAGCGCTGATCATGCCGTCGATCACGCTCGGGCTGTTCCAGATGACCCTGATCATGCGGCTGGTGCGCGCCGAAATGCTGGAAGTGCTACGGACCGACTATATCCGCTTCGCCCGCGCCCGCGGTCTGACCACGCGCGCTATTCATTTCGGCCATGCGCTGAAGAATACCCTGGTCCCGGTGATCACGGTCGCCGGCCTGCAGTTTGGCTCGGTTATTGCTTTCTCGATCATTACGGAAACCGTGTTCCAATGGCCGGGCATGGGACTTCTGTTCGTACAGGCCGTGCAAAACGTCGATATCCCGATCATGGCCGCGTATCTGTTGATGGTCTCGCTGATCTTCGTCACCATCAATCTCGTGGTCGACATCCTCTATACCGTGGTCGATCCGCGCTTGCGGTCGACTGTCGGCCGCGCGGCGTGAGGGGCTGACCGATGTCCGACGCCGTCGTCCCCCATCGCCCTGAAGATCACTCGCACGCACCGGCCGGCTGGTTCAGGCGCGCGCTTGACAGCGACATCTTCTATTCGTTCCGCCGTTCCCGGCTGACGATGGTCGCCGCCGTGATCACGCTACTGTTTTTCCTGCTGGCGCTCTTCGCGTCGTGGCTGGCGGTGCAGAACCCGTTCGATCCGGCGCAGCTGCAGCTGATCAACTCGCGGATCGCACCACTGTGGACCGCCGACGGCCAAAGCCCCTTCCTGCTCGGCACCGACGAGCAGGGCCGCGACGTGCTGTCCGCGATCCTCTACGGCCTGCGCATCTCGCTTGCGGTCGGCGTCGCCGGCGTCGTCTTCGCCGGCGCGCTCGGCATCGCGCTCGGGCTGGTCGCCGGATATTTCGGCGGCGCGGTCGACAGCGTCATCATGCGGATCGCCGACGTGCAGCTCACCTTCCCGGCGATCCTGATCGCGCTGTTGGTCAACGGCGTCGCCAAGTCACTGCTCGGCAACCGGCTCGACGAGATGAGCACGCTCGGCGTGCTGATCATCGCGATCGGACTCAGTTTCTGGGTGCAATATGCCCGCACCGTGCGCGGTTCGGTGATGGTCGAGAAGAACAGGGATTATGTGGCGGCGGCGCAGCTGATCGGGCTGCCGGCGCCGACGATCATGCTGCGGCACGTGCTGCCGAACACGATGGGTCCGATTCTCGTCATCGCCACCATCAATCTGGCGCTCGCGATCATCACCGAGGCGACGCTGTCGTTCCTCGGCGCCGGCATGCCCGACACCATGCCATCGCTCGGCACCCTGATCCGGATCGGCAACAACTATTTGTTTGCCGGCGAATGGTGGATCGTCGCCTTCCCGGGCATTGCGCTGGCGGGCCTGATCCTGTCCATCAACCTCGTCGGCGACTGGCTGCGCGACGCCCTCAATCCGAAGCTCCGATGACCAAACCCGTCCTCTCCGTGCGCAACCTCGAGGTGGAGTTCGTCACCCGCCGCGCGACCTTGCGCGCCATCAACGGCGTGTCGTTCGACATCGCCAAGGGCGAGGTGCTTGGCGTGGTCGGCGAATCCGGCGCCGGCAAATCGGTCACGGGCCTGGCGGTAATCGGACTGATCGATCCGCCCGGCCGGATCTCCGGCGGCGAGATCGAGCTGTCGGGCACCCGGATCGACCATCTTCCGCCGGAGGAGATCCGCCGCGTCAGGGGCAAGCGGATCGGCATGATCTTCCAGGATCCGCTGACCAGCCTCAATCCGCTCTACCGGATCGGCGACCAGATCATTGAGACCATCCGCACCCACACCAATCTCAGCGAAAGCGCCGCACGCAGGCGCGCCATCGATCTATTGGCCGAGGTCGGCATTCCCGCGCCGGAGAAGCGCATCGACGGATACCCGCACGAATTCTCCGGCGGCATGCGCCAGCGCGTCGTCATCGCGCTTGCGATCTGCGCCGAGCCCGAGCTGATCATCGCCGACGAGCCGACCACCGCGCTCGATGTCTCCGTGCAGGCGCAGATCATCGCGCTGATCAAGCGGCTCGGCCGCGACCATGGCACCGCCGTGATGCTGGTGACCCACGACATGGGCGTGATCGCCGAAACCTGCGACCGCGTCGCGGTGATGTATTCCGGCCGCATCGCCGAGATCGGCCCGGTGCAGGAGGTGGTGCGCAATCCGCTGCATCCCTACGCCAAGGGCCTGATGGGCGCGATCCCGACGCTCGCGGGCGAGGACAAGCGGCTGGTGCAGATCCCGGGCGCGATGCCGCGGCTGTCTGCGATCCCGCCGGGTTGCCCGTTCAATCCGCGCTGCGCGTTCGCGTTCGATCGCTGCCGCATCGAGCGGCCCGAACCGATCCGCCAAGGCACACAATCCGTCGCCTGCCATCTGTTCGAGCCCGCAAAGGAGACGGCGGCATGAGCACGGCGCTGATCGAGGTCAAGAGCCTGCGCCGTGTCTTCGACGTCTCGAAGCCGTGGCTCAATCGCGTGATCGAGGGCGGCCATCTCGAATTCCTGAAGGCCGTCGACGGCGTCAGCTTCGACATCAAGCGCGGCGAGACCTTTGCACTGGTCGGCGAATCCGGCTCCGGCAAGACCACGGTTGCGCGCATGGTCGTCGGCCTGCTGCCGCCGAGCTCGGGCGAAGTCGTTATCGACGGCGTCTCGATGACCGATCCGCGGCAGGCCCAGGCGCGCCGCCGGCTGCGCCGGCGCATCCAGATGGTTTTTCAGGACCCCTATGCGAGCCTCAATCCGCGTTACCGGGTCGCCGCCATCGTCGCCGAGCCGATCCGCGCCTTCGACCTGATCCAGGGCGAGCGCGACATCAAGGCCCGGGTCGGCGAGTTGCTCTCGCTGGTCGGCCTGCACCCCGACGACGGCCAAAAATTCCCGCACGAATTTTCCGGCGGCCAACGCCAGCGCATCGCGATCGCCCGCGCGCTGGCGTCCGAGGCGGAGTTCATCGTCTGCGATGAGCCGACCTCGGCGCTCGACGTCTCCGTGCAGGCGCAGATCCTCAATCTGATGCGCGATTTGCAGGACAAGTTCGGCCTGACCTATCTCTTCATCAGCCACAATCTCGCGGTGGTCCGCCATATGGCGAGCCGGATCGGCGTGATGTATCTCGGCCGCATCGTCGAGATCGCGGAGGGCCGAAAACTGTTCGAGACCCCGCTTATGCCCTACACCAGGATGCTGCTCGGCGCGGTTCCAGATTTGGCGATGTCCGGGCGCCAGCGCATCCCGGTCAAGGGTGAGATTCCAAACCCGATCGATCCGCCGCCGGGTTGCGCGTTCAACCCGCGCTGTCCGCTCGCCTTCGATCTCTGCCGTGAGAGGACGCCGGAACTGATCGATGGCGTCGCCTGCCACGCCGTCAACAATGCCGCCGCCGCCGTTCCGGCATGATCACGCGGATGGGAGCGGCCATGTCTACCAAGCGGTTGGCATACCAGCCGGCCTGTGATCAAGTGCGCGCGCACAAGAAACCCAACAAGCCGCCAAACGGTCAATCGTCATGAGCAACGTCAACCCCGATCCGTTCACCACCAGGCCCGAGATCGAAGGCACCTTCGGCGTCGTCACCTCGACGCACTGGATCGCCACCGCGGTCGGCATGGCGGCGCTGGAGAAAGGCGGCAACGCCTTTGATGCGGGGGTCGCGACCGCCTTCACGCTGCAGGTGGTCGAACCGCATCTGAACGGGCCCGGCGGCGACGTGCCTGTTATCGTGCACGACGTCAAGCGCGGCAAAAGCGAAGTGATCTGCGGCCAGGGCCCGGCGCCGGCGAAGGCAACCATCGCGCACTACCGCAGCGAGGGCCTCGATATGGTGCCCGGCACCGGCCTGCTCGCGGCCTGCGTGCCCGGCACGTTCGAAACCTGGATGCTGCTGCTCCGCGACTACGGCACGATGAAGCTGCGCGACGTGCTGGAGCCTGCAATCGCCTATGCCCGTGACGGCTATCCGCTGGTCGAGCGTGCGTCGGCCACCATCCAGACCGTCGAGCAGCTGTTCCGGAAATACTGGACCACGTCGGCCGACGTATACTTGCCGAACGGCGAGGTACCGAAGCCCGGCACCATCTTCACCAACAAGACGCTCGCCGAGACCTACACACGCATCCTTGAGGAGGCGGAGAGCGCCGGCAGCGACCGCGTCGCACAGATCGAGCGCGCGCGGCAGGCCTGGTCGAAGGGCTTCGTCGCCGAGGCGATCGACAAATTCTGCCGCACCCAGGAGGTGATGGACGTCTCCGGCTCGCCGCATCGCGGCGTGCTGTCGGCCGACGATATGGCGCGCTGGCAGCCGACCATCGAGGCGCCGCTCACCTATGATTACGGCCGTTACACCGTGCAGAAGTGCGGCGTCTGGAGCCAGGGCCCGGTGATGCTGCAGCAGCTCGCGCTGCTCAAGGGTTTTGAGCTCGACGGGCTCGATCCGGCTGGCGCCGACTTCATCCATCTGCAGATCGAAGCCGCCAAGCTCGCTTATGCCGATCGCGAGACATTCTATGGCGACCCCAAGTTCACCGATATTCCGATCGAAACGCTGCTGTCCGATACCTACAACAACGAACGGCGCAAGCTGATCTCGAAGGAGCATGCTTCGCTCGATTTCCGCCCCGGCTCGCTCGAAGGTTTCGGCGGCGTGGTGAAATTGCGGCGCGCCGAAGGGCATCGCGAGGCCGTCGGCGCCATGGGCGCTGGCGAGCCGACGGTCGGCCGGTTCGGCGAGGTGCGCGGCGACACCGTGCATTTCGACATCATCGACAAGGCCGGCAACATGATCTCGGCGACACCGTCGGGCGGCTGGCTGCAATCCTCGCCGGTGATTCCCGAGATCGGCTTCTGCCTCGGCAGCCGCGCCCAGATGTTCTGGCTGGAGGAGAACCACCCCGCCGCGCTCGCACCGGGCAAGCGGCCGCGCACCACGCTGTCGCCAACCATGGCGCTGCGCGACGGCGAGCCGTATCTCTCCTGGGGCTCGCCCGGCGGCGACCAGCAAGACCAGTGGATCACGCAGTTCTTCCTGCGCCACGTCCACGCCAAACTCAATCTGCAGGAGGCGATCGACGCGCCGGCCTGGCACTCCGAGCATTTCCCGATTTCGTTCTGGCCGCGCACTTCGCGGCCCGGCGTGCTGGTGCTGGAGAATCGCGTGCCGAAATCGACCATCGACGAATTGAAACGCCGCGGCCATCTGGTGGAGATCGGCCCCGATTGGTCGGAAGGCCGTCTCACCGCGGCCTCCAAGGTCGGCCCGCGCCGCCGTGCCGCAGCCAACCCGCGCGGCATGCAAGGTTATGCCGCAGGCCGCTAGGGGTTTGGGATGACCTGGTCGATCATCGCCCGCGACAGCGCCACCGGCCAGCTTGGCATCACGGTTGCGACGCGGTTCTTCGCGGTCGGTGCGCTGGTGCCGCACGTTGCGCCCGGGATCGGCGCCGTCGCGACCCAGGCGCTGGTCAATCCCTATTACGGCATCGACGGCCTCGCGCTGCTGCGCGACGGCAAGAGCCCGCATGAGGTGATCGCGGCGCTGCTTGCGACCGACAGCGGCCGCGAGAGCCGGCAAGTGCATGTCATGGACGCCAAGGGCCGCATCGCCGCGCATTCCGGCAAGGACTGTATCGACTGGTTCGGCCATATTGCAGGCGACGGCTTCTCGATCGCCGGCAATATGCTGGCCGGCGCCGCGGTGCTGGACGAGACCGCGCGCGTGTATTCCGCAAGCGAAAAACTCCCGTTCGCCGAGCGGCTGATCAAGGCGATGTTTGCCGGCGAAGCGGCCGGCGGCGACAAGCGCGGCAAGCAATCGGCGGCACTCCTGATCCACGGCGCGGAGGAATGGCCGCTGCTCGACCTGCGGGTCGACGATCACGCCGATCCCCTGCGCGAGTTGGAGCGGCTGGAAGCGGTCAGCCGCGAGCATTGGGTGCCGTTCCGGAACTTCATGCCGACCCGGAGCAATCCGGCCGGAACCAGCGACCGCGCCAAGATCGACGCCGGCATTGCAGCCGCAACCGCGGGCCGCGAATGACGGCAGGCCCGCTGATCGAGATCGAAGGCCTGCGCGTCACGTTCCACGGCGACGACGGCCGCGTTACACATGCCGTCGACAGCGTCGATCTGTCGGTCGCCAACGGCGCCACGCTCGGCTTGGTCGGCGAGTCCGGCTGCGGAAAAAGCGTGACCTCGCTCGCGATCATGGGATTGTTGCCGAAACAATCGGCCGAAGTCTCCGGCGCGATCCGCTTCGACGGCTTCGACCTGCTCGACGTGCCGGACGCGACGTTGCGCGACCTGCGCGGCAATCGCCTCGCGATGATCTTCCAGGAGCCGATGACCTCGCTCAACCCGAGCTTCACCATCGGCGACCAGATCGCCGAGACCATTTTGCGCCACCGCGGCGGCTCGCGGCGCGCGGCGCGCGAACGCACCATCGAGCTGCTCCGCCGCGTGCATATCCCCTCGCCCGAAAAGCGCATCGACGAATTCCCGCACAAGCTGTCCGGCGGCATGCGCCAGCGCGTGATGATCGCGATGGCGCTGGCCTGCGATCCGCAGCTTCTGATCGCCGACGAGCCGACCACCGCGCTCGACGTCACGCTGCAGGCGCAGATCCTCGATCTGATGCGCGAGCTGAAGGCCGCGAGCCGCGCCGCGATCATCCTGATCACCCACGATCTCGGCGTCGTCGCCGAAGTCTGCGACGAGGTCGCGGTGATGTATGCCGGCGAGATCGTCGAGCGCGCGCCGGTCGATGAGCTGTTCGCCAACCCGCAGCATCCTTACACGGTCGGCCTGCTCGGCTCGATCCCGCGGCTCGACCGCCGCACCAGCCATCTCGCCACCATCGAGGGCATGGTGCCGAACATGGCGAACCCGCCGGCGGGCTGTCGCTTTGCCGCGCGTTGTCCGTTCGTTGAGAATGCCTGCACCAAATCGCCGCCGTCGCTCGCGATGCTGAGCGCAACCCACGCCTCGCGCTGCATCAGGGCGCCGCTGGAGCGGCTGGTGTCATGACGGTTCCGTCTTCCACTCTCGTGCCCCGGGCGCAGTGCAGCACAAGCGTAGCGCGGTGGTGCACTGCTGAACCGGGGCCCACAGCGAGCGTGATGAGACATGGGTCCCGGTTCAGCAGCGCAACACTTCGCGTTGCACTGCGCCCGGGACACAGAGGGCAACACCGATGACCGTGCTGCTCGAGGTCGAAGGGCTGGTTAAGCATTTCGTCGCCGAACGGTCGGTATTCGGCCGGCCGACCGCCCATGTGAAGGCGGTCGACGGCGTCAGCTTCACGGTCGAGGCCGGCAAGACGCTGGCACTGGTCGGCGAATCCGGCTGCGGCAAATCCACCGTCAGCCGCCTGGTGCTGCGGCTGATCGAGGCGGATGCCGGACGCATCAGATTCGAGGGCCGCGACCTCGGCGCGCTCGATGCCGAGCAGTTGCGCGTATTCCGCCGCGACGCGCAGCTGATCTTCCAGGACCCCTACGCCTCGCTCAACCCGCGCATGACGGTGAGCCAGATCCTGACCGAGCCGCTGGCGCTGCACGATCTGGTACCAGCGGCGCGCCGCCGCGAGCGGGTCGAGGAGCTGCTGCGCCTGGTCGGCCTCGAGCCGCGCTTCGCGCGCCGCTATCCGCATGAATTCTCCGGCGGGCAGCGCCAGCGCATCGCGATTGCGCGGGCGCTCGCGGTCGAGCCGAAGCTGATCATCTGCGACGAGCCGGTGTCGGCGCTCGACGTCTCGATCCGCTCGCAGATCCTGAACCTGCTGCGCGACCTGCAGGATCGCCTGAAGCTCGCGTACGTCTTCGTGTCGCACGATCTCGCGGTCGTGAAGCACATCGCCGATCGCGTCGCCGTGATGAATCTCGGCACCATCGTCGAGACGGCGGATGCGCAGGCGCTGTTCGCCGCGCCACGCCATCCCTACAGCCGCGCGCTGTTGTCGGCGATCCCGGTGCCTAAACCGAAGGCAAAGCGCAGCCGGATTGTGCTGCAGGGCGAGCTGCCGAGTGCGCTGCATCCGCCCGCGGGCTGCCGATTCCACACAAGATGTCCCTATGCGATCGAGCGCTGCCGCAGCGAAGCGCCACAGCTCGTTGAAGATGGCACCGGACATGCAACGGCGTGTCACCGGACGGCGGAGCTGCCGCGGGACGATGCGATCGTCCCGTCTGACGGCGGCTCCTCGCCGACGCTGGAAAAACTGCTGGCCGCCTTCGGCGCGGCGGAAGGGGCCGGACGTCCCGGGGTTGGTACAGTCGGGACTTAAGGTCGGCGCGTGAACATGGGGAACGGTGTGATGAAGATGTTTCGTTTGGCGGCGGCTGCAGCAGGCCTGCTGCTCGCGCTCGGCGCGGGCGCCCAAACCCGGGCTCAAGCCCAGACCACGCTGCGCATCGGCCTTGCCGAGGACCCCGACATCCTCGATCCCTCGATCGGGCGCACCTATGTCGGCCGCATCGTCTTTTCCGCCTTCTGCGACAAGCTGTTCGACATAGATGAGAAGCTGAACATCGTGCCGCAGCTGGCGCTGTCGTACGAGACCTCCGCCGACGGCAAGGAGATGACGATCAAGCTCCGGCCCGGCGTCAAGTTCCATGACGGCGAGCCGTTCGACGCCGAGGCCGCCAAGTTCTCCCTGGAACGCCATCTCACGCTGCCGACCTCGTTCCGCAAGCCGGAATTGGCCGCGCTCGACCATGTCGACGTCGTCGATCCCCTGACCATCAAGCTGGTGCTCAAGACGCCCTACTCGCCGCTGATCGCGCAGTTGACCGACCGCGCCGGCATGATGGTCTCGCCGAAGGCGGTAAAGGAAGCGGGCGACAAGTTCGGCCTGCATCCGGTCTGCGCGGGACCCTACAAGTTCGTCGAACGCGTGCAGCAGGACCGCATGGTGTTCGAGAAATTCCAGGATTACTGGAACAAGGATAACGTCTTCATCGATCGCATCGTGTTCCTGCCGATCGTCGACGCCACGGTGCGGCTCGCCAACCTGAAATCCGGTGGGCTCGATCTGATCGAGCGCGTGCTCGCCACCGACATCAAGGACGTGCGCGCCGACAAGCGGCTCGTGCTGTCGACTGCGCCCGAACTGGGCTATCTCGGCCTTACGATCAACATTGCGAACGACAAGAACAAGGGGCCGCTCAGCCAGTCGGAGAAGGTGCGCCAGGCGCTCGACCTGTCGATCGATCGCGAGGCGCTCAATCAGGTCGTCTTCAACGGCGAGTTCACGCCGGGCAATCAATGGGTCAGCCCGACGCATCCCTATTACCAGAAGGCGTTTCCGGTTCGCGGACGCGATGTCGCCAAGGCCAAGGCGCTGCTGAAGGAAGCCGGTGTCACGCTGCCCGTCGCCGTCGACTACATGATCCCCAAGGGGGCCGAGAACGAGGCGGTGGCCCAGGTCGTGCAGTCGATGGCCGCCGAAGCGGGCTTTGACATCAAGATCCGCGTGGTCGAATTTGCGACAACCTTCAAGCAGGCCCAGGCCGGTGAATTCCAAGTGTTCCAGATCAACTGGAGCGGCCGGATTGATCCTGACGGCAATTCCTACGTCTTCCTGCACACCAAGGCACCGCAGAACGACGGCGGCTATTCCAATCCGGAAGCCGACCGGCTGATGGAAGAGGCGCGGCTGGTCAACGACCCCGCCCAACGCAAGGCGATCTACGAGAAGATGGCCAAGATCGTGCTCAACGACGAACCCATCATCTACATCTATCACCGCACACTTCTGATCGCACACACCACCAAGGTCGAGGGTTACCGGCAGATGCCGGATGGATTGGTGCGCGTGGTCGGGCTGAAATTGAAATGATGACCGGCGGCATCGGCGCTTTCTGCGCTCCCTCCCCCCTTGTGGGTAGGGGAATCGCATATGGCTCAGGAGGGGTGTTGCCAAGCGGTTGGAACTGGATTCTTTGGGGGTCTCTCGATTGTCGAGGGAGACCCAAATGCGCAAACTCAGGCGCCTGTTTCGACCGCTCAAGGATCCACGCGCCGGCAACACGCGACACGATTTGTTGGAGATCCTCGTCATTGCCTTGGCGGCGACGCTGGCCGGCGCCAAGACCTGCACCGAGTTCGAGTTCTTCGGCAAAGGCCGAGAGCAGCTGTTGCGGAAGTTCCTGGAGCTTGGACACGGTATTCCTAGCCACGACACGTTCAGCAACGTCTTCCGCGTGCTGGACCCGAAGGGTCTGGAAGCGGTTTTGCGTAAGTTCAGCAAGAGCTTCGGCGTCAAGGGCGTGGTCAGCATCGACGGCAAGGCGTTGCGCGGAGCCTTCACGCGTGGCCGGCGGGCTACGCCGCTACATATGGTCAACGTCTGGGCGGCAGGCACGCGCATGGCGTTGGCGCAGAGAAAGGCTCCCAATCGCAACGAGATTGCCGGCGCTCTCGAAGTCCTCGCCCTGCTCGATCTGGATGGTGCTCTTGTCACCGCCGACGCCTTGCATTGCCGGCCCGACACGGCGCAGGCCATCCGCGATCGGAAGGGCCACTATGTATTGGCCATCAAGAGTAATCGCGGCCGGCTCTTCAAAGCCGTCAAGGCGCTGCTCGATACGGCCCGGAAGCCAGCGCGGGCGAGCCAGCGAAGGACATCGGCCCACGGCCGCATCGAGCGCCGGCAGGCCATCGTCGTGCCGGCCCCAGACTTGGCAAAGCAATACAGCTTCCCTGCTATCGCTGTCGTCGGTCGCATCGATAGTTGGCGCGCCAAGGCCGGCAAGACAGCCAAACACACGGCCCGATACTTTCTGGCCTCACGCCGGTTGTCGGCCAAGAAGCTGCTCGAGGCCGTCCGCGCCCACTGGGGTATCGAGAACAACTTGCATTGGGTTCTCGACGTTCTGTTCGACGAAGACGCCTGCCGTAGCCGCAAGGGCCATGCCGCCGGAAATCTTGCCGCCATCCGAAAGCTGGCACTTAACGCTCTACAAGCCACGCCAGGTCCCACGCGCACCAGCCACAAAATGCTCCAGGCCAGATGGAATAACGACTTCCTTCTCTCCGTCCTCGCCCATATGCGATAGCCCTACCCTTGTGGGGGAGGGTTGGGGTGGGGGGTGCCACGAACTCAGAGTCCCGTTGGGTTACCCCCCTCCCTATCCCTCCCCCACAAGGGGGGAGGGAACGGAGTCAGTGGCGCGTGCCGGCACGCTTGTTCCGTCGTCGCACGGAGATGGACGATCGTCATGCTGAACTTCCTCGCCAAGCGGCTGGTTCAGCTGGTGCCGACGCTGTTCTTTGTCTCGCTCCTGATCTTCTCGCTGCAGCATCTGCTGCCCGGCGATCCGGCACTGGTCATGGCGGGTGAGGAGCGCGATCCCGCCGTCATCGAACAGATCCGCCAGCAGTACCATCTCGATCGGCCGATCCCGGTGCAATATGCCTACTGGGTCAAGGGCGTGCTCACAGGCGACTTCGGCGAATCCCTGCGCAACAAGATGCCGGTGTTGAGCCTGATCACGCAGAAGCTGCCGGTGACGATGCAGATCGCCGGCATGGCGATCGTGATCGCCTTCCTGATCGGGATTCCCGCCGGCGTCATCTCTGCGGTGAAAAAGGGCACGGCGTGGGACTATGGCGCCAATTTGTTCGCGCTGTGGGGTATCTCGACGCCGAATTTCTGGCTCGGCATCATGCTGATCTTCCTGTTCTCCGTCGAACTGGGCTGGCTGCCGGCCTCAGGCTACGTGCCGCTGAGCGAAAACTGGCGCGCCAGCCTCGCCGCATCCATCATGCCGGCCTTCGTGCTCGGCAACGCGATCGCCGCGATCCTGATGCGGCATACGCGCAGCGCCATGCTGCAGGTGCTGGAGAGCGACTATGTCCGCACCGCGCGCGCCAAGGGCCTGTCTGAACGCACGGTGATCCTCAAGCACGCAATGCGCAACGCGCTGACGCCGATCATCACGCTCGGCGCGCTCGAGCTCGGCACGCTGCTGTCGGGGGCGGTTCTGACCGAGCAGATCTTCTCGATCCCCGGCTTCGGCAAGCTGATCGTCGATGCCGTATTCAATCGCGATTACGCGGTCGTCCAGGGCGTGGTGCTGACCACCGCGACGATCTACATCACGCTCAACCTGATCGCCGACATCGCCTACATTCTCGTCAATCCGCGACTGAGGGGCTGATCGGATGACCGACGCCACACTCGTCACATCAGCTTCGCTTGCCGCCTCCGAGACGCTGGAGAGCCCGGCGCGGCGCGCGTGGCGGCGGCTGGTCAGGCGCAAGGGCGCCGTGCTCGGCCTTGCCGTGATCGCAGTCTTCATTCTGCTCGCAATCTTCGCGCCGCTGATCGCGCCCTATGATCCGGTCGCGACGAGCTGGTCTTTGGTACGAAAGCCGCCTTCGGCGCAGCACTGGTTCGGCACTGACGACCTCGGCCGCGACGTGCTCGTCCGCGTCATGTTCGGCGCCCGCGCCTCGCTGCTCGCGGGCGTCATCGCGGTCAGCATCGCGCTTGCGGTCGGCGTGCCGCTTGGATTGCTCGCCGGCTATCGCGGCGGCTTCATCGACGCGCTGATCGGCCGCATCACCGATGCGATGCTGGCCTGCCCGTTCCTGATCCTGGCGATCGCGCTGGCCGCCTTCCTCGGTCCAAGCCTCGGCAACGCAATGATTGCGATCGGCGTCTCGGCGACCCCGATCTTCATCCGCCTGACCCGCGGCCAGGTCATGAGCGTCAAGGTCGAGGACTATGTCGAGGCCGCACGCGCCATGGGCAATCCGCGCTGGCGTATCGCGCTGGTCCACATCCTGCCGAACATCCTGCCGGCATTGCTGGTGCAGGCGACGCTGTCGATCGCGGCTGCGATCATCGCGGAAGCCGCACTCTCCTTCCTCGGCCTCGGCCAGCAGCCGCCGGCGCCGTCCTGGGGCAGCATGCTCAACGCCGCCCAGCGCTTCCTCACCAGCGCGCCATGGATGGCTATCTGGCCCGGGCTCGCGATCTTCCTGATCGTGCTGTCGTTCAACCTGGTCGGCGACGGCCTGCGCGACGCGCTCGACCCGAAGGCGCGGTAGCATGTCGCCGTCCGTCGCAGGGCGCGCCTATTCTTCCCCGTCATCCTGAGGTGCGAGCTCTTGCGAGCCTCGAAGGATGCACGGCCCGGCTGGTGGCCGCCGATCCTTCGAGGCTCGCTGCGCGAGCACCTCCGGATGACGGGATCGATAGTGGCGACTCGGTGAGAGCAATATCGACCTAAATCACCACTTCCCTTAGCACGCGCCGACAATCCATCTCGTATTCGAGATCGACCACCGGCGGCCGGCAGAAGTGCCAGGTCAGGCCCGAGCGCGTGGCGCCGCGGCGAACCAGTTCGTCGACCATGACGGGATGGATATCGTGCACGGTGTAGGCCTGCACCGCCGTCGTCTCCGGCCAGCCGAAGCTGAACTCGGCGAGACGCCGCTCCATCTCGCCCGTGGTGAAGCGGACCTTCTCCCGCCACGCGCCGGGACTGAGATCGCGATAGCAAACGATGCGCTCGGGATAGCTGCCGGCGCCGCCGCGTGCCTCGGCGCCACCCGCGATCACGAAGGACGGCGACGCGCTTGTGCTCGGGCGCGTGAAGGAGAACGCATGGAACGACGGCTCGGACGGCGGATCGATCTCGGGACAGACATTGCTGCGGGCCACCGGATTGATGGTGCCGTCGAACAGGCCCCACTCGGCGAGCGTCTTGACATAATGCTGGTTGAAGGCACGGAAACCGTCCTCGGTGAAGGCGGCCGGCGAGCGCAACTCGCAGGCGCAGAACGAGGTCAGCGGCCGGCCGGCATTCCGGATGTAGGCCGCGCTCTGCGCAAAACCTTCCGCAAGCGGCACCAGGCGGTCGAAGCGGACCCGCTCGATCTCATAGCCCGCGTTGGCCTGCGCGCCGCTTGAATACTGAAACACGGCCGGAATGAACCGGTAATTGCCCGCCGCAAACTCGCTCGCCATGCCTGTTTCCTCCAGATCTTGTGCGGAGCATAGCGTTTTTTCGAGCGAAGTGGTCTCCCGGTTGGCGTGAAGAAAACACGTCAAACCACGGAGGCTTCTGCCTGCCCATCGGCAAAGCCTGTCACAGGACAAAGAAAAGGCGGCAGTGGCTTTCGCTAGTGCCGCCTTTCCTGCGAGCATGAGCTTTGGAGGGCTCAGGTCGGTTTCAGCGCACCGCCGCCGCCGAGCTCGTAGTCGGCGATCTGCTTGGCGCGGTCGGAACGGGCCGCGGCCTGGTGGTCGGTCGCGATCACCGTGTAGACCATCGGCAGCACGAACAGGGTGAACAGCGTGCCGATCGTCATGCCGGTGACGACCACGAGCCCGATCGAGAAGCGGCTGGCGGCGCCGGCGCCCGAGGCGGTGAGCAGCGGCAGCAGGCCGGTGACCATGGCCGCCGTCGTCATCAGGATCGGACGCAGACGAATCCGGGCCGCCATCTCGATCGCCGAGCGACGGTCCAGTCCCTCGTTGAGCTGCAGCTCGTTGGCGAACTCCACCATCAGGATGCCGTGCTTGGTGATCAGTCCGACCAGCGTCAGCAGGCCCACCTGGGTGTAGATGTTCATGGTGGCGACGCCGAAGAACAGCGGGATCAAGGCGCCGACGATCGCCATCGGCACGGAGATCATGATCACGAACGGATCGCGCAGGCTCTCGAACTGCGCCGCCAGCACCAGGAAGATGATGATGATGGCGAACGCGAAGGTGACCAGCAGCTGGTTGCCTTCGTGGACGTATTGCCGGGAGTCGGCCAGGAAGTCGTAGGTGAAGCCGGACGGCAGCTTCTTGGCTTCCCCCTGCAGGAACTCCACCGCCTGCCCCATCGAGACGCCGGGCATCGGCACGGCCTGGAAGGTCGACGAGTTGAGCTGGTTGTAATGGGTCAGCGCGTTCGGATCGACGCCGGTCTCGACCGTAACCACGGTCGACAGCCGCACCAGCTGCCCGGTCGCGGTCGGAACGTAGTAGTTGTCGAACGATTCCGGCGCGAGCCGGTTGGCGCGCGGCACCTGCGGGATCACCTGATAGGAGCGCCCTTCCAGGTTGAAGCGGTTGACGTAGTTGCCGCCAAGCAGCGTCGCCAACGCGCCGCCGATCGACTGCATGGTGATACCGAGGTCGCTCGCCTTGGAGCGATCGACCTTCACCCGGACCACCGGCTGGTTGAAGTCAAGATCGCTGTCGGTGACGATGAACAGGCCGCTCTTGCGCGCGGCAGCCTTCAGCTTGTTCATCTGGTCGAAGACCTGCTGGAAGCTGGCCGTCGAGTTGATCACCATCTGCACCGGCAGACCGCCGGGGCCGCCAGGCAGCGGCGGCAGGCTGAACGCGAACGCGCTGATGCCTTCGAGCTTCGACAGTTCCGCCTGGATCAGCGGCTGCAACTGCTGCGCGGTACGCTTGCGCTCATCCCACGGCTTCAAAAGCGCGCCGGCGAAGCCGCCCTGCGGACCGGTGATGCCGTTCAGGATGAACCGCAGGTCGGTCTCGGGAAACTTCTGGAACTCCTTGTCCATCTTGTCGCCGTAGTAATCGATGTAGTCGATGTTGGCGTATTTTGGCGCCTTGGTGATCGCGAACACGATGCCCTGGTCTTCCTGCGGCGCCAGCTCCTTCTGGATGTGCATATAGAGGAAGCCGACCAGGCCGAGGATGGTGAGGGCGAACAGCGCCGTGATCGGGCGATAGTCGAGCGAGCGGTCGAGCAGACGGCCATAGCCGCGCGTGATCGCGCCGAACACGCGATTGACCAGCCTGGCGAAACGCCCCTCTTCCGCACTCTTGAGGAACACCGAGCACATCATCGGCGACAGCGTCAGCGCGATCACGCCCGACACGATCACCGAGCCGGCGAGCGTGAAGGCGAATTCCCGGAACAAGGTACCGGTGACGCCGCCAAGGAAGCCGATCGGCGCGTACACCGCCGCCAGCGTGATCGTCATCGAGACGACCGGGCCGACGATCTCGCGCGCACCTTTCAGCGATGCCTGCACCGGTGGCAGGCCCTCTTCGAGATGTCGATGGATGTTCTCCACCACCACGATGGCGTCGTCGACCACGAGGCCGATCGCCAGCACCATCGCCAGCAGCGTCAGCAGGTTGAAGCTGAAGCCCGCGGCCAGCATCAGGATGCAGACGCCGATCAGCGACAGCGGAATGGTGACGACGGGGATGATCACCGAGCGGAGCGACGCCAGGAACAGGAAGATGACGACGACGACGATCAGGACCGCTTCGGTGAGCGTCTTCTCGACCTCGTCGATCGACGATTGGATGAACTTGGTGGAGTCATAGGCCACCTTCATCTTCATCGACGGCGGCAGGTTGCGCTCGAGGGTGGGAAACAGCGCCCGCACGCCCTGCACCAGGGTCAGCGGGTTGCCTTGCGGCGTCGCCTTGATGCCGATGAAGATCGCGTGCTCGCCGTTGAAGGCGACGCTGGCATCGGTGCTCTGCGCCGCGAGCTCCACCGTCGCGATGTCCTCGATGCGCACGAAGCCGCCGTCCTTCGACTTCACGATCATTCGCTTGAACTGATCGATGTTCTGAAGGTCGGTATTGGCCGAGACGTTGGAGACGATGAAGAAGCCCTTGGTCTGGCCGGCGGCCGCCTGGAAGTTGTTGGCGGCGATTGCGGCGGCGACGTCGTTGGGCGACACGCCGCGTCCGGCCATGCGGGTCGGATCGAGCCAGACGCGCATCGCGAAGGTCTGGCCGCCCAGGATGTCGGCCGAGGCGACGCCGTCGACCGTCGAGAGCACCGGCTGCACGACGCGGGTCAGATAGTCGGAGATCGCAGATCCGGTCAGCTCTTCGCTGGAGAAGCCGAGATACATCACGGCGATGGTGTCACCGGTCGCCTTGCTCACGACCGGGTCGAATGCTTCCTTCGGGATCAAATATTTGACCGAGTTGACCTTGGCGAGCACCTCGGTCAGCGCCTGGTTCGGATCGTGGTTGAGCTTGACGTAGACCTGAATCGTCGAAGTGCCGAGCACCGAGTTCGACGTCATGTAGTCGACGCCCTCGGCCGAAGCGACGGCCTGCTCGATCGGCGTGGTGATGAAGCCGTTGATCAGCTCCGGCGACGCGCCCGGATATGACGTGGTGATCGTCACGACGGTGTTCGAGAGATTCGGATATTGCCGGATCGGCAGCACCATCGCCGCGCGCAAGCCGATCAGCAGGATCAGCAGGCTGACGACGACCGACAGCACCGGGCGCTTGATGAAAATATCAGTGAAGGCCATCGCCAACTCGATTCGTGTTGTCTGCCGGTTGCGGCATAGGGCGGAGGGCCAATCGGCCCTCCGAGTTCAGATAATGGAGATCAGTAGCGCGGCGGCTCGGCCGGAATCGGCGGCGGCGGATCGGTTGAGATCGCAACCGCCATGCCCGACTGCAGCTTGATCTGCCCGACGGCGACGACCTTGTCTCCGGGCTTGAGACCCTTGAGGATCTCGACACGTCCCTCGACGCGGTTGCCGGTCTTCACGAAGGTGCGGTCCGCGGTCAGCGTGGTCTTGCCGTCGTCGCCCTTCTTCTCGGTGATCAGGAACACCGAGTCGCCGTACAGCGTGTAGTCGACCGCCGTCTCAGGGACGGTGACAACCGGCGGCTTCTCGGGCAGCACGATCGTGGTGGTCGCGAACATGCCGGGCTTGAGGATGCTGTCCGGATTCTGGATCGTGGCCTGGACCCGGATGTTGCGCGTGTCGGTCGAGATCTGCGGCTCGATGGTCGTGAGCTTGCCCTCGAAGGTGCGGCCCGGATAGGCGTCGACCGCGATCCGCACGGTCTGGCCGACCTTGATCTGCGAGCTCTGCTTCTCGGTCACGGTCAGGTTGGCGTACAGCACCGACAGATCGGTCAGCGACACGATCTGCGTGCCGGCCGTCAGGTACTGGCCGACTTCGACCTGGCGAACGCCGAGGTCGCCTTCGAACGGCGCGCGGACCAGCTTCTGCGAGATCAGCGCTTCGGTCCTGGCGATGCCCGCCTTGGCCTGGTCGTAGGTCGCCTGCGCGGTGTCGACGGTCGACTGCGGTCCAAACTGGCGTGACGCGAGTTGCTTGGCGCGGTCGAGCTGCTGCTCGCCGACGGTCGCCTGCGCCTTGAAGCTCGCCAGATCGCCCTGCTCCGGCGCGTCGAACAGCTGCACCAGCGGCGTCCCCGCCTTCACATGGCTGCCGGCGGTGAACAGGATCTCGGTGATGCGGCCCGACACGTCGGTGGTGACGTTGACCTGGTGCACGGCGACGAGATCGCCGACCGCACTCAACAGGTTCGGAATCACCTCGGACTTCGCCTCGACGGCGGTCACGTTCGACGGCGGCGGCTTATTGTTGGCGAAGAACTGCGCGATCATGTGGCTGCGGAAGGCGTTGAAGCCGACCAGCGCGCCGACCAGCAGAGCCAGCAACAGGCCTACGATGAAGAACCAGCGCACCATGCGGACGGGGCGCTTGGCCTGTTTTTCCTTGAGCGGTTGTCCCGAGATGTGACTTTCGGTCTGGATATTCATGTCATGCACTTTCTGCAGTTACCGACGGTCCTGCGATCGGCGACGGCTGGCGGCCCAAATGAGTTGAGATTGCGGCCTCGGTAAGTCCGATGCCGCGAAGGATGAATTGGCAAAGCTGCCGCTCGGCCGCGGCGGCATCGCCGTAGGGGAGACATGGTGTCGCGGGCAGCTGTGTCAGCGCGCTCATAAGCACGGTGTGGTGCGCAAACCAGAACAGGTTGAGCGGCTGGTCGCCGATCTGCGTGGCCTCGCCGGCAGCGATCGCCCGTTCGAGCGAGGCGGCGAAGGTCGGACCGATCAGCTTGCCGACCTTGTCGTAGAGCAGGCGCGCAAACTCGCCGTCATCGAGATGGCTCGTCACCATCAGCCGCATCCGCTGCGCCTCTTCCTGGTCCGGCGCATCCCGCAGTTGCATGAAGTGGCCGACCATGCCCTGCACCAGTTCGACCAGCGTCGCGGTCGAGGGCTCCTGGCCGAGCAGATGTGCGAGGTCGGGATCGGCCTCGCACTCTTCGGCAAGGATTTCGGCGTAGAGCGCCGCCTTCGACGGGAAGTGCTTGAACAACAGCCCTTCCGAAATGGCAGCCGCGGCCGCCACGCTCTTGGTCGTGGTGCCGGCAAAGCCGTTCCGGGCGAAGCATCGCTTTGCAGCGCTCAGGATCAACTGACGCCGCAAGTCACTCGTCATGCGTAAAGTAGACATTTGGGTCGTGAGTAATCACTCACTTTACCAAAAGTCAAGGTTCTACTGCACCGCGAAAGCCACTTTAAATTGGAGTGTGGCCGACAGACCCGCGGATGCGGTTGACGATGTAGGTGCCGTCGCGGCTGGACAGCACGCGTTCCAGATTGGCCCCGTCGATCTTCGCGCTGGCGAACCGCGGTCCCGCCGTAACGTCTTGCAAAGACGAAGCAAAAGCCTCGACCTCGGCCATCGTGCTGATCGAGCGGCTATCCCCGATTCCGCACGCTTTGGCAACACCCACGAGGTCGGCGGGCCCGCCGGTGTGGCTGGACTGGCCGCCGGTCTCGCCATAGGCCTCGTTGTCCAGCACGATGATCGAGAGGTTTTTGGGCCGCTGCAGCCCGACGGTCGCGAGGCTCCCCATCCCCATCAGCATCTCGCCATCGCCGGTGATCACGACCACCGGCAGCGTCGGCTGGGCCAGTGCAAGGCCAAGCCCGATCATGACGGCGCCGCCCATGCCGCCCCAGAGATAGAAGTTGCGGTCGTGGTCGCCGGCGGCGGCGATGTCATAGGTGGAGGCGCCGAGGCCGCCGACGGCGAAGGCGCCCTTGCGATCCCTCAGCAGTTCGGAAACGACGGCGCGGCGGTCCAGGAGATTGGCTTTGCTCATTTGGTGAAAACCTTTGCCCCGATCAGGCGCTGCGACAGCAACACGGCGGTCGGCGTGCAAGCGTTGTAGGCTTGCGCGGCGCCGGCCTCGACGACTTCGCGCACCTCATCTGGATGCGAGGCGCGGAGCACCTTGATCCCCGCCAATTCGAGAATCCCTTGGGTGTTCGAACCCATCGGCACCTGCCACGGATTGAACTCGCCCCATTCGCCGCGCATCGTCACCAGTGTGAGGAACGGCAAGCGGAAGATCTGCACCAGCGACAGCATGTTGATGCAATTGCCGACCCCGCTCGACTGCATCAGCAGCACGCCGCGCTGGCCGCCGGCCCAGGCGCCCGCCAGCAGCGCCACGCCCTCCTCCTCGGTGGTCAGCGCAATGCCGCGCATCGAGGACGAACTGAGCACCCGTTCGATCAGCTCTGAGTGCCCGGCGTCCGGCACGTAAGGCACCTGGCGCACCTCGAAGCGCTGCAATATCGAGAAAATCTCCTCGGGCCAGGAGGCCGCGGTCTCGGCACGGGCATGCATCGGCGTTTCCGGTCTCTATTGTTTGGCCGCGACTGTAGTGGGGCGCGCGCGCTTCATCAAAGCGCAAAACCGCATATGGCTCTGCGATTTACTCGCATCGGATCGCGGCCGCCGCGCTGTTCCCGCGGCCTGCAAATTGTGTTGCGCGGCCGCCGCCCGCGGCTTACGATAGTTGCAAATGAAACTAATAAGCGTTGGATTTCCGCCATGAACGGGCACGCGCGAGAGCTGGCTGACGGTTTCGACCTGGAGAAGCTGACGCCGGACTTCTACGCCAACCCCTACCCGACCTATCGGGCGCTGCGGGAGACCGCGCCGGTGAAGCGGCTGCCGAACGGCTGCTATTTTCTCACCCGCTACGACGACCTGATCGCCGCCTACAAGAACACCAAGGCGTTCTCCTCCGACAAGAAGAAAGAGTTCTTGCCGAAATACGGCAACTCGCTGCTCTACGAGCACCACACGACGAGCCTCGTCTTCAACGATCCGCCGGCGCACACCCGGGTGCGCCGATTGATCATGGGCGCATTGTCGCCGCGGGCGATCGCCGGCATGGAGCCGGACCTGATCGCACTGGTCGACAGCCTGCTCGACCGGATCGAGACCAAAGACCGCGTCGAACTGATCGGCGATTTCGCTTCTGCCATTCCCGTCGAGGTGATCGGCAATCTGCTCGATGTGCCGCACGACGAACGCGAGCCGCTGCGCGACTGGTCGCTGGCGATCTTGGGGGCGCTGGAGCCGGTGATCGGCAAGGAGGCGTTCGACCGCGGCAACAATGCGGTCAAGGATTTCCTCGCCTATCTCGAAACCCTGGTCGAACGCCGCCGCGCCAAGCCGGGCAATCCCGAGCGCGATGTGCTGACCCGGCTGATCCGAGGAGAAGGTAGTGGTGAGGACAATGGCGAGCGGCTGACCGCGAAGGAATTGCTGCACAATTGCATCTTCCTGCTCAATGCCGGCCACGAGACCACGACCAATCTGATCGGCAATGGGCTGGTGACGCTGAGCCGATATCCCGAGGAGAAGCAGCGGTTGATCGCGCAGCCCGAGCTGATCAAGACCGCGGTCGAGGAGATGCTGCGCTACGAAAGCTCGAACCAGCTCGGCAACCGCATGATCGTGGAGGAAACCGAGCTCGGCGGCATCAAGCTGCCGGCCGGCACGCTGGTCACGCTGTGCATTGGCGCTGCCAACCGCGACCCCGCACAGTTCCCCGATCCTGAACGCTTCGACGTCGCGCGCACGCCGAACCGACACCTCGCCTTCGGCACCGGCGCGCATCAATGCGCGGGCATGGCGCTGGCGCGGCTCGAAGGCGCCATCGCGATCTCGCGATTCCTCAAGCGCTTGCCGAACTATGTGCTCGACGGCGAGCCGGTGCGCGGCGGACGGGTGCGCTTCCGCGGCTTCCTCAGCGTGCCATGCCAGACGAATTTGTAGGTCCGCAGGGTGCGGCAAACGCGCTCTTGCCCCATACGGACTGCGGACCGGCCTGCAAGCCCTCGCGAATTTGGCCAACGACAACACTTCCCTCATCGTCTGCGCCAACGTGATCCGCGAGGTACGCGGGCGCGGCTGATGCTGGCGATCGAACTACACCCGGAAGCCGGCGGTGCCCGCCGCTACTGCCTGGCGCTGCAGCGCGCGGCATCCTCGCCAAGGACACCCACGAACACACCATTCGCATCGCGCCGCCGCTGGTGATCACGGCCGATCAGGTCGACTGGGCCGTGGAGTGGATTGCGGCTGCCCTCACCCAGGACATTTCCTGACGGTTGCCTGCGTCGGAACACCGCAAGGCCGGCCGCGACCAACAAGAACGATTCGGACGTCTGTGCGTTGAAGCTCTGTGGGCGGGATGAACGGAGAGCTACGCTCATGCTTCCCCGCCGTGGTGGCTTTGCTGTGTTTTTGATCGGCGTCTCGCTGCTGGCCGCAAGCAGCGGCGCGTTCGCCCAACCGCATGGAAAGGGCGGACCGCCAGGAGCCGCGGCACGTCCAGCCGCACCGCCCGCGATGGCGCGCCCTGCCGCACCGCCAGCGATGGCACGCCCCTCCGCGCCGATGGTACACGCCGCCCCTCCCGCAATGGCTCGGCCGCCAGCGATGGCTCGGCCGGCCGCACCCGCCTTCCATCCTCCGCAACGGCCGGCAATGGCGCCGCACGCGGCACCGCATTTCGCCACCCCGGCCCCGCGCCAGGCCCCCCACATCGCCGCGCCGCGCGTCGCTGCACCGCGGCCCGAATTCCATCGAGCGACACCGCAGCGTCAGGCACCGCACATCGCCGCGCCATCGCGTCAAACCCCCTCATCGCGCGTAAGCGAGCGGCCGTCCCCGACGGAGCGGATCGACCATCGCGCGCAACAGCATCAGCAGCTGATCCAGCAGCGCCAGCAGATGGCGCAGCAGCGGCAGCGCGAGACGCTGTCGCGCCAGACCGCCGAGCGGCAGACCCGGATCGATCGCCTGCAACAACGCGTGCAGCAATTGCAGTCGCAAAAGACCGACGGCGCGCGCGCGCAACGCGTCCATGACCGAGCCCTGCAGGCGCAGAACCGCCTGCTGCAACGCGAGCAGCGCACGCAGCAATCCGACGTTGCTCGCCAGCAGCGCTTGGGGCTGGCGACCACGACGGTCGGAGCCGCCGCGGCGACCACCGTCGCAGCCCAGGCGGCGCAGCGCGAGCGATTTGCCGCGCGCTTCCGCGAGCAGGCAGGTGCGCAAGGCCAGACGGCGCTTGCCGCGCGCGAGAACGGCTGGGCGCCCCGGAAGGCGTGGCGACGCGGCCACCGCGCAGCGTTCGTGGCGTGGCTGGGCCCGGTGTTCTTGCCTTACGCCTATTCGGACATCTTTGATTACACGTTCTGGTCCTATGCCTACGAGCCCGGCTATTGGGCCTACGCCTATGACGACTTCGTCGACACCGTGTTCTGGGACACCAAGAGCCCCTATTCCGCCTACGCCAGCATCAACCCGGATGACTATGCGGGGGCCGCTGGCCGCTCTCGATCCCGTCAACGCGCCGACATGAGCCCGCAGGCGATCAAGCAGCTCTGCGGAGAACCGGACAAGGGCGTCACCGCTTGGCCGCTCGCCGACATCGCGCGGGCAGTCCGGCCCAGCGCCCAGCAGCGCGTCCTGCTCGACGAACTGAAGACCGCGGCGGCGAAGGCAGCCGGTGTGTTCAAGGATTCCTGCACGGACAGCTATGCGATGACGCCGGCCGGCCGCTTGCGGTCGATGCTGAACCGCATCAGCGCGACACTCGAGGCGATCAAGATCGTGCGGCCCGCCCTGGAGAATTTCTACAACTCGCTCGATGACGAGCAACAGGCCCGCTTCAATACGCTCGGCCCGCATGTTGGCGAGCGTGCGGCGCGGCAGCAGGAAGCGACCACGCAATCCGGCAATTGCGGCGATTCGAAATCCGACCTGGCCCAACTGCCGATCGACCGGATCGAGGCGTCGGTCCGTCCGGCCGGCAAGCAGAAGGAGGCGCTCGGCCGTCTCAGCGATGCGACCACAAAAGCCATTGCGGACCTGCAGGCGGCCTGCCCGAACGACGTGCCGCTGACGCCGGTCGGCCGGCTCGAGGCGATGCAGCATCGGCTCGAGGCCATGCAGAAAGCCGCCAGACTGATCGAGCCCGCACTGGACGCGTTCTACGCCACGCTGAGCAGCGAGCAGAAAGCGCGATTCAATACGCTGCAGCGGGTCGCGAGCCCCTGAGGTAGCTGGCCTGCGACCTCGACCGCCGGGCACCCGCGCGAGGCCAGCCGTCCCGTCTTGCCTTTGTAACCGCCGCACAGCAATGTTTGGCACCGGCATCATCATGCCATGCCGAGCGACGGGGCAGGAATGAAGCGCGATTGGATGAGCATCGGTGAAGCGCGCGAGCGCTGGGGCGATTCCTTGCTGACAGTGCTCACTGTCCTGATCATGATCATGATGTTCGTGGTGGCGCCGCTGCAGGCGCTCGGCCTGTTCGAGTTTCAGGTCTTCGAGCTGTTTCTCGCGCTGTTCCTGGTCGGCGGCGTGTTCCTGATGTCGGGCAGCGCAATTGCGGTCACCGCGATGCTGGTTGCGCTCGCCATGATCGTCACGGGCGGGGTCCTGAGGCTGCGCTCGCCCTCGATCCTCGACCTCAATCTGTTCGCGGGCTCGTGGCTGATCGTCGGCATCACCCTGGCCGTGACGGTGGCTCGTGCGACATTTGCGCCGGGCCGCGTCACCTATCACCGCGTGATCGGTGCGGTCCTGCTCTATCTCTCCGTTGCCGTAGTCTTCTCGGCACTCTACACCTTCATCGGCACGCTGCTGCCGAAAGCCTTTTCCGGGATGAAGATGGAGGACAGCCCGGCGCTGGCGAACCAGCTGATCTATTTCAGCTTCATGACGCTGACGACCACCGGCTATGGCGACGTCGCCCCGCTGCATCCGATCGCACGCAGCCTGTGCAATCTCGAGGCGATCTTCGGCCAGCTTTATCCCGCGACGCTGCTGGCGCGGCTCGTGACGCTGGAGATCACGCACAGCGATCAGGACTGACGCGCAAGGGATGGACCGAATTTGGTCCACAGCAATCCTTTAAGCCGCGCCAGCCGATACCCAAATCAGTGATAGGATGCAGGACGGCACCTCCATTGTGCCGGCACAGCTGGAGTGACGAAACATGCGTCCGCCAGTCACCGATTTCATCGCAAGGGAGGCGCAGTTTGGCGCCCAGAACTACGCGCCGCTCGGCGTCGTGCTGTCGCGCGGCGAAGGCGTCTGGGTTTGGGACACCGACGGCAAGCGCTACCTCGATTGCCTGTCGGCCTACTCGGCGGTCAATCAGGGCCACTGCCATCCGAAAATCCTTGCCGCCATGGTGGAGCAGGCCGGCCGGCTGACACTGACCTCGCGGGCCTTCCACAACGACCAGCTCGCCCCTTTCTACGAGGAACTTGCCGAGCTGACCGGCTCTCACAAGGTGCTGCCGATGAACAGCGGCGCGGAGGCGGTGGAGAGCGCGATCAAGTCGGTGCGCAAATGGGGCTACGAGGTCAAGGGCGTGCCGGATGGCGAGGCCGAGATCATCGTCTGCGCCGACAATTTTCACGGACGCACGCTTGCGATCGTCGGCTTCAGCACCGATCCGGACACAAGCGCGCATTTCGGACCGTTCGCACCGGGCTTCAAGATCATTCCCTTCGGCGACGCCAGGGCGCTGGAGGACGCGATCACGCCGAACACGGTTGCCTTCCTGGTCGAGCCGATCCAGGGCGAAGCTGGCGTCATCATCCCGCCGTCAGGCTATTTCCCCCGCGTCCGCGAGCTCTGCACCGGCCATAACATCATGCTGATCCTCGACGAGATCCAGACCGGGCTCGGCCGCACCGGCAAACTGCTGGCGGAACAGCACGAAGGCATCGAGGCGGACGTGACGCTGCTCGGCAAGGCGCTGTCCGGCGGCTTCTATCCGGTCTCCGCGGTGCTCTCGAACAACGAAGTCCTCGGCACGCTGAAGCCCGGCCAGCATGGCTCGACCTTCGGCGGCAATCCGCTCGCCTGCGCGGTGGCACGCGCGGCGCTGCGCGCGCTGGTCGACGAAGGCATGATCGAGAACGCGGCGGCCCAGGGCGCGCGCTTCCTCGAAGGCCTGCGAAGCATCCGTGCCAACACCATCAGCGAGGTGCGCGGACGCGGGCTGATGCTCGCGGTCGAGCTGCACCCGGAAGCCGGTCCTGCCCGCCGCTATTGCGAGGTGCTACGGGAGAAGGGCATCCTTGCCAAGGACACCCATGACCACACCATCCGCATCGCCCCGCCGCTGGTGATTACGCCCGATCAGGTCGATTGGGCAGTGGAGCAGATCGGCGCCGCGTTGACGCAGGACCTCTCGTGACGGCGAGTTCGTCAGGATCGCGCGGCTATCTGAACCGCAAGTTTGCACGGGAGAGCTGGCTGATCGAGGAACACCCCATCAGCCGCATGTCCCGCACCAGCTCCGCCTGCAGCAGACCAAGCGCCCGCTCGACTCCGGCCTGGCCGGCCGATGCCAGCGGATAGAGATAGAAGCGTCCGAGGCCGACGGCCTTGGCGCCCAGCGACAGGGCTTTCAGGACATGGCTGCCGCGCTTGATGCCGCCGTCCATCATCACATCGATCCGGTCGCCGACGGCATCGACGATCTCGGCCAGCTGATCGAACGCCGCCCGCGAGCCGTCGAGCTGCCGGCCGCCGTGGTTGGACAGAATGATGCCGGTGCAGCCGATCTCGACCGCGCGCTTGGCATCCTCGACCGACATGACGCCCTTCAGGCAGAACTGGCCGTTCCACTGCCGGACCATTTGCGCGACGTCGTCCCATGTCATGGCCGGATCAAGCATCTCCGTGAAATAACGCCCGATCGACATGGCACCGCCGCTCATGTCGACATGCTCGTCGAGTTGCGGCAGCTTGAAGCTTTCATGGGTGACGTAGTTGATCGCCCACGCCGGCTTGATGGCGAATTGCAGCATACCGCCGAGCGTGAGCCTGAAAGGAATCGAAAACCCGGTGCGCAGGTCCCGCTCGCGGTTGCCGCCGGTGATGCTGTCGACGGTCAACATCATCACGTCGACGCCGGCCTGCTTGGCGCGCTGCATCATCGCCGTGTTGAGGCCCCGATCCCGGTGGAAATAGAACTGATAAACCTGCGGCGTGGCATAGGCCTTGCGCAATTCCTCCAGGCTCACGGTACCGAGGGAGGACACGCCGAACATCGTACCGTATTTCGCCGCCGCGGCAGCGACGGCCCGCTCACCCTGATGATGGAACAGACGCTGCAGCGCGGTTGGCGAACAATAGAACGGCGTTGCCAGCTTCTGTCCCATCACGGTGACCGAGAGATCGACGCTCTCCACGCCGCGCAGGACATTGGGCACCAGATCGCAACGCTCAAAGCTCGCGGTGTTCTGCCGAAGCGTCGCCTCATCGTCCGCGCCGCCGTCGATGTAATCGAAGATCGGCCCCGGAAGCCGCCGCCTCGCCAGTTCGCGGAAATCATGGAAATTGTGGCAATCGCTCAAACGCATGTCGTGCTCCGAAGGTCCGGACCGGGGAGTTCAACGGCCCCCAGTGCCGTTTACACCCGCAGCATCCGGAATAACGGGCACGCTTCGCCTTGTCCACTGAACCTCCCGTTGGGTCAGACCACCGAGCGGTGCCGCTCGATGCATGTCGTCAGGACCACATCCATCGGCTTCGTCCACCAGTCATTCGAAAAGATCTCGATCTCCGAATAGCCGGCAAAGCCCTGCGCCTCGACCGCCGCGCGCACCGATCTGATGTCGATCACGCCGTCACCCATCATGCCGCGATCGTTCAGGATGCCCCTGGTCGGCACCAGCCAGTCACAGACGTGGAACGCGAGCAGGCGGTCCGTGCCGGCGCGCGCGATCTGGCTCATCAGCTCCGGATCCCACCAGATGTGATAGACGTCGAGCGCGACGCCAAGCGCGCCGGTGCGGCCGGGATCGAGCGCGTCGCAGATGTCGAGTGCGTGCCTTGTGGTGTTCACGCAGGCGCGGTCGGCGGCATAGGCGGGATGCAGCGGCTCGATCGCGAGCGGCAGTTTTGCCTGTTTGGCATAATCCAGCATCTCGGCGATGCCGTCATGGACCTGCGACCGTGCCGCAGCGATATCCCTGGACGCCGCACTGCCCGGCCGTGAATATTGCGGCAGGCCGCCTGCGACGAGCACGATGCAGGGCGCGCCGAGCGCGGCTGCCTCGTCAACGGCTCGGCGGTTGTCGTCACGCGCCTCGCCGCGATGCGCGGCGTCCGCCGTAAACATACCGCCGCGGCAATAGCCTGACAGATCGAGCCCGGCGTCCTTGACCGCGCGTACCGCGCGATCCAGGCCGACAGCGGCGACCTGGTCGCGCCAGGGATCGATGGCGCGGATGCCATGCCGCGCGCAGGCCTCGATGATGGCTGTGAGATCGCCCTGCTTGCGGACCGTCGCCGTGTTCAGCGACAGCCAGCGGTGATCGTTGGAGAAGTCGCGCATCAGGGCTCAACGCCGCGTGTCGCCAGGATCGTCGTCATCCGGCGCGTCGCGGCTTCCGGATTGGCGAGCAGCCCGGCCTTGTCGGCGAGCCGGAACAGCTCGGCGAGATGCAAGGTCGAACGCGCGCTCTCCTGTCCGCCGACCATCGTGAAATGATCCTGGTGGCCGTTGAGGTAAGCCATGAACACGATGCCGGTCTTGTAGAACCGCGTCGGCGCCTTGAAGATGTGGCGCGACAGCGGCACCGTCGGTCCCAGCACATCGTGGAAGCCGGCCTCATCGCCCGCAGCCAGCCGCGACAGCGCGTAGGACGCCGCCGGCGCGATCGCATCGAAGATACCGAGCAGCGCGTGGGAATATCCCTTGTCGTCGCCGGCGATCAATTCGGCATAATTGAAGTCGTCGCCGGTGTACATTTTCACGCGCGGATCGAGCCGCCGCCGAATGTCGATCTCGCGCTGCTTGTCGAGCAACGACACTTTCACGCCATCGACCTTGGCCGCATTGGCGTTGATGATCGCAACCGCCGTGTCCATCGCCCTGTCGAGATCGGCCGTGCCCCAGTAGCCCGTCAGCGCCGGATCGAACATGTCGCCGAGCCAGTGGATGATCACGGGCGCGCGGACCTGCGACAGCACGCGGTCATAGACCTTCGCGTAGTCCTCCGCGCTCTTCCCAAGCTTTGCCAACGCCCGCGACGCCATCAGGATGATGCGGCCGCCGGCCTTTTCCACCGCCGCGATCTGCTCCTCATAAGCCCGGATCACGTCGTCGATCGACCTGGCGTCTTCCACCGCGAGATGATCGGTGCCGGCGCCCGAAAACACCAGCGCGTTGCCCTTGGCCTTCGCCGCCTTCACCGAGCGCTGGATCAGTTCGAGCGAAGTCGCCCAGTCGAGGCCCATGCCGCGTTGCGCGGTGTCCATGGCTTCGGCAACGCCGAGGCCGAGATCCCAGACGTGCTCGCGGAACGCGATCGTCCTGTCCCAGTCGATCGCAGCCGTCAGCCACGGATCGACGTCGGCGCGCGGATCGGCCACCACATGCGCCGCCGAGAATGCGACGCGGTTCAGTGTGCCCTCGAGCTTCGCCGGAAAGGTCCGCGACGCCGCCAGACGGTAGGTCTCGAGGCCTCCATCAGCGGTCGGCAGCTTCAGCGACAGCGATGAGTTTGTCAGGGCAGGCTTGGGCAGGACTGGCTTGTTCATGGCGATTGCCTTTCCTCAGACCACGATCGGCGCGACGTCGATCCATCGCCGCTCTTTCCAGCTCTTCAGCGCACATTCGGCGAGCTGCACGCCCTTGGCGCCCTCGAGCAGCGTGTATTTATACGGCGCATCCTCGCAGACATGGCGGATGAACATCTCCCACTGCTCCTTGAAGCCGTTGTCGTAGACGACGTTCTCAGGCAGCTTCTGCCAGTCGGCGTAGAAATCGTGCAGCCGCTTCTCGTCCGGATTCCACACCGGGCGCGGCGTTGCCTGGCGGGCCTGGATCACGCAGTCGGTCAAGCCCGCCACCGCCGAGCCATGGGTGCCGTCGACCTGGAAGGTGACGAGGTCGTCGCGGTAGACCCGCGTCACCCAGCTCATGTTGATATGCGCGATCACGCCGCCCTTCAGCTTGAAGGTGGCGTAGGCGGAATCGTCGGCCGTCGCCTCATACTTCTTGCCCTTCTCGTCGAAGCGCTCGGGGATATCGGTGGTACCGATACAGACCACGCTCTCGACCTCGCCGAACAGATTGTCGAGCACGTAGCGCCAGTGGCAGACCATATCCAGAATGATGCCGCCGCCGTCCTCGGCGCGGTAGTTCCAGGACGGCCGCTGCGCTTCCTGCCAACCACCCTCGAACACCCAATAGCCGAACTCGCCGCGCACCGAGAGCATGCGGCCGAAGAAACCGGAATCGCGCAGGAAGGCGAGCTTCTTCAGGCCCGGCAGGAACAGCTTGTCCTGCACCGTGCCGTGCTTGAGACCCTTGGCGTTCGCGAGTTTCACGACCTCAACGGCTTCCTCTAGGCTCGTGGCGATCGGCTTCTCGCAATAGACGTGCTTGCCGGCATTGATCGCCTTGGTCAGCAGCGAGGGCCGCGCCTGCGTGGTGGCGGCATCGAAGAACACGGTATCGCCCTTGTCGGCCAGCGCGCGATCAAGGTCGGTGGTGTGGCGCCCGATGTTGAAGCGTTTTGCCAATGCGGCGACCTTCTCGGCGTCGCGGCCGACCAGGATCGGGTCGGGCATGATGCGGTCGCCGTTCGCCAAGAGCACGCCGCCCTGCTCGCGGATCGCGACGATCGAGCGGATCAGATGCTGGTTGAGCCCCATCCGGCCGGTGACGCCGTTCATGATCAGGCCGAGACGTTTGGTCGTCATACTGTCTGCTCCTGCGAAACACGTGGTGTTGGCCGCTGCAGCGGCTGCATGGTGGACCAGTCCGGATGGACCGAACTGGCAAAGCCCGGCGCGGCTGCGATCGATCCCGTCAGGAGATCGCCGTCATGGATCGCGAGGCGGACCTTGCCGCCCGCGCGGGTGTCGAGATCGGGATGCGCTGTGAGGAAGGCGTCGGCCTCCTCGGCCGGAGTGTCGGCAAAGCCGTCGACATAATGGTGTCCATTGCGTTCGGCGTGGGTGACGCCGATCAGCGCGCCGAGCGCGAGGTCCTGCTGCACGCCGAGCCCGGCCTGGCAGGTCAGATCCTCGCCGCTGATGAAGTACGGGCCGCCATCCGCGCTCCACACGGCCGCCCGCGTGGCGTTGATGATCGACTTGTAGATTCCTTTGCACGATTTCGAGGAGATGCCGCGATAGCCGAGCGCGCGCGCCGCCGGAAACGCGTCATAGGAATCGTCGGCTTCGTCGATGATGAAGCTGCGCGTGGCCAGCTTCCCCAGCGGCGACGTCTTTGTGATATCGCGCGGCATCGGCTGCTCGATGTAGAGCAAGTTTGCGCTGATCGGACGCAGCGCCACGTCATGGTCGAGCCGATCGACCAACGCGTTCAGCGCGGTGAGGTCGGCATACTGCTCGTTGGCGTCGAGCGAGACCTTGATGCCGTAAGGCAGCCTTGCGAGCTCGTTGCCGATCCGCGCGAGCCGCGCCGCGTCGTGCGCGGGATCGCCGTTCAGCTTGAGCTTGAAATAGCGCGCGCCGGCATTCTCGTTGGTGTCAGCGACGCCGCCCTCGCCTTCAACCTTGTCGTCCATCCCGACGGTGTGCCTGACGGCGACACGATCAATCCGCTTGCGCGCCGAGAGGAAGCCCGTGATTGCCCGATCATCGAGATCGGGCGTCAACCGTGCGTCGATGCCGGCGATGTTGCCGGTCATGCCGTCGAAGAAATTGACACCGGCCGCGCGCAGCAGCGCATCCAGGATCGCCTTGTCGATCTCGGCCGGGCCGAAGCTGGCGGCGAGTTGCGGAATGTCTTCCGCGGCGCAGGCCGCAAGCTGCGGGCCGATACATCGGGCGTGCAGGCCGAACGCCGTCTCAAACCCCCTGCTCGCCAGATAGAGCTCGCGCGCAACCGCCAGCGAGCGGCGAAGTCCGTCGAGCGACTGCGCGTCCGTCAAGTGCGGCCGCTTGTCGAACCATTTCGGCGCCAGCATTTCGGCGCTGGCGCCGGTCGCCCAGCCCTTACCTTCCACCTCGATCTCCACCCGCACGAACAGCTGCGTCGACGCCGTGATCGTCACCGCGCCAAAGCGGAACGGCCGCGCGAACACCAGCGGTCGTTCGAAGAAGGCGATATCGTTGACTCTGAGGCGAAGCGTCATCGATCGGTCTGGCCCTAGTCCAGCGTCCCCTGCGTGAAGAAATGCTTCCGGATCCGCTGCACCAGTTCGGTGAAGACGGGATCGGACATCGTGTCGATCGAGCGCGGCCGCAGCATCGGCACGTCGTAGATCGCGGCGATGGCGCCGGGCCGCTCGGTCATCACAAGCACACGGTCGGCGAGGAACACGGCCTCGGGAATCGAGTGGGTGATCAGCAGTACGGTCTTGCCCGTCTCGCGCTGGATCCGCATCAGCTCGACATTCATCCGCTCCCGCGTCATGGCGTCGAGCGCCCCGAACGGCTCGTCCATCAGCATGATCTTGGGATCGTGCACCAGCGCGCGGCAGATCGAGGCGCGCTGCTGCATGCCGCCGGAGAGCTGCCATGGCAGCTTCTTCTCAAAACCTTCGAGCCCGACCAGCTTCAACAGCTCCCTGGCGCGGGCGCGGTATTTGTCCCGCGGCAGCTGCTTCATGTCGATCGGCAGCATCACGTTGGAGAGGATGTTGCGCCACGGCAGCAGCAGCGCGTTCTGGAACACGATGCCGACATTGCCGTGCGGCCTCGTCACCGGCTCGCCGTCGACCAGCACCTCGCCCGTCGTCGGCGGCAACAGGCCCGAGATCATCTTGAGCAGCGTGGACTTGCCGCAGCCGGACGGCCCGACCACGACAAAAAACTCACCGTCATTGATGGTGAAGTCGAGCGGTCGCAGCGACGGCACGTCGCCGTCGCGCGACCGGTAGGTCTTCGATACGCCAGAGAGTTTGATGCCCGGCGCAGCGCCCGCCGCGCGGTCCGACACCAGGCGTAGATGCGCGGCGGGTTGGCTGATATCGGCTGGCTTGGTTGCAGGGTTCATCGCAATCCTCTCCACCCGTCGTCCCTGCGAAAGCAGGGACCCATACGCCGTGCCCTCTCGTTCGGGCACGCGGGTAGAGACCTTCCGCAACAATTAAGGTCGGTGGTTATGGGTCCCTGCTCCGCGCGCAACAGCGCACTCGGCAGGGACGACAGGGGATATTTGTGGCTCACGAATCGCCCTTCGGCAGATAGTCGTTGGTGTAGAAGGCCTTCGGATTGGCCTTAGCCTTGGCGTCGAGCCCGCCATACTCGACCATCAGGTTGACCGACTCGGTCATGTTCTGGTCGGTGACCTGGAACGGCCGCCTGGCCTTGGTCTCCGGCGTGCGATAGAGCGGGATCGTCAGCTCAAACCCTTGCGTCAGCGTGTCGATCTTGCCGCCCTTCGGATTGGCGTCGAGGATCGACTGCGCAGCCGCCTTCGGCTCCTTCTCCGCGGCTTCCACCGCCTTGGTCGTTGCCGACATGAAGCGGCGGACCAGATCGGCATTGGCCTTCACATAGTCGGCGTTCGCGACGATGCCCGACGACACCATGTTGATGCCGTAGTCGGCGAACTTGATCGGATAGACGTCCTTGCCCGTGGCGTCCTTGATCTTCATCGACTGGTCCATGACGTAGCCGAGCAGCAGATCGGCCTGGCCGTTGATCACGGCATTGAGCTTGGTCTGGCCGTCGCCAGCGACGGTCTGGAAGTCGCTCTCCTTCAGGCCGGTCTTCTTCAAGAACAGCGGCCAGATCTGCGTCATCGAATCCGCCGGCGTGATCGCAACCGTCTTGCCCTTGATGTCCTCCGGCTTCCGGATGTTCTTGTCGGCAAGGCTCATCGCCGACATCGGGCTGGTCTGCAGCAGCACGCCGGTGGCGATCACAGGCGCGCCTTTCACCGCCGCGCGCATCATCGTCGGCACGTCGACATAGCCGAAATCCGCGGTCTTGGCCGCCACCGCCTGCGTGGTCGCAGCTGAGCCGCGGCCCTCCTGGATCTCGAGGTCGATGCCCTCAGTGGCATAGATGCCCTTGGCCTTGCCGTAGTAGAACGGCGCATGCTCGCCATAGACGTACCAGTTCAGCATCAGTACGACCTTGTCGGCCGCAGATACTGGAGCCACCGCAAGCGCGGTCCAGGCCAGCGCGGCGCCGGCAACCGCAATCAAACGCTTCATGGTTGTTCTCCCTTTATTGTGCCGCGGTCCTTGGGTGGGCCGCTTGTCCGGTTGCTGGGCTAGGAAGCGAAGACGATGTCGTCCCGCTGGCTGACGTGCCAGGGGATCACCAGCCGCTCGATGCGGTCGACGATCCAGAACAGGATGACGCCGAGCAGCGCCAGGATCACCAGCGCCGCGAACATCGTCGGCAGGTCGAAAGTGCCGATCGAGCGCTGCATCACATAGCCGATTCCGGAATTGGAGCCGACGAACTCGCCGACGACGGCGCCGACCACCGCCAGCGTCACCGAGACTTTCAGGCCGGAGAAGATCGCAGGCATCGCATGCGGCAGGTTCACGGCGCAGAATACGCGGAAGCGGCTGCCCTGCATCGCGCGCGCCAGATCGACCATGTCGGGGTCGACCGACTTGAAGCCCTGCACCGCCGAGACCACGACCGGGAAGAAGCCGAGCAGGAATGCCGAGATCACCTTGGGGATGATGCCGAAGCCGAACCACACCACGAACAGCGGCGCGATCGCGATCTTCGGTACCGATTGGGAGAACACCAGCAGAGGATAGACGTAGCTCTCGACCGTCTTCGAGCCCGCGATCAGCATCGCTGTGGGAATGCCGAACAGCGCCGAGAGCAGGAAGCCGCAGATCGTCGCGTAGGTGGTCGGCCAGGACTGCCGCAACAGCTCCGGCCAGTCGCTCCAGAGCACCGCGACGACGTCGCCGGGCGACGGGATCTGATAGGCCGGGATGTGGAACAGGCGGATCGCAAGGTCCCAGGCCGCCACGATGAAGACCAGGAACAGGAACGGACGCAGCCACGCCGCGTTCAGCACCTTCGACACGCCCGAAGGGCTTTTTGCCTCCGCCACGTCACGCTCCCTTGCAGTCTTTCTGTTCGACCATAAATTAACCCGTTGGATAAATACTGTCCAGCCCCTCGCGCGCGGCAAATTCGCGGCGAAGCACGCGACTTTCGTCAGGCGAGATTTTTACCGATGAATGTTCCGTAGTCCGGATGAAGCGCAGCGAAATCCGGGATCGCGTTATCCGCGGATGCAGTGCCCCGGATTGCGCTTCGCTCCATCCGGGCTTCTGTAACGGGCCTTGGTAAGTCAATCCCTTTTTGCGTGATCCACTCGCCGGGCACTTGCTTCTGTACGGGATCGGCGCGGTGGCCGTCGCCTGATGGGGTGCATTGAGGAGCCGGCCGGCCAATCTACGGAAGCGTGGTTGTGAGCCACTTCCCGGATGGCGGCCTGACCGGATCCATCGTCCCGGCGAAGGGACCTCGCTCAGGGAGAGCCTGGTGTCGTGGCCCGCCCAGAGCCGATTGCTGCTCCTTGCTTAGGTTGCCGAGGCCTTGGCCATCGGGTTGAACGGTTTGGCGTCGGCGAGCATGCGATGCAGGATCACGGCGAGCTTGCGTGCAAGCGCCACCTTGGCCTTGCGCATGCCTGCGCGCCGGGCGATCCGCATCGCCCAGCCCTTCAGCGCCGAGCAGTTCCTGACCGGCTTGGTCAGCATGACATGAGCCGCCTGATAGAGCGCCTCGCGCACGGAGGCATCGCCGATCTTGCTGATGCGGCCGGTATAGTCGGTTTCGCCCGATTGGTACTTCTTCGGGGTGAGGCCGAAATGCGCTCCCGTCGCCTTCGATGACCGGAAGCGCTTCGGGTCGTCGATCGCCGAGGCATAGGTGAGCGCCACGATCGGGCCGACGGACGGTGTCGTCATCAAGAGCTTCGCCTGCGGGTGCGACCTGGCGAGCCTTTGGGTGTGCTTATCCAGGCCATTGAACTCGCGCCGCAGCACGGCGTGGGCTTCGAGCAGTGCCTGGGCCACCACCTCAAGTCCAGGATGGCCCGCTACGAGCTCCCGGATGCGTTCGGCGAACGTGCGCTCGGTGGTCGGGCCGACCTTCAGACCGAAGCCGCGGAGCACGCCGCGCAGGCTGTTCTCGATGTCGCGCAGCTTCGACTGCAGCAGCTTGCGTGCCGTCAGAACCGCCCGCGTCTCCTGCGCTTCGATCGACTTGCAGTGCACCGGCCGGAACCAGCCCAGCCGCATCAGTTGCGCGATCCCGCGGGCATCGTTGCGGTCCGACTTCACCGGCATCGCCTTGAAGGCATCGCGGACGTGCCGCGTCTCCAACAGTTCGACTGCCAGGCCCGCATCCCGCATCGCTGCGTAGAGCCATTGCGACAGCGGACCAGCCTCCAGCCCGATCCGTTCCAGCACCAACCCCAGCGACCGGAACCAGCCGATCAAGGCCTCCGGCTCGCTCGCAACCTTCGCCTCGCGCAAAATCTTACCCGTCCCATCGACAAGGCAGACGCTCGAGCATTCCAAAGACACGTCGATTCCTGCATAGTGGTACATGGTCGTCCCTTAATGATGCTTGGAGCGGGCTTGCCCGACTCCGTTGACACCATCAGTTTGAGGGACGACCGCCTTCCAACCAACAGGCCGCTCGCGAGCGCGCTTCCAAAGCGCGCCGTAGCGAGCGGGCGGCCGGCCCGTTACCCCATCTACGGGCTGCCAGCGTTCACACCACCCGGTGTTCCGCCGCGCGCAGCACCGGCATCGCGCTAGCGAATGCGGCCGTGGACTTGCCGGTCAGCGCCGCCAGCACCAGCGCAGTCATGTGCTCGAGGCGCTCGTCGCGGGCGTCCTTCTTGAGCAGGTCGCGGCCGAAGATCACGCTCAGGGTGGCGCTGTTGGAGAGATAGAAGAACGCAAGCCCTGCGATCGAGATATAGAGTTGCACCGGATCGACGGCGACGCGGAAATCGCCGCTTTCGACCCCGCGCGTCACCACGGTGCGGATCATCTCGACAAAGGGCGAGTGCATCGACTTGACCTTGGTCGATCGCTTCAGGTGCTTTGCCTTGGCGAGGTTTTCCGTGTTCAGCAATGCCAGGAACTCGGGATTGCGCAGGAAATAGTTCCACGTGAAGTCGATCAGGCGCCCGATCGCCTCAGGCGGATCGAGGTGTTCGAGATCGAGCGCGCGTTCCTCGGCGCGGATCTTCTCATAGGCACCTTCCAGCACCTCGAGATAGAGATCCTCCTTGTTGCCGACGTGGTAGTACAGCATGCGCTTGTTGGCGTCGGCATTGGCCGCGATGCGGTCGACCCGTGCGCCGGCGAGGCCATGGGCGGCGAATTCCTGCTTCGCCGCCTCGAGAATCCGCAGCCGCATCCCCGCGGGGTCGCGCTGCCATCGCTGTATTCGCTTTGCCTTGGCCAAATCGATCGCCCGTGATGCTGGGTTGATGAATGTAGCATGACACGCGACGTTTGAGAACGAATGTTGTTGTGATGGCCGCGCGGGAATTTTTGTCGCAGCTGCCCTTTTCGTCATTCCCCGGTGCGCAATTGCGCACCTGAGGGCGTGCGCAGCACGAGCCCGGAATCCATCGAGCCACATTGTCCGTGATTCAAATGGATTCCGGGTTCGCGCCAGCATGACGAGCGCATGGAACGTGTATTTCTCTCCCGCGCACGTTGCCGGGACGACGCGCGCATAAAATCCGGCCTAGTCTGGTTTTCCCTGCGAAGGCTGCACCAGGAGCGTCGGCACGCCGCACGTGCCGTTGCGCACCGTCATCACGCGCGTGCCCGGCTTGCGGCCGGTGCGAATCTCGGAGACGTCGACGCCAGCGGCAATCAGTCGCGCACGGGTGGCATCGATGTCGGCGACGCGCCAGCAAATGCCGCGCAACCGGTCCGGCGCGTCCGCCTCCGCCTTGTTGTTTTCCTTGCCCGGCCGGTGCGTGACCTCGACGACGAGATCGCCGCAGCGGAAGAACATCAGCCGGCCCCATTCGGGATGCGACCGGTCGAGCGCCATGTCGAGCCCGAGCCGCGCGCCATAGAGCGCGGCGGCGCGCTCGGGATCGGCGGTCGAGACCACCACATGATCCATCGCGGTGATCGAGCCGGGGGTGGTGCGCACCGACAGCGGCCGTTCCTGCTCCCTTTCCAGGAAGAACATGCGCACGCCCCGCGTCGTATCGGTCACTGCGCGCGTCCGCTTCCATGACAGCGTAGCGCCGGTGGTCTCGTCGCGGCTCTCGACCTCGGCGACGGGCTCGGGCTTCAGCGTCAGCCGCTCGAGCCGGCGGTGTGTTTTCGCGATATCGCTGGTGCGGAAGCAGAGGCTTGCGAGCCCCTCGCCCTGGGTCACGAGCGCGCCGCGGACACGCTGCGCGGCGGCATCATCGCCACGCGGCGCCATCAATTCCAGCGTGGTGTTGTCGAGCGTGAACAGCACGCGGTCCGCGCCGTCGCCGCTGTTGCGCCAGGCCGGCGCCCGCGCGAACAGCGTCTGATAGGCGGCGCTGGCCGAGGTGATGTCGCCGGTCAGGACGACGACGTGATCGAGGCCGGTGATCATGGAAGCGGCCTCCCCGAATCTGCCGTCATTGTGCTCTCTCCTGTGCAACCAGGAACCGTGGACCGCGGCCGGCCGTTATGCCGCATGCCAGAATGGCCCTCGATCCGCTCGCCCGCCACATCTCTACCCGCAAACCAAGCAGGGATGCGAATAATTTCAGCGATACCGGCCGACCAGCGGTGCCAAAGCGTTTTCGAGCGAAGTGGGCACCGGTTCGCGTGAAGAAAACGCGCAAATGCCTGAATCTAGAGCTTCGGTTCTGATTTCAATCAGAACCGAAAATGCTCTAGTCTGGACAACGGCCGGGACCACAGCAAGCCACGACGGAAAGCGAATGCAGGCTCTCTTCATCGGACAGACCTATATCGACGTCACCTTCATCACCGACCACATGCCCGTTGGCGACGAAAAGCACGTCGCCGACGCCTATGCGGTGTCGTTCGGCGGCAACGCGGTGACCGCGGCGTTCTGCTGCGCCAAGCTCGGCATCCAGCCGGACCTGATCGCCACCATGGCCAATGACTGGCTGGGGCGGATGTTCTGGGACATGGCCGACAGGTACGGCATCTCGTTCCATCCCCGTAAGGTCAACTCCTCCTCGTTGTCCTTCATCATGCCCAACGACGGCAAGCGCGCAATTGTCCGCTGCCGCGACGACCAGCACATCCATCCCTTTCCGCTGCTGAACATCAAGGGCTGCCGCGCGCTGCATATCGACGGCCATCAGCCGGACGCCGCGATCCACTACGCAAAGCTCTGCCGCGAGGACGGCATCATGACATCGCTCGACGGCGGCGGCCTGCGCACCAATACCCATGAGCTGCTCGAATTCATCGACGTTGCGATCGTCGCGGAGCGGCTGTGCGAGCAGATGGACAAGACGCCGGAGCAGATGCTCGACTATCTGAAGAGCCGCGGTTGCCGGGTCGGCGGCATCACCATGGGCGAGCGCGGCCTGCTCTGGTACGACGAGGCGGGTACGGTGCGCACGCTGCCGGCGTTTCCGATCCCGCGCGAGCGCGTGATCGACACCAACGGCGCGGGCGACGTCTTCCACGGCGCCTACATCTATTCCTACGTTTCGAACCCGAGCAAAGGCTGGCATGAGCATTTCAAGTTCGCGCGCGCCGCTTCGACCTACAAGATCCAGAAGCTCGGCAACGAGGCCGGCCTGCCGACGCTCGCGGATATCGCGGCGGTCAAGCAGGAGTTTCGCGCCGAAGCCTGACCAAGCCAATCGAAGCTAGACCATGAAGCACGTTTTCGTCGCCGGCAGCATCAATATGGACGTGGTGGCGACCGCCGAGCGCCATCCGCGAATCGGCGAAACCGTGGCCGGTGAGGCCGTGCTTTATTTTCCCGGCGGCAAGGGCGCCAACCAGGCGGTGGCTTCGGCAAAACTCGGGGTACCGACCACGCTCATCGGCCGGCTGGGCATGGATGCGTTTGGTGAGGAGCTGAGAGCGTTCCTTGCCGCGCAAGGCGTCGATCTCACCTCCGTCAAGACCACGGCCGGCACGCATTCCGGCACGGCGATCATCACGATCGCCAATGCCGACAACACGATCGTCGTCGTGCCGGGCGCCAACGGGCTCGTCGATGCCCGTGATGTCACAGTACCCAACCTTGTGAAGGGCGACGTCGCGGTCAGCCAGTTCGAGATTCCGCTGCCGACGATCACGGCGTTCTTCCGGCGCGCCCGCGCCGCCGGCGCCACCACGATCCTCAATCCGGCGCCGGCGAAACAGGCCGACAGGGCGCTGCTCGATCTCGTCGACATCCTGATCCTCAACGAGACCGAGCTCGGCGCCCTCGCCGGAACGGAGCTGCGAGACAACGACACGCCGGAGCGTTTCACCGAGGCGGCGCGGACCCTGGGGCACGGCAAGATCGTCTGCGTCACGCTCGGCAAGCGCGGCGTGCTGGCGCTGGTCCAGGGTCAGCCGCTGCTGGTGCCGGGGCGCGAGGTCAAGGCCGTCGACACCACAGGCGCCGGCGACTGCTTCGTCGGCGCCCTCGCCGCCCAGCTCGCCATCGGCAAGCAGCTCGGCGACGCGCTGACCTACGCCAACGCCGCCGCCTCGATTTGCGTGCAACGAATGGGCGCTGCGCCATCAATGCCGACGGCGGACGAGGTGGATGCTGTTCTCTCCCCGAGTCGTCCCGGCGAAAGCCGGGACCCATAACCACCGGCCGTGGAGACAGGCACACGCGCAGTGACTGCGTTCATCTCCCCCCAATGACGGCCGCGGAGTATGGGTCCCTGCTTTCGCCGGGACGACGATGTTGTTAGGTCAGCGCGCTCTTGAGGTCGAACCCCGGATCCGCCGCCTGCTCCGGCCTGATTGAACCGCCGGCGCCGAGCAGCCTGCGGCCGAACATGTGGTCGCCGGCGCGATTGACCGACTCGATGCCGAGCAGCCTGTCGCCGCGATAGCAGAAGGCCGAGAACGCCCCCTGCGCGCGGTCGCCGCGCAGCACGACGCGGTCGTAGCCGGTGGTGAGGCCCGCCATCTGCAGCTTGTCGGGGCCCTGGTCGCTCCAGAACCACGGCAGCCCGTCATAGACCTCGGTCTTGCCGGTCAGCCGCGCCGCCACGCAGCGCGCATGGTCGGTCGCGTTCTGCACCGACTCGAGCCGCAGCGATCCGCCGAAGCGCTTGCTGGTGTAGAGCGCGCAATCGCCGATCGCGGAGATATCATGGTCGGCGGTCAACAGATGCTCGTCGACGACGATGCCGGATGCCACCGGCAGCCCGGCCTCCGCGGCGAGCTCGACATTCGGCAGCACGCCGACGCCGACCACGACTAGATCGGCCGGGATATGTGTCCCGTTGCTCAGGCTGACGCCGGTGACCTTGGCACCGTCGGCCTCGATCGCCGTGACCTGCACGCCGAGATGAATCCGGATTCCGGCCGCGCTGTGGCGGGACTGCGAGAACTCGGAAATCTCCGCGGTCACCGCCCGCGCCATCACCCGAGGGGCGAGTTCGACCACGTCGACCTCGAGGCCCTTGCCGCGCGCGGTCGCCGCGAATTCCAGCCCGATGAAGCCGGCGCCGATCACCACGACGCGCATGCCGGGTGCGATCAAATGGCGCAGCGCCTCGCTCTCGTCGAGGATCCGCAGGTAGCGGACCGCGTCGAGCTTCGCGTTGGGGATATCGAGCAACCGGTTCCGCGCGCCCGTCGCGAACGCCAGATGGCCGTAGTCGAGCGATGCGCCGGAGGCCAGCGTCACCTTCCGCGCGTTACGGTCGATCGCGTGCGCGCGATCAGTGATCAGCTCGATCTTGTTGTCCTGGTAGAATTTCTCGGGCCGGAACATCAGGGTCTCCGGCCCGCCGGTCCCCTTCAGGTAGGCCTTCGACAAAGGCGGCCGCTGATACGGCAAATGGCCTTCGTCATTGATCAGCGCGATGCGCTCGGAAAATCCGGCCTGGCGCAGCGACGCCGCGAGCTGGAAGCCGGCATGTCCGGCGCCGACGATGATGACCCCACCAGTCATCGGAACAACCCAAATGCGAGCGAGCAGGAGTGACCCATGCCGTTTCCTCTTGTCGATGTTAGCTTGCTTGCCTCCGTCCCCACAGCGCTCGTGTCTGCGTACCGAAGGCGGTCGCTATTTGGCCTCATGGCTCGCGCCGATGCAAGGGGGTCTCTGGGCGAATCCGGGCGCAGAAGCGCTCCTCGCGTCAGGGGGTGGATTGCCACCTCTCCCGGCAGGGCCTTAAATGCCGGGAACAACAAGCCTGAGGTCTTCAATATGCCAGAACCCACCTCCCCCAACGACCCCGCCCTGCTCCGGATCGACGGCGCCATCGCAACCATCACGCTGAACCGCCCGGCGGCGTTCAATGCGATCGACATGGCGATTGCCAAAAAGCTCGAACAGCTCGGCGGCGAGGTCGAGGCCAACAAGGACGTCCGCGTGCTGGTCATCGAGGGCGAAGGCCGCGCCTTCTGCGCCGGTGGCGATTTGCAGACCATCGGCGCCGCGGCCGAAGCCAACAATATCGCGCCCGTGGTCGGCGAGATGCTCGCGCACTACCATGCTTTCATCACCGCCTTGCGGCGGATGCCGAAGCTGGTGCTGGCGAGCGTGCACGGCTCGGCGGCCGGCGCCGGCCTGTCACTGGCCTTCGTCGCCGATCTCTGCATCGCCGCCGAGGACGCCCGCTTCACGCCGGCTTACGCCAAGATCGGCGTGTCGCCTGACGGCGGCGGCACCGTCGGCCTCGCCGCCAGCGTCGGCGCGCGCCGCGCGCTGCAGATCTTCCTCGCCGAGGACAGCTTTACCGCGCAGCAAGCCCAGCAATGGGGTCTCGTCGCCAAGGTGGTGCCGGCGGCCGAGCTGAAGGCCGCGACCCGCGAATTCGCGCTGCGGCTGGCGCAGAACGCACCCGCCGGGCTCGCCGCCACCAAGGCGCTGATCCATCAGGCGCCGACGACGCCGATCGAGGCGCAGCTCGACGCCGAGTGCGACGCGATCATCGGCTGCATGAACACCGACGAATTCCGCGCCGCGGTGAAGAAGTTCACCAGCAAGTCGAAATAGCAACGCGGCTCGCTAATTCGGGCAGATGTAACCGGTGCCGCCGGGTGCCTTGAAACAGCCGACCGATTCCGGGATCACCTGCTTGGGCAGCCACAGCACGACCTTCGGGAAATAGATCGTGAAGCAGATCGTGACCAGGAACACGACGTAGATCGGCAGCGCCGCCCGCAGCGCTTTTGCAAAGCTGATGCCGACGAATTTCGAGGCCATCAGCAGCACGAGCCCATAGGGCGGCGTGATCAGGCCGAAGGCGAGGGTTGCGATCAGCACCACGCCCATATGCACGCCATTGATGTCGCCGGCCTGGGTCAGCGCATTCACCAGCGGCATGAAGATGATGATGGTCGGCACCGGCTCGATGAAGTCGCCGACCACGGTGAACAGCAGCACCATCAGGAGCATGATGAGGTGCGGATCATTGCCGGCGATGGAAGTAATCCAGTCGGCGATGTAGATCGCGCCGCGCAGATAGGCCAGCATCCAGCCGAATGCGTTCGCCGCCCCGATCGTGATCAGCGGCAGCGAGAAGATCAGGCCGGCGAGGCAGAAGTCGTACGGGATCTTTTTCAGGTGCCCACGATTCAGCGCCGGGATCACCACGACGATGATGTAGACGACCGCGACCACGCCGGCCTCGGTGGGCGTGAACCAGCCGGTCAGGATGCCGCCCAGCAGGATCACCGGGATCATCAGCGGCAGCGCGGCGTCGCCGGCGGCGAAGGCGATCTGGCGCAGCGGCGCGCGCGGCTTGCGCAGACCCGAGGGCCCGAAGAAATAGCAGTAGATCATCAGCCCGAAGCCGATCATCAACCCCGGCACCACGCCCGCCATGAACAGGCCGGCGATCGACACATTGCCGACCGCGCCATAGACCACCGCCGTGATGCTCGGCGGCACCAGCGCCGCGATCGTCGACGCCGAGGCGATGATCGCGGCGATGAACGCCGGCTCATAGCCTTCCCGCTTCATCGGCCCGCCCAGCGCACGGCTCATCACCGCGACGTCGGCGGTGGTCGAGCCCGACATTTCCGAGAAGAACATGCTGAACACGACCACGACCTGCGACAGCCCGCCCCTGATGTGGCCGACCAGCGAGACCGACAGATTGGCGATGCGGACCACGACGTTCGCCGAGCTCATGAGCTCGCCGACCAGGAGGAAGAACGGGATCGCAAGCAGCGCCTCGGAATCGACGCCGTCGAAGATCTTCTGGATGATCGCCGCCAGCGAGACATCCGACAGCAGCGCGCCGACGAACACGCCGGCCATCAGCGAGAACGGCACAGGCACGCCGAGATAGCCGAAGAACAGGAAGCAGGACGACATCAGCACAAGCACGACCGGTGCGCTCACAGCTGCGCTCCCGTGGTCGCGCCGGTGTTGATCGCCGGAATCGGAAGGTCGTCATCGGGCGGTTCCGGATGATCGAAGCCGTTGCGGACGCCGTTGACGAGCTGCTCGATCGTGAACAGGCCGATCAGGATGCCCGACAGCGGGATCACCGCGTAGAGCGACGCGATCGGCGTGCCCGATGGCAGGCGGAAACTGCCGAAGCCGCGGAGGTAGTTCTGGTAGCCGTACCAGACCAGGCAGAAGGCGACGCCCAGCACGACAAGGCGGATGACGATCTCGACAATCAGCCGCGGCGTCCCGTGCATCGCCTCCGAAATCGCCGTCAGATACAGATGATCGTTGCGCCTTGTCGCGACCGCGGCTCCAATGAAGATCGCATAGATGAACAGCGTCGAGGTCACCTCCTGCAGCCACAGCCAGGGATGGCCGATGGTGCGGGTGACGATATCGGCGGTCACCGACAGCGAGAAGCCGAAGCACAACAGGCCGCACAGCATCATCAGGATCAGCTCGAGCCGATCCAGCGCCCGCCACTTCAGATGCCGCTGCCGTTGCAGCACCAGTCTGTCGGCAATCGCCATGGCTCGCGCTCCCGTCGACCCGGGCTTCTAGTTGATCGAGCGGATCAGGTTCTTGATCTTCTCCGCATGCGGGCCGAGGTCCTTGGCGAGCTTGTCGAGATAGGGATCGGCGATCGCGGTAAAGCCCTTCTTGTCCACGTCCTCGACCACCTTGACGCCGTACGATTTCAGCTTGGTCAGCGCGTTGCGCTCCAGCTCGAAGGCCTTCTGCGGCTCCTTCGCACTCACCTCGTTCGCAGCGGCCTGCACCCACTGCTTCTGCTCGGCGGAGAGGCTCTGCCAGAGCTTGTCGGAGACGAACAGCAGCGCGTTGTTGGCCTCGTGCTCGGTGATCGACAGCACCGGCGCGACCTCATAGTGCTTGTTGACGAGATAGACGTTGATGCTGTTCTCGGCGGCATCGACCACGCCGGTTTGCAGCGAGGTATAGACGCTGCCGAACGGCATGTGCACGGTCTGCGCGCTATAGGCCGGGAACATGGTGTCCTCGGTCGCGGTCGCCTGCACCCGCACCTTCAGCCCCTTGAGGTCGCCGACGTTGTGGATTTCCTTCTTGCTGTAGATGTGCCGCACGCCCTGCGATCCGGTGCCGATCACATGCAGGCCCTGGGCGGTCTCGTCGATCATCGTCCTGATGGCGTCGAACACCTGCGGGTCCGCCAGCGCCTTGATCACATGGGCATCGTTGCGGAACAGGAAATGCAGCGACATCACGCCGGCCTGCGGCGAGATCGTCGCGGTGTTGGCGGAGGAGATGATGGCAAACTCGATGTCGCCCGATTTCACGAGCTGCAGTAGCTGCGGCTCCTGGCCGAGCTGGGCGCCGGGATATTGGTCGACGATCAGCGTCCCCTTGCTCAATTCCTTGAGCTTGTCGGCGAACAGATCGCCGGCGACCGAGTAGCCGGTATTGCGCGGCTGGTCATAGGCGAAGCGGAAGTGCTTCACCTCCTGCGCGCCAGCGCTCGCCGGCAGCAGCAACGCTGCCGCGGCCATGGCAATCCCGACGATCCTGGCTGGATAGCCCATCGTGACGTTCCCCCTGTTCTTAATTGACGCGATCATCCCACCAGTCCCGCGGGATTGTCAATAAAACAGGAGGAATCAGACGAGTGCGGGCAACATTGACCGCCGCATCGCCGAAATTATCGACAATTCGGCTGCGGCGCCTGATGTCGGCAGCTATTTGCTGACTACTTCCCCTTGGCGCGCATGAAGTCGAAATCGCAGCCCTCGTCGGCCTGCAGGATGGTCTCGTTGAAGAGATGCGCGTATCCGCGCTTGGCCCAATCCGGCGTGCCGGCGGGCGCGAGCGCTGCGCGGCGCTTATGCAATTCGGCCTCGTCGACCAGGAGATCGATGCTGCGCCTGGCGACATCGAGCCGGATCATATCGCCGTTGCGCACGAGACCAAGCGGACCGCCGACGGCGGACTCCGGCGTGATGTGCAGCACGATGGTGCCAAACGCAGTGCCGCTCATCCGCGCATCCGAGATGCGCACCATGTCCTTCACGCCGGTGCGCGCGAGCTTCTTCGGGATCGGCAGGTAGCCCGCCTCCGGCATGCCCGGCGCGCCCTTCGGGCCGGCATTGCGCAGCACCAGCACGTCGTCGGCGGTCACATCGAGCGCGGGATCGTCGACCCGCAGCGTCATGTCCTCGACCGACTCGAACACCACGGCGCGCCCGGTGTGCTGCAGCAGCTTTGGGCTCGCCGCCGACTGCTTGATCACGGCGCCGCGCGGCGCGAGATTGCCGTGCAGGATCGCCATCGCGCCTTCGGCCTTGATCGGGTTCGCCTTGGAGCGGATCGCATCCTGTCCGGGCACCTCCTCCGCGCCGGCGACGACCTCGCGCAAGGTCTGGCCGGTGATGGTTTTCGCATCGAGGTCGATGAGGTCACCGAGCTGCGCCATCAGCTTCGGCACGCCGCCGGCGTGATGGAAATGCTCCATGTAATGCTCGCCCGATGGCTTGAGGTCGACCAGCACGGGCACTTCGCGGCCGAGCTTGTCGAACGCCTCGAGGTCGATCTTGTAGGGCGAGCGGTTGGCGATGGCGGTGAGGTGAATGAGCCCGTTGGTCGAGCCGCCGATCGCCTGCATCACGACCTGGGCGTTGCGGAACGACGATGGCGTCAGGATCTCGCTCGGCTTCGGTCCCTTGGTTTTTGCCATTTCGGCGGCGACGCGGCCGCTGGCTTCCGCGGAGCGGAAGCGTTCGGCATGCGGCGCCGGGATCGTCGCGCTCATCGGCAGCGAGAGGCCGAGTGCCTCGGTGATGCAGGCCATGGTGGAAGCCGTGCCCATCACCATGCAGGTGCCGACCGACGGCGCGAGACGGCCGTTCACCGCCTCGATCTCGGCATCGTCGATCTCGCCGGCGCGATACTTGCCCCACAGCCTGCGGCAATCGGTGCAGGCGCCGAGCACCTCGCCCTTGTGATGACCGACCACCATCGGCCCGACCGGAATCACGACCGTCGGCAGATCGGCGCTGATGGCGGCCATGAGCTGCGCCGGCAGGGTCTTGTCGCAGCCGCCGATCACGATCACCGCATCCATCGGCTGGGCGCGGATCATCTCCTCGGTATCCATCGCCATCAGATTGCGCAGATACATCGAGGTCGGATGCGCAAAGCTCTCGGCGATCGAGATGGTCGGGAACACGAACGGCATTGCGCCCGACAGCATCACGCCGCGCTTCACTGCTTCAATGATCTGCGGGACGTTGCCATGACAGGGATTGTAGTCGCTGTAGGTATTGGTGATGCCGACGATCGGGCGATTGAGCGCGTCGTCCGAATAGCCCATCGCCTTGATGAAGGCCTTGCGCAGGAACAACGAGAAGCCGGCGTCACCATAGCTTGTCAGTCCCTTGCGAAGTCCGTCGGCCATTTTCTTCCCGTCCCGTTGTTGTTCGGCCGCACTTAAGGAGCCGCAGGAATTATTGTCAATATGAGATAATCCGGCGCGACAGCGTGGCTGCTCTGCGGCAAAATTACCCCCATTATTGACAATAACCGCGGTGCCATGCTGACTTCAGGCGTCGATCCGAAGCCCAGAGCGCATGACAGCCGAGCCCACATTGCCCGATATCCAGGCCCTCTCGCGCGAGGAGGAGCAGGCGGAGGTGATCCGCCGGCTGGAGGAGGACATCATCTTCGGCCGCTTTTCGCCTGGTCTGCGGCTGGTCGAGGATACCCTGATGCAGCGCTACGGCGCGAGCCGGCATTTCGTCCGCCAGGCGCTGTTCCAGCTCGAACGCCAGGGCATCGTGCTGCGCGAGAAGAATGTCGGCGCCACGGTGCGGTTCTATTCGGCCGAGGAAGTGCGGCAGATCTACGAGGTGCGCGAGATGCTGACGCGCCAGGCCGCGCTGATGATCGCGCTGCCCGCGCCGGAAAGCCTGATCGACCAATTGAGCGAGTTGCAAAGGCATTACTGCATCAAGGCCGATGCGCAGGACATGCGCGGCATCCACGAAACCAACGATGCGTTCCACCTCGCGCTGTTCTCCGCCTGCGGCAATCCCTATCTGGTGCGCTCGCTGCAGGACTACATGAACCTGACGCTGCCGATGCGCGCAAAAAATCTCGCCGACAGCGAGGGCCTTGCGCTGTCGCGCCGCCAGCACGAATTGATGATCGAGCTGCTGAAGGGCCGCGACAGCTGGGCGCTGGCGCAGCTCTGCGTCGATCACATGCAGTACAGCAAGGCGGATTATCTCGTCCGCATCTCCAACGACAAAAAGCCGCAATAGCGCGATACGCGGCCTCCTCGTGAAGGAGACGGCGATGCGTCATGTGGCTTTGTTGATTGGATCGTTCGCCGCGCTGCTTGCGCTTGGCACTGCCGGTGAAGCGGCCGATCCGCGCGCGACGCAGCTCAGCTACGAGCCCTGGACCAAGACGTGCCTGACCCAGGCAAGCTGCTTCGTCGGCGCCGCCGCCCGCGGCCAGTGTTCGCCGTCGGGCGGCAGCATCAGCGTTTCGCCGCAGACCAGCAAGCGCGCGATCGTCAGCGCCAATGTCGGAACGCGGACCATGCTGGAGGGCACGATCAGCCTGCGGATCGACCAGGACGAGCCGATCCAGATCGCCAGGCCGCATTGCTACACGCTCGGCTGCGGCGGCGCGCTCGAAGCCGACGGCGAGATGATCGAGCGGCTGAAGCATGCGCAAACCATCGCCGTCGAGGCCAAGAGCCTGACCGGGCAGACCATCAGCCTCAACTTCCCCCTTACCCATTTCGCCGAGACTTTTGACGGGCCCGGGAGCCTGCCCAAGACATCCGGGCAGAGCTCGAAGGAGAGCCAGCGGGAGCATACCGAAGCGGTGAAGCAGCTGCCGCAATGCGAGGACTGATCACTTCTTCCAGTCGATCACCCTTCCCTTGTCGCCGTCGAACTCCATGCTGCAGAACGCGCCGCCCTGGTAGTAGTCGCCGACGGGATCCGGGGGCAGCTTGGCCTGCTCGGCCATCGCGTGCTCGCGGAAATCCTCGCCACGGCCGGTCGGGCGATAGCCGAGATCATAGGCGCGGTGATTGTCCCACCACGAGCGCTCATTGTAGGACGCGCCGTAAAGCACCTCGAAATGGATGTCGGGATGCTCGAGCCCGATGCGGCAGAGCTGCACCAGATCTTCCGGCTTGAGCCAGATCGAGAGCCTGCGGTGATCGAGCGGCACTTCGCCGAAATTGCCGATCCGGATGCAGGTCACCTTGATGCCGTGCTTGTCGGCGTAGAGCGCACCGATGCCTTCGCCGAACACCTTGCTCACCCCGTAGCGGCTGTCCGGCCGCGCGGTAACCTCGGTGCCGATGCGGTGATGACGCGGATAGAACCCGACCGCGTGATTGGAGGAGGCGAAGATCACCCGCTTGACGCCCGTCTTCCGCGCCGCCTCGAACAGATTGTAGCAGCCGATGATGTTGGACTGCAGGATCGAATCCCAGGGGCCTTCGACCGAATAGCCGCCGAAATGCAGGATGCCGTCGACACCCTCGCAGATCGCCTCGACCGCGGCGAGGTCGGCAAGATCGGCCGCCTTGAATTGTTCGTTGTTGCCGAGATCGGCCGGCGGCTTGATGTCGCTCAACAGCAGGTCCGGATAGATCGGCGGCAGCAGCTTGCGCAGGCTCGTGCCGATTCCACCCGATGCGCCGGTCATCAATATGCGTGGCATTCCGTCCCTCGTCTTTCCTGTTCGCCAAGTGATTCATTGGACCGAATTGCGGTCGCAGGCCGACAATGATAGCAAACCAGGCGCTCAAGGAAACACCATCGAAACACAACAACGAGAACAGCAAATGTCCGATGTCCATTCCGCCGGCTGGCGTCCCGCGACCTACTATCCCGATCCCGCGATCCACGCGCTCGATCCGCGCTTCGAGAAATACTGGCTGAAGCTCTCCGCCGTCGAACGCATCGCCACCGGCCTGCGCTGGGCCGAAGGTCCGGTGTGGTTCGGCGACGGCCGCTATCTGTTGTGCAGCGACATCCCGAACCAGCGCATCCTCAAATGGGAGGAAGAGACCGGCGCGGTCAGCATCTTCCGCAAGCCGTCGAATTTCGCCAACGGCAACACCCGCGACCGCCAGGGCCGTCTCATCACCTGCGAGCATGGCGGCCGCCGCGTGGTGCGCACCGAATATGACGGATCGATTACGGTGCTGATCGATTCGTTCGGCGGCAACCGGCTGAACTCGCCGAACGACGTCGTGGTGAAATCCGACGGCGCGATCTGGTTCACCGATCCGATCTTCGGCCTGCTCGGCAATTACGAGGGCTACAAGGCCGAGCCCGAGATCGCGCCCAACGTCTACCGGCTCGATCCCGCGACCGGCAACGCCAGCATCGTCGCCGAAGGCGTGCTCGGCCCGAACGGGCTGTGCTTCTCGCCGGACGAGAAGATCCTCTATGTCGTGGAATCCCGCGGCGAGCCGAACCGCAAGATCCTGGCCTATGACGTTTCCGCCGACGGCACGACGATTTCCAACAAGCGCGTCTTCATCGATGCCGGCCCCGGCACGCCCGACGGCATGCGCTGCGACATCGACGGCAATCTGTGGTGCGGCTGGGGCATGGGTGATCCCGAGCTCGACGGCGTCGTGGTGTTCGCGCCCGACGGCGTCATGATCGGCCGCATCGCGCTGCCGGAGCGTTGCGCCAACCTCTGCTTCGGCGGACTGAAGCGCAACCGCCTGTTCATGGCGGCGAGCCAGTCGATCTATGCGCTGTACGTCAACACCCAAGGTGCACTCGGCGGTTAGTTGCCTCCCACTGCGGAAGGCAAAGAGGACAAAACGGCATCTCCAAATGTCTGACGCCGGAGCGGTGATCCGCCCCGGCGCCAGAAATCGCGTCTCTCGTGGTTCGGCTTACGCGGCGTTGTAGCCGGCGACAGCCTTGGCCTCGAGATATTCTTCCAGACCGTAGCGGCCCCACTCGCGGCCGTTGCCGGACTGCTTGTAGCCACCGAACGGCGCAGAGCGTTCATTCGGCACGCCCTGCAGGTTGACGTTGCCGGCGCGGATCTGGCGGCCGACGCGGCGCGCGGTTTCCACGGAGTCGGCCGAGACGTAACCGGCGAGACCATAGGGCGTGTCGTTGGCGATCTTCACCGCCTCAGCCTCATCCTTGGCGCCGAGGATGGTCAGCACCGGTCCGAAGATCTCCTCGCGGGCGATCGTCATGTCGTTGGTGACGTCGGCGAAGATGGTCGGACGGACATAGAAGCCCTTGTTGACGCCCTCGGGCAGGCCCGGGCCGCCGGCGACGAGCGTTGCGCCCTCATCGATGCCCTTCTGGATCAGCGCCTGGATCTTGTCCCACTGGCCACGGTTGACCACCGGACCGATCGTGGTGCCGTCAGCGCGCGGATCGCCGGCCTTGGTCTTGTCAGCGACGCCCTTCGCGATCGCGGCCACTTCCTTCATCTTGGAGAGCGGCACGATCATGCGCGACGGCGCGTTGCAGGACTGGCCCGAGTTGTTGAACATGTGCATCACGCCGCCGGTCACCGCCTTGGCGAGGTCGGCGCCTTCGAGGATCACGTTCGGCGACTTGCCGCCGAGTTCCTGGCTGACGCGTTTCACGGTCGGCGCCGCACGCTTGGCGACGTCGACGCCGGCGCGGGTCGAGCCGGTGAACGAGATCATGTCGATGTCCGGGTGCTCGCTCATCGCGGCACCAACCTCCGGGCCGAGGCCGTTGAGGAGGTTGAACACGCCCTTCGGCACGCCGGCTTCATGGAGTATTTCCGCGAAGATCAGCGCCGAGGTCGGGGTGAACTCCGAGGGCTTCAGGATCATGGTGCAGCCCGCGGCGAGCGCGGGCGCGACCTTGCAGGCGATCTGGTTGAGCGGCCAGTTCCAGGGAGTGATCATGCCGATCACGCCGACCGGCTCGCGCACGATCACAGCGGTGCCCATGGTCTCCTCGAACTCGTACTTCTTGAGCACTTCGAGGGTATTCATGAGATGGCCGAGGCCGGCGCCGGCCTGCAGCTTCTCCGCCATCGGCAGCGGCGCGCCCATCTCGTCGGAGACGGCGGCGCCGATCTCCTTCATGCGGCCCTTGTAGACCTCGATGATTTTGGTGAGCAGCGCGACGCGCTCCTCGCGGCTGGTCTGGGAAAACGTCTCGAACGCGCGCTTGGCGGCGGCGACTGCCTTGTCGACATCGGCCTTGGAGCCGAGCGCAATCTCGTACATCGCCTCTTCGGTCGCCGGATTGACGACAGGGGTGGACTTGCCTTTGACGACGGGATCGACCCAGGCGCCGTCGATGTAGAATTGCATGCGATTGACCATCGGAAACCTCTTGTACGGGGCGTATGGAATGGGGGAACGAAAGCGTTCGGCAGGCATCCTTGCACGAAAGCCCGGCGAATTGAACCCGCCATGTGCGGGGCGCGGCTCGTGCGCGCCCGCGAGATATAAGGTAGCCGCCCGAGTGGTGGCAAGGCATGCGCCAAATGGGTCCCGGCTCTGCGTCGCGTCACTCCGTGCCGCGCCGCGTCCGGGACACGAACACCTCCCTGGCCGACCGCCTTGGTGCCCCGGATGCGGCGCAGCGCGAAGCGTTGCGACGCCGGTCCGGGGCCCATTCCAAATCACACCGCCATTTTGCGATGCCGCACCGGCGCGCCGACGGAGAGGCTTTCCGCCGCATCGATGATGGCGTTGGCGTCGATGCCGTAGTGGCGGTAGAGGTCACCGATCGTGCCGGTCTGGCCGAAATGCTCGACGCCGAGTGCCTCGAGGCGGTGGCCGCGCACGCTGCCGAGCCAGCCGAGCGAGGCCGGATGGCCGTCGATCACGGTCACTATGCCGCAGTCGCGGCTGAGCGGCGCCAGCATGCGCTCGATATGACTCAGATGCTGCACGCCGCGGCGGTCGCGTCGCAAATTCCGCGCGGCGGACCATCCGCCATAGAGCCGGTCGGCCGAGGTTACCGCCAGGAGACCGACGTCGCGGTGGCTCTCGCCGATCAGGCCGACCGCCTCGATCGCCTCCGGCGCGACGGTGCCGGTATAGGCAATCACGATGTCGCAGTTCGGCCCCGGCTTGCGCATCCAGTAGGCGCCATCGGTGATGTCGCGCTGCAGGTCCGGCGTCATGATCCGTTGCGGCTGCTCCAGCGTTCGCGTCGAGAGCCGCAAGTAAACCGAACCACCCTCGGCGCCCTCGCGCTGCATGTGGCCGAAACCCCAGCCCATGATCACGGCAAGTTCATCGACGAAGGCCGGATCGAACGAGGCGAGCCCGTCCTGCCCCATCCCGATCAGCGGCGTCTTGATCGACTGATGCGCGCCGCCTTCCGGCGCCAGCGAGATGCCCGACGGCGTCGCCGCCACCATGAAGCGGGCATCCTGGTAGCAGGCATAGTTCAACGCATCGAGGCCGCGCTCGATGAAGGGATCGTACAGCGTGCCGACCGGCAACAGCCGCGCGCCATTGATCTGGTGCGACAGGCCGAGCGCCGACAGCATGATGAACAAATTCATCTCGGCGATGCCGAGCTCGAGATGCTGCCCCTTCGGCGAATATTCCCAGGTGAAGGCGGACGGGATCTTCTCCTGCCGGAACAGGTCGTGGTTCTCCGCCTTGGCGAACAGCCCGCGGCGGTTGACCCAGCCGCCGAGATTGGTCGACACCGTGACGTCGGGCGACGCGGTGACGATGCGCGAGGCCAGTTCACTGTCGCCGCGCGCCAGCTCGTGCAGCACGAGGCCAAAGCCCTGCTGCGTCGACATCTGCGCGGAGGCCTTGAAGGCGAGCCGCTCCGGCACGTCGATTTCAGGCGCCGACAGGCGGCGGCGTCCCTCGCGGTTGAACGGCGCGTCCGCCAGGAAGGCCTCGAGCTTGGCAGGCTGCTGCGACAGGCCCTCGAACTTGTCCCACTCGTGACCGGTGCGGATGTTCTGCGCCGCGCGCCACTTCTCCATCTGCGCCACCGTCATCAGGCCGGCGTGGTTGTCCTTGTGGCCCTGCATCGGCAGGCCGACGCCCTTGATGGTGTAGGCGATGAAGCAGACCGGGCGGTCGTGGTCGACCGCCTCGAAGGCCTCGATCATGCTCGCCATGTCGTGGCCGCCGAGGTTCGACATCAGCGCCAGCAACTGGTCGTCGCTGCGCCGGTCGATCAGCGCCGTCACCGCGCCCTGGTCGCCGATGTCGTCGTGCAGATGCTTGCGGAACGCCGCGCCGCCCTGGAAGCAGAGCGCCGCGTACATCTGGTTCGGGCAATTGTCGATCCAGCGCCGCAACGCCTCGCCGCCGGGCTCGGCGAACGCCTCCAGCATCAGCTTGCCGTACTTCACGATCACCACGTCCCAGCCGAAATTGCGGAACATGGTCTCGAACTTGGCCCACAGCCCTTCGCGCACCACGGCGTCGAGCGACTGCCTATTATAGTCGACGACCCACCAGGTGTTGCGCAGGCCGTGCTTCCACCCCTCGAGCAGCGCCTCGAAGATGTTGCCCTCGTCCATCTCGGCGTCGCCGACCAGCGCGATCATGCGGCCCTCGGGCCGGTCCTTCATCCAGCCGTGCGCCTTGACGTAATCCTGCACCAGCGAAGCGAACAAGGTCTGCGCCACGCCGAGGCCGACCGAGCCGGTCGAGAAATCGACGTCGTCGACGTCCTTGGTGCGCGACGGATAGGACTGCGCGCCCTTGTAGCCGCGGAAATTCTCCAGCTTGTCGCGGGTCTGGTGGCCGAACAGATACTGGATGGCGTGGAACACCGGGCTCGCATGCGGCTTCACCGCGACGCGGTCCTGCGGCCGCAGCACCGAGAAATACAGCGCCGACATGATATTGGCGAGCGAGGCCGACGACGCCTGATGGCCGCCGACCTTCAACCCGTCGCTATTTTGCCTGACATGGTTGGCGTGATGGATGGTCCATGACGACAGCCACAGCACCTTGCGGGCCAGGGCTGTGAGCATATCGAGGCGTTCAGGCGCAATTCCCATGACGATGTTCCTGGCGATGCTCCGGGCGATATCGGCGATGTTACTGCCGCTGGGGCCGACGAAAATCTCAATTCCACGCGACAACACAGAAAAAATTGGGATAAATTCCCACGATCCGGCCGCAACCAACGAGTTCATCTCAATGCCTGCCCTCGACGCCATCGACCGCAAGATCCTGAGTCTGCTCCAGACCGACAGCCGCATGACCATGCAGGAACTCGCCGACAAGGTCGGGCTGTCGGTGTCGCCCTGCCATCGCCGGGTCAAGCTGCTCGAGCAACGCGGCGTGATCTCTCGCTACATCGCAACCGTCGACCAGAAATCGATCGGGCTGCATGTCTCGGTCTTCATCTCGATCAAGCTGGCGCGGCAGAAGGAGGAAGACCTCAACCGTTTCGCCCGCGCGATCTCGAAATGGGACGAGGTGCTCGAATGCTATCTGATGACCGGCAACCGCGACTATTTGCTGCGCGTCGTCGCCGCCGACCTCTCCTCCTATGAAGCGTTTCTGAAGAACAAGCTGACCCGGCTCGACGGCATCGCCTCGATCGAGTCGAGTTTTGCGCTGAGCCAGGTGAAGTACTCGACCGCGTTGCCGGTGTAGAAGTGTTGGTGGGGACGCCGACCGTGCCAACACCACGGTGTCGTCCTGGCGAAAGCCAGGACGACGCCGAGTTTTGTTGGACGGTCTGTGAGTCAAACATCCGCATTCTCGCGACATGATCTGCCCGAGCTTTGCTCTTCGTTCCACCCTCTCTCTTGCAGAGGGCGCAGGGAAAGCCGGGTGCCGATCGCACCCATGGGCCCCGAGCAAAGGGTGAAAGCTCGGGGGTAGGACCACAGGTGTAACCGGAGCAATCCGGCTTTCCCTGCGCGATGGTCTTACGGCTTATACGTGCTCGCCCCGGCGAGACTGGGCTTGGTTGTCACCGCCTTCCCTGAGAAGCGCTAGCTTCTTTAGGAGAGGACACCTACCACTAGGGCGTCAGGCCTGCACGACTTCGCCGTCCGCTTCACATGCGTTCGTCGCCTGCATGATCGGCGTCCACCGCATCTCACACCGCGTTCGTGACGATCGCGAAGCGCCCCTCCATCGGGTGAGACGGGCGAACCATACACCGAGTTGCCGTTCCGATAAACCGAAATATTTTTGCTGCCAGGACTTGACGCGTCGGGCAACTCAGTGATCGAGGTGCAACCCCGCAAGCGGCCCGGAGCCATTACCCACCGGGCGCCTTCACGGGATTTGCGATATGGTCGCGAGCGATCCCCCGCATTGGTCTCCCGGACATCTGGAGGAAACCGTCGTGAAAGCTTCGTCAATGGCCGCAATGATTGTCGTCGCCCTCGCCTCAACCGCGGCGGCAAACGCACAAATCGCCGGAGATCCACCAGGCAACAAGAAGCCTGTCACACAGCGCAAGCCGCAGGCGAAGGACCAGCCTTCGGCGCAGATCTTCTGCAAGAACGGCGTCCCTTGTCGCCCGGTGAGGAAAGGCTGCCATCTTGAGCAGCAGTCCGGCGGCTTCAACGAGGAAGTCTGTCCGTGACCGGGGCGCGCCGGCGCGACGACCGGCGCGGACATGCTTGCGGACATGTTCAACGAAACCGACAGCCCGGCTATCTGGCTGCCGGGCCGGCAGGGTATGACTGAGCAGGCGTCACGACCGTCGGCATGAAGCTGGTCGCCAGATCGGCTGAACGACGGCGCAACAACCCAGCTACGGCGCGATCCACACGCCGGTCACGATGATGGCCAGTGCGACGGCAATCACCAGCATATCCGTTGCGAGCCAATCGGGCAGTCCCTTTGACCATTCGCGCATGTCCGCGACTCCTTCTGTTCGCGTCCGAGCCGATATGTTGACACGGACCATGCGCCGACGAGCGTGAAGCAGATCACACAAATCGGGAAAAAGTGGCAATCCAAACTTCGCTGCGCGCAGCGCGCGCAAGTTGCAGCACACGATCGACCTGCCGCGCAGGTTTCTGAACATGTTCGGGCTGAGTGCGCTTGCGCTGCGCGCCTCTCCGGAGACGCAACCCACAGTGTCGCTCGCGGCGAAGATGGTGAGTTACGCCTTCCGCCTTCGCTCGTTGAGCTACGGCGGACGTGGTCGGCTACCCCCTACGCTCTGCCCGCGCCCTCACAGCACCTTGCGCTGCGCCAAATTCTTCATCAGCGCACCGACGCCGAAGCTCCAGGGCTCGCATTCGTCGCTGCTGCGCATGCGGTTGACGAGCTTGCCGAGCTGGGGCGCGGCAATGGTGACGATGTCGTCGCGCTTGTGGGTGAAGCCCTCACCCTTGGCGTCGCGGTCCTTGACCGGCGCGAACATCGTGCCGAGGAACAGCGCAAAGCCGTCGGGATATTGGTGCACGGGGCCGATGGTCTGGGCGACCAGATCGGTCGGGTCGCGGCTGATCTTTGAGATCGAGGAATGGCCTTCGAGCACGAAACCGTCCGCGCCCTTCACGGTCAGGCCGACATCCATCTTCCTGACGTCGTCGAGCGAGAAGGTCTGGTCGAACAGGCGGAGCAGCGGGCCGATCGCGCACGATGCGTTGTTGTCCTTGGCCTTCGACAATAGCAACGCCGAGCGGCCCTCGAAGTCGCGCAGATTGACGTCGTTGCCGAGCGCGGCGCCGACGATCTTGCCGGCGCCGGAAACAATGAGCACGACCTCCGGCTCCGGATTGTTCCAGGTCGACTTCGGATGCAGCCCGGCATCCATGCCGGTACCGACCGAGGACAGCGTCGGCGCCTTGGTGAACACTTCCGCGTCCGGGCCGATGCCGACCTCCAAATACTGGCTCCAGGCGTTCTGATCGATCAAGACCTGCTTCAGCTTCATCGCCTGCTCGGAGCCCGGCTTCAGCTTGGAAAGATCGTCACCGACCAGCCACACCACCTCGGTGCGGATCGCTTCCGCAGAGGATGGATTGCCGCGCGCCCGCTCCTCGATCACGCGCTCCAGCATCGAGATCGCGAACGTGACCCCGGCGGCCTTCAGCACCTGCAGATCGACCGGCGCGAGCAGATGCGGCTTTGTGCCGTCGCGGCGGTCCGGCGGCGTGTTGGCGAGGATCGCGTCGAAATCGCCGAGCCGCTCGCCTTTGGTCGCGCGCAACGCCGCTGCGGGATCGCTCTCCTCGCACAGCGCGCTCACGGTCGGGAACCGCGCCGTGACGTCGAACACGCCGTCCGCCCGCACCGCGACCACGGCCGGGCCGCCGGCCTGCGGCAACCAGACCCGTCCGACCAGCGTGCCGGCGGTCGCGTCCTCCGGCAGGACGTCTTTTAGCGTGAGCGAAATCATCGGCGTCTCCCATTGTTGTTGGCGCTTGTTAGCACAGTCCCGCCGACTGCGTGAAACAGCGGTCATGCCATTGTCATAGAGGGGTAACATCGCCCGTCAATGCTCCCGTCGATCCATCTAACACACTGAAAGACGGACCTGCATGACCGCCCCCCACCTCACCGACGAAGCCTCCCGAGATGAAGCCTTGCGCGACGAAGCCTTCCGTGACGAAGCCTTGCGCGCCCGCATCCACCAGGAGATGGCCGACAGCTTCGATGAGGAACTTGAGCTCGAGCTCGACGACGTCAGGCTCGACAAGCTCGACCATGACGGGTCCGCTGGACATCCGTCGATCGATCGCAAACTCTATTTCCGCGAATTGCTACGGCTGCAGGGCGAGTTGGTGAAGCTGCAGGACTGGGTGCAGCACGAGAAGAAGAAGGTGGTGGTGCTGTTCGAGGGGCGCGATTCCGCCGGCAAGGGCGGCGTCATCAAGCGCATCACCCAGCGGCTCAACCCCCGCATCTGCCGCGTCGCGGCGCTGCCGGCGCCGAACGAGCGCGAACGCACGCAATGGTATTTTCAGCGCTACGTGTCGCATCTGCCGGCCGGCGGCGAAATGGTGCTGTTCGACCGCAGCTGGTACAACCGCGCCGGCGTCGAGAAGGTGATGGGGTTCTGCACCGACGAGCAGTACGAGGAATTCTTCAAGTCGGTGCCGGAATTCGAGCGCATGCTGATCCGCTCCGGCACCATCCTGTTGAAATACTGGTTCTCGATCACCGACGAGGAACAGGCGTTCCGTTTCTCGATGCGGATCCATGACCCGCTGAAGCAGTGGAAGCTGAGCCCGATGGACGTCGAGGCGCGAACCCGCTGGGAGCAGTACACCAAGGCCAAGGAGACGATGCTGGAGCGCACCCATCTGCAGGACTCGCCGTGGTGGATCGTCGACGCCGTCGACAAGAAGCGCGCCCGGCTCAACTGCATCTCGCATCTGCTGAGCCAGATGCCGTATCAGGCTGTGCAGCACCAACCGGTCGTGCTGCCGCCCCGGGTGCGCAACCCCGACTATCACCGCGGCCCGATCCCGCCGGAGATGTACGTGCCGGGAAGGTATTGATCCGGGGTGCGATCTGCGCGCTCCCGCTTGCGGCAAGCGCTCAACGTCCCCACAAACTCGTCATGCCCGGGCTTGTCCCGGGCATCCACGTCTTCGTTTCCGCGCGAGAAAAGACGTGGATGGCCGGGACAAGGCCGGCCATGACGGTGCGGAGAGTCCAGTTGATTCCAAATGCAATCCGACCTCTCCCCGCAAGCGGGGCGAGGTAAGAAGGCCAGCACTTGGGCAACTGCGCCTACTATTGGCGGAGGCCCGCACTATTGCTGCGGCCAAATCCCGACGCTAGGCTTCCCCGATCTGGTGCAGGGAGGCCCGCTTGACTCAATCCGACGACATCACAATTTCCGAAGATCGCCGTGACGCGCTGCGCTATGCGCTCGGGATCGGCAGCGGCGCCGCGCTGGTGGCCGCGTTGGCAACCCCGGCCGCGGCGCAGACGCCTGCCGACAACACGCTGGATCGTATCCGCGCCAACAAGGTGCTGCGGATCGCCGTGCTGCCGGGCGAACTGCCCTATTTCAACAAGGATCTCGCCTCCGGCACCTGGTCCGGCTTCTCGATCGAGATGGCCAACGATCTGGCAAAGCTGCTCGACGTCAAGCTGGAATATGTCGAATCGACCTATGGCAATTCAATTCTCGATTTGCAGGCCAACAAGATCGATCTCGGCTTCGCGCTCAACCCGACGCCGCAGCGCGCGCTGGTGGTCGATTTCACCAATCTGGTGTTCCCGCATCCGTTCGGCGCGATGCTGAAGAAGGGGCTGGAGGCCAAGGCTTCAGATGCTAAGACCTGGGCCGACATCAACAAGCCGGAGGTCAAGATCGCGGTCGACGTCGGCTCGGCCAACGAGGCGGTGGCGCGGCGCTTTGCGCCGAACGCCACCATCAAGTCGCTGAAGTCGCGCGACGAGGTGATGCTGGAAATGTCCTCGGGCCGCGTCGATTGCGTCGTCAACGCGCTGGTGCTCGGGCTGACCGCGATCGCCAAAAACCCCAATCTCGGCACCTACAAGATCCTGACCTCGCCGTCGGTGACGATCGCGAGCGGCATGGCAGTGCGCCGCGAGGGCGACAAGCGCTGGCGCGACTTCCTCTCGGTGTGGGTCGACTATAACAGAGGCATCGGCCAGATGCGCGAATGGTTCGTCAAGGGCCTCGGGCTTGCCGGCGTGAAGCCGGAGGACGTGCCGGTGGAGTTGAGTATCTAGCCGCGCAATCCAGCGGTTTCTTCACCTCTCCCCGCCTGCGGGGAGAGGTCGGATCACATCGCCAGATGTGATCCGGGTGAGGGGGTACAGGTCTTTCGAGCATCGATACTCGCGGTGAGAGCCCCTCACCCCAACCCTCTCCCCGTAAGAACGGGGAGAGGGAGAGGAAACAAACTCACACCTTGTCATAGGTCAGCCCGCGCTCCAGCCGCCGCGCCACCAGCGTCGATGGGAACAGGATCGCAAAATAGATCAGCGCCACGATGGTGTAGACCTCGAGCGGCCGGTAGGTGTCGGCGTTGATCAAGGTCGCGTTGTAGACGAGATCGGGCACCGCGATGATCGAGACCAGCGAGGTGTTCTTCAGCTGCGTCACCGACTGGTTGACGTAAGGCGCCATCATCGGCTTCAGCGCCTGCGGCAGGATCACGAGCCGCATCAAGCGCCAGCCGCGGAAGCCGAGCGCCTTCGCGGCGTCCCACTGCCCGACCGGCACGCTCTCGATCGAGCCGCGCACGATCTCGGCATAGAACGCGCCGCCATAAAGCGAGAGCACGCTGACGGCCGCGGCATGCGCCGGGATGTTGACGCCGATCACGACCGGAAACGCGTAATAGAACCAGATGATCTGCACCAGCAGCGGCGTGCAGCGGAACAATTCGATGTAGGCGATCAGCAGCCAGTCGATCACGGGAATCCGCCGCAGCCGCAGCATGCCGACGATCAGGCCGATCAATGTGCCCAGGATGATGGTGCCGATCGTGTAGGCCATGGTCCAGCCGAGCCCGAGCAAGAACAGATGGCTGTACTTGCCAAGGATCGCGAAATCCCAAACGTAGTTCATCCTGCCCCTCGGTTGACTTTAGCTTTGACGCGTTTTCTTCACGCGAACCGGTGCCCACTTCGCTCGAAAACGCTTTGGACGCCTCAGCATCGCAGGCGGCCTCACGCGAGTCACGCGATATACCGGTCCGGCGAAAACGCCTTCAGGTCGAATGGCGGCGCATCGCCTGCGATCATCGCGGCAACCGCGGCGCCCGTTCCGGGGCCGGTGGTGAAGCCGATATGCTGGTTGCCGAAGGCGAGCCAGAGGCCGCGATGCCGCGGCGCTGGTCCGATCATCGGCAGGCTGTCGGGCAATGTCGGCCGCGCGCCGCGCCAGCGCTCGCCGACGGCATCGCCGAATTCGGCCACGCTGCGCGCCATCGGCACCACTGCCTCGAGCTGCGCATAATTCGACGGCGCGTCGCGCGCGGTGAACTCGACGCCGCTGGTGACGCGAATGCCCTGCTCCATCGGCGTCATCAGGAATCCGCCCTCTGCATCATGGATCGGCCGCAGCAATTTGCGTGCCGGGTTCGGCACGAAATGCTGGTGATAGCCGCGCTCGAACGCCAGCGGCACGCGATAGCCGAGCGGCCGCAGCAGCTCGGCCGACCACGGCCCGAGCGCGACCACGGCATGGCGCGCGGCGATCTCGCCGTCGGCAAGCTGCACGCGCCAGCCGTCGTTGTGCTGCTCGATCCGCCGGATCTCGGATTGCCTGACTGTGCCGCCGTGACCGGCGAGCATCTGCGCATAGGCCTTCACCACCGCGCCGGGGGAATCGACCGATGCCGTCTGGGTGTGCAGCAGGCCCGTGCTGTAGGCAGGGATGATACCGGGCTCGAGCGCGGAGATCGCCTGGCGGTCGAGCACCTCGCTCATGATGCCGAATTCGGCGAGCGCCGCCTGCTCGGCCTTCGCGGCGGCGAGCCCATCGCTGCGCCAGGCCTTGAGCCAGCCGGTCTCGCGGATGCGATGGCCGGCGCCGGCCTGCACGATCCAGTCGCGGTGCAGTTGCAGCGAGGTGCCGATCAGGCCGTGCAGCGCGGCGGCGCGCGGTTTTGTCTGCGACGGGGTGGCGGTGGCGAGGAAGCGGATCACCCAGCCGGCGTTGGCGAGCGCCCACGGCAGATTCCAGCGCAGCGCCGGATGCGTGTTGGTGAGATATTTCGGCAGGTTCTTCAGCAGCGATGGCGTGTTGAGCGGCAGGATCGAGCCTGACGAGATGATGCCGGCATTGCCGTAGGAGGTTTCGCTGCCCGGCTCGCGGCGGTCGACGATGATGACGGAGAGCCCGCGCTGCCGCGCGGCGAGGCCTGCCGAGACGCCGACCATGCCGGCGCCGAGCACGACGACGTCAGCTTGTTGCGCAGCCGTGCCCTCGCTCATGCCGTCACATCAAGGTCAGGCCGCCATCGACCGGCAGCGTGGCGCCGGTGACGTGGCCCGCTTCCGGCGACAGCAGGAATGCGACGACGGCGGCGACCTCGTCCGGCTCGGCGAGGCGCTGCATCGGATTGGCTTTCGCCACGCGCTCCCAGGTCGCAGTGTCAAGCGCGCCGAACAGGCCGGGATCCTTGCGGGTGTAGCCGGGCATCACGGCGTTGGCGGTGGCGCCGGAGGCGGCGAGCTCGATTGCCAGCGACTTCACCAGCACCTCGAGCGCGGCCTTCGCCGCGGCCGATCCCGGATAGGTGGCACCGGGCACGAAGCGATGCGTACCGAAGCTCGAGACAGCAACGACGCGGCCCTTTGCGTCGCGCGTGAGATCGGGCAGCGCGGCCGCCGCGATCTCGTGGAATGCCGCCGCCATCACCGCGAACGCGCGCTCCAGCGCCTCGCGCGGCAGGCTGGCGAAGTCGCGCCGGTCGGCAAAGCCGGCGGCGTGCACGATGCTGTCGACCGGCCCGAACGCGGCGCGCGTTGCCTCGACCAGCGCGGTGCCCGCGCCGGCTTTGGCGAGATCGCCGGTGAGAAGCTCGACCTTGGCGCCCTTGCCGCGGCATTCCTCCGCAACCGCATTCAGCCGCGCCAACCCGGCAGCCTCGGCGCCCTGTCCATGCAGCATCAGGCATTGATCGGGGCCGGCGAGCCGGCGTGCAACCGCAGCGCCGATGCCGGAGCCGCCTCCCGTGATGATTGAAACCCGCATGCGGTGCGTACTGTCAGTATTGCAAGGACAACGAACTATAGGTTCGGTGTCATGAAATGCAAACCGCGCGCCGCCAAGGGCTCACCGCCACGGCTCGACCAGGATCTTGGTGTGCGCCTCGGGATTGGCGAGATCGGCGAAGGCCTGCGCGACGCCGTCGATGCCGACGCGGCCGGTGACCAGCGAGGCGGCATCGACCTGGCCTTCCGCGATCAGGCGCAGCGAATACGCAAATTCCTCCGGCGTGTAGCCGAGCACGTATTGGACGTTGAGCTCCTTGATGATGCCGAGCATCGGCTCGGACTTGTCGGTCTCCATGCAGACGCCGACCACGACGATGCGGGCGCTGCGTGGCGCGCCTTCGAACAGCTGTTGCAGCACGCCGGGCACGCCGACGCATTCGAAGATCAGCGCCGGCTTCAGCGGCGGCAGCAGCGCCTGCATCGGCGGCCGCGCGGCCTTCTCCGCCTCCGTCATCTGGGCGTGCTCGGCCCAGCTCGCATAGGGCTGCGTCGTCGCGGGATCGACCACGACATCGGCGCCCATCTTCTCGGCGAGCAAGCGCCGCGCCGGCGAGTAATCGGCGGCGACGATCGGGCCGAGGCCCCTGATCTTCAGCGCCGCGATCACCGCTAGCCCTACCGGCCCGCAGCCGATCACCAGCGGCACCTCGCCGCCTCTGATGTTGGCCATCGCCACCGCATGCACGCCGACCGCAAGCGGCTCGGTGAGCGCGGCATGCTCGGCGGCAAGCCCGTTCGGCACTTCGAGCAGCAGCGGCTCGCTGAGCAGCATCTGCTCGGCATAGGCGCCGACATAATCGTTGGAATAGCCGATGCCCTTGGGGCCCTCCGGCGTCAGCACCGCCGGCAGCGAGCACACCCGTGTGCCGGGCTTCAGCTTGCGCGTGGTGTCAGGGCCGTAATCGAGGATCTCGCAGCAGAACTCGTGGCCGAACACGACGTCGCGCGACAAATCCATCGGCGCACGTCCCGGAAGGAACTTGCTCAGCTCCACCATGCGGTGGGCGTGCTTGCGGGCGTGCAGATCGGAACCGCAGATGCCGCAGGCGAGCGATTTGACCAGCACTTGCCCCGCGCCCGGCTTCGGTTCCGGCATGGTGCCTACGACAATCTCGCCGCTCCTGAAGATCGCTGCGCGCATCGTTCCTCCCGCGTGGGTTTGGCCCACTCATTGTTGCGTTTTCTTCAGGAAGGGATAGCCGCTTCGGGCGAAAACGCAAGTACGGGAAGTCTTACCAGGCGTAACGCACCACGCCCTTGCCGGCGTAGGACTGGGTAACGCTGGAGAATTCGCCTTCGAAGGTCGCCGCCGCCGACCAGCCGTTGCGCCACTTCAGCTCGGCCGAGGCCGTGGTCAGCGCGGAGTCGCTCGCCTGCGCCGCACCGTTGACCACGAAGGCCGCGCCCGGCAGCGTCTGGAACACGGCGCCAACGTTGCGGTCCGGGTTGAAGTCATGCGCCCAGGCGACGCGCCCGCGCAGCGTCACGATGCCGCCGTCGACCGCGAAGGATTTGTCGGAGCGCAGGCCGAGCTCGCTGCGGGTGTCGGTGACGCTCTTTGCGGCATAGTTGAGCGCGAAGGCGCCGCCGCCGGAGACCACGGTCTCGGCATAGTTCGGCAGCTCGAAGCTGGTGAACTGCGCGGCGGCGTAAGGCGTGAGCCCAATCCATGGCGTCGCATATCGATAGCCGCCCTCGAGCCGGCCCGACCACGCATTGGCATTGAAGTTGGCGCGCAGATGATCGGCGCCAGCAGCGGTGACGATGCGGTCGGTGGTGATGTCCTGCCAGCCATAGGCGAGCGCCGCGCTTAAGTATGCCGCGCCGACGCTGTGGCGGACGAAGCCGCCGGCCTGGAACAGGTCCGAGCGGCCCCAGCCGAGACCGTTGACGCTGAAACTGGTGCCGCCACCGGCGAGCGCAAAGCCGGCGATGGTGTTCGGCGAGAAGCGGTAGTCGGCGCCGACCGCGGTGCCTGAGAGGCTGCTCGTGGTGTTGTTGGAGCCGAGCACGGCATTGCCGCTCGTGCTCTGCGAGCCGCCATAGCCGGCCGCCCACACGCTCCAGCGCTGCGCGAAGTCGACCTGCTGCGGCGGCGCCTTGGCATAGATCGCGGCCAGCGCATCGCGCGGATCGGTCCTGCGCGCCGCGTAAGCCAGCGACGCGCTCTCCTCGGCAAACGGCGTGGCGCCCGCGCCGCCACCGAAGCCGCCGTCGCGTCCGGCGACGAACGGATCGGTCAACAGGCCGAGGAACTGGTTCATCGCATTGAACGTCGTCTGCTGCGATCCGGTCGCGCCCTCGCCCGAGGCCTGCGTCAGGCCGTTCGGCGAGAGGCCTGCGAACACGGCGCTGATGCCGCCATTGGCATTGAAGAAGTTCTGCAGCGTGGTGGCGACGTTCTGCTGATTGACGTTGAGCTTCGATGCTGCGCCGTAATCGAGCGCGAAATTGAGATAGACGTTGTTCGTGTCATAGCCGAGTGTCGCCACGAGATTGGACGGCAGCCCGGTTGAATCGACGCCTGCAAACGTTCCGCTGCGGCCGCCGGCGGCCGACAGAATGGTATATTGCTTGGCAACCGTGCTGCCGGCGGCGGCGCTGACGCCGACCGAACCGGCCAGCGTCGCGGTGCCCGTCACCTTGGCTGATGTCGATGCGGTCGAGCCGATGCTCACCAGATACAGCGCACCGGACTGCAACGCGAGATTGCCTCCCACGGTCAGGTAGGTGCCTGGCGTCGCATTGCCGGGCAGCATGATGCCGCCGCTTGCGATCGTCGTATTGTTGACGGTGCCGATGCCCGAGAGCGTGCCGCCGGCATTCACGGTGGTGAGGTACGACGACGCGATCCCGCCGTCGACTTGCAGAATGCCGCCATTGACCGTGGTGGTGCCCGAATAGGTGTTGAAGCCCGACAAGGTCAGCGTGCCGCTGCCGGTCTTCTCCAGATTGCCTTGCCCGACCGGGAAGCAACAAAAACTGTGATCGGCGATCACGCCGCTGACAGTGGTCGACAGATTGTTGCCGCCGACGGTCAGCGTGTTGCCACCGCCGATGTAGTAGGTGCCCGACCCTGCGATCGAACCGGCCGTGATGCGCCCGTCGCCGTTCGGACCAAGGGCGCCGCCGAAGTCCACAGAGCCGGTTCCCTGGGTCATGAACTGCGCGGTACCGCCCGTCGAGTTGCCGAGGAAGGTGACCGTGCCGCCGCTCTCGGTCGTGATGGTGGCATTGCCGGCCGTCGCATAGGCCTCAAAGATCAGCGCGCCGCCGGAACGGTTGGTGATGTTCGCATTGCCCGCGGTCGGCGCATCCACACCAACGCTGAACCCACCGAAAATCGTAGTGCCGCTGTTGTCGATCGTCGCGTTCGCGGCAGTACTGTGTTGGACGAAGCCGAGGCCGCCATTGGCTTCTGTAATAATCGTTGCCGACGCGGCCGACGAGAATTCGAAGAACTCGGTCAAACCGCTATCGCGATTGATGATGGTCGCCTGGCCCGCATTGGTGTGGCCCAGGAACACGGCGCTGCCACCGCTATGGTTGTCGATCACGGCCTTGGCGGCCGTGCTGGTGTCGGTGCCACCAGGAGGACCAAGCGCGTCGCCGAACACCACGGCGCCGCCAGTGCTGTTGGTGAACGTGGCACTGCCGGCGGAGCTCGTGTCGCGGAAGATCGTGAGCGCACCGTTGGTGTTGCTCACGGTGGCATTGCCCGCGGTGCCGCTGTCGCGAAACTCCGTGATGCCGAAATTCTGGTTCACGATCGTCGCTGCCGACGCCGACGTCGCATTGTAGAACGTCGTGGTGGCAATTCCATTGAAACCGTCGTTGACGATCTTGGTGATTCCAGACGTGTTCGCGTTGACGATGTCGAACTTGCCGTCGACGGTGACCTCGCCGACGATCGAGGCGGTGTGGGTGGCGTCGCCGAGCTGCAGCGTCGCGCAATCGCAGATCGTGGTGCCGCCGGTATAGGTGTTGGTGCCTGATAGCACCACACGGCCGAGGCCGCCTGAGCTGTCCAGCACCGTCAGCTTGCCGGGGCCGTTGCCGTCGGCGATGTTGCCGGCGATCGTGAGGTTCACGCCGTTGGCGTCGATCGCGCTGCCGATCGGCGACGTGTTGATCCTGAAATTGTTGCCGAAGGTCAGGTTGCTCAGGCCGTCGGCCTGGAACGCCGCATTGTCCAGCGTGACCGTGCCTGACCCGACCGACTTGTTGTTGCTGACGACGACGGTCGTATCGACCACCAGCGTGCCGCCGGTATAGGTGTTCACGCCGGAGAGCTGAACGTTGGAGAATCCGGACGCGGACGAATCGATCAGCCGCAAAACGCCCGCTCCACTTCCGTCGGCAATCACGCCCTGGAGATCGACCTGGGCGCCGTTCGCATCGACCGTGCCGCCGGCGGCGTTGACCGCGATGTTGTTGGAGAACGCGACGCTCGAGACGGTCGGCGACTGCATCTGGAAGGTGCCGCCGTTGAGCGTGATGGTGCCGGTGCCGACCGAATCCGCATTGGTCACCTGCACGGTGCCGGCCGAGATCAACGTGCCGCCGGTGTAGCCGTTGGTGCCCGCGAGCACCAGCGTGCTGTTGCCGAGCTGCTGCACCATCACCCCGGGCGCAAATCCGTCATTGATGTTCGCGCTGATGGTGATGGTCTGGCCGCTGTTGGCCCGGTTGATCAGACCGCCGGTTGGCCCGGTCAGGGCGAAGTTAACCGGGTTACCGCTGATCGTGTACGACTGCGAATTGGCGGTGAAGGTCCAAGAGTCCGGAAACATCGGACCAGCGCCGATGGTGACCGTGCTTGATCCCGCTGAATCGAAAATGGCGGATTGGGTCGGGAGGATCGGCGGCGCGCCGGGCGACGTCGTCGACCAGTTGGTCGGGAGCTGGTAGTCCGCGCTGCTCGTCGTGCTGCCGCTGCCGCCCCAGGTGAAGCTCTGGGCCTGCGCCGGACTGACCGGAAACAGACTGACGGCCGCCGAGACAAAGGCCGCCGAGGCCACCGCACGACGAGACGAGCGACCCAACAAGACAAAGAACAAACCAAAATGCACTGCACCGCCCCCAAGCGCTCTGCGGCGCTGTTGGGGTCAGGTTAGCATGCGGCGAACTGCGAGATTGCCGATTGTTTCCGAAACCCTTCGATTCAGATTGCGGAGATCGACGTTTCGGCCCGACTGTGGTACACGCGCAACGCTAGGGCAGGCTGCTTTCGCAACCAGCGCATGATTTTCGGTACCGCGGTCAGGCGTTGGGCGACGGCTCGCTCGCCACGGCCAGCAATTGCGAGCGGCGGATTCGCTCGCGATGCGCGGTGTAGAGGCCCGAGGCGACGATGAAGCCCGCGCCGAGGATGGTCCAGCCGTCGGGCAGCTCGCCGAAGATCAGGAAGCCGAGGATGCTGACCCACAGCAGCTGCGTGTAGGAGAACGGCGCGAGCACCGAGGCATCGCCATAGCGGAACGCCAGCACCACGATCCACTGCCCGACGGTGGACGCGACACCGATCAGGATGCCGAACATCACGTCGTGCCAGCTCGGCGCGACCCAGACGAACGGCACCAGCGCGCTGACGATGGCCAAGCCGACAATGGACGAGTAGGTCATCACCGTGATCGGGCGCTCGCTGCCGCTCATCATGCGCGTCAGGATCAGCGTGCCGGCCCAGGCCAGCGCGGAGACGATCGGAAAGATCGCGGCAGGGTGGAAGGCGCTGGTGCCCGGCCGCAGGATGATGAACACGCCGGCAAGGCCGACCGCGGTCGCGATCCAGCGCCGCATGCCGACCCGCTCGCCAAGAAATGCGATCGACAGCGCAGTGACGAACAGCGGCGAGACGAAGCTGGTGGCCGAGGCTTCGGCGATCGGCAGGAAGCTCAAGCCGGTGATGAAGATCAGGGACGAGCCGAGCAGCGCGGCGCCGCGCAGCACATGCAGGCCGGGACGGCTGCTGCGCAGCGCGAGCAACGGCGAGCCCGGCAGCATCGCCGGCATCATGATCAGCGCGAACACCAGGAAGCGGATCCAGGTGATCTCGATCGGGGGCAGCGTCTTCGACAGATATTTTGCTGTGACGTCGGAGGTGCCGAGAAACACCGTCGACAGCAGGATCAGCGCAATGCCCTTGAACGGCCGGTCGGTGCGCGCAGGCGCTTTGCGCGCGACGCTTATCGTTGCGGGCGCCGTCTTCTCGGGCAATGGAAATGAAACGCGGTCCAGCCTGGCGGCTGCTGCGGGAGGCGGAGTCACGGCAATCTCGAAAGCAACAAGGGGGAATCTGCTGCTATCACAAAACGCCAATTCCCCCGCAAGGACAATGCCCGAAAACGGGACTCCGATATGCATCGGGGTGCGCGACGGCCTGCCGCAGCCAGTGCGCGGCAGCAACTGCAACAGTTTGTTAAGAACCGTGTGGAGCGAGGCGGCGCAAACCTCTGATTTTGCGCATCCCGTTCAGAGCATCGGCAGCGAGCGCGGCTTTGGCCCGCGCAGGAACGCCTTGTCGAGCGCTGATATCTCGCCATCACTGAGCTTGAGCGTGCCCGCCGCTGCATTCTCCGCCGCGTGCTCGGCGTTCGACGCCTTCGGGATCGTGAGCACCAACGGCAATCGCGTCAGGAAGCTCAGCGCGACCTGGCGCGGCGTCGCCTGGTGCGCCTCGGCGATCGATTGCAGCACCGTTCCACCCTTGCTCGACGGCGCGGGAAAATCATTGTGGCCGAACGGCGAGTAGGCGACGACGGCGACGCCATGTTGTTCACACCACGGGATCACGGCGTGCTCGATGGCGCGCTCGCGCAGATGGTAGAGCACCTGGTTGCAGGCGATCTTCCCCTCGCCCGCGACATCGCGCAGTTCATCAAGATCGTCTGCGTCGAAATTGCTGACGCCCCAGGAGCGGATCTTGCCCGCGGCGATCAATTCGTCGAAGGCGGCGACCGTCTCGGCAAATGGAGTGGTTCCGCGCCAGTGCAGCAGATAGCAATCGAGCCGATCGGTCTTCAGCCGCTTCAGCGAGCGCTCGCAGGCGGTGATGGTGCCGCGCCGCGAGGCGTTGCTCGGCAAGACCTTCGAGACCAGGAACAGCTCGTCGCGCCGGCCGGCGATCGCGTCCGCGATCACGGGTTCGGCGTCACCATACATCTCGGCGGTGTCGATATGCGTCATGCCGGCATCGATGCCGCGCTTCAGCGCAGCGACGGCTGTCTTGCGGTCACCGCGATCGAGATACCAGGTGCCGTGCCCGATCACCGAGACCTGCGGGCCGTTGTTGCCGAATTTTTTTGTCTGCACGATCGCCTCGTTCTGCGTGGTTCGCTTATGGCCCCGCGCAGAACGATAAAGGAAACAGGCGACAATGTCTCCCACCGTCGTCCCTGCGAAAGCAGGGACCCATACTCCGCAGCAAGAGTTGTTGGCGGGACTCGTCATTCCAACCGTGCGCAACAACAACCAGTCGTGGTTATGGGTCCCGGGTCAAGCCCGGGACGACACTTGTATTGTGGCGTGCGTTCACGCTTCTCTACGGCCCTCACACGTTGAGATTCATCCACACCGCCTTCGGCTCGGTGAAATTGTCGAGCGCGGCGGTGCCGTGCTCGCGGCCGAGGCCGGAGTCGCGCTCGCCGCCCCACGGCAACCGCACATCGGTGTAGCCATAGGTGTTGATCCACACCGTGCCGGCGCGGGCCTTTTTGGCGAAGCGCTGCACACGGCCCATATCCGCGCTCCAGACCCCGGCGGCGAGGCTGTAGGCGGTGCCGTTGGCGATGCGCAGCGCGTCGGCCTCGTCCTTGAACTTGATCACGCTGACGACGGGACCAAAGATCTCCTCCTGCGAGATGCGCATTTCGTGCGCGACATTGGCGAACACCGCGGGGCTGATGAAATAGCCGCGGTCACCGACACGCTCTCCGCCGGTGGCGAGCTGCGCGCCTTCATTGTTTCCGATCTCGACATAATCGAGGATCGAGCGCATCTGCTTCTCGGAGATGACAGGTCCGAGCACGGTGGCGCGATCCGCGGGATCGCCGATGCGCAGGCTTTCGGCGCGGGCGACCAGCCGTTCCACCACCTCGTCATAGGCCTTCTCCTGCACCAGCACGCGGGAGCCGGCCGAGCAGACCTGCCCGGCGTTGAAGAAGATGCCGGCGGCGGCGGCCTTGGCGGCGGCTTCGAGATTGGCATCGTCGAAGATCACATTGGCGGACTTGCCGCCGAGCTCGAGCGAGACGCGTTTGAAGTTGCCGGCGGCACCCTTCATGATGCCGCGGCCGACACCGGGCGAGCCGGTGAACGTCACCTTGTCGACGTCAGGATGGTTGACCAGCGCGTCGCCGACGACGCGGCCGGGGCCGGTCACGATGTTGAGCACGCCCTTCGGCAATCCGGCCTCGAGCGCCAGCTCGCCGATCCGCAGCGCCGACAGCGAGGTCAGCTCGGCCGGCTTCATCACCACCGTGCAGCCGCAGGCCAGCGCCGGCGCCAGCTTCCACATGCCGATCATCAGCGGGAAATTCCACGGCACGATCGCGGCGACCACGCCGACCGGCTCACGCACCGTATAGGTCAGCGCGTCGTCGCGCGTCGAGACGACATCGCCGCTGATCTTGTCGGCCCAGCCGGCATAATAGGTCAGCGTGTCGATGGCGGCCGGAAGATCCTGCCGCAGCACCGCTGCAATCGGCTTGCCCGCATCGAGGCTCTCGAGCGCTGCGATCTCGTCGGCGTGCTGCTTCAAGAGCTCGGCCCAGCGCAGGAGAATGTGGCCGCGTTCGGCGGCGCGCATGGTGCGCCAGGGCCCTTCGAAGGCGCGGCGGGCGGCGGCGACGGCGCGGTCGACATCCGCCTCATTGCCTTCGGCAATCGTTGCGATCACCTGCTCGGTGGCGGGATTGAGCGATTTGAAGGTTTTTCCCGAGAGGGAGCGGATTCGGGCGCCGTCGATCAGCAGCAACTCTTCCCGGACGGTCGGGGCGTGGCGGGCGTCGCGCTCATAGTCATATGCAACCGACATCATATTTCCTCCTGGTGTTGTGTTTCAACGTAGGAGGGTTTGGTCAGCAGTAAATATGATATCTTGTGCCTATTGGTATACCATGATATGAAGTCAACTTCATAAGTGGTGACCACGATGCTGCAGATCGAGATCGAGACCGTCTGGCGCTTTCGCAAAGAGAACTCACCGCAAACCGCGGTCGTGATGCTCGGCATCCTCAACGAGATCAGGAAGACCGGGAAGATCACCAGCGCCGCCATTGACGCGCATTTGTCCTATCGCCATGTCTGGAACCTGATCGAGCAGTGGACCGAATTCTTCGGCGTGCCGCTGGTGGAGACACAGCGCGGCAAGGGCTCGAAGCTGACGCCGTTCGGCGAGAAGCTGGTGTGGGCCGGCGAACGCATGCAGGCGCGGCTCGGGCTGCAACTCGAGAACCTCGCGCAGGAACTGGTCACCGAGATCAAGCCGTTCCTGGAGCAGCGGCCGTCGGTGATCCGCGTCCATGCCAGCCACGGCTTCGCGGTCTCCAAGCTGCGCGAATTCCTCGACCGCGAGGGCGGCGTCGGCGTCGATCTGCGCTATGTCAGCAACCAGAACTCGCTGGTCTCGCTGGCGCAGGGCGCCTGCGATCTCTCCGGCGTGCATCTGCCGCGCGGCGAGTTGCGGGCGCAGGGCATCAAGGCCTGCCGGGAATGGCTCGATCCGCGCGAGGACCGCCTGATCAATTTCGTCACGCGCGAGATGGGCCTGATGGTCAAGCGCGGCAACCCCTTGAAGATCACCTCGCTGAAGGACCTGGTCGACCGCAAGGCCCGCTTCGTCAACCGCGACCATGATTCCGGCACAAGGATGCTGTTCGATCAGTTGCTGGCGCAGCACAAGATCCCGGAAAGCAAGATCAACGGCGCCCAGCACATGGAGTTCACCCACGCCGCGGTCGCCGCCTATGTCGCGAGCGGCATGGCGGATGCCAGTTTTGGCGTCGAGGCCGCCGCCCGGCAGTTCGGCCTCGATTTCATTCGCCTGCTCACGGAAGATTATTTCTTCGTCTGCAAGCGTGCGTTCCTCGAGACCGAGCCGATGCAGCGGGTGCTCGACATCATGAAGAGCAGCGAGTTTCACAAGGCGGTGGGCGCCCTGCCCGGCTATGTCGCTTCGAATACCGGCGCCGTCAGCGGCGTGAAGGAGTTTCTCGAGAAGATGCATTCCGACCGCTGACCCGCTGGCATCGGTGGCGGCTGGACTCGGCGTGCCCCGAACGCTGATCGTCGGGCGAAGCTAGGTGCGCTTCGTGCCCACATTCACCGCGTAGCTCCCGGGCCCGTAGACCGCGATCATCGCAAGCGCGCCGAGCAGGCCGAGATTCTTCAGGAAGTTGATGGTCTGGGTGAAGACCTGCGCCTCCGGCGCGGCCCAGAAATTGTGAAACATCAGCGTCGCGGCGATCGTGAACAGGAACAGGACCAAGGCCGCCTGACGTGCGAACAGGCCGAGCACGAGCGCCGCGCCGCAGCCGAGCTCGACCGCCGTCGCGCCGGCCGCAAGAACCGCGCCGATGCCGTCGGCGCCGCCGAGGCGTCCGGCGGTCGCCGAGAACGCCATCAGCTTGCCGATGCCGCTGTAGAGAAACAGCGGCGCGATGGCGAGCCGCGCAAACAGCAGAACCCAGGATGGGGAAAGCCGCGCGGCTTTGTCATCGGCCGCAATGTGAGTTGTCGTGGACATGCGTTGTCTCCGTGGGTTCTAAACTCGCCTATGCGGCGTTTGATATGGATCCGTCGTCACTCCGCGGGCGCCGTATCGATGGCCGCGGGCCGGGGCGCGGCGGCGAGGCCAAGCGAGCCGATCGCGAACGCGCCGACGATCGCGGCACCGCCGATCACCCAGAACACGATGTCGGGGCCGCCGGTCATCTGTTGCAGCAGTCCGATCACGTAGGGACCGAGGATCGCGCCGACCCGGCCGACGCCCAATTCCATACCGACGCCGCTGGCGCGCAGCAGCGTCTCGTACGAGCCTGCGGTGAAGTTGTTGAGCACATGCTGGGCGCCGATGATGCAGAAGCCGGCGATGGCGACGATCGCGAGATTGACGCCGTGACCGCTGACGAACACCAGCGCCAGCACGGCAATGCCGCCGCTCAGCCACCATGTGGCGAGGTAGCGCGGCGTCAGCGACAGATTGCGGTCGGCCAGCATCGCAAGCGTGAGCCCGCCGACGAACGACATCGCCTGCATCAGTGCGCCGAAGCCGAACGACGCCGCAAACGTCTCGCCGCGCTTCTGCATCACCGTCGGGATCCAGCCGGTGAGGCCGAAGATCGCGAACAGGCTCAGGAACGCGGTGATCCAGATCGTCAGCGAGACGCGGCGATAGCGCGGGCTCAGCAGCGCCGCGATCGGATTCGGCACGCTGCCGGCATCGACTGATGCAAAGGTCGCGTTGCGATAGGCGGCGGCCCGCTCCGGGCGCAGCCGCGCGAGCAGCGTGCGCAGCTCCTCGGTGCGGCGCCGCGCCGCCAGGAATTGCGGGCTTTCGGGCAGCACCGCGTGCGCCACGAATGTCAGCGGGATCGACAGCGCGCCGAGATAATACAGAATCTGCCAGCCGTAATGCGGCGTCAGATAGACGCCGACGAGCCCGGCACAGACGCCGCCGAGCGACCAGCCCAGCGTCACGCCCCACAACGAGAACGCGTTGCTGACACGGCGCGGCGCCAGTTCGTTGACGAAGGTCGTGCCCAGCGGCAGCAGCACGCCGAGGCCGAGGCCGGTCGCAAAGCGCAGCGCGCAGAAGCTCCAGAAGTCGCTCGCGACCGTTGCCGTCAAAAGCGTGAAGAGGTTGACGACCCACAGGCCGGCCAGCAGCGTGCCGCGCCGGCCGAGCCGGTCGGCGACCGTGCCGTGACCGACCGCCCCGAACAGGAATCCGACGAGGCCCGAGCTCACGAGGAAGCCCGCCTGGCTCGGCGACAATCCCCAGGGTTTTGCGACGTAGTGGATGACATAGGCGGGATTGAACGTGTCATAACCGTCGAACAGCGTGATAAGCGTGATCAGGATGCCGAGCATGATGTGCAGCCGGCCGATGGCCGCACCGGACAATTCCTCGTGCACGTCGATGTCGGGCGAAGTGCTCACGGTTTCCTCCCTTGCAACTGATGATGCGCCCTGCTCTGCGGCAGGTTGGAATCGCGCGCTTAAAGCTTGAACAGCCTGCGGGCGTTGTCGCGGCCGATCTTGAAACGGTCGCCCTCGGCGATGGTCGCGGTGTCGAACCATTCGGCGGCGTGGTCAATGTTCTCGAACGGCCAGTCGGCGGAGAACAGGATGCGGTCGGCGCCGATCTCGAGCATCGCGTCGATCAGGGTTTGCGTCCGGAAATTGCCTGACGTCGTGATGTAGAAATTCTCTCGGAAGTAGTCGGCGATCTTGCGCCTGGCGGGATAGATGTTCTGCGCCCGCATCCACTTGTTGTGGTTGTCGACCCGCCACATCGAGTACGGCAGGCCCTCGCCCATGTGACCGAGGATGATCTGCAGCCGCGGATGAGCATCGAACAGGCCCGAGCCCATCAGGCGCAGCGCGTGCACCGCGGTTTCCTGGCCGAAGGCCCAGGTCGGCCCCATCAGCCAGCGATGGCCCTCGTAGATCGCGGCATCCTTCGCCAGCGGGTTGCGCGGGTGGAGATAGAACGGAACGTCGAGGCGCTCGACCTCCGACCAGAACGGCCAGAACTCCTTGCGATCATAGTAGACGGCGCCGTCGTGGCCTTCGACCTCGCTGAAGCCGTTGACGAGCGCGCCGCGGAATTTCAGCGCACTCACGCAGCGATCGAGCTCGCGCGCGGCAGCTTCCGGATCCTGCATCGGCAGCGCGGCCAGGCCCTGGAAGCGCTGCGGCCGCCGCGCCACCTGCTCGGCGAGGAAATCATTGGCGCGGCGCGACAGCTCCAGCGCGCGGCTGCGGTCGGGGATCGCCTGGATCGCCGGCGCGTTGAGCGACAGCAGCATCAGCTCGATGCCGTGCGCATCCATCTCGGCAAGGCGGCGGTCCTGAATGTCGAGCAGCCGGGCCTTGAGCTCGACCCAGTCGTCGGCCGGCGAGAAGCCCGCGCTGTCGCGAACCGTCTCCTCGATGGCGAAGTGCTCCTCCAGCGCGATCTTTCCCTGCATCGGTTGCTCCCTTCGGGCTCGTGCCCCCGTTTCCGTGTTGACAGAGCAAAACATCCGGTCCAATTATTTGTCAATGAGAAAGTTGCGAATGCAAATGATTGATATGCAACTGTTGTCGGTGCGAGGACCGGCGGCTATTCCGGGCGGACGCCTCCCGCCAGAAATGAAGCCCGGACCTAAGCCCATGTACCGATTTTCGAATTCGCTGCCCTATCTGCTCGCCCGGCTCGGCGTGCGGATGGGCGATCTGTTCGTCCGCGTCATCCGTCACGAGAAGTTGACGCTGCCGATGTACCGCGTGCTCGCCGCACTCTCGGAGCAGGGACAGCCGCTGCGGCTCGGCGAAATCGCCGAACTGACGTCGGCCGATGTCTCGACCTTGTCGCGCATCGTTGCCGAGATGAGCCGCGCCGGCCTCCTGACGCGCGACCGGCCTGAGAACGACCAGCGCAGCCTGCAGGTCGCGCTGACGCCGAAGGGCGCCGAGCTCGCAGACCGGCTGATGCCGATCGCGCAACACTATGAAGAGGTCGCAACCGGTGCGATGTCGGCCAAGGAAGCCGCCGAGCTCAAGCAGGTGCTGGTCGAGCTCTACAAGAATCTCGACCGGCTGGAGCACGAGGTCGAGGCCGGCATGATCGAGGTGCCCCCGCCGAAGGTGCCGAAAGACGTTCGCGAGGCGAAGTCCGACGCCAAAGGCACGGCCGGCCGCCGCCGCAAGATACCGAGGAAATAGCACCAACGTCAGGGAGAGGACATGCGCAAGGATCCGATCATCATTGCAGGCGGCGGCATCGGCGGACTGGCCGCGGCGGTCGCGCTGGCCCGCAAGGGATTTCAGGTCACCGTCCTGGAACGCGCACCGCGCTATCAGGAGATCGGCGCCGGCATCCAGCTCGGCCCAAACGCCTTCCATGCCTTCGACCATCTCGATCTCGGCGATGCCGCCCGCGCGATCGCGGTGTTCATCGACCAGTTGCGGCTGATGGACGCGATCTCGGCCGAAGAGATCACCAGCATCGACCTGACCAGCTATTTCCGCCGGCGCTTCGGCAATCCCTATGCGGTGGTCCATCGCGGCGACCTGCACGGCATCTTCCTGCGCGCCTGCGAGGCGCATCCCGGCATCACGCTGCGCAGCGATTGCGATGTCGTCGGATACGACCAGGACGGCGAGGCCGTCGTCGCGCGGCTGAAATCCGGCGAGCGTGTCAAAGGCCGTCTCTTGATCGGCGCCGACGGGCTGAGGTCCCGGATTCGCCAGCAGATGGTCGATGACGGCCCGCCGCGGATCGCGGGCCATACCACCTATCGATCGGTGATTCCGACCGAGCAGATGCCGGAGGATCTGCGCTGGAACGCCGCGACCCTATGGGCCGGCGCCAAGTGCCATCTGGTGCACTATCCGCTCTCGGGCTGGAAGGTGTTCAACCTCGCGATCACCTGTCACAACGATCCGGCGGAAGCCTTTGCTGCGAGGCCGGTCACCCATGAGGAGGTGCTGGAGGGCTTTCGCGACGTTCATCCACGCGCCAAGGCGATCATTCACCACGGCAAGGATTGGAAGGCGTGGGTGACCTGCGATCGCGATCCAACCGAACACTGGGTCGACGGACGCGTGGCCCTGCTCGGCGATGCCGCGCATCCGATGCTGCAATATTTCGCGCAAGGCGCCTGCATGGCGCTGGAGGACGCGGTCTGGCTCGCCGAATTACTGGGCGCAACGCCTGATGCCTTCGCGCACGCGCTGGAGAAATACCGCCAGGTTCGGCTGATGCGCACGGCACGGGTCCAGTTGCAGGCCCGTGAACTCGGCACCCATGTCTATCATCCGGCCGGCGTGCACGCGTTGCTGCGCAACCAGCTAATCCGCAACACCAGCCTCGAGCAGTTCTGCGATAACCTGGCGTGGCTGTACGACTCGCCTTTTCCCGAGCGTCCGAACCTCGCTGCATAAGCGATGATTGCCGGACAGACGAATCAGCCGAGCCCGCTGATATCAGCGACCAACACAGAGCCCGTCACCGATTCCGTGATGTAGAGCCGGTCGCGGTTGGCGCCGCCGATCGCGACATTGGTGCAGCTTTGTCCGGCGCAGGACTTGATCCGGGCGATGCACTCGCCGTTCGGCGCAAACACGAAGACATGGCCGAGCGAGGCGTGCGCGACGAACAGCCGCCCTGCCCTGTCCATCGTCATGCCGTCGGGCCCGCTCGGGCCGAACAGCGAGCAGAACCGCCCGACCTTGGACACGCTGCCGTCCTTCATGAACGGCGCGCGCCAGACCGCGTTGTCGCGCGTCATGGCGACGAACAGCACCGCCTCGTGCGGATCGAGCACCAGGCCGTTCGGGCTGATGCCGGTGTCGATCAGGCAGTCGAGCGCACCGTTCGCCCGCAAGCAATAGACGCGGCCGGTCGGATCGTGCAGTCCGGTCTGCCCCTGATCGGTGAAATAGATGTCGCCGTTCGAGGCAATATGCAGATCGTTGCAGCCGCGGAACGATTCCGAATTGCGCGAACGCAGCAGCGGCGTGACCTTGCCCGATCTGGCATCGAGCTCCATCAGCCCGTGCCGGTAGTCGGCGATCAGGATGCGGCCCCTGGCGTCGATCTTCAGCCCGTTCGGCCAGCCGTCATATTCGGCGACCTCCGACCACGACTTGTCCGGCGCGATCCTGAAGACGCGGCCGAATGGAATGTCGACGATGTAGAGATTGCCCGACGCATCGAATGACGGGCCCTCGATGAAGCAGTCGGTCACCGCGCCCGGCCGGTTGGCATCGGCCCATTCGCTCGCCACCTTGCGGCGAAACTCGGCGGGAACTGCTGAGAATATCTCGGTCGGGATCAGTTTCGGCGGCGTTTCCAGGAACATCATTTTCTTGATTCACCCGTTAGCGGAGCGAGTGAACCTTAGATCGTTCCGTTCGTCATTGCGAGGAAGCTCGCGACAAAATTGCAAGCGCAATTTTGCGCTGAAGCGACGAAGCAATCCATCTCTCGGCAAGCGGAGGTATGGATTGCTTCGCGGAGCCTGTCATCCGGCGGCGCTTCGCGCCGACCGGGTGGCTCGCAATGACGGGGGAGAGAGTTCTAGTTTGCCGTCAGCTGCGATTTGGCAGCAGCGGCCGGCGCCTCCACGATTCCCCTACTCCGCTGCCTGCGCGCCATAGGCTTCCGAAATCATGTAGCCGGACAGCGTGCCGTAGGCCGCAGTCCATGCGGCGGCGACGTCAGGCGTCCAGCCATCACCGAGGCCCTTCTCCAGCGTCCACAGCAATGCGTCGCCGACCACCGGATAGTGCTCGGGCCTGGCGCCATAGCCGACATGGCGTTTGGCGAGTGCACTCGCGGCGGGCAGGATCGCGTCGAGATTGCTCAGCCCGTTGACGACGACGGCGAGCGTCGTCATCAGCTTCTTGCGCTGCTCTTTCATGTCGGCCGGAAACATCGCCTTCACGGCGGGCGCGACTTCGAACAAGCGATCGTAGAAAATGACCGCGGCTTGCTCCGCAATCGGCGCGACCTTGCCAAAGCTATCCTGAACCAGCTTGATTTGGGCCGGATTCATTTCAACTCTCCGTGGTTCTGAATGACTTTGCAAAATCCGAGCATTGGTCGTGGACCACGGCGTTTCGGTTCAAGGCCGAAACGCCTGATCTTCAAGCCGCCTCGACGAAGCTGTGGCGCTCATAGAGGAATTCGAGCACGCGCTGCCGGCACTTCAGATAGCCGGGGTTGTTCGCGAGCTCGAGCCGCTTGCGCGGACGCACCAAGGGCACCTCGAGCACCTCGCCGATCCGTGCGCTCGGACCGTTGGTCATCATGACGATGCGGTCCGACAGCAGCACGGCTTCGTCGACGTCGTGGGTGATCATCAGGATGGTGTTGCCGAGCTTTTGATGCAGCGCCATCACCGAATCCTGCAGATGCGCCCGGGTCAGCGCGTCGAGCGCGCCGAACGGCTCGTCGAGCAGCAGCACCTTCGGCTCCATGGCGAGCGCACGCGCGATGCCGACGCGCTGCTTCATGCCGCCCGAAATCTCGCTCGGCCGCTTGTCCTTGGCATGCGCCATCTGCACCAGGTTGAGATTGTGCATCACCCAGGCGTCGCGCTCCGCCCTGCTCTTGGTCTTGGCAAACACCTTGTCGACGCCGAGCTTGACGTTCTCGTAGACGGTCAGCCACGGCAGCAGGCTGTGGTTCTGGAACACCACGGCCCGGTCGGGCCCCGGTGAATTGACCTCGCGGTTCTCCAGCAGCACGCAGCCATTGGTGGTGCCGGTGAGGCCGGCGACGATGTTGAGCAAGGTCGACTTGCCGCAGCCGGAATGGCCGATGATCGAGACGTATTCACCCTTCTGGATCGTCAGGTTGATGTCCTTCAGAACCTCCGTGGTGGCGCTGCCGCGGGTAAAAATCTTGTCGATGTGGTCGAGCTTCAGATAGGCCTGCATGACTTGTCCCCTCAGTTCGCAGCCGTGCCGCGGGTCACGATCTTGCCCAATCCCGCGATCAGGCGGTCGAGCACAAAGCCGATGATGCCGACATAGAACAGCGCCAGGATGATTTCGCTGATGTGCGAGGAATTCCACGCATCCCAGATGAAGAAGCCGATGCCGACGCCGCCGATCAGCATCTCGGCGGCGACGATCGCGAGCCATGACAGGCCGATGCCGATGCGCAAGCCGGTGAACATGTAGGGCGCGGCCGCCGGGATCATGATCTTGGCGAAGAACTCCAGCGGATTGAGCTGCACCACGGCGGCGACGTTGCGGTAGTCCTGCGGGATATTGCGGATGCCGACCGCAGTGTTGATGATGATCGGCCACACCGAGGTGATGAAGATGACGAAGATCGCCGAGGGCTGGCCGTCGCGGAATGCGGCGAGCGACAGCGGCAGCCACGCGAGCGGCGGGATCGTGCGCAGTACCTGGAACAGCGGATCGAGCCCGCGCATCGCCCAGACCGACTGGCCGACCAGCGTGCCGAGCGCGATGCCCGCGATCGCCGCCAGCGAATAGCCCAGCGCGACGCGCTGCAGGCTCGCCGACAGGTGCCAGAACAGACCCTTGTCGATGCCGCCGTGATCGAAGAACGGATCGAGGATCAGCTCCTTGGTATCCTTGAACACGCGCGAGGGCGGCGGCAGGGCCGAGCCGGCGCGGCGGCACACCAGCTCCCAGACGAGCAGCAGCAGCGCGAGTACGATCAGCGGCGGCACGACGCGCACTGCCGCCTCCTTCGCCATCTTGGCATATGTCTCGGCACGCGGCGGCCGCTTGGGCGTCATCGTCACCACCGGCGCCGCGGTTGCGGCAGCCGGAACGATCGCTGCGGTGAGTTCGGTCTTCATGGCAGGCATTGACATCGACAAAGTATCTCCGTGGTCAAATGGGTGGGCCGCGCGCGAGGGGCGCGCAGCCCTGCTCAAATCAGACGTCCACGCGCTTGATCGACAGCGACTTGAGGTATGCGGCCGGATTTTCCGGATCGAACACCTTGCCGTCGAAGAAGGTCTCCTTGCCGCGCGAGGTCGAGGTTGGAATCTCGGATGCGGGCACGCCGAGATCCTTGGCGGCGGCACGCCAGATGTCCTCGCGGTTGACCTTGCCGATCAGGCCCTTGGTATCGAATCCCGCTTCGAACTTGCCCCAGCGAATGTCTTCGGTGAGGAACCAGAGCTCGTGGCTCTGGAACGGATATGACGCGAAATCGCGCCAGTACTTCATGATGTGCGGTGAATTCTCGACCACCTTGCCGATGCCGTAGTCGAACTTGCCCGCAGTGCGGTCATAGACGTCCTCGACCGGGCAGTTGATCCACTGCCGCTTGGCCATGATCGCCGCGAGCTCCTGCTTGTTCTCGGCCTTGTCGGCCCATTGCTGGGCTTCCATCACCGCCATCAGGATGGCCTTCGCCGCGTTCGGATATTTGTCGACCCAGGCGGCGCGCATCGCGAACGACTTCTCCGGATGCTTGTTCCAGATCTCGCCGGTATTGACCGCGGTGTAGCCGATGTCCTGGTGGATCAGCTGCAGATTCCAGGGCTCGCCGACACAGAAGCAGTCCATGGTGCCGACCTTCATGTTGGCGACCATCTGCGGCGGCGGCACCACGATGGTCTCGATATCCTTGTCGGGATCGATGCCGCCTGCGGCCAGCCAATAGCGTATCCACAGATCATGGGTGCCGCCCGGGAAGGTCATCGCGGCCTTCACCGCCTTGCCCGACGCCTTCTTCTTTTCCAGCGCCGTCTTGAACGGCGATGCGTCGGTCGAGAGCTTGAGGTCGGCATATTCCTTTGCGACCGAGATGCACTGCGCATCGAGATTGAGCCGCGCCATGATGTACATCGGCGTCGGCTGGTTGTTCTGCGTCACCTTGCCGGCCGAGATCAGATACGGCATCGGGGTCAGGATATGCGCGCCGTCGATGCCGTTGCCCTCGGAGCCGAGCACGAGATTGTCGCGCGTGGTGCCCCATGAGGCCTGCTTCTGCACGTCGACATCGGGCACGCCATACTTGGCGAACAAGCCCTTGTCCTTGGCGACGAACAGCGGACCGGCGTCGCTCAGCGCAATGAATCCGAGCTTGGCGCCCTTCACCTCGGGGCCTGCACCTTGCGCGAATGCACCGGCGGGAAAGTTGAGCCTGGCTGCAGCGAGCAGCGCGGCGGCGCCACTGCTCGCCTTCAGGAGCTGACGGCGGCTGAGGCCACGGCCTGAGGGCTTATTGGTGGGCTTGGTCATCGGTCGTCCTTTGCGTCGTTGCGTTGCGGTGTTGCGTCTTTGCGTCGAGCGCCCTCCTTCGGGTGGCGACGCGCGCAGGGCGCAAAAGGGCATGCACCGGGGAGGCCCCGGTCTGGCGGCGTCAGAAATCCGATGGGGTGGCCTCGAGGGACGGCTTCAATGGCGTCGGCACCGACTATTCAAGCCTTGTGCCAAGCTACCGCAGTGCAAAAATTGATTTTATTGCAAAGTCTTGCGCAACATGTCGCAGCGCGCGCGAACTTTCCGCGCGCTCCCAAAATTTGCGATTCGCTCAATTCTTGTGCGACGCACAAGAATTGAGCAGACGGCTTCGACGATAGCGATCAGGCGTCCTCGGCGACCTTGGTGCCGAGCGGCGCGGGCGCCATTCCGCCACCGGGTTTCACATGGAATTCGTAGCTCATCAGATGCCACGGACCATCCGAGCGCTGGCCATCGGGCATGTCAGGATCGGTACGCCGTTCAACCTTGGCGATCAGCTCGTCCTTCACGCCGAACACGACGTCGGAGTCGATATATTTGTCGCCTTCCATGAATACGTGCGTGATCAGCGGCTCATGGCCCTTGGCATTGACCAGGAAGTGCACATGCGCCGGCCGCATCGGGTGACGGTTGGTCTGCGTGATCATCTGCCCGACCGGACCGTCGGTCGGAATCGGATAGCTGCACGGCACGATGGTGCGGAAGAAGAAGCGGCCGTCGGCATCGGTGACGAAGCGCGCCCGCGACGACGGGCCTTCGGTGGCATAGCTCGGCTTCTGCGAGTCGTAGAATCCGTCGTCGTCCGCGTGCCAGACATCGACCGGCACATTGACCAGCGGCTTGCCCGTGAGGTCGGTGACGCGGCTCTGCACGAACATGCGCTCGCCGGGCAGGCTTGCCGAGATATCGGTGCCATGCGGCGCCACCTTGTGCTCGCCGACATAGAACGGGCCGAGCACGGTGGTCTCGGTCGCGCCGTCGCGATCGCGGTGGTTGACCGCATCGACCAGCATCGACACGCCGAGCACGTCGGACAGCAAGATGAACTCCTGGCGGATGTCGGTGCACTTCTGTCCGGTGCGGGTCAGGAAGCCGATCGCGTGGTCCCACTCCTCGAAGGTGAGATCGGTCCTGCGCACATAATCGTGCAGCGACTTCACCAGTTCCTGCAACAGGAACTTGGCCCGCGGATCGGGCGTCTGGTCGAAGCTGCGGATGACGGCGGTGGTGAGCTCGGTCTCGTTGAACTGGGTCATCTCGGCGTTTCCCTTGAGCCCCCTTCGGGGTGCGATTGCAAGGGCGAGCGTACACCACCGCCCCTGTGGCGGTAAGCAGCGGCGGATTGGTGAAACGGACACTTTTCGGCTATCAAGACGGCCTTGCCAGCCGGAGAAATGCCCGATGTTAGCCCCCACGCCTGCCTCGCCCGAATCGGCGGGAATGTCGACCACTGCCCTCAACCGTCTCGAAGCGCATCTGAAGAGCCGCTACATCGACGGCGGCCGCTTTCCCGGCACCCAGCTCCTGATCTACCGGCGCGGCAAGATCGTGCATTCCACGGTGCAGGGCTTTGCCGATCTCGAGCGCAAGGTACCGGTCAAGGACGACACCATCTTCCGCATCTATTCGATGACCAAGCCGATCACGTCGGTCGCCTTCATGATGCTGGTCGAGGAAGGCAAGGTCGCGATCGACGAGCCGGTCGCCAAATACATTCCGGAGTGGAAGAATCTCGGCGTGTTCGTCGCCGGCACCGCGCCCGCCTTCCTGACCCGCCCACTGAGCCGGCCGATGCTGATCGTCGACCTCTTGCGGCACACTTCGGGCCTCACCTACGGCTTCCAGCAGCGCTCCAATGTGGACGCGGCCTATCGCGAGAAGAAGATCGGCGAGATCATCAAGGCCGGCACGCTCGACAGCATGATCGAGGATCTGGCGAAAATCCCGCTGGAGTTCTCGCCGGGTGAAGCCTGGAATTATTCGGTCGCCACCGACGTGCTCGGCTATCTCGTCGGCAAGATCTCAGGGATACCGTTCGAGCAGTTCCTGAAGGAGCGCATCTTCAAGCCGCTCGGCATGAACGACACCGACTTCTTCGTGCCGGCCGACAAGGTGCACCGCTTCGCCGCCTGCTACTCGGCCGACCCGCAGGGCGGCCACGCCACCGAGCGCAAGGGCACGCTGACGCTCCAGGACGACCCGGCCGCCAGCTCGTTCCTGTCACCGCCCTCGCTAATCTCGGGCGGCGGCGGGCTGTGCTCGACCGCCTCAAACTATCTCACCTTCTGCCGCGCCCTGCTCAACGGCGGCGAGCTCGGCGGGGTCAGGCTGCTCGGCCCGAAGACGCTGAAGCTGATGGCCTCCAACCATCTGCCCGGCGGCGTCGACCTGCCGGCGATGTCGCGCTCGCTGTTCTCCGAAGCCGCCTATGACGGCATCGGCTTCGGCCTCGGCTTCGCCGTCACGATGCATCCGGCGCAGACGCTGATCGCGGGCAGCCCGGGCGAATTCAACTGGGGCGGCGCCGCGACGACGTCGTTCTTCATCGACCCGGCAGAAGAGCTGATCACGATCTTCATGACCCAGGTGCTGCCATCGAGCGCCTATCCGCTGCGCCGCGAGCTGCGCACCATGGTCTACGCCGCGATCACCGAGAGCAATCTCTGAACCAGCGCTTTTCCGCGGCGCACACCCCTCGTTTGAGCATGATCCTTTCGGAAAACCGCTTCACACTTTTCCGGATCATGCTCTAAGCGCCGCGGAACCTTTCCAATCACCAGCTATTTCGTTTGGCGGACTTTTCCCGCTTCCCCTAAGCTCCCAGCAGATGGGCACCGACTCGGGGACTTCGTGCCGAAACTGACATTGCCAGTGCGTCTCGTGCTCCTGGTCGCGGGAACGATGTTGCCGCTGATCGTTTTCGCGGTCGGCATAGTGTTCCACAATTACCAGCAGGACCGCCAGGCCGCCACGCAGCGCGTGCTCGAGACCGCGCGCAACATCCGCCTGCTGCTCGATGCGGAAATGCAGCGCATGACCGGCGGGCTGCAGGTGCTGGCGCTGACCAATTCGCTGCGCAACAGCGACTTCGACAATTTCCGCCGCGTCGCGGCCGGCTTCATCGACCAGTACGGCAAGGACGGCGTGGTGCTGGTGGCCGACCGCAGCGGACGCCAGGTGTTCTCCTCGCTGACGGCGGATACGGCGAGCCTGCTGCCGCGCAACAATCTCGAGATCCTCGTCAAGGTGTTTGCGACAAGGCAGCCGCAATATTCTAACCTGTTCTTCGGCGCGGTGAAGCAGCGCCTGATCATCACCGTCGAGGTGCCGGTGATGCGCGACGGCGAGGTGCTCTACGACATCTCGTTCAGCCCGCCGATCGAGGTCTTCCAGGCCATCATCGAGAAGCAGCGCCTCAACCAGGACTGGACCATCTCGATCTTCGACAGCGACGGCGTCAACCTGGCCCGCGTGCCAAATCCGCAGGCGACGATCGGGCAGCGCGCCGCGCCGTCGCTGTTCGCCGAGATGTTCCGCCGTAGCGAGGCGACGCTGCCGACCGTCTCGCTCGAAGGCGTCGCGCTGATCACCGGCTTCACGCGGTCGCGCGTCACCGGCTGGACCGTCGCCGCGGGCATAGCCGAGAACTCGCTGGTGGCGCCGCTGTGGCGCTCGCTTGCGATCACCAGCGTGATCGGCGGCGTGCTGTTGCTGGTCGGCCTCGGCTTCGCGGTGCGGATGGCGACCACGATCGCGCGCGCCGAGATGCTGCACGATCTCCTGATCGAGGAGCTCAACCACCGCGTCAAGAACACGCTGGCGATCCTGCAATCGATCGCCACGCAGACCTTTCGCAGCGCGAGCCGCGCCGAGCGCGACAAGTTCGAGGGACGGCTCGGCGCGCTTGCCGAGGCGCACAACCTGCTCTCCACCGACAAATGGCAGGGCTCCGACCTGCAGGACGTGGTCAGCCGGGTGTTGCGGCCCTATCTGCTCAACGCCTCCGAGCGGGTCAAAATGTTCGGCCCACGTGTGCCGCTGTCGCCGCGGCTTGCCCTGGTGCTGTCGATGCTCCTGCACGAAATGGCGACCAACGCCGCCAAATATGGCGCGCTGTCCAACGACACCGGCACGGTGACGCTGGACTGGGAGATCCTGGAGGAAGGCGCCGGACCGAAGCTCCGGATGATCTGGACCGAGGCCGGCGGTCCGCCGGTCACCGCGCCGGTCCAGCGCGGCTTCGGCTCCCGGCTGATCGAGCGCAGCGCCCGCGACCAACTCGGCGGCGAAGCCACGGTGGATTTCCTGCCCCAGGGCGTCGTCTACACCGTGACCAGCTCCCTCGAACCCCGCGATTGACCCGATAATGGCGGCCAAGCCTGCGACATCTTGGCACGCAAGTTGCTAAGATAGGGCGGGTTCGGCCGGCCAGAAACAGGGGGAAGTTCATGTCGACCATCGTAGCGGAAGCCAGTGTGGCACGAAAGCCGCTTTACACGTCACTGTTCGTGCAGGTGCTCGTCGCGCTGTTGCTTGGCATCATCATCGGCATGGCCGCGCCCGATTTCGCGATCGGGTTGAAGATCTTCAGCGATGCCTTCCTGAAGCTGATCTCGATGATCGTGGCGCCGATCGTGTTCTGCGTGGTGGTGCACGGCATCGCGGGCGCCGGCGACCTCAAGAAGGTCGGCCGCGTCGGCGTCAAGGCGCTGGTCTATTTCGAGGTGATGACGACGGTCGCGCTGGTGGTCGGGTTGATCCTGGCCTACCTGTTCGGGCCCGGTCACGGCATGAACATCGACACCTCGACGCTGGATCCCAAGGCGCTCGGCAACTATGCCAGCAACGCGCAGAAGCTGAAGGGCGAAGGCGTCGGCAGCTTCCTGCTCAACATCATCCCGACCACCTCGTTCGACGCGCTGTCGCGCAACGACGTGCTGCAGGTCCTGTTCTTCGCCATCATCTTCGGCGTCAGCCTGGCGCTGGCCGGCGGCGAGAAGGGCGAGAAGATCTCCTCCCTCATCGACGCGGTCTCGACCGTGCTGTTCCGCGCCATGGGCCTGATCGTGCGCATCGCGCCGATCGGCGTGCTCGGCGCCGTCGCCTACACGGTCGGCAAATACGGCGTCGGCTCGCTGAAGCAGCTGCTGTCGCTGGTGGCGCTGTTCTACGTCTCGGTCGCGATCTTCGTGCTCGGCGTGCTCGGCGGCGTGATGGCGCTCGCCGGCATCAACATCCTCAAATTCCTCGGCTACCTGCGCGAGGAGCTGACGATCGTGGTCGCCACCGCATCCTCCGACGCCGTGTTGCCGCAGATCATGCGCAAGCTGGAGCGCCTCGGCGTCAAGGATTCGGTGGTCGGCCTGGTGATCCCGACCGGCTAGTCCTTCAACCTCGATGCGTTCTCGATCTATCTGACGCTTGCGGTCGTGTTCATCGCGCAGGCGACCAACACGCCGCTGTCGTTCGGCGACCTGCTGCTGGTGCTCGGCGTGTCGCTGATCACCTCGAAGGGCGCGCATGGCGTGCCGGGCTCGGCGATCGTCATCCTGGCGGCGACGCTCAATGCGGTGCCGAGCATCCCGGCGATCGGCCTCGTGCTGGTGCTCTCGGTCGACTGGTTCATCGGCATGGCACGCGCGGTCGGCAATTTGATCGGCAACTGCGTCGCCACCGTCGTGGTCGCGGCATGGGAGGGTGACCTCGACCGTGACAAGGCCCGTCGCGTGCTTGAAGGCGCAGAGGCAGTCGACGTCACCGCCGGCTAGAGCATGATCCGGAAAAGTGTGTAGCGGTTTTCCGAAAAGATCATGCTCAAATCAAAGAGCCAGAGCGGGATGACTAAAAGTCATCGCGCTCGAGCACGGCACAGGACCGGCAGCGTCCCGCGCGTGGCGCGGGGCGCTGACCTACTTGACCAGCCTCAGATACGGCGGCAACTGCCGGGTCGCCGGTTCCGGCGCCGGCCCGTCCGACGCGATCATGTCACACAGGGCCTTCAACTCGGAATCGGTCACCTTGTGGAGCTCCATCCGGAGCTCGAGGATGGCAAGGGACAAAAGCCGCGCCGTCTCCGTATTGGTCCGGTCGGTCAGGAAGGCCTGACACTCTTCCAGGGTTGCGAGCAGCGCCAGCAACCGTTCTTCCGTATTTGCGACCGGCATATCTTCCACTCCCGAAGCCGCGAGGTAGAGTCGAGGCGTTCCCCTCTTCCGCTTCATTGGCCTCTCCCGCCAGAGTTCGCCGGCTTGTCGTAGGCGCACATTGGTTCCCGATGATCGAGAACTTTCAGGCAATTGTCCAGCAACATTCCGAAAGCCCGACTTGGACTTAGGTCAAACTTTTCGCCTGGCGGGCCATTCCGTCAAGCAACCGCCGCCCCGTCTGCGCGACCTCAGGGTGCACTAGCTGGGGTTGCATCCACGCAAAGACGCCCGTACAATATAGTTGCCCGTAGAACTACGGGCGCAGTGTACTGCCGCCCGGTAAGCATGCGTGCAAAATCTGTGGCGATCAAACTCGCGCTAGTTGTGGTTTGGTCAATATTTTGCCAAATGTAGAGGGCGGGGTGTCGAGAGACACCTAGGCACGGTCGACTTCAGGTAGTTGGCTGTGTCGGTAAAGGGTGCTTCCAATACGCATGCTTCCAACAAGGATGTGCGTTTGGATACCATCCCGCGATCTTCTTGGATTTTCGTGGTTCACGACGAACTGACGATCCACTCGAGCTTAACGCGGTACATCATGAACGTGTCCCTGACCCAGCCGGGCCAGGGATTCCCGATTGAAGGACGGGTCACAAGAATGAACAGATCAGCAGCAAAGAAGATGAAGCAGCGCAGCGCCGGCAAGCCAGACATCGAGTTGGGCAAGCGGATTCGCCTGCGCCGTGTCGAGCAGAAGATCTCGCAGGCCGAACTCGGCGACAAACTCGGCGTCAGCTTCCAGCAGGTGCAGAAGTACGAGAAGGGCGTGAACCGCGTCGGCGCCGCCCGCCTTCAGCAGATCGCGAGCGCGCTGGATGTGCCGGTCACCTTCTTCTACGACGGCGACAACAAGGCCCGCGAGGTCGAGAGCCTGCTGTTCCTCGACAGCGCGTTCAGCCTCCGGTTGCTGCGCGCCTACAGCAAGATCAAGGATCAAACCGTACAGCGCCAGCTGGTGTCGCTGATGGAATCGATCGCCGCCAACGAGGACTGAGCCGCGGGTCGGGTCGCGACGCCGCGAACGCGATCCACCACGCCGCATCGGCCGGTTGCCGGTCACCACGACCGCCATACGCCGGTCGGGCCGGGACATGACAAAGCGCTGCCATCGGCGATGGCGGCGCTTTTTCTTTTTGCCGACGCAGTCGGCTCAAGGATTTGTGATCGAGGCGAGCCTCTTCAGTCTCGCGTCCGAATGCGGGGTCATGAAGCGACGGCAAGCGCGGCGTCATGATCTCGCAACTCGACTTGAGCACGGTCTTCGCGCACACAGTTGCGTATCAGCGCAGGTCTTTCCGGCTCACGCTTTGACTGCACATCTCATGCAGCGCATGCACGCGCGACGCGCCGCCATTCTGCCGCGCGGCCAATTGTCGCCCGCACACAGCGCGACCTCACAACTCCCGCATTTCCTGCGTTGAACCGGCGTCCCTTAGAACCAAGTGCACAGTCTTTCTTGTCGCAGCAACGAAGTGGCCGCATGGACGTTTTCAGGCTTCAACCAAGGAGATCTCGATGAATATCAAGCTTGCTGTTATTGGACTGGCCGCGCTCGGAAGCGCAGCGCTGATGTCGGGTGCGGCGTCAGCGATGCCGAACGGGCTGCCGCAGGCCGGCCACATCGCAGGCGAAACGTCCAATGTCGACAAGGTCCGCCAGGTCTGCGATCGCTGGGGCCGCTGCACCTGGCAACCGGGCGGTTACGGCTACTACGGACCACGCCATCACGGATGGCATCATCGTCCGCACTACCACCATCGCCACCATCATCACGGGCCGCGGCATCATGGCGGCCATTACGGCGGCGGACACCGCGGCGGCGGGCATCACGGCGGACACCATCGCTAATCGTCAACGAGGGGGCTTCGGCCCCCTCTCCTTCCCCGTCACCCTGAGGTGCGAGTTCTTGCGAGCCTCGAAGGGTCGACGGCCCGACTCGGGCCGTGCATGCTTCGAGGCTCGCTCCGCGAGCACCTCCAGCGACAACGGCAAAGCCGTTGCGCGGGCATGACTGGTTGAAGATTGAGCGCGCCAGCGCGCTAAAGCGCCGCCAGTACCGCCTTCGCCACATCGGCCGTGCCATTGCTGCCGCCGAACTCGAACGGCTTGATGCCGTCGGCATAGACCCTGTCGACCGCGCGCTCGATCCGCTCTCCGGCTTCCGCAGCGCTCTCCAGACTGTGTTTGTCGGCGAGCCAGTCCAGCATCATCGCGGTCGAGAGGATCATCGCGGTCGGATTGGCCTTGCCCTGCCCCATGATGTCGGGCGCCGTGCCATGGCAAGGCTGAAACACCGCGTAGCGATCGCCGATGTCGGCCGACGGCGCCATGCCCATGCCGCCGATCAGGCCGGCGGTGAGGTCGGACAGGATGTCGCCGAACATGTTCTCGGTCACCATGACGTCGAAGTCCCAGGGACGCTTCACCAGCGCAGCCGCCGTCGCGTCGATGTAGAGGTGGTCAGCCCTGACGTCGGGATGACGCTTCGCCGTCTCGTCGAAGATGTTGCGGAAGAATGCGAACGCCTTGAACACGTTCGCCTTGTCGACGCAGGTCAGCCCGCCGCCGACGCGGCCGCGCGCCTTGCGGCGTTCGGCAAGCCGGAACGAGAACTCGAACAGCCGCTCGGAGGTCCGGCGCGTGATCACCATCGTCTCGCGCGCCTCGCTGTCGGTGACGACGCCCTTGCCCATCGAGGCGAACAGGCCCTCGGTGGATTCCCTGATCACGACGAGGTCGATGCCCTTCTGATCGGCGCCGACGATCGTGCTCGGCACGCCAGGGATCAATCGCGCCGGCCGCACACCGGCATAGAGATCGAAGATCATGCGCAGTTCGATCTGCGGCGCGATCTCGGTGTTGTCGGGGTAGCGCACCGACGGCAGGCCGCAGGCCCCGAGCAGGATCGCATCGGCCTCCTCGCACAGCCGGATCGTGCTCTCCGGCATCGACTTGCCGGTCTCCTTGTAATGACCGGCGCCGGCCGGCGCCTCGGTGAAGCGGAATTTGAGGCCGGCCGACGCCTCGATGCCGCGCAGCACCTCGAGCGCCGGCGCCATCACCTCGGGGCCGATGCCGTCGCCACCGAGAACTGCGATGTGAAGTGCGTCGTTGGCGGACATGGGGATTCCCTGATAGCTTCAGTTGTGAACCTCGTCATGCCCGGGCAGAAGCGCGAAGCGCGTCTTCGCGCTAGATGTCCCGGGCATCCACGTCTTAACCGCGCATCGGCAAGCAAGCCGTGGATGGCCGGGACAAGCCCGGCCATGACGCGAGATATGCCGTCTTACGGCGTCAGCACCGCGCGGCCGACGAGCTGGCCTTTCTGCAGATTGGTCAGCGCCTCATTCGCCTTCGCCAGCGGCATCGGCGTGACCGGGATCGCCGGAATCTTCTTGGTCCGCACCAGGTCGAGCAGCTCCTGCGTCTCGCGCAGATTGCCGACATAGCTGCCCTGGATGGTGACGGCCTTGATCGGGATCAGCGGCAGCGCCCAGGTCGCGCCGCCGCCGAACAGGCCGACGATCACGAGCTTGCCGCCCTTGGTCAGGCAGTCGAAGCCGAGCTGCGAGGTCTGGGCGTTGCCGACGAGATCGATCGCGGCGCGGATCGGCTGGCCGGCCTTCTTGACGAGCTGCTCCAGCGCGTCGGGCGCCTTGCCGTCGACGGTGGCGAGCGCGCCGGCGGCCTCGGCCGCCTCGCGCTTCCTGGCGTCGATATCGACCACGATCGCGCCCTTGCCGCCCATCGCTTTCAACAGCGAGAGCGCCATCAGGCCAAGACCGCCGGCGCCGAAAATCACGATCGGCGTGTCGAGATCCTTCTCGACCTTCTTCAGCGCGCTGTAGGTCGTGACGCCGGAGCAGGCGTAGGGCGCCGCCGTGACCGGATCGAGTCCGTTCAGGTTGAGCAGATATTTCGGATGCGGCACGGTCATGTGATCGGCGTAGCCGCCGTCGCAGTAGACGCCGAGCGCATTCGGCTTGATCGCGCACATGTTCTCGTCGCCACCGAGGCAGGTCGGGCATTTGCCGCAGCCGAGCCAGGGATAGGCCAGCGCGACATCGCCGAGCTTGAGACCGCCCTTGTCGGCATCCTTGACGTCGGGCCCGAAGGCTATGATTTCGCCGACCGTCTCGTGGCCCATCGTGCGCGGCAACGAGACGCCGCGATCCTTCAGCGACAGCGGCTTGCGGCCATGGCCAAGATCATAACCGCCTTCCCAGATATGCAGGTCGCTGTGGCAGACACCGGCGGCCTTGACCTTGATCAGCACCTGCGTGCCCGACGGCTGCGGCGTCGGCTGATCAACCTCTTTCAAGGGGGCGTTGAAATCGACGACCTGGAAACTCTTCATCGCTGCTCTCCCGAAGCTTGTTCTTGCGGCGGACCTTGCCACGCCTGCCCGCCGGGGACAAACGCGGTGTTGGTCTCCCCATATTTAGATCAAGGGATGATGGCAAGCCGCGAACTGGCCGGGCGCAACCGTGCGCAGTTCCGGCACCTCGCTGGCGCAGCGCGCATCGGCCCGCGGGCAGCGGGTGCGGAAGCGGCAGCCGGACGGCGGCGCGATCGGCGACGGCGGCTCGCCGACCGGCACGCTCCGGGTCGGACGGACATCCGGATCGGGCACCGGGATCGCTTCGATGAGCAGCGCGGTATAGGGATGCGCCGGCTGTGCAAACAGCTGTTCCGACGGACCGACCTCGCAGAGCCGGCCGAGATACATCACCGCGACGCGATCTGAGACCGCCTTCACCACCGCGAGATCGTGAGCGATGAACAGCAGGGTCAGGCCGTAACGCGCCTTCATCTCCTCCAGCAGATTGAGGATCTGCGCACGGATCGAGACGTCGAGCGCGGACACCGGCTCGTCGCAGATCACGAATTCCGGATTGAGCACCAGCGAGCGGGCAATGCAGATGCGCTGGCACTGTCCGCCGGAGAATTCATGCGGCAGCCGTCCGCTCACCAGCGCCGGATCGAGGCCGACCGCCGACAGCACCTCGTTGACGCGGCGCCCTCGTTCCTCGGGATCCTTGACGCCCGCGATCACCAGCGGCTCGGCGACGATATCGCCGATCCGCCGCCGCGGATTGAGGGAAGCGATCGGGTCCTGGAAGATCAGCTGCACGCGCCGGCGCATCATGCGCAGCGCCTCGCCGCGCAGGGCGGTGAGATCGTGGCCGTCGAACAGCACCTTGCCGGAAACGGCCTGGCGCAATTGCAGCACGGCGCGGCCGAGCGTGGACTTGCCGCAGCCGGATTCACCGACCAGCCCCAGCGTCTCGCCACGGGCGATTTCGAGGCTGACGTCGGACACGGCATGGATGATCTTGCCCCCCACCGAATATTCGACGACGAGGTTTTCCACCTTCATCAGCGGATCGGATGCGGCCTGCTGCATCATGCGCCGACCCCCGCCGCGATCGGATGGAAGCAGGCATAGAGATGGTCTGATGTCTCCGCCGCGCAGAGCGGCGGCTTCTCGGTGCCGCAGCGCCCGGCGGAATAGCGGCAGCGCGGCGAGAACGAGCAGCCCTTGAGCGGCCGGGTTGGGTCGGGCGGCCGCCCCGAAATCGCCGGCAGCGGCGTATGCGGCGGGACGTCGAGCTTTGGCAACGCGGCGAGCAGCGCCTCGGTGTAGGGCATCCGCATCTGCTTGAACAGGGCAGGTGTCGGCGCGCGCTCGACGACGCGCCCGGCATACATCACCGCGACCTCGTCGGTGCGGCCGGCGACCACGCCGAGGTCGTGCGTGATGATGATCATCGCCATATGACGGCGCTGCTGCTCGCGTGCGAGGAGATCGAGGATCTGCGCCTGGATCGTGACGTCGAGCGCGGTGGTCGGCTCATCGGCGATCAGGAGTTTTGGTTCGCAGGACAGCGCAACTGCGATCGCCACACGCTGGCGCATGCCGCCGGAGAGCTGATGCGGATATTGCGTCAGGCGTTGCTCAGGTGCCGGAATGCCGACGGCGGCCAGCAGCTCGATGCTGCGCTGCCTCGCCCCGGCAAGATCGAGCTCGAGATGTTCCACAATGGTCTCGATCAGCTGGGTGCCGATGGTCAGCACCGGATTGAGCGAGGTCATGGGATCCTGGAACACCACTGCGAGCGAGCGGCCGCGCAGCTTGCGCAGTTTCTCCGGCGACAGTCTTGTCAGGTCCTGCCCGTCGAACATCACCCGGCCGGACAATTTCGCCTTCTTGGGCAGCAGTTGCAGGACGGCGCGCGACAGCATGGTCTTGCCGCAGCCGGACTCGCCGACAATGCCGAGCGTCCTGCCCGCACCGACAGAGAGATCGACGTGATCGACCGCCCGCAGATTGCCGCGCGGCGTCGGCAGATCGACCACCGCGTTCTCGACCGAAAGCAGCGTGCCACTCATAGCGCACCCTGCCTGGGGTCGGTCAGCGCGCGGATGGTGTCGCCGATCAGGTTGAAGGAGAGCACGGTCAGGAACATCGCAATCGCCGGAATGAAGGCGAGCCGCGGCGCCACGTCGAGGCTTTCACGGCCCTCCCCGATCATGCTGCCCCAGCTCGAGATCGGCGGCGGCACGCCGAGGCCGAGGAAGGACAGCGCGCCCTCGACCACGATGGTGACGGCGACGCCGAGCAGGAAGAAGGCGAGCAGCGGCAGTAGCACATTCGGCAGCAATTCGCGCAGCAGGATGCGCGCATGCGTAGCGCCGAGTGCCTGTGCCGCGATGACGAATTCGCGCCGCGCCAGCGTCAGGGTCGACGCTCGCGCCACCCGCATGAAGGCGGGAATGCCGAGCACGCCGAGGATGCAGGTCAGGTTGAAGATCGACTGGCCGAGATAGGCGGTCACCGCCAGCGCCAGGATCAGGGGCGGAAACGCCAGCAGCACGTCCATGCTGCCGACCACGATGGATTCGAAGCGGCCGCGGAAATAGCCGGCCAGCATGCCGAGCGCGCCGCCGATGGTGACCCCGATCACCGGCGCACAGAGCCCGACGATCAGCGAGATCCGCGCGCCATAGATCAGCCGCGACAGCTCGTCACGGCCGAGACCGTCGGTGCCGAGCCAATGCTCGGCCGAAAACGGCGCTCGCCGCTCCAGCATGTCCATGTCGGTCGGGCTCGGCAACGGCAGCACATCGGCAAGGATCGCGACCGCGAACACCAGCACCATCCAGCCGATCGCGATCCAGAACAGCGTGCCGAGCCGGCGTTTGCGCCGTGCCGGGGCCGCGGTGGTCTCGTCGAGGCTGAGCTCAAGCGTGGCCATGGCGGATCCTCGGGTCGAGCACGGCGTAGAGCAGGTCGACGATGAAGTTCATGATGACGAAGCCGGCGGCGACCAGCAGCACCACGCCCTGCAGGATGATGAGGTCGCGGGTATAGATCGCGCCGACCAAGAGGCGGCCGATCCCGGGCAAGGCGAAGATCGTCTCGACGATCACGGCGCCGCCGATCAGGCGGCCGATATTGATGCCGGTGATGGTGACGAGCGTCAGCGACGACGGCTTCAGCGCATGCACGAACAGGATGCGCGACGGCTTCAGGCCTTTCGCCTTCGCGAGCGCGATATAATCCTCCTGCAGCGCCGCGATCATGTCGGAGCGCAGCACGCGCATGATGCCCGGCCACTCCGCAAGCGCGAGCGTCAGCGCCGGCAGCACCATGAAGCGCAGATTGGCGAGCGGATCCTCGGCGAACGGCACGTAGCCGGTCGCCGGCAGCCAGCGCAGCTCGACCGCGAACAAATAGATCAAGAGGATCGCGGACAGGAAGGTCGGCACCGACAGCATGCCGAAGGCCGAGCCGGTCATCAGGCGGTCGAACGCGCTGCCGGCCTTGGCCGCGCAGGCGATCGCGAGCGGCACGCCGATCGCAAGCCCGATCAGTTCGGCCAGGATCATCAGTTCGAACGAGACCGGCAGACGCTCGCTGACCGCCTGCAGCACGGTCTGCCCGGTGCGGAACGAGCGCCCGAAATCACCTTGCAGGATGTGCCAGAGCCAGCCGAGATAGCGCAGCCAGATCGGCTGATCGAGCCCCATATCATGGCGCAGCGCCGCGACGTTCTCAGGCGTCGCCTGGTCGCCGAGGATCACGTAAGCGAGATCGCCCGGCAACAGCGACGCAATCACGAAGGTCAGCGCCGAGACCGCGATCAGCACCGGCACCAGGTACAGGAGCCGACGCGCGACGAAGAACAGCATGCAGCGCTATTCCTTCCAGGCGTAGGAGACGTCGAGCACCCCGTTGAACATTTTCGGCACGCCCTTCACCTTCGCGCTCGATATCGCATAAATAGGTGTTCTGGAAGGTCCAGAACCAGATCGCCTCCTTGTTGATCAGGCGGCTGATCGCGCAATAGTCCTCGGTACGCTGGGCGACGTCGGCCGTGGTTCGCGCATGCTCCAGCAGCCGATCGAGTTCCGGATTGGAGTAGTTCGCCAGCGCCACTGGGCTGCCGGTGTGAAAATTGGCGTACATCTGCGGATCGGGATCGGCGAGATCGACGATGCGCCACGGCGTGAGCTGGAACTGGCGCATGAAGGCGCGCGGCGGAATGGTCGCCTGATCGACCTGCTCGATCTCCATGTTGGCGCCTACGCGCTTCCAGAATTGCTGCAGGACCTGACCGCCCGTGCGGCCGCGCGGCGTCGCCGAGACCAGCATCTTGAACTCGACCGGTTTGCCGTAGTCCTTGATGAGCGCCTTGGCCTTTTCGACATCGAAGGGCAATGCGCCGTCATCCTTGCACTTCACCCAAGAACCGTCGCCGTAGGGATTGCTGGCCGGTCGCGCCAGGCCATTGGTAATCGCTTGCGACATCTTGTTGCGGTCGAGCGCCATCACCAGCGCCTGGCGCACGCGCACGTCGTCGAACGGCGGGACCTTGGTGTTGAAGGCAGCGACTGAAGCCCCCGAGCCTTGATAGGTATGCACGGTTAGACTCGCGTCCTTGCGCGCCTTGATAATGTTGTCGGCGTCGGCCTCGTCGTCCCAGATGATGTCGGCCTCACCCGATTGCAGCGAGGCAAAACGCGACTGTGCATCCGGCAGCGGCTTCAGGATGATGCGGTCGAGATAGGGCTTGCCCTTGTCCCAATAGTCCGAGTTCTTCTCGAGCACCATGCGATCGCCGGCGGTCCAGGATTTCAGGATGTAGGGGCCGGTGCCGACCGGATTGCGGTTGTAGTCGTCGCCCTTGGTCTTCCAGGCGGTCGGCGACTGCATCACGTTGTTGGAGCTCTGGATCGACTGGGTCGCCGGAAAGTTCACCGACGGATCGCTGAAATTGTAGACCACCGTGAGGTCATCGACCGTCTGCACACTGATGATGCTCGTGATGTAGAAGGCGCAGCGGCACTTGTTGGCGGGGTCCTTCTGACGGTCGAAGTTCTCCTTCACCGCCTGCGCGTTGAACGGCGTGCCGTCGTGGAATTTGACGCCTGGCCGCAGCTTGATGGTCCAGGTCTTGAAGTCGTCGGAATGCGTCCACGACAACGCGAGCTTCGGTATCGGCTCGCCCTTGTCGTCGAGCGTGGTCAGTGTGTCGAAGATCGCGGCCGCCGCGGTGTTGGCCGAGGTGTCGTAGACGCCGACCTTGAGCGGGTCGAAGCCCGCAATGTCCAGCTCCTGGCCGACGTTGAGCGTGCCGCCCTGCTTCTGCGCGCTGGCGGGTACAGCGAATGTTGCCGCAGCTAATCCCGCCACAAGAAATATGCGCGCAACCGCGTGCGCGCGCCCGGCCAGCTTCATCGATGCTCCCTCCCAGGTGGGCGACGTCCGGTGTTCCGGATCGTCGTATGTTGCGCGGCAGCTTGTCCGGAATCGCCGCGCGCGACAAGACCGTAATACGGATGAAAAGCCGCAGGGAGATCACGATGCGATCACGCAAGACCGCATCATGATCTCATTGACTTGTTTGAGCATGACCTTTCGGAGAACCGGTATCCACTTTGCGCTAACGCGGCCCTCCGGGTCCGGATCATGCTCTAACTGCGCGCGGCTTTTGCCGGTTGCGCTGCGAAGCCTGCGATCTGATCGTCGGAGAGCCCGATCTCCTTCAAATAAGACAGCGTGTGCTCGCCGAGCGTCGACATCCGCTTGGCGGCGCCGACCGTCGCGCCCGACATGCGGAACGGCAGGTTGAGCACCTTGAAGGCGCCGCCGCCGTCCTCGACCTCGGCCAGCGCGCCGCGATGGGCGATTTGTGGATCGGCGAGCGCTTCGCGCACGGTGCGATAGGCCGACGACGGCACGCCATATTCATTGAGCGCAGCGAGGCAGGCCTGCGTGCTCACCGCGCGCGACCACGCCTCGACGCCCTCCATTAGGGCCGCCCAGTTGTCCCGCCGATCGGAATATCTGGCGAAGCGCGGATCGGAGACCCATTCGCCATGGCCGATCACCTGCATCAGGTTCTGGAACGTCTTCTCGCTGGCGATCGCCACCATGACGTAGCCGTCGGTGGTTTCGATCGGGCCGAACATCGGGCGCTGCGTTTGCTTCACCTCGAATTGTGACCACTGCAACTCGTTGAGGGTCAGGCTCAGCATCGATTCCAGCATCGAGACGTCGATATGCTGGCCCTTGCCGCTGGCGCTGCGCTGATAGAGCGCCGCCGAGATCGCGCCGAAGGCATAGACGCCTGTGAGCACATCGGCGTGATAGATGCCGCAATAGTCCGGCCGCGAGCGGCCCGGCTGATAGGCGAGATGCGCCATCTCATAACCCGAGGCGGCATGGATCACCGGCGCATAGGCCGGCAACTCCGCCGACGGGCCGGTCTGGCCGTAGCCGGAGATCGAGCAGTAGATCAGCTTCGGGTTGATGTCCCTTATCGAGGCATGGTCGAGCTTCAGCCGCCGCATCACGCCGGGGCGGAAATTCTCCACCAGCACGTCGGCGGTCGCGATCAGCCGGCGCACGGCCTCGACGCCGGAGGGCGACTTCAGGTCGAGCACAAGACTGTTCTTGCCGACATTGAGCTGACCGAACGCCGTCGAGCAATTGTTGCGCAGCGGCGGCCGCGTCCGCATCGTCTCGCCTTCGGCGGACTCGATCTTGATCACCTCCGCGCCCATGTCGGCGAGCATCCGCGTGCAATGAGGTCCGGCGATCGTGGTGGAAAAATCCAGCACCCGAAGGCCGTCGAAGCTCCGTGTCAAATTCCCCTCATCGTCAGCAGCTATTGTTGTGGCCAAGGCTTCCTCCACCGCGTGGTTCTCATTGTTCGGCGCCGCGCGACCCTAAAGTGAGCCGCCCTGACAGGAAAGCGTCTCGTCCAGACCGGACCCGCGGGCCGTCTTGCATTTTACTCAAAGGCAGATTGGACCCGATCTTGCATAGCCCTGTCACGGGCTAGAACGAGGGCGCTTGTTGAAGGTCTTATTCGTCACGACGGAGATGGACGATTTCGTCCGCGTGGGCGGGCTTGCCGCCGTTTCCGCTGCACTCCCCCGGGCGCTCCGCCCATGGAGCGATGTCAGGATCATGCTTCCCGGCTACCGGGACGTGGTCGAGCAATTCACTCACATTGAAATCGTTGGAAACTGCCCTGCGCTTGCCGAGATGCCGGCCTGCACGCTCGGGCGCGCATCGACCAAGGACGGCATGCCGGTCTACGTGCTGCTGTGCCCGCAACTGTACGACCGGCCGGGCAATCCCTACGGCGATGAGTCCGGCCGCGACTGGCCGGACAACGACATCCGCTTCGGCCGCTTTGCCTCCGCCGCTGCCGAACTTGCAGCCGGAACGCTGGACAAGAATTGGGCAGCCGACCTCGTTCACGCCAACGACTGGCAGGCCGCGCTCACACCGGCCTACCTCGCATGGCGTCAGCTGCGGATTCCGTCGATCCTGACCATCCACAATCTCGCCTATCAGGGCCTGTTTCCGAAGGACTCGCTGCGGCGGATCGGCGCACCGGAAAGCTCCTTCCACATCGACGGGCTGGAGTTCTACGACCAGTTGTCCTTCCTCAAGGGCGGTCTCGTCTACGCCTCGCATTTGACCACCGTCAGCGCGACCTATGCGAAGGAGATCACGACCGCGGAGCTCGGCTGCGGGCTGGAGGGCGTGCTGCGCGCCCGCTCCGACGCCGACCAGCTGACCGGCATCCTGAACGGCATCGACGAGAGCTGGGACCCGCGTCATTGCGCGCAGCTGGCGCAGCCGTTCGGCGCCGGCGACTGGAAGGGCAAGCAGGCCAACGCCGATTATGTCCGCCGGCAGTTCGGGCTTGCGGTCTCGCGCGGGCCGATCTTCGGCCTGGTTGCGCGGCTCGTGCATCAGAAGGGCGTCGACCTCGTGCTGTCGGCCGCCGATCAGATCATCGGGGATGGCGGCCAGATCGTCGTCACCGGCAGTGGCGAGCCTGCCCTCGAGGACGCGCTGGTCGCCGCACACCGGCGCCGGCCGGACGCGATCGGCGTTATCATCGGCTTCAACGACGCGCAGGCGCGCCGGATCTTCGCCGGCAGCGATTTCACCCTGATGCCGTCGCGCTTCGAGCCCTGCGGCCTCAGCCAGATGTATGCGCAGCGCTTTGGCTCGCTGCCGATCGGCCACCAGACCGGCGGCCTTGCCGAAACCATCGCCGACGGCGAGACCGGTTTCCTGTTCCCGCAGCCGTCGGCGGAATCTTTCCTCGGCGGGGTCAGGCGCGCCTTCGACGCCTATCGCGCCAAGGACCGCCTCAACGCCATGCGCTCCAGCGCAATGGCCAAGTCCTACAGCTGGGACCTGTCGGCCGCCTGCTACGGCGCGCTGTACAAGAGGCTGGTCATGCTGCGGGCGGCGGCGTAGGCCGCCCGCCTCGCAGGCCTGTGAAGGCCGGCCGCTCTGGGATCCCAGCGGCGAAGTAACAATCGCTTCATTGCAGCGAACCTTTCATGCGATCGCGTCGCCCCATGGCTGTACGACGACGCATGCGTGAAATTGCGAATGATGGACTTTTGGCCAAACGCGATTGCGATGGAGGAACATCATGGACGTCAATGAGGAACGCCTCAATTTATTCATGGGAAAGATGATCGGCGATGTCGGCGCGGCGATGAACGCCTCGCTGATGCTGCTGGGAGACAAGCTCGGGCTCTACAAGGCACTTGCACAGCAAGGACCGATGAATGCCGCGGCGCTGGCCAAGGCAACCGGAACCGCCGAGCGTTACGTTCAGGAATGGCTCTCGGCGCAGGCCGCCTCGGGCTACATCGAATACGACAAGGCGTCCGGAAAATTCTCGATGCTGCCCGAGCAGGCGCTCGCGCTCGCCGATGAGGAAAGCCCGGTGTTCCTCGGCGCCGTCGGAAGCCTGGTCGGCGCGACCTTCCTCGACGAGCCGAAAATTACCGACGCGTTCAAGACCGGCAAGGGCGTCGGCTGGAACAAGCGCAGCGAGTGCCTGTTCTGCGGCACCGCCCGCTTCTTCCGCACCAGCTACAAGCACTATCTGGTCCAGGAATGGCTGCCGGCGCTCGAGGGCGTCGTCGACAAGCTGAAGAAAGGCGCCGTCGTCGCCGACGTCGGCTGCGGCCACGGCGTCTCGACGCGGTTGATGGCGGAGGCGTTTCCGAAATCCACCTTCTACGGCTTCGACTATCACGACGGCTCGATCCAGACAGCGCGGGCCTCGGCGAAGGAGGCGGGATTGTCGGACCGCGTCCATTTCGAAACGCATTCCGCCAAGACATTCCCGGCCAAGGGGTATGATCTGGTCTGCTTCTTCGACTGCCTGCACGACATGGGCGATCCGGTCGGCGCCCTCAAGCACACCCGCTCCACCCTCGCAAATGACGGCACCTGCCTGCTGATCGAGCCGTTCGCCAACGACCGGCTGGAGGACAACCTCAATCCGATCGGGCGGGTTTACTATGCCGCCTCGACCATGATCTGCACCCCTGCCTCGCTGGACCAGGAAGTCGGGCTTGCGCTCGGCGCCCAGGCCGGAGAGGCAAGACTGCGCGAGGTCGCGCGCCAGGGCGGCTTCTCCCGCTTCCGCCGCGCGGCGGAAACGCCGTTCAACCTGATCCTGGAAGCTCGCCCGTAACGCGGAGGCTACCGCACTGCGCAGTTGGACGGCGGCATCACGCCGCCGTCCAATGCACACAGGGTTAGTCGGATTCCTCGGCTTGCGTCCTACGCGTCGCCGCCCTGCTACCAGTCCTGTTGCGATTGCCAGTAGGGCTGGCCGCCGCGCCGGCGCGGATTGGCGGCTTGAGGGTTGCCATAAATCTGAGGATTGCCGTACTGCGGATTGCTGTATTGGCGGCTGCCATACTGGGGCACGCCGTATTGGGTGCCGGATTGGGGATTCCAGCTGCGCTGATAGAAGAAGCCGAAACCGTCCTCGTTGCTCGCAACCATGTCGTCGGGCACCATGGGCCGGGTGGGCTTGCGCGTGATGAAACCGCCCTGCGGCTGGTTGCTCAGCACGGCGACGAATTCGGTGCGGTAGTTGGTCTCGCTGCTCAGCGGCTCGTCCGAGACGATGATGGAAGACCGTGGCACCACGGTCGGTGCAATGCGATCCAGCACGTCCTGCGGGATGGTGATGCGGTCGAGCGCGTCCTTGGCGTTGTCGCCCTCGTCGATCGTCACCTCGGTCCAGCGCAGGCCGGTGTCGTTACGCGCCATCGCCGTGAAGATATGCGTGCCGATCGGCTTGTCCGGATCGCGGATCGTGACGGGAACCTCGATGCTTGAATCGAACACCTCGCCGCCATCAGCCCACGGCTTGTGGGTGTTGCGGCGGACGTAGAGCTTCTGCGTTGCGCGGCTGATGTAGACCGAGACCGGCTCGAGCGCGAGCTTCGCCTCGGTCGCCGCCTTCGCGGTGTCGGCTTTCTTGGTCTCGGCCGCCTTGGCGGCGTCCTTTGCGGCTGCCGCGGCGTCGAGCTTCGGCCTGGCGTCGCCCTGGGCGGCTTCGAACTGCGTGGTCGCTTCCGCGGCCCTGGCGGCGGCCTTCTGCTTCAGATCCTCGGCGCGCGCCTTGGTCTGGTCGGTCTTGGCATTGGCGAGCGTCTTGTCGGCGAACGCAAGCTCGGCGTCGGCACGGGTCTTGGCCTTTTCCAGCTTGCGCAGTGACGCAGGCGTGAACAGTGCAGCTTCCTTGGTCGCGGCTGTGGAGGCCCTCTTCGCTTCGTCGGCCGCCTTGGCGGCATCCGCGGCGTCGCGAGCAAGCGTCTGGGCGCGCGCCGGAGCAGCCGCGATCGCCTGCGCGTTCGGCACGAACAGCGCCGGGTGGGTAAAATCGACCGGTGCCGCGTCGTTCGGCGCGATGATCACCCGCATGCCGATCCGCGTCTTGTCGAACAGCTTTTCGGCAAAATCGTAGGGCATCCGCACGCAGCCATGCGAGGCCGCATAGCCCGGCAGCGGCCCGCCATGCAGCGCGACGCCGTTCCAGGTGATGCGCTGCATGTTCGGCATCCAGGCGTCGTCATAGAGCGTCGAGTGGTGGTCCTTGTCCTTCTCGATCAGCGCAAAGACACCGGCCGGCGTCTCGCGTCCCTTGACGCCACTCGACACCGGCGCGCGGTAGATCCAGCCGTCGGCGTCGTAGAAGGTGACCTTCTGGGCCTTGATCGACACGATCGCCATGATCGGTTCGCCCGCGGTGCGTGGCGCCGTCGCCTCGACGGTTGGCTCGGGACGCTGCTGCTTCGCGGCGGCACTGCCGGTCAGTGCCGCAAATGTGACCATCGCTGCGAAGGTCACAATCGTGGGATGCCCCCAACGCCGCATCGCTCCGGTGGTCTGCGCCGTCGTCGTTCGATTCACCATGCCATTCCTCGGTCGAAATGCCTGCCCGCGCTGCGTCGATCCGTACCAGATCGCGATTTTGGATTGATTAATCCGGCGGAGCATCGGCGCGTTCCAGCAGCAAATCACTCATATATGACGGCGCATGCAGGAGGAAGGGTGTGGCGCGGTCAAAACCGGCCCACCGTCGCGGATATCCATAGTCTGAAAGGTAGCCCATGGCACTGCGGCCGCGTCCTCTTGTCATGCCGTCCGCCGCGTTTCCGGCATTACCAGCCAGATCACGAACAGCCCGAGCGCGGCGACGCCGGCCAGGCCCATAAAGGCCGTGCTGCTGCCGAGCTTGTCGCTGACATAGCCGGCCAGCACCGTGCTGAGCGAGGCGCCGATGCCGACGGCAGTACCGACTATGCCCTGCGCCAGGTTGAAATGGCCGCTACCGAACGCGACGTCGGCCACGATCAGCGGCACCATCACGCTGAAGATCGCTGCGGTGATGCCATCGAAAATCTGCACCGCAACCAGCAAATAGGGATCATGCACCGTTGCGAACAACAGGCCGCGGATCACCAGGGAGGCGAACGCGATCAGGAGCAGCGGCCGGCGGCCCCAAGCCTGGGCCTTGCGGCCGACCGAGGGCGAGCACAACGCGACGATCGCCTGCGGCACAATGATGCAGGCGGCGATCAGGACCGGCGCCCATTGGCTCGACCGCGTGGTGACCACGCCCGCCATCAGCGGCAGCATCGCGGCATTGGCGAGTTGGAACAGCATCATCGCGCCGGCAAAGATCAGCAGCGACCGCTGCCGCACCAGGCCGACGACGCTGGTGGCGCGCTTGTCCGGAACCTCGCGCTTCACCTCACCATGGGCCTGGGCGATGTCGATCTCGCGCTCGCGGATCCGCACCAGCGACAACAATGTCGGGATCACCAGGATGAAGGTCACGAGGAACACCGAGCGGCTCGACAGGAAATAGCCGCAGGCGCCCATCAGCGCCGCGGCCGAGCCGCTGCCGAGCGAGGCGAAGCGCGCGTTGCGGCCGAGCCGCTCGCCGATCGCAAGCGGTCCGACCAGCCCAAGGCTGATCGCGGCGATCGCCGGACCGAGCACGCAGCTTGCGAGCGCGTGCAATGTCGCGGCGAGCGTCACCACGGGAAAGATCGGCCACAGCGCATAGGCGAGCGCGCTGGCGCCGATCGCGGCCACCGCACAGCCGGCCACCACCCGCTCCGAGCGGGCCGCATCGACGATCGCCCCACCGGGCATCTGGCCAAGCAGGCCGATGATGCCGCCGATCGAGAGCACGAAGCCGATCTCGACCTGGGTCCATTTCTGCGTCGTCAGATAGACCGCGATAAACGGGCCGAAGCCGGTCTGCACGTCGGCGAGGAAGAAGATGAACCAGTCGAGCCCGCGCTGGCTTTCGCGCGACGGCGTGCGCGGTTCCTCAGGACTGGGCTGATCGGGAACACGCGGCACAATTTTGGTGCCGCCGGCTGATCGCTCGCCACGACCGTCGCCAACCGTCTCGAAGGAAGAGTTCGGACGCGCGACCAGCTCGAGCCCCCTAATGTTCGTAATCCCATGGATGGAGACTGCCGGCCGCGCCCAGCACGATCAGCGGCGTATCTTCCTTGTATTCCGGCGCAGCGCTCACCTGCTGCTTGTTCAGGTCCAGCGTGATGCTGTCGCTCTTGCTGGAAACGCCGGCGAAACGCAGGGCGTTCCAATCGACCACGATCTTGCGGCTCCCGACGCCGAGGAACCCGCCGAAATCGATCACGGCGGCGCGGACCTTGCCGTCGCGGTCGACGATGACGTCGACGATGCGGCCCATGTCCTCATTGGCGGAGCTGCGCACATCGCGCCCGAGAATGCCGTGCGCATCGCGCGCGCCGATCACGGTCACCGACGGCGGCGGCGATGGCTCCTTCGACGGCTCTTTGGCCTGCTCCTTCGGTGCCGCTGGCGGCGCCTGGGCTGCCGGCGGCGTCACATCGTCGGCGGCGCGGACACCAGCGGATGTCAGCAGCACGGCTGCGACCAGCATGATCATGAACCTCGGACGCATGTACCTCTCCCACGATCTCCTGGCGCGCGCGTGCCGTTCCGCGACGCTCAATGCGTCAGCACGATCGACACCTGGATCTGGCCGCGCGTGCGCAACACTTCGAGTGACACTTCGTCGCCGTGGCGGCGCAGCCTCAGATCGACGCTGGAAGTGCCAAGCCTGAGGTTGCGCAGCACCACGTCGTTGAGGAATTCCGGCAGTCGCGGATCGCTCAGCCTGATCTCGCCGCGTGTGGTGTCGAACTCGATTCCCAGCGCCGCCTCCAGCAGCGTGAACGGCGTCGCGCTCGCCCAGGCCTGCGGCGCGCAGGCGACCGGATAAAGCACCGGGCCGCGGCGGCGCTCGCGGCGAAAGCCGCAGAACAGCTCCGGCAGCCGCCGCAGCTCCATATAGCTCGCAGCGTCGAACAGGCCCTTGAACAGATGCGCGACCGAATGCTTGAGGCCGTAGCGGGCAAGTCCAAGCGCGATCAGCGCATTGTCATGCGGCCAGATCGAACCGTCGTGATAGGACATCGGATTGTAGCGCGCTTCGCCCGCGGCAACGGTGCGGATGCCCCAGCCCGAGAAGAATTTTTGGCTCATCAGACCGGCGGCGACCCGTCGCGCGCGGTCCTCGCGCACCATGCCGGAAAACAAGGTTTGTCCGGCATTGGACGTGCGCACCTTGCACGGCTGCTTGGCGCCGTCGAGCGCGACCGCATAGGTACCGAGCTCCTCGCACCAGAACGCTTCCTCGAAGCGCTCGCGCAGCCGCTCGGCCTCGGCTTCCAGCGTTGCGGCCTTGTCGGCAAAGCCAAGCTTGCGCGCCGCACGCGCGGCAAGCTGCTTACCCGCGAACACGTAGGCCTGCACTTCGCACAGCGCGATATTGCCTTCGGCGAGCGTTCCGTCGGCATGGAAGATGGCGTCGAAGGAATCCTTCCAGCCCTGGTTCCGAAGCCCATCGTCGGTCGCGCGCTGGTACTCGACGAAACCGTCGCGGTCGGGATCACCCGGGCCGTCGATCCATTGCAAGCCGGCCTCGACCGCCGGCCACAGCTCGCGCAGCGTCTCCACATCGCCGGTGCGCTCCAGGTAGAGCCCGGCGAGCAGCACGAACAGCGGGGTCGAATCGACGCTGCCGTAATAATGCGCGAACGGCACCTCGCGAAGCGCGGCCATCTCGCCGCCGCGCATCTCGTGCAGGATCTTGCCCGGCGCGGCATCGGCCAGCGGATCGACCGTCTTGGCCTGGAACAGCGCGAGCCGCTTCAGCACGCCTTTGGCGATCCTGGGATCGACCCACAGCATCTGCAGCGCGGTGATCAGCCCATCACGGCCGAATGTCGTCGAATACCAGGGAATGCCGGCATAGGGGTAACGGCCCTGCGGCGTCTCCGTCATCAGCATGTTGAGGTCGGCCATCGCCTGGCACAGCACCTCGTTGAAGATGTTGTTCGAGGTCTCGATGCTGGCCGCGCCGGCCGACGAAATCCGCATCTCGCGGCGATGCGCCAGCAGCCCGCGGAAGAACGGCACCGGCTTCTGCATGATCGGCTTGTTGCAGGAGACCGCGACGAACAGCGAGGTGACCTGCCCGGGCTCGAGCTCGAAATGGTAGGTCGCAGCATTGACCGACAGCCGCGTCGGCCGCGGATCGAAATGCAACGCGGTGATCCGCGACTGCTCGTCGAGGCCGCAATATTCCAGCACGACGTCGGTCGGCCCCAAGAGCTTGCTCGAACCGATGCCGCGGCGCGGCCGGCGCTCACCGCGCACCTCGAACAGATCGGCAAAATCATTGTCGAACAACAGCGTGAGATCGAAGCTCGCGGTATGATCGCCGTGGTTCTGCAGGCCGATGCGCTGATAGAACGTGCCGCGCCACAGGAAGATCGAGCGCACGATATGCAGCGTGTCTTTCTGCAGCGTCAGGCGGTCGTCGCGGTAGACGTCGGAATTGGTGAGATCGACCGTCAGCGCCGAATTGTCGTCGCGCATGTTGGAGCCGAGCAGAAGCGGCTGCACGCCCTCCAGCACCATTTCCAGCCGCGCGAGGTAGCGCGTGTCGGCGTTGAACAGGCCGTCCGGCCCGCCGGCCGAGGCGCCGATGTCGCCATGGCTGTCGAGCACGATGAAGGTGTCGTCATGCTTGAGCGAGCGCCGCGGCCGCGCCGCGGGCCCGGTCATCGGAATGTAGAACGGCGATTCGGCGACGTGCTCAGTGATGCGAGCAGTAATGATCTGCGTAACGACGTCAGCTGCCATCTGAACCTCTGGCGACTTCTATTGGCCGTTTTCCTGACTCGAACGAACGCACCGGAACGCTAGAACAGGCCTGATGACGCGGGATCAGGCCGCGCTGGTGGACAGGCGGCCCATTTCGCGCGCAACCAGGTCGCGGTAGGGGCCCCTTCCCTTCACGAGGATATCGGGCGGACCGTCCTCGACGATGCGGCCGCCCTGCAGCACGAGCACGCGGTCGAAGCTGCGCAGCGTCGCGAGGCGGTGCGCGATCGCCACCACCGTACGCCCGCGCATCAGCCGCGACAACGCCTCGCGGATCGCCTCCTCGGAATCCGCATCGAGCGCCGCGGTGGCTTCGTCGAGCAGCAGGATCGGCGCGTCCTTCAGGAAGGCGCGTGCGATCGCGATGCGCTGGCGCTGGCCGCCGGAGACCTTGATGCCGCGATCGCCGACGATGGTGTTCATGCCCTCGGGCAGGGTTTCGATGAAGTCGCAGCGCGCCGCGATCGCCGCCCGCAGCACCTCGTCGTCGGTGGCATCAGGCCGGCCGTAGCGGATGTTCTCCAGGATCGAACGGTGGAACAGTGAGATGTCCTGCGGCACCACCGAGATCGCCGCGCGCAGGCTCTGCTGGGTGACGCGCGAGATGTCCTGGCCATCGACCATGATGTTGCCCTGCTCGACGTCGTAGAACCGCTGCAGAAGGGTAAACAATGTTGACTTGCCACCGCCGGACTGGCCGACCAGGCCGACGCGCTGGCCGGGCTGGATGCGCAGGCTGAAGCGATCGAACACCTGAAGGCCGCCGGGATAGCGGAACCCGACATTGTTGAATGCGATCGCCGCGCCGCTCTTCACCAGAGCTTCGGCTTCCGGATGGTCCTTCAGCTCGTGCGGCTGCAGCAGCGTCGCCAGCGCCTCGGTGAGCCGGGCGACATGCTGGGTGACGTCGACCAGCGCAACGGCGAGATCGCGGGTGGCGCTGAGGATCGAGATGCCGAGCGTGCAGACCAGCACGACGTCGCCGGTGGTCGCCGCGCCTTGCTGCCAGAGCGAGAGGGCCCAGGCCAGCATCGCGATCGTCAGGATCACGGTCACGCCGGCGTGAAAAAGGCGAAGCTTCTCGAGATAGCGCAGGGAACGGCCGCGCGCGACGAGTTCCCGATTGACGGTCGCGTCGAAGCGGTCGTGCTCGTAGCCGAGGCCGCAGAACGCACGCACCAGCGGCAAATTGTTGATGACATCAACCATTTCGCCGTCGACGGCGGCGGCCCGGTTGGCGAAGTCGTCATGCAGCGGCCTGCCGGCGGCCGCCAGGCGGAACATGATCGCCACCATGGTTCCCGCGATCAGGATCAGCACCGCCGACATTGTCACGCTGACGGTTCCAACCAGGGTGATCGCCGCGAAGGTCGCGATGCAAGGCGGCAACACGTTCCATACGAACATGTTCTCGACCGTGAACACCGCGTTCGACGTCGCCGTGATCCGGCTGGTCAGCATGCCCGGCAGCCGGTCCGTGAAATAGCTCGGCGCGTGGCCGGTGAGATGGCGGAACATGTCGCGGCGAAGGTCGCCGGTGACGCTGACAAAGGTGTAACTCGCGGTCCAGCTCGCGATCCGCCACATGAAGTTGTCGGCGGCGATCAGCGACATGAGCAGAGCGAATGCCAGCCATACGCCATTCGCGGCCGACGGCCCCGCCGACAAGGCGTCGACCAGATTCTTCACGCCGTATTGCGTGCCTACCGAGCAGGCAACCGCCGCAACGACCGCCGACAGAATGACGACGTGCGACGGGAGCCTTCGGCGCAGATAGCGCAGCACGAAGGGAAAGGGGCGATGCGCATAGCCTGACAGATGGTCCATGACGTCCTGCAAAACCTGTTGAGGGTGAACGAGAAATTTTTAGTCGAAACTCTCGTGCACGATGACGTGAAGAGCAGCGGCGGGATTCCTTGATGCAGCCATCACTGCGCGACAATTTTGCAACGCTGGCGTCGGCAAAAACGTGTTGGAGCGTGATGGCATCAGCAAGACCACAGTGTGATGGAAGAAAGAAGCGGGAATTCACCCACCCCTAAGGAACCTCGCACGTGCGAGAACGTTCCCGTCTTCGGCATGTCAGTGCCATCACAGGGCTGAGGGGTCTGGTTCATCCCACACTACAAAACAGGAGACGGAGAAATGCGCATCGCGCAGGTTGCCCCGCTGACGGAGGCTGTTCCCCCGAAACTCTACGGCGGCACCGAACGGGTCGTGCACTGGCTGACCGAAGAACTTGTAACACTTGGACATGACGTGACGTTGTTCGCCAGTGGCGATTCACAGACCTCCGCGAAGCTCGATGCGACCTGGCCGAAGGCACTGCGCCTCGACGGCTCCGTCCGCGATCCCAATGCGCTGCACATGGTGATGCTGGAACGCGTGCGGCAGAAAGCCGACGACGACGAGTTCGATTTTCTGCACTGCCATCTCGACTATTATCCGTGGTCGCTGTTCGCGCGGCAGCCGACGCCGTTTGTGACCACGCTGCACGGCCGGCTCGACCTGCCGGAGCATCAACCCGTCTTCAACACCTTTTCCAAGATCCCGGTGATCTCGATCTCCAACGCGCAGCGGCGGCCGGTGCCGCAGGCGCATTGGGTGCGCACCATCCATCACGGCCTGCCGGAGAATTTGCTGACGCCGCAACCCGTCAAGCCATCCTATCTCGCCGTGCTCGGGCGCATCGCGCCGGAGAAAGGCGTCGATCGCGCGATCAAGATCGCAACCCGCTGCGGCATTCCGCTGAAGATCGCGGCCAAGGTCGATCGTGCCGACCAGGAATATTATGACGAGTTGATCAAGCCTTTGATCACGAGCAATCCGCTGGTCGAGTTCATCGGCGAGATCAGCGACCGCGAGAAACCGGATTTTCTCAGCGGCGCGATCGGGCTCTTGGTTCCGATCGATTGGCCCGAGCCGTTCGGCCTCGTGATGATCGAAGCCATGGCCTGCGGCACGCCGGTCATCGCCTATAACCGCGGCTCGGTGCCCGAGATCATCGAGGACGGCCTGACCGGCTTCATCGTCGAGGACGAGATCAGCGCGATCTCCTCCGTCGGCCGCCTCGCGACGCTCAATCGCGACGCGATCCGCAAGCAGTTCGAGACCCGCTTCACCGCGCGTCGGATGGCGCTCGACTATCTCGCCGCCTATCGCGGCCTGATGGAAGCCAAGCCGCGCTTCAAGCTGGTGTCGAGCGCGGAGTAGCCGTTGCAGCGGCCGATCGAATGATCCGGCGGGCCGGCCGGCACCACCGTGCCGGTCCGTCGGGTCATTCGATTGTCAATAATACCGCCGTAACCGGCGACAACTCCCGCGCAGCGAAGCCATCCGCATGCGCGCGCCGCGCGATTGCTGCGACGCACCAGTCGTGACAGCTTTCCCCATGCGCTCGGCCGATATCGCCTTTGCGATTGCCGAATTACGTGCTCTTATGCTTCCTGCTTGAGCAAAAAATAATAAGCGAGCGGACGGGACAACCGTGCCGCGGTCGCGCAGGGGGAACACCATGACAGGGGACCGCAAGCCGTCGGCCATTAATAATGCCGCGCCGACCAAAGCCTCGCAGGACAAGCTGAACCGCCGCAAATTCCTGGTCAAAACCGGCGGCGTGCTCGCTGCCGGCGCATTCGGCGCCGTTCCGCTGCGCGGCTGGGCCGCCGACCCGATCAATATCGGGGCACTCTATCCGACCACCGGCAGCATGGCGCAGATCGGCACCGGCTGCGTCGCCGCCGCCAAGCTCGCGGTCGACATGGTCAACGAGGCCGGCGGCATCAAGTCGCTCGGGGGCGCCAAGCTCAACCTGATCGTCTCCGACGTGCAGAGCGACACCACGGTGACGCGCACCGAGACCGATCGCCTGATATCAGGCAACAAGCTGTCGGCGATCCATGGCTGCTACGCCAGCGCGCTGACCTTGATCGCGAGCGAGGTCTGCGAGCGCGCCAAGGTTCCGATCATATCAGGATCGAGCTCCGACCAGCTCAACAAGGGCCGCACCTACACCTTCACGCCATTCGCGCGCGCCTCGCAATTCGCCAAGGCGCAGTTGCAGATGGCCAAGCTGGTCAGCGAGCAGGCCAAGGTCGCCGTCATCTTCGAGAACACCGCATTCGGCACCTCGACCTCGAACGGGCTGAAGGAACTGGCGCCCGGCGAAGGCGTCGAGATCGTGATGTTCGAGCCCTACTCGGCCGGCTTCACCGATGCGAGCCCGCTGATCAACAAGGTCAAGGCCTCCGGCGCCAATACGCTGTTCTCGCTGTCCTATCTCAACGACCTCATCCTGATCGTCCGCACCGTGAAGCAGGTCGGGCTCAACATCGCGATCAATGGCGGCTCGGGCGGCTTCGTGATGCCGGACTTCTACAAGAATGTCGGCAAGGCAGCCGAAGGCCTGCAGGGCGTCGCGCACTGGAACCACGACGTCAACGACGACGCGCAAAAGGTCAACGCCGAATTCAAGAAGCGCACCGGCGAGTTCGCCTTCGAATATGCCGGCGGCCTGGTCGCGCAGACCTTCATGCTGGCCGACGCGCTGGAGCGCGCCGCCTCCGCCGATCCCAAGAAGGTGCGCGAGGCGCTCTCGACGCTCGACGTCTCCTCGGGCTTTGCTGCGATGGCGCCAGGCGGCAAGGTGAAGTTCGGCCCCGACGGCAAGAACGTCTATGGCCGACCGGTCGGCGTGCAGTGGCAGAACGCCGACCTCGCCAGCATCTTCCCCAAGGAAGACGCCCGCGCCCCGCTGATCAAGACCTGAGCCGCGGTCGTATCGCATGTGGGAGACACTGGCCCAGGCCGTGATCAACGGCCTGCTCATCGGCGGCATCTACGCGCTTGTCAGCATCGGCGTTACGTTGATCTTCGGCGTGATCAAGATCGTCAATTTTGCCCAGGGCGAGTTCGTGATGATCGGGATGTACATCTCGTTCTTCCTCGCCACCCAGTTCGGCATCGATCCGCTGGTATCGCTTGTTGTCTCGATGCCGGTGCTGTTCCTAGCCGGCGTCCTGATCCAGCACTTCCTGATCCGCAGGGTGCTCGGACCGAACGACATGCCGCAGATCTTCCTGACGTTTGCGCTGTCGCTGCTGCTGCTCAATCTCTCGCTGATGTTGTTCACCGCGAACTACCGTACGGTCCATACGTCCTATTCGGATGAAGCGTTCCACATCGGCGGGCTCTATATCCCGGTGGCGAAACTGATCGCCTTTGCGGTCGCGATGGCGCTGAGCGGCCTGCTCTGGGTGTTCCTGCACACCACCGATCTCGGCAAGGCGATGCGCGCCGCCTCGCAGAACCGCGACGTCGCGATGCTGATGGGGATCAATCCCAACCGGGTGTTCGCGGTCGCGTTCGGCACTGCGCTGGCGCTCGCGGGCGCCGCCGGCTCGCTGCTGATGCCGTTCTATTCGGCCTATCCATTCGTCGGCCAGGTGTTCGTGCTGATGGCATTCGTCGCCGTCGTGATGGGCACGCTCGGCAATGTGATGGGCGCGCTGGTCGCGAGCCTGATGATGGGTGTCGCGGAATCGCTCGGCATCCAGTTCGTCGGCGCCGATTCCGGCCTGATCGTGGTGTTCGCGCTGCTGCTGCTCACGCTCGCCTTCAGGCCGAGCGGCCTTGGCGCCAGGAGGGGCCGCTGATGTCAGGCAACATGAAATGGCTGTGGCTGGCGATCGGCGCCGTCGTCATGCTCGCTTTGCCCCAGTTCGTCACCTCGTCGTTCGCAATCGACATCTTCATCCGCATCCTGCTGTTCTCCTTCATCGGCGTCGCCTGGAACCTGATGGGTGGCTATGCCAAGCAGCTGTCGCTCGGGCACGCCGCCTATTTCGGGCTCGGCGCCTACACCTCGACCATCATGCAGGTGAACTACGGCATCTCGCCCTGGATCGGGATGATCGCGGGCGGCGTGGTGGCGATGCTGGCGAGCCTGCCGATCGGCTGGCTCTGCTTCCGCCTGCGCGGCCCCTACTTCACCATCGCGACCATCGCCACCGCCCAGGTCTTGATGCTGATCTTCCTGAAATTCCGCGACTTCGCCTGGGGCGCCGAAGGCACCACGATTCCGAACCTCGGCAGCGCGCCGCTGATGATGCAGTTCGAGGAGAAGTCATCCTATTACTACGTCGTGCTCGGACTGCTCGTGGTCGGGCTGTGGATCACCCACAGAATCGAGAAATCCTGGATCGGCTACTATCTCGTCGCGATCGGCGAGGACGAAGACGCGGCCGAGGCGATCGGCGTCAACGCGCCGAAGGTAAAGCGCGACATCTACATGATCAGCGCATTCCTGACTGCGCTCGCCGGCACCTTCTACACGCAGTACATCTACTTCATCGATCCCGCGACCGCGTTCTCCTTCAGCGTCTCGATCGAGGCGGCGCTGGTGTCGATCGTCGGCGGCATCGGCACGCTGTGGGGTCCGGTGATCGGCACCGTGCTGCTGGAAACCACCTCGGCGCTGCTGCAAAGCTGGCTCGGCAGCTCGGTGGGCGGCATCCAGCTCACGGTCTACAGCCTGATCCTGATGGCCGTGATCCTGTGGCGGCCGACCGGGCTGATCGGGTTTGCGACCGACGTCTATCACCGCACCATCCGGCGCAAGCCGGCGCGCGCCTGAGGTCGCCAACGATGGCAGAAGCACTGGTCATCAAGGGTCTCAGCAAGCGCTTCGGCGGCTTGCGCGCCGTGCAGGACGTCAGCTTCACGGTGCAGGAGAACGAGACGGTCGCGCTGATCGGGCCGAACGGCGCTGGCAAGACCACGAGCTTTCATTTGATCACGGGGTTTCACCGGCCGGACTCCGGCTCGGTGCTCGCCTTCGGCCAGGAGGTCGTGGGGCTCAAGCCGCATGACGTTTGCGCGCTCGGCCTCGCCCGCACATTCCAGGTGGCAAAGCCGTTCGGCGCGATGACGGTGCTCGCCAATGTGATGACCGGCGCCTTCCTGCGCGACCGGCATGTTGCCGCCGCGCAAAAGAAGGCGCTGGAGGCAATCGAGTTCGTCGGCCTCGGCGCCAGGGAGCAGACGGCTGCCAAGGACCTCACCACCATCGACCAGCGCCGGCTGGAAATGGCGCGCGCGCTGGCGACGCAGCCGAAGATCCTGCTGCTCGACGAGGTGATGGCCGGACTCAATCCATCGGAGATCGACCAGGCTGTGGCGCTGGTGAAGAAGCTTTCCGCCAGCGGCCTGACCATCGTGATCGTCGAGCATGTGATGCGCGCGATCATGGCGGTGGCGCGCCACATCGTGGTGCTCGATCACGGCCAGAAGATCGCCGAGGGCGCGCCGAAGGAGATCGTGGAGAATCCCGAAGTGATCCGCGCCTATCTCGGCTCCTACGTGCATCCGCCGGCACAGGGGGACGCCCATGCTTGAGCTGTCCCACGTCAGCGCCAGCTACGGCTCGGTCCCCGCCATCACCGATGTCAGCATCTCGATCGGCGAAGGCGAAGCCGTCGGCCTGCTCGGCGCCAACGGCGCCGGCAAGAGCACGACGCTGCGCGCCGTCTCCGGCCTCGTCAAACTGTTCGCCGGCAAGGTCACGTTCGACGGCGTCGACCTCGCAACCCTGCCGCCGTACCGGATTCCCGAGCTCGGCATCGCGCATGTCCCGGAGGGACGCCAGGTGTTTCCGGAAATGACGGTGCAGGAAAACCTCGAGATCGGCGCCTATACCCCGAAAGCCAAGGCCGACCGCGCACGCACGATGGAGCTGGTCTACAGTATCTTCCCGCGGCTCGCCGACCGCAAGAAACAGCTTGCCGGCACCATGAGCGGTGGCGAGCAGCAGATGCTCGCGGTCGGCCGCGGCCTGATGCTCAAGCCCCGCCTGCTCATGCTGGACGAACCCTCGCTGGGCCTGGCCCCTGTCATGACCGACGTCACCTTCGAGAAGATCGGCGAGATCCACAAGATGGGCACCGCGATCCTGCTGGTCGAGCAGAATGTCAGCCGCGCCCTGTCACTGGTGCAGCGCGCCTATGTGCTGGAAAGCGGCAACGTAATCATGCAGGGCACGAGCGCCGAGCTCGCCAACAACAAGCAGGTGCAGGCGGCGTATCTGGGGATTTGAGACAGCGATCGGTCTCTCTGCCGTCATTGCGAGGAGCGAAGCGACGAAGCAATCCATGTCTCAGCAGCGACACCCTGAATTGCTTCGCTACGCTCGCAATGACGCCTCGTCCCCATCTGGCCATCCCGTCATCCTGAGGTGCGAGCGGAGCGAGCCTCGAAGGATGTACGGCCACCAACCGGGCCGTCGACCCTTCGAGACGGCCGCTCCGCGGCCTCCTCAGGGTGACGGTTATCGTTCTGGGTACGCGTCCGTCACACCACCACCGTCCGCTTCGGCTCGACTATCTCGAACATCCGCGGGAATTCGTCCATCAGCGCCATCAACTCATCGAGCCGCGACGGATCGCCCGCCACCTTGATCTTGCCGGCGCCGACCGCGTCGGGGAACGTGGTCAGCTTGGCAATCACCTCGTCCAGCACGCTGCGCGCCAGCGTGAAGCTCGCGTGCGCATCGGCGGCCTGCGCGCCTTTGACGTAGGTCAGCGCCGAATTCTCGAGATTGAGCACAAACGTCTCGCCGGTGTCGGTGAAGCTCCAGTTCAGCACGATGCGCTTACCTTCGGCCTTGGGACCGTTGAGACGGATGCCGAGCACGTCCCAGAGCTGCTCGGTGCGCAGCGCAGCCAGCGTCTCGCGCGGCATCGGCGAGCGCGGCGGGGTCTTCGGCATGCCCTGCCGCAGCTCCTGGGCGCCGAACAGATAGGCGTTGCGCCAGGTCGAGCTCTCCGCGGCGTAGCCGAGCTGCTCGAACGTGTCGGCCAGCAATGCGCGGGCCGCCTGATTATCCGGTTCGGCGAACACGAGATGGCTGACGGCCTGCGCCACGAAGCGGAATTCACCCTTGGCGAAATCGGCCGCGGCCCGTTTCAGGATTGCGTCGGCGCCGCCCATATACTCGACATACTTCTTGCCGGCCTCGACCGGTGGCAAGGGATCGAGATTGACCGGATTGGCGTCGTACCAGCCGAGATATTTTTGATAGATCGCCTTCACATTGTGCCTGATGTGGCCGTAATAGCCGCGGCCGTGCCAGGCGCCTTCGAGGCTCGAGGGCAGCCGGATCGTCTCGGCAATCTCGGCCGCGTTGAGCCCGTGATTCATCAGCCGGATGGTCTGGTCGTGCGCGTATTTGTAGAGATCGCGCTGCTGGCGGATCATGCTGTCGATCCGCTCCCGCCCCCACACCGGCCAATGATGCTGGCCGCACATCGCCTCCGCCTTGCCGCCCCACATCTGCAGCGCCTCGCCGAGATATTTCGACCAGGCCAGGGCATCGCGCACGTCGGCGCCGCGGAACGGCAACAGATTGTGGAAATTGTGCGTGCAGTTCTCGGCGAGGTTCAGGAGCTGGTAGCGCGGAATGAAGAAATGCATCTCCGCCGGCGCCTCGCTGTTCGGCGCCATCTGGAATTCGAATTCGACGCCGTCGATGATGCGCGTATCGCCGGTCGCGATGATCAGATCGGTTGGGCGCAGCAACGCCACGCCGCCCGCCGCCATGGTCTTGCCGAGGCCGCAATCGACCTGGCCGCGGACGCCCTTGGCGAGGAACGGCCCGAACTGGTACTGCGCGCGGCGCAGCATTGCCGGACCCGCGATGATGTTTTCGGAGACCGCGTGCTCCATGAAGAAGTTCGGCGCGATAATCGGCACGCCCGCCGCCAGCATGGCGTCGTCGAGCACGCCGCGCGCGCCGCCCCAATGGTCGGTGTGGGTGTGGGTGAAGATCACGGCGCCGACCGACCGCTTGCCGCGATGCTGGAAGTACAGTTCCATGGCGGCGCGTGCGCCCTCGATCGAGGTCAGCGTATCGACCACGATGACGCCCTTGTCGCCTTCGATCAGCGTCATGTTGGCGATGTCGAGCCCGCGCACCTGGTAGACGCCGGGTACCACCTCGAACAGGCCGTGATGCATGTTGAGCCGCGACTGCCGCCACAGGCTCGGATCGACGGTCGCAGGCGCTTTCTCGTCGGAGAGGAAGCCGTAAGGCTCGAGGCTCCAGACCACCCGGCCCTGGGCCGAGGTGACGTGCGCGTTCTCGATGGTGCCGAGGAAGCCGCGCGCGGCATCGTCGAAATCCCTGGTGTCGGCGAATGGCAGCGCCTTCAGCATCGCCTCGTGCTGCGCGATGACCGACGCGGAGGCCGCTTTCGGCAGTTGCTGCGACGTTTCAGCTGCGGTTGTCTGGGTCATACTCAAGCACTCCCTATACCTCGAGGAAATCAGTCCCGATCGCGCTGTACTCAGCGGAATTGCACGCCTTCGAACTGGCCGCTGTTGCGCCAGCCGTCGATATATTTGAAGTAGGCCAACGCGCCCGAGGGATGGCCGACATTGAGCTTGGCAGCGGGACCCGGCTCGCGGCCCTCATTGTTGTAGTAGCCGGGCGTGCAATCGGGTCCGCCGATCATCCGGCCGACGCTGGTCAACAGCAGCTCGACCCAGCGATCCTCGGCCTCCTTGCTGACCTCGATTTCCGTGAAGCCGTTATCACTGGCATGGCCGACCATCAAGGCGATGGTGCGCGCCGCTTCGGTCAGATTGTGCGGCACGTTGGAAATCAGATTGGCGCCCTGCGTCGGCTGCACGAAGAACACGTTCGGAAAGCCGTGCACGTGGATACCGTGCTTGGTACGCATGCCCTCGGCCCAATGCTCCGACAGCTTGATGCCGTCGCGGCCGGTCAGATCGAAGCCCGCGCGCCTGCGATATTCGGTCCCGACCTCGAATCCCGACGCGTAGATGATGCAATCGAGCGCATATTCCTTGCCCGCGACGACGATCCCGTTCTCGGTGATCTCCTCGACGCCCTTGCCCTCGGTATCGACCAGATGCGTGCCTGGCGTGTTGAAGGCCTGCAGATAGGCATCGTGGAAACATGGCCGCTTGCAGAGCTGGCCGTACCAGGCCTTGAGGTTCTTGGCCGTCTCCGAATCGCGGACGATGGTGTCGACCCGGTTGCGGATTTCCTCCATCTTCTCGAAGTCGGAATCCTCGAAGGTGGCCCGCATGTTTTCCAGGGTCCGCTGCTCGCGCGGCAGCAGCATGACCTTGGCGCGGATCCGCTTCGACAGGTCGGTCCAGCCGTCCTGCACCAGATCTTCCTCGGCCGATCCGCCAGCCTGGTTGGCGGTGAAATTCTCCAGCCAGCGCTGTTGCCAGCCCGGCGTCGCGATATCGGCAAACCAGTCGGGATCGATCGGGCCGTTGCCGCGCACGTCGACCGACGACGGCGTGCGTTGGAACACGTAGAGCTCCTTGCAGGCGCGCGCGAGGTGCGGAATGCACTGCACCGACGTTGCGCCGGTGCCGATGATGCCGACGCGCTTGTCGGCGAGCTTCGTCATCGGTGCGCCCTTGGGATCGCCGCCGGTGTAATCGTAATCCCAGCGGCTGGTGTGGAACGAGTGGCCCTTGAAGCGCTCGATGCCGGGAATGCCGGGCAGCTTCGGCACATGCAGCGGGCCGGTGCCGATGCCGACATATTGCGCGGTGAAGGCATCGCCTCTGGTGGTGCGGATGACCCAGCGCGATTGCGCCGAATCCCAATCGAGGCTCGTCACCTCGGTGTGAAACAGCGCATTGTCGTAGAGATTGAACTGCCGGCCGATGCGCTGGCAATGCGCCAGGATTTCAGGCGCGTGCGCGTATTTCTCCGACGGCATGTGGCCGGTCTCTTCGAGCAGCGGCATGTAGACCATGGACGCCGTGTCGCACTGCGCGCCGGGATAGCGGTTCCAGTACCAGGTGCCGCCGAAATCGCCGCCCTTCTCGACAATGCGGACATCCTTGATGCCGGCTTCGGTCAGCCGCGCCGCGGTGGCGAGCCCGGCAAAACCGCCGCCGATGAAGGCGAAGGTGACGTGGTCGGTCTTCGGCGCGCGTTCTGCGACCGGCGTGTAGGGATCGTCGAGATAATGCGCGAGCTGGCCCTTGATCTGGAGGTACTGGTCATTGCCGTCAGGACGCAGCCGCTTGTTGCGCTCCTCCTGATATTTCAGGCGCAACCGCTCCTTGTCGATCGCGGAGGGCTTTGCGTCGCGGGCTTGCTCGGTCATCGTCATCGGAAGGCGCCTCGTTCAGCGGTTTCTTATGCTTGTTCCGTGGCAGATTAGCCGATGTCAATACGATTGCGGAAGGAGGCGGACGCTGCACAGCTAATCGTGGGGAGCCTGCCCGTTGTCGCGATAGGCCCACAGGCATTCACGCGGCAGCGCGACCTGTGCCTCGACGCCGACCTGATGGCGCGCGGCGGTGCCGAGCTCGATTGCTTCCAGCCGTTTGCCGAACAGCTCGATGCCGTAGGCGGTCTGGGTGCCCTGATAGCGACGGTCGAGCACTTTTGCCGAGAATGTGTTGGCGCCATCGGGGCGGCCGATCGCGATATTCTCCGGCCGCAGCGCGACGCGGACCTTCTCGTCGGGCTTCAGCGTCTGGCACAGGGCGACCTCGCCTTGCCTGCCGTCGCCGAAATCGACCACGCCAAACCGGTCATTGCACGCGACCAGCGTGCCGGCGAGTTCGTTGGTCGCGCCGGTGAAATTGGCGACGAACAGATCGGCCGGGTGGTTGTAGATCATGTCGGGCGTGTCCATCTGCAGCAGCTTGCCGTCGCGCATCACGCCGATCCGGTCGCCAAGCACGACCGCCTCAGCCTGATCATGGGTGACGTAGAGCGCCGTCATCCCGGTCTGCTTGAGAATGACGCGGAGGTCGTCGCGCAGCCGCAGGCGCAATTTGGCATCGAGGTTCGACAGCGGCTCGTCGAGCAGCAACAGTTGCGGCCGATACACCATGCTGCGCGCCAGCGCGACGCGCTGCATCTGGCCTCCCGACAGCGCCACCACCGGCCTGTCCGCATAGTCGGACAGTCCGACCAGCGCCAGCGCCTCCTCGACCATGCGGTTGGCATCGGTGCGCCCGATCGTTCGATGCTTCAGCGGATAGATCACGTTCTGCCGCACCGTCATATGCGGCCACACCGCATAGGACTGGAACACCATGCCGAGGTTGCGCGCGCGCGGCGGCACCAGGATGCCGTGCGCCGGCGACGACACCACCCGCCCGGAAATGCTGATCTCGCCACCGGTCGGATGCTCGAGCCCGGCGACGCAGCGCAGCGTCGTGGTCTTGCCGCAGCCGGAGGGGCCGAGCAGCACCACGATCTCGCCGGCCGGCACGGCAAAACTGACGCCGTCGATCGCCGGGCGGCCGATCGCAAACTGCTTCCTGAGATCGCTGACCTCGAGCGTCGCCGTCATCGCTTCACCACCAGCCTATTGCCGATATCCAAACGTCTTGTCCCATTCCGCGACCCACGCCGTGTGCAGCTTCACATAGTCGTCGAACTTCGGATACCAGAGCTTGACCACCTTGGGATCGAACCCCTCCGGAAACGCCGGCGGCTCCTTCAACGAAGTGAGATTGCCGAGCTCCTTGATCATGAAGGTCTGCCCTTCGTTCGACAGGCACCAGTTCAGGAACAGCTTTGCCGCATTGGGATGGGCGGCCGTTTTCGGAATGCCGGACGCGTAGGGATTGACCGGAGCGCCCTCGGGCGGGAAGAAGATCTCGATCGGCGCGCCGTCCTTCTTCTTTTGATAGACCACGTTGTAGAGCAGCGGTGCGATCGCGATCTCGCCGCGCACCAGGGCATCAGCCGTCGGCGCGCCGGAGGGATAGAGCACGGGATGGGTCGCGGCCTGCCTGGCCCAGTAATCCTCGCCCAGCACCTGGCGCTCGAACATGATCCGGGTCCACGTCGTGCCGCCGGACTGCGCGAACACCTGCCCGATCAGCTTGTCATATTGCGGCTTGGTCAGATCCATCCAGGATTTCGGCGGATCCTTCACCAGCTCAGTGTTGTAGCCGATCGACCAGGCGATGGTGGCGCGGGGCCAGAGTTTTGGCGAGATCAGCGCGTGCGTATCGTAATCGGCCGCATTCGGCGGCGCATAATCCTGGAACAGGTCTTCCAGCGGCTGCATCAGCGCGCGGTCGGAGTGGTCGACCACGTCGGCGATCAGCTTGCCGGCGGCGGCCTCCGTCTTCACGCGGGTGATGAGCTGGCCGCCGGGCGCGCGGACCATCTCGACCTTGATCTCGGGAAAGCGCTTGTTGAACGCCTTGATCACCTGCTGCTCGATCTCGGCGAAGTTGGCAGTGTAGAACACGAGCTTGCCTTCGGCCTTCGCGGCAGCGATCAATTCCGGCGAGCCGAACTGCTGCGCCGATGCGGCCGGCGCCAGCGCGAATGCCGCGACGCCCGCCAAAGCCACTGTGGTGAAGGTTCGTCTATCCATCGCCATTCCTTCCCTCTTCTTGTTGTTATCCGGTCCGCGCCACATTGCCCTGCGCGGCGCCGCGCGACAGCCAGTTGGCGCCGCCGATCAGGACGCCGAGCAGCACCGTCTGCACCAGGCTGAAGGCCGCGGTCTTGCCGATATTGCCGCCCTCGTAATAGTCGAGCAGCAGCACCGACATCACCATGGTGTTGCTGGTGTAAAGGAACAGCGACGAGCCGAGCTCGCGGATCGCCAGCACGAACAGCAGCGTCATCGACGCCAGCACGCCTGGCCGCGCCAGCGGCAGCACGATCGTCCTGATGGTGCCGAGCATGCCCCGGCCGCAGACCCAGGCGGCCTCCTCGAGCTCGCGATGGATCTGCAGGAACGAGGTCGACAGCGCCTTCACGGTGTCGGGCATGAAGCGCGCGATGAAGGCGAGCGCGAGAATCCAGATCGTGCCGTAAAGCCCGCCGGGCACGCCGATCCAGGCCCACAGATAGGCGACGCCGACCACGAGCCCGGGGATCGCGACCGGCACTGTCGAGATCAGGTCGATGGTGCGGCGCCCGCTGACCCGGGTGCGATGGATGGTGTAGCCGATCGCAAAGGCGAGTGCGCCGCCGACCACCGCCGTGATGACGCCGACCTCGACCGCGTTGTAGATCGACCGCATCGTCAGCGGATTGTCGAAGATGCTCTCGAAATGCACCAGCGAGTATTGCCGCATGTCGAACAGGCTCGCGGCGTCGCGGATGAACATGAACTTGCGGAACGCCGCGACGATCAGCGCCAGCGACGGCAGCACCACGACGATGAGGAGGTAGCCGATCCCGAGCGCGAAGGTCAGCCAGCGCCACGGCCCGAGATCGAGGCTGCGCGGCCGGAACGCCTTGCCCGCCACAGTCGTGTAGCTGCGCCCGCTCAGCAGCTTCTGCTGCAGATAGACCAGGAGGCCCGTGACCACCATCAGGATGATCGCCACCGCCGCCGCGGTGTTGTAGAGCGGCGGCGACCAATTGGTGAGCTTGAAGATGTAGGTCGTCAGCACGTTCAGATTGGTCGGCGCGCCCAGCACGGCCGGGATGCCGTAGATGCCGAGCATCACGATGAACGACAGCAGCATGCCCGAGACGATCGCCGGCATGATCAGCGGGAACGTCACCGTGAACAGGGTGACGAACGCGCTGGCGCCGGAAATCTCCGCGGCCTCCTCCAGGCTCGGGTCCATGTTGCGCAGCGCCGAGGACGTGAACATGTAGACATAGGGCGCGTAGTAGATGCCGAACACGAACACCAGGCCCCACATCGAATAGAGATCGATGCGCAGGTCGGAGCCCATCCACTTGAACATCGTGTTGATCAGTCCGGTCTTCGGCGAGCCGAGGATGGCCCAGGCCACGCCGGCCACCAGCGGCGGCGCGAACAGCGGCAGAATGCTGGCCGCCGCGATGAAGCCCTTGAAGGGTGTATTGGTGCGAACGACGATCCAGGAGAACAACAGCCCGATCGCGACCGCGATCACGGTGCCGCCGCCGCAGGCGATCAGCGTGTTGAGCAGCGCTTCGGCGACGTTCGGATTGGCGAGCACGGCGAGGAAATTGGCGATCGACAGATGGCTCAGGCTGAGACGGATGCCGTCGACCACCGGATTGGTGTCGGTGAGCGCGCCGAGCAGCAGCATGAAAACGGGATAGATCACCAGGAAGGTGAGGATCGCCAGCAGTGCTGCGACCCAAAGGCCGGTGAATGCGCGGCGCCGAGTTCCCTCGCCGGCGCTTCGCATGGCATCGCTGCGCCCGTCGGCCTGTCCGTGCAATGCGCGCGTCCCCTCTTGCGGCGCGATCTGACGTCGCGCCTGCTTGCATACCAAGCGTAGTCGATCGCGACTGTGACGCAAGCTATCCGAAAGTCGTCTCGGCGCGATTCTGTGACGCACCGCGGCGCGGCCTTGCTTTCGCGGGGACGACACTGGCATGGTTCTCGCCCAGCACACGCGACCATCGGACCCGTCATCCTGAGGTGGCCGCTTCTTCAGCGGCCCTCGACGGATCGACGGCCACCGGCTGGGCCGTCCATCCTTTTCTGATTCACCTGTCAAACAGCTAGTTCGGTGTCATCACCCGCGAAAGCGGGTGATCCAGTATTCCAGAGACGTCGGTGCTTGAGCCGATGGGCCGCGGCGTACTGGATCGCCCGGTCGAGCCGGGCGATGACAGTGTGGGTGGGGACATAGCTTCGCATTCTCGCGACATGATTTGTCCGAGGTTTGCTTCTCGTTTCACCCTCTCTCGATCAGAGGGGAGAAAGCAAAGAAACTTCACCGCAAGACTGCCCTCGGCCGCCCCCTGCCGACGCTCCGGCTCGGAACAATCCGGACCGGCGTTCGGCTCTAGGCGAGATAATTGCCTTCGAGCGCCGGCATGATGTCGAGCACATCGAAGTAATGGTCCCAAAACCTCGTCTCGCGCAAATGGTCGCAGAACCAGGCCCAGGCCGAGAGGTCGCTTGTTTCGCAGATCATGACGTCGGTCGCCCTGGTCGAGAAGGCCTCCGGCTCGAACCAGCGCACCCTCAGCTCGGGACGGCGCCGGAGCAGCGGAATGACCTCCTCCTGCAGGAAGGCGAGGCGCTGCTCGGTCTTCAGATCGAGCCAGTGCCGCGTGGTCTTGACCATGACAAAGATGTGAAACGTATGCGGATCGTCCTCGTGCTCCGGAAGCACGGGGGACGACGTCGTTTGCAGTGTGACCATTGATCGGTTCTCCTTTCACGTCCATAATGTGAGCAATTACTCATATTATTCAACTCGCGTTCCAGGAGCGGCTCTCCATGCCGGCGAAGCGGCGCATAAAGGCCCGGAAACAGCCGCTGCAGCAGCGTTCACGGGAAACCGTGGCGGTCATTCTGGAAGCGGCGGCTCGCGTTTTGGAGCAACGCGGGCTCGAGGGTTACAACACCAATGCGGTGGCCGAGCGCGGCGGGATCAGCGTCGGCTCGGTCTACCAGTACTTTCCCAACAAGGACGCGCTGACGCTGGCTTTGATTGCCAGGTTCGAGGACGCGCTGCTGGCCAAGGTGCGGGACGCGGTCACAGCCTCCGAGGGCAAGAGCCTGACCGCGTCGCTCAACCTCATCATTCGCGCCCAGCTCGAGGCGCATGCCGAACGGGCCGGGCTCAACCGCATCCTGGAGACCGAGGAGGATCGCCTGCGTCCGGCGTCATCAGACTCCTCGGCGGCCAGCGAACTGAAGCAACTGGTCGCCGCCTTGCTCGCCCGGCACCGTCGCGAGATCGTAATGACGGTCGACGACGATGCCATCGAGGACCTGATCGTGATCAGCCGCGCCATGGTCGACCATGCGCTTCAAAAGGATCTCTCGCAGGCCGCCGCCAGCCGCCGGGCGCTGCGCGCCGTCGAGGGATATCTGCTCGGGCCGCAGGCGGACCTTTGAGCGCTCCCGGCAAGGCCGCTTCGCATACGCATCATGCAGCGGCGCGGCTGGGGAACGGGGTGCCGGCGTAGTACATGGCGCTCTGGAGACATTGTCAGGCATGCTCGAAAAGACCCCCACCACCGGCGCGGCTGCGGCGCCGATCACCGATGGATTGCCGTGGGAAACCCGGCGCTGGGCGGTGGCGGCGATCTTCACCGCGCTGGCGATGGCCTCACTCGACACCGCGATCGCCAACATCGCGCTGCCCGCGATCGCCAACGATCTGCATGTCAGCCCCGCCGAAGCGGTATGGGTCGTCAACGTCTATCAGATCGCCCTGGTCGCGACGCTGCTGCCGCTCGGCGCGCTCGGCGAAATTGTCGGCCACCAGCGCATCTATCTCGGCGGCCTCCTGCTGTTCACATTGGCGTCGCTCGGCTGCGCGCTGGCGTGGTCGCTGCCGAGCCTCTTGGTCGCGCGCACCCTGCAGGGGCTTGGCGCCAGCGGCCTGATGAGCGTGAACACCGCGCTGGTGCGCTTCGTCTATCCAAGCCGGATGCTCGGCCGCGGCTTCGGCCACAATGCGCTCGTCGTCGCGACCGCGTTTACGTTGGGACCAACGATCGCGTCGGGAATCCTCGCGCTTGGTCCATGGCCCTGGCTGTTCGCCGTCAACATTCCCTTCGGCATCACAGCCTTGCTGATCGGCATGAAGACGCTGCCGAAGACGCCGCGCGCCACCCACAGCTTCGACTTCGCCGGCGCCGCGCTGGCCTGCGCCTGCCTCGGCCTCTTCATCATCGGCATCGGCAGCGCCGCCCACAAGACGGCGCCTGCGCTTGTCATCGCCGAGCTTGTCGGCGCGATCCTGTTCGGCTGGATCCTGACCCGGCGGCATGCCGATCATCCGGCGCCGATGCTGCCGATCGACCTGTTTCGCCGGCCGATCTTCGCGCTGTCGGCCGCAACCGCCGTCTGCTCATTCGCTGTGCAGGGCCTCGCCTTCGTCTCGCTGCCGTTCTACTTCGAGGACATACTGCACCGCTCGCAGGTCGAGACCGGCTTCTTCATGACGCCGTGGCCGCTGGTGGTCGCCTTCATGGCGCCGATCGGCGGCCGGCTGTCCGACCGCTATCCGGCCGGCATCCTCGGCGGCATCGGCATGCTACTGCTCGGGCTCGGCATGGTGCTGCTCGCGACCCTGCCGGCCGAGCCCAGCGTCGCCAACATCGTCTGGCGCACGATGATCTGCGGCATCGGCTTCGGTTTCTTCCAGACTCCCAACATGAAGGCGATCATGTCGAGCGCGCCGTCGCATCGTAGCGGCAGCGCCAGCGGCATTGTCGCGACCGCGCGGCTGACCGGGCAGACCACGGGTGCCGCACTCGCCGCGCTCTGCTTTGCGTTGGCCGACCGCGAGGGCGCCACCGTCGCGCTGGCACTGGGTGCCGGATTTGCCGCGCTCGGCAGTGTCATGAGTTTCCTGCGCCTGGCGGTCGCCTCGTCGCAAAAGACATAACAGGCATGCAAAGCGCGATCCGCGACCAAACACCGCGCCATCAACTTTCTTCCGCGCTGCGAGCGCATTTTCTTGATTTGAACCGTTCCAGTTTCAAGGCCACCATCGCGCCGCAGTCCAATCGGTGGATTGGACTATTCAGGGAAAAGCGATGGCAAATCTCAAAATAAACGGCAAAACAATCAATGTAAACATCGAGGACGACACGCCACTGCTGTGGGCGATTCGCGAGAATGTCGGACTGACCGGGACCAAATACGGCTGTGGCATTGCACAGTGCGGCGCCTGCACCGTTCATATCGACGGCGTCGCGATGCGCTCCTGCGGCGTCACGGTGAGCGAAGCCGCCGGCAAGGACATCACCACCATCGAGGGCCTCGCGGCCAACGGCGTGATGCACAAGGTTCAGCTCGCCTGGATCGCCGACGACGTGCCGCAATGCGGCTATTGCCAGAGCGGCATGATCATGGCCGTGGCGGCGCTGCTGAAGGAGAACCCGAAGCCGACCGACGACGACATCAACGACGCCATCACCAATATCTGCCGCTGCGGCACCTTCCAGCAGGTGCGCGAGGCGATTCATGCTGCCGCAAACGCATGAGGAAGCAGCCATGAATCTGCAAGTCAACCAGCACGTCATGCCAAATCATTCTTCTCGTCTCAACCGCCGCGCTTTCGTGATCGGCACGGCAACCGCCGGCGCCGGTCTCGCGCTCGGCCTCGATCTTCCGTTCGGCGGCCCCTCCGTGGTGCGCGCGGCCGACGGCGCGCCTGAAGTCAACACACCCGAAATCAACGCTTGGGTCGTGATCCGGCCCGATGACACCGTGGTGATCCGCATCGCCCGCTCCGAGATGGGCCAGGGCACGCTCACCGGTCTTGCCCAACTCGTCGCCGAGGAATTGGAGTGCGACTGGTCGAAGGTCACCACCGAATACCCGACGCCCGGCCAGAGCGTCGCCCGCAAGCGCGCCTGGGGCGATTTCTCGACCGGCGGCAGCCGCGGCATCCGCACCTCGCAGGACTATGTCCGCAAGGGCGGCGCCACCGCGCGCGTGATGCTGATCCAGGCGGCGGCCAATGAGTGGAAGGTGCCGGCCACCGAATGCAAGGCGGCCAACAGCGTCATCACCCATACGCCGTCGGGCAAGACCACGACCTATGGCAAGGTTGCAGAAGCCGCGGCCAAGCTCGAGCCGCCGGCCGACGTCAAGCTGAAGGACCCGAAGGACTGGACCATCGCCGGCAAGGGGCTGAAGCGGCTCGACACCGTCGACAAGACCACCGGCAAGATGACCTATGGCATCGACGTCAAGCTGCCGGGCATGCTGAACGCCGCGATCAAGGACTGCCCGGTGTTCGGCGGCAAGGTGAAAAGCTTCGACGAAGCCAAGATCGCCGGCATGAAGGGCGTCAAGAAGGTGGTGCCGGTCGGCGAAAGTGCCGTAGCCGTCGTCGCCGACACCTGGTGGCACGCCAAGACCGCGCTGGATGCGCTGCCGATCGTCTGGGACGAAGGCCCCAACGCAAAGGTCTCCAGCGAGACGATTGCGAGCTGGCTCGCCGAGGGTCTCGACAATGCGCAGCCGGCCTATGTCGGCAACCAGAACGGCGACGCAAAGGCGGCCATCGCCAGTGCGGCCAAGAAGGTCGAGGCGGTCTACAGCTATCCCTACCAGAACCACGCCACGATGGAGCCGATGAACGCCACCGTGCTCTACACGCCTGACAAATGCGAGGTGTGGTGCGGCACGCAGAATGGCGAAGCGGCGTTCGCGGCGGCGCTCGAGGCCTCCGGCCTGCCGGCCGACAAGGTCGACGTGCACAAGGTGATGCTCGGCGGCGGCTTCGGCCGGCGCGGCATGACCGACTATGTGCGGCAGGCGGTGGCGATCGCCAAGCAGATGCCGGGCACGCCGATCAAGCTGCTGTGGTCGCGCGAAGAGGATATGCAGCACGGCAAGTATCACCCGATCACGCAGTGCAAGCTGACCGGCGCGTTCGATGCCGACAACAATCTGGTCGCGCTGCATTACCGGCTGTCGGGCCAATCGATCCTGTTCTCGGTGCGCCCGGAAGCGCTGCAGAACGGCATGGACCCCGCCGCGTTCCAGGGCGTCGCGCAAGCCGGCGAGGCCGCGATCGGCTATTCGGTGCCGAATTTGCTGGTCGAGCATTCGATGCGTAACCCGCACGTCCCGCCGGGCTTCTGGCGCGGCGTCAACGTCAATCACAACGCGATCTACATGGAATGCTTCATGGACGAGCTGGCGCTGGCTGCCGGCCAAGACCCGCTCGAATTCCGCCGCAAGCTGATGGGCAAGACCCCCAAGCATCTCGCGGTGCTGAACGCCGTCGCCGAGAAGATCGGCTGGAGCACGCCGGCGCCGCAGGGCGTCTATCGCGGCATCGCGCAGGTGATGGGCTATGGCAGCTATGTTGCCGGCGCCGCCGAGATCTCGGTGACCGACGGCAGCAAGATCAAGGTGCATCGCATCGTCGCCTCCACCGATCCCGGCTATGTCGTCAATCCGGCGCAGGTGGAACGGCAGATCGCGGGCTCGTTCGTCTACGGCCTCAGCGCGCTGTTCTATGGCGGCTGCACCGTAAAGGACGGCCGCATCGAGCAGACCAACTTCGACACCTACAACTCGATGCGCATCAACGAAATGCCGAAGGTGGAAGCGGTGATGGTGCCGAGCGGCGGGTTCTGGGGCGGCGTCGGGGAACCGACCATCGGCGTTGCGGCGCCGGCGGTGCTCAACGCCTATTTCGCGGCGACCGGAAAGCGCATCCGCACTTTCCCGCTGCGCAACCAGAACATCAGCTTCGCCTGATCAAACCATAAGCGGCGGCCCGAGCGGCCGCCGCCCCCTCCTCAGGATTATCGTGCATGGCCGTCACGCGTCATCCGACGCGCAGGGATGTCGTCCGTGGCGCCGCTGCCATCGCAGCGGCGGCCGCATTGGCGCGTCCGTCATTGGCGCAAGGCGCGCCGCGCATCGCGGTGATCGGCGGCGGCTTCGGCGGTGCGGCCTGCGCGCGGGCGCTGCGGCGGCTCGATGCAAAACTCCAGGTCACGCTGATCGAGCCGAACAAGATTTTCACCGCCTGCCCGTTCAGCAACGAGGTGATCGCAGGCCTGCGCGAGCTTTCGGCGCAGCAATTCACCTACGACAAGGTTGCGGCCGACGGCATCGTAGTTGCCGCGCAGGCGGCCACAAAGGTCGACGCGCAGGCGCGCAGCATCATTCTCAATGATGGCACGTCCCTCTCCTATGACCGGCTTGTCCTCGCCCCTGGCATCGATATGCGCTTCGACGCCCTGCCCGGTTATGACGAAGCGGCGGCGGAGAAGATGCCGCACGCCTGGAAGGCCGGCGCGCAGACGATGCTGCTGCGCAAGCAGATCGAAGCCATGGACGATGGCGGCCTCGTCGTGATCGCCGTCCCCGCCGCACCGCTGCGCTGTCCGCCGGCGCCCTACGAGCGCGCCAGCCTTATCGCGCATTACCTGAAGGCCAGCAAGCCGCGCTCAAAAATCCTGGTGCTCGACGCCAAGGATAATTATTCGCAGCAAAAGCTGTTCGAGAAAGCCTGGACGGAACTCTATCCCGGCATGATCGAACGGATCGCACTGTCGCAAGGCGGCCGGGTGACGGCGGTCAATCCGGCGACCAACGAGATCGTCACCGACTTCGGCAACTACACCGCCGCGGTCGCCAATGTGATCCCGCCGCAGCGCGCCGGCCGCATCGCCGAGATCGCCGGTGCCGCCGACCACACCGGCTGGTGCCCGATCGATCCGGTCAGCTTTGCCTCGAAGCTCGTGCCCAATATTCATGTGATCGGCGACGCCGCGATCGCCGGCGGCATTCCAAAGTCCGCCTCCGCAGCGGCCGCGCAAGGCCGGGCCTGTGCGGCGGCGATCGTCAACTCGCTTGCAGGCAGGGCGCCGGAGACGCCGCGGCTCGATGGTGCCTGCTACAACACGGTGGCCCCGGGCTATGCCTTCTCCCTGAAGGGCATCTATCAGCCGAAGGAAGATCAATATGCCGAGGCCGAGGTGACCACGAGCCCGGTCGATGCACCGCGCGAGGTGCGCCAACGCGAGGCCGATCAGGCGCTGGACTGGTTCAGGCGGATCACGGGAGACGCCTTTGGCTAGGCTCCCCCTCGTGGCATTGCTCGCAGCGGTCGCGTTCGCAGCTTGCGCGCCTGCCGGCGCCGAAGCACTGCGGCCCTATACCGTCGTGGGCGATGCGATTCCGCAGCCGCTGACAGGAACCAAGGGCGACGCAACCCGCGGCCGTGCGCTGATCGTCGAGCGTTCCTCGACTTGCATCCTCTGCCACAGCGGCCCGTTTCCGGAGCAGGCGTTCCAGGCCGACCTCGCGCCGAGCCTCACCGGCAGCGGCGCCCGCTGGTCGGAAGGACAGTTGCGGCTCCGGCTGGTCGATGCGGCGCATCTCAACGCGGCGACGATCATGCCGTCCTATTACCGCGTCGATGGGCTCACGCGCGTCGGCACCTTATGGCGCGACAAACCGATCCTGTCGGCGGAGCAGATCGAGGACATCGTGGCCTATCTGGTAACGCTACGGAACTAGGACCTAGGAATGACGAATTCGGACCACGCCACACGTCGCACGTTCCTGAGCCTCACCGGCGGTGCCGCGGTGCTGGTGATCGTGCGGCCGGCCGACGCCACGCCAGCGATGCTGCAGGCCGCGATCCGCAATGTCGTCGGCGAAGCCAATGTGCTGATAGGCAAGGTGAAGCTCGACATCCCGCCGCTGGTCGAGAACGGCAACACCGTGCCGATGACGGTCAGCGTGACCAGCCCGATGACGGCGGACGAGTATGTGAAGAGCATCCATATCTTCAACGAGAAGAACCCGCAGCCGAACATCGGCAATTTCTATCTCACACCGCGCGCCGGGCGGGCGCAGGTGTCGGCCCGCATCCGCCTCGCCGACAGCCAGAAGGTCACGGCCATTGCACGGCTCTCCGATGGCACGTTCTGGTCGGCGACCGCAGACGTCGTGGTGACGCTCGCCGCCTGCACCGAGGAGGCGATCTGATGCCGTCGGCTTTGATCAACGTGCCGGCCAAGGCCAGGCGCGGCAGCGTCATCGAGATCAAGACGCTGATGTCGCACATCATGGAGACCGGCTATCGCCACACCGCGTCGGGCGACGTGGTGCCGCGGGACATCATCACGAGCTTCACTTGCCGCTTCAACGGCACCGAAATCTTCCGCGCCGATCTCTATCCTGCAATCGCCGCCAATCCGTTCATCACTTTCTTCACCACCGTGACCGAGAGCGGCAAGTTCGAATTCGAATGGATCGGCGACAAGGGATTTTCGGAGACCGCGCAGGCTTCGATCACGGTCGAATGAAGATTGCCGTCTGCATCGCGCTGCTGACGGCGATGGCGGGCGCAGCGCTCGCCACCGAAATTCCGCAGGCCGAGCGCCGCTCCGGCTACAGCTTCATGAGCGCAGATACCAAGGCGATGCAGGACGAGGACACCGCCAATCCCGGCATGCTATTTGTGCTCGACGGCGAGGCGCTGTGGAAGCGCAAGGCCGGCAGCGCGGACAAGGCCTGCGCCGATTGCCACAATGATGCGCACGTCAGCATGAAAGGCGTCGCGGCGCACTATCCGGCGCTCGAGAAGGCACTGGGAAAGCCTGTTGACCTCGAAGGGCGGATCAACCTCTGCCGCGCCAACCACCAGCAGGCGTCGCCATTTGTCTATGAAAGCCGCGAGCTGCTGGCGCTATCAGCCTATGTCGCACAGCAGTCGCGCGGCATGCCGATCGCTGCCGGCGACGATCCGGAGCTCGCGCCGTTTATCGAGAAGGGCCACGCACTGTTCATGCAGCGGCAGGGCCAACTCAATCTCGGCTGCGCCAACTGCCACGACGACAATTGGGACAAGAAGCTCGCGGGAAGCGCGATCACGCAGGCGCAGCCGACCGGCTATCCGCTCTACCGGCTGGAGTGGCAATCGCTCGGATCGTTGCAGCGGCGGCTGCGCGCCTGCATCACCGGCATCCGCGCGCAGGCCTACGAGTACGGTTCGCCGGAGCTGGTCGAGCTCGAGCTCTACCTGATGTCGCGGGCGCGCGGCATGCCGATCGAGACGCCAGCGGTCAGGCCGTAAGCAGCATCGGCTTCACCCGTGCAATTGCAAGCGGAGCGAAGCAATCCATTGCTCCCGGCTGTACCGGAAGATGGATTGCCTCGTCGCTTCAGCGCAAAATTGCTTTGCAATTTTGTCGCGAACTCCTCGCAATGACGGGGCTGGAGATCAGTGCGAAGAATACGAAGATCAACGCTCGGCGAACGCCTTCTCGACCACGAACTGCGCGGGCTCGCCGTGATTGCCCTCGACGAAGCCGCGACCATTCAGCAGCGTGCGGGTGTCGGCGACCAGCGCCGGCGAGCCGCAGATCATGACGCGGTCATGCGCGGGATCGAGCGCCGGCAGGCCGATGTCGGCGAACAGCTTGCCCGAGGTGATGAGATCGGTGATGCGGCCGCGATTGCGGAACGGATCGCGCGTCACGGTCGGGTAGTAGATCAGCTGGTCGCGCACGAGATCGCCGATCATCTCGTCCTGCGGCAGCCGCTCGGTGATCATCTCGCCATAGGCGAGCTCCTTGACGCGGCGGCAGCCGTGCAGCAGCACGACCTTCTCGAAGCGGTCATAGGTCTCGGGGTCCTTGATCACGCTCAGGAACGGGGCGAGGCCGGTCCCGGTGCCGACCAGATAGAGGTTGCGGCCGTCCTCGAGGTTGTCGATGACCAGCGTGCCGGTGGCCTTGCGGCTGACGATGATCTCGTCGCCTTCCTTGAGATGCTGGAGGCGCGAGGTCAGCGGGCCGTCCGGAACCTTGATCGAGAAGAACTCGAGCGTGTCCTCGTAATTCGCGCTGGCGACGCTGTAGGCCCGCAACAGCGGCTTCTCGCCGACCTTGAGCCCGATCATGGTGAACTCGCCGTTGCGGAAGCGGAACGACGGGTTGCGGGTGGTGGTGAAGGAGAACAGCGTGTCGGTCCAGTGATGAACGCTGAGGACGCTTTCCTGGTTGAAATTGCTCATCGCACCAATCCCTGATCTGTGCTGCGGCTGGGCGAGGACTTGAACCCCGTTGACCGGCCGGATCGTTTGTATACGATCATTCGTATACAAACGAATAATCCGGCTTGATCCGAAAGTCAAGCCGGGCTCAAATTCCCGGGCAATTTCGGAAAGACAACAGAAGGAAAACACCCATGGCTCACGACGCGCCCCAGGCCACCGGCCCGAGCAAGCTGGTGATCCGCAATATCGGGCTACTGCTGTCGGGAGCCATGGAAAGGCCTATCCTGGACGCCGATACCATCGTCGCCGAGAACGGCAAGATCACTGCGATCGGCCGCCTCAAGGACGTCGACACCGAAGGCGCCACCACCATCGTCGACGCCAATGGCACGACGGTCGCGCCCGGCCTGATCGACAGCCACGTCCATCCCGTCGCCGGCGACTGGACGCCGCGGCAGAACCAGACCAACTGGATCGACAGCTATCTGCACGGCGGCGTCACCACCATGATCTCCGCCGGCGAGGTGCACATGCCCGGGCGTCCGCGCGACGTGGTCGGGCTGAAGGCGATGGCGATCTTCGCGCAGCGCGCGTTCTGGACGCTGCGGCCGGGCGGCGTGAAGGTGCATGCCGGTGCGCCGGTGATCGAATGCGAGATGGTCGAGGACGATTTCAAGGAATTGGCCGCCGCCGGCGTCAAGCTGCTCGGCGAGGTCGGGCTCGGCGGCGTCAAGGACGGTCCGACCGCGCGCAAGATGGTCGGCTGGGCGCGCAAATACGGCATCCAGAGCACGATCCACACCGGCGGCCCCTCGATCCCGGGCTCCGGCCTGATCGACAAGGATGTGGTGCTGGAGGCCGACACCGACGTGGTCGGCCACATCAATGGCGGCCACACCGCACTGCCGGACGACCAGATCCGCTGCATCTGCGAGGGCTGCAAGCGCGGGCTCGAGCTGGTGCACAACGGCAATGAGCGCTCGGCGCTGTTCACGCTGCGCACCGCGCGCGAGATGGGCGACCTGCACCGCGTCATCCTCGGCACCGACGCGCCCGCCGGCTCCGGCGTGCAGCCGCTCGGCATCTTGCGGATGGTGTCGCTGCTGTCCTCGCTCGGGGAGCTCCCCGCCGAACTGGCGTTCTGCCTCGCCACCGGCAACACCGCGCGGATGCGCGAGCTCGATTGCGGCCTGATCGAGGTTGGCCGCTCCGCCGATTTCGTGCTGATGGACAAGGCGCAGCACTCGCCGGGCAAGAACATCCTGGAGAGCGTTCAGCTCGGCGACCTCCCGGGCATCGGCATGACCATTATCGACGGCATCGTCCGTACCCAGCGCAGCCGCAACACGCCGCCCGCCGGCAAGGTGCCGGAGATCGTGGCGAAGTAGGCAATAACTGCAATCGCTCCGTCATCCTGAGGTGCGAGCGGAGCGAGCCTCGAAGGGTGAACGGCCCGTGGCAGACAACCGGGCCGTTCGCCCTTCGAGACGGTCGCTTCGCGACCTCCTCAGGGTGACGGTGATCGCTTCAGCGCAGCTCGCCGAGCAGGGTCATCAAGCGCCAACCCGGAATGACGTAACCCGTGCATTATGTGCCATCTTACCGCACCGGAACGTTGCTTTCACCTGTCACCATTGGGGTGTATCGTGCCGCCACGCGAACCTAGCCGGCGGCACTCACAAGAGACACGCGACGATCCGGATTAGTTCCTGCCGCATGCCGCCGCGCCGTGTTGGTCCACACCAGACAAACAGGAGGCAGCACGATGACGATGAGGCCAGATCCCACGTTTCACGCGTCGCCGAAGCTTGCGATGGAAGCTCCGGCAGAGAACTTCGCCTACACGGTGCTGCTCAGCCCGGACTTTTCAAAGCCCGACGCGCTCGCCGTGATCGACGTCAAGCCGGGCTCGCCGACCTACAGCAAGATCGTCCACACCGTGACGATGCCCAACAAGGGCGACGAGTTTCACCATTTCGGCTGGAACGCGTGTTCATCGGCGTTGTCCCCGCTTGCGGGACATGCCTTCATCGAGCGCCGCTATCTCATCGTCCCCGGCATGCGGTCGTCGCGGATCTACATCATCGACACCAAGCCGGATCCGACGCAGGCCAAGATCCACAAGATCATCGAGCCCGAGGAGGTGTTCAGGAAGACCGGCTATTCGCGGCCGCATACGATCCACTGCGGACCGGACGGCATCTACGTCTCTACGCTCGGCGGCGGCGGCAAGGACGGCACGGATGGGCCGCCCGGCGTCTTCATCATGGACTGCGAGACCTTCGAGGTGCTCGGACGCTGGGAGATCGATCGCGGTCCCCAGACCAAGCACTATGACTTCTGGTGGAACCTGCCGCGCGACTACATGGTGAGCAGCGAATGGGCGCTGCCGCCGCAATTCGAGAACGGGATCGTGCCGGAGGATTTGCTCTCCAACAAATACGGCCATCGCCTCCACTTCTGGGATCTGCGCGCGCGGCGCAATGTCCAGACCATCGATCTCGGCGCCAATCATCAAATGGCGCTGGAGGTGCGTCCCGCGCACGATCCGGTTCGCGAATACGGCTTCGTCGGCGTCGTGGTCGACACCACCAACCTCGAAGGTTCGATCTGGACCTGGTGGCGCGAGGGCGGCAAGTTTCACATCGAGAAGACGGTGACGATCCCGCCCGAGCCCGCGCCGAAAGAGCAGCTGCCGCCGCTGCTGCAGGGTTTCGGCGCCGTGCCGCCGCTGGTGACCGACATCGATCTGTCGATGGACGACAAATTCCTTTACGTCGCCTGCTGGGCCACCGGCGAGATGCGCCAATACGATGTCAGCGAGCCGCGCAAGCCGAAGCTCGCCGGATCGGTCCGCATCGGCGGTATCGTCAACCGCACCCCGCATCCCAACGGACAGCCATTTGCCGGCGGTCCGCAAATGGTCGAGATCAGCCGCGACGGCAAGCGGGTCTACTGGACCAATTCGCTCTACTCGACCTGGGACGACCAGTTCTATCCGCAGGGCATTCCCGGCGCCGAGGTGATGGCGAATGCGAGCCCAGGCGGCGGGCTTGAACTGGCAAAGGACTATTGGGTCACCTTCCCCGACGGCTACCGCGCCCACCAGATCCGGCTCGACGGCGGTGACTGCTCGACGGATTCGTTCTGCTATCCATCGGCCTGAATGTGGGTGCAGCCGACTGGACACCGGCCTGGCTGTGGCTGGCGGTCATCGCGAGCGGACTCTACCACGGGATCAACCCGGGCATGGGCTGGCCGCTCGCGGTTTCAGCGGGTTTGATGCAAAGGAGTTCGCGCGCGCTGCTGGCCGCGCTCGGCCCGCTCGCAATCGGCCACCTGCTGGCGATGCTGCTCGTGATCCTGCCCTTTGCATTGCTCGTCACTCTTGTCGAATGGCAGCGCACGATCCGGATCGGCGCCAGCCTGCTTGTGATCTTGTTCGGCCTCTATCGGCTGATCGACCGGCGCCATCCACGAGCCTTGGCGCGGATACCACCGACGCAACTCGCCTTGTGGTCCTTCGCGGTGGCGATCGCCCACGGCGCGGCGCTGATGCTGGTGCCGATCTATCTGGGGCTCTGCCGCGAGGCTGCGCCGGACCAGGGCCACGCGGCCGCCAACAGCCTGATCGACACCAGCCTCACGATGGCCGTGCTGGTCTCCCTCGTCCATGCCGGCGCGATGATCGCCGCCGGTGGATGTCTGGCGTGGCTGGTCTACCGCTATCTGGGTCTCAAATTCGTGGCGCGGAGCTGGTTCAATCTGGACGCGGTTTGGGCGCTCAGCCTGGTGCTGGTCGGCGCCGTCGCGCTGGCCCTTGGTGTTTCGAGATAGTGCGGACTCGGCCGCCCGCCGGTAACGTGCAGGAGATAGTGGCGAAGTAAGGCGATAGATAACCCGTCATCCTGAGGTGCGAGCGGAGCGAGCCTCGAAGGATGTACGGCCCGCTCAGTGGCCGTCGACCCTTCGAGACGGTCGCTTCGCGACCTCCTCAGGATGACGGTCATGGTTCTGCATCACCGCAGCTTGCCGAGCAGCGCCATCAGCGTCTCGCGCTCCTTGGCGTCGAGCGGCGCCAATGTCTCCTTGGAGATCGTAAACGCGTTCGGCGCGGCCTTGTCGGCCATCTGCTGGCCCGCGCGCGTCAAACTGACCATCAGCCGGCGGCCGTCGTCGGGATCGGGCGAGGTTTCGGTCAGGCCGCGCGCGGTCAGGCGATCGATCACGCCCTTGATGGTCGCAACGTCCATCGAGGTCAGCCGCCCAAGCTGGTTCTGCGAGCAGGCTCCGACCTCCGACAGCTTCGACAGCGCGGCCCACTGCGTCGGCGTCAGGTTGATGCCGATCTCGCGGGCAAAGATCATGGCGTGGCGCTGCGACACCTGGCGCAGGATGAAGCCGATCTGCTCGTCCAGCACGTAACCCGGCTTCGCCGCCTTCCCGTTTCGCTTCTGTGCAGCACTCCTCGCCATCGTTCCACCCCACCCTTACAGCGACAGATGCGCGTCGCGGACATCCGGACGCGCATCGAGTTCCGCCATGGTGCCGCCGAAACAGATCCGGCCGCGCTCGATGATATAGGCGCGATCCGAGATCAGCCGGGCGAAATGCAAATTCTGCTCGGAGACGACGATGCTGACGCCTTCTTTCTTCATCGCCAGGATCGCATCGACCATCTGCTCGACGATCTTCGGCGACAGGCCCTCCGACGGCTCATCGAGCAGCACCAGCGACGGATTGCCCATCAGCGTGCGCGCGATCGTCAGCATCTGCTGCTCGCCGCCGCTCATGCGCCCGCCGGGCCGTCCCCGCATCTCGCCGAGGTTCGGAAACAGCTTGAACAGCTTGTCGCGGTCCCATTGCGGCGCGCCAGCCCGTTTCGGCTGGCGGCCGACCTCGAGATTTTCCTCGACCGTCAGATCGGTGAAGATGCGCCGCTCTTCCGGCACATAGCCGAGGCCGCCGCGCACGATCGCGTGCGTCGGCAGCTCCGACACGTCCCTGCCCTCGAACATGATGCGGCCGGAGCGGTTCTCGACCAGCCCGACGATGGAGCGGAACGTGGTCGACTTGCCGGCGCCGTTGCGCCCGAGCAATGCCACCACCTCGCCCTCGCCGACCTCGAGCGCGATGTCGAACAGGATGTGCGCCGGACCGTAGAAGCTGTTGAGGTCCTTCACCGTGAGCTTCATGCGGATGCTCCCTCGCGATGCCGCGCATCGTAAAGCAAGCCTTCGCCGAGATAGATCGCCCGCACCTGGGCGTTGCCGCGGACTTCCTCCGGCGAGCCTTCGGCGATCAGGCTGCCGCGGTTGAGCACCAGGATGCGGTCGGCATGTTCGAACACCACATCCATGTCGTGCTCGGTGAAGAGAACGCCGATCGACTGCTCGCGCGCGATCCGCGCGGTCAGCCGCATCAGCTCGACGCGCTCGCGCGGCGCCATGCCGGCGGTCGGCTCGTCCATCAGCAGCAGTTTTGGCTGGTTGGCGAGCGCGATCGCAAGCTCCAGCCGCTTGACGTCGCCATAGGCAAGCTCGCCGCAGGGCCGCTCCGCATAGGCGCCCATGCCGACCAGATCGAGCAGCCGTCCGGCCTCGCCGCGCGCCTGGCCCGCGGTCGAGGCCCACAGATTGAACAATTGCCCGCCATACGACACCAGCGCGACCTGCACGTTCTCGCGCACCGTCATGGTTGGGAACGTCGCCGCGATCTGGAAGGTGCGGCCGACGCCCATGCGCCAGATCACGCGCGGCTTCTTGCCGGTGGTCTCCGCCCCGAGCACGCGGATGCGGCCGCTATCGGGAATATTCTGGCCGTTGAGCATGTCGAAGCAGGTGCTCTTGCCGGCGCCGTTCGGCCCGATCAGCGCCAGGATCTCGCCGGCGCGCAGTTCGAAGGAGACGCCGCGCACGGCATGCACGCCGCCATAGGACTTCGTCAGCCCTTCGACCGATAGCAATGTGGGGGCCATGCTCATTCGGCGGTCTCGATGCGGGAGGTGAGCAGCGGTGACGATGACGATCCGGATTTGCGCCGGCGATGCAGCAATGCTTCCAGCGTGCCGACGATACCCTTAGGGAAGGCGACCACGATCAGCACGACAAAGCCGCCGAGCACGAGCTTGGAGAGATCGGTCTGGCTGACCAGCCAGATGTTGAGCGCCTTGTAGACGATCGCCCCGACCACCGCGCCCGATACGGTCTCGACTCCGCCGAGCAGCACCATGACCAGCGCATCGACCGACAGCGAGATGCCCATGTTGTCGGGGAATACGCTGCCCTTGAGGTAGGCGAACAGCGCGCCGGCGAGACCGGCGACCGTGCCCGCGATCACGAAGGCAGTCCACTGGATGCGCTTGCCGTTGATGCCGATCGCTTCGCTGCGCAGCGGAGAGTCGCGCGTGGCGCGTAGCGCAAAGCCGAACGGCGAGAACACGATGACGCGGAGGATCACGACCGCGAGCGCGGCAATCCCGAGCGACAGCCAGTAGAAATGCGCCGGGCTCGCCGCCCAGCTCGACGGCCAGACCCCGAGAATGCCGTTGTCGCCGCCGGTCACCGACACCCACTGGAACGCGATCGACCAGACGATCTGGGCAAAGGCCAGCGTCAGCATCGCGAAATAGACCCCGGAGAGCTGCACCGCGAAGAAGCCGAACACGGCCGCACCGAGCAGCCCGAGCAAGGGGCCCAGCAGCAGGCAGGCGATCATCGGCAGGCCCGCCATCTTGGCGAGCAGCGCCACGCCATAGGAGCCGAGGCCGAAATAGGCCGCATGGCCGAACGAGGCGAGCCCGCCGACCGACATCAGGAAGTGCAGGCTGACCGCGAAGATCACGAAGATCGCGATCTCCGAGCCGACCGTGAGCACGTAATTGCCGGCGACGAACGGCAGCGCGGCGGCGACGACGAGCACGGCGATCGCGGCGATCCGCTCGTTCGCCGTCAGCGGCCGCCACGGATTGACCGTGAGGCCCGGCGTGCGCCGCGCCGGCGCCTCCGGCTTGCCGAACAGTCCCCAGGGACGGACGATCAGCACCACCGCCATCACCAGGAAAACCAGGATGATGGAGATCTTCGGGAAGATCAGGATGCCGAAGGCGTTGAGCTCCGACACCAGCACCGCGGCGACAAAGGCGCCGATGATGCTGCCGAGGCCGCCGATCACCACCACGACGAAGACCTCGACGATAATGCGCAGATCCATCGCGTGATGCACGGCATCCCGCGGAATCTGCAGTGCGCCGCCGAGCGCGGCGAGGAAGACGCCGACCGCGAACACGCTGGTGAACAGCCATTTCTGATTGACGCCGAGCGCTGCGACCATGTCGCGGTCCTGCGTCGCCGCGCGCACCAGGATGCCCCAGCGGGTGCGTTGGAACAGCAGCCAGAGGACGCCGAGCACGACGGGGCCGAGCACGATCAGGAACAGATCGTAGCTTGGAATGTTCTGGCCGAAGAAATCGACCGCGCCCTTGAAGCCCGGCGCGCGGCGCCCGACCAGATCGTCCGGGCCCCAGATCAACACCACGAGGTCTTCGACCATCAGCGTCAAGCCGAAGGTGGCGAGCAACTGGAACAGCTCGGGAGCATGATAGATCCGGCGCAGCAGCACCATCTCGACCAGCACGCCGATCGCAGCAACCGCCAGCGCCGCGATCACGACGCCGCCCCAGAAGCCGAGCGCGCCGGCGAAGCGCTCGGTCAGCGTGAACGCGACATAGGCGCCGAGCATATAGAACGCGCCATGCGCGAAATTCACGATCCGCGTCACCCCGAAGATGATCGACAGACCCGAAGCGACCAGGAACAGCGACGCCGCGCTGGCAAGACCGGTCAGGAACTGGACGATATAGAAGGCCATGGGCGGTCCGCGTTGGAGTGTCTGTTCACCTCGCCCCGCCTGCGGGGAGAGGTCGAATTCAAGCGCCAGCTTGAATTCGGGTGAGGGGGACTCTCCACGCGCTCGCTCGCGGAGATAGCCCCTCACCCCAACCCTCTCCCCGTAAGAACGGGGAGAGGGAGAAGTTCAAACGTCTCCCCGCACAAATCCGGGGAGTAGCAACCAACCTCAATCCTTCGGCCGCAGCTTCTCGATCTCGGCGTCGCTGGGCAAATAGTCCGAGCCCTTGCGATAGGCGCTGTCGACCATGATGCCCTTGCCGTCCTTCAGCGCGGTCTTGCCGGTGAAGGCGCCGAGCGTCGACTGGTGATCGATCTTGCGGAAGGTGATCTCGCCGAACGGCGACGGCATCGAGATGCCCTCAGCCGCCGCGATCAGCTTCTCCGGATCGGTCGAGCCGGCTTTCGCAAGGATCGCCGCTGCCGCCTTGATGGTCTGGTAGCCGACGATCGAGCCAAGCCGCGGATAGTCGTTGTACTTGGCCTGGTAGGCCTTCAGGAACGCATCGTGCTCGGGCGTCTTGATCGAATACCAGGGATATCCGGTGACGATCCATCCCTCCGGCGTCTCGTCCTTCAGCGGATCGAGATATTCCGGCTCGCCGGTCAGGAAGCTGACGACCTTGCGGTCCTTGAACAGGCCGCGGGTGTTGCCCTCGCGCACGAGCTTCACGAGGTCGGCGCCGAAGGTGACGTTGAGGATCGCCTCCGGGTTCGCCGCGGCCACCGCCTGCACCACCGGGCCGGCGTCGATCTTGCCCTGCGGCGGCCACTGCTCGTCGACCCACTGGATGTCGGGCCGCTTCTCCGACATCAGCTTCTTGAACACCGCGACCGCCGACTGACCGTATTCATAGTTCGGCGCGATCGTCGCCCAGCGTTTTGCGGGAAGCTTCGCCGCTTCTTCAACCAGCATCGCGGCCTGCATATAGTTGGAGGGACGCAGGCGGAACGTGTAGCGGTTGCCCTTCGACCAGGTGATGGCGTCGGTCAAAGGCTCGGCGGCGAGGAAAAACACTTTCTTCTGATTTGCAAAATCGCTGACGGCGAGGCCGATATTGGAGAGGAAGGTGCCGGTGAGCATCGCGACGTTCTCGCTCGACACCAGCTCGTTCGCCGCGGTCTGCGCATCCGCCGGCTTGCCGCCGTCATCCTTGGAGATGACCACGAGCTTCTTGCCGTTGATGCCGCCGGCCGCGTTGATCTCTTCCACTGCCAGCTGCCAGCCCTTGCGATAGGGCTCGGTGAACGCCGGCAGCAGGGAATAAGAGTTGATCTCGCCGACCTTGATCTCGCTCTGCGCCATGGCCTGCGATGTCATGGCGCTCGTTGCCATGGTCGCGACCGCGATCGCCAATCCCGCCCCTACGAAATATCCACGCATCCCGTCCTCCAGTTGTTCTGCAAAAGAGATTATCGCAATCCGTCTTCGCCCTTGACCTCATCGACCGTCAGCCCGCCGACGCGTGGCAGCGGCCGCCCGCTGTCGGTCACCGCGACCGCGACCATGATCTCGTTGGCCCGCGGCGCGTCGTTGATCTGCACCTCCATGCCGTCGAAATGGCTGCGCACGAAGGCCGCGTCCTTGTGCCCGAGCGGAATATCGAGCGTGGTGCCGGGGCCCGAGCGCTTCTTCGACGACGGGATCAGCGCCGCGCCCTTCGACAGCACCTTGCGCACCGGCGCGCCCATCTTGGGATGAAGGATCGCGGCCGCGTGCTCGAGCTCGCCATTCTCGCCGACGGCGGCGGCCTTGCCGTAGCTGTGCGCCTTGGCGCCATCGATGCCGAGCGCGGCCACCGCCCGCTTCGAGAGCAGTTCGCCAAGCTCCTCGCCGATCGCGATCAGCGGCGACAGATCCTCGACATAGCGGCCGGCAAAGGGGTTTTCGATCACCGCGATCGCGGCGGCGCGCCGGGTCGGCGGCGCAATGGTCTTGCCCATCTCCAGATGGGTCTCCTCGACCACGGTGACGATCTTGCGAATGACGGCGCTCATCGTATCAGCCTCGCTCCCGGTCATGCCCGCAGCATGTTGTCTGTCGTTCGTCCCTGAAACGCGTGCGACGCCGGCGTCCCGCTGCCAGTTGCACCGACAATTCGCGTTTCGCCCAGTAGACGCAATGCCGCGCCCTCGATCAATCCCGACGTCAGGAGGTCGCGCGCCCGCGCCGCCCCCGCCTCGAGCGCCTGCTCGATCTCGTGTTCCGCCAGGGGCCCGACATCGCGCGTCACCAGCCGTGCGCCGAGGTCGCTGTCCGGCTGCAACTCGCACGCCGGAACGCGCAGGATCGCCGGATGACCCGGCAAATCGACATCATTGGCGATCACGGTCGCCGCAGCATCGGCCTGCGACGCGGTGCGCGCCAGCACGGTGACGGCATCGGCGATGCCGAGCGAGAAGCTGCGGCCGTGGCGGCCGCTGGTGGCGATGCCGCGGACCGGCATGTCGCTATCGACGGTCATGGTGCGCATCACGCCATGGCGGTCCGGCCGATCCATCAGGCCGACGGTGAATTGTTCGCCATGGCCGAGATGCAGGGCGATATCGCCGCCATTGTTGACATAGGCACGATCGAGCGTTGCCGTCTGCAGCATCGCGCCGAGGATTTCCTCGGCAACCGAGCCCGCGACGGCCGCCATCGGCGTGATGAAACAACCGGGGGCAAACGGCGCGACCGCCGCGTGCATGCGCTGCGCGATCACGCCCTTCAGCGCGCATCGCCGCGGATCAGCCGCGCTGCGCAACTCTGGGAGTTCAGTGCACAATTCATCGAGCAAACCGGTGAAGCGCTCCGCGGCGGCCCGATAGGCGGCAGTCACGTCCACATCCCTGCCCTTGGCCTCGACGACCAGATCAATCGGGCCGTCCTGCAAATGCAGCCGCTTTCCGTCAGGAAGAAGCGCGATTTGCGGAAGCCTGGTCATGCGCGCCGCCCGGAAAGATACGGCATCGGCCTGACCTCGGCGCTGTCCCGCAACGAGGACAGCGGCCGGACATAATCCATATGGCCGCCGAGCGCCGCATAGTCGGACAGTTTCATCGTGAATTCGATCGGCGCCACCAGCGCCGGCGTCGGCACGTAGCCGAAGGCGCCGGCCGGCATTTGCGTCACATCGACCATGAAAGTGATGCCGCCGCCGGGCCAGACATAGACCGGTGCGCCGCCGCTGGTCACCCGCGTCAGCGCGTCCTTGACCGAGCGGGTCAGCCGCACCGGGTTGTCGGTGACGCCGGCGCGCAGCGATCCGCCGGCGCCGCCCATGAACAGCACGGTGCACAGCGCCGGTTCGCAATTTTCCTGGATGCGCTCGACCGAAAATTTGAGGTCCGCCGGCATCTCGGTCTCGACCGGCTTCAGCGCCCCGTCGAGCACGTAGTAGGAGGCATGCTCGCCGGTGGTCGAGACCATCAGCATGGTGAGCCCGGGCCGCGCCTCCTTGGCATTGAAGGGACCGAGGATCGACAGCGGATCGGAGATGTTGGTGCCGCCCCATCCGGTGCCGGGATCGGCGACCTGGAAATAGCGGCCGGGCGTCGAACGCCGGCCCTTCATCTTGATACCGGTGTCGGCGATGTCGAGCAGCTTGCCGGCCTGGTGCTCGCTGAGCACGCCGGTGATATGGTCGTCGACCACCACGACTTCATCGACCTTGCCGTGCCATTGCTTGGCGAACATGCCGATGGTCGCCGAGCCGCAGCCGACCCGCATGCGCTCTTCCGCCACACCATTGACGATCGGCGGCTGGCCCGCCTGAACCACGACCGTGGCGCCGCCATCGATCACAAGCTCCACCGCCTTGCAGTTGGACAGATCCATCAGCGTGTCGCAGGTGACGCGGCCCTCCTTCTTGGAGCCGCCGGTCAGATGATGCACGCCGCCAAGCGAAAGCATCTGCGAGCCATATTCGCTGGTCGTGACATGGCCGACCGCCTCGCCCTCCGCGCGGACAATAGCGGTTTCCGGGCCGAGATAGCGGTCGGTGTCGATCTTCACCTTGACGCCGCAATAGGAGAAAATGCCTTCGGTCACGACTGTGACCATGTCGACGCCGTCAACCTCCGACCACACGATGAAAGGCGCCGGCTTGTAGTCCGGATAGGTGGTTCCGGCGCCGATCGCGGTGACGAAGAGATCGGGCTGGCGGACGATCTTGCCGTCCCAGTCGCCGCTCACCTGGAACGGCACCAGCTTGCCGCCATGCGAGACGGTGCGCTCCAGCACTACATGCGGATCGACACGCACCAGCGTGCCATCGTGGTTGGCGTAGCGATCGCAGGCGCCGGCCGCGCCCGGCTTGATGTAGCACATCACCGGACAGGCATCGCAGCGAATCTTGTCGCCGGCGGCGACGGTCATTGTGTCAGCCATCGTGACCAAGCCTCGACTTGCGGGGACGGTCGATCATACTGCGCTTCCGCTTCCCGCCCATATCATTCGTATACGAATGATCCTGCGCGCGAGCTTGAGACCTGTCAAGCGGCCTTTGCAATCAAACCCTGCCATTCGCTTGCGCACCCTGTTCATAAAGCGTGCACTCGCTGCAGCGCGGCATGCCGCCGCTTGCACGTTTGTATACAAACGTTATCCTCATCCGCGATTTGGACGCTGGCGCCTTGCAGCGCAAACATCAGGGGAGAACCGGGGCAATGCGCCTGACCGTGAACGGCAGGAATCTCGATGTCGACGCCGCTCCCGACACCGCATTGCTTTACGTGCTGCGCAACGACCTCGCATTGAACGGACCGAAATATGGCTGCGGGCTCGGCGAGTGCGGCGCCTGCGCGGTGCTGATCGACGGCGTCGCCGCACGTTCCTGCGTGATTCCGATCGAAGGCTGCGCGGGACGCAGCATCGTCACGCTCGAAGGTCTCGGCAGCCGCGAGCATCCCGACCCGGTGCAGGATGCCTTCATCCGCGAACAGGCCGCACAGTGCGGCTATTGCCTGAACGGCATGATCATCACCACCAAGGCGCTGCTGACGCGCAACCCGAACCCTTCCGAGCATGAGGTGCTGGAAGCACTGCGCTACAATCTCTGCCGCTGCGGCGCGCATATCGAGATCGTCCGCGCGGCCATGCGCGCGGCCGGCCACGCGCTCGAGGCGCGCGATTGATGGCGGGATCGGAGCAACGCATGCGCGGCTCGCTGTCCGTCGTTCGCCCCGCGGTGCTCGGCGCGGAAGGCGCGTTCGAGACCTTCATCGCCATCACCGCCGACGGTTCGGTCAATGCCTATAACGGCCATGTCGATCTCGGCACCGGCATCCGCACCGCGCTCGGGCAGATCGTTGCCGAAGAACTCGACGTGTCGTTTGCCCGCGTCGTCGTGATCCTCGGTGACACCGCCGTGGTGCCGAACCAGGGCGCGACGATCGCGAGCGAAACCATCCAGATCACCGCCGCTCCCTTGCGCAAGGCCGCGGCGCAGGCGCGGCATTTCCTGCTCGCGCGCGCGGCCGAGCGGCTCGAGCTGCCGGTCGACGAACTCACGATCGAGGACGGCCTGGTCCGCGGTCACGATAATCGCAGCGTCAGCTATGGCGAGTTGATCGCGGACGAGACCATCCGGCTCGAGCTCGCCGACGACGTTCCGGTCAAGGCCGTCAGTGCCTATTCCGTCGTCGGCAAGTCGGTGCCGCGGGTCGACCTGCCGGCGAAGGCCACCGGCGAGCTCGTCTATGTCCACGATGTGCGTGTATCCGGCATGCTGCACGGCCGTGTCGTCCGCCCGCCTTACGCCGGCGTCGATGCCGGCCCGTTCGTCGGCACCAGCCTGATCGCGGTCGACGAGGATTCGGTGCGCGACATCCCCGGCCTCGTCGCGGTGGTGCGGATCGGCGATTTCGTCGGCGTCGTCGCCGAGCGCGAGGAGAACGCGATCAAGGCCGCCGCGCTGCTCAAGGTGAGCTGGAAGCCGGGACCGGCGCTGACCGATCTTGCCGACATCGAGAAGGCGCTGCGCGCCAATCCCTCGACGCCGCGCCAGCTGATCGACAAGGGCGACGTCGATGCCGCGATCAAGGCTGCCGCCAAGCCGATGCAACGGACCTACCTCTGGCCCTACCAGATGCACGGCTCGATCGGGCCGTCCTGCGCGGTCGCCGACTACGGCGAGGGCGCGATCCGCGTCTGGTCCGGCACGCAGAACCCGCACATCCTGCGCAGCGATCTGGCGCTGCTGATCCAGCGACCGGAATCCGAGATCGAAGTCGTCAGGATGGAGGCCGCCGGCTGTTACGGCCGCAACTGCGCCGACGACGTCTCCGCCGATGCGCTGTTGCTGTCGCGCGCGGTCGGCCGCCCGGTGCGCGTGCAGCTGACCCGCGAGCAGGAGCATGCCTGGGAGCCGAAGGGCACCGCGCAGCTGATGGACGTCAATGGCGGGCTCAACGCCGACGGCAGCGTCGCCGGTTACAATTTTTCCACGCGCTATCCGTCGAACGGCGCGCCGACGCTGGCGCTGCTGCTCACCGGGCGGATCGCGCCTGAAGCCGCCGTGTTCGAGATGGGCGACCGCACCGCGATCCCGCCCTACGACTACGAGAATATGCGCGTCGTCGCCAACGACATGCCGCCGATCGTGCGCGCCTCCTGGTTTCGCGGCGTGTCGGCGCTGCCGAACACCTTTGCGCATGAATCCTATATCGACGAGCTTGCCGCCGAGGCCAAAGTCGATCCGATCGAGTACCGGCTGCGCTATCTGAAGGACAAGCGCGCGATCGACCTCGTCAACGCGGTTGCCGAACGCGCCGGCTGGACGCCGCGCCCGGTGCGCGAGGCGCCCGAGGCGGAAGGCGACATCGTCCGCGGCCGCGGCTTTGCCTATGCGCTCTACGTGCACAGCAAGTTTCCCGGCTATGGTGCGGCATGGTCGGCCTGGATTGCCGACGTCGCGGTCAACAAGGCGACCGGCGATGTCAGCGTGACGCGCGTCGTCGCCGGCCAGGATTCCGGATTGATGATCAATCCGGAAGGGGTACGGCATCAGATCGAAGGCAATGTCATCCAGTCGACCAGCCGCGCGCTGATGGAAGAAGTCTCCTTCGAGCGAGGCGCGGTGGCGGCGCGGGAATGGGGCGCCTACCCCATCATCCAATTCCCCGATCTGCCCAAGGTCGATGTGTTGATGCTGCCGCGGCAGGACCAGCCACCGCTCGGCGTCGGCGAGTCCGCCTCGGTGCCGAGCGCCGCCGCGATCGCCAACGCGATCTATGACGCGACCGGCGTGCGCTTCCGCGAATTGCCGTTCACGCCGGAACGCATTTTGAAGGGGCTGTACGGCGAACAGCCCGCTGCGCCGGCGCCGCTTCCGCCACCTGCGCAGACGGCTGACCTCAACAGATGGCAGAATCCGTTTGCAAAGCGCGGCGGCCTCCTCGCTGGCATTGCCGCGCTCTGCGCCGCCGCCATCGGGATCGGCGCGGCCGTATTGCCCTGGCGCGCGATCGCGCCGATCGCCCGGCCCGATGCCTCGGTCTATTCCACCGCGACAATCGCGCGCGGCAAGCAGCTCGCAGGGCTTGGCGCCTGCGCCGTCTGTCACACCTCGGAGCATGGCATCGTGAACGCCGGCGGCCGGCCGCTCGAGACGCCGTTCGGCGTCATCACCACGACCAACATCACGCCCGACATCGACACCGGGATCGGCGCCTGGTCCTATCCCGCCTTCGAGCGTGCGATGCGCGAGGGCATTCATCGCGACGGACGCCATCTCTATCCGGCATTTCCGTACACGCATTTCGCCAGGACCAGTGATGCCGATCTGCAGGCGCTCTACGCCTATCTGATGGCGCAGGCGCCGGTGCGCGCCGAAACTCCTCGCAATGCGTTGCCCTTTCCGTTCAGCCTGCGCCCGCTGCTCGCTGGATGGAATGCGCTGTTCCATCAGCCTGATACGTTCCAGCCTGATCGATCGAAATCGGAAATCTGGAATCGCGGTGCCTATCTGATCGAAGGTCTCGGCCATTGCAGCGCCTGCCACTCGCCGCGCAATGCGCTCGGCGCCGAACGGCAGGCCGCCTATCTCGCCGGCGGCTTCGCCGAGGGCTGGGAGGCGCCGGCACTGACGTCGCTGTCGAAGGCGCCGATCCCCTGGAGCGAGGACGAGCTTTACGCCTATTTGCGCACCGGCGAGTCCCGCTTCCACGGCGTTGCCGCGGGACCGATGGCGCCGGTCGTGCAGGAGCTCGCCGCGCTGCCCGATCAGGACATCCGCGCGATGGCGGTCTACCTCGCCTCGTTCAACGAGCCGGCCGATCGGCCGGCTCACGATGCCCTGGTTGCCAAGCTCGAAACCGCCACCGCCGTCACCACCGCGGCGTCGGCCGGCGCGCGGATCTATCAAGGCGCCTGCGCCGTCTGCCATGAGGTCGGCGGACCGCCGCTGTTCGGCAGCCGGCCATCGCTGGCGCTCAACAGCAATCTGCACAGCGATGTCCCCGACAATCTGATCCAGGTGATCATGCACGGCATCGCCAAGCCTGCCGTGACCGATCTCGGCTACATGCCGGCCTTCAGGGACAGCATGAGCGACGGCCAGGTCGCCGAGCTCGTCACGTTCCTGCGGCGGCAATTTGCCCCGGGCAAGCCGGAATGGACCGATGTCGCCGCATCGGTCGGCCGTATACGGCAGACCATAGCGCGCTGACCTGCCATGTTCCGCCCGATACCCACTGGGCGGGCGGCGCCCGGCAGGCTAAGGTTCCCGCATGACCGTGACAGATATCGCGACCCGGACCTACAACCATGGCTGGCGGCTCGACCCGATCGTGCGCAGCCTGCTGGACACCGATTTCTACAAGCTGTTGATGCAGCAGATGATCCGGGAATGCTATCCGGACACGCGCACGACCTTTTCGGTGATCAACCGCTCGACCCATATCCGGCTTGCCGAGGTCATCGACGAGGGCGAGCTGCGCGCCCAGCTCGACCACGCCCGCACCATCCGCTTCACCAAGAAGGAATTGATCTGGCTCGCCGGCAACACGTTCTACGGCAAGACCCAGATGTTCTCGCCCGATTTCATCAACTGGCTCTCGGCCTTCCGCCTGCCCGAATACGAGCTGCACAAGGTCGACGGCCAGTATGAACTGCATTTCCACGGGCCGTGGACCCACACCACGATGTGGGAGATCCCTGCGCTCGCGATCCTCAATGAGTTGCGCTCGCGCGCCGCGACCAAGACCTACGGCCGCTTCGCGCTCGACGTGCTCTATGCCCGCGCCAAGGCCAAGCTGTGGGCGAAGGTCGAGCGGCTGCGCAAGCTGGACGGCCTGCGGCTGTCCGATTTCGGCACGCGCCGTCGCCACGGTTTCCTCTGGCAGCGCTGGTGCGTCGAGGCGGTGAAGGAAGGCCTCGGTCCGTCCTTCACCGGAACGTCGAACGTGCTGCTCGCGATGGACAATGACCTCGAGGCGATCGGCACCAACGCCCATGAGCTGCCGATGGTGGCCGCCGCGCTCGCCAACGACGACGAGGCGCTGCGCTGGGCGCCCTATCGCATCCTCGACCAGTGGCGCCACACCTATGGCGGCAACCTGCTGATCGCCCTGCCCGATGCCTTCGGCACCAAGCCGTTCCTGCGCGACGCGCCCGACTGGGTCGCCGACTGGACCGGCTTTCGTCCCGACAGCGCGCCGCCGATCACGGCCGGCGAAGACATCATCAAGTGGTGGAAGCAGAAGGGCCGCGATCCCAAGGAGAAGCTATTGGTGTTCTCCGACGCGATGGACGTCGGCTCGATCGAGGAGACGTTCCAGCACTTCAAGGGACGCGTGCGCGTCAGCTTCGGCTGGGGCACCAACCTCACCAACGATTTCGTCGGCTGCGCGCCCGACGGCACCGCGGCCCTCGATCCGATCTCGATCGTCTGCAAGGTGACGTCGGTCGATGGGCGGCCGGCTGTGAAGCTCTCCGACAATCCGGAGAAGGCGACCGGCATCCCGTCCGAGGTCGAGCGCTATTTGCGCGTGTTCGGCAATGTCGGCCGTGTTCGCACCGCAGTTCACGTCTAAATCAACACACCGATCACTCCGATCGACTGACCTGACGAGTTTCGCATGCCCGCACCCAAGCCGCCTGCCTTCGAAACCTTGAGCCTGCACGCCGGCCAGCGCCCCGATCCCGCGACCGGCGCGCGCGCGGTTCCGATCTATCAGACCACGTCCTATGTCTTCCAGGACGCCGACCACGCCGCGGCGCTGTTCAACTTGGAACGCGCCGGCCACATCTATACGCGCATCTCCAATCCGACGACCGCTGTGCTGGAAGAGCGCATCGCCGCGCTCGAATGCGGCGTCGGCGCGATCTGCACCGCCAGCGGCATGGCCGCGATGCATCTGGCGATCGCAACCCTGCTCAATGCCGGCGATCACATCGTCGCCTCCGCCTCGCTCTATGGCGGCACCATCAACATTTTGGCGCACACGCTGCCGCGCTTCGGCATCACCACCACGTTCGTGAAGCCGCGCGCACTCGACGAGTTTCGTGCCGCGATCAAGCCGAATACGCGGCTCGTGATCGGCGAGACCATCGGCAATCCCGGCCTCGAAGTGCTCGATATCCCTGCGGTCGCGCAGATCGCGCATGATGCGAAGATTCCGCTGTTGATCGACAACACCTTCGCGACGCCCTATCTCAGCCAGCCGATCGAGCTCGGCGCCGACATCACGATGAACTCGGCGACCAAATGGATGGGCGGCCACGGCATTGCGATCGGCGGCGTCATCGTCGATGGCGGCCGGTTCGACTGGCGCGCCTCGGGCAAATTCCCGCAGCTCACCGAGCCCTATGCCGGCTATCACGGCATCGTCTTCGACGAGCAGTTCGGCAAGGCCGCCTTCATCATGCGCGCCCGCACCGAGGGCCTGCGCGATTTCGGCGCCTGCCTGTCGCCGACCAACGCCTTCCAGCTGTTGCAGGGCATCGAGACGCTCGGCGTCCGCATGGACCGCCACGTCAGCAACACCCATGCAGTGCTCGACGCCCTCGCCGCCAACAAGGCGGTCGACTGGGTGCTGCATCCGTCGCTGGAGACGCATCCGGACTACGCGCTCGCCAAGAAGCTGTTGCCGCGCGGCGCCGGCTCGATCATCAGTTTCGGCATCAAGGGCGGCCGCGCCGCCGGCAAGAAGTTCATCGAGTCCCTGAAGCTGATCAGCCATCTCGCCAATGTCGGCGACGCCAAGACGCTAGTGATCCACCCCGCCAGCACCACGCATCAACAGATGGACGCCGATCAGCTCAAGGCCGCCGGCATCGGCGAGGAGCTGGTGCGGCTCTCGGTCGGCATCGAGACCGCGCAGGACATCATCGACGATCTCGGCCAGGCGCTACGCGCCTCGCAAAGGACCTGAGCCATGCAGCTTTCCGTCAACGGGTCAGACACGTTCATCGCCACCGGCGGCAAGCCGTTCGATGCGCAGCTCGCCACGGTGGTGATGATCCACGGCGCCGGGTTCGATTCCTCGACCTGGGCATTGCACAGCCGCTGGTTCGCCCATCACGGTTTTTCCGTGCTGGCGCCTGATCTCCCCGGCCACGGGCGCTCGGCCGGCAAGCCGCTGAAGACCATCGCCGAGATGGCCGACTGGACCGCGGCGCTGATTGAAGCGGCCGGCGCAGCCAAGGCCCGGCTGATCGGCCATTCGATGGGCTCGCTGATCGCGATCGAGACCTCGGCGCGGCATCCCGACAAGGTCTCCGGCCTCGCGCTGATCGGCACCGCCGCGACCATGACGGTCGGCCCCGACCTGCTGAAGGCCGCCGAGGCCAATGATGCTGACGCGATCGACATGGTCTCGATCTGGGGCCTCGGCTTCAAGGCCGAGCTCGGCGGCAGCCTCGCGCCGGGGATGTGGATGCACCAGGGCGCGCAGCGGGTGCTGCAGGAGGCGAAGCCGGGCGTGCTGTACAACGACCTCAACGCCTGCAACGCCTACCAGAATGCGCTCACGGCGGCGGCCGCGGTCAAGGTGCCCGCGACCTTCATCCTCGGCGAGCGCGACATGATGCCCCGCCAAGGCCGGCAAGACGCTCGCCGCCGCGACGCCGAATGCGCGGACCGTGGTGCTGCCGGGCGCCGGTCACATGATGATGGTTGAGCAGCCCGACGAATTGCTGGCGGCGCTGCGATAGCGGCGGCGGTCCCCCTCCCTTCCCTTGTGGGAGAAGGTGGCGCGAAGCGCCGGATGAGGGGTTCTCTCCGCAGATGAGATCGGGGAGACAGACCCCTCTCCCGGCTTCGCTGCTTTCGCATTCGACGTGCCCTTTGCCGCCACCACCCAAAATATCGAAAACAACCCCATGCAAAGTAGCAGGGCGGCCGCCGGCACTCGGAAAAGCAACTTGACGTGTCGGGCAACTCAACAGTATATTCTATTATTCCGAACTTTGCGAACGCGCCTGCGCAACGTCAACTTGACCGCACTAGACACATGCGGCGTGCCCGCGCGTGTCGTACGGCCGCCTCAGCGAGGGCAGTAGAGATTTCCCGCAGGAATCGCTTGCCACGCTTCGGCCTCGCACGCGCAAGCCTGCGGGCCATTTCCGCGGTCCTTCTCAAACTCAGAAGATGGCATCGAGAACCTGCTTGATGAGCCGAGCGGTTGGCGCGTCGCACCTTTTGCACCCAAGGAAATCAACCCACACATAGTAAGTGGTCGACTTCTCAGAAATACAAAAGCCTGCTACAAAAGCCAATCTCGGGCGCACAAAAAACGTAGGTTTTTCAATAAGAAAACTGGAAGTCGGCAGTACCCACCCAACCAAGTGTGGGCGGCGGGCGCAGCAGCGTTGATTTGCATCAAGGGCGTGACAGCAACAACGTCGATAACGGCAATGAGCCGCGAACGGTGCGGTGGCGCATTCCCTCCCTCAATCAGCGGAGATCATCATGCCATACTCCCGGCCCAACGATCCAAGTCGTCGCCTTGTTCTCAGCGCACTTGCGGCGCTACCAGCATTCTCCATGCCGCTCGTTGCCAATGCGCAGGCGCAAACAACAACCGCGCAGGCACCCATTCCGACTGGGGGCGGCTTTTCATTCGCGGCGGTCGGCGATACCCGACCGATGATGTACCTACCGTTGAAACAGGGACAACCGGACCTCAGCAAGTTCTTCGTCGAGATGTTCGGGTTGGTCATGCCGGAAAAGGTCGCCGAGGCCGTCGTAGCGAAGGATGTGAAGATGATCTTCGATCCGGTCACAAAGGACCTGATCAAGGTGGTCATGCCGTTCGCGTCCAAGACGGAAGTAATGACACTGACGCTCGATAAAGGGTGGGTGACAGAGGCATCCGTTGAGGACGTAAAGCTCCTTCCTGGCGTGCACCGGACGATGTTCCGGCTCCAGGGCGGCGAATGGGTGACGCGTGAAATCGTGAAGGACGTTCAATCCGGTCGCGCCAAATTCGTGGTCAATAGCGGTGATGCCGTCTGGTGGGGCAATCAGGGCTTGACTGTCAGTGACAGCCCATACTGGAAGCGCGTGAATGATACGATGTTGAAGAAGCTACCCGCGCCGGATGACGAGATGCGCGCAGCCGGTCTGGATGGGCGCTTTTTCATGAGTGTGGGCAATCATGAGGTGTGGGCCGACCCAAAGATTGAGGGCGTTCTTTCGGCTGTGCCGTATCTGAAAAAATTCGGCGTCACGCCGGAAAACCTCATCTACAAATTCGACTTCAAGGGCACCCGCCTCATCTATCTCTGGAGTGGCAAGTACGATTACCGTTCGCCGTCGCTGTGGGACGCTGATCGGCCAAAATATGCCGAGCAGATGACCCAACTTCAAAAGTGGATGGACGAGGCGAAGGCCAATGGCATTCTGAAGGCGTTCATCGTCTTCCATTATCCCGTGTTTGCGCGGTCAGGCTTAGGCCCGATCCCGGCTCCCGATAACCCGCACAAGGTGATTGCGTCGTATGCCAAGGACATGGAGGTGGTCGTATTGAACGGGCACGTCCACACCACGGAAATCTACGACGTAGATGGGGTAAAGTATCTGATGTTGGGCGGTGGGGGCGCAGAACAAGACCCAATCCTGCCGGGGCGAACCAGCATCAAGGTGCCCGCTGACTATCCGCAGGACCTTTACTGGAAGGGCCAGCCTCCGCAAGAGGAGTACAACTACGTGCTGGTGGACGTTGAACCCGGCCAGAAGACGAAATTCACCCTCAATCGCTTCCGGCCGTGGTCGGCCGAGCCATTCGGGACTGAGGAACTCTTCAAGTGAGCAGGATGCCGGTGTTTACGGGAGTGAGGTTCTGGCGACAGCTATTCTGATCATTCACGGCTTGGTCGCGGTCGCACTACTTGGCGCGATAACACACCAGACTTTAGCCGCATGGGGATCGGCGGACGCGCGACCCGGCTCGTTCTTTGGCCGCTTTCGTTCCATACCGTCGGCCTCGTTCGCCAACGCCGTGGTCGTCCTGTATGCCGTTTCCACGCTGCTGGGTGGGGTCGTTTACCTTTATTTCCGTGTGGATGTCAGGCCCGAATTAGAGCGTGCGGGTCACTGGCATGTCCTCGGCTTCTTCGACCTCAAGGAACATTTCGCAGCAATCGGGTTGGCGTTGCTGCCCGCCTACTGGGTTTGCTGGCGGCGGCCGCTTGCCAACGAACCTGCTCAGACGCGCACGGCGCTCACCTCGATACTTGCCTTCATCATTTGGTGGGGCTTTCTGTCCGGTCACGTCGCTAACAACATCATGGGTTTCGGCTCATGACATCATCAGCCCCGTTCCGCCGCTTTGCATTCGCATTCGGGACCACGTTCGCGGTCCTCTACGTGGTCGCGCTCGCAAAGGACCTTGCTCTTTTCACCGTTTTCCCGTCGCTCGGCATCGTGCTCGCGGGCACGCATCATTCGCGAGACGTTGCTGACCCTGCGATGGGATTTCTAGCTCCGGCGATATACTGGTACGGGTGGACCGCGACGGCCGCGCTCGGGGCACTGATCGTCGCCCTCGTTGCTGCGTCGTTCGCCGAACGTTTGGCGCGATACGTTTGGCCGGGATGGATTTGGGTAATTCCCGTCCTCTCGATGATCGCTTGCGTCTATCTCACTCTGCCTTGGTTTCGACTTTAGCTTGGTTCTCAAAATCGCATAGTCGAGTTGTCGCGGCTTCACTCGAATACAAAAGCCTGCTACAAAAGCCAATCTCGGGCGCACAAAAAACGTAGGCCTTTCAATAAGAAAGCATGAAGTCGGCAGTACCTACCGCCTTCGCCAAGGCTACGGCGGACACGAGGGGAGAGGGTGCACCGCGCGTGCGGAGATATCGCCCTCACTGCTTCGCCGGCTTGCGCTCGATCGGATGGATGTCGATCGCGCGGAGGCGGCCGAGGCGCAGCACGTCCATCGAAAGCGTCCGGTCGATCCGGCTGTGATCGAGTGCGCGGATCAGATCGTCGACACCGTTGATCTCGATGCCGTCGAGCCTGATCGCGACGTCGCCGGGCAACAGCGCCGCGCGCGCGGCCGGACTGTCCGGCTCGATCTGCATCAAGAGCGCACCCATCTTGTTCTCGACGCCGGCGAGCACCGCATGCCGCCGCGGCACCGGCGCAGTCTGGCCTGCGACGCCGATATAGGCGCGGCGGACATAGCCGTGGCGGATGATCTCCGACAGCACGAACTGCGCGGTGTTGCTGGCGACCGCAAAGCAGATGCCCTGCGCGCCGTTGATGATCGCGGTGTTGATCCCGATCACCTCGCCCTTCGACGACACCAGCGGCCCGCCGGAATTGCCCGGATTGAGCGCGGCGTCGGTCTGGATCACGTCCTCGATGGTCCGTCCGCTGACCGAGCGGATCGAGCGTCCGAGCGCCGAGACCACGCCGGCGGTCACCGTCGATTCAAACCCGAGCGGATTGCCGATCGCGACCACGAGCTGGCCGCGCCGCAGCGTCTTGGAGTTGCCGAGCGAGGCATAGGCCAGATCGCGCGCGCCGTCGGCCCGCAGCAGCGCGAGGTCGGTGTCGGGATCGACGCCGAGCACATGCGCGTCGGTGTCGAAGCCCTCGGTGTCGCGCAGGCGGATCTCCTTCGACGATCCGACCACATGGCTGTTGGTCAGCACGAGCCCGTCGGGCGAGATCACGATCCCCGAGCCGAGCCCGCCGCGCTCGCGCGCATTGCGCACCTTCGGCCCGGTTTCGACGCGGACCACGGCCGGGCCGACGCGTTCGGTGACGTCGATCACGGCATTGGAATAGGCATCCAGCAAAGCCCGGTCAGAAGCCAGGTTATCTTGCCGGGCAGCGTCAGCCGCCCGCGATGACGGCGTGTCACCGGCGGTATCTGAGGTAAAATCCAGCATGGCGAGAGTCCTTTGGTCTCCTCAGATGGTGACCGGCTCCCGCTGCTGCAAGTGGTTACGCCTGCGCAAGCCCGCCCTGCTAGTCGGCCCGCCGCAGCACCCCGCCGCGCGCCCTGACCGGATCGAGCAGCGACCAGTCGCCGTCCGGCAGCACATGGCCCTTCGGGAACGGCGCACGCGGATCGAGCCCGAGCGAGCGCACCACGCGGTCGTCGCGGTAGTAGCACTGCAGCACGACTCGAATGAGCGTCGCCGCGGCAGCGCCGCCGTGGGCGCGAAACTCCTGCGCCACCGCATCGCGCCTGGCATCGTCGAGTTCGGCGAGCGGCTGGCCTGCGAGATCAGCCAGATGATCCAGCGCCTGCGCGACCAGCACGGTGTCGCGGCCGAGCGTTGCGAGCATGTCAGCCTGGATCGCGGCATCGTCCGCACCGGGCACCTTGTACTCGGAACTTTCGGGAACGATCATCGCAGCGACGGTGCGGAGATCGGCGCGCTGGGCTGCGGTCAGTTCTTTTGCATCGGACATGTCGGTTCTCTGGCAGCCTCAGTCGAACAGATTGGCGAGGCGCTGCTTCATCTGGTCGGCGATGTAGAGCGCGAGGGCCTGGATGGTGGAGGTCGGGTTCACGCCACCCGAGGTGACGAAGATACTGCCGTCGACGATGAACAGGTTCTTGACGTCGTGCGAGCGGCCCCATTCGTTGACCACGGAGCGCGCGGGATCGGTGCCCATCCGCGCGGTGCCGAGGAGGTGCCAGCCGCCCCACGAGATCGGCGCGTTGATGCAGAAATCGGTCGCGCCGGCGGCTTCGAGCACTTCGCGGCCGCGCGCCAGCGCATGGTCCATCATCTTCCGGCTGTTCTCGCTGATCGTGTAGTCGATCCTGGGCGCGGGAATGCCGTGGCTGTCCTTCAGCACGGGATCGAGCGTGACGCGGTTGTGCTCCTCCGGAAGATCCTCGCAGATCGCCGAGAATCCGAGCCGATGACCGTTGAGCTTGCGGAACGCGCGGTGATGATCCTTGCCCCAGGGCAGAATGCCCTTCTGCTCGCTCGTCACGGCCTCGAACACCGGCCCCGCGCCGCGGACGAACTGGACGCCGTAGCCGCGGACGAAGCCGCGCGACAGGTCCGTGTCATACCACTCCTTGCTCCACAGGCAGGTCGGCGGCGCCCGGTTGGAATCGGTCGGCTCGGTGACATAACCGTAGATCTGCGCGTAGGGGTGAAACATCAGGTTCTTGCCGACCAGGCCGGACGAATTCGCCAGCCCGTTCGGAAATTTCCCTGACACCGAGTTCAGCAGCAGCCGCGGCGTGCCGACGCCGTTGCAGGCGATGATGACGACCTCGGCCGGCTGAAACTGCTCGACGCCGTCCTTGTCGTAGTACACGACGCCGGACGCCATGCCGTGCTCGTTGGTCATGATCTCGCGTACCCGGCAATGAGTCTTGACCTCGACCCCGGCGCGGATCGCGTGCGGCCAGTAGGTAATGTCGGTCGAGGACTTGGCGCCCTGCGCGCAGGCCGGCGTGCAGTGGCCGAGATTGATGCAGCGCGCCCTGCCCTCATAGTCCATCGTCGCGACGGTCGTGTCCGATGGCCACCAGTGCCAGCCGAGCTTGTTCATCGCCTTGCCGATCAGCGGGCCCGATAGACCGAGCGGCTGCGGCGGCATCGGCGGATGGCTCAGCGGCGACAGCGGATCGCCGGACAGGCCCGACGTGCCCATGATGCGATCGTTCTCCTCGAAGAACGGCGTCAGCGCGTCGTAATCGATCGGCCAGTCGTCGGCGACGCCGTCGAGCGTCTTCACCTTGAAGTCGGACGGATGCAGCCGCGGCCAGTGCGCGGTGTACATCACGGTCGAGCCGCCGACGGCGTTGAAGTTGACGACCTTGATCGGCGAATTGTCGTCGTTAACAGGGTAATCCTCGGGCCGCTTGCGGATGTTCGGGCTCGACGACCAGTCGCCGTAGAATTTCGCCTCCCAGTCGCGCCCGGTGCTCGGATATTCGGCAGGGTTCATCCAGCCGCCCTGATCGAGGCAGAGGATGTGCATCCTGGTATCGGCGAGGCTCCAGGCCACCGCGGCGCCGGAGGCACCGGCGCCGATGACCAGGACGTCAACGGGTTCGTTCTTCATTCTTGTTCCTTGGAGTCTCTTCTTCTGTCATTGCGAGCCACCCGGTCGGCGCGGAGCGCCGCCGGATGACAGGCTCCGCGAAGCAATCCATTCTTCCCAAGCGGCGATATGGATTGCTTCCGCCTTCGCCGAGGCTTCGGCGGACAAGTCGTCGCTTCGCTCCTCGCAATGACGGGTAATGCGGCTCAATTCACGATTCTCACCGGCAAGCTTCGTATACCGCGGATGAAATTGGAATAGAGCCTTTGTGGTGGGCCCATGATCTCAAAGCGGAGGTCGCGCGCCAAAACCTCCTCCCAGAGGATGCGGAGCTGCTGCTCGGCGAGGCGGTCGCCGACGCAGCGGTGGATACCAGCGCCGAAGGCGAGATGCTGGCGCGGCTTGGCGCGGTCGATGATGAATTCATCGGCACGCTCGATTCTCGCCTCGTCGCGGTTGCCGGAGATGTACCACATCACCACCTTGTCGCCCTTCTTGATCCGGCGGCCGGCAAGCTCGACATCGTTGCGCGCGGTGCGCCGCATATGCAGCACCGGCGTGTGGTAGCGGATCGTCTCGGAGACGAGGTTCGGGATCAGCTCGCGGCGGGCGCGGACCAGCTCGAACTGCGCGGGGCTCTCGCACAGCGCCATCAGCCCGGCGGACATCGAATTGCGCGTGGTGTCGTTACCGCCGACGATCAGAAGCGCCAGCGTGCCGAGGAATTCGCGCGGTTGCAGGTTTCGCGTCGCCTCCGAATGCACCAGCATCGAGATCAGGTCGAAGGTCGGCGGCGCGCCGACGCGCGCATCCCATAATTTGCGGAAATACTCGCCCATCTTGACCATCTCCTCGAAACGCTCGTGCTCCGAATGCACGACAGCATCGGGCGAATCGACGTTGGCGATCGCGACATCGGACCACCAGGTCAGCTTCATGCGATCTTCCCAGGGAAAATCGAACAAGGTCGCCAGCATCATGTTGGTGAGATTGGTCGAGACCCGCTCGACCCAGTCGAAGGTCTCGTTGCGCGGCAGCGCGTCGAGCACAGCAGAGGTGCGTTTGCGGATCAGCGGCTCGAAATTGGCGAGGTTGGACGGCGCCACGATGGGGGCCACCGTGCGGCGCTGCGCCGTATGGCCCGGCGGATCCATCCTGATGAAATTTGCGATTTCCTGGCCCTTGGGCTGATCGACCACCTGAATCCCGCCGATTTCCGACGAATAGTTGTCGTGATCCAGCTCGACCGCGAAGATGTCGTCGTAGCGCGTCACCGACCAGTACGGGCCGTAGGCCGACGCTTCGCAATAATGCACGGGATCGTCGTGGCGGAGCTGCGCGAACAGCGGCCGCCAAATGTCATCTTGATAAAGCCGGGGATTGCTGACGTCGATTGATGTCGGCCTGCGCAGCGCCTCTGCCATCGCTTCACTCCCACTGGTTCCGTCGCCGCTTGGCGGGCGATCATTGTGCCGGGCCGACGATAGGGGCAATCCCGCGGTCGAGTAAAGCCACCGGGCGGACAGTCCGCCGCGCGGAATGCGCGCAGGCCCGCGCACCCGGCAAATCCCGATAGCTGCCCCGCTGTTCGATGTTTGTCGGCAGCGGCGAGACCGGCTAGCCTTGCCGGCAATCAACCGATCAGGGAGCGACGACAGGTGGCCGCATTGCGCCAGGACGACACCGCCCAGACGGCTGCGCCGGACTACGACGTCATCATCATCGGCGCCGGCCTGTCCGGCATGTACCAGCTGTACCGGCTGCGCGAGCTCGGCCTCAAGACGCGGGTGTTCGAGGCCGGCACCGGCGTCGGCGGCACCTGGTACTGGAACCGCTATCCCGGCGCGCGCTTCGATTCCGAGAGCTATTCCTACGGCTATTCGTTCTCGAAGGAGCTGTTGCAGGAATGGGAATGGTCCGAGCATTTCGCCGGACAGCCCGAGACCCTGCGCTACTGCAACTACGTCGCCGACAAGTTCGATCTGCGCCGCGACATCCAGTTCGAGAGCCGGATTACCGCCGCGATCTACCAGGACGACACGCGAAGCTGGCAGATCACGCTCGAGAACGGTGCGCGCCACTCCTGCCGCTTCCTGATCACCGCGATCGGCCCGTTGTCGACACCGACCCTGCCGCGCATCGAGGGCCGCGACGATTTCAAGGGGCAGTCGTTTCACACCGCGCGCTGGCCGAAAGGGAAGGTGGATTTCGCCGGCAAGCGCGTCGCGGTGATCGGCACCGGCGCGACCGGCATCCAGACCATCCAGACCATCGCCGGCGAAGTCGGCCACCTCACCGTGTTCCAGCGCACCGCCAACTGGGCGGCGCCGCTGCACAACGGCAAGATCGATACGGAGACGCAAGCCAGGATCAAGGCCGGCTATCCCGAGATCTTTGCGCGCTGCAAGGAGACCTTCGCCTGCTTCGTGCACACGCCCGATCCGCGCGGCGCGTTCGAGGTCAGCGACACCGAGCGCGAGGCGTTTTACGAAAAACTCTATGGCGAGCGCGGCTTCGGCATCTGGCAGGGCAATTTCAGGGATATCCTGATCGACCGCGCAGCGAATGCCACGATCAGCGATTTCGTCGCGCGCAAGATCCGTGAGCGCGTGAAGAATCAGGCGGTGGCCGAGAAGCTGATCCCGAAGAACCACGGCTTCGGCACAAGGCGGCTGCCGCTCGAGACCTTCTATTACGAGGTTTACAACCGCGACAATGTCGAACTTGTCGACCTCTTGGAGACGCCGATCGAAAAGATCACGCCCGAGGGTATCAGGACCAGCCAGAAGGACTACGCCTTCGACATCATCATCTACGCCACCGGCTTCGACGCCATCACGGGCAGCTTCGACAAGATCGATTTTCGCGGTGCGCATGGTGCGCGGTTGAAAGAGAAATGGACGCACGGCCCGGAAACCTATCTCGGGCTGATGGTCGACGGCTTCCCCAACATGATGATGCTGATGGGCCCGCACACCGCGCTCGGCAACATCCCGCGCAGCATCGAATACAGCGTCGACTGGGTCACCGGCCTGCTCCGCTTCGCGCTAGCGAAAGGCCTGACCTTCCTCGACGCCACGCCCGAGGGCGCCGCCGGCTGGACCGATCATGTCAAGGCGCTCGGCACAGGCCTGCTCTCCAACGAGGTCGATTCCTGGATGACCGGCATCAACCGCAACGTCGAGGGCAAGCAGACTCGCATCGTCGCCCGCTACAGCGGCAGCGCGCCGGCCTATCGCGAACGCTGCGACGCGGTCGCGGCGCAGGGGTATGCGGAGTTGCGGTTGGGGTAGCTCTCTCGGTCGCGCGAGTTGCCCGCCCCGTCCACCGCCGTCGTCCCGGCCTAGTGCGCCATTGCGCACGGGGGCCGGGACCCATAACCACAGGATTGAGTTGTCGAAGCATGCTGTGGCCACAGCGTCATAAGCCAATTGGCATTTGTGGTTATTGGTCCCGGGTCGCGCTTCGCTTGCCCGGGACGACGCCGGATGTGTGGCGCGGTTTGTGAGTCATACTTCCGCATTTTCGCGACATAAGTTGTCCGAGCTTTGCTCCTCATTTCGCCCTCCTCAAACAGAGGGCGCAGGGAAAGCCGGGTGCCGATCGCCCCCATGGGCCCGAGCAAAAGGTAGAAAGCTCGGGGGTAGGACCACGGGTGTAACCGGAGCTGATCGCGCGCAAAGAAAGCGGCGGAGAGCTTCCACACCCCTTGCGAGGGAGGGGCCGCAGCACACGCCTTGATGCAGATCAAAGGTTTTCCCCCCGACTGAGGATTCATTGGCGCGAGTTTGTCTTTGATCCGCGAGCGCGATGATAGCCAGCTGGTACGTGACTTATGAAGTCCGCAAGCGTGGCTTGCTGCTGCTGCCGAAGGAGCGCAGCCCGCGCGTAACCAAGGCGTTTGCCACGGAAGAGGAAGCCAAGTCGTTCGCGCGCGCAAAACTGGAGGAGGGCCTGGTCGTGTTTGCCGGAACGATCAATCCTCACTCCCCGAGGCAATTGATCCATTCGGAAAGCATCGCCGGCTGGCTCGGTGACGAGGAAAGCGTACCGAAGGGTCGCATTCATCCCGAGGGTCAATAGATGGTCGGCCCCGCGCACCCCGCGCAGCGAAAAGAAAACTGGCTCGGATTTCTGATTGTCCTAGCGTGTTGCCATTTTGGCACACGCGTCCGGGGACCCTGCTTGTAGCCTTCAACGCGATCCGACGTGGATGGCTGCACCTCGCAGCCATCCGGGAGGCAACTTTCAGTGAATCATATTCGACCTGGGGGATGAATCGATGAAGAAATTTTTCCTTGCAGCGGCCGTGGCATTGAGCATGGCGACACCTGCTTCCGCCGCCGACATGGCCGTGAAGGCGCAGCCCGTACCGCTTCCACCGCCTGTCTACAATTGGACCGGCTTCTATATCGGTGCGAACGGCGGCTGGGGTGAGAGCCGCAATTGCTGGGGCTTCGTGCCCGTCGCCGGCGGCGTCATCCCCGACGGTTGCAGCTCACGTTCCGGGGGCGTTTTCGGTGGTCAGCTCGGCTATCGCTGGCAGGCCGGCCAATTCGTGTTCGGGCTTGAGGGACAAGGCGATTGGGCCGACCTGAAGGGCTCGCGCGTCAGCCTCATCAATCCGCTGTTCTCGACGACAACCAAAACCGACGGCCTCGGCCTTATCACCGGCCAGCTCGGTTGGGCCTGGGATGCAGCGCTGTTCTACGTGAAGGGCGGCGCCGCAGTGACGAGCAACCGATATGACATCTGGACCACGCTCGGCGGGGTTAACGTGGCCTCCGCGTCGTCGACCCGTTGGGGCGGCACGGTCGGCGTCGGTTTCGAGTACGGATTTGCTCCCAACTGGTCGGTCGGCCTGGAGTACGATCGCCTCTTCATGGGAGACGCCAACAACTCGTTCTCCGTCGTCAATCCCATCGTGGCCGGCGCTGCCAACCGGATCAGCCAGGACGTGGATCTGCTGACGATACGGCTGAACTATCGCTTCGGCGGGCCCGCCGTAGCCAGATACTGATTTAGCCACCTACGGACGTGAGCCCCGGCGTTCCTCGCCGGGGCTTCCTTCTGCGACTGAAGCGGAGAAGGCCTCTACCACGCATCAATACACGGACGCTTGCGGTGGGTCCGCGGCTCTGGCTTCGGCACCGAGCGGAGACCGGCCATGATCCAGTGCCTGGTGTCGGCGGGATCAATCACCTCGTCGATCTCGAGCACCGAGGCGATCGAAACCGCCTTGCCGTTGGCGTAGAGCTCGGCGACCTTGGTCTGGAAATACTTCTCGCGCTCGAGGGGGTCCGCGATCGCCTCCATCTCCTTGCGGAAGCCGAGGCGGACATAGCCTTCGAGGCCCATGCCGCCGAACTCGCCGGTCGGCCACGCCACCGTGAAGAACGAGGCATGGAAGCCGCCGCCGATCATCGATTGCGCGCCGAGACCGTAGCCCTTGCGCAGCACGATTCCGAACAGCGGCACCGTGATGCTGGCGCCGGTGACGAACATCCGCGCCACATGGCGCACGATCGCGGTCTTCTCGGCCTCGGGCCCGACCATGAAGCCCGGCGTGTCGCACAGCGAGACGATCGGGATGTCGAAGGCATCGCAGAGCTGCATGAAGCGCGCGGCCTTGTCGCCGGCCGCAGCGTCGATCGCGCCGCCGAGATGCTTTGGATTGTTGGCGATCAGGCCGAACGGCTTGCCTTCGATGCGGATGAACGCCGTGATCATGCCGACGCCGAAATCGCGCCGGATCTCCAGCACCGAGCCCTCGTCGGCGATCAGATCGATCACGTTGCGGATATCATAGACCCGCAGACGATTTTCCGGGATCGCGCGGCGCAGCAGCCGCTCGTCCGGCGCGGTCCAGTCCTTCACCGCGCCCTGGAAGTAGGACAGATATTTCTGCGCCACCGCCGTCGCCTCTTCCTCGTCCTCCACGAGGATGTCGATCACGCCGTTCGGCGACTGGAACGACACCGGCCCGACCTCGGCCGGATGATAGACGCCGAGCCCGCCGCCCTCGATCATCGCGGGGCCACCCATGCCGATCGAGGCATTCTTCGTCGCGATGATGACGTCGCAGACGCCGAGCATCGCGGCGTTGCCGGCGAAGCAATAGCCCGAGACCACCCCGATGACAGGCACAAGGCCGGAGAGTTTTGCGAACTGCACGAAGGACGGACCGTCGAGGCCGGTCATGCCGAGCCGGTCGGTATCGCCAGGGCGGCCGCCGCCGCCCTCGGCATAGAACACCAGCGGAAGCCGCCACTGCTCGGTCAGCGATAGCATGCGGTCGATCTTCTTGTGGTTCATATGGCCCTGGGTGCCGGCCAGCACGGTGTAGTCATACGAGATCACCATGCAGCGCGCGCCTTCGGGACCGAAGTCTTTCGCGTTGACGGTAGCAACGCCGGAGATCAACCCATCGGCCGGCGTGTTCTTGATGAGGTCCTCGACCTTGCGGCGGCGACGCTGCGCCGCGATCGCGAGCGAGCCGTACTCGACGAACGACCCCTCATCGACCAGCTGCGCGATGTTCTCGCGCGCGGTGCGCTGGTTGGTCTTGCGGCGGCGCTCCACCGAGGTCGGACGGTTCTCGTCGAGCGTGATCGCCTTGCGCGCGATCAGCTCGGCCAGATCAGGGCGGATGTGATCGAGATCGATCGCGGCCTCTTCCGCGGCGTGATGGCCATCGACTTCGGCGGGCTCGAGAAACAGGATCGGCTCGCCATGCATCAAGGTGACGCCGGGGCCGCCTGCGATCTTCGTCACCCGGCCGCCATGGGCTGCTGTGACGAGATGCTCCATCTTCATCGATTCCAGCACCGCGATCTGCTGCCCGGGACGGACCAGATCGCCCTCGGCGACCTCGATCGCCACGATCGTGCCCTGCAGCGGCGCGGGTACCGGAAGCGAGCCCTCGGGTGCCGCCTCAGTGGCGACGGCCTTCGTTGCCGCGGCCTCGCTCACCTCGGCTAGGGGCGCGGCGAGGTCCTTGGCCGTCCCGACCAGCGCCGCCACATGGGTATCGATGAAGTTCGTGCTGATCTTGTTCCGCGCAAAACTCTGATGCGCCAGGATTGCGCCGAGGAACGGGATGTTGGTGGCGACGCCGCCAATGCGGAATTCGCGCAGAGTGCGCGACGCCTTGTGCACCACGTCGGACCATTTTGGGCTTGGCGAATGCACGATGACTTTTGCCAGCAGCGAGTCGAACGCGGCGCTGGTCCGGTAGCCGGAATAGCCGAACGTATCGACGCGGACGCCGGGGCCGGACGGCAGGTCGAACACGGCGAGTGTGCCGCCGGTCGGCTTCGTCACGCCCTTCTCGTCCATCACCTCCATGTTGACGCGGAGCTGCATGGCATAGCCGCGCGGCAGCGGCACCGCGGATTGCGCCAGCCCAAGCGAGGCCAGCGTGGCGCCGGCGGCGACCGCGAGCTGCGAACGCACGAGATCGACACCGAGCACCGCCTCGGTGACGGTATGCTCGACCTGGAGCCGCGGATTGGCCTCGATGAAGGCGAAGGCGCCCTCACCTTCGCCTTTGCTTTCCTCCGCCTCGTCATCGACCAGGAACTCGAAGGTGCCGAGATTGTCGTAGCGCGCGGCTGACGCAAGCTGCTTCGCCGCCTCGATGATGCGGGCGCGCAGGCTCTCACTTAACGATGGGCTCGGCGCCACCTCGATGAGCTTCTGGTTGCGGCGCTGAATCGTGCATTCGCGCTCCCAGAGATGGCTGATCGCGCCGTGGCGATCGCCGATGATCTGCACCTCGATGTGGCGCGCCTTGCGGATCAGCCGCTCGACATAGACCGCATCATTGCCGAATGCCGCCTTGGCTTCCGACTGGCAGCGCGCATAGGCCTCGTCGAGCTTGGCTAAGTCCTCGACCACGCGCATGCCGCGCCCGCCGCCGCCGGCGATCGCCTTGATCATCACGGCGGCGTTGGCGCCGAGCGAGGCGAAGAAGGCTTTTGCCTCGTCGAGCGAGGTCGCGCCCGAGGTGCCGGCGATGACCGGCACGCCGCATTTCTTCGCGAGGTCCCTGGCCTTGGCCTTGTCGCCGAACAGATCGAGCGCTTCCGGGGACGGACCCACGAAAATGATCTTCTCCTCGGCACAGCGCCGCGCAAGCTGCGTGTTCTCGCTGAGGAAGCCATAGCCCGGATGCAGCGCATCGCAGCCCGCAGCCATGGCCACCGCGATCACCGCCTCGATGTCCAGATAGGCGCGCGCGCCGCGGCCGGGGATCTCGCAGGCATCGTCGGCGGCGCGGACATGCAGCGAGGCCGCATCATCGGCGGGATAGATGGCGACCGTGGCAAGGCCGCTCTCGGCCGCGGCACGGGCGATGCGGATCGCGATCTCACCGCGGTTGGCAATCAGCAATTTCTTGAAGGACATGATCGATTCCAGCCTCGCGCCTCTGTTTGAACTTGAAGCCGTGCGCCGAAAGTGATGCAAGTGGAATTTTCTTCCGTTTGACGGAATTCGCGCGGCCGACCGCGCTTGCCGCGCGATGCGAAGCGAATGCTCTCAGCTTAATTGCAGGTGAGTTGTGTCTCGAACCAGTCTTGCAACGATACTGAAAGACGCGGCCATGCGCGCAGCACATGCGCGTATGTAGCGGCGCTCGCGCGGTAGAGGCCGCGCAGCTCCTGCTCGATAGCAGGAAGGTCGACACCCACGCACCGGCCATTGCTGACGATGGTGCGTCCGTCGACGACCACGTCCCGGACCAGCGACGCATTGCCGCGCGCGAATAGCAAATCCAGCGGATCGGCCGGCAAGATCTGATCGCCCTCGAGGCGGTCGAGATCGATGCCGACGAAATCGGCCGGCGCACCGACGGCAAGCTCGCCTGTCCCCGGCGCACCGGTGACGCGGCGGCCGTTGCGGATCGCGAGTGCGAAGAACTCCTGCGCCGTCCAGGTACGCTGAAAGCCGAGACCGCCATGCATCATCTGCACCAGGCGCATCTCGCGCAGCACATCGTCATCCTCATCGAGCGCCAGACCATCGACGCCGACCGCGATCGCGCAACCGCAAGCGTGGGCCGCCGCGATCGGCGCCAGCCCGGAGCGCAGATGCAAATTGGAGGAGAAATTGGTGACAATCCGCGCGCCTGACGCCGCGATCATCTCGATCTCGTCGGGCCGGGCATGGATGCAATGCGCGAGCGTCAGCCGCTCCGAGAGAAAGTCGATGTCACGGAGATAGCGGACGATGCCATCGGGAAAATGCTCATCCGCCCAGGCGCGCTGATAGATCGTCTCGAGCAGATGCATGTGGATGCGGCGGCCGGTCTGCGCGGAATTGTCCGCAACCGCCTCCAGGAGCGGCTTCGAGCACCACTGCACCCCGGCGGGCCCCAGCTGCACGTCAACCATCGGCCCGCCGATCGCCGCCGCGATGGCGTCGGTCAGCTCGATATAGGCCTTCGGCGACATCGGCGCGCGGACGAACAGCTCTTCGATCGTCTTGCGATCGTCGCTGGCAAGAGCCGACAGCACCGGCTCGCCGTCGCCATAGACGATCGGGTTCTGGTCGCGCACCGCGATCGCAAAGGCGATGCGGATGCCGACATCGCCGGCGGCGCGCGCAATCGCTCTGGTCTCGTCGAGCAGCGGCACGGTGCCGCTCGGCCGGGTGTAATGCACCATCATCGCCGCGCAGCCGGCCTGCGCCGCGCGCGCCAGCGCCGAGGCCGCGGTGAGGTAGGGATCGACCGGCGTGCCGACCACCGTGCGCAGGATCCAGCTTTCCAGCGGGATGCCGACCGCGCCGAAGGCGGACGCCCGCGGGCGGGCGTGGTCGTGGGCGTTGACGAAGGCGGGGAGGATGAGGGAGCGCGGGGCGGACTCCGGTGCCGCGGATTCCGAGATGTCGGTGATAATGCCGCCATCGTGCCGGAGCACGACATTGTCGCGGGTGCCGCGGTCAGGACCGGAGAACAGGCGGGTTGTGGTGACGTCCGTTGTCATGGTCATCTTCTCCTCCGCGGACCCGCTTCACCTCTCCCGCTTGCGGGGGAGGTCGGATCGCATCGAAGATGCGATCCGGGTGGGGGCTCTCTCCACGATGTGACTCGTGGAGAGAGCCCCCACCCCGGCCCTCCCCCGCAAGCGGGAGAGGGAGAACACCGCCGACGAGGCGACGACTTGCCCGCGTCCCGAACCTCAATTCGCCGTATAAACCAGCTCCCGCTCCGCGCGCGGCGGCAAAAATTCGCGGGAGAACACTTCCGCCGGTGTCGGCGCGCGGGCGAGCTGGTAGCCTTCGACGATGAAGCCGATGTTGCGGACCATGCGATCATCCTTGATATCACCGACGCCGATGTCCTTCATCTCGGGCGAGACGATCAGCTTCTCGAAGGAATATTGCAGCCGGCGCTTCTCGACGTCGACATTGATCAGATTGTCATAGTTCAGCGCGGCCTTCATGCCGGCGTTCTGGTCCTTGGCCACCGCGATCGCGCCCTTGTTGATGGCGCGCACCAGGCCGGCCACCGCCTTCGGGTTCGATGCGATCAACTTGCGCGACACCATCACGCCGTTGGAATAGAGATCGAGCCCGTAATCGCCGAACGAGAACCATTTGAAGTCCTTGTCGGGATCCTGGCGGTTCAACACGAGATTGAAGTAGCTCGTGATGTTGAAGACCAGCGCGGCGTCGATGTCGCCCTTGATCAGCATCGGCTCCTGCAGGTTCGGCGCCATGTTGGAGATCTTGATCTTCTCGCCGTCGAGCCCGTTCTTGTGCACGAACACCGGCAGCAGCCGCGTGGTCGGCGTGCCCTGCGCGCCGCCGAGCGTGTGGCCCTCGAAATCCTTGATCGACTTGATGCCGCTCGAATTCTTGGCGACGATCGCGAACGGCGGCTGGTTCCACATCATGTAGACCATCACAGGCGCATCCTGCGGCCTGGTCGAGGCGTTCTGGATGATGGCGTTGACGTCGCCGAAGCCGGCGTCATAGGCGCCCGACATGATGCGCGTCACGGTCGCGCCGGAGCCCTCGCCCTGGTCGATCACGACGTTGAGGCCTTCCTCCTTGAAGAAGCCGTTATCCTTGGCATAGAAGAATGCGGCGTCCGATCCTTGCGTCTTCCAGCCCAGCGTGAACTTGATCGTGGTTTCCTCGGCACGCGCGGATCCCGCGACCAGAGCCAATCCCACGAGCACAGCGCCTATTGTCTTCAGCATGACGACCTCCTCAACTCCAGTGAACGGCGATGGACGAAACAATCTTCAGGTGACGATGGCGTTGTCCTTGCGCGTCGCCCAGCCCGTGACCTGGCCCTCGATCAGCGAGAACAGGACGTAAAGCGCGACGCCGAGGCCGGCGAGCACGAACAGCCCGGCGAACACCAGCGGCACGTTGAAATTGGAGGACGCGGTCATCATCACGTTGCCGATGCCGCGGTTCGAGGCGACGGTCTCCGACAGCACCGCACCGACGAAGGCGTAGGAGACCGCGACCTTCAGCGAGGCAAAGAAGAACGGCATCGTCCGCGGCAACCCGACGTTCCAGAGGATGTCGAACTTGCTGGCGCCGAGCGCCTTCAGGACGTCCTCGAGCTCGGGCTCGGTGGTGGCAAGGCCGGTGGCGATGTTGACGACGATCGGGAAGAAGCAGATCGACAGCGAGGTCAGGACTGCCGGCACCGTGCCGGAGCCGAACCACAGCACGAAGATCGGCACCACCGCGACCTTCGGGATCGAGGAGAACCCGACCAGCAGCGGATAGCAGGTGTCGTAGGCGGTTTTTGACACCCCGATCACGGCGCCGAGCGCGACGCCAAGCGCCACGCCGAGCACGAAGCCGATCATGGTGGTGACCAATGTCTGGATGATGTGCGGCCACAGGATCGGGAATTTCTCGAACAGCGTGACGAAGATCTGCGAGGGACGCGGCAGCACCAGATCCGACATTCCCGTCATCAGGCAGAACAGCTCCCAGGCGACGAAGAACAGCACGATCAGGCCTGCGGACCAGGCCTTCTGCCTGATATCGGACACGGACATGGTCAGGCTCCCTCGCGCGCAGCAGTGCGCGCATCGACGATGAAGGCGCGGAGTTTTTGGTTGAGCGCGACGAAATCGGGCTCGAAGGTCATCGCCACGGTGCGCGGGCGGGCGAAGTCGACGCTGGAGTCGTCGAGGATGCGGCCGGGCCGCGCGCTCATTACGCAGATGCGGTTGGCCAGGAAGCCGGCCTCGCGCAGGTCATGGGTGACCAGCAGCACGGTCGGTCTGTGCGTCATCCAGAGCGCTTGCAGGATTCCCCACAGCTCCTCGCGGGTGAACTGGTCGAGCGCGCCGAACGGCTCGTCGAGCAGCAGCATGCGCGGCTCGTGGATCAGCGCGCGGCACAGATTGGCGCGCTGGAGCATGCCGCCGGAGAGCTGCCAGGGATAGCGGCCGCCAAAGCCCTTTAGCCCGACCTGCTCAAGCAGCGCATTGGCCTTGTCGCGGAACGCGGTCTTGCGCAGCCGGCGGAACTGCGAGCGGAACGGCTCGACGATCTTCAGCGGCAGCATGATGTTCTTTTCGATCGTCATCCACGGCAGCATGGTCGGGTTCTGGAACGCCATGCCGACCCGCATCGCCCGCGCCGCGACCTCGCGGCCGCCGACGATGACGACGCCGGTGGTCGGCCGCACCAGGCCCGACACCAGCCGCAGGATGGTGGACTTGCCGCAGCCGGACGGGCCGACCAGCGCGACGAACTCGCCATCGGCGATCCGCAGCGTGGTTGTCGACAGAGCCGGCACGGCGCGGGCGCCGCGGCCGAACGTCACGGAGGCTCCCGACAACTCGATCGCGGTCGGCGCGGATCCGGCGGCAACAGGCTCGCCGGCAAATTCGGAGTTTGGTTGCATGCGCATCACAAGCAAAGTGCATGCAAGCTGGATGCCAGCGGCCGGCCTCTTGAAAATCAAGGAAATCGCGCGATCCGCAAGCAAAATGCGGGATTCCTTTTAGGCAATCGGTGGCCCAAACTGCATGCAATTCAGGCGCCCGATTGTTTCGCCGGTATGATAAAGAGGCGTTCGAAGCACCTTTGAAGAGGGATTCGCGGCAATGGCGGGGCGCGCCGATAGCAGCAAAACGGCTGAATCGTCAGACAAGGTCAGCGTGATCTGCCGCGCGCTGCGGCGCGCGATCATCGAGCAGGCGCTGGAGCCCGGCGCAAAACTGCCCGAGGATTCGCTCGGCGAGCGTTTCGGCGTCAGCCGCACCATCGCACGGCACGCGCTCGGGCAATTGGCCGCGGAAGGCCTGGTCGAGCTGCGCCGCAACCGCATCGCGGTGGTGGCGACGCCGAGCTGGCAGGAGGCGCGCGATGCCTTCGACATCCGCATCGAGCTGGAGCGGCTGGTGGTGCGGCAGCTCGCGGGCAAGCTGACCAAGGCGCAGGTCGCGGAACTCACGGCTCATGTCGATGCCGAGGATCGCGCCCGCGACGGCACCGACGCGGTCTCGATCCGGCTCGCCACCGAATTCCACATCCTGCTCGCCCAGATGACCAACAGCCCGATCCTGGTGCGCTATGTCAGCGAAGTCGCCTATCGCTGCTGCCTGACGCTGTCGCTGTACAGTCGGCCGCATTCAACGGAATGCGCGATCACCGAGCACCGCGCGATCATCGCGGCCCTGGTGAAGGGCGACGTCGCCAAGGTGATGGAGCTGATGCACCACCATCTGGATTCGGTGGCCACCCGCGCGCTGGTCGCGCCGAGCCCGCAGCGCGGCCGGGATCTGCTGGATATCCTGGCGCCCTATGCGGATGAGGCGAGCGGCGATCGGGTGGTGAAGCTGCCGAAGCTGGTGCGGCGTTAGCAGCTGCCGCTACTCTATCCCCGTCATCCTGAGGTGCGAGCCCTTGCGAGCCTCGAAGGATGCACGGCCCCGCCGGTGGCCGTCGATCCTTCGAGGGCCGCTGAAGAAGCGGCCACCTCAGGATGACGGGGAGAAAGTGAGCGCCCCCTACACCTCGATCCTCGCTGTACCAAAGCCCTCGGCGCTGTCGTTCCAGACGTCCATCTTGGCGATCTGCCTGCGGCCGACATAGCGGTTGCCTTCGAGCTGCTACTTTATCACCGTCATCCTGAGGAGGCCGCAACGCGGCCGTCTCGAAGGATCGGCGGCCACCGGCGGGGCCGTTCATCCTTCGAGGCTCGCAAGAGCTCGCACCTCAGGATGACGGTGATGGAGTCCTCACCTTGAGCCGGAGGCTACCCGATCACTCGCGCAGCTTGCGGTCCAGGAAGCCGACATAGGAATTGTCCGGCTGCAGTTTGACGGCCAGGCGAAGCGCTGCACGGGCGGCGGATTTGTCGCCGTCAGCCGTGGCTCTGTGCTCATCCAGAATCGCATCGGCCACCGTGCGCGCGGTGTCGAGGCGAGCCTCCTCGATGGACCTGTCGGCAAGATAGTCTTCCACGGGCTCGCGACGGCGCTTCAATTCGTCCACGCTGATCGAACTCAGCGGATACCAGTTATAATATTCGAGGCGCGGCCGATCGTCCGTGAGGCTCGGCACATCGCCGACAAAGGCCGCGAGTTTTTCATCAGCGGCGATGAATGTCGCCAGGAAATCCTCGGGCGAGCGCAAGCCGTTTGCCGTCAGGTCTTCAGCCACCGCGGGCGCGGACATCCGCATGGCGAGCGCGCGAGAGTCGATGTTCAAGGGTTCATCGGAAGCGATCGCCACGCCTTCCATTCTGGACGGCAGCCACAGCGAGACATGCTTGAACTGGCCCATCATGGCCTTGAGGATCATCTTTGGAAGAATGCCGCGGTTGAAGTCCAGCGGCACCCATTGCGCGAGAACGCCGCCGGGGCGCATCTTCTGCTTCGCCAGCGCATAGAATTCCTCGGTGTAGAGGTTGATCACGCCGGCGTCATGCGGTGGCGGGGGCTCGAGGGTGATGACGTCAAACGTCTCCTTGGTCCCCAGCAGGAAGTGGCGTCCGTCCGCGACGATCTGATGGACTTTGGGATTTTGATAGAACTGCTTGTTGATCGGCACGAAATGCGGCGCGAATTCGAAAACCGTCGGGGCTAGGTCGACCGCGTCGATGGATTTTAGTTCCTTGTGGGTGCTGACCGCACCCACCGTGGTTCCGGTCCCGATGCAGATCACGACAGCCGTTTCAACCGGGCCAGGGTGCAGCAGAATGGGATAGTGCCCCATCGCGGCCATGTAGCGCCTGCCCTCGGGACGGTTGTTGGCATAGCTTTTCGAGTTCACCACCAATTGCTGGTAAGTCCCCGCCGCCTTCTCGCGATACTCGACCACCGCAAATGTGGCCTGCCGGGTTTCTCGTAGCTCGAGGACATCAGCGCCTTCGATCGCGGTCAGGACCCGTTCCAGATAGTGTGGCGTGAGGAGCAGCAGCGCTACGGCGATGACGCTTGCGGCGATTGCCCCTTGCCGCCACAGGCTGCCTTCTCGCAGAAGACCCGGTTGCGATAGGGTCGTCGCGGCAAACAGCAGGACGTTCAGAACAATCAGTGCGGTGAGCGCCCCCTGGCTGCCCAGATAGGGAATCAGAAGGAATCCCGCAGCCAGCGAGCCGAGGACGCCGCCGATCGTGTTCAAGGCGTAGAGCGAGCCAATTCTGCGGCCCAGCGCGCTCATCTGCATCACAGTCAGTTCGCTGGCCAGCGGAAAACTGATGCCGATCAGCGTGGTCGGCAGCAGCAAGGCAACAGCGCAGATCAGGAAAAATGAAACATCGCCTCCCAGAAGCTCCTGCACCGGGACTGGCAGCAGGCTCGATACGATGGGAGACAGCACCGCTCCCACGACACGCGCCTTGCCGAGGATTGCGACGGTCAGCGTGGCCGCAACCGCGATCAGCAGCTGCGTCACGGCGAAGTATCGCAACAATTGATCCTTGCGGGGTGCGAGCGGCCTGGCGCAGATCAGCGCGCCGATCACCAGGCCCAGCAGGTAAACGCCGAGCATGCCCGAGAAGGCGTAAACACTCGACGTGCTGACATTGGTCAGGAAGCGGAACCAGACGACCTCATAGGCGATCGACACAAAGCCGGAGCACGCGAAGATCGCGATCAGGATGGACGTCCGGCCCTGCTCCGGTGCGGCGGTTTGCACTGGTGCTGTTGCCGTGACTGGCGATAGCGGGCTTGCGCTGCGCGCAACCAGCAGGGCCACGCCGCCGACGCAGATATACAGGGCCGCCGCAACCAGGCTCGATCCTGTGATCCCCCAGAGGCCCATCAAGACAAAGCCGACAACCAGCGTGCCGATGGCGGCGCCGAGGGTGTTGAACCCGTAGAGCAGGCCGATGCGATTGGCGAGGTCGGTTTGCGTGCGGGTCAGGAATTTTACGAGGAACGGCAGCGTCGCGCCCATCAGCATCGTCGGCAGCGACAGGATGGCGAGCGACAGCGTGACCATCAGCGGCAACCGGAATGGCGACTCCAGGTCCAGCATCGGCGACAGCCAGCCCACCCATGTCGACCAGTGCGACAGGAACGCGGTGACCGCCAAGGAAACGACTGCGAGGGCGAGTTCGAGAAACCCGTAGATCTTCAGGGGGCGGCTGACGGTGTCGGCGATCCGGCCGCCGAGCGCGCTGCCCAGCGAGAGGCCGAAAAAGAAGCTCGCCACCGTGACGCTGACCGAGACGGTCGCGCTTCCCAGCACGAATTGCAGTTGCTTGAACCAGAGAACCTGAAGGATCAGGGATGCCGCGCCCGATGCCAGAAAGATCGCGGTGACCAGCACCCGGTTCTTCAGGCCTATGGTGTCTAAAACACCATCACGATTGCGCACTGGACGGCTCTCCCGCTGAACGGGAGAACAGGTAAGGCAGATGCGGTTAATATTGCCCTTATGGGGCGGTGGACGAGGCGGGTGCAGAGCGGGCGGTGAAGCTGCCGAAGGCGGGGCGATGCTGACGACAGCCGCGCTCTATCACCGTCATCCTGAGGAGGCCGCAACGCGGCCGTCTCGAAGGATCGACGGCCACCAGCCGGGCCGTGCATCCTTCGAGACGCCGCTTCGCGGCTCCTCAGGATGACGGGAAAAGTGCGCTGCCGCCTAAGCCTCGATCCCCCGCTGCACCAGGATCCGCTCAGCGCTATCGTTCCAGACGTCCATCTTGACGATCTGGCCACCCCTGACCACGAAGCGGTCGATATAGCGGTTGCCTTCGAACGGTGTGCCGTCGATCCATTCGCCGTAGAGCGTGCCGACGCTGTAGACCACGGTCTCGCCCGCGCCGGGGCAGACGTCGAAGCGGTCCATCCGCTTCTTCACCCAGCGATAGCGCTTGGCATTGAAGCCGGTCGGCCCGCGCGGATGGTCGAATTCGCGCCCGCCGGTGAAGGTGATCACCGTATCAGGCTTCATGTAGGCCGCCGCCGCATCGGGATCGGGGATCATCGACGCGGTCAGATAGGCCTCGACGATCTCGGCATCGGACAGCGGGCGGGCATCGGCTTTGGCGGTGACGGACATGGCGGGTCTCCAAGGATTATCGAAACTCTACAATCCGACCGGCAAAGTGTATGCACATTTTTTGGACAATCTGACAAGCAAACTGCACACAATCTGGTGCTGCCGCTTCCCTGCCCTTCCGCTAGGCTCCGACCAACCTGAAATCCTGCTCTCAATGATTGCGAAACCTGCCTTCGACCTGGTCTTCCGTCATGCCGTGACGCGCACCTCCGCGTCGACGGTCGATATCGGCGTCGCCGACGGCTGGATCGCCGCGATCGCGCCGCACCTCTCCTGCGAGGCCGCCGAGATCGACCTCGAGGGGCGGCTGGCGCTGCCCGGCTTCGTCGACACCCATATCCATCTCGACAAGGCCTGCCTGCTCGGCCGCTGCGGCCACGACCATGCAAGCGTCGCTGACGCCATTCGCGCGGTGGCAGCGATGAAGCGCGACTTCACGGTCGAGGACGTTTATGCGCGTGGCGCAAAAGTGATCGAGCGCGCGATCACCGCAGGCACCACGCGGATGCGGACCCATGTCGAGATCGACCCGCGGATCGGGCTGCGTGGCTTCGAAGCGGTGAAGGCGCTGAAGCGCGACTATGCCTGGGCGCTCGATCTTTCTCTTTGTGTTTTCCCGCAGGAAGGCCTGACCAACGATCCCGGCACTGATGAGCTGCTGGTCGCGGCGCTCAACGACGGCGCCGAGGCGATCGGCGGCTGTCCCTATGTCGACACCGATCCGAACGCGCAGATCGCGCGCATCTTCGATCTGGCGCAACAGTTCGACATCGATGTTGACCTGCATCTCGATTTCGACCTCGATCCGTCCTGGTGGCACATGGAGGAGGTCTGCCGGCAGACCGAGCGGCGCAACTATCAGGGACGCGTCGCGATCGGGCACGCGACAAAACTCTCCGCGTTGTCGCCCGAGCGGCTGAAGGCTGCAAGCGCGCGCCTCGCCGCAGCCGGCGTCGCGGTCACCGTGCTGCCCGCGACCGACCTCTATCTGATGGGGCGCGATGCCACTCACAACGCCCCGCGCGGCCTCACCGCGGCGCATCGGCTCGTTGCCGATGGCGTGCTGTGCTCCGTTGCCACCAACAATGTGCAGAATCCGTTCACGCCGTTCGGCGATGCATCGCTGCTGCGGATGGCCAACCTCTATGCCAATGCTGCCCATGCCGGGATCGGCGAGTTCGACACCTGCCTCGACCTCGTCACCGAGCTGCCGGCGCGGCTGATGAATCTCAGGGATTACGGCATCGCAGTCGGCAATCCCGCCGACATCATCGTGCTCGACACCGACAGCGCAACCAACGCGATCGCCGAACTGCCCGACGTGCTCTTGGGCTTCAGGCGCGGCCGCAAGACGTTCGAGCGGCAAAAGCCGACGCTGTTCCGACCTGGCACCAGTCTCTCCCCGTCATCCTGAGGAGCCGCGAAGCGGCGTCTCGAAGGATGCACGGCCCCGCCCTTTCCGTGCTGCGAAAGCCGGGCCGTCGCCCCTTCGAGACGCGCGCAAGAGCGCGCTCCTCAGGGTGACGGAACAGCAAAGCGAGCTAACACCAACGTCCGTATGTCGCAGCACCAACCTGTACGCATTGTCGCCCTGCCCTGGCGCGAATTGACCCGTCCGCCGATCCGTTGTTGGTATCCGCCCAACACCAACAACAAGCCGGGCAGGAAATCATGGCCAAGTCCACCACGATCAAAAGCATCGAAACGCTCGCCTGCGATGCCGGCTGGCGAAATTATCACTTCGTCAAGGTGACGACGTCAGACGGGCTGGTCGGTTGGAGCGAATATGACGAGGGCTTTGGCGCGCCCGGCGTGACGGCCGCGATCGAGCGGTTGTCGGCGCGGGTGATCGGCAAGAACGCCTTCGAGCATGAACGGATCTATGTCGAGCTGTTTGCCGCGACCCGCCCCGCCGCCGGCGGCGTGGTGGCGCTGGCGTTAGGTGCCATCGAGAACGCGCTGCTCGACGTCAAGGCCAAGGCGCTCGGCGTGCCCTGCTACGATCTGCTCGGCGGCAAGATCCGCGACCGCGTGCGGGTGTACTGGTCGCACTGCGCGACCTGGCGCATCAATCATCCCGACTGGTACAAGCCGGCCATCACTGACCTCGACGGCGTCAAGGCGATCGGGGCCGAGGTGCGCGAGAAGAAATTCTCGGCGATGAAGACCAACATCTTCGTCTACACGGATGGCAAACCTGTGGGCTGGCGTCCCGGCTTCGGTGCGCCGTTCCAGCCCGAGATCAATGTCGACCGCACCGTGCTGCGCAATCTCTGCATGCACTTGGAGGCGATCCGCGACGGCGCGGGGCCGGATGTCGATCTGCTGCTCGACCTCAACTTCAACGCCAAGACCGAAGGCTATCTGAAGATCCTGCGCGCCATCGAGAAGATGGACATGTTCTGGGTCGAGATCGACACCTTCAACCCGCAGGCGCTCGGCTACATCCGCCGCCAGAGCCCGCACCCGATCTCGTCATGCGAGACGCTGCTCGGCTTGCGCGAATTCCTGCCCTACTTCAACGAGCAGGCGATGGACGTCGCGATCGTCGACACGCCGTGGAACGGGGTGTGGCAGTCGATGAAGATCGCCGCGGCCGCCGAGCATTTCGAGGTCAACGTCGCGCCGCATAATTTCTACGGCCACCTCTGCACTATGATGAACGCGCATTTCTGCGCGGCGGTGCCGAACCTGCGCATTATGGAGACCGATATCGATCGCCTGGCCTGGGACCACGAACTGTTCACCCACGTGCCGGAGTTTATCGACGGCCATCTCGTGATCCCCGATCGCCCGGGCTGGGGCACCGAGCCGAACGAGGAAGGCCTCCGCGCGCATCCACCGAAGAACAAGGGCGGGCTGTTGAATTATGGATTGAAGAAATAGGCGTTCACACTGCCAAACCCGTCATCCTGAGGAGCGCGTAGCGCGTCTCGAAGGATGCACGGCCGCCAGCCGGGCCGTCGACCCTTCGAGACGGCCGCTGCGCGGCCTCCTCAGGGTGACGGTGATGGACGCGCTCCGCGTACAGCGAAGCAAAAAGCGCGCCTCAATTATCATCCCGCACCGACGTGAACGCGCTATCGACCACGTCGCCGATCGGCTGCCAGGCGTTGCCGTCGAACTGCACCAGCCGCATCTGCTTGATCGGGCGGAAATCCTTCGGCCCGGTGTTGATCACGATCCCGGGCAGCGCGATCGGGCTTTGATAATCCTTCAGCGAGGCCGCCTGCCGCATGATGTTCTCGCGCGACAAATCGTCGCCGCACTGGCGCAGCACCTGCATCAGCGTGTCGGCGGCGGCGTAGCCGAACACGGCGTAGATGTCGTCCTTGTCGCCGTCGGGATAATACTTGTCCATGAAGGCGTCCCACGCCTTGATCTGCGGATCATCCTTCCAGGAGGCATCCCCGGCGTCCTTCAGGAACGAGGTCGAGATCACGCCGAGCGAGTTCTGCAGGCCGGCCGGCCGCAAGGCGCTGGCGATCGAGGCCGACGCATTGTCGAGGATGAACACCGGATGCCAGTCGAGGTCGGCCGCGACGCGGATCGCGCGCGCCGCGATCGCCGGCGCGCCGTCGAACACCAGGATATCGGCGCCGGAGCCTTTCAGGATTCCGATCTGGTTCTGGATCGAGGTCTCCGACGCGTCGAAGGCGAGATCGGCGACGATCATGCCGGCGGTGTCGCCGAGGCCCTCCTGCAATCCCCTGAACAGATCGCGGCCGAACTGGTCGTTCTGCCACAGCACCGCGATCTTGCGCGACGGATAGGCGGCCTGGATGTAATTGGCGTAGATCCGCCCCTCGGCGCGGAAGGTCGGCTGCCAGCCCATGGTCCAGGGAAACGTCATCGGATGCGCCCACTCCTCGTCGCCGGAGGCGACGAACAGCTGCGGGACCTTCTTCTCGTTGAGGTATTTTCGCGCGGCGAGGTTGCTCGGCGTGCCGAACGAGCCGAACATCAGGAGCACGTCCTGCTTCTCAACGAGATCGCGGGTCTGCTCGATCGCGGTCTTCGGATTGGAGCTGTCATCGACCGAGATGAACTTGACCTTGCGGCCGTTGATGCCGCCATGCTCGTTAACCATGTCGAAATAGGCCGCTTCCGCCCGCCCGATGGTCGCGAACGCAGCGAGCGGCCCGGTATAGGGCATGACGTTGCCGACGCGGATCTCGCCGCCGGCCGCTTGCGGCGCCTGCTGCGCGGCGAGCGGCGCCGCCGCGAGCATCGCGGCGAGGACAAGCAATATCGAACGCGCGGTTTGTCTTTTTGTTTGCATCAACATCGCCACAAACGCCGGCCACGGCCGGCGCTCCTCCCGGGGACGCGACCTTATCGCCCAAGGCGATGCCGGGAAAATGAAATGTTGATGGCGAAGGCCGGCCTCAGCGCAATGTTATGTCGAGCCAGCCGAGCGGATTCACCGCGACGCGGTCGCCATCGCCGACCAGAACCGTGGTGGTTTCGGCCTCAGTGATCGCCGGACCGGCCAGCGAATGGCCCGGCTTGAGATCGTCGAGCGCATAGACCGGCACCTCGCGCCAGGCACTGAGCCAGGCCTGCCGCTTGCCGCGCGGCGCACAGGGCACAGCTGACGCGGCCTGGCCGACATCGCCGCCGCCGCGCGCAACCTTGCCGACCGCGGCGACACGGGCATTGACGAACACCACCTCCTGCCCGCGCGAGGCATAGGTGTAGAGCTCCTCGTGGCGGCGATGGAAGCGCTCCTCGATCTGCGCGACAAGGTCGGCGGCGCCGAGATCGAGGTCGCCGAGCGGCACGTCGATCTCGAACACCTGCTCGCCGTAGCGCATCTCGGCCGAGCGCTCGATTGCGATATCGCCCTTGAACCAGTCGCGCAGCCGGCCGGCCGCCTGCTCTTCCAGCCCGGCGAACAGCGCCCGCACCTCATCGGCGGAAATCCGACCCGCGCCGTAATGGGTGCGGCTGACCTCGTAACGCAAATCGCTGGTCAGCATGCCCCAGGCCGACAGCACGGAAGCGACCGTCGGCACGATGATGCGCTTGATCTCGAGCTCGCGCGCGACCTCGGCGGCATGCATCCCGGCGGCGCCGCCGAAGCTCAGCAGCGCGAAGCGCCTCGGATCGACGCCACGGCGCAGCGTCATCAGGCGGATGCCGTCGGCCATCTTCAGATTGATCATCTTGTAGATGCCGGCGGCAGCCTCGATCCGCGACAGCTCCAGCGCTTCGGCGATCCGATCGACGGCTGCTTCCGACGCCGCACGATCGAGCGGCCGCGCGCCGCCCATGAAGGCGGCGGCATCGAGATAGCCGAGCACGACATTGGCGTCGGTGACGGTGGCAGCTAGGCCGCCATTGCCATAGCAGGCCGGGCCCGGCACCGAGCCCGCGCTCTCCGGGCCTACGCGTAGCGTGCGGCTGCCGTCGACACCGGCGATCGAGCCGCCGCCGGCCGCGATGCTGGCGATATCCAGGCTGCGCAGCGCGATGCGCTGGCCCGCCAGCATGCCGTCGGCGGAGAGCGAGGCCTCGCCGTCGGCGATCAACGAAATGTCGGTCGAGGTGCCGCCCATGTCGAACGGCACGAGGTCGGGAATCCCAAGCATCTCCGCGCAGCGGCGGCTGCCGGAGATGCCGCCGGCCGGGCCCGACAGCACGGTGCCCGCGGCGAGCCGCGAGGCTTCCTCCACCGGCGCCATGCCGCCATGCGACAGCACCACGAACAGCGAGCCGGCAAAACCGGCTTCATGCAGGCTGCGCTCGAGATTGGTGAGATAGCGCCGCACCGTCGGCTCGACATAGGCGTTCACGATCGTGGTCGAGACGCGCTCATATTCCTTGATCTGCGGCAGCACGTCGCTGGAGCGCGACACGCTGACATCGGGCAGCTCCCTGGCGAGCCGCTCGACCGCGGCGAGTTCATGCGCCGGGTTGAGATAGGCGTGCAGGAAGCAGACCGCGACCGAGTTCGCAGCCGATCGTTTCACCTCGGCGATGACCTCGCCGAGCGCGGCGGCATCCAGCGCAACCGCGGCGCTGCCGTCGGCCTTCAGCCGCTCGCGCACGCCAAAGCGGCGCTCGCGCGGCACCAGCGGCTCGGGCGGCGGTGTACGCAGATCGTAACGATCCGGCTTCAGCCCTTCGCGCATCTCGACGACGTCGCGATGGCCCTCGGTGGTCAGCAGCGCAACCCTGGCGCCCTTGCGTTCCAAGAGCGCGTTGGTCGCAACCGTCGTGCCATGGACCAGGCGATCGGTCGCGGCAAGCATCGCCGCGCGCGTCACGCCGAGCCGACGCGCCAATTCTTCCAGTCCCGCCATGACGCCGATCGACTGATCGGCCGGCGTGGACGGCGATTTCGCGAAAACCGTGCGCCCGGTTTTGTCAGTTACAACCAGGTCGGTGTAGGTGCCGCCGACGTCAACTCCAATCGTGTACATCACTTGCCTATACCGCCTTCGAAACCAGACCTTGGGCTGCGTCGCGCTTCCGCGCCTCCGCCGATCGCTTCTCCGGCGGCCCCCAGCCGCCGCCACCGGAGGAGCGTATCTCGAGGCAGTCGCCGGGACGCAGCTCGATGCCGACCTCCTTCGTCTTCAATACGCGCGGCTCGCGGCCTTCCGACAAGAGACGATAGAGATGCGGCTCGCCGTCCTTGCCGCCGAGCATGCCGCAGGGGCCGTGACGCGCGCCGTCGCCGGCGGTGTTGCCCTTGGCGGGCTTCTGCGTCTCCAGCACCATGTCGAGCGCGACGCCGAGGCCGCCGCGATGCTGGCCGTCGCCGCCGGAATCCGGCCGGAATTCGTGCTGACGGAAATGCAGCGGGAAGCGCACCTCGGCAACCTCGATGCTGCCGAACTTCAGGCCACCGACCGAGTGCCACTCGCCGATCGAGGAATAGCCGTCGCCGCCGGGCGATGCGCCGCCGCCGGGCCGCGCCTGGAACATGTGCCAGATGAAATTGCGACCGTTGCGCGGATCCTCGCCCTGGATCGCGATGCGGAATCTCCGGCCCCAGCCGCCCATCACGCGGTCCGGACAGGACGCCGACATCGCCTTGATGATCGCTTCGACGATCTCGTTGGATGGATGGCTGGTGCACAAGGTCACGGGACGGCCGGGATCGGCCCACACGATGGTGCCCTGCTTTGCCACTACCTTCAGCGGCCGCAGCGCGCCGGTGTTCTTGGGGATGTCGGCATCGATCAGATAGGCAAAGGCCATCGCGACCGCAGCCTGCATGTTGGCGTGCGAGGAATTGACAAAACTGGTCGACTGCGGATCGGAGCCGGTGAGATCGACCTCGATGTCGCTGCCCTTCTTGGTCACCTTGGCCGCGATCTTGATGTCGGTGCGGCCGTGGCCGTCATCGTCGAGCAGCGCCTCGCCGTAAAACACGCCGTCCTTCCAGGAGGACACCACGGCGCGGGTCTGCTGCTCGGTGGCATCGAGAATGGCCTCGATCGCAGCTTCGACCGTCTCGGCGCCGAACTCGTTGAACAGCTTTGACACGCGGCGCTCGCCGAGATGCGCGGCGCCCAGCATCGCGGCGAGGTCGCCGCGGAATTCCCTGGGGTTGCGGATGTTCAGCGCCAGAAGGTCGAGCAGATCCTCGCGTGGCTTGCCGGCCTCGTAGAGCTTGATCGGCGGAATGCGGATGCCTTCCTGGTAGATCTCGGTGGCGGCCGGATTGTAGGCGCCGTGGGTGGCACCGCCGATGTCGCTCTGATGCGCGCGCACGATGGTCCAGAGCAGCCGCTTGCCGCCATCGAACACCGGCACGAAGGCGGTGAGGTCAGGCAGATGGCTGCCGCCCTGATAGGGATCGTTGAGCAGGATGACATCGCCCGGTGCGACATCCTTGAACCGTTCCTCGACCGCGAGCGTCGCCCACGGCAAGGCGCCGACATGCACCGGGATGTGATCGGCCTGTGCGATCAGCCGCCCGCCCGTGTCGCAGATCGCCAGCGAAAAATCGCGGCTGGAATTGAGGATCTGCGAATAGGAGGTGCGAAGCATGGCTTCGCCCATCTCCTTCACGATCGACGACAGGCGATGCTGGACGACGGAGCGGGTGATTGGATCGATCTTGGCGGACATCTTGGCCCTTGTTGGCGTCCGGATGGCGCGGAGAGGATCGGGGAACCGGCCCACCGGAACCGGAATTCCTTCTTATAGCCAGCGGCTTGTCGAGCGCAAACCGGCCGGCTCGGCCGCAGCGGGTCATTCCGTCGATCAGCAAGTCGTGATCGAGAAGAAACCACCGGGCGACGGAATAGAACTCACGCTGCTGCGTCCCACCCATGCAAGCCGGCCCCGAGGCCGGACCGCTCGGGCTTCCCCGACAACCCCAGGGTAAACGTAGATGCTTCCTCGATCCTTCAGATCCGCTCTCGTGCCGCTCGGCCCGTCCGTTCTGCTCGCCTTTGTCGCCGCCGCGGCGTTCGCGCAGGACGCCCATCATCCGGCCCAGACCGCGCAGTCGACTGAGGAGAGCGCCTTCCTCGCGGAAAACGATGCCGCGATGACCAAGATGATGAACGACATGGCCGCCAAGCCAAGCGGCGATATCGACCGCGACTTCGTCGCGATGATGACGCCGCATCATCAGGGCGCGATCGACATGGCCGTGATCGAGCTCCGCTACGGCAAGAACGAGCAACTGCGCCGGATCGCGCAGGAGATCATCGTCGAGCAGCAGCAGGAGATCGACGCCATGAAGCTCGCGATCGGTGATCCGGTGACGGCATCCGCGCCCGCGCCGACGCAGCCGAGCCCGGCGCCCGCCGCCGCCCACGATCACATGAACATGTCCCACGGAATGAAGAACTAGGAGTTTTCGAACGATGAACCGTCAAGTCCTGAAGTGCCTGCTGGCCACGACCGTGCTGGCGATATCGAGCTCCGCCTTCGCCGGACAGGCGCCGGGCGCGGCATCCTCGCCCGACATTGCGATCAGCCATCACGACCGCGTCTATGCCGCCGAGCAGTTCTCGAACACGGTGTCCGTCACCGACCCGGTCGACAACAAGCTGCTCGGCGTGATCCGGCTCGGCGATCCGCAGCCGGGCAATTTCAGCCCGCTCTACAAGGGACAGGTGCTGGTTCACGGCATGGGCTACTCACCCGATCATCAAACCCTTGCGGTGGTGTCGATCGGCTCCAACTCGGTGACCTTCATCGACACGGCGACAAACTCGGTCAAGCACACCACTTACGTCGGGCGCTCGCCGCACGAGGCCTTCTTCACGCCCGACGGCAAGGAAGTCTGGGTCACCGTTCGCGGCGAGAACTACATCTCGGTGATCGACGCAAAGACGTTCAAGGAAACGATGCGGATCGAGGTGCCGGCCGGACCGGGCATGCAGATATTCTCGCCGGACGGCAAGTACGGCTACATCTGCTCGTCGTTCAATCCGGAGACCGACGTGGTCTCGGTGGCCGACCATCAGATCGTGGCGAAGGTGAAGCAGGAAAGCCCGTTCTGCCCGAACATCGCGGCGACGCCCGATGGCGAGCAGGTGTGGTTCACGCTGAAGGATACCGGCAAGACGCAGGTGTTCAACGCAAAACCGCCGATCAAGACCATCGACACCGGCCCGATCACCAATCACGTCAATTTCGCCAAGACCTCCAAAGGGACCTTCGCCTATGTGACCATCGGCGGCACCAACCAGGTCAAGGTGTTTCGAACCGACGACTTCTCGGAGGTCGCGACCATTCCCGTCGGCAATCTCCCGCATGGCGTCTGGCCATCCGGCGACGGCACGCGGATCTATGTTGGTCTCGAGAATGCCGATGCGCTGGCCGCGATCGACACCGCGACCAACAAGGTGATCGCCAACATCCCGATCGGCCAGGCGCCGCAGGCGATCGCCTATGTGCCGAACGCTGCGACGAATCCGGATGATCGCCAGAACCTGCAGGCGCTTGGCGTCGCCGGCCAGGCCGCCCACCTCGCGCTCGCGCCGAAGAGCACCAAGGGTGACAAGCCGCCGACCAGCGTCTCGCTGTTCGACCAGGGGCTGATCCAGGTGCTGCAGGCATCGGTCACCGGGCTCGAACCCAAGCAGCACTACGTGCTAGGATTGGCCGAACGTGCCGATGGCACGGGATCGGTGGAGCCTCTGGCAGCCTTCATGACCAATCCCGCCGGCTCCGCCATCGTCAACGTCACTGGACCGATCCGCCAGATCGTGCAGAACTCGGCGAAGGCCGAACGGCGCTATCTCGTGATCGCTCTCGGCGACGCGGCCAAGCTCGGTCCGGTCATCCAGGTGCAAACGCCATGAACGACATGCTGCGCCTGGTCGAGCCGCTGATACCCGCCTTGCGGCGGTATGCGCGGGCCCTGGTCCGCGACCACGCGGCGGCCGACGACCTGGTGCAGGACTGCCTCGAGCGCGCCGTGATTCACTGGGAGCAGCGGCGGTCGGACAATCCGCGGCCGTGGCTGTTCGCCATCCTGCATAATCTCGCCATCAACCAGTTTCGCCGCGCAACCGGGCGCGGCGTCCATGTCGCGATCGACGAAACCAACGAGGATACATTCGGTCAGGAGGCGGAACAGGAGCATAAGGTGATGTATCGCGATGTCATGGCGAAGCTCGCGAGGCTTCCACATGACCAGCGTGCGGTGCTGCTGCTGATCGGCGTCGAGGATCTGTCCTATGCCGATGCCGCGAAGGTGCTCGGTGTGCCGATCGGCACGGTGATGTCGCGCCTGGCGCGCGCCCGCGAGCGGCTACATCACGAGCTGGAGGGGACCTCAGGCCAGCCGGATCATAATATCGTGCAATTGCGGAACAGGACATGAGCAATCGACCCATTACCGAAGACGATCTGCACGCCTATGTGGATCGCGCGCTCGAGCCGGAGCGCGAGGCGGAAGTCGGTGCCTATCTGGAGAAGCATCCTGATGTGGCCAGGCGCATAGAAGCCTACTCCGGTGAGCGTAACCTTTTGCGATCGGCACTGCTGCCGATTGCCGAGGAGCCGCTGCCGCCGCAGCTCAACCTCGCCAGGATGATCGAGAGCCCGCGCCGCCGTCCCGCGTCATGGCGCTGGGCCATCGCGGCCATGCTGATGCTCTCGATCGGCGGCCTCGGCGGCTGGGTGATCCGTGGCGCGACACTGGCGCCGGCCGGCGGGATTGCAGCGCTCGCTGAGGAAGCGAGCGATTCCTACAAGGTGTACGCCTCCGATCGCACGCGGCCGGTCGAGCTGCGCGACAGCGCCGAGCTTGTGCAATGGGTCTCCAACCGGTTGCGTCAGCCGGTCAAGCTGCCGGACCTGACGAAGTCGGGCTATCGCTTCATGGGCGGACGCGTGGTGCCGACCGCGCACGGCCCTGCGGCGATGTTCATGTACGACGACGATCGCGGCGACCGGCTTGTGGTCCTGACCCGTCCGATGACGTCAGACAAGAACGCAGCGATGGCCCCGCATTCGGGCGGTGACGTCGCCGGCCTGTCCTGGGCCGACGATGGCACCGGCTACAGCCTCGTGGGGTCACGCGGGCTCGATGCCTTGAAACCGCTTGCCGACGAAATCCGCAAGCAGGCGCAGACGATCTAAAGCGTTTTCGAGCGAAGTGGACGCCGGTTCGCGTGAAGAAAACGCGTCAAACAAAAACTGGAGCATCGGTTCTGATCCAATCAGGACCGATGCTCTAAGGTCTGGTGTAAACCAGGAACAACACGATCCCGATCACCAGCGCGCCCGCAATGAACAGCAGCACCGCCGGCAGTCCGAACAGCGCCGCGACGCCGGCGGTGCTCGATTGCAGCAACGCCGCGCCCAGGAAGAAGGCGAGATTGACCGACGACAGCGCCTTGCCGGTGTTCTGGGCGTCGACCAACTGCCGCGTCATGCCGTAGATCAGCGGCTGCGCCGAGGTCGCGAGCCCGATCAGGATCAGCAGCACCAGATCATATTGCGACGGCATCACGGCGACGCCGAGCAGGTTGGAGACCGGAAAATGCGGTGCGCCGGCCGCCATCAGCACGAGCAACAGCGCGGCGACGGCATGCGTTGATGCCACCATGGCGCGGCGGTGCCCGAACTTGCGATCGAAGGCGCCGATGCAGGCCGGGCCAACGATCATCGCCAGCGTGAACAGGCCGAGCACATTGCCGGCCTCGATGCGGCTCAACCCCTTCACATCCATCAGCCACGGCCCGCCCCACAGGCCGCGCAGCACCAGCGAGGCGCCGAGCGACACCAGCGACAGGGCGATCAAACCGCGCAGGCCGCGCGACAGGCCGAGCCGCAGCACCTCGGCCATCTGCTGCAGCGGCGAGGAATCGTCCGCATGCGCTGCCGGCTGCCGCGGCACCAGCGCGAACACCGCGATCAGCACCGCAATGCCGAAACCGGCCGAAACCCAGAAGCCGGCGCGCCAGCCGAACTGGTCGACCACGAAGGCCAGCGGGCTCGCCGACAACAGCATTCCGATATTGCCGATCGAGAGGATCAGGCCGGACCACAGGCCGAACTTCGCCGCCGACATCTGCTTGGCCGCAAGCGTCATCGGGCACATCAGCATGCCCGAGGTGGCGACGCCGAGCATGAGTTGCCCGAGCACGAAGCTGGCAGGACCCGTCGCAATCGCCGAGACCAGCGTTCCGACCACGGTACCGGCGAGCAGGCTCAGCGACACCGGCCGCACACCAAAACGGTCCATCGCGGCACCGACCGGGATTTGCGAGGCGGCAAACGAGAAATGATAGATCGAGGTGAGGCTCGCCAGCGCCTGCGGCGAGGTGCCGAAATCCTGCGCCATCAGATCGAGGCTGATCGCCGGGATCGTGCGCAGCAGCGTCGACAGCATGTGGCCAGAAGCCAACGCCAGAAGCGCAAGAACCAAAGCGCGGAAACCGATCCCCGCCTCTTCCTTCGTCACCACGCCATCCACGAATCGCCTCTTCCCCGAGCGCTTTCAGGAGGGCGTAACATTATTGGGCTGATGGTGCCAATCAGTTAGCCCTCTCCCCGTTCTTCACGGGGAGAGGGTTGGGTGAGTGGCTGTTTCCGCGAGTTCCGAGCGCGGTGAGACCTGTACCCCCCTCACCCGCCGCTTCGCGGCGACCTAAGAGCGAGCTTCGCTCGTCTCGATCCCCGCAAGCGGGGCGAGGTGACTTCACTGCTTATGGAACACCAGCGTACGCAGCTCGATGCTCTCGCGCGGCGCAGCGTCCGCCGGCGTGGTCGGATCGACAAACGCCGTATGCGGCCCAAATCGCGTGCGGCCGTCGGTCGCCGAGTCGTAGCATTTGAGCAGGATCGCCTCGTCAGGCGTCATCGCGGGAATGTAGAACCAGCGATGGTTCGGATTGTACTTCACCGAATAGGTCTCGCCGCTGCGGTTCGGATAGATCAGGTCGGAGGCGATCAGATCCTCCGGCGCCACCGTGGCGCCGTCGGCCATCGCGAGCGGTGAATCGCGAAGCGGACCGCGGATCGGACGCCACAGATTGATCACCTGGACGCGGCCCTTGACGAGTTCATTGGCTTCATTGGGCAGGTGCTCGAAGACGCGGTTGTGGCCGGAGATTGCGGTCTGGTCGACATGGACGCGGGTCGCGGGCTGGCGTGGGCCGCCGCCGCGGATATCCGCCGCCCCCTCGACGCGCTTGCGCACGGTATGGTCGAAGATGAGGACGCGGTCCGCCTTCAGCGTCGCCTTCAGGAAGGCTTCGACGGCGGGGTAGTAGACGTTGCGGACTTCGTTATCGTCGTAATAGTCCTTCACGCTGGTCGGATGCTTGACCAGCGCAAAGCCCTCGCGATCGAGCGAAAAACTGTCGGCGATCAGGCGCCCGTCAAAGATCGGAACATTGTGGGCTTCGGGCAGCGCGGTGGATTTGGGTTCGCCGGGCGGCGGATCGAAAGCGTAGGTCCGGGGCTTGCCCGGCGTCGGCGCGAGATAGTTCAGTTCAGCGGTCACAAACGGCAGCGACTCGATGCGAGTTTGTTGAAGGCCCATGGTGATCTCCCGGACTCGATTGTTGGTCCCTTTGATCTTGGCAGCGCCGGTGGATGCGGCAAGGCCGCAGCGAAAATAGCAATGTTGCGGTCTTGGAAGGCGCCGTACGGGGAAGATCCTTATCGGGCAGATGCCGCCCGACGAATGGATATTTTGGGATCACGGTTTCGTTAGCGGCGTTCGCTGCGTTTTGTGGTGAGCCAGCCCTAGCAGCGTGTCATGCCCGGGCTTGTCCCGGGCATCCACGTCTTAGATTTTGCGGCTCGAAAGACGTGGATGGCCGGGACAAGCCCGGCCATGACAGATGAGTGCTAGGCCCGGGAGCGATCCTGGTCGCGCCCGCCCTACAGCCCCGCGCCCTTCTCAACCGCCGCGGCGAAGGAGCGGTCGACGATGTCGGCGGCGTTGATCTTCTGCCGGATCAGGCCCCAGCGGTCGTAGAGATCGATGGTCTTCTGCTCGTCCGCCACCACGCCGTCGTCGATCGGCGCGATGCGGATCTTGGCCCGCGTCAGCCAGTTCAGCGGCACTGCGGGCGGAATGTTCATCAGCCTGCCCCAGGTCGCCGCGTACCCCTCGACATTGCTTTGCGACCAGGCGCGCGCGGCCGCCAGCCGGCGCACGAAATCCTCGAGCTCGGCGCGTTTGTCCTTGATCGCGTCGGGCGTGGCGACCTGGAAGCCGAGGCCGGGCGTGATGCCGTCGGCGGTGATGACGCGGCGCGACTTGAACAGCACCTCCTCCTGGCTGACATAGGGCTCCCAGGTCGACCAGGCGTCGACCGAGCCCTGCGTGTAGGCGACCTTGGCATCCGACGGCGCAAGAAACACGATCTGCACGTCGCTCGCCTGCCAGCCCTTGGATTCCAGCGCCGCCAGGATCAGCTGATGACCGATCGAGCCGCGGCCGGTTGCGATCTTCTTGCCGCGCAGATCGTCAAAACTCTTGATGGCAGAATTCTCCGGCACCACGATCGCGAGCCCATCGCGCGACTGCCTGACAGCAGCGATCGCCTTGACCGGAATTTTGGCGGCGGCGGCAAAGGTGAACGGCGCGTCGCCGACCAGGCCGGTGTCGATCGCACCCGCCCCTAGCGCCTCCAGCAGCGGCGCCGCCGCGGCGAACTCCTTCCATTCGATCCTGTAGGGAACATCCTTCAGCACGCCGGCTGCTTCCATCACGGCCTGCGAATTGCCCTTCTGGTCGCCGACGCGCAGCGTGGTCTGCGCCGCGGCGACATCGATGCCGGCGAGCGCAAGCGCCGCCGCGACAATGAGACGGATCATTCGGCGGCGATCCCCCGTTGCTGGTCACGTGCTTCGATCAGCCTGCGGGTCAGCGGGATCAGCTCACGGCCATAGTCGATGGCATCGACCAGCGGATCGAAGCCGCGGATCAGGAAGTGGCTGACGCCGAGGTCGTAATAGTCGCCAAATACCTCGGCGACCTGCTCGGGCGTGCCGACCAGCGCGGTGGTGTTGCTGTTGGCGCCGGTGAGCTTTGCGATCTCGGTCCACAGCCGCTTGTCGATGCGCGTGCCATGATCGGCGAGCGCCAGCAGCCGCTTGGCGCCATCGGTCGCGTGGTTGGGGCGGCGATAACCGGTCTGGTCCTGCAGCGCGGAGGCGCGCTCGAGGATATGCTCCGCCTTCTTCCACGCCTTCTCCTCGGTGTCGGCCAGGATCGGCCGCACCGACAGGCTGAAGCGCGGCGTCGGCCGGCCGTGCTTCGCCGCAGCCGCGCGCACCCGCGCGGTGACGTCGCGCACCTGCGCGTAGGATTCACCCCACAGCGCAAAGGTATCGGCGTGCTTGCCCGCGACCTCGACCGCGGCGTCCGAGCCGCCGCCGACAAAGGTGTAGATGCCGCCCTTCTGCAGCGGCTTCACCTGCGAGAAGCCGTTCTCGACGTTGTAGTACTTGCCGCTGTAGTTGAACGGCTTCTCGCTGGTCCATTCCAGCCGTACCACGTCGAGGAATTCGCTGGTGCGGGCGTAACGCTCGTCCTTGTCGTCGAGCGTGTTGCCGTCCTGGCGCAGCTCGATGGCATTGCCGCCGGTGATGACGTGCAGCGAGACGCGGCCGCCGTAGAACTGATCCAGCGTCGCGAGCTGGCGCGCCAAGAGCGTCGGCGCGGTAAAGCCCGGGCGCTGCGCGATCATCACCTTCAACTGCTTGGTGATGGTCAGCACATGCTGCGCGACCTGCAATGCGTCCGGGGTCGTCGAGTGGAATGCCAGCAGCGCGCGATCGAAGCCGGCGAGCTCATGGGCCTTGGCGACGGTCTCGATATAGGGCGGATCGAGCACCGGGCCGGAGCGGACGATGGTCTCGGAGGCATTGTTGTTGGTGATGAAGCCGATGAACTCGACCGGCATGACTGACAACTCCGTTCTTGTTTTGGCTATTGTTTTCAGACGCCCAGCGCGGAGCGTCCGGCGGAGACACGGGTGGCATCGTCTTGCGGGGTGTGGACGCGACCGCACAGCACGTCACGGTAATGCCGCTCCAGCGGATTGGTTCGCGACAGGCCGTGATTGCTGGTCAGCGACAAGGCATCCTCCACCACTGCTGCGGCGTTATTGGTCACCGTCAGCTTGATGATGTTAGACTCGATCGCCGAAAGCGGGAAGCCGTTATCGAAATCGGCGGCAAAGCTGTCGATCAGGCGGGCATTGACCGCAAGCCGCGCTTCAATCCCGCCGACGACCTCCTGGATGCGCGGCAATGTCGCCAGCGGCGCGCCGAGATTGGCGGGCACCCGCTCCTTCAGGAACTTGACCAGCCAGTCGCGGGCCGCCCGGGCGATGCCGTCATAGATCGCGGCCACGAAGATCGCGTGCACGGTCGCCTGAGTGACGTCAGGCACCTTCCAGTCGTCGGGCTTGCGGACGTCGATCTCGTAATCCAGCGGAAACACCACGTCGTCGAAGATCACGGTGTGGCTGCCGCTGGCGCGCAGGCCGAGATGGTCCCAGGTTTCCTCGATGCGCGTCCCGGGCAACCCGGCTGGAACCAGAAACAGTCCGACACGGGTCTCCGCCTCGTCGGTCTTCGCCCAGACCGAGTACCATTTCAGGATCGGCGCGCCGGTCGAATAGATCTTGCGGCCGGTCAGCCGCCGGCCGGTCTCGGTGCGACGCGCCGTGGTCGCCGGCAGGCCGCCGCGCGCGGGCGAGCCGAGCTCGGGCTCGACACGCAACGCGTTGATCAGCGCCACGCCTTCGACCGTCTCTTTGGCGAGCTTGCGCGACAGCCGGGTCGGCCAGCGCGTGCTGCGCGCCATCACCAGATGCTGGATGTAATGCATCGACAGCACCAGCGCGGTCGACGGATCGGCCTTGCCGATGATGCCGAGCACGCGGATGGAGTCGCGGGCACCCGCCCCGCCTCCGCCGAGCGCCGCGGGCACGGTCAGCGCCAGCAGGCCCTCGCGCGAAAGATCAACGAAATTCTCGAACGGAAAGCTGGCGTCGCGGTCGTGCGCCGGGGCACGCACGGCAAACACCTCGGCGAGCTGCAACGCGCGCGCGATATGCTCCGGCTCGTTCGCCGGCGGCAGCTCCCTCGCCGCTGTCGTCACCATGTCGCCTCCAGCCCGAGCAGGCCGAGGATCTGCTTGCGCAGCTCGGCCAGATAAGGATCGCCGCGATGCCGCGGGTACGGCCGGGCGACAGCGATATCGGCCTTGATCCGCGCTGGCCGGTCGGACAGCACGATGACGCGGTTGGCGAGCACCAGCGCCTCCTCGACATCATGGGTGACCAGCAGCGTGGTAAAGCCCTTGCGCTGCCACAGCGCCACAAGCTCGGACTGCATCGCGATCCGGGTCAGCGAGTCGAGCTTGCCGAGCGGCTCGTCGAGCACCAGAATCTTCGGATCATTGACCAGCGCGCGGGCCAGCGCCACACGTTGCGCCATGCCGCCGGAAAGCTGGTGCGGATAGGCATTGCGGAACGACGACAGGCCGACCAGCTCGATCACGGCATCGACCCGATGCCGCTGCGCCTTCAGGATGCCCTGCGCCTCCAGTCCGAGCGCCACGTTGTCCCAGACCGAGCGCCACGGAAACAGCGTCGGATCCTGGAACACGACGACGCGCGACGGATGCGGGCCGGTGATTCGAGCTTCATCCTCGCGCAACGTACCGCTGCGCGGCTTCTCCAGCCCCGCCACCAGCCGCAGCAAGGTCGACTTGCCGCAGCCCGACGGGCCGAGCAGCGCGACGAACTCGCCCGGCGCGATCGAAAGATTGACATTGTCGAGCACCGGCAGAGCAGCTCCGTCGATGTCGAAGGCATGGCTGACGCCTTCGATGTCGAGCTCGGCGCCGACCGCGGGATAGGTGATCGCCTCGGCGGCGGATTGCACTACCATTTGACGACGCCCTTCTGCCAGACCAGCAGGCGGTCGCGGGTGCGGAACAGCAGCGTGATCGCGCCGGAGCAGAGCAGCGACATCACGATCAGCGCCGCATACATGTTGGCATAGGCCGCCCAGCCTTGCGCCCATTGCAGGTACCAGCCGAGCCCGGCCTTGACGCCGATCATCTCGGCGACCACGAGCACGGCAAACGACGAGCCGAGCCCCATGAACAGGCCGACGAACACATGCGGCAACGCGGCCGGGATCGCAACCTTCAGCACCAGGAACGACGGCTTGGCGCCGAGCGTGCGCGCGACGTCGTAGTACGCGCTGCTGACGCTGGCGACACCCGACCAGGTCAAAACCGTCACCGGGAAGCCGGTGGCAAGCGCGATCAGGAAGGTCGAGGCGCTCCAGCTCGAGGGGAAGGTGAAGAAGGCGATTGGCAGCCAGGCGGTCGCCGGCAGCGGACCGATGAAGCGCAGCACCGGGTGCACCCAGTAGCCGATCCTCTCGGACCAGCCGATCGAGACGCCGGTGATGAAGCCGACGGTCGCGCCGATGATGTAGCCGCCGAGCTGCAGTTTGATCGAGGCGAACACGCTGTCGAGCAGTTTCGGCAGATCGTCGGTATAGACTTCCAGGATCGACTGCGGCGGCGGGAAGAACGGCAGCGGCAGCCAGGCGAATTTCGCGGTGGCGACTTCCCACAGCGTCACGAACGCACCGAAGGCCACCAGCCATGGCGCCCGCTTGCGCAGCGCCTGCCCGGCACCGCCGAGATAATCCGCGGCGAATGTACCGAGCAGGATGAAGGCCGCGATCACGATCGCGCCGATGCCGAGCGACGAGGTCCGCGACCAGTCGCCGACATCAGGCCAATACAGGCACGACAGGCCGAAGGCGAGCCAGACGAGACTCGCCGCGAGCCCGACGCCATAGCTGCCGGAGAGGTTCGAGAAGGTGACCGCGGCGCGCGGCGCGGCCGCGGCTGTCGTATCAGACACTGAATACGTCAACATAGATCCGCTCCGCGAATTTGGCCGTGTCGGTGCTCTGCTTGAACACCTGCACCGACTTCAGATCATCGGCGTAGCCCTTGAGCTCGCGCTTCAGCACCGCGCCGGTCGGATGATGGTGATGGGTGTGGTAGCGCGCCATCGCTTCGAGATCGGCGAGGCTCGCCGCCTTCGGCGCATAGGGCTGGAACGACTTTGCCGCCTTGTCCGGGTTCTGCGAGGTGAACATAGCGGCATCGAGCAGCGCCTGGGTGATGGCGCGCGCGACGTACGGTTCTTCCCGTACCAAACTGCCGCGCAGGCCGACGATGCAGCAGCTCTTGTCGCGGTATTCGCCGTCGAGATTGGAGGCGACCTCCTTGTATTGCGCGTCCTTCAGCCAGAGATAGGCCAGCGGATCGGACGACAGGAAGGCCTGCACCTCGCCCTTCTCGACCGCGACATGGAGCAAATTGCCGGGATAGGCGCGCCAGTCGACATCCTTCACTGGGTCGATGCCGAGCTTGGAAAGCTGGATCGAGAAGAAGTTCTTGTCGGGCCCGGCAAGATCGCCGACCGCGACGATCTTGCCCTTGAGATCGGCGAGCTTGTCGACGCCGGAGCTGGTGCGGGTCAGGACGCGCATGCAGCCGCCATGGGTGCCGGCGGCGATCTTGACGTCAAAGCCCTGCTCCAGCGGCTTCAGCCAGCGCAGCGCCATGCCGAGGCCGGCGTCGCTCTTGCCGGTGGCGATCGCCTCCAGCAGCTGGTCGGTCGAGCCGGAATAGTTGACGAGCTCGACGTCGAGGTTCTGCTTCTGGAAGAAGCCGTGGTCGATCGCGACCGGTAGCGGCGCGAGGCAGACCGCGCCGGCGTTCCAGGACAGTTTTAGCTTGCGCGGCGCGCCTGATAGCGGCGGCGCATCGGATGCGGTCTTGCAGATCGGGAATTCCGAGAAGTCGATCGCCGGCGTGATCGCCCGCGGTGCAAAGGCCTGCGCGCTATAGGCCCCGATCGGCGCCGCTAGCGCCGCGGCAGCACCTGCACGCAGCAATGTGCGGCGATCCATCACCGTCTTCTTGTTGTCGACAGACATGTTCACTCCTGCATTTCGGCAAGGCTCCGCCCCGCGCGCAAAACGTGGCCGTCTGCGCGCCCCGTCGTTCGAAGCTCATGGTTCTAGAAAAAGCGGATTTCTCCGGCGCTATTGCACTCAAGGCAACGCGCAAATGATGCGGCGCGATAAGTTCATCGTCAATGAAATGGAATTTCGAATGTTGTCGGCGCGGCAGCTGATATCTCCACGATCGCATCGCGCAACGATGAAAGGATTTTGCTGTTGTCGCGACGCGCGACGTGCGACGGCGCCACCGCGACTGCATCAAATTTGAGCGGTTTGCGGCCGCATGCGCGATGTCTTCTATGCGCAGCACGTTTGACGAGATCATCCTTGTCGCGCGGGGCGCGAATTCAGATTTCCGTTTCGTTGACGACGAACGGCTTGCTCATAGACTCGATCGAACGCTGCCGCGCGTTCCGCCGCGCAGCGAAATGAATCGGAAAGCAAAGACCTATGCGCAAACTGACCCGCTCGGGCCCTCCTTCTACCTTCACCCGCCGCGCCGCGGCCGCGCTGATCACAGCAGCGATCACGCTGTCGACATCGGCAGCGGCGTTCGCGACCGACGCGATCGTGCTGCGGGTCGGCGACCAGAAGGGCGGCAACCGCTCGCTGCTCGAGATCTCCGGCCTCGCCAAGGATCTGCCCTACAAGATCGAGTGGTCGGAATTTCCGGCCGCAGCGCCGATCCTGGAGGCGATCAATGCCGGCGCGCTCGACGTCGGCTACACCGGCGACCTGTCCTTCCTCACGGTCTATGCCTCGGGCGCGCCGATCAAGGCGATCGGCGGCACGCGGTCCGATGCGCGGACGCAGGCCATCCTGGTGCGCGGGGATTCGCCGATCAAGTCGGCGGCCGATCTCAGGGGCAAGCGGCTCGCCGGCACGCGCGGCGGCTGGGGCCAGTTCCTGATCAATGCGACGCTGGAAAAGGCCGGCAGCAAGATCGAGGACGCGACCTTCGCGCCGCTCGGCCCGGTCGATGCCAAGATCGCGCTGCTCGCCGGCTCGATCGATGCATGGGCGGTGTGGGAGCCGTACATCTCCTACGCCACGCTGAAGGACAACGCGCGGGTCGTCGCCGACGGCGAGGGACTGACGCCGACCATCACCTTCATCGTCGCCTCCGACACCGCGATCGCGACCAAGCGCGCGGCGGTGCAGGATCTGGTGCAGCGGCTCAACAAGGCCCGGCTGTGGTCGCTCGACCATGTCGCCGAATACGCCAGGAGCACGGCCGAGCTGACCAAACTGCCGGAGGACGTGCTGCTCGCCGCCTACACCGCGCAGAAAACATCGCCGATTGCGATCGACGAGGCCGTGGTGAAGGAAGTGCAGGCGGCATCCGATCGCGCCACGCGCTACGGCATCCTCGGCAAGACGCTCGATGTCAGCAAGGCCGTCGACCGCAGCTTCACGGCGGGCGCCAATTCAAACTAGTGCCTTCTTCACCTCCCCTTGAAAAGGGGAGGTCGGTTTGCGCAGCGAACCGGGTGGGGATCCTGCCTCCGCGAACACCAGTGCTCGCGGCGAGCAACCCCCACCCCGCCCTCCCCCTTTCACGGGGAGGGAGTCTAGGCGGCGGTGGTCACCTCACGGAGTGCCCCACCGCGCCCCACAACGGAGACCTCCGATGTCCGGCCCGCTCCATCTCGCACTAATCGTCACGGCACACCTGCTCTGCATGACCTTGTTGGTCGCATTGTCGGTTTGATAGCGTTGTCCCCGGGATCATGCCCAGGGAGAACAACAATGAACCTATCAATGAAAGACCGCGTCGCCGTGGTCACCGGCGGCAGCAAGGGCATCGGTATTGCAGTGGCGCGGCGGTTTGCGGAATCCGGCGCCAGGGTGGCGATCCTCGCCCGCGGCGCCGCCGACCTCGCCGCGGCGCGCGAGGCGCTTGCCAAGGATGGCCTCGTGGTACGCGATTACGTCTGCGACGTCGCGAAGGCCGCCGACATCACCAGGGCGCATGACCAGATCGTCGGTGATCTCGGCAAGATCGACGTGCTGGTCAACAACGCCGGCACGGCGCGCACGCAGGCCTTCGAGAGCATCAGCGACGAAGCCTGGCAGGACGACCTCGACCTGAAGCTGTTCGCCGCGATCCGCTTCAGCCGGCTGGTGTGGCCGGGCATGAAGCAGCGCAAATGGGGCCGCATCATCAACGTGCTCAACACCTTCGCCAAGGCGCCGGCCGGCAATTCCGCGCCGACCTCGGTGTCGCGCGCCGCCGGCATGGCGCTGACCAAGGTGATGGCCAACGAAGGCGGTGAGCACAACATCCTGGTCAATGCGCTGCTGGTCGGCCTGATCATGAGCGATCAATGGGTCAAGCGGCATGCTGCCCAGGCGCCGGACACGGATTTCGGGGAATTCGCCAAAGGCCTTGCCAAGGGCACGCCGCTCGGCCGCATCGGCACGGCGGAGGAGTTCGCCAACCTCGCCTGCTTCCTGGCCTCGGAGCAAGGCTCCTACATCACCGGTACCGCCATCAATGTCGATGGTGGCCGATCGCCGGTGGTCTAGAGCCTTTTTCCGTTCCGATGGAATCGGAACGAGGCTCTAGATTTTTTTTGACGCGTTTTCTTTACGCGAACCGAAATCCACTTCGCTCGAAAACGCTCTGGAGCTCCGGTTCAGGTTCAACCAGAACCGAAGCTCCAGATTTTGCTTTGGCGCGTTTTCTTCACGCGAACCGGTGTCCACTTCGCTCGAAAACGCAGCTGGCAACCTACGGCAGGAAGCGACGGCTCAAAAGCAAAAGGCCTCCGTCACCGGAGGCCTTTCATCTTAAACCGCGTCCTTGGCGGCCTTGACCGGCCGTGCGCGGACGATCTTCCGGGCCGGCTTGGCCTTGAACATCATCTCTTCGCCCGTGAAGGGGTTGGTGCCCTTGCGCGCCTTGGTCGCAGGCTTCTTGACGACAACGAACTTCGCGAAGCCGGGGACGAGGAATACCCCGGCCTTCTTCAGCTCCTTGTGGCCGACATCGACAAGCGAGTCCAAGACGTTCTTGACGTCGCGCTTGGAGAGTTCGGTGGTGGTCGCGATCTTCTCGATCACTTGCGACTTCGACAATTGGGTAGCCATGGTTGCTCCATTGATTCTGGAATGGGCACGATATGGCGGAAAACGCCGAGAAAAACAGTGTTTTCTGCACTCCCCACAGCAATATCGCTGTGGACAGCCCCCGAATCGGGGATTTTTCCAGTGTTTTTTCAAGTCAAGGCGCTTCCGACCCCTAAAATTACAGGGTTTGCGCGGCTTCGGGGCTCCCGAAACAGGCCCCCGAGAGAATCACCGCACACATCTTGAAGCGTCCGGGAGCGACAATGCGGCGCGGAATTCGGGTTGCGACGCGCTGCGACACTCCACTTCAGGTTTCGGAAACGATCCTCCAAAAGGGCGAGGCATTAGAAAATGACTCGGGTTCCCATTCCATCGTAACATTGTCAAAGGCCGCCACGACCGACCAGCTGGCCAGCCGATACAAGCCTTTATGTAAGTTCTGGAGACCCGCGTATGGATTTGACCCGCCTTGAGATCAACCGCCGCACGGCCCTGCTGACCTCGGCCGCGATTGCGGCCAATGTCATCAATCCGATGCGGGCATTCGCGCAGGAAACCCCGCGCAAGGGCGGCGTGTTCAACGTCCATTACGGCGCAGAGCAGCGCCAGCTCAACCCGAGCATCCAGGCCTCGACCGGCGTCTACATCATCGGCGGCAAGATTCAGGAGAATCTGGTCGACCTCGACGCCCAGGGACAGCCGGTCGGCGTGCTCGCCGAGAGCTGGGAGGCGGCGCCTGACGGCAAGACCGTCACCTTCAAGCTGCGCAAGGGCGTCACCTGGCACGACGGCAAGCCGTTCACCTCGGAGGACGTCGCCTTCACCGCGATGAACATGTGGAAGAAGATCCTCAACTACGGATCGACGCTGCAGCTTTTCCTCACCGCGGTCGACACGCCCGATCCGCAGACCGCGATCTTCCGCTACGAGCGGCCGATGCCGCTGAACCTCCTGCTTCGCGCCCTGCCCGACCTCGGCTATGTCTCGGCCAAGCATCTTTATGAGAGTGGCGACATCAGGCAGAACCCGACCAATCTGGCGCCGGTTGGCACCGGCCCGTTCAAATTCGTCAAATATGAGCGCGGGCAGTACATCATCGCTGACCGCAACCCGGACTATTGGCGGCCGAACGCGCCCTATCTCGACCGCATCGTCTGGAAGGTGATCACCGACCGCGCCGCCGCGGCCGCGCAGATGGAGGCCGGCGAGTTGCACTACAGCCCGTTCTCGGGGCTGACCATCTCGGACATGGCGCGGCTCGGCAAGGACAAGCGCTTCATCGTCGCGACCAAGGGCAATGAGGGCAACGCCCGCACCAACACCATCGAGTTCAACTTCCGCCGCAAGGAGCTGTCCGACATCCGCGTCCGCCGCGCCATCGCACACGCGATCAACGTGCCGTTCTTCATCGACAATTTCCTTGGCGATTTCGCCAAGCTCGGCACCGGGCCGATTCCCTCGACCTCGACCGACTTCTATCCCGGGCCGAACACGCCGCAATACGCTTACGACAAGGCCAAGGCGATCGCGCTGCTCGACGAGGCCGGCTTCAAGGCCTCCGGCGGCAACCGTTTCTCGCTCAAACTGCTGCCGGCGCCGTGGGGCGAGGACATCTCGCTGTGGTCGACCTTCATCCAGCAGTCGCTGGGAGAAGTCGGCATCCAGGTCGACATCGTGCGCAACGACGGCGGCGGCTTCCTCAAGCAGGTCTATGACGAGCACGCCTTCGATCTCGCGACCGGCTGGCACCAATACCGCAACGACCCCGCGGTCTCGACCACGGTGTGGTACCGCTCCGGCCAGCCCAAGGGCGCGCCGTGGACCAACCAGTGGGGCTGGGAGGACAAGACCGTCGACAAGACCATCGACGATGCCGCGACCGAAGTCGATCCGACCAAGCGCAAGGCGCTCTATGCCGACTTCGTCAAGGAGGTGAACACCGAGCTGCCGGTCTGGATGCCGATCGAGCAGATCTTCGTCACCGTGATCACGGCAAAGGCGCGCAACCACTCCAACACCCCGCGCTGGGGCTCGGCGAGCTGGCACGATCTTTGGCTTTCGGCCTGAGGCCGCTTCTCCCTCGCCCGGCTCTTGCGGGGAGAGGGTCGGGGTGAGGGGCTCCATCCGCGAGATTAGTCTATCGATAGACCTGTACCCCCTCACCCGGATCGCATCTATCGATGCGATCCGACCTCTCCCCGCAAGCGGGGCGAGGTGACTTTGAGGCCAACGCCAGCTCCCTGACGCGCACCAGTGTCGCCATCGTTCGAAAGCGCTATAGATAGCCGATGCGTATCCTGAGCCTTGCGGGGCGGCGGCTTGCCGCCTCGATCCCGACCCTATTCCTGATCCTGATCGGTGTGTTCCTGCTGTTGCAGCTCGCGCCGGGCGACACCGTCGATGCGCTGATGGCGCAGATGGGCGGCGGCGATGCCGCGACCGCAAAGGAATTGCGCAAGTTCTACGGGCTCGACCTCTCGGTGCCGGCGCAGCTCGCCAATTATCTGTGGCGGCTGGTGCGGCTCGATCTCGGCTTCTCCTCGATCTACGGCAAGCCGGTGGCGACCGTGATCCTGGAACGGTTGCCGCCGACCATCCTGCTGATGACCGCGTCGCTGTCCTTCGCGTTCTTCTTCGGCCTGCTGTTCGGCGTGATCGCCGCGCGCGGCGTCAACCGCTGGCCGGACACGATGATCTCCACCCTCGGCCTGATCTTCTACGCCACTCCCTCGTTCTGGTTCGGGCTGATGGCGATCGTCGTGTTCTCGGTCTATCTGCAATGGCTGCCATCCGGCGGCTTCCAGGATATCGGGACGGTGCAGACCGGAATCCGGGGCGTGCTCGATATCGCCGCCCATCTGGTGCTCCCGACCCTGACGCTCGGGCTGATCTTCCTTGCGATCTATCTGCGCATCATGCGCGCCTCGATGCTCGAGGTCTTGAATCTCGATTTCGTCCGCACCGCCCGCGCCAAGGGGCTCGATGAAACCCATGTCATCACCCGCCATGTGTTGCGCAACGCGCTGCTGCCGATGGTGACACTGATCGGATTGCAGGCCGGCACCATGCTCGGCGGCTCGGTCGTGGTCGAGAGCGTGTTCTCCCTGCCCGGCCTCGGCCGGCTTGCCTATGAGTCGGTGGTGCAGCGCGACCTCAACACCCTCCTCGGCATCGTCTTCGTGTCCGCACTGCTCGTCATCGTCGTGAATTTCGTCGTCGACCTGCTCTACGCGCGCCTCGATCCGCGCATCGCGGCGGAGGGCTGACGATGGACGCGGTGAAACGCTACTTCCGCAGCCCGGCCGCGGTGATCGGCCTGATCCTCCTGCTGCTGGTGATCGCGATGGCGATCAGCGCCGGCTTGCTCTATCCGCGCGATCCCCTCGCTTTGGCGGGCCGGCCGCTGATTTGGCCGTTCTCCAACCCGCGCTTCCTGCTCGGCACCGACAATTCCGGCCGCGACATCGCCGCGCAGATCTTTTACGGCGCGCGCATCTCGCTCCTGATCGGCGGCGTCGCCACCATGATCGCGATCCTGATCGGCATCCTGGTCGGCGCCTTCGCCGGCTATTATGGCGGCTGGGTCGACAATGTCTTGATGCGGATCACCGAAGCGTTCCAGACCCTGCCGAACTTCGTGCTGCTGCTGGTGCTGGTCGCAGTGTTCGGCTCGACCCTGACCACGGTGACCATTGCGGTCGGCGTGGTGTCGTGGCCGGCGCCGGCGCGGCTGACCCGCGCCGAGTTCCTGTCGCTGCGCAACCGCGAATTCGTGCAGGCGGGCAAGACGCTCGGCATGAAGGACGTCCAGCTGATCCTCGGCGAGATCCTGCCCAACGCACTGCCGCCCGTGATCGTCTATGCCAGCGTGGTGATGGCGGTCGCGATCCTCTTGGAAAGCGCGCTGGCGTTCCTGCGGCTGTCCGATCCCAACGTCGCCTCCTGGGGCAATCTGATCGGGCTCGGCCGCGACGTGCTCCGCGTGCAATGGTACGTCTCGGCAATCCCCGGCATCGCGATCCTGGTCACCGTGCTCGCGGTGTCGCTGGTCGGCCAGGGCCTCAACGATGCGCTCAATCCGAGGCTGAAGAGCCGATGAGCGAGACGGTCCTTTCGCTCAACGGACTGACGGTGCGCCTGCCCAAAGGCGCCGACCGGCCGCACGCGCTTTCCGACGTCTCGCTGTCAGTTGCCTCCAACGAGATCCTCTGCGTGGTCGGCGAATCCGGCTCCGGCAAATCGATGATGGCGAACGCCATCATGCGGCTGCTGCCGAATGAGGTGACCATCGAACAGGGCCGGATGATGTTCGACGGCCGCGACCTCTGTGCCGCCGATAGCGCCGAAATGCGCGAGGTGCGCGGCGCCGGGATCGCGATGATCTTCCAGGAGCCGATGACGGCGCTCAATCCGCTGCGCACCATCGGCGACCAGATCGGCGAGATGTTCTCGATTCACACCGGCCTGTCGAAGGCCGAGATCGCTGCGCGGGTGCAAGCGCTGCTCGAGGACGTGCGCATCCCCGACCCCAAGGCTGCCGCCAAGGCCTATCCGCACGAGCTCTCCGGCGGCCAGCGCCAGCGCGCCATGATCGCGATGGCGCTGGCGCTCGACCCCAAGCTTTTGATCGCGGACGAGCCGACCACTGCGCTCGACGTCACGACGCAGGCGCAGATCCTGAAGCTGATCCGCGATCTGCAGCAGCGCAAGAAGACGGCGGTGCTGTTCATCACCCATGATTTCGGCGTGGTCGCCGAGATCGCCGACCGCGTCGTGGTGATGCAGCATGGCGCGATCGTCGAGCAAGGCGCGGCCGAGACGGTGCTGAATGACCCGCAGCATGCCTACACCAGGCAGCTGATGTCAGCTGTTCCGCCGCTCACGGCGCCGCCGCCGCGCATTCTCTCCGGCAAGGACATCCTGACCATCGACGGCGTCTCCAAAACCTACCGCACCGGCGGCTTCCTCGGCCGCGGTGCGCGGGTCACGGAGGCAGTCAAGAACGTCTCGCTGCACCTGCCGCGCGGCGCGACGCTCGGCATCGTCGGCGAATCCGGTTCGGGCAAATCGACGCTCGCCCGCTGCATCGTGCGGCTGATCGATCCGGACGCCGGATCGATCGTGCTCGACGGCAAGGACTGGGCGAAGCTGACGCGCGAGGAGGTGCGCCGCGAGACCCGCCACATCCAGATGGTGTTCCAGGATCCCTTCGCCTCGCTCAACCCGCGCCGCAAGGCGGCCGAGCTAGTCGCGCAGGGACCGATCGTGCATGGCACCGACCGCACCACGGCGATCGCGGAGGCGCGAAAGCTGTTCGAACTGGTCGGCCTTGACCCCTCCGCCGGCGACCGCTTCCCGCACGAATTCTCCGGCGGGCAGCGGCAACGCATCGGGCTCGCGCGGGCGCTGGCGCTGAAGCCGGACGTGCTGGTCGCCGACGAGCCGGTCTCGGCGCTCGACGTCTCGGTGCAGGCGCAAGTGCTGAAGCTGCTGGCCGGGCTGCGCCAGCAGCTTGGCCTCTCCATCATCTTCATCACCCACGATCTGCGGGTCGCCGCGCAGATCTGCGATCTGGTCGCTGTCATGAAGGACGGCGCGGTGGTCGAGCAAGGGCTGACCGCCGACGTGTTCGGCAAGCCGCAGCATCCCTATACGCAGGCGCTGCTCGCGGCGATCCCCGGCGGCGCGTTCGCGCGCGAGCACGACACCGCAACCGTGTAGCCGGGCACGCGCGGCCCTACTCCGCCGCTTGTGGCTCGGACTCCTCGCGCAGCCGGAAGCGCTTCAGCAATCCGGATACCGTGTCGCGGAAGCCGCCATATTCCAGCTCAGAATAGGGTAGCATCGCGGCACCGGACCAGCCCTGGCTGCGCATCTCGATCGCCTTGCGCTGGGCGCGCTGGCGGACCTCGTCCCACGCAAGGTTGTCAAAGAAATCGGCATAGGACTCCGAAAACTTCCCGTCCCGGTCGATCGAGAAGCCGACACAGGAAACGATCGGCAGGCAGTACATCCCCGTCACCGGGGTGTTGAGCGGCACCGGCATGAGCGGCATCACATGCGAGCCGCGCGCATCGCCACCCACGAAGTGCGCCTTGACGAATGGCGAGATGATTTCTTCGGGCGCCGCGAAAATGCCCTGGTTCCTGACGATCGCGACCGGATCATCCTTGCCGGTGTACTTGCCTGCGATAGAGTGAAGGCGCTGCGCCGAAACGGCGACGGCGACCTCGTCATAGGTTTTCGAGACGATGCGATCAATGCCGAAGCGCTCGTTGTCGCGAAGCAGCGCCGCAATATGGTAGCCGTCCGCCGGCGCATCGAGTTCGATCACGCTGTCGCCGGCCGTGTTGTCCATATCGATGATATGGAAACGGAAGCCCTTGATCATCGGGGGCAGCATCAGCCCGGCGCAATACATCGGATCGGCAAAGGCCAGATAGAGCGGCAGGTTGTAGGCGCCGGGGCCGCATTTGTCGGCGGCGAACACCATGAAGGATTCCGCCGGTCTCGCGCCCGAGAGGCTGTGGTCGAAGCTGAGTTCGGCGACGCCCGGACCCGCGCCGCGAACGTTTCCGGAAGGGGCGTCGACGAGAAGATCCTGGCCGGCGCCGTAGAGCCCGGAGGTCTTCGCAACCGCAGTGGCCGCGAGAAACGTCTTCCAGGCGAATTGATGGACTTCGGAGCTCCCTTCGCCCCGCGTGTGCGTCATGATGATCGCAATATCGTCGCCGGTATGGCGGACGAAACCGTCGATCAGGAGACCGTTGTCGATCGCTTTCGCGACCTCCCCTTCGACAGCCGCCATCATGCGCGCAGATGGTTTCGTATGGCCCCCAACGGAGCCAATGTCAGCCTTGATGACCGAAATTGTGAGTTTCATAGCATCCCTCCGACCGCAGCTCAGCGCCTTCGCCTCGGCGCTCGCTGCGCCGAGGGCGACGGCGCGCTGATTCACAAAAAGAACGTTGTGTGGTGCGACGGGTTCCCTGTGCAGGATCCACACGGAATTATGGCCCCGCTGCCGGCTTGTGTCGATACGCGCCAACGACACATTCGGAATGGCCAGCCATGCTCGATGGGGTTACCACCTCCCGCGCTAGAAAGCGCGGTTGAGAAAGATCGGCAAGCCCCGCTTGTTGGAATAGAGAGGACGGTAGCGCTCGGTGTTGTACGCGCTCGCGACGTCCAATTTGCGCGGTCCGAGCTTGGCGTCGGGGATTGGCACGAGGTCGTAGCGGCCCTCGACCAGCGCCGACATGAGGCCGGTCTTGCCTTCCAGGATTGCATCGTAGGCCAAGTTGCCGAACGTCAGCGCCACAAGCTTGTCGATGAAGTCCGGATCGCCTGACCGCAGGTCGTAGGTGAGGTCAGAGACGATGGTCTCCTCGCCGGTGCGCCGCTTAATCTCGTCCGCGAACGCTTCGGCCACGCTCGCCTTCCTGCGGTGACCGTAGGCGTCAGGCTCGCCGAATTCCTGCACCTTGTAGCCCTCCCACTCGGCACCCTCGCTGAGCACGATCAGCGCGTAGTTGCTTGGGTTGCCGTGCTTATCATCGAGGAGAAGCTGGGTCAGCTTGTCGAGATTGACCTTGTACTCCGGTATGGCGCATCGGATCGAGGTTGCGTATGCGGTATACAGCGCCGTAAAGCCGGCATCGCGACCAAAGACGCGGAAAATGCCAATTCGCTCGTGCGAGCCGACGGTGGTGCGCTGGCGCTGGATGGCATCGCTGGCACGGGTGATCGCTGTCGAGAAGCCGATGCAGTATTCGGTGTTGCGAACGTCGTTGTCCATCGTCTTCGGGATGGCAATGATCTTGACGCCTTGCCTGTTGAGCTTGTCCGCGTAGCTGAGAGTATCGTCGCCGCCGATGGCGATCAGATGTTCGATACCGAGCCCCGCGAGGTTCGCCAGCACCTCGCTGGTGAGGTCCCACGTCGTGGTTGCGATGCCGCCTTTGGTGCTCTGGGAAACCGGAAAGTCGTGGCCCGCGAGATGATCGGGCAACTTCTTCATTTTGGAGGGATTGGTGCGGCTCGAGTGCAGCACGGTGCCGCCGCGCCGGTCGATGACGCGCGTGTTTTCGCGGTTCAGCGGGATGATGTAGTGGGACTTGCTGGCCGGGTCGTCGAGGTTCAGGTGTGTGAGGGCCTCCCAGCCGCGGCGGAGACCGACAACCTCGATGTCGTCCTCGCTGCCGCGATAGGTCACACTCTTGATCACCGCGTTAAGGCCGGGGACGTCACCGCCGCCCGTGAGAATACCAATGCGCTTCCTCGCCATACCCACCTCCCAGGAATCGGTATCTGGCAATAATGCCTGCGTCGCGTCGGGGTTTCCACAATATCTCGCGCGCGTGGCGCGACGTCGGTCCGCATTTACGGTGAGCGGCGCGAGGCGAGCAAATACTCCGCCCAGCGCAACAGCTCGAAGCGATCGCCCTTGACCAGCTCCTGTGCATCGCGACGCCGGTAGAGCACCAGCATCCAGGGCGCGAGCTTGCGCAACAATCCGTGCGCCATGTACTGCACCGGCTCGGTGAACGGCAGCGCCAGCTCGCTTTCCGGCACGCCCTGGACCGCTCTGGCCAATTCGCGGCCGAGCGGAATCGTCAGCGCGACGGCGCGGCCGTTGCAGCCGGTCCAGCCATAGGCGTTCGGTCCCAGCCGGTGCATGCGCGGCAGGAAATCCGCCGTCATCCCGACATAGCCGTTCCAGACATAGTCGAAGGAGACGTCGCCGATCTGCGGCCATATCAGCTGCAACCGCTCGGTTACCCGCGCCTTCAGCCGCCCGGTCTTGTCGCCCGGGCCGAGCACGGCGCCGCCGGTGACCAGACGATTGCGAGCATCGTAGCGCGCGAAATACAGCTCACCATGGGTGTCCGACATCGCCTGCCGGCCGGGGATGATGGTCTTGCGGACATTGTCCGACAGCGGCTGCGTCGCCATCTGCCAGGACAGCACCGGCATCACCTCGGTTGCGATCTCCGGCACCAGCGATTTTGTGAACTCGCCGCTATAGGCATTGGTCGCGACCACCAGCGCGCGGCCGGAGATTTCGCCCTGCTCGGTCTTCACCACCCAGCGGTCGCCGCGGCGCTCGAAACTCGTCGCGGGCGAACGGGCATAGATCCGCGCACCGAGGCCGAGCACGGTGCGCGCAAGGCCCCGCGCCAGCGCCAGCGGATTGACGTGCCCGCCGGTCCTGTTCCAGAAGCCGCCATACCACGAATCCGAGCCGAGCATGTCTCGGGTCTGATCGCGCGACAGCAGTTCGACCGGCGCGCCGAATTTCGACCATTGCTGCACCCGCCGCTCCGCGATCTTGATGCGGCCCGGCGAATGCACCGGCTGCACCCAACCGGCCTGCTCCTGCTCGGCCTCAATGCTGTAGCGCTTGACGACGTCGAACAGCATGGACGCGCTGTCGCGCAGCATCGCGACGAAGCGCTCGCCGGCCGCACCGTGCCGCGCAATGATGTCCTCGGGATCAGGCCGCGACAGCGTCGGGATTACCTGGCCGTTGTTGCGGCCCGAGGCGCCCCAGCCCGGCTCGGCGGCCTCGACGATCGCGACGTCGACATTGGCCTCGCGCAGATGCAGCGCGGTCGATAGACCAGTGAAACCGCCGCCGATGATGACGACATCGGCCTGCTGCGCACCGGTCAGTTCGGGGCAATCGGGGCCCGGCGGCGTCACTGCTGCCCAGAGCGAATTGGGCCAGCGCACGGCATTACTGTTCATCATGATCCTTTCTTGCGGGCGCCTGGTCATTCTGGTTAGCTTTACTCTACTCTCTTATTCCAGCCGGGAAGACAACAAGTGGCACTCAAGAACGTCATCGGAATCGATCACGCCGTGGTCATGGTGAAAGACCTCGACAAGGCCGCCGAGAATTACAAGCGGCTCGGCTTCACCGTGTCACCGCGCGGTACCCACAGCGCGCATATGGGATCGGGCAACTACACCATCATGTTCGATCCCGATTACATGGAATTGCTTGGCGTGCTGACGCCGACAGAACATAATGCGCCGGCGCGCGCCTTCCTCGAGAAGCGCGGTGAAGGCATCGAACGGATCGCATTCACCGCGGTGGATTCGGCAGCCGGTGCCGAGGAGATTCGCGCGCGCGGCTACACGCCGATCGGGCCGACCGATTTCGAACGCCCGGTGACGCTGCCGAACGGCACGGTCTCCGCGGCGAAATTCCGCACCTTCCAGTGGCCGACCGCCGAAGCACCCGGCGGCGTCCGCATCTTCGCCTGCCAGCACAAGACACGCGAGACGGTGTGGATTCCCGAATTGATGACGCACGCCAATGGGGCAAAACGCCTCAAGCAGGTGTTGATCGTCTCGCCGGATCCTGCGACCGATGCCGCGCATCTCTCCAGGATGATCGATATCGCCGTCAGGAACGACGCCGACGGTGCGATTGCGGCGCCGTCCGGCGGCGATCGTGCCGACTTCGTGTTCCTGACGAAAGACCAGCTCGGCAAGCGCTATCCCGGCGTGTCGCTGGATGGCCTGTCTGATCGCGGCGGCGCCGGTCTCGTGATCGCGGCCGACCTTGCCGCAACCGAGAAGGCGCTTGGCACAACCGGCGTGAAGAGCGGCAGCAGCATCTGCGTCCCGCCGGCTGCCGGCAACGGCACCCTGCTCGCCTTCGTCAAGGCATAGCTGCCATTACACGCGCGGCGCTGCGTTATGCAGCGGCGCCGCGCATGTGGGACTAGGCAGATCGAGTTGAGACGCTAGTATCCCTCCCAAACAAGAACGGTCCTGGGAGAGAAACATGTCGCATCACCTGATCTCGCGCCGGCAGATGCTGGCCGGCACGGCCGCCGCCGGCGCGGTTGGATTGACCGGACTTCCGGCCCGCGCCGAGGTGAACTGGAAGAAATATTCCGGCACCACGCTCGAGGTCATCCTCGCCAAGGGGCCGCGCGGCGACAATCTGCAGAAGTACATCAAGGAATTCACCGAGCTCACCGGCATCAAGGTCGAGTCGGAGCAGATTCCCGAGCAGCAGCAGCGCCAGAAATGCGTGATCGAGCTGTCCTCGGGCAAGCCGAGCTTCGACGTCGTTCACCTGAGCTATCACGTGCAGAAGCGGCAGTTCGAGAAGGGCGGCTGGCTCGCCGACATGAGCGGCTATCTCAAGGACCCGAGCCTCACGCCGCCTGATCTCGTCGAAAGCGATTTCTCCGCGGCCGGCCTGCAATACGCGCGCAACGACAAGGGCCAGATGTTCTCGCTGCCATGGTCGGTCGACTATTTCATCCTCTATTACAACAAGGAGTTGTTCCAGAAGAAGGGCGTCGAGGTCCCGAAGACGCTGGAGGAGATGGCGGTCGCCGCCGAAAAGCTGACCGATCCGAAGGAAGGCATCTACGGCTTCGTCGGCCGCGGCCTGCGCAATGCCAACATGGCGATGTGGACCAACTTCTACCTGAACTTTGGCGGCGAATTTCTCGATGCCAAGGGCAACATTTTGACCGATGGCCCCGAGGCGGTCGAGGCCACAAAACTCTATCAGCGGCTGCTGACGAAAAGCGCGCCGCCCGGCGTCGCCGGCTTCAACTGGATGGAGTCGATGGCCTCCTTCACGCAGGGCCGCTCGGCGATGTGGATCGACGCCGACGGCTGGGCGCCGCCGCTGGAGGATCCCGCCGCCTCGCGCGTCGTCGGCAAGGTCGGCTACACGCTGGTGCCCGCCGGACCCAAGGGCAAGTTCTCCTCAACCTATGGCGACGGCATCGGCATCGCCGCAGCGAGCAAGAACAAGGAAGCGGCCTATCTGCTCTGCCAATGGGTGGTCTCGCGGGGACAGGGCGCCCGCCTGCTGCAGGCCGGCGGCGGCGTGCCGTTCCGCAACTCCATCGTCGACGATGCCGAGGTCGCCAAGGGCGTGAAGACCAAGGAATGGCTGCAGTCGGTGATCGACTCCGCCAAGATCTCGAAGCTCGGCCTGCCCGCCATCATCCCGGTCGCCGAATTCCGCGACATCGTCGGTGCGGCGCTGACCGCGACGCTGTCGGGCGCCGATCCCGCCACCGAGCTGAAGAAGGCGCACGAGCAATTCCGGCCGATCCTGGAGCGTAGCGAAAAAGCGTGAGCGTGGTGACACAGGCTGAGTCGGCGGCGGACGGCAAAGCGTTTTCAAGCGAAGTGGGTACCGGTTCGCGTGAAGAAAACGCGTCAAAGCAAGACTCCAGAGCCGGAGGCTCTGGGGACGCCGCGACGGCGCGTGAATGGCGTCCGCCGTCCTATTGGCCGTTCGTGATCCCGGCGCTCGTCGTGGTGCTGGCGGTGATCATCTTTCCTTGGGTGTTCACGATCTGGATGAGCCTGCAGGAATGGAAGGTCGGCTCGCCCACCACCTTCGTCGGGCTGGCCAATTACCTGCGGCTGCCGACCGATCCGCGCTTCGTCGAGGCGGTCGGCCACACGCTGTCCTACACCGCGCTCTCGGTGCTGCTGCCGCTGGTGTTTGGCACGCTGGCGGCGGTGGTGTTTCACCAGAAATTCGCCGCGCGCGGCTTCTGGCGCGGCATCTTCATCATGCCGATGATGGCCACTCCCGTGGCGATCGCGCTGGTGTGGACCATGATGTTCCACCCGCAGCTCGGCGTGCTGAACTACCTGCTGTCGCTGGTCGGCCTGCCGCCGCAGCTCTGGGTGTTCAACCCGGCAACGGTGATCCCGTCGCTGGTGCTGGTCGAGACCTGGCAATGGACGCCGCTGGTGATGCTGATCGTGCTCGGCGGCCTCGCCGCGATCCCGACCGAACCCTATGAGAGCGCGCAGATCGACGGCGCCAATTTCTGGCAGGTGTTCCGCTTCATCACGCTGCCTTTGATCATGCCGTTCCTGTTCATCGCGGGCATGATCCGCATGATCGACGCGGTGAAAAGCTTCGACATCATCTTCGCGATCACGCAAGGAGGGCCGGGCTCGGCGTCGGAAACCATCAACGTCTATCTCTACAGCGTCGCCTTCGTCTATTACGACCTCGGCTACGGCTCGGCGATCGCGGTGGTGTTCTTCCTGCTGATCGTGGCGCTGGCAGCGCTGCTGCTTTACTTGCGCAAGCGCATGCTGTGGACATCAGAGCTCGGAGACGGCGCATGAACCCGCGTCAGGTTCTCGGCCGGATCGGGCTGTGGCTGTCGGTGTTCGTCATCGTCTCGCCGGCGATCCTGTTCTTCCTCTGGATGGCCTCGCTGTCGCTGAAGTTCGAGATCGACAACGCCTCCTATCCGCCGGTGTTCATCCCGGAGCATTTCGCGTGGAAGAACTATGCCGACGTGTTCGCCTCCAACCGCTTCCTGACCTATTTCACCAACAGCCTGATCGTGACCGGCTGCGCCACGGGCCTCGCGATGCTGGTCGGCGTGCCCGCCGGCTACGGCATTGCGCGGATGGCGGCGCATAAGTCGGCGATCGTGATCCTGATCGCGCGCATCACGCCGGGCCTGTCGTACCTGATCCCGCTGTTCCTGCTGTTCCAGTGGCTCGGCCTGCTCGGCACGCTGGTGCCGCAGATCATCATCCATCTCGTGGTCACGGTGCCGATCGTGATCTGGATCATGATCGGCTATTTCGAAACCACGCCGCTGGAGCTGGAGGAAGCCGCATTGATCGACGGCGCCACCCGCTGGCAGGTGTTCCGCCATGTCGCGCTGCCGATCGCCAGGCCCGGGCTCGCGGTCGCCTTCATCCTCGCGGTGATCTTCTCCTGGAACAATTTCGTGTTCGGCATCGTGCTGGCCGGGCGCGAGACGCGCACGCTGCCGGTCGCGGTCTACAACATGATCTCGTTCGACCAGCTGAGCTGGGGCCCGCTCGCCGCCGCCGCGCTGATCGTGACCGCGCCGGTGCTGCTGCTCACCGTGCTGGCGCAACGGCAGATCGTCGCCGGGCTCACCGCGGGCGCTGTGAAAGGCGGTTAGAGCGATACGAAGTCATGCGGCCGTCACAGGGGGCGCTGCCAAAATATCGAAAACAACCCCATGCAAAGTAGCCGGCGGCGTCCGGCGTTCGACCAAGCAACTTGACAGGTCGGGCAACTCAGGGGCATTCTTCTAATATTCCGAAATTGCGCAAACGTCCCGTCGCCCCAAGGCTATCGCATATGGCATTTGGGGGCTTCTGCAACTGACGCTTCCACGCCGCAGGCGGGAGAGGGAACGCGCCTTATTTGCGGCCGCAGCCCAGGTCGTGTACCCATAAAATGGGAAGCCGAGAAAGGCGCAGTGTGATGTCCGCTCATCCTCCAACAGCTGCCCAAAGGCGCACATCGCGGAAGGTCCGAGCCGGGCCAAAACCCGAAGTGGCCATTGCGAGCTGGCTTTCGGACATCAACTTCTGAGCCGGATCGGGGCTCTTTCAGTTCGTAGCCGCTTCGAGATTATCTGACGACTCGACATCAGTTGCGCCCAGGGCGTATGAGCGAGCCTACGCGGCTCAACAATGGCATTCGGAGTATTTCCGATCGTGGGCACCAACGGTTTGATGTCGGTCGATCTAGGGTTACGGGGCGCCGTCGTCGCACTGTGTCTGCTGATCGCAGCCCTGGCGCTGCGCGATCGCCGTGACAGCACTGCCGCGTTGCTGGGAGCCGCGCTCGCGATCGGCGCCGCGGCTTCGATGATCTGCTCGACGCCGACATTCCCGCGGCCGTTTGCGTGGTGGGGCCTATTGCTACTGGCGTTGTCTAGCGCGAACTGTGTTGTGTTCTGGCTATGGGCGCGTGCTGCCTTCGACGATGATTTCGTCCCGCGGTTCTGGCATGGCGTCTTGTGGGCAGCCGTCGTCGTCGCGCAATGGCTGGACGCCAGCGGCATCACACGATCGGCCGCGCTCGAGCTTGCGATCGAACGCACGCTGTCGTTCACCTCTCTCGGCCTAACGTTGTTGGCGGTAGCGCAGGCGCTTGTCACCTGGCCGGCGGACCTGATGCAGGGCCGGCGTGGGCTCCGGCTGGTCGTATTGATAGGGGCGTCGGCCCAAATCGTTCTCAACTCTTACTTGAGCTTCTTGCAGCAGCCCTCGAATCCCACTTTTTCCATGACTAGCGTCGCCAACGTTCTCGCTCTGTTCGTGTTGGTCGGCTTGAGCGCATGGAATCTGCTAGAAGCGGGGACGCGAGGAGGTTCAATCCTGCTGCCCGCGACAAATGTCCGCTTCGGCGCGCCAGCCAAGGCGTCTGACGATCAGAGCAAGCCTGCCACGATTGAACCGGCTCTCTTGCGCCGGTTGGAACAGCTGATGACCGTCGAGCGTATCTACCGGCGTGAGCGATTGACGATTGGATTGCTATCCGCCGAGTTGGGCGTGCCGGACTACCGGTTGCGGCAGCTCATCAATGAGGGCCTCGGCTACCGCAATTTCAATGCGTTTCTCAATCATTACCGGATCGGGGAAGCTAAGGCGGCGCTGGTCGACCCCGAACAAGTAGAAGTCCCGGTGCTGACAATTGCCATGGACACAGGTTTCCAGTCGATCGGGCCGTTCAACCGCGCCTTCAAGGCCGCGACAAATTTAACCCCAACTGAATTTCGCCGCCTCGCCATGGCGTGAAATGCGGCCCCGGTAAACGATCGATTGAAGATCGGCCAGTCGAGTTGAGGAATCGGCCAGCCGGTTTGCGGGATTCGGCGAGAAGGAATCGAAAACATTCGACAGACTGATGGCGATCCTTCCTCGCAGTAGTTGCGCCAACGGGGCTCCCCATGCGAAATCAGCGGTTTGTCGTTCTATTGGCCGCGCTGGCGGCGCTTACACTCTGTCCGGCAGGGGCGGCGCTTGCCGACGATTTGCAGACTGTCGGCGACCCGGGCGCGCTCGGCTTTTCGGCGCGGCGATTGGCGCGCATGACCTCCTGGTTCGAAGCGCAGAGCGAAAAAGGCGATCCTTCCGGTTTTGTCGTGGGGATCGCTCGGGGCGGCAAGCTCGCCTATTTGCAAGCCACCGGCTTCGAGGACCACGACAAGAAAATGCCGATGCGGCCGGATTCGATCTTTCGCATCGGATCGATGTCCAAGCAAATCACCAGCGTCGCCACCATGATACTGGTCGATGAAGGCAAGCTCGACCTTGATGCTCCCGTGGCCCAGTATCTGCCGGAGCTCAGGGATATGCAGGTCGTCAAAAAGGATCCGGTCACCGGGGATCCGATCCTCTCGGATGTTGCGCGGAATATTTTTGAACCGGCGAAGCGTGCGATGACGATCCGGGACCTGCTGCGCAATACGTCCGGCCTCGTTTATGCTTCGCCGGACTACGCCGATCCCGGATTTGAGAATGCCGCGATTCACGTACTGTACGGCGCCAGGGCGCCGTTCCGGCGCGACAAGCCTATCGCGGACTTCGTCGCGAGCCTCGGCGCCCTGCCGCTTCTGCACCAGCCGGGCGAAGTCTGGGAATATGCCATCGGCTACGACGTGCTCGGCCGCGTCATTGAAGTCGTGTCGGGACAGCCCTTCGATCAGTTTCTGCAAAGCCGCCTCTTCGCGCCGCTGCATATGGTCGATAGCAGCTTCTCGGTACCGCAGGACAAGCTTGCCCGTCTCGTCGCCGTGCCGGGGCCGCAGCCCCAACCCCCTTTCGCGAATAGCGACGTCGGCAAGCCGCAGACGTTCTTCTCGGGCGGCGGAGGCATCGTCTCCACGGTTCCTGATTTTCTGCGCTTCTGCCAGATGCTGCTCAACGGCGGCGAGCTTGACGGCGTGCGTATCTTGAAGCCCGAAACGGTCAGGCTGATGACGACAAACTCGCTGCCGCCCGAAATGCACATCGCTGGGCATGAAGTCGGCCCGGCTTTCGGCACGGGCTGGGGGCTCGGTTTCGCAGTCCGCACCAGCCCCGATTTCAGCTACATTCCGGGCGCAGTCGGAAGCTTCAACTGGCAGGGAAGCTGGGGCACGTTCTTCTCGATCGATCCGGCACAGAAGCTGATCCTGATCATGATGATGCAGCGGAGCGAGCACAGTGAGAACGGCTTCTATTTCGACGCCATCCGTCGCCTACCCTATGCGGCGCTGAATGTACCTGAAGCGCCGGCGCCGGTTGCCTCCGGGCAAGGAAATGCCGGCGCGCTCGCCGAATATGTCGGACGTTACGTTTTCGGCGGGTCTGCAAGTTCGCTGGACAGGCAGACCTCGGTCGCCGACGGCAATGGTTGGACCGGTCTTGAGTCCGTTATCGCGGGCACCGATGGCCTCAGGGTGATCAAATTGGCCGACACCGGCCCTGCCGCGAAAGCAGGCGTCATGGCGGGAGATCTCATCACAGCGATCGACGACAAGTCGATCAAGGGCCTGACCTTGGAAGCGGCCTTTCGTCGGATTTCAGGTCCGGTCAACGCCGCTATCAAGCTCAAGATCATCCGCGCAACGCAGAGCGATCCGCTCGTCGTCGCCTTTGCTCGGGAGGCGGTTCCTGCGCACAGTGTCACGCTTCAAGTCCGTGTCGCGGACGGCAAGCCTGTCGTTGAAGCCACGGGCGGTTGGTCGATCCTTGATTTCGACAAGGGCAAGCCGATGCCCGTGTCGTTCCTTTCGAAGGATGAATTCTATGTCGAGAGCGGCGATCATACGCGGATCGCCTTCGTCAGAGACGCCGTCGGCAAGGTCAACGGCGCGGTTCTCAATCCGGGACCATGGGAGCAACGCGGCGTACTCGCACAATAAGGCACACTGACAGCTGATGAAATTGGCGGGAGCTTGCGTTGCTCGAACATCAGGTGTCCGGCGGCCCGAGATGATGGCGGTCCCGACTTCCGCTCAGGGTCAAAAGCCGCCGATAGCGACCGAACCTAGGGACTTCCGGTTCTCTTCGGAGAGCCGACGTTCTCAGGGGTCATCCAGACCGTCATCTATGGGGCCATGAGCGTACATCTTGGCCAAGGTCATTCGGCAACTTCTGCTTCCTGAACGTCCCCTTGCCTTCCTCCGCCGTCAGATCGTCGAGCCGCTCGGTACCGGCCAGGCGATAGGCCGTGATGCCGGTGGAACAGCTTCGAAAACGCCGCCGCTGTCTCGTAACCGACCCGGCTCGCAATTCGTGCGATCGGCTCGTCGCTGGTTTCGAGCAGGAACGCCGCTTCTGCCATCCGGCGTTCGATGACATAACGATGCATGGACTGGCCGACGAGCCTGGTGAAACGGGCCGAAAATGCCGAACGGCCGAGCCCCACGCGGTGGCCGAGGTCGCTCAGGGCCCAGGGCCGCTCCGGGTTTTCGTGGATCAGCTTGAGTGCGGGCCCGATGTGCGGGTCCGATATCGCCCCGAGCCACCCGCCTTCACCGGGACCGAGAGACTTGATCCAGTTTCGCAATACCTCGACAAAGAGCACTTCCGTCAGTCGTGAGAGCGCGACGCGTTGGCCGGGACGCTCGAGCGCGGACTCGCTGACCATGCGACGCAGGATCGCTTCAAGCCACTCACCGTCCGCCGTTGGCTTCAGCAGGAGCACGGGCGGAAGTAGCTCCAGCACGCTACCGAACAGCGGCCGCGAGACGGTGAAATTGCCGCAGATCATGGTCGAGAGCGGCTTTGCACGACTGCCGTGACGAACGACGCCAAGACGCGGCGACGATCGATCGATATCAATAATCTGCAAAGGCCTGGCCCGGCGATCCGAATAGAACACATGGGGCTCGCCGCGCGTGATGACGACAAAATCGCCCTCCGTCATCTGGATTTCTTGTCCCTGTCCGAGCGCAAGCGTCGCCGAGCCCCGGCTGAGATAGTGAAACAGGGCGTAGGGGCGCGCCGGCAACTCCAGCTTCCAGGGATGGCCGAGCTCGAAGTGAAAGAGCAGCGTCCCGCCGAGACGAACGCGATCGAGCACTTGGGCGAGTATATCCATGCCGCCGAGATTAGACTGGCGGACGATCGGACACAACATACGGACGATTGATCCCTATCGTCCGAAAGGCCGGCGGAATAGGTCACGTCGCGGCGGGCCGACGTCACGTGCGGCAACCATTTCGCCAACGGCAGATGGAAAAACCGCGACCTTGCTGGAAACGCCTGTCCATTCCCCCGGACTGTGTTCGTCCGACATGCCAACAGGAACAATCAATGCGAAATATCTTCCTCTCAGCCGCCACCGTACTCCTGGCCGGAACGACATTGGTCGGCTCCGTTCACTCCGCCGAACTGCCCAAGGGAGCAGCCCACAACATCGTGCTCGTGCACGGCGCTTTCGTGGACCAGACGAGCTGGCAGCCCGTTGCCGATATTCTCACGAAGAAAGGCTACAACGTCACGCTCGTCGAAAATCCGCTCACCTCCCTTGCCGCCGACGTCGATGCCACCAAACAGGCGCTTGCGAAGCAGAACGGCAGGACCATCCTCGTCGGCCATTCCTGGGGTGGCGTGGTCATCACGCAAGCCGGTAACGATCCCAAGGTTTCGGCGCTGGTCTATGTTTCCGCCTTCGCGCCGGAGGTAGGCGAATCCCTGGCGTCGCTGGCAAAGGCCGGCCCGCCCACCGAAGGCGGCAACGCGATTCATCCCGACGCGAAGGGCAATTTGTACATCGACCCCAAGGTGTTTCCGTCAGCCGTCGCGGCTGACCTTCCTCCGGAAATCGCTGAGCACCTCGCCAACTCGCAGCTTCCGCTGAATCACGTTGCGTTTGAAGCTCCAGTCACCGTTGCGGCCTGGCATGACAAGCCGACGTTCTATGTCATCAGCACAAAGGACAAAGTCCTCGCGCCCGAGGCCCAGAAGTCATTTGCAGCCCGGATCAAGGCTCAGACGACGGAAGTCGCCGGCAGCCATGCGTCGCTCGTGGTCCATGCGAAGCAAGTCGCTGAGGTCATCGAAAAGGCAACACTCGCGAAGTGACGGTACCGCTCCCGGCGCTTTCGCGCCGGGAGCGCCCACGCTCGCTCAGAGAATGCAGAACGCATCGGAACCGCGATGGCGCAAACCAGCCAAAGCCGCGGAACGTTGCCCGAAATCTCGATGCGGAAATCACAGCCTTGCTACGCGAATGTGCAAGCTAAAACGTCCTGATGAAGTCTTCCGCCGATGGAAGTCGTAACTCATACCAATCGCGGAACGCAACGGGTGTTGTCATGACGCGAGCCAGACGTTCGAAGGGAAATTCCTGCATGTACAAGACACTTCTTGTCACTCTCGCCGCCTCGACTCTTGCCACCGGGGCTGTCGCATCTACTCCCGCCACCGGGAAAGAGCCGCTGGATGCTGCTACCCTCAGCGCGATAAAATCGAAGTTCGGCAAGCTGATGGAATTGGCCAACAACCACGATTTCAAGGCGCTGCATGGGATGTTCTGGCAATCGCCCTCGACCCTGTTGGTGGCCAAGAGCGCGATCCAGTCCGAGGGGAACTGGGCCGGCTTTTGGGGCAACGAGGCGGTTGATCAAAAGCTGCATGATATCGGTAGCTCCGGTCCGGTCGTGCTCGAGCCGGATTATTCGAAGCTCAAGGTTGTCGGCCTGACGCGCGACGTCGCCGAGTCCTACGTCCCGATGAACATCACGGTCTCTTATGCAGGGCAGGATGGAACAGCCAGGCCGTTTCTAATGATCATCAATTGGCTTCGCGTCGGGAAGGACTGGAAGGTCGCTTCCGAAATCATTCTGCCGGTGCCGCCCGTACCCGCCGCGAAGGGCTAGGTACGAGGCCTCAACTGTTCGGCACGACGCGTCGCATTCTTCCGCACTGAACGCAACGACCGCGCGGCGTGACGGCCAACTACCTCGCCTTCATCCAGCTTGCATCGATCTGGCAATGGCAGCGCGTTAATGAGTCCGCGTCCCAATCTCATCTTGCTCTAGGCAGCGAGCGCCTCCAGCACCGCGGCGGAATCGGTGACCCAACCAAAAATGCCGCCCTGGGCCTTGATCATCTTCAGGCCCATCTCGTGGAATTCCGGGAAGTAGGACGCGCAGCCGTCGGAGATCACGACGCAGCGGTAGCCGCGATCGTTGGCCTCGCGCACCGTGGTGTTGACGCAGACTTCGGTGGTGACGCCGCACACCAGCAGATTCTCGACGCCGTATTTCTGCAGGATGTTGCCGAATTCGGTGGCGTAGAACGCGCCCTTGCCGGGCTTGTCGATCACGATCTCGCTGTCGAGCGGATAGAGCTCCGGGATGATGTCGTGGCCGGCTTCGCCGCGGATCAGGATTCTCCCCATTGGTCCGGGATCGCCTATCCGGAGCGACGGCGCGCCGCGCTCGAGCTTTGCGGGCGGCGCGTCCGAGAGATCGGGCAGATGTCCCTCGCGGGTATGGACCACGAGCAGCCCGGCGTCGCGCACCGCGGCGAGGACGGCGGCGATCGGCTTCACGGCGCGGGCGAGTTGGCCGACATCGTTGCCGAGCGTCTCGCCGAAGCCGCCGGGCTCCATGAAATCGCGCTGCATGTCGATGATGACGAGCGCGGTCTTGCTCCAGTCGAGCGTGATCGGCTCCGGCTCCGCCGCGATTGTCCCGCTTGAATTCGCCATGACGCATGCCTCGAATGCGAAAAGACCCGCACCTGATTAAGCAAACCGCATGCCATCATGCAACAATGATGCTGGCATGATCGTTGCTAGCTGAGAGCCGGATCGAACGACGTCGATCGTTCGCGCAAGGACCCAAGCGTCTCAAACAAGCGGGAGGACAGGCATGAATGGACTTGGCGGTCTCAACAAATCACCCAACGGCGTGGTGATCGGACTGGTGCAGCTGCAACTGCCCGTGGTGGCGACCAAGGCCGATCTGGCGCGGCAGACCGAACGCATCGTCTGGATGGTCGGCAAGGCGCGGCGCAATCTCGGCACCATGGACCTTGTCGTGTTCCCCGAATACGCGCTGCACGGCCTGTCGATGGATACCAATCCGGAGATCATGTGCCGGCTCGACGGGCCTGAAGTCGCGGCCTTCAAGAAGGCCTGCATCGACAACAAGATCTGGGGCTGCTTCTCCATCATGGAGTTCAACCCGCACGGCAATCCCTACAATTCAGGGCTGATCATCGACGATCACGGCGAGATCAAGCTCTATTACCGAAAATTCCATCCCTGGATTCCGGTCGAGCCGTGGGAGCCGGGCGACATCGGCATTCCCGTGATCGACGGGCCGAAAGGCGTCAAGATCGCGCTGATCATCTGTCACGACGGCATGTTCCCGGAAATGGCGCGCGAATGCGCCTACAAGGGCGCGGAGATCATGATCCGCACCGCGGGCTACACTGCGCCGATCCGCGACAGCTGGCGCTTCACCAACCAGGCCAACGCGTTCCAGAACCTGATGGTGACGGCCAATGTCTGCATGTGCGGCTCGGACGGGTCGTTCGACTCGATGGGCGAAGGCATGATCGTCAATTTCGACGGCAGCATCATCGCGCACGGCACCACGGGACGGGCCGACGAGATCATCACCGCCGAGGTGCGGCCCGACCTCGTGCGCGAGGCGCGGATCAACTGGGGCGTCGAGAACAACATCTATCAGCTCTGGCACCGCGGCTACGTCGCGGTGAAGGGCGGCGCGATGGATTGCCCCTACACTTTCATGCAGGACATGGTGTCCGGCCGTTTCCGCCTGCCCTGGGAAGATCAGGTCAAGATCACCGATGGCACGTCCTGCGGCTTTGCCGCGCCGACCCGGATGTTCGGCAAGACCGCGAAGGCTGCCGAGTAGCCGCGCAGTATCTATTTGATTTGAGCATGATCTCCGCGCAAACGCTCCGCGTTTGTCGCGACGGAAAACCGCTACACACTTTTCCGGATCATGCTCTACTTGAAGAAATGCACGAGGCCGATGCTGAGGCCCAGCAGTAGCAGCAGCGACAGCGTGACCGCTGCTGTTACCCGGCCGCCGACGGTCGAGAGCACGCGCACATCGACGCCGAGCCCGAGCGCCGCCATCGAGACGACGGTGAGGATCACCGCCGTCTTCGTCACCGGCGCGATCGCGATGTCGGGCACGAGCTGGAACGAGCGCAGCGCGGCCAGCACCAGGAAGCCGATGATGAACCAGGGCACCAGCTTGAACGGGCTGATCGGCGCCGTCTTTGTGTTGCCGGCCTTGGCGGTACCGGCCTTGCGCCGCCGCGCCACGAACAGCGAGAGACCGACCACGATCGGGCCCAGCATCAACACCCGCACCAGCTTCACCAGCGTGCCGATCTGGGTCGAGACGATGCCGGCCGGCACGGTCGCCGCCAGCACCTGCGGCACGGCATAGACCGTGAGCCCGGCGAGGATGCCGTATTGCGTCGCCGTCAGTTTCAACAGCGGGATCAGCAGCGGCAGGCCGAGCACCATCAGCACGCCGAGAATGGCGGTGAACGAGATCGACGAGGCGATGTCGTCGCCATCGGCTCCGATCACGGGCGCCACCGCAGCGATCGCGGAGTTGCCGCAGATCGAATTGCCGCAGGCGATCAGGATCGCAAGTTTGGTCTTGAGTCCGAGCAGGCGGCTCAGCCCATAGCTCACCGCAAGCATGATCACGACGGTGACAGCGATGGCGCCGATCAGGACATAACCCGAGGCCACGATCGCGGCGAAGCTGATCGACGCGCCGAGCAGCATCACCGCGACCTCGAGCAGCTGCTTGGCGCTGAAGGCAATGCCCGAGCGCCAGCGCTCCGAGGGCTGCCAGGCGGTGCGCACCGCCATGCCGAGCAGGATCGCGACCACCAGCGCCTCGATATAGGGATGGTCGAAAACGCGCTCCTCGACGGCCTGAACGCCGAGCGAGATGACCGTGACCACCCCGCAGAGCAGAATGCCCGGAACGAGCCGGAAAATGCGCTTCAGCGCCCCCTGCTTCTGCCCCTGGTCTCGTTCTTGTTCCGGCACGGAATCCTCTTTCGGAGAAGATTTTATGCGCCAGAGCACGCCACTTGGCTAATATATTTTCGGACTGCCCCGATAGAGAGAAGTTATGTCCCTCAACCTGCATCTGCTCCGCCTGTTCGCGGCCGTGGCGAAAACGGGGAGTTTCTCCCGCGCCGCCGAACTCCTGCACATCAGCCAGCCGGCGATCTCCAAGGGTGTGCGGGATTTCGAGCTGCAGGTCGGCTGCCGCCTGCTCGACCGCACGCCCAAGGGGGTCCGGCCGACCCGAGAGGGCGCGGCGCTGGCGCGGCATGCCGAAACGCTGTTCGCGGCCGAGCGCGCCGCCGAGGACGAGTTGCAGGCGCTGCGCAACCTCGACAGCGGCTCGCTGCGCATCGGCGCCAGCACGACGATCGCGACCTACATGATCCCGGAATATCTCGGCGTCTTCCACCGCGCCTTTCCTGGCATCGATCTGCATGTCGTGAGCGCCAACACCTCCGATATCGCCGCGCTGATGCTGGGGCATGAGATCGAGATCGCCCTGGTCGAGGGGCCGGTGGAGGACGAGAACCTGACCAGCGCAGCCTGGCGCACCGATGTGATGGCGCTGATCGCGGCTCCCGATCACCGCTTCGCAGCGGTTCAAGCGCCGATCGACATCCGCTCGCTGAACGACGAGATCCTGATCGTGCGCGAGCCGGGATCAGGCACCCGCGAGGTGGTCGCGCAGGCGCTCGCCGCCCACCGCGTCGAGCTGCAGCGCACGCTCGAGATCGGCAGCACCGAGGCGATCAAGCAGGCGGTGGCTGCGGGCGTCGGCGTCGCTATCGTGTCGGTCGCGACGATCGACGATCAGGTCAGGCTCGGGAAATTGCGGGTGATCCCGATCAAGGGCGTCCACATCGAGCGCACGCTCTGGCAATTGAAATCGCCCGGCCGGCTGGACGTGCCGGCGGCGGTCGCATTCGAGGGGATCATTCGGGAGACGAAGGGCACGAAGACGGCGCCGCGGATGCCGGCTGCTAGAGCGCGGCGAACAGACCCTGCGCCCAGGCAACGGCACGCTCGAAGCTGAACACGCCGGGCTCGAAATACACCGCGCGGGCAAGCACGATGCCGGCCACCAGCACCCAGAACACGCTGGTGCCCGCGGTCTTCAGCCATTTCGACACGCCCTCGCTCGCGATCGAAGGATCGACCGCGGGGACCGGCTCGCCGAAGGGATCGAATGCGGATTGGCTCATGTCGTGACCCATTGGAATATCAAGAGAATGTCGCGACGACGGGGCCGGAAGCAAGGGTCGTGGAATGCCTTTTGCGGCGGTTACTTGGAAGGACGTTTTCCGGTGCGGAGGCCGGGGAGCATTTCCTTCTCGACGCCCCCCTTTGGGCGTCAACTGTCGGTCCCGCGCTGCGGCGCCACGCGTGGCAGCGTGATCCGGACGCTCGTCCCCCTGCCCGGGGCACTGTCGAGATGGAGCTCTCCACCCAGCCGGTTGGTGACGATGTTGTGGACGATGTGGAGGCCGAGCCCGATACGGCCGATGTCGCGGCGCGTGGTGAAGAATGGATCGAAGGCCTGCCGCAGCACGTCGCAGTCCATCCCGCAGCCATCGTCGGCGAACAGGATTTCCACCTGGTCCGCGCCCGACGCACGTAGCCGGATCGCAATGGTGCCGCCTTTGCCATCCGGAAAAGCGTGCGCGACGGAATTGACGAACAGATTGGTCAGCACCTGGCCGTAAGGGCCGGGATAGCTGTTCATCGCAAGACCGGGCGGGCAATCGACCTCGAGCGCCAGATTGTTCTTCGGCAAGGCCGGCCGCAGGTTCGAAAGCACCTGCTCGGTCGCCTTGCCGAGATCGAACCGGCTGCGGTCGAAATAGCTTCGATCGACCGCCACCTGCTTGAATGATTGCACGAGATCCGCGGCGCGCTTGAGATTGCCGACCAGCAGCGACGACGCGCTTTCGACGACCTCGATGAAATCGCTCAGGCTGGAGCGCTTCAGCTTGCCGCGCGCAGCCTCGGCAGCGAAGTCGGCGCACTTCTGCTCGAGGACCGATGCGACGGTAAGGCTGGTGCCGACCGGGCTGTTGATCTCGTGCGCGACGCCAGCCACCAGCCGGCCCAGCGCCGCGAGCTTTTCCGCCTCGATCAGCGACGCCTGGGTCTCCTGCAGATGGTGCAATGCCTTCTCGGCCGCGTCACGGGCGGCACGGATCTCGCGCTCACTGCGCTTGCGATCGGTGATCTCCTCGGCCGCGACGTTGACGCCGACGATGCTGCCGTTCGGTTCGCGATGCGGGTGCCAATGCGTGATCCAGCATCGCTCGTCATTGTGGCCCGGACGCTGACCGTAAACCTCCACGCCGGTCACGGGCTCTCCGGTCTCCATGATCGATCGGACGATACCCTCGACCGCCGTGGCCAGCGCGGGCACGCAATCGTGCACCGTACGTCCGAGATGACCTTCGACCGAGATGCCGCAGATCTCGGTGAGCCGCTGGTTGATCTGAAGGTAACGGCAATCGGGAGAGAGGTAGGCAAGACCGATCGGCGCAGTGTCATAGATCAGCTGCAACGCCGGTTGTTTTGGGAACTGAATGTCCTGGACGACGGACGACCTCATGTCCTTTCCCCCGTTGACGCAAGTCTAGCGCTTCACGGGCGCTCCGCAAATAGGCTCAACCAGGCCGGGAGCGGCGGTCAGACCTGTCCAAATTCGGCACGGGCCGGACCATGGCGGAATCAAGGCGGATACCACGCATGCTGATGCGGCACTGATCGCCAAGCGCGGCAGCTTCAGCTGTTCGCCGCGTCGTGCGGCCGGAAATTCTCGATGAAGCGCAGCAGCACCCGCGCGCCGGTGTCGGCATCGGCGAGTTCGACATGTTCGGCTGGATTGTGGCTGATGCCACCGCGGCAGCGCACGAAGATCATGCCGATATCGGCGACATCGACCATCGCCATGCCGTCATGCCCTGCCCCGCTCGGCAGCTCGAACACGGCATGGCCCTCGGCCGCGACGGCCTCGGCGATCTGGGTTTTCAGCCACGGCGCGCAGGGCACGCTGCGGTTCTCATGGGTGACATCGATCTGCAATGCGAGCTCGCGGCGCTTTGCGATCGCCTCGATCTGCCGCACGATGTCGGCGACGGCGCGCTTGCGGTGCATGTCGCTCTGCGAGCGGATGTCCATCGTGAACGACACCTTGCCTGATATCACGTTGGTAGCGCCGGGCATCGCGTTGATATAGCCGACGGTGCCGACGAGGCCGGCTTCGTCGCTCCGGCAAAACGCCTCGATCGCGACGATGCATTCGGCGGCGCCCGTCAGCGCATCGCGCCGCAGCGGCATCGGCACGGTGCCGGCATGGCCGGCAACGCCGGTGAGATTGGCGGCGAGCCTCGTCGCGCCTGATATCGCGGTGACGACGCCGACCGGCAGCGCCTTCTCTTCCAGAACGGGGCCCTGTTCGATGTGCAGCTCGACATAGCCGAGCAGTTCGCGGCGGGCGCGCGCCGCCTTGCCGATATGATCGGGATCGAGCCCGAAGGCGATCAGCGCGTCGCGCATCGACATTCCGGCGCGATCGCGCGTGTTGAGCACGCTGTCGTCGAACGTGCCAGCGACCGCGCGGCTGCCGAGCAGGGTCGAGGCGAAGCGCACGCCCTCCTCGTCGGCAAAACCCACGATCTCGATCGCGAACGGCAGCCGCTTGCCGCGCCGGTTCAGATCGGTGACGCAGGCGATCGCGGTGATGACGCCGAGCGGGCCGTCCCATCTGCCGGCGTCGCGCACCGTGTCGTAGTGCGAGCCGAGCATCAGGGCCGGCAGGTGCGGCCGTTCGCCCTCGTAACGGCCGCAGACATTGCCGATGGCATCGAGATGCGCGCTCATGCCGGCCTCGCGCATCCAGGACAGGATGAGATCGGCCGCCTTGCGATGCTCGTCGGTGAGGAAGACGCGCGCCAGATGTTCCGGCGTCTCGGAGATCGCGGCGAGCCGGTCGATCCGCGCCACGATCTCGTCGCCAAGGAAGGACGGTTTCGAGGACGGATTCGAGGACGGTTTCTTCTCGCTCATACTGTTTCCCATCAGTCCAACCCGGCACCGCGGCCCGCTTCACTCGTAGCAGGCCCGGTCCGATTCACCAGCCGGCAAATCGGGCGCCACGAGCCGATCCCAACCGGGGGCGCAGGGGCCGCCCGGCGGTTAGCGACTGCTTAACGGCATTGCATACAACGGAGATCGATCGCTCATAAAATAGGCAAATCGACCCTGGTTGACGTCCAGCGTCTCTCACGCCGATCCCCATTTCCATTCATATTCAATCGCTTACCAAATCATGATCGCCAAACATGCCCTGGCACGAAGCTTGCGACACTTGATCTGAGCGCCGCCGTCATGGCGGCTGCGACAGGGACAGGCGGGCCATCCGCCGGAGGGAGCACGCGATGGATTTTGGCAGGATTTCAAGACGGCATTTGTTGCAGGGTAGCGCCGCGCTGGCGCTCGGCAGCACGCTCGGCATTCGCGGCGCGGCGGCAGCGGAGACCACGATCGGCTTCATCTATGTCGGGTCGCGCGACGACTACGGCTACAACCAGGCCCACGCCCAGGGCGCGGCGGCGGTGAAGAAGCTGCCCGGCATCAAGGTGGTCGAGGAAGAGAAGGTGCCGGAGACCGATGCGGTCGAGAAGACCATCGAATCCATGATCAACCTCGACGGCGCGACGCTGCTGTTTCCGACCTCGTTCGGCTACTACAACCCGCACGTTCTCAAGATGGCGGCCAAGTTTCCGAAGCTGCGTTTCGAGCATTGCGGCGGCTTGTGGTCCGACAAGGACCCGAAGAGCGCCGGCAGCTATTTCGGCTACATCGACGAAGCCCAATACATCTCCGGCATCGTCGCCGGCTACTCGACCAAGAGCGGCAAGCTCGGCTTCGTCGCGGCCAAGCCGATCCCGCAGGTGCTGCGCAACATCAACGCGTTCACGCTCGGCGCCCGGCTCGCCAATCCGAAGGCGACCACGCAGGTGATCTTCACCGGCGACTGGTCGATGCCGGTCAAGGAAGCCGAGGCGACCAACAGCCTGATCGACCAGGGCGTCGACGTGCTGACCTGCCATGTCGACGGACCGAAGACGATGGTCGAGAACGCCGCGCGCCGTGGCGCTTTTGTGTGCGGCTATCACGTCAACCAGTCGCCGCTGGCGCCGAAGGCTTACCTCACCGGCGCCGAATGGAATTGGGAGGCGCTGTATCCGAAATTCGTCAAGATGATCACGGCAGGCGAAGCGATCCCGAACTTCTATCGCGGCGGCCTCAAGGAAGAGATCGTCAAGGTCTCGCCCTATGGCGAGATGGTCTCGGCGGAAGCGCGCAAGCATGCCGACGACGTCAAGGCCAAGTTCATGGCCGGCGAGTACGCGATCTTCAAGGGCCCGATCGCCGACAACAAGGGCAAGACCGTAATCGCCGGTGGCACCGACCGCGGCCAGCAGGATCCGGAACTCGAGAAGATGGACTATCTGGTCGAGGGCGTGATCGGAGCCACCGCGTGACGACGGAGGCGGCGGAATCGGTGGAGGCGGCCGGCGTTGCTCCGGCCGCCGATCCCGGATTCCTCCAGCGCTACGGCGCGAGCATCGAATACATCCTGATCCCGGGCGCGGCGCTGATCGGCGCGCTCGCGGTGTTCGGCGGCTTTGTCGCGCTCTACGGCAAGAACCCGCTCGATCTATATTTCTACATGTATTACGGCGCGTTCGGCACCTGGTTCTCGTGGCAGAACACGCTGACCCGCGCCGCGCCCTTGATCCTGACCGCGCTGTGCACGGCGCTGCCGGCGCAGCTCGGCATGGTGATCATCGGCGGCGAAGGCGCGCTGTTGATCGGCGCGCTGTCGGCGACCGCAGCTGCCCTCGCTGTGCAAGGCGCGGCGCCGATCGTGGTGCAGATCGCGATGGTGATCGCGGGCATGATCGGCGGCGGTCTCTGGATCACGCTGTCAGGCGGCCTGCGGCAGTATCGCGGGGTCAACGAGACGATCTCGAGCCTGCTCCTGGTCTATATCGCGCTGGCGATCCTCAACCATCTGGTCGAGGGGCCGATGCGCGATCCGGCCAGCCTCAACAAGCCGTCGACGCGCGAGATCGGCGCCGCCAACATGATCGGCAGCATTCCCGGCACCGACGTGCATTGGGGCCTGGTGTTCGGGCTGGTCGCCGCCGTCGCCGCCTACATCCTGATCTATCACACCACCTTCGGCTTCGCCGCGCGCGTCGCCGGCGGCAACATCCGCGCCGCCAAGATCGTGGGGCTTTCCGTCGGCAAGCTGATCCTGACCGTCTGCTTCCTTGCCGGCAGCTGCGCCGGGCTTGCCGGCATGATCGAGGTCGCCGCCGTGCAGGGCCGCACCAATGCCAACCTCGCCGCGGGCTACGGCTTCACCGGCATCCTCGTCGCGTTCCTGGCGCGGCAGAATCCGCTTGCCGTCATTCCGGTGGCGATCCTGCTCGGCGGCATCTCTGCCTCCGGCGGCCTGTTGCAGCGGCGGCTCGGCCTGCCCGATGCGTCGGTGCTGGTGCTGCAGGGCATCATCTTCGTGTTCGTGCTGGCGAGCGACGCGCTCTACGGCCGCATCGGCTTCCTGAAGGGAAAATCCTGACATGGCGGATGCTTCGCTCGGGCTCTGGACCGTCCCGCTCGCCGTGTTCGGCGGCGCCATCCGTGTCTCGACGCCGTTCCTGTTCGTCAGCCTCGGCGAATGCATCACCGAGCGAAGCGGCCGCATCAATCTCGGCCTCGAGGGCACGCTGGTGATGGGCGCGATGAGTGCCTACGGCATCTCCTATCTCTCCGGCTCGCCATGGCTCGGCGTGCTCGCCGCCGGGATCACCGGCGCCCTGTTCGGCGCGCTGCATGCCGGCATCTGCTCGTTGCCGCGGGTCAACGACATCGCCGTCGGCATCGCGCTGATGCTGCTCGGCACCGGGCTTGCCTTCTTCCTCGGCAAGCCACTGATCGAGCCGACCGCCGCACGATTGCCGGCGATCGATTTCGGCTGGTGGAGCGACGTGCCGCAGGTCCGCGCGGCGCTGCGCATCAATGTGCTGTTCCTGATCGGCGTCGCGATCGCGCCGCTGCTCTATTGGGCCTTCAAGACCACGCGCTGGGGCCTGTTGATCCGCACCGCCGGCGAAAGCGCCGATGCGGCGCGCGCGATGGGCCATTCCGTGCTCTTGATCCGGCTGCGCGCCACCATGGTCGGCGGCTTCCTCGCCGGCATCGGCGGCTCGTTTCTGTCGCTGTTCTATCCCGGCAGCTGGAACGAAGGCCTCTCTTCGGGCCAGGGCATCACCGCGGTGGCGCTGGTGATCTTCGCACGCTGGGACCCGATGCTGTGCCTGTGGGCCTCGCTCGCCTTCGGTGGCGCCGCCGCGCTCGGCCCCGCGCTGCAATCGGTCGGCATCACCTCCGGCTATCATTTGTTCAACGCCGCGCCCTACATCCTGACCTTGGCGATCATGATCATCACCTGCTCGCCGAAGCGCACGCTGACCGGCGCGCCTGCCGAATTGTCCATCACCCGATAGCATCTCGCGAGATCATTCCATGCCCGAGCGCTTCATCAAGTCCGAGCCCTACGCCTGGCCCTACAATGGCGACCTGCGCCCGCAAAACACCGCGCTCATCATCATCGACATGCAGACCGATTTCTGCGGTGTCGGCGGTTACGTCGACAAGATGGGCTACGACCTTTCGCTGACCCGGGCGCCGATCGAGCCGATCAAGAAGCTGCTCGCGGTGATGCGCGCGCAGGGCTTTCACATCATCCACACCCGCGAGGGCCACCGGCCTGATCTGGCCGACCTGCCCGCCAACAAGCGCTGGCGCTCGCGCCAGATTGGCGCCGGGATCGGCGATCCCGGCCCCTGCGGCCGCATCCTGGTGCGCGGCGAGCCCGGCTGGGAGATCATTTCCGAACTCGCGCCGCTGCCCGGCGAACCGATCATCGACAAGCCCGGCAAGGGCTCGTTCTGTGCCACCGACCTCGAATTGATGCTGCGGCTGCGCGGCATCGAGAACATCGTGCTGACCGGCATCACGACAGACGTCTGCGTCCACACCACGATGCGCGAGGCCAATGACCGCGGCTTCGAATGCGTGCTGGTCGAGGATTGCTGCGGCGCGACCGACAAAGGCAATCACGATCATGCGCTGAAGATGATCAAGATGCAGGGCGGCGTGTTCGGCGCCGTCGCAAAATCCGCCGACCTGATCGGGGCGCTGTCGTGATCATCGGCGAACCGCCCGCACCATCAGGCGCATTCGGCGTCGACGCCATCGCCATGACCATGCGGTTCGGCGATTTCACAGCGCTCGACAATGTCGAGCTCAAGGTGCGTCCCGGCTCGTTCCATGCCTTGCTCGGCGAGAACGGCGCCGGGAAGAGCACGCTCGTGAAATGCATCATGGGCTATTACCACGCCACCGAAGGCGAGATCATCGTCGGTGACCGCCAACAGGCCATCGCCAATCCGAAGGATGCCCACGCACTCGGGCTCGGCATGGTCTACCAGCACTTTACGCTGGTGCCTGCAATGACAGTTGCGGAAAACCTGGTGCTGGCGCGCGATGACGTTCCGGCCGTCGTGGACTGGCGCAAGGAGAAGAAAGAGCTCGAGGCCTTCCTGGCGCGGATGCCGTTCAAGGTGCCGCTGGATGCAAAAGTCTCCGACATCTCCGCCGGCGAGCGGCAGAAATGCGAGATCCTCAAGCAGCTCTATCTGAAGCGCCGCTTCCTGATCCTGGACGAGCCGACCTCGGTGCTGACGCCGGGCGAGGCCGACGAGGTGCTCGGCATGCTGCGCGCAATGGTGGTCGCGGGCGAACTGACCATCCTGATGATCACGCACAAGTTCCGCGAGGTGATGGCGTTTGCCGACGACGTCACGATCCTGCGCCGCGGCAAGCTCGCCGGCACCGGGCGTGTCGCCGACCTCACCCCGGACGAGATGGCGCGCACCATGATCGGCGCCGAGCAGTTGACGGTGCAGCCGCCGCGCACCGGCGAGACCGGCGCGCCGCGGCTCGAGCTCGACAAGCTCACCGCGCGCGACGATGTCGGCGCGATCGCCGTGCACGGCGTGTCGCTGAGCGTGAAGAGCGGCGAGATCGTCGGCATCGCCGGCGTCTCCGGCAACGGCCAACGCCAGTTGGTCGAGGTGTTGGCCGGCCAGCGCGAGGCCGAGAGCGGCGTGATCCGCGTCCAGGGCGAGGCCTATGCGGCGAGCCGCGAGGAGATGCGGCGTCACAAGATGTCGCTGCTGCCGGAAGAGCCGCTGAAGAACGCCTGCGTTGGCGGCATGAGCGTCGCCGACAACATCGCGTTCCGTGAATTCGACCGCGCCCCGTTCGCGCGCGGCGGCTGGTGGCTGAACCGCGCAGCGTTCCGCAGCGACGCCGAGCGCAAGATCAACCGTTACAAGATCAAGACCCGCACGCCGGAGACGCCGATCGCGGCACTGTCGGGCGGCAATGTGCAGCGCGCGGTGCTGGCGCGCGAGCTCTCGGGCGACGTCGAGGTGCTGATCGCCGCCAATCCGTGCTTCGGGCTCGACTTCGCGGCGGTGGCGCAGATCCACGCCGAGATCATGGCCGCCCGCAACCGCGGCGCGGCGGTGCTTTTGGTCAGCGAAGATCTCGACGAACTGCTGGAATTATCGGACCGGCTGGTCGTGATGTTCCACGGCCAATTCGTCCACGAGGCCCGTGCCAGCGAGGCCGATCTGACCGAGATCGGCCGGCATATGGCCGGGCATTGACGCGCGCTAAAGCATGATGACGTCAAGTTGAGCTGCCGGCCACGATGACGGTGCGCTCCCTCTCCCGCTTGCGGGGGAGGGTTGGGGTGGGGGCTCTCTCCGCGAGTCACATTGTGGAGAGAGCCCCCACCCGGATTGCATCTCCGATGCAATCCGACCTCCCCCGCAAGCGGGAGAGGTGCAGCCAGTTTGCCGCAAGACCGATTCAACGTGCCTTCATTTTGCGCTAGCCGATCTCGAACGCGTCCGCGGCGAGATGCTTCAGATTGGCGTGCCAATGCTCGGCGATCGCAAGCCGGGTCGGCACCCAGACGCGTTCATGCTTCTGGATGTAATCGAGGAAGCGCATCAGCGCGGCAGCACGGCCGGGACGGCCGACCACCCGGCAATGCAGGCCGATCGACATCATCTTAGGTCGCGTCGCGCCCTCGGCATAGAGCACGTCAAAACTGTCCTTCAGATAGGTGTAGAATTCGTCGCCGCCGCCAAAACCCTGCGCGTTGATGAAGCGCATGTCGTTGGCGTCGAGCGTGTAGGGGATCACGAGATGCGGCTCGGTGCCGGCAGACTTGATCCAGTACGGCAAATCGTCGGCATAGGAATCGCAGAGATAGCGCAGGCCGCCTGCCTCCATCAAAAGCCGCAGGGTGTTGATCGAGGAGCGGCCGGTGTACCAGCCGAGCGGCCGCGCGCCGGTCGCCTCGGTGTGGACGGCGATGGCGCGCGCGATCTCTGCGCGCTCCTCATCCTCCGACATGTCCTTGTGCTCGACCCAGCGCAGGCTGTGGCTCGCGATGTCCCAGCCCGCCTCCTGCATCGCAGTAACCACATCCGGATTGCGCTTCAGCGCCATCGCGACGCCGAACACCGTGGCCGGCAGCTTGCGCTCGGTGAACATCCGCCACAGCCGCCAAAAGCCGGCGCGCGAGCCATATTCGAACATGGTCTCGATATTGGCGTGACGCCGGCCGACCCAGGGCTGCGCGCCCAAGACGTCGGACAGGAACGCTTCGGAGGCGCGATCCCCATGCAGGATGTTGTTCTCGCCGCCTTCCTCGAAATTGACCACGAACTGCACAGCGACGCGCGCAGCGTCGGGCCATTTCGGATCGGGCGGATTGCGGCCGTAGCCGCGGAGATCGCGCGGATAGCGGGCCTCGGTCACATCAGATTTCCTCGATGCGGATCTGCTGCGCGCCCTTCCACAGCACGGTCTTGCCGAAGGTGGTGAGGTTTTCCAGCCCCGAGGTCAGCGTGATGAAATGGTTTCCGGCAAGCTGGCCCATCTTGCTGGCGAAGTGCACGCCGCCATAGGCGAGCAGGATCTCGGTCTCGCTGATGCCGCCGGGATAGAGGATGATCTGGCCCGGCGCCGGATAGCTGGTGTGGTTCTCGTAGGAGACGCCGAAATCGAGATCGCCGAGCGGCATCCAGACGCCCTCGCCGCTCCAGCGCACATGGATCGCCTGGCTCTCGAACGGCATCGCCTTGCGGAAGGCGGCGACCGTCTTCGGCGCCAGCTGCTCCTCGAAACGGGCGTCAAAGGTGAACTCGCCGGCGCGGACAATCAATTTGCTCATCGATCTCTCGTGGGTGGGCTGGAAGGAGTGACGCCCCAACCATTGCCGCCGGCCCGCGGCGGACGCAAGGCCGATTCCGGCCGGGAACGCCGGTTTTTCGCCGCATGGCGCCCGCAACAACGCAGATTTGAGCAGGGTTGCGTTGCGCCCCGCCTCCCTGTTTGCGAACCTGCCGGGGCACGTCAAACAGGGTGAGGCGATGACAACAAACAGTCTGCACGGACATGTGGCGCTGGTGACCGGCGGCTCGCGCGGCATTGGCGCTGCGATCGTAAAGCAGCTGGCAGAGGCCGGCGCCGCCGTCGCGATCAATTATCGCGAACGGTCGGCCGAAGCGGAGACGCTGGCGAAGCGCATCATTGCCGCCGGCGGCCGGGCCGTCGCGATCGCCGCCGATGTCTCGGAAGCTGCTGCGGTCAGTGGGCTGGTCGAGCGCGCCAAATCCGAGCTCGGCCCGGTCGACGTCCTCGTCAACAATGCCGGGATCGCCATCGTGCGGGGCGTCGACGATCTCACGGAAGAGGATTTCGACCGCACCATCACGGTCAATCTCAAATCGGCGTTTCTCTGCACGCAGGCCGTGCTGCCGATGATGCGGACGCGACAATGGGGCCGCATCGTCAACATCTCCTCCGGTGCTGCGCGCGGCGCAGGCTCGATCGGACCGCATTACAACGCGTCAAAGGCGGCGATGGAGGGCCTGACCCGCGGCTATGCCGCGCGCCTCGTCAAGGAAGGCATCACCGTCAACGCCGTCGCACCCTCGCTGATCGAGACCGACATGATGAAGGGACAGAGCGGCCTCGTCAGCCGGATCCCGATCGGCCGCTTCGGCACCGCCGAGGAGGTCGCGCAGGCCGTGATGTTGCTGGTCAACAATCCCTACATGACCGGCCAGACCATCGCGATGAGCGGCGGCATGGCGTTCAACTAGGGCTGGCAATGTCTTGACGGCATCGCGGGTTTGCCCTACCGCTTGCGGCATGAACCGCTCGATCCTCATCAGCAATTTCTGGTGGCTCGCCGACTGACAGGCGGGCCGAAACGCGTTCATGCATTTTCGGGGCCGCCGCATAGGGCGGCCTTTTTTATGTCATCAGCCCGCATGCGGTGTCCCCATTCAACCGAATGGAGATACCATGACCAAACCGATCATCCTCACCGGCGACCGCACCACCGGGCCGCTGCATCTCGGCCATTACGCCGGCTCGCTGCGAAGCCGTCTTGAGTTTCAGGACAGCCATCAGCAGTTTCTGCTGCTCGCCGATATGCAGGCGCTGACCGACAATGCGCACGACATCGGCAAGGTCAGCCGCAACGTCATCGAGGTCGCGCTGGATTATCTTGCCGTCGGGATCGATCCCCTGCGCACCTCGATCTGCCTGCAATCGCAGCTTCCGGCGCTCGCGGAACTGTCGATGCTCTATCTCAACCTGGTCACCGTGGCGCGGCTGGAACGCAATCCCACCATCAAGGACGAGATCCGCGCCCGCGGCTTCGGACGCGATATCCCGGCCGGCTTCCTGTGCTATCCGGTGGCGCAGGCCGCCGATATCACGGCGTTCCGGGCCACGGTCGTGCCGGTCGGGGAGGACCAGGCGCCGCTGATCGAGCAGACCAACGAGATTATCAGGCGCGTCAACGCGCTCGCCGGCAGGCCATTGCTGCCCGAAGCCGAAGCCATCATCCCGCGCGCTGGACGGCTGCCCGGCGTCGACGGGCGCGCGAAGATGAGCAAATCCGCAGGCAATGCGATTCCGCTTTCAGCCTCGCCCGATGATATCTCGTCCGCGGTACGCGCGATGTTCACCGATCCGGACCACCTGCGTGTCGCCGACCCCGGCAAGGTCGAGGGCAACGTCGTCTTCACCTATCTCGACGCATTCGACGACGATCATCATGCCGTCGAGGAACTGAAGGCACACTATCGACGCGGCGGGCTCGGCGATGCAACCGTCAAGCGGCGGTTGGAGGACATTCTGCAAGCCCTGATCGCACCGATCCGAACCCGGCGTGCTGAGCTGGCGGCCGATCGCGACTACGTCGCCGACGTGATCAAGCGCGGAACCCTGAGGGCGCGCGAGATCACTGAGCGCACCAAGCGCGATGTCATGGAAGGGCTTGGTTTGGACGGATTGGGCTTGTTCCAGCTCTGAACGCGCTGTCATCAAACCATGGCAGGAACTGTGCTCGGCTGTAACAGTTGTCCGCTTGGCGAAACCGGATTTGGAGCATGTCGTGATCGATCCGAAAGCGCTTCTCGAACGCGCCGCGCAGCTGGCCGATCAGGCCAAGGGCGAGGAAGACACCGGCATCCGCGAGCGGCTGCTGCGCATGGCCGAGCATTACCGTGATCTCGCCGCGCATGAGGCCTGGGCGCACGAAAATCCGCCGTCGGTCGGCGCGCTCACGAGTGCGCTTGGCACCCGCGCGCATTGAGCTGATCGCAAGAGGAGGCCGTCAGCTGACGCGAATGCGATAGCTCAGCGACTGACGCGCGCCGGGCGCGATGTGCATCAGGCCCGGCTTGTCGGCGAACTCGCCGTCGAAATCCGCGGGGCTGGCAAAGCCGTGCCACGGCTCGATGCAGAGGAACGGCGCGCCGCCAGGCTTCGACCAGATGCCGAGTTCGCGAAAGCCACGCCAGGACACTTCGATCGCAGGGCCTTGCGTGGCTGCTGCCGGGCCTAGTGTCGCCGTGAAGAGGATCGATGTACTTGCGACCTGATCGAAGACCATCGCGTCGTCATCGAACAGCTCCTCCGACAGCGCAAGCGTTCTGCCCTTGACCGGATTGGGTTCAGGCTGCCGTCGCATCAATCCATCCTTCAACCGCCGGATTGGCGCGGGTTCAGTCTTGCCGAAGGTCAGCGTGTAAGCCTCCTTCGGTAGCCCCGGCACCAGCGGCCAGTTGAAAGCGGGATGACCGCCGAGCGAGGCGGGCAGCGTCTCGGCGCCGGTGTTGACGATGTCGAACGTGACGTCGAGATCGGCGCCATCAACGGTGTAAGTGACCTCGAGCCTGAAGGTGAAAGGATAGCGTGCCCGCGTTTCCGCATCGTCGGTCAGCGCCAGCTTGCAGGATCGCGGGCCCTGCTCCATCCAGGCAAAGCGGCGGTCCCGCGCAAAGCCGTGCTGCGTCATCGGATAGGTCTTGCCGTTGTGGCGCAGCGTGTCGTTCTTCAAGCGGCCGACGATCGGGAACAGCACCGGCGCGTGGCGCGGCCATTGCGGGCCGGCCTGCCACAGCAGTTCGGTCCCTTCGGCATTCCTGAGCGACGAGAGTTCGGCGCCCTGTGCCGAAATGGTGGTGGCGATCTTCTCGCCGCGCAACGTATGACTGTCGCTCATGCTCGCCTCGCCGGGTTGCGCTGTGCCGTGACACGAGATGTGCGATGACGGCGAAGCCGTCAACCCCGAAGCGATGGGGCCGTCCATGCGGGGCGGCCCCAAGCTCTGGGCTAGCCAGCGATCTTGGAGAAATCGGGCTGGCGGCGCTCGGCAAAGGCGGCAAACGCCTCGCGCGCTTCTGCGCTCATCAGCCGCTCCTGGAAGATCTCGCCCTCGCGCGCCATTTGCGCGCTGATCCTGGCGGGGTCGCGCATCAGCGCCTTGGTGTGCTGGAGCGAGCCGAACGGCCGCTTCGCCAGTGCGTCGGCCGCCGCGCGTGCCTTGGCGCGGAGATCTTCGAGCGGCACGACCGCATTGGCGAGGCCGATGGCAACAGCCGTCTCAGCCTCGAGCGGCTCGCCGAGCGCGAACATCGCATAGGCCCGTGCGTAGCCGATCCGCTGCGGCAGCAGATAGGTCGAAGCCGCCTCCGGCACCAGCGCGAGGTTGACGAACGGCGTGATCAGCCGCGCGGTCGGCGCGAGGTATACGAGGTCGCAATGCAGCAGCATGGTGGTGCCGATGCCGACCGCATTGCCCTGCACGGCGGCAACCAGCGGCCGCGTCGCCTTGGCGAGGCCGGCAAGGAAGCGCGTCACGTGACGCTCGCCCTGTACGCCGCGCGACACCGCGGCGAAATCGGCGAGATCGTTGCCCGCGGTAAAGCTGTCGCCGTCGCCCTGCAACAGCACGACGCGGATCGAGGAGTCGCCTTCCGCGCGCTCGAGCGCGTCGGCCATCGCGCCATACATCGCGTTGGTGATCGCGTTCTTCTTGTCCGGACGCGCCATCGTTACGGTGAGAACGCCACCGTCCAGCGCTACGACCACTTCACTCATGTCTTGCTCCTGTTGCTTGCTTTGTTCGACGCATTTTCTCCACGCGAACCGGCACCCACTTCGCTTGAAAACGCTCTAGCCGTCTTTGTCCTTCGGGAATTTCTCTTGCAGGCTGGTCAGCCAGCGCGACACCACGTCGATTTCCGCTTCCGAAAATCCGTCCATCAGGCGGTTGTTGATCACCCTGGTCCGCGTCGCGGCGCGCTTGCCGAGTTCCTGCCCCGCCACGGTCAGATGGAGCCGCTGGCTGCGCCCATCCTCGCCATCGCGCCGGCGCTTCACGAGGCCCGCACGTTCCATCCGGTCGGCGAGCCCGGTCATCGCCGACGGCACGATGTCGAGCGCCTGCGAGACGTCGCCGATCAGCGCGCCGTCATTGCGTCCGAGAAAGAACAGTACGCCGGCCTGGGCCGACGTCAGATCGTGCGCGGCCGTCTCCTGGTCGATGGCGCGCTGCAGCCGTCGATAGGCCACGGTCAGAAGAAAGATCAGCCGGTGTTCCGCTTTCATGCCGTCGTTATATATTTCGCATGCGAAATATCAAGATACTTCGTGCGCGAAATATCTGGCGAATTTTCGCGCCCCAGCACAGCGCGCGCAGCATAGCGGCCGGAACGGGCGCCCTCCACCGGGGGTATTGCGACATTTTGATCGCGGCGCCGGATCGTTGCGCTGCGGTTCAGCAGAAAACCCTTGATCGCGATCGATCAAACGGGAAATCTTTCCGTCCGGGAGCCGCCCGTTGCCTCGCGGTTCCGGCGGGGTCACGAGAGTGTCATGACGTTAGCGGCAAGTCCGGCCAGGGAGCGCGTTGTTCGCCCGAAGCGGCCGCGGCATCTCAGCGAGGCCATGCGTTGTGAGACCGCGTTTCGCCTGATCCTGTCCGAATGCCTCGAGGAAGTCGCGACCAACCACGAGGCCTTGAGCTCCGGCGATCCCACGGCCCTCCACCAGACCCGTATTGCGCTGACGCGGCTGAAGGCCGCGATCGCCTTCTACGGCCCGATGGTGGCGGACAGCGAATGGACGCGACTGAAATCCGAACTGAAATGGCTCAGCGCCTATCTCGGCGCGACGCGCGATCTCGACGTCGCGATCGAGAACAGCAAGGGATTGCCCGAAGAGCGCATGCTGATGACGGCACGAACCGATGCGTTCGAAGCGCTCAGGGAGGCGTTGCAAAGCGACCGGTACTGGCAATGGTTCGACGGCATGTGGGACTGGGTCGGCAGCGGCCCCTGGACCACGCGGCAGGATCCCCGCGCGGCGCAACGGCGCGCCGTGCCGGTCTCGGTCTTTCACGCCCGCCGGCTGGCGCGATGGCATGGCAAGCTGTGTCACAAGAGCCGCGGGCTGCAAGGCATGGGCAAGAACAAGCGCCACCGCGTCCGCCTCGCCAGCAAGCGGCTGCGTTACGCCATCGAGTTCTCGGAAGGCGGATTGCCTGCCGACGTCTATGCATCGTGGCGCGACGTGCTGAAACATCTGCGCAAGGGACAGCAGCTGCTCGGCGAACTGAACGATGACGAGGTCCGCCGCAAGCTGTTCGAAAGTGCCGATGCACTGGATCAGGGCGCCGACGAAGGCAAGGCCGGGCACCAGCGCGTGCACGAGCGCAAACGCAAGAGCCAGCTGCTGCGCCGCGCCGCGGCGATCTACCGGAAGATTGCCGAATGAACGCAACTGCCCGCTCCCGCTCTGCCAATTTCCTTCATCCCCTTCCCTGTGGTCATCCCCATGCCTGACGGCTCCTCCACGGCACATCTCTATCGTCCCAAGCTCGTCACCACGCTGACCGAAGGGTACGGCGTTGCCGCCTTCCGACATGATGTGATGGCAGGACTGACGGTGGCGGTGGTGGCATTGCCGCTGTCGATGGCGATCGCGGTGGCTTCGGGCGTGACGCCGGAGCGCGGGCTGTTCACGGCCATCGTCGGCGGCTTCCTGGTCTCTGCGCTCGGCGGCAGCCGCTTTCAGATCGGCGGGCCGGCCGGCGCCTTCATCGTCCTCGTCGCGGCAACGGCCGCGCAGTTCGGCGTCGATGGCCTCATGCTGACCGTGCTGGTGTCCGGCCTGATGTTGACGCTGATCGGCGCCTCGGGACTTGGATCGCTGATCCGCTACATCCCGCACCCCGTCACCGTCGGCTTCACCTGCGGAATCGCGGTCACCATTCTGGCGAGCCAGCTGCGCGATCTGGGCGGGCTGACGCTTGCCGGTGCCGAGCCCGGGCCGCTTCTGCCGAAGCTCGCAGCGCTCGGCCACGCGCTGCCGACCTTGAGCTGGTCCGCGCTTGGCATCGGCGCCGGCTCGGCGGCCGTGATCTTCGTGCTGCGCGCGGTGAAGCCAACATGGCCGGCGATGCTGATCGCGATCGTGCTCGCGTCGATTGCGGTCGTGCTGCTGCATCTGCCGGTCGAAACCATCGGCAGCCGGTTCGGTGAAATCCCGCGCGGCCTGCCGGTGCCGCATATGCCGGAGTTCTCGTGGGCGCTGCTGCTGCAAATCCTGCCGGCGTCGCTCTCCTTCACGCTGCTCGGCGGCGTCGAGAGCCTGCTGTCGGCGAAGGTCGCCGACAGCATGACCGGCCGCAAGCACCGCTCCAACATGGAGCTGGTGGCGCAGGGCATCGCCAACATCGCCTCCGCCCTGTTCGGCGGCATCAGCGTCACCGGTACGATCGCGCGCACCGCGACCAATATCCGCGCCGGAGCACGCAGCCCGCTGTCCGGCATGATGCACGCGGCCTTTCTGCTGTCGTTCATGATCCTTGCCGCGCCGCTTGCCAGCTACATTCCGCTCTCTGCGCTGGCCGCGGTCCTGGTCGTGGTGTGCTGGTACATGGCAGAGAAGGAGGAATTCCTGCGCTTGATCAGGGATCGGCGCAGCGCCGCGGTGCTGATCACGACCTTCGCGCTGACGGTGTTCAAGGATCTGACCTTCGGCATCATCGCCGGGTGCCTGGTCGCGGCAATGTTCGCCGGCATCGACCGCTGGACCGCAGACAAGAAGGGCTAAGCGGCTCCAGCATCGCTAGAGCTTCGGTTCTGATTGAATCAGAACCAAGGCCTAGATTCTTGTTTTGACGCGTTTTCTTTACGCGAACCGGTGTCCACTTCGCTCGAAAACGCCCTAGCCGCTATCACGCAGCACCAGCTCGAAGCCGAGATCGATGCGGCGCTCGCCGCCGCGCTCCAGCGTCAAGGTCGCCGCAGTGCGGCCGATCGCATCGCCATGCACGCTGATCGTGCTCAAGGTCGGCGAGATCAGCTGGCCCATTTCGAGATCGCCGAGCCCGATCACGGCGACCGGCTGCGCCGAGGCCGGCCCTTCGCGCAGCACGCCGGCCTTGCGCAGCCCCGACATGAAGCCGATCGCATGCGCATCGTTGGCGGCAAACACCGCATCGACGCCAGGCAGGCGGGCATGCGCCGCCACGCTTCCCGAATCCTTGCGGTCGAGGATCAGCCGGCGCGGCTCGGCGAGGCCGCTTGCTAGGGCCTCATCCCTGAAGCCGAGCCAGCGGCGGGTACCGCGCGGATCGTCGCCGCCGATGAAGGCCAGCTGCTTGCGTCCCTGCGCGACCAGATGCTTCGCGACGGCAACACCAGCCTTGTAATTGTCGAAGCCCGCGACCGCGTCGATCGGGTTTGCCGGCAGATCCCAGGTCTCGACGATCGGGATGCGCGCATTGCGCAGCAGACGGCTGCCCTCCTCCGTCGCGGGCGAGCCGACCATGATGATCGCCTCGGGCCGCCGCGACAGCAGCGCTGCCAGCATGCGGTCCTCGCGCACCGCGTCGTAGCGCGATTGCGCCAGGATCACCGAGAAGCCGAGCGGCTCGAGCTTGTCGGACAGGCCCTGCACCGTGTCGGCGAAGATCGAGTTGGCGATGGTCGGCACCAGCACGCCGACCGAATTGGTCCGCGCACTCGCCAGCGCGCCGGCCACCAGGTTCGGGACATAGCCGAGGTCGCGCATCGCACGCTCGACCCGCGCCCGGGTCTCCGGGGCAACCAGGTCGGGCATCCGCACCACCCGGCTCACCGTGATCGAGGAGACGCCGGCACGCTTGGCCACCTCCGAGAGGGTGGGTGCGGCATCCGCTGGGCCAGTCCGGGGGGCAGTCACATCGGAGCTCATGGACAGACCCTGCACGATTCCGGGTTGCCAAGCCATGATGTTAGCGCTAGCATCGCCTCATGTTAGCGCTAACATTGAACAAAATCGGAGAAACAGCATGATTTCGGACGAGCAGGCCCAAGCCTACAAGCGCGACGGGGTGATCGTGGTCCCCGAGGTGCTCAACCAGGAGACCCTCGCCAAGGTGCGCACGGTGCTCGCCGAACTGGTGGCCGGCGCCGCCAATGTCAGCGAGCATACCGACGTCTACGACCTCGAGCCGGGCCATACGCCGGAGACCCCGCGCGTCCGCCGCATCAAGGCGCCGCACAAGGTGCATCCGATCTTCGACGAGATCGTCCGCAGCCCCGCCGTGATCTCGATCCTGACCAGACTGATCGGCCCCGGACTTCGCCTGCACGGCTCCAAACTCAACATGAAGTCGGCGCAATACGGCTCGCCGGTGGAGTGGCATCAGGACTGGGCGTTCTATCCGCACACCAATGACGATATCCTCGCGATCGGCGTGCTGCTCGACGATTGCGATATCGAGAACGGCCCGATGCTGGTGACGCCGGGATCGCACACCGGCGGCACGATGTGGGATCACCACGGCGAGGACGGCCACTTCGCGGGCCTGATCGATCCGGACCAGATCGAGGGCGACATCAAGCGCGCGGTGCCCTGCATGGGCAAGGCCGGCAGCATGTCGTTCCATCATGTGCGCGCGCTGCACGGCTCGGCGACCAACACATCGGACCGGCCGCGCAACCTGCTGCTCTATGAAGTCGCCGCCAGCGACGCCTGGCCGCTGCTGGGCGTGAAGGATTTTGACGAGTTCAACAGCCGCCTGCTGGCAGGTCCGCCGGTGGTCGCACCGCGGCTCACCGACGTGCCGGTGCGGATGCCACTGCCGCCGGCGAAACGGCAGGGATCGATCTACGAGACCCAGTCGGCGGCGAAGAAATCCTACTTCACGCGCGCCGCCTGAGACCGACCACGATGCCCGCGGACCAAGCCGCGGGCATTGCTGCATTCAATACATAAAAAACCAAAACAACGGGGAAACGAATGACCGAGTTGGCAAGAGATGGCGCTCGCACATCGCGCCTGCGTGTGATCCTGGCCGCAAGCATCGGCTCCGCGCTCGAATGGTACGATTTCTTCCTCTACGGCACCGCGGCCGCGCTGGTGTTCGGCGAGCTGTTCTTTCCAAAGAGCGATCCGGTCGTCGGCACGCTGCTGTCGTTCCTGACCTTCGGCGTCGGCTTCGTGGTGCGGCCGATCGGCGGCCTGGTGTTCGGCATCCTCGGCGATCGCTATGGCCGCAAGCCGGTGTTGGTCGCCACGCTCCTGATGATCGGCATCGGCACCACCGCGATCGGCTTCCTGCCGACCTATGCTCAGATCGGCGTCTGGGCGCCGATCCTGCTGGTCGCGATGCGCGTCATCCAGGGTCTCGGCGCCGGCGCCGAATATGGCGGTGCGGTGATCTACCTGGTCGAGAACGCGCCGCCGAAGCATCGCGGCTTCTGGGGCGGCTTCGCGCCGCTCGGCGTCTCGGTCGGCAATCTGCTCGCCGCCGCCGCCTTCGCGCTGGTGACGATGCTGCCGCGCGAGGACCTGATGAACTGGGGCTGGCGCCTGCCCTTCCTGGCGAGCTTCCTCCTGATCGTCGTCGGCATCTTCGTCCGCATGCGGATCACCGAGACGCCGGTCTATACCGAGGCGGTGGTCGCGCGCGGCAAGGTCGAGAGCAATCCGGCGATGGAGGCGTTGCGCCGGCACCCGCGCAACTTCTTCGTCGTGCTCGGCGCACGAATGGCCGAGAACGGGCTTGGCTATTTCTTCCCGGTGTTCGGGCTGAGCTACGTGATCACCACGCTGGGCGTGCCGAAAGCCGATGCGCTCAGCGCGCTGATGCTGGCATTCACGATCGAGCTGTTTGCGATCCTCGGCTTTGCGGCCTTGTCGGACCGGATCGGACGGCGGCCGGTCTACATGTTCGGCGCGCTGGCCGGCGTCGCGCTCGCCTTCCCGTTCTTCTGGATGGTCGGCACCAAGCAGTGGATCATGATCGCGCTCGCCTTCATCCTGGCGCGCGCCGTGGTGACGGCGGCGATGTTCGGGCCGCAGGCGGCGTATTTCGCCGAACTGTTCCCGCCGCAACGCCGCTTCGCCGGCTTCGCCTTCGCGCGCGAGCTCGGCTCACTGCTGTCGGGCGGCCCGGCACCGTTCGTCGCCACGGCGCTGGTGGCCGCCTACGGCACCTGGTGGCCGGTTGCCTGCTACGCGATGTTCCTGTCGGCCTGCACCGTGGTTGCGATCTGGATCGGGCCCGAGACCTATCAGGAGAACATCGCCGCCGACACGAGCGAACAAGCCGAGCTGCCCGCGGCGATCCCGGCGCGAGCCTGATCGGTGGCGCAGCAACTGCGTGTCCTGCAGTCGGTCTGGGCGATGGAGCGGCGGCTGGCCGATGAACCCGAATGGCCCCTGCAAACCCAGCTCGCGATGATCCGCGATGCCGGGTTTGACGGCGCCGGCGTGCGCTTCATCGATCCCGCCTTCGCGCGCGAGGTGACGGGCTTCCTTCGCACACACGGCATGATCTGGCAGGCGCAATGCTATCCGAAGGGCGTCGACGACCTGAAACCGGTGCTCGAGCTCGTGGCGCAGCTCGGCGCCGATCACGTCAACCTGCAGCCGGACATTCGTCCGCGCCGGCTCGCCGATTGCATTCCCCTGCTCGATGGCTGGCGGCGGCTTGCCGCGGAAGCCGGCGTTGCCGTGCATGTCGAGACCCACCGCGACCGCATGACGACCGACCTGTTCTTTACGCTCGATTTGCTCGACTGCTTTCCCGATCTGCGGCTGACCGCCGATCTCTCGCACTATTTGGTCGGGCGTGAATTCGCCTGGCCGGTCGACGACGTCAACCACGCGATGATCCACCGCATCCTCGACAATGCCTGGGGCATCCACGGCCGCATCGCGAGCCGCGAGCAGGTGCAGATCTCGCTCGGCTTTCCGCAACACCAGGGCTGGGTGTCGCTGTTCATGGGCTGGTGGGGCTACGCCATCCGCTCCTGGCGCAAGCGCGCCGAGCCCGACGCGACCCTGACCTTCCTGTGCGAGCTCGGTCCCCCGCCCTACGCCATCACCGGGCCTGACGGCAGGGAATTGTCCGACCGCTGGCAGGACGCGCTGGTCATGAAGGACATGATCCGAGCGCTATGGGAGCGCATCGCCAACGAGCCGCAGGACCCGTTGCCGCGTTGATTCAAACAGGCCGCGGCGGCATTCTGAACCGACCGCAATTCGGAAACGCCGCGAGGACCCGTGCGCGACTACTCGGCCTACCCGCTTCGATGCCTCGCATCCGTCGCCGTCTCGGCCATGGCCGCCTTCGTCTGCACGACAGCGGTAGCGGCGGAGCTGAGGCTCGAGGTCGCGACCATGCCGCGCGTCGCGACGATCGACCCGCGCTTCCAGTCCTACAATATCGAAATGGCCGAGGTCACCGGCGGGCGATTCTGGAAGCCCTATGCAGCCGCCAGGACGCGTTCGCGTCCAGACGCGGAGCGGTTCGCGGCGCGCACGCCGATCGATCTGCACGACGACAGGCTACGCAAGCTCGCCGCGGCGCTCTCTCCTGCTTATCTCCGCATCAGCGGAACCTGGGCCAACAGTACGTTCGTTGCGGAATCCGAGACGCCGCCATCCGCGCCACCGGCCGGCTTCAACGGCGTGCTGACCCGGCAGCAATGGCGCGATGCGATCGATTTCTCGCACGCCGTCGACGCGCCGATCGTCACGTCCTTTGCGATCAGCGCCGGCACGCGTGACGCTGCGGGGCAATGGCTTCCCGAGCAGGCCCGCCGCTTTCTCGACGTCACACGATCGGCCGGCGGCCACATCGCCGCAGCCGAGTTCATGAACGAGCCCGATCTGCCGGCCATCGGCGGCGCCCCTGAGGGTTACGACGCCGAGGCCTACGGCCGGGATTTTGCCGCGTTCCGCGCATTCATGAAGGACACCGCGCCTGACGTGACGATCCTCGGCCCGGGCACGATCGGCACGGGTGCGGATGCCCAAGCACTGTTCGCGGCAACGGCTGTGGGCATCGACACGGTCTCCTATCATCACTATGGCGCGCTCTCGGCCCGATGCGCCGGCGATCGCACGCCGAAGCGAGCATTGTCGGACGAATGGCTGGCACGCTCCGGCAAGACATTCGTCTTCTACCAGGCGCTGCGCGACCAGCTTGCGGCGGGCAAGCCGATCTGGCTGACCGAGACCGCAGAGACCGCGTGCGGCGGCAACCGCTGGGCCGCGACGTTCATCGATACGTTCCGCTACCTCGATCAGCTCGGACGCCTCGCCAAGGCCGGCGTCCAGGTGGTGATGCACAACACGCTTGCCGCGAGCGACTATGGGCTGCTCGACGAGCGAACCCATCTGCCGCGGCCGAACTATTGGGCGGCGCTGCTATGGCGCCGATTGATGGGAACAACTGTGCTCGATGCCGGCATCCCTGAACAATCCGGCTTCCACGTCTACGCGCACTGCGCGCGCGACATGCCGGGCGGGATAACCTTGCTTGTCGTCAACAATGATCGGCGGATACGGCGCCGGCTGACATTGCCGGCCGCCTCGGAACGCTACACCTTGGCGAACGCCACGCCCGCAGACGGCAATGTCCAGCTCAACGGCGCGACGCTTTTGCTTGGGACCGCGGACCGGATTCCCGCGCTGCACGGCGACGCGACCGCTCCCGGGACAATGGTCTTCGCACCCAGAACGATCACGTTTCTGACCGTCGCCGATGCCGGCAACACCAATTGCCCGTAGCGCCCCGACGCCGTCTTAAAGCGCGATGAGGTCATCGCGCTTTGGTTCCTTGTTTGGGCATGATCTTTTCGGAAAACCGCTCCGCACTTTTCCGGATCATGCCTTACGCCGCGTCGCGGCCGGCGTCGGCGGATTCGAGTGGGCGTACCACAAGATGGCCGAGCATGATCGCGGTCATCAGCCGCTCCATCTCAAGCCATGCGGTGACATGCGACATGGTCGGCCGGCCACCACGCGCGAACTGATCGATGTCGTCGATCGCCGTCAGTCCGCGCGGATAGAATTCGCGGAAGATCACCCGCTCGGCCAGTCCATCGACCAGGCGGAAATTCAGCGTCTTCGACAGCTCGCTCAGGGCCTCGCCGACCAGGCGCTTGTTGCGCGAGCCGATCGTGGAGAGACGATTGCGTAGCACCACCCATTCGAATGCCGCCTGCTCATGCGTGCTGCGCTCGCGCCGCGCTTCCTCCACCATCTTCGAATAGTGGCTGATGCCGGTCACCTTGAAGTCGTTCGGATCGACGGTGCCGAGCACGTCGAAGTCGAGGAAGCTGTCGTTGAGCGGCGTGATCAACGTATTCGCCAGCGAATGCGTGAACGTCGTCAGATAAGTGTCATGGCCGGGGCAGTCGATGACGACGAAGTCATGCGACCGGCTGAGCCGCTCGACGATCTCGGCAAGCGCGCTGCGGCCGAGCGTCTCGACCTCGCTGCTCCTGCCGCCGACCGTCTCGAAGCACATATGCGTCGGGATGCCGAGATCGAGCGAGGACTCCCGCGCCCAGTCGCGCCGGTTCTCGACATAGTGCGTCAGCGACTTCTGCTTGTTGTCGAGATCGATGGTGGCGACACGCTGACCCGCCTTGATCAGCGCGATGGCGACGTGCATGGCAATTGTCGACTTGCCCGAGCCGCCCTTGTTGTTCCCGACGACGATGACGCGTGCGCTTGTCATGAGATTCCTCACCCGACGCTGGAGTCAAAGCAGGACGCAATTGAATTTAAGTATGGAATCGAATCTCACTGATTCGACGAATCTCGACAAGAGTCGTCGCACGATCGTCGTGATCGAAATTGATGCGGCTGCGACATCATTGTCACAACCACAACTCTCGAGCACGTATCGTGAACGCAACGAACGTCCCTGGTACTAGTTAGGACGCTGACTCATTAAGGCGCAGCCATAGCCTGATTGACGCGAGTTGAACGAAGGCAAGGTAGTTTTCGGCAAGCTTGTCGTAGCGCGTCGCCATCCGACGACATTGTTTGATCCTGTTGAAGAACGGCTCGACCCGGTTGCGAGCGCGGTAGAGATACGGCGATTGGCAGGACAAAAAATGATCGCGTCATTCGGGCTAACGGCCGCCAAGTCCAAAATCGCTGATGTGATCCGCCCCACCCACCTCCTTGATGAAGGCGAGCAGGAGCGTGCTGAGCCGAACCGGCTGCTCCTGTTGGATCCAGTGACCGGCGCCGTCGATCAGCTCGATGCCGCCCATCCTCGTCGCCGCCTTCGTCCTCATAAGATCGACCGCGCCCGGCGCCGAGTAGGTGCCCCAATCGCTCTTCCCGCCGATGAAGAGCGACGGGACATCGATCGTCTTGCCCGAAAACAGGCGCAACTCAGCGTTCAGGTCCGGATCGGAATAGACGCGATAAGCCTGCAGGGCGCCTTGAAACCCGGTGCGGCCATACTCCTCCGTGTACACTCCAAGTTCCGGCTCGGTGAGCCATTTGCAGGCCTGGACCTCGGCGACGGAAGGGTGGAATGGAGCGACGGTCTGGGGCATCGTCTTGCCAAGATCCATGACGTAATAGGTGGGCATTCGTGCAAGTTCGATGGCGGTTCGCGCCTTCAACGGATGCGGCTGATTTCCCGGCCAGTCAGCGCTCTTGACGTAGAAAAATGCACGAAGAAACGCATGTAAACCTTGAGGGGGGTGCCACATGTCATCGTTCGCCCCCCGTGTGCTCAAGTATTGTTGGTAATACTCTCTCGGCGGATCGAGCGCCGCCAGCGCGGCCGCTAACTTTTGATTTTCAGTGTTCGGTTGGACCGGCGATGCCTCGCTTTCCGCAGTGTTGAAAGGAAACGCCGGCGGACCGGGGAACGGTGCGCTCATCAGCACCACCGAGGGAAAGACGTCAGGTCGCGCCAGCGTACAATAGGCCGCCACGGGCGAGCCGAAGTCGTGCCCGACGAGCATTGCCGTGCGCCGATACCCCAACACCGAAACCAATCCGAGGGCGTCACGCGTCATGTTCAAGAGGCTAAACGGTTCTAGCGGGGCCTCATAGCTGTTCACCCAACCGGTGGTGCGGCCAAAGCCCCGCTGGTCGGGCGCCACGACATGGTACCCGGCGTCAGCAAGTAGCGGGAGCAGGTGTCGCCAGCCGTATGCCAAATCCGGAAAGCCGTGCAGAAGCAGCGCGAGCGGCCGGCCGGGGCTTTCGTAACCGGCCTCGAGAATATGGACATCGAGGCCGTTGACCCCGTGGATCATGCGCGAGCGAACCCCGGTGAGAAGCGTTCCCGCGCCGTATGTTGATGTGGTCAAATCAGCTTCTCCTATGGGATTTGCGCGGGCCGGTCGAAGTGAAGCCGCGACCAGGCTGGCCGCGCCCATCGCTAGGACGGCTCGTCGGGACGCCGATGACTTAAAACCAACAGGATGACTCATGACGGAACGCACCGTCCGCGTGCAGGCGCTTGGCCAAGGCTTTGGCAGAGGGGCATCACCGGATTTCCTACTATGGTGATCCACCATAGTATGTCGATCGCCATAGTAGCGTCAAGCGAAAGGTGTTACGTTCGCGGCATGCCACGTAAGACTGACGCTCGCGCTCGCGCGATTGCCACGGCCGAACGACTGTTTCGCATCCAAGGCTACACGGCGACTGGATTGACCCAGATCATTGAAGAAAGCGGTGCGCCCAAAGGATCGTTCTACTTTCACTTTCGACGCGGCAAGGCACAGCTCGCAGAGGAAGCAATCGATCATTACGTTGCGGGTAGAATTGCGGTATTGCGGAATATCTCGGCGAATACGACGGGCGATGCTCTGAATTTTGTTCATCAGATTTTCAGCACATTCGCGGCCGAAATGGTCGCCTCAGATTTCCAGTATGGATGTCTAATGCAAAATCTGGCGAATGAGCTGCCCGCGCTCGACACTGAGTTGACCAAACGGGTAGCGCGCGGATTTGTTGATTCAACCGAGATAGTCGCGGAGCATTTCAGGGGGTGCGGTTTCGCTCCCGCGCGCGCATCCTCTACCGCAGCCGCATTGGTAGCCGCCCTCGAAGGTGCGCGAACAATTGCCCGCTTGGAGCGCACGCCGGCTGTATTTGAGGCGCTGGCGGATGTTAGTTGCCAAAGGTGCCAACCACCAGAATGACTGGGAGGTTCGCCGTCGCGATAACATGACGCCGCCGGATTGATAGGTACGCGGCCTAGCGTCCCTGAAACACCGCGGCGCGCCGTTCGACAAACGACTTGATGCCTTCGGCCGCATCGGCGGTGTTGAGCACGCGTTCGCGGATCTGCGGGATGATTGCGATCGCGGCCTGCTCGCCGGCTTCGATGAACTTGCGGCCTGCCTCCTTCGTCACCTGGATTCCGAGCGGCGCGTTGCGCGCGACGATCGCTGCCAGTTCCATCGCACGTTCGATCTGCTGACCTGCGGGCACGACCTCCTGCACGAGGCCGATCCGATGGGCCTCGGCAGCGGAGAACTCGTCGCACAGCAGCAAATGATACATCGCATCGCCCCACCCGGCGCGGCTGATGTAGCGGAAATGCGCGCCCGCCAGCGGCGCGATGCCGCGCTTCGCCTCCATCTGGCAGAAACGGCTGTCGTCCGCGGCGACGACGATATCGCCGGCGAGCATCATCTCGATGCCGACGGTGAACACGATGCCCTGCACCGCCGTGACGATCGGCTTCCGGCACCGCTTCGACAAGCCGAACGGATCGACATTGCCCTCCGGCAACGGCTTGCGCGATGCGGTCGGACCAAAGAACTTCGGCATGTCGAGACCCGCGGTGAAACTGCCGCCGGCGGCGCAGAGCACGCCGACCCACAAGCCGTCGTCATTGTCGAGCAGCGTCAGCGCGTCGGACAGCTCAGTCATCATCTCCGGGCTGAAGGCGTTCTTCTTCGCGGGATTGTCGATGATGATCTTCAGGATGCGGTCATGCCGCTCGTGACGGACCCGCCCTTCGCTCGCGCTGCCGGACATCAGTTCCTCCCTGCTTTGTGACTGACAATTTTTCTGGATGATGGTTGTCATCCAGATGCATGATGGCCATAATCCAGAAAGAGAGTCAAACGGGGGCGATGCGAGATGGGCCATTCCCAGGCCGACAAGGCCAGGAGCCGCGAGCGCATTCTGAACGAGGCCGCGACGCAGATCCGCGACGCGGGGCTCGACGCGCTCAGCATCGGCAGCCTGATGCAGCAGGTGAAATTGACCCATGGTGGCTTCTACGGGCACTTCGCCTCGCGGTCGGAGCTGATCGCCGCGGCGCTGGAACAGGCGCTGAATGCAGGCGAAGCGACGGCGCGCGCATCGCGCGATCCCGACAAGCAGGTCGGCGTCAATTCACTGGTGCGAAGCTATCTCAGCCGCACCCATCGCGACTCCCGCAAGACAGGCTGCGCGATCGGCGCGTTGATCTCGGATGTCGGCCGCGCCGACGAGCAATGCCGCGCGGTGATGGAGCCGCACATCGAAGCCTTCATCGCCAAGGTGGCTGATGCGTTCGACGACGATGACGATGCCCGCGCAATCGTGGCGGTGAGCGCAATGGTCGGTGCGCTCGCGGTCTCGCGCGTCCTCACCGACCCGAAGCGGTCCGACGCCATCCTGCGCACGGTGCGCGACGGCATCGTCGCGATGGCGTCGGACGAATGATTTCGCCCGCGCTGCGGGCAGCATGATGGAGAGAGCCATGAACGAACGAACCGCGCTCGAGCCGACCGCCGTGCAGGGAAGCGTGCTGATTGCAGGCGTCGGCGCATCGCACGGCCTCGGCGCCGCGATCGCGCGACGCTTTGCCGCCGGCGGCTATCCCGTCGCGATCGCCGGCCGCAATGCCGAGAAGCTCGCCGTGACCGCCGCCGAACTCTCAGCAACCGGCGCCAGGGTCACCCATGTCGTGGGCGATGCCTCGATTGCCGCAGATGTGGCCCGCTTTGTCGAGGCTGCCGGGAAGCTCGCGCCGCTTGCGATGGCCGTGCACAATGCCGGCTCCAACCGGCCGGCACCGTTTCTCAAGGTCAGCGAACAGCGCTTCGAGGAGCACTGGCGCGAGCATGCGCTCGGCGGTTTCCAGCTGGCGCAGGCCGCGATCCCTGCTTTGCTTGCGCGTGGCGGCGGCACGCTGGTGTTCACCGGCGCCAGCGGCTCGCTGCGCGGCAAGGCCAATTACGCGCCGTTCGCTTCGGCGAAGGCCGCGCTGCGCGCGATGGCGCAGAGCGTGGCGCGCGAATTCGGGCCGCAGGGCATCCATGTCGGCCATGTCGTGGTCGACGGCGGCATCGAGGGCGATCGGCTGCTGAGCATGCGTCCGCAGTTGAAGGACGATCGCGGCCCGGATGGGCTGCTCAACATCGCGGCCATCGCGGAGGCCTATTGGGTGCTGCACCACCAGCATCGCAGCGCCTGGACGCTGGAGCTCGACCTGCGGCCGTGGGCGGAGTCGTTCTGACAGCACCGCCAGCCAGCCGGACGGAAACCCAGCGTTTCGCCACGTGGCCTTGTTCCACCGTGAACGGCCCCTAGCTTCCCGATATCTCCAACCGAAGGCTCCACAGCGCGGGTTTGCGGACACATCCGCAGCGTTCTCAACCTGCGTGCGATGGGTGGCCCGCGGCGGATGCTCCGCCGCGCCGACAACCGGACTGACTGATGACCACCTCCCTCGAATTCGGGCTCGATACATTCGGCGACGTCACCAAGGACGCCGCCGGGGCACCGCTGCCGCATGCCCAGGTGATCCGCAACGTCGTCGACGAGGCGGTGCTGGCCGATCAGCTCGGGATCGATTTCATCGGGCTCGGCGAGCACCACCGGGCCGACTTTGCGATCTCCACCCCCGAGACCGTGCTGGCGGCGATCGCCGCGCGCACCCAGAACATCCGCCTCGGCTCCGCGGTGACCGTGCTGAGCTCGGACGATCCGATCCGCGTCTTCCAGCGCTTCGCGACCGTCGACGCGCTCTCGAACGGCCGCGCCGAGGTGATCCTCGGCCGCGGCTCCTTCACCGAATCGTTCCCGCTGTTCGGCTTCGACCTCAAGCAATACAACGAGCTGTTCGAGGAGAAGCTCGACCTGTTCACCGAGCTCTTGAAGCAGCAGCCGGTGACCTGGCAGGGCAAGCTGCGGCCGCAGCTCAAGAGCCAGTCGGTCTATCCGCCGGTCGAGCACGGCCGGCTGAAGACCTGGATCGGCGTCGGCGGCAGTCCCGAATCGGTGGTGCGCGCCGCGCATTACGACCTGCCGCTGATGCTCGCCATCATCGGCGGCGATCCCAGGCGCTTTGCCCCCTATGTCGACCTGCATCAGCGCGCCTACCAGCAGTTCGGCCGCGCGCCGCAGCCGATCGGCGTCCATTCGCCGGGCTACGTCGCCGAGACGGACGCGCAGGCCAAGGAAGAGCTGTGGCCGGACTACAAGGTCATGCGCGACCGCATCGGCAAGGAGCGCGGCTGGGCGCCAATGGGCCGCGACGAGTTCGTGGCTGAGGCCGAGCACGGCTCGCTCTATGTCGGCGCCCCCGCAACCGTGGCCCGCAAGATCGCGGCGACCGTGAAGGCGCTCGGCGCTGCGCGCTTCCAGCTGAAATACTCGGCCGGCCCGCTGCCGCACGAGAAGCTGATGAAGAGCATCGAGCTCTACGGCAGCAAGGTGGTGCCGATGGTGCGCGACCTGCTTGCCGCGTGACGCACGATCGCTAGAGCATTTTCGGTTCTGATTGAATCAGAACCGAAGCCCTGGATTCTTGTTTTGACGCGTTTTCTTCACGCGAACCGGTGTCCACTTCGCTCGAAAACGCTCTAACCCGAAAAGCAAAACCCCCGGCGTTTTGGCGCCGGGGGCTCTGTTAGATCGCAGTCAGATCAACCGGTATTACCAGTTGCGCTGAGCGCGGAGCATCAGCTGATAGGTGTTCTGGTCCTTCAGCTCGTACGTGGCGGCCGGCTTGCCGATCGTGGCGCTGCCGGGGAAGTTGACCGTACCGGCGAAGCTCTGGTCCAGGCGGGTGTAGACGAAGTCCGCCGAGAAGGTCAGGTTCTTGACCGGGGTCCACTGGGTCTGCGTGCCGAGCTGCGCGATGCTGTAGTCGGGGTTGCAGGACGTCAGGGCCGAACCAGCACCAAAGAAGTTGCTGAGCGAACCACCCACGCCATTGCCAGCCGGGCCGCAGATGTAGCCCTTGGCAGTGCCGTTGTAGTTAACCTGGGCCCAGGCACCGTAGATGCTGGTGTTCCAGTTCGGGTTCCAGTTGTGCACATAGGCGCCGCGGAAGCCGTAGGTCGTGATCAGCTGCTGCGAGCCACCGGTGATGAACACACTGTCCGGCGCGATGCCGAAGCCGATGCTCTGATAGGCGCCCGGGACATTGGTGCCGCCGAAGATGGTGTTGCCACCAGCCGAACCGGCGAGGTCCTGGATGTTATAGCGGGTCGCACCGTTGGTGTAGACACCCTGCAAGTTGATGGTGTCGCCAGGTCCGGTCGGGATGTTCTTGATCGACAAGGCCAACTGACCCGCCCAGCCCCACTTGTCGTCCGGATGACCGGTCAACTCAGTGCCGCCGTAGTAGGCCACGTGGTTGTCATGCGCGGCGAACGACGCCTGGAACAGACCCCAAGCCTGGTCGACGCGCAGCATCGCGACGAAATCCGGAGCAATCGTGCCGGCGTAGTCGCTGGTGCCGAACACGTTGGTGTTGCCGGGCACGCCGAAGGTGACGGGAGCGCCGAGGTTGGAGACACCAGCCTGATAGTAAGCCGACTGATCCTGAGCCGACAGAGACAGCGACACGCCGTTGCCGAACTGCGCGGTGTAGGTGAACTGGTTCACACCAGTGATCGTACCGCCGCCGCCGACGAGACCGTCGTAGTTGTTGCCTGGATAGTTGGCCCACGGAGCCGAGAACTGCGAGACCGCCTTACCCATGGTGAAGCCGGCGAACTGGATGAAGGCGTAATACACGCCGACCGTACCAGCGGCAACCGCACCGGCGTTGGCGTTGTTCGGAGCCGAAACCGCGCCGATCGGCGAGTAAACGGTCGAGCCGTTGCCCTGCCCACCGTAGGTGTCCGAGGTCCACGAGAAGGTCGCATCGAAGAAGGTGCGGACCACGCCGTATTCGGTCGCGGTGCGCGTATCGATGTTCAGGTCTTCACGAGAGCGCCAGGTGTAGCCGTTGGTGAAGCGGTTATTCGCACCGCCGGCACCCGAGGTGTTGCCGGTGTAGTCCGAGTTCGAGTTGATGATGACGTCTGCGCGGAGATAGCCGCCCAGCTTGATGCAAGTGTCGGTGCCCGGGATGTAGTAGAAACCGGGACCATACAGGGAGCAAATCTTCACGTACTCGACCGCTTTGGCCTTGACGGGAAGATCGGCCGCCTGAGCTCCGCCGACCGCGACGAGAGCCGCCGCCGAGCCGAGGATAAGGCTCTTAACCATCTTCATGTTAAACCTCCAAGTTGCTCTATCTCAGGGAAGGTTCCGGATCCGCCGGGTAAGCACCCTAGGTTGGTTCCCTTTGTCCCTTAAAACTCCGCTTAGTCGCTTCGCGTCTTCGGACACACCCGCATGAACGCGAGGGACTTAAGCGAACCACCTAAAACGGGACGACCTTGGGATGCCCCCCTCCGTCGCAGTTCCATATGAGACAGAAGCCCCCGATCACGCAACAAAAGACCGCTCTGTTTGGGGCGAGTTGCGGCTATTTTCGGGCAAATGTTGCACAAATATCACGGGCATTTGAACTGCGATGCCCCTGCAAGTCACTGAAATATAATGAGAATATTTATAATACCGTTAGCTGCCGTAACTTTGGGCAACACGGGGCGGAACGGTGTGCAAAACGCGTAATCCTACTGAGATGGTGGAAATCGGAGCCCCGTTTCAGCGGAGCTGATTCCAGGCTCGCACCACCCCGTTGCGCCTAAAAACGGCGGTATCTGAACAACATAGCCGGGGTCTGGATACCGCCGATTCTCGCTCGGACAGGCGGTATCGGGGTCGGCGGGATAGGCCACAATAGCCGGCGGATCGCCACAAATGCGCACTAGCGGCTTTCCATGTCAGCGAGATGTCAGCACACGCGACCGATCGGTTTGTTCTCCGCAGCCGGCGCGCGGCGAAAAATCTCCACTGCGCGCGATGCACTGGCAAGACGCGCTGAAGCAACATCGTACTCACTCGTCCAGAATATCCAGCAGATGGTCGATCCGCTCGAAAGGCGGCTCGTTGGTCTCGTCCGAGTAGAATACGCGATCGCCGTCGCGCTGGAGCGATCGCGCTCTGGATTTCGGCAGCCTGCCGGGTAAGAACGTCGCAGCGACAGCCTCCGGCCCGACGTCGAGCCTCACGATACCTCGCCGCTTGCAATCGATCCTGAGGCGCGCCGCCGCGAAGAAATCCCGGCCGGCCGATGGCAGTCCGCCGAAGCGGCGCGAGGTCTCTTCCTCCAGATCTTCCAGATCGTCCTCGCTCCGGCACCTGGCGGCGCGGCCATAGATTTCGAGGCGCATCGTTTCCGATTGCACGTAGCTCCTGGGCAGCAGATCCGCGAGCGGAAGGTTGAGGTCGGGCACCCACAGATCGGCGGCGCGGTCGTTCGTCTTCTCCGAGGCCTGTTTCAGCAGGTGGCTGTAGAGCACGGGGCCGAAAACCTGCACGTGGCCGGATTGCCGCTCGGAGAGCAGATCTCCGGCACCTCTGAGGTCCAGATCGCGCTCGCTGATGGCGAAGCCGGCACCCGGTTTGCTGAACTCCTCGAGAACAGCCAAACGCTTGCCGGATTGTTCCGAGCTGGATTCAGTCAGCATGGAGGCGAAGGCGCGCGTCCCGCCACGCCCCACCCGTCCCCTGAGCTGATGGAGCTGTGCCAGACCGAACTTTTCCGGCCAGCAGACCACGATGGTATTCGCCCGCGGAATGTCGAGACCGCTTTCGACGATATTGGTCGCCAGGAGAACGTCCGCCTCGCCTTCGACGAAACTCATCATTCGGTCGTCAATCTCGTCGGCGGGCAGCTTGCCGTGCAGGCAAACGATGCGGAGCTCCGGTGCGACCGCCTGCACGCGCGCCAATAGCGGCTCCAGATCCTGGATGCGCGGGCAGATCAAAAAGCTTTGCCCGTGACGTCGCTGCTCGCGCAGCAATGCAGCGGCAATGGCAGCGTCCGAAAGTGGCGCGATCTTGGTCACGATCGGCAGCCGATGCACAGGCGGGGATGCGATCACGCTGAGATCCCTGAAGCCCGCGAGACCCGCCGCAAGCGTGCGCGGGATCGGCGTGGCACTCATCCAGAGCGTATGGACGCCCTTCGCCAGGCCCGAGAGCTTTACCTTCTCCGCCGCCCCGAAGTGCTGCTCTTCGTCGACAACGACCAGACTGAGCTTGGCGAATTTCACGTCCCTGGATGCGATCGCCTGTGTGCCGACCACAATTTTCATTTTACCGCTTCGCAGGCCCTCCTTGGTTTCCCTCGTTTCTTGAGCCGACGTCGCGCGCGACAAGCTTCCCACTTCGATGCCAAGCGGGGCGAACCGTTTGCGGAAGGTTGCGACGTGCTGCCTTGCCAGAACGGTCGTCGGCACAACGACAGCAACTTGCCTGCCCGACAGCGCAACGGCCGCCGCCGCGCGCAGCGCAACCTCCGTCTTTCCGAACCCGACGTCGCCGCAGACGACCCGATCCATAGGGTGACCGGATGCGAGATCATCCAGCACGTCGCGAATTGCCTTCGCCTGGTCGACCGTCGTGAAATATGGAAAGCGCGCGACGAACCGCTCGTATGCGGGACCGGGAGCGACCAGCCTGGGAGCACGCCGGCGACGCCGTTGGGCGATATGTTTGGCAAGCTCCCTGCCGGCAATCTGAATGTCTTTCTCCGCCTCGGTACGTCGCGCCCACCACGTACTTCCATCGGCCCGGTCCAATGCCAGCTTGCCGCGCTCCGCCGCATACGGCCAGATCAGGGCAAGATCGGCCGGCGGAACGAGGACGGCGTCATCTCCTGCAAATGCCAGCCTGATCATCTCGCGCGATGACCCCTTCCCCATGTCGAGGGTCTGCAAGCCATCGAGCATGGCGAGCCCCCGGTGCAGATGAACGACGACCGCGCCTCGCTCCGGCACATCAGGATGATCGAAAGCCGCACTCCAGGCCCTTGCCATGGGCTGCGGATGATGGGCCCTGCTGCCGAGCACGTCGGTCGCCGTCACGACGATGAGCGGCTTGCGGCCAGAGCCGATGAAGCCGGTGTCGAAGTCAGCCAGCAATGCGGCTTCGCCACCGCGTCCCTTCGCCGCTTCGTTCCAGTCGGCGAAGCGCTCCGTCTTGATCCCGCTCATTCGCTCCATCGCGCGCAAATCGTCCTCCACCGCCGCGACAAGAAGCAGCCGCGATCCAGCGCGCTGCGTGTCGGCGACGAATGCGCGGAGAGCCTTGCGCGACGACGCGACCTTGGAGAAATCAGGCGTGGGGATGAACGCCGTCTTTCGAGGCAGCGCACTCATGCGCTTGGTCAGCCCCTTCCAGTCACCGGGCCCAAAATACTCGCGCTCCGCCTCCCTGCGGCCGGCGGCCTCCTTGATCGTACTCAGCCAGCTGTCGGCGTGGCCCAAAACTCCTGCGTCCGCGATCCAGCGCGCGCGAGGGCAATAATCCGGCAGCGCCGCGCGCTGCGCCCGCTTGCCTCTCAACGCGATCCGTTCGGACATCGGATCGATGAGCAGTTCCTGCGTGTCGAAGACGACGTCGTGTTCGAACGGATCGACGCCTGCGATTCTGCGGATCACTCCACCGGAATGCTCAATTCTGAACGGCCCAAGGGCGCCGGCGGGAAACACTTCGAACGTCACTCCGTGGAACAGCACGCTTCCGGGATAATCCGCCTCTTCGTCGAGATCGTACCCCAGCGCTTCCAGACGATCCTTGAGATCCGGCTCGGAATAGCTCGCCCCGACCTTCAGGCTGATGCTGAGGCGGCCCCAGCTCGCGGGCAACGGCAGCCGTTCCATGATCGCCTCCGCCGTCGACACCAGGAAGACCGGCTTCCTGCTCCTGGCGAGACGCCTCAACACCGAACTCCGTCTGCCGGCGATCTCTGGAGACGGTTCCAGCCCATCAAATGGCAGGGTATTCAGCCGCGGGAATACGAGCACCTCGAGCGAAGGGTCGATCGAATGGAGCACGCTGCCCAACCGCTCGGCCCTGTTCTCGCTTTCCGAAAGGAAAACGATGCCGTCACGGCCGGACTTCTTCCATTGCTCGAGGAGATGCAGGGCCAACATGCCGAGAGGCGAGGAAGACGAGATCCCGGAACGCGCCAATCCCTTGCTTTTCTTCTTCGCGCCAGCAGCGGCACGGGCTTTCTTGAGTTTCGTCACGTCGGATCCATCGTTATTTCGTCAGTACGATCGCCCGTCGGGGGCGACTCGCCTACCGGCATCGAAATGAAACCGGCACAGATTTCCAGATAGCGGGGCAAATCGCTCGAAATGCCGGCAACGCCCCAGTCTGGAAGGAGCTCAATTTCTTTGTTTAATCAATGATTCGCTTGCTGGCTGGGGCGGGAGGGATCGAACCTCCGAATGGCGGAATCAAGATCAGCTTGATTATGCAACGAAATCAAGGCGCGTTTGGAAAAAAGCACCAAAATGCGCTCTAGTAACTTCAATAGCTTAGTTCTCGTTTCCAAATGACGAAACTACTTTCGTCGGGAGGCCCGGCGGCTCGGCTCGAAGAGCGATCATCGAGATTTCCCGCCGCACCGGCCTATGCGCGACGATCGCTGCTGCACTATGGAATAGCAGAGATAGCGTCGACGCGCGTCAGGCGATCACCTATCCAAGATACGAAGGTGCGTCAAAGGACGTCAGCTTTGCGCCATGAGATCCCGTGGGGCCGGTACCATCAGCCGCTCTTGCGCAGGAACACGTAGTCCGCGGAATAGGGCGCGCTGCGGTAGTCCCCGGCTCTCTCGCACGATCCCAGCGCGACCCCGCCCTCGGTGTTGATGCGCTGGACAACGGTCGCGGCCGACAGCACACCGTTGCCGCGCTGGTCGACCACTTCGAGCTCGAGCGACGGAATGTCGTTCGAGGTCGCGCCGGGCGCGCTGGCGACGACCTTGCCCTTCACGGCGCTACCGTCCGTGAGCTCCCAACTCGGTCCGCCGTAATGCCGTCCAATCGACTTTCCATCCAGCATGAGCGTCGCAATCGGCTCGCGCAATTGCCAAGTCAGCGCGCGAACTCTCGATTGGGACTTCCCGGCGTCCGGCTTGCATTCGTAGACCTGCGCGCCCTCGGCATGGAGGGTGGTGATGACGGTCCTGTCGCGCACCGCAATCGCCAACGGCTCTTGCGCGGCCGCCGTGCTTACGAGCCAGAGGGCGGCAAACGAAACGGCGCTGAGGAACGCTGTCGGAATCTTCATCGGTTTTTCTCGGTTTGGTTGCAGGTTAATCGTACGGGTCGGCTGGGGGCAGCGAAGCCCGATGCTCGCCGGCCTAGCGCTCGCGCAAGACTTCCTGGCGGTAGCGCAGCAGCGGTGAAAGCAGATAGCTCAGGACCGTCCGCGATCCCGTCTTGATCTCCACGGTCACCGCCATGCCAGGCGAAAGATTAACGATCCTGTCGTCGATCTGCATTTCGGTGCGATCGAGCGAAATGCGCGCGCTGTAGTTCAGTTCCTGTCCCTTCGGCTCGCTGGTTTCGCTCTGCGTCACCAGGGCGCGATCGTTGGCGCGATCGTGCTGGCGATCGCGGACGACAGCATCCTGCGAGACCGAAAGCACCTGACCATGCAGGAGCCCGTAGCGGGTAAAATTGAAGGTATCGATCTTGATCTCGGCTTGCTGCCCGGCATGGACAAAGCCGATGTCGTGATTCGACACCATGGCTTCGATTTCCAGCCGGCTGTCGCTCGGCACGACCACCAGCAGCGACTGCGCCGGCGTGACCACGCCGCCGACGGTATGGATCGCGAGCTGCTGCACCACGCCGTCGACGGGAGCCGTCAGCTGCTGAAGCCTGGTCCTCTGCTCGGCCTTGATCAGGTCCTGCGCGAGCCCGTTCGCCTTCTGCTCGGACTTGGCCAGTTCGTCGGAGAGCGTATGCCGATACTCCGCCGCCGCTTGCCCGCGGGTCTCGCGGATCGCTGCGATCGCCGCCTCGGTCTCATGCAGATGGCTGTTCTGCACGTTGAACTCTTCCTGTTGCTCGACCAGCAGCTGGAGCACCTCGAAATAGCCGAGCTTCGAACCCAGCTCCTTCTCGACCAGCGTCTTACGAATGTCGACGCGGGACTGGATCACCGGAATGATCGTCTCAAGCTTGTGGATTGTCGCCGATGCGGTGGCTTGCTCGGCCTCCTTCTGCGCCTGCTGGCGCAGGAGTGCCGCGATCTTGGCGCGATGCTCCGTCACCTGGTTCAGCAACAACTGACGCTGGATCGCAACCAGTTCCGGGTCGGCCCCGGTGGGCGGCGTGAAGTCGGCAGCGGGATCGTTGCTGTCGGCGAGCGCCGCGCGCACGCGCGCGATGTTGAGCCGCTCGGCCAGCAGATCATTGCGCAAATGATCGCGCTCCGCCGCGTTCACGGTCGGGTCGAGTTCGATCAGCACGTCGCCGGCCTTGACCGCCTGTCCGTCCTGTACCCTGATCGACCGCACGACGCCGGTCTCGAACGGCTGCACCACCTTGGTGCCGTCGCCCGGCAGGATTTTTCCGGTCGCCGAAGCCACGATGTCGATAGTGCCCCACCAGGCCCAGAGCAAGGCCGCGCAAAACATCAGGGCGATGCTGGCCGCGGTCGCGCGGCCCACCGGCGACGGTGGCGTCTCCACGATCTCGAGCGCCGCCGGCAGAAACGCCAGCTCGTCGCTGCTTTTGCGTTGCGCAGGGCGGAACGGGATCACGCGTGGCGCGGATCCGGCGGCAACAGCCGCTTCAGACGACTTCATGGAATCCTCCTTGCAACCGGTGCAGCGACGCGTAGCGGCCGCCGGTCTTGATCAGCGTGTCGTGGCTGCCGTCCTCGACCAGGCGACCGCGATCGAGCGTGACGATGCGGTCCGCCGCGCGGACGGTCGAGAGCCGGTGTGCGATCACCAGCACCGTCCGCCCCTTGGCGATGTCCTTCATGTTCTGCTGAACGATGCGCTCGCTCTCGTAGTCCAGCGCGCTGGTCGCCTCATCGAAGATCAGGATGCGCGGATCGCCTACCAGCGCCCGCGCGATGGCGATGCGCTGCCGCTGACCGCCCGAAAGCGTCGAGCCGCGTTCGCCGACCACGGTGTCGTAGCCCTCGGCCAGTTCGAGAATGAAGTCGTGCGCCCCGGCGAGCCGTGCCGCCGCAACGATGCGTTCCATCGGCATCGCCGGATCGGCAAGCGCGATATTGTCGCGCACCGAACGGTTGAACAGCACGTTCTCCTGCAGCACGATGCCGATCTGGCGGCGCAGCCACGCTGGATCGGCCATGGCAAGGTCCATGCCGTCCACCAGCACCCGCCCACGCTCCGGGACGTAGAGCCGCTGCACCAGCTTGGCGAACGTGCTCTTGCCCGAGCCCGAGGGTCCGACGATGCCGACGGTCTGGCCGGCCGGCACCTCGAACGAGACATCGTGCAGCACTTCCTGTCCGTCAACGCGGTAGCGAAACGAGACGTGGTCGAATTTGATGTCGCCGCGGATCGACGGCAGCCGCGCCCGCCCGGCCGAATAGGTCTGCTCGGCGGTGGTGTTGAGGATGTCGCCGAGCCGCGCGATCGACAACCGTGCCTGGTGGAAATCCTGCCAGATCTGCGCCAGGCGCAGCACCGGTGCACTCACCCTGCCGGCCAGGATGTTGAAGGCGACCAGTTCGCCGACCGAGAGATCGCCGCCGATGACGAGCTTGGCACCGCAATACAGGATGCTGGCCGTGACGATCTTGCTGACCAGCTGTACCGTCTGGCTCGCGCTGTTGCCGAGACTGAGGACCCGGAAGCTCGCCGCCACATAGCCGGCCAGTTGCTCTTCCCAGCGGCGCTGCATCTGCGGCTCGACCGCCATCGCCTTGAGCGTTTCGATGCCGCTGACGCTCTCGACCAGAAAAGCCTGGTTCTCGGCACCACGCCGGAATTTCTCGTCGAGCCGCCGCCGGAACAGCGGCGTCGCCCCGGCCGATATCGCGATATAGAAGGGGAACGAGCCGATCACGATCCACGTCAGCAGCGGCGAATAGAAGTACATCACGCCCAGGAAGACGAACGTGAAGAACAGGTCGATCAGCAGGGTCAGCGCCGAGCTGGTGAGAAAATTGCGGATGTTCTCCAGTTCGCGCACCCGTGCCACCGAATCCCCGACACGACGGGCCTGGAAATAGGCCATCGGCAAAGCCAGCAAATGGTGAAACAGGCGTGCGCCGAGTTCGACGTCGATCCGGTTGGTGGTGTGGGAAAACAGATAGGTGCGCAGGATCCCCAGCACAGTCTCGAACACCGAAATCGACACCAGTCCGAGAACGAGGACGTCGAGGGTGGCTAGCGACCGGTGCACCAGCACCTTGTCGATCACCACCTGGAAGAACAGCGGTGAAACCAGGCCGAACAGCTGCAGGAAAAACGATCCGACCAGCACCTCACCGAGCAGATGACGATATTTGTGAATCGCGCCCAGAAACCAGGCGATGCCGAAGCGGCGGGTGATATCCGACAGACCGGCGCGACGGGTCATCAGGATCAGCTGACCGTCCCAGACCGACAACAGTTCGTCCCGCGTCATCAGTGCGGGCCGGGACGCCGGCGCTTGCACCAGAACCTTGCCTTCGGCGGCCTTGGCGACCACCAGGAATCCGCCGTTGCGCAGGGCCGCGATGGCGGGCAAGGGCGTGCTGCCGAGCCGGGACCAGTCGGTCTGGCAGGCACGCGCCTTGAGCCCGAGGTCTTTGGCACACCGGAGCATCTCCGGTGTGCCGATCTTCTCCGTGCCCATCCGATGCGCGATCTGTCCGGCATCGGCCGCAACCCCCTGGAGATGCAGCAGCGTCACAAGGGCTTCGAGACCTTGATCGACCGGTCCCGTGCTGTTGGTTTCGTTGCTCATGGATGCTCTCCAGGGTGACGTTGCGTCAGGCCGCGTGCGGCTGCGTCAGCAGCGGCTGTTGGTCAGGCGCAGGATCGGTAAGCGGCATGCCGCCGAGTGCAGCCCCCGTCGAGACCAGGCTTGAGGCCATGAACTGGCCCAGCAGGGCAGCGCTCGCCACAGACGAAGCGTTGCTCACGGCACTGCCGGGATTCATCACCGCCTGGAACTGGAGGTTGTTGCCGGTGCCACCGTCGAGAACGTCGGTTCCGCCATTGCCAATCAGGGTGTCATCCCCTGCGCCGCCACTCAGAGTGTCGCTGCCGCGGCTGCCGATCAGGATGTCGTTGCCGTCGCCGCCATTGGCGATGAACTGCATCGCCCCACCGAGCCCGAAGGCGTTGATGACGTCATCGCCTCCGAGGCCGTTGATCACGATGCGATCGTTGGCCTCGAAGCCGGTGATCGTGACGTCGGTAGCCAGACCCGACACCGTGATCACGCCGTTGTTGTCGTTGATCGAGATCGCGTCGTCGCCATTGGTGGCGTTGATCACGACCGTGTCGACCTGACCGTCGCCCTGTCCGCTACCGACAGGCGCGGACAAGTCGATCGCAACGTGCTTCACGTCGGTCTTGGACAGGTCGCCCACCGTGATGGTGTCCGTACCACCCAGTGCGTTGACATCGATGGTCTCGATGTGATCGAGATCCATGGTGACGACGCCGACGTCGCGGCTGAAGATCGCATGGCTGCCACTGGCCGTGATATCCATGCTCTCGTCGACGTTGGCGCCGTTGAACACCAGCGTATCGGTGCCTGCCCCGCTATCGACCGTGTCGCTGCCGTCGCCCGGATTCCAGACGAAGGTGTCGTTGCCATCGCCAAGCGACGCGACGTCATTGCCGCGACCGCCGATCACGGTGTCGTTGCCGTCGCCGCCAATCAGCGTGTCGTTGCCCTGGCTTCCGGTGATGGTGTCGCTGCCGGCACCGCCATCGACGATGAGGCCGATGACACCGGCCGCAAGGCCAGCAGCGGTGATGACGTCGTTGCCGGCACCACCCTCGACGATGAGCTGGTCGTTGGCCCCCTCTGATCCGGCAAGGGTAACCGCTGCGGGCAGGCCGGCGACCGTGACCGAGCCTCCTGTTCCCGTCACCTCAATGGTGTCGCTGCCGTTGGTGCCGTTGACGGTCACGGTATCGGCCGCGCCGTCGCCGACGCCACTGCCAGGTGTGGACTCGAGATCGATCGCGACCTGGGTGACGCCGGTTCCGGTGAGGTCGCCGACATTGATGTTGTCGGCGCCGCCGAGCGCGTTGAAATCGATCTGCTCGATGCCGTTGAGATCCATCGTGATACCGGCGATGTCGCGGCTGAAGTTCACCCGGCCGTGGTTAGCGGTGATATCGATGTTCTCGTTGATGTTGGCGCCATTGAAGACCAGCGTATCGGTGCCGTCCTGGCCTTCGACGGTGTCGCTGCCGTCGCCCGGATTCCAGATGAAGGTGTCGTCGCCAGTGCCGCCGAGCAGGCTGTCGTTGCCGCGGCCGCCGATGATGACGTCGTTACCGGCTCCGCCGATCAGCGTGTCGCCGCCGTCACCGCCGGTCATGGTGTCGTTGCCGTCGCCGCCGTCGATGGTGAGATGGATCAGGTTGGCGAGGCCGTTTCCGGCGGTGAAAACGTCGTCACCGCCGTTCATGTTAAGCACGAGGTTCTCGGTGGTTCCGACATCAAGCGAGAACGGCGCCGGGTTAATCCGATCGAAACGCACGCGGGTGCCGTTGGCCGTGATCGAAAAGACTTCGGCGCCGTTGCCGCCATTGACCTCGGCGGTATCGATGCCGTCGCCGCCTTCCATCAGGTCGGTGCCCTCGCCCGGATTCCAGATCATACGGTCGTTACCGGCCCCGCCGAACATCTGGTCGCTTCCGGTGCCGCCGGTCAGGGTGTCGTTGCCGTCTCCGCCAAACAGGAGATCGTCCCCGCCCTTGCCTTGCAGGACATCGTTGCCCGCCCCGCCGAACAGCAGATCAGTGCCCGAGCCCCCGATCAGGATGTCGTTACCCGCGCCGCCAAATAGTTGCACCGCCGGCATCGCACCGTTGGCTTCGTCGACCGAGATCGTGTCGTTTCCGGCCTGACCGAACACCTGAATCGTCGCGGTGTTGGCAACCGTCGGTCGGCCGCCGAGGATGGTCACCGCGCCGCCGTTGATGAGAATGTTGCCGGCCGCATCGCGGCTGGCGACGATGGAGTTGTCGAGGGCGTCGTCGAACACCGTCAGCACGCCGGAGCCTGCCGAAAAACTGGCTGTGATTGCCATTGAAGCGGTCCTTTCGAGGATTGATGTATCAGCGCGAACGCTCATTCCTGGGGTGGTGGTTTCGTTGGTGCTAACGCTCGATCTGGTCGCCGTTGTCACCTCCGTCATCTTGACGCGCGCATGCACGGCTGCGGGCCACCAGAAATGGCGGCCCTGCGCTACGGAAGTATTTCAGGCAAGGGTAATCGTGTTACGGCTGTAACCTGGCCGGCGTTCGCAGGCAGCGGTCCAATGCCGCGGCAAGCTCGGCGTTATCCAGTGGCCAGTGCAGCACTTCGGAGATGCCGGCGTCCGTCATCAAATCGACGCTGACATCAGCGGCAGTCGCGACGGCAAGCAACACGGGCTGCAACGGCGATACCTCGTGCAGGGCTCGCGCCAATTCCACCCCACCCTGGGGCCGCGAGGCGTGGCCGACCAGGATGATATCGAATCGCGCAGAGTCGGAACGGCATGCAGCAAGGGCATCCGCCGCAACCTCAAACCCGACCGGCTCGTATCCCAGCGCCGCCAGCTTCTCTTCATCGCGCAGCAAGCGTTCCCGCTCGCTTTCGACAATCAGCACCGTCTCGCCGCGTCCAAGCGGAAGCGCCGACAATCCGTCAGCCGCGATGGAGTCCGCCGCCACAGCAGGCAGCCAGACTTCGAACCGGCTTCCACAGCCAGGTTCGCTCTGAACGTTGATGGCTCCATCATGATCGCGGACGATCTCGCGAACCGTTGCGAGACCGAGGCCGGTTCCTGCCACGCGCGTCGTGAAGAACGGCTCGAACATCCGCCGCGCCACGCGTTCATCGATTCCGCTCCCGTTGTCGCTGACAGAAAGGCATACGTAGCGACCCGGGGAGAGCCCGCCCTCGCTCATCTCCACGAAAGCGGCTATCTGTTCCTGTTTCACGGCCACGCGGACACAACCGCCATCGTTCGTCGCTTGCGCGGCGTTGGTGCAGAGATTGAGGATGACCTGCTGGAGCTGCGCCGGTTCGCCTGACACGGCGACGTCGGCCGGAACGTCTTCGAAGACAAGCTCTACATCCGACGGCAACGAGGCACGCAACAACGAGGCCGCCTCGTTGAGCAAAGTGCGCACCTGAACCGGACGCGCACGCCCGTCGGACCGCCGGCCAAAGGTGAGGATATTGTCGACGAGGTCGCGACCGCGCTCGGCGGCCCGGCGTATCTCGTCGATGTGCTGTGCCGGTTTGGAACCGCGAGTGATTTGCGGCTCCGCCATCTCCGAATAACCGAGGATGGCGCCGATGATATTGTTGAAGTTATGCGCGATCCCGCTGGCCAACGATCCTATCATCTGCATGCGACGTGCCCGCTCCAGCCGCATGGCAAGCTTGGTCCGTTCGCGCTCCAGAAATTCGCGCTCGAGCGCATTGGCCACGGCGTCACTGGCAAGCCGCGCGAGCGGGATAGGAGAGACACTGTTCCGTATCGGGCGGAAGCGGTCAAAACCCATGATGCCCTGGACCCGACCCGGCCGAACCAGCGGCAAACAGGCCCACGCGCGCACGCCGGTACCCGCCAGTGCATCCCTGATAGTGCCGGCCGGCAAGGCGCTCGCGTCGGCAATCGTGACGCCGTCCCCTGCGCCGAGCTGCTCGGCTACTGCCAACGCCCGTCGAGGCCAACCCGGCGGAAACGTCACTCCGTCCTTCGACCATGCGTGGACCCGGATCGGCCTCTCGTCCAACACCACATACGCGCGGTCCGCGTCGATGATCCGACTGAATTCACCCAGCACCTGCTTCAATCGCGTCCCGGTTTCGGCCGGCGAGCAGTTGATCAGACGCGTCGAATTCTCGGCAATGACGTGTTCGAATGCTGCCCGCCGACTCAACGCCACCGCCCGAGCTCGTAGCCGAAGGCCGAGAATGACGAGCATGACGAGCAACAACAGGGAAACAACGTAGAGCAGCAGCCGATAGCGCTGCTCCCCGGCTTCGACCACGGACCGATGGCGGGAAAACACTTCGCGGACCTCCTCCAGGGCATGCGTGCTGGCCGCGGCGATGAAGGCCTTCAGCGTTTCATCGACCGCCGGGAGCTGCTCATAGAGCAGCCGTGCATGCGCCAGCATCGCGCGCGCCGGTTCCACGTCCGGTCCCGTGGTGGGCGTTTGCTGCGCAAACTGGTCGACCTTTTCCTGGAGCGCTCGCATCGCGCCGGATGAGGTGTCTCGCGACAAATAGAGGATCGCAGCCGCCAATGCGCCCGTTGCCGGCGCGAGTTGCACGTCGTTGGCAAGGAACGCCGGGCTCGTGCTGAGCAGGCCTACATAGGAGAGCGAATTCTGCAGCAATGCGTTGCTGGTCTTGAAGCGCTCCAGCAGCTCTTGCTGCTCGACAACCGCCGCTGCCAGCTGGTCAACTCGCTTCGGATCGAGACCTTCGGCCCGTGCGTGAGATCGGAGCCGACTGACCGCATCGTCCATCGCTCGCGCATCGACAGCAAAGGCATCGTAGTCACGAAGCAGGCCAGCTCGCGCCTGAAGCACGTCGCGGTGAAGCGAGGCTTCCGCAAGCGCATATTCGTCGAGCGTCTGGAGCGTCACTGCATAGGCGGACGCGTTGGTATCTATGCCGCGCCACAACAGCCAGGTCAGCAGCGCGAGCAGAAATGAAACCCCGAGAATAAACGGCAGATTCCTCATGGCATCTGCGAGCCAGTGCGTGGTGTGGCGGTGGCCGGCCTTACGGCTTGACCTCGATATGTCCCGGTCAGCGTGTTGAGGAAGGCGACGATGGCGGCAGTTTGCTGATCGGTTAGAACGCGGTCGAGTTGGGCGACGCCCATCGCTTTGACGGCCTCCGGCAACGTGGCCGCGCTGCCATCATGGAAGTATGGCGCTGTCGTCGCCACATTTCGCAAGCTGGGCACGCGAACCAATGCCGGCTCCGGCGAGCCCAATGGATGGAAGATGCCGTGCCGTTGAAACAGATTGCCGCCCACATTGACACCCTGATGGCAGGCGATGCAGCCGAGCGATTTGAAGACCTGATAACCCGACAACTCGTCCGACGTCATGGCATTGGTTTCCCCGGCAAGCCATCGGTCGAAGCGGCTAGCTGGCGTGACCAATGTCCGCTCGTATGTCGCGATCGCATCCAGCAGGGCGGCGGCATCAGGCTCCCTTCCATAGGCATCACGAAACTGCCCCACGATTCCGGGGTCAGCACGCAGTTTGCCGAGGACTTCGTCAACGCTCGACGCCATAATCGCTGGATTGCGAAGACTGCCCTCGATTCCTTCTTCCAACGAGCGGAAATTGCCTTCCCAATTCAGGCGGAAGTTAAGGCTCGCATTGAAGACCGTCGGCGTATTGAGGGCGATCGGTTGACCTTCACGCGTATCGTGGATCCTGGCGCTGGCGCCATTGGTTGCTATATCGTGGCACGACGAACAACTGTGTGTATTATCGTGAGACAGACGCCGGTCGCCGAACAATCGTTCTCCGAGCAGGACACGCTGTGGGTCTTGGGCACGCGGCGCGGGAATTGGCGTGATAGGCTCGCGGTCGGCGCGCACCTCAGAGCCCGGCGATTGAGCGTCTGCCGGCGAGAACGCGCTGAGACAAACCAGCGCCAGCAGCAGACACGCGAAACCGCAGCCGTACGCGGCCGCCGTCGTCACCGGCGGCACCGTTGAAGGGACTGGACGCAATGAGCGGCTCATCACTGAATGACCCGGGTCCTCGCGGAAGCGTTGATCGCCAAGTGTGCGTCCTCGTCGTGGAAGATGATCCTGCCTTGCAGCGCATGATCCTAAACTATTTCGCTGAGAACAACATCCGGACCCTGGCAGCAAGTAATCGGCAGGAAATGGTCGGTCGGCTTGGCAGTGCCGATGTCAATCTGGTGATCCTTGATCTCCGGCTTGGACTAGAAGACGGACTGGATCTTCTTCGGGAGATCCGCTTGAACTCCGAAGTGCCCGTGATCATCATCACGGGTCACCGCCGCGACGACATCGATCGAGTGGTCGGTCTCGAGCTTGGCGCCGACGATTATCTGACGAAGCCATTCAACCTGCGCGAATTGCTCGCGCGTGTTCGCGCGATCTTGCGCCGGTTCGATGCCGGGAGGGCCGCGCCGGCGCGCGATCCAGAGCGTGGCCGATTTCGATTTTCCGGCTGGCAGCTCGACCGCAGGATCCGGCAGCTTACCGATCCGGCCGGTGCCGCGGTCGCATTGACAAAGGGCGAGTACGCGATGCTGCTGGCCTTTCTCGAAGCGCCACAACGTCCGCTTAGCCGCGAGCACCTATTGCAGGCGACCCGCGTCCACGAAGATGTCTTCGACCGCAGCATTGATGTGCAGATTCTCCGCCTGCGGCGCAAGCTTGAGCGCGATCCAAGCGCGCCACGCGTGATCCAGACCGAGCGCGGTGTCGGATATGTATTCGCCGTTCCGGTCGAGCGGGTTTGACGAGACAATTGGCGGCCACCGCGGGAGCTTCACGCGCGGAACGTCTCCACTTCCGCCGCAACCGGCGTTGCACTGCCACCGAACCCGTCCAAAGGCGGGTGGAAGCCCTGTCGACCTACCGCCAACAGGACAGCATTCGCCACGCACCGCCATCTCATCACCCTTGCGGCCGGCTCTGGTCGTACAGCACCCGCACGCGGATCGTGCCGTGAATAGCCTTCAGCTCGGCCAACAGCTCCTCGCCTTCGCCGCCGACAACGTCGGTTTCGAGCACGACGTAGCCGACTTCCGGGTCGGTTTGCAGGTATTGCGCCTGGATGTTGATCCCGTGCCGAGAGACTGCGTCATTGACCTGACGCATCACGCCGGGAACGTTGCGGTGGACATGGATGAAGCGTGTGCCGGTCGGCCGCGCCGGCAACTGCACCTGCGGAAAATTGACCGCGCCGAAGGTCGAGCCGACATCGGAATAATCAATCAGCTTGCGAGCAACCTCCCCGCCAATACGATCTTGCGCCTCCTCCGTCGAACCGCCGACATGCGGCGTGAGGATCACGTTGGACAAGCCTTGCAACGGCGAGACGAAGCGGTCGTTGTTCGACGCCGGTTCGACCGGAAACACGTCGACCGCAGCACCTGCCAGCCTGTCCTCACGCAGGGCGCTTGCCAGCGCATCGAGATCGACCACGGTGCCGCGCGAGTTATTGATCAGATAGGCCCCCGGCTTCATCAGCCCAAGCTGGGCCGCGCCAATCATGTTGGCGGTGGCCGGCGTCTCCGGCACATGCAGTGAAACGACGTCGCTGGCCGCGAGCAGATCGCCCAGTGTCTCAACCGGCTCGGTATTGCCGTGACGCAATCGGTCAGTGTGATCGAAATAGATGACGCGCATGCCCATGGCTTCCGCGAGATTCGATAACTGCGAACCGATGTTGCCATAGCCAACGATGCCCAGCGTCTTGCCGCGCACCTCGCGGCTCCCCTCGGCGGACTTGTCCCAGCCGCCACCATGAGCGGAGATCGACCGAGGAAATATCCGGCGCAACAGCATCACGATCTCAGCGATGGTCAGCTCAGCCACGCTGCGGGTGTTGGAGTATGGAGCGTTGAATACCGGAATCCCAAGGCGTCGCGCGGCATCAAGATCGACCTGGTTGGTGCCGACCGAAAAGCAGCCAACCACCATTAGCCGGTCGGCAGCCTCCAGGATCTCCGCGGTCAACTGTGTCCGCGAGCGGATCCCCAGCATATGGACGCCGGAAAGTGCCTGCTTGAGCTCGCCAGCACCCAACGCCTTCGGCAGACGTTGCAGCTCGGTATAGCCATTGCCTTCGAACATGCGTGCTGCCGAGTCGTTCACGCCCTCCAGCAGCAGGACGCGTATCTTGGTTTTAGGGAGAGACAACATCGTCGAGATTCGCCTTCGTTATTCCGGGCTCGCTCTGGAAGAGCTACCATGCACAACTTCGATCACTGCATCGCGGTGGCGGGGTGAATAGCACAACGTAATCGTCCGCATCAGAAGCGCAGGCGCCATCTGCGGGGCTCGAAATCAGCCGGTATTAAAATACCTAACAAATGACGGAGCCTGGAACAAGGCGGCCGAGTCTACTTCCAAGCGGACCGCCAGCCAAGCGGCCACGGAATTTTTAAATAATAAAATCAATGACTTGAATATGGCTGGGGCGGGAGGGATCGAACCTCCGAATGGCGGAATCAAAATCCGCTGCCTTACCGCTTGGCTACGCCCCAACGCGCCGATCGAAGGCCTCGCCGGTCTATAGAGTGAGGGCGCGCATTTCAACAGGGCGGCGATCGAAAAGGCACGAAAGCTGCTGGATGTCGGCAGCCTTATTATAGAGCGACGCCGCGGTGGCCGGAACGGACCGCACGATGTCCGCTCGGACAGTTGAGAGGCCGCGGGTTTCATGGGAAGACAATTTCCAAATGCCTCGTCGGGAGTAACGCCATGACCTACCGCGCACCGATCAACGATATCCTGCTGTCCCTCAATCATGGCGCGGGGCTCGCCGCCGCCGTGCAGGCCGGCCACTACGGCGATTTCGACGGCGATATTACCGCTGCGGTGCTGGAAGAAGCCGGCAAGTTCGCCTCCGATGTGCTGGCGCCGCTGAACAAGGTCGGCGACGAGCACGGCATCAAGCTCGACAACGGCAAGGTGACCACCGCGCCCGGCTGGCCCGACGCCTATCAGCGCTGGGCCGCCGCCGGCTGGAACGCGGTGTCGGGGCCGGAAGCGTTCGGCGGCCAGGGCCTGCCGCTCGCGGTCAACGCCGCCTGCACCGAGATCTGGAGCGCGTCGAACGTCGCCTTCGGCCTCTGCCCGCTGCTGACGCTGTCGGCGATCGAGGCGCTCGACGCCCATGGCAGCGAGGAACTGAAGACGATCTATCTGGAGAAGATGGTCACGGGCGAATGGACCGGCACGATGCAGCTCACCGAGCCGAATGCCGGCTCCGACGTCGGCGCGCTGCGCACCCGTGCCGAGCGCGCGGGCGACGGCACCTACCGCATCAAGGGCACCAAGATCTTCATCACCTATGGTGAGCACGACATGACCGACAACATCGTGCACTTCGTGCTCGCACGATTGCCCGATGCGCCCGGCGGTACCAAGGGAATCTCGCTGTTCCTGGTCCCGAAATTCCTGGTCAATGCCGACGGCTCGCTCGGCGCGCGCAACGACATCCATGCGAGCGGCGTCGAGCACAAGCTCGGCATGCACGCTTCGCCGACCTGCACTATGACGATGGGCGATCAAGGCGGCGCGATCGGCTACCTGATCGGCGAGGAAAACCAGGGCATGCGCTGCATGTTCACCATGATGAACCAGGCGCGCCTCGGTGTCGGCCTCGAAGGCGTCGGCATCGCCGACCGCGCCTATCAGCAGGCGCTGGCCTACGCGCAGGAGCGCCGCCAGGGCAAGGCGATCGGCCACAAGGGCGACGGGATGGATCCGATCATCGTGCATCCCGACGTCAAGCGCATGCTGATGCAGATGCGCAGCATGACGGCGGCGGCGCGCACGATCTGCTACGCCACCGCGGTCGCGCTCGACGTCGCGGCGCGCGCCAAGGACGCCAAGGTGCGCGCCGACGCCGCCGCGCGCGGCGCGCTGCTGACCCCGATCGCCAAGGCCTTCTCCACCGACGTCGGCAACGAGGTCGCCTATCTCGGCGTCCAGGTCCATGGCGGCATGGGCTTCATCGAGGAGACCGGCGCCGCGCAGCACTATCGCGACGCCCGCATCACCTCGATCTATGAAGGCACCAACGGCATCCAGTCGATCGACCTCGTCACCCGCAAGCTCGGCGCCAATGGCGGCGCCTCGGTGTGGGCGCTGCTCGACGAACTCGCGGCAACCATCAAGCAGGTCGAAACCTCCAACGACCCGGCGTTCGGCACCACCGGCGCCAAGCTGCGCGACGCGCACGCCGCGCTGGAGCGCACCAGCAAATGGTTGCTGGAGCGGCTCGCCTCCGCGCCGAACGATGCGCTGGCCGGCGCGACACCCTATCTGCGGCTGTTCGCCGCGACGCTCGGCGGCTGCATGCTCGCCGGCGAGGCGCTGGCCGCGAAGGCCAACGGCGAGGCCGAGCCGCAACGCTACGTCGCGCTGGCGCGCTTCTTCGCCGAGAACATCTCGGTGCAGGCGCCGTCGCTGGAGAAGACTGTGACCGAGAGCGCCGATGCAGTGACCGGCGCGGACGCGGTGTTGGCGGGGTAGCTCGCCCACTCTCTCTTCGTCGTCATTGCGAGGAGCCTCGCGACGAAGCAATCCATCGTTCCGCAAGCGCGGCATGATGGAGTGCTTCGCTTCGCTTCGCTCGCAATGACGTTTGAAGCTCCAGTTCGGCGGTCAAAACAGCCGGACGGGCCGTGTCATCACCCGCGAATGCGGGTGATCCAGTATTCCAGAGACGCCGGTGCTTGAACCGAGAAGCCGCGGCGTACTGGATCGCCCGGTCGAGCCGGGCGATGACAGTGTGAGTGGGGATACAGTCTCGCATTCTCGCGACAAGATTTGTCCGAGCTGTGCTCTTCGTTCCGCCCTCTCCTCAAACAGAGGGCGCAGGGAAGGCCGGGTGCCGATCGCACCCGCGTTCTTCGGATTGGATTCGATTCGGAAAAAAGGTCGACCACGCGTTTGCTTGGCATCGAGCCAAACACGCGCTGTAAGCTTCGTGTAAGCCAGCGCCGTAAGCTTCGTGTAAGTGGCTACGCGCCGCTCAGTAGAAACACGCAGCTCAGCGCAAAAAAGCAGCAGAACACGCGCGCCAAAATATAAAATTCATAGCCTGACGCTGCACTCGATCACATCGATGCAAAAATTTATGGACCTATAGAAACGCGCGTAAGCAAAGCTTAACGGCTTCATCTTCACAACTTCTCCCCTAAGCACCGGATACCTCCAACGGCACATAACGCGCTCGGGGACTCGCTGTGTTGAAACCAGCTGTGATGAAGATGAAGCTCACAACGCGCTCCTGCCTGAAGCGCTTCGTCACCGATCGCAGGGCCAACGTTGCCATCATGTTTGCGCTGGCGACGGTGCCGTTGATCTACCTGTTGGGCATGGCGATGGATTACACCCAGGCCCTGCGCAAGAAGAACCAGCTCGATGCCGCAGCCGACGCCGCTGCAATTGCCGCCGTCAGGCCCGCGATGCTGCTGCAAACCGACTCCGCGGCCCAGGCGGCGGCCGCCGCCGTCTTCGCATCCACCGCAAACAGCATGTCAGGCTTGACCCAGGTGCCGTCACCGACGATCACCATCACCGACTCCGGGCTCCAGCGCACCGTGACGGTTTCGTACAACACGCAATCGATCAACAATTTCCGCATGGTGCTCGGCAAAGCGGCTTGGCCAATCAATGGCTCATCGACCGCACGGGCGGCAAGCGCGCCCAATATGAACTTCTATCTGGTGCTCGACGACTCGCCGTCGATGGCGATCGGAGCGACCCAGGACGACATCAACCATCTGATATCCTACACGTCCAGTCAGCCATCAGCGTCAAAGAGCTGCGGCTTCGCCTGCCATGAAACGCATCCGAACCTCGACACCGGAGCCAACGCTTCGACCGTCGACAATCTGACCATTGCGCGCAACAAGGGCGTCACCTTGCGGATCGATCTCGTGGTGAATGCCGTCAATCAGCTGCTCGTTTCATGGTCGAACTGTCCGCAGTCAGGCGTTTCGGGTGGCGTCATGCAATGCATGTCGGCTCTGAACAACACCACCTATAAAGCGGGCCTCTACACCTTCGACTACAACTTCAATACGCTGCAGTCGCCGACCAGCCCATCTGTGGCGGGAGGCGCCATTTCAAAGATTCAGCTGATGACGGTCGACCACCAGAACTGCGTCATTTCGGGAAGCTGCACCACCGACTATGGCACGGACATCGAGAACGCGCTCACCAGCGTCAACGGCATCATGCCCAACCCCGGCCTTGGCAGCAATCAGTCGGGAGACACGCCGCAGGAAGTCGTGTTCCTCGTCACCGACGGCGTCGACGACAAGATCATCGCGCTCAGTTCGTCTTGCAACGTCAACGCGACACTGCAGGCGGTGGGCTCGAATTATCGATGCCAGCAGCCGCTCAACCCGGCGATATGCACGACAATCAAGAACCGGGGCATTCGAATCGCAATTCTCTACACGGAGTATCTGCAACTTCCGACCGACAGCTGGTACATGGGCCATATCGCCCAGTTCAACAGCCCATCGTCTTCAAGCGGCCAAATAGCCCAAAACTTGCAAGCCTGCGCTTCGCCCGGCCTTTTCTCCGACGTTCAAACCGGCGGCGACATCTCGGCGGCGCTGACGGATCTGTTCATCAAGGTCGCCTCAAGTACAGCCAGCCTCACGCAGTAAGAAAGCGCAGGGCCCCAAGTGAAAATCGCATCATTAAAACGAAATCGCTCTGCCGCCTTCGTGAAGGATTGCCGCGGCGCCACAGCGGTCGAGTTCGCACTTGTAGCGGCGCCTTTTATCGCCCTCCTTATCGCGATCCTGCAGACGTTTCTCGTCTTCTTTGCGCAAGAGCTGCTCGAAGCGGTGGTGCAGCAATCGAGTCGCCAAATCCTGACCGGGCAGACGCAATCACAACAGGCGACACAGGCCGCCTTTCGCCAGACCGTCTGCAATCAAGTCGTCGTCCTGTTCAGTTGCCCGAAAATAATGGTCGACGTGCGGGTCGCCACCAGTTGGTCGTCGGCCGATACGTCTGCTCCCGTCCTAACGTATGACGGCCAGGGCAACGCCTTGACCACCTGGCAGCAGTTCAATCCGGGAAACGCGGGAGATATCGTCGTGGTCCGGGTGATTTATCTGTGGCCGGTCTTCCTGGGACCTCTTGGATTCAATCTTTCAAATCAGCCCAACAATACGCGAATGATTCTGGCGACTGCCGCTTTCCAGAACGAGCCGTCCTCGTAGGAGGTGATCCCATGACCTGCCTGTCATTTCGACTGCGACAATTTCGGATCGATACCAACGCCGTGGCGGCTATCGAGTTTGCCATGATATTGCCGTTCATGCTGCTGCTCTATGTCGGCGGGATCGAGCTGGCCAACGGCATGGCGATCAACGTCAAAGTCACCGCAGCTGCACATTCTGTCGCCGACATGGTCTCGCAGAATACGCAAGTCAGCGCGACCCAGCTGCAGAACATCCTCGGCGCATCGACCGCGATCCTCGCGCCGTATCCGACGACCATCAACGGCAACTCGCTCGCCACGGTTACCGTTTCCGGCGTCTCTACCGACAGCAACGGCAATGCGACTGTGCAGTGGAGCGCGTCATACAATGGAACGAGCTACGGAACGGGGAGATCGATCGGTCAACGAATTACGTTGCCTTCCTCGCTCGCCGGGACACAGAATTACAATGTCTCTTTTGTTCTGGGCGAAGTGTCGTACGGCTATACACCCCACCTCGGTTTCACCATCAGTGGGACCTTGACGCTCGCAGACAGCTACTACCTGTTTCCGCGTTGTTCAACGAATAGCCCCGCCAATGCGAACTTCCCGTACTATGACGTCAAGCTGACATCCTCGACGACATGTACCTGCATCCAACACCTGCAGCAAAAGAGCTGTTAGCTCGCCCATCAGGGACAGGGCAGCCTCTGTGGGCGTTCACCGTCCTTCGGTAGCGACGAAACCGTCGAAATGCCAACCGATTGCTGTCACGGCAATCCCAAGGCGCTGCCCAGGCCGCCGCGCGACCGCTTGTCAGCGATCCCGGCGCAACGAACGAAACTCCCTGGGGCCGTCCAGCAGATCGTGCTTGCGGACAGACTGTTCGATCCGGCTGGCGGAATGATCTGCCATTGCGTTGATGGCCTTGCCGGCCAGGTTCTGCGCACGTTGCCGCCGCTTCTCGTCCCTCGATCGAACATCCCGATCTTGGTCTCGCCGACGACAGATTTCATCGGAGAGACGTTCCTGGAGGCATCCGCTGCCTCGATAGGGTCGCTGCTTCATCATGCACGCTCCCTCCAACAGGATTGCGTACGGACTAACGCTCCGGCGCGCCGTTTGTTCGCGCCGGCGATTGCCCTGGTGCCGGGAATTTTGGCGCCGACAATCTGGGCTTCTTCGGCGGAGCTGCAATCAATCCCTCGCGGATCGCCTGCTTGCGGGCAAGCTTGCGTGCGCGCCGCACGGCCTCGGCCTTCTCTCGAATCCTTTTTTCCGAAGGCTTTTCGAACGATCGGCGGCGCTTCATCTCTCTGAAGACGCCCTCGCGCTGCAACCTCTTCTTCAGAACGCGCAGCGCCTGGTCGATGTTGTTGTCCCTGACAAGAACCTGCAATGGATCACCTCTCGCGGCGCTAGAGCATTTTTGGTTCCGATTGAATCAGAACCGAAGCTCTAGCTTCCTGTTTTGAGCGTTTTCTTCGCGAACCGTATCCATCCCGCATCACGTGCGGGACAGGCTTCGCTCGAAAACGCTCTAGGTACGTTGAGCGCGCAAATACGAAAGCCCGCTCTATCGGTGACAGAGCGGGCCGCACTGCCATCCCAGTACATCCGTGAAACGGCAGCCGATCAACAGCATGACGAAAGCTTTAGCCGCAGTGCTGCAAGCACGCGTCCTCACCTTCATCCGACGATGTCTTTGGAAAAGGGTCCAGTGGGACCGATCTACAAGGCTCAAGGCCAGTCGATACACCACAAGTATACACTTATCCCAGCTATGCAAGGCGCAATTGCAAATCCCGGGAATTATCTCTGACGGATCAAGCGCGTTCGAGATCGTCGGCGAAGACGATAGCGCCTGGCCCGAGCGGTTCCCTGCATCAATGTCATTGTAGAGTGGCAAATTCGGGCCGTCTGACGCAGACTGCGGCGCTGCCGGGTGATTTGAGAGCGCCGGCACTGGAGAGCCTGGGCAGCTCCCGCCACAAAAGGGAGCCGCAAATGGCAACCCGCTATTATTTCGATATCCGCAACGGCGAGGAACTCTACGCCGACAGGCAGGGCATCGAGCTGCGCGACGAGGAAACTGCTGCGCACGAAGCGATGCAGTCATTGCTCGGCATGGCGAAACACAATCCGCTTCTGGACAAACAGAGGCTGCTGGCGTTTGAGGTCCGCACCGACCAAGGGCCATTGTTTGACGTCAGTCTCGATCTTGGCATCACGAGGCGCTAGGCGCGTCGGCGCGCTACCGAACTCAGGAATTCGACCGGCGAATGCGCCACGCGATGCCCACTTCAAGCACGGGCCCGTCGCTATCCCGGACTTCGATCGCAATCTGATCGAGACTGTGACCGCGGACGGAATCGCGCACCATGTCGGCCAAAGCGCGCGCGGCCTCTTCTTGAACGACCGCGAGGCCAGGCATCTCCAGGCCCTCTTCGTCGATCGCCAAGCCGTCGCCGTCACGAAGATCGAAATAGTAGCGTGTCATCACTGATAAGAGGCCGAACTGTCGATCGTTCCTGGCGAGGGCACAGAGCAGCAAACGGCCCCGATGATGCGAGATGTCCGCTCTGACAGACCACGGAACGCCACACTTGGCGGGTGAACGTTCCCGTGAGATCGGCGCCCCGTCATCTCGTGGCAGACGTGGTCCGCCGGATTATATCATCGGCGCCTGGAATTTCACGGCACCCTTCGGACCGTCGAAAGCACAACGCCGCCCAAGCGGAATATGGATCGCTTGGCGGCGTTGGTTCGGCACCGGGCCCCTGAAATCCCCCGGCAAACTCCAGATTGCCACGAAATATGCCTCAGCTTTGTGACACCAAGGACGGCACCCCGCGCCGGTCGATCACGCCTTGTGGTCGGACAGGCTGCCGACGATCGATGCCCGGCGGGACAGTTCGATCCAGTTGCCGTCCGGATCCAGGATCATGGAAATCCGCGCGACCTCGCCAAGCGTCACCGGCGCCAGGCCCTCGCGCACGCCTTTGGCGCGCAGCTCGTCATGCACGGCATCGATATCGGCGACCTGCAGCGTGATGTAGCGCCAGCCGCGCGCCTGCCTGATGGGATCGACGGTCGCGGCGCGATCTTCCGTGAGCAGGATCAGGCTGTCGCCGAGGCGAAAGGCCGGACCGCCCGACCAGGACTGCTCGGGGAAGCCGAGCATGTCGCCGTAGAACCTGCAATGCGCGGCGAGGTCGCGCACGGCCATCGCGACGGCGATCTGGGTGATGCCGTCATGTCCCGGCGCCACCAGGCAAACCCTGTTGCCGTCGGGATCGACCAGGCGCTGCGGCGTCTCGATGCCCTCGCGCGCGATGATCAGCTCGCGATAGCCGCTCGGCGCGGCGTCGCCCAGCGGCTCGAAATGATGGTTGAGCTTGATCACCGAACCAAGCGCGGCGTGCCGGTACTGCTTCTGCCCGCGGCGGATCGGCTGCACATGATCGAAGCGAAGCCCGGCATCCTGCTGCCAGAACCGCAGCATCGGCTCGAGATTGTTGGAGGAGAGGCCGACGTCGATCACGTTCTTTGCCAGTTGCATCTGCCGCCGCCGTTAGATCAGGTGCCCGCGATGGACTGGACTAGCTATGCGAGGATCACGTCATTGCGCAAGCACCACGATTACTTCCGCAGCAGCGGGATCTGCAGATTGGTCGGCCAGTTCTGCTCGGTGTCGAAGCCGCGGCCGTCGACATTGCGCGCGCCCCAGAACAACAGGTCACCCCTGAGATAGACCAGGTCGTACTCCATGAAATTGGTCCCTTCCTTGAGGCCGAAGGGGAGGAACGACTTGCCGAAGATGCTCTGCGGTGCATCGACCGCCCACGGCGCGTAGCCGGCAGAAGCGACCTTGTTGAGCACATCGGCGAAGCCCTGCGCCAGCGGCGTCACCTCATAGGCCTCGTCGGCGACGAAATCGACCTTCTGCGCGCCCGGCGCGATCGGATGCGCGCCCTGCCATTGCATGTGCCCGACGATCCTGATCCGCGCCAGCGGCACCTTGCCATACGGATCGGCCGAATTGACGACCACGAGCTCGAACCGGTCGGAGGACTGATAAATGAAGGCGCGCTTCAGATAGAACGGCTTGATCGAGCCGTCGGGATTCTTGCTCGGCCGGATCTCGGGCGCGATGCTCTCCCAGTTTCCGGCGAGGGCCTGCCTGATGGTCGCGACGTCCTGTTCCATGGCGCTTGCCTTCGGTTGATTGCCTGATGACTGGGCCGCGGCGCCGCCGCATCCCGTCAGCGCCGCCAGCAACAACAGCGACGCTCTGATGCTTCTCCACATGCGCAGGCTCCGGCGGGCGACGCGCAGGCCTTCGTGCTGGACAGAAGGAACATCCTCTGCCTGCCAGGCAGACCCCGCGTAGAATGCGTACTGCTATAGAGAGCGCTGGCCGCCGCGAAAAAGACTTTGTAGGCTGGCCCCATGCCTGCCGGATATGACAGGCCGTGATCGGGAGGCGGTGATGGAGCTCCGGCATCTGCGCTACTTCGTTGCCGTGGCCGATGCAGGCAGCCTGACGGTTGCCGCCGAGCAAAAACTCCACACCTCGCAACCTTCGCTGAGCCGGCAGATCCGCGATCTCGAACAGGAGGTCGGCGTGCAACTGCTGAACCGCGGCGTGCAGGGCATCGAGCTGACCGCCGCCGGCAAGGCCTTTCTGGATCACGCAAGAATGGCGCTGCTGCAGGCGGAGGCTGCCAAGCAGGCGGCGCTGCGCAGCCGCCGAAGCAGAGCTTCTCGCTCGGTTTCCTGTCGGGCGCCGAGATCGATCTGCTGCCCGAGGTGACCCGCGTGTTGCGCGACGAGTTTCCCGGCATCGACATCCGCCTGTCGAGCGACTACTCGCCGGTGCTCGCCAAGGCACTGATGCGGCGCAAGCTCGATGCGGCCTTCATGCGCGCCGACGACAACATGGAGGATCTCGCCTGCAAGCGCGTCCGCACCGACCCGCTGGTGTTCGTGTTTCCGAGCAACCATCGGCTGGCCGCGCAGGCCGCCGTCGCGCCCGAAGACATCGTCGACGAGACCTTCTATCTGCCGTCCAAATCGGCGCCGGCGGTGCGCCGTGTCGTGCTGGAGTATTTTCATCGCGCCGGCATCGATCTCAAGCCGGACCACGAGGTGCATAATGTCGTGCACGCGATATCGATGATCACCTCGACGCATGCAGTGATGCTGCTGCCGGCCTACACGGCGCGCTATCTGCCCGACACCATCACCACCCGCCCGGTGCAGGGAGAGGCGCCGACGCTGGACCTCGTAATCGCCTATCACAAAGCCAACAAATCCCCGATCCTGATGCTGCTGCTGTCGCGGGTCGGCCGGCTGGCCGCAGCACCCGCCTGATCCCTTCAATCCAGTGAGGACCGATATGCCGGCGAGCCTCGTTCAGACTCTTCGCGCTTTTGCCTACAACAACGCCTGGGCCAATCATCGCCTGCTCACGGCCTGCGCCGGTCTCAGCCAGGCGGAATTCGCCGCCGCGCGGACCGGGTTCTTTCCGAGCCTGCAGGCGACGCTGAACCACATCCATGTCATCGATCTCTTCTACATCGACGCGCTCGAAGGCGGCTGGCTCGGGCCGAACGCGTGGGCGAACGAGGTGCCCTACCCGGCGATCGCCGCGCTGAAAGCTGCGCAGCGCGCGATCGACCAGCGCCTGATCGTTCACTGCGACGCATTGACGCCTGAGCGGCTTGACGATGTGGTCAAGGTCAATCGCGACACCACCGTGCAGACCGAGCGGCGCGACCGATTGTTGATGCATCTGTTCCAGCACCAGATCCACCATCGCGGCCAGGCCCATGCGATGCTTTCCGAAACCACCGTCAAGCCGCCGCAGCTCGACGAATTCTTCGCCGCCGGCGAAGCCCCGCTCCGGGAAGCCGAGTTCAAGGAGCTCGGCTGGAGCGAAGCCACCGTGTGGGGCGGCTGAGGCAAGGTTCCGCCCGCCGTCAGATCGTGCGAACCGGTTCCGATCTGGAACGAGGGTCTTGAATACCGGCATCTCCGCGCTCACCTGTCGGTGAAACGTGGGGAAGTCTATCAATGCCATTCGCCAATCACCGGGGCCAGCGCATCCATTACACTGTCGAAGGAACGGGGCCGCTGATCGTGCTGCAGCACGGCCTGCTGCTCGACGCTGCGAGCTGGAAGCAATGCGGCGTGGTCGACGCGCTCGCCGATCGCTTTCGCGTGGTCTGCGTCGACTCGCTCGGGCATGGCTTGAGCGACAAGCCGGCCGATCCGGCGCTCTATAATCAGGCGCAGCGCGCCGGCGACATCGTTGCCGTGATCGACGACTCGGCGGCGAGCGCGCCCATGTGGTGGGACATTCGATGGGCGGCTGGGTCGCGGTCGGCGTCGCCAGATTCTTCCCGACGCGGCTGGCGTCGCTTTCGATCGGCGGCTGGGATTTTCTCACCGGATTGCCGCGCGGCAATGCCGGCCCGCTGACCTATGGCGCCTTCATCACCTTTGCCCGCCGCACCGCGCCGCAGCTTGCCGAATGGGTGACGCCCGATCTCGAAGGCGGCGTGCGCGCCTGCTTCGACGCGCTAGGCCAGGTCGACGGCGCAAAGGACGCGGTGCTGTCCTCGCGCGTGCCGGTGCTGCTGTGGAACGGGCAGGACGACGGCCCGCATGCGCCGATGCAGCGCTTCGCCGCGGAGAACGGCCTGTATGCGATGTCGGTCCCCGGCGATCATCTCGGCGCGCTGCTGCAGCATGGCGCCGCGATCGGCCGCGGCACCCGCTCGTTCGTCGGCCGCGGCTAGAGCGATCTCGAGCGCGCGTATCTCCATCGCATCGAGCGCCGAACGAAAGCGCAATGCGCCGTGACGATCGACCGCATCCCCGAACCGGTCGCGATCACTGCGTGTCATCATCGCGCGGCCCTTGCCTACGACCAAGGTCCCCTGCTCAGGAAAGGTGAATTCCGGTTAACTGCGTTGCGCCGTCCTCATGCTCGCAGAAGAGGAAAAGCCTCCGCGAACACTTGGGGCTTGCACGGGATCATGTAGGATAGCGGCACGACCTCGCCGGCGACGATGCCGGCCGACCCTGGGACCGCTTGATGACCGCGCATGTCATAGTGACCGACGAAGCCGCCACACGCGTGATCCGGCTGCGCAGGCCCGAGAAGAAAAACGCGATCACCCAGGAGATGTTTCGCGCGATCAGCGATGCGATCGACAAGGCGCAGAACAATCCGAAGATCCGCTGCCTGATCATCACCGGCGGCTCCGGCGTGTTCACCGCGGGCAACGACATCGAGGACCTGCTCGCGCAGGGCACCTCGACGGGCGAGACGCCGCCCGCCTCCGACCTGGTCAAGTTCCTGTATTCGCTGGCCCACAATGTGAAGCCGATCATCGCCGCGGTCGACGGCGTCGCGATGGGCATCGGCACCACCATGCTGTTCCACTGCGACTATGTGCTGGCCAGCAAGGCCGCGTCGTTCTCGACGCCGTTCTCCAATTTCGGCCTGGTGCCGGAAGGCGCCTCCAGCCTGCTGATGCCGCGCACGATGGGCCACCAGCGCGCCTTCGCGATGCTGGTGATGGGCCGCACCATGTCGGCCGACGACGCCCGCGTCGCCGGCTTCGTCAACACCGTGGTGGCGCCGGGCCATGCCGAGGTCGAGGCGCACAAGGTGGCGCGCGAGATCTGCGCGCTGCCGGCCGAGGCGGTGGCGATCTCGCGGCGTCTGATCCGGCTGCCGCCGGAGGACGTCACCCGCCGCATCGAGCAGGAGAACCATCTGTTCAGCGAACGGATGCGCTCCAGCGAAGCGGTCAACGCCTTCAGGGCCTTCATGGCGCGCACGAAGGATTGAAACGAAGCGTCGCAAAATTGTAGTGGCGCCGGGCCATGATCGTGTGTTCCATGATCGTGCACGCCATGATTATGCGCTCCGTGGACAGGTCATGAGACAACCCCGCCCCCGCCTTAAGCCTCTTGCGCCTCTCGCCGCGCTCTGCGCACTCGGACTGGTCGCGGCAAGCCCCACTCGGGCACAGACCGCGGCGCCGGTGAGCTTGCGCATCCTCGCGATCAACGACTTCCACGGCTATCTGCGGCCGCCGCCGGGCGGCATCCGCATCACCGATCCCGCCGATGCCAGCAAGAAGATCATGGTGCCCGCCGGCGGTGCCGAGCGGATGGCGACCGTCGTCAAGCAGCTGCGCGAAGGACACAAGAACAACATCTTCGTTGCGGCCGGCGACCTGATCGGCGCGAGCCCGTTCCTGTCGGCGATGTTTCATGACGAGCCGACCATCGAGTCGCTGTCGATGATGGGGCTTGCGATCTCCTCGGTCGGCAATCACGAATTCGACGAAGGCAAGGACGAACTGCTGCGGATGCAGAATGGCGGTTGCCACCCGGTCGACAAGTGCCAGGGGCCGCACCCGTTCCTGGGGGCCAAATTCCGCTATCTCGCCGCCTCCACGATCGACAAGGCCACCGGCAAGCCGGTGTTTCCGCCCTACGAGATCAAGGAATTCGACGGAATCCCAGTGGCCTTCGTCGGGCTGACGCTGAAGAACACTCCGAATCTGGTGTCACCGGCTGGCGTCGCGAGCCTCGATTTCCGCGACGAGGCCGAGACCGTCAATGCGCTGATCCCCGAGCTGAAGGCGAAGGGCGTCGAGGCGATCGTGGTCTTGATCCATGAAGGCGGCTTTCCGACCGGCGACTATAATGAATGCCCCGGCATCTCCGGGCCGATCGTCGACATTGTGAAGAAGTTCGACAAGGCGGTCGACGTCGTGATCTCCGGCCACACCCACCAGGCCTATGTCTGCGAGATCGACGGACGTCTCGTCACCTCCGGCGACAAATACGGCACGCTGGTCACCGCGATCGATCTGCAGCTCGATCCGAAGAGCCATGACGTGATCAGCGCCAGGGCCGACAACACCATCGTGAAGATCGCCGGCACGGCCAAGGATCCCGAGCAGAGCGCGCTGCTCGAATCCTACGACCGGCTGGCCGCGCCGATCGCCAACCGCCCGGCCGGCTCGGTCACCGAAACGCTGTCGCGCGTGCCCAATGATTCCGGCGAGAGTCCGCTCGGCGATATCGTCGCCGACGCGCAGCTGCGCGCGACCAGCTCGGAGCCGAATGGCGGCGCGGTGATCGCCTTCACCAATCCCGGTGGCGTCCGCACCGATATCACCAGGCGCGAGGACGGCGCGGTCACCTATGCCGACGTCTTCGCCAGCCAACCGTTCCGCAACCAGCTCGTGACGATGACGCTGACCGGCGAGCAGCTCAAGGACGTGCTGGAGCAGCAATGGGCCGACCCGAAACGGCCGCGCGCCCTGCAGGTCTCGAAGGGCTTTGCCTATGCATGGGATGCGAGCAAGCCCGACGGCGCGCGCATCGTAGCCTCACGGATGTCGCTCGACGGCAGGCCGATCGACCCCGCCGCGAGCTATCGCGTCACCGTGAACAATTATCTCGCCGAAGGCGGCGACGGCTTCACGGTGTTCAAGGAGGGAACGGCGCAGCAGTTCGGCATCTACGACGTCGATGCGCTCTATGCCTATTTCAAGGCCAACAGCCCGGTCGGCCCGACCGCCGGAAAGCGGATCGAGCGGATCAATTGAGCCCGTAAACTCACCTTCGTCATGGCCGGGCATAGCCGTCCGAAGGACGGCGTCGCTTTCGCTCGCCTATGTCCCGGCCATCCACGTCTTACTTGCGGAGTAGCAAAGACGTGGATGCCCGGCACAAGGCCGGGCATGACGAGCTCGGAAATTGGCCTAGAGGACCGAGAAGCCTTGGCATGGACGAGCGTCGGAACCGCAAGATCAAACGCGGCCCTTTCCGGCGAGCCGGTAACCGCCTAAATTAGGGATCGTTCGCGCATGATCTTGTCCGGAAAACCGCTGCACGCTTTTCCGGATCATGCGTCCTCGCACGCGCCTCCATTGCGCCGGGAATTTGCATGACACTGCTTCTGACGCACACCGCCTGCCTCAACCATTTGACCCCTCCAGGACATCCCGAACGCCCTGACCGGCTGCGCGCGGTGGCCGAGGTGCTCGGCGAGGATCGGTTCAAGGCGCTGGTGCGCGATCTGGCGCCCGAAGGCGACCTCGACACCGTGCTGCTCTGTCATGGCGAGCATTATGTCGGCGAACTGCGCCACATCGCGCCGACCTCGGGCATGATTTATATTGACGGCGACACCTCGATGTCGCCGGGCACCTGGGAAGCCGTGATGCGCGGTGTCGGCGGCGCGGTGGCCGCCACCGATGCGGTGATGACCGGCGCCCACCAGAACGCCTTCGTCGCGGTGCGGCCGCCAGGCCATCACGCCGAGAAATCGACGCCGATGGGCTTCTGCTTCTTCGACAATGTCGCGATCGCCGCGCGCCACGCGCAGCGCAAATACGGCATCAAGCGCGCCGCGATCATCGATTTCGACGTCCATCACGGCAACGGCACCCAGGACATCTTCTGGGCCGATCCGACCGTGATGTATTGCTCGACGCACCAGATGCCGCTGTTCCCCGGCACCGGTGCCGCCGGCGAGCGCGGCGAGCATGACACCGTCGTCAACGCGCCGCTGGCGCCCGGCGACGGCGGCGCCAGGTTCCGCGCAGCTTTCGAGAACCTGATCCTGCCGCAGCTCGAGAAGTTTTCCCCCGAGCTCGTCGTCATCTCGGCGGGCTTCGACGCACATCACCGCGATCCCCTGGCCTCGATCAACCTGACCGGCGAGGATTTCGGCTGGGTCACGCGCAAGCTGATGGATGTGGCCGACAAGAGCGCCGGCGGCCGCGTGGTCTCCGTGCTGGAGGGCGGCTACGACCTGCAGGGCCTGAAAGAGTCGGTGGCATCTCACGTCACCGCATTGATGGGCGCCTAAATACCCGCCACAATACGCCCGCAAAAATTCGTTTGATTCTGCGCCGGGGCGAGCATGGCCTGCGACAGGTCATGCCCGGACGAACAAGATCAGGTTGCGATCTGATCGGCGCAATCAGGAACGCAAAGAATGGCCGAAAACACCCAGGCGGACGTCAAGAAACTCTCCTTTGAGCGCGCGATCGAGGAACTCGAATCGATCGTCAAGCGGCTCGAGGACGGCAAGGTCCCGCTGGAGGAATCGGTCGCGATCTATGAGCGCGGCGAACAGCTGAAGCGGCGCTGCGAGGAGTTGCTGCGCCAGGCCGAAGCCCGCGTCGACAAGATCACCACCGACGCCTCGGGCCAACCGACCGGCACCGAGCCGCTCGACGTGCAGTAGCGCCGCAAGGCAGCCAGCATCGCGATCCTGCGACAGGATGTCCGCGACAGCGGACAATTGTTGCTGCGTATTTCCGGCAACTGACCCCGCCGCGGGACGACCGCGGCGGTCCGGCGCTGTCACGAATCTGTCCGATCCTCGCCGGCTGGCTGCCGCAAAAATGGGCGGATTGGAACCCGCCCGCGGCTTCAGGCATTGAAAAGTCTGGCTTTTTCGGTAGAAGGCATAGGAACCCAGCGACCCTAGCGGGTTGGCTTTGGCGGCGGCTTTGGTGTAATGCTTCCAGTTCTATGGGCATTTGAGGGTGACGGGCGGCCCGAATTATTCGGGCGGCATGCATCTCAAATGGTTCGACAAAACTGAACCGGGACGGGTGAACGGCGACCAAGGTGATGCATATCACGTGGTCCAATCCGGAGTGAATCTAGGCTGACAACCAGGCACGGCCTGCCGGGGCGGCACCCAGTGTCTGGCATTCGCTGCGCGGTGAGCGCGCCAACCCATCTCGCGTCGGGCCGTTCGTTCCGACAGGCAAAAAATTGGAAATTCGCTGTGACCACATTTAGTAAAACGCCGCTTCTTGACACGATTCACACGCCCGATGACCTGCGCAAGCTGAAGGTCGAGCAGGTGCGGCAAGTCGCCGACGAGCTCCGCCAGGAAACCATCGACGCGGTGTCGGTGACCGGCGGCCATTTCGGCGCCGGCCTCGGCGTGGTCGAACTGACCACCGCCATCCACTACACCTTCGACACCCCGCGCGACCGCCTGATCTGGGACGTCGGGCACCAGGCCTACCCGCACAAGATCCTGACCGGACGCCGCGACCGCATCCGCACGCTGCGCACCGGCGGCGGCCTCTCCGGCTTCACCAAGCGCACCGAGAGCGACTACGATCCGTTCGGCGCCGCACACTCCTCGACCTCGATTTCGGCCGGCCTCGGCATGGCCGTGGCGCGCGATCTCTCCGGCGGCAAGAACAACGTCATCGCCGTGATCGGCGACGGCGCGATGTCGGCCGGCATGGCCTATGAAGCCATGAACAACGCCGGTGCGATGAATTCGCGCCTGATCGTGATCCTCAACGACAACGACATGTCGATCGCCCCGCCGGTCGGCGCGATGAGCGCCTATCTGTCGCGGCTCTATTCCGGCAAGACCTACCGCTCGCTGCGCGAGGCGGCCAAGCAGATCAACAAGCGCCTGCCGAAGATCCTCGCCAACCGCGCCAACCGCGTCGAGGAATATTCCCGCGGCTTCATGATGGACGGCGGCACGCTGTTCGAGGAGCTCGGCTTCTACTATGTCGGCCCGATCGACGGCCACAATCTCGACCATCTGCTGCCGGTGCTGAAGAACGTCCGCGACATGGAGACCGGACCGATCCTGGTCCACGTCGTGACCCAGAAGGGCAAGGGCTACGGCCCGGCCGAGGCCTCCGCCGACAAGTACCACGCCGTCGTCAAGTTCGACGTCGCCACCGGCACCCAGGCCAAGGCCAAGCCGAATGCGCCGGCCTATCAGAACGTGTTCGGCCAGAGCCTCGTCAAGGAAGCCGAGAAGGACGACAAGATCGTCGCCATCACCGCGGCGATGCCGTCGGGCACCGGCGTCGATATCTTCAACAAGGCGTTCCCGGACCGCACCTTCGACGTCGGCATCGCCGAGCAGCACGCGGTGACCTTCGCCGCCGGCCTCGCCACCGAAGGCTACAAGCCGTTCTGCGCGATCTATTCGACCTTCCTGCAGCGCGGCTATGACCAGGTGGTCCACGACGTCGCGATCCAGAGCCTTCCGGTGCGCTTCGCGATCGACCGCGCCGGCCTGGTCGGCGCCGACGGCGCGACCCATGCGGGTTCGTTCGACAGCGCCTATCTCGGGTGCCTGCCCAACATGGTGATCATGGCTGCCGCCGACGAGGCGGAAATGGTCCACATGGTGGCGACGCAGGTTGCGATCAACGATCGTCCGAGCGCGCTGCGCTATCCGCGCGGCGAAGGCCGCGGCGTCGAGATGCCGGAAGTCGGCGTTCCCCTGCCGGTCGGCAAGGGCCGCATCGTCCGCGAAGGCAAGAAGGTCGCGCTGCTGTCGTTCGGCACCCGCCTCGCCGAGTGCGAGAAGGCCGCCGACGAGCTCGCCGCCCACGGCCTCTCCGCCACGATCGCGGACGCGCGCTTCATGAAGCCGCTCGACGAAGAGATGATCATGAAGCTCGCCCGCGAGCATGATATCCTGATCACCATCGAGGAAGGCTCGATCGGCGGCTTCGGCTCGCATGTCATGCAGTTCCTGTCTGACAACGCCATGCTCGACAGCGGCATGCTCAAGTTCCGCTCGATGATCTTGCCCGACGTGTTCCTCGACCACGACTCGCCGGCGGCGATGTATGCCCGCGCAGGTCTCGACGCCAAGAGCATCGTTGCCAAGGTGTTCGAAACCCTCGGCAAGGACTACAAGACCGAGACCGTCAAGCTCGCGTAATCGCTTCGGGCGGCGTCTTGGAGCGGCGTCTTGGGGCGCCGGCAAAGTCCATGAAAATCTATCTGGCAGGTCCTGACGTGTTCCTGCCGGATGCCGTGGAGATCGGCCGCCGCAAGGCGGAGGTTTGCTCCTATCACGGGCTGACCGGGCTGTATCCGCTCGACAACAGCATCGATCCCTCTGCCGCCGGCGCCTCTCTCGCCATCTTCAAGAGCAACGAGGCGATGATGGAGTCTGCCGACGCTATCATCGCCAATTTGACGCCGTTTCGCGGCCCCAGTGCCGACGCAGGCACCGTCTACGAACTCGGCTATATGGCGGGACGCGGCAAACTGTGCCTCGCCTATTCGAACGATCCCACGTCCTACGCCAATCGCGTGGCGCGGCTGAGCCAAGTCGTGCCGGCATCCGACGGACGCCTGATCGACGCGGAGGGGCTGACGGTGGAAGAGTTTGGATTGCCGGACAATCTGATGATGATGCATGCGCTCGATCTGCACGGCAGTCCGCTGGTGACCCCGCGCGAGCTGGCGGCCGATCTCTGGCACGACCTCACCTCCTTCGAGGCCTGCGTGCGGCTCGCCGCCACGCAGCGCCGGCAGAGCGCCAAGTGACCAAACAAGTGACCAGGCCGGGCGACAACGACAACGACGGATCCGCCGGCAAGCGCATCGACGTGCTGTTGGTCGAACGCGGCCTGTTCGAAAGCCGGGCGCGGGCGCGTGCCGCGATCGACGCCGGTCTCGTCACCGCCGACGGCAAGCCGATTGCAAAAGCGTCCGAGATCGTCGCGCCCGGTGCCACACTCACCGCCGAGCCGGCGCATCCCTATGTCTCGCGCGGCGGCGTCAAGCTCGCCGGCGCGCTCGAGCATTATCCGATCGATATCGAGGGTCATGTCTGCCTCGATGTCGGCGCCTCGACCGGCGGCTTCACCGAGGTGCTGCTCGCCAATGGCGCGAGCCTGGTGTTCGCCATCGACGTCGGCCGCGGCCAGCTGCATCCCTCGCTGCAGGGCCATTCGAAGATCGTCTCCATGGAGGCGACCGACATCCGGAATTTCGAGGGCAAGCGCCTGCCGGCGCGGCCCGACATCGTCGTGATCGATGTCAGCTTCATCTCGCTGAAGCTGGTGCTGCCGGTGGCGCTGTCGCTGGCGGCAGCCCCAATGCATCTGTTGGCGCTGATCAAGCCGCAATTTGAGGCGGCGCGCAAACACGCCAAGCGCGGCGTCATCCGCAACGCGATGGTGCACCAGGAGATCTGCGACGATATCGCAGCCTTTGCCGGCTCGCTCGGCTGCACCGACATCCAGGTGTTCCCGTCATCCATCACCGGCGGCGACGGCAATATCGAATTCTTCCTCGGCGCGCGCCGTGGCTGAGCTCCTCACCATCGACCATGTCGGCCACCGCGGCGACGGCGTCGCGATCGACGGGGCGCAGTCGATCTTCGTGCCCTACACGCTCGGCGGCGAAACGGTCGAGGTCGAAGACGTCGCCGGTCAGCATCCCGACCGGCGTCGGCTGCTGCGGGTGGCGCAGGCAAGCCCGGAGCGCATCGCGCCGTTCTGTCCGCATTTCGGCGTCTGTGGCGGCTGCGCGATCCAGCACTGGAACGACGCGCCCTACCAGGCCTGGAAGCGCAACATCGTGGCCGAGACCCTTGCGCACGCGAAGATTGCGGCCGAGGTTGCCCCGCTGCTCGATGCCCATGGCGCGGGCCGCCGCCGCATCACGCTGCACGGGCGCATGGGCACCCATAAGGTGCTGAAGGTCGGCTTCGCCGCTGCGGGGTCGCATGACATCATCCCGGTCGACCGCTGTCCGATCCTCGATCCCGCGCTCGACGGCGCGCTCGAGGCGGCTTGGGCGGTCGCCGAGCCGCTGATCTCGATCGGCAAGCCGCTCGACGTCCAGGTCACCGCGACGCTGAACGGCCTCGACATCGACGTGCGCGGTTCCGGCGCGTTGCCGACCAGCCTGATCACCACGCTGTCGCGCGTCGCGGAGAAGCATCGGCTGGCGCGGCTGACGCGACACGGCGAGCTGGTGCTGCAGCGCGGCTCGCCAGAGGTTGCGATCGGCAAGGTGAAGGTGGTGCTGCCGCCGGGCTCGTTCCTGCAGGCGACCGTCAAGGGCGAGGAGACGCTTGCGGCGCTGGTGCGCGAGCATTGCGGACGCGCCAAGCACATCGCCGACCTGTTCTGCGGCGTCGGGCCGTTCGCGCTTCGCCTCGCAGAGAAGGCGCGGGTCACAGCCTTCGACAGCGATGCCGGCGCGATCGCCGCGCTGCAGAAGGCCGCGCAATCGACGCCGGGGCTGAAGCCGCTCAAGGCCGAGGCACGCGACCTGTTCCGCCGCCCCTTGATGCCGCAGGAATTGCGCGACTATGACGCCGTCGTGTTCGATCCGCCGCGGCAGGGCGCGCAGGCGCAGGTCACCCAGCTGGCAGCGAGCAAGGTGCCGGTGATCGTCGCGGTGTCCTGCAATGCAGCGACGTTTGCGCGCGACGCCAAAATCCTGATCGATGGCGGCTACAAGATGACGGCCGTCACCCCGGTCGATCAGTTCCGCCACACCCCGCATGTCGAGCTGGTGGCGCGGTTTGCGCGCTGATCGGGATAGAGCGCAGCGAAACCCGTCGCAGCGGAACGGGAATGGTGGGTTTCGCTTCCGCCTTCGCTCTTCGAGCTTCGGCGGACAGGTCGCTACCCATCTCACGAGATCACAAAACGAGCCCTCACCGCCCCCAGCGGTCCTGCCAGATCTTCTCGCCGATCGTGCAACTGACCCGCGGCTCCTTCTCGGCGGTCCGTACGATCGGGCGCTCGGGGGTGCGGCCGGCGACTTCGAGCAGCAGCTTGGTGCGGATCGCCTCCTTGAACCTGTCGCGGTCCTTGATCGTCACCACGAAAGAGCCCGGTCCGCCGATCACGCAATCCTCGTAGTACAGGTCGAGATTCTCGATATCCATCGTCGAGTAGGACGGCTCCTTCACCATGATCGGCAACCCGTTGATGACGATGCCCTTGTCGAGCGCCGCATCGCGCGCAGGCGTGATCGGCGAGCCGTTGTTGTTGGGCCCGTCACCGGAAATATCGATCACGCGGCGCAGGCCGCGATGCGGATTCTCGTCGAACATCGGGATTGCGAAATAGATCGCGCCCGAGATCGAGGTGCGCGAGGCGCGGCGCACCGGCGTCTTCATGATCTCGGCGGCGACCGCATCGGCGGATTCCGGGCCGTCGATCACCCGCCAGGGAATGATGACCTTCTGATCATTGGAAGCGGCCCATTCGAAATAGGTGATCGAGATCTTGCCGTTCGGCCCGGCCTTCAGCGCCTGCAGGAAATCCTTGGAGACGATCGCCTGCGCATAGCCCTCGCGCTGGATCGCGAGTTCGTCCATGTCCATCGAATAGGAAACGTCGACCGCGATGATCAGCTCGATGTCGACGCTCGGTGTGGATTCCTTTTCGGCCAGCCGGCCGGTCTGTGGTCCCGGGCCGGGCGCGGCAACACCGGCCACATCGCCGCTGGCCAGCATGCCCGCGACAAGCACCGCTCCGATCGAGACATACCAGCGCATTGCGGCCCTCCCGTCGTATGAGCGTCATGGTGACACGCAAATAAGGCGGCGAAAAGCGCTGATATCATTTGTCCTTCACATTCAGGTTAGTCGCTCGCAGGTTAGGCACTTGCAGGTTGGACGCGCTTGCAGGTTAGACATCACCTGTCTCGAATGAGACAACTCGCGCCGTGCCGTTGCCGCAATGACGCCGTGCAATTCGACCGGTTCCAAGGCGCGCCGGAAGACGGTATTCTTACGGGGCAATCGCGAGGGAGTGCCGGGCGATGCCCGATAGCGTCGTCAAACCGAAAACCAGGACAAAGACCAAGGTCGAGCGGCCGCGCCTGCACAAGGTGATCCTGGTCAACGACGACTACACGCCGCGCGAATTCGTCGTCACCATCCTGAAGGGCGAATTCCGCATGACCGACGACCAGGCCTACAAGGTGATGCTGACCGCGCATCAGCGCGGCGTCTGCGTGGTCGCTGTGTTCACCAGGGACGTCGCCGAGACCAAGGCGACGCGCGCCACCGACGCCGGCCGCGCCAAGGGCTATCCACTGCTGTTCACCACCGAGCCGGAAGAGTAGCTGTAATCACCGTTCCGCCGGCCGCGCGAGCTGCGTCCGCTGGCTGGCTACAATATCGGCGACGACGGCTCCCATCACCAGCGTGCCTCCCAGCAACGCGCGGAGCGACGGCACCTCGGCAAACGCCAGCCACACCCAGAACGGCATCAGCGGGGTTTCGAGGGTGGCGATCAGCGAGGCCTGCCCGGACGGCAGGAATCTGGAGCCGATCGTAAACAGAGTGAGACCGAGACCGACCTGGCATGCCCCGAACATCGCAAGCACGCCGAGATCTGCGCCGGTGACCGCGCCGATGCCCTGCGCGAGCGGGACGCTGACGACGCTGCCGAGAACATTCGAGAGCGCCGCGGCGGCAGTCATCGGCGTGCCCTTGTGCCGGCGGATCATCACCGTCATCAGCGCGATCGCCAGCGCCATGATGCCGCAAGGCCGATGCCCCTGTAGTCCGTGATGCCTTCAGCGCCGCTGACGGTGATGGCCACGCCCGCGAGCGCGACGAGGCTTGCCAACAATGTGCCGGGGCGCGCCCGCTCGCCGAGCCAGAGCCAGGCAATCGCGGCCGCCGCAAACGGCTGCATCGCGACAATGATCGCAACATTGGCGACGCTGGTCAGTTGCAGCGCCGGAATGAACGTCACCATGCCCAGGGTCGAGAGGCCCGCCACCAGCCATCCGCTCATAGGCATCACGACGAGATCGCGCGCGCCGCGCCGGCCTTGCGTTGCGAGCAGGAACAGCGCGATCGCGCCGCCGCCGAACAGCCCGCGCCAGAACAGGATGGTCCAGGAATCGAAGTGCAGCAGCCGGGTGAAGAACGGCGCGGTGCTCCAGGCCGCCGCGGCCGCAACGACCAACGCAATCCCGGTGCGATGCTGCGCGTCCGTGTCAGTCACGTCGCGTAGCCGCTAGCTTGCAGCCGCGCGCGGCGCCTCGTCGAACAGACCGTAGACCCGCTCGGCCTTGGAAAATCCGGCGATCGGAAACTCGCCGAGATCGCTCCAACCGCCGTCGCAGATGCCGGCGAAGCGCTCGGAGGCCACGACGGTGCGGCCGAGGCGGCCGGCGATCTTCTCCAGCCGCGCGGCGAGATTGACCGCCGGACCGATGCAGGTGAAGTCGAGCCGGTTGCCGCCGCCGATATTGCCGTAGAGCACGCGCCCGAGATGCAGCGCGACGCCGAAGCGGAAGCGCTCGACCGCATCGCCGTTGGCGAATTGCAGCGCCTCGACGCCGGCGCGGGATGCGCGCGCGGCCTCCAGCACGCGCGAGCAGACCTGCACCTCGTCGCCGAGATATTCGTCGACCGGGAACACCGCGAGCAGGCCGTCGCCCATGAATTTGAGCACTTCGCCGCCATGGTCGCGGATCGCGGTGACCTGGCAATCGAAGTAGAGGTTGAGGATCTCCACCACCGTCTCGGCCGGCAAGCGGTCCGACAGCGCGGTGAAGCCGCGCAGGTCGGACAGCCAGATCGCGGCGTCCATCGTATCGGCGTGGCCGCGCCGGATCTGGCCGCCCATGATGCGCTCGCCGGCCCGGTTGCCGACATAGGTGTCGAGCAGCAGCGTGGCGGTGCGGCGCAGGGTCACGATCTCGATGTAGCGCGCCAGCGGCACGGCGATCGAGCGGATCGCATCGAGCTGCTCGTCGGTGAAGCCGCCCGGCTGCTTGGTGGTCCAGCTCGACGCATTGACGAAACCGTCGGTATAGACCAGCGGCATCGCGACGTAGTCGGTGACGCCCTCCGCCTGCAGGTCCACGACGATCGGGAAGCGTGCGCTGGCGGGGTCGTCGAGCCGCGCGCGCACTTCTACGCCCTGCCTGAACACGATCGACAGCGGGCTGACGGCAAATTCCGGGGAGTCCAGAATGTTGTGATCGACGGTGCCGGTTTCGACCTCCGCGCCAGGCGTCCAGAAGAAATGGCGGCCGTAGATCTCGGGATGCAGCGTGCGCACGAAGACGCCGACCCGCCACAGCGGCAAACCGGCCCGCACCAGGCGTTCGCAGCATTCCGCCATCATCTGCGGCGGGGTCGGCGCCGACCGCGCGCCACCGACCATCCATTCGATGATATCCCGCAGCTCCGACGCATTCATTGGCAGTTCCCCGGGCGATCTGGCGACCGCCACTATATAGGGGATCAGCGCCCGGTCTGCCCGCGGTCGCGCAGAAAATGATCGGCCAGCACGCAGGCCATCATGGCCTCGCCCACCGGCACCGCGCGGATGCCGACGCAGGGGTCGTGGCGGCCCTTGGTCAGGATGTCGGTATCGGCGCCCTTGCGGTCCACGGTGCGGCGCGTGGTCAGGATCGAGGAGGTCGGCTTGACCGCAAAGCGCACCACCACCGGCTGGCCGGTCGAGATGCCGCCGAGCACGCCGCCGGCATGGTTGGACAGGAAACGCGTGCCGTTGTTGCCGGTCCGCATCTCGTCGGCGTTCTCTTCGCCGGTAAGCTCGGCGGCGCCGAAGCCGGCACCGATCTCGACGCCCTTGACTGCGTTGATGCTCATCATCGCGGATGCCAGGTCGCTGTCGAGCTTGGCATAGATCGGCGCGCCGAGACCGGCCGGCACGCCCTCGGCGACGACCTCGATGACGGCGCCGATCGAGGAGCCGCTTTTCCTGATGCCGTCGAGATAGCTTTCGAAGAACGCCGCCTTGTCCTTGTCGGGACAGAAGAACGGGTTGTTGGCGATCTCGTCCCAGTCCCACTTCTCGCGGTCGATCTTGTGCGGACCCATCTGCACCAGCGCGCCGCGCACCTTGACCCCGGGCAGGACCTTTCGCGCGATCGCGCCGGCGGCGACGCGGGTCGCGGTCTCGCGCGCGGAGGAGCGGCCGCCGCCGCGATAGTCGCGCAGGCCGTATTTCGCTTCATAGGTGAAGTCGGCGTGCCCGGGGCGAAACTTGTCCTTGATCTCGGAATAGTCCTTGGAGCGCTGGTCGGTGTTCTCGATCAACAGCGCGATCGGCGTGCCGGTCGTGACCTGCACCCCGCTCTCCGGATGCGCCATCACGCCGGACAGGATCTTCACCGCATCCGGCTCCTGGCGCTGGGTGGTGAAGCGCGACTGGCCGGGCCGGCGGCGGTCGAGGTCGTGCTGGATCTCCTCCACGGTCAGGGGGATCAACGGCGGGCAGCCATCCACCACGCAGCCGATCGCGACCCCATGGCTCTCGCCGAAGGTCGTGACGCGGAACATATGGCCGAAAGTATTGAAGGACATGGCGTGTCGTAACGCGCGCAGGCAGCGGGGTCAAACCTCGCGTGACCGCCGAGGTCAACTATACTTCTGCAGGCCCGCAGCGCCGAACACGTAGACCGCGCCCTGCTCGATGTAGAGGTCCGCGGCCGAAGCCGGGGTCTCGAAGCCGAGCGCCACCATCAGCGCCCGCGCGGTGCCGCCATGGGCGACGGCGACGGTGTCTGAGGTTACCGAGCGGTACCACTGGGTCATACGTACCTGCACGTCGACATAGCTCTCGCCGCCGGATGGCGACACCGTCCACTTCTCGGCCAGGCGGCGGGCATACACGGCGGGATCTGCGGCCTGCGCCTGCGCCAGCGTCGAGCCCTCCCATGTCCCGTAGCCGATCTCGCGCAGCCGCGCGTCGAGGGCGTAGTCGCCGGGCGGCAGGCCAAGCTCGGTGCGCACCAGCTCCATGGTCGCGCGCGCCCGGATCAGCGGGCTTGCGACGAACGGCAGCGTCGTCTTGTCACGGCCGTCGCCCGCCAGCAGATCGGCAAGGATGCGCCCGGCATGCGCCGCCTGGGCACGGCCGCGCTCGTTGAGGCCGATGTCCTGCACGCCCTGAAGCCGGCCTTCGGCATTCCATGCGGTCTCGCCGTGGCGGATGTAGTAGATCGTTGGCACCGGCATTCGCTTCGAATATTTCCGGCCCGGAGGTACACCAGTGCTTCGGCTGCCGACAAGCCCAAATCGGCCGCAGCTGAGGCGCTATGCATGCAGATCGGCGCAACCGGAATAGCCGCGACGTTAGGGTGTTATGTTTGATGAGGCGGCTAGCGCCGCGACCATCGAAGACTGGGTTGCATGACCGCGTTTCGTCAAAGTGTCGAAGCCATGATTCCGGCGCTCCGCCGCTATGCGCGCGCGCTGGTGCGTGACTCGGATATCGCCGACGATCTGGTGCAGGACACGCTGGTGCGGGCGCTGCGCTCGAAGCGGCTGTTTCTCGGCGGCGACGTCAGGAGCTGGCTCTACACGATCCTGACCAATTTGAACAAGAACCGCCGGCGCTCGCTGGCGCGGCGGCCGGCCTTCCTGCCGCTGCTCGACAACAATGCCGACGCCAGCGGCACCGAGGCCGAGGGACGCGACATCGAGCGCGCGCTGTCGACGCTGGTCGAGGAGCAGCGCTCGGTGCTGCTGCTCGTGATGCTGGAGGGCATGAGCTACCGGGAGGTCGCCGACATCCAGGGCGTGCCGATCGGCACGGTGATGTCCCGGCTCGCCCGCGCCCGCGCCCATGTCCGGGCATCGATCGAGGGCCAGCGTCCGACGCTCAGGCGGGTGAAATGATAGGCTGCGCAACAGCAGGCGTTACGACGAACGGTTTTCGAACAGGATTTGGCAGAGACGAATGATATGACCGACCCGAACATCCCCGTCACCGAAGACGAGCTGCACGCTTACGTCGACAATGAGCTGCCGGCCGAACGCCGCGGCGATGTCGAGGCGTGGCTCGCCACGCATCCTGACGACGCGGCGCGGGTGCAGTCATGGCGCGCAATGGCCGAGAGGCTGCATGCGCGCTACGACACCGTGCTGGACGAGGCGGTGCCGAAGCGGCTCGAGCTCGAGCGGCTGGTGCGCCAGCCGCGCCGCTGGGTCTATGGCGCGGTGGCGGCAACGCTGGCCGCCTTCATCGCCGGCGGCGGCGTCGGCTGGATCGCGCACGGCGCGGCGGCGACGCCGTCGGCCTTCCAGAGCTTCACGGTCGATGCGCTCGATGCGCACCGGCTCTACGTGGTCGAGGTCCGTCACCCGGTCGAGGTGCCCGGCAGCGAACGCGACCACCTGCAGCAATGGCTGACCAAGCGCTGCGGCTGGGACGTCCGCGCGCCGGAGCTCACCGGGCTGAAGCTGGTCGGCGGCCGCCTGCTGCCGGGGCCGAGCGGGCCGGCGTCGTTCCTGATGTATGAGAGCACGTCCGGCGAGCGCTTCACGGTCTACACCGCCAAGGCGAAGACCGATGCGACCCAGATGCGCTATGCCGTCCAGGGCAGCGACGGCGCGCTGTTCTGGGCTGATCGCGGCGTCGCCTATGTCGTCAGCGGCGGCACCGACCGCAGCCGCCTGACCCAGGTCGCGCAGGCCATCTACGATCAGATGGAGAAGAACGGCGGCTGATCTTCCGTAATTCTACGGAAGAAATTTCCGCGCAAACTGCGTCATGGCGGGAAAGTGAATCCGGCCTCACCCGGCGTCCCAATTCCGACATTGAAAATTTCGATTCGCGTCATTGCGGCGTCTCATTATCGCACCGGATATTCACGCGAAGATGATCCGCGCCCGATCCGCCGATCGGCGCACGCGGCCTCGATTGGGGTTTGGTACCGCGCTGGTCCCCCTCTCGAGGCCGCACTCCTTTTCCGCCATCCGGTCTGCGCGCCGCAAAACCCGGATCTCCGGCGGCCGGTCATTGTTTGACCCGCTCGCAACGCCCGCGTCTACCCCGATAGAGTCCGGGGTAGGTGCAGTTTCGCGTCTTCGTCGCGTCGTTGGGGCGCGTTATCGGCGGTCAGCCGAGATCGCTGCGCGGATTATAGGGGTTTCGATCCCGCCACGTCTGCATCAATGCCTCAAGCTCGGCATCGTTCCCGTCGGGAAGGATGATCCGGGTCGTGACATAGAGATCGCCTGATACACCCGCCTTCGACAGCCCCTTGCCCTTGAGGCGGAAAGTGCGGCCGCTGGAGGTGTTTTTCGGGATCGACAGTTCGACCGCGCTGCCGAGGGTCGGCACCCGGACCTTGCCACCCAGCACCGCCTCGTAGAGCGTCACCGGCAGATCGATCCTGAGATCGTTGCCGTCGATCTTGAAGAACGGATGTGGCGCGATCGAGATCGTGATCAGCAGATCGCCGGGCGGGTGGCCCTGAGCGGTCTCGCCCTGCCCCTTCAGCCGGATCTGCTGCCCGGCGGTCACGCCGGCGGGAATCTTGACGTTGAGCTCGCGGCCGGTCGGCAGGCGGACGCGCTTGTCGCCGCCCCTGACCGACTCCTCCAGCGACACCGTCATGGCGACCGAAAGATCGAGGTCGACCCCGACCCCGCCGCCGTCGAACTCAAACGGACTGGACCGCCCGGCACGGCCACCACCACCGCCGCCGCGCGCGGCGTTGCCGAACATGCTGTTGAGGATGTCCTCGAAGCTGCCGCCGCCCACACCGCCGCCGGGTCCGCCGCGGAAGCTGTATTCGAAGCCGCCCGGACCGGTACGGCCGCCGGCGCCGCCGCCTGGGAAACCCTGGAAGCGCGGCTTGCCTTCGGCATCGATCTCGCCGCGGTCGAACTGCTTGCGCTTGTCCTCGTCGCCGACGATCTCGTTGGCCGTGTTGATCTCCGCAAAGCGGGCGGCCGCCTTCGGGTCGTTCTTGTTATTGTCAGGGTGATGCTTCTTGGCGAGCTTGCGATAGGCGCTCTTGATCGTCGCAGCGCTGGCGCTCCGCTGCACCCCCAAGACCTCATAGGGGTCGCGCATCCGTCACGTCTCCTTCACGGGAAAAATCAGTCCTGGATGGAACCCATCGGGGCCCACTTTACCTTCATGTGGGGGCTCAGTGGCATTTTTGCAACTAGCGCCCATCCATTATCGGCCGGCTTCTGCCGGAACTCTCAGGACTTTCTCCACGGCTTCAGGTTATGGATTTCCCACCGTCCTTGTCCACCCTTACAGGCGGCGCCCTGTAGCCAGCTCTCGGTGACTCCATTGACATAGCTCGCGAGGAAGTCCCGGCACGTCTTGCCGTCCTCGCCCGAATAGGCCTGGGCCAGCGGCGTCACCGAGCCGCGCGCACCCGTCTCGGGGTTTTCCCAGGACTGGCTGGAATCCTTGTCGCCCTTGGTCAGCACGTCGGAAGCCGCATTGCGGGCGAAGGCGAGATCGCTCTCGGTCGGCATCGCCGCGCTGACCTGGGTCGGGCTGATCGCACCAGTCACATCCTTGTCGTCCATCTTGGCGAAAGCATCGCTGCGCGACAGGCTGCAGCCGCTGGCGCCAACGCCGATCAGAATCAATGTCACCACCGCGCCCGCGGGATGGATCGCCGATAGGCCAACGCGCCCCCATGCCCTATATAGGGCCAGTAGCGCGCTCTCGGACACGGGCGGATGCAAATCGGGACTCCTGACATGACCGACACGACCTCCATCAAACACCCGGCACCGTTAACATCGGGTGATTTCACCGCGGCGGAGGAGCCGTTTGCCCTGTTCGGCGAATGGTTTGCGGAAGCGGTCAAGTCCGAGCCGAACGATCCGAACGCGATGGCGCTCGCGACCGTCGACGCCGACGGACTGCCGGACGTGCGGATGGTGCTGATGAAGGGCTTCGACGCCGACGGTTTCGTGTTCTACAGCCACATTGCGAGCGCCAAGGGCCGCGAATTGGCCGCAAATCCTAAGGCCGCTTTACTATTCCACTGGAAATCTCTGCGCCGTCAGGTGCGCATCCGGGGGCCGGTCACGCCGGTGACCGATGCCGAGGCCGACGCCTATTTCGCCACAAGGCCGAAACAGGCGCAGATCGGCGCCTGGGCCAGCAAGCAGTCGCAGCCCCTGGAGAGCCGCTTCGCCTTCGAGCAGGCGATCGCCAAGGCCGGCGCGAAATACATGATCGGCGAGGTGCCGCGTCCGCCGGGCTGGAGCGGCTGGCGGATCACGCCGCAGCGCTTCGAGTTCTGGCACGACCGCCCGTTCCGCCTGCACGACCGCATCGAATTCCGCCGCGACGGCGCCGGCCGCGCTTGGTCGAAGGTGCGGCTCTATCCTTGATACGACAGCCTGAAAGACACCATGTCCCCTCCTTCCAACGCGCCGCGCCGTACCCTGCTCCTTACCGGTGCCAGCCGCGGCATCGGCCACGCCACCGCGATCCGGTTTGCTTCCGCCGGCTGGCGCGTCATCACCTGCTCACGGCATGCATTTCCGGAAGTCTGCCCCTGGGGCGCGGGACCGGAAGATCACATCGAGGTCGATTTCGGCGATCATGACGACACGGTTCGCGCCATCTCCGAGATCCGCAAACGGCTGGTGAACGACGAGTTGCACGCGCTGGTCAACAATGCCGCGATCTCGCCGAAGGGGCCGGGCGGCGCGCGGCTCGGGACCATGGACACCGATATCGAGACATGGCTGCACGTGTTTCGCGTCAACTTCTTCGCGCCGATCATGCTGGCCCGCGGACTGATCGACGAGCTCAAGCACGCCAGGGGCGCAGTGGTGAACGTCACCTCGATCGCAGGCTCCCGCGTGCATCCGTTCGCCGGCGTTGCCTATGCGACCTCGAAAGCCGCGCTGGCATCATTGACGCGGGAAATGGCATCCGACTTCGGCCGCGTCGGCGTCCGCGTCAATTCGATCGCACCGGGCGAGATCGACACCTCGATCCTGTCGCCGGGCACCGAGAAGATCGTCGATCAGCAAATCCCGATGCATCGCCTCGGCACGCCGGACGAGGTCGCCAAGATCATTTACGTTCTCTGTACGGAGACCAGCTCTTACGTGAACGGTGCGGAAATCCACATTAACGGTGGTCAGCACGTCTGAGCCTGGGATGAGCCGTTATTTCGGCGAAGGAAGTTTCGAGGCGATCCCGGCCGCCGCCGCGGCCGTCACTTTGGGATTGCTTCACTTGCAGGCGTAACAAGGCAAACGAGGCTTCTGCCTCCGAGGCTTCGGCCTCTAGTCGGCGTAAAACCGACGCGACTTCTTCTCAGGCTGCAGCGCGATGTCGTTCAACGCGCTGGAGCAATCGTCTTCGTCCTCGCCATCCAGCAACGCAGCGCCACAGTAACGGCAAAGTGCCGGCGAGATCGCCTGCACCTTGCCTGCTGCGCGGTCCTGTTGATAGCGCGCAAAGTCGATGACGTTACGCCGTGGCGTTATGATCTTCTCAACCATTGCTCTCCTCCGGCTTCGAGGTGGGCGTTATCGCAGACAAGTTTGGCCCAAACGTTCAGCGCAACACTCAAATTTTAGCAGAGGAAATAAGGCAGTTGCCCGAATCCCAAAATGCGACGCGTGCTCTTGAAAAACAGGCCTACAGCCACTTCTTCCACCTGAAAATCCAGTACGGCACGATCGCCGCGAACAGCATCAGCACCAGCGCGAACGGATAGCCGTGCGTCCACTCGAGTTCCGGCATGATCTTGAAATTCATGCCGTAGATCGAGGCAATCAGCGTTGGCGGCATCAGGACAACAGCCATCACCGAGAACAGCTTGATGATGTTGTTCTGTTCCAGATTGACCACGCCGAGCATGGCGTCGAGCACGAAGGTGATCTTGTTGGAAAGATAGGACGCGTGGTCGGTCAGTGAGGCGACGTCACGCTGCATGGTCTTGAGCTGCTCGCGCATGTCCTTGGACCATTTCACCCCTTCCACGATTGCGGAGAGGAAGGTGACGAGGCGGCCGATCGAGACCAGGCTTTCGCGGACCTTCGAGGTCAGGTCGCCCTTGCGGCCGATCGTGATCAGAATCTGCGAATATTGCTTGGCGTGGCCGTGGCGCTCGCTCTCCGGCTCGAAGATGTCATGGGAGACCTGGTCGATGTCGGCCCCGCAGCGCTCCAGAATGTCGGCGCAACGGTCGATCACCGCGTCCAAGAGTTCCATCAGCACCTGCTCGCCGGTGATGCTGGGGGCGCAAGCGCGCGCCAGCTTGTTCTCGACCAACGCGAACGGCTTCGGCAGGTCGTAGCGCACGGTGACCAGGCGATGGCCGGTCAGGATGAAGGTGACCGCCGTGGTGCGCGGCATGTCGGTGTCGGATTGGCACATCAGCGTCGCGGTCATGTAGCGCGCGCTGTTCTCGATATAGAGACGGCTGGAGATCTCGATCTCCTGCATGTCTTCCCGGGTCGGAACCGCGATCCCCGCCAGCTTCTCGACGGCCCGGTCCTCCTCAACGGTCGGATTCACCAGATCGACCCAGACCGCGCCCTCGGGCAACGACGCCAGGTCGGTGATGGCGGCCTTCTTGAGGGAGAAATCGGAAGGAACGAACGCCGACAGCATCAGGAACTCCAAGAAACAGGGCTGGCAAACAGGGCTGGCAGGACCCGCCGACTTAGCGCGATTCTGGCTGGCGCTTCATGACCGGGGCATTAACCGGGCGTCCATCTTTGTGGCGGCCAAGTGGCGGTGAATGTGACGCGACGCGGCTTCGACTCGGTGACCGTTGCCTGTTTGCACAAAAACCAGTCCCGCGCCAGAACACTTGCGGCAAAAAAGCCACAGACGACGTCCCGCGATGCGGGAAAGGCATCTAAAGTCTGGGAATAATGGCAGGTTTCGGCAATAATGCCCTTCATGGAATCGTGGCGTTTTGGGCGCATTTTTGACGCTTTGAGACGCGGATTTTCGATTGGAATGTAATCATGTCGTTCAAAGTTACCTTTGGAATCCTGGCCGCAGGTCTGATGTTGTCGGGTTGCATGCAGGCCACGACCTTTGAGGCAACCAATACCGCGAACTTCAAGCCGCGTGACAAGGAACTCCTGGCCAAGACCACCTACGTCAAGACCCCGGTGGCCGAGCCGTTCCGCCGCGCGATCGTCGAGTATCACCGCAAGGAAGCCCCCGGCTCGATCGTGGTCGATTCCGACAACCATTACCTCTACTACGTAATGAACGACGGCAAGGCGATCCGCTACGGCATCACCGTCGGCGAAGAGGCCATGGCCTGGTCCGGCATTGCCAAGGTCGGCAGCATGACCGAATGGCCGGCCTGGCACCCGACCCCCGGCGAAATCTCGCGGCTCGGCGTGCCGACCTTCGTGGCACCGGGCCCGGACAATCCGATGGGCTCGCGCGCGATGTATCTCTATTCGGGCGGCAAGGACACGCTGTTCCGCATCCACGGCACCAACCAGCCGGAATACATCGGCTCGTCGATCTCCTCGGGCTGCATCCGCATGACCAATGAGGACGTCATCGACCTCTACGGCCGCGTCAAGCTCGGCACCATCGTCGTGGTGCTGGAGCCGAAGCACGGCGACTCGCCCTACAAGCCGCAGATGGCGCTGCAGGGTGCCGGCGGCACGACCTACTGATCCCAATCACGTCGCAATCGCGATCAAAGGCGCCGGCTTTGCCGGCGCTTTTTTGTTGGCTGCGGCTTGGTCTCCGCGGCGCTATCGGGAGCAGCGGCATCATTTGGTTTCGCGGCACCCGGCTCATCAGCCTTGCCACGGTCGGGTTTGGCTCCGTCCGCCTTTGACGCATCGGTTTTGGACGCGACCGCGCGCGGCGGCGCCTCTTCGGGGCGCTCGGCCGGCAACAGCGGCGCGGTCTGCGGTAGCGGGTCGTACACGTTCCACTGGCAGATCCGGTAATTGTTGCGACGCTCAATCAGGTCGAGATGGACATGGTCCTCGTGGTACCAGTCCGAGCCCGGGCCGAGCACGGTGGAGAAGCGGGCGCAGACCGAATGCAGCACGGTCTCGCGCAGGTCGCGCGCAACGCTGCGGTCGGTCAGCGAGATCGACTTGCCGTTGGCGAGACCGAACGCGCGCACATCGAGCGCATTGGCGCGGCCGTGCTCGGAGAGCTGGGCACCGGCGATGCGATTGCGGCCGCGGCACTCGAACGAGTCGAAATTGTCGAGATTGCTGATCCCGCCGCCAAGGCTCTGCGCCAGCGGCGCGATATCGGTGCGGACCCAGTCGACGACCGCTGCGGCCATCTTGCAGCGAAGGATCGCCGCGGGCTGGACCGCGACCTTGCGCCTGTCGGGCAGCACGATCGCCTCCAGCCGCACCAGATCCTCGCCGCCGCAGCCCCCGGCGCCATGGATGTCGGGAATGCTCGGCGCGATCGCGATCTCCTCGGTGAGGGCCTGCCGGCAGGCCGACAGCTGCGGCGCGGCGGGCTCGGCCGGTTTGGCGACTTCGGCCGGCTTCGCCGTCTCGCTGGGCCGGTCGGCCTCGGCAGGTGCCGCCGGAGGCTGCGTCACAGCTGCGGGCGGCTTGGCGGCCGCTGGCGCCTCGGCCGGGCGCGGCTTCGGCAGCGGCACTGCTGCGCGGCGGACCGTCTTGTGTGGCCGCTGCGGCCTGGTGCCGAACAGATCGTCCCACGGAAAGCCTGGCGCGCGGCGGGCAGCTTCGACGGATCCTGCTTGCATGCCAAGGCAAAGCAGCGCGGCGGCAGCGGTAACCATTGCCGCGCGGCCGCGACGAAACGCACCATCAGGCCATTTTCGGCTTGCTTTCTCCGCGCTACAGTTCATGTCAATTCCATGATTTTACTGCCGGCCGCCCAAGATGCCGACAGATCATGCGTGAGGATCGAGGAGGGATTTGCGTATGCTTGGTTTGATGCAAGATTGGCCCTTGCTGTGCCACAAGATTATTGAGCACGCCGCCAAATATCACGGCACGCAGGAAGTCGTGACGCGGTCGGTGGAAGGCCCGATTCATCGCACCACCTACGCCGAAATCCATGCCCGCGCGCTGAAAGTTTCGCAGAGCCTGGAGCGCGACGGCATCAAGCTCGGCGACCGCGTCGCCACTATCGCCTGGAACACCTGGCGCCACCTCGAGGTCTGGTACGGCGTCATGGGGATCGGCGCGATCTGCCATACGGTCAATCCGCGGCTGTTTCCGGAACAGATCGCCTGGATCGTCAACCACGCCCAGGACCGCATCGTCATCACCGACCTCACCTTCGTTCCGGTGCTGGAGAAGATCGCCGGCCAGCTGCCGAGCGTCGAGCGCTACGTGGTGCTGACCGACAAGGCGCACATGCCGCAGACCACGCTGAAGAACGCGGTCGCCTATGAGGACTGGATCGCGGCGTCCGACGGCAAGTTCGAATGGAAGACCTTCGATGAGAACACCGCCGCGGCGATGTGCTACACCTCCGGCACGACGGGGGATCCCAAGGGTGTGCTTTATTCGCACCGGTCCAACGTGTTGCACGCGCTGATGGCCAACTCGAAGGACGCGCTCGGCACCTCCGCCTCGGACACAATGCTTCCGGTGGTCCCCTTGTTCCATGCCAACAGCTGGGGCATCGCCTTCTCCGCACCCTCGATGGGCACCAAGCTCGTGATGCCCGGCCCGAAGCTCGACGGCGCCTCGGTCTACGAGCTGCTGTCGACCGAGAAGGTCACCCACACCGCGGGTGTGCCGACGGTGTGGCTGATGCTGCTGCAATACATGGCGGCCAACAACGTCAAGCTGCCGGACCTGCAGATGGTGATCTGCGGCGGCTCGGCGATGCCGCGCTCGATGATCAAGGCCTTCCTCGACATGGGCAGCCAGGTGCGCCACGCCTGGGGCATGACCGAGATGAGCCCGCTCGGCACGCTGGCCACGCTGAAGCCGCCCTTCACCGATCGCAGCGGCGAGGAGCGGCTCGACATCCTGCAGACCCAGGGCTACCCGCCGTTCGGCGTCGAGATGAAGATCACCGACGATGCCGGCAAGGAGCTGCCGTGGGACGGCAAGACCTTCGGCCGCCTCAAGGTCTCCGGCCCCGCGATCGCCAAGGCCTATTTCCGGGTCGACAGCAACATCCTCGACGATGCGGGCTTTTTCGACACCGGCGACGTCTCGACGATGGACGAGCACGGCTACATGCGGATCACCGACCGCTCCAAGGACGTGATCAAGTCCGGCGGCGAATGGATCTCCTCGATTGATCTGGAAAACCTCGCGGTCGGCCATCCGGCGGTCGCGGAAGCCGCCGTGATCGGCGTCCATCACCCCAAATGGGATGAGCGGCCGCTGTTGATCGTGCAGCTCAAGCAGGGCGAGAGCGCCACGCGCGAGGACATCCTGAAGTTCATGGACGGCAAGATCGCCAAATGGTGGATGCCCGACGACGTCGCCTTCGTCGACGGCATCCCCCACACCGCGACCGGCAAGATCCTGAAGACGGCGCTGCGCGACCAGTTCAAGGACTACACCTTCCCGACCGCGGCGGCGTGAAAGCTAACGCTCGTCATGCCCGGGCTTGACCCGGGCATCCACGCCTTCGTGTGCCGCAAGACATGGATGGCCGGGTCATAGGCGAGCGGAAGCGACGCCGTCCTTCGGGCGGCTATGCCCGGCCATGACGATTCGGGAGTAGTGCCCAAATCCCTTGAATTCGCCGCAGGTCCGTGGTCTCACACGATCATTGGCGGCGGCTGAGGTCGCCCAAGGACATCTCAACCGGCAGATTTTTCGACGATGGCGCGCAGGTTTTCCGCTCCCTACCAGCAGGAGCCCGTGTCCGGTCTCGCCACCTGGTCGCGCAACCTCGCCATCTTTGCCGTCGTCGCGGTGGTGGTCTCGATCCTCATCGTCCGCTTCGGGTTCCTGGAGGTCAAGCCGGCGCTAATGACCTTCTTCGGCGCGCTGGGCCTGGCCGGCCTGTCGATCCTGCTCGGGCTCGCCGCCTTCGCCGCGATCTGGCAGAACGGCACCCGCGGCATGGGCCGGATCCTGCTCGCGCTCGTGATCAACGCCGCGATCCTCGCCTACCCGGCCTACCTCGCCTATCAGTACCGCAAGCTGCCGCGGATCTACGACATCACCACCGACGCGATCGACCCGCCGAAATTCGAGGCGCTGGCGCGGCTGCGCACCGGAGAAGGCACCAATCCGGCCGCCTATGCCGGTCTTTATTCGGCCGAGCAGCAGCGCGCGGCCTGGCCCGATATCGAAACCGTCGAGCTCGAGGCCCCGGTGGACCGCGCCTATGAGATGACCTTGCGGCTGGTGAACCGCCGCAAATGGCTCGTCATCGACGCGCGCGCGCCGCAGCCGCCGCGCCGCATCGGCCGGATCGAGGCGGTGGCGCGCACCCCGATCATGGGTTTCCGCGAGGACGTCTCGATCCGGGTCACGCCCGACGACGAGGACTCGCGCGTCGACATCCGCTCGGCGTCGCGCTACTTCGACGCCGATCTCGGCAGCAACGCTGCGCGGGTCAAGAGGCTGATCGAGGACCTCAACACCGCCGCCGACAACGACAACGCCAAACCGGCCAAGAAGGCGGCCCCCGTCGCGCCGCCGAAGACGCCGCCGGCGAAGACGGTGAAGAAATAATCGCGCGCCGCGCCACCAATGACTCCCTCGCCCCGCTCTCTTGTCCGCCGAAGCCCGCCTTCGGGCGAAGGCGGATGCGGGGTCGAGACGAGCGAAGCTCGCTCTTAGAGGGTTGGGGTGAGGGGCTTCTATCCGCGAGTGCCTTGGTGAGACTGAGCTTGTGGCATGCCGCCCCTCACCCGAAATTCGAGCTGCGCTCGAATTTCGACCTCTCCCCGTGAAGAACGGGGCGAGGTTAAGAAGCCATCCTGTACGTGCCGCCGATCACCGGATTGCCATCGGTCGCCACGATGCCGCGCGCGACCAGATCCTCCAGATGTGCCAGCACCGAATAGCCGGCGGCGTTGGCGAGGCGCGGATCGAGCCCGATATAGATCGCCCGCACCATGGTCGGGATGTCGGCCTCGCCCTTGCCGAGGCGATGCAGGATCGACGCCTCGCGGGCCCGGCGGTGCCGAGCCAGGAAGCGGACGTAGCGCGGGCCCTCCGGAATCTCCGGGCCGTGGCCGGAGAAATAGAGCTGCTCGGGCCGCTGCTCGAGCCGCTCCAGCGAGGCCATGTAGTCGATCATCGACCCGTCCGGCGGCGCCACGATCGAGGTCGACCAGCCCATCACATGGTCGCCGACGAAATTGATGCTGCGCTCGGCCCAGGCGAACGCCAGATGATTGGCGGTGTGGCCTGGGGTGGCGACCGCCTCCAGCGCAAAGCCTGTGCCCTCGATGACGTCGCCGTGCTTGACCTGCACGTCAGGCCGGAAATCGCGGTCGGCACCGGACTCCGGATTGTGCTTCTCACTCTCGAAGCGCGGGCGCGAGGCGCGGTGCGGCCCCTCGGCGTAAACGGGTGCGCCGGTCGCAGCCTTGATCCGCGGCGTGTTCGGCGAATGGTCGCGATGGGTGTGGGTGACCAGGATGTGGGTCACGGTCTCGCCTTTGACCGCATCGAGCAGCGCCTTCGCATGCGCCTCGTCATCGGGACCGGGATCGATGATCGCGACCTTGCCCTGGCCTATGATGTAGCTGACCGTGCCGGTGAAGGTGAACGGGCTCGGATTGTTGCAGAGGACGCGGCGCACGCCGGGGCGGACCTGTTCGACCACGCCGGGCTGCAGCGGAAAATCGCGGTTGAACGGGATGTCGTCGTTGTCGGCCATGGGAACACCTACACTCGCTGTCATCCCCCGCGAAAGCGGGGGATCCAGTAAACACCGGCAGTCGAGATTGAACGAGAGGCCTCTGGAATACTGGATCGTCCGCTTTCGCGGACGATGACAGTCGTGTTTGACGGCACGCCAGTGCCCTTACGAGAACGCCTGGATGCCGGTGATCGCGCGGCCGAGGATCAGGGCGTGGACGTCGTGCGTGCCCTCATAGGTGTTCACGGTCTCGAGGTTCGCGGCGTGGCGCATCACGTGATACTCGATCTGAATGCCGTTGCCGCCGTGCATGTCGCGCGCCATGCGGGCGATGTCGAGCGCCTTGCCGCAATTGTTGCGCTTGACGATCGAGATCATCTCAGGGGCCATCTTGCCCTCGTCCATCAGGCGGCCGACGCGCAGGGAGGCCTGCAGGCCGAGCGCGATCTCGGTCTCCATGTCGGCGAGCTTCTTCTGCACCAGCTGCGTGGCGGCGAGCGGCCGGTTGAACTGCTTGCGGTCGAGCGTGTACTGCCGCGCGCGGTGCATGCAGTCCTCGGCGGCGCCCAGCGCGCCCCAGGAGATGCCGTAGCGGGCGCGGTTGAGACAGCCGAACGGACCCTTGAGGCCGGAGACGTTGGGCAGCAGCGCGCTTTCCGGCACCACAACATTGTCGAGCACGATCTCGCCGGTGATCGAGGCGCGCAAGCTGAGCTTGCCGCCGATCTTCGGCGCCGACAGGCCCTTCATGCCCTTCTCGAGGATGAAGCCGCGGATCTGGTTGTCATGCGCTGCCGACTTGGCCCACACCACGAAGACGTCGGCGATCGGCGCGTTCGAAATCCACATCTTGGCGCCGTTGAGCTTGTAGCCGTCGGCCACCTTCTCGGCGCGGGTCTTCATGCCGCCGGGATCGGAACCGGCGTCCGGCTCGGTCAGGCCGAAGCAGCCGACCCATTCTCCGGTCGCGAGCTTGGGCAGATACTTCTTGCGCTGGTTCTCGTCGCCATAGGCGTAGATCGGATACATCACCAACGACGTCTGCACCGAGTTCATCGAGCGATAGCCAGAATCGACGCGCTCGATCTCGCGCGCGACGAGGCCATAGGCCACGTAGCTCGCATTGGCGCAGCCATATTCCTCGGGCAGCGTGACGCCGATCAGGCCAAGCTCGCCCATCTCGTTGAAGATCTCGCGATCGGTCTTCTCTTCCAGATAGGCCTTGGTGACCCGTGGAGCCAGCTTGTCCTGCGCATAGGCCCGCGCGGTGTCGCGGATCAGGCGCTCGTCTTCGGTGAGCTGCTCGTCGAGCAGGAACGGATCATCCCACTGGAAGCTGGCGGCAGCCGGCTTGTCCTTGGCCTGGGGGCGCACGCTCATGAAACATCCTTTCGTATCGTCACTCGGAAATTGGCGGATAAATTAAAGCGCTATGCTGCGAAGCGCAATTGAATTGGGATCATTGTCATTCCGGGGCGATGCGTGAGCATCGAACCCGGAATCTCGAGATTCTCGGTGCGCAACCGCGCACCTGAGGGTTCGATGCTGACGCATCGCCCCGGAATGACTGACGTCAGGTCTCCAGCTTCTCGTTCGACACGATCTCGATGCCGAAACCGGACAGCCCCTTGTAGTCGTGCACCGACGAGGTCAGGTGCCGGATCGAGGTGACGCCGAGATCGCGCAGGATCTGCGCGCCGACGCCGACCTCGCGCCACTGCTTGTGGCGATCGGCCTCCGCGGTCTTCGACTCCTCGACCGGCTGCACCGGAACTCCGGCGGCACCGTCGCGCAGATAGACCAGCACGCCGCGGCCGGCAGCCTTGAAGTGCCGCAGCACGGCTTCCATGCGCGCCGGCCCGGTGAAGAGGTCCTTGACGATGTTGGGCTTGTGCAGCCGCGTCAGCACGTCCCGGCCGTCGCCGATGCCGTTATAGACGAACGCGGCGTGCATGATCTCGTCGAACGGCGAGCGATAGGCATAGCCCTGCAGCGGCCCGATCGGGCTTTCGGTGGTGAAGGTCGCGACCCGCTCGATCAGCTTCTCGCGCGCCTGGCGATAGGCGATCATGTCCGCGATCGTGACATGCTTGAGCTTGTGGGCGGCGGCGAACTTCGCGACCTGCTCGCCTTTCATCACGGTTCCATCGTCGTTCATCAACTCGCTGATGACGCCGACCGGCGGCAGGCCCGAGAGCCGGCACAGATCGACAGCGGCCTCGGTATGGCCGGAACGCAGCAGCACGCCGCCGTCGCGCGCGATCAGCGGGAAGATGTGGCCCGGCCGCGCAAAATCATTGGCGCCGGCATTGGGATTGGCGAGCGCGCGGCAGCAGGAGGCGCGTTCCTCGGCCGAGATGCCGGTGCCGCCGTCGGGCTTGTAGTCGATCGACACGGTGAAGGCGGTGGTGTGGTTGGACTCGTTGTGCGCCACCATCGGGTCGAGCCGCAGCCGGCGGGCGTCTTCGGTGGTGATCGGCGCGCAGACGATGCCGGAGGTGTGGCGGATGATGAAGGCCATCTTCTCCGCCGTGCAGAACGACGCCGCGACGATCAGATCGCCCTCGCCTTCCCGATCGTCATCGTCGGTGACGACGACGAGTTCACCCTTCGCAAAGGCTTGCAGCACTTCCTGGATCGTATCGGCCATTGTCCTGACATCTCGTTATATGCAGGCAGTGGATTAGCCGGGTTCCGATGTCAGCGCCAGTATCATTATGCAACCCGCCATGCGTCCGGCAGGCATACCAGGACGGTGACGGCCAGCGACACGCGAGGGTCACCTCTCCCCTTGTGGGAGAGGTCGGATTGCACGCCAGATGCGATCCGGGTGAGGGGTTGCACTCTCTCGCGGGACCTGAACCCCTCACCCGATTTGCTGCGCAAATCGACCTCTCCCCGTCGGGGAGAGGTGAAACACCGGCGTTTACGGCAACACCTCGCGCCGGTCGCTCAACTGGGCGTCGAGTTCGGCGCGCTTGTCGTCGAGCAGGCCGGCATCGGTGGCCTCGATCACCGCATAGAGCTCGCCGGCGTCGCTGAGGCGGGTCACCGTCACGTAATCGGCGCCGGCAGCGTAGAGGTCGTCGACGCCGGTCAAGAGGTCCGCGGTGGCGACAACCTTCGCGGTCGGGTTCAGGGCGCGGACGTGACGCACCAGCTTCTCGTTGTCGGCGCCGACCAGCAGGAAATCCGGCACGCTCAGGATGATGATCTCGGCCTTGCCGATGCCGGCATGGACCAGGGTATCGACATTGCTGATATCGCCATAGATCACGTGCATGCCGCGATCGGTCAGCGTGCGGAACACCAGCGGATTGAAGTCGACGACGCTGATCTGCTCGAGCAGCGACTGGTTCTGCCGCTCGATCTGGCTGATCAGCGCGCTCGCCGCGCGGAAAAAGCCGAGGATGACGATGCGCCGGATCTCGCCATGTTCGCCCTCTTGGCCGGCCTCGCCGCGGCCCTCGCCCTCCTGGTCGAGGTCGCGCACTCCGATCCGCTTCAAGGGACCGATCAGGCCGCGCACGATCTGGTCGCTGCGGCCCATCGCGAAGGTCGAGAGCACCGCCAACACCACGAACGCGAACGAGACTGCATTCGCGGTTTCGGTCCCGATATGGTTGGCGGCGACACCGGTCTGGATCACCACCAGCGAGAACTCGGAGATCTGCGCCAAATTGATCGCCGGCAGCAGGCTGGCGCGCAGGCCCTGCTTCATCAGATAGAGCGGCGTGAACGTCGTGACCAGGCGGCTTGCCACCGTGAAGGCCGCGATCACCAGCGCCAGCCCGATCACCTGTAACCCCGGAACAGGGATCGTCATGCCGAGCGCGACAAAGAACAGCGTGATGAAGAAATCCCTGAGCGTCGTGACCTTGGCGGTGACGTCGAGTGCATAGGGAAAGGTCGAGATCGAGACCCCGGCGACCAGCGAGCCCATCTCGCGCGACAGATGCAGCCGCTCGGCGATCTCGCCGATCAGGAAGCACCAGGCGAGCGCGCCGAGCAGCACCAGCTCGGGCCGGCGCGCGATCTGGTGGAACAGCCGCGGCAACACGTAACGGCTCAGCACCAGCGCGGTCACCACCAGCGCGGCAACGCGGGCGATCGACAGCAGCACGACGCTGATCTGCAGATCGGCGAGACTCGGCTGCACCGCCAGGAACAGGATCGCGAAGATGTCCTGCAACACCAGCACGCCGAGCGTGATCCGGCCCGGCAGCGTATCCAGCTCGCGCTTCTCGTAGAGCACCTTGACGATGATCACGGTCGAGGACAGCGCGCAGGCGACGCAGAGATAGACCGCGTCGAACTTGCCGCCGCCGATCGCAAGCCCGATTGCAGCAAAGAACGCGACGCCGATCAGGCAGCCGCCCAGCAGCTCGCCGGCGCCGGCGAACAGGATCACCTTGCCGGCGCGGATGATCTTCTTGAGGTCGATTTCCAGCCCGATCATGAACAGCATGAAGATCAGGCCGAGCTCGGAGATGATGCTGATCGACTCCTGGGACTTGACCCAGCCCATGCCGAATGGACCAATGAAAAAGCCGGCGATAAGGTACGCCAGTATCAGCGGTTGCCGGGAGAAATGGGCGAGCAGCCCGAGCCCCCAGGCAAACAGGATACAGAGCGTGATGTCGGGGATCAGTTCATGCATGCGTCAAAGACTTCCTGTTGCCGCAACCTAGAGGGCCGGGCGTGAGGATCAACCGAGCAATGTGTCACATCCGCGCAGGCGCCATTTTTCTGGCAGTTTTGGTCTGCCTCACCGTGCGCATGCCTGACGCGCTAGCACAATCCCCCGGAAGTATTGAACAAAATTTTGCAAATTCGCTGACCGCGGTCCCGACGGAAGGGCTCACGGCCTCCGGTGCGTTCTACGTGCCGGTCTATTCCAGCGTGTCGATGAGCCAGGGCAAGCTCAGGGCCGATTTCTCGGTGACGCTCAGCGTGCACAACGCCTCCGAGACGAGGCCGCTGGTGCTGAAGCGGATCGCCTATTTCGACACAGCAGGCAAGATGGTGGAGAGCTACCTCAAATCGCCGATCGCGTTAAAACCGTTTGCGACCGTCGAGGTCGCTATCGCCACGACCGATACGCGCGGCGGCACCGGCGCGAACTTCGTGGTCGATTGGGCGGCCGCGGGCGAGATCGCGGAACCGGCGGTCGAGGCCCTGATGGTCGGCAGCGTCGGCCCCGGGCACTACGCCTTCATCAGCCAGGGCCGGCCGATCAGGCCGCTCGGCAACAACTGACTGCATAGAAGGCCGCTTACGCGCGGCCTTCTCAACGACAACAACACGGAGCGAAACGTCCATGTCCATCTCAGCCCAGTTCGACTTTGCACCGCTGCTCCCGGCCGGCCTGCCTGCGCCGGCGGCGCGATGGACCGGACTCGCCAAATACAGCTTCGTCGGCGGCAACAATGATCCCGACCAGGTCCCGGTCGACGGACTGCTCGAGGCGGTCAACGCCGTGCTGAAGCGCGAAGGCAGGAATCTCGCGACCTACAACCTCGCGCACGGGCCACAGGGCTACCTGCCGCTGCGCCAATTCCTGACCGAGAAGCTGAAGCGCGATGCGGGGATTGCCTGCACGCCGCACGAGATCATGATCGTCTCCGGCTCGCTGCAGGCGCTCGATCTGGTCAACCAGACCCTGCTCGCCAAGGGCGACACCGTGCTGATCGAGCAGGAAACCTATCAGGGCTCGCTGAACCGGCTGACGCGGCTCGGCGTCAACGCGGTCGGCATTCCCCTCGATGGCGAGGGCATCAGGATCGATGCGCTGGCCGCAGCGCTCGCCGATCACAAGCGGCGCGGCATCACGCCGAAATACATCTACACCATCCCGACCGTGCAGAACCCGACCGGCTCGATCCTGCCCGAGAGCCGCCGCGCCGAGATGCTGAAGCTGTCAAAAGAATACGGCGTGCCGATCTTCGAGGACGATTGCTATGCCGATCTGATCTGGAGCGGCGAACGGCCGCCCGCGATCTATGCCATGAGCAAGCATGGCGGCGTGATCCATATCGGCTCGTTCTCGAAGTCGATTGCGCCGGCGCTGCGGGTTGGTTTCATCGTCGCGCCCTGGGAGATCATGTCGCGGATGCTGCCGCTGAAGACCGACGCCGGCTCCGGCGCGCTGGAGCAGATGGTGCTATCAGAATATTGCGCGCCGCATTTCTCGACCCACGTGCCCAAGCTGACGCGAGGACTGCGCGCAAAACTCGACACGCTGATGGAGGCGCTGAACGAGCAGTTCGGCACCGCGGCCGAATTCGAGGCCCCCAAGGGCGGCATCTTCCTCTGGGTCAAGCTACCCGACAATGTCGACACGTTGAAGCTCTATCAGGCGGCGCTTGCCGCCGGCGTCTCGATCAATCCGGGACCGGAATGGTCGACCAGCAAGGCGCATTCCGGCAGCCGGCTCCGCCTCTGCTTCGCCAGCCCCTCGCACGAGCAGATCCGCGAGGGCGTCGCGGTGCTGGCCGAGGTGTGCCGCAAGGAGTTCGGCGTGCCGGCACGGAGCAGCAATGTGGAGAAGCGCGACTAGCTGTTTCGCTCGCCGAAAGATGGATTGCTTCGCTTCGCTCGCAATGACGGTGTGATCTCTCTCCTCGTCATTGCGAGGAGCGGAGCGACGAAGCAATCCATGGCTCCGCGTGCTAAATCTCACCGCACCGAAAACGGCGCCTGATAGGGCCGGCCGAACGGCACGCCGTTGACCACGGTCTGCACCGGCTTCAGCTGCAGATTGCCGTCGCGCTTGTTGTTGCGGGTGTCGACGAAGGTGACCGGGCCTTCGACGAGGTCCATGATCGCGACGTCGCCGGGCGCGCCGCGCTGCAGCGTGCCGATCTTGGGGGCGCGGTTGATGATCCGCGCCGGCACCGAGGTTGCCATCGCCACCACCTGATCCAGCGATGAGCCCATCGCCAGGAACTTGCTCATCACGTTCGGCAGGAACGGGATGCCGGGCGAGTTGCCCGAAAAGACATGGATGTCGGATGAGATCGTGTCGGGCGTGCAGCCCGCCGGAATGGCGATCTCCGCCACCGTGAAATCGAAGCTGCCGCCGCCATGGCCGACATCGAACAGCACGCCGCGCTGCTTGGCTTCGAGCGCTGCCGGCAGCAGCTTGCCGTCCTGCACGATGTTGGTGAAGGCGCCGGACATGTTCGGCGCGCCGGAATAGGCGTGGGTGAGGATATCGCCCGGCCGCAGCAGATCGAGGATGTCGGACATTAGCTCCCTGGTCTCGACGCCGCCGATATGCACCATCATCCGCGCCGGCCAGCCGCACATCTCGCAGGCCTGGATGGCGCGCTTCAGCGGTTCGATGCCGTGCTTGAAGATGACGTTCTCCGACATCCGCACCTTGACCCCGATCAGGAAGTCCGGGTTCTCGGCGAGCGCCATCGCGCAGGCTTCGACCTGGGCATTGTCGATGTTGTAGAGCTCGGCCACCGGGAAAGCCGACAGGCCGTTGTTCGCAATATGGAGGAAGGCGTAGATCCGCGCCCGCGACTGCGCCACGATGAAGCGCCGCAGCGCCGCGAGATTGTTGACGCCGGCATCGCCCGCCGAGACCACCGTCGTGGTGCCCTGGAATTGCACCAGCTCGTCGGCGGGAATGCCGATCGCCGATCCGTACGGATAAACGTGACAGTGCAGGTCGACGAGGCCCGGCATCACGAGCTTGCCCGATGCGTCGATGGTCCTGGCGGCACGAGCGGCCGGGATCTCGTCCTCAACAGCCTCGATGATGCCCCAGCGGATGCCGATGTCGTGCTTGCCGCGCAGCGACTGGCTGGGATCGATCACGTCACCGCTCTTGATCACGAGGTCGAACTTGTCGTCCGGCCCCATCGCCGCAGCGGCCGGCCCCGCGATGGCGGCGGCAGCGGCCGATCCTGTGCTCTTCAAAAAATCCCGGCGCGAAAATCCGCTCACGGCGACGCCCCCCAATATGATTTTTATGACGCGATGATGCGTCGGACGCAGCCCTTAGGCAAGGCCATCGAAGCGACCTGCAGCGCTCATCCATCGATTGTGCGCGACAACACGCGACACACAGCAGCGGCCGCAATTGCCTGAACAACCGTTCAGAAAACTCCTCCGTTTCCTCAGGAACGTTTCGATGCCTGTACGGTTTCCTCCACGCATCATTGAGGAGGATGAGATGAAAAAATTTGGCTTTGTTCTTGCGGCTGTCGGTGCGCTTGCAGTGGCCGTTCCGTCGATCGCGAGCGCCGAGACCGTCGTGATCAAGCGCGGCGGCCATCATCACTGGGATCGTGGCTGGGGCGCGCGCGCCGAGATGCGCCATGACCGTGGAATGCGCCACGACCGTGGCTGGCATCGCGGCTGGCACCACGACCATGACCGCACGGTGGTCATCAGGCGGGATCGCTACTAAATCGACAGACGGAAAATGGCTCCTCGCGGAGCCATTTTCTTTTTCTACGTTCTCATCAAATGCCCGCCGGGCTCAATCCCACGCCGGCGCAAATCCCGGATTGACGCAGCGCATGTCCTTGCGCAACGCAGCGATCGCCTTGCGGTCGTCGTCGTCGAGCCTGACCTTCAGCGCGTCGAGATTGGCCTTTTGGCTTTCGGCGCGCGAGGCTTTCGGGATAGCCGCAACGCCATTCTGATCGAGCAGCCATTTCAGCGCCACCTGCGCTGCCGTCGCATCATGCTTGCGGCCGATTTTCGCCAGCGTCTCGTCGGTGGCGAAACGGCCCTGGGCCAGCGGACAATAGGCCACCAGCGGGATCGATTTCGCCGCGAGATAGTTGCGCACCGGCGTCTGATCCAGCATCGCATGGTATTCGATCTGGTTGCAGGCGATCGGCGCCTTGATGTCCTCGATCACGGTCTTGAGCAGCGCGGTGTTGAAATTGGCAACGCCGATCGCCCGGGTGCGGCCCTCCTGCTTCAGCTTCATCAGCGTTTCGAACACTGCCGGCAGCTTCATGCTCTTCGACGGCCAATGCACGAGATAGAGATCGACATGATCGAGCCGCAGCTTGTTCAGGCTGGCATCGAACGCTTTCCGGATCGCGTCCGGCGCCAGGTTCTCGTGCCAGACCTTGGTGGTGACGTGCAGGTCCTTGCGCGCGACATTCGCGGTCGCGATCGCCGCGCCAATCGCCTCTTCATTGGCGTACATTTCGGCGGTGTCGATATGCCGGTACCCGAGCCCGAGCGCGCTCTCGACCGCCGCGCGGCAGGCGTCGCCCTGCATGCGGAAGGTGCCGAGCCCGAGCTGCGGCAGGCTGATGCCCTGTATCTGCAGATTTTCCATGGATAGCTCCTGACGCGTGGGGCGCCGATGCCATCGACGACGTCACGCCAGCAAATTGTCTGGAAGGAATGAAATTGGCAGGACTGCCAAGTCGCAGTCTGCCCGCAAATCGGGCCCTCGGGCAAGGCGGCCATCATCAAGATGTCGCGATGGGGTTAGATATGTTCCGCCATGATCTGGCCGGGCCGCGCATCCGGCCGCGGTTCGATGTCGACCGACCAGAGGTCGTGGTCGTCGACGTCCTTCAGCGTCACCGTCATCACAGAGGTCGTGCCGTCGATGTCGACGCGGCCGAAGAATTGCAGGCCGAAGCAGGGGGCGAGATTGTCGCCCTGCTCGGCCGAGCAGCCCTTCTGGTACATCGCCTTGGGGCCGAAGGTGTTGTCGAGTTCGCCCGGCGACCAGGTGCCGGCATGCAGCGGACCCGAGACGAACTCCCAGAACGGTTCGAACTCCTGAAACACCGCGCGGTTCGGATCATAATGATGCGCGGCGGTGTAGTGCATGTCGGCGGTGAGCCACACGGTGTTGCGGACACCGGCGCGCTTCATGAAAGACAGCAGATCGGCGATCTCGTGCTCGCGCCGCGCCGGCGGGCCGTCGCCGAGCGCGACCGCATCCAGGCTGACGAGGCCGATCGGCAGGTCGGCTGCGATCACCTTCCAGACAGCCTCCGACGCCACCAGTTCGCGCTTCAGCCAGGCGAGCTGGCTCTCGCCGAGGATGAACGCCTGGTCGGGATCGCCCTGCTTGTTCCAGTTGGAATCGCGGTAGGAGCGCATGTCGATGATGAAGACGTCGAGCAGCGGCCCATAGGCGATCTTGCGATAGACGCGGCCGTCGCGCTCCGGCATCAGCCGCATCGGCATGAATTCATGGAAAGCGCGGCGCGCCCGCGCCACCAGGCGCGAGCTGCCGTCCGCGTCGTAGCCGGTAGCGTCGGCGGTGCCGACCGGCGACCAGTCGTCGGCGACCTCATGGTCGTCCCACTGCGCGAACATCGGCACTTCGGCGTGGAAGGCGCGAAAATTCTCGTCGAGCCAGTTGTATTTGTAGTTGCCGCGAAACTGCTCGAGGCTGTGCGCGACGACGGATTTCTCCTCGGTGACGATGTTGCGCCAGATCTCGCCGTTCGGCAGCGTCTGCTCCGCCGGCACCGTGCAATCCGCATAGATGTGGTCGCCGGAATGGATGAAGAAGTCCGGGCGCTCGTTCAGCATGGTGCGGTAGCTGCGCAAGCCGCCGCGCGCGGGGTCGATGCCCCAGCCCTGCCCGACAACGTCGCCGGACCACACGAACGAGATCGAGCGCCGGTCGACCGGCGCGGTGCGGAAATGGCCGATGCGGCTTTGGCCGGCGGTGCCGTCGCGATCCGCGAAGCTGATGCGATAGAACAGGTCCTGGCCCGGCGGCAGGCCGTCGAGCAGCAGTTTTGCGGTGAAGTCGCGCTCGGGCAGCGCATCGGCGGACGCGGTGCGCAGGATGGTGGCGAAGCTCTCGACCGTGGCGCATTCGATCTGCATCCGCGCGGCGCGATCGGAGCGGGCCCAGATCACAGCTGAATCGCTCGCGACGTCGCCGGACTGGATGCCTTCGATCGCAGGACGGCCCGCCGCGCGGCTCAGATAGGGTTTTGCGAGCGAACCCAATCCGGCCAGCGCAGCCGTCGACGCCGAGCGCACAAGAAGCTGCCGCCTTGTGAGGCCTCGCCCCCGCGCGGAGATCGCTGTCGGCATCGAATAACCTTCGTCGAATCGCAACGAAGGTTTTGCCCGCGCCGTTTGACTCCACCCTTACGGTTTCTTGACTCTCCGCCGACGGTTTTGCGACGGCGGGATGACTCGAGGGGAGATGGCGGATCGGAACGGTGCGAACGCCCAGCACTCAAAGCCAACCCGTCATCCTGAGGTGCGAGCCTTGCGGCGCAATTGCGCCGCTTGGCGAGCCTCGAAGGATCGACGGCCCGACTATTTCAGCTCCAGAGGTGTCGTGGCCGCAACGAGGCCGATTCATCCTTCGAGGCTCGCTCCGGTCGCACCTCAGGATGACGGGTTTGCTGGCGTTGACGTGCTGATCAGAGCAAACGGTGCGCCCCTCACCGCTGCCAGTTGCAGATGCCACCAGTGCGGCACGGCCAGGTCTGGATCCTGGTGTCGCGGGCTTCCGCATCGAGCGGGTTCGCGTGCCGCCTTGCGAGCTTGGCGCGGGCTGGAAGGCTCGCGGCCGCGCGCTTCTTCTCGGGCTGCGCCGTCACCTTGGCCGTCCGCACGGACTTCTGCGGCGCGACCTTCGGCTGCTCGGCCGTCGGCTCCACATTGGCACGCTGATCCGGACCGAGGTCGGTCTTCGCCTCGACCGGAACCGGCTCGAACTGCGCCGGCGGCCCGAGTCGCTTCGGCGACAGCACGGCCTGGGAAAGGTCGAGGCTGAAGAACTCGCTCGGCCGGTAGTCGTCAGCCAACGCCACGCCGCCCAAAGCCAGGCACGCGGTACAAACGATTGCAACCAAAGCGTTTTTCAGGACCATCAAAGGGCCTCCTGAAATCACTCGAACAGAACAGCCATCATGTAGGGGCCCGGCCGCGCGAATCCACCCCGCGGCTGTGGGCAGGGTTACCGGTCAACCAGGGCGGCCGTGGAAAGTTCCCGCTGCCCCCGCCTAGAGCCCCGTTCCGATGGTATCGGAACGGGGCTCTAGGTTTTTGTTTTGACGCGTTTTCTTCACGCGAACCGGCAGCCACTTCGCTCGAAAACGCTCCAGCCTATTCGGCCGCCTGCGCCAAGGGCCGGCCGATCGCGCGCTCCAGCCGCGCGCATTCGGTGCGGTAGCGGGCGACGTTGCCTTCCTTGATGTGGCCATAGCCGCGCACGAGGTCCGCCGCCTTCGCCAGCGCCACCAGGCGCGGCAGGTCGAGCGGCTTCTTGCCGTCGAGGTGACGCAGGATCATCGTTGAATACTCGACCGGCAAGGCGCGCTCCATCTTGCGCTCTGAGGTGTAGCCGAAGATGTCGAACGCGGTGCCGCGCAGGCCCTTCAGCCCCGCCAGCAAGCCGAACGCCTTGAAGATCCACGGGCCGAATTCGCGCTTCTGCAAACGCCCGGTGACGGGATCGCGCTGCGCCAGCAGCGGCGGCGCCAGCAGGACCTTCAAACCGGAATTGCCCTCGAACTGCTCCCTCAAGGCCTTGCTGAACTCGCCGTCGGAATAAAGCCGCGCGACCTCATATTCGTCCTTGTAGGCCATCAGCTTGAACAGCCCTTTTGCAAAGGCCTCGGTCAGGTCCTGCGAGCCCGGCGCGGCCGCGGCCTCGGCGGTGCGCACGCGCGCGACATCGTCGAGATAGCGCTTGGCGTAGGCCTCATCCTGATAGTCGGTGAGGAATTTGGCGCGGAACGCGATCGCCTCGTCGAGTGTCTTCTTTGCGGGCGCTGCACCGGCGTTCTTGAAGCGCGCGGCGCTGACCACGCGTTGCAGATCGTGCGCGGCAAGCCGGCCCCAGGAGAACGCGGTCTTGTTCATCTCGATCGCGGCGCCGTTGAGCTCGATCGCCTTCAGGATCGCATCGAGCGACAGCGGGATCGCGCCGCGCTGGAACGCGAAGCCGAGCATGAAGGCGTTGGTGGCGATGCTGTCGCCCATCAGCGCGGTCGCAAGCCCGGTGGCATCGAGAATGTCGAGATCATCAGGCCGCACCGCGCCGTTCAGCGCGTCGCGCATCGCACCAGCCTCGAAATCGATATCGGGATCGATCACGAAGCTCGCGGTCGGCAACAGATCAGCGTTGACGACGGCGCGGGTGACGCCGCGCTCGGCGCGGCTCAACGCCGGCACGCTGGTGGCCACGACGAGGTCGCAGCCGAGGATCAGATTGGCGTTGCCGGGCGCGATGCGGACCGTGGTCAGCATGCCGGACACCGGCGCCAGCCGGACATGGCTCATGACCGCGCCGTTCTTCTGCGACAGGCCGGTGAAGTCGAGCGTCGAGCACGCCAGACCCTCGACATGCGCGGCCATGCCGAGCAGTGCGCCGATGGTAATGACGCCGGTGCCGCCGATGCCGGTGATCAGGATGTTGTAGGGGGCGGCAAGCGCGGCCGCAGGCGGCGTCGGCAGGTCGGCGAACAGCGCCTTCGGATCGGCGGCAGCGCGGTCGGCCTTGCGCAGCTTGGGATCCTGCACCATCACGAAGCTCGGGCAAAAACCCTCGATGCAGGAGAAATCCTTGTTGCAGTTCGACTGGTCGATGCGGCGCTTGCGGCCGAACTCGGTCTCCAGCGGCTGCACCGAGACGCAGTTCGACGCCACGGAGCAGTCGCCGCAGCCTTCGCAGACGCGCTCATTGATGAAGACGCGCTTGGCCGGATCGGGGAACAGCCCGCGCTTGCGGCGGCGGCGCTTCTCGGCGGCGCAGGTCTGGTCGTAGATCAGGACGGTCAGGCCCTCGATCTCGCGCAAGGTGCGCTGCACGGCATCGAGCTCGCGGCGATGGTGGATGGTGGCGCCCGACGGGAAATAATTGGCGGGATATTTGTCCGGATCGTCGGAGACGATCGCAAGCCGCTTGGTGCCCTCGGCCGCGACCTGGTGCGCGATCTGCGACACCGTAAAACCGCCCTCGGCCGGCTGGCCGCCGGTCATCGCGACCGCGTCGTTATAGAGAATCTTGTAGGTGATGTTGACGCCGGCCGCAGCCGCGGCCCGTAGAGCTAAAAGCCCGGAATGGGTGTAGGTGCCGTCGCCGAGATTCTGGAACACGTGCTGTTCGCTGGTGAACGGCGCCTGCCCGATCCAGCTCACGCCCTCCGCGCCCATATGCGAGATGGTCTGGGTGTTGCGGTTCGGCACCGACAGCGCCATGCCGTGACAACCGATGCCGGCCATGGCGCGGCTGCCCTCGGGGATCTTGGTCGACGAGTTGTGCGGACAGCCCGAGCAGAAATACGGCGTGCGCTGCAGCTTCGCGGTGCCCGTGCCCTCGGCCGGACGATCGAACGCCTCGAGCTTTGCCAGCCGCTGCTCCAGTAACGGACTACGGTGGCCGAGCTTGCGCAGCCGCGCGACGACGGCGGCCGCCACCATGGTCGGCGTCAGCTCGCCTTCGCTCGGCAGCAACGGCGCGCCGCTCTCGTCGCGCTTGCCGACCACCGAGGGACGCCTCGCAGCGTCCATGTTGTAGAGGATGCGAACCAGCTGGTCCTCGATGAAGCCGCGCTTCTCCTCGACCACGAGCACGTCCTGCAGGCCTTCGGCGAAGGCGCGCGCGCCGCGTGCTTCGAGCGGCCAGGTCAGCGCCACCTTGTAGATGCGCAGTCCCAGTGCCTGCGCGTCGGCATCGGTGAGGCCGAGATCGGCGAGCGCCTGGCGCAGATCGAGATAGGCCTTGCCGGTCGCCATGATGCCGAGCCGCGCCGGCTTCGAATCCAGCACGATGCGGTCGAACCGGTTGACGCGGGCGAAGGCCGCGACCGCTTCCATCTTGGGCCCGTGCAGCCTGCGCTCGGCTTCCAGCGGCGGATCCGGCCAGCGGATCGAGAGTCCGTCCGGCGGCATCTCGAAATCATCAGGTGTGATGATCCTGATGCGATCGGGATCGCTGACGATCGAGGCCGAGCTTTCCACGGTCTCGGAGATCGCCTTGAATCCGACCCAGCAGCCGGAATACCGCGACAGCGCAAAGCCGAGGATGCCGAGGTCGAGATAGCCTGCAGCGTCGCAGGATTGACCACCGGCATCAGCGCCGAGGCGAACACCTGCTCGCTCTGATGCGCCAGAGTCGATGATTGGCAACCATGGTCGTCGCCGGCCAGCGCAATCACGCCGCCATTCGGCGCGGTGCCGGCCGAATTGGCGTGCTTGAGCGCATCGAGCGAGCGGTCGACACCGGGGCCCTTGCCGTACCAGATGCCGAACACGCCATCGACCTTGGCGCCGGGGAACATGCCGACCTGCTGGCTGCCCCACACCGCGGTCGCCGCCAGATCCTCGTTGAGGCCGGGAACGAAGGCGATGTCGTGCTCTCTGAGGAACGATTTCGCCCGCCACAGCGCGTGGTCGTACATGCCGAGCGGCGAGCCGCGATATCCGGAAATGAAACCTGCGGTGTTCAGCCCGTGCGCGCGGTCGCGTTGGCGCTGCAACATGGGCAATCGGACCAGAGCCTGGGTACCGGAGAGGAAGATTCGTTTCGTGTCCAACCGGTACTTGTCGTCCAGTCCAACGTCCATCAACGCCATCAGTCTCAGGCTCCCCGCCGGTTAGTCGCGCCGGTCCGAACCGGTCTCATTATCTTCCGAATGATCATGCATCAGCATGCACCGGTTTTGTTATGCATGAACAGCCCCGTTCCATGGCCGCAGCACATAACTCGATGTTGCACATGCGAGGCCTTGCCGAACCCGGGCTTCTTTGAAACGGTGCGCGCAAAGGGAGACCGAGGATGATTACAGTCGAATCCGCGTTCACGACGGAAATCGTGGAGAACGGCAATCTGCTGGTGGGTCCGTGGCGCAGCCCGAAGCAGATGCTGCAGGCCCAGACCTACGACTCGCACGCCTCGATCCACGACGATGCAACCGCGCAGAAGCTCGGCTTCCGCGGCGGCACGATCGAGGGACCGACCCATTTCAGCCAGTTCGCGCCGCTGTGCGAGCGTATCTGGGGCCGGGCCTGGTTCATGACCGGATGCCTGTCGGCGCATTACCGCAATCCGGTGTTCGAAGGCGAAGAGGTGCAGGCCCAGATCGAGAAGCCGAAGCCGGGCCAGACTGTTTGCGCGATCGGGATGATCAAGCGCGACGGCACCGAGATCCTGCGCGGCACGGCCTCGATCGATGGCGACGGCACCGAGACGGCGCTGAGCCATCGGCTCGGCGAATTGAAGCCGCTGGCCGATCCCGTCATCCTCGCCGACATCAAGGTCGGCATGAAGACGCCGCGGCAGGCGATCAAGATGGATTTCGACCAGAACATGGGCGACCTCTATCCGTTTTCGCTGGCCGACAAGCTCAAGGTGATCACCGAACCATCAGACTATTATTCGCTGGAGCATAATCCCTGGGGCCGCGCCATCATCCCGATGGAGATGCTGAGCGTGCTGTTCCAGTACCGCGCGCGCGAAGACCGCCTGCCGGTCCGCGGCCCGGCGGTCGGGCTGTTCGCCGACCAGGAGATCCGGCTGGTGCGCGGGCCGCTGTTCCCGGGCGAGACCTATTGGGTCGAGCGCGAGGTCGTCGCGCTCTCGGGCAGCAAGCGCACCGAGAGCATGTGGGTGCGCTCGACCGTGTTCGATGCCGACAATACTGTGGTCGCGACCATGCTGCTCAACGGCGCCAGCATGAAGGACTCCTACGCCAACTACGAAAGCGAGCACAAAGCCCTCTACGGCTGAAGCGACAGCCGCCTCTCCCGCAAGCCGCCGAACCAAGGACAACAACAATGGCCCGCCTGCCCTATCTCGAAGCCGATCAGGTCGCACCCGAATATCGCGACATGCTCAAGCGCAATACCAATCTGCACAAGCTGCTGGTCAATTCGCCGGATATGGCGCGCGCCTTCAACGGCATCGGCGGCTATATCCGCTTCAACAGCAAGCTCGATCCGCGGCTGCGCGAGCTCGCGATCCTGCAGGTCGGCTGGCTCGAGAAGTCGGAATACGAGTTCACCCACCATGTGAAGATCGGCAAGGAGTTCGGCGTCACCGACGAGGATATAAAGGGCCTGATCGCGGAAACCGACGGCAGGCCGTCGCAGCTCGAGCCGCTGGCGAGAGCGATCCTGAGGGGCGCCCGCGAGATGGTGCGCGACCTCGCGATGTCGGATGCGACCTTCGCCGAGATCAAGCGAGAGCTGTCCGACGAGCATATGACCGACCTGGTGCTGACGATTGCGTTCTACTGCGCCGTGGTGCGCGTGCTCGCCACCATGCAGATCGATAACGAACCCACCTACAAAGAGGTACTGCAGCAGTACCCAATCCCGGGAGTGAAGTGAGATGCGCCTGCAAGATCGCGTCGCCATCGTCGTCGGTGCCGGCCAGAGCCCCGGTGAGGGTATTGGCAACGGCCGCGCCACCGCGCTGACCTTCGCGCGCGAGGGCGCCAAGGTGCTGTGCGTCGATCACAATCTGGCGTCGGCGCAGGAAACCGTCGAGATGATCACGGCCAAGGGCGGCACCGCTGTAGCCTTCAAGGCCGACGTCACCAAGAATGCCGACATCAGGGCGATGGTGGCGGATGCGCATGTCCGCTGGGGCAGCGTCGATATCCTGCACAACAATGTCGGCGTCAGCCTCTCCGGCGGCGATGCCGAACTGCTCGACATCACCGAGGAGGCATTCGACCGCTGCGTGGCGATCAACCTGAAGAGCTGCATCCTCGCCGCCAAGCACGTGATCCCGATCATGCGCAAGCAGCAGCGCGGCTCGATCATCAACATCTCGTCGATGGCCGCAATCACGACCTATCCCTACGTTGCCTACAAGGCGACGAAATCGGCGATGATCGCCTTCACCGAGCAGCTCGCCTACCAGAATGCGCAATATGGCATTCGCGCCAACGTGATCCTGCCCGGACTGATGAACACACCAATGGCGGTGGACACGCGCGCACGCGAATTCAAGAAGAGCCGCGCCGAGGTCGAGGCGGAACGCGACAGCAAGGTGCCGCTGCGTCACAAGATGGGCACCGGCTGGGATGTCGCCAATGCCGCGCTGTTTCTCGCATCCGATGAAGCTGATTTCGTGACTGGCGTCACGTTGCCGGTCGATGGCGGCGCAAGCGTGCGGCGCGGCTAATCCAGAACGTGGACTCCGCTTTGCTATTGATAGATCGCATCGCGCGCGCCGATCTGGAGGTGTGAGCAGTCGCGCAGAGCTATCGCTTCGGTCCTGGAAAATATGATACCGCTACGGAATAGTAGTGGTAGGAGAGTTTCCTTGAAGCTGAACGAGATTCGCACGTTTGTGACGGTCGCGCAGACCGGATCGGTGCAGGCGGCTGCCCGGCAGCTCCACATGACACAGTCCGCAGTGTCGAGGCTGGTTCAACGACTGGAACTGGATCTCGGCGCCACGTTGTTCGATCGGCAAACCAAGCCGTTGGCCCTTACCCACGACGGTCAAGCGGCGCTCGATCACGGGCGGCGGGTTCTCGATGCGGCTGAGGCATTTTCGGATGCTCTCGCGCCAACGGCCCCGCCGATGGGCGTCTTGCGTATTGGCACCGCCCACGCGCTGGCCGAGGTGGTGGCAGAACGGCCGCTCGATCAGCTGCGGTCCGGTTTCCCGGACCTTACCCTCCAGATCTCCGTTGACTGGACCGCGCCACTGCTGAAACGGCTTGATGACGGCAGCCTCGATGCTGCCGTCATAACGCTGCTCACGGATGGCCCGCCGAAGACCGAACTGCCGGCGCGTTGCCTCGGTCGCGAGGATGTGCGGATCATCGGCGCCGCCAGTCATGCGTCGACCCGCTGGCGCTCGCTGCGGGCGATGAACGAAGTGGGCTGGGTGATCCAGCCCGAGAGCTGTGGTTACCGCGTTGCCCTGACGCAGGCGCTCGAACGTGTCGGCGCGGGGCCACCCCGGGTGATCGTCGAGGCGTACGGCAAGAACCTGCAGCTTTCAGTGGTTGCGCGCGGCGCGGGCTTTGGGCTGTTGCCGGCAAGCCAGATGAAGAAGATTCCGGTCAAGCAGAAGATCAAGGCATTCAACGTGCCTGATTTCCGGCTCACGGTCTCGACCTGGTTTGTTCGCAGGCGTCAGCCCGGGCGATTGTCTCGGCCGCTGGACGCGATGGAGCGGACGCTTTCTGGCGCGCTCTACGAGTGACCGATTCGGAATGTTCGTATTTCATATTATGAATTTGTAACGGCATGGCCAGCGGCGTAATGGGAGGCAGCCGAAGCGCCGCTGACTCAACCGCACGGTGTGGCGCAGGAACCGACGCTTGAAACCGACGCTTGGCTCGCTGGATCGAGCAAGGAGTTTCGATGATCGCTGCCTCTCGAGAACCAACCCAATTGCTCCAGCAAGGCAGGGATTCCGCAGCCCAAACGATCGGGCGTTCATGCTTCACGGAGCTGACCCAGGCGCTGCAAAGGTACTTCGATCTGATGTACGACTGCGACACGTCGCGCTTTGATCAGGTGTTTCGGTCGACGGTCCAACTGCACGGATTTCGCGACGGCCAGATGGTGACGTGGTCCGCCTCGACCTACATGGATATTCTTGACAAGCGCCAATCCCCAAAGTCGCTGAACGCGCTTCGCGCAGACGAAATCCTGCTGATCGATTTTGCTTCTGCCACCCAGGCCTTCGTCAAGGTCCGGCTCAAGATCAGCGCGATGGTGTTCGTAGATTACCTGACCTGGCACTGCATCAATGGTCAATGGCTGATCACGTCGAAGGGATTCCATCTCGAATCCGATCCCGCACTCGCATAAGGCGCGGGTTACGAGCCGGGCAAGCATTTGGTAGCTGGCGCGGCCGTCACCTCCGGACGTTCTGCAAACATAGTGAGGAATGATGCCCCTGAAACGCCATGATATCGGAATCGCGCGGCAGATCGGCCGCTATAGTGACGCCACCGAGGTAAGCGGAAATGCCCGCTGGCTGCTCACGTCGGGGACACCTGGGCTTGCGATTGACGGCACGCTGCCGTCCGACATCGCGGGGCAGGCTGAACTGGCGTGGCAGCACATTGTCGACATGCTGGCGTTCGCCGGGATGACGGTGCACGACCTCGTAAAGGTGACGCACTATCTGCTGCGCGCCGAGGATATTCCTGCCTATGTCGAGGTTCGGTCAAGATTCCTTGGAGACGCGCGGCCAGCCTCTATGCTGTTGGTGATCCCTCAGCTCGTGAAACCTGAATATTTGCTCGAAGTTGAAGCCTGCGCCGCCAAGGTCTAGCGCATCGACCAGCACGTCTCATGAGGACTTGAAGATGAAGCGACTGCCAGTTCGGGTCGAACCAATCTCCACTTATCTGGAGCGCCGGCGGAAAGGTCCGATCTATCCTGTGATCGTCGCCGGCGAGACCGTCTATGTGTCGGGCCTGCCGCCGTTCGACCCGGAAACCGGCGAGGTCAAGCGACTGCCCTTTGTGCGTCAGGCTGAGATCGTACTCGACCAGATGAAGCATTGCCTGGAAGCTGCCGGCTCGTCGCTTGAGCGCGTGGTCAAATGCAACGTTTATTGCACGCCCGACGAGGCCCACTTCGACCAGTTCAACGAGGTCTACTCGCGTTACTTCCCGATGGACGCGCCGGCACGCATCTTTCTGAACGTTCCGTCTTGGCCAGGAGGTTTCGATATCGAGGTTGATTGCATCGCGGTGCTTTGAGCGCGAGGCGCGGCGAGCGCTTCGACAAGAGATGATTATCCGGAGCATCTGATCGCTATTCGAGATGGGATGGCGGCGCATGGGTTTCCTGCTGGCCCATCGCCTCATTTCGCTGCGATGCAGAATTGATCGCTACCGGAGCGTAGCGGACTCTCGCGAGCCGTCAGCTCGGCCGATTTATGGGTTCACGGCCCACTTGATTAACTTCTGTGACGACGTGCGGTTAATCACTGTGACGACATCACGCGTCAATGCGCCGCAATGATTCGAAAAACTGAAGTATTCCAATGACACGGCGATGTGACGGCGCGTCCACATAAATCGAAATCCTGACTCGTTGTGGTCGCACGAAATTCATCAGCACTCTGTATCTCGCACCCCAAGATTTCTGGAGTGCCTGAACCATGAGCGAAGAATTCGAACTCAGACCCGATCAGTGGGATGCGTTGAAAGCGCTGCGGGCGCCCGCAGCAAACCCGTCAAGGCTGAACCGGTTTGCCGTCGAAAGCCTGATCACGCTCGGCTATGTTGCGGTGCGGGGAGACGCGTTTGCGTTGACACCCGCGGGCCGCAAGGTGCTGGTCCGCGGTTCGTCGCAGTTGCTGCTCGATATCGCAGCCTGATCCCCTTCGAAACTGACAAGAAGCTTACACACGCGACATCATGCCGCGTGTGCTTTTCCGGGAATGGTCGCCTCGCCGTGCTGCGTCAGCGGCTTCATGCCGGTGAGGCTCCGTAGCAGCACATAGAACACCGGCGTCAGGAACAGGCCGAAGATCGTGACGCCGATCATGCCGGAGAACACCGCGACGCCCATCGCGCGTCGCATCTCCGAGCCCGCTCCGGTCGACAGCACCAGCGGCAGCACGCCCATGATGAACGCCATCGACGTCATCAGGATCGGCCGCAGCCGCAACCGGCTCGCCTCGATCGCGGCACGGATCGGCGAACGCCCGGCGAATTCGAGCTCGCGCGCGAATTCGACGATCAGGATAGCGTTCTTGGCCGACAATCCGACCAGCACGATCAGACCGATCTGGGTGAAGACGTTATTGTCGCCCTTCGACAGCCAGACGCCGAACATCGCGGCCAACAGGCCCATCGGCACGATCATGATGATCGAGAGCGGCAGCGCCAGGCTCTCATAGAGCGCGGCGAGCACCAGGAACACCAGCAGGATCGCGAGCGGAAACACCCAGAGCCCGGAATTGCCGGCGATGAACTCCTGATAGGTCAGGTCGGTCCATTCGAAGGCAAAGCCCGGCGGCAGCGTTTCGGCGGCAATCCGCGTTGCCGCCTCCTGCGCCTGGCCCGACGAAAAGCCGGGCGCAGCGGCGGCGTTGATGTCGGATGACAGGAAGCCGTTGTAGCGGATCGCACGCTCCGGCCCTGCGCTCTGACGGACCTTCAGCAGCGCCGAGAGCGGCACCATGTCGCCGGACGACGAGCGCACCTTCAGCTGCCTGATGTCGTCGGCGCGCGCGCGGAACGGCGCGTCCGCCTGCACATAGACCGAATAGGTGCGGCCGAATTTGTTGAAGTCGTTGACGTAGTAGGAGCCGAGATAGATCTGCAGCGTGTTGAAGACTTCCGTCACCGGTACGCCGAGCTGCAACGCCTTGGTACGGTCGATGTCGGCGAACAGCTGCGGCACGTTGACCTGGAAGCTCGAGAACACGCCGGCGATCTCCGGCGCCTTCTGCATCGCGGCCATGAACGCCTTGGTCGCGTCGTTCAGCGCCTCATAGCCGAGGCCCGCGCGGTCCTCGATCTGCAGCTTGAAGCCGCCGATGGTGCCGAGGCCGTTGACCGGCGGCGGCGGGAACATCGCGATGAAGGCATCCTGGATGCCGGCATATTTCTTGTTGAGCGCCGCCGCGATCGCCGGACCGCTGAGCGACGGATCCTTGCGCTCGTCGAACGGTTTCAAGGTCGAGAACACGATGCCGGCGTTGGAGGAGTTGGTGAAGCCAGAGATCGACAGGCCAGGAAACGCCACCGAGCTTTCGACCCCGGGCTGGGTCAGCGCGATGTCGCTCATCTTGCGGATCACCTCCTCGGTGCGGTCGAGCGTGGCGCCATCGGGCAGCCGGGCAAAGCCGACCAGGTATTGCTTGTCCTGGCCCGGCACGAAACCGCTCGGCACCTGCTTGAACAGCACGCCGGTGAGGCCGATCAGCAGCACATAGAGGCCGATCACCACGGCCTTGCCGTAGATCACCTTGGTGACGGTACGGCCGTAATTCTCGGACGACTTGGTGAAGACCTTGTTGAAGCCGCGGAAGAACCAGCCCAGCGACTTTTCCATGATCCGGGTCAGCCAGTCCTTCGGCTCGTGATGCCCCTTCAAGAGCAGCGCCGACAACGCCGGCGACAGCGTCAGCGAGTTGACGGCGGAGATCACGGTCGAGATCGCGATGGTCAGCGCGAACTGCTTGTAGAACTGTCCGGTCAGGCCGGAGATGAAGGCGAGCGGCACGAACACCGCGATCAGCACCAGCGCGATCGCGATGATCGGGCCCGACACTTCGCGCATCGCCTGGTTGGTGGCGTCGCGCGGCGACAGGCCGGATCCGATGTTGCGCTCGACATTCTCGACCACGACGATGGCGTCGTCGACCACGATGCCGATCGCGAGCACCAGGCCGAACAGGCTGAGCGCGTTGATCGAGAAGCCGAACACATGCATCACCGCGAAGGTGCCGACGATCGATACCGGAACCGCGATCAATGGAATGATGGAGGCGCGCCAGGTCTGCAGGAACAGGATCACGACCAGCACGACGAGCGCGATCGCCTCGAGCAGGGTGTGGATGACGGCCCCGATCGAGGAACGCACGAACTGGGTGGGATCGTAGACGATCTGGTACGACACGCCTTCCGGCATGTTCTTCTTGATCTCGGCCATGGTGGCGCGGACATGGTCGGAGATCTCCAGCGCGTTCGAACCCGGCGCCTGGAAGATCGGGATCGCGACCGCCTGCTTGTTATCGAGCAGCGAGCGCAGGCCGTATTCGGAAGCGCCAAGCTCGATCCGCGCGACGTCGCGCAGCCGCACCACCTCGCCGTTCGCGCCGGTCTTGACCACGATGTCGCCGAACTGCTCCTCGGTCGACAGCCGTCCCTCGGCGTTGACGGAGAGCTGGAGATCGAGGCCCTTGACGCTCGGCGAGGAGCCGACCACGCCGGCGGCGGCCTCGACATTCTGCGCTTGGATCGCGCGCACCACGTCGCTTGCGGTCAGGGCGTGCTCGGCGGCCTTCTGCGGATCGACCCAGACCCGCATCGAATAGTCGCCGGCGCCATAGAGCTGGACGTCGCCGACGCCGTCGATCCGCGCCAGCCGGTCCTTGACGTTGAGCACCGCGTAGTTGCGCAGATACGTCATGTCGTAGCGGTTGTTCGGCGACAGCAAATGCACGACCATGGTGAGGTCGGGCGAGCTCTTCTTGGTGATGATGCCGAGCTGGCGCACCACGGCCGGCAGGCGCGGTTCGGCCTGCTGCACGCGATTCTGCACCAGCTGCGTTGCCTTGTCGGGGTCGGTGCCGAGCCGGAACGTCACCGTCAGCGTCATCGCGCCGTCGGTGGTCGCCTGGCTCGACATATAGAGCATGCCCTCGACGCCGTTGATCTGTTCCTCGATCGGCGTTGCCACCGTCTCGGCGATCACCTTCGGATTGGCGCCCGGATAGGTCGCGCGCACGACGACCGACGGCGGCACCACGTCGGGATATTCCGAGATCGGCATCGCCAGCAGCGAGATCAGGCCGGCCAGGAAGATCAGGATCGATAGCACGCCGGCGAAGATCGGCCGGTCGATGAAGAATTTTGAGAGATTCATGGCTCCGCCCCCGCGTGCAGCGCCTAGCGCTGCACGACGTGCTGGTTGGTTTCAGTGGACGCCTGCTGCGTGCCGCGCGCGCCCATTTCGGCGACTTCCATCTTCAGAAGTGCGCCGGGACGCACACGCTGCAGGCCGTTGACGACGATACGGTCGCCGGATTTCAGGCCCGCGGTCACGATCCGCAGGCCGTCGACCGCGCCGCCGAGCGTGACCGGGCGATAGACCGCACGGCTGTCGTCGCCGACCAGCATGACGAACTTCTTGTCCTGGTCGGTCCCGACGGCGCGCTCGTCGATCAGCACCATCGTCTGCTCTTTCGGCTGGCCCATGCGCACGCGGGCGAACTGCCCTGGAATCAACCGGCCGTCATCGTTCCTGAACACGGCGCGGACGCGGATGGTGCCGCTTTGCCCGTTGACCTGGTTGTCGATGAGCTGGATGTGCCCCTTGGCGCTGAGGCCGCCTGAGGTCACCATGTCGACCGGGATCTGATCGAGATTGCCGCGCTTGCCGGAGGCGTCTGCGATCGAGTTCAGCGCACGCAGCACGACCTCCTCATCCGCATCGAAGCTCGCATAGATCGGATTGACCGACACCAGCGAGGTCAGCACCGGCGACGAGGTGCCCGCGGCGACCAGATTGCCGACCGTGATCTCGATCCTGCCGACCCGGCCGTCGACCGGTGCGCGGACCTCGGTGTAATCGAGATTGAGTTTTGCCGTCTGCAACGCCGCTTCGGCCGCCTTGACGTTGGCGATCGCCTCGCGATTGGTGTTGTCGCGCTGGTCGAAGTCGCGCTTGGTCACGATGTTGTTGCCGACCAGCTGGGCGCCGCGCTCGACTTCGCTCGCGGTGAACACAGCGCGGGCCTTGGCGGCCTCGAGCTGCGCCTGGGCACGGTCGACCTCGGCGGCGTAAGGCGCGGGGTCGATCTTGAACAGGATGTCGCCGGACTTCACCAGCGCGCCTTCGGTGAAGTTGGTCGCCAGGATCGCGCCCGCCACCCGCGGCCGGAGTTGGACGCGGTCGACCGCCTCGAGCCGGCCCGAAAAGTCGTCGAACAGCGTGGTCGGGCGCGGCTGGATCACGGCCACGGTCACCGGCACCGCCGGTTCGGGCGCGGCCGCTGTGGCGGTCGCCTGGGCGGCATGAAAATAGTGGCCGGTCGCGATCGAACCGGCGACGCCGAGGGCGCCGAGGATCACAATACCGCCGACGACGCGTCGGAAACGGCCGGAACGGGGATTTTGGGTTGACGAGGGCATTCACGCGCTCCAGATATCTGTAGTGTTCACTACAGATGTGGAGCTGGACGCCGGTTCGCAAGATACTTATGTATCGAGCACTATGATTTTCTTAGCGCATTCGTGGGGAAATGAGAAGCCGCGGAAAAACATCACGTGCAACAAGAGGATAAGCAGGGACAATCCGTCACAGAAACGGCACCCGGCTTACGGAGCAACGAAAATGGGTATGGGACGCCCCCGCGCTTTCGACGCGGATGCCGCTTTGGACCAGGCGATGGACGTGTTCTGGCGCCATGGTTACGAGGGCGCGACGATTGCGCAACTCACCGAGGCGATGAACATCAATCCGCCGAGCCTCTATGCCGCCTTCGGCAGCAAGGAAGGCCTGCTGAAGGCCGCCCTCGACCGCTACACCGAGCGCCGTGACGCCTGGATGGAAAAGGTCTTGGGCGCCGCCACTGCCCGCGAGGTGGCCGAACGATTTCTGATGGAGCACGCGGACGCCCAGACCGATCCCGCCAACCCGCCCGGCTGCCTGCTGGTCCAGGGCGGCCTTGCCTGCGGCACCGGCTCGGAAAATGTTCCATTCGAACTGGCGGCGCGTCGCACCCACACCGAAGACCAGTTGCGCGAACGCTTCGTCCGCGCCAAGGCCGAACGCGACCTGGACGAAAGCGCCGATCCGGCCATGCTTGCCCGCTATCTCTCCGCGGTCACATCAGGCATGTGCGTAATGGCCTCCTCGGGCGCCGACCGCAACGCGCTGCGCGAGATTGCGGCGGTGTCGCTGAAGGCGTTTGATGAGCAGGCGAAGGGATAGCGCGGTTCACGTCCTGCGCACGCGAGCCCCAACGCAGTTGGGAGTGACCGGCGATGCATCACTGGACCAGCTGGCTGCCAGGTCTCAACACGCTCCGTCGATATCAAGCGGCGTGGTTTCCACACGACATCGTCGCGGGGCTTGTGCTCGCGACCATGCTGGTCCCGGTCGGCATCGCCTATGCGGAAGCGTCTGGCTTGCCGGGCATCTACGGACTTTACGCGACGATCATCCCGCTGCTCGTCTACGCGTTGTTCGGGCCGAGCCGCATCCTCGTCCTGGGACCGGACTCGGCGCTTGCAGCCATCATCCTCGGCGTTGTCGTTCCGCTATCGGGCGGCGATCCCATGCGCGTGGTAGCCCTCGCCGCCATGATGGCCATCGTCTCCGGAACGATATGCATCGTGGCGGGCGTCGCGCGGTTGGGATTCCTGACAGAGCTTCTCTCCAAGCCGATCCGCTACGGCTACATGAACGGAATTGCCCTGACCGTGCTGATCAGCCAGCTGCCAAAGCTGTTCGGCTTCTCCATCGAAAGCGATGGACCTCTGCGCAGCCTCTGGGCGATCGGCGGAGCGATCCTTGACGGAAAGACAAATTGGGTCGCCCTCGGGATCGGTCTTGCCACTTTGGCGGTGATCCTGCTGCTCGCACGGAACAAGCGGTTGCCGAGCATTCTGATTGCCGTCGTTGCGGCGACGGTCGTCACCGGCGTGCTCGATCTCGGAGCGCGCTACGGCGTGACAGTTTTGGGTTCGCTTCCCCAGGGCCTGCCGGGATTCGCCATTCCCTGGATCGGCTATGGCGATATCGTGCAGGTGCTGATCGGCGGTGGCGCCGTCGCGCTGGTGTCATTCGCCGACACCAGCGTGCTTTCGCGGGCCTATGCGGGACGATTGGGCGATCGCGTTGATCCCAACCAGGAGATGGTGGGGCTCGGCGCGGCCAATCTGGCGGCCGGCTTCTTTCAGGGCTTTCCGATCAGCAGCAGCGGATCGCGCACGCCCGTTGCGGAAGCTGCCGGAGCGCGCACCCAACTCACCAGCGTCATCGGCGCGCTTGCCATCGCCCTTCTGCTGCTGATGGCGCCGAACCTGCTTCGGCACTTGCCCAACGCCGCATTGGCCGCCGTCGTCATCGCCGCCGCGCTCGGCCTGTTTGAGTTCAGCGATCTCAGGCGAATCTACGCCATCCAGCAGTGGGAGTTCTGGCTATCGGTGGTCTGCTTTGTTGGCGTGGCCGTGCTGGGAGTGATTCCGGGAATAGGCCTCGCCATCGTGATCGCCATTGTCGAGTTCCTGTGGGACGGATGGCGCCCGCATTCCGCCGTGCTGGGTCGCGCTTCCGGCGTGAAGGGTTATCACGACATCACGCGATATCCGGACGCCCGCCAAATCCCCGGGCTGGTCCTGTTCCGGTGGGATGCGCCGCTGTTCTTTGCCAATGCCGAGTTCTTCAAGGAACGCGCACTGGATGCCGTGGCGAAATCTCCGACGCCGGTGCGCTGGCTGGTCGTTGCGGCCGAGCCGGTCACCAGCGTGGACGTGACCGCCGGCGACATTCTCGCCGAGTTGGACGAGGCGTTGCAGGCGCGGAAGATCGAGCTGTGCTTTGCCGAGCTCAAGGATCCCGTCAGGGACAAGCTAAAGAAATTCGGCTTGTTGGCGCAGCTTGGCGAGAACAACTTCTTCCCGACCATCGGCGTCGCCGTTTCGCGTTACCTCGAGATCAACGCCGATGTCACTTGGGAAGACTGGGAAGACCGGGCTATATCCTAGGTTCAACCCCGACCGTCCGGGCGCACGTCACCACATCGTCTGGCGCGCGCGCTCCGGCCACTCGCGATCGTAGGTCTCGCCGCCGACCGTGTGCTCGCTCATCTCGGCGAGGATCTGGCCCGGCGTCGGCAGGGCCTTCGGATCGACCTGCTTGTCCGGATTCCAGAGGTCGGAGCGCACGATCGCGCGGGCGCACTGGAAGTAGATCTCGTCCACATTCATCACGATCACCGTGCGCGGCGCCTTGCCTTCCATCTTGAACGAGGCCAGGAGCTCCGGCTCGGCCGAGATATAGGCGCGGCCGTTGACGCGCAGCGTGCTCCCCGAGCCCGGAATCAGGAACAATAGCCCGACCCGGGGATCGCGAACGATGTTGCGCAGCGAATCGCAGCGATTGTTGCCGCGGCGATCCGGCATCATCAGCGTCTTCGCATCATGAATGCGGACGAAGCCCGGCAGATCGCCGCGCGGCGAGCAGTCGAGCCCCTCGGGGCCAGAGGTCGCGAGCGACACGAACGGCGACTTCTCGATCAGCACACGATAGAGCGGCGTCACGTGATCGGCGACCTTCACGGTCGACGCGTCATTCGGGAAACCGTAGATCGCCTCAAGCTGCTCGATCGTAGAAATCACCGACATTCGTGCATTGCTCCTCTGCTGTTAGTCGTCCCAGCGTTCGCCCTTGATGATGCGGACAAGCTGTCGCGCGTGATATTCGGCGGTACCGGAATTGATGATGGTGAAATCAGGCGTCGCCGTGCTCTCGTCGACGGTGCGTCCCAGCCGCCGTGCGAGCCCGCCGTCGCTGGCACGCCCCCGCGCGGCCAGTCGCGCGGCAAGTACGTCCGGCGGCGCCGTGACCGACACCACAATGGCATTGGCATAGTTGCGGCGGGCGGCCGCGATCACCGTGCGCGAGACGTTCGCGATCACGGTGCGCCCGGCGCGGATATCATCGTCGATCACCAGCGACAGCGCGTAGCGATGGCCATGCGCGTCCCAGTACATGGCGTAGTCGCCGGCGGCGACCGCGCGCTGGAACGTTTCCGCACTGACCTCCTCATTGTCTTCCGACACCGACGCCTGGCGGGTGATCAGCCGGCGCGCGAACACAATGTCGCGATCGTCGGCACAGGCCGCCTTCGCCAGCCCCAGCAGCGTGTCCTTGCCGGCGCCGCTCGGGCCGACCACCAGGATCAGCCGGCCGGGACCGATCGTGGTGGCGTGCTGCGCGGCGACGGCAGGGAGTTCGCTCATGCGACCCTGGCTCCTTCGCGCCAGACGCTGCGCACCACCGGCAGATCGCGCGCGACGTGCACGCGGATCAGATCGGCCCGCCTGCCGACCGCGATCTCGCCGCGATCGGCGAGCCCGACCGCCTCGGCCGGCGTCTTGGTCACGGTGCGGACGGCCGAGGCGAGATCGATCGCCGGCACATGAAGCGGCAGCTGCAGCGCCGCCATCAGCAGGCTGGACGGGATGTAGTCCGACGACAGGATGTCGAGCATGCCCTCATTGGCGAGATCGACGGCGGCGATATTGCCGGAATGCGAGCCGCCGCGCACCACGTTCGGCGCGCCCATCAGGATGTCGATGCCGGCGGCGTGCAGCCCGCGCGCGGCTTCCATCGTGGTCGGGAATTCCGCGACCGCGACCTTGTCGTTGACGGCGTCGACCACGTTTTCGTCGGTGGTGTCATCGTGGCTCGCCAGCGGGATTTTGTACGCATGCGCCAGCGCAACGATCGCGCGGGTGTTGGCGACGGCATATTCCTTCTGATAAGCGAAGCGCCGCGCGAACAGCACGTCGAGCTGGGCGTCGGTCATGCCGCCGCCCTTGCCGCGGTAATAGTCGCGCAGCTTCACCTCGTCGCGGAACTGGCGCTGGCCCGGGGTGTGGTCCATCAGCGACATCAGCCGCACGTCCGGCCGGTCGATCAGCTCCTTGGCCTCGGCGACGACATCCGGCATCGGGACTTCGCAGCGCAGATGCAGGAAGTGATCGGCACGCAGCAGATTTTCCTCGCGCGCCGCCGAGATCGCCGCCGCCAAGACGCCGGCGCGGCCGTCGACATCCTCGGCGCCGTCCTCGCGCCAGACCCGCAGCGAATCCAGCACCGTGGTGATGCCCGAGGTCGCGAGCTGCCCGTCATAGGAGATCACGGCCGCGATCGGGTTCCAGAACACTTTTGGCCGCGGCACGTAGTGCATCTCGAGATGATCGGTGTGCAGCTCGATCAGTCCGGGCATCAGCAGATCGCCGCCGGCGTCCTCGGCCGCCTCGGGCGCCCTGCCCTCGCCGAATTCGGCGATCCTGCCGTCCGCTATCGCGACCCAGCCCTGCTCGATCACGCGGTCGGCGAGGACCAGCCGGGCGTTGCCGATGATGGTGTCTTGCTTGGCGGTCATTTCAAACGGTCCTTCAGGCAGCAGCGGCGAACGAGGTCACGTCGACGATACGATCGGCAATCAGATGACGGATTTCGTCGTCATGGACAATCGCGACCATCGCGACGCCCCTGGTCTTTTTCTCTGCAATCAGCTCGACCACCACTGCGCGATTCGCCGCATCGAGCGAAGCGGTGGGTTCGTCGAGCAGCAGGATCGGCAGGTCCGAGATGAAGCCGCGCGCGATATTGACGCGCTGCTGCTCGCCGCCCGAGAAGGTCGAGGGCGGCAAGGTCCAGAGACGCTCCGGGATATTCAGCCGACGCAGCAGGCCGCCGGCGCGTTCGCGGGCCTCCTCGCGCGCTACGCCGTTGACGATCAGTGGCTCGGCGACGACGTCGATCGTCGCTACCCGCGGCACCGCGCGCAGGAACTGGCTGACATAGCCGATCGTCGAGCGGCGGATGCTCAGCACCTGGCGCGGCTCGGCGGTCGCGAGGTCAATCACCTTGCCGTGGTGGCGGATGCCGATCCGGCCGCTGTCGCAGCGGTAATTGCCGAAGATCATCTTCAGGATCGAGGATTTGCCGGCGCCCGACGGGCCGGACAGCACCACGCATTCGCCTGATACGACGTGGAACGAGACGCCGCGCACCACGGGCAGCTCGACGCCACCCTGCAGATGCATGGTGAAGGTCTTCTCGGCGTTGGTGAGTTCGATCATCGCGGTCATTGTCAAGCTCATGGCGGAAGAATCGAGGAGACGAGCAGCTGCGTATAGGGCTCGCGGGGATCGTCGAGCACCTGGTCGGTGAGGCCGGTCTCGATGACGCGGCCGCCCTTCATCACCATCACGCGGTGCGACAGCAGGCGCGCGACGGCAAGATCGTGGGTCACGACGATGGCGGCAAGGCCAAGCTCGCTGACGAGATTGCGCATCAGATCGAGCAGCCGCGCCTGCACCGAGACGTCGAGACCGCCGGTCGGTTCATCCATGAACACCAGCCGCGGCTCGGTGACGAGGTTGCGCGCGATCTGCAGCCGCTGCCGCATGCCGCCGGAATAGGTCTTTGGCGCGTCGTCGATGCGGCCGACATCGATCTCGACCCGCTCCAGCCAGGTCGATGCGGTGTCGCGGATCCGGCCGTAGTGATTCCAGCCGACCGCCATCAGCCGCTCGCCGACATTGGCGCCCGCCGAAACGCCCATGCGCAGCCCCTGCGCCGGGTCCTGATGCACAAAGCCCCAGTCGGTGCGAAACAGGAAGCGCCGTTCGGCCTCGCCGAGTTCGGCAAGATCGCGCAGCACGCCGTCGCGCATCCGGTAGGACACGTGCCCCGCGCTGGGCGCAAGCTGCGCCGACAGCAGCTGCAGCAGCGTCGACTTGCCCGAGCCGGATTCGCCGACGATCGCCAGCACTTCGCCGGGATAGAGCGCGAACGAGACGTCGCGGCAGGCCGGAAGCCGGCCGTAGTTCTTGCCGAGCCCCTCGGCCACCAGGAGCGGCTGGTCGGTGTCGAGGCTTGCGAGCTCAGACATGCGCCTTCTCCTTGTGCGGCGCTGCGCTCTCGGTGCCGTGATGGCCGGCGGCCTGGCGCTGCTCGCAGAAGTCGGTGTCGGAGCACACGAACATCCGCCCGCCTCTGTCGTCGGTGACGATCTCGTCGAGATAGGAGAAGTCGGCGCCGCACAGCGCACAGGGCGCATTGAAACGATAGCGCGTGAACGGGTGATCCTCGAAATCCAGCGAGACCACCGTGGTGTAGGGCGGGATCGCGTAGATGCGCTTCTCGCGGCCGGCGCCGAACAGCTGCAGCGCCGCGCAATTGTCCATCTTCGGGTTGTCGAATTTCGGCGTCGGCGACGGGTCCATCACGTAGCGTGCATTCACCTTCACCGGATAGGCGTAGGCGGTCGCGATGTGGCCGAAGCGCGCGATGTCCTCGTAGAGCTTGACATGCATCAGCCCGTATTCGGCGAGCGCGTGCATCCGCCGCGTCTCGGTCTCGCGCGGCTCGAGGAAGCGCAGCGGCTCGGGGATCGGCACCTGATAGACCAGCACCTGCCCGGCGTGCAGCGGCGCTTCGGGAATGCGGTGCCGGGTCTGGATCACAGTCGCATCCGTCGTCGACGTCGTGGTCGCGACACCCGCGGTCTTGCCGAAGAATTTTCGGATCGAGATCGCGTTGGTGGTGTCGTCCGAACCCTGATCGATCACCTTCAGCACGTCGTCGGGGCCGAGGATCGCGGCCGTCACCTGCACGCCGCCGGTACCCCAGCCATAGGGCATCGGCATCTCGCGGCTCGCGAACGGCACCTGATAGCCGGGGATCGCGATCGCCTTCAGGATCGCGCGCCGGATCATCCGCTTGGTCTGCTCGTCGAGATAGGCGAAGTTGTACGTCGGCGCGTTCATTCCGCGGCCTCCTGCAGTTCCACCGCCTGATTGGCCTCGGCAAACTCCTGCCGCAGCTTGCGCAGTAGGCCGAGCTCGGACTGGAAGTCGACATAATGCGGCAGCTTGAGATGCTCGACGAAGCCGGTCGACTGGACATTGTCGGAGTGCGACATCACGAACTCCTCGTCCTGCGCCGGCGCCGCGGCCTCCTCGCCGAGCTCGCGCGCGCGCAAGGCACGGTCGACCAGCGCCATCGACATGGTCTTGCGCTCGCTCTGCCCGAAGGCGAGGCCATAGCCGCGGGTGAAGCACGGCGCCTCGGTCGTCGAGCCCTTGAACTGGTTGACCATCTGGCATTCGGTCAGCTCGATCGCGCCGAGCGGCACCGCGAAGCCGACATCTTCGGCTGAGAATTCGACCTCGACCTCGCCGAAGCGGATCTCGCCGGCGAAGGGGTGGTTGCGGCCGTAACCGCGCTGCGTCGAGTAGCCGAGCGCGAGCAGAAAGCCCTCATCGCCGCGCGCAAGATTCTGCAGCCGCAGATCGCGATCGGCCGGGAAGCTCAGCGGCTCACGCGTGAGGTCGCCGACCGGCGTGTCGGCCTCGGCCTGCGGCGAAGACTCGATCAGGCCGTCGCGGCCGAGAATGTCGGTGACCCGCGGCGTTGCCGCCTGCGAGGCTTCCGACGTCGCCGGTTGCTCCGGCACAAAGCCTTCCGCGAGCTGCGGATCAAGCAGGCGATGGGTGTAATCGAAGGTCGGGCCGAGGATCTGGCCGCCCGGAACGTCCTTGAACGTCGAGGAGATGCGCCGCCGCACCTGCATCTCGCCGGTGTTGACCGGCTCGGTGGCGCCGAAGCGCGGCAGCGTGGCGCGGAACGCCCGGACCAGGAAGATCGCCTCGATCATGTCGCCGCGCGCCTGCTTGATCGCAAGCGCCGCGAGCTCGCGATCGTAGAGCGAGCCCTCGGTCATCACCCGATCGACGCCGAGCGCGAGCTGTTCGGAGATCTGCGCCAGCGTCACCTCGGGTACGTCGCGATCGCCGCGCCGCTCATGCGCGAGCAAACGGTGGGCATTCTCGATGGCGCGCTCGCCTCCCTTGACGGCTACATACATCGCTCACACTCCGCTTGCGATCAGCCGCGTGGTGCGCGGGATCGCCACAATGGCATCGTCATGGACCAGCACGACATCGATGCCGCGCGGGAACAGGACCTCGTTGATCGACAGCCGATCGAACAGGTCACGCGGCTTGATCATCGCCTGCAACAGCGCGCTGCCGTCGATGCCGGGCCCCTTCAGCTCGAAGGCCGGGCCCTGCGTCAGGCTGTCGACCTGCAGGATCAGCGTGGTCGAACGATCCGGATATTCGCTGCTGCCGAACGCGAAACGCTCGAGCGCCGGCAGCTTCGCCGCGTCGCCGATCAGCGCGAAGCTTGCGATCGAGGAATCCGCGACCACCGGCGCACTGGCGTGAAACTTCAGCCAGCGGGCGACATCCGGCGTCGCCGACATCGCGGCATCGAGCCAGATCGGCGTGTCGTGATCGAATAGCGTCAGCGCGATCGCGGCCGCGCCGCGCATCATGCCCGCGGGCGTGCCTGCGCTCGCCGCAACGCGCTGCACGCTGCCCGGACGCGCCATCGCATCCATCACGGAACGGAACGTTGATTGCGCCGACAGCACCTTGTCGGCAAAGCCTGCGGGCATTTCGGCAATCGTCGTCATTGCATTACCCCTCACCGCGCACCATCGTGTAGAAATCGACCCGCGTCGCCGCGGTCTCGGCGGCCTTGCGAGTGCGTTCGGCGTTCATGGCTACGCGCAGCGGCGCGATCACCTTCGCCTCCACCTCGCCGGACAGTTCCGTCGACTGCACCATGGCGTCGCACAGCGCGATCATCTGCGCCTTCTGCGCGTCGCGGCCGAGCGTGTAGCCGTAGCCGACCTCACCGGTCGCAAGCCGCACCGCCGCGCGCGACACCGTCGCCTCGCCGAGATTGAACGGCGCGCCGTCGCCGCCGATCCGCCCGCGCACCATCACGAGGCCGTTCTCCGGCTCGCGCAGGCTCTCATGCACCGGCACCGCGATCGCCGCGAGCTTGCCTGCGATGTCGGCCGCGGCGGCGTGCGCCAGCACCGTCATCGCGGCCTTGCGCTGGGCCTGTTTGCTGTTTGGTCCGGTCGAACTCATGGGCAACCTTGCTTGCATCAAGTTGTCTATGATAATAGACAACTTGATAGCCAAGCGCCATGACTGTTTCGTGACAAACCGACGATTTCTGGTATCACCGCACGATGAGCATGCAGGAAAGTTCCGGCGTCGCCTTGTGGCGGCAAGTTGCCGACGGCATCGAGCGCGGCATCGCTGACGGCCGCTTTGCCGCGGGCGAAAAGCTGCCGGGCGAGATGGAGATCGCCGAGACTTACCGGGTCAACCGCCACACCGTGCGGCGGGCGCTCGCCGCATTGGCCGAGCGCGGCCTGGTGCGCGCCGAGCGCGGCAGCGGCACCTATGTCGAGGCCCAGCGCCTCGCCTATCCCCTGCGCTCGCGCACAAGATTTTCGGAGATCGTCGGCGCCGGCGGCCACGAGCCGCGCGGCCAGCTGATCGAGGCCGGTGAGGATATCGCCAACCGCGAGATCGCGCGTGAGCTCGGCCTGAAGATCGGCGCACGGCTGATCCGGATCGAAGCGGTGCGGCTCGCCGACCGGACGCCGATCTGCGTCTCCACCACCTGGCTGTCGGCCGAGCGGTTTCCCGATGCCGGCAGCGTGTTCGCCAACGTCCACTCGATGACGAAGCTGCTCGGGCATTACGGCGTCAAGGATTACCACCGCTCCTCGACCCGGATCACCGCGGCGATCGTCGATGCGACCGACGCCGCGCGGCTTGATCTGCCGCTGGGGCGGCCGGTGCTGGTGGTCGACGCGACCGACGTCGAGATGCTGGACCAGCCGCTGGTGACCAAGCGCTCGCGCTTCGCCGCCGAGCGCGTGGAGTTTCTGGTCGAGAACGGTTGACGTCGCGCCCTTCTCCCTCGCCCCGCTCTTGCGGGGAGAGGGTCGGGGTGAGGGGCTATCTCCGCGAGTTCACTAGATATGAGTTCGGGGATACTCCCCTCACCCGGCGCTACGCGCCGACCTCTCCCCGCAAGAGCGGGGCGAGGTGTCTCTCTAGGCCACCGCCCTTTGACCGATAATCGCAAAGCGCAGCTTGCTCGAGATGAAGTCGATCGCCGCGACCGCGATCAGGATCATCAGGATCAGGAACGACACCTTCTGCCATTCCAGCACGCGGATCTGCTCGGCGAGCTGCAGGCCGATGCCGCCGGCGCCGACGATGCCGATGATGGTGGCCGAACGCGTGTTCGACTCGATGAAATAGAGCACCTGGCCTGCGATCACGGGCAGCACCTGCGGCAGCAGGCCGAAGCGGATTTCATGCAGCGTATTGCCGCCGGAGGCACGGATGCCCTCGACCTGCTTGCGGTCCGCCGCCTCGATCGCCTCCGAGAACAGTTTTCCGAACGCGCCGAAGTCCGACACCATGATCGCAAGCACGCCGGCGAACGGCCCGAGGCCGACGACGTTGATCCAGACCAGCGCCCAGATCAGCGTGTCGACGCCGCGGATCGAATCCAGGAAGCGGCGCACCGGAAAGCGGATCAGGTTCGAGGGGATGATGTTGCGCGCCGCCAGCAGGCTGACCGGCAGCGCCAGCAACGCCGCAAGCGTGGTGCCGAGCAGCGCGATCGACAGCGTCTCGCCGAGCGCCTGCATGTAGAGCGGGAACGACGCGCCGGGATTCGGCGGGATCATCAGCATGGTGATCCAGCCGAGCTGGCTGAGGCCCGCGATCAGCCTGGACGGTGAAAAGTCGAGATCGACCAGGCCGTACACGAAGACCGCAAGCGCTGCCACGGTCATTGCCGGCAGCGCCAGCCGCGCCGAGGCGGGCCGGTCGAAGGCGCTGGGATATTTTGCGCGCAGCTCCTCGGTATTCGGCTTCGGCAGCTGGCTCATCGCCGCGTCTCCTTGCCGAACAGCCGGCCGCGCAGCCAGCCGGTCGAGATGTCGATGATGAAGACGGTGATGATGATGGTGACCAGGATGGCGCTGACGTCGGAATAGTAGAACTTGTGGATCGCGACCACGAGCTCCTGGCCGATGCCGCCGGCGCCGACAAAGCCCATCACCGAGGCTTCGCGGACGTTGATCTCGAACCGCAGCAGCGCGTAGCTGGCGTAGCCCGCCGACACCTGCGGCAGCACGGCAAAGCGCATGCAGGACAGCCAGCTCGCGCCGGTGGAGCGGATGCCCTCGACCGGCTTCATGTCGGCGTTCTCGACGATCTCGGCGAACAGTTTTCCCAGCGCGCCGGTCGAGTGGATCGCGATCGCCAGCACGCCGGCCATCGGCCCAAGGCCGAACGCGATCACGAAGATCAGCGCGAACACGATGCCGGGCACCGTGCGGGCGAATTCAAGCAGCCGGCGCACCGCAAAGCGCAGCCACGGCGCCGGCGAGGTGTTCTGGGCCGCGAAGAAATTCAGCGCGAAGGCAAACACCGCGCCGGTCAGCGTGCCGACATAGCTGATCAGCACGGTCTCGCCGAGCATCCTCAGCCATTTCTTCCAGCCCCAGAACCATTCGGGAAAATCGGTCCACACCCGCGCGCCCGATTCGAGCGTCAGGATGCGGTCGAAATAGCTGACGAAGTTGCCGAAATAAGTGAACAGCGTGCGCAGGTTCACTTCCGCGCCGAACGCGGCGATCACCAGGGCAGCGCAGAATATTGCCGCCGCCAACGCGGCCTTCAGCCGCTTGCGCGAGACCGAACTGCGGTAGGCCTCTTCCAGCGTTGCCAGTTGCTGCGCCGGAAGAATGGATACGGCGGTCGCCATCGACGCGTGCCAGTCCGGTTCGGAGTTAAGAACAAAGGCCGGGCTGTCAGGCCCGGCCTCGTGACGTCAGCCGAACGATCAGCTCGCCTTCTTCTTGCGCAGAGCGTCGACGAACTTGATCAGCTCGATCGTGCCATCCCAGTCCTTGGTGGTGGCGGGATGGAAGCCCTTCTTCTGGCCGTCGGAGAGACGGTCGAACGCGGCCTTGTCCTTGGTCGGAGCTTCGAAGAAGGCCTTCGCGATCGCGGCCTTCAGGTCCTCGGGCAGATCGGCGTTGTAGGCATAGGGTCCGTTGATGATCGGCGCCGACTTGTGGATGATGCGGAAATCGTCCTTCTTCATCGCCGAGCCGTCGGCGTTCTTCAGCATGCCCTTGGTCAGCATCTGCGCGAGTGTCGAATCGTCGTCGCTGGTCCACTGGTTGGCGGCCATGTCGACGGTGCCCTGCGCCAGCGCCAGCACCGCGTTCTCGTGGCTGCCGGTGAACACGACCTTGCCGAAATAGGTGTCGGCGTCGGCGATGCCCATCTTGTCGAGCTCGAAGCGCGGCACGTTGTTGCCCGAGGTCGAGTTCGGATCGACCAGGCCGAGGTTCTTGCCCTTCAGATCGTCGACGCTCTTGTAGGGGCTCGAGGCCTTGACGAAGAACACCGAGTAGTAGCCGGTCGAACCGTCGGCGTTGATGTCGTTGGCGAACGCGTCGGACTTGACGCCGGTCAGGCGGGCGCGCGCGAACGAGGCCGAGCCGTAGCTGGCGATCTGGATGTTGCCGGCGCGTTGACCTTCGATGACGGCGGCGTAGTCATTGGCGATGCGCAGCGTGACCTTCACGCCGAGCTCCTTCGACAGATACGCCACGAACGGCGTCCAGCGCTCGGTGACGCCGGAGGCGTTCTCGGCCGGCACCACCGCGAAGGTAAGCTCCGGATATTTTGCCTTCCACTCCTGCGCGGATGCGGAACCGGTGAGCGCCAGCGCGGCGACGCCGGCCAGAACGATGCGACGAGTAAACATGACTACCCCTCTTTATTATGGTTGCACCTGTTGGCCGGGCAAAATGCCCGGCCATTCAGATTGGAAAACGCGCGACGCTCAGGCCGCGGCGGCGGTGCCGAGTGCCGGAACGGTCGCGCCGTCGGACGCGGGCATTGGCGCGCCGCCCATGACGTCGTTGGCCTCGAGGTCGTAGAGCTCGCGGGCGATATGGTCGGTCAGCGCCGCCGGGGCGCCATCGAACACCACGCGACCCGCCGCCATGCCGACCAGGCGATCGCAATAGGTCCGCGCCAGGTCGAGCGAGTGCAGGTTGCAGAGCACCGTGATGCCGAAATGCTTGTTGATGCGCAGCAACGCATCCATCACGATCCTGGTGTTGCGCGGATCGAGCGAGGCGATCGGCTCGTCGGCGAGGATGATGTCGGGCTCCTGCACCAGCGCGCGAGCGATCGCGACACGTTGCTGCTGGCCGCCCGAAAGCTGGTCGGCGCGCTGCGCCGCGAGTTGAGCGATGTCGAACTGATCGAGTGCGGACATCGCGAGCGCCCTGTCCTGCTCCGGCCAGGCTTGCGCCAGCGAACGCCAGGACGGGATCTGGGCCAACCGGCCCATCAGTACGTTGGTCAGCACATCAAGCCGCCAACCAGATTGAATTGCTGGAAGATCATCGCCGAGCGCGCCCGCCATTGCCGCAGCGCCTTGCCGCGCAGCGCGGTGACATCGGTGCCTTCGAACAGGATACGGCCGGAGGTCGGATCGGCGAGACGGTTGATCATCCGCAACAGGGTCGACTTCCCGGCACCGGAGCGGCCGATCACACCGACAAAGCTGCCCGGCGCGATCGAGAAGGACGCATTGTCGACTGCGGCTTTTGTGCCGAACCGGCACGTCAAACCTTCCACCACCAGCATGTAATGCTCCAACCGCGCCGTGTTGGGCCATCGCTATCCCCGGTGTTTTACAGTTATGTGACGCGACGTTGCGGTGCGGCGATCGTCCACACCCGCTCTCTTGCCGTCATCGTGACGTCATGATGTTGTCATCAAGCATCCCGATGACGAGCGCGCATCTCCCGGAAGCCAAAGATTTGCAAGATTTGCGGAGGCCCTGATGGCCGGAAAAACACTCTCGGTTGTGCCGACCCTCGACCCGACTGCGTCGGTCCGCGAGAGCAAGCTCGGCAAATATACCGAGGTCGGTGCGCGCACGATCCTGCTTGAAGTCAGCATGGACGACTATTCCTACGTCGTGAACGACAGCCAGATCACCTACACCTCGATCGGCAAGTTCTGCTCGATCGCGGCGATGACCCGGATCAATCCCGGCAACCACCCGATGCATCGCGCGACACAGGCGCATTTCACCTACCGCGCCAGCGCTTATTTTCCCGGCGAGAGCGACGACACCGACTTCTTCAACTGGCGACGTGCGCATCACGTGCATATCGGCCATGACGTCTGGATCGGTCACGGCGCGATCCTGCTGCCGGGCCGCAACATCGGAACCGGCGCTGTTGTTGCCGCCGGCGCGATCGTGACCAAGGATGTGCCCGCGCACACCATCGTTGCCGGTAATCCGGCGCGCCTGGTGAAGCGGCGCTTCTCCGAGACAACAGCGGATCGTCTCGCTGCGCTGGCGTGGTGGGACTGGGACCATGAGACACTTCGCCGTGTCCTGCCCGACTTTCGCAAGCTCGCGGTGGAGGAATTCCTCGACAAGTATGAGGCCGAGGCCGTATCCCAAGCACAGGCCAAACAACGGAGTGCCGCATCGTGACGGACATTTTCATCGAGGGCGGGCGCACGCTGGTTGACGGCGGATTGGTCGAGACCTCGCTGCGGACCGCAGGCCGCGACATCGGCGCGCTCGACGCCGAACAAGGCCGCGCCGCGCTTCACATCAATGCCGGCGGGCTCTTGGTATTGCCCGGCATCATCGATCTGCACGGCGATGCGTTCGAGCGGCAGATGATGCCGCGCCCGGGCGTCGACTTCCCGACCGACGTCGCGCTCATCGATAGCGACCGGCAGGCGATCGCCAACGGCATCACCACCGTGTTCCATGGCACGACCTGGTCGTGGGAGCCCGGCCTGCGCAGCGCGGAGAATGCGCGCAAGCTGCTCGATGCGATCGAGGCGCTGCGGCCGCTTCTCGCCGCCGATACGCGCTTCCACCTGCGTCACGAGACCCACAATCTCGACGCCGAAGCCGAGATCATTCAATGGCTCACCGAAGGCCGCATCGACCTGTTCGCCTTCAACGACCACAGCAATGTCAAACCGAAGAAGCGCAACCAGTCGGCCGAGCGCGCCGGGCTTTCGCTCGAGGCCTTCAACGAGCTGATCGACCGGGTCGTCGCGCGCCGTCCCGAGGTGCCGGCCTCGATCGCAAGGCTGGCCGCCGCGGCGCGCGCGGCCGACATCCGCATGCTGTCGCACGACGACAACAGCCCGGCGATGCGTCAGGAGTTTCGCGCGCTGGGCGCGGCGATCGCCGAATTCCCCGTCAACGAGGAGACCGCGCGCGATGCCGCCGATGCCGATGACTTCATCGTGTTCGGTGCGCCCAATGTGGTGCGCGGCGGCAGCCACACCGGCTGGACCAAGGCATCCGACATGATCGCAAAAGGCCTCTGCTCGGTGCTGGCGTCGGACTATTATTATCCGGCGCAGCTGCTCGCGGCGTTCCGCCTCGTTGCCGACGGCATCCTGCCGCTCGCCAGGGCCTGGGACCTGATCTCGTCTGCGCCGGCGCGCGCCGCGGGGCTCGCCGACCGCGGCGTGCTCGCCGCCGGCCGCCGTGCCGATATCGTCATCGTCGACGACAAGGTGCCGCTGCGGCCGCGTGTCGTCGCCGTGATATCAGCCGGACGGCTGGTGCATCTGGCGGATGCAAGCTGCTTCGTTCACGCGCTCGCGCCGCGCAAGACGGTTGCGGCGGCATAGTCAGGCTTTATTCTGCTGCCATGGCCCCCACTCCGCGCTACGCGATCTACTATGCGCCGTCACCTGACAGCGCCCTGCACCGCTTCGGTTCGACGCTGCTCGGCTATGACGCCGTGTCGGGCGACGAGCTGCGGTTTCCCGATGGCGTCGCGCCCGACTGGCGCGAGGTCACCGAGGACCCGCGCAAATACGGTTTTCACGCCACGCTGAAGGCGCCGACTGCGCTTGCGGACGGCAGGAGCGAGGCCGAGCTTCTCGACGCCTGTGCCGCCTTCGCAGGCCGCGCGCGGCGCATTCCCCTGATCGAGCCTGTTGTCGATGCCATCAGCGGCTTCATCGCCGTGATCCCGGCGAAGCTCTCCGACGAACTCCAGCAGCTCGCCGCCGATTGCGTCACCGAATTCGACGCGTTCCGTGCGCCACTCACGCAGGAAGATCGCGCGCGACGCAGACCCGAACGGCTCACGGAGCGACAGCGCGACTATCTCGACCGCTGGGGCTATCCCTACGTCATGGAGGAATTCCGCTTCCACATGACGCTGACCGGGCGGCTGAGCGACGAGCGGCGCGGCCCGATCATGGCGCGGCTGCGCGAGCGGTTCGCCGCGATCGAGCTCACGACGCTCGCGGTCGACCGCATCGCGCTGTTCAAGCAGGCCGACAGCGCATCCCGCTTCCGCATCATCGGCAGCTGGCCGCTGCGGACGTAGCAGCGCCGCTATTCCTCGACCCGGGTGCGGGCGATGATCTCGGCGGCGCCCTTGTCCAATAGCTCCATGCCGACGGCGCGGCCGAGTTCGCGCGGCCGGTCCGAAGGCCCGCGCCGCGTCACCTCGATGAAGCCGGCCCCGGCCTCGTCGAGCACCGAGGCACGCAGCGTCATCTCAGCCCCCGCAAGCGTGGCGTGGCCGGCGATCGGCGAATTGCAGTGGCCGTTGAGCACCCACAGCACCTCGCGCTCGGCCTCGGCGGCGAGCCGCGACGGCGCGTTGTCGATCCCGGCAAGCCGCGCACGCGTCGCCCAGTCGGTCTCGACGCATTCGACCGCGACGACGCCCTGGCCGACCGCGGGGAGCATCTCATCGACCGAGAAGTCATGTGCGATGCGCGCGGTCATGCCGATGCGCTCGAGGCCGGAGCGCGCCATCACCAGCGCATCCGCCGGCCCCACCTCGCCGCCATCGGGCAGCCGCTGCTTGGCCCCGCGATCGAGTTTTGCAATTCGCGTGTCGGCGGCGCCGCGGAAATGAATCACCGTCGCTTCAGGAAACAGCCTGCGCAGATAGGCGGCGCGGCGCACAGCGTTGGTGCCGATCATGAAGCCTTTCCCGCGCGAGGCGCGAAACGCATCCAGCGTCAGACCCGGCCGCAACACGAGCGAATCGTTGGCCGCATCGCGCGCCAGCATCGCGGCGAGGACCAGACCCGGCGTCTCCTCATTTCCCGGCACGTCCTTCAGCGAATGCATCGCGGCCTGCAGCGTGCCTGATCGCATCGCCTCGCGGATCTCGGCGACGAACGCGCCACCCTTGCCGCCGTGACGCAACAGCTTGCTGGTCTGGTCCTGGTCGCCGCGGGTCTCGAACTTGACGATGTCGACGGCAAGGTCCGGCGCCGAGGCGCGCAGCAGCCGCGCGACCTCGTCCGTTTGCGCAAGCGCCATCGCGCTCTTGCGCGTCCCTATCCGCAAAACCTGTCCCGACACGAAATCTCCGCTGCGCGTCATCATCAACGGCTGGGGATTAGAACAAAAGGCCAGTCAAAACAACGGTTTTCGCCGTTAGCCGGCTCCGCTCAGGCGATCTCCTCGACAAGCGCGGCGCCGGCCTCGCGCATCGCCGCGGTGGCGGCGGCAAGCGAGCCGCCGAGATCGATGGCACGGCAGCCCGACAGCACGACCGCGGTCTCGAAACCGAGCCGCCGCGCATCGAGCGCCGAATACTGCACGCAGAAATCGGTGGCGAGCCCCGCCATCACGACGCGCTTGAGGCCGCGCTCGCGCAGATAGCCGGCGAGCCCAGTCGGGGTTATCAGGTCGTTCTCGAAGAACGCCGAATAGGAATCGATCGCGCCGCGGAAGCCCTTGCGGATCACGAGCTCGGCGCGGTCAGTCGCGAGGTCGGGGTGAAACCCGGCGCCAGCCGTGCCCTGGATGCAATGATCCGGCCACAGCGTCTGCGGCCCATACGGCATCGCGATCGAGGAAAACGGCGCAGCGCCCGGATGCGAGGTCGCAAACGAGCTGTGGCGCGCCGGGTGCCAGTCCTGCGTCAGCACCACATGGTCGAAGCGGCTGGCGAGCCGGTTGACCACCGGCACGACGGCATCGCCGTCCGCGACCGCAAGCGCGCCTCCCGGGCAGAAATCGTTCTGCACGTCGATGATCAGGAAGAGATCGTCGGGCAAAATCTTCATCACGTTCCGATCCGCAAGGACGCGCGCAGCTTGCGCAGGCAGGCGATCACCGACAGCGCAGTGATGCGGCCGGTCTTCGGGTTCTCCGAGGGGATGTTCTCGATCATCATCGAGAACCGCGCCGAGTCGGAATCGACTTCGATCCGGTGGGTGTTGCGCGTCACTGTCGGGTCGGCCCAGATTTCCACCCTTGTGCGGTCGGGCCCGATGCCGGCCAGTGACAATGCCACGGCGACGTTGAGATTGGCCGGAAAGCCCTTGGCGGCGTCGCGCGCGCTGCCCTCGAAGATGCGCAGCGGCTCGGTGATCCCCTCGATCTGAATGTTGTTCTCGACCAGATGCGGCGCGCCGACGAGCCCCGCGACGGGCTTCCGCGTCACCAGCTTGGCCGAATGAATGGTCCCGATCGCCGCCGCAGTCACCGCATCGAGCCCGATCAGCGCGCCGGTCGGCACGATGATCTGGCCGCCATGCGCCCGGGCGAGATCGACCAAGTCCTCGTTCTGCAGCAGCGCGCCGACGCTGAGCACGACCGCGGTCTTGCCGCGCGCGACCACCGGGGCCACGATCGAGCGCACCAGCTTGCTCGGCGCGCACTCGACCACGATGTCGGCGACATCGGCGAGCCCGTCGATCGGCACCAGCTTCGGCGCAGAGTTGAGCTCCGCAACCCAGCCGCTGTGCTTGTCCGGACTGTTTGCCGACACCGCAACCAGCATCAATCCCTCGATGCCCTGATCGAGCGCCTTGACGACGTCAGTGCCGATCGCGCCGAGGCCGGCGACCGCCACCCGCAGCCTTGTCTTGCCGTCAGCCATCATTTTCCGCCGGCGAGCATCTTGACCAGGCGATAGAGATACTCCTCGCCCTCGTAGAACGACTTGACCAGCACGCGCTCGTCCTTGCCATGGTTCCGGTTGTCATCGACATCGGCGCCGAGCCCGGAATGACCATAGGTCGGAATCCCCGCATTGCGCAGATAGCTGCCGTCGGTCGCGCCGGTGCTCATGGTAGGGACGATTTCGGCATTCGGCCAGAACTCCTTCGACAGCTTCTCGATCGATCCCATCACCTCCTCATTCAGCGGCGACGGCGGGCTCAGCACGGCCTTGCCGGTCGGGGTCACCTCGATCTGCTTGTCGGCGAGCACGCGCTCGATCGTCGCCTGGACGCCGTCGACCGGCTCGCCGGGCAGGATCCGGCAGTTCACCTTGGCGGTCGCAAGCTGCGGCAGCGCGTTGATGGCGTGGCCGCCCTCGAGCATCGTCGCGACGCAGGTGGTGCGAAGCTGCGCATTGTAGCCGGGATTTTCCGACAATCGCGCCAGCGCCGCCGGTTCGGGCTGCGGCGCCAGGATCGCCTTGATGTCGTCGGCATGCGACTTGTCGACCTCGGCGATCTTCGCGAAATAGATTCGCGTGGTCTCGTTGAGATTCATCGGGAAGCTGTAATTGGAGAGCCGGACGAGGCCTTCGGCGAGGTGGTAGATCGCGTTGTCCTTGCGCGGCAGCGATGAGTGGCCGCCGCGATCCTTCACCGTGAGCTGGTAGCCGACCGAAACCTTCTCGCTGGTCTGCACGCTGTTGCGGATCGCCTTGCCGTTCTTGAGGCCGACGCCGCCGCCTTCGTTCAGCGCGAATTCGGCGTCGATCAGGTCACGGTGGTTCTTGATCAGCCACTGCATGCCGAGGCCGTTGGCATCGAGGATCTCCTCGTCGGTCTCGAGTGCGACGATGATGTCGCGGTCGGGCTTGTAGCCCTCCTTCTTGTAGCGGATCAGGTTGGTGATGAAGGCCGACGCCATGAACTTGTCGTCGCTAGAGCCACGGCCGTAGAAATAGCCGTCCTGCTCGGTGAGCTTGAACGGATCGACCGTCCAGTCCTCACGGAGGGCTGGGACGACGTCGAGATGGGCAACCAGGAGGATCGGCTTGCGCGCGCCGGAGCCGGGCAGCCGCGCCACCAGATTGCCCTTGCGCGGCGCCGGCGAGAACACGTGCACGTCGGCCTCAGGGAAGCCCGCCGCGCGGAGCCGCGCGCCCATCGCCTCCGCCGCCTTCTGGGTATCGCCGGTCGCGGTGGTGGTGTTGATCTCGACCAGTTCCTGATAGATGCCGCGGGCAAACTGCTGCTGCTCGGTCAGCCCCTGCGCCGTGGCACCGGTTGCGAGCAGGACCGGACCAAGTGCTGCTGCGAGCCGCAGCGTTCGAGCCATGTTTGGGGCCTTGTGCGACATCGTGCTCTCCCGGATTCCACCGCCTCAGTGGAGACGAATTCAGACAGGCGACACGCGCTTTGGCAAGACGGCGAGCCCTTCAATTTCCGCGCGCATGCTCCGCAGTTTCGCGCACGCCATTTGGAGTCCCTATTTGGCATCCTTGGCCGCGATCACCTCGATCTCGACCAGGAAGCCGGGATTGGCGAGCGCCGCGACGCCGACCACCGAGCGGGCCGGCAGGTTCGGCTGGCTGCCGCCGAAGAACTGGGTGTAGCCCTCCATGAAGGCCTTGAAGTCCATCGGTGCGGATGCGTTGTGCACCAGGAACACCTGCATCTTGACGACGTCGCCCATGCCAAGCCCCTGGCCTTCGAGGATGCCCTTGATGCGATTGAGCACGCCGACGGTCTGGGTCTTGGTGTCGCCATAGGCCTGCGGGCTCGACGGATCGGCATCCTTGTTGGCGACCGGCGGCACCTGGCCGCTGACATAGACGGTCGTGGTGTTGCCGGTGACGGTGACCGCCTGCGCGATCGGGAACGTCGAATTGGGAATCGGATGCCTGATCACGTCAGCCGAGGCAGCGTTTGCCACCACCGACAGCGCGGCGCCCAACAGGATACCTGTGACTTTCATCAAACTCTCCCCGAATTATTTGTTAGGGCGGGCGTCCTGGACATCCTTGGCCGTCACCGCGTCCTGATAGGTGTTGCCGAAGTGCGTCCGCAGATAATTCACAACGGCGGCGACCTGACCATCGGTCATCATGTCGCCGAACCCCGGCATGCCGCGGCGGCCATTGATGACAAGGAAGATCGGATAGCTGGCGGATTCGAGATTCTTGTTGCTGGCGAGTGCCGGATAAGTGCCGGCGCCGCTTGCGCCTGTGGCATCCGGCATGTGGCAGCCCTGGCAGACATTGCCGAACAGCTCCTCGCCGGTCATCTCCACGAAGCGGTAGCCCGAGGAGAAAGTGCGCTTGCCCGTGGCGTTATCCTGCCCCACCGCCACGGTGGCGGACAGCAGCGTCAACGCGGCAACCGCCGATATGCTGATACGCATCATCACGTCTTCACCACGCGTTCGTGCAATCGGCTGATGGCGTCGAGCGCGGACAGGATCGCGCCTTCCTGCCAGGCCGGCAGTTGCGAGGCATGCTCACCCGCCAGCGCGATGCGGCCGTCGATCTGGCAGAGATTGCGGTAATGCTGCGCGCGCCCGGCGTCGGTCCATTCGCCGGCACAGCCGAGCGTGAACGGCACACGATGCCAGGCCACCGCGACGCCGTTCTCGAATTCGCTTTTGTACTGCGGATGGATCTTGGCGCCGAACTCGACGGCACTGACGACGCGCTCGGCCGGCGTCATCGCCGTGAACTCGAAGGAATTGGCGCCCCCATACATGTAGCCGCCGAGCAGGACACCGCGTCCGCCACGGTTGAAGCCATAATTCGGATAGCCGATCTGCCGGATCGGCAGGTCAGTGTAGCTGATGCCGCCATAGATCGCCTCATCCTCCTCCCAGAACCGCCGCTTGAACTGCAGCCCGATCTTCACCGAGGCGGCATAGGATACGGAATCGATCGCATTCTTCATCGGCCCGCTGACGTCGACCGGCAGCTGGCTCAGGATCGGCAGCGGGATGGTGCAGATGCACCAGTCGGCGGTCGCCTGCTGCACCGTGGGTGGACCGCCCGTGTCGACGTAGCTCACGGTGACGCCGGAGCCATTCTGCTGGATCTGCGTGACCTTGGCGTTGTAGCGGATGAGATCGCCGACCTCGCGCGCGAACGCCTTGCCGATCATGTCCATGCCGCCGACCGGCTGGAACATGGTGGTCTGGAAGTCGTAGCGCGCATAGCTCTGCAGATAGCGCCACATCCGTGACCGCAACAGCTCCTGCAGTGAAATCGGGTCGCTCGGCAGCGGATCGTCCATCAGGCCGCCGCCGGGATCGCGCGTATAGCCGCGGAACTCGGCGGAGACGAGGTTGGCATTGTACTTGTAGTCGCGGTCCAGCGCGCCCCAGTCGCGCATCGCCTGCAGCAATATCTCCTGATCTTCCTTGGTGACGACCTCGTCGAGCCTGCCCTGCTGGGTGACTTTCGCGAGCAGCTCCGACACCTGGCCCTGGAAGTCCGCCTTGATGCTGCGGAAGCGTTGCGGCTTGCCGTCGAATGCGCGCGTCGCGTGCAGATAGGCGTTGTGGTTGAGCTGGAGGAAGGGTTCCAGCGTCACGTTGAGCCGGCGGCAGTAATCGAGCAGCGCGCGGTGATGATAGGGAATTCGCCACGGGCCGGGATTGAGATAGAGCCCCTGCTCGAACTGGCAGGTCTGCTTGAAGCCGCCGAGCTCGGTAAAGCTGTCGCCGCCGCGGATCGACCAGTTGCGGCCACCGGGCCGGTTGTTGAATTCGAGGATCTGGACCTTGTAGCCGGCCTTGCGCAGTTCCAGCGCCGCCGTCATGCCGGCAAGCCCGGCGCCGAGGATCAGCACCGAAGCGCCCTTCACATCGCCGGCGAGCTTGAGCGGCCCCTTGTAGGCAGACTCGGATGCGAAGCCGAGGCTCGTCATCGCGTGATACATCGCCGAGCTGCCGGCGATGGTGCCGATCAGCGCGAGCAGATCCCGCCGCCTGATCACAGATTCGTTCTGCACCCGCGTTCACCCAGCCGCTGATTTCGATGGCGAAGGGAAACGGTTGATGCGATCCGTGTCAAGGAAAGCCGCACGCTTCGCCATGCACCCACACGCGCTTTTGATGCAGCAGGTGATCGATGCATCACACCACGCGCTCGCGATGCACGCGCCGGCAATCCATTTCGAAGTCAAGCCCAATCACCGGCGGCCGGTCGAAATGCCAGGTCAAGCCGTTGCGTAGCACGCCGCGGTGGCCGAGCTCGCTTTCGAGCACGGGATAGGCGTCGTGGACGGTATAGAGTTGCACGGCGGTGGTGTCCTGCCAGGTGCCGTCGAACGCGCTCATCCGGCGTTCCATCTCGTTAGCCACGAATTTCGCTTTCGCCAGGATGCCGGCCGGACTGGTGTCGCCGAGGGCCACGGTGTGATCGCGATAATTGGCCTTGCCCTCGACCGACTCGCCGCTGCCGGCCACGACGAAGCTCGACGGTGCGTCCTTCGCAGCCGGCACCGTGTAGGAGAAGGCGTGGAACGACGGCTCGGCGGGCGGATCGAGCTTCGGGCAGACATTGCTGCGCGCCACCGGATTGACGCCGTCGCGCATCACGCCCCATTCGATCAGCGTCTTGATGTAGATCGCGTTGAAGGCCTTGAACCCGTCTTCGGTGAACGGCGCCGGCGAGCGCAATTCGCAGGCGCCGAATGCAGTGAGCGGACGGCCCGCGGACTTGAGGATGTCCGCGATCCTGTCAAAGCCCGCCTTCAGCGGCACCGGTTGAGAGAACCAGACGCGCTCGATCGCAAAACCCGGCAGCGCACTGACGCCGCAGGAATATTGACTGACGCCGGGCATGAAACGGTAGCCGCTGTCGAGGGCCTCGATGGTGTTGGTCATGTTGCCTCGTGATGGAAAGTGGATGCGGTCGTCACGATAACGTCTCGCGGCGGAGGATACTCTCGATAAGTTGTAAAACAACGCGGTGTCGTCACCCGCGAAAGCGGGTGATCCAGTATTCCAGAGACGCCTGTGCTTGAGCCGAGAGGCCGCGGCGTACTGGATCGCCCGTTTTCACAGGCCTGCACCGGAGAGAATGAGAGCCCGGCTCCTTCCCAGGCGTCGTCCCGGCGCAGGCCGGGACCCATACGCCGCGGCGGGTGTTGCGAACGGTACTCGTCGTAACAGCGTTGCGCGACAAGCAGCATCGGTGGTTATGGGTCCCGGCCTTCGCCGGGACGACGGTGAATGTGTGGCACGGCCTGTGAGTCAAACATCCGCATTCTCGCGACATGATTGCCCGAGCTTTGCTTCTCGTTCCGCCCTCTCCTCTAGCAGAGGGCGCAGGGAACGCCGGGTGCCGATCGCACCCATGGGTCCGGTGCAACAAAAAGCACCGGAGGTAGGACCACAGGTGTAACCGGAAACAACCCGGCTTTCCCTGCGCGATGGGTTACGGCTTACTTCGTGCTCTCCCCGGCGAGACTGGGCTTGTTTGTCACCGTCTTCGCAAAAGCGTTTGCGCGCTTCGCGAGGAGACACCTACCACTAGGGCGTCAGGACCACACGGCCCTATTTTGGCCTTGGGCGAGCCTATCTGGCCCCAAGAGAGCCTATCTAAGTGCTTCTAAAATAGGCCCTTTTGGATTTATCATTTTCCATCAAGGCAGCAGGCCGCGCCGCTGATCTGCCCCGGCTGGGGCAAGGCCCCAAGCCCCGCCTTTCCGCCTCGGCCTGACCGCCGAGGTTAGGGGGTCAGAACCTCGCACCGAGCGAGACTTCTGAAAAAAGGAAATTTCACTCATGAGAAGCTATCAGGCGATCACCACCAAATATTTCGGCGCTTCCAATTCCAAAGGCTCGCGGATCAAGGCGAGCGCGGCGGCGGGCAGCATCACGCTCCATCTCGACAACGCGCTGAGCATCGAGGCCAATCATGCCAAGGCGGCGCGGGCCCTCGCCGAGAAACTCGGCTGGCGCGGTGCTTGGGCTATGGGCGGGATGCCCGATGACCAGGGCTACTGTTTCGTATGCTCCGATATCGGAGCCGCGCCCGCCTTCATCACCGAGGGCGCTGATCGATGACCGAGCAAGAGATCATCACCGCCCGCATCGCTGAGATGACGCACCAGTTTCGCGATCTGCAGGCCGCAATCCGGCAGCTGGAGATCAGGCGAGCGTCGCACACTTTGCATTCCTACCGCCAAACCGAGCGAGCTGCCTCGCATTAGCTGCGAGCCGCTCCCTCCCGCCCCCGCCACCGAAAGGTCGCGGGGTTAGGCGGTCAGAACGCCCCGCATTCCGCGCGGCCTTCTGAAAAACGAAAAACTGCAAATGACTACCAAGAAAATCCACCCCGCCGATGTCGCCGATCTCGCGCTCATCCCGGCTTGCAAGAAATTCACCGCGACGATCCTGAAGAACAACAAGCCGCAGACCACCGAGCATGACTCGCTCGCTGCTGCGCGGATCGAAGCGGCGAGGCTGAACGCTACCGCGAACAATAGCCGCAAGGCGCTGGTGTACGCGATCACCGCCGAGGGCCGCGCGATCCTCGTGCCCGCATTGTATGGCCGCACGCCAGCCGATGCAGGCAGCGAAGCAGCGAAGGCCGATGATAAGGCGCGCGATGCGGCGAAAGCTGCGAAGCCAGCCGAGGCCGCCAAGGCAGAGAAGCAGGCCAAGCCAGCGAAGAAGGCCAAGGCCGCCAAGCCAGCCAAGAAGGCGAAGCCCGAGGGCAAGTCGAAGGTCGAGATCGTGATCGCGATGCTGCTCCGCAAGAAGCCAGTAACGCGCGCCGATATCGCCGAGGCGGTTGCATGGCCTTCGATCAACATCAAGGCGATCTGCACTCGCAAGGGGATGAAGCTGAAGCAGGCCGCTGACGGCACGCTCTCTGCCTCGGCTCCGAAATAACCCATCGATCAGGGCGGCCTCGCAAGGGCCGCCCGCAATGGCTTTCAAAGGATCATCATCATGACAAACTATCTGACCGAGTTTTCCGACTTCCCGGCCGCCGATATGCGCCGCAAGGCTTCGAGGACTCATCATGGCACAATGATAGCTGCCCGAACTTCACCAGCGCCGAGCTGGGCCTGCGCATCTGGATTGACTACTTCGATCCAGCGAAGCGCGAGATCAGCGCGGGCGGCTCACGCTTCACGCTGGAGCCCGCCGATAATCTCGATGACATCACCGATCCGATCTGCACCGATGACCGGGCGGTGATCCTCGCGGCCGTTGAAGAAGAGCGCGCCGAGATCACCGCTTGCCTCGCCGAGTTGGAGAAGGCCGAAGGCGCGGCCCTGCATTGGCAGCTCGACAACAAGAAGTTCGCGGTGCTGGAGAAGCGCGGCTTGATCAAAAGCGAGGGCGATCTGCTGATTCATCCGAAGGCCCGCAAGGTGAGCGAGCTGGCCTTCACGATGCAGCAGCCGAAGGATATGCGCGTGCTCTACATGGGCGACAACGAAGGCCCTGCCATCATGATGCTGTTGATCGCAAACTTCAATGCGGGCCGCAGCTGGTATGGCCACGACAGCGAGGAAACTCTGCGGCTGGAGATGGAGTCGCGCGGCTGGTGCGAAGGCCTGCACAGCAATGGCCACTACCTCGTTCTCGATCTGGAGCACGCGCATCTGATGCCGCACCCGGATCATCCCCGCAACGAAACCGAGAAGTAAAAGGAACGCTTCCAATGTCAAAGCGAGCATTCATTCCCGCGCTGATCGCCTGCACTTTCTTCGCGGTCATCGCCGCCGAAACCATCGCGCTGGCGAGCGGCCTGCAGTTCGGCCACTTCGCCTTCTGGATCATCGGCTTCGCGATCAGCGCCTTCCTGTACCTGCTGCCGAGCTATGTAGCTTGGCGGCGCGATCATCATGCGCTGCTGGCGATCTTCATCGCCAACCTGTTTCTCGGCTGGTCCTTCATCGGCTGGGTGGCTTCGCTTATCTGGAGCTGCACCCCGGTGAAGCCGCCGCGCCAGCTCTCCCTGATGGAGCGCGCCCTGATCGAGCGCAACATCGCCGACCATCTCTATCTTTGAAAACGGAAACCATCACCCATGACGATTCAAAATCCAAAGCCATCGGACGGGAAACGGATACACGGCGTGTACTGGCTCCACCTCCCAGAGCACACCGATCCCTTTACGCAAGGCTATGTCGGTATCACCCATCGTAAGAGCCGCCAGAAGGAGCACAGGGACAGCAGGCGCATTCCGTCCGGTTTCATCTTCACGGTTCTAGCCGAGAATCTCACGCGCTTTGAGGCTGCGACGATGGAGTGGGAGCATCGCAAGGAACGCAACATCGGCTGGAACACCAAGAAGGGCGGCGGCAAATTTATCCGCGCTCTAATGGCGAGCGGAGCATCACCCAATGTCTAACCTGATCTTCAAAGCCGCCGATGTGCTGCGCGTAGTCGAGCACACGCTCGCTGCGCCGAAGCAGTGCGCGGCCTTCACCGGCCCGGTCTCCGAGCCCTCGATCTTGCTGGTGCATGACGAGGGCGTCTATCTGATGAGCAATGGCGAGCCGCGCGATATCGCCGAAGGCGAGCGCTCGTATGTAGCCCACGCGCTGGGCTGCAATCCGAAGATCGACAGCGATTGGTACGACACCAGCCGCGATCTGGTCGGCGGCGATGACTTCGGCGAGGCCCTGCCATGGGCCGCCGAGATCAAGCAGCAGATCGAGCAAGGCGCGCAAGAGATCATCATCACCCTAACCGCCGACTCGCTGGAGCTGCAGCAGCTCCCGAGCCGCAAGCATTGAGGAGCATCACCATGCCGCAGAACATCACCAACAAGGACTGCATCGGCGAAGTGAAAAAGCGCGAAAAGATTTACGACGCGGAATGCTCGGGCCTGTACGTCAGCCTGAGCCCCACCGCGCCGCCGACCTTCTCGCTCAAATACACTTGCCGGATCACCAAGCAGCGCGCCACCCAATGGCTGGGCATCTATCAGAAAGGAGGTGAAGGCAGCCCAGCGCGCGACGTAGCCTATTGGCGCAGGGAAGCCATGAAGCTGAAGATCAGGATCGGCAACGGCGAGGACATCGCGCAGGCCGCGCGGCAGGCGCATGACCGGCAGGCCAAGCAGCAGCTGACGGTCGGCCAGCTGATCGATCAGCGCATTGCATGGATCAGCGAGGAGATCGAGGTGCGCCGCCACACCGAGGACGGCGTCATCATCAAGCGAAAGCCGCGCATGAAAGACTGGTCGAACATGGCCAGCCATCTCAATCGCTTCGTGCGGCCTCGGCTCGGCTCGATGGTGGCGCGCGAGGTTACCAACGATGATATCGCGCAGCTGCAGGCCGACATCCTCGCGGGCACGCTGATCATCCGGAACGGCAAGGCCGCCAAGAAGGGCTCGGTCTCCAGCGCGCGGCATATGCGTAAGGCTGTCTCGGGGCTGTTCAACTGGGCGGCTGAAGCTGGCCGCAAGTATGTCAGCACCAGCCCCTGCGTGAATTTGCCGGCGCTGCCGCAGGAGGAGCCGCGCAAGCGCAAGCTGAGCCCTGACGAGATCAGGATTCTCTGGCATGGCCTGGACCGGCCCGACATGCCGATTGATCGCCGCATCTGCCTCGCGCTGAAGTTCGCGCTGGCCTCGATGCTGCGCTCGGTCGAGATGCTGCACATCCATCGCGATGAGCTGGGCCGCGATGGCTTGGCCAGCAAGCTGCCGCTGGTGGTGATCCCCGAGGAGCGCGTGAAGAAGGGCCGCGAAATACATCAGCCGCTGAGCGATCTGGCGGTCGAGATCGCGAAGGAAGCGATGGGCAATTATCCATGGCTGTTCGCGGGCCGCTTCGGCACCGAGCCGCTGAACCGCAAGGCGATGGCCTGCGCGCTGCGCGGCAAGACCAAGCTGGTAAAGGGAAAGGTGGTGATCCAGAGCGAAGGCATCTGCCGCATGCTCGGGCTGAAGCCCTTCACGCCGCATGATCTGCGGCGCACCGCTGCCAGCCTGATGGGCAACATCAAGGTGCCGCGCTCGATTATCTCGCTCTGTCTCGACCACACTATCAAGAGCGACGAGCATGGCGATGTCTCGCCGATCACCGGCAAGCATTACGATCAGGCCCCCCGCATCGCCGAGAAGCGCGAGGCCTTGCAGCTGCTCGCCGATGAGATCAGGCGCATCGTCGCCGAGCCCGTGCAGGCGCAAGAGGAGATGAAGCGTGCGGCCTGAGCGAATATGCGGAAAGTGACATAGCTAAAAACGTTAGCTGATAAGGCCTCGCTCCGGTTGATCCGGGGCGAGTTATTTGTTGGCATCGGGTTCTGCAGCGAGGTGCGAGAATGCATCCGATGCTGCAGCCGATTTTTCCGACCAAGCTGGCCATCGCTTCAGGAGCCCTGTGGTGCGCGTGGACGGTCGCCGCTGTCTTGGTCCATACCGGCCAAATTTCCTCACCAGCGCCTGCGGCTGCTGATCCGCCGCCGCCAATTCCGGTGCTGGCTCGCTCGGATCGCCTGCCGCTGCCGCAGGCCTTCGATGATCGCTGGCGGGCTCCAGCCCCAGCTGTGCAGCATGCGATCATGGCTGAAGAGCCCCAGATCAAGCCAGATAAGGCCAGTGGGCCTCGCTTGAAGCCAAGGCATGCCAAGCGCCATGCAGATCGCGTAGCGCCCGAGATAGGCCAAAACCTGTTCTGGTCCGCCGAAGGGACGCTTGGCATAGACGACCCACTCGAGCTTGCGGAGGGCGTTGAGATGGTGGTCGAATGCCGCCGGTTCGGCGAGGTGACCAAGGTGGCCGAAGAACTGAAGCTTGGTGCTATCGAACGCCGCCTGCAGGCGCTCCAGGAATAGCCGACGATACAATCGTGACAGGACACGAACGGGAAGGAAGAAGCCGGGGCGACGATGGACCCAGCTTCCATCAGGGGCGATCCCGCCCGCCCGGCACGAGGCAATGTGCATGCGGATGATGCGTCAGGGTCTGGCCCCAGGTATGGAGAATCGCGATCATCCCGGTCTCGGCACCGAGATGCTTCGGGTCGGCGCTGATGAGACGTATCGTCTCGGCTGCCGTTTTGAGCAGGATGTCGTAGACCACCGCCTTGTTCTGCAGCGCGATGGCGGCCACGGGCGCCGGCACGGTGAAGACGACGTGGAAATAGGGGACCGGCAGCAGGTCGGACTGGCGATCAGCGAGCCATTGGGCGCGTGCGAGGGCTTGGCATTTTGGACAGTGCCGATCGCGACAGCTGTTGTAGGCGACGCGAACCAGGCCGCAGTCGTCGCACCGCTCGACATGGCCCCCGAGCGCTGTTGTGCGGCACGCCTCGATGGCCGCCATCACACGGCGCTGGTCGGATGAAAGCCGAGAGTCCTGCGCGCCACGAAACGCGGCGCCGTGGCGGCGGAAGATGTCCGCCACCTCAAGCACGGGGCGCATATGCGCAGCTCAGTCGGGTGGGATCACCGTGATGGAGAGCCCATCGAACGGGCTGGTTGTGCGGGCGAGCAGATTGGTCGCAACTTGTGCGTAGCGCGCGGTCGATCCGAGGTCGGTATGTCCGAGCAACACCTGAATGATGCGGATGTCGATCCCGCTTTCCAGAAGATGGGTCGCAAACGAGTGCCGGAGAGTGTGGACAGTGATCGGCTTGGCAGTCCGAGCGCGGCGGCGGGCGGCCCGGCAGGCTTGGCCTCAGAGACCTCCATGCCGCCGAATTTGGCCTTCCAATTGTAGATCGTCGCCTCGGAGATTCCATGCTTGCGAGCCAGGTCGGCCGTCTTTGCACCAGCCTCATGCTCCTTCAGCACCGCGATAATCTGCTCTTCCGTAAACCTTGCTCGCTTCTTCTGTCCGTCCTTCGTCAGGCCGGACTCTAACTCCATCTGGAGGAACTACGCAGTGGCAGGTCACGACCTGGTGCTACGTTTCGGGCAGCAGGTGTCGGTGAAGGTTGTCGCCCTGACCGACAGCCTCCGCCCCCCGGGCTTAATCGGCAGATGCGCAAGGCGATCGATCGACAGCGCCTCTATGAGGCGTCGGCCGAGGTCCAGGGCATCAAATGCGCCAACCTCGTCAGCAACAGAGGTTGTTTAGTCAAGCGCATGCAACAGCTCGTCGGAGTCCTGAAGGTGCTCATGGCCTCCAGTTCGAGGAGCGAAAGGGGCGGACCTTCATCAATGCAAATAATCCTTCACGAAAAGCAAAATGGCGTTCTCGATCTGGTCGTCGTCAACCGATCGCAATTCGAATTGCTTTGCGCGCGATTCGAGGTTCCGTTGATCTTCGTAATGCACTTTTAACACCCCATTTACGGTTGCCTTGAAGATGCACCGAGATGCGTTGGCTGTTTTTTGAGGATCACTTGTATACAAGCAACGAGTGCCTACATAGCCGAAAGTCGCCTTTTCGGTTTTGGCGTAGAGCTTCCGTCCGCCCTTCATGGCGTCATTTAGCTAGCAACGCACCTTCCACCTTCGAATCTGGTGGCCGGGAGAGCGCTGAAGCAGCGCACAAGCATAGCACGCGACCAAGCTAGTGGGCCTGTGCGGCGCGACACTTTAGGGTATACGGTTAGCCCGATGAGTTGTGCAAAGACCCATTCTTTTGTGACCAGCCATGGCGCGCCATTACAACGAGCAATTTCGTCAGCTCTGGATCGACGCGGGATACAGTAAGCACGCCGGGAGCGCTGCTGTTGTCCCGCCTCCGCCAATAGAGTATCGGCGAGTCTACTATTTGACTTCAGCCGAATATGGGCTGAGCAACATTGTCTTTGGCCGAATCAAGGTCTCACGACTATCGACGCTCAATGATCCATTTGAGGTACTGTGTCATGGTGCTTTGGGCCACGTTGTGAAGCGGCAGCTTCTCGACCTGAAAGATCGGCTCGACGCGACATTAGGGTTGATATGCTTCAGCGCTGATTGGACTGATCCCGCACTCTGGGCGCATTACGGTGATCGCAATCGAGGCATTTGTCTCGGAGTTGATATCCCGAGGGGGATGCTGCGGCAGATTGACTACATGACGGATCGGCTTCAAGGGAAAATCAACTCCGCTCATTTGGCGAGCCCAAGCGAAGCTCTCATCGATCAATTGCTGACGACGAAATTCTCAAGTTGGAAATACGAGGATGAATTTCGCCGGATCGTAGCGCTTTCCGATGCGAAACAGGAAGGACATCTGCATTTTCTTGATTTCGACAAAAATCTGCGCCTCGCTCAAGTAATTGTTGGACAAACCTGCCACCTAAACTGGGAAAAGGTCAAAGAGACGACCAAGAAAATGTATCCGAGCGCTGACGTTTGCAAGGCGCGCCTTGCCGACAACTACTTCAAGCTCGTTCCGGACGAGGATACGATCCCGGACCCGCGCGAGATCAAACCATGGTGGAAATAGTCTACATCCTGGATGATCGACCCAACCTGCACAACATGAAAAAATTGGCCGAAGACCGCCGCTACGCCGATCCCGAGAAGGCGGCGCGCCGCCTGATGGAGCACGCCCGCGCCTTCGAGCCGGTGCGGGACGGCCGGATTTATATTGAGAAGTTAAACAACCCCTTCCTATTCGAGGACAAGGCCTCCGTGGCTGAATACAGCGCCGGTCTCAAGTATGCGATCGTTCATGGTTGGCTGGAGCCGGTCCATGAGAGCGGGACCTTCACCCGGATGACTCAGGCTGGAAAGGACCTGTTCGCCTGAGCTGCGCGCTAGCAGCCCTGTGAATATCCGGGACAGCCGTCCCAATCATCGCAATGCTACCCTGCATTGTGCCAACGTGCGTATTCACCGATTCGCTTACTTGTGACAGACAATGGCTGATTTCGAATTCAACGATCGCGCCGACTTCCAGAAGATGGTTGATGCGCGGATCGAAGAAACACTTACCCTCGAATACAAGGCATCGCCCGCGCTATCGCGAAACAGTAAGGACGTACACGAGCTGTGCAAAGATGTGTCAGCTATGGCCAACTCGGCCGGAGGGCAGATCGTTTATGGAATTGAAGAGGACAAGAAGACCTGCAAGCCAGCCAAGGTCGATGATGGTGTGGTGGATGACAAGATCACGCGAGAGTGGATTATCCAAATCCTGAACTCCAAAATCCAGCCTCGCATTGACCGCGTGAGCGTTCAGCGGATTCCGTTGAGCGACAAAGGCCACGGATTTGTCGTTTCCGTCGAGCCGACCTTGACCGGCCCTCACCAAGCCCCGGACAAGAAATACTACAAGCGCTTTGAACTCCATGCCGTGCCGATGGAGGATTATGAAATACGAGACGTCCTCCGGAGGTCCACTATGCCTGACCTTGCGCGTGCGCTTCACGCTGAGCTGGCCGATCTAGTCGCGAGATGCTGCTTCGATTCGGAGAACAAGTGGCGTCAGTATTGGCCAGCGAGTGCGCAAGGCACTACCTTGGAAAAACATGAACTGCGGAGCTTTGCACCGGCAGAACCAACGATATTTGCCAACGCCTCGGGCGAGCTGGGGTTACTGGGCAAAGATGCCCCGTTGCGTCTGGTTCAATTCTATAACAGCTTAGCTGCGCTGCGACGGGATATCCGCGACATTGCCGATGGTCTAACTGGCAACCCGGCAAACGCGAGGCTCGTTCGGCAGGTCGCGCAACGCTTCCTTTTCACCCTTCAACCCGGGCTTGACGCCCTTCGCGCGCTGGAACATTTGGTACCGGATGCGGAGAAGGTCGAGGAAGCCGCGATTAAACCTTACGACGCCACTCGCCAGATTGGACCGGCGCCCGATGGGACTCTTCAGGATCGTATCCATCAACTTCTGCGATAGAAAGAACTTCCAATCTTTGCGCCGATGAGTCTCTTCGAGATAACCATTACGTCCCGTGCTGGTACCACCGTCTCGACCGCGTTCGACCAGCTTGCGGCACACGGCCGAGCTTGACTGTGCCTATTTATTGAGGGAGGAGCGATGGCTGATTTGCCGACGTTATCAGTCATCCTCCGGTATCGTTTTCAAAACGGCCTCGGCGTTTTCTGGTACTGTCTTAAATAGTGTTTGGAGGTCACTCAAGCCCAACACCGGAGCGGAACGCATTTGATCCTTTGCAGTAGCCTTCGAAACGTCGATCTCGTTGAAGCGGGCCTCCATCTTTCTGAAATGGGCGTAGCAGCCAATATCGATCGCAAATGCTTGGAAGTTTCCTGTCTGTGATTTGTGCGTGAGAGCGCTTCCGGCTTGATGGATGATGCGATAGTCAACGAGGCGGCTGAAAAGCGTTCTCCAGTTCTCGTCCTGCTGGAGCAGTTGCTCGGGTATTAGAAAGATGTTCGTTTTTTTTGCTAAGCAGAACTCCCTTAAAACATAGATACCGGCAATCAAGACGTTTTGTTCGTCGATTTGCGAATCTTGCTTTAGCTCCTCAATTCGCCGCTCCAGATTCGATCTACTGAGAACGCGCACCTCGTCTTTTCCAACTGCCTCACCCTCGCTTTGGCTCATTGCTTCCAAAAAGAGGGAAAGCACGTCGCGGGGAACGCCACCGCCAGCCATCACCAGCCGGGCGAAGCCTTCACCCTTAAACAGAGCATCTAGCTCATGCTTATCCATCCCAGCTCGTCGGCCGTACTCCATCAGGATTTGCCAATTCTGGGATTCCGTTCTGCCAAAAGTACGCATACGACGGAGGCCGCCTGATTGACGCATGCGCGCGGGCACGGCGAGGTCTATGATGGCATTGGGTGAAGGGTGAAGGTCAGGCGGCCTGCTGATTGGCTGGCTTGTCGGCCTGGCGCAGGAGCTTCCATTCCCAGGGCAAGAGCTCGTGCAGACGCGATGCGGGATGATCGGCGATACGGGCCAGGACGTCGGCGAGCCAGGCCTTGGGATCGACGTCGTTGAGGCGACAGGTCGTGATCATCGTCAGCATGATGGCGGCACGGTCGGCGCCGCGTTGGCTGCCGGCGAAGGTCCAGTTGCGCCTTCCCAAGGCGATGCCTCTCAATGCGCGCTCAGCGCAATTGTTGGTCAAGCAGATCCTGCCGTCGTCGAGGAAGCGGGCGAAGCCGTCCCAGCGCCTGAGCATGTAGTTAATCGGCTTCAGGACCTCGGAGGAACGCGAGAGGGTTTCGCGCTCGCGGAGCAGCCAGGCATGCATGTCCTCGAGAAGTGACTTACTCTGTTCCTGGCGAGCGGCACGCCGCTCGCCGGCACCGCGGCCGTTGATGGCGCGCTCGATCTCGAACAACGTATCGAGGCGTCTGACAGCCTCCAGCGCGATCGGGGAGACCGGTTTGCCTTTCTTGCCTTCCCGAGCATTTTTCTCGATATCAGCCAGCTCGAAGAAGCCCCGCCGCGCATGGGCCACGCAAAACGCCGGCGTAATCGGCAGCGCCTTCTTCTGCGGGTCGAACAGCGGCTCGAAGCCGCTGTAGCAATCCGCCTGCAAGATGCCGGCGAAGGCGGCCAGATGTCTCTGTGGATGCTCGCCTCGTCGGTCGCTCGAGGCGTAATAGACCGCTGCCGGCGGCGCAGGCCCGGCGAACGGCCGGTCATCCCGCACATAAGTCCAGATCCGCCCGGTCGTGCACTTGCCCTTCGCCAGAATACGGATGGTGGTGTCGTCGCCATGAAGGCGCTCGGCAGCGAGCACGTGGCGTTCGATCAAGTGGAAGAGCGGCATGACGGCGAAGGTCCCGTGGCCGACCTGGTCGGCCAGCGTCGACAACGGCAGGTCGATCCCCTCGGCCTTAAAGCGCGCACTCTGGCGGTTGAGCGGGATATGCATGCCGAACTTGTCGAACAGGATCGTCGCCAGCAATTGTGGGCCGATGAAGCCGCGCGGCGTGGCATGGAACGGCGCGGGCGGCTGGCTGATCTTCTCGCAATCGCGGCAGGTGAACTTCTCGCGTACCGTCTCGATCAGCTTGAAGCGGCGCGGGATCTCCTCCAGCGTCTTGGTCACATCCTCACCGATCTTCGCCAGCCGCGATCCACCGCAGCAGGCGCAGGTCGTTGGAGTCTCAATGACGACGCGCTCGCGTTCGATATCGTCAGGCCATGGCTTGCGCACCGGCCGCTTGCGCATGAAGGGGCGGACGTTCTGCGTCTTCGCCGCTGCGGCCTGTGCGGCAAGCTCATCCTCGCTCGCCGTGGTGACGAGTTCTTCGAGCTCCAACTCCAACTGCTCGAGCAGCCGTGCCGAGCGCTCGGATGTGAGCGTCACGAGAGGATCACGGGTGCCTGGGCTTGACTTGCGCGGAATGCTCTGGATAGCGCGGTCGGGATGATTGACGCCGCCGGCGCGCGGTGATGGGTTGATCCCGGTTCGGAGCGGGCAACGGGGATCAGAATGACCAGCGAGTCGCAGCTGCGCGAGAAGCTTCGGAAGATCGAGGCGTTGTTCGTGGGGGCCGGAACTGCTGGTGAGCGCCTTGCAGCGGAAGCCGCGCTGCAGCGGGTGCGGGCCCGGGTCGAGGAACTTGCTCGCCACGATCCACCGATCGAACAGCAATTCTCACTTCCCGACCAGTGGTCTCGGCACCTGTTTCTGGCGCTTTGCCGCCGATATGGGCTGCGGCCGTTTCGTTATCGCCGACAGCGACGTAACACGGTGATGGTCCGTGCGTCACGGGGCTTCGTTGATCGAGTCCTGCTGCCCGAGTTCACCGAGCTGGAGGGTGCGCTGCAAGTGTATCTGCACGAGGTAACGCTGCGCGTGATCCGCGAAGAGATCTACGACGACGCCAGCGATGCGCAGGAAGTTCCCGACGCCGTGCCGTCGAACTGATCAAGCGGCGAGCTTTGGCTCCGAACCATCGCGCTCGGCTTTCCAATTCCACGGCAGCAGCGTGTTCAGCTGATTGATCTTGGTACGTCCGGAGACGATGCGCTCGAGAACATCAGTAAAATAGTGCCGTGGGTCGATGTCGTGAAGCTTTGCGGAGTTGATGAGTGATGCGAGAGTGGCCCAGGTTTCGGCGCCGCCCTCACTGCCTGCGAACAGATAGTTTTTCTTTCCCAGCCCGATCGGCTTGATGCTGCGTTCGACCGTATTGCTGTCGATCTCGATGCGCCCATCATCGATGAATCGCGTCAGGCCATCCCAATGGTTGAGGGTGTAGCGGATCGCCTTGCCAAGGCCGGATTTCTTCGAGACTTCCAGCAGTCGCGCCTCGAGCCAGGGCTTGAAGTCCTCGATCAGCGGTCTGGTGTCGGATTGTCGCACCGCAGCTCGCTGCGTCGCCGGCAAACCGCGAATGCGATCCTCAATGGCGTAGAACATCGCGATCCGCTGCAGCGCTTCCGCGGCAATCGGCGATTTCGTCGCGATGTGGACGTCCCAGAACTTCCGCCGCGCATGCGCGAAGCAGAACGCCAGTTGTACCAGACGGCCGCCGTTTTTAATCAGCCCCTTGTACCCGGCGTAGCCGTCGACCTGCAGGATGCCGTCGTAGTCTCCAAACAGCTGCCTGGCGCGGATTGCCTTGCGATCCTCGGCGAACACGTAGACTACTGCCGGCGGCGCCGGGCCGCCCCACGGGCGGTCGTCGGTGGCGATCGCCCAGAACTGGCAGACTTTGGTTCTGCCACGGCCGGGATCGAGAACTGGCAGCGGCGTCTCGTCGGCAAACAGCCGCGGGTAGGACATCACTGCGCGGCGCAACAGCGCGTGAAGCGGCTTCAGCCACCAGGCGACGCGGCCCATCCACGAGGCCAGCGTTTGCCGGTCGAGCGTGATGCCTTGGGCGGCAAACATCTGTTCCTGGCGATACAGCGGCAGCTGGTAGCCGTATTTCATCACCGCGACGTGGGCCAGCAAGGCTTCCGTCACCATTCCACCGTCGATCGCCTGGGCCGGCGCGGGTGCCTGCAGAACACCCTGGCGGCATCCCCGGCAGCCGTACCGTGGACGCATGATGCGCTTGACCCGGTACTGCATCGGAATGACGTCGAAGGCTTCCTTGACGGTCTCCCCGATCTTGTGCAGCTGCTCGCCGCAGCAAGGGCAGATGTGGCTCTCGATATCGATCACGACATCGATGCGCGGCAAATGCTCCGGAAGCTTCCCCCGGTTGCGTCGCGCCGGTCGCTTTCCACGGCCCTCCGCTCCGTCAGGCAGCCTGCCTCCGGTCACGTCGTCGTTGGCGGCGGCACGAACCGCCTGTGCCCTGATGGTGAAGAGAGACAGCTGTCCGATATCCAGTGTCTCGGAGCGCGGACCGAAGATCGTGCGCTTGTACTGGGACAGGATCATCAGGAGCTTGTCGTTCTCCTGGATCGCAGCGTCGCGTTGGGCGATCGCTGCATCACGCTCGGTCGCCAGCGTGCTGCATTCCTCCGACAACGCCGCAAGCCGTGACGATAGCGTCATCACGGCTTGTCGGAGCAATGCTGGATCGGAAGGCAAATCACTCATGCAGAGCGATTCTACAACAACTCCGCATGAGTGACGAACGACTCTTGATAATGATCAACCAGCTCGCATCGGCTGATCCACAACTCGCATCGGCACACGCTTCCAGTCCGAGCCATCGAGCAGCACCGAGAGCTGAGCATGAGATAGCGACATGACGCCTTCCTTGATCGGCGGCCAGGTGAACTGCCCCTCGATTCTTTTGTAGTAAAGGACAAGGCCGCTTCCATCCCAAGTCAGGATCTTCACGCGATCTCGGCGCTTGGAGCGGAAGACATAAAGTCCGCCGTCGAACGGATCGGCTCCAAAGGCCTCGCTCACCAGCATCGCCAGCGAGTCCATGCCGCGGCGGAAATCGACCGGCTGCGTCGCAATCCAGATCGACAACCCAGCTCGAAGCCCGATCATCGACCAACCGTCCCGACCGCCGCCAGCACCTCGCACAGTGCCTCCCGGTCGACTGTCCCCCTGACACGGATGCGAATCGCGCCGACCTCGATCTCGATCGCCGCCTGCTCCTCACTCGGGCGCCCACAGCCGGTGATCGCGACCGGCACAAAGCCAGGTGGCATGCCTCTGTCCCCGCGCTCCGCGACCTGCGCCCGCGTAGCCTGGCGACGCCAGAGAAACAACAGGCTTGGACTGATGTCGTGTCGCCGCGCCACTGCGGACACGCTTGCACCCGGCGCAAAACTCTCCGCAACAATCGCCGCCTTCGCATCGGTCGACCAGCGCCGACGTCGGCCCGTCCCGGTGATGATCTCGACACGCTGCAGCGTGTCGGCGCCGTGTTCGAGGATAGGCATATGCCTATCCTTATCGCTATCCTTACGACTATCCTTTGACATTGTGACCTCGCGACAAACCATTCCGCGAGATCTTCCTAGCCGACCAGATCAACCCTCAGCGCGTGGTCTCCGCATGACGCTCACGCTCGGATCGCTGCCCGTGCAGTTCGCGTTTCAGCTTCTCGATGCGCAACTCGAGATGAGCGATCAGCGCCTCGGTATCCGACAGTTTCGCCTGCGCATTCGCGGCTTGCGCCTGCCAGTTGGCGGCCTTCGCCTCGGCTTTCTGTCGCGCCTCACGCTCGGCCTGCAGCGCCGCCAGGGCACTGACAAGGTCCGATGGAAGATCATCCGGCTTCGATATCATGGAGCCATTGAATCAGATCGAGCAGCAGATTCAAACCGTAAAACGACTATCCGACCCGCGTCGGACGCTGGGTTTCTTGAGGGTTGCGCCAATCGATCCCGGACAACAGATAGCTCAACTGCGCCGGAGAGATCGTTACCGATTCACCAGCAACCGATGGCCAGATGAACCTGCCTCTCTCGAGTCTTTTGGTGAACAAGCAGGCGCCCTGGCCATCGTGCCAAATGACCTTCAATAGATCACCGCGTTTGCCCCGGAAGCAGAAAAGACCGCCGCCCATGGCGTCGCGCTTGAGCACTTCCTGCACGCGCAGAGCCAGGCTCGGAAAGCCGCACCGCATGTCGGTATGGCCCGTCGCCAGCCACACCCGCACGCCCGTCGGGATCGGGATCATCGGCGCGCCAGGCCCCGAGCAATTCGAACGACCGCCTCGATATCCGCACCGGGGCCGAAGACCACGCGCAGCCCCTGAGGGCTCACGATTTCGATCTGACCTGTCTCGACAGCTTCCGTCGTTGGCGGCGTACTTGCCGCAACTATCGCAGGGACGAATGTCGGGCCGATCGAATCCTCTTCGGCCGGATCATGACAGGTCCAAGCCTTGCGCCAGCTCAGCAGAAGCTGACGTGATATCCCATACCGGCGAGCCGTCGCCGACACCAGTCGTGGCCCCGAGAAGCTCTCCTCTACGATTCTGAGCTTCTCCGCACGCGTCCAGCGTCGCCGCCGACCGGTCTCCACCAAATCCATGCGGCTCAGCACCGCACTGTCCTTATGTCCGTCCATAAGGACAGTCAGCTACAGATCGGAAAAACTCGCAAGACGGCCGCCCTCGGACGGATACTGCCAAAATCGCTGAACGTATAGTCAATGTTTATCGGCTGATAGTCGTGACGCTCCTGCGCACCTATAGGCTGCCCTTCTCGATCCGCAAACATTGTCGAGGCATGCCGCATTGTAGCGATCTTAAAAAACAGCGGCACGTCCTTGCAGAGCCTATGGATGTAGTCGACAACAAAGGCTTGGTCGGCTCGCTTTAGATGATAAAGATCATCGATCTGCAAGAAAATGCATTTGACGTTCGTCGAGACAGCAAAAAATTCTCGGATGCTTTTCTTCAGCTCGGGCAGCCAGAGGTCTAATTCTTGTAGTTTTTGACGGTGGCTCCTGAACGATCGTTCGGTTTCGCTTTTTGTCTTCCTAGAGCCTCCAAGTGAGAAGTTCACAGCTTCCGCATGAAGTCCGGCCTCACTATTCAACGCATTCTCATTAGCAGTCGTCTGTCTGATATCTTCCTCTTGAACATCTGGTGACTGGTGCATCGTCGCCAGTTTGGCGCGGATACTCTTGATGATTTCCTTGGTTCTCCTCTTCCTACCGAACCAACCGGAAAGATGGGAATCGATTTCTTCGAACAAGGACGACAGGATTTCGATCAGGACATTTGGAAATGTGTGCTGTTTGAAATCCTCACAATTCAGATAGATTGCTTTGATCTCTGGCGGAAGCTGCTTCGCAGAATCATGAAGCAATAGCGTCTTTCCACAACCGCGCCGAGCAAAGACGGTGTGATTTTGCCTTGCGCTAATATCCTCCATCGCGTGCCCGACGTTAATGTAAGTAATGGCCTCGTGCCCCAACTGGACACGTAAACCCTCAGTTATCAGCTGACGCAATTTAGCGAGCTTCTTTTGGTCAACCACTAGACCCCCACCGACATTCCATTGCTGGTTGTAAGATGGCGGAATTGTCCGCGATCGTCGAGAGAAACGTTGCGCGAACTCATTACACTTTCCTCTAGGAGCTTGTCTGGATAGTCGCTGTTCAAATCTGGTCGGGTCTGATTCAACATTGGGCGATGAGCAAGTATTTTCGGCCTTGGAACATCGATCAGACGCTGCTTCTGCCGCCGAATGTGCAGGACTTCGTGCCGAAAGGCCATGTCTCGCGGTTTATGGTTGATCTGGTGCGGGAGAGCCTCGATCTCAGGGAGATCATGGGCAGCTATGTGAGCGGGCTTGGGCAGCCGCCGTTTGATCCGCGGATGATGGTGGCGCTGCTGCTGCATAGCTATGCGAGTGGGCTGTATTCGTCGCGTCGGATTGCCAAGGCCTGCCGGGAGCGGAACGATTTTGTGATGATCGTGGCGCTGGATGCGCCGGATTTTCGGACGATCAGCGACTTTCGCAAGCGACATTTGAAGGCGCTCGGCGCGCTATTCGTGCAGGTTCTGAAGTTGTGCGAGACGGCCGGGCTGGTCAAGCTCGGTCATGTCGCGCTGGATGGTACGAAGATCAAGGCGAACGCGTCGAAACACAAGGCGATGAGTTATGAGCGCATGAAGAAGCGCGAGGCGGAATTGAAGGCCGAGGTCGCTCGCATGCTGGCGGCCGCCGAGGCGGCGGATGCCTCGGAGGATGAGACTTTCGGCAACAGCGACGAACTGCCGGACTGGACCGTCGACAAGCAGAAACGGCTGGCGAAGATCCAGCAAGCGATGGCGGCGCTGGAAGCGGACGCCAAACTGGCGGCGGAGGAAGAGCGCCGCATCGAGGCCGAAAAGGAACAGCAGCGCCAGGCCGAAGGCCGCAAGAAGCCGGGCAAACCGGCGGCGCTGCCATCGGAGGAACCCAATCCCAAGGCGCAACGCAACTTCACCGATCCGGAAAGCCGCATCATGAAGTCGAAGGATGGCTTCGTTCAGGCCTATAATGCCCAGGCGGCCGTCGATGCACATGCCCAGATCATTGTCGCGCAAGAACTGACCCAGCACGGCAGCGATCAGGGCCAGTTGGTGCCCCTGATCGAGGCCATCGAGAGCAATCTTGGCCGCAAGCCGCGGCAGGCCTCAGCGGATTCCGGCTACTGCAGCGAAGCCAATCTCGAAGCGCTCGACACACGCAGCATCGATGGCTATGTCGCGCCCGGACGCGCCAAACACCCGACAGTAGCGAACGGAAAAGTCGGCGGCCCGCTGACACAGGCCATGCGAAAGAAGATCGACGATGGCGGCTTCGAAACACCCTACCGATTGCGAAAGCAAGTGGTGGAGCCGGTGTTCGGGCAGATCAAACAGGCAAGAGGCTTCCGCCAGTTCCTGTTGCGGGGCATCGAGAAAGTGCGCGCCGAGTGGACAATGATCTGCACCGTCCATAACCTCCTCAAGCTGTTCAACCTCGCAAACGCAGCCTGAGCCTGCTACTCTACAACAAATGCCCGTCACGAAAACATATCTGGACGGGCTCCTAGCCCGCCTTATTCGTCAGAGTGCGCCTGAGAGGCTGGCGAGCGTGGTGTAAAGCGCTGATGCGGCGTAGGATTCGGTTGCGAAGCCAACCCCATCACCTTCAGCCGCGAACACCACGCCCGCCATGACCGACGATACGATTCCGCCCTTCTCGTTTCCAGCCGTTCACGCCAAGAAAGTCACAGCCGCCTTCGATGGCGGTCGGCTGGCCTCGAACGGGGGCGTGATGCTTCTGGCGATGGCCGAGCGGCGTCTCGGCTTGGCCGACAATCTGGCCCGGGTGTTCCCGGATCGGCGCGATCCGACGCGGGTCGTGCACAGCCTTGTCGATATGTTCCGCGCGCGCATTTTCGCGATCTGCTGCGGCTACGAGGACGCCGACGACCTCGATCATCTGCGGTCCGATCCCGCATTCAAGCTGGCCTGCGGACGGCTGCCGGACACGGGTCGCGATCTGTGTTCCCAACCGACGCTGTCGCGGCTGGAGAATGCTCCGCGCCTGCGCGACGTGATCCGACTGACCTACACTTTGGTCGACGCATGGATGGATAGCTACCCGCGCGAGCCGGCATCCGTCACGCTCGACATCGATGATACCTGCGATGTCGTCCACGGCCATCAGCAGCTCTCGCTGTTCAACGCTCATTATGACGAACGCTGCTTCCTGCCGATCCACGTCTACGACACGGAGAAGAGCCGGCCCGTGGCGGTCGTGCTGCGGCCCGGCAAGACGCCGGGCGGCGTCGAGGTGCGTGCCCATCTGCGCCGCCTGATACGGCATATCCGGACGCGGTGGCACAACACGCGAATTACGTTCCGTGGCGACGGGCGCTATGCTCGGCCGGAGGCAATGGCGTGGTGCGAGACCAACGGCATCGACTACATCTTCGGTCTGTCCGGCACCAAGCCGCTCGCCAGAAAAGTCGACGAGGCCGCCGACGACATCCGCACGCGACGCGCCATCGAGAACCTGCCGGTTCTGCGTGGCTATACCGAGACGCGCCACAAGGCAAAGTCCTGGGATCGCGAACGGCGCACCGTCGCCCGTATTGAGGCGACGATGCTCGGCCTCGACATCCGCTTCGGTCGTCACCGGCCTCGATGTCGGCTCGGCCGAGTGGATCTACGACAGCCGGCGGGCCTTTTCCTGTTTGAGCGCTCCCCTCAGCGCCACCAAGCATTATTCAGCTTGGGGGCGTTGTTTGATTCGGTGGCCTATTTCGCGTCTGCGAGTGGCAAATAGAAAATCCCAGCGCTCCGGCGTGAAGGCGCTGGGACTTTAAGGGTGAATGGAACGGGGCTGGGAAAAGTTCATCCACCCGATTGTCCAATTTCCCTGACCCGGATTCGTTCCTGCACAGTGGCCTGTTTTGATTTGGCGAGTGGGACGCTATTCGTTCTTTCCAAATCAACGAGTGGCGCGACAAAGGATTCAGCGTTCACCCCATGAAATGGGACGGGATAACGATAGCCGGTTGCGCCTCAATCGCACTTTCCGTGCTGATCCTAATTGTCATCTTTACGATGTAGTCGAGCGCTCCCCTGCAAGAGAGGAAAAGTGAGCAATTTTGCTCAGACCCCACGATGAGGATATGCAATTCGTGCCTTACCGGGGTTTTGCAAACCCACCCGGGGCGGGAAGCCGCCGCCCGCGATACATTTAAGCGGGCGGCGTTTTTATGTGAAGCGAGGCCGCCTCAGTTGGGTAGTGGGGGCGGTCATTCCGCAGCCTTCTTCGCTAGTTCCAGTCCTTGCTCACGCCCCTCGGAGATGCCTCGGGCGATTGCACTTATGATGCGGTTCGGGCTCGCCCCGCCCATCCCTTGGAAGGGCCGCAAGGCGTTATGAATCTCCCGGGCGCGCATCAAATCTGCTTCTGTGACGTTCGGCTTTGACATGATCGAAAGATGCGCCGTTGGTAGTCAACATTCCAGCCCAGAACCCCGCCACAATTTCGGGAAGCCCGTTCCATTGCAGGCCGGGCAGATACATCCTTTGATCTTCGGCTGCAGTTGAAGTTTTCCGGCCGCCTCAGTTGGGTGGCACTATTTGTCAGGCGCGATCACCGCAGGCAGCGGCTGCGTAGGCAGGATATCCGTATCGGTCTGGCGCCCACGCGACAAAGCCAACGCGAACGCCAATACGACTGCTGTTATGATGATCGCCCCACGCATACGAACGTCTTTGTTCCCTCCGGGCAATATGCACAATCTGACAGAAGTCGAAGGCCGCCCCAGTTGGCGGCCTTTTTCCACGGTATCAGGCTTGGTTCAATTTTTCCCAATTTGAATCCGGGAACGCCCCAATTCGCTAACGACACGTCAATTTCTTTTGGCACGTGAGCAATATTGACCAGCCTTGGAACGTCGGCTGTTCCAACCTCCGGCCATCACCGCCCTGTAACGGCGTCTGCCGGTGACTGAGAGCGTTCGCGCTCCCCGCCCAGAGACAAGGGAGCGTGGCATGATCGAACAACCCCATTACGATTCATATTCAATCCCAGCACGCGTCAGTCTTGGCATCGCTATTTTCGGCGGCACTCTGCTTATCGCGGTGATGCTTACGGGTGCCTTCATCGTGCACTGAGGCCGCCGCAGTTGGCGACCTCTTTTACAATCAGACAACCGCCGCGCCGCGTGCTTTGTCCGCCAGTGAAAGAGTCTACACGATGCAACGCAGCGATCAGTGGACCGAGTTAGTTTCATGCCCGAACTGTGGAATGTCAGGGGCTGCCCGTCTTTCGAAGGCCAAAAAGGGAGCCTTTGATTTTAGGGTGGAGGCCATTCCTGCGGGCTTTAAAGTGAGTCGCTTGGAATTCGGTAACACCTTCTTCTGTGGGGCATGCGATCAACCGGCGCGTACCCAGATAACAAAGCAATGAGGCCGCCTCAGTTGCGCCACTGAGAGCATCCCCGGCCCCGCGCTGGATGAGGCCACGGGGCCGGGAGCCAGCGGACCGGGAGAAAGGAAAACCGAAACCCCCGGTCCTATCCAATCAGAGATCAGTACGGGGACATGCCATGATCCATCGCGAAGCCGTGCCTGTCGGGCACACCTCACCCTACAAGCGCATCGAGATCGCGCACCTTGGACGTAAGACCATCATCACATCAGACGAGCTGGCAATCTCGGGTGATCGCCTGCCTGATCTTGCCGCGTATCGATACGATGAAGACTTGCGCGCCTATCTGCTCAAGGCCCGATACGGCTGAGCATCGGCTGCATAGACATTGAGGGCATTACGCAAAAGGTTCTTCCGGAGGCCCCCCGGCTTGAACGGGTCGTAGTTGGGGGGAGATGATCCCCGATCCCGCCCAAAAGAGCTGTCTTAAAAAACGGGACCGGAGACCATGCCCTTGTCCGTCCCCCGCCCCGGAAAGGTTTCGGGGTGCGAACGATGCGGCCGATCATGCTCTATACCCCGGCCGCACATTGGTTAGAGCGAGCCGGGACCGGGGTCACGTTCGCTCAATTGGATCGGGCGGCCCTCAGTGGCCCGCCCGTTGCGCGCGATAGACACGGTTGAATTCCTGCAGCCGCCCGGTGCCTTTGAGCGAATCCATGAATGCGTCGAGTTTCTGGACCGCGTCCTGCGCGCGCGAGATCGCTATATCGTGCGGCGTCAGCGTCTCGTGCCAATGTGCCGCCGCCCGTTCAAGCGCGGTTAGGCCGTCGCTGCACCGGGCCGCTCGCCTGCCTCTTTGCGAGCCTGCCGCGACACGGCGATGGCGTTTCCCTCCCGCACCCAATTCACCGAGACGGCGCGCGGGTCGATCTTGGTGCCAACGCGGAACGAACAGATGCCGGTCATGCCCGCCGGCGCGTCAAAGCTTAGCGCCGTTTCCTGCCCCAACGTCTTGATAATTTGCGTGCGCTCCGCAGCTGCGGAATCAATGCGCGATGCCCTGGCGCCGCAAGCCCGCTCACTTCCTCCGCTACTGGTCCGGTCCTGTCGATCGAAACGCCGGCTTCAAGACCGTTTTGGTGTCGCTTGCGATCACCCCAACGGCCGGCTGAAACTCGCCGATCTTCCGGATTGGGACTGGTCCGATATCTCGGCGCACCTCAAGTGCACCGCGTGCGGCAAGGTTGGTTGGGTCGATACCCGGCTAGACTGGGGCGAAGTGATCAATTTCGCCAAAGGCGTCTCTGGCTGACTGCCGAACGTCGGGTCTGCTGGCCTTGCTGCGTTTGCTCACCGGCGCTAACGCTGGTCTTGGGGGTTGGCGGAGAGGATGCACGATGAGCAAGGCGCGCGAGTTTATCGATTTCTGGATCGAGAATAGCGTTCACGCTGTCGAACAATATCGGACTAACGGCGCGTCGCAGGATGTGGCTGAGCTGAGCCGGCGCCTCATCGATGCTGCCAAGGAACAAGGTATCCCGGAAGCGGACCTGCAGGCTGAGATCGGCGATATCTCCGACTACATCGCAAGCCAGCTAAAGGCGGCGAATAGAGCTGAGAGCGAACGGCGTAAGCCTACCTAGACGCTTGTGGCAAGGCCAAGGCCGCCAACTGAGGCGACTCTGGGTTGCGAGCTTACTGCAACTTCTTTTCGATCTCGAAGGTGAACTTGAGCTGCATCACAGGGCCCTTGTCGTCTCGGACCTCTATCGCCATGCGGTGGTTGTGTACGCGCTGAGACTGATACACGGTGTCACGTACCATATCCGCCACCGACTTAGCAGCCTCCATTTGCGCGGCCTGCATGCTGTTGAGTTCCAGGCCCTCCTCATCGGGGGCCAACTCCTCACCGTCGCGCAGATCAAAATAATAGCGCGTCATGCTTCGCCTCACTGCTTTACTTGTCAAAGCAGGCAGGCAGAACAGGTTCCTGACGCGAGGCTAATGCCTTTTAGGGGCTGGAACCGTCTCTATCGCTATCATGTCAGCATCCCGAAGTGTCACGCGCCGCCCGGTCGCAGCGGCGATTTTTCGAGCCACCATCCTCGCGGTTTCATCGTCGGCAAGGTCGAGAGCGAACAGTTCCCGGGGCTTAATGTCGGGACTTACAACGTCTCCGATGATGGGACGCTGGTTCGTCCGCTTCACTTCGAACTCTGCGAGCCAGCGGAGGAAAGCCATTCGTCTACATGTGAGGCGGTTTCCATCTGCCGGGCCTTTTCGAGCGCCGCCTCCTTGGCCGCGCCAACAGGCAGTTCGGTGGCCATCGCCCGCAGGCGCTGTCCTTCGTCACACAGACGTTCTTGAAGGGATTGGTCTTGTTTGAAACGCCGCCGCTTGATGACCATGGGGCGCTCCTTTCCTGTTCGAGGAAGGCGGGAGCGCTAACGGGGCGGTCTCATCACCGATAAAAGCCACTGATCCGGGCGGTGATAAAGGCTAACGTACGCCCCTTGGCTGCAGTTCCAAAGGAACTTCGTCACGGCTACGTGTCCCCGCCGCGGTGTCGCGAATTGGATGGGATCGATTCCTCGGACGCCCGGGATGGCTAGTCATTTGGTCTATTGTCTGAGGTGATTGCTGACACGTCGCATCGTTCGCAAAACAGATCGATGCTAGCGAGATTGCTAGGCTGATTCACGACTTTAAAGCCTCGTGGAAGCTGCTCCACCATGGTTGTCTGGCCCGGCTCATCAAGTTCGGCCAAGTTGGCAACGCCGGTAAGCCCACAACGCGGGCACTTTAAGTAAGCCTTGAAATGGTCCCTCGCGGTCATCCGCCAAATATGCGGTTCGAGGCATAGATTTTCCAGCCCCGGCCGCCATCGCCTCATGCCGCGATTGCTAGCGACTCCCATTAACCGGTGCCCATCCTCGGGGGCGCATCAACCGAACGAATGATCGAGCCTCGCTTGCCGCAAGCTGTGCAGGTGAAGCGCGGCTCGAGATCGGACAGCCGCAGCTCGTCCGGCCATGGCTGCGGTCGACGAAGCCGCGGCGGAAACGCTGCATTGAAAAACGTTCTGAGCAGAACTGATTGCGGCTCGAGTGGAATTAGGAACGTTCAGTACAGCGTCCAGTTGGCGAAGGGGTAAGGTTGCCGCGCATAGGAACGAGCGCAGCGCGCCGCGGGTTGTCAACGCGTCCGGTGCCGTCTCTCGCGGCGACGCCGGGATGCCCAACTCGGCTCCAGCTTGCCCCCCTCGCTGGGGCCGTTTTTTTTTGAATTGGTTGCTCATGCCCGACATTTTGATCCGTTGCCCTGAGACCGGAAAGCTCGATAGCTTGGGTCTGGCGGGGGAAACCCGGTGCCGCACTTAGGGCCTGTACTCATTGGGGGGAGCGCTACCGAACTCGCAGTCACCGATAAATGCCGAAGGCCGCGCGGTGATATGCATGTATTTCACCTCGACAAATGCAGAGGCGTCGACAAGGACGGCGCATCGCCGGCCGAATACAGCGCCGGCCTCAAATACGCCATCGAGCATGGCTGGCTGGAGAAGCACGAGAGCGGGACCTACGTGAAGATCCTGCACGCGGGGAGCGACTTGCTCGCGTGAGATGCCCCAACTGAGGCGGCCTTCGTCTTCCGTCAAATTTGATCGTTAAGCTACCCCAGCAACCATAGGGGCCTGTGCATTGAGGGAGGCTGGCTGCTGGGGCCTTCTACCGGCCCGTTGGTGCATGTGGGCCAATGCCGATTTACTGCCCATACATTGCGATGCCGATGACAACGAGTGGGCTCAGCCCCAACAATACGATGCAGATGCTTCCAAGGAGACTGTCACTGCCCATGACACAACCTCCACTCCGAAGTTGAAATTTGATCTGCCAAAACAAAATCGTGATCGATTAAAAAACCGGCCTCAGAGCGGTACACGCCGTTTGGCGAAGCCGAAAGTCCTCTCATCCGAGCATTAGCCACGCCACGCTGGCGATCAGGGCGACAAACGACACCGCCGCTGTGCCTCTCTGATAAATAGTGTACGTGTCCCTGAGGCGGCCTACCGCGAAGCGCCGACTGGTAGACGTCCTCAAGCACGCACATTTCGGCAATATATTAGCAGCCATCCGTCAGCTCTCCAGCTTAAGAAATTGGTACGCCATGCCGACCAAGCGCCACCCGAATTAGGCGCGGCATGAATTGTGCTGATGATTAGCTGCTGGGAATTTCAATGTCCCGGTTCGGGAACAAACGGTCATCAGGTGTGTATTTTTGAGACCGGTGACCGCTCATTTTGGGAGGTATCGTTGCATTACACAGCGCTCCAACAAAACAGGTTCCTCGTTCGGAGAGGAAGCGGTGACGACTGGATGGTTTATGATCGGGAACTCAAGGGGCCAGCGCAGCCAAAGAAAAATGGCCCATTCGCCGAGAAGCTAACCAAGGACCAGGCCCAACAACTGATGCAGATGCTGACTGACGACCTGACCGGCGCCATGAAGGCGGTATAGTCATATCGGATACCGGTCCGCAGCAAAATCTGAAACGGACCGCGAACAGATGACAGCTGTGTTACCTACTAAGGTCTATGAACAGAGTTGGGCACAGCGAACGAGGCGCGGCAAAAAAGCGGCGCCCCGGTGGGTTAAAACTTAGCCGGCTCAAATTCGACATTGGCTACTGGGCCTTAAGCGCGAGCCACCCCGGCAGCCGTCGCGGAACGATCGGCGAACAGCTCAAATGCCGGCGCACTTGAACGCCTATCACGCTGAGCAGGACGATGTTCGAGGCGATCGAATCGCGGTCGGTACGCGTGATGGTTCTTTTAATCTTGACGCTCCTCAGGACCGCTCTGCCCTTTTGGCACCACATCCCTATCCCTCTCGGTTGTGCGCGGGCGTGGCGTAGACTTCGGCATACCGGCCTGACCGCCGTGCTTTCCGCCCTGATCTTGGACGCCCTCCGCGTCATTTTCTTTAGACATCACGCTCTCCTCGGTAAGAGCAATGGGTGCGCGCGCGGCCAAGCCGAGAATCTGATCAAGCTGCATAAGACACAGCTCGCCTCCGATCGCACCAGCTGCCGTTCGGCGCTCGCCAATCAAGTCCGCCTCGTTCTCCACACCGCCGCTTATTGGCTGATGCTGACCGTGCGCGACGCGATTCCCAAAGCCCGGGAATTGGCCACAGCCGAGTTCGCGACGCTGCGCTGGTTCCGGTCCTTCGTGCCCGGGGGCCCAGGCCGTCGGCGTGAGCCGCTCCAGCCTGAGCTATCCGCCCATGGCGACATCAGCCCCTGAGTCGGTTCTGCAGTGCCTGCCGATTGGCAACGAGGTTGCTGAGGTTCAGCAGGTCTGGTTCCCGTCCTTGCTCCAATTGCCTAACCAGCGCCCGCGTCCCGTCCACCACGAAGACGCCGCAATCATACCCGTTCCGCTGCCGGGCCATGCCGGCTGGCTCCAGGCGGAGGTCCAGCCGACCTGCGAGATGTTCTGCATCCTTGTGGTTGAGTCCCCCGTAGGAATCGTAGTGATAGGCGACCGGCCGCCCCCGGTCTCTGCGATCAACGAACAGCAGCGACCAATGGTTGCCGAGGCTATTAGGATCTTGAGGATCGGCATTAATCACGGGCAGGAACAGGAAGTCGGCTGTATCGTTACCATTATCGTAGACGATGCGCTGGAATTCGGTTCGCACGACGCCATCGTCGTTAGAGCGCAGATAATTTAGGACGATGAGGGGATTCACGAACCGCGTCCGGGCGGCGAGATCCGGATGGTACCTCTGCAAATCCTGCTCCTGGAGCCGGTAATCCCTGTCGATATGCTCGTCGCCCAGCCATTCCGTGTCCTCGAGCACCAGCCCGCGGCCGTGGGAGGAGGCTGTCGGACCTAAAGCCCCGATCTGAGCATCAGCGGAGGTGCTCGGAAACGGCCGTACAGAATTAGCATCGTCGCGTGGTTCGGACGGCGTGGGCGCAGTCAGATCAACCAATGGAAAACCACGGTAGGTGTCTGAGCGAGACCTGGCAGCGGGCGCCGGCTCAAAGTGAGCATCGTCGCGCAATTCGGACGGCGGGGGCGCATCCAGATCAACAAAAGACTCAAGACCGCCGTAGGTGTCTGAGCGAGACTTGGCAGCGGGCGCCGGCGCAAAGTGAGCATCGTCGCGCAATTCGGACGACGTGGGCGCATCCAGATCAACAAAAGACTCAAGACCGCCGTAGGTGTCTGACGGAGCCCTGCTGGTTGATGGTGAGGCCGGCTCTTGCATCTGCCGCCGCGCCAGCTCCTCGCGCAACCACGCCAAAGCTTCATCATCCGAGAAGGCTGGCGCCGGAGAAAGCCCCTGCGGCGAGCCGGGCTGTCGAACGCCCTGGTGATGACCCGGTACTGGCCCGGCAAACGGCGGCGGAAAGTCAGGCGCCGGGCTCCAAGCATTGTCACGCAACTCGAACGGTGCGGGCGGATTCGGATGAACCGCTGCCTCAAGACCGCCTTCGATGTCTGAAGGAGCCCTGGCAGAGTGCGCTGACGCTGCTTCCAGGGTCGGCCACATACTCCAATCAAAGTTGAGCGGCATCTGCGGCGACCAGGTTGAGGTGGACCTGGCAGGTTCCTGCTCTCGAGCTTGGACTATCTCCTGCGCCTGCTCAGGGGGAACCCCGGACCACGGTGGGCCGTCTTCCACCATCAAACGCAGATCCTGATCGTAACCTCCCTGCGGCGCGCTGTGCGCAGGGGCGCCTCCGACGTACGTCGCGACCGCATGCGGCGCCGTGGCATCTTCGTGCCCGCTCGCCTGCATCATCGGCTGCGCCTGCCATGGCGATGCACCCTGTTGATGGGTGGGGGCCACCGACGTCAGCAGGCGACCGCCTGAATTGGCGATCTCGCTCAGCTGCCGCTCGCCGGCAAGGCCGTGCAGATTGTCTAGGGTCCTCGGCCTCTTCGCTGGCCGCAACTCAGCTGTGTCATGCTCATCGTTGATGAGGACCTCCTCGCTTGGCAGGAGGTTGCTCCTGGCAAGTGCAGCCATCGGCTCGTCCAGGAACGGCTGGCGGTGGTCGTAGCCCCAGTTCAAGGGACGAATGGTCTCTCCGGGATCCGATGACTGGTCATGGCGCGCGGCTGGCTCGAGAGATGACGACGGGCCGGGTTCGTCCATCAGCCCCAAAAGCAAATCCTGATCGTAGCCTTCTGCAGGAAGCCGCTCCTTTGGCCAACTGCCCGCGTCCTGCGACGCGCTGTGCTGCGCAGCGGCGCCGCCGACGGGCATCGGCTCCATCAGTGCCGCGTCTTCGGGATCAGGAACGGGGGAAATATGGCGCTCGAACTCCATCGCTTTAGCGCCGGCCTGCGATTTTCGGAGATCGGCCAGCGCGGCACCGATACGCCGATTACCCCCGGCGTCCTTCCTATAGCGCTTAACATCTTCATCCAACGTGTTGCCGGAAAGCCGACCAGCAATGCCCTTCTTGTTGTTTTCACGCAGGTAGTCACTGAAACTGCGTAGAGCAACTGCATACGTCTTGCTGGTCCCTGTCGCTGCTTCGTTTTTGTACTCTTCGATGAGAGCCACGTCCTGGGGGGGAGGATTTAGCTCAGCGCGGCCTGTGATCGGCCCGACTCCGCCCGTCGACTGGAAGGTCCGGAGATGGTCTATTGCCGGACGGAGTCTCCTGTTATGACCCTTTTCGATGGCCTCGCGCGCATCATCGGTCAGCGACTGGTCGTCGAGCCGAGCAGCAATCGGATCTTTGTTATTTGCGAAGAGCCAGCGGCCAAAGCTGCGAAGAGAACTTACATAGGCGTAGGCGGTTTGGTTGGCGGCGTTGCCATTGCGGAGGGCCTCCTCAAGCCCCGAAATAAGGCGAGCGTCCTCGGAATAAAGAGGCTCCATGCTCCGCCCTATCAAAACCCCAGCTGACTGAGCCGGCTGCAGCGCCGAGGCGGCCGGCATTGCTCCACCACCTCCATTTGAATTGGCGATCTCGCTCAGCTGCCGCTCGCCGGCAAGGCCGTGCAGATTGTCTAGGGTCCTCGGCCTCTTCGCTGGCCGCAACTCAGCTGTGTCATGCTCATCGTTGATGAGGACCTCCTCGCTTGGCAGGAGGTTGCTCCTGGCAAGTGCAGCCATCGGCTTGTCCAGGAACGGCTGGCGGTCGTAGCCCCAGTTCAAGGGACGAATGGTCTCTCCGGGATGATCCGATGACTGGTCATGGCGCGCGGCTGGCTCGAGAGATGACGACGGGCCGGGTTCGTCCATCAGCTCCCAAAGCAAATCCTGATCGTAGCCTTCCGGGAGGACCAATGGCCGACTGCCCGCGTCCTGCGACGCGCTGTGCTGCGCAGCGGCGTCGCCGACGCGCCACGGCTCCATCAGTACCGCGTCTTCGAGATCAGGAACGGGGGAAATATGGCGCTCGAACTCCATCGCTTTAGCGCCGGCCTGCGATTTTCGGAGATCAGCCAGTGCGGCACCGATATTCCGATTACCCCCGGCGTCCCTATAGCGCTTAACATCTTCATTCAACGTGTTGCCGGAAAGCCGAGCAGCAATGCCCTTCTTGTTGTTTTCACGCAGGTAGTCACTGAAACTGCGAAGAAAACCTGCATAAATCTTGCTGGTCCTTGTCGCTGCTTCGTTTTTGTACTCTTTGATGAGAGCCACGTCCTGGGGGTGAGGATTTAGGTCAGCGCGGCCTGTGATCGGCGCGACTCCGCCCGTCGACTGGACGGTCCGGAGATGGCCTATTGCCGGACGGAGGTTCCTGTGATGACCCTTTTCGATGGCCTCGCGCGCATCATCGGTCAGCGACTGGTCGTCGAGCCGAGCAGCAATCGGATCTTTGTTATTTGCGAAGAGCCAGCGGCTGAAGCTGCGAAGAGAATATACATAGCCGTAGGCGGTTTGGTTGGCGGCGTTGCCATTGCGGAGGGCCTCCTCAAGCCCCGAAATAAGGCGAGCGTCCTCGGAATAAAGAGGCTCCATGCTCCGCCCTATCAAAACCCCAGCTGACTGAGCCGGCTGCAGCGCCGAGGCGGCCGGCATTGCTCCACCACCTCCATTTGAATTGGCGATCTCGCTCAGCTGCCGCTCGCCGGCAAGGCCGTGCAGATTGTCTAGGGTCCTCGGCCTCTTCGCTGGCCGCAACTCAGCTGTGTCATGCTCATCGTTGATGAGGACCTCCTCGCTTGGCAGGAGGTTGCTCCTGGCAAGTGCAGCCATCGGCTCGTCCAGGAACTGCTGGCGGTCGTAGCCCCAGTTCAAGGGACGAATGGTCTCTCCGGGATGATCCGATGACTGGTCATGGCGCGCGGCTGGCTCGAGAGATGACGACGGGCCGGGTTCGTCCATCAGCTCCCAAAGCAAATCCTGATCGTAGCCTTCCGGGAGGACCAATGGCCGACTGCCCGCGTCCTGCGACGCGCTGTGCTGCGCAGCGGCGTCGCCGACGCGCCACGGCTCCATCAGTACCGCGTCTTCGAGATCAGGAACGGGGGAAATATGGCGCTCGAACTCCATCGCTTTAGCGCCGGCCTGCGATTTTCGGAGATCGGCCAGCGCGGCACCGATACGCCGATTACCCCCGGCGTCCTTCCTATAGCGCTTAACATCTTCATCCAACGTGTTGCCGGAAAGCCGAGCAGCAATGCCCTTCTTGTTGTTTTCACGCAGGTAGTCACTGAAACTGCGAAGAAAACCTGCATAAATCTTGCTGGTCCTTGTCGCTGCTTCGTTTTTGTACTCTTTGATGAGAGCCACGTCCTGAGGGTGAGGATTTAGCTCAGCGCGGCCTGTGATCGGCGCGACTTCGCCCGTCGACTGGACGGTCCGGAGATGGTCTATTGCCGGACGGAGTCTCCTGTTATGACCCTTTTCGATGGCCTCGCGCGCATCATCGGTCAGCGACTGGTCGTCGAGCCGAGCAGCAATCGGATCTTTGTTATTTTCGAAGAGCCAGCGGCCGAAGCTGCGAAGAGAACCTACATAGCTGGAGGCGGTTTTGTAGGCGGCGTTGCCATTGCGGAGGAGGACCTCCTCAAGCCCCGAAATAAGGCGAGCGTCCTCGGAATAAAGAGGCTGCTTGCTCCGCCCTATCAAAACCCCAGCTGACTGAGCCGGCTGCAGCGCAGCGGCGGCGGGCATTGCTCCACCACCTCCACTTGAATTGGCGATCTCGCTCAGTTGCCGCTCAAAGGTCGCCGCATCTGCGGACGGCGCCGCGGGTGAACTCTCTTGCGGGCCCGTGCTGTCCGATTGTTCACGCACCCACTTGATCGAGGGGAAATCCATCCCTTCTCCCTTTCAAAATATGAACCGAGCCTTCGATCTGACATGCTGGGAATCGGCAACAAACCACCCTTTACAGCCCTCGACAGGCACGCACCGTGAGCATCGGCAGCCGATGTGCTTCCAGTGCGACCAACCCTGTTAAATGGGGAAGCTGTCGAGAAACTGATGACGACAACGTGCCTCGAGCATGGTGCATGACCTGCGCGCTTCGCCGTCAACAGCCGATAGACCGAAGATTCAGAGACAAAATACTGCTTCTCAATTCCCAAAGTCCGGGAATTGGCCACTGCCGAGTTCGCGACGCTGCGTCTTCGGCTCTTGAAACTCGCTGCCCGTGTCGTCGAGACCACGAGCCGCATTCGCCTTGCGTTTGCCGCGGCATGTCCCGAAGCCGACCTGATCCGCGGCTTGCCAGGCGCGCTGCTGCCGCTCGGTCCTGGACCGGCGGGGCGTCCGCCCCCCGTTCGCCCAACCCTACACCTCAAGCGCGTTGCAAAGTACGGGTCGTCAGGCGGTGAAAAGCCGAAGGCAATCCCGCGCGCCTCGTCAGAGCAGATGTGCGGCCACATCAATCGGACTAAAAAAAGCACTCTCACGAATAGGACGGGCTAGCCCTGAAGGAGATCGAGCTTAGCGCGCCCGTACATCTGCCGTTTGACCAGCTTGAGTTTGGTGATCTGAGCTTCCACTTGGCCATTGGACCATGGTTGCGTGATAGCCGCGTGCACCGCGCCCTTATCTTTGGCGATGCCATTCGCGAACGAGCCAATGAGGCTCCGCTAGGATTCATCTATCCAAGGTTCGAGCTCGATCTCGCCCCTCTTTCTGATCATCGCGTGGAAGCGGCCAACGAGAGCGTGGGCATCGGCCAGCATAGGAACGCTTTGTTCAATAGCGGCAACCGTTACGGTCTCGGCCTTGCTTAGGTGGTCGCGCTTCGTCGTCAACAACTGCGCTATCGTCCTGGCGGCGGGGACCTTCTGCAATTGTTGACGGCTGATAGTCTCGGCGCGTCGCCGTCGCGTGGCCCATTCCGCCACCACGCGCAGCGATCCCTTAAAGCCTTGCCCTCTCAAACGGCGCCAGAGTTCGGCACCGTTGCGACAGCCGCCTGACCACTGCGCGTCCAGGAACGGCAGGTGCCCATCCAGGGTGCTTTGACGTAATCGAGAACGGCCGCTGCAAGTGGCATCGAGCGCGGCACGCTCACAGGTGTGAGGGAGACGACAAGCGCTCTGCCTGTTTGTGAATCGACGCTGAACATTGCCCCCGCACGCGCGAAGTCAATCAAGCACTTGGGACGCCGATCGGCGTCCGGACCCCACGCCGATTCACAGTGTCTTCCGTCAGCGTCGAGCCTTGCAACCGCTTTACGAGAGCGCGCGGTTTCGTCGCACCCTAAGTAGAAACTGACTGTTGCAAACGTCTAGGTTGTTTGCAACCCTCGGCTTGGGCCCCAGAAACCCAAGATAGCATCAGTGGCCATCAATGGGCCAGCGTATAACGGCCCCGTTCGGTGGGACGGTGCGCCTATGTCGAAGGGGCACCCCAAAAGCACATTGGCCGTTCAGGATTACGGTTTCTGAACCCCGCGCGCACTGACAGTTCAGGTCCGGTCATCATGAATCAGGAACAGCAGAAGCCCGTTCCCGAAGATCATACGTCCGTCAGCAAGGACGAGGAATCGGGCGCACGGGGGTTGCAGCGCGATTTGCAGGACCGCTTGCAGCCGGCGGACGACGAGCCGGTCAGCGAGCCTGTCAATGATAGCGCCCCCCATCCCGAAGCGCCTGCAGGCTCGGGCCGGTGGGTTCGGCGCCTGCTCAAGGTCGGCATTGGCCTCGCCCTCGTCGCGATCTTCGGATGGCTGCCGCTGAAAGCCGTGCTGCAGACCTCGAGCGTCGAGGCCGTGGTCAATGCCAGGATCGTAACCCTGCGCTCGCCGATCGACGGCACCGTGAGTGCGAAGCCGCAGAGCTCCACGCAGCTCAGTGTGGTCCACGAAGGCGATACGATCCTTCATGTCGTCAACGCGCGCGGCGATCGGGTGCGGCTCGACGATCTCCGGCGGCAGATGTCCCGGATGGAGAATGAGCGCCCGAGTCTCGCCGCAAAGCTTGCGGCCGCCGAGACGTCGCAACAGGACCTCGCGCGCCAGGCGGCCCAGTTCCGCGACGGCCGCATCCTCCAGCTCGAGGCGCGGATCGCCGAAATCCAGACCGCGATCGAGGCCGCGGCCGCGCGACGGGAAGAAGCGACGGCGGCGGTTGAACGCGCCTCGTCGCTGGTCAAATCGGGCAGCGTCTCGACGGTCGAAATGGCCCGGCTGACGCGCGAGCAGGCGATCGCCCATCAGACCGAGATAGGCGCGCAGCGCCGGCTCGACGCCGCCAAGGTCGAACTCACCGCGGCAAGGAACGGCACCTATCTTGGCGACAGCTACAATGACCGGCCGAGTTCCGTGCAACGCGAAGAGGAGATGCGCCAGCGCGTCAGCGATCTGCGCGCCGATCTGGTGCATTCCGATGCGGAGATCGACTGGCTCACCCACGAGATTGCCTCGGAGCAATTGCACTACATCAACCGGGCGGAAGCCGACATCAAGGCGCCGGTCGCCGGACGCATCTGGGAGATGATGACGTCGCCGGGCGAGGACGTCAGGGCCGGGCAGCCCCTGCTCAAGCTGCTCGATTGCACCGGCGCAGTGGTCACCGCCAATGTCACCGAAGGCGTCTATAACCGCCTCAGGCTTGGTGAGCGGGCGAGCTTTGAGCCGAACGACGGCAGCGCTTCGATCAAGGGTGAGATCGCCAACCTCACCGGTGCATCGGGGGCGCCCGCGAACCTTGCGATCAATCCGGATGCGCTGAACAAGGAACCGTACCGGGTGACGGTCTCGATGCCGGAGCTCGACACCACGGGCAAGGATTGCGTGGTCGGCCGAACCGGGCGGGTGGTGTTCAACACGGACGCGGCAAAGTCATGATGGCGGCATTCGCGCCCGGGCTGGTCGCCTTAGGCGCCTGCCTTGCGATCCTGCCGCTGCTCCGGCGCGAGCAGACGCTGGGGCGCGTCATGATGACCGGCATATCGTTCCTGCTGCTGTTGCACTACTTCGTCTGGCGGGTGACCCAGAGCCTGCCGCCGTTGGGGCTCACCGCCGACGCGGTGGTCGGCTATCCCTTCGTGGCGGCCGAGGCGGCCTCGATGATCGCGGTGTGCCTGTCGCTGCTGTTCCTCAGCCGCACCATCGACCGCTCGCCCGCCGTCAATGCCATCCTGCGTCAATCCAAGGCGTTGACGGATGCGCCGCGCGTCGACGTCTTCATCTGCACCTACAATGAAGAGAAGGCGATCCTCGAGCGCACCATCATCGGCGCCACCGGGCTGAACTATCCCGATTATCGCGTCTGGGTGCTCGACGACGGACGGCGGCTCTGGCTGCGCCGGCTCGCCCAGGAGCTCGGCTGCAACTATCTGACCCGTCCGGACAACCGCCATGCCAAGGCCGGCAACATCAATCATGCGCTCCAGCACGTTTCCGGGCTGCCGGACCGGCCGGAGTTCGTCTCGATCCTCGATGCGGATTTTGTCCCGATGCCGGACTTCCTAACGCGGGCGATGAGCCTGATGCAGGACGGCACCGTCGGCGTCGTGCAGACGCCGCAGCACTTCATCAATCCGGATCCGATCCAGACCAATCTCGCCGCAACCGACGTCTGGCCCGACGAACAGCGTTTCTTCTTCGACATCCTGATGCCGGCCAAGGACGCCTGGGGCACGGCATTTTGCTGCGGAACCTCATCGCTGATCCGCTTTTCCGGCCTGATGCAGATCGGCGGCTTTCCGACCGATTCGGTGACGGAGGATTATCTCGTCACGCTGCGCCTGAAGGAAAGGGGATTGCGCACGGTCTATCTCAACGAGCGCCTGACCATCGGTCTCGCGCCGGAAGGATTGAAGGAATACATCACCCAGCGCGGGCGCTGGTGTCTCGGCTTCATGCAGATCTTCAGGGGCCGCAGCGGGCCGTTCTCGCGGCAATCGAAGCTCGCCTTCATGGACCGGCTGTCGCTGGTCGACGCCTTCATGAGCTGGGCGGCGCTCTATGGCACCAAGGTTTTCGGCCTCGTCGTGCCGTGGCTCTATCTGCTGTTCGGCATCAAGGCGGTTCACGCCGATCTGTTCGAGCTTCTGAAGTACTTCATGCCGTTCTATGTCTGGCACGCCTTCACCATGGCTTGGATCTCGCGCGGTCGCTCGCTCGCGATCATGACCGACGTGTCGCAATGCATCGCAGCCCCCGCGGTCCTGAAGGCGGTCGTGATCGGCCTCGCCAAGCCGCAAGGCCACAAGTTCAAGGTGACGGCCAAGGGCGGTGACCGCGATCGCCGCTTCATCGAGTGGCCGCTGCTGCGGCTCTATGGCAGCGCCTTGCTCATCACGCTGCTGGCGATCGCCTACGCATTCATCCTCCACGTGCGCGGCGACAGCATCGCCTATGGGGGGCTGGCGCTGGCCTGGAGCCTCTATAATTGCGTCGTGCTCGCGATCGTGTGCTTCATTTGCATCGAGCAGCCGCGGCGTCGCAAGGCCGAGCGCTTCGAGCGTGACGAGCCGATCCTGATTCACGGAGGTACGGAGCCGCGGCTGGTCCGGATGGTCGACATTTCGATCTCGGGCGCGCGCTTCATCGATCCCGCCCCTCCCGCAATCGGCGCCTCGATCAAGTGCAATGTCTACGGACAGAACGTGGCCGCGCTCGTGGTCCGCCGCACCCGCGATGGCTTCGGCGTCCGCTTCGAGGACGCGGTTGCGACGCGGATCAATGTCGTGCGCGCATTCTATGCCGGCGAATATGTCCGCGCCTTCCGCAGTGTCCGCGCAGCGCCGGTCGGCAAGGCCCTGCTGATGCGGCTGTTCGGCTAGAGCGGTATGAATGAGGTGGGCCTGCAGCAGTCCCATCCGTCGTCATTCCCCGATGCGCAATTGCGCATCGAGGGCTCGCGAAAGCGAGAGCCCGGAATCCATTTTACCGCAAACTGTGCGGCCCGATGGAATCCGGGTTCGCGCTTGTGTGAATCGACGCTGAACATTGACCCCGCACGCGCGAAGTCAATCAAGCACTTGGGACGCCGATCGGCGTCCGGACCCCACGCCGATTCACATCCGACGGCACAAGCGCTACCGTCGTGCCGTTGGCGAGTTCAAAAGGGGGGCTTGACAATAAACTGCAATTAAAGGGCCGAATGACAAATGGCGGCCAACTCCTCTCAGTTCGCGTTCTATGGGCCTGTACGGCTTCGTACCCGATTCCGTGACAGCCGAGGCAAGACTCTATCGAGCTGAGCCATAGACCAGCATCTTACGCATCCCGACCTCTGCTATTTTCTATGGTCATCGAAGTGTGACCATCGATCGCGCACGGTTCGACGACGAGTGCTCGATGTTCACGCCAATGGCGCGAAACCAAATCGCAAACGCGAAGATCGCTAACAAGGCGACGGCCGCGATCGCTTCAGGGGGCGACATCCGCTTCATGGCGAGGGCCTCCGCGCGGGCAGAAAGACAGATCGATCCCGATAAGTTTACATGCCTCACCGACGGTTGCCGCCTACCGAAAAGGGTAGGCCACGCGGATGCGCAGATGTCTGCACATCCGGGCGGCCCACGTCATGAAATCAAAAAGGGGTTTGTACCGCTACTTCACCTTGCCGCCATCTCGCGCCGACGTCTGCGCAGACGCGATATCGTCTTCAAGGATAACCTGCGCACCCACAAGATCGACGGCGTTCGCCAGGCGATCGAAGCGGTCGGCGCCAAAGTGCGCTATTTGCCGGCCTACTCGCCGGACCTCAATCCGATCGAAATGGCATTCTCAAAGCTGAAGACGGCGCTGCGCAAGCGGGCCGCTCGCACCGTGACAACGCTGATGAAGTTGATCGGCAAGCTCATCAGGGCTGGATCATCCGGTGCAGCGTCCATGCTTCGCCGATGTAGACGTAGCGGACCACATCGCGCAGATCGAAGAAGACGCGCATCATCGCCGCCGCCATATCCTTGCCGAGAAAAGTCGGGTGCGGCTCGATCAGCGTCTCGCCATCGGATGTGATCGCGTGCCACATCGGCGCGATCTCGGCGCGCTTGGCGAAGTGGGCCTCGCAAAATTGCGAGGCCCGGTCGAACATTATACGCAACTCTTTTTCGCTCATGCTTCGACTCCGTAGGCGGTGCCAAGCGTGCGCGCCAAGGCGATCACGGCGCGGCGGTGCGTCTGATCGAGCCGCAGCATCGCCTCGTTGATCTCGACGCCATCCTTGGTTGCCAAGAAGCCCGCGAGCTTCGTCACCGTCGGCGGCTTTTTGCTGCCGACCAGATCGCCCATGAAGAACGACACGTCGCTTTCGAGCACGGTGGCGATCTGCTGCAGGCGTCCCGTGCTGACGCGGTTGACGCCCTTCTCGTATTTCTGGACCTGCTGAAAACTGACGCCCAGCTTATCGGCCAGCTCGGATTGGCTGATATGCAATTCCAGTCTGCGTTGCCGCAGCCGGTTGCCGATGATCTTGTCGATCCCGGTGACCGTGCGCGGGTGGGTTTTGCGTGCTGGCATCTACTTTCTCCTTGAGTGACCGTTGGTACGCTTCTTCGGTTTGGATTGCGCTTTGCGCTCTTGCCGCGCCAGCCAATCGGCGGCCACCTTGCGCTCGGACTCGACGTCGATCTCCTTTTTCTTGACGAACTCTTCCTCGTAACCGAGCGAGGTGATCACGGCGGCGATGGTCGCATGCTGCGGCGATCTCGTCGTGCCGTTGAACCAATTGTCGAGCGTCGAAGTCGAGACGCCCGAGATTTCGTGAACGATCTTCAGCTTCTTGATCAAACCCTCGTCCTGTATCAGCGTGCGCATCTTGTCGATGACCGGATTTTTGTCGATGTAGGAGTACGTCCGGTAAGTTCGCATAAACCCCCTAGCCATTGTGCGCTGCTCCCATCATCTCGATCTTATGTCCTTTCGCCGTCAGCTCGTAGCCGCTGCCGTTCTTCTTGATCAGACCGCCGCGCTTGGCGCGGTCCAGCACACCTGCAACACTCTTCGGCGACATGCCCTTCGCCGCCATGTGCTTGCGCAGATCGGCAGGCGACACCGGGCCTGCTTCAAGCGCAGCACGCAGCAAGATGTTGCCTGAGCCGGGAGAGGCGCGGCCCACAGGCCCATGCTTCACATCAGGAGCTGGCAGCGCAGGCACTGCGCCGCCGAGCTGAGCCCGCGCCTGGGCGGTGAGTTGGTGCACGCCCTTATTCGCACCAGCTTCAGCAAGGCCTTTCTTGCGCAGCTGATGCACAGCCCCGTAAGCGCGCGTCTTGTTTCCGCCGAGTGCGGCGCTGATCTCGCTGATGTGCGTCGGCCCCAACAACAACAGCTTGACGGTGAGCTCCTCAGCGCTCTCGCCGTTGCGAGCCTTCGCAGCTGCTTCCTCTAGCTGCTTCCGTCCAGCTCCTTGACCGCCGTGGCCGAGGTCGAGATGCAGGTCTACTATTCCGGGCATGTCATTTAGTTTGCGCAGCACGGGGCCGAGCGCGATCTCTTCTACTTCGAGTCTGATAGGAAACGTTTTAGGCATCGCTTTGATCACCTTTGCGTTGATCAGGTTTCAGGTCGGCGATGTGAGATTGGGGCAGAAGGGTAAAGGCAGCTTGAGATGCCGCACGAGTTTTTCCTCGCCTTTGTCGCACACACTTTTTGCCAAAGGGCGTCTCATGCTGCCCCAGCGAGAACGAGACCGACCCCCAAGGAGCTGTTAAAATAAGTGACACCGTGTCGGTTGTATAGCGGAGCAAAATATCTTCGGTCGTGGGCGAGTACAAACTGCCACCAATGCGTGATTTCAAAAACGAGCCCCCGCAGAAGCGGGGCCAAGGTTAGGGAGAATATGCGGTTTGTGACAGGCGTCATCCCGGTGCCGCAGCTCTCATGAGCTTGCTGCTTTCAGCGCGTCGATCTCCGCGCGCAACTCATCGTTCTGCGTCGATAGCCGCTGCACCGCCGACCACAGTGTCGTCAGCATGTAGCGGTCGTTGATCGCCTTGATCGACATCTCCTCTTCGCCGAGCGCTTCGGCTTCCTTGCTGTCCAGCTCCGGGATGTCGATGTGCTTGAGCGCCGCGCGCATCACACGGTCCACAACCGGGACGCCGATGTCGCGAACGGCAATCGGCACGAGCAGTTGGACATCCTGTGCATTCCAGCCGTACAGCGTTTCGTTGGCGACATCAGCGCGCCCGAAAAACATCTCGCGCGCCGCTGGGTTCGCTGGCGTGAATTCATTCACCGGCAGCGCATTGACGATGGCGAGCGCGGCAGCGGGATCAGTCTGTCTGGTGACGCTCTTGACGCGGGCATCCGATGTTTGCCAAGCGCCTGCGGCAAGGAAGGCGCCAGTGTTGCCGTAGAACGAATAAGTGGTGCCGGACAGGTTCTCGCCGCTCATGCCGTACAGGCTGGTGCCGTTCGCCCATCCGACGACCCCGGCGAAGCCCGGCCCATTGGCTCGACAGTCGGCGGCATAGCTTGCGGTTGCGCCGATGACGCTCAACGCTGTTATATTGGTGGCGTTCGGTTGGTTGATCGACAGCCCACCGGAACTTGCAAAAACCGCCCTGACGATGCCAGAGAAGCAGATGTTGATCGGGATCGTGCCAGCGCTCAGATTGATGTTGTAGCCGCTCGCATCGACGCCAAGCGTTCCGTAGGTCACGCCGCCTGTGCGGTAAAGCGTGATGGCACCGAAACCATTGTCGCCGGTCATGGCAATCGACTTCGGCTGCCACTGGCCCTGCTGCGTCAGCGTCGCGGTCGTATTCAGCGTCATCAGACCGCCAGCGGCGACCGAAGCGGGTGACGCAAAGAAATTCAGATTGCCTGTCGGTGGATCATCAATGATCGCGACACCATAACCGGCGCTCTGCGCTAACCATTGCGAGCCATCGGCGCTCACGAAGACATTGAACCCCAAGCTGGCATCAATCGACATTGAATAGCTGCCGACAGACGCGGGGTAGGCCGGTGCAGGTCGCACTGAGCCGACGCGCAGCGCGCCGGTCATTCGGTCGCCCGCCTTGATGACACGCGAGGTGTCGGATGGGTGAACGTGATCCTCGCGCGAGAAGTTACCCGAGACGCCGACAGCGCCGACGCTGGCCATGATCGGCGTAGCGGTGCCTGGACTGCCTGCACCGGGCACGCCTTGAACGCCCTGCGGGCCTTGCGGACCAACCAGCGACGTGCCTGACGGCCACGCGCCGCCAGCCTTCGGCCCATAGATGAAGTTGGTTGCGGTGTTGATGTAGAAGTTGCCGTTGACGCCGATCCCGGCAGTCGGCGCAACGGTGCCGTACAGCACGGTGTTGCCATCGACGCCCGGATTGCCCTGCGGCCCTTGCACGCCCTGCGCGCCTTGCGGGCCGGTATTGCCGATCACGCCTTGCGGGCCGGTATTGCCCTGCACGCCCTGCGGCCCCGGCGGCCCCGGCACTGTCGAGGCTGCGCCGGTCGGGCCGACAGGGCCTTCCGGGCCGACAGGGCCTTGGATGCCTTGCGCGCCCTGCGGCCCCTGCGGGCCTGTCAGGAGCACAGGCGCAGGCCAGATGCCGCCTTCCTTCGGCCCGTAGAATTGATGGGTCTCCTCGTTGTAGTAGAAGTCGCCATCGACGCCGAGCGAGCTGGTGGGATCGCTGGTGCCGCTCAGCACCGAATTGCCGCGCGCTCCAGGCGGGCCCTGATCGGGTGAGATGATGATCGCAACATCGTCCTGAATGATCTCGACCTCGCCGGTCACATCCAGCGTCTGCGTGATCGAAAAGTCGTTCATCGCGATGGTCCGGGGTTGACGGTGAGCACGCCAGACCAGAGCTGCTGCTTGACGCCGTTCAGCGTCATCACCAGCGACTGGTCATAGGGGCCGATGGTCATCTCCAGCAGCCGCTCGCGCGTGATCAGCACGGTGAAGCTGCCGCCCGGTCCATCGGCGATGTCGATCTCTCCGGTGTCGGTCGAGAGCGTTAGGAAGGCGGTCGCATCCTGCGCATGCCTGCGCGCCTTCATCACGAACGCTGCGCCGGTCAGGTCGATGGGATCACCGCTGAGCGTGCGATAGAGGAAGCTGCGGAAGAAGTCCGCATCGTTCGCAACGGTGATGTTGACCGTGGCCATCGCTCAGAATCCCTGATAGGCCGCGTCGATTGCCGCCAGCGTTGTGATGCTGCCGCCCGAGATGCCCGCGCTGGTCTGCTCAAAGGCCATGTAACACTGGTTGGTGTGCTCGGCGACCTTGGCCGACATCTGGATCATGGTCGGGGCATCGACATCGTAGAACAGCCCATCCGAGCCGAACCACTTCGTGGTGTAGGTGCTGTCGGCCAGAGCCAAGGCACGACCATCGGAGATCCGGCCGCGCGAGCGATCATCGGTCTTGACCGGGATGCCCGCCGCCGTCATGCCGCCGTTGACCTTGTTGAGGCGCGCGGTGCCGTTGTAGTTCTGCAGTTGCGCCTTGCTGTACTGGCCTGCCGCAGGCTGCGAGAAGTTCGCGCCGTCCCATAGATACAGCGGCAGGAAGTCGCTGACATAGTGGTAGATGTCGGCTTCATCCGGCACCGAAGGCGCGTCAGCCATGCCGTTGCTCGTGAGCCACGCCGCATAATCGCTGTCGCTGGTCGGCACATAGATGTTGCGCGCCGACGAAAGCACGTTGGCTGCATCGCCCGCGACGTGCCAATACCAATCTTTCGGGTTGAACATCGAAGCGCTCCCTTAATTGTACTGGCCGCCGCTTGTGAGGACGCCCGGTTGGTTGCCGGGGAAGTAGCTCGCGCCAGACCCCTGCGTGTTGATGACGCCGTTGAGGGCGGCGAAATACTTCTGGCCGGTGACGAAGCCTGCGCCGGGGAAGGTCGGTGCGCCTGGCACCGGCACCGCAATCGATCCGTTCGAACTGGCGACGGCAATCGCCGCCGTGACGTTCATTGAACCGGCGAAGTTGAACACTGAACCCTGCTGCAGGCCGATGAAGCCACTGAAGAAGGCCGCGAAGAGTTCCTGACAGGAGCTGCCCGTGTTGAAGGTGTGGCTGCCGGGATAGAGATAGCCGCCATACGCTTCGAAAATATAACCGGCAGTCGCGCCCTGCGATGCCGTGTTGATCGTGGCGATCGAGCCGCCGCTTGATGCGGCGAAATTGCACGGCGGGCCTTGGCCGGTGCCGGTCTGGGTGCAGAGATCGCGCACCACCATGTTGTTGGCGCTGGTGCAGAGGAAGGTGTGCTGGTTGTTGGCTCCCATCACGAAGGTCTGGGTTGGACCGGCACCCTTGACGATGATCGACGGGCCAATCACGTTCGGCGTCACGCACGGCTCATTGAAGGTGCCAGCCGACAGATTGATGGTCATCGTGTAGACCGAAGGCCCGTACTTGAACGTCTCCTGCATCGCGCGAACGATGGTCCTGAACGGGCCGTGCGGCGCGGCGACAACCGCCTGCGAGCCATCGTACAGCGCGTCGTCGCCGGTCACTGGGTTGACGTAAAGATTGGTGTTGGCGGCGAGGATCGGCACGAAGGCCGCAGGCGCGAACGATGCGCCGTACAGCTCGAAATTTCCGTGCGGTCCATTGTAGACAAGCAGCGCCCAGTAGCCACCCGGAAGATCACCGGCCTGCAGCGCAGGGCCGCCGCGCCGCACGATGTTCTTGCCGCTCAACCCGTTGATCGAAAGCACCGCAGGGCCGGTGTTGGTGATCGCGACCCGCACCCAGACGAACATGCCGTCGATGTACGCGGTCAGCGCCGGGGTCAGGGCAATCGAAAGAATGTTCACCGCGCCGCTGTCGATGCCTCTGATCACGCCAGCGGATTGCACCGACTTCGATGTCTGGTGCAGGTCCGCATTGTCAGGCACCAGCCCCGCATCGGTGAAGAAGTTGACCAGCTCGCGCTGCGGATACTCAATCGAAGCCGCTGGCGGGATCGAGCCCATCTGCCCGGTGGAGGGATCGCCGTTGATGTACGGGCCGTTCGGATCGCTCACGCCATATGGTGCGTTGTACTTCATTTGCTTTCCCCGCCGCTATGGCGTCCCAGCCATCGGATCGCCCGGATCGCTGAGACCGGAATAGTCGAAGATGATCTGCGTGTGCGCTGGCTTCCAACGGTTGAGCAGGCACTCAAGGTCATCGGCCAACTTGATGCGCAGATGAGGATCGGCGCCGCACTGGCTCGATGCGCAGCGAAACCAGACGAGGCCCGCCTGATGCACATGCACCGTCCAATAGAAGCGGTTGGTGTCGGGGCCGAGCCCGTAGTATGACCATTCCGACAGCTCGCCGAGCGCGACGTTCTCGCCGTCCGGATTTTTGATCGGCTGGCCCCACTCGTTGTACATCGGGTTGGAGCCGTCGCCGTGAACGCGATTGTCCCCGACGCGGTCGAGGCCGACCACGAAGGTCCGGTATTCGGTGATCGTGACCGAGTAGCCGATCTGCGCGGCGATGCCGATGAAGAACTCGCGCGACTGCGCGCCCTGCATCGTCATGCGCATGATCAGCGCCTGCTGTCGCTCCGCGATGCTTTGCGGGCTTTGATAGCAGGGATCGGGCAGGCCCCAGTTGCGCTCCCAGTCCGGCAGCAGCTCGATGGTCTGGCGCGGATCGCTCTCGCGCTCCAGCAGATCGGCGGCCCGGCCATCCACGAAGCCCCAGTAATCGCACAGGCCGGTGATCCCGCGCACCGTAGTGCTGTCAGGCGCGTGCCTCGGCCATGCTTGGCCCTGCGGCAGTAGCGCGAGATAGGCCTCGGTGTAGTCGCTGCCGCTGCGCCGGATGTGACGGTCGCTCATCAGACGTAACTGATGGTGCCGAGCACCGCCATGCTGCCGACCGATGCCATCACGTAATCGCTGGTGGAGATCAGCCGGAAGGACTGCACATGCGGGGCGTTCATGATGGCGAAACTGACCCACGCCGCGAAGATGGTTTGTCCAGGCGCGGCCTGCAGGAACAGCATGTCGCGAATGCTGGCCTCGATCTCGGCCTTGGCTTCATCGGTGTCAGGCACCAGCTCGGCGACGTTGACATCGATGAACTGCTTGATCGGCGCGAGCACGTAGCAATCCTTGACCGTGACCGGGCGCATCTTGTCGATGTAGTCGGCGGCCCGCTGGATGTCGTCGGGCTGCGGCCAGCCATCGTCATCGGGATAGAGATCGTCCATCAGGAAGCGCACGGTGATGGTGCCGACGCCTTGCTCTGGCGCGGCCCATGCGCGCGTCACGCCGGGGACCGCAAGCGCCCATTGCTCATAGTCGGCGATGCTGCCGCCCATCGGCGGGTTCTGGATGCGGTGCAGGATGCGGGATCGCAGCTGCGCATCGGTCTCGATGTCGGTGCCGCCGCTGACGTGGATGGTCGAGGCCGAGCCGACGCCATTGACGGGCGGCACGATGATCAGCGAGGAGCCATCGGGAATATTGCCGAGCGTGCCGGGATCGAGCGCGCGGATATTGGCGACGACAGGCGCGGCGACCGAGACGGTGATGTCCTCCATCGTCTCGAAAGTCACGCTCTGGTTCGGCGAGCCGGTATTGGCAGGCATGCCGAATCCGCTCTGCAGTTGCGTGAAGGCTGGCAGCACGGTGCCGTTGATGGTGCCGATGATGTTGGCGGTGCCGGTCGCCAGCGCGGGCATCTTGCGGCCCGTCGATCCATCGGAATTGACCAGCCAGATATCGCCGTGGCGGTCGAGCCACTCGGTCTCGGCGGTGTCAGGCAGCAGCTGCAGCGCGAGCCAGTCGATATACTGCAGGGTCAGATGGCAGAGCGCGCCCTGATTGTCCGACAGCACGCGCAGCACGCTGTTGCCAATATTGGCATCAGCTCCAGGCAGCGATGCATTCACGGCATCGCGCACCAGCGAGCGGACTTCTCGCAGTGTTGGTGTTGACCAAGGCATCCGCTACGGCCCCATCGCGTCCCAGAGCACCTCGTAACGCAGATCAATCGGCTGCGCGGGTCCTCGATAAACTCTCAGCAGTGCGTCGATGCGTTGCGTGTCCACGCGGTTCACCCAGACATCGAAGCTGGAGCAAACCTTGCGATCCACGAATGGCTGCATGGCGACGCGAATGTAGTTCTCGACCATCATCACGGTGGAGCCCTCGCGCGCCGATGCCGGGTTGATCTTGGCGCGGCGCAGCAGCCACAGCTTCGAGCCGATGGGCCAGCCGTTCCAGATCAGCTCGGCGTCGAGATCGCCCCACCAGCCGCAGCGATCGTTGCTGTCAGGATCGGGCAGCACATCATCAGGCGCGGCCAGCGCGTTGGTGCCGAGCGCAACGCAGACCGCTGTCGCCAACGCCTGCGAGTCGTCCAGCGTGCCATCGGGCAGCAGCAGCCAGTCCAGCGTGACGGAATATTTCGGAAAGATATTGTTCTGGACCAGCCGGATGTCGGGGACATTCGCGGCGCTGCTCATCGCTCACCCGACCTTGGCGTAGACGTTGACCGAGAGTCCTGCGTCGGTGCCGACGCGCCCGAAAGTGGCTTCGCCTTTCTTGGCCCCGAGGTAGACCTCGCCGCCGACGACATGCACATAGATTTTTCCGTCATCGAGCATCAGGTGCGCTTCCTTGCCCGCGAGGCGCGTGGCTCCAGCGGTGACATCGACAAAGCGGCTGGCCTTCTGGTTGTCCTTCTTGAGCGATTCCTGCCCGCGCTTTTGCTGGCCGCCCTGCGATCCGCCAGCGCTGCCATCGAGCGCCTGCACGCCCGCGCCACCGCTGCTCTGGCTGGAATTGCCTTCGCTGTCCTGATCGACCAGCGCCATGCGCACGGTCTTGTTCTGCGGCGCGCTCCAGAATCCACCATCCTGCGTCATGTGGAATTGCTGCTTGTCGCCGCGCCCGCGAAACATCGCGGTGTCGCCTTTGTCCAGCTTGTAGAGCCGATGCCGCCGATCATCCATCGGGCCCGATGCCGGGAAGGATCGGTTGCCGCCCATGAATCCGATGAAGGTCTCGGCGCTCGCGGTGATCTTGCCGTCCTGCCCCTTCTCGGCATCAAACACCACGCTGGTGAAACCATAATTCTGCGCGGCCTCGATCTCGGAGCGGGTCTCGTTGGCCATAAAGTTGCCGCCCATCTCCTGCATCAGCTTGGTGTCGTCCACCTTATCGACGACGCTGCGCGCCCCGCCTGCGGTATAGGCGCGGATCGAAGTATTAAGCGGCGTGGCCCGGTGCATAGTCTGCTCCTCTAGCCGGGGTTGAAGTTCGCGCGATCTCGCAGCAGCTCGGGGTTCACCAGATCGAGCGTGGTCAGCGTCCCGGTATTGTTGTCCTGGGTGAATGTGCAGTTCTGCATTTTCATATTGTTGTTCAGCATCGCCATCGGCGAGTAGACGAAGACATCATCGCCTGCGCGCCAGAGGCTGGAGCCATCGCGCAGCCAGCCTTGCACCACGATGGTTGCCTGAATCGTGGTGCCTTCATGCCAGACGCTTTCGTTCTTCGCGCGGGCCTGTATCTCGGCCTGCGTCTTCACCGGCTGCTCGGCGGCAGTGATCAGCTTGCTGAACACCGGGGATGAGCCGCCGACCTTGCCGGTCAGCTCGCTGGCGGCAGTGCCTGAATTGTCGTCGCTGGCTGGTGCCTGCCCATCGACCCGATATTCGGTATAGGTATGCTCGTGCGTGATCACGCACTGGCATGATTTGATGTTCTGGCCTTCCACCAGCTGGGCCACGACAGCCCCGGAATGATCGCCGATCAGCAGGAAGTTGCCCTGACTATCCGAGCCCATCACCACGCCGCGAGGTCGCGCGATGCGTTCAAGGAAGTCCCAGACCAGCTCGCCCTTTTCGTTCTGCAGCTTGTCGAACGGCGTCATGTCGGGCAAGCCGATCACTTTCAGCCCGACGCCATAGGAGGAGATCACCTCCTGCGCCACCTGCACGATGTTCTTCTTGTCGAAGTTGCCGGTCTTGGTATCAACGCTTGAGCGCGCCGCCCAGGCGGTGGCGCTCTTGCCGATCAGCATCACGCCGTGCGCGTGCGCGTCATAGGCGACCTGTCGCGTCTCGATGTAGCCGCTGACCGCGCGCTGCCCAGCCAGATCGATGGTGCATTGATCACCCGGCTTGAACTGCAGCTTTGCGATCAGCGGGAAGGGCCCGCCCTTCTTGTTGATGATCGGGTCGCGCTCGGCTGCAGTGAAGCGGAAATAGGTGAAGCTGTCGGCCCAGCGGTGCTGCACCCAGACCGATTCCCAGTCTTCGAACTTCTGGCCGTTGACTTCAAGAACGGCGACTTCTTGCGGTTTCGGCATGATGATCAGGCCGACAGCGCTTGGCCGCTCGGCTGGCAGAAAGCCGGATGCACGACCTTGTTCTCGGCGCGCAGCTCATCGCTGCGCGAGGCGTCGGCATAGAGTTTGTAAGCCATCACCAGACTCGGCAGCGGCTCGTAAAATCTGAAGTTGACCACGCGCGGCAGCGGTCGCGCGGTCGCTGCCAGATGCTGAGTGACGGCACCATGCAGCGCCACCAGCATCTGGAAAGTCATCTGGTCCATATCGTCGGCGGCGATCTCCTCGGCGTCCTGGAACGGCTGCTGCAGCTGCTGCTTGATCGCGGTGACATCCTGTCGGCTGACAAAGGTCATGCTGGCGATGATGCGGCACTGCGCGGCGAGGCAAAGCCGGATGCCCGCGTCCATCACCAGCGCGCCGCCCAGCGTTACCGGGGCCTCGCCCTCGATCTGCTGGCGGACATACTCCAGCTGCTGCGCCTTCGCGCCAGCCTGCCGCGCCAGCTCGAAGCATTCATCGAGCGGCGGGCCCAGCGCGTCATCGATGCAAAGTTTGTAAGCGTTTGCCCGCGTGTCGCTGATGGCGGTGCGGGCTTCTGATCCGGCGCGGCCCTGCGATGGCACGGTGCCAAGCAGATTGGTCAGCATCCGGTCAACTATCGGTGCGGCTTCATTGGCGTCGAGCCGCTTCATCGGTTGAGCCCAATCGCTGGCGGCAGCGGCAGAGCTGACAGCGAGCGCAGCACCTGAGATCGCAGCGCCTCGCTGGTCTGCACAATCGCGGTGGCAGTGGCGGCGGCTGGCGCAAAGGTCTGCGGATCGAGCCCGTACTCCATGAACGTCATGTCGATCACGCAATAGCCGCCGAAGCGCTCCTCTTCGGTCAGGCGATAGCGCGGGCAGATCACCAGCTGCGAGGCCTGCGTCGGCAGCTGCAGCGTGCCTGGACCTTCGGCCTCCAACTGCCTGACCAGCTGATCGCGCGGCTGGCGGTAGTCGCGCTGATAGAGCGAGTCGCCGCTGTCGTAGGGAAACACGATGCAGTAGCCGCGCACGTTGAACTCGCGCGCAGCTCGGCCCATGTCCTCGGCATAGGGCAGGTCCTTTTTCGGGAACTGATGCTGCACGATCCTGCGCCCGCTCTCGCGCCCGTTGGCCTCGCAATGGAAGCGAGCGCCATTGAACGAGGCGGGCATCAGGCTTTGCCGCCACAGCGCGGGCAGATCGAAAATGTTGCTCATATCGGCGGGCTCTCCATTCCCGGCCCTCGGCGCGCGGGCTCCATCTGCGTCTGGCGATTGATCTCGACATTCTTGAACAGGCCGCCGCCTTCAGCGCCGACGCTGGTGCCCTTCGGCGCGTTGACATCGACACTGATCTTGCCGGTGCCTTCGACCTTGGTGGATGCGGCCTGCGTCTTGTCGATCTGCTGGCGATCCCGAACCGCCAGCGCGGCGCGCTTCGCGGTCAAGCCTTCGTCGGCTTCCTTGTGGCCCGGATTGACTTCGCCATGTCCGAAGATCGGCGTGTTCGGATATCGCAACGCCATAAACTTCGCATAGGCCTGCGCCTGCTGCGGCGTGACATCCTTGTCGTCCTTGGCGATGATCTCCATGCCGACGACATTGCGGTTCGAGAGGCCTGCACCCTTGCCCCAGCCGGTTCTCATGTGCGACGCGCCGGGGCTGCCGGTCTGGACGATGTTGCCTTCGCGATCCATCACATACTGAACGCCGAGGCCGCGCTGGCGCAGCGTGTTCTGCACGCCCGCAACGCTGCCGCGCCCGCCAGTATGATGGGTGATGAAGGCTGCAGGATCACCGCCGCCGACTGCGCTCACTCTCGGCGGCAGATCGCCCGCTGGTGTGTCGCCAGCGCCAGCGCCGCTACCTGGGCCAGCGGTCTGCCCGTTCGGTGCTGGACCTCCCGGCAATCCCTCGCGCGGCCCGACGCCGACGCGTGCTGCACCGTGGTACGGACGCCAGCCGGTCTTCCCCACATTCGACAGCGCGTAGTCGATGGTCGCTTTCTCGTTCGCCGGATCGAGCGGATCGAGGCCGGTCTTTTTCTGAAACTCGTTGCCGAGCCCGCCGCCTGTATAGAGCTGGAATGCACCGCCGGACTTGCCGCGATCACCGAGGAAGGTCCGCAGGCCTTCCGACTTCGCCACGCGAACCGCTGTATCGGGATCGACGCCATACTTCTTTGCGGTCTCGCGGATATAGGGCTCCATCCCGCGCGGATCGTCGCCCTTGCCGAGCGAGATCGGTCCCTTGGTGTTCGGCGTGCCGCCACCGCCGCCGCCATGCGCTGGTGTCGATCCTGCGCCTGCGCCCGAGCCTGCACCGACATCGCTGCCATAGGGCGCGCTCCGGCCGAGGTCGGCATAGCCGCCGCCGCCGAAGGGGCGGCCCATGCCGCCGCCACCGCGCGGCCCAAAGGGCCCGCCGCCGCCCGGACTGTAGGCTGCAGGGATGATGCCGCCGCCGCCAGCGCCGCCACCGAATCCGGTCGGCTGGTAGCCGCCGCCGCGCAGCAGCTCGGTCAGCTGCTTGGTGGCCTCGGTGTTCTTCTCCAGCTCCTGCGGGACGCGATCTTTCCATCGATCCTCGAATGACCTTCCGCCACCGCCGCCGCCGATGCCGAACTTGTCGAACTTTTCCTGAATGCTCTCCTTGGCCTTGTCGGGCCGCAGCAGGTGCTCCTCCTGCACTTGTGTGATCTTCTTGGTGAGGGAATCGAGCGCGCCCTCGGCCAGCTTCAGCGCGGTGATCAGGTACGGGATGAAGGGCTGCTTCATCGACTCGACCAGATCGTCGTACTTCTTGGTGACCTGTCCCCACTGGTTGGCCAGCGCCACCGCGTTGGCCTGTCGCGCATCGGCGAGTTTCTGCTCCTCGGCGCTCAGCTTGGTGAGCGCGCCAGCCGCAGCCAGCTGCGCGTTGTAGCCCTGCAGCTGCCAGAAATTGTTGCGGCGGTTGGCGGCTTCCTGCTCGCTGGCTCCCGCCCTGATGGCGTTGCGATAGACCTGCTCGCCCCCCTCGCGGATGATGTTGAGCTGGGTGGTGATGTCCTTCGCATGCGTCAGGCGGTCGAGATAGGCCTGCATGTTGGCGACCGACTGCGCATCGGGCCCTGCGTTCTTCAGCAGCTCCAGCCGCAGCTGACTGCCTTGGCGCTGCAGGTCCGCGATCTTCGCCGACACCGCGCTCACCGAATTGGCGGCGGTCTCGCCCGAGATGCCGAAGGCCTTCAGCTGCTCGATGACATCCTTGTATTGCGAGGGGCTCACGCCGATCTGTTTCGCCTGCTGGTTCAGCGTCCTGATCTTCTCGGCATATTCGACCAGCGCCTTGCTCTGCCGCATGATCTCGAAGCCGAACAGCGCGAGCCCCGCGGCGCCAGCGGCCAGCCCGCCGCGTAGCATGCCGAGCCCCTTGAAGGTCTCGCCGATCTCGTTGCCGAGGCCCTTAATCGTTTGCTGCAGCTCGCCGGTTTCGCGCTTGAACTTTTCGAGATGCTGCTGACCAGCGCCGCTGCCGAGCAGCTTGACCTCTTCATTGAGTTTCGTCAGCCCAGCCGAAGCGTTGTCGGCCAGCGTAACTGTTAGGCGCAGCTCTTCCTGTTCAGTGGCCATCAGTCATCATCATCTGCTGCTGCCTGCTGCGCGCGGTCAATCTGCGCGGTGCGATGCAGGTGCAACCAGACATCGCTCAGCGGCATCGACAAAAACACTTCAGGGCTGACGTGATACCAGCGTGCCAGGCGGTAGCAGTCGAGGATGATCTCCTCCTCGCTGCCTACCAGGCCGCTGGATCGGGAAGAAAAAAACGCCGCAGCCGGTAGGCGCAGCTGTTCCAGTCGCGCGGGTCCATCTCCTCGATGAACGGCGGCAGCACTCCCGACAGCGCTGCGATCATGTAGGACATCTTGCGCTCGTCGATCAGCACATCACCGTCTTGATTGACGCGGATCGGATTGCCATAGCGGTTGATGTCACCAGCTCGCGGCTCGCGCAGCGAGATTTCCCTGACATCCTCACCGCGATTGTTGCGGATCGGCTTATAGATCAGTTTGACGATGATGGGCCACTCATCCTGCTCCAGCGGCCCCACTTCATCCGGGGACGGCTCGATCTCGGGCGGCGGCACCGCCCGCTTGGTGCCGCTCGGCGGGATGATCTCGGGCTCGGGCTTGTCGTCCACGAAGCCCTCATGTCTCGGCTTGACGTTCACAGGGCCATCTCCTCACACGTCAGGCCTTCCCAGCGCACGCGGACCTGACCATCTCGGGTGTTGTTCTCGAAGCCGCCCTTGCAGGTCGCGCTGGTGAGCACGTACTGCATGCGGTTGGCAAGCTGCGCGACCACCGTGACATCGGTCTCGGCGAGCAGCGTCTCCAGCGACAGGCCGGGGACGGTTGACAGATCGCCCTCGATGTACCGCACGCGCGGCAGCTCCTGATAGCCATGCACGCCGTCCTGTCCCGCGATCATGGTGCGCTCGACGGGCGACGGGCTGACCGTGAAGTTGCCGCGCAGCGCCAGCTGATCGCCATCGACGGTCAGGAAGGCGATGCCCGCGATTCTTTGTGCCATTGTTCAGTCTCCTCTGGAGTTGCGGGGTGAGATCAGGAAGCGCCCGACGCGGCGTTGAACGGCGGCGACGGCTGGCCGATGATCTGGCTGTCGATGCCTCGGTCGTACTGCAGCCTGAACTGCGCCAGCACCGCGAAGATGCGCAGCTGGTTGATCAGGTCAGGCGGATACAGGACGTTGACGCGGTTCGGATCGTTGGGGTCGCGCTCAACGATCAGGTGCTGCTTGAAGGCCGCGAGGTTCTCGACAAGGCCGACATACATATCCTGCTGATACTCGGAGACCAGCTCGGCCTTGATGATGCCGGGAGTGACGATGGCCTGACCTGCGCCGAACTTGGTGCCGTCATCAGCCAGCTTGTGGCGCGGGAATTTCGACGTGATGGCGTGCTTCTGATTGCGCAGCAGCTTCGCCAGTGTCGCGAGCGTCGTCACCAGCTCATAGGCATCATCGGGCTGGCCGTAGAGGTTGGTCTGATACGTGGTCTGCTCTCGCGCGATCATCGGCTGGTTGTCGGCACCGATCTTTGCGATGGCGAGGCCATTGGATGCCAGCGAGTTCAGCTCAACGAAGTCGAACCGCTCGTGGATCGGCGCGGCCTTGATCTGGTTCAGCGTCAGCGCCTGCAGCGGACGCGCCGGATCGTTGATCAGGGCTCGCTGCGCCTTCGCAGCATAGGCCGCCGCCCACTCGAATGAAGGCGAGGGCGAAGCGACTTCCAGCGCCATCACCGACTCGACGCCGCTGTTGTACTGGTCGCCGAACAGCACGAGATCGGCATAGGTGCCGCGCTTGGCCGAGAAGACATGGCCGAACAACTCGCGCTGCCAGCCCCAGCGGCCCTGATCGGTGAAACCATATTCCTGATCCCACGCGAACAGCGAGTTGCTGTCGGTGTACGGCATTGCGACATATTCGAACGGCTCTTCGCCGAGGTTGATGATCGCGTTGTCGAAGTCAGGCGCTCCGGTGCCGCCAGTCAGGAATGCGGTCGAAGGCAGATCGATGCCGAGCCCGATGGGAGTCTGCTCGCCGCCTCGGCTGCCGTAGTAGTTCAGCGAGACGCTGATGTCGTTGGCGTTGACGCTCTTGAACACCGAGGTGATGGTGACCGCGCCAGTGACGGATGCAGCAGTGACAGGAAGCGCCACGTCCGCATTGATCGCAGCGGCGATGGCGTCGGCGATCTCGGGGATGGTGTCAGTGGTCGAGACCTGCACCGGAACATGCTCGCCCGCGATGTACAGATGGATGGTGCCAGCAGCAGTCGGCACGGTGGTGATCGTGACGTCGCCAGTGGCAGCTGCCGCGCCGACCGGCTCGGCGACCGGCAAGCCCCAGACCTCGTTAGCGAAGTTGTTGGCGAAGAACGCCTTGAACATTCGCGCCAGCTCAGAGCCTTCACCGAAAGCCTGATCGGCCTGCGCCTGGCTGCCAATCGGAATCGCGATGTCCTCGGTGGCATTGCCTGCGGCGACTTTCATGCCGACCAGCAGCGCCCGCAGATTGATGGTCGGCAGGCCTGCCATCGACGGATCGACTTCGACCCAGTAGAGCGGCACCTTGATATTGGCGGGGATGTTGGCAAAGCTAATCGGCATAGCGTCCTCCTATGATCGCGCCTGGTTACGCAGCGTCGTTGCCGCCCTCGGGGCGTGCGCCGTGCTGCGGTCTGCGGCGCTCTTGCGGTTTCGATTGCTCTTGCTCGGCGGGCTCGTCGCGCGTGATCGAGCCCTCGGCCAGCCTGCGCTTGGTGAAGCGATCATTCGGCCAGACCTTGCCGCCCTCTGCAGGGAAGCCGCCGCCCTTGGGATGCTTCAGCACCGCGCGGTATTCTTCCTTGGCCGGTGAGACGCGGATGCCGGGAGCGACGGTTTCGGCGATCATCTGCACGCGCTCGTTCTGGCGCTTTCCGCGAAGCGCGACCTTGCTCATAACCCTCATTGCTTTGTCTCCCTCTTCATGGCCTTGCGAAGTTGATCGAACTGGTACTGGACGTGAATCTGCTGGCGCTGATCCATGTCGGCCTGCGAGTCACCGGGCTTGATGCCGGTGACCACATCGATGGTGTTGAGATCGTCGGTGATGATCGGCGGCCAGCCGCTGCGGAAGAAAATTGAAACGTCGTATTGCAGCTCGGCGACCGGCGTTTCGTTATTGAGGCCAGCGGCTCCGAAGACATGGCGGCGCACGCCGCGTGGCAGGCTCTCGATCATGGTGTTGTCAGGCAGGCTGCTGAGCACCACGTTCATCAGCTTCTGATCCGGCCAAAGCCGGTTCATGATCCTCCACCAAGCCGCATCGATCTGCGCCTCGGCGGCAACCTGATCGTTATTCGCGACCACCACCGAGAAGCCGATGCGCAGCGTATGGCTGAAGCGGATATGTCCCGCGTTGCCATCACCATCCGGCAGCATCTGCTCCTCGATGATGTAGACGCCCAGGTACGGCAGCAACTGATGCTGCACGCTCAGCATCTTGGTCTTGCGCGCGGTGTAGCTGGCGAAGAACGGATCGGTGCTCACCGCATCGAACAGCCCGTCGCGAATCACCAGCGAGTAGGACTGCGTGTCGGTGAGGCCCATGTCACATGATCGTTTCGAACTTTCGGATGGTCAGCATGGTCTGGCCGCCGCCATCGCTCGATGCATCGGTGATCTGGTATTCGCCGCGCGGCACGTTGTTGCAGTCCTTGGGGATCACCAGATGATCGTCCTGCTGCGGCAGCACGCTGAACTCGCTCTCGCGGATATCGAGGATCGTGCGCTGGTCGGAATAGAGTTGCCCATCGAGGCCAGCGACATCGAGGCTGTAGGTATTGAGGATGCCGCGCCGCGTGTAGTCAGGCTGCCCCGGCTGCGACTTGATCGGCTTGAACACGACAGGCACCGCCCAGAAGTCGAAGATCGGCCCCTGCAGCAGCACATCGAGATTCACGGCCATTTGGTTGCCCCAGCGAGCAGCCTTTTCATTCGCTCAACGAGCTGATCGAACAGCGAGGCCCGCAGGATCGGGCGATTGCTGCGCACCACCGGGCCCGCCTGCTTGGGCCGATGCTGCTGCGGTGCCTGATGCCGCCGCTGCCTGACATCAGTGCGCGAGCGCGGCCAGATCGAGGTGGCTGCGACAGTCTGGTCGCTGCCTGCATCGACCTGCATATTCGGATACTGGCGCTTCATGTCCTCGCGCTGCCAGTTCTCCAGCTCCTGCGGCATGCTGGTGTGCAGCTCGGTGATCTGCGCGCTGTACTTGTTCAGCTTGGCCAGCAGCTGATCGACGCCCTCGATCCTGACCTCAAACATAGAAGCGCATATATTTGTAGAGCAGCGCGTTGACGGTCTCGGCGGCATCGCCGAGCATCCCCATCACGCCGCTGGTCAGGGCCTTGTTGGTATCCATGAACTGCACGCGCGACTCGCGGTGCGTGATCGATTTGATCCCGGCGACAGCTGCACGGACCCGCTGCATGCGCGCCGCCTGGATCAGCAGCGCGGTCGCCTGCTTCAGCGCGGGTGGGGCTTCGTCGGGCAGATTGTAGCCGCCGCTATAGGTGACGGTGATCGGCTCCGACCACGCGCCATCGATCCGCATCGTGCCGGATCGGTTCTCGATCTCATAAGCGGTCGGATCGACCAGCGCACCGCGCGGCGATTCCACGGTCGTCACATCGCCATCGGCGACCGGGTAATGCGTGAGGAAAAGCCGGGGACAATCGAATGGCATCGAGTCGCCGCGCCATGTCTCGGCGACCTTCTCGAAGCCGAAGACCCGATTGCACATCGTCGCGACCACATCGCTGTAGTGCTCGATGTCCTGCTGCAGCGCGGCGTCCTCGCTGGTGTCGCTGGGATTGATGTTCAGCATTAGCTTCAGCTCGTCGAGCGTCAGCAGATCGTAGCTCTCGGCCTCGGTGATCACCTTGACCCAGATGTCGGCCATCAGCTCGCCTCGTCCTGGAATTGCACGAACAGCTCGCGCAACTGCAGCGGTGCGGCCTCGCTGGTGTCCGACAGGATCGGCGTTGCGGTGTAGGCCTCGCGGTCGATTGTCCAGCCGATGATCGAGGGCGCAGGCAGGCCGCGCTCGCCGCGCGCTCCCGCTTCGCCACGCGCACCGGGCGGGCCCTGCTTGCCGGGGCGGCCAGCGCTGGCGATCAGCTGCCAGCCTTCGCCGGGGCACGGCCCCGGATCATCGCTGCGTGCGATGAAGCTGGAGCCGCCAAGGGCTACGATGTTGAGGAACGAATAGTTCTCTCCCTCGCGGTAGGTGCCGAGAATTTTCGGCATCACTGCATCGCGTCCCTTGGCGGCGATCAGCTGCCAGTCCTCGTGCGGCGGCGCTTTCGCGGTGTCGCATCGAGCCTGATAGGTCGAGCCCTGATGCAGGACGAGATCGCCATCGTAATGGACCGAACCGTCTTCATAGGCTCGCGCCGTCTTCAACTGCCCCGGTGCGCCCTTCTCACCGGGCGGGCCCGCTTCGCCGCGCTCGCCGGTTTCGCCTTTTTCACCGGGGACACCCTGATCGCCTGCAGGGCCCGACTGGCCTTGCTCGCCCGCTTCGCCTTTTTCGCCGCGCTCGCCGGTTTCGCCCTTTTCACCGGGGACACCCTGATCGCCTGCAGGGCCCGACTGGCCTTGCTCGCCCGCTTCGCCTTTTTCGCCGCGCTCGCCGGTTTCGCCCTTTTCACCGGGGACACCCTGATCGCCTGCAGGGCCCGACTGGCCTTGCTCGCCCGCTTCGCCTTTTTCGCCGCGCTCGCCGGTTTCGCCCTTTTCACCGGGGACACCCTGATCGCCTGCAGGGCCCGGCTGGCCTTGCTCGCCCGCTTCGCCTTTTTCGCCGCGCTCGCCGGTTTCGCCCTTTTCACCGGGGACACCCTGATCGCCTGCAGGGCCCGACTGGCCTTGCTCGCCCGCTTCGCCTTTTTCGCCTTGCTTGCCATCTTGGCCTCGCTCTCCGTTGTCGCCCCGCTCCCCTTGCGGGCCCTGCTCGCCGCGCTCTCCGCGCTCGCCCATGGGCCCGATCTCTCCGCGCTCGCCAGTATCCCCGCGCTCGCCACGCTCGCCCTGAAGGCCCTGCAGGCCCTGCAGGCCCGGATCACCATCGCGGCCATCTGCGCCGTCCTTCAGCTCGGCCAGCCGGTCGCTGACCTGCTGCTGCAGGGCGGTGAGCTGCTCGCGCGCATAGGTCATCACCAGCTGGCGCAGCTCGATCACTTCGCCGCGCAGCTTCAGGATCGCGGCCTCGCTCTGCGCCTCGATCAGCTGGCGCTCGCGCTGCCATTGCTCGCGCTGCTTGTCGAGCACATCGGCCAGTGCCTCGCGCCACGCCTCAAGAAGAAAGTCGGCGGCGTCCGATCCGGTCGGCACTGGCAATGAGGCTTCGGACTTTCCGTTGGATTGCATCGCGGTCGCCCTTTTCTGGAGGCGGTGGCTTGGCATCGTCATTCGCGGCAGCAGCAGCAGCGGGCGGTGCGGCTGGTGGAGCTGGAGCTGCCGGAATCTTGTCAACGGCACTGAGCGGAACGACTTGCTGCTGCACGCGCGGCTCGTCGCCAAATTTGACGGCATCGAGGCCCTCGGTCTGACGGGCTTCATTGGGCGCATAGATGCCGCCCTGAACACCACGCGCCAGCGCTTCGATGCGGTCTTTCAACGCCGAGCGCAGCAGCGCCGCCGTATCGAACTCGACATACTCGTCGGGCTGGCCTTTGAGACCGAACAGCAGCCCGATGGATTCCTCGATGTGGTTGAGCGCGAAGCCGAGGCCGGACGCGATCCAGCTCTGCATCAGCAGCTCGGTCGATGAAAGGTTGTTGCCGCCGATGCCGAGCACCTGCAGCGGAATGCGGAAGGCGAGCGCGATGTGCTCATTCGACAGCTTCAGCATGTCGGCAGTCGCAGCATCCTTGCCGCCCTGCGCCCATGGCTGCACCTTCAGGCCTGCGGTCAGGATCGGCGTGCCGCCCTGATGCAGCCCTCGCGCCTGCTCGTTCCAGCGGTCGCGCAGCGCCTGGACCTGATCCTTGTCGAGCACCAGATCGGTCGAGAGCACCGCCGAGGGCCGCGCCTCGTTCATGTAGAACCTGAGTTGCTGCTGCGCGATGGCCGCGCCCATGCCGACATCGCTATAGGCCGCGACAATCGGCGACTCGCCGACCAGCGGAGTCGGGAAGCGCTGGCGCTGGGTGTGCAGCCGGATGTGCAGCACGTCGCGCGCTGGCACGATCAGCGCCTCTTCGCCGAGCCGCCTGCTGATGATGTCATTGCCGCCGAGCTGATAGAAAATATCGCCGGTCGTCGCCAGCCGTGGATAGGACAGGCGCGGGTTCATCAGATGCAGCTCGTTGATCTCATAGCGGTCATTGCGCAGCGCCAGCGCATAGGCATTGCCGTCGAGATAGAGCGAGCGCGTGCCGTTCAGCAGGAAGTCGCTGATCGATTGATAGTCGTTGGGATGGCGCAGGATACGGGACAGGGCCGAATTGGTGATCCGGTCCCGCCCGTTTTTCGCATTGAGCCGCCAATGATCGCCGGGGCACATCGCGACCGTTTGCGCATAGGCCGAGACGCAGGCCTCGACCATTGCCGATTGCGACGACAGCGACAGAACATCATAGCCGTTCTGCCACCAGTTGATGGAGTTGCCGACATCGGCTGGCAACCATCCTCCGGTGACAGGAAGAAACCACGGCCCCGCATGCGCTTCGCCTTCGGCTTTGGACACAAGCGCAGTGCTGCGTCCTGCCTTGATTCGCACGCGAGGCTTGGCGGCGGTCTCGGTCATTCGTGCTTCGCACCCGCCGTGTCATGTTTCCCGGCAGGTGCCGGGGCCGCTGTCCGCGTCGAGTAGTCGCCGCGCTGAGCAGGTTGCGGCGACGGCTTGGTCACGCGGGTCTGGTGATGCGGCGACGGCTGACCGGGCGGCGGCGCATTCGGATCGGGCGGCGATCCATCCGGCTCGTGCTCGTCGAGATGCTCGCCCTCTGCCGCGAGGTCATTCTCCTCCTGCGTCGGCGTCGGCTTTGCATTGGCCATCGCCTCGCGTTGCTCGGCCTGCTTCTTTTCGCGGGCCGCCTTCTCGTCAGCGAGCCGCTTCTTGGTGGCTTCGACCTTGTCGGTGTCGGTCATGTCTGAGGTCTCCTTTCGAGAGAGTGGACCGCTTACCAAGTGACGCCGCTGACGACAGCGACGACGCCGGGGCGGCGGATGGTCCAGTTGATCGGCAGGATCAGCCGCAGCGCGAGGCTGTCGGTCTGCCAGAGCGACTTGACCGGGGTTGCAGGGGTGCCAGGCGCAGCGCCACTGACGATGTCGGCGGGCGCGGTGTCTTCCAAGTGCAGCGTGGCTTGATCGCTGATCTCGAAGCGCGGGGCTTCGCCACCGACCGCAACGAAGTCTGCGGCATCGATCACGACCACCTCACCGAGCGGCACGGTGCCGGAATCGATGATCGGCCAGCCGCCGAGCTGGCCTCGGCTGACTTCCTCGCGGAACGGGAAGGCACCGACGCCCGGAGCCGCCGTCAGCGAGATGCTGTTGACCTGCTGCGGGTTCATCAGCCAAGCCGGATTGCGCACGTTGCCCTTGGTGCCAGTGAGCAAGGCACCAGTGAGCTGCTTGATGTCGCCGACCAGCGCACCGAAGCCGCCGCCTGCAGTAGGCGTCAGCGGGGTGATGCCGTTCAGGATACCGGGCGGCCGGATCAACGTCGCCGGGTTGGTGTCGAGCAGGATGCTATCGAGCGAGATCGCGGTGTCCTGCGAGATCGCATCGCGCAGCAGGCCTTCGATGGCGGGCACGGAGTGCTCATCGATCTCCTTGGTCCAAGTGGTGATGACCGCCATCTTCTTGGGCGTCAGGGTCTGCGACGTGAATGCGCCCTGACGAACCGGGATCGGCATGCCTTCGCCGACGAACGAGCCAGCGATGGTCGGCGTCAGCGAGCGGGTCGGAATGATGATCCTGCCGTTGCGGCCGAACTCCAGCGAGAGCCCGAGCGAGGACAGACGCGGGAAGACCGACTTCGGCATCAGCGTCTGCATGAAGTCGGTAACGATCTGCTGCAGCAGCTCGGCGGCCCAGCCGGTGACCGTGGTCATGGCAGGAGCCGTTGCCGCGCGGGTTGCCCAATCGAGCACGGCGCGCGTCTGCTCGTCGTCGCCGTAAATTTCGCGCATCATGGCATCGACAGGCTTGCGATGGATGTGAGCGAACAGCTGCACGGTGCCAGCGCGCACCAGCAGCTCAATCGGCTCGACCTTCTTTTTCGGAAGGTTGAACGGCCTCGCGGGCTGATGCGTCGTCGCCGCCGTTGCGCCGCGCGACAGTACGACAGTGCGGCCATCGTCGGACTGTTGGCCGAGGCTCTTCTCGGTACCGCGCAGGGCTTCGAGCGTTTTCTCTTCCCGCTCGATCTTCTCATTGAGGTCAGTGGCGATCTTCAGCTGATCGTCGCTGACATTGGTCTCGTCGGTCTTTTCCCAATGTGCAGCAAGCTGATCGCGCAGCGCGTTGACGCGCTGTTCGGCAGCGATAATCCTTTGAGCAAACGACATTGTCGTGCCCTTTCTACCAGTCGATGAATTGTCGGCTTGCCCGCCAGTGATCCCGCGCCGCTTGATGCCGTCCGTTGCGCCTTTCCCGGCGAAGACGAGATCGATTGTTGCGGGGGAAAGTTTCAGAGCCTTGGCGACCGCGAGCGCATTCGGATTCGCGGGCACCGAGACGACGCTGGTCTCGACCAGCTCGCTCTTGGTGAAGAAAACTCCGTAGTCGGATTCGGCGCGCGGCTTGCTCTCCTTCGGCCTGAAGCCGACCGAGACGGCGCGCAGGATGTCGGCCTCGATCAGCCGTCTGATCTCATCGATGCGATCCGAGGTGCCATCCGGGGCCAGCTCCAGAGTGCCGCGCAGCTGCTTGTCCACGACGCGGACATTTTTCCACTTGCCAATCGGGAAGCTGCTTTGATGGCCGAACAGCGCAATCGGATTTCTCTTGAAGTTCGACAGGTCCCAGCCGTCCGACATGATGACATCGTCCATGCGGTCGGGCGTCTCATCAGAGAGCACGAACTCGAGACCGTTGACCTTGGCGGCGGTGGTCTTGAAGCGGATGCCCTCGGCGGCGCGGTTGTCCCAGATGATCTGACAGACATCCTCGTCGCCGATCCCGTCCGAGCAGCGATCCATGAAGTCCTCATAGGACTCGTCGTCGTCGGGCTTGATGTCCTGCCGCGTCAGGTTCTGGTTGCGCTTCAGCATGACTCGGCCCTCCCGCAGGCTGCAGGTTGGTTGGATCGATGGGGTGCGAAGGATGAGGAGCGGCTAGGCCGCTGTTTCGACCGCGATGGCGAACTTGGTCTCGGTCTTCTGATCGATTGGATGGGCGCGCGTGCCCGAGCGCAGCTTCAGCCAAGCGATGGCGCGGGCCCAGTTCTCGTGGATGATGATGGTGCTGTTCGGCCTTGCGACGATGGTGATCTCCTCGCCGTTGGCACCGTAGAGATCGTTGTAAAGATTGCCGTCGCTGGAGGCCTGCAGCGTCAGATTCGCAGGCGTGAACTCCTGCGGCACGGTGATGCGGACGATCTCGCCAGCGGAGCAATCCACGCCATCGGAAAGCGCTTCGCCTTCGGCAATGGTCGGGCCGTCGATGACTTGCAGCGGCATAGCGGTCTCCTTTTCAGCGGTGGCGATTGGCGGGATGGTTCGGATCGGTCGGCCAGCCATCGGCATCGACTGCGATGTCGAAGCCGCGCGCCTCGATCTGCTGCTTGGTCGAGCTATGGCAGGGCGAGCAGAGACTCTGCAGCTCGCCCAGGCAGAACAGATTCCAGCTTCCGCGATGCGGCTTGACGTGATCGACATGCGTGGCCGCCGTGACGATGCCGTCTGCCGCGCAGAACTTGCACAGCGGATGCGCGAGCAGCTGCTGCCTGCGGCGGCGCTGCCAGAAAGCGGTGTCGTAGAAATGTTTCCAGCTCTCGCGGCTCATCCGATCAGCGCCTCGATATCGACTGGCTTGATGTTGCGATCTCTCGCGCGCAGCCCGAGCAGCATCGAGAGCGCTACCGCGCCGTCGATCCGAAACCGCGCCTTGTCCTTGTCCAGCTTGCGATTGCCAGCGGGATCGCTGGTGGCGACCGCGTTTGCCATGTTCCAGTTCAGCACCGGATTGTTCGGATGGATCAGCTGGCGCTCGATCACGGCCAGCTCCAACGCATCGATAGCGGGGCCCATATCCCTGTAGCCTTGGCCCCAAGGCACCAGCCGCAGGCCGTCGCCGCCTTTTTCGCAGTCCTCGTAAGCCTGCAGCCCGATGCGGTCGAACTCGCGCAGGATGTAATCCATGTGCCAGCGATCATAGGCCATGCCCTTGATGCGATAGCGCTGCGACATCTCAGCGATGAAGAGCGCGACCGCTTCGGGGTTGATCGTCTTGCCGGGGCTGTCATGCAGGCGGCCAGCTTCGGCCCACTCGCGGTAGCGATGCGAGCCCGAGCCGAAGTCGCGGCTTGAATGTTCGATCAGCTTGTCGCGCGGCTTCCAGAAATGTGGCTCGATGCGGCAGGGATCGCTAACCGAGCCGATCATCAGCGCGGTGAGATCGACGGTGCTCGACAGATCGAGCGAGAGATAGACTTCCTCGCCATCCTGCAGCTTGCTCTCGCCCGCGCAGGCCTTCCATTCGGCGCGGCTGATCAGCGAGGCGTGCGGCGAGACGCGCTGATTCAGGAAAAGGTTGCGAACCTTCGGCTCCTCGGCGGGCATTCTGATCGCCTTGCGGATCGATGTCGCAAGGTCCTCATAGTCGCGGAATTTGGCGAGTGCCGGATTCGCCTTGTGCCATTGCTTCTCGTCGCCCAGCTCGCACTCCTCATCGGCGGCGTAGAGATGGCAGACGATGGCCGGATCGACGCCCGAGATTCCATCGTCGATCAACTTCGACATGATGTGCTCGGGATCGTTGCTCTGCGTCGAGATCACGATGAACAGCGGCTCATCGCGAGCGCCGAAGGAAGTATCGAGCACGTCATAGAGGTCGCGGTTCTTCGCCTGGGCCAGCTCGTCATAGATCACGAGGCTCGGCAGATAGCCGTGCTTGGTGCCAGCCTCGGCAGAGATCGCGCGATAGACCGAGCCGGTGCGCCGCGCGATCATGGTCTTGGTCGAGGGCACCAGCTCGATCATCTGGCCCAGCTCGGGATCGAGATCGACCATCTGGCGCGCAAATTTGTAGACGATGGCGGCCTGATCCCGATCATTCGCGGCGGAATAAATTTCGCCGTGGACGATAGCCTCGGGGCCGACCAGATGCGCGAGCACGATGGCCGCGATCAGCGCGGTCTTGCCATTCTTGCGCGCCATCGAGAGGATCGCGCGCCGCACTACGCGCCGCAGCTTCAGCTGGGGTTCATAGACGGCGCGGATGAACAGCTTCTGGAACGGCTCCAGCTTGAAGGGCTCGCCTTGGCCCTTGCCCGAGGGCACGGTAAGTTTCTCGATAAACTTGATGACCGCCGTTGCGCGAGCCCTGTCGCGCCTAGCCTGCGATGAGTCCTGCAAATTTGCTCTGCGAATTGGTAGCCTGCGAGCCCGCGCTGATGCGGCTGCGCGCCGCTGGCGTCAGGCCGAACTCGGCGGCGAAGCGCACCACATCGCCCGCATGCTTGCGCACGATGGAGACCAGCGGATTGACGGCGGCATCGCCGTACTTGGTCTTGATGATCATGCCGTTCATCAGCGGATCATTGCTCTGCATCCGCGCCAGCGATTCCGAGGCCATCCGCCATTGCCCGAAAGCGTGGCAGTAGCAGGCGAGCGCGGGGACATCGACTTTCGTCAGCAGGCCGAGCCGATGCAGCTCGGTCGCGGTGATCCACCACTCATCGGCGGCATAGCCGGTGATGAAGGTCGGCGGCTCGGGGACATCCGGCAGCTGCTCGGGCTGCGGCTCATCGTGCAGCTTGCGCTGGCCTGGATTCCCGCGCAGCAGCTTCAGATGCGTCGGTAGCGGTCGCTTGCCGGGTTTCATTTTCCATTCCTCTCTGTCGCTGGAGCGTGGGGATCGGTGCTGCGCCGTCGCTGTGCCGGTTGGAGCCAGCCATCGCCTGCTTCCCACGCACGCCGCGATACATGGTTGCGCCGCGCGCCTCGATTGCGCTGTAGGGCAGCGGCTCGCCGACGAGGCGAGCGCGAGCCGCCGGATTGAGAAAATAGATGTAGCGCAGCGTGTGGCCTTCGAGCGTCGGGCCGGTGCCGCGCCATCGCCCGCCCGTCGCCGCCAGATGCTGCAGCTTATTGCGCCCGGTGATCTGGCTCATCTTGTGAATGATGCTGCCGTCCTCGGCGATGTGCAGGTCCTTGTTGATCTTGATCGCGGTGAGCAGGACGCCCGCCGCGCGATAGATCGTGCCGTCGCCGCATTGGCAGGCATCGGCGAAAGAGATGATCCATTCGATATGCGGGTAGTTCTTCCTGATCATGCGCAGCGCGATGCCGAGCGCGCGGCTTTCCGAATTGCGCGGCAGCGCATCGGTGAAGGCCAGCCTGTTCAATTCGAGGAAGCCGTTCCAGCCGGTGTCGCGGACCAGATGCACGATGTTCGACTTCTGCAGGCTGGGGCCGAATTGCATCGCGCCCTCCAGCATGCCGTGCAGGAAGACGCCAAGCGATAGCGTCGAGTTGCGGACTACCTTGCCGCTGTAATGCACGCGCCGGATCAGCGCATCTGCATCGCGCTTGGCGATGGGGCGGACCTCGATCTCCTTCGCGCTGGTCATTGCGCTAGGTACGCGCGGCAAATTTCCGCCAGCGCGTTGCCGTTCTGGTTCTTGTTTTCCGAGGCCTCGCTCGGCGGCCCCAGCGCCTGCGATGCGCGCTCAATCGCCGTGCTCACGGTCTGGGCCTGCTTCTCGTGCAGGATGAAGGTCATCTGCTGGAAGGGCGAGCGCTCGCCATCGGCAAGCACAGGCATGCCGCCCAGCGCCTCGACGCCCGCGCCCATCTCGCGCAGCTCGGTCTCGGAAAAGCCGGTCAGGCTATCGAGGCCCAGCCGCGCAAGGTCGTTCAGCTCGATGCGCAGCAGCGCGCGATCCCACTGGCCGTTCTCGGTCAGCTTGTTGTCGGCGATCAGATAGGCGCGCTTTTGCTCGTCCGACCAGCCGCGAGCTACCATCGTCGGCACCTGATCGATGCCCATCTGCTCGGCAGCCAGCACTCTCCCGTGGCCAGCGATGATCGTCCCGGCTTCATCGATCAGCACCGGGATGGTCCAGCCCCACTCGCTGATCGAGGCCGCGATCTGCTCGATCTGCTCCTCGGAATGCAGACGGGCGTTGCGGGCGTTCGGCACCAGCTCGCTAATCGGGCGGCGCGATACCTGATCCGCAGGCCAGTTCCGGGCTATTTCGGACCCTCCGAAATGGCTGTTTTTGCCGGGAAAAACGCCCTTTTTGCTCGACTGCTTCATTCCGGCTCCCATGGTCAAGCCACTGAAAATGCTGCGTTTTTGGCGTTGAGAAGGATCTTCCACCCGGCAACGGGGTACCGATGAAAAGGGCCGTTTTGATCAGTAAGTTAGCCGGGATCGCTTCCTGCTAACTGCGTCAGGCTCGGAGCGGTATTTTCGGAACAAGCCTTTGATCATATTGCAGATTGTGCAGGCGGAGAACTTTCGTCCTTGAGCGTTTTCTGAATGTGCAGGCGCTAAATTTGGAGCGCCGCCAGCGCTCGGACCCGTCTCGCCAACGGTTAGCGATCCTCCCCCCGGCCCGTGGCATATTATTCCCCCATGTTTTCAATTGGTTAGATCGCATTCGGGGCACGAACGACTGCGAATGCATGGTCAAATTCGGACTACCGGAAGGCCCCGACCGGGCCGAAACGGCCTGATCTGGCTCTCCTTGCGCCCCGTTCACTCGCAATAGAACTAACTTCCACGCAAATAGCGTCGCTGTATCAATGGCGTGTGGCGCCCTTAGCGGCACCCGATGGGGCTTCAGCGCGGGGCCGCCAGCTTGCTGCGGACCTCCTCGCAGCTCTCTGACACGCTGACGAACTTGCCATCGGTAAGGCCGATCATGCAGCGGACTTCGCTGGTGAAGAACTTGCTCTGCTGATCGCCTTCGCGAGCGCCGCGCAGGCTGGTCACCTGATCCGGGTTGATCTCGACCGGATACCCATCAGGGCCATGGAACGAGACGAGGCGCAGCGCGGCAACGACAACAAGCTGGATCATCTCGGTTCAGCAGCCCTTGCAAATGTCCGGTGGTGGCGGCTCAGCTGGCGGCAGCGCATCGAACCGCGACTGCTTCCTATCGGTAGGCCCAAAAGTGCGGCAGGCAATCGCCCAGGCCCAGCACGCCAGCGAGCCACGTCACGATGGCGATGATGCACAGCAGGCCAACGATGATCTGCGCCCATTTGTAGACCATCGGATCGATGCTCCAGCCGAGGAAGCCGGTGATCAGCCAGCGCATCGCATAGGCGACCACGAAGATGATCGCGAGATAGAGCAGCAGGCCCAGAAACGAGATCAGGATCGACATGCCGCGCCTCCACAAAAAAACCGGCCTCAGTGTGAAGCCGGTGAAAGCAATGTTGTGTAGCGTCTGGACACAGGGGCGAGTCACACTTCGAGCCGCACCTGCGCGCGTGAAGAGATCACTCTGGAACTGGAAAATCAATTCCCGGCAGCGGCGGGAAGATGTGATGTGGACCTGTCTGGACCTCATTGGTCAAAATCTGTCGAAAAATATTTTGTCGCAGGCGGGCTCGGGCCTCGGCATAGGACATGCCGCGCCCTTGCTGCTTGGCTTCCAGCCGCCACGCGCGATAGGCCGAATTGAACCACGCCAGCTCGCCTGCGGCTTGCGCCTGCGCGATCCGCTGCTCGATGTATGCGACCGCCGTGCGCGCCCGCGCGAGCACGGTGTCGTGCTCGGTAAGCGCAATGCCCATATGCGCGGCGACGTTCTCGACCTTGCGCTGCGCGGTCCTGGCGGTGGCTACCAGCAGGCCATCGTCGCCTCGCGAAAGGCTGGCGTTGACCTCGCGGCAGATCAGCCTCGCGTCGGTTTTATCCTTCACCCAGTACGCGCAGGTGATCTGCAATGCGAGCCATCTGCGGCGCAAGGCCAGCAGGCTGTGCAGCAGATCGCGCGAGCATGAGACGAAAGCACCTGCAGGCAGCGCGGCAACATAGATCGCGACCACACCGTAGATCGCCAGATATTCCCGCACAGCTCCTCTCGGCAGCATCAGTGCCATCGGGTGCCTCGATCTTATGCGGTTTGTGACAGAACAGCGCAGATCAAAAATATTTCATCGGGAAAAAACGGCAATGTGCACAATGTGACACCGATCACGTTCACGCATCTGAGAAATCGCCCCAATCCGCTCATCTAAGAAATTCTGTGATGACGACGCTTGAGTTCGGGGTGGAATTGTTGAGTTCGGGTGGAATTGTCAGGGTTCAGCAGCAACTTGAGTTTGCCGACTTCGAAGTGCTGCGCAACGCCGTGCAAGATGCGCCAACACCAATGGACATCGTGCAGCTTGGGCAAGGCGAGATGGCGGGGACGCTGGCTCACCTGTCGGTTGGCTCGGTCGGCATCTCGACTGGCTCCTTCACGCGCGGCGTGCGCCAGCGCGGCGTTCTCAGCACGAACCGATGGACTTTCGGCATGCTGCTCGGCAGCTCGGCCTTGCTGCAGCATTTCGAGGCGACACCGGGCGATCTCATTGTGATCGCGCCCGACCAGGAACTCTATTCGCGCTTCATCAACGGCAACCATTATGCAACGACGCTCGTCGCGCCGGACGAGCTGTTCGCGTTTCTCGCCACCCAACCCGGTGCGCAGATCACTGGCCAACATCGTGGTCGGCTGGTGCCACGCCGCGACATCCACCAGCTCCAGAATGTTGCGCTTGAAAAAATCGGCGGCGTCAACCGACAGCTTCGGCCCATGTTCAGTGAGCGCAGTGACCGCGCCCGTGCGCGACACCGTCCGCTATAGGGATGCGCGGGTGCTCGCGGCAGCAAAGCTGGTGCGGGAGGTGGACCGCTACATGATTGATGCAGGCTGCAGACCCATCCACATTTCCGAACTTTGCGCGCACTTCAGCGTGGGCCGTCGAACGCTGCATCGAGCTTTCAACGAGGTGGTTGGCATCTCGCCGATTGCTTTCATGCGCCGCAAGCGGCTCGGTGACGTGCACACTGTGCTGCTGACGGGCGGGTCTGACGCGACGATCAAGGATGTTGCAATCGAGCATGGCTTTATCGAACTCGGCAGATTTGCTGGCGCTTATCGACGGTTGTTCGGCGAGTTGCCATCGCAGACCTTGCGGCGTGCTCAACATCGCTGATACGCCCGCTTCATTTCGTAGACGACCGACACCCGCCAGCCCTTGAGCTGGCAATGCTCGCGGACCCTGCTGCGCGTCCACCTGCCGCGCTTCATGAAGTGCAGGATCGGCGCAGCCTCGACCACGATGTCATCCCAGAGCACGAGGCCAGCGACGAACTGCCTCGGCTTCGGTGCTCTGATCTGGGCGAGGACTTCGACCATGCGCGGCCCCCCTCAGAACACCGACACGCGGCAGCTGCGCAGGCCTCGCGCGATGATGTCGCAGCCCTGATCGTGGCGCTCGCGCCATGTGTCGGCATAGCCGCCGCGCTTGGCTGCGATCCATCCGCTGTCGCGGTCCAGCGAGTGCGCCAGCGCCACCGCGTTGACAGCGCGCAGGAGATGCGCCAGCGGCGCGAGGTACTCGGCGGGCCAGCAGATCGCGGCTTCCATGCGCTGCACCTCGCGGCTTGAAGGTAGCAGCCGGATTCGGTTCTGCAGCGCCTGCGTCCGCTCCAGCTCGCCCTGCGCCTGCTGCGCCAGCAGGTCGTCCCACTCGTAGCAGTAGGCTGGCCACGCCGCCGATCCGCCGCCGCCCATCGGCAGCATCGCCAAGGTCCGCATCGCGTCGCACAGTCGGCGGCCGACATGCGGGCCGTTCCATCGCGGCGGAACCTCGTCCAGCAGCTCGGGCTGGAACTCATCTTCGTTGATCCTGATCGCTGCTTGCGGCATCTCGTCCTCCTCGGTTCCATCCGCTCCAGTCGCCGCTCCAGTCGCCGGGGCGCACTTGGGGCTCCACTGCTCCAGTCGCGTAGCTAGTCAGCTCACCCCTTTAGGGGTGAGTGACTGGAGCACTGGAGCAAGTGCGCTGCTCCAGTGGTTGCTCCAGTCGTGCTCCAGTCGCATTGACTGGAGCAAAGTCACGGTTCCACATCAGAAACCTCCACGAATTTTCGGCTGCGCCGCTGCTCGTCCAGGCGCTCGACTACCGTCAGGGAACCGGACGAAACCCAGACCTTGAGCAGGCCGATGATCTTGGCCCGGTCGGTCTTGTCGGCGGTGCTGAGATCGAGCGCCTTTGCGACAGCGACGCCGACCCAATCGGTCGAGCGCGGGTTCTCGCGCCACGTCCCGCCACGGATCGCGATGGCGACCTGATCGAAGTCGCTGCCGGTCACGCCGGTGAGCGGATCGGGCCATTCCCAATGCGTGACGACGCCGACGCTGTCGCCGCCTGCGGGGCCGTTCTCCAGCCAGACGCTTGCGAGCCTGAACCAGTCCGAAGCGACCACGGGCGGCGCAAGATTCGCCTTGTCGTTGAAAGCGCGGAAGAACAGCCGATGATTCTCGACGCCAGCCTTCGCGCCGTCCTCCTCGCTCATCTGGTTGAGCGCCCGCGCCACGCGCGCCGCATCGGTGAGCGCCTTGGCTCCCCGGCTCGAATCGGTCGTCACCTCGGTGCCTGCTGGAGCCTTGCGGGTATGATGCACGAGATGGATGGCGCAGTTGGCCAGCTCGGCGACCCGGCTCCATTCCTTTGCGATCATGTCGATGGCTGAATTGTCGTTCTCGGAAACCTCATGGCAGCTGACGAACGGATCGACCTCCAGCACATCGATGCCGTGCTCCCTGAGCTGCTGCACGAGGTTCTCGATCACGGGCCGCAGGATGATCGTGCCGCCGCGACTCTCCTTGGCGATCACCAGCGCATGATCGCGGCCCGAATTGACGAACAGCCGGTCGCTGATGTCGTCCACCGTCAGATGATAATGCTTCGCCGCCGCCTGTATCTTGCGCGTGGTTTCCTCCTGCGGGTCTTCGAGATTCCACAGCCAGACCTTGAGCCTGCGCACCGGCAGCACGCCGAGCAGATCGCGGCCAGAGACCATCGCCAAGGCTTCTGCAGCGATCAGGGATGACTTGCCGATGCCGCCTGGCGCAATGGTCACGGTGAGAAATCGCCGCACCAGCAGCCTTCCGTAGAGCCATTCGCGCAGCGGGATGTTCGCAGGATCAGTCCAGATGTACGGCGCGGCAATGATGACGACGCGCTGCTGCTCGCCTTCCTCGGCGCGACCGCGCTTGCGGCGCGCATCATCGAACGGCACGATGATGTCCGCTGGCGAGAGCGTCTTGTGATCCTCATCCTCAAAGTCTGGCACAGCGAGCGCTCCAGACATCGGCTTCGTCCCAGCCCTCTCGCTTCGGTGTTTCGACTTCGACTTGCTTTCCGGCTTTCAGCCAGCGATCCATGCAAACGCCAGCGGCCTTGTGTCCGGGCCTGCACCAGATGCCGCCGATCTTCTGCAGCGGATCATGATCGGCCCAGATCACCAGCCGGTCGATGTCGCCGATCACCGGGAAGGTCTGGATCAGCGATGTCGAGCCAAGCGCCCATGTCGGCGCGTGATCCATCGCGATGCAGGCGAGCGCGGTCTCCAGCCCTTCGGCGATATGCAGCGTGCTGCCGATCTTCGGCTGCAGCTGCATCGCAGCGCCGCTGCAGGTGCCGAGCATCATGCCCTTGCCGATCTTGCGGCCTTGGCGATCCAGAAACAGCCGCTGAACTGCGGTGACCGCGCGGCTGGCGATCGAGCGCATCGCGATCACCACCGCAGGATGCTCGCCACTTTCGCGCGGGCAAGCCGGATGAAAGCGAATGTCCTCGATCTCCATCGCCACTGACCAGAGATCGCGGCTCTCGAAATAGCCTTGTGCGAGCGTGCCCCTGATCGGCTGCGCATCATCGAAAGCGCAGCGCGCCAGCATGCGCATGCGATGCTCGCGCTGATCGCTAAGCGTTTCACGTGACACTGGTTTTTGTTCTCGATGAGGTTCAGACCGATCCGATGAAGACCAAAGCCCGCGCGAGCGAAGCACAACAATTATGTCTACGGGTTCGCAGCCCGCCAAGCATCGGACCTGCACGCTCTCGTGGCCATCGAAGATGATCATGCTCGGGTTGCGATCCTCATGCGCGACGCAGCGGCACTTCCATTGCCTGCCGGATCGCACGGCCCCGAGCGCCTGGGCGAGCTGTTCAGCTGTCATGGCTCACCCCCAATTGCTTGCATGGCAGCGCGGATGAAAGCGCTCGCTGGTCGGTGATCAATGGCGTTACCGAGGGCGCGCAGCTTATCCACGCGGGCGGGAATCCCATCAGCCACGAGACGAAGTCCGGATTTAACGCGCCGCACTTTCCCGTCGATGCGACAGTGCGCGAGATCGAACTGATCACTCCCGAATTGAACACTTGCCGGGGCAATTGATCGAGCCGCTTGCGATTCCGCTCGCGCTTGATCGACATGCCCGGTGTATCCTTCCAGTCTCTGCTCGATGCCGTTGACCAGAAGGCCCACGAACCAGTATCGGTCGCGCAGCTGCTCCGCACCCGCGCATGCGGCCTCGACAGGGAGCGCCCCCACGGCGTAACCCAGCGCTTCCAGATCACCTCGCACAAGTCGGAGCCAGCGAGGAGCGGTCGCAAGTTGTTCGCCAAAGACCGTTGCAGGTCGTCGCTCGCCGATGAGCCGAGCCCAAGTCGGCCAAAGGTGCCGTGGGTCTGCCTATCCAGCCTGCTTGCCGATGAGCGAGAACGGCTGGCAGGGGCAACTTCCTGTCCAAACAGGTCGAGCGTCAGGCCATCGCGCTCCTCGCAGGGCGAGCGACCATCCGCCGATGCCTGCGAAGAAATGGCATTGGTCGAATCCGGCAAGGTCGGCAGGTCGAACATCGACAATTGATCGTGTATCGACTTCGCCGTCGGCGATGAGCCGTTCGTTGATGAGATTGCGCAGCCATCCTGCGGCATAGGCATCGATCTCGTTGTAGTAAGCAGTCACACCAGCCGTTCCTGCGCGACCTGCTTGCGATAGTCCTCGGCAATGGCGTCCATCAGCTCCAGCTCGCGATTCGCCAGCGCTTGCGCGATCTTGCCGCGCTCGACCAGCCGCAGATAAATTCGGCGGCGATATTTCAGCTCGCGTTCGGCGCATTGCAGCTTGTCGTGGGCAGTGATCATGCGTCGCCCTCCAGCTGATCGACGACCGCGCCGACGACCGATGTCGACGCGCCTTGCTATCGCGCGTGATCGCGCTCCTGATGTTGGCCAGCTCGGCCCCGTACTGCAGTGCCAAGGCTGAGCAGCACAGCGCCGTCGCGCGCTATCGCTTCGACTTGCTCGCCGGATTTGCCGCCGTTGATGAAGACCTCACCAAGCGCGCCGTCATCGTAGAAGCCGAGCGTGATGGTGTGGCTCTTGGCGAGACCGCCGAAGCTGATCTCGAAAGTCTCGCAGCTACGGCGCTGCGGCAGGATGCGGCGCTGCATGCGGCCCTCCCTTCTTGCGGACCACGCGACCGTATCGCTCCAGTGCATCGGCATGGGCCAGCTTGGCCAATGCCTCGCTGCGAAGGCGGGCGACATTGAAGGCGATATCGGCAGCAGACAGCTCTTCGAGCCTCACATAGACAGGCTCTTCATTTTTTCCCGCGGTACGCACTTTCGGGTAACGCCACTGCAGGTCTGGAAACAGCGCATGCTGACGTGATCCCTCATCGTCGTCGTCGCTCGCCTTGCCGCCGTCCTCGAAAAGATCGCGCAACACTGAGCGGGCAATCTGGCGCAGCTCCAGATGGCAACCCAGCTGCACAAGCATCGGCGCTACTTTCTTCGGATCAAGTTCAAGCATCGCCTCGGTCGCAACCCAGCTCGGGCTGATGCTAGTCTCGCTGCGGCGTTGGTCGATGATGCGGACGATAATGTTGATCAGTACTTGCGCCTCAGGTGCCATCGGTTGCTCCTATTCGTTTGAGCCACGCAGCGACGCGCGGCGCGAGGGTGTGAACATCGTCCAGCATGTCGGGCGTCATGGTTTCGAGAATGTCTTCCGGATGGCGGTGCAGCAGCCCATCGTCGCGGGCGAAATCCATCAGCCGACCCCATAACCACAGCGCTTCCTTGGCGACTGGCGTGATCTTCGGCGGCTCGGTGGCGCGGATGATGCCGTTGGTGGTCGGCATCTGCGTCTGATCGGTCAGCGCAGCCTCGAATTGCTTCTCGGGAATCGCCGCCAGCTTTTGCCAGTTGGCGGACTGCTTGTGGGTGATGCCGTTGGCTTTCAAAGAACTGCTGCCCTCGGGGTAGCGGTTCTTTTTGCTGGGCTGGCCGCCCTTCGCCTTCGGCAGCTTGCGCAGCAACTCGCCAGCTTTGCGCTCGGCGCGCAGGCGTATTTCGCAGGCCTGTCGCTCAGCCTCGGTGTTGTGCGCCTGGCGCGAATAGTGCTCTAGCGCCACCGCCCTGTCGCGGATCGCTTTGACTTCATCGACCTTGTAAGCGGCACCGATTGCGCGGCACATCGCATCGTATTTCGCCAACTGCGTCATGCTCGCCCCTCCCACGAAATGCGCGAGAGCAGCGTCGGCCCTCGATGGCGGCGATCCCAGACGATCCAGCAGAAGGCCATCGCGCTCACGGCGCGGCGGCCCTTCCAGCCAGCCCGATGCATCATCGGCAGGCGCTGGCGGAAGACGTAGACTCGCGCGGGCGGCTGCTCATCGAGACAGAACATCCGTGCTCGGCCAGCTGCGTGGCAGGGATGGCCAGCCTCAAGGAAGCCGAGCCGCATCAGCATAGCGACGTAAGGGCTCAGCTCGATGGCATGCGCGGCGAAGCGCGCTGCGATCTGGAATGGCGGATTCGTCACGATGCCGCGCGTCAGCTTCGGCATGCGCTCGCTGATCAGGAAGTCGCGGCCTCGCGCGATGTCGCTGGTCGCTACGCGATGGCCAGCTCGGCGCAGCACGCGGCTGATCGCACCGTTGCCGTCTGCGGGCTCCCAGATGCGGCGCGGCAATTTCTCGACGCTCAGCAGGGCATAAACGGCAACCGATGGGGTCTCATAGAGATCGCGCCCGCGCACAGCGCGCGGATGCGCCTTCGATTGCGTCGAGAGCGCCACCATCACTGCACCTCGAACCTCGAGCGCAAGATTCCGGCTTGCTTCAGGGTGGCGACGGCATCATCGAGCGAGCTGGTGACGAGCACCGCGAAGCCACAGGCGACGAGATGCGCCAGCACTTCACTCTGATCTTCCGACACGCGCCCCGTCTTGAAGCGCTTCAGCTCCAGCCAGAACACGTGCGCGTTGGGGCCGACGAAAATAAAATCCGGCCAGCCTGGCATCGCGCCCATGCGCTGCAGTCGCTGACCGCTCAGCGAGTATCGCCTGCCGGTGCGTGGATCAACGCGATGCTCGCGCGCTTCGCCGATCGGCAAGTGCGTGAACTTCCAATGCGGGTTAATCCAGCGCTTGCAGATGTCAGCGAGCGTAGCGTGCGTTGCGAACTCCAGCGGCGGCGGCGGCGCGATGCCTCGTTGCCTCTTGCCCTTGAACAGCGATAGTTGGCGCATGGCGGCTCCCTCCGCGCTTCATCAAGCGGCCTGTTCGTTGTTGTTTTCCGTTGTGCCGTAGAAGCCCCAGAGCGAGATCGGCGCAAAGTAGCCTTCGTCCGCGAGCGCGGCGCGCATACAAAAATAATATTTGCTCGGGAAGAGTCCGCGATACCTGCGCCAATTGCAGACAGCGGCGCACGTCTGGCCGGCGATGCGACCGACAGCCACAGGGCCGCCGAGCGCATCGACAACATCGTTGAATGACCAGAGTGGTTGTAGAGGCCGCGTCATGATGGCGGCATGCTGGGCTTCACATTATATTTCAGTCAAATGCGCGAGCCGGTCTTCATTGGCCGCACGCGAGCGCAAGGCTGAGGCCAGATAAGTTCAGCTAGGTCCACATCAGCTCAGGTCGCCGCAAACTATTTTTTTGTATGCGAAAAGTGACAGCGCCGCGCTCGAAAAGAATCGCGGCTGCCTCTTGACGCTACACATTTTTCTGCGCGAAATCACAATGCGCTGAACCTCGCTGCACGTCGATACGGGACGCCGCAGCAGGTGGGAGGACAAAAACTATAATCCAATCGCAGAGCAACAGCCTGCGGCGCACAACACGGAAGCCATCCGGCTTATAGCGTACCTCAACCTGCACTTGCGGGGAGGCGTCCCTATGTCTGAGTTCGACTACCAGATCGGCCGCTTCACTGGCACCAGCGCCAATGTGGTGATGCATGGCAGCGAAGCCGACTGGATCACGCATTATCGCATGAGGGCCGCGCTCGATTCGCCTGATCCGCCGAACTGGGCGATGCGAGCTGGCGCTCATATGGAAGCCCTCGTGCTTGACTGGCTCGAAGAACAGAGCAGCCCGATCACGCGGCGCGGCGAAGTGGTTTACCATCCCGAGATCGCGGACGTATGCGCCAAGCTGGACGGCTATCGCGCCGCCGATGACGCCATCATCGAGGTGAAGTTTCTGTCGCCGCAGCGGCACAGGGACGAGTATCTCCCCGCATACTATCCGCAGACCATGCTGCAGCGGCTCTGCACCGGGGCCAGCAAAGTCGTGCTGGTTGTCGCACAGGGCACCAACGAGCCTATCGACTTCGAGATGGCACATGATGCCGATTACGCCGTCGAGCTGATGCGGCGCGCGGGCATCTTCCTGAACTGCTTACGCACCCTGACGCCGCCTTATCCGATCCCGCCAGCGCCGCCGCCGCCCGAGCGCTGGCGCACGCTCGATATCATCGCCGAGCCGACCAACTGGAGCAGCGAGCTGCTGCTCTATCTTGCCGAATATGACAGCACGGCCGCCGCCGCCAAGCTGCACGATGAGATGGGCAAGGCCGCCCGCGATCTCGTCCCCGATGATGTCGGCAAGGTCTTCGCTGGCGACTTCCAGATCACCCGCAGCCGCAAAGGCGTGCTGTCGATCACGAGGAGAGCCGCATGAACAATCAGCTGCAAGCCACGAGGGACTATCACAGCGTGATCGAACGCGCCGCGATGGACCCGAATTTCGACGTGGACAAGCTGGAGCGCTTGGTCGCGATGCAGGAGGCCAGCCAGCAGCGAAGTGCCGATCAGCTGTTCAACGAGGCGCTGTCGAAGGCCGAAGCCGAGATGAGCGTGATCTCGACCAACGCCAACAATCCGCAAACCAAGTCGCGCTATGCCACCTTCGCGCGGCTCGATGGCGAAATTCGTCCGATCTATACCGGCCACGGCTTTGGCATCCAGTTCAACACCGAGCCGATGGGCGAGCCGAACGTGATCCGGGTCGTCGGGATGCTGTCGAACGGGATGGCCCAGCGCCGCTTCCAGGTAGACATGCCCATCGTCACGCAGGGCATTCGCGGGCAGGACATGATGACCCGCACGCACGCGACGATGTCCGCGATCTCCTACGGCAAGCGTGCACTGGAGATCATGATGTTCAATCTTGCCATCGGCGATGACGACGACGGCAACCGCGCTGGCGGCTCTTATCGCCCGCCAGCGCCAGCGCCAGCGCCGCGCTCGATGGATGAGCTGACCGATCCGCACACTGGCGAGGTCGTGGACCACGTCGATCCCTTCAGGCTGGAAATGCACGAGGGCCAGACGTGGGCCGCCTTCATCGAGCCGCTGCAGCGCTATCTCAAACACTGCAGGAGCATCGCCGAGTGGGACGAGTGGCGGCTGCTGAATCAGGACTTGCTGCTGAAGCTGAAGGAGACGAAGCCGCAGCTATTCCGCCTGTTCGAAAAGAACATCGAAGCCAAGCATGAGGAGCTGACAAAATGAGGTGGGTGCTGACGCCTGTTGGCCTTGAACCGTTCGACGCCGCAGCGCGGGAGTTTCATCGAAGCCAGACCAGCGGCGAGCCGATCACCACGCAGGTGATCGAGATCGAGGCTCTGCATGACCGGGACATGATCGAGCACCGCCGCATCATGGCCACCATCAACGATCTGGCCAAGGCGCTGCGCACCACACCAGAGCGAGTGCGCGCCGAGCTGCTGGTCGCGACCGGCAATTTCCAACTGCTCGGCGAGCTGCTGGGCCGCGAGGTGGTCGCCATCAATTCGATGTCGCGCAGGAACATGAAGGATCACGAACTGCACGAGTTCTGGGATGAGGCGAAGGAAGTGATCAACACGAAACTGCTCGCACGAATTGCCGACCCTGCCGAGAAGGATCGCTTGGCGGCAATGCTATCGCTGCAGCCTGCGTGACCGTATCACGCGCGGCTGCGGTTGGTCCGAAGGCTCGCCGTCCTAACACTGCGCCCCAGCCCTGAGAGGGCGGCGGGCCGAAGGATCGAAAACCAAAACCCAACGGAGGAGACCTCGATGACGGAGATGAATGGCGTCCAGCATGATCCCAGCGAAGAGACCGCCGAGCTGATGCTGCGCGACCTGGAGCGGCTGGCGGCACGCGCCGATGAGCCGTCGCTCCGCGTGCAGGAGCTGGTCAAGGCAAAGATACAGCCCTTCGATCAGCAATCGCACGATCAGATGATCAAGTCCGTCGATCAGCTGGCCACCGATTGGGTCAGCCAGCTTGAACATTCCCGGCAAAACAACAAGGCGGTCGAACAGCTCGTGCTCGAACGCGCGGCCAAACTCAGGCATGACATCACCGTCCTGCATGTGCTCGGCGCTGCGGCGCGGGCTGAAGCTGCGCGCGGCGACGAGGTCAATTCCAAATTGGCGCAAGAGATCGACAAGCTGGGCGAGGATCGCGCGGCATGAGGCGCGGCAGCACGATCAAGAAGAAGATGAGCGTCTGGCACTGCCTTGAGCGGCTGGCCGCCGAAAGGAATCCGCGCCTGATCGCGCTGATCGAGATCAAGGACGCGCAGCAGCTACTGAAGCTGCGCGCAGCCCTGCAGGCCTTGGCGGCCGGCAAGGCCAGCAAAGCGCAAATCGCCAACGCCAAACGGCTGCTGGCGCAACCATGAGAGGTCGAGTCCATGAGGCGGAAGATTGTCGCCGCGCTCGATGACCACGACTATGAGCAGCTGGAGCTGCTCGCGACGCTGAGCAGGATCAAGCGGCCCGAGCTGCTGCGCCGGATCATCAGGGCGTATCTCGACAAGGGCAACGCCACCCTCGCCACGGAGCGGGCCAAATGACCGAAGAGCCGCGCAAGCTGAGCCGCCACGAGACCCACGACCTCTCGATGATCATCAAGGACCGCACCAAGGTGCTGCGGGCGCATGCCGAGGAGCAGGCGGCGGCCTGCATGGCCGATTTCGAGCGGCAGATGGCGACGGTCTACACCTTCGATCAGGACGAAGTCTGGCAAAAGGCGACGCAGGAAGCGCAGCGCGTGGTGCAGGAATCGCAGGCCACCATCGCCAAGCGATGCAAGGCGCTCGGCATCCCGCCGACATTCGCGCCGTCGATCAGTGCGAGCTGGCAGGGGCGCGGCGAGAATATGCTGTCAAGCCGTCGCGCCGAGCTGCGCCGCGTGGCCAAGTCATCCATCGACGCGATGACCAAGGCGGCGATCACCAAGATTGAGAAGCAAGCGCTCGATCTGCGCACGCAGGTGATTGGCATGGGCCTGCTGTCGGCCGATGCGAAGATGTTCTTGGAGAGCCTTGCGCCCATCGAGGAATCGATGCGGCAGCTCGACTTCGGCGAGATCGAAAAGAAGCTGGAAAACGAGCAGCAGCTGCGCCTGGCGGATCGCAGACGGCTCTATGGCGGTGAGTGAAATCAGGGCTGGGACATAACCAAGGAAGGGAGAACCAGAATGACTGGAGATATTGCTAAACTCCACTCAACCCTGCCGACGACTGCTGCAGGTTGGGTCGCCCGCGCGAAGCAGCAGGCGCAACCAAAGCTGTACCATCAGCTCCTGCCGGTTTTCAGGAAGCTGGCGCTGGAGAACGAAACGTTTCTTGCGCTGATCTCAGCAGGCGATGATGAGGACTCGGTCGAGGGCCGCTGCAAGTTTGACGACTTCGAGGCATCACGCCTGTTGCGAGATGCTGTCGCAGACCAGCCCGAGATCGCATCGCGGAACATGGAGGAATATCTCAAGGCGTTCCGCAAGCTGCAGCGTGATCATCACTGCACTCGAAACGAATTGAGCGAAGAGCGCCGCCGCCTCCGCGACGAGCGGGATCAGGTACGGGCCCAAGCCGCCGAGTGACAGCAAAAGGGGCCGGGGTGATCTATACCCCGGCCAACCTTCCAGAGGGCAAATGAGCAATTCCGAGAGAGTAGTCCCGCTGCCGATCCGCGCCAAACTGATCTGCTCTGCATGTGGTGCTCCCGGCGAAGGCAGCTGCCGATGCGGGGCACCTTACGTATCGCCGGGAGACCGAGCAGAGGAAGCGGTCAAGGCTCACCCGGAAAAATCCGACCGCGCCATCGCCGCTGATCTCGGCGTCGGCACCATGACGGTCAGCAGAGCGCGTAAGAGAGCAACTGTACCAGATGGGACAGTTGGAAAGCGCACCGGCAAGGACGGCAAGGCGCGCAAAACGCCGACGAGTAAGCGGTATCACGCGCCGAAGCGGCACTATGCCGAGCCGGTCGTAATCGCGCTCGCCGATCAAGACAAGACCAGCGCCGAGATCGCCAAGCAAACCGGGATCGGCAAGCGGCAGGTGCGTCATATCATTGAGCGCGAGCAGGTGCGCCGCGAGGCGAAGGCCGAAGCGGCTGATCCCAGCGCGCTGGCAGAGCAGAAAAGGCTTGCCAGTCTCTCGCGCCAGCTGGAGGCAGACTTTGAGTGCCGCGTCACGGAGCGGTATCAGCAGCTGCTCGAAAATATCTGGCCGCGCCTGAAGGAGCGCGAGGCACTGGCTGATCGCGTCATCGTTTCTCGCAAGGGTCTGATGGATCGCCGCACCTACGTCAAGATTCTTGCGCGGCTGCATCCCGACATGGGCGGCAATGCCGAGCTGTTCGATATGTTCAAGCGCCTCGAAACGCTGCTGCTCAATGAGCAGGAGTGCCCCACCGAGCGAGTCGGGTTGCCGCGCACGGCTGCAGAGTGGGAAGAGCGCATGCGCAGCAAGATGCAGCCGTGACCGGCAACCATATGTGGATCACTGAAATGGAGGAAACCATGAGCGAGCAGAGCACCACCGCCACGCCATTGTCGGCACTCGCTGAGCGCGCCACCGCCAGCGGTGCATGGTGGAAGGAAGAAGCACTGGAGCAGCGCAACGAGCTGGAGCTGCCGACCCGCGTGCTGCACGTGCTCGATAACGCTGGCATCACGACCATCGAGCAGCTGAAGGCGGCGGGGCCGCACCGGCTGCGCAAGCTGGATGGCATCGGCAAGCTGGGATTTGAGCAGATCATCACGCTGTTGCGAGCGCTCGACCGGCAGAGCAATGGCGGTGAGCGATGAGGCGCGAGCTGAACCAGCGCATCCGGCATCTTGAGCTGCCGGATCGGATGCGGCATTTGCCGGTCAACGATCAGGGATTCCCGGTGCCGTACTTCGTGCCCTACGTCAACGGCGAGTCCGAGTTTCGCGGCTTCGATGGCGAGAAGATGGTGATCTGCGTGCGGCACAAGCGCTGCTGGCTTTGCGGCGAGCCGCTCGGTAAGTTCATGTGCTTCGTGATCGGTCCGATGTGCGCCGTCAATCGCGTCAGCGCCGAGCCGCCGAGCCATCGGGACTGCGCGCTCTATGCGGTGCGGGCCTGCCCATTCCTGACGCAGCCGAAGATGCGCCGCAACGAGAAGGACGTGCCCGAGCATCTTGAACCTGCTGGCCTGATGCTACGCAGGAATCCGGGCGTGACGCTGATCTGGACGACGCTGCGCTACACGATCTTCAAGGATGGTCACGGTGGCGCGCTGTTCAATGTCGGCGATCCCGAGCGCGTCGAGTTCTTCGCCGAGGGCCGCGCCGCGACCCGCGCCGAAGTGATCGCCAGCATCGATAGCGGCCTGCCGGTCCTGCGCGAGATGGCCGAGCGCGACGGGCCTGATGCCGTCGCCGAGCTGCAGACGATGTACGGCAAGGCAATGGAGCTGGTGCCTGCATAAGCTGATGAGTCTTTTGCAGTGAGGGAGGAAAAGCAGTCGCCTGGGGCACGTAGAGAGCGCAGAGGGAAAGGAGCGCGAGGTGCTGGAAATGGACGACGTAAAGAAGGGAGCGCGGCGGATGCTCACGATGGATCAGGTGCTGGAGCTGGTGCCGGTCGGCAAGTCAACGCTGAAGCGCATGGTCAAGAACGAGGAGTTTCCAAGCGCGCATTACATCAGCCCGAAAAAACTGGTCTGGTATGAAGATGAGATCGAGCTATGGCAGGGAAGCCTGCCAGCCGAAAGCCGCCGCAAGCGGGCCGAGCGGAGGGCCAAAGCTGGCCAGGAGGGCTAAAGCAGGATTTGCGCAGCTTGACCAACGGACGACCCTCCCCGACCAATGTCTGCACTTGGCGGAAGCGCGGACGTGCGGCCCCCAAGGAGGAAGTCCCGGTTTGACAGCGGTCCTCAGCCACAAGGCAAGCATCACGATGCGCGGTTGTATCTCGCGTCCTCGGCATGATGTTGGCCGGTCCGTGCGTGGGCTGCGGCCGTGCGGGTGCCCGGGTTACACAACACCAGCCGAGAACCGAACGCCAAGGGTCGGCAACTTGCTCGCAACCGCGAAATATATGCCTTTTCGCCCTTAGTGGTATTGCGCACCCCTAGCCGCACCGATCTCTCGATTCCGTTGGATGCCAAGCTGTTGCTGCAGAAGTTGCTAGTTAGGCAGCTTGATAATGCAGGTAATGCGGCGAGTCATGGCTCACTCTTATTCGTCTTCAGCGGCAGAACGGCATCACAGCAAATCCCCAATCAACCAAGTGAGGATACGGGGAGCAGCCTTACGGCCCGACGTGCGTCACTATTATCCCGACCAGCAGGACGGCACTTAAGACCGCAAGGCCAATACAAATGCGAGTCGGGGTTGAATAAGAACGGAAGTGTGGTTGTTCGAACATGCCACGCACCTCTTGTCCTTGACGCGAGCGGGGTTCCGCTCCTGTATTTGTGTCTCCATGCCGGCGAGTTCTTTCTTTGGGCGTCGCGGCTTCGGGATCGCGGCCTCTCACTGCGCTTTAGCTCTCCCGCGTGGCGACAAGGTCTCGTCCGAGAATGCCGACCCGTTTGTTCTGCGCGTGGCGCAACGCATTGCCCTCACATGCCGTCATCCTGCCAGCAGACCGCTCGGACATACAATCCATCATGACCCGTTGAATCTCGACTAGTGTCATACCTTCGATCTGGGCAATGCGCCTCTTAACTGCGGCGCGCAAGTTAGTAGTAGTCTTTTCAGACATCGACAGATTCCTGATGCTCCATGGGAGTTCCAGCCCGAAAGGCTAACGGCGGCTGACGTTACTGCATCAACATTGGATCGGGCTCCTACCTACTCTAGGGGGCAGCCGGCCGAACGGATCGCGGTCGGCACCAGGCGCATGCTCCTCCATCCTTCAAGCCAGAGGTCCGAAACGCCGGGCTTCGCTCGGTCGCCAGCCTGATCCGGCCGACCGGCGATTGCTGGGGCCACATGACCGGTCCCGCGTCAGTCGAGATTGGAAGCCTGCGGAAGCTTGGGGTCTGGCAGGGTGAGAAAGCCGGTGCCGCATTAGCGCAAGGAACGCTCGGGTCGAGAACGAATAGCCATGCCCCGGGCCAATGCGGCCCGCCCTATAGCCGAGCGCAATCTGGGATTTCACCGTGGGTGAACGAAAGTTTTCGGGATGGCGTAAGCCTGATGTCAGCTGGAAATGTTTAGATACACAAATACCCCAACGGCCCCGGCTCGTACCGCTCTGGGGCCGTTTTTTTTTCCTTCTACTAAAAGGGTATGGTGGTTGTCGCTGTAGCCGACGGCGGGGCTCGTCAGCTTCTCGAAAGCTGGGTTAGATATCAAAGTATTATTAGATACAAAGCACTAAGAGAGGCTACTCAACGAGGCAACGCGATGAATATCGACCCATGGCACACAGAAAGCTTTATGGAGTCTTACAGTATCCTGCTGCAGGAACAGTCGAAAGAAGTGAGCGCACAGGCCAACTCACAAGTACACTCGCCCCCGCATCAAGCGAGCTTTGAGCGGGAGCAACAAGCCGATGCAGGTCCTTCCCATGCTGTTGTCTCGGTTGACGTGGAGGATCGCCTCGATACGGTAAACCAGCAACCCGACATGAAGCTTGTTGTCGTTTCGAACCGCGTCGCGCCCTTCGACCCCAATAAGCCCCAGACCGGCGGGCTTGCCGCGGCCCTCGAGCCGGTTGTGGAACGTTCCGGCGCGGTCTGGATGGGCTCCTCGGAGAAGCGCGGCGACGGGACCGAGCAGCCCCTCCCGCTCGTGAAGACCGGTGCAGGCGATGTGGCGAGGCTCGATCTGCCCGCCGCCGACTATCCTGGCTATTATCGAGGTTTTTCGAATTCGACGTTGTGGCCGGCATTGCACTCCCTACCGGACCGGATGTCGGGCTCGGAAGAGGATTATGGCAGCTATCGAAAGATCAACGACTTTATGGCACGTGCGGCGTTCGATTTGCGGGATCGGGACGCATTCTGGGTGCATGATTATCATTTGCTTCCGCTCGGTGCCGATCTGCATAAGCTCGGCATTGAGCGGCCAACCGGCTTTTTCCTACATACGCCATGGCCGGCGCCTGACATGATAGAGCGCGTACCACACCATCGCGAACTGATGACGTCGATGCTGAAGTACGATCTGCTCGGCTTTCAGACGAACCGGGATCTGAACAATTTCCTGGCCTGTCTCCAGACCCATTTCGGCCTGGAGAGCAAGGATGGCGTCGTGACCTCCGAGCGTGGTCAGACGCGACTTCGAAAATTCCCAATCGGTATCGATCCCAAGCAGTTCGCAGGGTATCTTGCGGCAGACCTCTCGCCCGCAGAGCAAGAAAAAATCTCGTCATTATTGCAGAATTTCGAGGGAGCGAAGTTTGCGATCGGCGTAGACCGACTCGACTACACGAAAGGTATCGACAAACGGGTCGAAGCTTTCAATCAGCTTTTAGCGGCCGAGCCGCACAGCATCTCGCTGTTGCAGATAGCGCCGTCTTCACGCGCCGACGTCGAAGAGTATCAAAAATATAAAGACGACGTGGAGAGCGCGATCAACCACGTTAATGCCGAGCATGGCACAGACGAGTGGAGTCCGATCCACTACAAGAATGACTCATTCAGCCAGGCTGCACTCGCGCGCCTCTACCGCGCGGCGCATGTCGGCGTCGTGACACCGTTGCGTGATGGAATGAATCTTGTCGCTAAGGAGTATGTTGCTGCACAAGATCCGAGGGATCCCGGCGTTCTGGTACTATCGAAGTATGCGGGTGCGGCTGAAGACTTCAACGAGGACGAGGCGCTGCTGGTGGATCCGAACCGTCCAGAAGAGATCGCGGCCGCAATTTCCAAGGCGGCCCACATGCCGCTTGAGGAGCGCGTCAAGCGCTGGCGGTCGATGATGGACAAACTTGAATCCTATACCATCCACGACTGGTCGGCGGACTACGTTCGGGAACTGGACAAAGGCCGCGTCACGGTTCCGGCTGATCAGTTCCAGTATCTCGGTCTCGGCTGGACCAACGAGGCCCAAATGCCCCTGTATCAGAACTATGCCGAGGCGCTGACCGCCTACAACGAGATCGATCCCTCGGAGGCCGCCTATGCAGACGTGAGGTCGGCCTTTGAGGCGTTAGCGGCTCCACTGAAGCATACGCAGGACAGACTCTGGGATCTGCCGGCGGCGACAGCTTCGCTCGCCAGTCGTCGCGGATAAGAGCCCGGTGCCGGGAATGACTGATTGGGAGAACGCGCTTCTGTAGCAGGACAGAGGAACAAGCCAGATCTGGGGCGCTGACGCGGTTCTCGCGGGCCGCGCAGGCCCGCATGGTGATCGGGAACGTGAATAAGCTGGGCTAGGAGCTTGTCTGGATAGTCGCTGTTCAAATCTGGTCGGGTCTGAATTCAACATTGGGCGATGAGCAAGTATTTTCGGCCTTGGAACATCGATCAGACGCTGCTTCTGCCGCCGAATGTGCAGGACTTCGTGCCGAAAGGCCATGTCTCGCGGTTTATGGTTGATCTGGTGCGGGAGAGCCTCGATCTCAGGGAGATCATGGGCAGCTATGTGAGCGGGCTTGGGCAGCCGCCGTTTGATCCGCGGATGATGGTGGCGCTGCTGCTGCATAGCTATGCGAGTGGGCTGTATTCGTCGCGTCGGATTGCCAAGGCCTGCCGGGAGCGGAACGATTTTGTGATGATCGTGGCGCTGGATGCGCCGGATTTTCGGCCGATCAGCGACTTTCGCAAGCGACATTTGAAGGCGCTCGGCGCGCTATTCGTGCAGGTTCTGAAGTTGTGCGAGACGGCCGGGCTGGTCAAGCTCGGTCATGTCGCGCTGGATGGTACGAAGATCAAGGCGAACGCGTCGAAACACAAGGCGATGAGTTATGAGCGCATGAAGAAGCGCGAGGCGGAATTGAAGGCCGAGGTCGCTCGCATGCTGGCGGCCGCCGAGGCGGCGGATGCCTCGGAGGATGAGACTTTCGGCAACAGCGACGAACTGCCGGACTGGACCGTCGACAAGCAGAAACGGCTGGCGAAGATCCAGCAAGCGATGGCGGCGCTGGAAGCGGACGCCAAACTGGCGGCGGAGGAAGAGCGCCGCATCGAGGCCGAAAAGGAACAGCAGCGCCAGGCCGAAGGCCGCAAGAAGCCGGGCAAACCGGCGGCGCTGCCATCGGAGGAACCCAATCCCAAGGCGCAACGCAACTTCACCGATCCGGAAAGCCGCATCATGAAGTCGAAGGATGGCTTCGTTCAGGCCTATAATGCCCAGGCGGCCGTCGATGCACATGCCCAGATCATTGTCGCGCAAGAACTGACCCAGCACGGCAGCGATCAGGGCCAGTTGGTGCCCCTGATCGAGGCCATCGAGAGCAATCTTGGCCGCAAGCCGCGGCAGGCCTCAGCGGATTCCGCTCTTGGCCTTCCTGCCGGTTCTGATGAAGCTGTCCGGCGACATCACGGAGCTGCCGCTGGTTGGCGTCATCCCCTATCCGCTGGTGTTCGCCGCCGTGATCTGGTCGGTGCTCGGCACTGGCGTTCTCGCGCTGATCGGCATCCGCCTGCCGGCAATCGAATTTTTCAACCAGCGGGTTGAAGCGGCCTATCGCAAGGAGCTCGTGCTCGGTGAGGATGAAGCTGCCCGTGCCGATCCACCGACATTGAGCGTGCTGTTTGGTGATATCAGAAGGAACTACTTCCGGCTTTACCTGAACTTCATGTACTTCAACATCGGCCGCATCGTCTATTTGCAGACCGACGTCGTCTTTCCCTACCTCCTGCTCGCACCGACGATCATTGCCGGCAAGATCACGCTCGGTTCGATGAACCAGATTCTGAATGCGTTTTCGCAAGTGCGAACCTCGTTTCAGTATCTCGTCAGTTCGTGGAGCACGATCGTTGAACTGATTTCGATCTATCAGCGGCTGCGGGCTTTTGAGGCTAAGATCGGTGGCCAGTCCCTTCCTTCGATTGAGAGAGGGACGGAGCCCCTATCGTTGCGATGATCTCGCCTGCTGGGACGTCCGTATGAGTCCGTTCGTGGCACATAGCTGCCCCGGACGTGTGCGACGGCACGTCCGCAGTTGGCGAAAGCCGACACCGCATTCCAGGCGCATCCGTTGGCATCCAGCCCGAAAAAATTCGGTCAGATACGAAGATGAGTCGAGAGCTGGCAGGTGAACCTGCCAGCGGAGAGCCGCGCCAAGCGGAAGCGCAAGGCGGGATAGCGTGGCTCAGCTGGGGCCATATACGCTAGGCCGGGGCCGTAGGGGCTCAGGGGCCTTTATATACTAAGCCGGGGCCTATTCGGGGCCTGAGCCTGCCAGCTCAGGTCCTTCGCTTTTTCAAGGCATTGAAAAGCCAACATTATTTATTCGCAAAGGGCTCTGGACAACAGGCCCACACGACTTCGCCGTCCGCTTCATGCGCACTCGTCAGTTGCGCACTCGGCGTCCATCGCATCTCACCGCAACACCCGTGACGATGCGCAGCGCCCCTCGATCGGGTGAGACAGGCGGACCATATACCGAGTTGCACTTCTGATAAAGCGAAATATTTTTACTGCGAGGGCTTGCCACGTCGGGCAACTCAGTGGCAGGGGCGCGCCCCGCCATCCGCCGTCATTCCGGGGCGACGCGAAGCGTCGAGCCCGGAATCCATTGACCGGCATAACTTGCGGACAAATGGATTCCGGGCTCTCGCCTACGGCGAGCCCCGGAATGACGAAAGGTCGCTGATCATGCGAACGCCGCGACGAGATTTCGTCGCGGCGTGCCGTGAATCATACGATTGGATGATGCGAAGTGGCGTCGAGATCGCCTCAGCGCCGCTCCCACAATTGCCGTGCCAGAATCCCGGCCTTGCGCTCGATCGCCTCGGCGGCGTCGAGACACATGTCCTCGCGGTAGCGCGAGCCAACGATCTGGACGCCGACCGGCATTCCTTCATGCAGTCCGACGGGCACCACGGCCGCGGGCAGACCGAGCACGTTCATCGATGAAATGAAGCGGAGGTCGTTCCAGAACAGTTCCTTGACGCGCTGATCGCCGCCGAGATCGGCATTGACCTCCGGCGTCTTGCGCACTGTGGTCGGCATCAGCACCAGCGGATATTGTTCGAGGAACGTCATCCAGTTCCGGATGTGGCGCGAGCGCTCGGCGATCGCCTTCATGTAGCCGGCCTGGTCGAGCGGATTGGCCATCGCGATGAAGCCGCGAAACGACTTCTGGAAGTCGGCGCTGGTGGTCGCCAGCATCTGGTCCTGCTGCAGGACGCGGACCTCGGTCATGATCAGATCGCACCAGAGCTGCCAGACCTTGTTGAGGTCGGGGAGCTCGACCTCGCTGACCGCATAGCCGGCATCGGCCAGATGATCGGCCGCCTTGCGCTGCAGCGCGATCACGCCGCGATCGGTCGCCATGTCCTCGGGGATTTTTGCGAGCGCGACCTTGATCGGCGTCGCGGGCTTCGGCCCCGTCAGCGGCGCCGGCACGAACCAGGGATCGCGCGGATCGCGCTGCGCCATCACCTCGAGGCCGAGTCGCACGTCCGCGATATGGCGCGCCAAGGGGCCCTGCGACGACATGAACTGCGCCATCAGCGGCCGCTCCGCGGTCGCGCTCGGATTGAACGCCGGGATGCGGCCCTGGGTCGGCTTGATGGTGGCGATGCCGTTGCAGTGGGCCGGCCAGCGCAGCGAGCCGCCGATGTCATTGCCATGCGCGATGGTGCCGATGCCGGCCGCGATCGAGGCACCGGCGCCGCCCGAGGATCCGCCGCAGGTCACATCGGCGTTCCAGGGATTGCGCGTCAGGCCGTGCAACGGATTGTCGGTGAAGCCCCGCAGCGAGAATTCCGGCGTATTGGTCAGGCCGATGATCACAGCGCCGGCCTTCTTGAGATTGGCCGTCACCGGCGAGTCGCCCGGCGCGATGTTGTCCTTGAACGCCACCACGCCGTTCGAATTGGCCTGGCCCTCGACGTCGATGTTGATCTTGATCGTGACCGGTACGCCGTGCAGCGGCCCAACGGCGTTACCCTGGCGCTTGCTCGCGGCGAGCGTCGCGTCCGCGACCTTCGCCGCCGCCAGCGCCGCAGCGCCGAGGTCGACGACGACAGCGTTGAGCGCCGGGTTGGCCTCGTGCATGCGCTCGAGGTGAGCGCGGACGACCTGCTCCGAGGTCGCCTCGCCGCTCCTGATCGCGGCAGCCGTCTCCACGGCGGACCATTGCCAAATGGGTGCGTTCGTCACGTGTCGTTCCTCCGCTTGTTTCTTGATGGTTGGTTCAGTCGAGCCGCAACGGCTCATAAAAGACCGGCTGATCCGTGCGGTGGTCCTCCTTGGGGACGACCACCGCCTCGGCGCTCAACACATGCTCGAGCATCACGCGCTTCGCGCGCGCGGCGTTGCCGGAGCGGAACGCGGCCATCAGGCGCTTGTGAAACTCGATGTTCTCGCAGGTGAAGCTCGACGAGAATTCCTGCACGCCGAGCTTGCCGATCAGATGGCGGATCGCCTCATTGACGAAGCGGCACATCAGGCCGAGCAGCGGATTGGGGCAGGCTTCGATCAGGATGTCGTGGAAATCGATCTCGGCGTGGCGATGATGCTCCCAGTCGCCTTCGCCGCCGGGATGATGCTCCTGAACCGCGATCGCCTTGTCGAGCGCGGCGAAATGCGCCGGCGTGAGGTGGCCGACCACACTGAAGGCGAGCTCCGGCTCGATCAGCCGGCGGATCTGGTAGATCTGCGCGGCGCTGATCGACTGGAAATAAAAATAGTTGCTGAGCAGGCCGACGATCCGGTTGATCGACACCGGCGCCACCCGCGCGCCGCCGCCGGGCCCGGTGGTGTTCTGCACTAGCCCCTGCACCTCGAGCGACTTGAGCGCCTCGCGGATGGTCGAGCGGCTGCAGCCGAACATCTCGATCAGTTCACCCTCCTGCGGCAACCGGTCGTTGGGCTGCAACCCGGCCTGGAAAATGTGGCTGCGGATCAGGTCGGCGACGACGTCCGAGCGCTTGCGCTTGATCGAGGCGCGCCGGGAGGGGTCGAGGGAGGGTAAAGCCGATTTATCCATTTTATGATCATAAATAGGTCCGGGACGGCTTGGCAAGCCCCTGCCTCCTGGCTACGTCACCCCACAACTCGTCATGCCCGGGCTCGGCCCGGGCATGCACGTCTTGGCGACCGCAGCGGGAAAAGACGTGGAGGGCCGGGATACAGGCGAGCGGAAGCGACGCCGTCCTTCGGACGGCCATGCCCGGCCATGACGGATACGGAACGGCACGCCAACGCGCTGATGTCTTGTGCGATCGCCCTGCATACTCTGGGCGTGTCGATCAGCGCGTGCTTCTCCCGGCAGGACAGCCCGAGCGCGTCTCCCGCCTCGTTCGGTGCGCGCGGCACCGCCTGCAATCCGCCGCGCACGACTTCGGTGAGACAGGCGCCGGCATGGTTGCGGCAGGCGAGCGATGGGCCGCTATTGTGAAAACGCCCAGTAAAGGTGCTTCTCGTCTTCCGACAACAGTCTCACATGGTTGATGAAGTCCCAGACCATCTCTCCGAAGGCACTGCCGCCGCCCTGGCTTGACTTGGCGGATACCATATCGAGCTCGTGCCAGCCCCTGTACATTTCCTCGTCGATACTTTCCAGGCGGTCCTTCATGGCCTGAGCATTGAAAGCGCCGCAAGAGTCGGTGAACAGGCTTCTGACCGGATGGATTTGCCACATGCCGCGATGGCGCTCTTCGCTGCCCTGCTGCCCGTAGACACCCGACTCTCCATTGAACGGGAACGCGCCACGCGTCGCCTTGATCATCTCGCGGCGCTTGGCGTTGCCTTCCTTGATGTCGACATACACCGATATGACCATATCGTTGTAGTACCAGAGGTCCAGGCACGCCGGATATCCAGCGTTCAGGATCACTTGCACAAGCTTCTTGATGCGCTGCCCCTTGTAGCCCTTCATGCCCTGCGCAAGCGCAAACAGGCGCATCAGAAACGTCTTCGCATCGTTTGGAGTCCAGACGCAGATATCCTCGGCCTCGAAATCTATCGGATCGTGATCGGCGGGCGGGATGTAGATGATACCGGGGTTGGCCGAATTGCTGAACATCCAGTTGTTGCCGCTGGGGCTGACCTTGACGCATCCCACATAGCGTTTGAGGTACCAGTTCACGACATCGGGGTCGTCGGTCATGAAGTTGAAATAGATCAGCTCCTTGACCCCGACACTGAACTTCTCAGCGACGGTGTACCAGTCTTCCTGAGGCCGGGTATCTCCCGGTCGGACAGGGCCGTGCGGCCGGTAGGGAATGCCGCCTTGCATCAATCCCCAATTGCGCGGGACGGCCATGCCTTTTGGCGGTCGCTCGATTGGATGAGGCGAGCGTTTCGGGGGCGCCATGGCATCGATCTCCTCATGAGCTGCGTGATCGCACCACATGAGTGCAAGTTGCGGCCGTCGGGGTTCACGCACTCACGGAGATGTTTTCCACTTTCTCAAGCTTGTCCAAATGGGGCATATCAGGTTCCGCGCAAAGCGGATCGATCCATCACGGCAGGCTCCACCTCAGCCGGACGTGCGCTGCGCCTCGAGGCCGCGGCTGTAGCGCGACATCGCAAAGCAGAACACGAAGTAGATCACGCCTACGAACACATAGACCTCGACGCTGAAGGCCTGCCAGGCCGGATCGACGATCGCGGTCTTGGCGGTCGTGAGCAGGTCGAAGATGCCGATGATCAGGACGAGGCTGGTGTCCTTGAAGAAGGCGATGAAGGTGTTGACCAGCGGCGGGATGACGTGGCGGATCGCCTGCGGCAGCACGATCAGCGCGTTCTTCTCCCAGTAGGACAGGCCGAGCGCATCCGCCGCTTCATACTGCCCGCGCGGCACCGCCTGGAGGCCGCCGCGCACCACTTCGGCGAGATAGGCGCCGGCATAGAGGATGAAGGCGATCTGCGCGCGCAGCAGTTTGTCGATGTTGACGCCGTCGGGCATGAACAGCGGGAACATCACGCTCGCCATGAACAACAGGCTGATCAACGGCACGCCGCGGATCAGCTCGACATAGAGCACGCAGAGCGAACGGATCGCCGGCAGTTTTGAGCGGCGGCCGAGCGCGACGAGAATCCCGAGCGGGAAGCCGAAGGCGAGCCCGAAGGTCGCAAGGATCAGCGTCACCGGCAGCCCGCCCCAGCGGTCCTGCGTGACAAAGGTGAGACCAAGGAAGCCGCCCCACATCAGGCAGCCGATCGCGATCAGCGCCGCGGCCCACAGCAGGAACAGCTCCTTGCGCCAGAAACTGCGGCGGCTCGAGACCACGAACAGCGCGATGAAGATCACGACGACGAGTGCCGGCCGCCACTGCTCGTCGAACGGATAGGTGCCGAACAGGATGAAGCGGTATTTTTCGGGGATCACCGCCCAGCAGGCGCCGACGCCGCGCAGCGCGCGGCAGGCGCTGCTGTCGTTGCCGGGGACGATCCACACCGCGTTGGCAATGCCCCACTGCCAGAGACTGATGCAGGCCTTGCCGAGCACGAACAGCAGCAGCAAGGTCACGATACCAGACGGGATGGAGGGGAACAGATTGGCGCGCAGCCACGCGGTGGACTGACCGCCAAGCACCCGTGGCGCGGGCCGCGGGCCGATCGGAAGCGGATCCTGCGGAAGGTGGGCAACCGAGCTCATGTCAGCGCTCCACCAGCGCGATCCGCGCATTGTACCAGTTCATGAACAGGCTGATGCCGAGGCTGATGGTGAGGAACACCATCATGATCAGCGCGATCGACTCGATCGCCTGCCCGGTCTGGTTCAGCGTGGTGTTGGCGATCGAGACGATGTCCTGGTAGCCGACCGCGACCGCGAGCGAGGAATTTTTCGTCAGGTTGAGATACTGGCTGGTCATCGGCGGAATGATGACGCGCAGCGCCTGCGGCAGCACGATGTGCTGCAGCACGAAGCTTCGCTTCAGCCCGAGCGCCTTGGCGGCATCCGACTGGCCGCGCGGCACCGCCTGGATGCCGCTGCGCACGATCTCGGCGATGAAGGCCGAGGTGTAGGTGACGAGCGCGATCAGGAGCGCGAAATATTCCGGCGCGAGCGTCAGCCCGCCGACGAAATTGAAGCCGCGCAGCTCCGGCAGCGTGATGCTCCAGCTCGCGCCCAGAAGCCACGACACCAGCGCGGGCAGCGCAACGACGAGGCCAAGCGCGTAAGGCCAGGCCGGCCGCGCCTTGCCGTCGAGCATCTGCTGCGCGATCAGGCGGCGCCTGACGAGATAGAACACGATCAGGCCGGCGACGACCGCGAGGATCGTCCACAGATTGGCCTCATGCAGCGGGACGGACGGCAGAATGAGTCCGCGATTGGAGAGATAGACGCCCTCGACCGGCTTCCACGCCTGGCGCGCCGCCGGCAGGCCCTGCATCAGCACGTACCAGAACAGCAGTTGCAGCAAGAGCGGCAGGTCGCGCAGCACCTCGACATAGACGGCGGCGAACCGCGCCAGCAGCCAGTTCGACGACAGCCGCGCGATGCCGACCAGCGTGCCGATCACGGTCGCCAGCACGATGCCGATCACGGCGACGCGCAGCGTGTTGACGACGCCGACGATGAAGGCGCGCAGATAATTGTTCTTCGGCGTGTAGTCGATCCAGCTGTCGGCGATCGGCATGCCGGCCTCGCGGCCGAGGAAGGCGAAGCCGGTCGAGATCCGGCGCACCGAGAGATTATGCAGCGCGTTCGACCACAGGAAGGCGACGATGGCGACCGCGATGGCGACCACCAGGATCTGCCAGAACAGGCCGGCGACGCGGGGATCGCCGAGCGAAAACTGCCATGGACGTGTGGGAGGGCGTTTCGGCGTCGATGTCGTCACAGCACAGGATCCTCTGAGAGAAGCGATCTTCTGCCATGCGCAAGAACGATATTCGGGTTGCGCACTTCATATGTTGCACCAAATTGATATTTGTGCAACATATGTTTCATGGCCCAGGCTCAGCCGAAACCATCGCCCCTGAACGAATTGTGCAGCGCGTTGCCATCGCTGCCAATGCGGTTGCAGGAAGTCGGGCGGTTTGTCGCAGCCAACGACTACGACGCCACCACCCGCTCGATGCGCGAGCTCGCCTCCGTCGCCGGCGCCGATCCCGCCTCCTTCACCCGTCTTGCCAAGGCACTCGGCTATTCCGGCTGGGACGAATTGCGCGCCGCGCTCACCGAGGCGCGACGGCCGGCGCAGGGTTCGCCCTTTTCCGGCCGCGCCAAAAGCCGTCGTGCCGGGCCGAATGCCGATGTCCGGCTGGTGCACGACAAGCTGGAAGCGGAGGCCGCCGGCCTCGCGCGCATCTCGGCGAGTGCGATTGCGGAAGCCGCGCGCGCGCTGCATGCCGCCAACCGGATCTGGATCACGGGCTTTCGCAGCTGCCGCAGCGTTGCGGAACTCCTGACCTACCAGCTTCGCCTATTCCGTCCCGACGCCGTGCAGCTGGTCGGCGGTTCCGGCCCGTTCGATCTCGACCATGGCGCCTTCCGTGCCGACGACGCCGTGGTCGTGATCGGCTTTGCGCCCTACACGCTGGTCAGCGTCGAGACCGCGCGCGCGGCGCATCAGGCGCGCGCCACGCTGATCGCGATCGCCGACACCATCAGCGCGCCGATGGCCGAGGGCGCCGATCACCTGCTGCTGTTCGAGGCCGCCGCCTCGCCCGGCTTCTTCCCGAGCCTCACCGGCGCGATCGCGGTGGCGCAGTCGCTCGCTGCCGTCAGCTTCACGCTGGGCGGCGCGGGTGCCAAGCGCAAGCTGGAAGAGACCGAGGGCCGGCTTGCCGAAATGTCGCAATACTTTGTCGAGAAAGGATGAGTGTCATGGCAGTTCCCTTGGCCGCCCCCAAGAGCCGCGTGATGCATCGCAGCCTGCGCGAAACCCCGCCGAAAGCAATCGGCGGCGACGGCGTGTTTCTGATCGCGGAGGATGGCCGCCGTATTCTCGACTCGTCCGGCGGCGCCGCCGTCTCCTGCCTCGGCCATCAGCATCCGCGCATTCTGGCCGCGATCGCCAAGCAGGCCTCGACGCTCGCTTATGCCCATACCGGCTTCTTCTCCTCCGCGCCTGCGGAAGAACTCGCCGAGCGGCTCGTCGGACACGAGCCCGGCGGTCTCTCCTATGTCTATTTCGTCAGCGGCGGATCGGAGGCGATCGAGGCATCGATCAAGCTGGCGCGGCAATATTTCATCGAGCGCGGCGAGCCGAAGCGCGCGCGCTTCATCGCACGCCGCCAGAGCTATCACGGCAACACGCTCGGCGCGCTGTCGGCCGGCGGCAATGCCTGGCGCCGCGAGCCCTACGCGCCGCTGCTGTCGCCGTCGTTCAGCCATGTCACGCCGGCCTTCGCCTATCACGAGCAGCGCGACGATGAATCCGAGGCTGCGTTCGTCGGCCGCCTCGCCGCCGAGCTCGAAACCGAATTCCAGCGGCTCGGCCCCGACACCGTCGCGGCCTTCATCGCCGAGCCCGTGGTCGGCGCCACCGCCGGCTGCGTGCCGGCGCCCGAGGGCTACTTCAAGGCGGTGCGCGAGATCTGCAACCGTCACGGCGCGCTGTTGATCCTCGACGAGGTGATGTGCGGCATGGGCCGCACCGGCACGCTGCATGCGTGGGAGCAGGAGGGCATCGCGCCCGACATCCAGGCGGTCGCCAAGGGTCTCGGCGGCGGCTATCAGCCGATCGGCGCGATGCTTGCGAGCGGCACCATCGTCGACACCGTACGCGACGGCTCGGGCGCGTTCCAGCACGGCCACACTTATCTGGCGCATCCGCTCGCCTGCGCCGCCGCGCTCGAGGTGCAGAAGACGATCGCTGAGGAAAAGCTGCTCGATCAGGTCAAGGAGCGCGGCAGGCAGCTCGAGCAGCTCCTCGTCGAACGCTTCGGCAATCACCGCCATGTCGGCGACATCAGGGGTCGCGGCCTGTTCTGGGCGATCGAGCTGGTCGCCGACCGCGGCACAAGGCAGCCGTTCGATCCCAAGCTGAAGCTACATCAGCGGATCAAGTCCGCGGCCTTCGCCGGCGGCCTCGGCTGCTATCCCTCGGGCGGCACCGCCGACGGCCAGCGCGGCGACCACGTGCTGCTCGCCCCGCCCTATATCGCAACGCCCGGCGACATCGACATGATCGTCGAAAGGCTCGGCGCTGCGGTGGACACCGCGTTGAAGGATGTTGGTCACGGCGCATGATCCGGAAAAGTGGGCACCGGTTTTCCCGCGACAAGCGCGAAGCGTTTGCGCATGGATCATGCTCAAACAAGAGGGAGGAGTAATATGTACAGAGGATTGATCACCGCAACCGTTCTCGTCGCAAGCATCACGGGCGCAAGCGCGGCGACGCTCGACACCGTCAAGCAGCGCGGCACGCTGGTGTGCGGCGTCTCGACCGGCTTTGCCGGTTTCTCGGCGCCGGACTCGCAGGGCAACTTCAAGGGCCTCGACGTCGACTATTGCCGCGCGCTTGCCGCCGGCGTGCTCGGCGATCCCGCCAAGGTGCGCTTTGTGGCGCTGACCGCACAGAACCGCTTCACCGCGCTGCAGTCCGGCGAGATCGACGTGCTCTACCGCAACTCGACGCAGACCTATCTGCGCGGCACCACGCTTGGGCTGCGCCAGGGCCCGGTCAATTTCTACGACGGCCAGGGCTTTGTGGTGAAGAAGGATCTCGGCGTGAAGGAGGTCAAGGATCTCAAGGGCGCCACGGTCTGCGTCGCGCAGGGCACCACGCATGAGGTGACGCTCGGCGACTACGGCCGCGCCAACGGCATCGACTGGAAGCCGCTGGTGTTCGACCGCCCCGACACCATGTACCAGGCCTTCTTCGGCGGCCGCTGCGATGCCATGACCCAGGACGCCTCCGCGCTGGCCGGCGCGGTCGCAACCGCCGCACCGAAGGCCGACGATTACGTCGTGCTGCCGCAGACCATCAGCAAGGAGCCGCTCGGCCCGTTCACCCGCAACGGCGACGAGGTCTGGAGCGACATCATCACCTGGCTGCACTACGGCCTGGTCGAGGCCGAGGAGCTCGGCGTCACCCAGGCCAATGCCGACGAGATGACGAAGTCGCAGACCCCGGCGATCCAGCGCCTGCTCGGCGTCTCCGGCGATCTCGGCTCGCGGCTCGGCCTCGACAACAAATGGCTGGTCGCGGCGATCAAGGCCGGTGGCAATTACGGCGAGATTTTTGAGCGCAATGTCGGCAAGGCAAGCCCGCTGAAGCTCGAGCGCGGGCTGAACGCCACCTGGAGCAAGGGCGGGTTGATGTACGCGATCCCGTTCAAATGATGACTTTCACCTCTCCCCGCTCGCGGGGAGAGGTCGGAACGCATCGCCAGATGCGTTCCGGGTGAGAGGGAGCCTTCGCGCATCCTTCTCTCACCTGTTGCGACGAAAGAGCCCCTCACCCCTGCCCTCTCCCCGCGAAGGGCGGGGAGAGGGAGAAGAGAAAAGGCGGTAACAACCCGATGCGCATCACCCTGATTCACGCTTTGAAGCATTCGATCGTTCCGATCGAGGCGTCATTCGCAAGGCATTGGCCGGAGGCGCGGCTGATGAACCTGCTCGACGACAGCCTGTCGGCCGACCTCGCGCGCGACGGAAAGCTTAACAAGCGCATGACCGAGCGCTTCCTCACCATCGGCCGCTATGCCGTGAGCACCGGCGCCAACGGCATCCTGTTCACCTGCTCGGCGTTCGGTCCCTGCATCGAGGCGGTGGCGCGCGAGCACGCGCCGATGCCGGTCTTGAAGCCGAACGAGGCGATGATCGAGCAGGCGGTGGCGAAGGGGAAACGCATCGGCCTGCTCTCGACCTTCCCGCCGACGCTGGTGTCGATGCCGCCGGAATTTCCATCGTCGGTGACGCTGCTGCCAAAGCTCGCCGAGGGCGCGCTGGCGGCGCTCGACCGCGGCGACCGCGCCGAGCACGACCGCATCGTGGTCGAGGCGTCCAAGGATTTGCGCGACTGCGATCTGATCGCGCTCGCGCAGTACAGCATGGCACCCGCCGCCGAACGCGTCGCCGAAGCCACCGGCCGCGAGGTGCTTACGACACCCGACAGCGCGGTCAAGAAGCTGAAGGCGATGCTCGGGGTTGGCTAGGCCGGCACTCACAGCCGTTCGCCCCGTGGACCACTTGCGCGCGACATCACCAGGAATGCTGCTCCGTCCACCGCGCACGACGTTGCTTTCCTGACCCCTGTGTCCGAGACGATCAGGACTAATTGGCGACAGAGCCCTCGACAGCGAATGTGTGATACGTGGCGTATTTTTCGCCAACGGCTCGGACCTGCACGTAGGCCGGATCGTTTCGCCAAGCCCGAAGCGCCGCCATGCTTGGATACATGTAGATGACCACGCGTTTGGGTGGCTCTCCGTCAACGGCAACGACCTGCGAACCGGTCGCCGCCGCGCCTGCAGCCGCAACCAGCTTCCCGCCGTGCGCCTTGATAATCTCCCTCGCCTTGGGCAGATATTCCTTGGCATAGCCATCGGGATTGATGACGTCGATTTGCCCGATCAGATAGGCGGGTGGCCCCGGTTCGCCATGGAGTGCTTCCCTGCCTAGAGCACCCAAAGTGGCGCATGTGAGCATGACGAGACCGATCTTGCTTCGAGCATTCATGCGGACCTCCCTCGATGTCTGCCGCCGCCACGAGCAGCAGCCGACAGGACTCTCCGCCCGGACTCAAAATGTGTCCAATGCATATATTCTCTGAAAGTTCATGCCGTAATGGTATAAACGGCCATGAACCTTCGACAGGCCCTCACGTTCCTGACCGTGGCCGAGCTCGGCACCGTCTCGAAGGCTGCGTTGCGGTTGCGGGTCGCCCAGCCGGCCCTGTCCAGGCAAATCATCGGACTTGAGCAGGAGCTCGGCCTGCGGCTGTTCGATCGGGTCGGGCGCCGCCTTTTGCTGACCGGTGAAGGCGAGCAGTTGATTGCAGGCTGCCGACTGCTGCTCAGCAGCGCCAGCTCACTGAAAGAGCAGGCTCAATTGCTCCGCGAGGGAGACACGGGAGTTCTAAAGATAGCCGGGTCGCCGCAACACATCGAGAGTGTCCTATCGCAATTTCTGCACCGGTATGCGAAGCGCTATCCCCGCGTTGAAGTAAGGATCAGGGAGGGGACGGGCAACGAAATATTGACGATGCTCGAACGCGGCGAAATTCATCTCGGCCAAAACCTGCTGCACGCAGTCAAGTTGAGCGAGCAGCACTTCGGCAGCCTTCCACTTGGATCTGTAGAGCTGCTGGCTGCCTGCCATCCCTCGATGCCGCTCGGCCCACAAACGACGATTGAGGTAGCCGACCTTGCCGAGTTTCCGCTGCTGCTGATGGACAGCGGATTCGGATTTCGGCGTGCTTTCGATGCGGCAGCCCGCATGGCGGGACTGAAGCCTGCGATTGCATTCGAGAGCCGGAACCCGCACACCTTGCTCGCACTCGCCGAGGCGGGGCACGGCATAGCGATCGTTCCTTCCCAGCTGCAGTGCCAGCGCTACGAATTGAGGATTGTCGGTCTCACGCACAGGCGCCGGGTGTTGCAGGAGCCCCTGACCATCTCTTGGGACAAGCGGCGCCCCTTGCCTCGTTTCGCGACCGACTATTGTGCAATGCTCGCAGAGCATATGCGCGAGACGTTTCCGATCACGCGCCCGACGGAGCCGACCTCAGCCAACACGAAAGGGAAGCATCGGTTCCGCGCGCAGCGCGCGGCCCGCAAGATGAGAAGGCTACGTAATTGAAAGCTGCCTCGCGAAGAATTTCAGCACGAGTCAGCTTCACCGTTCGTCCACTCGGCCGTGGCCGCCCAATCCGCCGCAGTCCCTACGTCCCTGCATCGTGGACGTTCAAATCGACGCCTTGCGGATCCTTGATCGTGGACACCGTGATCAGCGAGATCAGTGCCAGCGCCGCGATGTAGACGCCGACACGCCACGATTCGCCGTAGGTGCCGATGATCCATTGCGCGATCATCGGCGCGAAGGCGCCGCCGAAGATGGCGCCGAGCGCGTAGCCGATCGAGACGCCGGAGTAGCGCACCTTGGCCGGAAACAGCTCGGCATAGAGCGCCGCCTGCGGGCCATAGGACAGGCCGAGCGCGATGGTGAGGCCGACCGCGCTGATGAAGAACAGCAGCAGGTTCTGGCTGTCGATCAGAAACCACATCGGTACTGCCCACAGCACCATCAGGGTGTAGCCGATCTGGAAGCAGCGCACGCGGCCGATTTTGTCGCCGAGGATGCCGCCGAGCAGCGTGAAGATGAACCAGCTCACCGCGGCCAGCGTGCCGATCAGCAGCAGCTGCTCCGACGGCATCTTCAGCGTGTTGGTGCCGTAGCTGATGATGAACGCGATCAGGATGTAGCCGGCCGCGTTGTTGGCCATGAAGATCAACGCGGTGCGCAGGATTTCCTTACTGTGATTGCGCATCAGCTCCTTGAGCGGCGCCGAGGATTCCCTGTGCCGGCGCTGCATCGCCTTGAACACCGGGGACTCTTCGACAGTGCGGCGGATCACGATGCCGACCACGATCAGGAGGATCGACAGCAGGAACGGAATCCGCCAGCCCCATTCGATCATCGCCTGCTTGCCGAGCGTCGCGGTCAGCACCCAGAGCACGCCGGTCGCGAGAATCATGCCGAGCGGCGTGCCGATCTGCGGGAACGAGCCGAAGAAGCTGCGCTTGTCGACGGGCGCCGATTCCACCGACATCAGCGCCGCGCCGCCCCACTCGCCGCCAGCCGAGAAACCCTGCAGGATGCGCAGGAGGATAAGGAGTGCCGGCGCCCAGGCACCGATCTGCGCATAGGTCGGCAGCAGGCCGACCAGCGCGGTCGCCGCCCCCATCAACAGCAGCGTGACGACGAGCATGTTCTTGCGCCCGAAGCGGTCGCCGAGATGGCCGCAGACGATGGCGCCGAGCGGGCGGAACAGGAATGAGAGGCCGAGCGTCGCAAACGACACGATCTGCGCCAGCAGCGGGTTGTTCGCGTTCATCGGCGCGAAGAACAGTGCGCCGAACACCAGGCCCGCCGCCTGGGCGTAGACGAAGAAGTCGTACCACTCGATCGTGGTGCCGACGAGCGTTGCCGTGAGGACCTTGCGTTCCTCGTCCGACAGTTCGGCGCCGCGCGAGCGCGCGGACAGTTCAATGGACATGTGGCCTCCCCAAACCCGTTCTTGTCCATGCGGGCGTGACCGGCCGCGACGCGCCTGCCCCGCACGGATGCTGGACCCGGGATAGCAGAGCTTCTTGCCGGGGACGAGCAAAATAGTTGCATTCGCAACGATATTCGACAACATTGCCGGTTCCCGGACCTGGCTACCTCACCCGCGATCGGCGGACAGCCATCCCGAAACGTGGATTGTGCATCGCAGCAAGGCCGCTACGATGCGAGGATTCCCAAGAGGTTGCTAAGTGTCCGATATCAATGCCGATGCCTGGGTTTCATCAGGCCACCGCCCGATGGGCTTCCCGGAATTCGTCGTCGTTATCGCCTCCATCATGGCGTTGAACCCGCTGGCGATGGACATGATGCTGCCGGCGCTGCCGAACATCCGGTCCGCGTTCCAGATCGCCGACGCCAACCGTCCGCAGATGGTGCTGTCGATCTTCCTGGTCGGCTTCGGCGTCGGCCAGTTCGTCATGGGCCCGTTGTCGGACCGCTTCGGCCGCCGCCCGGTGCTGCTCGGCGGCATGACCGTCTACACCATCGCCGGCCTGCTCGCGATCATGGCGCCCTCGTTCGAGACGCTGCTCTTGGCGCGCGCGCTGCAAGGGCTCGGCACCGCGGCAACCCGCGTGATCGCGACCTCGATCGTGCGCGACTGCTACGCCGGACGGCGCATGGCGAGCGTGATGTCGCTGGCGATGATGGTGTTCATCGCGGTCCCCGTGATCGCGCCGTCATTCGGCCAGGCGGTGATGCTGCTGACGCACTGGCGCGGCATCTTCGTGCTGTTGATGATCTATGGCGTGATCGCGCTGGCCTGGAGCGCGCTGCGGATGCCGGAGACGCTGCCGCTCGAGCTGCGCAAGTCGCTGGCGATCCCCGACGTGCTCTCTGCGTTCCGCCAGACCATTACGAACCGCACCACGCTCGGCTACGCGCTCGCCGCCGGCGGCGTGCAGGGTTCGCTGTTTGCCTTCGTGTTCTCCTCGCAGCAGATCTTCACCGAGATCTTCAAGCTCGGGCATTACTTCCCGGTCGCCTTCGCGGCTTGCGCGGTCGGCGTCGCGATCGCCGGCTTCCTCAATTCGCGCATCGTCGGCCGCATCGGCATGCGGGTGATCTCGCACGCCGCGCTGACCGGCTTTGCAGTCGTCGCCGGCGCGCTGCTGCTCGCCGTTAAGACCGATACGCTGTCGCTGCCGCTGTTCATGGTGCTGGCCGGCCTGATGATGTTTGCGTTCGGATTGATGATGGCGAACTTCACCGCGCTCGCGATGGAGCCGCAGGGCAAGATCGCCGGCACCGCCTCCTCGCTCTACGGCACGATCACCACCCTGCTCGGGATCGGCATCGGAACCACGATCGGCCAGGATTACGACGGCACCTTGCTGCCGTTCGCGACCGGCTTCTTCCTCTGCACACTGGCTGCACTCGCCGTCGTGCTGGTGACGGAAAAGGGCCGGATGTTCCGGCCGCATCATCATCCGATTTGACCTTCGTGGGGTGGGTTAGCCGAAGGCGTAACCCACCATCTTCTTCGCAAGCAGCGCGCCTTCGCTCGCTGAGCTACGGCGGACAGGTCGCTAGATCCGCCCTACAGAGCCGGCGTTGCTCCGCGCCCGCGCCGGAGCCACACGCCGCCGCGACGTCGCAAATCCCTCCATCCCGAGCTGCCACTGCAAACCGACGATCGCGCCCTTGGTCGGCTGCAGCAGCCCGAGCGCGCTGAACAGCGTAAACGGCAGCCAGATCGCGAGCTGCAGCCAGGCCGGCGGCGCGTAATTCATCTCGAGCCACAGCAGTGCCGGCACCACGACGTGGCCGACCACGACGATCACGAGATAGGCCGGGAAATCATCCGCACGCTGCGGGGTGAAGTCCTCGCCGCACACCTCGCAATGATCGGCCACCTTGAGGAAGCGGCCGAACAGATGGCCGCGCCCGCAGTTCGGGCACTTCATGGTGAAGCCGCGCCACATCGCCTTTGGCAGGGAAACCGTCTCGGTCATTGTCGTTATCCTTGACCTGATCTGATGATCCATACAATATGCATTTGAAGGCATACAATCAAAAACAAAGCGCTGGATTGCATGGATTGGATCCCTACAGTTTCGGAATGGCACGGCCCGATGTTCCTGCGCATCGTCGATGCGCTTGCCGCCGATATCGCCAGCGGCCGGCTGGTCCGCGGCCAGCGCCTACCGACCCACCGCGCGCTGGCGACTGCGCTCGATATCGATCTCACCACAGTGACGCGCGCCTATGGCGAGGCGCGGCGGCGCGGACTGCTCGACGCCCGCGTCGGCCAGGGCACCTTCGTCTCGGAGACCACCGCGCGCGCGGCATCCGACCTGCCCGCACCGGTCAATATCGACCTGTCGATGAACCTGCCGCCGCAGCCGGTCGAGGCCAATCTCGACCTGCGCATCGCGCAAGGGTTAGCGACCATCCGCTCCGAGGCCGGGTTTTCCGCCTATCTCGGCTATGCGCGTCCCGGCGGCACCACCGAGGAGCGCGACGCCGGCGCCGCGTGGTTGCAACCGCGGGTGCCGCATGCATCGGCTGAGCACATCGTGATCTATCCGGGATCGCAGGCGATCATCTTCAACGCCCTGCTGGCGCTGACGTCGCCCGGTGACATCGTGCTGACCGAGGCGTTGACGTTTCCCGGCATCAAGGCCGCGACCGCACGGCTCGATGTCCGCCTGATCGGCGTCGCGATGGACGCGGAGGGCGCGAGGCCCGACGCGCTCGACGAGGCCTGCCGCAAGCACAGACCGAAGGCAGTCTATCTGGTGCCGACGCAGCAGAACCCGACCACGGCGACAATGAGCACGGCAAGACGCAAGGCGATCGCCGACATCATCAGGAAGCGCGGCTGCATCCTGATCGAGGACGACGTCTACGGTCCGCTCGAACCGCAGATGGCGCCGATCGCTACGCTCATTCCGGAGCACACCTACTACGCCGCAAGCATCGCGAAATGCATCGCGCCCGCGTTGCGCGTCGCCTATCTGCTGGCGCCCGATGCCGCCGCCGAGCAGCGCATGCGCGCCGGCATGCAGGCCACCATGCAGATGCCGCCATCGCTGATGGTGGCGCTGGTCACACAATGGCTGCGCTCCGGCGTCGCCACTGACGTCATCCGCGCCATCCGCAACGAGGCGGCGGCGCGCCAGCAGCTTGCCGGCCGCTTCCTCAAGGGCGTCGCCTATGCGGCGCGGCCGGCGAGCCATCATCTCTGGATGCCGCTATCAAAGCATTTCGACGGCACCGACCTGCTGTCGCATCTGATGCGCAACGGCCTCGCCGTGGTCGGCGAAGATGCCTTCGCGGTGAGCGATGCGGCGCCGCGCGGCCTGCGCGTGTCGCTGGGTGCCGCGCGCAACCGCGCCGAACTGAGCCAGGCGCTGCAGGTGCTGTCGAATGCGGTGCGCACGCCGGTCGGCGCCACGCAAATCGTGTAAATTTCGATCATCGTCAGGGAATAAACTCGCCCGAAAATGATTATGATGCGCGGGAGCGCTCGTGCCAAAACGCGGGCGTTCCAGGCATCAGGCAGGGGCGGGCTTTCAATGTCGTGTGGGTATGATCGGGCAGTCCACATTGCTGTGCGGACCTTTCGTGAGGCGATGACCGCAAGCTTGTGTCTTGCAATCGGGTGTCTTGCACTTGTCACATCAGGCGCAGCGCGCGCCGCCGATGCCCCTGCCCCGTCGCCGGAGAGACTCGAACGCATCACCGCGTTCTTCAACAACGAGGTTGCGACCGGAAAAATTCCCGGCGCGGTCATCCTGATCCAGCAGCACGGCAAGCAGGTCTATCTGAAAACCTTCGGCTATCGCGACGTCACGACCAAATCGCCGATGCGGCCGGATACGATGTTCGCACTGCATTCGATGACCAAGCCGATCACCAACACCGCCGCGATGATGCTGGTCGACGAAGGCAAATTGTCGCCGCAGGACCCGTTGTCGACATACATCCCGGCGTTCGCCGACGTGAAGGTCGCCATCGAACCGGATGGCGGAAACGATCCGGCCAAGGTGGAACTGGTGCCGCCGATCCGCCCGGTCACCATCGAGGACTTGATGCGGCACACCTCGGGCATCACCTACGAATATATCGGCGCCGACTGGATCCAGAAAATCTACCACGAAGGACATCTGTTCGACGGAACATTCGACAACAAGGAATTCGCCGCGCGGCTGGCCAAGCTGCCGCTGTCGCGGCAGCCGGGCACGCTGTGGCGCTATGGCCATTCCACCGACGTGCTCGGCCGCGTCATCGAGATCGTTTCGGGCAAGACGCTCTACCAATTCGAGAAGGAGCGCATCTTCGATCCAATGAAGATGAACGACACCAGATACGTGCTCGATGCGGAAACCGAACGGACGCGGCTGGCCGAGCCGCTGCCGACGGACACCATCCTGATCGACGGCGAGCGCGATCGGCGCGCGCACCCGGAGTGGCAATCCGGCGGCGGCGGGCTGGTGTCGACCATTCTCGACTATGCGCGTTTCGCGCAAATGCTGCTCAACGGCGGCGAGCTCGACGGCAAGCGCTATCTCAGCCCCGCCGCCTTCAAGACCATGACGACGGACCATATCGGGCCGGGCTCCGGCGTCGGCCGCGACTACTGGTATTTTCCCGGCGACGGCTTCGGCTATGGCTACGGCATCGCCGTGCGCACCGATCCCGGCATCGCCAAGCCGCCGCCGCCGGGCTCGATCGGCGAATTGAAATGGGACAGCGGCAGCGGCACCTATTTCGGCGTCGATCCAAAACTCGACATGATCTACATCATGCTCGAGCAGACCCAGAACGAACGCCAGCGCATCACGCCGGCGTTCCGGAAGCTGGTCTACGACGCGTTCGCCGCCGACTGAGTTCCCATTGTTGCTCCGTCATTGCGAGGAGTGAAACGACGAAGCAATCCAACTATCCACGCGCTCGCGGAGAGATGGATTGCTTCGTGGAGCCTGTCATCGGGCGCGCGCTCGCGCGACCCGGTGGCGCGCAATGACGGGATGGGAGCCTCTCGCCTTACGACTTCCGCCGAACCGCCTCCTGCCTGCGCCGTGCTGCGGCCGCGATCAGGCTCGTGGTGCATTCGTCGCAGACGAACGCACACTCATCGGTGAACAGGCCGATCCGTGCATCGAATCCGATCACCGCATCGTCGGGGAGACCGTCGATGACGCCGTCGCAACACAAGCACCGGTGCTGCGCCGCGAACTCTCGTTCCATGACGCGCCCTCCCGTCATCGCGGCTTCCCTCTCCGCAGCTTCCCTTGCGCTATATACTATCGTATACATCGAAGGCGACAAGGCAGGCGGGTGAACAAATCCGGTCGGGAACCCTGCAACCAATAAGCATCGACCGGAGACGATCGCCAAAAAACGCCTGCCTGGTCAACCAGGCTCATTGAGGAAACGCGATCATGATAAAGAACAATGGCGACGCGGCATGCCCGCGCGCGAAGGGAAACTCGCTCAAGATCCGCCGCGCATCGCTGCTCAGCGCGACGGCCATCATCCTCGCGCTCGGCACGGCCGGCGCAGCCCGCGCCGAAACGGCTCCGGTCGGCGTGCCCGACAAGAGTTTCCCGGAGAGCGTGACCTCGACCTCCGACGGTACGCTTTATGTCGGCAGCTTCAATCAGGGCGGCGTGACGAAGATTGCGGGCGGCAAGGCCGAGCAGCTGGTCAAGCCGGGTGCCGGCGACAGCCGCTCGACGCTCGGCGTGCTCGCCGACGAGAAGAGCGGCACGCTCTATGTCTGCTCCAACGACATCTCTGGCTTCGGCGTCGCAGGTCCCAGCGAGACCAAGGGCGCCTGGCTGAAGACCTTCGACCTCAAGAGCGGTGCGCCGAAGGGCAGCTTTGCCCTGAGCGATCCGAAATCGCTTTGCAACGACATCGTGGTCGGCGCCGACGGCACCGCCTATGTCAGCGATTCCTTCACGCCGATCGTCTACAGCCTGAAGCCGGGCGGCACGGCGCTCGCGACCTTCGCCACCGACCCGCAGCTCGCGCCGGCCAAGGACGGCGTCGGGCTCGACGGCATCGCGATCGGCGCCGACGGCAACCTCTATGTCACGACCTTCATTCCGGCAAAGCTGTTCAAGATCGAGATGAAGGACGGCAAGGCGGGCGCAGTCACCGAACTGAAGCCGTCGCGGCCGCTCGACCATGCCGACGCGCTGCGTGCCCATGGTGGCGGCCTGCTGCTGATCGAAGGCAACGGCAAGCTCGACAAGGTCACGGTCAACGGCAGCGAGGCCACGATCGACACTATCAAGGACGGGCTCGCCGAGCCGGTCTCGGTGACCGCGATCGGCGGCACTGGCTGGATCGCCGAGGGCAAGCTGTCCTACATCATCGGCGACAACAAGGGGAAGGACCCCGGCCCGTTCAAGCTGACGCCGGTCGCGCTGCCGAAGTAGCACCTGCAGCCTCGTCATTGCGAGGAGCAATAGCGACGAAGCAATCCATCGTGCCGCATATGCGGTGACAATGGATTGCTTCGCTTCGCTCGCAATGACGGGGATGGGCTGCGGCGCAAGACCGCTCCCGTTTACTAGATCACATAAAACCCGTGCGTGCCGTCGCGGCGCAGCTGCTCGACCAGGCCGTACTCCCAATCGAGATAGGCCTGCATCGCCTTTTCCGCGACGTCGGTGCCTTCGTAGGGGCGGCGGTAGCGGTGCGCCGGATCGGGCCGTGGCACAACGCGCGGCGGTCCCTTTTCCAGCGGGCCGTCATAGCCGCCCTCGAGCACATAGACCTCCCAGCCCATCTGCGCGAGCCAGGACGCCGTCATGTCGGCGCGGATGCTTCTGTCGTCGCTCAGCACGATGCGCGCGCCGCGCACCGGGGCGGCCATGTCGATCTCCTGCACCAGCTGGCCGCCGGCATAATGGCGGAAGCCGGCTAGGTGACCCGCCGCGTATTCCTCGGCGTCGCGCACGTCGAAGCGATAGAGCGTGCGCTGCGCGTCCTTCTCCAGCGCGGCGAGTTCATGCGTGCCGATGTGGCGGACACCGGCGCGGTAGGCAACGTCACGCGCGTTGTCGGCGGCACCCTCGAACGGCCCGATACCGCCGCGCGTGTCGGCGCCGTGCTCGAGATCGTGCCTGGCGAGCGTCCAGCCGATCGTGCCGTTGCGCAGCGCCCGCACCTTATTGGGCAGCCCGGCATTGATCAGCGACTGCGTCCCGATGATCGAACGGGTGCGGCCGGCGCAGTTGACGATGATGGTGGTGTCGGGATCGGGCGCCGCGCCGCCGACGCGCAGCACGAGCTCCGCACCGGGCACGCTGACCGAGCCCGGGATGTTCATGGTGGCATATTCGTCGAAGCGGCGGACGTCGAGGATCGCGATGTTGGCCTTGTCAGATATCAGCGCGGCGACCTCGTCGGCGCTCAGCGACGGCGTATGCCTGCGCGACTCGACCAGCTCGCCGAACGCCTTGGCGTAGGAATTGACGTCCTCGAACACCTCGTAGCCGGCCGCCTTCCAGGCCTCGAGGCCACCCGCGAGCGTAGCGACGTTGCTGTAGCCCAACGCCCGCAACTGGTCGGCCGCGGCAGCGACCAGCCCGTCGCCGTTATCGTAGAGAACAACAGGCACGTCCTTGCGCGGCAATCGTAGCTCGGCTTCGAGCGCGATCCGGCCGGCCGCCATGTTGGCGGCGAACAGCGGATGGCCGGTGGCGAATTGCGCCTCATGTCTGACGTCGAGCAGCGCAATCTCTTGGCGGAGCAGCAGCATTGTACGGATGGTCTGGGGCGTGACGGAAGCAAGGGTCATGGAATGCTGGCCTGGGCAGGGAAATCGGCAGGCCTGCTCTAGGCCGAATTTGCGCGTCGTCAATAGGCTTAACCAAGTCGCAACCCCGCTGCCCGGGAGCCGAAATCCACGGAACGAAAACCCGCCATCCCGCTTTGCTCAACCGGGGCGCCTTGCTACGTTCCCCATCGGCCCCGTTGGCGCCCGATCAGGCCTTCCGGACAAGAGAAGGCAGCGGGGCCGCGCCTGAAGCCTTGACAGTCTCAGGCCTTGACAGCCTGAAGACTTGGCGGCCTGAAGTTCTGGGAGGATGTCCATGAGATCAGTCGGAAATGAACCATTGTCGCGTCACGCCCTCGCCTTCGTGCTGGCCGGCGGACGCGGCAGCAGATTGCTGGAGCTCACCGACCGCCGTGCCAAGCCGGCGGTGTATTTCGGCGGCAAGTCCCGCATCATCGATTTCGCGCTTTCCAATGCGGTGAATTCCGGCATCCGCCGCATCGCGGTGGCGACCCAGTACAAAGCGCACAGCCTGATCCGGCATCTGCAAGGCGGCTGGAACTTCTTCCGCCCGGAACGAAACGAGAGCTTTGATATCCTGCCCGCAAGCCAGCGCGTCTCGGAGACGATGTGGTATGTCGGCACAGCGGATGCGGTGTATCAGAACATCGACATCATCGAGGCGCACGGCACCAAGTACATCCTGGTGCTGGCCGGCGACCACGTCTACAAGATGGATTATGAGATCATGCTGAAGCAGCATGTCGAGAGCGGCGCCGACGTCACCGTCGGCTGCCTGGAAATGCCGCGGGCGGAATCCAGCGGCTTCGGTATCATGCACATCGACGAGAACGGCCTGATCCAGTCCTTCCTGGAGAAGCCGGCCGATCCGCCGCCGATGCCGGGCAAACCCGACAAGTCGCTCGCCAGCATGGGCATCTATGTGTTCAATTCGGAATTCCTGTTCGACGAATTGCGCCGCGATGCCGCCGACCCGAACTCGTCGCACGATTTCGGCAAGGACATCATCCCCTACATTGTGAAACACGGCCGCGCGATCGCGCATCAGTACAACGATTCCTGCGTCCGCTCCGGCGACGATCCTCGCGCCTATTGGCGGGATGCCGGCACCGTCGACGCCTATTGGGCCGCCAACATCGATCTCACCGACGTGGTGCCGGAGCTCGACCTCTACGATCGCGCATGGCCGATCTGGACCTATGCCGAGATCACCCCGCCCGCCAAGTTCGTGCATGACGAGGACGGACGGCGCGGCCAGGCGGTGACCTCGCTGGTCTCGGGCGCCTGCATCATCTCCGGCGCGGCGCTGCGCCGCTCGCTGCTGTTCACCGGCGTGCACGTCAATTCCTACGCCAATATCGAGAACGCCGTGATCATGCCTTACGTGAATGTCGGCCGCGGCGCACAGCTGAAGAACGTGGTGATCGATCGCGGGGTGCGGATTCCGGAGGGGCTTGTGGTCGGCGAGGATCCCGAGTTCGACGGCAAGCGCTTCCGCACCACCGAGCAGGGCGTTACCTTGATCACCCAGTCGATGATCGACAGGCTCGGGACATGACGCCCATCCGCGTCCTCGCGGTCGCCTCCGAAATCTACCCGATCGTCAAGACCGGCGGCCTCGCCGACGTGGTCGGCGCGCTGCCGGCGGCGCTCAACGAGCACGGCGTCGCGACGCGGACGCTGGTGCCCGGCTATCCCGATGTGCTCAAGGCGCTGGCCTCGGCGGAGACGCTGCTGCACTGGCCGGAATTTTATGGCGGCCCGGTCCGCGTGCTCGGTGGCACGCATGACGGCCTCGATCTCCTTGCGCTCGACGCACCGCATCTCTATGCTCGCCCCGGAAATCCCTATGTCGGTCCGGATGGACGCGACTGGCCCGACAACGGCATCCGCTTTGCGGCGCTGTCGCGGATGGCGGCCGAGATCGGCCAGGGCGCGATCGAGAGCTTCGTGCCCGACATCGTGCATGCGCATGACTGGCAGGCGGGCCTCGCGCCGGCCTATCTGCATTACGGCCGACGACCGCGGCCGGGCACGGTAATGACCGTGCACAACCTCGCCTATCAGGGACAGTTCTCGCCGGACATGCTGACGACGTTCGGCCTGCCGGGCGAGGCCTACGCGCTGGACGGCGTCGAATATTACGGCACCATCAGTCTATTGAAGGCCGGCCTGCAATTCGCCGACCGCATCACCACGGTGTCGCCGACCTATGCGCAGGAGATCCAAAGCGACGAAGGCGGCATGGGGCTCGGCGGCCTGTTGCGCGAACGCGCCGACGTGCTGAGCGGCATCCTCAACGGCATCGACATCACGGTGTGGAATCCGGCCACCGATCCGAACATTGTTGCGCGTTACTGCGCCGGGCAGCCGACGGCGCGCGCGGCCAACAAGGCGGCGCTGCAGCAGCGCTTCGGGCTCGACCCGGCGCCGGATGCGATGCTGCTCGGCGTCATCAGCCGGCTGTCCTGGCAAAAAGGTCTCGACCTGCTGCTCGAGAACATCCCGACGCTGCTCGGTGAAGGCATCCAGCTCGCGCTGCTCGGCAGCGGCGATCGCGATCTGCAGGATCGCTACGCCGCGCTGGCGCAGGAAAATCCCGGGCGGATCGGGGTCGTGATCGGCTATGACGAGACGCTGGCGCATCTGATCCAGGCCGGCGCCGATGCGCTCGCGGTGCCGTCGCGCTTCGAGCCGTGCGGCCTTACCCAGTTGTGTGCGCTGCGCTACGGCGCGGTCCCGATCGTTGCTAATGTCGGCGGCCTTGCCGACACCGTGCTCGACTTCGACGAAGCCGCGGTCACCGGCGAAGCGGCGACCGGCGTCAAGTTCGCCCCCGTGACCTCGGATGCGCTCGCGCGCGGCTTGCGCAAGGCAAACCTCTTGTTCAACGACAAGGTGACCTGGCGCCGGCTGCAGCAGGCCGGCACGGCCACCGACGTCTCCTGGCACAACCGCGCCGGCCGCTATGCTGCGCTCTATCGCGAGCTCGCCGGGGCGCGGCCATAGAGCATGATCCGGAAAAGTGTGAAGCGGTTTTCCTCGCGACAAACGCGGAGCGTTTGCGCGGAGATCATGCTCAAGACAAGGCGCGATCAGTTCAGCAGATCGCAAGCCGCGATGCGGTTAATGTCGGCCAGCCGCCGGTCGGAATTTCCCTTGAGATCGAGGCTTGCGACGAGATCGAGCAGCCGGCCATAGGCGCGGTCGGCGACATCAACCGGCAGCGGTTCCTCGTCGAAGGTTTCGACGTAATTGCCGACGAGACCGCTCAGCAGCCGGCAAACGCCGCGTTGCTCCGGGTCGTCCTTGCTCAAGGTTTCGAGTTTTTGCTGGAAGGTCCTGAAGGTTCGCAGGCCGTGCGGCTGCTGCGAAAGCCAACTATGCAGATCAGGATGTGTGTGCAGATCAGGATGCAGGTCGGTCATATCAGCCTCTTCAAATGGGAGAAGAAGCTACTGGCTTATACAACCGATCAGGATGCCGCGCCATCACAATTTCGCATGCATCCTCTGCCGCGGCCGCGCGAGCCGTGTCATCGGATTACTACGCAACGCGATTACAATCGCGCGAGTGCCGGAAGGATCTTGTAGCGCGCGATCTCGTGCGGGTAGTCGCCGCGATTGGCGAGCAGCACGATGCCGAGCCTGCGCGCGGGCACCAGGCCGACATAGGCGGAGGCATTGTTCAGCCCGCCGGGCTTGTCGATGACGGTGGCGTCATCGAGCCGCACATGCTCCCACGCCATCGCCTGCCCGAACTTCGCATCAACGCGAAAGCTCTCGCGCTCGGTCATCTGCAATGCCGCACGTAGCTCGGGATCGATGACCGCGTTGTCGAGACAGGCGCGCAGCAGGATGCCGAGATCGCGCGCCGAGGAGAACATCTGGCCGGTGCCCGGAAAGTCGTAATAGCTCTGCTGGTTGCCCGGCGGGCCGATCGGCGAGCCGTTATGGGCGTATCCCTGCACCATGCGCTGCATGATCGCGGGCGCCATCGACGCGCGGTTGTCCTCGCCGCGATCCGGAACGAAGGTCGATGTCATGCCGAGCGGCTTGAGGATGCGGCTCTCGATCAACGTCGCGATCGGCATGCGATAGCGCTGCTCCAGCACCAGCTGCAGCAGCACATAGCCGGCATGGCTGTAGATCCGCTGCTTGCCGGGCTGCTCCCCTGCAGGCGGCGTCCATGTGTTGAGCATCGCGATGAACTGATCGCGGCTGAAGCTCTCGTTCGGCCATGGCGGGTGATCGGTCGGCAGCAGCAGGCCAGACGTGTGAGTGACGAGCTCGCCGACCGTGACGCGGCTGATGTAGTCGCCGTTGAGCTCGGGGAGATACTTCGCAACGGGATCGTCCAGCCGCAGTTCGCCGCGCTCGGTGCCGAGCGCGACCAGCGTCGCCTCGAACAGCTTGCGCAGCGAGGCGAGGTTGAACAGCGTGTCCGGGGTGACCGGCCGCCTCGCCGCCGCGTCTGCGAAACCGTAATTGAAGAACGCGACCTGGCCGCCGGCATAGACCGCCGCGGCGAGACCGCCCGGATCCTCCGCGGTCGCGGTCGGCGCAAGCTCTGAAGTGACGATGTCCCTGACCTGCGCATCCATGTCGGAATCCGCGCGTGCCGTCGCAAGCACGCCAGCAGCGACGGCGAAGAGGACGGCCGCGATCCGGACGGAGAGCGATGGTCTCATAGGGAACGAAGACGTCTCATGAAGAATGAAATCGGGACGATGTTGCGATTCGACCCGCGGGCGGACCTGTTCAGCCATCGAGAGATGGCGACATCGCGATCTTAAGCGATGGAACCTGTGCGTCCGAATTCACGATTGCGCGTGTTGTACCGTGCCCCGTCGCGGGCGGGGAAGGGGCGGCCCGATTGCAGTTCCAGCGATCAGTGCCGGAAACCGCGCTCGCGACCGCCCTCCCACTCCAGCCACGGTGCGGGAACTGCAATCGAACAAAAAAATGCGGGACGTTTGAAAATGTCGGGAGCGTGCTTCGATAGCAAGATGGAACCAGCGCGTGCCGGGCCGACCGTCGATATGTCTGACTTCGTCACATTCCACTCCCAACCGGGGACCGTTTCTTACTAGCAACAATTCGTCAATCAACGGTTGCATAGGCCTATTGGATTCGAGTGACAAGACATGGCGGCCTGCGGCGAATTGTCCGGTTCCAGATGCCGTATGCGTGGGCTGCCTGATTAAGCATGGCTTAACCATTGATCGCACGGCGCGAGACTATGCGGCGCGCGATCGGACGATCGACCGCGGCAAGGACGCCAACAGCAGCACGAGGCAGACGCAGAGCAGCACGATGTCCTTGAACAGGAACTCACCGGCCAGGTTCCAGGCCATCGGGTCGGTCGACAGGCTCCATTTGACCACCCCCGGTGTCGTGAAGAAGAACGACCACGTGATGGCGAAGGTGATGACGCCCAGCAGCGAACCGATCGCGGACAGCATCGGGTTGAACGCACCGGCGGCAAGCAGCCCGGCGATACCGAATTCGGCCACGCCGAGCACATACGCCTCGCCCCGGAGGCCAAACACCGAGAGCCACGAAATGAACGGGCTGTTGCTGATGAATTGCGCGATGCCCTGGGCGGACTGCAGCGTGAACTTCTGCATGCCGAACGACACGAAGATCACCACCATGACCCAGCGCAGGATCGCAAGCAGACGATAAGACCCCTCGCCTTGTTCGGCGATGTTGAACGACAGATTCATGGAGATGTTTCTTCCCTCGCTGCGATGCCATCATCGGCCGCTGTTGCGGCGTTCGTGGCTGACTACGCAGCGCGCCACTCGCGTGTTACGCGCGGAATAGGGTCGCGCCTTCACGATGATGTGCAGACGAGGTGATGACGATCGTCGCCAGCCGCGACAAACTCACGCCCGCTGCCGCAGCGGCCGCGCGGCGTCCTTGGCCGGCACCGGCATGGTGAAACCGTACAGAAACAGGTCCACCACCATGTCGGCGAATTCGGTTGGATCGATCCCGCCCTTCGGGTCGTACCAGGTGTGGCTGAAGTTCAGGATGCCGAACAGCATCATGCTGTAGATTTTCTTGGTCCGCTTGACGATCTTGCCTTCCTTGTCGAGCTTGACCAGAAGATCCGAGACCGTGTCGACGATCTGACGCTCCAGCGCCTTGATCGCATCCTGCTCGGTCTCGCCGAGGAACGAGAGGTCGTTGAGGATCACGCGCTGCTCGTCGCTCGAGCGCGCGTTCAGCGCGACGATGGCCTGGATCGCGGCGCGGAATTGCTCCAGCGTCGCGGCCTTGCCAGCCATCGCGGTCTCGACATCCGCGATCATCTCGCGGATATGGGCATCGAGGATCGCGAGCAGGATCGCTTCCTTCGAGTCGAAATAATGGTACAGCGCTCCGCGCGACAGCTTGCAGGCATCCGCAAGGTCGGCGATCGAGGCACGCATATAGCCCTGCCGCGCGAACAGGCCGCAGGCGGTGGTGAGGATGCCCTGCTGGATCTCGTCGTAATTTTCCGAGCGCGTCCGCGCCATTACATTCTCTCTCGTGCACCATCGGCGCCGCCGGAATCGGGCGGCCGCCGTCTCTCTATACTACCGCCGCCCCGCGCGCTCCTCCCCTTGCGGGCGCCATCCACCAGAACTCTTCCATCGCTCGCGGCATCGGCGACCTGCGTCAAAAAATAATTTGAACGACCGGTCGGATTATATTATCGTGCCCGTCATCAAGCAAGCAGATTGCGCACGCCGGGACCAACCCGGCGGCATCGAGGGAGGTTGCGCGTGGATTCTCAGAAGGTCGATGCTGTCGTGATCGGAGCCGGGGCCGGCGGGCTGTGCGCCGCGGCGCGGCTTGCCCATGGCGGGCTGCATACGCTCGTCGTCGACGACAAGGACCGGCTCGGCGGACGCGCCTCGACCGAGGAGATCGACGGCTTCAAGGTCAATATCGGCGCGATCGCGATCGAGTTCGGCGGGGTGTTCGAGGAGACCTTCCACACCGTCGGCGCGCCGCTCGACATCCGCGCACCGGAGCCCGCGAGTTCGTTCTTCATCGACGGCAAGGTGATCGACGTCGGCCGCGGCGGCTGGTCGTTGCTGCTCGGGCAGCTCACCAAGCAGGCCTCGCGCATCCTGGAGAAATTCGCCGACGCCCGCTCCGGCAATCTGCCCGACGGACGGCAATCGACCGAGGACTGGCTGAAGGGCTACACCAGCAACGCCACCGTGCACGCGCTGTTCCGCAACCTCTGCGCGGCGATCTTTGCCTGCAACGCTGCCGAGCTGCCGGCCCGCGCCTTCCTGACCTATTTCACCAGCAAGGGCGCCTTCAAGAAGTTCGGCTTCTGTCCGCAGGGCACGATCGGCGTCTGGAACAGCCTCGGCACCGCCGTCAGGCGCAATGGCGACATCTGGCTCGAAACGCCGGCGACCACGATCCACACATCGAATGGCAAGGTCGAAGGCGTCACCGTGCTCAGGAATGGTGAGAAGGTACGGATCGACACCGATCTCGTCATCAGCAATGCCGGCCCCAAGGCCACCGTCGCGCTGGCCGGCAAGGAGGCTTTTCCGGCGCCTTATATCGCCAAGGTGAAGAACGACCTCCGCCCAGCCGCCAACATCGTCATCAATGTCGCGAGCCGCGAGCCGCTGCTCAACCATCCCGGCATCGTCACCTTCGGCAAGACGCGCCGGCTCTGCAACATGGCGAACCTTTCCGCCACCTGTCCGGAACTGGCTCCATCAGGCTGGCACCTCTATGTCGCCTATGCCGTGCCGGTGCCGGCGCTCGGTGATTTCGATTCCGATGCCGAGGTCGCGCTGGCGCTCGAGGATCTGCGCGAGCAGTTCGCGAATTTCGACCAGGCCAAAATCCTGTCGATCCGGGTGATGCGCGACGACTGGCCGGCGCAACGCAGCTGTGCCGGCTACGACCTGCCGCGCGAGACCGGCATCGAAGGCCTGTGGTGCGTCGGCGACGCGGTGAAACAATATGGCAATGGCGGCACCCAGGCCTGCGCCGAGACCGCCAAGATCGTCACTGATGCGATCCTCGCCGCACGGCCGCGCCGATCGGCTGGCCGGGTCTGAGCCAGATGCCGACGACCATCCCGCATCCGACGCCGCAAGCAGCGCCGCTCACTGCCCCGGCGCGGGACGGCCTGCTCGAATTCCGCAATATCCGGATCGTCTACGACAACGCGATCGAGGCGATCCGCGACGTCTCGATCGCGGTGCCCGAGGGCAATATCGTCGCCCTGCTCGGCTCCAACGGTGCCGGCAAGTCGACGCTGCTGAAGGCGATGTCCGGCATCCTCTACACCGAGGAAGGCGTGATCGAGAACGGCAGCATCCGCTTTCGCAATGACGAGGTGCATCATCTTGCGCCGGACGAGCTGGTCCGCCGCGGCATCGTGCAGGTGCCGGAGGGCCGCCGCGTGTTCGCTGCGCTGACCATCGACGAAAACCTGCAGATGGGCGGCTACACCAGGACTGGCGCCGAAGCCCGCGAGCGCCGCGACAAGGTGTTTGCGCTGTTCCCGCGGCTGCATGAGCGGCGCGACCAGATCGCCGGCTACATGTCCGGCGGTGAACAGCAGATGCTCGCGATCGGCCGCGCGCTGATGACCGATCCCGTGCTGCTGGCGCTCGACGAGCCGTCGCTCGGCCTCGCGCCCTTGATCATCGACCGCATCTATGAGGTGATCGTCCGGCTGCGCGACGAGCTGAAGATGACGGTGCTGCTGGTCGAGCAGAATGCACAGCGCGCGCTCGATATCGCCGACTACGGCTACATCCTGGAAACCGGCCGCGTTGTGCTTGACGGCACGGCGAAGCAGCTCACCGCCAATGAGGACGTCCGGGAGTTTTACCTTGGCGTCTCTTCCGCCGGCCGCAAGAGCCTGCGCGACGTCAAGCACTACAAGCGCCGCAAGCGGTGGCTGTCGTGACCGCGCTGCTCGCGATCGAGAACCTGTCAAAACGCTTCGGCGGCCTGCAGGCGGTCGCCGATGTCAGCCTTCAAGTCAACTCGGGCGAGATTTGTAGCGTGATCGGCCCGAACGGCGCCGGCAAGACCACGCTGTTCAACATGATCTCGGGCGTGCTGCGGCCGAGCACCGGCCGCATCACCTTCGATCGCCTTGACCTCTCGACCATCTCGCCGTGGAAGTTCGCGGCGGTCGGCATCGGCCGCACCTTCCAGAACCTTGCGCTGTTCAAGCACGGCACCGTGGTCGAGAACATCCTGACCGGCCGCCACACCCATCTGCGCTCGACCGTGCTCGATGCGGTGGTGTTCTTCGGCCGCACCCGCAAGGAGGAAATCGAGGCGCGGCAGCGGGTCGAGCACATCATCGAATTCCTCGAGATCGAGCATATCAGGGACGCCGTGGTCGGCACGCTGTCCTACGGCCAGCAGAAGCGCGTCGAGCTCGCCCGCGCGCTCGCCTGCGAGCCGAAACTGTTGCTGCTCGACGAGATGGTCTCCGGCATGAACCAGGAGGAGACCGAGGACATCGCGCGCTTCGTGCTCGACATCCGCGACGAGCTCGGCATCACCGTCGTGATGATCGAGCATGAGATGCGCATCGTGATGGACATCTCCGACCGCATCCACGTGCTGAATTTCGGCCGCAAGATCGCCGAAGGCACGCCCGACGAGGTTAGGCGTGATCCTGCGGTCGCGGAGGCCTATCTTGGCGGCCAGCGCACTGAGGCGATGCAGGTGGGCGCGTGATGTCGACGATGGACAGCCTGCGCACCGCCCATCCGCCGCTGCAGGTGAGCGCGCCGCGCAACCCGCCGGCAACAAGCGCCGACGCGTTCCAGGCGGCGCTTGCGGATGCCGCCATCACCATCCCGCAATTGCTGCGGCAGCGCGCAGCCATGCATGGCGAGGCGCTGGCGCTGCGCGAGAAGGATTTTGGCATCTGGAATCCCTATTCCTGGCGGCACTATTACGAGACCGCGCGCGCGGTCGCACTCGGCCTGCTGTCGCTCGGCATCAAGCCGGGCGACCGCGTCGCCATCGCCGGCGAGAACACACCGGAATGGTTTTATGCCGATCTCGGCGTCCAGATGATCGGCGCGGTCGCGGTCGGCATCTATCCGACCAATCCCTGGGTCGAGTTGCAATACATCGTCAAGCATTCGGGCGCCCGGATCATCGTCACCGGCGACCAGGAACAGACCGACAAGGTGCTCGACGCGATGGCCAACAATGGCGGCCTGCCGGATCTCGAGGCCATCGTCTGCATCGACATGAAGGGCCTGCGGCACTACCGCCAATCGGAGCTGATGGCGTTCACCGCATTGTGCGAGCGCGGCCAGGCCCATGCGCAGGAAAACCCGGAGGCCAACGCCACGGTCGATCGCCTGATCAGCCAAAGTGCGCCCGACGATGTCTGCATCCTCGTCTACACTTCGGGCACGACGGGTCCGCCCAAGGGCGCGATGCTGACCCACCGTAACCTGGTCTACGCCGCCTATGCCTACGCCAAAACCGTCGATATCGCGGACAAGCCGTTCGAGGCGGTCAGCTACCTGCCGCTCTGCCACGTCGCCGAGCGCTGCTACGGCACGGTGACGCATCTGGTGCTCGGCGGCACCGTCTCGTTTGCCGAATCGATCGACACGGTCGCGATCAACATCCGCGAGATCGCGCCGACCTTCTTCGTCGGCGTGCCCCGCATCTACGAGAAGCTGCAGCAGGGCTTTCTGTTCCGGCTCGGCGAGAGCGGCCGGCTGCGACAGAGCTTTACCAGGGCCTGCCTCGCCTGGGGCCGCACACTGTCGGATCGCCGGCAGGCCGGGAAAGACAACTGGCTCGATCGCATCGCCTACGGCCTGCTCTATCTCCTGATGTTCCGCAATCTGCAGCGCCATCTCGGCTTCGCCACCAGCCGGCACCGGCTCTGTGCCGGCGCCTCGATCTCGCCGGAAACGCTGCGCTTCTTCGACATCATCGGCCGCCCGGTGTCGCAGGGCTATGGCCTCACCGAAAGCGGCGGCGTCGCCTTCATCCAGACCGAAAGCCACCACCGGATCGGCGGCTGCGGCGTCCCCTTGCCGCAGACGGAATGGAAACTCGACAGCGACGGCGAGATCCTGTTGCACAATCCCGGCGTCTTCAAGGGCTACTTCCTCGACGAGAAGGCCTCGACGGCCTCGCTCGAGCAAGGCGGCTGGCTGCGCACCGGTGACATCATCGACATCCTCGACAACGGCGAGATCGCCGTGGTCGACCGCAAGAAGGCGATCATCATCACCGCCGGCGGCAAGAACATCGCGCCCTCGGAGATCGAGAATGCGCTGAAGGATTCCGAGTTCATCAAGGAAGCGATCGTGGTCGGCGAGGCCAAGAAGTATCTCGGCGCCATCGTCCAGGTTGATTACGACAATGTCGGCCGCTGGGCGCGCGACCGGGCGCTGGCCTACACCAACTACAAGTCGCTGTCGCAGCTGCCGGAGGTCCACGAACTGGTCGAGCGCATCGTTGGCGAGACCAACAAGCGCTTGGCCCGGGTCGAGAACGTCAGGCGCTTCGCCATCCTCGAGAAGGAGCTCGACCACGACGACGGCGAATTGACCGCCACGCAGAAGGTGCGCCGCGCCATGATCGAGAAGAAGTTCGCGCGCGAGCTCGCCATCATCTACCGGGCGGAGGGCTGAATGCAGTATCTCATCCAGCTCCTGATTTCGGGGCTCGCGATCGGCGCGATTTACGGCCTGATCGCGATGGGCTTTGCGGTGATCTACAAGTCGACCGGGCTGGTCAATTTCGCCCAGGGCGAGATGACCATGATCACGGCCTATATCGCCTGGACCATCTCGACCACGGTCAGCGGCAATGTGTTCGTGGTCGCATTGGGCGCGATCCTCGCCGCGATCCTGCTCGGCCTCATCATCGAACGCTTCGTGATGCGGCCGATGCTGGGCGAGCCAGTGTTCGCGACCGTGATGGTGACGATCGGGCTCGCGGTGATCCTGCGCTCGGCGATCAACTTCATCTGGGACGCCTATCCGCACGGGCTCGACATCGGCATGGGCCACGGCATCGTGCATCTCGGCGGGATCGGCGTGCGCACCGGCCAGCTTGCCGTCATCGCGACGCTGCTTTTGCTGCTCGCCGCGATCTGGGCCTTCTTCCGCTACAGCAAGGTCGGGGTGGCGATGCGCGCGGTCGCGGCCGACGACCGCACCGCGCTGTTGATGGGCATCAGCGCCACCCGCGTGCATGCGCTGGCCTGGGCCGCATCCTCGGTGATCGCCGGGATCGGAGGCGTGTTCTTCGCGCTGTCCTACGATCTGTCACCGGCGATGTTCCAGCTCGGGCTGAAGGCGTTTCCGGCCACGATCCTCGGCGGCCTCGACGCCGTGCTCGGCTCCGGCCTCGGCGGCCTGTTGATCGGCATCACCGAAAACCTCGCCGGCGGTTATGTCGGCTCCGGCATGAAGGAGGTCGCGGGCTTTGCCATGATCATCGTGGTGCTGATGGTCCGCCCGTTCGGCATCTTCGGCGAACGCGATATCGAGAGAGTGTGATGCGCACCGGCGATTACAAGCAGAGCTATGGCGAGCTGGTCGCGCTGATCGATTCCCCGCCGGTCTGGCTGTGGTCGGCCGTGCTGCTGCTGGCGTTGATCGCGGCGCCTCATTTGCTGAATTCCTACGCGCTCTCGTTCCTGATGATCATCCTGATCACGGTGACCGGCGCGCTCGGGCTCAACATTCTGACCGGCTACACCGGCCTGATCTCACTCGGCCATGTCGGCTTCCTAGTCACCGGCGCCTATGCCTATGCCGTGCTGGTCTCGAAGTACCACATGCCGCCGCTGGTCGGCTTCCTCGGCGCCGGCGTCGTGCCCGCGCTGGCGAGCCTGATCGTCGGCGCGCCGTCGCTGCGGCTCAAGGGGCTCTACCTCGCGATCACCACGCTGGCCTTCTCCTTCATCATCAATACCGTGATCCTGGAGATGCGCTGGCTCACCAACGGCGCCCGCGGCATCCAGGTGCAGCGGCCGGAGATCTTCGGGATCAGCTTCGACAGCGACGCCGCCTTTACCTATCTCTGCCTCGGCATCGCTGTTCTGACGCTGCTCGCGACCCTCAACATCCGCCGCAGCCGGGTCGGCCGCGCCTTTGTCGCGATCCGCGACAACGACACCGCGGCCCGCGTCATGGGCATCAATCTGCATGCCTACAAGCTGTTCGCCTTCGTCACCTCGGCCTTCATCACCGGCATCGCCGGCGCGCTCTACGGCATTTATCTCTCCTTTGTCAGCGTCGAGGGTTTTCCGTTCCTGCTCTCGATCGAGGCGCTGGCGATCCTGATCGTCGGCGGCCTCGGCTCCGCGCTCGGCGCGGTGCTCGGCACCATCCTGATCGTGCTGCTGCCGGAGGCGACAAGGCTGGTCTTCAGCCTGTTCAGCGCACAGTTGGACACCAGCTTCACGACCGGCGCGCAGGAGCTGAAGAGCATGCTCTACGGCCTCGTCATCATCCTGTTCCTGCGCTTCCAGCCCCGCGGGCTGGTCGGCGCCTGGCACGACATCAGGCGGACCTGGGTGCACTGGCCGCTGCGCTACTAACAAGAAAAGACAGACACCATGAGGAGGAGACAATGATCAAACATCTGGCGGCGGCGGCGCTGCTGCTTTCCACCGCCTGTCTTGCCATCGGCTCGGCATGCGCCGCGGACCCCGGCATCACCGACACCGAGATCCTGATCGGCGATGTCGAACCCCTGACCGGCCCGCCGGCGCTGCTCGGCGTCGCGGCCTCGATCGGCCACAAGATCGCGATCGCCGAGGCCAATGCCGCCGGCGGCATCAACGGCCGCAAGATCAAATATGTGCTGGAGGACGACGGTTACGTCACCGCGCGCACCATCCAGGGCGTCAAGAAGGTGATCGATGTCGACAAGGTGTTCGCAATACTCGGCATCTCGGGCTCGGGCCAGTCGATCGCGGTGATGCCAGTGCTGGAGAAATCCGGCATCCCGACCGTGATCGACGTCGCGCCGGTGAAATTCCTGTGGGAGCCGCCGCGCAAGAACGTGTTCGTGGTCGGCCAATCCTACGAGGAAGGCATCATCCATCTCGTCAACTTCCTCGCCGACAAGAACCCCGGCAAGAAATGGGGGCTGATCACCCAGGATGACGATTACGGCATCACCGTGCGCGACGGCTTCGATTCCGTGGTGAAGGCCAAGAAGCTGAACGTCGTCTACAGCGGCAATTACAAGAAGGGCCAGCAGGACTTCTCGTCCGACATGCTGCAGCTGAAGGATTCCGGTGCCGAGGTGTTCCTGGCCGGCGGCATCATCGCCGAGAACATCGCGATGATGAAGGAGCTGGAGAAGCTCAGCATCAAGCCGGTGACCGGCATCTTCTGGCCCGGCCGCATCGAACCGGTGCTGAAGCTGATGGGCCCGGCGGGCGACGGCATCTACGCGGTCGACTATGTCGAGCCGTTCGCGGGCACGGCCGGCAAGGCGTTCCTGGAGAAGGCCAAGCCGCTGGTCTCGGAAGCCGAGTTCAAGGGCATCAACCGCTACACCATGACCGGCTATGCCGCCGCGACAGTCCTGATCGCGGCGATCGAGCGCTGCGGCAAGCAGCCGACCTGGGCCTGCACCATCTCCGAGCTGGAGAAGACCAAGAATGTCGAGACCGGCGTGATGGCGCCGATCAGCTTTGGCCCCGGCGTCCACTTCTCCAACCAGAAGCTGCAGATCATGCAGGCCGATGCTGCAACGCTCAGCTTCAAGCCGGTGGACTAAAACGATGAAGGTCCTGATAGTCCTTGCCCATCAGGAGGCGCAGTCCTTCAACGCGGCACTGCTGGCGCGGTCGGTGGCGGAGCTGACCGCGCTTGGGCACACGGTCAGGATCTCCGATCTCTACGCCATGCGGTTCAATCCGGTGGCAACCGCCGACGATTTTGGCGAACGGCGGTTTCCCGACCGGCTGCAATATGACCGCGAGCAGAAATACAATCTGCACCAGGAGTCACTCAGCGGCGACATCACGGCCGAGATCGAGAAGCTGCTGTGGTGCGACCTCCTGATCCTGCAGTTTCCGCTGTGGTGGTTCTCCGTCCCCGCCATCATGAAGGGCTGGATCGACCGTGTGTTCGTCAACGGCGCGATCTATGGCGCCGGCCGCCGCTACGACACCGGCGGCCTGGCCGGCCGCCGCGCCATGGTCGTGACCTCGACCGCCGCCTATCCCGGAATGTGCGCGCCCGACGGACTGGTCGGCGCACTTGATGTGGTGCTATGGCCGATCCAGAACGGCACCCTGGCCTATGCCGGCTGCAAGGTGCTGCCGCCCTTCGTGTCGTATTCGGTGAACTTCGTCGACGAGGCGACGCGGCACCGCTATCTCGATGACTACGCCGCGCGGCTGCGGCAGCTCGAGGCCACCGAGCCGCTGTTCTTCCATCCGCTGCAGGACTTTGGCCCGAATTGGCGCCTCAAGCCGGGCGTGATGGCGAAGGCGGTCGGCCAGGGCAAGCCTGCCAGCTAAGCGCGTACCCCGATTCTGTGACGCGCAAAAGCGCTGCGACCTCCTCTTTCCACCCAACAGCAGCATATTGCAGCCATCAAGAGAGGGCCCGCTGGCTGACGGTGCGTCACATATATGCTTTCGAGACGGGTGTGACGGGAATACTATAGGAAAGTAATAGGCGTCGGGAGCATTGACCTGAGCTCAGGCAGGAAGCAAGTCGACGCGAGGTGCTTGACGTCCGCTTGGATAACCCGCACACCCAGACGGACCAACGAACGCCTTCAATGCCCGCGATTTTGTTTTTGCATTGCAAATCGGTCAGATAGTCATGGCCTCACGCTCGGGCACCCGGATCGCTCGAAAAGCCCGCTCCAAAGCCGAGGTGGATTTTGCCACCTGGCTTATGATGGCCAAGCTCGGCAGTTTCGATGACTTGCCGGCAAATGCGCAGGGGTTCTTGCTCAGCTATCGAGCCAGGCTCGAGCGGATGAGCGAGGCCGAGTCGAAAGTAGTGGCAATTCAAGAAGTCTACGTCAGTTATTATGGCGAGATGGGGGGCTGTGGCGCGGCGCCAGAACTGGATGCCCCCGCTAAATCCGTGGATAACGACACCGTGCAGTCCCAGAGACCGCGTAAGCCCCCGGCGGCTCGGCTGGCCGCCGGGGCTTCCGATAAGCCGGCCGCCCGGATATCCGTCCCGGCCCTGCTGATTTTCGCAGCCATGGTGGCCCTGATCGCCGCCTACACGTTTCTGGCGACTTGAGAAATCTAACATCAGCTTCGCAAAGAGATAATCCAATGGAGCTCAACAGCGCAGATCTTTCGACAATCCTGAACCGCCTGCTCGATACGGCCGCGGACAATCTCAGGGTCGCAAAGATCTTGGTTCAACTGGGTCTCGATCCCAACAACATCACCTATGATGCGCTATTCAATCGGCTGCTCGAAATTGTGCTGGCCAACATAACGCTTGCCAACATGTTTGCACTGGTCGGCGCCATCTTCTTTGTCGCTACCTTGCTGATGCAGACAATGGTGCCGCTGCGCATCGCGAATATGGCAGGCTGTTCATTCTTCGCGACCTTTGGCGCCCTCTCCGGAAACGTCGGCACTTTTCTCCTGTACCTGCTGATGGTGCCGATCAATGCCGTTCGCCTCCGTCAAATGCTCAGGCTCGTCAAGAAGGCACGTGACGCGGCGCAGGGTGACATGTCGATGGAATGGCTCAAACCGTTCATGACCGAACGCAAATATCGGCGGGGCGACAGATTATTCAAGAAGGGTGATGCGGCGACCGAAATGTTCCTCACCGTCACGGGGAGGTTTCTGGTCAAGGAGATCAACGTCGAGCTTCCGCCGGGACGTCTCATGGGAGAACTTGGCTTCCTTACGCCCAATAACCGACGGACCGGGACGGTCGAATGCATAGACGACGGACAAGTTCTCACCATCACCTATGACAGGCTGCTTGAACTCTACTTTCAGAATCCGCAATTCGGCTATTATTTCCTCATCCTGACCAGCCGGCGACTGCTGGAAAATATCGAGCGGCTCGAAAAAGCCGTAGTACAACAAAATGCCGGACCGCAGGTGACGGCTGCCAGTGATGTACCTTGAGATAGGTGCTTTCCAAGCTCCATAACGAGAGAGCGTCACATGCCGTGCGCGCATTCAGGGTACGCCTGCGCGCGCCCTTCACATCCGCTTCGCCACTTCCTCCAGCATCACCTCGGTGGCGCCGCCGCCGATGGTCAGCACGCGCGCGTCGCGCACCATGCGCTCGATCGGGGTGCCGCGCATGAAGCCTGAGCCGCCGTGCAGTTGCAGGCAGCCATGCACGACCTCGTGCAGCACCTCCGGCGACAGCGCCTTGACCATCGACACTTCGCGCAGACACTCCTGTCCGGCCGCGGCGAGCTCGGCGGCCTGATAGGCCAGCGCCCGCGCCGCCGCCGCCTTGGCGGCAAGCTGGGCGAGCTTCAATCGCACCCCTTGCTGATTCCAGAGCGGACCGCCGAACGCTTGCCGCGTCTTCACGTAGTTCGCCGTCAGCTCGATCGCCTTGGCGGATTCGCCGGCGCAGATGCCGCCGATGCAGATGCGCTCGTTCTGGAAGGTCTCCATGATGCCATAGAAGCCCTTATTCTCCTCACCGAGCAGATTCTCCGCCGGCACCCGCACGTCCTGGAACCCGAGCTCGGCGGTGTCCGAGCAGAGCCAGCCGTGCTTGTCGAGCTTGGTCGCCGTGATGCCCGGCGTGTTGCGCTCGACGATGAACAGCGAGATGCCGCGGCTGCCCTTGGCAAGCGGGTCAGTCCGCGCGGCGACAATCAGGATGTTGCCATAGACCGCGTTGGTGATGAACATCTTGGCGCCGTTGATCACCCAGCTATCGCCATCGCGACGCGCGCGCGTCTTCAGGCCGGCGACGTCGGAACCGGCGTCCGGTTCGGTCACCGCGATCGAGCAGACCGTCTCGCCGCGGATGATCGCCGGCAAATATTTCTGCTTCTGCTCCGGCGTACCGCGCAGCGAGATGTGCACCGCCGACATGTCGGTGTGCACCAAGATCGAGGAGGTGAAGCCGCCAAAGCTCGAGCGTCCCAGCTCCTCGGCGAACACCATCGAGGCCAGCGGCCCCATGTCGGTGCCGCCATATTCGGCGGCGTGGCGCATGCCGAGGAAACCGAGCGCACCCATGCGGCGATAGATCTCGCGCGGGATCTTGCCGTCGCGTTCCCACGCCTCGGCATGCGGCACCACTTCCTTCTCGACAAACCGACGCACCTGCTCGCGCAGCATGCGCAGTTCCTCGGGCAGGTTAGGCTGCTCCGAGAAATGGAACTCGGCTTCGGTGAGCTGGCGCGGGTCCGAGGTCATGACGTTCATTGTGGCGCCCTCTGATGGCCGATGTGAAGATGCTTGCGCAGAAAATTCGCAAGGGATGCAATCGCCTCTCCCGCCTGCGGAATCTCCGGGAACATCTGAAATACGTGGATCATGCCGTCCCAGACCTGCAGCTCGGTTTCGACGCCGGCGGCCTTCGCCTTTGCGGCCAGCTCCGTAGCGTCGTCGCGCACGGTCTCGCGGTCGCCGACTTGCACCAGCAGCGGCGGTAGGCCGGCGAGATCGGCGTAAAGCGGCGAGGCCAGCGGATCGCGGGGATCGCCGTCCTTGCCGAGATAGTTTTTTGCCAGCGCCAGGATCATCGCGCGCTGATGGATCGGATCGGCCTCGGCCCTGCTCTCATAGCTCGCGCCGTTCGCAGCGAGATCGGTCCAGGGCGACATCAATGCGGCCGCGGCTGGTAGCGGCAAGCCGCGGCCGCGCGCCGCCAGCATTACGGAGAGCACGAGATTGCCGCCGGCGGAGTCGCCGGCGAAGGCAATATCCGCCGGACGCAGTCCCTGATCGCGCAAATATTGATAGGCGATCAGCGCATCATCCAGCGCGGCGGGAAAGCGATGCTCCGGCGCAAGACGATAGTTGACGGCAAGTACACGGCAGCCGGATGCATCGGCGATCCGCGCGACCAGGTCGCGATGCGAGGCGACCGAGCCGATGCGGAAGCCGCCGCCGTGAAAATAGAGCACCGCCTTGTCGCGCGGCGCATCGGCCGGCACGATCCATTCGCCATCGACGCCGCCGGCAGAGACCTGCTGGCAAGTCACCGGCACCGAGCAGCCGGCGAAGGCGGCATCCCAATCGCTGCGCATCTGCGCCACGGTCGTATCGCGGCTCCAGTTGCGATAGATCGCACGCAAGCGTTCGATCGCACGATCGACCGGCGTGACTGCGATATCGTTGCTCGCGCCCGTCATCTCAGCCGCCGATGCCCATGCCGCCGGACACGCCGAGCGTCTCGCCGGTGATATAGGCGGCCTGATCGGAGGCCAGGAACAGCGCGGCGGCAGCGACCTCCTCCGGCTCGCCGAGGCGGCCGAGCAGCGTCGCGCCGGTCATCGCCTGCAAAATCTTGTCGCCGCCCTTCGCCACCGCCTGCTCCAGCATCGGCGTGCGGATCGGCCCCGGCGCGATCGCGTTCGCGGTGATGCCAAAGCGCGCATTCTCTCGCGCGATGCTCCTGGTGAAGGAGATCACGCCGCCCTTGGCCGCGGAATAGACCGCGCCGCCCTTGGAGCCGAGCCGCGCCGCCTCCGAGGTGACGTTGATGATGCGGCCGAACCGCGCCGCCTGCATCGCCGGCAGCGCAGCGTGGGTGCAGGCCAGCACCGAGGTGAGATTGACCGCAATCAGCCGCGCCCAATCCTCCGCCGTGGTGTCGGTGAAGAAAGCATGCTGATCGATGCCGGCGTTGTTGACGACGATGTCGAACGGGCCGTCCTGCGCCATCACGGCCTGCACCGCCGTTGCATCGCTGACGTCAAGTCCTGCAACGTCAGCGCCGGTCTCGCGCGCGAGCTCCGAGGCCGCAGCGACGTCGAGATCGGCGATCACGACCCTGGCGCCGGCCCCGGCAAAGCTGCGGACAATCGCCGCACCAATGCCGCGCGCGCCGCCGGAGACGAAGGCGCGGCGGCCATCGAGACGCCCGAATGGCAGGGGCGCCACCTCAGCGCCCCGTGAAGACAGGCTTGCGCCGTTCGATCACGGCGGCGAGCCCTTCGCGGGCATCGGCCATGCCCGAGAGTTCGGCAACCGTGCGCGCCTCTTCCGACAGACACTGCTCAATGCTGGTGCCGGTGCCGGCCCAAACCAGCCGCTTGGTCGCCGCCAGCGCCTTCGGCGCACCGGCCGCAAGCTCGCGCGCCAGCGCCAGCGAGGCGTCGGCAAGCTCCGCATCGGGCACGACCTTGGTGACGATACCCATCTGCAGCGCTTCCGCTGCTGATATCACCGGGTTGGTCAACAGGATCGACATCGCCCGCCGCAGGCCGACCAGCCGCGACAGCGTGACGGAGACGCCGGCATCCGGTGCCATCGCCACCCGCGTGGCGCCGGCGAGGAATTTTGCCGATTCCGCCGCGATCACGATGTCGGAAGCGCAGACCAGGCCAAAGCCGCCGCCACCCGCGGCAAAGCCCTGCACCGAGGCGATGACGGGCGCCTCGAGCCGCAGCAATCCGGTCACGGCATTCTGCAGAAACGCGGTGGCCTGCCGGATATAGTCCGGCAGCTTCTCGCCCTTGGCGGCAAAGGCGCGGACATCGCCGCCGGCGCAGAAATTCGCCCCCTCGCCGCTCAGCACCACGACGCGCAGATCCGGATGGCCGTGGCAGACCATGATAGCGTCGCACAGCGCGCTCAACAGTTCGGCGCTCATGCCATTGGCCGCATCCGGGCGGTTGAGCCGCAACCGCGCGATGCCGTCGGTGATGTCGAGCAGAACGGGGCCTTTGTCGATCATGGCGAGACCTTCCTCAGATAGAGGCGAATAGCGATGTTGCGCTCCCTCTCCCCGTTCTTACGGGGAGAGGGTTGGGGTGAGGGGCTGTCTCCGCGTACAAGGCGATGGAAGCGTTTGCGGTGGCTACCCCTCACCCGGAATGCATCTAACGATGCATTCCGACCTCTCCCCGCAAGCGGGGCGAGGTAAAGTGGAGTGCGCTGCACGGTGCGTTGCAAACTCATCTCAAACCAGGAACGAGAGCGTGTAGATCGCCTTGTCGTTGTTGACGAGGATGACCTTCTTGGCGGCCATCCGCAATTCGCCATCGACATGGCGCAGCCGGTATTCATTACGCGCCGCCCACAGCGTGTCGTCGCGCAGGCTCGATTCGAAAATGAGACTGTTGCTGGCGACCGCGATGTCGCCATCCTCCGGCTGCTGGTCCATCAACTCGATGTTGGAAATGAGCCGGCGCAGGTTCGACTGCGGCGTCTGGGTGAAGTGCTTGCCGGTCATCAGCTGGCGGACGCGCAGCGCGATCCGCGAGCGATTGTCGTAGATGATCGACATCTGCCGTTCCGGATCGATGTCGGCGCCGTTGGCCGGCACCCAATAGACGCCGTCGTCGGTCCAGAGCTTTTCCCAGGCCTCGTATCGATGCTCGTCCTGCAGCCGCGCCTCGCGATAGAGGAAGGCGGTGATCGCGCTCATCAAGGTGGCGCTGCTCTCGCGCGACAGCATCAGGCAGGCTCCATCAGCTTGCGATAATGGGTCCAGATGCCGCGTGACGGCACCTCGTCGGTGACGTGGCCGACCGTGAAGCCGTGCTCGTCCTGCCGCTGGCGCTTCTCGCCGCGGCCGAGGAAGATCCATTCCGGGTTGCGCGCCAGCACGCCGCGGTGACAGCGCTCGTACATCTCGGAGTCATCCGCGAGCAGGAAGCCGGCCGGGCCGACCGAGCCCATGGTCTGCTGACGCAGCCTTCGGTTCAGATCGGGCGCGCCCTTGAATTGCAGCGCGGTGACATGCTGCACGCTGTCGTCGACGCCAAGCGGCTGGATCACGAACATCTGGATTTCGGCGATGAACAGGTTCGGGAAGATCATCACATGCGGCGTGCCGTCGATCATGATCTCGCGCGCCGCGTTGTCGCCATAGGCGGCCTTCATCCGGGCCGTATAGTCCGGCAAGCGCTCCTCGCTGGTGCCGAACCAGCTCATCGGCGCGTCGCGCTTGCGGAACTCGGGCCGCAGGTCGATCTCGGTGTGGCCATTGCCGTAGTCGCGCGTCAACGCGGTCGAAGCGCCGCCATAGAGCTTGCCGATCATGCTGTCGGCGACGCCGAAGATCGAGGTGTGCACGAAGGCCGGGTGATAGCCGTCGCACTCGTTCTCCAGGATGAACTTCCAGTTTGCTTTCACGCGATGCTTGAGAAAGCCGGCGGTGATCTCGACCTCGCCCTCCGGCGAGGTGCGCACCAGGCGGTCGATGGTCTCGGCGGCGCCGCCGAGATGCTCCTTTAACGTCGGCCCATCGGTCGCGAACGAGCCGAACACGAAGCCGCGATAGGACTCGACCCGCGTCACCCGCCCGAGCGCGAGCTGCGACTTGTCCTGTCCTTCGTAGCCGTCCGGGAAGGCATAGCCGACAAGGCGGCCGTCATTGGCGAAGGTCCAGGAATGGAACGGACAGGTGAACGAGCGCGCATTGCCGCGCTCGAAGGAACAGACCTGGTTGCCGCGATGCGAGCAGCGATTGAGCAGCAGATTGACCTTGCCCCGCTCGTCGCGCGTCATGATCACGGATTGCGGGCCGATCGACTTGACGACGTAGTCGTTGGCGTTGGGCACCTCGCTCTCGTGGCCGACATAGACCCAGGTCCGGTACCAGATGCTCTTGAGCTCGGCCTCGAAAATCTCGGGATCGGTGTAGAGCGATCCATGGACCCGGTCGGGCCGGATCAGCCGTTCCCATGGCGAGACGCCGGTCATCATGTTCATCGCTCCGTCTCCCTCGGCCTGCCGCTTGCCGCGGATGCCTTCACCGGTCGTCAATAATAATCCGAACGACCGTTCGATCAATGAATAACACGGTCACCGCGGGCCGGCAAGCGTCTTTGCGAACGCCGCGCATCAGCAAGGCCGCGCGCAAAGATGCAATTCCCGGTCGTCGGCGGCCTGACCGCCTCAGCCCTGCGCCGCACCACCTTCGCGTTCGCTGCCAGCGATCTGCTGCAGCATCGACTTCGGCGTCGTCGCGAGCTCGATCTTGAGCTGGTCGCAGATCGCCCGCCGCAGCAGGCGTTCTATCTCGATCGCGATGTCGCGGTCCGCCGCGCGCGCGTCCTCGCCGCTGGCCCAGAGCAGAAGCTGACCGAGCCGCCGGTCGCCATCGTCGCGCAACGCCTCGATCGCGGCAGGGTCGGACGTCTCGCCCTGGATGCGGGGCGTCGCCGGAATCTCCGGATGCGTCATGCCGTCGGCCAATCGCCTGACCGCCGCGAAGGTGTCGTCCTGCAAACGCACCTGTTCCAGCAGCGGCCCGGCCTTCCAGTCGGCCGCGAGCTTGATGCCATTCAGGGCGTAGATCGCGGAGAACACCTGCCCGCGGACGAAATCATCGCTGCTGTTCGGCACCACATGGCTTTGCAGGGCATCGATGATGCCGTCGATCAGCCGCTCGAAAGATGCGCTCATGCCGCGGCCTCCAATGCGCGCTCGAACGCCCGCACGATCGAGGACATCTGGCTTGCCATCACCGCAAGCCGCATGTCGTTGAAGCGATCGACCTCGAAGGCGCGCACCGCGCACATCTGGATCGCTGCTGCCTGGTACAGCGCATAGGCCTCGTAGAATGCGAGGCTCCGGTCCGAAACCGGAATGCCGGAGGCGCGCTGATAGAGATCGATCACCTCGGCGCGCTCGAGCACGCCATAGAGCTTCCGGCTCCTGGCGTTGAAGGTCGGCATCATCGCCCAGGCCAGATCCTCATGGGGATCGCCGAGATGGGTCAGCTCCCAATCGAGAATGGAAGTGATCCGTCCACTATCCTCGATGAAATTTCCGATCCGGTAGTCGCCATGCACGATGGTGCGGCGCGGCGGCGGCGGGCAGTTGTCGTACAGCCAGCGTCCGCCCCAATCGAGCAGCGGATAATAGCGCGCCGTCGGCCGCGCGAGCGAGGCGCGCCAGCCGGCGATCGCGCGCAACTCCGCGCGTTCTCCGCCCTGCTGCAGCGATGCGAAGGGCGTTGTGCTTGCGTCGATCCGGTGCAGCGAGGCGAGGATCTCGACGAACTGCCGGGCGATCGCGCGCTTGTGGTCCGGATCGAGCTCGCTCGCCGCCCAGGGCGCGGGAACGTCGCCGTCGACATGCGTACAGATGAAGAAGGGAAAGCCGATCTCGGCGCCATCCTGCGCTGAGGACACCAGCGCCGGAACCGGAACGCCGGTGCCGGCCAGCGACTGCAGCGCAGTGACCTGCGGCAGCACCGAGTAAGGCGCAAACAACCCGTTCGGCGGACCGACGCGCAGGATCAGCTTGCGGTCTCCTTCAGCAGAGGAACGAGCCACGAAAGCATAGGTGATCCAGGAGAAGCCCGACGATTTGCGCCCGAAGCTCGTGATCTCCGTCCGCTGTCCCGATATCCGCGACAGATGCTGCGCAAGCGCCGAACGTACCGCGTCGTCATTCACCAAGACCGGACGAACCGGCTCCGGTCCGGCACCCGGCACATCGTCGGAACGTTTTGCAGCCTCCTGCATCAATTGACCGACCTCGTGTAGCCCTGCCACTTCTCCTCGCGCAGCGCCGACTTCATGATCTTGCCGGAGCCGGTCAATGGCAATGGCTCAAGACGGATGTCGACCGAGCGCGGGCATTTGTAGCCCGCGATCAGGGTGCGGCAATGCGCGATCACGGTCTCCGGATCGAGTCGCGCGCCGTCCTTCGGCACCACGATGGCGTGCACCGCCTCGCCCCATTGCGGATCAGGCACCGCGATCACGGCGCATTCCCTGACATGCTCATGCTGGAAGATGGCGTTCTCCACCTCGCCGGAATAGACGTTCTCGCCGCCGGAGACGATCATGTCCTTCAGGCGGTCGACGATATAGACAAAACCGTCCTCGTCCATCCAGGCGCCGTCGCCGGTATGCAGCCAGCCGTTGCGCAACACGCGGGCGCTTTCCTCGGGCTTGCGCCAATAGCCGAGCATCACGCCGGCACCGCGGATCGCGATCTCGCCGACCGTGCCGCGCGGCACCTCGTTGCCCGCGGCATCGACGATGCGGATTTCGACACCTGGCGCCGCCCGGCCGGCGGATTTGCGCTTTGCCGCCAGCGGCCCCTCCAGCGCGTGATATTCCCATGGCAGGATCGTCGCCAGCGCCGCGCTCTCGGTCATGCCATAGCCCTGGTGAAAGCGCCAGCTCGGGAGCGCGCGCATCAGCTTGACCAGCAGCGCATCCGGCATCGGAGAGGCGCCATATTCGCAATCCCTGATGCTGCTCAGATCATAGCTGCCGAACGATGGATGGTTGAGCATCATGTTCAGCATGGTCGGCACGAACAGGCAGTAATCGACCTTGTGCTCGGCGATCGTCTTCATCGCCAATTCAGGCTCGAATTTCGGGATCGTGACATGGGTGCCGCCCACCAGCGTCAGCGCGATCATCGGCGAGGTGCCGGCCAGATGGAACATGCCGGCCGAATGCAGGTACCTGGTGTCTTCGCGGAAACGGAGCGCATAAATCCAGACCAGCGATTCATAGATGATGTTGGCATGCGACAGCATCACGCCCTTCGGAAAGCCGGTGGTGCCGCCGGTGTAGAAGATGCCCGCAAGATCGTTGTAGGCGCCGGAGGCATCCTCGATCGGCGCGTGCGCAACGAGCTCGTCATAGCCCTGCATGCCGTCGGGGACCTGCCCTTCGTCCAGATAGATCATCGCGGTGAGTGATTTGGCGCCGCCCAGCCCAGACGCGATCTCGGCGAAGGCCTTGTCGACCAGCAGCAGTTTTGGCGTGGAGTCTTCGATCGCATAGGCATTTTCGGCGACCGCCCAGCGCGTGTTGAGCGGCACCGCGACCGCACCGGCCCAGGCGATGGCATAGAGCGCCTCGATGTAGAGATCGCTGTTGTGCGCGAGGATCGCGACGCGGTCGCCGGCCTCGATGCCGAGCAACCGCAGCCCGCCCGCGGCACAGGCGACGCGCCGGCCGATCTCCTTCCAGCTCCGCGACCGTCCGGCATGGATGGTGCCGGGCGCATCCTTGCGCAACTGCACCGCCGAGATCAGCGCCTGCGTCAGCTTCATGTTTCCTCCTCGCCGTCATGCGGCCGCGCACGCGCGCGGATGTTTCCGTCCTGCGTGAAGCCGATATGCCGCCCAGAGATTTAAGTTGATAATCCGGACAGACGGTCTATTATTGCACAGCCAGTGCGACGGGTAAAGCCTTCGAAGGCTTCCATCGCCGGATCAACCAGCCCCGCAAAAGAGGGCGTCATGGGAGGGGAAGATGCGAAAGCCAGTGGTCACGCTTGCAGTGTGGGCGTTCGCGCTCACCGGTGCGCTCGGAACGGCTGACGCCCAGAAGGCCTATGGTCCAGGGGTCAGCGACACCGAGATCATGCTCGGCGCCAATGCGCCCTACAGCGGCCCGGCGTCGATCTATGCGAGCTTCCCGAAGACCATGCTCGCCTATTTCACGATGCTGAACGAGAAGAGCGGCATCAACGGCCGCCGCATCAATTTCGTGACCCGCGACGACGCCTATAGCCCACCCAAGACCGTCGAGGTGACGCGCGCGCTGGTCGAGAACGACAAGGTGCTCGCGATCATGGCGCCGTTCGGGACGCCGACCAACGCCGCGATCCAGAAATATCTCAACAGCAACGGCGTTCCGCATCTGCTGGTGCAGAGCGGCGGCACCCGCTGGAACGATCCGAAGCAATTTCCGTGGACGACGCCCTACTCGCCGACCTATGTCAACGAATCCCGGATCATCGCGCGCTATGTGTTGCGCGAGAAGCCGGACGCGAAAATCGGCGTGCTGTTGCAGGCCGACGACATCGGCAAGGACTTTGTGCTCGGCCTGAAGGAAGGGCTCGGCGCCAAGGCTGACACCATGATCGTCAAGGAGGCGATGTATCAGTCGACCGAGCCGACGATCGACTCCCAGATCGTCAATCTGAAGGCCTCCGGCGCCGATACCATCCTGATCGCCGCGCAGAACAAATTTGCCTCGATGGCGATCCGCAAGATCCACGAGCTCGGCTGGAAGCCGCTGATCTTCCTCGGCTCGACAGCGAATTCGATCGCCGGCGTGCTGGTGCCGGCAGGGATCGAGGCCTCGACCGGCATCCTGACCACAACCTCCTACAAGACGCCGAACGATCCGGCCTGGGCCAGCGACAAGGGCATGGTCGACTATCTCGCCTTCGCCGCGAAATACATGCCGGGCATGGACCCCAACGACGTGATCGCGGTGACCGGCTACACCACGGCGCAACTCGGCGCGATCATCCTGCAGCGCTGCGGCGACAACCTCACGCGGGAGAACGTGCTGAAGCAGGCCACCAATCTGAGCGGCATCGAGCTGCCGATGCTGCTCCCGGGCATCACCATCCAGACCACGCCGCAGGATTACGCGGCGATCACCGAACGCCGCTTCGCCCGGTTCGACGGCAAGACCTGGGTGCTGTTCGGCGACATTGTGGGCGCGGGTCCGGCAAAGGACTGACCCCGCGCCGCGCATCCACCGACCGAACCGGCTCAAACACCAAGGACAAGAACAATGCTGACAGCCCAGGACGATCTCATCGGCCACCAGACGCCCGAGCCGTTTGCCAAGGCAGGCGGCGGTGACGTCAGGTTCACCGAGCGCTACTGGTACACCGCGCATCCGATCGACGGCTCCGAGCTGCTGATCGATATCGGGCTCGGCTACTACCCGAACCGCAACGTGATGGACGGTTTTGCCGGCATCACCGTCGGCCGCCGCCAGCACAATTTCCGCGCCTCGCGCCGGCTCGGGACGCGCCCGCTGGAGACCGAGGTCGGCGGGCTGAAAATCGAGATCGTCGAGGGCATGGGCCTGCACCGGGTCTCACTCGCCGACAATCCCTCCGGGATCAGCTTTCAGCTCGAGTTCAAGGCGAGCTTTCCGGCGGCGCAGGAGAAGCAGAATTTTCGCGAGCGCAACGGCGTCGTCGAGGAGGATCTCGCGCGCGTCTCCCAGTTTGGCCGCTGGCGCGGCTGGATCGTGGTCGACGGCAAGCGCACCAACATCGAACCCGAATTGTGGTGGGGCCAGCGCGACCGCTCCTGGGGCCTGCGCTCGGAGATGCGCACCGATGAGACCCGGCCGCCGGTTGCGACCCATCGCAATTTCTTCTGGACCTGGTCGATGTTCCAGTTCCCGGAGTCGGCGCTGTCGATCTTCATCAAGGAGCGCACGCCGGGCAAACCGCATTACCTCTCGGGCACCGAGTTCCGCCGGGAGGCCGACGGATCGGTGTCGCATCGCGAGGTGACCTCGGTCGAGCACAAGATCGAATGGGCCGACGATCCGCTCGGCCAGACCATCGCGGTAGCCGACTTTACCTTCGCCTTCGAGCGCGGCGAGCCGCGCCGCGTCAGGATGCACGGACTGCCGACGCGATTTTATCTCAAGGCCGGCATGTATGGCGGGCTACAAGGCTGGACCCATGGCGACGACCGCGGCGAGGACCACGCTGCGCATGACGTCTGGAATCTCGACGACGCCGCAACCCGCGCCGTCGCGCGCACGCTGTCGGACCATGTCGTCCGGCTCGAAAGCGGCAACGAGACCGGATTTGGCATCAGCGAATACGGCGTCGCCGCCGGCTATCCGCTCTATCCGGGACCGCAGAAATTCCCGGCCATGTGATGGACGGACAAGGCATCCGCGCCGCGGAGGAGAGTGAAGCCGCGTGCGATCCGTGGGACCACAAGGCGGCCGAGGCGCTGGTCTCGCTCGAGACCATCGCGCCGCTGCGCTATCGCAGCCGGTTCGGCGACGGCAATCTCAACGGCCGCTCCTATGGCGGCCAGATCCTCGGTCAGGCGATGATGGCCGGGACCCTCGGCGCGCCCGAAGATCGCCCTGCGGCGATGCTGCAGCTCGTGTTCCTGCGCGGCGCCGATCCTGGCAGGCGCATCACCTTTGACGCCGACATCCTGCAGGACGGCAAGCGGTTCTCCTCGCGCCAAATCGTCGGCACCCAGAGCCAAGGGCGGACGGTGCTGAGCGCGCAGGCCACGTTCTGCGCGCCGCAGCCGGGTCCGCGGCACGCCGTGCCGTTCGCACCATCGGAGGACCCCGAAAGCCTACCCGATCTGACCATGATCCCTGACGCGCTGATAGCGCAGCTGCGGCCGCTCGGTCCCTACTCCCCGTACATCAAGCCGAGCATGGATTTCCGGATCCCCGAGATCGAACGTCAGCTCTCGGCCGCGACGGCTGAGCCGCGCCTGCGCTTCTGGATCAGATGCAGGCAACCACTCACGACAGGTTCCCGCGCCCAGGCCGCGGTGTTCGCCTATCTCTCGGACTGGTGGCTCAACTTCTCCAGCGTCGGCGGCCATCTCCGCGACCTGCAGTCGCGCGCGCCGCTCTATCTGTCGAGCCTCAACCATTGCATCTGGTTTCATCGCGCATTTTCACCCGACGCCTGGATGCATGTCGAAACCGAGAGCCCCTGCGCCGATGGCGGCCGCGGATTGTCGATCGCGCGCGTCCATGACCGCGATGGATCGATGCTTGCGACCTCGATCCAGGAAACCCTGATGGTGCATCCGGATGGCGATGCGTAGGTCACGCCGGGACAGTTGAGCGGGCGCCGTGACCGCGGCGGGATTGCAGCCACCGCGCGTCATCGGTTCCATCGCCTGTTGAATCCCGGCAACACACGCAAACAAAATGCGCGATCGTGCAGATTGCGCGTCTTGCATCACGACTGTGCCGCATCTCTGTCAAATCCTGCCCGCAGGTGGCGCAACAAAAACACTATCGGGGAAAACTGACATGCAGCAGGCACCGTCGGGCGCACGGAGCGCGGATTCGTCTGGATATGTTCTCTACTTCCAGCTTGCCAGCAACGGCGCGAGACGCGCGTGCAGTCTGACAATCCAGGCGGAAAGCGCCAACGAGGCGGCGCGGATCTTTCGCGAGAACTGGAGCGCAATCGAATCGATGGCGCGCGACGGCGTGAGCACGGGCGTGGTCGGCTCGGCGCCCGTCAGCCTGGCGATGTCGTGAGGCTTCGCGCGAGGCGCGGCTGGCAAAACGCTTGAGGCTGAAGCGACGGCGGGTCGGGAGCCTCTTGTCATAATCGCGTAGCGTTTGACGCAATGACGCAACAATCGATCCATGAGGTGCAGGGCTCGCGCAGACACGCGAGCCTTGCTGTTTCTTAGAACGATTCAAATCCAATCCAGTTAGAGAGATTCAAGTCTGCTCCGGTTCTTTTCGCGCGCGGCGGCTGCTAGAGGCGCGGCGTGAACATGCTCGCGTGAATCGGAAGTACCAGAGTGCCTGTGAATGCTGATGGCCGCGTTGTCGGCGACCGTCGAAATGCCGCCGACAAGGGCCGCACCCATCTGTTGATCGGTGCAGCGTTCCTGCTCACCGATATCTCCGCCGCGGTGACGCAGGCAAACGCGCAATCAAGCGTCCCGTTGCCGCCTGTCACTGTCGATCAGCCGACGCAGAAGCGCAAACCTGCGGCCAATTCGGCGAGATCGGTGCAGCGGACGCAGGCGGCCGCCGCGGCACGGCAGCGCACGCGGAATGCCCAGCCGGCGCCACCGACGCCGTCGGAGCGGGCCGCGGCGGCCGCCGCAGTGCTCAACGAAGCCAAGCTGCACTATCGCGCGATGCCGAGCGCGACCACGCTCCGCAGCGGCGCCTCGCCGCTCGACACCTCGCAAACCGTCAACGTCGTGCCGGAGCAGGTGCTGAAGGACCAGCTGCCGCGCAACCTCGATGAGGCGCTCGCCAATGTCAGCGGCGTCACCCAGGCCAACACACTGGCCGGCACCCAGGACGCGGTGATGCGCCGCGGCTTCGGCGACAATCGCGACGGCTCGATCATGCGCAACGGCATGCCGCTGGTGCAGGGCCGCAGCCTCAATGCGTCGGTCGAGAGCGTCGAGGTGCTGAAGGGCCCGGCGTCGCTGCTTTACGGCATCATGGATCCCGGCGGCATCGTCAACACGATCAGCAAGCGCCCCGAGCTCTATCAGCATGGCTCGGTGACCCTGCTCGGCTCGACCTACGCCAACTCGAAGACCGGCGCCGACGGCACCATCGACGTCACCGGCCCGATCGGCAATGGCGGCCTCGCATATCGCTTCATCGGCTATGGCGTGAGCGAGGACTATTGGCGCAATTTCGGCCGCCACCGCGAGATGCTGGTCGCGCCGTCGCTGGCCTGGTATGGCGAGAACACCACGGTCCAGCTCAATTACGAGCACCGCGAATTCATCACGCCGTTCGATCGCGGCACCGCGTTCGTCAACAATGCACCGCTGGCGATCCCCGCGACGCGCCGGCTCGACGAGCCCTTCAACAACATGTGGGGAACCTCCGACCTGATGCAGGCCTCGGTCGAGCACCGCCTGAACCAGGACTGGAAGCTGTTCGCCGCCTACAGCTACAACACCGAGACCTTCAGCGCCAACCAGCTCCGCATCACCGGCGTCAATGCCACGACCGGCGTCGAGACCCGCAGCAATGACGGCACGCAGGGCTCGCTCAGCAATGCGAGCTACGGCACCTCCTATTTGCAGGGCAATGTCTGGCTCGGCAATTTCCGCAACGAGATATTGTTCGGCGGCGATGCCCAGTATCGCACGATCTACCGCGACAATCTGATCCGGCAGGCGACGCCGAGCTTCAACTTCTACAATCCGGTCTACGGGCTGATCACGCCGGGCACCACGGTGTCCGCCGCCGACAGCGCGCAAACCGACAAGCTCGGCCAGTGGTCGCTGTTCTTCCAGGACACGCTGCATCTGACCGAACGCTTCGCGCTGGTCGGCGGCGTGCGCTACATGGATTACGACCAGCTCGCAGGCAAGGGCCGGCCCTTCATCACCAACACCAATGTCTCGCAGGACAAGGCGTTGCCGCTCGGCGGCGCCATTCTCAAACTCACCGACGAAGTCTCGCTCTACGCGAGCTACACCCAATCGCTGAAGCCGACCTCGACCATCGCGCCGCTCACCGGCGGCGTCGTGATCGGCTCCAACATCGCCCCCGAAGAGGGCACCCAGTGGGAGACCGGCGTCAAGTTCGACTACAACAAGCGGATCTCCGGCACGCTTGCTCTCTACGACATCGACAAGAAGAACGTGCTGGTCTCGCAGTTCAATCCCGCGACCAGCATCGTCGAGTACCGCACGGCCGGCAAGGTCCGCTCGCGCGGCGTCGAGCTCGACGTCACCGGCCGGCTCACCGACAACTGGAGCATGATCGGCAGCTACGGCTACACCGATGCGCGCGTGACCGAAGATCCGACGCTCGCCGGCAAGGCACTGCAGAACGTTGCGCTCAACACCGCCTCGCTCTACCTCGTCTACGATTTCGGCACGGCGCTGCCCGGCCGGCTTCGTCTCGGCGGCGGCGCGCGTTATGTCGGCGACCGGCCGGGCGACGCCGCCAACAGTTTCGTGCTGCCGGCCTATACGGTGGCGGACGTCTTTGCGACCTACGAGACCAAGGTCCAGACCTTCCCGGTGATCTACCAGTTCAACGTCAAGAACCTGTTCGACACCGTCTATTATCCTTCCGCCAACAGCATTCTCACGGTGGCGATGGGCGACGCGCGGCGCTTCTCGCTGTCGGCGACGGTGAAATTCTGATGAGTGATGTCCGACGCCCAATCAAGGCCGCGCTGTTGCAGGTCCATTCTCTCGCCGGCCTCGCGCTGGCGCTGCTCTGGGCCGTGGTCGGCATCACCGGCGCGACGATGGCGTTCGAGGACGAGATCGAGGCCAGCCTGAACAGCCACATCATGCGCGTCGACGCCAGTGCGACGCGGCGGCTGACACCGGATGAGCTGGTCGCACGGTTGCAGTCGGCCGGCGACTTCGGCAGGGCCTCCGCCGTGACGATGGCGAGCGACCCGTCAGCGGCCGTACGCATCCGCTTCGCGCGCAGCGAAGGCGGCGCACGACCGTCCTCGGTCTATGTCGACCCCTATGACGGACATGTGCTCGGGTCGCCGCGGGCTGAGGACTTTTTCGCCACCGTCCGCAAGCTGCATCGTTGGCTGCTGTTGCCCGGCGACGGCAATGGCATCGGCCGCAAGATCACCGGCACCGCCGCGATCTGCCTGATCGTGATGCTGATATCAGGCCTCGTACTGCGCTGGCCGCATCGCGCACGCAGCGTGAAGATGTGGCTGAAGCCAAACCTCGGACTGCGCGGACGCGGCCTGCATCGTTCGCTGCACGCCGTGATCGGCACCTGGGTGCTGCCGGTCTATCTGGTGATGACGCTGACCGGCCTGTGGTACTCGTTCGAATGGTACAAGGCCGGCGCCAACTGGCTGCTGGCGCGACCCGTAACGACGACGGCCGCGATGCAGCCCAAGCAGCCGCGCGGGGCCGCAGCCGACGGCAAGGCGGATGCCAGGGCAAACCCAGGGAATGACAAGCGGGCCTCCGATCCGAACGGCGAGGCCAAGGCGCTTACCTTCGACCGGGTCTGGACGGCATTCCTGGCGCAGGAAGGCGACCAGTACGGCAGGGCCCTCCTGACAATGCCGGCCGGTGCGGGCACGGCGGTGCGCGTACGGTCATGGCTGCCTGATTCGTCGCTTGAGAGCGTGCGTGACGAATTCCGCATCGAAGCCGTCACCGGACGCGTGATCTCAGCGGATCGCTACGCCGACAAGACGTTCGGCGAGCGCATCCTCGCCGGCGTGCTCGACATCCACCGCGGCGCCATCCTGGGGTGGCCCGGCAAGCTCGCCTTCATGCTGGCCGCCGCCATGATGCCGCTATTCACCGTGACCGGTCTCCTGCTCTATATGTCCCGGCGCAGGCACCGCCGCCTCGCGCGGCAGCCGGTGGGTCACCTCGTTCCGGGCGAATGAACCGCGATCAGCCGAGGCCGCACGCCGCGAGCCGTGCGCGCAACTCGGCGTCCGTTTCGGCCGCGAGTTCGAGCAATCCGCGATAGGGATCGCCGGATATCCCGAGCACGGCGGCAAAGGCAGGCTCGGTCTTGAGGCCATATGCCCTCAACCTGCCGACGGCTCGCCGCAGCCGCCCATCGTCGAGAGCAAGCAGCCGTCGTTCGACCTCGAAATGGATCCAGCCCGGCTGCTGCTCCACCGGACGCTGCTCACCGAACAGCTCGAACGGCCAGCCATCCCACACAAAGCGGGCAATCGCCGGCCGTGGTCCCGAGGTCCATCGGTAGAGGACGAAATCATCGGCCGATTGATAATGGGTCCAGACGATTTCCGCGAAAGCGTTCGGATCGGGCGCATGGCAGACGATATCGATGTCGCTGCCCGGCACGGCAAGGCCGAGCGGCAGCGTTCCGACGATGCGCGGATCGAACGGCCTGAGCAGTTCCATCACAGCGGAGTTGGTGACGGCGGATGCGTAGTGCCCGACACTCATCGCGTCCCCGAGATCGCGGCAATGCAAATACCACGCTCGCGCGGAATGCGGGAGCCTCTGCCAAGGGCGGAACAAGGGCGGAAGCCTGGCGGGAACGCCTTTGTAAAACGTTGCGGGGCGATCTCGACCGCGTCACCGTGGTCGAAAATCGCCCCGTCGTCGGCGGACAGGGAGGCTGCTCGCAAGCCAGCCCGTCCAGCCGATATTAGAGAATGATCCGTTCGATCGACTAGCCGAACTGGTTCATCGTGTTGTGGGCGCCGCCCGCCTTGAGGGCAGCCTCACCGGCGAAGTACTCCTTGTGATCGTCGCCGATGTCGGAGCCCGCCATGTTCTGATGCTTCGCGCAGGCGATGCCCTGACGGATTTCCGCACGCTGCACGTTCTTGACGTAGCCAAGCATGCCCTGCTCGCCGAAATACTCCCGCGCGAGATTGTCGGTCGACAGCGCCGCCGTGTGATAGGTCGGCAGCGTGATCAGATGGTGGAAGATACCGGCGCGCTTGGCTGAATCGGCCTGGAAGGTGCGGATACGCTCGTCCGCTTCGATCCCGAGCGGCGTGCCGTCGTATTCCGCCTTCATCAGTTCGGCGCGATTGTACTTGCTGACATCCTTGCCGGCTTCCTTCATAGCGTCGTAGACCTGCCAACGGAAGTTGAGGGTCCAGTTGAAGGACGGCGAGTTGTTGTACGCCAGCTTCGCGTTCGGAATGACCTTGCGAATGCGATCGACCATGCTGGCGATCTGCTCGATGTGCGGCTTCTCGGTCTCGATCCACAGCAGGTCGGCGCCGTTCTGCAGCGAGGTGATGCTGTCGAGCACGCAGCGATCCGCACCAGTGCCGGGACGGAACTGGTAGAGGTTGCTGGGCAGCCGCTTCGGACGCATCATCTTGCCGTTCTGGTTGATGATGACGTCGCCATTGCGCGCGTTTGCGGCCGTCACTTCCTCGCAATCGAGGAAGCTGTTGTACTGGTCGCCGAGGTCGCCGGGCTTGTGGCTCACGGCGATCTGCTGCGTCAGGCCGGCGCCGAGCGAGTCGGTGCGGGTCACGATGACGCCATCCTCGACGCCGAGCTCGAGGAACGCATGGCGGCAGGCGCGGATCTTCGCGATGAACACCTCGTGCGGCACGGTCACCTTGCCGTCCTGGTGGCCGCACTGCTTTTCGTCGGAGACTTGGTTCTCGATCTGCAGGGCGCAGGCACCCGCCTCGATCATCTTCTTGGCGAGCAGATAGGTCGCCTCGGCATTGCCGAAGCCGGCGTCGATGTCGGCGATCACAGGCACGACGTGGGTCTGGAAGTTGTCGATCTTTTCGATCAGCGCCTTTTCCTTCGCATTGTCGCCTTCCTTGCGGGCCGCATCGAGCGCGCGGAAGATGTCGTTCAGCTCGCGGGAATCCGCCTGGCGCAGGAAGGTGTAGAGCTCCTCGATCAGGGCCGGCACCGAGGTCTTCTCATGCATCGACTGATCGGGCAGCGGGCCGAACTCGGAGCGCAGCGCCGCGATCATCCAGCCGGAGAGGTAGAGGTAACGGCGATCGGTATTGCCGAAGTGCTTCTTGACCGAGATCAGCTTCTGCTGGGCGATGAAGCCGTGCCAGCAGCCGAGCGACTGGGTGTACTTGGTGCTGTCGGCATCATAGGCGGCCATGTCGGCGCGCATCAGCGCAGCCGTGTAGCGAGCGACGTCGAGACCGGTCTTGAAGCGGTTCTGCAGGCGCATGCGCGCCACGGCTTCGGCGGTGACGCCGTTCCAGGTGTCCTTGTCCTTGAGCAGCGCTTCGGCCGCCTCGATCTCGCTCTGATACGAAGCCGGTCCCTGGATGGCCCGGTCGCTGATCCCGCGCGGTTGGAAGTTCATGTCCGTGATCCCTTCGGTGACGAAATAACTGGTCTCTTTGTAAGCGTGGCCTCACCGGGAGCTAGACCTGGCGCGGAAAACTTGTCATAACTTACAAGAAACCAATGTATTGTTGTAAGACTCTTACAATGGATTAGGCGATGGCAACGTCGAGCGCCCGTTCCGTCTTCATGGGACCACGACTGCGCAGGCTCCGGCGCGACCTGGGCCTGACCCAGGCCGACATGGCGGCCGATCTCGAAATCTCCGCCCCCTATGTCGCGCTTTTGGAGCGCAATCAGCGGCCGGTGACGGCGGACATGCTGCTTCGCCTGGCCCGCACCTACAAGATCGATCTGGCCGATCTCGCCGGCGACGGCGGCGCCGACCACACCGCGCGCATGCAGTCCGTCCTGAAGGAACCGATGTTTGCCGACATCGACATCCCCACGCTCGAAGTCAGCGACCTCGCGGTCAGTTATCCCGGAATGACGGAAGCGTTCCTGCGTCTCTACACCGCCTATCGCGAGGAGCAGCTGGCGCTGGCGGAACGCAGCGCGCCGGACCTGGCAGGCGCCGCATCATTTCCGGGTCAGGAGAATTTTGACGCCAACGATCCCGTGGCGGAGGTCAGGCGATTTCTGGCCGCACGCCGCAACAATTTCGCCAGCCTCGACGATGCGGCCGAGCGCCTCGCCCATGAACCGGCCGGACCTGCCGGATTTATCGAACGGCTGCGCCAGCGTCATAACCTGCAGGTTCGCTATCTGCCGCCCAACGTCATGCTCGGCTCGGTCAGGCGGCTGGACCTTCATCGCCGGCAATTGCTGATCGAGGACTCGCTCGATACCGCCGGCCTCAATTTTCAGCTGGCCAAGCAACTGGCCTATCTCGAACTGGAAGACGAGATCAGCGCCGCGGTGGAAGCCGGCAAGTTCACCTCCAAGAGCGCCGAGCTGCTGGCCCGCCGCGCGCTTGGAGCCTACGCTGCCGCCGCGCTCATCATGCCCTACTCGGTGTTTGCGAAGGCGGTCGAGACGCGCCGCTACGATCTGGAGGCGCTGGCGCGTCAATTCGGCACCAGCTTCGAGCAGACCGCGCACCGTGTCACGACCTTGCAGCGGCCGGGGCTCGAGAAGGTTCCGTTCTTCCTGATCCGCGTCGATCCGGCCGGCAACATTTCCAAGCTGCTCGATGGCGCCGGCTTCCCGTTCGCAAAGCACGGCGGCGCATGTCCGCTGTGGTCGGTGCACGGCATCTTCAAGACGCCACGGCAGATCGTCACGCAATGGCTGGAATTGCCCGATGGACAGCGGTTCTTTTCGATTGCCCGCACGGTGACCGCCGGCGGCGGCGCGTTCGGCGCAATCCGCGTCGAGCGCGCCATCGCGATCGGCTGCGCGGCCGAATATGCGGGGCAACTGATCTACACCCGCGACGGACAGGGGCCGAACGCCGATGAGCCCACGCCGATCGGCGTCGCATGCCGTGTCTGCCATCGGCCGCGATGCGCGGCGCGGGCGGCGCCACCGATCGGACGCGAGATTCTTCCCGACGATTTCAGAACCTCGAGCGTTCCGTTCGGGTTCTCGGCGGATTGACGGTACCCATTTCGTTCGAAAGCGCGCTAGCTTCCGATCCTGAAATCGCTTGCCGTCACGGTCGCGGCGGTCGCTCCGTTCAGCCACACCGCCGTGTCGGCATCGACCTGAACCACGAAATAGGCGCCGTTCTGGTACGAATGCGACAGGACGTCGGAGAAGGAGTGAAAGCCCGAGCCGTTGAGCTGCACGGTGTCCTTGCCTTCGGTCCAGTCCTGCACGACGTCGATGCCGCCCTGGCTGATGTTGAATGTGTCGACGCCGATGCCACTGCCGGGACCACCGCCGGCGCCGCCGAAGTAATAGTTCACGCCGGTGCCGCCATCGAAATAGTCTCTGCCGGAATCGCCGATCATGACGTCGACGCCGCTGCCGCCGAAAAACTCGCTATCGCCGGAACCGCCGTAGAAGTAGTTGTTGCCGCCCGCGGCGCCGTACATGAAGTTGGTGGCGCCTTCGCCGATCATCACCGAGCCGTTCGGGCCCGCGACGAAGACGTCTTCGCCGGCAGGCCCGCCGAAAGCTTCCGAACCCGCAGCGCTGGAAAGATAGAAATAATCCAGCGATGTTGCGGTCCCGCGGCCGACCTCGAGGCTCTCGCCGCTGCCGCCGACATAGACGTCGTTGCCCGTGCCGCCATACATCGTCGAATTGCCGGAGCCGCCATAGAAGGTGTCGTTGCCGTTGCCGGCCTCGATGAGGTCGCTGGCCGATCCTGCGTAGAAGACGTCGTTGGCGTTGCCGCCGGCCTGCGTCCACGGCCCCCAGACGGTGCCATCATTGGCGCGCACCCACACGATGTCGCTGGCTGAATCCGTGACATAGCTCAGCTGCGAAAGCTGCGCCGGCGTGACGATGTTGTCCTGGTTCGCAGGCAGTGGTGTGCCATTGAGCTCGAATTCCCCGTCATTGGTCGCTGCATTCCAAACTTCGTATTCGGTGGCCGGGCTGCCGAACGGATCGCTGTAGGAGAACAGTGATGTTGCGGCGAAGGTTTCGCCGGACGTCCAGGCCAGGTTCGAGACCGTCACCACCGGCCCGGTATCGACCGGAGCCGAGACCTGAAAGATCGCCCAAGGGCTCCACTCCGAGCCATTAGAAGCCTCGACCCAGATGACATCGGCGCCGGAGCCGGATCGGTACGTGGTCTGCGCGAGTTGCGCCGGCGTCAGATAGAGATCGGTCTGGCTCGGCTGCGCAATTCCGTTCACGAGAATCTGCGCGCCGCCGCTGCCAGTGTCGTACACCACATATTCCGCGATCCCCGCGCCGGTCGGATCGCTGGCGCTCAACAGGCTCGACATCGCAAACGTCTCGCCGTGGGTCGCGGTCACATTGGAGGCAACGACTTGCGGTCCTGGAATGCCGACGAAGCCGTGCTGACCGGTGGAATCATTGTAGTCGCCATAGATCTCGCCGGCGGCGTTGACCCCGAGGATTTCGGTGTCGGTGGCGCCCGGGACATCGACGGTCGTGAACACCCCGCCCTGATCCAGGAAACCATCCAGATGGCCGCTGGCTTCGGCGTAATAGCCGGCGATCTCGCCGTTGTCGCCGACATAGGAAATGGAAGTATAGGTCGAGCCGGGGCCGGCTATCGTTGTGTAAGCACCGTTATTGTAGACGAACCCGTATTGGGCGTTGGAGCTGGTCTCATAGGTGCCCACCACCTCGCCGGAGGCGGTGACGCCGACTGCGCTGCTCGAATAGGATCCGGGCGGATAGAGCGCGGTGAAGGTGCCGTTGTTGTTGAAGAAGGCATGTGTCCCGCTGGCATCCGTGATCGTTCCGACGATGACGCCGGACGCATTGACGCCGAATACCGACGTTGACGTTGCCAGGGGATCGTCGATCGTCTCGAACGAGCCGTTGTCGTCGAGGAATCCGTGAACGCCGGTGAACGTGCCGACATAGCTGCCGAATAGCTCGCCAGTTGCGGTGATGCCCGAGATAACGGTGGTGGCGGCAAAGGGAAAGTCGATCGTCGTCGTGACGCCGCCACTCTCGATAAAGCCGTGTTGTATGTTCGACCAGTCGGTGAAATCGCCATAAAGCTCGCCGGACGACGTGACACCGACAACATCCGTCTGGTTGCTCGATGCCGGGGGATCGTAGAGGGTGACCGAACCGTTATGGGCGGCCGTAATGCCGTGCCAATCGCCGTCCATATCGCCGACGTTACCGACCGCAAGCCCTGAGGCATCGACACCATCGATGCTGATATAGACAAAGCCGTTGCTGCCGTACCCGCCGGGAATATCGATCTTGTAGAAGTTGTAGTTTGTCATGATCGTGGGCTCGGACCGGTTGCCAATGCAGGTGTGTTGGCTTCCGCGCGCGAGCGGTTCGATTCATTACGATCTTTACATCTAGGGCGACCCCGCAGGCGAACTCGGCGTGACTGTCCGTGTCTGGTTGGTTTCGCGAGTTGTCGGGGGACGATTGACGCCAATGGCAAGGACCGGTCGGAGACATCAAGTACACGTCGTCCGCGACGACGTCGGACTCTTTGGCGGATTCGATTTTGGAGAAACCGTTTTCCGTACCTAACAAACCAAAGGGCTGCGGTTGTAACGCCGCAGCCCCTTCAGCAGATACAGTTGCGGCTAGATCTCGAACACCGACTGTCAGGGATATCGCCGGCCGTCCTTTGCCGCAACCTATTCGACGCCGGATCGTACGAGCGATAGCGCTGAGCGCAAGACGCCGCGTGCTGCTGGGCGGCAGCAGCTTCCTGCTGCGCGGTGGCGTTGGCCGCACCGGCCGCGATGACGCCGCCGATGAGGCCACCGACCAGTCCGCCGCGATACAGTCCGGCGAGCACGAGGGTTCTGCGGCTAGAAGGACTTCGGTTGCGCCGGGCAGTTCCAGTGGCGGTGCGCCGGCTGCAAAAATGGATTCTTCCCCGCCGGGCGGGGACAGTCGCCTGAAGTTGAGCACTACTCGCCGCGAGGTATTCGTGCTTTGATGCCGACCGAAAATCAGCTCAAGGTCCAAGGGAGGACGTGTGGTGCTTGGCGATGTCCCGCGCAACGTCGCGCCAGGGGCCGTTTCCCTCGCGCTCCCCAATCGCCCTGTGTCCGGTTCCGAGCGGCGCAAAATCGTAGTGGCAACTCGCCGACCTCCACGACTTGGGTCCGGAAACCGGCGGACATGGCTGCCGCGCCGCAAATCATTGCGCATTTCGTTGCGCGCGAAAAACACAGAAACTATAAGTGCTTGGAAGAATGGTCGGAGTGGCAGGATTCGAACCTGCGACCCCTGCGTCCCGAACGCAGTGAACATTTTTCTAAGTTGTTGATTTTTCTTGTTGTGGCAGCCTCTTCCGTCCCGTTTTGTTCACGGTCGTTTCACCCAATTCATTGCGATTTTGTTGCGGCGTATCGCAAAGTGAACGGAGCTCGTCGACATTGAGACTTCGGAAGCCTGGCAAGTGCCTTGCTGGGTTCGGAGTGACCTCACCCACCGGGCGGCAGAAGCAGATCCACAGCGCCTTTCCAAACGGGCCCCAAGCTCGGCCCGAACGTTGGTGTTTTCGCAACAAACTCGGCACTTCCGAACTCGCCGAGGCGGGACGGACTAGACTCAGAATTGCGGAATCAAAATGAGATTGATTGTCCAACGATTTCAACGCCCGTTTGGAAAAACGGCCGAATTCACCTCTAGCAAGTTCAATAACTTAGCTGACCTTTCCAAATGGCGAGACCATCTTTCCACTAATCTAACCTCTTGGATCAAGGGCAGCCTGACTCTGTAAGAGCCGAGCCGCCAGAGCCGCAAATCGACGAATGGAGCTTTCGACCTCTTCAGAGCATCGGCCACCGCAGCGTCGACGGAGGCGCACACACGCTCAAGGAGCGCTACCCTCATGGGGCGCTTTAGCTCGACCTGGGGGTAACCATCCGAGCTAGGTGATGGCATCGTCAGAATGGGTGTCTCGCGAAGAGCGTACCGGGCCATCCCGCGACAACCGCACTGCGCGCCATCGGGGGTTCGAGTCAGTGGTCCGCTACATCGCGAAACCCGCTATTTCGCGATTGATTGGACGGGAGATTCCAAACTCGTTGCATGAGGTTGATATGGCGGAGAGAGTGTCAGTCAACCTGATGGACAGGCTGCTGTTCAGTTCAGCAAGTGGAACCCACGGTCCCGGCTACCAGCCAATGGTATGCGATGGCGGCCGCAAGTTTGAGCGACATCAATGTGCCGATTTCACAATGTGGGACGATCAGGCCATCGCTAACCGAACGATCCGCATCGCATGCGCCGAGCATTCACCTCATGGTTTCGCCGGTTCACCCATCGCGTCAGCGCCGTTCGGCTGCGCGGTCGAGTTCGCCGTGATCGATGACCAGCAACATCCGCTAGGCTTCCCCTGCGTCAGGCTCGCCCACGGATGGCTCGACGCCATCACGATGCAACCCGTCACGGCGTTGCCGACACATTGGCGCTATTTGCGGCCCGACGTGCCACCGATGTGCTGCTGCTGACGATGGCGCGGTTTGGTGCTATCAACCGGCTGGTCTCGGTCCTGCTCCTGCGGTCTCGGGTGCCGCAATCGCGGCGGCCGGACTGGACATTGGTGCTGGCGCTACCTAGCCTCAACGGCAATGACCATCGCCGCGGGGGGTTCATTTGTATATTTTTCATTATTTGGATCGGCCTTGACCGTTCGCGGGCTCATCGTCGGCGATGGCGCGCCAGGCTGCACCGTCGAGATCGTCGTACTGGCCGCTTTTGAGTGACCAGAGGAAGCCGAGCAGGCCGGCAAAGCCAAGTGCGAGAGCCAGCGGCACCAGAAAGACCAGAATTTCCATCAGACCGTCTCCGTCGTTCGTGCCCTCAGCGCGTTCAGCATCACGATCACCGAGGAGCCCGACATCGCCGCCGCGGCAATCAGTGGCGTGACCAGACCGACGATCGCGATCGGCACGGCCAGCACGTTGTAGATCACGGCGAGCCAGAGATTTTGGCGCATCAACCGCAGCGCCTTGCGGGACACCTTGACAGCTGTCAGCACTGGCGCGAGACGTTCGCCGAGAAAGACCGCATCGGCGACAGCCTGGCTCATGTGGGTCGCCGTAACGGGCGACATCGAGGCGTGCGCGGCAGCCAGCGCTGGCGCATCGTTCAGGCCGTCGCCGACCATCAGTACCTTGCAGCCCTGGCGCACCAGTTCGTCGATCCGGTCGATCTTGTCGACCGGAGACACCTCGGCGCGCCATTCGTGCACGCCGAGCACCTCGGCTGCCAGCCGGACCGCAGGTTCGCGATCCCCAGACACGATCTCGACGACGATGCCCAGGCGCGCCAGCGCTGCCACCACCTCAGCCGCGTCCGGCCGCAACCGCTGCCGAACCGCGAAGGCATATCTGCACTCGCCAGACCTGAATGCGACGACGGACGCCTCGGGATCGCGGCACAGAAGCTCGTTGGCGAGGTCGTTCGCGCCGCAGAATGACGGCCGGCCCAGCCGGATCGGACGACCTTCGTGAAAACCGTGGACGCCCTGGCCTGGTTCTTCCTGGATGTCCGGCAGGGGTGCGGCCGCACCCGCCTTGCGCGCGACCGCGGCAGCGACCGGATGACGGCTCGAGAGTGCCAAACGGCCTGCCAGCTTCACGACATCGTCCGGGATTTCCGCGAGATTGACGACATCAAGCTCGGGTAGCGTCAACGTGCCCGTCTTGTCGAAGATCACCCGGTCGATCTCGGCGATACGCTCGATCGCGTCGCCAGCGTTGAGCAGCACGCCAGAGCCAAACAGCGCACCGGATGCAATCGTCTGCACGGCAGGAATGGCAAGCCCCAATGCGCAGGGACAGGTGATGATCAGGACTGCAATCGCTGTCACGATCGAATCATGAAAGCTCGCGCCATATGCCAGCCAGCCCAGCATCGTGGTCAACGCGGTCGCGTGCACCACCGGGGCATAGAGCCTTGATGCACGCTCCGCAAGTCGAAGATAGCGCGAGCGCGCCTGGAGCGCGCGATCGAGCAGCTGAGATATCTCATCCAGCAGCGTACCACCCGAGGCGGCCGACACACGGACGCGCAATGTTCCGGAACGGATCAGTGTGCCCGCGAATATAGCGCTGCCAGGCGTCACCATCGCCGGCAAGGTTTCGCCCGTGATCAGGCTCTGGTCGACCTCCGAGCGGCCCTCGATCACTTCGCCATCGACCGAACAGCGCTCGCCGGGCCGCAGCAGCACGATGTCGCCGGGCCGGATCGCAGCTACCGGGACCGTTCTGATCTCGGTCGGACTGATGAACTTCGTCGCGGTCTCCGCCTTGAGGGCGTACAGGTTGCCGGCAAAGGCACGGGTACGCCGCCGCATGTTCTGGTCGAGGTAGCGGCCAGCGAGCAGGAAAGCGATCAGCATGATCGCGGCATCGAAATAGGCATGTTCGGCGTGGTTTACGGTCTCGATAACCGAGGTTGCAAGCGCCAGGATGATGCCGATACTGATCGGAACGTCCATGTTGACGCCGCGCGCTCGCAGGGCTGACAACGCCGACGAGAAGAAAGGCTGCGCCGAATAGGCTGCGGCCGGCAGCACGATCAGCGCCGACAGCCAGTGGAAGAAATCACGCTGCTCCGGCAGCATGTCGGAGACGTTGCCGGACCATACCGGGACCGACAGCATCATGACGTTCATGGCGGCAAAGGCCGCGACGCCCAGCCGGCGCAACAGGCCTTGCGCACGTCGAGCCTCCAGGGTTTCGGCATCATCGCGCTCGAAGGGATAGGCCTTGTAGCCGAGCTCCGCGAGCCGACTTACGAACAGCGCCGGTTCAAGAGCACCCGCCTTCCATTCCAGCGCAAGGCGACTGTCCGTCAAGTTCACGCGGGCCGAGGTGACGTCCGGTATGGCTGACAGATTGCGCTCGATCTTGGCCATGCAGCCCGCGCAATTGATGCCCTCGACTGCGAGATCGAGATGGATGAGCCCGGTGCCCGCGCTCTTCAGATAGTGAGAGAAATCGATATCCGCCTGCATAGGATGCACCTTCAGTTCAGCAGGATTCGGTTCTTCGACAGGAACATGCGCCGGCCATCGGCGTCGGCCTCGATTACGAGGTCCCACTGCCCTGCCGCGACGCCTTCGGCGCGGCCGCTATAGCTCCCACCCCCGGCCTCGCCAATCTCGATTGCCCGGTCGGCGCGACGATCGATCGGCCGTTCGAGCCGGGCGAGGAAACTCATCCCCGTGAGCGGCGCGCCGGCGTGGTCGCGCGCCTCGAGTGCAATTGCAGCGCTGCCGTCAGGCCGCCGATCGATATGGGCCTGGACCCGCCAGTCGCGCTCGTTCTGCTGCCTGGCCGAATCGATCTCGCGTTGATAAGCGAGACTGGCACTGTAGGCGCTGTCGACCTCTGTGCCCGGAAGAGTCGAAATGGCAAGGCGCATCATGACCATATTCACGCTGATGACGACGGCGAAGAATGCGATCGTCGTGACCAAGACGAAACGTCCGGTGACGGGTCGCGCGGCTGGACGAGAGGCTGGCATGGCGGGATGTCCGTGGTTAGGGAAGGACGAAGTGGTCGGTCGCGGAGGCGACCTCTCCGAGACCGATATCAGTGACGCGGAACGTGACCGGCACCGACTTTTCCGCCTTTTCATCGAACGCCGCCGTCACCAGCACGCGAAGCTCGGTGGTGGTGTCGCGGCCAAGGACGATCATCGGCCGGTCTGGCGTCACGGAGTCCGCACCGATGACGTGCAGCTTCGCGTTGGCTGGCCCTTCGACATCGATCGCGATCACGCGATCAAAGCCGCGCTTGTTGAGGAAACGCAGTGTGTATCCATTGCGGATCGCGCCGTCACTAAGACGCACCGCAATCGGATTGCGGTCGTGCAGCACGTTGATGTCGAGCAGGGTTCGCGACATCAACGCGTAAAGCATCACAGCACAGACGACGGTGATCAGGCTGGCGTAGACAACGGTACGGGCGCGAACAGGCTTGAAAATCTCCTGCTTGCCGGCAACGCGGCGCTGAACGTTGATATCGTTGTCGTATCCGATCAGACCCGTCTTGCGACTGATCTTGGTCATGACAGCATCACAGGCATCAATGCACAGGCCGCACTGGATGCAGCCAAGCTGCGCGCCATCGCGAATGTCGATCCCAGTCGGGCACACGGCAACGCACTGGTTGCAATCGATGCAATCGCCGGCCTTCTCGCCGAGCGACCGAATGTCGAACGCCTTCTTGACCGAGCAACGCGGTTCGCCGCGATCGTATTTGTATGTGACGATGAGGGCCCACTCGTCGGTCAGCGCGGCCTGTATCCGCGGCCACGGGCACATATAGACGCAGACCTGCTCGCGCATATAGCCGGCCAGCAGATAGGTCGACGCGGTCAGCATCGCGATCCAGACATAGGCGATCACTGGGGCCTGAAAAGTCGCAAGGTCGCGCACCAGCGTCGGCGCATCGGCGAAGTAGAGCACCCAGGCGCCACCAGTCCACCACGCGATCATGAGCCAGATCGCGTGCTTCAACGCACGGCGACCGGCTCGCTTTACGGTCATTGGGCCAGCGTCGGCCTTCATTTGCGCGCGGCGATCACCTTCGACTAGCCGCTCGACCGCACAGAACAGATCCGTCCAGACCGTCTGCGGGCAGAGATAGCCGCACCAGATCCGCCCACCCAGCGCGTTCATCAGGAACAAGGCGAGCGCCGCCAGCACCAAAAGGCCAGTGAAATAGTAGATTTCTTGCGGCCACAGCTCGATGAAGAAGAAATAGAAGCGTCGGTTTGGAAAATCGATCAGGACCGCCTGGTCGGGCGCGCCGAGGCCCCGATGCCAGCGCACGAACGGCAGCAGATAGTAGACGCCGAGACAGACGGCCATCAACCGCCATTTGATCGAGCGGAATCGGCCTGAGACGCTCTGCGGATATACCTTCTTGCGGGGCGCGTAGAGCGGCCCGTCTTCGTCGGTTATGAGTTCATCAGGCGACACGGGCTTGTTCATGGGTTGCTCAAGTGAGGCTCGGTTGAAACCTACATCCCCGCAACATGTCCGGGTTTGACCTCGGTCAATGATCCCGGTCCCCTCGCGGTGGCGGCTACTTGCCGCCGCCGAGCGAGTGCACATAGACCGCCAACGCCTTGACTGTGACCGGGTCGAGGCGGCCGACCCAGGCCGGCATGACGCCGGCGCGGCCATTGGTGATGGTCTCGACCAGCGTCTCCTCGTCGGAGCCATAAAGCCAGATCTGGTCGGTCAGGTTCGGCGCGCCGAGCTCAGGGTTGCCCTTGGCGTTGTCGCCATGGCAGCTGGCGCAGTTTTCGGTGAACAGCTTCTTCCCTGCGACGGCGTCGAACCTCGGCGCGGTGGAAAGGCCGGAAAGCGAGCGCACATAGTTGGCGACGGTCACGATCTCGTCCTTCTTGAGGACGCCGTCGCGGCCGAATGCCAGCATCTGCCCTTCGTGAGTCTTTGCGTGTCCGGAACGTGCACCGAACTGGATTGTCTGCATGATCTGGTCAAGCGAACCGCCCCACAGCCAGTCGTCGTCGTTCAGGTTCGGATAGCCCTTTGCACCCGCGCCGCCGCTGCCGTGGCACGGCGCGCAATTGTCGGCGAATACGGTCTTGCCACGAGCACGAGCTAGCGCCAGCAGGGCCGGATCTTTCTCGATGTCGGAAAGCAACGCGTTGCCGAGCACCGCCATCTTCTCGCCGCGCAGCTTCTCGATATCCGCAAGGTCGGTCGCGACACCGGCGCGGGTGGAATACTGGAACAGACCGGTGGTGTAGCCGGAGACCAGCGGCCAGGCCGGGTAGACGACCCAGTAACCGATCGCCCAGATAATCGTTGCGTAGAATGTCAGGACCCACCACCGCGGCAGCGGCGTATTCAGCTCCTTGATGCCGTCCCACTCGTGACCAGTCGTGCTGCGGCCGGAAACGCGGTCGATTTCGTTGTGGTCGCTCATGATCGGTCAGTCCTCCCGCAGCGGCATTCGGGCTGCAGCATCGAAGAGAGATTTGTTGCGGGGCCACAGCGCGTAGACCACGATGGCAACGAATATTCCGACGAAGATGGGCGTCCAGAGTGAGCCGACCAGGCTCGACGCGAAATTCTCGACTTGAATGATCGCTTTCATGCTCGTGCCCTCAGCGCAGATTGGCTTTTTCGTTGTAGAGCTTGAAGTCGACGAGCGTGCCGAGCATCTGCAGGTAGGCGATCAGCGCGTCGAGCTCGGTCGGATTACCGGCCTTGCTGTCGAAGTTACGGACCACCGCCTTCGGATAGCGCTTCTGGAGCGCGTCGGAGCCGGGGCTGTCGGGGTCGACCTGTGCTTTCAGATCGGCGGCCGCGTTGGCGATCTGCTCGTCGGTATAGGGCACGCCGACCGCGCGGTTGGTCCGCAGATGAGCCATGGCGTCGGACGGATCGAGCTCCGTCCTGGCGAGCGCCGGGTATCCGGGCATCACCGATTGCGGGACGATTGAGCGTGGATTGATCAGGTGCGTGACGTGCCAGTCGTCGGAGTACTTGCCGCCGACGCGCGCTAGGTCCGGTCCGGTGCGCTTGGAACCCCACTGGAACGGGTGGTCATACATGCTCTCGGCGGCCAGCGAATAGTGGCCGTAGCGCTCAACCTCGTCGCGCAGCGGCCGGATCATCTGCGAGTGGCAGAGGTAACAGCCCTCGCGGACATAGATGTTGCGGCCGGCGAGCTCGAGCGGCGTATAAGGCCGCACGCCGTCGACCGCCTCGATCGTGCTCTTCAGGTAGAACAGCGGCGTGATCTCGACCAGTCCGCCGATGGCAATGACCACGAGAATGCCGGCGATCAGGATGATCGAGTTCTTCTCAACGATCTTGTGTCGATTCCAGAGAGACATATCTCAACCTATTCGGCAGGCTGGAGAGCACCGGCGCCCTCGGTTTCGCTGGCTCGGCCAGCATTGACCGTCATCCAGAGATTGAAGGCCATGATCAGGGCGCCGACCAGAAACAGCGCGCCGCCAGCCGCGCGGATGATGTAGAAGGGATGCATGGCCTCGACCGACTCGATGAAGGAGTATTCGAAGAAGCCGAGCGAAGTGTAGGCACGCCACATCAAGCCTTGCAGGATCCCCGACACCCACATTGCGGAAATGTAGAGCACAATGCCGATAGTCGATATCCAGAAGTGCCAGTTGACGAGCTTCAGGCTATAGAGCTGGCGATTCCAGAGCCACGGGACGAGGCAGTAAAGCGCGCCGAAGGAGACGAAGCCGACCCATCCCAGCGCTCCGGAATGCACGTGACCGATGGTCCAGTCAGTGTAGTGGCTCAGCGAATTGACCACCTTGATCGACATCATCGGGCCTTCGAAGGTCGACATGCCGTAGAAGGCGACCGACACCACCATCATGCGCAGCACGGGATCGGTGCGCAGCTTGTCCCAGGCTCCCGACAGCGTCATCAGGCCGTTGATCATGCCTCCCCAGGAAGGCATCCAGAGCATGATCGAGAATGTCATACCAAGGGTTTGCGCCCAGTCCGGCAGCGCCGTGTAGTGCAAGTGATGCGGGCCAGCCCAGATGTAGAGGAAGATCAGCGCCCAGAAATGGATGATCGAAAGCCGGTAAGAATAGACCGGACGCTCCGCCCGCTTCGGAATGAAGTAGTACATGATCGCTAGGAAGCCGGCAGTCAGGAAGAAGCCGACAGCGTTGTGGCCATACCACCACTGGAACATGGCATCCTGCACACCGCCCCAGGCAACGTAGGACTTCGAGCCGAGGAAGGAGACCGGAAGCGCGGCGTTATTGCCGAGATGGAGCACCGCGATCGTGACGATGAACGCCAGATAGAACCAGTTGGCGACGAAGATGTGCGGCTCCTTGCGCTTCACCAGCGTCATCAGGAACACGAGCAGATACGTCCCCCAGACAATCGTCAGCCAGAAGTCGGCATACCACTCCGGTTCGGCGTATTCCTTCGACTGGGTGACGCCCAACAGATAGCCGGTGCCGGCGATCAGAATGAAGAAGTTGTAGCCGACCACGACGAACCAGGGCGCGAGGTCGCCCGCAAGGCGCGTGCGGCAGGTCTTCTGCACGACATAGAACGAGGTCGCGATCAGGACATTGCCGCCGAATGCAAAAATTACCGCAGACGTATGCAGCGGCCGCAGACGGCCGAATGTCGTCCAGGGCAGATCGAAGTTGAGCGCGGGCCAGGCCAGCTGCATGGCGATGATCAGACCCACGGTGAAGCCCGCAATACCCCAGAACATTGCCATCGCCGAAGCGAACTTGATCGGGCCGAGATTGTAATTGGGGCGCCCACCGATCTCCGCCGGAGGCAATGCAGCCGGGCGGTCCAGATAGCGATTGCCGATCACGACCACGGAGATCAGGCTGGCCGCGCAAGCAAGCGCCGCGTGAAAACTGAATGCCGGATCGTGCCCCATCGCTGCGCCGAGAAAGCAAACGAAGGCAAATACCGCGAGCGCGGACGCCAGGCCGGCTTCGCCCATCGTCATCGACTTTGAAACGGAGGATGGACTTGTCATGTGGAAGCTTTCCCTGGATGCGATGACGTCATGGAAACCACGATCTCGCTGACAGCCGCTTGATCGGCATCAATTCCTGCGCCAGGTCGCGCGCCCCTGGCACCGCGGCTCAGCGCGGTGAGTGTCAATTCGTTCGGACAGTACCTGGCCGGACTGGCTCGCTTATCCCGCGCGAGGTCGGTAGTGCAGCGCTTCTTCTCTTGGCACAGGCCACACACCCGCCGCAGATCACGCAGCACATCACTGTGAGACGTAGCGAGCGCCTCTGCCGACAAACCTGCATGTTTGAGACGCTTACTCAGCAATTCAGGCGAACCCCGGCCGCGAGCCAGCGTTCGAAGGTCCGATGTGGAAAGATTGAGCTCGTGGGCGATCTCATCGACCTCCCGAGGAGTCATCAGATCGAATTCGTGCCGGCGAGCAAGAAATGCTCGGAGGCGGGCGAGAAGGTTCTCGAATTGCGGCGAGTTATTGCCAGCTGATCGATCGGTCATCGCCCACACCCCTTTTGCTTTCCGTAACCTCTAGCGGACGGTCGCGATTGCCGATTTGATCTTCGTCAAATGCGCAATGTCGCGGCGATCAAATGTGATCGCCACTCAAGGCCACTAGCTACCCCATGCGGACGGCAAAGACGACGGCATTCGAAGCTCCATCGAATCGGCAAAGATCGTCCAATCGCGAATGCCCTTCTGTCTGCAGAAGTCGGCTTCCGCGAGCTGTGCGGCCACGGACAGCGAAGCGGCATCGACCTTGAATGCGGCCTGACAGGCGCGATGTTCATGGCCGGTGTCGTCGCAAACGGTCTTGATGAAACGAACGTCAAATGATGGCACAGCACCCTCACGTGGGTTGATTCCTTGATGTCCACGTTGCCATTGATGCAAGAGGCCCGTATTGATCTGTCGCAATTGAATGCTCTGAGGTGCAGCCGTCGTATTGCGGAGGATATAGAAACCGAGCAGAGCTTTGAGCGACCACGAGGACCACGAGCGGCACGCTTTTCGCGACGTGCGGCTCGCATGATCCGCAACTGCGATCGGACGAGGTACTATTCGTGGTGAGATTTCCAGTCTGAGGATGACGGCCGGACTGCCGGTATTGACGTCGTCTTGCTGCTGACGGTCCATCCGGAGGCGGCGATCGCGAAGCCAACGATCGCGCAGATCGTAAGCAGCGTTGCCGCGAATCCCAGGACATCTGCGCTGACCACAGCGGTCACGATCAACGGGATCAGCAGGATTGCGAGGCGAGCGATCACCCTGCCGTCTCCTGCGCAATTTTGGCGGCAGCCGCTCGTTCGTCTTCCGCGGATTGGATGTAGAAGCCGGAATAGGTGTCGACATAGCACAGATGATCGTGCAATTCCCTGACGCCGGAGGTATTTTCCACGGCAACGATAGCCGCTTGCCTCGCCTGCTCGTCCATGATGATCCCTCGGAGGTGCACCACGCCATTGCGCACCGAAACCTGCAGACCAAGCGGACACCAGTTTGCGGCGACGAGCGCCCGCACGATGCGGTCGTGGATATGCTTGTCATCCGCCGTGGGGTCCGGAATCTGGTGAGCGATAGACGCAACTGCCCGTAGCAGATCGGCGCGTGTGACGATACCGACGAGACGCCCGTCGCGCATCACCGGCAGCCGCTTGACTCCCTTCTTCTCCATGAGCTCGACTAAATCCGGCAGAGGCGTTTCTTCCGTGACGGTGACCGGATCATAGGACATGATCTCTCCGACCTTACGCCCGCGTTCATGGGCAAAGTCCGTGGCCGCATGGCCGGAGCCGAGAAGGAACTGAAGCCAGCGGGCGCGCCGGCGTTGCGTCCCGATCTCGCTCCGCCGCAGAAAGTCACCTTCCGACAGGATGCCAACCAATCGTCCGGCCGCATCGACCACCGGGAGGCCGCTGACATGGTGATCCATCATCAGTTTGGCGGCGTCCATAATGGACGTCTCGGTTCCGACGGTGATGACATGTCTTGCCATGATCTGATGTGCGCGCATTGCCAGTTTCCCTTTCTCGCCAGACACGTTCGCATCAAATCGGCTTGTCTGTGTTGATCTCCCTCAACGGCCTCGTTTGACGGGGATCAAGGCGTAGCGACTTGATCGGACATACATGTCACGTTGTCAGGAGAAGAAGATCATGCTGCAGAACCTGCTTGCTTCAATCGGAGTACTCGCGATCATTATCGTGACTTTTGCCCGGATGACCTTCCAGGCAAGGCGCCCCCCCCCCGCAAGAGCAGCTGGCCAGGTCAAAGACGCTCCAAACGCTTCGTCCCGGCGGCCGTTCTAGAGCGCTCTCACCTGTCCTAACCCGCCTGTCCGAAATTTGACCTTCATCAATGCGGAGCGAGTGCCGCCGCTTCAGATTGTCCGTCCGTCAGGATCGTGCAAATGGCAGACAGAAGGGCTTGGCGCCCCATTATCTTTTCGTGTCCAACTACCGGCGATCGGGTTCAAGGCCTGCTTCCCGACGACACGTCCGAGCCAGCGGCTGACGATCTGCACTCAATCTCCTGCGCCGCGTGCGACGGCATCCATTTCTTCAACCTGAGGACAGGGAAAGTCATCGGTCCCAGGCCGGCTTGAGCAGATCGTGCTCCGGAGGAGGCCAGTAGCGGTCCGGTCGACACATATCAACACGCCCGCGCCGACATGGGGAAATAGCAACTTCCCTCAACGAAGGATGTTGAACATGACAGATCTTAGCGATTCCCGTTCCATTGCCGACGCCATCCAGAGCTGCGCGAAGCGCAGAAGACGCGACGTACGCGATCGAGACCGCGCGTTCGTTGGGCACCATCGAGCTGAACTTATTTGCTCGGCAGACGGGCGGTGCCGACGAGGCAACTCAGAAACCTGCCAGGTCGCGAGCCCTGCCCTGGATAGAGCAGCCAGTGGCTTCAGGCGTCCGAACGGTGTAATATCTCACGGTCTGAGGGCATTGCCTGGGGGAATATGTCCGACCGCATCTGGTACCGCTATGGCACTGCCGCGGCAGCGACCGCGCTCGTTTTCGCGGTGCGCGCGGGACTCGATAACTATTTCGAAGACCGGACCTTCACGATCATATACGTTCCGGCGGTGCTGTTCGCCGCCTTCGCCGGCGGCCGTGGTCCGGCGATTCTCACTACCCTACTCTGCCTCGCCGTCAGCGCTAAATTCCTCGGCAAAAGTCTGGTCACCGAACCTGCGAATCTGATCGATCTTGCATGTTTTGCGGTCCTCGGCCCCATCCTTGGCTTCATGGGCGACCGGCTACTTAGGGAAAGCGATCAGGCGCGAAATCGCCAAGCCCATCTGCAATCCATCCTGGACACGGTCCCTGACGCCATGATCGTGATCGATGATCATGGCATCATTCGCTCCTTCAGCGCGGCCGCCGAGCGCCTGTTTGCCCGAAAAACCGACGAGGTCGTCGGAAAGAACGTTTCGAGCCTGATGCCCCAGCCGTATCGCGGCGAGCACGATTGGTACCTCGACCGTTACCTTACGACCGGCGAACGGCGTATCATCGGGATCGGCCGGATCGTGGTCGGAGAGCGGAGTGACGGTTCAACCTTTCCGATGGAGCTTGCCGTCGGCGAGGCCAAGGTCCGCGGCGAGCGCTTCTTTACGGGCTTTATCCGGGATCTCACCGAGCGTCGCGCTCAGGAGCGACGGCTTCAGGAGCTGCAGTCCGAGCTGGTACACGTGTCTCGGTTGACCGCAATGGGCGAAATGGCGTCCTCGATCGCTCATGAAATCAATCAGCCACTATCAGCCATCACAAACTACATGCGCGGCGCAAGAGCGCTGCTGGCGTCGGAGGCACCGGACACTACGCGAATTCGCGACGCACTCGAGCGGGCCGCGCAACAAGCGTTGCGGGCCGGCGACATCATCAAGCGCCTGCGTGAATTTGTTGCCAAGGGCGAAACGCAACACTCCCTGGAGAGCCCCGCCACCCTGCTCGAAGAGGCCGTCGCGCTCGCGCTGCTCGGCGCCAAGGAGCAGGGCGTCCGGGTGGCGATCCGCAGCGACCGGGACATGCCCTCGATCATCGTCGACAAGATCCAGATTCAACAGGTCGTGCTCAACCTGGTTCGTAATGCGATCGAGGCGATGGCCTCCAGCCAGCGCCGCGAATTGACCGTCGGCGTCACCAAGACTAACGGTGTTGCGACGTTCACCATCGCCGATACCGGTCCAGGCATCAGCCCTGACATCGCCGACCGCCTGTTTCAGCCCTTTATCACGACAAAGGAGCATGGCATGGGCGTCGGCCTCTCGATCTGCCGGACCATCATCGAATCCCATGGTGGGCGCATGGATGTGATGCCAAACTCTGGAGGCGGCACGGTTTTTCAGTTCATCCTCCCGTTCGCGGAGGACGGAGAAGAAGCATGACGACGCGGCGTACAATTCTTGTCATCGACGACGATCCGGCGATGCGGGACTCACTGGCCTTCCTGCTCGATGTCAACGGCTTTGCCGTCACAACCTATGAGACGGCAACCGAATTTCTCGATCATTTCGCCAATAGCACGGTCGACTGCATCGTATCCGACATACGCATGCCCGGCATGAGCGGCCTCGAGCTCGTCCGCAAACTCAAGGCTGACGCAGCGGCATGCCCCGTCATTCTGATGACCGGCCATGGTGACGTCGCACTCGCCGTCGAGGCGATGAAGGCCGGCGCAGTTGACTTCATCGAGAAGCCGTTTGTGGACGAAGCTCTGTTGCGTGCGATCGGCGAAGCCCTGCGAGCACAGTCGGCAGCTCCGGCCGACGGAACGGTCAAGCGCGACGCCGAAGCTCGCCTGGTGGACCTCTCGCCGCGCGAGCGCGACGTCCTGCGGGGGCTCGTGGCGGGCAAGATCAACAAGGTGATCGCCCACGACCTTGGCATCAGCCCGCGAACAGTCGAGGTTTACCGGGCTAACCTGATGGCCAAGACCAATGTGCGCAGCATGTCGGAACTGATGCGGATAGCGATCGCCGCTGGGCTCTAGACGTCCCAAGAAAGCGATCGTTCAAGGTTGTTTGTCCACGGAGATAAAGACGTGCCAAGCTCACGCGGTGAGGCAGAAGATGGGCAAGCAACTTCGAGCCATGGGCCGCCCGGGCAAGCAGCAGAGTTATCAGCCCAACAGACAGTACGATCTCTGCGGCAACCATGATGATGCTTCGTGCTCGTTCCCAGAGCTGAGCCTGGAGATCGTCCACGTCACGCCTGTCCCGATTGTCATTCGGCCCTTTAATTGCGGATTGTTGTCAAGCTTTACATTTCTGAATTCGCCCATCGCACGGTGGTAGTGCTCGCGCCGTCGGAGGTCAGGGTTGCGGAGACGGCGCGAGCGCGGCTGATACGTACTTTGCCGGCCAGGCATTGGATCGCCCTGACTGGTTGATGTCTTCGCTGGGGTCATGGTCCTTTCCGAGGTCGCGTAGCGCCTCATGATGATGTCCGGGTCGGACGCCTCAACGTTTGCAGCGGAGTACGATCGAGCCGCCACCAGCCGAATGAACGAGGTCGCCTCAACACCGTCCCAGCGGGACATCGCCAGTCCGGCAGACCGGACCAGGAACTTTTGAGCAAATATCAGACCGGCTGCGGCTGCCCCCAGTCGAAGGATGTGCCATCGACCCAGATGCAGTGAAGGATGACTGCGATCTTTCGGGCGATGGCGACCTTTGCCTTCCTCATGCCGATCCGCTTGGCGAGCTTCATGCCCCAGGCCTTGAGGGAAGACCACTTCTTTGTCCGATAAAGAAGTACGGTAGCGGCCTCGAACAAGTAGGTTCGGAGGAGCCGGTCGCCCCATCGAGATATCTTGCCATTGATGTCCGTTTCGCCAGACTGGTTGCGCCGAGGTGTAAGACCCAGATAGGCGCCAACAGTCGATGCCGATCGGAAGCGGGACGGGTCATCGATCGTATGGCGGAACGTCAAAGCCGTCACCACGCCGACACCAGGAACCGTCATCAGACGAAGCGTCGTCTCATCCGACTTCGCCAACTCGCGGACCTCGTTGTCGAACTTGCTTTGTTGCTTACAGATCTGCTCATGGATCGACAGAAGCGGCGCGATCACACCGAGGAGCTGATGATCTTCGCGCAATAGCTCACGGACCTGATTGCGGAACTGCAGTCCGATCGCGCGTGGGAACAGCAAGCCGTATTCTTTGATCAGACTGCGGACCTGGTTCTCGATATCACGACGGATGGCGACGAGCCGGGATCTCGCGACGAGTATCGCGCGGATCTTCTGACTTTCCTCGCTCTTGACTTTGACTTCTCGATACCAGCCAACCCGAACCAGTTCGGCCAGACCTCGAGCATCATTCTGATCGCTTTTGTTCATGCGTACGGACAAAGCCGCGTGGGCATGCCGCGCGTCGATGCAAACCACCGGGAAATCGATCCTACGAAGTTCGTGCCATAGCCAGCTCGCCATCGCCCCAGTCTCAAATCCGATGCGCTCCGCTTGTGGCGCCCGCTTGCGAAGCAATGCCGCGAGTGCCCCTGGGTCGGACTTTGCCTTTCCTTCGAACAAGATCTGACCCACTTCGTCGACCACACATACTGAAGTTTCTTTTTGCGAGACATCCAGTCCAACATATTGCTTCATGGCCCCCTCCGATTCGTGAGATTGCGGGAAGGCTTGAAGATAGCGGACCTTTTTGAGCCGCGGGCGCCGACCGCAATTACGTCATCGTCTGCAATATTGCCCCCCTAAGCCGGGGGATCGGCGTCCAAAATTGGCTCTGACTCATATGTGGAACGGCCCGGGCTGCAAGGTCTTTCTCTGATTGAACAAGGAATGGCGGTGCGGTCATATGTTCGGCCTGTAACGCGGCACCTGGCCGCTGGCCACGATGATGTCCGCGGAAGCAATCGCCCAATCAATTTTGCGCGCTCGAAGCGCAGTGAGTCAGGCGGTCTGATTGCTACCGGGAATGTCGTCATTCAGTGTTCATCCAGATTGCACCCTGCCTCCTCGGCGGCTTTCCTTTTCCGCCGATGAGCTCTTAAGATTAAGATTTCAGCATTGCGGCCGGTGCCTGATAGATGCCGCCCTTGACTAGCAACGCCCAGATGGTGCGCGCAATCTTGTTGGCTAACGCCACTGATACGACCTTGACCGGCCGGCGTTGCAGCATGGTCCGAACCCAGAGCGGGACTTTCAAGCCTCGTTTGGCAAGCTTGATGATAGAAGTTGCACCGACGATTAAGAGCGTCCGTAGTTGCCGATTTCCCCGCTTCGATATCGCGCCGAGCCTTTCTTTCCCACCGCTCGATTGTGCCCTCGGCGTCAGACCCATCCAAGCCGCAAAATCTCGTGCAGTGGCAAAGCCACGAGCATCCAAGACCGATGTCCGAACGGTAGCGGCGATGAGAGGACCAACACCGGGAATGCTCATCAGACGCCTCGCATCGGGATCCTTTCTGACGGCAACCAAAATCTCTCTATCGAGCTTCTCTATGCGGTTTGTAAGTAGCTCAATCTGTTCAGCGAAATGGATCAGGGCAAAGCGGGCGGTGGCGGGGATCCTGTCGTCTTCCCCCTCCCGGAGCAATCCCAGAAGTTTCGCGATGCTTGCCATGCCCGTCCCCGCAATAATACCCAACTCGGCCATGTGAGCGCGCAGAGCATTGGCAGTCTGGCTCCGCTGTCTGATCAGCAGCTCTCGCGCCCGCAGAATCATACCGGCGGCTTGTTGTTCGGCAGTCTTCATCGGTACGAACCGCATCGTCGGACGGGTGACAGCCTCACAAATGGCTTCTGCATCAGCCATGTCGGTCTTATTTCGTTTGAGTAGAGTCGAGGAGAGGCGCGGTGATGCGCTTGTTGCGCGTTCCGTTTCCTCTCCCCGCTCATCAAACCGGACGTGCAGTTTTCCCGCATCCGGCTTTCCGACAGGTTTTGTCACAAGGCGCACGTCGGCGACACTTTGCGCACGCGGTTCAGCACAAGTACGCCAGGGTTCCCATGGATCCGATCAGAGAACCGTCTGACGCCACGTCCTGGCGTCTTATGTCGTCTGCGCAGAAAGGCGAGCACGCGGTCGAAGACGTGTCGATCAACGGCCTGATGAGCCGTAGCAAGAGAGCCATAGCTGAAGTAAGCGGACCAGCCGCGCAGAAGGCGGTTCAGTCGTGCTTGTACTTCGGGCCAAGCGCCCTTGTTGCCCGGCGTCAGCAGTACGCTGACCTTCCTCTTGATCCGCAGCACGCTTTTCTTGGACGGAGCCGCGCCAAGATACCACCGTCCCCCATTGCGGAAGCGGCGGGGTCCGAGCGTGTACCCAAGGAAGTCAAAGCTTTCCAATCGGGCATTCTTCACCGAGGTTTTAGTCTCGTTGAGCGTCAACCCAAGCTTGGTCATCACCGCTTTCGTCCACGTCAATGCTTCCTCCGCGTGGCCGCGGCTGAGAATGACGAAGTCGTCGGCATAGGAGATAACCTGGGCATGGAATGCTTCACGCCGACCGCTGAGACGCCAATGCTTCAGGAACCGGTTCATGTAGATGACGGAGAGCAGCGGACTGATGACACCGCCCTGTGGCGTGCCACGCTTGTTGCTCTTACCGCCGCTCATGCACCGTTTCCCGTCGCTATCCCGCTCCTCGACCGGTACTCGCAGCCATAACTTAATCAGCCGCAGCACATTCCGGTCAACGATGCGTCGGGCCACCGATTTGAGGAGGTCCGAATGCGGGATCGTGTCGAAGTATTTCGACAGATCGGCGTCAACAACGTCCGTGTAGCCCCGGCACACAAGCCGGTGCACTTCCTTGACTGCATCGACCGCGTTACGACGCGGGCGATATCCATAAGCACCGTCCTCAAAATCCGCCTCGAAGATCGGTTCCAGCACGATCTTTGCGGCAGCTTGGACGACCCGGTCCCGGATTGTTGGGATACCGAGTGGACGTTCGCCGCCGCCGGGCTTCGGGATCATCACCCGCCGCACCGGATCGGGCCGGTAAGTCTTCGTGACGAGTTCATCGCGCAGGCCGGCCAACCATGCTTCGAGTCCCGACGCGTCGATTTGCTCGAAAGTTGTTCCGTCCACTCCTGGCGCACCCGCGTTGGCGCGGGCCAGCTTGTAGGCATGGCTCAGAATGTCCTCGCGGCAGATCTTGTCGTACAGCACATAGAAACGGAAGGCAGGCTCCGCCTTCGCCTTGCAATAAAGCTTTCTCTGAAGGCTCCTGATCTTATCGGGCGTTTGTAGGCTCATCGCCAATCGACCCATTCCCTCGCCATCTTCAAAAGCGCACCTGAAGTCAGGGTCCTTTCCTCCGCCGGAATTACCCGGTTTCATCAGTACTACGACCCTGTCCGACTCCCGTCCGGTCCATCGACTACTCGATGCTGAAGGCGCGACCTTCGACCAAGACGGGTCTCCCCCGATTACCCGCACTACCTTTCCGGCGTGCCGTGCCCATTACCCCGGTGAACCGGACAGGTGCATGCGTCGATTGCTTCCCTGTCAGCGCGGCCTTCCCCGCCATACGATCGGGTCGGCATTCACATCGTAACTTTCGAGGCGTGCTCAGGCTTCACTCACGTTACGGCCCGCTGGATTGCTCGGCCGCCAAAAGCGACCTTTGTCACGAGGCTTCGATCCGTCCGATTGCTCGTCCAAACCGCTCGTCAGCTACCAGATCAATCGACAATTCTCTGGGTGGATCCTTCCTCCACTGGTAATGCGCGCCGTCGGGGCGCACCATAAGGCTTCACATAGGCCGGTGGCATCATGCGGACCGAATGCCCCAGGGCCGCGATTTCGCGCGCCCAATGATGTGCACTCGCACAAGCCTCCATGCCGACCAGGCAAGAGGAGAGCGCTCGAAAGAATGGCAGCACCTGCGATCGTCGCAACATGCGGCGAACCAATACTCTCCCGTCGTTGCCGATCCCGTGCACTTGGAAGATCGACTTAGCCAAATCCAAACCTACTGTGATAATCTTCTCCATTGGAACGGTCCTTCCCTTGTGGCGCCTCTCGAAGCGACCACGTTAGGCACTTTTGATGCCGGTTCGAAGGGCCGTTCCACACCATCACTTTTGATGCAGTTTGGGGGATGCGTGGCGCTTTGATTGGAGGAGAATCAACGCCGAGCTATCGCTGAAAGTTGGTGACGGCGGGAATCGGGAAGGCGGCATATCGTGGGGGTGCTTGACGCCTCCACTTCTCCACCGAAGGAGCGATATGCCGTGGCCAAAGATAACATCATCAAGTTGATTCAGCCAGGAAACGTCGACGATCAACTCACCGAAATCTTGCGCAATGGGGCGCGTGCTCTGTTGGCCCAGGCGGTCGAGGCCGAGGTCGCGGACTTTCTCGGCAAGCATGCCGATTTGAAGACTGCGGACGGCCACCAGCGCGTCGTGCGCCACGGTCACCTGCCGGAACGCGAGGTTATGACCGGTATCGGTCCGGTCGGCGTCCGCCAGCCGCGTGTACGCGATCGCGAGGCGGAGGCTACCGATCCCGACCGCATCCGGTTCTCTCCGTCGATCCTGCCGCCCTACATGCGCCGCTCGAAATCGATCGAGACGCTGCTGCCGATCCTTTACCTGAAGGGTATCTCCACCGGCGACTTCTCCGAGGCTCTGGCGGCGCTGCTCGGCAAGGATGCTGCCGGGTTGTCGGCATCCGCCATCGGCCGTCTGAAGGACGGTTGGCTTGACGAACACACCGCGTGGCAGAGGCGCGATCTGTCGGCGAAGCGCTACGTCTACATCTGGGCCGATGGCATCCATCTCCAAGCACGCCTCGAAGACGAAAAGCAGTGCATCCTGGTGCTGATCGGCGCGACGCCGGAAGGCCGCAAGGAACTGGTCGGCTTCACCGATGGCGCCCGCGAGAGCGCGCAGGACTGGCGCGATCTGCTGCTCGACCTGAAGCGGCGCGGGCTCGGCGTGCCACCGCGGCTCACCATCGCCGACGGCGCGCTCGGGTTCTGGAAGGCCGCCGGCGAGGTCTGGCCGAAAACGCGCGAGCAGCGCTGCTGGGTACACAAGACCGCCAACGTGATCGCCAAGTTGCCGAAGAGCCAGCAGCCTAAAGCCAAACGCGCGTTGCAGGAGATCTGGATGGCCGAAACCAAGGCCGCCGCCGAGCTGGCGTTCGACGCCTTCATCGAGAGCTACACGCCCAAATACGAGAAGGCGGCCGACTGCCTGAGCAAGGATCGGGACACGCTACTGGCGTTCTACGACTTCCCGGCCGAACACTGGAAACACCTGCGGACCACGGATGAGATGGACAAGCGATTTTTTCATGACCGAGATGACGATTGCAGAAATCGCGTACGTCCATTCTTTTGTTCGGCTGCGCCGCGGGCCATTCTTCCGTCCCGGCCACCGATCTCGCAGCCGCCGCGCGCAGGGGCGGTCAAGGCTGGCCGCGTTTGCGGCCACCGCAAGGCTTGGCCTTGACCGGCCCGAGCACGGCGGCATGCTGGCGTGGAACGGGACTGCATTCCTGGCTGGCCCTTGCCGTCAGGCGGGATTATCCTTGGTGGGCGCGGGCGACCTCGTGGCGAAGCGTGGCGCATCGGCTGCAAGCGTCACCGGGCTGCCCTATTTTGTCCTGCCGAGCTGAGGCGCCCGCGCGCCGGTTTTTGGCCGCCGTGGTTTCCATTGCGTCACCAAGCGCTCGTAGCTTTGCTCTGCCTGGGCGGCAATCAACATCTCGCGGTCGCGCAATGCCTTGATGTTGTAGGCATACGCTGGCCCACGCCGGCTGCCTTTCTGTTGCGGATGTCCGGCTTGAAGCTGCATCGCGCGGGTCTTGATGGCGACCAGTGCCGGGCGCGCCCACAGGTAATCCTCGCCCTTCGTCAACAAATGCCAGCAAAGCACGGTGAGCTTCCGGGCCACGGCCACCGCGGCGATCTGATGGCCGCGCCGGGCGCGGATGCGCAGGAAAAACGCATGCAGTGGACCGGGCGCCTTGGCCGCTGCCCAGGCCGCCTCGACCAGCATGGCGCGCGCGTGACTGCGGCCGATCTTGCTGATGCGGCCGTGATGGGCGGCGCCCAGTCCGGACTGCCGCACCCGCGGGTTCAGCCCGAAATAGCTCACCAGCTTCTGCGGGCTGTTGAACCGGCTGATGTCGCCGATCGCCGCCACGATGCCGGCGGCGACCGCCAAGTTGACGCCGGTGATCGTCATCAATCTGTTGACCGCGGAATCGTCGATGGCGTCCTGCGCGATCTCGCGGTCGAGCAGGGCCAGATCTTCCGCCAGCCGGTCAAGCTCGCGGACGTGCCGATCGATCGCCGCGCGCTCATCGTCTGGCAACGGTTGAGCGGCCAACCACGCCCGGCCGCGGCCGTTGAAAAGATCGGCATGCGGGCACTTCGGGATCAGGTGCGCGTGCAGGATCGAATGCACCTCGTTCTTGAGCCGCGTGCGATGCCGCACGAGCTGGTAGCGCCGCGCCACCAGCCGACGCTTGCGTTCGGTCTCCGCGTCAGGCGTCCAGATCTGCGGCAGGTACCCGGCCGCCTGCAGACTGGCGAGCGTGCCGGCATCGATCTTGTCGGTCTTGACGTGAGCCTGGGCGATCGCCTTCACCTGCAGCGGATTGGCGATAATCACCCGTGCCACGAACGGCGCCAGAACCCGCGACACCGCCATGCTGTTGGCGGTCGCTTCGACCACCACCTCATCACTGGCCAGCAGGGTCTTGCCAAATCCCTCCAACGCAGTCCGCGTCATATCAATGCGGCCCGCATGTCTGAGCCTGCCGTCCTCCCAAACCACCACCTCCCCGAAAGTTCGGTGGACGTCGATGCCAATCACCCGTCGCATTCGCACCTCCTGCCAATCAGAATACATGACGGGAGCTACGGGCGACACGACAACTACGGATTCGCGCTCTCAGCGCAACCGGGCGAGTCGCAGAGGCGGCCAGCTACTAACTCGAGCTCGCGGCTCATCGTATGCATCGGCCTGCCCGCACCTTCGTGCTCCCGGTGCCTCTGTCCCGATGGTCGCACCATACGCTACGATCTTGAATATCGCAGCGGAACATCGGCACCGAGAAATCTCATACCGGTTACCAATCCCATTGAAAGCACCTTCGCTACCGTGCGCCACCGCACGATCCGATCGAAGGGCTGCCTGTCCAACAGAACGGCGCTCGCGATGGTCTTCAAACTGCTTGAGGCCGCGCAGAAAAGCTGGCGTCGTCTCGATGGCCACAACCAGTTGCCAAAACTCGTTCTCGGTGTGACATTCAACGATGGGATCGAGGTCATCGCCAAACCGACTGACCGTCAGCCCATAACCGCCGCCGCCTGACCGGCCGCGCCGTCACCAAAATTTGGCGATAGCTCGCTCAACGCCATGCAGCAAGCACTCCACCGCTCCAGTCTGGTGCCGCGTGGGTTTGTTGTAGAGAGTGCGTACTACGAAGGTGATAAGGCCATTATTGAGATCCGGGCGTCCGGAAGCGTCGGTCTGTGTCCCTTGTGCGGAACAGTTTCCCGACGTGTCCATAGCCGGTATCGGCGACGCGTAACTGACCTCCCGCTTTCGGGGCGGATCGTACAGCTCCTGGTGGTCGCCCGCCGCTTCCGCTGCGACGCCGTTCTGTGCGGGCGCCAAATCTTTACTGAGCGCTTCGCCGAAGGGGTGCTGGCTCCATCAGCCCGGCGCACAGCGAGGCTGGACTCCATAGTCCATCACCTCGGTCTGGCGCTGGCGGACGACCGGCGGCAGGCTTCGCAAAACGGCTGATGCTGCCGGTGAGCAAGGATACGCTCCTTCGCGTGGTTCGACGCCGTAGCCGTCCACCAGCTGACCCGCTCAGGGTTATCGGCATTGATGATTGGGCATGGCGGCGCAATCACCGATACGCCAGCATCATCTGCAACCTGGAAAGGCGCCGGGTGGTCACCCTGCTGCCGGACCGTGAGCCCGCGACCGCCCAGGCCTGGCTCGCTGCTCATCCCACGATCGCGATCGTCGCCCGTGACCGCGGTGGAGCATATGGCGAAGCCGCGGCAAAAGCCCTGCCGCACGCGGTACAGGTCGCAGATCGTTGGCATCTGATGGAGAACGCCAGTCGGGCCTTCCTCGATGCCGTCCGAAAATCGATGCGCCAGATCCGCAGCGCAATCGGAGCAACGACGATCGATCCCGAGCTGCTAACAGCTGCGGAGCGTCTCCAATATGAGGGCTATCTCCGGCGCGAGGAGGCCAACGCGACCATCTTGAGCCTGTCGAAAGGTGGGATGTCGATCAAGCAGATCGTGCGCCAGACGGGCCACGCAGGGGGCTGGTGCGACAGGTTATCCGCGGCGAACGCCATGATGTCTTCCGGACCCGGGAGAGTTCTCTCGATCAGCACCTGCCATGGCTCGACGATCAATGGGCAGCCGGTTGCCGAAACGGCGCTGAACTTTGGCGCCGCTTACGGGCGCGCGGTTTCCGAGGCTCCCTTCGTGTTGTCGGCGAATGGACGACTCGTAGACGGCGGGCCGAAAAGACTGATGTCGAAACTCTTCATCGGATTCCATCGGCCAGAACGATCGCTCGCCTCATGACCGTCGGACGGGATACGCTATCGAAGGCAGAGACGGTGACGGTCGCGGCGGTAGAAGCTGGCGTGCCACCCCTGGTCGAGGCACGCGAAATCATCGCCGAATTCCACTTGATGATTCGGCGCCGAGCCGCCGGCGAGTTGTCACAATGGATCGAGCGCGCTCGCGCCAGTCTTGTCGCATCGTTCGCCCGCGGCGTAACGAACGATGAAGCGGCGGTTCGGGCGGCGATCACCTCGCCTTGGTCGAACGGACAGACTGAGGGTCAGATTACGCGCCTCAAGCTCGTCAGACGCCAAATGTACGGCCGTGGCAAAATCGATCTGCTTCAAGCCAGACTAATCGGCGCAGAATAAACGCAGCTGCACCAAAACTGCGACAGAGCCAAAATTGGAAGCCGATGAGGGGCGCATTGCCTCATCGAAAATGTTACCGAACAATTCCGCTGATGACTGGGGCGGCGTTACCGAATCAGGTCGGTGGCGCCAATGGCGAGCGGGATCAGCATGGGCGCAAGGCGCGAGGTGTTGGCCGTGGTGGCGAGGCGCTACCGTGCGGCTGGACGAGTTGAGAAGGGACGGATCCTTGACGAGTTGACAGCGACGACGGGTTGGCACCGCAAGCACGCGGTGCGAGCACTGTCGGTTGCCGGAAGGGACAGGCCCAGGCCACCACTGGACGAAGGGGCAACGAGCCCAACCGAACCAGCGACAAGTCGGCGACGCAAATACGCCAGCGTGCGCGACGCGCTGATCGCGCTGTGGGAAGCCTCCGATCGCGTCTGCGGTAAGCGCCTCGTATCGATGATCCCAGTGCTGTTGCCCGCACTCGAGCGGCATGGCCGGCTGAAGCCAACGAGCGCAGAGCGTGCGCTGCTGACAACTCTGAGCGCGGCGACGATCGATCGGATGTTGATCGACGTTAAAATTGCGGCTGCTGGGGGGCGCCGGCGGCGAGTCGGATTCTACTCGGCGATTCGACGCGAGGTGCCGATCCGCACTTTCAATGACTGGGCAAACCCGCCGCCAGGCTTTTGCGAGATCGACATGGTCGCGCACGGTGGGACCAGCGTCGCCGGCTCGTTTATCCAGACTTTGACCATGGTGGACATCGCAACAGGATGGACGGAATGCCTGCCCCTGGTGACACGCGATGGCAGCCTCGTCGTGGAAGCGATGAAGCGAGCGCAGGGCCTGTTCCCGTGGGTGATCTGTGGCGCCGACTTCGATAACGACAGCGCGTTCATGAACGACGTCGTCGTTCCATGGTGCCGAGCACAGAAGATCGAGGTAACGCGGTCACGTGCCTACAAAAAGAACGATCAGGCTTTCGTGGAGCAGAAGAACGGTGCGGTGGTCCGGCGGCTCGTCGGATACGGGCGCTTCGACGGGGTCGAGACGGCCCGCGTGATGGCACGTCTCTACGCGGCGGCGCGCCTGCTGGTGAACTTCTTCCAGCCGTCATTCAAGCTCAAAGAGAAGCGCCGCGAGGGTGCCAAGATCATCAAACGCTATCATCCGCCTGCCACACCATACGAACGTGCACTGGGGCACCCGAAACTCCCATCAGCGGTCAAGCGCCGTCTGCGCCACACGTATCGGACTCTCGATCCCATACAATTGCTTGCCACGATCCGCACGGCGCAGGAAGAGCTCGGCGAACGGATCGGCAAGCGCGGTCTTGCGAAGGTTCCCACCGTATCGCCGGCTGATCCGCTCTCGTTTGCCCGATCGCTCGGCACGGCGGCAAAAACCGCCGAAGTGCGGGCCACGCACCGCCGGCCGAAACAGCGATACAAAACGCGTATTCGCATGCCCTCGAAGCTCGATCCCCATCTCGCGATCATCGAGAACTGGCTCGCCGTCGAGCCACAGCTCACTGCACTGGCCATCGTGGGCAGGCTCGCCACGATCGATCCCTCGATGTTCAGCGACAAGCAGCATTCGATCGTTCAGCGCCTGCTTCGGTCCCTCCGGCGGAAGGTGGCGGAGACAGCCATCGTATCCATGCCCGTGGATGAAATACGGCCCGAGGCTGTGGACGGCGCTGCGTGTGATGAGCACTCCGCCCCGCCCACAGCCTCTCCACCGAGCTGGCCGCGGCTCGAGACCGGTCTGGGGCAGTTCGTAGACCTTCATCCCGGGTAACATTACTTCCTGAGGCAATACGAGGGGTCAAATTTGGAGGCCGATTGACACATCCGGTCAGAGCCATTTCAGCAGCAGCTCCCGCGACCGGCCCGTTCAGCGCGCTGGGTACCTCGATGCGGTTTGCCCGCAGCACCGAGATCTACGGCGAGGACGAGGACGCGGAGTATCTCTATCAGGTGATCTCCGGCGCGGTGCGGACCTACAGGATCCTGGAAGACGGACGCCGCCAGATCGGCGCCTTCTACCTGTCCGGAGACATTTTTGGTCTCGAGGCCGATGAAACCCACATATCTTCCGCCGAGGCGGTCTGTGAGACCCGCCTCGTGGCAGTGAAGCGCAGCGCGCTGATGGCCCGTGCCACCCAAGAAAAGGAGCTAGCGCGCCAGCTCTGGAATGCAACCGCGCGCGAGTTGCGCCGTTTCCAGGAGCATCTGGGTCTCCTGATCAGCACTACTCAAGAGCGGGTCGTCGGCTTCCTGCTCGACATGCAACGCCGCGTCGCGAAGAATAACGTCGTCGAACTGTCGATGTCACGGCAAGACATCGCCGACTACCTTGGTCTGACGATCGAGACCGTGTCGCGGACCTTCACCCAACTCGAGCAGAGCGGCGCGATTTCGCTGCCGACCTCGCGTCGTGTCGAGCTGCACAATCATGCGACGCTGAATCGTCTGGCTACGGCGTAGGAGCGCGAGCGGCCATCGCGACCAAAGCAACCACGAAAGCCGGCCGCGCGACACCCCACCAAAATGGGGGCCGCGAGCAGTTCACGAACACCAATTGCGGCGTCCGCGTCGTTCGAAGGCGCGCATCGCGCCCACATGACCGACTTCATTCGGGATCCGAAGTCGGGCGGCTGCGCGGCCGGCGTTCCGCCGACCAATCTGGGCTTCTGGCTGGTCGTTGAACGCCCCGGCACCATCTTGGCCAACGCAGTCCGGAAGGCCGCAAAGCTGGTGCGTCGGACGTAGACGATCCGGACGGCGCGTCTTCGGTTTGAGCTGGCGCAAAGTGTCGGCGTGATCCAGGCCATCGAAATAGGTGTTGGCGTAACCAACGAGCGCACAGCGTAACCACGAGCGCGGAAAGACATGACACGTAAACAACGGCGCCTGTGATGATCGGTAGTTCCCTCGCAGTCCTCGGCTTCGCGGCGGGACTGGTTCTCAGCGGGCTCCGTGATTCCATCGTGTTCTTCACTACACCCACGATGGCAGCCGAGCGCCACATCGGAGCGGGCAAGCGCTTCCGGCTCGGCGGATGTGGTCCAGCCGGGCTCGCTGGCGCGCAGGGCGGTCTGACGGCCACGATCAGCATCGCCGACGGAGGAGCCAGCGTCCCGGTCAGCTACAGAGGCATCTTGCCGGACCTGTTCAGGGAGGGACAGGGCGTTGTCGCGGAGGGCGCGCTCGACGCATCGAGCATGTTCCGCGCCGACCCAGTTCTGGCGAAGCACGACGAAACCTACATGCCCAGGGAGGTCGCTAATGTCTTGAAGAAGCAGGGCCATTGGAAAGCCGATAACCGGTGAAACCGCGGGGAGGACGCAAGCGTGGACACGATCCTTGTCGTCTTCAAACGTTTCTAGCTTGCTCGAAGTTGACCTGACGCAATGTTTGCGAACGCGACTTCCTGCAATGTCCGCCCAGAGGAAAGGCAGACAATGCACTCAGATCTCGCAAGACGATACGGACCGGACCGGCTCCCCCGCTGACACCAGCTATCCCACGGCTCCGCACTTCAATCCGACGATCCGCGAGGTTGACTACCGTCGATGGTTGAAGTCGATAACGCCCCGGCGACCCGCCTCGATCTACCTACATGTGCCATTCTGTCGATCCACGTGCTGGTACTGTGGTTGCCACACCTCGATCAGCAAACGCGACGATCCTATCGCCGTGTACGCGTCGGGTCTGCGTACCGAAGCGCACCTGGTCGCGGATACCATCGGTCATCGGCAACCGATCTCACACATCCACTTCGGTGGCGGCACACCGGCGATCATGACGCCGGACACTTTCGCCGACCTCGTCGGCGCGCTGCGCTATTCCTACTTCGTGCTGCCCGACGCCGAGATCGCCGTGGAGATCGCCCCGCGGACTTTGACCGAGCCCATGTCGGAAGCTCTGGGTTTCAGCGGCGTCAACCGCGTGAGCCTCGGCGTTCAAAGCTTCGATCCGGCGGTCCAGTGCGCGATCAATCGCCTCCAGAGCTTCGATCAGACTACCAGGTGCGTCGAATTGCTGCGACGCGCAGGAATCGGGAATCTGAACTTCGACTTGCTGTACGGCTGGCCGCTTCAGACGATGGACTCGTGCCTGGACACCGTCGCCAAGTGCATCGAGCTGAGCCCCGACCGGTTCTCGGTGTTCGGCTACGCGCATATTCCCTCGTTCAGGAAGTCACCAGCGCAAGATCGGCGAGGAAGCCCTGCCCGACAGCATCGAGCGTCACCTTCAGTCCGAAGCGATCGCGGATGCACTCGTCGATGCCGGCTACGTGCGGATCGGCTTTGATCACTTCGCCCTCCCCGACGATAGTCTCGCCATCGCACGACGGGAGGGGCGGCTACGAAGAAACTTCCAGGGCTATACCGACGATGTTGCGGACACGCTGATCGGAATCGGAGCAAGCTCCATCATGCCGCAAAGGGTTCGTGCAAAACGCGGTCGCGACCCGCGACTATCTCGAACGCGTCGCCGACGATCGGCTTGCAACCATCAAGGGCTACGCCTTCACGGAAGACGACCGCTTCCGCGCCGACATCATCGAGCGGCTCATGTGCGACATGACCGTGGACTTGTCCAGAATCGCTAGGTCGCATAATCGGGACCCGGGGACTGCCGTCGTCGACCGGGCGCGCTTTCTCAGTCTCATCGCGGATGGTGCCGTGACCATGAAGGACGATCGGATCTCCGTGAGCGACGGAGCCGAATTCCTGGTCCGTAGGTTGGCTTCCGCCTTCGACGCCTATCTGGCTCGATCCAGCGCGACCCATAGGCGCGCTGCCTAACGTCCAGGCTGATTATGACCTCAGAGCGTCCCTTCGACGGAGTGTTCTTACCGCTTCGATCCGCGACGTGCCGGCCCGCCGAAGCCGACACTCGACAGCCGGGGATCTGCTGATCGCGATCGCGTTCGTCCAGCCGTTGTGCGGCCCATGCATCGAGCACATTCGGAATCCTGTCCAACCACCGCCCCGACTTTTGTTGAATCCTTTTGCGCTAGCTCAAACTTCGACGGACCGGGTCGGGCTGAATACCTGTCACTAAGGCGAGCGCCCCATCCTCCTTGCGGTTGTCTCGATACAGCCCGCCCGATCCGCCGGGCTTCTTTTTCCCAACACGATGATCCGATTGCAGCTCGCCTGGGCCAACAAGGCTTATTCGGCCGGAACTCCGGCCAGGCTTCGCTCGAGCGCCACAAGTAGCTGCAAGCGGCCCACGATACCGACAACCCGCGCGTCACGAAGCACCAGCACCTGCGAAATCTGACGACTGTCCATTTCAGCAACAATCTCATCAACCGTTGCACACTCCTCCACCCAGACGGGTTTACGGCTCATAACGGCATCAACGCGGAGGGCTCGTGTCCGCTCGCGAACGAGCTTTCCTTCCTCTCTGCTGAGCAGCCATTCGAGCCAAAACCCTTCGGGGCAGTGCACACCGAGTTATCGCCGATGAAGGAAGTCGCCTTCCGAGATTACGCCGGCCAAAGATCCGGTCCCGTCGAGCACCGGTAAACCTCGCTGACCGGTCTCTAGCAACAGCCGCGCGGCATCAAGCAAGTGTGCTTCTGGCTTAATCGTCGCGAACGAGGTGCGCATTACGTCCATCGCAAACATGGCTAGCCTCCGTTGGGCTTGGTGGTTACGCTCGTAGCTTTGCACCGGCCGTCTGTTCGCGCCTGACACATGTCAATCGCGGCGCGGCGCCAAAACCGATCCGGATCAAGTACCCGAGAGGTGCGCTGGCCGTCCGATTGCGCTTCTTCGCTGGCCGAGGAAGGGGCCAGGTTCGGAACCTTGCTGATACTTATCCGGACCGACCATCCGGCTGGCGTCGCGATCTCCAGCCATCGACTGCTTTGCAAAACAAATGCCTTCTCGCTCACTCATGTCGATGCCGATGCCCACGTCACGAGCTTGCGCGCCAGCGCGCCAAAGGCCGTGTCGAAGGCCGCGGCGGCGTTAGCGGGCGCAAGGGTGTCGATCGTTCGGGCTTCCTCGAAGAGTTGCGCCGCCTTGAGGTGACCGTCCGGATCCACGATCTTGGCTGATAGTACGATAATCGCCTTCGGCTGAGGCCCAAGCGCGATCTCGAAGCGACGCAAGTCGATCAGAAGGCGCGATGCCCCCTCTACAGCTACAGCAGTGTCGGCGCGCAGGGGCGCATGTGCGATGTCATAGTTCTCGAAGCTCTGCAGCACCCGCGCCTGCACCAACGCCGGCAGACTATCGCTCCACTGCGCCCCCTCGAACCCTTGAGTTTCCTCATCCGGCGTGAACAGAAAGCGCTGAGTTTGCAGTCGGGTGATCGCGGTCGGCTCCGCTACGATCAGCGGTACGGGCAGGTTCGTATGGCGTTGCGCTCCAAAGCTGTCCGCCGCGCGAAGGTCGTACACCACTTTGCGCGGCGCAGGCGCTCCGCCGGTCATCCGCTCAAAGTCCCGCCACGATACTGTCGAGTTTCGGCGTGTTGCGCGCTAGTCCTTCGGCGAATGTGCTGAGATTGTCGATGGTGCTGTGCAGCGGTACGGCATTCTCGGACAGAACGGTATCCACCCGGCGTAGCGCATCGCGGGCAGCCTGCGTCATGCTCCGCCCCGCGCCCTTTTCGGCCACCAGTGGTTCGCGCGCCGGCGGCGCCTCGGGATCATCACCACCTTCCAGCGCGATCACCGGAACGCCGGTTATTCCCTGGAAATCAAGACCGACACGCGTGTCGCTATGCACCGGCGTGCGCTCGGCGACCGCGATCTTGGCGGGAACCTCGCGCGGGCGTTCTGGAACCAGCTCAAGGTCTGTGACCTCGCCAACGCGGATACCGTTGAAGAGAACGCCTGCGCCAACCAGGGCCCGGGCACCGGATCCGTAAAGACGAGCTGATAGGACTCCCGCTTGCCAATGCCGCCAACGTTGTTCAGCCAGTAGACGAAGCCGAATACGGCGACGATTGCCGACAATACGAATGCACCGATAACGATGTAGGGCGCGCGAATTTCCATATCTATCTCTACTGCCTAGGAGCCGAAGCCGACCGTCTGCGCTCGAGCTCCGTGAAAGTAAGCCTTGACCCAAGGATGGTCGGATCCGAGCACGGAAGACAGCGGGCCGACAGTTACAATCCGCCCGTCAGCGAGCGCGGCAACCCGGTCGCAGATCGCTTGCAAGCTGTTCAAGTCGTGCGTCACCATGAACACGGTGAAGCGAAGCGTCCGGTGTAGCGTCCGAATCAAGGCGTCGAATTCGCCCGCTGCTATTGGATCGAGGCCGGAGGTTGGCTCGTCCAGAAACAAGAGAGCGGGATCCAACGCAAGCGCCCGTGCGAGAGCCACCCGCTTCGTCATTCCACCCGAAAGTTCGGAAGGAAAAGTCTCCGTCCGCCCGTGTGAGGCCCACCATCTCGAGCTTGGCATCCGCGATCTCATCAAGGAGCCGTGGCGACAGGTGTGCATTTTCGCGTAGCGGAAACTGGACATTCTGTCGCGCCGTCAAGGCCAAGAAGAGGGCTTCCTGTTGAAACAGGATACCCCAGCGGCGCTCACTTTTCTCGCTCAAAGTCGATCTGCCCGCCGCGTTTCGGCAACAGGCCGACAAGGCCCGCATCAGCACCGATTTGCCGCCTCCCGATGCGCCAACAAGGCCAAGTATCTCCCCGTCCTTCACGTCAAGATTGAGATGGTTGAGGATCGTTTTGTTGCCGAAGCCAACCACCAGATTTCGGATATGGATCGCCGTGGAGCCAGCCATGACTACATCCCGATCGAAGCAAAAAAGACCGCGAACAGCCCGTCGAGCACGATTACAAGAAAGATCGATTTCACGACCGACGCCGTCGTCTGCTGTCCCAGCGACTCCGCGCTGCCCTTGACGCTCAGCCCCTCCACAGCCGCGCCGATCACGAGCGCCATGAACGGCGCCTTGATGATGCCGACCTCGAAATGCGTGACGGAAACCGCCTCGTGGAGGCGCGCAATGAAAATCGCGGGACTCATCCCGCCATAGAGCCAAGCGATGAGACCGCCACCATACAGCGCCGCGAGCGATCCGAGAAAGGCAAGGATCGGCAGCGCCACCACGAGCGCCAGGATCCGCGGCAGGATCAGGACCGCAACCGGATCGAGCGCCATGGTGCTGAGGGCATCAATCTCCTCACGCATCTTCATCGCGCCGATCTCAGCCGTATAGGCGCTGCCCGATCACCGGCCACCATGATAGCGACGATCAGCACCCCGATCTCGCGCAGCACGAGGATGCCGACCATGTCAACGACACAGGACTCCGCGCCGAAACGACTGAAATGGACAATCCCTTGCTGAGCGATGATGGCCGCGATCAGGAGCGTGATCAGCGCCATGATCGGCACCGCATGCCATCCCACCCTGCCGAGCTGATAGACGGTCGAAGTCAGCCGAAATGACCGCGGATGCCTGAGAACGCCGAGCAGCGCCATGCTGATTGCGCCGAGCATATGCAGCAAGGCCGTGGAATCGGTCGCCAGCCGTCTGCTGCCGCGACCGAGTTGGTCGAGCTTCGCCAGCAGAGGATTAACGGATCCGCGTTCGGCAGGCACGGAACGGTTCAGTTCGCGCACCTCTTCCAGCAGGTCGCCGTACGGACCGTCGGCACCGGTGAGGGCTGCTCTGGTTGCGCCACCGCGGGCCAACCTTTCAAGCAGCCAAGCCCCGACCGTGTCGAGCGCGGTGACACGACGCAGATCAATCGACCCGATGTCGGTGCGCGCGGCACGCTCGCACAGCTGTTCCAACTGCTCGACATTGGCAACGTTCCAGGCCCCGCATGCGGTGAGCACGTGCGGATCGTCTGCGTTCACTGTCAATGCCGGTACGTCAAGCAAGGGACCAACTCCGAGTTCACCGATCAGGCATAGGAGGCTGGCGGCAACGGTGTTTGACACAACGCAATTGGCTTCAACGGCCTCGAGGACGTTCTTGACGCAAATCAACGGCTTTGCGGGCCGAAGGCTTACGATTTGGCACGTTTTGGCCGACAGCACCGGGCGCGCTCAGGGAGATTTCGATGAATCGTGCGGCTTTCAAACCTCTGCAAAACACTGCGTTGCCGCACTCATTGGTCCGGCTCGAACGTGCACGCGAGCATGATTACCCCGAGGGCGCCTCCGCGATCGGCTATATCATCGTCGCCCCGCTAGACACAGCATCGCGAATCGATGTCGAGACCTGGAAAGCGCATCGCGAGGCCTGCCGCGTCGTTCGACAACGACCCGCCGAAGGCGATCAGCTTGGCCACCTTGTGCGCGGACCGAGCGACAGCTCGCGCTTCCACTACGACGTCGCCGGCGCAGCCGCCGATGAAGCCGGATATCATTTCGGCAACGAGCGCTTTCGGATCGGCGAATATGTCTCAATCCACGAGGCGGACGGCATGCATCCCTATCGGGTCGCGAGACCCGTGTCCGACTCACCAGGTCGTGCGCCAGGTTCATGTCGAGCGGTGGCAACGCCAGCGCCTTGTCGTTGATTGGGGTGAACGGCAGATCGTCTCTGTCGGCAGGATGGCGCCGACTTTCTCACGATTGCGGCGAAAGTTGGTATCCGGACACACGTCGCCGTATTCCCGTTGGATCAGGCGAATGACGCTCTAGCCCACCTGCGCGACGGCAAGCTCGTCGGCGCAGCCGTTCTGAAACCGTGATGACGCCGGCATCATCGACCGACGCGGACGAGGCAGGCCAGGCCGCCGCATTGTCGTTCCTGGCCGGCTCTGGCCCGCCGAACGTGCCAGTGCAACGGATCGACACCCATTGTTCGATCGTCTTTCTCGAACCTTCGCGCGTCTTGAAGGTCAAGCGAGCGGTCAAGCTTCCCTATCTCGACTACTCGACATTGGAGAAGCGGCGGCGCGCTTGCGAGGATGAGATTGCCATCAACAAGCTCTACGCCCCTCCATCTACCGCGGGATGGTGCCAATCATACGCGGGCGCGATGGTCCGGCAATCGGAGGGACCGGACCGGTTGTCGAATGGGCCGTCGAAATGGTTCGGTTCGACGAACCTAAGACGCTCGATTACTTGGCCGCGCAAGATTCTTTCGGGCCGGAGCTTGGCGAGAGCCTGGCCGCTGTTCTGCTCAAATCCCATCGGACAGCGGCCGGCGGCGATGGATCGCACTGGCTTGCTTCGCTCCCTCTCATCATCGATCGCAATTAGGCTTTTCAGTTAGTCCTACCGAGCCGGTTCTTGCATTTGCCGCCGCGCAAGCTCCTCGCTACAGCGGAAGCAAGGACAGCGCGCGACAGATCATCTCGCATATTTTTTCGACTTTAGCGCCTGTGGTCGTTTGTTTGTTTCGCTCACGAATTGCCCGTGGGGTACCGGTTCAAGGTTATGCTCGGCCTTCGACATGGTAAGTCCAGCCTACCTGCGAGATGTTCTGCATCCTTGTTGTTGCTTCGCGGAAGAGCAATAAACGACACCTCAAGACCGCCGTAAGCGTCTGAGCGAGCCCTGGCAGAGTGCGTTGGCGATGCTTCCAAGGTCGGCCACATACTCAAATCAAAGTCGAGCGGCATCTGCAGCGACCAGGTCGAGGCGGACCACGCAGGTTGCTGCCGTCCAGCTTGGACTATGTCCTGCGCCTGCTCAGGAGGAACCCCGGGCCACGGTGGGACATCTCCCACCATCAAACGCAGATCGTGATCGTAACCTTCCGGGAGGACCAATGGCCGACTGACAGCTCCCTGCGGCGCGCTGTGCTGCGCAGCGGCGTCCTCGGCGTACGTCGCGACCGCATGCGGCGCCGTGGCATCTTCGTAGCCGCTCGCCTGCATCATCGGCTGCGCCTGCCATGGCGATGCACCCTGTTGATGGGTGGGGGCCACCGACGTCAGCAGGCGACCGCCTGAATTGGCGATCTCGCTCAGCTGCCGCTCGCTGGAAGGCCGTGCAGATTGTCTAGAGTCCTCGGCCTCTTCGCTGGCCTCAACTCAGCTGTGTCATGCTCATCGTTGATGAGGACCTCCTCGCTTGGCAGGAAGTTGCTCCTCGCAAGTGCACCCCTCAACTTGTCCGAGGAGTGCTGGCGGTCGGGCTCTCCGGGATCCGGTGCCTGGTCGTGGCGCGCGGCTGGCTCGAGAGATGACGACGGGCCGGGTTCGTCCATCAGTCCCAAAAGCAAATCCTGATCGCGGCCTTCCGCGGGAAGCTCCTCTGGCCGACTGCCAGTTTCCTGCGACGCGCTGTGCTGCGCAGCGGCGGCGTCGACGCGCCTCGGATCCATCAGTACCGCGTCTTCGGGATTGATGGGGCCACGTTCTGGGGGTGAGGATTCAGCTTAGCGCGTCGTGAGATCGGCACTCCGCCCGTCGACCGGAAGGTCCGGAGATGGTCGATTGCCTGAAGGAGTCTCTTTGGATTACCCTGTCCGGTGAACTCGAGCACCTCACCGCCATCGGCCAGCGACTTATTGTCGAACCGAGCAAGAATGCTCGGTTTTTCTTTTGCGAAAAGCCAACGGCTAAAGCTAAGAGGAGAACTTACGTACTGCTTGGCGACGGGTTTGGTGAACCCGCCCTTGATGAGGGCCTTCTCAAGCCCCAAAATAATGGGAGCATCCTCGGAATGAAGACGCCGCTTGTCGTGCCGTATCGCAATCCCAGTTGACTGAGCCGGTTGCGGCGCCGAGGACGACGGCCGGGTTCGTCCATCAGCCCCAAAAGCAAATCCTGATCATGGCCTTCCGCTGGAAGCAACTCCTCTGGCCAACTGCCAGCTTTCTGGGTCGCACTGTGCTGCGCAGCGGCGTCGCCGACCTGCCTCGACTCCTTCAGGGCCGCGTCTTCGGGATCAATATGGCGCTCGAGTTCCATCGCCTTAGCGCCGGCCGACGATTTCCGGAGATGAGCCAGTGCGGCACCGATCCCCCGGTTACCACCGGCGTCCTTCTTATAGCTCTTGACCTCTCCATCCAACGCCTTGCCTGAAAGCCGACCAGCAATGCCCTTCTTGTTGTTTTCATGCAGGTAGTCACTGAAACTGCGAAGAGCAGTTGCATCCCTCGTGCCGGTATCTGCCGCTACTTCGTTTTTGTACTCTTTGATGAGTGCCGCGTCCTGGGGATGAGGATTTAGCTCAGCGCGGCCTGCGATCGGAACGACTCCGCCCGTCGACTGCGAGGTTCGGAGATGAACTATTGCCGTAAGAAGTTTCCAGGGATTACCCTTTCCGATGAACTCGCGCGCATCTTCAGTCAGTGGCTCTTCGTCGTCAAGCCGAGCAAAAATGGCCTTTTTGTTATTTGCGAAGAGCCAGTGGCCAAAGCTGAGAAGAGTACGTACATAGTCCTTGGCGGTGCCTTCGGCGGCCCCGCCCTTGATGAGGGCCTTCTCAAGCCCCAAAACAAGGGGAGCATCCTGGGAATAAAGAGGGCCAAGACAGCATGGTGCATGTGCCTGCGCGCTTCGCCGTCAACAGCCGATAGACCGAAGATTCAGAGACAAAATACTGCTTCTCATCGGTGAGGCGTACGGCCGGCTTTCGCGGCGAGGACTATCTCCAGCCAACATCTTGACAGGATGCGCTGAACGCGCGAGTCAAAATCGAAACGCAACTAACTTTTGGTGCCTTACAATTCAGTATTAATCTTGAGACCCTATTGCATCGGCAATGTCGTCATCGACCAGCTCATGCAGTGGAACTTCAAAGCTTGAACGGCCTCAGCTCGGCTGATGGCGACGATCGACGAATCGCGGGCTTGGATAAAAGCAAAGCAAGCCTTCCGCCCTAACCGCATCCATCAGTTCGGTGGTAGCGCCTCCGGAATCTACTGCGCCTCACTCGCGTCGGCAAAGACCTCATCGCGGATCACGCGCAACGTCACTTGATGAAGATAGGCCTGCAGGGCCTGGTCAAGCTCGGAGAACTCCGGCCACAGAACTTGATCGAGGATCCGGTTGCGTGCGCGAACCATGACCGTGTTGCGCCGCTGTCGATAATAGCGATAGGGCTTCATGCCATAACGCCGGCACAAGGAGAAACAGATGGCGCGACCATTGATCCGGCATTAAGAACCGCATCTCAATTTGAGGGATCTTGCCGACCAAGTTGCGTCAAAACGCTCCTTCACACGTTTCAGCGCCGCTTCCGCCGCGAGCCCGCTCTCCGGCCCTTTCGGCACCCGCGAAAAGAGCCTCGATCTTCGGCAACTTCTCGCGCGCGCGCCCGCGGGTCAGGGGCGAAGGGCCGCGAGGTCACGATCCCGAGCTGGGAAACGGCCGCGCATGAGGAACGGCTCGGTCGCTGGGCGATGAACTGATGCTGGGACTTCATGGCTGCGGATCTGTCCGCGCTCGACCTTCTGGTGGTCCAAATCGACGGGTTGCATCCCGGCGACGATCTCGTGCTGGTGGCCGCGACCGGGGTCAGGGCCGCGTCTATCCGCCCACTTCCAAAGCCATAATCACTGTGTGCTAGAATTAGTAGGTTCGCTGTTCTCAGTTCTCAGCTAAGTAAGTAGAGCCGTTTTGGAAGAAACCTGTCCTGAACATAAGGCCAGAAGGACCTGAAAAGTGCAATTGACGGTGCTACGCAAGTCAGGAACTCGCAGAAAATGGAGAACAAGCATGGCAAACTTACGCCAGGACGACAAGTCTACACCAGGGACAGATGATGCAGCTCGCCGTGCCGGCGAGCGGGCTGCCGAGCAGACCAGCCGTACCGGACAAGCTGCAGCTGATCAGACTGCGCATGTCGGGCAAGGTGCCGCTCAAGCCGGAGAAGAAACGGCCCGATCAACTTCCAACTTTCTTAAGCAGAACGTTGAGACGGTGCAGAACGCATGGCGGATCGGCCTGGAAGCGACGACCTTAGCCGTGGGACGCTCTACCGAGCAACTTGGTCGCACGCTCGGGGTCTCAGGAGAAGGGGTGCAACAGGCAAAAGACGCAACGGAACGGTCGGCGCGCAACGTGCAAAAGATCCTTCACACCAGTAATGCTGCTGCCAAAGTGATGAATGGAATTTCTCAAGAGTACAGCCAGATGGTTCGGCATCAAGTCGGGAAGAACATGGACTACATCAGCGAGCTGTGGACCTGCCGGACCCCTCAGGAATTTGTAGCCGCACAAAGTGATATTGTGCGGAAGTCTGTGGAAATTGCTCTGGAAGGTAGCCGTCGGATCGCCGACCTGTCGCTCAAAGTGGCCGACGAAACCGGAAAGCAGATCAAGTGAAGTATGGAAGAAGTCCGGCACTCCGCCTAATGGGCATACAGGTTCGGCTGGAAAACGAGCGCTGCTTGTCGGTTACTCTTGCCGCCTTGGGAGTGAGACTTTTGAGAAAACCAAGGCTACCGCTGTAAACGCAATGTCGAGTTAATGCCAGTCTCTGAATTGGCAGCGCCCCTTGGATTCTCCGTTACGCACCAACGCTCATTAGAGCGACTTGTCATGATCGTTCCGTCGTGGGCCGCGTGGGATGCGGCGCCCTGAATGCCGGGCTAACAGAAGGTCGTGCTTTCGATTTATCTCTTGGAGGTCGGCAGCCTTGAATGGCGTAAGCCGTCGCGTCGGTTTCATCCTGCTCGGCGCGATAGAGCTCTTGCCTGTCCCTCTGACTTGATCCGGTCGCCCCCCAGAGTAGGTAGGAGCCCGATCCAATGTTGATGCTGTACCGTCAAACGTCGGTAGCCTTTTGGGCTGGACTCCGTGGAGCATCAGGATCTGACGATGTCTGAAAGACTGCCAACTTGCGCGCCGAAGTTAAGAAACGCATTGCCCAGATCGAAAGTATGACACTAGTCCAGATTCAACGGGTCATGATGGATTGTGTGTCCGAGCGGTCTGCTGGCAGGATGACGACATGTGAGCGCAATACGTTGCGCCGAGCACTGAACAAACGGGTCAGCATTCTCAGACGAGACCTTGTCGCGTAAGAGTTCGCGAGCCTGCACGCAAAGCGCCGACGCCGAACTGGGGAAGCCGGGCGAGCTACGAGAGAAATCGTGAGAGAGCTAAAGCGCAGTGTGAGGCCGCGATCCGGAACCGGTTCGCCAAGCTTGCACGCCTAAAGAAAGAACTCGCGCGATGGAATTAGGGGTACGCCGCTCGCGTCAAGGGACAAGAGAAGAAGTCGCATGTTCAGACAACCACCCTTCCGTTCCTATTCAACCGCAGCTCGCATCTGTATTGGCATTGCGGTCTAAGCGCCGTCCTGCTGGTCTGGACAATAATGACGCACGTCGTGCGGCAAGGCTGGCCAGTTGGTGTATCCGCGCTGGCATAATCAACGATGCAGATACGAGCTGAGGAAGCCCGGGTGAATGCAACCCGCCCGCACTGACCACTTATTCAAATTTTCAACCCGTGAGGCGGGGCTCTGAACGTTTCCAAGCAACCGGATAATGAGTCCGTTCTGCTAACGGTCAAAGCCTTGGCTCACGAAATAGGAGTGAGCCATGACGCGCCGTATCACCTGCATTACCAAGCTGCCTAACCATCAAGACCGCCATCGGCGTATTCAAGCAGTCGGTGGTTCAGCATGGCGAGATTCGGAAGAAACAGCCATTGCAAACGTCAAACACGACAAAAGCGCTTACGATGCTACTGAGCAGGGCAAGACAGTCAAGGTGATCGTCAAAAAACACGATGGTCGCGAGTACCTAAAGACCGAGAGTAATCATTTTCTTCCCGACAATCTTCTGAGTCTTCCGGATTGCTCGTGACCGGCATGTCGTATTGTCCGTCGTCAGATGATTTGAAACTGATCACGCGTTTCGAGAAGGGAGGCTCTGGCTCATCAGGGGGTAGAGTTTGAGCAGCCTGCAGTTGATGCTGCAAGCGGCGGTTTGCGATGCTGTCGCGCTTGATGCGTTTTCGCTCTGCGAGGATCGCCCCGGCTTGAGCGCCACCCGTTCGTCCAGCCGGTCGCGGCGCTGCGCCGGGACTGGATCCGGGTCCGGGGTCGGCCGGTCGCCGGAGGAGTTGGGGCGGTGAGGCGGCCGGACAGACGCTGAACCCGCGGGAGGCCGCGGTACTGGCCGGGCTCCTGGCCGCCGACCGCGAGGTGACGGCGCTCGAGATCGGCCGCGACTCCGGCCTTTACCCCAACGGCAATTCGCGGACATCGGCCGAGCTCGGCTCGTCATGATCCGGCCGCTCCTGATCGCCGGCGCCGTGGCGCAGTGCGGCCGCAAACCCCTTCGCTTCGAAATCACGGAACGCGGTCGGATCGCGATCGCGCTCTTCAAGGCCATCGCCAACAGAAAGGTTCGACATGACGCTCACGCTTGAGGAGAAAATGAACGGCGCCGAGACGCGGGCGCGGCAGCAGACGGCGGAGAAGCACTTCTTCGACCAAGCCCAGCCGTTCTTCCCGCTCGGATTCTCGATCGGTTACCGCAACCCCGGCCATTGGGACATCGACGCGAAGCAGTGCCCCGGCTACGCGTCGGCATGGCAAGCCGCGCATCCCGAAGGGTCTACCAGCGCCAACGACGGCGATCGCGAACGGGCATTCAGCATCCGCGGCGCGCCCGGGAATGTCGTTGTCTGCGACGAGCGCTGGAATCCGAACCGGCCTCAGCCTTGTGAGATGAACTTCCGCAGCGTGATAGCCGCGATGGCGTGGATCTGCGAAGAACTCATGCAGGAGCCGGGCACATGAACAATCCGCTCCTCTGGGCCGGCGTCGCCCTTCTAGTCATCGCCGCATTCTGCCTCGCCAAGACGTGGTTGCAGCCAGCTGGCATCTTGGCGACCGTCGGCGCTGTGCTCATCGTCATCGTGGTCCTGACGGTTGGCATTCCGGCATTGGGCGGCGCTGTCGGGTACGCCTTCACGACCATTTTCGAGATGAAGGGGGACCAGGACCACGACTAAACGCGGCATCAACGTCACGCCGGGATATTTCTTGCATCGCCCCACCACTAAACCGCTGCCGAATTGGCTTTTCTACACGCTGGTCTGGTTGATCATTCCGCCGGCATTCGCCGTAGTGATTGTGTGGACGTCGGTGACGTGCCATGAGCGAGGCGCGCCATGAAGGACATCACGTCGCTGCGCGATATCGACCCAAAGGCAATCGCCGACGCGTTGCGCGCGCCGTCGCCGTACCGACGCTGATCCTCGAGCTCACACCGCGGGAGCGATGGCCGTGCATGGTTCAATACTATTGGCGTGGCACGGTTTACGTGCCACGCGATGTGTTCCGATTCGAGCCTGATCAAATTGGGCCGTCGGATTGCGTCTGGATCGTTCCGGGAACGACGCCATGATGGTGAGGCGCTCCTACTCAGGGCCATCCTTCCGCCAACGCCCCGCACCTTCCGCGTGCGGATGCTTGCGGCCGGTTTCAGGCACGCCACCCGCGCCGCGGAGAACGCACGAAAGCGCTCCATGCGGTTGCGCAATCGTGCGGCGGCCTCAGATGAAGTTCCCGCCGGTCGGCACCGTCGCGAACCGCGGCCGCTCATTGGCACGGCTGGCGAAACCGTATGATTGACATGGGAGAGTTGCCTGGCGACCGAAGCGTCCAGGTCTTGGGCCCGCGAATATCTGGCTGCACGGGCATCGCAGGGAAAATGAACTTGATCTAAAAGGCCCGCGCATCCGCGCGGGAGAAGCACGCGCAGCAGAAACAGAACTATACCGGCGAACCGCATTTCGTTCACCTCGAGGAAGTCGCCGGCATCGTGGAACGCGCCGGCCTTTCGGAGACCGCGATCGCGGCAGCTTGGCTGCATGACACCGTCGAGGACACCGACGCCATTCTACCTGAGGTCTGCGCGAAGTTCGGCTCCGCCGTCGCCTTGATGGTGCTCGACCTGACCGATACCCCACCAACACCGGGCATGAACCGTGAGCGGCGGAAGCGCGCCGACCGGCTTCGACTCGAGCTCGCCGGACCTGAGACCCAGGGCATCAAGTGCGCGGATCTGATCAGCAACACGTCGACGATATCGAAGCACAACCTAGGCTTTGCGAAGACCTATCTGCCGGAAAAACGCGCCACCCTGGAGATCCTGACGAAGGCGCCGGCGCCGCTCCGGCAGCAGGCGTGGGCATCGTTGTGCGCGGCCGAGGCGCAGCTTCCGGTGAAACCAACCCCTGTGACGCAGGCCGAGCGGGATATCTTGAACAACGCGACAATCCCTCCGGCACCAGAAGCCGACGCATGGGACCACAAGCGTAAAGGAACAACCTGATGTGGCTCCACACCGTGGTCGCGTGGAGCGCCCAGACCAAAAACCCCTACTCGTCGTTGAACGAGTTCGAAGGCGTCGAAGAGCGTCACGAGTCGTGGTTCTGCCGGTCGAAGTCGCCCAACGACGGATTGCGGCTGCTCCAGGAATACTCGGAGGCCTTCAGACTGGGTGAATCAAACACCGCGTCTCCCGGTCCACGGCCGAGCGTCCTACCATTGAACGAAGTCAGGAAGAGTGGTCGCAGGCAGCGGCTTCGAACCGCCCTATCCCGGCTTATGAGACCGAGACCCTACCCGAGAGGCCCTGCGAAATGGATGCGATCGAACGGCACGCGGAGAATCTGAGGGAAGCTGTCCGCAGGCGGTATGCTGACTGGTGCCAAGATCAGGAGATGTTCTTCAAGCGTTACCCGGGCGTGACAATCGAACTTCCCGCCGGCCGTCGGTCGCCAGCAGAAGAACTGCGAGCTGTGGCCGCAACTGTCATGGAGAGATCCGGGTTGGATGGACAGAGCATCGACGGTTCAGGTATCTTCTCAATCGGCGTCTATGATGGCCCGGGGGGCGCGATTTGAACGCGCGCGGCGTCAGCCGACCACCGCTTCAAAGGCGGGTACCCTGACCAGGCTCGGTCACCCCCGAATTGATGGCGCTCCCTACGGGAGTTGAACCCGTTTCCTCACCTTGAAAGGGTGATATCCTGCCGGTAGACGAAGGGAACGAGGATGTTTCAGAACGAGATCGAGACCGTAACCGGTGAGTTGCTCATCGAGGCCAATCGAGCTTTTATCGAACGGCGCGGACAAATGAGCCCTGTTGAAGCGATTGTGGCGGGTCTGCACGGCAAATACTCCGTAAACCACATTCTCGCAGCGACATACCGTCTGCAGGCGCTAGCCCGCTTGACGAGCCAACAAGATATGAAGGGTCTGCAGCAACGGCTACATGGAAGGGATCATCAGCTTGTCAATGAGGCCGCTTTCCATGCCGCGGCGCAGTGCACACTTGTGATGCCGCGAGCGCCGATCAGTTGTCGTTTGACAAGGATGAATTTGTGGAGTTGGCGATGCGCTTCGCGGATCCAGACGGTTTTGCATAGGATGGCGCGGGCTGCCGGATTCGAACCCTATGACGGCTCCTCGAGCATGAACATCGAGAATAAATTCGTCTTGTTCATTGCCACGCGAATTGCGGTCGAAAAGTGCATGGCCGAACGAATAAAGGATGAGAAGCTGCTAGTGTCCTGAGTCACAAGTTCGCAATCGTAGATTCGCAGTAGATTCGCGTCGCCGTGCCAAGGATGGAGGCTGCAGCAGCGACGGAGGATCTGATGGCGGTCCAGCAACTTGCGCCCTGACATTGAGCGATGAAGAGCGTGCCGAACTGAAGTCGCTGACGATGCGGCGGAAGACAGCGCAGGCGCTGGCTCTGAGAGCCCGGATCGTGCTGACCTGCGCGGAGGGCGGTCAGAACAAGGAAGTCGCGGCCAAGCTGGGCCTGGACCGATCGACGGTAGGCAAGTGGCGGCGGCGTTTTGTGGAGCGGCGCGTGGACGGGCTGCATGACAAGCCGCGCTCCGGGGCGCCACGTACGGTTGACGATGCCCGCATCGAAGCCGTGATCGTGAGGACGTTGGAGAGTTGCCCTGAGAACGCCACCCATTGGAGTTCTCGCGACATGGCGAAGGCCAGCGGCCTATCAGTGTCGACGGTGCAACGCATCTGGCGGGCCTTCGGGCTCCAGCCGCACCGAATGGAGACGTTCAAGCTCTCGACCGATCCAAACTTCGTGCCCAAAGTGCGCGACGTTGTGGGCCTCTACGTCTCGCCACCGGAGCACGCCATCGTTCTATGTGTGGATGAGAAGTCCCAAATCCAGGCGCTGGACCGCAGTCAGCCGATGCTGCCGATGCGTCCCGGCCAGCCGGCCCGAAGAAGCCATGACTACACGAGGCATGGCACCACATCGCTGTTCGCCGCCCTCGATATTGCTAGCGGACGGGTCATCGGCAAGTGCATGGACGCCACCGCACCGCCGAGTTCCGCAAGTTCCTCGACGAGATCGAAGCTGCCGTGCCGCGTGAACTGGACGTCCATCTCGTCATGGACAATTACGCCGCGCACAAGACCCCCTTGATCCGAAAATGGCTGGCTAAACGGCCGCGTTGGCACGTGCACCTGACCCCGACCAGTTCGTCATGGCTCAACCAGGTCGAGCGCTTCTTCGCGCTCCTCACCGATAAGAAGATCAGGCGCGGCATCTATCGCAGCATCGCCGCTCTCAGGGCTGACATCACTTCGTTCATCGACCGACACAACGCCGATCCAACACCGTTCCGATGGACTAAGTCCGCCGATGACATCCTTGCTTCCATCGAACGCTTCTGCCGGTACAATGCCCCGGCAAAACACGACCCGATGTCGCGAACTTCTGGTTCAGGACACTAGCTGGCAATCATCAACTTAATCGGCCTCTGAGCCGAAGACGGCACGTCTCAGAGGTTCGATCGGCGATAGCGCCCTAACCCGCTCACCCGACGATGACGGGCCGCGCCTCGGCGCTGGTCGATCGGAGCCCAGGTTCGATGATAAGGGCGGGCATTCTAAATGCCCGCTCCGGGTGCATCCCAATGGACGTGCCGATGTCAGCCCCTCGCCAAGCGCTCTTTGGCTGCTCTAGGTGCGGCTATACTGGTTAAGCGGACGAAGGCGATATGCTGACGGCGATGGCGCCGACGACCGCGAAAACTGTCTGCCAGGTGGTGAAGCTATCGCCATCTGTTCTGAGGCGGGGCTCATCCCCGCGCGACAGGCGCCCGACGTGTCCGGGCGTGGGCCGCAATCACCGCGCAGGCGAAGACAAAGCGGCGGCACGCTTCCGCGTAAGCCGACCCCTTTGCGGGTTGCTGGCGTCAGGCCTGCGCCGGATCAAGGATCAGCGCCAAGGGCAGCGGGGCGGTGCCCGCCAGACAGGAGTCAGGTTGTCAGGGCTGCGCGGCTCTCAGCCGGAACATCGTTGCCGTTACGGTGCGGTATGGCTGATCGGCTAGAATGGATTGTGAATCGATGTACGGTTAAGGAGGCCGGCGTGGCGGCGTTCACAGGACGCGATCTGCATCTGGTGAAAAAAAGCGTTCGCGATCGCGGTGCTGCGATCGAGCGTCAGCCTGGGCCGTTTCAGTCGGCTTCCGATCAAAGTGACATGAAGACGTTGCTCGATCATATGATCGAGAACGACGCCGAGTTGGCGTTTACGCGCACGTGGCAAGGATCGCCGTGACCGAGGAGCCCGACTGAAGGGGGCCGATCACCAATGCGGAGCAGTCCATCGAGCCTCTGGGCGCGAATGAGGAAGCAAAAGTCCTCGCATTTTAAATCGCCGTTCAAGGAAACGGTAGTGAAGCGATCGATTACGATGTGATGGCTGCCGCCTATCGGGCTGACAATGAGCACAACGCTTGGAACACGCTATACGAAAGGTGCGCCATTCTCGCCTTATTCGGCGCTTGCCTATACCCAACGATCGAGACGATGGCAATCGACAGGATCGAACGAGGCAGCGCATCGCTCTGTGCTCACTCCGGCCATCATCGTGCCATCAACGTGTGGTCATTGCGATCGCTGCCGATCGACACTCAAGAAGCCATCAACGTCACAACTTGGATGCTGAAGAACCTCGCGGCCTTTAGAGCGTCGCTCCATCCTCTCATACATACTCTCAGCCCCCCTGCTTCACGAAGCGCGATTGAAAAAACGGTGGGGTTTATGCGTCGGCCAATCTCTGCGACAAGGCACCGAGTCGCTTGAAGGCACAGCCGTCGACTGGCTTGCAAAACGAAATAGGAGGCATCGGGTTGCGAATAGATTTTCCGCGTATCAATCGGTCTAAGGCTGTCTTCGATGATATTTATGCTTCGGATGATCCCAGGGCATATTTCACCGTGCTGGGAGACCTGGATTACATGATCCCGGACGTGGCTGAGCCGGTTGTGCGCCAGATTCTCGCGGCGAACGTAACGGCAACTGGCGTTAAGCCGACCGTGCTTGACATTGGCTGTTCATACGGCATCAACGCTGCGGTGCATCGGTTTCCATTGACGTTCGGGGGCTTGCGTCATCGCTACGCTCGGCGCGAGATGAGGGCAATCAGCTCTGAGACACTGGTGCGTCTTGATCGCAGTTTCTATGCGTCTTGGCCCGATGTCGGACTGGCGCGATTTATCGGTCTCGATGTATCGGCACCGGCGATCAGCTATGCAACAGGTGTCGGTCTCCTTGAGCAGGGTATTGTCGCTGATCTTGAAAAGGAGACGCTATCGACGGACAGCGCGCTTATCATCCGCCCCACTGACGTTATCATGTCGACGGGGTGCATCGGCTACGTTACCGAGAAGACGTTCAGCAAAATTCTCGACGCGACAGAGAAGCGTCCATGGATTATCTCATTCGTGCTACGAATGTTCCCATTTGATTCTCTGGCTGCAACGCTCGCGAAGCGTGGCCTTGTAACGGAACGTCTTACCGGCGCGACATTTATCCAACGTCGCTTTCGCGATGCTGAAGAGTTTGAAAGTTGTTTGGCCACCTTGGCGGCTCTTGGCGTCGATACTACCGGTCTTGAATCGGAAGGGCTGCTTCACGCCGATTTGCTCTTGTCCCGCCCTGAGATAGATGCGCGCGCCACCCCTCTGGAAAACATTGTCACCGTCGCCAGCGGCAGGGGTCGGCCTATCGGGCCCCGTTATGTGCATATTGGAGGCAACGCGGGCTTGCAGGTTGCGTTGGAGCCGTGACGGGTTCCTTTTCCGAGGATAGCTGTGGGTGTGCCCCGGGGAACTGTGCACCGAAGTGGATCATGCCTGACTTCCGGAATGATTCCTTTCTGTCAGGTCGGTAGTCTTACAGAGAAGCCTTGGCTATGACGACTTCACCGACTGCAAATCCATGTGTTGCCGTGCCGTACGTCGAGATCGACGCTGCGTCAGATTTCTAGGATCGAGTGCGGCGTGTTGCCGTTTCCAACGTATCGCTCGAAGTGCGGCAAGCTTCATTGATCGCGCTCGTAGGGTGGCTCGGGACCTGACAAGACCACGCTATTGACCATCAATCGTCCGTCGATCCTGACGTCGGAGACGTCAGGATCGACGGAGTGCCTGTAAGCGAAACAAAACCGCGAACGCTAACGGCCGGCTTTGTCCCGTAGAGCGGTGGATCGGACCATTCCGGCGTCCCCGGTTCAGACCAACCTTACCGACGTGATAGCTGCTGGACAGGCTAGTGATATTAAGCTGAGACCACCAAAGAGGGCGGATATTGTGTGTTGGAGGGGTCGCCACACTTGGTCCGCCGAACCTCAGATAGTCGTACTCGAATTTGACGGACCATTCTGGCGTGAGCGCTTGCTCGATGCCTGCGCCGATTGTGCCACCGAAACGACTGTCATCGAAATGTGTGGCATTCTGTGGCGCCTCGCCAGGTTCGTTGTTATTGACGATATCGCCGCGATTGTGCTGCCATGCCACGCCTAGCCTGAGATAGGCTAGTGTGCGGCCGTTGCGGGCCAAAGGCATAACCCAGCCGACCGGTCCCGGTCGCAAAGACGTCTGGACCTGCTTTGCAGTTTGCGCTCACGATGATGCCGGAGACGGCAAGACAGGTGTTTGTACCCTCGGAGATTGCGCCACTGCTATCCAATTCGAGGCCAAAAACCCAGCGCTCCCTCTGCCAATTGTAGCCAATCTGACTTCCGGCCACGAACAGAGGGGTGTCGACTACGTCACCGAAAATCAAGGGGCCATAGGGGTCAGTGAACGATGTCCGGCCGTAGCCCCCGCCGAAGGACCCTCCTATGTATCCGCCGGTCCACCTCCATAGAGCCGGCGGCGCCTTCACTGTGACTCCGAGATCGGCCGAATGAGCGGCGCCGCTTGCAACGAGCGAGGCTGTTGCGGCTACAAAACAAAGAAGTTTATATCGCATATCACCTCAAGAGGCGCGCGCCACTCGCAACTAAAGCGAATGATCCGACTTAGCTGGCGCCGCTTCACGGTGTGTGCACGACGTGTGCCAGCGGCCGCAATGCGCATTGCCTGCGCTTTTTTTTCGATCGCACTGCCGTATTGGCGGCAAGACAGGTAGATTTGGGCCAGCCCGCAACCTCTACCCATCAAAACCGATGTCGCATTTACGACAACTCGCTGGATCAGGATGAGTTCAAAGGTAGAGCGCCAGACTTCCACTCTGGAAACTTCGGTTCAAATCCGAACGTCCGCACCAGTCACTTCATAGTGCGCGCAAGAACGGTGCAGGATGGTCGCCCTCGGCGATGTTGATTTCGATCTGCAACGAGCTACAAATTTACCAGAACACGCTCGACAAGACGCTTTATATGTATGTCCGGAAGTCCGATGGGCTCCCGGCTGATGCGACACCGGGAAACTGGAAGCTCGTGGCTACGAAGCAAGACGTTTCCGCAGCAGCGATCGAGCAATCAACGCGAAGGCTTTTATTTGTCCGTCCGGAAGTCTGCCAGGCCTTCGACTGGACGCGGCGCCAAATAGAACCGCGCGCGAGCCCACGTTCGTCGCCGCAGATCGGCCAACATCAAGTCATGAATTTTGATGGTGTGGAACGGCCCTTCGAACCGGCATCAAAAGTGCCTAACGTGGTCGCTTCGAGAGGCGCCACAAGGGAAGGACCGTTCCAATGGAGAAGATTATCACAGTAGGTTTGGATTTGGCTAAGTCGATCTTCCAAGTGCACGGGATCGGCAACGACGGGAGAGTATTGGTTCGCCGCATGTTGCGACGATCGCAGGTGCTGCCATTCTTTCGAGCGCTCTCCTCTTGCCTGGTCGGCATGGAGGCTTGTGCGAGTGCACATCATTGGGCGCGCGAAATCGCGGCCCTGGGGCATTCGGTCCGCATGATGCCACCGGCCTATGTGAAGCCTTATGTCAAACGAAATAAGACCGACATGGCTGATGCAGAAGCCATTTGTGAGGCTGTCACCCGTCCGACGATGCGGTTCGTACCGATGAAGACTGCCGAACAACAAGCCGCCGGTATGATTCTGCGGGCGCGAGAGCTGCTGATCAGACAGCGGAGCCAGACTGCCAATGCTCTGCGCGCTCACATGGCCGAGTTGGGTATTATTGCGGGGACGGGCATGGCAAGCATCGCGAAACTTCTGGGATTGCTCCGGGAGGGGGAAGACGACAGGATCCCCGCCACCGCCCGCTTTGCCCTGATCCATTTCGCTGAACAGATTGAGCTACTTACAAACCGCATAGAGAAGCTCGATAGAGAGATTTTGGTTGCCGTCAGAAAGGATCCCGATGCGAGGCGTCTGATGAGCATTCCCGGTGTTGGTCCTCTCATCGCCGCTACCGTTCGGACATCGGTCTTGGATGCTCGTGGCTTTGCCACTGCACGAGATTTTGCGGCTTGGATGGGTCTGACGCCGAGGGCACAATCGAGCGGTGGGAAAGAAAGGCTCGGCGCGATATCGAAGCGGGGAAATCGGCAACTACGGACGCTCTTAATCGTCGGTGCAACTTCTATCATCAAGCTTGCCAAACGAGGCTTGAAAGTCCCGCTCTGGGTTCGGACCATGCTGCAACGCCGGCCGGTCAAGGTCGTATCAGTGGCGTTAGCCAACAAGATTGCGCGCACCATCTGGGCGTTGCTAGTCAAGGGCGGCATCTATCAGGCACCGGCCGCAATGCTGAAATCTTAATCTTAAGAGCTCATCGGCGGAAAAGGAAAGCCGCCGAGGAGGCAGGGTGCAATCTGGATGAACACTGAATGACGACATTCCCGGTAGCAATCAGACCGCCTGACTCACTGCGCTTCGAGCGCGCAAAATTGATTGGGCGATTGCTTCCGCGGACATCATCGTGGCCAGCGGCCAGGTGCCGCGTTACAGGCCGAACATATGACCGCACCGCCATTCCTTGTTCAATCAGAGAAAGACCTTGCAGCCCGGGCCGTTCCACATATGAGTCAGACTCTCAGACTGATCTGCATTCTTCACGGACGACGGCTTAGGCCCCCGACTTAGCCGGCGGCCCTCATCTTACCCCGTGGAAGCTTCAACCCGAGAAGCTTGAACACGTGAGCGCTGATCTTCTCTTGCGCCTCGCGTCACTCAGTCGAGCGCAGCATGGCTAGCTCGCCGATATAGCACCCGCTGATGCCGGGCACGGCGTGGCCTAGCAGGATGCTGGAGAGGATGTCCGGCACCCCCAACGCGGTCGTCAGCGATTTGTAGGTGTGCCGGAGTGCGTGCCCTGCGGTTGGCAGTCCAGAGCGCTGCGGAGCCTGCCTAAAGCCCGGGAAAACGAGGTCCGGTACAGTGACCTCACCATGGCGCGGACACTCTTCCACGCCGAAACACATTATGGCGTTTTCTGGATACCGAAGGTATCTTGGCGTTGGACCCTCCGCCTATTCTGTAGCCCGGCGCGATCGAAGGCGGGCGCTCTTGTGAAGATGCGCTCCGCGATAGGCAGATCTTCGGTGCTGTCGATTTCGTACCACCTGAGACCGTCGCAGCGCGACGCTGCAATCCGTAAGCCTCGTCTTTCCACCAGGCTGGCAAGGAGCGCCTCTGTGTAGGCCTGCGTAGCTCCAGATCCGATGAGATCATCTAGCGCTGGGACGATCGTTGCTCTCAGCGTCGTCGCTGACAATCGTAGCAGGTTCATCGTCTTGAAACGTCTTGGGCCATCCGCGAAGGTTAGCTGCGGTCTGTTTCATGCGGAAACTCGTGATGACGCCGCTATCCGACAACAAGACCGCCGAACCTTCCATCGATTCATTGAAGGGAGCAACTGCAGCCACGTCGGTTGCTTGGCTCATCATTAGGTAGCGCAACGCATCCTCTTCAAAGAAGACGTCACCCTTCGACAATGAAGCAGTCTCCGGAAAAAAGCGCGTCGCGCGCCAGCCAAAGAGAATAGGCGCTGCCGGTGCGGTCGAACCCGGACGATTCGACAGAGTTGATTTCGAGCTCGCCAAAGCGGCTGCCGCAGGCATATTGAATAGCGTCCTTGCGGTAGCCCATACAATTGTGACTTCTTCCACGCCACCGCTTCCAAGTTTCGCAGCGCGTTATGGAGTATCGGCGTTTCATTGACCTCGACAAGCGGCTTGGGCCGCAGATCGGTCAGCGGCCGCAAACGGGAGCCGAAGCCCGCGGCCAGAATGACGGCTTTCTTCGGAGCATCGGTGGTCATTTCATTCCCCTTCGTCGTTGTTTGATATCGCGTCCTCACTCCCAAGCGTAAACGACACGGATCGTCACCGCGATTTCGGTAGTTAATCTGGTCCCGGCAGAGCTCCTGTGAGGGGATGGGCAACTCCCTCAGACCGAGGGGTCTTGGCGGCAGTCCTCGCCGCAGCGGCGCCCGACGATGTGAACAAGACTGTCCGCTGAGCCAACCCCACGCGCTCTCCAAAGGTCCCACAATGTCGGTTGTTCTGCTGCTGTGTGGGGTCTACGGGCTTCGTGAAAAGCGGATCTACATCTTCGGAAGCGCGGATCATCGTCCGCGTTGGGGTTTCTCCGAGAGAGAAATGCGCTCGTGACCCTTCGTCGGTGACTGGATGGTCGTTGAGGTGGGGAGATCGGCCGAGATATTGCGGCAATGGGCAGATCGGCCGCGTATGAGCTGTCGCGGCAGTCGATGGTATGCCCAATTTCAGGAGTGAAAACCTGCGACTTGCTGATAAGCGCGCTTGAGCATGATGGCAAGGCAGCCAGTTGCATGGCGGTGGTCCTTCGAGAATGAGTATGTTAGAGAAGCTATTGCCTTAAGTCAGCAGGGCGAAGATAGCGCGCTTCTGCACTTGCGAATTCGTCGTTCCTCAAGACCTCGTCGAGTGTCGCGATATCGGGCTCAATGCTGACAGTGTTCCCCTCAGCTGCGGCCGCAGACCTGCCGCATTGCCGCTCGCATGGAATGGTTGGCCCAGATCACCGTCGCGATGCGTGCTTTACAATAAGCAGAGACCGATGTTCGATAGTATTTCGTTGGAACGATCACGACCGGCAACCTGTTCTGGCAGGCGTGCGTGAACGCAAGGATCTCGTCTGCGGCGCTCTTTGCGAGTGAATGAGGATCGCATTGGCTCCCGCATCCACGCAAGCGTGAGTGCGCAAAACGGCTTCTTCCATTTCATGCCCGACAATCAACGCTTCGATGCGGGCAACAAGCACCAAATCGTCCGCGACCGTATCCTTCACGGCACGCAAGCGGGCGGCTGGAGAATTCGTCGATATCGGCGAGGGGATGCCGCTCGCCAATAAGCGAGTTCGTCTTCGGGAAATAGCTGTCTTCCAGCGCAATCCCGGCAGCGCCACGCTGACGGAGTGTGCGTGCCAATAGACGAGCATTGTTGAAGTGCCCGAAGCCGCCATCCCCGACAACAAGCACAGGAAGCTCGTTCTACGTCGGCGAGTTGGCTCCAGGACGCTTCATTGGCGTCGCGGCAGCCCAACGAGCAGGCAATTGACAGGCCCGACGCCCAGAGACCCTTGAACTCACGCGCTTGGCGATTGCGGCGGAGAGGCCGTCATGCGCTTCCATGAGGAACGAGACTTCGCTGCTGGAGCAGACCTGAGCACGCAGCATTTCAGTGAGTAAGGAATCAGCGCGCGGACCGGAGCCACTCGCGGGAACAGATTGCTGTGATTGGTCTTGCATGCCGATTCCTTGTTCGTGCGTTTGGTCGGCCGATATTCAGCGGCGGAAGGTGACATGTTTCTGTCATCAAGATCAATTACGCGGGTTGGTAGTTGACTGTGCCGCAAAATTGTTGCGTCTCGCACCGGACGAGCAGGATTCGTAGGTAAGCCAAGCAATCACATGATGTCCGATCGTTGAAGGACGCACTGTAACCCATGCGCCAACCGAGTTCCTTTCTGTATTTTGTATTCTGCGCGGTTGTGAGACTACCTGACGCGCTAAGGGTTCAGTTCGTTCGCATTTTGTAGCGCTCAAGTGTGCGTTTGGCGTTTCAGAGTACACCCGCGCGGACTCGCGATCAGGACTCGGTCGCGTTGCACGGAAATTATCTAATCGATCGTGTCGCGTTCCTGTCTAACTCCGTTCAGCTCGCGGATCATGAGCGTGGGGAGGGCGTGCGAGACGGATCCGAAGTCCTTGTCTCTCTTGTTGAAACGAATTCGAGGGTCCTTCCGGCCACGATGCCCGTGCCGTCCCTTGATCGAGGTGTGAGGCTGATAGTGCTCGGCACAGCGTGGTCTCCGATCCGGGGCTCCAGCGCCTGACGTTCGAGGTTATTGCCGGGCGCCTTCGATTCAACCAAGCGCGGGATGGGACCTTTTGGGAGGACACAGCCGATGTCGCCATCGCAGTCTGCAAGCGCCGAACCATCCCCGACCTTCGGCCATCTTGAGCGACCGGCATCTCCTGGGTTCAGCACCGCTTCGAGGCACCTGGATCTGCCCGCCCAGTTGTCATGCCCCGCGGTTGAGATACAGGCCAGCGTGCCAACGGAGGACTTCCCGCGTGCGCAAGACTTCACGCATATCGTCGGCTTGGCATGGGACCATGGTTGCCAATCAGCCTCCGATGTCCTGATCGGTGTACTGAGCAGAAAAGGCCTCCTGCCGACGTCACCGCTCCAGTCGCGAACACATTTTTACATCCATGGTCGGCCTTACACGACGAAGCTGGGGCAAGGAACAAGGCACCCGACCCCAAATAATCCGGCAGGACTTGATATTACGCTCATCCCTGGATCTAGCTTCGAATCCCACGAGCCCGCAGCAGTGGGCATCGAAGGCTTCGCGGGAGATATGCGAAAAACATCGTCATCGACCAAGGCTGCGACGTCTGCGATGCCGACGAAGGGTGCCAAAGGCTGTGGGCTGTGGTCATGTTTCAAGTCAGGGATTGGCAAAAGTCGTCGCGAAAGCTCGTCCGGCCCTCTGGATCAGCCGGATGAACAGGCCTCCGGATCGGGCGTCCCAGTGCAGCGTCCGCTGGCGCTCCGCCGCACGCAGTGGCTGGGTGACGAGCATATCACGGCGGATTACACACTCCTGGAGCGGGAATTGCAGAGGGACAATCCGGATCTGGCCGCCCACACCCGGTTTCTGCGGCCCGCGGAAGCTCATCTGCTGCGCTTGACCGATGACGCGAACGTCGTGCAGGAAACCTTGCTGGCGATCGTCAATGACGAGCATGGTAACGATACCGCCAACTTCCTGTTCGTGCCAGTGAACAATGGCGGTGTCAGTAGCAGCGACGGTACGCATTGGACGCTGCTGCTCGTTGATCGCCGCGAGCCGGAAGGGATCGTTGCCTATCACTACGACTCCTTGCCGAAGCGTTCTCACGCTGACCGGGCAAGAGAACTCGCAGTCAGGCTGGGCGCTCGCCTCGAGACCGCGCGCATGAACCGGCAGGAGAACAATTGTGATTGCGGCGTCTTTGTGGTGGACGGCACACGGACGCTGGCGAGACGATTGGCGGAAGGGCAGCGGCCTGATGACGAGCCGCTTCACCTCGACAACCTCGTCGCCGATCGGCAGGCACTCCAGGATCGACTGAGCGGTCGTGCGCATTCGCGACGGCGAACTCGGTAATGCGCTTGGTCTGCTGGCGCGTCGCTTGCCGGCACCAGAACCTTGGTTGGGTACCAGGACGCGTGAACGACGTGGGTCGGCTCGCTCACGACCCCGCGCTCGCCGGATCGTGGGTGCCGGGCTGTGATCGACCAGCCAATCGGACGCTTCGACACCGAGCGACGGGCTTAAAAGCGAACCTGTCAGCGCTGTCGATCTGCCCGAACGGTGGATCGACACCGTGACTGCCGCTGGCCCATGAAGAACATCGTGCGGTATGTGGATCAAGCGCGTACCGCAGGTGGTAAGGTGGAAGAATCGCGCCTAGCCTCTCGCCGCCGACTTAGCCGCCTATAAATTGGGGCATCAGAATAATGTTCGCGCTGAACGGATTGTTGGGGGTCACTTCCCTCATCCCTGGCCCCAACACCGCCATATAGGGCTGACCATGAATAATCAGACCTGTCGGCTGCTGGAATGACTGCGGCAGCATTCCTCTTCTATTCAGTGCGCCGATCAGGACGTCGGGGGCGCGTTGCGGGCCGTGATTGAAGCCCAAGGCGACGACATGTCCGAAATCATACGCCGGCGCCTGAGCCGGTATCGCGGCTGCCGGATAAGATGACTGTTGCGGCTGGCCCAACTCGCACCAAGCCCCGGTGTCGTGATCATCGTTACGCACGGCTTCGCGTGTAGACGACGCCGCAGCCCTTCATCTTCGGGATTCGACAACAGCCGTCCAGCTATCGCTTCGACCGTCCGTTGGGCCGCTTGCGCCTCACAAACGCGCGTGCTGCCAAAGACGACGATGGTATGGGCTATCTGTCGCTCCCGGAGCAGGGCTTCTGTCTTGAGGAAATCGAGCTGAAGGCGGACGCCGCGCGTCGCCTCGCTCTGCATGAAATCGGCATCCTGATCCGCCTCCTGATAGCTTGGCGACATCAGTATCCTGCGCAAGGCCTCGGGCGCGCGAGAATCAACTTCAGCGCTCTCGGGTTGTTGACCTGGAAGCGCATCAGCTCTGTCGACGTGATGCTCGGGGCTCGGCATCGAACCGGAGCGAGCGGACCGGGGACCGGTCATATGCCCCCTCCTATCCACTGTTTCGCTCAAGCACCGCCCCAACCTGTTTCTGTGTGGCAAGGGGCGAGTGCCGCGCTGCCTTTCAGGGCCTCGCGAACTTCGTCATCTTCCAATTTGTCCAGGAACCAGTGGCGATCAGCGGGCTGCTCCGCGCGACTGACAGTTGGAGTGTCTTGGTGAGGCTCTGCTTGTTCGACAATGGGCAATTTCGCTTGATCGGCCATGGTGACGCTCGTCAGGAGGATGAGAATACTGGCAGCATCCGCGATTGCCCGAACAGACGCATTGAGCAGGGTCAATCCGCAGCAGAAGACGACGGGAACTTTCCGGAGGGGCAGCGTGGGGCCTGTCTTTTCCACTTTCGGCCGTCGGCCGTCTGAGCGGCTTCGCGAAGGCGTGATAGCCCACCGTTGCCGGGAACAATGAGGCTCGGGCGAGCATTGGCCAGCATCTTTGAGCTGGCTCAAGCTATTCCCGTCACATTGGCCTCTTAACTCGGAACCGATTAGCAGATTTTGAGGTCATTCCTGACCCCTTCCTCGGGAGAGCGGCATGCAATCAGTCACGGGTCCAAATGAGCGAGCGCAGGTCAAAGATCTCGAGTTGCTCGACCGTTACTGGCGAGCCGCCAATTTCCTTTCCATTGGCCAGATCTACCTGCTGGCAAACCCACTTCTGAGCGAGCCGCTTAAACCCGAGCACATCAAGCCGCGATTGCTTGGTCATTGGGGCACCACACCGGGGCTCAACTTTATCTACGCTCATCTCAATCGTGCGATCCAAGCGTCCGATCTCAACGTCATCTATGTCTGCGGTCCCGGGCATGGCGGTCCCGGCATGGTCGCCAATACCTATCTGGAGGGCACATACACGGAAATCTATCCGGAGGTGACGCGCGACCTGGATGGCTTGCAAAAGTTGTTCCGTCAGTTCTCCTTCCCCGGAGGCATTCCGAGCCACGCGGCGCCGGAAACGCCGGGTTCAATTCACGAAGGCGGCGAGCTGGGATATGCGCTGGTGCACGCGTATGGCGCAGTGTTCGACAACCCTGATTTGATCGCCGTTTGCGTCGTCGGCGACGGCGAGGCGGAAACCGGCCCACTCGCGGCGTCCTGGCACTCCAACAAGTTCTTGAATCCGATGCATGACGGCGCAGTGCTGCCGATCCTGCACCTCAACGGCTACAAGATTACAAATCCTACCGTGCTGGGGCGGATGGATGACGAGGAAGTCCGCAGCCTCTTCATCGGCTACGGCTACGAGCCGCTGTTCGTCGAAGGTGACGATCCGCACGCCATGCACCGGCTGATGGCCGACACGCTAGACGTAGCGCTCGCCAATATCCGTTCCATCCAGCAACATGCACGCCAACAGGCTGCGGGCTTTCGGCGCGCCAAGTGGCCGATGATCGTACTGCGCAGTCCAAAGGGCTGGACGGGCCCGAAAGAAGTTGATGGATTGAAGGTTGAGGGATTTTGGCGCGCCCATCAGGTGCCGATCACCAATCCGCGAGGCAATCCCGAGCATTTGAAGCTGCTTGAGCACTGGATGAGGAGCTACGAGCCGGGCAAGCTGTTCGATGGGGACGGCCGGCTCGAACCGGATTTGCAGGCGCTCGCTCCGGCTGGCAACCGCCGGATGGGGGCCAATCCGCACGCCAATGGCGGCATGCTCAAGCGTGAGCTCAAGCTACCGGATTTCCGCAGCTATGCCGTCGACGTTCCGAGCCCCGGGGGCGTGGTCGCCGAGGCCACTCGCGAGCTCGGCAAGTTTCTGCGCGAAGTCGTGAGTCTCAATGCGAACGCCCGCAACTTCCGTATCATGAGCCCGGACGAAACCTCGTCCAACCGGCTGGACGCGGTGTTCGAAGCCACCGACCGGGTCTGGATGGAAGGGATCGAGCCCTACGACGTCCACCTCGCGCACGACGGCCGCGTGATGGAGGTGCTGAGCGAGCATCTCTGCCAGGGCTGGCTCGAAGGCTACCTGCTCACCGGCCGTCACGGCTTCTTCTCCTGCTATGAGGCTTTCATCCACATCGTGGATTCGATGTTCAACCAGCACGCCAAGTGGCTGAAGGTTTCGCGCGCGCTGCCGTGGCGGCGTCCTATCGCCTCGCTGAACTATCTCCTGACCTCGCATGTCTGGCGACAGGATCACAACGGTTTCAGCCATCAGGATCCCGGCTTCGTTGATCTCGTCACCAACAAGAAGGCCGATATCGTCCGCGTCTACTTTCCACCCGATGGCAATACTCTGCTGTGGGTCTCCGATCATTGCCTGCGCACCTACGATCGCATCAACGTGATCGTCGCGGGCAAGCAGCCCGCTCCGCAATGGCTTTCGATGCGTGAGGCGATCAATCATTGCGAGGCGGGCATCGGCATCTGGAAATGGGCCGGCACCGAGCCGCCCAACGCCGAGCCGGATGTGGTAATGGCTTGCGCCGGCGACGTTCCAACGCTGGAGACACTCGCCGCAGTCGATCTGCTGCACAAGGCGCTGCCGGACCTAAAGATTCGCGTGGTGAACGTCGTCGACCTGATGACGTTGCAGCCGAAGGAGCAGCATCCACACGGGCTGTCCGACCGCGACTTCGACAGCCTGTTCACGCGAGACAAACCGGTGATTTTCGCCTATCACGGCTATCCCTATCTGATCCACCGCCTGACCTATAACCGCGCCAATCATGCCGGCATGCATGTGCGCGGTTTCGCTGAGGAAGGCACCACCACGACACCATTCGACATGGTGGTGTTGAACGGGCTTGACCGCTTCCATCTTGCGATCGAGGCGATCGAGCGGGTGCCGGGGCTCGACATCAGCGCGGCCCACGTCAAGCAGGGATTCCGCGACAGGCTGACCGAGCATTCGCGTTACGTGCGCGAGCACGGCGAAGATATGCCGGAGATCCGAGACTGGGCGTGGTGCAACGGCGCAGGTGGTACGACACTGCGGTGATCGAGGATTTGAAAGGCCGCATCTGCAGCGAGCACGAAAGAGACCGCCGATGTCCGATCATGTCCTGGTGCTGAATGCAGGCTCTTCCAGCATCAAGTTCGGCTTGTTCGACATTGAACCCGTCGAGCCGGAACTGAAGTGTAAGGGCCTGATCGACGAGCAGCAAACGGCGCCACACATCGTGGTGACCGATGCGTCCGGAACACAGCTGTTCAAGAAAGGCCTTCCCGGCGGCGAAGGACAGCGGGTCGATCTGCTCAGCGGCATCTTGACCTGGATTGACGGGCATCTCGCCGGGAACAGGCTTGTCGCGGTTGGCCATCGTGTCGTGCATGGCGGACGCGACTTCTTTCGCCCCATCATGATCGACGACCAAGCTCTCGCCGCGATGGACGCGTTGACCCCGCTCGCCCCGCTGCACCAGCCGCGCTGTCTGACACCGGTTTGTGCGGTGCAGTCGCTGCGGCCAGGCCTCGCGCAAATCGCCTGCTTCGATACAGCCTTCCATCACAACCTGACGCCGCTTGCGAGCCGCTTTGCCATTCCGCGCCATTTCGAAGACCGCGGCATCCGGCGCTATGGTTTTCACGGGCTCTCTTTCGAATATGTCGCGGGCCGCCTCGCCGCACTCGCACCGACGCAGAAGCACACGGTGGTGGCACATCTCGGCAATGGCGCCAGCCTCTGTGCCTTGCACGAGGGCAAGAGCGTCGACACCACCATGGGACTGACCCCACTCGACGGTCTCGTCATGGGAACACGCTGCGGCACGATCGATCCGGGCGTGCTGCTCTATTTGTTGCAAGAAGCGAAGATGTCCGCCGACGAGGTCCAGCATTTATTGTACGAAAAGTCGGGCCTGCTTGGCGTGTCCGGCATCTCGGCCGATATGCGCGCCCTGCTGGCAAGCCCGGAAGCCGCCGCACGCGACGCGATCGATCTCTTCACGTTCCGGGTTGCCGCGGAGGTCGCTGTGATGGCGACCTCGCTCAACGGACTTGACGGCCTCGTGTTCACCGGCGGCATCGGTGAACACGCCGCTGAAATAAGGCAACGCATCTGTGATCGTCTCGCCTGGCTTGGCGTCAAGATGGATATGGCCGCAAATGCGCTGAGCAAGCAGCGTATCGCTGCGAAGGGCAGCCCGGTGGATGTGCTGGTCATTCCCACCAACGAGGAGATCAGCATTGCGCGGCACTGCCGCAGCCTGCTGGCTGCAGGTTGCTAGGTTGCGCCCACTACAACCGCCCTATTCAATCCGTCGCCGCAACCCACATCACGAGCTCGCGTGCGAGCGCGCCGAAGGCCCGATCAAATGCGGCTGCCGCCTCAGGCGGCGTCAGTGAGGTCATCTCTTCGGAGTCATCGAGAATCTTTGCAACCTTTACCTGACCATTCTGGTCCACTATCTTCGCAGAGAAGGAGATGATCGCGCGCGGCTGGGTTCCGAGCACGATTTCAAAACGACGGAGATCGATCAGCAGACGTGACGCACCTTCTACGCCGCTGTCGGCGCGGAACGGCGCATGTGCGATGTCGTAATTCTCGAAGCTCTGCAGTAGTCGCGCCTGCACCAGCGCCGGAAGGCTGTCGCTCCATTGCACGGCCTCAAACCCTTGATTTTCTTCCTCCGGCGAGAACAGAAAACGCTGGGTCTGCAGGTGGGTAATCGCGGTCGGCTCAGCTATGATCAACGGCGCAGGCAGAGCTGCATGGTGTTGCAACCCGAAGCTGTCCACGGCGTGAAGGTCGTAGACTACCTTGCGCGGCGCGGGCGTACCGCCGCCCGTCATGCGCTCCAGCCCTGCCACGATGCCGTCAAGCTTGGAGGTGTTGCGCGCGAGTCCTTCAGCAAACGTACTTAGATTATCGATCGTGCTATGCAGCGGCGCCGCATTTTCAGACAGAACGGCATCCACCCGGCGCAGGGCATCGCGCGCGGCCTGCGTCATGCTCCGGCCGGCGCCCTTTTCGGCCACCAGCGGCCCGCGCGCCGGCGGCGACGCGGGATCATCACCACCTTCCAGCGCAATCACGGGAACACCAGTCAACCCCTGGAAATCGAGACCAACGCGCGTGTCGCTATGCACCGGCGTGTGCTCAGCGACCGCGATCTTGGCGCGAACCTCGCGCGGGCGTTCCGGCACCAGCTCAAGTGCAGTCACCTCGCCGACGCGGATACCGTTGAAGAGGACGCCTGCACCAACGAGGAGCCCAGACACGGGATCGGTGAAAACAAGCTGATACGTCTCCCGCTTGCCAATGCCACCGACATTGTTCAGCCAATAGACAAAGCCGAACACCGCGACGATTGCCGATAATACGAATGCACCGACAATAATGTAGGGCGCGCGAATTTCCATGTGTTTCTCTCTCGTCTAGCTGCCCAAGCCGAGCATTTGCGCGCGGGCACCATGAAAGTAGGCATTGACCCAAGGATGATCGGACTCGAGCACGGAGGGCAGCGATCCGATCGCTGCGATCCTGCCGTCTGCGAGCGCGGCAACGCGATCGCAGACGGCTTGTAGGCTGTTCAAATCATGCGTCACCATGAAGACAGTGAAGCGCAGCGTCCGGTGCAACGTCCGGATGAGGGCGTCAAACTCGCCGGCCGCGATCGGATCGAGGCCGGATGTCGGCTCATCGAGAAAGAGCAGCGCTGGATCGAGCGCCAGTGCCCTGGCAAGCGCAACACGCTTGGTCATGCCGCCCGAGAGCTCGGACGGAAACTTGTCCCCGTCTTCGCGCGCGAGGCCGACCATCTCGAGTTTTGCGTCCGCAATTTCGTCAAGCAGCCGCGGCGAAAGCCGCGCGCGCTCGCGCAGAGGAAACTGAATGTTCTGTCGAGCCGTCAGCGCCGAGAACAGCGCTCCCTGCTGGAACAGGATGCCCCAACGACGTTCAAGGCTGCCGCTTGCGAAATCGATCTGCCCGCTGCGCTTTGGCAGCAATCCCACCAACGTTCGCATCAGTACAGATTTTCCGCCACCGGATGCCCCTACGAGGCCAAGAATTTCCCCGTCCTTCACATCGAGGTCGAGGTGATCGAGGATGATCTTCTTGCCAAAGCCGACCACGAGGTCCCGTATGTGTATCGCCGGGGCGTCGGTCATGGCTACATCCCGATCGAGGCGAAGAAGACTGCAAACAGTCCGTCGAGCACGATCACCAGGAAGATCGATTTCACCACCGAGGCGGTCGTTCGCTCCCCGAGCGACTCCGCGCTGCCCTTGACGCTCAGCCCCTCCACGGCCGCGACAAGCCCGATCACGAGCGCCATGAACGGCGCCTTGATGATGCCGACCTCAAAATGCGTGACGGAAACCGCCTCATGGAGACGTGCGATGAAGATTGCAGGGCTCATGCCGCCATAGAGCCAGGCGATGAGCCCGCCGCCATAGAGCGCCGCGAGCGAGCCGAGAAAGGCAAGGATCGGCAACGCCACCACGAGCGCCAGGATTCGTGGCAGGATCAGGACTGCAACCGGATCGAGCCCCATGGTGCTGAGGGCATCAATCTCCTCACGCATCTTCATTGCGCCGATCTCGGCGGTATAGGCACTCCCCGATCGTCCCGCCACCATGATGGCGACGATCAACACGCCGATCTCGCGCAGCACGAGGATGCCGACCATGTCGACGACATAGGATTCCGCGCCGAAGCGACGGAAATGGAAAATCCCTTGCTGGGCGATGATGGCCCCGATCAGGAACGTGATCAGGGCTATGATCGGTACCGCTTGCCACCCCACTCGGCCGAGCTGGTAGACGGTTGATGTCAGCCGAAACGACCGCGGATGCCTGAGAATGCCTAGCAGGGCTGCGCTGACGGTACCGAGCATATGGAGGAATGCCCCCGAATCGGACGCCAGCCGCCGGCCGCCGCGGCCGAGCTGATCGAGCCTCTGCAGCAAGGGGTTGAACGATTTGCGTTCCGCAGGGCCGCCGCGGTTCAGTCCTCGCACCTCTTCCAACAAGTCATCGTGCGGACCGTCGGCACCGGTGAGGGCTGCTCTGGTTGCGCCACCGCGGGCCAGCTTTTCAAGCAGCCAAGCCCCGACTGTGTCGAGCGTGGTGATGTGACGCAGATCAATCGCCCCGATGTCAGTGCGCGCCGCCCCCTCGCACAGCCGCTCCAACTGCTCGACATTGGCAACGTTCCAGGCGCCGCATGCTGTTAGCAGGCGTGGATCGTCTGCGTTCGCTGTCAATGCCGGTACGCTGAGCAAGGAAACCAACTCCAAGTTTGCCTATCAAGCATAGGAGGCTGGCGGCGGCGGTGTTTGACACAACGCAATTTGCTTCAACGGCCTCCAGGTCGTTCTTGACGCAAATCAAACGGCTTTGCGGGCGGGAGGCCTATGATTTGGCATGTTTGGCCCGTCAGCACCGGGCACGCTCAGGAAGATTTCGATGAACCGCCCCGCTTTCAAGCCTTTGCCGAATACTGCGTTACCGCACTCATTCAGACAGGTCCGGCTCGAACGTGCACGCGAGCACGATCACCCCGAGGGCGCCTCCGCGATCGGCTATATCATCGTCGCTCCGCTAGACACGGCGTCGCGGATCGATGTCGAGACTTGGAAAACCCATCGCGAGGCCTGCCGTGTCGTTCGTCAGCGGCCCGACGAGGACGATGAACTCGGCCACCTTGTGCACGGACCGAGCGACAGCTGGCGATTCCACTACGACGTGGCAGGGGCAGCCGCCGATGAAGCCGGATATCATTTCGGCAACGAGCGCTTTCGCCTCGGCGAATATGTCTCTGTCCGCGAGGCGGATGGCATGCATCCCTATCGGATCGTTGCGGTCTCGCCGCTTTGATCGCGCCCACGCCGGATCAGGATGTCGGTCCCCAAGGCATCCATCGCCGGAAGGGAGAGGTCTAGGACGACATTGATGATCCTGTGGTCGGTGGGCACTGCGGCGGCCGTGAAACCGAGCTCATGGCACATGTTCAGCATGGTCGTGTTCTCGGCCAGCACTTCGCCGGACAGCCGCTTGAGTCCTTCCGACCTCGCATAATGGATCAGGAGCTGCATCAACGCCCATCCCAGTCCTTTGCCCTTGAGGTCTGACTGCAGCAGGATAGCATATTCGGCATTCTCGTAGAGCGAGTCCGAATGAAGCTGGACTGCTCCCACCATCGCGCCAGTACTCGGATCCAGCGCCGCAAAGGCCATCGCACGCGCATAGTCGAGCTGAGTCAGCCGTGCATGAACGTGTGCGAAAAATTCTTCATTGCCTGGAAGAAGCGAAGCCTAAGGTCCTCGGCGGTCACTCGCCTGAAGAAGCTCTCGACCATTAGCTCATCTTCCGGCCGCAACGGCCGTATCACGACGCGCGAGCCGCCCCTGAGGGCAAGCTCTCCTTCCCATTGAGACGGGTAAGGCCGCACCGCGAGCCGCGTCTGGCCGGCAAACAGCCGCACTGGTCTGCGGACTGCCACGCGCGCGTCGAGCGCAATCACGCCGCTCTCGTCTGCCAGTAGCGGATTGATGTCGAGCTCTGCGACTTCCGGAATATCGGCCGCCATCTGCGCCAGCTTGACGAGGGTGAGCGGCACGGCGTCGCCGGGGACAGCGGGCACGTCGCGATAGGCCGCAAGCAGCCGCGAGACCCGAGTCCGCCCCACCAGGTCGCGCGCCAGGTTCATGTCGAGCGGTGGCAGCGCCAGCGCCTTATCGCTGATCACCTCGACCGCGGTGCCACCGCGGCCAAACACGATCACGGGGCCAAAGGTAGGATCGTCGGCAATGCCGACGATCAGTTCGCGTGCCGCCCTCCGCTCGATGATCGGTTGGATCGTCACCCCCTGAAGGGTGGCATCGGGACGCGCGTTCCGGGCACGCGCGAGCACCGTCCGGGCCGCCTCGGCGATGCTTTCGCGAGTCAGCAAGCCGAGAATGACGCCGCCGATATCCGACTTGTGACGGACGTCGCGGGAAAGCAGCTTGACGGCCACCACAAGTCCCCGGGCCAGGAACGGCGCGGCCTTCTCCGCGGCATCGTCGGCATCGCGCGCGGCAATCGTCGGCACCATCGGAATATCGTAAGCCTCAAACAGGGCGGCGATCTCGGCCGGGTCAAGCCATTCCCGCCCTTCGGACAGCGCCTTCGCGATTATGCGCCGCGCCGCAGCCGTTTCCGGCTTTAAGGTCGAGGCGATACCGGGCGGCGTTGCGGCCAGTGCGACGGAGGCTTCGCGGAATCTCACCAGGTACGTGAAGGCGCGCACCGCATCATCCTCGGTCGGAAAATGCGGGATGTGGGCAGCTTCAAAGGTCGCCGCCGTGCGGTCGTCGGCACCATCCCACGATGCAAGCACCAGCGTGCCAACGTCGCTCTTCCTGGTCCGACGATCAAGAACACATTGTGCCACCGCTTCGGCGATTCCTTCGGCCGGCGCGACCGCCGTTTCCACGTTCATGACCAGCACCGCGTCACTGTTCGTGTCCTCGAGCAATGCGTCGAGCGCGGACACGTAGCGAGTGGCATCGGCGTCGCCGGAAATATCGACGGGATTGGCGCGAGACCAGCCTCGCGGCAGAACCCGATCGAGCCGAGCAATGATCTCCGTCGTCAAGTTCGCCGGAGTGCCCCCGAGTTCGGCAAGCCGGTCGATCGCTAGGATACCGAGCCCGCCGCCATTGGTCAAAACCGCCAGCCGGTTGCCGCGTGGAACAAAACCGCGGCCGAGCAACTCGGCGCAATCGAACAGTTCGCGCAGGTCGTACACACGCAGTATACCAGCACGGCGGAATGCTGCATCAAAGACGGCGTCTGAACCGGCCAGCGCGCCGGTGTGGGTGGCAGCGGCCTTGGCGCCCTGGGCCATCCTCCCCGCCTTGACGACGATTACCGGCTTGAGCCGCGCCGCGGAGCGCGCTGCGGACATGAACTTGCGCGGATCCTTGATGGCCTCCACATAGAGCAGGATCGCGTTGGTATGGTCGTCCAATGCGAAATAGTCGAGCAGGTCGGCAACGTCGACGTCGAGCTGGTCGCCGATCGAGACAATGCCGGAAAAGCCAAGCCGCCGTTGCGCAGCCCATTCGATCATCGCGGCAGCAATGGCGCCGGACTGCGAGATCAGGGCCATCCGTCCGTCGAATGGACGATGGGCCGCGAAGCTCGCATTGAGCTTCGCGTGCGGGACCATCAGCCCGATACAGTTGGGCCCGATCAGGCGTATGCCGTGCTTGCGCGCCGTCCGCGCAACCATTTCGGCAAGCGAGCCCGCGCCGTGCCCGAGACCCGCCGACAGGATCACCGCGCCGCCGACGCCGACCGCGGCGGCGTCCGAGATGATCACGGGTATCGCAGCCGCCGGCGCCGCGATCACGAGGAGATCCGGAACGAACGGTAGCGACTTGATGTCCGGGAACGTAGCTTCGCCGCCGATCTCAGCGTAGTTTGGATTGACCACGGCGATCCGGCCGACAAAGCCGCTCGCCTTAAGATTCCTGAGAACAGCCGCGCCCAACGACGACGGACGCGAGCTGCCGCCGACAAGTGCTATTGTTCGCGGCAAAAGAACCCGCTCTAAGCCAAAAGTAGACATCGAACAGTCTCGCAGGGAACCAGCGGAGGCGCCTGTCGATTCGTGCAGCGCGCCAGAGCCCGCATGACGTCCTCGCGAGCGATAATTCCGAGCAGGTGGTGATGTCCGTCAACCACGGGCAGGCTCTTGAGCCGATGTGCGACCATCAGCTGCAGAACACGCTGCAGATTTGTGTCCGGCTCGACTGCAATCACATCGCACGACATGATCTCGTCGACTGTCGTCCCCATGCGATCGTCATAATGTGGCAATATGTGATCCGTCGTGAGCGCGAACACCTTAAGGGCGTCGAGTTTCGTGACGAACCCAACCACGATATCGTCGCGCAGGACGGGATAGGCATCATAGTCGTCTCTTGCGAACAGCCGGTAAAGATCGCCCACGCTCATCTCGGGAGCGACGCTCCGGACCGACTTCGTCATATTGCTCGCGACGGTTTCCTGAAGAAACTCGTACATGGCTGATCCCCTGGGTTGGATGGCACTTCGCGGAGGCACCGCTGCCTGAGCAACTACCCCGCGAAGCGCTTACGCCACCGTCTTGATGTCGATCGCCTGTTCTACTTGGCGGCCAGCCTCTTGACGGTGGTCTTGAGCAGGCCCTTTTGGGTCTTGATTGCGAAGCAAAGCTAAATCCGGAAGAGCCAATCGGCCGTTGACCAGGATCAAAACGGAGTCAAATGATGTGATCAAAGAATGGTCATCGAGCTAAAGCGAGTTTCGGTATGCACGCCATGATCTTGACCGCGCGCGGCGCGACGCTGCAACAAGTGCAACGGCCGGACCCAGTCCCTCGTCCCGGCGAGGTCCGCGTGAAAGTCAGCGCCTGCGGCGTTTGCCGCACCGATCTGCACGTCGTCAACGGAGAATTGCCAAACATTTCCTATCCGATCGTTCCCGGGCACGAAGTGGTCGGCCGCATCGACGCGATTGGTGACGGCGTAAGCGGCGCGCAGCTTGGTACGCGCGTTGGCGTTCCCTGGCTCGGGTCGACCTGCGGGCACTGCCCTTATTGCCGGGAGGGTAAGGAAAATCTCTGCGATGATCCACTGTTCACCGGTTATACGCGGGACGGCGGCTTTGCCACCCACCTGGTGGCAGACGCGCGTTACTGCTTTCCGCTCGGTGAAGACGGCGAGGACGCGGAGCTTGCACCGCTGCTCTGCGCCGGCCTGATCGGCTGGCGCTCCCTGGTGATGGCTGGCGACGGCCGCAAACTCGGCATCTACGGTTTTGGCGCGGCGGGACATATCGTCGCACAAGTGGCGCGTTGGCAAGGGCGGGATGTGTACGCTTTGACCCGTGCGGGCGACACCGAGGCCCAGCACTTGGCTTTGTCGCTCGGCGCATGCTGGGCCGGCTCTTCGGGCGATCGACCGCCGGCCGAACTTGATGCCGCGATCATCTACGCACCCGCGGGGCCCCTCGTCCCGCTTGCATTGCGCGCGCTGCGCAAGGGCGGACGCGTGGTCTGCGCCGGCATCCACATGTCTGATATTCCGAGCTTTCCCTACAACATTCTCTGGGGTGAACGACAGATCATCTCCGTTGCCAACCTCACCCGACAGGATGGCGTCGACTTTCTCAGGATCGCGGCGAAGGCCGGAATCCGAACGCACGTCACCGTCTTCCCCTTGAATCAGGCGAACGAAGCGCTTGCGCGCCTGCGCGACGGCAAGCTGGTCGGCGCTGCTGTGCTGAGACCGTGATGACAGCGGAATCGCCTACCGACGCGGCAACGGGTGAAGCCAGCCAGGACGTTGTATTGTCGTTTTTGGCCGGATCGGACCGACCGAACGTGGCCGTGCGGCGGATCGACACGCATTGTTCGATCGTCTTTCTCGAACCTTCGCGCGTCTTGAAGGTCAAGCGAGCGGTCAAGCTTCCCTATCTCGACTACTCGACGTTGGAGAAGCGGCGGCGCGCTTGCGAGGATGAGATTGCCATCAACAAGCGCTACGCCCCTCCATCTACCGCGGGATGGTGCCAATCATACGCGGGCGCGATGGTCCGGCAATCGGAGGGACCGGACCGGTTATCGAGTGGGCCGTCGAAATGGCTCGCTTCGATGAAAACAAGACGCTCGATCATCTCGCCGAGCAAGATCCAATCCGGCCGGAGCTTGGCGAGAGACTGGCCGCCATCCTGCTGGAATCCCATCGGACCGCAACCGGACGCAAAGGATCCCCATGGCTAGCCTCGCTCTCTGTCATCATTGATCGCAATACGGAGCAGTTTTGCGCCGAGCCAGTTCTGTCCCGAGAGGCGATCGCTAAACTGCACGAACTGAGCCATCTGTCCCTCGCGCGCAATCTCGAGCTGTTGCGCCGCCGCGCCCGCCGCGGGCAGGTCCGGCACTGTCACGGCGATGCACATCTCGGCAACATCGTTCTACTCGACGGCGAGCCCGTTCTGTTCGATGCGATCGAGTTCGATCCGGTCATCGCAACAACCGACGTCCTTTATGACCTCGCATTCCCCGTGATGGACCTGTTGTACTCCGGGCAGGGCCGACAGCCAACAGACTGTTCAACAGCTACATGCAAGCCACCTTGGATGCACAATCGAACGCGTTGTCCTTGCTGCCGCTGTTTCTGTCGATACGCGCTGCAATACGCTCCAACGTCCTCTCTACAAAGCGGCGGCAGCAGCAAAGCGACGAAACGATCGCCATTCATGCAAATCGGTATTTCGAGTTTGCACGCCGGCTCGTTGAACCGGGGCCGCCCCGCCTGCTTGCAATTGGCGGAAAGTCCGGTACCGGCAAGAGCGTGCTGGCGCGCGACATGGCGCATCTGATCGCGCCACCTCCGGGGTCCTCCGTGAAGAACGCGGACGAGCGCTGATTTAAGCGATCTTTTGAGCCGGGACAGTTTCGGCGAAGGCCCGGATGATGGCCCGCAAGAGTTCTGCGAGCCATCGCAGGAGCAGGCCGAAGTTGTAGCCGGCCGCGGCGAGGACGGCGTTGATACGGTCGCCGACGCGGCATTTGAGATAGTTGCGGTCCATGCGGTGCTCGGCCTTGACGTGACCGATGACGGGTTCGACAGCCGCGCGACGCTTCATCTCGCGCCGGATGGAAGCCGTGACGCGGCGAACCTGACCCGAGATCCAGACCCTGAACCGGTGCGGGTAGTTGTGGCCGCGGTACCCTTTGTCGACGTGGATACGACGAGCCTCCACGCCGGTGAGCTTCTCCATGTCGGCGACCACGGGGCCGAGCGTGTGGCCGTCGAAGGGATTGCCGTGCAGCGCCTTGGCATGGAGCACGAACTGTCCACCCTTCGGCGACGTCACGGGGGTGGCGATACTGACCTTGCAGCCGAACTCGTAAGGCGCGCGGGCTTTGCCCTTGCCCATGCACTCGACCTCCGGCGCATGCAACGCATAGACTTGGGGCCGCGCTGATGCTGATCCTGGCTGCGCACCCGCTGCGCCAGATCGAGCAGCGGGCCGAAGCGCGCTTCCAGCGCCGCGCATCGCCATCAATCTTGCGGCGGATGTCGCGGATGATCCGGCCAAGCCGCGTCCGCAGGAACTTGAGTTGGCGCCGGGCGCTCTTGAACTGGTGAGCGTGGGTATAGCGGCCGACCATGATGGCGGTGCGCTTGGCCAGGCGCGGATAGCTCTGGCGCAGCGGCACACGGTTGCGCTTGGCAAGCCCGACGAGCTTGGTGATGGCCCGATGCATCAGCCGCGCGTCGGTCGGATGGGCAACGGCCTTGGGCTGCACCGTGGTATCGACCACCACCCGCTCCAGGTCCTTGGCACCGATGGCGCCAGTCTTGTGTGCCACCGACAGACTTTCCTGGATCAACGCGACGAGCAGTTCCTCGCCGAGCCGCTGGCGCCAGCGCGTCATCGACGATCGATCGAACGGCACTGTGGCAGAAGCTCAACTCGCCGCAGAAGTATTGGTAATAAGGGTTCTCGATCCAGCGGGCGCACAGCACCTCATCCGAGAGATTGTGCATGTGCTTCAGAATGAACAGGCCGGCGACAAGCCGCGTCGGCAGGCCAGGCTGCCCCGGCCCGGTTTGGCACACCGAACCAAAGCGGTCATCCAGAAACTTCCAGTCGATCAGCGCCGCCAACCGCACCAGCGGGTGGCCCATGTCGATGATTTGATCGAGCGCCGGAAGCAACAGGTCTTTCTGGCGATCATCCCGCGGTTTGCTCATCGCCGTCCCAATGCCGATGACCCGCCGTCAGGGAATCACGAATCGCTCGAAAGCAAAATCCCAAAACGCAAGAACCCGTGGCCCAACACCCAGCTTTCCTGCAAAATCGAATACTTTATCCAGACAACTTCTGCCTATCTCTCAGGCCGATCTGCATTCTTCACGGATGACTCCGGGCGCCCTGGTTCTGCGATCGGATGTCATTCGCAAGCAACTCTATGCCGTTGCCGAGCACGCCACATTGCCGCCGGAGACCTATACTCCCGGCATCCGAACTCGTCTACCAGGCCAGTTCTCGATCGTGCCGGGCACGCCTTGGCGCAAGGGGTCTCTGTTATCCTTGACGCGGTCGACGTGGTCAGGGTCCAAGCGAAGATTCAAACCGGCGACGTCAATTGGGAAATCGTGGACGCCTCCGGCTCGCCCACTACAACGCTCCACCGCAGCATGTCCTGTTTGCGAAGCACATCGTGCCCTTCCGACCTGCGGACCGCGCCCTAAGGGAATATCCGGAATTGGTCGAGCCGATGAAGTCTGTCAGCATCTTTTCACCAAAACAGGAGGATGCTATGAAACGCGCATTGAGTGTTCTTTTTGCCAGAAGCGCCATCTCTACGGCGGCGCTCGTTCTATTCTACAATTGGTTCTTCCCCGACGCGATGCCGCTTGCCTCAACCGAGCCGCTTCTGGCTTGGCGATTTGAGGCAGCCTTTGTCGTCTCGGCGGTAGCTTGGACCGCGGCCTTTGTGGCAGCGGCGTCTGCGCTGTCGTTGCTGCTGATAGCCTTCACCGGTCGGGACGCCACGGTCGAAGGCCGCTAGAATGCAGGCTTAGAATGCAAGAAGAGTGCATTCGCTTAACCTGCCTTGACCTCTCTATGCATGAAAATCATCCCCGGGCGATCGGCGGCTGGACTCTAAGCTTACGTTCAAGCGTGGCCGACATAAGCCGATCCGGCGTCACCAAGCACAACGGCAATGCAGGATCGCGGCGAGCTGAGCCGCTATGCCGGAACGACACCGCCACGCAAACGAATGGCGGAAGGTCACGCTTGGCGCCGCCACACACTCCAGAGAACACCGACCATCAGAAGCCCGGTTACGAGTAGGACGACGACGAACATTTGCATGATGTCGAAGTTGAGCGTATCGCGCGACAAACAGCGCTGCGATGACCCCCGCGACTATGAAGAGAATTCGAATAATTATGACTCATGCCTCTCTCCTGCAGACGGGCGTGGCTCGTGGCCGAACACCGGTGGTGGCGCTTTGCGGCAGATCAAGCCCGTCCACGGCAACGGCTGACCGGATCAATGCTGCAGGACGTACTGTCCGGGCGCATCGTCGAGCGGCAATCTACCCTCGGGCGCGTGAAACCCCGATTGAGCCGGCACCCACGCACCGGAATGCGCCATCAGGAACTGAACCCACTCCAGCCACCAGGATCCGTCGCGGTTCACCGCCCTCCGCAGCCACTCGTCGGGGCCGACATAAGGTTGATCCGTCTTCTTCTCCAACAACTGATAGCTGTGCTCCTCCTCCGACGGCTGAGCAACGATGCCGGCATTGTGACCGCCGCTCGCCGGCACGAAGGCGATATCGGCATTTGCCAACAGGTGAATCTTGTGAACCGACCGCCAGGGCGCGAGGTGATCACGAACGGTGCCGACCACGAACATGGGGACGCGAAGGTCGGAGAGTGCCACCGGCTGCCCGTCCGCCAAATAACGGCCTTCGGCAAGGTCGTTGTTGAGAAACAGCTTGTGCAGATAGTCTGAATGCATCCGGTATGGCATGCGAGTCGCGTCCGCGTTCCATGACATCAGATCACTCGGTGCGGCGCGCTCGCCCATGAGATAGTCGCGGACCAGGCGTGACCAGATCATGTCGTTCGATCGCAGCAACTGGAACGCACCGGCCATCTGCGCCGTCTCGAGCACGCCGCTCTGCCGCATCATATCCTCGAGGAACGCGACCTGGCTTTCATTGATGAAGAGCGTCAGCTCGCCAGCATCGGTGAAATCGACCTGGGCTGCCAAGAGCGTCACCGAGCGCAGGCAGCCGGGCCGCTCCTTTTGCAGCCGAGCAGCCGCAATTGCGAGTAGCGTCCCGCCAAGGCAGTAGCCAGCCGCATGGATTGGACGTTCGGGAACAGCTGATTGATGACGTCGATGGCGGCGTCGATCCCAGCTTGCGATAGTGATCAAGACCAAGTTCGCGATCGGCCGGCCCGGGGTTGCGCCATGAGATCATGAACACCGTAAAGCCGCATTGAACCAGGAAGCGCACGAGCGAATTCTGCGGCGAGAGATCGAGGATGTAATACTTCATGATCCACGCCGGCACGATAAGTACCGGTTCGGGGCAAACGTCGGCCGTCTCGGGTGCGTATTGGATGAGCTCGATCAGCTCATTCCTGTAGACAACCGAGCTATCGCCAAATTTTGGTGACGGCGCGGCCGGTCAGGCGGCGGCGGTTATGGGCTGACGGTCAGTCGGTTGGGCGATGACCTCGATCCCGTCGTTGAATGTCACACCGAGAACGAGTTTTGGCAACTGGTTGTGGCCATCGAGACGACGCCAGCTTTTCTGCGCGGCCTCAAGCAGTTTGAAGACCATCGCGAGCGCCGTTCTGTTGGACAGGCAGCCCTTCGATCGGATCGTGCGGTGGCGCACGGTAGCGAAGGTGCTTTCAATGGGATTGGTGGTCCGCAGGTGTTTCCAGTGTTCGGCCGGGAAGTCGTAGAACGCCAGTAGCGTGTCCCGATCCTTGCTCAGGCAGTCGGCCGCCTTCTCGTATTTGGGCGTGTAGCTCTCGATGAAGGCGTCGAACGCCAGCTCGGCGGCGGCCTTGGTTTCGGCCATCCAGATCTCCTGCAACGCGCGTTTGGCTTTAGGCTGCTGGCTCTTCGGCAACTTGGCGATCACGTTGGCGGTCTTGTGTACCCAGCAGCGCTGCTCGCGCGTTTTCGGCCAGACCTCGCCGGCGGCCTTCCAGAACCCGAGCGCGCCGTCGGCGATGGTGAGCCGCGGCGGCACGCCGAGCCCGCGCCGCTTCAGGTCGAGCAGCAGATCGCGCCAGTCCTGCGCGCTCTCGCGGGCGCCATCGGTGAAGCCGACCAGTTCCTTGCGGCCCTCCGGCGTCGCGCCGATCAGCACCAGGATGCACTGCTTTTCGTCTTCGAGGCGTGCTTGGAGATGGATGCCATCGGCCCAGATGTAGACGTAGCGCTTCGCCGACAGATCGCGCCTCTGCCACGCGGTGTGTTCGTCAAGCCAACCGTCCTTCAGACGGCCGATGGCGGATGCCGACAACCCGGCAGCATTCTTGCCGAGCAGCGCCGCCAGAGCCTCGGAGAAGTCGCCGGTGGAGATACCCTTCAGGTAAAGGATCGGCAGCAGCGTCTCGATCGATTTCGAGCGGCGCATGTAGGGCGGCAGGATCGACGGAGAGAACCGGATGCGGTCGGGATCGGTAGCCTCCGCCTCGCGATCGCGGACACGCGGCTGGCGGACGCCGACCGGACCGATACCGGTCATCACCTCGCGTTCCGGCAGGTGACCGTGGCGCACGACGCGCTGGTGGCCGTCCGCAGTCTTCAAATCGGCATGCTTGCCGAGAAAGTCCGCGACCTCGGCCTCGACCGCCTGGGCCAACAGAGCACGCGCCCCATTGCGCAAGATTTCGGTGAGTTGATCGTCGACGTTTCCTGGCTGAATCAACTTGATGATGTTATCTTTGGACACGGCATATCGCTCCTTCGGTCGAGAAGTGGAGGCGTCAAGCACCCCCACGATATGCCGCCTTCCCGATTCCCGCCGTCACCAACTTTCAGCGATAGCTCTAGACAACCTTGCCCTTGGTCGCGGCAACGTTTTTGCCGACCACAAATGGGGCGGGTCCGGACGGCCTGGCGCTCAACAGGTCCCTGCAATCTTCCAACCAGTTACGCCAGCCCGACACGAAGTTGCCGCCACCCGAGTCCATTGCCTCGCGCAGTACCTCGGGGTTGCTGAACGCAAAGTTGGACGGCGCCACGACATCGAGGCATTGGCGGACGGTGAAATCCACAATTGCCGCATTTCCCTTCGAGACGTCGTGCAGGCCGCTCGCCGCCGAATGCCACCACTGTTCGCCCAGCAGGAATGCCTGCGCCATGACGTTAAAGGCCGGTAATGTCCAATCCCGGCCGGCGAACCGGTTGTCACCCGGTTGAGGCTTGACCATGAACCAGGGCTGCCAGACAGCATGCGGCGTCGACACCATCCGCGCGAAGCGCCAGCCGTCAGCAACCGCGTTCAGCGCCAGCTGAAGCCGTTTGCCGGGTGAGGCCGCGAGATGGAGTTGCCAATCGGCGAATGCGAGCGCAGGCTAGCCGGTGAAAGCCCCCCGGTCCATCGCGCCATTGCCGCGTGGGACCAATTGGTCGATCGACTCGGCACCCGCTATTGCCTGGCGTATTGCCGCATCTGCGAATGTTACCCTGATGGTGCCATTGCCGATGGCGATCCGATGTCGATTGATTGACCGCGCCAGGTGGGCTTTCCGGCTTGCTCGACGAGAGGGGCTGTGGGCGGGTCGGGCCCTCCATAGCCCGAGCCGTCCACAACCCCGGGCAATGGGGCAGCGGTCGTGGCGTCCGCAAGCGGCTCCTTCGAGAGCAACTGCTTGGCCGTCTTCCGTCTAAGTGCCCTCAGCAGGCGCTGCACGATCGAATGCTGTCTCGTCCCGAACTCCTCTGGGTGATTCTCGCTCAGCCGGCCGACGATTGCGAGCGCGGTCAGCTGTGGCTGCTCTGACAGCCAGCCTTCGATAGTGGCAATATGTGCGTCGAGCTTGGACGGCATGCGAACCCTGGTTTTATAGGGTCGACGAGCTCGCCGGTGCGTGGCACGCGGCTCGCCGGCAGTCACCGTCTTGCCGAGCGTTAGCGCTTGATCACTTTAGCCCCTTCCCGGCGCTTCTCCTTCAGCTTGAACGAGGGCTGAAAGAAGTTGACGTAAAGCCGTGCCGCCGCATAGAGGCGGCCCATCGCGCGCGCTGTCTCGACGCCATCGAAGCGGCCGTAGCCCATCAAGCGACGCACAACAGCACCATTCTTTTGCTCGACGAACGCTTGATCGTTCTTCTTGTAGGCACGCGAGCGCGTGACTTCGAGCTTCTGTTCGCGACACCATGGCACGACGACATCGTTCAAAGGCGCTATCGTTGTCGAAGTCTACGCCGCGCAAGAGCCAAGGGAACAGGCTCTGTGCGCGGTTGATCGCCTCGACGACCAGCGAACCTTCGCGCGTCACCAACGGCAGGCACTCCGTCCAGCCCGTGGCGATATCGACCATCGTCAGGGTCTGGATGAACGAGCCAGCCACTGACGTGCCGCCATGGGCGACCATGTCGACCTCACAGAAGCCGGGCGGCGGGCTGTTCCAATCATTGAACGTGCGGATCGGGACTTCGCGCCGGATTGCCGAATAGAATCCAGCACGGCGCCGCCTGCCGCCGCTCGCCGCGAGCTTCACATCGACAAGCAGGCGGTCAATGGTAGCGGCACTGATCGCCAGAACACAATCACGGTCCGCCTGCCCAAGCTGCAATCGGCCATGTTGCTCGAGGGCCGCCAGCAAGGTCGGGATCATCACCTTGAGCCGCTTGCCGCAAACCCGATCCGACGCCTCCCATAGCGCCGTTGTCGCGTCCTTGATCGTAGCGCCATATCTACGCTTGCGCTCTCCGGGAGCCTCGACCTTACCCGGTTCAACCTTTGCGCGCCGCCCAAGTGCGCGCACCGCATGCTTGCGATGCCAGCCCGTCGTCGCGCATAGCGCATCGAGGATGCGCCCCTTCACCACTCGTTTGGCCGACCGGTAGCGCTCCGTTACGGCCGACACCACCTCCCGCCGAGCGCCCATGCTGATCTTTCCCGCCATAGGCGCCACCGAACCAATTCGATGGCACCGACCCAATCATCGGCGAGAAGTTGTCCAGTAACATTCTGGATGAGGCAATGCGCTGGCTCTCGGATGGCACCGACGCAGGCGCTCTCGCAGTCGCCACATCGTCGTTAGCGGCAGATGTGGGCTGGTCGAGAACTGCATGGACTGTCATCGCTCGCCTCCAACTCGAGCCGGATGGGCTCGGGCGCAATCTATCTTTTCGACCTGGCAGCTGTTCAGACGCCGGGCCTTTGCCGCTCAGCCAAGGTGGAACCGCTTCCGACCCAACGCCACGATCTCCGCGTCGGTCGGATGATCGCTCGGCTCAACATGCAACTGGAGGCCGGGCCGCTCCGCCCTGAGATACTGCGTCAGCTCGGCCTTCTCGATGCCTGGACCGATGACGAGCAAATCGGTGCAACCGCTTACGGCCTCTCCCACCCTGGCAAGAAATGTCGCATCGGCCTGGACGAGACCATCGCCAGTATTCGCCTTATGATGCAGGTGCTGCGACGCCAAATGCACATGGACGGCCGTCGCGCTGACGCCTGTTAACCCAATGCCGAAAACCTTCGCAACAAGGTGATCGATCCAAACGACGGCGTGCGCATGTGACTGCAGGGTCATCTCGCTCATGAAGTAACTCCAATGCTTTCTTTTTCTGCTTCTCTCAATCGGCGCGCCAATGCCGCAAGCAGTTCCCTGCGACTGATAATACCGACGACGGTTCCGGCGCCGAGCACCGGAACTGGGCGACGTTGTAAATATCCATCTGCGCGACGACGTCCTCGATCGATGCCTCGACATCGACGGTGATCGGCGCGCCACTCATGAGCGAGCCGACCTGCAGCGTGCGCATGCGCTCGCGTTCAGGTGTATTCTCCGCAATGCCAAGCAAAGACTCCAGCCAGTTTCCTGATGGCGGGCTAATGCCAAGCTCATCGCGGTGGAGGAAATCGCCCTCCGAAACCATGCCGACAAGGTCGCCGGCGTCGTCGATCACTGGCAGGCCGCGCTGATCGGTTTCAAGCAGCAGCTCGACGGCATTGAGTACTGTGGCAGTCGGCTTGATCGTTGCGAACGAACTGCGCATCACATCGGTTGCGAGCATTGTCATGTCTCCCATTCACCACATATGCTGGCCGCCATTGATTGACAGCGTCGACCCGGTGATGAACCCTGCTTCGTCGGCAGCAAGAAAGGCGACGGCACGGGCGATCTCCTCCGGCTGCCCCAGCCGCCCGACCGCAATCTGCGGCAGAATAGAGTTCTGCATGACATCGGCCGGCACCGCAGCCAGCATCTCGGTGTTGATGTAACCGGGGCAGATTGCATTAACAGTGATCCCAAACCGCGCGCTTTCGAGCGCGAACGCGCGGGTGAAGCCGAGCTCGGCGGCCTTCGCCGCGGCATAGTTCGTCTGGCCGATCTGGCCCTTCTGCCCATTGATCGACGAGATGTTGATGATCCGCCCGAACTTGCGCGCCCGCATGCCCTCGATGAGAGGCCGGCACATGTTGAACAATGAATCGAGATCGGTCCGGATCACCGCATCCCACTGCGGCTTGGTCATTCGATGCAGTGTGACGTCGCGCACGATACCGGCGTTGTTGACCAGGATGTCGATTGGGCCCAGCGCCGCCTCCACCTCGCGGACACCGGCTGCACAGGCTCGTAGTTCGCGAGATCCCACTGGAAAACGGGAATTCCGGTCTGATCCTGAAAAGACCACGCGGCTCCTACATTCCTAGCATAGCAGGCCGCAACGCAGCATCCGGCAGCAGCGAGGGCGCGCGCAATCGCGGCCCCAATTTCCCTACTTCCACCCGTAACCAATGCGACGCGCGCCATGCCGGCTCCTGCAAGCTGGAGCACAACATTTGCGCGAAAAGCACGCTCGATGAATTGATCCCGCTCAATCAGAATCCACGAACGCGCATGAGGCAGATCAAATTGGCCCGTCCTCGACCGGTGTTTTGATGGCACTTGCTCGTACCCCTTTGGAGAACGGCCCATGTTCAAGAACATCTTGGTCCACATTCCGACGGATCTGTCGCCGCGCCCCGCAGTCGACGGATCGGTCTCGCTCGCGCTCAGCACCGGCGCGCATCTTGACGCGATGGCAATCGACTATGAGACTGCCAGTGTCCCGATCGTAGTCGGGGGTGGAGTGGCCGTCGCCTCGCTGTTCGAGGTCGAACATGCACAGGCTCTGGAGCGCGCCGAGGCGGCGCTGCGCGTCTTCGACATCGAGGCTCGGAATGCAGGGATATCCTACGCGACCCGCGCCGTGGGCGCGCTCCCCATCGATGCTCGCGGGATCATCTGCGCGAGCGCGCGACTCCATGACCTGACCGTGGTAGTGCAGCCGCGCGGCGAATACGACAGCTACGACGACGTGATCCCGCGGGAGCTATTGTTCCAGAGCGGCGGTCCCGTCCTGTTCATGCCTTACACGTTCCACGGCGCATTTTCGGCGAAGCGAATCGGGATTTGCTGGGACGGCAGCCGGCTTGCTGCCCGCGCCCTCCATGACGCAATGCCGCTGTTGCACGCAGCCGATGCTCTCGCCGTCATCACCATCGATGGTGCTGATCCGATTCCCTCAGAAAGCTCCACCGACCATCTGGTGCGTTATCTTGCAAAGGAGGGGCTTCCGGCCAAGATCACGTCGTTGCCGGCGTCCAAGTCAGAAGTTCAGTCGATCCTGCTGTCGATCGCGGCGGATGAGAGCCTCGACCTTCTGGTAATGGGTGGATACGGCCACTCCCGGCTGCAGGAAACCGTGCTCGGCGGCGTGACGCGCGATATGCTTCGTGCGATGACCGTCCCGGTCCTGATGTCTCATTAAACGCCAATCAACGTGAGGCATCCCGCCATGACGTTCCGGCATACTATTGGTTGCGGCCTCGTCATCGCCAGCCCGATCTGCGCCGCGCTGGCTCCAGCCGCCGCGGACCAGGAGCAAGGCCGTCGCCTTGCGCAGTTCTATTGCGCCCGCTGCCACGCGATCGATCGGGTGAGCCCCAGCCCGCTGAGGATAGCGCCGCCGTTCCGGACGCTGCACGAGCGCTATCCGGTCGAGATGCTGCAGGAAGCATTGGCGGAAGGAATCATCACTGGCCATCCGACCATGCCCCAATTCAGCTTCGATGCGGACCAAGTGGGCGACTTCATGCTGTTCTTGAAGTCTCTGGAGCGCGGCCAAGCAGTCCGTTGAGCCACGTCAATATGCAGGGCGCAAAGAGCTTTAATATTTGATTTTCAACATGGAGGTCAGACATGCGCGCATCAGATCATGACCAAACATATCATCGCCGTCAGCCCGCACACGAAGATTCTGGACGCGGCCAACATCATGCTGCGATGTCACCTCAGCGGTCTGCCGGTGATGGACGAAGATGGTACGCTCAGGGGCATGATATCGGAGGGAGATTTCCTGCAGCGCGCCGAGATCGGAACAGGACACAAACGATCGGCCTGGCTGGAGCTTTTCACCGGGGTCAGCCGTGCCGCGACCGATTTCGTGCACGAGCGCGGCCGTAAGGTCGAAGATGTCATGGCTACGAATCCGATCACCGTCGGCGAGCAGACGCCGCTCGACGAGATCGTGCATTTGATGCACAAGCATGGCGTGAAGGGGGTACCGGTTGTGAATGGCAAGACCATGGTTGGGATCGTCACCCGAGCAGACATCCTGCAAGCCGTCGCGTCGCTGGCGCGCGAAGTGCCTGACCCGACGGCCGATGATACCCATATCCGTGAACGAATCCTGCGCGAAATCAACGCCACCGGTTGGCGTCCCGCCGGCTTCCAGGTCTGGGTGCGCAACGGTGTCGTGCATCTGCACGGCCTGATCTTCGATGACCGCGCGCGCCAGGCCGCGATCGTGCTCGCCGAGAACACCTCGGGTGTCAAGGAGGTCCATGATCACCTCTGCTTCGTCGACGGCTATTCCGGCTACTATGTGGAATCGCCGGAAGACATCAAGGCGGCCGGCTGATCAGATCGAGGAGCCCAACATGGCAATGAGCACACTGCTTGTCGTCGCAGCCGTCTGTCTCCTCCTCTCGGTCTTTGCGCTCGTGCTCGTCCTCACCGATCGCAGCACGACGCGCTGGCGTCAGGAACAAGACGAGAATCGAGCCGCCACACGCGCTGCCTATCCCGACAAGAACGGGACCTAGCGTCGCTTTTCGCCCCGCGCGCCGAGACACTGACATCTGGGCGTACGAACACCGTCTATTCCTCCTCTGTATCTCCTGGACTTACGTACAGATACGTAAGTGGCTTCTACTTAGGGGAAACATCCAAATTTCCCAATCCAGGAGATGCGATCAATCTGCCTCCATCGATCTTCCCATCCATGGAGCGTCGCCATGCAAACCCAAAACGCTATTTCTCGCGATAGCAGCCGTCACCCGACCAGCATCCTCGCCCGACAGGCGCATGTCGAAAAGCCGTTTGGCATGATCGGGGCGCCGATGCGGTTCGCACGCAACAGCGAGATTTACGGCGAGGAGGAGGCTGCGGAATACCTCTACCAGGTTGTCTCCGGTGCCGTCCGCACCTACAAGATCCTGGAAGACGGACGCCGCCAGATTGGCACGTTCTATCTGCCCGGAGATATCTTCGGCTTCGAGGCCGGTGAAAGCCATATCTCCTCGGCCGAGGCCGTCTGCGAGACGCGGGTCGTCGTCGTAAAACGCGCCGCCCTCATGGCCCGCGCCGCGCACGAAAAGGATCTGGCGGGACAGCTGTGGGACGCGGCGGCGCAGGAGCTGCGCCGGTTTCAACAGCATCTGATGCTCCTGATCTGTAGCGCCGAAGAGCGTGTCGTCGGCTTCCTGCATGACATGGCGCGCCGCGCCACCAAGAATGCCGCCGTCGAGCTTCCGATGTCGCGACAGGACATCGCCGACTATCTTGGCCTCACGATCGAAACGGTCTCGCGCACCTTTACCCAGCTCGAGCGGAGCGGCGTAATTTCTCTTCCGACCGCGCGCCGGGTCGAGTTGCGAAACTGCGTGAAGCCGAATCGGCTCATGGTGGCGTAAGCGGCAAGATTGATTGTCTCCTACAAGCGATCGCGGGACAGAGACGAGAAGCATCTCTTACAGCAGTTTCGGATGTTGCCGGCTTCGTTTGCCGATCCAGGCCATGCATGTCGCAAACAGGACGAGCGCCGCGACCCCTGTGGCGCTCACCACGAACTGCGCCGCGATGCTGTCGGATACTTCAACGAGATACCAACTTGCCAGCAGGGAAAGCACGACGGCTGCGCAGTAGGTTTCGAGCGAACGCTCGCCGCAATGAATCAGGCCGACCATAGTAAATCCCCGCCAATTCGGTGGCACGAACTTCGCCACGACGATGGCAATGGCCAGGAAATGCAGGAGCCGCAAAAGGCCCAGATCCGGCTTGTCGATCGGATAAATTAACCGCGTAATATAGCCTGGAATCGCGGCTGCCAATGGCTCGACCTCCCAGCTCAATGTGATCATGAGGCCAAAGCCGAGATACGCTGTCGCGAGTAAAACGACGGGCCACGACACGATTTTTGGCCAAAACATCCGATAGCCCCGGATCGCCCACCACGCCCCAAGGACGACCAGGAATTGCCAAGCAAGCGGATTGAAATACCACTGATGACAGGCCACTCCGGCAAGTTCCAGCCGTACAATTGCACCAGCGCATAGATAGACGCGGAGGTCAGCAGGGACGCATTGGGAAACTTCAGTATTCCCCAGGGGGCGGGAGCAAACGATAGATGGAAGAGCACAAAGGTCGGCAGAACATCCGTGTTCATCGGGCGATACATCAGGATGGCAGCATGGGTCAGTGCGGCACCCGGCTGTTGCAACAGAATCTTCACGTTGGCTTCGTCCGCGAATCGATCGCTGCCCGAGGCGTGCACGACCACGACAAGCGTAATAGTCAGGATGAGAAAGGCCGCATAGATCTCCCAGCCTCGCAGCAGCGTATGCGCGAAGACTGCCCACCACCCCTCGCGACGGCGGACAGCGCCGTAGCTCAGCGCGCAGGTCACGCCGGACACGAACATGAAGACTTCAGCCGCATCGCTGAAGCCATAGTGCCGCAGGGTTAACCAGCTGAAGACATTGTTGGGGATGTGATCGAGGAAGATGCACCAGAGAGCAATCCCTCGGCATACATCGAGCCGGAGATCGCGCCCCAAGGCCAAGCCGTCGCCTCTCCCCGGATCTTGACGGGAGTTCTTGTCGTTCAGGCGAGCGGTCAGGCTGTCAGGAACCATAGGCGGTTACCAGCTGTCGGCGTCATTCCGGCCCGGCGCCCGCCGCGCCGGCGGCATATCAGCGTGATTAGACGACCGCTTGGTTGATAAGGATCAACGCACCTCATTGTTTCCGGGAGTTAGCTGAACGTGTCAGCGCCATTGGGAGGAATTTCGCCGTGCACGTACGGGAGATCATGTCACGGAACGTAATCACAATCGACGGCGACGCATCGGTGATCGACGCTATCAAGACGATGCTGTCCCATGGCGTCAGTGGCCTTCCGGTCACCGATCGGGATGGAGTGCTAGTCGGAATCCTGTCAGAAGGAGATTTCATCCGACGCGTGGAAGTCGGGACGGAAAGGCGCCGCGGCCGCTGGCTTGCGATGCTTGCAGGCGCGAACCAGGTCGCACTCGACTTCGCCCGCCAACACGGCCGCAAGGTAGTCAGATCATGTCGCCCAGTCCGATCACGGTCGAGGAGGACACACCGCTTGAACAGGTCGTCCAACTCATGGAATCGCACGGCGTCACACGATTTCCTGTGATGCGCGATAAAAGGCTGGTCGGGATGGTCACGCGCACTGACTTCATCACCGCCATCGCGAACCTCCGCCTCGATCGGCCTTCCGCTTCCGCCAACGACGACCAGATCCGCGCGTCGGTTATTGCCGCACTGGCGCGTGCGCCTTGGCGGCCCAACGCGCTGAATGTCAGCGTGCATGACGGGGTCGTAGGCTTGCGCGGCGGCATCCGGTTGCCGGCGTGAAGCGGACGAGGATCAGCTCTCGAAAGTCCCGCCGCCAGAGGAGGACTATGGCGGCGGTGACTTTGTCTCGCTGCAGGAGGAGCCCTCGACGGAAGACGATCAGCCATTATAGCACTCGTGCTGCCTGACTGGCACTGCCGTCTACACTACGTCGGTACAGCGAGCACTTGGCTCAGGCCTTGCCTGAAGAAATCGGCTCCCGATGGATCTCCCTACCCGGCTCATCGATGACCGCGACATAATGATCGACGGATGCGGTCGGATTCTCATGTCGGATCTTGCTCGCCGTTTGCTTGCTGTGTGTGATCACAGCTGTATCGGCTTGCGAACTCAAGTCCGATCCGATCACAGACCGGGACACCATCCTTCAGGTCGAAGTAATAGGTTGCCATCGGGAGCTTCGCGGGACCCGCGTGCCTGCGATCAAACAGTTGAAGCTGCCAGCTATTGGCAACCGGCAAGTTCAGGGAAACGGATGACGAAGGAGCCGACCTTGGTCCAGGTCAATCGGCCTTGCGATCCTCTTTCGCGTTATGCGGCGCAATCTGCCTCGCCTCCTCGTCCGCCAGCAGTTTGTGCACGATCTTGCGCTCCCCGTCCGTAAGCCGCGGATCAGCGCGCTTCTTCCTGAACAAGGCCAGGTTCTTGTTGTGAACAAACTGCTCCATGGGACGGTCTTCTGCTCCCATTCACGTACAGGGTCCGTCATCCTAGCTGTGCGTACGCAGGTTAACAAGTGACGGGCGCTGTCCGATCCTGGCGTGGCCGCCCCTTGAAGCGGGTTTGCGAGCCTGACCAAGGGATTAGCTACGTCGGAATAAGGCATACGCGGTCCGGACGGCTTGAGCCACATCAACCTCGAGCCCATGCGGCCGCGCTATGACTTACCGCAAATCCTTTCCAGCATCGCGAGACTCTCATGCCGCTCAAGCTGTCAACGTATGGGCCAGCCGTTGAGGCGTTCTGGCGGGAGCCAACCAGTTCGCTGTTGCGTACTCTCGATGCACCACGGCGCGGCCTGCGCCAACAGGAGGCCGAAAGACGGCTGGCGCAAATCGGTCCGAACCTCGCCGAGCCTTCCCAGACGCGATCGATGCTGCAGAAGGTCGTGCACCGTCTGATCAATCCGCTGATTGCCATCCTGATCGTGGCGGCAGCAGTGTCAGGATTCAGCGGCGACCTGGGAAGCGTTGCGATCATCGTCCTCGTGGTGGGCCTGTCGCTGACGCTGGATATTGTGCAGGAGCATCGCGCGGAAGTCGCTGTCGATGCCTTGCGACGATCGGTTGCGATCCAGGCTGATGTCATTCGCGATGGCGCGAGCGTTGCGCTGCGGGTGAGTGAGCTCGTCCCCGGAGACGTCGTGCAGCTCCGGACGGGCGACCTCGTGCCGGCCGACGGGGTCGCGCTTGAGGCCCGCGATCTCCAACTGAACGAAGCCCTTATGACAGGCGAACCGTTTCTGGCCGCCAAGACGACCGATCCCTGTATCACCAGTCTGCCCGCGGAAGCTAGCAATGCCCTGTTCGCCGGCACCAGCGTCGTCGGCGGCAGCGGAACCATGCTTGTCGTCGAGACCGGGCGCCGTACACGCTTCGGCATGATCAGCGCCGCGCTTTTGGCGAACGATCCGCCAAGTGCGCTCGAGCAGGGCGTGCAGAAGCTCGGTATGCTCATTCTGAGACTGACGATTTTCCTCACGCTGTTCGTGCTGCTCGCCCATCTCGTGGCGCATCGGGCGGCCATGGAATCGTTCCTGTTCGCCGTCGCGCTGGCCGTCGGCCTGACACCTGAGCTGTTGCCGCTGGTGATGACAGTGACGCTGGCGCGCGGAGCGCAGCGGATGGCCAAGAGACAGGTGATCGTCAAAAGGCTCTCCGCGATCCACGATCTTGGCGCGATGGACACGTTGTGCGTCGACAAGACCGGCACGCTGACGGAAGCGAAAATAGCGCTTGCGGCGGATATCGATCCCGCGGGGCGCTGTAGCGAGCGGGTGCTCGAACTGGCACGATTGAACAGCGCGTTCCAGACCGGCATCCGCAGCCCGCTGGATGAGGCCCTGCTCGCCGTGGATATCCCGTCGGGAAGCAGCGCCTGGACCCGGCTCGCTGAAATCCCCTTCGACTTCGAGCGCCGCTGCCTCTCGGTCCTCGCGGCACGCGGCAATGACCGATTTCTGATCGTCAAGGGCGCACCGGAAGCCGTCATGGCTCGTGCGGTCGCGGTCGAGGTCGACGGCTTGGCGCGACCGCTGGATGACAGCCATCGCGCCGAGCAAGATGACCATGCCCGGCAGGGCTTTCGGCTACTAGCCCGTCTTATTCGCGAGAGGGCGCCTGAGAGGCTGGCGAGCGTGGTGTAAAGCGCTGATGCGGCGTAGGATTCGGTTGCAAAGCCAACCCCATCACCTCAACCGCGAACGCCAGGCCCGCCATGACCGATGATACGATTCTGCCCTTCTCGTTTCCAGCCGTTCACGCCAAGAAAGTCACAGCTGCCTTCGATGGCGGTCGGCTGACCTCGAACGGGGGCGTGATGCTTCTGGCGATGGCCGAGCGGCGTCTCGGCTTGGCCGACAATTTGGCCCGGGTGTTCCCGGATCGGCGCGATCCGACGCGGGTCGTGCACAGCCTTGTCGATATGTTCCGCGCGCGCATGTTCGCGATCTGCTGCGGCTACGAGGACGCCGACGACCTCGATCATCTGCGGTCCGATCCCGCATTCAAGCTGGCCTGCGGACGGCTGCCGGACACGGGTCGCGATCTGTGTTCCCAACCGACGCTGTCGCGGCTGGAGAATGCTCCGCGCCTGCGCGACGTGATCCGACTGACCTACACTTTGGTCGACGCATGGATGGATAGCTACCCGCGCGAGCCGGCATCCGTCACGCTCGACATCGATGATACCTGCGATGTCGTCCACGGCCATCAGCAGCTCTCGCTGTTCAACGCTCATTATGACGAACGCTGCTTCCTGCCGATCCACGTCTACGACACGGAGAAGAGCCGGCCCGTGGCGGTCGTGCTGCGGCCCGGCAAGACGCCGGGCGGGGTCGAGGTGCGTGCCCATCTGCGCCGCCTGATACGGCATATCCGGACGCGGTGGCACAACACGCGAATTACGTTCCGTGGCGACGGGCACTATGCCCGGCCGGAGGCAATGGCGTGGTGCGAGACCAACGGCATCGACTACATCTTCGGTCTGTCCGGCACCAAGCCGCTCGCCAGAAAAGTCGACGAGGTCGCCGACGATATCCGCACCCGACGCGCCATCGAGAACCTAGCTGTTCTGCGCGGCTATACCGAGACGCGCCACAAGGCAAAGTCCTGGGATCGCGAACGGCGCACCGTCGCCCGTATTGAGGCGACGATGCTCGGCCTCGACATCCGCTTCGTCGTCACCAGCCTCGATGTCGGCTCGGCCGAGTGGATCTACGACAGCCTGTATTGCGCGCGCGGCCAAGCCGAGAATCTGATCAAGCTGCATAAGACGCAGCTCGCCTCCGATCGCACCAGTTGCCGTTCGGCGCTCGCCAACCAGGTCCGTCTCGTTCTCCACACCGCCGCTTATTGGTTGATGCTGACCGTGCGCGGCGCCATTCCCAAAGTCCGGGAATTGGCCACTGCCGAGTTCGCGACGCTGCGTCTTCGTCTCTTGAAAATCGCAGCCCGGGTCGTCGAAACCGCGAGCCGCATTCGCCTTGCGTTCGCCGCGGCATGCCCCGAAGCCGACCTCTTCCGCAGCTTGCCCGGCGCGCTGCTCCCGCTCGGCCCGTAACCGACCGGGCCTGCGCCCGCTCACCCGCCCCACTCCTCCAACGCGTACAAAACAGCTTGATGTAGAACCCGGTGACAAAAGGCCGGACGGTCACCCACGCCAGCCGCCAGCCCCCGTCAGACGTCAAGAACGACCGTGCTCTCGTGAATAGATCGGGCTAGGCGTCGCCATTCGGACTATGGCTCCGGATCAAGCGGACGTTACGACGGAGGACGAGGGTGTCCTTACGCTGGTCGGCTTCTGCGCCTTCGCCGACCCACCCAAGCGCGACGCAGCTGAAGCGGTCCGGGAACTCATGGCACGCGGCGTCCGCTTCAAGGTGCTCTCCGGTGACCACGCGGCGGTGGTCGCTCACGTCGCGGATGCCGTCGGATTACCCTCACGCCGCATCCTGACCGGCAACGAGATCGCCGATTTGAGCGATCGGGCGCTCGCCGCGCAGATCGAGGATGTCGACCTGTTCGCCAGGGTCGATCCGGAGCAGAAGAGGCGGATCATCCGGGCCTTGCGCCAGAGTGGTCACGTTGTCGGGTTTATGGGCGACGGCATCAACGACGCTCCGGCAATTCACACGGCCCATGTCGGGATTTCCGTGGCCGGCGCGACCGAAGTGGCACGCGCCGCGGCGGACATAATCCTGCTGGCTCCGGATCTCTCGGTGCTGGGCGCCGGCGTGATCGAGGGACGGCGAACCTTCGCGAACATCCTGAAATATGTCCGCATGGGGACCAGTTCGAATTTCGGCAACATGCTCTCGATGGCGCTGGCGTCCATCGTCCTCCCGTTCCTGCCGCTCTTGCCGCTGCAGATCCTGCTGAACAACCTGCTCTACGATCTCTCCGAGATCGGCATTCCCTTCGACGAGATCGACGAGGAGGATGCCGAGAGACCGCAATCGTGGAGTATGGCCGATATCTTGCGATTCACGGTTGTCATGGGTTCGATTTCATCGCTGTTCGACGCCGCGACGTTCATCATTCTTCTGAAGGTCTTCCACGCTGACGCGGCGGCCTTCCAAACCGGCTGGTTCCTGGAATCCATCGCCACCCAGATCCTGGTCATCTTCCTGATCCGCTCACGGCGACCGCCATGGTGGGCCAACCGGCCGCATCGCGTGCTGGTCCTGGGCTCGCTGGGCGCCCTTGCCGCCGCCGCCTTCCTGGCGCTGGGGCCCGTCCGATCCTTATTCGGGTTCGCGGGCCTGCCGCCTGTGCTTCTGGGCGCTATTATTCTGATAACGCTCGGCTACCTCGCCGCCGCTGAGGCCGGAAAGCATTTTGCGCTTCCTGCGGTCGCTCGGCGCGAGCCAAATCGCGCCGCATGGGGACGACAACATCCTGCCGGCGATGCCGCCCTGAATGGATGACGACAATCTGGCGTGCCGGCGTGCGGTAGTCTTGGTGGCACGCCGGACCACAGTTGATCCGCATTTGCGATCCTTCATGTCATTTGGTGCAGGGCTGGACGGCAAATGGATCGACCACGGCAGCAGAACCGGCAGAGGTTTGAAGAGGCGGTTGACAGCAGTGATCGCGTCGCTACGGCGGGCGCTTCGATGCCGACGTTCGAAGACTCCGCGCGGCGTCGGCATCGTCGAGGCGGCCCGACCGTCTCATGGTACGGCCGGCTGTTGATCGTTGGAGCATTGCTGACCGCCGCGGGCTGGGAGATATTCCGGTTGCTTCTGACCATCATCACCCTCGACTGAGGGTGCGCGAACTTCGATTCAGCGGAATACTGCAGCGTCGCGCTACGCCAACTCGGTCGATTCGTTCGTTTCGTACTCGTCAGTGCTCCATCTGCGGAAGTACACCGCATCTGCGCCCGGGATGCTCACGCAACGATTCGTCCCGGCAAACTGCGCGACCTTGGCGGCAGCGACCTCGTTGATTCCAAACAGCCGCTCATAATCGTGCTCGGAGATTCTCAAAACAGCGCCGGGGTCGAGGCGATCGAGCCGTGATCGCAGCTCGGCAAGAGTAAAATCTATGCTCATCAACGTTGCCAGATCTCTAGACCGAGCTGGGATTCTGCCGGGTGTTCACTCCCAGCAACGTGTAGAGCGGACAATACGATAAGAATGCGGTCGCGATCAGGATGAAGCCGAGGGTCCCGGCAACCAGCCAGCCTATCCCGAGCGAGCCATCCTTCACGGTATAAGCGGTCAGAGCCAAACCGATGATGATTCGGGCATACTGATCAACGCGTCCGACGTTCCGGGTCATCATGGTAGCCTCCTTGCCTGTGAACCGCATCTAACATCCGCCAGCATGCGCTGGAGTTGATCCGGATCAACCGCGCGTTGCCACCCGGTGGGGCGCAGCTCAATCCGTCGTCGATCTGCTGAGGCTTTGCTCGAGCGCCAGGAGCAACTGCGCACGGCCCACAATGCCAACGACCCGCGTGTCGCGAAGTACCAGCACCTGCGAGATCTGATGATTGTCCATTTCCGCGACGATCTCGTCTACCGTTGCATGCTCGTCGACGAAAACGGGCTTGCGGCTCATGACAGCATCAACACGGAGAGCCCGGGTCCGCTCGCGTACGAGCCTTCCCTCCTCCTTGCTGAGAAGCCATTCGAGCCAGAACCCTTCGGGGCAATGCACGCCGAGTTCCCTGCGATGGAGAAAATCGCCTTCCGAAATCACGCCGACTAGAGATCCGGAGCCGTCGAGCACGGGCAAGCCTCGTTGACCCGTTTCCAGCAGCAGCCGAACAGCATCAAGCAACGCCGCGCCCGGCTCGATTGTCGCGAACGAGGCGCGCATCACATCCTTTGCGAACATGCGCTATCTCCATTTAGCGATTCTAGTCTAGGATGGGCACAGCGCGCCCGCCTTGATGCACGTCAACCTTGAGACTGTGCCGGCTCGATGCTTCCGGGCCGGCGGCGAGCGGCAATCAGCTCCACGGTTGCCGACCTGGCGCGGCAAGCATCACCTGCCGACCGGCCTGGCGGATTGACGCGGATCAAGCACCAGTCGCCCTGCAACGCTTATCAGTTCAGAGATCAGCTACGGGAGGTTTCTGTGCGAGTTCATCAGATCATGGCCCGGAACGTCATTTCGATCGCTCCCGAAGCCGATATGAGGGAAGCCGCAAGCCTCATGGTCCGGCATCACATCAGCGGGTTGCCGGTTGTCGACGGGCGGCACGCGCTGGTTGGCATCCTGTCCGAGAGCGATTTTCTGCGGAGAAGTGAAATCGGCACGCAACGCAAGCGCGCCCGCTGGCTCGAATTGATCCTTGGCGCAGGCGAAGCCGCCGAAAACTACGTTCACGAGCGCGGTTGCAAGGTGGCCGAGATCATGACCGCCGCTCCGATCACGGTGGACGAACAGGTCACCTTGGCCGAGGTCGTCGAGATCATGGAGAGAAACAACATCAAGCGCGTTCCGGTCGTGCAAGACGGGAAGCTCGCTGGAATTGTGACCCGGTCAGACCTGATGCAGGCGGCGGCAAGCCTGGCCGGCCGGGTGGCCGACCCTACCACTGACGATGAACGTATTCGCGCACAAGTCGTCGAGGAGATCGAGAACAAGGACTGGTGCCCGTCCGGACTGAACGTGATCGTCAAGGATGGAATCGTTCATCTCAGCGGCACAATTTCGAAGAACCTTGTCGGACGGCCGCCATCGTTGCCGCAGAGAAAGTCAAGGGCGTAGTCAAGGTCCATAATCACCTGCGGCGGTTCGGTTCCGTATATGGCTCGTGTCTGAGCGCTCGCCCGAGGACGAGGAGTGGGCGCAGGTGGATTGACGGAGATCAACATTCCTTATCGCTCGAATGATACCTTCCGCTCCCGATCCAAAATCATCTGCCACCCCACGCCCAGGAAATCTATCGCGAGGCCCTCAATCACGGATTTGCCGCGCATGCGGGCGACCGCAGGCAGGAAGAAATCGCGTACCGGACCGCGTGGTCGGCGGTCAAGCGATCCTATGTCAAGGATGGTGATCATTGGGTTGCGCGCGCGCCTGCCTGAAGGCCCGTCAGGCCGATACGCTACAACTACTCAACGGGGAATTGCGCTGACTGTGGTGATCAATCAGTGTCGGAGGGTGGCGAGAGCGCCGCTGCCGCGGCTCCCGACTTAAGCGATTAGTGCGACATCAGCAGGCAGATTGGAGTTGCTGCAGCAAGCCGCGCGTCATGCCACCGAACATCCATTCACCCAGTTGACTGTGCGCATAGCCACCCGTAACGATAAGATCGGCGCCTTCGGTCCTCGCCAGCCTGATGAGGTACTCTGCGTCTGGCTCCGCGGTGTGGACGCGAACCTCGAACTGGCAATTGACCAGTGCCGTTCAAGGTAGCCCGCGACATCGCGCGCGCGGCTACATCTTGCTCATCCGACGCGCAGATTTCGGCGATCGTCACCTTCGAAGCCCGGATCAGGAAGGGCAACGCGTCTCGAACCGCCCGACGTGCCTCGCGGGTATCTTTCCAACCGACGACGACGCGGTCGGCCGATAACTTGGTCACACCTTCCGGCACTGACAGCGTGGGATCCATCCGCAGAATGGCCTCATCCGAATCGAGGTAGTGAAAGTAATCGGACTGAATTTTCCTGCGTTTGAAAACAACGAGATCTGCCGCCCTGGCCTGCTCCGCCAGGAACGCGGTCGGGGATTCCAGCGCACGCTGCCACTCCACCTTATCGCGCTCCCGCCCGCACCTTCCTCAACCATTCGCTCTTCGCCGCAAGATCGGCGCGCATCCGCTTGATATCCGTAAGCGCGACTTTCTCGTCACATTGAATCTCGCATAGAATCAGTCGGCCCCTACGAGAGCCAGTGGATTCGCTGCTGGACGAGAGATTATGTTATATCAGGCCGGGTTTTCGGCGCTGCGGCTTTTGGGGAAGTTGAGAGGGAGTAGATCTTCAATATCGTCGTCGTCGCGGCGCTGGGGCAATTCGGTGAGGACATGTCGCAACCATGCGAAGGGCTCAACGCTACAGGCGCGACAGGTCAGCACCAGGCTATAGACAACGGCACTGGCCCTGGCTCCATCAACGGTATCGCTGAAGAGCCAATTGTTCCTGCCACAGGCGAAGATTCTGATGTCGCGCTCAAGAAGGTTGTTATCGATCGGCATCTCGCCGTCCTCGGTGTAGCACGTCAGATATTCCCACTGATTGAGCGTATAGGAGACAGCCTCGCCGAGCTTGGTGTCGGGCACGACCTTTGGGGCGATTGCTTCGAGCCATGCCTTGAGAGCGTTCAGGACAGGAATGCTGTGTTGCTGGCGGAAGCGGCGCCTGTAATTGGCCCGCGTTTCGCCGTCATCCGGTTTTTCGTCGCGCACCTGTCTTTCAATCCGGTAGAGTTGGTCGAAGAACTTGAGGGCTTGCGCCGGCGGCCCGCCGGGTTTCTTCCTCGCCTTGAGGGCGTCGACAAAGCGCCGCCTGGCGTGGGCCACGCATCCGATATGCGTGGCGCCTTTCAACGTGCGCCAGGCCGAGTAACCATCACTCATCAAGATGCCGCGGTAGTCGCCAAGGAAGGTCTGCGGGTGTTCCTGCCCACGAACAGGCTGATAATCGAACAGCACAATCGGCTGCTCACTGTCCTCGCCGCTGCGATAGGCTCACATGTACGAGGTGCTGGAGGCTTCCTTGTCCTTTTCCTTCAATACCTGAACCGTTGTTTCGTCGCCGTGGATGAGGGCCTGGCACCCGAGCCGCAGTTTCAGTACATCGTAGATGCGGAGCAGATGTCGCTCACTCGCACCGATCACCCAATGCCCCAGAGCGCCGCGGGTGATCGTGGCGCCGGCGCGCTCGACGGCTTGTGCCAGACGGTAGAGCGGTGTGCCGTCGACGTATTTGTGAGCGAGTACGAAGGCCAACGTCGAAGGCGTGGCGATGCTGCCCGGCAAGGGCTGCACCGGCATCGGCGCGATGACAATCGGCGTGTTGATCCCGGTGCGTTCGCAGTTTCGGCATGCGTATTTGAACCGTACGTTCTGCACGACCTTGGCCTTCGCCTCGATATGGGTCTGCTCGGTAAGGCTCTCCCCCATCCGATGCATCCGGCCGGTGCAGCATGGGCAGACCTTCTGATCGTCGGGGATGTCATATTCGACGCGTTCCCGTGGCAGGCTCGAAGGTAACGGCTTGCGCCCTCGCTTCTTCCCCACCGACTTTCCAGTAGGCGACAATCCGGTATCGGGCAGATCGACGGCAGCATCGATTTCGTCAAAGATTTTATCGCCAACCGCAGCCTCTTCGGCCTCGTTAAAGACGCGATCAATGTGCTTTTCACTGCGCGCCGCATAGCGATGCAGTCGCGCCAGCGCCAGTTCCTCCTCAAGTCTGGAGACGCACTCGGTGAGCTGGCGGTTCTCCACTTGCAGCGCGGTTATTTGCGCCATCAGCTCTGTGACGCTCGGTTCGCCCGTTCGATTCATCGGATTCTTGAATCGGAAGCATGCCGTGGCGTCAAGATAGTTCAGCCGCCCGGGATATTTGCAAGCCGTAGACCGGCAATCTGTCAGCCAGCAACCCGATATTGTCGCACCGGATGGCGGACCATCGCATCGATGTCGATCCCGTCGAGGATCCAATGCAATTGTTCGCTCGTAAGTCGTACCACCGTTTCCTGGCGCCGAGGCCAACGGAACTTATCCTCGGTCAACCGCTTCAACACCATCACAAACCCTGACCGATCGAAGAACAGGAGCTTCATCCGGTCGCGACGACGGTTGCAGAAAGCAAACACAGCAGAGGCAAATGGATCGAGTGCCATCGTCTCCTGAACCAGCACCGCGAGGCTGTTGATGCCGGCCCGGAAGTCGATCGGCTCGCGGTGCAGGTAGACCTGAACGTCCGCGGCCAGTCTGAACATCGCACAACGCTCCGACTATCGCCGTCACCGCTCGTACATCACCGCATTCCAGCGTCAGCTGCAGTCCATTCGGCAGTGATGCGTTCACCTTGGCCGGAGAGGAAAGAGGGCTTGTCCGCTCAAGTTCCGAGAGCTGCACCCCAGGATCATTGGGTCGCAGGTCCTGCACAGCAGCACTGTCCTGCCTCGACATAGCCCGATCCGGGGTGCCTTCGATCTGAACCGGAATAAACGCCGGCGTCGAAGGCGGCGCGATCGCCACCGTTTCCTTCTTTGCGAACCGGTGCTGGCGTATCCACTTCCACACAAGGTTCGCATTGACCCCATGTTCGAGCGCCAGCTTGGCAACCGAAGCGCCCAGCTCAAGGCAGGCGGCGATAAGATGCTCCTTAGCTACCGGATCAAATGTTCGTCGTCCGCTCGGGTGCACAACCGTCACCCGCAGCTTCTGTCCTTCTTCCATCACGTAGTGTCCACCTCACATTTGGTGGACACCTCATGCATCAGCTCTCTCAACATAAAACGGTGCGTAGAAGGCCGCGCTTACTGATATCCTCTTCAGTAGTCTGATCGATGATCACCCCTCGGCGACAAAGGGAGGATCGATGGCGGACGCTGAAACGCCGATCATAGATGCGTGAAACTTATCCGCGATGCTTTCGGCCACGCGAATCTGTCCCTAATCCTGCTGCTGTGGGTCCGGGTGAATGGGCATCCTCTACACGCCGGGGGCACGCTTGCCGCAACGGCAACACCCGGGCGGCATACGCAGCTGGCACTTCTCTGACCAAGAGCGGAGCTTCTTTGCGCTACATCAAAAACACGGTTGCTGTATCGCGCTAGACAAGCGGTGTAGCCGAACAACCTGCCTGTCTAAAGCTATTTAGGCTATGGGCTCGGACCAACAGGTACTCCGAGCCCGCTACGTCCGAGCAGGAGGCGCGCATGTCCGGAACCTATTACGCGGATGATCTCGGTTCAGCCGTACACTACGCGCTGGAAACGACCCATGCCATAGCGGTTTGCCCTTTCCACTTGGACCAGACGATCCGTATTGGCGACGACGCGGCTGAACGCCATGCTTTCGCGCGCGCCAGAAAGATCGTCAGGCGCGATGGCACGACGTGGCAGGGAGACGCCCTTCGGAAAGAATTTGGATGCCAACTCGGCAAGGCCGCCGACCGGTACTGTCCTCGCTGCGTCCTTAAGGACGATCCGGGGCAAGGCCACGGGCTTTTCGGCTCCAATCCTCCCGGTCCTGCTTCCGGCTATGGATATGAGTACGCTATGCCGGGGCCTCACGACGAACCACAACTTGCCTGCGAGGGCTGCCGTGATCTCGTTACGCTTGAGAAGGCGAAGCTGCGGGAACAGCCAGCCGCAATCGTAAACTCTTGATCTAAGGCAAATGCCGACTTGACTGCACAAGCGAAGGCTTTCGATCCCGGATGTCGCCGATCTTTAAGTACGCGGCAATTACCGCGCGGCTCATCTCTCACGAGCAATCTTGATACAGATCATTTCCGAAACTACCAGGAATGGCACGCTGCACAATGCGAAACGAAGGAGGTTCCACATGACATCGATCTCAAAACCACAGTGTCCTCGGTGTGGTTCTGGGTTAGTCCATCTCGAATGGTATGAACGCGCCAACGCGCAGGAAGTCCAGGATCTTTGGCACTGCTGGAACTGCAAAAACCAATTCGTCACCGTCGCCACTTCTAACGAGAAGGAGCCGTCAGTCAGTGAGGTCACCGAATCATTCTTTACGAGCCTGCTAGTCTGATCAATGAAGAGCAGGTCCCATCTTATTAGGAACTCGTTCGATGCGATGTGGCCGATCCGTCGCGACATCGCCGACCTGGTACAGTCGGTTCGCCGGGCCGCACGCGACAAGCAAGCCGCCTTCTAAGGATTGCGGTGCGCGCCGGGCGTGGCCCTCGAGCGGTTCCTGCGATTGCGGACGGGCAAGCCGCTCAAACCTGGATTCAGGTTTCGCGGAAAACGCGGAAGAAGCTGTCGAACACCGGCTTCAAATGGCACTTTGGTCGCAAAGGCGTCGCTTCTAAGTGCAGCAGCGATCGACGCGCATTTTGGATCCGACGCATGATCATCGGGACACCAAGCTTCGGCAGATGATCAGAATGTCCTCCTCTTCGGCATAAAACTTGACGGTCTCGCCATCGTGAGTTTCTTCGAAAGGATGCCGGACCAGCGCCTTGTTCTTGTGGTGCGCGGCGAAAGTAGAGATGGCGTGGAGCAATTGGAGATTTTCGGTATCCTGAGCTGCTGCCGGTTTGATGGACACCCGCTTAAGCTAATCCCACCTTGCGCTCGAACTCAACCGGGCTGAGATAGCCGATGGTCGAGTGCCTGCGGGTCGTGTTGTAAAATCGTTCGATGTAGTCGAACACATCGGCGCGTGCCTCATCTCTGGTTTGATAAATCTTGTTGGCCGTACGCTCGGTCTTGAGCGAGGAGAAGAAGCTCTCCATCGCCGCGTTGTCCCAGACGTTGCCGGAGCGGCTCATGCTGCAAACGATGCCGTGGTCGGCCATCAGGCGCTGGAACTGCTCGCTGGTGTACTGGCTGCCCTGGTCGGAGTGATGCAACAGCGCATCCGGCTTGCCGCGCCGCCAGACGGCCATCAACAATGCGTCCGTCACGAGCTGTGCCGTCATGGCGGCACTCATCGACCAGCCCACCACGCGGCGTGAGAACAGGTCGATCACCGCTGCGACATAGAGCCAGCCTTCGGCCGTCCAGAGATAGGTGAAGTCGGCGATCCACTTCTGGTTCGGCCGCTCGGCGGCGAACTGCCGGTCAAGGAGGTTCGCCGGTACGGTCTCGAGCTGTCGATCGCCGCTGTCCTTCGGTAAGCGCCGACGTCGCGGCCGCGCCCGCAAGCCTTGCAGGCGCATCAGCCGCTCAATCCGGTGCAGGCCGCAATCCGCCCCGTCGGCGAGCAGGTCACGCCACACCCGGCGTGCGCCATAGGTGCGGTCGCTGGCGGCGAAGCTGGCCTTGACCTTGCCGCCGAGCTCCTCGTCGCTGCGGGATCTGGCGCTGGGAGAGCGGTTCAGCCAGGCATGGAAGCCCGACCGCGACACTCCCAGCGCATCGCATAGCCATGCCACCGGCCAGATCGTCCGGTGCTTCGCGACGAAGGCGAACTTCATGTCGCTTCCTTCGCGAAGTAGGCTGCGGCCTTCCTAAGAAACAGCCTGATTGGCGTTGCACGGAATGGCCTGCAAGACAAAGCCGAGCGATTTGGCCCGGCGCTGAAGGTTAGCGAGGACGCGGCTGCGATATTGTCGCTCATATTGGTCGGCACCTGGATCCCTGTAGCTCATGCCATGCCGGAGTGTGTTGTAGAATAAAACTGCAATCTTGCGGGCGGTCGCCGTCACCGCCTTCGACTTGCCCGCGCGTGAGGACAGCCGGCGATAGAATGCTCCGAGCGCCGTATCGCTCCGCCCCACGGTTGTGGCTGCCAATCGCAGTAGTGCGGCTGCCCGGCTGGAGGATCTCCGCGTGCGTGAAGATAGTACCTTGCCACCGGAGATTTTGTTGCCGGGTGCGAGGCAGAGCCAAGAGGTGAAGTGCTTGGCGGTTGGCCACGCCCTCAGATCCTTGCCGCACTCGCCGACGAGCTTCAATGCGAGTGACGGACCCAGCCCATGGATCTCAGTCAGATCAACGCCGAGCACACCGTACAGCGCGGTCCTGACATCGAAGGTGGGTGTGTTGACCTGCTTGGTCTTTACGCGTGGCTGGGATAGCTTTCCGACCGGCTTTGCTTCTCTGTTGCTAAGCGCGGCGATCAAGACTTCGAGCTTGCGGTCGCAGTCCAGCATCTTCGCCTGGTAGATGTCGTAGAGTTCCAGCGATTGGGTCAGAGCGAAGACATGTTCCTCCCGGTCGTTGCCGATCAGCGCCGCGCGGATCGTCTCCGTTGAAGAATGGCAGCGCACGTCTCGATAGGTTGCCAGAACGTCGGGATTGCGCTCGCCTGCAACAATGGCTCGGATAATCCGCATACCAGTCGCTCCGGTGATATCCGAGACGACATGATGGAGCTGCAGGTTCATCTCCATCAGAGCCTTCTGCATGTGCTGGATATGGGCGGCAGCATATTCAACCAGCCGCTCCCGCTGGCGCAGATAAGCGCGCAGGGTCGCAATCTCGGCATCGGGACGGAAGCTGCCGCGTAACAGCCCATAGGAATGAAGCTGGCGTAACCACGCAGCATCGCTGACATCGGTCTTGCGCCCGGGCACATTCTTGGCATACCGCGCGTTGACCAGAATGACCTCGAACCCGCGCTGCTCCAGAATCTCGTAGACCGGGATCCAATAGACGCCAGTGGATTCCATCGCGACGCTGGTCACACCGCATGTCTTGAACCAGTCCGCCAGACTATGCAGGTCCTGTGTGAACGTGCTGAACGTGCGCACTGGGACATCGGTGCAGGCCGGGTTCACGGCGGCCATGTGCATCTTTGATCCGATGTCGATGGCAGCCGCCCCGACGTTGACTGGCTTCAATTCCGGGCGATCTGCAGTTGTCGTCTTGAGCATTGCGGGTCCTCCGTCCAATCATGGGCAGGAGGGTCTGGGTTATGCCAATTTGTCATCTTCCTAATCGGGATCGCCGCCGGAGCGCCGTCACCACTCTCAAGTCCGCATGCACCCATGGACCACGTTTTTTAACGGGGACAGTGCCTCCAATAAGCTGACGGCCGCTACCCTCCCGGCCTCAGACGATAGCACAAGGCTGTTTCTACCCCGCGCAGGCACGCCACGGCGCTGGACAGTTTTTTAGGATATCCCGCTCGGCCTTCAGCTTGGCGACCTCACGGCGCAGCCGCTCGATCTCCTGCTGCTCCGGCTTCATCTGCCCGTGGCCGGGAAAGGCTTGCGCCGGGTCGGAGCCCAACTCCTTCACCCATTTGCGGAGAACATTCTCATGAACATCCAGGTCACGGCCAGCTTGCGCCACCGACACCCCACGTTGCCGCACCAGCTTGACCGCCTCGACCTTGAACTCGCGGCTGAACTTCCGTCTTTTCATCGCCACCTCCGGCTTCATGAAACACCTAATCTCGGTGTCCATCAAACCGGCAGCAGCTCAATCCTTCGGATTGGCGATGCTGCGTCCGGCTGGAAGCGTGCGAGTGCCAATCCCCGCGCGAAGGTGCGGCAGGCCTGCGGATGATGCTCGAGATGCTGTTCGACGAGGTCAGCGCCGCTATCGCGCACATTCAGAAGCTGACCGAGTTCAACGGAGCGCCGACTTCGGCTCGGGCATGAGGGCGGGTGGCATAGGTCGAAGATTGAGTCCATGACGGTCTAAAGTAGGTGTATCCCTACTGGTCGCCAGCGGTCTTTCGGTAAGCTGTTTCGCCACACGTCGATCTTGTATGACCTTGCCCCCAAGTTTTATCCAGTCCTGAGTTCGCCCCGGCTGTTGGATTTGCCCGGTTGGGCGGTGGCAGCGGCGGGAGCTGGCGCGGAGCCCTCGGCATAGCGCAGCGCCAGCTCCCGCCGCAGGTGGCAGGTGAAGGCGAACTCGGACGGCGTCTTCCATCCGAGCTGCGAGTGTGGTCGTGCCTCGTTGTAATCGACCCGCCAGCATCCGAGCGCGACACGGGCCTGGGCCAACGACATGAACAGCGTCTCGTTCAACAGTTCATCGCGCAGCCGGCCGTTGAAGCTTTCAATGAAGGCATTCTGCATGGGCTTGCCCGGCGCGATGTAGTGCCATGCCACGCGGCTCTGATCAGCCCATGTCAGGATGGCGTTGCCGGTGAGCTCGCTGCCGTTGTCGCTGACCACCATCTTCGGCTTGCCGCGCTCAATCATCAGCCGGTCCAGCTCCCGCGCCACCCGGGTGCCCGAGAGCGAGGTGTCGGCCACCAGCGCCAGGCACTCGCGGGTGCAGTCGTCGACCACGGTGAGGATACGGAAACGGCGACCATCGGTGAGCTGATCCGATACGAAGTCGAGCGACCAGCGGTCGTTCGGCGCCATCGGCACCGTCATCGGCGCCCGGGTCCCGATCGCCCGCCTGCGGCCGCCACGGCGACGCACCGCAAGCTTCTCTTCCCGGTAGAGCCGGAACAGCTTCTTGTGGTTGATCACATAGCCCTCCCGCTTGAGCCGAACGTGGAGGCGCCGATAGCCAAAGCGGCGGCGCTCGTGGGCGATCGCCCTCATGCGTTGGCGAAGACCGGCATCGTCCGCCCGGGTCGTCTGGTATCTCATGGTCATGCGACAGCAGCCGATGGCTTTACACGCCCGCCGTTCGCTCATCCCGAAGGCGTCTCGGAGATGGGCGACAGCTTTCCGCTTGGCCGCGGGCGTCACCATTTCTTTCCCACGAGGTCCTTCAAGGCTGCGTTGTCCAGCATGGCGTCGGCCAGCAACCGTTTCAGCCGCGTGTTCTCATCCTCCAGCGTCTTCAGCCGCTTGGCCTCCGAAACCTCCAGCCCGCCGAACTTGGCCTTCCATTTGTAGATGCTGGCGTCGCTGACGCCATGCTTGCGGCACAGATCGGCGACCGACACGCCGGCCTCATGCTCCTTCAAGATCCCGATGATCTGCTCTTCCGAAAAGCGGCTGCGCTTCATGCTCTGGTCCTTGTCGTGGGCCAGAACGAACTTCAAACTGGATTAAACCCGCGGGGCAAGGTCAGCCGGGCAGCGATACTCGCCTTTCTTCCCGGGCTGTGATGATAATTCGAGGCGACGAAAACCGGCGCCGCAGCAGGAACATATTACGTCGCTCTTTCTCATCTCTGAGCCTCACACTGCGCGCTGTCATGAATATATAGCAAGGCTTAGTTGCAGCCGAGTTCGATATGTCAGAAATTATGATCCGCTGTCCGGTGACGAGTCAGGCCGTGCTGACTGGCCTGAGAGTTGCCCTCGCTCAAGCACGGCCTTGGTCTCGAACCAGGCGACGATTGATTCGACCAGCGCGATGCCGATTGCCGCCATTATCCGAATCAGCTCGATCATGATCGGACAGGATCACCAAGCAGGGCCGCGGCCAAGCTCGCGGAATGCTCGTCGAAGCAGCATGGGCTGTAGCCCGTTCGCCGGGACCGCTGCGTGCATTCTTCCAGGGCGTGGCTTCACGACGCGGCAAGCACATCGCGGCAGTCGCGACGGCGCGGAAGCTGACGATGATCATCTGGCATATGCTGACTAAGAGCACTGACTACATCTGGACCAGGCCGGCCCTGCTGGCACGCAAGTTCCGGAGCATCGAACTGCGCGCTGGATTACCCACCAGCCATGCCAAGCGTGGATCGGCCTATGATTACAACATCCCCGCGAAGAGAGCTGAGGAACGAGCACGCGTGGAATCCGCCGAGAAGGAGTACTTGTGTCCGGTCGCCAGGATCGTGGACGAAATCCATCGCCCAGGTCTCGTTCGATCGTGTCGCCGGCCTGCGATCATCGCGCAGCTTGGCCTTGACCCGGCGCTTGGGCGTTCTGTTGCGCAATTGCAGGCCCAATTCGCGATAGATGCGCCGCGTCTTGTTCTGGCCATGGCGCCAGCCTTCACGACGCAGCAGGACGTGAACACGGCGGTAGCCGTAGCGGATGCGAATATTGCAGATCTCCTTGATCTTCTGTTCGAGGTCAGCCTGGCCGGAGCGACGGGACTTGTAGTGATGGATCGAGCGGTCAAATTCGAGAGCGTCACAGGCCCTGCGGATCGAGACCTGCCATTCGCTGCGGACCTCGTCGACAGCTTGCGCTTCCGGCCAGGCTTCATAGCTAATGCGATGGTCTGCCCCGCCGAACCCGCGCATACTGCGCGGCGAGTTTTCGACCGAGAAAGGACCAGAAAAATGTTGCGCAACAAGCCTCAGCCTGCCGCTGTCTTCGGCATCGATATCGGAAAGAATGTTTTCCATGTCGTAGCAACAGACGCACGCGGTAGAGTCATTCAAAAAGTAAAGCTCCGCCGCGACACACTTTGCAGTTCTTCGACGCCGCGCAGCGTACGGCCGTCGCGATGGAGGCTTGCCCAGGCTCCCAATGGCTGGCGCGCAAGTTACAAGAGCTTGGGCACGTGGTCCGAGTGATACCTGCGCAGTTCGTGAAGCCCTACGTGAAGTCCAACAAGAACGATATCATCGATGCGGAAGCGATCGCCGAGGCCGCCACCCGACCCGCGATGCGCTTTGTTGAGATCAAATCGGAAGCCCGGGTCGACATCCAGGCGCTGCACCGCATCCGAGATCAGAAGGTTGGCCTGCGAACTCAGCTCGTCTGCCAAATGCGGGCATTTTGCCTCGATCGTCGCTGAGATACCTGACCCCCGCGGCCTATGCCGCCCACCTCACCGCAACGGACGATCGGCTGCGGTCGAGTCGCCCGGGGGAATTTCACCCCCAGGCGCTCACGAATCCGGACGTGAAGCTCGCGCTTCATCCGGCTTCTATCATCCAGCCGTTGGTCTGATGCCGACTTTCCACAGATACAGCAGGCTTGGCGCTCGTTTTGCGAGACGTCCTAGCCAGGATATGGCCGCAGTTTTCCGGCGCTTGAACCTTTTATATTTCCCCATCACCCACCGGGTGAGCACCATGTTGACGTGACGAAGGACGTTGACGCACTCCGAGCGGTAAAACCGCCCGTAGTAGTTCAGCCATCCTCTCGCGACAGGGTCGATCAGTTTGGCTAGGTCTTCCAGCGTTTGGTTGCTCCTGCTTGTCACCCGCCATTCGCGGATAGCCTGCCGGATTCCCTTGGCTGCCTTGCGGCTGATGGCCGGTGCGAAGCTGACAAACTTCTCACCCTTGCTGTCCCGAGCTTTGCGCGGCCGGAACGTGTAGCCGAGGAAGTCGAACGTGATTTGCTCGTACCCTCCGCTCCGATTGTTGTCCTTGCAGTAGACGATCCGGGTTTTCTCCGGGTGGAGTTCCAGACCGCACTCGGCAAGGCGATTACGGATCGCTCCCAGTACGGCTTTGGCCTCCTCCTCACTCCAGCAATGGACGATCGCATCATCAGCGAATCTTTCGAAGCGCAGGTGTGAGAAGGTCCGTTGCATCCATGCATCGAAACAATAATGCATGAAGAGATTGGAGAGTACGGGCGAGACGACAGAACCCTGAGGGGTTCCTCGTGTTCGCTCGTCGCGGGTCCCGTCTTTCCGCTCCACGGTGGCTTGCAGCCACCGTCTGACGTAGAGACGAACCCAGCCCAATTCCACATGGTGGGCTACAGCTTTTTCCATCAGGTCCCATGGAATCGTATCGAAGAACGACTTGATGTCCAAGTCTATGACCCAATCGAATTTCCAGCAGCGCTCGCGCGCCTTCCCCACCGCATCGAGCGCAGAGCGTCCGGGCCGATAGCCGTAAGAGTCGGGGTGGAAGACTGGCTCCACTTCCTTTTCTATGACCATCTTTGCGACCGTCTGGGCCACTCGGTCTCCGACGGCGGGAATGCCGAGTTTCCTGACACTCTTGCCATCGGATTTGGGGATTTCCACGAGACGAACAGGCGGTGGAAAATACGTCCCCGACGACATGCGATTCCAGACCTTGTAGAGATTCCTCTTCAGGTCCTTTTCGAACGCCGCGACGGAGACGCCATCCACGCCCGCGGCCCCTTGGTTTGCTTTGACCTGTTTCCAAGCCTGCCAAACAAGGTGCTTGGAGATATCATACGGCTTTGCCTCGGACATCAGTTCATCCCCATTGCGGGTTGGCTGTTGTCGTTGGCCAGATGATCGGGTCCCTTCGCTCCACCTGCATTACCAGGCTTCATCACTACTGCGAACCCGTCCGCCCCTGCGCCGTGCATCGGTACTCTCCCCTCAGCGGTGCTGCCGCTTTCAGGTTCTCCCTTGGCATCACGACACAGGTTCCCACGTTCCGTGTAAGAGCCTGCCATCAGGATCGCGCCGCCTCTACACCGGTCGTCACCCATCCAGTAACCAGGCTCCCGATAGGCTTGCTCCCAAGGAAGGGTTGAACCCTTGGTTTCGACAACGTCTGTACTGGTTTTCGATGCTTCATCGGCGGTTCGCTTCCGCTCGCCTTCCTGAGGCTTACCTGACGGGCTTGCGCCCGCCTTTTCCAACAACGCTCACCACCTCGACCGTTGTGTCGAAGCAGCTTGTGGTGGTTTGGACTCTGATCCTGCAATCCGAGCCCGAGGGGCCTACCCTCATCTCTTGCACAGCAAGGCTGCTTGAAGGCTTTAGGTCAATTGATCTACCTCCTTCTTCGCGCCGTCGTGGCGCACCAACCCCGACCAGCTCCGCCGATCGTCCGTTGCTCCACCCGCGCCACTTGGCGTACAAAGCCCCGAGACTCTAACTGCTGCCGGATGAAAATTCAGTGGCAGGTCACATCGAACACCGCATCGCCGAGATCACTCGTGAAATCGAGGCTTTGGCGGCGAGTGACGAACGAACGCGCCGGCTCATGACTGTTCCCGGGATAGGCCCACTGGTGGCGACGGCATTCGTCGCGAGCGCCGGCAATGCTAGTCAGTTCCGAAGGGCCAAGGACCTCGCCGCGTGGCTTGGGTTGGTCCCTCGCGAACACTCAACGGGTGGTAAGACGACCCTCCTCGGGATCAGCAAAAGAGGCAATCACTACCTCAGACGGCTGCTGATTTACGGCGCAAGGTCATGCGTCATGCATCTGAACCGTACTTCCAATCGCCTGGGTTCGTGGCTGACCGGCCTCGAAAAGCGCATGCATACCAACAAGGTCACCGTGGCCCTGGCTGCAAAGATTGCGCGGGTGGCCTGGGTCATCCTTTACGCGGCCCGGCTCGACCTACGAGCGGCGCCTTCCCGCATTCCCGCAAGCCCGGGCAGCAGACTGCGAGGTTCGAGTCCTGATGACGAGACAGTTGATCGGCGCCGCGTAAGCCCTTCGCCGAAAACATGCCCGATTAACTAAACTATCTGGGAACGCGGCGTGCTGATCTCATCATGGCCTGGCTGCAACCGCAGCCCACTCGCGAGAGGCCGGATACATTTACGCAGACTGTCGAAGTCGGATCGCTCAAGAGCCTTGCACGGGCGGGGCAGACCATACATTTCGGCGGATCACGTCCTGCAGCATCTCCTTGTCGAGCGACAGATCGGCGACCAGCTTCTTCAGCTTGCCATTCTCCTCCTCGAGCTGCTTTAACCGTCGCATCTCGTTCGGCAGCAGCCCGTCATACTTCTTCTTCCAATTGAAGTAGGTCGCCTGGCTGATCCCGGCCCTGCGGCAGATCTCCGCCACCGCACCCCCGTCGCTGCCCTGCTTCAGGATGAACGCCTTCTGGGCGTCCGAAAACTTCGAGGCCTTCATCGTCGTCGCTCCTCCCAGCCGGGTGGATTTACGCAGCGCAAACTCTAGCCAAAAATGGTCCAGTTTGCCGGCCTCAGATCATCACGTCGGTGAGCTATTTAAGGCTCTTGATAACGAGCGTGCCAGGACTTTGCGGTTTTCTGGAGTGTTCATCATCGTCGCGTGATTGCCTGGAATCGGTGTGGTATCAATGGCCGCTGCACTCAAAACCCTGTCCCAGCCTCGCATCGGCGAGCTCATCTCTGGAGCTATTGAGCTCTTGTCTATTCGTGCGCGACAACTTACGGAAGAATCCGTCGCGTAAAACTGATGTACCTCAATTGGCAGCGACGGAGCCCGATATAGCTGCAGCGCCCTTTGAAATTGCTCAATTCTCTCGTACATCAAAGCATCATTGTGATCCGGAAGTATAGCTCCTATTTGATGAGCCTTCTCAAGTAGTTGAGCAATTGAACTGTGCCGTGCAAAGCGCTTTAATAGTTTAAAGTGCTCGTCCTCAAGGGGTTCAAGAGTTTCTAGCACCACTTCGCATACCATCTGGGTGGGCGTCATGCCGGCTGGCTTTGCGGGTAGCGTAACATCAATGAACGCCATAAATGAGACAGTTTCATTGAGGCTCAGTAACTGCTCGGCTATGGCGTAAGCCAATATTCCGCCTGATGAGTATCCAGCAAATCGATATGGACCCCGGGACCGTATCTCCCTGATCGCCGGAATAACTTGCGAGGCTATCGCTTCAAGAGCTGGTGAACAAACTTCACTGAAAGAAGGCCACGGTAGACCATAGATTGGACAGTCCGCGTCCATTTCCTCCACCAAGTTGAGGATATAGGAACAATCTCCTAAGCCTGTGGGAACAAAGAACAGCGGCGGCTGCGATCCGGTTGCGCGAACACAAATCACTCCCGGACTACTGGGCTGTGGCTCCAAATGAACCTTCAATGCAAGTTCCTTCAGAACAGGAGCTTGGAAGAGATCGGCGGCGGTAAACTTGAACCCTGCATCGAGCGCTCGGCTGAGAAGCCGCACCGCTAGCAGTGAGTGCCCGCCCAGTTCGAAGAAGTCGTCGTGGCGTCCGACCCGCTCAACACCGAGCAGCTCGGCCCAGATCTGTGCTAGCGCGGGCTCGATCTCGCCTTGCGGCGCCTCATAGGCGGCGCGCGCATACGCCTCATCGTCCGGCGCAGCCAGCGCCTTGCGGTCCAGCTTGCCGTTCACCGTCAGCGGCAGCGCCGCCAGCCGCACGAACGCCGATGGCACCATGTACTCCGGCAGGTGCGCACTTATGTGCGCGCGCAAGGCGCCGGCAAGCTCGCTTCCCTCCAGCCCGTTCGAAGCTGCTTCCGGCGCGCACACCACATAGGCGACAAGACGCTGCTCGCCGCCGGGGCTCTCGTGCGCCACCACCACCGCCTCGCGCACGAACGGGTGCTCGCAAAGCCGCGCCGCGATCTCGCCCGGCTCGATCCGGAAACCGCGGATCTTCACCTGGTCGTCGTTGCGGCCCAAAAACTCCAGATTGCCGTCCGGTAGGTAGCGCGCCAGATCGCCGGTGCGGTACAGCCGGTCGCCGTCCACAAAGGGACTGGCGATGAACCGCTCCGCGGTCAGCTCGGGCCGGTTCAGGTAGCCGCGCGCCACCCCCGCCCCGCCGACGTAGAGCTCCCCGACCGCGCCAAACGGCACCGGCCCGCCATGATCATCCAGCAGATACACCCGCGTGTTCGCAATCGGGCGGCCAATCGGGACAATGGCCCCATCAAACCCATCGGGGCAACTCCAGGTCGCCGCACAAACTGTTGCTTCGGTAGGTCCATAAGCATTGATAATGGATGCTGGAGCTAGACTCCGGATCAGTTCTGCCTTCGGCAGCTCTCCAGCAAGAATGAGAACTTGCGATCCCAAGCCTTCCAGCTTCTGGCTTCCCTGAAGCAAGGCTGGAGGCAGCGTCGCGTGCGTGATGGCTTCGCTTCGCAGATAATCCGATAGCTTGTTACTCGATTGACGGAGCTCATCCGCAGGCAAATGCAATGCGGCTCCCGAACCAAACGCCATAACAAGCTCCGAGGCGCTTGCATCAAAACCGAAGGAGGCGAACTGCACCACGCGGCTGTTGCAACAAACGCCAAAAAGCCCGATCTGAGCCAAGCTGAGATTGACCAAGCCGCGATGCTCGACCATGACCCCCTTGGGGGTGCCTGTTGATCCGGAGGTGTAGATCACATAGGCGAGATGGCGCGAGGTCAGGCCGAGCGCACGCGGGTCCGGATCCGACGCCGGCAGATTTGCCCATTCCGGCGTCGCCGCCAGATCCACCACCGTCAGATCGCGTAGCGCATCGTCGCCCAGCGCCGATCGCCCCGCTGCATCGGCCAGCAGCACTCGCGGCGCCGCATCGTCGAGAACCTGCCGCAGCCGCGCCGGCGGATAGGCCGGGTCCAGCGGCAGGTACGCCCCGCCCGCCTTGAGGATCGCCAAAAGCCCGACCACCATCGCCACGCTGCGCGCAACGCAGATCGCCACCGGCTGATCCGGCCTGACCCCGAGCCCGATCAGATGATGCGCCAGCTGGTTGGCATGCGCATTGAGCTCGCCATAGCTGACGCGCTGGTCCTGATAGACCACCGCCACCGCCTCCGGCGCTTTTTGCACCTGCGCCTCAAACAGCTCATGGATGCACTGCTGCTCAGGATACGTCACCGCCGTCCGGTTCAGTTCCTCCAGCAGATATGCGCGCTCGTCGGCTGGCAGCAGCTCAATCCGCCCGACCGCTTGCTGCGCATCGGCAACCATCGCCCGCAGCAGCGCCAGCAGATAACCACGCTGCCGCTCGATGGTCGCGCGATCGAACAGCGCCGTGGCATAACCCAGCGTGCCAGCAATCACCTCACCCTGCTCGCCAAGGCTCAGCTCCAGATCGAACTTGACCTGATCGAAGCCGTCTGCCGCCGCCTCCACCATCAGCCCAGGAAGGTCGAACGTCCCAGCGGCGTTGTTCTGCCAGGCCAGCATCACCTGGAACAACGGCGTGTGATCAAGAGCCCGGGGCGGCTGCACGATCTCCACCACCTGCTCGAACGGCAGGTCCTGGTGCTCCTGCGCTCCCAAGGCCGTGCGCCGCGTCCGCTCCAACAGCTCCGACACGCTCGGCTCGCCCGACAGGTCCAGCCGCAGCGCCAGGGTGTTGACGAAGAAGCCGATCAGCTCTTCGATTTCGCGGCGACCGCGATTAGCGCTCGGCACGCCAATCGCAAGATCGTCCTGTCCCGACAGACACGACAGCACCGCGGCCCACCCCGCCAGCACCGTCATGAACAACGTCGTGCCTTGCTGCAGGCCCAGCCGCTTCAGCTCCCGCGTCAGCTCCGCATCAATAACGATCGGGACCGTCGCCCCCGCAAACGACTGCTGCGCCGGCCGCGGCCGGTCCGTCGGCAGCGCCAGACGGGCCGGCGCGCCAGACAGATTGTTGCGCCAATACTGCGCCTGGCGCTGCAGCCGCGCGCCCGACAGCCACTGCCGTTGCCAGGCGGCATAGTCCGGATACTGGATTGCAAGCGGCGGCAGCGGATCGCCTTCTCCGGCCACGAACGCCCGGTACAGCTGACTGAGTTCATGCGCCAACACGCCCAGCGACCAACCATCCGAGACAATGTGATGCTGCGTCAGCAGCAAGACGTGCTCCTCATCCGAGATCCGGATCAGCCGGCCACGGATCAGCGGGCCACGCGCCAGATCGAACGGCGTGCACGCCTCTTCCCTGCACAGACCCAATAGCGCCTCGTCCGCATCCGGCCTGTCCCGCAGATCGTGCTCCACAACCGGCAGCCCCGCATCCTCCGGCAGCAGCTCCACCCAGGGCTTGCCCTCCGGCGCGACAAACACGCTGCGCAGCGCCTCATGGCGCGCCAACACACGGTCCAGGCTACGCTGCCAGGCGCTGCGGTCGAGCCCACCCTTGAGCCGCCACCCGAGCGGAATGTGATAGTTCGTGCTGCTCTGATCCAGCTGCGCCAAAAACCACAGCCGCTGCTGCGCAAACGACAGCACAAGCGGCGCGTCACGCGACACCGGCGCAATGGCTGGCAGGTCTTGCGCGCCGGAGCGGCTCAACTCATCCATGATACTCGCGGCCAGATCGGCCAGCACCGGTTTGGCAAACAGCGTGGTCAGCGGCAGTGTGAAGCCAATGGCCTGCGAGACCCGGCTCAACAGCTGCACCGCCGCCAGCGAGTGCCCGCCGAGCGCAAAGAAGTGGTCGTGGCGTCCGACCCGCTCAACACCCAGAAGCTCGGCCCAGATCTGTGCCAGCGTGGTCTCGATCTCGCCTTGCGGCGCCTCATAGGCGGCGCGCGCATACGCCTCATCGTCCGGCGCAGCCAGCGCCTTGCGGTCCAGCTTGCCGTTCACCGTCAGCGGCAGCGCCACCAGCCGCACGAACGCCGATGGCACCATGTACTCCGGCAGGTGCGCACTTATGTGCGCGCGCAAGGTGCCGGCAAGGTCGCCGCCATCCTGTCCGTTCGAAGCTGCCTCGGGCGCAGACACCACATAGCCGACAAGGTGCTTGTCGCCGCAGCCATCCTCGCGCGCCACCACCACTGCATCACCCACCGCCGGATGCTCGAGGAGCCGCGCCGCGATCTCGCCCGGCTCGATCCGGAAGCCGCGGATCTTCACCTGCTCGTCGTTGCGGCCCAAAAACTCCAGATTGCCGTCCGGCAGGTAGCGTGCCAGGTCGCCGGTGCGGTACAGCCGGTCGCCCTCGACAAAGGGACTGGCGATGAACCGCTCCGCTGTCAGCTCAGGGCGGTTCAGATAGCCGCGCGCCACCCCCGCCCCGCCAATGTAGAGCTCCCCCACCGCCCCGAACGGCACCGGTGCCCCATGACCATCCAGCAGATACACCCGCGTGTTCGCAATCGGACGGCCAATCGGGACAATGGCGCCATCAAACTCAGCCGGACAACTCCACGCTGTCACGTCGATCGCAGCTTCCGTCGGACCGTACAGATTGTGCAGGGCCGTCCAAGGCAAGAGGCGCCGAACCTTATGCACACTGGCGGCAGGAAGCGCCTCGCCGCTGCATAAAACTCGTCCCAGCGATGTGCAGCGGTCAACACTCTTCGCATCCATAAAGCTGACCAGCATGGATGGCACGAAGTGAACCGTCGTAATTCGCTGGTTGATGATCAAGTCGACCAATGCGTCGGGATCTCTGTGCGCACCGGGCGGCGCCAGCACCAGGGTTGCCCCTTCAAGCAAGGTCCAGAAGAACTCCCAGGCCGAGACATCGAAGCTAAATGGCGTCTTCTGCAACACGACATCAGTTGCGTTGAGACCATAGGCGTTTTGCATCCAGATCAGGCGATTAACGATAGCCCGATGCTCATTCTGTGCCCCCTTGGGCGAACCGGTTGATCCGGAGGTGTAGATCACATAGGCGAGATGGCGCGAGGTCAGGCCGAGCGCACGCGGGTCCGGATCCGACGCCGGCAGATTTGCCCATTCCGGCGTCGCCGCCAGATCCACCACCGTCAGATCGCGTAGCGCATCGTCGCCCAGCGCCGATCGCCCGGTTGCATCGGCCAGCAGCACTCGCGGCGCCGCATCGTCGAGAACCTGCCGCAGCCGCGCCGGCGGATAGGCCGGATCCAGCGGCAGATAGGCGCCCCCCGCCTTGAGGATCGCCAACAGCCCCACCACCATCGCCACGCTGCGCGCAACGCAGATCGCCACCGGCTGATCCGGCCTGACCCCGAGCCCGATCAGATGATGCGCCAGCTGGTTGGCCCGCGCATTGAGCTCGCCATAGCTTACGCGCTGGTCCTGATAGACCACCGCCACCGCATTCGGCGCCTGGCGCACCTGCGCCTCAAACAGCTCATGGATGCACTGCTCCACAGGATACGGCGCCGCCGTCCGGTTCAGCTCCTCCAGCAGATAGGTGCGCTCGTCCGCTGGCAGGATGTCCAGCTCCCGCACTGGCGTGTTCGGCGCCCGCTCCAGCGCCGCTGCCAGCTGCGCGAGCGTCTGCTGCATGTAGCCGCAGATCCGATCCGCCGAGATTGGCTCCACCCCCTGCGCCGTCAGCCCGAGCGCCTCGCCAAAATCCTCCACCGACAAGGTCAGCGGATAGTTGGTGCGCTCCTCCTCGCCCAGCCATTCCACGCCGGACAGCGCATCATCGGCTGCGGAGGCGGTGACCGCCGCCGGCGTGTTGTGGCGGTAGTTCAACAGCGCGCTGAACAGCGGCGCCGGCGCCGCAACGGCGCTGCAGCGCTGCGCCAGCGCCAGCGAGGCATGCTCGTGCGCCAAGAGCTCGACCAGCCGGGCATGCGTGGTTCGCACGCTCGCCTCGACCGCGGTGCCGTCAAGATCAAGCCGCAGCGGCAGGGTGTTGATGAACAGGCCCATCGCGCGGTCGGCGCCCGCCCCGCCATGCATGCGGCCGAACAGCACCGTGCCGAACACCACCTGCTCGCGGCCGCTGCTGCGCGCCACCACCTGACCCCAGGCCAGATGGCACAGGCTGGCCAGGCTCACCCCCAGCCGCCGCGCCTGGCTGCGCAGCCGCGCGTTCAGCTGCTGCGGCAGCATCCGCTGCGCCTCTCGAACCCCGCCGCCGTCGCCGCGCACCTCGCTCAAGCCGAACGGCGTGCTCGGCTCGTCGATGTCTGCCAGCAGCTCCCGGAAGAACGCTTCATCCGCCTTGGCATCAGCGCCGAGATGCGCCTGCGCCACCAGATTGCGGAACGGCTGTGGCTCGCTCAGCTCGTGCTCGCGTCCCTCCAGCACAGCCTGGACCTCGGCACGCATCACCTCCAGTGTCGTGTGATCCCCGATCAGATGATGCTGCAGCTCCAACAGCAGCCAGCGCCCGCTGCCGGGCTCGCGCGCAATCACAAACCGCAACAAGGGCGCTCGGCCAAGATCGATGCGGTGCTGGCGCGGATCAAACCGATCCTTAAGCTGCGCGGCGCCAGGACCAGCAGACCCGTCCAGCTCGACCTCGCTCACCTCCAGCGATGCGTGGCGCCAAACCACCTGGGCCGGCCGCGACAATCCCTCCCAGACAAACGAGGTACGCAGGATGTCATGTCGATCCACCACCCGCTGGACCGCGGCAAGATAGCGGTCCAACACGCCACGCTCGGCAAACGCCATCTGCGATACCAGCAGGTACGGATCGCCCTTTGTCGCCAACAGATGATGGAACAGGATGCCGTCCTGCAGCGGCGACAAGCCATAAATGTCCTGGATGTTGCCGATCCCGCCGGGTACCGTGGCGATGATCCGATCGATCTCGTCCTGCGCCAGCTCGATGAGCGGCAACATCTCTGGCGTGATCGCCGTACTCTGTTCGGTGATCCGATTGGCCGGGACCGCCACCTCCTGATGACTGCCCAGGCTTGCGGCCTGATCGGCCAGCACCGGCCTGGCGAACAGCGTGCGCACCTCAACCCCCAGCGACCGCCGCCGCAAACGCTCGATCAGTTGCACCGCCAGCAGCGAGTGCCCGCCGAGCGCAAAGAAGTGGTCGTGGCGTCCGACCCGCTCAACACCCAGAAGCTCGGCCCAGATCTGTGCCAGCGTGATCTCGATCTCGCCTTGCGGCGGCTCATAGGCGGCGCGCGCATACGCCTCATCGTCCGGCGCAGCCAGCGCCTTGCGGTCCAGCTTGCCGTTCACCGTCAGCGGCAGCGCCGCCAGCCGCACGAACGCCGATGGCACCATGTACTCCGGCAGGTGTGCACTTATGTGGGCGCGCAAGGCGCCGACAAGCTCGCTTCCCTCCAGCCCGTTCGAAGCTGCTTCCGGCGCGCACACCACATAGGCGACAAGACGCTGCTCGCCGCCGGGGCCCTCGTGCGCCACCACCACCGCCTCGCGCACGAACGGGTGCTCGCAAAGCCGCGCCGCGATCTCGCCCGGCTCGATCCGGAAGCCGCGGATCTTCACCTGGTCGTCGTTGCGGCCCAAAAACTCCAGATTGCCGTCCGGTAGGTAGCGCGCCAGATCGCCGGTGCGGTACAGCCGGTCGCCGTCCACAAAGGGACTGGCGATGAACCGCTCCGCGGTCAGCTCGGGCCGGTTCAGGTAGCCGCGCGCCACCCCCGCCCCGCCAATGCAGAGCTCCCCCACCGCCCCGAACGGCACCAGCCCGCCATGATCATCCAGCAGATACACCCGCGTGTTCGCAATCGGGCGGCCAATCGTCTCAACGACAACGTCCCCCCTTCGCACGCAGATCCAGGTTGAGTACGTGGTGGTTTCAGAAGGCGCGTACAGATTACAAATCTTCTGGACCCGACTGCTCGCAAAGATCTTCTCGATCAGTTCCGCCGTCAGCCACTCGCCCGCCAAATTGACGACGCTGGTCGAAGCCGGCACTGCTTTCCTGTCGACCAGAGCGGCGATCGCAGAGGGCACTGTGTTGATCAAAGAGATATCCAAAGACCTCTCGGCCAGCGCCAGCGCATTCTCGACAAGGTAAAGCGTGCTTCCTTGCGAAAGCGGAACGAAGCACTCATAGACGGACAGATCAAAACTGATCGAGGTGGCGAACAGCGTGCGGCTGATCTCTGATGCCGTAAACACGTCGCTGCTCCAATGCAGCAGGTTCACCGTGCTCGCATGCTCAATCATGACCCCCTTGGGGGTGCCTGTTGATCCCGAGGTGTAGATCACATAGGCGAGATGGCGCGAGGTCAGGCCGAGCGCACGCGGGTCCGGATCCGACGCCGGCAGATTTGCCCATTCCGGCGTGGCCGTCTCCAGATCCACCACCGTCAGATCGCGTAGCGCATCGTCGCCCAGCGCCGATCGCCCGGTTGCATCGGCCAGCAGCACTCGCGGCGCCGCATCGTCGAGAACCTGCCGCAGCCGCGCCGGCGGATAGGCCGGGTCCAGCGGCAGGTACGCCCCCCCGCCTTGAGGATCGCCAGCAGCCCGACCACCATCGCCACGCTGCGCGCAACGCAGATCGCCACCGGCTGATCCGGCCTGACCCCGAGCCCGATCAGATGATGCGCCAGCTGGTTGGCCCGCGCATTGAGCTCGCCATAGCTTACGCGCTGGTCCTGATAGACCACCGCCACCGCATTCGGCGCCTGGCGCACCTGCGCCTCAAACAGCTCATGGATGCACTGCTCCACAGGATACGGCGCCGCCGTCCGGTTCAGCTCCTCCAGCAGATAGGTGCGCTCGTCCGCTGGCAGGATGTCCAGCTCCCGCACTGGCGTGTTCGGCGCCCGCTCCAGCGCCGCTGCCAGCTGCGCGAGCGTCTGCTGCATGTAGCCGCAGATCCGATCCGCCGAGATTGGCTCCCCCCCCTGCGCCGTCAGCCCGAGCGCCTCGCCAAAATCCTCCACCGACAAGGTCAGCGGATAGTTGGTGCGCTCCTCCTCGCCCAGCCATTCCACGCCGGACAGCGCATCATCGGCTGCGGAGGCGGTGACCGCCGCCGGCGTGTTGTGGCGGTAGTTCAACAGCGCGCTGAACAGCGGCGCCGGCGCCGCAACGGCGCTGCAGCGCTGCGCCAGCGCCAGCGAGGCATGCTCGTGCGCCAAGAGCTCGACCAGCCGGGCATGCGTGGTTCGCACGCTCGCCTCGACCGCGGTGCCGTCAAGATCAAGCCGCAGCGGCAGGGTGTTGATGAACAGGCCCATCGCGCGGTCGGCGCCCGCCCCGCCATGCATGCGGCCGAACAGCACCGTGCCGAACACCACCTGCTCGCGGCCGCTGCTGCGCGCCACCACCTGACCCCAGGCCAGATGGCACAGGCTGGCCAGGCTCACCCCCAGCCGCCGCGCCTGGCTGCGCAGCCGCGCGTTCAGCTGCTGCGGCAGCATCCGCTGCGCCTCTCGAACCCCGCCGCCGTCGCCGCGCACCTCGCTCAAGCCGAACGGCGTGCTCGGCTCGTCGATGTCTGCCAGCAGCTCCCGGAAGAACGCTTCATCCGCCTTGGCATCAGCGCCGAGATGCGCCTGCGCCACCAGATTGCGGAACGGCTGTGGCTCGCTCAGCTCGTGCTCGCGTCCCTCCAGCACAGCCTGGACCTCGGCACGCATCACCTCCAGTGTCGTGTGATCCCCGATCAGATGATGCTGCAGCTCCAACAGCAGCCAGCGCCCGCTGCCGGGCTCGCGCGCAATCACAAACCGCAACAAGGGCGCTCGGCCAAGATCGATGCGGTGCTGGCGCGGATCAAACCGATCCTTAAGCTGCGCGGCGCCAGGACCAGCAGACCCGTCCAGCTCGACCTCGCTCACCTCCAGCGATGCGTGGCGCCAAACCACCTGGGCCGGCCGCGACAATCCCTCCCAGACAAACGAGGTACGCAGGATGTCATGTCGATCCACCACCCGCTGGACCGCGGCAAGATAGCGGTCCAACACGCCACGCTCGGCAAACGCCATCTGCGATACCAGCAGGTACGGATCGCCCTTTGTCGCCAACAGATGATGGAACAGGATGCCGTCCTGCAGCGGCGACAAGCCATAAATGTCCTGGATGTTGCCGATCCCGCCGGGTACCGTGGCGATGATCCGATCGATCTCGTCCTGCGCCAGCTCGATGAGCGGCAACATCTCTGGCGTGATCGCCGTACTCTGTTCGGTGATCCGATTGGCCGGGACCGCCACCTCCTGATGACTGCCCAGGCTTGCGGCCTGATCGGCCAGCACCGGCCTGGCGAACAGCGTGCGCACCTCAACCCCCAGCGACCGCCGCCGCAAACGCTCGATCAGTTGCACCGCCAGCAGCGAGTGCCCGCCGAGCGCAAAGAAGTGGTCGTGGCGTCCGACCCGCTCAACACCCAGAAGCTCGGCCCAGATCTGTGCCAGCGCGGGCTCGATCTCGCCTTGCGGCGCCTCATAGGCGCGATGCGCATACGCCTCATCGTCCGGCGCAGCCAGCGCCTTGCGGTCCAGCTTGCCGTTCACCGTCAGCGGCAGCGCCGCCAGCCGCACGAACGCCGATGGCACCATGTACTCCGGCAGGTGTGCACTTATGTGCGCGCGCAAGGCGCCGACAAGCTCGCTTCCCTCCAGCCCGTTCGAAGCTGCTTCCGGCGCGCACACCACATAGGCGACAAGACGCTGCTCGCCGCCGGGGCCCTCGTGCGCCACCACCACCGCCTCGCGCACGAACGGGTGCTCGCAAAGCCGCGCCGCGATCTCGCCCGGCTCGATCCGGAAGCCGCGGATCTTCACCTGGTCGTCGTTGCGGCCCAAAAACTCCAGATTGCCGTCCGGTAGGTAGCGCGCCAGATCGCCGGTGCGGTACAGCCGGTCGCCGTCCACAAAGGGACTGGCGATGAACCGCTCCGCGGTCAGCTCGGGCCGGTTCAGGTAGCCGCGCGCCACCCCCGCCCCGCCAATGCAGAGCTCCCCCACCGCCCCGAACGGCACCAGCCCGCCATGATCATCCAGCAGATACACCCGCGTGTTCGCAATCGGGCGGCCAATCGGGACAATGGCCCCATCAAACCCATCGGGGCAACTCCAGGTCGCCGCACAAACTGTTGCTTCGGTAGGTCCATAAGCATTGATAATGGATGCTGGAGCTAGACTCCGGATCAGTTCTGCCTTCGGCAGCTCTCCAGCAAGAATGAGAACTTGCGATCCCAAGCCTTCCAGCTTCTGGCTTCCCTGAAGCAAGGCTGGAGGCAGCGTCGCGTGCGTGATGGCTTCGCTTCGCAGATAATCCGATAGCTTGTTACTCGCTTGACGGAGCTCATCCGCAGGCAAATGCAATGTGGCTCCCGAACCAAACGCCATAACAAGCTCCCAGGCGCTTGCATCAAAACCGAAGGAGGCGAACTGCACCACGCGGCTGTTGCAACAAACGCCAAAAAGCCCGATCTGAGCCAAGCTGAGATTGACCAAGCCGCGATGCTCGACCATGACCCCCTTGGGGGTGCCTGTTGATCCGGAGGTGTAGATCACATAGGCGAGATGGCGCGAGGTCAGGCCGAGCGCACGCGGGTCCGGATCCGACGCCGGCAGATTTGCCCATTCCGGCGTCGCCGCCAGATCCACCACCGTCAGATCGCGTAGCGCATCGTCGCCCAGCGCCGATCGCCCGGTTGCATCGGCCAGCAGCACTCGCGGCGCCGCATCGTCGAGAACCTGCCGCAGCCGCGCCGGCGGATAGGCCGGATCCAGCGGCAGATAGGCGCCCCCCGCCTTGAGGATCGCCAACAGCCCCACCACCATCGCCACGCTGCGCGCAACGCAGATCGCCACCGGCTGATCCGGCCTGACCCCGAGCCCGATCAGATGATGCGCCAGCTGGTTGGCCCGCGCATTGAGCTCGCCATAGCTTACGCGCTGGTCCTGATAGACCACCGCCACCGCATTCGGCGCCTGGCGCACCTGCGCCTCAAACAGCTCATGGATGCACTGCTCCACAGGATACGGCGCCGCCGTCCGGTTCAGCTCCTCCAGCAGATAGGTGCGCTCGTCCGCTGGCAGGATGTCCAGCTCCCGCACTGGCGTGTTCGGCGCCCGCTCCAGCGCCGCTGCCAGCTGCGCGAGCGTCTGCTGCATGTAGCCGCAGATCCGATCCGCCGAGATTGGCTCCACCCCCTGCGCCGTCAGCCCGAGCGCCTCGCCAAAATCCTCCACCGACAAGGTCAGCGGATAGTTGGTGCGCTCCTCCTCGCCCAGCCATTCCACGCCGGACAGCGCATCATCGGCTGCGGAGGCGGTGACCGCCGCCGGCGTGTTGTGGCGGTAGTTCAACAGCGCGCTGAACAGCGGCGCCGGCGCCGCAACGGCGCTGCAGCGCTGCGCCAGCGCCAGCGAGGCATGCTCGTGCGCCAAGAGCTCGACCAGCCGGGCATGCGTGGTTCGCACGCTCGCCTCGACCGCGGTGCCGTCAAGATCAAGCCGCAGCGGCAGGGTGTTGATGAACAGGCCCATCGCGCGGTCGGCGCCCGCCCCGCCATGCATGCGGCCGAACAGCACCGTGCCGAACACCACCTGCTCGCGGCCGCTGCTGCGCGCCACCACCTGACCCCAGGCCAGATGGCACAGGCTGGCCAGGCTCACCCCCAGCCGCCGCGCCTGGCTGCGCAGCCGCGCGTTCAGCTGCTGCGGCAGCATCCGCTGCGCCTCTCGAACCCCGCCGCCGTCGCCGCGCACCTCGCTCAAGCCGAACGGCGTGCTCGGCTCGTCGATGTCTGCCAGCAGCTCCCGGAAGAACGCTTCATCCGCCTTGGCATCAGCGCCGAGATGCGCCTGCGCCACCAGATTGCGGAACGGCTGTGGCTCGCTCAGCTCGTGCTCGCGTCCCTCCAGCACAGCCTGGACCTCGGCACGCATCACCTCCAGTGTCGTGTGATCCCCGATCAGATGATGCTGCAGCTCCAACAGCAGCCAGCGCCCGCTGCCGGGCTCGCGCGCAATCACAAACCGCAACAAGGGCGCTCGGCCAAGATCGATGCGGTGCTGGCGCGGATCAAACCGATCCTTAAGCTGCGCGGCGCCAGGACCAGCAGACCCGTCCAGCTCGACCTCGCTCACCTCCAGCGATGCGTGGCGCCAAACCACCTGGGCCGGCCGCGACAATCCCTCCCAGACAAACGAGGTACGCAGGATGTCATGTCGATCCACCACCCGCTGGACCGCGGCAAGATAGCGGTCCAACACGCCACGCTCGGCAAACGCCATCTGCGATACCAGCAGGTACGGATCGCCCTTTGTCGCCAACAGATGATGGAACAGGATGCCGTCCTGCAGCGGCGACAAGCCATAAATGTCCTGGATGTTGCCGATCCCGCCGGGTACCGTGGCGATGATCCGATCGATCTCGTCCTGCGCCAGCTCGATGAGCGGCAACATCTCTGGCGTGATCGCCGTACTCTGTTCGGTGATCCGATTGGCCGGGACCGCCACCTCCTGATGACTGCCCAGGCTTGCGGCCTGATCGGCCAGCACCGGCCTGGCGAACAGCGTGCGCACCTCAACCCCCAGCGACCGCCGCCGCAAACGCTCGATCAGTTGCACCGCCAGCAGCGAGTGCCCGCCGAGCGCAAAGAAGTGGTCGTGGCGTCCGACCCGCTCAACACCCAGAAGCTCGGCCCAGATCTGTGCCAGCGTGATCTCGATCTCGCCTTGCGGCGGCTCATAGGCGCGATGCGCATACGCCTCATCGTCCGGCGCAGCCAGCGCCTTGCGGTCCAGCTTGCCGTTCACCGTCAGCGGCAGCGCCGCCAGCCGCACGAACGCCGATGGCACCATGTACTCCGGCAGGTGTGCACTTATGTGGGCGCGCAAGGCGCCGACAAGCTCGCTTCCCTCCAGCCCGTTCGAAGCTGCTTCCGGCGCGCACACCACATAGGCGACAAGACGCTGCTCGCCGCCGGGGCCCTCGTGCGCCACCACCACCGCCTCGCGCACGAACGGGTGCTCGCAAAGCCGCGCCGCGATCTCGCCCGGCTCGATCCGGAAGCCGCGGATCTTCACCTGGTCGTCGTTGCGGCCCAAAAACTCCAGATTGCCGTCCGGTAGGTAGCGCGCCAGATCGCCGGTGTGGTACAGCCGGTCGCCGTCCACAAAGGGACTGGCGATGAACCGCTCCGCGGTCAGCTCGGGCCGGTTCAGGTAGCCGCGCGCCACCCCCGCCCCGCCGACGTAGAGCTCCCCGACCGCGCCAAACGGAACCGGCGCACCATGACCGTCCAGCAGATAGACCACCGAATTCCGGATTGGTCGTCCCAGTGGCACCCGCTGCTGGCCGTCGAAGCCAGCAGGCACCGGGTAGGAGAGACTGAAGGTGGTGTTCTCGGTCGGGCCGTAGCCATTTGAGATTCGCAGCGTCGGATGTCGCGTCTGACATGCTCTGATGGAACTGGCTGAGACCTCTTCGCCCCCGACCAGCAGTTGCTGCAGCCCACTGGTGCTCCGCCCCTCCCCGACATAGACGTCGAACAACCGCGCAGTCATCCAAGCGATAGTGATGCCTTGGTCTTGGATGATCCGGGCCAGCGTTGCCGTCGAGAGATAGCGTTCAGGATAGAGCACAACACTGGCGCCGTTCGCCAAGGCTCCCCAGACTTCGAACGTGGTCGCATCGAATGTCGGCGAGGAAGCGTTGAGAAAAACGTCCTGCGGCGAGATCTCGACGATATCGTTCTCCGCCACCAGACGCACCACTCCGCGATGCTCGACCATGACCCCCTTGGGCGAACCGGTTGATCCGGAGGTGTAGATCACATAGGCGAGATGGCGCGAGGTCAGGCCGAGCGCACGCGGGTCCGGATCCGACGCCGGCAGATTTGCCCATTCCGGCGTCGCCGCCAGATCCACCACCGTCAGATCGCGTAGCGCATCGTCGCCCAGCGCCGATCGCCCGGTTGCATCGGCCAGCAGCACTCGCGGCGCCGCATCGTCGAGAACCTGCCGCAGCCGCGCCGGCGGATAGGCCGGATCCAGCGGCAGATAGGCGCCCCCCGCCTTGAGGATCGCCAACAGCCCCACCACCATCGCCACGCTGCGCGCAACGCAGATCGCCACCGGCTGATCCGGCCTGACCCCGAGCCCGATCAGATGATGCGCCAGCTGGTTGGCCCGCGCATTGAGCTCGCCATAGCTTAGCCGCTCCTCCTCATGGACCACCGCCACCGCGTCCGGCGCACGGCGAACCTGTGCCTCGAACAGCTCGTGGATGCACACGTCCGACGGATAGGCCGATGCCGTCCGGTTCAGCTCCTCCAGCAGATACGCGCGCTCAGCGGATGACAAGAGTTCAATCCGCCCCACCGGCTGCCGCGGATCTGCCTTCACAGCACATAGCAAATTTTGCAAATGCTGGGTCATACGGTCGATATGCTTGGGCTCCAAGCGACTTGCATCAAAGTGCCATCGAAAGCTGCCATCTAGAGCGCAAACCTCAAATGTTAACGCCTCACCGGGCAGGGCTGCCTCAGAAGTCGGGCTCGAAGCTAGGTCACCAGTGGCAGACTCGCCACTTACAGTAAGCATAACGCCAACGGGCCAGGGCCGGCGCAATCGTAACGCCTCCATACCGAGCAACGTTGGGCAGCGCGCGATAAGATCTCGCGCGAAGCTATCCTGCTCCTTCAGCTGAGCGAATTCGGCCGCCACCACCGTGCGCGCCTCTGCAAAATCATTGTCGAGATCGATGGTAATTGCCATCGGCACAACAGAAGCGACAAGCACCTCGAGCGCTTTCAAGCCCGCTCGCGATCCACTCGGCGCGGGAGTCCATCCCAATTGAAGCTCTAATTCTCCCGTGATGCGGGCTAGGTAGATCAGCCAAGCCGTTAGCAAGAATTCCGTGCGATTACTGGGAGACAGCTCAGCCAAAGCACCTGGAATTCGCCATGAACTCAACTGCCATTGAGGTGCAGCCAAAGCTACTGAACACGACAAAAAGGAAAGCTGGGATGTTTTGAACTGTTCAAGCCGCCGTCGCCAAAAACTCTCACGAGGCGCCAACATTTCATGCGCGACCGTTATGCTCCGCGCCTCGTCATCGCTCAGAATCGGGAGGCGGTCGCCTACATGGGAATCAGAACGCCTCGCGAGTGCCCGCGCATCCAGAGCCTTACCATCCAAGCTGCTAAGCCAAACATCAACATCCTCTGTCCCTGTCGCCACACGCCAGTGGCTGGGGTGGATCTCAACTAAAGCCCCCGCAGCAAAACCCGAGCGCCGAGCCGTCACCTCCAAGCGCTTGACGACGACAACGTCATCGCCTACGAGAGCCTTGGACAACCCCAATGGATTGGTATGATACGGGCCAAAGTCTAAGGCGCGCGTCATCGCTTCCAGATCTTGTGCGGATCGATCCCATCGCAGACAGCCCGCAGCATCTGGGCGTCGACCTTTCGGGAAAAAGCTTCGGTCCGCTAGCGCTTGCGGACGAGCACTAAGCTCTCCATTTGTTAAGCCAGTTAGAAGCTCGCGGAAGCCATCGATAGCAGCCTCATAACATTTGAGATTCAGCGTCAGCGCAGTATCGCTCGTCGCAATCAACACTTGGCGTTGGACGACCAGCTCACCAGTACCAACACCGTGATCGATACGATGCCACGTGATGCCATGTTCGGTCTCACGGGCAGGAAGCGCCCAAGACGTCGCATGAGTTCCGGCATATCGCGGCAACGGACCGTCGTGGTAATTGAAAGCGCCTCTACGCGCTTTCCCAAACACATCTGCTGGCAATATGAACGGATTGGCAACGGAAAATATCCACTCGACTGGCTCGGCGTTGAGCAGCGCAGATAGCTCTTCAATGCTCGTCACACACAAGATATCGGCGAGAGCGGCCCAATCGCGGAATATGGCGTCGGCACACAGCGCCGCCCGGATCACGTGGCCCATCTCCATCACTAGCTGAGCACATCTAACAGCTAGCGTACCACCACCAACAAAGATGCAAGAGCCAACCGGTGTAGCAAGTTTCATCTGAACTCTTAGACAGGGGTTACGATGAAGGCCGTAACGGATCACCCCGCATTTCAAGCAATCGACATACCAATGACGTACTGCGAGCGTTTCCTGAAGAAATAACGCGCGCCTCGCTCGGAATGCCGCCGTCGGACTTGGGACATCGACGTCCTGAACCAGACACAGCTCAGCACAACAATACGGACGTCATTGGCGACGATCACCGCATGGGCGTCCGCAAAGTCGTCGGAAGATCTGCAACAGCCGCCGTCATCACCGCGCGTACAGCAGAATCTCCTTGGCGCTCACGTTAAGTAACGGACGCGCCAATGACCTTCTGCGAGCTCATTCTGAAGAAAACAATTCGCTTCTCGCCGGGCTGCCAGAATTTTGCCGTCATGCCGTCGGGCTTGGGACATTAACGCCTTGAACCGAACAGAGCTCAACACAACAGCACGCGCCGTCAACAGCGACGACCACTCAAGATCGGGCGCCCGCGCCTTGCCCGGATTGCCTTTGCGAGCCAAAATGCTCGCCGCTGCTTTCTCCAGGTGGTCTGCTCGTCGAGTGAGAGAGGGTCCTGCGGCAGGGATTCCGCTCGATGTTGCAAAGTTCGCCACGCATCGCGTTTTCGCAGATTGGCCGGGGCTCGGCACTAAGTAGCGTTTTCGCTTAATGCCCGCTGACGTCTGTGGCACGGCCCTTGCTCGTGAGGCGACGAATGCGACGAAGAACGGGTCCACGGCGAATGTCGCAACCACAACTGACTCCTGATCTCTCACATCGGCGCATGCTGTTGACCCTTGGGTGCAGCGGCTTGGATGTGACTTGCGTGATCGAGGCACTCAGTCGAGACTGTGTCATTTTGATTCGTAATGTCTCACCGAGCGAGTCGGACGGCCTCGTACATCAAATTGCCGGTGAACTGGGATTGCAAAAAAAGCTAGAGCTGGAGGCCGGCTTTTCCGATTTTCTTGGTCACCGACGGCGGATCAACAAATACTTCATGAGCGTTAATTCCCGAGATGATTATCAGTTTGTCACCCCGCATTCCGAAGGAGATAGAATATCTAATATGCAGTTGTCGTGCTTTTATTGTTTCGAGAATAGTAAAGACGGAGGAGAAACAATCCTATTGAACATCGACGACACAAGTGAGGCATGGGGACTTTTACGAGAAAAAACGACAAAAATATTACCTGGATCAAAGCCATTGTCTCGGGGCATGATCACTCGTGCAAAAGCACTTTATCGTCTGAGCTCGCCGGATGACTATTTGGTACCAGATGACCAAATAGTAGCCGAGGTGAAATCCGAGATCCCGGGCCTTTTGCTGGCGATTGTTATGGCAAGGCCGAAAAGAAGCTTTTCCCTTCTCCTAGGGCGGGATGTGAATGTCCTTTGGGATAACATTGGTAGTGTTGACCAAAGCTGTCTTCACTTTTTCGTTCGGATGTTGCAGGAGCGAGAACTTCTCAAGTTCCCGCCGAACGGTTTTGAGTTGCACCAACTGGACCCCGTTAATGCAGGACGGAGCTGGTGTTCAGGCGCCGATTACGAGAAACTTTTTTGTGACGAGATTATTCTCAAGCTAAAACCAGGGGACCTTGTTATTCTGAACAACCTAACTTGGGCGCATGCGGTGAACAATTGGACATCGGCACCGGGCACTCGAAGGATAGCCGTGGCATTGGCCTAGCGTATTGTTGTTAGCGTTGAGATGATATTGGGCGAGCGCGACCAAGTCGGATTCCTTGGCGACATCTAGCCCGTCTTATTCGTCAGAGGGCGCCTGAGAGGCTGGCGAGCGTGGTGTAAAGCGCTAATGCGGCGTAGGATTCGGTTGCAAAGCCAACCCCATCACCTTCAGCCGCGAACACCACGCCCGCCATGACCGATGATACGATTCCGCCCTTCTCGTTTCCAGCCGTTCACGCCAAGAAAGTCACAGCTGCCTTCGTAGGCGGTCGGCTGACCTCGAACGGGGGCGTGATGCTTCTGGCGATGGCCGAGCGGCGTCTCGGCTTGGCCGACAATTTGGCCCGGGTGTTCCCGGATCGGCGCGATCCGACGCGGGTCGTGCACAGCCTTGTCGATATGTTCCGCGCGCGCATGTTCGCGATCTGCTGCGGCTACGAGGACGCCGACGACCTCGATCATCTGCGGTCCGATCCCGCATTCAAGCTGGCCTGCGGACGGCTGCCGGACACGGGTCGCGATCTGTGTTCCCAACCGACGCTGTCGCGGCTGGAGAATGCTCCGCGCCTGCGCGACGTGATCCGACTGACCTACACTTTGGTCGACGCATGGATGGATAGCTACCCGCGCGAGCCGGCATCCGTCACGCTCGACATCGATGATACCTGCGATGTCGTCCACGGCCATCAGCAGCTCTCGCTGTTCAACGCTCATTATGACGAACGCTGCTTCCTGCCGATCCACGTCTACGACACGGAGAAGAGCCGGCCCGTGGCGGTCGTGCTGCGGCCCGGCAAGACGCCGGGCGGCGTCGAGGTGCGTGCCCATCTGCGCCGCCTGATACGGCATATCCGGACGCGGTGGCACAACACGCGAATTACGTTCCGTGGCGACGGGCGCACTATGCTCGGCCGGAGGCCATGACGTGGTGCGAGACCAACGGCATCGACTACATCTTCGGTCTGTCCGGCACCAAGCCGCTCGCCAGAAAAGTCGACGAGGCCGCCGACGACATCCGCACGCGACGCGCCATCGAGAACCTGCCGGTTCTGCGTGGCTATACCGAGACGCGCCACAAGGCAAAGTCCTGGGATCGCGAACGGCGCACCGTCGTCCGTATTGAGGCGACGATGCTCGGCCTCGACATCCGCTTCGTCGTCACCAGCCTCGATGTCGGCTCGGCCGAGTGGATCTACGACAGCCTGTATTGCGCGCGCGGCCAAGCCGAGAATCTGATCAAGCTGCATAAGACACAGCTCGCCTCCGATCGCACCAGCTGCCGTTCGGCGCTCGCCAATCAAGTCCGCCTCGTTCTCCACACCGCCGCTTATTGGCTGATGCTGACCGTGCGCGACGCGATTCCCAAAGCCCGGGAATTGGCCACAGCCGAGTTCGCGACGCTGCGTCTTCGGCTCTTGAAACTCGCTGCCCGTGTCGTCGAGACCACGAGCCGCATTCGCCTTGCGTTTGCCGCGGCATGTCCCGAAGCCGACCTGATCCGCGGCTTGCCAGGCGCGCTGCTGCCGCTCGGTCCTTGACCGGCGGGGCGTCCGCCCCCCGTTCGCCCAACCTACACCTCAAGCGCGTTGCAAAGTACGGGTCGTCAGGCGGTGAAAAGCCGAAGGCAATCCCGCGCGCCTCGTCAGAGCAGATGTGCGGCCACATCAATCGGACTAAAAAAAACGCACTCTCACGAATAGGACGGGCTAGATAATTCGACTGTGGAAGGGCTCTACAAGAAGCACGGACCGCTCGCGCTAATCGGCTCGCGCACGAAGCTGATGCAGCATTGGGCTGATCGGATCGACCACTGGCTCGATCCCAAGAAGGTAATGCCGATAAAGCGCGGCACGCAGGCCTAATGCTCTACGCTTTTCCGCCTAGTTAAACGCCACAACTACACGCGCCGGATCTGACACTTCAGCGCAGATTGACCGCTGCCCTCCGAAGGCATGTGTCAACCCAGTAGGAGCAAAAAAGGAGTTCGAAAGAGGCCCGGAATTCAGAGACTTGCGAGGACGTTGCGCGCCGCTTCACACTCGCAACAAATTCACGTAAGCAGCACGTTAGCAGAATGCACCCGTAGCTCAGTTGGATAGAGCGTCGCCCTCCGAAGGCGTCCCACACGTTCGAATCGTGTCGGGTGCGCCATTTCGGTACAAAACTGGGCACTCCAAAACCTGCCGATTTTGCGCCGGACGCGGCGACGAGAGTGCGCAAGAGCACGCTTTTCGATCCCATGATGCGAACTTCTTTCGCGTCCACCTCGATGCGCTGGGCCAGCGCGCGCAGGTGATCGCGGCGGTAGCCGCCCTGTTCGGTCCGCATGCGCCGGCGGGCCTGGCTGGCGAAGGTCTTGAGCGCCTGGGGTGTGATGCTCGGCCCAGCCCGATCCAGCGCACCCTCGCCCCGCTCCGCGTCGGCGCGGGCCTGGTCGCGGATCGACTTCAGCTCGGTTACACGCTCCTTGAGCATCGGGTCTGAGACGTCGGCGATCCCGTTTTCGATGGCGTCGTATAGCCGCTTGAGTTTGGCTTCCGCTTCGGCCGCACGCTTGCGCAATTCGGCGATATGCGTCGTTCGGCGCTCGGCGCGCTCCTTCCGGCGATGCAGGACGGCCGATAAGACTTCCTCGAGACGTTTGGGCTGCAAAAGGCGGTGCTCGATGTGCTCGGCTACGACGCTGTCGAGCTTTTCCATCGGAACGGTGCGGCCTTTGCAGCCGGTCTCGCCCTGCCGGGCCTTGGTCGAGCACGTGTAGTACCTGTACCGTCCACTCTTCCCGGTCCTCAGTGTCATCGCGCCGCCGCAGGTGGCGCAAAAGCAGATGCCGGTAAGGAGGGTCGGTCCGCTGACGACGCGCGGCGCGGTCAGCGCCGGGCAGCGCGTCTTGAGTAGCATCTGCACGGCCTCGAACTCGGCCGCATCGATGATCGGCGGCACCGCCATTTCCACCACCTCGGCGTCCGGTTTGCGCTCGCGGGTCTTCCAAAATTTGGTGTTGAACCGGTGACGGCCGATGTACGTGGTTCGCGTTAGTACCTTGTGCACGGCATCGACGCCCCAGCGTCCGCCATCGCGCGTTCGGATGCCGGCTTCGTTCAGATGCTTGGCGATCGATTTGACGCCCATCGACCCGGATGAGCCGCTTCCTTCGCGCGCCAGGCGATAGATCAGCCGCACGGTCTTGGCCTGGATAGGATCGATCTCCAGCGTCTTCTTGGTGCGATGGCCGCGCTGCTCACTGGCTTCCACGATACGGTAACCGATCGGCGGCAACGCGCCATTCCAGAAGCCTTGCCGTGCGTTCTCCTTCATCGCTCGCAGCGTGTGCTTGGCATTCTCCTTGGACTGATATTCGTCGAACAGTGCCATGATTTGGCGGATCATGTTGCTCATCGGATCATCGCCGAGTTCCTGCGTGATCGACACCAGCCGCACGCCATTCTTGGCGAGCCGGCGGACATAAAACTCAAGCTGGAACTGGTCGCGGAAGAAGCGGCTGAAGCTGTGGACCAGGATCACGTCGAACGCCGGCGGCTTGACCGTCGCCGCGTCGATCATGCGCTGGAACTCCGGCCGCCGATCGTCGGTCGCGGACGCTCCGGGCTCGACATAGTCAGCGACGATCTCCCACCCACGAGACGCACAATGAGCCTTCGCCTGGCGGCGCTGATCCGGGATAGAAAGATCGCTGTCTGCTTGCCGCCCCGTCGAGACCCGCAGGTAGAGAGCCGCCCGAACCGTCGCTGCCATGGTGATTTCCCCCTTAGCCGTCTCCAAACAGCTCGTCGAACAGGTCGCCGAACCAAGCCTCAAAGACGGCGATCTCGGCTTCAGCAACCGGCACGTCTTCCGGCCAGTCATCCGTCACCGTCCATGTCACCGAAGTGCGCTTCGCTCCTCGCCGGCTAGGACGCGCGGGCGCCACTGCATAGTCGTAGAGATCGTCGCATTGCACGTTGGTCGACACGCGCCGCTGCGATTCTTGAGAGCGAGCCATGGCGCCATTGTGGCAAGCTTGGCCGATCCACTGAACAGCCGAAGCGCGCGCTACATCACGCTGCTGTGCTCCGACCTCGCGCTTCGTCTGCCGGCTGAGCGCAATCGCGCAGAGCAAGCTATGATCGCATGGCAGCAAAGGCCGGGCCATCGGAGCGCAGTCAAGGCCGCAAGCCGGCGGAGCCGGTCGCGCAAAGCGCGAGCCTTGACGGCGTTCCGTTGGTCCGGCAGCGGTCTCGCATGCGATCATGGCGGGCCTCCATGCCGAGCCTGCACAACTGGACGCTACGCTGCGAATGATGCCGCTCGGAACGTTGATTTTGAATGCTTTCTCGGTTCGAATGGCACCAGGCCGCCTAATACGGTGCCGCTGCAGTGCCATCCAAAACAATGTGCAGACAAACACTTACGATCCCCGACGGCACGGAGCGACACCGTCGCTTTTATCTAGCCGTCCTAATCGATCGTGGTCTGTGCCCGTCATCTTGATGACAAGCACGCGGCCCTCGGTCGGTAGTATCAGGTATTGTCGATAGCAGACGAGAGAGCGGATGTGGCAATATCGACGCGAATGACCCGGAGCAGCCCGACGGCAGCTTTTGCACGAGACGGACGGTCGCAACCTGGGAAGCCGACACTGGCGCTAACCATCCGGCAATAAGTTCAGGACACGTTGGAAGAATGGGCCGCTCACCGAATTAATTCATGAGGTCGACTGTCTTGTGGACATTGACATCGGAAACTGAAGCTTACGCGCAAATCCTGGGCGCAATTTTTGGCTATCTGGTCGGCTCGTTACCGTCCGAGGTGCTTCAGAAGAAGGCCGAAGCCGTTCAGGGTAATCGCAAGACTATTTTGGGCAACCTGCGGACGACCGAGCCGCTCATCCTAGATGTCGTAAAAGGTGCGATGGCTGTACTAGTCGCCTTTTGGCTGGCTCGTGCGTTCAATGACGGCTCAACGAGCGCGGACCTTAGTCAAGAATTTTCGGTATGGTTTGCGGCAGGCGTTGCCGCCTTTCTAGGTCACTTGTTTCCGATCTGGCGCGGTTTTCGAGGTGGCAATGGGTTTGGCATATACCTCGGCGTGCTAATCGGCTGGTGGTGGCCGGCGGCACTTGCGTTCTGTATCACATGGCTGATCGTTGCTCGTGCTACGCGGAATTCATCCCTGGCCTCGCTGCTCGCGGCAGTCGTCGCCGCGCTGGCGTTCTACTTGGGCACCCAACCCATGGGTACAACAAGTATGGTCTTCTGGGAACTATATCGTCAGCACGAAGTCATGACGTGGGCTACGGCCCTCATGGCGGTAGTCACTGCCTGGAAGCATCGTGACGACATTAAGAGGTTGCTGACCGGCACAGAGCCGAAAATCGGCACAGGAGATTGATAGTCGCAACGCGGGGGGCGAGGAACCTGGGACACTCGCCCTTTCGGTAATCCGTGCTCCATCTCAAAGCGACCGCTCCGAACGTGATGCGGGCCGTACCTGTGAGGTCGACAGCTGGCCCATCACGTCGATCCCAAGACTGGTCGAAAGGACCGCTATCGAAGGTATTCGGAACCACCAGTGAAATCGGGAAGACAGCCGCCATAAAGCGTAGCGCAAGATCGCAGTCCGTCGCAGGCGATCCGGCCGCATCGCTTGGGCGGTCATTGCGTCATAGCGCCACGGCGAGGCAATAGTGCCCATCTTCATCGGCCGTGGCGCGCCAGCTTTGCCTGTGTTCGGCGAGCGGTCGATGCGGGCTTTCACAAAGAACATTCGCGTGGGCGCGCCCGGAGCAGCACGCATGTGCCGCCGCCTGACCTGCGATGTCACGTTGCTTTGCCCGCCGTGGTCTCTTGCCCCCGGCCTACCCGCCAGACCGGATCCGGGCGAGACCATAGCGCCGTGTTGCGGATTGCTTCGGCCAACGCCTCTGCCTGCACGCCAAGGAAACGCGCGCCCTTTTCGGCCGTGGCGCTCCGCGGGTCCCCCCAGGAGCCTGTGATCGGCGCGCGTTCGGAGAAGGAGTAGAACCGCGAGAACCCTGCCGGCGGCTCTACCGCGGCAGGCGCCTGCTGCATCGCCTCGTCCAGCTTGTGTTCCTTCACAATGTCCCTCGCGATCGCCATCATGACCGAGGTTTCGCCCTCGCAAGCGTGTTTCGGTGCGGTGTCGGATTCGAAGATTGCCGCGATCTTCACGGGTGCCAGGAACCATGGCGTTGTGGCGACGATCGGAAAGTCGTACGCCACCGCCAGTTCGCGCGATGCCACGGCAAGCGGATCGATATTGCCGCCATGGCCGTTGACGATCAGCAAGCGGGCAAAGCCCAATGCGCGAAGAGATCGCACGATGCTTTCTAGGATCGCGCGATAAGCGGCATAGTCCACGCTGATCGTGCCACCGAAAGGCAAATGATGCTCGCTCAAACCCAACCACAGGCCGGGCAACACGGCGACCGGTACCGGATCTGGACCCGCGGCCACCAGCCGCGCGGCCGCAATCGCGGCGGCACTGGCGCTGGCCGTATCGGTAATCACAGGCAAATGCGGGCCATGCTGCTCCAGCGAGCCGGCGGGCAGGATCGCCAGAGCGCCTTCGCGTGCGGCGATCGCGCGTAGGTCCGGAGCGGTCATACGCGCCCATTCGACTTCAATGCTCATAGCGATCTCCCGAAAGGATCTGGATGGAGGGGGTCATCATGCGATCGGAGAAGAAATATCATGGCGAGCTTCGAGATCGGCACAGCAGCTCAGCATAGTGCCCATCTTCATCTGCTATGGCGCGCCAACAGCAATGAGCCGCGATCTCTATTGTCTGCTGGCAACCAAAAACGAAGCTTGTCACAGACCCTCGAAGCCTCGGATAACGCAAGCCAAGATCCGCAGCTTAGATTGCCGCCGATGCGGGCAATTGGACAGTGCAGTCGCTCCCCTGAGGCGCCATCCTCTCTATTGCACACACAGCTCTCGCTGGCGAGGCGACGATGGATCTCGTCCGATACTGCGGGACGCGGCCGGTGCCGCAGGTCGGGTGCTGGAAACAGGCGATCGCGCGCAGCTTCCTCCCAGATCTCGGTCAGCACTGGCAGATAGAATGACAATGCCTCGACGGCCGTGTCGTTGAACGTGAACTTGTCGACAAGCTGTTCGGCAATGCGTTCGGCGCCCCATATCCTCAAGGAGCGGCCTTGCATCTCGGGCTTCGCTAGCGCCGCTTTGAGGAACTCATCCACAATCTGCGGGCGTTCGGGCTGTGCGGCGATGAGGAGCACCAGTTTTGCATTCGGACGATGAGACAAGGCATGGGCGAGATCCTGCTCGGCCTTGGGCATCCCCCTCGTGAAATAGTCGTCGTGCGCGGAATATTCCGCGACTATCGCGCCATCTGCGCTGCTGCTATCGAGCACGCGCCTGATCGGAAAACCGAGCGCGTTCAAGCCACTGTGCTCGAGCGGCGTCGAGAGCAAATGGTCAAGGAAAAGCTCCCCAAAGCGCTCGAAATCAGGGCCGATTACGCCGATAGGCGCGATAAGGCGCTGGATCAGGAGCTTTCGGGTCTGTGGGTTCATAGCCAAATATCATAAGGCCTCCATCTGCCCTAGGAAATGGGTATCCCGTCGGGCATCATCGAGCTCGCGTCACACCGCTTGCGGGAGACTTGGCAAGGGCCCGGTCACTTCGTGTAGTCGGCCATCCAGATCACCGAGAAATTCCATAATTGCCTTGTCGAACAGGTCGTAATGCTCGGGATCGGTAGCGGTTATCCCGTCGCGCCGGCGCAGGAAGCGCCCGATGGCGTAGGCGACGACATCGGCAATCTGGAGGCCCAGTATGTGCGCGGAGTTAGAGAAATGGCACCGCCGCCAATCAGCGTGGCGCTGCCTTCGAACTTGACCAAGCTCGGCCCAGGCGTGGTTTTGTCTCGATCGATAAGTAGGACCGCGGGACCCGCAGCGGCTAGATACTCGGCAACCGAACGCAGGAAGACCTGCTTCACAGCTGCCTTATAATTTTTCTTAGCGACAGCTCCACCAACCTGCTGAAGCAGGTCGGCATATTGAGCCTTGCAGATGCGCGCATAGACAAAGATCGCCCTGCTGGTCAATTATGAAGTGGTCTCCAGGTCGCCCGTCTCTATCGCCGCGCGACAGACGGTTCGCAAAGCGCGGCCCAGTTCGGCCGAATGCACGCGGCAGTCTTGGAGGAGGGGAACACGAAGTTCGCATTTAACCTTGCGATCTGCAAGCGACCTCGACGACTTGCTGAGGCGGTATACCGCCGTCGGCCTTCTCGTGTCTCCAAATTGAGATCGTCTGCGCTTCAATCACAAAGCCATACCTCTAGCTTCTCCACTTTGCGGCCACTCTCCCGTCGTTTCGGGCCGTGGCTCGCCCAGCGGGATAAGATCTCAGCTCCCCTAGCTTGACGTTATTGACGTTGCGGAGGCCGTCAAGCGCTTTCGCAGCGCTCCATGACGGGTAGTCCTTTGCTGCGAATTCCCTCCCTATTCCATGCAGTTTTTCCTCGTCATTATCTGCAAAACTGCACTTTTGCGCCCGCCACGCGCGGTTGCGATTTCAATTCACAACCGAAAATAGTATCCTTGGCGCCGATATCCGGTACGCAAAGACGGCAACCGGGCAAGGAATTTAAGGAGAACAGATGATTCGTCATACGATTGAAGCAAACGAGAAGCCGATACTTGATATCTTTTGCGACAAGTACCTTTTCAGCATCCCATCATACCAGCGGCCGTATGCTTGGACTACAGAGCAGGCCAGCGATCTCCTTGACGACATAACGACTGCTTGTGGCGCCACGGGGGATGTCGCTAACGCGAACCCGTACTTTCTCGGCAGTATCGTCCTGATCAAGAACCTGTTTGCCGTCAGGGCGTGTGAGACAAATTGAAGGATTTTGCGGAGGGAGGATTTCTGGTTCATCGTAGCCAACAGGAGCGCAGATGGAGCAGAAATCCGGACTGGGCAAAGCGCCGGCAGAACAAGTGCTAAAGGACATTCGGCGCCAGACGCGCCGGCAGTATTCGACGGAAGAGAAGATCCGTATCCGTGCTGGAAGGACTGCGGGGCGAGGAGAATATCTCCGAGCTCTGCCGGCGCGAGGGCATTGCCGCCTCGATGTATTACGGCTGGTCCAAGGAGTTCCTCGAGGCCAGCAAGCGCCTCCTGGCGGGCGATACGGCGCGAGCTGCGACCTCCGGCGAGGTGAAGGATCTCCGCCGGGAGGCCGCCGCCCTGAAGGAGGCCGTAGCCGATCTGACCCTGGAAAACCGTCTGCTCAAAAAACGTATGGCCCCGCCCCGTCTGCAAGGGGTCTGATTCGGTTAAAGGAGATCGTGGTCGACTGGGCTGCCCTGGTCACCAATATCAAGCCGAAAAGCGAACATCCGACTTTTCGCGTGCGCCTGGCGCTCGGCTTTACCACCTCATTAAGCTGCAATGCGACATCATAATGCATTCACGCATCTGTCACGGACTCGGCTTATGGCTTCAACATCGTCAAATGACCGAGGATTAATCATGAGCCCTTTGTCAGACATGCTGCGAAACCTGCGGTGGGATGACTACCGTTACTATCACCGGAGCAGAATTAATCAGATGCTGCATTTGATCAGCGCTTTCATCTTCCTCGGTTGCTACGCGCTCTTGTTCAAGGACCCGGCAATGGCCGGCCTCGTTGGCTGGGCTCTCATCCTGTGATGAGGATTGGCTCGGACCGCCCGAGCAACCCTCGGACGCGCAGCGTAGGGCGAGCCACCTCATCGGCGGAGGCGGACATGCGGGCTTACGCTCATTCGGGTGAGCGTACTTGACAAACAGATAGGGTCACCGGACAAGATGCTGGCTTTCGGACCGCGAGGGCCAGCACATGCTGCGGACTCGGCCGCTGCTCGATGAACTGCCATTGAGTCGCATCATCGGCCTCGCCCTGGCTAAACGAGATGGAAGCCGGATTCAGCGAGAAGGAAAAACTGTCGAGTGGGCGACTCAATCCCTCGCCGGTCGCCTTGATGAAAGCCTCCTTCAGGGTCCAGAGACGGAAGAAGCATTCGGCTTGCTCGTCTGGCGGTGCGTCGCGCAAAATGGCGACCTCCGACGGGCTGAAATAGCGTTCGGCGATATCGAGGCTCGCCCGGCTCGGCGTGAGCGTCTCAACGTCGATCCCGACGTCGACGCCCACGCTGACCGCACAGGCAACGAAGCCCCTGGTATGCGACAGATTGAACCGAAGTTCGGACCGGCCGAGGGCCCGATCGATCTGGGGCTTGCCATGCTCTTCGACGATGAAACGCCAGTTCGCGGGCGGCAAGTTGCCTACCGATGCAAGCGCGCTACGAACCAGCCAATGTGCTGCGACGTATGTCGATCGATCGTCCTGGACATAGAACTTGTCCGCCTGTGCCTGCTCAGAAGGGTCCAGACAAGCACGCCATTGCTTAACAGCTGCGGCCGAAGGAGAGCCCAGCCTCATCCACCACACCGCGACTTCGGTCGATCTCGAGGTGCAGATCATTACTTCACCTGACGCGAGCGGGACCGGCCCGCCACGATCACGCCGCACTTCCGGCCGCAGGCGTCTGGAGGTGCCCGCCGTTCAAGTGCGAATCCCGGCAACCGGTCAGATACGTCGATAACAGCAAAACGTCATTTTCGGAAATCCGGTCAAGCCCGAATGCCGAGCCAGGAGAAACTGTCGTATTGGCGGCTCAATGGAAGGATCTGACCCGAGGAAGAAATTCATTGTCGATGAAATGCGATACGCAGGTTGAGAGCAAACCTCGATCGATTGACGGACACGAGATATCACTGCCAAAGAGGCCGGTCAACGTATTCTGGCAGCTGATGGTGACCGGAAGATCCGCACCTTGGGGGTATTCCTCCGAGCAACGGCGCGATCCAAAAAAGGCCGCGCTCGTCGGCTCAGCCTCGGCATGACGGACAATGGCGTCACACCACGTTGCGAAAGGGACAACTGAAACTGATACCCGTAGCTACCGAGCACCTCGAGGATCTCGATCCAGCGACAGACGCGCCGTTGGCAAGTGGAATGTCTGTCCGGACAAACGCTGCCAAGCGACAGGTGACGATGGCTTTGCTCGCATAGTCGACGGGAATAACGTTCACCGGGCCGTCGAACTGCGGCGCGAACCCCGTTTCGATGCAAGCTTTGAGCAGTAACCACAGGAAATCATGCCTCTGGCAGGCACCGCTGTGGCTGTCCCCCAGATGCGCCTGGCCGAAAGATGTCAACCGAAATGCCTCTGCGGCGCGCCTCGATCGCCAACTGCTCAGCGACCTACTTGCTCTGTGTGTAACCCAGTGACAATCCCTCGGGGTCATCCGGGAGATCTTCCTCGCGGAGTTCTCGCCCCGCCACCGCTTCGCGCGACGAGAATACGTGCAGGGTGGACACGAGATGCACCCGCTTCACGCACCCGCGGCTGGCAAGCCGGAGGAGTTCCTGCATGCCGAGGACATTGGCGGCCTTGAGCCCCTCATACGGCCAGATAGAATTTACCGTCGAACCGCAGTGACAGATGCTATCGACCGTATCCGTCAGCATTTCGAAGTCGGCACTGGAGAGGCCCAGTAGCGGCCGCGCCGTATCCCCGGCCAGAGGCACCACCCGCACTGCGAACTGTCCCTCCGCAATGTGGAGGGATGTGAGATTGCCGCTCAGCCGGACGAGGGCCTTCTACCATCACCGGCGCGCACCAAGCAATAGATTTTCGCGTCGGTCTGGCCAAGGAGTTCGCGGAGTAGAAAGGCCCCGAGAAATCCGCTGGCGCCAGTGAGCAAGATGGCACGCGGCGACGTCGACGGCCGGGATGAGACGGACAAGGCGCGTCTGATGGAAGACTCGAGTACTGCCTCGGCGCGAAAATCGGCCTGCGGCATCGTGTCGATCGAGCCGGTCCGCTTCTTCGTCTCGATCACGTGACTCACCCGGGCAACGGTCGGCCTCTCGAACAGCGTGCGTAGCGGCACGTCCACATGCAGCGCCTCAGGCAGCCGATAGATGAGCTGGGTGGTGGAATGTCCTCCGAGGTCGAAGAAGCTGTCGTTCATCCCCACCCGGTCCACCCACGGTCCACCCCGAGGACTTCAGCCCAGATGTCGGCGAGGCATCGTCAACTTAATCGACCGCCGAGCTGAAGGAGGCGATTCTCAAAGGTTCGAGATTCTGCGATAGCGCTTGTCGTGGAGATCTCGCGCCAAGTCGCAAAGGCTCGTTCGCGTGAAGCACGACGGAAGTCGGCAGTGACGGCTCCGGGATAGGGGATGTGGAAAGGGTTCGCATCCTGATTGAACCTCCTCCGAACGAGTGGACACCTGTAGTAGGCTTATTGAGCCAGGAGGTGTCGAATGGAGGACGTCAACGTCGGTCGTTTACCGAGGAGTACAAGCGGCAGGCAGCTGAGCTTGTGGTGTCGAGTGGCCGGTCGATCACGGCCGTTGGCAAGGAACTCGGTTTGCGCGACTCGGTGCTGCGGCGCTGGGTTGAGAAGCTCCGGCGGACCAGGCTGCCGAGATCGCCCGTTTGCGTGAGGAAAACGAGCGGCTGCGCATGGAGCGGGACATTTTTAAAAAAGTCGATCGCGATCTTTGCCGGAACACGGCCATGAGTTTCCGCTTCATCGAGGACCATCGCGATACCTACCCGGTGCGGCTGATGTGCGCCGTGCTCGAGGTCTCGCCGGCCGGCTATTATGCCTGGCGCGAGCGTCCGGAGAGCACACGTACGGCCACCAATGCCGCGCTTCTGGCTGATATCCGACAGGTCCACCAGGATAGCGGCGGGCGCTATGGCAGCCCACGGGTCCACGCCGTACTGCGGATGCGGGAACGTGGCGCCAGCCGTGGCCGGATCGAACGCCTGATGCATCGGCACGGTGTCCGCGCCATCATGGCTCCGCCGCGCCGGGTTCGGACCACCGACAGCCGTCATGGCTTGCCGATCGCGCCGAACCTCGTCGATCGCAACTTTACCGCCGCAGCGTCGAACCGGATCTGGCTCGCCGATATCACCTACATTCCGACTGCTGAGGGTTGGCTGTATCTGGCGGCCATCATCGACCTCTTCAGCCGCAAGATCGTCGGCTGGGCGATGCGCGATCACATGCAGGTCCTCGCCTCGTCGGCATTGACGATACATCCAGCAGCAGAAGCCGAAGGCTGGATTGATCCATCACTCCGATCGCGGCGTGCAATACGCCTCGCACGACTATCGCGCCGCCTTGTCGGCGGCCGGGATCGTCGGATCAATGAGCCGCAAAGCCAACTGCTACGACAGTGCCCCAATGGAGAGCTTCTTCCATACCCTGAAGACCGAGCTCGTTCACCATCGTCAATACAAGACCAGAGCTGAGGCCCAGCGCGATATCTTCGCCTACATCGAGGGCTTCTACAATCGAACCCGTCTCCATTCCGCCATCGGCTATATCGCGCCGATCGACATGGAGCTAAAAGCAGCTTAACCCTGTCTACTTATTTGGGGGAAGATCACCGGACGATCTAATCCAATCTGCCAGGTGAGCGGTCACTTGATACTCGCGCGCTTTGCGCAATATCGCGTCGCGCTTTGCGCATGCCGGCATTTGGTCAGCGCGGCTCCTTAAGCGCGCCGCCTCTTCCAACAGGCGGTCAGTAAGGGGCTTTGTTAGCTTGAAAAGCCTCCGGTGTTTGGTCATGCACTTTCTCCCCGGATGTGTACCTTAGACCATGCGATCTCTGAGCCGAGAGAAACCTATGCTGGGTCGCTGGCAACACGATACGCGGGCGGGTTGGAGCGGACCGCCCGCGCTAGTTCTGACTTTGACGTTAGTGTCCCGCGACATCGGGGCCAAGCAACCAAGCCCAGCAACTAGCGTGCCAAACAATCGCACGCGGCCCGAAAAGGCTCTGGTCAGCCGTGCCTTGAGGATTGGGGCGGCTCGATCCTAGCCGGTATCAGGACGCCACGTCCGCGAGATCAGCGGATCAATCCGATCATCGTATATGGTCACAAGCTCGCCGGCTCTTATGCCAAGGCCCTTCAAGTCGGCTTCGCGGAGTTCGGAATTCGAGATCGCTGCTTCGCCCGCGCTGGCCGCCAATGAAGCCTTTACTGCTTCTGCCGCATCGGCGATTGCGACCGCATAGGTTACATATCGAAGCTTGCCGTCGTCTTGGGGGACGCCGATCGTAACCATCCATCCTGCTGCCATCAGTCCTCCGATATTCAAGACAGGCGGTTACTCTACGCATTCACCCCTAGCAGCCACCTCCCAATAATGGCAGGATCGCAAATCCGTGGCGGCCCAGTCCGCAAGATCACGGGACCCTCTTCCATGCGTAGCGCGAGCTGCGCTAGACTGCGACTTGGAGGAAAGCCGCAGTGGCGAGCAAGTTTGAGCGGATCGACACTGTCGCGCGGCCGGCCATCCTGCCATGCCTCCGCCGTGTGCAGGCGTGGCGCAGGCGCGGCTCCAGCGCCTCCTATCTGATCCCAACATCGCACAGAATGACCCGGGAAGGCTCAAGTCTATCAAAGCGGCACAGCACTACATGGCCGTCTCCGTGCGCGCCAAAGCCATCCTCGCCGGGATCATCGATCGCTAGGGGACGCCGGGGGCAGCGCAGCAAATAGCCAAATCAAGCATCGGGCCGTAGAGCCTGTCAGCTCCGATCAATAGTTCTTCCGCGACAATTTCGATAGCGCGCCAGCTTTCCGCCACGAGCGTCTTTGCTTTCGCCTCATAGTGCTCGCGCGGCTCCGGCAATTGCGTCATTGCGCTGGTGATGTTGGCTTCGTCATCGCCAGCACAAAGCAGCCGGCCGGTGAAGCGAGCTTCCGCGAATGGCCCTGCCATCGTGATCAAGATTTCAGTCTTGGGGCTGGCCTTCTCGTGCCACACGTGCCCAATGCGACCCATAAAAGGAATGATGGCAACACACGCGACCTCTATGTCTAGTGCGCGAGCAATCACTGCATGCCCCGCCTCGTGATATGCAGCGATCTCGCGCTCTTCGAATACTTCGGTGTACTCCTGCTCGATATCCGGAGGATGGCAGCGCGACCCTAGGGGCCTGACATTGCTAGGGCGTAACTTTAACGCGCGCATCCGCGTTGTGGAAGAGAGCTTCCGTTTTGGAGGCCGCCTAGGTGTCGGCCTACGCGCTTCGAGCTTCGCGATCGCGGCAAGCACGACGGCCGTTGCGACCTTCCCTTGAGACCATTGTGTGAGCGCCTCAATGGCGATCTTCAACGCCCCTTCACGGGTCATGGCATGATCTCCACAGCGTGCACCAACTAGAGCATTTTCCGATCACGTCCAGCATGGAGCTGCCAAAGCCCATCCGGCGAAGTCATAGGCACCGGAAGGACTCGGCATGGCCAGGGCAACCTCTGCGGTCACGTCGGTTGTGCGCGTCACGAGGCCGCGGTCCGGATGGTAAGATGCCGCAGCAGCGCGGCGATCTGTGGCCATATCATTGGGCCGGCGTCCGGCTCGATCTCCGAGCCCACCGCCCAAGGGTGCAGCAGCAATTCCTACTGCATTGCTGACGACCGTGCTCGCAAAGGCGAGAGGCGGCAACTTGCAGGACGTTTCGGGCAGGACACTGCGCAACCAAAATCCGAACGGCAGCGTACCGGCACCGAGCAGAAACGCGATCCGCCATCCGTACGCGTCCAGCGCCTCGCTTGTCATGGCGACGGAGAGTATTTCTCCGACCAGCGCTCCGCGCCGTTTCTTTCGCTCCGCATGACTAGCACTACTTTGGCAGATTTTGGCGATTGATCGGCGAAACTGGATTCCCGAATCGGATTTTCAATGATTCATGGGCGGTCGGCTTTTGGAGGGCCGACCATGGTGAACACGACGCCGAAGTGGGAAGACGAGCTTGGACGCTGGCTCAAGCCATTCCCGGATCGCTTGGGTCACAGGGCTCGGCGAAGGATGTGTCCCCTTTATATCTCGGGACTGATTGGACCAGGCGATCGCAAGAGCATCCAGCCGATGGCGGCGCGTCTGGCACCGGGTGACTATGACCAGTTGCACCACTTCATCGCTGATGGCGTCTGGGATGCGACGCCATTGGAGTCGGAATTGCTGGTTCAGGCCGATCGCCTGGTCGGCGGCAAAGATGCGGTGCTGGTCATCGACGACACCGCGATGCCGAAGAAGGGCGATCGTTCGGTTGGTGTCGCTCCGCAATATGCCTCGTCTCTCGGCAAGATGGCCAATTGCCAAACATTGGTGTCGTGACGCTTGCGCGGGGTGAAGTGCCGGTCATGGTGGCATTACGTCTCTTCGTTCCCGAGAGTTGGACGAGTAATCCGGTGCGTTTGAAGCGCGCCGGTGTTCCAGTCGAGCATCGCGTAGCGCGAACCAAGCCAGAGATCGCGTTGGCGGAGATTGATCGCGTGATCGCAGCCAGTGTTCGCTTCGGCTGTGTGCTGGCAGATGCTGGATACGGTCTCAGCGCGCCGTTCCGTCAGGGGCTCACGACACGCGGCCTGGCCTGGGCCGTCGGTATCCCTCGTCACCAGAAGGTTTATCCGGTCCGGGTTAAACTGATCTGGCCGGTCGCCGGTCGAGGTCGTCCCCGCAAGCGGCACATTCCCGATGTATTGTCGACGGAGGCCGAAGACATGCTGGCCAATGCCAAGTGGCAAAATGTGAGTTGGCGAAACGGGACCAAGGGCCGGTTGGAAGCTCGCTTCGCCGCGGTTCGCGTGCGGACCGCGGATGGACCTCCGCAGCGGATCAAGGACATGGGCCAGCAGCATCTTCCGGGGGACGAAGCTTGGCTCATCGGTGAACACAGGGCGTCGGGAGCGAAGAAGTATTATCTCGCCAATCTGCCGACCAAAACGGACCTGCGCTCTTTAGCTGCCACGATCAAAGCCCGATGGATTTGCGAACAGGCCCATCAGCAGTTGAAAGAGGAACTGGGGCTCGATCACTTCGAGGGACGGTCCTGGCAAGGCCTCCATCGTCATGCTCTTATGACCATGATCGCTTACGCATTCCTCCAGTATCGCCGTCTCGCACAAGCGGGGGAAAAAAAAGAATCAGCGGTCCTCCGCCTCAACCGAGCCTGCCGGCCGTGCGCCAAGCCATCGTCGAACTCATCGTTCGACCACGACCTCAGCGATGCCCGTACTGCAGAAGACAAATCGGCGAAAAGCAACGGCGTGAATAAATCTGCCAAAGTAGTGCTAGGAGCCTTGCTCATCTCGCGCATACGTGCGGCGAGTTGTCGTACTTCGTATGCAATGTCGAGCTCGCGACATCGTTGGCGGGCGCCGAACAAGTGTTGGCTTGCTTTCAGACAGAAAGCATCCATCGTGCGTGCCCCTTGCGCCGTGCGTCAAGTTCACTGCGCCTGCGCGGAACCGTCAGGTGATTGGCTCGGTTTTTGCTGCACTACTTGCCAACAGCCTGCAGTTCCTCTGCTTTGTCGGATTGTCCACTGAAGCTCACTCATCTCAATAGAGACTCCGGTCAACAGCACTCCGAGCCGCCAACTGAGGCGGCTTAGCTTCGAGGGGAAGGAAGTTGAGATCAAGGCAATCAGGAATAGTGACGAAGTGGGTCGCCGATCGCGGCTTTGGGTTCATCAAGCCCGACTCAGGGGGCGACGATGTCTTCCTGCATATTAAAGCGCTGCCACTCGGCTCGGAGCCTCAGGAAGGCACGCGCGTAACCTACGATGTCACCAATGACGCCCGCAGCGGTAAGTCGCGGGCGGTCAATGTGCACACACGGTCGCAGTGAGATAGCAAAAACACGCTGATGCACAACTAGTCCCCAGCTGGAAGTTTATGATTTGAAAACCAAGAAAATCGCAATGATGGCCACAGCCGTTGCAGTTCACGCGTTACTCGCCACGCCCGGCCAGGCCATTGAAACCTACGATATCAGGGATTCGAACGGTGTGCCGTTCATGCGGGTGCGGATATTCGGTACCGGCGACGGCCCTTACTGTTGCGGTGAAACTAGGAAGCCTGAGGATTCACTGCGCAATCTGTCGCGAGGGGAAATAGATCAATCACTGGCGGCAATTCGGCATTGGGCTGAAATCATCAAGGTCGTACATGGTCAATCGCCGGCCAGTGTCAATATCGGCGGGTTTCTCGATAACAACGCACATGCCTCTATCCATACGTCCAGCGATATACAGGGTGCCGGCACCAAGGTGCAGGCGGCACTCACCGGTCAGGATCCGAGCAAACCGAACTATGGGGCGCATGGCATGATAACAATCGGCGAGATGGGTTTTTCATCCGAGGCATATATCCCATCGCAATTGTCGATGACGCCGCAGGCGAATCTGACAGCCGTTGTGTTTCACGAGGGCGCACATCAGCTCGGTATCGGCAGTAGCATTTTCGGCTATTTTGCACACTCACCGTATTTCCCTGAAGCGATAAATGCTTGGACGACCCATTTGTACGATGACAATGGCAAGCAGGCTAAGCCGGGACAGGCGATTTATTGTTCCGGCTGCGCGAACTCGCCAGCTGACGAGGTTTTTGATCTGCGGCACGATCAAGGCTATTTCGCCGGGAAGCATGTGAATGAAGTGCTAGCCGGTGGCCATGCCCGGCATTCCGGTGCGAGCGATGAGGGAGAATGGTCAGCCGGATATACCGTTCGCGTCGCATACCGAGCTTAAGAACAGTTTGATGAGCCACCAGAGATACCGGAACTACACCTATCTGATGGAGGCGGAGATCGCAACGTTGCAGGATCTCGGCTACATCATCGATCAGCGCAATTTCTTCAGTTACTCCATCTACGGCAACGGCCAGACTCTGGTGAATGATGACCCCTTCTTCGCCCGTAACGCTGACGGCACCGCCTATCTCGCGAATACCTACAACACGGCCACGCTCGGACTAGGATTGCACGTTTATGGCAGTAGCAACACCGTGGTTCAGCGCGCCGACCTGCTTTCAGGCGGAGCCGGGGGCGCTGGCATCCGTGTCAATGGCGGAAACAATTCGATAACAATCCTGCCCGGGACCCGTGTCTATGCGGACGGCGCCTATGCGCGCGGCGTCATGTTCGCCTATGGCAAGGATCACACATTCACCCAGCGTGGCAACGTGCAGGCTCTCGGCGAGGCAAGTTTCGACTTTGGCAACAACCCGCTGGCATGGTGCGGCGCTGTCAGGGGACATTTCAGGAGCAGAGCCAAATAATCAGGAACGCCATCGGGAGGCCGGCACCCAACGCGCCGCCGATCGTCAACGCAAACGCCGAAATCAAATTTGCATCGGCCTGAGGCTCACGCCCAGACACGCCGTTACTCCACGAGACCCCACGGGCATCGCGTTCAGCGCTGGCAGGTGAGCGAACCAGTGCTTTGGCAGCATCAACACGCGACGCTTTCTCAGCTCGCCACTGGTAGTCGTCAGCTAGGGCTTTAAGCTGACCCGCAATCGCTCGGTCGGTCATGGTTTGGGCAGCGCGGAGCAAAGTCTATGCGGTTTGTAAGTATTCCTTGCCTCGTTGTAAGCTGAAGCTCCCGCCCACGCTAGGTATTCCGCGCCCGCATCTGTCAGATAAACTTGGCCATCCAAGCCAATCACCGCATAGCCTACCGCCAGCGCGCTCCACATCGTCCCCCAGGACAAGGAGATCATCTCGAACAGCAATCCGGTGAAAATGGTCATGCGACGCGGCTCTCCTTGTGTCTGGAACATCACAGAGCCCTCGCGCGGTTCTCAGGCGCCTGGTCTAAGGCGATGTGGCGCCAGGGTAGCCAACCGCGGTCACTTGCCCGGCGCGTTCTGAAGCGATCGAAACACTACTTGGAACAAATGGGGCGCCATGAGTAGTACCGGACGAGACCACACGTGCCATCACAAACTGCGCATCGCGCGGCTCTGCCAGATCCAAGATTATCGGAGCAATTGGGCATTGTAGTCTCCTCTTGGTATTATCGTCCCTGTTCGTCGATCGTCCGTTTTCACCTCCTACTTCATGAGCCTGTCCGCTTTTCCAACGCATGCAGCCTAGGACGATTGCGATCAGAGACTCAATTGAACGTAGGTAATCGTCGGGCATCCAAGGGGGCCACGGAACGATACGAAGGTTTACGGCGCGCGCCCTTAAAACCGACCATTTCCGCAATGGGGCGTAAGCGCCAAGCTGAGCCGCTCAGGCAGCGTGAGCTATGCGGGAACCTGGGTGATGACGGAATGAGATTTCGGTAGTTACGCGAATAGGTGGCGTACTTTACTCGCTTCAGCTCGAGCCGAACTTTGTAGTTCGGGTCGTCGCAGGCTCCGATGAACCGGAAGCCGAAGGCTTGACGGTCGCGAATGGGTACTATGAGCAGTCGCGCACTGGTCCGGAGTCCACAGCTTGTTGCTGCTCTTCGTGTCCGCAACGACCGCTTCCAATTGCTCTCGCGTCAACCAGGGTGCCCAGCATCGGCACCAACGGCGCACCGATCGCATCGGGTTACCCGGCGAGGCGAGGCAAGCATGATCGGCGCCCCACTGGAGTATCCGTCGGCCCCGTTCGTTTTGGGGCGGGACGTTCCAGCCAATATGCTCAAACCACCTTCTGGCTTCCTTTGGCTTCCTTCAAACGGCCCCGCGCAAACAGCACCGTCTTGTCGGGATCGGCATCGAGCGCCGACGGCGCCGAAGAGGAGAACGCGTCTTGAGAATTGCGATCAAGATCGCTAATTTCTGCGCAGCCGATGGTCGTCGGTGAACTCTCGATGAAGGCCCTATCGGTTGCCGACGCGGGGGCAGCACCGGCCTGGTCTCCTTGGTTCCGGCGGCCTTCACCGCGTTGAGGTAGTGCAGGGTGGCGTTGTAGGTCGCTGCCTGGTTCATCGTCGGCATCCGCTTCATGCGCTCGAAGAAGCGCTTGCCGAAGGCGCGAGTGCGGTCGTTGAGATCCCAATAGTAGGCCTCGGTGATGACCAGACCCTGCGCGAGCTTCAGCCCGAGGCTGTGGATGTCTCGTTCGTCGGAACGTCGCTTTCATTTGATGGACTGAAGTTTGCGGAGCCGATCAAGGCGCACGAGCACGCCGCGCAGCTTTCTGGGGATTTCGCGAACTTTTTGCGAGAAGCTGGAATGGGCGCCATCCAAACTTCAATGGAGGACATAGATCCCGATAAAAAAATAGAACTGCATGCCGAAGCTCGCGAACATCTCCTGGGTCGCAGTGGCCAGCACCACGGCCAGCAGGGCGACCACGAACGTCGACAACGACCACGGCCGCAGCTTCAGAATGTAGTCATTGCCCTTGCGCATCGAGACGTCCCGGCCTCCGCGAGTTCCGGGAAGGTAGCCGAGGAGGCTCGCGAATAAAACACCGTAGGACTCCGTGGGGGCGGCGTTCTGTTCGATACCGTGAAAAGGAACCGGCCCGGTCAAGCCCCTGCCGCATTGTCGCGCTTATTGCATTGCGGCAAGGTGATTGGGGACAGCACGATGCTGGAGCTTCTGATTGTCGTTCTCGTCGCCGGGATCGGGTTCGCATCGGGATATGGCGTCCGCGAGTTGATCTCGCGCCGCCGGCGCCGGTCACCGCCGCGCGTTCACGCGCCGAAGGCGCGGGCCGCCAATGACGACATCTCCGCGCGCGGCCGGTATCGGCCGACCGGCACGCAACAGGCCGATTACGCCACTCCGCCCGACGAACTCGACGGCGCCGTTCGCGATCTGCTCGGCGAACTCAGCCGGCGCACCGCCAAGCCGTCATCGGCACCGCACCGCCGCCGGCAATGAGGGGAATGCGGGGCGAACGGCGGTCAGACCACCGCTGCGCTGATCGATCTGCTGAAGGAAGAGGAAATGGTGGACGCACAAGGGATCGAACCTTGGACCTCTCCCCGTGTGAAGGCTGCGGGTCTGCTTTTTACGCTAATAAAATCAATTGTTTAGTAGTGAGGTCGTGCCCGGGGCACGGGAAATGCACGGCCGTACGCTAACTGGACATCGCAGCTCGTAGTCCGATCCACGCAGATTGCAGTGTTGAAAATGAGCCAATAACGTTGCCATTGATCGCTCGCTCAACGGATCACACACAATGACACCAGACAACGTGGCGCGCAGTCGACACGCCGCGCAGCAGGATACCGTGCTTTGGCTGTTCGTCGCTGGTATTCTTGCTGCCGCAATCGGGTTTTCCTGGAATCCAACTCCGTTCGCGCAAGCGCTCGCGGTAGTTTTCATTGCCTGCGCACTAGCCCACGCCGCCCTTGCTTATGGGGCGCGACGCGCCTTGATTCTGTTCGTTGCTTGCAATGCAATTTCGTTTGCGATGGAGAACCTCGGCACCGCCACGGGCTTTCCATTCGGCGTCTATCATTTTGAGGTCGGTGCGGGTCTACCGCATGTCGGCCTCATTCCGATCGTCGTCGGACCCCTGTGGTTCGGCGCGGGCTATTTTTCGTGGACGGTCGCGTCTGTTCTGCTTGATGGCGCCGACCATCAGCTCGATCGTCCTTTCAACTTGATCGCCCTGCCCGTCGTCGCGGCGTTCGTGATGACTCAATGGGACCTTGTGATAGATGCCCCCAACGCAACTATCGCCAAGGTCTGGATATGGCACAACGGCGGCGGTGTGTTCGGTGTTCCTCTTACCAACTATGTTGGCTGGCTTCTCACCTCATGGCTGATTTTCCAGGTCTTCGCGCTCTACCTGCGCCGCAGCGACCTCCGGCCGTATTCAAAGCTGAGCCTCAAGCTGCCGGCGATCGGTATCCTGTTCTATGTAGGCGCCGGCCTTACTCACATCGTACCCTGGGTAATGGGACAGACAGGCGAAGCCGTGGACGCCAGAGGGTATGGCTGGCAGGTCCACGACATCCGCGAAGCCACCGTCGCAATCCTGCTGTTAACGATGCTCTTCACCGCGCTGTTGGCAGCGCTGCGCCTACTGCGCCGGACGAGTCAAAAATGAGCCATGGCGTGGAATTTTGGCTCACAATTTTAGTTAAAAACGCGCTCGGCTACGGAAACTCAGAAGGCCGTACAGTCACGCTATGGAACGTTTCAACCTCTACGTTCACTGCGTTATGGTGCCCGGGCGTTGTTGATGGCGAGCCTTGGTTTCCACTTTTTATTCGCCGCGGTTACGCCGGTCGTCTCATCGTAGCCTAATAGCTGGCATATTTTAAAGGCTTCACCCTTTCGGTATTGCTCCCTACTCGGTGCGCAGCGAAGTCCGTGCGCCGGCCTGCTTTGAGAGGCGAATAACGAATAAGGGGTCTGACGCCGTCTAGTTGTAGCTGTGCATCTTCCATCGAGCGGCCTTGCGTCGAAAGGGCGTCACCGTCGGCGGCCGTTTGCCGTCTAATGCCGCTGCAATTTGGCCTGCAATTGATTCTGATGCTCGCCGAAGCGGATCATTGTCAAGGTGTGCGTACCGCGCCGTAGTGACCGCTTGCGTGTGGCCAAGCAGCCGGCCAATGATTGGCAATCCTAGCCCGCTACCAGCACCGAAACTTGCGTAGGTGTGCCGCAAGTCGTGAAGCCGAACACCGGTTAGGCCGGCCCTTTTGGTGATGGCACCCCACGGCCGTTTCAGATCGTGGCGTGGCATTTCCGGGTCGTCGCCGGGAACGACATAGGGCCCAATCCACTCTAGATTGTTCAGTACAGAAAGGGCTGGCGCGTTTAGAATGACCGTTTTTCGGCCACTCTTGCTGTCAGGCAGAAACAAACAGCCGCGCTCAATATCTACATGTTGCCACCGCAGATGCAGGATTTCCCTCAAACGGCAGCCGGTAAATAGGAGGAGCCGCAGCGCGGCCGCGGCAGACGGTGCGATCCGGGTAGAACGCTTCTCCTTTGCGACATGTTTGGCAGTAGGTTTCGTTTCATCCACCGTCCAAGCAATGCCGACCGTTTCCGCTTCCCGAATAGCACCTCCAATGCGCTCAAGTTCATCGCTAGTCAGGAAACGTTCGCGGCGGCTTTCCTTAAATTTTTCGATGCCGCGCGCCGGATGGGTGCCTTCGGCGACGATGTCGGTCCGAGCTGCGAAGGCGTACATGCTACCAACCACCGCTAAAACACGGTTGGCCTGGAAGGGCGTCTCGGCGAGCGAGGAGTGCAGCTTGCTGACCTGTACCCGCGTCAGCTTGTCGGCCTTAGCGGTGCCCAAGGCCGGCTTAACAATGCGGTCCAAGACGTCCCGGTAGAACTCTGCCGTCCCGTCCTTGCGTTTCGCTCGCACGTGGTCAACCATGAAACGGTCGACCAATTCAGCCACCGTGGGCGTTCCCCGCTCAGTAGTTTTCTGGCCCGCCGGATCGTGCCCATGTGCCACAGCCCCCAAAATAACCTTGGCGCGCGTTCTAGCCCGCTCAGGCGCGATTTTTCCAACCGCCGCGATAGTGTAACGCCGCATGGGCGCCCCGCGGCCGGCGCCCGCCCTATAAACCACCACGTAGGATTTCGCGCCGGTTGGGCGCACTCGTTCACCCAAATCCGGGCGCCAGATATCCGTTTCTCGAACCACGGCTTTAACGCGGCTATGATGGGCAGCGAGTGCTCCTTGCGCGCGGCCAGCCGGATGTCCGGCGATGAGCCGCGGACCATGGCTTCGATGGCGTAAAGTTGTGCGATGTGCCGAACGGCGGCCTCGGCGATCGGCGATTTGGTGTTACGGGCCAATTTGACGAAGCGCCGGCGCAATGGCTCCAGCAATGCACGAGCGTCCACGGCCCTTGCGGTCGAGCGACTTCGGTTAGCCGGTCATAACCTTCATAGGCATCGCACTGCAGGAAGCGTCCGCAAAAGCCATCCAGGAACTGCTCCGCAAAGGCACCGCTGCGACCGGGGGCATATCGGAACAGCACGATCGGCGGACTTGGGCCGCTGTGGCCTCGATCGTCGGAGACGATCGCCCAGAAGTAGCCCTTCTTCGTTTGGCCTCGCCCGGGATCGAGCACCGGCGCCGTGGTTTCGTCCATGAACAGCCGATCCGCCATGGCCAGGCGGCGGCGCATGTGGTTCGCGATGGGCTGAAGATGGAAGCAGGCGCGGCCGGACCAGTTGCCCAGCGTCGCCCGATCAAGCCGGATGCCCTGGCGCGCATAGATCTCGGCCTGACGGTAAAACGGCGTATGGTCGCCAAACTTGGAGACGATCACGTGCGCAATGGCCGCTTCGGTCGGCAGCCCGCTGGGCACGACGCGCTCCGGTGCGCGCGCCTGCACGACAGGGCCCGAGCAGTGGCGACAGATGTATTTCGGGCGGCGCGTGACCAACACCGCCATTGCGCCGGGATCACGTCGAGGCGTTTGCTGACGTCCTCGCCGATCTTCGTCATGGCGCCGCAACCGCACGGACAGAGCGTGCTCGCAAGCTCGATGATCCGTTCCACCCGCGGCAAATGGGCAGGCAAGCAGCCGCGATTGCGATGAGAACCTTGATCCGGCACGCTCCGCGATCGGCCCTTGATCACAGCCTCGGCTCTCTCCTGCGCCGCGTCCAGGATGCCTTGCGCGATCTCCACGTCTTCCAGCGGTAAGTGATACTGATCTGGCCGCAGCTTCTCGGACGTCGCGCCGAACTTCTCGCGTCGCAATTCGCCGAGAATGACCTCCAACCGACGCCGCGACTCTTCCGACGTCGCCAGCGCCGCCTGATGCTCGCTCAAGGCCGCTTGCGTTTGCGCCAAAAGCGCTTTCAGTTGTTCATTTTCGTCGCGTAGTGCCGCGATGCTCATGCGCTATTTCGAGCACATCGTCGCCGCGCGTGCCACGTTCAAAATAGCTTCCGAGTCATTCTGCCGCAGTTATCCAGCGACCTGTGGACGCCGCGCTTCTATCCAGCCCCTCGAACAGGGCTGCGAACATCGCCGGCGATATGCGCATCACGCCGTCTGCGATCGTTGGCCAAACGAACTTGCAACCTTCGAGACGCTTGTGCACCAACACCAGGCCCGTTCGATCCCAGACCAAAATTTTGATCCGGTCCGCCCAACGCCCGACATTCTGCATACAGTCTTCGAAGCGCGACAATCGCATATCCGTGGCATCCCCTTTTTGGACGAACGCTTCAAGTCGCACCGTTCCGACGCGGCAAGGATTTGAAGTGCATCTACACGGAGGAACGCCGTGGGTTTAGTCGTGAGGTACCCAACTGGATTGACAAAAGCTATCGCTCCGGCATGGCGCTTGGACCGCCGCAGGTCAGTATTGAGGGGCTCAACGAACTTGCCGTTGTTCTGAAGCTTCTCGGAACGAATCAGGCGTCGAGCGCACGATCCCGTCCTTCGGTGAAGAGGGAGAAGGGACGTGCGGAGAAAAAGCCAATATCGCGAGCCGATGCAGCTGTGTCTGGATCTGGGTCACCGGATTCCCCAGAACCCGCTGAGCGCCAATCCCAAAGGTCTGGTCCAGGCGCTCGCTGATCTGTTGCTGGAAGCGGCGGGCGTCCAGACCGCTCAGATGCCGGGAGGTGACCATGAGTATCAAGATCACGCCTGATCACCTCAGCCGCACCGCCGTCGTCTATGTTCGCCAATCGACAATGTCCCAAGTCACGGGGAATCTCGAAAGCCAGCGGCGGCAATATGACTTGGCAAAGGCCGCGGAAACCACCGGATTTAAGTCGGTGACGGTCATTGACGACGATCTTGGCCGCTCAGGTTCCGGCAGCACTCAGCGGCCCGGATTTGAGCGGCTTGTGGCGATGGTGTGCTCGGGCGATGTCGGTACCGTCTATTGCATCGAGGCATCGCGGCTGGCGCGCAATGGACGCGACTGGCATCACTTGAGCTTCTCGGACTGAAGGGGACGATGTCGGAGTATGAGCTGAGCCTGCTTCGCCAACGTGGAATCGCCGCTCGAGCCTCCAAGGCCCAGCGCGGCGAGTACCGCTTCATGCTACCACCCGGATTTTGTTGGAGTGAACTCGGCAAGATCGAAATCGATCCCGACGAACATGTGGCGGGAGTGGTTCGACGCGTCTTCACGAAGTTCCGCGAGCTCGGCAGCGCCCGGCAGGTCTTTCTTTGGCTGCGCGCTGCCGACATCAAAATGCCTGTGGTCCTGAGGAATGTTCAAATCTACAAGCTCAGCTGGAAAGCGCCAGCCTATCACGAATACGACCCCGCGTCATCCGACGGCAAAATGATCAGCCTCGCGAAGGCTGCGGTCCACTTTGGAATTTGCGTCGGATCTGCAAAGAGCCTGGTTCTGAAGGGCATCTTGCCGGCAACACAAGCAATCAAGGGCTCGCAATGGTTGGTCCCCGTCGACACGCTGAGTTCGGAAGCAGTACGCATAGCGGTGCAGCGCGTGATCGAACGTCGACCGAAAAACTACATTGATTATCAATACGATAAGATGATCCGTCTGCCCGGAATCTGACAAAGGGACGTACAATGAAACGAGCTGTGCTCGTTTCGATCGGAACACGAAGGCTGCGCCGCTGAACGGGTCGAGACGAAGCATCTCCTGCACCTTCGCCGCAAGCCCATCGTGGCCACAGCGGAAGTCGATCGGCCGCGTCGCGATGTAAATCTTCAGATCGGCAACGGCCGCGATCATCGTGACGCGCGCACTGCGCGGATCACCCGGGACAGCTGCTCGCCATCTATGGCTGTGTCCGTCCGCAGCACGACATCGCCGATCGCGATCTCAAGCTTGATCGCCGGAACCTGACGCTCCTCCAACGCGCTTTCCACGACCAGCGGTGCGAATGTCGACTGCGATGCCTCGCACGGCGCCAACATGCCTCGCGGGTGAGCCTTGGTGTATGTCGTCCGGCAACGTCGGTGAGTGTCTCGGTTCGGTCGATGACGTCCCGCAGAGTGTGACCGTCGTAAGGGTTATCGGGCAGCGCCTTGGCGTGCAGCACGAACTGGCCGCCGGGAGCAGGCCGGTTGTTGGTGACGATGGAAGCCTTCACGCCGAACTCGTAAGGCGCGCTGGCCTTGCCCTTGCCGATGCACTCCACCTCGGGGGCATGGAAGGAATACAGCTTCCAGCCGCGCGGGCGCTGCTGCTGCGAGCGGTTCTGCGTGGCCCGGCTCAACGAGAGTGCGAACGCCACTTCGAGCGCATCCTGGCCTTCGATCTTGCGGCGGATGTCGCGGATGATCCGGCCCAGGCGGCTGCGCAGGATGCGCAACTGCCGCTGGTGCCGCTTGAACGTAAGCGCGACTTTCTCGTCACATTGAATCTCGCATAGAATCAGTCGGCCCCTACGAGAGCCAGTGGATTCGCTGCTGGACGAGAGATTATGTTATATCAGGCCGGGTTTTCGGCGCTGCGGCTTTTGGGGAAGTTGAGACGGAGTAGATCTTCAATATCGTCGTCGTCGCGGCGCGTCGGTTAAGAAGCCGATTTGAGTGGTGTGCGGTGGCTGGTGACTGAGAAGAAGGCAGCCAGGAAGAGGTACCAAAGAGCCCTTAGCCAGGCGAGGATGTGGCGGAAGTTGTAACCGACGGCGGAGAGGATGACGTTGGCGGCATCGTCGACGAGCTATCCGCGCACGGCGACATCAGCCCCTGAGTCGGTTCTGCAGTGCCTGCCGATTGGCAACGAGGTCGCTGAAGTTCAGCAGGTGTGGTTCCCGTCCTTGCTCCAATTGCCTAACCAGCGCCCGCGTGCCGTCCACGACAAAGACGCCGCAATCATAGCCGTTCCGCTGCCGGGCCATGCCGGCTGGCTCCAGGCGGAGGTCCAGCTGACCTGCGAGATGTTCTGCATCCTTGTTGTTGAGTCCGCCGTAGGAATCGTAGTGATAGGCGACCGGCCGGCCCCGGTCGCTGCGATCAACGAACAACAGCGACCAATGGTTGCCGAGGCTATTAGGATCTTCAGGATCGGCATTAATCACGGGCAGGAACAGGAAGTCGGCTGCATCATTACCATTATCATCATCGACGATGCGCTGGAATTCGGTTCGCACGACGCCATCGTGGTCAGAGCGCAGATAATTTAGGACGATGAGGGGATTCACGAATCGCGTCCGGGCGGCGAGATTTGGATGGTACCTCTGCAAATCCTGCTCCTGGAGCCGGCAATCCCTGTCGATATGCTCGTCGCCCAGCCATTCCGTGTCCTGGAGCACCAGCCCGCGGCCGTGAGACGAGGCTGTCGGATCTAAAGCCCCGATCTGAGCATCAGCGGAGGTGCTCGGAAACGGCCGTACAGAATTAGCATCGTCGCGTGATTCGGACGGCGTGGGCGCAGTCAGATCAACCAATGGAAAACCGCGGTAGGTGCCTGAGCGAGCCCTGGCAGCGGGCGCCGGCGCTGCTTCCATTGCGGAGGACCTCCTCAAGCCCCGAAATAAGGCGAGCATCCTCGGAATAAAGAGGCGGGCTTACTTCTGTCACCGCTGGCAACCGAGCGACCCGGGGTTCTGCAGCGACACTCGTCAGCTGATCGACAGGTAGGCCTGCTACGGGCAGAACGCTGCCACGTTGACGGTCCTCCGGGACTTAATCTGGTCAACGAAATGGCAGGAAGCCTCGCAGCAGTAGCGATCCATTTGCCGCGTTTGGGCTCATGTGAACCTGTACCGGCTCGAGTCGGGCGGGAGCCGCAGCGCACGTGCGCTGGCTCTCGAATGATGCTGGCTCTCGAATGATCATGACAACCAGCCTGCTTCGCGACCTTGAGAAGCGGGGGCATTCTTGTTCTGACGATGGAGAAATTGATGAACACAGGACAGGCACAGTGGAGTGCAGGTTCTTCCTCGGACGCTTCTGAAGAGGGGGAGCAGGAAAGTTACCTCAGCGGCTTCAGCCGAGCCGTGGCGGATTTGGTCGAAGCCATGACAGGATATCGGACCCCGGCCTCCGCGCGCGCGCAGATCCTCGACAACTGGGTTGCCGAAGAGGGGCAGGGCGAAGCCGAGAATCGGCGACAGGGGCGCACACGAATTAGGGGTTCGGACAACGCGGGCTCGCACTTGCTGGATTTGTCCTCCCTCTCCCTGACCGCTTTGCCCGCCGCCCTGCCGCCAAGATTGCTTGAACTGCGCGCCAGGCACAACGAGCTAAGCAGCCTGCCCTCTAGCTTCCCACCCGGTCTTCAGCATCTTCTCATTAGCCATAACCGGTTGACCAATTTGCCGGACGCTCTTCCGGCGACCCTCTCTCGGCTGGAGGTGGCCGATAACAGCTTGACCAGTCTGCCGGCCAACCTTCCGGCTGGGCTCGAGATCCTGAACGCAAGCGACAACCGACTAACTAGCCTGCCGGACGCTCTCCCGAGCAGGCTCACCTCGCTCGCGGTTAGTGGCAATCAGCTTACCGACCTCCCCGACTCCCTCCCATCGGGGCTTATTGAACTCGATGTCAGCAGCAATCAATTGGCCAACCTCCTCGCCCCCCTTCCGAGCACGCTCCAATCACTCAATCTCAGCGGTAACCGGCTGACCAGCCTGCCTGAGGATCTTCTTGAGGGTCTTGTACCGAATCTTAGTCTCAGCTACCCGCATTTGGAGAACCTCGAGTTCGGGGATAACCCGCTGCCGGACGACGTCCTCGCTAATCTGGCGGCGGCTGAAGCGCCACCTCAGCTTGCGCAGCAATCTCTATATGAGGCTGCCGCGCACTGGCTGGGAGACGCCCCCTCGGCACTGGCCGAATGGCTGCACTTTGCGGATGAGCCCGGCGCCCAGGACTACGCACGGTTCCTAGAGAGGCTACGAGAGACCGTTAACTATGGCAATCACGAGTTTCGGCAGAGAGTGGCTGATGATCTGCGGCAGGCGGCGGCCAATCCGAGATTGCGCGAGCAGTTTTTTGCACAGGCTTCCGAGGCCAACGCGAGCTGCGAGGATCGAGTTACCTTGCACTGGAACGGTATGCAGACCGCGCGCCTCAACGCTGATGTCGAGGGCGGCGTCTATGACGATCGTCTTGGCGAACTGATCCAGCGCGGCCGTGTTGCGTTCCGCTTGGAGGCGCTTGATGAGATCGCGCGCGACAGGGTCAACTCGCTCCTCAGCCTCGACCCAGACATAGACGACGTGGAAGTCTACTTGGCCTATCAACATCGGCTGCGCGAGCCGCTGGAGCTCAGTCACGTCGCCCCTGACATGCGCTTCCTGGCGGTCTCTCGCGTAAGCGAGGATGATGCGACGGAGGCACTGGACCTGGTCCGGGAGCGGGAAGCGAACCAATTCACCGACTATATGGCAACCCGCTGGCAACCTTGGGAGACGGTGCTGAGGCGCATCGCACCGGACGAACATGCAGCGATGCAGGACCGGCTCGTCGAAGCCATGGGCGAAGAGTTTCAAAGCCGTCTGGATCAGCGACTGGCCGAACATGGTCTGGTAGGCGACGTCGATGCCGAGCGGGTGCTCGGAGCCCAAGTCCGAAACCAAATCGCTGGCGAGATAAAAGGCGAGGTCATGCACCGGCTGCTCGCAGAGCGTGGCCTAGAACAATGAGACTTCCCAAGAGTCCCGCAGGGATATTTTCATTGCTCTGTGGGGCTGCCTCAAGATGGATCCTGCAATCGACATCATCCTTGAGCTGACGATTGGCGCTCGAGCGAGAGGCTGAGGCGCGGCCCGTTGAGGCAGCACGCATCTACCGCCGTGAAGATCGCACGGTGTGCGGCAGCGTGAAATGGTCGGCGTGCAGCCTGTCAATCGGCGTTCAAATTGAACGCCGATTGACATCCTACGCTCGCTCATCTGGTCCGGTCATTGCCTCTTGTTTGGTGGCGCCCCTCTGCATCGACGCCCTGCTCCGCGCCGCGGCGGCGGGTATTGGCAAGCTCCGAAAGCTCATTCTTCAGCGCATGCCGACGGGTTTCGACAGCAGGCATGTCGTTGACGAATTGCCGAATCTGGCGCGAGAGGGCGTGATCTGCTGCCGCTCCAGAGCGCTTTAGCTCGGCGGCATAGTCGAGATATCGCTGCCGGATCGCATCCTGACGTGACATAATCTTTTCGTCCCAAGGATGTTTCACAACCTTGCCGCCCCTCACCTCCGAAAGCACATCCGTGCGGGCGAATCGGTCGACATCGGGCCTGATCTTTCGCTTGCGCAAAGCGAGCACCGGCCCGCGATCAGCCTTTCGAACCCGTCCGCGGGTTCGCCGCGGCGTTGCCTCCGTCGCAATCCCGCGAAGCCGGAGCTCGCCAGCAAACCGCTCCCGCCAGGCCTGAAGATCCGCCTTGCGAGGGTTGAGGCGCTTGCCGTCATGGCCAAGCGACCGAACGGTCAAGTGCACGTGGGGATGCTTGTCGTCGAGGTGCTGGACGAAGACGTCGTCGTGATTGCCATCGAACGTCTCGATCGCAAACGCCCGCGCCGAATCCTTGACCGCAATCGCGTCAGTTCCCGCCGGCATAGACAGAATGATGTTGATCGAAAGCGCCCCATCGCGGCGGCGCTTGTCGTCAAGAACAGCATCATCCTCCCATCGTTGCTGCAGATCCTTCAATCTAGACCGACCCGTCAGTGACGCGCCCTGCTCTGTTTCCGCATCGAGTTCGCCGTTTCGCGTGATGTATGCGAGGTGCGATTTGAGATGAGCCACGCTCTTGGTCCGGCCGGTGATTTTGACCATCACCTCTGGCGCTCGGCGCACGATGCGTTCGAGCTTGGCACGCATCGCCGGCGTAAGGCGACCGGGTCGGGGATATCCCACTCGGCCCGCCGAGGGCGCCGATTGGGCGTTTCCCAGACGTACGAGATCGGCGGAAGTTCGGGGGCCAAGTCGCGCGACCGAGGGGAGGAGCACCGACTCATCGCCGCCCATCCCAATAATCCGCATTCCCATGCAGCGCATCACGTAGCCGCGCGAGTTCAGTTTCAATGACCAATTTGGCCTCTCGAATTGCGAGAAAATCAGGCTCAACCGCCCTGCCCTGCAACACACTGGTGTTTGCCGCACGCGCGATCTGGTTGATGTTGCCGCCGATCCGGTTGAGCTCGCGAACGATCGCGCGAAGCGCTTCATGCTCGTTCGGGGAATGCTGCACTGGCGACCCCAATCGTGAGCGCACCAGGCGACGATCCAGCCGGTCCGCGTCATGCCGCGCTGATGTGAAACCTCCGCGAGCTGCCGCATCTCGCTCTCGCGGAATCGTACCGTCACCTTCTCCGGCCGTCCGACCGGCAACGCCAATATGCGCGGCGCTGGCGCAGCTAGGGCATCAGCAATCAGACGCCGCAGCAGGGCGGACTTGCCGCCCCGGGTAGCAGCAAGGACTGAGAACTCCGCCGCGACCTCGTCGGGGACGCGAAGCGAGATCAGAGCCATGCACTCGTTCTGACGGAACGAAAAGACCATCTCGATTATCTTCGTCAGAGATTCTCGCCATCCGTGAAAAATCTCGTGGTCCTGCGCGGCGGTATGTCCGCGAAGGATCGCAAAACAGCCAACACGGTGTTGAATGTTCCTGATGATGATGAGCGTCTGATACTCGCAACAGGCCGTTACATCGGTGAAGGCTTCGATGACGCTCGACTCGACACGCTGTTCCTGACGATGCCGATCGCCTGGAAGGGAACATTGGCACAGTATGTCGGCCGGCTGCATAGCCAGCATGATGGCAAGAAAGATGTTTTGGTCGTCGACTATGTCGATAATACCGTCCCGGTTCTGGCCCGGATGGGAGCGAAGCGACGGGCGGGTTATCGCGCGCTGGGCTATGTGCTTGAATAGTGGCGCCCCGCTGGAAGCGGAGCGCCCTTCGCCGGTTCATCGCGACCAGATGAGCTTGTGCTCGCCCTTGTCGGCTTGAACGAGGGAGGCGTAGACCGGAGCCGTGAAGGACGGATCGTCGAGCTTGAGCGAGAGGTACTCGGCGCCTGTCTCACGGGCGGTCCTGCTCCAACCGGCGCCGAACTCGACACCGTTGACGGTGACGCGATAGTCGGGCGCCTTGTCGTTGTCACGGTCGCAGGGTTTGATGGTGGCCTTGACGTTGAGGGTGAGGGTCTTGATCGTGCCGGCATAGGAGCCGTTTTCGTCGCGGATGAAGGTGCCGATCTGAGCCATTGTCGTATCTCCTGAGAGTTGGCCGAAGCCGCCCGATGCGGCCTCGATGGCGGTCGTGAAGCGACGGACCGGACGTCTGCACCCTCGGGCCGCAGCGTCAGCGGAGGACGGCGCAGCCGAGCTTGTTGTTGCGCGAGGAATGCGGCGCGGCCGCAGGGGAAGAAGGTCGGCGGAGCCGTTGCAGGCCAAGTCCGGAGCGGCGCCAGACCAGCCGAGAGGGCGCATCGGGGGCTTCGCCGGCATTGTCGGCAGAGAACGACGCTGGCGGTCGGCGCCTCTTCAGCACGTTCGGCGCCGCCGGCGCGTCAGCCCTCCGGCATTACGGCCAGCATGCTCCGACCCAACGACACACGCCGCGCCCGACGGGTCTCCACGGACACGTCGGGTTCGGATCCAGTGGGCAAAACGCCTATCGCATGGAATGGGGTCGAAACCTTCGATTTGCTCGACGCGCCGGGCGCTCCCGACGTGAACAAGCAACTCGAAGGAAAACGTGGTGACAAAACGAAAGCGCGGACATCGCCGAAGCGTTGATGTCCGGATCAACTGGCTGCAACCGCATGTCGATGACTTCAAGGACTCGCTCTCGCTGCGGAAATACACACCGGCGACAGTAACAGAGATGGCGCGCCTGCTCGCGCTGTGGGCCGATTGGGTCCGCGCGTCCGGCTTCGAGATCGAAACGCTCGCCGCCGGCTTCGCCGCATCGGCGTCGGTATTCCGGGGTAGCAAGACAACTCGTGCGCCACAGGGCGCCGCCGCGCTGTTCATCGCCTATCTGCGTGAGACGAACGTCCTGCCGCCGGAGCGGCGGCCGTCGCTGGAGGAGAGCTGGCCGTCACTGGCCGCCTTCCGTCGCTGGATGCGGGAGCAGCGCGGCGTCAAGGACTCCACGCTCGACACCTATCAGGCGATCCTGGTCGACCTGCTGGCGTCGCTCGGCACCGATCCCGCCCCGTACACAGCCGCCGCGATCCGCGGCTTCGTGCTCGATCGTAACCGGTATGAGCTCCCACGTCTGCGGAGATCAGCGGGCGCGTGGGTAGCGGATCGGCATCCAATATTGGCGCATGGCCTCGACGACCGCTGGAATATCGGCGTAGGCGTTACGCAGAAAGTCGGCAGTCTCGCGGCCGCTTCGGGGGGATCCGAGCATCGGCTGCCCCTGATCGTCGCGACAGTGCAACAGAATGGGCAGAAGCAGGCCGTGATTGACATTGCTGGTGTCCAGCATCGGCGCCCACGCCGACAGCCTGAGCCGCATCGCGGCATGGAAACCCTGGCACCAGGGACGCGGATCGACGTCGCCATTGGGGTTGCGCCGGTGTATCGGCTCGAACCGATCGGGGGCAGTCGAGAGGGTGTTGCTGATGTCGTTGTGGCGCAGCGCAACGGCGGAGATCGCGGCGAACTCCGGCGTGCCGCCATGGTTGAACGCGTCGGCATCGATCGCGAGCAGCGGGCAGATCCAATCGAGCGGGCTCATCGAGACCGGTCCGGCTACGATCGCGGCAGCATAGCCGTCGAGCATGGGAATGCTAGTGGCGGCAGGATGGCGATCGATGCGAGCCTGGAGCCATCGCTCGAGGTCCGCAAGCGGCATCGCGGCTGACGGCATCGACGATGCTGCTTTATGGCGACGTGGGCTCATGCCGCTGCCTGCGGTGTGCGCCGGCGCGCCGCCTTCCAGTTCCAGGCGAGCAGCTCGTGCAGCTGATGGCTCTTGGTTCGCCCGGACACGATGCGCTCCAGCACATCGGCCAGGTAGGCCTGCGGGTCGAGCTCATGGAGTTTTGCCGTGTTCACGAGCGACGCCAGGATCGCCCGGCTCTCGGCGCCGCCTTCGCTGCCGCTGAACAATGAGTTGCGTCTTCCCATCGCAATCGGGCGCATGGAACGCTCGACTGTGTTGCTGTCAACCTCGACACGGCCGTCGCGGAGAAACAGCGTCAACCCGTCCCAGTGATTGAGTGCGTAGTTGATGGCCTCCGCCAGCTTCGATTGGGAGAAGAGCTGGCCGACCATTGTGGTCAGGCGCGTCCTGAGCGCCTCCATCAATGGAGCGGACCTGGTGCGGCGGGTGGCCAGCCGCTGCTCGGCATTGCTGCCGCGGATCTCTGCTTCGATGGCATAGACCGCCTGCAGGCGCTCGATCACTTCGCGAGCGAACGGCGACTGGGTCGTCTTATACACGTCGACGAATTTGCGTCGGGCGTGGGCGAGACAAAAGGCGAGCTGGATCGCGTCGCCATGATCGCGGGCGAGCGCTTTGTAGGCCGCATAACCGTCGACCTGCAGAATGCCGGAAAAGCCCGTCAACTGTCTGGCGATCTCCGCCGTGCCGCGGCCGTCGGCGAACACGTAGGCCACCGCCGGCGGCGAGGGGCCGCCCCATGGCCGGTCATCCATCGCATGCGCCAAGAACTGGCAGATGCGCGGGCGATGTCGTCCGGGATCGAGCACCGGCATCGGCGTCTCGTCGCAGAACAGGCGCGGCGCAGCCTGGATGGTGCGCAGCTGGAGCTCATAGAGGCTCCTGAGCCACCAGGCCGCTCGCTTCACCCAGCCGGCGAGCGTCGCCCGGTCGAGATGGACACCCTGGCCGGCCAGAATTTGCACCTGTCGGTAAAGCGGCAGATACCAGGCGAACTTCGAGACTACCACGTGGCTCACGAGTGCCGTCGAGGCCATGCCGCTCTCGATTAGGCGCGGCAGCACCTTCGCCTGGATCACACCATCGGTGCAGCGGCGGCAGCCGTACTTGGGACGGACCGTCCGCAACACCCGCAGGATCGCCGGGATGATGTCCAGCACCTCGCTGACGTCCTCGCCGATCTTGTGAAGCTGGCCCTGACAACACGGGCATGCGGTCGCCTCCGGCTCCAGCACCTGCTCGCAGCGCGGCAGGTGCTTGGGCAGCGCGCCGATGTTGCGGCGCGCCTTCTTCCGCAGTGGTTTGCCGGGCGGCTTTGCCGCGGCTGCATCGTCGTTGGCAGCTGCAGGCGGCGTGACGCCGGTCTCAAGGTCGCCAAGCTCAAGTGCGAGCTGCTCGGCCACGAGCGCGGCAAGCCGCTCCGAGCGCTTCCCGAAGATCATGTCCTTGAACGTCTGCATTGCTACGCGCAGCTTCTCGTTCTCAGCGTCAAGCGCGAGCACCATCTCGGTCAGAGCTGCTGGATCGGCCGGAAGAGCGTCGGGGCGAATCGCCATGATCAGACGATACATCCGTGTGACCCACGCTCCAGCGAAATCCTCACTTCTCAGCCGACAATGACCGGCTGCTTCACAGGCTTGGGCGACACACGCGTCCACTCGAGGCCGTCGAGTAGCATCGCAAGCTGCGTCGCACTGAGATGCACAACGCCGTCGCGGATCGGTGGCCAGGTGAAACGCCCCTGGTGCAACCACTTCGTTACCAACACCATGCCGCTGCCGTCCCACGCCAGAAGCTTCACTCTGTCCATGCGCTTGCTGCGGAACACGAAGACGTCGCCGCAATATGGGTTCGCGCGCAGTGCTTCGCTCACCAGCGCCGACAGCGTATGCACCGACTTACGAAAGTCGACCGGCTGGGCCGCCAGCACCACCTTGAGGTCTGACCGTAGCGCAATCACCGGATCCCTCGAAGCGCCGATAGCACCATCGAAAGCGTCGCCAGCTCCACGCCCGGCTCGACGCGGATGCGCGCCCCGTTCACCTCGATCTCGACCGCTCCACAGACCTTGGCCGGCGGCGCGGCAATCTCCAAGGGCTTCATCTTACCCGGCGAAATACACTCGGACTCGCCAGCCCTCCCGCCATCGCTCTCGGCGCCAATTTGGATAGGCACGAAGTTCTGGGCTTTGCCGGCCATCGCCGCCGCTACCTGGCGTCGCCACACCGTGAGCAGTCCGCGGGAAACACCATTGCGCCGCGCCACCTCGGAGATGTTCGTCCCCTCCTCAAAGCTCTCCGCCGCGATCCGGGCCTTCTCCTCGCGCGTCCACCGTCGCCGCCGGCGCTCCCCAGTGATCACCTCAACGCGGCGATAAGAGTCACCTTCCTGCCTGGCATCAAGCATGGCATTTGCCATCGCTTCACCTCCACCCATCAGCTCATCCCAGGCTGTATCCCAAGCGAACCGCGCCATGACGAGGTGGAGGCCTCATGCCGGTTACGCTCGATCGCGCGAAGCCGCACGGACGCGGACGGGCGCAAGGCATCACCGTCGCCACGCGCGCCTACCTCAAATATCTTGTGGCGACCGGGCAGTGCCCGGTCGGCCGGGAACAGGCTGTTCCGAGCTTCGCGAACTGGCAGTTGGCGACGACGCCACGCTTCCTCGGGCAAGCCGACATCGGCCGCCTTCTGCCGCTTGTGACGGCGAGGATCGGCTGCGCGATCGGGCCGTCATTCTGCTCCTTGCCCACTTGGGCCTCAGGGCAAGCGAAGTCGCTAATCTGGCCTTCGGTGAGATCGACTGGGTGACTGGCAGGATAACCCTTGCCGGCAAGGCTCGGCGCGAGGAGCGCCTGCCACTGACTCAGGAGATTGGCGATGCCATCCTCGCCTATATCGAGCGGGCACGGCCGCGCGTCGCGACAACGCGGGTCTTCCTGACGAGTGCTGCGCCCGTCAGGCCGCTCAGCCGCATCGCCGTGAAATGCATCGTGCGCCGTGCCCTCGATAGGGCTGGCGTCAAAAGCATCCATCGTGGGGCTCATGTTCTGCGCCACTCCGCCGCGACGACCATGCTGCGCAACGGCGCCAGCCTTGCCGGTGTCGGCGCCGTGCTGCGGCACCGCTCCCCATCGGTCACGGCGCTCTATGCCAAGGTGGACATCGGCCTCTTGTCGGAGATTGCGCAGCCCTGGGGCCGGAGGCTACCATGTTGAGCGAGGACGCTGACCGCTACATCACCCTTCGCCGCACGCTCGGTTACAAGCTGGTCAAGGCCGAGCGGCATCTTCGTGCCTTCGCGCGCTTCGCCCTCCACTGATAATGTTCGCCTTCGGCGTGCACCCCAGTTTCCCGCGCACACAGTCCGACTGGTGTCGGGCGAGAGCCGCTCCAGCCAACTCTATCCGCACAAGCCGACATCAGCCCCTGAGTCGGTTCTGCAGTGCCTGCCGATTGGCAACTACGTTGCTGAGGTTCAGCAGGTGTGGTTCCCGTCCTTGCTCCAATTGCCTAACCAGCGCCCGCGTCCCGTCCACCACGAAGACACCGCAATCATACCCGTTCCGCTGCTGGGCCATGCGGGCTGGCTCCAGGCGGAGGTCCAGCCTACCTGCGAGATGTTCTGCATCCTTGTTGTTGAGTCCGCCGTAGGAATCGTAGTGATAGGCGACCGGCCGGCCCCGGTCGCTGCGATCAACGAACAGCAGCGACCAATGGTTGCCGAGGCTATTAGGATCTTCAGGATCGGCATTAATCACGGGCAGGAACAGGAAGTCGGCTGCATCATTACCATTATCATCATCGACGATGCGCTGGAATTCGGTTCGCACGAAGCCATCGTCGTTAGAGCGCAGATAATTTAGGACTATGAGGGGATTCACGAACCGCGTCCGGGCGGCGAGATCCGGATGGTTCCTCCGCAAATCCTGCTCCTGGAGCCGGTAATCCCTGTCGATATGCTCGTCGCCCAGCCATTCCGTGTCCTCGAGCACCAGCCCGTGGCCGTGGGACGAGGCTGTCGGATCTAAAGCCCCGATCTGAGCATTAGCGGAGGTGCTCGGAAACGGCCGTACAGAATTAGCATCGTCGCGTGATTCGGAGGACGGCGTGGCCGCAGTCAGATCAACCAATGGAAAACCACGGTAGGTGTCTGAGCGAGCCCCGGCAGCGGGCGCCGGCGCAAAGTGAGCATCGTCGCGCAATTCGGACGGCGTGGGCGCATCCAGATCAACAAAAGACTCAAGACCGCCGTAGGTGTCTGAGTGAGCCCTGGCAGCGGGCGCTGGCGCAAAGTGACCATCGTCGCGCAACTCGGACGGCGTCGGCGGATTCAGATCAACAAATGGCTCAAGACCAGCGTAGGTGTCTGAACGAGCCCGGGCAGGATGCGCCGGCGCAAAGTGAGCATCGTCGCGCAACTCGGACGGCGTCGGCGGATTCAGATCAACAAATGGCTCAAGACCAGCGTAGGTGTCTGAACGAGCCCGGGCAGGATGCGCCGGCGCAAAGTGAGCATCGTCGCGCAATTCGGACGGCGTCGGCGCATTCAGATCAACAAATGGCTCAAGACCAGCGTAGGTGCCTGAACGAGCTCCGGCAGGGAGCGCTGGCGCAAAATGAGCATCGTCGCGCAACTCGGACGGCGTCGGCGCATTCAGATCAACAAATGGCTCAAGACCAGCGTAGGTGTCTGAACGAGCCCGGGCAGGATGCGCTGGCGCAAAATGAGCATCGTCGCGCAACTCGGACGGCGTCGGCGCATTCAGATCAACAAATGGCTCAAGACCAGCGTAGGTGTCTGAGCGGGCCCTGCCAGGATGCGCCGGCGCAAAGTGAGCATCGTCGCGCAACTCGGACGGCGTCGGCGCATCCAGATCAACAAATGGCTCAAGACCAGCGTAGGTGTCTGAACGAGCCCGGGCAGGATGCGCCGGCGCAAAGTGAGCATCGTCGCGCAATTCGGACGGCGTGGGCGCATCCAGATCAACAAAAGACTCAAGACCGCCGTAGGTGTCTGAGCGAGCCCTGGCAGCGGGCGCCGGCGCAAAGTGAGCATCGTCGCGCAGCTCGGACGGCGTCGGCGCATCCAGATCAACAAAAGACTCAAGACCGCCGTAGGTGTCTGAGCGAGCCCTGGCAGCAGGCGCCGGCGCAAAGTGAGCATCGTCGCGCAGCTCGGACGGCGTCGGCGCATTCAGATCAACAGATGGCTCAAGCCTGCCCTTAGCATGTGACGGGGGCCTGGATGGTGATGCTGGTTCTTGCAGCTGTTCACCCAACCAAACCCAAGCTCCCGCGCTTGGGCTTGCCAGCGTTGAGGGAAGATCCTGCGCCGAGCCGGGATGCCGATCGCCCTGCGCGGCCGGCGAGCTCGGCTGCTCAGGGCCTGGCAGCCCCAGCTCTCGGTTCGCCTCGATGAGTTTTAAGTAGCTGCGAAGATGCGACAAATCGGGACCGTATATTCTGCCTCCAGTCCGTTGGAACGCGAGCACATCGTTGTCCAGCGTTAACTGCTCCTTGCTAGAGCCGTTAAGTCGCCCGATGATGCTCCCTTTGCGATTCCCTTTGAGCCACGCACTCAGCGCACGAAGACGTGTCGCCCGCTTTTGCGCAGACCCCTTCTCCTTCGCAGTTTTAAGATTTTTCAGAGCTTGGCTCAGCGCGCCCTCGATGAGGGGCGCATCTTCTGGATGAGGAACCAGGCGACGTGGGGCACCGAGGACGCGGGGTTCGGGAGCTTCGGCTTCTTCACCCCCACGCAAGAGCCGCCGGAGAACATCCAGAGCCGATGTAATGCGGCGCTGGGGGTCACGGCCCAAGCTCCGGTACGCCGCAATTTCCTCATCCAGCGTTGCACCTCTTCGCAGCCGAGAAGCTACGGACCCCCCATGACTTGCGTTGACCCAGCGAACAAATGCCCCAAGTCCGGAAACACCGTTCTTGATGGCGCCTGGGGTGAGCTTGCGCCGCTCGGCGTCTAAACGAAACCTCGCCAAGAGCTCCGCGTCTTCGCCCGGGAGCTGCTCGCCGATCAGCTCGTCCGGCGACGGCATCAGAGCCTGCATCTGCGAAGGTGCCGCCGCCAGTTGATGGGATGGCATCTGCATCAGCTGCCGCTCAACGGCGACGCCCTGCGGATTGCTTAGCGTCTTCTGCCTCTTCGCTGATCTCAACTCCCCTATATCATGCTCATCGTTGACGAGAACCTGCTCGCCTGGCCCGAGCGGGTTCCTGTGACGTTTATCCGTCAGTTCGTCGTCATGGTGGCGCCAGTTCAGGGACTCTGCAGGATCCAATGCCAGGCCATGCGGCGGTGGAACCCCATGGTCGTCGCGGGGCAAGTTCAAGTCACGAAAAGACCCTCCGGCATCCGCTGCTTGTTGATGGTGCGCGATTGTCTCGAGAGGCGGCGAGGAGCTGGGTCCGTCCATCGTCTCCAAAAGCAGATCCTGCTGGTTCGCAGGCAGAGTCTCCGGCCAGCTGATAGCTCCGTTCGACCCGCTGTGCTGCGCAGTCGCGGCCCGGGTCCGCCTCGGCTCGGCGCGAACCGCCTCTTCGAGATCAGGAACGGAGCGAATATGACGCCGGAGGTCGATCGCTCTAGCACCCGCCGGCGACCTCAGGAGATGAGCCAGTGCGGCCCCGGCTTTTCTGCGGCCACGGGGGTCCGCCTCCTTATACTGGCTGACATCATTATCCAGCGAGCCGTCGCCAAGTCGAGCAGCAATGCCGGGCTTATCGTTTTCACGGAGGTAATCACTGAAATCGATAAGAAGAGTTGCATAGGTCCTGACGGTGTTGGCGGTGCCTGACGCTGCATCTTCCTTGTACCTGTTAATGAGATCCGCATCTTGGGGATAGGGATTCAGCTCAACCCGGCTTGCAATCGGCGCGATGCCGCCCGGCGATTGGGCGGCTCGAAGATGATCCAGTGGCGTAGCGACGGCCTGCCCCTCCTGCTTGCCAAACTCCTGGGCATCCTTGTCCAGCGACTCTTCGTAAAGCCGGGCATCAATGCCCGGCTTTCCGTTCTTTACGAGCCAATGCCCCAATCCGAGAAGACAACGTACATTGCGCCTGACGGTGCGCTCGGAGGCCCCAGCCTTGAAGAGTGCCGGCCCGAGCCGCTCAATAAGAGACGCATCTTCGGAATAAACAGGATCCATGCTGCTACCTGCGAAAACCAAATTTGCATGGCCGAGCGGCAGCGCCGACGCATTCAGCATCGTTCCACCGCATTCACCGTGCGGAGCCGGCGTATATGGTTGCCCGCTCGCCCGCATGATGGGCCGCGCCTCAGATCGCGATGCATCCGCTTGATGGGCGCGGGCCTGCATGAGCACGGGAGAGGACGGGACAGCGACCTCGCTCAGCTGCCGCTGAAAGGCCGCCGCCTCTGCCGACGAGTTGGCCGGAGAGGCATCTTGCGCGTCCACGCTATCCGTTTGTTGACGCACGCGATTCATTGAGACGAAGTTCATCTGTACTCACTTTCGAAGATGAAGGCCAGGAGCGCTGATCGTATGTGCCTGGACTTGAGCCGACACATCGCCGGCATTTGACGGTTCAGCTGCTTAAGCGAAAGGAAGTCGTGGTCACGACGCTCCCGATCGAATTTCAATCGGACCCCGTTGTCGATCTGTTCGAGGAGTTCGCGCCGGCTTCGAGCTCATCGAGGATTTCCTCTCGGTGATAACGGCCAACTTGATCGTGTCACCACAGCGGCGCTCCGGCGCGAGACACCCAGGTAACTACATCCCGAGGCGCGCGAACTGCATCGACGCGTGCTCCGCCTCGGGAAGGGGATACCACGGCTGGCCGCCAGCTGCGGTGCGCAATAAGGACCTACAGAACGCCGGCGTGAGCTTGCCGCGGTGGATCACGACATTCTCGCGCCCCGTCGCAGCTCGAGCGCTCTGCCAATCCTGATTGTAGCCGCGCTGGTCATTGGACTTCACGTGGCAAGCGGCGAACTCGGCATCGCTCAGCGTTGCCAACTGCCAGGCATGTACCGGCCGCTTGGTATGGATGTGCACCCACATCGGGCTTGGCATCGCGCCATTGCGCAGGGCCTTGGGCTGCAGCTTGATCTCGAACAGTGTCCCCGGATCATCCTTCAAGGCGCGCGGTGGATTCACAGACGCCAGCTCCCCGGCCGCCCGCAACTGTTCAAGATACTTCTGGGACGGAAACGCGTAGGTCTTCATGCAGTCGATCGTGATCGCCGCCTTTGCCTTCAAAGAGTTCGCCTGTCCCTGCACCTCGGACAACATCGCCTTGAGCCGGGTTATTTTGTCATGCACTTCCGGCACTTGCGCAGGCGTGAGTAGGACACGTCGGCGAGGCTCCTCCAGCGCGACTACACTGGCCTCAATCTCGGAGGCCTGCGTCTGCAGTCGCTTAACGATGAGATCCACGACGTGATCGGCGTCCTCGGCTTCATCTGGCGCGCTTGCGAGACGGCGCTTTGCTGAGCCGGCAGATCGAACTGCAAAAGTTCGTCCATTCGCTCGAGTAATCCGCTCAGTGCTTTCCTGGAGGGCGGAGCCTGCAATATCTCCAGGTGCCCAGTCGCCGACGATGACGCCCTCGCGTCTGCCTCCTCCGCGCTCGCGAGTTTCTTCGTACCCAGATCCGAGAGTACGATCACCTTGCCTGTTGGGGCCGTGGCAGCGTCGGGCGTGGCGAGCTGCGGCTCGCGCAGCCCGGCCGCCGAACTTCGCTCGCCTGCGGCCGGGGCGCGCTTGCCTTTCCCCTTCCTCCGCGCCGCGCCCCCCTCAACCACTACGGCAGTCCGGGCCGGCGGCTCAAGCATGGCGGGCGTCTTTGGCTGCACGTCCAAAAGACGCGTGACGTCGTCCGCGGTGACCCATGCACCTTCCGCGATCTGGCCCAACAGTTCCAACGGAAGGTCGGCATCCGTTCCGGCGTCCCTTAGTCGGGTAACGATGCCGTGCACCCCTGAGGCAAATTCCGAAAGCCGCTCCATGACTCCTTCCAGAACGGTGCAGTGGTCTGCGTCGAGCGCCGCTCCCTGCAGAACGGCATCGGAAGTCGAGTTGAATGCCGGAAAAAAATCCGTGATAAAGGTCCCAAGCAGTCGCACCCGCCCGTCCTCACCCATGAGGGCGTCGTTCACGGCTGGGCCGAACGTGGCCGCCTTCGACTCGATCAAGAGTCGCGCGAGAGCGATGCGCGATTCCAGGTACATGCACTTCGTACTAAGTGCCCAGCCGGTACGCTGGCGTAGCGCGGCCTCTTCCTCCTCCCGCATCTTGGACGTGGTGCTTGGCAAGTTGGCGGTGGCCGCATAGACGGACTGCATCCGCTCCGAGCGCAATACCTTCTTTCCCCACCAATCCAAGCAGGCTTCGTAATGCTTCGCCACGCTGGATACCGCCCGGCCCAGCTGGCCGGGCGGAGCGCCGGCATCTCGCATCCGGTCGAGCACGGCTGCTGCTTTGCTCCTGTTCGCCTCCAGGTCGTTGACAATCCAGGTGGCCACGATGTTGCATTCGTCTCCCGCAGCGATAGTTTCGGCGCGGACTTGGCGAGCCTGACCGTCGGAAAGAAGCTCGCGCGCCATGTCCGGGGGAAAGCTCGCGTAATAGTCCAGAACTTCCGAGCCTGCCTTGACGACTTGATCGATCAGCTCTTGCGCCTCCGACGGATTCCGGGCTTGCATGGCTGCATTTTTAGAAGCATCAAGGCCCTCAAGCAGGCTGCGCATTTTTTGCTTCGCTGCTTTGATTCCGTCGCCACTTGAGGAAATCGGGACCGCCACCGCCGAAGCTGGTGGCAGGCTCACGAGCGGAGCCGCTCTATCTCGAGGCCCGGAGCGCATCCGCTCCACGACGGAGTCGAAAGATTGCCCGCCTTCCCCAGGGGCGGGACCGGGCTCCGGGCTCGAACTGCTCGATCCCCATGCGCTGTCGGCTCCTGCGGGCCCAACGTGCGATTTGCCAGCTCGGCCAATGCCCGTCATATTCCACCTCCGATGAAGTCGAGAATGCGCAGCCAGTCTGCATAGACTGGCTGGCTGACGAGTAGCTGACGAAGGGCGCTTCTCCCCGATTCACAGGAAAACCCGGATCACCGTGGGTTGCAATTCCATCGCGGCTGGCGTGCTGCTGGAGGCAGCGGGGCATCGTCAACTTAATCGACCGCGAGCCGAAGGAGGCGCTTCTCAAAGGTTCGAGATTAGCCCGTCTTATTCGTCAGAGGGCGCCTGAGAGGCTGGCGAGCGTGGTGTAAAGCGCTGATGCGGCGTAGGATTCGGTTATAAAGCCAACCCCATCACCTTCAGCCGCGAACACCAGGCCCGCCATGACCGATGATACGATTCTGCCCTTCTCGTTTCCAGCCGTTCACGCCAGGAAAGTCACAGCTGCCTTCGATGGCGGTCGGCTGACCTCGAACGGGGGCGTGATGCTTCTGGCGATGGCCGAGCGGCGTCTCGGCTTGGCCGACAATTTGGCCCGGGTGTTCCCGGATCGGCGCGATCCGACGCGGGTCGTGCACAGCCTTGTCGATATGTTCCGCGCGCGCATTTTCGCGATCTGCTGCGGCTACGAGGACGCCGACGACCCCGATCATCTGCGGTCCGATCCCGCATTCAAGCTGGCCTGCGGACGGCTGCCGGACACGGGTCGCGATCTGTGTTCCCAACCGACGCTGTCGCGGCTGGAGAATGCTCCGCGCCTGCGCGACGTGATCCGACTGACCTACACTTTGGTCGACGCATGGATGGATAGCTATACCGAGACGCGCCACAAGGCAAAGTCCTGGGATCGCGAACGACGCACCGTCGCCCGAGGCGACGATGCTCGGCCTCGACATCCGTCTCGTCGTCACCAGCCTCGATGTCGGCTCGGCCGAGTGGATCTACGACAGCCTGTATTGCGCGCGCGGCCAAGCCGAGAATCTGATCAAGCTGCATAAGACACAGCTCGCCTCCGATCGCACCAGCTGCCGTTCGGCGCTCGCCAATCAAGTCCGCCTCATTCTCCACACCGCCGCTTGTTGGCTGATGCTGACCGTGCGCGACGCGATTCCCAAAGTCCGGGAATTGGCCACTGCCGAGTTCGCGACGCTGCGTCTTCGGCTCTTGAAACTCGCTGCCCGTGTGGTCGAGACCACGAGCCGCATTCGCCTTGCGTTTGCCGCGGCCTGTCCCGAAGCCGACCGCGGCTTGCCAGGCGCGCTGCTGCCGCTCGGTCCTTGACCGGCGGGGCGTCCGCCCCCCGTTCGCCCAACCTACACCTCAAGCGCGTTGCAAAGTACCGATCGTCAGGCGGTGAAAAGCCGAAGGCAATCCCGCGCGCCTCGTCAGAGCAGATGTGCGGCCACATCAATCGGACCAAAAAAAACGCACTCTCACGAATAGGGCGGGCTAACAACATGGTACCAAAGGAGCTGAGCCTTGGTGCTCGGGCCGTCCGCTCTACTCGCGCCTTGAGCGCTATGTTGGAGCGGCAGCCGCGGCGCGCCACAGTTGGCAAGTGAATGGCTAGTTTAGACCACGTTATCCGGCGCCAGCGCGCACTCGTTGTTGTCGCTGATTTCGATCTGCAGCGTTGCGTGGCCGATGTTGTAGGACTTCTTCATTGCCCGGCTGCATTCCATGAGGAATTCGTCACCAGGATGACCGGAAGGCATGACCAAGTGACAAGTCATGGCGGTTTCGGTCGTGCTGATCGGCCATACATGCAAGTCGTGGACTTCCGTAACGCCCGGTCTGCCGCTCAGGAACGTCCGCACTGCGTCAAGATCGACGTCTGCGGGGGCCGCGCTCAACGACATTCCGACCGAGTTCCGCAACAAGCCGCACGTGCTCCATAGGATGACGGCGCAGATCACGAGGCTCATTGCAGGATCCAGCCACAGCCAGCCGGTCCATAGGATAAGAGCCGTCGAGATCACGCCCCCCGCCGACACGGCAGCGTCGCTCGCCATGTGCAGGAAGGCCCCGTGGATATTGATGTCGCCCTTGCGGCCGCTGGCGAACAGCATAGCGGTGGCCCCGTTGATTAGGATGCCGATCGCGGCAACGGCCATGACGGTGTAGCCGGCAACCGGCTCCGGATCCCGGAAACGCTGTATCGATTCCCACCCGATCGCGCCGGTGGCCACCAGCAGGAAGATCGCGTTCGCGAGTACCGCTAGAATGGAGGATCCCCGGAGCCCGTAGGTGAACCGCCCGCTGGGCGGCCGCTTCGAGGCGATCGATGCGCCCCAAGCAACCAGCAGACCGAACACGTCGCTCAGATTGTGTCCCGCATCGGCCATGTGCGCGGTGGAGTTCCCAAGAAAACCATATACCGCTTCGGCCGCGACTAACGCGGTGTTCAGGGTAACGCCGATGGCGAACGCCTCGCCGGCGCGTGAACGTGACCAGCGCCACCATGCCCATGATGATCATTGTCGGCGGCATTTTCAAGCCGGTGGTCATGGTTGTCGTCGACATGCCGATGTTCATCGGCGGCGATATGGCCGCCCGTCCCGTCGTTGGTCATTAGACCTGATTCCTTCGCTCTCAGTATGCCGCCGCCTATCTGGCCAACGACGTTGCGGATCAGAACACGAATCTGGTCCGGTCCCACCGGAAGAACTGGTTTGACGCGCCATGGTTCACTTCAAGACCGGCTGCGTAGGTCGTCGATATGTTCCGCCGCCCACGGACGCTCGCTCGCCAAGCTACCGCGGGCCTCACACCGGAATCTGTCCCAGAGCAAGGGCGGCTGCGCAAATCGCAAGAATGCGAACATTCTCACCCGCCAGCGCCGGCGCGCCGATTTTGCACCTCGGCTCGACGGATACGGGATTGAAATTCTTGCAAAAAGAGAGCGTAGAGCGCAGGCAAGACCAGCAACGTGAGGAATTGATGATCTGAACCGGCTGCCGCGTCGATTTGCCGTGCCGCGCCTGCCCCCCGCTGACTTCAAGTATCCCCTCCCCTCCCATAGGATAGGATATGGGACCATGAGCAAGGATCACGTCCACGAAAGTCATCCGGAGATCGTCAAACGGCTGAGGCGGGCCGACGGGCATCTCCAAAAGGTCATCGCGATGCTCGCCGAAGGCCGGCCGTGTCTCGACCTCGCGCAGCAACTGCACGCCGTCGAGAAGGCGATCGCCGAGGCGAAGAAAACCCTGATCCACGATCACGTCGACAACTGCCTGGACGCCGCCGCCAACGGTAGATCGGGCAAGTCGACCAAGAGCGTCCTCGCCGAGTTCAAGGCGATCTCGCGCTACCTGTAGGAAGCAAAAGATGGTCCCGGGTATACGGACGGCCTGCATGATTCTCGTCGCGGCGCTTGCGACAGTAGCCGGCACCATTGTGCCGTCCTGGGCACAGTCGGATTCCGCGAAACCCGCGGTCATCGTCATGGACGATGAACGCATCAGGCTGTCAGGCATCGAACTCCGTCAGGCGGGACCTGCCTCGATAGCCAGACGGCTGACGGTGCCGGGCACGATCGTGCCCGACGCAGGGCGGGTCGCGCATGTCTCGATCAAAGTGTCCGGAACCGTCGCTGATCTGCGGAAGAACATCGGCGACGACGTTCAGAAGGACGAAGTCCTGGGCGTTCTGGAGAGCCGCGAGGTCGCCGACGCCAAGAGCGAGTACCTCTCCGCCAAACTCTCGAATGAACTGCAGCAGGACCTCACGGCGCGCGACAAATCGCTGTGGGAAGGCCGCGCCGTCCCCGAGCAGCAGTACATCAAGTCGCGCAACGCGGCGGCGCAGACCGAAATGCGCTTCGGTATCGCTCGTCAGAAGCTGACGGCGCTCGGCGTCAGCGATGCGGAGGTCTCCGGGCTGCCGCAGGCACCGGACGGGACGCTGCGCAGCCAGAACGTCCGCGCCCCTATCTCCGGACGCATCGTCGAGCGAAAGGTGGAGCTCGGCACCGCCGTCGGACGGGACAGTCTGGAGACCGAGCTCTTCGTCATCGTCGACCTCAGCCGCGTTTGGGTCGACCTAGCGGTCTCGGCGACAGACCTGCCCCTGGTCAGGGAAGGCCAGGATGTCGCCGTGGCCGTGCGCGGGATCACTGAGACCGGCTCGGGCAATATCACGTTCGTCACCCCCCTGTTGGACAAGGAGACCCGCACGGCCCGCGTCGTGGTCTCGCTCGACAATGCAGGCGGTCGATGGCGTCCCGGTTCCTTCGTCACGGCGAAGATCGCGGTCGAAAGGCATGATGCGGCGGTCACCATCCCCTTTGCCGCACTCCAGACCCTCTATGGGCGCAAGACCGTCTTCGTCCGGACCAAGGAAGGTTTCGAAGCCCGCAACGTCGTGCTCGGCGGACGAGACGGACCGGTCGTCGAGGTCGTCTCTGGCCTGGCTGCCGACGAGACCGTAGCCGCCTCGAACACGTTCCCGCTTAAGGCGGAGGTATCCAAGCCCGGTGACGAGGACTGAGCGATGATCGAACGTATCGTAGAATTCTCAATCCGCCGGAGATGGCTGGTCGTGCTGATCGCTTTGGCCGCGGCTGCATCGGGCTTCTGGTCGCTGACGAAGCTTCCGATCGACGCCGTGCCCGACGTCACCAACGTCCAGGTGCAGATCAACGCCGTGGCCCCAGCCATGACGCCGGTCGAGATCGAGAAGCAAGTCACCGTCATGCTGGAGACGGCGCTCGCCGGCATGCCCGGTCTGGAATCGACGCGCTCCTTCTCGCGCAACGGCTTCGCGCAGATCACCGCCGTCTTCGCCGACCGGACCAACATCTATTTCGCGCGTCAACTCGTCTCCGAGCGTGTCAACGAAGCCAAGACCGATATGCCCCCCGGTGTCGACATCCGGATGGGACCGGTCTCAACGGGCCTCGGCGAGATCTACTGGTGGGCGGTGGAGTACGAAAAGCCGGGCGCGTCCGCACCAATCCGCGACGGGAGGCCCGGCTGGCAAACCGATGGGAGCTACCTCACTCCAGAGGGCGAGCGGCTGACCGACGATTTCCAGCGCACCGTCTACCTTCGGACCGTTCAGGACTGGATCGTCCGGCCTCAGATGAAGACCGTGCCGGGCGTCGCCGGCGCGGACGCCAGCGGCGGCTTCGTCAAACAGTACCAGGTGCAGCCGGATCCGGCGAAGCTCGTCGGCTACGGGTTATCCCTAAAACAGATCATCGAGGCGATCGAGGCCAACAACGCCAGCCGCGGCGCGAACTACATCGAGCAGAACGGCGAAGGGTACGTCGTCCGCGCCGCCGGCCGAGTCGAAAACCTCGAAGACATCGAGACCATCGTCGTCGCGACACGTGGCGGCGTGCCGGTCCGCGTCAGGGACGTCGCCGAGGTCGCTATCGGAAAGGAGCTCCGGACCGGCAGTGCGAGCGTCGACGGGCGCGAGGTCGTGCTCGGCACCGCGCTGATGCTGATCGGCGGCAACAGCCGGACCGTAGCAGCCGCGGCGGACGTCAAGATCAAGGAGATCGGCAGGACGCTGCCGACGGGTATCTACGCCCACACGGTCCTGAACCGCACGCAACTGGTCGACGCCACCATCCAAACGGTCGCGAAGAATCTCGCCGAAGGCGCCCTCCTGGTGATCGCCGTGCTCTTCGTCCTGCTCGGCAACTTCCGCGCCGCGCTGGTCACCGCTCTCGTCATCCCTGTCACGATGCTCGTCACCGCGAGCGGGATGCTGCATGGGCGGATCAGCGCGAACCTCATGAGCCTCGGTGCGCTCGACTTCGGCCTCATCGTCGACGGCGCCGTCATCATCGCGGAGAACAGCCTCCGGCACCTCGCCGAGCGCCAACGCGAGCTCGGCCGCGCGCTGTCGCTGCAGGAGCGTCTGGACACCGTGACGGCGTCCGCGGTCGAGATGATCCGTCCATCCGTGTTCGGTCAGATCATCATCATACTGGTCTACACGCCCCTGCTCGCCTTCTCCGGCGTCGAGGGCAAGACTTTCGAGCCGATGGCGCTCACCGTGATGATCGCCCTTGCCGTGGCCTTCGTGGTGTCGCTGACGTTCGTCCCCGCGGCGATCGCCATCGCGGTCCGCGGACGCGTCATGGAGCGCGAGGACGTCATCGTCCGAACGCTGAAGCGCTGGTACGCCCCGCTCCTCGCGGGCTCGATCGCAAGACCGCTCCCCGTGGTGGCCGCTGCCGGCCTTCTCTTCGTCGGCGCCGCGCTCCTGTTCACGCGTCTCGGCCAGGAATTCACCCCGACCCTCGACGAGAAGAACATCGTCATGGAGGTGAAGCGCGTGCCGTCCACGGCGCTCGCACAGTCGCAGAGGATGCAGCTTCTCATTGAGCGTCAGATAAGCACCCTGGACGAGGTCTCGTTCGTCTTCTCGCGCACGGGCACGTGTTTGCCGTCAGGGCGTGTGAGACAAATTGAAGGATTTTGCGGAGGGAGGATTTCTGGTTCATCGTAGCCACCAGGAGCGAAGATGAAGCAGAAATCCGGACCGGGCAAAGCGCCGGCAGAACAGGTACTAAGGGACATTCGGCGCCAGACCCGCCGGCAGTATTCGGCGGAAGAGAAGATCCGCATCGTGCTGGAAGGACTGCGGGGCGAGGAGAACATCTCCGAGCTCTGCCGGCGTGAGGGCATTGCCGCCTCAATGTATTACGGCTGGTCGAAGGAGTTCCTCGAAGCCGGTAAGCGCCGCCTGGCGGGCGATACGGCGCGTGCGGCGACCTCCGGCGAGGTGACGGATCTCCGTCGTGAGACGGCCGCATTGAAGGAAGTCGTGGCCGACCTCACCCTTGAGAACCGCCTACTCAAAAAAAGCATGAACGGGGATGGGGAGGACGAGGCATGAGATATCCTGCGTCCGAGAAGGCCGAGATCATCCAGTTGGTCGAGCAGTCGCACCTGCCGGCCAAGCGCACGCTGGACAAGCTCGGGATCCCACGCGCCACGTTTTATAGATGGTATGATCGCTATCGTGATGGCGGCGTCGAGGCGCTGGCTGACCACCGGTCTCGACCTGACCGGATATGGAATCGCATCCCCGACGATGTGCGGGGCCAGATCATCGACCTGGCGCTGGAGCTGCCCGAGCTGTCGCCGCGCGAGCTGGCCGTGCGGTTCACCGACGAACGGAAGTATTTTGTCTCCGAGGCATCGGTCTATCGGCTGCTGAAGGCGCATGACCTCATCACCAGCCCCGCCTATGTGGTGATCAAGGCGGCGAACGAGTTCAAGGACAAGACCACCGCCATCAACCAGCTCTGGCAGACCGACTTTACCTACCTCAAGATCACCGGCTGGGGCTGGTACTACCTGTCGACCGTGCTCGATGACTTCTCGCGTTACATCGTCGCCTGGAGGCTTGGTCCCACGATGTGTGCCTCCGACGTCACGGCCACACTCGACCAGGCACTCGCGGCCTCCGGCCTTGACCACATCACCGTCGCGCACCGGCCGAGGCTTCTCAGCGACAATGGTTCGAGTTACGTCGCGGACGATCTGGCCAGGTGGCTCGAACACAAGGGCATGCAGCACGTGCGCGGCGCTCCGTATCATCCCCAAACCCAGGGAAAGATCGAGCGCTGGCATCAGACCCTGAAGAACCGCATTCTGCTCGAGAACTATTATCTACCTCACCACCTCGAACGGCAGATCGGCGCCTTCGTCGAGCATTACAACCACGTCCGCTATCATGAGAGCATCAAAAACCTGACCCCGGCTGACGTCTACTTCGGCAGAGCCGAGACCATCCTAACCGAACGACAGCGCATCAAGCGTGAGACCATCGCAAACCGCCGCTTGCAGCACCAACTGCAGGCCGCTTAAACTCCAACAACAGATGAGCCAGAGCCTCCCTTCTCGAAAAGCCTGATTAGTCTCAAATTATCTGACGACGGACACTGCGCGCTTCGCCGTCAACAGCCGATAGACCGAAGATTCAGAGACAAAATACTGCTTCTCATCGGTGAGGCGTGTCCTCGAGCACCAGCCCGCGGCCGTGGGACGAGGCTGTCGGACCTAAAGCCCCGATCTGAGCATCAGCGGAGCTGCTCGGAAACGGCCGTACAGAATTAGCATCGTCGCGTGATTCGGACGGCGTGGCCGCATTCAGATCAACAAAAGACTCAAGACCGCCGTAGGAGTCTGAGCGAGCCTTGGCAGCGGGCGCTGACGCTGCTTCCAGGGTCGGCCACACTCCAATCAAAGTTGAGCGGCATCTGCGGCGACCAGGTCGAGGTGGACCTGGCAGGTTCCTGCTCTCCAGCTTGGACTATCTCCTGCGCCTGCTCAGGGGGAACCCCGGACCACGGTGGGCCGTCTTCCACCATCAAACGCAGGTCCTGATCGTAACCTCCCGGGAGGACCAATGGCCGACTGACAACTCCCTGCGGCGCGCTGTGCTGCGCAGCGGCGCCTCCGACGTACGTCGCGACCGCATGCGGCGCCGTGGCATCTTCGTGCCCGCTCGCCTGCATCATCGGCTGCGCCTGCCATGGCGATGCACCCTGTTGATGGGTGGGGGCCGCCGACGTCAGCAGGCGACCGCCTGAATTGGCTTCGAAGGGATTGCCGTGCAGGACCTTGGCATGGAGCACGAACTGTCCGCCCTTCGGGGACGTCACGGGGGCCGATACTGACCTTGCAGCCGAACTCGTAAGGCGCGCGGGCTTTCGCCTTGCCGATGCACTCGACCTCCGGCGCATGTAACGCATAGACCGTAAGCGCTGTTTTCAGGCCACAGCTTTGAGGTCGTGACGGCAATAGGCCCACGGCAGCAGGTGATCGATCTCGTTATTCGGATGACCGTTGACGATCCTGGTGAGCGCGTCGGTCAAGTAGGCAAGCGGATCGACATCGTTCAGCTTACAGGTTTCGACCAGGGAGGCGATGATAGCCCAGTGCTCGGCACCACCGTCGGAGCCTGCGAACAGCGCATTTTTCCGGTTGAGCGTGATCGGACGGATCGAGCGCTCTACGGCGTTGTTGTCGAGCTCGATACGGCCATCATCGATAAAGCGCGTCAGGCCCTCCCAGCGTGAGAGCGCATAGCGGATGGCGTCGGCCAGCTTGCCCTTTTGGCTGATCAACGCGAGCTTTGCGCGGAGCCACTGCTCGAAGGCTTCCGCCAGCGGTCGGCTTTTCTGTTGCCGAACGAGACAGCGCTCCTCGGCGCTACGGCCACGGATGTCCTTCTCGATGGCATAGAACTCGGCGATATGCTTGAGCGCCTCGCCCGCAATGGGCGCGGGACCGGGGGCGGCGAGTTCGTAGAAGTTACGCCGCATGTGGGACCAGCAGAATGCAAGCTGAACGTCGCCACGCTCGGCCAGCTTGCCATAGCCAGCATAGCCATCGACCTGCAGGATCCCCTTGAAGCCTGCCAGATGCGCGATTGGTCGGTCGGCTTTGCGATCGGGAGCATAGACATAGGCGACGCCCGGCGGATCGGCGCCGCCCCATGGCTGGTCGTCCGCTGCATAGGCCCAGAGCTGACCGGTCTTGGTGCGCCCTCGGCCGGGATCGAGCACCGGCATCGTCGTCTCGTCGGCGAACAGCTTTGGCCGTCGCCTGAGCTTGCCGAGGAGGCGCTCATGCAACGGACGCAGGTGGAAGGCTGCTTGTCCCACCCAGTCCGCCAGCGTCGAACGATCGAGCTCAATGCCCTGGCGGGCGTAAATCTGAGCCTGCCGATAGAGCGGCAAGCGAGTCGCGCGGGGGAATCTCACCCCCGCGCGCTCCCAGAACCGTACGTGAACCTCTCGGCTCATACGGCTCCCAGCGTTCGGCCTCGGCCATAGAGAAGCGGCCAATGAGCGAAGAGTTCGGGCTGAGCCCGGACCAACCGCGCCAGCCACGCCCGAGCGTCACGGGGACGCTGACGAAAGCGCTTGAACTTGCGAGCCGCCCATCTGAGGACATGCGCATCTATCCGACGCATCGTCGAATAGAGAGCAGATTTGTAGAAGTGGCTGTAGTAGCCGATCCAACCCCGGATGCAGGGATTGAACATCCGAGCGAGATCGTGCAGCACTTTGTCGCTGCGCCGCTGAAGGCCCCAATTACGCAACGTACGCCGGATATCCTTCAGCGCCGTCGGACTTGCTGCCGGCAAGAACGAGACCCCATAGAGGCCGCCCCGCCATTTCGCCAGCCTCGGACGGAACGTGTATCCGAGGAAGTCGAAGCTGATACATCCGTATTCGCCTTTTCGGTTGGTATCCTTGCAGTAGACCAGTTTGGTCTTCTGCGGATGGAGGACCAGACCGCAGGCGGCGAACCGTTCATCAACAGCACGCCACAACCTCAGCGCTTCACGTTCAGTCTGGCAGTGACAGATGATGTCATCAGCATATCGTTCGAACAATATGCCAGGCATCTCCCGCTCTATCCAGATGTCGAACGCGTAGTGCAGGAACAGGTTTGCGAGTAGCGGCGAGATGACACCGCCCTGTGGCGTTCCCCGTTCCCTCGCGACAAGCTTGCCATTGTCGAGCATCGCGGGCGCCTTCAGCCAGCGTTCGATATAGAGCCGAACCCAGGCGCAATCCGTGTGCTTGCACACAGCCCTGAGGAGCAGCTCGTGATCGATGCTGTCGAAAAAGCCCTTGATATCGATGTCGAGCACCCAATCGGAGCGCCAGCACCGCTGACGCGCCACCCGGATAGCATCGACTGCCGAGCGCTTGGGGCGATAGCCGTAGGAGTCGGCGTGGAAAATAGGTTCCAGCGACGGCTCCAGTCGGCGTCGAACAACCTCTTGCGCAATACGGTCGGCGACGGTGGGGATTCCCAACGGCCGCGTTCCACCATTCGCCTTCGGGATGTCCACCCGGCGCACCGGCTGCGGCATATAGCTGCCTGAGGACAGTCGATTCCAGAGCTTGTAGAGATTGGCCGAAAGCCGGCTCTCAAATTCTTCGATCGACTGCCCGTCAACTCCAGCCGCTCCTTGGTTGGCCTTCACTCTCTTGAAGGCTTCCCATACCTCCCGCTTCGGGATGGCGAACGGCTTTGCCCGCGTCATACGGCTCCTCCCGTCACCGGTTGGCCGCAGCCGAGAGCTGAACGCCACGGCCCCTTCGGTCCGGCGCCATTACGGCGCCTTCATCCCTACTACGAACCGTTCTGCCCCTGTGTCCCGCATCGGTACGCTGGATCTCGCAGGGTTCGCCCGCTCGACCGTCTTCCTTAGCATCGGAACGACAGGTTCTCCTGTTCCACGTAAGAGCCTGATCCAAGTTCACGCCGCCTTCGAGCCGGACGCCGCACAGGCCGGTCTTCAGGACTCCGCCTGCACTAATCCCCGGGCGACCACCAGCTCGGGTTTTGACGTCGACAATATGCTTTCGGCAGTTCATCGGCGGTTTGCTTTCGCTCGTCTCCTTGGATCTCACCTGACGGGTCGAAGCCCGCCTTTTCCGCGACGCTCACTACCATCGCTCTTTACGACAGCAGCTCGCGGCGGTTTGAAGCCAACGCCTGATCGTCGGCTCCGAGGGGCCCGCCCTCATCTCTCACGCAGCTTCCACACCTCCTTTCGTTGGTGTGTTCCAGGACACACGGTGATCGGCATATTTGGACACCAGAACCTGGGCGATGGTTGCTTCGGTCGGCAGTCCGCCCTCGATCAACCGGGCCGGGGCCGGCGCCTGCATGACACCGTCCTCGCAAGCGCGGCAGGCGTATTTGGGACGCCGGGTAACGAGGATCCGGAACTGCGCCGGGACCAGGTCCAGCCGCTCGCTTCTATCCTCGCCGATCCGATGTAACTCGCCCTGGCAGCAGGGACAGGTCTTGTCCTCGATGTCGACGACGACTTCGATCCGCGGCAGGTGCGCCGGCAAGGCGCCACGGTTGACGCGGCGCCTACCGGCTTGCACCTCACGGCCTTCAGGTGCGCTGACGTCCTGCGCCGTCTCGCCGTACGCTGCCACCTGCTCGACGTCTTCTAGGCCCAGCAGCATCTGATCTTCAGGCAGCGTCTCTGCCCGCCGGCCAAACCGATGCCGCTGCAATTCCTTGATGATCTGACGCAGCCGTTCGCTCTCGCACCGCTCCGCAAGCAGCATCGCTTTCAGCGTCTCGGGATCGTCAGGCAGGGCGTCGCTCACACCCAATTCAGAGCATATTCGCCGCCAACTGGCGACGCGTCCGACGCTCCTGATTCACTTCGCCGCAGCACCGCCAACAACTATCCCGCTTGTGTTGGCGCCGGCGTCGCCCGTGCTTCATGCACAAGCCGCCAGTCGAGCCCCTCCAGCAGCGCCGACAATTGCGCCGCCGACAGACGCATCACACCGTCCTCGATCTTCGGCCAGCGGAAGATTCCATCCTCCAGCCTCTTGGCGAACAGACACAAACCCGTTCCGTCCCAGAACACCAGCTTGATCCGATCCGCCCGCTTGGCCCTGAACACATAGACAGCTCCCGAGAATGGGTCAGCCCCCATGCTCTCGCGCACCAGGGTAGCAAGCCCCTCCATTCCCTTGCGGAAGTCTACCGGTTTAGTCGCCACCATCACCCGGACCGCACCCGACGGACCGATCACTGGCTCGCCTTCAGCGCCTGGACGATCGACGCAATCATTGTTGGGTCGGCACCACGACCGACCCGGATCGTGATGCCGTCAACTTCGATCTCGATGATCCCGGAATCCGTCTTGGCCTTGCAGCGCACCGCTTTGCGCTCACGGCCAAGAGCGGACGCCGGCACTACGGCATCCACCACCGCCGGCACAAACTGTACTTCTTCCACTTCGGAATGACCGCCCGCAGCTTCTCGCAACTGACGGCGCCAGCCAAACAACTGCTGCGGCGACAATCCATGCCGTCGCGCTACCGAACAGACCGAGTCGCCGCTCGCAACGATCTCCGCAACAATCCGCGCCTTGTCCTCGTCGCTCCACTTCCGCCGACGGCCGGCTCCAGTGAAGACCTCAAGCCGCCTCACCGGCTCCGTGATAGCACTATGCACTGTGTCCATTCTAAGCCTAACGGTTCAAACAAACCGCAGACTCGCAGATCGCCCCGTCAACCGGTAGGTGGCCGCTGAACAGCGCTTACCATAGACCTTGGGGCCGCGCTGATGCTGATCCTGGGTACGCACCCGCTGCGCCAGATCGAGCAGCGGGCCAAAGCGAGCTTCCAGCACCGCATCGCCATCAATCTTGCGGCGGATGTCGCGGATGATCCGGCCAAGCCGCGTCCGCAGGAACTTGAGTTGGCACCGGGCGCGCTTGAACTGATGGGCGTGGGTATAGCGGCCGACCATGATGGCGGCGCGCTTCGCCAGGCGCAGATGGCTCTGCAGCAGCACACGGTTGCGCTTGGCAAGCCCGACGAGCTTGGTGATGGCCCGATGCATCAGCCGCGCGTCGGTCGGATGCGCAACGGCGCCTTGGGCTGCACCGTGATATCGACTACCACCCGCTCCAGGTCCTTAGCGCCGATGGCGCCAGTCTTGTGTGCAACCGACAGACTTTCCTGGATCAGCGCGACGAGCTGCTCCTCGCCGAGCCGCTGGCGCCAGCGCGTCATCGGGCATCGACATAGGCGTCGAATGCGGCTTCACTCTCGGCTGTCCAGTCGGGCATGGCGGGGCGCTTCGCTGATCACGAAGCAGCACCCTAACAAATCCGCGACCAGCGCGAATCCCCCGCATCCGCGACTTTCTGACTCAGTAAGACTAGGCGCCCGCCGCCACGTGCGGGCGACGCCGGCATCAACCGGCGGGCAGATGCACCGAGGGCAACAAGCGCGCCTGACGCAACGCCGCCAGATCAGCCGAGCCGGTGCAGAAGCAGGCGACGGCCAACTGGCGGATGACGATCTCGAAATGCGCGACAACCGCCTCAGTGGATACCGTAGCCGCGCGCAGCACGCCGGCCGCCTGCCCGGCGATGTCCGCGCCCAGGCGGATGGCCTTGGCCACGTCGACGCCGTCGCGGATCCCGCCCGACGCGATCAGCTTCACCGTTGGCCCGACGTACCGCCTGCACGCTGGCCGGGGTCGGAATCCCCCAATCGGCGAACGCCATCGCCACCGCACGGTCGGCGGCATCGCGGGCGCGCTGGCCCTCCACCACGGCCTAACTGGTGCCGCCGGCGCCGGCGACATCGATCACCGCCACGCCCGCCTCGACGAGCGCACAGGCCACCGAGGCGGAGAGGCCCGACCCCACTTCCTTGGCCACGATCGGCACGCCCACGCTGCGCGCGGCGCGAGCGATCTGCGCCAGGACGCCGCGCCAGTCGCGGTCGCCCTCCGGCTGTACCGCTTCCTGCAGCGGATTGAGATGGACGATGCGTCCGTCGGCATCCACCGCCCGGCGCGCCAGGTCCAGGCCGTCGGCCTCGCGCAGTTGCGCGGCGCCGATATTGGCCAGCAAGGGGGACGTCTGGGGCCAGGCGGCGCAGCGCGCGCGTCAGCCCCTGGGAGTTGCGGGATTGCAGGCTCACGCGCTGCGAACCGACGCCATGGCGATCCCCAAGGCTTGCGCTGCCTCGCTCAGATGCCGGTTGATGGCCTCGGCGCGTGGCATGCCGCCGGTCATGGAACTGATCAGCAGCGTAGCGCGCAGGTCGATGTGCGTCAGGTCCAACTCGGGCAATGCGCAGGTTCGAAACGGATGTACTCCCAGCCGGCGGCGACCGTGGCCGGCGCCGTTCGCCGATCCAGCACGATGTCCAGATGGTCGTCCTTGCGCCGGCTCAGGGCGGCGTCGCTCATGCTCGCTCCATCCGTCGCATCGGGCGACGGCGTTGCGTCGGATCGGACCGACGGCAGCGCGCGCACGCCGCCGCCCTCCCGCGCGTTCAGGCCGGCGCACGCTGGCCTCCCCCCGCAGCGTCGCTGCGGTAGCGGCTGGTCGAGGTCTGGTAGTACTGCGCGCGGATGGCCGCCATGGCCTCGATCAACGGTCCCCACGGCGCGGGAAAGCGTTCCTCCGCCATCACCCGATGCAGCATGCGCGTATGGCCGGCCAGCTCGTCGTTGAGGAACTCCACCACAGGCATAGCCGGATAGCGCTGCAGCAGCAGGATTACCGCGTTGTCGGCCTCGCCGGCCGACCTGTCCTTGTCGCGTCCATGCAGATCGTTCTGCAGGCGCCCTATCGCGGAGATGAGCCGCAGGACCTGGCGAAACGCCGGACGCGCACGCAAGGTCGCCATGTCCAGCCCCCACAGCAACGACAGGCAACAGAACACGTTCGTGTAGGCAATCGAATTGATGCCGTTGTGCAGGTACTCGGCGTAGGACCAGCGTTCCACCCCTGCCGCCTGCGCGTGTCCGGCGCGCAGCGCCGCGCAGTAGCACCGGGTATCGTCGAGAAGCTGAGCATAGTCGCGACGATCGTAGGCGAGCGCGGCCAGCGAAGCGCGCAGCACAGCGCAGCCCTCGAATCCGGGGAGCGCGCACGGCTCGCCCTGCCCCAGCGCCTGCTCCACCGCGGCGAGCTGCTCCGGCGCGATCAGGCCAAGGTCGTTGCAATCGTCGAGCCAGAACAGCAGCGCCAGTTCGCGATAGAACGCCACGATCAGCGTTTCGTCCTGCGGATCGCGGCCGATGCGGGCGCTGGTGTCGCGCAGGCTCGTGTGGATGCGCTGCAGGATGTACTGGCCGCCCCTGACCGCTTCCACGGCATGCTCGTCGGCGAACCCGGTCAGGGAACGCCCCCATTCCAGCACCTGCTGCAGCGCGCGTTCGGTCTGGATCATGGCGCCGCTCCTGCTCCCTCGGCCAGGACGCGCCGCCCCCAACGGAGCGCCAGCCACAACCCGGCGAGTTCGGCCACGCGCACGACCCGGGTGGGGCAATACAGTTCCTTGCCGATCCACAGCGGCGTCTGCGGCAATGCATGCGCCGCATGGCGGGCGAGCATCCACTCCAGCGCACGCGCCACCGCCTGCGCGATGCGCCGGCGCCCTGTCGGCTCTTCGCTCCCGTCCATCACGTACAACGCGAACAGCGCATAGGCGGTTTCCTCGAATGTGGCCACGCGACCGGCGCCCCAGCCGCCGTCGTCGCGCTGCGCCTGCAGCAGCGCCGCCAGCGCGCGCTCGTCGCGCCACTGGGGCTTGCCTTGCGCCAGCGCAGCGACCGCATGCGCGGTGGGATACAGCCACGAAACGTGCCATTTTTCGTTGTCCCATAAACCGTGCGGGTTGCGATTGGCCTCGACGTAGGCGCTGGTGCCGGCGGCGGGCTTTCCCAACAGTCGCAACGCATGCAGGGCGTGGATGTTGGTCGACACCGAGGCATTGCGCTCGCCGGGGAAGGTGACGAACAGCTCGCCGATTTCGAAATGGCGCAACGCATCGACCGCCGGGTCGCGGCCTGCAAGGCGCAGGACGCACAACGCAACGGCGGTGTCGTCCGCATCGGCCGCGAAGTGCAAGGCCGGGCCTAGACCGCGCACGCCCAGGCGAGCGTCGAGCTGCGCGACGATCACGCGCACCGCCTCGGCGAGCGCGGGATGCGCGAACAGCCCGGCCAGATGCAGGGTGTACAGCGACCAGCATAGCTCGAACACATTGATCGGCCAGACGTTGGGAACGACACCTTCGATGCCGCTGCGCGTCGCCCGCGATGCCGCCTGCAGATACGCGTCGGCACGCCCGACCTGCGGCGTGCTCCCCTGTGTCACGGCGTGCGCACGCCACGCGGCGGTGGCCGCCGGACTGATGCCGATGCTGCCGTCATCATCCGGGCATGCGGTGGTCGGCGACGTCCCCCAGGCTTCCCAGGAGTGCAGCAACGGATGGCCGCTCGGGAACGTCGCCACCGCCCCCAGCTTGACCAGGCACGCTTGCCGCAACGGCAAGAGCGCCGGGTGGCGCGGAAACGCCACGCCGCCCAGCAAGGATGCGGCCTCGCCGCACAACTGCGGCAGGATCAACTCCGCGCCGATCGGCGCGTCTTCCGGCACCGCATGCGCGTAGGGATCGGGCTGGCGCTCGAGGAACCGGATTGCAGCCTGGACTGCGTCGGCAGCGCCAGGAAAAGGATCGGCACGCTGCAATGCCAGCAACGCCGCCCACGTGGGCGCATGGCGGAACAGCGGGAAGTCCGCGCTTCCCCATCCGCCATCGGCCTGTTGCTGTGCGATAAGCCACGCGTATGCGTCCTGCCGACCAGTGGCGTTGCCGTGGAACTGCAGAGCTCGCGCCGTGTCGTAGACGGACGGACCGACGCTGCCGCCGTCGCTCATCTCGCTCAGCAGGTGGCGCAATTCGGAAAGGATCTGTTCGGACAGCGAGTTCACGCGGGATGTTCCTTCTGCAGACGGTTGACGAGAACCAGGATCGGGCAGACGCCGCGCACGTATCCGCAGGCCCGGCGCATGGGCAGCGCCGGACGGCCGCCCTGCTCCGGCGCGGCGACGCGCCCCGATGCCGGTCCGCCGCATAGGCTTGCGCGCAGCGCGCCACGTGCGCCGCAGCCGTGCTGGGCAACCGCTGCGATCGGCGCCGCGGACTCGGACACAGTGCAGCGTGCACTGCTGCCGCCCGCCGATCGCAGCGGCACAGGGGCGACTCCATGCGGACGGGCGCGCTCATGCGCATGGCGCGTGCTTGAACAGATACGCGTTGGCCCGCTGCAGCATCTGCGCCAACCGTTCCGCACGCGGCCCCAACGGGGCGATGGCCTCCCCGGCGTCGCGCAACAAATCCAGCGCGAAGTGGCGAGCTGCCTGCAGCCCCATGATCGACGCGCAGGTCGGCTTCTGCGCCGCCGCGTCCTTGCCGGGGGTCTTGCCCAGCGTCGCGGTATCCGCTGTCGCGTCGAGAATGTCGTCGACCACCTGCAACGCCAGGCCGAAACAGGCGGTGTAGCGATCGAGCGCACAGTACAGCGCAGCGTGCGCGGCATCCTCCGCGATGGCGCATAGCGCGCCCATGCGAACGGACGCGCGCACTAGCGCGCCGCTCTTCATCCGGTGCATCGCCACGATCCTGTCCAGCTCGACGTGCTTTCCGACCAGCGACAGATCCATGGCCTGCCCGCCTGCGGCCCCCTCGGCGGACACCGCCTGCGCCAGTTCGCGCACGAGCGCGATACGGTTGTCGCCCGGCGCATCCAGGCTCGCCAGGGTCAGGAAGGCGTGCGCCTGCAGCGCATCGCCGACCAGGATCGCAGTGGCTTCGCCAAACTTGACGTGCACGGTCGGAAGGTCGCGGCGAAGCACGTCGTCGTCCATCGCGGGCAGGTCGTCGTGGACCAGGGTACAGGCGTGCATCATTTCGATGGCGGCGCCGACGTCGTCGAGCATGTGCGCCGGCGTGTCGGCCAGTGCGCCGGCAGCCAGACAGAGCAAGGCGCGGGTGCGCTTCCCGCCATGCAAGGTGGCGTAGCGCATCGCCGCCATCAGCTCGGTCTCACCGTCGTGTTCGGCGCAGAGAAGACGCGCCAGCGCCTGTTCGACCCGCTTTGCGCCGTCCTGCATCCAGATCTCCGGCAGCAGCCCGGGTGCGCCGCGCGCCTGCGCGCCCAATCCGCCGAGCGCGGAAAGGCCAGTTCGGTCGTCGTGTAGCGTGGAACCAGTCTGCATGTTGTTCATCTCCTTGGTACCTGACACGGCCACGGCGAGCGCCGAGCCGCCGCGGTGTTGCCGGCGTCGCACCGGGCGCGCGCCGAGTGCAGCAATGCCGCGCGTCGCCGGCGCCGCTGCCTCGCCACACGGGGCATGCGATGCCAGCTCATGAGAATCCGATGCGGATTGTCATGGACGGATGTGCGGTCGGGTAATAGCGCCGGCCTTTTTCGACGCCGCTCAGCAACCGCGGCCGCACCCCGGCCTTGTGCATGGTCAGCGCCAAGGCGATGCAGAACTGCACCAGTTCCAGCCATACCAAGTGGTAGCCGATGCAGACGTGTGGGCCGGTACCGAACTGCAGCATGTCCACCGGCCGGATCGGCTCCGGGCGTTGCAGCCACCGCGCCAGGCGGAACTGATCAGGCGCCTCGTGCAGCAGCGCCGATGTCGAGAAATGCAGCAGCGGGATGCACAGATGGGTGCCCGCGGGAATGCGCCGTTGGCCGAGTTGCAATTCCTGCAGCGCGCGACGCGGCAGGAGCGTGGTCGCCGGATGCACGCGCAGCGTCTCGCGGAACAGCGCCTCGGCGACCGGACACTGCGCCAGGTCCGCGTGCCGGGTCGGCACCGCGCCCACGCGTTTCGCCTCCTCGACCAGAGCGTCCCACAGCACAGGCTGCCGCGCCAACTCGATCACCATCCAGGCCATCGTCGAGGCGGTGGTGTCGTGACCGCCAAGCAGCAGCAAGCGGATATTGGCGACCAGGACGTCATCGGAGAGCGCATCGTCGCTGCGATCGAAGGCGCTCACCATGTCGTTGATCAACCCGGTGCGCGCGGTATGCGCGCGCGCGTCGCGGACGAACTGGCGCAGCTGCGCGTCGATCCAGTCGCGGGCTGCGCGGCCGCGCCGCAAGGGCAGTCCGGGCAGGTCGACCCGGGGCGCGACGATCAACTGCAGCAGTTGCCGGTACTTGCGATGCCATCCCGGCAGGTCCTGCGCGGGGATTCCCATGAGTCTGAAGATGAGCGTGAGCGTCAGGTCGCTGGTTTCGCGCAGGATGGTTACGTCGCCGCGGTCGCGCCACGCCTGCACCCGCGCCCGGATGACGGGCGCGAACAGGTCGCCGATGCCGGCCTCGGTCAGCCCCTTGGGCAGGAACGCCGCCTTGATCGCATCGCGCGCCTGCCGGTGCGCGCCGCCGTCCTGGGCGACCAACGTTCCGCCAAGCAATTCGGGCGCGATCTCTTCGATCAGCGCCGAGGACACGTCCTTGTGCCGGAGCAATGCGAACGCATCCGGATCCGCGCAGGTCATCTGGTGTCCGGCAGGGCCGAAATCCAGCCAGAAGCAGCTGCCCAGCGTCCGTTCCGCGCGCCGCAGCAGGCGCGGCAGGTCGCAGACGATGGCGGGAAGATGCCCGACCAGGGGGAAAGCGCCGGGCACGACCGGGATATCGTACCGCAGCCGGTGCCGACGGTCCAGCGGGTTGAGCAGCATGTCCATCAGCAGCGCGGCGCCGCTGCCGCTTCGGCGGCAGGCCGCGCGGCGCGGCTGTTGCCACCGTCGGCGTACGTCGGCACATGCGCCAGCATGCCGCCGTCGATGCACACGACCTGGCCGGTGATGAACGCGGCATCGTCGGAGAGCAGGAACGCCACCAGCGCGGCCACGTCCTCGGGGCGGCCGACGCGCGGCAGGAGCTGGTGCCGGCGCAGATGCCGTTGCATGCACTCGTCCAGCTTGGCGAGGAGACGCTCGGTCATGATGAGACCCGGCGCAACCGCGTTGCAGCGGATCTGCGCATGACCGTACTGGGTGGCGAGCGAGGCCGATAGCATGTTCATCGCCGCCTTCGACGCGGCGTAGGACGTGTGCGAGGTGTCACCGCTAAGCCCCTGGCACGACGACATGTTGACGATCGCGCCACCGCCGCGGGCGATCATCCGTGGGATGGCCTGCCGGCAGCAGAGCAGCGTGCCACGCAGATTGGTCGCCATGGTCTGATCCCAGACCGCCAGGTCCAGGTCGAGGATCGCGCGGTCGCGCGGGGTCAGGTGCATGGCGCTCGCGTTGTTCACCAGCAGGTCGACCCCACCGAGTTGCCGCTCCGCCGTCTCGAAAAGCGCTGTCACCGCCTGCGCATCGGCGATGTCCATGTCCATGGCCAGCGCGTGGCCCGCTTCGGCCGCGATCTGCGCGGCGCCGGCGATGGCCGCCGAGCCATCAATGTCGGCTACCACCACTCTGCCGCCCTCGCGCGCGATGGCGATGGCGCATGCCTTGCCGATGCCGGCGCCGGCGCCGGTCACCACGGCCACCTTGCCTTCAAACCGTCCCATCGTGTCCTCCTGGATTGCGTTGGTCTTTCGCGGCATGCCGCTCGGCCTCCGCCGGAGAAGGCGCAGGGTCGGCGCTGGCGCGCTGGTCATCGCCAGCGTCGCTTTCGATGACCCGAATGGCGGCGACCGGGCACTGGCTGGCCGCGCGCCGCACGGCGGCGTGCAGCGCCTGCGGGACCGTCGCCACGCACACTTCGGCCACGCCGTCCGGGTCGCGCTGGCGAAAGGTGCCCGGCAGCGTCAGCACGCACTGCCCGGTGGTTCCGCACAGATCCTGGTCGACCACGACGCGCATCTCAGCCCCCCCGCGCTTGCAGCCGCACCGACAGCGCGCGGAACGTCCTAAGGAACGCGGACGGCTCCCGGGTCGGCTGCTCGGCCAATGCCAGTGTGGGGAAGCGCGCCTGGATCCGCGGCAGGCTCTCGGCCAACTGCACCCGGGCCAGTTGCGCACCGAGGCAGAAGTGGATGCCGTGGCCGAAGCTCAGCATGATCTTCCCGTCGGTCGACATGCCAGGACTGGTGCCGTAGAACCGCGCGGGATCGAAGCGGTCGGGATCGGCGAAGGCGTCCGGGTCGCGATTGCCGGCCGCGACCAGCACGCGCACGTCCGCGTTCTTCGGGATCACCGCGCCGCCCAGTTCGATGTCGCGCTGGGCGATACGCGGAATGGAGCTGAACATAACGGGCGCGTCGCAGCGCAGGACTTCTTCGACGAATGCCTTCACCCCCACGGCGTCTCCCTGCAGCCAGTGCCGCTGTTCGGGATACGCCAGCATCGCCAGGACCGCATGGTCGATGGCCGCAGCAGTGGTGGCGAAGCCGCCCAGCAGCATGCCCCACAGCATGCTGATCAACTCCGCATCCGACAGCGTGTCGGCATCGTCGTCGTGTGCGCCGACCAGCATCGACACGATGTCGTGGCGGGGATCGGCGCGCTTGCGCGGTATGAGGTCGCCGAAGTAGGCCAGCACCCTGGCGCTGGCCGCGTCCGCCGCGGCGAGCTGGGGATTGCTGGCGTGCGGGCGCAGGCCTTCCAGAATGGCGCCGATGCCGGCGGCGAGCCCGAACATGTCGTCCGGGGGCATGCCGAACAGTTCGGCGGAGACCAACACCGGCAAGGCCAGCGCGAATTCCCGATGCAGGTCCACCGCCTCCCCGCGCTCCAGCGCGGGCGCCATGCCGTCCAGGCGCGCAGCGACGATGCGCGCGATGCTCGGCCGCAGGTTGTCGATCTGGCGCATGGTGAAATCGCGCGAGATCAGCCGGCGCAGACGCGTATGCGTCGGTGGATCCTTCATCGCTAGCGTGGACGCCAGCAGATTGAGCGACAGGCTGGTCGCCACACGCGGGAAATAGCGCGCCAGTTCGCCCGGCGCCGGCGCCCGAAACGCATCGCCCGTGGCCTTGAACGCCCAGTAGATGTCGGCGTGGCGGCTCAACAGAAAGAGCCCCGACGCCGTGCGATGCACCGGATCGTGCTCGCGCAACCACCGCATGAACGGATACGGGTCGTGGATGCGCGCCGCCGACGCTAGTTCGGCGAAGGCGTCCCGGCATGCTGCCGTGGTTTCTTGCATGTCCATCTTGGTTACCTGTTGGCTGGCTGATCTGACCGGCGCGCGAGGCGCGCCGGCAAATTGCGGAGAAGATCGCGATCCCCGGCGGCGTCCGCGCATCACCAGAGCACCGGGAACTCCTCGAACCCGCCAGTGATGATCTCCTTGCGCAACTTCAGTTCTTCCGGCGCCACGGCCAGGCGCAGCGCGGGAAAGCGCTGGAAGATCGAACCGAACACCACCTTGAGTTCCAGCCTGGCCAGCGCCACGCCAATGCAGTAGTGCGGCCCGAAGGAGAACGCCAGGTGCGGCTTTCCGTCGCGTCCGACGTCGAAGATTTCCGGTTCGTCGAAATGGCGCGGATCGAACGACGTCGCCGGCAGGCCGACCAACACCTTGCTCTCCGCGGGAATATGAACGCCCGCGATGGTCACGTCGGTCCTCGGATAGCGCATGATGCCGTCCCAGCCCGCGCCCGGCGGGTACATGCGCAGGATTTCCTCCACCGCCTTGTCCACCAGGGATGGATCGCCGACCAGGCGTTCGCGCTGTTGCGGATGGCGGAACATGGCCAGCAGGCCGAATTCGATCTGCGCGACGGTGCTCTCGTGCCCGGCCACCAGCATGCCCGCCGCCAGGCCCATCGCCTCTTCCTCGGTCGCCTTGCCCAGGTCGACCGCCGCGAGCAGATCCGTCAGCAGGTTGTCGCCCGGATCCTGGCGCTTGTCCCGCATCTTGCCGCGAATGTAGGCGCGCAGCTCTTCCCAGGCCAGGCGCGACGCGGTGCGCGGGCCGCTTTCATGCTGGTGCGTCATCACCTCGTCGGACAGCTCGGCGAAAAAGGCGTGATCCTCGTAGAGCACACCCATCAGCGCGCTGATGACCATGGCCGGAAGCGGAAAGGAGAGGTGGCGCCGCAGGTCAGCGGGCTGGGGCTGGGCCGCCAGCGTCTCGAACAACTGCGCGGCGATCGCCTCTACCTGCTGCGCGAGCAGCTTCACCCTGTGGTCGCTGAACGCCGGCGCCACGATCGTGCGTAACCGGGCATGCTCGGCCCCCTCGTGCGAGACCAGCCACCCCGGCGAACCGAGAATCACCGAATCCGGGGTGAATGCCGCCGGCGGCATTCCCGCAGGCCGGAACGCCGCGTCGGACAGCACCGCCTTGGCCTCGTCGTAGCCCGTCACCCACCAGCCTTCGTGCCCGGACGGGAAGCGCACGCGGTGGATCGGACCGTTGGCGCGTAGCGCCAACATCTCGGGCGAGGGCTCGATGTGATCGACGCGCCACATCGGTAGCGTCGGCAAGGGGTGTTCGGACATGGTGGCACTTCACTCTCTAAGCGATGGAAGGGCAGAAGGTGACCGGCAGGCGCTGCGGGCAGCGAATGAACGTAAGACGGCACGTCGACGACCTCCTCCGCGGCGACGGTCAGCGGCAGATCCCCCAGCCGCACGAACAACGCGGGGAAGGCGCATCGCAATTCCAGGCGCGCCAGCGCAGCGCCCAGGCAGAAATGCCCCCCCCCCCCCCCCCCCCCGCCGAACGACAGGCGCGGGTTGTCCCGCCGGGTGACATCGAACCTGTCCGCATCGCCATAGATCGACTGACCGTAGGGATTGGTGAAGGAGGTTCGACCGTACCCGCCACCGACGTGTCCGCCAATATAGCCTCCGGACCAGTCCCACACCGCCGGTGGCAGTTTGACTCCTGGCTCAAGGTCTGCCGCTTCTCGCGACGAGCGCAATTGTTGTGGCTCCCAAAAGAAGAACTCTAAATCGCATCCAACACTCCCCTTCCCTGCGTTTTCTCGGTCCACAATCGAACGCCAAGTCATTGCCACAGCAAACCGTCGGAACGGACCAGACGCGAACAGCGACGCGCGCCGTGTCCGCCCCAAAGACCATCGCACTGCGATTGGTGATGATGCCGTGAACAGAGCAAATCGCGTGCCGAAGTGAATTCGCAGGCTCAACAGGCATTTCGTAGCGGCGCGGAGTGTCAGGTTTCCGGCATTGAGTCTCAATGCCGACAACCGGCGCGGCAAGTGCCCGACAAAGGCCTGCTCTCGCGCTGAATGTGCGGGGCAGCCCTTGCGCGATATTGTAAGCATCCGAATTGGCTGCAGCAGGTGTGGTTCGCCGGAAGCCACTCCGATGTCGGCGGTCGCTATCCGGAAAACGAAGCCCGCCTCTCCCTCGCTGGGTTGGATGGCGCATGCGGCCGAGACCTTCCCGACGGCAAGACGCCCGACGGCTTCGGCATCAAGGTAGACGATAGATTCCTGAAGCTGAATCCGGATCCGCTTGGTCCGTAGCACGACGAGCGCGAACCCGGGTCACTTGCGGGGGGCAAGTCAAGTGGACCGAAGGGTTACGTCAAGTGCAGAGCTAGGCAGCCCTTCATCCGGCGGTGCTTGAGCGCTTGGCCGCGCTAAGGCTGGCTTCGAGATTAAGTCTCAGCCGCGACTAAGCTCTGTCGTCGCTTCGAAGCGCCTCACCATCAGCAGCCTTGCTTGCTAAGCGAGTTCGACGACCTGACCGGTGGATTGGCGTTGCTCTGCTTTCTATAGCCGGCGATCTGCTGCCCGTAGTGGCGGATGCTCGAGGCATCCGGAGCCACGAACCGCGTCGATGCCGCCGGCGTTAGCAGGAGCCAAGCAAAGGATTCTAGCGCTTGCCCAGCCCCCCTCGGTGCAAGACAATTGGTCCCTATACGCGCAATAAGGGGAACCGCGCTGTGACAGTCTCTCTTGACGGCGAAATTCGAGACGGACGGCGCTACATGCAGGTGCGAGTCTACTTTGAAGATATCGACGCCCTGCCAGATTGTTTATCACACGAGTTTTCTCCGTTTCATGGAGCGCGGCAGAACGAATTACTTGCGCCCGCTCGGCACCAATCAGCAAGCGCGGCTCGAGGAAACGCGGAACGATGCCCCGGGCTTCGCCTTCGTTGTCCGTTCGACGACAATCGATTTTCTAAAACCGCCGTTCTTGGACGGCCTTCTTGACATTGTCACGGTCCCGCAAGAGGTGAGAGGCACGTCGGTTGGCTTGCCGCAGGAGTGCAGGCGCGGGGACGATCTCTTGGTCTCGGCGCGCGTACGGGTCGCGTTTATCTCAGGCGGAAAAGCGCAGCGCATCCCAAGGTCTGAGGCTTGCTATGGAAGAGCACAGATAAATCTGCCTTTCGTTCACGCCTTAACGCTCCAGCGCCCCGATGAAATCAATGCATTGGCCTTCTGCTGCGACATCGTCAAGTCAGAGTTCGCCGGAGCGACACGTTGCTCAAGGTTCACAATCCATCTGGGTGACTGTTCTCGTCGTGGCGCTCGTATACGCGACGATCATTGACATTGCGGCCTCATTCATCGCTGCCAAGCTCTTGGAAGGAAATTCCTCCATCCGCCGCAGAGCTGGCTCCCGACGCCGCGACCGAACGCAAGCGCTGGCCGACGCATCCGCGCCTTCACAGAAGGCGTCAATCACCACCGGCCTGCAGGCCCAACTCACTGCATCCTTTGCGTCGTGATTGTCGACAAATGTTGCCCGTTGGGATTCCTGTAACGATCGGCGAGGCTTTGTAACAATAAAGCCATCTGGTTCGGATCTGATCGAACAGTAAATTCTCCGTAGTTAGGGTCGAAAAGCGTGGTCGTTCCATTGGAGGCCGACGTCGCCACTGTGTGTGCGCCGCCTTCGGCGAAATACAAGCTGAGCAAATGGTTCGATCGGTCTTTGTTGATTTCGTTCACCATGCGCTCGACGTTCGAAGACTTGCCGAATGCGAATCTCTTCTCTTCTCCAGCCGGTTCCAAGCCAGCTTCCTCCAAAATGGCATTCTGTGCCCGAAGGTCGGCGTGAGAAGAGTCTGCTCCCCTGCTTCGCAACTGATCCTTGAGATTTTGATATTGCTGCTGCCGTTCAGCCGCTGAGGCGTGCGTTTGCGACCCAGGTGTGAGCGCACGCATTCGGGTTGGTGGGCTGTTGTTAAGATTGCGGAACCACTCCGCAGTCAGCCCAACGCAGATGCCGTCCACATTCGCATCACGCAGATCGGCCGTTCTGTAATCAAACAAGGAGGTGGCCGGACTCTCTGGAGCGGATGTACTGGGGTCGGAGGCACTGGAAGTACGAACGTCGTTTTCATCCGAGGTATGTGGCTTGCTGCAGCAGGCCCCCATCTTGTCGGGCAACTCCCCCGGTTGTGAGTTCCACTGAGGCGAGAGATGTGCTAGTGTTTCCGTAAAGCTGCCGCTATCCACCGACTGACTCAGTTCGTCAGCTTGGCTAGTGCGTGTCGATGAGCTACTGATTCGATCGTACATGACGATTCACCTTTCTGTGCTGCGCTAGTCTCCACGTATCGATTCGGGCTGCTTAGGCCCTGCTGCGAGGATACCCAGCCAAGCTGATGGCGAGCTGACGGGCAGCTGTTGTCCGGCTTAGAATCGTTCCTTTGGCGGACTTCTGACAATGTCTGATACGGTGCGGCGTAGCGCTGTGTCAGATCCTCCCGCGCATCATCCGGTAGGTGGCCTTGAGCAGCGCTATCGCGGGGACGGACAATTCCTCCGCAACGCTGTTTGCCAGGATAGTAGCGGTGAGGCTGGCGCCGAATTCCTGAGTGCGCTCACCGGAATCATTCGTGGCGGTGAGCGGGCACTACCGCCAACACTTCAACTACCGACCTTTAACCGATCGGGTTCGGCTGTCCGTCCGTGAGGGCCTCACAGTGAGCTGCGAAGCGGGCGACTATCGGTATTCCCTGTTTCGTGACGGCCTGGCGCTGCTCGGCAATCTGTTCCGCGATCGCCTCCGCGAGGTTGTTATCTGGTCGCCAAACGACGTGCTATCTTTGCGCTGGGCGGCGTCATTCCAGGACGACATTAAAGGAAGGAACGGTCGTCGGAAAGCAGCAAGCACTCGATCGCGCGCTAGATCCATCTCGCGAGCCGCCGCGTCGGCATCAGGAACTGATCAGCGATGCGACGCGCGGCAAATTCGTCGTCGTGCTCGCAGTGGCGATGGATCGCCTGAGCCGCGATCAGGAGGATATCGCTGGACTGTTCAAGCATATGGCTTTCGGCGGTGTGCGTGTCGTCACGCTGTCGGGCGGTGACGTGACGCATCTGAACAAGGTTCTCGACCGCATCATCGATGAGCACGGGCTGATCGTGAGCGGCTGGTCCCCTGATTGGGACCCCGCGTTGAGAGCGGCACTCACGCGGGCCCCGACGCGGGGATATCCAGTGTACTGGGTGGCGCGAGGTGAACCTTCCAAGATCGCCACGGACCTGATTAGCCAGCGGGCCGGCAGGACCATTCGCATTGATAGCGCGGACACGAAAGCTTGGAACGCTTGGTGAGCAGCCAGGCTGACATAAAAAGGCAAAACCCACAGAGCGTTGAATTGATGGTGGCCAGCGACAAGCGCTTTTTGGCAAGGCCTGAATTCCGCATTCAGCTGGGTGATCTTATTGGTGAAGAAGCACGAAAGCTGGAAAGGACGCTAAACGGCCCGGATTTCGCACTGATCGGCGCCTTCTCCAATGACCTGATCATGCAGAGGGTGGCGCGAGCAGAGAGTGCAACGGAGTCGGTCGCGCGCATTGTGGGTGTTCTCGGGCGTTGGGGCACCGGATCAGAGTTGCGCTTGGTGCTCGACTTGCGGATCGAATTCGGCGTCAGGGAAAGTATCGGCGGGTTGGTCGCCTTGATCAATCTGCGCACCTACCCGGCCGTTCTCCTCCTTTACGCGTATGGCCTCGCATTGCTTGCTGCCCGGCGATATACTGATCTTCTCAAATTCCTCAGCGTCACCATCGTGACCGAGCGCGACAACACTACAACCGTGGTGAGTCACTTATTTCTCACGTCATGTGCGGGTGGCGAAAACAACGCCTGGAAATTCTTGCCGGGGCTTGAAAAGCGCAAGACGCCCTCAGCGATCATCTGCACGACGTCTTCCAATCCTGGACCGGCGACTATCTGTTTTCGTCGAATGGTTACACCACTCTTTTCGAAGATTGCGAGCTGCTCTGTTCCTTGGCGTATATCTCGATCGGGACCAGCAAAGAGGACCTGCAGCAAGCAACCAGCGGCGCCACAGGCAGAAGCTTTGCCTGGTGTCCGATGGGACGGGTCTCATGGGACGGGCAGACGCGCAGGCGCATCATGGAAGGATGGGCGCGTCCGGAAGCGGCCGATGAACTGACGAAGGCCGACTTCGCGAGAGGACAGCCAGAGTATCTGAAACTGGCCATGAGCCGCCTCAACAATCTCGCGGGCGCCTCGAATGGTAGTGTTCGGACATCGAGTGCCTTTTTCCGGCGTGGCAGCCTAACAATGGCGGTCGTACCAACCTCGGATTGGAATCTCACCAACCTCAACGACACGGACCGGCGCATACGCCTGCTCGAAGAGGTTCCTGCAGATGACTTGATCTCTGGGCTTACCACCGCCGCCAAGAAAGCTGCGGGTGAGGCCAAGCAGACTTTGAGTGGCAGCGAGCCGCCCACACAGAAGCTCTGCCTGTCATTCGGCCCTTTAATTGCGGATTGTTGTCAAGCTTTACATTTCTGAATTCGCCCATCGCACGGTGGTAGTGCTCGCGCCGTCGGAGGTCAGGGTTGCGGAGACGGCGCGAGCGCGGCTGATACGTACTTTGCCGGCCAGGCATTGGATCGCCCTGACTGGTTGATGTCTTCGCTGGGGTCATGGTCCTTTCCGAGGTCGCGTAGCGCCTCATGATGATGTCCGGGTCGGACGCCTCAACGTTTGCAGCGGAGTACGATCGAGCCGCCACCAGCCGAATGAACGAGGTCGCCTCAACACCGTCCCAGCGGGACGTCGCCAGTCCGGCAGACCGGACCAGGAACTTTCGAGCAAATATCAGACCGGCTGCGGCTGCCCCCAGTCGAAGGATGTGCCATCGCCCCAGATGCAGTGAAGGATGACTGCGATCTTTCGGGCGATGGCGACCTTTGCCTTCCTCATGCCGATCCGCTTGGCGAGCTTCATGCCCCAGGCCTTGAGGGAAGACCACTTCTTTGTCCGATAAAGAAGTACGGTAGCGGCCTCGAACAGGTTCGGAGGAGCCGGTCGCCCCATCGAGATATCTTGCCATTGATGTCCGTTTCGCCAGACTGGTTGCGCCGAGGTGTAAGACCCAGATAGGCGCCAACAGTCGATGCCGATCGGAAGCGGGACGGGTCATCGATCGTATGGCGGAACGTCAAAGCCGTCGCCACGCCGACACCAGGAACCGTCATCAGACGAAGCGTCGTCTCATCCGACTTCGCCAACTCGCGGACCTCGTTGTCGAACTTGCTTTGTTGCTTACAGATCTGCTCATGGATCGACAGAAGCGGCGCGATCACACCGAAGAGCTGATGATCTTCGCCCAATAGCTCACGGACCTGATTGCGGAACTGCAGTCCGATCGCGCGTGGGAACAGCAAGCCGTATTCTTTGATCAGACTGCGGACCTGGTTCTCGATATCACGACGGATGGCGACGAGCCGGGATCTCGCGACGAGTATCGCGCGGATCTTCTGACTTTCCTCGCTCTTGACTTTGACTTCTCGATACCAGCCAACCCGAACCAGTTCGGCCAGACCTCGAGCATCATTCTGATCGCTTTTGTTCATGCGTACGGACAAAGCCGCGTGGGCATGCCGCGCGTCGATGCAAACCACCGGGAAATCGATCCTACGAAGTTCGTGCCATAGCCAGCTCGCCATCGCCCCAGTCTCAAATCCGATGCGCTCCGCTTGTGGCGCCCGCTTGCGAAGCAATGCCGCGAGTGCCCCTGGGTCGGACTTTGCCTTTCCTTCGAACAAGATCTGACCCACTTCGTCGACCACACATACTGAAGTTTCTTTTTGCGAGACATCCAGTCCAACATATTGCTTCATGGCCCCCTCCGATTCGTGAGATTGCGGGAAGGCTTGAAGATAGCGGACCTTTTTGAGCCGCGGGCGCCGACCGCAATTACGCCATCGTTTGCAATGAACGCCGATTGACACCACAGATCCCAAGCAGGCGCCGGGCCTTCGTCGAGCCTGGAGGGCGTGTGATGGTCTGCCTTGTCTGAGTTTTCGGTGAGCGACCCGATCGTCATGAATACAAGATCGTCGGCGCCAAGGCCGATGCCGCCGGCGACGCCGTCCTCCAGCCAGTGGATAGCCGTGGCCTGCTTGCATCCGGCCTTTATGTCGAAATCGACATCGGTGACTTCGACGTCGTAGCGGAAGTTGACGCCCTGCTCCAACAGCCATTTGCACAACGGTAGAACCAGCGATTCATACTGATTGTACCTGGTAAACTTCAGCGCGCTGAAATCCGGCAGGCCCCCGATATGATGGATGAACCGATCCAGATAAAGCTTCATCTCCAGGGCGGAAAGAGCTGGCTCCGCAAATTCGGACAGTAGCTTGAGTGGATTTTCTGCCTGACAGCGGCGAGGATTCTTGCCGCGAATCAGGAGCGAAGATGACGAAGAAGAGCCGCCGGATGCATTCTCCGGCATTCAAGGCGAAGGTTGCTTTGGCTGCGGTCAAAGGCGACAAGACGCTGGCGGAGCTGGCGCAACTGTTTGATGTTCATCCGAACCAGATCACGATCTGGAAAAACCAGCTCCTGGAAGGCGCCGCCGGCGTGTTTGGGCATGACAAGGCGTCGGCCGAGACGCCGGTCGATTTGAAGGCGTTACATGCCAAGATCGGCGAGCTGGCGTTGGAAAACGATTTTTTGTCCGGCGCGCTCACCAAGGCGGGCCTGCTGAGCGCAAAGCGATGATCGACCGCGGTCATGATCTTTCTATCGTGCGCCAGGCGAAGGTCCTGAAGCTGGCTCGCAGCACGGTCTACTATGAACCTCGGCCAGTTTCGGCCGAGGACCTTGCCTTGATGCGTCGGCTCGATGAGCTGCATCTCGATTATCCCTTCGCGGGAGCGCGTATGCAGCGATCGTTGCTGCGGCGGGAGGGCGTATACGCCGGTCGCCGCCACATCGCGACGCTGATGAAGCGCATGGGGATCGAGGCGGTCTATCGTCGCCCGAACACGAGTAAGCCGGCACCGGGTCACAAGATCTACCCGTACCTGTTGCGCGGATTGAAGATCGAGCGGCCCGACCAGGCGTGGGCAATGGACATCACCTACATTCCGATGCGGCGTGGCTTCGTCTATCTCGCGGCGGTCGTCGATGTGTTCAGCCGACGGGTCCTGGCCCATCGCGTCTCGATCACAATGGAGGCGGCCTTCTGCGTCGAAGCGGTCCAGGAGGCGTTGGCGAAGCACGGCAGGCCCGAGATTTTCAACACGGACCAGGGCAGCCAGTTCACCAGCCTCGAGTTCACCGATGTGCTGCTGGACGCGAAGATCGCCATCAGCATGGACGGCAAGGGCGCCTGGCGCGACAACGTGTTTGTCGAGCGGCTCTGGCGCACGGTCAAATACGAAGAAGTTTATCTCCGCGCCTACGACAGCGTGTCCGAGGCGCGAGCGTCAATTGCCAAGTATCTGGCCTTCTACAATCAGGGACGCCCTCACTCGAGCCTTGACGGGCGCACGCCCGACGAGGCTTACTTCGGCACGCAAGCTATGGTGATGGCCGCATGACCGTCGCCGACGATTTTGTCGTCGCTCTGGTCGGGCTACGCCCTCCCGACGCAACGACAAAATCGTAAGGCCCCGCGTTCAGCATAACCCGGCAGGAATCCACTTAAATCCCGCGGGGCGCTGTCCAAACAACCGGCGCCAGCTCTGAATGCCACTCCGCAAAGGCAAACATCGTCCGCCAATAGAGTCAAAAATTGCTGCAGAAAAACTCTTTCCCGAACACTTCGTCGATACGACTGTTCTCCATCTCCTCACGGGAGGTAAGAAAGACGGCGATCAATTCCTTCTCCGCCTTTTCGCTCAGAGTGAAGAGGCCGTCGGTGTGCGCGTCCTGTCCCTGGTTCACCGTCGCCCGTTGCAGCGAGTAGTTCGGATCATCCTTGTTCAACCAGTAGAATTCGTCGAGCACGCTGGCACCTTCGGTTTCCAGCGAAGGGATCGACCGGAACAACCCAGATTACGAAGCTTTTGCCCGCCCTCGCAAACCCGAAGGTGTGGACAACAAGACTGCGTGGTTCGTCGGTGCGGGCCTGGCGGCGCTTTCCGGTGCGGCCTTCCTGATCCGCGATGGCCATATGCGTGGCGACCGGATCACCATCCTCGAACGGCTGAAGATACCCGGTGGGGCTCTCGACGGTAACCAAGACCTGGGAAGGGGCTTCGTGGTCCGGGGTGGCCGCGAGATGGAGGATCATTTCGAGTGCCTATGACCGTAGTACATCGCAACATTCTATCCGACTAGATTGGACATTCAGTCAGGCTAATCAAAAGAGGTTCTCGGGCGCCAGGCATTTGCGCGGGACGCCGACCGTCAGACCTCCATCGATGACGACCTCCGAACCGGTAAGGTAGCTGGACTCGTCGCTGAGGAGGAACAAGACGACCTGCGATACTTCCTGCGGCTCGGCTGCCCGCCCGAGTGGAACGGGGAAAAGGGAGGACTCGAAGCTCTCGGTCATCGGGGTGGCAATTGTCCGTCGTCAGATAATTTGAGACTAATCAGGCTTTTCGAGAAGGGAGGCTCTGGCTCATCTGTTGTTGGAGTTTAAGCGGCCTGCAGTTGGTGCTGCAAGCGGCGGTTTGCGATGGTCTCACGCTTGATGCGCTGTCGTTCGGTTAGGATGGTCTCGGCTCTGCCGAAGTAGACGTCAGCCGGGGTCAGGTTTTTGATGCTCTCATGATAGCGGACGTGGTTGTAATGCTCGACGAAGGCGCCGATCTGCCGTTCGAGGTGGTGAGGTAGATAATAGTTCTCGAGCAGAATGCGGTTCTTCAGGGTCTGATGCCAGCGCTCGATCTTTCCCTGGGTTTGGGGATGATACGGAGCGCCGCGCACGTGCTGCATGCCCTTGTGTTCGAGCCACCTGGCCAGATCGTCCGCGACGTAACTCGAACCATTGTCGCTGAGAAGCCTCGGCCGGTGCGCGACGGTGATGTGGTCAAGGCCGGAGGCCGCGAGTGCCTGGTCGAGTGTGGCCGTGACGTCGGAGGCACACATCGTGGGACCAAGCCTCCAGGCGACGATGTAACGCGAGAAGTCATCGAGCACGGTCGACAGGTAGTACCAGCCCCAGCCGGTGATCTTGAGGTAGGTAAAGTCGGTCTGCCAGAGCTGGTTGATGGCGGTGGTCTTGTCCTTGAACTCGTTCGCCGCCTTGATCACCACATAGGCGGGGCTGGTGATGAGGTCATGCGCCTTCAGCAGCCGATAGACCGATGCCTCGGAGACAAAATACTTCCGTTCGTCGGTGAACCGCACGGCCAGCTCGCGCGGCGACAGCTCGGGCAGCTCCAGCGCCAGGTCGATGATCTGGCCCCGCACATCGTCGGGGATGCGATTCCATATCCGGTCAGGTCGAGACCGGTGGTCAGCCAGCGCCTCGACGCCGCCATCACGATAGCGATCATACCATCTATAAAACGTGGCGCGTGGGATCCCGAGCTTGTCCAGCGTGCGCTTGGCCGGCAGGTGCGACTGCTCGACCAACTGGATGATCTCGGCCTTCTCGGACGCAGGATATCTCATGCCTCGTCCTCCCCATCCCCGTTCATGCTTTTTTTGAGTAGGCGGTTCTCAAGGGTGAGGTCGGCCACGACTTCCTTCAATGCGGCCGTCTCACGACGGAGATCCGTCACCTCGCCGGAGGTCGCCGCACGCGCCGTATCGCCCGCCAGGCGGCGCTTACCGGCTTCGAGGAACTCCTTCGACCAGCCGTAATACATTGAGGCGGCAATGCCCTCACGCCGGCAGAGCTCGGAGATGTTCTCCTCGCCCCGCAGTCCTTCCAGCACGATGCGGATCTTCTCTTCCGCCGAATACTGCCGGCGGGTCTGGCGCCGAATGTCCCTTAGTACCTGTTCTGCCGGCGCTTTGCCCGGTCCGGATTTCTGCTTCATCTTCGCTCCTGGTGGCTACGATGAACCAGAAATCCTCCCTCCGCAAAATCCTTCAATTTGTCTCACACGCCCTGACGGCAAACAATCGGGGTGGCAATGAAGCCGGGATGGATCGAGTTGATGCGGACTCCCGAGGCCGCGGCTTCCAGTGCAGCGGACTTGGTTATGCCCCGCACGCCGAACTTCGAAGCGACATAGGCGTGGAGTCCGGCACTGCCCCGCAGCCCCTCGACGGACGAGACGTTGACGATCGAACCTCCGCCCGCGCGCCGGATGGCCGGTAGGGCTGCCTGCATTCCGAGGAATACGCCGGTTAGATTGACGGCAAGGGTCTTGTTCCACTGATCGAGCGAGAACTGCTCAATAGGGGCTATGTTGGCGATCGCGGCGTTGTTGACCAGCCCGTGGAGCGCGCCGAAGCGCCCTTCGGCGCTTGCGACCGCCTCGGCCCACTGCTTCGGCTGGGTAACGTCCTGAGGCATATAGATGGTCGAATTGCCAAGTTGAGCCGCGAGAGCCTCTCCTTCTGTATGAAGAATATCAGTGATCACGACCCTGGCCCCCTCAGCCACCAGCAGGCGCGCATTAGCTGCCCCCATTCCGCGAGCCCCGCCGGTCGCCAGAATGACCTTGTCGTTCACACGTCCCATAGTCGTCGACTCGTTCCGTTGATCAATGGCGGTGCAGCGTCTTCCAGGCGTCGAAGAGAACGCGAGGGTCATGCTGGCCCTTGTAAAGGGGTGAGACCGAACGTTGGACATCGAGCAAGCCGAAAACGGCAGTCTGCGCCGCGCGCACGGAATATTTAACGGTAAAGACAACGTCGGCGGGAATCTCGCAGAACTGGCCGATGAAGGCGAGGTTGCGCGATCCCTTCGGGATCACCCTCGGTCGGTCATGACGCGCGGCATGAACTGGGCGGTAATGTAAGGCATCATCGCCGTAATGACGCGCGACGTGTCGAGAATGAACGGAATACTCTCTGTGAATCGCAGGTGCGAAAGCAATTCGATGAGAATTTCACGCCCCGTGCACTCCGACATGGGCTTATGCACGAAGTTACCCGGCTTGTCCGGGTAGAGCCCATAGCCCCACCACACCCACACATTCTTCGGCTGTTCGTAAAAGTGCGGTTGCCGATTAAGGACAATGGTCAGGAGCCAATTGGAGTCTTTAATTGTTACCAATCCGCCTTTGCCGGCCTTACTGCCGGAGAAGGCTTCTAGCCGGTCGAAGAAGCTCGAGTCGTCCGCGGTGACTGTGAACGATTCCCATTTGGACTGATCGATCTTGGAAGCGAAGGCGGCGGGGCGGCCGAAATCCGGACTCTTGGCAGCCAGGCGCTCCCAAAGTTTCCACGCCCCTCCGGTTCGCTCCGTATTCAGCACGGGAACCGTGTCCATCGAACCGTAACTCGTATCGGATGTCATTGACCCGTTGGTCACGAACACAAGATCCCGTTCGGCCAGATCGATGGTGCGATCTTCGCCGCCATGCCGATAGCGCAAACGCGTCGCGGTCTTCTTCCCGCCTTCGGTGACAATATCAACATCGGTCACTTCCGTCCCCATCTCCAGCCGCACGCCCCGCGCCGTCAACCATGCGACGATCGGACGGACCATGGCGTCGAACTGGTTGAACTGGGTGCGGTAGATCCCCGCTAAAGTGTCGACCGTCGAGAACAGATGCAGGAAGCGCAGACAGTATCGCTTGAACTCGACGGCGCTGTGCCATGGCCCAAAAGCAAAGGTTGTGGACCAGATGAACCAGAAATTGCTGCGGAAAAAGTGGGGTTCGAACCAGTCCTGGATCGTCCTGACGTCGAGCACCGATTCTGGAGCCGCGCAAAGCGCGATCAGGTCGAGCCGATCTTTCTCACTGAACCCCAGATCGGAGACGTCGACGATCTGCCCTCCCGAAACCAAGCGCGCCTTGTCGTTCCAAAAGAACTCCTGATGGAACTCCATCAATTCGTCCTTCGCCGATTTGGTCTCGTCGGCAATCGAGGGAATGAAGGATAACAAGTCGCAGGTACAGTTGAACTTTTCCTCGAACATGCGCCCGCCGCGCATGACATATCCGTCCTTCGGATCGCCATGTGCGTCGAGGCTTTCGCCGAACTGCTCCATTTGCTCGAACAGGACGACATTCGGGCCGGATAGCCCGCCCTCCTTGACGAGGTAAGCCGCTGCGGCCAGGGCGGCGATGCCTGTTCCGACCAAATAGGCCTTGCGAGGAGCCGCCTGCTTCGGTGGATTAAGGCGAGAAACGAGAGAAGCAGAGGACATAAAGTTCTCCAGCATGTAGCGGTTGGAATGTCTATGCAATCGGCGCGCCGATGGCGCCGTGCAAAACAATATGATCGCGAAGCACAGCTCCCGGACTGCATAATCAACAAGCGCCAGAAGCCCTGCGGGGTGCACAGCCACATGCAGTCGCCGTCGAGCGCCTGACCATAAGCAGCAACGGCGCCGCGATCATCGAATTGGATCAAGCCATACCAGCAGCGGCTGCGCGGCGCGCAAAAGCTGATTGCGGGCTTTGCTTGAAGACGGAATGGGAGCGTCGTCATGTCGGGCTTACAACCATCTCCGTCTTCAACCAGACAAGACAGAAAGCAACCGGACAAGACGGAAATTGAGACGGTGCCAGTTGTCGCTTTTGCCGAAGTCGACCATACGTCAGTACGAAGATGCCCAAGGCGACCTTACAAGGTGCTTGGCCAGCGGCCGGGTTGAGTTCGAGCGCAAGCACGTACCGGTCCTTGGCGCATCGCTAAAGTCTTTCGGGATGGCGCCACACTTCTGAACCAGGGTCCGTGCTACCTCCTATCTCATCTGTGAGGCGCTCCATACCCTGAGAGCCCGGGCTGTGAGGCTGGCGTTCGCCAGTTCTCTCCAGGACTTCCGTACTTCCATCCAACGGATTTTTCGAGCGGGCAAGGTATCAAGCAGTTTTCGGGCAATTGGTACAAACCGCACAGCTTCCGAGTTCGGGTCGCGCTTGGTATCTTCGAGAATTTTGAGAGCGGCCGCTTCGGACCGTCTCCAGCCCGACTCGGTGAACCTGCTCTCCGCGAAATACTCAAAACAGGTCCGGAACCTCAAAGCGCGGCCGATGATCGTATGGGCTGGCAATCCCGCCTCGCTCAGCCACCTCCGAAGATGGTCACACCACCCTTTGCTGCTGCATTCGAGAAGACCACCACCTTCCAAGACCAGAAGCGCTGCCATGCCAGCGATCTCGCATCGTACCTCCTCATTCTGGCCTTCGAACCAGTTCCGGATTGCATGCAGTGGCGTCACCGGCCGATTCACAACCGATACCTGTGCCGTGCCGGCGCGATAGAACGGAACCACGTTTTCCAGCGATGGCAGGCGCGGCCACGGCCTCCCTTCTGAGTCCCACAAGACCCAGCGCTGAGCGATCCTCTTTGCCTCGTCGGGCGACCTGCTTCGCCAAAGCTCTTTGAGCGCCTCATTGACGTAATATGAGACGTCAGCTTTCAGACCGCATGTACGTGCTATTGCTGCGAGGCGACCGGCGTCAATGAGCCGCGCCGCGAAATTGTTCTCCGCGTTCATTTGCCGACGTGCTAAGTGGTTCGCTGCTCAGTTCCGATCATCAACCTTCAGAAGGTACCACAATCTCCAACTTGTCATACCCACCTCATTCGGTACGGCGTGGACGTATGCAAAGCCAATGGAATTGGGCTGGCTGGGCCTTCGCGCTCTTATTGATTTTCGGAGAAGTCACTGACGGCGAAAAGGACAATCCACTTTCAGGCTATGAAGTGCCACTTGGACTTTGCCAAGAACTCCTGGTCGAAGTCGTTCCGCGAGGGATCGAAGATGCTGGATCGTCTCAAAACACAGCCACCCTCTGCGGTGAGGTAAGCTATCCACGCATCGCCGCACGAAGGGGACGATTCCGCCCTCCCGACCTCGTCGGCCCGCGTCCGTCAAAAAACTTGGGCTTCTCAGAATGCAAAGACCCCGCTGCTGTCCCGCTCAGAACTGAACGCCGTGCCGAATTCGGTTGCTACGATACAGCGCCGCCTCAGGGGCGCGTTGGTTGGGCGTATAGCTAGGACGACTACACACTCATTGAAGCCAAAGCAGATTGCGGCGAGGTGGACAAACGCGAGGAAGTTCGGCCCGTCGGTCGAATCGCGTAGCGAAGCGGCGGAAGTGTTTTGAGCTTGTTGAGCAGCGCTCGATGCGGTTTCTCAGCTTGTAGATCGTTTCGTCGTGGGGGATCGGGACCTTGCGAGAGCGGCTGAGGAAATCTCTGCTTGGGAGTTCCTGTCTGCGATGGTTTTGCGCAGACGTCGTTGTAGTCATAGGCCCTGTCGGCTAGCACAGCCCCGGCCTCAAAGCCTTCGAGCAGGGCTTTCGTAGTGAGATTGCCGTGTCGTTGACCGGCCATGAGCATGTAAGCGGACGACCGAGGCCGTTGCAGAGCATGTGGATCTTGGTCGTCAAACCACCTCCGGAGCGCCCGAGTTCTTGAGTTTTGGCCCCCTTCTCCGCTCGCGGCCTGCTGGTGGACGCGAACCAGAGTGGTGTCGAGCATCAGGTATTTATTGTCGCGATCCCGGATCAGTTCGGCAAACACTTTCTCCCACACGCCGCTTTGGCCCAGCGGGAAACCGCGCAGGCACGCTGTTCCACTTGCCATAGCGCTCCGGCAGGTGCAGGTGCTGCCAGTTAGGCGCCGGACCGCGGAACCCACAACCCCGTTCACGAACAGACGGTTGTCGACACCGCTGCGGTCGGGATCACCCACCTTGCCCGCCAGCATCTGCCCGAGGATCGATAGAACGCGCTGTCCAGGCGCCGGATCACGCAATTGAATGGGCGATTGTTGCCGACGTCATGAATCTTCTTCGACTCTTCCTCGACCGGCTGCGCGACTCCCGAGAACCGTCCCGGTTAAACCGCGCTCCACCTAGAAGGTGCCGGCATAGTCGCTTGCCTGGGTTAGCGCGGTATAGGCGATCTCCGGCAACTGGATTTTCCTGAGCTTTTTGAGCAACGAAGAATGCGGCGCGCCTGCTCGACCAGCTTCAGCGCGAACTTTTTGACCGCGAAGCCATTGTGCTACTCCGGACTCATTCCGAAAAACTTTCTCGTTTTCGCGATGGGCGACGAAGAGAAATTGGTAAGTGGAGCTTCGGATCTGACCTGGAGAATGACAACGAAAATGAGCGCCACGGCGCGGAGCGCCTGAGGCTAAGCGCGCGAATGAATGAAGCTTACGCGGCAATCACACGATTGCGACCTTCATGTTTTGCGCGATAGAGCCGCTGATCGGCGACGTTCAGCAATCCGTCAAGCGTGTCTCCATCGCGCCCGAACTCCGACACCCCAACGCTGATGGTGACGCCGACCGACGGCTGAGCTTCGACGTCGAATGCAGTGCCTTCAATCGTCGATCGAAGGCGTTCGGCTACCGCGTAAGCCGTGTCGAGCGTCGCCGCGGGCAGCAAGACCATGAATTCTTCACCGCCCACGCGTGCGACAGAGTCATAAGGGCGAATTGCCTCCAGACACTTTCGCACAAATGCGCGGAGCACCTCATCGCCGACGCTGTGACCACGTGAGTCATTGATATCCTTGAAATGGTCGAGATCGAGCGACAGCAGAGATAATGGAGCACCGGTTCGTTTGGCCCGCGCGATCTCGGCGCCGATATGGTCGAGGAAGTGTCGCCGATTTCCGGCACCGGTCAGTGGGTCGGTGGCGACAAGGCGTTCTAACCTTTGATTGCTCACCTGCACTTGCTGTAGCGCCCTTTGAGTGTCGGCCATCGAATCGGCCAGGCGGGCCATCATTTCTTCCTGGCTATAGATGGTCGAGAAGGATTGCGTCGTTCGGAAAGCCTGGACAACGCCATAGCTGAGCAGCAAGAACCCGCCAGCAAAGATCGCGTGGGCGAGCCACCACATATGATTCCACGGTGCCGCCAGAATGAATGCGAGCGACGATAACGCAAACCACGCGACCGAGATGCCGAAAACAAGCATGAGCGGCGAGTGAATCCCTCGCATGAGCATGACCGCAACGTTCAGCGCGCTGAACACCAGTGCACCGCCCTCCATGGACAAGCGTACCGCCGGGTGTCCCGCATAGGGGGAGTAGGCGATCAATGCGACAGCTATATCCACGGTCAGGAACAGGCCGGTCCACATCAGCCATGTGCGCGCATCCGAACGCTTCTCGACCTCGTCTGATGGCTGGTTATAGCTGAGCAGCCCAACGAAGAGAAGAATCGACATCGCGAGACGCGACGCCGGTCCATAGAGCAGAAACAGCCAGATGTTGCGGTGTGCCATCCTGGTGAAGGCGCCGTGCAGTAAATAGATCAATACGAAGCCGAGAAAACCCAGCGTCAACCAACGCAACAGAGGTTCGCCCGAAGACCAGTAGCAGCGCCACGTCACATAGGTGACGAACAGCCCTTCGAGGGTGGCGAGGGCAATCGCGAATTCATGGAATGGGTGATTTTCGAATTTTAGCGTGGGATCCTGCTGGAAATACAGGTAGGCAATGAACTGGGCGGGCATCAAGGCGAAGGCGATGAGGAGAAGGCTCATATACGCCTGTGTGACCAGCCGGAGCGCATTAGGCGGCTCGGGTACCGCACGATTGGTGCTCATATGCAATACCGTCTCCCATGATGACGTCAGATCGTTTCGTGGACACTTGAGCGTCTCCGAAGGATACTGTCCCAGAGCACCTTCGGTCCTTGTGTACTAGCCAGATGAAGGAACCAGAATGCGTCGCGGCCGGAGGCCATTCAACAACTCGGCGCCCGCGATCACCGCTGCGACGGAGGCATGAGCTTGAGCTTTCCGTCCATCTGCGGCACCCCATCGAGCAGGCGGCGGCGCGGATAGGGTCGGCCTTGTCGTCCAGCAGCGGCCAGCTCCCGCCGCCACCGAGATCAGCAGCGCCGTGGACTGCGTTTATGTATTCGAGCCCACCGCGTTCAGGCCGCCCGCTCCGCTAGGTCAACGTGTCGTGTGTTCAGCAGATTATTCCGGCCCCTGCCGCGAGTTGTCACGGTCTGCGAGGCGCTCGAAAATGCCCATCGAGACAAGGAAATCACGAGCCCGTTGAGGAAGGAGTCTGCGTATTACCGTACTCAACCGTCTGCCTGCCGCCCGCCGGTAGTGCCGCCGCCACAATCGATCCGTTACTGGTTCGGCTCCGAGCCAACACGCGTAATGAGCAAAACCGTAAGCGTCAGCCCGCTTTGATTGGCGAGTTTCTTGTAGGCCATCTGCGATCTCCTTCGTCTGGGATGTCCCCGCACTGCGCGACCGGGGCCGTAGGATACCTAAACTGGTTGAGTTAGCCGCCTGCCAAACCTTGTAGGTTCCCTAACGCAACCTGTGAGATTGGCTTGCGGCAAGGACGAGTTACTCGATCCGTCATGGATCACGCACGAAGATATATCCGCGAGAAGGTAAGTATCCCTCCATTGAGGGCCGCCTTGTTTGACGGACGCGAGCGCTGCAGGTCCTAGGGGTAATCCTAGGAGAAGCGCTATGACGATTTCGCGGGCAGAGGTGATCACATCGGTCGAGCGGCGGCGTCGGTGGTCACAGGATGAGAAGGAACGGCTAGTTGCAGCATCGTTCGAGCCCGGAGCCACTGTTTCCGAGGTGGCTCGCATGGCCGGCCTTCATGTGAGCCAGCTGTTCAGGTGGCGCAAAGAGCTTTGCAAGCACGGTGAAACGAGTGTAGCGCCGTTGGTGCCGGTCGAGATTGGGCCGTCTGTGCCGCCGCGGGATGTGGCCGAAGCGCCATTGACGACGGCGCCGGCGCGTCGACGGAGGAGCCAGGGCATCATCGAGATTGATCTCGGTAGCGGACACCGCATCCGGGTCGACGGTGACGTTGATGGAGACGCGCTGCGGCGAGTTCTCGATGCCCTGGTGCGCCGATGATCCCGGTTCCGACAGGCGCGCGAGTGTGGCTCGCGACAGGCTACACGGATATGCGCAGAGGCTTTCCGTCGTTGGCACTCCAAGTGCAGGAGGTGTTGCGCAAAGACCCGCTCAGCGGTCATCTGTTCGTCTTCCGCGGTCGCCGCAGCGATCTTGTGAAGATGATCTGGCACGATGGCCAGGGAGCATGCTTGTTTACCAAAAGACTCGAGAGAGGAAGGTTCATCTGGCCATCGGTTGCCGGTGAATCGGTAACGATCTCTCCGGCGCAATTGAGCTATCTGTTGTCCGGGATCGATTGGCGCAACCCTCAAGAAACCCAGCGTCCGACGCGGGTCGGTTAGTCGTTTTGCAGGTTTGAATCTGCTGCTTGATCTGATTCAATGGCTTCGTGATATCAAAGCCGGACGATCTTCCATCGGACCTTGTCAGTGCCCTGGCGGCGCTGCAGGCCGAGCGTGAGGCGCGGCTGCGAGCTGAGGCGATGGCTGCCAGCGCGCAGGCGGAGCTGTCGAACAACGAGGCGCTGGTCGCGCATCTCGAGCTGCGGATCGAGAAGCTCAAACGCGAACTGTACGGGCAGCGCTCCGAGCGCACGGCGCGGCTGCTCGAGCAGTTGGAACTGGAGCTCGAAGACCTCGTCGCCACGGCGAGCGAGGATGAGCTTGCGGCGCAGGCCGCAGCGGCGAAGACGCAGAACGTCCGCCCCTTCACGCGCAAGCGGCCGGTGCGCAAGCCTTGGCCGGACGACATCGAACACGAGCGCGTCGTCATTGACGCTCCGACGAGCTGCGCCTGCTGCGGCGGATCGCGGCTGGCGAAGGTCGGCGAGGATGTGACCAAGACGCTGGAGGAGATCCCGCGTCGCTTCAAGGTCATCGAGACAGTGCGCGAGAAGTTCACCTGCCGCGATTGCGAGAAGATCAGCCAGCCGCCTGCGCCGTTCCATGCCACGCCGCGCGGCTTCATCGGCCCACAATTGCTGGCGACGATCCTGTTCGACAAGTTCGGCATGCATATCCCGCTCAACCGCCAGAGTGCGCGCTTTAAGGCCGAGAGGATCGATTTGCCGCTGTCGACGCTGGCCGACCAGGTCGGCCACGGGACCTTCGCCGTCATGCCACTCTTCCACTTGATCGAACGCCATGTGCTCGCTGCTGAGCGCCTTCATGGCGATGACACCACCATCCGTATCCTGGCGAAGGGCAAGTGCACGACCGGGCGGATCTGGACTTATGTGCGGGATGACCGGCCCTTTGCCGGGCCTGCGCCGCCGGCGGCGGTCTATTACGCCTCGAGCGACCGACGAGGCGAGCATCCGCAGAAGCATCTGGCCGCCTTCGCCGGCATCCTGCAAGCCGATTGCTACAACGGCTTCGAGCCGCTGTTCGACCCGCAGAAGAAGGTGCTGCCGATTACGCCGGCGTTTTGCTTCGCCCATGCGCGGCGGGGCTTCTTCGAGCTGGCTGACATCGAGAAGAATGCCCGGGAAGGCAAGAGAGGTAAACCGGTCTCTCCGATCGCGCTGGAGGCGGTCAGGCGCCTGGATGTGTTGTTCGAGATCGAGCGCGCCATTAACGGCTGCGGCGCCGAAGAGCGGCGCGCCGTGCGCCAGGAAAAGAGCAAGCCGCTCCTCGGGGACATGCACGCCTGGTTGCTGCGTGAGCGCGAAACCCTCTCTCGCTCCTCCGAGGTCCTGAAGCCTATGAATTACATGCTCAGGCGCTGGGACGACTTCGCCCGCTTCCTCGACGATGGCAGGATCTGCTTGACCAACAATTGTGCTGAGCGCGCATTGAGAGGCATCGCCTTGGGAAGGCGCAACTGGACCTTCGCCGGCAGCCAGCGTGGTGCCGACCGTGCCGCCATCATGCTGACGATGATCACGACCTGTCGTCTCAACGACGTCGATCCGAAAGCCTGGCTCGCCGACGTCCTCGCCCGTATCGCCGATCTTCCCGCATCGCGTCTGCACGAATTGCTGCCCTGGGAATGGAAGCTCCTGCGCCAAGCCGACAAGCCCGCCGATCAGCAGGCCGCCTGACCTTCACGCAAACGCCATCATAGAGCTCGCCGTACCCGCGCGCATGCGTCCATCACGCGGTCCTCGTCGTATGCGTACGAAGGTAATCGCCGGTTGGCTCTATCGAATGCTTGGGCGGGCGGGCAAGTGCTTCGGCCTAGCGGATCTACGCGCACTGGGCGTTCAACATCTACGACTATGACGATAAAGGTACGCTCGAGATCGGGTTCGTGCCGCGCCCGCTGCATTTGCCGGAAGAGAGGCTCATCGCTGGCGACGCGTCGGTCCGTATCCTGATGGACCGCGTCGAAGCCCATCGACCGTGAGGTCGGCATGCCAATTGGTTGGTTCTTCTTGATAATTCATGGTCATCAGGCTAAGCGAGAGGTTGGCCAAGCGATCGCCAAGGGGCTGCGTAATCTTTGACAGTCACTTCGGAGGAAGGCTCCTTGCTGGTCGATGCATGGATCTGGATCTTCCTCGAGGCCTTCTGCGATTCCAGGCCTGAGAGTGGCAAGCGGGAGCTGCGCCGCCGCTCCGCCATTGAGCCTATCATAGGACACCTCAGAACCGAAGGACACCTCGGCCGGTGTTACCTCAAAGGCCGCACCGGGGCCGCAGCCAACGTCGCCCTCTCTGCCGCCGGCCCCAACTTCCGACGCATCCTCGCTTGGGTTGGAGAACTTTGCGCCTGTTGCTGGTCTCGCTTTGGCGCATGCTCAACTGTCCAGCTCAGCTCAATCCAACTCCTTAAAGATCGGCTCGAAAGAAACGATGCAAGCACGTTTTGAGATTGCAAGTACGAAGAAGTCATGGCATGCGCTCGATACAGCCATCTCGCGATGGCTCCGCTTGAGCCAAGCTCCGGCACTACCGAGCAGCTTAGCAGGCGTCGCGCGTCGAGGTCCAGACGAGGCAGGCGAACTTTACGAGGCATCACCTCGTCTCCCATCGAGCGGCTTTGCATAAGTTTCTTGCTCAAAACACGTACCGACTGCGAAGCCGCATGGACCAATGCCGGGATTCTTTTTGCCGTCCTTCGCAGAAAGAACGCAATCATGTGCGCTCCGGCATAGAGACGTCCGCGGAAAGAACCATGAACCCGGCACCGGATCACTTTTGTCTATCGGGGTTGACACCCCATCCACTATCAAAGAACGGTCGACCAACTACGCCGACGTCCGATTTCAGACATGCTTGTCGGTTTTGGTACTCTCCCTCAAGCAGTTGGGCCTTTTATGATCAAGCTCTCGCAGTTGGCATGAGGCTTGAAGGGGAGGTCTCATCCAACGCAGGCGCTCGAGGAGCGGCGGCTTACGATATGGTCGTTTTACCCATGGCCTCGCTGCGCAAATACACGAGCTTTCACATGGCGTCGATCTCGATGGCACATTCCGATAAATGCTCTCGATGTGGTTCTGCATTGGTCCACCTTGAGTGGCATGAGCGCACAGGTGCGCAGGTCCAATATCTTTGGCGCTGCTGGAACTGCAAGAACGAATTTGTCACCCTCGCCAGTTCTGATGAGACGGATCCTCCGGCCGTTGAGATCACGAAACTGTTCTTTACCAGCCTGCTAGTCTGATAGATGGCGCCCGAACGGGTCGAGCTTGTAAAACTATCGTTCGATGCAATGCGGCCGCTTCATTGCCGATGTCAAAATCGGTTCGAGTGGCACCCGGCGTTCCAACCCGAAACAAGCAGCAGAGGATGGTTTGGCAGAGGCCTAAAGAAAAACGAGTCTCCGTAGCGCCCTCTTGAGAACGCTAGCGTAGCAAATGCCGCTCAGTGGAGCCACCTTCCCATTGGTAATGAACTTGCAAGTCGCCTATGAGACTCGTACGCGTCGTCGTCGGTTTCGCCCTGCTGACTGTGGGACTATACGTTGTTATCGGCGAGCACTTTGCTGGGACATCGGCGGATGCTACGCTCAATGCTAGGCTCAACATCGTTCGTGCCCCGATCGAAGGAAGGGTGACGCTCGCCATAAAAAACATGGGCGCGCGCGTTAGCCCCGGCGGGCTTATAGCTGAAATATACGACCAGCGTTTCGATACCGCCAGGCTTCTTGAGCTTGATCGCGATCGCGAAGACCAACGGATCGAGCTCAAGCGCCTTGCTGGCCAGCCCCGAATTGCCGAAACGAAAGCAACTCAAGACGCTGCGGCTGCGCGCCTCCGTCAGGCGGATGCAGAGTTCCAGCGCGCGAACGAACTAAACACGCGTGGCGTACAGACAGCGGCCAATCTGGATCGCGCTCGCGCAACTTACGACGTCGCCCAGCAAGAACTCGAGAGTGCGCGGCAGCGAGTAAATTACTCGGAGACCGAACTCGCGTCCGCTCGCGAACGTCTTCATCGGGGAGTCCTACAATGCTGCTCCCTCCTCGACCCAACGTATCCGTGAACTCGAGCAACGGCTGGCCGAGCTGACTGTGGACAAAGAGCAGCTGAAGGCGCGCATCGCCCAGCTCGACCGGCAGATCGACGCCGAGCGTCTTCGTGTCAATAGTTTGACCTTCGCCACGCTCAGTGCCGGCATCTCGGGCCTAGTCTGGGACATACTGGTAGGCGACGGCCAATACGCGCGGCGTGGCCAGGATCTTGTCAAGATCGTCGACTGCAATACGCTGATCGTCGCCGCCGGCGTCGCCGAGTCTCTGTACGACAGTCTTTCCGTGGGGGCGGCGGTCCAGTTTCGGTTGTTTGGGGATGATCGGATTTTCGATGGAACCATAACCCGCCTCGGCGGATCCGGTGCAAGCTCGCTGTACGCCAACCTTGCTGTGGGTCCAAGTGCGCAGCATCTCCAGCGCTTTGACGTCACCGTGACTGTTCCCGACCTCGCGGCAGAGCCAGATCTCAGCTGCGCGATCGGGCGTACTGGTCGCGTCATCTTCACGGGCGGTCCCATCGCACAATTTCGCCGGTTTATTACGCGGTACGGACTCTGATGCTTCTGCTGTCTCCACTCCTTGCTGCCTTCGCAGGCGCCGCTTTGGTAATCGGGCTCCGCCTTACTGTCCTCCCTTTGCTCAATCCGATGAAATGGTATTGGCGCGCACTTCTCCTTGGGGCGGCCGCCATACTCTCGTGGCGCTATGTGATCTGGCGCATCACCGAAACTCTGGCGCCGCTCGACTGGACTGCGGATGCGCTCTTCAGTTGGGGATTCGCCATGCTCGAAGCTCTATCGGTTGGATTCCGATACAAAGCGTGACCAAGGACTTCCTGCTCACGCTCAAGCTCGCGGAAAACGGCTGGCAAACCGTGTACCTTAACGAGCCGCTGACTGAAGGCTTGGCTCCCGAGGGATTGCAAGAGTATATCGTCCAGCGTGGCCGGTGGTGCCTCGGCCTAATGCAGATTGTCCGCAACTCATACAGCCCATTTGGCTTGCACCGCCTCGGGCTGATGCATCGAATCGGCATCATCGACTCACTACTCTATTGGCTCACCACCTTTCCCTTCCGGCTTGCCAGCCTGATTTGCCCACTGTTGTACTGGTGGTGCGGGATCACGATCGTGAACGCGTCGCTGGTCGACATTATCAAATTTTACGTGCCGTATTACCTGGTGGTCCTGGTATCTTTGAACTGGCTGTCGAAAGGACTGTTTGTCCCGCTTCTCAACGACACGGCTCAGCTGATGGCGGCCTGGCCGATCAGTCGGGCTGCTGCTCTGGGGCTGCTGACCAGGGGATCGCATAACTTCTCGGTGACGGCCAAGGGTGGCAACCGCGCCAAAGTCGTTATTCAATGGACGTTGATGCGACCATTCCTAATCCTGCTCGGATTGACAATCGGCGGCCTAATCGTGTCGCTTAACTCCGATTTCGTCTTCAATACGTCGGGCGACGGCGGCCTACCGCAAAGAAGCCGATCGCACTCCAAACAGCCATTTTCATCATGACCCTCGCCGTTTGCGTTGAGCTGGTTCGATATGCCGCCGTTAGTTCAGTATCAGCAAAACCGCACCGCGAGGCTCCTACAAGCTCTGTAGGCATTCCCAAATCAAACGCCGCTCAGCATGCTGCTGGATGTCTTGCGCCCTTAGTCAACTATTGAGCTTGGTTATTGATCGAGAGGATGTAGCTATGGTACGCGTGCCCGATGAACGATCGCGGAGTCGTTTCGCATGAAGAACGTCTTGCTCGGCACGGTAGCCCTGATCGCGTTGACCGCTCCTGCCGCCTCCGCAGATCTAGCCGCGCGGCCTTACGCCAAAGCTTCTCCGATAGTGATTCCGATCTTTGATTGGACCGGCTTCTACATCGGCATCAATGGCGGCGGTAGCACCGCGCATCAGTGCTGGGACGTAGCCAACGCCGCCGGCTTGGTCTTCGCTCCACCTCGTGGCATGGGTTGCCACAATGCAACCGGTGGCACGTTCGGTGGCCAAATCGGCTACGGCCGGCAAATAGCCAACTCGGTGTTTGACCTGGAGGCGCAGGGTAACTGGCCCAATCTCAGCGGCTCCAACTCCAATCTCGCTTTCGTCGGCGTCCAGGATGGCACCAAGATCGATGCCTTCGGCCTGTTCACGGGCCAGGTTGGCTACACTTGGAATAACATGCTGCTCTATGTGAAAGTGGCGCTCCGGTCGTCCGCGACAAGTACCGGGTCTTCGATTTCACAACGGGGATGAACGTCGATAACGGCAGCGAGCCCCGGTGGGGCGGCGCCGTAGGCACGGGCCTTGAATTCGACTTCGCTCGGAACTGGTCAATTGGCGTTGAGTACGATCACTTGTTCACGGCTCATCGGGATGCGGACTTCTTCTTTTCAACCGGGCTTGTGGGCGGTCCAGCAGGCGCTTTTGCAGGGACCGCGCGTATTGGTCAGGACTTTGATATCGGTTTGATCCGCGTGAACTACCGCTGGGGTGGCGCTGGGGGCTGTGAGATATTGAGTCCCAGCGAGAGCGCGTATTGGACCATCGGCGCAGCCCTACCATACGACGACGGCCAGAAGGCTGTGGAGTTACCAGTAAATGGAGTCTACAATGCGTCTAGCAAATTGGAAATTAATCGAGTGGATCGCGTCTGCCTGCCTCGGGTTGATACTGGCGACAGCGGCAGAGGCGCAACCCATTTGGACATGGAGCAACCAGTACGGCTCAACCCTGGCGGTCAGCAGCTACGACCGGAGCACCGGCGCGATTTCCGGCACCTATACGAACAACGCAACCAATAGCTGCGACGAAGGCGTGCCTCAGGCGATGACAGGCTGGCTCGTCCAGAACCACAACGGAACGGCGATAAGCTTTGCTGTCAACTTCGAAGGTTGCAGCTCAACCACTGTTTGGACAGGACAGGTTAATGCGGCATCGGGATTTCAAGGGCTTTGGTTGCTTTCACTCGCCGAGGCGGTGGCATGGAATGGCATCAGCGCAGGCGCCGACACTTTCACGTTCGGTAGCGGCGACAAGTCAAAATTGGTGTCTGCTGATGCTCCTGCGGCGAAAGGCGACGCGGGAGAGAAGCTCTCAAATACGAAGAAGCGCAAATGATGGCCAGCTTGCCAAGTCGACGTAGGCGAGCGGCCACTATTTGCGGCTCGAGCCAAGCAGTCTCGCGCACGTGCATAGGCCCGCGCGTGAGACTTTCTTCATCTATGATGGTACTGGCGCTCGTCCATCAATTCCGGGCGCTCGGCTTGGAGGGGCCCACACTACGGTTCTATCGGCTCGCTTGCCTCCGTCTGATCGCATTTCAGAATACGCCATCTCCCTCCCGCCGCGCCTGATGCTGACATTGGCGCGCGCCAGCGCGTCTGCCAGTCAATATAGCGGCGTGCCGTCGACGTACTTGTTGGCGAGCACGAGCGCCAGCGTTGAAGGCGTGGCGACGCTGCCGGGCAAGGGCTGCGCCGGCATCGGCACAGTCACCATCGGGCTATTCAGTGCGGTCCGCTCGCAGTGGCGGCGCGCATACTTAGAGCTGGCGCCGGTTGTTTGGACAGCGCCCCGCGGGATTTAAGTGGATTCCTGCCGGGTTATGCTGAACGCGGGGCCTTACGATTTTGTCGTTGCGTCGGGAGGGCGTAGCCCGACCAGAGCGACGACAAAATCGTCGGCGACGGTCATGCGGCGATCACCATAGCTTGCGTGCCGAAGTAAGCCTCGTCGGGCGTGCGCCCGTCAAGGCTCGAGTGAGGGCGTCCCTGATTGTAGAAGGCCAGATACTTGGCAATTGACGCTCGCGCCTCGGACACGCTGTCGTAGGCGCGGAGATAAACTTCTTCGTATTTGACCGTGCGCCAGAGCCGCTCGACAAACACGTTGTCGCGCCAGGCGCCCTTGCCGTCCATGCTGATGGCGATCTTCGCGTCCAGCAGCACATCGGTGAACTCGAGGCTGGTGAACTGGCTGCCCTGGTCCGTGTTGAAAATCTCGGGCCTGCCGTGCTTCGCCAACGCCTCCTGGACCGCTTCGACGCAGAAGGCCGCCTCCATTGTGATCGAGACGCGATGGGCCAGGACCCGTCGGCTGAACACATCGACGACCGCCGCGAGATAGACGAAGCCACGCCGCATCGGAATGTAGGTGATGTCCATTGCCCACGCCTGGTCGGGCCGCTCGATCTTCAATCCGCGCAACAGGTACGGGTAGATCTTGTGACCCGGTGCCGGCTTACTCGTGTTCGGGCGACGATAGACCGCCTCGATCCCCATGCGCTTCATCAGCGTCGCGATGTGGCGGCGACCGGCGTATACGCCCTCCCGCCGCAGCAACGATCGCTGCATACGCGCTCCCGCGAAGGGATAATCGAGATGCAGCTCATCGAGCCGACGCATCAAGGCAAGGTCCTCGGCCGAAACTGGCCGAGGTTCATAGTAGACCGTGCTGCGAGCCAGCTTCAGGACCTTCGCCTGGCGCACGATAGAAAGATCATGACCGCGGTCGATCATCGCTTTGCGCTCAGCAGGCCCGCCTTGGTGAGCGCGCCGGACAAAAAATCGTTTTCCAACGCCAGCTCGCCGATCTTGGCATGTAACGCCTTCAAATCGACCGGCGTCTCGGCCGACGCCTTGTCATGCCCAAACACGCCGGCGGCGCCTTCCAGGAGCTGGTTTTTCCAGATCGTGATCTGGTTCGGATGAACATCAAACAGTTGCGCCAGCTCCGCCAGCGTCTTGTCGCCTTTGACCGCAGCCAAAGCAACCTTCGCCTTGAATGCCGGAGAATGCATCCGGCGGCTCTTCTTCGTCATCTTCGCTCCTGATTCGCGGCAAGAATCCTCGCCGCTGTCAGGCAGAAAATCCACTCAAGCTACTGTCCGAATTTGCGGAGCCAGCTCTCTTGAACCGCACATGCCGCAGCACCGTCGCCTTCACCTCGATGCGCAGCTGCTCGGCGACGTTCTCGCCCATCCGATGCATCCGGCTCCGGCAGCACGGACAGGCCTTTTGGTCCTCGGGCAGGTCATGTTCGATGCGCTGGCGCGGCAGATCGGCCGGCAGCGGCTTGCGGTCGCGCTTCTTCGGCTCGGGCTTCTCGCCCTCAGGCAACCCTGTATCCGGAATCCCCGCCGGCTAACATCGCCGTCTTCCGCGCCGTCCTTAGCGGCGGTCTGCTCGGCTTCATTGACGATACGGTCCTTGAGCTTCGCTCCTAGGCGCGTAGCGCTGCAACCGCTCCAGACGCAACCGCTCCACAGGCGATGGCTTCGGGAGCGCGGCAACATGGACGGTTGGATAGTGACCGTCGCCGTCTTCAAGGAAGGCGCCGACGATGAGGAATTCAAGCACATAACTTACGCGGTTGCAGTGGCCGACCCGTCAGAAGCGGCGAGGATGACCATATTGCAAACTGCGGCGCAAAGCCCGCAATGCTAAACTGCCCTCTCGCAGAGGAGAAGTTGCGAAGGCTCGGCTTGGAGCCCGGCGCTGATAGCCATACACGATGACGCGATCGACCCGCATCACGCGACCCCGGCGCCACTAAGCGCTGCACGTTTCATCTCGTTCGGCCGCGTCCGGTTCATGACATTGCAGTCCGCAAGCCGCCACATCGTTCCGGTAGCTAGGGTGCACGAGGTGTGAAAGCGCTCTGTTTTGCAGGCGTGACCGTTTTGCCATGCATGGCTTGGTCGCTTGTTGATTGACCTCGTGAGGGCCAAGCCCTCATACCGCAACTTCGCGCGGGCGGTCGTCAGCAGCCGCCCGCGCTTTTTCATAGTGCTGGGTGCTCTTCCTCCTCTCTCTCTTGCATGGTGACTTGTCTGGCACGCGAGTTGCTTGCCGCATCGCGAAGCTCTAAGTGACTAGGCCTCCGCCAAAACGAAAGGTCACTTCGTGGGCCAGCGTTCACGAACGCTTAGGAGGCTGTTGAAATGGACAGGCTCAAATTCATACCAGCCTTCGAGGCTGCTATTCGTTCTGCCGATCCTAACAAGCTCGCCGCACTTCGCGAGACCATCCGCGAGCGCGGAGGCCCTGACGAGTTCGCGATGACGAGTACAGAACTCATGCGCATACCTCCGCTTACGCTCTTTAGGCTGCTTACGATCATTTGCGACGCGGCCGATGAGGAGAAGCGTTCATGAGTATGAATCCAGCAGCCGCTCGAAGTTATAGTATTCTCGAAGTTATAGTATTCTCATCGCAGACGCGGCCGTACCTGTCGTTAATGCGGCTTGCACAGCATTGCGGCTGTACGTCCGGACCGACAGACAAGGCACAAGTGATCGGACCAGAAACGAAGGCGGAGAAATCAGCCAAAATGAAAGGCCGGCGCAATGGCCAGCCCCATTAATCTTCGATGGCTTGATGCGCTCAACGGAATTACGCAGTAATGACTTCGAAGTCAGCCGGCATGCCACCGCTCATCAACATTGTCGCCTCGACGCATCTTAGCATTCTGGCCACCATCAACATCACTGCTCGACCATCAGAGACCTTAGATGAGTGTCGGAGGATTGGTGAGTTAGCGATCAAGGCCGCAACCGTGAAGCCCGGCTATTCCGCGTCCTATGTCTGCCACGACACTACCCTACAACGAGGCTTATCGGGCGTATTAGGCGTCGTTGCCTACGTGCAGCAGGAGGATAGTAAAATAACGATCCTTGAGGGCTACATGGCGACGATGTCAGACTGCAAGGTTGCCGGTATGGCAGCAGCCGCGAGCCGAGTTGTTCCCGGCGCTAGGTCTTGGGCTTGGGCTTGCTATGAGCTCGGTAGCTTTGGACAATGACCCAATCTCGGACGGCGCTAGTATTCCATAATCCTTGCGAGGGTTCACAACTGTGGCGCACCCAGAGCTATCTGCAGGCCCTCATTCCCGCCCCATTGCAAGTACCTAATTTGAGTTTGTGAGTGGCCTGTTTTGGATTAAGCAAACAGAAACCAAGGCTTAGCCGATGTTCCCAGTATTGGACGTTCTGTCCCATCAATTTCCATTAGGACGCCATCCGTTCTGCTGGTTGGCAGCCGTCATTAACCTTTGCCAATATGTTTTCTTTTGACCAGCAAGTCGGCGACCGGACATGCGAGCCTTGCCCAATCACCGCACCATCAACGGCAATAATCGGTGACCGAGAGTATCGTGCTCCCGCCTGAGTTAAGGCGCGCAACCATGGCCTACCATTTCGGGCGACTATGCCCGGCATGTCTAACCGCAATGTTGCTGGCACGCATCACGCCCGGCCGCTGGGGTCTTCAAATCCGCACCTATGAATGCCCGGTGTGCGACGACATCCACCAGGTTGTCGGCGATCTTGCTGACCCGTCTGAATGCTGACGTCGCGTACCTGCCGTGGACCGATTTCAAGGGGCGTGACAATCATCTCTTGCGCGACGAGACCATGTTTGATGAACAACGGGGCAATGGGAGCCGAGGCGTCCAAGTTGAAGGCGTCTTGTCCTACTTCGTCACCAGGAACTTCAGCGTCGGCGTCGGTGGCCGCTACTGGGCGATGGGGACCAACAGGCGAAGCAACCCTTTGTGCAGCGGCTGCGGTGAACCGACCGTACTTGCGAAGTACAGCATGGAACGCTGGGGTACGTTCTTTCAGGCGTCCTATAAGTTCGATTGAAAAAACACACCAAAATCGGTCATAAGCCTATAGGTTCCACGATGCAGGTTTCATGGAATCGATCGTCTGGAAGGAAGGATAGCTTCGCCAGGTTTGATTTCCGTCACCTGGAGATTCTTGTAGTTGACCAGCGCAGCGTTCTCTGAGCCGAATCGCGGTCAACCCCACCTTTTGCCAGTCGCGAGGATTCTAAGCGCGACTGCGAGGAAGCAGAGCTAAAGCCATGTCTTCTTTAGAAGCAATCAGCCGCTGGCTGGAATTACAAGACTTAGACACGCAACTTGAGGTCGCTGCATACGTGACACTCTTGATTTATCTTTAGGAAGAGTGACGTTCTCACGCTTGGCGGGCCGGAGGGCTCGACACCCTTCAGCGTTGGTTGACCGAACCAGAGTTGGATCCAAGGGCCGCCGCAGGTCGTGCTCTCACCTTCCGGCTCGCCTTCGACTACTTTGCCGAGGGCAAAATCAGAGGGGTTGGATGGAAACGGACCGAAGAACTAGAGCGAAAGAATCTGGAACAAGCTAAGCGCGACGGAAAGCTTGCGGCTGCGCGCAAGGCACAAAGAAAGCTTCAACTGTTGCCAACCCGAAAAGAGCACTGGTATCGTGTTGCGAGATCCTGGAATGGATTGGCGGCTACTTATCTTACACGCGAGGCTCTCGCTGTCGGATCTTTGCCGAGATGCACCTGAAGGTCATTTCAAATAGTCACTGTCTTCTACTGGCGAATCCCACCTTGCGCTCGAACTCAACCTGGCTGAGGTAGCCGATGGTCGAGTGCCTGCGGGTCGAGTTGTAAAATCGTTCGATGTAGTCGAACACATCGGCGCGTGCCTCGTCTCTGGTACGGTAGATCTTGTGGCGGTGCGTTCGGTCTTGAGCGAGAAGAAGCTCTCCAACAACGGCCGTCGATAAGGAAGGACGCAGCGCGATCAATCGGTCGCTGGTCGCGTCCTACCTGCACAGTGATGGTTTCGCTTCCCTGGCGCGACCGCTCACGAGATCATGGTCGCACTGGGCCATCTGACTCTCGCCGAAGCCGAGCACTACACATCCCCAAACCGGCAGAAGAGGGTATCCCTCCATTGAGGGCCGCCTTGTTTGACGGACGCGAGCGCTGCAGGTCCTAGGGGTAATCCTAGGAGAAGCGCTATGACGATTTCGCGGGCAGAGGTGATCACATCGGTCGAGCGGCGGCGTCGGTGGTCACAGGATGAGAAGGAACGGCTAGTTGCAGCATCGTTCGAGCCCGGAGCCACTGTTTCCGAGGTGGCTCGCATGGCCGGCCTTCATGTGAGCCAGCTGTTCAGGTGGCGCAAAGAGCTTTGCAAGCACGGTGAAACGAGTGTAGCGCCGTTGGTGCCGGTCGAGATTGGGCCGTCTGTGCCGCCGCGGGATGTGGCCGAAGCGCCATTGACGACGGCGCCGGCGCGTCGACGGAGGAGCCAGGGCATCATCGAGATTGATCTCGGTAGCGGACACCGCATCCGGGTCGACGGTGACGTTGATGGAGACGCGCTGCGGCGAGTTCTCGATGCCCTGGTGCGCCGATGATCCCGGTTCCGACAGGCGCGCGAGTGTGGCTCGCGACAGGCTACACGGATATGCGCAGAGGCTTTCCGTCGTTGGCACTCCAAGTGCAGGAGGTGTTGCGCAAAGACCCGCTCAGCGGTCATCTGTTCGTCTTCCGCGGTCGCCGCAGCGATCTTGTGAAGATGATCTGGCACGATGGCCAGGGAGCATGCTTGTTTACCAAAAGACTCGAGAGAGGAAGGTTCATCTGGCCATCGGTTGCCGGTGAATCGGTAACGATCTCTCCGGCGCAATTGAGCTATCTGTTGTCCGGGATCGATTGGCGCAACCCTCAAGAAACCCAGCGTCCGACGCGGGTCGGTTAGTCGTTTTGCAGGTTTGAATCTGCTGCTTGATCTGATTCAATGGCTTCGTGATATCAAAGCCGGACGATCTTCCATCGGACCTTGTCAGTGCCCTGGCGGCGCTGCAGGCCGAGCGTGAGGCGCGGCTGCGAGCTGAGGCGATGGCTGCCAGCGCGCAGGCGGAGCTGTCGAACAACGAGGCGCTGGTCGCGCATCTCGAGCTGCGGATCGAGAAGCTCAAACGCGAACTGTACGGGCAGCGCTCCGAGCGCACGGCGCGGCTGCTCGAGCAGTTGGAACTGGAGCTCGAAGACCTCGTCGCCACGGCGAGCGAGGATGAGCTTGCGGCGCAGGCCGCAGCGGCGAAGACGCAGAACGTCCGCCCCTTCACGCGCAAGCGGCCGGTGCGCAAGCCTTGGCCGGACGACATCGAACACGAGCGCGTCGTCATTGACGCTCCGACGAGCTGCGCCTGCTGCGGCGGATCGCGGCTGGCGAAGGTCGGCGAGGATGTGACCAAGACGCTGGAGGAGATCCCGCGTCGCTTCAAGGTCATCGAGACAGTGCGCGAGAAGTTCACCTGCCGCGATTGCGAGAAGATCAGCCAGCCGCCTGCGCCGTTCCATGCCACGCCGCGCGGCTTCATCGGCCCACAATTGCTGGCGACGATCCTGTTCGACAAGTTCGGCATGCATATCCCGCTCAACCGCCAGAGTGCGCGCTTTAAGGCCGAGAGGATCGATTTGCCGCTGTCGACGCTGGCCGACCAGGTCGGCCACGGGACCTTCGCCGTCATGCCACTCTTCCACTTGATCGAACGCCATGTGCTCGCTGCTGAGCGCCTTCATGGCGATGACACCACCATCCGTATCCTGGCGAAGGGCAAGTGCACGACCGGGCGGATCTGGACTTATGTGCGGGATGACCGGCCCTTTGCCGGGCCTGCGCCGCCGGCGGCGGTCTATTACGCCTCGAGCGACCGACGAGGCGAGCATCCGCAGAAGCATCTGGCCGCCTTCGCCGGCATCCTGCAAGCCGATTGCTACAACGGCTTCGAGCCGCTGTTCGACCCGCAGAAGAAGGTGCTGCCGATTACGCCGGCGTTTTGCTTCGCCCATGCGCGGCGGGGCTTCTTCGAGCTGGCTGACATCGAGAAGAATGCCCGGGAAGGCAAGAGAGGTAAACCGGTCTCTCCGATCGCGCTGGAGGCGGTCAGGCGCCTGGATGTGTTGTTCGAGATCGAGCGCGCCATTAACGGCTGCGGCGCCGAAGAGCGGCGCGCCGTGCGCCAGGAAAAGAGCAAGCCGCTCCTCGGGGACATGCACGCCTGGTTGCTGCGTGAGCGCGAAACCCTCTCTCGCTCCTCCGAGGTCCTGAAGCCTATGAATTACATGCTCAGGCGCTGGGACGACTTCGCCCGCTTCCTCGACGATGGCAGGATCTGCTTGACCAACAATTGTGCTGAGCGCGCATTGAGAGGCATCGCCTTGGGAAGGCGCAACTGGACCTTCGCCGGCAGCCAGCGTGGTGCCGACCGTGCCGCCATCATGCTGACGATGATCACGACCTGTCGTCTCAACGACGTCGATCCGAAAGCCTGGCTCGCCGACGTCCTCGCCCGTATCGCCGATCTTCCCGCATCGCGTCTGCACGAATTGCTGCCCTGGGAATGGAAGCTCCTGCGCCAAGCCGACAAGCCCGCCGATCAGCAGGCCGCCTGACCTTCACGCAAACGCCATCATAGAGCTCGCCGTACCCGCGCGCATGCGTCCATCACGCGGTCCTCGTCGTATGCGTACAGAAGAGGTTTCGGGAATTCTGTTCGCCTTGTGATATTCGAGCTTTAAGATTGCTTGGCGACCGCCGCGTAAGCGATCAGATACTCTACCTGCTGAATTAGCGTAAGCGGCAAAGAAACCCCGTCTGGCGGAGTGGTAAGCGATCGGCTATCGGCTGCTGAGTTTGTGAGCCGATGTGAGCTTCTATGTAAGCGCTGTTTTCAGGCCACAGCTTTGAGGTCGTGACGGCAATAGGCCCACGGCAGCAGGTGATCGATCTCGTTATTCGGATGACCGTTGACGATCCTGGTGAGCGCGTCGGTCAAGTAGGCAAGCGGATCGACATCGTTCAGCTTACAGGTTTCGACCAGGGAGGCGATGATAGCCCAGTGCTCGGCACCACCGTCGGAGCCTGCGAACAGCGCATTTTTCCGGTTGAGCGTGATCGGACGGATCGAGCGCTCTACGGCGTTGTTGTCGAGCTCGATACGGCCATCATCGATAAAGCGCGTCAGGCCCTCCCAGCGTGAGAGCGCATAGCGGATGGCGTCGGCCAGCGTACGCATACGACGAGGACCGCGTGATGGACGCATGCGCGCGGGTACGGCGAGCTCTATGATGGCGTTTGCGTGAAGGTCAGGCGGCCTGCTGATCGGCGGGCTTGTCGGCTTGGCGCAGGAGCTTCCATTCCCAGGGCAGCAATTCGTGCAGACGCGATGCGGGAAGATCGGCGATACGGGCGAGGACGTCGGCGAGCCAGGCTTTCGGATCGACGTCGTTGAGACGACAGGTCGTGATCATCGTCAGCATGATGGCGGCACGGTCGGCACCACGCTGGCTGCCGGCGAAGGTCCAGTTGCGCCTTCCCAAGGCGATGCCTCTCAATGCGCGCTCAGCACAATTGTTGGTCAAGCAGATCCTGCCATCGTCGAGGAAGCGGGCGAAGTCGTCCCAGCGCCTGAGCATGTAATTCATAGGCTTCAGGACCTCGGAGGAGCGAGAGAGGGTTTCGCGCTCACGCAGCAACCAGGCGTGCATGTCCCCGAGGAGCGGCTTGCTCTTTTCCTGGCGCACGGCGCGCCGCTCTTCGGCGCCGCAGCCGTTAATGGCGCGCTCGATCTCGAACAACACATCCAGGCGCCTGACCGCCTCCAGCGCGATCGGAGAGACCGGTTTACCTCTCTTGCCTTCCCGGGCATTCTTCTCGATGTCAGCCAGCTCGAAGAAGCCCCGCCGCGCATGGGCGAAGCAAAACGCCGGCGTAATCGGCAGCACCTTCTTCTGCGGGTCGAACAGCGGCTCGAAGCCGTTGTAGCAATCGGCTTGCAGGATGCCGGCGAAGGCGGCCAGATGCTTCTGCGGATGCTCGCCTCGTCGGTCGCTCGAGGCGTAATAGACCGCCGCCGGCGGCGCAGGCCCGGCAAAGGGCCGGTCATCCCGCACATAAGTCCAGATCCGCCCGGTCGTGCACTTGCCCTTCGCCAGGATACGGATGGTGGTGTCATCGCCATGAAGGCGCTCAGCAGCGAGCACATGGCGTTCGATCAAGTGGAAGAGTGGCATGACGGCGAAGGTCCCGTGGCCGACCTGGTCGGCCAGCGTCGACAGCGGCAAATCGATCCTCTCGGCCTTAAAGCGCGCACTCTGGCGGTTGAGCGGGATATGCATGCCGAACTTGTCGAACAGGATCGTCGCCAGCAATTGTGGGCCGATGAAGCCGCGCGGCGTGGCATGGAACGGCGCAGGCGGCTGGCTGATCTTCTCGCAATCGCGGCAGGTGAACTTCTCGCGCACTGTCTCGATGACCTTGAAGCGACGCGGGATCTCCTCCAGCGTCTTGGTCACATCCTCGCCGACCTTCGCCAGCCGCGATCCGCCGCAGCAGGCGCAGCTCGTCGGAGCGTCAATGACGACGCGCTCGTGTTCGATGTCGTCCGGCCAAGGCTTGCGCACCGGCCGCTTGCGCGTGAAGGGGCGGACGTTCTGCGTCTTCGCCGCTGCGGCCTGCGCCGCAAGCTCATCCTCGCTCGCCGTGGCGACGAGGTCTTCGAGCTCCAGTTCCAACTGCTCGAGCAGCCGCGCCGTGCGCTCGGAGCGCTGCCCGTACAGTTCGCGTTTGAGCTTCTCGATCCGCAGCTCGAGATGCGCGACCAGCGCCTCGTTGTTCGACAGCTCCGCCTGCGCGCTGGCAGCCATCGCCTCAGCTCGCAGCCGCGCCTCACGCTCGGCCTGCAGCGCCGCCAGGGCACTGACAAGGTCCGATGGAAGATCGTCCGGCTTTGATATCACGAAGCCATTGAATCAGATCAAGCAGCAGATTCAAACCTGCAAAACGACTAACCGACCCGCGTCGGACGCTGGGTTTCTTGAGGGTTGCGCCAATCGATCCCGGACAACAGATAGCTCAATTGCGCCGGAGAGATCGTTACCGATTCACCGGCAACCGATGGCCAGATGAACCTTCCTCTCTCGAGTCTTTTGGTAAACAAGCATGCTCCCTGGCCATCGTGCCAGATCATCTTCACAAGATCGCTGCGGCGACCGCGGAAGACGAACAGATGACCGCTGAGCGGGTCTTTGCGCAACACCTCCTGCACTTGGAGTGCCAACGACGGAAAGCCTCTGCGCATATCCGTGTAGCCTGTCGCGAGCCACACTCGCGCGCCTGTCGGAACCGGGATCATCGGCGCACCAGGGCATCGAGAACTCGCCGCAGCGCGTCTCCATCAACGTCACCGTCGACCCGGATGCGGTGTCCGCTACCGAGATCAATCTCGATGATGCCCTGGCTCCTCCGTCGACGCGCCGGCGCCGTCGTCAATGGCGCTTCGGCCACATCCCGCGGCGGCACAGACGGCCCAATCTCGACCGGCACCAACGGCGCTACACTCGTTTCACCGTGCTTGCAAAGCTCTTTGCGCCACCTGAACAGCTGGCTCACATGAAGGCCGGCCATGCGAGCCACCTCGGAAACAGTGGCTCCGGGCTCGAACGATGCTGCAACTAGCCGTTCCTTCTCATCCTGTGACCACCGACGCCGCCGCTCGACCGATGTGATCACCTCTGCCCGCGAAATCGTCATAGCGCTTCTCCTAGGATTACCCCTAGGACCTGCAGCGCTCGCGTCCGTCAAACAAGGCGGCCCTCAATGGAGGGATACCGGCCAGCTTGCCCTTTTGGCTGATCAACGCGAGCTTTGCGCGGAGCCACTGCTCGAAGGCTTCCGCCAGCGGTCGGCTTTTCTGTTGCCGAACGAGACAGCGCTCCTCGGCGCTACGGCCACGGATGTCCTTCTCGATGGCATAGAACTCGGCGATATGCTTGAGCGCCTCGCCCGCAATGGGCGCGGGACCGGGGGCGGCGAGTTCGTAGAAGTTACGCCGCATGTGGGACCAGCAGAATGCAAGCTGAACGTCGCCACGCTCGGCCAGCTTGCCATAGCCAGCATAGCCATCGACCTGCAGGATCCCCTTGAAGCCTGCCAGATGCGCGATTGGTCGGTCGGCTTTGCGATCGGGAGCATAGACATAGGCGACGCCCGGCGGATCGGCGCCGCCCCATGGCTGGTCGTCCGCTGCATAGGCCCAGAGCTGACCGGTCTTGGTGCGCCCTCGGCCGGGATCGAGCACCGGCATCGTCGTCTCGTCGGCGAACAGCTTTGGCCGTCGCCTGAGCTTGCCGAGGAGGCGCTCATGCAACGGACGCAGGTGGAAGGCTGCTTGTCCCACCCAGTCCGCCAGCGTCGAACGATCGAGCTCAATGCCCTGGCGGGCGTAAATCTGAGCCTGCCGATAGAGCGGCAAGCGAGTCGCGCGGGGGAATCTCACCCCCGCGCGCTCCCAGAACCGTACGTGAACCTCTCGGCTCATACGGCTCCCAGCGTTCGGCCTCGGCCATAGAGAAGCGGCCAATGAGCGAAGAGTTCGGGCTGAGCCCGGACCAACCGCGCCAGCCACGCCCGAGCGTCACGGGGACGCTGACGAAAGCGCTTGAACTTGCGAGCCGCCCATCTGAGGACATGCGCATCTATCCGACGCATCGTCGAATAGAGAGCAGATTTGTAGAAGTGGCTGTAGTAGCCGATCCAACCCCGGATGCAGGGATTGAACATCCGAGCGAGATCGTGCAGCACTTTGTCGCTGCGCCGCTGAAGGCCCCAATTACGCAACGTACGCCGGATATCCTTCAGCGCCGTCGGACTTGCTGCCGGCAAGAACGAGACCCCATAGAGGCCGCCCCGCCATTTCGCCAGCCTCGGACGGAACGTGTATCCGAGGAAGTCGAAGCTGATACATCCGTATTCGCCTTTTCGGTTGGTATCCTTGCAGTAGACCAGTTTGGTCTTCTGCGGATGGAGGACCAGACCGCAGGCGGCGAACCGTTCATCAACAGCACGCCACAACCTCAGCGCTTCACGTTCAGTCTGGCAGTGACAGATGATGTCATCAGCATATCGTTCGAACAATATGCCAGGCATCTCCCGCTCTATCCAGATGTCGAACGCGTAGTGCAGGAACAGGTTTGCGAGTAGCGGCGAGATGACACCGCCCTGTGGCGTTCCCCGTTCCCTCGCGACAAGCTTGCCATTGTCGAGCATCGCGGGCGCCTTCAGCCAGCGTTCGATATAGAGCCGAACCCAGGCGCAATCCGTGTGCTTGCACACAGCCCTGAGGAGCAGCTCGTGATCGATGCTGTCGAAAAAGCCCTTGATATCGATGTCGAGCACCCAATCGGAGCGCCAGCACCGCTGACGCGCCACCCGGATAGCATCGACTGCCGAGCGCTTGGGGCGATAGCCGTAGGAGTCGGCGTGGAAAATAGGTTCCAGCGACGGCTCCAGTCGGCGTCGAACAACCTCTTGCGCAATACGGTCGGCGACGGTGGGGATTCCCAACGGCCGCGTTCCACCATTCGCCTTCGGGATGTCCACCCGGCGCACCGGTCTCAAATTCTTCGATCGACTGCCCGTCAACTCCAGCCGCTCCTTGGTTGGCCTTCACTCTCTTGAAGGCTTCCCATACCTCCCGCTTCGGGATGGCGAACGGCTTTGCCCGCGTCATACGGCTCCTCCCGTCACCGGTTGGCCGCAGCCGAGAGCTGAACGCCACGGCCCCTTCGGTCCGGCGCCATTACGGCGCCTTCATCCCTACTACGAACCGTTCTGCCCCTGTGTCCCGCATCGGTACGCTGGATCTCGCAGGGTTCGCCCGCTCGACCGTCTTCCTTAGCATCGGAACGACAGGTTCTCCTGTTCCACGTAAGAGCCTGATCCAAGTTCACGCCGCCTTCGAGCCGGACGCCGCACAGGCCGGTCTTCAGGACTCCGCCTGCACTAATCCCCGGGCGACCACCAGCTCGGGTTTTGACGTCGACAATATGCTTTCGGCAGTTCATCGGCGGTTTGCTTTCGCTCGTCTCCTTGGATCTCACCTGACGGGTCGAAGCCCGCCTTTTCCGCGACGCTCACTACCATCGCTCTTTACGACAGCAGCTCGCGGCGGTTTGAAGCCAACGCCTGATCGTCGGCTCCGAGGGGCCCGCCCTCATCTCTCACGCAGCTTCCACACCTCCTTTCGTTGGTGTGTTCCAGGACACACGGTGATCGGCATATTTGGACACCAGAACCTGGGCGATGGTTGCTTCGGTCGGCAGTCCGCCCTCGATCAACCGGGCCGGGGCCGGCGCCTGCATGACACCGTCCTCGCAAGCGCGGCAGGCGTATTTGGGACGCCGGGTAACGAGGATCCGGAACTGCGCCGGGACCAGGTCCAGCCGCTCGCTTCTATCCTCGCCGATCCGATGTAACTCGCCCTGGCAGCAGGGACAGGTCTTGTCCTCGATGTCGACGACGACTTCGATCCGCGGCAGGTGCGCCGGCAAGGCGCCACGGTTGACGCGGCGCCTACCGGCTTGCACCTCACGGCCTTCAGGTGCGCTGACGTCCTGCGCCGTCTCGCCGTACGCTGCCACCTGCTCGACGTCTTCTAGGCCCAGCAGCATCTGATCTTCAGGCAGCGTCTCTGCCCGCCGGCCAAACCGATGCCGCTGCAATTCCTTGATGATCTGACGCAGCCGTTCGCTCTCGCACCGCTCCGCAAGCAGCATCGCTTTCAGCGTCTCGGGATCGTCAGGCAGGGCGTCGCTCACACCCAATTCAGAGCATATTCGCCGCCAACTGGCGACGCGTCCGACGCTCCTGATTCACTTCGCCGCAGCACCGCCAACAACTATCCCGCTTGTGTTGGCGCCGGCGTCGCCCGTGCTTCATGCACAAGCCGCCAGTCGAGCCCCTCCAGCAGCGCCGACAATTGCGCCGCCGACAGACGCATCACACCGTCCTCGATCTTCGGCCAGCGGAAGATTCCATCCTCCAGCCTCTTGGCGAACAGACACAAACCCGTTCCGTCCCAGAACACCAGCTTGATCCGATCCGCCCGCTTGGCCCTGAACACATAGACAGCTCCCGAGAATGGGTCAGCCCCCATGCTCTCGCGCACCAGGGTAGCAAGCCCCTCCATTCCCTTGCGGAAGTCTACCGGTTTAGTCGCCACCATCACCCGGACCGCACCCGACGGACCGATCACTGGCTCGCCTTCAGCGCCTGGACGATCGACGCAATCATTGTTGGGTCGGCACCACGACCGACCCGGATCGTGATGCCGTCAACTTCGATCTCGATGATCCCGGAATCCGTCTTGGCCTTGCAGCGCACCGCTTTGCGCTCACGGCCAAGAGCGGACGCCGGCACTACGGCATCCACCACCGCCGGCACAAACTGTACTTCTTCCACTTCGGAATGACCGCCCGCAGCTTCTCGCAACTGACGGCGCCAGCCAAACAACTGCTGCGGCGACAATCCATGCCGTCGCGCTACCGAACAGACCGAGTCGCCGCTCGCAACGATCTCCGCAACAATCCGCGCCTTGTCCTCGTCGCTCCACTTCCGCCGACGGCCGGCTCCAGTGAAGACCTCAAGCCGCCTCACCGGCTCCGTGATAGCACTATGCACTGTGTCCATTCTAAGCCTAACGGTTCAAACAAACCGCAGACTCGCAGATCGCCCCGTCAACCGGTAGGTGGCCGCTGAACAGCGCTTACGCTTCTATGTCTGCGCCTAGTTCTGGAACTAGAACCTTCCATATGATCGAAGCGGTCGCCGACCGTCTTGAGGGAGCGCCGCGGCAGCTTCGCCGACGCTGGTCGGACGAGTTCAAGGCGCAAATTGTGACAGAGGCGCTGGAGCCTGGCGCGAGCGTCTCGGCGATCGCCCGCCGGATCGGCATTCACCCGTCGCAGCTGTTCGCTTGGCGCCGTGATGCTCGGGCCGAGCGGCATTATCGCTCGCGGCACTCGAGTTGCGAGGGCGTGGTGGCGTCTGTGGCAGGCACAGTGATTGAGATTGCCATTGGCGAGGTCGTCGTGCGTGCCGGCGTGGACGTCGACGAGGCGCACTTGCAGCGAGTGATCCGGGCGGTGCGTTCGGCATGATTCCCTCGGGCGTGAAGGTGTTCCTCGCCAGCCATCCAGTCGACTTCCGCAAGGGTATCGATGGCCTGGTTGCGCTTGTGCGCGATGCGGGCTCAGATCCGTTCGACGGTGCGCTTTATGTCTTCCGGGCCAAAAGAGCCGACAGAATAAAGATCGTATGGTGGGATGGCTCCGGCGTGTGCCTCTATTTAAAACGTCTCGAAAAGGCGAAGTTCTGCTGGCCGCGGATCGGGCATCATCGGGTGCAGATGAATCCTGCGCAGTTGATGGCACTGGTGGATGGAATGGACTGGAAGCGGGTCCGGACCGTGGCGGTCCAGCCGCCGGAGATTGTTGGGTAAAAGCGCTGCGGCGAAGTGAATCAGTGAGCTGAAAAGGCAAGAGAACCGGGGCAAAATGTGCTCTGGTCGGGCCAATGACGCCGCCCGATCTCAACCTCCCGAATGACGTAGAGACGCTGAGAGCCATGGTGCTTGCCCTGGCCGAGAGGGCGGCCCGCGCCGATGCTCTGGAGAGCGAAGTCGCCGATCTCAGGGTGCGCAACGCCGATGCCGATGCGCGTATCGAGCGGCTGACGCAGATCCTGAAGGCCTTCGACCGCGCCCGGTTCGGCCGACGATCGGAAAAGCTCGGCTCTGCGAACGGCGACGATGAACAGCAGGCCTTTGTCTTCGAGGAAATTGAGACCGGCATCGCTGCAATCAAGGCCCAGGTCAGCAAGGGCCGTGAGCAAGCGGATGGCAAGCGTGCACCGCGTCGGCGCAAGGGCTTTGCGCCCCATCTGGAACGGATCGAAACCGTCATTGAGCCGGAAGACCTTGCTGAGCACCGGCAAGCAGAAGGTGGTGATCGGCGAGGACGTGTCGGAGCGTCTGGATGTGGTGCCAGCGAAGTTCCGTGTGATCGTCACGCGCCGTCCCAAGTATGCCTTCAAGAACGCGGACGGCGTAATCCAGGCGCCGGCTCCGGCCCATATCATTGAAGGAGGCATTCCGACGGAAGCGCTTCTGGCCCAGATCGCGGTCGCCAAATACGCCGATGGCATGCCGCTCTACCGGCAGGAGGCGATCTACGCGCGCGATCATGTCGAGCTCGACCGCCAGCTGATGGCGCAATGGATGGGCAAGCTCGGCTTCGAGCTCGAGATCATGGCCGACTACATCTTCAGCGAGGTCAAGAAGGCCGAACGGGTCTTTGCCGACGAAACCACCCTGCCGACGCTCGCTCCCGGCTCCGGATCGACGAAAACGGCCTACTTATGGGCCTATGCCAGAGATGACCGCACCTTTGGCCGCAGCGGTCCCCCGATGGTGGCTTATCGCTTCGAAGACAGCCGCTCCGGCGAATGCGCGGTCCGCCATCTCAATGGTTATCGGGGCATCCTGCAAGTGGATGGCTATGCCGCCTATAACAAGTTGGCGCGCGCCGATCGCGGCAATGATGGCATCACATTGGCTGGCTGCTGGTCACACAGCAGACGCAAGTTCTACGAGCTGCATGTTGCAGGAAGCTCGAAAGTGGCAACGATGACGGTCGAGCGGATGGCAAAGCTCTGGCAGGTCGAGAAGACCGTGCGCGGTCAAAGTCCCCACGCACGCGTTGCCGCGCGTCAGCAAGCCTCCGCGGCGGTCGTCGCAGATCTCTTTGATCTCTGGCAGCAGACCTTGCGGCGGATCTCCGGCACATCAAAACTGGCCGAGGCAATCCGCTATGCCGTCTCGCGCCGTGCCATCTTCGAGCGCTTCCTGACCGACGGCCGCATTGAGCTCGACTCCAACATCGTCGAACGCGCCATCAGGCCACAAACAATTACGAGAAAGAATAGCCTCTTCGCTGGCAGCGACGGCGGCGGACGAACCTGGGCGACCATCGCGACACTGCTGCAGACAGCGAAGATGAACAACGTCGATCCGTTCGCCTGGCTCACCCTCACGCTTCAGCGCATCGCCAACGGCTGGCCGAGCAGCCAGATCGAGGCGCTTATGCCATGGAACCACGCCGCGTGAACGGCCTCAGCTTGCCGCTTACGAATTAGCCCGACGGCTTTGTCAATCAACTAATCAACTGGCATCCCGGCGCCTTCAACTGACGCGAGGACGCTGATCGGCTGACTGCGGCCGACTTCTCTGAGAGCCCTGTTAGATTTGGGAGGTGATCAGCGTTCTACATTGGGACTATCAATCTTGCTGCTGCTTCGCATTGAAGACCAACATGCATTGCCCACCCAAGCTTGACCGCATTTAGCGGAGCACAGACCTCCAGGTTCTATGCCGCCATCATTCGTTACCTCAAGATCCCAGATATCCGCAGGCATCAAGGAGAGCGCAGCATTATGAGACCTTCGGCTGCCTATGTCGCCGTCATGGCAATCCTCGTGAGTGCGACATCTACTGCCGCGCCGACCCTGGTCGTAGCACAGGGAATTTCAGGGGACGTCATCAAGATTGGCGTCATGAACGACCAAAGCGGCCCTTATTCCGACAATTGCGGGCTCGGTTCGGTTATCGCCGCGCAGTTAGCCATAAGCGACTTTAGTAGGGCCATCAACGGTAAGAACATCGAGCTCATCGTGGCGGACGATCAGAACAAGCCGGACATCGGCGTCGGGATCGCGTCGCGCTGGCTAGACAATGAGGGGGTGGACGCAATCGTCGGATGTTCTGCATCGTCAGTCGCACTCGGTGTACAAGACGTCATGAGGAGCCGGAAGAAACCATATCTCTTGGCCGGAACGGCGGCCGCGTTCTTCACCAATGAGAGATGCTCTCCTTTGACGACGCAGTGGGCAATGGATACCTATGCGCTGGCTAAGGCGACGGTCAAATCGTTGCTGGCTCAGAGACTGGATACTTGGTTCTTTGTCACCGTTGATTACTCCTTCGGCAAAGTCTGGCAGGCCGACGCGACGAACTTTATCAAGTCCGCTGGCGGCAAGGTCGTCGGCTCCGTTCTGCATCCGCTCAATTCTTCCGATTTCGCGTCTGCTCTCCTGACGGCCCAGTCGAGCGGTGCAAAGGTCGTCGCTTTGGCCAATTCGGGGGCAGACTTCGCCAATGCCCTGAAGCAGGCTGAGGAGTTCGGGCTCACGCAGAAGCAGCAGCTAGCTCCGCTGGGATTGATGATCAATCAGACGCACAGCATCGGCCTGCAGCCGCTGCAGAATGTACGTCTGACCACCACGTTTTACTGGGATAGGACAGACGAGACGCGCGCCTTCGCGAAGCGCTACGAGGCAGCATTCGATGGCCGGATCCCGAACGAGGCGCACGCGAGCACCTACAGTGCAGTTATGCACTATCTCAAGGCGATTGCCGCGGCGCAGACGGACGAAGGCGAGGCGGTGGTGCGACAGATGAAGAACACCACGGTCAATGGTTTCGAGATGAAGAATGTTAGGATCCGCGCCGACGGTCAGGTGATGCGCCCGCTCTATGCCGCGCGCATAAAGGCGTCGATCGAGTCAAAATATCCTTATGACTACTACGAGATCACGGGGACCATTCCGGCCGAGGATGCTTGGCGCCCGGCCGCGGACAGCGCCTGCAATCTCCTGAAGACGCAGTAAGTCGCACAGGCGGGCCAGCCCGATCTGTCTCGATCGGGCTACAGACAGTCAATCCGCCAACAACAATAGTTCTGCCCGACAACAGGGCGCTGGATGGACAACGTGTTCATCGAACGCCTGTGGCGCGCTAAAATACGAGGACATCGTATCCGTCCGAGGGCGGCCGTCTTGCGAGTTTTTCCGATCTGTAGCTGACTGTCCTTATGGACGTACATAAGGACAGTGCGGTGCTGAGCCGCATGGATTTGGTGGAGACCGGTCGGCGGCGACGCTGGACGCGTGCGGAGAAGCTCAGAATCGTAGAGGAGAGCTTCTCGGGGCCACGACTGGTGTCGGCGACGGCTCGCCGGTATGGGATATCACGTCAGCTTCTGCTGAGCTGGCGCAAGGCTTGGACCTGTCATGATCCGGCCGAAGAGGATTCGATCGGCCCGACATTCGTCCCTGCGATAGTTGCGGCAAGTACGCCGCCAACGACGGAAGCTGTCGAGACAGGTCAGATCGAAATCGTGAGCCCTCAGGGGCTGCGCGTGGTCTTCGGCCCCGGTGCGGATATCGAGGCGGTCGTTCGAATTGCTCGGGGCCTGGCGCGCCGATGATCCCGATCCCGACGGGCGTGCGGGTGTGGCTGGCGACGGGCCATACCGACATGCGGTGCGGCTTTCCGAGCCTGGCTCTGCGCGTGCAGGAAGTGCTCAAGCGCGACGCCATGGGCGGCGGTCTTTTCTGCTTCCGGGGCAAACGCGGTGATCTATTGAAGGTCATTTGGCACGATGGCCAGGGCGCCTGCTTGTTCACCAAAAGACTCGAGAGAGGCAGGTTCATCTGGCCATCGGTTGCTGGTGAATCGGTAACGATCTCTCCGGCGCAGTTGAGCTATCTGTTGTCCGGGATCGATTGGCGCAACCCTCAAGAAACCCAGCGTCCGACGCGGGTCGGATAGTCGTTTTACGGTTTGAATCTGCGGCTCGATCTGATTCAATGGCTCCATGATATCGAAGCCGGATGATCTTCCATCGGACCTTGTCAGTGCCCTGGCGGCGCTGCAGGCCGAGCGTGAGGCGCGACAGAAAGCCGAGGCGAAGGCCGCCAACTGGCAGGCGCAAGCCGCGAATGCGCAGGCGAAACTGTCGGATACCGAGGCGCTGATCGCTCATCTCGAGTTGCGCATCGAGAAGCTGAAACGCGAACTGTACGGGCAGCGCTCCGAGCGCACGGCGCGGCTGCTCGAGCAGTTGGAACTGGAGCTCGAAGACCTCGTCGCCACGGCGAGCGAGGATGAGCTTGCGGCGCAGGCCGCAGCGGCGAAGACGCAGAACGTCCGCCCCTTCACGCGCAAGCGGCCGGTGCGCAAGCCTTGGCCGGACGACATCGAACACGAGCGCGTCGTCATTGACGCTCCGACGAGCTGCGCCTGCTGCGGCGGATCGCGGCTGGCGAAGGTCGGCGAGGATGTGACCAAGACGCTGGAGGAGATCCCGCGTCGCTTCAAGGTCATCGAAACAGTGCGCGAGAAGTTCACCTGCCGCGATTGCGAGAAGATCAGCCAGCCGCCTGCGCCGTTCCATGCCACGCCGCGCGGCTTCATCGGCCCACAATTGCTGGCGACGATCCTGTTCGACAAGTTCGGCATGCATATCCCGCTCAACCGCCAGAGTGCGCGCTTTAAGGCCGAGAGGATCGATTTGCCGCTGTCGACGCTGGCCGACCAGGTCGGCCACGGGACCTTCGCCGTCATGCCACTCTTCCACTTGATCGAACGCCATGTGCTCGCTGCTGAGCGCCTTCATGGCGATGACACCACCATCCGTATCCTGGCGAAGGGCAAGTGCACGACCGGGCGGATCTGGACTTATGTGCGGGATAACCGGCCCTTTGCCGGGCCTGCGCCGCCGGCGGCGGTCTATTACGCCTCGAGCGACCGACGAGGCGAGCATCCGCAGAAGCATCTGGCCGCCTTCGCCGGCATCCTGCAAGCCGATTGCTACAACGGCTTCGAGCCACTGTTCGACCCGCAGAAGAAGGTGCTGCCGATTACGCCGGCGTTTTGCTTCGCCCATGCGCGGCGGGGCTTCTTCGAGCTGGCTGACATCGAGAAGAATGCCCGGGAAGGCAAGAGAGGTAAACCGGTCTCTCCGATCGCGCTGGAGGCGGTCAGGCGCCTGGATGTGTTGTTCGAGATCGAGCGCGCCATTAACGGCTGCGGCGCCGAAGAGCGGCGCGCCGTGCGCCAGGAAAAGAGCAAGCCGCTCCTCGGGGACATGCACGCCTGGTTGCTGCGTGAGCGCGAAACCCTCTCTCGCTCCTCCGAGGTCCTGAAGCCTATGAATTACATGCTCAGGCGCTGGGACGACTTCGCCCGCTTCCTCGACGATGGCAGGATCTGCTTGACCAACAATTGTGCTGAGCGCGCATTGAGAGGCATCGCCTTGGGAAGGCGCAACTGGACCTTCGCCGGCAGCCAGCGTGGTGCCGACCGTGCCGCCATCATGCTGACGATGATCACGACCTGTCGTCTCAACGACGTCGATCCGAAAGCCTGGCTCGCCGACGTCCTCGCCCGTATCGCCGATCTTCCCGCATCGCGTCTGCACGAATTGCTGCCCTGGGAATGGAAGCTCCTGCGCCAAGCCGACAAGCCCGCCGATCAGCAGGCCGCCTGACCTTCACGCAACGCCATCATAGAGCTCGCCGTACCCGCGCGCATGCGTCCATCACGCGGTCCTCGTCGTATGCGTACAGGACATCTATCTCAAGGGTTATTCGGATGGCCATGAGGCCAACGCCGGAATCGCGCGATGGATCGAATTTACTATTTCCAGCGCCCTCATCAGGCGCGGGAAAACCGCGCGCCGATGACGGTCTGGCGGGCCGGTGTCAGCGGCGCCTCCGGCGACGAGGCTGTAGATATGACGCTTCTCGCAAGCGAGACGCTTGGACAACGCTGCGCGTTGCCCACATCCCCACGGCCACAACAGCAGCAAGCAAGAGTAGCGTAAGGCTATTGAGAAGAACGAACGGCAGCAGCTCCACTTAAGAAACCGGACCCAGCGGTCCTCAGTGTAGGGTCCACTTCACAGCAGCAGCAGCAATCATTCTTTCTATCGGGGATCCTGCCCGCGATCAAAGCACGGTTCATTAAGAGGAATTCCGGGCGACCATCCTGCCGCTCGTCTACTTCCTCGGCGGCTCCAACGATAAGTGGTGCCCGCCCAGTTGCGCATGTGCACCTCGCCGCGTGCCTCTCTCACCGTGTTTCCATCGTCACACTGCGCGCTGACAGCGTGACCAGACACATGAGTGCCGCCAATATCGCAAATGCGATCGGCAATCCAGCGAGCTTGGCGAGAAAGCCCACGCCCGCCGGTCCAACGAGGATTCCGGCATAACCAACTGCGGTGATCGCTGCAATCGCGAGGCCGCGAGGCATTACCTTCTGCGCGCCGGCCCGCCGGAACAGGATCGGGACGAGGTTCGATGCACCCAAACCAATAAGCAGGAAGCCTGCTATGGCGAAGGTTGCACTTGTCGCGCAAAGCAGAAGTGCGAAGCCCGCGACCGCCAATAAACTGCCTAACACCAGTGTTGTGCGGTCACCGAGGCGCGCCACAACGGAATCTCCACCGAGGCGCCCGGCAGTCATGGCGATCGAGAACAGCATGAAGCCGAGCCCGCCCTGCGCTTTCGGGACAAGGCCACGTTCCACGAGCAGCAAGGCACTCCAATCAAGCATCGCCCCCTCAATGAGAAACATGATCCCCGCTAGCGCCGCGAGCAGCAGCACGATGGCACGCGGCACCACGAATAGCGCCCCATGCTGTGCCTGAGCGCTTCGGGGCAATCGCGGCCAGATCAGCATCATGGCGCAAACTACGATGATCGAGCAGATCAAGGTTGACGAAAACGCCTCGATATCCAGCCAGAGCAATGTGGTCATCGCGGCGGAACCAACAAATTCGCCTATGCTGAATTGCGCGTGAAAGCCCGACATCAGCGGACGCTTCGCAGCACGTTCCGCCTCTACCGCATAGATATTCGCTGATACACTGATCGAGCCGAGCGAGGCGCCGAAGCCGACCAGCGCAGCTCCTAGCGCAGCGGGTGTACTGAAAACGGCGAGCCACGGCAGGAGGAGCGCAACTCCGAATCCGCCGGCTAAGATGATTGGTTTGCTGCCGCAACGCGCACTCAATAATCCGGTCAATAGCATCGCGACAACTGAACCAATCCCCAGAAGGAGCAGCAGAAAGCCGAGGACGCCGTCATCGACAGCCAGCCGCTCCTTAACGAACGGCACCAACGGCGCCCAGCCCGCCATGCCAAAACCGGCGACAAAGAATGCAAGGCGCGTCGCGAGCCGAGTGGCTCTCCAAGAGGCGGACATCATTCGAAACTCCGGACGAAATGGCGGGCGACACCTACGCAACAGATAAACAGGCCGCTCGTTGCGAGTTGAAACATCTGTGCGCCTCCAGGTCGTGAGACAATTGACGACTTTCCTCAACCTCCTTTGATCGTACAATCTAACGCCACGTTCGTTTCAAGCCATGGGCGTGCCGTCAGATGGCTCGATGGTTGGTACCGGCCTCGTAACCCATGCCCCGCACATCGTCTGCGTGATAACAGCTACCATCCGCAGGTAAGACGATATGGTGAGTATTGCGCGTTAATCCCCAGCACGTCATTCGTTTTGGTTTACCGAGGGAGAGCGGACATGGTGCTGAACAGTCGAAAGGTCATCTTTTACGACGACACCAGGTTGCAGCTAACTTGCCTGCCCGAATCTGGCGCAAATTCGCTCATTTCAATATTGGCGCCCGCCTAACTTCCTCTCGGGTGGTCGGCTTGCGAAGGTTGCCGGACGCGAGAAGGCGGAGCTACCAGCTTACGGCGCATAACATCGCACGGTCGATCGAGGAACCCTTGGTCGCTCAGATAGGTATTAGCGCGCCCACTTTCTTATGCCTCTGAATTCCTCCGCGCGGGCGCGCTCTTGTGACCGTGACGTCGTCGGCGTGCATTCGCAACATGCTCAGCGAGCGGGACGGCCTACCATTTCTGGCAGGTGCCTCGGAGGTCTTTTGTGGCAGATAAGACACAAAGCAACCATCGGCAAAAGGCAGATTCCCGGGAATTGTTGAACAGACCAACCTGGAACTAGAACGGCCTCGACGAGCTTTAGGAATCACCGTCATGGTGGGTTCCGCTTTGAAAGGTGTGCATCAACGCACGTCGTCCAAAATCGGTTGTATGGTTCTCCTATTTCGGATCACATGGATTCGACGATGTCTCAAGAAATCTGGAAACTGACGCACTACGTGGCATCGATCTGCTATTGGCTGCCCAGAAAATGCTCAACCCACCTGAATCTGGACCAACCAATATGGCTCAACTCTGATCCGTAACAGCTACGGCCAGAGTACCGGAGCGATGTCTGGCACCTACACGAACAACGCAAGCAACAGCTGCGACGGCAATAGACCCTGTTCGCCGTCAGGGCCTGTGAGACAAACAGAGGGATTTTGCGGGGGGAGGATTTCTGGTTCATCGTAGCCACCAGGAGCGAAGATGAAGCAGAAATCCGGACCGGGCAAGGCTCGGCAGAACAAGTTCTAAAGGACATTAGGCGACAGACCCGCCGGCGTTATTCGGAGGAGGAGAAGATCCGCATGGTGCTGGAAGGGTTGCGTGACAAGGCGAACATCTCCGAGCTCTGCCGCCGAGAAGGCATTGCGGCCTCGATGTATTACGGCTGGTCCAAGGAGTTCCTCAAAGCCGGTAAGCGCCGCTTGACCGACGGCACGGCGCGAGCTGCGACCTCCCGGCGAGGTGAAAGACCTCCGCCGGGAGGCTACCGCGTTGAAGGAGGCCGTAGCCGATCTGATCCTAGAGCGTGATGAGTTTAGTTTTGGTCATATCCGGCGTTTGCGAAGTAGTTGGCGCATTCGGCCGGTGAGACGGTGCCGAGGATCGGAGCGATAGCATCGTAGACGGCCTCGGTGGTTCGCTGTGCGGCTTTGCGCAGCCAGTGTTTGAACTTGGCGAAGAACTGCTCGATCGGATTGAGATCAGGCGAGTATTTCGGCAGGTAGAAGAGCCGGGCGCCGGCGGCACGGATGGCGCGACGCACGGCGTGGGCCTTGTGCGAGCCGAGATTGTCCATGATGACGATGTCGCCGTGCCGCAGGGTCGGGACCAGAGCCTTCTCGATATAGACAAGGAAGGCTTCGCCGTTGATCGGCCCCTCGAGGAACCACGGAGCGGTAATGCGATCGTGGCGCAAGGCGGCCATGAAGGTCATGGTCCGCCAGCGGCCGTGCGGTACCTTGGCTTTGATACGTTGACCGCGCGGCGCCCAGCCCCGCAGCGGCGCCATATTGGTCTTGGTCCAGGTCTCATCGATGAACACCAGCCGAGTGGGATCGATCCGATCCCGATACTTGGTCCACTGCGCCCGCCGACGGGTGACATCGGGACGATCCTGCTCGGCGGCAATCAGCGTCTTTTTTGTAACTGAGCTTCTCGGCGTGGACGAACTCCCACGTCGTGCGGTAATCGACCTTCAGGCCACGCTCAGCGAGTTCGGCCACCAGCCCGCGCACGGTAAAATCGTTTCGGCACCGTTGCATCAGCCATTCGCGGTGCGGCCCCGCAATCTTCTTTGGCCGATAGCCCCCGATCTGGTCTGGCTTGACGCTACCGGTCTCGTGGAAGCGCTGTACCCAGTTGATCGCCGTGCTGATGCCCACCCCAAATTGAGCCGCTGCCTGATGCCGCGACAGGCCACCTTTGATGACAGCTCTCACTACCCGCTCACGAAGGTCGTCCGAATAGGCTCGTCCCATCCATGCTGGCCTCCTTCCCAGCCAGCATGTTGAATCAGAAGCCTTCCGATTTGGGAATCCCAAATCGATTCAAGCTAGACCCATCCCGCTCTAGAGAACCGTCTGCTCAAAAAAGCATGAACGGGCCCTATCGGTGAATGCTTCGCATTCACCTGTCGGGTGACAGATGAGACGAGGCATGAGGTATCCCGCCTCCGAGAAGGCCGAGATCATCCAGCTGGTCGAGCAATCGCATCTTCCGGCCAAGCGCGACCGTGCTTGACGACTTCTCGCACTACATCGTGGCCTGGAGGCTTGGCCGACCATGTGCGCTTCCGACGTCACGGCCACGCTCGACCAGGCACTCGCTGCATCCGGCCTTGACCACATCGCCATCGCGCACCGGCCAAGGCTTCTCAGCGACAATGGTTCGAGTTACGTGGCGGACGATCTGGCCAAGTGGCTCGACCAGAAGGGCATGCAGCATGTGCGCGGTGCTCCGTACCATCCCCAGACCCAGGGAAAGATCGAGCGCTGGCATCAGACACTGAAGAACTGCATTCTGCTTGACAACTACTACCTGCCTGGTGATCTCGAACGGCAGATATCGGCCTTCGTCGAACACTACAATCAAGTTCGCTATCATGAGAGCATCGAAAACCTCACACCAGCCGATGTATTTATCGGCAGAGCCAAGGCGATCCTCGCAGCGCGAAGATGCATCAAGCGCGACACCATCGCAAACCGCCGCTTGCAGCATCAACTGCAGGCTGCTTAGACTCTAACCCCTGATGAGCCAGAGCCTCCCTTCTCGAAACGCCTGATCAGTCTCAAATCATCTGACAACGGACACACAGCATGATGTGTCTTGCTGGCGCTATTCCAGAGTTCAGCGATCCTGCCAGGGCTGCACATAATTGCTTTCTGACGGCAGCTTCAAGCAGCTCGGGCCGGTGAAGCGTGCGAGCGAGGTGTGGCGCGGAGTAACAGATATGCCAACTATCTCGATTCAGGCTGTGTTTCCGTGAAGAAGCAGTGTGCTTTACCAGGCCACATTGTGAACTGTTCCTCTTTAGCAGTAACGCCGTTGCTCAAAAACTGACCGAATTTACCCCGATCGTTCGTAGACCGATAGTGAGCAGGTATGTATTGTTCAGCACGGGCGGTGCCGAACCAACAGAGTAATTGTAGGAACTTACGTATTTTGCTGCCAGCACGAAGCAGTCGTCCACATAGCCCGCGCCGAACGCGTACTGGTTGATTTTGTTCGCTTCAAGGTCCCAGCGCGCAGCGCCCTGAACCACCCAGTTCGACGCCACCTTGACCGATCCGCTGGTGAGAATGCCTTCGCGGCGCGTCAGGTAGCCGAGTTCCGGCTGCGCTGCATAATCGCCGTAGGTCACGGCGACCGACCAGCGGTCGAAATTCGCGCTCGCCGTGGCCTCGAACCGGTTGATGTTCCAGGTTGCCTCATCCATCCGCGAGCGCACGCTGAACGTATAGGTGCGGTTCGGCGAATAGGCGACGCTCGCGACATAATCCGAGCGCGGGTTCTGCAGGCCGGAGTCGACACCGGTGTTGGTCATATCGGTGACCGCGAACGAATTCAGCCCGAACATCTGGTAGGACTGTCCGAACATCGTCTTGACGCTGCCGCCGCGATCGAACTGCGTGGTGGCCTGCACGCCGACATTGGCGCGGCCGCCGCCCTCGACGCGGTCATAGCCGGAGAACTTGTCGACCGCGAACAGGTTGCTGGTGTCGAATAGAAAACTTTGTGCGTCCTCGTTCGGAAGCTTGCCGGCATTGGGTTCGTCGGGCCGGATAATGACCTGCGCAATCGGCTCGACGGTGGTCGTGCCCCACGGCTGCACATTGATGAACGGGTAGCGGTATTCGAAGCCGACGGTCGGCATCATGCGGACCGTCTGGGTGTCGCCGACCGGCAGGAAGTTGGAAACGCCCGGCTGATTCGAGACGTCGGCATTGATGGCGTCGGCGCGGATGCTGGCGAACGGCGTCCAGATCTGGCCGAACGGGTCGGTGTAGGACTTGCGCCACTGCGCCTCGGCCGTCAGCCTGGTGTAGGTGCCCGGCATGCCGCGCAGCAGGCACTGCGACGGCGTCCGCGCCAGCGGATCTGCGGACGTTAAACTGCACAGGCCGGCGGTGTTAGCAAGCGTCGTGATCGGATCGAACACCGCGGTTTCGCGGGTCAGGTTGACGAAGTTCATCCTGTAGGAGAGCTCGCCACCCAGGATCGGGCTGTTGATCACGTTGTTGTAGTCGATGACGGGGGCGACCACGGGCACCTGGTTCTGGTTGCCCGAGTAGCTCAGGTAGTAGATCGCGCGCGCGTCAAAGTAGCTGCGGTTGCCGACACCGGTCAGATAGAGCTGCGAGATCGCCTCGGTGGGCAGCGACAGGAACGATCCGAACGGGTCCTTGTACTGGGCGAGCCGGTAGTCGGACATGAAGAAGTAGTCGGACAGCACCACGCCGTCCCAGCCCCAGACCCATTTGTCGTTCAGCGCGAACTGACCCTTGGTGTCGACGCCCCAGCGGAACTGGCGATCGCCGGGCTGGCCGGCAAACTGGCCTTGATCGAGCTGGTCGATGCCGTAGAGCCGGATCTGATAGGAGCCGTCCGCCAAGCGCTGGCGGAATTCGCTCTGGAACAGCACGCCCTGCTTCGACGTGATGCGCGGATTGAAGGTGGCGTCCATGTCAGGCGCGATCGCCCAGTAATAGGGGATTTCGACGCCGTAGCCGAACGCCGTGTACGAGGTGAAGCCCGGCATCAGGAAGCCGCTCTTGCGCTTCACGGTCGGATCGGGCGTCGAGAAATAGGGCAGATACGCCATCGGAACGCCGAAGAATTCGAGCTGGGCGTTCTCGAAATAGAGCATCTTCTCGGTCTGGTCATGGATGATGCGCGCGCCCTTGACCTGCCAGAGCGGCGGCTTCCTCGGATCATCCTTGCAGGGCGCGCAGGCGGTATAAACGCCGTAGTCGAACACCGCGTAATTGCCGCTGGACCGATCGGCGCGGGTCGCCGCCATCCGGGTCTGGTCTTCGGTATCGACGCGCAGCGAATCGACGAAACCGTCGCGGTAGTCGTCGCTGAGATCCATGATGTTGGCGTAGGTGATCTTGCCTTCCGCATCGGTCATGCGGATGTTGCCTTCGGCATGAAGACGCTTGGTCTTCTGGTCGTAGATGACCTTGTCGGCCTCCACGCTGGTGCCGTTGTAGAACATCTGCACGTTGCCGACGGCCGAGATGCGGCTGTTGTTGTAGTCGTAATCGACCTCGGTCGCCTGAACGAGCATGTGGTTGCCGCCGAGCACCTTCGGCCGGGTAGCTCGCGATTGGTGCTCATTGTAGATGAAGGCTTGCGCCCATGCTTTCGCAGGCGCAACAACGCCGCAAGCAGTCGCAATAACACCCGCGATGGTAAGCATTAAGATTCGGCGCGAGCGATCACGCATATCCACTCCACGAACTCAGTAAGGCGCACCTGCCCACCGGGAGAAGCACCGCAGAATCCCAGCTAAATCGCGCCGTACGACCCACGCGACAGCTCCATCATAGCACTAGTTTGAATCAATCGGATGAGGTCCCATCTGAACCGTAAAAGGGGCTGCGAACCGTCATCGACATAACGGAATACGTCGCATCTGAAGCAATCGACGTGCCATTGCATCTTTGGTGACGTTGGCGAACCCTGAAGTCATACGTGGGGTTCGCGACATTGACGTCTCAGATCGGACGCGGATCGCGCGACAACAACATGAATCGTCCATGGTGACGATTCTCGAGGCTCTAGTCAGCGAAATCACCGCTGCCATACCGCGATCTCGGCCAGCGTTACGCGGCCCGTAAGCGATATGAACTACAAGGCGCGTGCTGTGCGAGTTACGGGCCTTAATCACCCCCCAAAGGCGGTCGCGCCGGGGCGGCCATACCGGCAGCTCCTTCAGCACGCCGTCAGGTCGGGCCAGACGACCTTGTTCTCGTTGAGCATGTGTTCTCCCTCAGCGAACCTTGTGAATTTCCGTCCGTCCTCTGGCCGGACTTACTTCTATGAGAATGGCCAATTAGATCGCCGCGTTCTTGGCGGCCAAGAAAGCAATTGGCGGTTCCAGCACCGGTATTGCGCCTGCCACGGGATCTGCGCTGCTTCACTTTGGACGCCAGAGCGTTCCCATCACGCAACAGCAAGCATTACCCCCGTCTTTCGTCGCAGAAGCTCCCCTGGAAACGGTGCTCCAACCAGCCTGAACTCAATAAAGGTCAAGACCCTGATAATGAGCGGCTATCACTATTGGAGCGCCTCCACCATCCTTCGCAAGCAGACAACGGCTCATAATGCCATTCGTAGCCTTGGCGGCCCAGTCATCCGCAATGGATCGTTCGACGTCTACGCGAGGAAGTCCTCTGCCAGGATCGGCAGCCTCTTTGACGAAAGCGTCAGCCAACGAATTCCGGAATCCGGAGATTGTTTCCGTGTCCGAGGGCGGGATCGCGCACACCACAGCGTTATTTTCTGCATCCATATACACCTGAGGTCCAAAGGCATTGCGGCTGGCATTGAAGGCCATGATCAGGGTGTAGGTGATCTTGGTGCCGTTGGATGATGTAAATGTATGGTCTCCGACAGAAGCGGGAGTGGATAGGACAAAATTGGTTAGGCCATCCGGATAGAGTTTCGGACGCTGCTGCCCGACAACTCCTATTCCAGCAAATTTGGCAATTTCATCCTCCGCGCAGTGGTTTAGAATGTGACGAGTGCAGTTTGGTTGCTCATTGCTGCGCCGGGGCTCAGTCCAATGGCCAAGACACGGGAGTGATGGAAGGCTGACGGTACCCAGCGGAGCATTGGCCCGATCGATACAGAAAAGGTCCATGACGGGCTTGGTCAACACAGGACGTCGTTTCGACTGTCTGTAATCCAAAATGTACAGCGCAAGGAACTTTGCTCGCGAACTCGCCGGACTACGGTCATCCAGGTCGGTGGCCGGACCACCAGGTATGCTGGCCACCAACATGGACGCGGCGGCGAGCAATAAGAATCCCAAATACAGGTGCTGCGAACATTGGTATCGTGGAATCGGCGTATGTACTAGCATAGCTAAGGAATCCACCGCCGGTGGTGGCTAGGCGATCGTCGGCAATTAGTCGCTCCCCTCGCCGGTGGCTCAGATGTCGACGCCCCAAAAACTGCCAAGGTCTCTGTTTCTCTCGGGAGCAAAAACGACGCCGTATGTGAGCGTCACCACATGATCGACGCCCCGAAACCCGGGTGGCGACGCCGTGAACAAAAGCAAGCGCCGTGCCTCTTGCACGATGCAGATTTTGCGAATTCTTCGTGGTATATGCGTGCCTTCGAGACATCGACACTTGTCTCGAACCTGACAAATTCGGTGCCAGTGCGTCGGAATACGTGCACCGGCGACTGCGAAAGCACGCTATGTCGCTTCCTTCGCGAAGAAGGCTGCGGCCTTGTTTAGGAGATCCCGCTCGGCCTTCAGCTTGGCGACCTCACGGCGCAGCCGTTCGATCTCCTGCTGCTCCGGCTTCATCAGCCCGTGGCCGGAAAAGGCCTGCACCGGGTCTTCACCCATTTGCGCAGAACATTCTCATGAACATCGAGGTCGTGGCCGGCTTGCGCCGCCGACACCCCACGCTGCCTGACCAGCTTGACCGCCTCGATCTTGACTCGCGACTGAACTTCCGTCTCTTCATCGCGCACCTCCGGCTTCATGAAACACCTAATCTCGGTGTCCATCAAACCGGCAGCAGCTCACAACGGACTGGCGCACGCGGCCCCGACCTCGCGGCCACCCCCGTGTCACGGATGTTCGATAGCTCTCGCAGAGGCTCGCTAGCTCGTAGGCCAATGCCTCACGGAGCGGCAAGATGGACGGTTGGTGACGGTCGCCATCAAGGAAGACGGCGATGACGACGACGACTGGCATAGGCACATAACTTACGCGGTCACAGTCGCAAACCCGAGCAAAGCCGCAAAGCTGGCCATGAGAGATAGCTGCGCAAGGTCGCAATGCTCAACCGTCCGCTCGGAGCTGGAATGTTGCAAAGTCGACTTGGAAGTTGGCGAACTGGTCGTGGTTCACGACGATGACATTGATCCAATCACCTCACGGCCCGGAATCATTAGCCAACGTCTGATTTTTCATTTAACCGCGTCGGATTGGATACCTGTCCGGAAGCTCCACGAGCAGTTAGCTGGCGCACTGTGAAGAAGCGGCTTGGCCGTCTAATTAACCCCGGACAGTATGTGGTTGCCTCCAGCTGCCCGCGTCTCTTTCGTAGTCCCAGGCCACTGACTCGGGAAAAGCGACGCCGTGGAATTGGTTCCATGAACGCGATAGAGGCGCTCATACGATAGTCCTGGGGGAAGATCGCAAACAGCCCAGCCCTTTCCGCGATTGCGAAGCTCGAATTAACTAGGCCGCCACCTACACGGCGTCCAAAAAACAGGCCCTCTACATAGGCTAGAACTGAGATGGCAGCAGGATGGATGGCTTCGATCGGCGTCGTCAAAAACGACAAGCTCCGATCTGTCACTTACGCCTTGCGATGGCTGATCAGGCGGAAGCCGTGAAAGCTTCTTTGGCGGCCAGCGCGGGTGGAAGCAGCGATCGCGAATTCCGAACCCCGCGACTCCAATTTTAGAGGTCTTGGGCTAAAGCCAGGCGACGATATCCCTGGCTCGAGTGCAAGACGCCGCGCGCGGTTGACCTGGCCGCGCTGCGCCACGTGCCATCGACGATGGTGCACGATCTCGCCGGGCGCGTACGCTACGTGAAGTGCAGCGGCGCCGGCAAGCGGCCGACGGCCGAGCTCACGCAGCTGTGGCAACGATGCCCGATCGAAGACATGACCGAGCTGACACGCCAGCAATCAGCCGATCCTCACCGAATGGGCTGGGATGTTTTCTATGGCAACGTCAAGATTGGCTGGTTTGGCGAGCGCGCCGGCGTGCCGGCTGACGCCGATCGATGGGGCTGGACCTGTGGCTTCTATCCCGGCTGGCGATCCCGGCCGTCCAGATCGCGACATCACCAGCTACTGCCCTGGGCCTATCGCGCTCAAGACCCGTGGCCTGAACGACGCTTACTTTGACCGATGCCATCGAGAGTTTGTTTTTTGGGGGCGGCGACATTGCGCTCTTCGCAAGCGGCGCCGCCAATGCGGCAGACCTGGAACCAGAACTGAAACTGCCCGGAGCGTGGAATTGGTCCGGAGGCTGCGTTGGGGGCACGTCGGCGGCGGCTACCGCCGAACTTCTATTGCGATGTAGTCGACAAGGCCAGTGTTCCTAGCCGGTGACCGGATCGGCTACATAGAGGAAGAACGGCTGGGTATTTGGTGTCGAGCTCGATGCTAGAGCGGGATGGGTCTAGCTTGAATCGATTTGGGATTCCCAAATCGGAAGGCGTCTGATTCAACATGCTGGCTGGGAAGGAGGCCAGCATGGATGGGACGAGCCTATTCGGACGACCTTCGTGAGCGGGTAGTGAGAGCTGTCATCAAAGGTGGCCTGTCGCGGCATCAGGCAGCGGCTCAATTTGGGGTGGGCATCAGCACGGCGATCAACTGGGTACAGCGCTTCCACGAGACCGGTAGCGTCAAGCCAGACCAGATCGGGGGCTATCGGCCAAAGAAGATTGCGGGGCCGCACCGCGAATGGCTGATGCAACGGTGCCGAAACGATTTTACCGTGCGCGGGCTGGTGGCCGAACTCGCTGAGCGTGGCCTGAAGGTCGATTACCGCACGACGTGGGAGTTCGTCCACGCCGAGAAGCTCAGTTACAAAAAAGACGCTGATTGCCGCCGAGCAGGATCGTCCCGATGTCACCCGTCGGCGGGCGCAGTGGACCAAGTATCGGGATCGGATCCTAGCGCTGCTGCCTCCGACGGCACAAACCTGCCTCGCTGCGTCTGGCTTTCTTGTAAGCGCAAACTGCAAGGCGGGCCCCCACGTCTTTGCTTTGGTCGGCTACGCCTTTGGTTATCCGAGCTAACCGGGCGAGCGGCGTAAGCGCGGCCGCTGATCCGCTGCAAACTACCGTTTCTCATAGGCTTTGCAGGTCACCGAATGTGGTCGAATGGGTATGGCGGAACGCACCATCGCCGGAGACCACCGATGTATTTCCACCTCTATCAGGACGACAAGCGAGAGTGGTGTTGGTCGCTGCACGGCGGGAATCACCATAAGATTGCCAGCTCCGGTGAAGGCTACCATCACAAGACCTGATGCTGTCCCTGCCCTTGGACTAGTCCAAGGGACGAACGAACGCACTCCGGTAAAGGACTGAAGACTGCGAATTGACCATCGTCGGAGACTTACATGCATTTCGAATTGTACCGAGACGAGCACCAGGAATGGCGTTGAAAGCTACACGCGCGGAATGGTCTCAATATCGTCACCTCCGGCGAAAGCTACCACAAAAAGGATGATGCTATTCGCGCCATCAGGCTCGTCCAAGCCACGACTGACGAAACTCCGATCCGTATATCCGCTACCTAGCGTCGGTAGCGTGTCAACCTATCACCTCTCGCTGTTGATAGGGAAATCGACACATGTAACCGTAACTCATCGGCGATCATCAATGCTGCCGATCAGAATCAGGAGAGACGCCTATGCCGATCCATATTAGCTACGCTGAGAAAGAGCTAACCAACGAACAGCGCGCGTCGCAGCCGGCGAACGCCGCGCTAGCTCAAGGAACGCAATACTCGCTGTTGCTCAAGAATCGATCCGCTCAGCCCTGGATATTTTTCGTTTATCAGAAGTTGCCGCGCCTGCAGGCGGATATTTTCTCCTTGGCTTGGTTCTGCTCCCCCTATCAGATCCAAGTCGGCGATCAGATCAGGTTCACGTGGGAAATCGGGACTAAGTGCGGGGTCAATGTTCAGCGTCGATTCACAACCTCGAGGTCTCCGGCCTCGACCGCCCCGGCCTGCTCTACCAGCTCACCACCGCGATCTCGAAGCTCAACCTCAACATCGCCCTCGGCGCATGTCGCGACCTTCGGCGAGCGCGCCCGCGAGGTGTTCTATGTCACCGACCTGCTCGGCGCCCAGATCACCGCGCCGACCCGCAGGCCGCGATCAAGAGCGCGCTGCTGCATCTGTTGTCGACCGAGGACCAGGCGGCGAAGCCGGCGGCTTGACGCGTCGCCTCTCTCCGTCGTCATTCCCCGATGCGCAATTGCGCATCGGGGAATGACGACGGATGGGACTGCTGCAGGCCCACCTCATTCATACCGCTCTAGCCGAACAGCCGCATCAGCAGGGCCTTGCCGACCGGCGCTGCGCGGACACTGCGGAAGGCGCGGACATATTCGCCGGCATAGAATGCGCGCACGACATTGATCCGCGTCGCAACCGCGTCCTCGAAGCGGACGCCGAAGCCATCGCGGGTGCGGCGGACCACGAGCGCGGCCACGTTCTGTCCGTAGACATTGCACTTGATCGAGGCGCCGATTGCGGGAGGGGCGGGATCGATGAAGCGCGCGCCCGAGATCGAAATGTCGACCATCCGGACCAGCCGCGGCTCCGTACCTTCGTGAATCAGGATCGGCTCGTCACGCTCGAAGCGCTCGGCCTTGCGACGCCGCGGCTGCTCGATGCAAATGAAGCACACGATCGCGAGCACGACGCAATTATAGAGGCTCCAGGCCAGCGCCAGCCCCCCATAGGCGATGCTGTCGCCGCGCACATGCAGGATGAATGCGTAGGCGATCGCCAGCAGCGTGATGAGCAAGGCGCTGCCATAGAGCCGCAGCAGCGGCCACTCGATGAAGCGGCGATCGCGGTCACCGCCCTTGGCCGTCACCTTGAACTTGTGGCCTTGCGGCTTGGCGAGGCCGATCACGACCGCCTTCAGGACCGCGGGGGCTGCGATGCATTGCGACACGTCGGTCATGATCGCGAGCGAGCGACCGCGCGAGATCCAAGCCATGGTGAAGGCGTGCCAGACATAGAACGGCATGAAGTACTTCAGAAGCTCGAACAGATCGGCGTGAACCGCCTTGATGCCGAACAGCAGATAGAGCCACGGCACGACGAGGCCGAAAACCTTGGTGCCATAGAGCGCCGCCCAGCTCATGAAGGCGTCGACCAGCGACAGCCGGTCCATGAAGGCGAGCTTCGATTGCCGCGAGAACGGCCCGCTGCGGCCCCTGAAGATCTGCATGAAGCCGAGACACCAGCGCCCGCGCTGGGTGATGTATTCCTTCAATCCCTCCGGCGCGAGACCGATGGTCAAGCGCTCGTTGAGATAGACCGTGCGCAATCCCCTTTCCTTCAGGCGCAGCGTGACGAGATAATCCTCCGTCACCGAATCGGTCGGAAAGCCGCCGATCTGCATCAGGCCGGAAAAGCGGATCAGCGATGAGGTTCCGCAGCAAAATGCCGTGCCCCAGGCGTCCTTGGCCGGCATCAGGATGTCGAAGAAGAAACGCTGTTCGTCGGGCCAGACGTCGGTTGCGGCGAGATTGGTCTGGATCGGATCCGGATTGATGAAGTGCTGCGGCGTCTGCACGACGCCGACGGTGCCGTCCTGCATCAGGCTCATCGCCCGCGTTAGGAAGTCCGGCATCGGGACAAAATCCGCATCGAGGATCGAGACGAACTCCGGCCGGTCCGGCAGCCCGGAAACGTGCTGGAGCGCATGATTGATGTTGCCGGCCTTGGCATGGCGGTTGTCCGGACGGGTCAGATAGTTGCAGCCGAGCTCCTGGGCGAGCCGGCGCAGCCAGAGCCGCCGTCCGTCGTCGAGCACCCAGACGCGATAATCGGGATAGTTCAGCCCGGTGGCGCCGATGATGGTGCGCTCGAGGATCGCCTTCTCTTCATTGTAGGTGCAGATGAAGACGTCGACGCGCGGCGCATCCGTCAACGCCTTGGATTGACGCAGGATGGCATTGACCGCGGGCGAGCGGTCGATGGTGCGGCTGAGGAACAGCAGCGAAAGGCACACCGCGATCATCGAGGCCGCCTCGGCCGCCACGAAGGGATAGCCGACCACCGCGTCGGCGGTGAGCCCCAACGGCGGCAGGGTCTGGGTCACCCGCCAGACGAAGTAGTGCAACAGCAGCAGGAACGATATGCCGGTCATCATGACGCGCCCCAGCGTCTGCTCGCGCCGGAGCAGCGGCAGGATCGCAAGGCAGGCGCCTAAGGCGACCAGCCCGGGCACGAATGCCGCCATCATGACTTTGCCGCGTCCGTGTTGAACACCACCCGCCCGGTTCGGCCGACCGCGCAATCCTTGCCCGTGGTGTCGAGCTCCGGCATCGAGACCGTCACCCGGTACGGTTCCTTGTTCAGTGCATCCGGATTGATCGCAAGGTTCGCGGGCGCCCCCGATGCACCGGTGAGGTTGGCGATCTCACCCTTGATCGAAGCGCTGCCGTCGTTCGGCTCAAAGCTCGCCCGCTCACCAAGCCTGAGGCGGTTATAGACGCCTTCGGTGACATTGGCGGTGACCACTGCGCCGGTGCAATCGAGCAGCTTGAGCAGGGGCTGCCCGGCCCTGACGTCCTCGCCCGGCGACGTCATCATCTCCCAGATGCGTCCGGCGACCGGCGCCTTGATGTCGGCTTCCGCCCGGTTGATGTAGTGCAATTGCTCCGAGGCAATCTCGTGGGTGAGCCAGTCGATCTCCGCATCGGAATGCACCAGATCGGCGCGCAGATCGCTGACGCGCTGGCGCATCTCCTCTTCGCGTTGCACGGAACTCGGCCGGTCATTGTAGCTGTCGCCAAGATAGGTGCCGTTCCTTGCCGCGGTGAGTTCGACCTTGGCGGCGTCGAGCCGGCGCTGCGCGCCTATCTCGGTCTGATGGGCGATCGCCTGCTCGCGCGTCAGCCGGGCCATTTCGACCGTCGAGACGCTGCCCGATTTGACCAGCGACGAGGCGCGTTCAACCGCCGCCGTCGCTTCTTCCCGTCGCGCGGCCGCGGCCTCGATCGCGGTCTGGATTTCGGCGATCCGCGCCTCGAGCTGGAGGATGCGGCCGTCGCGGAACTGGGCCGCCTGGCGCGCGAGGTCCTGTTGCGACGTCTCGGCGGCCGCAAGCTTTGCGGCGAGACTCGGGCGCTCATTCTCCATCCGGGACATCTGCCGCCGGAGATCGTCGAGCCGCACCCGATCGCCGCGCGCGTTGACGACATGAAGGATCGTATCGCCTTCGTGGACCACACTGAGCTGCGTGGAGCTCTGCGGCTTCGCACTCACGGTGCCGTCGATCGGCGAGCGCAGGGTTACGATCCTGGCATTGACCACGGCCTCGACGCTCGAGGTCTGCAGCACGGCTTTCAGCGGCAGCCATCCGAAGATCGCGACGAGGGCGAGGCCAATGCCGACCTTGAGCAGGCGCCGAACCCACCGGCCCGAGCCTGCAGGCGCTTCGGGATGGGGGGCGCTATCATTGACAGGCTCGCTGACCGGCTCGTCGTCCGCCGGCTGCAAGCGGTCCTGCAAATCGCGCTGCAACCCCCGTGCGCCCGATTCCTCGTCCTTGCTGACGGACGTATGATCTTCGGGAACGGGCTTCTGCTGTTCCTGATTCATGATGACCGGACCTGAACTGTCAGTGCGCGCGGGGTTCAGAAACCGTAATCCTGAACGGCCAATGTGCTTTTGGGGTGCCCCTTCGACATAGGCGCACCGTCCCACCGAACGGGGGCGTTATACGCTGGCCCATTGATGGCCACTGATGCTATCTTGGGTTTCTGAGGCCCAAGCCGAGGGTTGCAAACAACCTAGACGTTTGCAACAGTCAGTTTCTACTTAGGGTGCGACGAAACCGCGCGCTCTCGTAAAGCGGTTGCAAGGCTCGACGCTGACGGAAGACACTGTGAATCGGCGTGGAATCCGGACGCCGATCGGCGTCCCAAGTGCTTGATTGACTTCGCGCTTGCGGGGTCAATGTTCAGCGTCGATTCACAAACAGGCAGAGCGCTTGTCGTCTCCCTCACACCTGTGAGCGTGCCGCGCTCGATGCCACTTGCAACGGCCGTTCTCGATTACGTCAAAGCACCCTGGATGTGCTGGCCGATGCCCACGCTCTCGTTGGCCGCTTCCACGCGATGATCAGAAAGAGGGGCGAGATCGAGCTCGAACCTTGGATAGATGAATCCAAGCGGAGCCTCATTGGCTCGTTCGCGAATGGCATCGCCAAAGATAAGGGCGCGGTGCACGGCTATCACACAACCATGGTCCAATGGCCAAGTGGAAGCTCAGATCACCAAACTCAAGCTGGTCAAACGGCAGATGTACGGGCGCGCTAAGCTCGATCTCCTTCAGGCTAGAGCGGTTTTCGGTTGATGTGAATCGGAACAAATAAGGAGGTCCCTGAGGCGCGCAAATCAGATTCGGGTTGCTTTGACAAGCAAATGGCGAGGTCGCGCGATGGCGAAGGGATACTCGAAGGATCTCAGGGCGGGCGGTCGCGCTCGTCGAAGACGGCGAGAGCAGACGGGAAACGGCGCGGGTGCTCGGTCTCGGCGCCTCGACCGCAATCCGCTGGATTGAGCGCTGGGTGACGACGGGCAGTGTAGCGGCACTACCCGGCACGGGCCACAGTCGCTCGCCGCTCGAGGCGCATCGCCAATGGCTGCTTGATCTGGTCGCAGCGGAGCCGGACTTGACGCTCGAGGAGATAAGCGCACGGCTCAAGTCCGAGAAGCGGCTGAAAACCGGTACGACCTCGGTCTGGCGCTTCTAAGAAGTACGCCTCCGGTGGAGGCCGCCTTCCCGGATCGGGTTCGAGCGTGAGATGGTTTGCGCATTAATTCGCAAACAAATGAGCAAACGTGACGACGGTTACGGTTCTGTGCGGTCCTGAGCGGCGACGGCGGAGGACGAGTGCGGAGAAGCTTCGGATCGTGGAGGAGAGTCTGGCGCCTGGGGCCAGTGTTGTCGAGGTTGCTCGGCGACACGACGTTCACCGCAATCTGGTTACGGCCTGGCGGCGGCAGGCGCGGACCGGTGTCCTCGCTTGCGGGGCCGAGCCGATGCAGCGGCAGGATGACGAGGTCGGTTTTGCGCCAGTCTCCATTGCGCCAGACCGGCAACCGTTGACCGCGCCCTCGGGAAGCTGCGGTGCGATCGAGATTGAGTTCGCGGCCGGGGCTCGGATGCGGATCACCGGTGCGGTTGACGCGGCGACGCTGACCGCAGTCGTGGCGGCGCTGACTGATGGACGGCCGCGATGATCCCGTTGCCAGCCGGCGTGCGGGTATGGCTCGCGACCGGCCATACCGACATGCGGAAGGGCTTTCCGTCGCTGGCATTACAGGTTCAGGAGATCTTGCATCGCGACCCGCTGGGCGGCCACCTGTTTTGCTTCCGCGGTCGCCGCGGCAACCTGCTGAAGGTGATCTGGCATGACGGCCAGGGCGCCTGCCTGTTCACAAAACGCCTTGAGCGCGGCCGCTTCATCTGGCCGAGCCCGGCCGAGGGTGTGGTGACGATCTCATCGGCGCAGCTCGGTTATCTCTTGTCCGGGATCGACTGGCGGCACCCACAAGAGACGTGGCGACCGGCATCGGTCGGATGAGGCTTTGAGCTTGCGGATCGTGATGGATGTGATTCCATCATCATCGTGACCACATCTGAATCGCTTCCGACCGATCTTGCCGCTGCGCATGCGATGATCCTCGCGGAGCGCGCCGCGCGCCTGGAAGCGGAGGCGGTTGCGGCGAACGCTAAAGCGGAAGCTGCCAATGCGAAGGCGGCCGAGGCACTGATCCGTTACCTCAAGCTCGAGATCGAGAAGCTGCGTCGCCAGATTTACGGCAGCCGCTCGGAGCGCAAGGCACGGCTCTTGGAGCAGATGGAGCTTGAGCTCGAAGAGCTGGAAGCAACCGCAACCGAAGACGAGTTGGCGGCTGAGAGGGCGGCAGCCAGGGCGCAGACGGTGCAATCCTTCCAGCGCAAGCGTCCGTCGCGCAAACCGTTCCCCGACCATTTGCCGCGCGAGCGTGTTCGTAGTCGCCGCACCGCAGAGCTGCCCTTGCTGCGGCTCATCGAAGCTATCAAAGCTGGGCGAAGATATCACCGAGACGCTGGAGGTCATTCCCCGGCAGTGGAAGGTGATCCAGACGGTGCGCGAGAAGTTCTCGTGCCGGGACTGCGAGACGATCACCCAGCCGCCAGCCCCCTTCCACGTGACGCCGCGCGGCTTTGCCGGGCCGAACCTGCTGGCCATGATCCTGTTCGAGAAGTTCGGCCAGCATCAGCCCTTGAATCGGCAGAGCGAGCGCTACGCCCGGGAGGGCATCGATCTGAGCCTGTCGACACTGGCTGACCAGGTCGGCGCCTGTGCGGCGGCCCTGCAGCCGCTCTATCGGCTGATCGAGCGTCACGTCCTCTCCGCCGAGCGACTGCATGGCGATGACACCACGGTGCCGATCCTGGCCAAGGGCCAGACGGTCAAGGGACATATCTGGACCTACGTTCGCGACGATCGGCCGTTTGGCGGGCGGGCGCCGCCGGCCGCGCTCTATTACGCCTCGCGCGACCGGCGGCAGGAGCATCCCACACGGCATCTTCAAAGCTTCTCCGGCATCCTGCAGGCCGATGCCTATAGCGGCTACAACGAGCTGTATGACGCCTCGCGCGTGCAGGGGCCGATCATGTCCGCACTCTGCCGAGTAGGCGGGGGTGTTGCCATCCCCGCCCCTCACAGACCCGGACGAGCGGATTACCCGCATCCGGTTCTTCACGCGCAAGCTTCGCTCACGAGACGGCAGCATATTGGTGGACGATCTTGGCTGTTGGCAGTGGGTATCGCGCGAGCATGGCCCGGAAGCGCGTCCACGGCAGATTGCTGTGGCGGCCACGCCGTGCGAGCCATTTCCTCCATATCCGCGTGACTTGGTGGTGGTACCATCTGATGCGTCGGCCGTTTCCGGAGATGCCGTAGTAGGCGCAGTGCCCCCGGATTACCCGTGACAGATGGGCGTGCTGCTCCCTGAACGAACAGTGCAGGTTTTGCCGACACCATTCCATCACAGAAGCCAGCGCGCGTGCGTAACGGTCTTTTGCCGTTATCTGACGGACGACATTCTTGCCTTGCCTCGACAGACCCCACACGTGGGTGAAGCCAAGGAAGTTGAACGTGGTCCCCGCCGTCGCAGGATGACGCCCGCCTGGGCGTTTGAACCGGAAGTCTACGAAGCGAGTCTTGGTCGGATGGAGTTGAAGCCCATACCGATCAAGCCGCTTGGCCAACACGTTCAGCAATCGCTTGCCGGACAGGTGGTCCTCAAAGGCAATCACCGCATCATCAGCGTATCGAACCAGTTGGCACCGCCCCTTGAGCCGCGGTCGCGCCACCTGCTCGAACCATTCGTCCAGCACATAATGCAGGTAGATGTTTGCAAGCAGTGGCGAGATCACGCCGCCTTGGGGCGTTCCAACAGTCGTGCGGCGCAGGATGCCCTTTTCGAGCACCCCCGCCTTCAGCCATTTATCAATCATCCTCCGGACGACACCGTCCGTGACTCGCTGGTCGAGGAATCGGCGCAAGTGTGCGTGGTCGATGGTGTCGAAGTATTTCGAGATATCGACGTCCACCACCCAGCGCAGCCCTTGTTCCATGAACCCGGTACGTAGAGCGTGCAGGGCGTCATGGGCCGATCGTCCCGATCGGAACCCGTACGAGCACGGCAAGAAGTCCGTCTCGTAGATCGGCTCTAGCAGCAGGAGAATCGCCCGCTGCGCCACCTTGTCTTCCAGTGTCGGGATGCCCAGCGGCCGTTCCGTGCCATCCGCCTTGGGGATGTAGTGCCGTCGCACCGGCGGCGCGATGTAACGGCCGGATTTGATGCGCGCCAGGAGATCATCAAGATTGACCTCCAAGTTCGCCTCATAGTCCGTCGCCATCATGCCGTCGACGCCGGGCGCGCCATCCTTGCGCGTCAGACGATAAGCCTCGAGCATCCATTCACGGTCGATCAGGTGATGCAGCGCGGTCAGCACCCGCTCGGGATGTTGCCTCGCCAGATCGGCTATCCATTGTCGTTTCGTGGACAGGTTTGCGGGACTCAGGGTTCCCTCCCGTGTTTCTCGTCAATGGGTCTTAACGCGTGACGGCTCCCTTCCCTCCAGCGGGTCCCGGTGAGCCCAGTTCCCCGCCTTCCTCGGTACTACGAAGCCGCTACGACTTCCCGCCGCGCATGTCCGTCAGCTTATGTCTTCGCCTCGGGATTCCACATGCCTTGGTGTTTCGTGTTCGCGTCTGCGCTCCCGATGTTCGCCAAGTCGGTCATCGGGCCCGGAGCATTGTTCAGGCCGGTGCTCCTGTCCGGCCGATTCATGTGGACACAAACGGGACCTCTCAGGTTTCCTGGTGGCCCATCCCGTACCTTTGCCCTGCTCTGAGACCCCGGCCGAACCGGTAAGCCTGACCATAGCGGCTTTCCCAGTGCTGCCCCCGGATCCAACACGGCGAAGGCTTCAGCACGACCATGATTTCGAGGCTGCCACAGGGCTTCAGTACCCGCTGTCTACGCTTCACGAATGACGTTGCCGTCACCCATGCAAGACTCGCTTCCGGCTGGCGGGCTCCGCCTTTGCCGCGAGGGCGTCGAACCCTCTGGGTCACGTTGAAAGGTTTCAGGTCACATTCTTCCTCCTTTCCAGGACTTATCCTGACGCAAGTTGGGCCCACGCCAGGCGGCAGTTCTTCGAGCTGGCGGACATCGCGGCCAATGCGAGGCGAGACAAGAATGCCGCAGCGATCTCGCCGATTGCCCTGGAGGCGGTCAAGCGCATCGATGCACTGTTCGATATTGAGCGCGGCATCAACGGCCAAAGTGCCGGAGAGCGTCTGCGGGTGCGCAAGGAGCAAAGCGCACCCCTGCTGGCGGTGCTGGAAGCGTGGCTGCGCGAGCAGCGTGCTCGGCTATCGAACTCCTCATCGGTCGCCAAGCCAATCGATTACATGCTGCGCCGCTGGGATCGGTTCACTCGCTTCATCGATGACGGGCGGATCTGCCTGACAAACAATGCGGCGGAGCGCGCGCTGCGCGGTTTTGCTCTCGGCCGCAAGTCCTGGCTATTCGCCGGCTCGGAACGCGGCGCTGACCGCGCCGCCATCATGGCGACGCTGATCATGACGGCAAAGCTCAACGACATCGACCCGCAAGCCTGGCTGGCGGACGTCTTGGCCCGCATCGCCAGCACCCCGCAAGGTCGGCTCAATGAGCTGCTGCCTTGGGAATGGAAGAACAGCCCCGTCCAGTCTGCGGCCTGATCGGGCGACCGCACCGCGCGATCATGCCGCGGCCCTCACCGGACGGTTACTCTAAGAACGCCACGACATCACGTTCAAAAAACCTCTGCACGCCGCCGAACAGGATCGTCCTGATGTCGCTGCAGCGCGTGCCGAGCTGAAGGTAGAGCAATCCAAACTTGATGCGCCGCGCCTCGTCTTCATCAACGAGACGGCGGTTACGACCAAGATGGTCCGACATCGCGGCCGCTCACCGCGTGGCGAGCGTCTCGTTGCGAGCGTGCCGCACGGCCATTGGAAGACGCTGACGCTCGTTGCCGCGTTGCGCATCAATGGCCTGACGGCGCCTTATGTCATTGACGGCGCAATGGATGGGCCATCGTACCTCGCTTATGTTGAGCAGATCCTCGCGCCGACGCTGCGCAAACGCGATATCGTCTTCATGGATAACCTGCGCACCCACAAGATCGACGGCGTTCGCCAGGCGATCGACACGGTCGGCGCCAAAGTGCGCTATTTGCCGGCCTACTCGCCGGACCTCAATCCGATCGAAATGGCATTCTCAAAGCTGAAGACGGCGCTGCGCAAGCGGGCCGCTCGCACCGTGACAACGCTGATGAAGTTGATCGGCAAGCTCATCAAGACATTTGCACCCGAGCAGTGCGCCAACTACTTTCGACATGCTGGATACGCGTAGTGACCCATATCAAGTGGAAACCGCTCTAGCCACGAGCTCTCTCCTCTGTAGATATTCGAGCTTCAACTAATGTGATGAATTTGCGTTCCAGATAACTAGTCCAGGTTATCAAGCCCACGGACAGATTCCCTGATTTGCGACCGATCGGCAATAGCGAAGAAGCCCTACCGGGGCGGCTTTCGCGCGCCCTCAGGTTGCGATAGGCTTTGGCGATCATGTCCGATGACACCAGCCAGCCGCCGCAAAAGAGCGAGGAAATCGTCAAGATGATGCACCTGCGCGGCGCGACGATGGCCTGATGTACAAAATGTTCAAAGGCGGCAACCCTGCTGAGGGCAAGATACAGTTCACGATGGACGAATACCTCCACCACACGCACATGCTCACGGCGTCTGTTAAGCAATTCGTCTCGATTTTGCGACGAGTTTGGGCGGATCAGGGCCTATGCGAAAGCTTGGCAGCGATCAATCGTGAAGGACTTCAGGTTTGAGATTGGCCGCCACGAAAGCCTCAAGGACGCGTATCTATATAACTTTCCCCGCATGAGAGGCGCGCGGGCCCATCCGACAAGGCAGCGGTCGCACAGGCGACCGAAAGCTTTCGAAACCGAGACAATTTGTGTCGGATAGGCCGCTTCGCAATCCAGGGCGGCGGGGAGTCCTGCCTACATCGGGGGAATCATCTATTCTTCTTCCGGCACCTCCTTCAAGACCTCCTCGGCGTTCTTAGGAACATTCTTAAAAAGTGTCTGCAAATCTGTCAGGCTGAGAACTGGCGCCGAGCGCATCTGATCCTTAGCTGCTGTTTTCGACTCGTCGATTTCGTTGAAGCGCCTATCCATCTTTCTAAGATGAGCGTAGCATCCACTATCGATCGCAAAAGCCTGAAATTTCCTTGCTGCGATTTGTGCGTTAGCGCGCTGGCCGCTTGGTGGATGATCCTATAGTCTACGAGGCGACTAAATAGCGACTTCCAGTCCTCCTCCTGCTGAAGCAGCTGTTCTGGCACTAGACAGACATTCATTTTCCTGCCGAGGCAAAACTCCCTCAGAACGTAAATGCCGGCGATGAGGATGTTCTGTTCGTCGATCTGGGAATCTTGCTTAAGCTCCTCGATGTGCCGCTCGAGATTTGATCGACTAAGGACGCGGATTTCATCCATGCCTACCGCTTCGCCCTCGCTCGGACTCATAGATTCCAAAAATAGCGACAGCACGTCACGCGGAACGCCACCGCCCGCCACAACTAGGCGCGCGAACCCCTCTCCCTTGAATAAGGCCTCGAGCTCTTTCTTATCCATTCCCGCACGGCGCCCGTACTCCATCAGCATCTGCCAATTCTGGCTTTCTGTCCGCGAGAAATGGCTAAACGTGTAGTCGATGTTGATCGGCTGATAGTCGTGACGCTCCTATGCCCCGATGGGTTGCCCATCGCGGTCAGCAAACATTGTGCCGCATGGTCGCAATTTTGAAAAACAGAGCAACGTCTTTACAAAGGCGGTGAATATCGCGCCAGGCCGGTAGAGGATGCTGATCGGCACATCATAGGTGATGGAGGGCCGGCCCATCATGAATAGCTATCGCCTTCAGATATCCATGTTCTTTAGAGCCATAATGGCTTTGTTGAGCGCGTTCGAGGCTTGCTTGAGGCCGTCCACATATTCGGCTGTGACAACGGCCTCGGAGGCGCCTGCCGCATGGACGCGGACTTGGCGCCCCCCAAGGCCTGCCCAAAGCTGATCAATGTTCGCTCGTTCTCGCTCCAACTCCTCGATGATCGACCCGGGTTTTGTCATCCCGCTTTCCTTACCCATCAGGTTTGACTGTTGTACTCGGGGCCTCCGTTAAACTCGGCGAACCGGCGTGTTCGCTCATCGTATCGCCAGCACGCTCGGGTGGTGTGACCGCTTGTGAACGTGCCGCGATACCGAATGAAGACCCAGAAGAACAGATGCATGTCGCCGAAATCGGGGCGGTCACCTTCGTAGTCGTCAAGCTCCACATCATTCCACGCAAGCCCCTCATCCAGATCATTGCGGGGCTCGCCAGGCACGAGGACAGCAGAGATCGCAAGGGAATGGTTGTGGTCGTAGTTGACCGGGGCTGGCGGCTCTGCATGCACGCTCAGACTTACTTGCATAGCTTCGATGACGGCAGGGAGCTTCCCATAGTTTGCGACCGAGTAGGTGACGGACAACCTCACCCCCTCGGTCCCGTTTTCCCAATCCTCCAAACGTACGATTGTGAGAGGGCTCACATTGAAGACGAAGACATAAGGGCGCTCGATCTTGGTGAGGGTATCTTCTGCAACACGAGCTTGCCGAGTAGCCGTCTCAGATGCGACCTTGGCGTCATCCAAGCTGAGCTTGATCAAACGAAGCTGATAGAAGAAGAGTGCCGCTTGGACTGTCGCCACAGTGAATTGCAGCGAAGTGAAAAAGCCACTTGCATCCTTGGTGAACCAACCGAGCAAGGGCTCGCCTGTTCTCGCAGACGGCATGAAGGCCATTTCCACCGCAAAAGCGGCAACCGTAAGCAAGCAACCTATAACAACCTCGGGCACTCGGAACTTCAAGCGAGCTTGTCTGTCGAGAGGCGCCATTGGTCCGCACCCGTAATGCAATCTGTGGATTGCTACACCAATTTTTGGTTCGATTGACTAGGAGGCTTCCAGCCCCTGTTCGAATTTGCTTGCGAGAGGACGGACCTTCTCCCCGCGAAGCGTCAACGAGATACTCCGCACGTTGAGCGCGGCTTAACGTCTAATGTATTCGCCGTCAGGTTGGCACCTATGCAGACAAGTAGGTGCAGGACTTGACTTGCCGTGTCCGGTTGCGGAACGCTGCGCGCCGCTTGTGCTGGTTTGCCGCGTTCCGGACCGTAGCGGAAAGCAGCGCAATGGCCGCATTGCTCAACTGCCCCATCGAGGAGGAGCGGTTGCTGTGACTTGGCTTAAAGCCCGGCGGGCTTCTCTGTTGTACACGATGACGAGTTCGATCCAATCATCTCGCCCCCTCGTCGTCACTAGTGCGGCATGTTTGATCTCCTTCACCCGCGTCCAGTTGACGACATGCATGTCCTAGCTGGCGTGCTGTGATATAGCGCCAGCTTTGCCCTCTCGTCTTTCTCCAGCTGTCTGGCACGCGGGTTGCTGAGCCTAGTATGGCTTGGTCCCTTATTGAATGACCCTCGTGAGGGCCAAGCCTGTTCGCGGCGCGACGGCGTGCGGGCGGCCGTTAGCAGCCGTCCGCACGCTTTCGGCAGTCGGTGCCGCCCACGTAGACGGAGATCATGGCATGACCCGAGAACAGGCTCTGAAGAAGCCATAACGACGGTCAAACAATACTTTCAAGGAAAGATCACAAAACGGGCCGTACTTGCCGCGATTGAGAAGCTGCAAGCGACTAGGCCGCCTCCAAAACAGAAAGGCCAATTTCGCCGATCTGCACTTCGATACCGCTTATCGCTCGATCAGTCCTCTCAGGACGGCTTCCGCACGCATAGAGACGGCCGTGTAGTGCCGTGCGGCCTTAATGGACCTATACCGCCCCGGATCGTTTTCCACGATGTTGGGATCAGCTAAACGCCGCTGGAGCCGCTTCCGGCGCCATGCCTGCACCCGGCGGAGCCGCGACAGCACAGACGGCCGCTCTTCGATGCTGGTCCGCTTCTCCCTCGTCACTCCGGTCGCTCCTCTTGAGGTTGCGAGCCTAGACCAACGTGCGGCGCAGAGGGAAGAGGTTCCCGGAATGCTACGGGATCGAGCGCGATCAATGGCTTCTAAAAGAAGTGTGGTTAACGGCCGCCCGTCGCCGGCTCGCGGACCTTCTGTTCTCTTGCGGCTGTCACCGGCTCGGACTAGTCGCTGGACGAGAGGAGATACATGCGATGAAAACGCGGACATTCAAACAGGGCTGAGAGAAGGCGCGAGCAGGACCGCAGGCAGTCGAACCGCGTCCGCCGGCTCGTCGGCATCACCGAGCGGCTGATGGCGGAGTGCGGCTCTACTGAACTCGCGAACGTAAGGTTGACCGTCAAACGCAGTATCGCGCGGCGGATGCAAGGCATCTTTCCGCCGGAGATACTCAGGGGCATCTAGCGGCACGCCACAGGCGGCAAAAGAAAGGCCGGACAAAGCCGGGCCTCTTCTGATTGATCGCTCGCAGGACCGCTCTATGGCCCCGAAGGCCTTTGACGAAGCTCTCCAGCGTGGCCCTATGGCTGACCGACCGTAAACTAGACATCAGATTTCTTGAGAGCACGCGTCCGCCACCTACGCGGACAAGCAGGTGTAGGACTTGGATTTCCGTGTCACGTTGCCGCGTCCCGGAGTGTATGCTCCGTCCAAGCGCCGTAGCCGAGTAGTGCGTGGAGCCTCCCGTACATCGCGTGCGTCATTTTGATGGGACTAGCCTCGGTTGCCGTCATAGCGGCCGCAATATTCATGCAATGAGGTGACCGACCTAGCGTTCAGCTGCGTTCGGTCGGTGTGTGCGGTGGCTCCCGTGTGCCGCCGGTTCTGATCTGCCGGAGCGCAACAAAATGGATGGTTGGATAGTGACAGTCTCTGTCCTCAAGGAAGACGGCCACGATGACGAAGATTTCAGGCACATAACTTACGTAGTGGCCCTCGCCGACCCGGCGGACGCGGTGAGAATGACCATAGCGGAATGCGGCGCAAAGGCCGCAATGCTAACCTGCCCGATCGACGAGAAGCAGCTGCCAAGACCTGGTTTGAAGCCTGGCGAGCTTCTGGTTGTACAAGATGACGAGATCAATCCAATCATCTCGCGGCCTCGGCGTATTAGCGTGGCACGTCTGATCTCGTCAGTCGTGTCCGGTTCATGACGTTGTGGTCCGGAAGCCGCCGCTCGCGCGAGTATTCAGTCCGCACAAGGTATGAAAGCGCGCCGTTTGCTTGTCTGCGCAATTGACCGTCTGGCACGCTGATTGCTGAGCCAGGTATGGCTTGGTCGCTTATCGATTGACCCTCGTGAGGGCCAAGTCCTCGCATCGCAACTAGTGCGGGCGGTCGTAAGCGGCTACCCGCACGTTTTTTTTGTCGGGCCGGCTCTACCCTTGCGTAGTGACCGTCTGGCACATGAGTTGCTCAGATGCTTATCGGCTTGGCTGTCTATCTTCACGCCCCCCAGACAGCCAAGCTTGGCGTACCAAACTTCGCGCGGGTGGTTCCTCCAGCCGCCCGCGTCTTTTCCGTAGCATCGGGAACAGCAACACGCCGTGGAGATCATGGCATGCCCCGTGAAACTGAGATGGCAGCAGGGTGGATGGTTACGGTCGGCGTCGTCAAAAACGACAAGCTCCGATATGTGGCTTATGCTGTCGCAATGGCTGATCAGGCTGAAGCCGTGAAAGCTTCGTTGGCAGCCAACGCCGGTGAAGCAACGATCGACAAATCCGAACTTCGCGAAGCCGATTTGAAGGGCCTCGGCCTAAAGGCCGGCGAGCTTGTGGCCATATACGATGATCGCAGTGATCCGCGGATGTCACGCACGTGGCGACCGCGCGGCAGAAGCTAGAGCGCTGCGACCCTCTCCGGCATACGGAGAACGGCATTCCCGGCTCAGTGCGAAGAGCTTCCATCGGCCGCTCAGCCTTAACGAGCCGGCAATGGCTTGTCAGATCTCCCCGAACCCAACCGATAAAAACGGTCAACGCGGCGCTGGTCGTTGGACTTCTTCGTTCGCGGTCTCATCAGCATCTTGCAGGAAACAGAATCTGCTGCAGAAGGCTGGCCGGAGCTCTGCCCGTGTGCTTCTCGATCGCTCGCGGCTGGCGCCTCTGGCCAACCGGGAGTCGCGGCGGCCTGAGGGCTGAGCTATCGTGATGCATGATGATGAATGCGAAAAGGAGAACTCAGACAGCCCGACTTGGCCAGCCACTCAGTCCCCTTTCATCAAAAATGCTGAGCCCGATGCTGGGCTCGTTCCGGCGGAGTATAATCGGGACAGCTTCGGTGAACCCCATGAGAGTATCGTTGCCGTGAATTGTGGCTGGACCGCTGCTCTCGCAGTCACCTACGGTCTGAAGGTGCCCTGATGATAGACACAACCGCTGAAGTGGCCCGACTGATGAAGGTGACCGAAGCAATCGTCGCCGAGTTGCAGCGGCAAGGTGTGGCTAAAGCGATAGCGAACCTCAGGTTCGACCCGCTCGAGTTGGCGCGGGTGGCGATCCGCGCCGCAGACGGCAACGTAGTTCAGTTCCGAAAGCCACCGAAATGACAATGGCGGATTGACCAAAGTCTTGCTCTCCGACGTTCGCGAAACCCAAGCCAAGCGACTTCCCGCGCCCCCGATTCAGCGCGATCATCGGCCCATCATGGCCCCGATGCACCATCCCCCCCGGCCGTCCGGGGGCGACCGCAAGGCGCTGACCAAGGAGCTGAAGCGCGCCCGGGCCGTGACTACCATGCTCGCCACCCGGTCGATCGAGAAGCGCGCGGCAATGCAAGCGGAGCAGAACAGAGGGAAATAGCCACAGACCGCCCGAGCCGGTGCCGACTTCGCTCCGATCTCCGGTTCACGAACTAGCTGAATCGACTTGTCCCAGACCGCCACGCATTGTCTGGACCCGCTGCTCCGGAGTCTACAAACGCGACCGGTGTTGAACCATGCGCGAATATAGCTCGCTCACGCTAGTCGATCCGGTCTTCGTTAATAGAAAGGGGAAGATCCCGTGCACGAAGCAGGCGAGAGCTGCCAATTGCATCCGCCAGAGAGGGGCCAAGCGGTTCGCATATGCTGAGTAGGTCTCGCCTACCGAGGCCGGATGCTGTGTGAACGAAATACGAACCATCGAACTCTCCTTGCTTGCGGACAAGAGTCCGCGCTCCTTGAACAGCAACATTGCATCCTTTTACTAAAGCCACCTATGTGTTAGAGTTCATTTTCATCCTTCTGCGCATTCGGCGCGAATTGTTCGCGCAGCGTATCGACCAATACGGCGGGTAATCGATCCGCCAAGTTGGCGAAGCTGCCCGGTAGAAGCTTGGCAATGGCATCGTCAACTTAATCGACCGCCGAGCTGACTCAAAGGTTCGAGATTAGGCGACAGCGCTTGTCGTGGAGATCTCGCGCCAAGTCGCAAAGGCTCGCTCGCGCGAAGCGCGACGGAAGTCGGCGGTGACGGTTCCGGGATAGGGGATGTAGAAAAGGTTCGCGACCTGATCGTGAAGTGACAGAAACCGTTGGGCCTGACGGAACAATTTGAAACGCTTCATGGAGCTTATCCGTGATCATCACGCGCGGCGGCGTGCCGGCAGATTTCAAGAGCTTCTTCATGAGCCGCTGCGCAGCGCGCGAAGTCTCTTCGGCGCTGGATCAAGACGTCGAGAACGAAGCCATTCTGACCGACAGCGCGCCAGAGCCAATGTTGTGCGCCCGCGATCGAGATAACGACTTCGTCCAGATGCCATTTGTCACCGCGAGCGGGTGCGCGCTGGCGGATCCGATCGGAGAACGGCTTGCCGAATTTCCGCCCCACTGGCGCACGGTGGCATAGGTCACGCCAATGCCACGCGCCGCCAGGATTTCCTCGACCATGCGCAAGCTTAAGGGAAACCGGAAATACAACAAAACGGCACAGCTGATCACTTCCGGTGGGAAGCGATGGCGCCGATAAAGAGGGTCCCGGGTGGTCGGCATGCCTGTCGTCTACCCCCTCGGCCGCTCTAATTGTACGCATCCGGCCAGCACCCCGGGCAGGCGCGCCGGTCTGCCGCGGCGCTCAGGCAGCAGCCGCTTTGGACTGTTGGGTTGCCTTCCAATTCCACGGGAGCAGGTCGGCGACTCTGTTGACGGGGTGATCTGGAAGCCTTGCCAGCACGTCAGCGAGCCAGGCCTGCGGATCGAGATCATTCAGCTTGCAGGTTTCGATCAGGGTATAGACGGCGGCGGCACGATTGCCGCCAGCATCTGAACCTGCGAAGGTCCAATTTCGTCTTCCGACAGCCACGCCGCGTAACGCTCGTTCGGCAGCGTTGTTCGAGAGGCAGACGCGGCCATCGTCCAGGAAGCGCGTGAACGCCGTCCAGCGGTTGAGCAGGTAGTTGATCGCCTTTGCAGTATCGTTGCCTGATGAAAGCAAGGTTCGTTGCTGGCGCATCCAGATTTCGAGATCGGCGACGATCGGCCTGACTTATCACGACGTACCGCAAGCCGTTGTTCCGGCGTTTTGCCGTTGATGGTGCGCTCGATCTCGAACAGGATATCGATGCGTCGCACGGCCTCGCTGGCAATCGGCGCCTCTCCAGATTTCGCCAGGTCGAAGAACTTTCTGCGGCCATGGCTCCAACAGGCCGCTTCAAGGATCGGAGCCGGCTTCCTTTGGGCTTTGTAGAGCTGGTTATATCCATCGAAGGCATCGGCCTGCATGAGGCCGACATAGCCGGCAAGATGGCTTTGCGGGTGTTCTCCAGCCCGGTTGCGTGAGTAGTAGAACAGGGCCGCCGGCGGATCCGTGCCGCCAAACGGCCGGTCATCGCGAACATAGGTCCAGATCCGGCCGGTAACCGTCTTGAGCTTGGCCAGCACCGGCACCGTCGTATCGTCGCCGTGGATGCGTTCCGCGCTCATGACGTGGATCCGGATCGCCTCAATGATGGGATCGAGTGCCACCACGCAGGCGCCGATCCGATCCGCCAGGGTCGAGACGTCGATCTCGATCCCTTCGCGGGCATAGGTCTTGCTCTGTCGGTTCAACGGCTGGTGCAGCAGGAACTTGTTGACCAGCACCATCGCCAGCAGGCTCGGCCCGGCAAAGCCTCGCGGGATCGGATGGGAGGGCGCCGGCGCCTCTGTGATCGCCTCGCAATCTCGGCAGGAGAACTTTTCGCGGACATGCTCGATAATCTTCCAGCGCCGCGGCTCGCATTCCAGAGTCTTCGATACCACCTCGCCGAGCTTGTGCAGCCGTTCACTGCCGCACTTGCCACACGCGCAAGGCATGGGTTCGACGATACGTTCGACCGGCAGGTTATCCGGTAGGGGGCGTCGCGGCGGCCTTGGATTTTGCGTGCGATTCTGTTTGGCGGCTTCCGGCGCTGCGAACTCGGCTTTGGTTTCCTGCTCCGCCTGTGTCTCTTCAAGATCCTCGATGGCGAGTTCGAGCTGCTCGACCAGCAGCTTGCCGCGTTCAGAAGATTGCCCGAACTGCTCGCGCCGTGCCTTGGCCAGCATCAGCTTCAGCCGCTCGATTTCCAGCCGGCCGACGGTCACTTCGCTCTTCGCCAGCGTTAGCTGTTCGCGCTGCGCAATGATCATCGCATGCGCAGCGGCAAGGTCGGCGGGAAGCGGATCGGCGGGCGTCGTCACGAGGGCGAATCAACCATATTCGCGGCAAAAAATCCCGCTGGATTCCTGCCGTGAGTCAAAGAGCCACAGCTTAACCGGAAGCCTGTGGACGCCAGGTTGCCTGCGGCATTCGCCAATCAATCCCGGAGAGGAGATAAGATAGCTGCGCAACGCTGATCGTCACAACGCCGTCCGCCAGTGACGGCCACAAAAAGCGGCCGCGCTCCAGCCGCTTCGTGAACAGACACGCGCTCTGGCCATCATGCCAGATGATCTTGATCAGGTCGCCGCGGCGGCCTCTAAAAACGTAGAGATCGCCAGCGTGAGGGTTCCGTTTCAAACCCTCCTGAACCAGACGCGCAAGGCTAGGGAAGCCTCGGCGCATATCGGTATGGCCGGTCGCGAGCCAAACCCGTACATTGCCCGGTATGGCGATCATCGGCGCTCAAGCACCTCGAGGACCCGCGCCAGCGCCTCCGGATCGACGTGTGCATCCACCCGGATGCGTCGTCGGTTGCCAAGATCGATCTCGATCAATCCAGTACGCGCGGCCGCCACGGAGCGCACTCGGCCGTCACCCGCAGGCAAAAGATTCGGAGTTTCCTCCACTTCTGTAGCGACGATCTGCACCGGCGCAAAGGAAGGTACAACCTGCTCTGATGTCCGCGCTTGTCGACGCCAGGTAAACACCAGGCTGGCCGCTACTCCGTTGCGACGCGCAACCTCTGTCACCTTCGCGCCTGGCGCCAACGTCTCCTCGACAATCCGCGCCTTGTCATCCTGCGACCAGCGCCGCCGCCGCTCCAGCCCGCCCAAAACCTCGACCCGCATCGCCTGATGACCTTAAAGCTAGACTTAAGGTCGCACGCTTCGCGAATTACCACGCGTCACGCAAGACGGCGCCCGTCGGATGCGTACCCCTAATTCGTTAGCTTGCGGTAAAAGCCGACCTAGACAAGATGAGAGAGCCCATCCGGGTCATTTGCGTCGGTCTTGTTTGGCGCCATATCTAGCGCCGCCTTGGCGTCCCGCGCATCTAAGCAAATCGCTGGCAGTCTTTCCTGTGTCAGTGCATGGTACACTAGACTGACAAGGGCCCCGTCTCGAACACGACGCGTTCGGCGGCAACCACCTCAATCCAACGCATCACAACCACGCCGGTGTTCCCAACCCCGCGATTACCCTATGTAATTGAAAGCTCGCTTACGTTGAAACCAGCAGCGATCAAGCCGATCTTGTCATCGAGACGTGGGCATACGATCCCGCCGCATTGTCTGACACCGACAACGTGGACCCTCTGTCACTTTACGCTCACTTCAAGGATCACCGTGACGAATGCGTCTCCATGGCGGCAGAACATCTCTTGGAGCAAATCACATGGTAGCTGGTGACTTGCGTTGCTCTCAGTTGCTCGGCTTATCGCGTCTGCCACACATGACTCGACCGACGGGCTGCCGCGCTCGCAGTCAAGTTGTTGAATAGAATGTAGGACGGCTTTTCGGGGTTTCTCCTCCCCCGCAGTTGGCACGACTCTTGAGTGTCTCTCGTTGCCCGGCGGCACGAGTTGCCGACGCCATCACTGATTGATCCTCTCATTGAGAAGGGAAGCAGCAATGAAGATCGATATTTCAGCTTAAGGTGTGACCGAATTAACTGCTTAAGAAGCATCTGCAACTTCAGGAGGCCGGTCTTGGCTCCTCATAGGAGCAGTGGGCGGAATTCTCGGGGTGCAGCCCCTGTAGTTATATCTGCGGGCGTCTGGTTTCCTACATATAAGCCGTACGGCTAGACTGGTTTCTTACACGTAAGCCGCACGGCTAGACCCGAAGAACACAGGTGACGAAAACGCAGTACGGACCGCGGATTAGCAGCTTCCATGGAAGCCACTAATCACCACAAGGCGTGAACTTGTGGCCTTCGGCGAGCGACGGCGTTCAGGCATTCACCGGGTTTGGCAATCAACAGGTTAGGTCATGGATTGTCTGGACTTTCTTCGGACGAGCATAGCGAAAAAGGAGCTGCCGACCTACGTCTATGGTTATCCTTCCAAGCGAGCGTATCGGGCTTTTCCGCAGCCACTCCACATAACTGATGTCGTTGAGCAGGCTAGCCGTTCTAAGCACATCAACATCTATATCCACATACCGTTCTGCCGCTACCGGTGCACCTACTGCACGCTCTTCCTTACAACGCGTCAAAGCCCGGCCACGAGGGAGTCTTATGTTGCTCGATTGGCGGAGCACATCGCGCGATATGGAGAATACTTCGGAGATCGAGAGGTTGTAAGTATCTATTTCGGCGGCGGCACGCCAACTCTGCTGACTCAGCATCAATTCCGCGAGCTTTTCGCCGCCCTCGAGGCTGCATTTCCAAAACGAAGCCGGAAATGTGAGATTACGATCGAGAGCGCGCCAGACACTTTCGACAACAACCTTCTGGATTGCTTGAAGGCCTTTGGCGTCAACCGAATGAGCATGGGCATCCAGACCATGGTACCCGGCGAGCTTGCGCACGCTGGTAGACCATATTCGGTCGAGACTGCAGAAGCGGGAATGAAAGCACTGACGGAACGTTTTTCCCACGTCAATCTTGATCTGATCTACGGGTTGCGTGGTCAAACCCGTGACTCCTGGTTCTTTTCGCTTGGCCGCGCGCTCGACTACGAGTCGCAGACACTCTCCCTTTACCCCGTTGTTGTTCGTCCGATGACAAACATCATGACCTCAAAGGCGCACGCCCCCGAATTATTCTTCTCTGATGCGGATAAGTATGAGGTCTACGACCAGAATGTTGCTCTGATGGCGTCCAAGGGTTACCGCCAGGAATCCTTTACGTGTTTCACCAAGATCGCTGGCGGCCGAGCCTACCGGCAGGAGAACTCGGATTTCGAGGGAACGCCCCTGCTAGGATTAGGAGCTGGCGCCAGAAGCTATTTCGGGCAATATCACTACGGCTCGGACTATGCCGTCGATTCGAGAGCGGCTTCGTCAATCATCAACGCATTCTCGGCCCACTCCTTCGATCCTGAGGCGATAGCATCGCACGGGATCACACTGACGCCGAACGATCTTGCGCGTCGCTACGTCCTGCTTGGCCTCACGTTGTCAGCCCTGAGCAGAAGGAGCTACGCTTCAGTATTCGGTCGCGAACTGACGGCCGATTTCAGCGAAGAGCTCAAAGCGCTCGAATGTCTGCAACTCGTCGACTTGGCCGACGGTGATACTTATCGACTGACTCACGCGGGATTCAAATATTCTAGCATCGTGGCGATAGCGTTTTACTCGGACACGATCGTGGCTCTCGAAGAGCAATATAAGGTAGCGTGAGGTGCAGTATGCGAGAGGTCGCGAAGCATTCACCGTTCTGGTGGAACTCGGGCTACGCCGAAGCCAACGTATCGTGTATGGGTGGTCCCAGTCCCGAAATCTTCGAGATAGCACCGGCTCTCCGCACGAAGAGCGTGGTTGTGGAGCTGGGTTGCGGGGAAGGCCGCAATGCCCTCTATTTGGGCCATTTCGATCATCAGGTGATCGCGACCGACATCTCCGAAACCGCTATCTCCAAGCTGAACCGGCTCGCAGGTGATCTTGGCGTGAACATAGCGAGTGGGGTCGCTCGCGTTGAAGACTTCCGGCCGCCTGCTTACCTGGACGTCTTTATAGCGCATTGCGTATTGCATTTCACGGAACGGGGAGTCTGGAAGCCGCTCGTCACGGCCTTAATGAATCGAACGCGGCCTGGTGGATTTCATTGCTTCACGAACACGCTCGATCAACCAGACCATCCTATTTCGAAGGAGGCTTTGGCATCTGGTCACAAAAACTCGTTCCAGCGCGGCGAGCTCGAGGCTATCTATACAGAAGCGGGCTGGGAGATCTTGCGCTCCGATCATTACATCAAATGGGACTCGCACCCTGGCATTCCGATCCATTCACACTGCATCGAGAAAGTTGTGGTTCGTAAGCCAATTGGATCTGAAGATCTCCCGCGAATGAGAGCTGAGCCCATCAAGGTAGCCGGGATGATTCCTGTCAAACAATTTGATACCTTGAAATTAGGCACACCACGCGATGCCATAGTTGAAATGCTCGGCTCGCCGCTAGCCAGCTATGGGGTGAAGACTGCCCGGAAGACAGTGGGCGGCAACAATCAAGTGGCCATTGCGGACGGCTACGTACGTGAGGATATGATCTATGGCGATCACGGCCTCCAATTCGTCAATGGAACGCTTACCGGCAAATATCGAGACTTCACGCGCCCGAAGCGCTTGCTTATTCGAAATAAGTGATACTTGAACGGTTTCTCATTGGCTGCCTTGGCCCCGTCGAAAAAGGGCTTGGGTCACGTCACCACGGTCGCCAACCTTACGAGGTTATTCACACCCCGCAACTTCCCGATCAACCCACGTCTCGACGCCGGTCATCAATCGCTGAGCACGCGCTTTCGTAGGATACTTTAATACCAAATACACCGAGCACCATCAAATTCGACTCAGGGGCTCGACAACGCCGATTCTGCCGATTCAAGATTTCGCCGAATTGACTGATGCTGCGTTTGTCCCGCCGAACACTGCGGAAGTCGAGGTCGCGCTTACGAATGGTGGCGCGTTCTGTATGTAAGATCCGTCTGGCTGTACCGCGGATTGGCCGACTCAAGGTCGCCGCTCGTGGAGTCGTAGATATCCGCAGGTGTAGCCGGAGCAGGTTTTCGCCAGAATAATCTGCGCATCGCTATGGTGTTCTTGTTTCCGCCTACACCAACTGAGGCAGCCTTACGGCACGACGTGCGTCATTATTATCCCGACCAGCAGAGCAGCACCTAAGACCGTAATGCCAATACAGATGCGAGCGGCGGTTGAATAAGAATGGAAGTGTGGTTGTTCGAACATGCCACACTCAGGCTCCTTCACGGACCTCAGCCCTTCTTTAGCCCGGGCGCGCCGAGGATGAATAGAGGATGAGTGGCCAGGGAGCGACGGGCCCCCAAAATGGGTAGGAGCTCGATCCAATGTTGATGCTGTACCGTCAAACGTCGTCAGCCTTTCGGGCTGGACTCCGTGGAGCATCAGGATCTGACGATGTCTAGAAAGACTGCCAACTTGCGTGCCGAAGTTAAGAAGCGCATTGCCCAGATCGAAAGTATGACACTGGTCCAGATTCAACGGGTCATGATGGATTGTGTGTCCGAGCGGTCTGCTGGCAGGATGACGACAGATGAGGGCAATGCGTTGCGCCGAGCACTGAACAAACGGGTTAGCATTCTCAGACGAGACCTTATCGCGTAAGAGTTCGCGAGCTTGTCAGGCAAAGCACTGACGTCGCACAGCGATAGGACACGAATTTAGCCGGGGAGAACCTAGATAAATGACTGCTTTTAGGCGGGGTTGCTAGGTAAGCGATTTACCCGGTGGTCTAAGCTGGACGACCAGCGGGTATTCGAACTGCGGGAAGCCGCGCGAGCTGCGCAAGAGATCGCGAGTGAGCTAAAGCGCAGTGAGTCGGCGATCAGAATCCGGGTCGTCACCCTTGCGGGCCTAAAGAAAGAACCCGCGGTGGGGAGTTAGGACGAAGAGGAGCGGCGTCTTTTATTTGGAGTCCCTTACCCTCGGCGATCGTTGCCGGCCATTGACGACACGGGGGCGCACTCGGCGCATCCCGCCCTTCGTCCGTCCGGCATTAGGTAGGCGATATGAAACAGCATGTCCGAGCGGCTTCAGCTGCGGTCGCGTTCGCTTACCATCGGCGCTGCGAAGTCAGAGCTGGCGCCGGTTGTTTGGACAGCGCCCCGCGGGATTTAAGTGGATTCCTGCCGGGTTATGCTGAACGCGGGGCCTTACGATTTTGTCGTTGCGTCGGGAGGGCGTAGCCCGACCAGAGCGACGACAAAATCGTCGGCGACGGTCATGCGGCCATCACCATAGCTTGCGTGCCGAAGTAAGCCTCGTCGGGCGTGCGCCCGTCAAGGCTCGAGTGAGGGCGTCCCTGATTGTAGAAGGCCAGATACTTGGCAATTGACGCTCGCGCCTCGGACACGCTGTCGTAGGCGCGGAGATAAACTTCTTCGTATTTGACCGTGCGCCAGAGCCGCTCGACAAACACGTTGTCGCGCCAGGCGCCCTTGCCGTCCATGCTGATGGCGATCTTCGCGTCCAGCAGCACATCGGTGAACTCGAGGCTGGTGAACTGGCTGCCCTGGTCCGTGTTGAAAATCTCGGGCCTGCCGTGCTTCGCCAACGCCTCCTGGACCGCTTCGACGCAGAAGGCCGCCTCCATTGTGATCGAGACGCGATGGGCCAGGACCCGTCGGCTGAACACATCGACGACCGCCGCGAGATAGACGAAGCCACGCCGCATCGGAATGTAGGTGATGTCCATTGCCCACGCCTGGTCGGGCCGCTCGATCTTCAATCCGCGCAACAGGTACGGGTAGATCTTGTGACCCGGTGCCGGCTTACTCGTGTTCGGGCGACGATAGACCGCCTCGATCCCCATGCGCTTCATCAGCGTCGCGATGTGGCGGCGACCGGCGTATACGCCCTCCCGCCGCAGCAACGATCGCTGCATACGCGCTCCCGCGAAGGGATAATCGAGATGCAGCTCATCGAGCCGACGCATCAAGGCAAGGTCCTCGGCCGAAACTGGCCGAGGTTCATAGTAGACCGTGCTGCGAGCCAGCTTCAGGACCTTCGCCTGGCGCACGATAGAAAGATCATGACCGCGGTCGATCATCGCTTTGCGCTCAGCAGGCCCGCCTTGGTGAGCGCGCCGGACAAAAAATCGTTTTCCAACGCCAGCTCGCCGATCTTGGCATGTAACGCCTTCAAATCGACCGGCGTCTCGGCCGACGCCTTGTCATGCCCAAACACGCCGGCGGCGCCTTCCAGGAGCTGGTTTTTCCAGATCGTGATCTGGTTCGGATGAACATCAAACAGTTGCGCCAGCTCCGCCAGCGTCTTGTCGCCTTTGACCGCAGCCAAAGCAACCTTCGCCTTGAATGCCGGAGAATGCATCCGGCGGCTCTTCTTCGTCATCTTCGCTCCTGATTCGCGGCAAGAATCCTCGCCGCTGTCAGGCAGAAAATCCACTCAAGCTACTGTCCGAATTTGCGGAGCCAGCTCTGTCCTCAGCGTGTACGAACGCGAAACCAAAACGCGCAACGAGATTAGTGTCGCCGTATGCGGAAAACAAGTGGACGGATACGACTACGACAGTGAATGCCACGTCAGCGGTTTGTTACCGAACCTGTATCACCACGGGGCGAAATCGCGTTGGATATTGAGCCCTGGGACCTCGGAGATTTGCATCGGCTACGAGGACGACACATCGTCCTTCTTCTCAGTGAAAATCGTCAGCGGTCACGTTCAGGTATTTGATTGCCGCCAAGTCCTGTCCTTCACATACACAGTATGGTGGAGAGACGTGCAATCCGATAGCTGCTGATGCCCCTCGGCTCGCCGAGCCGGGTGATTTCTACGGAGGATTAGGCCGAGAGGACGTTGAACTGGAACACTGCGAGGCGGTCGGCGACGCTGGAGCTGGCTTCCGCGTCTCTCGTTACCGGCACTCCAATAGCTTTGACGACGGAAGCGCTTCTGGCCCAGATTGCCGTTGCCAAATATGCCGATGGCGAGCCGCTTTACCGCCAGGAGGCCATCTACGCCCGCGACAAGGTCGAACTCGACCGCCACGCAACAACCGCATCTCACTAGACCGACGAAGAGATGCCTGGGCCGCCGGCGTCGGCGGTGGGTACACGATGATCTCCAAGGACCTGCGCGGCGGCGCGGGAACAAGGGGACGTGCAATAATCGCCTGAACATCCGGCACGATGCGCTGGCGGCATCCGTATTGAACGGCCTCCGGACGCACTTAATAAAGCCCGAATTGTTCAAGCTGTTTTGCGAGGAATTCACCCAAGAAGTGAACCGAATGCGGATCGAACGTCGAACCGATCAGGATGCTTGGCAAAGCGAGCTGGAAAGAGTCGAAAAGCAGATTCGAGGCATTATCACTGCGATCAAGATGGCACGTATGAACCGTCGATGAAGGCTGAGATGGATGCGCTCGAAGCTTGCAAGTCGAAGTTGACCGATCTGCTCGCGAGCGCCGAGGCCCCCGCCGCTCTTGCACCCGAACATGCGGAGTCTATCGGCAGCGCATCTCTGCACTGTATGAAAGCCTGCAGTGCGAAGAGGAGAAAGCCGAGGCGGCGGTTCCGTACGTTGATCGATCAGGTTGCTCGTGCTCGACGGGGAACAGCTCGCCATCGTGCTGCGCGGTGACTTGGCCGCGATCCTGCGATTTGCGGCGGACAAGAAGAACCCCGACTTCCTCTCGGAGGCCTGGGCTCTGGATGGCTTGCTATCGCAAGCATCGGTCGTTGCGGGACCGGATTTGAACGTATGACCATCAGTTCATAAACCGTCCTGCCCTATTGATCCTATGCTGCCAGACTGCCAGAGCGAATTTGATCCCGCCAGCCGTCGGCGCGCTTTACCATTTCGGCATTAGCGTATCCACTTGCTCGTCGAATGCCATGAACATCCGCCGCGAGCTGATGGTTTGAGATCATTGCTTCTTCATAAACGTGTGAGAGCCAGAAGCGACACACCTTCGGAGGACGGATTGCCACTACGCCCAGACAAAGATCGAGACCAAAGCGGGCACATTGACATGAAGCAAAGACACCGAGGAGGAGATGGGTCAACTTCATGTGTGTGAGCATGGATAGATAAGACGTGCAGACCTCATTGCTGAACAAATATTGCGATTCCCGCCTGCCTTGGTACACTATTTATCCGACCGTACCGGATTTCTCTGCGATGGTGGGCGCCAACACTTATGGGAGATGGTTGAGGCGGCTGCCGCGCGATGAACCGGTATCCATCTATCTCCACGTTCCGTTCTGTCGCTCGATTTGCTGGTATTGCGGCTTCCCGACAAGCCTCACTCACAGCGAGCGACCGATCCGCAAATATCTCGCGGTGCTCCGCGAGGAGATTGATTTGGTCGCAGCGCAGGCGCCGCGCGCCTTGTCCGTCAGCGACGTGCATTTCGGCGGCGGGACACCGACCATCATCTCGCCCGCCGACTTCTTGGGCCTGATGGAGCTCCTGCGCGACTGCTTCACATTCAGCAAGTCGACCACCGTTGCCGTCGAGATCGATCCCAGAGCGTTCACGACCGAGATGGCCGAAACATTAGGCTCAGCCGGCGTTAGCCGCGCCAGCATTGGCGTGCAAAGTTTTGATCCCCTGGTGCAGCGGGCAGTGAACCGCGTCCAGAGCGAGACACAGACAGCTCTTGCCGTCGAAAGTCTGCGCCAGCATGGAATAAGCCGCATCAACTTCGACCTCCTGTTCGGATTGCCACACCAGTCGGTGCAGTCCTGCGTGGACTCCGCCAGAATCGCGGTAGCGATGCGGCCGGACCGGCTTGCGGTTTTCGGCTACGCCCATGTTCCCTCCTATATGAAACGTCAGCGCCAGATCGATGAGGCGGCGCTGCCGGACAATGTCGCTCGCGCCGAGCAAGCCGCGGCGGTGGCTGACACTCTGGTCGCGGCGGGCTACCGACAAATTGGGCTCGACCATTTCGCCTTGCCAGACGACGAGCTCGCGCTGGCGCAGAAGGCCGGTCGCCTTTGCCGCAACTCCCTGGGTTATTCGGCTGATACCTGTCAAACCGTGATCGGCTTCGGTCCGTCCGCCATTGGCCGCCTTCCTGACGGCTACGTCCAGAATGAGCTCGCAACCGCTTCCTATCATCAGCATATCAAAGCTAGCTGCTTCCCGACTTCAAAGGGCTACCGTCTCACCGAGGAAGATCGGCTTCGGGCCGAAATCATCGAACGCGTGATGTGCGACTTACAGGCCGATGTTCCAGCAATCTGCGCCAACCACGGATTTGATCCAGTAGCTTTTCTTGATTCAGCTGATCGCTTGGAGATGCTCACCGAGGACGGGATAGTGGAGATCGAAAAGGGTATCCTCCGCGTCAAGCAGGAGCACCGTTTTGTCATCCGCGCCGTTGCTGCGGCATTCGACGCTTATCTCGACCGCGCACCATATTAACGAAGACCACCCATATGCGCACAGTTCCGAAGCATCAAATGAGGTCGCGGGCCGCGGCCCGTACGGTCATACTAGAGCATTTTCCGACCGGAACGAATCGGGTGGGGATTCCCAAAACGGCGCGAGTCAGATTCAAGCTACATGCTGGCGAGGGAGGCCAGCATGTATGGCCAGGGCGCTTTCGGTTGATCTTCGCCAAAGGGTGGTAGCAGCGATTGACGGTGGCATGTCCTGTCGACAGGCTGCCGAGCGCTTTGGTGTCAGCGCGGCCAGCGCGATCCGCTGGCGCGGTCGCCTCAAGGAAGTTGGCGACATCGTTCCTAAACGCCAGGGCGGTGACCGCAAATCGAAGCGCATCGAAGCGCATTCGCAATTGATTCTGGAGGCGGTGACAGCGAAGCCGGATATCACGCTCGCCGAGTGGCTCTGCACAGTGATTTTGATAGGTTGGGTTCGGCGGTCAGATTAGCTCCGGCAGGAGCTTCGGATCAAGATTGGATCATCGGACGACCAACCGAGACGGGGCCCTGTTCGTGGGCGGCAATCTCATGACTATCCGATGGCACGTGAACCAAATCCGTAACGCGCCGAAGATGGGACGAGTCCGAGCTACGGCTGCAGACACGAGTCGGCTTGCAACCGTTCACGCGCATACTAAAGACTTTCAATTCACGCAGCGGTGAACGGCCTTACTATGGGAACTCCAGTCAATTGCGAACAATATCTAGCACTCGGAGGACAGCATAAATGAGGATTGCCCAAGTCCCAGCGCAAAACAACACGGCAGCACGCCACGTGTTGGCCCTGAATCGATTTCGCCATTTGATGAGCTCGGATGCGTAACCACTGAAGCAATGACCGCGGACGACACCGATCATCTGGCCGTAGCTGTCAAACCGGAATTGGGAACGATGTTTTCGGATGTAATTGATCCTCTCTTGAGGCGAGAGACACCAAGTCCATATGTCAAGAGCTGAAGCTGCCTGCTGCTCGAGATGCGGCGTCCCGCGCAGTCTACTGCGATGATAACCTACTCCCGAAGCCTTGCTATATGCTCTGTTTGCGGCGCGCACGTCGTCGAAGTCTGTAAATCTAAAATGCATTATCGGATCGAGCCTGCTTTTGGTCATGTTTCGCTGGCGACGCTACAATATGACCTTACGTCAGCTTCAAGCCAAATTTGACCTACCAGCCCTATGAGGCTCCCCTCGACGTCTTGATGAGCCATGAGCGCTACGCGGGGGGATGGTGAGCGATCACCGCTGTCACGATCGCCAATTGATGTTCGTCGTGAGCTCGCGTCTCTCTGACAAGTTTGCGACCAACTGACCCGAAATCCCCGATCTTGGCGATTGTGCCAACCGCGCGGCATACTCGCTCAGTGCGGAGACGCTTCAATTGTCTGAAGAATTTAATCGTAGAACCTGCTTGCAACGGACAATGGCTCCCGATGGACTCGCGACGGCCGCTCCGTCCAGGGATAGCGGCTTGACATAGTAGGCAATGTTGGTCGTAACGCGACGATTGCTCGCTCGAACTACCTACTGCCCGGCAACAATCCCTTCTATGAGCCATGAACTGGGAGCAGGACTTCAACTTAAACGCCATGGTCTCAGCGTGGCGCGTTGAATCGCTTCCATTCCGACGCTCAGCGCGACGCTTATACGCGGCGCGCGAAGCCATGCGGCTACACGGCGTCGATGCCGACCTTTGGACCCAGACGCAGCGGTGACCTCCACCGACAGGCTGTGCTGCGATGGGTCGCGCACAAGGCCAGGATCGTCGTGCAACGCGAACTCTCTATACGGAAGATTCACGCGAGCCCGCGGGAGACGCGTCCGCGCCCCGGCCGGCGACGGGCTGCCCTGCGAATTGTCTGGCCCGTTAGATGACCCCGGCATCCTTAGCGCTCTTAGCTTCTGCTGAAAGTCCGTTGGACCCCGATGGTGCTAACCAGTCAAAATCACTGTGCAGAGCCACTAGGATAGTCCAGGTTCGGCGTTGCTCGGGCCCATCATTCAGATCGACAGGCGTTTCGGTTCGGACTTACGGCGGAGGCCGTCCGTAGCGGATCTTCTCGCTGTGATCGCGAAGATCCGGCTGCACTGAACGAGACATGTGATGGAAGGGGCCAATCCATATCCGGTTCGGGTCGAGGCGGCGCGAGGCAGCTTGACGCGGCGCCCGGCGCGGGCCCCGCCCCGGCGGTGGCGACGCGGTGAGACAGCGATACGGAGGCGACCGGTCTGTGGTGTCAGCGCTCGCCGATCGGTCCTGCGATCAAAGGCGCGCCTCCGACCGAAACAGGACCCTGTGGTTTTGAGCGTCCGATGCGTTTCTTGACGGAGCTCAAGACCGCTTTGTCTGGCGGCAAAGTAGCAGCGGAAGGAGCAGATGGACCAGGCGCCGGAATCTGCAAGGTGTCGATTCGCGAAGTCAGTGTGGTGAGTTGATCCAAGATCGCTTGGAGGTCGCCCCGCTGGGCATCGATGTGGCGGGTGAGCTCTGCGATGTCATCGCTCAGCTTCTGCTGCGCCCCCTGTGTCTCGGTCAGGGATGCCCTGTCCTCCGGTGACAGAACCATCGTTGAACCGACTTGCCCAGCGGCAGGCGTTTCGACGAACTCTGCGAGGCTCGATGCAAAATGGGCTGCCGCTGCACCCAGGCCGACGAAGACAACAAGAAACATCAAACCCCAGCGAATGCGCCCTAACGAGCTGTGCAAGAGCGGCCGCAAGTCCGAGGCGGCAGCCTGATCTGTCATCTCCATGGTTCCACGCGCGACTTCCCCGACCCAATAGGCTGCTCGTTGCTGCAATAGCCTGCGATGCTGACGGGCTGCAGCCGCCCGCGCCCCCCCCGGGCACGATCATTCTTCGCAACCTCCGATCGTTTGCCCTTTGGCTCCACTGTGGGCTCTTTTTCAGCGCAAAAGACCCCTAGCGGGGATCTCCTGCATCTTACCGTCAGCAGCGGCGTACTGCTTCGCGTCTTTGCGAGCGACGGCGCAGCATTTTCTCACGATTCACAAGATCCTTGCAGATTTTCTCACCCTGCTGCGGCCGAATACGAACCGCGCCAACTCGCCGGAGTGCGTTGCGACGGAAACTCAGCCCTGCCAGCTAGCCACCTCAGCACCTGGCCGAGGGGCGCCATGCCATTGGACCGGCAGCCATTGCAACTACCAATCTCGGCAGGTTGATCGAGACGATGGACAGCTGGCAAGCGTGGCCATCGAACGCCCCACGGATCATTTGTCAAGGAACTCGGAATGCACCATAGATCTGGCCGCGCTAATGGAGCTGACGGATTCGCCAACTGTCCTCCGGCAGCGATCAAAGCTGCTCGAATGCTATTTTCTCCGTTCTCCTGCGCCAGCACGCAGAACACTCTGCCACGATCGCCGGGGGCACAGACGGCAACATTTTCCAGACCTCGCGCCCGTCTATTGCCTCGTCTTTCGGTGACCGAGCTGCCAACAAAGCTTCATGATGCCTGCCCTCGTCACCGGCGGGGGTTGCTTTCGGTGACTACCATTTCGTCGAGAATGACGTCTTCAAGCACGATGTTCGGCACCATAAGACTCCTCTGCGCCATCACGAAGCACGGTCGCTCGCGATGTCTTGCTGGCAAGGACAGCTGAAGCTCGTTCGTCATCAGCACCTCATCGAGCCAGCACGCCGCTCGCACTCGGCGCCACGCATGATGCACAAGCTACGTGCAGGCCAGATCATCCTCGCCCTCCCCGGGTGACGAGGTTCGGGACGGTTAAGCCGGTCCCGCTGGGGACGTACGAGACCTTTTGCTTTTAGAGGTCACCATAGCCTTCAGACTCCAAAGGCTGGGAAGGCCGCTTCTCGGGCAATCAGGCCGACGCTCGATCCATTCACGGCTCGCAGATAGGGACGCGAAGTACATTATGCGCGATCGCATTGTTTCGGCGATAACGTCTCGAACATCTTCGGCTACGGCGACACTTGCATACAGCTCGAAGCGACGGCGCCGGGTTGTCGCACTTCCGCTGGCGGCTTGTCTGGTCGGCAATTCAGTTCTGGCAAAAGCCGCTAACGAGCTTGATCTCAACAGAGATACTGCAGATCAGGTCACCAAAAGGAGCCGCAGCACCGCTCCCGATCGGGCGACAAGGCTCTCCATCCGCTTGATCAGTAAGGCATCCGGACCCCGTGCCGCGGCGCCGGCAACTGGTCCCAGCATGCCTCTCAAAAAGAGCGGCAGTGCCGATCAGGCTACCCAGACGAGAACACAAGCGGCGATCGACCCTTTCGCGCGTTTCGAAAATCTACGAGAAAAGGGGTTGTGGCTCGCCATTCCTGGGCCTGCCGATACGATAGATCAGGACAAGGGCGGCGCCAGATCTGCGCTGGCGGACATCGGCATCGGGTATATCGGCTGGACGCACAACAGCTTTGCAGACAACCAGCTGCCGAATGCAGCCAGAAGCAGCTTCGCAAACCAGCTCTATATGGGACAAAATCCGACATTTGCCACGGCGAACTTCATGATCGTCACCTACGATCTCAGCCGCTTCGGTATTGCTGATGGTCAAATTGCCGTGGGGGCCGAGCAGCAATACTGGACATGGAAGCGCCCTGGGCCAGATCGAGTAGGACTCAACACGCTCGCTTACTACCAAACTTTCCTCGACAGGACACTCGAACTCAAGTTTGGCTATCTTAGAAATCAGAACGAATTCACCGGCACATTGTTCGGAGGAATTTCAGGATCAAACATGTTCGCCCTGTTCCAAGCAGGGATGAGCACCAACGCGGCGCCGACCCCCGCCCTCAACCTGAAGTACAATTTCGATGATCGCTGGTACAACAAAGTCTCCGTGCAGCGCTCAATCAGTCCAGATGGACCCTATGCGCATGTAACCGAGAATCCCAGCGGCGTGAACTGGAGCACAGCAAACGCGGGCATTCTTTTCATCGACGAGATTGGCTACAAGAGCAAGGCCGCTCCCGGCGTGCCTGACACGTGGTTGCGGGCAGGCGCTGGTTTCAGCAGCAGCCGCTACAAGAATGTAGCGGACCCGGACCGGCAAAGGCATAGCGGCAATAGTTTTCACTACATCGCCGCGGACCAGCAGCTCTGGCAGAGTGACGTCCAGGGGGCACCATCTCGTGGTATCTATGGCGGATTCTCTCTCATGGGAGCACCGCCCGACCTCAACAGAATCAGCCAGTACTACGAGCTTCGCCTTTATGCGAAGGGACCTTTTGATAGTCGGCCCAGTGATCTGATGGCTCTCGTTGCCACCAACACCGTCTGGAGCAAGTTTGCGGTGGATGCTGCCTTGGCCAAGGGCGAGCTCGTGCATCGCGATACAACAGCAATCACGGGAACATACACTGCGTATCTCGCGCCGGGAATATATGCGAGCATCGGCCTGTCATACATCCATAACCCGACGAGCATCACACACACGCCCCAAACGGAGCACGCCCTCGACCTGTTGGTGTCTACGCTGATATTCTTCTAGATCATCGCAAGCCTCGTTTTGCTCTTACCTTTTCATGGAGCATGCGACAGCGAGCTTCTCGATTGCGATTCCGATGATTTCGCCTGGGTGTACCGATTTGATCTCGCCCAGGATTCCGAGATGATCTCGCCCATCGCCCGGGGCGCGAGGCGTTCTGGCTGTTTGGTTTCTGGTATCGGCGAAGCCGCGAGGCCAATCTAGAATCGCGGCTCGAAGGAATTGGTTTTTTTGCTGCTCCTGCTGCGGGCATGTGGGCAACGCCCTTCGCGTTGTCCACGCGCGGCGGCATGTCCACGGAGCCACTGGCTCAGGCCTTTCGGCCGGGCTTGCGGGTTCGCCGCAGGCTCTCGACGCCGGGGGGGGGGGGGGCCGCAGATCGGCAGGTTGGCGTGGTGGGCGATCCAGCCGCCTTCGACCAGCATTGCCAGAAGGCTGCGGTCCAGACCGCGCGGAGTGCGATAGTCGATGTCCTCGACGGCGGCCTGCTGGCGCAGCTTGGCGATGGCCATGCCGTGAAGGGCGAGCGCGTTGAGCTGATCAGGGGTCGAACCGCCAACCGGGGCGATTGGCGATGGTCGGGCATATGATCTGCACCCGCCGACGGTGGCAACTGCTGACTCTGGTAGGTTTGTTGTTCCCACGCATGAGCTAGTGACTAGACCGTTTTGACAGACACGCCTCGCGCACCAACAGTGCAAGCCTTGCACAGGAGAACCTCTATGTCGTCGACCGCACTGCGCAGCACCTCTCTTGCGTTGATCCTGTTTGCTTGCGGGATCATGGGGAGCGTGCGGGCAGACGATCCGCCGCCGCGCGCCAATGCCACGACGCCGGCCGGCCAGAAGGGCGGCGCCGGCGAACACGCCGGCCAAGCGCCGAGTACGCCGTCGGCGGCCGAGCACCATCGCCTGCCGCCGGACTCCAGCACCAGGCAAACGCTTGATCTCCCTGGGCGGACGCTCTCTTTCATCGCGACGGGCGGCTCCATCCGCCTGTTCGACAAGAAGGGCGAACCGGAGGCCGACATCGCCTATACGTCCTATCAGCTTGACGGCGCCGATCGCGGCACGCGCCCGGTAACGTTCTTCTTCAACGGCGGACCGGGCTCATCATCGGCCTGGCTGCAGCTCGGCAATGCCGGACCGTGGCGGCTACCGATCAATGCTGACGAGGTCACGCCATCCACTTTTCCGGAGGTGAGGCCAAACGCGGAGACTTGGCTAGATTTCACCGATTTGGTGTTTCTCGACCCCGTGGGCACAGGCTATAGCCGTTTCGTGGGGACCGGCGATGATGTGCGCAAGCGGCTCTTTTCCGTTGACGGCGACGTCAACGCGCTCGCGCTGGTGGTCCGCCGCTGGCTCGAAAAGCATGACCGGCTGTTGTCGCCGAAATACATCGTGGGTGAAAGCTATGGGGGTATTCGCGGGCCAAAGGTTGTGCACCAGTTGCAGATGCGGCAGGGCATAGGCGTCAAGGGCCTTATAATGGTCTCGCCACTCTTCGACTACGGCCAGTATGCCCGCACTGGCCTGCTGCAATACATCGCAACACTGCCGAGCTATGTCGCGACCCTGCGTGAAGCCGAGGGTCCGGTAAAGCGAGCCGATCTCGCCGACGTGGAAGCTTATGCACGCGGAGAGTTTCTGGTCGACCTCATCAAAGGTCAGGCGGACAAGGAAGCGACCACGCGTCTGGCCGACAAGGTCGCGGCGCTGACCGGCATCGATCAGGCGGTGAGTCGCAGGCTCGCGGGCCGCTTTGAGCTCGCCGAGTTTCGCCGTGAGTTCGATCGTAAGAACGGCAAGTTAATCGGCAATTATGACGCCTCAGTGCGTGGGCTCGATCCGTATCCGGACTCGGATTTCCATCTTTCCGGCGATCCCTCCAGCGACACGCTGCTCGCACCTCTGAGCAGCGCCACTGTCGATCTCCTTACGCGCAAGCTAAACTGGCGGCCGGACGGCTCCTATGAGCTAGTCAACGGCGCGGTCGCGCAGGCTTGGGATTTCGGCCGCGGGCCTCCGGAGTCGCTGTCGGAGCTGCGCCAGATTCTCGCAACGGACCCGAAGATGCAATTGCTAGTCGGGCACGGCCTGTTTGACCTCGTCACGCCTTATCTCGGATCACAGATCGTGCTCGACCAATTGCCGCCATTTGCCTCAGCACCGCGCGTCAAACTCGTAGTCTTTCCAGGCGGTCACATGTTCTATTCACGAGATGGCTCGCGCCACGCGTTTCGTGCAGAGGCCGAAGCGATTATGAAGTAACCCGGACCACCGCGAACTAGGTCACAAGCATGCTCGCGTTCGCACGAGCATAGTTATGATCTTTCAACGAGATCCGGATGAACTCCTAGCACCAGCTTCAATCGGCGCGAGACTCGGCTACGATCATCGTGAATCAAGCAATTGGGCGGGAGTTTATTTGTTGACTAAGCTTGGACTCGATTCTGGTCTGCCAGACCTTCCCGCTCTACCTGTGGCGCGGCGGTTTCGGTCAGGATTTGAGGATTGGCCTCAGGCTGCCGCCGATCGGCATCTTGTTCTATGTCGTCGCCGGCCGTACGCACCTCGTGCCGTGGATGATGGGACAGACAGGCGAAGCCGTCGACGGCAGGGGCATGGCTGGCAGGTCCATGGTATCCGTAAATCCACGGTCGCGATCCAGCTGCTGACGATGGTTCTCCCGCGTTCCTGCCAGCGCTGCGCCTCCTGTGCCAGACGAATTCGAAAAGCGAGCCAATCGCGCCTGCCGTTCTCCCGCAGGCGCACGCTCAAACGGCGCGGGTCGGTCGCCGCATTTTTGATGTTGCCTTCGCTGAGATTGCCTGCCGCTAACTCTTTGATGAGCGCGTCGACCCCGCGCGTCCGGCCGGCTGCCTCGCGTAATGAATGCGACGCTTCGTTGAAGAAACCTCTGACTGCCCCGCGTCTCGCGAGGGTTTTTTACTCCTGCTCCCGCCAAGGGCTTTGCCGCCCCCGATCTGATGCGTGACCACAGTCCGCGGATTTTTCCGCTCTTGGCGTGAACCGCAGCGTCTGAGTCCGGCAAGCTGTAGCGTTCGCTGCTGAACGGGTCATCCCGCAAACTGGACTGCGGCGCTAGGGCGAAGCTCCAAGCTGAAAGCGGGGAATGTCCACGCTCGCCCGCGCACCGCTGAGCGCGCCGCCTCTAGAACCAGGGTGTGGCGGCATCCGCATCGAACCGCCGATATCGCCTCGGCTGATCCGTCCACGGCCCTCTGCGACAGCCCGATCCGGCGAAGGCGAGCTTGCGGGGGTCCCATCCGTCGAATCAACCTGCAAATCCTCCATCCGCCGCTCAAAGTTGCTTTGCTGGCTTGCGTTGCCTGTCATTCGGCCTGCAATATTGACCCCCTAAGCCGGGGGATCGGCGTCCAAAATTGACCCCCTGTAGGTTGGTCTGTTGCGCTGCCTGCTTTGGAATGAAGCAGGTGGTCGGGGATGCTGGTCGTGGAGACGATTGCGCGGATTCGGCGCGAGCACTTCATCAAGGGCAAGACGATCAAGGAGATCGCCCGCGACCTGAAGGTGTCGCGGAACACGGTCCGGAAGGTGCTGAGGTCCGGAGGGACCTCCTTCGAGTACGAGCGGCAGGTGCAGCCACGACCAAAGCTGGGGCGGTGGGCATCGGAGCTCGATAGGCTGCTGGCGGCGAACGCGACCAAACCGGCTCGTGAACAGCTGACGCTGATCCGGATCTTCGAAGAGCTGCGCGGGAGCGGCTACGACGGCGGTTACGATGCCGTGCGGCGTTACGCCAGGCGGTGGAGCAAAGAACGCGGGCAATCGACCGCGGCCGCTTATGTCCCGCTGAGCTTTGCCCCCGGCGAAGCCTACCAGTTCGACTGGAGCCACGAGGTGGTCTTGCTGAGCGGCACCACGGTGATGGTGAAGGCCGCCCATGTCCGGCTCTGTCACAGCCGCATGCTGTTCGTGCGGGCCTATCCGCGGGAGACGCAGGAGATGGTGTTCGACGCCCACGACCGGGCGTTCGCCCTGTTCAAAGGCACCTGCACCCGCGGCATCTACGACAACATGAAGACCGCCGTAGAGACGATCTTCGTCGGTAAAGGGCGTCTCTACAATCGCCGCTTCCTGCAGATGTGCAGCCACTATCTGGTCGATCCGGTCGCCTGCACGCCAGCGTCGGGCTGGGAGAAGGGGCAGGTCGAGAACCAGGTCGGGCTGGTCAGGGAACGCTTCTTCACGCCGCGGCTGCGGTTCAAAAACCTCGACGAGTTAAACGTCTGGCTGCTCGACAAATGCATCGCCTACGCCAAGGCTCATCGCCATCCGGAGCTGGTCGATCAGACGATCTGGGAAGTGTTCGAAGCCGAACGCCCCAAACTCGTTCCCTATGCCGGCCGCTTCGACGGCTTCCATGCGGTGACGGCATCGGTCTCGAAGACCTGCCTGGTGCGCTTCGACAATAACAAATACTCGGTCGCAGCCAGCGCAGTCGGACGACCGGTCGAGGTTCAAGCCTATGCCGATCGCATTGTGATCCGTCAGGATGGACGCATCGTTGCCGAGCACCCGCGATCCTTTGGCCGCGGCGATACCGTCTACGACCCCTGGCATTATGTGCCGGTGCTCGCCCGCAAACCCGGCGCCTTGCGCAACGGTGCTCCCTTCAAAGACTGGGTGCTGCCGGCCGCGATCGAGCGGATCCGGCGCAAGCTTGCCAGCACCGACGATGGCAATCGGCAGATGGTCGACATCCTCAACGCGGTGCTGACTGACGGTCTGCCCGCGGTGGAAGCAGCCTGTGCTGAAGCGCTCAGTCACAGCGTCCATTCCGCCGATGTCGTGCTCAATATCCTGGCCCGTCAACGTGAACCCGCCCCACCGGCCAACATCATGACGCCGGCCGCACTGACGCTCCGTCATGCGCCGATCGCCGATTGTGCCCGCTACGACAACCTCCGGAGGACCATCTGATGGAACGAACCCAAATCTTCGACCTCATGGGCGAACTCAAGCTCTACGGCATGAAGGCTGCCTTCGACGAGATCATGGCAACTGCCGTCAAACGCCAGCACGAACCTCAGCGCATTGTCGGCGACCTGCTCAACGCCGAGATCAACGAGAAGCAAGCCAGGTCGATCAAATACCAGCTCACCATTGCCAAGCTGCCGCTTGCCAAGGACATTGCCGACTTCCAGTTCGACGGCACGCCGATCAATCGTATCCGTCCGAGGGCGGCCGTCTTGCGAGTTTTTCCGATCTGTAGCTGACTGTCCTTATGGACGTACATAAGGACAGTGCGGTGCTGAGCCGCATGGATTTGGTGGAGACCGGTCGGCGGCGACGCTGGACGCGTGCGGAGAAGCTCAGAATCGTAGAGGAGAGCTTCTCGGGGCCACGACTGGTGTCGGCGACGGCTCGCCGGTATGGGATATCACGTCAGCTTCTGCTGAGCTGGCGCAAGGCTTGGACCTGTCATGATCCGGCCGAAGAGGATTCGATCGGCCCGACATTCGTCCCTGCGATAGTTGCGGCAAGTACGCCGCCAACGACGGAAGCTGTCGAGACAGGTCAGATCGAAATCGTGAGCCCTCAGGGGCTGCGCGTGGTCTTCGGCCCCGGTGCGGATATCGAGGCGGTCGTTCGAATTGCTCGGGGCCTGGCGCGCCGATGATCCCGATCCCGACGGGCGTGCGGGTGTGGCTGGCGACGGGCCATACCGACATGCGGTGCGGCTTTCCGAGCCTGGCTCTGCGCGTGCAGGAAGTGCTCAAGCGCGACGCCATGGGCGGCGGTCTTTTCTGCTTCCGGGGCAAACGCGGTGATCTATTGAAGGTCATTTGGCACGATGGCCAGGGCGCCTGCTTGTTCACCAAAAGACTCGAGAGAGGCAGGTTCATCTGGCCATCGGTTGCTGGTGAATCGGTAACGATCTCTCCGGCGCAGTTGAGCTATCTGTTGTCCGGGATCGATTGGCGCAACCCTCAAGAAACCCAGCGTCCGACGCGGGTCGGATAGTCGTTTTACGGTTTGAATCTGCGGCTCGATCTGATTCAATGGCTCCATGATATCGAAGCCGGATGATCTTCCATCGGACCTTGTCAGTGCCCTGGCGGCGCTGCAGGCCGAGCGTGAGGCGCGACAGAAAGCCGAGGCGAAGGCCGCCAACTGGCAGGCGCAAGCCGCGAATGCGCAGGCGAAACTGTCGGATACCGAGGCGCTGATCGCTCATCTCGAGTTGCGCATCGAGAAGCTGAAACGCGAACTGTACGGGCAGCGCTCCGAGCGCACGGCGCGGCTGCTCGAGCAGTTGGAACTGGAGCTCGAAGACCTCGTCGCCACGGCGAGCGAGGATGAGCTTGCGGCGCAGGCCGCAGCGGCGAAGACGCAGAACGTCCGCCCCTTCACGCGCAAGCGGCCGGTGCGCAAGCCTTGGCCGGACGACATCGAACACGAGCGCGTCGTCATTGACGCTCCGACGAGCTGCGCCTGCTGCGGCGGATCGCGGCTGGCGAAGGTCGGCGAGGATGTGACCAAGACGCTGGAGGAGATCCCGCGTCGCTTCAAGGTCATCGAAACAGTGCGCGAGAAGTTCACCTGCCGCGATTGCGAGAAGATCAGCCAGCCGCCTGCGCCGTTCCATGCCACGCCGCGCGGCTTCATCGGCCCACAATTGCTGGCGACGATCCTGTTCGACAAGTTCGGCATGCATATCCCGCTCAACCGCCAGAGTGCGCGCTTTAAGGCCGAGAGGATCGATTTGCCGCTGTCGACGCTGGCCGACCAGGTCGGCCACGGGACCTTCGCCGTCATGCCACTCTTCCACTTGATCGAACGCCATGTGCTCGCTGCTGAGCGCCTTCATGGCGATGACACCACCATCCGTATCCTGGCGAAGGGCAAGTGCACGACCGGGCGGATCTGGACTTATGTGCGGGATAACCGGCCCTTTGCCGGGCCTGCGCCGCCGGCGGCGGTCTATTACGCCTCGAGCGACCGACGAGGCGAGCATCCGCAGAAGCATCTGGCCGCCTTCGCCGGCATCCTGCAAGCCGATTGCTACAACGGCTTCGAGCCACTGTTCGACCCGCAGAAGAAGGTGCTGCCGATTACGCCGGCGTTTTGCTTCGCCCATGCGCGGCGGGGCTTCTTCGAGCTGGCTGACATCGAGAAGAATGCCCGGGAAGGCAAGAGAGGTAAACCGGTCTCTCCGATCGCGCTGGAGGCGGTCAGGCGCCTGGATGTGTTGTTCGAGATCGAGCGCGCCATTAACGGCTGCGGCGCCGAAGAGCGGCGCGCCGTGCGCCAGGAAAAGAGCAAGCCGCTCCTCGGGGACATGCACGCCTGGTTGCTGCGTGAGCGCGAAACCCTCTCTCGCTCCTCCGAGGTCCTGAAGCCTATGAATTACATGCTCAGGCGCTGGGACGACTTCGCCCGCTTCCTCGACGATGGCAGGATCTGCTTGACCAACAATTGTGCTGAGCGCGCATTGAGAGGCATCGCCTTGGGAAGGCGCAACTGGACCTTCGCCGGCAGCCAGCGTGGTGCCGACCGTGCCGCCATCATGCTGACGATGATCACGACCTGTCGTCTCAACGACGTCGATCCGAAAGCCTGGCTCGCCGACGTCCTCGCCCGTATCGCCGATCTTCCCGCATCGCGTCTGCACGAATTGCTGCCCTGGGAATGGAAGCTCCTGCGCCAAGCCGACAAGCCCGCCGATCAGCAGGCCGCCTGACCTTCACGCAACGCCATCATAGAGCTCGCCGTACCCGCGCGCATGCGTCCATCACGCGGTCCTCGTCGTATGCGTACGATCAATCAGACTCTCGTCAATGATCTCGCTGGCGGCGGCTTCATCGCCCAACAACGCAACGTCGTGCTGGTTGGCGGCACCGGCACAGGCAAGACCCACCTGGCCATTGCCATCGCCAGAAGCTGCATCCGATCCGGGGCTCGCGGCCGCTTCTTCGTGAGCGTCATGCGGAGACCACGCGCTGAGGGTTGATCTGGTCGGCTAGGAAGATCTCGCGGAATGGTTTGTCGCGAGGTCACAATGTCAAAGGATAGTCGTAAGGATAGCGATAAGGATAGGCATATGCCTATCCTCGAACACGGCGCCGACACGCTGCAGCGTGTCGAGATCATCACCGGGACGGGCCGACGTCGGCGCTGGTCGACCGATGCGAAGGCGGCGATTGTTGCGGAGAGTTTTGCGCCGGGTGCAAGCGTGTCCGCAGTGGCGCGGCGACACGACATCAGTCCAAGCCTGTTGTTTCTCTGGCGTCGCCAGGCTACGCGGGCGCAGGTCGCGGAGCGCGGGGACAGAGGCATGCCACCTGGCTTTGTGCCGGTCGCGATCACCGGCTGTGGGCGCCCGAGTGAGGAGCAGGCGGCGATCGAGATCGAGGTCGGCGCGATTCGCATCCGTGTCAGGGGGACAGTCGACCGGGAGGCACTGTGCGAGGTGCTGGCGGCGGTCGGGACGGTTGGTCGATGATCGGGCTTCGAGCTGGGTTGTCGATCTGGATTGCGACGCAGCCGGTCGATTTCCGCCGCGGCATGGACTCGCTGGCGATGCTGGTGAGCGAGGCCTTTGGAGCCGATCCGTTCGACGGCGGACTTTATGTCTTCCGCTCCAAGCGCCGAGATCGCGTGAAGATCCTGACTTGGGATGGAAGCGGCCTTGTCCTTTACTACAAAAGAATCGAGGGGCAGTTCACCTGGCCGCCGATCAAGGAAGGCGTCATGTCGCTATCTCATGCTCAGCTCTCGGTGCTGCTCGATGGCTCGGACTGGAAGCGTGTGCCGATGCGAGTTGTGGATCAGCCGATGCGAGCTGGTTGATCATTATCAAGAGTCGTTCGTCACTCATGCGGAGTTGTTGTAGAATCGCTCTGCATGAGTGATTTGCCTTCCGATCCAGCATTGCTCCGACAAGCCGTGATGACGCTATCGTCACGGCTTGCGGCGTTGTCGGAGGAATGCAGCACGCTGGCGACCGAGCGTGATGCAGCGATCGCCCAACGCGACGCTGCGATCCAGGAGAACGACAAGCTCCTGATGATCCTGTCCCAGTACAAGCGCACGATCTTCGGTCCGCGCTCCGAGACACTGGATATCGGACAGCTGTCTCTCTTCACCATCAGGGCACAGGCGGTTCGTGCCGCCGCCAACGACGACGTGACCGGAGGCAGGCTGCCTGACGGAGCGGAGGGCCGTGGAAAGCGACCGGCGCGACGCAACCGGGGGAAGCTTCCGGAGCATTTGCCGCGCATCGATGTCGTGATCGATATCGAGAGCCACATCTGCCCTTGCTGCGGCGAGCAGCTGCACAAGATCGGGGAGACCGTCAAGGAAGCCTTCGACGTCATTCCGATGCAGTACCGGGTCAAGCGCATCATGCGTCCACGGTACGGCTGCCGGGGATGCCGCCAGGGTGTTCTGCAGGCACCCGCGCCGGCCCAGGCGATCGACGGTGGAATGGTGACGGAAGCCTTGCTGGCCCACGTCGCGGTGATGAAATACGGCTACCAGCTGCCGCTGTATCGCCAGGAACAGATGTTTGCCGCCCAAGGCATCACGCTCGACCGGCAAACGCTGGCCTCGTGGATGGGCCGCGTCGCCTGGTGGCTGAAGCCGCTTCACGCGCTGTTGCGCCGCGCAGTGATGTCCTACCCGCGGCTGTTTGCCGACGAGACGCCGCTGCCAGTTCTCGATCCCGGCCGTGGCAGAACCAAAGTCTGCCAGTTCTGGGCGATCGCCACCGACGACCGCCCGTGGGGCGGCCCGGCGCCGCCGGCAGTAGTCTACGTGTTCGCCGAGGATCGCAAGGCAATCCGCGCCAGGCAGCTGTTTGGAGACTACGACGGCATCCTGCAGGTCGACGGCTACGCCGGGTACAAGGGGCTGATTAAAAACGGCGGCCGTCTGGTACAACTGGCGTTCTGCTTCGCGCATGCGCGGCGGAAGTTCTGGGACGTCCACATCGCGACGAAATCGCCGATTGCCGCGGAAGCGCTGCAGCGGATCGCGATGTTCTACGCCATTGAGGATCGCATTCGCGGTTTGCCGGCGACGCAGCGAGCTGCGGTGCGACAATCCGACACCAGACCGCTGATCGAGGACTTCAAGCCCTGGCTCGAGGCGCGACTGCTGGAAGTCTCGAAGAAATCCGGCCTTGGCAAGGCGATCCGCTACACCCTCAACCATTGGGATGGCCTGACGCGATTCATCGATGATGGGCGCATCGAGATCGACAGCAATACGGTCGAACGCAGCATCAAGCCGATCGGGCTGGGAAAGAAAAACTATCTGTTCGCAGGCAGTGAGGGCGGCGCCGAAACCTGGGCCACTCTCGCATCACTCATCAACTCCGCAAAGCTTCACGACATCGACCCACGGCACTATTTTACTGATGTTCTCGAGCGCATCGTCTCCGGACGTACCAAGATCAATCAGCTGAACACGCTGCTGCCGTGGAATTGGAAAGCCGAGCGCGATGGTTCGGAGCCAAAGCTCGCCGCTTGATCAGTTCGACGGCACGGCGTCGGGAACTTCCTGCGCATCGCTGGCGTCGTCGTAGATCTCTTCGCGGATCACGCGCAGCGTTACCTCGTGCAGATACACTTGCAGCGCACCCTCCAGCTCGGTGAACTCGGGCAGCAGGACTCGATCAACGAAGCCCCGTGACGCACGGACCATCACCGTGTTACGTCGCTGTCGGCGATAACGAAACGGCCGCAGCCCATATCGGCGGCAAAGCGCCAGAAACAGGTGCCGAGACCACTGGTCGGGAAGTGAGAATTGCTGTTCGATCGGTGGATCGTGGCGAGCAAGTTCCTCGACCCGGGCCCGCACCCGCTGCAGCGCGGCTTCCGCTGCAAGGCGCTCACCAGCAGTTCCGGCCCCCACGAACAACGCCTCGATCTTCCGAAGCTTCTCGCGCAGCTGCGACTCGCTGGTCATTCTGATCCCCGTTGCCCGCTCCGAACCGGGATCAACCCATCACCGCGCGCCGGCGGCGTCAATCATCCCGACCGCGCTATCCAGAGCATTCCGCGCAAGTCAAGCCCAGGCACCCGTGATCCTCTCGTGACGCTCACGAGGCGCTGCGCAAGATCTGTGCTTTCTTAGCCGAAGCGCCGAATTGCAGTGCCAACGGCCAACCGGACGAAGCGCTACGCGGGGCGTCCGTGGCGCAGCTCGATAAGTTGGCGCGCACTGTCACTTGGTCCAAATTCGTGCATGCCGACTTTGAATTCGTGAACAAGCGGGCCTATTTCGATTACCAGCAACGCCACGTGTTCGTGCGAACGAAAACCGCCCGGCGCAAGCGAGGCGATAATAAGGGACGCCGGCGGTGGCAAAATCGGGATTTGCGGGTCACGCACCGGATGGAAATCACGGCAACCCGCTGTCCCGTCTGCGACAGCAAGCGCATCGTGCCGCTCGATTCAAAACGTCGACCGAAGGGCCTGCAAAGAAGGCGCAAGCGTGCCATCGATCTCGTCATCACGCCGGGAGCGATACGCCGAAAGGTCATAGAGTTTAGGACTGTCGCCTATCGTTGCCAGTGTTGCGAAAGATGCTTCACGCCCGAGCGCTACGATCGCCTAACGCGCTACTTTCATGGCCTAATGAGCTGGTTTGCGTACCAGCACATCACCCATAGGCTTGGAGTCAGGTCGCTAGCCGCGCTGTTTATGAGACCTTCGGCATCCGTGTGAACTTCTGGGAGTTCATGGATTTCCGGCATCTGCTAGTCCGGAAATATCGTAAGACCTACAACATGCTGCTCGCGCAGTTGATCGCCGGGCCCGTGCTGCACATCGACGAAACCGAGATGAAGCTGAAGGACGGCCGCGGATATGTCTGGGTGTTCGCCAGCCCGTCCGCAACCATCTACATCTTCAGACGCTCGCGTGAAGGGGATTTCCTACGGCAGATGCTCAAGAACTTCAAAGGCGTGCTGGTCTCAGATTTCTATTCGGCATACGACGGACTTCCCTGTTTGCAGCAGCGTTGTCTTATCCACTTGATGCGCGACATGAACAGGGCGACTCTCGACAATCCGTTCGACCAGGAGCTTCAGTCCATTACGGCTCCGTTCGGAGCCCTCTTGCGGTCGATCATCATGACTGTCGATGAGCATGGCCTCAAGCGGCGCTATATGCAGACGCATGCGAACGCTGTCGAAGCATTTTTTAGTGCGCTTGCCGAGCGATTCTACGAATCGGATGCATCCAACGGCTTACAAGAACGACTACTCCGAAATCGCCAACGCCTATTCACATTTCTGAAGAACGATGGCGTGTCGTGGAATAACAATTTGGCCGAAAATGCCATCAAGCGCGTTAGCGACTATAGAGAGGATGTCGGACGCAGCGTCAAAGAAGCTGGCCTCGCCGAGCATTTGGTATTGCTGAGCCTTTATCAAACATGCCGGGTTCGAGACATAAGCTTTCTGAAATTTCTGCTCTCGCGAGAACGCGATATGGATACCTACGCCGCGGGAAAGCATCGCCGCCGACGCGGACCGCGCATCGAAATCTATCCAAAGGGCTATTTGCCATCCTCAATCGGCTCGCTTCGTCGAGCAGGAACTTCTCGGACGGGGATTACGATAACGGTGGAAAGCGAGTAATCGCAGGACCGCAATCCGAGGCGTCGCTACAGCGGCAGGCGGCTCTTTCAGATATTGCAGTTAGCCCTTATCAGTTCTATATTGATGCCTGTAAGGACCCACCATGACCACCCATGTGCTGCAATTCGTCGAACTCTCAGACCAGGACCGCAAGGCGGCCAAGGCCTTCGACAAGCTCGGCAAGGGCGATCGGGTCGAGGTCCGGGTCCGCCGCAAGTCGGGCGAGGATCAGATCGTCAGGTTGCCGCTGAAGGCCGCGGCGCTGCTTGAGATTGCACTTGGCCATCTTTTTCAGGGAGAGCGTGTCGCTGTCCTCGCCGAGGATCAGGAACTCAGTCCGAACGACACGGCCGATATCCTGGGGATATCCCGACCGCTGGTCGTGCATCGGATGGACCTCGGGGACCTGCCATTCCGATATGTCGGCAAGCACCGCCGCACGAAGCTAAAGGATGTATTGGCGCTGAAGTCGCGGATCGACGCCCGGCGGGCTGCAATGCAGGCGCTCGCCAACGACGCCGAGAACCTCAGGCGGCACCATGGCGTGAGCCCAACGAAGAAATCGAAGAGCGTCGGACGCTCTTCCAACCATAGGTCCGCGCTTAACGATGTTGATCGACTCGTTCTCGGTACGACCAACGCTCCGTACCGCCGGACGATCAATTCGGCTGATCTTGTGGCTCGCCTCACGTCGAGAGATTGGCAAAATTGGATCGCACATGTCGTCACATTCTTCACGGAAGTACGGCCTGAACTTGTTTTACAGTTCGCTCGGCTTCACGCCATTCCCATTCGAGATTTGGCGGCCGCTTATCGGTCGATGAAGTCGGCCACTGGCGAAACCAACCCTGCATTGGAGCGCGCACTTGAGCGACTGGCGTAGCTTACTTGGGCGAACGCTCGATGGACTTTCCGACCTGGAGCAACAGGGCCAGCCGGTGCCCGATTGGGTGCTAGGTGGCGGCACGGCTCTGATGCTTTACGCCAACCATCGGTTCAGCCGGGACATCGACGCTTTCATCGACGATCCGCAATATCTTGCCTTGTTGTCGCCAGAGACAACCGACGTATGGAACTGCAACGATTGGGACAAGGCCGCCCATTATCTCAAACTCAGATATCCCGAGGGCGAAATCGATTTCATCGTCGGCGGCGCGATCTCGGATCTCGATGCTGTTACGAAGGAAATCGACTTGACGTCAATTCGAGCGGGGTGGAGGCCAACGATTATCGTCGAGCCACCAGCGGAGATCGCCCTCAAGAAGATGTACCACCGGTCGAAGATGCTAAAGCCTCGCGACATTTTCGACATCGCAGTCATTGAAAAGATCGACGGCGGCTCCCTCATCGCAAATCTAGGCGAAGTCGCCTCCAAGAAGTACGATCTCGTTCGCCGTCTCGCCAGCATTCGTGTCGACTACCTGAAGGCCGACCTTGCCGAATTGGACATCCAACCTGGTTGGGAGCACGAGAAGGAAACATGTCTCGAAACCGTTCGCTCGCTCGTGGCGCAGATTCCAAAAGCCAGCTAGGTGCGCGAGGTTCGAGTCCTGCCGGGCCCACCAATGAGATCAAAGGGTTGTAGCCAGTCCCGCACAAGCCAAAAAAGCGCCGCCGCAGTTTTCGCCACAGATACGTGCTCTGGCCGTTCCGGTGTCATGCCTGGACGAACTTGGTTGGACGGTTCTTGTTTTTCCAATCTCGCGAGCTCTCACGACGTTGAGCAACGCAATAACCATCTCTCGGTCGATAACAGGCACGGGCCTACGAACGATTAACGACTCAACTCTAATCCACCCGACATGATGATCCGCGATCCGCAAGCTAGGTAAGCTGTTGCTTCAGGGTGGGGTGCGCGTGGCAGTCGCGAGCCTGGCGACACTGTGTATCGCCGGTGTCCTCTACCTCGTTGCAACCCGCGTACAATCTGAAAAGCGAACGTTCGTCGAAGTGTCAACAAAGCCGAGCTGCCTGCCCAGCCACTGCCGAGCGAAAGCGCCGGGCGGTCGATGATCGTCCGACATCTGCCCCGAAAACCATTCGTGTAAGCGAGGCCTTCCCTGGCCAATCGGCTCAGCGGCACCGGGATTCGCACTTTCCAGTGCCGGCCCGCACAAAGTCAGAAGGCTATAACCGCACCCAAACGGATGTAGCCGATGTTACGGCTCCCACACGAAGCGCTATATCCAAACTGCCGGCTGGGCTTTCAACTTCCCTGGATGACATTCTGTCCGGAGTGCAGAACCCGTCCGATTGCGCGGAGCGATTGCGATGAGGAAGGCTATGATGGATTTTTTACGGATGTCGGATGGAATCCGGCCGCATCACGCCTCTCTTCACCACGATGGGTACGATGGTGACGATGAACCGGGCCCTGCGCCGAGCGCCCCGTTCGCGACTGACGCGGTCGGCGGAGCTGCCCTGGTTCATGGCACCGGCCCACTTGCAGGCCTTGGAGGGCACCCGGCGAGCGCGCATAGCCAGCATCATGACTCCCATCCGGTTCAATCCGAGCATCCCACCACGTCCGCTTCCGGCGCATCCCATCCCGGGACGGACACTGCCAAGGTCGAGAGCGGAGCGAACACGGCCGGGAACGGCGGAGATGGCTATTTTTACGGAGGGATCATTCACGCGTCGGTGCTGATCTATGAACCGATCAACATCTCGGTAAGCTTGGGATACGGCTCGGTCGCCCTGGCCAGCCAGTCCAACAATCTGAATGTCGATCAATCCGCCTTTCAGATGGCCGGCGTCGGCGGCCATGGCGGCAATGACAACATTGGATCGGGAGGGAGCGTCAGTGCTTCCTCGGGCTTCGACGTGATCGCGACCGGCGACAACAGCGCCGGAAACGGCGGCAGCGGCTATTTCTTCGGTGCGTTGGTGGACGCTCCTGTGGTGATCTATCATCCGATCAATATTGCGGTGGCGGGCCCGGGCGGCACTGCGCATGCAAGTCAATCGAACACCGTCGACATCGATCAATCGGCCATACAGATCGCGGGCGTCGGCGGAAGTGGCGGAAATGGCAACGTGGCCGCCGGCGGCGGCATCATCACGCTCGACCCCAGTTGGGGATCAAACGGAGGGGGCGTCTCGGACTTTCAAACGGGCGGAAGCCAGGCCGGCAATGGCGGCGACGGCGTGTTCTACGGCGGACTCGTCCATACCTCCTTCGTGCTGTACGCCCCGATCAACATCGCAGTCGCGGGCTATGGCTCCAACGTTCATTCGGTCCAGACGAATGACACCGACGTGGATCAATCCATAGTTCAGATCGCCGGCATTGGCGGACACGGCGGCAATGGCAACGCCGCGACGGGCGGCCATGCAAGCCTTCTTTCCCACGGCTTGTGGGGCGGCTCCGACACGATTGCGACCGGTTCGAACGGCGCAGGCAATGGCGGCAACGGCTATTTTGCCGGGAGCCTGGTCGATGTCAGCGTCGCCATCTATGCACCCATCAACATCGCAATCGCAGGTCCCCATTCGACGGCCCTGGCCGATCAGGTCAACAACGTGCACATCGACCAGAGTGCGGTGCAGATCGCCGGACTTGGCGGAGACGGCGGCTACGGCAATCTCGCGCTGGGTGGCGATCTTACCGCCCACCTTCTGTCAGACCTTCACCCGATGGGATAGCGCAACATCAAGCCGCTCGCGCCGGCCCGATCGGAAGGCGGTCCTGTGCATACGAGCTCACCCAAAGGCGCCGTCCCCTGACGTTTCGAGCTCGGATGTTGCGGGAAGAATGACATACTTTCGTACGTAGATCGACCGAACCGGATGGTGTCCGATTTGACATCTATCGTCATCGCACATGGGCGGATCAGACTTGCCGCGCGCGTCCGCCTGATCGGGCTGGATGATGCGAGACAGCCAACAGAAGCACGGAGGCTCACATGTTGCCCAAGGCGATTCACATCTCGGATTCGATCGAATTCAAATCGATCAACACCGGTGGTCAAAGCGTCGGAAATGGCGGCGATGGCACCTTCAAGGGAGCTATCATCAGCAAGCCGACGGTCAACTTCGATCCGACCAACAAGGCAGACGGCGCCGATGTGCATGTGAGCACCGGCGATCACGTGACTCAGAAGGCGGATTGGGACGCCGGCGGCGCAAACGCGACAGCCTCGTTGTTTGCGAAAGCCAACGGCGGAGCCGCCGAGTCGAACGGAAGCCAGAAATCCTACAGCGGCCATGATACTTCCAAGGTATACGCCAATACGGATGCCACTCAGATCAACAAGCTCACGGTGGACCAGCATCAGGAGGTCCTGGCCGGTATCGGCGGCAATGGCGGAGACGGCAACGCCGCGTTGGGTGGAGAAGTGAGCTTCCATCTCGATACGCTCTGACCACCGGTTCGTCCGATGGCAGGACCGGTGGCCACCGCCGCCGGTCCTGGAGTTCAAGCGAATGCCCCGCCGATGCCGTTGGCAGATGACGCCGACCATCGAGCAAGTGCGTCGGACCTCGATTTCAGGCGGTGACGATCATGCTGATGCCGATCCTGCCGCAGATCCGGACGCCACTGCATGCGGCCCTCTGGTCCTGCGCGGGACCGCTCGGTCTCGTATTCGCGTATAGTTGCAGCTACAATCTGCTTCTGTTTGCGCCCTCCATCTACCTTCTTCAGATCTACGACAGAGTCTTGTCGAGCCGGAGCGGCGACACACTGCTCCTGCTCACGCTCATTGTCGCGATCACGGTGGTGGTCGGAGGGGTGTTCGATGCATTGCGCCGTGCACTGCTGGCACGCCTTGGCGGCTGGCTCGACGATCGGCTCCGTCCTTGCGTGCTTTCGGCCGGCCTCGAATCGGCGTTTCGCAGCGATTGGACGCAAGCATCCGGCGCATATCGGGATCTCACCGTGCTGCGCCAATTCATTGAGTCTGGCGCATGTCCGATGCTGTTCGACGCGCTCTGGACGCCCTTGTTCCTTCTTGTCCTCTTCCTCATCCATCCCTTGCTGGGCGTAGTCGGTGCCTGCTGCGTAGCCTTCCTGTTCGCTATCACCCTTGTCGGAGATCTGGTCACGGAAGACGTTCTGCTCAGATCCGGCGCCGCACGGTCCAGAAGCTACGGCCGCCTCCAGGCTGCCGCGGGCAACATCCACATGATCCGCGCCATGGGAATGCTCGATAGCGCTGCGCGCATGATCCATCGTGACGCGCAGGAGGCGCGCAGGGAGCACGATGCGGCAAGCCGGCGAGGCGAGATCGTCATGCTGGCCACCAAGCCGGTCCGCGCGCTGTCGCAGGTCTTGATCATGGGAGCTGCCGCGTGGCTCGTGCTCGATCACGGGAAGAGTCCGGCAATCATCTTCGCTTCCATGCTGATGTTCAGCCGGGCGCTGGCGCCGGTCGAAAGTGCGATCGCAGGCTGGAAGTCTCTCGCGACAGCCGCGAGCGCCTGTCGGCGGCTCGGCGCGCTTCTCGCCGCATTCCCCGCCGCCGGGCAGCGAGATACGGAGATTTCGCCGCGGCAAGCCCGGAGCAGTCTCGTCGTCGAGAATGTCGGCGTGAGGCTTGCGGGGACCAACCATCTTCTGCTGAACGGCGTCTCGTTCACGCTCGCGCCCGGAGAATGCCTCGGCATTGTCGGTCCGTCCGGGTCGGGCAAGTCCCTGCTTGGCCAGGTGATTGCCGGGCTATCGATGCCAACGCATGGCCGTGTTCTTCTCGACAATACCGACGTCTCGCTGCTTCGCGAAGGCCGAAACGGCCACCATCTCGGCTATCTTCCCCAGGACATCGACCTTATCGGCGATACGATCAACGACATCATCGCACGCCTCGATGACGCCGATCGGCGGAAGGTCGCCGACGCGGCCAAGCTCGCCGGAATCCATGAGGCGATCATGCGCCTACCGCGGGGTTACGACACGGTGGTCCACAGCGAGAAAGTCTTCTCGCGCGGATATCGGCAGCGCCTGGGTCTGGCCCGCGCCTTTTTCGGCAGTCCACGCCTCGTCGTTCTCGATGAGCCTAACGCCAGCCTCGACTACGGGGGCGAGCGAATGCTGCTGGATGCCATCCAGCACATGAAGCTCGCAGGTGCGATCCTTGTCGTCGTTACGCACCGCATGGGTCCGCTGGCAGCCACGGACAAGATCGCCATCATGGAGGACGGTGCGGTCGTCGCGTTCGGCGACAGCGAGGAAATTTTCGAACGGCATCTGAGCCGTCCCCAGCTTACATCGCAGATTGCGCCATGATCTCGAGCTTTTCTCACTATCTGGGGAAACTTCCAGCGGTCTCGAGACTTCCCGTGATCTGGGACCAGGTCATGCGAACGCCTGCAAGGCACCCGTTCGCCGGACGACTTGGAGCCGTGGTTACCGCAATCGATGATTTCGAGCCTCTTGAATATCCATGGTGCTCGACACCCACGCCGATCTCTCCGCGCCGGAGGCTTCGCGGTATCATGCTCGCGGGCAATCTGCTGGTGGCCTTCTTCATGGTGGGGATTGGCACATGGGCGAGCCTCGCGCCTCTCGAGAGCGCCGCGATCGCGTCCGGCGTCGTGGAATCAGAATCGAGCCGCAAGACAATTCAGCATCTGGAAGGCGGTATCGTGAGGAAGATCCTGGTTTCGGACGGCGATGTCGTGCGAAGCGGACAGATGCTGATCGCGCTGGACGACACCCGAGCCGGTTCGGAGGTGCAAAGCCTTCAAGGTCAGTTGTGGGATGCAATTGCCCGTGCCGCACGGCTTCAGGCCGAGCAGCAGAGATTCGAGAGGATCGCAATCCCGAGCGCGCTGGAACAGGACAGCAGGCAGAATGGAGTGGCCGCCGCAGCGCTGTCAGCGCAGCAGTTCATTTTTCAGGCACGTCGGCAGGTTCACGAGTCGCAGCTTGCGGTCATTCGCGAACGAAGGCTTCAAGTCGAAAAGGAGATCGAAGGTCTCAGGGCTCAGGAGAGCGCCACCAGGCAGCGAATCGATATCGTCCGGGAGGAACTGGACATGGTCACGACCCTCGTCAGCAAAGGACTCGAACGGCGGCCGCGGCTTCTGAACCTGCAGCGCGAACTGGCCGACGTTGAGGGTCGCCGCGGCGAGATCACCGCACAGATTTCCCGCGCCGGGCAGGTCATCAGCGAGCAGCAGGCCACATTGTTCAAGCTAGAGAGCGACAGGCAGAACGAGATCGCGCAGTCGATTCGTGAAGCGCAGAACCAGATATTCCAGCTCCGCGAGCGGTTGCTTGCGGCCAGGGATCAGCTATCGCGAACAGAGGTCAAGGCGCCTGAGGATGGCGTGATAACCGACCTGCGGATCCATACAGCCGGCGGCGTCATCGGGGCGGGTGCGCCGCTCATGGACCTGGTGCCCCGGCAAGACCGCCTCATCGTGACCGCCCGCCTGAGACCCGAGGACATTGATGTGGTTCACCCCGGCCTCAATGCCGAGGTGCATCTCGTACCGTACAATCAGCGTCGCGTGCCGCGCCTGAAGGGGACTGTCGTGCATGTGTCCGCTGACCGGCTTCTCGACAAGCGTACCGACCAGCCATACTACGCAACCAGGATCCGGATCGACGACGCGCAGATCGCAGAAAACGACATCCAGATCGTCCCCGGCATGCCGGTTGAAGTGTTCATCACGACAGGGCGCGGCACCGTCGCACTTTACGCACTCAGGCCCCTGCTCGATAGCTTCCGCGGTGCATTCAGGGAGGATTGATCCTGGTCAAGGCGACTAGGTCTCCGTCGTCAGAGCTGCGCCCGGCTCGAGATCGCGACTCTGCGCGGGCAACCGGCCGCGCCAACGGAGGACCGCTTCGGTGCGATTGTGGGCGGCACATTTCCTCATGATGTGCTGAATGTGCATTTTGACGGTGCTTTCCGAAAGGTTCAGTTTGGCGGCGATTAGCTTGTTGGGCAGGCCGAGCTCCAGTTCCGCCAGAACGTGCTGCTCTCGAGGCGTGAGATCGGCCACGCTCCTGTCGATAGCCAGCCTGGCTGCCTCGTTGATCAGATATGCGGACGCAAGCCCCCGCGCGTCCGGCGGCTCGAAATCCGGCATTTTGTTCATCCCGGCGACGGGCAACGGCCTGTAGACGCCGCCGACGAGAACAAGGCGCAGGCCAGCTATGGCGATCTCGATTGGTAGCGAGGTGGAAAGAAAGCAGCGCACGCCCCGCTGCATCGCGGCCTGCACGGTCGGCTCGTCGTCATGATTTGACAGGACTGCAACGGCGGCGTTGGGACAGCACTCCGCAACGAAGGCAAAGTCGTCCTCAACCGTGGGATCGCCGATATGCTTGTCCGCGATACTCAGCACCACCAGACGAACATCACGGGCTGACGTGCAGTCCAGGCTTTGGACCGTCGCCATGTCAAGGATCTCAAGCTCGTCCAGTTCCCGCCTGAGGACGTTCAGAATGCATGTGCGAGGCAACAGGAGCGGCTCGACGATCACCAGAACCGGCAAGTGAAGGGATTCATTGAGCCGCTTTGAGGAGTGCGCTATGTCGTGCATGATTTCCCCGAAGTTAAAAGAATTTCCGCGATATTCCCATTTCGCCTCTCGTGATGCTGCATTCGTCCTGAATGCGGTAACTACGAGAGTACAGCGCCAGTGTTGGTGCCGTATCCACTACGGGATCGCTTGGCACGGGATCACTTGGCGCTTGGCTGGAAATTCTTTCCGCTCAAATCATTTGGGCGCATACCGCGCGGTGACGCAGTCGACGCATTCCCTAATTGCAGATATTTCGATACGCGATTGAAGCCGCCGACCCTGACTTGCCGTCGACGACATATGCTTCATCCTCTTTCACGAGATACAGAAACGGCCGATCTCCATTCTCGCTGCCTGACGCGCTTCTTCCTTTCACACGCCCGCAGATCGTATCCACGTGGCGTCCAAGCGTGTTCTTTCGCATTGCGCGCTTCATATCGCTGAATTCGACCGATCCTGGATCCCCCATCCTCGCCGCGATCGTGACCTTTGCCTTGTCCAGGACAGGATCTGATGTGCCCGCGGGGCGTTCGGATGGCGAGGCGCTGATCCTCGTTCGCGGAGCTGCCGCTTTGCTGAGGTCAGCCGATCCCCGCTTCTTCGGGGGTTTCTTGCCGGACCTTGCCGGGGTGGCAGAATTCGATTTGACGATCGCAGGATCTGGCGCCGATGCCGCTGGCATTGGCTGCGCGGGCCGGACGACGGCAACCCTGTCGAAACAGGGTTGTGACGCGCACCCAAGGAAATATCCTCGGGAAGGCGCAACCCAGCCAAAGCCGATCAAGACTCCTGCCAGCACTCCAACAAAAAGCAGTCCCATCCGATTCCCCTCCTCGGGAGCTCGGCTCGCACTCGTACTAGGACTAATTCCGCGCTGGTGGTCTTATCTGTTGCGCAAAAGCGTTAAACGCTCATTAAGCGCACGTGCGGCCGTTCGGCACGTGCCGGGACCGGTTGACCAGGGCCGCCACATCCGCGCCGATTTGCTGCAAAAGGCCAATCGTGAGAGCAATTATGGCAGATTTGGCCGGATCCGGCGTCCCCTCCGTTGCTCTCGCAACCACCAGCCTCTCTAGGCTGTCATCAATGGTCTCAGCTTGCCGATGTCGTCGATCCGCTCGAGATTGCCGATCTGCTCGATCAGCGTCTCGGTCTTCTCGCTGCCCAGCACCGGCGCAATCAGGTCCCGCGTCTTTGCCGCCACGGCTTCCGTGCTCAGCGGATTCTCCCTGGTGCCCGGCGGATATTTGGTGAAGTGATCGACCTTCCTGCCGTCGTTTAGCGTCACCTCGACAATCGCGCCGCGCGGCGCGGCGGGGTCCATCAGCGCCTTGTCGCCGGCCAACGTCACCTTGGCGCGCTGTTCGAGGATCTTCGGGTCATGCATCAGCGCGACGTCGTGGCTGTCGTTGAACGACACCGCACCCTTCACCAGGGCGACGGCCACGAGATGCTGGCAATTGACGTCCGGCATCGCGCTCTCGCCGACGATTCCCATCGCATCGGTCGGGAGCTTGACCAGGATGCTGCGCACATTGTCCGGCGTGAGGCCATGCTGCTTGCGCAATGTCAGCGTGGCATCCAGCGGCGATTGAATGGGATAGCCGACCGAAAAAGTCTTGATCGCCGTCTCGGTGACGTAGAAGCGGCTGCCGAGATCCTTCACCATCTCCTCCGGCTTCGGATCGGTCGAGAGCGCGATGAAGAGATTATGGGTGCCGTCGAGCACATCATCGACGCCGGTCAATCCGGCGCGGACCATGTCGACAGCCATCACGCCGTTGCGCGCGCCCATGCCCGCGAAGTCGAACGCCTTCTCGACATGGTCGCGATCCCTAACCCAGCTCCACAGGCCGGAGACCTGTTGAGACGAATAGGAGATCGCATAGCGCATCCCCTTCTCGTCAAGCCGGGCCAGCGACGCGGCGGCGCCAAGCGCACCGAAGGTCGACGAGGTTCCCTCGGCACTTCGATGCGAGCCACGCACGAGATCCGGCCCAGCGCCATCAGCAGGCGGCAGCACAGGTCGTAGCCGAGCGCGACGGCGCGCACGACGTCCTGCCCGCTGCGATGTTCCCGCTCCGCAAAAGCGAAAGCAGCCGGCACGACCGCGCATCCCGGATGCGCCTTGGTGACGGGCTCGAAATCGTCGGTCTCGTCGGCATGGGCGCACATGGCGTTGGCCAGCGCTGCGTTGACCGCCGTGGTCCGGAAATCGGACCCGACGACGGAGGCCTGCGCATCGCCGCCGAGGCTGCGGACATATTTCAGCGCCATGATACCGGGGTTCATGCGCGAGCCCGACACCATGGCACCGAGCGTATCGAGAATGCGGTGCTTACATGCCAGCACCACCTGCTCGGACAGCTCCTGATCGCGCGCAGCCACCATGTACCGCGCCAGCCGTTCGGTGACACCCGGGCCCGCCGCGCGCACCGGGCGGCCGCCGGCGGCGGCCATCGCGGCAACCGAAGCGGCGGATTGCAAGAAACGGCGGCGTGACGGCATGCTGCTTCCTCCGCGATCAGGCCGAAACCGACATCTTGGCAATGTCCGCCGCGTTCGGCAGGCTCTCGACATTCCAGCAGGCATCCATGACGCGCCGGATCATCGCGGCGGGAATGATGCCGTCCGCGAGGTCGGAGAACTTGGTCTCGAGCTGCTTGTCGCTCATCGGCACCTCGACGCTGCCGATCGCGTGCTCGATGAAGCGGTTCAGCTTGCGCCCATCCTTGAGCACGATGGTCAGATCGACCTGCTCCGGCTTGATGCCAGACGTGATCACCGGCACAACCTTGCCCCGCAGCGCGACGATGGTTGGATCGGTCACGGCACGATCGCTGAACTGCTTCTCGCCGCCGGCACCCTCGACGATTGCGACCGCAACGGCATGGTAGATGCTGAACTTGCCTTCGAGCCCCTGCCGCGGCGTCTTCTTGCCGGTGAGCTCCAGCACCAGCGGATGGACCTTCAGCTCGACGCGCTCGATCTGGTCCGCGGTCACCTTGTTCTCGTTGCGAAGCTGGATTGCCGCGTCGATCGCAGGATGCATCACGATCCCGCAGGCGAACGGCTTGTAGGTATTCAGCGCCGCCTCGTAGCGCTTGCCGAGGTCGACCAGGATCTCGTTGTAATCCTGCTTGGTGCTGATCGTATTGGCCCAGCCGCGCTTGGCTTCGATCATCGCGTCGGACGAGGTGAAATTCTTTGACGCCAGAATGGCGGCGAAGATGCCACTGGACGCGGCACGGCCGGGGTTGAAGCTCTTGTTCATCGAACCGAACGACTCGCGCAGCCCCACCGGCTGCGACGCGGCGAGGCCGAGCGCCCAAATCATCTGCTGCTCGTTCAGCTTCAAAAGCTTGCCTACGGCGGCCGCCGAGCCGAACACACCGGCGGTGCCGGTGATGTGCCAGCCGACATCGTAATGGTTTGGATAGACCGCGTTGCCGATCCTGCATTCGGTCTCGACGCCGAGCACCAGCGCGTTCAGGAACTCCTTGCCGGAGACCGGCTGCATTTCCGCCAGCGCGAGGATCGCCGAGGCGACGGGACCGGCGGGATGGATGATGGTCTTCAGATGCGTGTCGTCATAGTCGAAGATGTGGCTCGACACGCCGTTGATGAAGGCCGCGTTCATGATGTCGAACCGCTCGCGCCGCCCGAACAGCGAGGCCTGCTGCGGACCCGAGAACGGACCGAGCGCGGCGACCGCGATGTCGACCGTCTCGTGATGCGATCCGCCGATCGCGACACCGACCCAGTTCAGAAGCGTCCGTACCCCCTCCTTGCGGACATTGGCGGGCAGGTCGTCGTAGCTCGCGGTGACGAGATAATGCGCGAGTGCGCGGGTGACCTCCTTGGGCGGCGCGGCCGCGGGTGCTGGCGCGGAGGCCTGCGCGAAGGCCGCGCTGCTGCCGACCGCCGAGAGCGGAAGTGCGGCGGCGGCCCGGATCAGGGTCCTGCGATCAGTGTGCATGGGATGTCTCCAAAGACTTCGTCGAGGATTTCATCGAGGCCAATTGCGCCGCGAGGCGGACGGCGCTTTCGAAGGCACCGGTCTTGGCGACACCTTTGCCGACAATATCGAATGCCGTCCCGTGCGACGGCGTGGTGAACACGGTCTCGAGCCCGGCCGTGACGGTGACGCCGCGGTTGAAGCCGCGCAGCTTGGTCGCGATCTGGCCCTGGTCGTGATACATCGCGACGACGCTGTCGAATTCGCCGGCAAAGGCCCGGACATAGACCGTATCCGCGGGGTAAGGTCCGCTGCAGGCGATCCCTGTCTTCGCGGCCGCTTCGACGGTCGGGCGGATCAACTCGATCTCGTCACGGCCAAACAGGCCGCCCTCGCCGGCATGCGGATTGAGCGCGGCCACCGCGATGCGCGGCGTGGCGACGCCGGCCCTGCGCATCATCCGGTCGACCAGCTCGATCGCATCGGTGATGCTTTCCGCATTGATGCCGTTCAGCGCCTCACGCAGCGACTGATGTCCGGTGACCCGCGACATCCATTGGCCGTCCAGCACGTTCATCTCGGAGAAGTAGCTCTTGTGCCCGAGCAGGCTCGCGAACATCTTGTGTTCGTCGGGGAATTTCCAGCCGCCGTCGAACATCGCCCGCTTGTTGAGCGGCGCGAATGTGATGGCGTCGATTTCGCCGGCTTTGGCGAACTCGATCGCGCGCGACAGCGTCTCACCGGTCAACCGGCCGGATTCGGCGTTGGACTTGCCGAGCGGAAATCGCGCGGGATCGGTGTTGCCGAGATCGACGAGCTGCACGGTGCCGTGTCCCCAGCGAGCCGCCCGGGGCGAGCTGATCGGCTCGACGTCAAGCTTCACGCCGGCATGCGCCATGCCCATTTCCAGCACACGGACGTCGCCTATCACGACGAGGCGCGCAGCATCGCTGAGCCGGTCGTCGGAAAGAATGCGCACGGTCTGTTCGGGACCGATACCGGTGCAATCGCCCGGGGTCAGCGCCACGATCGGCAGGTCGTTTGAATTGGGTGCCATGGGTCCTTACTTTGCTGTCTGGATTTGAGCGGAAGACCGGGCCCAGTCTTCGCTGTTGAATTCGCCATCCCATTTCGCGACCACGATCGCGGCAACGGCGTTGCCGATGGTGTTGGTGATGGCACGCGCCAGCGACATGAAACGGTCGATGCCGAGCAGCAGCGCCAGTCCTTCCGCGGGCAACCCGGCCGCGACCACGGTCGTCGCCAGCGCCGCGAACGCGCCGCCGGTGACGCCGGCCGCCCCCTTGCTGGTGAACAGCATCACCACGAACAGGCTGAGCTGCTGCGCGGCGGTCAGCTCGACACCGTAGACCTGGGCGACGAAGATCGTGCTCAGCGGCAGCGTCAGCGCGACGCCGTCGAGATTGAAGGAATAGCCGGAAGGAATGACGAGGCCGGCCACCGCCCGGCCGACACCGGCCTTCGGCAGTTTCTCCATCATCCCGGGGATGGCGGTCTCCGACGACGAGGTGCCGAGCACGACGAGCAGCTCGGTGCGCAAGAGGCGCAGCAGGTCCATCAGGCGAATACCCGCGAGGCGGCAGATCGTGCCGAGAATGACGAAGATGAAGAACGCCATCATCGCCCAGGCCGTGCCGACCAGAAGCGCCAGCGCGTACAGCGTGGCGGCACCGAACTTCGCGATCGTGAAGGCCATGGCGCCAAAGGCGCCGATCGGGGCCAACGCCACCACGACATGGACGACGCTGAAGACGAGCTCGGTCACCCGCTCCAGGCCCGACCGCAGCGGCGGCGCCTTGTCGCCGAGCAGGACAAGGCCGATGCCGCACAACAATGCGAGCACCAGCACCTGGAGCACGTCGCCGCTCGCGAACGCACCGACAAAGCTTTCCGGCACCATATGCTGGATGTAGGCCGACAACGATCCGACATGGGACTGCGCGTAGCGGGCAACCGTCTCGGCCTGCCGCGTGGTGGCATGGGCCACACCCGCGCCGGGCTGAACCCACCGCACCACGACGAAGCTGAGCAGCAGGCACAGGGTCGTGACGGCCTCGAAATAGACAAGGGCCTTGAGGCCGATCCGGCCCACCGCCTTCATGTCGCCGACCTGCGCAATGCCGGTGACCACGACCAGGAAGATCAGCGGCGCGATCGTCATCTTGATCAGCGAAATGAAGATATCGCCGAGCGGCTTGAACTCGACGGCAACGGCCGGGAACAAGGCGCCGAACAGCGCGCCAAGCGCGGCACCGGCCACCACAAGGACATACTGCTCGCGCCAGAGCGGTTTGCGTCGCCGCTCGGACGCGGGCCTCGAGACGGACTCGGACAGCGGAGTTGTGGCGACCTGCAATTCGTTTCCCCAAAGGTGTGTTCGCGCCATGCCGGATCCGGTTGGCGCCTTGTTCTGGTTTTGCGATGGCGTTTACATTGGACCAGCAGCCTGTCGGGCGCTAATGCCGTATTGGAATGATTTGAGGACAAAACGTCATTATGGATCTGATTTGGCTGGAGGATTTCCTTGCGATCGCCGAGGAGGGCGGGTTCTCGCGCGCCGCCGAGCGCCGCCATGTCACCCAGCCGGCGCTGAGCCGCCGGATCAAGGCACTCGAGGGATGGCTGGGTACGCCGCTGTTCGAGCGGAGCACCCATGTCGTGACCCTCACCTCCGCCGGGCGGAGCTTCCGTCCGATCGCGGAGGATGTGCTGCGCAGAGTCCTGAACGGCCGGGAGGAGGCACTGGAGGCGGCGCGCCTGAAAGCCGAAACCATCCAGTTCGTCGCCACGCACGCGCTCTCGCAGTCGTTCTTTCCGGACTGGATACGAAAGACGGACCGTGCCCGGACCGGTTCGGCGGTGCAACTCGTCGCATCCAACTTTGGTGGGTGTGAAAGACTCCTCCTCGAAGCACAGGCGCACTTCCTGCTGACTCACTATCACCCTACCCTCGTCACACGACTGGATACGGATCGCTTTCAACGCATCGAGCTGGATACCGACGTGCTGGTTCCGATCAGCGCACCGGCTTCAAAGCACACGCTGCGAGGTGGCCGCCGACGCAAACCGATGCCTCGCTATCAGTTGCCGGGTTCCACCAAGGCTCCGCTGCCCTACCTTGCCTACCATCCAGGATCGGGTGTGGGGCGGATCGTCAACTCGTTCCTTGCGGCGAAGGAGCCCGCGGCCGTTCTCGTTCCGAGTTTCTCGGCGCCAGTGATGTTGCTGGTCGACATGGCGCGTGAAGGTCGTGGCATCACCTGGGCGCCCCGCAGCCTCGTTCAGCGCGAGCTGCAGAGCGGCCGGCTGCTAAGAGCAGGCGGGGAGGAATGGGACATTGCGATCAGCATTTGCCTGTTTCGTTCCCGATCTCGCCTCACCAACGCGGCTGAAAGTTTCTGGAACGGGATCAAGAAGCAACGCAACGGTTACCTCGAAGCCGCGGCGCACGCTCCCGGCATCGCACCGAAACAGTCGCGCAAATGACTGGCGAGATGACCCTGATCGGCCATCTACGCGTTGGAACGCGTCGCATTCCATTCCCGGCCATGGTCACCGGGGGCTTCCCAGCCCGTCTCGGAGACGATCAGCGTGTCCTCCAGCTTGATGTAGCCGCGCGCCGGATGCAGCAACGCGGTTTCGACCGAAATCACCATCCCGCTTTCGAGCGGCCGATCGGCATCGTACGGCGAATAAGGGACCGGGCCGGTGGCGGTCAGACGCGGCGCTTCATGACTGACTAACCCAATTCCGTGCGCGGTGAAGTCAAGCACGGCGCGGTGGGGAGACGATCTGACGGCGGCCTCGCCTGACGCAATCACATCGCCCCCCATGGCACCCGGCCGGGTGACGCGGCGCGCCGCCTGCTGGATGTCCTCGATCTCCTGCAGCAATTCGCAAAGCTCGCTGTCCGGCTCACCCAGGATGCCCATGCGGCTGAGGTCGCCGATATAGCGCCGGTAGTTTCCTCCGGAATCGATCGAGATCACATCGCCTTCCGCGAGACGCTGGCTCGACGGCGCACGGTTGTGGCTCTTTCCCGCGGCGATCAGGCAATACTCGAAGACGAGGTCGCGTTCCTGTTCCTCGCGCCGCAGACGAGCGACGACATCGTTCTTGGTCATGCCTGGTGCACAGTTCTTGAACGTCACCAGCATCGCATCGACGACCCGTTCGGACGCTTCTCTGATCAGCGCGAGTTCGGCGGGAGATTTCACGGCACGAAGCCGTTCGAGCGTGAAGTGGGCCTCGCGGAGCTCGACCTTGTCGAGGCCGGCTATCAGATGATCCCTGGCGTCAGCCGGCAGGAAGCCTGCCTCGACGCCGATGCGCCTTGTCCCGCCCCCGAGCTTCCTCACATGATCGATCGCAAGCCCGATCGCATCGATCGTGCCCCAACTTCCGGTTTTGACAATCGGCGCCGCTATCCGCCCAAGTTCATGCTCGAACGTTTCCATGCCGTTCCCGATGTAGATGGAATTGTCCGGATGTCCCTTCTGATAGACGAACACCGGCAGATAGCGGCTGGTGCCGATCGCCTCCATGACATCGAAGAAGAAGAAACGATAGCCACCAAGGAGATATTGCACATTGTGCCGCGAGGTTGCGATCAGCACGTCAAGGCCCGCCTCCTCCATCAGCCGATCGAGCTTTGCGGTGATGAACGGCGCCGTTGCTGCGATCGGTTCGAGCGCATTGTCCATGGTCTGACCTTCCATCTTCCACTCACACTGCGGTTTTTGCCGCCAGCGACTTCGCTGCAGCGTTTGAACCGGCGTTGTCGCCGAACAGGGCCACCGGGCGCCCATGCGGCTCGACGCCGAGGAAGGTGAAGGCAAGCCCGATCAGGAGGCCTGCGCCGGCAAGAAAGAAGAACGCCGGCCTCACCGCCGAGGCGGTCGCGCTTGGATGCACCAGATTGTCCGCTCCGGCGATCAAGGCGAGGCACAGCGGCCCGACGATCTTGCCGACCCCGTTTGCGAGCTGGGCAAGGCCGACCGCACGTCCCGAGAGTTGCACCGGAAATATCTCCGCAGGATAAGGCCCAATGTTCGAGAACCCGCCGTCGAAGAACACAGCGCCGACAATCAGGAACACCAGGAACAGCGGAACCGAGCCGGCAAAGTCATTGTGAAAATAGGCGGCCAGTGCCAGCGAAACCGCGGTGCCATAGCCCATCAACTGGCCGCAGGGCTTGCGGCCGATCCGATGCGCCAGGAACGCGAAACCGGTGCGGCCGAGGACGCCGGCAAGGCTGACGTAAATGAACATCTTCGCTGCATCCTGAGGCGCGACGCCGAGCAGCAGCGCCACGATCGTCGGTCCCCACAAGAAGACGCCGTAGTTCGCCGTGCTGGCGCCGAACCAGATCAGGACCGTCAGCCAGAAGCGCCGCTGCTCGGCAAAGAGATCGGCAAATGTCGCAGCGTTGGCCGGCGGCTGCGTGAGCAGCACGAACGCATCGCCGCCGACCCGATAGAGTTTGCGGATGCTGGCCTGTGCCTCGCGCACGCGGCCCTTGCCGATGAGCCAGCGCGGCGATTCCGGCATGATGATCATGGTCAGAATCCCGAGGACGATCGGCAGAAAGCCGACTGCCGCCAATCCGCGCCAGCCAACCAATGGCAACAGGAAGCTCGCCGTGACCGACGCGGCGAGCACGCCAAAGGCGACCGGAACGACGACGAGGCTCGTGACCAGCGTGCGGTGGCGCGTCGGTGCAAATTCGACGATGGCAGGAACAGCCGCCGCCGCGCCGGCGGCAAGGCCGAAGCCCACGAAGAAACGCAGGATCGCAAACGCAATCCAACCGTCTTCCGGAATGAACGCGATCGCGCCCGAACTCACGCCGCACAGCAGAACACCAGCAACCGCCAGCGGCTTGCGCCCGAAGCGATCTGCGAGGAATCCGGAAGCGAACGCCCCGAGCATCGCCCCGATCCCGGCGCTCATCAGCATGATCGAGGTTTGCCCGAACGTCAGGTGCCATTTCGGCGCCAGCACCGAGACCAGAAATCCGACCACAAAGAAATCGAAGAAATCGACCACACCGGTGACGGCGAAGATGATGATCGATAGCCAGTAGCGCGTCGTCACCGGCGCCTCGTCGAACGACACTGCGCCCGTTTGCTCAGCCATGGTCTCCCCCTGTTGTTGTCAAGCCGCCTTCTGTTTTGAATTCAGGAATGCCGTCACTGCCTCCGCCACCCGCTCGGGGGCCTGGATCGACGCGACGTGGCCGACGTCCGCGATGGTTGTGGTCTCTACACACGCAAGATCGCGAGCGAGCGCAAATGTCTCGGCATTCGGGATCAGCCGGTCGCCACTGCCGGCCAGCAGGAGCGTCGGACGATCGAAGGTGGCCAGATCGGCGGCGACGGGCTGCGCGAGCAGGGCACCACGCCGCGCCTTCTGGCCGTCGTCCCGGCTCGAGCCCCGGAAGATGTCGATCAGTTCGGGCCGCGCGCGCAGGCAATCCGGCGGAAAGAAGAACTCCGCAATCTTCGGTGCGTTGCCGACGGTGTCCGCCCGGTAGGACGCGAGCGTGCGGAACGCAGCCGCATTGACGTCCAGCGGACTCTTGTTGACCTTCCAGGTGCTGCTCAGGATCAGGCAGTCGATGCTGCCGGGATGGCGGGCCGCCAACGCTTGCGCTATCAGGCCGCCCAGTGAGGTTCCCATGACATGGGCACGATCGTAGCCAAGCCCTTTGATCAAGGCCGCGGCGTCATCGGCCAGATCGGCCAGCGAATAGGACGACGGAGGATTTTTGGTGGCGCCGGAATCGCGCTGATCATAGGCGATCACGGTGAAATGCGCGGCCAACAGAGGCGCAAGGCCGTCGAACATCGAATGATCGGCCTCACCGCCATGCAGCAGCACGAGCGGATCGCCACGTCCGGCTTTCTGATACGCCGTGACGACACCGTTGGCTTCGAACGATTGCATTGGGGCCCCCGCTAATGCAGCAGCGTTGAAAGCGCGCCGGCCAATTCCTTCGCCGGATCCGACGGCAGCCACGGCATCCGCCACGCCACATGCCCATCGGGGCGCACCAGCACGACGCCGCGCATGCCCAACTGGAAACCGTCCGCCGGGTCGGCCGCGGGCAACTGCTTCAACGAGAGCGGCAAGCCGGTCTTCTCGGAGACCTGCTTTCCGGCCTCCAGCCACTCGCTGCCGAGCGGGCCGGTGACGACGGCGAACTCCTTGTCGAACCAGTCGAGCGTCGATTTCTTGCGCGAAGGCTCGAGCCACATATGCGGAAAGCGCGCGCCGGGACGGTCGGTCGGCGTGTAGTAGCGGGAGTTCAGCGCCTTCGCGACGGTGCCATCGGGGATCACCGCGCCATCCTCGTAATTGTGGCCGAGGTTCTGGCCGATGCTGTGCAGATGATTGTCCATATCGTTGATCCAGAACCTGATCCGGTCCGGATTTCGCGATCGCACGGCGTCGTCGGTCAGCCCAAATCGCAGCCTGTTCCCGTAGCTGAAATTGGCATTGGATTGCGCGATCGGGCGGCGCTCGCTGGAATAGCTGTCGAGCAACTTGTCGTCGGCAAGGCCCTTCAACACGAAGGCAAGTTTCCAGGCGAGATTGTGTGCGTCCTGAACGCCGGAGTTCAGGCCGAAGCCGCCGGTGGGTGGAAAACGATGCGCGCAGTCGCCGACCAGAAACACCCGGCCCTTTCGAAAGGTCTCGGCCACCTGCATGCTGACGCGCCAGATCGAGCGGTTCAGAAGCGTGACATCGAGGTCCGGAATGCCGACATGGCCACGCGCGATCTCGATGAACTCCTGGTCGGTCCACGGCCGCTCGCGATCGTCCTTGGCCTGGCCGATTTGCGTCACGGTCAGCCAGCGATCCCGGCCATTGGTGTTCAGGATGCCGGCGCGCGGCAGATCGGGCCTGTCCGGGATGATGATGAACCCGGCGGCCTCGCGCGCAATCGGCAGCCGCGACAGGTCGGCACGCCAATACTCGTTCGACATCACCGCCAGCGTGGCCGGTCCGACCATGTCGATCCCGGCACTGCGGCGCGTCTGGCTGCCCGCGCCATCGGCGGCGATCAAATAGGTCGCCGTCCACTGCGTCACGTCGCCGGTCTTTTCGCAACGTGTCGTGACGCTGACGCCGCTGTTGGTCTCCTCGAACGATTCACAGGCCGTGTTTGAACAGGACGGTCGCGAGCTTGGACTTCTCGACCACCCGCAGAATCTCTTCCTCGACGGCGTCCTGGGCGACCAGGCTCTTCCAGGCGGGGGTATGGCCGACATTCGGTTCGGGACGGGTGCGGCCGAATTCGTGACCCGCGATGCTGTCGAGGAACACGAACATGTCGGAGTTGTCCTGCAGGCCGCGGTCGCGGATCGCCTGCTCGATCCCCCACTGCCGGAAGATCTCCATGGTGCGGACCCAGCAGCCGCGCGACTTGGGATGATCTGTTGTCGTCGGGCTCTTCTCGACCACCACGCAGTCGATGCCGAAGCGATCGAGCAGCAGCGACATCGCAAGGCCGACCGGCCCGCCGCCGGCGATGAATACGGACGTCCGGCGTGCCTCATCGGTGGCGATGCCCATCCTCGTCTCTCCTCCGTTTGATCGTTGGGAGGAGACTGCTCTCTTTTTGGTATCTCACAAGAATATGTTTGATATGGTTTCCATCTCGATTTGAGATGGATTGCCCATCATGGACTTGCGGCAGATTCGCTATTTCGTTGCCGTCGCCGAGCGTGGCGGCTTTGCCGCCGCGGCGAGCACGCTGAATATCGCCCAGTCGGCGCTCAGCCGCCACGTCAAGGAACTCGAGGATGAACTGGGCGGCGCGTTGCTCGAACGCGGCGCGCGCGGCGTCTCCGTCACCGAATCCGGCAAGGTGCTGCTCGCGCGCGGGCGCTGGCTGCTCGGGGCGATCGACGACATCAAGGCCGAAGTGCGCACGGAGAACCGCGAGCCCAGCGGCACGGTGCGGATCGGCGCGCCACCGAGCCTCGGCGACATCCTCTACGCACCGCTTGCCCAGATATTCGTGAAGCAGTTTCCGCGCGTGCGGCTCGAGTTGAGCGAGGGCCTGACCGAGAACGCATCCGACCGCCTGTTGCGGGGTGAGCTCGATCTGGCGATCGTGACGACGCCCTCCCCCAACGATCACCTCGACTACGAAACGCTGGTTGTCGAGCAGGTGTTCCTGATCGGTCCGTCGCGCGATCCGCTGCTGAAGCGCGGTAGGCTGACCCGCAAGGAGTTCGACGCCCTGCCATCCGCTGTGGCCCCGCTCAGCCGCAACCCGTTCCCGTCGACGATGCTCTGCGCGGTGCGGGTCGACAACAGCACCCCAATGAAGCGCATGGTGGCCTCGGGCCTCGGCTATGCCTTGCTGCCCTTCTCCGGAATTCACCAGGAAGTGGCTGCAGGAAGCCTTTCGGCAGCGCTGTTGCCGTGGATGCGCGCCGAGCGCGTGCTGGCGCTGCCGCGCGGGCGGCCGGTCAGCCGGGCAACGCGTGAAGCGATTGCCGCGCTGAAGAAGATCTGCCGCGCCCTGATCGATGAGGGAATTATCCTGACCGCGCCCGCCCGCAAAACCTGAACGCGCCTCACCACTCCGGACGACTGCTCATTCCGCACTGCAGCCGTCCGCGCCGGTCGCATTTGCTGCACCACCGCGTCCCGCTCCGGCCTTTCGGCGAACCAATCGTCTTGACGATAGTTGTCATGACAACTATAGAGTCATTCCAAGATTGGCGATCAAGCCGGCTGCTCCCGCCGCGAAGGACGGGAGCCGTGAAGCTGCAATGATCCTGCGGGCGACCCTCTGGGTTCGTCCGCTCCTTGCGCAGCCGGCGGTTAGTCGAAGGGAGGACGTGATGAGCGCTGCTTCGCAGAACCATGCGGCACGGCTGAGCGAGATTTCTCGGCTCGTCGACGACCGACCCGCCGAGCGCGTCTTCGAGGTCGATCGCCGGATCTTCACCGATCCTGCCGTGTTCGACGCCGAACTTCGGCATATCTTCGAGGCCACATGGAATTTCATCGGCCTGGAGTCCCAGGTCGCCCGGCCCAACGACTTCGTCACCACCCATATCGGCCGGCATCCCATTCTGGTGATGCGGAGTGCTGACGGAAATGTCGGCGCATTCCTCAACACCTGCCGGCATCGCGGAACGATCGTCTGTCCCTTCAAGCAGGGCCGGCAAAAATTCCATGTCTGCCGCTATCACGGCTGGGCCTACGATTCGAGCGGCCGCAACATCTCCGTGACGGAGGAAGCGAGCGGGCAGTATCCTCCGTCCTTCTCGAACCAGAACCATGACCTGCTCCCGGTTGCACGTCTTGGCTCGTATCGCGGCTTCCTGTTCGCGAGCCTGTCGGCCGACGTTCCGCAGCTGGAAGAGTTTCTCGGCGACACGCGCGCCTTCCTCGACCTCATCATCGACCAGAGCGACAGCGGCGAGGTCGAATTCGTACCGGGCGCCAGCACCTACACGTTCGACGCGAACTGGAAGCTGCAGTTCGAGAACGGTCTCGACTACTATCATTTCGCGACCACCCACAGCTCCTACGTCGATATCCTGAAGGAGCGCAATGCCAGCGCCGGACCGGACGCCGGCTTCACTGCGGAGCCGGAGGGCGAGCAGGAAGGCCAAGGCAGCTTCAGCTTCGATTACGGCCACGCCGTGAACTGGTCGATCAAGCGCACCCAGCTCTATGGCCGGCCGCTCGGCATGGATCCGGCGCGTCTCGATGCCGTGCGGCAACGCGTCGGCAGCACCCGCGCCAAATGGATGCTTCGCCAGCGCAACCTCACGATCTTTCCGAACCTGCAGGTCATCGACATCCTCTCCGCGCAGGTGCGGACCTGGCGCCCGCTCGCGCCCGACAAGACCGAGATGGTGTCGCATTGCCTGGCTCCGGTCGGCGAAAGCGCCGCGGCGCGCACGCTTCGGATTCGCAATTACGAGGACTTCTTCAACGCCTCGGGGCTCGCAAGCTCGGACGACAACGTGATGTACGAATTCTGCCAGACCGGCTACGACGCAACGACCGCGGCGCCCACGCAAGGCTATCTGCGCGGCGTCGCAGACGTCGGCCGCGGCGAGAGCGCGCATACGCGCGAGCTCGGCATCACCCCGTCCGAGTGGTCGTTCGGCCCCACCAGCTTCGGCGGCGAGACGAATTTCCATCCCGGCTATCGCGAGTGGCGCAGGCTGTTGCGGCACGCCGCGGGGGAGACGGCGTGATGGCAGCCGCTGCAATCAGGGAAACGGATGCCCACGCGATCGCATCCGCGATTATCTTCCGCGAGGCCCGCCTGCTCGACACCGGCGAATGGGCCGACTGGGTCGCGATGTACTGCGAGGATGCCATCTACTGGGTGCCGGCGTGGCTTGACGAGTACACCACCACCAATGATCCCGATACGCAGGTCTCGCTACTCTATCACGATGCCCGGCGTGGGCTGGAAGAGCGGATCGCGCGTATCGAGTCGCGCAAATCGATCACCGCGCTGCCGCTGCCGCGCACGGTGCACCAGATCTCGAACCTGGAAGCGTCCGAAGCCGGACCTGAACAGATCATGTGCCACGCGGTGTTCTCGGTCCACGTCTACGATCCGCGTCTGGCAAAGGAGCATCTGCGCCACGGACGCTATCGGCACACGTTGCGACGTGAAGGCGAGACCTGGAAGATCGCGCGCAAGGTCATCACGCTGGTCAATGACCGCGTCCCGACCGTTCTCGATTTCTACAGCATTTGAGAGGGCACAATGGCAGACCAAGGAACCTGGCACGCGGCCGCAACGCTCGGCGAGCTGAACGAAGGCGAACCATACGGCGTCGAAATCGCCGGCCACCACATCGCGCTCTATCGCGTCGGCAATGAGTATTACGCCACCAGCAACATCTGCACGCATGAGGAGGCGCTGCTCTCCGACGGCGTTCTGGACGGTTGCGAGATCGAATGCCCGCTGCATATGGGCCGCTTCGACATCAACACCGGCGAGGCGCTGACCAGTCCGGTCGAGATAGACATCCAGACCTATCCGGTGCGCGTGGCAGGCGACTGGCTGGAGGTCTGCCTGCCCGCATAAAACGACCGTCAACAAGAAGAATCGGGGGGAAACCGGGATGACCGAAGTCGTGATGGATAAGGCGGCGATAACGACCGCCGATCCGGAGATCGAACGCACCACGATCCGCAAGGTTGCGCTGCGCCTGATGTGGTTCGTGATGGCGATGTACTTCCTCGCCATCCTCGACCGCGGCAACATCTCCTTTGCCGCGCTGCAGATGAACAAGGAGCTCGGGCTCAATGCCGAGATGTTTGGCATCGCCGTCGGCGTCATGTACTTCACCTATTCCATCTTCGAGATCCCGAGCAACCTCATCCTCAGCAAATACGGCGCACGCGTCACGCTGACGCGGATCGCGATCCTCTGGGGCATTGCCACGGTGCTGATGGCCTTCACGCAGGGCCCGCTCAGCCTCTATGCATTCCGCGGCTTTCTCGGCTTTGCCGAGTCCGGCCTGTTTCCCGGCGTGATGCTGCTGCTCAGCCTGTGGTTTCCGTTCAGCTATCGCGCCCGCTACAATGCGATGTTCAATTATGCGGTGCCGATCTCCTACATTTTCGCCTCGCTGATCTCGGGCGCCATCCTCGATCTGAATGGGACGTTCGGCATCTCCGGCTGGAAGTGGCTGTTCATCCTCGAAGGCCTGCCGCCGATCATTCTCGGGATCGTCGGCATCTTCTATCTGACCGACCGGCCGCAGCAGGCGAGCTGGCTGTCGACCGCGCAACGCAACTGGCTGACCGGCGCGCTCGAGCGCGACGCCAAGGCAACCGGCGTGGTGCATGCCGAGGGCGTGCTCAGGACCATCACCAAGCCGATGGTGCTGCTGTTCGGCCTGTGCAATTTCGGCCTGTTCTGCGGGCTGGCTTCGCTGTTTCCCTGGCTGCCGCAAATCATCAAATCCTTCGGCCTGCCGAATTCGCAGGTCGGCTTCGTGACCGCGATCCCGCCGGTCGCCGGCCTGATCGGCATGATTGCGTTGTCGCGGCACTCCGATCATGTCGGCGAGCGCTTCTATTATGCCGCGATGACCTTCGTGATCGCTGCATCGGGCTTCGCAATCGCCGCCTTTTCAACATCTCCGGTCTGGATCATCATCGGTTTCATGGTTGCCAATGTCGGTGTCTATGGTACGCAAGCCGTGTTCTGGACCATCCCCCAGTCCTACATGTCGCGGCAGAGCGCGCCGGGTGCGATCGGCCTGGTCAGCACCATCGGCAGCATTGGAGGCGCCACGATCCCGATCGTGATCGGACGTGCCAAGGACGCCTCCGGCAACTTCACCACCGGATTCCTCGTGGTGGCCGGAGTTCTGCTCGTCGCAGCGGTGCTGGTCCTGATCGCACGCTCTCAACTCGTGAAAGAATGAAAAGCCGGACCGCCAAACATCGTACCAAGACCCCTGCCCCGCGCGAGAACGCGCGCTCGGAGCTGGTGATCGATTTCGAGCGCTACGTGCCCACGGTGCTGTCGAGCCTGGTCGCGAAGCTGCGTGCCAGTGCCAATGCCTTCTTTCCGCAGGCCTACGGCGTGTCGCTCGCGGAATGGCGGGTGCTGTCCTTTCTCAGGGAGCACGAGCCGGCCAGCGCCTATGACATCTGGACCAACGCGCAACTGGACAAGGCGGTCGTCAGCCGTGAGACGACGTCGCTCAGGAAGAAGGGGCTGATCGAGCTGACGCCGGTCAGAGGCAGCGCCCGAAACCGGACCGAGATTCGGCTGACCAGACTCGGCGTGGCGCTGCTCGACCGCAGCCTGGACGAAATCCTGCGCCGGCATGACAACCTCACGGCCGGCCTCGACACCAGGGCGCTCGATGCCTTCTTCCGTGTCGTGGCGCATATCGAGCAGCGCATCCCCCACATGGGCGATCCGTCGGACAATGCCATGCCGGCCCATGCGCCGGTCAAGCGCATTGTGAAGCGCAGGCCGCCAACCGGAGCCTAGCGGCGGCAGCCCGAGAGCGCGGCGGCCGCGCGGATCGAAATACGGGTCATCCACCGCTGGGTGCATGAAGGAACCGGCCGTAATTTATGTTTCAGTAAGCAAGTTGTAGCTAGGATCGATGAGTGCGTTGCGTATGGGAGACTTCCAGTGATCGACTTTGACGAACTTCGTAGTATCGCAGCGGATGTTCGTATCTTCATCGACGCTTCGGAAGACAAGGGCGGCGCCTTGAAGGCCATCGTCGAGGCCTACGATGTCGTGCTGGGCATTTTCCCGGCCGGCCCCGGAATGGACCTTCACGTGGTCAAGGGCACCGAGGTCCTCAATCACATCGCGCAGACCCAGGCCTCGTCCGGCTTTACGCACACCGCGATCGCATTCCAGACCCGTGAGCAGGCTGTTGCGCTTGAGCAACTGATGGCGGCCTAGCCACCGGCGCTTCACGCTTCCGTGACGGGGCATCGCATTTCGCTTTGAGATCAAGCGATTGCCCGACGCGCTGCCCGTTTGACGCGCACCCTTCGCCAATCTTGACGCAAATCCTGTCCTCAAGGCGCCGTCCCAGCACAAAGACGTGCCAAGCGCGTCAATCCGGCGCCATCGTCCGCATTGCCTCGCAGCGCAAAACGAGCGAAAATCCGCACGTTTGTAGAACGAGATCATGGTCTCGCCACGCGAATCAAATCAATCTGGGCAAGTTGTCGCGGGCGCGCTTTCTTCTGACGTCGAGTACTTGGTATTCGTGAACTAATCGCGCTACAGTTGTGGGCGTGGATATGGGCGAGCACCTGACGGTTAGCACCGGCGAGCTCGACGGCTTCGAGGGACTCCACGACGCCGTCAAAGGCTCGCATGTCGAGGTCATGCAGCTTGAGCGCGGCAGGCTGCGCGGCACGCTGTCTCATGTCGGGATCGGCGATTTTTCGCTCAGCATCGGCGCGTTCAATGTCGGGGTTCGCACCCAGCGCACGTCGGCCGATGACAAGCTGATCATCGGAATGCTGCTGAACGCCACCGACCGCGTCACGCATTGGGCTTTCGACATGCAGCCGGCCGACGTGCTGGTGATTCCTCCATCGGTCGAGCATGACGGCGTGTTTCACAGGGCCTCGTCCTATGCCGCAATTCGCTTCGACATGGCGGATCTGCCCGACATATTCGGCGGTGACCCGCGGCTCGCCGATGCCGAAACATGGCAAGCGAAGAACCACTTTCGCGCCGACCCCGCGATCGGCATGGTCGGGGCGGACCGGCTGCCGCAGATCGTCTCGCATCTCGCCCGCTATCCGGACGCGCTGTCGGACGCGTCGGCCCAATTCTGGAAGCGCGCGATCGTCGACTGCGTGAGGGCGACGGCGATCACGTCGCTGCCTCCAGACGGATCGAGCTATCTGCCATCGGCCATGAAGCTGGTACGCCACGTCGAGGATTACCTGCACGCCGCGGGCGCCCGCCCCGTCCATGTCTCGGAAATCTGCGGCGAGCTTCGGCTGTCGCGACGGAGCCTGCACCGCGCCTTCCACGAGGTGTTCGGCGTCGGCCCGGTGACGTTCCTGCGCTACAAGCGGCTTTGCACGGTCCGCGAGATCCTGCGCGAAAGCACGCCGGACCAGACCACGGTCTCCAGGGTTGCGATCGAACAAGGCTTCATCGAGCTCGGGCGCTTCTCGCAATACTACCGCGCGATGTTCGGGGAATACCCGTCGCAGACGCTCGGCTATGCCGGGTAGAAAGATCTGCCCGCGCTCAAGCGCGATGACGGCGCCAGGCTCGCGCAAGCTCATTTGATCGCCCCGGATCGCCGTTACCCGACAGCAGCTGCGCGGCGCCGCCGACGCCGCGGCGGAAGGCTTCGTCGAAAGTGACGCCGCGGACCTGCCATTTGTAGTCCTTGCCGCCCCACGCCATCTGCCATTGCGTCGCCCAGCCGAGATCCTTGTCGTCCCAGACCAGCCGTCCGACCAGCGTGGCCTCGCCGCCCTGCGCCGCGACGATCGATGTCAGCTTCGCGGGCGGCACCTTCAGGAGCCCGGCCGCGGTGACGTTGGCGCTCGTCAACGCGGCCGCGCTTGGCAGCACGAAGCGTATGCCGCGCTTGCCGGCCGCGGCCGCGAGCGCGTCGCGCTGCAGATCGGACTGCGTTCCATCAGCGGTGACGACGTAATCCTTCGGGCCGTGCTGCATCTCGGTGAACACGCCGAGCACCGGCCGCTGCGACCGCCACGGCTTGAGGCCGAGCTTGCCGAGAATGCCGTCGATCTTCTTGTCGTCGAAATCCACCGTCAGATCATAAGGCCGATCGCGGGTGCCCTGCTCGTCATGATGCGGCTTGCCGGCATACTGGTCGTGATAGTCGAAGCCACTGACGAACTCTTTTGCTTTCGATTTGTACGTGGCAAGCCGGCGATCACCCACCAGCATTGGCTGCCCGGAGACCTTGATCAGGACGTCCTCGAGACATGCACCGAAGCCGATGATGCGGTTCGGCTCGCCCTGGCCGGTGACGACGGTCTGCGCGCGGTAGAGACTGTCGTCTGCCGCCGCCACCGCGCCACCGCAACAGATCAATGCAGCGGCAAGCAGCACGCGAGCGAGCGTGGCAATCAGATTGCGCTTCGTCTCAAGCAAGGCAGCCATGGTCACCTCCGCTCGGTCACATCATTATCGGCTCAGATTGGTGGTATTTTTCGGCAGCGCCAACGCGTTCGGACATGGGCGCCATTCCATCGGCCGCTCCACACGCTCTGGCCACGCACGACGGGCCTGACATATGCTGAGCGGATGCGCGGCGGCGCCGGGAGCGCTGCCCGTCACAACAACATCCGGCAGGAGACGCCCCGTGAAATGCTATGAGTTGCAAGGCCCCGGTGGCGTCGACGCGCTGGCGCTGGTCGACAAGCCGGTTCCGCAAGCCGGTCCGGGCGAAGTCCTGGTACGTCTGAAGGCCGCGACGCTGAACTATCGCGACCTGCTCACGGTCAAGGGCCGCTACGGCTCGCGCCAGAAATTTCCGCTGGTGCCGGTGTCCGACGGCGCGGGTATCGTCGAGGCGGTCGGCGCCGGCGTGAAGAATTTCGCGGCCGGCGATCGCGTGATCGGCAGCTTCTTCGAAAGCTGGCTCGGCGGCGAACCGAGCGAGGCACGGATGCGCGCAGCGCTCGGCGGCAGCGTCGACGGCGTGCTGACCGAGTACCGGGTATTTCCCGCGCATGCGCTGGTGCGCACGCCTGACCATCTCAGCGACATCGAGGCTGCCGCGCTGCCCTGCGCCGGGCTCACGGCGTGGAGCGCGGTGGTCAAGCTCGGCGACATCAAGCCAGGACAGACGGTGCTGACCCAGGGTACCGGCGGCGTCTCGCTGTTCGCGCTGCAATTCGCCAAAATGTGCGGCGCCCGCGTCATCGCGACCTCGTCCAGCGACACCAAGATCGCGCGGCTGAAACAGCTCGGCGCCGATGTCACGCTCAACTACAAGACCACGCCCGACTGGGGCAAGAAGGCGCGCGAACAGACCGGGCGCGGCGTCGATCTCGTCGTCGAGGTCGGCGGCGTCGGCACGCTGAACGAGTCGATCCGCGCCACCAGGATCGGCGGCACGATTGCCTTCATCGGCGTGCTCGCAGGTCCGGCAACGGCGGACTCCCGGCTGCCACTGATGGTGATGCAACAGCAGCGGCTGCAGGGCGTGACCGTCGGCTCGATCGAGGACCTGCAGGCGCTGTGTGACGGCATCAGCATGCACGGCGTCAAGCCCGTAATCGACAAGGTGTTCGCCTTCGACCAGGTCAAGGACGCGTTCGCCCACATGGCGAGCGGCGCGCATTTCGGCAAGGTCGCGATTGCAATCGGGTAGGACCGCCAAGGCCTAGCGCCCCGTGAACTGGGCCTTGCGCTTCTCGACGAAGGCCTGGCGGCCTTCCCTCGCGTCCGCGCTTTCGCGGATCACCGACTGCAGCTCGATCTCGCGGCGGAATTGGTCGGCGTAGCTCGCATGCTCGCTCTCCTCGAGCAGCCGGCGGGTCGCGACCAGCGCGCGGGTCGGGCCATCGGCGAGGCGGCGGGCGAGCGCCTTCGCCTCGTCGAACAGTCTTGCGTCATCGACGACCTCGCGCACCAATCCCCACTCTTTCGCCCGCTCGGCCGACAGCGGCTCGTTCAGCAACATCAGGTCGAGCGCGCGCTGGCGGCCGATCAGGCGCGGCAACAGCCAGGTCGAGCCGAGATCGGGCACCAGGCCGATCCGGCTGAACACCTGGATGAAGCTCGCCGAGCGCGCCGCCAGGATGATGTCGCCGGACATCGCGAGGCTGAAGCCGCCGCCGGCCGCAACGCCGTTGACCGCGACCACCACCGGCAGGCTGCATTCGCGCAAGGCGCGCATCGCCGGCCAGTAATGCGTCATCACGCCGGTCACGATGTCGTTGCCGAGCGACTGGAACGCCTTCAGGTTCTGCCCCGAGCAGAAGCCGCGCCCCTCCCCGGTCAGGACCAGCGCGCGGATGCCTTGGTCGCTGGTCATCTCGCCGACGGCGCGTGCGAGATCGCCGAGCAGCTCGGGTGTCATGGCGTTCAGGCTTGCGGGGTCGTTGAGCGTCAGGATGCCGACCTTGCCGTCCCGTTCGCGTCACTGCAGTCATTTTCCTCTCCCTGGAATTGCTCGTTATTGCGCTTCTTGTGCCGCTCTCTTGCGCTTACTGTGCCATGCTTGGCATGCTACGCCAACGTGCCCCGCCCGCAACAAGAACAGCGAAAGCAACGCCATGTCCGACCAGTTCTCCGACTCGCAAGTGATCCGCAAACCCGCCGTCAGCGCCAAGGGCGGCATCGTCGCCGCGCAGTCGCGCAAGGCGGCCGAAGTCGGCGCGGAGGTATTGGCAGCGGGTGGCGATTGCGTCGACGCGGTGATTGCAACCACGTTTGCTCTCGGCGTGCTGGAGCCCTGGATGAGCGGCGCCGGCGGCGGCGGCGCCATGGTGCTGTACCGCGCCAAGGAAAATCGCGTCGAGGTGATCGACTACGGCATGCGCGCGCCGGACGGCCTGCGCCTGGAGGATTATCCGCTGACCGGCGGCGCGGCCTCCGACCTGTTCCCCTGGGCGCGGGTCAAGGACGACCGCAATCTGCACGGCCCCGGCTCGATCGCGGTGCCCGGCGTCGTCGCCGGCATGGAGGAGGCGCATCGCCGCCACGCCAAATTGCCGTGGAAGGAGCTGCTGGCGCCGAGCGTCAAGCTCGCCGGTGAGGGCCTGCTGGTCGATTGGTGGACCACCGCGATGATCGCAAGCTCGGCCATCGATCTGCGGCGCTATCCCGCCAGCGCCGCGGCCTATCTGCTGGATGGCCTGCCGCCGAATGCGCCATGGGGCATCAAGTCGAGCGTCCGCATGCCGCAGGACAGGCTGAAGGCGACGATGGCGCAGCTCGCCGCAGCGGGTCCGCGCGACTTCTACGAGGGCGATCTGGCGCGCAGCATCGCCGACGACATCCAGGCTGCCGGCGGCGCGCTGTCGGTGCGCGATCTCGCCTCGTTCCGCGCCCATCTGCGCGAGCCGCTCAGGATCCCCTATCGCGGCGGCACGGTCTATGCGACGCCGGAGATGACCGCGGGTCCGACCATGGCGCGCACGCTCGGCCTGCTGCAGAAGGCGTTCGAACCGGCACAAGGCGGCCCGGATGCGGCCGCCTATACGGCTTACGCCGAGGCGCTGCAGGCCGCCTATCGCGAGCGGCTGAAGGAGATGGGCGACGTCGACGGCCGTCGCGCGCTCGGCGCGGAAGCGGTCGCGCCAGCCTGCACCACGCATTTCTCGGCGGTCGACCGCGACGGCAACATGGCGGCGGTGACGCAGACCCTGCTGTCGAACTTCGGCTCGCGCTTCGTGACGCCGAACACCGGGCTGACCATGAACAACGGCATCATGTGGTTCGACCCGACGCAGGGCGCGCCGAACTCGCTGGCACCCGGCAAGCGCTGCCTGACCAATTACACGCCCGTCGTGGCAGAGGCGGCCGACGGCCGCCGTCTCGCTGCCGGCGCATCGGGCGGCCGCCGCATCCTGCCGGCGGTGTCGCAACTGCTCTCCTTCGTGATGGATTACGGCATGGACCTCGACGCTGCGATCCACCAGCCGCGGATCGACACCAGCGAGGGCAATGTGGTGACCGGCAACGTCAGGCTTCCCGCCGCCGTGCGCGACGCGCTGCGCGGCCGCTTCGACTTCGAGGAAGCCCGTACCCAGACCCTGCCGATGAAATTCGCCTGCCCGAGCCTCGTGCTGCGCGACGGCACCACCAACTTTGGCGCCACCGAGCCGTTCCAGCCGTGGGGCGATGCGGTGGCGGAGGGGTGACGGCGTCGGCGGCACATCAAAGCTGTCGTCCCTGCGAAAGCAGGGACCCATAACCACAGGGTTGTGTTGTTGGGATAAGCTGTGGCCACAGCTCTGCAAGCCAATTCGCATTCGTGGTTATGGGTCCCGGCTCAAGGCCGGGACGACACTGAATTTTTTGCCGCAGGGGCTTGCCACGTCGGGCAACTCAGTGATTGGCGTTTTCGCGATGGCGTCTCATGCGCGAGCCGACTCAGGCGGCCGGCGCAGTCGGATCAGCAGCGGGGTATCCGGAACGTGAATCGTGTTTCGGCGGCGGAGGACGTCACCTCAAGTGTGCCGCCGTGGGCGCGCGCAATTTCCGTGGCGATGTAGAGGCCCAAACCCAGGCCTTCGTAGCTGGACTGGTGCGCAACGCGAAAGAAAGGTTGGAACAACTTCTCGATGACAGCCGGAGAGATCGGTGCCCCGCCATTCGCGACCGACAACTCAAAGCCCTCGCTGTCGGTTACGGCAGACACCGTGATCGGTGAATTGCCATCGCCATGCTTCAGGGCATTGCCGACCAGGTTGGACAACAATTGCGCGATCCGGGCGGAATCGCAGTTGATGCCGCGATTGATGGCGAAATCGGTTTGGATCACGCGATCAGGCCACGCCGCACGCAATTCATTCACGACTTGCTCAAGCGCCGGCAGCAATTGCGCTTCGGCGCTGCGCTTCAATTTGAAGCCGCCGCCGAGACGGACGCGCGCGAAATCCATGACGTCGTCGATCAGGGTCGCCATCCGCTTCACGCTGTTCTGAAGCAACCCGACATAGGTCATCGACTTTTCGTTGAGCGGCTCCTTCAGCAGAAGCCTCATGCCCGCGTCGATCGAGGCGAGCGGATTGCGCAGATCGTGCGCGAGAACTGCGATAAATTGCTCGCGAAGCTCGTCCGTCTGTCGGTGGCTCAGCAGCGCTGCCTCGCTGGTCGCGACCCTCTCCTGCGCCTGCAGGTGAAACGCGATCAGCGAAGCGAACAACTTGAACATGTTGACGACTTCCGACGTGTTCACTTTCGCCGGATGCGGATCGATCGCACAGAGTGTCCCGAAAAACGTGCCGTCGGCGAGGACGATCGGAATCGAGATGTAGCTCTGAAATCCGTACATCGCCGGCGTGCGGTGGTCGCGAAAAGCCGGATCCTCGGCAACGTGGTCGATGACAACCCCGTGTCCGCTCGCCCGGATCTCGTCGCAGATCGTGGTCTCGACCTTCAGCTCGCCGCCAGGCTGAAGTCCGAATGAGATGTTGTCCCGGACCGCGCACGCCACCCAACGATCTTCCGTGACCCTCGCCACCGCGGCAAAGCCCATGCCCGTGGAGCGGCACACAACGTCGAGGATGGTCGGAACCGCATCAATCCGCCCGATCGCGAGAATGTCGGCCTTCAGGTCAGCGGGGAGTTCGTTCGTCGCGGCGGCTGACGAATCTTTCAAGTCCGTTGCAATCAATTCGGAATTTCGGGCTTACTCCACGCAAATGCCGGGAACAAAAAATGCCCCATCGCGGGTCGCACACCATGGGATAGTCAACAATCTCAACATGGCCCGAAACTTCGACCGCTGTCCACATCAAAGATGGTTCCCGGATTCTGCCAAACCTTGGATCGTACCGACGCCGCAGGGGCTTGCGCCGTCGGACAAATCAGTGATTGGCGCTTTCGCGATGGGCGTGCCGGGAGACATTGCAGGCCGCAAGCGGGCTGATACATTTGGCCGGACAACAACCGAGGTGACCGGCTTGAGTGAAGCAAGTGCAGATGTGCCGCCCGGCGCTCAGCTGCTTGGACGCGAGTGGCTCGGCTTCGACGGCGAAATCGCCTCGATCCGCTTCGCGGCGCAGCCCTTGTTCACCAACCGGCATGGAACGATCCAGGGCGGCTTCCTGGCGGCGATGCTGGATTCGGCCACAGGCCTCGGCGCCCTCGCAGCGCTTCCCTCAACCAAGACCGTGGTGACCAAAACCCTCACCACGCGGTTTCTCAAGCCGGCGCGCGTCGGCCCGATCATCGCCAAAGCGAAAGTCGTCTCGCAGACCGACCTCAACATGATCGTCGAGGCCGATCTGATCGACGCTGACAATTTGACGGTTGCCAGCGCCACTGCCGAGTTGCGGATTCTGGACAAGCGATAGCCATGCGTTGTGCTCCCTTCGTGTTAGCAACCCTGTTGTCGTTTGCGGTCTGCACGGCGCAGGCGGCCGGGCTACGGCGCTTCGACGTTCCCGCGGGCCCCGACGGGCCAGCGATCAGAGGGGTGGCATGGCATCCCTGCGCCGAGCTCCCGCACGAGATCGATGCCCGCGACGGCAGATCCTTCTTCGGCGTGAACGACTGTCCGATCATGGGAGACAGACTGCCGCTCATCGTGATCTCGCACGGCCGGCGCGGATGGCTCGGTGCTCATCATGACGCCGCGGAGGCTCTGGCGAATGCCGGCTTCATCGTTGTGACGATCAATCATCCAACCGACACCGAGCGCGACACCAGCGGCACCGACAGCCTTGCCGTCATGGTCGAGCGCCCCGCCGACATCAAGCGTTCGATCGACTACGCGCTCGGAGGCTGGCCGGACGCGGCACACATTGACGCCGGACGCATCGGTCTGTTTGGCTTTTCGTGGGGTGGCTACACTGGCCTTGCCGCGATCGGCGGTGAGCCCGATCTCCGCAAGGGCCTGCCGAACTGCCAGACGTCGAACTTGCGGGCCTGCAAGGAGCTCGAAGAGGGAGAAAAGCCGAGCGGGCCGGTCGTCCATGATCCACGCATCAAGGCCGCGGTCATCATCGATCCCTATCCGGTGTTCGTCTTCCCGGCGGAAAACCTCAAGAGCGCGACGATCCCGGTTCAGTTGTGGAGTTCCGATCCCGCACAGAACGCCGACGGCCTATCTGGCTGCTGCGCTGCTGATGTCAAAGACAGGCTTCCGTCCAAGCCCGACTATCATTTTGTGGGGGATGCAAAACACTTCTCATTCCTTGCCGTCTGCACGCCGAGAGAGACGAAGGAGAGTGCCCGCATCTGCACCGACGCGCCGGGCTTCGATCGGGTCGCGTTTCATCAGCGCTTGTACGCGGAAGCCGTTGCGTTCTTCAGAGCGCATCTGGGCAATGCCGGAACGCGATAGCGCGAAGCTACACCCCAAGCCGGTCTCTCACCCGCCCCGTCAGCACCGCGGCGGTGACGCCGACGCGCCAGAAGGCGTGCATCGGGATCGGTTTGATGCCGGTCACCGGCATGTCGATCTCGGCCCTGGGGCCGCCGATCAGGCGGCGGGCCAGTTGCGCGCCCATCGCGGTCGAGAGCGCGACGCCGCGGCCGTTGCAGCCGAGCGAGATCAGCAAGTTCTCGGCGGGCTCGTGGACATGCGGATAATGATCGGCGGTAATGGCGAGGCGGCTGTTCCAGCCATGGGTCCAGCTGACGCCCTTGAGCTGCGGCCAGAGCCGCTCGGCGTAGCGGATCAGATAGGAGATGTCGGACGGGCCCTTGATCCAGCGCATCGGGCCGCGGCCGCCCATCAAGAGCCGATTTTGCTGATCGATGCGGTAATAGACCGTGATGTGGCCGCTCTCGTAGAGCACCGGCCGCGTCGGCATGATCGCGCGCGCGATCGCGTCGGACAGCGGCGCGGTCGCCGCGATTGAGGAGAACACCGGCACGATGGTGCGGCGAAGCGCCGGCCACAGGTCATCCGTAAAGCCATTGGTCGCGAGCAGCACCTTGTCGGCATGCACGACCGCGCGCGGCGTCTCGATCCGCCAGCGGCCGCCGTCGCGGCGGAGCCGCAGCGCCGGCGTCTCGCCATGGACGGCGGCGCCGGCGCCGATCGCGGCGCGCGCCAGGCCCCGCGCGTAGCTCAGCGGATGCAGGTCGCCGCCGCGCGCATCCAGCATCGCGCAGAGATAGCGGTCGCTGCCGGTCATCTCGCGCATCTCGGCGGCGTTGAGCAGTTTGACCGGCATGCCGCGCCGGATGCATTGCTGTGCTGTCGTCGCAATCGCCGCCGCGCTGACCTCGTTGTAGGCGGCGCGCAGCGTGCCGTTCTGCCGCGCCTCGCAGGGGATCTGGTAGCGGCGGATCAACTCATGCGTGAAATTGGTGGTGCCGTAGGAGAAGTCGATCATGCGGCGGCCGAGGTCGGCGCCGAAATCCGCTTCGATCTGGTCGGGGTCGTGCTTCAGCCCGGGATTGGTCTGCCCGCCATTGTTGCCGGACGCGCCCCAGCCCGGCTCCTGCGCCTCCAGCACGGTCGCAAGCACGCCCTGCTCGGCGAGATGCAACGCAGTGGAGAGGCCAGTGAAGCCGCCGCCGATGATCGCGACCGGCACGCTCTTGTCTGATGTCAGCGGCGGCGTTGGCGTCGCCTCGACCGCGGTGTCGGCGTAGAGGCTCGGTGGCAGCGGCAGGCGAATGGGCGCGTTCATTGGATGGGACCAGATCACAGCGGATGCAGCACGCGGCGCAGAAAGTCCTGGGTGCGCGGGTGCTGCGGTTGATTGAGGACGGATTTGGCGGCGCCCTGCTCGACGATGACGCCGCCGTCGATGAACAGCACGCGGTCGGCGACGTCGCGAGCAAAGCCCATCTCGTGGGTGACGACCACCATCGTCATGCCGTCGTCGGCGAGCTTGCGCATCACCGAGAGCACCTCGCCGACCAGTTCCGGATCGAGCGCGGAGGTCGGCTCGTCGAACAGGATCGCCTTCGGCTGCATCGCCAGCGCCCGCGCGATCGCGACGCGCTGCTGCTGGCCACCGGACAATTGCGGCGGGTGCACCTCGGCCTTGTCGGCAAGCCCGACCTGCGCGAGCAGCGCGCGACCGCGCGCGACGGCCACCTCACGCGGCTCCTTCTTCACATAGAGCGGGCCCTCGATGACATTCTCGAGCGCGGTGCGGTGCGGGAACAGGTTGAAGCGCTGGAACACCATCGAGACCTGGGTGCGGATCGCCACGATCGAGCGGTCGCCCTGGTCGACGCGCGCGCCCTCGACGCTGATCTCGCCGCGATCGTAGCTCTCGAGCCCGTTGATACAGCGCAGGATGGTCGACTTGCCGGAGCCGGACGGGCCGATGATGCACACCACCTCGCTCTTGGCGACCGAGGCGGTGATGCCTTTCAGCACCTCGACCTTGCCAAAGCTCTTGTGGACGTCGCGCAACTCGATCATTTGCGGTTCGCCTTGTTCTCGAAGTGCCGAACCAGCAGGATGAGCGGGATGCTCATGGTGAGGTACATCAGCGCCACCAGCGTGAACACGCTGGTGTTCTTGAAGGTCGAGGAGGCGATCAGCTTGCCTTGCAGCGCGAGCTCGGCGACGGTGATCGTGGACGCCTGCGAGGAATCCTTCAGCATCATGATCATGATGTTGCCGTAGGGCGGCAGGATGATCCTGACCGCTTGCGGCAGCACCACGCGGCGCATCGTGAGCCACCAGCCCATGCCGATGGTCTGCGCCGCCTCGATCTGTCCCTTGTCGATCGCCTCGATGCCGGCTCGAAAATTTTCCGCTTGGTAGGCCGAATAGGCGATGCCGAGCCCGATGATCGCGGCCTGCAATGCCGAGAGCGCGATGCCGAAATCGGGCATCACGAAATAGATGTAGAACAGCAGCACGATGATCGGGATGCCGCGGATCACGTTGATCAGCGCGGCGCTGAGGCCTGTGAGGATGCGAATGCCGGACACCCGCATCAAGGCCCACACCAGCCCAAGCACGGTCGACAGCACCAGCGAGCCGATCGTGACGACGATGGTCAGCCAGACACCCTGCAGCAGGATCGGCACGAACTCGACGGCGTCGCTAAAGAACCTTTGCATTAGCTAAGTGTATCCAATCCCGTCACTTGCTCGAATTTTACCCCGTCATCCTGAGGAGCGGCGTCTTCGCCGCGTCTCGAAGGATGCACGGCCCGGCTGATGGCCGTCGACCCTTCGAGACGCGCTACGCGCTCCTCAGGGTGACGGGCGACGAGAAGCAACACGCTCTCACGACGCGCTGGCCTTCTGGCCCCATTTCTCGAGGATCTTTGCGATCGTGCCGTTCGCCTTCAGCTTCGCCAGCGAGGCGTTGATCTTGGCGAGCAACTCGGTGTCGCTCTTGCGGACACCGATCGCGACTGTGCCCACCGTGACGGGCTTGTAGCCATCGACCAGGCGGACGTCGGCGAAATTGCCCTGCTGCAGATTGTAGGCGAGGATCGGATAGTCGGCGAAACCGGCCTTGAGGCGGCCCGCGTTCACGTCGCGCAGGATGTCGGGAATGGTGTCGTAGACCTTGACCTCGCTGAACAGCCCGGTCTTCTTCAGCGCATCGACGAACGCGGTGCCGACCTGGGCGCCGACCACGGTGCCCTTCAAATCCTCCTGCGAGGTGTAAGCCTTGCTGTCGGCCTTCGGCACCACGAGACCCTCGCCATAGCTGTAGACCGGATCGGAGAAGTCGATCACCTCCTTGCGCGCGGCGGTGGCGAACATCGCAGCGGCAATGATGTCGATCTTGTTCGCGGTCAGCGAGGGGATCAGCGCCGAGAACTGCATCGGCTCGATCTGCACGGAGAAGCCGGCATCCTTGCCGATCTCGGTGGCGAGATCGACCATGATGCCCTGGATTGAGTTGGTCTTGGTGTCGAGGAAGGTGAAGGGAATGCCGGTCGGCGTCGAGCCGACCTTCAACACCTGCTGGGCCTGCGACGGCACGCTCAAGGCAATCGCAATCACCGCGAGCGCGGCCTGGACGAGACGCTGAAACGACATCGCACCACCTCCCGAAGCTGGCCGCCGGCGCCGCATCGCCCCGCTGTTCAAGCTAGATGTTGCGGGCGACGCCGTTCCGGCCTATTTTCACCAGTATGAAATTGTGGTCACGAAACCGCGGTCAATGCAAGCGGTTTTCATGCACATGAAGGAAGCGGACTGACGTGAGCGGCGGCAAGAGAATGCGCAAAGGCGCGGCAGCGAGGCCTGCGACGGCACGCCGCGCCGCCAAAAAACCGGCCGGTAAACCGGCCGAGCCGGCGATGGATCTCGCGGTCGGCCGCCGCATCCGCGACCTGCGCCGCAGCAAGGAGATGTCGCTGGAGGTGGTCGCCGCGAGCACTGATCTATCGATCGGCTTCATCAGCCAGATCGAGCGCGGCCTGTCGTCGCCCTCGCTGCGTGTGCTGGCGACACTCGCCGACGTGCTCGGCGTCGGCATCGCCGCGCTGTTCGGCGCAACGCCGCGGGATGACGGCGCCGGCGGCGTCGTGACCCGCGAAGTGCAGCGCGCCGAACTGAAACTGTGGCGCACCGGAATTTCAAAGCAGCTGTTGAGCCCGGCCGGCAGCGAGAGCCGGCTCAATCTGTTCCTGGTGCATCTCGAGCCCGGCGGCAACACCGGCGACGAGTTCTATACCCATGACGGCGAAGAGGCCGGCCTCGTGCTTTCCGGCGAGATGACGCTCACGGTGGACACCGAGACCTGGACCCTGAAACAGGGCGACAGTTTCAGATTCGCCAGCCGCCGCCCGCACCGGTTTTCCAACCCGGCTGATGATGCCAAGGCCGTGGTGCTGTGGGTGAATTGCGTGACCGCGGCGGGGTAAGGCTTGGTCCTATCCACGTCGTCCCGGCGAATGCCGGGACCCATTACCACAGGGTCATGTTGTTGAAGCAGGCTGTGGCCCCGGCGTCGCACCACAACTCACATTGGTGGTTATGGGTCCCGGCTCCCGTGCGCAATTGCGCACTAGGCCGGGACGACGACGATGGTTACTCCGCCATTGCGTCGAGCCGTGTCACCCCAATCCCATCACCAATTCCTCGATCTTGATCGGGAAGCGGCGAACGCGGATCCCCGTCGCGTGCCAGACGGCGTTGGCGACTGCGCCGGCGCTGCCGGTGATGCCGATCTCGCCGACGCCCTTGATGCCGAGCGGATTGACGTGCGGATCGTGCTCGTCGACCGTGATCACCTCCATCGGCGGCACGTCGGCATTCACGGGCACATGATACTCGGCAAGGTTCGCATTGAGGATGCGGCCGGACCTGTGATCCATCACCGCTTCCTCATGCAGCGCGAAGGAGAGGCCCCAGATCATGCCGCCGCGCAGCTGGCTCTGCACCATCAGCGGATTGATGATACGGCCGGCGGCGAACGCGCCGACCAGCCGCGTGGCGCGGATCTGGCCGAGCTCGGGATCGACCTTGACCTCGGCGAAGACCGCGCCATGCGCGTGCATCGCATATTGCGATTGCGCCGCGGGATCGGCCGCACCGGTGCCATTGGCCTCGACCTCGGCAACGCCGGCGCGCGTCAGGATCTCGGCATAGCTTTCGCTGCGCGTATCGTCGTCACGGCGATGCAGCCGTCCGCCCCGCGCCACCACGCCGGCATTGCCGGCGCCGAACAGCGGCGAGCGCTGGTCTGACGTCGCGAGTTCGGCGAGTTTTGCGATCGCGGCCGCGCCGGCATTGTGGATCGCGGCGCCCACCGTTGCGGTATGCGCCGAGCCGCCGGCGATACCGGCATCCGGCAGATCAGAGGTGCCCGACAGGAACGAGATCTGATCGAGCTCGAGGCCGAGCGCATCGGCCGAGATCTGCGTGAACGCGGTCCAGGCGCCCTGCCCCATGTCATGTGCGCCGCTCTCCATCACGCCGCGCCCGTCGGCGCGGATCACGGCGCGGGCATTACCCTGGAACATCAGCGCCGGGAATGTCGCGGTACCCATGCCCCAGCCGACCAGAAAACCGTTGTCGTCGCGCATCTGCCGCGGCTTGAGCGGACGCCCCGCCCAGCCGAAACGTTCGGCGGCCTTCGCGTAGCATTGGCGCAGCGCCTTGGAGGAGAACGGCTTGCCGGTGATCGGCTCGACCTCGGAGTAATTCTTCAGCCGGAATTCCAGGGGATCGATACCGCAGGCGAACGCCGCCTCGTCGATCGCGCTCTCGAGCGCAATCGATCCGGTGGCTTCGCCCGGTGCGCGCATGAACAGCGGCGTGCCGGTATCGACGCGCACCGCTTCATGCGCGGTCCGGATCGCGGGACTGGCATAGAGCGTGTGCGAGGCGTCCGCCGCGGGCTCGTAGAAATCGTCGAAGCTCGACGTCGTGATGCGCGCCTCGTGATCGAGCGCGATCAACAGGCCCGCATCGTCGGTGCCGATCCGAATGCGCTGCCTGGTCGCCGAACGATGGCCGACCGGGCCATACATCTGGCTCCGCCGCAGCACCAGCTTGACCGGGCGTCCGACCAGCTTGGCCGCCATGATGCCGAGCACCTGCGGCCCGGAGACCAGTCCCTTGGAGCCGAAGCCGCCGCCGAGGAACGGGCTGTTGATGTGGATATTCGCCGGCGGAATGCCGAACAGCCCGCCGATCCGCATCTGCGCCATTGCCATGCCCTGGCTCGGCGTGTCGATGAACAGACGGTCGCCGTCCCACACCGCGACGATGGCGTGCGGCTCCATCGCGTTGTGATACTGCGCCGGCGTCTCATACGTTGCATCTGTCAGCTTCGAGGCCGCGGCAAGACCGGCATCGATGTCGCCGTGGCGAACCTCGGCCGGATTGCCAATGCCGACCACCGGCGGTGCATAGGCCTCGCCGGCGTCGAGGCCGACGCGTGCGATCTCGACCTGATAGCGCGGCGACAGCAGCGCAGCGCCTTCGGTCGCGGCCTCCAGCGTCTCGGCAATCACGACCGCGATCGCCTGGTTGGCGTAACGCACCTCGTCGCTCTGCAACAGCTCCATGCGGAAGGCGAACGGATTGCCTTTGGCGTCGGGATCCTCCGCAAGCTCGGGCTTGTGCGCCGGCGTCATCACGTCGATGACATCGGGGTGGCGCTTTGCGGCGGCGACGTCGAGCGCGGTGACGCGGCCGCGCGCGATGCAACTGGTCGCGATCACCGCATAGGCCATGGCGGGCGGATGATTGTCGGCGGCATAGCGGGCCTTGCCGGTCACCTTGAGCACGCCCTCGGTGCGGGTCAGCGGCTGGCCGATGTTCGAGCCATGGCGGAGATGGGCCGGGTCGCGGGTCAGATTGAGTTCAGCTGTCATGCGTCACGCTCCTGCAACGGATGAGAAGGGAGAGCCCGGCAGCGCGGGGATACGGTCCGGCGTGCCTGCGGCAGCAAGGGTGAGCGCGCGCACGACGATGCGCTGCGCGAGCTCGATCTTGAAGGCGTTGTCGCCGGACGGCTTTGCATCGGCGAGCGCGGCGCGCGCCGCCTCGCGATAGCTGGCCGTATCTGCCGCGCGACCGGCGAGCACCTGCTCGGCCTCGCGCGTGCGCCACGGCTTTGCGGCGACGCCGCCGAGCGCGAGCCGCGCTTCGCGGATTTTGCCGTCTGCGATGCGCAAGGCCGCCGCGGCCGAGACCACGGCGAAGGCATAGGAGGTGCGCTCGCGGACCTTGATGTAGCGGGCATGCCTGGCAAAGCCCTGCGCGTCGGCCGGAAGGCGCAGAGCGACGATCAGGTCGCCGCGCTCCAGCGCGGTCTCACGCTCCGGTGTCTCGCCAGGCAGCCGGTGCAGCGCCTCGAGCGGCAGCTCGCGCCGGCCGCTTTTGCCCTCGATCTCGACGATTGCATCGAGCGCGACCAGCGGCACGCAGAAATCCGACGGATGGGTCGCGATGCAGCCCTCGCTCCAGCCGAGCACCGCGTGCAGGCGGTTCTCGCCCTTCAAGGCGTCGCAGCCGGCACCCGGCCAGCGTCGGTTGCAGGCGCTGCCGGCGTCATAGAAATAGGCGCAGCGTGTCCGCTGCATCAGATTGCCGCCGACGGTGGCGGCATTGCGAAGCTGGGCGGATGCGCCCGACAGCAGCGCTTCGGCGACCGCGGGATAATTGCGCGCGAAGTCCGCGTCGTGCGCGAGATCGGCATTGCGCACCAGCGCACCGATGCGCAAGCTACCGTCGGCGAGATGCTCGATGCGATCGAGCCCGGGCAGCCGCGTGACGTCGACCAGGCGGCTCGGCCGGCTGACGCCGCCCTTCATCAGATCGAGCAGATTGGTGCCGGAGGCGAGATAGGTCGCGCCGTTTTCGGAAGCCGCCGCGATCGCATCCGCGACGCTGGCCGGCCTGACATAATCGAAATTCATCATGCGGAGCGCCTTTGTTTTGCAGTGGTCATGTTGCTCTGTGCCTCGAGCACGGCTTCGGTGATCCCCTGATAGGCGCCGCAGCGGCAGAGATTGCCGCTCATGCATTCGCGCACCCGCTCCGGATCGTCGCCCGCCTGCCCCTCCTGGATCAGGCCGATGCCGCTCATGATCTGGCCCGGCGTGCAGAAGCCGCACTGGAAGCCGTCATGGGCGATGAAGGCGGCCTGCACCGGATGCAGTTGATCGCCGCGCCCGACGCCCTCGATGGTTAAGATCTCGGCGCCGTCATGGCTGACGGCGAGCGCGAGGCAGGGATTGATGCGGCGGCCGTCGACCAGGATGGTGCAGGCGCCGCACTGACCGCGGTCGCATCCCTTCTTGGTTCCGGTCAGGTCGAGCCGCTCGCGCAACAGGTCGAGCAGGGTGACGCGGGGGTCGTCGAGGACAATTTCCCGGCGGACACCATTGATGGTGAGACTGAGTGGGAGATTCATGCGGGGCTCCGATCCGTGTATGGTCGGTTGAATCAGGGCAACGCCGTCCCGTGGCCGCCGATCGGTGATCGGCGCGCCTTGTCAGGCCGGGTGCTGGTCGCCATATACGGAGGCGCCCTCCGTTTACAAGGGAGGGCGAGAAGAAAAAGCAATGGCCGGTCCATCGACAGAAATGGCTCGCAAGCCGCGCGCCGATGCCGTGCGCAATCGCGAGCGCGTGCTGGAGGCGGCGAAGGCTGTGTTCTCGGCCGGCGGCAGCGAGGCGAGCCTCGAGGCCGTCGCGCGCCGCGCCGGCGTCGGCATCGGCACGCTGTATCGCCACTTCCCGACCCGCGAGGCGCTGTATGAGGCGGTCTATCGCCGCGAGGTCGAGCAGCTCGGCGACCTTGCCGAGCAGTTGCAAAGCGCGCCCGAGCCGGTCGACGCGCTGCGGCGCTGGCTGCGCGCCAATGTCGAATTCGTCGCCACCAAGAAGGGCATGGTCGCAGCACTTGCACTGGTGGCGGCCGGCTCGAGCGAGCTGCACGCCTATTCGTTCGACCGCCTGACCAAGGCCATCGGCACCCTGCTCGCGCGCGCGGTCGCGGCCGGCGCAATCCGCAACGACATCAGCGCCGAGGACGTGCTGCGCGCGCTGATCGGCATGTGCTACATGCACGACCAGCCGGGCTGGCAGACCACGGCGCTCAGGCTGCTCGATGTGTTCGTCGACGGCTTGCGGGTGCAGTCGGCGGGCACGGCGACGGGCCCGCAAGAGTCGAAACCGGCACGAAAGAAAGCCAGCCTCAAACCATCGCGCTAGAGCGTGATGAATTTAGATCGAATCGGTCCGTTGGTTCGGTTCACCTCTCCCCATCGGGGAGAGGTGAAGTTTCTGCGGCTGCTCCGGTTCAAGCTAACTTCATCAGGCTCTCCGGTGCCGCCAGTAGCCCGCATGAGCGCAGCGACATGCGGGACCGGCAGCCCCGGATATCGCGGAGCCTGTCATCGGGCGCGCATTCGCGCGACCCGTTGGCTCATCCGGGCTACAGCCGACAACGGTCCGTCGCTCAATCCAGTTGAACGCGGCGCTACAGGCCCGCTCAGGAACCGACCAGGCTGCGGCGAACGTCGAGCAGATGGTTCTTCATTTCCAATCCCGCGCGTTGAGCGTCGCGCGCGCGCAGAGCTGCCAGGATGTCGCGATGCTGCTTTTGCGTCACCGCGCGACGCGCGGGCGTCACGACGCGCGCCTTCAGGGCGGCCCAATCGGCCTTGCGGCGCACCGCGTTGATCGCGTCGTAGATGTCGATCAGGAGCTGGTTGCGGCATGCGGCAATCAGCGCCTGATGGAATAGACCGTCCCACATTTCAAATTCTGCCACTGTCGGCGCTCTCTCGCCCTTCTCCAGGCATTCGGCCATGGCGTCGAGCTCGGCGCCGTTGGCGCGCGCAGCCGCGCATTCGGCGGCCTGCGGTTCAATCATCAGGCGCACCTCCATGATCTCCGCCGGGCTCGCATTCTCGATGCGGTGCGCGAGGTCGTTCGGCTGCGTGCGCTTGCCCTGCTCGACAAAGGTGCCGCGGCCGACATGGCGGACGATACGTCCCGCGTCCTCGAGCTGCTGCAACGCGCGACGGATGGTATTGCGCGCAACACCATAGTGATCCGACAGCGCGCGCTCGGTGGGAATCCGCTCGCCGGGCTTCCAGCGACCGACGTCGATCGCTTCCTGGAGTGACAGCAGCAGGCGATCAGCCGATGTCTGCTTGGGCATGCGCTGTGAAACTTCGATGCTCATCGGATTGATCCGCAAACCATTGCCGTCATGTTCGCTATACCATCTATACCAATCTAAGCCAAATCGTTTAATCGCGTTACTTTAGCGATGACGCAGTCAGCTGCGAATTCTATAGCGAAGCTTGACGCATCCATATACCCATGCCAGCATAGCAATCAGACATTGGTTCAATTGGTTCATGATCAAGCACACCAAAGCCAATGCGTCTGCAGGGAAGGAAAAAACATGACCTCCGCATTCACGCCCAACGCGAAGAACCACGAAGGCCTGGGACCGCTTGCCTCACGCCTCGTGCACGCCAACGATATGCCCTGGGAGCCGATCCGCTATCCAGGCTGTCACGTGAAGACGCTTATGGTCGACAAGGCTTCCGGCCTGCTTACGGTGCTGCTGAAGATGGATCCGGGCGCCGAGCTCCCCGACCACGAGCACGTCATGCTCGAACAGACCTTCATGATCGAGGGCCGTCTGGTCGACAAGGAAGGACCGGAGACAGGTCTGTCCTGCGGTCCCGGCGAGTTCGTGTGGCGCCCGGCGGGCAGCCGTCATTCGGCATGGACGCCGGAAGGCGGACTGATGATCGCCATCTTTCAGATTCCCAACAAGTTCTACGAGAAGGACGGCAAGGTCGTCGACCTGCTCGGCGACGACTGGGGCCTGAAATGGGGCAAGGCGCTCGAGCACGCATCGTGAGCTAACGCGGCGGCCCGACGCGGAACGCCGCGCTTCATACCGATGGAATCGAGACAGCGGCGAATCTCGCCGGCACGCGCCGGCGCGATCGCATGCGCTCGACAAAAAATACGGGGGGAGGATTGATGTCGCAGCAAATCGCCAACACCACCGAGGAACGGACTGGCGCCGTTCTCGGATGGTACCATGAACTTTCCGCCAAGGAACGCCGCACATTCTGGGCCTGCTTTACGGGTTGGGCCCTCGATGCCATGGATGTGCAGCTTTACAGTCTGGTGATCGCCACGCTCACCGCGCTTTGGTCGATCAGCCGCGCAGATGCAGGCCTGCTCGCGACCGCAACGCTGCTCGCGTCCTCGCTGGGCGGTTGGCTGGTCGGCATTCTTGCTGACCGTTTTGGCCGCGTGCGCATGCTGCAGGTGACGATCCTGTGGTTCTCGGTTTTCACTTTCCTGTGCGCCTTCGCAACGTCCTATGAGCAGCTCTTCCTGTTCCGCGCACTGCAGGGCTTCGGCTTCGGCGGCGAATATGCGGCGGGCGCCGTGCTGATCGGCGAGATCATCCGCGACGAACATCGTGGAAAGGGCAACGGCATCGTGCATTCGGGCTGGGCGGTCGGTTGGGGCGTCGCGGTCATCGCCTATACCGTGCTGTTCACATTCCTTCCCGAGACTGTCGCCTGGCGCGCGCTGTTCGCGATCGGAATTCTGCCCGCGGTCTCTGTGTTCTTTGTCCGTCGCTTCGTCGACGAGCCAACGCTGTTCGTGGACGCTCAGCGCCGCTATGCCAGCGGCCAGGAAGCCCGGCCGAGCTTCCTGAAGATATTTGCACCGTCGTTGTAGCGAACCACGGTCCTGGCGTCGGTGCTGACCATCGGCACCCAGGGCGGCTACTACGCCATCATGATCTGGCTGCCGACCTACCTGAAGACGGTGCGCGGCCTGTCTGTGCTGGGCACCGGCGGTTTTCTCGCCATCATCATCGTGGCTTCATTTCTCGGTTACGTGGTCAGCGCCTATCTCACTGACATCCTCGGACGTCGGAGAAACTTCGTCCTGTTCGCCGTCTGCTCGATATTCACCGTTTTCGCCTACATGTTCCTGCCGATCGGCGACTCCGTCCTGTTCTTCCTCGGCGCACCGCTCGGCTTTTTCGCCTCGGGCATCTACAGCGGCATCGGGGCGTTCTTCAACGAGCTTTATCCGACCAGCGTACGCGGTTCGGGCATCGGCTTCTGCTTCAATGTCGGCCGCGCCATCGGCGCGCTGTTTCCGGCCCTCGTCGGTTACATCAGTGCGACCATGCCGCTTGGCCAGGCCATCGGGATATTCACGCTGGCCGCCTACGGGCTGATCATTGTCGCAGCACTCCTGCTGCCCGAAACCAAGGGGCGCTCGCTCGCCGCCTGACGCAGCACCGACACGGCGGCGTACCTGTCGTGCGCCGCCGCAACCGACAAACCAAGAGGGATTTATGAAGCTCGCTCGCTATGCCCTGAACGGCGCCATTCGAATCGGCCGTATTGACCAGGCCGAAGCAACCATTGTTCCAATTGCCGGCGTCAGCGACATGGTCGACGCAATCGAACGCATCGACGACATCGGCGGCGTCGCAGCCGGCGATGCGCCGGCCCATTCACTCGCCGACGTCAGGTTGCTGGCGCCGATCCCGGCCCCACTCCGCAACATATTCTGCGTCGGCAAGAATTATCGCGAGCATGCGCGGGAGTTCTCAAACAGCGGCTACGAGGCAGGCGCGGTGAAAGGCGCCGAAATCGACAGCCATCCCGCGGTGTTCACCAAACCCGCAAGTACCGTGGTGGGACCGAACGATGTCGTCCAATTGCATGCGCACATTACATCGAGTGTTGATTACGAGGCCGAGCTTGCGCTGATCATCGGCAAGCAAGGCCGAGACATCAAGCCGGAGCACGCCTACGATCACATTTTCGGCTACACGATCGTGAACGACGTCACCGCCCGCGATCGCCAGCGCAATCACAAGCAGTGGTTCCTCGGCAAGGCACTGGACACATTCTGTCCGATGGGACCCTGGATCGCCACCCGCGAAGACGTCGACTCCGAAAACCTCGACGTGAAATGCTGGGTGAACGGGGAATTGCGCCAGAACGCCAATACGCGCGACCTGATTTTCGACATCCCGACCCTGGTGGCAATCATCTCCGCAGGTCTCACACTGAAACCCGGTGATATCATCGCAACCGGCACACCGGCCGGAGTCGGCCTGGGTTTCAATCCGCCCAAATTTCTCCGCGCCGGCGACACCGTATCGATCTCGATCAGCCATCTGGGAACGCTGACCAATACCTTCCAGTAGTTTCGAATGATCGGAGTTCGCTCAGGCCGCCATGTTGAAGAGAACGCCGAGCGGCAGCCGGGGCCCGGCCGGATTGATATGAAGCACCGCGTCGATTGCGCGCGCGGCCGGAGATGACTGCTTCATCCAGTCAAGATGAGCCACGAGCCAGGATCGCGGCTCCGCGGCGAGCACGATCGCCGATCCCCAGGCACCCAATGGATTCTCGCGGGCCAGCGCCTGCTCGCGGCGGGGGATCGATGCGCCGGCCGCCCCCATCACATGATGCAGCACCGCCTTCGCAAGCAAATCATCGAAACGTCCGTCGTCGCATCGTTCGCTCCCGACGGCGTCGATCGCAAACAATGCGTCGGCTTCGGCGCGACTGACCGAAACGCCTGCGCGGCCTGCGACACAGAGAATGCGCGCGCATAATGTTGCGTCGTCGGCGTCGATCGTTCGCGAGAAATGCGCCCGGCCGGCGACGGTCGGCCCCTCACCGGCAATAATGTCGCAGCATACCTGCGCGAGCGCCGCCGCGCTGCGCGCAGCAGCGCCGGAGGTCGACTGCGCGACGTCTGCAACCAGGTCTTCCGCGCCGCGAGGCGCGCGGGAGAACAACTCAAGCTCACGGATCTGCATCGATCACTCCTCCGCCCACCCCGCGCCGGCGGAGCGGCGGCCGCCCTGGAGCCTTTTCAATTCCGATGGATTCGGAACGGGGCTCCAGACTTGTTTTGACGCATTTTCTTGACGCGAACCGGTGTCCATCCCGCCTCAGGCTTCGCTGGAAAACGCTCTTACGGACGTCCGGTGCGCGGCCACAGCCATCCCACGATGATCGCGTGCGGCGTGCGCCGGCTGCGCGGCAGGTTGTGCCGCTGCGACGCCGCCTTTGCAAAGGCTGCTGCCTGCTGGCCGGATTGCCGCTTCTCGCGGGCCAGCAACATCCATTCGCGAATCACGGCGCGTCGTACCTTGGACATATGAAATTCCTTCCGGCAAACCGCGTTCGCCATGGCGCAACCAGTGGCGCGTCAGGCCGCCAGCTGCATCGGATGGGCCTGCGACCGCCGCGCCGACAGCGCGCAACCGTATTGATGCACGATGCCCTGCTCGACGACGAAGCCGCGCCGCTCCAGCGAGGCGCGCAGGCTCTGGTTGGCCGAGGCCTTCTGCGCGTCGACCCAGACCACCAGCACCGCCCGGGCGCTGAGGAAATTCGCCAGCCAGTCCAGTGCCGGCTCGAGCGCAGGAAGCGTACGACGCCGCCAGTCGACCAGCGCGGCATCGTACTGGCCGACCGGACGGCCGCAATTGCCGGTCGCTGTCGCGCGCAGATAGCCGCGCCGGTGCAGCTCGAACATCAACTCCATGCTCTTCGAGCCGGCCACGACGATACGCTGCTGGGTCGTGCAGCCGGCCAGCGCGATCATCGGCTCGATGATCCGGTCGCCGGCGGTAATCTGAAGCGAAGACATGACATCACCTGTTCCCGTTCGCGCTCGCGCGTGCAGCAGAGCCTCGGCGGCCTGGCGTCCGCGGGAGCGCTTGCATCGGGCTCAATATCTTCAGGGCGGGATATGAATTCGAGAGCGCTGCGCACGCCGCGGCATATGAACCGCATAAGCCCGCACAAGTGTGCTGAAGTGCACAGACTGGACGGCGATAATCTCGTTAGATGCCGGTATTGCAAACTAGTGAATATTCATGATCCAGCCCGGCCGTCGTGCCGGGTTGTTTCACAATTTCGCATCAGAAGGCCTCGCTCGAAGCGAGGCTCCTGCGACGATGTTGTGCGGGAACGGGACGCAAAACCCGGATGTCGCTTCGCTCATCCGGGCTTCTGTAACGGGCCTTGGTAAGTCAATCCCTTTTTGCGTGATCCAGTCGCCGGGCACTTGCTTCTGTACGGGATCGGCGCGGTGGCCGTCGCCTGATGGGGTGCATTGAGGAGCCGGCCGGCCAATCTACGGAAGCGTGGTTGTGAGCCACTTCCCGGATGGCGGCCTGACCGGATCCATCGTCCCGGCGAAGGGACCTCGCTCAGGGAGAGCCTGGTGTCGTGGCCCGCCCGGAACCGATTGCTGCTCCTTGCTTAGGTTGCCGAGGCCTTGGCCATCGGGTTGAACGGTTTGGCGTCGGCGAGCATGCGATGCAGGATCACGGCGAGCTTGCGTGCAAGCGCCACCTTGGCCTTGCGCATGCCTGCGCGCCGGGCGATCCGCATCGCCCAGCCCTTCAGCGCCGAGCAGTTCCTGACCGGCTTGGTCAGCATGACATGAGCCGCCTGATAGAGCGCCTCGCGCACGGAGGCATCGCCGATCTTGCTGATGCGGCCGGTATAGTCGGTTTCGCCCGATTGGTACTTCTTCGGGGTGAGGCCAAAATGCGCTCCCGTCGCCTTCGATGACCGGAAGCGCTTCGGGTCGTCGATCGCCGAGGCATAGGTGAGCGCCACGATCGGGCCGACGGACGGTGTCGTCATCAAGAGCTTCGCCTGCGGGTGCGACCTGGCGAGCCTTTGGGTGTGCTTATCCAGGCCATTGAACTCGCGCCGCAGCACGGCGTGGGCTTCGAGCAGTGCCTGGGCCACCACCTCAAGTCCAGGATGGCCCGCTACGAGCTCCCGGATGCGTTCGGCGAACGTGCGCTCGGTGGTCGGGCCGACCTTCAGACCGAAGCCGCGGAGCACGCCGCGCAGGCTGTTCTCGATGTCGCGCAGCTTCGACTGCAGCAGCTTGCGTGCCGTCAGAACCGCCCGCGTCTCCTGCGCTTCGATCGACTTGCAGTGCACCGGCCGGAACCAGCCCAGCCGCATCAGTTGCGCGATCCCGCGGGCATCGTTGCGGTCCGACTTCACCGGCATCGCCTTGAAGGCATCGCGGACGTGCCGCGTCTCCAACAGTTCGACTGCCAGGCCCGCATCCCGCATCGCTGCGTAGAGCCATTGCGACAGCGGACCAGCCTCCAGCCCGATCCGTTCCAGCACCAACCCCAGCGACCGGAACCAGCCGATCAAGGCCTCCGGCTCGCTCGCAACCTTCGCCTCGCGCAAAATCTTACCCGTCCCATCGACAAGGCAGACGCTCGAGCATTCCAAAGACACGTCGATTCCTGCATAGTGGTACATGGTCGTCCCTTAATGATGCTTGGAGCGGGCTTGCCCGACTCCGTTGACACCATCAGTTTGAGGGACGACCGCCTTCCAACCAACAGGCCGCTCGCGAGCGCGCTTCCAAATCGCGCCGTAGCGAGCGGGCGGCCGGCCGTTACCCATCTACGCTTGCTACCGCGCCGACAAACCGAACAGCGATATTCAGAGGAGGCGGCTGGTTTTACCACCTGACGAGACCATCAACGCGACCGATAGATATCCGGGCGAACAACTTCCATGAAACGGGATGGATTGCCGAGCGCTTCGAAGCCGAATTGGCGGTACAATCCGTGCGCGTCCGACGTCAGGAGCAGGAGGCGCCTCAGGCCTTGCAGGTCTTCGTGCTCGACAACGCAACGCATCAGCCACTTCGACAGACCCTTGCCGCGATGTCCCTCCAGGATGAACACGTCGGCAAGCAATGCGAAAGTCGATTTGTCGGTGACGACACGCGCAAGGCCAACTTGCGCAGCGCCATGATAGACACCAAAGCAGAGCGAATTCTCGATCGCGCGCTCGACGATCGATCTTGGAACGCCCGGCGACCAGTAGCTCTGCTCTGCCAGGAACGTATGAATCACATCCAGGTTCAGGCGGCCTGCATCGGTCGATATCTCGTATCCGGCAACGGTCTGCTGCGTCTGCATTCACTTTGCTTCCTTCGATGAAGCCGGCACACCGGCAATACCGGTATCCGCGCGTGGGACGGCGTCTGGAAAACGCCGTTACCCGAATCGCTGATCGTAGCGCTTGATCGACAGCTCCTTGGTGTCGATCTCGGGCTTCTTGCCGGAGAGCATGTCGGCTAGCACCCGGCCCGAGCCGCAGGCCATGGTCCAGCCGAGCGTGCCGTGACCGGTGTTGAGATGCAGATTGGCAAAGCGCGTCGCGCCGATCACCGGCGGGCCGTCCGGGGTCATCGGGCGCAGGCCGCACCAGAAGGTGGCCTTGGGAAGATCGCCGCCGCGCGGGAACAGATCGGTCAGCGAATGGTCCAGCGTCGCACGCCGCGCGGCGTAGAGTTTGGTCGAATAGCCCGAGATCTCGGCGGTGCCGCCGACCCGGATGCGATCGCCGAGCCGGGTGATCGCGACCTTGTAGCTCTCGTCCATCACGGTCGATTCCGGCGCGCCGGCGGCGTCCTTGATCGGCACCGTGATCGAATAGCCCTTCACCGGATAGACCGGCAGTGAGATGCCGAGCGGCCGCACCAGATGCGGCGAGTAGCTGCCGAGCGCCAGAACATAGGCATCGGCGGTCATCATGCCGGCGCTGGTCGCAACGCCGGTGATCCGGGTCGCGTCCGCATTCAGACCGTCGATGCCGACGTTGAAGCTGAAGCGCACGCCGATCTTCTCGGCTTCCAGCGCCAGCGCCTGCGTGAACATGTGGCAGTCGCCGGTCTCGTCATGCGGCAATCGAAGTCCGCCGGCGAACTTCTGCTTCACAGAGGCGAGCGCAGGCTCGGCTTTGATGCAGCCCTCGCGGTCGAGCACCTCGAACGGCACGCCATATTGCTTGAGCACCGCGATGTCGTCGCCGGTGTGATCGAGCTGGGCCTGCTCGCGAAACAGCTGCAGCGTGCCGCGTGCGCGCTCGTCATAGCGGATGCCGATGTCATTGCGCAGCGCCTGCAAGCAGTCGCGGCTGTATTCCGCGATCGGGATCATCCGGCTCTTGTTCACCGCGTAGCGCGAGGTGGTGCAGTTGCGCAGCATCTTCAGAAGCCACAGGCACATCACGGGATCGAGCTTCGGGCGGATCACCAGCGGGCCGTGCTTCATCAGCAGCCACTTCACCGCCTTCACCGGCACGCCGGGACCGGCCCAGGGCGATGAATAGCCCGGCGACACTTCGCCGGCATTGGCGAACGAGGTTTCCAGCGCGGGCTTCGGCTGACGGTCGATCACCGTCACCTCGTGGCCGGCGCGCGCAAGGTAATAGGCCGAGGTGACGCCGATCACGCCACTGCCGAGAACAAGGACCTTCACTTTTCCTCACATCCTGCAGCAACAAACGCAATCGCCGCTGCGAAACCACTCTGCTCCGCAACGGCGACAGCAATTTGTAGTGCTAGCGGCTAATTTGCTAGCAATTATCAGGCCACGCGCTTGATGGCATCGCTCAGGATCGAGACCATGTCGTCGATGTGCTTCTTCTCGACGATCAAGGGCGGCGACACCGCGAGCGAGTCGCCGCTCATGCGCAGATACAGCCCGCTGTTGAAGCAGTCGACCATGAGGTCATAGCCGCGCGCGGCGACGACACCATCGCGCGGCGCGACTTCGACCGCACCCATCAGACCGATATTGCGGATGTCGACGACGTTCGGCAGCCCCTTCAGCGAATGCAGGCCATCGCGGAAATAGTCGGCCATCTGGGCCCCGCGGGTCAGCAGGCCTTCATCCTTGTAGATGTCAAGCGTGGCAATACCGGCGGCGCAGGCCACCGGATGCGCCGAATAGGTGTAGCCGTGGAACAGCTCGATCATGCCCTCGGGGCCGGTCATCAGCGCGTCATGGATCTGACGGGTTGCGAACACCGCGCCGCAGGGCACGCTGCCATTGGTGATGCCCTTGGCGGTGGTCATCATGTCCGGCGTCACGCCGAAGAAGTTGGCGGCGAACGGCGTGCCGAGGCGGCCGAAGCCGGTGATGACCTCGTCGAAGATCAAGAGGATGCCGTGCTTGGTGCAGAGCTCGCGCAGCCGCTGCAGATAATTCTTCGGCGGCGGCAGCACCGCGGTCGAGCCCGGCACCGGCTCGACGATCACGGCGGCGATGGTGTCGGCGCCATGCAGCGCCACCATCCGCTCGACGTCGTCGGCAAGCTCGGCGCCGTGATCCGGCATGTCCTTGGCGAAGGCGTTGCGCGCCATATCATGGGTGTGGCGGATATGGTCGACACCGGGCAGATGGGTCGCGAACTGGCGGCGGTTGGCGACCATGCCGCCGACCGACATGCCGCCGAAGCCGACGCCGTGATAGCCGCGCTCGCGGCCGATCAGACGGGTGCGGGTCGGCTGGCCAGCGGCGCGATGATAGGCCAGCGCGATCTTGAGCGCGGTGTCGACCGATTCAGAGCCCGAATTGGTGAAGAAGATGCGATCCAGCCCCTTCGGGGCGATCTCGGCGAGGCGCTCGGCGAAATCGAACGCCAGCGGGTGGCCCATGTTGAACGAGGGCGCGAAGTCCAGCGTGGTCAGCTGCCGCTCGACCGCGGACGCGATCTGCGGGCGGCCATGGCCGGCGTTGACGCACCAGAGACCGGCGGAACCGTCGATCACCTGCCGGCCGTCGACCGAGGTGTAGTACATGCCCTTGGCGGAGGAGAACAGCCGCGGCGCTTTCTTGAACTGCCGGTTGGCCGTGAACGGCATCCAGAGCGATTCGGTCTCGATGGTGTTCGGAATCTGATGAACGGTCACGGCGCGCTCCATTGCTGACGATGCCTAGTCGGACCACTCTTCCCGGCACTCAACAAGTCCTTTTCTGTCGCACGGCAAGCCATTGATCTTGTTGAGGCGGTCTGCAAAGATTTGTTCGATCCGCAACACCTGCAACAGCGATTTTGCCAAAGGGACTGTAAAGGGACTGTCATGAGCGTCGACATCGGCGGACGGCTGCGATTCATCCGCGCGCGGCACAAGCTGTCGCAGCGCGAACTCGCCAAGCGCTCCGGCGTGACCAATTCGACGATTTCGCTGATCGAATCCAACCAGATGAACCCGTCGGTCGGCGCGCTGAAGCGCATCCTCGACGGCATCCCGATGGGGCTCGCCGAGTTCTTCGCGATCGAGCCGGAGCGGCCGCGCAAGGCGTTCTACCGCGCCGACGAGCTGACCGAGATCGGCAAGAAGCCGATCTCCTACCTCCAGATCGGCGACAGCCTGTTCGGCCGGGCCTTGCAGATCCTGAAGGAGCGCTACGAGCCCGGCAGCGACACCGGCCGGGTGCCGCTGGTGCACGAGGGCGAGGAAGGCGGCATCGTGGTCTCGGGCCGGCTCGAGGTCACGGTCGACGACGAGCGTCGGGTGCTGAACGCCGGCGACGCCTATTATTTCGAAAGCCGCCGCCCGCACCGCTTCCGCTGCATCGGCGCCAAGCCGTGCGAGGTGATCTCGGCCTGCACACCGCCGACATTTTGAACCCGGCGCGCGCCGCCGGCGACCCAAGGCGCAAGGGCCGCATGCCGCGGCCTCGCAGGTCATAGCCCATGCCTCGCTCCCCTCGGCTCGCGGCCATCGCCGCGGCCATCACGGTCCTGGCGTCCGGCCCGTCCATTGCGATGGACGATTATCTGCGCGCATCGAGCAGCGCACCGACCGCGATCAGGCTGTGCGGAGATACCGCCGACAGCACGATCAAGACCTCCGACTGCAAGAAGGCCGGCACTGACAAGCTGGTGGCGCAGATCGACAAGGCGTTCGATGCGGCGCTGGCAAAAATGCCGGCGAACATCAAGCCGCTGCTGAAGCGCGACCAGGCCTGGTTCAACGAGATGATCATCGACGCCGCGGAGGTCTTGGCCGACGCCGATACGGACGAGCTGAAGGAGAGTTTCGCCGAGGCGTTGCGCCGCCGCGTCACCGCGCTTGACGGAATGGCATCCGGCCGTCCCGGCCTCGCCGGCAAATGGGTCAACGCCTTCGGCAACATCACGCTGACGCCGGCCGAGGGCGGCGCCTATCGCCTCGCCGCCGATCTGCGCGGCGACTATGGCGGCGACCGGCGGCGGACTTGCAAGCTGACCGCGCTGGTCAAGCCTGCCGCGAGCGGCTGGCTGTCCGGCCCCGCACTCACCGACCCGGCGAAGACTGCCGAACCCGCAAAGCCACCGTCGTTGAAGGTCCGCCGCCAGGGAGAGAGCTTGCGCATCGTTGCGATCCTGGGCGACGACGAGGGCGGCCTTGCCGCATGCGAATCCATGGGGCAAGTCACCGGCAGCTATTTTGCCGCCGGCAAGGATGCAGCATCCGACACGGCCAACACCGCGTTCGTCGCCCCGACCTTTGACTGCACCAGACCCGAGACGGCGACCGATGAGGAAATCTGCGCCGATCCCGATCTCGCCGACAACGACCAGCGGCTGAACCGCGCCTGGAAGGCGTTGCAGCCACGGCTCGACGAGGCGACGCGGCGCGCGCTGATCGACGACCAGCGCAACTGGGTGAAGAGCCAGGCCGAGGAGTATCCCGAATTCCTGCACCCGGCGTGGGAGAAACAGACCTCGCAGGTGCACGATACCGTCGGTGCCCGCGACCATGTCGACGGATTGCAGCGCGAACGCCTCGCGCTGCTCGAAGGCTTTGACGACAAGCGCAATGGGCTCACCGGCATCTGGCTCGCCTATAACGCCGTCATCAAGGTCACCGCCGACAGCGACGGCACCCTGAGCGCCGCGGGATGGAAGTGGGATCAGGGCGACTGGAAGGCGGGTTGCGACTACGACATGACCGGCAAGATCACCGGCGGCGCGTTCCGCTCCGACGAGCAGCGCAAGAACCCCGACACGCTCGAGCGCGACCACGCCATGCTGATCGTCAACCGGCAGGACGACGTTTTTGCGAAGAAACGCACCGGCAAGGACGGCGCCGAGGACAGCGCCGACGAGGCAAAATGCCGGCGCCGGCTCGACATCTCCTCAACTGCGCGGCTGTTTCCCGCCCGCCCTTCGCCTGACATCGACAAATTCAAGGGCGCGATCCGCTAAAGCGCGGACAGCGTCAGAGATCGCGCGTCTGCCGGTCGCCCCACGCGATGACGACGGCAATGGTGGCGAACATCGCGGTGACGGCGATCATGACAAGGATGGTGTCGAGGGGCATGGGTCGTCTCCTGCATATGATGGAGAGACCTAGCGCGCTCACGCGCGCATCGCCTTGTGCTGGATCAAAAAGCAGCGTCAGCTCGCGCCGCTCAGCTTCAGCCGTTCGAGGTCGAGCAGCCGCACGCCATCGGGCACGATCAGCACCACCTTCTCGCGCGCAAGCCGGGTCAGGGTTCGGCTCACCGTCTCGATGGTGAGACCGAGATAGTCGGCGATGTCCTGCCGGCTCATCGGCAGCGGCACGGTGACGGACATGCTTCCGATCCGGGCGTGTCGCGTCTGCATGTTGAGCAGGAACGCAGCGATCTTTTCCTCGGCACTGCGCCGCCCGAGCAGCAGCATCTGGTCCTGCGCCAGGCTGAGCTCGTGCCCCGCGAATTCATGCAGGCGGCGCAGCAGATGCGGCTTGCCGTCGACATAGGCGAGGAATGTCGATCGCGCGAAACGGCAAACCGCAACCTGGTTCACCGCCTCCGCGGTGACGCCGTAGCGGTCCTGCAGCGCGAGTCCGAGGAAGTCGCCCGGCAGCGCGAAACCGACGATCTGGCGGCGGCCGTCGGGCAATGACTTGTACAGCCGCACGACCCCGTCGGTGACGTTGAACACGCTTCCCGCCAGCGCACTCTGCTCGAACAGCGTCGCTCTTGCCGGGACCTGCTTGGCCTGGCTGATCCGGTCGAGTTCCTCGAGCTCGGACAGCTCCAGTGCGGCGCAGACGCTGAACAGCCTGACCTTGCAGTCCTCGCAGCCATTGGTGGCGCGGCCGTGCCTGCAGTCGCACGGCGCCGCGCCGGCAAACGAATCCTGCAGTGGTTCGGCGATGCTCATGGCTTCGGGGGTCCGCGTGGTTTCGATGTCGACACTATCAGCCCCGATTTGATCTGGATCAACCGCCGGGGTCATTGATGCAGATCAATGCTGCGCCGCCCGTTCCCCAGCAACTTCGACCGTGTTCGGGGAAACCGACGATGAACGAGCATTTCCAAGCACTTCCGATCGACCATCAGGACGCGATCGCGGCCTATCCGCTGGTGTTCATGCACGATGCCAGTATTACCACGGAGCAATGGCTGCGATTCGTGCGCCGGCGCAGCCGCAGCAGTTCGCCCGAGACCGGGCTGATCGCGATCCGCGATCGCCGTGGCGTCATCCATGCCGTCTTCAGCTACCGGATCGACAGCGACCTGCGCGTCCGCAGGCGACTCAGCATCAGCGACCTGATCGTCGCCCATCTGCCCGGCTCGCGGATCGACGACGCGGTGTCGAGCGTCGTCGCCGACGTTTCGGCGCAGCACGGCTGCCAGATCGTCACCATCGAGCGGCCCTTCGCGACGCCCTCAGCGCGGCGGACCGGATGCCCGACCGCCGAGGCGCTGCTGCGCCGCAACCGGCGCGTCAACTGACATGGCTCCTCGATCTGGATCGGTGCACGCCCGATAACGGGCGGCAGCTTCGTTCGAACCTGAGGCGATCCGGAAAGACCAATCCATAACAGCCCGACGTCCCGTCCCGCGGAGTGCATCACCATGTCCGGCCGAAACGGCATCCTGTCGCGCCTGATCGTCGCGGCATTCGTGCTGTGCATCGGCACCGCCGTTCAGGCCGAGAAGCGGGTCGCACTGGTGATCGGCAATTCCGCCTATCAGAGCGCGCCGAAGCTGCCGAACCCGGCCGGCGATGCCAAGCTGATCTCGGACACGCTGTCGTCGCTCGGCTTCATCGTGGTCGGCGGCGGCGCGCAGGTCGACCTGACCAAAGCCGGCTTCGACGCGGTGCTGCAGGCTTTCGGCCGCGAACTGGCCGGCGCCAACGTGGCGCTGTTCTATTATGCCGGCCACGGCGTCGAGACCCACGGCTTGAATTATCTGGTGCCGGTCGACGCCGATCCCACTGACGAGGGTGACGTGTTCATGCAGGGCATCGCCATGGCCGGCGTACTCGACCAGATGGAGAAGTCCGGCGCCAGGATCAATCTCGTGCTGCTCGATGCCTGCCGCAACAATCCGTTTCGCGACCGCGGCGTGCGCTCCGCCACCGGTGGACTGGCGCAGATGCAGGCGCCGGCGGGCACGCTGATCTCGTTTGCGACCCAGCCGCGCAGCGTCGCGCTGGATGGCGACAACGGCCACAGCCCCTACACGCGCGCGCTGGCCGCCACCATGCGGCATCAGGGCTATGGCCTGTTCAGGACCTTCAACGAGGTCGGGCTTGCGGTCGAGAAGGCAACCCACGGCCGGCAATTGCCGTGGGTCGCCGCCTCGCCGATCGCGGACCGGTTCTATTTTGCCGGCGAGCCGGCGGTCGCCAGGGAAACCGAGCCTGCACGGGATGCCGGACTAGCGGCCAGGCCGCCGCGCGGCGTCCCGCGCTGACGCACGCAACGCCTTTGTCGCTTGCAGCGGAAACCGGCCTGGGGTGTCATGCGTAACAGCAGGTATCCGAGATGGAGCCCCGCATGCGCGCGATCGCCCTCATTGCCGCCCTTCTGTTCGCCCTCGTCTCATCAGCTGCCGCCGACGACGTCGGCGCCGCGCAGGATGTGATCCGCGCCCAGGAGCAGGCATTCGGCCGCGACGACGCCGCTTCCGCCTATTCCTATGCCGCGCCCGCGATCCGGCAGATCTTTCCGCAGCCCGACATCTTCATGTCGATGGTGCAGAGCCAGTACGCGCCGGTCTATCGCCACCGGAGCTTCGAGTTCGGCGCGGCGCAGAGCGACGGCGACCGGATCGCGCAGCGCGTCCATATCGTCGATGCGAATGGCGAGGCGTGGGAGGCGCTCTACACGCTGGAGCGGCAGGCGGACGGCAGCTTGAAGATCACCGGCTGCTCGCTGCTTAAAGCCGGCCAGGCGGTGTGATCTGCTGGCCTGCTCCCGGGGCTGGAAAACCTCAGGACAAGTCCTTTCTCAGCCGGAGCCTGTCTTCCAGCCAGTCGAATATCACTTCATTGGCCAATGTGGGATTATCGATATGTCCCTGCATGGCAGCCGTTTCAGCACAGCGAAACAGGATCAGCCGGGCGTCATGATGAATGCTGTCCAATTGATTGCCGAATTCGGTCAGGGCACCGGGAAGAAGCCAGCCGCCTTCGCCCGCGGTGACAAGCAGCGGACAATCGATCCGCCGTGACATCGAGCTGGCGTCTTCAAGCCATCCAGGCTGCTCCCGGCCGGCGGCATGCTGGTAAAAGAAGCTTCTCTCGTGCGAGTCCCAAATGCCGGCATCGCACACGGCAGCGGCAAATCGGGCGTCGCTTGCGGCGGCTCGCGCGACCAGCGAGGAATTCCATGCATCCGCCACGATGGCGATCCGGCTGCTGTCGACACCCGGCTTCTCCGCGAGATAATCCAGGATGCGGCTCATCGCAGTCTCGAACTTCTGGCCTCCGAGCCGCTCCGGCGGCAGAGCCATTTGAGTACCCAAGAGATCCACGGTCAGCAGCGACAGTCCGCGCTCGTTCGCATGGCTGGCGTATTTGGTGATCAATTCTTCCTTGTAGGAACCCGGCTCGCCGATGCATACGATGACGGGCCCATTGTCGCGGAAAGCCGACGGCAAATAGCAGGCCTGAAGAAAGAGGTCTTCAGTCCAGGGGATCGAGAGCACCTGGCCGGCTGGAATCCTGTTCTCCAGGAAATTCGTTGCACATCGCCGCATGCCGTCGACGGCGCATTTCAAAAGATTGCTGGAGCACCCGGGAAGCCTTGCGGCGGCATGAAAGTAGGTCGTGGCCCGCAGCCAGTTGTGACGGGCGGTGATCAAATTGCCGTTCAACAACGAAAGATCGGCTCTCGCCTCGTTCAGTTCCGCGGTCCTGATCCACTCTTCGGACCAGGAATTTTCCGAAGCAAGGTCGATCCTGCTCAGTGTCAGCCAGCATTCGGAAACGGTCGAACCTCCCTCCTGCGCGGCAGCCAGCAGTTTGATGAACTCCGCCGACAAATCCTCTCGGCCCGGCCAGGAAGGCCAGCCCTTGTCGTCAAACTCGACGCCGCTTGACGAGGCGCCGCGCGCCCCCCGGTGCTCATGCATATTCCATCAACTCGTTCGCTTCTCGGAAGGGTCCCTGATCCTGCTTACCGGCAAGCCAACGATTTCGCCTCTACAGCTGAGATCTTCGCGTGCGGTTGGTCGCGACAGTTGGAGTTTGCGTAGCCGCGGAAAGCCGGCGCCGAAATCGCAAACGCCAATCACCCAGCTCTCCCAAGAAAATACACGAGCGCCTTTCATATAATTAAAGTAATTCGGCGGCCGCAATCGTTGATATGGCGGCGCAGGAATGCGTTGCGCTTATGTCTGACAGCTGATTGCTGATTGTTGCCGCCGCAATCGTTACCGAGCAATTGCTCGGTAAACGCGCACTGTCTCATGTGGCGAGCGTGCCGCCGGCGCAAGTCTGCTCACAGAATTGCGAGCAGCGGGATGTTGCCGGTCACTCGACCGTGACCTGGTCAGGCAACTTGACAAGTCATGCCGTTAGAACGAGACGATGTCGCTGTCCCTGGCCAGATAGTCCTGCATCGCCAGCGCTCGATCGCTTGACCTGATGAAGCGCTCGACGAGTTCGAGAAAGATGGAGAATTCTTCATCATTCATGCAGTCCAGCCAGACGTCGTTGACGTTCGACTGCATGGGCGCGAGCGAGTCGAGAAGGATGCTGCCGCCATGTGTGACGGTCAGCCTGGTCCGGCGGCGATCATCCGAATCCCCGGCCTTCTCGACCAGTCCAAGCTCGGTCAGGTGCTGGATCGCCTTCGTCACACCCGCGCTGGTCAAGCCGAGATACTCGGCGACGGTCACCGGGAAGACGTCGCCTTTGGTCTCGAGATAACGGATCGTGGTCAGGATCGTGTACTGAATGCCGGCGATGCCGACATGCGCTGCATAGCCTTGGGTCAGGTCGTGGTGGCGCGATGCCAGGGAGTGCAGACAGCCCGTGAGGCGCTGCAGCTGCAGTTCCGTTGCTTTCGCGACTCGATGGGTTCGAGCAGTCGAGCGAACCGCCGCCGGCAAATCGGCAGTCGAAGGTTTACGGTGACGGCTTGATTCTGCGTTTGCCTTCGGCATGCCGGGCACGCTCCCGCAATTCTATGATAGAGTCATATAACTGGCATAAGACTTCCCGTCCAGATGATCCTGCCGCCTCGGCCGTGTGGCAGATCACGATTTCGAGGCCGCCCTTCGATCCCGGGCTTCACGAACACGTGCGCCGCGCCTGCGCGCACCGAAAGGGCTTTGCATCGCCCTGTCGGCGCGCGCGTGCTGGAATTTCGCCGACAGCGCGATCGAACCGCGCACAAACGAAAACCTCCGGCAGGGCATTGCCGGAGGTTCGGGAGGTTCGTTCATGAAGAGGTTGGTTATCTCCTCATCAACATCGGCGGCAAAAGCCGCTGCGGGTTTGTATATGATCTAATAATGTTAGTAAATCATACAGTGATCTCGTTTCGACAACGGCCTCATTGCAAAAACAGAACCCCGACGGTTGCCCGTCGGGGTTCTTTTTAAAGGTCAGATCACGTCAGCTGGAGATTACCAGTTGCGCTGGGCGCGGAGCAGCAGCGTGACGGTGTCCTGATCCTTCAGCTCGTACACCGTGGCCGGCTTGCCGATCGAGGCGCTGCCGGGATAGGTGATCGTACCCGCGTACTTCTGATCCAGATGAGTGTAGGTCAGGTCTGCCGAGAAGGTCAGGTTCTTGACCGGGGTCCACTGAGTCTGCGTGCCGATCTGCGCGATGTTGTAGTCCGGATTGCACGAGGTCAGGCCGGCGGTGCCGAACACAGCACCGAACGAACCACCGACACCGTTACCGCCCGGTCCGCAAATCGCGCTCTTGGCCGTGTCGTTGTAGCGAATACCCGCGTAGGCACCATAGACGCTGGTGTTCCAGTTGGGGCTCCAGTTGTGGACGTACGCACCACGCATGCCCCAGGTCTGGATCAGCTGCTGCTGGCCGCCGTTCACGAACACGCTGTCAGGCGCCATGCCAAAGCCGATGCTCTGATAGGCACCGGGCACGTTGGTGCCGCCGAAGTAGGTGATCGCACCAGCGATCGACAGATCCTGGATGTTGTAACGGGTTGCACCGTCCGTATAGACGCCCTGGATGTTGATCGTGTCGCCTGGCCCGGTCGGAATGTTCTTGATCGACAAGGCCAGTTGACCGGCCCAGCCCCACTTGTCGTCCGGATGACCGGTCAACTCGGTGCCGCCATAGTAGGCTGCGTGGTTGTCATGGGCCGCGAACGATGCCTGGAACAGACCCCAGGCCTGGTCGACCTTGACCGCGGCGACGAGGTCCGGCGCGATCGTGCCGGCATAGTCGCTCGCACCGTAGGCACCGAGACTGCCGGTACCGAGCACACCGAGATTCTGCACGCCGGCCTGATAATAGGCCGACTGATCCTGGGCCGACAGCGACAGCGACACGCCGTTGCCGAACTGCGCGGTGTAGGTGAACTGGTTCACGCCGGTGACCGTACCGCCGCCGCCGACGAGACCGTCGAAGTTGTTGCCCGGGTAGTTAGTCCACGGCGCCGAGAACTGCGAGACCGCCTTACCCATCGTGAAGCCGGCGAACTGGATGAAGGCGTAGTAGACGCCGACCGTGCCGGCGGCAACGCCGCCCGAGGTTGCGTTGTTCGGAGCCGCCGCCGTTCCGATAGGTGAGTAAACGGTCGCGCCGTTACCCTGCCCACCGTAGGTATCCGACGTCCAGCTGAACACCGCGTCGAAATAGGTGCGAACCACGCCGTACTCGGTCGCGGTGCGGGTATCGACGTTCAGATCTTCACGCGAACGCCAAGTGTAGCCGTTCGTGAAGCGGTTCTGCGCGCCACCAGCGCCTGACGTGTTGCCGGACGCGTCCGAGTTGGTGTTGGCCAGCACGTCGACACGCAGATAGCCGCCCAGTTTGATGCAGGTATCGGTACCCGGGATGAAGTAGAACCCGGGACCATACAGCGAGCAAACCTTCACATACTCAACCGCCTTGGCCTTGACCGGAAGGTCGGCCGCCTGCGCGCCGCTGCTCGCGATGAGCGCCGCCACCGAGCCCAACAGAAGGCCCTTTACCATCTTCATGCTATCCTCCAAGTGATGCCTTGCGCTGCTGGCAAAGCGACAAAAAGTACCCCTCTCGAAAACCGCTGCGGCGCAGCCATTTTCAAGATGCTCGTGGTCAACTCGGCCACTGCAGGCGTGAGATGGCGGATGCCCCCCATCTACGGCGGGAAACTATGCACCCGACGGTCGCATGTTCAACTTATATTAGTTAATCATCTTATGTTTCGGCTGCCATGTGCCATTCAGGCAACGCCTGGGTGAACATTTTCGCGAGACCACCACTTCAAAAAAAACCGGATATCAGTGAAGATGACTTTTTGGTAAGGAATGCCATGAACGAGCGCAGGTCGACTGACAAACTGCAGGATGCGGCTGAGGGGTTGGCCTGGGAAATCGTGTCGACCAGCATCCGCCTGGAGGAGTTGCGCAGCATCTGGGCCAAGATGATCGGAATCACCGGTCCCCAATGGATGATCATGACGGTGCTGGCGAATGCCGAAGACCGCCACATCGGCCTGCCCGTCGGCGCTGTTTCGCGGGCGCTGCGCGTCGATCAGTCGTTTGTGGTGACGCAGTCGAAATTGCTCGAGAAGAAGAATCTCCTGCGCCGCAAAAGTTCGACCGAGGATGCGCGGGTCGTGAACCTGTCGCTGACCGACCACGCCAACAAGCAGATGGCAAAGCTGTCTTCGCAGCGTAAAGCGTTGAGCGAGTTCGTCTATGCCGACCTGGACTTACGGGAACTGCAGCAACTCACCGGCAAGATGAATTCCATCAAGAACCGGCTGGAAAAAGCGATCTTGAAGGTCTCGGCCGACCTTTAACAGTCACCGAGACGCCCCTCTCCCGAAGAGTTGAACTTCCGCTGCAGTCTTGGATCAGGCGATTGCGACGCGCTGCCGCGCCCGCATCAGAAGCAGCAGGATGATGCTGACATTGAGCAGGTTCCAGGCGAGGCCATTGGCGAAGGCCGCGGCATAGGAGCCGGTTGCGTCGAAGATCACGCCCGAGATCCAGCCGCCAAAGGACATGCCGAACACCGAGGCGAAGATCACGATGCCGATCCGGGTCGCGGCCTCCGACGCCGGCATCGCCTCCCGCACGATGATGGCGTAGCTCGGCACGATGCCGCCCTGGAACAGGCCGAACATCGCGGAGATGACGTAGAGCGAGGACAGGCTGTCGAAGAACAGATAGAACAGCAGCGCCGAGCCCTGCGCGATCGAGCCGATCAAGAGCGTGCGGATGCCTCCGATCCGGTCGGCGAGGAAGCCGGAGCCGATCCGGCTGATGATGCCGAAGCCGAGCATCAGCGACAGCATCTCGGCGCCGCGCGCCACGCCGTAGCCGAGATCGCCGCAATAGGCGACGATGTGGACCTGCGGCATCGACATCGCGACACAGCAGGAGATCGACGCGAGCGCCAGGATCGCGGTCAGCGCATTGGTGGAGAGCCTGAGATCGACCCGCGGCGGCGCCGCGTTGACATGGCTGCGCCTGACAGCCGCCCCCATCAACAGTCGCAGCACCATCAGCGCGAGCGTCATCGCGATCGCGGTGAAGATGCCGATCGCAATATGGGTGGTGCGCCAGCCGACGCTCTGCATGCCGAAATTGACCAGCGGCGGCCATACCGTGCCGCCAACATAATTGCCGCTCGCGGCGATCGCGACCGCCAGCCCCCGGTAGCGCTCGAACCAGTGCGACGCCTCCGCCATCAGCGGGCCGAAGGTCGCGGCCGACGACAGGCCGATGGCGAAATGCAGCAGGATGAAGGCCCAGATCGACGGCGCGTAGCCGGCGCCGACATAGCCGAGGCCGAGGATGCCGATCCCGGCGCCGATCGCCGCGACGATACCGTAGCGGTCGCTGATCTTGCCGGTCACGACCTGGCCGATGCCGAAGCCGAGCATCACCATGGTGAAGGCGAGCGAGGCCGTTCCGCGGGTGGCGCCGAAATCGGTTTGCACCACCGGCAGCGCCACAACGACCGACCACATGCCGACGCTGCCGAGCGAGCCGATGGCCACGGCCACGGCAAGGCGCAGCCACGCCCGGCGAGAGTCGGGAATGAACATTGCGACTTCAGGGGAAAATTCAGAAGAAATTGCCACGGCAGGCGGAACTTCGTCGGCATTTGCCTCGCGGTCAAGCCACATTGCCGAGAGATTAGGCATGCGCCAGCAACGGGACCCGCACCGCGCCGCCATGGTGGACGGATCAATTCCCGAAATTCGGATCCTGCGACTGGAACGCGCCGCACTTCGCGCGCCTGGCGAACCGCTGGTCGAAATCGACGGTGCCGCCGGCGACGGGAATCCGGGTCGGCGGCAGGCCACGGAGGTATTGATCGACGGCCACAGTCTTCTCGTCGGCGCTCAGGGTGACGCGTACCGGCTCGAGCGGCTTGCCCTTGTTCACATCCGTCAGGTCCAGCGTGTAGTAGCCGATCACCGATTGCCCGCCTCGCATATGGCGATCGACCGATAGCGGCAGATAGACCTCCATCCGAACCCCCGCGCCTTCGCAGGCGATCATGCGGATCATCACGGCCTCGGCGCCGGGCGGTTTCGCGGCCGCCGCGGTCGCAACGCAAAGGGAAATGGCCGCGACAAGACCCCGCTTCACGAACCCGCGCCTGTCAATCATCGCAATGGCGCGGCGCATCTGGTTTGGCATTCGGCATCCACAATGACCTTTACGTTGCATTTGGTCGGCGCCGGGTCCGGCAAGTTCAATTCTCCGGCTCCGCCGGCTCGGGAATATCGCTGGTCGAACGATGATCCATGCTGATGAAGAAAGCTGCTATAATGCGAAGCAGTTCACACTGGCGGCGCGCAACCCGAACTATCATTTCGCCGGGATGTCACGCAGTTCGCAAGGTAAAGGATCGAAGCGCATACTGTCGGAGGGTCATCATGCATTCGTCGTCAGCAGAGTGGTTGCCCGTTGCCATTGCGCCATCTGATCGGGAGCTCGAGGTCTGTGTCCTCGACTACGACGGCATGGTCCACGCGCTCATGTTTCCGTGCCACCGGGACGGCGCCGAATGGGTCGACCATGCCAGCAGCAGGCATCTCGATATCCAGCCGACGCATTGGCGCAGATGGATGCATTCGGCCAATTAGGTGACAGGGCGCCGACGTCCTGACGAGCGCAGCGTCCTCGCGCCCGGCATCATCGCCGCATCGGGCGTCGTCGTGCCCCGCGATCGTCTGCCGTGAACCCGTCTCCTGAGCGGGCGGGCGGTCCGACCTGCCCTCCGCGGCCCAAATCCCCCTCCCCGAGGCCTGCGACGACCCGCGCGATCCCATCGCCGGCACTTATTAACCCTTTGCTAACCATACACCCGGCAAGAATTGCCGAGTGAAGTCGAGTGTCGTCGAACGCGTATAACGGGTGGAGATCCCCGTGGACGCCAGCGCGGTGCCTCACTTTCGGAACGGCGGCCCTGCGGCCGTCGCGCAGACGCTTGGCGGCCGCAGCCGCCAGTCGCGGGGGAGAGCGGCTACCATGGTCGACGTCACGGCGGGTCAGGGCACGGCAGGCAAGAGCGGATTGCCGAGCCTAGGCGAGATCGGCGACATCTTAAAGCGCGGCGACCTCGCGCTGGCACTCGGCGTTCTCACCATCCTGGTGGTGCTGATCCTGCCGCTGCCCTCGATCGTGCTCGACCTGTTCCTGGCGGTCTCGATCACGATCTCGATCCTGATCCTGATGACCTCGCTGTTCATCCAGGCGCCGCTGGAATTCTCGTCGTTTCCGACCATCCTCTTGATCTCGACCATGATGCGGCTGTCGCTGAACATGGCCTCGACCCGGCTGATCCTGAGCCACGGTCATGAGGGCACGGCTGCGGCCGGCCACGTCATCGAGGCGTTCGGCAATTTCGTGATGGGCGGCAACTTCGTGATCGGCATCATCGTGTTCGCGATCCTGGTGATCGTGAACTTCGTGGTCATCACCAAGGGTTCGGGCCGCATCGCCGAAGTCGCGGCGCGCTTTCAACTGGACTCGATGCCCGGCAAGCAGATGGCGATCGACGCCGACCTGTCCGCCGGCCTGATCGACGAGAAGGCGGCCAAGGAACGCCGCAAGGCACTGGAAGACGAGAGCGGCTTCTTCGGCGCCATGGACGGTGCTTCGAAATTCGTCCGCGGCGACGCCATCGCCGGCCTCTTGATCGTCGGCATCAACATCGTCGGCGGCATCATCATCGGCGTCGCCCAGCAGGGCCTCTCCTTCAGCGAAGCCGCCCGCACCTACACCGTGCTGACGGTCGGCGACGGCCTCGTCACCCAGGTGCCGGCGCTGATCGTCTCGACCGCCGCGGGCCTGCTCGTTTCCAAGGCCGGCATCACCGGCGCCGCCGACAAGGCGCTGATGCGCCAACTCTCCGGCTATCCACAGGCGCTCGGCATGTCGGCCGGCGTCATGCTGATGCTGGCGCTGCTGCCGGGCATTCCGACGTTGCCGTTCCTGGCGCTGGGCTCCGGCGCCGCGGCGCTGGCCTGGAACGCGCGCAAGCACAAGCGGGCGGCGAAGGCCGCCGAGGCCGCCGAAGCCGCCGCCCCCGCTGCGGCCGCGGCCGCGGCAGCCGCCGCCGCGGAGGAGCCGATCGCCGCCGCGCTGAAGATCGACGACCTCAAGATCGAGCTCGGCTACGCGCTGCTGCCGCTGGTCAACGGACCCGACGGCACCGACCGCCTCACCGAGCAGATCAAGGCGCTGCGCCGCTCGCTGGCGATCGAGATGGGCTTTGTGATGCCGGCGGTGCGCATCCTCGACAACGTCCAACTCGAGGCCAACAGCTACGTCATCAAGATCAAGGAAGTCGACGCCGGCACCGGCAAGATCTGGCCGAGCCAGTTCATGGTCATGGACCCCGCCGGCAACCAGGTACAGCTGCCCGGCATCCACACCATCGAGCCGACCTTCGGCCTGCCGGCGACCTGGGTCGATGCCGGCCTGAAGGAAGAGGCCGCGCTGAAGGGCTACACCGTGGTCGACGCCGCCACCGTGCTGTCGACGCATCTGACCGAGCTGCTCAAGACCAACATGGCGGACCTGCTGTCCTACGGCGAGGTGCAGAAGCTGCTGAAGGACCTGCCGAAGGAGCAGGGCGAGCTGATCAAGGACATCGTGCCGAGCCAGGTCACGATGTCGGGCATCCAGCGCGTGCTGCAATTGCTGCTCGCCGAGCGCATCTCGATCCGCGATCTCTCGACCATCCTCGAAGGCATCGCCGACGCGCTGGCGTTCTCGCGCAATCCGGCCGCCATGGTCGAGCATGTCCGGGCCCGGCTGGCGCGGCAGATCTGCGCCCAGAACACCTCGCCGAACGGCTATCTGCCGCTGATCGCGCTGTCGGCGCGCTGGGAGCAGGCGTTTGCCGAGTCGATCGTCGGTCAGGGCGATGACCGCAGCCTGGCGATGCAGCCGTCAAAGCTGTCCGAATTCATGACTGCCGTGCGCAACGCCTTCGAGCAGGCCGCGCGCGAAGGCGAGGCACCGGTGCTGGTGACGTCGGCCGCGATCCGGCCGTTCGTTCGCTCCCTGGTGGAACGGTTCCGCTCGCAAACCACCGTTTTGTCGCAGGCCGAGATCCATCCGCGCGCCCGGCTGAAGACGGTCGGAAGCGTCTAGCGCGAGCAAATCATTCGCGTTTTCGCCTGTGTTTTCTCGCCACAGGCAACTGATTTGTGTGGAACCGCCCGAAACGGCCCTATCTTGGTGATTGCCACCCGGCATTCGAGCAAGCTACTGATATTACGTGCAGTTAATGTTATTTTCGGGTGCTGGAGGCGAGTTTTGATCGCGTCGGATCACGTCTAATCACGCCCTTGTGATGGCCTCTAGGGAACGGAAACGTCAAATCCTACGTTAGTGGGGCGCGAGACGTTGAACCGGGCATCAGACCAGTCCGACAGATTTACAGAGCAGGAAGGCGGCAGGAGACTTCCATGAACCACTCGATCTACAGCGCCGATCGTATGACGCACCTGAAGATTGTGGTCGTGGCGTTGTTCGCCGGTATCCTGGTCGCCGGTTTCGGCATCGCGGCGCACAATTCGTCGGATGACGGTTATACGCAGACGGCGCGTGTCATGAAGGCCGGCAAGCCGGTCGCGATCACAAGCTCGAGCAACTCGCTGGTCCGCTGATCAGTTCGCTCGCTAACAGGAGAGTTTCACGAATTCACGTAGTGTTCTTTACAGCCCCCCAAAGTCGCTGCGTGGATATTTAAGACCCCCAACTACCCCCAAGTTGACTACCGAAAACGCCCGCTCCCCACGGGCGTTTTCTTTTTGTGCGGATGGCAACAGCGTCGTTCGAGATTGTGCTGATCGCTGAACCGGCAAGAACACTTCAACTCGTCATGCCCGGGCTTGTCCGGGGCATCCACGTCTTGCTCACCTCGGCGGGCCAAAGACGTGGATGGCCGGGACGAGCCCGGCCATGACGGAGAACACCGATATTGCGCCGGGCTCTTACCGCGGCGTCGAACCCGGCGCGGGCGGCACGGTCTCGATCAGCTTCCCGGTGAAGATCGGTGCCGAGGTCGGCTGGCCATTCGGCGAACCGCCGGACTGCTCGACGGTCACGGCGTAGGTGGCGCCATTGATCACGTCGGGATCGTAGCCCGACAACACCGGGCGCGCGGTGAAATCATCGGCGCCGATCACGCCGAGCGAGCGCGGCTGCGGCAGCTTGTCGGAGATCAGCCAGAGCTCAAAACTCTTGCCGGGCTCCGACGCGGCGACGACCTTGCGGACCGTGAAGTTCTTGGTCGCGCCGTCGATGGTGAGGATGAAGGCGGGCCCGCCATTCTGCCCCTGCAACAGCGCGACATATTGCGCGGACGGCGCGAATGCCGGCGCCGGCGTTTTCACTTCCACGGTCTGGATGCGCGGCTTCGGCCGGATCGCGTTCGGCAAGGCATCGGGCCGGAAGATCTGCAGGCTGAGCGTCACCAGCAGCGCGGCAGCGATCGCAGTCGCAGCCGACGCAATGCCGCGCCAGCGCTTCACGCGGCTCGTCAGCGCGACCACGTTGCTGTCACCGAAGCTGACCCGTGGCCGCCGGATCTCGGTTGGCTGCGGTATCGCCCGCGGCTGCTGCGGCTCGTCCGGATCGAACGCCGAGCCGAACTCGGAATCGTCCATGATCGGCCGCGGCGGCGGCGGCGTCACCGTCGCGGCCGGCGGCTCGGGCAGCACAAGCGGCGCGCTCGCATGGCCGATCGCCGCCTTGATGTTGTCCCAGACCACCGGGCGCGGCTCGACCGAGCCAACCATCTGGTTGAGCGGCCCGAGCCTGAACTCCCAGGCCTGTACGAGGGCTGCGAACTCGGCGTCGACGGCCATCATGGTCTCGACCTGCGCGCGCTCCTCGGCGTCGAGCGTACCGAGCGCATATTCCGCGGCGAGCGCGATATGGTCTTCGCTAATGGCCATCAATCAGAGTCCAAGACACTCCCGGATATCCATCAGGCTGCGGCGCAGCCAGGTCTTCACCGTGTTCACCGGCGTCTCGAACTTTGCGGCGAGCTGTTCGCGGCTCCAGCCGTTGTAATAGGCGAGCAGCACGAGCTTCTGACGATCCGGCTCCAGACGACCGACGCACTCCAACAACCGTTTCAACTCTTCCGTCATTTCCCGTCGCGCCAGCGGATCGGGTGAGTCGGCGGCGACTTCCATCGCGGCCGGCTCATCTTCCAGCGAGGACTCGCCTCGCTTGCGCACGACGTCGATGGCGCGGTTGCGCGCGATCGACGTCATCCACGTGATCGGCGACGACAGGGCTGGGTTGAACTGCCCGGCGCTGTTCCAGATCTTGACGTAAGCCTCCTGAATGACCTCCTCTGCGAGGTCCTGTCGCCGCAAGATACGGAGCACAACGCCGAAGAGTTTCGCGCGGGTCGCGGCGTACAGCCGCTCAAAGGCGGCCTCGTCCCCCCTCGCAACGGCGGCGATCAGCCAGACCAGCTCAGCCGGCGTCAGCATCTTGCGCCCCCCAAGCCTGCATCAAGCCTGCATCCCCCATCGCCTCATTGCCACCGTGCCGCCGATCGTCCGGTCCGGACCGGTGGTAGCATATTTTGGGACACCACGATCCGCCAAGTGGGCGCCAAGTGGCCCGCTTGTGGACAGCGCCCAACAAAAAGCCCGGGCGATCGGCCCGGGCTCTCAATCTGGTCAGCGGAGGAGCGAGATATCAGGCGATGACGCCGAGACGGGCCCGCATCAGGCCGATCGAATCCATGTCGGCCTGCTCGCGGGCGCTCTCCTCCGCGCGTTCGCGCGCCTGGTCGCGCTCGTCGAGCAGCTCGACCTTCTTCAGCTCCTCGAAGGCCTCCGACAGCAGCGCCTTGGCGTCGTCGAGTTGGGCGCGCAGTTCGTCGGCCGAGCGGGTCAGGTTCTCGCGGCGCTGGATCGCGGCCTTGGCATAGGTCGGATAGGCGAAGTGCGTGGGGTCGTTGATCCCGGCGCGCTCCTGTTCGGTCTGGATCTCGCGCTCGAGTTCGACGGACATGCGCTGGAAGTCGGCGATCATGCCTTCGATCTGGGTAACCCGACGGCGCTTTTCATCGACCTGAAACTTCTTCAGGCGGATCAGCGTTTCACGTGACTTCATCGACTCATACTCCCCAGAAGTCCCAATTCTGAACGCGGGACAGAACCGGCTCCCCCCTGGGCCCCGCCGGCATAGCTATGGTGTGCCGGAGATGATGGCCTGACAAAGTTAGCGTTCCGTTTCCAAACCCGACAGGATTTGAGCGAGTTGCCGGTAGCCGTCGCCAAGGCTGGTCGCCTCCTCCTTGGCCTGGCGCAGGTAGGCCTCGAGCGGCTCATGCAGCCGGATCGCCTCGTCGACCTCGGGGCTGGAACCCGGCCGGTAGGCCCCGAGCCGGATCAATTCCTCCATGTCGGCATAGGTCGCCATCACCTGCCGCGCCTTGTTGATGTAGGGCAGGAAGTTCGGATCGGCCGACTTCGGCATGGTGCGCGAGACCGACTTGAGGATGTTGACCGCGGGGTAGCGGCCGCGCTCGGCGATCGCCCGCTGCATTACAATATGACCATCGAGGATGCCGCGCACCGCGTCCGCGATCGGCTCATTGTGGTCGTCGCCGTCGACCAGCACGGTGAAGATCGCGGTGATAGTGCCGTCGCCGGTGCCCGGGCCGGCCCGCTCCAACAGCTTCGGCAGCTCGGTGAACACGGTCGGCGTGTAGCCCTTGGCGGTCGGCGGCTCGCCGGCCGAGAGGCCGATCTCGCGTTGCGCCATCGCAAAGCGCGTCACCGAGTCCATCAGGCACAGCACATCCTGCTCCTCGTCGCGGAAATACTCCGCGATGGCGAGCGTCAGATAGGCCGCCTGGCGCCGCATCAGCGCCGGCTCGTCCGAGGTCGCGACCACCACGACCGAGCGCGCCAGCCCCTCCTCGCCGAGGTCTTCCTGGAGGAATTCCTGCACCTCGCGGCCGCGTTCGCCGATCAGCCCGATTACCGAGATCGCGGCATCGACATTGCGCGCCAGCATCGACAGCAGCACCGACTTGCCGACGCCGGAGCCGGCGAAGATGCCGAGGCGCTGGCCGCGGCAGCAGGTCAGGAAGGTATTGAGGCCGCGCACGCCGAGATCGAGCGGCGGACCGACCCGCTTGCGCGAATGCGCAGGGGGCGGCGAGTTGCGGTAGGACATCGGTGAGGCGCCCTGCGGCAGCGGGCCCTTGCCGTCGATCGGTTCGCCCATCGCGTTGACGACGCGGCCGAGCCAGGCCGGCGACGGCCGCACCTGGCTCGCCGCATTGGCGATGACGGCGCGGCAACCGCGCCTGACACCCTCGAGCCCGCCGAACGGCATCACCACCGCGTTCTCGCCGGAGAAGCCGATCACCTCGGCCGGGATGAAGCGGCCTGCACCGACATCGATCACGATGCGGGCGCCGACCGACATCGCGTGAATGGGCCCCGCGATCTCGACCATGAGCCCGCGAACGCCGACCACACGGCCATAAATATTGACGCCGTCGATGTCGCCGATCTGCTCCGCGAGCGCCTTCATTGCGAAAACCTTAAGTTTCCGCGATTTTGCTCCAGCCGCTTAACTTCGTGTTTACCCGCATCATTAATCATTGCGTCACTGTCTTTGGTGACTGAGGTCGCTTGCCCATCAGAAGAAGGGCGAGTCGCGAGAGTCGGTTAGGCCCGCCTCTTAATCTGGAATCTGAACGAGCGCGGTTAGGAAAACCTACTTCTACGCAATATCTTAGGGCGATTCGACAAAAATTGCACGGTTAGAGCTTGCGTGAAGGAATCAGTTTTTGTTAACCATATCTCGTCAGGATCCGAATCAGTTGTTCAAAGGCGTTTTGAGTGCCGCAAGTGCGGCCGACCTGACGCCCGGAGCGGCGACTATAGGGGACTGGCATGCGCGTTTTGCTGATTGAAGATGATAGCGCCGTCGCGCAGTCGATCGAATTGATGCTCAAATCCGAGAGTTTCAACGTCTACACGACGGATCTCGGTGAAGAAGGCGTCGATCTCGGCAAGCTTTACGACTACGACATCATCCTGCTCGACCTCAACCTGCCCGACATGTCCGGTTATGATGTGCTGAAGCAGCTCCGGGTCTCGAAGATCAAGACTCCCATTCTGATCCTCTCCGGCCTCGCCGGCATCGAGGACAAGGTCAAGGGTCTCGGCGTCGGCGCCGACGATTACATGACCAAGCCCTTCCACAAGGACGAGTTGGTCGCCCGCATCCACGCGATCGTGCGCCGCTCCAAGGGTCACGCCCAGTCGGTCATCCAGACCGGCGATCTCGTGGTCAATCTCGACACCAAGACGGTCGAGGTCGGCGGCCAGCGCGTGCATCTGACCGGCAAGGAATACCAGATGCTGGAGCTGCTCTCGCTCCGCAAGGGCACCACGCTCACCAAGGAAATGTTCCTCAACCATCTCTACGGCGGCATGGACGAGCCGGAGCTGAAGATCATCGACGTCTTCATCTGCAAGCTGCGCAAGAAGCTCGCCAACGCCTCCGAGGGCCGCAACTTCATCGAGACCGTGTGGGGCCGCGGCTACGTGCTGCGCGAGCCGCACGAGGCCGACGAGCGCATTCCCGCCTGACCTTCCGGACGCCGCAGCGAACCCAAGGTTCGCTCCTCCCGACCTCAACCCCGCCGCAAATGGCGGGGTTTTTGTTTGGGATTGAACCCGCTCCCGGCATGCGCAGACCAAGGGAACGTGCAATCCTGCCTCGCGCGAATCCCGACGAACTCCCGGACCGCCCCGACATGATCCTGCAATCCCTCGCCGGCCTGCCGGCGTTCCTGGTCTATTTCTGCACGGCACTGATCGCCGTGGTCGCCTACCTCTTCGTCTATACGCGCGTCACGCCACACGACGAATTCCAGCTGATCCGCGACAATGATCCGGCGGCGGCGATTGCGCTCGGCTTGAGCCTGCTCGGCTTCGTGCTGCCGGTGGTCAGCGCCATCGCCCACTCCGCCAATGTGATCGACTGCCTGATCTGGAGCATGATCGCGCTGATCGTGCAGATCATCGTCTATTACATCGTGAAGATCCCGGTGCCGAACCTGTCGGCGCGGATTGCCTCCGGCGAGCTCGCGCCGGCGATCTGGCTCGGGTTGTCCTCGCTGGCCGCAGGCGCGCTGAACGCGGCCTGCATGATCTACTGAGCCAATGAGCTAACCATGGCGCGCAAACCGAACCCGGATTTCGGCAAGCGGCGGCCGGTCGTGCCGGCGGTGCCGCCGCGGCCGGATCCACCCTCCAAGCGCTCCAACCATGTCGCGCTGCTGATCATGGGCACGCTCGCGGTCGGCGGCAGCGCCTACGCGCTGATGCCGCGGCCGAATTGCCAGCCCGTGCAGCCGCCACCACCGGGCGTCACCGCACCGGGCACCACTGCGCCAATGCCCCCGCAACCCGGCGTCGATTGCACGGCGCGCAGCTCGTCGTCAGGCTCGGGCGGTAGCAGCGGCGGCTCCTCGCGCAGCAGCTTCTACAGCAGCAGCTCCTCGTCGGGCGGCTCGTCATCCTCGTCGAGTTCGTCGTCGAGCTCCTCGGTCAGCCGCGGCGGCTTCGGCTCGCTCGCGCATGCGTTCGGCTTCGGCAGCGGCGGATGAGCATTTTGTGGTGTCATCGGCGCGTCATCGCGCTTTCGCTTGCCCGGCCATCCCGGCTGGTGGACACTCGGCGCGGCTCCGCAAATGGCAGGGATTGCGCCCATGAAACGCTCGCGCCGCGTCTGGCTGAAATTGATGGGAAGCGTCGCGATCGGCGCGGCGTCGATCGGCCTGACGCCAGGTCAGGCCCGCAGTCACCAGCACCATGCAGGGCACAGGAAGAAGAGAAAGCCCGAGCAATTGTCGCCCTCCGGCGGCTTCGGCGGCGCGCCGCGCAGCATCGCCCGCTTCGGCGACGGCGATCCCTCGCATGGCGGAAGCTAGAGCATGATCCGGACCGGAACGGCCGCGTTAGCGCAAAGTGGACACCGGTTTTCCGCGCCACAAACGCGAAGCGTTTGCGCGAAGATCATGCTCAAGCAAATCTGACACCAGGCTGACACGCGTCGTGAAGATCACGGGCCACCCCATGCAACGCATCGCATGCCCCGAGCGCGACGATTGGCAAACGACCGCCGAGAACGCCGGCTTCACCTTCCACAGCATTGACGGCGAACGTTACTGGGACGAGCGTGCCTATTACGCCTTCACGTTGGACGAGATCGAGCGCGACATCGAAGCGCCGACCGGCGAGATCGACGCGATGTGCCTCGAGCTCGCCGGCCGCGCGGTCAAGGACGAGCGCTATCTGCGCCGGCTGAAGATCCCCGAGGCGTACTGGGATCTGATCGCTGTGAGCTGGCGCCGCAAGAACCCGAGCCTGTACGGCCGGCTCGACCTCAAATTCAGCGGCAGCGGCCCGGCAAAGCTGCTCGAATACAACGCCGACACGCCGACCTCGATCTTCGAGGCGGCGGTGTTTCAATGGACCTGGCTCGAACAGGCGATCGCGCGCAACATCATCCCGAAGCGCGCCGACCAGTTCAACTCGATCCACGAGGCACTGATCGGGGCCTGGAAGACGATCGGCGCGACCCACCCGCTGCACCTCACCGGCCTGACCGGAAACGCCGAGGACGCCGGCACGCTCGCCTATCTCGAAGACACCGCAGCGCAAGCCGGGCTGAAGACCACGCTGCTCGACATCGAGCAGATCGGGCTGCGCAACGACGGCCAGTTCGTCGACCTCGACGAATGCCCGATCAGGCTGGCGTTCAAGCTCTACCCGTGGGAGTGGATGTTTCACGATGCGTTCGGCAAGAATCTCGCGGCCGCGCCGACGCAGTGGATCGAGCCGCCCTGGAAGGCGATCCTGTCCAACAAGGGCATCCTGCCGCTGCTGTGGGAGATGTTCCCGAACCACCCCAATCTGCTGCCGGCCTATTTCGAGGACGACCCGCAGGCCGCTCAGCTCGGCACCTCCTATGTGCGCAAGCCGATCTATTCGCGCGAGGGCGCCAACGTCGAACTGGTCAGCGCCGGCCTTACGCTGGTCGCGGAGGAAGGCCCCTACGGCGCCGAAGGCTTCATCCGCCAGGCGCTGGCGCCGTTGCCGAATTTTTCCGGGCAGTACCCCGTGCTCGGCAGCTGGCTGGTCGACCACACGCCGTGCGGGCTGTCGATCCGCGAGGACGAGAACCCGATCACCGGCAACACCTCCCGGTTTCTGCCGCACGCGATTTTGTAGCTGGCAGAGACGCGCACATCTCGATTCCCGTCATCCTGAGGTGCGAGCCTTGCGGCGCAATTGCGCCGCTGGGCGAGCCTCGAAGGATGCACGGCCCGGCTGGTGGCCGTCGACCCTTCGAGACGCCGCTTCGCGGCTCCTCAGGGTGACGGAACAGGCGGAGTCGCCTTCCCTGATCCGGAGCGATCTGGCTCAACGCGCAGCCGACGCGACCGCCTTCAGCACGTGAACCGCGGCGCCGGCGCGCGCGACCGGGGCGACGCTCGGCTGATAGAGCCCGCGCCGGTCGGGATAGGGCCTGAACAGATTGGTGATGCCGACCACGGATTCCGCGGCGCCGAGCGCCAGCACGCCGTCGGGCTCGAGCATCCGCGCGATCTTGCCGAAGATGCCGGCCTTGGTCTGCTGATCGAAATAGATCAGCACGTTGCGGCAGAAGATCACGTCGAAGGTGCCGAGATGCGACAGGTCCTGCAGCAGATTGAGCTGGCGATGCTGCACCATGCCGCGGATATCGGCGTTGAGCTGCCAGAGCTCGCCCTTCTGCACAAAATACTTCACCAGCAGCTGGATCGGCAGGCCGCGCTGCACTTCGAACTGGCTGAACAGGGCGGCCTTGGACTTTTCCAGCACCGCCTGCGACAGGTCGGTGGCGACGATCTCGATGCGCCAGCCGGCGAACAGCGCGGTCATTTCCTTCAGCAGCATCGCGATCGAATAGGGCTCCTGCCCGGTCGACGATGCCGCGCACCAGATCCGCAGGCTGCGGCGGGAGGCGCGCGCCTGCGCCAGCGCGGGCAGCACCGCGTCCTTCAGATGATCGAACGGGATCCTGTCGCGAAAGAAGAAGGTCTCGTTGGTGGTCATCGCCTCGACCACATCGGAGGTCAGCCGCTCGGCGCCGCCCTTCATCCGCTGCACCAGCTCGGGAATGCCGGCGAGGTTCGACCGGCGCGCCAAGGGCAGCAGGCGGCTCTCGACCAGATATTGCTTGTCGGGCGACAGATCGAGGCCGGAACGTTCCTTCAGCAGCTTGCGCAGATACTCATAGTCCAGCGGCGTCACGCACGGTCTCCCGAAAACACGCGAACAAGTTTCGGTGCGATCTGATTGAGCGGCAGCACGGCGGCGCAGATGCCGGCGTTGGCCGCGGCTCCGGGCATGCCCCACACCACGCTGGTGGCTTCGTCCTGGGCGATCACGCTGCCGCCGGCGGCGACGATATCCTTGCCGCCGCGCATGCCGTCGGAGCCCATGCCGGTCAGGATCACCGACATGATGCTGCCCTGCCAGACATCGATGGCGGAGGTGAACATCGGGTCCACCGCGGGCTTGCAGAAATTAACCGGCGGTCCGTCGTCGAGCGCGATGGTGGCATCGATGCCGCGGCGGGCGATGCGCATGTGACGTCCGCCCGGCGCCAGATAGATCTGGCCGGGCCTGATGCTCTCGCCGTCGATCGCCTCATGCGCCGGCCGCTTGCTGGCGCGCGCCAGATGCTCGGCGAGAATGGTGGTGAAGGTCGGCGGCATGTGCTGGGTGATCAGCACCGGGAACCGATCGATCACCGATCCGATCTCGCCGACCAGCGTCATCAGCGCCTGCGGGCCGCCGGTGGAAGAGCCGATCAGCAGCACCTTCGGCGGCAGCAGGCCGAACGCGCGGCGCACAATCGGCGCCGCCGCGACGGCTGCAGCGGGCGCTCCCGGAGCCGCCGTGCGCAATCTGTCATGTCCGGGCGCAAGCGGCGGGCTTGACGTCGTGTGCGCGGTGCCGCGCCGCGCCTTGGCGCCGAGATGACGGATCTTCTGGATCAGGTCGTGACGGAAGGTCTCCGCGGCGGTCGCCTCGCGCGTGCTTTCCGGCTTCGGAATGTAATCGGACGCGCCGAGCGACAGCGCCTTCAGGCTGATCTCCGCATTGCGGCGGGTCAGCGTCGAGGCCATGATGATGACGAGGTCGCGCTTCTTCGCCAGCAGCTGCGGCAGCGCCGAGATGCCGTCGAGCTCAGGCATTTCGATATCGAGCACCGCGACATCGGGGTTGATGCGCTCGAGCTGGTTGACGGCATCGAGGCCGGTGCGCAGCGATGCCACCACCTCCATGTCGGGCTCGGCGCCGATCCAGCGCGAGATCATTCCGCGGATCACCACGGAATCGTCGACCACCATCACCCGCACCTTGTCGGTACGGGTCAATGTCGGGACCGCAGCATTTGTCAACGCAATACTCATGACTTCACCAGCGACGCAACACGACGCACAACAAACCGTTGAGCCGAAGGCTTCTGCCGCCGGATCGAACGATGGACTTAAATCAGACCGACTTCCTGGAACTTCGCGGTGACGATGTCCCGGTCGAACGGCTTCATGATGTATTCGTTGGCACCGGCATGCAGCGCGCGTGCGATATGCGCGACGTCATTCTCGCTGGTGCAGAACACGACCTTGGGCTGATCACCGCCGGGCATGCGGCGGAGATTGCCAAGAAACTCGTAGCCGTCCATGACCGGCATGTTCCAGTCGAGCAGCACCGCCTCCGGCATCGCCCGCTTGCAGGCTTCGAGCGCCTTGGCGCCGTCCTCGGCCTCGATGATCTGGAAGTCGAGCCCTTCCAGGATGCGGCGGGCGACCTTGCGAATGACGCTTGAGTCATCGACAACAAGACAGGTTCTCATTTGCGACCTCTACTTCCTCATCCCCGTTGGGATGTTTCAGTTCTTCAGTTCTGGCGGCCCTGTTCACGCCGCTTTGGCGTCGGGCACCAGTTCGAGCACACGATCGATATCGAGGACGACCATGAGCTGGCCGTCGAGGCGGTAGACGCCGCCGGCGAGCTTGGCCATGCGGGGATCGAGGTTGACCGGGTTGTCCTGGCGGCTGTCGTCGGGCAGCCGCAGCACTTCGCCGATCTGGTCGATCAAGACCATAGGATTCGCCGCGCTGGTCGACCCCGACCGCCATCGGCGGCTGGCCGTCAGCGGCCTTCGGCAGCCCGAGCCGGGCGCGCATGTCGACCACGGTGACGATGCGGCCGCGCAAATTGAGCACGCCGGCGATCTCGGCCGACGACAAGGGAACGCGCGTCAGCCGCTCCGGCATGAACACGTCCTGCACCCGCGAGATCGGCAGCCCGAACAGCTGCCCGCCGATCACGGCGGTGACGTATTCGGCCATCGCGCCTTCGCTGGTCTCGGTCTTGCTGGTCATCGATCCTGTTTCCTTCGAGTCCTTTGTTTGAGCATGATCCGATCGGAAAACCGGTTCCCACTTTTCCGGATCATGCTCTAGGCCGCCCGACGCAGCTCGGCGGTCTGTTCTTTCAGCGCCGCGATCAGTCCGGGACGGTCAAACTTGGCGACATAGTCGTGGAAGCCGGCCTGCCGGCCGCGCTCGATCGCCGCCGGCGACACCATCGCCGACAGCGCGATGATCGGCAGCCCGATCAGATTGTGGTCGCTGCGGATGTTCTCGGCGAACTCGAAGCCGTTCATCTCGGGCATCTCGATGTCGGTCAGCACCACGTCGAAGGCCTGCCCCGAGCGCAGCGCGGCGAGCCCTTCCTGGGCGTTCGGCGCGGTGCGCACCTTGTAGCCGGCGGCCTTCAAGACCGGCGCCAGCATGTTGCGGAAGAACGCGCTGTCGTCGACCAGCAGCACCGACTGCGCTGACGCCGACGGCCGCATCTCCTTGCGCGAGAACCAGTCGGCGAACGCCATCGGCAGGAAGTGGCCGACGTCGATCACCTCGGTGGCCTGGCCCTTGATCACGGCCGAGCCCAGAATGCCGTCCTGCGAGCCTGCGACCTCGATGTTGAGCCGCTCCTCGACGATGTCGATGATCTCGTCGACCACGAGCCCCATCGAGCGGCCGTCGTCGGCGAACACCAGGATCGGCTGCGCGCCTTGTGTCTGCACCTCGACACCGGCCATCTGCACCAGCGGCATCAGCTGCTCGCGGTACTGCACCATGTAGCGGCCGTTACTGAGCTCGATCTTGTCGGTTGCGATCTCTTCCAGCCGGGTGACGAGGCCGAGCGGCACCGCCTTGGGCTGGTTCGATCCGGCGCGGAACACCAGCAGCGAGGTCAGCTGCTCGCCGCTCGAGGCGTGGGCATTCGCATTGTCCTCGGCCATGTCATGGGCCGAGGAGCCGGAGGCGCCGAGCGCCTTGGCGATGCCGTTGGGATCGATGATCATGATCACGGCGCCATCGCCCAGAATGGTGTTGCCGGAGAACATGTCGATGTGACGCAGCTTGGTGGACATCGGCTTGACCACGATCTCCTCGGTGTGGAACACGCCGTCGACCACGATGCCAAAGGTCTGGCTGCCGACTTGCGTGACCACGATGAAGCCGTTCTCGGCGTCGGTGGTGGTCGCGCCGTCGTCGATCTTGAGCAGCTTCTTGAGATGGATCAACGGCAGCAGCTTGTTGCGCAGCCGCAGGACCGCGGTGTCCTTGATCCGCTCGATGCGGTGCTCGGAGTTGGCGCGGGCCCGTACCAGCTCAACGACCGAGAGCTGCGGAATGGCAAAACGGTCGCCGCCGGCTTCAACGATCAAGGCGGAGACGATCGCCAGGGTCAGCGGGATCTTGATGGTGACGGAGGCGCCCTCGCCGGCCACGCTCTTGATGTCGATGGTGCCGCCGATCTGGTCGATGTTGGTGCGCACCACGTCCATGCCGACGCCGCGGCCGGATACCGAGGTCACCTGCGCTGCGGTCGAGAAGCCCGGCGCGAAGATGAACTTGTGGGTCTGGGCTTCGGTCATCTTCTCCAGCTCAGCCTCGGTGACGAGGCCGTTCTGGAGCGCCTTGGCCTTGATCCGCTCGGTGTTGAGCCCGCGGCCATTGTCGGCGATGCAGATGATGATGTGGCCGCCCTCGTGATAGGCGGAGAGGCGAATGGTGCCCTGCTCGGGCTTGCCGGCCGCGACCCGCTCGGCGGTGGTCTCCAGGCCATGGTCGGCGGAGTTGCGCACCATGTGCGTCAGGGGATCCTTGATCAGGTCGAGCACCTGGCGGTCGAGCTCGGTGTCGGCGCCGTGCATTTCCAGTTCGATCTGCTTGGCGAGTTCGCCGGAGAGGTCGCGGACGATGCGGGGCAGCTTCTGCCAGGCATTGCCGATCGGCTGCATGCGCGTCTTCATGACGCCCTCCTGCAGCTCGGCGGTGACGTTGGAGAGCCGCTGCAGCGGCACCTTGAACTCGGTGTCCTCGTTGCGCCTTGAGATCTCGAGCAGCTGGTTGCGGGTCAGCACCAGCTCGGAGACCATGGTCATGAGGTGTTCGAGGGTGTCGACATTGACCCGGATCGACTGGTTGGCGATCTTGTCGCCTTCCTGGACATCCTCACCGGCGGCCTTGCGGGCCGGCTTCTTCGCGGGCTCGGCAGCTTCGGCAGCGGGAGCCACGGCCGCAGGCTTGGCAACGGCAGTGGGTGCGGCGACTTCGGTCGCGGTCTCGCGGAAGGCGCGCTCGAGCTCGTCGAGCGAGACCTCGCCCGGACGCAGCGGACGCTCCAGCGTCTGCACCACCAGCGTGCCTTCAGTCATCGCTTGGGTCATGTCAGCCTGCACGGACGGCGCTTCGACGACAGGCACGTCTTCTTCGGCCGTCTCACCAGCGGCCATTGCGGCCATGCCGCGCTCGACCATCGCTTCCAGCTGATCAATCAGACCGCGGTCGTTGCCTTCAGGCTCGGCCTCGGTGGCCTCGAGCCCTGCAAGGATCTCCTTGATGCGGTCGATCGAGGACAGGATCAGCGTCACGGCTTCCGCCTTCACCGGCATGCCGTCGCGGAATTTGCCCATCAGGGTCTCGCCGGCATGCGCCAGCGCTTCCAGCCGCGGCAGCCCGAGGAAGCCGCAGGTGCCCTTGATGGTGTGCACCAGGCGGAAAATGTTATCCAGGATCTTCGCGTTGTTCGGATCCTGCTCGAACTGCACCAGCTGGTTGTCGACCGTATCCAGGCTCTCGCTGCTCTCCGTCAGGAACTCGCGCAACAGATCGTCCATGAAACCAACCTTCGAAAACGCGGCGGCGCGCGACATCGACGCGCCTGACGGAACCGGGCCAGCTTGTCCGCAAAGCGTTTAAGTTTGGTTGAGTAAATGGAAAAGAACGGGATCAACAAAGAGATAAGGCCGCGCGATCGAATCGCGCGGCCGGTCGTAACCTTTGATTAATGATGTCGCCGCGGCCGCGTTCAGGACGCTGCGATAATGACCTTATCGCCATCGAGCGCGAGCGTCACCTTCAGCCCGCAGGCGTCCGCGAGCAGGCGGGTGTAATGCGGCTGCACCGCATGCGCATCGACCGTATTTGACGACGTCGCATTCAAGAGATCGACGATGTTCTGCGGCACCCGCGCATTGAGGCCTGCGGCTGTGATGCGGAAGCTCATGGTCTCGCCGTCGCCGACCGGATCGATGATCAGCGTGCCGCCGCGCGGTATCGTCTGCTGCGCGATGACCAGCATGTTCAGCAGCAGCTTGACCCGGTTCTTCGGCAACAGCAGCCGCGGCAAATTCCAGGTCAGCGTCACCTTGCCGTCCTCGATATGCCCCTTAGCCATGTTCTGGGCGTCGCCGAGGTCGATCTGCGCGCCGGAGGAACCGGCGGCGCCGAACGCCAGCCGGCAGAACTGCAACCGGGCCGACGCGGTCTTGGCGCTCTTGCGAATGAGATCGAGCGCGAAGTCGCGGTCTTCGGGCTTGGGATTGTCGTCAAGGACCTCAAGCCCATTGACGATCGCGCCGACCGGACTGATGAGATCGTGACAGACCCGCGAGCACAACAGCGCCGCGAGTTCGAGCGCATCGGGAGCGGGACCGGGAGACGAAGTGCCAGACATTGATTGTTTCCTGGAAAACCGCACGCCGCGGGAGGAGTGCGAATCACGCATGCCTGTCGGCTTGATACACCGCGCAGACGGATGCTGCCAGCTTGCGGCGGGACTGATAAAGCATGATCCGGACCGGAACCGCCGCGTTCACGCACAGTGGAAGCGGGTTTTCCGAAAAGATCACGCTCAAACAAGGAGATGAGATCATGATGCGAGACCGAGTCATCGCATCACGATCTCTGGGGAAGACGAACAGGATATGAGACCCGCCCATGAATAAGGCACAGCCGCCCGTGATCGGCTGCGAGGCCGCCGCCACGCTGCTCGAATCGCTGACCGAACTGGCGATCCGGGCCGGCGAAGCGATTCTTGCGGTCAACCGTTCCGCGATGAATGTCACCGGCAAGAGTGACGGCTCGCCGGTGACCGAGGCCGATCTCGCCGCCGACCATATCATCGTCGAAGGGCTGACGCGGCTGGCGCCGCACGTGTCGCTGCTGTCGGAGGAGCGTGTCCATCTGGCGACGCCACCCTACAAGGACAGTTTCTTCCTGATCGATCCGCTCGACGGCACAAAGGAGTTCGTCGCCGGCCGCAATGAATTCACCGTCAATGTGGCGCTGGTCACGCACGGCGTGCCGCTGCTCGGCATCGTCGGTGCGCCCGCGCTCGGCTTGATCTGGCGCGGCATCGTCGGCAAGGGCGCCGAGCGATTGACGCTGCAGAACGGCGCGGTTGCGCAAGCCGTGCCGATCAAGACCCGTCTCTGCCCGCCGCGCGGCGCGCCCTGGACGGTTGCGGTCAGCCGCTCACATGGCGATGCGCGCACCGAAGCCTTCATCGACGAACGCGGCGGCGCGGTCCGCGCCGTGCTGGGCTCGGCCGTCAAGTTCGGCCGTGTCGCCGAAGGTCAGGTCGACATCTATCCCCGCCTGTCGCCCACATCCGAATGGGACGTGGCGGCCGGTCACGCGGTCGTCGTTGCCGCCGGCGGGAAGGTAACCGATGCGAGCGGAGGCCCACTGCATTTCGGGCTCGGCCGCGAGGACTTTCTGGTGCCGGAGTTCATTGCCTGGGGCGACCCGGCCGCAGCGACGTGATCACTGCGCGAGATTTTCTGCCAGCTCCGGCCAGCGCGCCGTGGCTTCATTCAGGAAGTGCGCGGGATCGGCAGCGAAGGCATCGCGGCTGCGTTCCCGGTTGAACAGGTAAAGCCGGTTCCCGACCACCGCCCAGAATCGCGGATTGCCTGCACAGGTGACGCCCCGCACCAGGTCGGTCGGATCATAGCCGCCGAACTGCGGTCCATAGATTTCGGGATGCGCCACGAACGAGGCGCGGTTGCCCTCGTTGCGGAAACGCCAAACCACGCCGCTTGCGGCGGCCTCGAATTCGGGCCGCCCCTGGGTGGCGGCAGCGTCGGTGAAATAGGCGACGGGATCGAATCCCTCGATCGCCAATCCCGAGTAGCGGTTCGTCACCACGCGCTCGGTCGTGGTGGCCGCAACAGGCAGCGGCGGCCAGATAGCCGCCAAAATGCCCGCCAACAGGCCGAAAAACGCCATCCCCCGGCACGATCCATATCTTTCCTGCCGTTGTACCGTCATAGTTGATACCGATAACATCCGAGTCGAGGGGACACTGGACGCAACCTAGAGCCGTGCCTGTTGGCATCAGGTTAAAGGGCAACGCCCGGGATTCGATAGCAGGGGTTCTTTATGAGTTTCGCATCACGCCTTGCCGCGGTCGCGTTCGCCGCGCTGATGTGCTGGAGCGCGGGGGCATCGGCACAGCAGGCGCCGCCACCGCAATATCCGCCGCCGCAGCGTGACCCGACCCCGTATACTTACGGGCCCGGCGAGCTGGTCGGAGCCGGACACAAGTTCTTCGGCAATGTCTCGCGCGGGCTGGCCTCGGTCATCGAGCGCGCGGTCAGCCAATGGGGTCTGCCGAACGGCTATGTGCTCGGCGAGGAAGGCTCCGGCGCGTTCGTGGCCGGGCTGCGCTATGGCGAGGGCACGCTCTACACCAAGAACGCCGGCGACCTCAGGGTCTACTGGCAAGGTCCTTCGGTCGGCTTCGACTGGGGCGGCGACGGCGCCCGGACCATGACGCTGGTCTACAACCTGCCCTCGACGCAGGCGATCTATCAGCGCTTCGTCGGCATCGACGGCTCGGCCTATATCGTCGGCGGCTTCGGCATGACGGCACTGACCGCCAACAACATCGTGCTGGTCCCGATTCGCTCGGGCATCGGCCTGCGGCTCGGCGCCAGCGTCGGCTATCTCAAATACACCCCGCGCGCGACCTGGAACCCATTCTAGGTCGCCGCCCTGATCGGGTAATGACGCCGGCGCTCCGGCACAGTTAGCGATTCAGGTTAACGCGGCAAACGGGCTGGCCTTCGGCTGGCCTGCCGTGGCATTGTGATTAACAAATTCCTTCTTTCTTGGAGTGACCCTTCATGATCGAGCCGATCATGTACGCGGCGATCGGTTTCCTGATCTCGATGCTGTGCGGCCTGATGATCGTGCCCCTGGTGCATAACCGGGCGGTGCGGCTGACCACGCGCCGCATGGAGGCTGCCACCCCGCTGTCGATGGCCGAGATCCAGGCCGACAAGGACCAGCTCCGCGCCGAGTTCGCGATGTCGGCCCGCCGGCTCGAGATGAGCGTCGATCAGCTCAAGAGCAAGACCACAAGCCAGCTCGCCGAGATCGGCAAGAAGACCGACGCGATCAATCGCATGAAGATCGAGCTGGGCGAGAAGAACGCCGCGATCTTCGCGCTGGAGGCGCGCGAGAAGGCGATGAAGGAGCAGCTTCGCGCCACCGAGGAAGAGTTCACCGCCAAGACCGAGCTGCTGCGCAATGCCGAGCAGGCGCTGACCGACAAGCAGAGCGAGCTCGGCAAGATCAACGCCGCGCTCAACGACCGCTCCATGACGGCCGACAGCCGCCAGATCGAACTGGTCGCGGTGCGGACCCAGGTCGAGGAGTTGAAGAACCGGGTCGGCGATGCCGCCCGGGAGTTCGCGGCGACCGAGGCCCGCCTCGCCCAGGAGCGCAGCCAGTCGGAAACCGCGACGCGCGATCTCACCGATGCGCGCGGCCGGGTCGAGAATCTGAGCCAGCGCGTCACCGATCTCGATCGCCAGCTGATCGTCCAGGTCAAGGAAGCCGAGATGCTCGGCAATCGCGTCACCGATCTCGAGGGGCGGCTCGCGACCCAGGGCAAGCTGCTTGCCGAGCGTGAGTTCGAGAACGGCCAGCTCAAGCAGGCCAACGCCGCCGCCGAGCGGACGGTGCAGGAGCTGCGCGAGGAGATCGCGGCGGCAGGCGGCGGCAAATCGTCCGCGCTCGAGAAGCTGCGCCAGGAGAAGGCCGCTGCCGAAGAGCAGCTGCGCATCGCCCGCGACGAACGCGGCAAGCTGCAACGCGACATCAACGCGATCCAGCAGCAGGCCGAAAGCTCCTGGGCGACCGAGCGGATGGAGAACGCGCTGCTGCGCGAGCGCATCAACGACATCGCGGCCGAAGTCGCCAAGCTCGCGATCCAGCTTGAGGGACCGAACTCGGCGATCGAGGCCATGCTGGCGGCCGAGCCGACCGTGCCGGCCAAGGCGACCGCCAAGCCCGCCAACGGTGCCGCCAATGGCGTCTCGCCTGGCAGCGCGATGCCCGAAGGCGGCGGGACGCTGGCCGAACGCATCCGGGCGCTGCAGTCACACGCCTCCCGCGCCCGCCAGCAGGGCGCCTGACCCCCGCAGGGTTTGATGTCCTGCAAGCCTTGATTCCTTGAGGTCTCCTGAAGGTCTTGGCTTGACACCCCTACCCGGCACTTCGTAAATCGCACGCTCTGACGAAGCGCCTCTATCGACCGGCCGCCGACCAGCGGCCTTTGGCACGTCACATCCCGGACGCATAGCTCAGCGGGAGAGCGTTCCCTTCACACGGGAGAGGTCCAAGGTTCGATCCCTTGTGCGTCCACCATTCCCCTTCCTGAACCGCCGGGTACGGACGATTGACGACATTCTGGCGCCCTTCGGGACCGCCTCATCAAAAATGTCGAAAACAACCCCATGCAAAGTAGCCGACGCAAGCCGGATCAATGGGTTACGCCATTTCTGAACTTGATTGACCGGTCGGGCAAAACACCGGCAGGATGGCATCATCCCGGGAGACGTGCCACCGGACGACCCAACCTGAGACCGACCGCGAGTTGAGCAAGAGTAGATTTCTGAACATAAGAGTCGAGACCATGCATCTACGGATTGTTGTTCTGCCCCGAGACATCCTTTAAGTGTTGAAACTTTAGAGGCCATCTCGAAGGACCCGGACTCGGCCGATCGCTATAAGCACACCATGGCGAGCGCCGAGGCTCGACGGCCGGACCTATTGCCGGTCCCCGTCTTTGCGAAGCGAAAGGTCCGCGGGGAGCGATGAAATGGGGGGACGTTAGTGGCCGCAATCCTGAGCTGGCTCAACGACAACGAAGCTCAAAAATGGCTTAACGACAATCAAGGCGTTGTATCGGCCGCGATATTCTTGTTAACGGCCCTGTTCGGGTGGGCATCAGGAATTTTTGGAGCGCTTCGCAGAAAGCCGAAGCTCAAATTAGCGATTATTCCCGGCCCCACCCTGTGCACCACGTTCAGAGCTGGCTCCGCAAATTCGGACAGTAGCTTGAGTGGATTTTCTGCCTGACAGCGGCGAGGATTCTTGCCGCGAATCAGGAGCGAAGATGACGAAGAAGAGCCGCCGGATGCATTCTCCGGCATTCAAGGCGAAGGTTGCTTTGGCTGCGGTCAAAGGCGACAAGACGCTGGCGGAGCTGGCGCAACTGTTTGATGTTCATCCGAACCAGATCACGATCTGGAAAAACCAGCTCCTGGAAGGCGCCGCCGGCGTGTTTGGGCATGACAAGGCGTCGGCCGAGACGCCGGTCGATTTGAAGGCGTTACATGCCAAGATCGGCGAGCTGGCGTTGGAAAACGATTTTTTGTCCGGCGCGCTCACCAAGGCGGGCCTGCTGAGCGCAAAGCGATGATCGACCGCGGTCATGATCTTTCTATCGTGCGCCAGGCGAAGGTCCTGAAGCTGGCTCGCAGCACGGTCTACTATGAACCTCGGCCAGTTTCGGCCGAGGACCTTGCCTTGATGCGTCGGCTCGATGAGCTGCATCTCGATTATCCCTTCGCGGGAGCGCGTATGCAGCGATCGTTGCTGCGGCGGGAGGGCGTATACGCCGGTCGCCGCCACATCGCGACGCTGATGAAGCGCATGGGGATCGAGGCGGTCTATCGTCGCCCGAACACGAGTAAGCCGGCACCGGGTCACAAGATCTACCCGTACCTGTTGCGCGGATTGAAGATCGAGCGGCCCGACCAGGCGTGGGCAATGGACATCACCTACATTCCGATGCGGCGTGGCTTCGTCTATCTCGCGGCGGTCGTCGATGTGTTCAGCCGACGGGTCCTGGCCCATCGCGTCTCGATCACAATGGAGGCGGCCTTCTGCGTCGAAGCGGTCCAGGAGGCGTTGGCGAAGCACGGCAGGCCCGAGATTTTCAACACGGACCAGGGCAGCCAGTTCACCAGCCTCGAGTTCACCGATGTGCTGCTGGACGCGAAGATCGCCATCAGCATGGACGGCAAGGGCGCCTGGCGCGACAACGTGTTTGTCGAGCGGCTCTGGCGCACGGTCAAATACGAAGAAGTTTATCTCCGCGCCTACGACAGCGTGTCCGAGGCGCGAGCGTCAATTGCCAAGTATCTGGCCTTCTACAATCAGGGACGCCCTCACTCGAGCCTTGACGGGCGCACGCCCGACGAGGCTTACTTCGGCACGCAAGCTATGGTGATGGCCGCATGACCGTCGCCGACGATTTTGTCGTCGCTCTGGTCGGGCTACGCCCTCCCGACGCAACGACAAAATCGTAAGGCCCCGCGTTCAGCATAACCCGGCAGGAATCCACTTAAATCCCGCGGGGCGCTGTCCAAACAACCGGCGCCAGCTCTTTCACAACTGGTGCAAAACACGGGGATTTCCCGGTCCATCGCACCGCACTCTCCTTATATCTGCGAGTTAGCAACGTCGGAACGGCGGCGACAAGCATTGAGAACGTGTCCCTCGGATATCACTGGTACCTTCGACCAAGATTCACCTTCGAGTGGGTGAGATATCGTCTTTTTTGGTACTGGCTGGATCAGCCAGCCATCACGATGACCGATTTCCAGGCGGACGTCGGTCAGCACATCAAAATATATCCGTCATTATTTCAAGGAAGCGCAACGACGGGCCGTTCGACCGATGTCTATCTTCAAGCCGGCCAGTCGGTGAATGGGGTGGTTTACTTCGAGCAGCGGGATAGCTGGGGTGGCTTCATGCCGTTTCCTAAGTCGCATCGAACGCGGGTGAAGGTCGCGGTGAAAGACGTCTTCGGTACTCATCACAAGCAGTGTTTCTGGATACCGGTCGTCCCACTTGCAGAAGCGCAAAAGTACAATCCGTCGTTCGGGCAGACCTATCACAGTTTGCAACAGGAGGGCGGCAAGGCTGGCGCGTGAGAACTGGGGATAATGTCGGGACCGGATGAGGACGAGAGCGCGCATAGTTCATGAGCAAATATATCAGCAGCGTTGTGGTCGGCCTCTTGGCTTGGATCACCGTCCGCATCATTGCCGGCGCATTTGGCCTCAACGAGAAAGCTCTGCAGCTCGGCTACTGGCTTCCTCACCTTTCGGCAGAACAGCGATCTTTCATTGTATCGTCGGCAGCGGTGCTGATCGGCATCATCGCTGTCGTCTTATGGCTTGCGCTGAATGCTGATGACCGCATTCGCAACCTGCTTTCATCCCGGCCGGAACTCGGAAGCCTTCGTGTCGAAGGCAAGCCGACTGCCAAGATGGCAGTTTACCCGCGCAACCCGGCCTGCTCAGTTGAGCTCGGCGTCGATTTATTCAACACGATGTCAAAGCTGATGGAGGTTGAGGGCAAGCTTTTCGCGACGATCAACGGCAAGGATCTCGACCAGCCAATGGACGCATCCTTTCCTATCAACGGCAATGCTTCGAAAACCTTGTTCGTCAGGATGGAGGACGTTCCGGTCCGCACCGTCGTGCAGACCGACGGGCTGGAGCACCATTTGTCAGCCCACTTGAGGTACGAGCTCACATATCGCTACGCGAACGCAAAACACTCACGTCGAACTTGCAAGACGGTCAGTTGGACATTTGCAACTCGAGCCGCCCCTGAGAATCCGGGTGCGCGACAGACCGTTGTGATGCCTGTCATTGTCCATTTCAGCGATGAAATCGAAGAATAGAATGCGGGGAATAACCGGGGAACGGCATTTCGAAGCAAAAAAGCCTAGAAAAATCGAGCACAGGGAGGGCCTTCACACGGGAGAGGTCCAAGGTTCGATCCCTTGTGCGTCCACCATCCCCTCCCAGCAGATCGACCGCTTTCGTTCATTGCCGGCGGCGGTGCTGTGCCGATGATGACGGCTTGGCGGTGCGCCGGCTGAGTTCGCCGAGCAGGTCGCGAACGGCGCCGTCGAGTTCGTCGGGCGGGGTGGCGTGATTGGCCTGTTGCGTGCCGGTCGGCCGCTGCCGGCCTTGCATCGAGATGTCGTCATTGGCGGCTCGCGCCTTCGGCGCGTGAACGCGTAACGGCGACCGGCGCCGGCGGCGCGAAATCAGCTCGCGGACGCCATATCCCGATGCGAATCCGATCCCGGCGACGAGAACGACAATCAGAAGCTCCAGCATTGTGTCGTCCCCAATCACCTTGCCGCAACGCAATAAGCGCGACAATGCGGCAGGGGCTTGACCGGGCCGGTTCCTTTTCACGGTATCGAACAGAACGCCGCCCCCCCCCACGGAGTCCTACGGTGTTTTATTCGCGAGCCTCCTCGGCTACCTTCCCGGAACTCGCGGAGGCCGGGACGTCTCGATGCGCAAGGGCAATGACTACATTCTGAAGCTGCGGCCGTGGTCGTTGTCGACGTTCGTGGTCGCCCTGCTGGCCGTGGTGCTCGCCACCGCGACTCAGGAGATGTTCACGAGCTTCGGCATGCAGCTCTATTTCGCGGGTTTTGTGCCGGCGATCCTGATCGCCGGCCTGATGGGCGGCGCGCCGGCCGGCGCCTTTGCCACCATCATCACGGTTCCGATCGTCTGGTGGGCGTTCATGCCGCCCTATTTCGACTTCGGCTGGCCCACCCCTGAAGACTATGACAGCCTCGCGATGTTCCTGCTGTCGAGCGCGCTGCTGGTCTGCTTCTCGCAGCTCTATCGGGAAGCGCTGGTGATCTTGCGGAAGTAAGTCGCCGATGCATGCCAATGCTGCTTGCCGGTGCCGGCAAGCCGGTGGTCTGGAAGGACCGTCGCCGTCAGATCCCGAACATCCAGACCGCAACGATGGTCGCCAGGGTCGCCACGCCGCTGACCGTCCAGCCCACCGCGTAGAAGCTGTCCTCGGGGGCGGTATCGAGCATGGTGCCGGTGGTTTCCGTCATCGATCGCCAGCGCATGGCGCGTCTCCTCGGAACTCCTGCCCAGCGACATAACGCGGCTCGAGGTTCCCGGTTCCGACGCCTGCGCGATGGTTGCGCCGTTCACGCGCTGCTCACGGACTGCTGATCGCGGTCGCGGAACCTGCGACATTCTGTCCCGTTGAGGGGCGCTGGAAACCAACTTGGGAGAACCATCCGATGCGAACATTGATCCTCGCCGCCACGGCGCTTGCCTTCGTCTCGTCCGCCGCACTCGCGCAGGACAAGGCGGGCACGAGCCCGGCCCCCGCCGCAAGCGGCGACACCGCGGCCAAGGGCGAGGCGTCCAAGATGGCGCCGAAGAAGAAGGCGAAGAAAGCCGCAAAGAAATCGAGCGCCAAGACTGGGGAAAAGACCGGCGACGACGCGGCCAAGCAATAGACAGAAGCAATCGCCCACAATCGCGCTTTGCGATCTCTTGGCGATCTCTTGGCGATCTCTTGGCGATCTCTTGGCGATCTCTTGGCGATCTCGAAGATCACGGAAAAGGCCGCCCGAGGGCGGCCTTTTCTGTCTCGGTTCGCGGGCTGTCTCGACCCGTCACGTCGCAATCGGCTGCGCCGCCGGTTTGGGGAGCGAGAGCTGAGCCCGTGAAGTCAAGTGCGGGAGGGGGAGCGAAAGAGTTGCGAAGCCGGTAATCCGCACCGCCATCGGATCGTTCTGAAATTGACCACCAGCCTCAGTAATTGCTCCACCTCCCGCGCCTTCTGTTCTGCCGCGCATGCGAAGGTGGCGCATGATCCAAACGGGCTATCACGGCAATGCGGAGAGAAGATTCATCCATGGACTTAGTGCTGAGCGCTATTGTCATGCTTGCCCGCAAGCCCGCCCGCATCCAGCCGCTCGGCAAACCAGCGTGATGCGGTGCTGTCGATGACGCCGCCGGCATAGACCTCGGACAGGCTCACCCCGTCCTTTCCCACGATCAGCAGCACGCCGACCGCGTAGGCGAACCAGACATTCGGATCGGTCAGCGCCTGCAGCTTGCGCTGATCGTGCTCGACGGGCTGGTGATTGCCGTCCTTGCGCAGCTCGATGGCCAGCAGATTGTTCGGGATGTCGCGCTGATGCACGACGATATCGGGATAGATCGACTTGCCGAGATGGTCATCGGTCGAGATCGTCGAGCCGCGCGGCAGCCGCAGGGTGCGCTCGCCGAGCCGGTCGTAGTTGCAATCGACCTGCCAGCCGGAAAACTGCCGCTCGACATAGACGGCCAGCCGGTGAGTAAGCGTTCGCTCGCCGAGGTCGCGCTCCAGCAGGAACGTCTCCTGCGCATAAAACTCCTCGACGGCGGCGATCACCTTGTTCAGCTCGGTCTGCATTGGCGCCTCCGACTGGACTAATGCGCGATGAGCTTCATCGCGGGCCGCCGCCGCGGCCTTCTAAAGCGGTGTGTCTACATCTGCACTTCGATCAGCCGCGGTCCCGGCTCGGCAACGGCTTCCGCCAGCGCCTTGTTGAACTCGTCGGCCGTCGTCACCGCCCTGCCCGGCACGCCCATGCCCCTGGCGAGCGCGACGAAGTCGAGCGTCGGGCGATCGATCTTCAGCATGTCCTGCGCCCGCTTGCCCGGCTCGCCGGCGCCGACGCCGTCGAACTCGCCGCGCAGGATCTGGTAGATGCGGTTGGCGAACACGATGGTCACGACGTTGAGCCCTTCGCGCGCCTGCGTCCACAGCGACTGGATCGTGTACATCGCCGAGCCGTCGCCGACCATGCAGATCACCTTGCGGTCCGGACAGGCGACCGCGGCGCCGGTTGCGACCGGGGTGGAGAAGCCGATCGAGCCGCCCATGTTCTGCAGCCAGTCATGCGGCGCTGAGGCCGCCGTCGGCGGGAAGAAGCCGCGGCCGGTGGTGACGGATTCATCGACCATGATGGCGTTCTCGGGGATCGCGCACGCAATCGCCTGCGCGATCGAGGCGTGATTGAGCGCGCCGGTCGGCTTGGCCAGTTCCTGGTGCTGCTGCGGCTTGACGTCGTGCGCCGCGGCATGCAGCGCGCCCGCGAGCGCCTCGAGCGCTGCGACCGAATTCTCGCCCCAGGCGGTCATGCGATGCACCTCGCAGCCTTCCGCTTTCAACATGCTCGGCTTGTTCGGATAGGCGAAGAACGCGACGGGATCGTTGGCCTCGACCAGCACGATGTGACGGAAATTCTTCAGGATCGGCAGCGCCTGCTCGATCACATAGGGGATACGGTTGATCGAGAACCGGCCGCGGCCGCGCGCCATGCGCGGATGATAGGTCTGGCCCATCACGGTGCAGCCGGTCTTGCCGGCGATGCGCTCGGTGAGCGCCAGCCCCTGTTCGGTCAGCGCGCTGCCGGTGACCAGCAGCAGCGTGTGCGCGGCATCGCCGTGCAGGATCTTCGCGGCACGCTCGACCGCCTGCGGCGAGTAGCTCGGACGCTGGGTGTCGACAGGCGTTTCGGCGATGCCGTCGGCCTCGTTCCAGGCGGTGTCGGCCGGCAGGATCAGGGTTGCGATCTGCGGCGGCGCGCTCCTGGCCGCGGCGATCGCAGCCGCACCATCGGCGGCGACCGACTTGGCATCCGGCGAGGTGCGCACCCAGGATGACATCGGCCGCGCCAGACCCTCGATGTCAGAGGTCAGCGGCGCGTTGTAGCCGATGTGGTAGGTGGCGTGTTGGCCGACGATGTTGACGATCCCGGAATGGGCCTTCTTGGCGTTGTGCAGATTGGCAAGGCCGTTGGCGAGGCCGGGCCCGAGATGCAGCAGTGTCGAGGCCGGCGTTCCCTTCATGCGGAAATAACCGTCGGCTGCACCGGTCACCACGCCTTCAAACAGACCGAGCACGCAGCGCATGCCCGGCACCTTGTCCAGCGCCGCGACGAAATGCATCTCCGAAGTGCCCGGATTGGTGAAGCAGACGTCCACACCGCCTGCGACCAATGTCCGCACCAGACTTTCCGCACCGTTCATGATCCCGCTCCCGCCAGAGATGTTTCTTGAGGTTGATCCAGATCAACCATTCTTCATCCGCTTCGTCAAAGGCTTGGCCGGACAATGCAGGTATCGCTTCCGATCTGTTGCCTTTTTAAACCGTGTTGTCGGAAAATGGCTGGTGTCACGGCTTCGTCGCTTGCGAAACGCCGACGATTGTGGCCTCTCTGGCTGCATATTTGATTGTTCGCGAGGACGATGACGATGCGCCCGATTGCCTTGATGTTTGCCGCGCTCACGATCCTGGCAGGTGCCGGCCAGGCCCAGGCCCAGTTCTTCGATTCCCGCGGCTACCAGTCCGAGCCACCGAGCTTCTTCGGCGGCGGCGCAAGCCCGATCCCGCGCACCACCGTCAACTACCCGACCAACTACGCGCCGGGCACCATCGTCGTAAATACCGCCGAGCGCCGGCTCTATCTGGTGCTGGCGAACGGCCAGGCGCTGCGCTACGGCATCGGCGTCGGCCGCGACGGCTTCCGCTGGGGCGGCGTCCACCGCATCTCGGCGAAGAAGGAATGGCCGTCGTGGACGCCGCCGTCGCAGATGCTGCGCCGCCGCCCCGATCTGCCGCGCCACATGAACGGCGGCATCGAGAATCCGCTCGGCGCGCGCGCGATGTATCTCGGTTCGACGCTCTACCGCATCCACGGCTCGAACGAGCCGGAGACGATCGGCCAGGCGGTCTCGTCGGGCTGCTTCCGCATGACCAATGACGACGTCACCGACCTCTATGGTCGGGTCTCGGTCGGCACCACCGTCGTGGTGAAGAACTGATCGCGTCGGTTTCACCGGAACCAGGCGCCGCCGTCCGGCAGGATCGCTGATCCCGCCGCCTTGATCCCGTCTTGCGCTGCCGCAAGCATTGCGGCAGCGTCGTCAGAATGCCCCAGCACCGCCCTTCGATCCTGCTCCTTCTCGCCGCAGCGCTCGCCGCTTGCCTCACTGACGCCACCGTGCCCGCGGCCGGCGCCGAGGTGCCGGCCGTTGTCGTGCGTCAGCGCAACGAGAAAAAGCTCTTCTCCGACGCCGAGATTGTCGAAGGTTTTCTGAAGACCGCGTTCGGCGCGGAATATCATCTCGCCGGACGGGTCGATCGCATCCGCAAATACGACAGCCCGGTGCGCGTGTTCGCCGACGGCAGCCGCGCCGACCGCAAGGCCCAGCTCGCCAAGGTCGTGGCCGACATCCGAGCCAAGGTGCAGCATCTCGACATCGCGATGACCGAGAGCAGCGACGCCGCCAATGTCGTGGTCAAGCTGGTGCGCGACCGCGAGCTCTACCGCACCATCGCGACCTTCTACGGCCAGGACCGCGCCAAGGAAATCCGCTCCTCGCTCGATCCGCAATGCCTGTCCGGCTTCCGCAAGAACGAGAACTACGAGATCGAGCATTCCGACGTGATCCTGACCGTCGACAACGGCGATTTCGTCTTCCTCGACTGCGCCTATGAGGAGCTGCTGCAGTCGCTCGGCCCGATCAACGATACCGCGACGGTGCCGTGGACCATGTTCAACGACAGCGTCTCGATGGGCTATTTCGACGTCTACGACCAATATCTGCTCAACCTGCTCTACGACCCCCGCATCAAGCCGGGCATGACCGTGCAGGAGGTCAAGGCCGTGCTGCCCGACGTGCTTAGCGACGTCCGCGCCTGGGTGGCGAAGGTGAACCATCTGGAGTGATGAAGTTGAGCGCGATTCCTCCGCACACACCGCTGTCGTCCCTGCGAAAGCAGGGACCCATACTCCGCGGCCGTTGTCGTTGAAGAGACCCGTCGTTCCAACACCGCTCACCGATAGCCATTCGTGGTTATGGGTCCCTGCTTTCGCAGGGACGACTTGAGAACGTTCTGGCGCAATACGCGCCAGCTACCCCCGTCACCCCTGAGGAGCGCGCATCGCGCGCGTCTCGAAGGGTCGACGGCCACCAGCGGGGCCGTGCATCCTTCATCTTTCGAGGCTCGCCCAGCGCGCAATTGCGCCGCAAGGCTCGCACCTCCAGCGACAAAGGCGAAGCCTTTGCGCGGGGATGACGGGATATGCGCTTGCATTCTCGCGGCGCGTCGCGTCCGAGGTGCTCTCCTCACTGGTCATCCGCATGAGGATCACCACCCTCACCGCTTGACCTTGCCCCTGCGGCCGCCTCCATAAGAGACGCGGTCAGACCATGCGAGGTGATTCGATGAATGCTGCCGCCCGTTTTCTCAGTCCGTCCGAAGCTGCGAGGCAGCTCGGCATCTCGGCCAAGGCGCTGCGCCTGTATGAGGAGCGCGGCCTGATCGCGCCTTCCCGCACGCCGGCGGGATGGCGCGCCTATGGTCCGGCCGAGATGGCGCGCGGCGCCGAGATCGTCGCGCTGCGTGCGCTCGGCCTTGGCATCGGTGAACTGGCGCGGGTCCTGAGCGGCGATGCCGCCGTGCTCGACCGCGTGCTGGCTACGCACGAAGCCACGCTCGAAGCGCGTGTCCGGCAATGCGGCGACAGCATCGCCAGGGTACGGGCGCTGCGTGCCGACCTCGGCCGTGGCAAGATGCCTGCGGCGCGCGAAATGATCGGCGCAGTCGGGGCGCGACCGGCGATCGCCGTCGCGTTCGATCTGCCGTGGCCCTGGGGCGGCGAGCGCTTCGAGCTGCGCGACGTCAAGCCGCTGAACTACATCGTCGGCCCGCTCGGCAGCGGCAAGACGCGGCTCGCGCAGCGGCTTGCGGAAGCGCTGCCCAACGCCAGCTTCGTCGGCATGGACCGCGCAGCCGATGGCGGCGCGGCGGTTCGCGCGCGTCTCGATGTCGATCCCGCCAACAAGGCCAGGGTCGATGCAAGCCTTGCCGCTCATCTCGCTGACGGCGCCGTGCAGACGCCGGCATTGACCACGCTGCTCGCAGAGCTCGAGGCCGACGGCGACGCGATCCTGGTGATCGACATGATCGAGCACGGGCTCGATGCGGCAAGCCAGGAAGCGGTGATCGCGCAGCTGCGTCGTCGCGGACCGGACGCGCGGCCGCTGTTCTTCCTGACGCGCTCCAGCGCGATCCTGGATCTCGACGCGGTCGGCGACGATGAAGCGATCATCCTGTGCCCCGCCAATCACAGCGTGCCGGTCTGCGTCACGCCGGTGCCCGGCGCGGTGGGCTATGAAGCGGTCGCGACCTGCCTCGCCTCTCCGGAGGTGCGCGCGCGGACCGAAGGCATGATCGCGTGGCGGCCGGCCTGATTTCTCGTCTTGGTTGTATTCTGATAATATAATAGTGCACGATGCCGGTCGATGCGCGCCGAAAAAAGTGTGCTATAAGCCCACTCAATGTCCGACCTCCCCCGTACCCAGGCCTTGCGTTGCTTCATCACGGTTGCCCGTGAGGGCACCGTGTCGCGCGCAGCATCAATGCTGAAACTGACCCAACCCGCGGTCAGCCTGCAACTGAAGGCGCTGGAGGAAAGCACCGGGTTGCAGCTGTTCAACCGCACACCGGGCGGTTTTACGCTGACCGAGGCCGGCGCCGCGCTGCTGCCGCTGGCGCACCGGGCGGTGGCGGCGGCATCCGACTTCAAGGCGACGGCGGACTCGCTGAACGAGGCGCAGCGCGGCACCTTGCGCGTCGGCACCATCCTCGACCCCGAATTCACCCGGCTCGGACCGTTCGTGCGCAGCCTTGCGATGTCCTCGCAACGCACCGAAGTATTTCTGCGCCATGGCGTCAGCGACGACGTGCTGGCGCAGGTCGGCCGCGGCGAGCTCGACGTTGGCTACTATGTCGACGCCACGCCGCCGGAGCAGCTCGCCCTTCACAGCTTCACTGAACGGACCATCGCCGACGGCCGCTACCAGCTGGCCCCGCTGCTCAGCTACGACTACCGGGTGATCGCGCCGATCGCCTGGCGCGAGCGGGTGATGGGCAAGGGCTGGGCCGAGCTCGCCGAGCTGCCCTGGCTCGCGACACCGCCGCATTCCGGCCACCGCCGGCTGCTCGACGACATCTTCCGCCCGCTCGGCCCGTTGCCGAAGCGCATCGGCTACACCGATCAGGAAGAAGCGATGATCGACTTCGTCGAATCCGGCCTCTGCCTCAGCCTCGCGCGCGACAGCGTGCTGGCGCCGCGGATGGCACGCCCGCATCAGTTCGTGGTGGTCGACAAAGTGAAGCTCACCTGCGATCTCTCTTTTGCCTGCCTCGCCGCGCGTCGCCAGGAGCCGGTGATCGCCCACGCCTTCGCCAGCGTGCGCGCGGTGTGGAATATCAAGCCGCCGATCGCCGGCGCCGGACCGACGCGCACGCGGAAGGTCGCGAAGAACGTGTAAGTGGGGCGCGGACAGATGTTCCGCTGCGGATACCAAGCTGTTGCATAGACCCCGCATTGGGGGAGCTCAATGACGCTTGACCGACGCGATTTCATGCAGTTCGTGGCAAGTGTAACTGCTGCGTCGGCGATCCCTGTCCACCCGGTTGAGGCAGAGACATCGCAACAGGTCCGCGTTGCGACCGGCCTGCTCGCGATGTGGCAAAGCACGGCATGGCTTGGAGCCGAAGCTGGCATCTTCAGGAAGTATAGCATCGATCTCAGCGTACCAGCGATTGCCGTCGGCGGCCCGCAGGCAGCCGCCGGCGTGATCCGCGGCGACTTCGAATTCGCGCACACCGGCGTGCTTCCGGTTGCCGACGAGGTGCTCAAGGGCAACGATATCGTGATCCTGGCCACCCCGACGTCGGAGTTTCCCAACCAGTTCGTGATGACCCGGAAAGAAATCACCGAGCTTGGCCAGTTGGCCGGACGAAGGGTAGGCGTGCTGTCGGAGACAGGCCAAACCAGTCTCGCGACGCGCATCACCATCGAAAAGGCCGGCGCAACCGCAACCTACCTGCCCCTGGTCAGGTTCGATCGCATCTTCGCGGCGCTTGCGGCCGGCGAGATCGATGCGGGGGCGCTTCCTGTCGATCTGCGCTTTGTCGGTGCATCGCGCTATGGTTGGAACGCATTTCCCATCTATGAGTTCGGCACGCCCTCGATTTTTGCGAGCACGCGCAGGCTGATCGCATCCAATCGCGAGCTTGTGGGGCGAGTCATGCGCGGCTTTGTCGAGACGATTCATTTATTCAAGACGCAGCCCGACCTCGTCGTGCCTTTGCTCCAGCGATATCTGAACGTCGCGGATCGAAAGGCCGCCGAGGACTTGTACGCGTACCACGTGCCCGTGTTTCAGAAGGTGCCGAAGCCGCTGCTGGGTAACTTGCAGAATGTGCGAGACGTGCTCGCACGCAAATATCCTGCCGCCGTTTCTCTCAAGGAAAGCGACATTGCGGATGCATCGTTCATCGAAGAGCTGGTACACGAGGGGTTCATCGAACACCTCTATGCGTCCGATACAAAATAGACCCAACGGCGGGTTGTTCGCCGATCAGGATACTCATCATTCAGGAACGGCCGCCGAGCACCCGTCCGGCTGCTCGACGACATCTTCCGCCCGCTCGGCCCGTTGCCGAAGCGCATCGGCTACACCGATCAGGAAGAAGCGATGATCGACTTCGTCGAATCCGGCCTCTGCCTCAGCCTCGCGCGCGACAGCGTGCTGGCGCCGCGGATGGCACGCCCGCATCAGTTCGTGGTGGTCGACAAAGTGAAGCTCACCTGCGATCTCTCTTTTGCCTGCCTCGCCGCGCGTCGCCAGGAGCCGGTGATCGCCCACGCCTTCGCCAGCGTGCGCGCGGTGTGGAATATCAAGCCGCCGATCGCCGGCGCCGGACCGACGCGCACGCGGAAGGTCGCGAAGAACGTGTAGGGGCACTCGGATGGTCTTGATTGCGGCCTCGGGACAGCCGAGACGGCCTGACAGCTTTGATCAAATGGCGACGTGACGAAAGATGCCGCCTCATTTCGAGAGTAGTCCTGCCAGAATTGACGCGGCAGAGATGGCCATACAAATAAAAAAGAGGACAAGGTTCTTGCCTCGCCATGCAGCGCGGCGGGCTCCTGGATCGAAGCTCCAAAGCCTGTAACCCGCGGCGCGGGCCTGTTTGATCGCGCGCACATTGACCCACATCACGCCGCACCAACCGAAGAACGCGATGATCAACCAAGCGATCTTCACGGGCGTGTTATCCTGTGAGCTGGCATTGATTTGTCGGCTTCGGAACCCGCACTATTTATCGCTGCGAACGCCAAGCTCACCGCGTGCACCGTGAAGCTGTCCTTGCGTCTTCTCACTTCAAAGCCAGGCTGGTGCAATACGCAGAGACTTCACCGCTTCTCCAACCGTTATTCAGTCCGGTTTCGGTGCACTGAGTATAGCTCTTGAAGGGGATGCCGCCGGGTCCGATGTTTCGGCACCCGGTGTAGGCGGACGCGCCGGCAGACCAGGAGCATCCGATCCAGGGGCGGTCACCTGACTTCATGCTCGTCATGCAACCGCCGATGCAAAACACTGAGGTCGAAGCTGTACGCGGAGATGAGGTGCTGCGAGCCGCCGCGCGCTGCGTCGGCCTGTGTTGCGTGCCGACCTGCCTCGGCGCCTCGACCGAAATGTTGGGCAGTGGGTTGATGGCGCTGTCCGGGGCTGGTGTGGGTTGCGACCACGCCGGGCCATTTGATGCGCATATTAGCGGCACGATCGACAACATAGCGACAGCGAAATTGGTGACGAAGAGCGACGAGCGTTTCATAGCCGTGTCCTCCCAAAAAGCCGGGACGGCAATTCCATCCCGGGATGCAGGGTAGCACACATTCAACTGACAGAAATCCTGTTAGCCGCTGTCGTTTGAGCCGAACCTACGGACCTCGCCTGAATTGGCCGCTCATGGTTGCGTCCAGGATACAATCAGCAACAAATGCTGGTCGGCCTGGTGAGTGCTCGTCGACAGCATCGTGTGTCGAGCCTCGGCTGGAACGAGGACGCGGGTCCCTGCTATCATCATGTGCCCGTTGGGCGAGCGGAGGCGACCGATGGAATGCACGATCCGGCCGGCGCGCCAAGACGACGCCGGCGACATCAGCGCGGTCATCCTGCGTGCACTGCACGAAACCAATGCCAGGGACTATGCAAGCGAGATCATCGAGCGGGTCGAGCGCAGCTTCAGTCCGGACGCCGTGCTGCAGTTGATCGGCAAGCGCACCGTCTTTGTTGCCGTGATTGATGGTCGTGTGGTTGGAACGGCAAGCCTCGACGGAAACGTGGTCCGTACGGTGTTCGTATCCCCCGACGTTCAGGCGAGGGGCATCGGCAGGCTGCTGATGGAAGCGATCGAGCGCACGGCACGCGAGAGAAATATCCCCAGCCTGGCTGTGCCCTCATCGATCAGCGCCGAGACCTTCTACGCGCAGCTCGGATACAGGGCCGTGCGCGACAGCTACCACGGTGAAGAGCGGACCATCATCATGGAGCGATCGCTGCAAGGCGGTTCGTAGGTGCGGTCAAGGCCGACACGTGACGCAGCAAGCGGCACTCCCGGCCTCCTGTCGTCCTAGTTCAGGCGGCGGATCCATGTTGTTTCTCAATGTTTCTGTGAGCGATTTGGCTTCGGCCTGAACGCGGGCCGCAGCATCATTTGGCCATAGGACTGTCACCAGCCTTGACGAAATCCCGAAAGTCTTAGCCCATTTGGGTTTTGGCCGGCGGAATACCTGGAGTGATACTCGAAGCGGTTGGCTTGCTCTTCAAGAGTTCCCCCAAGCGCGTCCTTGGTGCAATGGAGAATTTTGATGACCACTTACGTTGGGACCAACAGTGACGATACATATTCGTCATCTTCCGACGACGTCTACTATGGGCTTGATGGCAACGACAGCCTGACCGCGGTCTACGGACCGATTTCCCATCCGGTTATCTATGGCGGCGAGGGAAATGACACGCTTTCCGGGTTAACAGCCACCGCCTATGGCGGGAACGGCAATGACCAAATCTCGTCGACCGCCAGGGCCTACGGGGGTGACGGCAATGATACCTTGCTAAACATCGGGGCGTCGCCCTCGGAGCACGGGTCTGCCTATGCAGATGGTGGCGCAGGCAACGATTACGTCCAGGCCATTGACGGACTAAACACGACTGCGGGCTCGTACCTTTATGGGGGCGACGGCAACGACACACTCGAGCTGGTCACAACCGTGAATTATGCCGGCGGCCAGGACGTCTTCTACGGGGGAGAGGGCGCGGATCTTCTGTTCGTCAGCGGGCCATATGGGCTGTATGGCGACTACATGTACGGAGGGGCCGGTAACGACACCATCCTCGGCGGCGCAGCCGCGGACACGCTCGTCGGTGACGCAGGGGTGGATTTGCTGGAGGGCGGCGGCGGCAATGATTACCTATACATGTCGTCCGGTGGCGGAACGGCATATGGCGGTGACGGCAACGATGTGTTCGTCGGATCATTCGTCAACGACATCATGATCGGCGACGCCGGAGATGACGTCGAATACGGCTATGGCGGCAACGACTATCTGTACGGCGGCGCCGGCAACGACGTGATGTTTGGCGGCGATGGTGTCGATGTCCTAATCGGCGGCGCCGGCAACGACTACTTCGATGGCGGCACCGGCGTGAACTATTATTTTGGCGGCGATGGCGGCGGGCCGGGCACCGGATTGGGCAACGACACCTTCGTTGTCAACGACGTGCCCGGAGTGCAGGTCGTGCAGGACTGGACGCCGAGCCTGGACGTCGTGCAATTGAACGGCTCCGGTTTCACGTCCTTTGCCGACGTGCTGTCGCACTCGTATCAGAACGGGGCCTATTTCGTGGTTCAGGTCGACGCCGACACCGCGGTATGGCTGAATGGCGCTACGGCGAACACGGTCACGGCGGCAAATTTCTCCATCGTGAGCTGATGCGGATTCGGCGCGAGGCGCGCGAAGCGGTACCTTATCCGCGCGCCTTGTGCCGACGTCGCAAGCACCGTCCGCAGGTTATAAGCCTAGGCGGCAGCAACCAGCGGTCTCGTCATGTCGTCCATCGTGGGCACCAGCGACGGCGCGTCGCACTCCTGCTGGGCGAGCTGGTCCACGAGCTCGCGCAGCCTTGGCGGCAAATCGGCGTAGTCGCCGCGAAGCGCATGGCGCAGTCTCCAGCCGATCTCTTCGCAGATGGCGCGCGCGTGCTCGGGCGCGATCGGATGGTGCTGAATCATAGACGTGGACCGCTTGCGGCGACCGCGCCGTCAAACTGCATTTCGGTCAACACGGATCCCGCATACGCAGATGCGATCAAGACGAGGATCCGAACAATGCTGGACATCGCTCGTACTCCCTTTTCCTCTCCTTCAATAGCAGCAGGTCGTTGCCGCCCGATTAGGGAAACTGGTTCGCGCGGCCTTTAAGTGAATGGTAAACGCGAAGTTCACGAGGAGATCGGTGACCCCGACGCCTGCCGCCCGCTCCGTTGATACCGTGCCCGGATGTCCCCAATCAGGGGGACAGACGTATCGGGCGGAATCAGTATGATGCGGAACCGGACGGCGGTCGGCTATCATCGGCCGCGCATAAGAAGAACTTGCTGGGAGGATTTGCAATGAAGCTGGCCATGGCTGGACTCTGGGTACTCGCGGGCGCGATCCTGATGGCGCCGGACGCACATGCGGACATCAAGGTCGGCGTCGTGGTGTCCGCGTCAGGACCGGGCTCGGCGCTCGGCCAGCCGCAGATGCGCACCATCGCCGCGCTGCCGAAGGAGATCGGCGGCGAGAAGGTGACCTATATCGCGCTCGACGACGAGTCCGATCCGACCAAGGGCACGCAGAATGCGCGGCGTCTCGTCATCCAGGACGGCGTCGACATCCTGATCGGCTCCTCGCTGACGCCGGTGACCATGCCGATGCTCGACGTCGCCGTGGAATCCAAGACGCCGATCATCTCGCTCGCCGCGGCGACCGCGATCGTGCAGCCGATGGACGACCGCCGCCGCTGGGCGTTCAAGGTGGTGCCCAACGACGATCTGATGGCGGCGGCGATCCTGAAATACATCGCGAAGTCCGGCATCAAGACGCTCGGCTATATCGGCGTCTCCGACGGCTATGGCGAAGGCTATTACAAGGAGGTGTCGCGGCTGGCGCCGACGCTCGGCCTCACCGTCACGACCCATGAGGTCTATGCGCGCGCCGACACCAGCGCGATGGGCCAGGCGCTGAAGGTGATCGCGACCAATCCGGAGGCGGTGTTCATCGCATCCGCCGGCACGCCCGCCGTGCTGCCGCAGGAGGCGCTGCGCAGCCGCGGCTATGCCGGCAAGATATTCCAGACCCACGGCGTGGCGTCGGAGGAATTCATCAAGCTCGGCGGCGCCAATGTCGATGGCGCGATCTTCACCGGCGAGGCCTTCACCATCGCCGACGATCTGCCGGCGAACGATCCGTTCCGCCAGGCGCGCGACGAATTCGTGTCGTCCTACGAGAAGGCCAACGGGCAGAAGCCGAACATTTTTGGCGCGCATCTGTGGGACGCCGTCACGCTGTTCAAGCGGGCGGCGGCGAACGCGCTGAAATCGGCGAAACCGGGCACACCGGAATTCCGCGCCGCGCTGCGCGACGAGCTGGAGCGCGGCAAGGACGTCTATCTGAACAACGGCCTCTCGACCATGAGCCCGACCGACCACAATGGCTATGACGAGCGGTCGGCGTTCCTGATCAAGGTCGAGGGCGGCAAGTTCCGGCTGGTGAAGTAGGCGCGCGAAATTGGCTAGTCGCCGCCCCATCGCCATCGCGGCGGCTCGCCCTTCCACCAGCACACGCCGGTGAGGAGGACGCTCAGCACAACGACATAGGCAACGAAGCCGACGTGAGAGTGCCGCTGTATCGTTGCGGCCCCGACCGCAAGCAAAGCGACAAAGCCCACGACAATTGCCCAACCTTGCCAGCAGTTCGGAGGCCCCCAGCCCCAGCCGTATCGCTTGGCGGGAAACCAGTAGTTGCCGTCATGCTGCATGAGAGTGCTCCAGCAAACGACAAGAAACCCTTCACACCTTGCCCGGTCCGCAGATGCCCTTGAGCGCCTGCCATTCGGCAAGCGACAACAGCGGCTGGCCTTTCGCCGGACTGCCGGCGTCCGCCTTGCTCATGCGCGCGAGACGGTCCTCGGTCAGCGGATGGCTGGAGACGATCGAAATCCCCTTGCCACCTTCCTTGCCGGTGACGCGGAACATCAATTCGCCCATCGGCTTCGCCGGACGGCCGAGCCGGTGCATGGTCTCGATCGCGAAGCTGTCGGCATTGGTTTCGGCGTCGCGCGAATAGGATGACGTCACCAGCGAGCGCGAGGCGAAGATCAGCGCGCCGGAGCCGGTGATGTCGCCGAACAATAGCCCGATCAGGAACGAGGTGCCGCCATTGTGGATCAGCTCGCGCATGCTGTCGCGATGGCGGAGATGGCCGAGCTCATGCGCCAAAACGCCGGCGATCTCGTCCGGGTTCTCGGCCTTCTCCAGCAGCCCCTTGGACAGAAAGACCTTGCCGCCCGGCAGCGCGAAGGCGTTCGGCACCGGCGTCGCCAGCACGCCCGACTGCACCGAATTGTCGAGGCCTGCGGTCTCCCGCAATTTGCCGACGAGCTTCTCGAATGCCGCTTGTCCCGCCGCGTCGCTGCACGGCTTGCCGTCGAACAGCACCTTGACCTGCGCCTCCGCGACATCGCCGAGGCGGCGTTCGAAAGAATCCGGCACCAGCGGCGTCAGCCGGTCGGCGGCGAGCGGCACGCCGAACAGCACCACCAGCACGATCGACACCGCGGCCGCGAGCGACCAGCCGACGATCGCGGCGACGCCCTTGCCGTTCGGCTGCCCCTCCTCGAGCGTGTCGCAGCGCGCGACGAGCGCGGCGATCAGCTGCGCGTCGCGGATCTCGAGCCGCGCCAATTGTGGTGCGGTGAGGCAGCTCAGCCGCAACAGGCCGGACGGGCTGTCGGCGCGGCGGATGTCGGCATAGGCCCAGCGCGCGAGCAGCTTGCCGTCCTCCCTGATCTCCAGCGCATCGGACAGTTTGAGCGCGACCTGACGCCTCCGGCTCGATGCGCCGTCGAAGAAGACGCCGCCTTGTGCAGGCGTCGCCGCGGGGTTGGTCTGGCCGGAATCGGTCTCCATGTCGCTAGAAGCCCGCGACGTCGAGGCCGTCGGCAAAGCCTTCGCCGAGCGCATTGGCGAGTTCGCCGCGCGCGGTGACGTTGGCCGCCGCCTCGATGTTGTGCACGATGGTCGACGACAGCACCCGGACCCAGAGATCGCGCATCAGGTAGACGCGCATCACCACATTCATCGCCAGCACGAAGGCAAGATAACCGACGCCGGCGAGAGTGATCAGCGGAATGCTCTTGGCGAACGCCTCGGTCTTGAAGAAGGTCTCGATCGAGGAGCCGTCCATGCTGGCGACCAGCAAGGCGCACAGCACGAGATAGGCAAAGAACAGCGTGCCGAGCAGCATGGCCCAGCCGATCACCTTCCAGTACAGCCCGATCAGCGCGCTGCGACGCATGGTGGATTCCAGCCTGACCTTGCCGAAGCGGATGCCCGACAGCCACCAGCGCCACTCGATCGCCTTGAACGCGGCATAGATGAACGGCGCGAAGATCGTCATGTACAGCGCGAACGGCGTCAGCAGCCAGAGCCACCAGCCCTGCTTGAAGAAATCCCAACCGCGGCCTTCGAAGGAACCCCGCAGATCGCCGTAATAGGAATGCCGCATCTTGTAGCGTTCGAGCGCCGCCTCGCGCCATGGCAGCGCGAGGCCGAGCGTGATCACGACCAGCAGGCCCCATAGCGAGGCTTTCAGCGCATAGATCCAGCCCGAGCCGCTCATCCAGAAGCGGACGCCGCGCCACACCGTGCGGGTCAGCCGGTAACGCCGCGCACGATAGATCGCGAACTGGCCGAACAGATAGAAGAAGGCGACCAGCGGCAGCGAGGCGAAGGCCCGCAGATGCTCCGCCTCGATGCCGATCAGGAAGTAGCCGAGATAGATCGGCACCAGGATCGCGAGCGCGATCAGGAAACCGATCAGCAGCTCCTTGGCGCGGCCGGTATATTCCGGCGCATCGCCGTCGATCTGGGTGTTCGACCAGAGGTGACGGCGGATGTCGGTGGTGAGCCAGAACCGGTAGAAGCCGACCGTGGCGAGCTCGAGCCCGGCGCCGCGCGCGACCAGGCGGAAGAACTCCTGCCGCTTGCCTGAAAACCCCACCGGCATCGGCGGCGGGACCGGCGGCGGCTGCGGCGGCCCCAGCGGGGTCCAGCTCATGTCGTTCACGGGATAGCTCCAGGGCGGGACAATCTCTGCGTATCAAAACCACAGGTTTGTCGCTGCGAGTGTGATCCAGGTTTCACACAAGGTCGAGAGCGTGGGGATGTTTTTGGCGGTGGGCGGTTGGCTTTACCTTAACGGGATCGCCGGAAACGGCGAGCCTTTGCTGCTTCCAACCCTTATGGGCGAGCCCCGCTCGCCTCGAACCCCCGCCAGAGATAAACCGACAGAACGGCTAGTATAGACACCGCCGCAAAGCTGAGGAAACCTGGCGATGAACAAGTGGATATTGTCGGCATGCTTTTTGGCCCTCACGGCAGCTCCCGTCGCTGCCGCCGACGTGCGCCTGGAGTCCTATCGCAATCCAGCGAACGAGAACTTTCGCATCTTCAATCATATGTACCTGGACGGCGCGCGGGGCGGCATGATGGCTTCCAACGCCTGGCTGAAACGGCATGGCGGCCAAATGCTGTTCTGCATGCCCGACAACCTCGCACTAAGCACTGAGCAGACCGAAGAGATCATGCTGAAGTCCGCCGACAAGCGGGCCGCGAAAGGCGACATGGCAGTCGCTTCCCTGCTGCTGTGGGGCCTGCAGGACACCTTCCCCTGTGAAAAACCCGCCAGCCAATAAGCGCCCTCTCCACCCGCATTGTTCGCATGCGCCCAGCCGAATCAAATGCCGTTTCAAACAGACCCGCTCGACGCCCCTGCCCCCGGCCTGCGAGAAAGGCCCGGATTCGGCCGCTTTGGCCTGACAACAATGCGGCCAAAGGCGTGTTGAGAGCCCTTGCGCAAATTCAGGAATGAGAATGTAATTCGGTAAAACATGACGCGCCGGCGACGCCCCGGCTGCGAAACGGTTGAGGAGCCGCTCATGCACGGGACTGCCGATCTCGTCAAAGACGTGAATTTGGACGCCGCACGCGAACGCGCCAATGCACTTCCCCTTGCCGACTATGACCCCGGCGATCCCGAGCTGTTCAAGACCGATACGTTCTGGCCGTATTTCGACCGGCTGCGCCGCGAGGACCCCGTGCATTACTGCAAGGACTCGATGTTCGGTCCGTACTGGTCGATCACCCGCTACAACGACATCATGGACATCGAGACCAACCACGCGATGTTCTCCTCGGCCGCCTCGCTCGGCGGCATCACCATCCGCGACGTGCCGCCGGACCTGCGCCGCGAAAGCTTCATCGCGATGGATCAGCCGCGCCATTCCGCGCAGCGCAAGACCGTGGCGCCGATGTTCACGCCGACCCACCTTGACGAGCTTGCGCTCAACATCCGCAAGCGCTCGACCGAATGCCTCGACAATTTGCCGCGCGGCGAGGTGTTCGACTGGGTCGACAAGGTCTCGATCGAATTGACCACGCAGATGCTCGCGGTGCTGTTCGACTTCCCCTGGGAGGACCGCCGCAAGCTGACGCGCTGGTCCGACGTCGCCACCACCCTGCCCGGCGCCGGCGGCCTCGTCGCCACCGAAGACGAGCGGCAGGCCGAGCTGATGGAGTGCGCGAGCTATTTCGCAAGGCTCTGGAAGGAGCGAGCTGACCAGCCGCCGAAGAGCGACTTGCTTTCGATGATGGCGCACAGCGACGCCACGCGGAACATGGACCCGAAGAATTTCCTCGGCAATCTGATCCTTCTGATCGTCGGTGGCAACGACACCACGCGCAACACGCTGTCCGGCAGCATCTATGCGCTGAGCAAGCATCCGGAGCAGTACCGCAAACTGCGCGAGAACCCGGCATTGATCGACAGTTTCGTTCCGGAGGTGATCCGCTGGCAGACGCCGCTTGCCCATATGCGGCGCACCGCGCTCGCCGACTACGAATTCCGCGGACGCCGGATCAAGAAGGGCGACAAGGTCGTGATGTGGTACGTCTCGGGCAACCGCGACGAGGAGGCGATCGAGAAGCCCTACGAGTTCCTGATCGACCGCGCCCGGCCGCGCACCCACATCTCCTTCGGCTTCGGCATCCACCGCTGCGTCGGCCTGCGGCTCGCCGAGCTGCAGCTCAAGATCATCTGGGAGGAAATCCTGAAGCGCTTCGACACGATCGAGGTGGTGGAGGAGCCGCTGCGGGTGTATTCCAGCTTCATCAAGGGCTACGAGACGCTGCCGGTGCGGATTGCCGCCTGACGCCTCGCGAGCCAACCGGGATCAAGAACCATGAACGTCCAGACCGCCATCCGTGCCGACCGGGTCGAGCTAGAGCGCCAGGCCCGCGAGGAAGCCTATGCGACGCCGCTCAGGGATTTTCACCCCGGCGCGCCAAAGCTGTTCCAGAACGACACGCTGTGGCCGTGGTTCGAGCGGCTGCGCAAGGAAGAGCCGGTGCATTACTGCACCAATTCGCCGATCGAGCCGTACTGGTCGGTGGTGAAGTACAACGACATCATGCATGTCGACACCAGCCACGGCATCTTCTCTTCGGATTCCACGCTCGGCGGCATCTCGATCCGCGACGTGCCGCCCGGCTACGACTATCCGAGCTTCATCGCGATGGACCAGCCCAAGCACGCCCATCAGCGCAAGACCGTGTCGCCGATGTTCACCCCTGATCATCTCGACGAGCTGGCAAAGCTGATCCGCCATCGCTCGGCCAGCGTGCTCGACAATCTGCCGCGCAACGAGACCTTCAATTTCGTCGAGCGCGTCTCGATCGAATTGACCACCCAGATGCTGGCGACGCTGTTCGACTTCCCCTGGGAGGAACGGCGCAAGCTGACGCGCTGGTCCGACGTCTCCACCGCGCTGCCGAAGAGCGGCGTCGTCAACTCGCCGGAACAGCGGCGGGAGGAGATGGACGAGTGCTACGCCTATTTCTCAAGGCTCTGGAACGAGCGCGTCAACGCGCCGCCGAAGAACGACCTGCTGTCGATGATGGCGCATAGCGACGCCACCCGGCACATGGACCCCGACAATCTGATGGGCAACATCATCCTGCTGATCGTCGGCGGCAACGACACCACGCGCAACACCATGAGCGGCTCGGTGCTGGCGCTGCACGAGCATCCCGACCAGTTCCAAAAGCTCAAGGAGAACCCCGGTCTGATCGACACCATGGTGCCGGAAGTGATCCGCTGGCAGACGCCGCTCGCGCATATGCGGCGCACCGCGCTGGTCGACACCGAGATCGGCGGCAAGACGATCCAAAAGGGCGACCGCGTCGTGATGTGGTACGTCTCCGGCAACCGCGACGACGAGGTGATCGACCGTCCCGACGAGTTCATCATCGATCGGGCGCGGCCGCGCATCCATCTGTCGTTCGGCTTCGGCATCCACCGCTGCGTCGGCATGCGGCTCGCCGAGCTGCAGCTCAAGATCGTCTGGCAGGAGATGCTGAAGCGCTTCGACCGCATCGAGGTGGTCGGCGAGCCGAAGCGGGTCTATTCCAGCTTCGTGCGCGGCATCGAGAACCTGCCGGTGCGCATTCCGGGCTGAGCGCTGGAGCTCCGACCCGATCGAACCGGAACGGAGCTTAAGACTTTCGTCTTGACATGATCTCTTCAACGCGATGCGGTCCCCGCTTCGCTCAAAAACACTCCAAATCATCCTTGGCTGCAAACCTGATCCGCCCTATGTCTGCCGGGCATGGATGCGCCGCCCCGTTCGGCGACGTTAGCAGTCTGGGCCAGTTGACGGAAGATGAACCGAAAAGAACGGCGTGCGGCCAACAAGCGACGCGACGAGTCCGCAAAGCGGCCTAACGCCCCTGGCTTCGGCTCCGCGGCTGACCTCGCTGCCGAAGCAAGCCGCTTCTACGGGATGGGCCGCCTCAGCGAAGCGCAGGAGATCTGCCGGCAAATTCTTGCCCGCGAGCCCGCCCATGTGCAGAGCCTGAATCTTCTCGGCCTGATGGCGCAGGCCTCCGGCGACCACCGCGCCGCGGTGAAGATGTTCGTGAAAGCGATCGCTGCGGACGAGGTGAACGCCGCCTGCCATTACAACGCCGGCTATTCGTACCAGGCACTGGGCAATCGCGCCAAAGCGGCGACGCATTTTAGCAAAGCGCTTGCACTCGGCATGGACGCGAAGGCCGGCAGCCTCATCCTCCAGAGCCCTGTCATTACCAGCCATCTCGGGCGGATTGACGTCAAGTGGCCGCTGCCGGTAACGAACGTCGAATTGTTCGGCACCGAAGGCGTCGCGCCGCTTGCGAGCGACCTCTTCCTGCGCTGTGCGATGGAGACGACGACGCTGGCAAGCATACCGATCGAGGTGCTGCTGGGATATGCGCGCGCCGAGCTGCTGCGGCTCGCCGGCAATCAAGGCTCGGAGGACGACGATATCGTCGCCTTTGCGTGCGCGCTCGCCGGGCAATGTTTTATCAACGGATATGTCTATGGACGGACTGAGGCGGACGCCGAAGGTGCGAGCGCCCTGCGCGACCGGCTGCTGCAGGACCTGGCGTCCGGGGCCGCCATCACGCCGCTCGTGCTGGCGGTGGTTGCGGCCTCCTTCCCGCTGCATGCGCTGCCAACGGCGGACGCGCTGCTGCACCGGGATTGGCCTGCGGCCGTCACCGGCCTGTTGCGGATGCAGCTGCGCGAACCGCTTGAGGAAATGGCCGAGCGTAACGCCATCACGGCGCTCACTCCGATCAAGAACAGTGTCTCCGTCGAGGTCATGCGCCAGTACGAGGAAAATCCCTATCCGCGCTGGACCGTCAACCCGCTGACGGCCTTCGTCGCGGATCAGGCGCGGGGAAAGATTGCCCTGACGGAAGAGCGGCAAGCCAAGCTTGATATCCTGATCGCAGGCTGCGGCACCGGCTCGCACGCGATCCAGATCGCGCAGGTCTATCCGAACGCCCGTCTGCTCGCGGTCGACATCAGCATGACCAGCCTCGCCTATGCGCGCCGCAAGACGCGGGAGCTTGGCCTGCGCAACATCGAATATGCGCAGGCGGATATTCTGGAATTGGGCTCGATCGATCGTACCTTCGACAGCATCGAGTCGGTCGGTGTGCTGCACCATCTTGCCGAGCCGATGCCCGGCTGGCGGGTGCTGGTCCCGCTGCTGCGGCCGGGCGGCACGATGCGCATCGGGCTCTACAGCAATCTGGCGCGCCGCGTGATCGTGGAGGCCCGCGCCCGCATCGCCGCGCGCGGCTATCGCGCCACCGCCGAGGACATCAGAAGGTGCCGCCAGGACATCTTCCGCGAAGCCGAACAGTGGAAGCCGCTGATCGGCGCCAAGGATTTCTACAGCATGAGCGGCTGCCGCGACCTGCTGTTCAACGTCATGGAGCATCGCCTGACGATCCCCGAGATCGCGGCATTCCTGCACGATCATGGCCTGTCGTTCCAAGGCTTCGAACCGTTTGACGATCCGACGGTGATGGAAAAGTTTCGCAAGCAGTTTCCGGGCACGGCCGACGAGGCCAGCCTCGATCAGTGGCACCGCTTCGAGATCGAGCATCCGGAGACGTTCTGGGACATGTATGTCTTCACGGTGGGCAAGAACGTGCACGGAAGCTTCAGGGCGCCATCATGAAGCGCACGCGATGCCTCCAGCGGACCGCACGCTCAGTTCGTGCGCCAGCGGCTTACTCGATCACCTCATCCGCGCCGCTGACAACTGAAGCAGAGAACTCGCGGCCAAGCAGCTTGGCGGTCTTCAGGTTGATCACGAACTCGACCTTGGTCACCAGTTGCACCGGAAGATCGGCAGGCTTCTCGCCCTTCAGAACGCGGCCGGCATAGATGCCCGCGCGCCGATGCGACTGCACGAAATCACCACCATAGCTCATCAACCCTCCAGCTATGGGGAAGTCGCGGGTCTGCGTGATGGCGGGCACGCCATACTTCGTCGCGAGATCGGCCAGTCGCTGGCTACGAAATGCGAAATAGGGATCGGAGGTGAATACGAGTCCGTTTGCCTGCTCCTTCGCCACGGCAGAGAACAGCGATTCAAATTCATCTTCCTTGCTTGCACTCAAGATCTGCAGCTGAACCCCCAGGGTTTCGGCGGCGGAGCGCAGCCTCTGCACTTGTGAACCGGCGGTTGGACTTGTCGGGTTGGTGACGACCCCCAATGTGGCGGCCGCCGGCAGCAGCTCGCGCATCAACTCAAGCCGCTTCGGCGACACGTCGACGCTCAGGCTCGAGACTCCCGTGATATTGCCTCCCGGCCGCGACAGGCTGTCCACCACGCCCAACTGGACCGGGTCGCCGCCCATCTCGAAGACGATGGTCGTGGTGGTGCCGGTCGCTTTGGCGGCAAGTGCGACCGGGGCGCCGCCGGGGGCGACCAGCACATCCACATTGCGTGCGACCAGCTCGGCGGCCAGAGCGGGCAAGCGAGCATACTGCCCGTTGGCCCATCGATATTCGATTGCAACGTTGCGGCCCTCCGCGAAGCCGACTTCGGCAAGTCCCTGGTGAAATGCTTTCAGCCGACTGCCAAACAGATCAGGCGATTCCGGGCAAAGATAGCCGATGACCGGCATGGACGATTTCTGCGCATGCGATGATGTCGCCCAGGTCACGGCGGCGGCCATCAACGAGAGGACATCGCGCCGTCTGGCACGTCCGCGCAACGTTGCTGCTCCAGCGTCAACGCATCTCATGCTCACGAACTCGCTGCTCGTCGTCGATCGAAGCATATCTCAGGGGGCTCAGCCAGTCGCCAACGGATTGCGCCGAGCACCCGCGAGCCGACATCAGCTAGGGCACATCGAAGGAAATTCCGGAGACCGGAACGGCCTCATCGAAGCCCTTGATTTGTTGATTCCCGATCTCCTGCACAGCGCGCTTGCCCCGCACGCTTGCGGCGATCCCGGCGTCGACCAGGATTTCCCGGTCTGCGGCAGATGCGCACAGGCGGGCCGCCAGATTGACCACGCTGCCGATCGCCGTGTAGTCGAGCCGGTCCTCGTACCCGATCCGACCAACGGTCGCCGATCCGCTGGCGAGACCGACGCCGAAGCCGACATGGTAGCCTCGCGATCGCCAGTCGGCGATCAGGCCTTGCACGCGCTTCTGCATTTCGATCGCAAGGTCGACGGCTCTTAGTGCCGGCTGCTCGACCGGAACGGGTGCATTCACCAGCACCATCAATCCATCTCCGGAGAAGCTGATGAGCGTTGCTTCGAACTGCGCGATGACCCGGCCCAGCACCTCATAGTATTCGGACAGCACGCTCATGACTGCCTCGGGGGTGACGCCGGCGGAAAACGCGGTGAACCCACGCAAATCGCAGAACACAACGACGACGTCGGTGCGGCGGCCATCCAGTACGCTGTCGTCGCCGGCTCGATCGACGAGATCCGCGACCTGAGGCGCGAGAAACCGCTTGAGCTTTGCGATACGCTCCTGGTGCTGCTGTGCGAGCGCGAGTTCAGCGGCCATCCTGTTGAAGCTGTTTGCAAGACGCTGAAACTCGTCCCCGGTCTGGATGGAAATGCGGTGCTCAAACGATCCGGCGCCGATCCGTTCCGTCCCCTCCTCGAGCAACTTGATCGGCTCCGTCATCCGGTGCGCAAATGCATAGGCCAGCAGCCCTGCAAACAGGGTGCTGCCTGCGAGAAGCACTGCGGTCCGCCGCAGGGCGGCATAGATCGGCGCGTAGGCTTCAGAGAGCGGCTGTGCCACCACAACGGTCCAGTCGGGCCCCGCCACAGGGGCCGCGCTGGCAGCAACCTGACGTCCCTGCGCGTCCCGGCTCGTTGCAAAGCCTGCTCCCGGGCCGATCGCGTCGCGTATGGTGCGAAATGGCTGTGAGGTTCTCTCTTCCATCCCACGGAGGACGAGGCTGATGTCGGGATGGGCAATCAGGCGACCCTGACGGTCCAGGACAAAGGCGAGGCCGGTCTCTCCCACCTTGATCGCCGAAACGACATCCCAGATCAGCTTGAGATTGACTTCGGCGATGGCTGCGCCGACCGCGGTTCGGTTACCCACCAAAGCAACCGTCAAATAGGGTTCCGAGCCCCTGTGATAGCTGACATCGCTGAACCAAACCTGCCTCGCGTGGGCGCCGATCACCGCAGGATCCGTCGACCGATCTTTACGGCTTTCAATTCGATTAAGGCCAACCCGCGAGACGTAGAGACGCTCCAGGCCATTGTTGTCGATGAGAGTCACGCTGACAATGGCGGGCGCTTGGCGAAACAGACGCAAGGCATCGGTCCGCCGCTCTTCATCCGCCTCGTCGGTCCATGGCAGCTGGACCAGCCAGCCAAGCTGGACTGAAATATCGGAGATGAAGTTGTGAATTTCGGCGGCAGCGGACGTCGCCTGCACGCCAAGCAGTTGGTCCAGCCTTGCGCGCTGATCGCGGTAACCGAACCAGGCCTCAATGCTGCCGTTGATCGCAATCGGAAACGCGACGGCCAGGAAGAGCACGAGAAAGTACTTTGGGAAGAGGCCGCGAAAGCGATCTCGGACAATCATGCCCCGATACCTGAAAATGCGACGGGTCTATCAATATGACGAAAGTGAAGCCTTGAAACTAAGCTTGCACTGCGGCCCGGCGGCGGCCGCCATTTTGCATTCTGAAGATAGGGAGCCGCTTTTTTGGCTGCAATGAGGGCTGTCCGCCGATCCGGCCAAAAGACGCTCCGTCCGCTTCCCCGCTCGCTTGGCGGCTATACAATTCTGGCATAGCTGCGCAAAGCAGATGCGAAGAGAATATAGCCCCCATCTGGCCTAAAGCCTGTGACGTGAGGCCGCGCCCATGCGCGCCCCTTGTACTGACGCGTTTTTCTTCGCGAACCGGTACCCGGTTCGCTCGAAAACGCTAGCGCCGAGGCCATGATGGACCAGATTGCCGTTCACCAGGACAACGCGACCAGCACCGACTGGCCGGTTGCGATCTACCGCACGCTGAAGGATTTTGGCGTGGCGCAGGTGTCTTATGTTCCCGATGCCGGACATTCTAAGCTGATCAAGCTGTCGCATGCGGATGCCGACATCAAGACCACCGTGCTGACGACCGAGGAAGAGGGCGTGGCGCTGTCCGCCGGTGCCTGGCTCGGCGGCGACCGCGCGGTGCTGCTGATGCAATCGAGCGGCGTCGGCAATTGCATCAACATGCTGTCGCTGATGGCGAGCTGCCGCTTCCCGCTGCTGACCCTGGTGACGATGCGCGGCGAATGGGCCGAGTTCAATCCCTGGCAGATCCCGATGGGCCGGGCGACGCCGCAGGCGTTCGAGATCATGGGCACCACCGTGCTGCGGCTGGACAACCCTGACGATGCCGAGGAAGTGGTCTCGGCCGCCGCCTCGCTCGCCTATGACGGCGACCAGCAGGTCGCGGTGCTGATCGCGCAGCGGATGATCGGCCGCAAGAAGTGGACCAAGGAGACGCACTGATGTCAGCCCCAACAGGCACTCTCGATCGCCGCGCCGCCGTGAAGGCGCTGCTCACTAAGCGGGGCGACCTGCTCGTGATCTCCGGGCTCGGCTCCTCGTCCTATGATGTGTTCGATGCCGGCGAGCACCCCGGCAATTTCTATCTCTGGGGCGCGATGGGCGGCGCCGCGATGGTCGGGCTCGGCCTCGCGCTGGCGCAGCCGAATCGCCCGGTGCTCGTTATCACCGGCGACGGCTCCGGCGAGGTCGAGCGCGCGCTGCCGCCGCGCGACGGTCCGTATCTGAAGAACCGCTTTCGCGGCCATCTCGGCTTCGCGGTGACGTGATGCGCAAGCCGCGCTCAGGCGAGCTGGATATCCCAGAGCCCCTCGGCGCGCAGCGCGGCGACCTCGTCGCGCAACAGCTTTGCGATCAGCGTCATCGCATTGGAGCCGGGATGCTCGACCGGCGAAGCCAGCGTCAGCTCGCGCCGCGGCGCGGGCCGCGCGATCGAGGCGGTCTCGAGCCGGCCCTCCGCCACCTCGGCGCGCACCGAGGACGGCGGCAGCAAGGTATATCCAAGGCCCTCCTCGACCAGGCTGGTCAGCACGCGGAACGAATCCGCCTCGAGCTTGACGTCGAGATCGATCTTCTTTTTGGCGGCGGCATGTTCGAGCAGCGCGCGGAGCCCGTGCGAATGACTGGGCAGCACCAGGCGCTGGCGCATCAGCCATCCGAACTCGACCTGCCTCTTCTGCTTCAGGCCGCTGCCGCGCGGGCCGACCGCGACGATGCTGTCGCGGCCGAGGCTTTGCACCGCCAGATGCAGATCGACCGACGGCCCGTAGATCACCGCGAGGTCCATCTCGCCGCGATGCAGCCATTCGATCAGATGGCCGCTGTAGCTTTCGACGATGCAGAGCGAGATGCCGGGATAGCGCTCCACCGTGCGCCGCGCCAGCCGCGCCGACAGCACGCAGCTCACCGTCGGCACCAGCCCGAGCACGACGCGGCCGGACGGCGCGCCGCTGGCGGACTGGATGTCGTCCCGGATCTGGTCGATCTGCCGCACGATACCGCCGGTGCGCGCCAGCAGCAGCCGGCCGGCGTCGGTCAGCACCATGCCGCGGCCGTTGCGCGTGAACAATTCGGTGCGCAGCTCGTGCTCCAGGAGCTTGATCTGCCGACTCAGCGCCGGCTGCGCGACTCGCAGCGTATCGGAGGCCTTGCTCAGACTCCCGAGTTCCGCGACACAGGCAAAGGTCCTAAGCTGGCGGAAATCCATACTTGCCAATCCTGGAAGGCAGGTTCATACGCTATAACAAAACAGCATAGGGAGTTTACCGGGGCCCCACAACAGCGGGCAATTGGCCTGCACGATTCTGGTTTTGACGCGTTTTCTTCACGCGAACCGGTACCCACTTCGCTCGAAAACGCTCTGGTGCAACCTCTCGGCAAGACAGAACAATGACCACACACGATCAGCACACCGACGACCACACAGACATCCGCGACGCGGTGGCAAAACTCTGCGCGCAGTTTCCCGGCGAATACTGGCGCAAGCTCGATCGCCAGATGGCCTATCCGAAGGAATTCGTCGATGCGCTGACGGAGGCCGGCTATCTCTCGGTCTTGATCCCCGAGGAATATGGCGGCGCGGGCCTGAAGCTGTCGGCGGCAGCCGCGATCCTGGAAGAGATCCAGCGCGCCGGCTGCAATGGCGGCGGCTGCCACGCCCAGATGTACACGATGGGCACGGTGCTGCGGCACGGCAATGATGCGCAGAAAGCCAAGTATCTGCCGAAGGTCGCGACCGGCGAATTGCGGCTGCAGGCGTTCGGCGTCACCGAGCCGACCAGCGGCACCGACACGTCGTCGCTGAAGACCTTTGCGCGCCGCGAGGGCGACCATTACGTCGTCAACGGCCAGAAGATCTGGACCAGCCGCGCCGAATATTCCGACCTGATGGTGCTGCTGGCGCGCACCACGCCGAAGGAGCAGTCCAAGAAGCGCACCGACGGGCTTTCGGTGTTCATCGTCGACATGCGCGAGGTGAAGGGCAAGGGCCTGGAGATCCGCCCGATCCGAACCATGATGAACCACGCCACCACCGAAGTGTTCTTCACCGACATGAAGGTGCCGGCGGAGAATCTGATCGGCGAGGAAGGCAAGGGTTTCCGCTACATCCTTTCCGGCATGAATGCCGAGCGCATCCTGATCGCGGCCGAGTGCGTCGGCGACGCCAAATGGTTCATCCAGAAGGCCACCAACTACGCCAAGGAGCGCAGCGTGTTCGGCCGACCGATCGGGCAGAACCAGGGCATCCAGTTTCCAATTGCAAGAGCCTACGCCTCGATGCGGGCGGCGGAATTGATGGTGAAGGAAGCCACCCGCAAATATGAAGCCGGGCTCGATTGCGGCGCCGAGGCCAACATGGCCAAGATGCTGGCGGCCGACGCCTCCTGGGAAGCGGCCAATGCCTGCGTGCAGACCCATGGCGGCTTCGGCTTCGCCGAGGAATACGACGTCGAACGCAAATTCCGCGAGACCCGGCTCTACCAGGTGGCGCCGATCTCGACCAATCTGATCCTGTCCTTCGTCGCCGAGCACGTGCTCGGCATGCCCCGTTCCTACTGAGTTCTGTGATCATGCTGCCGCTTGAGGGATTGACCGTCATCGCCGTCGAACAGGCGGTTGCTGCGCCGTTCTGCTCGTCACGCCTGGCGGACGCCGGCGCCCATGTCATCAAGATCGAGCGGCCCGAGGGCGATTTCGCCCGCGGCTATGATGCCGCGGCGAAGGGCCAGAGCAGCTACTTCGTGTGGCTCAACCGCGGCAAGGATTCCGCGGTGGTCGACCTCGCCACCAAGGAAGGCCGCGCGCAGCTCGAGGAGCTGATATCAGGCGCCGACGTGCTGCTGCAGAACCTGAAGCCGGGTTCGATGGACAAGCTCGGCTTCGCGCGCGAGCGGCTGCGCAAGGACTATCCGAAGCTGATCATGTGCACGATCACCGGCTATGGCGACACCGGCCCCTATGCCGACCGCAAGGCCTATGACCTCCTGATCCAGGCCGAGAGCGGCCTTGCCTCGATCACCGGCGGCCCGGAAGGCGCCTCGCGTGTCGGTATGTCGATCGTCGACGTCGCCACCGGCGCCACCGCGCATGCGTCCATTCTCGAGGCGCTGATCGGGCGCGGCCGCACCGGTGAGGGAGCCGACATCCGGATCTCGATGTTCGACGTGATGGCCGACTGGCTCACCGTGCCGCTGCTCAATGCGGAGGACGGCAAGTCGCCGAAGCGGATCGGCCTCGCCCATCCCTCGATCGCGCCCTATGGCGTCTTCCGCTCCAAGGACGGCAAGGAAATCCTGATCTCGATCCAGAGCGAGCGCGAGTGGAAGGCGCTGTGCGCCAAGGTGCTGGGCCAACCGGCCCTCCCCGACGATCCGCGCTTTGCCAACATGGTCGAGCGGGTGCGCAACCGCACGCTGACCGACCAGATCGTCAACGACAGCTTTGGCAGACTGACGCGCGAGGAATTGCTGGCCAAGCTCGCCGAGGCCGACATCGCCTTTGCCGAGGTCAACAGCATGGACGACCTCGCCAAGCATCCGCATCTGCGCCGCATCGAGGTCGACACGCCGAACGGCCGCGTCAGCTATCCGGCGCCGGCCGCGATCGTGGTCGGCGAGGACAGGCACTACGGCAAGGTGCCCGCGATCGGCGAGCGCACCAGACGTTAGGCTGCAATGAGATCAGGCGCGATCGCAATCAAGAACGAGCTGCGCCCCCTCTCCCGCTTGCGGGGGAGGGTTGGGGTGGGGGCTCTCTCCACGAATCCCACCGTGGAGAGAGCCCCCACCCGGCGCTGCGCGCCGACCTCCCCCGCAAGCGGGAGAGGTGCACCGAGTTTGCCGTCACACCGACGCCATCACGCTCAGATTTCTCTCACCGCGGGCAACATCTCATGACCGACAAACTCGACCTCGATCATCTCCGCCAGTGGATCGGCCGCTCCCAGGAGGCCTCCGACGTCGTCACCAAATATCTCGTGATGGGGCTACGCGCGACGCTGTTCCAGGAGATTGGCGAGCCGAAGGCCGGCGATGCCGCGCCGTGGACCACGCATTGGTGCCTGGCGCAGCCGGTGTTTCCGATGTCGCAATTGAGCCAGGACGGTCACCCGACCCGCGGCGGCTTCCTGCCGCCGGTGCCGCTGCCGCGCCGGATGTGGGCCGGCGGCGAACTCGAATTCTTCGATAGCTTGTGCATCGGCGACGACGCCAGGCGGACCTCGCGCATTGCGGACGTCACGGTGAAATCGGGCTCGACCGGCACGCTGTGCTTCGTCTCGGTCAACCACGAGGTGACGACCTCGCGCGGGCTTGCGGTCCGCGAGCGGCAGGACATCGTCTATCGCGAGATGACGACGCAGGCCGCAGCGCCCGCCAAGGCGCCGCCGCCTCCGGTCGCGCAGCATCGCGAGAGCCACGTCTCCGACCCGGTGCTGCTGTTTCGTTATTCGGCGCTGACCTTCAACGGCCACCGTATCCACTACGACCGCGACTACGTCACCAAGGTCGAGGGCTATCCGGGCCTGATCTTCCACGGCCCGCTGCAGGCTTCCTTCATCGTCGAGCTCGCCGCGAAACTGCGCGGCGGCAAGCCGCCGAGGAAGCTGTCCTATCGCGGCGTGCAGCCGCTGTTCGAGGGCAGCGAGTTCTCGATCAACGCCAACGACAAGGACGGCGGCATGGAGCTGTGGACCGCCAATGCCGAGGGCCAGCCGACCATGAAGGGCACGGCGACCTGGTAGAGCCTGAGCCGGACGCATATCAAGACCACGAGAAGTGAAGGGCCGTCTTTCGCCGGCGTCTCGCATCGCCCAAGGCGCGATGCGATTGGGTTCAATCGTCATCGCGCTTTGGTACTTTGTTTGAGCATGATCTTTTCGGAAAACCGCTTCGCACTTTTCCGGATCATGCTTTACTGTGATCGCATTCAGCCATGGATCACGGGATCATGAGTCGCTTCTGGAGTTCGGTCGTCCACAATCTGTCGCCATACGTGCCCGGCGAGCAGCCGAAGATCGATGGCCTGATCAAGCTCAATACCAACGAGAATCCCTACCCGCCGTCGCCGCGCGCGCTGGCTGCGATCACCGCGACCACGGATCGCCTGCGGCTCTACCCTGATCCCCGTGCAACCGCCCTGCGCGAGGCGATAGCGAAGCGCAATGGCGTCACGCCAGACGAAGTGTTTGTCGGCAACGGCTCGGACGAGGTGCTGGCCCACGCCTTTCCGGCGCTGCTGAAGCACGACGCGCCGCTGCTGTTCCCCGACATCACCTACAGCTTCTACCCGGTCTACTGCCGCCTCTATGGCGTCAGCTACGAGGTGGTGCCGCTCGATGCCGCGATGCGGGTGAACCTCGCCGACTACCGGCGGCCCGGCAGCGCCATCCTGCTGTGCAATCCGAACGCGCCGACCGGCATCGCGCTGCCACGTGCGGCAATCGAGGCGCTGCTCACCGAGCATCCCGACCGGCTGGTGGTGGTCGACGAGGCCTATGTCGACTTCGGCGCCGAGAGCGCCGTGCCGCTGGTCGCGCGCCACGACAATCTGCTGGTGGTGCAGACGCTCTCGAAGTCGCGCGCGCTGGCGGGCCTGCGGGTCGGCTTCGCCATCGGCCAGCGCCCGCTGATCGAGGCGCTGGAACGGGTAAAGGACAGCTTCAACTCCTATCCGCTGGATTGCTTTGCGATCGCGGGCGCGGTCGCCTCGATCGAGGACGAGGCCTGGTTCGAGGAGACACGGCAACGCATCATCCGGAGCCGCGAGGCGCTGGTCCGCGGCCTCGCCGAGCTTGGCTTCGAGGTGCTGCCATCGCTGGCGAATTTCGTGTTCGCCCGCCACCCCGGCCACCGCGGCGCGGATCTCGCCGCAAAGCTCCGCAAGCGCGGCGTCCTGGTTCGGCATTTCCAGAAGCCGCGGATCGAGGACTTTTTGCGCATCACGGTCGGAACGGACGACGAGTGCGGCCGCCTGATCGACCTGCTGCGCGGCATGGTCTGATCACCGTCCGCGAGCCACGCAACTTGCGATCGATCGCGGCAACCCGCATAGTGAGCTTCGACCCGGCGGCGCGGCAAAGCAACTGAACGACAGCGACGCGTCCGCGGCGAGATGGCACGGTTCTCCGGGAAGGAGCTGTCATGCGATTTGCAATCGGCGACGCGACAGTCGACGTCATTGTCGATGACGATGATTTTGCGCTTCCGCTCTCCGAGTTCCTGCCTGGATACGATCGCGGCCTTATCGAAGCGCACCGCGATGTCCTGGAACCGGTGTTCATCGATCTCGCGCGGGACCAGGCAAAACATGCGATCCAGAGCTTTGTGGTGCGAACGGGCGGACGCACCCTGCTGATCGACTCCTGCATCGGCGAACACAAGGACATCCCTGAGATCCCGGCCTGGCACCGGCGGAACGGCAGCGGCTTCCTCGATCGGTTGCGCACGAGCGGCGTCGATCCGGCCGACATCGATCTGGCGTTCTGCACCCATCTGCATGTCGATCACGTCGGCTGGAATACGCGCCAGGACAATGGCCGCTGGCAGCCGACCTTTCCCAACGCGCGCTATCTGTTCGGCCGCCGCGAGCTCGCCGACTGGATGACGAAACACGATACCGGCCGGGCCGCGCCGATCCACGCCCGCGCCCTGGAGCAGAGCGTCATTCCGATCGTCGAGGCGGGCCGTGTCGATCTGGTCGACGACGGCCATGAGCTCGGTCCCGGTCTGCGGCTCGTGCCGCTGCCGGGCCACACCAGCGGGCAGATGGGCCTGCTCGTGGAGTACCCGCAACATCGCGCGATCTTTTGCGGAGATGCCGTGCACAATCCAGTGCAGGTCTTTCAGCCCGATCTTTCGACGTCATCCTGTGCCGACCCGCAGCTGGCGGGCGAGACGCGCGCGAAAATCCTGGCAGAGGCCGCGGACAGCGGCCGGCTTGTCATACCGGCCCACTTCCGCGGTGCGCGCCGCGCCCATATCCATCGAGACGGCAACGGCTACGCGCCGGTGTTCGACACCGGGCATGGGTAAGGCCGCGATGCGCGGCCGCGTGGTTTACCGCGATGGAGATGATACTCCTGTTTGCTCGCTCACTCCGGCAACGGCTGGCCGGCCTGCTCGCGCACGATGTAGTCGGCGTACCAATCCGGCCAGTTCGCATCGTGCCCGCCGGTGCGTTTCTCGTGCTCGCCATGCGCGGCTGCCGCGCGGCGGAGCGCAGCGGCAAGATCCGACGATGACGAGAAAGTCGTGCTGCCGGTATCGACGCGGCCGGGCAGGCGCTGCGTAACCTGCTGCAGCAGCCAGACATTGCCGTCGGGATCGCTGAACGTGGCGAGCGAGCCGTAGCTCGGGCGCTCCGGGTCCGGTCCCTTGATGCGGCCTTGCGATCCGCGGTGGAACACTTCGCTGACATCGACGCCACGCGCGATCAGCTCGGCGCGCGCCGCCTCGATGTCGTTCACGATCAGGAAGCGCGGCAGCGCGGATCCCTTGTCGAGATGAACAGAGGTCGGCGAGCCCGGCGGCGTCAATTGGAGGGCACGGGAGCCGTCCGCCCTGACGAAATCGGCGTCGAGCCGCCAGCCCAGATTTTCATAGAAGCGCTTGGCGCGATCGACATCGGACACCGGGATCACGACGACTTCGAGCTTCATGTCGACACCCGGTTTCGAACCCTTGCTTTCGGCACTCATGGCTCGCTCCTTGAAATGTGAGAGACCGGTCGGAAGATACCCGTTGCACCCGCGTTCACGCTAACATATTACTATGAATATCATAGTGACTTACTGATGAAGAAAACGTGATGGCAAAGCCAAAGGGCAACCCTGCTGATCGAACGCTCTGTCCGGTGGCACGCGCCGAGACTGTCGTGGGCGACCGCTGGACCGTGCTGGTGCTGCGCGAGCTGTTCGCGCGCAACCACCGCTTCGAGGAGATCCAGGCCTATACCGGCGCGACGCCCCAGATGATCGCGGCACGGCTGAAGAAGCTGGAAGCGGACGGGCTGGTGGCACGGCGCGTCTACAACAAGCATCCGCTGCGCCACGAGTATCATTTGACGGAGAAGGGCGCGGCGTTCTTCCCCGTGATGTTCGCGCTGCGCGCCTGGGGCGAGACCTGGTGCAAGTCGCCCAGGGACGGTCTTTCCATGAACTACACCCACCTCACCTGCGGCAAGCCGGCCGGGCTCGGTCCGGTCTGCCAGGCCTGTGGCGAGCCGCTGCATTGGGCCGACATGGCCGCCGAGCGAATGCCAAAATATCAAAGAGAGCGCGACGCGCGCTGGGAGGCCTTCAAGGCGACCCGCTGAATTCCCCGACGCCGCCGGCGCAAGCGGACGACGCGAAAGCCTTCGCACCGTCGCAGCGTCTCGATCACACGGGGCCGATCCGGCCGAGCCCCGCATAACTAACGGGAGACCACCATGCCATTCGTTCGCATCGACCTGAAGCGCGGCAAGTCCGCCGACTATCGCAAGACCCTGGGCGAGATCGTCTACAGAGCGATGCTCGACGTGATCAACGTGCCGCAGAATGACAAATTTCAGATCATCACCGAGCATGACCGCGGCGACCTGAACTACGCCGAAAGCTATCTCGGCAACAGCTACAGCGACGATCTGATCTTCATCCAGATCACGCTGAATGCCGGGCGTACGGTCGAGATGAAGAAGGCGTTCTACAAGCGGATCGTGGACGATTTCCAGAGCCAGTTGCAGGGCCGCCCGGACGATATCTTCGTCAGCCTGGTCGAGGTCGCCAAGGAAAACTGGTCGTTCGGCAACGGCATCGCCCAATACGCAAGCTGACCCCGGGGAACAGGGACGCGGCGGACGGTTCGCCGCCTGCATGGCGGCTCGGCAAAATGCTGGCCGTCCGCCGCTTGCGATCGGCATTGCCAGCACGCATAGTGCCGCCCGCACGAACAACAACAAACAGGGAGGCAATCATGAGGACGATCGCAGCCGCGCTGTGTGCGCTTACGCTGATCGCAACCGGTGCGCAGGCACAGACGCTTAAGGATTTCATGGCGACAGTCATGAAGAAGTGGACCGCGCCGTTCGACCCGTTCCAGCTGATCGGCAATATCTATTATGTCGGCACCGACGGCATCGCGGTCTATATCATCAAAACGTCGCAAGGGCTGATCCTGATGGATACGGCGATGCAGCAGTCGACCGGAATGATCAAGGACAACATCGCCAAGCTCGGATTCAAGGTCGCCGACATCAAGGTCATCCTCAACACCCACGCGCATCTCGATCACACCGGCGGCTTTGCCGAGATCAAGCAGGAGACCGGCGCGCAGCTGATTGCCGGCGAGCGCGACAAGCCGCTGCTCGAAGGCGGCTACTATCCGGGCGACGAGAAGAACACCGATCTCGGCTTCCCGCCGGTCAAGGTCGATCGCACCGTCAAGGAAGGCGACAAGGTGACGCTCGGCGACGTGACGCTGACCGCGCACACCACGCCCGGCCATTCGCCCGGCTGCACCAGCTGGGAGATGACGGTGAAGGATGGCAACCAGGAGCGCAACGTGCTGTTCTTCTGCAGCGGGACGGTGGCGCTGAACCGGCTGGTCGGCCGCCCGACCTATGCCGGCATCGTCGACGACTACCGCTCGACCTTCGCCAAGGTCAAGGGAATGAAGGTCGACGTGCTGCTCGGGCCGCATCCGGAGGTCTACGACATGCAGGCCAAGCGCGCGCAGATGAAGGACGGCGCGCCGAATCCGTTCGTCAAGCCCGGCGAAAACGCCAGCTATGTGGCGGGCCTCGAGCAGGATTTCGACAAGCAACTCGACAAGCAGACCGCCGCGTTGCAGAAGGCGAATTAACTAGCGCAGCGAAACGTTATCCCGTCATCCTGAGAGGATGTGAGGCTTTGTCCTCATCTACTGTTGTCGTCGCCCGGCTCGACCGGGCGACCCAGCACGCCGCGGCCTATCGGCTCAAGCACGATCGTCTCTGGAATACTGGATCACCCGCATGCGCGGGTGATGACACTGAGCAAGCTGAGTAAGCCAATTCCGTCATCCTGAGGTGCGAGCCCTTGCGAGCCTCGAAGGATCGACGGCCCCACTCGGGCCACGCATCCTTCGAGGCTCGCTCCGCTCGCACCTCCAGCGACAAAGGCAAAGCTTTTGCGCGGGGCGACGTGGAATAGCCGCCGGCAATTTTTCGGCCGTTGCCGCGGCAACTAAGGTCGCAGCGGCTTGACATCGCCGGGCAATCCATCGACAGGTGGATTGCCGTTCCGCGTTTGCCGCACGCAATGACGGAACACAACAAGACAGCAAGGGGAGCCGCCCGATGTCGTCCCGCAAGCCCGCCGCCGGCAAGGGCAAGACCGTCACCGTCAAGGACGCCACCTTCGGCCTGCTGCGCGCGTGGGGTATCAAAAAGGTGTTCGGCAATCCCGGCTCGACCGAATTGCCGTTCCTGAGCGACTGGCCCGATGACATCGATTACGTGCTCGGCCTGCAGGAGGCCTCGGTCGTCGGCATGGCCGACGGCTATGCGCTGACGACGCGCAATGCCGGCTTCGTCAACCTGCATTCGGCGGCCGGTGTCGGCAACGCGCTCGGCAACATCTACAACGCCTATCGCAACCAGACCCCGCTGGTCATCACCGCGGGCCAGCAGGCGCGTTCGATCATGCCGCTGCAGGCCTTCCTCTATGCCGAGCGCGCGTCCGAATTCCCGCGTCCCTACGTGAAATTCGCCGTCGAGCCAGCGCGCGCCGAGGACGTGCCGGCGGCGATCGCGCGCGCCTATTATGTCGCGATGCAGCCGCCCTGCGGGCCGACCTTCGTCTCGGTGCCGATCGACGATTGGGCGCATGCGACGCAGCCGCTCGATGCGCGCCAGGTCAGCCGCGAGGTCGGCCCTGAACTGTCAGCGATGCAAGCGCTGGTGACCGCGCTCGGCGAGGCCAAGCGCCCAGCCTTCGTCGTCGGTCCCGCCGTCGATCGCGCGCAAGCTGTCGACCTCATGGTGAAGGTCGCCGAGAAATCCAAGGCCGCGGTCTGGGCCAGCCCGTTCTCGGCCCGCTGCTCGTTCCCCGAGCGGCATCCGCAATTTGCCGGCTTCCTGCATGCCGCGCCCGGCCAGCTCTCCGACGCGCTGCGCGATCACGATCTCGTCGTCGTGGTCGGCGCACCGGTGTTCACCTTCCATGTCGAGGGCCATGCCACGATCTTCGACGGCGCAACCACGATCTTTCAGATCACCGACGATCCGGACGCTGCGGCGATGACACCCACCGGCCATAGCATCGTCGCGACCATGAAGCCGGCGCTGTCGGCGCTGCTCGAGATGCTGCCCGAGACGAGGCGCACCGCAGACGCGGGACGCGTCCTGCCGCCGGCGCCCGCGGCCGGCGATCCGATTCCCGCCGAATACGCGCTGCACGCGCTCGCGGCCGCAATGGGGCCGCACGATGCGTTGGTCGAGGAAGTGCCGTCGCACCGCCCGCTGATGCAGAAGGCGATGCCGATGCGCGGCCAGGACAGCTTCTACACCATGGCGAGCGGCGGCCTCGGCTACAGCCTGCCGGCCGCGGTCGGCATGGCGCTCGGGCGCAGCACGGGCCGCACGGTCTGCCTGATCGGCGACGGCTCGGCGATGTATTCGATCCAGGCGCTGTGGACCGCCGCGCAGCGCAAGCTGCCGCTGACGGTCGTGGTGCTGAACAATTCCGGCTACGGCGCGATGCGCTCATTCAGCCAGGTGATGCAGGTGCGCAACGTGCCGGGCCTCGATTTGCCCGGCATCGATTTCGTCAAGCTCGCCGAAGGCATGGGCTGCGACGCAGTCCGGGTGACGAAATCGGCCGAGCTCGCGAGCGCCTACAAACGCGCCCTCGCGCATCAGGGCACCAGCCTGATCGAGGTGATGGTGGATTCCGCGGTGCCGCTGCTCTACGCGCAGAAGAGCTGAGCGGCGATCCGTAGGATGGTAGAGCGAAGCAAAACCCATCGTTCTGGCCGCGGATACGAATTGAGGGGTATCGCTTCGCTCCACCCATCCTAAGAGAGTACGTGTTGCTGCTCTAGCGCGGCTGATGGCGCCGGCACCTCGCAGCCGGTGGCGCAGCAGCGTCCGGGCTGCTTCGACACCCGCTGGCCCTCGTCGACGAGGCCGCGGCCGAGCAGGTTTTCGACCAGCTCGGCCTTTTCCATCACCGGATAGTTGCGCCAGATCTCGCGCTTCATCGCCTCCGGCGAGCCGCCGCCGTGCAGCGAGATCACCGAGTACCAGCCCGCTTGGTTCGAGACCGTGAGGTCCTCGATCAATCGCGCCACCTCGGCGCGCTGCTCGGCCGGAATGTCGGGACGGCCGCCCATGACAGCGGCGAGCGAGGCACGCGTTTCCGGATTGTGGTCCTCATCGGGTCCCGGCAGCGCCACGATCAGCCCGCCAGACACATAATGCGCCACGCGGTGCATGTCGTAGATCTTGGTCGCGAGCAGCAGCTTGCCGATGTTCGAGAACACCGCATCCGGCATCACCGAGCCGGCGGGGTCCTTGGTGCAGTAGACCGAGGACGCGACGCCGCAGGCGTAGAAACTTTCAGTGATGGTGATCAGTTCGACCATCGCCTCGCGGATATGCGCGTGCTTCTCGGCATCGAGCCCGTTGGCCTCGATCATCAGGGCGCCGGCGCCGATCAACAGATCGCCGAACCCGGCGCGCGCACCGATGCAGGAATGGCGGTGATGCGTAGCATAGGACGTGGTGAGGAAGCCGCCCTCCTCGGTCTCGCCGGCGAGGAAGACGCGATCATGCGGCACGAACACGTCGTCGAAGATCACGACGCCGACCGACTGGCCGTACTTCGCCGAGAATTTGGCAGATGCATCGCCGGGCCGGCCGGCCGGGCGTGCGACGATGGTGACACCGGGCGCATCGACCGGCACCGCGCAACACACCGCAAAATCCTTGTCGTCGGGCACATGGGTGCGGCACGGCATGACAAGAAATTCGTGCATGTAGGGCGCGCCGGTAACGATCGCCTTGGTGCCGCGGATCACGATGCCGTCGCCGCGCCGCTCCCTGATGTGGACATAGACGTCCGGATTGGCCTGCAGCCCCGGCCGCTTGGAGCGATCGCCCTTGGCATCGGTCATGGCGACGCCGAGCGTCAGGTCCTTGTCCTGCACCTCGTGCAGATAGTTGAGGAAGCGCTGGCTGTAATCGGTGCCGTGCCGATCGTCGGTCAGCTTCGTCGCCTGATACAGGCCGTTGAGCGCATCATGGGTCAGATAGCGTTGCGCGCAGCCCGATGTCCTGCACACCAGCCGCACTGCCTCGAGCTTGTAGAGCAGGTCCTGCGAGCTCTCATTGATGTGGAGCATGCGGTTGACCGTCTTGCCCGAGGTGCCCTGCCGCGCCGTCATGATCGGCGCGTGCTCGGCGCGATGCGCGAAATCGTAGGTCACGCCGACACCCGCCACGCCGGGCGCCAGCAACGGCTCGTCGGCGACGCTCGCGACCGCCTCGCCATTGACGAACACCCGCGGCTTGTAGCGGCGCAGGGATTCCCGGTAGTCCGTAGCCGTCATCAGCATGACGCTTCTCCCTTGCTCATTTATTCTAACACTGTTAAATTATCTAACGCTGTTAGAATTGAGTCAAGAACGGATTCGCCGGATGCAGATGCGCGAGAGCAGGAAGGAAGCGGTCAGCCGCCACAAGCGGGAGCTGATCCTCGATGCGGCGCGCAGCGTGTTCGCCGAGGAAGGCCTCGAGGGCGCGAGCCTGCGGGCGATCGCGACCCGGGCCGGCTACACCCCGGCGGCGCTGTATTTCCACTTCGATTCCAAGGAAGCGATCTATGCCGAGGTGTTGCGGCAATCGCTGGCCTCGCTGGGTGAGGCGGTCAGCGCCGCCGTCGCGACGACGCGCGGCGCGAAGCAGAAGCTGCACGCCGCGGGCATGGCGTTCTTCCGCTATTATGCGGACCATCCACGCGACCTCGATCTCGGCTTCTATCTGCTCCGCGGCGGCATGAAGCCGGCCGGGCTCGGCCATGATCGCGACCACGAGTTGAACGCCGCGCTGGAGGCTGCGCTGCATCCGATTGCGGAAGCGGCCGAGGCGCTCGGCGCGTCGCGTCAGAAAGCCAACACCGTGATGGTGGATTGCTTCGCGCACGCGACCGGCCTGCTGCTGTTGCTGCACACCGGCCGCATCAGGATGTTCGGCGCTTCGGCGCCCGATCTGATGGACGCCTATCTGCGCGACAGGATCGCACAACTCGCCAAGGAGTGAGGCCACCGGCGGAAGGGTTCCCTCCCCCTTGTAGGGAACGGAGCCTGACCAGCGTGCTCACCTCACATTGCAGCGACATGCGGCTGCGAGTCACTTCCCGTGCGTCTCGCGCATCTTGGCCTGGATCTTGGCCATGCCGCCGATCCAGCGGTCGTAGTTCTCGGTCTTCTTGCGCATGTAGCCGAGCACCTGCGGGTGCGGCAGGATCAGGAAGGTCTCGTGCTCGATGCCCTTGAGCGCGTCCTGCGCGACCTGTTCCGCGGAGAGATCGCCGTCGCCGGATTGCGGGCCCCTCGGGATCGAGCGCAGCATGTTGGTCTCGACGCCCTGCGGGCAAAGGATCGAGACCTTGATGTTGTCGGCGCGGTGCGAGATCGCGAGATTTTCGGCGAACCCGACCGCGGCGTGCTTGGTGGTCGAGTACGCCGGGCTGCCGACCTGCGACAGCAGGCCAGCCGCCGAGATCGTGTTGAGGAAGTAGCCGCCGCCGCGCGCCTTCATGCGCGGCACCAGATGCCGTGCAGCATAGACATGCGCCATGACATGGATCGCCCAGCTGCGCGACCACGGCTCGTCCGAGGTGCCGCCGGCATTTTTCGACAGCGGATCGAAGCCGCCGCCGATCCCGGCATTGGAGCAGAACAGCGCGATCGGGCCGAACATGCGCTCGGTCTCGTCGATCACATGCAGGATGTTCTTCTCCTGCCCGACATCGCATTTGAAGGCCGCGCCGCCGACCGAGGCCGCGACCTTCTCGGCGGCCGCATGATCGAGGTCGACGACCACGACCTTGGAGGCGCCCGCGGCGTGGAACGCCTCGCACAGCGCCTTGCCGATGCCATTGCCACCGCCGGTGACCACCACAACCTTACCTGCCACCTGCATGGCCATCCTCCCGATATCTTGATCCGAGAGCATCATCCGGAAAAGTGGAAGCCGGTTTTCCGAAAGATGATGCTCAACTAACGGCGACCATGATATCGCATCTTTGGCCGATGCATGATCTTTTCGATGAGGGGAACGCTCAGCTCGCCAGCACGACGTCGAACACTGCCGTATAGTGGCAGGCGGCCCCGAGCAGCACGAAGCCGTGCCAGATCGCATTCTGGAAGCGCAGCCGCCGCCAGGAGTGGAAGATCACCCCCAGGCTGTAGAGGATGCCGCCGGCCAGCACAAAGCCGAGCGCCATCGCCGGCAGCGCCTTGACGACGCGGTCGTAGAGCATGATGCCGCTCCAGCCCATCGCGAGGTAGAGCCCGACTGCGAGCCGGTCGAAGCGGCCGGGATAGGCGAGCTTCAGCCAGATCCCGACGATCGCCACGCACCACACCCCGACCAGCAGCGCGATCGCGAAAGTGCTGTCCTTCAGCTCCACGATGAACGGCGTATAGGTCGCGGCGATCAACAGATAGATCGCGGAGTGATCGAAGCGCCGCAGCACCCATTTGGCGCGCGACACCGGCCAGAGATTATAGGTCGCCGACAGCACCAGCATCGCGAGCAGGCCCGCGACATAGACCGACACCACGGCAACGTCGAACGGACCGGCATAGACCGCGGTCAGCACGATCAGCGCGGTGGCGGCAACCAGGCCGAAACAGACGCCGATGATGTGGACGACGCCGTCGGCGATCAGCTCGGCACGGTCGTAGTTCCACAGCGCGGCGCCGGCCGCGTGGATCGAGGTCGAGGCGAATTGCTTCAGGCGGAAGACCGTCATGCAGGCTTTCCCGTGGGCCGACAGATGATGGGTATCGCTGATATCGCGGCACGTTCAACCCCTCGCCTGCAAAGGCGCCGGAAATGTGAAGCTTGATTTTGGCCCGATAATCGCCACCTTGCGGGTGATCGCCCGCCCCTTTTTGGCTCCTCCTGCCGGGTCTTTTCGTTAACCCTCCATGCCCCCCAGGTTTCGAGATATCGTCGAGGAAGCGCGTCTCTCGGCGCGGGCGCTGCTCGACTATGGCGAGGGCTTCTTCAACCCGACGGTACGGCTCGGCGTCACCGGCCTGTCGCGCGCCGGCAAGACCGTGTTCATCACCGCGCTGGTGCACGGCCTGACCCGGGGCGGCCGCTTCCCGGTGTTCGAGCCCTATGCCTCGGGGCGGATCGCGCGCGCCTATCTCGCACCGCAACCTGACGATGCAGTGCCGCGCTTCGCCTATGAGAACCATGTCCGCACTTTGGTCGAGGAGCTGCGATGGCCGAGCTCGACCACGGACATCTCCGAGCTTCGCCTCGTGATCGAGTATCAGCGGCAAAATGGCGCGGACCGCACGCTGACCGTCGACATCGTCGACTATCCCGGCGAGTGGCTGCTCGACCTGCCGCTGCTGGCCAAGAGCTACGAGCAATGGTCGGCGGAGAGCCTTGCGCTGTCGCGCGAGCCGCTGCGCGCGAAACTCGCGGCGCCCTGGCACGCGCATCTGGCAACGCTCAACCCCGAAGCCAAGGAGGACGAGCAGGCGGCGCTCGCCGAGGCAAGACTGTTCACCGACTATCTGCGCGCCTGCCGCGACGAGCGCTTTGCGATGAGCCTGCTGCCGCCCGGCCGCTTCCTGATGCCGGGCAATCTCGCCAATACGCCGGCGCTGACCTTTGCGCCGCTCGACGTGCCCGTCGACGGCAGCGCGCCGGACGGCTCGCTGTGGGCGATGATGCGGCGGCGCTTTGAGGCCTACAAGGACGTCGTGGTGCGGCCGTTCTTCCGCGATCATTTCGCGCGGCTCGATCGCCAGATCGTGCTCGCCGATGCGCTGGCCGCATTCAATGCCGGCCCCGAGGCGCTGCACGATCTCGAGGCCGCGCTCGCCGGCATCCTCGACTGCTTCCGGATCGGCCGCAGCACGATCCTGAGCGCGCTGTTCCGGCCGCGCATCGACCGCATCCTGTTCGCGGCGACCAAGGCCGACCATCTGCACCACCAGAGCCACGACCGGCTGGAGGCCGTGCTGCGGCGGATCGTGGCGAGGGCCGCCGAGCGCGCCGAATATGCCGGCGCCGCGATCGACGTGGTGGCGCTCGCCGCGGTGCGCGCCACCCGCGAGGCGCAGGTCACCCGCGGCCGCGACCGGCTGCCGTCGATCCTCGGCACGCCGGCACCGGGCGAAATCGCCAACGGCGAGCGGCTGGACGGCGAGACCGAGGTTGCGACCTTTCCGGGCGACCTGCCCGACAATCCGGAGGCGCTGTTCAACGGCGGATTCCGCGGCCTCTCCAGCGCCGGCGCCGAGGCGGCCGACTACCGTTTCCTGCGCTTCCGTCCGCCGAAGCTGGAGCGAAACGGCGATGCGGAGCCGGCGCTGCCTCACATCCGCCTTGACCGCGCTCTCCAATTCCTGATCGGAGACAAACTGCAATGAACGAGAAGACGCCCCCGCGGCGGCCGGCGACGTTCAAGCTCGACGATCCCGGCGTGGTCGTGATGGATCCGGACGACAGCGGCCGCCTCGCCCGCGGCACGATCCAGATCGTGCCCGAGGCCGAGCCTGCACAGCTCCCGGTGCCAACAGATGCGCCGCTGCTGCCGGCGCGCCGCGGCTTCCGCTGGGGCACGCTGTTCTGGAGCGCGGTCACGGGCCTCGTGGTGCTCGGCGCCGGGCTTGGCGTCATCAATCTGGTCGAGGATCTGTTCGCGCGCAACGAGGGCCTCGGCGTCCTCGGGCTCGGGCTTGCCGTCATCGCCGCGGTGGCGCTGGCGGTCGTCACCATGCGCGAGCTGATCGGTCTGGCGCGGCTTGCGACCATCGAGAAGCTGCATCTGCGCGCCGCCGAGGTGCTGATCAGCGACGACCGCGCCGCGAGCCGGGCTGTTGTCGCCGACCTGCTCAAGCTCGCGCACCAGACCCCGCAGCTCGCCCGCGCCCGCAGCGCGCTGCAGAGTCACACCGACGACATCATCGACGGTGCCGACATGATCCGCCTTGCCGAACGCGAGCTGATGACGCCGCTCGACCAGGAAGCACGGCGGCTGGTCTCGACCGCCGCGCAGCGCGTCTCGGTCGTCACCGCGGTCAGCCCGCGCGCGATGATCGACGTGCTGTTCGTGTTCGTGGCTAGCTTGAGGATGATCCGGCAGCTGGCGCGGCTCTATGGCGGCAGGCCCGGCGCGCTCGGCATGATCCGCCTGTTGCGCCACGTCATCGCGCATCTGGCGATCACCGGCGGCATGGCGGCGAGCGACAGCCTGATCCAGCAGATGCTCGGCCACGGTATCGCGGCAAAGCTCTCGCAGCGGCTCGGCGAAGGCATGCTCAACGGCCTCTTGACCGCGCGGCTCGGCCTCGCCGCGATCGACGTCACCCGTCCGCTCCCCTTCAACGCCCTGCCGCGCCCCGCGCTGACCGATCTGGCAAAGGACCTGATCCGCAAGCGCGACGAAGAGGAATAGCCGGGTTCTTTCAGAACGGACGGCGCCCATTGCTGCGCGCTCTCCCCTTGTGGGAGAGGGCAGCTCAGCTGCTCGTCACACACTCGCTTAGGTGAGGGGTATCCATCCTCGTGCACCTCCCCCGCGGAGAGAGCCCCCTCATCCGGCGCGCAAATGGGCGCCACCTTCTTCCACAAGGGGAGAAGGAAGACGCATCGCCAGCACGCGCCAGCGGAAGAATGTGGTATCCGGCGGCGGCGACAGATCGGGCGTCCAGCCGCTGATTTTCTCCAGCGCATAGGTGTCCATCACCATGCCGCGCCAGCTCCGCGTCACGCGCTCCAGCGGCTGACGCACCGCTGATGTCTCGCGCCACAGCGGCAAATTGTTCTCGGGCTCGCGCCCGACATAGATGCCGACATGGTCGCGGATCACGCTCATGCCGGGATCGGCAAAGCCCTGGAAGCGGCCGCGCTCGTTGACCTCGATGACCGGCACCCGCCCGCGCAGCAACCAGCGCAGCATCGCATAGGTGCGGTAATCCGTGGTCGCGACCCAGGTCGCGCCGGTCGCCTGCACCTGCGCCAGGGTGCGCGCGGCCACCAGATCGTAGCCGGCCTCGGTGCCGATCGGATCGGTGCGGCCGATCAGATTCCACGGCGCAAACATGTAGTAGAGGAAGACGCAGACGACGAACACGATGCCGGTGGTGATAGCGGTCCGGGCCCAATAGACCGTCGATTTGACTAAGCCAACCGACCAGCCCTCGAACGGCATCCGTGTGACATTGATGGCAACCGCCGCGAAGCCGGCCGGCCACAGGAACATCGGCCAGGTGTCGCCGACCCGCAAGGTCAAGGACTTCCAGAGAAAGTAGGCGAACGGCACCAGCACCGCGGTCGCCAGCAGGATTGCGACCGGCTCGCGCCTGACATAGCCGCGCCATGCCGTCAGCGCTGTTCCGAACAGCGTCACCGGCAGCAGCACAAAGCCGACCAGCCCGAACTGCATGCCGAGGAACTCGCCCAGCGTTCGGAGCGTGAAAGCGCGCTCGGTGGTGGCGCGCACCGCCTGGAAGCGGAACGAGGCCCAATCGTGCTCGGCATTCCAGATCAAGACCGGCGAGAACATGACGATCGCGATCAGTGCGGCGAGGTAAGGATACGGGCTGCGCAGCCAGCGCCAACGCCAATCCGGCACCAGCGCGAAGGCGAGCACCGCCGGCGCGAACATGATCGCGGTGAATTTCGACAACAGCGCCAGCCCGGCAAACAGCCCCGCGGCGAGCCACCAGCGCTCGTCATTGCTTTGCGCAAGCCGCACCAGCGACCACAGCATCGCCACCGAAAACGGGATCAGCGCGGTATCGGGTGCCACCTTGGCCATCAAGAGCCCGTAGTAGAGCGCCGCCTCCGGCAGCAGCAGCGCCAGCATCACGGCGCGGACATTGTTGGATGTCACGCGGCGGACGATGTCGGCGAGCAGGAGCTGGGTCGCCAGCATCGCCACGATGCCACCGAGGCGGACGCCGAGATTGGTGTCGCCGAGGATCGCGGTGCCGAAGCGGATGAACCAGGCCACCATTGGCGGATGGTCGAGGAAGGACAGCACGTTTTCCTTCGACCAGGTCCAGTAATAAGCCTCGTCGGTGCGCAGATCGAGCGCATGGGCATAGACCAGCCGCATCGCGGTCATGGCAACGATCACGGCGATGACGCCGCGCCAATCCGGCGCGCGCGACCGGGCCGGCTTAACGCTGTTGTTATCGGCGGGAGTTATCGTCACGGCGCTTTTTGTTCGACTCTTAACGGAGTGTCAACGTGCTGCAGTGCCCGCTGTCACGGCCCGTCCGGACACCCGTGGTGGTGTTCAGCGCGGGAATTAAGCACTAGACTTGCCGATCATGAATCACATGGCCTCCCCCTCGCGCGAGCACCTGCAGGATCTACAGGATTTGGCCCGCGGCGTTGGCCTGCGGCAGGTCCGCCTGGTCACGGGGGCGATCATGTTCGCCTACCTGATCAGCCATTTCCTCAACCACGCGCTCGGCAATATCTCGACGGAGGCGCTGGCGATCGGGGTGTACTACCACACCGAATTCTGGCAATTCCTGCCGGTCGCGATCACCTTCTACAGCTCCTGCCTGGTGCACACCGCGCTCGGCATCTGGGCGCTGTATCAGCGCCGCGAGTTCCACTGGAAGACGATCGAGCCGCTACAGCTCACGCTCGGCCTCAGCGTCCCGATGCTGATCGTTGCGCACGTTGTGGGCGCGCGGCTCGGCCAGACCCTGTACGGGCAGGAGAAACTCTACCCGCAAGAGCTGTACACGTTCTTCATCTCGGCACCGAACCGGCTGTGGCTGATGCTGGCGGTGCTGGTGATCGCCTGGGTGCATGGCTGCATCGGCCTGTATTTCTGGCTGCGGCTGCGTCCGTTCTTTGCGCGCGCCGCACCATACCTGCTCGCTGCCGCGGTGCTGATCCCGACCCTGGCGATGCTCGGCATCTATCAGGGCGGCCGTGCCACGATGGAAGATTATCAGGACCCCGACTGGCGGCGCGAGGAGCTGTCGGTGCAGAAGCTCGGCACGGCGGCGCAGGCGACCACGCTCGAGAAGATCACGGACCGCCTGACGATCGGCTATCTCGGGCTGCTCGGCCTCGTGCTGCTGGCGCGCGGCGCGCGTGCCCTGCTGGAGCGCCGCGGCGGCATGATCGCGCTGTCCTACGGCAACGGTCGTACGCTGCGGGTGCCGAAGGGATTGAGCGTGCTGGAAGCGAGCCTGCGCTACAACGTGCCGCATGCCAGCGTCTGCGGCGGCCGCGCGCGCTGCTCGACCTGCCGCATCCGCATCATCGGCGATCATGCTGCCCTGCCCGAACCCTCGCCGCGCGAAGCCTTCGTGCTGCACCGGGTCGGCACTGACGATCCGTCGATCCGGCTGGCCTGCCAGTTGCGGCCGACCGCCGACCTGAACTTCTTCCAGCTGTTCCTGCCGCACACGATGTCGGCGAATGCGCACGCCACCCATCCGACGCGGGTCGGCCAGGAGCGTTATCTCGTCAGCATGTTCGTCGACATGCGCGGCTCGACGCAGCTTGCCGAGAAACGGCTGCCGTTCGACACCGTGTTCATTGTCAACCGCTTCCTCGGCGCAGTGTCGCAGGCGGTGCTGGAAGCCGGCGGGCGGCCGAACCAGTTCATCGGCGACGGCATGCTGGCGCTGTTCGGGCTCACCACCGATCGGCAGGTGGCCTGCCGTCAGGCGTTGCGCGCGGCAGCGCTGATCGCGGCCAATATCGACGAGCTGAACCAGTTCCTCAGCCACGATCTGCGCGAGCCGATCCGCTTCGGCATCGGCATCCATGGCGGCGAGGTGATCGTCGGCGATATCGGCTATCGCGACCACATGGTGTTCACCGCGCTCGGCGATGCCGTCAACGTTGCGGCAAGGCTGCAGGACATGACCAAGGCGCTGGCCTGCGAGGCGGTGATCTCGGACGAGGTGCGCGTCACCGCCGGCCTTGCCGACGATGCGCTGCCGGCCCAGGAGGTCGCGATCCGCGGCCGCAACGAGCCGATGACCGTGCGCACCGTCGAAGCGACCCGCATCCTGTCCGCGCTGGTCGACGACCGTCGCGCCGTCGCGGCCTGACCGGGTTCATCTTCCACCCCACTCCGAGTGTGACCTGCCGCACATCCAAGCGCGCGTTCAGCAGAGATGCTCGAACAGGCCCGATGCCGGATGCGACTGACTGGCGATGGGTAACACTGCAACCGCGCCGCGACAGAGTTCAACGCGCATCTGAAGGAGACGACCATGCTTCGCAAAGTCACGCTTGCTCTCGCTACCGCCGCAACCCTCGGTGCCGCCGCGCTGGCGCCGACCTCGGCCTCCGCCAAGCCGTTCTTCTGGCATCCGCATCACCATCACTTCTGGGGTGGCCCGGGCATCGCCGTCGGCTTCGTCGACTCCGGCTGCTACGCCACCCGCCTGGTACTGACGCCCTACGGCTATCGCTATCGCACCGTGAACGTCTGCTACTGATCGATCCCTCCGGTTGGATCGAAATGCCCCGGTCGCCAATGCGACCGGGGCTTTTCGTTGTTGCGACGCAACGCCGTTGGACGCTGCGAAAGCTCAATTGACTTGCGGTTGTCAGGTGCGACATTTGCGGACGTGCGCATTCCATGATGCGAACGCGCGCAAGGCAAGGGTGAGCCTGGTGATGACCGGCTCACGACAGAACAGCTTCGGAGGAAGCGGAATGCTCGATCGACGAGACTTGATGAAGCGCGCCGGGTTGGCCGCGTTGGTGACGGGGCTGGGAGCAAGGGGCGCTTTTGCCCTCGACACGGTGACGCTGCCGTTCGGCAATGGCGAACGGCCGCTGGTGCGCTACCCGCAGAAGCGCCCGATGATAGGCCTGACCAGCCGGCCACCGCAGCTGGAAACGCCGTTTGCGATCTTCAATGACGGCCCGCTGACGCCGAACAACGCATTCTTCGTCCGCTATCACCTCGCCGACCTCCCCTACAATCTCGATCCGGACAAGTTCACGCTGGAGATCAAGGGCAAGGTCGACAAGCCGCTCAAACTGTCGCTGAACGATATCAGGAAGCTGAAGGCGACCGAGCTCGTCGCCGTCAACCAGTGCTCCGGCAACAGCCGCGGCTTCTTCAATCCGCGGGTCGCCGGCGGCCAGCTCGGCAATGGCGCGATGGGCTGCGCGCGCTGGCACGGCGTGCCGCTGAAGACCGTGCTCGACATGGCCGGCGTGCAGGCCGGCGCCAAACAGGTCACCTTCAACGGCATGGACGGTCCGGTCAGCGACAAGACCCCGGATTTCGTCAAGGCGCTCGATATCGACCACGCGCGCGACGGCGAGGTGATGCTGGCCTGGGGCATGAACGGCGAGGACCTGCCGTTCCTCAACGGCTTCCCGCTCCGCCTCGTGGTGCCCGGCTATTACGGCACCTATTGGGTCAAGCACCTCAACGAGATCAACGTCATCGACAGTGTGTTCGAGGGCTTCTGGATGAAGTCGGCCTACCGGATTCCGGATACGCCGAACAACGCGGTCGAGCCCGGCACCGCACCGAAGGCGACGATCCCGATCAACCGCTTCACGGTGCGCTCGTTCATCACAAGCGTCGCCGACGGCGCCAAGCTCAAGGCAGGCCGCACCATGCTGCGCGGTATCGCCTTCGACGGCGGCAAGGGCATCAAGGAGGTCGCGGTCTCGACCGATGGCGGCAAGAGCTGGATGCCGGCCAGGCTCGGCAAGGATCTCGGCAAATACGCGTTCCGCGAATGGAAGCTGCCGGTCAAGCTCGCGGCCGGCCCCTCAGACCTGAAGGTGCGTGCCACCAACAATGCCGGCGACACCCAGCCGATGGATCCGTTGTGGAATCCGGCCGGCTATCTGCGCAACGTCGTCGAAACCGTGCGCGTCACCGCGGCGTGAGGAGAAGCATCATGACCAGCAAGCTGCTTGCCTCACTCGCCGCGATCGCTGCGCTTTCGATCGGCGCCGCGATCGCCGCGCCCGTGAACTACAAGGTTCCCGAGGAGACCGCGGCGTTCAAGCCGGGTCCCAACCTCGAGGTGGCGCAGAACAACTGCACCGCCTGCCACTCGGCCGACTACATCAAGACCCAGCCGCAGGGCGAGAAGTTCAAGAAGGACTTCTGGCAGGCCGAGGTGACCAAGATGATCAAGGTCTATGGCGCGCCGATCGACGATGCCGACGTCGGCAAGATCGTCGAATACCTCACCGCGACCTATTGAGATGCGGTCGATTTGAACCCCCGCGCGCCGGCGGAAGACCTACGCGCGGGGCCATTGATCCAATATGGGTCGCTGGAACCGACACTTTTTTGCAGCGCAAAAATTGACCATGAAACCAACCAAATCCCCGCAAAGCGGGTTGTTTCCGGTCAAAAACACACCGTCGTTTGATCTACCCAGCTTTTTCCAAACTGCTATCCTGTAGTTACGGACAAGCCGGTTTGTGCGGGGACCGGCTGGTCTGTTTTCGATTGATTCCGCGGAGACGACTGGAATGCCCAAAGGTACAGTGAAGTGGTTCAACCCGACCAAGGGTTACGGTTTCATCCAGCCCGCAACGGGCGGCAAAGATATTTTCGTGCATATTTCAGCGGTTCAGAAGGCTGGTCTTCAGAGCCTCAACGAAGGCCAGACAGTTGAATACGAAGAGATTGCAAATCGCGGCAAGACGTCAGCCGAGAATTTGAAGGTCTAGCGCAATAGCGCCAGATCCGGCGGCGCACTCTCGGACGCCATCCGGGAGTGGGGGCCGATCCACACACCAGACCACGTGACGTTCGGCGGAGCGGGCACGGTGCCCGCGCGCCACGGCGGTGACCTTTTTTCGGCCGCCATCGATCGCGCGCCGACACATATTTTTTACTCCGGGAAGCGCCCGCCGCGGCGGGGTTGCCGCGTTACAGACAGGTGCCGCCCTGACCGGTGCCGCATGGCACCTTCTTCGACAATTCCTGGATCTTGCGTTTGGACTCGGCCTGCGCGAGCACGTCGAACACGCTCGACGGCGCGAGCTGGGTGGCTTTGCGGAAATCCTCGGTCGCCTTGTCGGTGTGGTTGAGCGCCTCATGCGCCTTCGCGCGCGCGAACACGCCCTCCACGGTCTCCTTCTGCGCAATCGCCCGATCGAGATCCTCGACCGCCTTGTCGTAGTTGCGCAGCGTCGACCAGGTGATGCCGCGCAACGTCAGCGCGGCCTGATAATCGGGACGTGAGCTGAGGACCAGATTGAGATCCTTCATCGCGTCATCCGGCTTCTTCAGCCCGAGATAGGCCCGCGCGCGCAGCACATGCGCGAAGGGATCGTTGGGCGCCCGTGCGACGATCTGGTCGAACGCGGCGATGGCGCGGTCGTATTGGGCCGAGGTCAGCATCGCGAGCCCGCGGCCGAGCTGCGCCGTGGGATTGTTGGGGACTCGCTCCAGCACGGCGTTGATATCGACCAGCCCCTCGTCGGTGCGGCCCTTGAGCATCAGCGCAAGGCCGCGCCACGATTTGGCGATCAGATTGGTCGGCACCAGCGCCAGCGCCTGATCGAAATCCAATAGCGCCTTGTCGAGCTGATTGAGGTTGAAATAGGCGAGCCCGCGTTCGGTGAAGGCGAGCGTCTCCTTGGCGTTGAGCGAGATCGAATGATCGTAGTCGGCGAGCGCGTCCTTCACCTTGCCGGTGCTGGCCTTGACGAGGCCGCGGGCGAGATAGGCCAGCGAGTTATTCTGATCGAGCGTGATCGCGCGCGTGGCGTCGGCCGTGGCATCGTCGAACTGCCGCAAGCCAGCGGCATTGAGCGCGCGGAAGGCGAGCAGCTGCGGATCATCCGGCTTGAGCTTGAGCAGGTCGTTGAGATCGTTGCGTGCTTCCGCCAGCCGGTTGAGCCGTGAATAGGCCTGCGTGCGCAGCCGCAGCGCCGCCTCGTTGCGCGGGTCGCCGCTCAGCACCTGGCTGAGATTGTTGATCGCGCCGGCGAAATTGCCCTGTGCGATAAACTGCTTTGCCTGCTCGATCTGCTGGTTGCTGGAAGCCGGCACCGCGGCGGATGGTTGCGCCGCCGGTGCGGCGGGAGCCGGCGTGGTCGGTGATGGCGCGGCTGCGCCCGATTTGGCGAGCTCGGCCTGCATCGCGACCGCCTGCTGGCGCTGCTCCTGGATCTCCTTGTTGCCGGGAAGGACCGTCAGCAGCCTGTCGAAGTCGGCAATCGCGCGCGCGTAATCGCCCTTGGCGCTGTAGAGCTGGGCGCGGGCGAAATAGGCGTTGCGCTCGGTCTGCGGCGCCTGCGCGATCGCACGCGAAAAATCCTCGATCGCACGATCGATGTCGCCCTTGCGGCGATAGGCCTGGCCGCGCCAGTAGAACGCGTTCGGCGTGCTCGCGTTGACGGCAATCGCGGTGTTGGCGTCGGCCAGCGCCGCGTCGGGCTGTCCGGATTCGACATAGGCCCGCGCGCGCCCTACATGGGCTGCGGGGAGATCCTGCCGCAGCGTGATGGCCTGGTCGTAGTCCGAGATCGCGTCAGTCCAGGCGCGCTGGTCGGCGCGCAGATTGCCGCGCGCGAGGTAGCCGAACGGACTCTTCGGCTCGAGCTCGATCGCGCGATCGAAATCGGCGCGGGCCTGATCCAGGCTGCCCTTGCGCTGCTGGACATAGCCGCGCGCAATCAGCGCCGACACGAATTGCGGATTGAGCTGAAGCGCGGCATCGGCATCGCCCAAGGCCTGATCGATCTTGCCGCGGGCGATATAGAATCGCGAGCGGCCGGCAAAAGCCTTGGACCGATCGTCGGTGGACCGTGCGGCATCGCTGATGATGGCCGAGCACGCCGCCTCGGCCTTGTCGGTCGGCGGCCCGTTGCAGTCCTCGACGTCGCCGGCGCGCGCCGGGCCGGCGAGCGCAAGCGCCAGCAACAGAAACAGTTGGAAACGAACACCGCTGACAGCGGCATCGGTGCAGATCGGACGTAAGCGCATATCGTGCCTCGGGTTGACCGAATGCCGTTCGTCTTATCGCGTCACTTGGTTCTTATGGTGGTGGGCGTGGAAGGTATTTGTCGAGCTTGTTTCGAACCTTGGAGCTCGGTTCCAGCGCCAATGACGCAGCTAACTATCCCTATAATCAATGGGAATGGAACACCACGGAACGCGCGCGCGGCAACACCAAGCCGTTCAATCTTCCGTCACCCATTGGGCGACGGTCATGACGTCAGGCGGTTGCAGATAGCCGCGGGGCCAGAGATCGACAACCCATTCCACCTTGGTGGCGCGCTCGACCAGGACGGCGGTGTTGTGCGGCGTTTGCCCCAGCGAAAATCCGCGGTAGTGGGGATCGCCGACGTCATGGAACTTGAACAGGTTCCAGGCCTGCATCACCAGCATCAGGCTGGTCGTGTTGCGGGTGGTGTCCCAGCAATCGTAATTGTGCTTGTCGTCGTTGGCGCGGAAGTCCGCTTTGGCCACGCGCTTGTCGGTACCGAGGATCGGCCCCATCCGGCGATCGAGCCAGATCACGGCCTTTTGCATGGCCGCGCGTTCGGCGGCGGCACTGGCGCGGCCACCGGCCATGATCTTGCCCAGGGCCGCCCTGTCGGCCGCGCTGAAATCGAGCATCTCGCGGCGCCGGCACACGAAGCCGTAGCAGACCGTCATCGTCGAGGCCGACGGCGGATAGATCGAGACCGACGTATAGAGTTGCATGATTCCCGAGCTGAGCTCAGCCGCGCGGGCCGGAGCCGCTGGTGGCAAGGACAGCATGAACACAGCCAGCGCACCGGCAAATCCGGTCCGCATCAAACGTATCGGCTGATCGGCGTCTTTCATCACCATTGGCCCCAACTCAAGGAGAGCGTTTTCAAGCGAAGTGGACACCGGTTCGCGTGAAGAAAACGCGTCAAAACAACAAGAGGATTATCGCGGGTGCGGCGCGATGCCAAGACATCCCGCGCATGGCTGTGGATCACATCGGGCGCATATCAACCGACCGGCAACGGCGCGTCGCGCTTGACTTCCTCCATCACCGCGTAGGTTCGCGTTTCGCGCACGCCCGGCAGCGCCAGCAGGGTCTCGCCGAGAAACCTGCGATAGGCGGTCATGTTGGCGACGCGCGCCTTGACCAGATAGTCGAAGCCGCCGGCCACCATGTGACACTCCAGCACTTCCGGCGCGGTCTGGACCGCCTTGGCGAAGCGCTCGAACACGTCGGGCGTGGTCTTGTCGAGCAGCACCTCGACGAACACCAGCAGGCCGAGCCCAAGCCGGTGCGGATTGAGCCGTGCGCCATAGCCCTCGACGAAGCCGTCGCGCTGCAGCCGCTTCAGCCGCTCGCCGACCGAGGTCGGCGACAGCCCGATCCTTTCCGCGAGCTCCACATTGGCAATCCTTCCATCCCCTTGCAGGATCGAGAGGATTTTGCGGTCTGTCTTGTCGATCTCTGTCATATCTACGGCAACTTTCCGATTGATCCTGATTTTCTAAGGCAAATCTGCTAATTTGTCTATCGAACTACGGTTCGTGTGCGCGTAGGTATTCCGTGCAACCCTGAAGGAACCGTCATGCCCGACCCGCTCCCGCCCCCGTTCAGCGCGCCCTACGCACCCGACGACGCCGCCATCGCCGGCCGCCTGCGTCAGGACGCGACGTCAGGCGCGGAGGCGGAGGTACGGATCGACCGCACCGCGACGCGGCTGATCGAGGCGATCAGGGCGAACGACGATCCGCTTGGCGGGGTCGAGGACATGCTGCGGGAGTTCGCGCTGTCGACCAAGGAGGGGCTGGCGCTGATGGTGCTGGCGGAGGCGCTGCTGCGGGTGCCGGACGCGCGCACCGCCGACCAGTTCATCGAGGACAGGCTCGGCCAGGGCGACTTCGTCAATCACGAAACCAGATCGAGCGCGTTCCTGGTCAACGCCTCGGCCTGGGCGCTCGGCATGTCGGCGCGCGTGATCCAGCCCGGCGAGACGCCGCAGGGCACGATCGGGCGGCTGACGAAACGGCTCGGCGCGCCGGCGGTGCGCGCCGCGACGCGGCAGGCGATGCGGCTGATGGGCAGCCATTTCGTGCTCGGCGAGACCATCGAGGCGGCGCTGGCGCGCGCGCAATCGCACACCGCGCGCGGCTCGCGCTATTCCTTCGACATGCTGGGCGAAGGCGCGCGCACCGCCGACGACGCCCAGCGCTATTTCGAATCCTACGCCCGCGCCATCGAGGCGATTGGCAAGGCCGCCGGCGATCAGGCTTTGCCCGACCGGCCCGGCATCTCCGTAAAACTGTCCGCGCTGCATCCGCGCTTCGAGGCGGTCAGCCGGGCGCGGGTCATGACCGAGCTGGTGCCGCTGCTGATCGATCTGGCGCGGCGCGCCAAGGCATTCGATCTCAACTTCACCGTCGATGCCGAGGAAGCCGACCGGCTGGAGCTGTCGCTCGATGTGATGTCAGCTGCGCTCGCCGACCCGTCGCTCGCCGGCTGGAGCGGCTTTGGGCTCGCGATCCAGGCCTATCAGAAGCGCGCCGCCGAGGTGATCGACTATATCGATGCGCTCGCGCGCGGCCTCGACCGCAGGATGATGGTGCGGCTGGTCAAGGGCGCCTATTGGGACACCGAGATCAAGCGCGCGCAGGAGCGCGGGCTCGACGGCTATCCGGTGTTCACCCGCAAGGCGATGACCGACCTCAACTACGTCGCCTGCGCGCGCAAGCTATTGGCATTGCGGCCGCGGCTGTTTCCACAATTCGCCACCCACAACGCTTTGACGGTCGCGACCATCCTCGAACTCGCCGACGATCCCACGAGCTTCGAATTCCAGCGGCTGCACGGCATGGGCGAAGCGCTCTACGCCCAGCTCGGCGAGGACAGGCCGGAGATCGCCCACCGCACCTATGCGCCGGTCGGCAGCCACCGCGACCTGCTCGCCTATCTGGTGCGACGGCTGCTCGAGAACGGCGCCAACTCGTCGTTCGTGGCACTGGCGGCGGACAATCGCGTCTCCATCGTCGACCTGTTGCGCCGCCCGGCGGAGATCGTAGGTAGCGACAACAATGCCGCCCATTCCGGGATTCCGCTGCCGGCCGATCTCTATCGGCCGCAGCGCGAGAATTCGCACGGCATCGAATTCGGCGAACGCACGGCACTCCACGCGCTGACCTCGGCGATTGCGGCCGAGCGCAAGGCTGCGCCCAACGTCGTCGCGACGTCGACGACCGAGCAGGCAAATGCCGCCGTCGCCGCTGCGCGGCACGGCTTCAAGCCCTGGAACGGCACGCCGGCTACAAGACGTGCGGCGATCCTCAACAAGGCCGCAGATCTGCTCGAGCAGCGCCGCGCCCACTTCCTTGCCCTGCTGCAGAGCGAGGGCGGCAAGACGCTCGACGACGCGCTCTCCGAGGTGCGCGAGGCGATCGACTTCTGCCGCTATTATGCGGCGCAGGGGCAAAAGCTGTTCGGCGAGCCGGAGGCGATGCCGGGACCGACCGGCGAGAGCAACGCACTCGCATTGCGCGGCCGCGGCGCGTTCGTCGCGATCTCGCCCTGGAATTTCCCGCTCGCGATCTTCCTCGGCCAGGTGACGGCAGCGCTGATGGCGGGCAATGCGGTGATCGCAAAACCGGCCGAGCAGACGCCGCGCATCGCGACCGAAGCGGTCGCGCTGCTGCATCAATCGGGCGTACCCAGATCGGCGTTGCATATCGTCCAGGGCGACGGCGCGGTCGGCGCCGCGCTGGTCGCGCATCCCGCGATCGCCGGCGTCGTTTTCACCGGCTCGACGGAGGTGGCGCGGTCGATCAACCGGACACTCGCCGCCAAGGACGGCCCGATCGTGCCACTGATCGCGGAGACCGGCGGCATCAATGCCATGATCGTCGACGCCACCGCGCTGCCGGAACAGGTCGCCGACGATATCGTGACCTCGGCGTTCCGTTCCGCCGGCCAGCGCTGCTCGGCGCTGCGGCTGTTGTTCGTGCAGGACGACGTCGCCGACCGCATGATCGAGATGATCGCCGGTGCCGCACGCGAGTTGAAGATCGGCGATCCCTCCGATCCGTCGACGCATATCGGACCGGTGATCGATGCCGAGGCCAAGCAGCGGCTCGATGCGCATATCGCACGGATGAAGCAGGAAGCGCGAGTGCATCTCGTCGGCGAGGCGCCGGCCGGCAATTTCGTCGCGCCGCACATCTTCGAACTGTCGGCGGCAAGCCAGCTGCGTGAGGAGGTGTTCGGTCCCATCCTGCACGTCGTGCGCTATCGCGCCGAGCGGCTCGGCGACGTGCTGGCCGCGATCGAGACAACTGGATTTGGGCTGACGCTCGGCATCCATTCGCGCATCGACGACACGATCGAGCACGTGATCGACCGTCTCCAGGTCGGCAACATCTATGTCAACCGCAACATGATCGGCGCGGTCGTCGGCGTGCAGCCGTTCGGCGGCAGCGGCCTCTCCGGCACCGGCCCCAAGGCCGGCGGCCCGCATTACCTCACGCGCTTCGCCACCGAGCAGACCGTGACGATCAACACCGCCGCCGCGGGCGGTAACGCGGCGCTGATGGCGGGGGTGGAGTAGCGGACACCGTCATTGCGAGGAGCTCGCGACAAAATTGCAAAGCAATTTTGCGCTGAAGCGACGAAGCAATCCATCTGTCCCCGAGCTGAGGTATGGATTGCTTCGCTCCACTCGCAATGACGGCCCAACAAGCCGTTGCATCGTGCCCCCGAGATGGGTCAAATGGCGGTCCGATCGGGATCATCGCCTGCGATAATTCCAGCTACCGGAAAAACACCAACAAGCGCCACGGGAGCGACGGCACGATGGAAAAAGGCATTTTTGACGGGCTCAAGGTCCTGGACTGCGCGAGCTTCATCGCGGCGCCCGCGGCCGCCACCGTGCTGTCCGACTTCGGCGCCGACGTCATCAAGATCGAGCCGCCGGGTGCCGGCGACCCCTACCGCAATCTGCCCAACCTGCCCGGCTATCCCTCAAGCGAGCACAATTTCGCCTGGATGCTGGAGGCCCGCAACAAGAAGAGCCTGGCGCTCGACCTCACGAAGCCCGAGGCGCGCGAGGTGCTCTACAAGCTCGTCGCCGAGGCCGACGTGTTCATCACCAACATGCCGCCGCAGGTGCGCCAGAAGCTCGGCATCACCCACGATCATCTCGCCCATCTCAACGACCGGCTGATCTACGCCTCGTTCACCGGCTATGGCGAAAAGGGCGATGAGGCCAACAAGCCCGGCTTCGATTCGAACGCCTATTGGGCCCGCTCCGGCCTGATGGACCTGGTGCGCGCCGACGAGGACACCACGCCGGCGCGTTCGGTCGCCGGCATGGGCGACCACCCCTGCGCGATGGCGTTCTATGGCGCGATCGTCACCGCGCTGTTCCAGCGCGAGAAGACCGGCAAGGGCTCGCATGTCGCGACCAATCTGATGGCCAACGGCGTCTGGGCCAACGGCGTGCTGGCGCAGGCCAAGCTCGCCGGCGCCAAGTTCAAGAAGCGCAAGCCGCGCGAAGAGGCGCTGAACGCCGTCACCAATCACTACAAATGCAAGGACGGGCGCTGGCTGATCCTGTCGCTGCTCAACGAAGACCGGCAATGGCCGACGCTGGCGCGCTGCATGGACCGCGAGGACCTCGTCTCCGATCCGCGCTTCGCCACCAAGCCGGATCGCCACGCGCGCTCGGTCGAATTGATCAGGATTTTCGACGAGGTGTTCGCCGGCAAGGATCTCGCCGAATGGCGCAAGATCCTCGACGGCAATGGTCTGGTGTTCGGCGTCGTCGGCATCCTCGACGACATTCCGAACGACAAGCAGATGATCGAGAACGAGGTGCTGGTGCGCTTCGAGAACGACACCATGCTGACCGTCAACACCCCGATCTTCATCGACGGTGCCAAGAAGGTCCAACCGCGCAAGCCGCCCGAGGTCGGCGAGCACTCCGACGAGATCCTGCGCCAGGCCGGCTACGACGAGGCCACGATCCAGAAGCTGCGCGCCTCCGGCGCGGTGGCGTAGGCCGGCTGACACGACCCGTCCTCCCTCGCCCCGCTCTTGCGGGGAGAGGGTCGGGGTGAGGGGCTTTCTCCACGAGCGTTGGCGTTCGTGAGACCTGTACCCCCTCACCCGGGTCGCTGACGCGACATAGCCGAAGCAGCGCTTCGGCGTTTTTTGACGGCCGCCAGGGGCGGCCTGTGCCTCTCCCCGCAAGCGGGGCGAGGTAAACTCGCGCGAGCTGCGGGCGCGTACGTCCCCCGCTACTTCTTCGCGATCAGGCTCTTGATCAGCGTCAGCAGGCTCGCTGCCATCTCTCGCCGAAATCCGCGGCGGGGGGTTGCGAGCTGCTGCAGCAGCATTCCGATCAACGCGGACACGAACAATTCCGCATGGCGGCGCGGCTCCGCGGAACCCCCCGCGCGCAAGGCGAGCTCCGCGCTTTGCCGCCAGGTCTCGAACCACTCTCCGACCACGGCCCGGTAGCGCTCGCTGCGCGCAGCCGCGAGGAACGCCTCGTAGCAGGCGATGTGGATTTCGCCCCGCGTCTTCAGCTCCTGATCGTACCAGCCCACCAGGGATTCGAGCCATGCCTCGACATCGAACGCCTTGCCTTGCAGGCTGAGCGCCAGCGCCTGCAGCCGGCCGGTCTCGCGGGCCAGGGCGAGGCGAAGGGCGCCGTCGACCAGCGCGTCTCGCGTCTTGAAGTGATGGGTGATCGCGCCGAGCGACAGGCCGGCCTCCGCCGCCACCGCCCGATGGGTCACGCCGTCGAGGCCCTTGCGCCCGATGATCCGAAGCGTCGCCTCCATCACGGGGCGTTCGCGGTTGCCGCTCTCAGGTTCAGTTCGCTTCATCGATTGCCGCTCAGGCCAGCCATGCAGAATGAACAGAACAAATGTTCCGTTTTGCGAAGTATACGTATCGTCGAGTAAATCGACAAGCATCTCAGGAACCCGACGATGCCCCGCTATCGCCTGCATTACTTCCCGGAATCCGGCAACAGCTACAAGCTCGCGCTGATGCTGACGCTGTGTGGCGCGACGTTCGAGCCGGTGTGGACCGATTTCGGCGGCGGCGTCACGCGGACCGCGGAATGGCGCGCTGATGTCAACGCGATGGGCGAGATCCCGGTGCTCGAGGTCGACGGCGAACGCCGTACCCAGACCGCACCAATCCTGCTGCAGCTTGCCGAGCAATACGGAAAATTCGGCGGCGAAACGCCAGCGGAGAAATTCGAGCTGCTGCGCTGGCTGTTCTGGGACAACCAGAAACTCTCCGGCTACATGGCGACCTATCGCTTCATGCGCACCTTCACGCCGTCAACCGACCCGAAGGTGCTGAAGCATTTTCGCACGCGGCTCGACGACTTCCTCGGCATCCTCGACCAGCATGTCGGCAACAACGCCTTCATGATCGGAGCGCGGCCGACGGTGTCTGACATGTCGATGATGGCCTATCTGCACTATCCTGCTGACGAGACCGGCTACGATTTTGCGGCCAGCCATCCCAATATCAGCGCGTGGCTCGGCCGCATCGCTGCGCTGCCCGGCTGGAAATCGGCCTATGATTTGCTGCCCGGCCCGCGCCTCAAGCACTACGCCTAAAGACTCTCTTTTGACGCGTTTTCTTCACGCGAACCGGTGCCCACCCCGCATCACGTGCGGGGCAGGCTTCGCTTGAAAACGCTATCTCGTCATCCAGGCCCAGACGATGGCCACGACGATGATGCCGATGATGACCGCGAGCCCGATCGCCCAGCTGCTGACGCGGACGGCGCTGACCGCCTGACGCTCGGCCTCGTTGGCCGCGATCTCGCGGTTGCGCTGCTTGTCCTGCTCGGGAGCATTCATCGGCCGGTCTCCGTCAAGGCTGGGCTGTTCGGGTCGTGGTCGCGAACCGCAATGTAGCATCAAATAATGACGCCTGGGCGCATCGGTTCCCGAGATCGCTACCGCCCCTTCACGAAGCACATCCCCATGCGCGAGGTCTTGCCGGCAATCTGGCAGGCGAGGCCCTCGGCACAGGTCCAACCACGGAAGCTGCGGTCGGTCTCGGCCGGCCTCGTGCCCGGCAGATAGCAATGCGCGCCCCAGCCGTCGCTGTACTCGGTGCCGGCCAACTCAGTGCCGCCGCGCAGTTGCGGCCGGTTGGAGAAGCCGCGCGAAAAGTCCGGCGCCTTGCCATCGCGGAAGCTCGTGAGGATATCGCGGCGACGGACCTGGTCGCCGAAGAAATGCGGCGAGGCCGGCACCACGGTGGAGTTCGACGGCTTCGCCGCCATCCAGTCGACGCCGGGGACATGGAAGCCGCCAATGCCGCGGGTCTGGTGGCAGCCGGCGCAGGTGACGTCGTTGAGGCGGCGCTCGAAGCCGGCCAGCGACTGAATGTTCTGCAGCTTCGTTCCGTCAGCCGCGGCCTTCTGCAAGGCGCCGACGACATCGCCGTCCGAGAACAGCGCATGGCCGGCGGTCCCCTCGCCCTGCACCATGCCGAATTCGGGCTGCAGATCGCTGACATCGAAACCGATCGGGGTCGGCGCCACCGCCGAGCTTGCGAGGAAGCGATCGGGGATCAGCAGGGTGCCGCGGTCGAGCTCGGCAAAATGCCCGGGATCGAGCAGCCACGCCTTGAAGTCGCGCCGCAGCGCCTCGTCGGCCAGAATGCGATCGCGATCGATCTGGTTCTCCAGCGGCGCTTCGGTGAAGCGCTTCGCCGCGCCGTCATAGTCGAACACTTTCAGGAGATAGTCGGTGCGGAAGTCGCGCACGGCGGATTTCGGCGCGTGTGCGATCTGCAGATTGGTTTCGATGCGATCGATATTCCCGGCGCCGATCAGGTCGAGCGGGCCGTCCTTGCCGAACAGTTTCTCCAACGTCGGCGGCGCACCGCCGGTCGCGAGCCAGCGCCGCGCGATCTCGCGGCAGGTGAGCGAGGCATCGTTGCCGTCGCCCTTCGCCTTCAGCACCAGGTTCAGCGTCATCGGCAGCCGCTGCGAGACCGCGATCTCGCCGATCAGCGGCACATCGGTCCGCGTCAGCCGATAGATCAGCCGGATCTCGCCGCAGCTTTTCGGCGCCACATAGGCGCGGTCCATGCGGTTGACGATGCCGGCCAGCACGAAGCGAACGTCGGGGGATTGAAACAGCGCGCGGTCGAACAGCTGAAAGGCAAAGCCGTCGCCGACACCGATGCTCTCGTTCGGCAGGCTGGCTTGATGCTTTGCGACATAGCGATCGAACTCACGATCGAGCGCCTCGCGCACCGGCACCATCGAGGGCAGCGCAAACAGATCGCGGTTGGACAGCAGCGTGTCGGCGGAACGCTCCGGCGCAAGCATCCGGCCGAGACTGAAACGGCCGTGATCGAGCTCGCGCAGGATGGCGGGATCAATGATCGCCGCACCGCGCTCGAGCGCGCGATCCTCGGCGGCGCGTGCAGGCACGGCTCCGCAGAGCAGAACGGACATCAGCAGAAAGCATTTCAGCGCGCGGCTCATGCCCCCACTAACACCGCGCGGCAAACCCTATTCAAGAAAAAAGGCGCTTCACATCGCGGTGAAGCGCCTTGGTGTTGTCGTGTTTCGGCGAAGATAGCGTTTTCGAGCGAAGTGGACGCCGGTTCGCGTGAAGAAAACGCGTCCGAACAACAAACTAGAGCTTCGGTTCTGCTTCAATCAGAACCGAAGCTCTAGCGCGAAACGATCAGGCCCTTGCTGGTGACGACCACCCAACGGCCGTCCTGCTTGCGGATGGCGTCGACGCGGCCGAGGCCGGGGACGGGATCGCCGGCATACACCTCGTAGATGCCGCCGCGGCCCTCGATCAGCGCGCCGCCATTGCCTACGTCGCGCAGTGACCAGCCGTCGACCACCGGCATGCGGCCGACCTCGGGCTTGGGGGCAGCCGGCGCAGCCGCGGCAGTCGCCGGCGGGACCGAGCCGGTGACCTCGCGGACGGGCGTCGCAGCGGCGACGGTCGTCTGCGGCGTGGCGCGCAGCTTGTCGACGGTCTCGCTGAGCTTGGCGAGCCTGGCGTTCGGCTCGGCCAGGGCTTTCTCGACCTTCTCGATCCGGTCGCTGGCCTTGCTGAACTGGGCCTGGCCGGCCTTGGCGGTCTGCTCGACGCTGGCCTTCAGCGCGGCGATTTCGGATTCGAGCCGGGCGAGCGAGGCGTCAGCCGTTTCCTTCGCGGCGGCGTCCTTGGCAGCCGTGTCCTGGGCGGAGGCAATGGCGGGACTGGCCAGATGGCCGAGGCCTGCGGTCGCGAGCGCGCCGCCGATGGCACCTGCCACGATCGCCAGCGCAATCACCGCGGCCATCGCCCCGATCCGGCGCGTGCCGGCCGGTTTGGCTGCCTGCTCGGCGCCCGGCTTGGAGGCGGTCGCCTCATGGTCCCAGGTGCGGTCACCGGGCGCCATGATCATCAGCTTGCCCGGAAAACGCGGCTCCTCACGCTTGCCGGCCTCGACCTTGGGCTCGTCCATGTTGGTCGGCTCGATCTTTGGCTCGACCTTGGGGTCGATCTTGGGCTCAACCATGGCATCAACCCTCGGCTCGACCTTGGGCGGCTCAACCTTCGGGAATTCAACCTTGGGCGCGTCCATCCTGGGCGCGTCCGCCTTCGGCGACGTCTCTTCCTGGTCGGGCGCCAGCCGGGTAGCCTCGGCCGCGGCCATCACGGGCTCGCTCTTCGCCGCCGTTTCGGCGCCGGTTTGACCGCTGACCGGCTCGCTCTGCTGCTCACTCACGTTCAAAGTCTCCAGACTAGGTTGACAATTCGGTAACTTTTATTGCTTGCGAAATGGTTACCCGGCCCCGCCATTACCTAAATTTTAGGGAGTTTTCCGGGCCGGATTGGGGCGGTGTTGCCCTGCGGCGTTTGCGCGCGGCGCTTTCCCGATTAACATACCGCCATCTTCCAGCCAGAAGGCAGGAGAGCGCCATGACGATCGAAAAATGCATCAAGGAATTTGGTGTCGATGACGTCATTTTCGAGGAAGGCTCGACCGGCCGCGAGCTGTTTGTCGTGCTCGACGGCAAGGTCGACATCGCCAAGATCGATGGCGGAAACAAGACTGTTATCGTCAGCCTCGGCAAGGGCGAGTTCTTCGGCGAGATGGCCGTGATCGACGGCTCGGCGCGCTCGGCGACCGCGATCGCCTCCGCGCCTGCGACGCGGGTGATGCGGATCAACCACGCCCGCTTCGTCTATCTGGTCAGCCAGCAGCCGGCGTTTGCGTTGATGGTGATGGACGCGCTCTCGAAACGGCTGCGCGCCTCCAACGCCGTCACTTACCGGTCGGCAGCCACCCCATGAGCGAGCGCAAGCCAAGCCCCTTCAAGACGCTGTTCGAGACCGACGTCGCGTCGCTGATCCAGGCCGCCGACGACGTCTACCAGATCCGCTTCAAGAACCGTGCGGCAAATGCCTATCTGGTGCGCGGCAGCAAGCGGACCATCATGATCGACGTCGGGCTGTCGACCAACTATCCCGCGCTTGTCGCCTGCCTCGATCATCTCGGGATCACGCCCGAGATGATCGACATGGTGGTGCTGAGCCACGAGCATCTCGACCACATCGGCGCGGCCTATCATTTCCACGGCAGCGCCTATATCGCCGCGCACCGGCTCGCCGCCAACAAGATCATGCTGCGCGACGACTTCTCGATGCTGCGCAAGATGTTCAACGAGCCGAACGTGCCGATCGATATCGACATCTGGCTCGAGGAAGGCAATCTGATCGACCTCGGCAATTTCCGCCTCAACGTGATGTACACGCCGGGCCATACCTCGGCCTGCATCACGCTGTTCGATCCGGACAAGGGCTTGCTGTTTGCCTCCGACACGCTGATGCCCGGCGGCGTGATGGGCGGCGTGTTCGGCTCCGGCTCGATTGCCGATTACATCCAGTCGCTGGAACGGCTGAAGGGCCTCAACTCCAAGATCCTGCTGTCGGGTCACGGCCGGCTGTCCGACACGCCACAGGACGACGTGCGGATCGCGCTGCAGCGCTCGCATGCCCTGCTCGAGGACACCGCGCAATTGTTCGATGCGCTGGATGCGCGCGCGAATTTCGAACCGATCATGCAATCGGTGCGCGACCTCAACAAGCTCGACGATTGACCCCGTTTGTGACAGGGCGTGCGACATCGGCTTAACTCCACGCCTCGCCTGACATCCGCGTGAGCCCTGCGCAGCAGCAAGTCATTTGACAAATCCGCGCGCGGCCTGTTCAACAGCAGCAATAACAACGCTGAAAAACAGGGAGCGAGGACATGAAGCTTTACGACTCGATCGGACCCAACCCGCGCATCGTGCGCATGTTCATGGCGGAGAAGGGCATCGAGATCCCCAAGCAGGCCGTCGACCTGCGCAAGGGCGAGAACCGCGAGGAAGCGCATCTGAAGCGCAATCCGCACGGCCAGATGCCGGCGCTCGAACTGGACTGCGGCAACTACCTCTCGGAGATCACCGCGATCTGCGAATATCTCGAGGAGAAGCACCCCTCGCCCGCGATGATCGGCGGCACGCCGGAAGAGCGCGCCGAATGCCGGATGTGGACCCGCCGCGTCGATCTCAACATCGCCGAGCCGCTCGCCAACGGCTACCGCTTCGGCGGGAGGCGCTGAAATTCTTCGAGAAGCGCATTCCGGTGGCGCCCGACGCCTCGCCCGGGCTGAAGATGATTGCGGCCAACCGCATCAAATGGCTAAACGACCAGATGTCGGATGGCCGCGACTACATCTGCGGCAAGCGCTTCACACTCGCCGACATGCTGCTCTATTGCTGGCTCGATTTCGGCAACCAGGTCGGCCAGCCGCTGGACCAGTCGAACGGCAACATCGTCGCCTGGTTCAATCGCGTGGGTGAGCGGCCTTCGGTGAAGGCGTAGGTTCTCGCCCGACCGTCATTCCGGGGCGCGCGAAGCGCGAACCTCAGGTGCGCAATTGCGCACCGGGGAATCTAGAAGTAATGGCGCGAGATTCCGGGTTCGATGCTGACGCATCGCCCCGGAATGACGGGCTCAAATCACCACCGGCTTGTCCGGCAGCTCGTTCGGGTCACCCTCGGCATGCGGAAAATATTTCGCCAGCTCCCGCGACACCGCCGCGATGCCGTTGATCACGCCTTGCTCGAACCGGCCTGATCGAAAATCCGCTTCCATGGCGCGGCAGATCGCTTCCCAGCCGGCGTGACCGACCTTGGCGTCGATGCCGCGGTCGGCGACGATCTCGACATCGCGGTCGGCGAGGAGGAGATAGATCAGGACGCCGTTGTTGTGATCGGTGTCCCAGATCCGTAAGTGCGAGAATACGTCGAGCGCCCGCTCCCGCGCCGGCTGGTTGCGGAACAGCGGCACACCGTCGAGCGCGCCTTCGACGACGAAACGGATCTGGCCCGAATGGGTCGCCTCACCTTCCTTGATCGCGCGCTCGATGGCGTCGAGCACGCGCGGCGGAAAGTCACGCCGCACCCGCCAGCGATGTTCGAGCAGATGCCTGCCGATGCGCTTGATGCTCATGTGCCTACCAGCTCCCCGAGGCGCCGCCGCCGCCGGACCAGCCGCCGGAATAACCGCCGCCGCGCCGATAGGGTCCGGAGCCCGCCGCCGGGCCACCAAAATTCAATCCGCCGAAGATCAGCGCCGCGACACCAGCGAACAAGCCGACCACCAAAGCGGTGGCGAGCGAGCCGGCGATCAACCAGGTGAAGACGCCGACGATACCGCCGGTTGCGGCCGAGCCCAACAAGCGCCCCAGCATCGCGCGCAGCGCGCTCGCCACGATGATAACGACGAAGATCGCCACCGGATTGGCGAAGTCGACCAGGTTCGGCGCCTGCCAATGCTCGGGCTCCGGCGCCGGCAGCTGCTCGCCATTGACCAGCCGGATCATCCGGTCGACACCGGCCGAGATGCCGCCGGCGAAATCGCCGGCCTTGAATTTCGGCGTGATGTCCTCGTCGATGATGCGGTGGGTGACGACGTCACTTAGCACGCCTTCGAGGCCATAGCCGACCTCGATGCGCAAATGCCGGTCGTTCTTGGCGACCACGAGCAGCGCGCCGTCGTCGACCTTCTTGCGCCCGATTTTCCAAGCCCCGGCGACGCGGATCGAGAACTGCTCGATCGTCTCGTCGCCAGTGGTCGGTACGATCAGGACAGCAATCTGGCTGCCTTTTCGTTTCTCGAGATCCTCCAGCTTTCCGTTGAGCGCAGCAATGTCGCCCGATGACAACGTCCCGGTCTGATCGACGACGCGGCCGGTGAGCTGAGGCACTGCGACCTCGGCCCGCGCCGGGCAGATGAGGCCCAGCAGGAAAGCGAACAGGATGACGCGAATGGCGGCCATTGCGGTCGGCGCGCGCCGCCGCTACTTCGACGGCGCCGGCGTTGGGCTGAAATCGACCTTCGGCGCGGTCGAGATCTCCTTCTCGTTCTCGACCGTGAAGTTGGGCTTCTCCTTGTAGCCGAACACCATCGCGGTCAGGTTGTTCGGGAAGGTGCGGATGCCGACATTATAGTCCTGCACCGACTTGATGTAGCGGTTGCGCGCCACCGTGATGCGGTTCTCGGTGCCCTCGAGCTGCGCCATCAGGTCGCGGAACAGCGCGTCCGATTTCAGCTGCGGATAGTTTTCGGTGACGACCAAGAGCCGCGACAACGCGCTGGTGAGCTCGCCCTGCGCCTGCGTGAACTTCTGGAACGCGGCCGGATCGTTGAGCACTTCCGGCGTTGCCTGGATGCTGCCGACCTTGGCGCGCGCGTTGGTGACGCCGAGCAGCACGTCCTTTTCCTGCTGCGCAAAGCCCTTCACCGAGTTGACCAGGTTCGGCACCAGATCGGCGCGCCGCTGGTACTGGTTCACCACCTCCGACCAGCTCGACTTGACCTGCTCGTCATTGGTCTGAATCGCGTTGTAGCCGCAATTGGTCAGGCTCAACGTCGCCAGCGCTGCCAGCACGGTCCAAAGCTTGCGCATGAAATTGGTCCTCCCGGTGGATTCTTCGCCAGCGTAGCAGATTTTCGTCCGTTAATCCCGTGTGGCGGTTTTCGCGCCACCTTTAGCGGACGATGGCCCTTGCCTATCCCTCCCCGCGCCGTTCATCATGGCGAAAAAATCGATCCGGGGAGGATCCATGACGTCTGAACAATTCGAGACGATTGTCGTCGAGCGGCCGGAGCCCGCGATCGCGCGGATCGTGATGAACCGCCCCGAGGTCCGCAACGCCCAGAACCTGCAGATGACCTACGACCTCAACGCCGCCTTCGACCAGGCGGTGCAGGACGACGCGGTCAAGGTCATCATCCTCGCCGGCAACGGCCCGCATTTCTCGGCCGGCCACGATCTGCGGCCGGGGGCCAAGAACCAGGCGGGCGTCGATTTCCCGCCAGTCGGAAATTGGGGCGGCTTCAACGAGCCGAACGCCCACGGCCGCTTCGCGCGCGAGCAGGAGATCTACCTGCAGATCACAAGGCGCTGGCGCAATCTGGCCAAGCCAACGATCGCGGAGGTGCACGGCAAGTGCATCGCCGGCGGGCTGATGCTGGCCTGGGCCTGCGACCTGATCGTCGCGAGCCATGATGCCGAGTTCTGCGATCCCGTGGTGACGATGGGCGTCTGCGGCGTCGAATGGTTCGTGCATCCCTGGGAGCTCGGCGCGCGCAAGGCCAAGGAGATGCTGTTTACCGCCGACATCTGGAGCGCCGACGAGGCGCACCGCCTCGGCATGGTCAATCACGTCGTGCCGCGCGGCGATCTCTCGTCCTTCACGTTGGCGCTGGCGCGCAGGATCGCAGCCAAACCCGCCTTCGCGCTGAAGCTTTCCAAGGAGGCGGTGAACCGCTCGATCGACATCATGGGACAGCCCGCCGCGGTCGATCAGGCCTTCGCGCTGCATCAGCTGTGCCACGCGCATAATCTTCAGGAATTCGGAATGGTGGTGGACCCCGCCGGTCTGCATCCCTCCGTCAAGAAAACCGCCAACGTGAAGTGACCAGATGGACCTTACCCTCAGCGACGAGCAGCGTCTGCTGCGCGAGAGTGCCGACCGCTTCGTGGCGGAGACCTTTACATCAGAGCATCGCAAGAAGACCGCGAACGATCCGCTCGGCTATTCGCCCGCGATCTGGAAACAGTTTGCCGAGCTCGGCTGGTTGGCGCTGCCGATCAATGAGGCCCATGGCGGACTCGGCGGCGGCGCGATCGAGATCGGACTGTTGATGGAAGCATTCGGCCGCGGACTGGTGTCGGAGCCGTTTCTCTCCACGGTCGTGATCGGCGCCGCGCTGGTCGCCGAATGCGGCACCGAGGCGCAGCAGCAGGCGATCCTGCCCAAGGTTGCAGAAGGCGCTCTCACGCTCGCCTTCGCGCATTCCGAGCGCGCCGCACGCTTCGACCTCGCCCATGTCGACACCACGGCCACGAAGAGTGCTGACGGCTGGCTCTTGAACGGCAGCAAGATCGCGGTTCTCGACGGCGCGTCGGCCAACCGGATCATCGTCTCGGCCCGCGTCGCCAACGCCAATGGCGCGTCCGGCAGGCTTGCCCTCTTCTTGGTGCCGGCAGGAACTCCCGGGCTAACTGTGCGCGATTACGCGCGGCTCGGCGGCGGACGCGGCTGCAATCTCGATCTGAAGGATGTGCAATTGCCTGCCAACGCGTTGCTCGGCAACGGCCAGGACGCGTTGCCCGCGATCGAAACCGTGATCGACCGCGCGATGGCAGCGCTCGGCGCCGAGGCGGTCGGCGTCATGCAGACGCTGCTCGACACCACACTCGAATACACCAAGATCCGAAAACAGTTCGGCCGGCCGCTATCGGCAAATCAGGTGATCCGCCATCGGCTCGCTGACGTCGCGATGCAAGTCGACGAGGCGCGCTCGATGGCGCTGCGCGCGGCGTTGATGGCCAATGCCGAACCCGTGGCGCGCGGCCGTGCGGCGTCCGGCGCCAAGGCCAAGATCGGCAGATGCGCGCGCTTCGTCGCCGAGCAAGCCGTGCAGCTGCACGGCGCCATGGGCGTCACCGAGGAGCTCGACATCGGCGCCTATTTCAAGCGGCTGCTCGCTTTCGACACGCTGTTCGGCGGCAGCGCCCATCACTATCGCCGCCACGCCGCGCTGAGCGGCCGCGCCCACGCATAACGGAGAGCGCACCATGGATCTCACCTTCAGTGCCGAGGAACGCGCCTTCGAGCAGGAAGTCCGCGACACCATCGCCGCGAGTCTCACGCCGGAAATGAAGCGCGCCACCGCGCTGACGCCTTCGGTGTTCTCCGACCCTGATATCGGCATGGCCTGGCAGCGCGCGCTGCACAAGAAGGGCTGGGGCGCGCCGGGCTGGCCGGTCGAACACGGCGGGCCGGACTGGACGCCGGCGCAGCGCTGGATCTTCGAAGCCGAATGCGCCCGCGCCGGCCTGCCCAATGTCAATGTGATGGGCGTCAAGATGGTCGGCCCCGTCATCATCGGCTTCGGCTCGCCGGAGCAGAAGAATTTTTACCTGCCGCGGATTCTCTCCGGCGAGGACTATTGGTGCCAGGGCTATTCCGAACCGGGCTCGGGCTCGGACCTCTCGTCGCTGAAGACGCGCGCGGTGCGCGATGGCGACGACTACATCATCAACGGCACCAAAATCTGGACCACGCATGCGCATCACGCCAACCGCATGTTCGCGCTGGTGCGCACCAGTGACGGCGAGCGGCAGCAGGACGGCATCAGCTTCATGCTGATCGACATGAAGACGCCGGGCATCACCACCCGCCCCATCCTGACCATCGGCGGCGATCACGAGGTCAACCAGGTGTTCTTCGACGATGTCCGCGTGCGCGTCGCCAACCGTGTCGGCGAGGAAGGCAAGGGCTGGACCTACGGCAAGTACCTGCTCGAATTCGAGCGCGGCTCCGGCATCGCATCCGCCAAGCTGCGCGAGGCGCTGAAGACGATTGCCGATCTCGCCGAAGCCGATGTCACCGGCCGCGCCATCGAGGACCCCGACATCGCGATGCGGATGTCGGAGGTCGAGGTCGACATCGATGCGCTCGAGATGACCGAACTGCGGGTGCTGTCGGCGCTGCAGACCGGACAGAACCCCGGCGCCGTGTCGTCGCTGATCAAGCTGCGGGTCAGCGAGATCCGGCAGGCGGTGACCCGGCTCGGCGTCGACGTGATCGGCAATGACGGACTTGCCGTCGAGCCGGCGCGGCCGTTCTACCGCTTGAACCACGAGCCGGCGATCCCGGAAGAGCTGCTGCCGGTGGTGCCGGAATATCTCAACGGGCGGGCGTATACGATCTTCGGCGGCTCGTCGGAGATCCAGCGCGACATCATCGCGAAGATGGTGTTGGGGTTGTAGCTCTCTCCGTCATTCCGGGGCAGCCCGCAGGGCTGAGCCCGGAATCCATCAAGCCGAATGTTCTGTAGCGAAATGGATTCCGGGCTCGCGCTAACGCGCGCCCCGGAATGACGTGTTGAGAGAGGGGCGCAATTAAGCTGCCCCCACCTTCGCGTCCTGGATCGCCTGCCAGATCTTGGCCGGCGTCAGCGGCGTGTTGAGCTGGGTGATCCCGACCTCGCTCAGCGCATCCATCACGCCGTTGGTGATGCAGGGCGGCCCGCCGATCGCACCGGACTCGCCGCAGCCCTTGGCGCCCAGCGGATTGGTCTTGCACGGCGCGGAGGGATCGAGCGTCACCGTGATCGGCGGAATGTCCGAGGCACGCGGGATGCAATAATCCTGATAGCTCGCGGTCAGCAGCTGGCCTTCCTCGCTATAGGCCACGCCTTCGTACAACGCCTGGCCGATGCCCTGGGCAACGCCGCCATGCACCTGCCCCGTCACCAGCATCGGATTGACCGCGACGCCGACGTCGTCGACCGTGGTGTAGCGCACCACCCGCGTGACGCCGGTCTCGGGATCGATCTCGACCTCGCAGATATGCGTGCCGTTCGGCCAGCTCGGCCCGTCGACCTCACCCTCGCTTTCGACCGAGAGCTTTGCGCCGGTTTCCTTCTTGGCGATCTCGAACAGGCTGATGCGCCGGTCGGTGCCGACCACGGTGAGGAAGCCGTCGCGATATTCGATATCCTCGACGGAGGCTTCCAGCAGATGGGAGGCCTTGTCGCGCGCCTTCTTGATCATGTCATTGCTGGAGACCGCAACCGCGGTGCCGCCAACGAACAGCGAGCGCGAGCCGACGCTGCCGAAACCGGTGGCCAAATCAGTGTCGCCCTGCACGACGTCGATCTTGTCCATCGAGATGCCGAGCGTATCGGCGACCATCTGGGTGTAGGTGGTGGCGAGGCCCTGCCCCATCGCCATCGTGCCGGACCACAAGATGACGCGGCCTTCGGCGGTCGCGTGCAGCGAGACCTTCTCGGTGTGGGCGCGGCCGCCGGTCCACTCGATGTAGCTGGTCAGGCCGCGGCCGTAGAGCAGGCCCTTCTTCTTCGCCGCTTTCTTGCGCGCGGCAAAGCCGTTCCAGTCGGCGAGGTCGGAGGCGCTCTCCAGCATGTGCGCGAAGGCGCCGGAGTCGTATACCTGCCCGACCGCATTGGTGTAGGGCAGCTGCGCCGGCTTGATGTAGTTGACCTTGCGGATGGCGCGCGGGTCCATGCCGATCTGGCGCGCGGCGGCATCGAACAGCCGCTCGACGATGAACACTGCCTCCGGCCTGCCGGCGCCGCGATAGGCGCCGACCGGCGCCGTGTTGGTCATCACCGACTTGACCTCGAAATGCACCAGCGGCAGGTCATAGACGCCGGTCTGGACGAACGGGCCGAGCACCAGCGGGATGATGTTGGCGGTGCCCGACGAATAGGCGCCGGTGCCGCCGATTGAGCGCACCCGATAGGCCAGCACGCGGCCCTTGGCATCGAGCGCGAACTCGCCGGTCGAGGTCAGGTCGCGGCCGTGGGTGCCGCCGACGAACTCGTCGGTGCGATCGCCGCGCCAGCGGATCTTCTCATTCAGCTTGGTCGCGGCGTAGGCGACGATGCCGTCTTCGGGATACAGGCTGGTCTTTTGCCCAAAACCGCCGCCGATATCGCCGACCAGCACGCGCACGCTGTCCTTCGGCCGCTTCAGGATGGATTCCGCCAAGAGGTCGCGGGTCGAGCCCGGGGTCTGCGACTGCACGTGGAGAATCAGTCGTCCGGTCTTCTTCTCGATCTCGGCGATCGTCGAGCGCGGCTCCATCGCGGACGGCACCAGGCGCTGGCTGAGCAGATCGAGCGACACCTTGTGGGCGGCGCTGGCAAAGGCTGCCTCGACCTTGGCGGCATCGCCATAGCTCATTGCGGCCACGATATTGTCGGGCGCCTCCGGCCAGACCGCAGGCGCGCCGGGCTTGATCGCCTCGACCGGATCGACCACCGAGGGCAGCACCTCGTAATCGACCTCGATCGCTTCCGCCGCGGTCTGCGCCAGCACGCGCGAGGTCGCGACCACAGCCGCGATACCCTCGCCCGCATAGCGCACCACCTCATGCGCCAGCAGGCGGCGCGGCGGCACGGTCATCGGCGAGCCGTCGGGCCGCTTGAAGATCGCGAGCGTCGGCAGCGTGCCGATATCGTCCTTCACGAGGTCGGCGCCGGTATAGACCGCCTTGACGCCGGACATCGCCAGCGCCGCCTTGGCGTCGATCGACTTGATGTTGGCGTGGGCGTGCGGCGAGCGCAGCACGTGGAGCCAGAGCGCGCCGTCGGCCGGCTTGTCGTCGATGAAATGCCCCTTCCCGGTGAGCAGCCGCTGGTCCTCCAGACGCTTGACTGGCTGGCCCGCACCAAAACGCATATTGCCGGGAAGAATGTTCATCAGAGGGTCCTTGGATTGCAGAAATTTCGGCGGGTTTTAACGGATTTTCGGCGCGAGACAACACGCCCGGGAAAGACGAGGTAATGCGCCTTGTGCATCCCGCAAGCCAGCGTCAGCCGAGATCGCGCAACGCTGCCTCGACCACCTTGCGCTGCTCGGCCGTGAGCGGCGCCTGCGGCGGCACGGGGTCGCCGACGTCGTAGCCCTGGATCGCAAGCCCGGCCTTGATGCAGGCCGCGAGGTTGAAGCGGGCGAAGGCCTCGTTGATGCGCCAGAGCTTGCGCTGCAGATTCATCGCCTCGTCCCAGCGGGCGCGGCGGCACAGGTTATAGAGCTCGACGCTCTGCCGCGGGATGATGCAGGCCGGGCCCGCCATCCAGCCATGGCCGCCGATCAGCATCACCGCGGCCGGAATATGGGCCGAGGCCGAGAACACTTTCAGGCTGTCGCCGCAGCGGTTCATGATCGACAGCAACCGGCCGGTGTTGGTCGAGGCGTCCTTGATGTAGCCGATGCGCGGATGCGCGGCGAGGCGCGCGATGACGTCGAGCGTGAGGTCGGAGCGCTGGAAATTCGGATTGGTGTAGATCACCACGGGAATATCGACCGCATCGGCGATGGCGCGGAAATAGGATTCCGCCTGCGCGTCGCCGACCGGAAAATACGCCTCCATGATCGCGAGAATCCCTGACGCGCCGCGCTTCTGATAGGCCTTGGCCTGCGCCACGGCATCGGCCGTCGAGGTCGAGGCGACGCCCGCCACTACCGGCACGCGGCCCTGCGCGGCCTCGATCGTGGTCGCCACCACCTGCATGCGCTGCGCATTGTTGAGATAGGCGAACTCGCCGGTCGAGCCGAGCGGCGTCAGTCCATGGACCCCGGCCTTGACCAGATCGTCGCAGAGCCGGCCAAGCACCTCGGTGCGGACATGGCCGGCCGGGTCGACCGGGGACACCAGATAGGGAAAGACGCCGTGAAAATCAGCCATTTGCGAGCCTCGTTGACGGCGAGACATAGTCGGGATCATGCGCAAAGGGAAGCGGCTCACCGCTGCGCAGAGCGCCGAGCACCGCTGCAAAGTCGTTCACCGCGCGGAAACCGAGCAGCCGTTCGGCCTTGGTGGAATCGTAGATCCGGCCGATCGACCGCGGCAGGCGCCAGCCGCGCTGCGCGAACAGCGCCGGCGCATCGGGGAAAGTGCGCGCGATCACGCCGGCCGCGTCCGTCTTCAGGTCCGCGACATCGCTGCGCGCAAACGGCGTCGGCGCGCTGATCACGAACACCTCGAAGCCGCGGATCCTCTCCAGCGCCGCGACATGGGCGTCGGCGGCGTCCCCGACGGTGAGGCGGCGGTACAACAACTCGGTCGCCTTCAGGTTCTCTCCATGGATATCGCGGATGGTGTCGTCGTCCTCGGGGAAGAAGCGGCTGGTCCGCAGCACCGCGCAGTTCAGCCCATGCTGGCGGCTGTACAGCCGGCACAGCCCCTCGGCGGCGAGTTTTGTAACTCCGTAGATGTTGCGTGGCTCGAGCGGCCCGATCGTCTCGTCGAGCCAAACCGCCGCATGGCCTTCGTCGTCGCGGATCGCCTGCGAGATCATCAGCGACGTGGTCGAGGTGAAGACGAAACGATCATGGCCGGCGGCGGCAGCCGCCTGCAGCAGATTGAGCGTGCCTGACACGTTGACGTCGACGAAGGCCTGCGGCGAGAACCGCGCAATGTCGGGCTTGTGCAGCGCGCCGCCATGGATCACGGCCGCGATGCCATGATCGGCGAACACGCGGTCGACCATCGATCGGTCGGCCACCGAGCCGACGACATCGGTCGCTGCGCCCGGGACGACGTCGAGGCCGACCACGTCATGGCCGACCTGCCGCAGCCGCGGCGCAAGGAAACGGCCGAGCCAGCCGGAGGAGCCGGTCAACAATACGCGCATGAATTCCGCCCGGCCCCGTGCCTTCAGAACACCTTGGCGATCGCGGCCTGCGCGTCGCCCTGGATCTGCTTCAGATGATCCGGCCCGCGGAAGCTCTCGGCGTAGATCTTGTAGACATCCTCGGTGCCGGACGGGCGCGCGGCAAACCAGCCGGCCTCGCTCTCGACCTTGATGCCGCCGAACGGCTGATCGTTGCCCGGCGCCCTAGTCCTGACCGCGCGCACGGGATCGCCGGCGAGCTCGGCCATGTTGAGCTGCTCGGGCCCAAGCGCCTTCAGCGCGCTCTTCTGCTTCGGCGTCGCCGCGACGTCGATGCGTTCGTAGTAGGGAACGCCGAGCTCGGCGGTCAGCTCCTTGAACAATTCGCTGGGATCGCGGCCGGTTTTCGCGATGATCTCCGCCGCCAGCAGGCCGAGGATGATGCCATCCTTGTCCGTGGTCCAGGCCGACCCGTCGCGCTTGAGGAACGAGGCGCCAGCGCTCTCCTCGCCGGCAAAGCCGAAGCCGCCGCTGCCGAGCCCGTCGACGAACCATTTGAAGCCGACCGGCGTCTCCACCAGCTTGCGGTTCAGCTTCTTCGCGACGCGATCGATGATCGAGCTCGACACGATGGTCTTGCCGATCGCAGCATCCCCGCTCCATTGCGGCCGATGCGCGAACAGATAGGCGATCGCGGTGGCGAGGAAGTGGTTCGGGTTCATCAGCCCGTTCGAGCGGGTCACGATGCCGTGGCGGTCGGCATCGGTATCGTTGGCAAAGGCGACGTCGAACCGGTCGCGCATCCCGATCAGGCTCGCCATCGCGTAAGGCGACGAGCAGTCCATCCGGATCTTGCCGTCCCAGTCCGCGGTCATGAAGCGGAAGGTCGGATCGACGGCCTCGTTGACGACGGTGGCATTGATGCCGTAGCGCGCGATGATCGGCCGCCAGTAATGCACCGCCGCGCCGCCGAGCGGATCGATGCCGATCTTGACGCCAGCGGACTTGATCAGCGCAAGGTCGACGGTATTGCCGAGATCGGCGACGTAAGGCGTGATGTAGTCGTGCAGATGCGTGGTCGTGGCCTTGCGCGCGCGATCATAGGGCATCCGCGCGACGCCCTTCAGGCCAGCTTCGATATAGCGGTTGGCGTTTTTCTCGACCACCGCGGTGACGTCGGTGTCGGCCGGGCCGCCATGCGGCGGATTGTATTTGTAGCCGCCGTCCTCCGGCGGGTTGTGTGACGGGGTGATGACGACACCGTCGGCAAGGCCCGCGCTGCGTCCCTTGTTGTAGCTCAGGATCGCGTGCGAAATAACCGGCGTCGGGGTGTAGCCGCCCTGCGCGTCGATCATGATCTCGACGCCGTTGGCGGCGAACACTTCCACCGCGCTCGCCAGCGCCGGCTCGGCCAGCGCATGGGTATCGATGCCGATGAACAGCGGCCCGGTGAGCCCCTTCTCGCGCCGGTAATCGCAGATCGCCTGCGTGGTGGCGAGGATGTGGTCCTCGTTGAAGGAATTCTTCAGCGACGAGCCGCGATGGCCCGAGGTGCCGAACGCAACCCGCTGCGCGGGATCACTGGCGTCGGGCTTGCCTGCAAAATAGGCCGTGACCAGCCGCGGCACGTTGGCGAGCGAGGCGGGATCGATGGGTTTGCCGGCGGCGGGATTTGGTGCAGTCACGTGACCTCTCAGATCTGGTATCGCCGATCATCAGCACAGGAGTGATGCGCTCGCGTGCTACCATGATGGCTTACGTTCAATCAAGCCGAGCGCTTTTCGTTCCTTGCGAAACGCAGCAATGCGCTACGACACGTCGATCTGCTGCACCTTCTCGCGCAATTCGTCGACCAGCACCCGCTTGTTCTCGGTGTAGTCGATCGGCACCACGACGAGATGCACGCCGCCGCCCGAGAAGGCCCGCTCCAGGGTCGGGACGATCGCTTCCGTGCTCTCGATCCGCGAGCCCTTGGCGCCATAGCTCTCGGCGTATTTGACGAAATCCGGATTGCCGAAAGTCAGGCCGAAATCCGGGAAATTGTCGACCGCCTGCTTCCAGCGGATCATGCCGTAGGCGGAATCTTCCAGGATCAGAATCACCAGATTGAGCTTGAGGCGGACTGCGGTCTCGAGCTCCTGCGAATTCATCATGAAGCCGCCGTCGCCACAGACCGCGAGCACCCGGGTGTTCGGATAGAGCATCGCCGCCATCATCGCCGACGGCAGGCCGGCGCCCATGGTCGCGAGCGCGTTGTCGAGCAGCAGCGAGTTCGCGAGCAGCGTGCGGTAGTTGCGCGCGAACCAGATCTTGTACATGCCGTTGTCGAGCGCGACGATGCCGTCCTCGGGAATGACCTGCCGCACATCGTGCACGATGCGCTGCGGTGTCGGCGGCCAGCGGCCCTCGGTGGCGCGATCGGTGATCTTCGCCAAGATGCTCTCGCGCAGGCTGAGCAGCGCACTGGCCTGCGGTAGCTTTCCTTCGACCCGGTCGGCCAAGAGCTCGAGGCTCGGACCGACATCGCCGATCACCTCGCATTGCGGGAAATAGACCTGCTCGACATTCGCCGCGGTATAGCTGACATGGATCACCTGCGGCCCCTTCGGGCCCATGATGAAGGGCGGCTTCTCGATCGTGTCGTGACCGATCGCGATGATGAGGTCGGCGCGGTCGATCGCCTCATGCACATAATCGCGCTCGCTCAGCGCAGCGGTCCCCATGTATTGATTGGTGCCGCCAGATACCGTGCCCTTGCCCATCTGCGTGGTGAAGAACGGGATTTTGGTTCGACGCACGAAGTCGCCGATCCCTGCGGTGGAGCGCGGGCGCGATGCCGCGGCGCCGAGCATGATCAGCGGACGCTGCGCCTTCAGAATCATGTCGGCGGCGCGGTCGAGCGCGGCGGCATGCGCGATCGGAATCTCGATTGGATGCGGCGAGATCATGTCGACCGGCGCGGTCTCCTCGCGTGCGATGTCCTCCGGCAGCTCGAGCAGCACAGGTCCTGGCCGTTCCTGCGTCGCGATCCGGAAGGCGTCGCGGACCAGCGTCGGAATGGTGGCGCCGCTGACGATCTGCAGCGAGAGCTTGGTCAGCGGGCGGAAGGTGTTGACGATGTCGACGATCTGGAACTTCGCCTGCCGGCTGCTCAAGATGCCCTTCTGTCCGGTGAGCATCACCATCGGCATCGCGCCGAGCAGCGCGTAGGCCGCGCCGGTGGTGAGGTTGAGCGCGCCGGGGCCGAGCGTCGTCATGCAAACGCCGGGCTTTCCGGTCAGCCGGCCATAGGTCGCCGCCATGAAGGCCGCCGCCTGCTCGTGGCGCGTCACGATCAGCTTGATCGAGGATTTGCGCAGGCTCTCGACGACGTCGAGATTCTCCTCGCCGGGAACGCCGAACACCCGTTCCACGCCCTCGTTCTCAAGCGCTGCGACCAGCAAATCGGAACCTTTGACCATGTCAGCCTCGCATCGTTGATTGCATGCCGCCCACGGAGCATAGCCGCATCGCGCGCCGCCGGAAACTCCCTCGCCAGCTCACGGCTTGTGCGCCCTGATCCAGGCGCCGGCGGCGGGCAGCACGCGTGTGGTCAGGTCGGCCGAGATCGCGATTGCTTGCAAGGCTCGCGCCACCATCACCCGTCCGCCGCTGGTCGATTGCGACGGGGCGAACGCAGCGAGCTCCGCCGCGTGGGCCGGATCGGTAAAATTGGTCATGAAGTTCGGCACGAACTGGTCGCGGAAGTTCGGTCCCTGCCTTGCCAGCAACGTATCGAAATTGGTCTGGACGAAATCCCAGGCCAGCTGAGGCTGCTCGCCTGCTGACGCAACTGTGCTGATCATTCCGGTCACGATCGTGTCGGGCAACTCATTGGTCAGCGTCAACGCCAGCGTCGCGCGCGCCAGTTCGGCATCGCGGGCGCTTGCCGCGGCGAAATAATAGCGCAGCCGCTCATTGGTCGCCGTGCTGTTGCGCGCCAGCGCCAGCAGCCTGTCATAGGTCGTCCGATCGGCGGTGATGCCAACGACATGGGCGACGGCATCGCGCAGCGTGGTCGGAAGCGAGCTGGGATCGTCGAGGAATGAGGCGAAGCGCCGCTTCGCCTCAATCACGACAGCGGCGTCGCCGAGGTCGCCAAGCGTCGAGATCAGGCTCGCGCGCAGCAGCGCCGTGTCGTCGTCTCCCGAGCCGCCGCCATCCCATCCGATCCGATCGAACACCGGGCGCAGCTTGGCGCGGGCATAGGCCTGGATCACCGGTCGCTCGGCGCGATCGCGTGACAGCCGGTTGAGCGCGGCGAAGGTCGAGATCACCTGATCCCAGACCGCGCGATGATCGCCGGCATCGAGCGCATCGAGCAGCGCGAGATAGGATGCCGGCTCGGCGCGGCCGGCCTGCACCAACGCCCAGCTGTCGGTCACGACATTGAGCCGGTCTTCGACCTGCATCTGCGGGAATGCGTTCAGCAACGCCGCACGGTTCTTCGGGCCGTATTCGACCCGGTAATATCCGATGTCGCCGAGATTGACCTTGATCGCATCGCCGCACGCGCCTGCCGGGATATCGGCACTGCCCTGCAGCAGGATCTCGTCAAGCGGCTTGCCACGTACCGGTCCGACCGCAACCGGAATCTGCCAGCTGCGGGCCGGCAGCGGCGCTGTGTCGGCCGGGGCGATCACGAAGCGGTCCTGCCGCAATGTCAGGCGCTGCGCGGCGCCATCGCAGGTGGTCTCGGCCACCACCAGCGGCACGCCGTCCTGCGCGGTGAAGGAGGCTGCGATGCCGGTGATGGTCTTGCCGCCGGACTGCTCGAGTGCCTGCCAGAGATCGGCGGTGGTGGAGTTGCTGTAGGCATGCGCGGCCATGTATTTGCGGATGCCGTCACGGAACGCCGCTTCGCCGAGATAGGTCTCGAGCATGCGGATCAGCGCCTGCCCCTTGTTGTAGGTGATGGCGTCGAACGCCGTGACCGCTTCGCTGTGATCGGCGATCGGCTGCTGCACCGGATGCGAGGTGCGGCGCGCATCGAGCGCCATGGCGAACTGCTTGGCGCCGTAGCCGTTCAGCCAGCTCTGCCATTGCGGATAGAACTGCTGCGAGGCCTTGGTCGCCATCCAGCTGGCAAAGCCTTCGTTGAGCCAGAGATTGTCCCACCACGCCATGGTGACGAGGTCGCCAAACCACATATGCGCCATCTCGTGCGCGATGATGGCGAAGATGCCGCGCCTTGCGGTCTCCGCAGAGGTCGCGGGGTCGAACAGCAGCCGGCTCTCGAAGAAGGTGATGCCGCCCCAGTTCTCCATCGCACCACCGAACCCGCCGGGCACGGCGATCAGATCGAGCTTCGGCAGCGGATATTTGACGCCGAAATAGTCGTTGTAATAGGCGAGCAGCTTCACCGCGCTATCGAGCGCGAACCGGCCCTGCCCGCTCTTGCCCTCCGTCGTCACCACGCCGATGGTGACGCCGCCGGCATCCGCCGTGACCCGCTCGAGCTCGCCGATCGTGAGCACGAACAGATAGCTCGACATCTTCGGTGTCGGCGCGAACGTGACCTTCTTGAGATTGTCGGCGACCGGCACCTCGCTCGTCACTGGCATGTTGCCGACCGCGAGCAGATTGCGCGGGATCACGACGGTCAGCGCAAAGCTCGCCTTGAACGACGGCTCGTCCCAGCACGGAAATATCCGCCTTGCATCGGCCGGCTCCAGCTTGCTGGAGATCAGCCGCTTGATCCCGGCCTTGGTTGGATAATCGACCGAGAACAGGCCGGTGCCGAATTTGTTGATCTGCGCCGTGAAAGCGATGCGCAGCCTGTGGCGGCCGGCCGCGAGCGGCTGGGCGAAGGTCAGCGTCGCCGTCTGCGCCGCAGCGTCGGTCGCGACTTCCGCGCGCTGCACACCGTCGTCGATCGTAACCTCGGCGAATGTCGTGTTGATCGCGTTCAGCGTCACCTGCGCAACCGGCGCGCGCACCTCGACGTCGACGGTCTCGACGCCGGGCAAGGCGAGGCTCGTGAAATCCGGCGTCAGCTCGATCGCGTAATTCAATGGGACGACCGTCTTCGGCAACTTCCCGGGTGTGCTGTCGAACGAAAATGTCTGCTCGGCCTGCGCGCCGGCGGCCATTGCCACCAGCAAGCCGATCGCCGTGGCAAGACGACGCAGCAGCGCCGTTTGGACGTGGGTTGCAGGCTTGTTCATCGCGCGCGGCTCACGATATCTCGGAAATTTCGGGGTGGCATTCCGGGAGGACCTGACGGGCAATCTAGAGCAGAAAGTGTCGCCACAGAACTGACAACTCCGCGACATTGCCATCACAACGGTTCGCATCGATTGGTGCGCGCTGGCTTCGGCCTGCCTTGTTGCTCAACGGCGGGGTGGAAGGTTAACCTGAGGCTGGCATTCCAGCCGCAGCGACCGGCGACGGGAGACAATCATGTTCGATCAATTCTCGCGCCGGCAATTTGCGGGCCTTGCAGGCCTCTCGGCGCTCGGCCTGTCGGCGCCTGCCGAGGCCGCAAACCGCGCTCCGCGGCCGAATGGCGCCAGCTTTCCGGCGGGCTTCGTCTGGGGCACCGCGACATCGTCCTATCAGGTCGAGGGCGCGGTCAACGAGGACGGCCGCGGCCCGTCGATCTGGGACACGTTCAGCCACACATCGGGCAAGATCGAGGACGGCTCGACCGGCGACCGCGCCAATGATCACTATCACCGCTACAAGGAGGACGTCCGCCTCATCAAGGAGCTCGGCGCCCGGGCCTATCGCTTCTCGATCGCCTGGCCGCGGGTGTTTCCCGACGGCACCGGCGCGCCGAACCCGAAGGGCCTCGACTTCTACAACCGCCTGGTCGACGAGTTGCTCGCCAACGGCATCGAGCCCTATGCCACCCTCTATCACTGGGACCTGCCGCAGGCGCTGCAGGACCGTGTCGGCGGCTGGCGCTCGCGCGATACGTCGAAGGCCTTTGGCGACTACGCCGGCTATGTGGCGCAGCGCTTGACCGATCGGGTGAAGAACATCTTCACCCTCAACGAAGTCGGGCGTTTCCTGCCATTCGGTTATGCTCTCGGCGTCGACGCGCCGGGGCTGAAGCTGCCGCCGGCCGAGGTGAACCAGGCGCGCCACAACGTTGCGCTGGCGCACGGCCTCGCGGTGCAGGCGATCCGCGCCAAGGGGCGCGCCGGCACGCGGGTCGGTCCGGCCGAGAACATCACCGCCTGCGTGCCCGCGATCAACACGCCGGAGCACATCCGCGCCACCGAGATCGCGACGCGCGAGCTGAACGCGGGCTTCCTCGGCGTCATCCTCGAAGGCAAGTACACCGAGGCCTTTCTGCAATATGCCGGTGCGGACGCGCCCAAATTCACCGCGGAGGAATTGAAGATCATTTCGCAGCCCAACGATTTCGTCGGGCTGAACATCTACGCGCCGCACTGCTACGTCCTCGCCACCGACAGCGCCCCCGGCTGGAAGCCGCTGCCGATGCCGGCCTCGTTCCCGCATATGAGCTCGGATTGGCTGCGGATCGCGCCGGAGACGATCTACTGGGCGCCGCGGATTGCGGCCAAGCTTTGGAACATCAAGAGCATCTATATCAGCGAGAACGGCACCTCCGGCGAGGACAAGGTGCATCCGGACGGGCAGATCTACGACCTCGACCGCATCATGTTCCTGCGCAACTACCTCGCCCAGTTGCAGCGCGCGACCGCCGACGGCGTCCCGGTCCAGGGCTATTTCCTGTGGAGCCTGATGGACAATTTCGAATGGATCTTTGGCTACGAGAAGCGCTTCGGCCTCTATCGGGTGGATTTCGAGACCCAGGCGCGCGTGCCGAAACTGAGCGCCGCATTCTACCGCGACGTGATCGCGCGCAACGCGATCGGGGTGTGACACGCCCTAGCCGAATTGCGGCCGCGCGCCGGACCACGCGCGCCTGAGCAACTCGCTGATTCCCTGCTGCTCGATCGGCCGCGGATTCCAGTAGGGATTTTTGGTCGCGAGCGCGGCCGCCTTTGCGATGCCGTCCTCGGGCATGCCGATCTGGCGAGCGAGCGCGGCGCGCCGAGCCTTGCCGACAGATCGAACAGGCCATCGGCGGCGTCAGCGCCGCCAAGCGCCCGCGCGGCGCGGCCGATCGCCTCACGCGCGGCCGGCGCGTTGTAGGCGATGGTGTGCGGCAGCAGCACCGCATGGGTCTCGGCATGCGGCAGGTCGAACAGCGCTCCGACGGTGTGGCAAAGCTTGTGGTGCAGCGCCATGCCGACGGTGCCGAGACAGACCGCGCACAGCCACGCGCCGTACAGCGCATCGGAGCGCGCGTCGAGATCGCGCGGCCGCGCCACGACCTCCGGCAGCGATGACGCGAGCTTTGCGATCGCTTCCTCGGCCATCAGCGCGGTGATCGGGTTGCCGTCCCGCGCATACAGCGCCTCGGCCGCATGCGCGATCGCGTTGAGGCCTGATATCGCGGAGAATTTGGCCGGCATCGAGAGGGTCAGGTTGACGTCGTAGATCACGGCCTCGGGCAATATCTTCGGCGACGATTGCGTGGTCTTGACGCCGTCGACGGTCTCGCCGAGCACCGGCGTCATCTCGGAGCCGGCATAGCTGGTCGGCAGGATCAGCTGCAGCAGATCGGTGCGCAGCGCAATCGCCTTGCTCAAGCCGGTCGCGGCACCCGCGCCGATCGCGACCACGCCGTCGGGCCTCAGATCGCGCACCGCCTGCATCGCCTGTTCGGTCACCGCGACCGGCGTGTGCACCACAGCGCCATCGAACACGCCGGCCACGCGACCGCCGGTCAATGCGGCGAGATCGCCGAGCTCGGCCTGCTGCCGCCGGCTTGCCAACACCAGCGCGCGGGCGACGCCGAGCCGATCGAGTTCGTCCGCCAGCGCGGCGACCGTGCCGACCCCGAACACGACCCGCATCGGGCTGACCTGATAGGTGAAGGATTGTGGCATCGTGAATTCTGAACCCTGCGTTAGCTGCGGCGCCAGTCGCGCGGCGTGCAGCCGAAGCGATGCCTAAAGCGACGGGTGAAATGCGACAGATCGGAGAAACCCCAGTCGAACGCGATGTCGCCGATCGCTCGTCCGGCGATCGCGGGCTCCTTCAGGTCGCGCGCGGCGCCGTCGAGGCGGCGGTCCATCAAATAGCTGGCAAACGTGGTGCCGGCGCGCTCGAACAGCTTGTGCACATAACGTTCGCTGATGCCGATCCCGGCCGCGATGGCGGCAACGCCAAGCCCGGGCTCGCGCAGCCTGCGGTCCACGGCGCGGCGCAGCGCAAGCCATGTCGCATCCGCGAGACCGGCGCTCTCGGCAACCCCGGCGCGGCTGCTGCGCGACAGGCTGAGCGCGACGAGATCGAGCAGCACGCCGAACAGCCGCGCGTTGTCCGCATCCGATGCGCGGAGCGCCGAGGTGTTGAGGACCTGCGCGGTCTCGGCGATCAGATGGCCGACGAACGGATCGTCTGAGACCCGCGCCGGTGCGACCTCCGGCGCCGACGGCAGCCGTTCATCGAGCGCCTCGGCCGGCACCCAGAACGAGGCGACCTGCAGCGCGGGGCCGCGGTCGTGCAGCAGCGAGAACCGCTGCCCGCTGTCGAAGATTCCGACCTGCCCCGGCGACAGGCTGATCTCGCGCCCTGCCTGCCGGATCCGGCAGCGGCCGGCGAGCTTGAGATTGAGGTAGTAGCAGCGCCGGCTCGACGCCGCGATGTCGGCGGCCGAGCGCCGCACGACATGCTCCGGGAAGCTGACCCGGTTGACCGCACCGTCGCCGAGCGCAACGGTCTCGACGCGGGCGAGGAAGCCCGGCGTCGCCGGAGGTTCCGGCGTCAGGTTCATGAAGGCCTGGCAGATCGCCTCGCGGTAATAGGCGAACTGCTCGCCCGGCCTGGTGTCCGCGGTATTCCAGCTCAGCCTGCGCGAGCGATCCGCGGCGGCGATTTGCTGCATCAGTTCACTCCGAGCCCAATCCGGTTCGGTTACAGCCAAGCGCGTTCCGTAGGCCCGGGTCAATATCCATCAGGAACTGCTTGAACCCGGCGCGTATCCCGGGCCGTCCCGGACGCCGCAATCGATCTAACCAAACCACGCAGGGAGGTACAACATGTCGACCTATGTTCTCGTCCATGGCGCCTGGCATACCGGCGCCGAGTTTGAGCCGGTTGCGGCTGCAATCCGCAGGGACGGCCACGTCGTCCACACCCCGACCATCAGGGGTAACCGGCCCGGGGACAGGAAGGATTCCGGCCTCCCCGAGGCGATCCAGTCGATCGTGGACTATCTCGCCGAGCACGACCTCAAGGACATCGTGCTGGTCGGCCACAGCTACGGCGGCATGATCATCACCGGCGTTGCCGACGCCGCCGCGGATCGCATCCGCCGGCTGGTCTACTGGAACGCCTTCGTGCCGAACAATGGCGAATGCCTCAACGATATGGTGCCGCCGCACTATCGCGGCCTGTTCGATGCCATTTATGCCGAACGCGGCGACGGCTCGGTGGTCCTGCCGTTCCCGATCTGGCGTGAGGCCTTCATCAACGACGCCGACCTCGAAACGGCGCAACGCGCCTATGACAAGCTCAACCCGCATCCCCTGAAGACCTTCCAGGACAAGATCGCGCTGAAGACCAATCCGGCCGAGATGCCAATCGCGAAATCCTACGTCAACTGCACCGAGGATACGGCGATGCCGCACAGCCTGCCCTGGCACCCGCGGCTGTCGGAGAAGCTCGGGCTGTTCCGTCTGGTCCAGGTGCCCGGCAGCCACGAGCTGTGCTTCTCCAATCCGGAGCGCCTCGCGCAAGCCTTCCTCGACGCCGGCCGCGACTGAACCACGTCGGAGCTACGCGACCGCCCTGTACTCCGGCGCGGTCGCCAGGAAGCGCGCATAGGCGTCCGCGTCAGGCGGCGTGAATTTTTCGACGAGCGGGTTGCGGCGCGACGCCTTGGTGCCGATGTCCGCCAACAGCTCGTCGAAATGTTTGAAGTGGTAGGGCGCGACGCACAGCCCGCCATAGACGCCCGCCGCCGGCCGCTCGACGCGCTTGAAGTTGAGCATCATCGCAATGTTGTCGTGCATCTCGGCCGCGCTCGGCTGGTGCGCGAGCTGACCGTCGGCATAGCGCACCAGCCAGTTCGCGGCGAGGTCGGCGCACAGCACCGTGCAGAAGCTCGAATTGAAGCCGACAAATCCCATGTCGGGCAGATCGGGATTGGCGATCAGCCGGTAGAGCCGGTACTGCCCGTCGGGCTCGACCAGCTTGTTCTGATACTCCTCGGGGAGGAACGGCACACCGAGCTTGTAGCCGATCGCGAGCACCGCGACGTCGGCCGCGACACGCTGGCCGCCGTTCATCACAATGGTCTTGCCATCATAATGATCGAACGTGCCGCGCACCGCCTTGATCCGGCCGTCGGCAACCATCGGATAGAAATCGGGGGTCGCGATCGGCACCGCGCAGTTGACGCCGTCCTCGATCCGCTCCTTCGGCACCATGTCGCATTGCTTGAGCTTGAGTTGCATTTTGAGCATGCTCTCGAGCCCGCGCCAGTTCGCCCAGACCAAGGGTTTTGCGACGGCATGCGCAAGCCGTGCCATCGGGCCGATGCCCCAGCTCGCAAACATCTGCTCCTGCGCGCGGATGTAGAGGATGCGCTTGAAGTTGACGAGGCCACCGACGAAATAGGGGATACGCCAGACCGGCTCGCGAAACACGATGGTGACCTCGCTGGCGCCGGAATTGACCGCATTCACGGCGATGTCGGTCGCCGATTTCGAGCCGCCGAGCACGACGACCTTGCGGCCCTTGGCCAGATCAGGATCGCTGTATTGCGACGAGTGCAAGATTTGGCCGCCCTGCGCCTTGAAGCCGTCCTCGCCAGCAAGCGGCAGCGTCTGCGGCTCGTTGAACTGCCCGGTGCAGACCGCGACAAAGTCAAAATCCTCATGGCCGGCGGCGCCGTCGGTCGAGCGCAGTTCGAGCGTCCAGCCCGGCCTGCCGTCGGCGCGGCGCTTCATCGCCTCGACCCTGGTGTCGAACCGCATCGCGCCGTCGAGCCCATGGCTGCGCGCATAGTCACGTAGATAGGCATGAACCTGCGGGCCCTTCGGCCATTCCGGATAGGCCTCCGGCATCGCCTTGTCGGTGTAACGATACAGATCCTTCGGGCTTTGGGTCTGGACATCGGGATAGGAGCGCGCCGGCTCCCAGACCCCGCCGAGATCGCCGCTGCGCTCGATGATGGTCACCTTGTGGCCGCGGCCGGCAAAGGCCTTGCCGGCGGCGAGCCCGGAAATGCCGGCGCCGATCACGCACACATGCTTCTGCTTGACCATGAAACCGCTCCGAATTGAATGAACAGGTCCAATTTCCTCAAGGCGCACGCGTCTCCGTCATCGCCGGAGCCAGCTCCGGCGATTGCCGCCTCGCGTGCGTATTGTTTGTGGCCCCAGGCCTAGTCGTTGGCTTCCGGCGGCAGGAAGTCCACCTCGTGCTGGGCGGAGATGCGCACCACTTCGGTGGGGTCCTGCAGATTGTGCAGCTTGTCGAACAGCGCCTCGAGCTTCTGCATCGGCGACACCCAGAACAGCGCCCGCGCCGGCTTGTCGGACTTGTTGAAATAGCCGTGCGGAATGCCGCGCGGCATGCGCACGAGGTCGCCGGCCTTGGCCTGCACCCAGACGCCGTCGAGCTTGAGGTCGAGCACGCCCTCCTGCACCAGGATGAATTCGTCCTGGGTCGGGTGGACGTGCACCGGCACGAACTGGCCGGGATCGCTGTTGGTCTCGAACGCGAAGGTCGAGTCGGTGACCGCCTTGGGATAATAAACCTGGCCCAAAATATTCCAGGTCTTGCCGCCGTAGCCGGTGCCGGTTCGGGTAATGCCTTTCTCGAGCGTGCCCATGTCAGCCTCTCCAGTTTTGATGCGTCTTGCGGACACGGAGCCTGTCGCCAGCCGGAAGGGCTGTCTAGCCGATAAACGAATCCCGACCCGACACGATCATGCTGCAATGCGGGAGCGTCGAGCAGGGCGTCTGCCCAATGCCGCCGCATCGTCCTGCGCGCCGATCGGGCAGATTGCGCGACGAAACGGCGTTCCCCTTTGCCGGCGGATGCACTAGGCTGCATGATGTTTTAGACCTCAAACAACTCCGGACGGCCGGCGTGACTGCGACGGGCAACGAGGTTTCGGCAAGGGCAAGTTCGACAAGGACGAGGCTCACGGATTTCGCGCGCGTCGCGACGGCGCGCGTCGATGACGCGGCTGAAGCGATCGGCCGCATCTTCTGCCCACACGAGTTGACGCCGGTCGATCACTCCGAGCGCGATTTCTCCGCGCAGCACAATTGCGCAGGCTTCGACGGGTTCTCGGTCAACTATGTCGCCTATGGCGGATCGGTCACGATCAATCCCGGCTGCCTCGACCGCTTCTTCCTGTTGCAGATGCCGCTGTCCGGCTCGGCGACGATCCGGACCGCCGCGCGCGAGCTCACCACGGGGCCGCAACACTGCGCCTCTCTGCTGTCGCCGACCATTCCGACCGAGATGACCTGGCGCGGCGACTGCGCCCAACTCATCGTGCTGCTCGACCGCAAGCTGGTCGAGCATCGCGCCGCGGCCCTTGGCGGCGTCGCGGTCCGGCCGGTCGAGTTCGATCCGGCCGTCGCGCTCACCGGGCCGCTCGGGCAGACGCTCTCGGCCAGGATCGAGCAACTCGTTGCGGTCGCCGAGCAGCTCGGGCCGCGCAAAACCTTGTCCGCGATCGCGGCCGCCGATTGGCGCGAGTCGTTTCTCAACGCCCTGCTCAACGGGCAGCGGCACAGCCTGAGTTCTGCAATCGATGTCTTCAACGGCCGCGCCGAGGCCCAGCCGGCGGCGTTGAAGCGCGTGCGGGCCTATCTGGAGACGCGCGCGACCGAGCCGCTTGACCTCGCCGAGCTTGCGGAGATCGCCGGCACCGGCATCCGCGCGCTGCAACTCGGCTTCCGCCGCCACTTCGGCACCACCGTGTCCGAGATGCTGCTCGACATCCGCCTCGCCCATCTCAACGCCCGGCTAAAGACGGCGCGGCCGGGCGAACGCATCGTCGATATTGCGTTCGACCTCGGCTTTACCCATCTGAGCCGGATGGCGAGCGCCTACCGCGCCAAGTTCGGCGAGAGCCCGAAGACGACCCTGCAGCGGCTGAGCTGAGCGGCGGTTCCGAGCGATGTGGCCGGGCCCTGCCCATCCGGCCAGTATCGCGGTCAGCCGCGACATCCCAGATTGAGGGAAGCCAACGGAGTTTCCCATGACCGAACCGACCGCCGAACCGACCACCCTCGCCTCGCTGTCGTCAGCCCTTTCGGAGACCATTGCGCGCGCTACGCCCGCGGTCGTCTCCGTGCATTCGCATCGCGCGCGCGCATCCGGCTTTGTCTGGAAGGCGGGGCTTGTCGTCACCGCCGACGAAGCCCTCGCCGACGAGGGCGAGGTCGAAATCCAATTCGCCGACGGCAGCCGCAGGCCAGCAACCGTCGTCGGGCGCGACCACACCACCGACGTCGCGCTGCTGCGCGTCGGCGGCGACGTCGCGCCGATCAAGCTTTCCACAGAGATCCCCGCGCTGGGATCGCTCGCGGTGATCCTTGCCGCCGACCGCGGCGCGCCGACCGCGCGGCTCGGCATGGTCTCGTTGTCCGGCGCGCCGTGGCGCAGCCTGCGCGGCGGCGAGATCGACGCGCGGATCGAACTGGACGTCCGGCTGCGGCACAGCCAGCAGGGCGGACTTGCGCTGAATGCCGCGGGCGAGCCATTCGGCATGGCCGTGCTCGGACCGCGCCGCGTGCTGACGATCCCGGCCGCAACCATCGAGCGGGTCGCGACGCAGCTGGAGAAAAGCGGCCGCATCGCGCGCGGATATCTCGGCGTCGGGTTGCAGCCGGTCCGTCTCGACGACGGCCTCGGCGCGATGGTGATGAATGTCGACAAGGCCGGGCCCTCGGCCGCTGCCGGCATCCGCCAGGGCGACGTGATCGTTGCCGTAAACGGTGAGAAACTGTCGGGCGTGCGGGCACTGTCGCGCGGCCTCGGGCCGCAAAGCGTCGGCACCGTGGTTGAGCTCACCGTGCATCGCGGCGGCGAGCCGCTGAACGTCAAGGTCACGGTTGGCGAGAGGCCCGAGACGTGAGCAGTGAGCCGGCCCCCGACATCGTCATCGCGCTCGAGATCGACGATCCCGCGGTGGCCGACCGGCTGGCGACGCTGCTCGGCAGCGTTGCCGGCCTGCGGTTGGCCGCGCCGGGCGAGCAGGCAACGGCTGCGATCGTCGCCCGCAACCGCGAGGCCGCAGGTGCCGGCGACTTCGAGCTGACGCCGCGCGAGCTGGATGTGCTGGCGCTGCTGGCCGAAGGCGCATCCAACAAGATGATCGCGCAGCGACTCGGGATTTCGGTCCACACCGCCAAGTTTCACGTCGGCTCCCTGCTCGACAAGCTCGACGCCACCGGCCGCACCGACGCCGTCGCCCACGCCGCGCGGCGCGGGGTGATCAATTTGTGAAGGGTGGGACGTACAAGGTTGATTCTGGCGGATTGATATCTATCCCTTCATCGTCCAGGCGAAAGCCAGGACCCATAACCACCGCATTTGGTGATGAACGGGATCGCGGCCGCAGCGTCGCGCAACAATTGAGATTTGGGGTAATGGGTCCTGGCTTTCGCAAGGACGACACCGAGTGTGTGGCGCGATTCAACTTCAGATGAACTCGCAGATCAGCATTCTCGCGACATGATTTGTCCGAGCTTTGCTCTTCATTCCGCCCTCTCTTGAACAGAGGGCGCAGGGAAAGCCGGGTGCCGATTGCACCCATGGGCCCCGAGCAAAGGTAGAAAGCTCGGGGGTAGGACCACAGGTGTAACCGGAGCAATCCGGCTTTCCCTGCGCGATGGGTTACGGCTTATACGTGCTCTCCCCGGCGAGACTGGGCTTGTTTGTCACCGTCTTCGCAAGGAGCATTCGCGCTTTGCGAAAAGACACCGGCCGCTAGGGCGTCAGGACCACACGACTTCACCGTCCGCTTCGCGTGCCCTCGTCAGTGCCACGCTCGGCGTCCACCGCATCTCACCGCAACACCCGTGACGATGCGCAGCGCCCCTCGATCGGGTGAGATGCGTCGCTTATACACGGAATTTTCATTCCGATAAACCGAAATATTTTTCACGCAGCCACTGGACAACGACCCCAACTCAGTGATTGCGAAAATTCCGCCATGCGGACGCTTAGACCAATTGCGTAGGTAGTCGTCCGGATACAGACGCCTTCGCGATCTGGCTATGCAGGCTCAGCTCACAAAAAGAAACGGCATGAAGAAGCTGATCGATCGTCACCGGGACATTGAATACACCCTCACCAACATCGAACCCGACCTCTGGAGTTGGTCGTTCGACATCAACGGCAAGACCAAGCGAGGGATCACGCGCGCGAGACTCGACCTGTTGGCGCGGCGCCGGGTTTGCACGCTGATCGATCGCGAATTGAAAGGCGCCGTGCGGACGAAGCCGAGAGAGCCTGGCTAGGCCGGTTGCCACCGCGTTCGCTCAAGACAATGCGATGACAGCCGCAGCAACATCGAGCCGCGGCCCGGCGTATCGCCGGTCGTCCGGCCCGCCCTCGCCGCAGCCGACGCTCCAGACTGCGGGCCAGGAAAAACGCTCGAGCCCTGTCGCCGATATCGCCGTGCACGACGTCCAGCGCGTGTCGCCGCTGCGTCGCCACAGCACGCCGCCCGGTCCCATATCGAGGTAGAAGGCAACATCGAGCGCGAAATCGGCGTCGGCGCCGAGCTCGGGACCGATCCAGTAATGAGGACTGCGCCCCTGCTCGCGTCCCAGGATCAAGGTCAGCGTCTGTTTCGGCCCGCGCAATCCGAGCCAGAGCGGCGCGATCATCCCGGGTGCGGGCGTGCAGAGCAGCGTTTGTGGCGCGGCGGCGGCCGCGGCGGTGCGGCCCGATAAGCTCAGGGCGATAATCGTGGCGGGCGCCGGCGTTCCGGATGATGGCGCAGGGCTCATCCCGCGCGGCAGTGGCGACCACGACGCCTGATCGAACGACGGCAGCGGCCATGCGAGCCGCTCGCGCACGACGCCTTCGGTGTCGAGCACCTGATAGCGAAGGCCGTCCCGATCGAGCGCGGCCTGCACGCAATGCAGATACTCGATGCCCTCGGGCATCCGGTGCGCGGTGCCCGCGCCGGCGGTGCAGAGCTGCAGCACGCCGCGATGGACCTGAACGTCGAAGGCGAGGATGTGGCTGCACAGATAGGCGGTCACATCGGCGCGCACGAGGATATCCCAGAAGCGCGCACTGTATTCGTGGCCGATCTCGCGCTGATAGGCGCCGCTGTAACCATTGATGGGGAATACCGGATGATGGCCCAGCACCAGTTTGTGCCTGGCATCCCCGTGCTGGGCGAGGACGGATTCGAGCCAGTCGGTCTCGACATGCCCCTCGCCACCGAGCCCGCTCCACAGCGTATGGACGAACACCATCAGAAGATCGTCGCGGCGAACCCAGTAGGACAGGCCTTCCTGACCGGGCGGGCCGTTGTGCGGCAGCTTCAGCACCTCGCGAAACACCGCCTCGCTCATTGCGTCATAGGTAGTGTGGTTGCCGGTGGTGTGCCACATCGGCACCTCACGCCGGTCGAGCCATCCCATCTCGGTGTCGAGCCAATGCTGCCATTGTGCGCGCAGCGCACCGGCGTCCGCCGTGAGGCCGATGATCTCGTCGCCGGGAAAGAGAATGAACTCGGGCTGCGGATGCAGCCGGCGAACCACATCATTCACCGCGGCGAAGGTGCGCTCATGCAGCGCGCCTGCTACCCCCGAGCAGGAATCGGCATAGAGCACGAACTGGTGGCCCGAATTTCTCGGCAACAGAGACGGAATTGCATCATGCATGGTCGGACCACGTCCTCGCGAGCCACATCATAGAAGAAGGCAAGCTGATCGCTCAAGGCAGACATTCGCGCGCGCGAGGTTGCGGCCGGCCTGGGCTTTTGAGATCGTGTGCCGCGCATTGCTGATGATCAGGGAGTTCCGGCGTGGCCATCCTCAAGGACTTCACCGTGGGATTCTACAAGATCCCGCTCCCGGTCGTGCTGAGCGACAGCACGCATGGCGAAATCAAGGCGTTCGAGCTCGTCACGATCCGCGCCCGCGACGCCGATGGCGCGGAAGGCACCGGCTACACCTACACGGTCGGCCGCAATGGCGGCGCCATCGCCGATATCCTCCGCCGCGAAATCCCCGAGATCGCGCGCGAGATGGAGGCCGACGACACCGAACAGCTCTGGCACAAAGTGTGGTGGGCGCTGCATTATGGCGGCCGCGGCGGGCCGGCGGTGCTTGCGCTCTCCGCGCTCGATATCGCCCTGTGGGATCTCAAGGCGCGCCGGGCGTCGCTGCCGCTGTGGCGGCTGCTCGGCGGCTTCGACCGCCGCGTGCCCTGCTATGCTGGCGGCATCGATCTCGATCTGCCGCTGGATAGATTGCTCAAGCAGACCGACGACAACCTCGCCAAGGGTTTTCGCGCCATCAAGATGAAGGTCGGCCGCCCTCACCTCGCATCCGATGTGGCGCGCGTGAAGGCGATGCGCGGCCATCTCGGCGACGAGTTTCCGCTGATGGCCGACGCCAACATGAAATGGACCGTCGAGGAGGCGATCCGCGCCGCGCGCGCCCTGCAACCGTTCGACCTGACCTGGCTCGAGGAGCCGACCATTCCGGATGACGTCGCGGGACACGCCCGCATCCTGCAGGCCGGCGGCGTGCCGATTGCGGCCGGAGAAAACCTGCGCAGCCTGTGGGAGTTCAAGCCCTACATCGCCGGCGGCGCGCTGTCTTATGCCGAGCCGGACGTCACCAATTGCGGCGGCGTGACTAGCTTCATGAAGATCGCGCGTCTCGCCGAGGCCTTCAACATCCCAGTGACCAGCCACGGCGCGCATGACATCACCGTGCATCTGCTGGCGGCCTGCCCGAACCGCTCGTATCTCGAAGCGCACGGCTTCGGCCTCGATCGCTACATCGAGCACCCGCTGGTTCTCGAGCAGGGCATGGCGATCGCGCCGGATCGGCCGGGGCACGGCATCGCCTTCGACTGGAAGGGACTGGAGCGGCTCAGCGCGGGATGATGGAACAGCTGGCTCGGGCTATCGGTTGCAGTGGCGGATGAATGTTACATTCCTGGCGTACAGGTAAGTGTAAGGGTCGACCTGTTCGAGCGCGTGGTGCCGCATCACCCAGTCGCGAACCTCGGGCGCATAGGCCGACATCATTAATTGGGTCTCGCCGGGGTTAATGCTGCGATCGCCGTGATGTGCAGCGTGAAACATGAAGTAGCCGCTCGGGGTAATGCAGATCTTGTTGAGGGGAACGGTCCCCAGGACCGTCGTGCAGGACGACTTGCAGCGGCCATCGATCACCACGCGGTCATACTCCGCATTGACTTGCGAGTACTTGTAGATGTGCGCGGCGGTGTTGCCGCCAGGGTCGTGAAGATAGTAGATCTTCTCCGCGTAGGCGGAACCGGCCATTACCAACGTGAAGATGGTGATACTGACCACGGCGAGCATCCGATACATATGACTTCCCCTCTTACTGTCCCCTCTACTTCAACGGGCATTTCGGGATGAGTACTATGCGTGGGTCGCTTTCGCAACTTCCGTCGTTGGACCCTTTGTTGGACCCTTGTTGGACTCTTGGCGGGACACGGTTGGGCAGGCCGACGATACCCGCTCTTGAAGCCAAGCCGAAAGACATAGCTTCAGGTCGCGGATCGGGTCTGCAAGCAAGTGCCCTAGTCGGGCTCGCGGCAAGCTGCTAGCCCTTTGTGGTTCAGATTGCTCAAAGCGCGACGAGATTGGGTTGAATCGTCATCGCGCTTTGAGCTCATTGTTGGGGCATGATCTCCGCGCAAACGCGTTCCGTGTTTGTCGCGAGGGAAAACCGCTTCACACTTTTCCGGATCATGCTCCAGCGAGTTAAGGGACCGAAGCAAATGGACAACCGTAGTGATGTTTGGCGCGGGGTCGACACGATCAAGCCGCGATTCATCGAATTGAGCGACCGGGTCTGGGCGATGCCCGAGGTCTGCTACACCGAGGCACGCTCATCCGCCGAACATCTGGCCGAACTGCGCCATCAGGGCTTTCGCATCACCGAGAACCTCGCCGACATTCCGACCGCGGTGATGGGCGAATGGGGTGAAGGCGGACCCGTGATCGCCTTCCTCGGCGAATATGACGCCCTGCCCGGCCTCAGCCAGGAGGCCGGCGTCGCCGAACCCCACCCGGTCGAGAGCGGTGGCCACGGCCATGGCTGCGGCCACAATCTGCTGGGTTCGTCGGCGCTGCTCGCCGCGACCGCGGTGAAGGACTGGCTGGCCGCCAACAAGGTGCCGGGCCGGGTGCGCTATTACGGCTGTCCGGCCGAGGAAGGCGGCGCGGCAAAGGCCTTCATGGTGCGCTGTGGCGCGTTCGAGGATGCCGACATCGCCATCACCTGGCATCCGCACAGTTTCTGGGAGGTGGCGGTGACGCCGTCGCTCGCCAACACAAGGGCCGATTTCAGCTTCACCGGGCGGACCTCGCATGCGGCGGCCTCGCCGCATCTCGGCCGCAGTGCGCTCGACGCGGTTGAATTGATGAATGTCGGCGTCAACTACATGCGCGAGCACATGCCGAGCGATGCGCGCGTGCATTACGCGCTGCTCGACACCGGCGGCATCGCGCCGAATGTGGTGCAGGCCCATGCCCGCGTGCGCTATTCGATCCGCGCCCGCGACCTGCCCGGCATGAACGAGCTGGTCGAACGCGTGCACAAGATCGCGCAGGGCGCTGCGCTGATGACCGAGACCAAGGTGGAGATGAAGATCATCTCCGCGGTCTCCAACATCCTGCCCAACACGCCGCTGGAGCAGACGCTGCACCGGATCATGGAGGATCTCGGTCCGCCGCATTTCGACGATGCCGACAAGGATTTCGCCGGCAAGATCCGCGCGACCCTGACCGAGAAGGATATCGCCTCGGTGTATTACGCGATCGGCATGGAGCCGACCGACCGGCCGCTCGCCGATTTCCTGGTGCCGATCGACGCCAAGCGCAATCCGCTGATCGGCTCGACCGATGTCGGTGACGTCAGCTGGGTGGTGCCGACCGTGCAGGTTCACGCACCGACGGTTGCAATCGGCACGCCGTTCCACACCTGGCAGGTTGTGGCGCAGGGCAAGACGCCGGCCGCGCACAAGGCGATGGTGCAGGCCGCCAAGGCGATGGCCGGCCTCGGCGTCAAGGCGCTGCTGGAGCCGGAGCTGATCGAAGCCGCCAAAGCCGATCTCAAGAAGCGGACCACCCGCACTCCTTATATCAGTCCGCTGCCGGCGAATGTTGCACCGCCGTTGGACATGTCGGTCGCCTGACGCGCCACATTTGCGGCCGGGCTCCTCGGGGGCCCGGCCAGAGCGCCGTTCCGACTGGATCGGAACAGAGCTGGATTTTGTTTTGACGCGTTTTCTTCGCGCCAACCGGTATCGGCATCCACTTCGCTCGAAAACGTGTTTGCGTGACAAAAAGGCATCTCGGAACAAAGGATAACGAACAAATTTTCCGCACTGCGAGGCGCGCAGAGACGGGCTTTGGCACCGAAATGCCGAACCGATGTGCGGCCGCGCGAGGTTCTGCACAAGCGATAGCCAAAAGACCTATGCGCCGGGCCCCGGGAGCCGTTGACCTTGGCGGTCATTCGGTGTGCCATCCTGCCGCCAAGACGGCGGCCGGTTCCCCGGCCCGCCGCAATCACACGTGAGCCGGACCGAGGGGACTATGTTCGACAAGAATCTGCGTGGCATGATCGACGACGTGAGGGACGGGCGGATGGATCGCCGCGCCTTCGTCAAGCGAATGATTGCCGTCGGCCTCACCGCTCCGATGGCGAACCAGATCCTCAGCCTCGGCGGCGTTGCGATGGCGCAGAGCCCCAGCCCCTACAAGCCGACCAAGCGCGGCGGCGGCGGTCCACTGAAACTGCTGTGGTGGCAGGGCCCGACCCTGCTGAACCCGCACTTCGCCACCGGCACCAAGGACCAGGACGGCTCGCGCGTCTTCTACGAGCCGTTGGCGAGCTGGGATACCGAAGGCAAGCTCAACCCGATCCTTGCCGCGGAGATCCCGTCGATCCAGAACGGCGGGCTCGCCGCCGACGCCAAGTCGGTGGTCTGGAAACTCAAGCCCGGCGTCAAATGGCACGACGGCAAGCCCTTCACGGCGGATGACGCCGTGTTCAACTTTGAATATTGCAGCGATCCGGCAACGGCGGCCGTGAGCGTCGGCTCCTATGGCGATGTCAGCGCGGTCGAAAAGATCGACGACCTCACCATTCGCGTCGTGTTCAAGAAGCCGACCCCGTTCTGGGCGAACGCGTTTGTCGGCGCCTATGGCTGCCTCATCCCGAAGCATCTGTTTGCGGAGTACAAGGGCAGCAAATCCCGCGAGGCGCCGAACAATCTGAAACCGGTCGGCACCGGCCCCTATAAATTCGTCGAGTTCAAGCCGGGCGACCAGATCCGCGGCGAGATCAACCCCGACTACCATATGCCGAACCGGCCCTATTTCGACACGTTCGAACTGAAGGGCGGCGGCGATGCGGTCTCGGCGGCACGCGCCATCATCCAGACCGGCGAGTATGACTACGCCTGGAACATGCAGGTCGAAGACGAGGTGCTGCTGCGTCTCGAGAAGGGCGGCAAGGGCAAGACTGTCTACGCCCCCGGCGGCGACATCGAGTTCATCGCCATCAACTTCACCGACCCGAACACCGAGGTCGACGGCGAACGGTCGTCGATGAAGACCAAGCATCCGATCCTGTCCGATCCCCGCGCGCGCCAGGCGCTGGCGCTGCTGGTCGACCGCGACTCCGTCAAGAAGGCGATCTACGGCCGCGCCGGCCGCACCACGGCCAGTTACCTCAATGGCCCCGAGGAGTTCGTCTCCAAAAACACCAGATGGGAATTCTCGATCGAGAAGGCAGCCGCGCTGCTCGACGAAGCCGGCTGGAAGGTCGGCTCGGACGGCATCCGCGAAAAGGACGGCAAGAAGCTAAAGCTGCTGTACCAGACCTCGATCAACGGACCACGCCAGAAGACCCAGGCGATCGTCAAGCAGGCCTGCCAGAAGGCCGGCATCGACGTCGAGCTGAAATCGGTGGTGGCCTCGGTGTTCTTCTCCTCCGACGTCGCCAATCCCGACACTTACGCAAAATTCTACTCCGACATCGAGATGTTCCAGATCCCGATGACCCAGCCCGATCCGGCGCTGCACATGCGCCGCTATCATTCGCGCAACATCGCCACCAAGGAGAACAAGTGGCAGGGCGGCAACTTCCCGCGCTGGGCCAACAAGGACTTCGATGCCGCGGTCGATGCCGCCGAGAACGAGATCGATCCGCTCAAGCGCGCCGATCTCTACATCAAGTGCAATGACCTGATGTGGCAGGACAACGTGGTGATTCCGGTCATGCACCGCATCAAGGTCGGCGCCGCGTCGAATACGCTGCGCCCCGTCATCAGCGGCTGGGCCAACGACCTGGATAATTTGCAGGATTGGTACAGGGACGCCTGACGACGTCAGTCGAACGGATTGCTCCCTCATGAGTCAGTATATCCTTCGTCGCCTGCTGATCGCGATTCCGAGCCTGCTCGGAATCTCGCTGGTGCTGTTCGTCGTGCTCGCACTCGCGCCCGGCGACCCGTTCTCCGAGCTCGCGACCAATCCAAATGTGCCGCCCGAAGTGCAGGCCGCGCTTCGGGCCAAGTTCGGCCTCGATGACCCGATCTATCTCCGCTACCTGCATTGGCTGGCGGCGATGGCGCAGGGCGACTGGGGCTTTTCCTTCGTCAGCCGGATGAATGTCGACACGCTGATCCTGCAGCGGCTGCCGGCGACACTCTATATCATCGGCTCCGCCCAGCTGCTCGCGCTCCTGATTGCGATCCCGGTCGGCGTCTATGCGGCGACCCGGCCCTATTCGCTGTTCGACCAGATCGCCAACACCTTCGCCTTCATCGGCTTCTCGCTGCCGACCTTCTTCACCGGCATCCTGTTCATCCTGGTGTTTTCGGTGAAGCTGGACTGGCTGCCCTTCGTCTACACCGACGTGCCGGGCAGCGGGATCAAATGGGCGCTGGAGATGATCCGGCAGGCCATCATGCCGGTGATGGTGCTCGGCCTGTTCCAGGCGGCGTCGATGACCCGCTTCGTGCGCTCGGCGATGCTCGACGTCATCCGGCTCGACTATGTCACCACCGCCCGCGCCAAGGGCCTCGGGCAGGCCAAGGTGATCGTCAAGCACGTGATGCGCAACGCGATGATCCCGGTCGTCACGCTGATTGCACTACAAATGCCTGCCGTGTTCGGCGGTGCCATCGTCACCGAGCAGATCTTCCGGATTCCCGGCATCGGCTCGCTGCTGATTTCCTCCATCCTCGCCAACGACACGCCGGTCATCATGGCCGTCACCTTCGTGTTCGCGTGCCTCGTTGTGCTGTTCAACCTGATCGCAGATGTGCTCTATGGCTGGCTTGACCCTCGCATCTCCTTCCGCTGAGCGGCGCGGCTATTCGCCCTGGCGCGAGACCTGGCGCCGCTATCGCCGGCACAAGCCGGCCGTGGTCAGCGCCGTGCTGCTGTCGGTGCTGATCCTGGCCGTCGTGATCGGGCCATTCATCTGGCGCGTCGCCATCAACGACGTCGACGTCGTGGCAGGCCTGCAGGGCCCCTCGCTGGCGCATCCGTTCGGCACCGACGATCTCGGCCAGGACCTGCTCGCCCGCATGATCTATGGCGGACGCATCTCGCTCGCAGTCGGCCTTGCCGCAATGCTGGTCTCGGTGTTCGTCGGCACGCTGATCGGCGCGCTCGCCGGCATGTCGCGCGGCGCGCTCGGCTACGGGCTGATGTGGCTCACCGACCTGTTCCTGTCGCTGCCGCAACTGCCGCTGCTGCTGCTGCTGATCTATCTGTTCCGCGACGGCCTGAGGGCGGTGTTCGGCCCGGAGGGCGGCATCTTCATCCTGATCGTGCTGGTGATCGGCGGCCTGCGCTGGATGCCGGTCGCGCGCCTGGTGCGCGCCCAGTTCCTGTCGCTGCGCGAGAAGGAATTCGTCGAGGCGGCGCGCGCGCTCGGCGCGAGCCCGGTGCGGCAGGTGGTGCGCCACATCCTGCCCAATGCGCTCGGACCCGTGATCATCGCCGGCACGATCGACGTCGCCGCCGCCATCATCGCGGAATCGACGCTGTCATTCCTCGGCCTCGGCTTCCCGCCTGACACCCCGACCTGGGGCCGCATTCTCTATGACGCCAAGGACTTTCTCGACATCGGCCCGCATTGGGCACTGTTTCCGGGCGGCGCGATCTTCATCGCGGTGGTCGCCATCAACTTCATCGGCGACGGGCTGCGCGACGCGCTCGACGCGCGCAAGGTGATCTGATGGCGCTGCTCGAGATCAAGGGCCTGAAAACCCATTTCACTACCGACGACGGCATCCTGCAGGCGGTCGACGGCGTCGACATCAGCATCAATCGCGGCGAGACGCTGTGCGTGGTCGGCGAATCCGGCTGCGGCAAGACCGTCACCGCGATGTCGATCCTCAAGCTGATCGCGATGCCGCCGGGCAAGATCGTCGCAGGCGAGATCATCTTCGAGGGCCGCGACCTGGTGCCGCTGACCAGCCACGAGCTCGACGACATCAGGGCCAAGGAGATCGGCTTCATCTTCCAGGAGCCGATGACCTCGCTCAACCCGGTGCTGACCATCGGCGAGCAGATCTCCGAGAGCCTGCGCCGCCGCGAGGCGGTGACCAGGAAGCAGGCGCTGGAACGTACCATCGAGATGCTGAAGCTGGTGCAGATTCCCAACGCCGAAGGCCGCGTGCATCACTATCCGCACCAGTTCTCCGGCGGCATGCGCCAGCGCGTGATGATCGCGATGGCACTGGCCTGCCGGCCCAAGCTCGTGATCGCGGATGAGCCGACCACCGCGCTCGACGTCACCATCCAGGCGCAGATCCTCGACCTGCTGCAGGACATGAAGGAACGCCTCGGCATGGCGGTGATGCTGATCACCCACGCAATGGGCGTGGTGGCGGAGACCGCGCAGCGTGTCGTCGTGATGTATGCCGGCAAGGTGGTGGAGGAAGCAGGGGTCGACGAATTGTTCGCCGATCCGCGCCATCCCTACACCCAGGGCCTGATCCGCTCGATCCCGCGCATCGATCTCGACGCCGAGCACAAGACCCGGCTGGAGGCGATCGGCGGCTCGGTGCCGATCCTGATCAATCCGCCGCCCGGGTGCCGTTTTGCGCCCCGCTGCAAACACGCCATGAGCATCTGCGCCGAACAGGAGCCGCGGCTGCGCGAGATCGCGCCCGGCCATCGCATGGCCTGCCACCTCGGAGACGCGTCATGAGCGAGCCGCTGCTGCGCGTCAGCAATCTGAAGAAGCACTTTCCGGTGCTCGGTGGCCTGTTGTCGCGCGAGGTCGGCCAGGTCTATGCGGTCGACGGCGTGTCGTTTTCGGTCAACCGCGGCGAGACGCTGGGGCTGGTCGGCGAATCCGGCTGCGGCAAGTCGACCACCGGCCGCTGCGTGCTGCGGCTGATCGAGCCGACCTCGGGCGAGGTCGTGTTCGACGGAAAGAGCGTGATGGGGCTCGGCGGCGGCGATCTGCGCGCCATGCGGCGCAACATGCAGCTCGTGTTCCAGGACCCGTTCGCGTCGCTCAATCCGCGCATGACGGTTGGTACGATCCTCGCCGAGCCCTTGATCATCCATAACCTCGTGACCTCGGCCAGCGAGCGCGAGGACCGCGTCGCTCGTCTGCTGGTCAAGGTCGGGCTGAAGGCCGACCACATGCGGCGCTATCCGCACGAATTCTCCGGCGGCCAGCGCCAGCGCATCGCGATCGCCCGCGCGCTGACGCTGGAGCCGAAGCTGATCGTGTGCGACGAGCCGGTCTCGGCGCTCGACGTCTCGATCCAGGCCCAGGTGATCAACCTGCTGGAGGATCTGCAGGCCGAGCTGAACCTCACCTATCTGTTCGTCGCCCACGATCTCTCGGTCGTGGAGCACATCTCGGACCGCGTCGCGGTGATGTATCTCGGCCGCATCGTCGAGCTCGCCAAGGCCAGCGATCTCTACCGCAACCCGCAGCACCCCTACACCAAGGCGCTGCTCTCGGCGGTGCCGGTGCCGGATCCCAAGGCAAAAAAGTTGCGCATCCGGCTCAAGGGCGATGTACCGAGCCCGATGAATCCGCCGAAAGGCTGCCACTTCCACACCCGCTGCCCGATCGCCGAGGAGCGTTGCCGGCAGACCGCGCCGGAGCTGCTGGAGGGCAGCAACGGCCACTCCGTGGCGTGCCATCTGGCTTAGGCGGGGATTGCTCTGTAGCGCACTCTGCTCCCCGACCGTCACCCTGAGGAGCGCGCTCTTGCGCGCGTCTCGAAGGGTCGACGGCCACCAGCCGGGGCCGATTCATCCTTCGAGACGCCGCTTCGCGGCTCCTCAGGATGACGGCATAGAAAGCAAGCTTGAAGATCAGCGTCTCCGCTTCTTCGCGGCGTTCGTCTTGGCCTTTGGCTTAGCTTTGGCTTTTGCCTTCGGCCGTGAGACAGGCGCATCCCTCACATCCTCGCTCTCGCTCGCTTCCGCCCGCAGCGTGTCGAGCAGCCAGTCGCGGAAGGCGCGCATGCCCGGTGTTATCTCCCGCGACTTCAGCCAGGTCAGCCAGTAGGAGCCCGCCGGCGCCTCTGCCGCGAACGGCCGCAGCAGCCGGCCGGATGCCAGCTCGTTGTCAAACATCGCAATCGGCACCAGCCCGACGCCGACGCCGCGCGCCGCGGCCTCGGCCATCGCCACCGAACTGTCGAAGATCGGCCCCTGGATTTTTGGGCACGGCGCGCCGGCCACCGCAAACCATAGCGGCCATTCCTCGGCGCGGTAGGAGCGCAGCAGAAATTCTTGCGCGAGGTCGGACGGTTTGCGCAGCCGGCTCGCCGCATCGGGGCAGCACACCGGCGACAGCGGCGCGGACAACAGATGGATCGCCTCGGTGCCGTGCCACGAGCCATCGCCGAAGCGCAGCGCAAGATCGAGCCCGTCGCCCGCGATGTCGACGCGGTTGTTGTTGGTGAGCAGGCGCAGGTCGATATAGGGATGCGCGCGCTTGAAGCGGTCGACCCGCTGCAGCAGCCATCCGGTCGCAAACGTCGTGACGCAGCCGACGGTGACGACCTCGCGCGTGCCCTTGGCCTCGATGCGGTCGATCGCCGCTCCAATACGATCGAGCGCATCGCTCAACACCGGCAGCAGCGCCAGCCCTTCATCGGTGAGCACGAGCCCGCGCGGCAGGCGGCGGAACAGGCTCGCGCCAAGCGACTCCTCGAGCTGCTTGACCTGGTGACTGATCGCGGTCTGCGTCACGCGCAGCTCCATCCCCGCACGGGTGAAGCTCAGCAACCGCGCGGACGCCTCGAAGGCGCGCAACGCATTCAGCGGGAGATGCCGGCGCACGGCGTCATGACCAAGTTTTTCTCATGCCTGGCTGTATAAATGATTGTTTGTCGATCGTCACGCCGTTCGGCAGGTTCGCGCCGCCAACGGAGAACGGGAATCGACATGCTGACGAGGCGGACATTTGGATTGCGCACGCTGGGCCTTGCGATGTGCTGCACCCTGCCGCGGCCAAGCGCCGCGGCGGGACAGAGTGCAGCGGCGCTGCGGCTGCAGCAGGAATTTGCACGCATCGAGCTGGCGACTAGCGGCCGGCTCGGCGTCGCCGCGCACGACATGGAGACGGGATTGCGCGCGAGTCAGCGCGGCGACGAGCGGTTCCCGATGTGCAGCACCTTCAAGGCGCTGGCCTCGGCCGCGGTGCTGCACCGGGTCGACCGCGACGAATCCAGCCTCGATCAGCGCGTGCAAATCGAGGCCAAGGATATCTTGGCCTACGCGCCAGTCACCAAGGAGCACGTCGGGTCGAGCATGACGCTGTCCGAACTCTGCGAGGCCGCCATCACGCTCAGCGACAATACCGCCGCCAACCTGCTGCTGCGCGAGATCGGCGGACCCGCCGGCCTCACCAGCTTCTTCCGCACCATCGGCGACAATGTCAGCCGGCTGGATCGCTGGGAGGTGGCGCTGAACGAGGGCGTATCAGGCGATCCGCGCGACACCACGAGCCCTGTGGCGATGCTGAAGAATCTACAGCGCGTTGCGATCGGCGATGTCCTGCAGGCCACCTCGCGCCAGAGGCTCATCGACTGGATGGTCGCCAACAAGACCGGCGACGCCCGGCTACGCGCCGGCGTGCCCCGCGACTGGCGGGTTGGCGACAAGACCGGCACTGGCGAGCGCGGCACCTATAACGATATCGGCGTGTTCTGGCCGCCCGGCCGCAAGCCGATCGTGGTGACGGTCTACCTGACCGGGGCAAGTGCTCCCATGGACAAGTGCAACGAGGTGATCGCCAATGTCGCGCGCGCCGTTGCGAATGCGAGTACCGGACAGACCGGCTAGCACGCTGCGCGGCTTAACTTCGCTGCGCGGCTTGGCAGGCACGGAGGATCATGCGACGTTGAACCGAAATGGCAATGCCGTCAGCATGCCATGTCGGAGGAAGACGTCGTGTATCGCCGCATCGCCCTCGCCGCGCTGCTTGTTGCCGGCAGCGTCCAAATTAGCTTCGCGGCGGCTGACCCGGCGCGGTGCCGCGAGCTGATCCGCAAATACGACACCGATAAGGCGCAGCTCAGCGCAGTCGAGATCTCGCTGACCTTGTTCGCCGCCGCCAATGCCGATTGCATCAATCTCGCCACCGAGCTGCTCGATGGCGGCGCCTCGGTCGATGCGCGGGACCGGCTGGGCGCAAGGCCGCTGAGCCACGCCGCCCGCTCCGGCCATCTCGACATGGTCGATTTGCTGCTGGCGCGCGGCGCGCCGGTTGATGCACGCAACCTCGCGGGATCGACCGCGCTGTATTTTGCCGCCGAGCGCGGCCATGCCGCGATCGTGCAGCGCCTGATCGACCGCGGCGCCGACGTCAATCTCACCGGCCGCAGCGGCGCATCACCGGTCGCGGCTGCCGCCTATGCCGGCAGGGACATGGTGGTGCGCATGCTGCTGGCACACGGCGCCGACGGCCGCAAGGCTGATGACACCGGCAAGCCGCCGGTCGTGTACGCCGCCGCCGGCGGTCAGCTCGGCATCGTCAAGCAGCTGCTCGCGCTCGGTATCGACATCAACGCGCGCTACGCCAACGATCTCACGCTCTTGACGTGGGCCGCCGGGCCGGACGAGACCGTGCCTGAGGCGCAGGCGCTCGAAATCGTCTCATATCTGCTCGACGCCGGCGCCAAGGTGGACGATCGCGATGCGCGCGGACGCACCGCGCTGATGATTGCCGCCGAGGGCAATCATCCTGCAATCGCGAAAGTACTGCTGGCCCATGGCGCCGACGCTGCGCTGGCCGACAAGGCTGGGAAGCACGCCGCCGACCTCACCATCCTCTCAGCGCTGCGCGAGGAGCTGACGCCGCGCTAGCAATCGCGAAGGCGACGCGCCCCCTCTCCCGCGCAACTCACAGCCCCGCCAGATACTCCACCAGCGCGGCGAGGTCGTCGGGTGAGGTTGCCAGCATCAGGTCGGACATGCCGGGGTTGTTGCCGCGCGCGCGGGTGCGGAAATCGGCGATGGTTTTCGCGAGGTAGTCGCGTCCCATTCCGGCAAGCCGCGGCACCGTGCCGTCGCCCTGGAAGCGGTCGAGGTGGCAGGCCGGGCAGCCGACCGAGCGGCTGGCGCTGACCGCCTTCTCCGCGACATCCTTCGGCGCACTGGGCTGGCCGAGATCGGGCCATGGCTTCTGCGAGAAATATTCCGCGATCGCCAGCATGTCGTCGCGCTCGAATTGCGTCGCGATCGGCTGCATGATCTCGCTCTTGCGGTCGCCGCGCTTGAAATCGCGGAGCTGGATATAGAGATAGCCGGCCTGCTGGCCCCAGATCGTCGGAATGGTCTTGTCGATGGGTTTGCCGTTCTCGCCGTGGCAGCCGGCGCAGACCTGCACCTTCTCCTCGATCGTCTCCGCCCGCACCTCGGCCGCCATCAGCAACAGCGCGGCGCTACAAATCATCAATCTGCCGAACATCTGCTCATCCGAAGAAAACAGAAGCGGGACCGAACCGGTCCCGCCTCGCCGTCACCATTTGCAGGCGCAATTATGCATCACGCCTCAGTCGAGCGTGAAGGCGATGATGTTGTTGCCACGCTTGTAATCGAGCTGGGTGTTGCCACCGGCACCGACCACGACATATTGCTTGCCGCCGATCATGTAGCTCGACGGCGGCGCGTTGACACCGGCGCCGGCACGGAAGCTCCACAGCTCCTTGCCGCTCGACGAATTATAGGCCGCGAACTTGCCGTTGCCTTCGCCGGTAAACACCAGGCCGCCGGCCGTGGCGAGGATGCCGCCGATCATCGGCTCGGGTGTCTTGACCTGCCACTTGATCTTGCCGGTGTTGTAGTTCACCGCGGTGATATTGCCCGACTGCTTCTCGCTCGGGATCACCTTGAAGGCGCCGCCCAGCCACAGCTTGCCGTTCGGATAGGCCGAGCTCTCGACGTGGTAGGTCATCGGCTGGTGCAGGTTGATGGCGTAGGCCAGCTCCTGTCCCGGGTCGGTCGCGATCGGCGACCATTCGACGCCGCCATTGGCGCCGGGCAGCATGCGGGCGCCTTCCTTGGTCGGCAGCACCCACATGTTCTCCTGCGGCACCATCGCCTCGGAGAAGCGGATCAGGCTGCAGTCCTTGCGATCGTGCACATAGATGTGCCCGGTCTTGCCGGCATGGATGACGCCGGGAATCGTCTTGCCGTCCTTGTCCTTGACGTTGACCAGCACCGTCGGGCTGACCGCGTCGAGATCCCACACGTCATGGGCGATGTACTGGAAGTGACAGACATACTTGCCGGTGTCGAGATCGAGCGAGACCAGCGAGTTGGTGTAGAGGTTGTCGCCGGGCCGGTTCGAGCCATCGAGGTCGGGTGACGGATTGCCGACGACGAAGTAGATCCGGTTGGTCGCGAGATCGACCGACGGGTTCTGCCACACGCCGCCGCCGAGCTTGGCATAGGGATCGCCGATCTTGGCGAGCATGTCCTTCTCGGCCTGGATATTGCGATGCATGTCGCGGCCGGTGGCGTCCTTGGTCGCCCAGACGCCGACGGAGTTTTCCGGAATGGTGTTGAAATTCCAGAGCTGCTTGCCGGTCTTGGCGTCATAGGCGCGCACGAAACCACGGATGCCGTATTCGCCGCCATTGGTGCCGATCAGCACCTTGTCCTTCACCACGGTCGGCGCCATCGTCTCGCTGTAGCCGAGTTCGGGATCGGCGATGTTGGTGGTCCAGACCACCTCGCCGGTCTTGGCGTTCAGCGCCATCAGCTTGGAATCGAGCGTCGCCAGATAAACCCGGTCGCCGAGCACCTGGACGCCGCGATTGTTGGGGCCGCAACAGTAGACGGTGATCGGGCCCATCTTGTGGGCATAGTGCCAGAGCTGCTGGCCGGTCTTGGCGTCGAGCGCATAGACATGGCTGAACGACGTCGTGACATACATCACGCCATCGACCACGATCGGCGATGTCTCAAGCGACTCCTTGACGTCGGTCTGGAAAATCCAGGCGACGTGCAGGTTCTTCACATTGTCCCGGCTGATCTGCTTGCCCGGATAGAAGCGCGTCTGGGCGTAATTGCCGTTGGTAAGCAGGAAGTCTTTTGCGTTCTTGTCGGCAGCGTTGAGCTGCTCCTGGGTCACCGGAGGGACATTGGCGTTCCCCAGGACCGACTGCTTCTCCTGCTTGACTTCTTGTGCGATGGCAGCACCGGACAACAAGCCAACGCCGACCGCTGCGGCGAATGCCGCAAGCCCTTTCACAGTCATGATTTCCCCCGTTATTTCTTGGTTGCAGGATCAGGGATGGAATTTGCTACTTCCCCTTCGAGGCCTGGCCGCCGTCACGAGCGCGCACCGTTGATGGCCTGGTTGCGCTGCAATAGATGAATGAAAAAGACAACGACAGGTATCGATGGACAGGCCTCATGTTAGCGCTGTCGTTCATAAAGACAATCGATGCGCTCAATGCGAAGCGGGAACAGCATAGGTTCGCGCTGCCGAACCGCAGCGATCGCGCGTCGACATCAATCCAAGCGATATCGGTCACTTCCGGCGCCTTCAGCGTTGGCTGGACGAATTCGCCTTCGCAGCCGCAGCACGCAAAATGAGACTGCGCGTCAAGCGACGGCACCCGCACGAGTCCTGGCGCCCGTCTGAGGTCGTTGACCTCAGACGGTCAGATTACTCCCAGGACCATGTCGAGAAATCGTTCTCGAACTGCGGGACTTCCTTCCACACGCCCTTCAGCTTCTTGCTGGCGATCGAGATGAATTGCGGCTGAAACAGGAAGCCGGCCACCGCGTCGGTCGCCAGCATGCGCTGCGCGTCGCCGAGCAGTTTGGCGCGGTCGGCCTCGGCCGGCGTCGCCATGATCTGCTGGTAGAGCGCGTTGAACGCCTCGGACTTGTAGCCGAGATAGTAGTCGGGCTCGGTCAGCTTCACGAGATCGAACGGCTCGACATGCGCGACGATCGTAAGGTCGTAATTGTGCGGGCCGGTGAAGACCTGCGACAGCCACTGCGCCCATTCCACGTTCTCGATCTTGGCCACAATGCCGACCTTGGCCAGCTGGGCTGCGAGGATCTCGCCGCCCTGCCGCGCGTAAGACGGCGGCGGCAGCTTGAGGCTGAGCTCGAGCGGCGTCTTGACGCCGGCCTCGGCCAGCAGCTTCCTGGCGAGTTCCGGATCGTAGGGGTTGATGCCGGTGGTATCGACATAGCCAAGCGATCCCGGGGTGTAGAAGGCCCGGGCGGCTCCAGCGTCATGCCCATCACGACGCTGTCCTTCTTGCCTTGCGCGAGGCTCGGCAGCGGCGCTGCGGCGAGCGCGGCAGCCGCCGCGATGACGCATAGTTTCCTCAACATCGGTCTGCTCCCCGGACGTGCTCTTCCATCAGCCAAGCCAGTCCTGCACGAAAGACTACCCAGCCTCCGTGACCACTGGCGGCAGCACCATCACGGCTTCGGCGTGATGGCAGGCGACCAGGTGGACCTCTCCCACCGTCCGTAGCGCAGGCGCGGTCTCGCGACAATGCTGGTCCGCCATGGGGCAGCGCGGCGCGTAAGGACACCCGGCCGCAGCCGACGCCTGCGAGCCAATCGGCTGCGCGCCGCGGCGGCGCCTGATACCACCGGCCCGGGCGCGCGGAACCGCATCGATCAGCGCGCGCGTATAGGGATGGGCGCTGCGCGCGAACAGATCGGCCGGCCGCCCCTGCTCGACGATCCTCCCCTGATACATCACCGCGATCTCGTCGCAGAGCAGATCGACCACCGCGAGGTCGTGGCTGATCAGGATGTAGCTGAGACCGAATTCGTCCTGCAGGTCCTGCATCAGATTGAGCACCTGCGCCTGCACGGAGACGTCGAGCGCGGAGACCGGCTCGTCGGCCACGATCAGCTTCGGCTGGGTGATCAGCGCGCGCGCAATTGCGATGCGCTGGCGCTGGCCGCCGGAGAATTCGTGCGGGAACTTGTCCATGTCGGCGTCGCGCAGCCCGACCTGCCGCAGCACCGCAGCGACGCGCTCGCGCAAGCTGTTGCGATCGATGCGCCCGAGCGCGGTCAACGGCTCGGCCACGATCCGCGCAATGGTCTGCCGCGGATCGAGCGAGCCATAGGGATCCTGGAACACCATCTGGAAATCGCGGCGGGCGCGGCGCAGCTCGTCCGGCGGCATCTGGTTGAGGTCGCGGCCCAGCAAAGACACCGTGCCGGATGTTGGGCGCTCCAGCGCCATCACCAGCCGCGCAAAGGTCGATTTACCCGAACCGGACTCGCCGACGACGCCGAGGCTCTTGCCCGGCATGACCTGCGCCGTGACGCCGTTGAGCGCGTGCACCTGCGCCGCCGCCTTGAACAGACTTTCACGCGGCAGGGTGTAGCGTTGCGCGAGATCCGTCACCTCAAGCAGCGGCGTCGCGGGCGCGGCTGATGCCTGTTCCAGCACCGTCATGCGCCAACGCCCCCAGTGGCCATCGAGACATCGGTCCTGATGCAGCGCACGCCATGCGCTTCGCCGACATCCACCACGGCCGGCAACGCCGCACGGCAACGCTCTTCCACGATCGTGCAGCGATCGGCAAACGCGCACCCCGCCGGCAGGTCGGCCAGCTCCGGCACCGTGCCGGCGATGGTCTTGAGCCGCGTCCCCTTGCGCGCGCCAAGCCGCGGGCGGGCGCGGAACAGGCCCTGGGTGTAGGGATGGCCCATCCGGGTGAACACGGCACAGGTTTCACCACTCTCGACGACGGTGCCGCCATACATCACCATCATGCGCTCGACATTCTCGGCGATCACGCCGAGATCGTGCGAGATCAGGATCATCGACATGCCGCGTTCCGCGACGAGATCGGCAATCAGATCGAGGATCTGGCCCTGGATGGTGACATCGAGCGCGGTGGTCGGCTCGTCGGCGATCAGCACATCGGGCTGGCAGGCCAGCGCCATTGCGATCGTGATGCGCTGGCGCTGGCCGCCGGAGAACTGATGCGGGTAGGCATCGACGCGCTTGGCCGCATCCGGCAAGCCGACGCGGTCGAGCAAGGCAATGGTTTCGCCGCGCGCTGCAGCCGCCGAGATTCCGGTGTGACGCCGCAACGGCTCGGCGACCTGATGCCCGATCGTATGCATCGGATTGAGCGCGGTCATCGGCTCCTGAAAGATCATGCCGATGCGGTTGCCGCGCAGCTTGCAGTAGGCCGCATCAGGCAAGCCGACGAGCTCGCTACCATCGAGCCGGATGCTGCCGCTGATCACGGCGCTGTCGGGCAGCAGCCCCATCAGCGCCAGCGCCGTCACCGACTTTCCGCAACCGGATTCGCCGACCAGTCCGAGCGTCTCGCCGCGGCGAAGCGCAAAGCTGACGCCGCGGACCGCGTGCGCCGGACCGCGGCTGGTGTTGAGCCGGACGCCAAGGTCCTTCACCTCGATCAGCGGCGCGTCATTCATGCTCAACGCTCCCGCGCCAGTCGCGGATCGAGCAGATCGCGCAAGCCGTCGCCGAGCAGATTGAGCCCGAGCACCGCGATCGCGATCGCCACGCCAGGATAGACCGCGAGCATCGGCGACTGGAACAGCAGCGTCTGCGCGTCGTTGAGCATGCGGCCCCAGGACGGCTGCGGCGGCTGGGTGCCGAGCCCGAGATAGGACAGCGCCGCCTCGGCGAGGATCGCGAGCGCGAACTGGATCGTCGCCTGCACGATCAGGATCGACAGGATGTTCGGCAGCACATGCTCGATGGTGATGCGGAATGAGCCCTTGCCCGCGGCGCGCGCGGCCAGCACGAATTCGCGGGCCCAGATCGCATTGGCCGAGCCGCGGGTGACGCGGACGAAGGTCGGAATCTGGAAGATGCCGATCGCGGTGATCGAGGTGACCATGCCGGGGCCTGCGACGGCGGCCAGCATGATCGCCGACAGCACGGCTGGGAAAGCGAAGGTGAAGTCGCTCATCCGCATGATGAGCTCCTCGGTCCAGCCCTTGCGCGCGGCGGCGATCAGGCCGAGGCAGACGCCGAAGCTCAGGCCGATGCCGACCGCGATGATTCCGACCATGATGGTGGAGCGTGCGCCGACCAAGAGCAGCGAGACGATGTCGCGGCCGAACACGTCGGTGCCGAGCCAGTGCGCCGCCGACGGCGGCCGCAGTTTCGAGGCGACGTCGATGTCATAAGCCGACCACGGCGTCCAGAGCAGCGACAGCAGCGCGGCACCGAGCACGAGCAGGCTCAGCACTGCGCCAAGCACAAAACTGCGATGACGCAATGCGCGGCGCCAGAACCCGGTCGCCGGCCGCGCGCCCGCTGCGATGGCCGGCGTGCCGGCGGAGGCGGTCAGCGGCGCGCTCACAGATTGGCCACCTTGATGCGCGGATCGATGAAGGCATAGAGCATATCGACCACGAAATTGACGATGACGACCATCGCTGCCAGCAGCATCACGCAGTTGCGCACCACGATCAGGTCGCGGTTGGCGATCGACTGGAAGATCAGCCGTCCGAGGCCCGGCAGATAGAACACGTTCTCGATCACGATGGTGCCGGCCAGCAGATTGGCGAATTGCAGGCCCATCACCGTCATCACCGGAATCATGGCGTTGCGCAGCACGTGGCGCCACAGCACCTCGCGCTTGCCGAGCCCCTTGGCGCGCGCGGTGCGGACGAAATCCTCGCGCAGCACCTCCAGCACCGCCGAGCGGGTGACTCGGGCGAGGATCGCGGCCTGCACTACGGCGAGCGAGATCGCAGGCAGCAGCAGCGACTTGACGCCCGGCCAGACGCCGTCATCCCAGCCGGCAAATCCGCCGGCAGACAGCAATTGCAGCTTCACCGAGAACAGCAAGATCAAGAGGATCGCGAACCAGAAATTCGGCAGCGCGATGCCTATCTGCGTCAGCGACATCACGCCGACATCGCCGAGCTTGTTGTGGTTGGCCGCGGTGTAGATGCCGGCGGCGAGCGCCAGCACCACCGTGATCGACATCGACATGATCGCAAGCGGGATGGTCAGCACCAGCCGCTCGGCGATCAGGGAGGCCACCGGCGTGCCATAGACATAGCTGTTGCCGAGATCGCCGACTGCCATGCCCTTGAGCCAGAGCAAATAGCGAACCGTGAGCGGCTGGTCGAGGCCGAGCTTGACGGTGAGCGCGCGCACCGCATCGGGCGAGGCGTCGGCACCCATCAGCATCTGGGCGGCATTGCCGGGCAGCGCATCGAGCACCAGGAAAATGATCAGTGACGCCGCGAGCAGCGTCGCCACCAGGGTCAGGATCCGCCGCAGGAAGAAAACGCTCATGCGCGCCCAGGATGCAAGGAACAGGCCGCAGGTTTCAACATGTTCGCGAACGAATGCAAGCCCCTCGCCGCGCCATTCATGACGCGTGCGTCGGCCAGCGGCCGAGCAGATCGCTCGCCTCCTCGAACAGCGCCGCGACGCGCAGCAGTTCCGCATCGCCCCGGAAGCGGCCGACCAGATGCAGGCCGATCGGCAGGCCATCGCGGCCGAAGCCGGAGGGAATGCTGACCGCGGGATGCCCGGTCATGTTGAACAGCATGGTCCAGGGAAACCAGTGCGGCCGCACGCTGTCAAAGCTCTGCCCGTCGATGTCGATGGTGCCGAACAGATCCTGGTCGATTGGCAGTGCCGTGCGGGTCAGGGTCGGCATCGCGAGCAGATCGCCGCGCGCGAGCAGCGACTGTATCAGGCGGAACAGCGCGGTACGATCGAACATCGCCTGCTGATAGTCGACGCCGCTGACCTCAGCGGCGAGCGCGAGCTGCTTCAGGAAGGTCGGGCTGAGGTCATCGGGATGCTCGGCCGCGAGCTTCTCGAAACGGGTGCGCCAGACCGTGTGATTGATGGCGCGCCAGATCGGCTCGATGTCAAAACCGTCGCCGGAGAATTCCTCGAGTTCCGCGCCGAGGCTGACCAGCCGGTCGAGGCTCGCCTTGAAGTCAGCGGCGACATCCGATGTCACCGGGCGGCCCGGCGGCGACAGGCAGAACAGCACCCGCCTGCCCCTGAGATCGCCGCGGGGCGCCGCGCGATCGAGATAATCAGGCACCGGCACGCCGATCGACCAGGGATCGGACGGGTCTTCGCCGGCCATCGCCTGCATCATCAGCGCCGTATCGGCCACCGTGCGGGTGGTCGGCGTAACATAGGTCTGGTTGCCGAAGGCGTCCTGCACCTGGCTGTGCGGGATCACGCCGTTGCTCTGCTTGATCCCGACCACGCCGTTGCAGGCGGCGGGAATCCGGGTCGAGCCGCCGCCATCGGTCGCAACCGCCAGCGGCGCGATGCCGCTCGCAACCGCGACCGCCGCGCCGCCGCTGGAGCCGCCGCTGGAGCGCTCCGCGCTCCACGCGTTGCGGGTGCGGCCGAACAGAGGCGAGTCGGTCAGGCACTTGCTGCCGAACTCCGGCGTCGTGGTCTTGCCGAGCAATATTCCGCCCTGCGCACGGAGCCGGGCCACCGCCACGGCATCATGATCGGGCACGTTGTTCTGGTACGGCACCGCGCCGAAGGTCGTCCGCACACCCCTTGTGCTGACGATGTCCTTCACGGTGAAGGGGATGCCGTGCAACAGGCCGAGCGGCTCGCCGGCCATGACCTGACGCTCGGCGACCTTCGCCTGCGCCATCGCCTCGTCGGCGCACAGCGTGATGAAGCAGTTCAGTTCGGGTTGCAGCCGCTCGGCGCGAGCAAGCACCGCGGCCGTGACCTCGACGGGAGATATTTCCCTGGCGCCAATGCGCGCGCGAAGGTCAACGGCAGGCAGGAGACACAGATCGTCGCTCATCTGGGGGAACGGGCTCGCATTGGACGTGGTCGACGATCCGCATCGTGCCGCGCTGCATCCGCCAAGTCCATTGCCTCGCGCGCATAGTAGCAGGTGGCGCGGCGCCAGTTGTGCATGGCCTACCAATAGTCCGCAGACAATTCCCGGCTCCGCGGCGGATCGGCGCCGGCGCGCGTGCAGGTGAAGGCGGCGCATTTGCACGCAAACGACAGCGCGCGCGTGAGCTCGGCCGCGCTGATCTCGCGCAATTGCTGCCGTGCGATCCGGTTCAGCCGATGCAATGCGGCGAGCAGCGCGGCCTGAAAACTGTCGCCGGCGCCGATCGTATCCACGACCTTCACCACAGGCGACTCGACGTCGATCGGCCCAGCCTGGCGATGCCAGGCGCTGGCGCCATTGTTGCCGCGCGTGATGACGACGAGCGATGCGCCGGCCGATAGCAGCGCCTCCGCGCGATCGGTGTAGGCCTCGTCGCCGAACAGATAGGCGAAGTCGACATCGGACATTTTCACGATGTCGGCCTTAGCGCAGAACGCCAACATGCGCGTGCGATAGGCATCCTTGTCCTTGACGAGGTTCGGCCGGCAGTTCGGGTCGAGCGCGATCGTCACCTTGGGCCTGATATCCTCGATGAAGGCCAGCGTCTCGGTCGCGCCCGTGTCATGGACCAGTGTGGTCGAGCCGGTGTGAAGGCAGGTCACGCCATCAAGCCCGATCGCATCGCGCCGGTAGGTCCAGTTTCGCGACGCGGTGTCCGCGTCATAGAACGCGTATTGCGTCTCGGTGCCGGTCACGCGCGCAAAGGCCAGCGTTGCCTGATGGTCGCTGCGCGTCGCGCGGCCGAGATCGACGCTTGAAGCCGCGGCATGATCGGCGATCATCTTGCCAAAAGTGTCGGTCGAGATGCCGCCGACAAAGCCGGTGGGAACATCGAGCCGCGCGCTCCCGATCGCGATGTTGAGACAGGAGCCGCCGACCGCGGGCGTCAGGGCCTCGCGTCCATCCGCCGTCCGTGACGGCAGGAAATCGATCAGCGCATCTCCGCAACTCAGCAGCATGGACAAACTACCTTACGTCGGCGCCTCGCCGGGCGCCCGCTTCATCGCCTCGCGGCTGTCGCGATCAAGCTCCCGCAGCATCTTGTGCACGCCGCGTTTCTTGCGGTGGAACTCGGCCAACTCGGGCCTGGTCGGCTCGCTCAATCGCCCGAGCGCCGACATGCCGGCCATCGCCGCGTTGATCGAATTGTGCGCGCCGCTGGCGACCGCACCGAGCATCGCAGCGCCGAGCAGCACGGGTTCCTGCGTCTGCGGCAGCGCCACCGTGTAGCCGGTGGTGTCGGCCATGATCTGGCGCACCAGGGGGCTGCGGCTCGCGCCGCCGCCGATCACGATGGTCTTGCCACTGACGCGATGGGCCTGCAGGGCGTCGATGACATCGGCAAGGCCGTAGGCGAGCCCGCACAGGCCAGCGATGAACAGCCGCTCCAGCGCCGACACGTCGGTGTCGAGATCAAGCCCCGCGATCACGGCGCGCGAACCCGGATCGGCATAGGGCGACCGGTTGCCGAGGAATTCCGGCAGGACGTGAACATTGCGCGCGAGCAGCGCCGCCGTACCGGCGTCGCCTGCACGCACCAGGATGCGCTTCTCGAGGTACTCGATGATATCGACGCCGTCGTGCTTCGCTGCGGCCAAAACCTCGGCATGCGCCGGATGGGATTTCAGCAAATGATCGACCGCCGCTCCCGCCGCGGATTGGCCGCCCTCGTTTAGCCAGAAGCCCGGCACCATGCCCGAAAAATACGGGCCCCAGACACCCGGCACGAAACAGGGATCGACCGTCGTCGCCATGATGCAGGCCGACGTTCCCATGATGTAGGCAAGACGCTTGCAGACATCGACCTCGGCGCCGGAGCCGTCGCGGCCACCGATCGCGCCGACGCCGCCGGCATGGGCATCGATCAGCGAGGCGCCGACCGCGGTTCCCGGCAGCAGGCCGAGTTCGCGCGCGGCATCCTCCGACAAGCCGCGGCCGAGCGGCGAACCGGGCGGCACGATCTCGGCGCCGATGCGCCCAAAGCGGTCGGCTGCGAGGGCCTCGAGCCCGACCCGCTTGAGGAACGATTCGCTCCAGCCGCCTTCACCGGCGACATAGGTCCATTTGCAGGTGACGGTGCAGGTCGAGCGCGCCTGCGAGCCGGTGGCGCGGAACGAGAGGTAGTCGGCGAGATCGAAGAAGTGCCCGGCGGCTTCGAAGGTCGCGGGCAGATGCCGCTTCAGCCAGAGGATTTTTGGTATCTCCATCTCCGGCGAGATGGCACCGCCGACATAACGCAGCACGCGATCACCGGTCGCGTTGACGAATTCGGTTTCCTCCATCGCGCGGTGGTCCATCCAGACCACGACGTTGCGCGCGGGATCGCCGGACGGGCTGACGGTGAGCGGCCGGCCTGTCCTATCGAGCACGACCAGCGAGCAGGTGGCATCGAAGCCGATGCCCTTGACCTGCTCGGCCGCAACCGCCGCCTCGCGCATCGCATTGCGGACGGAGGCAACGCAGGCCGCCCAGATATCGTCGGACGACTGCTCGACGATATCGCTGGGCTCATGCCAGACCCGGATCGGATGCCGGGCCGACCCCAATAGCTTCCCGCCCTCGTCGAATACCCCCGCCCGGGCACTGGTGCTCCCGACGTCCACCCCGATATAGGCTTGCCGCATGACCGCTCTATCTTTTGTTGAGCCCGATCGTTCGGCGCAACCCTACCAGCAAGTGTAGCCGCCATCGACACCAACGATGCTTCCGGTCATCAGGCTCGCCGCGTCGGAGGCGAGGAACAAGACGACGGAAGCGATCTCGTCGACCTGCCCCATTCGCGCCATCGGGGTTCCGCCGATCCAGGCGTCGTACATTCTGGGGCTGTTCTTCACGAAGGCGTTCAGCGGGGTCTCGATATAGGTCGGCGCCACCGCATTGACGCGAACCCCGCGCGCGCCCCATTCGGCCGCCAGCGATTTGGTGAGATGATGCACTGCGGCCTTGGAAGCATTGTAGAAGCACTGTTCCTGCGGCTTGTTGACGATGAAGCCGGACATCGAGCCGACATTGACGATGGTTCCGGACTTGGCCTTCAACATGTGGCTGCCGAAGGCGCGGCAGCACCAGAAGGTGCCGTTCAGATTGACGTCGATGACGTTGAGCCAATGCTCGTCGGTCACGGTCTCGGCCGGCGTCTCGCTGCGCGCGATGCCGGCATTGTTGACGAGAATATCGACCTTGCCGTATTTGCGGACCAGCTCGTCGGCGACCGCGGAGACGCGGCCGGAATCCGTTACGTCCATCAGCGCGATATCGGCGTCAAAACCCTTGGCCTTCAGCGCCGCCTGCGCATCATTGGCGACCTTGGCGTCGCGGTCGCCGATAATGACCTTGGCGCCGGCTTCCGCCAGCGCTTCGGCGCAAGCGAGGCCGATGCCCTGGCCGGCACCGGTGATGATGGCGGTCTTGCCGTCGAGTTTGAATTTCTCGAGATACATTTTCTTCTTCCTTTGCCTGAAGCCCGCGTTCTGGCTTCTTTTGAGCATGATCTGATCGGAAAACCGCTTCGCACTTTGCGCTGGCGCGGCCCTCCGGGTCCGGATCATGCTCTACGCGTGGATCGACTTTCCGCTGTCGTCGAACCGATGGATGCGCGCCGGATCCGGGATCAGCGACACGCGATCGCCGGGATGCAGGTCAAGCTCGCCGACATAGCGCGTGGTCAGCATGCCCTGCGGTCCGGCGTCGACGTAGAGGAATGTGTCGCTGCCGAGATGCTCGGCGACCGAGACCGTGCCGGGCCAACCGCCCTGGCCGTCGCGCTCGACCTTCAAATGCTCGGGCCGCACCCCGATGGTAGCTGCGCCCTGCTGTTTCGCGGGCTCGCCAGTGACGAAGTTCATCTTCGGCGAGCCGATGAAACCGGCGACGAACAGGTTTGCGGGCTTTTCATAAAGTTCGAGCGGCGAGCCATATTGCTCTATCTTGCCGCCGTTCAGCACCACGATCTTGTCGGCCATGGTCATGGCCTCGACCTGGTCGTGGGTGACGTAGATCGCCGTGGTGCCGAGCTGCTTCTGCAATCGCGTCACCTCGAGCCGCATCTGCACGCGCAGCGCGGCATCAAGGTTCGACAGCGGCTCGTCGAACAGGAACGCCTTCGGCTCGCGCACGATGGCGCGCCCGATCGCGACGCGCTGGCGCTGGCCGCCGGACAGCTCGCGCGGCTTGCGGTCGAGATAGGGCGTAAGGTTGAGGGTCGCCGCGGCGGCCTCGACCTTGCGGTTGATCTCGTCCCTGGCGATGCCCGCCATCTTCAGGCCGAACGCGATGTTGCCGCGCACGCTCATATGCGGATAGAGCGCGTAGGACTGGAACACCATCGACAGCCCGCGCTTGGCCGGCGGCACGTCGACCACGTTGCGCCCGTCGATCAGGATGGCGCCGCCGGTGACGTCCTCGAGCCCCGCGATCAGCCGCAGCAGCGTGGTCTTGCCGCAGCCGGAGGGACCGACGAAGACGACGAAGGAGCCATCGGCGATCTCGAGGTCGGCGCCCTTGATGATGTGGACCGGCCCGAACGATTTTTGCACACCCTGCAGCGTAATCTGACCCATGGCAAAAGCCTTTCTGCTACTTGACCGCGCCGAAGGTCAGGCCGCGGACGAGCTGCCGCTGACTGAACCAGCCGAGCACGAGAATGGGCGCGATCGCGAGCGTCGACGCCGCCGACAGTTTCGCCCAGAACAATCCTTCCGGGCTGGAATAGGATGCGATGAACACGGTGAGCGGCGCGGCCTCGAGCGTCGACAGATTGAGGGTCCAGAACGCCTCGTTCCACGCCAGGATCAGATTGAGCAGCAGGGTCGAGGCGAGCCCCGGCACCGCCATCGGCGTCAGCACGTAGATCAGCTCACGCCCGATCGTGGCGCCGTCCATCCGCGCCGCCTCGAGGATATCCTTCGGGATCTCCTTGAAATAGGTGAACAACATCCAGATCACGATCGGCAGATTGCCGAGGCACAGGATGAAGATCAGGCCGGAGCGGGTGTCGAGCAGGCCGAAGGTCCGGAAGATCAGGTAGATCGGCACCAGCACGCCGACCGGCGGCATCATCTTGGTGGACAGCATCCAGAGCAGCACGTCCTTGGTCCGCTTGGTGGGCGAGAACGCCATCGACCACGCCGCCGGGATCGCGATCAGCATCGCGATCAATGTCGATCCGCCGGCGATGATAATCGAGTTGAGCGCGTGATGGATATAGTCGCTGCGCTCCTGCACGGTCGCATAGTTCTCCGTCGTCCAGTGGAAGAACAGGAACGACGGCGGAATCGCGAAGGCCTCCAGCTCGGTCTTGAAGCTCGCCAGCACCATCCAGAGGATCGGGAAGAAGATCAGGAAGCCGACCAGCCAGGCCGCCGCCGTCGAGATCACCTTGTTCCGTGTCGTGACCTTCCGTGCCATGACGTTACGCCTCCAGATTCCGGCCGACGATACGAACGAGGAAGAACGCGACGATATTGGCGAGCACCACCGCGACCAGGCCGCCCGCCGAGGCGCTGCCGACGTCGTACTGGATCAGCGCCTGCGAATAGATCAGAAAGGCGATGTTGGTGGTCTGCAGGCCGGGGCCGCCGCCGGTGGTCACGAATATCTCCGCGAACACCGTGAGCAGGAAGATGGTCTCGATCAGGATCACCACCGTGATCGGGCGCGCCAGATGCGGCAGCGTGATGTAGATGAAGGTCGAGATCGCGCTCGCGCCATCCATCTCGGCCGCCTCCTTCTGCTCCTCGTCGAGCGATTGCAGCGCGGTGAGCAGGATCAGAGTCGCAAACGGCAGCCATTGCCAGGAGATGATCAGGATCACCGAGAACAGCGGCGCATCGTTGAACCAGTCGATCGCCGGCAGGCCGAACAAATGCGCGATCCAGGCGAACAGGCCCGACACCGGATGCATCAGGAGATTCTTCCAGACCAGCGCGCTGACCGTCGGCATCACGAAGAACGGCGCGATCACCATCAGGCGGACGATGGAGAGCCCGACCACCTGCTGGTCGAGCAGCAGCGCCAGCGGCACGCCAAGGATGATGGTGATCGCGAGCACCGAGCCGACCAGCACCAGGGTATTCTGCAGCGAGGCGAGGAAGGCCGGATCGGTCAGGAAGTAACGAAAATTCTCCAGCCCGACGAACGCTTCGGAACCGGGATCGAGCAGATTGTAATGCAGGGTCGCGAAGTAGATCGTGAGCGCCAGCGGCACGATCATCCAGATGAACAGCAGCGCCACCGCGGGCGTAAGCAGCGTGCGTGCAAGCAGTTGGGTCTGCTGGGTCGCCATCCCCGCCTCCTTCCGTGGAAAGGAGCGACCATCCCGCTGCGGGACAGGATGGTCGCGAGTAGCCCAGCTCGGGAGGTTTGAGCCGGTCGGGCGGCCAAGGCGCGTGTTGCGCCCTGGCTTTGTCTGGTGTGGCTTAGTCTGGCGTCGTTTATTTGATGTAGCCGGCGCGCTTCATTTCGCGCTCGGTCGCGGACTGCGCGGCTGCGAGTGCGGCATCGACCGTTGTCGAGCCGGAGAGCGCCGCCGAGAATTGCTGTCCGACCTGGGTGCCGATGCCCTGGAATTCAGGGATCGCCGCATACTGCACGCCGACATACGGCACCGGCTTCACGGTCGGCTTGTTCGGATCCGCCGCATCGATCGAGGCCAGCGTCAGCTTGGCGAAGGGCGCGACCTTCAGATACTCGGGGTTCTTGTACAGCGAGGTACGCGTGCCCGGCGGCACGTTGGCCCAGCCTTCCTTCGCGGCGACGAGCCTGCTGTAGTCCTTGCTGGTCGCCCAGGCGATGAACTTCTCGGCCGCCTCGACCTTCTTCGAGCCGGCGGGGACCGCGAGACTCCACGCCCACAGCCAGTTGGCGTTCTTGCCGAGCCCGGTGTTCGGCGCCAGCGCAAAGCCGACCTTGTCGGCGACCTTGGACTCCTTCGGATTGCTCACGAAGGACGCCGCCACCGTCGCATCGATCCACATCGCGCATTTGCCGGCGTTGAACAGCGCAAGGTTCTCGTTGAAGCCGTTGGAGCTGGCGCCGGGAGGGCCGGCCTGCTTCATCAGGTCGACATAGGTCGAGAGCGTCTTCTTCCATTCCGGCGAATTGAACTGCGGCTCCCACTTCTCGTCGAACCAGCGCGCGCCGAAGGAATTGGCCATCGCGGTCAGGAACGCCATGTTCTCGCCCCAGCCGGCCTTGCCGCGCAGGCAGATGCCGTAGACGCCGCCCGACTTGTCAGTCAGCTTCTTGGCGGCGTCGACCACGAAGTCCCAGGTCGGGCTCTCCGGCATCTTCAGCCCAGCCTTGTCGAACAGGTCGGTGCGGTACATCACCATCGAGCTCTCGCCGTAGAACGGCGCGGCATAAAGCTTGCCATCCACCGAGACCGCGTCCTTGATCTTCGGCAGCAGGTCGCCGACGTCATAGTCGGCGCCGAGCTTGTCGAGCGGCACCAGCCAGTTCTTCTTGGCCCAGATCGGCACCTCATAGGTGCCGATGGTGAGCACGTCGAACTGGCCGCCCTTGGTGGCGATGTCGGTGGTCACGCGCTGGCGCAGCACGTTCTCCTCGAGCGTCACCCATTTGACGGTGATGTCAGGATTCTTGGCGGTGAATTCGCTGGAGAGCCCCTGCATGCGGATCATGTCGCCGTTGTTGACGGTCGCCACCGTCAGCGTGGTCTGGGCGATCGAGGGGGCAGAGATCAAAAGAGCAGCCGCGCCCGCAACGGCGCAAAGGACGTTTTTCAAGGTGACCTCCCTTATGTCACGTTGAGCATATGCCCACGTGTTGGGCGTATGTTCATCCTGTCGCCAAATTTTGTCAAGCGCGCGGGTGCGCCGTCCCACGCGATTGCGGGTTCCAACGCAGCCTGGAATGGAGGTTTTTGCGGAGGCGAAGAAAGCGTCTAGCGATCGAGCACCGCGCGCGCGGTCGCCTCATCGGTGATCAGGCCGTTGATCACCCGGCCCGCCAGCGCGGCCTTGATTGCCGGCACCTTGGCGGCGCCGACCGCCGCTGCGATCGTGGTTTGCTCCGCGGGAATCTGCGGCGGGATGCTGGTCAGGCGCTTGTTGGTGCCGCCCTTGATGAGGCGCCCCTTGGCGTCATAGGCCCAACCGGTCAGCTCGCCGATTGCGCCGAGCCGCATCATCTCCAAGAGTTCCTCGCGGGTGACGAAGCCATCGACATGGACCTGGGCCTTCTGGTCCATCTGGCCGATGCCGATCAGCCGAAGATCGGCCTTGGCGGCGACCGCCCTCACCCGTGCGATCGGGTCGATGCGCACCATGCGGTTGCGCTCGTCCTCGCTCGACATCAAGAACGGCAGCGGCATCGGGTAATGGCGCGCGCCGGTGCGGTCGGCGAGCCGTCCTACCGTGTCGTAGAAGCTCGCCGAGCCGTCGGCGGAGATGTTGCCGACCAGCGAGACGATCTGGTGATCGGGCCGCTCGATCGGCGAGACCCGCTCGACCGCGGCGCGCACCGCGCGGCCGGTGCCGAGCGCCACGATCACAGGCGTCTCCGAGCGCAGCGTCGTCTCCAGCAGATTGGCGCTGCGTTCGGCGATCCCCGCATTCGACAGCGGCGCCGCCGGATCTGATGGCACCACGTCGCAATGCACCAGATCGAACCGCGCCTTCAGCCGGGACGCCAGCTCCATGCAGGCCGCAATCGGGTGCTCGAGCCGAAACGTGATCAGCCGCTCCGCCAGGCACAGCGACACCAGACGCTGCGCCGAGGCGCGCGACACCTGCAGCATCTTTGCAATCTCGTCCTGGGTGTGGCCCGCGATGAAATACAGCCAGCCGGCGCGCGCCGCATCGTCCAGGCGAGACTTTTCGTTGTCGGGCGCAGCCATAATCCTGTGTCAGCCTTCCATCCAGAAATCCGTCATCGCGGCGAAGATTCGATCTGCCCCGGCTTGCCGCAGCAGAGCACTGCCATCCGCCAACCGATAGTGGGCGCCGCCGACAAATCCCCACACTTTCATGCCTGCTGCCTTCGCGGCCGTCACCCCGCTGACGCTGTCCTCGATCACAAGCGTGTGGCGCGGCTCGGCGCCCATCGCGCCTGCCGCATGCAGAAACAGATCCGGCGCCGGCTTGCCGTGCTTGACCATCTGCGAGGTGTAAAGCCGCGGCCCAAAGCTTGCCGCAAGACCGGTCAGTTCCAGCGAGAACCTCACCCGCGCGAGATCGCTAGATGAAGCGACACAAGACGGCAGGCGCAATTCCGTAAGCACCGCCGCGACGCCCGCGATCGGTGTGAGCTGGGATCGGAATGTCTCGCGGACCTGCAACGCCAGATCAGGCAGGAAGGTCGCAGGCAGTGGCTTTCCCACGGCCGCGGCATATTCGATCACCGCCGCGGTGCTGCGGCCGAGGAAGAGTTCGAGGGCTTGCCCGGTGCTCATCGCGATGCCCGCCTGGACCATCGCCTCGGCGAGGCAGCGGCAGCTCAACTCCTCGCTGTCGACGAGCACGCCGTCGCAGTCGAAGATGACGAGATCGGTCTCGGGAAGCCGCGGATCCATCCCGGCATGAGATCATATGCTCACGTATTGGGCAATAGATCACAATTTCCGCGCGGAATGCCGCGCCTCAAATGGTCGCGGTGCACCACTGGGCATGCTGTGCGACAAGGCGAAATGCCGCATGACACACCTCTGATCGCGACCGTCGTCGCGGGACTTGGCCTCGCTTTCGTCTTCGGAACCATCGCCCAGCGCTTCCGGGTTCCGCCACTGGTCGGTTATCTGCTCGCAGGCGTCGCCGTTGGTCCGTTCACGCCCGGCTTCGTCGCCGATCAGGCGCTGGCAACCGAGCTCGCCGAGCTCGGTATCATCCTCTTGATGTTCGGCGTCGGCCTGCATTTCTCGCTGAACGATCTGTTGTCGGTGCGCGCGATCGCGGTGCCCGGCGCAATTGCCCAGATCGCGGTCGCCACATTGATGGGCCTCGGCCTCGCGCTGTTGATGGGCTGGACTGTCGGCGCCGGCCTGGTGTTCGGCTTGGCATTGTCGGTTGCAAGTACCGTGGTGCTGTTGCGCGCGCTGCAGGAGCGCCGGCTGATGGACACCGAACGCGGCAAGATCGCGGTCGGCTGGCTGATCGTCGAAGATCTCGCGATGGTGCTCGCGCTGGTGCTGTTCCCGGCGGTGGCGAGCTTCCAGGGCGGCGATGGCGCAGTGCTTGTCTCCGATCCGCTGGCCACCCGGTTCGGCCTCGGGCTGACCGGCGTGCTGGTGCTGACGCTGGTCAAGATCGCGGTGTTCATCGCCTTGATGCTGGTGGTCGGACGGCGGCTGATCCCATGGGTGCTGCACTACATCGCGCACACCGGATCGCGCGAGCTGTTCCGGCTGGCCGTGCTTGCGATCGCGCTCTGCATCGCGTTCGGTGCGACCAAGCTGTTCGGGGTTTCGCTGGCGCTCGGCGCGTTCTTCGCCGGGATGATGCTGCGGGAATCGCCGCTCAGCCAGCGCGCCGCGCAGGAAACTCTGCCGCTGCGCGACGCCTTCGCGGTGCTGTTCTTCGTTTCAGTCGGCATGCTGTTCGATCCGCTCAGCATGGTCCGCGAACCCTGGCCCTTGGTCGCGACGCTGTTCGTCATCGTGGTCGGCAAATCGCTCGCTGCGCTCTTGATCGTCGTGCTGTTCCGTCACCCGATGGCGACCGCCCTGATGATCTCGGCGAGCCTCGCCCAGATCGGCGAGTTTTCGTTCATCCTGGCGGAGCTCGGCGTTGCGCTCAATCTGCTGCCGAAGGCCGGCCGCGACCTGATCCTGGCCGGCGCGATCTTCTCGATCATGCTCAACCCGCTGGTGTTCGCGGTCGTCGATTGGCTGACGTCGCGGCTGGAGAAACCGCAAGCCGCATCGCCGACCGTTGCATCCTCAGAGGCGATCCCGGTTACCGAATTGCAGGATCACACCATTCTGGTCGGCTACGGCCGGGTCGGCAGCATCGTCGGCGATTCCCTGCATCAGCGCAACGCGCCGTTCCTCACGGTCGAGGCGTCCGACGACATGGTCGCAAAACTCAGGCAGCGCGGCATCGAGGCCCTGATCGGCAACGCCGCGCGCGCCAGCGTGCTGCGCGCGACCAATCCGGTCGGCGCGCGATCCCTGGTCATTGCGATTCCGGAAGCGTTCGAGGCCGGACAGATCGTCGAGCAGGCCCGCGCGGCGAATGCCGATATCCAGATCATCGCACGCGCGCATTCCGACGCCGAAGTCGATCATCTGAAGGGCCTGGGAGCCGACATCGTGATCATGGGCGAGCGCGAGATCGCCCGCGGCATGATCGAGGAGCTGGAACGGCAATATCCGGGTGCTGCCACGCCAAATGTGCGGACAGCCGAGCAAGACTCGGCGGCCTGAGGGCGCAGCGAACGCACTCAGCCGCCAAGAAACGCGGGCGCCAGATCTTCCTGCACGATGATGTTGGCGGCTTCCGTCGTCAGCTCGCTGCCGACGAGATCGAGATTCTTCGCAGCCTCGAACAGCATCGCGCGAACGTCGTCCGGCGTCAGCACACCCTTCGCGATCAGCTTGCGCACCAGCGCCTGCAGGATGAGAACGTCGATCTCGCCATGGGCCAGCGGTGTGGGCTTGTCCGTCATGATCGTCTCCCAGGCTGAGTTCGTCGTATGCGGGGCTGCTAGCGCGGTGGTGACGCAATGTCCTTGTGCAATTGCTCGAACGCGCGGCGCAGGCCATGCAGTTGATCGACCAGATGGAGGATGACGTCGATGCCCTCGTCGTTGACGCCGAAATCGCCCTTCAGATCCTGGATCAGATGCGCACGCGCCAAATCGGTGTCGGAGAAGCTGATCTCGCTCGCGGTCTCTTCCGGGACGAGCCATTGCTGCTCGATCCAGAACTCCAGGGTCTGCACCTCCAGACCCGCATCGATGAGGAACTGCTGCTTGTTCATCACGCACCTTCCTCGCGCGGATTGAATGCCTTGCGATCCCAGTTCGCAACAAACGCCTCGAGCTCGGGATCGGGTCTCTTGGGCAGCACCACCTTGAGCTTGACCAGCTCATCGCCCTGGCCGCCACTGAGCCGAGGCGCGCCCTTGCCGCGCAACCGCATCGTGGTGCCGGTGTTCGATCCCTTCGGCACCGTCATGGTGACGGCGCCGGTCGGCGTCGGAACGCGGACCTTGCCGCCGAGCACGGCCTCCGACAGCGAGATCGGCAATTCCAGCGTGATGTCGTCGCCCTCGCGGGTGAAGCGGGGATCGGGACGGACCTCGACCTCGATCAGCGCATCGCCGGGACCGCCCTTGCCGCTGCCGGGCATGCCCTTGCCGCGCAGCCGAATGACCTGGCCATCGATGAGCCCCGGCGGGATCGTCACGTCGAGCGTGCCACCGTCCGGAAGCGTCAGCCGCTTGCTCGCACCGGTGATCGATTCCGCGAAGTCGATCGCCAGGCTGTAATGCAAATCGCGGCCGCGACGGTTGGCGCGCGCCTGTTCGCTGCGCCGGAGCAATTCGGCGAAGGCGTCCTCCTGGTCCATATAGTCGGCATAGCCGGAACTGTCGGCGTAAGGATGCCCCTCATCCGCGGTGGCGAAATCCCGGTAGTAACGATGCTGCGGCCGCTCGGCGCCGCTGGCGTCAATTTCACCGGCATCGAAGCGCTTGCGCTTCTCGGCATCCGAGAGCAGATCGTTCGCGGCTGCGACTTCCTTGAACTTTTCCTCGGCCGCCTTGTCGCCCGGATTGAGATCCGGATGCAGCTTCTTCGCCAGCTTGCGATAAGCCTTCTGGATATCGGCCGCAGATGCCGCAGGCGCAACGCCAAGAACCTCGTACGGATTTCTCACAATTTGCTCCGCAACACCGTGAGTGCACCTGCAATCATGAGGGCGTAAAAGCAGGCGATTTGCAAGACCGCTCGCGGGTCGCCCGGCAATGGGCGACGCAGCATGCGTTCAGATCACCGACGGTCTAGGACGTATGCCCGGGGTCGAGATATTTCGGGATGTTCTTTTCCTGCTGCGGCGTCATCTTGGCGGGATCCGGCTTGCCCGGCACGCCCCGCGGACCGAGCAAAGCGCGCTGCATATCGTCCTCGCTCAGGCGCGGCTTGCCGTCATCAAGCTGTCCGCTGCCACCGTGACTCTGTGCCATGACTGTCCTCCAGTGATGATCACTTGCCCGTAGCCGGAACAATACCGCGCTCCGCCGGAACGAGCCAGCGGAGCGCGTATCTATCTTAGCGGTGCTCCTGCCGCTTCTCCTCAGCGGGATGACCTGCGGCAGGCGCAGCATGCGGCGCCGCCTGAACGTGCGGCTCCGGCCGTGCCGCCGGCTGCGGATGCGCCTCGGGACGCGCCATCGTCTCCGGCCTTGCTGCGGGCTCGGGTCGCGGCTCCTCCTTGCGCACCTCTTCGGGCTTCCGCTCCAACACCGGCTTGTTCTCTTGCGCGGCAGGCCGCGCCACTTCGGGTGCGGGTCGCGGCTCAGCCTTGGGCTCAACCCTGGGCTCGGGCGCAGGCGCTGCGCGCTTCTCTTCGACCGCGGGCCTGTTCTCCTGCGCGGGTGGATGCGCCGGAAGCCCCTTTTCCGGAACCGGCAGCGCATGCTGCTCAGCAGGCGCAGGCCGCGGTTCGACCTTCGGCTCGGCAACAGGCGCGGCGCGCTTCTCCTCGATTGCGGGCTTGTTCGCCTGGGCATGCGGAAGTTCCTTGCCCGGGACCGGGAGCGCATGGGAGTCCGCCGGCGCAGGTGCGGACCCCGGCCGCCGCGGCTCCTCGGCCGCCGGCCGTGCAGCGGCGGCGGGCACCGCCTCGCCGGCCGGCCGTGCGCGAACCACGCCCGGCCCCTTCAGCTCGCCCGGACGCGCCGTCGCGCCGACAGCGGGCACGCCGTTGTTGGCGCGCTTGAACAGGCTCGGATCCTGGCTTGCGGTCTCGACCTGCTTGCGCTGCAACGGCGTCGCCGCGAAGTGCTGCTCCTTGGCGATCGCACGTTCGGCGGGAGTCGGCCGCACCTCGATGCCGCCGCGGCCGCCATTGTAGCTGACATTGTTGACGGTGGTCTGATTGATCGTGACGTTCTTCTCGTAGACGTTGGTGATCCGCGCGCCCTGCAGATTGTTCACGGTGCGATTGTAGAAGAAGTTGCCGTGGTCCCAGCGGCCGCCTTCATAGCCCGCGCCGCCGTAACCGAAACCGTAATTGATGCCGCCGTAGAAGCCGACGCGATCACCCCAATAGCCCTGATGGAAAATGAAGCCGCCGCCAAACCCGCCCCAATAGCCCGGGGTCCATAGCAGCCCGACCCGCGGCGGCTGCACCCAGGTGCCCGGCACCCAGTAATAGTCGCCACGATCCTCGTCCCACGACCAATTGCCCGGCGACCACATGTAGCCGGGCCCTGGCACCGGTGGCTGATCATAGGTCGGCAGCGGCGGCGGCGCCGTCTCGACGGCAGAGACCGGCGCGCATGCCGCATCCTGTGCGATCGCCGGTGCGGCGGTCGCATAGAACAGCGCCGTGGCGATCGCGGCACACGACACGGTCGAAAGAAGACGAGTGGTCATTGGGAGCCTCTTCGATGAACGTGAGAACTGGAACAAAAGTTCCAGGCATCGGCGCGAACCGACGCACGTCATCGCTAGCGCTTTGGCCTTACACCAGCCTGAAACGCATCGACGCAAAGCGGAAACACACTCGCGCAGCTATTCATCGGCAGTTCAGAGTGTGCAGCGACGCAGTGTCGTGCGATTCAGTGACGTGACGCGCGACGCTCGCCTGCATCATTCGGCCGCATCATCACTTGCGCATGCAGAGTGCGACGTCACCAGTTCCGGAAACGTCTCGAACATGACTCTCGCATTCGCACGATTGCAACGATCCGGACCCGTCGCGCAGCTCGACGTCGCAGCGCGCGGTGATCGGCCGAGCCGATAACCTGACGCATCGACGCGTCCGTAGCAGTGCCTCCGGATGAGTGCCAGACGCGTGCATCGGCAGCCGCAGGACCTCGAACGTGGTAGGCCAGAGGCCGCGCTCGGCGATTGACACTCCCCTGAAAGGACCACACGATACGGAGAGCGGCAGCGTCAGGCCCGCGGTTTCCGCCGACGCGATTGCATTCGGCTGCCGCATGATGGATGTCATCGTTCCGCCATCTGTCGCCGGCTGGAATGCGTGGCATACTGGATCTCGACGAGCCTCTGTTTGCCTTGAGGTGCCACGATGAACATAGAGAAGTATACCGACCGCCTTCGCGGCTTCATCCAGTCGGCACAATCGCTCGCCATGCGCGAGGGACATCAGCAGTTCTCGACGCTCTATCTCCTGAAAGTGCTGCTCGACGACAATGAAGGCCTCGCGGCCGGCCTGATCGACCGCGCCGGCGGCAACTCGCGCGCGATCCTCAAGGCAACCGAGGATGCGCTGGCCAAGGTGCCGAAGATCAGCGGCGCAGGCTCGGGACAGATCTACATGGCGCCCGAGACCGCGCGCGCCTTCGCCGCCGCGGAACAGGCCGCCGACAAGGCCGGCGACAGTTTTGTCTCAGTCGAACGGCTGCTGCAAGCGCTGGCCACCGACAAGGACAGCGAGGCCGGCAAGCTGCTCGCCAAGGGGGGCGTCAACGCGCAGAACCTCAACGCCGCCATCAACGCGCTGCGCAAGGGGCGCACCGCCGACAGCGCGTCGGCCGAGAATGCCTATGACGCGCTGAAGAAATATTCCCGCGACCTCACCCAGGCCGCGCGCGACGGCAAGCTCGATCCGGTGATCGGCCGCGACGAGGAAATCCGCCGCACCATCCAGGTGCTGTCGCGCCGCACCAAGAACAATCCGGTTCTGATCGGCGAGCCCGGTGTCGGCAAGACCGCGATCGTCGAGGGGCTGGCGCTGCGCATTGTCAATGGCGACGTCCCGGAAAGCCTGCAGGACAAGGCGCTGCTCGCGCTCGATCTCGGCGCGCTGATCGCGGGCGCGAAATATCGCGGCGAGTTCGAGGAGCGGCTCAAGGCGGTGCTGCAGGAAGTGACCTCCGCCGAGGGCGGCATCATCCTGTTCATCGACGAGATGCACACGCTGATCGGTGCCGGCAAGGGCGACGGCGCGATGGACGCATCGAACCTCTTGAAGCCCGCGCTCGCCCGCGGCGAGTTGCATTGCATCGGCGCCACCACGCTCGACGAATATCGCAAGCATGTCGAAAAGGACGCGGCGCTGGCCCGGCGCTTCCAGCCAGTGTTCGTCTCCGAGCCGACGGTCGAGGATACCATCTCGATCTTGCGCGGCCTGAAGGACAAATACGAGCAGCATCACGGCGTGCGGATCGCGGATTCGGCGCTGGTCGCCGCCGCCACGCTGTCGAACCGCTACATCACCGACCGCTTCCTGCCAGACAAGGCCATCGATCTGATGGACGAGGCCGCCGCGCGGCTGAAGATGCAGGTCGATTCCAAGCCGGAGGAGCTCGACTCGCTCGACCGCGAGATCATCCGGCTCAAGATCGAGCAGGAGGCGCTGAAGAAGGAGACCGATCTCGGCTCCAGGAGCCGGCTGCAGACGCTCGAGAAGGATCTCGTGGATCTCGAGAAGAAATCGGCGGACATGACGTCGAAATGGCGCTCGGAAAAGAGCAAGCTCTCGGATGCGCAGAAAATGAAGGGCGAACTCGAGCAGTTGCGCACCGAGCTTGCCAATGCGCAGCGCAAAGGCGAATTCCAGAAGGCGGGCGAGCTGGCCTATGGCCGCATTCCGGAGCTCGAGAAGAAGCTCGCCGCGGTCGAGGCCAGCGAGACCTCGTCGGCCAGCGAAACCGTGACCGCCGACAATATCGCACAGGTGGTGTCGCGCTGGACCGGCGTGCCGGTCGACAAGATGCTGGAGGGCGAAAAGGACAAGCTGCTGCGCATGGAGGAGATGCTCGGCAAGCGCGTCGTCGGCCAGGCCGAAGCGGTCCGCGCGGTGTCGACCGCGGTGCGCCGCGCCCGCGCAGGGCTGCAGGATCCGAACCGGCCGATCGGCTCGTTCATGTTCCTGGGCCCCACCGGCGTCGGCAAGACCGAACTGGCAAAAGCGCTCGCCGAGTATTTGTTCGACGACGAGACCGCGATGATCCGCCTCGACATGTCCGAATACATGGAGAAGCACTCGGTCTCGCGGCTGATCGGCGCCCCGCCCGGCTATGTCGGGTATGACGAGGGCGGCGCGCTCACGGAAGCGGTGCGGCGGCGGCCCTACCAGGTCGTGCTGTTCGACGAGATCGAGAAGGCGCACCCCGATGTCTTCAACGTGCTGCTTCAGGTGCTGGACGATGGCCGCCTCACCGACGGCCAGGGCCGCACCGTCGATTTCCGCAACACGCTGATCATCATGACCTCGAACATCGGTGCCGAGTACCTCGTCAACCAGCCGGAGGGCCAGAGCACGAGCGCGGTGCGCGAGCAGGTGATGAACATGGTGCGGGCGCATTTCCGTCCCGAGTTCCTCAACCGCATCGACGAGATCATCCTGTTCCATCGGCTGCAGAAGAGCGACATGGGCCGGATCGTCGAGATCCAGTTTTCGCGGCTGCGCAAGCTGCTGGAGGATCGCAAGATCGAGCTGGAGCTCGAGCCGAAAGCGCGCGACTGGCTGGCGGAGAAAGGCTGGGATCCAGCCTACGGTGCCCGCCCGCTGAAGCGGGTGATCCAGCGCAGCGTGCAGGATCCGCTCGCCGAGATGATTCTCGCGGGCGACGTGCGCGACGGCTCGCAGGTGAGGCTCTCTGCCACCAAGGCCGGCCTCACCTTCAACGGCAAGAGGCCGGAGACCGCCGAGGCGGACGAATACGAGCCGGTGTGAGACAAGCCCGGATTGCACCGGCGACGCGCCGTCATCGCTGCGTCGTCTCGGCGCATCATATGCAAGCTGGCCTTCAACCAGGGAGAGCGTCATGACGCAGAACATCAAGGACAACATGGAGGTCATCGGCGCGGATGGCGTGCATGTCGGCACCGTCGATCGCGTCGAAGGCAACCGCATCAAGCTCAAGAAAAGTGAAAGCGACGGCTTCCACAAGGGACATCACCACTATATCGAGCTCGGCTTCGTCGCCGGTGTCGAAGGCACCAAGGTGCGGCTGTCCGCCAACGCCGCGATTGCGGTGACGCTCGAGGAGGAGAAGTCCGGCAAGCCCGTCGATTGACGCAGGCACCTCTGCATTCGAGGTCTTGTAAAGGTTCCAGTTGCATGCTCCTCTGCCTCTCTCTGAACGTCGATCCGACGTCCAGAACCAGCTGTTTTGTCGTCGTGGACTAGCCGTTTAGTAAGGAGAGATGCGTGCCATCAGCCGTTCCGCAACCGGTCGCTGCGAAGCTGACGCGCGCGGCCATCTTCCTTGCGGTCACGATCAAGCCCAATCCGGAATATGATGCGGTGGTGCGGTCGCTGTGCGCCGATCTGGCCGCGCTGGTGCGCGCCGTCGGCTTTCGCGATCTCGACGGCCGGCTGTCTTGCGTCATGGGAATCGGCTCCGACGCTTGGGACCGGCTGTTCGGCGCGCCGAAGCCGCAAGGCCTGCATCCGTTTCGCGAGATCCATGGCGTCCACAACGCCGTCGCAACGCCGGGCGACCTGCTGTTTCACATCCGCGCCGTGCCGATGGACCTGTGCTTCGAGCTCGCGACCCAGATCATGACGCGGCTCGGCGATGCTGTTGCCTCGTCGGACGAGGTGCACGGCTTCAAATATTTCGACGAGCGCGACCTGCTCGGCTTTGTCGACGGCACGGAGAATCCGGAAGACCAGGCGGCGATCGACGCCACGATCATCGGCGACGAGGACCCGGCCTTCGCCGGCGGCAGCTATGTGATCGTACAAAAATACCTGCACGACATGAAGAAGTGGAACGAGCTGCCGGTCGAGATGCAGGAGAAGATCATCGGCCGCACCAAGCTGTCCGACATCGAGCTCGACGATGCGGTGAAGCCGAGCTACGCGCACAACGCCCTGACGACGATCGTCGAGAACGGCGAAGAGCTCGATATCCTCCGCGACAACATGCCGTTCGGCAACATCAGCAAGGGCGAGTTCGGCACCTATTTCATCGGCTACGCCAAGTCTCCGCACCGGATCGAGCAGATGCTGGAGAACATGTTCGTCGGCAAGCCGCCGGGCAACTACGACCGCCTGCTCGACTTCAGCCGCGCCGTCACCGGCACGCTGTTCTTCGTCCCGTCGGCGACCTTCCTGGAGGATGTCGCGAGCGCGCCGCCTGCGGCCTCGCCCGCCGAGCCGTCCGTGGATGATGCCGGGGCTGCCGAAACACCCGCACCAAGAATACCGCCGTCCGACGGCTCGCTCGGGATCGGCTCACTGAAAGGAGAGGCTGGACATGAATAATCTGCATCGGGGACTTGCCCCCATCTCGGACGCGGCATGGGCGCAGATCGAAGAGGACGCCTCGCGCACGTTGAAGCGCCATCTGGCGGCGCGCCGTGTCGTGGACGTCGATGGCCCGAAGGGCGCCGATTTCTCCGCCGTCGGCACCGGCCATCTCAAGAAGATTTCGACGCCCGGCGACGGGGTCGAGGCGACGCAGCGCGATGTCCGTGCGCTGGTCGAGCTGCGCGTGCCGTTCGAGCTCTCGCGCCAGGCGATCGACGACGTCGAGCGCGGCTCCAATGATTCCGACTGGGACCCGCTCAAGACGGCTGCGCGCAAGATCGCCTTCGCGGAGGATCGCGCGGTGTTCGATGGCTACGCCGCCGCCGGCATCCAGGGCATCCGTCAGGGCAGCAGCAATCCGGTGCTGACTCTGCCGGCGAGCATCAAGAATTACCCCAACGTGGTGGCGCAGGCGGTCAGCCAATTGCGGCTCGCCGGCGTCAACGGCCCCTATACGCTGCTGCTCGGCACCGAGCCCTATACCGCGATCGGCGGCGCGACCGATGACGGCTACCCGGTGCTGCAGCACATCCAGCGCCTGGTCGACGGCAAGATCATCTGGGCGCCGGCGATCGAGGGCGGCGTGCTGCTGACCACCCGCGGCGGCGATTTCCAGCTCTCGATCGGCCAGGACCTTTCGATCGGCTATCTCAGCCACTCCGCGTCCTCGGTCCAGCTGTATTTCCAGGAGACCATCACCTTCCTGATGCTGACCAGCGAAGCGTCGGTGGTGCTTGCGCCGGAGGCGAAGAAACCCGCCTAGTCTTACCGGCGTTGACTCATCCGGGAAGTCTCCGGCCGCTACCGGCACTTCCACTAAACGTGAAACGGAGAGGCGGCGCGCAATGGACTACGATCTCTACATCAACCCGAAGAAGGCGTCGGTCGGTCTCTATGTCCGCAAAGGCGCGGGTCTACCCGACCTTGCCGATGCCAAGGACTGGGTGTTCGACGGCACCTCGGCGCAGGCCAATCTGCCGCCGCAACTCGTGAAAGAGATCGAGGCCAACGGCCACGCCTTTCGCGACATGGATTGAACGCGGCCGCCGGCGCCTATAGCCTTTTCCGTTCCGATTGAATCGGAACGGGGCTCTAGATTCTTGCTTTGACGCGTTTTCTTCACGCGAACCGATATCCACTTCGCTCGAAAACGCTTTACTTCTCGCCGACCTTCACCGGGGCGGTCTCCGGCATCAGGCTCATCGCGAGGATGCCGACCGCTGCCGCGAGCAGCAGATACCAGGACGGCGCCAGCGGATCTCCCGTCGCGTGCAGCAGCCACGTGACCACGAGCTGCGCGGTGCCGCCGAACGTCGCGATCGCAACCGCGTAGATCGTGGCGAACACGCCGCCGCGGATGTTCTGCGGCAGCGCTTCGGTGAAGGCGGCATAGAATGCGGTGAACGGCAGCGATCCGATGAACGACAGGATGCCGAAGCCAAACAGCAGCGACCAGGCGCCCGGGTCGTGGACGATCCACAGGAAGGCCGGGTAGGTCAGCACCAGCACGACGAGCTGCGGCCAGATCATGATCGGCTTGCGTCCGAGCCGGTCGGCGAGCCAGCCGCCCAGCAACGCACCGATGATCTGCAGTCCGTTGCTGACCAGCGACACGGTGAACGCCAGCGACGGCGACACATGCAGCGTGTTCTTGGCGTAGGTCGTCATGTATTGCGTGACATAGGTCGATATCGTGCCGCTGGCCAGGATCATCACCGCCAGCACGATCACGCGGAGATGCGCCCGCGCCTGCGCAACATGGCTCGAACTCTCGGCGGCCCCGGCAGCGCGCTCGCCGTGAGCAACGGTTTCCGGCAGCGTGCGGCGCATCCAGATGCCGAACGGCAGGCAGACGGCCCCGAGCAGGAATGCGAAGCGCCATCCGTAGGCCTGCAGCATGTCGGGCGCCATGGTGCTGCTCAGGATGACGCCGACCAGCGCGCCGATCGTGGCTGCGATCTCCTGGCTGGCTGGCTGCCATGCCACCACCAGGCCGCGATCCCTGGGTCGTGCGATCTCGATCAGATAGGCTGTGGTCGGTCCGACCTCGCCGCCGAGTGCAAATCCCTGCACCATGCGCGCCAGGATCACGATGATCGGGGCCACGATGCCGATTGCGGCATAGGATGGCGTCAGCGCGATGGTCAGGATCGCGCCGCCCATCAGCGCGAAACTCAGCAGCATTGCGGGCCGGCGGCCGACCCGGTCGGAGAAGATGCCGAGCACGATGCCGCCGATCGGGCGCGTCAGAAATCCGGCACCGAAGGTTGCGAGCGACAGCATCAGGCTGCCGTATTCGCTGTGCGCGGGGAAGAAGGTGCGGCCGATCTCGGTGGCAAAGAAGCTGTAGGTGATGAAGTCGTAGAACTCCAGCATGTTGCCGATGGTCGCGGCAAAGGCTGCACGCTTGACATCGAACCCTTCGCTGCTCGCAATGTCCGGCAATGATATGGGTTCCTTGTCTGCCTGTTCGGGGCGAGTATTATTCCTTGGGCTATGCAAGGCAAGGCACAGCGCGCTGCGCGACCTGCATGCAGAGGAAACAAGGACAGACCCGATGCCCGCCGACAAGCTCTTCATCAATGCCAGGCTCGGTGACGGCGCCAGCAGCGACATGCTGGTCCGCGACGGCCGCGTCGTTGCGATCGAAGCGAGGGCCGAGCGCCCGGCCGGGGTCGAGATCGTCGATCTCGGCAACGCACTGGTCGTGCCCGGCTTCGTCGAGGGCCATATCCATCTCGATACCAGCTTCTATGGCGACACCTGGCGGCCGCACCGTCCCTGCACTGATGGATTCAACGTCCATGAGCGGGTGGCGTTTCAGGCCGAGAACCTTGCTGCCGCCGCCCCGATGGACGTGCGGGCGCGGAATCAGCTCAACCTCTGCATCGGGCATGGCACGACGCAAATGCGCAGTCACGTCATGGTCGATGGGTCAGTGGGCCTCAACTCGCTCGAAACCATCCTCAGGGTGCGCGACGAATACCGGGGCCTGATCGACATCCAGCTCGTGGCGTTTCCGCAGAGCGGGATTCTCGGCAGCCCCGGCACGCCGCAATTGCTCGACGAGGCGATCAGGCTCGGCGCCAATGTGGTCGGCGGGCTCGATCCCGCGAGCTTCGATCGGGATGTCGAGGGCCATCTCAATGTCGTCTTCGGCGTTGCGCACAAGCACGGCGTCGATGTCGACATTCATCTTCATGATGGCGGCATGCTCGGCGCCTTCGAGGTCGAGCAGATCGCGGCGCGGACGCGTGCGCTCGGCATGGAGGGCCGCGTCGCCGTCAGCCACGCCTACGGCCTCGGCGACATTCCGGCCGACGCGTTGAAGAAGACCGCCGACATTCTGGCACGCTCAGGCGTGGCGATCATGACGAATGCGCCGGGCAGCCGGCCGTTCCCGCCGGTCGCCACGCTCAGGAACGCCGGCGTCACGGTGTTCAGCGGCAACGACAATATCAGGGACAGCTGGTGGCCCTATGGCGACGGCGACATGCTGGGCCGCGCGATGATGATCGGATACCGCTCGGGCTTCTACACCGATGACGAGCTCGCGATCGCGTTCGACATGGTCACCGCGGCCGGCGCCAAGGCGCTGCGGCTCGAAGGTTACGGCCTGCGTGTGGGGGACAAGGCCGATTTCGTGACGTTGAACGCTGCGCATATCCAGGAAGCCGTGGTCGCGCGGCCCTCGGAACGTTCGGTGTACAAGGGCGGCGTGCTCACGGCGCGCGACAATCGCGTCGTCAAGGACGTCGGCCGATCCTGAGGCGAAGGGCGCCGCGCAGCAGGCGGACTAGCGGACCGACGGAATGATTGCGCGGAGAATATCGCGGTTCCAGCGTTGCCGGGCGCTATCGAATGCCGCGAAATCGTGATCGAACTGCCAATAGGCCCAGGCCCAGCCGAATTTCTCGGCGTTTCTCGCCATGAACGACAGGTATTTCGCGCGGCTCTCTGCCGGCGCGCGCTCGTAGACGCCGAACTCGCCGAGATAGATCGGGCGCCTCTCCTTCTCCGACCAGGCGCGGACCTTGTCGAAATCAGCGGCGGCCTTCGCCTCGTCTTCAGCCGAGCCCCAGCTCAGCGGACCGATCTTCGAAAAGATTGCCGACCATGGCGCGCCCTGGTGGGTGAAGCGTATCGGCGCATAATAGTGGAACGTAACGATCAGGTTTCTGTCGCCGGGTGGCAGCACCAGTTCGTCGACCGGCAGTTCGTCGATGTTCAGGATGGCGGCAACGACACTGCGCGTCGGATTCGTGCCCCTGATGATGACCAGACAATCGCTGAGCAGTGCATTCCACTCGGCCGAAGTCATGTTGCCACCGGGCTCGTTCAGGACCTCGAACACCAGATTCGGATATTTCCCCGCATAGCGCGACGCGATCTGGCGCCAGAACGCCTTGAGCTTCACCGTGCATTCCGGCACGTCGCGCTGGCAGAGGTCGGTGTCGTGCTCATCGAGGATCGGGATCAGCTTCCGCGCCAGCACGTCCTCGATCACACCATCGAGGCGCCGCAAGACGGCTTCGTCCAAGATGTTTCCGGAATCCATGTACCTGAAGCCGAAGAAGTTGATCCTGACATGCGAGAAGCCGGCCTGGCGGATCGTATTGAGGTTTTCCAGGCGAAAAGGCGCGTTCTGGTGTCCTTCCCAGATGCCGTCATAGCCGAGAATATTGATGCCGCGCCCCAGTGCCGCGACGTCCGGGGACGCGCCTCGCTCCGCGGTATTCGCCGGCGAGACCAGCACCGCAGACAGCGCCGCCGCCACCAGCGCGCTGAAGGTTCCCTGCAAAATCGATCGGAACGCCGTCATGGTTGCTCCAGCTCGTGCGCACGCGATGACGGCACCGGCCGACAGACGGCAAGGAAGAACGCAATCAGCAGCACCGATGTGAACATCGTCGAACGAAGGAACACCGTCTCGGTAAAGTTGGTCTGGCAGTTGAGAAACACGAACCCGATGATCAGCGCACAATGCAGACGATCGATCGCGCGCTCCGCGATCAGGCAAAGCACCTTGTAGGAGAACAGAAAGACGCTTGCCGTGAACAGGAAATAGCCCAGGAATCCCGTCTCGATCAGAATGGCGATATAGCCATTGTGATAGTTGTCGAGCACCCAGCCGTGGTTCTGGTTGAAATAATCGTAGATCGCCGGAGTGGTCCAGAACCCGTTGATGCCAAATCCGAACAGCGGTGCGTCATCGAAATGACCGATGGCGTACTGCCAGATGAAGGTTCTTTCGGTGAAATCGATCGTCGTGTCGAAGACGTGGATCGAGTCATATCCGGTCGTGTAGAAATACAGGATCAGCAGCACGGCCGTGACGCACATCACGCATGGCAGGATCGCGTAGACCTCCATGCACCTGACGGACCACAGCGACGTCAGCACGAGCGCACAGGCAACCAGCGCCAGGGCGCCGGCGCCGCGCGACTTCGAGAGAATGACACAGGTCGAGGCGAGCCCGAAGGTGACGAGGAAGGGCAACCATCCCTGTCCGGTTATCTTTCGATAACAGGCAAAGAACATCAGATAGGCACCGGCGAAGCCCAGGGTCTGCTTCGATTCGAAGACGCCCTGCCACTGCCCCATGTGCATCCAGCTGTCATCGACCCCGATATCAGGGAAAACCAATGCGCAAACCGCCGAGCCCGCGATCAGCACGAACAGGCCGCGGGTCGTCGCTTTCACGATGTCGTCGATGTCGACGCGGGTGATCATGCAGAACGCGCCGAGCGTCGTGATCGCGAGCGCCGCGGCCTTCATCAGCGCAGCGACGCCGAGATTGGTCCAGAACACCGAAATCGTGGCAAACGCATAGAACGCGATGACCGCAAGCGTGTCGAGATTGAAGGCCAGCGGCAGGCAGGGACGGATGAACAGGCTGGCATAGATCAGCACGCCCCACATCAAGAGGGCGACGGCCTGCTGCACCAGCGTCAGCTCGGTCGGCAGCAGCGCCGCGTGGAAGGTCCCCATCGACATGATCACGTTGATGGTGATCGACCAGTTGACGACGGTCCTTGCGAAATTTTCCGCCTCGACGCTGGGCGCCTGCCAGGTCGAGCTATCGAGCGCGCGTCCGTCCATATCGATTGTACTCCGCTCATAAATGAGCTCGGCACTCCGGTGGATCGGGCCGGAGTGCATATTGCACGCGGTAGGCTTCAGTCTTTGCTAGACGAGGATCGGGTCCGGTTGAGCAGCAGATAGAGAGCATGCGGATTGGTCGTCAGGTAGCGCCAGAACAGCCGGCGCGGCTCGAGCCAGAGCCGCCAGGCCCATTCGAGTCCCACGATCTGCATCCACCGCGGCGCGCGCGGCCGCGAGCCCGACAGGAAATTGAACAATCCGCCTGACGTCTTGATGACGCCGACATTGCCAAGCCGCGGCATGAATTCATCGACGAAAGCCTGCTCGTTGGGCACGCCGAGCGCGACCCAGAGGAAGTCCGGCACCAGCGAGTTGATCTCGTCGACCTTGGCCCGCAGCGCGTCGCCGCGCAGATAACCGTGCGAATGGCCGACGATCTTGAGGGCCGGATAGGCCCGGCGGACATTGGCGATTGCCGCCTTGTTCTCGGCATCGTCGGCGCCGAGCAAATAGAAGGTAAGCCCGAGCTCTTCCGCCCGGCGCGCGACGTCGTGGAACAGGTCGGTGGTCGCGACGCGCTCGGGCAGCGGGTTCGATGACCGCAGCTTGGACACCATGACGAGCGGTTGCCCGTCGGCATTGATCAGGTCGGCGGTGCGGAACAACCGATCGGTCATCGGCTCGGTCGAGCAGCGCGACAGCACCTCGCCATTGGCCGAGGTCAGATACAGCGGCCGACTGACCCGCCGCTGCGGGTGCACCATCTCGACCATGAAACCCGCAGTCTGCTCGCGATCGAGCACGGCGAGCCGCAGCCCGCCGATGGTTGCTCGGGTAACGCCGGCGGTCGCAGCCCGGCCGACAGGATTGATGCGGCGCTCGCGCATGCCGTTTGGCAGCGATGATCCGGCCGGCACATCCGCCTGCGGATCACCCGAAGTGTTGCAAATCCGGACAGCTGGAGCAGCCGTGTCTGAATTGAGACGCTGGGCCCCCTCGCGATCAACGCGCGCAGGCGAAATTGCATCGGAAATGCGGGCGTTTTGGCTGCTAGTCAACATTTCACCAAGGACTCCAGTGCTTACCTGCCCATAACTGCAATATTCGGTCCAGCCGCGTGCCAGCCGCGCGATGCGTGACGATCTCAGGCCATAGCGAGATTATTAACGATACCGACAGATGAGGCGTCAGACGCGATCCGTTCACCGCGGCGACCTTCGATCAGCAACAATGCGCAAAGGTCGACGCACTACATTAATACAAATCGTTTTCTACCGGTGCCCGACGTCATCAGCCTTTGCTATAAGGGTATCCACGCCGGCTCGATCGGCACTTTGAAAACCCGTTTGTTTGGTTTCGCATGAATAAGAATGATGACGCGTTCGATGTTTGCATCGACGACGCATTCGACTTCCTGTCCGAAGAATACGCGACGTTGTTTGAAGGATCGGACGCGACCGCCTTCCAACATCCGCTGTGGTTGGACAGCCTCTATCGCAAGCTCGCGCCCGCCGCGGCGGCGAAGCCGCTGGTCGTCGTCATCAGGAATCGCGCAAGCAAGGCACTGGCGGCTGTGCTTCCGCTGCTGCGCGTGCGCCGCGGGCCGATGCGCACGATCGAATTCGCGGATTTGCGTGTGTCCGACTACCTGTCGCCGGTCTGCAGCATCGCGACATTCGCCGACCTGCTGCGGGACGAGCGTGCCTGCGAGAGGCTTCGACACCTGGTCCGGCCATTCGATCTGCTGCGCATACCGAAGCTGCTCGATGCCAAGATGCCGATCGAAAATCTGCTCGGGGCGCCTCACCGCAGCCTGATGGATACCAATGCCTATGCGACGGTCCTGTCTGCGCCGTTCGAGCAATGGCAGATCAACGCGTTGGGGAAGTCCTATCAAAAGGAGCTGGCAAAGAAATGGCGCCAGATCCACAAGAAAGGCACCCTCACCTTCTCATGCTGCGACGACAGCGCCTCCATCGGCGAGGCGATGGAGGTGATGAAGAAGTTTCGCGGTCCGCGGTTCCAGGCGCATGGTGATGGCGACCTGCTGCAGCGTCCGGAATATTTCGATTTCTATTCGAGCGTGGCGCTGCGCGGCGCCGGCTCCTTTGCCCGCCTCTATGCCATGAAGATGGACGGCGAGGTCATTGCCACCGCCCTTGGGCTATCTCACCGCGACAGCCTCCTCGTCGTCATGACGGCGTTCGATATCGAGGGATACAAGAGCCAGTCGATCGGCGCGCTGACCTTCGAACGGGTCGCGCGGGACTGCATCGAGCGCGGCGATCGGGTGCTCGACTTCACCATCGGTGACGAACCCTACAAGATGCAATTCGGGGGACAGCCGACGCCGATGTCGAGCGTGACGCAGGCCGGCAGCGCGGCCGGCTCGCTTGCACTGTTTGCGCTGAGACAGGCGCCCTGGATCAAGCAGGCCGCCAAGCGGTTGACCGACATCAGGCCGATCCGCACCTCGACCGGCACGCGGTAGCGCCGCCAAGAGTTTGCCAAGAGCTAGCCAGGCGTTTTTTTTGCGGGCGCCTCGCGCTTCGGTTCAGGAAAACTCAGTCGTCGTCCGGACAAGCCAACGGGTCGGCGCGAAGCGCCGCCCGATGACAGGATCCGCGATCCGGGACCCATAACCACCGATGGCTGTCGTTAGAACAAGCTGGGGCCCCAGCCTTTGCGCCACAAATATTTGTGGTTATGGGTGCCGGCTTTCGCCGGGACGACACCGAGTGTGCGGCGCCGTAGCTCTGGGTTCCTGCTTTGACGCGTTTTCTTCACGCGAACCGCTGCCCACTTCGCCCGAATACGCTCTAACGGAGCGCGCTGCGGACGCGCATCACCCATCCCGGATGAATCCGGTCCACCCGATGCGTGATCGCGCGGCGCAGGAAGTGCAGCTTCCGCTGCATCGTCCAGCGTGCATCGGTGTTCGATGTCAAGTCCTGCCGGTAGCGCGCCAGTTGCAGCGAAAGCTGGTCGGCGGCGAGCTTGTCCCGATCGGAATAGAACTGCGCAATCTTCTCCGTGCCCATGCCGTCGGTCTCGAGCCAGCGCGGCACATGGAGCGTGCAAAGACGTTCGACATCCACCAGCAGACGGCTGACGCCGGTTCCGGCGGCCGGACAATTGGTCTGATATGCATCGCCGATCAGCACGACGCCCGGCTGCAGATGGCCTTCGGTCACGGTCAGGTCCATGACCCAGTTCTGCACCGGGCCGACAACCTGGAAGTCGCCCAGATAGGTCTCCAACCCCGGCATCAGGCGAAGCAGCGTCCGCCTGGTGTCGCGGCGCAGCTCGCGCATGATCGGATCGGTCGGATCGCGGAACATGAACAGGTTCGCCCGCATGCCGCCCGACATCGGAAACAGGCTGAGATAGTCGACGCCGTCAGCCGCCCTCTTGCCATAACAGGTCAGCGCATCGAAATCGAACGGCGCGTTGTCCGGCCGTGCGATCGTGAAGCCGAACGAAACCGAGTGGCGCGCGGCAAGCATCTGCCGGCGCATGCCGAGACTGTAGCCAAGCGCGGCCGCCATGCCGGTCGCCAGAATGACGAGACGCGAGACGACGCGTCTGCCGGAGGCCAGCGTCAACTGCTGACGGTCCTCGCTGCAGCTGACATTGGTCACCTGATCGAGCAGGAAGCTCGACGTATCAGGCGTCAGGTCGCGGGCCATGTTGACGAGGTTGGCATAGGAAATTCCGTAGGACCGGCCGACGCCGATATCGATCAGCCTGCCGTCCCTGATGTTGAGCACCCTGTCAAAGGGCGCGGCGACGGCCTCGACATCGTCGATGAAGCCGAGGCGGCGCAGGATGTCGATCTGCCGTCCCGCGATCTTTTCGACGCGGAATTCGTCAGGAGGAATCGCGCGCTTGTCGATCAGGACGACCCGGTAGCCGGCCCGGGCAAGCACGGCTCGCGCAAGCGAGCCCGCCAAACCGGCGCCCACGATCGCGACATCCGCTTCGATGACCTCGGCCTCGCAGCTCGCGATCGGCCTGGTCGTGCTTTCCTCGGCAATCATGTTTGTCCGCTCCAACGGCTAATTGACCGCAGAACTGCAATTTCCCTGCCTGCCGTGCCGCCTTCCCGAACGAACACGACGAGTTCCATGATTGGGGTTAATGAAAACGTGCCGACTGCGATCGGCAGGCTCTCGGCACATGGCTTGCACCAAAGACCGTCATGAAACCGATCTATTGGAGGCTCACCAGCAGGATGGCGGGTCTGTCGCCTGGCCATGGAGCCTCGACGGACGCCCTTGGCACGCAGACGCGGCCTCACCCGGCGCGGTCCTCGCCTTTGGACCGAGCTTCGGAGAAACACCCGATCTGCACCGTTTGGAGACAGCGCGCGCGATGCCGTTCCAGAATGGAGCAAGGCGACGGGTTGACCTGGTTCACAACCGCGTGGCGAGCCGGAAGGAACGGAATCTTAGCAAGACAACATTAACACTCGCGACTTGACCGATTGCTACGGTCGACAGCCTGACTGGATATTGAGATATCTCCGGTGATTGCCTCTGTTCTCCAACTGCTACGGCGCGATGTGACGCGCGGCGTTGCCGGGACCATCCTGCTCAAGGTTGGTAGCGGCGGGCTGGCATTCGCGCTGTTCTCGCTGGCCGCGCGGACCATGACGCCCGACGCGTTTGGAGATTTTGCGACCTGGCTTTCCGTCGCCCAGATCGCATCGGTCGTGGGCCTGGTCGGCCAGGAATTGCTGCTTGTTCGCTTCCTCAACGAATACCAGGTGCGCGGCCAGGCCGACCTCACCAAGGGCGTCCTGCTGTCGAGCCTGAAGTACTCCGCGGTCGGCATGCTGATTTCGATCGCCGCGATCGCCGCAGCGGCGGTCATTCGCGGCGAGTGGTGGCTGCTGGTCCTGTCGGTCTCGGCGTTTGCGGCCGTCAATGCCGGGCTCATGCTCGGCAGCCAGATCGCGCGATCCCTAGTCAGCATTCTGATGGGGGAAGGCAACCGCGAGTTCTTCTGGCGGGTTGCCGTTGTCCTGTTCCTGATCGCGGTGCTGCTCGGCCACCGGCAACTCACCCCAGCCGAGCTGTTCACCGCGATGTCGGCCGCGATGGCGCTGGGGCTCGCCGTGCAGATCGTGTCGGTCGTGCGCGCGCTGCCGAACCTGCGCACGGTCACCGCCCGCCTCGAGACCGCACGCTGGAACCGGAGCGCATTCCGCTTCTGGCTCTCCTCCATTCTGGAAGCGGCCAACCAGTATTTCGACGTCATCCTGGTCTACTGGATGCTCGATCCGGCCACGGCCGGCGTCTATTTCGCCGCATCGCGTCTGGCGAACATCTTCGCCATGCTCTCGGCCGCGCTCTACACGTTCGGCGCGCGCCGGCTCCCCTCGCTGTATTTCAGCAAGAATCACGGCGAGCTCGAACATACGCTGAAGCTGATGGCCGAGGTGACCGCGCTGTGCGTGCTCAGCGGGCTCGTCATCGTCTGGGTCGGCGCCCCCTATTTGCTCGGCCTGTTCGGGCCGCATTTCGCCGCGCAGCAGTGGGTGCTAATCGTGCTCGCAATCGGAACGGCGTTCCAGGCGGCGGGCGGACCGTCCGCCGCGGTTCTGCAGCTGACCGGGCATGAGCGCGACTATGTTCCGGTCGTCGCCGCCAACGTGGCGTTGCGGCTGGTGGGATTTGTCGTGCTGATCCCCTGGCTCGGCGTGCTCGGCGCTGCGATTGCGGCCACCGTGTCGCTGGTGCTTACCACCATCGCCCTCAACGTGCTGTGCCGCCGCCGGACCGGCGTCGATCCGTCAATCCTGGTGCTGACGCATCTGGCGTCGTCGAAGAGTGGCGCCTACGCGGTCCGCGTCGCCGATAGCAAGGACTAAGCGTTTTCGAGCGAAGTGGACGCCGGTTTGCGTGAAGAAAACGCTTCAAGAAAGTTAGAGCATATGTTCTGATTCAATCAGAACCGATGCTTTAAGCTTCTTCAGCTTGCCAATCCCAGGGCTTCGCCCTGACGGCCGCGAACCGCGGCATTGCCGGCCACGCGGTTGACGACAAGCGCTGTCGGCACCGAACCGGACCTCGACAGATCAGCCCTCGCCTTGGCGACGGATGCCGCGTTGGCGGCCCCCTCGCGAACCACCAGGATCACCAGATCGGCATGGGCAGCCAGCGCAACCGCCGCCGGCTGCATCGCAAGCGACGATGCGTCGACGATGATCAGGCCGAAATCGCCGCGAATATCGTCCGGCGGATACGGCGGCGCCTTGCTGCTGGCGCCCAGCAGCTCGACGACGGACGGCAGATCGGCCTTGATGATCCCCGAGCCTTGCGGCGGTGCGGTCTCGGCCCGCCTGGATTCCATCTCGATCAGGACGCTGAGCGTCCCGTTCTTGACGGCGGACCGGTTCAGCGACCGTGCGACAGTGCTGCCGCCTGCACCGGCCTCGACCGACAGCAGCAGCGCCACCTTGCCGTGGTCTCCCGGAAGCTGCTCGATGTTCTCGACCAGCAGCTGAAGATGCGGACTGAGATCGGGCTCGGCCGTCGTTGCAATCGGGGTCTGCCAGACGCTCCGGACGGCATCCGGCGACACCATGTTCGGAATGCGGGCTAGCACCGGCAATCCCGGCGGCAGCGCAGGCTGCGGCGCGGGCGGCGCTTCGGCGCGACGCGGCACGGGAACGGCCTTGATCGGAAACGGCTTCAGGCCGGGAATGGCGACAATCGCCGTCGAGGTCAGCAGCGAAACGATCGCGAGTGCGACGAGCAGCAGAGGCAGCGGCGGAAGCGTCGAGCGCACCGGCGGCGTCGCCGGCGATGCGACTTTGGTCTGCGAGCTCTGCAAACCGCGCTGCTCGTCGGTCGTCCTGTAGCGCGAGAGGAACTGCTCGTAGATGTTCTTGTTGGCGTCGGCGTCGCGCTGCAATTCCTGCAGCTTAACGAGCGCCTGACCGTCGACCAGGATCTGCTGCTCGGCCGCCTTCAGCTGGTCTTCCAGCGCCTTCTGCTGGTCGCGCTGCGCCTCGTATTCCGACTTCGCGGTGTCGATGTTCTTCTTCCGCTCGATCTCGATCTGCCGGTTGAGGTCGCTCAACTGGCTGAGCGACATCACGAGGTCGGGATGGCGATCGCCGAGCACGGCGCGCTTCTGCGCGATCTGGTCGTTGAGGGCGGACCGCTGGGCACGCAGCACGCTCAGCAGGTCCTGCTTGACCGGGCCGTCGACATTGGCCTTCAGGTCGCGTTGCGATTGCTCATAGCGCGCCTTGGCCTCTTCGGTGCGGGCGCGCGCGGCGGCGACCTGCTGCGTCAGATCGGTGACGCGCAATTGCTGCGTGGTCGATTCCTTGCCGGCGTTGACGATCCGGTGCTCGAGCTTGAATTTGGCGACGGCATCTTCCGACAACCGCAGCCGGTCGTTCAACGCCTTGAGCCGGCTCTTCAGCCAGTCGGCCGCCTCGTCGGTCGCGACGCTGCGGGTTCCGCGCTGGCTGGCGACGAACGCCTCGGCCACCGCATTGGCGTAGTACGCTGCGCGCTGCGGGTCGTTGGACGTGAACTTGATGGCGATCACATAGGTTAATCCGCGCCTGGAGATATCGAGCCGGTTGCGAAACCGGTCGAGCAGGCGGGTGGGATCGGTCCTGCCGCCGGAGATGTCGCTGTCCTCGGCGATCTTGAGCTGGTCGATCAGCGGCCCGAGAAATCCGTCCGATTTGGCGATCTCGACATAGCTCTGCAGCGCTGCGGCATCTTGCCCGATCCCCGGCAGCACGTCCTGATCGGCGGTGACGCGCTGCTCGCGCGGGTCGACCACGACCAGCGCAGTCGCCGCGTAGCGCGCCGGGATCAACATCAGCAAGATGACGCCGACCGCGAAGATGACCGCGGCGAGCATCAGAATGCGTTGACCGTTCTCACGGAAAAAGCCGACCACGCCGGCAAGGCTAAGCACGCCCTTGGTGATTTCTGTGGAGGATTGGCCGGCCGGCACGCCGGCATTTTCCCACGACGCTGCGGGTTCCGTGGCTTCGGAACGTCTCGGGCCTACGCGGCTACCGAACTTCATGGGTTCAAACTCGAATTCAACTGACAGTACTGCGCCAACGTAAATATCTATGGTTAATCTGCGGTTACCCCCTCCCTACGCGGCCGTAACCAATTAGTTAACGAGCCAGTTGTACCCTATGTGTGAGACAATCGCTTTGTTTGCGCTTTTGATTGCTGGCCATGTCCGATCGCACTAAATGAGCAGTAACCTCAACACGCGCTACCCGGTGCACGAGCACGTTTCGCGTGATAGGTACGCGCGCAAAAATGAGGGGAGCGAATCCACTCCTTCAACGGGTGAGGAATCCGTGCTCCAATACACGCCAAGCACAGCATTGCGCGAGGCATCGGCCGCGTCACGCGATCGACCGAACGAGAGCGGCAAGAAGCTGCGTGTTGTCCTGGTGCAGACCCAGGCCGAGAACGCCGGCGCGCAGGAGATATCGCGGCTGCTCGGTGCCGGCCTCACCGCGCGCGGCTATGACGTCGCCAACCTGTTCTTCTTCCGCAAATCGGATTCCTTCGACGAACCGCCCAATACGTTCTATTGCGCGTCGAGCCGCCCGGGAAATCCGGTGGCGCTGCTGCGGATGCTGTGGACGCTCGCCGGACATCTCAGGACCATCCGGCCCGATGTCGTCCTGACCTTCCAGCACTTCGGCAACGTGATCGGCGGAGGCGTGTCGCGCCTCATCAGCCGCGCCCCCGTGATCGCCAACCAGGTCTCCTCGGCAATGTCGATGAGCATGCCGGTGCGCGCCGCCGACATCATCATGGGCTCTACCGGCTTCTTCCACTCCATCACGCTGAACTCGCGGGATATGGAGCGTGAATACGCCCGCTATCCCGCGCCCTATCGCGCGCGGATGAAGCACGTGCCGCACGGCTTCGACGACAAGTCGCACAGCCTGCCGAAGGACATTGCACGACAGCAGTTCAAGCTGCCGCCGGATCGTACCCTGCTCGGCTGCGCGGCCAGGCTGCACCCGCACAAGCGGCTCGATGCAGCAATCCGCCTGCTGGCCGCCGACCCATCCTGGCACCTTGCGCTCGCCGGCCAGGGCGCCGATGAAGCACGGCTCAAGGCACTGGCCGATGAACTGAAAGTCTCGGACCGGCTGCACCTCATCGGCGAGATTCCGCCGCGCCAGATGGCCGACTTCCTGGCTTGCCTCGACGTCTTCGTGTTTCCGACGCAGGCCGAAACCTTCGGCCTCGCCGCCGTCGAGGCCGCGAGTGCCGGCATTCCATGCGTCGTCAACGATCTTCCGGTCTTGCGCGAGGTGCTGTCCTACCAGGGACAGCCCGCGGCGGTGTTCGTTGACGCTGCTGACGAGGCGGAGTTTTCGGCCGCCGTATCGAAGGTCCTGACCGATCGTGTGTTGAGCGACCAGCTGCGGCAAAGCGCCGTGGGCCTGAAGTCGCGCTATTCGTTGGATGCCATGATAGAGGAATACGTCCGCATTCTCGCCAACGCCGTGGGGGCGGACGCGCACTAGGAAGTTGGGCTGGACATGATTATCGAGTTCCGCTGCGATCGTGAGCAGCCGCGGCTCTGGATGTGCCGCGAAAAGCTGCGCGTCAACGATCAGGATATTCCCGTTCAAATCGCCTGGACCACGACGCCGGAGCCTCGACCGGCCGGCCTCGACATGCTGTTCGAGCTCGAGCGCATCGTCCTGCGCAAGGGCAAGGCCGGCGGCGCCGACGGGCTGAAGGCACTTCCGGAGCGGCCGCGCGCAGGCGACCCCGACGTGGTGATCGACTTCACCAGCGCCGAGCGCGATCCGGACTGCGCCGCCAGGCTCTATCTCCGTCCGCGGTTCAACGGCTCTACAGGAGAGCATGCGGCGCTGGCGGCCGTTCTCGCCGGCGACCTGCCGGTGATCGAAATCGTCAACGAGCGCGACGGCTCGGTCATGGACCGCGGCCATCCCTCCGCGGAAATCGCAGCCGGCCTGAGTGGCGGGCTCGAAACGGTGATAGCACGGACACTGTCCATGCTGCCTCCGATTCTGTCGGGGGCTCCGCGGCTGGTGCCGCAATTGGCCGCTCCGGCGATCAGCAGCGCGCCGCGCAATCCCGCGCCCTTCGTCGTGCGTGGCGTGGCGACTTCGATCGCCAAGGAAATCTATCGGCTGTGCTGCTACGCGCCGCACTGGCATATCGGATGGCGCTACGCCGAGAACGCGGACGTCTGGCGCACCGGTGATCTGTCCGGACCGGCCTGGAACGTGCTCGGCGATCCCGGCAACCACTTCTATGCCGATCCCGTCCCGGTGAAATGGCAGGGCAGGACGTTCGTGTTCTTCGAAGATCTCGACCACCGGGTCGGCAAGGGCATCGTCTCGGCGATCGAATTCGACGGCGAGGGACCGGTCGGCACCGTGATGCCCGTGCTCGAAGAGCCGTGGCACCTGTCCTACCCGTTCCTGATCGAGGACAATGGCGAACTCTGGATGATCCCGGAGAGCACCGCGCATCGGGACGTCCCGCTCTACAAATGCATCCGCTTTCCGGACAAATGGGAGCGGCACAGCACGCTGCTGTCCGGGCTCGAACTTGCCGACGTGACCATCACGCAGCACAATGGTCTCCACTACATGTTCGGCGCGTGGCGCGATGGCACCGGCGGATACTCCGACACGCTCGCGATCTATTACGCCGACCGCTTGCTCGGCCCCTGGCAGCCGCATGCGGCCAATCCGATCCTGATGGATCGCGCGACCGCGCGGCCGGCCGGAAATTTCGTGACCATCGACGGGAAGCTGTGGCGCCCGGTGCAGGATTGCAGCAACGGCTATGGCGCGGCGCTGGGACTTGCGGAAGTGCTTGAACTGTCGCCGACGACGTACAAGCAGGCGGTCCGCCGCCTGCTCAGGCCCGGACCGCTGTGGAGCGGACGGAAGCTGCACACGCTCAACCGGTGCGGCCAGCTCGAGGTGATCGACGGCTCGCGGGTGCAGCCGAAGACCACGGCGTTCCTGGCGAGCCTGCGATCGAGCGACCGATCATCGCAATGGAACTGGCACAGCGCGCCGGCGAAGCCGATCGCACGACGGCTCCACTAGCGCACTGGCGATCTTTGTGTGACGGCTCAGTTCGGCTCGGCGCTCAGCACGCCGCCGAACTGCTCCCAGGAGCTTCCCGTCCAGCGCTGCAGCTGAAGTTGCGTATAGGCCATGCTGTTGTCGGGCCCGGTGTTGACCGTGATGCCAGGCATCAGCGTCGGCAGCACAAGTCCCTTGATGTTGCGCGCCTGCTTCACGATGTTCTCGCGCGACAGGTCATCGCCGCATTGCTTCAGCACCTGCTCCAGGATCTGGCCCTGCTGGGTCCCGAACAGATAGTTGCTGTCGCCGATATCGGCACCCGGAAGATACTTCTCGAAGTGGGCGCGATACCATTTGATGCCGGGATCGTCGGCCCATTTCTTGTCGTTCGGATCCTTCGCGATGGTCGCGACTACGACGCCCACCGCCTTGTCCGCTCCGGCGGGCACGATGGTCGAGGACACCGAGCTCGACACGTAATTGACGATGGTGAGCGGCGACCAGCCGATCTCGCTCGCCTTCTTGATCGCTTGCGCTGCGAATTTCGGCGTGCCGGCGATCAGGAATGCCTGGGCGCCCGACGCCTTCAGCGTCACGACGCGGGAGTCGATCGTGGGCTCGGTGACCTCATAGGGCGATGTCACCACCTTCTTGTCGAACTCACCCTTCAGGGTTTCCTTGAACGCGGTCACGAAGTCACGGCCGAGATCGTCATTCTGGTAGAGGATCGCGATCTTCGCGTCGGGCGCCGTCTGGGCAATGTACTTGGCGTAGATCTTTCCTTCAGTGTTGTAGCTCGGCAGCCCCGTGGTCGTCAGTGGAAACTCGGCGAAGTTGGCAAACTTGGTCACGCCGCTCACGACAAAGAGGTGCGGCACCTTCTTCGCGGTCACGTATTTGATGGTTGCGCCGATACCGGGCGTCCCCAGCGGGCTGAACAGGAACGCGACCTCGTCGCTCTCGATCAGCTTGCGGGTCTGCTCCACCGCCTTGGGCGGCGAATAGGCATCGTCATAGGTGATGAGGTTGATCTTGCGGCCGTTGACACCGCCACGATCATTGATGGAGTTGACATAGGCGATGAGGCCCTTGCCGGTATTGCTGAGCGGGGATGCCGGGCCGCTGAACGGGAATGTGGCCCCGATCCTGATTTCCGATTCCGAGATACCAGGCGTTTCGGCGCGGACGGGAGCTGCGGCAAAGGCCGCGAGAACCGCAATGGACACAGCAAACTTTCTCAACGACATGCAAATCCCCTTGGGCTTTTATGGATTGACCGGCACTTGCGACCGTAACGCCGGGCCTACCAGGCCTCGCCGAACGGCCTGATCTCGACATTGAACGACCACGCGCTGCGATCCTGGTGCGCGACGTGCCAGATCTCGTCAGCGATCGCTTTCGGCTTGATGAAGAAGTCGTCCGGCCGTTCCGGCCAGCGCTTCCGCGTCCACTCCAGATCGATCACCGCATCAATGACGACGTAGGCGACGTGAACCCCTTGCGGCCCGAGGTCGCGCGCCATCGCTTCGGCAAGAATCCGCTGCGCCGCCTTGGTCGGCGCGAAGCCTGCGAAGCCGGCCTTGCCGCGCAACGCCGAGGTATTGCCGGTCGCCACGATGGCGCCCTTGCCTGCGCTGATCATCGCCGGGGTAAAGCGCCGCGCCAGATACAACAGTCCCATCGTGTTGACCTGGAAGTTGCGATTGAGAATCTGCGGATCGATCTCGCGGAATGTGCCGAACGCGCCGCCGACGGCGTTGTGGATCACGACGCCGGGATTGCCGAGATCGCGCTCCACGGCGGAGGCCACCGCCTCGACCTGCGCGGGGTCGGACACGTCGCATCGATAGGCCTTTGCGCCCGGCAGCTGCCTTTCGAGCGCGGCGAGGCGCTCCTCGTTCCTGGCGAGCAGCGCGACGCGATAGCCGCCTTCGGCGAACCTCCTGGCGAGCGCCGAGCCCGTGCCGGGTCCCACGCCGGAGATCAAACAAACAGGTGCGGTCATGCGATCAACCCTCCGCGTTGCGGCCAACAGGTTTCATGCTCAGGCGACCGCCTTCGACCGCAGCTTCTCGACATAGGGCTTGAGCTCCGGCGCAAAATGCGCGTGCTCGAGCAGCCGGGCAAAATGGGCGAACATCAGCGGATACTGATCCTGCACTCCCGGGTGGAGGATTCTCTCCAACCCCAGCTTGCGCAATTGCTCTGCGCGCCCGTGCTCGTTCATGAAGAGGGCGAGCTCGGCTGTGAGGCAGATGTCGGCAATCGAGATGCCGGTTCCGACCAGCGTCTCGCGCAGCGGCGACAATGCCTGCTCGATCCCCGAGGCATAGATCGCAAACGCGTCCTTGGCGCGCGCGTGAATGGCCGCGTCGACCGTTCCGCCCGACAGAGCGAGCAGATAGATTTGCGTGTCCCGCGCGAACACCAGGCTGACATCGAGAAAACTGTCGATCCTGGACGCCTCGTAGGCGTCACGCCCATAGAGGGCGAACTTCGCTTCACCGAGCCGCGCCACCGCGCGCATGATGCTGTTCGATTCGAAAATCCCGACCTTGCCGTCGGCGCCGAATGCGGCAGGCACATTGCCGAACGGCTGCGCCTCCATGAACGCGTCGGTCTTGAACAGCTGTGCGCCGGTCAGCCCGACCCGGCCGGTTCGCGCCAGCGACGACAGCGCGGCGCGTTCGTGCTCGGTCAGCGGATGGGCATCGTAGTCCCACAGCCAGTCGCGCAATTCCTTGCCCGAGGCGCCTCGCACCTCGACATCGACGCCGCAGAACCGCGCGGCGATGGTCGCTTTCCAGACGCGCGGGTTCGGCAAGTAAGAGAATATACGCAGGTCAGCCATTGTGGACTGCTCCCGTTGCGACAAGCTTCAGGCGGCGAGCTTCAGGATCTTGACGACATCGCCGGGCTCGCGGATCGGCTGCGGGTTGGCCCGGGTGAAGATCGACAGCATCGCGTTCTTGCCGATCAGCTCAAAACGGTCCTCGCCCACGCCGACATCAGCCAGCCGCCGCGGCAGGCCGAGCTCGGCGATAAAGCCGGCGAACGCCTCGCCGGCATCACGCCCCGGCGTTCCGAGCGCGGCGGCGATCGTCTGCTGGGCCGCCTCCGTCGCGGGACGGTTGTAGCGGAGCACGCTCGGCATCATCACCGCCGTGCAGAAATAATGCGGCACGTCGCAGGTGCCGCCGAGGACATGGCCGATGGCGTGGCTCGCGCCCATCGGCACCCGCGCCTGCAATCCGAACGCGGACAGCCACGAGCCCAACTGGCAATTCAGCCGTGCCGCCTCGTCATGCGGATTGTCCTTGGTGCGCAGCAGGCCGTCATGCAGATAGCGCAGCCCCTGCTGGCACACCGCGTCGACGAGTACATTGGGACGGCTGGAGCAGATCGCCTCGATACCGTGGTCCATCGCGCGTGTGCCGGAGCCCAGCCAGAGCTTCTCGGGCGTGTATTTCGTGATCGCGGGATCGAGGATGATGCTGCGCGGCATCATCATCGGGTGATTGAAGATCTGCTTCAGCTTGCGGCTGGTGTCGGTGACCAGCGCGCCGGAATTGTACTCGCCTCCCGAAAGCGTGCTGGGGATCGCGATCATCCGGACCTTCGGGTTGCGGAACGGCCCGAAGCGGCGGTCCGGCGTGGTCTCGAAGCCGTCGAGCCCGGCAGGTTCGAAGATCTCGTGCTCCATGCACATCAGCACGATCTTCGCCGCATCGACTACCGAGCCGCCACCGATGGCGACGACGAGATCCGCTTTGGCCTCACTTGCCTGTCGCGCGATCTGCGTCACCACGTCCCGCGTCGTGTGCTGCGGCACGCCGTCAAAGGTCGCGGCATGGCGGTCGCCGAGCCCTTCGCGGATCTTCTCGATCTCGTCGGTCGTGGTGTTCAGCGTCCGGCTTGCGATCAGATAGACGCGCTTCGCGCCCAGCCGTTCGGCTTCCTCGCGCAGCGCCTCGGCCGCCGGCCTGCCGTAGATCACGGATTCCATGCTGGGGTATTGATGGCTGCCGACGACGCCCATGCTTTCACTCCCTCGATCTGTCCGTGAATTCCCGGCGATTTCAGGCCGACAGTTTGGTGAAGTCCGGCTGACGCCGTTCGGCGAACGCGGCAAAGGCCTCGCGCGCTTCGGGCGTCGTCAGCCGCTCCTTGAACAACACGCCTTCCGCGGCGATCTGCGCCGCGATCCGCTGCTGCTCGCGCATCAGCTTCTTGGTCATGCTGAGCGAACCCGCCGGCCGCTTGGTCAGCGCGACCGCCGCGTCATGCGCGCGCTTGCGCAGATCGGCCTGCGGCACCACGGCATTGGCGAGGCCGGATGCCAGTGCGCCCTGCGCATCCATCGGCTCGCCAAGCGCGAACATCGCATAGGCGCGCGCATGGCCGATCCGCAACGGCAGCAGCCAGCTCGATGCAGCTTCCGGCACCAGAGCGAGATTGACAAAGGGCGTGATCAGCCGCGCATTCTCGGCGAGATAGATGAGATCACAGTGCAGCAGCATGGTGGTGCCGACGCCGACCGCATTGCCCTGCACCGCCGCGACGATCGGCTTGCCGACCTTGCTGATGGTTTCGATGAAAGTGTGGGCCGGACTGTCGACAGTGCCTTCACCGCGCGCCTGGCTTGCGAAGTCAGCCAGATCATTGCCCGCGGTGAAGCTGTCGCCGTCGCCCTGGAACAGGATCACCCGGACAGAGGCATCCGCCTCCACCTGCTTGAGCGCCGCGGACATGACATTGTACATGGCCCCGGTCAGCGCGTTCTTCTTCTCCGGCCGCTGCAGCGTCAGCGTCATCACGCCGGCGGCAATCTCACCCTTGACATGCTCGGTCATGGCACTCTCCTTCAGGCGACGGCGCGGGCCGGTTTGGTTTCGAATTGGCCGTCGAGGAAGCCGGTCAGCCGCTGCCGAATGATCGCTTCAGCCTCGGCCATGATGCGGTCGATCAGCTCCTTGACGGTCGGGATGTCGTTGATCAGCCCGACCACCATGCCGCAGCTCCAGGCGCCGGCATCCATCTCGCCGTCGATCATCACCTTCGGGTAGACGCCGGCGACCTGCTCGTGGATGTCCTCGATCTTCAATTTGGCGCCCTTCTCGCGCTCGATCTCGAGCAGCTCATCGACGCCCTTGTTCTTCAGCACGCGCTCGGTGTTGCGCAGCGCCCGCATCACCAGGCGGGTGTCGAGCTCGTTCGCCTCCACCAGCGCCTTCTTCACATTGGGATGGACCGGCGCTTCCTTGGTGGCGATGAAGCGCGTGCCCATGTTCATGCCGGCTGCGCCCATCGACAGCGCCGCGACGAGGCTGCGCGCATCCGCCATGCCGCCCGAGGCCACGAACGGGATCTTCAGCTCGTCCGCCGCACGCGGCAGCAGGATCATGTTCGGGATGTCATCCTCGCCGGGATGGCCGCCGCACTCGAAGCCGTCGACGCTGACCGCATCGCAGCCGATCTTCTCGGCCTTCAGCGAATGCCGCACCGAGGTGCATTTGTGGATCACCTTGATGCCGGCCGCTTTCAGCGCCGGCATGTACTGCTCCGGGCTGCGGCCCGCGGTCTCCACCGCCTTGACGCCGCCCTCGCGGATCGCCGCGATGTATTCCGGATAGGGCGGCGCGGTGAAGCTCGGCAGGAAGGTGAGGTTCACGCCGATCGGCTTGTCGGTCATGTCGCGGCAGCGCGCGATCTCCTTGGCCAGCAGTTCCGGCGTCCTCTGGGTCAGGCCGGTGATGATGCCGAGGCCGCCGGCGTTGGACACCGCGGCCGCCATCTCGGCGAAGCCGACGTAATGCATGCCGCCCTGGATGATCGGATGCTGGATACCGAACAGTTCAGTGATTGCTGTCTTCACAAGTCTCTCCCCGCGTTGCCGATCAGTGGACGATTTCGAACAGGCCGGCCGCGCCCATGCCGCCGCCGATGCACATGGTCACCACGCCGTATTTCGCCTTGCGCCGCCGGCCCTCGATCAGGAGGTGGCCGGTGAGCCGCGCGCCGGTCATGCCATAGGGGTGGCCGATCGCAATCGAGCCGCCATTGACGTTCAGCTTCTCCGGATCGATGCCGAGCTTGTCGCGGCAATAGATCACCTGCACCGCGTAGGCCTCGTTGAGCTCCCAGAGATCGATGTCGTCGATCTTGAGGTTATGGCGCTTCAACAGCCGCGGGATCGCGGCGACCGGGCCGACGCCCATCTCGTCCGGCTCGACGCCGGCGGCGACGAAGCCGCGGAAGATGCCGAGCGGCTTCAGCCCCTTCTGCGCGGCGATCCTGTCGCTCATGATCACGCAGGCCGAGGCGCCGTCGGAGAGCTGGCTGGCATTGCCGGCGCTGATGGTCTTGCCCTCGAACACCGGCTTGATCTTCGCGAGACCATCCGCGGTGGTATCCGGCCGCGGACCTTCATCCTTGGCCAGCGTCACCTCTTGATAGCTGACGTCCTTGGTGTCCTTGTTGACCACGGCCATTTTTGTCGTGATCGGCACGATCTCGTCGTTGAAACGGCCGCCCTGCAGCGCGGCACCGACGCGGCGCTGGCACTCCAGGCTGTATTCGTCCTGCTTGTCGCGGCCGATCCCGTAACGCTCGGCGACGACCTCGGCCGTCTCCAGCATCGACATGTACATCTCGGGCTTCATGGCCATCAGCTCGTCGTCGACGGCGTGGAACCGGTTCATATGCTCGTTCTGCACCAGGCTGATCGACTCGATGCCGCCGCCGATCGCGATCTCGACGCCGTCAAGCATCACCGAACGCGCGGCAACCGCGATCGCCTGCAGGCCGGAGGCGCACTGCCGGTCGATGGTGGTGCCGGCAACAGTGACGGGGAGGCCGGCGCGGATCGCGCCCTTGCGCGCGACGTTCATCACCATGGTGCCCTGCTGCATGGCGCAGCCCATCACCACGTCCTCGACCTCGCCGGGCGCGATGCCGGCGCGCTTCACCGCTTCGGCCATGACGTGGCCGGCCAGGGTCGGCCCGTCGGTGTTGTTGAGCGCGCCGCGATAGGCCTTGCCGACGCCGGTGCGCGCGGTGGAAACGATGACTGCGTCCTGTGACATGCTTGCCTCTCTGGCTTTAGGCGACCGCCTCGAGCTGCGCGAAGCGCAGCACGTGATAGGCGGGATCGCCGAACTGGATGTTGATGGAAGAAATCCTCTTGAAGTAGTGGCCGACATTGAGCTCGTCGGTCATGCCCATGCCGCCGTGCAGTTGCACGGCCTGGTCCGCCACGAATTTGGCGGCATAGCCGATCTTGGACTTGGCGCCCGAGGCGAGCCGGGAAATGCCGGCCTCACCCTCGTTGAGGCTGAGGCTGAGATGCTGCATCAGGGACAGCGTCTCCTGATGCGCGATGAACATGTCGACCATCCGGTGCTGCAGCACCTGGAAGCTGCCGATCGTGACGCCGAACTGCTTGCGCGTCTTGGAATAGTCCAGGGTCGCCGCGTTCAGCTCACCGATCGCGCCGACCGCCTCGGCGCAGAGCGCGCCGATGGCCTGGTTGCGACAGGCTTCCAGCGCCGTGACGGCCCCGCCTTCGTTGCCGAGCAGCTCTCCGCGCACACCACGCAGGCTGATCTCGGCCGCGCGGCGGCCATCGATCGTCTTGAAGCTTTGCAGATCAAGATTAGCGGCGCGCCGATCGACCACGAACAGACTGACGCCGCCGCGATCGTGACGATGGCCCGAGGTGCGGGCGGAGACGATCAGATAATCCGCCCAGGGCGCCGCCATCACCGCCGTCTTCTCGCCGGTGAGGACATAGTGGCTGCCCTCCCGGCGCGCCGTGGTAGTGACGGTGGCGAGATCGAAGCGCGAGCCTTTCTCGGTCCAGGCCAGCGCCCAAAGTTTTGATCCTGCGATGATGTCGGCAATGAAGGCCTGCTTCTGCGCGTCGGAGCCCGCCTGCTCGATCAGGCCGCCGGCCACCACGACCGTCTCGACGAACGGCTCGACCACGAGATGGCGGCCGAACTCCTGCATGATGATCATGGTCGACAGCGGCCCGCCGCCGAGCCCGCCAACGGCTTCCGAGAATGGCGCCGCGAGCATGCCGAGCTCGGCGAATTCAGCCCATTGCTTGCGGCCAAAACCCTCCTCGCTCGCGACGATCTTGCGGCGGGCGTCGAAATCATACTGGTCGCGCAGCAGCCGCTGGACGCTGGACCGCAACAATTCCTGCTCTTCCGTGAACTGGATATCCATCCGATCCTCTCGTGCCGCTGTTGCCAAAGCGCGATGAGATGCGCGTTAGCTCCTTGTTTGCGCATGATCCGCTTGTCCGGATCGTGCCCTAGAGACCAAGCACCGCCTTGGCGATGATGTTGCGCTGGATCTCGTTCGATCCGCCGTAGATCGAGAGCTTGCGCGAGTTGAGATATTTCTCCGACGCCGTGTGGCCGTAGTCCGGACCCGGCATGAAACGGTTGGCGCTGACCGGATACTCGCGGATCGCAAGCCCGTAATTGCCGATCGCGCGGTGCGTCAGCTCGGTGATGTCCTGGAAGATCTCGGTGCCGCGGATCTTGAACAGCGATGCCGCAGGTCCCGGATCGATGCCACGGGCCATCTGGGCGACGACGCGCAGCTCGGTCGCTTCCAGCGCCAGCACGTCGAGCTCGACGCGGGCGATGTCCCGGATGAATTCCAGATGCGCGGGATCGTCTTCGGGGATCTCGGCCTTGACGATCTTCTTCAGCCGTTCGATGTAGCGCGTCGAGCGGCCGATGCCGGCCATGCTGGTGCGCTCATTGCCGAGCAGGAATTTGGCGTAGGTCCAGCCCTTGTTCTCTTCACCGATCAGGTTCTCGGCGGGAACGCGGACGTTTTCCAGGAAGACGTCGTTGACCTCGTGCGACCCGTCGATTGTGATGATCGGGCGGACGGTGACGCCCGGCGACTTCATGTCGATCAAGAGGAACGAGATGCCGGACTGCGGCTTTGCGGTGGTATCGGTACGAACCAGGCAGAAAATCCAGTCGGCATGCTGCGCCAGCGTGGTCCAGGTCTTGTGCCCATTGACGACGTAGTGGTCGCCGTCGCGCACCGCCTTGGTGCGAACGGTGGCGAGGTCGGAGCCAGAGCCCGGCTCCGAATAGCCCTGGCACCACCAGTCCTCGCCGGAGAGGATGCGCGGCAAGAACTTCTTCTTCTGCGCATCATTGCCGAAGGTGTAGATGACGGGGCCGACCATGGTGACGCTGAACGCCAGCGGTGGCATCGTGCCGGCCCGCGTCGTCTCCTGGTCGAAGATGAAGCGGCGCGTGATCGACCAGCCGGGCCCGCCATATTCCTTCGGCCAGAGCGGCGCGATCCAGCCCTTGGCGTGCAGGATGCGATGCCACAGCAGCATCTGCTCCTTGGAGAGATCGGTCTCCGGATTGGGGACGCGCATCTCCGCCGGATAATTGTCCTTGATGAAGGCGCGGACTTCGTCGCGAAACGCCGCATCTTCAGGAGATAGCGCGAGCTCCATCTGCCGTGCTCCCTACCACTTCTCGCCGAAGGGCCGGATTTCAAGCTCAAACGTCCAGGCGCTCTTCGGCTGCTGGTAGAGCTGCCAGTAGGAGGTCGCGACCGAAGCCGGCGGCATCAGCAGATCGGGATCGTCGAGCGCGTTCGGGCCGAGCGCCTCGATGCGCCGCTGCCGCACCCATTCGGTGTCGACGCCGGAATCGATGATCAGGTGCGCGACATGGATGTTCTTCGGTCCGAGCTCGCGCGCCATCGCCTGCGCCACCGCACGCAGGCCGAACTTGGCGCTGGCAAAGGCGGCATAACCGCTGCCGCCGCGCAACGACGCGGTCGCGCCGGTGAAGAAGATGTTGCCCTCGCCACGCGCCGTCATCAGCCGCGCCGCCTCGCGTCCGGCCAGGAAGCCGGAATAGCAGGCCATCTCCCAGACCTTGCGGAACACGCGCTCGGTGGTCTCCAGGATCGGGAAATTGACGTTGGCGCCGATGTTGAAGATGCAGACCTCGAGCGGCGCATGCTTGTCGGCGTCGTTGAGGAAGGAGATGATCTCCTCCTCCTTGCGCGCATCGAGCGAGCGGGCATGGATCTCGCCGCCTGCCGCCTCGATCTCCTTGACCAGCGGCGCGAGCTTGTCGCCGTTGCGGCGGCCGGCGAAGACCGTAAAGCCCTCGGAGGCGAACTTCTTGGCGATCTCGCCGCCGATGAAATCACCGGCACCAATGACGGCAACCGTCCTGTTTCTCTTCTGCATGGTGGTCTCCGGTCTCTTGTTTGCGTGAACTGTTCTGCGGCGACGCGTCAGCGTCAGGCTCGTGAGCTAGGCTTGGCTGCGCAACGATTCCGCAAGCTTGTGCTTCAGCAGCTTGCCCGTCGACGTGGCGGGCAGAGCATCCATCAGGATAATCTCCGTCGGACGCTTGTACGAGGTCAGTTGCGGAGCAACATGGGCCATCAGGTCCGCCACGGTGACGGTCGAACCCTTGATCAGCTGGACGAAGGCGACGACCTCCTCATTGCCCTCGACCGCCCGGCCGACCACGGCGCACTGCACAACGGCGTCATGCGTGCTCAGCACCGCCTCGATCTCGGCCGGATAGACGTTGAAGCCGGAGCGGATGATCATCTCCTTGGTCCGCCCGACGATGTAGAGGGCGCCATCCTGGAAACGGGCGAGATCGCCGGTGTTGAACCAGCCGTCGGGATCGATCGCCTTGGCAGTCAGGTCGGGAGCGCGGTAATAGCCGCGCATCACATTCGGGCCGCGGACGTGAAGCTCGCCGACTTCGCCATCGGCCACCGGCTTGAGGTCGCGACCGACGAGCTTTGCCTCCAGGCCCGGCATGACGGTGCCGACGGCGTGGTCGGCCCGCGGGTTATCGGGCCGGACACCGGAGATGCCCGGCGAGCATTCGGTGATACCGTAGCCGTTGAGCAAAGGCAGCCCGAGTTCCTGCTCGACCCGGGATTTGAGTTCGAGATCGAGCGGCGCGCCGGCCACCGAGATCACACGCAACCGGCCGCGATCGAGCTTCGGCAGGCCGGCATTGCGGCGGTATTCCAGCAAACGCTGATAGGTCGCGGGCACGCCGTTCAGGATCGTGATGCCCTCCTCGGCCATCGCCTTGACCAGCGCGGCCGGATCGTATTTGGCGACCAGGCGCACGGTGGCGCCGACCATCAAGGTCATCGTCAGCAGCGAGATGCCGACGATATGCGAGATCGGCAGCACGCAATACTGCACGTCATCGGCCGCCATCTTGCGGAAGGCCGCGGTGCCGCGGGCGCTGAACAGCAGATTGCGATGGGTCAGCATCACGCCCTTTGGCGTGCCCGTGGTGCCGGAGGTGTAGATGAGGACCGCGACCTGGTTTGCGCCATCGGCCTCCACCGGCTCGGCAACCGTTGCCAGATTCAGGCTGGTGACGGCGACGCCGCGGAGCGGGCCGACATCCTGCACGGAAGCCTCATAGCGCGCGGCATGCGTGGCTGCTTCCTGCGAGACGTCGGCAGTCAGCAACACGCGGCGGGCGCCGCTGTGATCCCTGATCTGATCGAGCTCTCGCGGCGACAGCCTTGGATTGACCACGATCGACCAGACATCGAGCCGGCTCGCCGCCAGCAGCAGGCAGGCCAGCGGAACGGAATTCTCGCTCACGATCATCAGGCGGTCACCGGCGCGGATGCCGAGCGTCCGCAACGCCTCGGCGACCCGGCCGACCGTTCGATCGAGTTCGCGATAGGTCAGCCGCATCTTGTCGTCGACCAGCGCCAGATGATCCGGCGTCGCCGCGACATGGTGATCGATCACCTCGTGGATGCGGTTCGGCAAGCCTTCCACACTTCCTTCAGCCACTTGCGTCGACGCCTGCACTGAAACCTCCCTGTCGCAGCCCTTCGGGCTTGATTTGTTGGCTTGAGGAATTTGCCGCTCAAGCGGTCTTGCGCTGCGGCGCAGCCAGCTGCGCGACGATCTCCTCCTCGACTTCGCGCAAGCGGTCCTTGCCGAAGAATATCTCGTCGCCGACGAAGAAAGTCGGCGAGCCGAACGAGCCGCGCGCCACGGCATTGCTGGTGTTCTCGATCAGCTTCTTCTTCACCTCGTCCTGCTGGGCGCGGGCGATAATGCGGTCGATATCGAGGCCGGAGGACAGGAACGCCTCGCGGAACACCTGCGGATCGTCCATCTTCTTGGGCTCGGACCACATGTGGTGATAGGCCGCGCGGAAATAGGGCTCGAACAGCCCTTCGAAATCGGCCGCAACGACGCCACGCATCAGCATCAGCGTGTTGACCGGGAAGAACGGGTTCGATCTGAACGTCGTGATGTTGTGGCGCCGCAGGAAGCGCTCGGTCTCGAGCGCGTTGTATTCCGGCTTGTTCTTGATCCCGCGCAGCGACTCGCCGGGCGACATGTTGCCGGTCGCCTTGTAGACGCCGCCAAGCAGCACCGGCACGTAGTCGAACTTCACGCCGGTACGCTTCTCGATCTCCGGCAGCGCCAGTTCCGCGAGGTAGGCGTTCGGACTTCCGAAATCGAAGTGGAATTCGACCTTGAGCGGAGCAGCCATGGAACGCCCTTCCCTTCGATTGTCGGCGGCCGTCTGCTCGGCCGGGTTGATCGTGGGGCGGACCATAAGTTCTATTTTAGAACTGTCAATATGATATTTGTCATCCTATAGCCGAACCATAGGCCAGTTCGAGGCATCCTATTGAAATGACGTCAGTTCTGTTTTAGAATTTCACTTCTATTGTCGTCGCAGAGCGCCGGAGACGCTGATGAAATGGGATACCCTCGAGGAGGAGCCGTGCTCGCTGGCCCGCACCGTCGCGGTGATCGGTGACCGCTGGAGCCTGCTGATCCTGCGCGAATGTTTCCTGCGCATCCGCAGGTTCGATGACTTCCAGGCGTCGCTCGGGATCACCCGCCATTTGCTCGCGGACCGGCTGAAGAAGCTGGTGCGCTTCGGCGTGCTGCGCAAGATTCCCTATCAGGAGGCGCCGAAGCGCTACGAATACATCCTGACCCAGAAGGGCCTCGACCTCTATCCGATCATCATGTCGATCGTGCACTGGGGCAACATCCACATGGTCGACGCGCGCGGCCGGCCGATGCTGCACGAACACAAGACCTGCAAGAAGATGTTCGACCCCGTCATGGTCTGTTCGGAATGCGGCGAACCGCTGAGCGCGAAGGATGTCCACGTCCATCCGGGCCCCGGCGCGCGAAAGTCCTCACCCGTGCACGCAAGGGCGCAGGAGCGGGCCAGACGGGTCGCCGAATCGACCTAGATACGCTTTGCGACCCAGTGCCCCGAGCGACCGTCGACATCAGCGCGTTTCAGCGTGACGGCGTAGCCAGCAGCACGACATTGCCGCCAAGCAGGCAGCCGACCGGCCGGCCGCCGGCGAAGCCGATGCGGACGCGGATCTCCGACAGGCGCCCCATCGCCCTGCCCTGCAGGATCCGAATCTCGTCGTCATCAGGCGTGACCAGGCCGTAATCGAGCAAGCCGAACGCCAGCGCCGCAGCCGCGATGCCGGTTGCGGCGTCCTCGCGATAACCGGATGAGCGCGGGAATTGCCGTGCCTCGAACAGGCGCGCCGCGCGGTCGACCACCGCGAATGGATAGAGCCCGGTCGATCCGATCCGCCCGCAGACCCCCTCGACGTCCCCGACCGAAGGCTCAAGCGCATTCAGCGTCTCCGGCGAGCGCATCGGAATCAATGTCTTGACCCGCGATGTGACCGCATTGCAGAGCGGTTCATTGCCGATCGCATCCGGCCCGACCGCGAGCGCCCGGAGCACGTCATCGCGTTGCTCGGCGTTGAGCGGAACGGTCTTTCCGACCGGCTGGGTGATCTCGACACGGGGCTCGCCGCTACGATCCCGGCTGATGAAGCCGGTGACGGGACCGCTGCGCGTTGCAATCCGGATCGTATCGCCCGGCAGTCGTCCCTGCCGTGCAAGCAGCCAGAGCGCACCGATGGTGGCGTGGCCGCACATTTCCATTTCGTGGTTCGGAACGAAGAAGCGGAACGTCGCGTCGAAATCGTCACTCTCCGCCGGCAACACGAAGCCGGATTCATGACCATGGCGGCGGGCAACGTCCTGCATCTCGGATGCGCTCATGCCGCTGGCATCGGCCACGATGGGACAGGGATTGCCGCCCTGCCCATCCACCGTGAACACGCTGACCAGTTCGACTGTCGTCATGATGCCATCCTCGAGGCTCCTACTTGACCAGCGTCGCGCCGGTCTCCGGATGCTGCAGCCAGCCGAGCAGCGCCTCGTGGAAGCGCGCCGGCGCCTGGATCTGCGGCGAATGGCCGAGGTCGGGGAATTCGATCAGCTGCGCATGCGGAATCCGCTTCGCGGCTTCCTTGCCCAGCACCGGATAATTGCCGAGCGTCTTGCGGATCTCGGGCGGCGCGGTGTCCTTGCCGATCGCGGTGGTGTCCTTGTCGCCGACAAACAGCAGCGTCGGCGGCTTGATCTGCTCGAATTCGTAGAACACCGGCTGGGTCGCGATCATGTCATAGAGCCGCGCCGAGCTTGACGCCACGGCCGCGCGGCCCGGGCCGCGATACATGCCGACCAGCATCTGCACCCACGTCTCGTAGGACGGATCCCAGGTGTCGGCGTAATAGGTGGCGCGCTCATAGGCGCGGATGCCGTCGGCGGTGACGCGCGTCTCACGCTGCATCCAGCCGTCGAGGCTGAGCCACGGCACGCCCTTGGCCTTCCAGTCCTCGAGCCCGATCGGATCGACCAGCACCAGCCGGTCGGTGGCGTCCGGATACATCAGGGCGTAGCGCATCGCCAGCATGCCGCCGGTGGAGTGGCCGACCATGATCGAATGCTCGATCCCGAGCGAGGCAAGCAGCGCGCGGCTGTTGCCGGCCAGCTGCTGGAACGTGAACTGATAGCGTTCCGGCTTGGAGGATTTGCAGAAGCCGATCTGATCCATCGCGATCACGCGATAGCCGGCGCCGCTGAGCGCCTTGATGGTGCCGTCCCAGGTGGCGGCGCAGAAATTCTTGCCGTGCAGCAGCACCGCAGTCTGGCCGTTCGGCGTCGCCGGCTTGACGTCGAGATAGGCCATGTCGAGCTCCTGCCCCTGCGAGCTGAAGCGATAATGCTCGACCGGATAGGGATAGTCGAAGCCCTGCAGCTCCGGGCCATAGGCCGGCTCGGCGGCCGATTGCGCTGACGCGGCGGACGCACCGAGCGCGACGGTCGCAGCGACGGCAAGGTGAAACAGGGCTCTCAGGTGCATCTCTCAAGGTCCGAAAATCAGGGGCGATCCGTGATGCCGTAGCCGAACGGCCGGGCGCCAGCCAGCGCTACAGCGATGATTTGTTCGTGATCGGCTCTGAAGCGTAGTTAGGCCGGATCGAACGCCCGGATCGGCGGCAGATTGCCGTTGAAACGCTCAACCTCGACCGTCGTGAGCTGCCCGGTGCAGCCCTGCGCGAAAGATGACGTGCCGATGTCTCGCGTCAGCACGTTCGGATTGCCGTGAACGCAGAGCGGCGCCTCCTCCTCGGGATCCATCGGGTCGTACCAGGCGCCGGTCGGCAGCTGCACCACGCCGGGCGCAATGCCGTCGGTGACATGCACCGCGGCAAGGCAGGCGCCGCGCGCATTGAAGATGCGGATGATGTCGCCGTCGGCAATGCCGCGCGCCTTCGCGTCGCGCGGGTTCATGCGCGCGACCTCGCGGCCGCGATGCTTGGCCTCGGTGGAATGTCCCCCGAAGTCGAGCTGGCTGTGCAGGCGCGTCACCGGCTGGTTGGCGACCAGGAAGCACGGCGAGCCGGATGTCGGCGTGTCGGTCTTCTCGAGCCAGACCGGATGGCCCGGACAGTCCACGTCGCCGTGATCGGCGATCTTCTGCGAAAAGATCTCGATGCGGCCGCTCGGCGTCGGCAAGGGACGCGCGACCGGGTCCTCACGGAAGCGGCGCAGCGAGCCGCCGTCGTCGAGATGTTGCGGCACGACCAGGCTGCCGCGCTGCCAGAATTCCTCGAAGTGAGGCGCCTCGAGCCCGCGCGCGGCAAGCGCCTTGCGGGTCGGCTCGTAGAGATGATCAAGCCATTGCCGCGACGTGCGCCCTTCGGTGAAGGGCTCGCGCGCCCCTAACCGCTCGGCGAGATCGGCAAAGATGTCGTAGTCGTCGCGCGCGAGGCCGAACGGCTCGGCGATCCGGTGCATGGCAACCATCAGCGGATCGTTGGTGGAATAGCCGATGTCCTCGCGCTCGAGCGTCATCGTCGAGGGCAGCACGATGTCGGCGTGACGCGCGGTGGCGGTCCAGGCGAGCTCGTGCACCACCAGCGTGTCGAGCCGCGCAAAGGCCTTGCGCAGGCGGTTGAGATCCTGGTGATGATGGAACGGATTGCCGCCCGCCCAGTAGACGAGACGGATATCCGGATAGGTTCGCGTCTCGCCATTGTAGCGATAGGCAGCGCCGGGATTGAGCAGCATGTCGGCGATGCGCGCCACCGGAATGAAATCGGCGATGCCGTTGCGGCCCTGCCCGAGCGTCGGTCCCGGCACCGCATTGACGCGACGCCCGTAATAGCCGATCGCGCCGAGCGAATAGGCGTAGCCGCCGCCAGGCAGGCCGATCTGGCCGAGCGCGGCCGCCAGCACCATGCCCATCCACACCGGCTGCTCGCCATGCTCGGCGCGTTGCAGCGAATGCGACACGGTGATCAGCGCGCGCCGCCCGGCGAGCCGCCGCGCGAGCGTCGTGATGGTGTCGGCCGCGATGCCGCAGATCGGCGCAGCCCATTCGGCGCTCTTGGGCTGGCCGTCGCTCTCGCCGGTCAGATAGCGCAGGAACACCGGCCAGCCCTCGGTGTAGCGATCGAGGAAGGCCTGATCGTGCAGGCCTTCGCTCACCAAAGTGTGGACGATGCCGAGCATCAGCGCGGTGTCGGTGCCCGGCACCGCCGTCATCCATTCGGCGCCGGCCTCGACGGGAAGATCGTCGCGCAGCGGGCTGACCAGGACGAACGCGCAACCGCGCCGGTGCGCCGCCTCCATCGCGCCGCGCTCGACGTGCTTGCTGATCGAGCCGCCGGCCACCATCGAGTTCTTCAGCGCCATGCCGCCGAATGCCAGCACGATGTCGGTTTCGGCTGCGATCTGCTCCCAGGTGACGTTGCGCTTGGTGATGTCCTCGTAACCGGTCAGGATCTGCGGCAGCAGCACCGAGGACGCGCCCGAGGAATAGGTGTTCACCGAACGGACATAGCCGCCGAGTGCGATGTTGAGGAAACGGTGCACCTGGCTCTGCGCGTGATGGAAGCGGCCCGCACTGGACCAGCCATAGGAGCCGCCGAACACTGCGCCCGGGCCGATCGTGTCGCGGATCCGCGTCAACTCACCGCCGAGCAGGTCGAGCGCCTGCTCCCAGCTGACGGAGACGAATTCATCGCGGCCGCGGCGATCGTCGGGCCCGGGCCCGCGCTCGAGCCAGCCGCGGCGTATCGCCGGCTGGGCAATGCGCGCCTGATGGCGCAGCGCGCCGGGGAAGTTGTTGATGATGCCGTTCGGATCGGGATCGCCGCCATATGGCCTGACTTCGAGCCCCGCCTTGCCGAACCGCGCCGAAAACACGCCCCAATGCGAGGTGTGCGGCTTGAACCCATCGGACAGATCGAGGCCGGGATCGGGGTAGCCAATGGTTTCGCTCATCGAGTGTCCTTCATCCGCAGCCGGCAGTAAGGCCACGCCTGTGTCGCGACGTTCCGGCCAGTATAATGATCCAATCGGCGCGCGGTACCCGCTATCAGAGATGTCGCACCGCACCGTGCCGGCATGACTGCGGGTGACGGCGGCGGAACTCGCCCCCGGGGCCGCGCTGCCAAAACATCGAAAACAACCCCATGCAAAGGAGCTGGCGGCGGCCGGGTTCGACAAGGCAGGTTGACACGTCGGGCAACTCAGGGATATTTTTCCAATATTCCGAAATCGTGTAAGCCCCCCTCGCCCGCAACAGCGGGCACGCCGGTTGCGATTGCGGCCAAAAATCCTCCCCCACAATTCAAAATGCACCGGCTGCCGCAGCGAGCGATCGCCTGCGCGCTTGCCGCGCGTGCCAGGGAATATCAACATGACACCTGCACCTGAAATCACCGTACCGACGATGGTCGCCGCAACCGACCAGACCCAGGCCACCGCGGCCCCGCGGATAAAACTCTCGCCGCGCGGTTTCTCCATCGACCACCCCGACCCGAAGCTCGGCGAACAGCTGATGGCGAACGCACTGGGTGTCGCCGACCGCGACGCGATGGAGGGCATCCTCCGGCAATTGGTAAAGGCCAGCGTGAACGGCGGCAAACCCTGCGAGGTCAACCTCGCTTTCATGATCTCGATGGTGAAGAGCATTCGCCCACGGGATTCCGTCGAGGCCATGCTGGTGGCGCAGATGGTTTCGGTTCATGTGATGGCGATGCGATGTGCCCATCACCTCGCGCATGCGGACGACCTCGCCCAGCACGACAGCGCCGCGCGCGCCTTGGGCCGGCTCGCCCGCACGTTTCCCGCCCAGATCGAGGCACTGAACCGCTACCGGAGCCATGGCGAGCCCGCCATCACCGTGCAGAACGTGAAGGTGGAGGACGGCGGCAAGGCCATTGTCGGCAACGTCACACAGCATGCGAGCGTGATCGTTTCGGACAAGACGCCGGCAGCCGCGGCGCGGGCACTGAGGCCCGCGGGCTCCAGGCGACGGCATGATGCCGCCGATGCCAGGCAGGACGCACAGGCATGAGCGATCACGTCAGAACGACCGGCCCGATGCTGGCGAGCCCGCGTTGTGGCGCCAGAACCCGCACCAGTGGCGCGTGCCGCGCGCCGGCGGTGCACGGCAAGACGCGCTGCCGCATGCACGGCGGCGCCGAGGGCTCCGGCGCGCCAAGGGCAAACCAGAATGCGCGCAAGCACGGCCGGTTCACCAGGGATGCGATAGCCGAGGGGAGGGAAATTCGGGCGTTGTTGGGGGAAGCGCGGAGGATGTTGGTGCGGACGAAGTGATTGCCTTGGCAGCAACCGGAGGCCACTATGCGTTCCCAACATATAAGCGCTCGTTTCAACCACCTCGCTATTAACAATTCTTGACCGGCGGCCTTTGTCATGAATGGCCGCTTCACTGCTTGAGCCATCTACCAGAGCCGAAGACCGGGCTGAAAATTACCCAGCACACGCCGCGTAAGAATGCCGGGCTAATAATCGACACCATAAGTTGAAATTAGAACAAAAAGAGAACTATATTATCCATTCATTTACCACAACCTGACAGACATAGGCGATGAGGCTGTCCGCGCCTAAGCCAATAAACGCTATTGCGGAATAGATTGTCTATGACCTGTATTAGCCTGGATCTATTAGCCCGTACAGTTTTTGAAGCACCTGATATGCTCGTCTTTATTCCCGCGCGATCTAACGTAATTTGCCTGGTGTTGATGTAGTTCTCGATTAGCTCCCTAGCCGCCTCTGGATCTGCGCTTCATCGTCGAGCTCATCAGATAGCGGAGCGCCGGTTTCATCGCATAGCTGGACCGCAACTCCCTCGCATGGTTCATCAAAGCTTCTGAGGCGTCCCAGCGCGCCAGTCTCAATCCGAGTTTTCGTTTCCTTAGTGTCTATCTCAATGAAGCAACCAGGCGAGTCCGCGTCGTATGAGTTTTTGACGCACTCCAAGATTGCTTGCTCGACGTCGGTCACTAGCTCGCGACCAAGCTGTATCAGAACGTGAGCATCGACCTTTAATTGGACGTCGTCGTCTATAGGCATCAGATTTCCGGTTGTCGGCTTGTGAAAGACGGACAGAAGACTGCGTAAGGCTTTGATAAGGTGGGTATGTAGACGATTCTCAATTAGCGGATGGTCTTAGTCTGCCTGCGCCACCTAAAATCGCCCATCCCAAGGCGTCTGGCAACAAATGTTGCGGTGCGAGAGAGGCCGCGGGAGGCCTTCGATCAGCAGCAGCAGGGCGTCGCCGAGCACGGCGGGGTGACGCGCGCCCATGGCCGTGGCGAGCTCCTGCAAGCGCTTGCGAAAGACCTTTCTTGTACGAGGCGGACCCGCCACCTTGACGTCCGTCCGGTCGAGACAATAAATGATGTTCGTCATATAAACCTGACCCGATCAAGGCCGCGCAAATGCCGGCCATGCCGGTTCGCACAAAGGGCGCGACAGGAGAACCATGCGTCGAATTGTTGTGACGGGCCTGGGGATGGTGTCTCCGCTCGGCTGTGGCAGCGAATTGGTCTGGTCGAGGCTGCTTGCGGGGCAGTCCGGGCTTGCGGCATTGCCCGCGTGGGCGGCGGCCCTGCCGGCCCGCGTCGCAGGACAGGTTCCTGATAAGGCCGAGGATTCGGAGGGCGGGTTCGATCCCGATTCCGCAGCCCCGCGCAAGGACCAGAAGAAGATGGACCGGTTCATCCTGTTCGCGCTGCTCGCAGCAGCCGAAGCCGTGGCACAGGCCGGCTGGATGCCGGCCGAGGCTCGTGCGCAGGAGCGCACCGCCACCGTGATTGCATCCGGTGTAGGCGGGTTTCCCGCGATTGCGGAGGCGGTGCGCACGGCGGAGAAGAGCGGCCTGCGCCGGCTGTCGCCATTCACCATTCCCTCCTTTCTGGCAAATCTCGCAGCCGGGCACATCACCATCCGATACGGCCTCAAGGGTCCGATCGGCGCGCCGGTGACCGCTTGTGCAGCGAGCGTTCAAGCCATCGGCGATGCAGCCCGCTTGATCAGGTCCGGGGAAGCCGAAATTGCGATCTGCGGCGGCGCGGAGGCCTGCATCGATCCCGTGAGCCTTGGCGGCTTTGCGGCCGCGCGGGCACTTTCGACGTCGTTCAACGACACGCCCGCCCGGGCTTCGCGGCCGTTCGACCGCGACCGTGACGGTTTCGTCATGGGCGAAGGCGCCGGCGTCCTTGTCATCGAGGAGCTCGAACATGCCGTGCGGCGCGGCGCCAAGCCGATCGCGGAGATCGTCGGCTACGGCACGACGGCGGACGCCTATCACATCACCGCGGGCCCGGAAGATGGCGACGGCGCCCGGCGCGCCATGGAGGCGGCACTGCGGCAGGCCGGGCTGCGGCCCGACCAGATCCAGCATCTCAACGCGCATTCGACATCGACACCGGTCGGCGATCTCAGCGAATTGGAGGCCACCAAGCGCGTGTTCGGGCGCGAGGGAGGGGTTGCCGTCAGCGCGACCAAGTCGGCGACGGGACACCTGCTCGGCGCCGCCGGCGGCGTCGAGGCCATCTTCACAATTCTGGCGCTGCGCGATCAGGTCGCTCCGCCCACGCTCAATCTGGACAACGGCGACCCGGCTGCGCAGGGAATTGACCTCGTCGCGAACGTGGCGCGGCCGATGGCCATCGAACACGCGATCTCGAACGGCTTCGGATTTGGCGGCGTCAACGCCAGCCTCGTGTTTCGACGATGGTCTTGAGCCGGCTGTCGATCAAATCCGCGATGAGCCGCTCGAGCACGCCGCTCCGGCCGGGCAGCGAGCGGCCCCCCGTCTCGGGGTGCCTGCGGCAGAGCACTAAAGCGCGATGATTTTTGGTTGAATCGGCTTGGCCGCAGACTCGCTTCGCCTCTCCCGCTTGCGGGGGAGGCCGACGCGCTCGGCAGCGCTCTTGCGCGCCTGAGCGCGGCGGGTGGGGGCTCTCTCCACGATGCGACTCGCGTGTTCAACCGGCATGATTCCCGACATTTTGGACCGGCATGATCCCCGACAGTTTGGGTTAAGCGGTCTGTTCGCCCGGTTCGCGCAGCCCCTCACGAGGCGGAGCGAACCGGGTGAACAGGCCGCGGCGGTCGATGAGACCGACGTCGAGGTCGCAGAAGCGGACGACGTGGTCACCGGTATCGAGTTCGGCGATGCCGACAAGTTCGTTCACCAGCGCCTGACCGATAAAGACGAACTTGCCTTTCCATTTAATCTCCCCATTGCCGCGAACACGGCGGGCCTGGTGATCGGCGTCATACCAGGGGTCTTGCTCGCGATCCGGCATGGTGCGTTGAGATGCTCGATAGGCGTCCTCCGGCGGCCGTTGGCCCAGCGCTTCGTGAGGACGTTCCTTATTGTAATGCTCTCGGAAGGCGTCAAAGCGGGCCTGTTGCTCGGACGCATTATCTGCCGGTGGGCTCGATGTTTGCGCCTTCAAGGTGCGATGCATGCGCTCATGGCGACCGTTCTCCTGCGGCGAGGCCGGACGGATGAAGTGCGGCGTAATGCCGAGCTTCAGCCACCAGACCGACAATGTGGTGAGACCGCCGGCGCCGCGCGAGCCGAACGGCGAACCATTGTCGCAGCGGATTGCCCGCGGCAGGCCATGCTCGCGGAAAGCCCTCTCGAAGCGGGGGCGGACGCCCTCGGTCGTCGGTGCGACGATCTGCAGTTCGATCAGGAAGCGACTGTGGCTGTCAGCCACCGTCAACGGATCAATCCGGCACTGGTCGCGGGTGCGGAACCAACCCTTGAAGTCCACGCTCCACTCGTCGTTCGGCTCCTGCACCGGCGTGCAGGGACGCCGCTGGTCGAGCGGACGGCGGCGGCGCTTCACCGGCGAGATCAGCCCCGCGCGCTTGAGAATGCTCCCAATCGTCGACGCCGCCGGCCAATCGATCTCCGGCGCCTGGCGGTCAAGCAGGGCGAGCAGCTTGCGCGGTCCCAGATAGGGAAAGCGCTGCCGAGCCGCGATCACCTTCTCTGCAATCGCCGCATCGGTCGTTTGTCGGCATTGCTGCGGCGCGTGCGAACGGTCCCTGAACCACTCCGGATCGCCGCTCTGCTTCCGCTGGCGCCATGCGTAAAACGTGTCGCGGCAGATACCGTGACGGCGGCACAACTCCGACACGCTCCAGTTCCCGCTCTCGTACTCCATAAGCATCCGGATACGCTCTTCCATCCGACTGGTCTCTCTGAACGGCATCGTCGGGCCCTCCCGCCGATGCTTCTAGAAACCTGTCGGCAATCATGCCGGTCTAAACTGTCGGGTATCTATCCGGTCTGTACCGCGGAGAGAGCCCCCACCCCAGCCCTCCCCCGCAAGCGGGAGAGGGAGCGCAGCGTCTTCGCGGCCGCGAGTTCGACCTGACTTCATCAAGCTTTAACTTGAACGGTCGAGCCGTGATCCGGATAAAGACCACGGCTCGGCTATCCGACCAATATCGGCAAATCGCGTCTCGCTCTAAACCTTGTGCACAGCGTTGTCGCCGGTGGTGACCTTGATATCGGCATAGCGACACGCGCCGTGGCGGCGCTGGAACGGCGCCACGGCCAGCAGCCAGATTTTCGAGATGGCCTTCGCCGATCCACCGATATGGGCGGCATAGTCTGCTGCGATGTCGCGTTCCTGCGCTTGCCAGGTTCCGAGGTCCGCCTTCCCGGAACGGACGATCATATGCGTCTCGATCGCATTCCAGCCGGGCAACGGGCAGCGGAAAACCTTGCCTTCAGGCAAATGTTCGCTCCAGATGTAGGTCAGATCCTGCCCGTCTTCGAACTTCACGCCGATCGAAAGATAGTCGTGGGTCGCAGCCTGGTCTTCCGCGACGGCGGTCGGCAATTGATCGATCTTCCAGCGCCATGCGAGCCGCGGACGAGAGGCCAATGGAAGCGACAGCGGCCGCTCGATGATGCTGACGTAGCCCGTGGTGTCGCAGACGATCTCGCCGTCTGCACCCTGGCTGAAGACTTCCTGTCCACCTCCAAAACCGAGCAGGTTCGACCAGCCCGGCGGCAGCTTGCCGCCACGCTCAAGACGCGCAAGCTCGGACTTGAGCAGACCGCCCACGTCGCCATGCGCCAGCAGACTCTTGACGCCCACGCCGGCATCGGCGCGCCACAGCAGGGCGATACCGGTCACCTTGACATCCGCCTTCCTGTAGATGTCTTCCGGCGTCGCCAGCACCCCGTCCTCACTGGCCCATTCCGCGGCCGAACGCGCGACCTCGATCCGTCCATCGTGGGAGGCCGTCATGGTCCCGGTATCCAGCATCGGATTGTAGATCGGCCGGAGCCCGCGCGTGCGCGCGTGGAAGACCAGGCCGGGACCGAACCAAAGATGATGCTCGCGCGACAGCCACATCCGGCCGCTCAGCAGGAACGTCACCTGCTGGCCCTGCGCCGCGTCGAGCCCGAGATCGGTCCATGGCAGATCGCTGCCGTTGATCTCGAAAGCCTTGTAGGCAACCAGTTCCGGTGAACTCGCCTTCGCAATGATTTCCTTGATCCCGCTCACCAGATCCGCCGGAGCCGGACCGCCCTGCTCGGCCGCTTGCGCCGTCCGCAACGCAGGCCCGGCAAAGGGCAGCACCAGACCGAGCGCCGATGCACGCAACATGACATCACGTCGGGAAATTTTCCCGATACGGTCGGCCGCGGACGACACGCCAAAACCAAGACAAGCCAAGCACATGCATTCCTCCCTGGTCCCGGTCGACGCCGGCGTTGGGCCGTGTTCATCGCTGGGGTTTCGAATGCTAGGCTTTCGCCGCGAATTCAGCCTGCCATGACGTGACGAAATGGCAGCCTGTTTGGCGCGTGAGGGCAGATGCACCAGACTGGTTACACACGCGCGAGCACGCTTGGTCCGATTGCCGATGTCGTGACGGCGGCCGGTGGATCGATCGGGCGGGTGTTCCGCCGCGCCGATCTTCCGCTCGGATTGCTGGAGGCGCCGGACACGCTGTTGCCGCTGCGCGATCACTTCCGGCTGTTGATGGTGACCTCGCGGGAATTGCACGACGAAGTCTTTGCGGTCCGGCTTGGTCGCCAGACGTCGATGGCAGGCCTCGGAATTTTCGGCAGATGGGTGGCCCAGGCCCCGACCTTGCTCGAGGCGATCCACCGCGCAGGAACCAGCCTGCCGCACATGCTGCAGAACGCCACCCAGCTGGTCGTCCGCCGTCATGGCAGCGAAATTCACTGGTCGTATGAATTGACCGACCCTGCGCGCGATGGACGCCGGCAGAACGAGATGCTCGCCATCTGGTACATGATCGCTATCGTCAGGCATTTTGCCGGCGCCTGCTGGCTGCCGAGCCGGATCATCTTTGGCGACCTGCCAAACCGGCTGCGATGTCCGATCGGCGAGTTGACGTGTACCGATACTGCTATTGGCAACGCCGCCAGCGCGATCGTGTTCGATCGGCGGCTGTTGACGGCCGTCAATCCAAATCTCGGACAAGGCGATGGGCTGACCGCGAGTGAGCTCGGACGCATTTTCGACCTGCCGGATCCGGAGGACCTGCCGGGCCGCCTTTCCGTACTGATCCAACTGGAGCTGCTCGATCGGCGTCCGACCCTTTCACGCATCGGAAACCGGTCGGGACTCACAAGACGAACACTGCAACGCAGGCTCAGCGAGGTCGGACTGAGCTATAGCGACCTGCTGCGAAACGCGCTGCAGCGGCGCGCGGTGAGACTGTTGTGCCAGACCGACCGATCGATCGGCGACATTGCATCGGTGCTCGGTTATGGCGACCCCGCCCACTTCAGCCGGGCTTTCGAACGCTGGAGCGGCACGGCTCCCACCCGTTGGCGTCGTCTGCCTGAATCGCGCGTGCGGGCCGAAACCAATGGCTCGCCACTCAGAATAAAATCGCGAACCGATATGTAATTGAGATTGCTACGCAATCCCTTACGCCGTGACTTGTCAGATCCGGAGCCTGCCAGAGCTTCCCAGCTGCAAACATCGGTCAAGGGCGAGGGATATTTCAGAAGACATTCAAATGGTTAGAGGTGCAGGCGTGCGAATTCCCGGCGGCTCGACGGCCTTGAATTCAAATCGCCGTGCGAGCCTTGCGGGCGTCAACCAAAGCCGCACATCGAGCGACTAATGCAAAGGACGCTTCACATCGATCCGGAAACCGGCACCCGAAGACTTGAATCGAACCAGACCGGCAACGAAGCGACAAACAGCCACCGAAAAATAAAACAATGAGCTTCCCTCCGAGCTGAAACACACAGCAACGCTGAACGATGCATAAAGAATGTCGCGACTTCGTTTGGCTCACGGTTCGAATTGAACCTCCCTGTGGTTGTGCGACAAAGGACTCGCATCTAGGTTCCGCACCAGCCGGATTTCTCATGTTTGCCGCCTAAGGACGATTTCCCGCGACGCGGCCTCGACGCCTGCGCCGCCCATACGGCTCCCCTTCGGAGCCGCCAGACCAGGAGACGACTGCATGTCCACCTCACAATCCCCGAAACTCGCGGAATCGACCGCGGTCAACGAGGCCGTCAAGGCACGGATGGCGCCGAAGCAGGCGACACAGGCCGCGCCTGTCGACATCACCGCCAATCCGGTGGCGAAGATCGTCTTCAATCCCGAAGCAGCACCCGAGGAGCGCAGCCGCCAGGTCGGAGCCCTGCTCTCGCCTGATCTCGCCGAGGAGTGCAAGGCGTCGATCAAGCAGCTCGAGGCCTACAAGGAATATCTGGCGCAGCAGCGCACGCTGATGCAGCGCAAGCTGATCGAGTTGTCGTCGACCACCGTCTTCGCCAAGATGAAGCAGACGTTTGCCGACATGAACAAGGGCGTGCTCGACTTCCGCGAGATGATCCGGCCGCTGGTCGACAATCTGGATGCGCTCTACACGCTGCGCACCGCCGGCGACAATGTCGTGCTGGATACCTTCGCGGAGATCGAGGAGGATCGCAAGCGCGAGGCCGATTGGGACCGCCGTACGTCGGAGATCGAATCCGAAACGCGGCAAGTCAACTCCGACAAGGAGATGCTCGATCGCGACATCGCCAAGCTGAAGACGCAAACCGGCCTGTTCGGCGGCATCAAGAAATCCGCGCAGGCCGAAATCGCCGCCAAGGAGCTGCTGATCGCCAAGCGGATGGAAGGCCTGAAGGCCTGCCGCGACAAGGCGCTGGCGATCATCACGGAGAAGGCCGAGCACGACGCCAAGCAGGGCAAGTTCAAGGCCGAGAAGGACCAGGTCCGCAAGATGCTCGACATCTCCGGTCCCGAGCACGTCAAGCGCGTCGAGGGCATCATCAAGGCGGCGCTCGGCTACATCGACAAGTCGCAGGTCTCGGTCTCGGAGCTGCGCGACGAACTCGGCGGGATCGAGGGGCAGGCCGACAAGCTGGTCAAGATCAACTCGCAGATGATCACGGTGGTCGCTATCCTCGACAAGGGCATCGACCTCGCCAGCGCGGCAAACAAGGAGAAGGTGCAGGCGCTGTCGACCGCCCCGGCGGGCGAGGATACGCTTGCCCGTCTCGAACGCGAGCGCAAGAAAAACGATTTCGAGCGCCACGTCACCACGCTGCTGGACAGCGGGCGGAGCACCAAGAAGACGGTGGCCGATCTCGAGAAGGACGCGGTCGACGCCAACACCTTCCACGACGCCCTCGGCAAGCAGAATGTCAATCTGCGCGAACTCTCCAGCGACGGCATCGCCAGCGTCGCGACCAGCCTGAACACCACCATCCAGGCGCTCAACAACTCGGCGCTCAACGAGGCCTCGGAGAGCGTGCGCGATTCGATGCGGGCGATGAACGCGGTGACCGACGACGTCGCCAACAAGGAAGTGATCCGCCAGGCGCTGCAGGTCGACGAGGCATCCAAGCGGATCATGGAGAAGGTCGAGTCGATGTCGAACATCGCCGAATCGCTGCAGGCCGCCAACAAGCTGCGCGAAGACGGGCTCTCCAACATCCAGAGCCGGCTGGGCGAGCTCAGCGATGTCACCGCCACCGTACGTGCGCGGCTGCAGGAGAGCATCGGCATGGATGCCAAGGATCCCGGCGCGTCGGCCGCGTCAGTGGCAGCGAAACCGGTCGACGACAAGGAAATCACCTTCGGGCAAATCTGAGCCCCGCCGTCGGACCGGCGCTGCCGGTCCGGCCTTCCCACTTCCAAGCCTGACCGATGGAAATCTGAAATGGCCGACAACTTCCTGATCACCGGCAGCGAGGCGCTCGCCAACCGGAAGAACTTCAAGCTGGTTGGCTGCACGGAGAAGTTCGAGGAATTGTGCACCATCCTGACGCGGATGGAAGCCAACAGCGTGATCGTCTCCGGTCCGAGCGGCGTCGGCATCACCACGCTGGCGCTGGCGCTGCAGGCGCGCAAGGTCGACCCCGACGCGCCGTTCGACATCGTCAACAAGCGGCTGTTCTGGCTCGACACCGACGGCCTGTTCGGCCTCGGCGACAACGACGCCATCGTCAAGCAGTTCAAGGCCATCTTTGCGACCCTCAACCGCACCCCGGACAGCGTTCTGATTGTGGAGGACACGCTCGACCTGATCGATGCGCTGCGCAACAGTGGGCTGATGCACATCGTCAACGCGTTGACGTCGATGGTGAAGGCGAAGAAGACGCAGGTCTTCCTCGAGGTGCGCGAGGCCGACCTGACCCAGGTGCTCAAGTGTCATTCCGACTTCCGCGATCATTTTACCCTGATGGATCTGACCGAGCCGGTCGGCGCTGAACTCGAGGAGATCGCGCTGCACGGCGCCAAGGATCTCGAGCAGAGCTACGAGGTCCGGATCGATCCGGCTGCGGTCAAGGCCGCCATCGACATGTCGAGCAAGTACCGGTCGCTCGACACCGGCCTCTCCGCGGCGCAACCCGCGCGCACCCGCACGCTGCTCGATCGCGGCATGGCGCGCTATTTGCTGCGGGCGCATTCGACACCGCCGCTGCTCGCGGAGCTCGAGGCCGAGCTCGCGCGTCTGATGGCCGGCGGGCCGTCCTCCGGAAACGAGGAAAAGGCCGCCACCGTGCGTGCCGCCATCGCCCGCCATAAGGCCGAGTTCGCCGAATACCAGGCCAAGATCAAGGGCTACTACGCGGCGCAACGCGAGGGCGAGAAGTCGATCGCACATATGGAGGCCCAGCTGCGCGGGCTCGAGGAAGAGGAGAAGAAGCGGCACCTCGACGATCCCGCCGGCAAGGCCTCTGCCGGCGATGCCGACTTCGATCTGATCGCCAGGGCGTCCGGCTATGCGACGCCCGAGATTCTCAAGCTGCGCGGCGACATCGCGCAGACCCAGGCGGCCGTCGATGAAAATCGGGTGAAATACAAGGCCGTCACCAAGCAGATCAACGATCGGCTGCTGTTCACCGCAGATATGGTGATCGACGAATTCTCGCTGATCTCCGGTATCGACGCCTCCAAGCTCAAGCAGAACGACGCCGTCAAGCTGCTCAATCTGCACGGCTCGCTGAAGCGGCGCGTGTTCGGTCAGGATGAGGTGATCGATCATGTCGATCGTGCGGTCAAGGTCTGGCGGCGGGGGCGGCGCACCGACAAGCCGCTGCCGTTCCTGTTCTGCGGCGCCAGCGGCGTCGGCAAGACCGAGGTCGCCAAGGGGTTGGCGGAAGCCCTGTTCGACACCGACAAGGCGCTGAACCGCTACGACATGGGCGAGTTCATGGAGAAGAACGACGTCACCAAGCTGATCGGCGCGCCTCCGGGCTACGATGGCTTCTCGGCCGGCGGCGAGATGACCAACTCGGTGCGGGCCAATCCGTATCAGGTCATGCTGTGGGACGAGATCGAGAAAGCTCACCCCGACATCTTCAACATCTGCCTCAACATCCTCGACGACGGGCGCTGCCGCGACAATCTGGGCCGCAAGGTCGAGTTCGGCGACGTGGTGATGCCGATGACCACCAACATCGGCGCGGAGCATGCGCTGCGGGTCGGGACCGGTCCCGGCGACCTGAGCCAGGATGAGGCCTATGAACTCACCATCCGCGACCTGAAAAAGGCCTTCCGAACGGAATTCCTGAACCGCTTCGAGGGACGCGAGAACATCATCCTGTTCCACAAGCTCAACATGGACACGATCGAGAAGATCGTGTTCCGTGAAATCTCACGCATCAACGCCTTCTACGCGGCACAATCGATCGAGGTACGCTTCCCCGAGGCGCAGCTGCGGGAGTTCTGCGACAAGACCTATTCGCCCGAGATCGGCGCGCGCGGCCTGCCAGGCCGCATCAAGCGCATCGAGGCCATGATCGTCGAGAAGACGATGACTGAGGCCGCCTTCACCGGTACGCTCGACATCGGCTTCGATGCCACGAGCCGCAATTTCACGTCGACCTGGATCCGCCATGACAGAAAAGCCGCATGACGACGCGAATGCGTTGCTGGACGGCATCGACAAGACGCTGTCCGACTTCAAAACCAAGGCCTATGAGGCCAAGAAGTCCTACGACCAGTCCGACCTCGGGCGCGCCCACCGCGAACTGAGCATGCTCGGCCGGTTCTGGTCGCAGTTCGTCCGCTCCTGCGGCTGGATCTACCTGAAGCTGATCGCTCCGGTCACCTGGCGGATCTACCGCTTCGTGCGCTGGGCGTTCGCCCGCTACCGCGCGCTTTGGGCGCGCTGCGTCTACGCAAAGGACGCCTATGGCGATCCGGAATTCAGCAAGGCGCGCGGCGGCATCATGATCCTCGCGACGATCGCCGTCTGCTACGTCGTCTACTGCGCAGTGGCGGTCGCCGCGACCTTGCCCTGGTACCTCGCCACGGTGCGGCACGACGAGCAGCTATATCTTTCCAACTCCCAGAACCTCTCGAGTTCGCAAACCGAGGGCCCGGAGGTCCACGAGGTCTACGGTTGCGAGACGCTGCCCTGCACCGAGCAGAACACGGTCACCTTCCGGGTGCGCGCAACCTGGTTCAACGAGATCTGGAGCGTGCTCCATCATGGTTCGCTGTTTTATCCCGGCTACGTCGCCGCAGCGGTCAGCCCTGTGCTGAACCGCTGCGTCATCACGTCCTACGGTGTCCGCAAGAAATTCCTGGTGCGATCCTGGGATATCTATCCCGACCTCGTGCAGGTCGAATGCATGCCGACCGGCGCCGGCGAGGGCCAGGACAGCAAGGTGATCAACAACAAGGACTATCGCTAGGTCCACTGCAATGGACAGGCAATTTTTGGCGCGCCGCTCAGGATTAAACTACGAACTCATAGATAATTGAAATTGCTTGTGATTTTGCCAAGGCGAACGATCCGGCAGCCGCCGGCGCCGAGTTCGGCCTCACGCGCTGCAGCAGGGCATCTCGGCACGTCTCACGACAGCATGCGCCTTGGATAGCTTTGGGATCGGAGTATTGTCGTCGGGAGCAGTCGAAGCTTTGAGACCGGGGGATTCGCGTACGCGCTCGATCGCGATCAAGGCAGTGGCGCTCGAAGCGATGCACTCCAGAATCAAGCCGATGGTCGCGACTGCGGTCGGACGGCGCGGCAAATGGAGGACATTATGGCTTGGCGTGACGATAAGGCCCGTGCAACCCTGATCCGCGATGCCGCGGGAAGTGTGCAGCCGGGCAAGGCTCCCCGGAGCTTTGCCGAACTTCTGTTCGGCTACACCAATGTCGAGGACCTCGCCAACCACGATGCCTTGTCGCTGGCCTTCCTGGCGGAGCAAGCCTGGGAGCACGTGCAGCAGCGTACGGCCGGCGGCGCCGACATCCGTGTCGTCAATCCGATGATGCCGGACGGGCGCGAGATTTCCGTGCTCGAGATTCTCAACGACAACATGCCCTTCCTGTTCGATTCCACGACGGCGGAGCTGGCCGAGCAAGGCATCGAAGTCACCCTCGTCGCTCACCCGATCCTCGCGGTGGAGCGCGATGACCAAGGCAAGCTGCTGCGCTTCCACGGCGAAACACTGCCGGAGGGAGCGAAGGGCACACGGGAAAGCCTGATTCATCTCCACATCACCCGCCTGGACGCCGATGCCGATCGCCAGAAGCTGATCGACGGCCTCACCAGGACGTTGAACGACGTCCGCGCCTGCGTCACCGACTGGCGTGCCATGCGCGACCGGGTCGAGGACGCGATCAAGACCTTCTCTTCCAATCCGCCGCCGCTGCCGATCGACGAGGTTGCCGAGGCCAACCAGTTCCTGCAATGGCTCTGCGCGGACAATTTCACCTTCCTCGGCGTGCGCGAATATCGCTTCTCGCCCGACGGCGATGCGTCCGACGACATCACGACCGGCAAAGGCCTCGGCGTGCTCCGCGATCCGGATGCGAAGGTCCTGCGCCGCGGCGGCGAAATGGTGGTGATGACATCGGAAATACGCGAGTTCATGCGCGACCCCACCCTGCTCATCGTCATCAAGGCCAACGTCTCCAGCCGCGTTCATCGTCGCATCCGCATGGATTATGTCGGCATCAAGCTCTATACGCCCGACGGCCGGCTGGAGGGTGAATTGCGGGTCGTCGGCCTGTTCACCTCGGGCGCCTATACCCGCTCCGCACGGCAGATCCCTTATGTCCGCCACAAGGTGACGCGGGCGCTGCAACGCGCCGGCTTCGACCCGAACAGCCATTCGGGCAAGGCGCTTATGCATATTCTCGAAGAATATCCGCGTGACGAATTGTTCCAGGTCGACGTCGACACGCTCTACAATTTCGTCATGGAGATCCTGATCCTCTACGAGCGTCCGCGCGTCCGCGCGCTGGCGCGGGTCGACAAGTTCGATCGCTTCGTCTCCATCCTCACCTTCATTCCGCGCGACAAATACGACACGGACGTCCGCACGCGCGTCGGTGCCTTCCTGGCGCAGGTCTACAAGGGAACGCTGTCGGCCTCCTACGTTTCATTCCCTGAAGGGGCACTTGTGCGCGTCCACTACATCGTCGGACGCTATGACGGCAAAACTCCCGTCGTCGAACGCGCCACGCTCGAAGCCGGGATCAGCGCGATTGCCGCGACCTGGGCCGACAAGCTGAAGGGCGCGCTCACTGCCTCGACCGACGGCATGCGGGCGCGCATGCTCACCACCCGATATGCCCAGGCCTTCAGCGGCGGCTATACCGAGGTGTTCGGCGCGGAACAGGCGATCACCGATATCGCCACCATCGAAAAGCTCACGCCAACCCGCCCCGTGGCGATTTCGGTTCACCGTGACGAAAGCGAGGCCGATCCCAAGCGCTTCGGACTGAAGGTGTTCTCGCACGGCGCGCCCCTGTCGTTGTCCTACCGCGTGCCCGTGATCGAAAATCACGGCCTGCGCGTGGTCAACGAACGCACCTATCAGATCGCGCCGCGCGCCACGCCGGCGCCTCCGCCGGTTTGGCTCCACGAGATGACGATCGAGACCAGCGACGGCCAGCCGATCACGATCAGCCCGGAATTCAGCCATCGCCTTGAAGCCTCGATCATGGCGGTGGTCCGCGATCACGCCGAATCCGATGGATACAACGGCCTGATCCTGCGCACTGCCCTGGGCTGGCGGGAAGTCTCGACCATCCGCGCGCTGTCCCGCTACCTGCACCAGATCCGCGCGCCGTTCACGCAGGATTACATGTGGGAGACCTTGCGCAAGAACGCCGCGATCACGGCCAGCCTCGTCGCGCTGTTCCAGACCCGCCTCGATCCGCGTCTCGCCGCCACGGATGCCGAGCGCTCGGCACGCGAGACGGCCCTGCTTGCCGAGGTCGAGGAGCAGCTCAAATCCGTCGCCTCGCTGGACGAAGACCGCATCCTGCGCCGATTCACCAATTTGGTGCAGGCGACGATACGCACCAATCTGTGGCAGATCGGCGCGGATGGACATCCGCGTCCGGTGATCTCCTTCAAGTTCGATGCGCGCCGGATCGACGACCTGCCGGCGCCACGACCGCTCTACGAGATCTTCGTCTACTCACCTCGCGTCGAAGGTATTCACCTGCGCTTCGGCAAGGTTGCGCGCGGCGGCTTGCGCTGGTCCGACCGGCCGCAGGATTTCCGCACCGAGATCCTCGGCCTCGTGAAAGCGCAGCAGGTCAAGAACGCCGTGATCGTGCCGGTCGGCGCCAAGGGTGGCTTCGTGCCCAAGCGCCTGCCGCCGCCTTCCAATCGCGACGCCTGGCTCGCGGAAGGCACCGAAGCCTATCGCATCTTCGTTCGCTCGCTGCTGGAGCTCACCGACAATCTCGACGGCGACATCGTCGTGCCGCCCGAATCCACTGTGCGCCACGACGGCGACGACCCCTACCTCGTCGTCGCCGCCGACAAGGGCACCGCCACCTTCTCCGACGTCGCCAACGCGATCTCGGTCGAGAAGAACCATTGGCTCGGCGACGCCTTCGCGTCCGGCGGCAGCCAGGGCTACGACCACAAGAAGATGGGGATCACGGCGCGCGGCGCCTGGGAGACGGTCAAGCGCCACTTCCGCGAGCTCGGCACCGACATTCAGACCACGCCGTTCACCGCGGTCGGCGTCGGCGACATGTCCGGCGACGTTTTCGGCAATGGCATGCTGCTCTCGCCGGCGACAAAGCTCGTGGCGGCTTTCGATCACCGCGACATCTTCATCGATCCCTCGCCCGATCCTTCGATCAGCCTCGCCGAGCGCAAGCGCCTGTTCGACCTGCCGCGATCGAGCTGGCAGGACTACAACAAGTCGCTGATCTCGGCGGGCGGCGGCGTGTTCTCGCGCCAGCTCAAGGCGATCCCGCTCACGCCGGAGATACGCACCCTGCTGGATCTCGACAAGCCGCAAGCCACGCCTTTCGAGGTGATGACGGCAATCCTGAAGGCGCGCGCGGATCTCTTGTGGTTTGGCGGCATCGGCACCTATATCCGCTCCGCCGGGGAAAGCGACGATCAGGCCGGCGACCGCGCCAACGATCCGATCCGCATCACGGGCGGCGACGTGCGGGCCCGGGTGATCGGCGAAGGCGCCAATCTCGGCGTCACCCAGCGCGGCCGCATCGAAGCGGCGCAGAAGGGCGTCAAGCTCAACACCGACGCCATCGACAACTCGGCCGGCGTGAACACGTCCGACGTCGAGGTCAATATCAAGATCGCGCTGGCGCGCCTCGAGCGCGAGGGGCGCCTCAGCCCCGCTGACCGCAACAGCCTGCTGGCCGCGATGACCGACGAGGTCGGCACGCTGGTGCTGCGCAACAACTATCTGCAGTCGCTGGCGCTCTCGCTCGCCGAACGCAAGGGCGTGGCCGAGACCGGCTTCCTCACGCGCCTGATGCAGTCGCTCGAGCAACGCAGCTTGCTCAGCCGCGCGGTGGAATTCCTGCCCGACGACGCAGCGCTCACCGAGCGCACACGGCGCGGCCAGTCCCTCGCACGGCCCGAGCTTGCCGTGCTGCTCGCCTACGCCAAGCTGACGCTTTACGATGACCTGCTCGGCACCAGCGTGCCGGACGATCCCTATCTTGCCCGGGAACTCTCGCAGTATTTTCCGCGCGAGGTTCAGGACAAATACCCGACGGCGGTCGAATTCCATCGCCTGCGGCGCGAGATCATCGCGACCAGCCTCGCCAATGCGGTGATCAACCGCGGCGGCCCGGCCTGTGTCGTGCGCCTGATCGACGAGACGGACGCCGATATCCCGACCATCGTCATGGCCTATGTGGCGGTCGATGAATGCTACGGGCTGAAGTGGCTCAGTGACGCGATCGATGCGCTCGATACCTGCATCGACGGGCAGGTGCAGCTGTCGCTCTACGCTTCCGTGCAGGATCTCCTGCTCTCCCGCATGGTCTGGTACGTGCGCAATGTCGATTTCAAGGACGGGCTGGAGGCCGTCGTCGCGCGCTTCGGCCCGGCGATCCGCGAGATCGTCGCCGGGCTCGACGCCGCGCTGCCGCCGGACTTGCAGGCCGCGCGTGCCAAGCGGCGGCAGGAGCTCACCGACGCCGGTGTCCCGGCCGGCCTCGCCGGCGAACTTGCCGATCTCGACGCGCTGGTCTCGGCGCCCGATATCGTGACGGTTGCGGAGCGCACCAGCCGCCCGATCGGCGACGCCGCGGCGACCTTCTTCGCCGCCGAGGCGAATTTCCGCCTCGACCGGATCGTCGCCGCCGCGCGCAGCGTGCCGGCAAACGATTATTTTGAACGGATGGCGATCGACCGCACGGTGGAGCAGATCGCCGGCGCCGAACGAAGGCTGGCTGCGGATATGCTGGCAACCGGCCAGTCCGGCCAGCAGGCCGTCGAGACCTGGCTCGCGGCGCACCCGGAATCTGCGCGCATCCGCCGCTCGGTCGAGGAGATCGCGGCCAGCGGCCTGACGCTCGCCAAGCTGACGGTGGCGGCGAACCTGCTGGGGGACCTGGTCAAGGCCTGAGGCGTGCGAGGCAGCGACGTGAAACGACAAGAGCGCAGGCTGTTAGCCGGCGAACGGAGGACTGCAATGATCCACGCCACTTGCCATACCGCCGATAACGTCCGCTGCATCGAGTTCGATGCCACGCCCTGGTTCAGCGAGGCCGACGCTCCGAGCATTGTCGATTTGGCCCAGCGAGGATGGGCCAGCACGGCGATTGCAGATTCCCTCGAGCGCCGACGAGGCTATGAACCCTTGCACGACCTCGTCGAGTATGCGGCGAAGCGGTTGCAACCGGAATCCCTGGAGGACCCGACCTGGGAAACCTTCGCATGCGTCGTCGATGGACCCGACGCCGTGGCCTGGCTCGAGAGCAACCGGCCCGAAATTGTAGCAAGGATCAGGAACGCCCCGCTCCGATGAAGCGAGCACTACAATCCCGGTGATCTCGCCGCCCAAGCCTTGGTGGCCTGGCAGCTTTCCATCGCTCGGGCGTAGGCAGGGCGGGCCGTCGTGCGGGCGAGATAGTCCCGCTCGGTAGAACCAGGGACGTAGTTGCCAGTTCGCAGGCCGAGCAGGAGGGCGTAGCTCACCGAGATATCGGCAGCAGTGAATCGGTCGCCGGCGAGATAGGGACAATCCGCGAGGCGGCGGATAACCAACCCCAGCCGGCTTTCGAAGGTCTCGAGTGCCCAGCAGGTAACCCGGGCATCCCGCTCGGCTTCGGGCGCCAGTTGGCGACCGACAATGACGGCGTTCATCGGCCCGGCGAGCCCGGCCTCGCCCAAGTGGAGAAATTGCAGATAGGAAGCGAAGGCGGGATCGTCCGGGGCGACGGCAAGCGAGCCTGAGCCGTAGCGGGCGAGCAGGTACTCAAGAATCGCGATCGATTCGACCACGATCGTCTCGCCGTCCTGCAGTGCGGGAATGAAGCCGGCGGGGTTGATCGCGAGAAAATCGCGATCCTTCTCGGCTGCCAGCAGATCGACCGGGCGCAGCCGATAAGCCAATCCCAATTCCTCAAGCAGCCAAACAACACGGAAGCCACGACCTTCGCCATAGACGGTGAGCATAGTTAAGCGTTCCTGGATTGCGCTAGATATACTCACTCGCAGAGATAAGCCGGCCGCGCAACGGACTATCGATGGCGCATCATGCGCGCAAGGCTTGGCGCATATTCGTCATCCGACAGCGCCGGCCCTGCCCACTTTATCGGTTCATGACCTAATGCTGCACGCGGTCCGGAAACGCCGTGTAGACGAACCAGGGTTCTGGATCCTCAGCCGTCGGAACATGGTTTTGCCTGGGCCTGATGACGATGGTCACGCCCTTCAAGTGCTCGTCCCAAAACACGCCCTTGTCGAGCACCTGATCGTTCGGGTTCTTGTAGACCTTCTTGAGCCATCCGCCGCCGGTTTCGTAACCGACGGCCTTGTTTTCTCGGACCCACTCCTTGCCGCCGGCCGTCGTGGTCCGGATCTCGTCGATATTATCGTGGATAATCTGTCCGATCGCCTTCATCATCGTGTCCTGGTCGCGCCACCTCGAAGCTGCCTTGGTCTTGCCTTGACCCCGCCAGACACTGAAATTTGTCGGCTGACCGTTGGTTTCCGATGGCGGCACCGCGAGCTTCTTCTCGCCGACGACCCTCTCCAGGAGTTTCGTCTCGGTCAGGTGCTCGTTGTGTCGTCCCAAAAGGTGCCCTCCCTCCTTTTCCCAAATCAGGAGCTCGCGCGCGCCGACCTGCTTGTATTGCTTCGGCAAGCGAGGGGTGACGCTCGGTGGTGCGCCAACCGGCTTCTTCGGTGGGCCGGGCTTCATCGCCTGCACGAACAGGCCGCCCGGCTCCGAGCCCGTCGCCATGCTGAAGTGCAGGAAGGAAACATTCATGCCGACGTAGCCCGCGAAGGTATTGGTCAGCATCGCCAGTTCGAGAAGTTCGTGGCGGCGCTTGATGTTGAATTCGATCGTGGTTCGGAAATCGACCAGGTCCGGGGTGGTCGATCCGTTCAGCATCATCTCGTCGCGGGCGTTCATCGGGATGATGGTGCCGTTTCGCCGCACGTAGTGATCGATGATCGGCGGCTCATAAGGCTTCAGCCGCACCAGTCGCATTCCGGGAATGCTGGTCCGGACCGGAACGTCGTCGAGCGAAAGCTCGAGCTTTCGTCCGTCGTCGTAGTAAACGACCATCGTATGGAATTCGAAGGTATTCGGATTCGGATCGCTGGTGACGTTCGAGATGTTGTGGTTGACGAAGCGCTCCTGATATTCGGGGTCGGAATGGGCTATCGTGCGAACGGTCTTGGCGTCTTCATCGACCAGTCGATACTGCTGGCTCCGTGGCTCCGGCTTCGGCGCTGCCCCCTTCACCGCCGTCAGGATTGCGAGCAGATCGTTCCGCGCGCTCGGCGACACACGAGTGTTGAAAGCGGTGGCAAGCGCATCGCTCGCATCAGGCGTGGAGAGACGTTCGTACAGCTTCAAGGCCAGTGCCGGATCGTCGACGGCCTGAAAGGCCGCTTTCAGCGAATTCAGACGCCGCACCCCGTCCGGCCCCGAAAGTGGCGCGCGCAGCAGCGCCATCACATCGGTCTCGAATTGCTGCTCTGTCATCTCTGGTCTCCAACAACCGCCCGGCAACGTCCGTTGGACGTAGCGGGCGTTGCACCGGTTCGAACAGTCGCGACATGTTGAACGGCCCGGAGGCTCTCGTTCGGTCTGTGATCTCTGCACACACTGAGGGCAACACACGCGTGCCCACCTCCTTGTATTGCTTCGGCAAGCGAGGGGTGACACTCGGCGGTGCGTCAACCGGCTTCTTCGGTGGGCCGGGCTTCTGCGCCTGCGAGGCGGGATGACTACGAGGCATCAATTGAATGCACTGTCACCGTAATTCCGATGTCGCCGGAGTTGGGCCACTCGCGTCACTCGCGCCGCACTCGCGCGGCGGCAACTCAAATAAGCGGTGAGGCACGCGGCTCGCTGCCGCTGTCTCTCATCGATCTCTAACGCGTTTCACCCAAAATTCGCCGCTACTCGTTCGTTCACAGCTTCAAGCGTACCCTGATTTGCTCAGGCGGCAATGACGATCACGCTTCCAGAGGATATCCTCTCTGTATTCATGATTGATATCCTCTATCCAACTCCCCTTCACCTCGATTGTTGGCGGATTAGGCAGTGGCGCGCGCAGTCCCAATGAAGTTGGGTTGCGTTCAGCCACCTCCTGGGCATGAATTCATTCTCTGGTGCGGCCAAGAATGGTGCCCCGTCACCTAGTACCCAGATTTTGCTAAACGGACCAACGAACGATCGCTCCAGAAGTGCGAATTCGTCGAGCGAAAGCTTCTGGCAGGTCAAAGCCAATGGCCTTCTAAGCTGTTTGATGATCTCGTTGTTAAACTGAATGCCTTCCTCGCAAGAAAGGTAATACTGAGCACGGTACCCACCACGGCTGTTAAACAGAGCATCAAATGTGTCACGATCAAGTGGAAACGTTGCGACGCTCCGACGGCATCCGATCATCTCCTCACCTTGCTGCCAGTGCCAGCAGGCAAGGCCTTCACGAGCTGCCGTCTCAGCTTCTGCTGCAACATCACGAATGAGCTCCTCGGCTCCAACAGGATGCGATAATCTGGCGGCACGCGCGGCATCCTTCATTCCCGAGAGATCCCACTCTGCAAGATCAACCATTCGCAACATTCGCCCTCCAAGTAGCCTGGACGTTAAGCCGCCCGCTCGCCGATGGCGGCGCAAGGCCCGCGAGATCATGGCGGTCGGCGCATATCGATCCGCAGAAGAGGCGGATCGCTACACTCGGGCGGCGGACCGAAAGAAAACGTTTGACTCGGCCCAGGCGAAGCTAAGGGGATGAAGGTGGGATCGAAAAGACCAACGCTAGTTATGCTCAACTAGGCCGCCCGCCAGTCTATATCGGGTATCCAGACTTCCTGAGGTTCGGGAATCCCAGCCTCAAGAGCCGCCCCGAACGCCTTGATGGCTTCGCGCGAATTAGCATGCATCATGGCTTGAGCAAGCGCCTGAAGTGATGGGGTTCGAGCGTTGTAGTGAATAGACTTCCGTTGTTGTTAGAAAACCTGAGTTCGATCACTCCGAACTCAACTTTTAGTCCTGATTTGAATTTGGCCCTTGGAGCAAGAGAGCTTACGGCATTTTCCTGCTCTCGCGTCACTTCAATCGGCGGCATAGGAATCGACATTGGTGGCTCCCCGAGATCAAATGGAACGAACGTTCAATTGGGGAACCTAGATTCGGCCGGAATTGCGGTTGGGGCCGGCAAGGCGCCGCGAATTGAGCGCGGGTCTACCGAACGCGCTTCGAGCTACGCTCGGCCTTCGCGCGAGAGGGATGTGGCCTCCGGCTTGCGCTCGCTATTCGGCGCGCACGTAAGTCGAACGGAAATAAAGGTCCGGACCGCCGGTTGGGTCCTTGATCGGATCCGACGTCATCGTCAGGTCATTGCCCTTGATCTCGAAACCAGAGGTGATCGGCTGCAGGTACTGCACCGCGGACACTTCGGGATAGAATACCACCCTGTTGCCGCCGATCGACTCGAAGGGGCCGGCGGCACTGGCCATGGTTTTCGACCATGCAATACGGTCAGCATCGGTCACGGCGCCGACGCTGGCTTTGCGATCCTCGGCGAAGAACATGTAGATCATCCGGCCACCTGTGGTGTGGATGCGATAGCCCTTGGGGTGTTCCCCGTAGGTCTTCACCACGGTCTCGACACCGACCTGGCGCCGCTCGAAGCTGACCAGCTTCCAGACGCCGATGAATTGCGACGGCACGTCGTCGGTCATGGCGTCGATCAAGGCCCCTGGTGGCGTTCAACGTCCGGCTTCGCGCAGACCTTTATTCGTCGTCGATGCGACGAACGCGCCTCGGCATTCGAAAATCATTGATTTTTTGGCGCTCCCTAGGGGAATCGAACCCCTGTTTCAGCCTTGAGAGGGCCAAATAATAAGTCCCTCTCCGTTCGTCATCGTCCGCCGACGTTCAATAATTTCAATAGGTTGAACGCCCTTAGTCCGGTATTGCTCGCCAATGTACATGGGTTTATATTCAACGGATATTCGACGTAAAACCGGCGAACGCTATGTCGAAGACACTCACCGAGGCTCAAGTTACGACGGCTAAAGCGCGCTCCAGGCTCGAGCTTGGCGTGCATTGGCGTCGCCTCGATGCGGAAGCGCATCTGGGCTATCGCAAAGGAAGACAGAGCGGCATTTGGCTTGTCCGCTGGCGCAATCACTACGGAGGCGGCAACTACAAGCAGGCGCAAGTCGGCGTCGCCAACGACATCAATGACAAGCCCGCCGACGGGATTCTGACCTTCGAACAGGCCGTGGGAACGGCACGGGAGGCCGTAGCTCGAGTCAGAACAGAAGCCGCGTCGCACGCGGCGGGCCCGGCTCCTACCGTGCGATCGGCCGTTGAATCCTACGTCAAGGAACGCGACGCTCGAGAAAAACGCCGAACAGGTCGCGACGTCCGATCCGACGCCGGTACCAAGCTGCGGCGCTACGTACTTGGTCAAGAAAAGCGCGGCAATCAGGAAGCTGCTGAAGCTGCTGCTCTCGCATCGGTGTATCTGCATGCCTTGAAAGAGGACGACTTGATAACGTGGCGTGAGGGTTTGCCGGAGGACTTAAAGGTCACGACCAAGCAGCGGTTCGTGAATGACCTCAAGGCCGCACTAAATGCCGCGTGGCCGCGGCTTTCCGCAGATCGGAAGAAACTAAACCCGACGTTCCTCGCCATTGTGAAGGCCGGCTTCAAAGCCGAGCGGATCGATGATGATGACGATGTGTCGGTTGCTCGGGATAACCAGATTCTCACGGATGAAGAGGTTGGCGCCATCCTTCAAGCTGCGCATGAAGTCGATCAGGAGCTTGGGTTTGATGGCGATCTATATCGGATCGTCGTATGCTTGGCCGCGACCGGCGCGCGGTATGCCCAGGTCAGGCGAATGCGCGTGGGCGACGTACAGGTTTCTGCGCGGCGTCTGATGGTGCCGGGTTCCTACAAGGGGCGCGGGGGTAATAGCGGCTCAGACCCGGTCCCAGTGGGTGACGATGTAATTGCGGTGCTTTTACCCGCAATTACCGGCCGGCCAAGCGATGCACCTCTTCTCGAGCGATGGATCCATGAACAGGAGCCAAGGGGTATCGCGTGGAAGAAGTCTGAACGCGGTCCATGGAAAAGAGCCGAACTTGCACGGCCCTGGAAGGCCATTCGCGAGCGCGCCGGTATGCCAGAGGTGATTCCCTATGCTTTGCGGCACTCGAGCATCGTCCGCGGTCTCCGAAAGGGCTTGCCCATTCAACAGGTGGCCAAACTGCACAACACCTCAGTCAAAATGATCGAGCGGCATTACGCGAAATACATTGCGACCGCCTTGGAAGACCTCGCAAGAGCTGTAGTCGTGTCGCTGGTGCCGCGGAGTGGTGGAAACGTGGTGCCGATGGGAAAACGCGCGTAGGCGCCCTTCCCGAGCCTGGTTCCAAAGCGATGTGTGTCCTTATCGGTCGCAGGACGGCTGTCTGGTACGAACGGCCGCTTTGCGCCAAGAGCTGCCCTCGGAAGGCGAAGGCCACACGTTCGAATCGTGTCGGGTGCGCCATTTCGGTACAAAACTGGGCACTCCAAAACCTGCCGATTTTGCGCCGGACGCGGCGACGAGAGTGCGCAAGAGCACGCTTTTCGATCCCATGATGCGAACTTCTTTCGCGTCCACCTCGATGCGCTGGGCCAGCGCGCGCAGGTGATCGCGGCGGTAGCCGCCCTGTTCGGTCCGCATGCGCCGGCGGGCCTGGCTGGCGAAGGTCTTGAGCGCCTGGGGTGTGATGCTCGGCCCAGCCCGATCCAGCGCACCCTCGCCCCGCTCCGCGTCGGCGCGGGCCTGGTCGCGGATCGACTTCAGCTCGGTTACACGCTCCTTGAGCATCGGGTCTGAGACGTCGGCGATCCCGTTTTCGATGGCGTCGTATAGCCGCTTGAGTTTGGCTTCCGCTTCGGCCGCACGCTTGCGCAATTCGGCGATATGCGTCGTTCGGCGCTCGGCGCGCTCCTTCCGGCGATGCAGGACGGCCGATAAGACTTCCTCGAGACGTTTGGGCTGCAAAAGGCGGTGCTCGATGTGCTCGGCTACGACGCTGTCGAGCTTTTCCATCGGAACGGTGCGGCCTTTGCAGCCGGTCTCGCCCTGCCGGGCCTTGGTCGAGCACGTGTAGTACCTGTACCGTCCACTCTTCCCGGTCCTCAGTGTCATCGCGCCGCCGCAGGTGGCGCAAAAGCAGATGCCGGTAAGGAGGGTCGGTCCGCTGACGACGCGCGGCGCGGTCAGCGCCGGGCAGCGCGTCTTGAGTAGCATCTGCACGGCCTCGAACTCGGCCGCATCGATGATCGGCGGCACCGCCATTTCCACCACCTCGGCGTCCGGTTTGCGCTCGCGGGTCTTCCAAAATTTGGTGTTGAACCGGTGACGGCCGATGTACGTGGTTCGCGTTAGTACCTTGTGCACGGCATCGACGCCCCAGCGTCCGCCATCGCGCGTTCGGATGCCGGCTTCGTTCAGATGCTTGGCGATCGATTTGACGCCCATCGACCCGGATGAGCCGCTTCCTTCGCGCGCCAGGCGATAGATCAGCCGCACGGTCTTGGCCTGGATAGGATCGATCTCCAGCGTCTTCTTGGTGCGATGGCCGCGCTGCTCACTGGCTTCCACGATACGGTAACCGATCGGCGGCAACGCGCCATTCCAGAAGCCTTGCCGTGCGTTCTCCTTCATCGCTCGCAGCGTGTGCTTGGCATTCTCCTTGGACTGATATTCGTCGAACAGTGCCATGATTTGGCGGATCATGTTGCTCATCGGATCATCGCCGAGTTCCTGCGTGATCGACACCAGCCGCACGCCATTCTTGGCGAGCCGGCGGACATAAAACTCAAGCTGGAACTGGTCGCGGAAGAAGCGGCTGAAGCTGTGGACCAGGATCACGTCGAACGCCGGCGGCTTGACCGTCGCCGCGTCGATCATGCGCTGGAACTCCGGCCGCCGATCGTCGGTCGCGGACGCTCCGGGCTCGACATAGTCAGCGACGATCTCCCACCCACGAGACGCACAATGAGCCTTCGCCTGGCGGCGCTGATCCGGGATAGAAAGATCGCTGTCTGCTTGCCGCCCCGTCGAGACCCGCAGGTAGAGAGCCGCCCGAACCGTCGCTGCCATGGTGATTTCCCCCTTAGCCGTCTCCAAACAGCTCGTCGAACAGGTCGCCGAACCAAGCCTCAAAGACGGCGATCTCGGCTTCAGCAACCGGCACGTCTTCCGGCCAGTCATCCGTCACCGTCCATGTCACCGAAGTGCGCTTCGCTCCTCGCCGGCTAGGACGCGCGGGCGCCACTGCATAGTCGTAGAGATCGTCGCATTGCACGTTGGTCGACACGCGCCGCTGCGATTCTTGAGAGCGAGCCATGGCGCCATTGTGGCAAGCTTGGCCGATCCACTGAACAGCCGAAGCGCGCGCTACATCACGCTGCTGTGCTCCGACCTCGCGCTTCGTCTGCCGGCTGAGCGCAATCGCGCAGAGCAAGCTATGATCGCATGGCAGCAAAGGCCGGGCCATCGGAGCGCAGTCAAGGCCGCAAGCCGGCGGAGCCGGTCGCGCAAAGCGCGAGCCTTGACGGCGTTCCGTTGGTCCGGCAGCGGTCTCGCATGCGATCATGGCGGGCCTCCATGCCGAGCCTGCACAACTGGACGCTACGCTGCGAATGATGCCGCTCGGAACGTTGATTTTGAATGCTTTCTCGGTTCGAATGGCACCAGGCCGCCTAATACGGTGCCGCTGCAGTGCCATCCAAAACAATGTGCAGACAAACACTTACGATCCCCGACGGCACGGAGCGACACCGTCGCTTTTATCTAGCCGTCCTAATCGATCGTGGTCTGTGCCCGTCATCTTGATGACAAGCACGCGGCCCTCGGTCGGTAGTATCAGGTATTGTCGATAGCAGACGAGAGAGCGGATGTGGCAATATCGACGCGAATGACCCGGAGCAGCCCGACGGCAGCTTTTGCACGAGACGGACGGTCGCAACCTGGGAAGCCGACACTGGCGCTAACCATCCGGCAATAAGTTCAGGACACGTTGGAAGAATGGGCCGCTCACCGAATTAATTCATGAGGTCGACTGTCTTGTGGACATTGACATCGGAAACTGAAGCTTACGCGCAAATCCTGGGCGCAATTTTTGGCTATCTGGTCGGCTCGTTACCGTCCGAGGTGCTTCAGAAGAAGGCCGAAGCCGTTCAGGGTAATCGCAAGACTATTTTGGGCAACCTGCGGACGACCGAGCCGCTCATCCTAGATGTCGTAAAAGGTGCGATGGCTGTACTAGTCGCCTTTTGGCTGGCTCGTGCGTTCAATGACGGCTCAACGAGCGCGGACCTTAGTCAAGAATTTTCGGTATGGTTTGCGGCAGGCGTTGCCGCCTTTCTAGGTCACTTGTTTCCGATCTGGCGCGGTTTTCGAGGTGGCAATGGGTTTGGCATATACCTCGGCGTGCTAATCGGCTGGTGGTGGCCGGCGGCACTTGCGTTCTGTATCACATGGCTGATCGTTGCTCGTGCTACGCGGAATTCATCCCTGGCCTCGCTGCTCGCGGCAGTCGTCGCCGCGCTGGCGTTCTACTTGGGCACCCAACCCATGGGTACAACAAGTATGGTCTTCTGGGAACTATATCGTCAGCACGAAGTCATGACGTGGGCTACGGCCCTCATGGCGGTAGTCACTGCCTGGAAGCATCGTGACGACATTAAGAGGTTGCTGACCGGCACAGAGCCGAAAATCGGCACAGGAGATTGATAGTCGCAACGCGGGGGGCGAGGAACCTGGGACACTCGCCCTTTCGGTAATCCGTGCTCCATCTCAAAGCGACCGCTCCGAACGTGATGCGGGCCGTACCTGTGAGGTCGACAGCTGGCCCATCACGTCGATCCCAAGACTGGTCGAAAGGACCGCTATCGAAGGTATTCGGAACCACCAGTGAAATCGGGAAGACAGCCGCCATAAAGCGTAGCGCAAGATCGCAGTCCGTCGCAGGCGATCCGGCCGCATCGCTTGGGCGGTCATTGCGTCATAGCGCCACGGCGAGGCAATAGTGCCCATCTTCATCGGCCGTGGCGCGCCAACATCGTCGATGCGCAATCGCCATTGTCTACTGACGATACCAAGCCCGTCAGATCCCACGGAGACGCAAGATCGTCGCCACTCAGGCCTTCCCGCCGTGATGCGATCAGCAGTCGAAGAGATCAGCTGCACAACGCAGTCTGATGGATAGGTCTAAATCCCGGCCCCTAAACATCCGATACGTGCGGCACGGGTCCAGCGAGTTCGTGAAATTGCTAGCGAACCGAATACCCAGGTTGAGGGCACATTTCGACCAATCCCCGACGTTCACTCACAGCGAGCAGCGACGACCCCTTCTGACGGCCGCAGGAATAAGGCAGCAAGGAGGATCCGGCCCTTGAAATGTTCCCGCTGCGTTCCCATCGTTAGAGATCAGCAGTTAGAGGATGGGGCACGGAATGAGGCAGCTTGAGGTTGAGAACCAGCTCCGCGACGTGGTCAGCCGAATCATCGTTCAGGTTGAGTTGGCAACCTCCCAGGGTCGAACCGATATCAACTTGGCGCTGGAGGATGCGTTCATCCCCATCCTGAAGTCAGTTTACAACCTGCCGCACCTCACTAACCTGAATCGGAAGCAGAAGAACTTCCCCGGCATCGATCTCGGCGACGATCGTCGGTGACGACGATGAAGACGATATCCAAGTGGCGGGAGGAACGGCTGCATGAAACTCACGACGCTACCTGAACCGCTGCTCGAATTCGGTACCGGCACGCACGTTTGCCCCCGAACGGGAATCGAGCACTTGGGCGTCTACGACAAGCTAGATGAGTTGCGTCGAACCGAACTGCGGATCGGCGTGGTCGGACGCGGAGAAGGAATCGACCTCTTGGACGATTGGCTCGAGAGGTGCCGGGATGGAATTGACCGCAAGGAGGGGTCCAAGCTGCTGAACCTGTTTCGGGGCTTCGGCGGCATCAATCAGGACTACGGATTCCTGACGAGGATCATCAACTCTCCGCAATACACCCGCACCATCAAGAAGTCGGATATCTCGGCAGTAGTTAAGCTCGCGTCCCGGGCGGAGCGAGTGGAGAAGGCCGTTGAGCTCTACTACGAGCAGATTCGCTTCCTCGCCGAGAATAGATCGGTGGACGTGATCGTCTGCGTGATGCCGAACGAGATGTTCGACTCCATCACGACGACCGCGGAGAGCGACGACGATGATTCGGGGGAAAGCGAACTTGAGCACAACTTCAGACGCATTCTGAAGGCCAAGAGCATGCACCTTGGCACGCCACTACAGTTGGTACGCGAGAAGACCATCATCATCACCAAGCAGGCGGGAGATCAGCAGGACCCGGCGACGAAAGCGTGGAACTTCGTCACGGCGCTCTACTATAAAGGAAACAAGACGATCCCTTGGCGGCTCGTTGAGGACACGGCGAAACTACGGTCGTGCTACATCGGCATCGGCTTCTACAAGAGCCGCGACGGGGAGACAGTATCGTCGAGCCTGGCTCAGGTCTTCGACGAATTCGGGCACGGGATCATTCTGCGTGGCACGCCGGTGTCGATCGACAAGAAGAATCGTCGCCCTTACCTTAGCGAGGATCAGGCCTACGAGTTGCTGCGCGACGCGCTGGACGAGTATGACCGAGCACTTGAGCACATGCCGGCTCGGATCGTGATCCACAAGTCGAGCCAATACCGCGAGAGCGAGCGCAAGGGTTTTCTCAGAGCGCTCGACGAGAAGGGCATCCGAACGAAAGACTTCGTCGCGATAACGGACACGGACATCAGGCTGTTCGGTGATAAGGACTATCCGCCGAAGCGCGGCACGCTGATGACGATCTCCGAGACCGAGGGAGTCCTCTACACGCGAGGTACCGTCGATTTCTACAAGACGTATCCCGGCATGTACGTGCCAGCCCCGCTGAAGATCACCGTGTACGAACAGGATTCGTCTCTTGAGAGCCTTTGCGATGAGATACTTGGGCTGACCAAGATGAACTGGAATAACACCCAGATGGACGGTCGTCTGCCCATCACGCTTGAGTGTGCCCGGAAGATCGGAGACATCATGAAATACGTGGGCCCGACCGAGAAGCCGCAGGTCAGCTACAGCTTCTACATGTAGCGATTTCGCGGGCTTGGGCGATCGTTCTTACGATCACCCCCTGCGGGAGATCACAACATCGGATTGTTGCGCTTGATCAGTAGGAAATCAAAAACTCGTTGAAGCAGCGAAATGGCGGAGAGAGTGTCAGTCAATGCGACCTCCCGTGAGCACTCAACGTCTTGCTCGGCCTGCTGTCCTAGAGAAGTACCGCCAAATTGCCTGAAGAAAATAGGAACCAACCACACCGAAGAGGGTACAAGAGAAGGAATAAATGAGGTGGACAGCGATGGAACCCGATATTGGTGAACCTCTCAGGCGCCATGAGGTGACCCCTTTGAACGAGCCTGTGATCAGTCCAGAACCGCCTGATCTTCCCGAAGTCCCGACTAAGGTGCCTGAAAAGGAACCGGCATGAGCTACATGGTCGGCGAACTTGTTGGCCATCGGTATTGGGTTGTCTCTTGGCAAGGGAACCTGTTTGGGCCACATAGCTGGCGCCATTGGCACCCTGAAGAGCCAATGTCAGGCGGCAATATGAACCATAGCGGCCACGCCGGGGTGTATGCCCTCAAGACCAGGGACCTGGTCGAGCGCTTCATTGCGAACGTATCGGTGCGGAGAGAGCTTGCAAACACCTGGCGGTCCCGCCTCTTCTTCCACCAACCGACCAGCCAGGGCCAGTTGCTCTCGCTATCGGCTCAGTCTCGCTGTGGGGCACAATCTGGGAGCATGAGTCAGGCTTCCGCGCTCAGTTCGGGCGCGTGCGGACTATCGATGAGTGGCTCGTGGGCGAAGAGTTCGAACAGCGCCAAACAGAAGGTGTGCTACTCGAACGATTACGAAACAAGTACGGTTGTGCCTCTAGGCAAGACATGAGTTTCTGCTGAGCACTGAGCACGAGCTCAACCTCTCGACCGGCAGTGTCGACGGGCTCGTTTTGATCTTTTGACGCGATGAACTACTTTTTGAAAGCCTCAGGCCCGTGTGGGATGAAGCAGTACGATCAGAACTGATTAGCTTGCCGACAAGCCTTATCGTTCCGTGCAAAGGGGGGCTAGAGGTTCGGCGCGAAGTCCGAAAAGCTGCGACCAGATCAGTATCATTTACCGCTCGAAGACGTGAGGTCGCGCAGGGCATCCTGGACGCGGCTCAGGAGAGAGCCGAGGCTGTGATCCGATCGCGGAGCGTGCCGGATCAAGGTTCTCATCGCAATCGCGGCTGCTTGCCTGCCCATTTGCCTCGGGTGGAACGGATCATCGAGCCTGCGAGCACGCTTTGTCCGTGCGGTTGCGGCGCCATGACGAAGATCGGCGAGGATGTCACCAAACGCCTCGACGTGATCCCGGCGCAATGGCGAGTGCTTGGTCACGCCGGCGCTTCGTCAAATTGGCCCGCAACAGCAAGTCGCCGAGGCCGCGGTTCGGCACATCGCACAGCTTTACGCCATCGACGCCATGGTACGCGCTTCATCGCCGGACATCCGGCTGGCCGCGCGCAAGGAGCACTCGCTGCCATCGTCGCCGCGTTAAAGCCGTGGTTCGAGAAACAACTGTCGATGATCTCAAGTGGTTCGACGCTCGCCGAGCGGTACGCATCCGACGGGCGCCGTCTTGCGTGACGCGTGGTAATTCGCGAAGCGTGCGACCTTAAGTCTAGCTTTAAGGTCATCAGGCGATGCGGGTCGAGGTTTTGGGCGGGCTGGAGCGGCGGCGGCGCTGGTCGCAGGATGACAAGGCGCGGATTGTCGAGGAGACGTTGGCGCCAGGCGCGAAGGTGACAGAGGTTGCGCGTCGCAACGGAGTAGCGGCCGGCCTGTCTGTTCACGAAGCGGCTGGAGCGCGGCCGCTTTTTGTGGCCGTCGCTGGCGGACGGCGTTGTGACGATCAGCGTTGCGCAACTATCCTATCTCCTGTCCGGAATTGACTGGCGGATGCCGCAGGCGACCTGGCGTCCACAGGCTTCCGGTTAAGCTGTGGCTCTTTGACTCACGGCAGGAATCCAGCGGGATTTTTTGCCGCGAATATGGTTGATTCGCCCTCGTGACGACGCCCACCGATGCGCTTCCCGCCGACCTTGCCGCTGCGCATGCGATGATCATTGCGCCACGCGCAAAATCCACGGCCGCCGCGACGCCCCCTACCGAATAACCTGCCGGTCGAACGTATCATCGAACCCATGCCTTGCGCGTGTGGCAAGTGCGGCAGTGAAGGGCTGCACAAGCTCGGCGAGATGTACGCATACGACGAGGACCGCGTGATGGACGCATGCGCGCGGGTACGGCGAGCTCTATGATGGCGTTTGCGTGAAGGTCAGGCGGCCTGCTGATCGGCGGGCTTGTCGGCTTGGCGCAGGAGCTTCCATTCCCAGGGCAGCAATTCGTGCAGACGCGATGCGGGAAGATCGGCGATACGGGCGAGGACGTCGGCGAGCCAGGCTTTCGGATCGACGTCGTTGAGACGACAGGTCGTGATCATCGTCAGCATGATGGCGGCACGGTCGGCACCACGCTGGCTGCCGGCGAAGGTCCAGTTGCGCCTTCCCAAGGCGATGCCTCTCAATGCGCGCTCAGCACAATTGTTGGTCAAGCAGATCCTGCCATCGTCGAGGAAGCGGGCGAAGTCGTCCCAGCGCCTGAGCATGTAATTCATAGGCTTCAGGACCTCGGAGGAGCGAGAGAGGGTTTCGCGCTCACGCAGCAACCAGGCGTGCATGTCCCCGAGGAGCGGCTTGCTCTTTTCCTGGCGCACGGCGCGCCGCTCTTCGGCGCCGCAGCCGTTAATGGCGCGCTCGATCTCGAACAACACATCCAGGCGCCTGACCGCCTCCAGCGCGATCGGAGAGACCGGTTTACCTCTCTTGCCTTCCCGGGCATTCTTCTCGATGTCAGCCAGCTCGAAGAAGCCCCGCCGCGCATGGGCGAAGCAAAACGCCGGCGTAATCGGCAGCACCTTCTTCTGCGGGTCGAACAGCGGCTCGAAGCCGTTGTAGCAATCGGCTTGCAGGATGCCGGCGAAGGCGGCCAGATGCTTCTGCGGATGCTCGCCTCGTCGGTCGCTCGAGGCGTAATAGACCGCCGCCGGCGGCGCAGGCCCGGCAAAGGGCCGGTCATCCCGCACATAAGTCCAGATCCGCCCGGTCGTGCACTTGCCCTTCGCCAGGATACGGATGGTGGTGTCATCGCCATGAAGGCGCTCAGCAGCGAGCACATGGCGTTCGATCAAGTGGAAGAGTGGCATGACGGCGAAGGTCCCGTGGCCGACCTGGTCGGCCAGCGTCGACAGCGGCAAATCGATCCTCTCGGCCTTAAAGCGCGCACTCTGGCGGTTGAGCGGGATATGCATGCCGAACTTGTCGAACAGGATCGTCGCCAGCAATTGTGGGCCGATGAAGCCGCGCGGCGTGGCATGGAACGGCGCAGGCGGCTGGCTGATCTTCTCGCAATCGCGGCAGGTGAACTTCTCGCGCACTGTCTCGATGACCTTGAAGCGACGCGGGATCTCCTCCAGCGTCTTGGTCACATCCTCGCCGACCTTCGCCAGCCGCGATCCGCCGCAGCAGGCGCAGCTCGTCGGAGCGTCAATGACGACGCGCTCGTGTTCGATGTCGTCCGGCCAAGGCTTGCGCACCGGCCGCTTGCGCGTGAAGGGGCGGACGTTCTGCGTCTTCGCCGCTGCGGCCTGCGCCGCAAGCTCATCCTCGCTCGCCGTGGCGACGAGGTCTTCGAGCTCCAGTTCCAACTGCTCGAGCAGCCGCGCCGTGCGCTCGGAGCGCTGCCCGTACAGTTCGCGTTTGAGCTTCTCGATCCGCAGCTCGAGATGCGCGACCAGCGCCTCGTTGTTCGACAGCTCCGCCTGCGCGCTGGCAGCCATCGCCTCAGCTCGCAGCCGCGCCTCACGCTCGGCCTGCAGCGCCGCCAGGGCACTGACAAGGTCCGATGGAAGATCGTCCGGCTTTGATATCACGAAGCCATTGAATCAGATCAAGCAGCAGATTCAAACCTGCAAAACGACTAACCGACCCGCGTCGGACGCTGGGTTTCTTGAGGGTTGCGCCAATCGATCCCGGACAACAGATAGCTCAATTGCGCCGGAGAGATCGTTACCGATTCACCGGCAACCGATGGCCAGATGAACCTTCCTCTCTCGAGTCTTTTGGTAAACAAGCATGCTCCCTGGCCATCGTGCCAGATCATCTTCACAAGATCGCTGCGGCGACCGCGGAAGACGAACAGATGACCGCTGAGCGGGTCTTTGCGCAACACCTCCTGCACTTGGAGTGCCAACGACGGAAAGCCTCTGCGCATATCCGTGTAGCCTGTCGCGAGCCACACTCGCGCGCCTGTCGGAACCGGGATCATCGGCGCACCAGGGCATCGAGAACTCGCCGCAGCGCGTCTCCATCAACGTCACCGTCGACCCGGATGCGGTGTCCGCTACCGAGATCAATCTCGATGATGCCCTGGCTCCTCCGTCGACGCGCCGGCGCCGTCGTCAATGGCGCTTCGGCCACATCCCGCGGCGGCACAGACGGCCCAATCTCGACCGGCACCAACGGCGCTACACTCGTTTCACCGTGCTTGCAAAGCTCTTTGCGCCACCTGAACAGCTGGCTCACATGAAGGCCGGCCATGCGAGCCACCTCGGAAACAGTGGCTCCGGGCTCGAACGATGCTGCAACTAGCCGTTCCTTCTCATCCTGTGACCACCGACGCCGCCGCTCGACCGATGTGATCACCTCTGCCCGCGAAATCGTCATAGCGCTTCTCCTAGGATTACCCCTAGGACCTGCAGCGCTCGCGTCCGTCAAACAAGGCGGCCCTCAATGGAGGGATACGGCGAGATGGTATCGAAGATTCTGGAATGCGACACGAACCCGGTCGAGAACGCCATCCGGCCAGTCTGCCTGACCAGAAAAAATGCGCTCTTCGCCGGTCATGAAGTCGGCGCGGAAAACTGGGCGCTGCTCGCGTCGATCGTCGCCACCTGCAAGCTCAACGACGTCAACCCGGCCGCCTACATCGCCGAAACACTCGAGACGATCATCGACGGCCATCCCCATAGCAGCATCGAAGACCTCATGCCGTGGCGATTCCGCAAGACGTCAAGCTTGCACCGACGGGGTCGCGGCTAAGCGCTTACCGTTGATCAAGGGCGCAACATCTATGTCTGCCCAGGTGGCGCGGAGCTGGCCAGCACAGGCAATATCGATCAAGGTCATATCGCTTACTACAGGGCCAGCAAGAACGATCGCTCCTGTGCTCACTAAAGCCGAAGTGCACGACCGCAACCGTGCGCAAAATTACCCGCGACCTTGACGAAGATGTGCGTGATCGCGTCCGCGCTTTGGCCAATACAGAAGCCTTCGAACAGTCGCGCCGGGAGCGCAAGAAGGTTGAGATGCGATTTGCGCACATGAAACGCGTTCTCAGGCTCGACCGGTTCCGGCTGCGGGGCTTGAGCGGCGTCAGAGACGAAGTCCTGCCCACGGCAACCGCACAAAACCTTAGGAGGCTAGCCAAGCTTCTCTGTCGTGTCCCACCTCCCCGGACAGCGATTCGCCCGGCGTAGGCATCCCCTCGGGCACAACTACCTATACAATACCCCAACAAAAGCAGACCCAACCAACAAACCGCGCAAGAAGTCACAGCGAAGGCTGGCAATCGAGATCAGTCGAGTTTTACAACAGTATCCGGCGGAGATGGGAAGCAATCGCGCACACCAAACACGCTCGATTCGTCCGACGACAAATCGCATTGCTATGACCGAGGCCGCAATGTCGTTGGCCACGTTTTTCCGCCTCTCCCATGGTCAGGGGCGTACCGAACTTCGCGCCACCGTATTGATATTGGCACGTTCCGCGCCTCTGGCCTTGGATGTCAGCTTTGTCTCCAATCGCCGAGTGAGCTGCTCGTTCGGAAGTTCCGAGCCGGGCCAAGAACGACCGACTCGACGACGGTGAATAAGGCATAATACTGCCCCCACCAGATCCAGGAGGTGATCAGTCTCCCAGGTAAGGTACGCTAGTGAACGCGCATCTACACTCGCGCTGCTACCGCTGCTACAATGCCAGCTGCTACAATGCCAAATGATACTAGGCAACCAAGGGAATGATCGCTATGGCCGAACCTATCATCAAACTGGGCTCGAAACCGGGAACGCACTGGCGCCCGCCTGGTACATGCTTGTCGCTAGCGCGGCCGGATTCTGTGCCATGCTGATGATGCCCGAGACGGCACCGCCGAGAATTCAGAGCGCTGCGCATAAGCGAAGCCCGTCGTAGCGCTGGACAACGTGATCACGGGTCCCTTCCGCTCATATGGCGCTCCCCGTCAAGTCTTTGGGGAAGAAAGTAGGTCGGCCCGAGAGATGGGAATTGTCTTGATGAAGCATTCGATTTTTGCAGGAGGGGCCGGTGTTGGGGCCGCGCCTTCTTGTTGGGGTCGGGTAGGCTCTCGAGCTTTTCGCTTTTTCCTGCTGGATGGTCATCGGCATTGGAACAAGCGATGGGCAATCCGCGTGATGATCGCTGCAACACGGCGGGTTTCTTGCTGCGCAGCGCAAGAGGCCCCCTTGCTAGCCAGAATAGGCTGCCTGTGCCCGACCAGTATCGAATCGATAGCTATGTTAATGAGATAGGCTTCAGACGCCCAGACAGTTCCGACCCGCTCGCCTACGGGACGCAGACTGCAACAAATCAGCGCTCGTCTGTTCTGCCAGCAAGACAAGCCCGAGCAAATCATTCCCTTCCAGAGCCAATGAAACAAGGCGGCACCACCACTCTACGTCATCGGGAGTGCATGAATTCTCCCAGACAGGCAAGCATGCGAGTTGCGCTGCCGTGGATGTCCGGCAATTCACCCTGGCAGAGGCAATAGCTACCGCCCGTTTCTGATCGGTCGGCAACAATACCGAGCCTGTCGGAGCAGAGAATGACGCGGTCCGCGCCACCAATTGTAGCCAACCAGCGCGATCAAGTCACCGCGGTCGACGATCAGCGCCCCCTGCTTTAGCACCAATTCAGCGAAGCTCAATTGATCGTGAGCGTCATCACTTGGCCAAGTGGGCATCAACAGCCCCGGCGTGTTCCAACTCAGCGGTGTTCTTGACGTGGACAGCATTCGCACCGGCGCGGTGATCGGACGCAATCGCGACATAGAGCGCCGGTAGCACGAAGAGCGTGAACAACGTTCCGATGGACATGCCCGCGACGAGCACGAGCCCAATCGAGAAGCGGCTCGCGGCGCCAGCGCCCGTTGCGGTCAACAAGGGTAAGAGACCAGTGACCATCGCCGCCGTGGTCATCAAGATCGGACGAAGTCGAACGCGCGCCGCCATCTCGATAGCCGAGCGGCGGTCGAGCCTCTCCTTGAGCTGCAGCTCATTGGCGAACTCAACCATTAAGATACCGTGCTTGGAAATCAGCCCGACCAGTGTCAACAGCCCGACCTGAGTGTAGATGTTCATCGTCGACAAGCCAAAGAATAGCGGGATCAAGGCCCCGACGACCGCCATCGGAACGCTGATCATGACGATGAGGGGATCGCGCAGGCTTTCGAACTGTGCCGCAAGCACCAGAAAAATGATGATGAGTGCAAACGCAAAGGTGATGGCGAGTTGATTACCCTCGCGCACATATTGGCGAGCGTCGGCAAGGAAGTCGTGGCTAAAGCCTGCGGGCAGCATCTTTGCCTCCTCGTCCAGGTAGTCCACAGCCTGACCGATCGTGACACCAGGCATCGGTACAGCCTGGAAGGTCGCGGAGTTGAGCTGGTTGTAGTGGGTGAGCGTGTTCGGATCGGTCGCAGTCTCGATGGAAACCACGGTCGACAGCGGCAGCATCGAGCCTCTCGCAGTCTTCACATAATAGCTTCCAAGTGATTCCGGCGTCAGGCGGTTTTCGCGCGCCAGTTGCGGGATCACCTGGTAGGAGCGCCCCTGCAGGTTGAAGCGGTTCACGTAGTTGCCGCCGAGCAGGGTCGCAAGCGCGCCACCGACGTTCTCCATGGTGATGCCAAGATCGCTTGCCTTGGATCGATCAACCTTGATTTGCACCACGGGCTGATTGAACTCAAGGTCAGAGTCGCTGACCGCGAACAGACCGCTCTTGCGAGCGGCATCCTTCAGCTTCGACATCTGCTCATAAACGGACTGGAAACCTAGGGTCGAACTGATCACCATTTGCACCGGCAGGCCGCCCGATCCGCCCGGAAGAGGCGGCAAACCAAAGGCAAATGCGTTGATGCCTTCGATTTTGGACAGCTCGGCCTGAACGGACCACTTGAGCGCGATCGTTGATCTCTTACGCTCGTCCCAAGGCTTTAGCAACATGCCGGCCATGCCGCCCTGCGGCCCGCTGCTGCCGTTGAGCACGAAGCGCAAATCGGTCTCGGGAAACTTCTGGAACGCTTTGTCGAGCTTGGCGCCGTAATAATCGAGGTAATCGATATTGGCGTATTTCGGCGCTTTAGTCAGCGCGAATATGATGCCCTGATCCTCCTCGGGTGCAAGTTCCTTGGACGTATGCATGTAGAGAAAGCCCGCAAGGCCCAGCATGGTCAGCGCAAACAGCCCGGTAATCGGACCATAGTCGAGCGAGCGGTCGAGGTTGCGACCGTACCAGCGGGTCGTGGCGCCGAACGCGCGGTTCACACCCCTTGCAAACCGCCCCTCCTCAGAGTTCTTCAGGAAGACCGAACACATCATCGGCGAAAGCGTCAACGCAATTGCGCCCGACACGATGACCGAGCCCGCCAGCGTGAACGCAAATTCGCGGAACAGCGCGCCAGTGAGGCCGCCGATAAAGCCGATTGGCGCGTACACGGCGGCCAGCGTGATCGTCATGGAGACGACGGGACCGACGATCTCGCGCGCCCCCTGGGTCGCGGCCAGCGCGGGCGGCGCGCCTTGTTCCAGATGGCGATGAATATTCTCCACGACGACGATTGCATCGTCGACCACGAGACCAATCGCAAGCACCATCGCGAGAAGGGTCAGAAGATTGAATGAAAACCCCAGCGCCAGCATCATGCTGCAGACGCCAACAAGCGACAGCGGAATGGTAACGACGGGAATGATGACCGACCGAAACGAGGCCAGGAACAGGAAGATCACGACCACCACGATCAAGACGGCCTCGACCAGCGTCTTCTCCACCTCATCGATCGATGATTGAATGAACTTCGTGGAGTCGTAGGCCACTTTCATCTTCAGCGAAGGCGGCAAGTTGCGCTCCATGTCTGGAAATAGCGTCCGTACGCCTCGTACGATGTTCAGTGGATTGCCTTGAGGGCTCGCCTGCACGCCGATGAAGACCGCGTGCTCGCCGTTCATGGAGACACTGGCGTCTGCGGTCTGCGCGGCAAGCTCGACCGTCGCAATGTCCTCCATGCGCACAAATCCGCCGTCATTGGCCTTGACGATCATGCGCTTGAAGTCATCGACACCGCGCAGATCAGTGTTGGCCGTGATGTCGGAGATGGTGAGATAGCCCTTGACCTGACCGGCCGCGGCCTGGAAGTTGTTGGCGGCAATTGCAGCCGAAACGTCCGCCGGCGACACGCCATGCCCCGTCATTTTCACAGGATCGAGCCATAGCCGCATCGCAAAACTCTGGCCGCCCAGGATGTCCGCCGCTGCGACCCCCTCTACAGTCGACATAACCGGCTGCACCACGCGTGAAAGATAGTCGGAGATCGCGCTGGCCGTCAATTCCTCGCTGGAGAAAGCGATATACATGACAGCGGTGGTCTGACCGGCTGACTTGGTGACGACCGGATCGTTTGATTCCTTCGGAATTTGAGACTTGACCGAGTTGACCTTGGAGAGCACTTCGGTAAGCGCCTCGTTGGGATCAAAATTGAGCTTGATGTAGACCTGGATCGTCGAGCTACCGAGCACCGATGAGGACGTGATGTAGTCGACGCCCTCGGCGGACGCCACTGCCTGCTCCAGGGGGGCCGTGATGAACCCCTGGATCATGTCGGCGGAGGCACCCGGGTAGGAGGTTGTGATATTGACGACCGTGTTTGACAGCTTCGGATACTGCCGGATCGGCAGAACGGCGGCCGCGCGAAGGCCGATCAACAGGATCAGCAGACTGATGACGACTGATAACACGGGACGTTTGATGAAAAGATCGGCAAATGCCATCGAGGCTCTCGCATTCAGGAGGGTGACGCAAATTCGCTGGCACTGGCAAGTCGCGCTCCAGTTACGGTCATCAGCGCGGCTGACAGTGGCAAAGACCCCAGAAGGAAGCGGAATCGGCTGCTCTAACGGCTAGTTCCTAGGCAGAAGATCCGATCCTCCACTTCTCCATCGCCATTCCTTGGATGAATCTTTGCCCTTTTGATCGCTGATCGCTGATCGCGAGTAAGGACACACCTCTTCAGGATAAAGACCCATGTCATTTTGTGCGCAATCGGCCCGAGGTCCGACTCGGAATACGGAAGCGGGCTCACGCATTTCCATTCCGCTTCATCCTCACGCCTCAATGGCACGCAACGCCTTGCAGCAAGCGGATCAGTCGGCACTAACGGCTTCCGCGCCGCTGTCGAATGATCCAGCGGCGACGTCGAAAGTACAAACAACTCGACGAGTGACTCAACTCTACAAAGGCAAGCGCGCGATATAGAATGGGTTGCCAAACCTATACCAAGGTTTGTCGGCGCCTTACGCCGGCATGAGCCGCGCGAGACTTGCGACGTGCCCCCGGGGCCAAGATGGACCGGCGCACAAATGCATTCTAGAGATGCCCATGTTGGTCGCCGTGACGTCGGGCGGTTCCGGGTCGATGCGAACCTCGTCAATCTCCGGCGAATATGGGGTCGCCCGCTTGCAGGCGATAACGCTCGGGCACGATGCGACCGGATGGAAGACGGCAAAGGCGGGCAACACGCACAGCGTCGGTCCTGCTTCGAGGCCAACCTGGATCGGTTTCCAGAAATTCGCGCCAAGTGCTGCCGGCTTCCGTACAGCATTGCGTTGGGCTTGATGCCGATATAGGAACGCCACGTTGCAGCGTCACGATTGCGGCCACCATGATCCGTCACATCGTCTTCTTCACAGCCAACGATCAAGCCGGCATCGACCAGATCGTCGAAGGTCTGTCAGTTCTCACCGCAATCCCGTATGCACGCCGGCTCGAGATTGCGCGCAACCGCAAGAGCGATCAACTCGGCAATGAAGTCGACGTCGTGGTGTACGGTGAGTTCGACAGCGAGATGGATCTCGCTGCGTACAAAACGCACGGTTTGTATCAAGAAGCGATCCGGTGCGTCCGGCCACTTCGGGAACTGCGGTTTGCCGCTGACTACGAACTGTCAGCAGATGTCTATTTCGCTGAACCGTCAGGGTTGAGCCAAGTTGTTCGACGCCCCCGACGAGCTAGTCGCAGCTAAGCATGATGATGATCAGCCTCGAGGCTTTGTACGTGTCGGACGGAAATTGCGCTTGTTCGCGCCGGGACAACGATCAGAGCCGGCTTTACGGCCTGCCGATCATCGGTAACCGATAGCCCTATGCACGTCCGCGAGTTGCAGTGGATCGAGCCTGTCAAGGCGCTGCGATGCCTTGCGCAGCACCCGCAGCTTACCTTTCTCGATAGCGCGGCAGGGCATGAACTTCTCGGGCGGTACTCATATTTGACCTGCGAACCGTTTGGCACCTATTTGGTCGCCGATGGACAGGCAAGCTGGAATGCAGAGGCCGTTGCGGGCGATCCATGGGTGGTCCTGCGAAGCCTTCTCGCCAGATACCGAGCAGCACATCGCCCCGATCTCCCGCCGTTCCAGGGCGGCGCCGCCAGCTTCCTTGCTTACGACATGAACCGGACACTGGAGCGACTGCCGGCCCCGTCACTTCCCGGCCTCCGCTTACCTCAATCAATTCTACATTTCTATGACGTGGTGGTCAGTTTCGATCAGCGCGACCAGAAGTGCTGGATCGTCTCTACAGGATGGCCGGAGCAGGAGCCCGCTCGACGAAACGAGCGTGCGCGTCGTCGCGCTGATGAGTTTGCAGCACTGCTTGCCAGGCCAGGGTTACCTCGACTCACAATCCCTAGCAGGGCGGGACCGTGGCATTCGAACTTTAGCCGCGAAGGCTTCATGCCGGCGGTCCAACGCGTCATCGAGTTGATTCTGGCCGGGCATATATTTCAGGCGAACATCGCGCAATGTTTCAGTGCCAGGGTGTCGCCGCTATTCGATCCACTGACCTTCTATTGCCAGCTCCGCTCATCGAACCCGGCCCCGTTTGGAGCGCTCTTGCGCTACGGAAAGCTAACGATCGCATCGAGCTCTCCGGAACGATTTCTGAAACTTGACGGACAGCAGGTCGAAACACGCCCCATCAAGGGGACAATCGCGCGTTCCGCCGACGGCGAGGAAGATCGGCGCCGCGCCAAAGTGCTTCTTGCGTCCGAAAAGGATCGCGCCGAGAACGTCATGATTGTCGACCTGCTGCGCAACGATCTGTCACGCGTCTGTACAGACAATTCGGTCGATGTCATGGCACTGTGCAACCTGGAATCCTATGCCTCAGTGCATCACCTCGTCTCAATCGTCAGCGGCACTCTTGCTGCGGGCCAAGACGCGGTTAGCCTGCTTCGCGCCTGCTTTCCGGGCGGCTCCGTGACTGGTGTTCCAAAGGTGCGATCGATGGAAATCATTGCGGACCTCGAGAAAGTGGCGCGAGAGGTCTATTGCGGGGCGATCGGCTTCGTTGGATTCAGTGGACAGATTGACACGAACATTGCGATTCGTACTGTGACGATCGACGGCGACCTGGCTATGTTTCATGCAGGGGGCGGAATAACGGCGATGTCAACTCCTGAAGCCGAATATGAGGAGACGCTTGCCAAGGCACAGCGCCTCTTTGATGCTTTTGATTCCGAGATACCCGGTGCATTTTGATTTTCATCATCGATAATTACGATTCCTTCGTATTCAATATTGCACGTTATCTTCGCATGCTGGGTGCAGAGACAGAAGTCGTCCGAAATGACGCGATCAGCATCACCGATCTCGTTGCGCTCAAGCCGCGCGCAATCGTCATTTCTCTCGGCCCCCGCACGCCAATGGAAGCCGGCATTTCCACTGCCGTCGTCCGCGAGCTTTCGGGTCGCGTCCCCATTCTTGGCATCTGTCTTGGACACCAGTGTATTGGCAGCGTTTTCGGGGGGCGCGTGGCGCCGTGCCCGTTGTCCCACGCACGGGCGAGCCTCACCAATAACGCATGCCGGTCGGGGATTGTTCAAGCAGCTTCCGTCTCCACTTCCTGCCGGACGCTACCACTCTCTGGCGGTCGAACTCGATGAGTCCGACGCTCCGCATCTCATGGTGACAGCTCGTTCAAGTGAAGGCGAGATCATGGCTCAAGCACACCGGCATCAACCAACCTATGGCGTGCAGTTTCACCCTGAGTCAGTACTAAGGTCACATGTTGCTTATGAATTTTTTGCAACTGGCAGCGAGTTTCCGAGCGTGACATCGGAAGTCACGCGCGCGGTAGCTTGGCCCGAGTTAGAGCATGGCACACTGCGCACTTGATCTGGCTTGCCTAACGTTGTGCGGTAAGCACCGACCAGTCGAAGATGTAATGAGAAAGCGCGAAAGAGCTCAATTGGTACGATGCGTACGCAACTTTTTCTTTTCGTTCGGTCTAAATTGAATTACTTGGGGTGCACAATGCGTGGACCTCTTCGCATTGCCTCCATTCGATAACAGGCGGACTATCCTCCAGCCTGGTCTCAAAAATGCTTATTCGAGATCCGCCAAGAAGTTGGCGGTGCCTTGCGGTAGCCTTCACTACCGCCGCCCTAGGGGGCTTTCCTCCCTTGACTTGGCCGCCGGTCCTATGGATCGGCGGCTTCCTTCGGTGTTGATTGAGGAATCAAAGTCAATCTGCACGCGATCGGCGCAGGCGCGCGACAGGCCGCGACGCTCGTGCCGGGGCTTGAGAGAACTTTATGCAACACAGAGGTGTGCAATTCAGCATTCGGGAAGCTCTGCCAGGCGAATGGCGCTACAGTTTTAAGATCGATGGCAGGACGGTCCCAGCGGCAAGACCCAAACGAGATTGCAACTTCTTGCGATCCGTCGGGTCAAGGATGGAATTGATCGTGAACTAAATCGAAGCGTGGGCAGTGCGAGTTGATATTGGAGTGGGCACCTTTCCCAAGTGCCCCGTTCGGGGGGATGCAAAGCCGCTCAACAGAGCTCCATGTCGGACTTCCGCGCGCGCATCAGGCGATAGGTTCCCGGAAGCCGCTCAACGGTAGCTTCACCGAGAAGCTGGATGGTCCCACGAGGGTATCACCACGAACGTACGCATACGACGAGGACCGCGTGATGGACGCATGCGCGCGGGTACGGCGAGCTCTATGATGGCGTTGCGTGAAGGTCAGGCGGCCTGCTGATCGGCGGGCTTGTCGGCTTGGCGCAGGAGCTTCCATTCCCAGGGCAGCAATTCGTGCAGACGCGATGCGGGAAGATCGGCGATACGGGCGAGGACGTCGGCGAGCCAGGCTTTCGGATCGACGTCGTTGAGACGACAGGTCGTGATCATCGTCAGCATGATGGCGGCACGGTCGGCACCACGCTGGCTGCCGGCGAAGGTCCAGTTGCGCCTTCCCAAGGCGATGCCTCTCAATGCGCGCTCAGCACAATTGTTGGTCAAGCAGATCCTGCCATCGTCGAGGAAGCGGGCGAAGTCGTCCCAGCGCCTGAGCATGTAATTCATAGGCTTCAGGACCTCGGAGGAGCGAGAGAGGGTTTCGCGCTCACGCAGCAACCAGGCGTGCATGTCCCCGAGGAGCGGCTTGCTCTTTTCCTGGCGCACGGCGCGCCGCTCTTCGGCGCCGCAGCCGTTAATGGCGCGCTCGATCTCGAACAACACATCCAGGCGCCTGACCGCCTCCAGCGCGATCGAAGAGACCGGTTTACCTCTCTTGCCTTCCCGGGCATTCTTCTCGATGTCAGCCAGCTCGAAGAAGCCCCGCCGCGCATGGGCGAAGCAAAACGCCGGCGTAATCGGCAGCACCTTCTTCTGCGGGTCGAACAGTGGCTCGAAGCCGTTGTAGCAATCGGCTTGCAGGATGCCGGCGAAGGCGGCCAGATGCTTCTGCGGATGCTCGCCTCGTCGGTCGCTCGAGGCGTAATAGACCGCCGCCGGCGGCGCAGGCCCGGCAAAGGGCCGGTTATCCCGCACATAAGTCCAGATCCGCCCGGTCGTGCACTTGCCCTTCGCCAGGATACGGATGGTGGTGTCATCGCCATGAAGGCGCTCAGCAGCGAGCACATGGCGTTCGATCAAGTGGAAGAGTGGCATGACGGCGAAGGTCCCGTGGCCGACCTGGTCGGCCAGCGTCGACAGCGGCAAATCGATCCTCTCGGCCTTAAAGCGCGCACTCTGGCGGTTGAGCGGGATATGCATGCCGAACTTGTCGAACAGGATCGTCGCCAGCAATTGTGGGCCGATGAAGCCGCGCGGCGTGGCATGGAACGGCGCAGGCGGCTGGCTGATCTTCTCGCAATCGCGGCAGGTGAACTTCTCGCGCACTGTTTCGATGACCTTGAAGCGACGCGGGATCTCCTCCAGCGTCTTGGTCACATCCTCGCCGACCTTCGCCAGCCGCGATCCGCCGCAGCAGGCGCAGCTCGTCGGAGCGTCAATGACGACGCGCTCGTGTTCGATGTCGTCCGGCCAAGGCTTGCGCACCGGCCGCTTGCGCGTGAAGGGGCGGACGTTCTGCGTCTTCGCCGCTGCGGCCTGCGCCGCAAGCTCATCCTCGCTCGCCGTGGCGACGAGGTCTTCGAGCTCCAGTTCCAACTGCTCGAGCAGCCGCGCCGTGCGCTCGGAGCGCTGCCCGTACAGTTCGCGTTTCAGCTTCTCGATGCGCAACTCGAGATGAGCGATCAGCGCCTCGGTATCCGACAGTTTCGCCTGCGCATTCGCGGCTTGCGCCTGCCAGTTGGCGGCCTTCGCCTCGGCTTTCTGTCGCGCCTCACGCTCGGCCTGCAGCGCCGCCAGGGCACTGACAAGGTCCGATGGAAGATCATCCGGCTTCGATATCATGGAGCCATTGAATCAGATCGAGCCGCAGATTCAAACCGTAAAACGACTATCCGACCCGCGTCGGACGCTGGGTTTCTTGAGGGTTGCGCCAATCGATCCCGGACAACAGATAGCTCAACTGCGCCGGAGAGATCGTTACCGATTCACCAGCAACCGATGGCCAGATGAACCTGCCTCTCTCGAGTCTTTTGGTGAACAAGCGTAAGCGCTCCTTTCTACGCACCTATGCAGTTGAGCGCGGGGATGGGATGAGGTGTCCACCATGAGCGAGGTGGACACGATCGATGATCACTCCAGAAGAACCTTTGAGACTTGAGACGGTCGGCGTGTTGCGCAATGGCCGGCGTCGCTATGATCCGGCCAGCAAACAGCGGCTGGTCGAGGCCTGTCTGCAGTCTGGCGTGTCGCTGGCGGGGCTTGCGCTGCAACACGGCGTGAACGCGAACCTGCTGCGCAAGTGGGTGGCCAAGCGACAACTTCAGAACGGGGATGGCCAGCCGGAGGCGCGGGCGCCGATTGCGCCAGCCTTTATTCCGGTTCGCGCGCCGTCGCCGTCGCCAACTCGATCTGCTGGCGCGATTGCGGTTTGCGCGACGGAGCGATCCTGTGCAGGGCGGCTGACGGCATCGATGCCCAACGGCGTGACGCTTTCGCTGGAAGGCGGCGACGCGCAGTTGCTGTCGGCGGTGATTGAAGCGCTGGGGCGTTGCGATGTTCCGACTGGCGTCTGATCTTCGGGTCTACCTTCACCGCGAACCGATTGACTTCCGGGCGGGCATCAACAGCCTGGCGATCGTGGTCGAGCAGTCGATGGGGCTGGATCCGTTCCAGCGCGCGGTGTTCGCGTTCTGCAATCGTCGCCGCGACCGGATCAAGCTGCTGATTTATGATCGGTCAGGATTTTGGATGCTGCTGAAGCGGCTGGAGGCCGACAGATTCCACTGGCCCCGAAGTCAGGAGGCGGTGCTGACGCTGACGACGGAGGAGCTGCACTGGCTGCTTGACGGCATCAACATCGCGGCGGTGCGTCGTCATCCGGTGCGGCAATATCAGAGCGTGGGCTGAGCGTGTTCGATGCGGGCGGCGTCATCGGGCTTCGGCATGGCCGTTCTCAGATGACGCGGCCGAAGACATGACGAAGACATGGGAGCCCGGTTGACGCGGCGGCATGACTTCGATTCAAGACTCCGATGAGTCGCAAGCCCACGACGCACGAACTGGAAGCCTTGATCGCGGCGCACGCGGCCGAGATCGCGGCGCTGAAGGCCGAAAACGAGAAACTCGCACAACGCGTGCTGCATCTAGAGGAGCAGTTGCGCCTGGAGCGCCTGCACCGGTATGCGCCGAAGAGCGAAAAGCTCAAGGAGCGCATCTTCAACGAAGCCGAGCAGGCCGCCGCTGAAAGCCGGGACGACGACGATGTCGAGGCGGTCGCCGTGCCGGACACGGGATTGCCGGAGGCTCCAAAGCCGGCGCCGAAGGCACGCGGCCGCAAGCCGCTGCCTGACGATCTGCCGCGCCAACGCGTCGAACACGATCTGGGTGAGGATCAAAAGGACTGTCCGTGCTGCCATAATCGGATGCATCGGATGGGCGAGACCGTCACCGAGCAGTTGCACGTCGAGGTCAAGGCGTCGGTGCTGCAACATGTGCGGTTCAAATATGCCTGCCGTCACTGCGAGCGCACCGCGCTGAACACCCCGATTGTGACCGCGCCGATGCCGGCGCAGCCGCTGCCGGGTAGCGTCGCCACGCCATCGACGCTGGCGCTGGTGCTCGCCAACAAATACGTCGACGGCACGCCGCTGTACCGTGTGGCGGACGCGCTGGGGCGCGCCGACGTCAGCATCAGCCGCGGGACGCTGGGCAACTGGGTGATCCGGGCGAGCGAGTTGCATCTGCATCGGGTCTATGACGCGCTACAGCAAAAGCTCATGTCGCAGCCCCTGGTCCACGGCGACGAAACCTGGGTCCAGGTTCTTAAAGAGGACGGCCGTGATGCGCAGGCCAAATCCTTCATGTGGGCCTATCGCAGCGGCCAGGACTGCGCGCAGCCGGTCGTGCTGTTCGATTACCAGCCCGGTCGCGGCCAGCAACATCCTCAGGCCTTCCTGGCCGGCTATCGCGGCTTGTTGATGAGCGACGGCTATGACGCCTGGCGCACGCTGACAGGCGCGACCCATCTCGGCTGTATGGCGCATGCGCGCAGGAAATTTACCGATGCGCTCAAGGCCAGGACAAAGCCTGGCGGTCCGCCATTGCAGGCGCTCAAGTTCTTCGAGGCGTTGTACGAGGTCGAGAGGGTGGCGCGCCAGACGCCGCCCGACGGCGAAACGCGCGCCGCATACACCTTGCGGCTGCGCCAGCAGCATAGCCTGCCGGTATTGGCCGCCTTCCGGACCTGGCTCGACGACCAGGCGCCGAAGGTGCTACCCGAAAGCTTGACCGGCAAGGCGATCGCCTATGCACGCAACCAATGGGATTATCTGACCCGTTACACCAGTGACGGTCTCGCCCCGATCGATAACAATGTTCTGGAGCGCGACATCAGGCCGTTTTGCACCGGACGAAAAAGTTGGCTGTTCAGCGACACCGTTGCCGGCGCCAAGGCAAGCGCCGTGATCTACAGTTTGGTGCTGACATGCCGGGCATGCGGCGTCGATCCCTATGCATGGCTACGTCACGCGCTCACCGAATTGCCCCAACGCGCGCCAGACGCCGATATCGAAGATCTGTTGCCGTTCAATTGCACCGCTCAAAAAAACCTGCCAGCTGACAACGACAGCGGCTGACCGTCAAACGCTCAGGATCAATCAAGCCGTTCCGATGATCCCGCTGGGCCCCGGCGCCACGCGACGCCGCGGCCAGCCGCGCGCGCAGCCTGTGCAGTAAAATGCGCGCTTACGAACAAGCAGGCGCCCTGGCCATCGTGCCAAATGACCTTCAATAGATCACCGCGTTTGCCCCGGAAGCAGAAAAGACCGCCGCCCATGGCGTCGCGCTTGAGCACTTCCTGCACGCGCAGAGCCAGGCTCGGAAAGCCGCACCGCATGTCGGTATGGCCCGTCGCCAGCCACACCCGCACGCCCGTCGGGATCGGGATCATCGGCGCGCCAGGCCCCGAGCAATTCGAACGACCGCCTCGATATCCGCACCGGGGCCGAAGACCACGCGCAGCCCCTGAGGGCTCACGATTTCGATCTGACCTGTCTCGACAGCTTCCGTCGTTGGCGGCGTACTTGCCGCAACTATCGCAGGGACGAATGTCGGGCCGATCGAATCCTCTTCGGCCGGATCATGACAGGTCCAAGCCTTGCGCCAGCTCAGCAGAAGCTGACGTGATATCCCATACCGGCGAGCCGTCGCCGACACCAGTCGTGGCCCCGAGAAGCTCTCCTCTACGATTCTGAGCTTCTCCGCACGCGTCCAGCGTCGCCGCCGACCGGTCTCCACCAAATCCATGCGGCTCAGCACCGCACTGTCCTTATGTACGTCCATAAGGACAGTCAGCTACAGATCGGAAAAACTCGCAAGACGGCCGCCCTCGGACGGATACCCACGAACGGCACTCTGCTGCGATACACTCCAACTATCGAGTAGCCCGCTTTGGCCCCTGCTCCGCCTCGGCAAACGCATAGGTTGGGCAGTCGCTCGAGGCTATGCTCAACAACGACCTACAGAACGCAGGCGTGAGCTTGCCGCGGTGGATCACGACGTTCTCATGACCCGTCGCGGCTCGGGCGTTCTGCCAGAGTCGATTGTAGCCGCGCTGTTCGTTGGACTTCACGTGGCAAGCGGCGAAGTCGCTGTCGTCCAGCGTTGCCAACTGCCACGCATATACCGGCCGCTTCGTATGGATGTGCACCCACATTGGACTTGGCATCGTATCATTGCGAAGCGCATTGGGCTGCAGTTTGATCTCAAACAGCGTCCCTGGCTCGCCCTTCAACGCGCGTGGCGGATCCGGATGCGCCAGCTCCCCGGCCGCCCGCAAGTGTTCAAGGTAACTCTGCGACGGAAAGGCGTAGGTCTTCATGCAATCGATCCTGGTCGTGGCCTTTCGTTCCTTCAAAGCCTTGGCAAGCCCCTGCACATCGGACAACATTACGTTGAGCCGGACTGTTTTACTGTGCACGTCGCGCACTTGCGCGGGCGTGAATACACCGCGTCGACGGGGCTGCTCCAGCGAGGCTAGACAGGCTTCAATCTCCGCGGCTTGCGTCTGCAGGCGCTCGACGACAGTGTCCACGACGTGGTCGGCGTCCTCGGGTTTCATGTGGCGCGCTTGCGAGGCGGCCCTTTGCTGACCGGCCAGATCGAACTGCAGAAGTTCGTCCAATCGCTCGAGCAGACGCGCCAATGCCTCCTTCGACGGTGGGGCCTGCCATATCGCCAAGTGCCCCGTCGCTAACGATGACGCTCTCGCATGTGCCTCCTCCGCAGTCGCAAGTTTCTTCGTGCCCAGATCCGAGAGCACGATAACCCTGGCTGTCGGCGGGGTGCCGGCGTCGGGCCCTGCGACCAAAGGCTCCGGCAGCCCGGCCGCCGAGCTCCCCGCGCCAGGAGCCGGCGTGCGCTTGCCCTTCCCCTTCCTGCGCGCTGCATTACCTTCGGTGACTGCAGCCCTGCGGGTCGTATTGACCGGCGTCCCAGCCCCATGTTCGGCCTGTGGTCCAATGATGGCCGGCATCTTCGGTTGCACCACCACGAGACGCATGACGTCGTCCGCCGTGACCCACGCGCCCTCCACGATCTGGTTCAAGAGGTCCATTGGGAGGTCGGCACCCGTTCCGACGCCGCTCAACTCGACAATGATGTCATGCAACGTCCCACCAAATTCCGACAGCCGCTCCATGACCCCTTCCAGAACGGCGCAGTGCTCCGCATCGAGCGCCCGTCCTTGGCTGTTTAGCACAGCGTCGACTGTCGAGACGAATGCCGGAAAAACATCCTCGATGAAGGTTGCGAGCAAACGCGCGCGCCCGTCCTCACCCATGAGGATCTGCTTGACGGCTGGTTCGAACGTGCTCGCCCGCGGCTCAATCAGCACCTGCGCGAGGGCGATCTTCGATTGCAGATACATGCACTGCGTATACAGTGCCCAGCCCGTGTGCAATCGTAGCGTGGCCTCTTCGGCCTGCCGCATCTCGGCTGCTGTACCTGGCAAGTTCGCTGTGGCCACGCAGACCGACCGCATTCGTTCCGAGCGCAATGCCTTCTTCCCCCACCACTCCGTGCAGGCCAAATGGTGCTTCGCTACACTTGAAGCCGCGCGGCTCAGCTGGTCGGGCGGAGCGTTGGATTGGCGCATCCGGCCAAGCACGGTTGCCGCATTCTTCCTGTTCTGCTCCAAGGCGTAGATTGTCGGCGTGGCCAGTGTGTTGCATTGGTCAGCCGCATCGAGCACCTCGTCGCGGACCCGGCGGGCCTGATCGTCAGACAGCATGCTCCGCGCCAGATGCGCGGGCAAGCTTGCGTAGTAGTCCAGGACTGTTGAGCCGGCCTTGACGAGCTGATCGATCAAGTTTTGCGCCTCAGACGAGTTCCGACATTGCATAGCCGCATTGCGGCAAGCATCAAGTTCCTTAAGCAGGCTATCCATTCGCTCTGCTGCATTGACATCGTCGCCACTCGAGGAAATGGGGACTGCGCCACCCGAAGTTCGCGGTTGGCCGGCGAGCGGCGCCGTTCTATCTTGAGGCCCGGGGCGCATACGCTCGACGACGGAGTCGAACGATTGGCCACCTTCCCCTGGGGCGAGATCGTACTGCGAGCGCGAACCGCTCGATCTCCACGTGCTGTCCGCTCCTGTAGGCCCAACGGGCGATTTGTCTGGTCGGCCAATGCCGGTCATATTCCATCTCCGATCAGTGAGAATGTGCAGCCTACTAGATGGGCCGCCTGGCTGACGAAAAGCGTTCTCTCGGATTCACAAGGAAATCCAAATCGACAGGTGCGGGATAGTCAGCCGCATCATGACCGCGGCCGCCATAACGATATGCTTGCAGCCCGCGCCGGCATCCGCCGTGACGGCAATCCTTAAGAACCGGCAGCTATGCAGGCGCCTTTATCTGCGGAAGGCCACAACATTCTCCGCCGCGGGTACACGGAAACCTCTCGCGCTGCGATCGCTATTCACCGCTGACGCACCTCTGACCATTCAACAGAGATGGTAACTTTCGATAGGATAAACTTCCGCCCACGCGCATCGAGTGTGGAACTTTGGAAAGCTGTTGCCTGCCATCAAAGCCGGCGGGACGATCAAAGCCATCATCGATGATATGAAGCGGCTCGAGGCCAGACAAGCGAAGTCGAGGGAGAACCTCCCGAACGCGGCAGAGCCGCCGCCTCTCCTACATCCCGATATGACGGATATCAGCGTCAGTGCCTAGGTGCGGCAGGCCACAGCATGCGAGTTGACATAGCTGCTTTCCTGGCAGCTCGTCAGCTTCTGGACAGCCGACTCTCCTACCATAGCAATCTGGTCTCTCGCCGAAGGAACTGCTGACGCTGAGCTATCCATTGGGCGGACCTGCAAGAGACCATGTTCCCAAAGGCAACAAGGAGAGCAGCATGGACTTAAACCGAATCGGCGGTGCCGGGCCGTCAAGGTCCCCAGAGGAGTACGCCTGGAATCAAGAGGATGAAGATTACCTTCGTCAGTTCCTGGATGAAGCAAGGACGAACGAGGCGGGGCCCTCATCGGCTGCCCCTGAGGAAACATATGATGTCTCATGGGCGGTTCCCGAGAGATTTTCCCATGGTTCTCAACCCGCCCCGCAACGAATGATCGAGAGACTGTCCCACCACGGTCTTTTGCCGGACGCGGACCAGCCGACGATGTCCTACGAGATCCGGGGTCACCGCTATACGGCCACGCAGGACCCGACCAGCGGCACTCGTCTCATCCACAATCCCCCGGAGGACCAGAGGATGGGCGAGGGGCCGCAGGGCGTACCAGATTTCGGAGCATTCTTCCGGGAGACCTGCCGTCGCAACGTCCCGCTGCCGGAGCAGTGGGCCCCGCTGGCCCTGATCGAGAAGCTGCGCGAGGCGGGTTACATGCCTACCCCTGACCACCCAACAACCATCGCGCTCGACGGCAAGCTGCACAAAGCCGAATTAATCGAAGGAGGGTTCGTCAGACTTACGCGGCAAGGGTGAGACTGCAGACGATGACTGAACCAGCCCGTGGCTAGCGTCCTGCAGCCTTCAGGCCTGTTACATAGTCGCCAGAGCTAAGCAACCGAGTTAGAGCGGCAATTCTTGTTGCAGGCTGCTTTGAGAATGCGAAGTTCTGAGGCTTTGAGCCTCAGAACCTCGCAATTCCGCTTTCCGAACGCCCTTCGGGGATGAAGCATGTCTCCCTATCCATGTCCGAGGAGGGATGCGCCGAAGATGTACCCAACCATGGGATCAGGCGATCTGTTCTGGGCCAAGCTGGACCGGATCAGCAAAGCGCGAATTGGTTCTGCTCGCCGGCCAGATCGATGGGATTGGATCGACAGCGAGTCGTGCCGCTTATCGCGAGAATGTTGGCCGGATTTCGCGACGCACTTCATGATCGGGCTGCTGTTGCTCAAGCGCACTTGCGGGCTCTCCCGGCAACGGCGGAACAGCTTTTTTAGTCGATCCGGAGCCCACCCGCGCGAGCAAATATGGAGGCGCCAATAGCCGACACGGCGGCGTCCAGTGGGCGATCGTCTTTATGCGCAGCGAAGTCCAGCGGTAAGCGGCAAACTGAGGCCGTTCAGGCGGCGTGATTCCATGGCATAAGTGTCTCATCTCGCTGTTTGGCCAGCCGTTGGTAATGTGCTGAAGCGTAAGGGTAACCCACCCACTCCACCAGACGAGGTCTCTTTCAGTCTCTTTGCCGCTTACAGTCTCTCAGATCGGACTGAATTGTTGTGGTGAGGGAAAACGACCCGAGATATATCGATTGAGAGACCTTTGGCTGCCGCATAAGCCCCGCTCTTTGGAAATGACACGCCAGTCTGCGCCTGCAGAGGAGAGGAGCCAACGATCATGCCGTCCCAACTAGATGCAGAACGTCCGTCAAAACATATTTTCTTTCTCGCGTTCGAATTGAGCAAAACCTATCTTGCGCAACGTTTTCAAAGTTGACTCATGCTGAACTGCCGCCCATTTTTCGCCTTCTCAGAATACGGTCATAGGAATATCGCTGCGAGCGTACCAAGCGCGCCAAGCACCAGCCCGATCAGCGAACCAGCCGTCGGCACATCTCGAAAGAGCAGAAGCGTGAGACTCGGTTCCACCACTAAACTTGCTCCCACCGAGATGGAGATGATTATCCAAATATTCTTCAGATGCATGTAGCCTAGTGCGTATCCGCAGACGAGCAGGATACCGCCGAGGGATATCAGCAGGAACATCGGCAGGAGCGCTGTCAGATGCCCGCCGCCTGCCTTTCCAAACTGCTTTGAGGCAATCAACTCCGCGATTATCGAAAGCGCTTCTCCAAGCAAAAGCGCTCCCACCGCTACAATCTTCAATATTGAGCTCATACGCTCCTTAAAGGCGCCGGCACCGCAAAGGGCTTGGCCAGGCACTAGCGCTCACGGAGCTCCGTGCCCATGAGCAGCTCCTTAGTACCGATCGACGCCGATTAGGTACCAATGGAGCAGCAAGACTGGTCAAAAAGAACGCAACCGTGATGCGGGTGTCAGCTCCCAATCCAGAGCATCACGGCCTAAGCTGCGATCCGCACGGGAAGCACGGAATAACCGTGCACAAAATTTGACGCAATTCGCTCGGGCTCGCCGACAACCTTGACCTCTAGCCCCGCATTCAACATTTCCTCCCACAGGATTCTCAACTGCAGTTCCGCAAGATGTCGACCAACGCAACGATGGATGCCGAAACCGAACGAAAGATGCTGCCGCACGTTCTTGCGGTCGATCACGAAGCTGCTCGCGTTCTCGATGACCTCTTCGTCGCGGTTACCAGAGATGTACCACATGACGACCTTGTCACCTTGCCTGATTCGTTTCCCACCCACGATGGTATCGACCACGGCGTTCCGGCGCATATGTGCGATGGGTGTCTGATATCGAATAATCTCGGACACGGCGCTCGACACCAGCTTGGGATTATCGCGTAGTTTTCGCAACTCGGAGGGATACCGGTTCATGAACAGGAGCCCCCCGGTGATCGAATTGCGCGTAGTATCATTGCCTCCCACGATCAGCAGAATCAGATTCCCGAGAAACTCACTCGGATCCATATGGCGCGTCGCAGGAGAATGCGCCATCATGGAAATCAAGTCGAGGCGAGGCTCGGCATTGATGCGCTCATTCCAAAGACGGGTAAAATAGTCCAGGCACTCGAACAGGATTTTGCTTCGCTTGTCCCAGCTATCGACAGCATGACCTTTTTTCGGAATTGTAACACCTACGTCCGACCAATAGGTCAAGAGCCGCCGATCCTCAAATGGAAAGTCGAATAGTGTGGCGAGCATCTGCGTCGTCAACTCAATGGAGACCATGTCCACCCAATTGAACGCATCATTGCGCGGCAAGCCGTCCAGAATCGTCCTGACCCGACAGCGAATTAAGCCTTCGAGTTTTGTCAGATTTTCCGGTGCAACTATCGGACTTACTGTATCGCGCTGCTCGCGATGTTTGGGAGGACCTATCTTGATGAAACTCTGAGTCCAGTGCTCATCAGGCACATCGATAATCGTGACTCCTCGCTCTGACGAAAATACCTTATGATTTGTATCTACCGCCAGGATATCTCGGTATTTCGTTAGGGACCAATAGGGACCATAAGGACTGTCTTGGCAGTAATGAACGGGATCTTCCCTTCGCAGCCGCTCGAAGCAGCTCCATATGCTATTATCTTGAAAACGCTTTGCTTCGCTTACGTCCAGATTGCTCAGCGGGATATTGCAAGCATCGTCGGCTCCAACGTCTGCCAATCGAGTTTCCATGATCGTCTCCGCAGATCTTGCTCGCTCGAGAGCTTACGGATCCATATAGCGATTTAAGGTTTCGAGCTGCCGTAGTGTCTTGTTGGGGGTTGTCGTTCGACACGGTATCGCAAAGTTTACGCAACCACCCCCTACCATTTCCGGCAGTCAGGATCGCATTGACTCTCTAAATCAATCTGTTCCAGTGGATCGATGAGAAACTATCACCGGTAGACAGGCGTCGCGTCATGGCAGCCGCATTACTGCTCGAGCTATCGAACAGGACGCAATGTGATCCTTCTTTGAAAACGGCTAACCCCGCCATCTTCGGCTGCTCGGGACCGCCCCCTCAATTCATTACTTCGTTGGCCGCAGGATCGTGGGCGACAACTGCCAAAGTGATCGTCGCCGCCGAAATCAATTACCGTTCCGCCGAGAGAAGCCAATTTGTACTTCAACACGGCGACTAGCCTGCGAGCGTCCATCATCCTGAGGAGCAACTTGCCATTTAGGCAGGGCAGGACGTTTTCGCGAACGATCGGCATCGAGTTCGCGATGCGCGATCGCCTGCTGCATCGCATGCATATCCTCCAGACCGGCCGCGTTGGTTGCCGCCCGCGCGAACGCTGCGGTTTGGTGGCGTCGCCCCGCTGCGGAACGCCGCGCTGCTTGCAATTCCTTGCGCCGGGACCTGAAAGGATCAGACGAATGACAGCACACCTCATGGCGTTACAAGACCTAAATCCCAGCCGCCGGGAACTACAGATTACGACGACGGCAGGGTGCATCGTCCGATGTTCCTATTGTCCCCAGGATAAGTTCGCAGAACGCCAACGACCCGTGTCCCAAGCGAAGCACCTTGGTCTTCAGGATTTCAAGCGATGTCTGGCACGCGTACCAGCGGTTATCGATATCGGCTTTGCGGGTTACTCGGAGCCTTGGCTCCATCCGGAATGCACGACGATGGTTGAGTATGCTTACACACGCGGCCATGGCATCCGCATTTTCACGACCCTTGTCGGAATGAATAGGAGTGACGTTCGACGCTTGCAAATGCTGCAGTTCAAGAGCTTCGTCGTGCACGTCCTCGATGACGGCACTTACATGAACAGCCGCCTTGTCGGAAAGACCTATCTCAATGTCATGCGGAGACTGGTCGAGGCGAACATTCCCTCAATTCGATACATCGTTCTTGGCAAAGTCCATCCCAAACTCGCCGACATCATTCCCGCCAAACAGTTAACGCGCTTACGGCCGCTGACGAGCAGGCGAGGACGTACTGATCCGAGTATCATCAAACCACGACGGCCTCTCGTCGGCACTCTAACTTGCATTGGCGAACGGCAAAATCGAAATGTCCTCCTCCCGAACTGCGACATTAGTCTGTGCGGCATGGATTTTGAGCGGCATCATGTCCTGGGCAATCTTCTGCGAGACGAATACGAGGATCTCTTCGAAACACCGATATTTCGCGAAATCATCGATCGCATGAACGGAATGGACGGCTTTCTGCTTTGCAGGAGATGTGAATATGCCAAACCGCAATCGTCGGGAGGCATGACCGGTGCCGGTCACGCCTTTTGAGGAGCAGGCCAGCAAATGCCAACGCTATGAGTTGTAAGCGACGAAATGACAGGAGCGAAGCGTCGCCTTTCGCGCCCGAATTATTGAGGTCTGCTGAACACCGGCGCCCCCCCGTTACGATGGCTTGGGCGAACTGACGCAAATTCGTGCAACTCGGCCAGAGGGGAGCAAAAGACGGCCAGAACTGATTCTGGCCGTCGGCACGAAACTATCGTGTCAGGATACGAAGAACCTCCGTAGAATAAGGTAGCGACGCCGCTTCCCCGCCGCGGCGCAGTCGCCGCCTCGATCACCAGATGAACTTCGCGCCATCAGGCAGTTCGCAGACAAACTCGCCCTGGTTCACGAGTTCGGTCGTCCCGATGACAAGCTTGGAGGCCTGCACCGTGAGTTTACCTTCGCGGCTGAGGCTATGACGAATGCATTCGGTCACGGCATGCCCGGAGCTGTCCACGGTTTGGTGCGCATTGGCGAAGCTGATGCCGTTCCGGGTGGTCACCCTGAAGGCATTGATGACCAAACCGGCCTGCGTCGCCGACCCGGCCTTTCCACCCTCGGCGGCGGTACAGCGGCTCATATCCAGTATGAGCTTCACATTCTTGCCCGTCTGCAAGGCAGCACCTCGACGTATTTCGGCGAGGGCTCATCGGCCCGGGCCATCGCGCTCACGCAGGCGATCGAAAGCAAGGACAATAGGATCGACAATAGGATCGACAGGCCTTTGCCAATAAACTTCATAGGTTTTTCCTCGGTGAGAACCACAGATCGCAGAAGCGCAACGTTGCAGGATCTCGTGCTCGCAAGGCCGTTTGGCGAGTTCGAGCATCACGTGCGGTCGCGCTTTGCGACAAAAACAACCTATCGTAAACAGGCGCAAGTGGTTGTGGCGGCTATTCCGACGTCACAACCTCGTAGGTCAGGTTTGCTGAAGTCGCTTCTCCTCGGGCGACATCGCCGGACCGACTTCATCAAAGACGCGGCCACTTGGAAACCACGAGCGGCAAAGCTCCTCCAACGGAGGTCGACATGATTGAGCGGATGAGCTTTTAAATGTGTGTAAGCGCGCGGTTTCCGGTCAACAGTTCGACCAGGGCGCATCTTGCCAGGTTGTTTACGGTGATACCTGCATGGCTCTCTGCCACCTAAACAATACGTCCACAATGAGGACGACGACAAGCGCCCAACGCAGCGGCGTGAACAAGCCTTGCCCAGTCAGGGCGTCTGATGTCGGCCTTAACAAACAAGAATGCCAGACGGCGAAAAACAGCGCCGACTTTGCTCTACCGCTTTGCGCGGCTTCCGTTCGGCTGGCCGCTCGCCTTACTGGACTGAATTCATCCATCCGGCAACCCTCAGCGGATATCGCTTATTTCCCCGTCCGTCAGCTTCCTGAAAGCTACATCTACGAAAATGTACACGAACGAGCAGTACTTGAAAGGCATCCAATGAATATTGATCCGCGGAATGCTGCAGAAACTCCGGTTTGCGTTCACGACGTCCTCCCGCAGCCGCACCGGGTGCCCCGGCAGCTCGATGAGTCGAACGCACAGACCAGCTCAACGGCAGAACCGTCCGCTGATCAAGCAAGCTTCGAGCAGCAGCTGGATGACCTGCATCCGACTCACCCAACGTCGGATTCAGTTCCTACCGCAACAAATTCCGCAACTTCCACGTCCTCGACTGGGCCAAACGAGGCCCGGCAAACCGTTCGCTATCCAGCCGCATCATTTGTGGGCGCGCGCGCTCAGCTTGCCGCAACGCTGACAGGCGCCCCCCTTGATGCGCTCAGAAATGAGATCGAATTGGCTGTGCAGCAATCGGCACGGTGGTCGCCATCGACCGCCGCTTTCGACGGCGGTGTCGATCGGGAGCGCGTTTTCGATGACGTGGTAGGATCGTCATATGTCACGCTGCGGCGCTTCCAGAACCAGGACAGCGATTGCAGGCCGCGCGTGGAAGACAACACGAGCGCAATATCGCATGTGCGCAACACGGCGCGGGATCATTCTTCCATGGGAGATCCTCTGGAGCGATATCCCATGGACCGGGCGCGCCAAGCCGGATGGCATATGCGCGGTCGAACAGCATCCCCCTTCGTGTCGCTGGTTGAGGATCCATCCAAACTGGTCGATTCGCGCGATCACTGGGCACGAGCGATCGCCCAAAGTACGAACGCGCTGCACACCTACGCCGTACCGAGGTCCGCGGTCTGGACGCCCGACGACGTGCTGAGCAGCATTGGGCTCGGAATGAATGTTGAGGATCAGCACAACATCGATGCGGATGTGGACCTCATGTGCGCGCTGGGCAGAACGCCAACCCGAGAGACCGAGCGCCTTTTTCTGGGCGGCAATCTCGACGACTACCGGACCGCCGGCGACCCAAATCCGTACAAGCGCGATGGCAATGATTAGACGGCCTCCTGCGCGCCCTTTGTCGGTAAGTGCCCTCGTGCTGAAACGCTAGGCACGTCCCCCAGGGAAGAAACGGAGGATGTGCCATGAGCGCAGGCTTTACAAACAACGTATCGAGCAGCCTCCGCATGCGGCCTTCAAACGGGTCCTGCGAACGGGTCAGGCATCTGGAGCCGCCCGAATGGTTCTTTCACGCGTTCTTGGCACGGCGCCCCAAGCGCTTCTGGCATCCCGGCATCGATCCGATGGCTAGCGGTCACATTCGTCATCGAGCCCGGTGACGTGAAGCGCTGAAAGCTCGGCTTCTGTTCACGGCCGTCTCAGCCTGATTCTGGAAGCGCGTTCGATCAGAGGACGGTCAGACCGATCGCACCACCAAGCGCAGTAAAGCGGCATCAACCGCGGCATGCGGTGCATCGCGGCAGAGCCCATTCGTCTCCTGAATGCGTTCCATCGAAACAATCGATTTTGCCGATCTTGCGCGAAGACCCCATAGTCGGCGGAGCAATCTTGGGAGGCCGCATTCTACAATGTAGTGTGACAATCTTTCTCAGTCCCCTGCCGGTCAACTCGACTTGGGCAATCGCGCGTTTGCATCCAGGATGTAAATGACGCGGCAGGTCCAAGCATCCCACGACTAGCCATAGTTTGTCTGGCTGATCGCCACGTCTGAGGCGATCAGCCAGCCGCCCGGTCAGACGCTGTGGACAGCGGTGACGCGTAGTAAGAACGACTGCCTCATAACACGCTGCCATCGGCTACGGCTCACGCTGGACGTCATAAGGTAATGCATACGACGTCGAAGAAGGTGAGAGCGACCATGATTCGCATGTCGATGGCCGCGTCTGTGTCGACGCCGCTCCAGGGCGCCCGCACATTTGACGGCACTCCGCTAACCAACCGTTAAAGACACTTGAATCGCACCGTACGTGAGATTGTAGGATTTCCGACAGCCTCACCACAAAGAACCCCACTCGGGCGAACACTTCCTGATAGGTAGCAAGAATTGCGAACATCTTTAAAGCTTAATGCAGCCCCACTCCGCCCCGTCACGCGGGTCGACCACTCCTTTCGAAGGCGACTTTTCAACGCCGCCTATCTGCAGGACGGACGAATCAGCACTGCCTTAGCCGGAGCAGACTGTAGCAGGCGCGTAGAATGCGGCCCCCGCTTATCTCGCTCCGTGCCGACACAAAGGAACTTTAAGGTCGAGCATCGGTCATTCGGCCGTCGTTCATCCCAAGCGATGAGAGGCAGCTGGCGTAACGACTTCAATCCGATGATGCCTCATTGCGGCGTGCCGCGCCTTTTCGGCCTCGTGCACTGCTGTCGAGGGTATGCCGCGTCCGGGACATCGGACGCGATTGAAAGTCGGGATCGCTGGCGTCCTGCATGTCTATCACCGGCTACCGAACGGCTCTGTCGCTAGCGGGTAGGCGCATCGATCGCATCGTTACGCGTCGCGGCTTCTGAAGCATCGGTCAGTTGCGGGGCGTAAACTTCTTCAAGCGGAAAAGCGTGCTTTGTCATGACCTGGCGACGCCATAGGCGCAAGCATAGCAGTGCCGACCGCGGGACTAGAGCAAGGTGGCGGAGTTTCCAAATGTCGATTTTGCTAGACGGTTCAGATCCAGCTGTCTCCTGCGCTTGGGTATCGATCGCGCCGTCTGGCGCTAACGATATCGAACGAGGCGGCCCAGCGCGTGCACGCCTGGCCGCGATCAGCGCACCTAGGCATCCGTCTGCTGCTTCTGCTTTGGGCCTCGTGAATGATTTCGGAGATCTTCCCAGTCCACGGCAGACCACCGCTTTTTTGTGTTCGGTGACAAGTGAATGGCTCGACTTGCTCGCGCGCCACCACGATCTGCTTCGTCGCTCTCGGGCTTTTTCAAAGTGCGCCTCTGTGAGTTTGGTCGACGCTCTTGGTCACCCGTAACGCGCGCAGGTCTCGGCGTGGATGAACGAGAGGCGATGAAATGCGAATTCTCTTGGTTGATCATCATGCGGACTTTGCCCGCGCTGTGAAGGAAGCGCTCCTCGGTTGCGGGTTCGCGGTTGACGTGACACGCACCCTGGATGAAGCGGCGGCAGCGCTGGATTGCGCCAGCTACCACATTCTCTTGCTCGAATCGGCTTTACCGGATGGAGACGGCTTGAACTGGCTGAAGCAATTGCGGCGCGACGGATGTTCAATGCCTACGATGATGATGAGCAACTTGAACGATCTCGCCCGGCGGATCGCGATCTTTAATGCGGGTGCGGATGATTTCCTGGCCAAGCCCGTCTCAATCGACGAACTCATCGCTCGCATGCGCGCTATACTGCGACGGTCAACGCAGATGACGGCGCCGGTCGTGACATTCGGCAACCTGCATTTCGACCCGATCGGAAGACAAGTCTCCGTCAGCGGCCGAGTACTGAGGATTGCGCGCCGGGAAGTGTGCATTCTTGAGCATCTGCTGAGCCGCGCCGGCCGCACCGTGCCTCGGTCGTCACTGGAGGATAGCCTGTATGCCTTCGACGACGAGGTCTCCACCAACGCGCTGGAAGTTGGGATCTATCGCTTGCGCGCGCATTTGAGCCAGGCGGGTGCAACCTTAAGAATCAAGACCGCGCGCGGCGTTGGTTACACCCTTGAGCTCGTTAGTGCGGCATCGGCCGCCTAATCGATCGAACTTGAAAGCACAATCCCTTGAAGGTCATTAACAATGCTGCCGGCGCTGACAAGTCGCCGATGGTTTCCACGGCGCCGCTCTTTGCCGCTCTGCCGCTTCTCTGCTACGCCCTCTGCGCGCTCGCAGTGCTATTTCCATTTGCTGCCGCGGCTCAGACAAAGCGGGACGGCAAAGGAGAACCGCCGCGAGCTGCGCCTGGCAGCGCGACCGGCACCCTCAACCTGTCCTCCTCACAGGGCAAGACAGTTCATCTGACCGCTCCTGCGGCCAGCATCTTTGTTGCAGATCCGGCGATCGCCGATTACCAGGCCCCCTCAAACACGACGATCTTCGTGTTTGGTAAAAAGCCTGGGCGGACCAGCCTGTTTGCCTTGAACGACGCCGGCGAGGCCCTCGCCGAGATGCGTGTTGTGGTCACGCAGCCGATTGAGGATCTGCGTGCCACGCTGAGAGCCGAGGTCGGCGACTATCCGATTCTGGTCAGCTATACCCCGCGCGGAGCGATCCTTGGCGGGACCGCACCCAATGCAGACGTCGTCGAGACCGCCAAGAAGGTGACCGAGCAGTTTCTCGGTGCGGGTGCGCTGGTCGTTAACAAGATCCAGGTCGCCGGCTCTTTGCAGGTGAATCTCAGCGTCCGCGTGGCGGAAGTCTCCCGCAGCGCCGTCAAGGATCTCAATATCAACCTCTCCGCCTCGGGCCAAAATGGCGCCTTCATTGTCACCGGAAAAAGTGCAGGTTCCGGCGCTGCGGGCGGCGGCGGCACGGTCGGTATCGGATTTAGCGCCGGCAGTATCAACCTGAGCGCTGTTCTCGACGCGCTCGCCAGCGAGCACCTCGCTTCAATCCTGGCTGAGCCCAACTTGACGGCGATGTCCGGGGAAGCTGCGAGCTTCCTGGCCGGCGGCGAATTTCCCATTCCGGTCATGCAGGATAACCGGCAGGTTTCGGTCCAATTCCGCCAGTTCGGCGTGAGCCTGGAGTTTGTCCCCACGGTCCTCAGTAACAACCAGATCAACGTGCGCGTGAAGCCCGAAGTCAGTGAATTGTCGACAGAAGGTGAAGTCAAAATCAACGGCATGGCCGTCCCCGCCCTCTCGACGCGGCGTGCCAGCACCGTTGTCGAGCTCGCCAGCGGTCAGAGCTTTGCAATCGGGGGGCTCATCCGGCGCAACTTCAACACTGACATCGGCGAGTTTCCTTGGCTCGGCGACGTGCCGATTCTTGGCGCGCTTTTTTCGCTCCTCATCGTTTCAAAAGCGCGAAACCGAGCTCGTCATTGTCGTCACACCCTACATCGTTCGGCCGGGATCGAACCCGACTCGGATGAGTGCGCCGAACGATCGCATCGCGCCGCCCTCAGATGTGGGCCGCGTTCTGACGAACACGCTGGCACGGCCGTCCCGAGATCGCGATGGGCCCCGCACGAGCGCACCAGGGTTGACTGGCAGTGCCGGCTTTATCATCGAGTGAGGATCGTCAAATGACCTTACGACATTTGTGCCATTTGATCGCTGTTGCGGCAGCATTAGGCGGATGCGCAAACAATGCTTCGACCCATTCTGGATCGGCTCAACAAGCGATTGAGGTGGAGCAGAAGAACAGCGTGTTGGTCCTGCAGAGCCTTCGCGGCTCCGAAAGGCACCGGCTGCACAGTTTCATTGCAACTGCGAGTGGCGGCCGGCGGGATGCACTTCATATCGAGGTCACCGGCTCGCCCCGTCTCATCGCCCAGGTGGCGCACGAGGCCCGTGCCATGGGCGTTGCCCCTTACAACATCCGCCTGTCGGCCTCCCCGCTCGATCTGCCTGCCCGTTTCGGGGTGAGGATCGAGGCGATCACCTATCAAGCCCATCCTCCTGTCTGTCCGTCGCTCTCCATCGTCGGGCCTGCAGTTGACGATAATTCGTTTGACCCGACGCTCGGCTGCTCGACCAGAAGCAATCTGGCAGCCATGGTCAACGATCCGCTCGATTTGCTGGACAATCGATCGGTTATGCCAAGCAATGGCGATCGTGCCGCCGGTCCCGTTGCGAACTACGGGACATTTACCGCGCGCAACAAGAGCAATAGCGACGATGGAGCCAACAGGGCAGCGCCGGAAGCCCCAGCGGGCGGAACGAGGGACATACAGCCGCCTCGATGACGGCCTTTCGCAATCGCAGCCCCTCGGTCAAAACGATCTAGACCAGTCCGGCAGCGTAAAGCGCTTTTGCGACCGGCTCGAAATGCTCTGAAGGAACCGGGTTGCCCAGCCTTGCTTTGCCGAGGAGCTGGCGCGCCAGGATGTCGTCATCTACAATACGGAGGCGGAGCGCGCGCGCCTCATGAAGCAGCTGTGACGCAGCGTCGCCTTCGCCACGGCAGACCAGGATCGGCACGCCGGTTTCGCCGCGAACATAGCGCAACCCAATCAAGGTTGCCGCTCCCCTCAATATCAAAGTGGCGCGATGGACGCCGAGCGGAGCCTCGTTCGCCGCCTCCTGCCGCAGACGGCGGTGCTCACGCTTTATCTGCGGATTGCCTTGCTGTTCCTTGTTCTCGCGCTTGGCCTCTGTTTCCGTCATGCGCATGTCCTGCAGAAACAACCAGCGCTGGATCAGAAGGTCGGCCAATCCGCCGACCAGAAAAGCCGCAGCGGCAATTCCGGTTAGCAGTTTGACCTCGGTGAAGACGAAGCCAAGACAGCCCATGCCGCAGACCGGCAGGTACACCAGCGTCTTCCAACTTGCCATCACGGTGAGGAACAAACTCGTCCCGAGGACCACCACCTTGACCAGCGTCTTGCCAAGTTCGATCAACGAACGTTTCGATGCGATCCGCTTCAGGCCCTTGACGGGATCCAATTTCTCCAGCTTCGGCTTGAGCGGCTCCGAGGCAAACATAAAGCCGCCATTGGCCAGGATATTCGCCAACAGGGCCGCTGCCACGGCACAGGCGAGCAATGGCGCGACGGCTGCCAGCGAAAGCTCCAGCAAGCCACTGAGCGCTTGCGGGACCGCGCTCGTGAACGGCTGCTCCTGCACTTTGTCGATCAGCCGGACCGTTTCGTGCCACTTGTCTTCGATCGGCCCGGCTCTCCACCACAGACAGCCGAAACCGGCGCACGCGCTGACACCGCTCACCAAATCGGAGCTGCGCGCGCTCTGCCCCTTCTTGCGCGCATCGCGCAGCTTCTTGGGAGTTGGAGGTAGCTTTTTCTCCTCGCTCGAGCCGCTCATTTCAAGAGCTTCTTCAGATATTCCAGCACGTTGTCCGACGTGAGGATCTCAGTTCCCGCGTATTCAAGAAGATAGACGGTGTAGCTGACCATGATGAGACCGAAGGCGACATTCTTGATCGTCGGAGAGAGATCGTTCAACTTGAGCTGCGATGCAAAGCGCCCCAGCATCATGACCGATACATCGATCAGCAGCAGCAGGGCCAGCACCGGCCCGGCGACCAGAAGCGTCGTCAGCATGATGTGATCGAGTAGGCTCAGACATTGCATTGCCCCTTGCGCCGTCACCGCGGGCAGAAACTGATACACGGGCCAGATCAGGTAGCTGCCATAAAGGCTTCTCACCATGGTCTGCAGGCCGCCCACCAGAACGAAAATCGTGACCGCCGTGATACCGAGAAAAAGCCCGGTTCCCGACGCTTGGCTGTGCGTTGCGGGATCCTCCGCCGCCACCTGGCTCGAAATTCCCCGTTGAGTATCGATGATGTCGCCGACCGCCTGGATACTCCATAATGGGATACTGAGCAGGATTCCGAGCAGAAGGCCGACGAACACCTCTTTCAGACCGAGCATGGTGACGCTGACCAGACGCGTGTTTGGATCCAGCGCCTGCAGGCCGAGCTTGATCTGCGCCAGACACGGCAGTCCGATCGCAATCGTCAGGCTTCCTCGAACCAAGCCGCTGATACGTGGCCTCGTAAAGACGGGAAGCACCAGCATGATTCCCAAGGCACGGGCCGCACCAAGACCCGTTGCGGCGACAAGTTCGATCGCGCCCTGGACCAGAGCTTGCGCATCTGTGGGGGACAGTCCAGCCATCCAGGCTCTGCTAGTATCTGCCGGTGAGTGCGGGAAACTCGCTGAAGATGCGCTCGGCCTGCTCGATGAGGGGAGCACTGAGCACCGGAGAAAACCCAGCGAGGACGGCGACGACGACCAGAAGCTTCACCGTCAGGGGCAAGGTTTGATCCTGGAGCTGCGTCGCCGCCTGGATGAGGCCGATGATCAATCCGGAGACCAAGGCTGCGAGGAGCGGTGGCAGAACCCAAATCATGAACAGGACGAGCGATTCGCTCAGATGCGTTAGGATACCGGCTTCATTCATTGTCCGCCTCCCGGCGTTGTGTAGCTCAATACCAGCCCGTGCATGAGACGTGACCAGCCATCGATGGTGACGAACAGAAAGAGCTTGAAGGGAACAGATATCACCGTCGGGGACACCATCGACATGCCCATGGCCATCAAAATCGTCGTGACGATCAGGTCGATGGTAATAAAGGGAAGATAGAGAAGAAACCCGATCTCGAAACCACGCTTGAGTTCGGAGATCAGGAAAGACGGGACCAGAATCACAAAATCATCGGCCGTAGCGCTGCCGCGCATCTCTTCCGACCAGACATGTTCAGTCGAGGACAAGAAAAACCGGCGCTGCTCTTCATTGGTGAATTTCTTCAGATGGGCGCGCAGCGGCTCCTGTCCTTCCTTGGCGGCGGTCACCCAGTCATCGAAGGTTTGGTAGCGAAGTTGGGGATCAGTCAAGCGGTTGTAGGTCTGCTCAAAGACCGGAGCGCTGATGAAGACGGTCAGAATCAGTGCCGCGCCGTACAGGACAATGTTCGGCGGTATCGATTGGGTCCCGAGCGCATTGCGAACCAGGAAGAGAACAACGGAGACCTTTATGAAGGCGGTGGTTGTGACGACGGCGAACGCGAGCAGGCCGAGGCCGACCGTCACCGCCAGAAGCGCGAGGATGCTGGGTTGAATCTCAGTCATTGACCGCCAACCTGCCGCGTAACCTGACGGCAAGTTTCTCGCCAATCCGCACGAGGTCGCCGCGTCCAATGCGTTGGCCGTTGGCAAGGATATCGACCGGACCATCAAGCGGCCGGCCAAGTTCGAACACATGACCTTCGTTGATAGTTCGCAAGGTTCCCAGCGGCAGGGGCCAGCGGCCGCATTCAAATACAAGTGTGATCTCGAGGCTGTCGATGTCGGCTTCAGAAGGAAGCTGCTGCGCTTCTGGTTGTGTCGTCATATGTCCACTCTTCAGGGGGTGGGATTGCAAGCGGAATGGCCCCCGCAGGACCAGCCTGTCGCGGGCAATCTCGGCAGGAGCCCATAATTGGTCAGCGGCAAGGATGATCTGGCCGCAAGCGAGGGGAATTGCGTCCGGCAGCAGCGCGTCACCTTGCTGTGCTTGACGAACAAGCCCAATCGTGACGCGGAGCGAGCCAATCTGGCCTGCAACGATGACAGGCAGCTCAGGACGAAGCTTGGGCCGCTGTCGCGGCAATCGGCCAAGCAGTTCGCCGAGGGCGCTGAACGCAGGCGGAACGGGACCGTCGAGAGACGGGAATAGAAGCAGGCGAGCCTTCGCTGTAAGCGGACCATAGGCGACGTCGAATTCAATATATGGACCCGACATCACTGCTTTATGGGTGCGGATAAGCTGCAACGGCCGTTGGATCAATCTCTCCAGTGGAGCGAGCAATTGTTCAAGCGCGAGTTCAAGGATCAGCGAACGACTTGGCTCGGAAGGTAAGGTCAAACCACTCTGCACGTTCGCAATCAACGCTTCCACAAGCGAACCGGGCAAGGACAAGACGACCGTTTCGCCGCCGGCGTCAAAGACGCAGTCAAGCATCGATGCCGCAGCCGGCTCGGCCTGCCAGACCAGCCGGTTATGATCCAGCGACAGCGGTTTATCTCCTAGATGGCTTTGCAGAGCGACGCGGAAAGCTGCGATTTCATTGAGCCATGAGACCACAGCATGAGAGAGGATCAGCGCTGGTCTGAACGGTGCGGGTTCCCCCGACGATCGCGACGCAACCCTCCCTTCCACATCAGGGCGTCCTGGCGTTGGAGAAGTGGCCATCAGGTCGACTCGCCTCCCACTTGGCGATCTGATCCCCTCCGGTACCGAAGCACGACCTCATCATCGGCTTCAATTTCGGCCGCAGCTTCGCAATGCGCGTCGGTCATGCGCTGAACGTCGCGCTCGATCTCTTGCCATTTTTGGCTCGCCGTTGAACGTTTGGCCCAGAGGGTCCGCGCCTCAAGAACGGCAGCCTCGGCCTGGTCTTGAGCGGAACGTGCCTCATCAAACGCCCGTTGCGTCGCTGCGATCTCCTCTGTGAGCCGCCCAATGATGAGATGGTGGCGCCGCTCGAGGTCGGCGACCGATATCGCATCGGCCGACAACATTTCCCGATAAAGCTCGGCTTCAACCCTTGCGCGGCGTCGTTCGGCATTTGCAAGATGCTTGGAAGCCTGTTCGACGGCTTCAACCGCGATGTGGCGCCTGGTTTCCATGTTGGACAGTTCACGAAAGGCGCTTCGCTCCCTCATGTCCTTGACGAGCCGCAGTTTAGACGCATGAACGCCATTCAGGCGGTCAGACGTGACATCCATGCCACCGTCTCCTCAAAACTGCATGCCTGGTCCTGACCCTGGCGCAAAAATGCCCGCAACTCATCAATCGAGGCGATCGCCCGGTCCGTCAACGGATCGGAGCCTTGCTTGTATTCGCCGACCTTGATCAAAAACTCCGCCTCGGCGTACCGCGAGAGCAGATCACGGAAGAAGGATGCCGACTTGCGATGCGGCACAGACACGATTGCGTCCATGACGCGGCTTCGGCTCGACAACACGTCGATGGCCGGAAACTGCTCTCGCGAGGCAAGCGCGCGTGAGAGAATGATATGGCCGTCAAGTATGCCGCGCGATTCTTCGGCGATGGGATCGCCCGTGCCGTCACCTTCGACGAGCACGGTATAGAAAGCCGTGATTGAGCCGTGCTCGCCCATGCCAGCACGCTCCAATAGGCCTGGCAACAGCGCGAAAACCGAGGGCGGAAATCCGCGTCGGGTCGGAGGCTCTCCTGCGGCAAGGCCGATTTCACGCATGGCGCGGCTAAAGCGCGTCAATGAATCCATCATCAGAACGACGCGCAATCCTTGATCACGAAAATATTCGGCCAGCGCGGTTGCCATATGGGCGCATTGCGCCCGCTCCATGGCCGAACTGTCGGAGGTTTCAACGACGACGACCGAACGGTGCATGGCCTCGCAAAGATGGCGCTCGATGAATTCACGCACCTCCCGGCCACGTTCGCCGATCAGCGCGACGATGGTGACATCGGCGGCCGCGCCTTTGACGATCTGCGACATCAGCGTCGACTTGCCGCAACCAGCGTCACCATAGATTCCGATCCGCTGGCCTTCTCCACATGTCAGAAGCCCGTCGAGGACGCGAACGCCAAGCGGAAAAGGCTGTTCGATGCCGCGTCGCTTCATGGGGTTGGGCGCCCTGCCGCGCAGCGGGCGAACTTCGCCAGTCTTTATCGGGCCCCCGCCATCGAGTGGACGGCCGAAGCTGTCGATCACGCGGCCGAGCAAATTGGGACCGACTGGCACTTCCTGCATTCGCCCGGTCGTGACCACTTCCGCACGGTTGGACAATCCGACCATGTCGCCGATCGGGGTGAGTAACACCCCGTCCGGCAATAGACCGATCACCTCGGCCTCTAGTGACCATCCGCTGCGAGGATCTTGCAGGAGGCACAGTTCCCCAACACGGGCCTCCGGCAGAACGGCGTGGAGCAGCGTCCCTATTGCCCGCGTGACCCGACCACGAACGGCGCGGGTGTCAATATGCTTTGCGGAAGATCTTAAGGACGAGAGCGCGGCGTGAACATTCCCCTCCCCTGCCGCAGCCTCATGGGCTGGTCGTTGCATGGTCACGGCTCGCCCTCCTGCGAGGACAAACCAAGGCCAAGACGAAGCGCGCGGACCTGCGCGGCAAGTCCAAGGTCGACATTGCCAAACTCGCTCCACAAAACGCACTGGTCCGCCGTCAGCGCAGGATCCGGCTGAATCCTGACCTTAGGTCGGTCGTCAAGTCCATCGTAGGCCGCGAACTCACTGGCCAGCAGATCGGCTTTCAGGGGCGATACGTGAAGGCAAACTTCCGTGTTCTTATACTTCTGCTCGATGGCGTGACGAACGGCCCGCACCAGCATCTCGCTCGGCTCAAAGGCACCCAGCAAATTGCTCACGATCTCAATGACCAACTGCGGCAATTCCTGATCCAGAGCGGCCTTTCGCTGCGCCAGTTCACAAACAGCCTGCGCGATCAGCCGTGTCATTTCCTCCGCTCCCGTCTTTTTGCCCTCGGCATGGCCGCGCATCCGTTCCAGCTCATAAGCTTTGCGTCCCCAGCTACGAACGCGCTGCAGATGTCGCTCGGCAGCGGCGAGCGCCTGCACGGCATCGTGCCAGACCTTGAGTTCGGCTGCCCGTATCAGGGGCCCGAGCGGGCGAATCCGCGGCGCCACCGGCAATGCTGGGACATCGGCGGTCATCCCCTGGCAACCTCCGTCCTCAAATGGGCCATGACCAAGGAAAGCAGCGGGCCTGCGGCACCACGGTAGTCGGCCGCCGGATTGTCCGCGGCGGTCCCAACGGGCAAGCGTAGAAGCACGCGGGTACGCTCAAGCGCTGGAGCCTCGTCGAGCCAGGTGCCGAGACAGACGAGCCCATCATGTTCAATCTGTCGCGATAGTTGCTCCGGGTCGGCAATGGGCGTCGTTGCGACCGCGCTTGATAAATGCCGGATCCCAAAAGCATGCACTTCGGCACCGATCAGTTCGACCAAAATTGATAGATCGTGCCTTGAAACCAGCTTCAGGACCGAGCGCGCATGCCAGATACTACCTGCGAGCAGGGCAACTCGACGCGGATCATGCCCGAGCAGCAGGTCTTCGTTCCAGTTGGCTCCGCTCACATCGACTTCGCCGCCAAGCAGCAGCCCGGCCAGTTTTGGCTGCAGTCTGGAACTCTGCTGCAACCGTAGCAACGTGGGAGGCGACAGCAACGGATCAAGGCGCGCAGCAAAGCGGCTCGGATGGATGGAGGCAACAAGCTCGCGCAGCCGATCGGAAGCCAACACGGACGAACGATTGGATTCGGTGAATGACATCGATGCCGACATAAGCGTCCTGACTACGTCGCATCAGAAGTGGTCTTCTCGTCAGCAGCCTGGACGGCCGGCACATTCGAACCTCCGCCAAACATGGTCAGTTTGCGCGACGATTGTCCGAATTGACGAATACGCGCGCCCAACAACACGTAAGCGGCGATGCCGAATGCGGCGCCGGCACCGCCCACCCCGAAGGCAAGCAACGGCGTTGAAGCAAATTTTGCTGGTTGAGGGGAACTGACTGCCCGTGACGACTCAAGCGGCGCCCGCTCAACCGGCACAAAGACGACCGCCACCTTGTCGTAGGAGAGCCCCTCGATGCTGTTGGCGACCAGCATCTTGATCTGCGGTAAGAGCACCGAGAGCTTCGCGTTAGAGCCATGTCGAATGAAGACCGACGCCGAGGATGGGGTCGCATCCTGCCGCAACAGATCGTTCTTCGGCAGAACGACATGAACACGCGCTGAAAGGACGCCATCGATATTGCTGATCGTGCGGGATAATTCTTCGCTTAGCGCATAGATGTAACGAGCGCGCTCCTCGATCGGCGAGGCAACCAGTCCTGACCCCTTGAACACCTCGCCAAGATTCTTAAAGGATTGGCGAGGCAGCCCCTCGACATTCAGCAAGTCAATCGAATACGCAAGCTGCTTTTCCTCGACCTGGATTGCGCTGGTTCCATCCTTGGCGACAACACGGACCGCATCGACACCCTTGCCAAGAAGAAGCGCGAGCATCTCATTAGCCTCACGCTCCTGAATCTTGGTATAGAGATCAGTCTTGCAGCCAATCAAAGCAAGAAGGAGCGGCAGGGCAAGACAAATGCGAAGCCGCCGCCACGATCGATGGCCGCCACCGCCACGCCTCTGGACCACGTCAGTCATCATCCTCGCTCAGCCGGCCGATAGCAGCTTGTTCAGCGACGAACTGACGGCGCTGGTGCTCTTGGAGACAAGTGAAACCTGAACGACGTCTCTGTAGACATCACGCAGACCAACCATCATCGAATCGAAATCCGAACCTATCGGCTTAACCGCCGCATGTGTGCCAACATCATCCACCTGCACGAGCAGCTGCGCAGCCGGCCCCCCTTGCACGCCATTCGGAGCAGGCGCGCCGCTGACCGCGGGAGAAACGGCATGGCTCCGGTACATGGTGGAAAGCGCATGAAGGACGCGATCGCCCGGCGGACTTGCGAGCGCGCTCGCTCGCTGAACCTCCGATACCGGCGGAGCGACTGCCGCTCTAGCTGAGACTGACGAGGCGGCGACCTCATTGGAAGACGCTTGCGCAAGGGACTGCTCAAAGTGAGCCTGCTCGCCAGTGACTGCCGGCGAGCAGGCACTGGAAACACAGTCAGCTGAATGGGGAGAGATCGGCGTTGCGCCTACCATCATATAAGGAGTCATTGTGCTCGTGTGATGAGATCAGGCATTGTTGAACGACGAACGGATCATGAGCGTAGATTGGCGAGCTGACGAAAACCTGACGAAGATGCCGCTGGTTACGTCATCTAAAGATCACGTTTGGCCTTCACGTTGGAATGAAATTCCAGGTTTGTTTTCAGGCGGAAGGCCTTCGGGAATGCTCATCCGATCCACAACGGTCTACATTTTGAGGAGAGTTCTCCATGTCGGAGTTTTTGTCTATCTGGGAACGGTAAGCGCGCTCGGCGCATCCCTCTCACTGCCGTCGGCTCCTTACAGCTACACGGTTCTGGATCAGGACCTTTCCGCCGCGCTGCAGGAGTTCGGCAACAATCACAATATCAGGGTCAATGTCAGCGCCGAGGTAAAGGGCCGGATTCGTGGGCGAATGCCGGACCTGCCACCGCGAGAGTTCCTCGAGCGCTTGACCAATCTGTACAATCTTCAATGGTATTACGACGGTCTCGTGCTTTACATATCCGCGGCTCAAGAGGCGCAAAGCCGTCTCATTGTGTTGAATCCGATCAGCTTCGATGCGTTCAGGACCGCGCTCGATGTGCTCAACATCTCCGATGAGCGCTATATCGTGAAGCCGGCTCCAGGAGATGGCCTCGTCCTGGCTTCGGGCCCGCCGCGCTTCATCGCGCTCGTGGACCAAACGCTCAAGGGCCTTGTGGCGGAGGCGCAGGCGCGGCGGAATCCAACCGCTGCTGAAAAGCCGCCACTGGGGTCGGTTTTGATGTTGTTTCGTGGCTCCTCGAGCACGGTCATTCGCGACGGACGACCTGAAAGCCACTATTCCTCAGAAGCGCAGCATCAGGACGGCATCGTGCGCGAAGCTGCAGGCCAGAAGTGACTTAACAATACGAGAGAGCTCGAGCCGAGGATCCGAACTGCATTCGCTTAAATCCATCTGATCGTCAGCTTTTCGAAAGCTGCCTCACCCAGGATGAGCCTGTCTGGATGGCGGTGCCTCGCATCGACCGCGCCAGACGTGTGCATCCAGGAGGGCTTGAAGATCAACGCGAACCTCCGAAACAGCTGCTTCGGTCTCGCAGGGCAGGAGCCTTCGCATTGCTCGAGCTGCTCCATCATGCGGGAGTGACAGGATGGATTTCAACGAAATCGGACCATCGAACACGAGCCCGGACACCAATTCACCGCTACCGCCCACGGACGCTACCGGCTTTGAGCAGCAGCTCAACGGCGCTCAGGGTGGTGCTGCGCCACATCGTACCGCCTCGCCCGCGCTGCCGGGGGAGCCCTATTCGCCATATCTGGACGCAGGCCATCCCTATTCGCCGTACTTGGATGCTCGGCACCCTTTTTCGCCGTACCTGGATATAGCGCAACCCTATTCGCCAGGCTTGGGTTGGGAGGATGATTCGCATGCGCCGGCTGCGCTCGGTGCAGATCCAGCACCAGAACGGTCCCCGCATCACCTCTCGCAGCAGACGATCGCTCAGGCGATCGAGGCGCATCCTGATTTCGACCAAGATTTGCTATGGCAGGATATGGATAAAAATCCCTCGCACGCCGGACCATCTCAGGCTGGGCCTTCCGAAGTTGTACCGCCAGAACTTTCCGAGTTCCGTATGCGGGACGGACGTCTCGCCAAGGACTACTGGGTTTTCATGGGCCAAACAGCCACAAGCGCTCAGATCGACATGCTGGAGCGCAGCGGGGTACTGCCGACCCAAGACCACCCGACCAAAGTCTTTACCCTTTTCGGCGTACCTCACACGGCCGAATGGAGAGACGAGGGCTTCATTCGCCTCACGCCAGCACTGGACCCGAGCCTTTGGCCCGCAGATGTGGACGAAGACAGGCCGGCAGACGCGGGGCAAGATCCGCCCGCCGGCTAGTGCCCATAGCTTTAGCAGCGACAAGGGCCATGTGCGAAGGTTGATAGATTGTCTCCGCCAACAGCAGGAGCACGTGATGACGATCGCTCTTGGCTGGCGGATACTCCGCCGGCCAAGTTCCTTTCAAGGGGTCCACTCGATATGCGGAAACCTGATCGAAATTGTCTAGCTGTACGGCTGAAGAGGAGCGATCACCAACTGGCCTCCTCACTCTACTCGCCTCCCGGCCGTTTGCTGTATGGAGACGGCCGCGTCGATGACCCTGATCATCAAGCGCCGTCATCGCATGCACGGTCGCCCTGAACAGACTGGCGGCTTCCACTCAGGCTTTCGCCGCCCTTTTGTGCAGGTGTGCATAAACCGGTTCCATTGGTCCGCATCGATGAGGTCACGCCGACTTTCCCGCAAGGCGAGCGCGCCTCAAAGATCGCCGACCAATGCCCGCGCTTGGTCCTGCAAATTGCAACGATTGTGATCGCCTTTTCGAAGTCTGCCGCACCGAAGCAACTCAGCACAAGATCAGACTTCACTTTGGTACATCAGCCCCGTGGGCGGGTGTTCCCCCGTTATGATTTTCGAGCGGCGTGGATGATGCCGCTTGAGTCCGCTGTGCCGCCGGAAGCCGCAGCAGAGGACTTCCGCGAACCTCCAAGATGTATGAACGGACGCATGCTGTTCCGGTTGCCTACATACGGCCGAAAGCCGCCCACACCCCGTCCTCGCCGTCCCAGCTGCCTCGGCTCGCCGCCTTGGAGTACTCCGTGGCGCGCTGCTCGAAGAAATTGGCGTGCTCGACCCCATTGAGAATCTCGACGAGCCAAGGCAGCGGATGCGGCTTGAGCTGCGTGAACCCATCCTCCTCGGCCTTGAAGAAGCCGAAAACCGGGGCAATCCGGAGTTGGGTCAGTCGCCAGTCGGCGACATAACGGACGTAGGCGTGGATCTGCTCAGGACGCATGCCCTCGATCTTGCCCAGGCCAAAGGCGAGATCGACGAAGTTCTCCTCCAGCTTTACCATCGTTCTGGCGACATCGACGATGTCGTCACGGACCGAGCGCGTCACGGCGCCGGTCTCGCGGTGCCATTCGTGAAACAGCTTGATGACGCCCTCGCAGTGGAGACTCTCGTCGCGCACCGACCAGCTTACGATCTGTCCCATGCCGTTCATCTTGTTGTGGCGCGGAAAATTGAGCAGCATAGCGAAGCTCGCGAACAACGCCATGCCTTCGGTAAAGGCGCCGAACATAGCCAGGGTGCGCGCGACATCGGCCACGGTGTCAACGCCGAACTCGTGCATGTAGTCCGCCTTGGCGCGCATTTGCGCATAGCTGCGAAATGCCTCGAACTCGGTCTTGGGCATGCCGAGCGTCTTGAGCAGCAGCGCATAGGCGTCGATGTGGACCGTCTCCATGTTCGTGAAGGCCGCCATCATCATCTGGACGGTGAGCGGCTGGAAAATCGGGATGTATCGCTTGAGATAATTGTCACCGACCTCGATGTCCGACTGAGTAAAGAAGCGAAAGATCTGGGTGAGCAGCGCGCGCTCGCTGGCGGTGACGCGGTCCGACGCCCAGTCCTTGAGGTCGTTGCCGAGCGGCACCTCCTCGGCCATCCAATGCGTCTGCTGCTGACGCTTCCAGAACTCGTAGGCCCAAGCGTAGCGATCAACGTCATAGCTGCCCGTCGAGTCAAGGAGACCAACGCGCCCCTTGCCGATCAGCGTGCGCGGATCGACAGACGAGAGATCGATCATTGACATGCGAGGCACTCCTCATAATCGGCGCGCTGCGCAGGCGGCTGCCGCGGCGCGGCCTCGTCATCGTCGACGATCTTGCCGGCGAACGCCGCGCGCGAGATCGATTTTGAACGGCAGTAATAAAGGCTCTTCACCCCACGCTTCCACGCCGTCCAGTGCAGCATGTGGAGGTCCCACTTATCGACCTCGGCCGGCAGATAGAGGTTGATTGACTGGCTCTGGCAGATGAATGCGGCCCGGTCGCCTGCAAGCTCGACGATCCAGCGCTGGTCGACCTCGAAGGCGGTGCGAAACACCGCTTTCTCGTGTTCCGACAGAATGTCGAGATGGGCGACCGAACCCTCCTGCGCAATGATCGACTGCCAGGTCACCGGGGTGTCGGCGCCCTTGGCGATCAGTACCCTGGTCAGATGAGGATTACGTACCGAGATGGCACCAGACAACGTCTTGTGGGTGTAGATGTTGGCCGGGATCGGCTCGATGCATGCGCTGGTGCCGCCGCAGATGATGCTGATCGAAGCAGTCGGCGCGATCGCGATCTTCTGGCTGAAGCGCTCCATCACGCCACGTTCCAGGGCATCCGGGCACGGGCCACGCTCGCGAGCAAGGGCGACGGATGCCGCGTCGGCATCACCCCGGATCTTCCGAAACATCTTTAGATTGAATGATTTCGCCAAGCCACTCTCCATTGGAATGCCATTCGCCTGGAGGAACGAGTGGAAGCCCATCACGCCAAGTCCGACGGAGCGCTCGCGCAGGGCGGCGTAGCGGGCCCGCTTCATACCCTCCGGCGCCGTCGTGATGAAGTGGGTGAGCACGTTGTCAAGGAAGCGCATGACGTCCTCGATGAAGCCGGGTTCCTCATTCCATTGGTCCCAGGTCTCGAGGTTGAGCGATGACAGACAGCACACCGCGGTGCGCTCCTCGCCGCGATGGTCGATGCCGGTCGGGAGCGTAATCTCGCTGCACAGGTTGGAGGTCGAGACCTTGAGACCGAGCTCGCGCTGGTGCTTGGGAAGCGCGCGATTCACGGTGTCGATGAACAAGAGATAAGGCTCGCCTGTCTGCAACCGGTTCTCAAGAATGCGTTGCCATAGCTGTCGCGCGTCGATCTCGCGGACGACCTCGTTCGTCTTCGGGCTGCGCAGAGCGAACGCGGTGCCGGCGCCCACGGCACGCATGAACTCGTCGGTGAGGTTGATGCCGTGATGCAGGTTGAGGCTCTTGCGGTTGAAGTCGCCGGACGCCTTGCGGATCTCGAGAAACTCCTCGATCTCGGGATGCTGGATATCGAGATAGACCGCCGCCGAGCCGCGCCGCAACGAGCCCTGGCTGATCGCCAGCGTCAGGCCGTCCATGACGTGGATGAACGGGATGACGCCTGAGCTGACGCCGCCCTTCACCTTCTCTCCGATCGAGCGAACATTGCCCCAGTACGTGCCGATACCGCCCCCGTTGGAGGCAAGCCACACGTTTTCGTCCCAGGTGCCAACGATTCCTTCGAGCGAGTCCGACACCGAGTTAAGGAAGCACGAGATTGGCAGGCCGCGCGTGGTGCCGCCATTGGACAGCACCGGCGTGGCTGGCATGAACCACAGCCGAGACATCGCGTCATAGAGACGTTGGGCGTGCGCAACATCGTCCGCGAAGGCACAGGACACCCGCGCGAACATGTCCTGGATGCTTTCGCCGACGAGCAGATAGCGATCGGTCAGCGTTAGCTTGCCGAACGCGGTCAGCAGGCCGTCGCGCGATCGATCGAGCGTGAGATCGGACGGCTTTGGCAATGGCGCGAGAGGCCGCGGCAGCGGAGCCGATGACGGCGGCGGCACAACACACCGCTGAGGCGCGGCAGACTTTGGCCGCGCCGGCCACGGCCGCACACTCGGCCACTCAATTAGATGACCATGCTGATTGAAATCGTAAGACGGCGACATCGGCAACCCCGCGATGTTAGGGGGTGAAGCCACGCGCACGACTTGCGAGGAGACGGGTCAAACGTCCCAGGCTGCAAGCGACGCACGGGGCACCCCGCCCGAGGACGTTCTATTCTGTCGCGGCAGGTCTCCTGGCTCGCGGGTCGCTGCGGCTGTCGGCCTTCCCGGTGCTGTCGCGGCCAGTGACCATTATGACAACCGCTCGCCGCTTACAGTTGCGGGGGCAGCCCCGGAATAGCCGTTACCGGCGCACCGGGTTCCCTCTTAGCTTCCATCCTACTAGATGCAGAATGGAAGACCGTGGCAGATCTACATACAGACGCCGCGCGTCGAGATTCGTCAAGGCTTGTGCCAGGGGAGTCGAGACGCAGGACGCCACGTCCGCTCCGGGTCCGGGCCCGCAACGCTCTGTTCGAGCAAATGCCCCCCCCTGCTTCGGCCCATTCCGTGAAAAGAGTGGCAGCATTTTGATTTCGATGCTCCGTCGCGATGACGGGTGCCTATGCGAGCCCGCGTTGGATAGGAATCCGTTCGGCGAAGGTTCTGGGCGATGCTGGCGAGGGATAATCTCATGACGCGCAACGTTTGGCTTGCAATTCAAAGCGGTCGAGAATGCGATCGAGCTGCGCCAGCAAGGTGTTGCTCTTCTTGTGGAACTGGCGTGAGGTGCGTCCCTGCCATGATCGTGCGATCTCGGTGGCTTGCCGCGCGCGCCAGATCGAGCACGATAGCTCCACAAATGCTTGTGGTACCACTGAGCCTTCAACGCGCAACAGTCGCCGTCGCGCTTGCTGACGTGGCCAAGTGTTTTGGCGCCATGATTTACCAGAGCTCCGATCGCAGTAATGACCTTGCCGGCACAGCGGTTGTCCTCACTTGCGTGGTCATGGATGAAGCCGCCAAGGGGGCTCGATCTTAGTCAGCTTTTCGCAAGCTGCCCCTGCTAGCATGAAGCGGATAGGTCATCTCGCGGCGACGCCGCTATCCGGGTGTTACGACATGAACGCAGCCGATATTAATGCAACAGCGCCGCAGGTTGGCGCCCCCTCCGATACCGCCGAGAGCGGCGGCGATGACACGCGTGCAGCGCTACTGCGCCGAGCATTCGAAAAGGCTCTCGTTTCCGTCGCCACGCAAGTCATAAGCGATTCCCAGTCGGATATGGATGAGGCCATGAGCGAGCTTGATGATGGGTGAGCCGATGCTCGGCGCCACATAGAGATACAGCCCGCGTGGTGATCGAATCGAAGACGTGCCAAGTGAGACTTGGCACATGCCACCAGTTAGATGCGCATTCAATGATCTCAGATCCGAGCTGCGAGCGGGTCCGCGAATCCGAATGCACCTGGATCTTTTTGGCAGCGGGCTGCTGCGATTTCCTTTTAACGTCCCTAGCAGCAGACTTTGACGGGAATGGCGATGCTCATAGCCCACGGCGCCTCCGGCTTCCTGAGAAGCTGATGGATGTTCGGGGGCGCTGGGGTTCACGCCCGGCTTCGGAGGCTAAAGACAGGCAGAGCTCAACGCGAGACAGGGCTTGTGCTTTTGAGCCGAGGGTAGATCGCGCCGTCGAGGCAGCCCTCAATCCAATCTGCGATCTTGACGGGATTTTCACTGCGACGCTTGCGTCGGCATGCAGACAAACCTGAGAGCACCGTTCCTGTGCAACGCCTCCATCGCCGACAACGGGCGGGAACGCGCCGCAGCAATTCTGGCCGGGTAGCCGGGCCTGGAGGCCCTCCGCCCGTTTGTCGGGGCGAAGGCTGCGATTGCCGAGACAATCTGGCTGTTACCGTCGATCCTGAATCGATAGATCGCCAAGCTGCCATTCTCGCGGCCGTTTGGCGAAAATGAAAGGCGGGCGCTAGCGCCCGCTTCCACGAGTTTCCGACACGCCCCGGGATCGGGCCTCATGCCGGCTGTGCATCGTGACGGAAAATGCGCCGGAACATGCTCTCGCGCATCATCGTCTTGAAATCCGGCGGCGCATCCGGGTTCTCATTGTGGTTGATCACCGACTGCGTCACCTTGCGTCCGGAGTTGTCAACCCACCCCTGATTTGTCTCATGGATTGTCTGAGCTCCATCGGACGTCAGCTGATCAAGCGTCCGCCCAGCATTAGACTGCGTGACCTTCAGATTGTTCTTCCCATCCTTGTCGTCGCCGAGCCCCTCCACAACCATGGCATTGTCGCCGTTGGTGATGGTGAGCTTCGAGGAGATGGTTTTTCCCTTGCCATAATCGACCGTGTCCACCGTGATCTTCGTGCCGTCGTCGAGCTGGAAGGTCATACCTTTCTTGAAGTCGAAATCGTCCTTGCCGTCGCCATTAGCATCGACATGAGGATCGCCGTGGATCCTCGAGACATGGCCGGTCTGGTTGTTCCTAACGGTCCAGGTGCCGTCCTTCTCATCGGCTGTGATCGTATACTTATCACCAAGGTTGATCGTCGCCTTGCCGTCCTTGACCTCGTGCGACCACACTGGCGCTGGCTGAGATGACGGCGCCGGCGCGACGGCAAGCGGAACCATCGCAAGAGGCGGCGGTGGAGGAGGAACGAAGAACACGGGTGTTGCAGTGGCAGGCGTTGCGCTTGCAGACTGGTAGTTGCCCGGCGCGCGACCCTGTTCGCCGGCATCGATACTCGCCTGATTCACCACGCCGCCGGCGCCATCGACCCAGCCTTGGCCACTCTCATGGATCACCTGGGCACCATCGGGTGTCAGCTCATCAAGAGTCATGCCAGCATTGGACTGGGTCACCCTCAGATTGTTTTTGCCATCCTTGTCGTCGCCGAGCCCCTCCACAACCATCGCGTTGTGACCGTTCGTAATGGTCAACTTTGAGGAGATGGCCTCACCATTACCGTAGTCGACATTATTGACGGCAATCTTGGTCCCATCGTCGAGCTGGAAGGTCATATCTTTCTTGAAGTCGAAGTCATCCCTGCCATCCCCGTCCGCGTCAACATGGGGATCGCCATGGATCTTCGTGACATGGCCGGTCTGGTTGTTGCGAACGGTCCAGGTGCCATCCTTCTCATTGGCCGTGATCGTATATTTGTCGCCGAGGTTGATCGTGGCCTTACCATCCTTGACCTCATGCGTCCATACCGGATCGACGGAAGACTCCAAACCCGAACTTTGCTGGCTCAACAGCATGGAAGGAGGAGGTGGCGCCATCATGTACATGGGAGCAACCACGACTGGAGTGACGACCACCGGAGCGACAACGACGGCAGTACCTGCCGGCAGGTACTGGTAGGCACCCGTCGAGGCATACTGCCCCAACAGCGCGCCGAAAGCGGGGCTGGCAACCACCCCGTCAGACCCCACTCCATTCACCGTCGAATCGAGTGCGCCGACCACGGGGAGACCGGCCACGGGAAGATACGCCATTTAGTTCACTCCTGTTGCATCGAAGAAAGCGGTAAAATTGCGAGCGTTGTGCTCAATCAACTAGGAACCATTTTAGAACGCACCCCTGGCCCGATGGCGAGCGAATGGATGCTTCTCGCTGCCGGCGTCGGCAACCCTGATGAGATCCCTCCCTTCTCTCGTCGGCTTGGCACGAGCATGTCGCACGCATCCAAGTCCCAAGACTGTACCAGCAGTACCTGTCGAAAAGCTGACGACAACAAACCATCGACTGAACATCACAGCCCTCGTCAGCAGACACGGGCTGAGGATCGCGTGATTGCTCGCAGCTGCCTTCCACGACAGACCACCTTTAGGGAATATCCACGCTCGCCGATCACCGGTAACATGTAGTCTCGCACCCGACGATCGACTGTCCGATGTCAGCTACGCTGATAGGTCCTGTTCCTTGCGAGGCCTCAATAAGCGACGAGGCCTCACCGCGAAGCCGCCAGTCGCTCCGTCGGACCTGTTCAACCGGCATGATTCCCGACATTTTGGACCGGCATGATCCCCGACAGTTTGGGTTAAGCGGTCTGTTCGCCCGGTTCGCGCAGCCCCTCACGAGGCGGAGCGAACCGGGTGAACAGGCCGCGGCGGTCGATGAGACCGACGTCGAGGTCGCAGAAGCGGACGACGTGGTCACCGGTATCGAGTTCGGCGATGCCGACAAGTTCGTTCACCAGCGCCTGACCGATAAAGACGAACTTGCCTTTCCATTTAATCTCCCCATTGCCGCGAACACGGCGGGCCTGGTGATCGGCGTCATACCAGGGGTCTTGCTCGCGATCCGGCATGGTGCGTTGAGATGCTCGATAGGCGTCCTCCGGCGGCCGTTGGCCCAGCGCTTCGTGAGGACGTTCCTTATTGTAATGCTCTCGGAAGGCGTCAAAGCGGGCCTGTTGCTCGGACGCATTATCTGCCGGTGGGCTCGATGTTTGCGCCTTCAAGGTGCGATGCATGCGCTCATGGCGACCGTTCTCCTGCGGCGAGGCCGGACGGATGAAGTGCGGCGTAATGCCGAGCTTCAGCCACCAGACCGACAATGTGGTGAGACCGCCGGCGCCGCGCGAGCCGAACGGCGAACCATTGTCGCAGCGGATTGCCCGCGGCAGGCCATGCTCGCGGAAAGCCCTCTCGAAGCGGGGGCGGACGCCCTCGGTCGTCGGTGCGACGATCTGCAGTTCGATCAGGAAGCGACTGTGGCTGTCAGCCACCGTCAACGGATCAATCCGGCACTGGTCGCGGGTGCGGAACCAACCCTTGAAGTCCACGCTCCACTCGTCGTTCGGCTCCTGCACCGGCGTGCAGGGACGCCGCTGGTCGAGCGGACGGCGGCGGCGCTTCACCGGCGAGATCAGCCCCGCGCGCTTGAGAATGCTCCCAATCGTCGACGCCGCCGGCCAATCGATCTCCGGCGCCTGGCGGTCAAGCAGGGCGAGCAGCTTGCGCGGTCCCAGATAGGGAAAGCGCTGCCGAGCCGCGATCACCTTCTCTGCAATCGCCGCATCGGTCGTTTGTCGGCATTGCTGCGGCGCGTGCGAACGGTCCCTGAACCACTCCGGATCGCCGCTCTGCTTCCGCTGGCGCCATGCGTAAAACGTGTCGCGGCAGATACCGTGACGGCGGCACAACTCCGACACGCTCCAGTTCCCGCTCTCGTACTCCATAAGCATCCGGATACGCTCTTCCATCCGACTGGTCTCTCTGAACGGCATCGTCGGGCCCTCCCGCCGATGCTTCTAGCCCGTCCTATTCGTGAGAGTGCTTTTTTTAGTCCGATTGATGTGGCCGCACATCTGCTCTGACGAGGCGCGCGGGATTGCCTTCGGCTTTTCACCGCCTGACCGACCCGTACTTTGCAACGCGCTTGAGGTGTAGGTTGGGCGAACGGGGGGCGGACGCCCCGCCGGTCAAGGACCGAGAGGCAGCAGCGCGCCTGGCAAGCCGCGGATCAGGTCGGCTTCGGGACATGCCGCGGCAAACGCAAGGCGAATGCGGCTCGTGGTCTCGACCACACGGGCAGCGAGTTTCAAGAGACGAAGACGCAGCGTCGCGAACTCGGCTGTGGCCAATTCCCGGGCTTTGGGAATCGCGTCGCGCACGGTCAGCATCAGCCAATAAGCGGCGGTGTGGAGAACGAGGCGGACTTGATTGGCGAGCGCCGAACGGCAGCTGGTGCGATCGGAGGCGAGCTGTGTCTTATGCAGCTTGATCAGATTCTCGGCTTGGCCGCGCGCGCAATACAGGCTGTCGTAGATCCACTCGGCCGAGCCGACATCGAGGCTGGTGACGACGAAACGGATGTCGAGGCCGAGCATCGTCGCCTCAATACGGGCGACGGTACGCCGTTCGCGATCCCAGGACTTTGCCTTGTGGCGCGTCTCGGTATAGCCACGCAGAACCGGCAGGTTCTCGATGGCGCGTCGCGTGCGGATGTCGTCGGCGGCCTCGTCGAGTTTTCTGGCGAGCGGCTTGGTGCCGGACAGACCGAAGATGTAGTCGATGCCGTTGGTCTCGCACCACGCCATTGCCTCCGGCCGGGCATAGTGCCCGTCGCCACGGAACGTAATTCGCGTGTTGTGCCACCGCGTCCGGATATGCCGGATCAGGCGGCGCAGGTGGGCACGCACCTCGACGCCGCCCGGCGTCTTGCCGGGCCGCAGCACGACCGCCACGGGCCGGCTCTTCTCCGTGTCGTAGACGTGGATCGGCAGGAAGCAGCGTTCGTCATAATGAGCGTTGAACAGCGAGAGCTGCTGATGGCCGTGGACGACATCGCAGGTATCATCGATGTCGAGCGTGACGGATGCCGGCTCGCGCGGGTAGCTATCCATCCATGCGTCGACCAAAGTGTAGGTCAGTCGGATCACGTCGCGCAGGCGCGGAGCATTCTCCAGCCGCGACAGCGTCGGTTGGGAACACAGATCGCGACCCGTGTCCGGCAGCCGTCCGCAGGCCAGCTTGAATGCGGGATCGGACCGCAGATGATCGAGGTCGTCGGCGTCCTCGTAGCCGCAGCAGATCGCGAACATGCGCGCGCGGAACATATCGACAAGGCTGTGCACGACCCGCGTCGGATCGCGCCGATCCGGGAACACCCGGGCCAAATTGTCGGCCAAGCCGAGACGCCGCTCGGCCATCGCCAGAAGCATCACGCCCCCGTTCGAGGTCAGCCGACCGCCATCGAAGGCAGCTGTGACTTTCTTGGCGTGAACGGCTGGAAACGAGAAGGGCAGAATCGTATCATCGGTCATGGCGGGCCTGGCGTTCGCGGTTGAGGTGATGGGGTTGGCTTTGCAACCGAATCCTACGCCGCATCAGCGCTTTACACCACGCTCGCCAGCCTCTCAGGCGCACTCTGACGAATAAGACGGGCTAGGAGCCCGTCCAGATATGTTTTCGTGACGGGCATTTGTTGTAGAGTAGCAGGCTCAGGCTGCGTTTGCGAGGTTGAACAGCTTGAGGAGGTTATGGACGGTGCAGATCATTGTCCACTCGGCGCGCACTTTCTCGATGCCCCGCAACAGGAACTGGCGGAAGCCTCTTGCCTGTTTGATCTGCCCGAACACCGGCTCCACCACTTGCTTTCGCAATCGGTAGGGTGTTTCGAAGCCGCCATCGTCGATCTTCTTTCGCATGGCCTGTGTCAGCGGGCCGCCGACTTTTCCGTTCGCTACTGTCGGGTGCTTGGCGCGTCCGGGCGCGACATAGCCATCGATGCTGCGTGTGTCGAGCGCTTCGAGATTGGCTTCGCTGCAGTAGCCGGAATCCGCTGAGGCCTGCCGCGGCTTGCGGCCAAGATTGCTCTCGATGGCCTCGATCAGGGGCACCAACTGGCCCTGATCGCTGCCGTGCTGGGTCAGTTCTTGCGCGACAATGATCTGGGCATGTGCATCGACGGCCGCCTGGGCATTATAGGCCTGAACGAAGCCATCCTTCGACTTCATGATGCGGCTTTCCGGATCGGTGAAGTTGCGTTGCGCCTTGGGATTGGGTTCCTCCGATGGCAGCGCCGCCGGTTTGCCCGGCTTCTTGCGGCCTTCGGCCTGGCGCTGCTGTTCCTTTTCGGCCTCGATGCGGCGCTCTTCCTCCGCCGCCAGTTTGGCGTCCGCTTCCAGCGCCGCCATCGCTTGCTGGATCTTCGCCAGCCGTTTCTGCTTGTCGACGGTCCAGTCCGGCAGTTCGTCGCTGTTGCCGAAAGTCTCATCCTCCGAGGCATCCGCCGCCTCGGCGGCCGCCAGCATGCGAGCGACCTCGGCCTTCAATTCCGCCTCGCGCTTCTTCATGCGCTCATAACTCATCGCCTTGTGTTTCGACGCGTTCGCCTTGATCTTCGTACCATCCAGCGCGACATGACCGAGCTTGACCAGCCCGGCCGTCTCGCACAACTTCAGAACCTGCACGAATAGCGCGCCGAGCGCCTTCAAATGTCGCTTGCGAAAGTCGCTGATCGTCCGAAAATCCGGCGCATCCAGCGCCACGATCATCACAAAATCGTTCCGCTCCCGGCAGGCCTTGGCAATCCGACGCGACGAATACAGCCCACTCGCATAGCTATGCAGCAGCAGCGCCACCATCATCCGCGGATCAAACGGCGGCTGCCCAAGCCCGCTCACATAGCTGCCCATGATCTCCCTGAGATCGAGGCTCTCCCGCACCAGATCAACCATAAACCGCGAGACATGGCCTTTCGGCACGAAGTCCTGCACATTCGGCGGCAGAAGCAGCGTCTGATCGATGTTCCAAGGCCGAAAATACTTGCTCATCGCCCAATGTTGAATCAGACCCGACCAGATTTGAACAGCGACTATCCAGACAAGCTCCTAGAAACCTGTCGGCAATCATGCCGGTCTAAACTGTCGGGTATCTATCCGGTCTGTACCACCAGAAAAGCCCCCCCCCCCCCGCCGCTCCCCGTCGCGCGCTATCGATGCAATCTCTAAGTGCCGGCGATCACACCATCAGTCTCCGCAGCAACGCTCACCGACAAACGCAACAACCCGGCCGTAGGCCTAGCGACCGGGCCTGATCGCCGGACCACGCACACCCGTCAGAGCTTCGCTGCAAGCTTCACCAGACCAACGAATTGCGCCTGACGCGCAGGCACGTTCGCCGCGCCGATATCGGCTCGGCGTCAGGCTGATCATACGCGCGGCCAGGGAGGCAAATGAAGCTTGCAAGCTGTCAGCAGGTGATGAGCTTCTGCAAAGGGCCACCCCAATGTTCTGGAACGGGAGACTCGTCAGCTTCTCGAAAGGTAGCGCTCCTAGCATGAGGCCGCTGAACTGTAGGCGAGGAGTCGTCTATTGAGCGTAACAAGACGAGCATAGGAGAAGCCGATGATTGGAGAAATGATCGGAAGCGCTGCCGGCGGATGGTTGGGCGGACCTGCCGGAGCTGCGATTGGTTCCGCCGTGGGCGGGGCCATTGATCACACCTTTGAAAAGGTGATCCACAAGTTGGAGTCCGAAGATAGTCACTCCGACAAAACTGCCGACAACAAGAACGCTGAAACGAACGTACAGCCCAAGACCGATGGTCTCGGCAAGAACGCAGAGCTGAGCCTGAGCAGTCTGGGGGGCGAGCACGTCTTTCTTTCTATTCCTGCCATCGTATCATCGGCCCGCCCGACGTAGCAGGCCACAACTAACGACACACGACAAAGAAAGGTAAATAGACATGGCGGTTAATAGTGTTGGCGGTAACGGTGCCGCTCCTGCTACCCAGGATGCCGGTTTCCAGAACCAGATGGCTGAGTTCGAGCGTGTTAGCCAAAAAGTTCAGGCCCAGGCCGTGGCAATGCGCAGAATTACGACCGAGCTCTCTTCCGAGAAGAAGGTCGCCGACGAACGCGTCCAGTAAATCTGCAAGACGGTTGGCTCACCGAGTCGCTACCGTGTCCGCGCAGTGAATGACGAACTCTGCAAGAGCCGTACGGCGAACTGCCGTACGGCTTGTCTCGTTATTCAGGAGATGATCCGTGAGCGAATCGATTTCTCTCGAGTTTGAGGTCTTATCGGGGCTCTATGCCGGGCTTAGGGGCAAAGCCGCTATTGGGGCCAGCCTCATCGGCAGCGGCCTCGATGCCGATCTGATCTTCTTTGAACAAGGGCTCGAACCGCGCCACCTTCGCATCACCCCGCATACCAATTCGATCGAGATCGAGGCCCTTGCAGCCAATATCAGACTGGACGGCCGCGAGAATATGCCCCCAGGCGAGCGCGTTAGTGTTCCTCTTCCTGCCGTCGTTCATGTCGGCGCCATGTCCATTCGCTGGTCGACGCAAGATTTGCAGCAAGGTGGCTCAAGCAACCGCTCTTTTATCTGGATCGTGGTGCTCAGCCTCGTCTTGCTCAGCTCCATGGCGATCGGCGCCGTCTCGCCCATATTCGCCCCTGACGATAGCGCAGTGACGCCGAGCACAGACGCATCGTCTGTGGCCGACATTGCCGCCAAACCAGCCATCAATCGTCTGGATGCGAAGGCCGCTGATGCAACTGCCGAATTGCTGCGGCAGGAGGTTGAACGAGGGGGCCTTCTTAATATCAAGGTCGGTTCGGGGCACGGCGTTGTGACCGCAGAAGGAACCGTAACGCCAGCCCTTGGCGCAAAATGGCAGGAAATCCAGCAATGGTTTGATCATCAAACCAACGGAACTCCTGCCCTTGTGAACGCGGTCACCGTCAAGGACGAAAAGGCGCCGCCCTCAATCTCGGTCCAAGCGGTTTGGCGCGGAAGCGAACGTTATCTTCTTATCGGCGGCCAGAAGTATTTCGTGGGAGCGCTGCTGAGCAATGGATGGACCGTCGATCGAATCGAGGATGGACGAGTGCTGCTCAGTCGGAACGGCCGCTTCGCTGCACTTCCCTATTAACGTTTCCGCCCTGCAGGAAGAAAGGAGAAGCCGATGGCCAGACTGCCCCAGCACCCTGTAGGGTCCGGCCCCTCGTCGCAGGGGTATGACGCGGGGGAGCATGCACCGGTCAACGGCCCGATCACCCCGAAAGCCGACCACATCGAAGTCGCGGGCGCTCATGCAGATGGCGCCACGAAACAGGCGTCGTGGCGAGACGCATCCGCTCAGGATCTGACAATTGATCCTGCGAGCGAAGCCGCGCTCGAGGTCGGCCCGATCGATGCAATCTCGCGCGTCACTCTCTTCGAGAGGGCTGCTGGCGCAAATGAAATCGACCCCCGCGCAGTACTTGCCTCACTTTATGGCCACAATCTGTCACATGGCCTGCTCTCCTTCGTCATTCCACGCCTGCGTCATCCGGACGTGCTGCGCGCAGACAGGCATGGTGCTCTTCTGGAGCGCTTAACGCAAACGCTGGAATCAACGCCAGACGACAAGACGGCCGGCGAATGCTTGGCGATCCTGCAGCAAGAACTGCGGCGGTTCCTTCTGCTCCGGCAAAATCAGAACAGCTTGATCAAGGGCTAGCCATGATCGAATCGGATCGAGTGCAGGAGGTCCGCACCTCGGCCCCGGACGTTTCCAAGTCCGGCGATATCCTGCTGATCTCCGGGCCGGAGCGTGACCTGCTCTGCGCCCTCTCCTATGTCCACCTCGCGTGCGGGCAGAGCGCACAAAGTCTGGCCCTGCTACGAATCGCAGCCCGCGAACATTCCCAGGATGTCGATCTGCTCCGAATTCTGGCCTACACCCTCATCTCGGAGGGCCTTGGCGACGAAGCACTTGAGGTGCTCGATCGGCTGGACGCCGTTGATGCTCACCCGTCTTCACGCGTGCCTTTGACGCTCCTGCGCAGTCACGCGCTGCGAGAGGCAGGCCGCATGACCGAGGCCCGCGATGTCTTCCGACGCTATGTGTCATTGCGCGGCAGCACCGCTCTCATCAAACAGAAATAGGGACCTTCATGGCCAACGTCTTGCGTAAATTCATCCTGCGCGCGCCGGCCCATCCGGATTTTATGGTCGCGTTGATGCTGCTTCTGGCGATCGGCATGATGATCATGCCGATCCCGATCATCGTGATTGACATGCTGATCGGCTTCAATCTTGGCTTTGCCATATTGCTGCTGATGGTTGCCCTCTATCTCAGCACAGCGCTTGATTTTTCCTCGTTGCCGGGCGTCATCCTTATCTCGACGGTATTTCGTCTCTCGCTGACCATCGCAACCACGCGGCTTATTCTTGCGGAGGGTGACGCAGGCAGCATTATCCACACCTTTGGCGACTTCGTAATATCAGGGAATATCGCTGTCGGAGTCGTCATATTCCTGATCGTGACCATGGTGCAGTTCATGGTTCTTGCGAAAGGCGCCGAGCGCGTCGCAGAGGTTTCTGCGCGCTTCACGCTCGACGCGCTGCCGGGCAAACAGATGGCGATAGACGCGGAGCTGCGCAATAACCATATCGATCAACACGAAGCGCGTCGCCGGCGCGCGGCACTGGAGCAAGAGAGCCAACTTCATGGCGCCATGGATGGTGCCATGAAGTTTGTCAAGGGCGACGCGATCGCTGGCCTGATCGTCATCTGCATCAACATGCTGGGTGGGATCAGTATCGGCCTGCTGTCCAAGGGTATGTCGCTCGATGAGGCGCTGCACCAATATACGCTGCTGACAATAGGGGATGCGCTCATCTCGCAGATCCCGGCGCTGCTGCTGTCGATCACGGCCGCAACCATCGTCACGCGTGTCAACGGGCCTTCCAAGCTCAGACTTGGCGCCGATATTGTCAACCAACTCACGGCAAGCACACAAGCCCTTCGCTTAGCCGCTTGCGTCTTGCTCTTGATGGGACTCGTTCCCGGCTTCCCTTTGCCGCCGTTCGTCATTCTAGCTGGGCTCTTCGCTGCAGCGAGCTATGTCAGGGTTGGGGCGAAAAGCGACAAGACGGCAGGTAAGACAAGTGCAGATGCCGCCGCTTCCGCTCGGGCTCTAGCACAGACCCAGAAACAAGCTGTTCATGCGGAGGCACTTCCGATCGCGCTATTCCTCGCGCCGGACCTGACGTATTCAATCGACAAGAACGAGCTGGAACAGTGCATCGCGCGCGTTTCGACGCTGGTATCGGCGGATCTTGGCATAACGGTCCCGCGTATCCCGGCTCAGGTCGATCAGCATCTGTCCAAGTCGCAGTTCAGGGTAGATGTCGACAGCGTGCCGGTGGAACGAGATGTAATCGATCCGACGCAACTCGCGCTCAACGACGATGTGGCGAACATCGAATTGAGCGGCATCCCCTTTCGACAAGAGCCGGAGACGAATCGGGTCTGGATCGAAGAAGGTCATGCGGCCGCCCTCAAAGCCGCGGGAATCGGATATCACCGTCCGAGCGAAATTCTTGCCTTGCGTCTCCACTTCACATTGACACGCTATGCACAGCGCTTGGTAGGCATTCAAGAAACCCGCCAATTGCTTGGCCGGATGGAGCAGGAATACGCTGATCTGGTGAAGGAAGTGCTGCGTACGACCACCGTTCCTCGGATCGCCGAGGTCCTGCGCCGCCTACTCGATGAGGGCATTCCAATTCGCAACACCCGCCTACTGCTGGAAGCCCTGGCAGAATGGAGTGAACGCGAGCAAAATGCGGTCCTGCTCACCGAATATGTTCGTGCCACCTTGAAACGGCAGATCTGTTTTCGCTATGCCAATGCCCATCGGGTTGTGGCCGCCTTTATCATCGAGCGCGAGACCGAGGATATTGTCCGCGGCGCGGTGCGCGAAACCGCTGTCGGTCCATACCTCGTTTTGGACGATTGGCAGAGCGAGAAGCTGCTTGCACAATTCCGTCAGATCCATTCGACCATCGCTCGAAGTCAGAGCCAACCCATTATTCTCGGTTCGATGGATATCCGACGTTTTGTACGAGGCTTTCTCACCCGCAACGGAATCGATTTGCCCGTTCTGTCCTATCAAGATCTCGCTTCGGATTTCACCGTCCAGCCGATTGGGTCCGTCAAGCTTCCGGCTGCCAAGGATAAGGCCGCTTCCTCGGAGCGTGGCGGGCTCCTTACCGCGGCGACTTAACAGAACGCAGCCACTTATCCCGAGATGGCCCATGACTCCATATGCGATCAGCGTCGGGCGGCGCTTGTGCTCCTTTGGTCCGGGCTCGTGCCCAGCTCTTCTCGCCATATTGCTGCTCTCAGCTTGTGCCGGCTCGGAGCGGTCGGCGCTCTCCCCGCAGCAGACATCCACATCAGATCCAGCAGGCGCCGTGGAGATTGATCCTGCCATGCGTGAGCGCATTGTTCGCGCCATCGATCGGGATGCTGACGAGCAGACTTTACGCGACACGGTGAGGCAACAACCGGACAACGTCGATGCGGCGATTCCTCTTGCGCGGGCCCTGTTGGGACGCAGATCCCCAGATGATGCGCTTGAGGTGCTCGACGCGCTCTTACTGGTCGTACCTGGCGACCTGCGCGCGCTGAATGCCAAGGGTGTTGTGCTCGACCACGAGGGCCGCCATCGCGAGGCACAAGCGCTATACCGCCAAGCTCTTGAAACAGCTCCCGCAAATGCGATGTTGCGTAACAACCTCAAACTCTCGCTCGCACTTGAAAGCAAGACGGAGAGCGGGAACACAGACCACGGCCGCTAACGGACGGCCGGCAGGCCGTTGGCCCGCTCGAGATGATTTGGCGAACAGCAGCGAAGCGCCGATGCCTGCCGGTCAGCTTGCCGACAGCAAATGCTGCCTATGAGTCGCGCGGAGACTGAAGAGACAGGCTCCGCCAAGCAACGTCGCCGAGAGGAATGCAACTCGCCATGTATAATCGCATCAGTGACTCCTCCATCGCCTACCCCGCAAGCGTTTCCGAGGCAGATGAACTGGGACACCGCACTGAGGATAGCCGAAGCTTCGCAGACATGTTTTCCGAAATGCGGCTAGGCTCGTCTAGAGCGTGATGAGTTTAGTTTTGGTCATATCCGGCGTTTGCGAAGTAGTTGGCGCATTCGGCCGGTGAGACGGTGCCGAGGATCGGAGCGATAGCATCGTAGACGGCCTCGGTGGTTCGCTGTGCGGCTTTGCGCAACCAGTGTTTGAACTTGGCGAAGAACTGCTCGATCGGATTGAGATCAGGCGAGTATTTCGGCAGGTAGAAGAGCCGGGCGCCGGCGGCACGGATGGCGCGACGCACGGCGTGGGCCTTGTGCGAGCCGAGATTGTCCATGATGACGATGTCGCCGTGCCGCAGGGTCGGGACCAGAACCTTCTCGATATAGACAAGGAAGGCTTCGCCGTTGATCGGCCCCTCGAGGAACCACGGAGCGGTAATGCGATCGTGACGCAAGGCGGCCATGAAGGTCATGGTCCGCCAGCGGCCGTGCGGTACCTTGGCTTTGATACGTTGACCGCGCGGCGCCCAGCCCGCAGCGGCGCGCCATATTGGTCTTGGTCCAGGTCTCATCGATGAACACCAGCCGAGTGGGATCGATCCGATCCCGATACTTGGTCCACTGCGCCCGCCGACGGGTGACATCGGGACGATCCTGCTCGGCGGCAATCATCGTCTTTTTTTGTAACTGAGCTTCTCGGCGTGGACGAACTCCCACATCGTGCGGTAATCGACCTTCAGGCCACGCTCAGCGAGTTCGGCCACCAGCCCGCGCACGGTAAAATCGTTTCGGCACCGTTGCATCAGCCATTCGCGGTGCGGCCCCGCAATCTTCTTTGGCCGATAGCCCCCGATCTGGTCTGGCTTGACGCTACCGGTCTCGTGGAAGCGCTGTACCCAGTTGATCGCCGTGCTGATGCCCACCCCAAATTGAGCCGCTGCCTGATGCCGCGACAGGCCACCTTTGATGACAGCTCTCACTACCCGCTCACGAAGGTCGTCCGAATAGGCTCCGTCCCATCCATGCTGGCCTCCTTCCCAGCCAGCATGTTGAATCAGAAGCCTTCCGATTTGGGAATCCCAAATCGATTCAAGCTAGACCCATCCCGCTCTAGTCAGCACGCTGGCTCATCTTCGACGGGAACCCGGCCGTACTTTCTCGGTTCCGAGCCCCCGGTGGTTGAGATCTTAAAGTCCACCTTCGAGAACGAGCTAGAGGAGTTTTATGGCGACGATATCGGGCATATTGCTACGCATACCGAGCCCGGAGGCCTCATGAGCGAGCTCTTCAAAGGCGACAACCGTGGCGGGAGAAGTTCCCCGGACGAGGTGAAATCACGTCAAGGATAGATTTCCGAGTTACCCATCCACTTGTCGATAACGCAGGCGATATTCTGCTGGAACATCAGCTTCGGCTCGATGGCGACGAACCGCTCGTCCTGTCTCACTCGATCAACCCGGAAGCGAAAGCTCGCGCAAGAGCATTGGGCTTCGTTGAGGTAAGCGATTCGATGATGGTGCTTGACCCTACCAAGCGCGAGGACAGGTGGAAGAAGAACGAAGATGGACAATGGCAGCGAGAGGGCAAACCACCCTTGTATCTTGCCGCAACTGAAGACAGAGTCGGTAGTGTTGCTGGGCGGCCCCAGAACGCAGCGACTCCCGCGCAGGATCCGTACGATGATGGATACAACTTCATGTAGATCGCGCCGCTCACGATGAGACAACTCAGGTGGTCAGCAAGATGGATTCTCGCACTGGTCCGACTCGACTCTGATACAATTCGAGGTACAATTTGATCACTGACACCAAGCATCCCGCGCGGGAATGGACCCGGTGGCGGCAGGGAGTTCAAACCACACTAGGAACGCGCATGCCATTTGACGCCGCGGCCTGACGCTTCACTGAAGGCACCTCCACACTGCTCAAGTTGCGAAGATCCGCAGCCTGACGTTGCACCCCGCCAGAACAAGAAACGACACGTTCCATTATTGGCTCAGAGAAGTGATTGCCGACGAGGCGGTTCACTCAATGAACGCCGTTAACGTTATTCGCGCTCATTATAGCGACCGCATTGGCGAAGTCGCCGCAATTCTCGATAGTCGTCGGTTAAGAAGCCGATTTGAGTGGTGTGCGGTGGCTGGTGACTGAGAAGAAGGCAGCCAGGAAGAGGTACCAAAGAGCCCTTAGCCAGGCGAGGATGCGGCGGAAGTTGTAACCGACGGCGGAGAGGATGACGTTGGCGGCATCGCCGGCGCGGCCTTTGAGGTAGCAGCGGCCGAGGTGTCCGTCAGCCTTCAAATGGCCGATCACGGGCTCGATAGCGGAGCGGCGCCGCAGCTGGCGCTTGATAGTGCCGAAGACGCCGCGCTTCTGGCCGGAGATGAAGACGCGGCGCGGGTTCTGTGCGTCATGGCCGCGGTATCCCTTGTCGACAAAGGCGCACTCGATCGCGCAGCCGGTGAGTGTCTCGGTTCGGTCGATGACGTCCCGCAGGGTGTGACCGTCGTAAGGGTTATCGGGCAGCGCCTTGGCGTGCAGCACGAACTGGCCGCCGGGAGCAGGCCGGTTGTTGGTGACGATGGAAGCCTTCACGCCGAACTCGTAAGGCGCGCTGGCCTTGCCCTTGCCGATGCACTCCACCTCGGGGGCATGGAAGGAATACAGCTTCCAGCCGCGCTGGCGCTGCTGCTGCGAGCGAATCTGCGTGGCCCGGCTCAACGGGAGTGCGAACGCCTCTTCGAGCGCATCCTGGCCTTCGATCTTGCGGCGGATGTCGCGGATGATCCGGCCCAGGCGGCTGCGCAGGATGCGCAACTGCCGCTGGTGCCGCTTGAACTGTTTGGCATGGGCGTAGCGTCCCGCCATCATCGCGGTGGCCTTGGCGATCCGAGAATAGGATTGCCGCAGCCGCACTCCGTGCTTCCTCGCTAGGCGGTTGAGCCCCTGGATCGCCGCATGCAGCAGCTTGGCATCGGTCGGAAAGGTGATGGCCTTCGGCTGCACCGTGGTGTCGACCGTGACCCGCTCAAGGTCCTTGCCGCGTAACGCGCCGACGTCGTGCGCCACCCGCAGGCTCTCGGCCAATGGCAGTTCCAGTCTGTCGCCGAGCCGCTTGCGCCAATGGCTCAGGTCCGAGCGCTCGTGCGGGAATGCGTGCTGGAAGAACTCTTCGCCAGTGAAGTACTGGAAATACGGGTCGTGGACCCAGCGTTCGCATACCCCCTCATCGGACAGCCCGTAAATGTGCTTGAGCAACAACAGCCCGATCACGAAGCGGGTCTCAATCCCCGGCCGGCCGTTCTCGCTGTAGAGCGGCGCGATCTCGCCGTCGATCCAGTCCCAATCGATCTTGCCGGTGAGCCGGACCAGCTCGTGCTTCAGATTGATGATCTGGTCGAGCCGCGCCCGGAAAACATCGTTCGCTCCCGTCGTTTTGTGCTTCTTCGGCCGCATCGTGCCCTCCGATGCGGACAGGGAATCATGCTTCGCCCGTCGAGGGAATCTCGAAAACGAAATTGCAAGCTTCCGATGCACAAAACACCAAAACCTTGCAATCTCAGAACGTCATTCCAGCCAAATTACGATTCCAGATCAGTCGCCTGGAAGCTTCTTAACGGGCGACTCGATAACCTCATCAGGCGCGTTACCGACAAGCTGAATTATTCTGGAACCTTCGTCCTGGATCATTTCGGCGGAGTGTACAATAGAGAGATGTTTGCCAGCTCCCGTCTCGCTGTGATGAGAAACGTTGCCAAGCCAATCGCGGTGTAGAGGGAGGTGGATGGAGCCATCGGCCACGATACATGGCCCCGCGCAGCAATCGAGCAGCCGTGCACGACGGCCTGAGCCGGACAGCTTATTGGACGGCGCAGCCTCTCAGGCTCTTTGCACAGATGCGCATCCAAATCAATCTCACAGCGAGCCTGAAAAGCTAAACCGTCGCTCTCATTGCCCTGCGATCCGCCGTGCGCCGCAAGTCGCCATCCTTGCTCAGTTGCTACCGAGTTCACGTCCATTTCACCTGCAATGTCGTGTTCGTGACGTTCTCGCGGTTGAGCGCGCTGCCAAGAAGGTAAACTCCGCGTTTTGTTTTGCGGTCACTTGACCACGCAGTGCGCCCATCGAGAGCCGTCGAGCAATCGGTCCAGCTTTGCTCGGCTGCTTGCGAACGGTGTGCGGCTCCCGCTTTGTCGGCTTCCTTGGCCGCAACGGAACTTGGCCCCGATGTAACGAAAGGCGATCGCCATTGAGTATGGAGCTCCGTGGCGACCGAGGTGCGAGGCACCGCTCCTGGTGCCCTCCACTCGATGGCGCGCACCGCCGGAGCGGCTCTGCACACCATACAATCCAAAGTCAGCTTGATGCTGAGCTCCATGAAGGCTCTCACTGACAAATATTCATCTGGGTCGAGCTGCGCACATCGTGCCGGCGACGCCAGCTCTGCTAACGAACGGCAACTGGGCCGAGAAGCCCACAGGGGAATGGGCCGAGCCCCAAGCAGCGGCTTGCGGACCAGAACGGCTGAGGTGGCTCGGCCGATGCTCCCCTGTCCAGGCCCGCGAAGAAAGGCTGGCACCGACCGGATAACATCCGCCGAAACAGTCATCGCTGAAGCTGCGGCAGGCGGCGGCGCCGGCCTGTTTGGCGGATGCGTCTGACCTAGGAGCCCGTCCAGATATGTTTTCGTGACGGGCATTTGTTGTAGAGTAGCAGGCTCAGGCTGCGTTTGCGAGGTTGAACAGCTTGAGGAGGTTATGGACGGTGCAGATCATTGTCCACTCGGCGCGCACTTTCTCGATGCCCCGCAACAGGAACTGGCGGAAGCCTCTTGCCTGTTTGATCTGCCCGAACACCGGCTCCACCACTTGCTTTCGCAATCGGTAGGGTGTTTCGAAGCCGCCATCGTCGATCTTCTTTCGCATGGCCTGTGTCAGCGGGCCGCCGACTTTTCCGTTCGCTACTGTCGGGTGTTTGGCGCGTCCGGGCGCGACATAGCCATCGATGCTGCGTGTGTCGAGCGCTTCGAGATTGGCTTCGCTGCAGTAGCCGGAATCCGCTGAGGCCTGCCGCGGCTTGCGGCCAAGATTGCTCTCGATGGCCTCGATCAGGGGCACCAACTGGCCCTGATCGCTGCCGTGCTGGGTCAGTTCTTGCGCGACAATGATCTGGGCATGTGCATCGACGGCCGCCTGGGCATTATAGGCCTGAACGAAGCCATCCTTCGACTTCATGATGCGGCTTTCCGGATCGGTGAAGTTGCGTTGCGCCTTGGGATTGGGTTCCTCCGATGGCAGCGCCGCCGGTTTGCCCGGCTTCTTGCGGCCTTCGGCCTGGCGCTGCTGTTCCTTTTCGGCCTCGATGCGGCGCTCTTCCTCCGCCGCCAGTTTGGCGTCCGCTTCCAGCGCCGCCATCGCTTGCTGGATCTTCGCCAGCCGTTTCTGCTTGTCGACGGTCCAGTCCGGCAGTTCGTCGCTGTTGCCGAAAGTCTCATCCTCCGAGGCATCCGCCGCCTCGGCGGCCGCCAGCATGCGAGCGACCTCGGCCTTCAATTCCGCCTCGCGCTTCTTCATGCGCTCATAACTCATCGCCTTGTGTTTCGACGCGTTCGCCTTGATCTTCGTACCATCCAGCGCGACATGACCGAGCTTGACCAGCCCGGCCGTCTCGCACAACTTCAGAACCTGCACGAATAGCGCGCCGAGCGCCTTCAAATGTCGCTTGCGAAAGTCGCTGATCGTCCGAAAATCCGGCGCATCCAGCGCCACGATCATCACAAAATCGTTCCGCTCCCGGCAGGCCTTGGCAATCCGACGCGACGAATACAGCCCACTCGCATAGCTATGCAGCAGCAGCGCCACCATCATCCGCGGATCAAACGGCGGCTGCCCAAGCCCGCTCACATAGCTGCCCATGATCTCCCTGAGATCGAGGCTCTCCCGCACCAGATCAACCATAAACCGCGAGACATGGCCTTTCGGCACGAAGTCCTGCACATTCGGCGGCAGAAGCAGCGTCTGATCGATGTTCCAAGGCCGAAAATACTTGCTCATCGCCCAATGTTGAATCAGACCCGACCAGATTTGAACAGCGACTATCCAGACAAGCTCCTAGCCCTACTCCGCATCGCGACGTGTTCCTGTCAACTTGGTGGATGAGGAAACCACAAGGCCCGTCTTAGGGAAGTCCTGCGAATTGCGGAGCGGCACACCTTGCAACGACTGCCAATCTGCCGAGCTGCAGACAGAGGACGACTTTCATCAGAGTTATCTGGGCAGCGTTCGGTCCTGCCTGGACGCAAGCCCACCTCATAGCACCGCCTCGATCAGTTCGATCAAAGCTTGAATCTGACGCCACGTGCGATTCTCGTCATTTCAGGCTGATCGAGAATCGGCCGCATCAAGTAGCTAATGGTGATCGCGATGATCACCACCCGCGCATAGTTGTCTCCTCGAGAACTTCCCTTCAGCTACTCGCAAACCTCTCGTGGAGTACGATCACGAGTGATTAGTTGCTGTTCTCGACCTACATTGTCACTGCAATCAAGTGGCCTCTGCGGCTCGCTGTTGCAGAATATTCATCAGTTGCGCGGCTCCCGCATCAAAGATGCCATTGCCCCTTCTTTCTGCCATGTTCGCGTCCAAAGCAGAGACTCGCCGATCGCGTACTTCGCGCGCGGCAACAGCGAGTGTCTCAGGAGATTGTCATGGTGAAGCCAGTTGTGATTGTGGTGGGCGCGGACAAGGGAGGAGTCGGAAAGACGACCGTATCACGAACGCTTCTGGACTACTTCAGCGTCAATAAGGTGCAAACACGCGCATTCGACACGGAGTCGCCGCGGGGAACGCTGAAGCGCTTCTATCCCGAGATCACCGAGATCGTCGATATGACGACGACCGCGGACCAGATGAAGATTTTCGATACCCTGAATTCAGGGCTATCCGTCACCGTCATCGATGCTCGCGCCGGCTTATTGTCCTCAGCACTGGCCTCCTTGCGCGACATCGGCTTTTTGGATTCGGCGCGGTCCGGCCAGATCACCTTTGCCGTATTCCATATCTTGGGATCATCCATCGCTTCTCTGGACGAGATCGCTGAGACCGCGACCTTCATGAGCGGCGCAAAGTACTATCTGGTCAAGAACTTCATCAACGACACTCAGTTCTTTCAGTGGGACCAATCGACCTACAATTCCTATTTTCACCGCATCAAGCATGCGACCGAGTTGACCATACCGAAACTCAACGAGATGGCCTATGAGCAGGTCGAAGTCGCTTCCGTCCCATTCGTGGACTTCGTCGCAAACAAGGGGCGGAACGATGAGCCAGCGAACAACTCCTTCGTGCTGCGCGGTTATGTCCGGCACTGGCTGGCAAATGTCTGGAGGGAATTTGACCGCATCAACTTGACGGAGCTGGCCGGCGCCAGGTCAGCCACCCAGGCCGGCGAGAAGTAATCCGATTCTCAGCGCGCTCCGGGTTGAGCCACGTACCAAACAACATTGATCTGCCGGCTATGTTAGCGACCCCAATCTACATCATCTGCTCTCCTAGCCCGCAGGTCGGCAAAACCCTCATCGCTCGCCTCGTAAGCGAGTTCTTGCTGCTGAAACATGGCACCGCGTTGTCGTTTGATGTCAATCTGAAGGAGCCGTCATTACTTGATTACCTTCCCAACATCACGGAGACCGCAGATGTGATTGATACTTACGGCAAGATGCAGCTGATGGACCCACTGATCATCCACGATCGGGTAGCCAAGGTGATCGACCTCGGCTTTCATGCCTTCGACGAGTTCTTCAAGATGTGCGAGGAGATTGGCTTCATCAAAGAGACGGCGCGCTGCTATGTCGCGCCTATCATCTTGTTCGTCGCTGGCACTGACCGCATCTCCATGCGCAGTTATGAAATGCTGCGGCAAAGGATTCCGACGCCGGCACTAGTCACTGTGCACAATGAATTTGTGCTCCGCGGAGAATTACCTGGAGCGATGGATGGCGAGCGGGTACTTCGGATTCCCGCGCTGCCGCCGTTTCTCAAGAGATATATCGACCGACTTAGCTTCTCATTCACCGGGTATCTGCGCAACGAGAAGGACTGGTCTACCGAACTACATCAGTGGATCCGCGGAAATTACACTATGTTTCGCGATCTGGAATCCAGTATGATCCTGCGGGGCCCCTATCGATCTCGGGCGACGAACATCGCGAGCCTAAGGAGCACAAGGGCCACGTGAGGTTCCATCTCGCCGTCCATTTCGATTAGAGATGAACGTATGCAATTACCAGACGCGATTCATTACCGGGATCGTCGAGTCGAGAGCACTCCCTTTCGTCGTGATCGTCCGCGGCAGCTCTTACGCCGAACGGCCGATCCGGACACGCCGGCTCTCGGAAAGATCAGTGAGCAGCTGACGTTGCGAGGAGCCAGACGTGTCGACGGCTCTTCCATCAAGTGGTGCTTCACAGCTCAACACCGGGCTTCCCGCGCATTACCACGCTTTTGATCTCGCAAGCGATCTCGTCGCGGAGCGGGGCGCACGGTTCGGCATCTACGTCTTCCGTCGGGACCATCCTCTGCCAGTTGCCGGTTTAAGCGGGTGTGATACTCCGCGCTCGCGTCGACGTGCCTCTCTTGCGTCGCCACACGTGCGGACGCGATGGCGGCTCGCCGTGCTCTCATGGTTATCAGCGCGTTACCAGATAGTGCGTACATTGTCCCCTGATTTCGAACTGACACCTCCGCTCCTGGCAACTTCGTCGTCAGTGATATGAGCGACAAGAAGCGCATGCCGAAGCGACCTGCCGCAGCTCTTGAAAAGCCCAAAGCTCATCCGCTGTAACGTTGCTGACCCCCACCGCGAGGCAGCACCCGCCCTCGACGTAATCAACAAAAGCTATCCTATGTCTTCTTGGATGAAGAACTGCCGTCTCGCTTGACATCAGCCGCGAGGATCGATCTTCCAACATCGCTCATGGCGTCACAGATAGAGGCCGGCAAACGCCCATGACCCGAGTCTTGATCGCAGGCGTGTTCAGTTCAACAATTGAGCATCTGCAGCGATACGATAGGTGCTTCTTAAGGCCCAGTCACTGCAGTCGATCCGCACCGCGACCGATGAACTCAAGCACCGACTGCGCGTTGTTGATCTCGCGTGAGACGCGCATCCGGATTGCCGCCTCTTCCGTCGCGATCAGTCCCGCACTCTCGCAGGCGATCCCGAAATGATGCATGACCTGTTCGTTGGAGGGGGCGATACGGTTCTGCAACAAGCTGGTCGTCAATGATGAGAGCATGTGGTCGACGACATCCTTTTCAGCCTCGATCAACAACTGCGTCCCTTCTGATTGTTTACTCACTTCTGTGTAATGTGACGCTCCCGATCACATCATTAGGAGCTCGCCGCGTCGATTCGTTGTGTCGCGGAGTCGCTGCATGATACGCATTGAACAGCGCAACCGCCGGGAGATTTCTTTGCTCGATTACCTCGGCTGCTGGGACCACTTCTCTCCAGTACGGAGCTGCGCTGCTCCAGTTTGCGAAAGTTTCAGCTGCCTGATGATCTCCGCTATCGCCTGGTGGCGGACAGCGTCTTGCGGCCATTTACTGAAGCCATTCAGCAGATTCTCCGATTCCGGCCTGGTAAAGTCAAAGAGCCGGATACCGCGGCCAAGGACCTCATTGATGACGGCGATCGTGGCTTGGCGAGCGGCGCTCTCTCGCGGCCATCTGTTGAAACCGATCACTACCCCCCTGAGGTCCTGGGCAGAGAAATCTGAGAGCCCGGTCCCGCGCTCGGTGCGGCGAAGCACCTCGCCCGCGAGCATAACGGTCACTTGAGCGCACGGCAGCTCCTCCGGCCAATTGCTGAAGCCGTTCACTAGATTCGCCAGCCCCTGCTGTGAAAAATCGTCTAACTGGGTAGCGCGGCGCAAGACCTCACGAGCGAGTGCGACCGCGGCGCGGCGAACGGCCAGCTCCTCCGGCCACTTGCTAAAACCGTTCACCAGGTTTGCCAACCCCTGCTGCGTAAGATCGCGGAGTTGCGCAGCACGGCGAAGAACCTCGCCAGCGATCGCGACTGTAGCCTTACGACAGACCGCATCTTCCGGCCATTTGCAAAAGCCGTTCACCAGGTTCGCCAGTCCTTGTTGGGTATAATGAGGAAGCTGGGTGGCACGGCGCAGGAGTTCACTTGCGATCGCGACTGTCGCCTGACGAGAGACCGCGTCATCTGGCCATTTACTGAAGCCATTCACTAGATTCGCCAGATCCTGCTCGCTAAACTCACGAAACCGGGCGGCACGTCCAAGGACTTCACCAGCGATCGCGACTGTAACTTGACCGTAGGGCCGCTCATCTGGCCACTTGCTGAAACCGTTCACCAGGATGGCCAATCCCTGCTGCGCAAAAGCGCGGAGCCGACCGGGACGGCGCACGATTTCAAGTGCCAGCGCTGCCGCAGCTTGGCGCGAGGTCACTTCTTCCGGCCATTTGCTGAAACCGTTGACCAGACTCACCAACCCTTGCTGTGTAAACTCAGAGAGCTGGTGGTGGCGGTTCGCACGGCGAATAACCTCACCCGCGATTGCGACGGCGGCCTGGCGAAAGTCGGCCTCTTCTGGCCATTTGCTGAAACCGTTGATCAGCGCTGCCAGGCTCAGATTGTTCAGCTCTTGAAGCGACCTGCTTTCCTCGCGACAAAGCCTAGCTATTCGGATCGCTCCATAGTGACATTCCGAGCTCCTGGAGTGCCGGCCGAATGACGCTGCAAAGATAGATAGGGCCCTGATTCCGATTTTCTCCATCAGAGCATGGTCAATCTGCGACACGCGAGAAGCGATCTTTTCGCAAGCGTCCCGCCCTGGCTGACCTCCGGCTTTTCGACTCACCGCGTTGCACGTCGTGGCATAGCCCCACGATCTTTCGGCACGGATGCTTTCCTCGAAGCTTGGCAGGAATCTAGATTGAAACTCAACGGCCGCTTTCTGCAGAAACACCAGTTGGTCCGCCTTGCGGAGCTGCTTGTCGCGCGCGACCACTGCGGTTGAGAATTCAACGATGTCACGAGCACGATCAATTTCGCTTAGCGCCGTCGTCAGGTTAGTTTCAGCGGACATACGACCTCCGAGCTTTCACCACGGCGCACCGTGCGGCCACGCGGTCAATGTGACCGATCATCGCCTCTGGCTGGCAATTAGCCACCTATGCAATTGGAGCATCTCCTTGCGAGCTCCCGGCTGTTCACTCAGCTCGCTGTCGCTGCGACGAGACACACGGTTGCAGCTGTTGTCACTCCTGTCCGTAGCATTCTATCGTCTCACGCAATATCGCAACTTCGTTCTTTCCACCCCGATCGACAATGACAGAACGGCGTCGTCCCGCCGAGGATGCAACCGATTTTCCTGCCCGTCGCTCCCAAGCGAGAACATCGGCAATTAGTGAGCCATCCTGCCCGATCATTATCGCCAATAAATCGTAGACGCCTGCCAGGCGCGCCTTTGTTTTTACGCCTCTGCGAGGTTACAACCTGACGCAACGCTAGATTCAAGCTACTAAATCGGCATTGCGACGCGGACGGCGTCAGCCGCCGATCTTCTCTCGTTCAACACTATTTTAAATGCCATTTTACAATCTGCTCGCAGAGGTCTCAAGCTCGGCGCGTGCCGCTTACTCGATCGAGTTGCACGCGCTCATCTTATTCCCTGCGAGAAAACATCACCGCTATGCGAATCCCATGATGGGGTGAGCGCCGCCCCTCACTGTTAAATCTTCTATGGACACGGATGGAACGCAGGAATAATGCAACCTACACGATTCAACGCCGGAAACCGCAGCAATCTGCTGCAAATTCTAGTCCCACGCACATCGTAAGATGATATGAGATTGATAAGAACCTTGCATACGTTGAATCGCTCACCACATTTTGCCGAGGAATGGCGGCAAGCCGCAAGTTCTCAGACGTAATCAATCGGCATGAATGTGGGGCCATGGAGCGGGTGCGCACTGCAGACGATGAACTTAATACTCCAATGCCAAGTGAACATCCACGATGATTTCGATTGACGATCGATTGAGTGAGATCAGGTGGATACGGAACGAGATCTGGCGCTGTCGTAGGTTGCTCGAAACGGAGCTGCCCGGTGCGGAGCGCGAGGTCGTTGAGAAGCGTCTGCTTGAACAACTTTCTGACTTTAAACGGCTCTTGCAGGTCGCATTTCCTTTGACTTTATGCTCTGAAGTTAATTCGACCAAAATCGCCACAATCGGCCCAAGCGGCTCCACTGAAGCGCCCATCGAGAGCGCCGCAATGGCATCAACCGACCGCTTCGGAATGTCGATTGGTAGCTGATATGAACGAAGCCCCTTCGAAGCTGACGGGAAGGGCAAGCGCGGAGCGCCCTGAGTTGGAAGACCGCCATGGGTTGAACCGCGCGACCCTAACCCAAACATGCAAGCCGATAGATCCCCCGGACCAGTTGGTGCGAACCGATGGCTTGCTTACTGCGGCCTCGCACCCCGCCGAATTGACTGCAGCGCTGATAACGAGCGCAACAGCACCGCGATTACCATCTTTAGATCACATTAAAACCTCGCAACATGCTTGCGTTTTGATTGCCTAGCGACGCCTATGGCGTCGTAGCGCGCACGTACCCGCTGGCGGATCAACTGCAACCAGCCAGGCGACGCTTCCAGCCCGATTGACTTTCGAGAACCAGCGTGGCGAAAGCTCCGGCGCCCTATCAATTCTGGCACGTCACTGTCGTTGATATTGCAAAATTGCCGCGCCGGCGGCATCATTCCCGATGCAGGACGATCGGCTGGCTGTTGACGCCTGGTTTCGATCTTCCGCTTCTCTTCGCCGCGGTGGGCATCACTCGGCGACATTCGATACGCAAGCTTTTGAAATTGTCCTTCAGACAAAACATGGCCGCGTCTATATCTCCACGTCCTGTGAAGTGATCACAGAAGCGCATCACATCTGGTCTGCAAGACGTCAAGACCTCCTCTGACCTCAGATCCCGAGCGCGGGCGTTCCCTGTACACCACGTGGCCGCAATCGCAATCGCTGCAAGGCCGGCTAGATAGCGAAGCGCCCGGTAAGCCCAACTCGTTAGTGGCTCCCGATTCAACAAGAACTCCCTAAGCTGCATGTCCTTCACTATTGTTCTTTGCGCCACGCGCAACACATGGAAGAAGGCCACTGCAACGGTAGCAGCGGTCCTGCTATTGCGGACCCGGCTTTGCAACACTTGCGAGTCATTGTTGCAGCAGCGCTATAGAATTGTTGCGGGCCACAGAACAATAGAGATTGGCAATTGCAGATCCCGCAGCCCGTTCTGGATCTTGAGACATTCGCGATGTTATGTTCCTTACTAATATTCCGTTCTGCAAGGGCGTCCGATCCTCCTTAGCAAGGCCTACACCTACAACCTGCCGCTACGGTCGATTCAAGCACTTTGATCGTCGAGCCACTGTCACAACGTTCTTGGCTGGAATATCTATAGCTTGACGTGAGCGAGTAATGCGCACTCCACGCGGCAGCGCGCACGAAAACGCCATTTGATGTCGGCCGATGATCGCGGCCCACCGTTGATAGCGCAGCGTATTATTGAAGGCGTCGCAAGGGCACAGCGGATCCATCGAATCGATCGCCCGATTGCGTCAAAGCTACTCGTTTTGTTCGGCGTCTGACCAATGTCTTGAAACCTGCACGGTCGAAGAACGCCGGACCGACAGCGCACGACCTGAGCACACAGGTTCGAAGCGTAGACCAGAACTCCTTTGGTCGGGGCTAGTGGTTGTCGGTCTGTGACGGGCGCCCGATTCAGCAGATTCAAGCGGCCTTCTGCTATTGCTAGTCTGCAATTGCTTGAGACCGATCAGCGGCTTAGACCTTAAGCTCCACTGGCACGGCGGTTGCTACTCCGGCGACGGCGGATGAGTCCTGGTATGCAGTCTAGCCGCAACACGAGCCGGGCGAGACGAGCAGGCTCGCATACCCCACCCCGATGTTCGAAATACCGGCAAAGGCGACGAGAGTGAGGCTTAGTATGAGGAAATCAGCGGTACGCGAGCTTTACATGGTGGGCACGCTATATGTCTTGGCCGCTGGGGTCCTGGCTTCGTCGGCGGCAGGCGCCGATAATGATTTGATGAACGCCGCGAGGCGGATTTTCAGGCCGATCCCCTCAATCGTTCCCGCGGTCAAGGACAACCCCATCACCCACGAAAAGGTCACACTCGGCAAGACTCTCTTCTTCGATCCGAGGTTATCTGCGAGCGAGGTCATTAGCTGCAATACATGTCATAACCTTGGAACCGGCGGAGTGGATGCTGGCCCGACATCGGTTGGGCATCGCTGGCAGCTGGGTTCACGTCGCGCACCAACAGTCTACAACGCCGTCTTCAATGTGGCGCAGTTCTGGGATGGTCGAGCGGCAGACCTCAAGGCGCAGGCCGAAGGTCCCGTCCAGGCTAGCGTCGAAATGAATGCGACGCCCGCTCACGTGGTCGACACATTGAATTCAATGGCCGAGTATATCGTTATGTTCAGTAAGGCGTTCCCCAGCGATGCAACGCCGGTTACCTTTGAAAATTTCGCCAAGGCCATCGAGGCTTTCGAGGCCACCTTGATCACGCCCGCCGCCCCTTTTGATCAGTACCTCGAGGGTGATGCGTATGCCCTTAGCGATCGGCAGAAAGCGGGATTAAAGCTGTTTATCGAAAAGGGATGCTCGTCTTGCCACAATGGTATCAACGTCGGTGGGCAGGATTACTTCGCTTTCGGTGCGGTGGAGCGGCCCGCCGCAAGCCTACTGCCGAGAAACGACAAGGGCCGTTTCGCCGTCACCAAGATGCCCAGCGACGAGTATGTTTTCCGCTCTGCGCCGTTGCGCAACGTCGCATTGCGGCCCCCCTACTTTCATTCCGGCCAGGTTTGGAGCCTCAAAGAAGCGGTTGGCGTAATGAGTGAGAGTCAACTCGGCGCGAAGCTTAGCGATACAGAAAAAGATGACATCGTGGCATTTCTGAATTCACTCACCGGGCAGCTGCCTAAGATCGATTATCCGATATTGCCCACGCGTACCGACACAACGCCTAAGCCCTCCGTGCACAAATAGAGCCATCACCGCAGCAGAACCAGGCGTTTGTCGCGCAGGAATGCGGTTCGCTGCGGCGAAGTGAAAAGGTGTCTCAAGCTGGAGCTCGCTCACACTCTGGACAGCAAAAAGCAATCCGGCTCCGAGTTCCTACGGGTGCCATCGGCTTTGCCATAGAAGCAAACATTGCCCGAGCGTGCCGTGAGCTCTTATATCTCTCCTTCCATCAGCCCCCCTCGCCTGACCTGGCAAGCGCGAATGACCAGATCGTCAAAGCGCTTCAGGCAATCGTTCCGACGATGGGTGAAACGTCATCGATCCCGGATCGTGACCGAACTTGCAGCTTGATACAAGGCCGACAAGACGGATTTAGCTCCGATTATGGTGCACACGATCCGGGTCGCGAACAGCTCGCCCGTCAGTTCCTTTCGACTGTTATTTGTCGCGAGGACCAAGCACGATGTCGCGCAGCTTCGCGATGCTCGCCGTCGCGCGAGCGGCCTTCGTGCTCCTGATTGGGGAGCGCAACTGATGCGGCCCTCGTCAATCCGTCCTCGATCGTCGGTGTCAGAAAGGTGCCGCGCGCCGATCCGGATTGAAGCAGGTATTGCCGGGTATAGCGCTGTTAGACGGACTCGCGATGGGTCTTCAGCCATCATGGCCTGATTTGCTCTTCGGCCGCTCGATTGAGCTGGCGTTCCAGTTCGGCGGTGTTTGCTCGAGAATGTTGCGGACGAAGAAATCCAAGAGCTTGAGCTGCGCATAACGGCCGGGAACTCCATGATCTGCACCGGGCACATAAAGCATGTCGAAGTATTTTCCCGCCTTAATGAGCCGATCCGCAAGCTGGAAGGTGGCGGACGGATCAACATTGCGGTCCATTTCGCCGACAATGAGCAGCAGCTTGCCCTCTAACCTGTGGGCATTATCGATGGCGGAGGACTGCGAATATTCGATCCCGACCGGCCAGCCCATCCACTGTTCGTTCCACCAGATCTTGTCCAGCCGGTTGTCGTAGCAGCCACTGTTTGCGACCGCGACCTTGTAGAAATCGGGATGGAAAAGCAACGCGCTAGCCGCGTTCTGCCCGCCAGCGGACCCGCCAAAAATGCCGACGTTGGCGACATCGTACCAAGAATACTTCGCGCTCGCCGCCTTGTGCCATAGGATCCGGTCGGGAAGGCCCGCGTCTTTCAGATTTTTCCAAGCAATGTCATGGAACGCGCGCGAGCGATGATTCGTACCCATGCCGTCGATCTGAACAACGATAAAGCCGAGCTGCGTGAGCGGCTCAAACGATGCCGAGAAGGATTTGGGAACAAAGGAACCTGTCGGACCTGCATAGATATGCTCCACCACGCGGTATCTTTTGTTTCGATCGAAATCAACGGGCAGATGAATGACGCCCCATATGTCCGTCTCGCCGTCGCGCCCCTTGGCGTTGAAACTGACGGGTGGCTGCCAGCCAGCGGCGATGAGCTCGGCAATCTCGGCGCTCTCAACCTGCATCAATTCGGTATTATCACTGGCGCGGTACAGCACCATGCGGGGCGGAACATCAATGCGAGACCAAAGGTCGACATAGTAGCGACCGTTAGGCGAGAATTCGATGTGATGATTTGCCGGCTCAGGTGTGAGCGCCGTGAGTCCTTTCCCATCAAAGTCAATGCGATAGGCATGGACGAAATAGGGATCTTCGCCGGGGTGCATTCCGCTCGCGCCAAACCAGATCTGACGCTTGATCGGATCAATATGATACACCGCGCGGACCACCCAATCACCTCTGGTGATCTGGTTTTGGAGCTCGCCTGTCCGGCCATTGAATAAATAGAGATGCTCGTTACCATCGCGCTCCGAGGCCCAGATGATCTCCATCCCATCATCGATGTCGTAGCGGAACGTTTTTCCAGTATTCACCTGGTCCATCACCAATGGCTGGTAGTCGACGAATGTCTTGCTCACCTCATCAATCAGCGAGCGCACTTGACCTGTGGCGGCGTCGACCTCGATCAGACGATAGAGCTGGTGCCCACGCTGATTAAACTCGAAGGTGAATCCCCGACCGTCTTTCCACCACTGGACCGCCGAAGGACTGTACGGATTTTGGAATGCGGCGCCATCGATTGCAATCGCGCGTCGGCTCGCGACGTCAAACAGCACGGGCTGGAGTAGTGTGATGGCATCGCCCGGCTTAGGATACGTCATCGTGGAATGCTTGGGTTCGAGCTGGTCCGCCGGCGAGGATTCGAGGTAATGGACCTCCCGCTGGAGACCCGGACGGACTCGGTAGGCAGCCAGGTGAGTTGAGGCTGGAGACCAGCTTAGCGTGAAGAGAGCATAATAGTCGGCCTGGGACCCGTCCCAGGTCAACTGGATGTCCTGCAAGCCATCCTGGCTGCGCAGGTAGAGGTTATAGTTTCGAATGTAGGCCAGCCATTTTCCGTCAGGCGAGGCGCTTGTCCTGTCAGGATCGTTCTCTGCCAGTGGCGTGTCGTCATAGGGGCTCCGCTGGCTGTCGCCCGGTTGCATTGCAGCACCTGTGCAGGCATCGCTGACAAGATCGCAGCTCCAACGCAGATGCTCGATATTGAAGGTAATCTTGGCACCCTTGTCGGCCAGCTCGAAATGGTCGAAAGGAAGATTCTCTGGCCTATAGTGCTTGTGGCTCGCCCTGTTCAGTGCCGTCGCGAGGCGGGCTTGATCAAACGCCGGCTGCCTTACCCCTCTGCCGGCATCAACGAAAATGAACTGCTGCTTGCCTCGCGTTGTCCGGCGGTAGACGAGCGCGTCGCCCTCGCCGAGCCAGAACAGCACGTCAGGGACATTGACAGTAAGCCGGGCATAGCGGTCCTCTGTTGTGAGCGCCCGCTCGTAATCGGATTGTGCAAGCGGCGCATTCACGATGTCCTCTGGCAGGCTCTGCGCTGCCTTGCATTCTTGCTGGGCCAACAGCGCCACCGTTACGGCAAGAACTTTGTACATTCTCATTCACCGCTCCCAATTGTAGGCTGAAGTCAATCTGAGTGACTTCCCGATTGATATGCCATTTCCGGTGGACACAGCTGTTTCCTTCGTCGTGCCCTTGATTCTTTAGTGACGCCTGCACTTAGCCTCTGGTAAGAACAGAACCGTTCGGCGTTCTGATGGACATTGGCGGCTCGCCAGAGCTGCAAGCGCCTCAAACAATCCACCACATCGCATATCGCCGCGCGAACACGCGATCCGCCTGTGATTGCTGCAGCACCGACATTACAGTGTTCCCTCCACGCCGCTTATCGCGTGCAGACTCTATGCCAACGAGTAGTGCACCTCCGCGTTCTTTTGATTACGATATCGTCACACGACAAGATCGGTCATTGTTGAAACAAGGCGCCAGTCTGAGGAGCACAAAACGCATGCAGCGTCGGCCAGCTGTAGCGACCAATGTCCGGAATGCCATTGCGAATGGGAGGTATTTGTCGCGCCCGTTGCCGAATCACTCAAACAAGTCGCCTCAGGATTTCGGGAAGCGCGGACTACGCTGACCGTAGGATCGCGATAGATCAACCCGATGAGAACTTACCCGATCAGCTGTGGAGGCAACCGGGGATATCCATCATAGATCGTTAACCGGATCGGGCGACGAATTGGATAATCTAAGCTTTTGCATCAAGAGCGATCGTCACGACCGTGCGGTCACCAACCCATTTCTCGACGCAAAGCCCGCAGCATCTACAGCTTTTGATTTCGTCTATCCTGCATGGCCGGTTGGCGACGCGAACGTCTGAAACCCAACGATACAATGCGGCCATTCCACACACTGTGCTCCGACCGATGCGAGTTCACGATGAGCCGAGCAGGCCGCGCACCCTATTTTTGAACGGCACGCGGATTGCTGGGTGAGGAGCAAGGGGCTGCCGCGTCGAAAGCTCCTCGCGGCGAACCACCCTCGGAGTCCCAATGAGGCTTATCCGATTGATCCTGGTCGATCTGAGTTTGATGCTGCTTGCGCCGCAAAAAGCGGAAGCCATCAATATCGGCGCTGGCGCACATTTTATTTCGGCTATCAACGCTGTGGTGCCATTGGATTGCCAGCCGCGAGGCAGTATTGAACTGGCGCGATAGCCCACGCCTCCACAGCGAAACGACGCAAGCCGTGCCATTTCAACGATTGGATAATCTCCGTCCGGCCAACCCGGCTACGAATTGCGCGACACTGGAACCCCACCTTACCTGTGTCATCGGCAAGCGCGCGCGGGAGCGTTCGATTGCCGCGATGTTCGATGGCGCGGAGACGCATAAGATGCCGGCTGTCGTAACACCGTCAATCTGCAATCCAGCGGCCGCACCTTGTGGCCTCCCCGGGGGCGGAGACGCCGCGCTGGAACCAAACAGACTGGATTGTCGGCGGCATGGTGATCATCTCCCTTGCGGCCATTCCGCCCGTGACCGTGATTGATCGCTACAGCAGAGGTGCAGGCAAGTGAGAGACGCAAAACCTGGCCGTATCGAAGTCGCCTTCAACGGCTCTCTCGCAAGAGTCCCCCTAGATGCACAATTCAGCGTACCAGCCAAAGGTGTCACGGCCGTTTTCGGTCCCCCTGGGTGCGGCAAGACCACGCTCGCGCGCTGCATCGCCGGCTTTCAGCGTCTACCGAGCGGATTCTGCGCGATCGATGGCGAGATTTGGCAGGACGAGACCACGTTTCGGCCGCCCCATCTGCGTCCCGTCACGTATGTATTCCACCGACCGGTCCTTTTTTCCCATTTATCCGTCAAGCGTACCCTTTTGTATAACGCGAAACAATCCAAGCCAGCACTGATCGACTTTGATGGTGTTGTCGAATTGCTCGACTTGGCGTCACTGCTTGACAGTTCGCCATCACACCTTTCGGGCGCCGAGCGACAGCGGCTTGCCCTTGGCAGCGCGCTGTTGGCCCAACCCCGGCTACTTTTGCTGGATGACCCGCTCATTTTGCTCGACCGCCCCGCCAAGCGCGAGATTATGCCATTTCTCGAGCGCATACGTGAACAGCTCACGTTGCCGATGATCTATATCAGCCATGACATGGCTGACATCGAGCGCTTTGCTGATCATCTCGTCATGATGAAAAATGGCGTTGTGACTGCGGTCGGTCCCCTGCATGCCATGCAGAGCAATCCAGCGCTTGCCGGGCGCGGCGAAGCGGCGGTCTGCATCGACACCGTAGTCGGCGGCTATGACGGGCGCTATGGGCTGATCATCCTCCGCCTCAAAGGTGCGCGTCTGTTGATACCTGGACCGCCCTTAAGACCAGGCGCGCAGCTCCGGCTGCGCATCGCAGCCAGCGACGTCAGCATCGCGCGCGAGGCCCCGCGCGCAAGTTCCATGCTCAATATCTTTCCGGCACGCATCAAGGCCTCTCTGCCGTTCGACGAAGCTGAGGTCACGTTGGTTCTGGCTCTCGAAACTGGCCGTTCGGGCGTGCCACTTTTGGCCCGCATCACACGCCGCTCCTTTGATGAACTAGGGCTTAGCAATGGAACGGACGTATTCGCCGAGGTCGCGCGAGCCTTGCCGGCCGCGCTCCCCGAGCGGTTGCTCATAACGCCTTCCACACCGGCAGGAGAAGTTCGACAGGTAAGTGTCGACGCGAGAAACAAACAGAAATCGGACCACGGCCATGATCGGCAACCTTGAAGAAATCGATCCGAATGCTGTGGCTGCGATTTTCTACCGGCCGAAAGACGACGTCGACAGGTTGCTCGCCGATTTCGTTCAGGATCTTGCGCGGCAAGCCGTACGCGTCAGCCGCATCGTCCAGCGTCGCTTCTGGGCCACAAACGGTACGCACCTATGCTTGCAGTGGACGTTGCGACGGGGCAAGAGATCTCGATTTACCAGTCACTCGGCAGCGGAGCTACGTCCTGTAATCTAAATACGACTGGACTTGCCGAAGCCGAAGCTGTCGTTTCCCGGGCGCTTTGCGACAAGGTCGATCTCCTGGTGATCAGCAAATTTGCCAGACAAGAAGCCGTTGGCCACGGCCTGCGCGCCGAATTCACAGAGGCCATCACCCGCGGTGTGCCACTCTTGACGGCCGTTCCAAGAACATGTCTTGCTGATTGGCGAACTTTCGCTGGGGACATTGGTAGGTTGCTACTAGTGTCGAGGAATGGTGGCGCGATATCTCCATCCCGCCAGCGCGCCGCCCGGGCGGTTAGTCGCGGCTGCGGCCATTTGGGCGCTATGATACCGGACAGCTTGATGACGTATGTGTGTAGTTCGGATATGTTGACCCCGAAATCACCCGTCGGGCTGCTTCGCCGACAACGAAAGCAAGCTTAGCTCCGGCGTCCGCCCTACATTGTGAGCCACCGTGATGCTCTGTGAACGTGCTGATTGCGGACCCTGATCGGCAAGAAGCCGCACTTCGACAAGCTGCGCGCGTGCTTTACCCGGTCGACGCTAGCATCACCCCCTCAGTCGGTTTTGCAGTGCCTGTCGATCGAAGACGGATCGTCGAAGTTCAGGTCCGATTGCCGTCTTTGCTGCAGTCGTCGAACCCGGACCGTGCACTGGCTGCGGATCTTCAGAACCGCGGCAACCCAATCGCCACATAGCATGGCCCTAACCGATACTCCAAGCGACGCGAACATCGCGCATCCGCAAAGCATGATTGAAAGCGAGAGTGAGATTCAATCGAAACGTGGATCAAATGCACGCAGCCACGTCACTAGTTGGCGTCGTTTCAGCAATCGGGTCTTGAGAACGGATGGCATATAGCTTGCTTCACCGGTGAGGCACGATCATTATAAAACAAACTCGTGAGGACAGCATGCTCGGAATTGGAAATCAGTTGCCGCCGTTCGAAGTCACAGGCGTGAAGCCCGGCTTTCAAGTGCAAGAAGAAGAAGGACAGAGTGCGTTCGAGACGCTGACAGAAACAAGCTTTCCAGAAAAGTGGAAGATCATCTTCTTTTATCCCAAGGACTTTACGTTCGTCTGCCCAACCGAAATCGCCGAGTTTGGCCGGCTGTCCAAGGAATTCGCCGACCGCGATGCGATCGTACTGGGCGGTTCAACCGACAACGAGTTCTGCAAGCTCGCCTGGCGACGCTCACATGTCGACCTTCACAACCTACCGATCTGGCAGTTTGCCGACACGAAGGGGGCCCTGGTCGATGGCCTTGGCGTGCGTTCACCCGAGGGTGTCGCCTATCGCTACACCTTTATCGTTGACCCCGACAACACAATCCAACACGTCTATGCGACTAATCTCAATGTCGGGCGCAGCCCAAAGGACACACTCCGCGTTCTGGACGCGCTGCAAACCGACGAGCTCTGTCCCTGCAACCGCGAAGTCGGCGGCGAAACCCTGAAGGTTGCATGAGGCCCCATGTCGTCGATCGAGCAATTGCACGAGAAGATTCCCGATTGTGCCAAGGACGTCAGGCTCAATCTGACGTCCTTGGTGGCCGATGAGACGCTCTCGCCGCAGCGACAATATGGCCTGATGCTCGCGACCGCGATTGCCACCCGCAATGCGGCCCTTGTTGCCGCGATGGAATCGGCTGCGGCCGCCGTGATGACGCCTGAGGCAATCGCCGCCGCGAAATCCGCCGCTTCTGTGATAGCAATGAACAACGCTTACTACCGCTTCGTTCACCTTGTCTCCAACACCATGCAACCACGGCTGCGCATGAACGTGATCGGCAATCCCGGAGCGGTCGTTGGCGGTCTCGGCTATAAACGGCTGCGGTGCCTGTATTGACGCCCACGAGAAGACGCTGCGGGCCGCTGGCGTAAGTTCCGAAGCCATCAGACCGCCGTGCGCTTTGCCGCGATCGTGCAGTCAGTGGCAGTTGCTATCGAGGCCGCAGGGTCTACTCCCCCTTAGGCGACCGGCTGATTCCTCCCTTTCGACCGGTTCGACACCTTTGTGGCGCAGTTCAGTGGCGCCACAACCATTCCTACGCGCATCCCGAGTGATCGTGATATCCCGATGCAATGTCTGTCTTGTGGGGTGTCCTCTCGAGGTGCGCGCCTCGTTCGAACTTGAACCCGTGCAGAGAGGCGGAATGCGCAACTGTGGCGGCGAGATCCTCCTTTACATGGCGATCATACTGCTGTGTTCGTTCACTCTCAGCCAAACTTGAACAACACCCCATACCCGCCGCGCGGATGGCTCCATTGGATGTCGCCGGTGGGCTCGGCGATCACGCGGCAGGTGCCGCACTCGATGCAACCATCGACGGTTACCTCAACCTGTCCATTGTCGTTGAGTTCGTAGCATCGTGCGGGGCAGACTTTCAAGAGCGCAAGCAGTTCCGCCGACGGCGTTGTGTGCGCGCGTACCTTGACGTGGGGGTGACCGATGTCGACAAGATATCGGTTGTAATACAGCTTGTCTTCGACGCGCACCGAGGGCTCGACATTCATGCTTTGACCTTCCATTGCTGAACCTCACACTATTGGCGGTCAGCGCCAGGCGCGAGCAAAGCGAGACGCATCGCCGATCAGGCCCCTCCATGACCGCGCCTTGACAAAGGATTTCAGGGTCGCCTTCTCCTTCTCAAGCTTCGGCGTCCCATCGACGCGCACAAAGTTCTGCATCGCCTTGGAGATGAGCTGCGGATAGGTAAGAAAGAAGTTTTGCGAATGGGTGTGCATCAGCATGGGCAAGTCCTTGTACTTCTTGAGATCCTTGATCACGAAGGAATCGGCTAGCATCTTCCTGTAGAGCGACAGATTTTTCGCCGTCATGGGCTCGCGGCGCGACTTCATCTCGGCGATTGCTTCCGCCGCGATGCGGCCTGAGGTCATCGCAAGATTGGAACCCTCACGATGGATGGCGTTGTTGAGCTGCGCCGCGTCCCCCACCACTACCCACCCATCACCGTAGAGCTGCGGGATTGCCTTGTAGCCGCCTTCGGGAATGAGATGCGCCGCATACTCCTTGATTTCAGAACCTGCGATCAGCGGTGCCACGGACGGATGCTGCTTGAAATGATCGAGCATGCCGTAGGGTGTCTGGCCGGTGCGCTGGAAATCGGCGACGAGACAGCCGATGCCGACCGAAATGCATTCCTTGTTGGCATAGACGAAACCCATTCCGGTCATGCCGCGAGAAATGGTTCCGGCCGCCTCGATCACGACGCCCTCATCGCCCTTAAGATTGAAACGTGCCTCGATGGTTTCGCGAGGCAAAAAGTGCATTTCCTTCACCGCGAGCGCGACGTTATTGGGTGTCGGCCGCGCGCGCAGGCCAGCGCGCGTCCCGAGCAGTCCATTGACACCCTCGGCCAGCACGACAACGTCGGCATGTATTTCGCCGCCGCCGCGATCTGTACGAACTCCCACAACCCTCTCACGGTCGTCTCGCACGAGCTCGGTGACTGTCGTCTCGCACAACACGGTCGCCCCGGCCTCCCGCACCTTCGACGAAAACCACTTGTCAAACGGCGCGCGTATGATCGTGTAGCGGTTCGGCCGCTCCTCGTTGAAGTCATCCGAGCGGTAGTGCATGCCGACGTGGGAGCGATCGTCCAGTAGCCAGAACCGCTGTTCGACCAGATGACGTTCGAGCGGCGCTTCCTCACGAAACTCGGGGATCAGCCTCTCCATCATATCCGCATAGAGGATCGCGCCCTGCACATTCTTCGATCCGGGGTACTCGCCCCGCTCGAGCTGCAGCACCTTCAGGCCGCGCTTGGCCATGGTCAAGGCCGCCGCATTGCCTGCCATACCCGCTCCGACCACGATCGCATCGAACCTCTCCTCAATCATCATTGTCTCCTCTAGACTGCGATCCGAGCACGGGAATTCGGCAAAAGCCGCGCCCGAAACGCAGCTGTCAGCGCCGGTAGCAGATGCAGGGCGTCACTGACGATCGCGACATGGGCGAAGTCGAAGATCGGCGCGTTCTTGTCGGTATTGATGGCGACGATCAGATCCGCCCCCTCCACACCGACCCTGTGCTGGATCGCGCCGGAAATTCCGGCAGCAATATAGAGCTTTGGCCGGATGGTCTTGCCGGTTTGGCCGATCTGCCGGTCAGACGTAACCCATCCTTTTTGCACCAGAGGACGCGAGCAGCCATACTCGGCGCCAAGCAGAGTTGCGAGCTCGCGCACCAGCCGAAAATTGTCAGGCGACCCCAGCCCCAAGCCGCCGGCAACCACGACATCGGCGTAGGCCAAATTGGACGTTTCCGAATCGCGATCGGGGATGAAGGAGAGCACTTTCGTGACGATATCGTCTTCAACGAGGCCAAGTGGGTGGATAATGATACGAGCGGCATCGCGTACCACACGCTCTGGCATCGGCATGACGCGCGGGCGAACGGTTGCCATCTGCGGACGATAATTCAAGGTATAGATCGTGCAGAGCAGCGAGCCGCCAAAGGTCGGACGCGTCGCTGCAAGCGAACCATCGGTGTCGACGTCGAGCGCGGTACAGTCGGCAGTGAGCCCTGTCGACAAGGTCGTCGCCACGGAACCTGCGAGATCGCGACCGAGTGTCGTCGCACCCAATAGCAGAATCTCCGGCTTGTAGGTGTTGACGAGTTCGGTTAGCGCTTTGGTATAGGACTCGTTGCGATAATCTGACAGGACATTGTCACTCACGAGATAAGCCAGATCTGCGCCATAGCAAAAGGATTCAAGCGCGGCGTTACGCGTGGGCTGTCCCTCCGGGCCGATAACGACCGCAGCTAGATTCACCTTCAGCCTGTCGGCGAGCCTGCGCCCCGCACCCATCAGCTCCCAGGATACCGGATGCACCTGGCCGCGCTCCTGCTCGACGAAGACCCAGACATGCCTATATGCTTTAAAGTGCTCCGGCAGTTCCTTTTTCGCTGCCGCTCGGCCGCCAGCCGCCAGCGTGCTCGTTTTTATGACATTGCTCATGCTCTAGATCCTCTCAAAATAACGCGCGCACGCACCACAGGATTGCTTTCTACTTCGCTCAACGGAAGATCACTTTTGGTCAGTGCCTGGCCGGCCGCTCGTCCGTTCGGCGCGCCCCACCATCGCGGCGAGACGCGCCGCCGCGGTAGACGTAGCGGACGGGCGAGACTTCGCAGAGATGCTCGACCTTGGTTCCTTGCGCGCTCCCTTCGACGAGCGCCACCGCGGCGGCCAGGCCGCCGCGGTCAATCTGACCGGCCGCTGCCAACCTTGGGTCAGTCAGTCCGGTGATCGCGCAATACCGGCGTCTCGCTTTCGGCCCCGCGCTCCGCGTTGACTCTGACGGCCAGAGGGATCTGGCCACCGCTCCTGTCACGCAATCCCTGCCCTGCCTCCGGCGCCGACAACTCATAAGAGCCGACGTTGGCCCCGTTTCTTGACGCATCTTGCCATCGGCCATGGAGCGGATGCGGATCTGCGCATGATCGGAGGCCTGCGCGATGCGGACGACCATGTGCATACCCGCTCCGGGCGTAGCGTGGACGGGTGACTTACCCATTGACCACCATCTCGCGGTCCATGCCGGCTTCGGTCGCGTCAAAGGCTATTTCGAACGGCATTGGGGTGAGCCATAAGATCATGCCGCAGCGCTCGGCGGATAGTAGAAGCGACGTCATAGGTCCTCCTTCAAATCTCATCTCGGACGGCCACCATCTGTCGGCATCGAAGACGGGATCGGCAGAACAACAGCAAGTGTCGTACCAGTCGCAAGAACCATGGAGTTTCGCGCGAAGGCAACGTCTTGGAAGACACTTAAAATGGCCCCTGACACCGCGGGCACGAGCAGCAGCTCAGACATGGGTCGGGAATACGACAGCGCGGCTCGCGTCAGGCTGCAGAGGGGTTGATTTGAATGAAGACGAAGGCTGTACAAGACACCGTCACCCGGCCAGGTGGGACAAACCACACCGCAGTGGAGCACGAAATCACTTCAGCGCACTCAACGGGACAAACGCCACCGACTTGTTAGGGTCTGCGACGGCTTCCTTTAAGACCTTGAACACTCGCTGCTCGATCGGTGACGATGCCACGAAATCGGCATAGGCGTGCTCCAGCAACGCTTTGCACCGAGCTCTGATCTCCGGCTCTGCGGCACCGGCGAACTGCTCCTTGGCAAAATATTGTCCCATGCGCTTTAGGATATGAAGGCGCGCAACATTGACGATTTTCGGCTCGTAATCGACGCCTAGCAGCGAAAAGAACTCTTCCGCCGACGAGGCCTTGCTGAGCCGATCCAGGATCCCGGCTGGCGAGCATGAGTTGCTCATTGCAAAAATCTCCCTTGGCTTAGTTCGTCGACGTTCGGCGAGGTGTGGCAGCACCTACGATCCTGCTGCAGGCCTTAGCTCGCACGGCTGCTCTCCACGGCCAAAGCCTGGCCCTGGAAAGCTGCGTCCACAATACCGCGGCCCACGGGCTCGCCGGTGACGACTCAGCACCGATGAAAAGACGCCTCACCTTGCTTGTTGCCATGCTCAATTCGAACGCGACTGCAGAGCGCCGGGATACAGGACCTGTCGCGGAGCGCTTGGGCGCGGCATCGCCTTGGATACATGATGGGCTCGCGTTGTAGTGGCGCTAGCCAGCCCCCCCCTCTCCGAACCGCCAAATCCGGACGAGGCGTTCGAAGATTCCTGTGGCAACTCAGATGGGCCAGTCGCCGCGGACAACCGGGCGAGCCGCCTGCAACAGAAAGTCGCGCCGGCGCTCGGCCAACCGGCTCTCGCCGCTTTCCTCGCCGAAGCAGAGGCTGAAGTCGTTACATTGCGTACAGACGGGCGTCGTGCACATTACGAGGCCTTCATCCTCGCACAGCGTACGGTAGATAAAGCGCTTCCAGCGCATATTGTTGATATTGCGCGCGGCGAGCGGCGCGAAGTGGCGGCTGAGCAGCCGAGAGAGTTCGGCACGATTGCGTAATCCCAAGCCTTCCCACAGGTGGTCCGGCTCAATGGCGCGGCGCGCGATCATCGCGGCCAGCCAGCGACCGATATGTCCTTCCGTCGAGCGCTGCTTGAGCAAAAGATCGCGCACCATTGCGATCTCGTCGTTCTCATCGCACTCGACCGACAGGAGCCGCTCCACGAGCTTGACCCCTACCGAGGGAAAGTGCTGCTCCAGCAAGGCCGCTAGCTCGTGGCCGGACAGGCCCGCCTTCTCGGGAAGAGGGCCACCATCCATCGAGGCAACCGCCAGAATAGACGCCAGGACATGGCAATCGAAATTACTGTCAGTGGCAATGTCGGCATCTTCAGGAGGCACACCGGTGAGCAGACGGTAGGTTGCAATTCCTCTGTGCATCCGGCTGCTCGCATCAACGGCACAAGCAGCCACAAAAGGAAGAAAGTGCGCTTCGGACATGAATCGATGGATTCCACGATCTGGTTTGCTCTGCCCCATCCTGATCTTGGTCACGGTCGTTCGTCAGAATGCCGGTCTCCCGGATGGGGAGGTGAGGAGACCGGCATCCGTCGCGCGCCTTCACAAGGCCGCGACTCGCGACCTTTACGAGGCCGCGAGCTCGGCGGCGGTCTTGCCGACGATGGATTCGTCGACAGGCTTCATAATACCATGCTCCATCAGCATGTCCTCGAGCTCGTCCATGGAGATCGGGGTCGGAATGATGCCCTTGCCGCCATTGTTGTGAACCTTTTTCGCGAGATTGCGATAATGATCGGCCTGCTGCGACTCGGGCGCATACTCCAGCACCGTCATGCGGCGTAACTCGGCATGCTGCACCACATTGTCGCGCGGCACGAAGTAGATCAGCTGAGTGCCTAGCTTCTTGGCCAGAGCCTCCGCCAGTTCCAGCTCCTTATCGGTTTGCCGCTCGTTGCAGATCAGGCCGCCCAGCCGCACGCCGCCGGAATTGGCGTATTTCAGGATGCCCTTGGAGATGTTGTTTGCGGCATACATCGCCATCATTTCCCCGGACATGACGATGTAGATCTCCTGGGCCTTGTTCTCGCGGATTGGCATCGCAAAGCCTCCGCAAACGACGTCCCCGAGCACGTCGTAAGAGACGTAGTCAATGTTCTCATAGGCGCCGTTCTCCTCCAGGAAGTTGATCGAGGTGATGACGCCGCGGCCGGCGCAGCCGACCCCTGGCTCAGGACCGCCGGACTCCACGCAGCGGATGTCCTTGTAGCCGACCTTCATCACGTCCTCGAGCTCGAGGTCCTCCACGCTGCCGGCGCTCGCTGCAAGGCTCAAAATCGTGTCCTGCGCCTTGGCATGCAGGATCAGGCGGGTCGAATCCGCCTTAGGGTCGCACCCTACGATCAAGATTTTCTGACCCATCTCGGCCAGCGCCGCCAGCGTGTTCTGTGAAGTGGTCGACTTGCCGATACCACCCTTTCCGTAGAACGCGATTTGTCTCAGTGAAGACATATTGCTCTCCATCAACCGATTTGCCAAAGTTCCGCGCTTCGTACGCGCCAGCTTGTTCTCGTTCAGAAACGGGGCACACGGGTTCAAGGGAAGGAGCGCATCGCTCGTCTTAAGCGTCGGCGTGCACTCAGCCCTCACTCAGTGTTGCTACCGCTCATTAGCAACCACCATGCCAACGCCTGTCCGCGCACATTAAGCTTCTGATTACGTTTTGAAAACCGCCAGCGAGCCGATGCGTGATCCTGGCTGTTTTGGACCTGACAGGATCTGCGCAGCTGTAAGGAAACCAACAAGTGGCCAGAACCAATCAACCGGAAAAGCCGGTCTGGCGCGCTTGTCCGATGCATCATGTGTGGAACGGACCTTGCTACTCTTCTTGCAAGCCCCTTGTCGACGATCGGAGGAGAGTGAGGATGTCGGCGGCGAAACCTTGCAGGTAGTGTTTCGCCGGTGGTGTTCGATCTGCCGCGCGACCTGCAATTCAATGCAGCATGAACCAGATCGGGGCGCACGAGCTTACCGCCCAAGACGCCTTTCAAGCGTCACCCATGGGTTGACGCCAAATGCACTCCTGCTCGGTGCCTTCTTTCCGAGACCGAAAGGAGCTCATCGATGAGTTAGCGGCTCAATTTCAAAATGTCCGGATCTTGGTCGTTTGCAAACGCCCGAGGAGGCCAAGTCGGTCGGCGGCATGAGCCGCGGCAGGTGGTAAAGCCGCTGACCTTGGGGATGGTTCTCAAAAAAGGTCGAATGCACTCTGGAACGCGGCGGTCGCCGGCCCGATCGTTCAGCGCGCCGTACCTACATAAGGAGCAGGCCACGGCGACAATTATCTTTTATCAAAAACCCGGCTGCGACACCAATGCGTATCAAATGCAGGCGCTGAAGGCCGCTGGCCATGACGTGATAGCCAAGAACATCTTGAAGGAGCGATGGACTGCCGAGGATTTACGCCTCTTCTTCGGCAATAAGCCGATCGCATCCTGGTTCAACCGAGCCGCGCCTCGTATCAAGTCGGGCGATATCAATCCCGACGAAATCGACGCGGCGAGCGCGCTCGCGTTGATGCTGCGCGATCCGCTCCTGATCCGACGCCCGCTGATCAACGCCGACGGTGCAAGATACGCCGGATTCGATGACGAGCCCGTATTGTCGATGCTTGGCCAGAAGACGCAAGATGATCTCGAGAGATGTCGCACGAAGGAAAAGCCCCAGGCTGTCTCCAGATGTAATGAGATGATGAATGCTATCGTGCGGAAACTGACGCGAAGAGCGACGTTGTCGCCTTCCGAATCCTTCAGGGACCGCCGACACGCTTTTCGCCGACAAGCAAGTGTGAGTGGCTCGTCTGTAACACAGCGGAGCCCATGTTGCGCTCCGTGTGAACACAACCCTTTCGCGCTCACGGTGTGTAAGAGGCCGCTGCAGCTAGACCGCCTCCATCGCCCCATGACTCATCTGGCTTGGATCAGATCGATAAGATGATAACCAGTTCCTAGTAGAGTTCGGCTCAGACAGAATATTGAGTCGAATATCGATGAACAGGCGCCACGACGCTTCCCGGCCGTGGTGCTTATGCAACTTGGCTGCTTAATTGCGCTACGGCCGTAGCCATTTTGATCGGCATCAAATCCTTCTCCATCCGCAATGTGTGACAGAGGTTCTCGCGCGACTCTTCGCGCGGACTTGGAATGGAGAACTTGATGAAAGCAAGAACCCTTCTGACGACGGCATCGCTGCTCACGCTCGCGGCCTCGTTCAGTTCCGTCAGCATCTCGGTACAGGCTGCAGATCTGGCGCCGGCACCGGTCTATTACAAATCGCCCCCGATCGCCCCCTTCAATCCGTGGATGATCCGCCTGCGCGTGCTCAGCGTCTTGCCGGACAGCGCAGCCAGCTCGGTCAACGTCGCGGGAGCCCCGCCGCTGTCGTCACCAAGTTCCGGCCTGTCGATCAGCGATCGAGTGATACCGGAGCTCGACATCACCTATTTCTTCACAACAAACATTGCCGCCGAACTCATTCTCGGCGTGGCCAGCCATCACATCAGCGGTAGCGGCACGCTCAACGGGCTCGATGTTGGAAAGGCCTGGCTATTGCCTCCGACACTGACGCTGCAATATCACTTCACCGATTTCGGGCCGCTCAAGCCCTATATCGGCGCGGGCATCAACTACACCGCATTCTTCAACCAATCAGCAGCCAATACGCCGCTCGCGGGGCTTGCGGTGGCGGATTTGCGCATCAGCAACCAGTTTGGCGCCGCGGTCCAATTCGGCTTCGATTACATGCTTGACCGTCACTGGGGCCTCAACTTCGACGTGAAGAAGTTGTGGCTGCGGCCGGATTACTCGGCGACCGTAAACAATGCGATAGCCGTCACTGGCCGCGCCAATATCGACCCATGGCTCGTCAGCGGCGGAATCACGTACAAGTTCTGACGATAGCACAAGCTCCAGGGAAGAGATCGGCTTGTTCAGATGCGAGCGAGACGGCGAGTTTAAGGTGCACCGTCTCGCCAGCGCCGGACTGCACGCGCAACAATGCTCGCTCTGTGAGCTACGAATTGATGGCATGAAGTGGCGGAACGCCTGCATCACTAATAGTGATCGACTAGATTCAGCTCCCTGCCTCCTTGCACGCTGGTAAGCGGCAAAGAAACCCCGTCTGGCGGAGTGGTAAGCGATCGGCTATCGGCTGCTGAGTTTGTGAGCCGATGTGAGCTTCTATGTCTGCGCCTAGTTCTGGAACTAGAACCTTCCATATGATCGAAGCGGTCGCCGACCGTCTTGAGGGAGCGCCGCGGCAGCTTCGCCGACGCTGGTCGGACGAGTTCAAGGCGCAAATTGTGACAGAGGCGCTGGAGCCTGGCGCGAGCGTCTCGGCGATCGCCCGCCGGATCGGCATTCACCCGTCGCAGCTGTTCGCTTGGCGCCGTGATGCTCGGGCCGAGCGGCATTATCGCTCGCGGCACTCGAGTTGCGAGGGCGTGGTGGCGTCTGTGGCAGGCACAGTGATTGAGATTGCCATTGGCGAGGTCGTCGTGCGTGCCGGCGTGGACGTCGACGAGGCGCACTTGCAGCGAGTGATCCGGGCGGTGCGTTCGGCATGATTCCCTCGGGCGTGAAGGTGTTCCTCGCCAGCCATCCAGTCGACTTCCGCAAGGGTATCGATGGCCTGGTTGCGCTTGTGCGCGATGCGGGCTCAGATCCGTTCGACGGTGCGCTTTATGTCTTCCGGGCCAAAAGAGCCGACAGAATAAAGATCGTATGGTGGGATGGCTCCGGCGTGTGCCTCTATTTAAAACGTCTCGAAAAGGCGAAGTTCTGCTGGCCGCGGATCGGGCATCATCGGGTGCAGATGAATCCTGCGCAGTTGATGGCACTGGTGGATGGAATGGACTGGAAGCGGGTCCGGACCGTGGCGGTCCAGCCGCCGGAGATTGTTGGGTAAAAGCGCTGCGGCGAAGTGAATCAGTGAGCTGAAAAGGCAAGAGAACCGGGGCAAAATGTGCTCTGGTCGGGCCAATGACGCCGCCCGATCTCAACCTCCCGAATGACGTAGAGACGCTGAGAGCCATGGTGCTTGCCCTGGCCGAGAGGGCGGCCCGCGCCGATGCTCTGGAGAGCGAAGTCGCCGATCTCAGGGTGCGCAACGCCGATGCCGATGCGCGTATCGAGCGGCTGACGCAGATCCTGAAGGCCTTCGACCGCGCCCGGTTCGGCCGACGATCGGAAAAGCTCGGCTCTGCGAACGGCGACGATGAACAGCAGGCCTTTGTCTTCGAGGAAATTGAGACCGGCATCGCTGCAATCAAGGCCCAGGTCAGCAAGGGCCGTGAGCAAGCGGATGGCAAGCGTGCACCGCGTCGGCGCAAGGGCTTTGCGCCCCATCTGGAACGGATCGAAACCGTCATTGAGCCGGAAGACCTTGCTGAGCACCGGCAAGCAGAAGGTGGTGATCGGCGAGGACGTGTCGGAGCGTCTGGATGTGGTGCCAGCGAAGTTCCGTGTGATCGTCACGCGCCGTCCCAAGTATGCCTTCAAGAACGCGGACGGCGTAATCCAGGCGCCGGCTCCGGCCCATATCATTGAAGGAGGCATTCCGACGGAAGCGCTTCTGGCCCAGATCGCGGTCGCCAAATACGCCGATGGCATGCCGCTCTACCGGCAGGAGGCGATCTACGCGCGCGATCATGTCGAGCTCGACCGCCAGCTGATGGCGCAATGGATGGGCAAGCTCGGCTTCGAGCTCGAGATCATGGCCGACTACATCTTCAGCGAGGTCAAGAAGGCCGAACGGGTCTTTGCCGACGAAACCACCCTGCCGACGCTCGCTCCCGGCTCCGGATCGACGAAAACGGCCTACTTATGGGCCTATGCCAGAGATGACCGCACCTTTGGCCGCAGCGGTCCCCCGATGGTGGCTTATCGCTTCGAAGACAGCCGCTCCGGCGAATGCGCGGTCCGCCATCTCAATGGTTATCGGGGCATCCTGCAAGTGGATGGCTATGCCGCCTATAACAAGTTGGCGCGCGCCGATCGCGGCAATGATGGCATCACATTGGCTGGCTGCCGAGTAGGCGGGGGTGTTGCCATCCCCGCCCCTCACAGACCCGGACGAGCGGATTACCCGCATCCGGTTCTTCACGCGCAAGCTTCGCTCACGAGACGGCAGCATATTGGTGGACGATCTTGGCTGTTGGCAGTGGGTATCGCGCGAGCATGGCCCGGAAGCGCGTCCACGGCAGATTGCTGTGGCGGCCACGCCGTGCGAGCCATTTCCTCCATATCCGCGTGACTTGGTGGTGGTACCATCTGATGCGTCGGCCGTTTCCGGAGATGCCGTAGTAGGCGCAGTGCCCCCGGATTACCCGTGACAGATGGGCGTGCTGCTCCCTGAACGAACAGTGCAGGTTTTGCCGACACCATTCCATCACAGAAGCCAGCGCGCGTGCGTAACGGTCTTTTGCCGTTATCTGACGGACGACATTCTTGCCTTGCCTCGACAGACCCCACACGTGGGTGAAGCCAAGGAAGTTGAACGTGGTCCCCGCCGTCGCAGGATGACGCCCGCCTGGGCGTTTGAACCGGAAGTCTACGAAGCGAGTCTTGGTCGGATGGAGTTGAAGCCCATACCGATCAAGCCGCTTGGCCAACACGTTCAGCAATCGCTTGCCGGACAGGTGGTCCTCAAAGGCAATCACCGCATCATCAGCGTATCGAACCAGTTGGCACCGCCCCTTGAGCCGCGGTCGCGCCACCTGCTCGAACCATTCGTCCAGCACATAATGCAGGTAGATGTTTGCAAGCAGTGGCGAGATCACGCCGCCTTGGGGCGTTCCAACAGTCGTGCGGCGCAGGATGCCCTTTTCGAGCACCCCCGCCTTCAGCCATTTATCAATCATCCTCCGGACGACACCGTCCGTGACTCGCTGGTCGAGGAATCGGCGCAAGTGTGCGTGGTCGATGGTGTCGAAGTATTTCGAGATATCGACGTCCACCACCCAGCGCAGCCCTTGTTCCATGAACCCGGTACGTAGAGCGTGCAGGGCGTCATGGGCCGATCGTCCCGATCGGAACCCGTACGAGCACGGCAAGAAGTCCGTCTCGTAGATCGGCTCTAGCAGCAGGAGAATCGCCCGCTGCGCCACCTTGTCTTCCAGTGTCGGGATGCCCAGCGGCCGTTCCGTGCCATCCGCCTTGGGGATGTAGTGCCGTCGCACCGGCGGCGCGATGTAACGGCCGGATTTGATGCGCGCCAGGAGATCATCAAGATTGACCTCCAAGTTCGCCTCATAGTCCGTCGCCATCATGCCGTCGACGCCGGGCGCGCCATCCTTGCGCGTCAGACGATAAGCCTCGAGCATCCATTCACGGTCGATCAGGTGATGCAGCGCGGTCAGCACCCGCTCGGGATGTTGCCTCGCCAGATCGGCTATCCATTGTCGTTTCGTGGACAGGTTTGCGGGACTCAGGGTTCCCTCCCGTGTTTCTCGTCAATGGGTCTTAACGCGTGACGGCTCCCTTCCCTCCAGCGGGTCCCGGTGAGCCCAGTTCCCCGCCTTCCTCGGTACTACGAAGCCGCTACGACTTCCCGCCGCGCATGTCCGTCAGCTTATGTCTTCGCCTCGGGATTCCACATGCCTTGGTGTTTCGTGTTCGCGTCTGCGCTCCCGATGTTCGCCAAGTCGGTCATCGGGCCCGGAGCATTGTTCAGGCCGGTGCTCCTGTCCGGCCGATTCATGTGGACACAAACGGGACCTCTCAGGTTTCCTGGTGGCCCATCCCGTACCTTTGCCCTGCTCTGAGACCCCGGCCGAACCGGTAAGCCTGACCATAGCGGCTTTCCCAGTGCTGCCCCCGGATCCAACACGGCGAAGGCTTCAGCACGACCATGATTTCGAGGCTGCCACAGGGCTTCAGTACCCGCTGTCTACGCTTCACGAATGACGTTGCCGTCACCCATGCAAGACTCGCTTCCGGCTGGCGGGCTCCGCCTTTGCCGCGAGGGCGTCGAACCCTCTGGGTCACGTTGAAAGGTTTCAGGTCACATTCTTCCTCCTTTCCAGGACTTATCCTGACGCAAGCTGGTCACACAGCAGACGCAAGTTCTACGAGCTGCATGTTGCAGGAAGCTCGAAAGTGGCAACGATGACGGTCGAGCGGATGGCAAAGCTCTGGCAGGTCGAGAAGACCGTGCGCGGTCAAAGTCCCCACGCACGCGTTGCCGCGCGTCAGCAAGCCTCCGCGGCGGTCGTCGCAGATCTCTTTGATCTCTGGCAGCAGACCTTGCGGCGGATCTCCGGCAAATCAAAACTGGCCGAGGCAATCCGCTATGCCGTCTCGCGCCGTGCCATCTTCGAGCGCTTCCTGACCGACGGCCGCATTGAGCTCGACTCCAACATCGTCGAACGCGCCATCAGGCCACAAACAATTACGAGAAAGAATAGCCTCTTCGCTGGCAGCGACGGCGGCGGACGAACCTGGGCGACCATCGCGACACTGCTGCAGACAGCGAAGATGAACAACGTCGATCCGTTCGCCTGGCTCACCCTCACGCTTCAGCGCATCGCCAACGGCTGGCCGAGCAGCCAGATCGAGGCGCTTATGCCATGGAACCACGCCGCGTGAACGGCCTCAGCTTGCCGCTTACGCACGCTGCAGAGTGCCAGCCGCTTATCAAAGGCGGCAATTCAAATCGGTTGTCGCTCTGGGAGGCAGACCGCGCTACAAAAGGGGTGACGCTCGGGCCTCATCGGACTCGATCAAGCGCACTCTGACCGGTCCGTCTCTCACCGAACATTTTTGAATCCAAGGCCACAGCGACAAGGTCAATGGCCTCCTGTTGCGCACCTCCTGGAGGCGTGAGGGCACCCAGTCACCTTAAGAACGATCGAACAGCTCAACGACCCCAGTCTTTGAACAGATAAGCCGTGCATTCTCGATAGCCCGGACCAAGCGGCGCTAAGCGAAGCCAGCTAGTGTCCTGAACCAGAAGTTCGCGACAGAGCTGGCTCCGCAAATTCGGACAGTAGCTTGAGTGGATTTTCTGCCTGACAGCGGCGAGGATTCTTGCCGCGAATCAGGAGCGAAGATGACGAAGAAGAGCCGCCGGATGCATTCTCCGGCATTCAAGGCGAAGGTTGCTTTGGCTGCGGTCAAAGGCGACAAGACGCTGGCGGAGCTGGCGCAACTGTTTGATGTTCATCCGAACCAGATCACGATCTGGAAAAACCAGCTCCTGGAAGGCGCCGCCGGCGTGTTTGGGCATGACAAGGCGTCGGCCGAGACGCCGGTCGATTTGAAGGCGTTACATGCCAAGATCGGCGAGCTGGCGTTGGAAAACGATTTTTTGTCCGGCGCGCTCACCAAGGCGGGCCTGCTGAGCGCAAAGCGATGATCGACCGCGGTCATGATCTTTCTATCGTGCGCCAGGCGAAGGTCCTGAAGCTGGCTCGCAGCACGGTCTACTATGAACCTCGGCCAGTTTCGGCCGAGGACCTTGCCTTGATGCGTCGGCTCGATGAGCTGCATCTCGATTATCCCTTCGCGGGAGCGCGTATGCAGCGATCGTTGCTGCGGCGGGAGGGCGTATACGCCGGTCGCCGCCACATCGCGACGCTGATGAAGCGCATGGGGATCGAGGCGGTCTATCGTCGCCCGAACACGAGTAAGCCGGCACCGGGTCACAAGATCTACCCGTACCTGTTGCGCGGATTGAAGATCGAGCGGCCCGACCAGGCGTGGGCAATGGACATCACCTACATTCCGATGCGGCGTGGCTTCGTCTATCTCGCGGCGGTCGTCGATGTGTTCAGCCGACGGGTCCTGGCCCATCGCGTCTCGATCACAATGGAGGCGGCCTTCTGCGTCGAAGCGGTCCAGGAGGCGTTGGCGAAGCACGGCAGGCCCGAGATTTTCAACACGGACCAGGGCAGCCAGTTCACCAGCCTCGAGTTCACCGATGTGCTGCTGGACGCGAAGATCGCCATCAGCATGGACGGCAAGGGCGCCTGGCGCGACAACGTGTTTGTCGAGCGGCTCTGGCGCACGGTCAAATACGAAGAAGTTTATCTCCGCGCCTACGACAGCGTGTCCGAGGCGCGAGCGTCAATTGCCAAGTATCTGGCCTTCTACAATCAGGGACGCCCTCACTCGAGCCTTGACGGGCGCACGCCCGACGAGGCTTACTTCGGCACGCAAGCTATGGTGATGGCCGCATGACCGTCGCCGACGATTTTGTCGTCGCTCTGGTCGGGCTACGCCCTCCCGACGCAACGACAAAATCGTAAGGCCCCGCGTTCAGCATAACCCGGCAGGAATCCACTTAAATCCCGCGGGGCGCTGTCCAAACAACCGGCGCCAGCTCTCGACATCGGGTCGTGTTTTGCCGGGGCATTGTACCGGCAGAAGCGTTCGATGGAAGCAAGGATGTCATCGGCGGACTTAGTCCATCGGAACGGTTTTGGATCGGCGTTGTGTCGGTCGATGAACGAAGTGATGTCAGCCCTGAGAGCGGCGATGCTGCGATAGATGCCGCGCCTGATCTTCTTATCGGTGAGGAGCGCGAAGAAGCGCTCGACCTGGTTGAGCCATGACGAACTGGTCGGGGTCAGGTGCACGTGCCAACGCGGCCGTTTAGCCAGCCATTTTCGGATCAAGGGGGTCTTGTGCGCGGCGTAATTGTCCATGACGAGATGGACGTCCAGTTCACGCGGCACGGCAGCTTCGATCTCGTCGAGGAACTTGCGGAACTCGGCGGTGCGGTGGCGTCCATGCACTTGCCAATGACCCGTCCGCTAGCAATATCGAGGGCGGCGAACAGCGATGTGGTGCCATGCCTCGTGTAGTCATGGCTTCTTCGGGCCGGCTGGCCGGGACGCATCGGCAGCATCGGCTGACTGCGGTCCAGCGCCTGGATTTGGGACTTCTCATCCACACATAGAACGATGGCGTGCTCCGGTGGCGAGACGTAGAGGCCCACAACGTCGCGCACTTTGGGCACGAAGTTTGGATCGGTCGAGAGCTTGAACGTCTCCATTCGGTGCGGCTGGAGCCCGAAGGCCCGCCAGATGCGTTGCACCGTCGACACTGATAGGCCGCTGGCCTTCGTCATGTCGCGAGAACTCCAATGGGTGGCGTTCTCAGGGCAACTCTCCAACGTCCTCACGATCACGGCTTCGATGCGGGCATCGTCAACCGTACGTGGCGCCCCGGAGCGCGGCTCGTCATGCAGCCCGTCCACGCGCCGCTCCACAAAACGCCGCCGCCACTTGCCTACCGTCGATCGGTCCAGGCCCAGCTTGGCCGCGACTTCCTTGTTCTGACCGCCCTCCGCGCAGGTCAGCACGATCCGGGCTCTCAGAGCCAGCGCCTGCGCTGTCTTCCGCCGCATCGTGAGCGACTTCAGTTCGGCACGCTCTTCATCGCTCAATGTCAGGGCGCAAGTTGCTGGACCGCCATCAGATCCTCCGTCGCTGCTGCAGCCTCCATCCTTGGCACGGCGACGCGAATCTACTGCGAATCTACGATTGCGAACTTGTGACTCAGGACACTAGCTTCGCTTGAGCACCATCACAAGACGGTCCACGCGTTTGCCTTGTACGAGATGAGAATTTACGATTTCGTCCACGTCCTCGGGCGTGGTCGCGCGGTACCAGACTCCGTCGGGATAGACGACCATCAAAGGGCCGGAGTTACAAAAGCCGAGGCAGCCCGCCACCGTGAAGCCGACATCGTTCAGACCTTGCGATTCGATCGCCTTGCCCATCCTATCCCACAGGGCTTGCGCGCCCGAGGCGCCGCAGCTGCCGTGCGGATGATTCGGCGGACGCTGCGTATGGCAGGCAAAGGCATGATGCCTGTAAAGTTGAGGAAGCTCGAATTCGGTTTCTGCATTCATGCGCCTATCCTGCAATCAACGGGTTCATCTGAAAAGCGGCAACGCCGGAGTACTTGCCGCACAATCTATTCTTCAGTTGAACGCCGGATCGATCAATTGAAGCAGCTGACTCCCACTCGTGCTCGCGAAAGCAGCCGAAGCGAGCGGACATCATCGTGCTTGTTAGTCGTGCTTGTTATCGGAAAATCCGCGAGCAGATACCTCCGCGTCTGACCGGCCTCCTTGATCAGTTTCAACGCCTTCTCCCAAATCGTGACCGTTTCTGCTCACGCATCATTTGCTCAACCATCCAACATGTTCAAGCAACTTCCACGCCAATGCGTAACGCTCGTTTCCGCAACGATCCCTTGCCCGCCTCCGGCGCCACTGACACTCATTGCCGCGGTTACGACAATGTCGTTCTCTCCTGTTCCGGACATGACAAACGTCGCATCACGTTCAACGCTTCAGCTTCAGCTTTCCGCAGTCCGCTCCTGCGATTAGACGGAAGATACTCGCTCGGTCTGTTCAGACCTTGCACGGTCATTTCGCGGAATGAACCGCGATCTTCGTGATCTGCGTACCGTCTATCGAGGAGCGCGTATGGCGATCGGCCCAGTGAATAGAGCGCTCTGCCCAGGGGAGTCGGCTAATTGCATCGTTCGACCGCGAACCAAAGAACTTCCTCGCCGAAAGGTTAAGCGCCGCGCACGTGCCGCTGCCCATCCCGCGTTTTCGTCAAAGATAGCGCCCAATCGCGACGGGGTCCGAGCGAGGCACAGGTGATCACCGAGCTTACGTTTGAGGCGACAGGGCTGGCCTGCCGCAATCCCGATTGGCAGCAGCGGCAAAACCGCCCACACAACGATGTCGGCTTGCCTCAACCGCTTCAAGCGCTTCAACTCGAGATTCGCTCGCCGCATCTTGCGGAACGATGAGAATGACCACGCGCACGTGCTCGTTAATGCATTTGACCTGGAGCGATGCCGTCAGTGGATCAAGGTGACGAAATTCGCCAGGGCGTTGGATGTACAGAGGGTTGGCATTGCAATTGCAACGCAGACACGAACGCCGGCGGCGCCCGCGGACATCCGATCGTTCGGCGTGCGTTGCGCGCTGCGTGTCCCGCGAACATCGGATACAGGATCGTCATTTCTCTGCTCAAACGGTCCTGTCAGTCTGGGTCTCCCCATTCTTCCAGCCCAGACGGTGTCCTCGGTGGGCTTGCAGCCGCCGAGGGCATTTCTTTCTCGAACCTATTGTCATCCACCGGCAGCCAGAAGCGGTTCTTGCATGCCAGGTCCATTTGGTGAGTTAGCGCCAGAGCCCTTCCTTCGTGCCACGGAGATCGCCGGGTGCATGACCGGGATCCGGATGCGTGCCACTGAACTTGCGGGTTCAAAACGTTCTGCTCTTACAAGTTCAAAAAGCGACGACACGCACCTGCGCCAACGCTCACAAGGCTTTATCCGGCGCCAAGCGCCTAAGGCAACTCGAGCAATAGCTAAGCGATGCAGCTGTTAATCGGGGTGGATCATAACATCCATGGTTTCGCCGCTGTCCTCGAATAGGTCGGCACGCCGATCATCCGCCAGCAGCTTGACGCCGCGCAGGCAGACGTCACCATCTATCACGGTGAGTGCGACCGGCTCAAGCGCTTGTCCGTTGCAGGGCCCATCGATGCATACCCCAGTGTCGATCTCGAATCTCGCACCATGCCGTCCGCATCTGAGAAAGGAGCGATCTGGAGAGAAAAACTCGCCGGAGCCGATGTTGAGCCAGGCACTGTCATGCGGACAACGGTTGACATACCCGAAATAATCGTTCCCGAAAGTGCGCAGCACAATAATTAGAAACGGCCGGCACTCGCCGCTAGCATCGATCCGCGACAGGCTAAAGCCCTTGGCGCCAGTCCGCTCGATAGCATCAGCGAGACATACGGCGAATACCTCGATCTGATCGCTCAGCAGGTTGCCGATTATACCTTCGCTCATTCCCGCCTCGTGGTTTCCTGCTTGAAGGTTTCGATCGCGGTCCGCGTCAGTCGAAAAACACCACGACCACGAGCGATCGGGCGATAGCTTGAACTGGCACGGGCGTTAAGGACATCAAACCATTGGTTCGGCGTGAGCTTCGCCGGGCACTCGCTGATTTGCACCACCCTCCCGTTCGGAGCGAAGCGGACGTGAACAATGACCCTGTTGCGAGTTCACAGCAATTCCTTACTGGTCAATCTAAAGACCCGAACCGAAACTGAGGATCTGGATTATGACGTGCTCGGTTCCGAGGCCCTGGCGCGGGCCTGGACCCTCTGGTCGGAGACGGCGCCTTCACTACTTTGCCAGTGTTTTGCACGATCGCTGTCGGAGAGCATTTCTCCTCCGGGATTTTCGGACGAAGATGTGGCATCCGGCCTTCCTCAATATTCGTCGGGGTGGCGATCTGCGCGCCAAATGCCGCCACAGACGGCCCGCCATCGCGTTGCTGATCTAGCGCAATGGCAGCACGGCTCATCGCAACTCAACCTATTGTTCCTTCAGTAGTGGATGACAAGCATCTTAGTAGATCGCTGCACCCGCGCCCACATTGATCGACGCATCTTTCGTGGTTTCGACGATAAATTCGACCTTGTCGTTCGTGGGATGGGTGTGAAACGGCAGCGCCAGGGCGCGATCGGCGATCTTTTCCGCAACCGGGAAATCGCCCCGCCGATAGCCGAGATCAAAATAGTGACGTTGCAAATGCAATGGATGGCTATAGGCGGCGGATTCAATCTTGGCGGCACGCAGATCATCGACAATGACGTCACGGCCGGATCGCGTGAAGCGCGTCCCTAGATGGACGAGATAGAGCATCCAGTTCACCTCGGTCACATGGGGGCCAACGTAAGGCGGTTTGATGCCTCCAAATGATTGCATATGCGCGTTGTAGAGCTGCTCGACCAACCGGCGACGCTCCAGGCTTTCGTTGAGACGCTTGAGCTGTGCCAACCCCAAAGCCGCGGTGAGATCGCTCATACGAGCCTGGTAAGGTGCGGTGGCACTGACGACAACGGAGGAGCGTTCGTCCAGTCGATGGGCGCAATACCGACGCAAGCTAACCGCGATATCGATATCATCGGTCACGACCATGGCGCCTTCGCCGCAACTTATGGCCAGGGGCTGAGCAAAGTCGAATACCGCCAGGTCGCCAAACCTGCCGACGAGCTCGCCCTTATAGCTCGATCCGATCGCCTCGGTGGAATCCTCCAAAAGCGGTAGCTGATGGCGTTGGGCAATCGCACGCAATTCCGACCATGGCGCCGGATGACCGTTGGAATTGCTGGCGACAATCGCCCGCGTGTTTGCCGTGATGCGTTCCTCGGCCTTTGCTGGGACCAATGTTCCCGACCAATAGTCGATGTCGGAAAATACCACCCGTACGCCTGCGAGACTGATGGCATGGACCGTCTCGCGAAAGGAATAGGGCGAGGCGATGACTTCCTGCCCTGATTCGATCCCGAGCGCCTTGAGCGCAAGCAGGAGCCCGATGGTGCCGCTTGATACGGCAACGGCATATTTGCGGCCAAGATACGCTGCGAAAGCGTGCTCGAACGCCTCAGTGGTACGTCCATTGGAGATTTGCGGTGAACATAGCAATGTTTCCACGGCAGAGAGCTCGGCTAAGGTGATATCGGGATCGGACAGTGGAATAAAGGATGGATTTGCCTCAACACTATCCGCGCTATCCAGGGGGTGCGCTGCGAGTTCAATGCCGCTCACCGTCCTCAATTCCTTTTCGCCAGTACAATGCCGGTCGCCCGTGTCGGATCGGCCGTAATCCGCACGCAGTGATCCGAGCCATCCAGCAAATGCAGGTCGAAATGAGGAAACTGCCGGAACGGCTGGTCCGCAACATCCGACGCATCGCAACGTACCCAGGCAAGCTGCGGGAAGCGGCGCGGCAGCTCGACAAAGGAGCCCGTATCGGCGCCATCGTCCGCAAGCAGCCGCTCGATTTCGATCAGTTCCTCCGCACTGAGCGCCATCGTGGCTCCTTATGGCTCGTCAAAGTTCGTTCGTCATTGCCAGAACAGACGTTCCGGATCGGTGTTCAATTCGTCGATTGCTGAAGTCAGACGGTGGTAAAGGCTGTAAAACTCCCAGATTCCCTTTGCGTGGTTCTTGCAAAACAGCTTCCAGATCCCACCCACGGCATCATAAAGAATCAAGGCAACATCAATCAGACCGCCATCCTTATCGATATTGCGCGAGCAACAGGCGCTCTCGATGAGATAGCCACCCCTCACCGGCGTCACGTTCGGTGAAACATACAGATAACGCTTGCGCGAACTCAAGCCGCGCTGGATCCGCTTGCGATCGAGTTCGTTCGGGTGAGGAATCAGCCCCGTCTTTACCTTCCTCATCAGCGCGGCATTCATCGCGAACTCCTCCCTTCAAAGCACTGTGATCTCTTCTTCTAGACAGCCGATGAGCAGGGCGTTCACCAAAATCGACAGTATATATCGGCACGTTCGCTTCGTTATGGATGGCTACCCTGATGATCTCGCCAGTCGCTCCGGCGCCGAGCAAGCACTCCTCGGGCTCCGTATTGGGAAAAGAGCCGTCGTTGATGAGGTCGACGACGGCTTTAACGCGCCGGCCCCGGCGATATTTCGAAAAGCGGAACTCACTCATGACACAGCCTCTTCCGGCAATGGCAGATCATCGGTCTCCTCGCACGTGTCCACCGGCTCGAGCTCCTTGCGCTTCATGCCAACTCGGTAGCCCGTTTCCAGAAACTCGACCCCGTAAATGTAGAATTGCTGCAGGAACGTGCCGATCGAGACGACGTAACCCACCTCTCCCTTCGAGACCAGAATGTCGCCAACCTGCTTGCCGGGATAGGTGCCATCATTGCGGATGGTGCGATTGGCTCGTACCTTTTCGCCAAAGCTGAAGACAGGCGGCCCGCTGAGCTCGACGACGTCGCTGTCGCGAACGATGTTGCTCATGCGCCGCTCCCAAGCGGACATGCAGGCATGCCCGAGCCATCGCAGGCGAGGTCCCGCATCACTTCGCCCTCACCTCCGGCGCGATTTGTCAATTCAATAGCTGAGATGCAGCTCGCCGCTTCTAGGTAAACCTGCCGATCAGGGCCGTGCCGTAGAGCAGTTGGCGCCTCTGGCAAGGGCGATCGCGCGATCTCGAACCCCACCGAGGCATCTGGGCCGTTCACTACGGCTGGCAACCACTGATAGGGAACATCGCGCGCCACCATGTCGCGGAACTCGACGTCCGTATCACTCATCAGCTGACCGAGCAGCTGCGGCGCGATGCGGCGCGCCTCGATCACATTGCCGACTATTCGATTCGGAACATCCGCAAGGATCCCCGCGCCGTTCTGGTCAGTCGGCTTGAGTTCGGGACGCCTGTTCGCGGCGGCGGGTCCTTCGTCGCTTTTGCCGAGCCGCATCCGACGGTAGGCGTGAGGATTCGCCCCCACGGCTTCGGAAACACGGAGCTTTTCGAGCTCCGGCGCCTCCGAGAGGCGCGTTGTGCAAAGATAGAAGCCGTAGACGCTGTTCAATGCGGCGGCGCGGTCCGAGGTGAGCGCACGCGCTTCGACTACATGTTGGTTTGCAACCTCGTCAAGATGATCGAACAGCCGTGCCTGCCGCAGCCGAGCCTCGGTCGCGCCGGGGAGATCATCGCCGGTCGGCGTGGACAAGATCAGCGCTCTCTGGCTGCCGGACGGCGGGTTGGCTGTTAAATCAAGGTTCATCGGCAGCTGTGCTCTTGGGTGTGCGCCGTCACGCTCCGCCGCGGAGCGCCTGGTCCAACCAATGATGGACTGGCGTGCGCAGCAGCATCAGTCACATCGACGATGACAGCACCGCCTGGAAGGCGGCTGCCGGCGTCGAGAAACGTCGCTGGAGCGCTGCACGGGACGAATTGTCCACAGCGTCCTTTCTGCCCGCGGGCAGCGGCCAATCCAAGGCGGCCGCCGTTTCTGAGAAAGGCCCGAACCTCGGCGCCTACGGCGCCGCTAACGCGCAGCACGACGCTTTGGACGCTTTCAGCAGCAGCTCTTGGCATTCTGATCATGGGCTAATTCTTTAGGATGGCGCCTGGTAACGCGGCAAGGAGGTGTCAATGACGCAGGTGCCGTCGACGGGACAAGCCGCGACACATTGCGGCTCATCGAAATGACCGATGCATTCGGTGCATTTCGCCGGTTCAATGACGAAGCGCCCCGCGCTCTCCGAGATCGCAACATTCGGGCACAACGGTTCGCAGGCTGAGCAGCTCGTACACTGCGAGGCAATGATCTTGAATGGCACATACGCCCCCTTTACCCCGCAGAGATCAGGGACCCATACCGAATGTCGGCGTCACCTCGCTGGGCATGCTGGATTTCTCCGCGTTTTACCTTCTCGAGATAGGACCTGAACCAAGCGATCGCCGACTTCTCTATGAACTCATGCGCGTATCGATCGACCGGTTCGATTCCGGCCCTGATCAGATTGCTCTTCGGGCAACCGCCGATCTTGGCCACGAACACCGCATGGCAGTCATTTACGCTTCGGATGATGGTCGAAAGCCTATCCCCCTCGCCATAGCCGCCCTGGCAGTAGACATCCACGCGCCGGTGGCCGACAAATTTGGCGCCGGATGTGGAAATTTCGTACACCTGAAACTCTTTTGCATGTCCAAAGTGCTCGTTGATCAGCCCCGAGCCTTTGGTTGCAACCGCGACCAGAACGGTGATTTCGCTCATCTCGCCGGCGAACTCCGCGAGGCCCTCTCGGCTGGCCGCGACTTTGGCGGCACGCTCAGCCTCTACCTTTTCTTGATAAGCCTTGCGCATCTCGGGGTCATATTTGACATCCATTTTCATGACTCGGTCGATGTTGAACTCGCTTCCGCGATCCGCGCCGACCAGCCCCACCGCATCGGCGCGGCACTGACGGCAATGCCGCATCATGTTTACCCCTCCCTCACAAGCATCCTGCAGTGCCTTCAGTGCCTGAGCCGTCGGACCTCGTTGACCGTTGAGGCCGAATACTGTGCCGTGCTCGGGCGCCGAGATCAGTGGCATGATGTTGTGAAGGAAGGCTCCGCGCGACTTCACCGCCTTGTTGACCTCGACAAGGTGATGGTCATTGATATGCGGGATCATTACCGAGTTGACCTTGCATAGGATACCCCGCTCGCTAAGCATCTCGAGACCCTGTAGCTGACGATCGGTGAGTATCCTCGCCGCGTCGATGCCAACGTAGCGCCTGTGGTTGAAGAAGATCCACGGATAGATCTTTGCGCCGATTTCAGGATCGATCGTGTTAATGGTGATGGTGACGTGCTCGATCTTGGACTTGGCGATGGTGTTAACATAGTCCGGCAGGGCCAATCCGTTGGTCGACAGACACAGCTTGATGTCGGGAGCCGCCTTGGCGACCAGGTCGAACGTCTTGAATGTTTTTTCTGGATTGGCCAACGGATCGCCGGGACCAGCGATGCCAAGCACAGTCGTCTGCGGAATGATGGTCGCGACCGCGAGCACTTTTTTCACCGCCTGCTCGGGGGTAAGCTTCTCGCTCACCACGCCCGGACGCGATTCATTGGCGCAATCATATTTGCGGTTGCAGTAGTTGCACTGGATGTTGCAGGCCGGAGCCACCGCGACATGCATACGGGCGTAGTGATGATGTGCCCCTTCGCTGTAGCATGGATGCTTCTTCACCTTTTCCCAAATCTCGGCCGGCAGTTCGCCGTGGGCCGCCCGTGAGCGGCAGCTCGCCTGGCCTGTGTTGACCGACGTGCCGCAGCCCCTGTGCTCGGCGGTGGGCCGCATCATCTTGTCCAATGAACCTTCGACATATCTACCGCGCCCAACGACCGCGTTCATTTTCATCTCCCCGTGCAGGCATCATCGGCTTTCCAAGACCAATCCTGAGAACGCCTCATGAGGGGGAGTAGCAACTCACATGCCATAGCGGAAACGGTGACGTTGCAGCCCTACTTAAACAGTCAGCGGTAATGATCGATATTGATACTAGAATAGCAACGAAGCGCATGTTGGAAATGCGGCAGGTACGTCGTGATTCAGACACAGAGATCCGTGGATGGTGCATTCATACTCGCACTAGAGGCGCGCGGGATCCTTGCTCTATCTGCATGGTTTTGCGCGCTGCTGCCGGCCACAAATGGGTCGATACTTCTGGCGATCCGACGTCACAGCGCCGTTAATTGATGAGCATTATCCCCAACGCGCGAGGGAGCCAAATCGGTGTCAGGCCTTGCTTGAGCTGAACACGGCGCTCGTTGCATTGAGAAGACGCTCGGATCGACGATTGCATCGTGGTATCGGCGGGAACGCCTGATGATCTTCGCCGCATTGCTTCGCAATAGCGATAGTTGAAGCGAGAGCAAGAAAGCTCCGTTCGGTCCGCCTTTCCTTGATGGCGTCTGGCAACTGAACCACGATGCTGCCATAGCGAGCAGCCGCCAAGAGCTTCCTGATCTCTGGCTGCGAATATGTCGAGGCACCGATCGGAATCGAGATCGAGACACCGAAGCCCGGCAACGATACTATCGACCTCCTGGCCAAGCAGGTCAGCGAAACGATATTAGCAATTCTCTCCAATGCCGATGTAGAAGATTGGCCTCATGTTCATGCATCTTTCCCGTTCTCGCCCCGTTTTTTGGCATTGATTGTGATCGGCAATGGTGTGTCGCTCGCCATCTCGGGTAAATCGAGCACCCAGCCATTAGCTATCTTGATCCAGCCGCCCCAGAGCGACTCGTACTCAGATTCCACGATCGGCTCTTCGAGATCCTTTTTTGGCACGTAGATCGACAGGCCCGCGTCCGACGAGCGGCGGATCATGATTTTCACAAGCTCAACTCCCTCGACTGTGACGCATAGCTGGGCGGAGCGCCAGACTCCCGCGAGGTGGCACGCAAGCGAGCAACAATGTCTGACAGAGCGCACACGACCTCGTCAACCTCCGCGACGGTGGTTTCACGCGAGAGAGAAAAGCGCACCGCGCCGCGCATCCTCCACGCCGGCACCTGCATGGCGCGCAGAACGTGCGACGGCACCATTGAGCCGGAGCTGCAGGCTGATCCGAGCGACACGGCAATGCCCGCACGATTGAGATGATGGACGACTGCTTCGCCCTCGAGATGATCGAAAGCGATATTGGCTGTGTTCGCTAACCGGTTGTTGACATCGCCGAGCGCAAAGCATTCGCCATTATGTAAGATCCCCTGCTCCAGACGGTCGCGCAATGCACCAATGCGAACGCGCTCCGGCTCGAGCCGCTCCACAGCAAGCTCCGCAGCCCTTCCAAGACCGACGATGCCGGGAATATTTTCCGTTCCGCCGCGGCGCCGCCTTTCCTGTGATCCGCCCCAGATCAGGGGCCGGAATTTTGTCCCTTTGCGCAGGTAGAGCGCGCCCATTCCTTTGGGACCGTGCAATTTGTGTGCGGACAGCGACAACATATCGATCGCACTGTCCCTTAGGTCGACGCGCAGCTTGCCTATGGCCTGGACCGCATCGGTATGGAACAGTGCGCCCGCCTCACGTGCCAAGCCGGCTAAAAACTCCACGGGAAAAATGGTGCCGGTCTCGTTGTTCGCCCACATAATCGAGGCGATCGCTGTGCGTGGCCCGAGCGCGCAGCGAAAGGCCTCGACGTCAAGCCAGCCGTGGGCATCTACGGGTATGATATGCGTCTTGACACTTCTTGTCGCCAGTTGCTCGACCAGCGCAAGCACGGCGGAATGCTCAACCGAGGTCGTGACGATCTCGTCGCGACCATCTTGGGTGGCAAGCGCAGAAAGAATGGCGGCATTATTGGCCTCGGTTCCACCGGAGGTAAAAACGATTTCATGATCGTAGGCATTCCCTAGCAAAGCCTGCAAGCTACGCCGCGCCTGCTTCAGCGCGGCCGCGGCCTCGCCGCCAAAGGTGTGGGCCGAGGAGGCATTTCCGAACTGCTCGGTAAAGAACGGCAACATGGCTTGCACGACGGATGGATCGGTCCGCGTCGTCGCATTGTTGTCTAGATAAACCGGCATTTGATCCCCATTCAATCCCGCGTTTTGCCTGCAACAACAACCGTGATCAGGCGGACGAATTCGACGAGCCTGTCGACCAGCTGCACTTGAACGCCTTCCAGCGTCATCCTCAAGAGCTTAAAGAGCGCGCAGGCACGGGTTGCGCCTACCATGATCTTGCTGCCATCAATTCCAATCAACTGATAGTCGGCGCCACTGCGTTGCAGATTGGCACGGATCTCCTCAATTACAGCGCGGATGCGTCCCGCTCGGCCGGTCGAGATCGCCGTCAATTGCCTCAGTTGTTCGGGGTCCGCCAGCATGTTTTGACGCCTTTTCTTATCAGCTGAACGATTTGCCGCAGGAGCAGCTCGAAGTGGCGTTTGGGTTATTAAAAGTGAAGCCTGGGCTCTCCAGCGCCATCACGAAATCGATGGTTGTGCCGACCAGATGGTCATGGCTCTTGTTGTCGACAAACACCTTCACACCGTCGCACTCGATCACCGTGTCGTTAGGCTTCGGCTCCTTGGCCAGACCCATCATGTATTTGAGTCCGTTGCAGCCGCCTGCCTCGACGATAATGCGCAGCCCGCTTGCTGGCTGCGCCGATGACGACATTGCGCCCCTGACCGCATTCACTGCGCTATCCGTTAGCTTGATCATGGCCTCTCTCAACTGCTTAGCTTTGCCTGCTGAAGGGCAAGTCATGTGCCAGCGAGAGGACGCTTGATGATGCTTACCTTTCCGGATCGCACCTGTTGGCTTTTGAACTCGTGTCGGGTTTCTTTCAAAGCTACTTGAGGCAATCGCAGCCCACTTACGCCTTTTTTATCTAAGATACGCCGAAGGCCGCCACGCATGCGACGGCAAGCAATTTGCATTGCATTCGCACCGGCCAAGTCGTCGGTGAGGAGCTTAGATCGAGGACGATTTTAATGACTGCAATCGAAAACACCGCACTCGGCAGACTTGAGAAGGAGGGTCGCCTGCTCAATGCCGTACTCAAAGGCGGGACCACCAAGCCGGACCGGTTCGGCTTTCGCGGCGATGTCGCACTGAAATTCCAGACCCAGGTCGCCGACGAGAAGCGACCGCCGGACTATTCCATCGAGCAGGTTCTAACGATCGCGCAGGAAGGAGAACGCACTATTCCGGTGCTGGCAGGGTATCTGCATTCCTTCGCGTATCTGGCTGACGTCGCAGCCGTCCTTGACGGCGCCTTAAGCCCGAATGGCAGCTATTTCATATTCTGCAACAACATAGATTTGCTGGCGAAATACCGAATCAAGCTCGGTGATGTTACCTTCCACGTCTTACCGTGTGATGAATCCACCGTTTGGAAGGAGATGATGGACCTGGTCGGAGTCAGCAAGGACGACATCAAGAAGCTCGATGCGGGCGGCAAGCTTGATTACCTGCTCGATGCGGCAAACGACATCGAGCTGTCCGATCTTGAGCTATCCTATGACGAGATCTCGTACGAAGACGGGCTGAAGAGGATGGAACCCGTGAAAAACCGTAACGAAAACCGGCCGGTCTGAGCGCGGCCTTCATTCGTTGGGAAGCGCATCGTCTTCGACAAGAGGCATACCGACGACACAGATATCGCCATCCAGAACCGTCAACGCGATCGGCGTGAGCGCGCCACCCTTACATGGACCTTCGACGCATCGTCCCGTGGCGAGCTCGAAGGTCGATCCGTGCTTGCCGCACATCAGCCGGATGCCGTATGGATCCAAGAATTCGTTCCAGTTCCAGTCCAGATTGACGCTGTTGTGCGGGCATTTATTGGCATAACCAAACACCTGCTTGCCCCACCGCACTACAACGATGGACCACGGCCGGTGACCGCCCTCGTCATCGACGACCATCAGATGGAAACCCATGGCCCGGCGGCTTGGAATGTCGTTAATGCCACAAATCGCATAGATTGCATCTGGCTGCATTCATTGCTCGTTTATTGCAGGACGCTCTTCATTTCGCGGGACGATCAAACATGCAAGAACCGTAGAAGAGCCAGAACCGCTCGGCTTTCTGACGATCCGACCTTAAGGCTTCGTCACAGCTGATTGGCGCAGGTGCACGATTGGGTCGGCTCCGCGCGAGCATCGAGGCTTATTGCCTACTCCTTGCCCATTCGCAGCTGCAACTTTCGCGCGCAAACTTTTCCGACACCTTACTGAACTAAACGCAGTGGTTGCTCACTGATCGCCACAGCCTTTCCACTTGCGCCAACTAGACCAAATACGCTGCGAATTGTGTCGCGATCGTCACCTTGGCATATAGTTTGATCCGAAGCTTCCTTGAGCACATACCGCCCTCAACCTGCTCATATCATGACGCGCCGTTGCATTGGCTACACGATTGGGGCGCGGATTCGTACTCGATCTTCGTTGCACCGATTCCAGCTGCACGGCCCGCAAGCGCGAGAATATCATTACTTTCTGAATAGGATAGGCAGGCGAATGGGGCCGCACGCTGCTAACGTACGCCCCCCCTCGTTTAACGCTAGGACCTTCGCGGCGGCGCGTCCATTCACGAAACAGCCGTCATTTCCTGCCCAGGTCTCTTTATTGCGGCTGTTCTACTCCATGCGCAATCCTTCGAGAGCTTGCTCCAAGTAGAATGACGGATCATCATCTGAAGAGGCCGCTTCGGCACTTTCGACACTTGCTTCAGAAGCGGTGTCACTATCCTCGACCTTAGTAAGATACTTCGTAGGCTTGTCTACTCGCTGCCACTCGTTGCTCTCGTTTTTCGTCCACACTTCTGGATGCTGGTTAGGATCAAGCGCCCAATAATTACGCCCCATGTGAACAAAACCCATTTCGGCCAGACGGGGTTCCATGCCCTCCAAGCCAGGACGTGACAAGACCAAGGGATGGTCGCCGTCCTGTCGCAGTTGATGCTCCAGCAGAATATCGCCCGCGTTCTCGACCAACGGATGAGTAACCCGAAGGTCAACCACGGACGTGATATCATTGCGTCCAAACTGTTGCCGAAACTGCTCCCCCTTGATTCGAGCCGGCCCACCTGCTCTTAAAAGCCCGACAGTTTCGTCACCCAACTGATAGCTGTAGAATCGTGCTGGCTTGCTTGGATCATCGTAAGTGTGGAGGTAGCTTCCAGCAACCATTCCTGCGCGCCGAGCCTTCCCGGACACGAAATCCGAGTACTCTTCTGGGTTACTGGCGATGTGCCTGATGTCACCGCCCAAAAATCTCCTCACTCCCTCCGTGAAGGAAGATCGATCGATCTCTATGATCGGCGGATCGGAAGCCAGAGAGTATGGCGTCGTTGTCACCGACGACGACGCACCGGGCTCCATGCCTGCAACTGTGTCCGCAAATCGCGGGCTCTCTCCCTCATCTCCAGACTCATCAACGTGGCTGGCGCTTCCAGACTGGCTGGACGATCCGACGATTCTGCCATACATCAGATTCGCTCTCCTCTCGGCTCAATTGCACGCTGTATGAGCTCGTGCCGCACGAGCTCTGCGGAGGATGATATACAGGTTAGCTGACCATAACCTGACGCATAGGCGGCCAATTTAGGCTCTTCCAATCCTCAAGGGAGCAGGCAAACAAATAAAGACGGTACCGTTCACCCGAGAAGCGTGCTCCCTCATCGGGATCAGCATTGCGCCATGCGTTATGACCTGAATCGCAATACACCTGCACGAAACGCTGACCCCACTGCTAAGAGACTGATCTTCGAGACGGTGTTGTCACCCAAGGGTATGCGCTTGCCTTGCCGATCAAACAGCCTTAGCTGCAACGTCTCCGCTCGCTGTGTCTTAATAACTGAAGCCGTCAGAGCATGCGGGTCTGATCTCCATCGCAGATCAAGTGATCAACAATGGATCTATTCCATTGCAAATATAGCGCCTGCCGCAAGCGGGCTAGAGCGGGATGGGTCTAGCTTGAATCGATTTGGGATTCCCAAATCGGAAGGCTTCTGATTCAACATGCTGGCTGGGAAGGAGGCCAGCATGGATGGGACGAGCCTATTCGGACGACCTTCGTGAGCGGGTAGTGAGAGCTGTCATCAAAGGTGGCCTGTCGCGGCATCAGGCAGCGGCTCAATTTGGGGTGGGCATCAGCACGGCGATCAACTGGGTACAGCGCTTCCACGAGACCGGTAGCGTCAAGCCAGACCAGATCGGGGGCTATCGGCCAAAGAAGATTGCGGGGCCGCACCGCGAATGGCTGATGCAACGGTGCCGAAACGATTTTACCGTGCGCGGGCTGGTGGCCGAACTCGCTGAGCGTGGCCTGAAGGTCGATTACCGCACGATGTGGGAGTTAGTCCACGCCGAGAAGCTCAGTTACAAAAAAAGACGATGATTGCCGCCGAGCAGGATCGTCCCGATGTCACCCGTCGGCGGGCGCAGTGGACCAAGTATCGGGATCGGATCGATGTACGCATCCGGCGGGCGCCGTCTTGTCTGACACGCTGTAATTCGCCAAGCGTGTGACCTTAAGTCTAGCTTTAAGGTCATCGGGCGATGCGGGTCGAGGTTTTGGGCGGGCTGGAGCGTCGGCGGCGTTGGTCGCAGGATGACAAGGCACGGATTGTCGAGGAGACGTTGGCGCCGGGCGCAAAGGTGACAGCGGTTGCACGTCGCAACGGAGTAGCGGCCAGCCTGGTGTTCACCTGGCGTCGTCAAGCGCGGACATCCGAGCAGGTCGCACCGTCTTTTGCGCCGGTGCAGATCGCCGCCACGGAGGCGGAGGAAACTCCGAAGCTCTTACCTGCGGGTGATAGCCGAGGGCGGTCTGTAGTGGCCGCGCGTACTGGATTGATCGAGATCGACCTCGGTAACCGGCGACGGATCCGAGTGGATTCGCACGTCGATCCAGAAGCGCTGGCGCGGGTCCTCGAGGTACTTGAGCGCCGATGATTGCGATACCGGGTAATGTGCGTGAGCGTCACGAGAGGATCACGGGTGCCTGGGCTTGACTTGCGCGGAATGCTCTGGATAGCGCGGTCGGGATGATTGACGCCGCCGGCGCGCGGTGATGGGTTGATCCCGGTTCGGAGCGGGCAACGGGGATCAGAATGACCAGCGAGTCGCAGCTGCGCGAGAAGCTTCGGAAGATCGAGGCGTTGTTCGTGGGGGCCGGAACTGCTGGTGAGCGCCTTGCAGCGGAAGCCGCGCTGCAGCGGGTGCGGGCCCGGGTCGAGGAACTTGCTCGCCACGATCCACCGATCGAACAGCAATTCTCACTTCCCGACCAGTGGTCTCGGCACCTGTTTCTGGCGCTTTGCCGCCGATATGGGCTGCGGCCGTTTCGTTATCGCCGACAGCGACGTAACACGGTGATGGTCCGTGCGTCACGGGGCTTCGTTGATCGAGTCCTGCTGCCCGAGTTCACCGAGCTGGAGGGTGCGCTGCAAGTGTATCTGCACGAGGTAACGCTGCGCGTGATCCGCGAAGAGATCTACGACGACGCCAGCGATGCGCAGGAAGTTCCCGACGCCGTGCCGTCGAACTGATCAAGCGGCGAGCTTTGGCTCCGAACCATCGCGCTCGGCTTTCCAATTCCACGGCAGCAGCGTGTTCAGCTGATTGATCTTGGTACGTCCGGAGACGATGCGCTCGAGAACATCAGTAAAATAGTGCCGTGGGTCGATGTCGTGAAGCTTTGCGGAGTTGATGAGTGATGCGAGAGTGGCCCAGGTTTCGGCGCCGCCCTCACTGCCTGCGAACAGATAGTTTTTCTTTCCCAGCCCGATCGGCTTGATGCTGCGTTCGACCGTATTGCTGTCGATCTCGATGCGCCCATCATCGATGAATCGCGTCAGGCCATCCCAATGGTTGAGGGTGTAGCGGATCGCCTTGCCAAGGCCGGATTTCTTCGAGACTTCCAGCAGTCGCGCCTCGAGCCAGGGCTTGAAGTCCTCGATCAGCGGTCTGGTGTCGGATTGTCGCACCGCAGCTCGCTGCGTCGCCGGCAAACCGCGAATGCGATCCTCAATGGCGTAGAACATCGCGATCCGCTGCAGCGCTTCCGCGGCAATCGGCGATTTCGTCGCGATGTGGACGTCCCAGAACTTCCGCCGCGCATGCGCGAAGCAGAACGCCAGTTGTACCAGACGGCCGCCGTTTTTAATCAGCCCCTTGTACCCGGCGTAGCCGTCGACCTGCAGGATGCCGTCGTAGTCTCCAAACAGCTGCCTGGCGCGGATTGCCTTGCGATCCTCGGCGAACACGTAGACTACTGCCGGCGGCGCCGGGCCGCCCCACGGGCGGTCGTCGGTGGCGATCGCCCAGAACTGGCAGACTTTGGTTCTGCCACGGCCGGGATCGAGAACTGGCAGCGGCGTCTCGTCGGCAAACAGCCGCGGGTAGGACATCACTGCGCGGCGCAACAGCGCGTGAAGCGGCTTCAGCCACCAGGCGACGCGGCCCATCCACGAGGCCAGCGTTTGCCGGTCGAGCGTGATGCCTTGGGCGGCAAACATCTGTTCCTGGCGATACAGCGGCAGCTGGTAGCCGTATTTCATCACCGCGACGTGGGCCAGCAAGGCTTCCGTCACCATTCCACCGTCGATCGCCTGGGCCGGCGCGGGTGCCTGCAGAACACCCTGGCGGCATCCCCGGCAGCCGTACCGTGGACGCATGATGCGCTTGACCCGGTACTGCATCGGAATGACGTCGAAGGCTTCCTTGACGGTCTCCCCGATCTTGTGCAGCTGCTCGCCGCAGCAAGGGCAGATGTGGCTCTCGATATCGATCACGACATCGATGCGCGGCAAATGCTCCGGAAGCTTCCCCCGGTTGCGTCGCGCCGGTCGCTTTCCACGGCCCTCCGCTCCGTCAGGCAGCCTGCCTCCGGTCACGTCGTCGTTGGCGGCGGCACGAACCGCCTGTGCCCTGATGGTGAAGAGAGACAGCTGTCCGATATCCAGTGTCTCGGAGCGCGGACCGAAGATCGTGCGCTTGTACTGGGACAGGATCATCAGGAGCTTGTCGTTCTCCTGGATCGCAGCGTCGCGTTGGGCGATCGCTGCATCACGCTCGGTCGCCAGCGTGCTGCATTCCTCCGACAACGCCGCAAGCCGTGACGATAGCGTCATCACGGCTTGTCGGAGCAATGCTGGATCGGAAGGCAAATCACTCATGCAGAGCGATTCTACAACAACTCCGCATGAGTGACGAACGACTCTTGATAATGATCAACCAGCTCGCATCGGCTGATCCACAACTCGCATCGGCACACGCTTCCAGTCCGAGCCATCGAGCAGCACCGAGAGCTGAGCATGAGATAGCGACATGACGCCTTCCTTGATCGGCGGCCAGGTGAACTGCCCCTCGATTCTTTTGTAGTAAAGGACAAGGCCGCTTCCATCCCAAGTCAGGATCTTCACGCGATCTCGGCGCTTGGAGCGGAAGACATAAAGTCCGCCGTCGAACGGATCGGCTCCAAAGGCCTCGCTCACCAGCATCGCCAGCGAGTCCATGCCGCGGCGGAAATCGACCGGCTGCGTCGCAATCCAGATCGACAACCCAGCTCGAAGCCCGATCATCGACCAACCGTCCCGACCGCCGCCAGCACCTCGCACAGTGCCTCCCGGTCGACTGTCCCCCTGACACGGATGCGAATCGCGCCGACCTCGATCTCGATCGCCGCCTGCTCCTCACTCGGGCGCCCACAGCCGGTGATCGCGACCGGCACAAAGCCAGGTGGCATGCCTCTGTCCCCGCGCTCCGCGACCTGCGCCCGCGTAGCCTGGCGACGCCAGAGAAACAACAGGCTTGGACTGATGTCGTGTCGCCGCGCCACTGCGGACACGCTTGCACCCGGCGCAAAACTCTCCGCAACAATCGCCGCCTTCGCATCGGTCGACCAGCGCCGACGTCGGCCCGTCCCGGTGATGATCTCGACACGCTGCAGCGTGTCGGCGCCGTGTTCGAGGATAGGCATATGCCTATCCTTATCGCTATCCTTACGACTATCCTTTGACATTGTGACCTCGCGACAAACCATTCCGCGAGATCTTCCTAGCCGACCAGATCAACCCTCAGCGCGTGGTCTCCGCATGACGCTCACTAATGTGCGGGTGTGGCTTGCGACCGGCCACACCGATATGCGCCGCGGCTTCCCGAGCCTCGCGCGTCTGGTCCAGGAGAGTTTGAAGCGTGATCCGCATGCCGGTGATCTCTATGTTTTTAGAGGCCGCCGCGGCGACCTGATCAAGATCATCTGGCATGATGGCCAAGGCGCGTGTCTGTTCACGAAGCGGCTGGAGCGAGGCCGCTTTTTGTGGCCATCAATGGCGGATGGCGTTGTGACGATCAGCGTTGCGCAGCTATCCTATCTCCTCTCCGGAATTGATTGGCGGATGCCGCAGGCAACCTGGCGTCCACGGGCTTCCGGTTAAATCGAGCGGGATTTTTTGCGACGAATATGGTTGATTCGTCCTCGTGACGACGCCCGCCGATCCGCTTCCCACCGACCTTGCCGCAGCACACGCGATGATCATTGCGCAGCGCGAGCAGCTGACGCTGGCGAAGAGCGAGGTGACCGTCGGCCGGCTGGAGATCGAGCGGCTGAAGCTGATGCTGGCCAAGGCACGGCGAGAACAGTTCGGGCAATCTTCTGAGCGCGGCAAGCTGCTGGTCGAGCAGCTCGAACTCGCCATCGAGGATCTTGAAGAGACCCAGGCTGAGCAGGAAACCAAGGCCGAGCTCGCAGCGCCGGAAGCCGCCAAACAGCAGCGCGTGCAAAATCCACGGCCGCCGCGACGTCCGTTGCCGGACAATCTACCGATCGAACGCATCGTCGAACCCGCTCCTTGCGTATGTGGCAAGTGCGGCAGCGAGCGACTGCACAAGCTCGGCGAGGTGGTATCGAAGACCCTGGAATGTGAGCCACGGCGCTGGAAGATTATCGAGCATGTCCGCGAAAAGTTCTCCTGCCGGGATTGTGAGGCAATCACCGAGGCGCCGGCGCCCTCCCATCCGATCCCGCGAGGCTTTGCCGGGCCGAGCCTGCTGGCGATGGTGCTGGTCAACAAGTTCCTGCTGCACCAGCCGTTGAACCGACAGAGCAAGACCTATGCCCGCGAAGGGATCGAGATCGACGTCTCGACCCTGGCGGATCGGATCGGCGCCTGCGTGGTGGCACTCGATCCCATCATTGAGGCGATCCGGATCCACGTCATGAGCGCGGAACGCATCCACGGCGACGATACGACGGTGCCGGTGCTGGCCAAGCTCAAGACGGTTACCGGCCGGATCTGGACCTATGTTCGCGATGACCGGCCGTTTGGCGGCACGGATCCGCCGGCGGCCCTGTTCTACTACTCACGCAACCGGGCTGGAGAACACCCGCAAAGCCATCTTGCCGGCTATGTCGGCCTCATGCAGGCCGATGCCTTCGATGGGTATAACCAGCTCTACAAGGCCCAAAGGAAGCCAGCTCCGATCCTTGAAGCGGCCTGTTGGAGCCACGGCCGCAGAAAGTTCTTCGACTTGGCGAAATCTGGAGAGGCGCCGATTGCCAGCGAGGCCGTGCGACGCATCGATATCCTTTTCGAGATCGAGCGCACCATCAACGGCAAAACGCCGGAACAGCGGCTTGCGGTACGTCGTGATAAGTCGAGGCCGATCGTCGCCGATCTCGAAATCTGGATGCGTCAGCAGCGAACCTTGCTCTCATCAGGCAACGATACTGCAAAGGCGATCAACTACCTGCTCAACCGTTGGGCGGCGTTCACCCGCTTCCTGGACGATGGTCGCGTCTGCCTCTCGAACAACGCTGCCGAACGAGCGTTACGCGGTGTGGCTGTCGGAAGACGAAATTGGACCTTCGCCGGTTCAGATGCCGGCGGCCATCGCGCCGCCGCCGTCTATACCCTGATCGAAACCTGCAAGATGAACGACGTTGATCCGCAAGCCTGGCTCGCGGATGTGTTGGCCAGGCTTCCAGATCACCCCGTCAACAAAGTCGCCGACCTGCTCCCGTGGAATTGGAAGGCGACCCAACAGTCCACAGCGGCTGCCGCCTGAGCGCCACGGCTGACCGGCGCGCCTGCCCGGGGTGCTGACCGGATGCGTACGGATCGATCCCACTCGGCTGGTGTTCATCGATGAGACCTGGACCAAGACCAATATGGCGCGCCGCTGCGGGGCTGGGCGCCGCGCGGTCAACGTATCAAAGCCAAGGTACCGCACGGCCGCTGGCGGACCATGACCTTCATGGCCGCCACGATCGCATTACCGCTCCGTGGTTCCTCGAGGGGCCGATCAACGGCGAAGCCTTCCTTGTCTATATCGAGAAGGCTCTGGTCCCGACCCTGCGGCACGGCGACATCGTCATCATGGACAATCTCGGCTCCCACAAGGCCCACGCCGTGCGTCGCGCCATCCGTGCCGCCGGCGCCCGGCTCTTCTACCTGCCGAAATACTCGCCTGATCTCAATCCGATCGAGCAGTTCTTCGCCAAGTTCAAACACTGGCTGCGCAAAGCCGCACAGCGAACCACCGAGGCCGTCTACGATGCTATCGCTCCGATCCTCGGCACCGTCTCACCGGCCGAATGCGCCAACTACTTCGCAAACGCCGGATATGACCAAAACTAAACTCATCACGCTCTAGGGCCACCGGTCAGGCAGCTTCGGCTGGGGCTGAAACATGGACCTGGCAATTGGCCGGACACACCCTGGCGCACGCGCCGCAGCCGATGCAGGCGCCCTGATCATTCAGAACCATGATCTTCTTTTCGATCTCATCGTCCTCGTCATCGTCAAGATCAACAAGTTCGCCGTCCTCGCTGATTCCCTTCAACGCCATGACACCTCGGCCACACACCTTGAAACAGCGGCCACAGCCGATGCATTTTTTGGCGTCAATCGACATCAGGTAGTCTGGCGTCCAGTCGCGGCCATCGCGCGTTGTAAATGACATGTGTCGGCCCCTCTTAAGTATTTTCCAACGCCTTCAAATCATGGTTTCTGCGCTCAAGTTCGGCATAGGCATCGTGCGCCTTCTGCGCAACGACCATGATCGAGGTCCAGTTGATGGGCAATTCCTCCGAAAGGTCGTGCAGATCCATTTTGGCTTGTAGCGCTTTGGCCGATAGCTTCTTTATTTCAGCCTTCAGTGTTTCACGTTCGCTCATCAGTATCCTCAATAGTTCGCCACGTCCGGAAACTTCCGTATCAGGTCGCGATGCACATCACGCAGCCGCTTGTTCACGGCGCTCAGCCGGCCTCCGATCAGCACGATGCGGCCAAATCCTTCATGATGCAGCTTCAAGATCGGCTGGATCATCACACCGGTTTCCCTCTCGACCGCGAGCGCGACCGCGTTGAAGAACAGTTCCAGCCGCCACAGCGTATCGGGGCCAGGATCACCGACAATCGGCAACGCACGCCGCTTTTCCTTGTCCAAGACATAGGGCTCGAGAAGGTCGAGATCGCTCTTGGCCTTCCAGGCTCCCGTGGTGTCCTGAGCGCGCCAAATCTTGACTAGCTCCTTGATGAACAGCGCATCGGCGGAGCTGTCCTGCTGCTCTATTTCTGCGGTCATTTCATCTCATTCGTCGAACTCGAATGTGCTCCGCTGGTCCTTTGCCATTGCCTTGCGTAGCCAGGGAGGTGGTGTGCCTCTTAGGACGTCCTCGAGCTTTTCGAGCAGCACCAGAATGTTTTCTGGCTTGTTTACCTTGATCGGATGGATCTTGTTGGCGACCACCCGGGCAGCACCGGCACCGCCGATGGCAGCAACGTAAAGAATTGCGCAATCTTTAATCGCCTCGATCTTCGGCGCTAACTTGTCGTCGTTGCCGTCTTCCTTGAGATCGCCCTCAAACTCAACCGCTTTGAGAAACACGTGTCCGCTTGGCGCGACCTCGTAGATAGCAATATTCTTTGCCCAACCAAAATGAGCATCGACGCACCTTAGATCTTGAGTGGCGAATGCGACCTTCATGCAGTCGACCTCTCGGCTGCACCGATGGAACTGAGATGCCCGGACCTTGATGGCAGTGCGACCGGAGCCCGCCATCGATCGGGCGTAGGTGGATGGTTCTCCTCGCGGTCCGCGATCACGAGATTGGCGATATCGAAGATCAGATCGCGGGTACCACGATAACCGATCGATAGTTGGTGCCCTGCGCCAAGTCGATCGAACATCGGAAAACCCGCACGATAGAACGGAATTTTCAGCCGGGCAGCCGCTTGCCTGCCATGCGAATGCGTGATCAGCAAGTCGCAATTCTCGGTTCTGGCAAGCTCTTCGAGATCCTCAAGATCACCAATTAGCACCTCGTTGGTCTTGATCCGCTCGATCACCGCCGATTGTGTGGTCGTTACGGCCGCACGCACCTGCGCCCCCATCTCGTGCAGCATACTGGAGAGATCATATAGGAGGTCTGGCTCAGCGGCGATCGCAAGTCTGCGACCACCAATATGGAAGTGCGCGTCCAGCATTGCATCCGTGAGCTGGCCGCGCTGCCGCCGATATTTCGGTGGCACGGGACGGCCGCTGATTTCACTCACAAACGTCATGAATTCGTCGCACGGACCGAGGCCGCACAGCCGCTCGAAGAGGCGAAATGGAACGCCGCTTTTGGCCTGCATGACCTCTGCCGCTCGCCGCATCTGCGCGCCGATTGCAATGGTCCACCCGGCGCGGCCCATGCTCGCGATCTCGTCGACGCCGATGCCGCCGATGGTCGTTGACGTAAACTCGTCGGGGATATGCCCATCGAGCGACGCTGCCAGGTCAGGCAGGAAGGATGGCCGCAACCCAAAATCCTCCAGGATGGCACGGAGTTCGTCAAGATCACCCGGCGTGAGGTGACATCCTGGAAGAACGTTCACTCTCGAGGGATCGCGCAGGCCGTTGACGTTGGGCCCTTCCACCAGCAATTCCACAATGCGCGTCACAGCCTTCTCCCAGCCGTCCTGGAACGCGCCCTTGAAATCGGGTGTCGAGACATAGACCAGCGGCAATTTCGCAAGTTGCCGATGCTTGTTTCGGATTAGCTTGAGGTAAGCATCCACATCGTCTCCGTTAGTCTCGGTGATGCCGGTCGAGCAGATTCCGACGATCTTTGGCTTGGCTCGGTTGTAGATATTGAGTATCGCCTGCTCGAGGTTCTCATAGCCGCCGAGCACGGTCGCGACCTCGCTCATCGCGGTGGTCTGCAGCGGTACCACCTCCTTGAAATGCCGCACAAAGAGCGTGAGCCCGAAAGAAGTGCATCCTTGCGAGCCATGCAGAAGCGGCATCGCCCCGCGCAGCCCCATGAAGGCGAATGCGCCGCCAATCGGCTGGCTCATCTTCAGCGGGTTGACCGCGCAGGCTTTTGTTGGCACCGTGGTGAGGGCCATGATTCCCCCTATTCTGCGGCCTGCAGCATGGCAGATGGCGAGGGCACCAAGATGTCCTCGATGCGTCTCTTGCAGCAACCACCGACCGCATCGGTGTGCTCTTTGACTTCCTCGACGCTTCTCAGACCATGCGCGTAGATCGCATCCTCGATCGTGCCGAGATCGACCGTGTTACAGTGGCAAATCTTCCTCGCGCGGCGCGCCGTTTCGGCGAGCGCCGGTTCGCAGGCGATCTCGGCCGCCGGCGACTGCATATGCAGCTTCGCCCTGGCCAAGGCCTCCCATGGTGCCGGTCGACGTACCTGCTCCCACATCGGATTTGAGAGCGACTTGTCGATCTCCTCCACTAACTTGATCATTCCGACATAGCCCATATAGCCATGGCATCGCTCCTGGTTGATATCGAGCCAAGGCGTCGTTGCTTTCAGCGCGACGAACTGCGATTTGCCGCCCGATAGCATGATGTCCGCTTTTGCGCCCTTCAACATCTCGTACATTTCACGCGGCGACATGTCCTCGATCATGTGGGCATCCTGTCCCATGAGCTCCTTGATGCGCTCTTTGTCCTCCCTTGTCGATTTCTTCACGCTGGTTCCGACCAATTCGAGCCCGGCCTCCTGTAGTGCCGCAACGACCGACCATGACTTGACCCCGCCGGTAATCAGCAAAGCCTTCTTTCCCTTGAAGCGTGACTTGTACGGTTCGATCGCGGCCCAGGCCCGCGCCTCCTCGCGCGCGATCACCGCGTCGGTGCGCCCGAGCAGATCTTGCGGTGCGCCGCGCTCAACCAATAAGCGGGCAATCTGGCGCAGCGAATCACTTGAATCCTGGACACCGTAGAACGAGCCTTCGAAGAACGGGATTCCGTAGCGTTCCTCCATCTTGCGCGCGACGTTGATCATGGCCTTTGAGCACACCAACATCGCCGCCCGGGCGCGATGGGACGACGCGACTTCACGATATTTGGCATCGCCCGAGATGCATGAGAGAATCCGGATTCCAAGCTCATCGAGCGAAGGCTTGACTTGCCAGAGCTCCCCCGAAAGATTGTATTCTCCGATCAGATTGATGTCGTAAGGTGTGGTGCGGTCTGGCTCCCGCGTTCCGATCACATGTTCCAGCAAAGCCTCGCCGGCGAGCTTATTGCCGAGGTTCTTGGAGCCAACGAACCCCGGGGAATTGATCGGGATGACCGGTTTGCCGAACCTTTGCGAGGCGGCCTTACAGACCGCGTTGACGTCGTCGCCGATCATCGCGGGAACACAGGTCTGATAGACGAAAATGGCGGGCGGGTCATGCTTGTCGACGATTTCCTTGATCGCCTTCCAGAGCCGCCTCTCACCTCCAAATACGATATCGGTTTCGTTCATATCGGTTGTGAATGCGGTGCGCCATAGATTCGAACCGGAAGACGCCGCGCCGCGATTGTCCCAGGAGTTGCCTTCGCAAGCGATCGGACCATGCACCAAATGAGCGACGTCGGTAAACGGCTGTAGCGCGATCTTAGCACCGTCGAAGGCGCAGCCGCCCGCCGCACTACCCGGCTGCAGTAGCTTGGTGCATCCCTTCTTGCGCTCAGCCTCCGACTTACTGCCGTTCTTGGCGCAGCCCGGCTCGTTGAAAATATTCTGGACCGTAGCTGACAGCGAACTCATCCGTTCTCCTCTTAGCCGAACTAATTGCAAGTTGAGCCATCGTGCGCTCGTGCCATCGCCAGTGTTTTCGGCGACGGCACGTGCATTGTCCGTCATCAACGAATGATGTCGAAGCTGTAGTCAGTTTTGCCAAGAACGTTGGTCTTCCGGTCGATTTCGTCGAAGATCTTGTCGAGGATCTTCACCAGCACATTCAGGCCGCCCTGATAGCCCCACACAGGGGAGCGGTGGTGATGATGCCGATCAAACACCGGAAAGCCGATGCGGATCAGTGGCGTTCCCGTGTCACGTTCCAGGTACTTGCCATAGGTGTTGCCAATCAGAAGATCGACCGGCTCGGTGAACAAGAGCGAGCGCATGTGCCAGAGGTCTCGGCCCGGATAGGACTGGCAGGCATGCCCAAACGGTGAGCTTGCAAACAGCGCCTGCATTTTGTCCTGCCACGCCTTATTGCCGTTGGTGGACAGCACATGGGTTGGTTCGGCGCCGAGTTCGAGCAGAAAGGCGGCCAACCCATAGCAGAGATCCGGATCGCCATAGATTGCGAACTTCTTGCCATGGATATGCGCGCTGGAGTCAGCGATGGCATCAACCAAGCGGCCACGCTCTCGCGCGAGTTGCTCCGGGACCTGCTTGCCGCTGATGCGTGATAGCGCCAGGAGAAGGTCATCTGTTGCGGAGACGCCCACCGGGTAATTGAAAGAGACGACGTCCTGGCCATGCTCAGACACGAGCGGCAGCGTTTTTTCGGTACACCACTGCTGCATTGAGATTGTCGCCTTGGCGTGAACCGCGTTAGCTGCGTCTTCCAGCGTGGTGCCGCCGTCATACATCCGGAAATCGCCATCAGTCGGGGTATCGAAGACGTCGGAGTTATCGGCCAGTATGGTGTATTGGATACCCATCAGCGCCAAGATGCGCTTAATCTCACGAAGGTTTCCGACGGTGTAGCCATCGAACCCACCAATGATGTTGATCGACTCGTTTGGCTTGCGCTCCAGCTTCGGCGCTGTTCCGGCCTTGCCGTCCCAGAAATGCTCCAGAACACCCTTGAGTGCGTTGTCATACCCGGTGACGTGGCTACCGACGAACGCCGGCGTGTGTGCAAACGGCACGTCGAACTCCGCCGGAACAGAGCCCTTTTCCTTCGATGTCTTGATGAACGCATTGAGATCATCGCCAATCACCTCGGCCATGCAGGTCGTGGAAACCGCAATCATCTTGGGCTTGTACATGTTGTAGCTGTTGGCAAGTCCATCGATCATGTTGTTCAAGCCGCCGAACACCGCGGCGTCTTCCGTCATCGAGGAAGAGACGCAGGAACTCGGCTCCTTGAAGTGCCTCGACAGATGGCTGCGGTAGTAAGCCACGCAGCCTTGCGAGCCGTGGACGAAGGGCAGCGTGCCCTCAAAACCGACCGAGGCGAACACGGCGCCAAGCGGCTGGCAGGCTTTGGCCGGATTTACCGCCAGCGCCTCCCGCGCAAAATTCTTCTCGCGGTATTCAGGCGTTTTCGTCCATTCCTTGATGCGTTCAACCTCGGCTGGATCGCGGGAATTCTCGAACGTCTTCTTGTTAGCCAGCATCTGCTGGTATTCTGGACCGCGAAACAGTTCGAGATGATCGAGCACGTGTTCTGCACTCTGCGCCATTTTTAAGATCCTTCACTATCGAAATTGGTATCGTCCCGGCTCTCCACGAAGAGCCAGATACATTGCTTTATTCTGCAGCCAAGAGCTTCGACTTCGAAGCTTCTTTCCAAGGCGCTTTCATCTTCTTCCAGATCGGCGAGTTGACAGCCATGTCCATGTCGCGCGCGAAGATCGCAAAGCCGTCATAGCCGTGATATGGACCTGAATAGTCCCAGGAATGCATCTGCCGGAACGGTATACCCATCTTTTGGAAAACGTATTTTTCCTTGATGCCCGATCCGACCAGGTCGGGCTGGAGCTTTTCGACAAAACGCTCGAACTCGTAGCCATTGACGTCGTCGTAGATGAGCGTGCTGTCCTTGACGTAGTGCTGGGCGGTGCGCTGATAGTCGTCGTTGTGGCCGAACTCGTATCCGGTACCCACGACTTCCATCCCGAGGTCCTCGTATGCGCCAATCACATGACGCGGGCGAAGACCGCCGACGTACAACATCACCGTCTTGCCCTCCAGGCGCGGGCGATATCTTGCTATTACGGCGCTCACCAGCGGCTGGTACTTTTCAATCACCCGCTCAGCGCCTTCTTTAATCTTATCGTCGAAGTAGCCCGCGATCTTGCGCAGCGACACTGCGATCTTTGAAGGTCCAAAGAAGTTATACTCGCACCACGGAATACCGAACTTCTCTTCCATGTGGCGGGAGATGTAGTTCATGGAGCGGTAACAATGCAGAATGTTGAGCTTTGCCTTCGGCGTTGCCTCGAGCTCAGCGAGTGAACCGTCACCAGACCACTGCGCAATCACCCGCAGGCCCATTTCCTCCAGAAGAATTCGCGATGACCAGGCGTCGCCGCCGATATTGTAGTCTCCGATGATCGCAACATCGTACGGCGTCGACTCAAACTTCGGTTTACCATCTGGCTCGAACTTGTCGAAAATCCAATCACGCACGGCGTCGTTGGCAATGTGGTGGCCGAGCGACTGCGAGACGCCGCGAAAGCCCTCGCAACGGACCGGCACGATGGTCTTGCCGCCATACTCCTTGGATTTCGCTCTTGACACAGCCTCGATGTCGTCTCCAATCAATCCGATCGGGCATTCCGACTGGATGGTGATGCCGTTGTTGAGTGGGAAAAGCTCCTGGATTTCGTCAAGAACTTTGACCAGTTTCTTGTCGCCACCGAATACGATATCCTTTTCCTGGAAGTCGGAGGTGAATTGCAGGGTCACGAAGCTATCGATCCCGGTCGTGCCAACGTAATAGTTACGACGCGAGCCCCACGAGTACTGACCGCAGCCCACCGGTCCATGGCTGATATGGACCATGTCCTTGATCGGCCCCCAGACCACGCCCTTGGATCCTGCGTAGGCGCAGCCTCTGATTGTCATCACACCAGGGATGGATTTGATGTTGGACTTGACCCCACAGTCCGACTTGCCGGCTTGGTGCACGTTGAGATGCTTGGCGCGCCGTTTTGCGGTCTTCTCCGGATAGACCTTCAGGACCTCCTCAATCAGCTCTTTGTTGCGAGCCCTGATTTCTGCGATGCTCTGGGTCGAGGCGAGGCTCATGCTGAGGTCCTTCGAGGGTTAGCTGTTGCGAGAGCGGCTTCGTGACCTAGAGTTTTGCAACGAGCATGCCAGTGCGGCGCGAGCACAAAAAGCGGAACGATTGAAATCAGTTAGCGCGCTCCGTGGTGCAGCACGGGGTATTGTGGCTAACGCGACATCGCGCTTTGCCCGGAGAACCCTTCGTTTGGTCCTGTTCGAAATGGAACAGGGGCGGCGATATGTGAAGTAGCACCGCACGATTCCAGATGTGCGGCTGCCGATCGCGATGCTCCGCGCTCGAGAGAGCGCCCGTAACAAGCGAACCGAGCGGCAAAGGCCGGCTGATCGAGCCCGGGTTTGCCGACGCCATCCATGCTTGTTGAGATCTACAGATACTTGCCTTCAGCGACGACGATGATGCCAACGGTTATGACGTCGTCATCGTCGGGAGTTCGATGCTCCACCGCCCAGACGCCGCAAGCTCACCGGCTCACGATAACAGCTGTCGTGCCTTGATAAGTGCCCGCACGAGCGTATCAATCTCTTCACTTGTGTTGTAAAGTGCGAAAGACGCACGGCACGTCGCCAGCACACCCAAGCGCTCGAGCAGCGGCATCGCGCAATGGCCACCCGCCCGCACTGCAACTCCGGCGCGGTCGATGACCGTAGCAATGTCATGTGCATGCGCGCCTTTCATATCAAAGGAGATGATCGGCCCCTTTTCGGCCGGCGTCCCGATGATTCGTACGGCGTTGATGTCCCCTAGCTTCTCATTTGCGTAAGCGAGCAGCGCGTTCTCGTGCTTGCGGATCTGTTCTTTGCCTATCGAATTGATGTAATCTAAAGCCGCCCCCAAACCGATCGCCTCGACAATCGGCGGCGTCCCCGCCTCGAACCGGTGCGGCGGTTCACCATAGATGACGCCGGCACGCGAGACCTGACGGATCATCTCGCCGCCACCATTGAAGGGCGGCATTGACGAAAGATGCTCTGACTTGCCGTAAAGCACGCCGATCCCTGTCGGACCATAGAGTTTATGGCCTGTCATTACGTAGAAATCGCAATCGATGTCGCAGACGTCGACGGTCAAATGGACACATCCTTGCGAGCCGTCGACCAGTACGGGAATACCCCGTGCATGTGCGATCCTCACTACGTCTTTCACTGGCAAAACGGTACCCAGCACGTTCGACATCTGAGTGATCGCAACCATCTTGGTGCGCGGGGTCAAGAGCCGCTCAAATGCATCGAGCAGGAAATTGCCGTCATCATCAACCGGCGCCCACTTGATGACTGCGCCGAGCCGTTCTCTTAAAAAATGCCACGGCACAATGTTGGAGTGGTGTTCCATAATCGACAGAACGATCTCGTCACCGGCGCTGACCCGTTCACGGCCGAAGGTCTGGGCGACCAGATTGATGGCCTCCGTAGCGCTGCGGGTGAAGACGATCTCTTCGTTCAGATGTGCGTTCACAAACCGCGCCACCTTGGTACGGGCGCCCTCATACGCCTCCGTCGCCGCATTCGCCAGATAGTGCAGGCCGCGATGTACGTTGGCGTATTCGCTGGAGTACACATGCATCATGCGGTCAAGAACCGCATTCGGCTTTTGCGCGGATGCGGCGTTATCAAGGTACACAAGCGGCTTGTCGTACACCGTCATGGACAGCGCAGGAAAGTCCGCGCGCAGACGGCTGACCTGGTAACTACCGTTGCCTATCGCGGGGTGCACACTCATCGCGCCCGCAGCCAGTGTTCAGCTCGCGCGGTCACAAATTCGCGCAGATTGCCGGCGGGGATCTCCTCGATCGGCTCGCCAATGAATGCTCTAATCAACAACGCCTGCGCATCCTTCTCTGATAGACCTCGAGCGCGCAGATAGAATATGAGACTGGTGTCCAGCGCACCTGAAGTCGATCCGTGGCCGCAAGTCACGTCGTCGGCAAGGATTTCGAGTTCGGGCTTATTGTCCGCCTCGGCCTGGTCGGACAGGAGCAGCGCTCGCGTCATCAGCGCGGCTTCCGTCTTCTGCGAGGCGGGACGTACGACGACTTGGCCCTGGAACACCGAGCGGCCGCAATCGTCGACGACCGCGTGGAACTTATTCCGACTGATGCAATGCGGCCCGGCGTGGTCGACTACGATTGTTGTGTCGGCGTGCTGTTTTTCCCTGATGAGATTGACCCCGTTCGCCGAGAGCCTGGATCCCTCGCCGGCCAGTGTGACGAATCCCTGATAGCGACCGATGGAGCCGCTGCAGGTCATGCTGAAGAGATTGAGGCTCGCTCTGGTACCGACTACGATGATTCCCGACGAAAGGTTCACGGCGTCAGCGGCATCAGCTGCCACCCGGATATACGAAAGGCTCGCCTCGTCACCAACCAGGACAATTATCGCATCGTTGGTTTGATATCGGCTCGCGCCATCAGCCGCGACGAATGTTTCCACCACAGCCGCGTGCGCTCCCTTACCTAGCTGCAGGTAGGAACGGGTAAAGTCGGACACCGACAATGAGGTTGCAACGTGAACGATCTGAATGGGACGCTTAATCGCGCTGCCCTCGGCGATCGTAATCACCAGGCCGTCGGTCGCCATCGCGGCATTGAGCGAGATCATCGCATCAGTTGTGGTCGAAAGCACCAGGCCGGCCATTGCGCTATTGGCCGGATTCTCCAGAATCTCCCGCAACGACCGCACATCGATCCCATTTTCGAGGCTACCGACGTCGGATAGCTCGGGTGCGAATATTCCATCCACCAAAACCAGTTTGACTGCTTGATCGGCAGCCGCTTGCATGACCGACGACTTTGCGCGCACCAGCGCAGCTGCATCTGGTCGCGGAGCGAGTGGCAGTACCTCGCCGATCAAGGCGCATAGATCTGTATATTTCCAAGCCTCGATGCGCCGATGCGGGAGGCCGGCACGCTCGTAGGCCTCGAATGCCCTCGCACGGATATGGGCGACAGGCCCACAGCCAGGCAGCCGTCCGTGCGCCGCGGTGAAGAGATTGCTCTTTGCACGTCCGGCGTCGGCTTCTCTTGCCAAAACTTGCTTCATCAGGAAATCTCTTGAGAGGTCAGGCCGCACCTTCAAATTGAGCGTAGCCACAAGCCTCGAGCTCCAGCGCGAGTTCTCTGCCGCCGCGCTTCCTTACCCGCCCTTTGGACATCACATGCACAAAATCCGGCGCTATATAGTCGAGAAGCCGCCGATAGTGGGTGATCACGATCATCGCCCGTTCCGGCGAACGCAGAGCGTTGATACTGTTGGAGACGATGCGCAGCGCGTCGATATCGAGGCCGGAATCTATCTCATCCAAGATGCACAGGCTCGACTCGAATAGCGCCATCTGCAAAATCTCGTTGCGCTTTTTCTCGCCGCCGGAAAATCCGACATTGAAGCCGCGCTTCAGCATGCCTTGTGGGATGTTGAGCGACTTGGCTATCTCGCGGGCCCTTTTGAGAAAATCGGGCGTGGAGAATTCCTTTTGCCCGCGCGCTTTACGCTGAGCGTTCAACGCCGTACGCAGGAAGTTCATGGTGGTCACGCCGGGAATTTCCACCGGATACTGAAACGCAAGAAATATCCCCTTGCCAGCGCGCTCCTCCGGTTCCATCGCGAGAAGATCTTCATCGTTGAACAGGATTTGGCCTGCACTCACTTGATACCCGGGCTTGCCGGAAATAATGTGGCTGAGCGTGGTCTTTCCGGAGCCGTTCGGCCCCATGATCGCGTGTACCTCACCCGCGTTGACCGTAAGATCGAACCCGCGAAGAATTTCGCGCTCGTCCATGCCGGCATGCAAATCTCGAACTTCGAGTAGCGCCATTCTGATCTATCTCCTGAAATGCATCATCCCGGGTGAGCCGCACTCGGGAGGTCCCGCGGGACGGTTGGCTATCCGACGGACCCTTCGAGCGAGATCGAGATCAGCTTCTGCGCTTCCACCGCGAACTCCATCGGCAGTTTTTGCAGAACGTCCTTGGCGAAGCCATTGACGACAAGGCCAAGGGCCTGTTGCTCGCTCAAGCCTCTCTGCACGCAGTAGAACAGCACGTCCTCGGAGATCTTCGACGTGGTCGCTTCGTGCTCGAACGTTGCCGAGGAGTTCTTGGCCTCGACATAGGGCACGGTGTGCGCGCCGCATTTGTCGCCGATCAGGAGCGAATCGCAGGCGGTGTAGTTGCGCGCGCCGGTGGCTTTACGGTGCGCACTGACGAGGCCGCGATAGGTGTTCTGCGATTTGCCGGCGGCGATGCCCTTGGAGATGATCCGGCTCGACGTGTTCTTGCCGAGGTGGATCATCTTGGTGCCGCTATCGACCTGCTGGAAGCCGTTCGAGATCGCGATCGAGTAGAACTCGCCGCTCGAATTGTCGCCGCGCAGGATGCAGCTCGGATATTTCCAGGTGATCGCCGAACCGGTCTCGACCTGGGTCCAGGAGATCTTGGAATTCCTGCCGCGGCAGTCGCCGCGCTTGGTGACGAAATTGTAGATGCCGCCCTTGCCCTCGGAATTGCCGGGGTACCAGTTCTGCACCGTCGAATACTTGATCTCGGCATCGTCGAGTGTGACCAACTCCACCACGGCGGCGTGCAACTGGTTCTCGTCGCGCTGCGGCGCGGTGCAGCCTTCGAGATAGGAGACGTAGGAGCCCTTGTCGGCGATGATCAGCGTGCGCTCGAACTGGCCGGTGTTGCGCTCGTTGATGCGGAAATAGGTCGACAGCTCCATCGGGCAACGCACGCCCGGCGGCACGTAAACGAACGAGCCGTCGGAGAACACCGCCGAGTTCAGCGTCGCGAAGTAATTGTCCGTGGTCGGCACCACGGTACCCAGATATTTCTGCACCAGCTCGGGATGCTCGCGGATCGCCTCCGAGATCGGCATGAAGATCACGCCGGCCGCCTTCAGCTCCTTCTGGAAGGTGGTCGCCACCGACACCGAATCGAACACGGCGTCGACCGCGATCTTGCGGCTGGGCGACAGCGCGCCACCAGGCGGCGGCTCGACGCCTTCGAGGATCGCAACCTCGCGCAAGGGAATGCCGAGCTTCTCGTAGGTCTTGAGGATTTCCGGATCGATCTCGTCGATCGAGGACAGCGTCTTCTTGGGCTTCGGCGCCGCGTAGTAGTAGATGTCCTGATAGTCGATCTTCGGATAGTTGACGCGCGCCCAGGTCGGCTCGGTCATGGTCAGCCAGCGGCGATACGCCTCCAGACGCCATTCCAGCATCCAGGCCGGCTCATTCTTCTTTGCAGAGATGAAGCGGACGGTGTCTTCCGACAGCCCCTTCGGGGCCTTGTCGGACTCGATCTGCGTCTCAAACCCATATCGATACTGGTCAACGTCGATGCGCCGGACGCGCTCGACCGTCTCTTCTACAGCTACCATTGCCTGCTCCGCTCGCGCAAAGACAACTCCAACCAGTTCCGGCGCGCCCTCTCCGAACTGATCCCACAAGTTAGGACCACTCGGGGCCAGCGCGTAAGAGAATCGATCGACGAAGCCGGTAGGCTGCCGCTCTCAGTGGTGTCTTCATTCTGTTTCGCGCCGGGGCCCCACTCATCAGCTAATTCCCTATGTCGGCACACAGGTCTCGGGCACCGGGCAAACGACGGCGCACTGCGGCGCGTCAGAATTTCCTTCGCATTGGGTGCACTTGGTCGGATCGATCACATATATGTCGTTCTTCAGGCTAATCGCAGCGTTGGGACATTCGAACTCACACGCACCGCAGACGGTGCACTGGGACGCGATTATCTTGTAGGCCATCACTGCGGTTCCATAAGCAGAAGGTGCGGGACAGCGTCTTGCCTTCAAGTCTCGTGCCAATCAGTCTGGGCTGATTTGCCTCGGCTATCTTCCAGAGCGCATGTCGCCGCCTCGACGGCGTGTCGCAAACTCTACATTCGGAATCATAGTGGCTTGATCTCGGTGCCGTGGCGCGCACGATCAATGACGGCGGTCAGCCAACCACGTGAACTGCGTCCGCCAGCCCTATGGCGCGATCCTTCCCATGGCCGCGGTCACGCGGCTGCGATCGGGTCGCCTCTTCCCGAGTGCTCCGCCGCCAGGTCGGCCGGGCCCCATGTTATTGGTTCTGCTCACCGGAATGGCGGCGGATTCGACTAAAGCGCCACGATGAACAACCGGCGGGGGTTACACCGGCACGACGCACATCTCCACCGCAGAGCCAGAAACTGTCGCGGCGATCGCGCCAGACAAAGTCACTCCGATGATCGCGGCGTTTAGGTGCCGCGGCACCCGCTTTTCAAGCCCCGAAGATGACCGGTAACCTGCATTCATATGCCCTGTACGGGCAAAGGCACATTGCCTCGCATCATGGGGCAACTGAAAGCCAAGCGCGATCATCTGGTGTTCCCCGGCTTCGCTTCGCGTTTCAAACATCCGCCCGCGCTGGTTAGCAGTATCCGTCCGAGGGCGGCCGTCTTGCGAGTTTTTCCGATCTGTAGCTGACTGTCCTTATGGACGGACATAAGGACAGTGCGGTGCTGAGCCGCATGGATTTGGTGGAGACCGGTCGGCGGCGACGCTGGACGCGTGCGGAGAAGCTCAGAATCGTAGAGGAGAGCTTCTCGGGGCCACGACTGGTGTCGGCGACGGCTCGCCGGTATGGGATATCACGTCAGCTTCTGCTGAGCTGGCGCAAGGCTTGGACCTGTCATGATCCGGCCGAAGAGGATTCGATCGGCCCGACATTCGTCCCTGCGATAGTTGCGGCAAGTACGCCGCCAACGACGGAAGCTGTCGAGACAGGTCAGATCGAAATCGTGAGCCCTCAGGGGCTGCGCGTGGTCTTCGGCCCCGGTGCGGATATCGAGGCGGTCGTTCGAATTGCTCGGGGCCTGGCGCGCCGATGATCCCGATCCCGACGGGCGTGCGGGTGTGGCTGGCGACGGGCCATACCGACATGCGGTGCGGCTTTCCGAGCCTGGCTCTGCGCGTGCAGGAAGTGCTCAAGCGCGACGCCATGGGCGGCGGTCTTTTCTGCTTCCGGGGCAAACGCGGTGATCTATTGAAGGTCATTTGGCACGATGGCCAGGGCGCCTGCTTGTTCACCAAAAGACTCGAGAGAGGCAGGTTCATCTGGCCATCGGTTGCTGGTGAATCGGTAACGATCTCTCCGGCGCAGTTGAGCTATCTGTTGTCCGGGATCGATTGGCGCAACCCTCAAGAAACCCAGCGTCCGACGCGGGTCGGATAGTCGTTTTACGGTTTGAATCTGCTGCTCGATCTGATTCAATGGCTCCATGATATCGAAGCCGGATGATCTTCCATCGGACCTTGTCAGTGCCCTGGCGGCGCTGCAGGCCGAGCGTGAGGCGCGACAGAAAGCCGAGGCGAAGGCCGCCAACTGGCAGGCGCAAGCCGCGAATGCGCAGGCGAAACTGTCGGATACCGAGGCGCTGATCGCTCATCTCGAGTTGCGCATCGAGAAGCTGAAACGCGAACTGCACGGGCAGCGATCCGAGCGCTCGGCACGGCTGCTCGAGCAGTTGGAGTTGGAGCTCGAAGAACTCGTCACCACGGCGAGCGAGGATGAGCTTGCCGCACAGGCCGCAGCGGCGAAGACGCAGAACGTCCGCCCCTTCATGCGCAAGCGGCCGGTGCGCAAGCCATGGCCTGACGATATCGAACGCGAGCGCGTCGTCATTGAGACTCCAACGACCTGCGCCTGCTGCGGTGGATCGCGGCTGGCGAAGATCGGTGAGGATGTGACCAAGACGCTGGAGGAGATCCCGCGCCGCTTCAAGCTGATCGAGACGGTACGCGAGAAGTTCACCTGCCGCGATTGCGAGAAGATCAGCCAGCCGCCCGCGCCGTTCCATGCCACGCCGCGCGGCTTCATCGGCCCACAATTGCTGGCGACGATCCTGTTCGACAAGTTCGGCATGCATATCCCGCTCAACCGCCAGAGTGCGCGCTTTAAGGCCGAGGGGATCGACCTGCCGTTGTCGACGCTGGCCGACCAGGTCGGCCACGGGACCTTCGCCGTCATGCCGCTCTTCCACTTGATCGAACGCCACGTGCTCGCTGCCGAGCGCCTTCATGGCGACGACACCACCATCCGTATTCTGGCGAAGGGCAAGTGCACGACCGGGCGGATCTGGACTTATGTGCGGGATGACCGGCCGTTCGCCGGGCCTGCGCCGCCGGCAGCGGTCTATTACGCCTCGAGCGACCGACGAGGCGAGCATCCACAGAGACATCTGGCCGCCTTCGCCGGCATCTTGCAGGCGGATTGCTACAGCGGCTTCGAGCCGCTGTTCGACCCGCAGAAGAAGGCGCTGCCGATTACGCCGGCGTTTTGCGTGGCCCATGCGCGGCGGGGCTTCTTCGAGCTGGCTGATATCGAGAAAAATGCTCGGGAAGGCAAGAAAGGCAAACCGGTCTCCCCGATCGCGCTGGAGGCTGTCAGACGCCTCGATACGTTGTTCGAGATCGAGCGCGCCATCAACGGCCGCGGTGCCGGCGAGCGGCGTGCCGCTCGCCAGGAACAGAGTAAGTCACTTCTCGAGGACATGCATGCCTGGCTGCTCCGCGAGCGCGAAACCCTCTCGCGTTCCTCCGAGGTCCTGAAGCCGATTAACTACATGCTCAGGCGCTGGGACGGCTTCGCCCGCTTCCTCGACGACGGCAGGATCTGCTTGACCAACAATTGCGCTGAGCGCGCATTGAGAGGCATCGCCTTGGGAAGGCGCAACTGGACCTTCGCCGGCAGCCAACGCGGCGCCGACCGTGCCGCCATCATGCTGACGATGATCACGACCTGTCGCCTCAACGACGTCGATCCCAAGGCCTGGCTCGCCGACGTCCTGGCCCGTATCGCCGATCATCCCGCATCGCGTCTGCACGAGCTCTTGCCCTGGGAATGGAAGCTCCTGCGCCAGGCCGACAAGCCAGCCAATCAGCAGGCCGCCTGACCTTCACCCTTCACCCAATGCCATCATAGACCTCGCCGTGCCCGCGCGCATGCGTCAATCAGGCGGCCTCCGTCGTATGCGTACGGTTAGCAAATTGATCGAGCCGAAAAAAACCACCCCGAAGGGTGGCCCAAGTCAGGGAGGAAACGCCCGTAAGGGCCTCTGGGATCAGGCCGCAGCCTGTTCGATCGGTGAGAAAGGCAACCCGAGGCTCTCGGCCACGGCCTTGTAAGTTAGCCGGCCCCGATGGACATTGAGGCCCGCGCGCAGGTGCGGATTTTCGAGCGCGGCGACAAACCCCTTGTTGGCCAGTGCCAAACCAAACGGCAGCGTGGCGTTATTCAGTGCCTGGCTTGAGGTCAGCGGCACGGCGCCGGGCATATTGGCCACGCAATAATGAATGACGCCATCCACTTCGCAGGTTGGATCAGCGTGAGTGGTTGGGTGCGATGTCTCAAAGCAGCCGCCCTGATCGATAGCGACGTCCACGATCACCGCCCTCTTACGCATCGAACTCAGCATACCCCGCCGAACGAGCTTCGGCGCGCTCGCACCTGGAACAAGTACCGCACCAATCACAACATCGGCCGCAAATACCTCTTCCTCCACGGCGTCGATGGTCGAGAATCTGGCCCGAACGCGCCCTTCAAAAAGCTCGTCCAGTTCGCGGAGCCGGGGTATCGAGCGGTCGATGATGGTGACCTCTGCACCCAAACCGATCGCCATGCGCGCCGCGTGCGTACCAACGACGCGACCTCCAATCACCACGATCCGGGCCGGCTGAACACCGGGCACTCCACCGATCAACAGCCCTCGTCCGCCAGCACTACGCCTCAGGGCGCTACCCGCCCCTTCAATCGCAAGCCTATCCGCGACCTCGCTCATAGGCGCCAGCAATGGCCCCTTGCTCATCAGTTACGGTCTCATAGGCGATCTCGGTGCACCCAGATTTTAGGAGCCCCTTGGCCTGCTCGGGGTCCGGGGCCAGATGCAGATAAGTGAAGAGGATCTGGCTCTCCCGCAGCTGGCTCCATTCGGACGGCTGAGGCTCCTTAACCTTTGCGATCATCTCGCTCGACGCGAATACCTCGACTGCGGACGCCAGAATCGTTGCGCCGGCGTTGCGATAATCTTCATCCGTCGCGCCAATGCCCGCGCCAGCATCGGTCTCGATCATCACGCGGTGGCCCGCCGCCACGTATTCGCGGACAGCTCCAGGGGTAAGGCCCACGCGATATTCGTGCGCCTTGATTTCCTTGGGGACTCCGACCTTCATTTGAAAACTGCCTGCCTGGAGCGGCTTTCTAATCGGAAGTACGTAACGATACTGCGACGCGAGCGCCACAATAGCGCAGGAATTCAGCGATCTTTGACCAGCTGCGCAGGATTTCAAACAAGATGCGGCAAGATGCTGAGTGGCTTAGATAACCATACTCGCTGAGCTCAACGATCGAGCCCTCCGCAGCCGACGCGAACTGAGCTGCTGCCGGTTTGATGGACACCCGCTTAAGCTAATCCCACCTTGCGCTCGAACTCAACCGGGCTGAGATAGCCGATGGTCGAGTGCCTGCGGGTCGTGTTGTAAAATCGTTCGATGTAGTCGAACACATCGGCGCGTGCCTCATCTCTGGTTTGATAAATCTTGTTGGCCGTACGCTCGGTCTTGAGCGAGGAGAAGAAGCTCTCCATCGCCGCGTTGTCCCAGACGTTGCCGGAGCGGCTCATGCTGCAAACGATGCCGTGGTCGGCCATCAGGCGCTGGAACTGCTCGCTGGTGTACTGGCTGCCCTGGTCGGAGTGATGCAACAGCGCATCCGGCTTGCCGCGCCGCCAGACGGCCATCAACAATGCGTCCGTCACGAGCTGTGCCGTCATGGCGGCACTCATCGACCAGCCCACCACGCGGCGTGAGAACAGGTCGATCACCGCTGCGACATAGAGCCAGCCTTCGGCCGTCCAGAGATAGGTGAAGTCGGCGATCCACTTCTGGTTCGGCCGCTCGGCGGCGAACTGCCGGTCAAGGAGGTTCGCCGGTACGGTCTCGAGCTGTCGATCGCCGCTGTCCTTCGGTAAGCGCCGACGTCGCGGCCGCGCCCGCAAGCCTTGCAGGCGCATCAGCCGCTCAATCCGGTGCAGGCCGCAATCCGCCCCGTCGGCGAGCAGGTCACGCCACACCCGGCGTGCGCCATAGGTGCGGTCGCTGGCGGCGAAGCTGGCCTTGACCTTGCCGCCGAGCTCCTCGTCGCTGCGGGATCTGGCGCTGGGAGAGCGGTTCAGCCAGGCATGGAAGCCCGACCGCGACACTCCCAGCGCATCGCATAGCCATGCCACCGGCCAGATCGTCCGGTGCTTCGCGACGAAGGCGAACTTCATGTCGCTTCCTTCGCGAAGTAGGCTGCGGCCTTCCTAAGAAACAGCCTGATTGGCGTTGCACGGAATGGCCTGCAAGACAAAGCCGAGCGATTTGGCCCGGCGCTGAAGGTTAGCGAGGACGCGGCTGCGATATTGTCGCTCATATTGGTCGGCACCTGGATCCCTGTAGCTCATGCCATGCCGGAGTGTGTTGTAGAATAAAACTGCAATCTTGCGGGCGGTCGCCGTCACCGCCTTCGACTTGCCCGCGCGTGAGGACAGCCGGCGATAGAATGCTCCGAGCGCCGTATCGCTCCGCCCCACGGTTGTGGCTGCCAATCGCAGTAGTGCGGCTGCCCGGCTGGAGGATCTCCGCGTGCGTGAAGATAGTACCTTGCCACCGGAGATTTTGTTGCCGGGTGCGAGGCAGAGCCAAGAGGTGAAGTGCTTGGCGGTTGGCCACGCCCTCAGATCCTTGCCGCACTCGCCGACGAGCTTCAATGCGAGTGACGGACCCAGCCCATGGATCTCAGTCAGATCAACGCCGAGCACACCGTACAGCGCGGTCCTGACATCGAAGGTGGGTGTGTTGACCTGCTTGGTCTTTACGCGTGGCTGGGATAGCTTTCCGACCGGCTTTGCTTCTCTGTTGCTAAGCGCGGCGATCAAGACTTCGAGCTTGCGGTCGCAGTCCAGCATCTTCGCCTGGTAGATGTCGTAGAGTTCCAGCGATTGGGTCAGAGCGAAGACATGTTCCTCCCGGTCGTTGCCGATCAGCGCCGCGCGGATCGTCTCCGTTGAAGAATGGCAGCGCACGTCTCGATAGGTTGCCAGAACGTCGGGATTGCGCTCGCCTGCAACAATGGCTCGGATAATCCGCATACCAGTCGCTCCGGTGATATCCGAGACGACATGATGGAGCTGCAGGTTCATCTCCATCAGAGCCTTCTGCATGTGCTGGATATGGGCGGCAGCATATTCAACCAGCCGCTCCCGCTGGCGCAGATAAGCGCGCAGGGTCGCAATCTCGGCATCGGGACGGAAGCTGCCGCGTAACAGCCCATAGGAATGAAGCTGGCGTAACCACGCAGCATCGCTGACATCGGTCTTGCGCCCGGGCACATTCTTGGCATACCGCGCGTTGACCAGAATGACCTCGAACCCGCGCTGCTCCAGAATCTCGTAGACCGGGATCCAATAGACGCCAGTGGATTCCATCGCGACGCTGGTCACACCGCATGTCTTGAACCAGTCCGCCAGACTATGCAGGTCCTGTGTGAACGTGCTGAACGTGCGCACTGGGACATCGGTGCAGGCCGGGTTCACGGCGGCCATGTGCATCTTTGATCCGATGTCGATGGCAGCCGCCCCGACGTTGACTGGCTTCAATTCCGGGCGATCTGCAGTTGTCGTCTTGAGCATTGCGGGTCCTCCGTCCAATCATGGGCAGGAGGGTCTGGGTTATGCCAATTTGTCATCTTCCTAATCGGGATCGCCGCCGGAGCGCCGTCACCACTCTCAAGTCCGCATGCACCCATGGACCACGTTTTTTAACGGGGACAGTGCCTCCAATAAGCTGACGGCCGCTACCCTCCCGGCCTCAGACGATAGCACAAGGCTGTTTCTACCCCGCGCAGGCACGCCACGGCGCTGGACAGTTTTTTAGGATATCCCGCTCGGCCTTCAGCTTGGCGACCTCACGGCGCAGCCGCTCGATCTCCTGCTGCTCCGGCTTCATCTGCCCGTGGCCGGGAAAGGCTTGCGCCGGGTCGGAGCCCAACTCCTTCACCCATTTGCGGAGAACATTCTCATGAACATCCAGGTCACGGCCAGCTTGCGCCACCGACACCCCACGTTGCCGCACCAGCTTGACCGCCTCGACCTTGAACTCGCGGCTGAACTTCCGTCTTTTCATCGCCACCTCCGGCTTCATGAAACACCTAATCTCGGTGTCCATCAAACCGGCAGCAGCTCAAACAGGCTCTCGACCGCAATGGCACCCGCGCTGAAAAAATCATATAACGGATCCGTGGGCGTCTTGAAAACGTCTACAGAACTACCTTCGCCGCGATGACAGGGTCCTTCCGCTCTGGACCAAACCTATTCTCATCTCATTACCTGCGAATCACGCGTTGGCTATGCACGAGGTCGGCGAATGCACGGACCTCGGTGTCAGTGCCTTCTCCTAAGCCGCCGAGATTCAGGGGAGCAGATCGATGATCTCTTATTTCTAAGCTGCTCTTGTGCGACACTAGGCTACAAACTAAGCGGCGCGACTTGAGCCAAGGCGCTGTAAAGAGCCTCGTAAGAGCGCCTTTCGCCTCACCTTAACCTCGAAGTGTCAAGTGGGGAGCAACGACTTTGGGTGTGCGACGGATGGCGCATGAATAAAACGCTTGGGACTGGGTTCGCGGCTTGGGAATGCCACAAATGAAAATCCAGCCTTGCCGAATTTCTGGAAGAGCGAGCATCACAGTCCGCCAGCTGGGCAGGTCGTAGACTTTAGCTCATTTTTTTGAATGGCTAATAACCGCTGATGCGTGCCCCCTCATGCCCGCCGCAGTTGGGCGTGACATGTTCAACAGATCCGAGGCAATTGTTCGCCCGACAGCCAATCGACAACTCGTCCGCCACCGAAACTGGTCGCCATCTGCACAAACTTGTGATCGTCAGCTACCGCCTCTCCAATATCAGCTGCATCGCACCCGAGCGGATGCGCCTTCATGGCTGCAAGCACAGCATCAGCAGAATCAGGCGCGACGATCGCAACGAGCTTGCCCTCGTTAGCGACATGGATCGGATCAAGCCCAAGGAGTTCGCAGGTCGCCGCAACCGCAGGCTTCACAGGAATGGCGGCTTCCTGCAGACGGAAGCCGAGGCCCGATTGATGCGCAATCTCGTTGAGCGAGGCGGCAAGGCCGCCACGCGTGGGGTCACGCATCACCCGGATACCGCTGCCACCGGCCGCAACCATGACGGCTACGAGGTCGTGCAGCGCGGCTGATTCCGAGCCGATCTCGATTTGAAAGGCGACGTTCTGGCGCCTTGACATGATCGCCACCCCATGATCGCCGAGGCTACCGGACACCAGGACACGGTCGCCAACCCTTGCCTTGTCGGCCGAGAGATCGAGCGCATCGGCCAGGAACGCCGGCGTCGCGCGCCGCTACGCCCATCGAATCCGCAATCGTTTGCAGATCCGAAAATCGGAACCCCTCCTCGATGATAAAGCTAGCCGATAGATAGAGCGGACGCGCGCCGGCCATAGCGACATCATTGATCGTGCCGTTCACAGCGAGTGACCCGATATTGCCGCCAGGAAAGAACAGCGGTGAAACCACATAGCCGTCCGTCGTCATCACCATTCTGCCTGTTGCAACATCAAACGCCGATTGATCATTGCAGCGGGCGAGCCATTCGTTACCGAAGGCTCGGTGAAAAATGTCCGAGATTAGCTGCGCCATGGCACGGCCCCCGGACCCGTGAGAAAGATCAATGCGTCCGTTCTCGACATCAAGTCTGCGTTGATTGGCCTTTACGCTCATGACAACCGTCCCAGCTGATCATCGCGAACTCGGCCATACGTCCAATACGCGGCGCAAGCGCCCTCCGATGAGACCATGCAGGCTCCTATGGGATTTTCCGGCGTGCAAGCAGTTCCAAACAGCTTGCAGTCGACCGGCCGCTTGGCGCCGCGCAGAATTGCGCAGCACTCGCACGCTGGATTGTCAGCGACACGCAGTTCGTGCATCGCAAAACGCGCCTCGGCGTCAAATCTCGCGTATGCCCGCTTCAGCTTCAGTCCGCTTTTGGGTACGAGTCCAAGTCCACGCCATTCGAACTGCTCACGCAGTTCGAATATCTGCGAGACCTCGTCCTTGGCGCGCTGATTGCCTTCGCGCGTAACCGCACGGCTGTATTGATTTTCCACGCCGCAGCGGCCTTCGTTCACTTGCCGCACCAGCATCAGGATCGCCTGCATGACGTCGAGCGGTTCAAATCCCGCGATCACGATCGGCTTACCGAATTGTTCTGCCAGAGGTTCGTAAGGTCGCGTACCGATGATGGTGCTGACATGTGCAGGCCCGACGAAGCCATCAATTGCGCCCCCGCCGATATTGCGGATCTTCGGGTTCTCGAGAATGCTGTGCATGGCGGACGGTGTAAGCACGTGGTTGCAGAACACGCTGAGGCTCTTCAGCCGCTTCTTCTCGGCAATCCGGATCATCACCGCCGTCGGTGGCGTCGTAGTCTCAAATCCAATGGCAAAGAAGACCACGTCCCGGCTCGGCGCCTGTTCGGCGAGCCGAATAGCGTCGATCGTCGAGTAAACCATCCGAATGTCAGCGCCTAGCGCCTTGGCTCCCAGCAATGACTGTCCTTGCGACCCGGGCACGCGCATCAGGTCGCCGTAAACGCACAGGATGACCCCCGGGCGCTCGGCGAGCCGGATCGCCATGTCGATCCGGCTCGCGGGCAGAACGCAGACGGGACAACCAGGCCCGTGGATCATGCGGACGTTCGCGGGCAGCAAGTCCACCAGGCCGTAGCGGGAGATCGCATGTGTGTGTCCGCCGCAGAATTCCATGAACCGATAGGCCCTATGCGGACCAGCTTCGGCGCCAATCGCACGCGCTATTCCCTGCGCCAAGGTCTTGTCGCGAAATTCGTCGGCATATTTCATGATCGGAGTTCCGGTGCTGCACTGCCTAGCTCTTGCAGGAGCTTCAACGTACGCTTGGCTTCGATCGGGTCGATCTTGGCCAGCGCGTAGCCGACATGAACGAGGACCCAGTCGCCGACGTCGAGCTCGTCGATGAGTGCGATCGATATTTCCAGGCTGACGCCATCTATGGATACGATCGCCATGTCGTCGGGAAGCATTTTTGCGATCTTAGCCGGGACCGAAAGACACATATCAGACTGTTCCTTCCAGGGCTGACGCTGTTCAGCAATCCGCAGGGCGGCAATCCACGCCTGGCCAAGGCTCAAACCGCCATCATTGGGAGGTACCTGCCGTGGCATCAGCGGGGTGAGACCGGCGCTGCTGCACCCGCGCGTAATTTGGTCAGCCAGCACCGCGTTCAAAAAGCAGCCGCCGCTTAGGACGACGGTATTGACGCCGGTTGTTCGCGCAAAGCGCGTAACCCAGTCAATGCAAGCGGCGGCGAGAGTGCCATGAAACAGCCCCGCTCCGTCCGTGGCGCCTACGTTGTCTGTAATCAAGTGCTCAAAAAGCGGACGAAGCGACAGCACGCCGCCATCCATCGTCCAGCCGGCATCGAGAATCTCAGTCCGCCGCACCAGCGCCTCGAGCTTCATTGCGGCCTCGCCCTCATAGCTCTGCAAACTCGCAATGCCCAGCAGCGCCGCCGCCGCATCAAACAACCGGCCCGCGCTGGTTGTGATGGTCCCGCCCTGCTGATTTAGCAATGCGCGCACGCGCTCAGACTGGCGTTGCGCTGCAAAGCGATGGCCGATTTCGGTTCCCCTGCCAAGCAACTGCAACATTGCGCTCGCCATGCGCCACGGCTCGCGCGCAGCACGATCTCCACCAGGCATTTGCAGAGGAGCGAAATGTCCGATGCGCCGACACCTCGTTCCTTCGCACAACAACAGCTCGCCACCCCAGTTTCCGCCGTCCGAGCCAAAGCCATGGCCGTCGAGCACCAGGGCAAGCGTAGGTCCCGCATGACCGTGCTCAGCGATGACGGCGGCAGCATGCGCGTGGTGATGCTGGACAGCGACCAGCGCGCGGCCGCTTGCCTCCGCAAAGCGCGTGGACGCCATATTGGGATGCAGATCATGGGCGATGATGGCAGGTTCGACGTCAAGAATCGATGTGAGATGACGAATCGTCTCTTCAAACACACGAATGCTTTCGGCCGTATCGAGATCGCCAATATGCTGGGAGACGAACGCTTCGTTGTTCCGCGTGACGGTGATGGTCGACTTCAACGCACCGCCAACAGCGAGTACGGACGGCACAGATCTCGCAAGCCGGATCGGTTTCTGGAACATAGCCACGGGCGCGACGAATGCGTTGGGGGCGGCCCGCCACAACCGACACGACGGAGTCATCCGCACGCGTTAGGATCTCGCGATCATGGGTCACGACAAGGTCGGCGATTCCCTCAAGCCGCCGCAGCGCCTGCGCGTTGTCGATCAGCAGCGGTTCGCCACAAAGATTGGCACTGGTGGCAACGATGACGGGGCCAGTCCCCACAAGCGATACTCCGGTCGAACGAAGCACCTGAAAGATGAGGTGATGCAGCGGGGCCGCGGGCAGCATGACACCTACCCGCGATAAGCCGGGAGCTATCGCGGGTGCTAAATTATGGCGCGAACGTAGAAGGACGACGGGACGAGCTACGGATTCGAGTAGCGCGAACTCGGGCTCATTCGCTTCCGCGATCTCATTGACCCGCTCTATGGAACCGACCATGACCGCGAATGGCTTCTCAAGACGCCGCTTTCTGCCGCGCAAACGCTGCACCGCGCCCTGGTTGCGCGCGTCGCAAAGCAGCTGGTATCCGCCCAGCCCCTTTATCGCCACGGTTTGGCCCTCGACGATTGCCGCGACAATAGCGTTGATTCCATGGCTGAGCCGTGGGCCGCATGTCGGACACGCGATCGCCTCCGCATGGAACCTGCGACTCGCCGGATCGAGATATTCGCTGACGCAGGCGGCACACAGCCTAAAGGCCTTCATGACCGTGTTTCGGCGATCGTAGGGAAGCTGTTCGGAGATGGTATAGCGCGGGCCGCAATGCGAGCAACTAATGAAGGGATAACGGTAATGGCGACTTTTCGGATCGAACAACTCACTGATGCACAGCTGGCAGGTCGCGGCATCGGCGACGATCCGCGTTGACGACTTGCCACCTTCGCTGGTGCCGATCGAAAAGTCTTTCGCCGCGAGCGCTCCGGTCTCCTGAACGCAGATGTGGTCGATGCATGCCAGTGGTGGTGCTTCAAGCGGCAAAGCGGCGACAAACTCCGACGCACGGTTACCCTCCACCTCGATCGTAACGCCCTCTGGATCATTGACGACAAACCCCGCCAATCCGTACCGCGTGGCCAGGCCATAGACGTAAGGACGAAATCCGACCCCTTGCACGGCTCCGCTCACGCGCACGCGTAGCCGAGTTTGGCCGCAGGTGGGGGCGGCGCTCATCGCCTTGTGTCCCTCTCGGCGAGTCTCTGATGCGCCTGATTGTCGATCCAGGCATAGAGCGCGCCGAAACCCTCGCCAGTACGCGCCGAGACCGTGAGCACTTCGATCCTTGAATTGACGCACCTTGCATACTCGATGGTCTTGCTCACATCGAACTCAAGGAATGATGTCAAATCAATCTTGTTAATCAGCATGAGCGACGAAGCGGCAAACATATCCGGATATTTGAGCGGCTTGTCTTCACCTTCGGGGGTCGATAGCATCACGATCTTGCAGGCTTCGCCTAGGTCGAAGGCTGCGGGACAGACCAGATTACCGACGTTCTCGATGAAGAGAATACCGCGCGTGAGCCGCGGCAAGCGGCGGTAGGCCTCGCCGATCATTGAAGCATCGAGGTGGCACCCCCTGCCGGTATTGACTTGAACAACCGGCACGCCAGCCGCGCGAACGCGTTCGGCATCATTCGAGGTCTGTTGGTCGCCTTCGATGACCCCGATCGGGCGAGTGCGCTTGAGCTCGGACACGGCGCGGACGAGCAGCGACGTTTTGCCTGCACCGGGACTGGACACAAGATTAAACGCCAGCAGGTCATCGGCCACGAAGAGCGCGCGATTATCCGCCGCGATCCTATCGTTCTTGCCAAGTATGTCGCGTCCGACCTGAATGACCCGCTCGCGGTTCGTGTCCGCTACCTTCAAGGTAGCCGCACCGGCCCCGCAGCTCTGAATGGCCTGCCCATCATGAGCCTGCGGATGGCCAGGATGATGATGGCGAGCATGTTCTTGGCGAGCATGGTAGGAATGCAGCAAGCTTTGATCACCATGCACATGGGCGCCGTGGCGATCACCGTCCTGCACACGAGCATGATAGCGCCAGTGGTCTTGCGCATCATGAACTTCGACGCGTCCGGTCGAATACATTCCTTCACTGCAACCGCATACGGTACACATCAATTGACCTCCAGCTCTTTCACGCGCATCTGTTCGCCTGCCGTTATCTGCAACTGATAACTGCCGCAGTAAGGACAACACTCAGCGCGCAGAGCAATTTCGACACTCTTCGAACAGGCCATGCACCAGGCCATGCCAGGCACTTCGATGATTTTAAGAACCGCGCCGTCGGCGACGGTCCGTGTTGCGACAGCTGTGAAGCAGAACTTAATAGCTTCGGGCGCGACATGGCTCAGGGCCCCGATCTCCAGACAGATGCTCCGCACCTGCGAAATCGATCGGCGACGCGCCTCCTCCTCGACAATTTCGATGATGCCCAGACAAAGCGCCATTTCATGCATCGCCAACCTCGCGAAAATTGAGCGTGAACCCGGCGCAAGGATCGAGCGATGCAATCACCGCACGAACCCCTTCCTAATGTGGTCTCGCCGTCAGCACCGCGCCCCGAAGGCCCCGGACAAGTGGTCCGCACCGATGGAAATTCCATTCCGTCGGCGCTAGGAATTCGAAGTGGGATATCCGGCCCCGAGGATCAAGCTCAACCGCGTGATAGAGGCGCCCCCTGGCGCATTCGACTGCTGCCGCTGCACGGCCAGGACCTAGCCTGTAGCTTTCGATGATCCCATGTTCCGCCGACTCGAGATGAGCACCAGCCTCGAGCCAAGCGCACAGCCGAACCATCTCCGTAATTCTGGCCATCAGCCGCTCAACCGCACCCGGCCGGCCCGGCGGAAGCCGATCACGCGTCATTTGGCGCGCCAACGGCCCCGTTTCGGGCGCATGCCCCTCGAGATCCGGACAACAGCAGAACGTGTCGTCGTCCGCGAGTAGCCGTTCAACGATATTGCGGTCGTCGGCAACGGACAGGAACGAGTGCTCGATCGAAATTGACTTCAAGTCGACCTCATCAAGCTCTGCAATGCGAAGCGCGAACGGGCTGCCGGACTTCAGCGCGCCAGCCTCTCTCGTTATGCCGAGCGCGGCCATCGCGGCCCCAATTCGCGCTATTGCTTCGCGTCGAGCAGGGCCGCGGATTGGCTGTTCGCTGCCGATAAACACTGATATTCCGTGCATCACGGATCGAACCGCTGCCGCACTGCCGACGTTCGGCGTAAGATGACCGACAAAGAGGCCACGCAGCAATTCCGCGATACGCTCGGCAACGACCAAGGTAATACGATGCTGCTTTGTCGCGAGGATGATCTCTTCTTCGCGCGCCGCCTCGATCGCGGCCAGTAAGGCAGATTGCTGCGCAGCGGCACATAGCGCGAAGAGCCGCGGCAGCCCCTCAAGCACCGACGAGGCCTGTTTGCCGGCGAACAGCCACGCCAGCGGCGGCCGGGCTCGGGGCACGATCTCGACTGCGGCGATTACGTCGGCAGCAATCGATACGGTGACATCAATCTTGTTGCGGGAGGCGAGGCTCATGGGCGGCGCTCCTCCATCATCTCACGCGACAAATTAGGGCGCTCAGCTGCGGACCCGTTAAATGAGGCGGTCCTTATAGAGAATGGCCCCAGCAACCTTGGGGCCTGTAGGGGCAGGCGGTTGCTGGGGCCATCTACCAGCCCGTTTGGTGCGGGCGGGCTAGGTAGTCAGATGAACAAAGCAAATGCAGCAAGGGCGACCGGGCAAATTCCCAGCACGACAATGCCGATGCGAAAGAAAATCTCTGGCATAGAGCAATCCTCCGGTGCTTGCTAAATCAGCACACGGCTCAGCTCTCGTCTGAGCAAAATTGCTCACTTCCTCTTGCAGAGGGGCGCTCGACTACATCGTCAGGATGAAAACTAAGATCAGCACGGAAAGTGCAATTGTGGCGCAACCGGCTATCGTTATCCCGTCCCATTTCATGCCGTGAACGCCGAAGGCGTTGCCGCGCCGCTCGTTGATCTACTAGGCCCACGGACAGCCTGCACCTGCTTTGCTAAAAAATCCATCCCCTCCCTTCCAGGGAGGAATTGCGTTCGCCTGCCCGTTGGGGTTGAGTCCGATGGGAGGCCGCAATGGGGCAAAAGAAGATTCGAAAAGCGCGGTTTCTGGCGCTTCATCCGCGCTGCTGTTTTTGCGGGGGCAACGAGCGTACGGCTGACATTGATCACCAGCCGGCTCGCGCCTTGTTTAACGGTCGGGTTGGTCCGGAAGATTTCGAATTTCCTGCCTGTGCCGCGTGCAATCAGAGCAGCCGCCATCATGAGAATGCCATGGCCGTTCTGGTTAGGCTGCGCGACACGCGAGATGACCTCGAAGTTTACCAAGAGGATCTACGGAAATATTTCACCTCGATGGGCAACAACTTCCCAAGCCTGGTGCGCCCGATGACCAGCAACGAGAAGCGCTCGTTTCTGAAAGATGAAGGTGTCCAAAGACCGCCAGGGTATGTGCTCAGCGACCTGAAGATGGTTACTGGCAGCGACTTTGCCATTGACGCCATTGAGAACGTCTTCAGGAAATTGTTAGTCGCCTTGCACTACAAGCATTCTGGCAGGATCGCGGCTGCGGGAGCAGCAGTGACTCTTGTCTGGTTTACGAATGCCTATGCTGACCGGGCGAAAGAAATCGAGCAGTTCATCTCGGCGTTAATGGCCGAGGAATCGTCAAAAGAGGCAATCAAGATCTCTCTGATCAGTTCATATACAAATATGGCGTTGACCACGCGGAGGAGTTCTCAGCCTTCGCTTTTGCGTTTCGAAACTCGCTCATTGCAATGGGTTCTGTCTGGAGCAGCAGCGAGGCCGTCGCTAAGGTCGAAAACCTGGGATCAAATATAGATGCAACATGCGCGCTATTCTCATGGCAGAGGCATCATCTCCACTGCGGGTTCAATCGCGCAAGGGCTTAGAACATGATGCAGGGCGAGACGGATGGATAGAACAGATCTTCTCCATGGCAATCACTGGCTATAAGCTAAGTCAGATCGTCGAGCATGCCTTTAAGAATATCACGCTTGTCATTTTCAACTATGACCGGTGCATCGAGCATTATCTCTTCTGGTCACTTCGGCGACTTGAGGTCACGTTACCCGATGCACAAGCTGCGATAGAGAATCTGAACATCATTCGGCCTTATGGAGGGCTAGGACCAATATTTCGGGATTCAGGAAGCAATCTCGTCTTCGGCGCGGCGCCGCAAAACAACTTATGGGGTCAAATTGATAGAATTCGTACTCTCACCGACAATGAGGTGATGCATGACCCGCAAAAGTTTTCTGCAGCGTGGGAAGCTGCTCAGCTGGTGATTTATCTTGGGTTTGGATTTCATCCACAGAACATGAGCCTACTGGCAAACCACAGTTTACAGCAGCGACGCGCCGTTAAAGTGCTCGCCACTACGGTCGGCATGCCTCCGTCTTCAGAGCTACGGACATCCCTCGCTAACGTCGCGATGACGACTGAACCAAAGGTCGAATTGCACGATATGACAGCCTCAAAGCTTTTGTCCGATCTTCGTTGGAGAATTAACTCGTTCGTCGGGTAAAGCGTGCAAGAAGGCACGCGTTTGCCGTCCGGCCCGGTCAGCAGATTCCCATGTCCTGATACTCGAGCGGCCGATTGAAGTTGCTGTTACTCACCACCGGGGCCCCCACCAGGCTCCGAGAACGTCAGCGCCACTGCGTCACCCTCGTCCGGGCTCGGCATCCCGCGCTTGCGCATGTCATCCTTGCTCTCGAGCATCAGGCGGCCGTCGCTGGTACTCGCGCTTGAAGTAATCGCCTCGATCTGCGCAGATATTGCATCAAGGAGATCTGGCCTCCTCGATCCGTCACAATCCGACTATCGATCAGCTTGTAGTGGAAAAGCGGCACAGGACTGGCGCTGCAATTCCGGTGCCGACCTAGCCTGCAAAGCCTGGAGAGTCCGAGAGTCCCCGACCTAGCCCGTCTTATTCGTCAGAGGGCGCCTGAGAGGCTGGCGAGCGTGGTGTAAAGCGCTAATGCGGCGTAGGATTCGGTTGCAAAGCCAACCCCATCACCTTCAGCCGCGAACACCACGCCCGCCATGACCGATGATACGATTCTGCCCTTCTCGTTTCCAGCCGTTCACGCCAGGAAAGTCACAGCTGCCTTCGATGGCGTCGGCTGACCTCGAACGGGGGCGTGATGCTTCTGGCGATGGCCGAGCGGCGTCTCGGCTTGGCCGACAATTTGGCCCGGGTGTTCCCGGATCGGCGCGATCCGACGCGGGTCGTGCACAGCCTTGTCGATATGTTCCGCGCGCGCATGTTCGCGATCTGCTGCGGCTACGAGGACGCCGACGACCTCGATCATCTGCGGTCCGATCCCGCATTCAAGCTGGCCTGCGGACGGCTGCCGGAGACGGGTCGCGATCTGTGTTCCCAACCGACGCTGTCGCGGCTGGAGAATGCTCCGCGCCTGCGCGACGTGATCCGACTGACCTACACTTTGGTCGACGCATGGATGGATAGCTACCCGCGCGAGCCGGCATCCGTCACGCTTGACATCGATGATACCTGCGATGTCGTCCACGGCCATCAGCAGCTCTCGCTGTTCAACGCTCATTATGACGAACGCTGCTTCCTGCCGATCCACGTCTACGACGCGGAGAAGAGCCGGCCCGTGGCGGTCGTGCTGCGGCCCGGCAAGACGCCGGGCGGCGTCGAGGTGCGTGCCCATCTGCGCCGCCTGATACGGCATATCTGGACGCGGTGGCACAACACGCGAATTACGTTCCGTGGCGACGGGCGCTATGCTCGGCCGGAGGCAATGGCGTGGTGCGAGACCAACGGCATCGACTACATCTTCGGTCTGTCCGGCACCAAGCCGCTCGCCAGAAAAGTCGACGAGGCCGCCGACGACATCCGCACGCGACGCGCCATCGAGAACCTGCCGGTTCTGCGTGGCTATACCGAGACGCGCCACAAGGCAAAGTCCTGGGATCGCGAACGGCGTACCGTCGCCCGTATTGAGGCGACGATGCTCGGCCTCGACATCCGTTTGGTCGTCACCAGCCTCGATGTCGGCTCGGCCGAGTGGATCTACGACAGCCTGTATTGCGCGCGCGGCCAAGCCGAGAATCTGATCAAGCTGCATAAGACACAGCTCGCCTCCGATCGCACCAGCTGCCGTTCGGCGCTCGCCAATCAAGTCCGCCTCGTTCTCCACACCGCCGCTTATTGGCTGATGCTGACCGTGCACGACGCGATTCCCAAAGCCCGGGAATTGGCCACAGCCGAGTTCGCGACGCTGCGCTGGTTCCGGTCCTTCGTGCCCGGGGGCCCAGGCCGTCGGCGTGAGCCGCTCCAGCCTGAGCTATCCGCCCATGGCGACATCAGCCCCTGAGTCGGTTCTGCAGTGCCTGCCGATTGGCAACGAGGTTGCTGAGGTTCAGCAGGTCTGGTTCCCGTCCTTGCTCCAATTGCCTAACCAGCGCCCGCGTGCCGTCCACCACGAAGACGCCGCAATCATACCCGTTCCGCTGCCGGGCCATGCCGGCTGGCTCCAGGCGGAGGTCCAGCCGACCTGCGAGATGTTCTGCATCCTTGTGGTTGAGTCCCCCGTAGGAATCGTAGTGATAGGCGACCGGCCGCCCCCGGTCTCTGCGATCAACGAACAGCAGCGACCAATGGTTGCCGAGGCTATTAGGATCTTCAGGATCGGCATTAATCACGGGCAGGAACAGGAAGTCGGCTGTATCGTTACCATTATCGTAGACGATGCGCTGGAATTCGGTTCGCACGACGCCATCGTCGTTAGAGCGCAGATAATTTAGGACGATGAGGGGATTCACGAACCGCGTCCGGGCGGCGAGATCCGGATGGTTCCTCCGCAAATCCAGCTCCTGGAGCCGGTAATCCCTGTCGATATGCTCGTCGCCCAGCCATTCCGTGTCCTCGAGCACCAGCCCGCGGCCGTGGGAGGAGGCTGTCGGACCTAAAGCCCCGATCTGAGCATCAGCGGAGGTGCTCGGAAACGGCCGTACAGAATTAGCATCGTCGCGTGATTCGGACGGCGTGGGCGCAGTCAGATCAACCAATGGAAAACCACGGTAGGTGTCTGAGCGAGCCCTGGCAGCGGGCGCCGGCGCTGCTTCCAGGGTCGGCCACATACTCCAATCAAAGTTGAGCGGCATCTGCGGCGACCAGGTTGAGGTGGACCTGGCAGGTTCCTGCTGTCCAGCTTGGACTATGTCCTGCGCCTGCTCAGGGGGAACCCCGGACCACGGTGGGCCGTCTTCCACCATCAAACGCAGGTCCTGATCGTAACCTTCCGGGAGGACCAATGGCCGACTGACAGCTCCCTGCGGCGCGCTGTGCTGCGCAGCGGCGCCTCCGACGTACGTCGCGACCACATGCGGCGCCGTGGCATCTTCGTGCCCGCTCGCCTGCATCATCGGCTGCGCCTGCCATGGCGATGCACCCTGTTGATGGGTGGGGGACGCCGACGTCAGCAGGCGACCGCCTGAATTGGCGATCTCGCTCAGCTGCCGCTCGCCGGCAAGGCCGTGCAGATTGTCTAGGGGCCTCGGCCTCTTCGCTGGCCTCAACTCAGCTGTGTCATGCTCATCGTTGATGAGGACCTCCTCGCTTGGCAGGAGGTTGCTCCTGGCAAGTGCACCCATCGACTCGTCCGGGAACTGCTGGCGGTCGTAGCCCCAGTTCAAGGGACGAATGGTCTCTCCGGGATCCGATGACTGGTCATGGCGCGCGGCTGGCTCGAGAGATGACGACGGGCCGGGTTCGTCCATCAGCTCCCAAAGCAAATCCTGATCGTAGCCTTCTACAGGAAGCACCTCCTCTGGCCAACTGCCCGCGTCCTGCGACGCGCTGTGCTGCGCAGCGGCGTCGCCGACGCGCCACGGCTCCATCAGTGCCGCGTCTTCGGGATCAGGAACGGGGGAAATATAGCGCTCGAACTCCATCGCTTTAGCGCCGGCCTGCGATTTTCGGAGATCAGCCAGTGCGGCACCGATAGTCCGATTACCCCCGGCGTCCTTCCTATAGCGCTTAACATCTTCATCCAACGTGTTGCCGGAAAGCCGACCAGCAATGCCCTTCTTGTTGTTTTCACGCAGGTAGTCACTGAAACTGCGTAGAGATACTGCATACGTCTTGCTGGTCGCTCCTTCGTTACTATACTCTGTGATGAGGGCCACGTCCTGGGGGTGAGGCTTCAGCTGCGCGCGTCCTACGATCGGCACGACCCCGCCCGTCGAATGGAAGGTCCGGAGATGGTCTATTGCCTTTAGGAGGAGACCGGACTTACCGTTTCCGGCGAACTCGCGCGCATCATCGATCAGCGACTGGTCGTCGAGCCGAGCAGCAATCGGATCTTTGTTATTTGCGAAGAGCCAACGGCCAAAGCTGAGAAGAGTATTTACATTGTTCTTGGCGGTGCCCTTGGCGCCGTTGCCCTTGATGAGGCCCTTCTCAAGCCCCGAAATAAGGCGAGCGTCCTCCGAATAAAGAGGCTGCTTGCTCCGCCCCATCAAAACCCCAGCTGACTGAGCCGGCTGCAGCGCCGAGGCGGCCGGCATTGCTCCACCACCTCCACTTGAATTGGCGATCTCGCTCAGTTGCCGCTCGCCGGCAAGGCCGTGCAGATTGTCTAGGGTCCTCGGCCTCTTCGCTGGCCGCAACTCAGCTGTGTCATGCTCATCGTTGATGAGGACCTCCTCGCTTGGCAGGAGGTTGCTCCTGACAAGTGCAGCCATCGGCTCGTCCGGGAACTGCTGGCGGTCGTAGCCCCAGTTCAAGGGACGAATGGTCTCTCCGGGATCCGATGACTGGTCATGGCGCGCGGCTGGCTCGAGAGATGACGACGGGCCGGGTTCGTCCATCAGCTCCCAAAGCAAATCCTGATCGTAGCCTTCTACAGGAAGCACCTCCTCTGGCCAACTGAAAGCTCGCTGCGACGCGCTGTGCTGCGCAGCGGCGCCGCCGGCGCCCCACGGCTCCATCAGTGCCGCGTCTTCGGGATCAGGAACGGGGGAAATATAGCGCTCGAACTCCATCGCTTTAGCGCCGGCCTGCGATTTTCGGAGATCAGCCAGTGCGGCACCGATATTCCGATCCCCACCGGCGTCTTTCCTATAGCGCTTAACATCTTCATCCAACGTGTTGCCGGAAAGCCGAGCAGCAATGCCCGGCTTGCTGCTTTTACGCAGGTAGTCACTGAAACTGCGAAGAACACTTGCATACATCCTGCCGGTCCCTGTCGCTGCTTCGTTTTTGTACTCTTCGATGAGAGCCACGTCCTGGGGGTGAGGATTCAGCTCAGCGCGGCCTGAGATCGGCCCGACTCCGCCCGTCGACTGGAAGGTCCGGAGATGGTCTATTGCCGGACGGAGTGCCCTGTTATGACCCTTTTCGATGGCCTCGCGCGCATCATCGGTCAGCGACTGGTCGTCGAGCCGAGCAGCAATTGGATCTTTGTTATTTGCGAAGAGCCAGCGGCCAAAGCTGCGAAGAGAACTTACATAGGCGTAGGCGGTTTGGTTGGCGGCGTTGCCATTGCGGAGGGCCTCCTCAAGCCCCGAAATAAGGCGAGCGTCCTCGGAATAAAGAGGCTCCATGCTCCGCCCTATCAAAACCCCAGCTGACTGAGCCGGCTGCAGCGCCGAGGCGGCCGGCATTGCTCCACCACCTCCATTTGAATTGGCGATCTCGCTCAGCTGCCGCTCGCCGGCAAGGCCGTGCAGATTGTCTAGGGTCCTCGGCCTCTTCGCTGGCCGCAACTCAGCTGTGTCATGCTCATCGTTGATGAGGACCTCCTCGCTTGGCAGGAGGTTGCTCCTGGCAAGTGCAGCCATCGGCTCGTCCAGGAACTGCTGGCGGTCGTAGCCCCAGTTCAAGGGATGAATGGACTCTCCGGGATCCGATGACTGGTCATGGCGCGCGGCTGGCTCGAGAGATGACGAAGGGCCGGGTTCGTCCATCAGCTCCCAAAGCAAATCCTGATCGTAGCCTTCTGCAGGAAGCCGCTCCTTTGGCCAACTGCCCGCGTCCTGCGACGCGCTGTGCTGCGCAGCGGCGCCGCCGGCGGGCATCGGCTCCATCAGTGCCGCGTTTTCGGGATCAGGAACGGGGGAAATATGGCGCTCGAGCTCCATCGCTTTAGCGCCGGCCTGCGATTTTCGGAGATCAGCCAGTGCGGCACCGATATTCGGATCCCCACCGGCGTCCTTCCTATAGCGCTTAACATCTTCATCCAACGTGTTGCCGGAAAGCCGAGCAGCAATGCCCGGCTTGCTGCTTTTACGCAGGTAGTCACTGAAACTGCGAAGAACACTTGCATGCCTCTTGCCGGTCCCTGTCGCTGCTTCGTTTTTGTATTCTTTGATGAGGGCCACGTCCTGGGGGTGAGGATTTAGCTCAGAGCGGCCTGTGATCGGCACGACTCCGCCCGTCGACTGGAAGGTCCGGAGATGGTCTATTGCCGGACGGAGTGCCCTGTTATGACCCTTTTCGATGGCCTCGCGCGCATCATCGGTCAGCGACTGGTCGTCGAGCCGAGCAGCAATCGGATCTTTGTTATTTGCGACGAGCCAGCGGCCGAAGCTGCGAAGAGAATATATATAGCGGTAGGCGGTTTCGTTGGCGGCGCTGCCATTGCGGAGGGCCTCCTCAAGCCCCGAAATAAGGCGAGCATCCTCGGAATAAAGAGGCTGCTTGCTGCGCCCTTTCAAAACCCCAGCTGACTGAACCGGCTGCAGCGCCGAGGCGGCCGGCATTGCTCCACCACCTCCATTTGAATTGGCGATCTCGCTCAGCTGCCGCTCGCTGGCAAGGCCGTGCAGATTGTCTAGGGTCCTCGGCCTCTTCGCTGGCCGCAACTCAGCTGTGTCATGCTCATCGTTGATGAGGACCTCCTCGCTTGGCAGGAGGTTGCTCCTGGCAAGTGCAGCCATCGGCTCGTGCAGGAACTGCTGGCGGTCGTAGCCCCAGTTCAAGGGATGAATGGACTCTCCGGGATCCGATGACTGGTCATGGCGCGCGGCTGGCTCGAGAGATGACGACGGGCCGGGTTCGTCCATCAGCTCCCAAAGCAAATCCTGATCGTAGCTTTCTGCAGGAAGCCGCTCCTTTGGCCAACTGCCCGCGTCCTGCGACGCGCTGTGCTGCGCAGCGGCGCCGCCGGCGGGCATCGGCTCCATCAGTGCCGCGTCTTCGGGATCTGGAACGGGGGAAATATGGCGCTCGCGCTCCATCGCTTTAGCGCCGGCCTGCGATTTTCGGAGATCAGCCAGTGCGGCACCGATAGTCGGATTACCCCCGGCGTCCTTCCTATAGCGCTCAACATCTTCATCCAACGTGTTGCCGGAAAGCCGAGCAGCAATGCCCTTCTTGTTGTTTTCACGCAGGTAGTCACTGAAACTGCGTAGAGCAGTTGCATGCCTCTTGCCGGTCCCTGTCGCTGCTTCGTTTTTGTATTCTTTGATGAGGGCCACGTCCTGGGGGTGAGGATTCAGCTCAGCGCGGCCTGCGATCGGCCCGACTCCGCCCGTCGACTGGAAGGTCCGGAGACGATCTATTGCCGGACGGAGTGCCCTGTTATGACCCTTTTCGATGGCCTCGCGCGCATCATCGGTCAGCGACTGGTCGTCGAGCCGAGCAGCAATCGGATCTTTGTTATTTGCGACGAGCCAGCGGCCGAAGCTGCGAAGAGAATATATATAGCGGTAGGCGGTGTGGTTGGCGGCGTTGCCATTGCGGAGGGCCTCCTCAAGCCCCGAAATAAGGCGAGCATCCTCGGAATAAAGAGGCTGCTTGCTGCGCCCTTTCAAAACCCCAGCTGACTGAACCGGCTGCAGCGCCGAGGCGGCCGGCATTGCTCCACCACCTCCATTTGAATTGGCGATCTCGCTCAGCTGCCGCTCAAAGGTCGCCGCATCTGCGGACGGCGCCGCGGGTGAACTCTCTTGCGGGCCCGTGCTGTCCGATTGTTCACGCACCCACTTGATCGAGGGGAAATCCATCCCTTCTCCCTTTCAAAATATGAACCTAGCCTTCGATCTGACATGCTGGGAATCAGCAACAAACCACCCTTTACAGCCCTCGACAGGCACGCACCGTGAGCATCGGCAGCCGATGTGCTTCCAGTGCGACCAACCCTGTTAAATGGGGAAGCTGTCGAGAACCTGATGACCAACGTGCCGCGCCAAGACAGCATGGTGCATGTGCCTGCGCGCTTCGCCGTCAACAGCCGATAGACCGAAGATTCAGAGACAAAATACTGCTTCTCAATTCCCAAAGTCCGGGAATTGGCCACTGCCGAGTTAGCGACGCTGCGTCTTCGGCTCTTGAAAATCGCCGCCCGTGTGGTCGAGACCACGCGCCGCACTCGCCTTGCATTCGCCGCGGCATGTCCCGAAGCCGACCTGATCCGCGGCTTGCCCGGCGCGCTGCTGCCGCTCGGTCCTTGACCGGCGGGGCGTCCGCCCCCCGTTCGCCCAACCTACACCTCAAGCGCGTTGCAAAGTACGGGTCGTCAGGCGGTGAAAAGCCGAAGGCAATCCCGCGCGCCTCGTCAGAGCAGATGTGCGGCCACATCAATCGGACTAAAAAAACGCACTCTCACGAATAGGACGGGCTAGCGCATCCCCTGACGTCCAGATTCCAATAAGTTCTTTGAAAAACTCTTCGATTAATCCTGGAACATCTCCTGAAGGCGGAGCGTGATAAATAACCTGCCCAGTTTGAATATTGGCGACTTGAACGGGAACGTCGCGATATTCGCCCGGCTTGTCCAAAAGAAATAGCGTCCCGCACCGATGCAGTTCTCGAAGCGCCATTTCATTTGGAGCGTTAGGGACCTCGTTAGGTTTGTTGAAACTAATGAGAAGTGTAACCAGTGCTTCTAGGAGCTTGTCTGGATAGTCGCTGTTCAAATCTGGTCGGGTCTGATTCAACATTGGGCGATGAGCAAGTATTTTCGGCCTTGGAACATCGATCAGACGCTGCTTCTGCCGCCGAATGTGCAGGACTTCGTGCCGAAAGGCCATGTCTCGCGGTTTATGGTTGATCTGGTGCGGGAGAGCCTCGATCTCAGGGAGATCATGGGCAGCTATGTGAGCGGGCTTGGGCAGCCGCCGTTTGATCCGCGGATGATGGTGGCGCTGCTGCTGCATAGCTATGCGAGTGGGCTGTATTCGTCGCGTCGGATTGCCAAGGCCTGCCGGGAGCGGAACGATTTTGTGATGATCGTGGCGCTGGATGCGCCGGATTTTCGGACGATCAGCGACTTTCGCAAGCGACATTTGAAGGCGCTCGGCGCGCTATTCGTGCAGGTTCTGAAGTTGTGCGAGACGGCCGGGCTGGTCAAGCTCGGTCATGTCGCGCTGGATGGTACGAAGATCAAGGCGAACGCGTCGAAACACAAGGCGATGAGTTATGAGCGCATGAAGAAGCGCGAGGCGGAATTGAAGGCCGAGGTCGCTCGCATGCTGGCGGCCGCCGAGGCGGCGGATGCCTCGGAGGATGAGACTTTCGGCAACAGCGACGAGCTGCCGGACTGGACCGTCGACAAGCAGAAACGGCTGGCGAAGATCCAGCGATCCAGCAAGCGATGGCGGCGCTGGAAGCGGACGCCAAACTGGCGGCTGAGGAAGAGCGCCGCATCGAGGCCGAAAAGGAACAGCAGCGCCAGGCCGAAGGCCGCAAGAAGCCGGGCAAACCGGCGGCGCTGCCATCGGAGGAACCCAATCCCAAGGCGCAACGCAACTTCACCGATCCGGAAAGCCGCATCATGCCCAGGCGGCCGTCGATGCACATGCCCAGATCATTGTCGCGCAAGAACTGACCCAGCACGGCAGCGATCAGGGCCAGTTGGTGCCCCTGATCGAGGCCATCGAGAGCAATCTTGGCCGCAAGCCGCGCACGCACGCGACGCGCCATCGAGAACCTGCCGGTTCTGCGCGGCTATACCGAGACGCGCCACAAGGCCAAGTCCTGGGATCGCGAACGGCGTACCGTCGCCCGTATTGAGGCGACGATGCTCGGCCTCGACATCCGTTTCGTCGTCACCAGCCTCGATGTCGGCTCGGCCGAGTGGATCTACGACAGCCTGTATTGCGCGCGCGGCCAAGCCGAGAATCTGATCAAGCTGCATAAGACACAGCTCGCCTCCGATCGCACCAGCTGCCGTTCGGCGCTCGCCAATCAAGTCCGCCTCGTTCTCCACACCGCCGCTTATTGGCTGATGCTGACCGTGCGCGACGCGATTCCCAAAGCCCGGGAATTGGCCACAGCCGAGTTCGCGACGCTGCGCTGGTTCCGGTCCTTCGTGCCCGGGGGCCCAGGCCGTCGGCGTGAGCCGCTCCAGCCTGAGCTATCCGCCCATGGCGACATCAGCCCCTGAGTCGGTTCTGCAGTGCCTGCCGATTGGCAACGAGGTTGCTGAGGTTCAGCAGGTCTGGTTCCCGTCCTTGCTCCAATTGCCTAACCAGCGCCCGCGTCCCGTCCACCACGAAGACGCCGCAATCATACCCGTTCCGCTGCCGGGCCATGCCGGCTGGCTCCAGGCGGAGGTCCAGCCGACCTGCGAGATGTTCTGCATCCTTGTGGTTGAGTCCCCCGTAGGAATCGTAGTGATAGGCGACCGGCCGCCCCCGGTCTCTGCGATCAACGAACAGCAGCGACCAATGGTTGCCGAGGCTATTAGGATCTTGAGGATCGGCATTAATCACGGGCAGGAACAGGAAGTCGGCTGTATCGTTACCATTATCGTAGACGATGCGCTGGAATTCGGTTCGCACGACGCCATCGTCGTTAGAGCGCAGATAATTTAGGACGATGAGGGGATTCACGAACCGCGTCCGGGCGGCGAGATCCGGATGGTACCTCTGCAAATCCTGCTCCTGGAGCCGGTAATCCCTGTCGATATGCTCGTCGCCCAGCCATTCCGTGTCCTCGAGCACCAGCCCGCGGCCGTGGGAGGAGGCTGTCGGACCTAAAGCCCCGATCTGAGCATCAGCGGAGGTGCTCGGAAACGGCCGTACAGAATTAGCATCGTCGCGTGGTTCGGACGGCGTGGGCGCAGTCAGATCAACCAATGGAAAACCACGGTAGGTGTCTGAGCGAGCCCTGGCAGCGGGCGCCGGCTCAAAGTGAGCATCGTCGCGCAATTCGGTCGGCGTGGGCAAATCCAGATCAACAAAAGACTCAAGACCGCCGTAGGTGTCTGAGCGAGCCCTGGCAGAGGGCGCGGGCGCAAAGTGAGCATCGTCGCGTGATTCGGACGACGTGGGCGCATCCAGATCAACAAAAGACTCAAGACCGCCGTAGGTGTCTGAGCGAGCCTTGCTGGTTGATGGTGAGGCCGGTTCTTGCATCTGCCGCAGCGCCAGCTCCTCGCGCAACCACGCCAAAGCTTCATCATCCGAGAAGGCTGGCGCCGGAGAAAGCCCCTGCGGCGAGCCGGGCTGTCGAGCGCCCTGGTGATGACCCGGTACTGGCCCGGCAAACGGCGGCGGAAAGTCAGGCGCCGGGCTCCAAGCATTGTCACGCAACTCGAACGGTGCGGGCGGATTCGGATGAACCGCGGCCTCAAGACCGCCCTCGATGTCTGAAGGAGCCCTGGCAGAGTGCGCTGACGCTGCTTCCAGGGTCGGCCACATACTCCAATCAAAGTTGAGCGGCATCTGCGGCGACCAGGTTGAGGTGGACCTGGCAGGTTCCTGCTCTCGAGCTTGGACTATCTCCTGCGCCTGCTCAGGGGGAACCCCGGACCACGGTGGGCCGTCTTCCACCATCAAACGCAGATCCTGATCGTAACCTTCCGGGAGGACCAATGGCCGACTGACAGCTCCCTGCGGCGCGCTGTGCTGCGCAGCGGCGCCTCCGACGTACGTCGCGACCGCATGCGGCGCCGTGGCATCTTCGTACCCGCTCGCCTGCATCATCGGCTGCGCCTGCCATGGCGATGCACCCTGTTGATGGGTGGGGGACGCCGACGTCAGCAGGCGACCGCTTGAATTGGCGATCTCGCTCAGCTGCCGCTCGCTGGCAAGGCCGTGCAGATTGTCTAGGGTCCTCGGCCTCTTCGCTGGCCTCAACTCAGCTGTGTCATGCTCATCGTTGATGAGGACCTCCTCGCTTGGCGGGAGGTTGCTTTTGGCAAGTGCACCCATCGACTCGTCCGGGAACGGCTGGCGGTCGTAGCCCCAGTTCAAGGGACGAATGGTCTCTCCGGGATCCGATGACTGGTCATGGCGCGCGGCTGGCTCGAGAGATGACGACGAGCCGGGTTCGTCCATCAGCTCCCAAAGCAAATCCTGATCGTAGCCTTCTACAGGAAGCAGCTCCTTTGGCCAACTGCCCGCGTCCTGCGACGCGCTGTGCTGCGCAGCGGCGCCGCCGGCGGGCATCGGCTCCATCAGTACCGCGTTTTCGGGATCAGGAACGGGGGAAATATGGCGCTCGAGCTCCATCGCTTTAGCGCCGGCCTGCGATTTTCGGAGATCAGCCAGTGCGGCGCCGATAGTCCGATTACCCCCGGCGTCCTTCCTATAGCGCTTAACATCTTCATCCAACGTGTTGCCGGAAAGCCGACCAGCAATGCCCTTCTTGTTGTTTTCACGCAGGTAGTCACTGAAACTGCGTAGAGCAGTTGCATACGTCTTGCTGGTCCCTGTCGCTGTCGCTGCTTCGTTTTTGTACTCTTCGATGAGAGCCACGTCCTGGGGGTGAGGATTTAGCTCAGCGCGGCCTTTGATCGGCACGACTCCGCCCGTCGACTGGAAGGTCCGGAGATGGTCAATTGCCGGAAGGAGTCCCCTGTTATCACCCTTTTCGATGGCCTCGCGCGCATCATCGGTCAGCGACTGGTCGTCGAGCCGAGCAGCAATCGGATCTTTGTTATTTGCGACGAGCCAGCGGCCGAAGCGGCGAAGAGAATATATATAGCCGTGGGCGGTGGGATTGGCGACATTGTCCTTGATGAGGGCCTTCTCAAGCCCCGAAATAAGGCGAGCGTCCTCGGAATAAAGAGGCTGCTTGCTCCGCCCTTTCAAAACCCCAGCTGACTGAGCCGGCTGCAGCGCCGAGGCGGCCGGCATTGCTCCACCACCTCCATTTGAATTGGCGATCTCGCTCAGCTGCCGCTCGCTGGCAAGGCCGTGCAGATTGTCTAGGGTCCTCGGCCTCTTCGCTGGCCTCAACTCAGCTGTGTCATGCTCATCGTTGATGAGGACCTCCTCGCTTGGCGGGAGGTTGCTCCTGGCAAGTGCACCCATCGGCTCGTCCGGGAACTGCTGGCGGTCGTAGCCCCAGTTCAAGGGACGAATGGTCTCTCCGGGATCCGATGACTGGTCATGGCGCGCGGCTGGCTCGAGAGATGACGACGGGCCGGGTTCGTCCATCAGCTCCCAAAGCAAATCCTGATCGTAACCTTCCGGGAGGACCAATGGCCGACCGACAGCTCCCTGCGACGCGCTGTGCTGCGCAGCGGCGTCGCCGCCCCGCCTCGGCTCCATCAGTGCCGCGTCTTCGGGATCAGGAACTGGGGAAATATAGCGCTCGAGCTCCATCGCTTTAGCGCCGGCCTGCGATTTTCGGAGATCAGCCAGTGCGGCACCGATAGTCGGATTACCCCCGGCGTCCTTCCTATAGCGCTTAACATCTTCATCCAACGTGTTGCCGGAAAGCCGACCAGCAATGCCCTTCTTGTTGTTTTCACGCAGGTAGTCACTGAAACTGCGTAGAGCAGTTGCATGCCTCTTGCCGGTCCCTGTCGCTGCTTCGTTTTTGTATTCTTTGATGAGGGCCACGTCCTGGGGGTGAGGATTCAGCTCAGCGCGGCCTGCGATCGGCCCGACTCCGCCCGTCGACTGGAAGGTCCGGAGACGATCTATTGCCCTAAGGAGGAGACCGGGCTTACCGTTTCCGGCGAACTCGCGCGCATCATCGGTCAGTGACTCGTTGTCGAGCCGAGCAACAATGCCCTTTTTGTGATTTGCGAAGAGCCAGCGGCCAAAGCCGCGAAGCGAATATACATAGTCCTTGGCGGTGCGCTCGGCGCCGGTGCCCTTGATGAGGCCCTTCTCAAGCCCCGAAATAAGGCGAGCGTCCTCGGAATAAAGAGGCTTGTTCCGCCCCATTAAAACCCCCGTTGACTGAGCCGGCTGCGGCGCCGAGGACGACGGGCCGGGTTCGTCCATCCGGCCCAAATCCTGATCGTAGCCTTCCGCAGGAAGCAGCTCCTCTGGCAAACTGCCCGCGCCCTGCGACGCGCTGTGCTGCGCAGCGGCGGCGCCGACCCGCCTCGACTCCGTCAGTGCGGCGTCTTCGGGAGCAGGAACGGGGGGAATATGGCGCTCGCGCTCCATCGCTTTAGCGCCGGCCTGCGATTTTCGGAGATGGGCCAGCGCGGCACCGATCCTCGAATCAGCACCGGCGACCTTCCTATAGCTCTCGACATCTCCATCCAGCGCATTGCCGGAAAGCCGACCAGCAATGCCCTTCTTGTTGTTTTCACGCAGGTAGTCACTGAAACTGCGAAGAACAGCTGCATACGTCTTGCCGGTCCCTGTCGCTGCTTCGTTTTTGTACTCTTTGATGAGAGCCACGTCCTGGGGGTGAGGATTTAGCTCAGCGCGGCCTGTGATCGGCACGACTCCGCCCGTCGACTGGAAGGTCCGGAGATGGTCAATTGCCGGAAGGAGTCCCCTGTTATGACCCTTTTCGATGGCCTCGCGCGCATCATCGGTCAGCGACTGGTCGTCGAGCCGAGCAGCAATCGGATCTTTGTTATTTGCGAAGAGCCAGCGGCCGAAGCTGCGAAGAGAACTTACATAGCCGTAGGCGGTTTGGTTGGCGGCGTTGCCATTGCGGAGGAGGACCTCCTCAAGCCCCGAAATAAGGCGAGCGTCCTCGGAATAAAGAGGCTGCTTGCTCCGCCCTATCAAAACCCCAGCTGACTGAGCCGGCTGCAGCGCAGCGGCGGCGGGCATTGCTCCACCACCTCCACTTGAATTGGCGATCTCGCTCAGTTGCCGCTCAAAGGTCGCCGCATCTGCGGACGGCGCCGCGGGTGAACTCTCTTGCGGGCCCGTGCTGTCCGATTGTTCACGCACCCACTTGATCGAGGGGAAATCCATCCCTTCTCCCTTTCAAATTATGAACCGAGCCTTCGATCTGGCATGCTGGGAATCAGCAACAAACCACCCTTTACAGCCCTCGACAGGTACGCACCGTGAGCATCGGCAGCCGATGTGCTTCCAGCGCGACCAACCCTGTTAAATGGGGAAGCTGTCGAGAAACTGATGACGACAACGTGCCGCGAGGATGGTGCATGACCTGCGCGCTTCGCCGTCAACAGCCGATAGACCGAAGATTCAGAGACAAAATACTGCTTCTCAATTCCCAAAGTCCGGGAATTGGCCACTGCCGAGTTCGCGACGCTGCGTCTTCGGCTCTTGAAACTCGCTGTCCGTGTCGTCGAGACCACGAGCCGCATTCGCCTTGCGTTTGCCGCGGCATGTCCCGAAGCCGACCTGATCCGCGGCTTGCCAGGCGCGCTGCTGCCGCTCGGTCCTTGACCGGCGGGGCGTCCGCCCCCCGTTCGCCCAACCTACACCTCAAGCGCGTTGCAAAGTACCGGTCGTCAGGCGGTGAAAAGCCGAAGGCAATCCCGCGCGCCTCGTCAGAGCAGATGCGCGGCCACATCAATCGGACTAAAAAAACGCACTCTCACGAATAGGACGGGCTATTAGGGCTCAGTTGATGTGGATCCTTCGGTGGAACGCTCATCATCAGCGTGCCAGCAAGGTTTTGCCAACCATTCACGCTTTCCACTCTGGCCGCTAACGGATCGAAAATAATTCTGCCGCAAGTTCGCACACGTGAAAGACATGGGGGATCCACACATGACCGGGCTGGCCGTTGAAGAAAATGTGCGCCGCTATCGTGCGATAGCTTCGCTATGCCGTCAGGCCGCGGCATTTCGGCCCCTTCAGCGGTGTTCATTGCTCGCCCAGGCTAATGAGTGGGAGCACAGAGCAGTTGCCGAGCTCGAGGGGCATTTCAGCGGTTCGGTAACGCCGTTTGAGCGTCCCTGCGCTGAGCGCCTTCAAGGGACGACTGGGCGAGAGTCGATCCGACGGGAGGCTTATTCGGAAGAGTGACTGGCTCTGGAACCTTTTGGGACCAGCGGGCGGAGAGAGGGATGGAAAATCCATCAGGTGGAGGGAAGCCGCGTCACCCCAACTTTATTCTTGGTGCCTGAGACGCAATAAGAAGACTCTGGAGAGGCCATTCCCAGCGGCCCAGCCCCCCTTCGATCCGGAAGCGAGCAAACGAATCCTGTTCGCGACGACCGCACCCGATTTGCCGCCAAGCCCGGCGTCCACGCAACCTTCGCGCGGGATTAATCTCCAGGTGACGGAAATCAATCCGGCGAAGCCATCCTTCCTACTAGACGATCGATTTCATGAAACCTGCATCGTGGAACCTATGGGCTGATGTCGGATTCCTGTTTTGCAGTTGGCGAAACGAGGAGCGGCATCGACGCCAACAGGTTCAACGATCGTGCAATGGGCCGTCCACCGCAAACGCACGCGCAGACCAAGTTCCTTGCCGACCGAGGTATAAGCAGCTTAACTCTGTCCACTCTTTTGTGAGAAGAGCACTTCGTTCCTCCCTTCTTCGCCTTCTTCAACAGCTGTAGCGGGCACTATCGGAACCAAGGCCGCATCCGAAGCCTCGACCGTAGGCACCAATGGAAGACAGTGACTATTTGAAATGGCCTTCAGGTCGCATCTCGGCAAAGATCCGAGAGCGAGAGCCTCGCGTGTTAGATAAGTCGCCGCCAATCCATTCCAGGATTTCGCAACACGATACCAGTGCTCTTTTCGGGTTGGCAACAGTTGAAGCTTTCTTTGCGCCTTGCGCGCAGCCGCAAGCTTTCCGTCGCGCTTAGCTAGTTCCAGACTCTTACGCTCTAGTTCTTCGGTTCGTTTCCATCCATCCCCTCTGATTCTGCCCTCGGCAAAGTACTCGAAGGCGAGCCGGAAGGTCAGAGCACGACCTGCGGCGGCCCTTGGATCCAACTCTGGTTCGGTCAACCAACGCTGAAGAGTGTCGAGCTCCTCCGGCCCGCCAAGCGTGAGAACGTCACTCTTCCTAAAGATCGAGAATGTCACGTATGCAGCGACCTCAAGTTGAGTGTCTAAGTCCTGTGATTCCAGCCAGCGGCTGATTGCTTCTAAAGGAGACATGGCTTTAGCTCTGCTTCCTCGCAGTCGCGCTCAGAGCCCTCGCGACTGGCAAAAGGTGGTTTGACCGCGATTTGGCTCAGAGAACGCTGCGCTGGTCAACTACAAGAATCCACAGTTCATGCGGATAGCCGTGCTCCTTGGCCTTGTCGCACGCCAGCGACACCAACCAGGCTTTGGCTTCCGGCGTGATGATCGGTTGCCCGCCGTGGCCGATCCTCGATCGCCGCTGGCGGCCTAGTGGCTCTGCACAGTGATTTCGACAGGTTGGGTTCGGCGGTCAGATTAGCTCCGGCAGGAGTTTCGGATCAACGAGGACCTCGATGCTGCGAGGTGTCCTGGGCTGCCGTCTGATAAGGCCGGCGCTTCCAGCGTCAGCACCATCTGGTGGACCGAAGGCGGGCTGACGCGGAAATATTCTTGCATGTCGGTTTCGGCCGGGGGCCTGCGATGCAGCCGGGTATAGAGGTGGATAAAAGCCAGATACTGCCCCTGCGTGGGCGTGAAGGGTTTTGTCGAAGGACTCACGCCGGCCATCCGATTCAGTTGTTCGTGCGTGCCTCGAACGAGGAGGCACGCCATGAATGTACGCTATCGGGTCGAACTCAGCCAAATCGAACGCACCGAACTGAGGGCGCTACTCAGCGGCGGCAAGCATGCGTCCCGCAAGCTCAAGCGAGCGCAGATTTTGCTGGCTGCCGATGCCGGGGCCGGCGACGAAGAGATCGCCAGGAGCGTTGGCGTGAGCGGTTCGACCGTGTATCGGACCAAGCGACGCTTCGTGGAAGGCAATCTGGAGCCGGCGCTGAGCGAAGAGCCGCGTCCCGGAGCGGAGCGCAAACTCACCGGCAAGGAAGAGGCGTTGCTGGTGGCGGACCGCCTGTGCCAGCCCCCCAAAGGGCCGTGCCCGCTGGACGCTCAAGCTGCTGGCAGGCGCGATGGTCAAACTCACCGAACACAAGAGCCTGTCGCACGAGACGGTTCGGCGGCGCCTGGCCGAAAATGACCTCGAACCCTGGCGCAAAGACATGTGGTGCATTCCGCAGGTCGACGGCGAATACGTCGCCCGCATGGAGGATGTGCTCGACCTCTATGCCGAGGCGCCCGACTCCAGACGGCCAGTGGTGTGCTTCGACGAAAGCCCGGTGCAACTCATCGGCGAAACGCGTCAGCCCATTCTGGCCAAGCCCGGCAGGCTCGAACGTTACGATTATGAGTAAGGCGCCTATCCCGCCACTTCCAAAGAGTCATAATCACTGTGACGAGGGTACTAGTACAACATCACCTTCATTCGTGGACGCTCGAATGATTCTCGCCAACAGACCCATCAGCTTCTGAGTTGGGTATCCGATCTTTCGCCCTTCTTACCGGTTGCTCGCTTCTCAAGCCACTGAACTGCGGTTTCAGTGCGCGGCCTTTTCAGACTGTGTCGCTTGGTGCGAGCCGGTAACACTGGGCTTTGGAGTCACGAGGTTAAAAGTGTGGTTGGTGAAGGCGCCTTGTGGGCACAAGAAGTGTGGCGCGGCCTGCATGCCGAAAGCGGTCTCTCCGCCGGTGACGCCGACCCTTAACGCTCCGTCGCGGTCGACATCACATCGCGCCGCCCGACGCTTCCTCGCGCTCTCGCGGCTCAGCAGTTCCAGAACGAATTGTCGGCGCCATGGATGGCATGGATGACGCAGCGATGCTCTGAATGCGCCCTTTATTGCAGGCGAGTTTGGAGCGGGACATGGAAGCGTAGCGCAGGATGACGCCGATCGTTAACCCTCTTGATTTCCACCTGGATGATCCGTCCTGTACGGATTCGGTTGGCTGGCCGTCCGATACTTTTCCAGATCGCCGCCGAGAAACAAGACTTCGGTCTCCTCGGTCGGTGTTCCGCTCACCCACCTTCGCAAATCGTGGTCTACAGGATCCCTCGAGCGGGCAAGAATGCCATCGATGCGATCGGCCGGCCAAGCGGCAACACGCGGTACCCTGTAGGTGTGCAACTCCCTAGCGCTTTCAGCGATTGCCCTCGCGGAGTCCGTGTCCTCTGAAAGGAGCAGTCGCGAAGGGTCCTGGGCCAACGACACGAAAGAAGATTGTTCGGTGTAGCCGTTCGTGTGAAGTGCAGCACTGCGCGCCCTATCAATTTCATCAAGGTCGTCAGTGCAGAACGCCTCAGAGACATGCCGGATGCCGCGGGAACGCAAATCGGCGAGGGAGCGTACGTGGCTCATGGCATTCACATCGTCGTCCATGCGCGGCTTGCAATGACTGATCTCGTCCTGAAAGCGGTGCAGCTGCAGATACGACGACGTTAATACCTCATCGAAAACGCGGTCGCCATCGACGCGGGCGGAAGGTCCGGCTGTGCTTGGCCACTGTGCCGATCGCTGCTCGGCCCGCTCGATCTCGTTCCTGAGCGACTCAACGTTCGCTCCGGCCAGCGATGCGGCAAGTTCGGCGCGGCCCCTGACATAGGATGCGGCGGGGCACCGTTCGTAGTCTAGCGGCAACTCAGTTAGCTGCCGCTCAAAGCTCGCTTGATGCGGGGGCGAGTGTACTTGTGAGTTGGCCTGTGCGCTCACTTCTTTCGACTGTTCCTGCAGCAGGATACTGTAAGACTCCATAAAGCTTTCTGTGTCCCATGGGTCGATATTCATCGCGTTGCCTCGTTGAGTAGCGCTCTCTTAATGCTTTGTATCTAATAATACTTTGATATCTAACCCAGCTTTCGAGAAGCTGACGAGCCCCGCGGTCGGCTACAGCGACAACCACCATACCCTTTATAGTAGAAGGAAAAAAAACGGCCCCAGAGCGGTACGAGCCGGGGCCGTTGGAGTATTTGTGTATCTAAACATTTCCAGCTGACATCAGGCTTACGCCATCCCGAAAACTTTCGTTCACCCACGGTAAAATCCCAGATTGCGCTCGGCTATAGGGCGGGCCGCATTGGCCCGGGGCATGGCTATTCGTTCTCGACCCGAGCGTTCCTTGCGCTAATGCGGCACCGGCTTTCTCACCCTGCCAGACCCCAAGCTTCCGCAGGCTTCCAATCTCGACTGACGCGGGACCGGTCATGTGGCCCCAGCAATCGCCCCTGGGCCTCCAAGGGTGGCTGGGGCCACATCGTGCTGTGATGTCTCAAGACGCGACGAAATGAAGAATAATGATGGCACCTATGACGCAGGTCGCTATGGCAACGATCGCGCCGGTACGCCTATTCGGGAAACGCCAAAAGCCAGGATCGCAACGGCTAACAATATGGCGATCCTGATGAAGATCGAGGCCAATGGGATTGCTTCCTGGGTAAATCATCCGCAATTATGGGACGTCTACAGTCAACGTTCCCAGCCCGAAACCTGCCGATCGTTCGTCGGAATATAACGAATGGAACTGTTCCTCCGCCTATGGTCAGTTGGTTACAAGCTCGAGAACGACCACGTCGTAATCCACGAGGCCGCGCGAGGTCGGCCGGCTATCCTCTTTAGGATGAGCGGTCGCTCAGGATGATTTGTTTATATACGAGAACGCAGGTTGCGCCATCGGACTTGGGCCTGATCGACAGCGTGATGGTGTCGCCCGCCGCGACACCATCGGGCAGATCAAAGTCCTTCTCAGTGCCCGGAGACACTATCTCATTGACAGCCTCGCGTCCGTTCACGGCTGCGACGAGGACGTTCGATCCGACGCAGCCGCGGCCGATCTCGTCGATCCGGCCGTGAACCACATGAGCCGCGGCGCGCAATCCTACCGAGGCGTTTCCGACATGCGAGGTCGAGTAATCGGCGCTCACTCCGATGTGGTTCGGTACCCCGTCGGGTGAGTAGACCCAAGCACCGCCGTTACTTCGCGGCGCCGCAAGAGCTATGTCCCCGCTCTTGCCGCGCAGGTAGCCATCCGCCTTCGTGAAGTAGTCGAACGGATCAAGGCTGTTGATGAGCTGAAGTCGAAAAGAAAGTTCCGACTCATTGGTGACGGCGTGAGCTGCCCGATCAGGCCACAGCTTTCGCCTCATCGAAAGACAGGATTTCGAGCAGAGATGCCTGTCCCGAAGCGGTGGGATCACGCCTGAAATAGGTTCCCCAAGTCACATCGAAGAAGGCCCATTTGCCGCTAATTTTCACTTCTGCCGCGATATGCGAGTGACGAACGTCGGCTTCATCCGGCCAGTAGAATTCGAGGCTGCGTGCCTCGAGGCCAACTCGTGTCGCGATGTTGAGAAATACAGAAACCTGATTCCCGCAAATGCCGATCCCGCGCGACAGGGCCTCTTCATCGTTGGCGGGCAGATCCTCGGGGGATGTATTCGCGACAGCGCCATATCGCGTCGAGCTGACCTGCTGCTGGACGAGGTTCATAGCCGTGAGCGCCAGCCCAAATTGCCGCACGCGGTCCAAGTCGACATCTTTATCCCAGGTCAAACGCTTAGTGAGATAATCAGCATCTACGCGAACCTGTTCGACTACTTTCGAGATGGCCGGCTCCGTAACCGTTTGCGCCTGAACACTCGAACTCGCGATCAAAACTAGAACGGCCAACGATGGCGCGCATCGCATTCGGAACTCCGTCAAGACCTGAACAACAGCAGCGGACTCGGGGAATTCACGCTAGCCAAACAACAGGGCCAAAGTGAGTTAAACGAAAGCCATGGACCTCTTCCTCCGCCCCAGCCGGGTCTTTGCCCTCTTCCTCTGGCGTAGGATCGCGGTCGGGCGTCTCGCCAGTGGCGATATCAATGATTCGCTTGGCGAGCTGGTTCGGGTCCCTAGGGCGTTCGGGGGGCATTTCGCATAACCCTGCGATCTTAGCCAAATTATCTTGCGGTTCCCATCTATCAACCGCGGGCGTCCTCGCGCTCCTTTCCCTCTGCGCTCTCTACGTGCCCCAGGCGACTGCTTTTCCTCCCTCACTGCAAAAGACTCATCAGCTTATGCAGGCACCAGCTCCATTGCCTTGCCGTACATCGTCTGCAGCTCGGCGACGGCATCAGGCCCGTCGCGCTCGGCCATCTCGCGCAGGACCGGCAGGCCGCTATCGATGCTGGCGATCACTTCGGCGCGGGTCGCGGCGCGGCCCTCGGCGAAGAACTCGACGCGCTCGGGATCGCCGACATTGAACAGCGCGCCACCGTGACCATCCTTGAAGATCGTGTAGCGCAGCGTCGTCCAGATCAGCGTCACGCCCGGATTCCTGCGCAGCGTCAGGCCAGCAGGTTCAAGATGCTCGGGCACGTCCTTCTCGTTGCGGCGCATCTTCGGCTGCGTCAGGAATGGACAGGCCCGCACCGCATAGAGCGCGCAGTCCCGATGGCTCCCGTTGAAACTCTACTGTTTTCAATAAGTTGCGTCGAACATACCGCTCCGAACCTGACGCAGTTAGCCGATGCCCGCCCCCGCCAACTTACTGATCAAAACGGCCCTATCGATCCCTCTCGGTCGGTATCTCGTTGCCGGGTGGAAGATCCTTCTCAGCGCCAAAATCGCAGCATTTGCAGGTACTTGACCAGGGAGCTGGCATGCAGCAGCCCAGCGAAAAGGCGGTTTCTCCCGACAAAAACAGGCATTTCGGGCTGTCCGAAATCGCCCAAAACTGGCCTGCGGATCAGGTATCGCGCTGCCCGATCCGCGAGCTGGTGCCCAATGCCCGCAACGCGCGACTGCATTCCGAGGAGCAGATCGAGCAGATCGCGGCCTCGATCAGCGAGTGGGGCTGGACCATCCCGGTGCTGGTCGATGAAGCCGGGACGATCATAGCTGGCCACGGGAGAGTGCTGGCTGCCGAGCAGATGGGCATCGATCAGGTGCCGACGATGGTAGCTCGCGGCTGGTCGGACGAGCAAAAGCGCGCCTATCTGATCGCCGACAACAAGCTGACCGAGAACGGCCAGTGGGATCGCGCGCTGCTGCGCATCGAATTGAACGACCTTGCGCGGCTGGGCCTCGATAGCCTGACCGGCTTTTCCGAGACCGAGCTGCGCGAGATGGGCGTGGGCGTCGAGGCGCTGGGCGGCATGCCTGTGCTTGCCGATGGCGAGCGCTCGCCCTTCCAGCAGATGACCTTCATCCTGCACGAGACGCAGGCCGAGACCGTGAGCACGGCGATTGAGCGGGCATCGCAGGCGCTGGGGCCGCCGAGCGAGGCCTCGGAAAACAAGAGCCGGAACGGCAACGCGCTGGCGGAAATTTGCCGCGCGTACCTGGCGCAATGACCAGCGCGAAGGAGATCGAGGTCCGCCCCATCGCCAAGCGCGATGCTGATGCGCTGATCCGGCGCGTGCATTACAGCGGCAAGGTAGTCCGCAACTCGACGCTATCGCTTGGCGTCTTCCTGCACGGCATGCTGGAGGGCGCGATGCAATTCGGCCCCAGCCTGCAGAAGTCGAACATCGTACATCTGGTCCGCGACACCGGCTGGAACGGCTTCCTCGAATTGAACCGGCTCGCCTTCACCGATGCGCTGCCGCGCAATTCGGAAAGCCGCGCGCTCGGCATCGCGCTGCGCATGATCAGGAAGAACTACCCGCATATCGAATGGATCATCTCCTTCGCCGACGCCTGCCAATGCGGCGACGGCACGATCTATCGGGCGGCGGGCTTTCTGCTCACGATGATCAAGACCAACAAGGACCTGCACATCGCCGAGGACGGCAGCATCGTCCACAAGATGTCCCAGATCACCGGGCGCAATCGGCTGCAGCATCTGGCGGCGACGGGCGGCCGATGGCGCGGCACTGGCCCGACGCTCGAAGGCTACACGCTGCGCTACATCTATTTCACCAATCCAGCAGCGCGCTCGCGCCTGATCGGCGAGCCGCTGCCGTACAGCGCCATCGAGGCGCGCGGCGCAACCATGTATCGCGGCGTGCGTGGGAAGCAGGCGATGGCTGGCACCAACCAGCACAGCGACGGCGCAGCACCGATCCCCACGCTCCAGCGGAAAGACGAGAGGAAGAAAGATGAAACCCGGAAAGCGGCCACTGCCGACGCACCTGAAGCTACTGCGCGGGAATCCAGGCCAGCGAAGATTGCCTGACGAGCCGCAGCCCGAGCAGCTGCCGGATGTCCCCGAGCCGCCGCCCTTCATCACCGGCTATGCCGCCGATGAATGGTGGCGCACCGCCCCCGAGCTGCATCGGCTCGGCCTGCTTACGGTGGTCGATATCCCGGCGCTCGCGACCTATTGCCATGCCTTCGGGCAATGGCGGCTGGCGTCTGAAGCGCTGGCGCGGATGCAGTCAGGCGATCCGGTCATGCATGGCCTGATCATCAAATCGAAAATCGGCGACGCCGTACAGAACCCGCTGGTCTCCATCGTCCGCAAGCATGCAGGCGATGTGGTCCGCTTCGCCGCCGAGTTCGGCCTCACGCCAGCTGCGCGCAGCCGCATCAGCGCGGGCATTCATGGCGACAATTCGCAGAGCAAGTTTGCCGGACTCCTCGCCGGTTAAGCGCACGCCTGACGGCAGGCGGCGCACACTGGCCGTTATCAAATTCATCGAGCGCCTGACCGTGCCCTCGGGGCACGGCATGGGGAAGCCCTTCAAGCTGCAGCCTTTCCAGAAGCTATTCATCCGCGCGATCTATGAGCCGCATCTCGGCCTGCGCCGCGCGGTGCGCCGCGCCATCCTCTCGATGGCGCGCAAGAACGGCAAGACCGCGCTGATCGCGGCAATCGTGCTCGCGCATCTGGTCGGCCCCGAGGCCGTGGTGCATGGCGAAATCTATTCCGCCGCCAATGATCGCGATCAGGCCGCCATCGTCTACAAATTCGCTCGCCAGATGGTCGAGCTGGAGCCCGAGCTGGCGAAGGAGATCGAGCTGGTGCCATCGACCAAGACCATGGTCGCGCGCCGCACTGCCTCGGTCTACCGCGCGATCAGCGCCGAGGCAGGCACCAAGCACGGCTATCTGCCGAGCCTCGTGATCTATGATGAGCTGGCCCAGGCGAAGAACCGCGGTACGCATACGACGAGGACCGCGTGATGGACGCATGCGCGCGGGTACGGCGAGCTCTATGATGGCGTTGCGTGAAGGTCAGGCGGCCTGCTGATCGGCGGGCTTGTCGGCTTGGCGCAGGAGCTTCCATTCCCAGGGCAGCAATTCGTGCAGACGCGATGCGGGAAGATCGGCGATACGGGCGAGGACGTCGGCGAGCCAGGCTTTCGGATCGACGTCGTTGAGACGACAGGTCGTGATCATCGTCAGCATGATGGCGGCACGGTCGGCACCACGCTGGCTGCCGGCGAAGGTCCAGTTGCGCCTTCCCAAGGCGATGCCTCTCAATGCGCGCTCAGCACAATTGTTGGTCAAGCAGATCCTGCCATCGTCGAGGAAGCGGGCGAAGTCGTCCCAGCGCCTGAGCATGTAATTCATAGGCTTCAGGACCTCGGAGGAGCGAGAGAGGGTTTCGCGCTCACGCAGCAACCAGGCGTGCATGTCCCCGAGGAGCGGCTTGCTCTTTTCCTGGCGCACGGCGCGCCGCTCTTCGGCGCCGCAGCCGTTAATGGCGCGCTCGATCTCGAACAACACATCCAGGCGCCTGACCGCCTCCAGCGCGATCGGAGAGACCGGTTTACCTCTCTTGCCTTCCCGGGCATTCTTCTCGATGTCAGCCAGCTCGAAGAAGCCCCGCCGCGCATGGGCGAAGCAAAACGCCGGCGTAATCGGCAGCACCTTCTTCTGCGGGTCGAACAGTGGCTCGAAGCCGTTGTAGCAATCGGCTTGCAGGATGCCGGCGAAGGCGGCCAGATGCTTCTGCGGATGCTCGCCTCGTCGGTCGCTCGAGGCGTAATAGACCGCCGCCGGCGGCGCAGGCCCGGCAAAGGGCCGGTTATCCCGCACATAAGTCCAGATCCGCCCGGTCGTGCACTTGCCCTTCGCCAGGATACGGATGGTGGTGTCATCGCCATGAAGGCGCTCAGCAGCGAGCACATGGCGTTCGATCAAGTGGAAGAGTGGCATGACGGCGAAGGTCCCGTGGCCGACCTGGTCGGCCAGCGTCGACAGCGGCAAATCGATCCTCTCGGCCTTAAAGCGCGCACTCTGGCGGTTGAGCGGGATATGCATGCCGAACTTGTCGAACAGGATCGTCGCCAGCAATTGTGGGCCGATGAAGCCGCGCGGCGTGGCATGGAACGGCGCAGGCGGCTGGCTGATCTTCTCGCAATCGCGGCAGGTGAACTTCTCGCGCACTGTTTCGATGACCTTGAAGCGACGCGGGATCTCCTCCAGCGTCTTGGTCACATCCTCGCCGACCTTCGCCAGCCGCGATCCGCCGCAGCAGGCGCAGCTCGTCGGAGCGTCAATGACGACGCGCTCGTGTTCGATGTCGTCCGGCCAAGGCTTGCGCACCGGCCGCTTGCGCGTGAAGGGGCGGACGTTCTGCGTCTTCGCCGCTGCGGCCTGCGCCGCAAGCTCATCCTCGCTCGCCGTGGCGACGAGGTCTTCGAGCTCCAGTTCCAACTGCTCGAGCAGCCGCGCCGTGCGCTCGGAGCGCTGCCCGTACAGTTCGCGTTTCAGCTTCTCGATGCGCAACTCGAGATGAGCGATCAGCGCCTCGGTATCCGACAGTTTCGCCTGCGCATTCGCGGCTTGCGCCTGCCAGTTGGCGGCCTTCGCCTCGGCTTTCTGTCGCGCCTCACGCTCGGCCTGCAGCGCCGCCAGGGCACTGACAAGGTCCGATGGAAGATCATCCGGCTTCGATATCATGGAGCCATTGAATCAGATCGAGCCGCAGATTCAAACCGTAAAACGACTATCCGACCCGCGTCGGACGCTGGGTTTCTTGAGGGTTGCGCCAATCGATCCCGGACAACAGATAGCTCAACTGCGCCGGAGAGATCGTTACCGATTCACCAGCAACCGATGGCCAGATGAACCTGCCTCTCTCGAGTCTTTTGGTGAACAAGCAGGCGCCCTGGCCATCGTGCCAAATGACCTTCAATAGATCACCGCGTTTGCCCCGGAAGCAGAAAAGACCGCCGCCCATGGCGTCGCGCTTGAGCACTTCCTGCACGCGCAGAGCCAGGCTCGGAAAGCCGCACCGCATGTCGGTATGGCCCGTCGCCAGCCACACCCGCACGCCCGTCGGGATCGGGATCATCGGCGCGCCAGGCCCCGAGCAATTCGAACGACCGCCTCGATATCCGCACCGGGGCCGAAGACCACGCGCAGCCCCTGAGGGCTCACGATTTCGATCTGACCTGTCTCGACAGCTTCCGTCGTTGGCGGCGTACTTGCCGCAACTATCGCAGGGACGAATGTCGGGCCGATCGAATCCTCTTCGGCCGGATCATGACAGGTCCAAGCCTTGCGCCAGCTCAGCAGAAGCTGACGTGATATCCCATACCGGCGAGCCGTCGCCGACACCAGTCGTGGCCCCGAGAAGCTCTCCTCTACGATTCTGAGCTTCTCCGCACGCGTCCAGCGTCGCCGCCGACCGGTCTCCACCAAATCCATGCGGCTCAGCACCGCACTGTCCTTATGTACGTCCATAAGGACAGTCAGCTACAGATCGGAAAAACTCGCAAGACGGCCGCCCTCGGACGGATACGAACCGCGACCTCTATGACGTGCTCGATACCTCCTTCGGCGCGCGGGATGAACCGCTCTTCATCGTGATCTCAACGCAGAGCAACGATCCTGAGCACATCATGTCGAAGCTGATCGATGACGGGCTTTCCGGCGTCGATCCCGCCATCGTCTGCCATCTCTACGCCGCCGCCGAGGACTGCGAGCTGGCCGATGAGAAGCAATGGCACAAGGCGAATCCTGCGCTCGGCAAATTCCGCGACTATGAGGACCTCGCGACCGCGATCCGCAAGGCGATCCGGATGCCCGCCGAGGAGCCGAAGGTCCGCAATCTATTCCTGAATCAGCGCGTTTCGTCCATCGCCTCGCTGATCTCGCGAGCGGAATGGATGGCCTGCGCTGGCGACGCCCCGCTGGCGCAGGGCGAGGAAGTCTATCTCGCGCTCGATCTTTCGAGCACCGTCGATCTCACCGCGCTGATGATCGGCTCCGTCGATGATCCCTGCCGCATCGAGCCGCATTTCTGGAAGCCGCGCGATCATCTCACCGAGCATTCGAGCCGCGACTTCGGCTCGGGATCGCATCGCTACCGCGAGTGGGCCGAAGCTGGCCATCTCAAGATCAGCCCCGGCAAATCGATCAACCCGGAGGTGATCGCGCTCTTCATCGCCGAGATGACGCAGCGCTACAAGGTCAAGGGCATGGCCTATGACCGCTGGCGCATCAACGACATCCTGCGCGAGTTCGACCGCATCGGCCTGCAGGCTTCGAGGACGGCGAGAAGGGCGGCGACGGCCTGCGGCTGGTGCCATGGGGCCAAGGCTTCAAGGACATGGGGCCTGCCATCGATGCGCTGGAGCTGGCGATCATCGAGCGCAAGCTGATCCATCCCGGCAATCCGGTGCTGAACTGGAACATGGCGAACGCTGTGGCGACCACGGACCCGGCTGGCAATCGCAAGCTGGACAAGGACAAGGCGCGCTTTCGCATCGACGGCGCGGTCTCCATCGCCATGCTGCTCGGTCTGCGCGCTCGGGATCGCGGCAATGAGAAGCCCATCGATATCGCGGCGCTGATCGGATGAGCCGCGAGGACTGGAAGCATTTCTACGACACCGCCTTCTGGCAGCGCCGCCGCAGGCAGCAGCTGCTCGCGCATCCGCTCTGCAAGTTCTGCGCAGCGGACGGCATCGTCACCCCGGCCACCCATGTCGATCACGTCGAGCCGCATCGCGGTGACTGGACTCTGTTCTGCCTGGGCGCGCTGCAAAGCCTTTGCTCGCCCTGCCATAGCTCGACCAAGCAGCGGATCGAGGCGCGCGGCTTCGATGTCGCGGTCGATGCCGATGGCTGGCCGACCGATCCGAACCATCCCGCCAACCGGCACCGCTGAAGGAGACGCATCATGCCGCTTCAGGTTATCGACGGACCCACTATCGCAGCTGGCGAATCCCTTTCCGATGGCATTGATTGCTCGGCTGGCGTGATCGTCCGCATCACCGTTCCGCAGGAATACACGGCAGCGAATCTGACGCTGCAAGTTTCCAGCGACGGCAACTTCTACAATGATCTGTACGGCAGCAACGGCGAGGAAGTGACCATCGTCGCAAAGCCGAACAGCGGGATCGTCATCGCCGAGCATTGGGCTCGCGCCATTGCCTTCCTGAAACTCCGCTCAGGCACGCGCGATCATCCGGTCGATCAGAAGGTCGATTGCAAGTTCGCCATCGCTGTCGAAACAGCGGCCTAGTACCCACTTTTCTTGGAACGTGAGTCGTGATTCAAGATATGGATGATCCCCGAAGCAAGAGAAGTCCACCTTTCGCGGAGAGACCGCAAGGTTCTTGAGGCGTGCTGTCGCTCGCCGGTGACGCTGCAGCGCGATTTGAAGCGGGCGCGGATAGTTCTGTTGGCGGCGGACGGGCGCAGCACCCGCTCGATCGCCAAAGAAGTCGGAGTCCAGCCGCGGATTGTCAGCCTTTGGCGACACCGCTATGCCGATCATGGCCTTGAAGGACTGCACGACAAGCCGCGGCCCGGCAAGCAGCCGATCTATACGAAGGCCACCGACAAGCGGATTCTGAAGCTGCTGCATAAGCCGCCACCGCAGGGGTTTGCGCGCTGGACTGGCCCGCTGCTGGCCGAGGCGCTGGGCGATGTTGATGTCCAATATGTCTGGCGGTTCCTGCGTAGCCACAAGATTGACCTTGCGGCTCGCAAGTCCTGGTGCAAGAGCAACGACCCGAACTTTACGGCCAAAGCCGCCGATGTTGTTGGCCTCTACGTCGCCCCGCCCGCGAAGGCCATTGTGCTATGCGTGGACGAGAAGCCCTCGATCCAAGCTTTAGAGCGAGCGCAGGGTTATCTGAAGTTGCCCAATGGCCGCGCCTTGACCGGCCAGAGCCACGATTACAAGCGGCATGGCACTACGACATTGTTTGCGGCGCTCGAAGTCGCCACCGGAAAGATCATCGCGGCTCATTCAAAACGCCGTCGCCGCGTCGAGTTCCTCGACTTCATGAACGGCGTTATCGCGGCCTTTCCGGGCCGAAAGCTTCACGTCATCCTCGACAACCTCAACACCCACAAGAAAAACGAGCACTGGCTCAAGGCCCACCCCAACGTGCAATTTCATTTCACGCCGACAAGCGCGTCCTGGCTCAATCAGGTTGAGGTCTGGTTCTCGATCTTGCAGGGGCAGTCACTTAGCGGCACCTCCTTCACAAGCCTCAAGCAGCTTCAGGAACACATCAATGCCTACAACGACAAAGCCGAGCCCTTCGTCTGGACCAAGAAAAAGGTTCGTCAACGCCCCTTCAAAGGCCGCCGTATCACTCAGCTCTGATTCCGGGTACTAGACGCAGATCTCACGCGGGCCCACACTAATAATCCGGCGGCACCACCGGCGGACGATCCTGATGGTCTAGGAGCCCAACCTGTTCCAGCACCGAGTGAATAAAATGCGGGGCGCCCGCCTCGTGGGGAGACAGCCCATAGAATTCCTGCGCCGCCATCGAGACCAACTGCTCCTGCTGTTCCCGCGGAATCTGCTCTAGGGCTTCCCTCGCTTTTGCGGCGAACTCGGCCGACACTACCTGAGTTTCCAAAAAGCGATCCTGTTGGGTCGGATTTCGGCGCAACTCCTCCAGCCACCCTGCTGTGTATTCGTCTTCGTCCGGGTGGACGAGAGGTATCAGTCGCTCGACGCGATCTTTCAACCACAGGGCGCCGTCCTTGTCGATACTCAGGTCCTCTCCCTCCACCTGGACGTTCGCCCACGCGCTGTCTTTCAGCCGCACCGCCGGGCCGTTCGACCAGCCGTCCTGCACGATGGTCGTCTCTCCATCGCGTCCGTTGCCGCGGCGTAGCTCGTTCCATGCGTGTCCAGTTCGCGTGGCCGAGATGGTGTGATCGGCGTTCAATTCCATAATTTCCACCTCGCCGCCTGCATTCACGACCGATTCACCATCGCGCAAATGCGGCGCGTGCGAGACTGCAGCGAGGCGCGCGAATTGATCGCAAAAGCCTGCGCCCAGCGCGCCCGCCAATGCCATCTGGTTGTCGCGATCGAGGCCGCGGTAGGCCAGACGTGCGCCTACGACGTTGTGCCCGTGGGACGGCTCGCCATCCGCATGAACGTTGCCGCGTCCGTGCCTGAGGAGCAGGCGAACGTCGTGCACTGTCTGACCGGCCGCGGTGATCCGAGCGGGGCTTCTGACCGGATCGCCAGTCATCATGGCCGCAATGAGGTAGGCGAGTTGCTGCATCTCATGTCGCTGTAGTGCCACACCGCGTCGTTGTTGCAACGTGTTCGGCGACGTTCCCAGAGCGACTCGGGGAGCCATCGCGGCCGGTTCCGATGCCGTCGCAGCCGGTCCCGATGCCGTCGAAATTAGCGCGGACCATTGGCGATCGCTGGCGCCGCTGTCGCTGCGGGCCGTTGAGTGCGAGGCGCCGTCGGCGCTCGAACTATCATAAGGCGAGCCTACTCCTGAAGGCTTTGAACAACAAATTCCCACAAGCAATCTCCTTTATGCTGATGAAATTTCACTGCACCAATGCCCCTACAGAGGAGCTCAGGCGGCACCGTTAAGCTAACGGATTGGAGCGGCCGGGATATCCCCTTCGCGCCCGGCACGCGGAAAACGGAACATGATAGCCTTCATGCACATTCCCTTTAGTCTATCTAGACTCTCATTCCGCCGGTCCTCCGCGGAAATTGAGCGCCCGCGCCACGTACCAAGAAAGATCATCGTCGGACGGCTCTGACTCGACACATCCTTCGTCTTCGTCGCTACTTCGTTCAACGGGATCCTCGCTCTCGGCTTGAAGATACAGCCGGGGCTTGTCTGCCCGCTGCCATTCACCCTCGTTGTTCATCGTTATCGCCCAACTGATAGCTGAAGTACTTCGAACCCGCCTCGTCATCTACGGTCGCACCGACTCTAGCGACAATTGCGGTGCGCTCAGCTTTTGAGGACACGAAATCCAAGTACTCTTGAGGATTATTGGCTATGTGCCTGACGTCGACACCATAGAAGTCCCTCAACTCTTGCCTGAACTCATCACTGTCCATCTCGTAGATAGAAGGTTCAGCGGTAAGGGAACACGGCCGTGTCGCTGACGACGAACTAGTGCCGGTCAAGCGATTCCGTAAACCTCTGATTATCTGCTGCCTGCTCCGATTCATCGGCATGGCCTGCGCTTGTGGGTTGGCTGGATGAACCAGTGATTCTGCTAACCACGCGATTCGCTCCTATCGACTGATCTGCGCTGTAGTCAATATCGGTCTACTTAAGACTTGCTAGCAGGGTAAGCGAGCAATCTGACAACAAGCTGACGAGCCTTCCTTCGACGGCGCGGCAGTCTGACGCTGTGGCTGACGGAAGAAGCCTTGGCCGGCAGGCAGTCGCTTCGACGCACGACGCGTGGCGGCCGACCCGCTATTCCGATCTTGCCATCGAGACGGTCCTGACGCTAGTACCCACTTTTCTTGGAACGTGAGTCGTGATTCAAGATATGGATGATCCCCGAAGCAAGAGAAGTCCACCTTTCGCGGAGAGACCGCAAGGTTCTTGAGGCGTGCTGTCGCTCGCCGGTGACGCTGCAGCGCGATTTGAAGCGGGCGCGGATAGTTCTGTTGGCGGCGGACGGGCGCAGCACCCGCTCGATCGCCAAAGAAGTCGGAGTCCAGCCGCGGATTGTCAGCCTTTGGCGACACCGCTATGCCGATCATGGCCTTGAAGGACTGCACGACAAGCCGCGGCCCGGCAAGCAGCCGATCTATACGAAGGCCACCGACAAGCGGATTCTGAAGCTGCTGCATAAGCCGCCACCGCAGGGGTTTGCGCGCTGGACTGGCCCGCTGCTGGCCGAGGCGCTGGGCGATGTTGATGTCCAATATGTCTGGCGGTTCCTGCGTAGCCACAAGATTGACCTTGCGGCTCGCAAGTCCTGGTGCAAGAGCAACGACCCGAACTTTACGGCCAAAGCCGCCGATGTTGTTGGCCTCTACGTCGCCCCGCCCGCGAAGGCCATTGTGCTATGCGTGGACGAGAAGCCCTCGATCCAAGCTTTAGAGCGAGCGCAGGGTTATCTGAAGTTGCCCAATGGCCGCGCCTTGACCGGCCTCGCGGGAGCTGGCGGGGTTGCCTCGATCTGGCTGAGAGGCACCACCTGTTGCTGCACGCGCGGCTCGTCGCCATCCTTTGCTCGATCCAGACCTTCGAAGGCTCTGGCCTCATTGGGCGCATAGATGCCGCCCTGAACGCCGCGCGCCAGCGCTTCGATCCGATCCTTCAGCGCCGAACGCAGCAGCGCCGCAGTATCGAACTCGACATATTCGTCAGGCTGGCCCTTCAAGCCGAACAGCAGCCCGATGGATTCCTCGATGTGGTTGAGCGCGAAGCCGAGACCGGACGAAATCCAGCTCTGCATCAGCAGCTCGGTCGATGACAGATTGTTGCCGCCGATGCCGAGCACCTGCGGCGGGATGCGGAAGGCGAGCGCGATATGCTCGTTTGACAGCTTCAGCATCTCGGCAGTCGCGGCATCCTTGCCGCCCTGCGACCACGGCAGCACCTTCAGCCCTGCGGTAAGAATCGGCGTGCCGCCCTGATGCTGGCCCTTGGCCTGATCGTTCCAGCGATCCCGCAGCGCCTGGACCTGATCCTTGTCGAGCACCAGATCGGTCGAGAGCACCGCCGAGGGCCGCGCCTCATTCATGTAGAAGCACAGCTGCTGCTGCGCGATGGCCGCGCCCATGCCGACATCGCTGTAGGCCGCGACAACCGGCGACTCGCCGACCAGCGGAGTCGGGAAGCGCTGCCGCATGCTGTGCAGCCGGATGTGCAGCACATCGCGCTGCGGCACGATCAGGGTCTCGTCGCCGAGCCGCTTGGCGATGATGTCGTTGCCGCCGAGCTGATAGAAAATATCGCCGGTCTGCGCCAGCCGGGGATAGGAGAGCTTCGGCTGCATCAGATGCAGCTCATCGATCTCAAAGCGGTCATTGCGCAGCGCCAGCGCATAGCAGTTGCCGTCGAGATAGAGCGAGCGCGTGCCGTTCAGCAGGAAGTCGCTGATCGATTGATAATCATTCGGATGCCGAAGCAGGCGGGAGAGGGCCGAGGTTGTGACCCGATCTCTCCCGCCCTTATCGTTCAGCCGCCAGTGATCGCCGGGGCACATCGCAACGGTCTGCGCATAGGCAGAGACGCAAGCCTCGACCATTGCCGACTGTGCTGTTGCCGAGAGAACACTGTAGCCGTTCTGCCACCAGTTGATGCTATCGCCGACATCGGCGGGCAACCAGCCGCCGCTGACCGGCAGATACCAGGCTCCGCATGCGTCTCGCCCTCTTATGAGACAAGCGCGTTGCTGCGGCCTGCTTTGATCCGCACGCGAGGCTTGGTGGCGAGGTCAGTCATTCATGCTTTGCAGGAGCCGGGTTGGACGAGCGAGTCGAATAGTCGCCTCGGCCCTGCGCGGGTTTGGCGGCTTCGGCCTGCCGGGTGCGATGCTCCTGACCCTTCGGCATCGGCTTGCCGTCCGGACCCTGCTCGGGAGAGCCGTCCGGTTCATGCTCGCCAGTATGAAGGCCCATCGCCGCCTGATCGTTCTCATCCTGCGTCGGTGTCGGCTTCGCGTTGGCCATGTCCTCGGCCATCTTGGTGCGCGCGGCTTCCCGCTCGGACTTCTGATCGGCCAGCTGCTTTTTGATTGCAGCCTCGCGTTCGGTGTCGGTCATTTCGATTCTCCTTCTGGGGTTTGCCCCGCTTACCAAGTGACGCCGTTGACGACCGAGACCACACCGGGCCGACGAATGGTCCAGTTGATGGGCAGGATCAGGCGAAGCGCGATGCTGTCAGTCTGGAACATCGACTTCACCGGGTTGGCAGGCGTGCCAGGCGCTGCGCCGCTCACGATGTCGAGCGGTGCGGTGTCCTCCATGTGCAGCGTGGCCTGATCGCTCAGCTCGAAGCGCGGTGCATCGCCGCCGACCGAAACGTAGTCGGCTGCATCCATCGCGATCACGGTGCCAAGCGGGACCGTGCCCGAGCCGATGATCGGCCAGCCCGAGAGCCTGCCGTTGCTGATCTCGTCGCGGAACGGGAAAGCGCCCGCGCCGGGAGCTGCGACGAGACCAGCGCTGTCGACCTGCTGCGGATTCATCAGCCAGACCGGCGTGCGCACGTTGCCCTTGGTCGCGGTGAGCAGCTGGCCGCTGATCTGCTTGATGTCACCGACCAGAGCATTGAAGCCACCACCAGCAGTCGGCGTCAGCGGCGTGATGCCGTTGAGGATACCGGCAGGGCGGATCGTCGTTGCCGGGTTGCTGTCGATCAGGACGCTATGAGCGAGATCGCGGTATCTTCCTGAATCGCATTGCGCAGCAGGCCTTCGATTGCGGGCACGCTGTGCTCGCTGATCTCCCGCGTCCAAGTGGTGATGACCGCCATCTTCTTGGGCGTCAGCACCTGCGAAGTGAACAGACCCTGACGAACAGGGATCGGGAGACCTTCACCGACGAAGGAGCCCGCGATGGTCGGCGTCAGTGCCCGCGTCGGCACCACGATCTTGCCGTTGGTGCCAAACGACAGGTTCAGACCTGCAGCCGACAGGCGCGGATAGATCGACTTCGGCATCAAGGTTTCCATGAAGCCGATGTTCATCTGCTGCACCAGCTCAGCGGCCCAGCCGACTACGGTCGCCATTGCGGGTGCTGTCGCGGCCTTCACTGCCCAATCGTAGACAGCGCGCAGTGCTTCATCCTCGCCATAGACCTCGCGCATGATGAGATCGACCGGCTTGCGCTGCTGATGCGCCAGCAGCTGGACCACACCCAAGCGGACCAGCAGCTCCTGCGGCTCGATCTTCTTGCGCTGCACCGAGAGCGGGCGCAGCGGCTCAGCATGGGGCCGAACTGCTGTGCTGCCACGCTGCACCACGATGGTGCGGCCACCATCATCAGACTACTCGCCGAGAGTCTTCTCGGCACCGCGCAGGGCTTCGAGCGTTTTCTCTTCGCGCTCGATCTTCTCGTTCAGATCATTGGCGATCTTCAGCTGCTCGTCGCTGACATTGGTTTCGTCGGTCTTCTCCCAGTGCGCAGCAAGCTGGTCGCGCAATGCGACGAGCCGCTGCTCGGAGTTAGCGATCCTTTGAGCAAACGACATTGTCGTGCCCTTTCTACCAAACGATGGGGTGTCGGCTTGCCCGCCGGTGATCCCGCGCCGCTTGATCCCGTCCTTGGTGCTTTTCCCGGCAAAGACGAGGTCGATAGTCGCGGGGGAAATTCTCAGAGACTTGGCGACCGCGAGCGCATTCGGATTCGCGGGCACGGAGACGACGCTGGTCTCGACCAGCTCGCTTTTGGTGAAGAACAGGCCGAAGTCGGCCCCCGGTCGCGGCTTGCTCTCTTTCGGTTTGAAGCCGACGCTGACAGCGCGAAGGATGTCGGCATCGATCAGCCGCCTGATCTCATCGATGCGGTCGGAAGTGCCTTCCGGGGCCAGCTCCAGAACACCGCGCAGCTCCTTGTCTACGACGCGGACATTCTTCCACTTGCCAATCGGGAAGCTGCTTTGATGGCCGAACAGCGCAATCGGATTGCGCTTGAAGTTCGTGAGGTCCCAGCCGTCCGACATGATGACATCGTCCATGCGATCCGGCGTTTCATCGGAGAGCACGAACTCGAGACCGTTGACCTTGGCGGCATGCGTCTTGTAGCGGATGCCATCGGCGGCGCGATTGTCCCAGATAATCTGGCACTCCTCGGCATCGCCGAGTTCGTCGATGCATCGATCCATGAAGTCGGAATGCGACTCGTCATCATCGGGCTCGATGTCCTGTCGCGTGATATTCTTGTTGCGCTTCAGCATCCCCGAGATCGCCGACGCTATCGCCGCCGCGATCAATGCGGATGTGACGCTGCCGGTCACTGCTGCATCGGTGACTGGCGCGGTCACGCTCACCTCGGTGTTCAAGAGCGTCAAGCCCCTTGAGCAGTTTCTCGGCCGGCTCCTTGAACTCGGCTTTGCCTTGCGCACAACCGATGATGTATCGCGCCAACGGCCCGACCTCGACCGCGTGGCCGCGCCAACGCGGCGCTTTGATCCAGGAATACTTGCCGCCTTCATCGAGCTCCTTGATATCTGTCTTGCTGCCTTTGACCTTTGCCCCAAGCTGAAAACTTGGCTCGGTGATGCCATCCCAAGGATGCAGTCCGCAGACCCCACCGGGATATTTATACCATGAATGGGCGACGAATTCCTGAATCTGCTCGGGATCACCATGGTCGATCGGCAACACCTCGCTGAGATCGCCATCAAGAATGACGCCGCGCGGCAGCTTGAGACTTTTCGCGGAACAGTCGTTGGCATTTTCGGGGATGTCGCCATAGGACATCACACCTTTGCCCGAAAGCCCGCTGCCATGCAGCCAGTCCTTGTAGAACGAGCCGATCGCTGCAATGTCCGGCAGATAGACCTGCTCGACAAACTCGATCGAACGATCGATGATCGAGGACACTAAGCTAAGCCGCTCCATATTGATCGCACCCACCGCGCCAGTTCCGTCGATATTGATCGCGCAGGGCACGCCGCCGACCAGCCAGTTCGGATGCGGGTTCTTGCCCCCATAGACCGCTTGGACCTTGACGATTTCTTTCTGGAAATCGAGCGCCTCCAGATAATGCGCCACGGCCATCAGATTCGCTTCCGGTGGAAGCTTGTAGGCCGGATGCCCCCAATAGCCATTCTTGAACGGACCGGGTTGCCCGGATCCGAAGAACTTAGTGAGCCTGATCTGAAAATCCTTAAAGTAGCCAGGGGACGACAGCGGCCAGGGCGAGATAGACTGCGCCAGCGCCGACGTCGACTTGGGATTGGCCTTGAGCGCGGACATCACGTCAACCCAATCGAGCGCGTGCAAGTGGTAGAAATGCACCAGGTGATCATGCACAAGCAGACACAGTTGCATGATATTGCGTATCGAGTTGGCATTCTCCGGAATGGCGATCCCTAGCGCATTTTCAACGGCGCGCACGGAGGTGAGCGCATGGGTGCCGGTGCAGACACCGCAAATCCGCTCGGTGAAGGCCCAGGCGTCCCGCGGATCGCGCCCGCGCAGGATGACTTCGATGCCACGCCACATCGTCCCGCTCGAGACCGCATTGCGGATCACATTATCAGAATCGACATTGGCCTCGACGCGCAGGTGGCCTTCGATGCGGGTCAGCGGATCGATGACAATTCGCTTGCCAGAAGGATCGAGATTGAACCCATTTGGTGTCTGGACAGCCACCGTCACCTTCCCCTCAACTCGGCTTACTTTTGTCAGCTGCGCGATCCGGCTTGTGGGTCAACCGTTTCACAGCCGTGACCGCCGCATGCGCAGCGACGGTCAGCCCAACAACGCCGGCAGCGGCCATGCCAATCTGATCGGCGTTCTTCTCAATGCCGAACTGCTTGATGGTCGTGAGTCGGTCGTAAAATGAACCCTTGTCCCAAAAGCCGTCTTCGGAGCAGCCCAAGCAGCCGTGGCCAGATTGAATCGGGAATGACACGCCGCCGTTCCACCGAACGGCCGAACAGGCATTGTAAGTGGTCGGCCCCTTGCAGCCCATGTTGTATAAGCAATAGCCCTTGCGTGCGCCCTCATCGTCCCACTCCTCGACAAATTGGCCAGCGTCGAAATGGGAACGCCGATAGCACTTGTCGTGAATGCGCTCGGAATAAAACATCTTGGGGCGTCCCTGGCGATCGAGCTGCGGCAGCTTTCCGAACGCGGTCATGAAGGTCACCAGGCCGGTCATGACCTCTGCGATGGGCGGGCACCCGGGCACCTTGATGATCGGCCTGTTGCTGATCACCTTATCGATCGGCACCGCCCCAGTCGGATTGGGCTCGGCCGCTTGCACGCAGCCCGAGGACGCACACGTGCCCCAAGCGACGATCGCCATGGACTCTTCCGTCATCGACCTGAGCTTTTCAACGAACGGCTTGCCGCCGTCTATGCAGAACATGCCCCCTTCGTTCAGCGGCGGATTGCCTTCCACGGCAAGCACATACTTGCCCTTGTACTTGGCACGGGTTTCCTCCAGGATGGCTTCGGCCTGGTGTCCTGCCGCCGCCATGATCGTGTCGTCATAGTCGAGCGAAATCATCGATAGCAGCGTGTCTTTAATCAACGGATGAGCCGATCGGATACAGCTTTCCGAGCAGCAGGCGCACTCGAGCCCGTGCATCCAGATGACCGGCACACGCGGCTTGGTCTCTAAGGCGGAAGCAATACCGCTTGCGGCGAGCGAACCGAGTCCGAAGCTCGCGGCTGTCAAACTGCAGAATTTGTGGAAACTACGACGCGTGATACCCTGACGTCTGATCACGCTGTAGAAAGTTTCCGATGCCCCGCCCATGGCCCCTTCCAAGTGACTTGTCGGCCGTAACAATTACTGACCTCGACAGCAAGAAACAGGCCACCGCATGGGAGCACACTCGGCAGATACGCGCCGCCGCTTCGCGATTATCGGTAGGGATGAGCGAACCGAGCTCGCGAGGCACAAGCTACGCGTTGTCCGCCATTCGTGCTAATGATCCGTCGGGGCGGATCGATCCGATGCATCTTTCATTCAGTGGGCGCTTGCTGCGCGAGCACTTTCACAGGATCTATAATCGGAGTCTGGACCTTCAAAGCTCTCATCCAGCGGCGCCAGTCCAGGTCAACTTACCTGAATTGCCTGGAAGCGCCGAGGAGCCCTTTCATTCGCGCACAGCCGCTCCGAGTCCCAATCCCGCAAAGTCGTTGGAGATTATGTGATGCGCCGTCTTGAGATCTCGAAAGCGTTGCCCATCGAGGTCCTGCCGTTTAGCAGCATTTGTCCAAACCGCACATCGTCATGGACTGTCGCAAATACGCAAACTCCCCCGCAGTCAAACTTCGTCGGACTTTCGAGGAGCTCGAGTTCTGTGGCTTTCCTGTCAGAGGGGCGTCTAGAAATTGACGCGCGGGGCGCTCGCGTTGCGATCCCGACAAATGGAACGTGGCATCTTGCGTTTCGATCAGCCTCCACGGGCTGTTCGCAGGATACTGTCACAATCGCTGTTCGCTGACTTTTCGACGACAATCCCGAGCACATCGGTCGAGAAGATGGGGCAGCGGCAGCTTAGTATGGCTTCGATGAAAGCCTGTTCATCGCTCTTGACCGGCGGAGCTACGAAATCCGGATGAAGACGCGCTGCTTGATCCGAGCTATCCGGGCGCGCCATAAGTGAGGCTGATCTATGGCGCCCTCGGCGTTCGAATTTTTGATCAACCGTCAGGCTGCCCCCCCTCTACTTTCATGTTTTTGCGAAGTCCGGGTAGTGAGCGGTAATCTCGGCCTGCAGGGGTAGGCAACTTGCCGCATCAGCGTAATAGGCAATCGCCATTATCGGTTTGGCGACGGACGCGACTGCGAATATCGCTTCGAAGCGCATCGATGTTGCTTTCGCAGGGATCGAATTGCCCGTATGCCTTTTAGTGGATGAGCTTGCCGCCTCAGGCGATGCAACCCGCGCCGGCACGCACTTGCCAACGATCTGGCGAGCGCAGAGCTCCTCCAGTTTGGCAAGGCGGCTCTTGGAACTCCGACGTCAAGCCCTAGCCTCGGGCAGAGGCGCGACGTGCGGCGAATTAAAGCCGATTCCAGCGGCAGCCGCGGCCATAACGGATGACCGGATCCGGCTTGCAATGCTGCTGCTCGCTCACGATCGGACATGTCTGGCCGTCATACCGAAGCGGATTCAATCAGGGCTGGTGCCCTCATGTGCCTCTTCTGGCACAGCGTTTGTCGATGAAGGTTAGAATAAAAATGACGGCAAAGGCAAACATCACCATACCGCCGGCAATCCAACTTGCCTCGCTCCAGCGCGATGCTTGCACATAGTCAATGACATAAGCTGACAACACCTTGGTGCGCCCAGGAATGTTGCCGCCGATCATCATCACTACGCCGAAGGTGCCGATCGAATGAGCAAAGCCAACCAAGGCAGCCTTGAGAAACTCCAGTCGCACCAACGGCAGACCGATAGTAATGAAGGCATACAATGGAGAAGCACGCTGATTGACGAGCGGTCCCCCGCCTATCGCAATAAAGGCATTATGGATCGGCTGCACCACCAAAGGGAGCGCTGAGAGGACCGATCCGACTACAATTCCTGCAAAGGTAAAGGCGAGCGTGTGCTCGCCCCAGAAAGAGGCGAGAAAGCCACCCGGTCTGTTCGGGCCGAGCAGGACGAGTACGCAGAAACCAAGCGCCGTCGGAGGCAGCACCAGCGGCAGCGCGATGATCGTCGCCACCGCCTTGCTCAAAACCGTCTTTGAACGTGCCAGCCACCACGCGAGTGGCGCGCCAACAACCAAAAGGATCATCGTCGTCATGCTGGCGAGCTCGATCGTGAGCGCAACGGATTGCCAGATCTCGGCCGAAAAGGTATCCATGTGCGTCAGCTCCACGGTGAGAGCACGTTGCCATATCGGCAGAGCGATCGCCTGCACGTCCGGCTTGCTGAAGGATTTGGCATGCAGCGCCTTTTGGCCGGATCCAACCTCCAGAAGCGAGGCATCCTGCCAGGTCGGTTCACAAGGTCCTTTGCTAACCGCCGGCGCGTTCTCACATCGTTCCCTTTTAGCGGCGATTCAGAATCTCCGGTCTGAATCAATCGATCAATCTGTGGGATCGACGCACACTGTACTAGGAGCTTGTCTGGATAGTCGCTGTTCAAATCTGGTCGGGTCTGATTCAACATTGGGCGATGAGCAAGTATTTTCGGCCTTGGAACATCGATCAGACGCTGCTTCTGCCGCCGAATGTGCAGGACTTCGTGCCGAAAGGCCATGTCTCGCGGTTTATGGTTGATCTGGTGCGGGAGAGCCTCGATCTCAGGGAGATCATGGGCAGCTATGTGAGCGGGCTTGGGCAGCCGCCGTTTGATCCGCGGATGATGGTGGCGCTGCTGCTGCATAGCTATGCGAGTGGGCTGTATTCGTCGCGTCGGATTGCCAAGGCCTGCCGGGAGCGGAACGATTTTGTGATGATCGTGGCGCTGGATGCGCCGGATTTTCGGACGATCAGCGACTTTCGCAAGCGACATTTGAAGGCGCTCGGCGCGCTATTCGTGCAGGTTCTGAAGTTGTGCGAGACGGCCGGGCTGGTCAAGCTCGGTCATGTCGCGCTGGATGGTACGAAGATCAAGGCGAACGCGTCGAAACACAAGGCGATGAGTTATGAGCGCATGAAGAAGCGCGAGGCGGAATTGAAGGCCGAGGTCGCTCGCATGCTGGCGGCCGCCGAGGCGGCGGATGCCTCGGAGGATGAGACTTTCGGCAACAGCGACGAACTGCCGGACTGGACCGTCGACAAGCAGAAACGGCTGGCGAAGATCCAGCAAGCGATGGCGGCGCTGGAAGCGGACGCCAAACTGGCGGCGGAGGAAGAGCGCCGCATCGAGGCCGAAAAGGAACAGCAGCGCCAGGCCGAAGGCCGCAAGAAGCCGGGCAAACCGGCGGCGCTGCCATCGGAGGAACCCAATCCCAAGGCGCAACGCAACTTCACCGATCCGGAAAGCCGCATCATGAAGTCGAAGGATGGCTTCGTTCAGGCCTATAATGCCCAGGCGGCCGTCGATGCACATGCCCAGATCATTGTCGCGCAAGAACTGACCCAGCACGGCAGCGATCAGGGCCAGTTGGTGCCCCTGATCGAGGCCATCGAGAGCAATCTTGGCCGCAAGCCGCGGCAGGCCTCAGCGGATTCCGGCTACTGCAGCGAAGCCAATCTCGAAGCGCTCGACACACGCAGCATCGATGGCTATGTCGCGCCCGGACGCGCCAAGCACCCGACAGTAGCGAACGGAAAAGTCGGCGGCCCGCTGACACAGGCCATGCGAAAGAAGATCGACGATGGCGGCTTCGAAACACCCTACCGATTGCGAAAGCAAGTGGTGGAGCCGGTGTTCGGGCAGATCAAACAGGCAAGAGGCTTCCGCCAGTTCCTGTTGCGGGGCATCGAGAAAGTGCGCGCCGAGTGGACAATGATCTGCACCGTCCATAACCTCCTCAAGCTGTTCAACCTCGCAAACGCAGCCTGAGCCTGCTACTCTACAACAAATGCCCGTCACGAAAACATATCTGGACGGGCTCCTAGCTTCGGCCGCGCCGCCTTCCCCATTGCGAATGCATCTGCGGTGTCCGGCCCACTCGTCCCTTTTGCGGCGACGACGCGCCTGCAGATCGACGGCACGGAGAACGACGACGGCTTGCACGCACGATTCACAACGTTCGAAGCCGAACTCGCCAGAGAGGCGAAGTGGCTTTCCGGAGGCGCGAGGCCGCCCTCAAGCAGCCGAGCCGGGCGACCGCGGTCGCCCGAGCGAAACGCCAGAAATGTTGGAGCTTGCGTGGCCTGGCTGTATAGCTCAGTGCCCGCTATGACATTCAACATGGCTTCGGACCACCTCGCCCGCTTTGACAATCCGGCAAGCCTATCCGTCGGCATGAGGAACTTGATGAGGGGTGCCATATTGACGCGCGTCATTTCTGCGAGAGAGGGCAAGAGGGCGGAAATCGCAGGCCTCATCGGAGACTCCTGTGACAGGGCCGCTTCACCCAGTCTGACGGCAGCAGCTCCTGTCTTGTCGTCCAGCAATGTCTGTGCCGCTTGCCAAATGTGATGCACTCCGTGCTCAACGTGAGGAAAAACGCGCATAGATGGGCATTGCTGTGGAGTGGACCTAACGCTCTGTCAGCTTTCTGGCATCATTGTCCTCGAGCGGACAGCGCCGCACAATGAAACTGCAGAGTTGACGTGCGCGAGATGCCCTTGGGGTCTCATAACGTTCCGGATACTCGACGGAAATCCTCGCGTGCATCTCCTGCTTCGAAGAATTGGTTAGCCGTTCCTTAAACGCTAGCAGGCATGACGGCCGGCAACCGCGCCACAGTCCCATGCGTGGTCATGCGCCAGTTGTTCCGAGCGCTGGACTAGGACCCACTGCCGAAACAAGCGCTGCAACGAGCCTATATCGTGTCCAGGCGATGTAGTATATCGAGGGTGATCGTGCCGTGAGCGCGAGAATCACATGCACAGATCTTGCGTTCGCGCGCTTTTGCTGCTCGCTGAAGAAGACGTCGCGGTGGTCAAGTTCACCGTCGATGTTGACGAGATCGATCGCACAGACGCCGCACTCCCCGCGCCGGCAATCCGCAATCACGTCGTAACCAGCTTCATTGAGTACATCGAGCAACGAGCGATCGCGCGGAATCACTAGCTCGATGGCAGGATCTGCAAGGCACACCCGGAAACCTTCAGTCGGCAGCGAGCCACTCGAACCGAAGGTCTCGTGGCGTAGGTCCGATAGTGCGCGCCCTGCGCCGGTCCAAGCCCGGCGCGCCGTATCGAGCATCCGCATCGGACCACACAAGAGTGTCAAGGCGTCAGGCGGCAGCGGGGCGAACAAGTCATCGAAATCGAGCCGACGCCCTTCGTTGCTTGCATGGATATTAAGTCTCTCGTTCAGCAAGGGGACGAGGACATCCAGATAGACGGCTTGATCACGAGAAGGCACGGCATAATGTAAAGTGAATTGGCTATCGCGGCGGGCTATCGCCTGAGCTGCCCCTATTTGTGGCGTAATACCGATGCCCCCGGCGATTAGGCAGTAGTGCCGGCGCGCCCAGTCTATCGACAGCAGTGAGACCGGCAATGTAATGGTCAGCCGCGCGCCCGGCGCGAGCGACCACATGTACTGCGAGCCGCCGCGCGAGCCTCCACGCGCCGCACCGCAATGCCATAGCCCGCCCGGTCGACTTCGCCGACCAAGGAGTAGGACCGCGTCTCCGGCCGTGTCCATCGACAGTGACGGCGACATTGATATGGCTGCCCACCGGATAGGCCGCGCTATCAAAGTTGTCCGGCTTGATCAGCAGCTCGCGGATCGAAGGCGTCAGATCGCATGTCGCAACGAGGGTTGCGGGTATCCAGCTTTCAATGAACCGCATGCAGCTCCCTTCAATCGCCTGCCATCCTAATGAGCGCCAGTCCCGGCAGCAGGTCGGAATGCGTCTTGTTCTTGAGCACCAAGCGCAAATTGCGCGCCGCCACTTGCGCGTGCTCCCGCATGATTGCTTCGGCCCGCGCGCCTTCTCGATTTTCGATTGCGTCGATTACGACGCGGTGTTGATCCTGCGCAATTAGGAGTGTGTGGCGCGCATCCGGCAGTGTCGATTGTATCATCACAAAGCCGCTAGGCGAGGCGGACGGTAATGCGGACGCGCGATCGACCTGCCTGATCAAGGGCGGATGCGCGACAATTCCGTCAGCAGCGCGTGAAAGCGCGCGTTGAGCGCGACGTAGGAGGAGAAAGTCTCGACGCGGGTTCGAGATCGCGCAACGAAACACCGCGCTCGGCGGCAACGCGTGCGGCCAGCCTCTGGAGCGTGCCGCGCAGTTCGATCGAGTCCACGACATCACGCTCGGAGAATGCCTTTACCATGAAACCGCCGGAAGAGATCGCTTCCAAAAGCCCTTCCTCCTGCAGTCGAACCAGCGCCATTCGCACCGGAGTGCGCGAGGCGCCGGTCGCCCCCACAGCCTGCAATTCGGAGATCCGTTCGCCGGGCCGCAAATCACCCGACAGAATCAGATCGCGCAAACTGAGCTGGGCACGCACCGTCTGTGAGACAGAGCGATCGCTGTCACGCTCGGCCATGTCCTACTCCGCGGCTTGCCGGTGCTGCGGCGGATTTCCGCGTCGATCATGCGATCTATCAGGCGGCGTGCCCACATCGCGCCAGCGTCGATGTTGAGGTTGTAGAAGACCCGATCGGCATGTTCGTCGATGGCGCGCTGTTGCGCCTCGAGAATAAGCTCATCCTCTCGGAAGATGCCGGAAACGCCTTGGCGGAGTTCGGTGGTCAGACGCTGTTCGCTTAAGCGGTAATTACGTACGAATGCCCAGAAATAATGGCAGGTCGTCTCCGTTTCGGGCGTGATGGTGTTGAGAACCATACCATTGACACCCGCCGAGCGATCGCCTTCGGGCGCGCCTGTTCCGGCGGGCGCCACCCCGACGTCGATATTGATGGTGCACGGCGCCTCGAAACGAATGATTTGCCAGCGGTCCACCCGACCAGGCTTTTGCAACTGTTTCGACCAGAACGGCGGCGGGGGTAATCCCCTTCATCCAGCGCGTTACTGTGGCAGTCTTCTCGCCGTGCGTGACGTCAAGCGGCGCTTCCGCGATGGCGTCGTTGCCAATACTGGCCCCGTGCACAAAAGTCTCGTGCGTCAGGTCCATGAGATTGTCGACGACCAAACGATAGTCGCATTTGAGGTGAATGGTCTCACCATCACCGACCCAAGCAGGATCGTCGTTCCAGTGCATGTCCGGCACCAAATCTGGGTCAGCCAGCGCCAGATCGCCCATCCACAGCCAGATGAAGCGATTGCGCTCGACTAGGAGCTTGTCTGGATAGTCGCTGTTCAAATCTGGTCGGGTCTGATTCAACATTGGGCGATGAGCAAGTATTTTCGGCCTTGGAACATCGATCAGACGCTGCTTCTGCCGCCGAATGTGCAGGACTTCGTGCCGAAAGGCCATGTCTCGCGGTTTATGGTTGATCTGGTGCGGGAGAGCCTCGATCTCAGGGAGATCATGGGCAGCTATGTGAGCGGGCTTGGGCAGCCGCCGTTTGATCCGCGGATGATGGTGGCGCTGCTGCTGCATAGCTATGCGAGTGGGCTGTATTCGTCGCGTCGGATTGCCAAGGCCTGCCGGGAGCGGAACGATTTTGTGATGATCGTGGCGCTGGATGCGCCGGATTTTCGGACGATCAGCGACTTTCGCAAGCGACATTTGAAGGCGCTCGGCGCGCTATTCGTGCAGGTTCTGAAGTTGTGCGAGACGGCCGGGCTGGTCAAGCTCGGTCATGTCGCGCTGGATGGTACGAAGATCAAGGCGAACGCGTCGAAACACAAGGCGATGAGTTATGAGCGCATGAAGAAGCGCGAGGCGGAATTGAAGGCCGAGGTCGCTCGCATGCTGGCGGCCGCCGAGGCGGCGGATGCCTCGGAGGATGAGACTTTCGGCAACAGCGACGAACTGCCGGACTGGACCGTCGACAAGCAGAAACGGCTGGCGAAGATCCAGCAAGCGATGGCGGCGCTGGAAGCGGACGCCAAACTGGCGGCGGAGGAAGAGCGCCGCATCGAGGCCGAAAAGGAACAGCAGCGCCAGGCCGAAGGCCGCAAGAAGCCGGGCAAACCGGCGGCGCTGCCATCGGAGGAACCCAATCCCAAGGCGCAACGCAACTTCACCGATCCGGAAAGCCGCATCATGAAGTCGAAGGATGGCTTCGTTCAGGCCTATAATGCCCAGGCGGCCGTCGATGCACATGCCCAGATCATTGTCGCGCAAGAACTGACCCAGCACGGCAGCGATCAGGGCCAGTTGGTGCCCCTGATCGAGGCCATCGAGAGCAATCTTGGCCGCAAGCCGCGGCAGGCCTCAGCGGATTCCGGCTACTGCAGCGAAGCCAATCTCGAAGCGCTCGACACACGCAGCATCGATGGCTATGTCGCGCCCGGACGCGCCAAACACCCGACAGTAGCGAACGGAAAAGTCGGCGGCCCGCTGACACAGGCCATGCGAAAGAAGATCGACGATGGCGGCTTCGAAACACCCTACCGATTGCGAAAGCAAGTGGTGGAGCCGGTGTTCGGGCAGATCAAACAGGCAAGAGGCTTCCGCCAGTTCCTGTTGCGGGGCATCGAGAAAGTGCGCGCCGAGTGGACAATGATCTGCACCGTCCATAACCTCCTCAAGCTGTTCAACCTCGCAAACGCAGCCTGAGCCTGCTACTCTACAACAAATGCCCGTCACGAAAACATATCTGGACGGGCTCCTAGGGGATAGGCACGCACGTATGCGGAGGGATTGATTGTCTCTTGCGAGGGCATGAAGGTGCAGCGCCCCTGCGCATTGAATTTCAGCCCATGATAGCCGCAGACAACGCTGTCGCCCTCAAGGCGCCCTTTTGAGAGCGGCACCAACCGATGCCAACAGGCATCCTCCAGCGCCCCCGCCGATACATTACGGCGTGCCTGCCGCAGATCGTGCGCGGCAACAGCGCCTGCTTGACCTCGGCATCCCAAGCGGCCGCGTACAGGCATTGGTCGGAAAGCAATCGCTCATGCGGCTTTAGTGTATACACTAATTCGAGATTTCGTGGGAAATATGCTCATTATGAGAAATTTTTGCAGTCAAAATCGTCGTCGGAATGACAGCATGTATACAAGATTCGATTTTATCAACCCTATATATCCCGGCCGGCGATGGAGAGGCATCAGCTTGGTCAAACTCCCGGGACATCGCCAGACGGCACATCCTGCTGCATCTCAGTCCTGCATCGTCGCTATTCTCATGCGGCGATCACCATGACTCCTGGCGTGCATAGGGCGCAGCCTTGGGCGATTCTTGGCCGGCAGCAACAATGCCTTTACGGGATCGGACGTTGACGCCCTGACAGCGAGATCGGCCCACGCTTTCAGCTCATCCAGTGCGTAGATGACGCGACCGCCAAATTCGTCGATACGTTGGCCCTGCGCCATATGTCCGGTGCGCTTTGAGCGTGCGGCCCGCCAAGCAGAGATAACGCGCCCAAAAAGAATCTCGATCTGACGCTCAGATGTCGCCAAGCTTCCATCGCGTGGATACCTGCGATCCAAACAATCGATTTTACCAATGCAACGCACTGTTGCATCAACTCGGCACTCGACACATTCCGATCACGCTAAGCTTCAACGCTGAGACGCGACTCGGCCTACGTGCCCTGCCAGAGCAAGAGATACGCCACCCAGCGCAACGCCTTCCATTCGAACATGCGAACGCAGGTCCGAGCATTCAGATAACCTCATCAAGAGATAGACGGCTTATGCCTGGTTTGATCGGCCGCAGATTAGCGTCTGGTGCAAATCTTGCTTGCCGAAAAAGATAACGTGACTGAATGCCTGCCTTTGGAATGACGCGCCGGCTCCCGGAACCGTCTTCAATCGGACACGGCTACGGCTAAAAGGACAGCCTCGTATGATGCCGTCGGCTCTCACGACGCGGCGGCTCACATTCGAGGGAATTCGGGAAGGAAGCGTCATGACCACCATGGCAACTGCGGCGCCTGCGCGCGCGTCGCAAACCTGGTATAAAATTCTCTACGTCCAAGTGTTGATCGCTATCGTGATTGGCGCCATCGTCGGATGGCAGTGGCCATCGGTCGCGACCAACGACTGGGTCAAGGCGCTCGGTGACGGCTTCATCAAGCTGATCAAGATGGTGATCGCGCCGATCATCTTCTGCACCGTTGCATCCGGCATCGCGCATATTCAGGACGCAAAGAAAGTCGGGCGCGTCGGCGTCAAGGCGCTGGTATACTTCGAAATCGTCTCCAGCTTTGCCTTGGTGTTGGGCCTTGTCATGGGCAATCTGGTTCAAGTCGGCCGTGGCCTTGCCGTCAAACCCGATGCTGCGGCAGTCGCCAATTACGTCAAGCAGGCGGAAGCCTCGAAAACCGTCGATTTCTTTCTCAATATCATTCCCGATACCGTGGTCGGCGCCCTGGCTCGCGGCGATGTTCTGCAGGTGCTCCTGTTCGCGATCCTGTTTGGCTTTTCGCTGATGGCGCTGGGAGAGCGTGGAGCGCGGCTGCGCGGCATGATTGACGACGTTGCGCACGCGGTGTTCGGCGTGATCGCTATCATCATGAAAGCGGCTCCGATCGGCGCGTTCGGCGCAATGGCCTTCACGATCGGCAAGTTCGGGCCGGCGGCGCTCGGTAATCTGATCGGTCTGATCGCGCTATTTTATGCGACGGCCGCGATATTTGTAGTGGTCGTTCTCGGCCTGATCGCGCGCCTTGTCGGCTTTTCGATCTTCAAGTTCATTGCCTATATCAAGGATGAGCTTCTAATCGTGCTCGGCACCTCGTCTTCGGAAAGCGCGCTGCCGCAATTGATGGAGAAGCTCGAGCGGCTGGGCTGCTCCAAGCCCGTGGTCGGCCTCGTGGTGCCAACCGGCTACTCCTTCAACCTCGACGGCACCAACATCTATATGACGCTTGCGACCTTGTTCATTGCCCAGACGCTCGGGGTCGATCTCACTCTTGGCCAGCAGCTCACGATCTTACTCGTGGCAATGCTGGCCTCGAAGGGGGCAAGCGGCGTCACCGGCGCGGGCTTCATCACGCTCGCTGCTACGTTGTCGGTGGTCAACCCAGCGCTAGTGCCGGGCATGGCAATCGTGTTCTCGATCGACAAGTTCATGAGCGAGGTACGAGCCCTTACCAATATCACCGGCAACGGCATCGCAGCTGTGTTCGTCTCCTGGTGGGAAGGCGAACTCAAGCACGGGACGCTGCACGCCCGGCTCAACCAGCCCGCCGATTCCACCAGCATCGACATTAGAAGCACAAGGAGGTAGGCCACGGACTTTATCCGTGATTACAAGACGCGTCGAACGCGAGTGTTGCCCAAACTTGTGATTCTTCGCAGTTCAGATCGGCGCAGCCGACCTGAACTGCAAACCGGAGCGTTTTCTCACGCGATCTCGGACCGCCTGCTTTGCGCTGCGGTCCAGGCAACTGCTCTGAGAAAGATCCTCACATAAAAAGGGAAAAGAGAGCATTGTTTTCGGCAGCCATCTCCAGGCGCGCCTTTTGAGGTACAGCTCCTGGCCATCCAAATGCCGGGGCAAGGTTTGCCGAGCCAGAGCATACGGTTAATGACAGAATCTGTGCGGCGTGACGGTCCACGGTACCCGGTCCGCCCATGAAACGGTTGGTACGTGGCTACTGATGAACCCGCCACGTCCGACGGCGACCTCGCTGGCGCAACTCGATCATCTGGCTTGTTCCGGTGCGCATTGCGGAAGAGACCGCGATGGACGTGATCACGGTGGACCAGATTGGCCCCTTCACCAGCCTGAGATGGATCCCAGAGGGTAACGTCACGGCGCTCCAGAGCTTTTCGCTGCTCTCTCCGCATAGGCAAGGCCTGCCGCATTGTTCAGCGTCAGCGCTTAGCTGAATTGATGTGGCCGCTGACCCTGACCTTGATGTGCCTTGGCGCCACGCAGCTGTGCTCGGCCGCAGCCTCACGCGCCCGCGAGCGTTTCAATAGCGAAGGAAAACAGATAGCCCGGGCTCGGTTGCACGCATGTCAGCGCGATATTGAATGGTTTAGGACAACTATACGTACGTTTGTAATGCGCCTTTCTTCGGTACGTGCTCAGTTCAACCGTAAGCAATCGATCCCGGAAATGCTCGTGTGCGTCTCTGGGGCAGAAAGGATTGCCTTACTTTTGCCTAGAATGTTATAGCTCTCCTGCCGCATAACGGCCGGACGGTCGAAGAATGCATAATCAGATCAGCAATTTCAAACGTTCGGCCACGCAGTTTGCCTTCGGCAGCATAACGCTGGCGGTGGTGACGCTAGCTTCCTTTTACCTTCAAACGCATTTCGCCGCGATGGCGCTCGTCTATCTGCTGGTGATATTGCTGTTTTCGTTGATCGGCAGCTTTGTCGCATCATACGCGCTTTCCGTCTTAGCCATCGCTGCTTTGGCCTACTGCTTTGTGCCGCCGGCGTTCAGTCTACGGATTGACGACCCCCAAGCTCTTCCGGTGGTCGTCGCATTTCTTACTGTCTCGATCGTTGGAACACACCTGATCGGAAGAGTCCGCCAGGAAAGAGAGGCTACGCATGAGGCTGCGGCCCAGCTGCGGCGCGGCGCGGCCGATTTGAAGGATCGCGAAAAACGGTGGCGCGCGATCTTTGAGCACAACCCGGCCATGTACTTCATGCTCGATGAAGCCGGTACGGTCCTCAACGTCAATACCTTCGGCGCGACACAACTCGGCTATGCCCGCGACGAACTGATCGGCCAATCCGTGCTGGGAATCTTTCTCGAGGAAGATCGCGCGTTCGTTCACAAATGCGTTCGCACCTGCCTTGAAGATATCGGCCAATCGCACACCTGGGATGTCCAGAAAATCAGGAAAGACGGCTCGGTACTGTGGGTACGTGAAAACGCTAAAGCCATGCTCTGGGCCGATGACCAGCCCATTGTCCTAATAGCGTGCGAAGATGTCACGGAGCGAAAGCGAACCGAACTTGCCCTGCAGCGGAGCGAAGCCCATTTGGCTCAGGCGCAGGAGTTGAGCCACACAGGCAGCTTCGGCTGGAACGTTGCTACCGGCGAGGTCTTTTGGTCAAAGGAGAACTTTCGAATTTTCCAATTGGACCCGCAGACGGCTCCTGCGCCGGAACTGGTTGTCGAGCGTACCCATCCAGACGATAAAGCTTCGGTCCAAGAGATCATCGATCGAGCGATGCGAGACCCAAGGGACTTCGAGCACGAATACCGGTTGCTGCTGCCGGACGGCTCGGTGAAGCACATCCACGCGCGGGCGCGAGCAACAAGAACTGCCACCGGTGACATCGAGTTTGTCGGCGCAGCGACGGATATCACGGCAGCAAGGCAAGTAGAACAGCAGCTACGCCGTAGCGAAGCCTATTTGGCCGAGGCCCAGCGTCTCAGTCACACGGGCAGCTGGTCCTGGGACCTCTACAGTCTCGACTTTGTGTATCGCTCCGCTGAGGTCGACCGTCTATTTGGCTTTGAACCGCAAGAGACTGTATCGATCGAGACCATTCGGTCGCGCGTTCATCCAGATGACCTGCCGCGGCTTCAGGAAGTGCAGCGCCAGGCTATCGAAGGCAAGGAAGAGCGCTTCGAGTATGATTTTCGAATCCTTCTAGCAGATGGCGGGATAAGACGCATACACTCCGTCGCGCATGTGGTGGTCGGCAGCGATGGCAATGTGCGCGAACTCATCGGAACACACATGGATGTCACCGAGCAATACGCCGCTAGGGAACGCTTGGAAAACACACTTGCCGCGCTGCGCGAAAGCGAGCAGCGCTTTCGCGATTACGCCGAAACAGCTTCCGACTGGCTCTGGGAGACGGGACCAGATCATCAGGTCACCCACTTATCCGAGCACACCAGCGCTGCGGGAATATTGGCGACGGGATTGATGGGCCTGCCTCGCTGGGACATCGCGTGCGACGTCGAGGAAGAACCTGAGAAGTGGCGGCAACATCGGGCGACGCTGGAGGCGCATCTTCCGTTTCGGGATCTGGTCTACCGCACTGTCAACCGTATGGGATCTCCGATCTACGTCCGGACGAGCGGCAAGCCTTTTTTTGATTTAAACGGCAATTTCCTCGGCTACCGCGGCGTCAGCACCGACATCACCGCTTTGATTCGCGGAGATCAAACCGAACAAGAGCTCCGAAAGGCGCAGGCGGAGCTTGCGCATGTGACGCGTGTGACGACGCTAGGAGAGCTGACAACCTCCATCGCCCACGAAATCAACCAGCCACTCGCCGCGATTATCAGCAACGCCGACGCGTGCCTCGGTTGGATGGGCCGCCAGACACCTGATCTTTCCGCCGCTCGCTGTTCGGTTGAGTGGATAATCGAAGACGCAATCCGGGCAAGCGAGGTGATCCGTCGCATTCGCGCACTTGCGAAGAAAGGCGAGATCGAGATGGTACCGCTCGATATCAATGATGTAGTCAAGGATGTTATTGCTCTGGTGGCACGTGAGCTGGTTAACCACCGAGTGACGCTAAAGACCAAGTTGACGGAAGCGCTGCCCGCAATCCTCGGTGATCGGATTCAGCTGCAACAGGTGATTATCAATCTGGTGATGAATGGGATCGAAGCCATGGACGCAGTTACGGACCGGACGCGCGAACTGGTGATTCAGTCGTCGGAGGACGATACGGGATACGTGCAGCTTACCGTGACGGATTGCGGCGTCGGGATCGCTGAAGATGATACCGACCGAGTATTAGACCCCTTCTTCACGACAAAGTCGAGTGGCCTTGGCATGGGCCTTTCGATCTGCCGCTCGATTGTGGAAGCTCATGCAGGGCGCCTTTCAGTCGTTCGCAAGCAGGGGCCGGGAGCGAGCTTTCGGTTTGACCTACCGTTGCACAAGGAGCTCGTGCCGTGAGCGAACGCCCTTCCCCCCCGCGCGAAGGCAGCAAAGCTGAAGCGTCGGCAAATGCGACAGTCTTCGTTGTCGAAGATGACACCTCGATGCGTCGGTCGCTAACGAACCTTTTTCAATCGGTCGGCCTGGACGTCGTTGCATTCGGATCGGCCCGCGAAATGCTACAGAGCGGGCTTCCCGATGTTGTTAGCTGCCTGGTTCTTGATATCCGGCTGCCAGGTCTGAGTGGACTTGAGTTCCAGGCTGACCTGGCGCGGTTGAACATTCATATTCCGATCATCTTCATCACCGGCCATGGCGACATTCCCATGAGCGTCAGGGCCATGAAAGGCGGAGCCGTCGATTTTCTCACCAAACCGTTTCGCGATCAGGAGCTGCTTGACGCCGTGGTCGCCGCGACCGAACGTGATCGCAAAAGACGGAAGGCTGAGCAGACCGTCGCGGAACTGCAGGCTCTATTTAACACCTTAAGCCCGCGCGAGCAGGCGGTGATGAAGCTGGTCGCTACCGGCCTGATGAACAAGCAGATAGCCGCCGAGCTGAGGCTCGCCGAGATTACGGTCAAGATCTACCGGGGACACGTAATGAAAAAGATGCGCGCCCGGTCGCTCGCGGATTTGATCAGAATGACTGAGACGCTGAGCATCCGCGCAAATCGGCCCGAACAAACCTAAGTATGATTTTACAATTTCAACACTCAAGCCCACTTTTCGCCGAGGGTGGCTAATGCTGCGGCAGCCGCCATTCCCGCGTCCGGAGGGCACGTCTTGTCCACGCCTTTAATATCTGTCGTTGACGACGACGCGTCGGTCCGCGCGGCGACAGAGAACCTTATGAAATCGCGTGGCTACATCGTCCAAACGTTTGCGTCGGCCGAGGACTTCTTGAGGTCACCGCGATTGAACGAAACCTCCTGCGTAATTTCGGATCTGCAGATGCCGGTTATGAGCGGCTTGGACCTGTTGGCAGAAATGCGGGCGAGAGGTCACGGTGTGCCGTTCATTTTCATTACTGCGTTCCCGAACGACCGCGTGCGCGCCTCAGCCCTGGACGCGGGAGCGATTGGCTTTCTGGCCAAGCCCTTCGCCGGACATACGCTGATCGAGTGCCTCGATGCCGCACTGCAGGAGAATCGCGACGGGGGGCACACCTAATCCAGAAGACCGCCAACCTCATGTCCAATCTGCGCACTTCTCACGCGACACGACATCGATCAGCTTCTTGGCGCCGAGCACGCTGCGCCTGTAATTAGAACTCCGAGAGGCCGGGTCCGCGCGCTCCAGTCTAATTGGTTGGTCCGCTTTTTTAGGCTCGTCACCCGCGAGTTCGCTCAAGCAGGGTGTCATTCGGCCTGCAATATTGACCCCCTAAGCCGGGGGATCGGCGTCCAAAATTGACCCCCTGTAGGTTGGTCTGTTGCGCTGCCTGCTTTGGAATGAAGCAGGTGGTCGGGGATGCTGGTCGTGGAGACGATTGCGCGGATTCGGCGCGAGCACTTCATCAAGGGCAAGACGATCAAGGAGATCGCCCGCGACCTGAAGGTGTCGCGGAACACGGTCCGGAAGGTGCTGAGGTCCGGAGGGACCTCCTTCGAGTACGAGCGGCAGGTGCAGCCACGACCAAAGCTGGGGCGGTGGGCATCGGAGCTCGATAGGCTGCTGGCGGCGAACGCGACCAAACCGGCTCGTGAACAGCTGACGCTGATCCGGATCTTCGAAGAGCTGCGCGGGAGCGGCTACGACGGCGGTTACGATGCCGTGCGGCGTTACGCCAGGCGGTGGAGCAAAGAACGCGGGCAATCGACCGCGGCCGCTTATGTCCCGCTGAGCTTTGCCCCCGGCGAAGCCTACCAGTTCGACTGGAGCCACGAGGTGGTCTTGCTGAGCGGCACCACGGTGATGGTGAAGGCCGCCCATGTCCGGCTCTGTCACAGCCGCATGCTGTTCGTGCGGGCCTATCCGCGGGAGACGCAGGAGATGGTGTTCGACGCCCACGACCGGGCGTTCGCCCTGTTCAAAGGCACCTGCACCCGCGGCATCTACGACAACATGAAGACCGCCGTAGAGACGATCTTCGTCGGTAAAGGGCGTCTCTACAATCGCCGCTTCCTGCAGATGTGCAGCCACTATCTGGTCGATCCGGTCGCCTGCACGCCAGCGTCGGGCTGGGAGAAGGGGCAGGTCGAGAACCAGGTCGGGCTGGTCAGGGAACGCTTCTTCACGCCGCGGCTGCGGTTCAAAAACCTCGACGAGTTAAACGTCTGGCTGCTCGACAAATGCATCGCCTACGCCAAGGCTCATCGCCATCCGGAGCTGGTCGATCAGACGATCTGGGAAGTGTTCGAAGCCGAACGCCCCAAACTCGTTCCCTATGCCGGCCGCTTCGACGGCTTCCATGCGGTGACGGCATCGGTCTCGAAGACCTGCCTGGTGCGCTTCGACAATAACAAATACTCGGTCGCAGCCAGCGCAGTCGGACGACCGGTCGAGGTTCAAGCCTATGCCGATCGCATTGTGATCCGTCAGGATGGACGCATCGTTGCCGAGCACCCGCGATCCTTTGGCCGCGGCGATACCGTCTACGACCCCTGGCATTATGTGCCGGTGCTCGCCCGCAAACCCGGCGCCTTGCGCAACGGTGCTCCCTTCAAAGACTGGGTGCTGCCGGCCGCGATCGAGCGGATCCGGCGCAAGCTTGCCAGCACCGACGATGGCAATCGGCAGATGGTCGACATCCTCAACGCGGTGCTGACTGACGGTCTGCCCGCGGTGGAAGCAGCCTGTGCTGAAGCGCTCAGTCACAGCGTCCATTCCGCCGATGTCGTGCTCAATATCCTGGCCCGTCAACGTGAACCCGCCCCACCGGCCAACATCATGACGCCGGCCGCACTGACGCTCCGTCATGCGCCGATCGCCGATTGTGCCCGCTACGACAACCTCCGGAGGACCATCTGATGGAACGAACCCAAATCTTCGACCTCATGGGCGAACTCAAGCTCTACGGCATGAAGGCTGCCTTCGACGAGATCATGGCAACTGCCGTCAAACGCCAGCACGAACCTCAGCGCATTGTCGGCGACCTGCTCAACGCCGAGATCAACGAGAAGCAAGCCAGGTCGATCAAATACCAGCTCACCATTGCCAAGCTGCCGCTTGCCAAGGACATTGCCGACTTCCAGTTCGACGGCACGCCGATCAATCAGACTCTCGTCAATGATCTCGCTGGCGGCGGCTTCATCGCCCAACAACGCAACGTCGTGCTGGTTGGCGGCACCGGCACAGGCAAGACCCACCTGGCCATTGCCATGGCCAGAAGCTGCATCCGATCCGGGGCTCGCGGCCGCTTCTTCAACGTAGTCGACCTCGTCAATCGCCTCGAGACCGAGACCCGCAACGGACGGCAAGGACGGCTCGCCGAGCATCTGACCCGGATGGACTTCATCGTGCTGGATGAACTCGGCTATTTGCCCTTCGCCCAGTCCGGTGGCCAGCTTCTCTTCCACCTCGTCAGCCGGCTCTATGAGCGCGCCTCTGTCATCGTGACCACCAATCTCGCCTTCGGCGAATGGCCGAGCGTGTTCGGCGACGCCAAAATGACCACCGCGCTGCTCGACCGGTTGACCCATCACTGCGACATTGTCGAGACCGGCAACGATAGCTGGCGGTTCAAGAGCCGAGACGACGATCACGCCACCCGCGCTCGTCTCGCCTCCGCTATCCCGGCCAGCTCCGACGAGACGAGCGCTACCAGCAAAGCCCGCCGCGCAAAGGGGTCAAAATTGGACGCCGATGAGGGGCGCATTGCCTCATCGAAAATGTTACCGAACAATTCCGCTGATGACTGGGGCGGCGTTACCGAATCAGGTCGGTGGCGCCAATGGCGAGCGGGATCAGCATGGGCGCAAGGCGCGAGGTGTTGGCCGTGGTGGCGAGGCGCTACCGTGCGGCTGGACGAGTTGAGAAGGGACGGATCCTTGACGAGTTGACAGCGACGACGGGTTGGCACCGCAAGCACGCGGTGCGAGCACTGTCGGTTGCCGGAAGGGACAGGCCCAGGCCACCACTGGACGAAGGGGCAACGAGCCCAACCGAACCAGCGACAAGTCGGCGACGCAAATACGCCAGCGTGCGCGACGCGCTGATCGCGCTGTGGGAAGCCTCCGATCGCGTCTGCGGTAAGCGCCTCGTATCGATGATCCCAGTGCTGTTGCCCGCACTCGAGCGGCATGGCCGGCTGAAGCCAACGAGCGCAGAGCGTGCGCTGCTGACAACTCTGAGCGCGGCGACGATCGATCGGATGTTGATCGACGTTAAAATTGCGGCTGCTGGGGGGCGCCGGCGGCGAGTCGGATTCTACTCGGCGATTCGACGCGAGGTGCCGATCCGCACTTTCAATGACTGGGCAAACCCGCCGCCAGGCTTTTGCGAGATCGACATGGTCGCGCACGGTGGGACCAGCGTCGCCGGCTCGTTTATCCAGACTTTGACCATGGTGGACATCGCAACAGGATGGACGGAATGCCTGCCCCTGGTGACACGCGATGGCAGCCTCGTCGTGGAAGCGATGAAGCGAGCGCAGGGCCTGTTCCCGTGGGTGATCTGTGGCGCCGACTTCGATAACGACAGCGCGTTCATGAACGACGTCGTCGTTCCATGGTGCCGAGCACAGAAGATCGAGGTAACGCGGTCACGTGCCTACAAAAAGAACGATCAGGCTTTCGTGGAGCAGAAGAACGGTGCGGTGGTCCGGCGGCTCGTCGGATACGGGCGCTTCGACGGGGTCGAGACGGCCCGCGTGATGGCACGTCTCTACGCGGCGGCGCGCCTGCTGGTGAACTTCTTCCAGCCGTCATTCAAGCTCAAAGAGAAGCGCCGCGAGGGTGCCAAGATCATCAAACGCTATCATCCGCCTGCCACACCATACGAACGTGCACTGGGGCACCCGAAACTCCCATCAGCGGTCAAGCGCCGTCTGCGCCACACGTATCGGACTCTCGATCCCATACAATTGCTTGCCACGATCCGCACGGCGCAGGAAGAGCTCGGCGAACGGATCGGCAAGCGCGGTCTTGCGAAGGTTCCCACCGTATCGCCGGCTGATCCGCTCTCGTTTGCCCGATCGCTCGGCACGGCGGCAAAAACCGCCGAAGTGCGGGCCACGCACCGCCGGCCGAAACAGCGATACAAAACGCGTATTCGCATGCCCTCGAAGCTCGATCCCCATCTCGCGATCATCGAGAACTGGCTCGCCGTCGAGCCACAGCTCACTGCACTGGCCATCGTGGGCAGGCTCGCCACGATCGATCCCTCGATGTTCAGCGACAAGCAGCATTCGATCGTTCAGCGCCTGCTTCGGTCCCTCCGGCGGAAGGTGGCGGAGACAGCCATCGTATCCATGCCCGTGGATGAAATACGGCCCGAGGCTGTGGACGGCGCTGCGTGTGATGAGCACTCCGCCCCGCCCACAGCCTCTCCACCGAGCTGGCCGCGGCTCGAGACCGGTCTGGGGCAGTTCGTAGACCTTCATCCCGGGTAACATTACTTCCTGAGGCAATACGAGGGGTCAAATTTGAACGCCGATTGACAAGCAGGGTTCAAGACCTGCATGTTGAAATCCTATCTCGAGCTCGTACGATCTACTGGAATGAACTCCCCGAAATCGGCCGGCATCACCAGCGGTCCATTTCTTACTTTGGCTTATTGATCCTTGTGACGTGCTCCGCCCGCTAGCCGCGTTGATCAGGACCAACGTTGCCGCCGCGAGGCTCGCGGTACTCGGCACTCCCGGCTCCGTTCAATCTCCGTAGGCTGGTGCTCAGGGTGATCCTCCTCCCGGACAGGATTCGACAGGTTCGCGCGCTTGCTTAGCTCGGTCTCGTTGCAGCAAGCATACTATTTTCAACAACGAAAGAGCTCTGCTCAGCCCAAGAGCTCTCCGGAACGCATTTTCGAACCAATTGCTTGAGTCTTGTTCATTTCGTCGGGCGAAAAGCTCTGTGGGACGAGCTCCTGTTCACCGCGCCGCCCGTCACAGCTTCTATCCTCCTTGTCTATTGGGGGGCAGCAATCGCTCCGTAGCTCCTTCACGCCCTATCTCAGGCTGCTCCTTTGCTCCTCATGAACTCTTGGGCCTCATCAGATCGCCCGGAAGACCTTTGCCTCCAGATACCCCACATAATCTGCGTGCAAAATGCCCGGCCTCCTTTCGACGGCCGGGCGGATCTTGGCCGCGCCTCGTAAAGTTATTACGACGCCGCCAATTCGATCTATTGGCTCGTGCATTGCTGTCACAGAGCGCACCAGGCACTAGCAGCTCGGCGAAGACTACGCCGGCCGGCTCAGTCTGCGTACCATCTTCTCCGCGCAGGAGCTCTTCTGACTGTGAGCCTTCCCCAAGGCCGCCTAGCGCAGCAAAGACGGCGCGAAGAGCACGTCGAGATACGTTCCACGCAACTATACTCGTCGTCGGTTAAGAAGCCGATTTGAGTGGTGTGCGGTGGCTGGTGACTGAGAAGAAGGCAGCCAGGAAGAGGTACCAAAGAGCCCTTAGCCAGGCGAGGATGCGGCGGAAGTTGTAACCGACGGCGGAGAGGATGACGTTGGCGGTATCGCCGGCGCGGCCTTTAAGGTAGCAGCGGCCGAGGTGTCCGTCAGCCTTCAAATGGCCGATCACGGGCTCGATAGCGGAGCGGCGCCGCAGCTGGCGCTTGATAGTGCCGAAGACGCCGCGCTTCTGGCCGGAGATGAAGACGCGGCGCGGGTTCTGTGCGTCATGGCCGCGGTATCCCTTGTCGACAACGGCGCACTCGATCGCGCAGCCGTTGAGTGTCTCGGTTCGGTCGATGACGTCCCGCAGGGTGTGACCGTCGTAAGGGTTATCGGGCAGCGCCTTGGCGTGCAGCACGAACTGGCCGCCGGGAGCAGGCCGGTTGTTGGTGACGATGGAAGCCTTCACGCCGAACTCGTAAGGCGCGCTGGCCTTGCCCTTGCCGATGCACTCCACCTCGGGGGCATGGAAGGAATACAGCTTCCAGCCGCGCTGGCGCTGCTGCTGCGAGCGGATCTGCGTGGCCCGGCTCAACGGGAGTGCGAACGCCTCTTCGAGCGCATCCTGGCCTTCGATCTTGCGGCGGATGTCGCGGATGATCCGGCCCAGGCGGCTGCGCAGGATGCGCAACTGCCGCTGGTGCCGCTTGAACTGTTTGGCATGGGCGTAGCGTCCCGCCATCATCGCGGTGGCCTTGGCGATCCGAGAATAGGATTGCCGCAGCCGCACTCCGTGCTTCCTCGCTAGGCGGTTGAGCCCCTGGATCGCCGCATGCAGCAGCTTGGCATCGGTCGGAAAGGTGATGGCCTTCGGCTGCACCGTGGTGTCGACCGTGACCCGCTCAAGGTCCTTGCCGCGTAACGCGCCGACGTCGTGCGCCACCCGCAGGCTCTCGGCCAATAGCAGTTCCAGTCTGTCGCCGAGCCGCTTGCGCCAATGGCTCAGGTCCGAGCGCTCGTGCGGGAATGCGTGCTGGAAGAACTCTTCGCCAGTGAAGTACTGGAAATACGGGTCGTGGACCCAGCGTTCGCATACCCCCTCATCGGACAGCCCGTAAATGTGCTTGAGCAACAACAGCCCGATCACGAAGCGGGTCTCAGTCCCCGGCCGGCCGTTCTCGCTGTAGAGCGGCGCGATCTCGCCGTCGATCCAGTCCCAATCGATCTTGCCGGTGAGCCGGACCAGCTCGTGCTTCAGATTGATGATCTGGTCGAGCCGCGCCCGGAAAAAATCGTTCGCTCCCGTCGTTTTGTGCTTCTTCGGCCGCATCGTGCCCTCCGATGCGGACAGGGAATCATGCTTCGCCCATCGAGGGAATCTCGAAAACGAAATTGCAAGCTTCCGATGCGCAAAACACCAAAACCTTGCAATCTCAGAACGTCATTCCAGCCAAATTACGATTCCAGATCAGTCGCCTGGAAGCTTCTTAACGGGCGACTATACTCTAGGAGCCCGTCCAGATATGTTTTCGTGACGGGCATTTGTTGTAGAGTAGCAGGCTCAGGCTGCGTTTGCGAGGTTGAACAGCTTGAGGAGGTTATGGACGGTGCAGATCATTGTCCACTCGGCGCGCACTTTCTCGATGCCCCGCAACAGGAACTGGCGGAAGCCTCTTGCCTGTTTGATCTGCCCGAACACCGGCTCCACCACTTGCTTTCGCAATCGGTAGGGTGTTTCGAAGCCGCCATCGTCGATCTTCTTTCGCATGGCCTGTGTCAGCGGGCCGCCGACTTTTCCGTTCGCTACTGTCGGGTGCTTGGCGCGTCCGGGCGCGACATAGCCATCGATGCTGCGTGTGTCGAGCGCTTCGAGATTGGCTTCGCTGCAGTAGCCGGAATCCGCTGAGGCCTGCCGCGGCTTGCGGCCAAGATTGCTCTCGATGGCCTCGATCAGGGGCACCAACTGGCCCTGATCGCTGCCGTGCTGGGTCAGTTCTTGCGCGACAATGATCTGGGCATGTGCATCGACGGCCGCCTGGGCATTATAGGCCTGAACGAAGCCATCCTTCGACTTCATGATGCGGCTTTCCGGATCGGTGAAGTTGCGTTGCGCCTTGGGATTGGGTTCCTCCGATGGCAGCGCCGCCGGTTTGCCCGGCTTCTTGCGGCCTTCGGCCTGGCGCTGCTGTTCCTTTTCGGCCTCGATGCGGCGCTCTTCCTCCGCCGCCAGTTTGGCGTCCGCTTCCAGCGCCGCCATCGCTTGCTGGATCTTCGCCAGCCGTTTCTGCTTGTCGACGGTCCAGTCCGGCAGTTCGTCGCTGTTGCCGAAAGTCTCATCCTCCGAGGCATCCGCCGCCTCGGCGGCCGCCAGCATGCGAGCGACCTCGGCCTTCAATTCCGCCTCGCGCTTCTTCATGCGCTCATAACTCATCGCCTTGTGTTTCGACGCGTTCGCCTTGATCTTCGTACCATCCAGCGCGACATGACCGAGCTTGACCAGCCCGGCCGTCTCGCACAACTTCAGAACCTGCACGAATAGCGCGCCGAGCGCCTTCAAATGTCGCTTGCGAAAGTCGCTGATCGTCCGAAAATCCGGCGCATCCAGCGCCACGATCATCACAAAATCGTTCCGCTCCCGGCAGGCCTTGGCAATCCGACGCGACGAATACAGCCCACTCGCATAGCTATGCAGCAGCAGCGCCACCATCATCCGCGGATCAAACGGCGGCTGCCCAAGCCCGCTCACATAGCTGCCCATGATCTCCCTGAGATCGAGGCTCTCCCGCACCAGATCAACCATAAACCGCGAGACATGGCCTTTCGGCACGAAGTCCTGCACATTCGGCGGCAGAAGCAGCGTCTGATCGATGTTCCAAGGCCGAAAATACTTGCTCATCGCCCAATGTTGAATCAGACCCGACCAGATTTGAACAGCGACTATCCAGACAAGCTCCTAGTCACATAAAATCATCCTCGCAATCGTATGTCGCGGAGCCTTCTGCGATCTCGGTATCACCGTTCTCACAGTTGCCAATTTCGGAAAGATATCGCGCGGCAGCGCCTTTTCGCTGCCATTCACCATCACTGTTCTTATCCAATTTTCTGACATCTCTGGGTCGAGAACCATATTGTCGGCGTCAACCTCGACAAACCCCAACTTCTCCCCACGGGCTCTTGCTTCTGGATTAGCCGGACGCAAATTGAGCAACGGCCTTTAGCCGTCCATTCGAAGTTGATGCTCGAGCAGAATATCGCCAGCGTTCTCGACAAGCGGATGAACGACCTGAAGATCTACACTCGAGGTAGTCCCCGTTCGCCCAGGAAACAGCTCCCGCCATCGCTTGACGTCGAACTCTGTCATGCTGTCGCCGCCTTCCATTCTTAGAAGCCCGACACTCTTGTTTCCTAATTGGTAGCTGAAGTATCGCGCATTATCGGAATCTCGAGTTGTTCCATAGTCCTCAGCAATTTCCGCAGTTCGCCCTGCTCTTGCGGACACGAAATCTGAGTACTCTTGCGGGTTGTCGGCGATGTACTTGATCTTTTCGCCGTGATAGGTCTGAGCTGCCTTTCTGAACGACGACCTATTGATCTCCACCACAGGAGGGTTTTGAACGAGCGAATACGGTCTTGCTGCCGACGATGAGCTGCCACTGGGGCCTGGCGCAGCCAAGCGCATATTGGCGAACGCATCCGCGAAGCTGTTTGCATCCCCTTGCTCGTCAGCTTCGACAAAGCGTGAGGATTGGAAGTGGACAAGCCATTGATCCGATTATACATGGCGATTGGTGCTCCCAGCGGGCATACACTTCCGCATTTGGTTCAGGCTTGTTAAACTCGGCGGAGTTGATAGGCTGACTGCCTTACCAAAACCTGACGCGAGACCGTGAATGCCCTCCCATCCTTTCGGCAAGCTTTCCTAAAGCGGCACCAATGCACGTCGCATTGGCGTTGCCGGGATTGGTGAGGCTACGAGCATGGCTCGCAATGTCAGCCTATCAGGAGCGGGTTCGATCGATAGTTCTCCTATTGAATCAGCCGTCGAACGCTCTCCTTCTGATGCCGCGCGCCATGCTAGACGTATGCCCAGATCGCAGTCTCGATAAGTCCGGGGGAGCGCGCGGCCTGCTAACAGTTACCAGAATTCGCGACAACCAAGTATCCACCAACCATGGATAGGCGCGAGACTACAGCCTTTCCGGATTTTGAATCCACCAGATGGGGCAGCCACCGCAGCCTGATGGCTAGACAACGGCACCTCGACATTGCCGGAGCCGGCTATTCGACGGTGACCGATTTTGCTAAATTGCGCGGCTGATCCACATCCGTCCCCATAACGACGGCAGTATGATAGGCTAAAAGCTGAACCGGGATGGCATAAACCATGGGCGTAAAGCTTCCACCCATGTCCGGCATCACAATGGTCATGAGCGTGTCCACCGTCGCTTCCGAAGCGCCCTTCGCATCAGTGATCAAGATGATGTTGCCGCCTCGAGCCGCGACTTCTTGCATGTTCGAGACAGTTTTCCCGAAGACCGCGTCGTATGGCGCGATCACCACCACGGGCACCGTCTCATCAATCAATGCAATCGGTCCGTGCTTGAGCTCGCCAGCGGCGTAGCCTTCTGAATGGATATACGAGATTTCCTTCAGCTTGAGCGCACCCTCCAGTGCCAGGGGGGCCGATGTGCCGCGGCCGAGATAGAGCACATCGCTCGACTTGGCGACATGACGCGCGAGTTTCTCGATCTGCGGCTCGATCAACAGCGCCGCAGCAATCAGCCGCGGCACTTCGATAAGCTCGCCGACAAGCTTCGATTCATCGATCTCGTGCAGTTTACCGCGCTCTTTGCCTGCTGCCAGGGCAAGCGCCGCCATTACCACTAGCTGACAGATGAACGCCTTGGTGGAGGCGACGCCGATTTCCGGTCCCGCCAGCGTCGGCAGCACGGATTCGCTCTCACGCGCAATCGTCGAGGTCTGGACGTTGACTACAGATATCGTGTGCAGACCCTGGCTCTTGGCGTAACGCAGCGCAGCCAGTGTGTCGGCAGTCTCCCCCGACTGCGAGATGACGATCGCGAGATCGCCCTTGCGCAAAGGCGCCTCCCTGTAACGGAACTCGGATGCCACATCGATTTCGACCGGCAGGCGTGCTAACCGCTCGAACCAGTATTTGGCGATGTGACCGGCATAGCTTGCCGTGCCGCAGGCCGTAATCGAGATTCGCTGAATCGAATTGAAGTTGAACGGTAGTTTGAGCGGCAGGGCGACGCGCTCGGCGCCGATATCGACATAATGAGCCAATGTCTGCCCGGCCACCATCGGCTGCTCGTGGATTTCCTTAGCCATGAAGTGGCGGTAATTCGCTTTATCTACCAGGAGTGACGACGCGCCTGACTTTGATGTTTCCCGGTGGACGATAGTGCCGTCCGCGTCGTAGATCATACAAATCGAGCGGGTAAGCACGGCCCAGTCGCCATCTTCAAGATAAGTAATGGAATCGGTCAAGGGTGCGAGCGCGATCGCGTCCGATCCTAGATACATTTCGCCATTGCCATGCCCAATCGCAAGGGGTGATCCCTTGCGCGCACCGATCAAAAGATCGTCGTGGCCTTTGAACAGGAATACCAGCGCGAAGGCTCCGTGCAGCCGCGGCAGCGACGCCTGCACCGCATGCTGTGGCGAGTAGCCATTCATGAGATAGGATTCAACGAGATGCGCCACCACCTCGGTGTCGGTCTCTGAGCTGAAATGAGCTCCATTCTGTCCCAGTTCGGCTCTCAGCTCGCGGAAATTCTCGATGATCCCATTATGAACGACCGCGACATTTTCCGTCGCATGCGGATGGGCATTTCTTTCGGTAGGCCTTCCATGAGTCGCCCATCGGGTGTGACCAATGCCGATATGACCCGATAGCGGATGCCGGTGTAGCCGCTCGGCAAGATTTCTCAATTTGCCTTCAGCGCGCCGCCGCTCGATACGGAGACCTTCGAGCGTCGCAACGCCTGCGGAGTCGTAGCCACGATACTCCAACCGCTCGAGCGAAGCGACCAACTGTCCAACGACCGGACCACGCCCCAGGATGCCGACAATTCCACACATGCTGATCAATGCAGCCCAAGTTCGCGAAGCCGCGGCTTCCGAATGGCCTGCTGTCGACGTGGTTGCGGGGCTGCTCTAGCGTGTGTTGCCATTTGTTACTGGAAATGTTTGTCGCGCTCGTTCAGGCGAACATGCGATACTCGGACAGATGCATGCTCCGCTTGTCGAGATCAGACTAAACGATCAATATCGATAGCTCGATTGTACGAAGGTAAACTTTCGATATCGAAACGTTCGAAGAACTATACAAGTGTTTGCAAGCTCCCCGTATTTCCTGCACCAGCAGAAGCGATGTCATCGATATGGTCGATGAGCTTGCTGCGCCCTAGGCTGAGTGTTCTGTTGGAGGTTGAGTGAGCGGTACGCATTGTGGGCTGCGATATCTATGCACAGGCTGTGGCTGGGTGTCGGCCTGCATGCTGCGATTCTATCAATGCAATGCCGATCTCCTAACTTGCAACTGGCTAACCTCAGCACGTCGCTTTATCCGGCCACGATAAGCCAGGTCCGAATGATTGTAATATTGGGATAGAGCAACTGCCGGATCGGAATAAATCAATGTATATAGTGTGCATGGATATATGATGTGTATGATCGGAGCTGACGATCGCTTTCCTCTAGTTGCGGGTGTAGCGCGCTTGAGCATCTAGATCTCTCGCAGCCGCTTCGCAACTGGCGTTCTTAAGGGGGGCTCTTTACGGCGCAACCAATAGAGACCATGGCGGCTCAGGATTCAAAGCGGCGCGTGGCGCTGATCACCGGCGTGACCGGGCAGGACGGCGCGTATCTCGCCGAATATCTGCTTGGCCTCGGCTACACCGTGCACGGGATCAAGCGCCGCTCGTCCTCGTTCAACACCGCGCGGGTCGACCATCTCTACCAGGACCCGCATGCCGGCAACGTGCCGTTCCTGATGCACTACGGCGACATGACGGATTCGACCAATCTGATCCGGCTGATGCAGCAGATCCGGCCGACCGAGATCTACAACCTCGCCGCCCAGAGCCACGTCCAGGTCAGCTTCGAGAGCCCGGAATATACAGCGAACGCGGACGCCATCGGCGTGCTGCGCCTTCTGGAGGCGATCCGCATCCTTGGCATGGAAAAGGAGACGCGGTTCTATCAGGCCTCGACTTCGGAGCTCTACGGGCTCGTGCAGGAGGTGCCGCAGAAGGAGACGACGCCGTTCTATCCGCGCTCGCCCTATGGCGTCGCCAAGCTCTACGGCTACTGGATCACGGTGAACTACCGTGAGGCCTATGGCATGTTCGCCAGCAACGGCATCCTGTTCAACCATGAGAGCCCGATCCGCGGCGAGACCTTCGTGACGCGCAAGATCACGCGCGCCGTCGCCCGCATCGAGGTCGGCCTCGAGAGCAAGCTCTATCTCGGCAATCTCGATGCCAAGCGTGACTGGGGCCATGCCCGCGACTATGTCGAAGGCATGCACAAAATCCTGCAGGCCGACGAGCCTGATGATTTCGTGCTCGCGACCGGCGAGACGCGCTCGGTCCGCGAGTTCGTCGAGCTGGCGTTTGCGGAGGTTGGTCGCAGCATCGAATGGCGCGGCAAGGGCGTCGACGAGGTCGGCGTCGACAAGGCGTCCGGCAAGACCCTGGTGCAGATCGATCCGACCTATTTCCGCCCGACCGAGGTCGATCTCCTGATCGGCGATGCCAGCAAGGCACGCGCCAAGCTCGGCTGGGCGCCGAAGACGCCATTCGCGCAGCTGGTGAAGGAAATGGTCGCCAGCGATCTCGCTGAGGCCAGGCAGGACGCGGGCAATGGCAAGCACGTTTGAACTGAAGGGTAAGACGGTTTTCGTCGCCGGCCATCGCGGCATGGTCGGCTCGGCGCTGATGCGCCGGCTGGCGCGCGAACAGGCCGATCTGCTGACGGTGTCGCGCAGCGAGGTCGATTTGCGCGACCAGGCCGCGGTGAACGTCTGGTTTGCCGCGAAGCGGCCGCAGGCCGTGTTCCTCGCCGCCGCCAAGGTCGGCGGCATCGTCGCCAACAACACGCTGCGGGCCGAATTCCTCTACGACAATCTCGCGATCTCGACCAATGTGCTCCAGGCCGCCCATGCCAATGGATGTGAGAAGCTGATGTTCTTCGGCTCGTCCTGCATCTATCCGCGCCTGGCGCCGCAGCCGCTGCGCGAGGATTCGATGCTGACCGGCCCGCTGGAGCCGACCAACGAGCCCTATGCCATCGCCAAGATCGCCGGCATCAAGATGGCCGAGGCCTATCGCAGCCAGTACGGAGCCGATTTCATCAACGTGATGCCGACCAACCTCTACGGTCCTGGCGACAATTATCATCCCGAATACAGCCACGTCGTCGCCGCGCTGATCCGCCGCTTCCACGAGGCCAAGGTCTCAGGCGCAACCAAAGTCGTGGTGTGGGGCACCGGGACGCCGCGCCGCGAATTCCTCTATGTCGACGATCTCGCCGACGCCTGCATCCACCTGATGAAGACCTATTCCTCGCCGGACCTGGTCAATATCGGCACCGGCGCAGACATCACCATCGCCGAGTTCGCACTCTTGGTGGCGGCGGCCGTCGGCTATCGCGGTGAGATCAGCTTCGACACGTCGCGCCCGGACGGCACCCCGCGCAAGCTGCTCGACGTCAGCCGTTTGGCCAGGCTCGGCTGGCGTGCCCAGACCTCACTGGAGGAAGGCATTAAGTTGACGTACCGGGCGTATCTCGGCCAGAGCAATAAAGGCCACCAGAGTGATCCAGCTCATCCCCGGCAAGTGGGCTTAAGGGAAGGCAATCCTGCACGACGAGTCCGCGGCGACTCTCCCGGCCGTCCGTCAGCCCAGGCCACTCGGTAATAATCTACTCCGTGAACGGCCTTCTTCTCAACACAGCGACCGGTTGGATCCTCACCATGTACATGCTGGCCAGCATGCGGATCAACCGGCTTGCATCACGACGCAGAATGATCATGATCGCGGATGTGTTGTTCTACTCCGCCGAAGTCGACAGTTGATAAGCGCGATCTGAAGTCGATGCTGAGCCGCGATCGATCATTGAGTTGGAACGCGCCAATATTCCTCTTCAGCCATGTCCAGCGATAGTCCGTCATCAGCACCCACGGCGATAGCGTGACGATGCAGAACTACGAGAGACGGAAAGCCTTTGAGGATCTTTTGTTTTCCAAGCTAGTTTAGCCTGAAGGCGCCAAAAATCGAGCGCCACGGTGTCAGCCGCCGCGGCGAGCCTGATTAGCACGAACGCAGGAATCGTATGCGAGCCTCTTCTACGCGAATTGCGCGACGGCACCGGCCGCGGCCGGCTCGACTCTTGGGCATATTCGCGAGCGGACAACGACAACCCAAGTTGGCCGCATTGAACTTGCTGTTAGAGCGCTACCCCTCGCCTCCATTCGCACGCTGACGCGCGCGCCGAGCTTTGCGAAAGCTCCTGTCCGCCGCCATGAACCTCGCCAGCATAGGTGCGATCAGCTTGGCTGGATCCTGAACGGGTTGTCCCGTTTCCTGGGCCAGGATTTCAGCGTAGGCAGCGAGGTCCCGGTGGACGCTTGCCGGCAGTTCGTGCGCCACTTTGATCGGTTTGTCGTCTTCGATCGCTCCAAGCTTGAGCTTTGCCATCGCGTTATCCTATATATGGTTCGAGCATCAGGTCGCGGTTGACGATCACCCTCACCGGGAATCCCTGGCGGATCGTCAACGTTGGCTGGATGTTGAGATTGCGGCGAACCAGCTGCTGTCCTGTCTGATTTGCGGAATCCTCCGCTCCACGCCGGAGCGCAGCAATGAGGTCGCTGTTGGTGTTGCCTGCGTCCGCGCCCGAATTGACCTCCGTGCCAACAGCGAGCAGTGTCGAAACCGCTGCTGCGCCCAAGAGCTATTTCCAGTGATTGTCGACCTCGTCCTCGAGGCCGGCGTATCCAGATGCATCTGCGCCAGGCTGCCGTTCCAGGACGATCGAACGCCCGTTCGGCATAATCAGCCGCGTCCAAACCAACAGTACGCGCGACTGGCCAAATGCCACCTGGCTGTCGTAGGTGCCGATCAGCCTTGCCCCCTGCGGGATAAGGCGCGCTCGCCGCGTTGGACTGTCATAGACAGCTTCCGTCACCTGCGCCGTGATCTGCCCCGGCAGATCGGATCGAATGCCCGTGATGAGAGCGGCCGGAATGACTGTGCCGGCCTGCACCACAAACGGCGAAGCTGGCCTCACGAGGCGATCCGGACTGGTCGTCCGGCGGTCGACGGATGCGCTGACGAAGGCAAGCTTCCGTTCCTGGCCATTCTGGGCGAACGTTTCATCAGATGATGTCGTGGCATTCGAAGGCGTTTCATTGGCCGATGTCACAGCAGTTGAGGGACGGACATTGGTGCTGGCACAGACCTTGCTGGTACGCGCCGACTTGTGCTTGTCGTGAGGGTCGATCACACGCAACCCCGCTGACGCAGCATGTACCACATCAAGAAGGTGCTTCATTCTCATATGATATTCGCCGGTGCCACGGCCGAACGCAGCTTCTAAGACCGTGCCTTCTGCTTCTCAGTCAACCTGAATAGCGTTGGCTACATCGTCTCGTATTTTCCCGTACATGTGGATGATGCGCGAGCCACCGAGAAACTGCTCTATGAGAATCCGGTCGTGTCCCCAGTGATGGTGTAGCTCGGTAGAGCAAAGCCGCCCGCACGCGCGCCTCAAATAGCGCCGTAGCGGGCGGGCGGCTTTGCGGTGGTCATCGGCAGTTCTCCGGTAGGATCGGGTTGCGACACGCCAACGCAACCGAGGAATCACCGATGACCGACGATATGATGAACCTGCGCACGCTCGTGGAGAAGACCCCCGATGCCGATCTGTTGCGCGAGATGATCGTAAGCGCTCCTTTCTACGCACCTATGCAGTTGAGCGCGGGGATGGGATGAGGTGTCCACCATGAGCGAGGTGGACACGATCGATGATCACTCCAGAAGAACCTTTGAGACTTGAGACGGTCGGCGTGTTGCGCAATGGCCGGCGTCGCTATGATCCGGCCAGCAAACAGCGGCTGGTCGAGGCCTGTCTGCAGTCTGGCGTGTCGCTGGCGGGGCTTGCGCTGCAACACGGCGTGAACGCGAACCTGCTGCGCAAGTGGGTGGCCAAGCGACAACTTCAGAACGGGGATGGCCAGCCGGAGGCGCGGGCGCCGATTGCGCCAGCCTTTATTCCGGTTCGCGCGCCGTCGCCGTCGCCAACTCGATCTGCTGGCGCGATTGCGGTTTGCGCGACGGAGCGATCCTGTGCAGGGCGGCTGACGGCATCGATGCCCAACGGCGTGACGCTTTCGCTGGAAGGCGGCGACGCGCAGTTGCTGTCGGCGGTGATTGAAGCGCTGGGGCGTTGCGATGTTCCGACTGGCGTCTGATCTTCGGGTCTACCTTCACCGCGAACCGATTGACTTCCGGGCGGGCATCAACAGCCTGGCGATCGTGGTCGAGCAGTCGATGGGGCTGGATCCGTTCCAGCGCGCGGTGTTCGCGTTCTGCAATCGTCGCCGCGACCGGATCAAGCTGCTGATTTATGATCGGTCAGGATTTTGGATGCTGCTGAAGCGGCTGGAGGCCGACAGATTCCACTGGCCCCGAAGTCAGGAGGCGGTGCTGACGCTGACGACGGAGGAGCTGCACTGGCTGCTTGACGGCATCAACATCGCGGCGGTGCGTCGTCATCCGGTGCGGCAATATCAGAGCGTGGGCTGAGCGTGTTCGATGCGGGCGGCGTCATCGGGCTTCGGCATGGCCGTTCTCAGATGACGCGGCCGAAGACATGACGAAGACATGGGAGCCCGGTTGACGCGGCGGCATGACTTCGATTCAAGACTCCGATGAGTCGCAAGCCCACGACGCACGAACTGGAAGCCTTGATCGCGGCGCACGCGGCCGAGATCGCGGCGCTGAAGGCCGAAAACGAGAAACTCGCACAACGCGTGCTGCATCTAGAGGAGCAGTTGCGCCTGGAGCGCCTGCACCGGTATGCGCCGAAGAGCGAAAAGCTCAAGGAGCGCATCTTCAACGAAGCCGAGCAGGCCGCCGCTGAAAGCCGGGACGACGACGATGTCGAGGCGGTCGCCGTGCCGGACACGGGATTGCCGGAGGCTCCAAAGCCGGCGCCGAAGGCACGCGGCCGCAAGCCGCTGCCTGACGATCTGCCGCGCCAACGCGTCGAACACGATCTGGGTGAGGATCAAAAGGACTGTCCGTGCTGCCATAATCGGATGCATCGGATGGGCGAGACCGTCACCGAGCAGTTGCACGTCGAGGTCAAGGCGTCGGTGCTGCAACATGTGCGGTTCAAATATGCCTGCCGTCACTGCGAGCGCACCGCGCTGAACACCCCGATTGTGACCGCGCCGATGCCGGCGCAGCCGCTGCCGGGTAGCGTCGCCACGCCATCGACGCTGGCGCTGGTGCTCGCCAACAAATACGTCGACGGCACGCCGCTGTACCGTGTGGCGGACGCGCTGGGGCGCGCCGACGTCAGCATCAGCCGCGGGACGCTGGGCAACTGGGTGATCCGGGCGAGCGAGTTGCATCTGCATCGGGTCTATGACGCGCTACAGCAAAAGCTCATGTCGCAGCCCCTGGTCCACGGCGACGAAACCTGGGTCCAGGTTCTTAAAGAGGACGGCCGTGATGCGCAGGCCAAATCCTTCATGTGGGCCTATCGCAGCGGCCAGGACTGCGCGCAGCCGGTCGTGCTGTTCGATTACCAGCCCGGTCGCGGCCAGCAACATCCTCAGGCCTTCCTGGCCGGCTATCGCGGCTTGTTGATGAGCGACGGCTATGACGCCTGGCGCACGCTGACAGGCGCGACCCATCTCGGCTGTATGGCGCATGCGCGCAGGAAATTTACCGATGCGCTCAAGGCCAGGACAAAGCCTGGCGGTCCGCCATTGCAGGCGCTCAAGTTCTTCGAGGCGTTGTACGAGGTCGAGAGGGTGGCGCGCCAGACGCCGCCCGACGGCGAAACGCGCGCCGCATACACCTTGCGGCTGCGCCAGCAGCATAGCCTGCCGGTATTGGCCGCCTTCCGGACCTGGCTCGACGACCAGGCGCCGAAGGTGCTACCCGAAAGCTTGACCGGCAAGGCGATCGCCTATGCACGCAACCAATGGGATTATCTGACCCGTTACACCAGTGACGGTCTCGCCCCGATCGATAACAATGTTCTGGAGCGCGACATCAGGCCGTTTTGCACCGGACGAAAAAGTTGGCTGTTCAGCGACACCGTTGCCGGCGCCAAGGCAAGCGCCGTGATCTACAGTTTGGTGCTGACATGCCGGGCATGCGGCGTCGATCCCTATGCATGGCTACGTCACGCGCTCACCGAATTGCCCCAACGCGCGCCAGACGCCGATATCGAAGATCTGTTGCCGTTCAATTGCACCGCTCAAAAAAACCTGCCAGCTGACAACGACAGCGGCTGACCGTCAAACGCTCAGGATCAATCAAGCCGTTCCGATGATCCCGCTGGGCCCCGGCGCCACGCGACGCCGCGGCCAGCCGCGCGCGCAGCCTGTGCAGTAAAATGCGCGCTTACAGATGATCGGCTTTGCCGCCCAGCGGCTGATGGAGCTGGAAGTCGAGGGCCACACCGGGCGGCCTACGGCGAGAAGAACCCCGAGCGTCTGGCGCAGCGCAATGGCTACCGCGACCGGATCTGGGAGACCCGCGCCGGCGCGGTCGAATTGCGCATCCCCAAGCTGCGCAAGGGCTCCTACTTCCCAGGCTTCCTAGAGCCGCGCCGGATGGCCGAGAAGGCGCTCACCGCCGTGGTGCAGGAGGCCTACGTGCAGGGCGTCTCGACCTGTTCGGTAGACGACCTAGTGCAGGCAATGGGGATGAGCGGCATCTCCAAGAGCCAAGTGAGCCGGCTGTGCGGCGAGATCGACGACAAAGTAAAGGCGTTCCTCGCCCACCCGATCGAGGGCGACTGGCCGTATCTGTGGATCGACGCCACCTATGTGAAGGTGCGCCAGAATGGCCGCATCGTCTCGGTCGCGGTGATTGTCGCGGTCGGCGTCAACAGTGACGGCCACCGCGAGGTTCTCGGCATGGATATCGGTCCCTCCGAGGCCGAGACGTTCTGGACGGCGTTCCTGCGCAAACTTGCCCGCCGCGGCCTGCGCGGCGTCAAGCTCGTCGTCTCCGACGCCCACGAGGGCATCAAGGCCACCGTCGCCAAGGTGCTCAACGCCGGCTGGCAACGGTGCCGCGTGCACTTCATGCGCAACGCGCTGGCGCACGCCGGCAAGAGCGGGCGGCGCGTCGTCTCCGCCTTCATCGCCACCGCCTTCGCCCAGGACGATGCCGAAGCCGCAACGGCGCAGTGGCGTAAGGTCGCTGATCAACTCCGCCCCAAGCTGCCCAAGCTTGCCGACTTCCTCGACGAAGCGGAGACCGATGTGCTGGCCTACATGAATTCCCGCCGCAACATCGCACCAAGCTGCACTCCACCAACCCAATCGAGCGCCTCAACGGCGAGATCAAGCGGCGCACCGAGGTGGTTGGCATCTTCCCCAACGAGGATGCCATCGTCCGCCTCATCGGCGCGATCCTGCTCGAGCAGAACGATGAATGGGCCGTCCAGCGTGCCCGTTACATGACACTGGAAACCATCGCGCCGTTGAGTAAGGCGTCGGGTTCGCTCGCGACCTTTGCTTCCTTCAGGATTTTACCCTGGGCATCCACAACGCACACGCTCGACAGTTCCAATGACACGTCGATTCCGGCCTAGTTCTCCACGGCAACCCTCCGTCTCCGGATGCTTGGGCCGACTCAAGTCGTGACCCCGTTTGATCAGGGGACAGCCACCATCATGCCCCCTTTGCTCGGAGCAGGGCCCCTTACCGCATCTAGCCTGACCAGGCCGCGCTCTGCGGCTGATCGGTCGTCTTGAGCGATGCTTCGAGTTCTGCGATTAGCGCGCTGTGCCTGTTCTTGTCCGCTATTGGCGGGCAGCTATCGCCGATCGCAATTGGCTTTCGAAGATGAGCGATATCGGCAGCGACAAATTCGTCGAGTGTCATGGCAGTCACCTCCTTTCTGCCTGACATCCGCAGCATGAGAGGTTAAGAGAGCGTAAAGACCTAGCGTCTCGCCCATAGGGCTGAGAAGACCTTCGCCTTTCCGCGCGGCATATGCCTAGCGCCTATCAGCCCCAACAGAATGACTTTGGCATGCATAGACGACAGTGCGGTGCTGCGCGGCGTTGATAAGTCCGGTGGCTCCGGATTTGCAAGATTATCGGAGCGAGCCGGCCTCACATAGCCAGGACTCTTTCCAAGGTGCAGCAAGATGGATGGTTGGATAGTGACGGTCGCCATCCTCAAGGAAGACAGCGACGACGAACAGGCATGTAACCTTGCGGTCAGCCGTGAAGCTGCCCCTGAAAGACTGCGGGGGCAAAGGCCGCAATGCTAAACTGCCCGATCGAAGAGAAGCAGTTGCAAAGGCCCGGCGTGGAGCCCGGCGAGCTGATCGCTATACTCGATGACTAGATCGATCCAATCATCTCGCGACCCCAACGTCACTAAAAGCGCTGCACGTCTGATCTCGCTCACCCGCGTCCGATTGATGACATGTGTCCGGAAGCCGCCATTTGAATTGCGAGTAATTGCTCGGGCCAAAGCTGGAAGCGCTGCGTTCTGCCTCTCCTTCAAGCAGAGTTGCATTTCGACTATTTGGCACGCCGGTTGCTACCCCCTTATGGCTTGGTTGCTTACTGATGAACCTCGTGAGACGGCCAAGTCTCCACCAGCAACTCGTGCGGGCGGCTCCTTCCGCCGTCCGCACGCTTTTCACGGTGCTGGCCTTAGCGCCGCGCTTCGTGTGGATCGTGACCTGTGGAAAGGCTGCGCAGCTTTTCGCCTCTTTTGCGTCGCGACGGTCTGGCATGCGAGTTGCTGAGGGACGTTTGGACTCGGCTTCTCATACTTTCGCGCAACCCCCATGAGATGGCGAAGTCCGCGCAGCCTTGCGCTAGCGCGAGCGGCTCCTCCAGCCGCTCGCGCTTCTTTCGGTAGCATCGGCCTAGTGCACGCTGTGGAGATCATGCCATGACCCGTGAAGGGGCGTTGAAGATCGCCATTGAGGCGCTCACACAATGGTCTCAAGGGAAGGTCGCAACGGCCGTCGTGCTTGCCGCGATCGCGAAGCTCGAAGCGCGTAGGCCGACACCTAGGCGGCCTCCAAAACGGAAGCTTTCTTCCATAACGGGGATGCGCGCGTTAAAGTTACGCCCTAGCAATGTCAGGCCCCTAGGGTCGCGCTGCCATCCTCCGGATATCGAGCAGGAGTACACCGAAGTATTCGAAGAGCGCGAGATCGCTGCATATCACGAGGCGGGGCATGCAGTGATTGCTCGCGCACTAGACATAGAGGTCGCGTGTGTTGCCATCATTCCATTTATGGGTCGCATTGGGCACGTGTGGCACGAGAAGGCCAGTCCCAAGACTGAAATCTTGATCACGATGGCAGGGCCATTCGCGGAAGCTCGCTTCACCGGCCGGCTGCTTTGTGCTGGCGATGACGAAGCCAACATCACCAGCGCAATGACGCAATTGCCGGAGCCGCGCGAGCACTATGAGGCGAAAGCAAAGACGCTCGTGGCGGAAAGCTGGCGCGCTATCGAAATTGTCGCGGAAGAACTATTGATCGGAGCTGGCAGGCTCTACGGCCCGATGCTTGATTTGGCTATTTGCTGCGCTGCCCCCGGCGTCCCCTAGCGATCGATGATCCCGGCGAGGATGGCTTTGGCGCGCACGGAGACGGCCATGTAGTGCTGTGCCGCTTTGATAGACTTGAGCCTTCCCGGGTCATTCTGTGCGATGTTGGGATCAGATAGGAGGCGCTGGAGCCGCGCTCTGCGCCACGCCTGCACACGGCGGAGGCGTGGCAGGATGGCCGGCCGCGCGACAGTGTCGATCCGCTCAAACTTGCTCGCCACGGCGGCTTTCCTCCAAGTCGTAGCCTAGCGCAGCTCGCGCTACGCATGGAAGAGGGTCCCGTGATCCTACGGACTTGGCCGCCACGGATTTGCAATCCTCCCATTATTGGGAGGTGGCTACTAGGCGTGGATGCGTAGAGTAACCGCCTGTCTTGAATATCGGACGAGTGAGATGGCAGCAGGATGGATGGTTTCAATCGGCGTTCCCAAAGCCGACGGCAAGCTTCGATATGTAACCTATGCGGTCGCAATGGCCGATGCGACAGAAGCCGTAAAGGCTTCGTTGGCGGCCAGCGCGGGCGAAGCAGCGATCTCGAATTCCGAACTACGCGAAGCTGACTTGAAGGGCCTCGGCGTAGGAGCTGGCGAGCTTGTGACCATATATGATGATCGGAATGATCCGCTGATCTCACGGACGTGGAGTCCTGATACCGGCTAGGATCGAGCCGCCCCAATTCTCAAGGCACCGCTGACCAGAGCCTTTCGGGCCGCGTGCGGTCGTTTGGCACGCTCGTTGCTGGGCTTGGTTGCTTGGCCCCGATGTCGCGGGACACCAAATCGTCAAAGTCAGAACTGGCGCGGGCGGCCGCGATGGTATTGCCAGCGACCCATCATAGGTTTCTCTCGGCAGAGATAAAGCGCATGATCAAACACCGAATGCTTTTCAAGCAAGCAAAGCCCCTTACTGACCGTCTGTTGGAAGAGGCGGCGCGCTTAAGGAACTGCGCTGACCAGATGCCGGCATGCCCAAAGCGCGATGCGATATTGCGCAAAGCGCGGGAGCATCAAGTGACTGCCCACATGGCAGATTGGATTAGATCGTCCGGGATTAGGTGCCCAACTTAGCCGGCGGCCCTCATCTTACCCCGTGGAAGCTTCAACCCGAGACGCGATGAAGGGTGTGGTGGTAGTCTTCCGTGCGATGCGCGCCGATCGGGTGAAGATTGTCGTCTGAGATGGCAGCGGCCTTGTGATGTACTGGAAACGGCTGGATGGCGGCGGCTTCAAATGTCCTCCCATCGTGGCCGGCGTCATGCGGGTGAATGCCGCGCTTCTGGCCGGCATGGATTGGACGCGCATGCACGCGCCTCGAATCTCTCAGCCGAAAGCGCTTTGCGTAGGACATAAAGTCTTCGCTGCATCGTGGCGCGAAGCATGGCAGACTCGGGCCAATGAGTGATTTACCTGATGTGCTGCCGAGCGATCCAGCCGAGTTGCGTGTCTTTGCCGCGGCTCTACTGGATCGCTGCGCCAGGCTCGAGCGGCTGCTCAAGCTTGCAAAAGATGCGAAGTTCGGTCGATCGTCGGAAAAGCTGGACGCTGCTCAGCTTCAGCTTGGTTTGGAGGACATCGAAGAGGCCGTCGCGGCTCTCGAAGCAACCGAGAATCACGCCAATCCAAGAACCTGCGAGAAGAGAACTTCCAAGCGCGGGGCCAATCGTGGCAAGCTGCCGGAGCATTTGCCACGCATCGTCGAGACCCTGATGCCCGCTGCAACCTGCTGCCCGTGCTGCGCAGGCGTCCTTTTTGAAATTGGGAGCGATGAGAGCCAGAGGCTCGGCGTCGTACCGGCGCAGTATCGCGTAATTGTCACTCGCCGGCCCAAACTGGCCTGCCGCGCTTGTCATGGCGTCGTCCTCCAACATGCTGCGCCCGAACGATTGATCAAGGGGGACTGCCCACGGAGCGGCTGGTCGCGCATGTGATCGATGCCAAGTATCATTGGCATTTGCCGCTTTATCGCCAGGCAGATGTTGGCGACGCACGGCATCGCCATCGACCGTTACACGCTCGCCTTCTGGGTCGGCTACGCCGCCCAGGAGCTGGAACCCTTTTGGCATGGTTTGCGCGAGATTTTGCTCGCCTCTTCGAAGCTTTGTGTCGATGAGACCCCGGCGCCGGTATTGGATCCGGGGCGCGGCAGGACCAAAACCGGCTACTTCTGGGCGCTCTCGCGCGATGACAGGCCTTGGGCCGGATCTGACCCACCTGGCGTGGTTTACGCCTATGCACCAGGCCGTGGGGCCGTTCATGGCTTGAGGCTGCTTGAAGGATACCGGGGCATCATCCATTGCGATGGTTATGAGGCCTACAAGACCATGACCCGAGAGACGCGTGCGGACGCCCTGTCCGGTACGCTTGCCTTCTGCCGAGTAGGCGGGGGTGTTGCCATCCCCGCCCCTCACAGACCCGGACGAGCGGATTACCCGCATCCGGTTCTTCACGCGCAAGCTTCGCTCACGAGACGGCAGCATATTGGTGGACGATCTTGGCTGTTGGCAGTGGGTATCGCGCGAGCATGGCCCGGAAGCGCGTCCACGGCAGATTGCTGTGGCGGCCACGCCGTGCGAGCCATTTCCTCCATATCCGCGTGACTTGGTGGTGGTACCATCTGATGCGTCGGCCGTTTCCGGAGATGCCGTAGTAGGCGCAGTGCCCCCGGATTACCCGTGACAGATGGGCGTGCTGCTCCCTGAACGAACAGTGCAGGTTTTGCCGACACCATTCCATCACAGAAGCCAGCGCGCGTGCGTAACGGTCTTTTGCCGTTATCTGACGGACGACATTCTTGCCTTGCCTCGACAGACCCCACACGTGGGTGAAGCCAAGGAAGTTGAACGTGGTCCCCGCCGTCGCAGGATGACGCCCGCCTGGGCGTTTGAACCGGAAGTCTACGAAGCGAGTCTTGGTCGGATGGAGTTGAAGCCCATACCGATCAAGCCGCTTGGCCAACACGTTCAGCAATCGCTTGCCGGACAGGTGGTCCTCAAAGGCAATCACCGCATCATCAGCGTATCGAACCAGTTGGCACCGCCCCTTGAGCCGCGGTCGCGCCACCTGCTCGAACCATTCGTCCAGCACATAATGCAGGTAGATGTTTGCAAGCAGTGGCGAGATCACGCCGCCTTGGGGCGTTCCAACAGTCGTGCGGCGCAGGATGCCCTTTTCGAGCACCCCCGCCTTCAGCCATTTATCAATCATCCTCCGGACGACACCGTCCGTGACTCGCTGGTCGAGGAATCGGCGCAAGTGTGCGTGGTCGATGGTGTCGAAGTATTTCGAGATATCGACGTCCACCACCCAGCGCAGCCCTTGTTCCATGAACCCGGTACGTAGAGCGTGCAGGGCGTCATGGGCCGATCGTCCCGATCGGAACCCGTACGAGCACGGCAAGAAGTCCGTCTCGTAGATCGGCTCTAGCAGCAGGAGAATCGCCCGCTGCGCCACCTTGTCTTCCAGTGTCGGGATGCCCAGCGGCCGTTCCGTGCCATCCGCCTTGGGGATGTAGTGCCGTCGCACCGGCGGCGCGATGTAACGGCCGGATTTGATGCGCGCCAGGAGATCATCAAGATTGACCTCCAAGTTCGCCTCATAGTCCGTCGCCATCATGCCGTCGACGCCGGGCGCGCCATCCTTGCGCGTCAGACGATAAGCCTCGAGCATCCATTCACGGTCGATCAGGTGATGCAGCGCGGTCAGCACCCGCTCGGGATGTTGCCTCGCCAGATCGGCTATCCATTGTCGTTTCGTGGACAGGTTTGCGGGACTCAGGGTTCCCTCCCGTGTTTCTCGTCAATGGGTCTTAACGCGTGACGGCTCCCTTCCCTCCAGCGGGTCCCGGTGAGCCCAGTTCCCCGCCTTCCTCGGTACTACGAAGCCGCTACGACTTCCCGCCGCGCATGTCCGTCAGCTTATGTCTTCGCCTCGGGATTCCACATGCCTTGGTGTTTCGTGTTCGCGTCTGCGCTCCCGATGTTCGCCAAGTCGGTCATCGGGCCCGGAGCATTGTTCAGGCCGGTGCTCCTGTCCGGCCGATTCATGTGGACACAAACGGGACCTCTCAGGTTTCCTGGTGGCCCATCCCGTACCTTTGCCCTGCTCTGAGACCCCGGCCGAACCGGTAAGCCTGACCATAGCGGCTTTCCCAGTGCTGCCCCCGGATCCAACACGGCGAAGGCTTCAGCACGACCATGATTTCGAGGCTGCCACAGGGCTTCAGTACCCGCTGTCTACGCTTCACGAATGACGTTGCCGTCACCCATGCAAGACTCGCTTCCGGCTGGCGGGCTCCGCCTTTGCCGCGAGGGCGTCGAACCCTCTGGGTCACGTTGAAAGGTTTCAGGTCACATTCTTCCTCCTTTCCAGGACTTATCCTGACGCAAGCTGGTCGCATCTACGGCGTCAATTTGTGAAGATCGAGCGCGAGGCTTCACTGGCGCCGGCTCCGGTTGCCCGGGAGGCCCTCAAGCGCATTGCCCAGCTCTACGCGGTTGAGAAAGCACTACGTGGCCGATCTGATGCCGAGCGCCGCGCGGGCCGACAAGGGCATGCCCGGCCTCTGGCTGCAGCCTTGAAGCAGTGGTTTGAGGCAAAGCTTGATCACCTTGCGCAGAAGTGCGACACGGCGAAGGCTTTGCGTTATGCGCTGCGCCATTGGGACGGCCTGACGCTCTACCTTGATGACGGGCGCATCGAGATGGACACGAATGCGGTCGAACGTGCGATGCGGCCGATCAAGCTCAACGCCAAGAACTCCCTTTTTGCCGGCTGCGACGAGGGCGCCGAGAACCGGGCATTGCTGGCTTCGCTGATTGAGACGTGCAAACTCAATGGCGTTAGCGCCGAGCACTGGCTCTCCGACGTCCTCGCGAAGCTCGTCAATGGCTGGCCTGCGGCGCGACTGGACGAACTGCTTCCCTGGGCGTCGACCTACAAGATGCATGCACACGATCCGAGGCTGGCGGCATGAGCCTGAACACGACCGCGGTCCGGATCAAGGTGACCCTCAAGGACGTGAAACCGGAGGTGATGCGCCGCCTCGTCGTACCGCTGACCCTGCGTCTCGATCGGCTGCATCTGACGCTTCAGGCGGCGTTTGGCTGGACGGATAGCCATCTCTTCGAGTTCCACGCTGGCGAAGGACGCTGGGGCATCCCTGACCCCGATGGTGATTTTGGCCCCCAGCGCATCGATGCTCGCAAAGCGCGGCTCTGCGAAATCGTTCGAGAGACCGGCGCCAAAACGATCCATTATCTCTATGACTTCGGCGACAGCTGGGACCATGTGATCAAACTCGAAAAATGGTTCGACAACACGACGACAGAGGGACTTCCCCTCTTGCTCGAGGCCGCCGGTGGTTGTCCTCCGGAAGACGTAGGCGGTGCGCCAGGCTATCCGAATACCCCGATGCCATCGGTGACCCCACCCATCCGGAGCACGAACAAATGCGCCTCTGGGGCCCGGAGCGGTTCGATCCCAACGTCGTCGACCGGAAGGCGCTTGAGGCCGCCGTCAACGCATTGTCCGGAATTTGGAAGCCACGCCGGCAAAAGCTGCGATCAAAATAGGGCGTCAAGAGCCAATCAAAAGGGCCGCAGAGCTACGCTTACCATAGACCATCGCGCTCACGACCAGGAGCGGCCGGATCCGGGACGGGCCGAGCTCGGCCCATGTCCGCGCGTTGCCTTTCGGGTAGAGGCCGGATTCCGGCCAATCTCGAGCGCCGTCATCTCGCCGCCCGGTGACCTTGTCCTTGCGCCAGGGACGATGCACGTCGAGGAGAACAAAGAGATTGACCGTGCATTCCGACGATACTCATAATCGTAACGTTCGAGCCTGCGGGGCTTGGCCGGGATCGGCTGACGCGTTTCGCCGATGAGTTGGACCGGGCTTTCGTCGAAGCACACCACTGTTCGATCGAATCCCCGCAAATCCACAAGTATCTAGTCGACGTCCTCGAAGGCACCCGCCCTGCATTCGATAACCGCGGTTCAAAGTATTACGCAAGCTGAGAAGCTGCCTCCAATATCTATCGATGATGCCGGGCTGGGTGGTGGATTACGCATATTTGGCATGTTCTACCTCCTAGCATCCCGACTGCTCAGAATTGCATCATGTCGGGATGAAGCAGACGACGCCTCAAGTTCGCTATCAAGGAACTATAATCAATTCTGCATCCGGTCGGTCTGGTATGTTTTGTTATCCTCATCCTGAGCGGCACACGGATGCCTTCGGACCTCGCCTGCAGTACTTCGAGATCGAGGCCGAGCGGGCGAGCAAATGCTCCAAAAAACCCTTCTCGACGAAAGCGAGACGTGAGTCTGGCTGCGCAACGCGCCAACTAATACTGCGGCTACAACACAGCCCACTTCATCGATTTTTCGGGTTGAGCCGTTCGTTCGACGTGCGACGTTCCATGTTTGCCAAGTGCGGTGCGGCGAACGTCGTCTTCCCGAGAATCAGGTCTGCCGCCTTCTCCGCTATCATGATGGTGGGCGCGTTCGTGTTGGATGACGTGATGCGCGGCATCACGGAAGCGTCGCAAATCCGCAGACCATCGACTCCACGAAGTCTCAGCGACGGATCGACCACCGCCAGCTGGTCAGTGCCCATCCGGCAGGTGCCTATAGGGTGATGATCGGTCTTGCAGGTCCTGACAGCATAGTCGACGAGAGCGGCTTCGCTTGTAGCCGCAACACCGGGCATCCGCTCGACCATGACGAATGGCTCGAGCGCGGGTTGCCGGAGAATCTCACGGGCCATCTTCAGCCCCTCGATCGCTGCCGGGCGATCACGCGCATCAGACCAATAGTTTGGGTCAATCAGAGGCATCGCGGAAGGATCGCCGCTTGCGAGCCGCACGGTACCACGCGAGCCCGGCCGCAAGAATGCCGAATTCAGCGTGACGCCTGCATGTTTTAGCTTTTCTACGCCCGCCTCGATTCCTGAGCCGAGCCCGAGATGGAATTGCACGTCCGGCCATTCCTGCGCCCTCGCCGCCGGCTCGACATACCAGAAGCCCCCTGTCTCAAATAGGGTGGACGCGACCGGTCCGCGCTTGAACAGCAGATATTCCAGTCCCGCCCAGATCATACGATGCAGTTTCACATAGCTGTCGTAGGTAACGTCGCCCTTGCACTCCGCGATCGCATAGACGTCGAGGTGGTCCTGAAGATTCTCGCCCACGCCGGGCAAATCGTGGATCGGCTTGACACCGACTGATTTCAGATGGTCGGCCGGACCGATCCCCGATAGCAGCAGAAGGCGAGGCGATCCGATGGCGCCGGACGCAAGGATGACCTCCCGCTCGGCGCGAACGATCTCCCGCTGCCCTCCGCGTACCGACGCGATTCCCACAGCACGCCCATTCTCGACCACGATCCGCGTGCTGTAGGCGTCGGTAAGGACGGTGAGATTCGGTCGGCCGCGGATCGGCTGCAGATAGGCGGTGGCGGTCGAGCACCGCCGGGCATCTCGCACCGTTACTTGATAGTGGCCGACGCCCTCCTGCCGCGCACCGTTAAAATCGGGATTGTAGGGCATTCCATATTCCTGCCCGGCTAGCAGAAACGCTTCGCTGATCGGCAACGGATTGACAGGCACCGAGACGCCCAAGGGACCACGGCGCGCATGGTAGGCGTCGACGAAGCGCTGGTTGTCTTCGGTGCGCTTGAAATACGGCAAGACATCCGCGTAGCTCCAGCCTGTCGCACCATCCGCCGCCCAACCATCATAATCGCGGGCATTTCCGCGGGTGTAAACCTGCGCGTTGATACTGGAGCCGCCACCTAGCACCTTCGCCTGGGTATAGCGGAGCACCCGCGCGCCGAGATGACGCTGGGGCACCGTCGAGTATCCCCAGGAGGGGATGCCCTTGGTCATCTTGGCAAACCCCGCCGGCATGCTGAACAGCGGGTTGTTGTCGCTGCCGCCGGCCTCGAGCAGCAGCACCCTGGTCGACGCATCGACGCTCAGGCGGTTGGCGAGCACGCAGCCGGCCGAGCCGGCGCCGACGACGATGTAGTCGTAAACCGTCATCTCATGTCCCCATGAGTTCGAAGATCGGTCCTCGCGACATGATCCGCGACGCGCAACGCCTGGGCGGCGATCGTCAGCGACGGGTTCACCGCCGCCGAGGTCGGCAGGAACGACGCATCGACAACGAACAGATTGGGGTGATCAAAGGAGCGGCAGAACGGATCGAGCGGTGATGTCGCTGGATCGAGGCCGATGCGCACTGTCCCGCACTGATGCGAGGGCGTGCGCCGGTCGAACGCCTTTGACAGTACGATCGGATAACCTGCGGCACGCAGCCGTTCCTTCAACGTCGCCACCAGCGCCAAATGGGTCGTCCAGTTCGAGCGCAGCCAGTCGAGCCGGATATTCGCACCATCGACCGTCACACGGCTCTCGGCGCGCGGCAGATCCTCGCTCATCACGTACCAGTCGACCGCATGCCGGCTCATCAGCCCAAGCGCCAATTCCGGCGCGAGCGGCATGTTGGCCTTCAGAATCGGCGCGGTGACACGTCCTAGCAACTGGATGTTGCCCAGCGGCGGTCCGCCGTGCCCATCATCGAGATAGAAATCGTTGGTGCCGATCGTCTTCTGGTAGATCGAGTTGTTGACGACGCGCGGATCGATCGCCAGCACAGCCGAGGAATTGTGGTTCATGAAATAACGGCCGACTGCATCGGAGCGGTTCGCGATGCCGGCCTGTGACGAGCGCAGAAGCAGTGCGGCCGAATTGACGGCGCCCGCCGCGAGCACCACGATGCCGGCGCCGATCATGGTCCGCTCACCGGCCTGAATGACCTCAACGCCGGCAATGCGTTTGCCGTCCGGCTCGACGACCAGCCGCTTGACCTGCGCACCTTCGCGCAGCGCGACATTGTCATGGGCGAGAGCACAGGCAAGCCCGCAGGATTCGGCATCCATCTTGCCGTGCCCGGCGTCGGGGAATGCATCCCACGGAGTCTTGGCACGTTTGAGCCATGTCTCGATGTCGATGCCAAGCGGCAGTATAAACGGCTTGAGCCCGATCTTCTTGAGCCGCTGCCGTACCGCCGCAATCGCCGGCTCATCCGGCACGGGGCCGAACGGATAGGGCGCGGAGTGAAAAGGCTCCGAGGAATCGTCTCCGAGCGCGCCGCGCACGTTGTAGAGCTGTTCCGCCCGGGTATACCATGGCTCCAGTTCGCCATAGCTGAACGGCCAGCCCGGCGTCGTTCCATCGCGGTGCGCGATGGGCGCGAAGTCTTGAGCGCGGTAGCGGATCAGGACCGCCCCGTAGAGCTTGGTATTGCCGCCGACGCAGTAGTAGTTGCCGGGATTGAAGGCCTTCCCCGCCCCATCGACCCAGGACTCCTGCGGCCGGAACACCCCGCGCTGAAAGATCGCCCTTGCGTCCCGCGCAGCCTCGCTATCGCGCAGACGCTGGCCGCGCTCGAGGATCACGATCTTTGCGCCCGTAGGCGCCAGACCCGCGGCAAAGTTCGCACCGCCCATTCCAGACCCGATGACGAGGACATCGGTTGACTCCGTGATCTTCATGCAGGTCTCGCACCACTCGATCAGATACGGCGCGTGGTCGTTGGGTCGAACAGCACCGCCTTGTCGAGGTTGAACGCAAAAGTGTGCGGTTGTCCGAGCCGGACGTCAGCATCAGCGCGCATGCGCAAGACCTTCGTTCGTACCATATGCACCTCGGGTCGTCAGATCGATGGGAGCCTCGCGTCCCGTTCGGGCAGCCTCGCGCGTCGACAGGGCGGCGCTCAGCGACTTGATCCCGTCTTCGCCCGTAGCCGACGGCGCGCCACGGGCGGCAACCGCGTCGCCGAACAGGCGCACCGCCCGTAGATAGAGATTCTCGTGCGCGATCGAGAGCTGCCTTTCGCCGTCCCTGGTCCGCAGCAAGACCTCGCCCTTGGGCACCTGGGTCATGCAGTCGGTCCCGATCAGCGATCCCTCTTCGCCATGGACCTCGAAGCCGGTCACCGCGTATCTTGTCGTGAAGGCATCGTGGAACTGGGCAATCAGCCCGTTTTCGAAGCGGACCACCCCCATGACACCGTCTTCGAGACCTGCCTGGCCCATACCACCCCGCGACGTCATCGCGGTCACGGCGACAGGATTTTCGTCGAGCACGAAACGCAAGGTGTCGGCATCATGAACGGTGATATCGAGCACGACGCCGCCGCCCGCTTCCGGCCTCTCAATCCGCCAGCCCTGCAGGTGCGGCGGAAGATAGACCGCATGAAAAACGCGGGCGAATAGAGGCTTGCCGATGTGGCCCGCCTTGATCGCGGCATGAATTGCACGATGGGTGGCCGCGTTGCGCAAATGATGGTTTGTCCCCATCTGCACCCCTGCCGCCTTGCAGGCCGCGACCATTCGCTTCGCGTCCGGCAAGTTCAGCGCGAGCGGCTTCTCGCACAGCACATGCTTGCCGGCCGCGGCCGCGGCCAGCGTTTGCGAACAATGATGCTCATTTGTTGTCGAGATGTAGACCGCATCGATACCGCTTCCGAGCAACGCGTCGAGGCTGGTTGTTGCTATCGCGATCCCGTTCTCGCTGGCAAATCGCTGCGCCCGCTCCGGATCGCTGCCCATCACAGCCCGCACCGCGCCAGCCGCTCCGCGGATGGCCTCGATCATCCACTCGCGCGCGATTGTACTTGCACCGATCAATCCCCAACGCAGGCCACTCAAGATGCGATTCTCCGTTTGAATTCCGCTCCACAACTCTCCCGAACGACCAACCGCGCTTCGCCCCCGCAACTCTCGAGACGACGCTCGCCCTCGTTGATCTGCCTCAGCAGCATCTGCGCGGCGCGCTCTCCGAGACTACCGGCATCGACCGACACAGTGGTCAGAGCGGGAGAGACATGATGGTCTCGGCGGTATCATCGAAACCGACGACGGCAACATCGCGCCCGACGGTCAGCCCCTGTCGTGCGATCGCCAACATCGCGCCGATTGCCACGACGTCGTTGAAGCAACCACCGCCGTTGGTCGCCTCTCCGACGACAGCAAGCGCTTCATGGCGTCGAAGCCGCCATCTTTCGTTAGCATGCTCTCAATGATCCACGCGGGCTCGACGGCAAGTGGCGCCACCGCCACCCGCGCTGTGGTGGAAGCGGTGCCGCCGGTCAACACGTGTTCTGCGATCGAGCCAATAACCGAGGTCGCAAGAATGTTAAGAACCTGATCGCTCTCCTCAAGGGGAGCCGTCGCCAGCGGAATGTACGCTCCTTTCAGCACGCCAGTCTTCGCTTTCCAGGCGAGGCATCGTATTCCCGTGTACCCGCGTTTTGGATCGCAGTCTCCACGTCTTGACGAACGGAACGCGCTGCTCGCCCTCTTGGATCGCATGGCATGCGCTACATCCCCCTTCGGCGGGATCTCTTTCGAAAATCACGTCGCCTTGGGCAACCAAGACAGCGTCACACTTCCAAGGCCATTTCGGAGGGCCGATTCGCGTTACTAAGTTTTCGAGTTCGCTCAGACCGTCGAAGTTAGCGGAATTATTGATGAGGAAATTGATGACCCCTCCCTGACGTTTCGGCTCAAACTTAGCCCCCCAGAACCTGGCCCACGTTCCGAGCCAGCCCTACAATGCCACTTCCGTTTTTTGCGAAACCCGGCCACTGCGTCTTGTCTTGCCGCGGCGCATTCCAAAGGAATGGATATCTCACGGGAGCGTCGGCGGTTTTTATGTTTTCCGGAATCATGAAGTCGGGTGGCGGACCGATGTCCAGACCGGATACGCGGTTGAAAATCATCCCTACAGCATCCAAACGGCAAACCCCCAGCCGTTCTCTGGCAGCGCGCGCACCATGCATGAGCGTGTGAAACCGCAAGTACCACCCACCTACCTGTAGACGAAGATCCGCAACATCTATCGCATCCGGCACTGCGGACCGCAGAACAGCTGCAGCAAACGGAGCGAATGAGCTGTCGCTGGCAATCACTTCGCCCACCGCCTTGTCTAGGTCGCGAAGCAGTGCGTAGAAGTCGACGAACCCCGGACCGCCATCCACCCGATACACCTTGCCGTTAACTTCGATCTGGAGCGTGTGACATGCTGAACAAGTCATTCCCACGACCTGACAGTCTTGAGGGCCAGAGCGTGAAAGCCTATGGGAAGGTTGGCCGGAGTTGCAGGATTCGGTAGATAACCGTGACAAACCATCCGCCAGGAACGGCTGTCCGTTCCTTTGCTTCAGGGCCTGCATCCTAGACAACGCGATCAAACGCGAGCCTTGATCGCGCGAATAGAAATCTGCTCTCGCTGCCGCGGTCCAATCCAGACCTTGGTCAACGTAGAAGGGATTGGCGTTGGTGCCCTGAGCGATCGACCGTGTTGTGACGAAAACCGTTAAGGCTATTAGAACGAGAGCACGGAGCATCGTATGGCCTACTGACTTCATTGTTAAACTCGCCCGAAGAAACGTTCGCTGAAATCCCTCGGTTGCGGCAAGCTTGGCTCGATCCTCTGACCTGCCTTTGGGCCCGCGGGTCCTTGACTATCGGCCATTAAAGGGCGCGGTCCACTAAGTTCAACCTACCAAATTTGGGAGAGGACAACGGCTCGGCAACCCCATTGATCGTAGAAACTCCTGCTGACGCCCGTTCACCCTTAGGCCGAAATCTATGGCCGCCAAGGGATCGGGCTTGATCGCGCGACACTTGGCAATTGGTGATGCCGCCCTGCTTCCCATCGGCAGCCCGTTGCCAACCTCATGTGCTGCGATTTCGCAGCCGCGGATCGCCTGTTCGTGTGAAATCGTGGCGCCGGTGCCCGATCTGAGCGTGGTCAAACGAAGAAGCGCGACTTTTGGACGATCGTCCAACGACCGCGGCTATAGCGGTCAAGTCTGCGATCGTGCTCTGCCGATATGCCCTCGGTCGCAGTCGCGCATTCGCAGAATAGTCCCTGGACGGCTTCAACAGACGCTTATCCGATACCTATGACAGTTATGATCGGCTGAGCGAAATCGCTCATCACAAGAATCGTGGACGCTCATGCATTGGTGAATTGGTGGAGCTTCGATGGCGTAGAGCTTTGCGATCCGCCGGACGCCAGCCTCGGGTCAATTTGACCAGGCACCGGCGCCGCGCGCATGGAACGCCCGCTGGCCTCTGGTCGGGTCGTTAAAGCCGTGGTTCGAAAAACATCCGTGGATGATCTCCAGCGGCTCGATGCTCGCTGATGACATCCGCTACGCGCTCAATATTGGCAGGTCGCTTCCTCGATGACCGGATTCTCGAGGTCGGCAGACTGGACGCTACCACGGTGACCATAAGTCGCGAGTCTTTACTATTTCCGCGGCCTTCGCCGGTGTCGCAGTTCGCACCACAGTTCCGCTTCAAACGTCGCTCGTCAAACCGGGCATGCAGATTTCGCGCACCCGGCTTTTACTTGTCCGTCAGACCTTCGCGCTCGATCGGTCAGTACGACGGTCTGGATGCGGAAGAGTTGGAGCGTATCGTGCCGGTAATCCTGCGGATACTCTTCGAAGCCCCTACCACCTCCTCCTGGTCGTCGCATTATCCAGTGCCGCAGACGGCGATCGACGTACCACCCGATGAAGTCATACGTCTTCATGAAAGGGCTTGGTCGAAGTAACCGCACCAGCCGCGAAGAAGGCGGCTGATAACGGTGATGGTGTTCTCTGGTGTGTCCGGGCAATACTGTGACGTCGTGCGTTCATGGATTCGTCGGAGCAATGTTAATTAGCTGAGGCTCTTCGTTCCAGCCAGGCGAGAGGCTTCGCGGAACCGCCAGCAGCAGCGTTGCACGATTAGATCCCGAACATCGCCGGTAGCGAATGCGGCCAGCAGTGCAAATTCGCGTGGATAGTAATTTTGTCGCACCTCGAAACGACACTATGGTCAAACGTCACAAAGCATCCAGGCTCTCCGGAGGATGCCCCATTTGGCGACAAACTAATCTCGGCACATCGCTGGCTAAGTCATGGGGCTTTAGTATCTGGAGCTTCTTTCTCCAGCAAACGGCGAATTCTCTCTTCAGCTGCCGCACGCTTACCCTCAAGCTCCTCGGCAAGTCCTAAAAGCTCCTGAATCCGATGCTCTGACTGAGCTCGACCAACCTCAAGTTCCGAGCAGAGATGAAGAAGTGCTTCGATCCGATCCTCGCTAGCCGAGCGCTTTGCTTCGAGTTCTTCGTTGAACTTCAACAGCTCTTGTATCCGGCTCTCTGACTCAGCTCCGCTCTCCTGCTGCTCCGCGCAATGCCTCAGGCGCCCTTCGATCTGGCCTGCGCTAACGATGCGTTTCGCTTCAAGCTCGTCCGCGACCTTCAACAACTCCTCTATCCGTTTCTCTGCCTGAGCTCGGCCAGCCTCGAGCTCCGAACAAAGACGGAGGAGCGCCTCGATCCGTTCTTCTCCGGCGGCACGCTTGTCTTCAAGTTCTTCATTGAGCTTCGATAACTCGCCAACGTGACGCTCCAGAGCAGAAGCGCCAGAGCGCACAGAAGATTCAGCCAGCAAGGGATCGACCTCGCCCTCCAACGAAATAGAGATCATCGGCCCAGAGGATTCAACGATGCGCAGAAGATAACCAAAGCGAGAAGCGGATACGGCGGGGACGCTGCACCAACCTTCAGATTCCGACTGGAGCGATACGTCCTGCTGGACGAGGGGATCGTACATAACCAAGGGCAAATTGGGCGTCGCGCGAACGCGCATAGGCAAACGCGGGAGAAAGATTGCCGTCGTATTTGCCAGACCCGGGACCAGGTAAGGCGCCCGCTCATAGCTACTAGGATCGACAAGCATCGGGAGATCGTCACGCTCAATCTGTGGCGGCAGGGCTATCGGAGGACTCTGCTTATCTTCAGTCAACACATCCGGCCTTGCCGCCACAGTCGTCTTGTCGAAAAGCATGACTATCTCCGAGCGCTGCGGCCAGGGGATTCGTCCCGTCAGAGCGAGCGTATAATGCAAGGCTTCTATTCGGTGCTCAAATGCGGCCGACAACTGTGCCTGCTTTGGCTGATAGGGCGAGCCACAGCATGGGCACTGAGCGTGCTCGAAATCGTAATGGCGACCGTTAAAGAGATGCAGCAGCTGAACAACAAGTGATGAACTCCATCGCCAGCGCGCGCCGCAAAAGGCGCGGTTGACCGCAGCAGCCCTTCCTTCCCAAAGCCGCGCCAATATCTCCGCAGAATACGACCGCTGGTGCCAATGCATATGGAAACCACGGGCACAGGAGCCGCAGTCGACCGTCGCGGCGTCGCGAGTCTCATTGTACGGGACAGCAATAAGCAGCCACCGTGTCGATACGCGATAGAGCTCATCGAGCGCCTTCCGATACTCGCTTTCAGCGATGTGCTCCAACACATCCGTGGCTAGCACCAGGTCGAATGCGCCGTCGGAAAACGGTAGCGCGGTGATCTCGGCAACCCTCGAAGAATAGCGGACATGGGCTAATGCTGCCGGCGAGATGTCACAGCCTTCGACATGGCGATCCGCAGGTAGATGATTAGTAATAGCTCCGTTTCCACATCCGACGTCCAAAATGCTGCGAGCATCTTGAGGGATCATGGCTAGGACAGCATCGCGCACTTCTCTTGTAGAAGCATCAATATCCTGGCGCCAAAGCGCTTCCTGCTGATAGTAACTTGACGAATCGGCCTCTACCATATTCCGCACTACTCTAACTGTAGGACAGCCACGTTGCATCGTGCAGAAAATCGCCGGTTTCAAGGCCCCTATTTGGGGGACTCATGACCTTGAGACGAAAGCGCCGATCGAGCACATGTAGAGGATCCCCACCATGATGATGCTCGTCGTGAAGATCTCTAAAAACGCCTACGGATACGATGTATTCCATCGGTCCAAGCCGAATTGGCATCAGCGAAACGCGATCACGGTGCCGACCTGCCGTCCGCGTGGAAGCCGGACTAACGACCTGTGCTGCGCAGCGGCCATCCAAACGGTAGACAGCGAGGACCAGTCGACAATGATCGATAGTACTCGATGCCTCCCACTCTATCTCGGCCGCGGCTGCCTCGCCGCATATAAACGTTCGACGCTCTTCGCTCCGCTCATCGTCAGGCGAAAAGAAACGTACCGCCGTGATTTGAGCTTCGCCCGCTCCGTAAGAGTCGCCATCCACAACATGGTCCACGTTCTCCGTTGTCGATTGCTCCCGCGCTGAGTCGGTGGACGACGACAACTTTGCTGGCAAACGCAGACGCTCAGTTCCCCACGCGCCGTCAGGTGATGGAGATAATGTGGCAGCCAGCGAATAGGCTTCGTCAGTCGTGAACTCAACCCGCACATCCTCACCGGCAACGGCCGCATGCTCGATCTCCACAATCCCGGATGCAATCAGGTCAGAGGGAATCCGAATGGTGAAAGGGGCGTGCAAGTAGCGTCCATTCTCGTCACGAAATTCCCGCCAAACCGTATTGTCCGGTCCTACCTGGGGCGCGGACCAGTTGGTATAGCCCGGCGCGTCAGTCAGCCAAACGACTTCCGTCGAGTCATTGTCGCGAGCGTCGCCAACGCGCAGAGACGCCTGCTCCTTATCATCTATCAATAGTCGGATCGAACGAACACGATGGCGTGCTTTCGGGGCAGACGGCGCACCGGTGACAAATCTACCCGTCACAAAATGACTTCCCGAATTCGAACTGGCGCTAAAGGCTAGTGCCCGTCTCGGCCACCTTGAGCCGGGCATCTTCCCGCAGTCGAATTGCTGACATGTAGGACTTACAGAGAGTTAGCGTGTCGCGTTCGGCCGCTACTCGGCCCCGATCAATCCAGGCGGCCCGACTACACATCATTTGTACGGAGGCGCGGTCATGTGAAACCAACAGCAGCGTAGCACCATTCCGTGTGAGGTCCTTCATTCGGGCCGCGGCTTTGATGGAGAAATACGCGTCTCCCACACCGAGAATTTCGTCCACGATGAGGATATCGGGGTCGACACTTGTGGCGACTGCAAAGGTGAGACGGGCTTGCATGCCAGCCGAATAGATACGGAAGGGGTGATGGATAAAATCACCGAGTTCCGCGAACTCAGTAATCTCATCAGCCTTCTTGTCCGCAGCTCTACCGGTGACGCCCAAATAGGCGAGCGACGCACGCAGGTTTTGAGCGCCAGTGAGATCGGGATGGAATCCGGTTCCCATCTCCATGAGCGCCGTCACGCGCCCAGAGACCCGAAGTGACCCGTTGCTCGGCCGGATCAGACCAGCGATCAGCTTAAGCAGCGTGCTCTTCCCCGCGCCGTTGCGGCCGATGAGACCAACGCGCTCGCCGCGCTTCAAAGAAAGGTTCACATTTCGAAGTGCCCAGAAATCCCACGGGGCATCCTTGGGTGTTGGCAGGCCCAGCGCGTCGGCCATCCGCCACCCCTTCGAGCGAAATAGCCGATAGCGCTTGCTCACCGAGTGAAGTTCGATAGCGAGATCAGACATGATCGGCAGCCAGGGTTTTCAAGCGCTGAAGCAGATGGAAGCCGAGGGTGAAGAGCGCTAGCGATACGGCACCGAAGGCCGCGAGCCTCCCCACAGGAATGCGGTCAAAGTGAATAAGATCGCGGTAAATCGAGATCATATAATACAGTGGATTGACGACCATGATCGGCATCATGCGCGACGGGATCATGTCGTCCGTATAGCCGATCGGCGAAACCAGCATAAGGAACAAGAGAAGCGGCGATACTAGATTGGCAATATCACGGAAGAAGATGTTGAAAATGGAGAGGACCCAAATGAGTCCGACCGTGAAAATAGTCGCCCGTTAAGAAGCTTCCAGGCGACTGATCTGGAATCGTAATTTGGCTGGAATGACGTTCTGAGATTGCAAGGTTTTGGTGTTTTGTGCATCGGAAGCTTGCAATTTCGTTTTCGAGATTCCCTCGACGGGCGAAGCATGATTCCCTGTCCGCATCGGAGGGCACGATGCGGCCGAAGAAGCACAAAACGACGGGAGCGAACGATTTTTTCCGGGCGCGGCTCGACCAGATCATCAATCTGAAGCACGAGCTGGTCCGGCTCACCGGCAAGATCGATTGGGACTGGATCGACGGCGAGATCGCGCCGCTCTACAGCGAGAACGGCCGGCCGGGGATTGAGACCCGCTTCGTGATCGGGCTGTTGTTGCTCAAGCACATTTACGGGCTGTCCGATGAGGGGGTATGCGAACGCTGGGTCCACGACCCGTATTTCCAGTACTTCACTGGCGAAGAGTTCTTCCAGCACGCATTCCCGCACGAGCGCTCGGACCTGAGCCATTGGCGCAAGCGGCTCGGCGACAGACTGGAACTGCTATTGGCCGAGAGCCTGCGGGTGGCGCACGACGTCGGCGCGTTACGCGGCAAGGACCTTGAGCGGGTCACGGTCGACACCACGGTGCAGCCGAAGGCCATCACCTTTCCGACCGATGCCAAGCTGCTGCATGCGGCGATCCAGGGGCTCAACCGCCTAGCGAGGAAGCACGGAGTGCGGCTGCGGCAATCCTATTCTCGGATCGCCAAGGCCACCGCGATGATGGCGGGACGCTACGCCCATGCCAAACAGTTCAAGCGGCACCAGCGGCAGTTGCGCATCCTGCGCAGCCGCCTGGGCCGGATCATCCGCGACATCCGCCGCAAGATCGAAGGCCAGGATGCGCTCGAAGAGGCGTTCGCACTCCCGTTGAGCCGGGCCACGCAGATTCGCTCGCAGCAGCAGCGCCAGCGCGGCTGGAAGCTGTATTCCTTCCATGCCCCCGAGGTGGAGTGCATCGGCAAGGGCAAGGCCAGCGCGCCTTACGAGTTCGGCGTGAAGGCTTCCATCGTCACCAACAACCGGCCTGCTCCCGGCGGCCAGTTCGTGCTGCACGCCAAGGCGCTGCCCGATAACCCTTACGACGGTCACACCCTGCGGGACGTCATCGACCGAACCGAGACACTCACCGGCTGCGCGATCGAGTGCGCCTTTGTCGACAAGGGATACCGCGGCCATGACGCACAGAACCCGCGCCGCGTCTTCATCTCCGGCCAGAAGCGCGGCGTCTTCGGCACTATCAAGCGCCAGCTGCGGCGCCGCTCCGCTATCGAGCCCGTGATCGGCCATTTGAAGGCTGACGGACACCTCGGCCGCTGCTACCTCAAAGGCCGCGCCGGCGATACCGCCAACGTCATCCTCTCCGCCGTCGGTTACAACTTCCGCCGCATCCTCGCCTGGCTAAGGGCTCTTTGGTACCTCTTCCTGGCTGCCTTCTTCTCAGTCACCAGCCACCGCACACCACTCAAATCGGCTTCTTAACCGACGACAAAATAAACTGCGTAAAATGAACCAGCGGTAACGCAAGCTGCGTAACCTGCATCTCTCCGCGCACAACAAGGATGGCTAGTAGTAGTGCGAGACCTACCAACATCGTGACAGAAGAAACCAGCACCGACTTTACGGCAATGAGTTCCACCGGAAAGATCGTTCCCTTAAGCAATGACCGATTATCAGCGAGGCTGCTTACGCCGGCGGACAGAGCCTCACTGAATCCAAGAAACGGGATGAGCCCCGAAAAGATGATAAGAGTATAGTCGAACGAACTCTTGCCCGGAATCCGCACCTGCAGGATAAGACTGAACACTAGGCTGTAGAGTCCCAAAAAGATCACGGGAAACAGGACCGTCCAGGCTAATCCAAAAAAGCTCGCTCCATGGCGTTGGCGCAAGTCGTGCAGGAAGGTTGCAAGCACCATCCAACGATTACCCCAAATGAGCCGAACTGGCGCAACTAGCATCCTTTTTCGCGCCCCGTAGAGCAACGTCCGTTCGCTCTACGGCTCCCTAGGTGCCTTTGGCTTTTTGGATCACGCACCGAACCTCCGCTCCGGCGCAGACAGGAAACTTAACGCACGAAATCCAGTCATGCCGCACAGCGTTGTTTCGCCGGCTTCATGAGGCGCGCATAAATATCCAGCAACTTCTTCCCCTCGAGTTCCCAGTTGATGCGCAAGCCAGCTTCAACAGCCGCACACTTGAGTTCAGCATAATGTCCGGAATCGGCAAGAGCCGTCGTTATGGCAGCGGCAACGGCCTCCGGCTTGTCTAGATTGGTGACGACACCGAAGCCGTGCTCTTCTGCTACGTCGCGCAAAAACGGCAGATCGTTTGCCAAGAATGGCACTAAGCGCCCGTCGACTATCGCTCTCAACCGAAACTCAAATCTCGCCCTGTTGCGAGTCGGCGCCTGCTTGGCAGTCGTCCTGCTGCACACCAGCGCGGACCATCTATATTTATGGAGAGGTCGGCCAGCTTTCTTGGAACTTCGCGAACCTCGTCAACTCGTCGACGCGCTGGTGTGTATCAGTCTTCGTGATGATCAGCGGTGCCTTGATCGCGTCCAAACCAATCGAGCAACCTCTCGCATTCATGTTCCGCCGCGCGCGCACCACTGTGGTGCCCATCGTCGTTTGGACCGCCGCCTATCTGTGGTGGAGGTCAGCTTATTACGACGAGCATTTCACCGCTCTGTCGGTCGCGAAGGAGGTCTTTTCCGCCCCCCCTATTATCATCTGTATTTCCTTTTCCTGATCGGCGGTTTCTATGTCTTCGCACCGCCAATTGCCGCCGCCATCAGCATTTTGCCCCGATCGCAGAGCCTCGTCATGTCGGGATTGGCGCTCGCCTTCGCGTCAATCACGTTGACCGCCCAGGGTCTTAACTCTAACGCGCTGACCTTCTTCGTGCCGTATCTTGGCTACTTCGCTCTAGGTGCGCTGTTGCTCGATGCCCGCGTGCGGCCCGGCCCAACCGCGGCGCTGTTCGCTTGCGCGGTCCTGATAACCGCGGCACTCACCTTCGTCGTCGTATCCAAGCGCGGCGTCAACAGTCGGTGGGGGCTGTATTTCTACAGCTACTCTAGTCCGACCGTCCTGATCATGGCGCCGGCGGTTTTCTGCCTTTTTAACAGCCTGAGAGTACCCGTGAGCTTCACCCGATGGCTCACCGCTTTCGTGCCATTGACGCTCGGGATCTATCTTGTTCATCCGATAGTGCTCGAAACTCTGCGATGGCAGTGGGGGCGCTTCGCGCCTGCACTACTGCGGCCTATTCTGGATATACCAATCACCTTCGTTCTCACGGTGATCATCTCGGCTGCCTTCGTGGGTCTAGTCAGATGCATTCCAATCGTACGGCTTGCCGTTTGACACCCCGAGAGCACATCAGCCATTTTCGCGATCTTTGATCGTACCGAATTCATACCGCTGATAGAACTGCCTACTCTGACCGCTACGCTTCTCAACAGTTGCCGGAATATCTTTCTAGATATCTGAAGACAAGAGAGTGAAATTGAATTTCCAAGAGAAAGTCGGTCACATCGATCGGGACGAGGTTATCCCCCTACGCGTTGAGCAAATTGAGAGCAAGATAACGCCGGACCCGGTTTATCCGCTGGCTCATGCCATTGACGTTGCACGGATACTGGAGGAACACGATGGCGGCTTCATCGACATGATCAATCGGTTCTTTGACCTCAGGGACGACGAGGTCGGTCGGAAAATGCCACACGGACGAGGACTCGTGTTTGCGCGTCGCATCGGCGCCGTCAATGAGTGCATCGCTGAGACCTCTGCAATCCTCGGTAAGATCGGCAAGCCGTTTCCGCCCCGCGACAAGGTGCACATCGATGTCGGTTGCGGCATGGGCTTTGGCATGGCGGCCTCCTCCAAGAGTTCTTTTGGACAAAATGTGATCGGGATCGATCTTGCCCCGCATTATCTCGTAATGGCAAAGCGGCTACTTGCCGAACAAGGCGTCGAGGGGGCGAGGCTAGTTTGTGGCGACGTTTGTGACGGTTGGCCGATCGAGCTCGATGACCACAATGTCGGATTTATTTCGATGGAGGGCGTACTCGAGCACATCAAACGCCTTCCTGAATTCTTCGCAAATGTACGCAAGCTGCGGAGCTTTCCTTCGGCGATCTATTTGACGGTACCGTATCGCTGGACGTTCCAACCTGAGCCCCACTTCAACGTCCGAGGAGTCGGACTTATGCCGCGCTCTTTACAGGACCGCTATGTTGCGTGGCGCCTCGGAGAAAAAGAGATCGACCACGTCGAGCAGTATTCCGTCAATTCTCTGCGGCGAATGCTGGCGTCTCACGTTGAAGACCGCACCCACATCACGCTGAACTCCACCGAGCTGCTCAAGGCACACTACCTCAAGTGTGTGATCTACATTGAGAGCGCGGCAGATTTCAGATGAACGAAACGCGGCGTTCTGATCGATGCGCTTTACGCCAGAAAGTTGCAGAAGCGCCCAATTTTGGGGAGCCGCGCCTCGAGTTCGATATCACCCTCGCCCACTCCAGGCGCTACGGGATCAACCAGAAGACCGTCGCGAAGTGGAAGCAGCGCGAGACCGTCGCCGATCGTTCGACAGGCTCCGGGAAGCCAAGTCGACAATCCTTTCCATCGAGGAGGAGGCGATCGTCGTCGCCTTCCGGCGGCATACGCTACTGCCGCTCGACGATTGCCTCTATGCCCTGCAGCCGACCATCCCGCATCTGACGCGGTCGTCCCTGCAGCGCTGCCTTCAGCGCCACGGCATCAGCCGATTGCCGGAGGTTGAAGGCGGTAAGCCTTCGAAGAAAAAGTTCAAGGCTTATCCGATCGGCTATTTCCACATCGACATCGCTGAACTCCAGACTGCCGAAGGCAAGCTCTACCTCTACGTCGCAATCGATCGCACCAGCAAGTTCGCCTTCGTGCAACTGGTCAAGAAGACGGGAAGGACCTCAGCCTCGGCCTTCCTCGAAGCTCTGATCGCGGCTGTCCCCTACAAGATCCACACGGTTCTCACCGACAATGGGATCCAGTTCACTTTCCCGCCGCGCTATGCGGACGGCCCGGCGGCAAGATACGTGACGCATATGTTCGATATGCGATGCCAAGGATCGAACATCGGCTGACCAAGATCAAGCATCCCCGGACCAATGGCCAGGTCGAGCGCATGAACCGCACGATCAAGGAAGCGACCGTCCAACGGTACCATAACGATCGACACGATCAGCTCGAAGCTCACCTTGCCGAATTCATCACCGCCTACAACTACGCCCGGCGCTTGAAGACCCTGAAGGGCCTCACACCTTACGAACACATCTGCAAATGCTGGACTTCCCAGCCAGAACGATCCAGACTCAACCCGCTCCAGCAAATGCCGGGACTAAACACCCTCGTCCTGTCCCCGCGGTCATGCGCCAACATCAGGCCGGGATCTACTGTCTAAAATGACGGGGGACGTTGCAAGACAGCGCACAGCGCTACCGGCACGCTTACCAGAATCAAAAAGCCAAATCAGGTAGGTTCGCTCTTGGATGCCGTCGGTTAGAGTTGCTTCTTTTTGTAAGCTCAAAAGGAGGGCAGTGTGAGTGAAGAACTATACGACGGGATGCTTGACGCGATCCCACCAAATCCCGCCAGGGCAAAGAACTACGTAGAATTGCTCGCGCTAATGAAGGAACAGCAGAAGATCGCCGAGCGCGGCGTCCGCCAATCACCTGATGATTTCTGGATGGACCAAAAAGGTCCAGTCGTTGCTCACTGCGCGCGAGCGATCGTTCCTTCTGGAGCCCCAATACTACCTTCCGGTCCGCAGGATCCAGACATCCCGCATGCAAATCGTTTAAATCGTCTGATCAAGATTCGCGTCTACCGACAAGGCCTCAAAATGACGAACGGATTCAACGGCTGAGAGTCGTCAGCCTAAGGTCGCAACCTGGGCCAGACACCTAAGTCGGCCGGTGCGGCGATAAGGTTCAAGGGCAGACATGAAAACTCGCCACTTGCGCGCCGGCTATGGGCGTCCGAAGATATTTCTATTTCAAGCGACGACTGGATGGGTTCGTCCAGGCTCTTCTTTTCGTCCAAAGCCAACTTTCAAGTTCAGCAATTTGGATCGAGAATGATTGGGGAATTTGGCATCCTGAGTATGATCTCGGGATCCGCCCTGGCCTTGTACGCACGTCGGCATCGATCGAAGGTCTTGGAGGCATGCGCTGGCGCACTGCTAATTCTTGGCCTCGCCTGCTTTGGCGCGTCACTGCCGGAGTGAGCATCCAATCTCGCGGAACTAGGCGTCTGCTCGCGCGGCAACAGAGCGCATCCCGGGTCGCACACAACTCGCGGCCGCGTCTATTATCCAGGTCGGCCGCGAGTTGCTAGAGAAGATGGTGCTTGGCCATTGCAATTTCTTGCCGTGGATTTAATCTGAGTTGGGATGACGGATCAGACTGCGCGAAACTATATGCGCGTCGCAACAGAGTGTCCGTCGTCAGATAATTTGCGACTAATCAGGCTTTTCGAGAAGGGAGGCTCTGGCTCATCTGTTGTTGGAGTTTAAGCGGCCTGCAGTTGGTGCTGCAAGCGGCGGTTTGCGATGGTCTCACGCTTGATGCGCTGTCGTTCGGTTAGGATGGTCTCGGCTCTGCCGAAGTAGACGTCAGCCGGGGTCAGGTTTTTGATGCTCTCATGATAGCGGACGTGGTTGTAATGCTCGACGAAGGCGCCGATCTGCCGTTCGAGGTGGTGAGGTAGATAATAGTTCTCGAGCAGAATGCGGTTCTTCAGGGTCTGATGCCAGCGCTCGATCTTTCCCTGGGTTTGGGGATGATACGGAGCGCCGCGCACGTGCTGCATGCCCTTGTGTTCGAGCCACCTGGCCAGATCGTCCGCGACGTAACTCGAACCATTGTCGCTGAGAAGCCTCGGCCGGTGCGCGACGGTGATGTGGTCAAGGCCGGAGGCCGCGAGTGCCTGGTCGAGTGTGGCCGTGACGTCGGAGGCACACATCGTGGGACCAAGCCTCCAGGCGACGATGTAACGCGAGAAGTCATCGAGCACGGTCGACAGGTAGTACCAGCCCCAGCCGGTGATCTTGAGGTAGGTAAAGTCGGTCTGCCAGAGCTGGTTGATGGCGGTGGTCTTGTCCTTGAACTCGTTCGCCGCCTTGATCACCACATAGGCGGGGCTGGTGATGAGGTCATGCGCCTTCAGCAGCCGATAGACCGATGCCTCGGAGACAAAATACTTCCGTTCGTCGGTGAACCGCACGGCCAGCTCGCGCGGCGACAGCTCGGGCAGCTCCAGCGCCAGGTCGATGATCTGGCCCCGCACATCGTCGGGGATGCGATTCCATATCCGGTCAGGTCGAGACCGGTGGTCAGCCAGCGCCTCGACGCCGCCATCACGATAGCGATCATACCATCTATAAAACGTGGCGCGTGGGATCCCGAGCTTGTCCAGCGTGCGCTTGGCCGGCAGGTGCGACTGCTCGACCAACTGGATGATCTCGGCCTTCTCGGACGCAGGATATCTCATGCCTCGTCCTCCCCATCCCCGTTCATGCTTTTTTTGAGTAGGCGGTTCTCAAGGGTGAGGTCGGCCACGACTTCCTTCAATGCGGCCGTCTCACGACGGAGATCCGTCACCTCGCCGGAGGTCGCCGCACGCGCCGTATCGCCCGCCAGGCGGCGCTTACCGGCTTCGAGGAACTCCTTCGACCAGCCGTAATACATTGAGGCGGCAATGCCCTCACGCCGGCAGAGCTCGGAGATGTTCTCCTCGCCCCGCAGTCCTTCCAGCACGATGCGGATCTTCTCTTCCGCCGAATACTGCCGGCGGGTCTGGCGCCGAATGTCCCTTAGTACCTGTTCTGCCGGCGCTTTGCCCGGTCCGGATTTCTGCTTCATCTTCGCTCCTGGTGGCTACGATGAACCAGAAATCCTCCCTCCGCAAAATCCTTCAATTTGTCTCACACGCCCTGACGGCAAACACGCCATAGTAACCATAACCGCGATCGTCGTAGCCAGGGCTGCCGTGAAAGCCGTAGCTCCGGCGCATCACATAGCCGTCGTCATAGCCGTAATAGCGCTGGACGTAGCGGGGCCCGCGGGTGGAAGCAGCGGCCGCACTCGTTGCGGCGTATGCGTCGTTTTCAGGCCACGGCTTTGAGGGCTTGAGCGCGGTAGGCCCAGGGCAGTAGCTGGTCGATGTCGCGGTTTGGATGCCCGTTGACGATCCTTGTCAGGACGTCGGTGAGATACGCGTCGAGCGCGTCGGTGATAGCGGTCACGAGATCGCTGGAAATCAGAACCTGACTCAGCGCCGCATTGGTGTGGAGGTCGGGGGGCCCACGGAAGCTAGGGTGGTGGCAACGTCGGGGTTCCCGCTGAGCTGCTGGGCGATCTGCACGTCATCAGGGTTCAACGGAGCGGTTGCCGAGCCGAACCTGATGTCCTGGCGCACGCCTGCCTGTTCGGCCGCGTGCCTGCCCCACGCCGCGGCCTAAGCCTTGAGCTGAGCGATGTCCTGATCCGTGAGCGTCTGCTTGTTCCGCAGTGGGCTCGGCAAGCCGGCTCTAGCCGGCCGTGTACTGGCCGCACCGGTGCCGCGCCCAGCGTCTTGGCTTGGATCCGTATCGCGTCAGCCTGCTGCTTGATGCCCGTGATCCCGAGGGCTGCCTTTTCAGCTAGGCACCGTCTTGGGTAAACAGCTACGAGAAATCGGTCGAGTATTTCAGCGCCTGGTTTAGGCCCGCCGCCCGTGAGTGCACCGCGGTAGCGCTCTCGTCTCGTGAAACGCCTTTGTACTGTCCTGACGCCTGGAGCAACTGAACGCTCAAGATGCTGAGGCTTGTGCGCTGCTCGGCCATCTCCTTTCGTCAATTGTTATCGCCTGTGCCGCGGCGGCGACGCGCGCCCTTCGATTTCGTTCGTTGCAACTTCAGACACTTTCGTCCTGGGCTGTGTCGACCTCTTTCTTCCGCCCGCCGACACCACTACCCTCCTCGTTGTGTTATGTCTCGATGATCACCTTCAAGGCCCCGGTCTCTGCCGCACGCGAGAACATGTCGTAGGCCTCCATGATCTCGTCGAGCTTGACGCGGTGTGTAATCAGCAGCTTCGGTTCGATGCGGTGGGAAAAGACCGTCTTCAGCAGCATGGGCGTCGAGACAGTGTCCACCAGCCGCGTGGTGATCGATATGTTCTGGGACCAGAGCCGTTCCAGATGCAGATCGACCTTGACGCCGTGTACGCCAGCGTTTGCCACGACGCCGCCCGGCGAGACGATGTCGGTACAGAGTTTGAAAGTCGCCGGTACACCGACGGCCTCAACGGCAGCATCCACGCCCTCTCCCCCCGTGAGCGCGCGAACCTTCTCAACTGCTTTGCCGTCGGCGCTGTTGACCGTCTGTGTTGCGCCAAACTGGCGCGCAATGGCGAGACGCTTGTCATCGACATCGATCATGATGATCTCGGCAGGCGAGTAGAATTGTGCGGTCAGCAGCGTAGCCAAGCCGACGGGGCCGGCACCGACGATGGCGACGGCGGAGCCGGGCGAGATCTTGCCGTTGAGCACGCCGCACTCGAATCCGGTGGGAAGGATGTCGCTGAGCATGACGAGAGCTCCCTCATCGACCCCATCAGGCAAATGGTGGAGACTGGTGTCGGCATGCGGCGTCCGGACATATTCGGCCCGCGTGCCGTCGATCTTGTTGCCGAGGATCCACCCGCCGGTGCGACAGTGCGAATACATACCTCTCCGGCAGAAGTCGCATTTGCCGCAGGACGATATGCAGGAGATGAGGACGCGGTCACCCGCCTTGAAAGCGGTCACGCCACCGCCAACCTGGTCAACGACGCCCACGCCCTCATGGCCTAGAATTCGGCCGGGCTGACAGGTCGTTACATCGCCCTTGAGGATGTGGAGATCAGTGCCGCAGATCGTGGTTTTCACGATCCGCACGATGGCGTCTCCGGATTCCAGGATGGCCGGTTTCGGTCGCTGCGCGAGAGACTTTTTACCGGGCCCCTCGAAGATGAGCGCTTTCATTTCGCATCACCTCCTTGCGTATTCAGTCCGCCGGTTTTGCCTCGGGCAATTGCCATCGTCGCCCGGTAGAGCCGAACCGTGTAGTTCCAGACTTTGGTGATCGGCAGGCAGTTTTGGATCTTGCCGTCGTAGCCTCCAAACTGGCACCGCAACTGAGCCGTCCGAGCCAGCCGCGCACTGAGCTTGCGAACGCATCGGTGGTCATGCCGGCATACGGCACCGCCATTAATCTGCACCAGGCCCTTCTCGCCGCTGGCGGCAAGCGCCCTGCTGTCCTTCTCCAGAATCGCTTTGAACGGCTGCCGCGGAAGAGCGCGCGCTCGACCACGCTGATCTCGGCGTCGAGTACAGGATCGTGGGCAGCGAGCCGCAATGCCTCGATCGCATGCGTGGCGCGACCGGTTCGAACTGTTGCAGCCAGTCGCGCGCGAACACGTCGCGCAATACGCCTCACGACCGGCGTGCGCCGGACGTACCAACCGGCGATGCGCCGCTCGCTGACGGGTTTGCCTCGATATGCAGGTCACCGCATCGAAATGCGTCACGTAGATTCTTTGCGCGCCGACGTCTGAAGCGACGATTGAGCGGGGTAGAGCATGAGCCCGTCTCGGACAGCAAATTTCGCCGGCGACAACAGCATCGTCGGAATGCCCTCGGTCCTCGATAGTGACGGTTCGCGTCACGGCATTCCCGGTCTCGAGCTGATCCGACGAGCGATTGATGGTCAGCGCGATCGACAGACTGCCTGCAGCGAGGAAGGGCAGATCGGATGCCACATGCGGGATGAAGGGCTGAAATGCGATCCGGGGGAGCGTGAGCGTTGCCTCGCGTGTGGCCGGCGGATCGACCGCGTATTTGGCGACGATCGTCAGACCAGAGATCGCATAACTGCCCGGCTCCTGCGGATGGATCGCGAATTCGAACCGGACGCCGCCATAAGTGAGGCCGTCGCGCTCTTCGCTCTCATTGGGGCTGCGCAGCAGGCGCGTCAGGGCATTTGACGGTTGGAACTCTGGCAGCTTGGGCGGCGCCGTCATGTAGTTCGGCGCCAGCACCTCGATCCGCTGCGTGGCGGCCTGTCTCACCACGACGCAGGGCGGATCGAGCGTCACCCGCAGGATCGGCTCGGGCGTGTTTTTCTGAGCGTGGGCCGCGCATGGCGCCAGCGAGCCAAGCATCGGGGCTGCGTTAGACAGCGGATACCTCATTGCTTCGCTCCCGCCGGCTGCGTCGCATCCTGGGGGGCATATTTCAGCTTGAGGACATCAGCAGGCGTGGCCTGAACCTGTCCAGGCTTCAGCGGCGCGGGACGTGGTCAGGTCTGCCGGTGTAACCTGATCTTCTGGCCGCCCTTCTGGGCTGGGTCGATCCGACGGCCTGCCAAATAGTCAAGCCCCTCATCGACGACAATTGCCGCAAGCGATCAACTACCAATGCTCGCAATTGACCTGCTGATGGGGCATGACCACCCTAGTTAATGATCGTCACTGAAAACTGTGCCGATCCGGCTGCATCACATGCGTTGAGGCATAAAGTCATCATCGGCCGATGAGCACGAAAAGGATATGGCTAAAACACACTTGGTATGTTTCCTTCAACCAGTCGAAGGGGCCAAATCGATACCCCATTCGAGAAACCAGAACCTTTCCAAGTGAGGCTGACGCGAAGAGATTCGCGGACGAACTGCTGAACAGTCCACCCGCGAGTTCGACTACCATACTGGCTGGCACGATAAACCCACATTATCCAAGGCGCGTAGTCGGATCGAGCGACATAGTACGTTGGATACGTGGTCGCAACTGACATAATCGACATTCATTCGATCCCCATCAGAAAATAGTCTCGAGCGCTTCAGATTTCTGTGGGACGCCGATCGTGAGACTACGATCCACTACCATCTCTGAACCGGTAATGTAAGAGGACTCGTCGCTGAGTGGGAACACCACTGCCTCAACGCTGTCTGCTCGGCCGTTAACGACGGGACGAATGCGTTTCCGGTCCCTCTAATCTTTGGCGCCCCGAATGCATCGTACCGCGCCGGAACCGAGAGCGGCGGAAGCGCGGATCTGATCAGCAGCATCTCCGCGATCGTCGCATTTACCGGAGAAGCGCGCCACCCTCGATATGCTCATAGAGCCGCCAGCCCACTGTCAGGAGCAAGCGTGAGCCTCGCTGCGCTCAGCTGAGGCTGAGTTAACGGCTCGGCAGTCGCAATGACCGACTTTGCCAACCACCAGTACACGGAGCGCATATTATGTCGCATATGGCGAATGGGAAAATTCTGGATCGACGAAGGAGAGCGGCGAACTTTGGATGCCTTGGGCCGCTCCTCAGCGAGGCATCTCGCCAATAACATCTCGCCCGATCTCCGTGCCGACGCTATCGAGCACCGCGACGCCATGGTCCCACCTCCGCCGCCGCCGACGATGAAATCAGGGCGAATTGACACCATGACTCCCTCGATCTCGATAGCCTCGAAGGTTGGCGCCGCACTGGAGCGCTATGGGCCGGTGATCCATCCCGGACTCGTGCAGCGCAACTAGCAAGCGCTCTTCGGTCTCAGTCCAGCTATTGAGTCCGTTCGCACGCGTTCGTCCCGTTCCGCTTCCGAAAAATCATCGCTGATTGCCGGAATGTACACATGCCCTAATTCTCTCCGGCTAGGGCGAGACAATGAAACGGGCCGCGTCACGCCAACGGCCCCTTATGCCGGTAAAAACCTGTTCGAATAGCCGTCAAGGTCTAGCAGGCTATTGAAAAAGGTGCTCGCCGCCGACCAGCGACCGTGATTCATTGGCTCTGACGAGATTCGGAGATGGTGCGTGCGCGGCGGCGACAATCGAACGGACGAGCTGTTCAGCTACGTCGATCTGGAGGCGCGGGTGCGGCGTGACCATCCGCTGCGAGCGATCCGGACGATCGTGAACGAGGCGCTGTCGACGCTGGAGCGCGAGTTTGCCGCGCTCTATTCGCCGATTGGGCGGCCGTCGATCCCGCCGGAGAAGCTGCTGCGGGCGATGCTGTTGCAAGCGTTTATTCGATCCGCTCGGAGCGGCTTTTGATCGAACGGCTGGAATACGACCTGCTGTTCCGCTGGTTCGTCGGAATTGGCGTCGACGACGGAGCCTGGGACCATTCGGTGTTCTCGAAAAACCGCGACCGGTTGCTGGAAGGCGACATCGCGGCCGAGTTCCTCGCGGCGGTGCTGGCGCAGCCCAAGGTGAAGAAGCTGCTGTCGAGCGATCACTTCTCGGTCGATGGTACGCTGATCGAGGCCTGGGCCTCGATGAAGAGCGTGAAGAGGCTCTGGCGCGCCGCCGGCGCAAGGCGGCGGGCGCAATGCCGAAGCGGACTTCCATGGCCAGAAGCGCTCGAACGACACCCATGCTTCGACCACCGATCGGGATGCCAGGCTTTACCGCAAGGGAAAGGACAAGGAAACGAAGCTGTGCTTCATCGGGCATGGGCTGATGGAGAACCGCCACGGCCTGCTGGTCGACGCCTGCCTGACGCGGGCCGACGGGCATGCCGAACGGGTGGCCGCGCTGCACCTGATCGAACCGCGTGCCGACCGGCCGACAGCGATCACGCTTGGCGCCGACAAAGCCTACGACGCAGAAGACTTCGTCAACGAGCTGCGCTCGATGAACGTGACGCCGCATGTTGCGCAGAACACCAGCGGCCGCAGCTCTGCGATCGACGGGCGAACGACCCGGCACGGCGGCTATGCCGCCAGCCAGCGCATCCGCAAGCGGATCGAGGAGGCATTCGGCTGGATCAAGACGGTCGCCGGGCAAGAGAAGACCCGCTTCCGTGGCCATGAACGCGTCGGATGGGCCTTTACCTTCGCTGCCGCCGCCTACAATCTGGTGCGGCTGCCAAAGCTGATCGCGGAGGCCGGCTGATGGCCAAGGTGCCCGGCTTCGCCAAGGCCTTTGCTGGCCGTTGGCACATCGTCGAAATGGCCAACTGGGACGGCGACTTCCTCGACCTCGTCGAACAGGCGCATCTCACCTTCACGGGCAAGTCCGACGGTGAAATTGCCTTCGGTGCGCTGAAGGGCTTCCTCGATGTCCGCTACGGCGCGCGAGACGGTTCGGCCTGCGCGGAGTTCTCATGGGAAGGGCACGATGAGAATGACCCCGCCTGCGGTCGCGGATGAGCTATGATCGGCACTGCGGGCAGGCTCGTCGGTCACTTCTACATACACAATGGCGACGATTCAGCCTTCGTTTGCGAACGCGGCTGAGTTCTTCAACAGCCTGCTAGAACATAAGCTCAACCAGCAGCACTGCGCCGGCAATACTCAGAAGTACGATGATGAGAGTCCAATCGCGGTGTTCCTCCGTCATGGTCCCACCTTGAAAAGGACGGTCGCAACGCCCCGGAAAGAGCACCAAGCCGTGGTAAATTGTTCCACATCATCAAAGCGAAGAGTCAACTTCGCGGACCCCCGAAAAGAAGAGGCTACACGCCGAGGCCAAATTGTCCTCATCACGAGAAGTAGGACGCTCACCCCAACTTACGCTGACGATCAGCGCGACGAGCGATATCCCCGCTAAGCCTACAAGAAAACTCGACGCCATCAAAATCGGTCCAGAACATAATACTCACCATTACATGTCGGATCAGGAGAGCGCTTCGCGTATGTCAGTCAGCGGCAGTGTCCTATGTGGACGCTTCAAAAGAACGGGCCAGTACCTCTGGGGGCCTCTAAGCCCGAACGGACAGCATTGCGGTGGCAACGTGCATCCCTACTCTGACCGCGAGTGAGCCGTTCTCGGCGCGAGCGTGACGTGAGATCGCTACGCAAGCGGGTCCGGCCCACGGAGCCATATGCCTAGCGTTCTGTCAGCCCCATCAGAATGATTTTGGCGCGCGTCGAGACGGCTAAGTAGTGCTGCGCGGCTTTGATGGACTTGTGTCGCGCGGGATCATTCTGGCGATGTGGGATCGGCTAGTCTAGCATCCGCTGGAACCGTGCCTGCGCCACGCCTGCACTCGACGGAGACGCGTCAGGATCGCCGGCCGTTCGACGCTGATCCGCTTCTCGCTCGTCAAATCTGCCACTCCTCTTGAGGTTGCGAGCCTAAGGGAGCCGGCCCTTCCAACCTCCCACTATTGGTAGGTGCGCTTTGCGCTTAGTGGCGCAGAGTAAGCTGGGGCAGTCTCCATATCGGATTGCACACATGGCAGCAGGTTGGATGGTTTCAATTGGCTACATAGAAAGCGGCCAACTTCGGCACGTAACGTATGCGGTCGCGGTGGCTAACGCCACCGAAGCCATCAAGGCTTCACTGGATGTCGGCGCCGCCCGATTCTCATTGGATGCCGGTCTCGGCGGGGTGGCCTTGGCGAATTCTGAACTCAGTCTACAGCAACTGGATGATCTCGGCATGGTGAAAGGCGGGATTTGTTCCCTATGGGACGACACGCATGATTGGCTGATCTGGCCCCGCCAGCTCCATTAAGTTTGATCAGGGAACACGATGACTCGGCAAGGAGCGATAGTTCGCGGTCTACCGGCAATCGGGCGCGGTGTCCGCTACGGCGCGCGAGACGGTTCGGCCCGCGCGGAGTTCTCATGGGAAGGGCACGACGAGAATGACCCCGCCTGCGGTCGCCGATGGGCTATGATCGGCACCGCGGGCAGGCTCGTCGGTCACTTCTACATGCACAATGGCGACGATTCAGCCTTCGTTTGCGAACGCGGCTGAGTTCTTCAACAGCCTGCTAGGTCGTCACCGGATACGTCTCGAAAGCAAGAGACCTGATCAACGGACTGGCGCACGCGGCCCCGACCTCGCGGCTAGCCCCGTGTCACGGATGTTCGATGGCTCTGGCAGAGGCTCGTTAGCTCGTAGGCCAATGCCTCACGGAGCGGCAGGATGGACGGTTGGTTAGTGACGGTCGCCATCAAGGAAGACGGCGATGACGACGACGACGGGTACAGGCACATAACTTACGCGGTCGCAGTCGCAAACCCGAGCAAAGCCGCAAAGCTGGCCATGAGAGATAGCGTCGCAAAGGGCGCAATGCTTAACCGTCCGCTCGAAGCTGGAATGTTGCAAAGTCTCGGCTTGGAAGCTGGCGAACTGGCCGTGGTTCACGACGATGACATTGATCCAATCACCTCACGGCCTCGGCATCATTAGCCAACGTCTGATTTTTCATTCAACAGCGTCGGATTGGAAACATGCATGTCCGGAAGCTCCACGAGCAGTTAGCTGGCGCGTTGTGAAGAAGCGAGTCGCTTGCTCCTCTCCTCTTTGGCACCCGAGTTGTTGACGCCCGCGAAGTGTGATCGCCAAGATAATAAAATGCCAACAAGGAGAGGAGGAAACATGGGCGCGGTGAAGACGGTTTTCATCGTGGGTGGCGGAATTGGCGGCTTGACGGTGGCCCATGCGCTTCAACAGATCGGCGTATCCACCAGAGTCATTGAAATGGGAGACAAGCGTGACCGGATCGGCACCGGTATTACGCTGCTGGGGAACGCCTTGCGGGCACTCGCCGAACTGGGATTGGTGGATGCGTGTCTTGAAGGTGGCCTTGGTTGGGACATCGTGTCGGTGCGCGATGGCGCAGGAACGATTCTGAGCGAACAGTCCACCCCAAGAATTTGGGACGCCGATCGTCCTGGCGCACTGGGAATCATGCGGCCACGTCTGGGACAGATCCTGGAAGACTTTGCGACGAAGGGCGGCGCGAAGATTGATTTCAACACAACGGTCACCCGAATTGATCAGGACGATGGAGGGGTGACGGTTCAGCTATCGAACGGCGAGACGGACCGCGCCGACCTGCTGATCGCTGCGGATGGTGCCTATTCCAACATCCGCCAGAGCATCTTCGGCGAAGAGTTCAAGCCGCACTACGCCGGTCAAGGCGTATGGCGTTATACGATTTTTCGCACCGAGGCGATGAATGGCTTCGTCCTATATCGCCTTCCGACGGGCCGGGTAGTTGGCGCGCTGCCGCTATCGAAGGAACTGTGCTATCTGTTCTTCTTGGAACGCACGGACGAAAAGCTTCGTATTCCGCAAGATCAGGTGTGCGACTATCTCCGTAAACTGCTCGCCCCCTTTACGGCGCCCGAACTGGTCGCGGCTGCCAAGGTGATCGGCGAAGACAGGCACATAAGTTACCGCCCATTTGATGTCTTGATGATGCCAGCCCCCTGGCACCGTGGCCGTGTCGTGCTATTGGGCGACGCGGCCCATTCGTTGACGCCGCAAATGACATCCGGCGGCGGTATGGCAATCGAGGATGCACTGGTTCTTGCCCAGGAACTGGATCGCAACAACGACTTGGAGACTTCGCTCGTGACCTATTGCCGTCGGCGCGAGCAAAGGGTCAGTCGCGTATACGACATCGCATACGCCATTTGCCGGGAAGAGCGCAAACCGGAGCATGGCCGGGACCATTCGATGGGCCTTCTTCGTGAAGGCTACGCGTTTCTGGCTACGCCCGTCTGATCGGAAGCAGGCGAAGTCAGCTGGGAAGGGACGGACGTCGATTCCGCGGTGGCAGGGCCACGTCCGTGGACCGAACGCAAACTCCGTACTCACTTCGGCCCACAACAAGTATGTCACGAGAGGGGGAAATGTATGACAAGACAGGCGAGGTCGCTGCAGGGATGGATTTTGACATCTGCCCCATGGATGACGATTTTTGGAGTGGTTCTGTATCGCAAGTCCTGCCGTTTATGATGAAAGATCTTGCGCAGAACCCGGAAGCGCAAATATTGGTTCCGACGGTGCTTGCCGGGTCGGCGGTGATCATCGCGATCCTGTCGCCATTCGTAGGCGTTTTGGTCAAGCGCGTTGGACGCAAGAGTGCTTTGATAGCGACGCGATCGCGGAATCGGCGCCGGTCTGGCTTAACGACATCTATCACATCATCGCGAGCCGTATGATCGTCGGCGCTGCCGAGGCAGTAGTGACGGCGATCGCAACTGTCTTGACGGTGGACCAAGAACCGGAAAACTCGCCGGCTGCCCGGGCCTGAGCCCGTCGCCCTCCGGGCTACGGGAGCGCGACACGCTCAGCGCCGCAATTCGCGCCAAGTTCTCACGCAACCTTACGCCGGCCTTGGGAGAAATACGGAAATGCAAAAGCCACTCGCTACGGCCCCGACCGATCAGACCCTGCCCCCTTACGACCGGGAGCACGCCGTCACCTATATGCGCCTGCTCGACGCGGATGCAGAGGGCGCTGACTGGCACGAGGTCGCGGAGTGTCGCGCATCGATCCCACACACGAGCCGGAGCGCGCCCGCCGGGCCTATGAGACGCATCTCGCCCGCGCCCGATGGATGGCTAATCAAGGCTACAAGCATCTGTTGCGGAGCGGCTGGCCCAGTGCAGCTAGCGGTAACTTCAATTCGCGCTCGCAGTCCTCTCGCGGTAGGCGCGTATGCTTAATGCACAGCATGGAGGCCGTGCGCTCTAGCCTCAGTGCCGGATTTCTTGTGGGGCGGGCAACGCTTCGAGCCGCTGACAAAGGAGAGTTCGAAACGGCCTACCGTCTCGCAGGTTGGTCTATGGTAATCTACGACCGTATCGCAGCTCCTCCGCGAGGCATTGACCGATGTCGGTTGGCTCGTTCAGAATCGAGAACGAAATCTATGCGGATGAGTATCTAGACGCGCTTCTAGCGGAGCCGAAATACAGATCGATGGATGAAGTCCGCATGCGTGCCGCCAAATTCATCCCCAACGCTAAAGTCACAACCTATTTCATCGTGGGTTTGCCGAAAGCAAAGAAGTTCATCCGCGATAGAGGTCGGTAGTCTTTTGACGTCACCCATTGTGAGAAGTCGTCAAAGCCGTGCGCTCCACCTTCCACGAAAAGCGTATTCGTCTGAAGTTGAGTAGCCTTTTCAAGTTGCTTCGTATCCCTCCATTGAGGGCCGCCTTGTTTGACGGACGCGAGCGCTGCAGGTCCTAGGGGTAATCCTAGGAGAAGCGCTATGACGATTTCGCGGGCAGAGGTGATCACATCGGTCGAGCGGCGGCGTCGGTGGTCACAGGATGAGAAGGAACGGCTAGTTGCAGCATCGTTCGAGCCCGGAGCCACTGTTTCCGAGGTGGCTCGCATGGCCGGCCTTCATGTGAGCCAGCTGTTCAGGTGGCGCAAAGAGCTTTGCAAGCACGGTGAAACGAGTGTAGCGCCGTTGGTGCCGGTCGAGATTGGGCCGTCTGTGCCGCCGCGGGATGTGGCCGAAGCGCCATTGACGACGGCGCCGGCGCGTCGACGGAGGAGCCAGGGCATCATCGAGATTGATCTCGGTAGCGGACACCGCATCCGGGTCGACGGTGACGTTGATGGAGACGCGCTGCGGCGAGTTCTCGATGCCCTGGTGCGCCGATGATCCCGGTTCCGACAGGCGCGCGAGTGTGGCTCGCGACAGGCTACACGGATATGCGCAGAGGCTTTCCGTCGTTGGCACTCCAAGTGCAGGAGGTGTTGCGCAAAGACCCGCTCAGCGGTCATCTGTTCGTCTTCCGCGGTCGCCGCAGCGATCTTGTGAAGATGATCTGGCACGATGGCCAGGGAGCATGCTTGTTTACCAAAAGACTCGAGAGAGGAAGGTTCATCTGGCCATCGGTTGCCGGTGAATCGGTAACGATCTCTCCGGCGCAATTGAGCTATCTGTTGTCCGGGATCGATTGGCGCAACCCTCAAGAAACCCAGCGTCCGACGCGGGTCGGTTAGTCGTTTTGCAGGTTTGAATCTGCTGCTTGATCTGATTCAATGGCTTCGTGATATCAAAGCCGGACGATCTTCCATCGGACCTTGTCAGTGCCCTGGCGGCGCTGCAGGCCGAGCGTGAGGCGCGGCTGCGAGCTGAGGCGATGGCTGCCAGCGCGCAGGCGGAGCTGTCGAACAACGAGGCGCTGGTCGCGCATCTCGAGCTGCGGATCGAGAAGCTCAAACGCGAACTGTACGGGCAGCGCTCCGAGCGCACGGCGCGGCTGCTCGAGCAGTTGGAACTGGAGCTCGAAGACCTCGTCGCCACGGCGAGCGAGGATGAGCTTGCGGCGCAGGCCGCAGCGGCGAAGACGCAGAACGTCCGCCCCTTCACGCGCAAGCGGCCGGTGCGCAAGCCTTGGCCGGACGACATCGAACACGAGCGCGTCGTCATTGACGCTCCGACGAGCTGCGCCTGCTGCGGCGGATCGCGGCTGGCGAAGGTCGGCGAGGATGTGACCAAGACGCTGGAGGAGATCCCGCGTCGCTTCAAGGTCATCGAGACAGTGCGCGAGAAGTTCACCTGCCGCGATTGCGAGAAGATCAGCCAGCCGCCTGCGCCGTTCCATGCCACGCCGCGCGGCTTCATCGGCCCACAATTGCTGGCGACGATCCTGTTCGACAAGTTCGGCATGCATATCCCGCTCAACCGCCAGAGTGCGCGCTTTAAGGCCGAGAGGATCGATTTGCCGCTGTCGACGCTGGCCGACCAGGTCGGCCACGGGACCTTCGCCGTCATGCCACTCTTCCACTTGATCGAACGCCATGTGCTCGCTGCTGAGCGCCTTCATGGCGATGACACCACCATCCGTATCCTGGCGAAGGGCAAGTGCACGACCGGGCGGATCTGGACTTATGTGCGGGATGACCGGCCCTTTGCCGGGCCTGCGCCGCCGGCGGCGGTCTATTACGCCTCGAGCGACCGACGAGGCGAGCATCCGCAGAAGCATCTGGCCGCCTTCGCCGGCATCCTGCAAGCCGATTGCTACAACGGCTTCGAGCCGCTGTTCGACCCGCAGAAGAAGGTGCTGCCGATTACGCCGGCGTTTTGCTTCGCCCATGCGCGGCGGGGCTTCTTCGAGCTGGCTGACATCGAGAAGAATGCCCGGGAAGGCAAGAGAGGTAAACCGGTCTCTCCGATCGCGCTGGAGGCGGTCAGGCGCCTGGATGTGTTGTTCGAGATCGAGCGCGCCATTAACGGCTGCGGCGCCGAAGAGCGGCGCGCCGTGCGCCAGGAAAAGAGCAAGCCGCTCCTCGGGGACATGCACGCCTGGTTGCTGCGTGAGCGCGAAACCCTCTCTCGCTCCTCCGAGGTCCTGAAGCCTATGAATTACATGCTCAGGCGCTGGGACGACTTCGCCCGCTTCCTCGACGATGGCAGGATCTGCTTGACCAACAATTGTGCTGAGCGCGCATTGAGAGGCATCGCCTTGGGAAGGCGCAACTGGACCTTCGCCGGCAGCCAGCGTGGTGCCGACCGTGCCGCCATCATGCTGACGATGATCACGACCTGTCGTCTCAACGACGTCGATCCGAAAGCCTGGCTCGCCGACGTCCTCGCCCGTATCGCCGATCTTCCCGCATCGCGTCTGCACGAATTGCTGCCCTGGGAATGGAAGCTCCTGCGCCAAGCCGACAAGCCCGCCGATCAGCAGGCCGCCTGACCTTCACGCAAACGCCATCATAGAGCTCGCCGTACCCGCGCGCATGCGTCCATCACGCGGTCCTCGTCGTATGCGTACGTTGCTTCCGACCATCCTTTTCGCTCAACAACTCCTCGAAGCCGACCGTGATGAGCAAGTATGTCTCGACTGTATGCATGCGATAATGACCGGTGAGCGCCTCGAAAACTCCGTAGCAATAAGCGAATGGCCAGATTTGATAGAAAACTTCCTGCACTGTCTTGTCCGCCAGCGATAGCTGCAACTCAATACCTTTGGTCCCGAGCACGGCAACAGACTTTATCTGTTCGTTTGTCACGGCCATTGATTATGCTCGCATCTCGCTGATGATGATGTGATCGCGAAGCACCCCGGTTTCATCCCCAAAATAAGCTCTCACATCGTGCCGAGGCCGACAACGGGCGGACACGCTTTAACTCTCGATCAGCCTGCGCAGGATGGCTTCCGCGCGCATCGCGACGGCCGTGTAGTGCTGCGCCGCCTTGATGGACTTGAACCGCCCCGGATCATTCTGAGCGATGTCAGGATCAGCTAGGAGACGCTGGAAACGCGCCCTGCGTCACGCCTGTATGGAACGAAGGCGCGGGAGGATTGCCGGCCGCTCTTCAACACTGACCCGCTTCTCGCTCGGCACTCCCAGTCGCCTCCTCTTGAGGCTATGAGCCTATCGCAACTCCCGGCTCGTGTGGAAGAGGTTCCCGGGATGATACGGATTAATCAAGACCGGCCGAATTCGACAACGAGGGATGGCTCGATTAGTATTCCGGACCAATCTCGCCTGCGCCTTTGTTGAGCCTCCGATATGAAACGACCGTTGATCGCCGCCGCGGCTCCTCCTCCTGACCGATTCGTCTGTGAATGCCCAAAACGCACTAACTGACGCGGAACGTGGAGCCATCCACAAAGCGCGCGAATTTTGTATCGAAGCTCTTGGCCGTGACCGCCGTCGAATATTTTTCGGAAACAGCGACACCGCCGACGCGTTTCACGCACAGCTTAATGAGTGCGCAATGCGCATGATGCCTCGTTACCTGCCTCCCGCGAGCCGTTGAGGCTAGTCTAGGTATGTTTCTTGTTTGCGTGCAGCCGCGCTCGGTTGACGGCATGCATGCCCGATGGCTCCGAATTTGCAGGATCATCGGTCCGAGCCGATCTCACATGGCGAGGGCTGCTCCCGAGGTGCAGCAAGGAGGATGGTTGGATAGTGACTGTCGCCATCTTCAAGAAAGACCGCGACGACGACGAAGACTTCAGGCATGTAACTTACGCGGTTGCAGTCACCGATCTGGCGGAAGCCGTGAAGCTGACCCTGAAAGACTGCGGCGCAAAGGCCGCAATGCTAAACTGCCCGATCGAAAAGGAGCAGTTGCAAAGGCTCGGCGTGGAGCCCGGCGAGCTGATAGCTATACACGATGACGAGGTTGATCCAATCATCCCGCGCCCCAGACGCCACTAAGGCGCACGTCTGATCTCGTTCAGTCGCGTCCGGTTCATGACATGTACGTCCGGAAGCTGCCACCACAGTGCAGGTAGTCAGTCTGCACGAGGTGTGAAAGCAAGCCGTTTTGCGTCTCTGCAGCGTGACCGTCAGGCACGCGAGTTGCTGAGCCCTGTATGGCTTGGTTGCATATTGATGACCCTCGTGAGACGGCCAAGTCTCCACCAGCAACTTGTGCGGGCGGCTCCTTCCGCCGTCCGCACGCTTTTCATTGATCGCCCTAGCGCCGCGCTTCGTGTCGATCATGACGCGTGGAGAGGCTGCGCAGCTTTTCGCCTCTCTTGGATCGTGACTGTCTGGCACGCGAGTTGCTGAGAGACGTTTGGACTTGGCTTCTCATACTTTCGCACACCCCCCATGAGATGGCCAAGTCCGCGCAGCCTTAACTAGCGCGAGCGGCTCCTCCAGCCGCTCGCGCGTCTTTCCGTAGCATCGGCCTAGCGGCGCGGCGTGGAGATCATGCTATGACCCGTGAAGAGGCGTTGAAGAACGCCATTGAGGCACTCACACAGTGGTCCCAAGGGACGGTCGCAACAGCTGTCGTGCTTGCCGCGATCGCGAAGCTCGAACAGACTAGGCCGCCGCCCAGACGGCCTCGAAAACGGAAAGTCACTTCCTAGGCCAGCGCTCACGATCGCTGGAGGCTGGTGCAATGGACAGACCACATTTATACCGGCCTTCGAGGCTGCTATTCGTCTGCCGATGAGGAGAGGCGCACATGAACATCAACCCAGCTTCTCGAAGCTATAGCATTCTCATCGCAGACGCGGCCGTATCTGTCGTTAATACGGCTTGCACAGCATGGCGGCTGTACGTCCGGACCGACAGAGAAGGCACAAGTGATCGGACCAGAAACGAAAGCGAAGAGATCGACCAAAACGAAAGCCGGCGCAGTGGCCGGCCCCGTAAATCTTCAATAGCTTGATGTGCTCAACGGAAGTACATCATAATCACTTCGATATCCGACGTGATGCGGGGCTGACGGTCATTCAAGTGAGTGTCCACAATGCGGCGCGCAACCAAGTGCGTAACGATATCTCCGAGATCGCGGGCGGCTGAGAGAATGGTCCAGACCTCAGCTAGTAGCGCTTGGCGTTCTGGCGGGACGGACATGCCCCTGTCCTCCTCAAGCCGAAACGACACGGACGGGAGCACCGGATATCGTCGCCTCGTATTCACCAAGAACCGGCCATCAATTGACGCTCCTATGTGCTCTTCGATGTATTGAACGAGGCCGGCACGAACCGCCTCAATGAACTCGGTCGCCGTCTGTCGAATGATCTCTTTGCTCTCCATCTCCCCCCCCCCCCGAGGTATGCCGAGATGCTTTGAAACGCCGCGCCCAGCGTGCCGCCGAGCGAGGAGACGATGGCGAGCGCGATCCCGGCGCAGAGGATCGAGTACTGGATCGAGGTGACCCCACGCTGATCCGGGACGAAGGGCAGGATCACGGCTCCCAGGTTCGGCATCCGCAGCGGAAGACGTTGCGCAAGACGATGGCGATCAAACGCGATCACTTCGCAGTCGTCGTCCGTCACTGGGTTGTCGTGCATGTGGTCGATAGCATCGAGGTCGATGGCTTCACTGCTGCGGGCCGTCGCGGCGACGACCAACTCGATTTTCTCGCGCTTCAGCGCAGTGAGCCGCTGCGCCTCCGCAATCAACGTGCCAGCCGCTCGGTCATTTGCGGCCCTCCACGATACGCTCAATGAACTTGACGAAGGCGACCTGAACAGCCGGCTCCAGGTACACGACGTGATCGCATTCAGGACGCGGTGCACGAAGCTGGATTTCATCTCGATCTCGATTACCCCGGAGAGCTTGGTGTCGCCACACCGTGAGCAGCCCGCGGGCAACGCCATTGCACCGCGCCACCTCGGAGATGTTCGCCCCCTCCTCGAAGCTCTCCGCTACGATCCGGGCCTTCTCTTCGCCCGTGCATCGCCGCCGCTGTCCGGTGATCACCTCGACCCGACGATAGGAATCACCTTCCTGCCTGGCATGAAGCATGGTATTTGCCATCGTTGCACCTCCACCGATCAGCTCATGCCAGGCTGTATCGCAGCCGAGCCTCACGATGGCGAGGTGGGGGCCTCATGCCGGTTACGTTGATCCAACCCGATCGGTCAGGGGATGCGGGGCCTTGGGCGACGTAACACGACCTGCGACGAAAATTCGTTGCGATCGAAGGTGCAGATGCGCTTGCGCCGCCCGCCCCTATGTCCCTATGTCCCCGCACGTACGATCTGGGGAATGGCGGCGCAAGAGGACTGGCCCCTGGGCGATGAGGCTGATGCTGATGAATTGTCGACGCCCTACACACAAAGATCCGGTGCGATGATCGATCGTACCGTACCGCGCTCGTTGCGGAATCAGCATGGATTGGACCGCGGCAGCGAGAGCGGATTTCTATTCGCGCGATCAGGGTTCGCGTTCGATTTCGTTATCTTGGATGCAGGCCCTGAAGCAAACGAACGGACAGCCGTTCCTCGCGGATGGCTTGTCACGGTACGGGTATCTACGGAATCCTGCAAACACGGCCAACCTTCCCGTCGGCTTTCACGCTTCTGGCCCTCAAGACTTCCAGGTCGTCGGAATGACCTGCTCGGCATGTCACTCGCGCCAGATCGAAGTTGACGGCAAGGTGTATCGGGTGGATGGCGGTCCGGGGTTTGTAGACTTCTACGCACTGCTTGGCGATCTGGACAAGGCAGTCGGCGACGTGATCGCCAGCGACAGCTCGTTCGCTCCGTTTGCTGCAGCTGTTCTGCGGTCCGCAACGCCGGATGCGGCCGATGTTGCGGATCTTCGTCGACAGTTGGCGAGGTTCTGGGGGTATTCGCTACGTTCGAGCCGAAGCGTCAGGGCGCGATCATCAATTTCCTCGACAATAACTCCGCCAATTTCGACGGCCTGAGCGAGCTTGAAAACTTGGTGAAGCGAATCGGCCCTCCGAAATGGCCCTGGAAGATTGACGCTGCTTTAGCCCCACGAGGCAAGGCTATTTTTGAAAGGGATTCCGCTGAAGGGGGATGTCGCGAATGCCACGGGATTGAAGACGGAGAGCAACGCATTCCATTCATCAAAACATGGAGGACTACGGTCCAGAACGTTGGTACCGATACACGAGAATACGACGTCCTCGCCTGGAAAGCGAAGACGGGCGTGCTGAAGGGAGCGTACATCCCTTCGCGACCGTCCCACTCAAGGAGAACGATGAGGTCCTTAACATTCTTGCGAGCTCGGTCATTGGTTCGATCGCAGAACACCTGTTGGCCGGCGCCGCGCCTTCCACTAACGCACGGGTGGCAGCGGCGCCAGACCCGGGATCGTCGGACACACCGGATTCTCTGGGGCTGGTGCGACTACCACCAACGCTGCAGGATTTGCTAACGGCTTTCGATACTGCCAGCACCTCCGAAGCAATCAAAAAGGCCAAGCGGCAGGGAGCAGAAAGAGCATCTCGGAGTCGGCTCCCTCCGTGGGGCGCCTACGAGGCTCGTGTTCTGCAGGGTATTTGGGCCGCCGCACCTTATCTTCATAACGGCTCGGTCCCTACCCTGGCGGAATTGCTCAAGCCATCAGGGGAGCGCAAATCGCAGTTTAGCGTTGGACGGAAATACGACATTGAAAACGTTGGTCTTGCTGCCACCCAGGAGCCGCTGAGCGAAACTCTGTCCGTCACGGATTGTAGTAATATCAATTCTGGCAATAGCCGATGCGGACACGAGTACGGGACCAGTTTAAGCGACCAAGACAAAAGGCGTTGCTTGAATACCTCAAGACACTGTGACCCGCTCCGGCGCTCCCTCTTTGACCGGTCTCCAGCATGCTGTCGGTCACAGTATGCTCGCTTATCGGCACGAGCCTTGAAACGGAGATCTGATCCAGCACAGCTGCTCAAGGAAGCGCAAGTGATGGCTTACAACTTATCGCCTTTCTACCGTATGCGTCGCTTGTGCATACGAAACGAGGTTCTACATGACACCAATCTCAATGCCACATCACAAGGAATGCCTTCGCTGTGGTTCTGGGTTAGTCACCCGCGAGTGGCATGAGCGCGTCAATGCAAACGAAGTTCAGGATCTTTGGCGCTGCTGGAACTGCAAACACCAATTTATCTCCGTCGTCACTTCTCACGAAAGGAGCCGTCAGTCGCTGAGATCACAAAACCATTCTTTACGAGCCTGCTCGTCTGAACCAATGACGCCCGAGCAGGTCGACCTTATCAGGTTATCGTTTGACGCGATGTGGCCGATCCGTCGCGACCTCGCTGACCTGTGCTACAACAGGTTCGTTGAACTAGCTCCTGATGCAAGAGATATATTCGGCGGCGATATCGAGCAGCAGCGGATGAAGGTGCTGGATATGATCACCGCGCTGGTCGCCTCGCTCGACGAAAGACCGATGTTCCAATCGCTGATCACGCTTTCAGGTCACAAGCACGCCAGACTTGGCGTTCAGCCATCGCACTTCGTCGCAATGGGCGAGGCGTTGATGTGGAGCTTTGATTGCAAATTCGGCCCTTCTTTCACCCCCGAGCTGAGGGAATCGTGGCGGACGCTTTACGCCACCGCCCAGAACGAGATGCTGCGCGCGGCCGGCCGGCAGAGTTCGTTTTGACAACGGCGGGCGAGAAGCCTAATTCGTGACCCAATCGTGGATCTCCGGTCGGCTGGAGACACACGAAAAAACCTTGTCGCGCGAACAGTGCTCGTGCTCCTGAGCTGACGTTCCGAGATTCGCTGAATTGGAAACTCACGCAAACGCGCTTCGATGAGTCCTGCGGAGAAATGAAATCCGCAACTACTTGCCGATCGAATATTCGATCTCGACTTGTGTCTCATTTACACCTACTTTGGGATCGGCGTGGCCGGTTGTTCGCGCAATTCCCCGAATGCTAGCTAGCGTTCCCGTACCTTCCGTGATGTAGGCGACAGTCGTGTTGCTAAGCTTTCCCAGCCCGGCGCTATGAGCAAGCACTGTCCCGCGGGTAAAGAACTTGTCGCCATTTTCGACAACATAGACATTGTATATGCTGGGTATATGCTGGCAGTGCCATTATTGTCGACGTAATCGGAAACGCAACGCGTCCACGTTTCCTTGATCTTCAATCCATTGACGACAGGGGCGTTAGTCGAAAAGATACGATGAATTTCAAAATCGCACCTGATGGCCAGCAACGTCGCCGACGTCGAGAAACTGCTGTTGTGTGTATTTGGTATTTTCCGCGCCCACTTTGTAGGATGCACGCTGTGTCTGTTGGGCGAACGCATCGCTGATCGGTACAACAACAGCGAGACACAGCAGAGCTGATGTCGTTAGAATGATTGTAGCGAGTTGTTTCATGGTAACCTCCTGGTCCGCCAACCGCAAGGCCTGTACGCCCTTATGATATTGGCCTCGTGCTTGCTGCACAGATTCCCGACCACGCTAAACGCAGGGTCGTCGCCCGTTAAGAAGCTTCCAGGCGACTGATCTGGAATCGTAATTTGGCTGGAATGACGTTCTGAGATTGCAAGGTTTTGGTGTTTTGTGCATCGGAAGCTTGCAATTTCGTTTTCGAGATTCCCTCGACGGGCGAAGCATGATTCCCTGTCCGCATCGGAGGGCACGATGCGGCCGAAGAAGCACAAAACGACGGGAGCGAACGATTTTTTCCGGGCGCGGCTCGACCAGATCATCAATCTGAAGCACGAGCTGGTCCGGCTCACCGGCAAGATCGATTGGGACTGGATCGACGGCGAGATCGCGCCGCTCTACAGCGAGAACGGCCGGCCGGGGATTGAGACCCGCTTCGTGATCGGGCTGTTGTTGCTCAAGCACATTTACGGGCTGTCCGATGAGGGGGTATGCGAACGCTGGGTCCACGACCCGTATTTCCAGTACTTCACTGGCGAAGAGTTCTTCCAGCACGCATTCCCGCACGAGCGCTCGGACCTGAGCCATTGGCGCAAGCGGCTCGGCGACAGACTGGAACTGCTATTGGCCGAGAGCCTGCGGGTGGCGCACGACGTCGGCGCGTTACGCGGCAAGGACCTTGAGCGGGTCACGGTCGACACCACGGTGCAGCCGAAGGCCATCACCTTTCCGACCGATGCCAAGCTGCTGCATGCGGCGATCCAGGGGCTCAACCGCCTAGCGAGGAAGCACGGAGTGCGGCTGCGGCAATCCTATTCTCGGATCGCCAAGGCCACCGCGATGATGGCGGGACGCTACGCCCATGCCAAACAGTTCAAGCGGCACCAGCGGCAGTTGCGCATCCTGCGCAGCCGCCTGGGCCGGATCATCCGCGACATCCGCCGCAAGATCGAAGGCCAGGATGCGCTCGAAGAGGCGTTCGCACTCCCGTTGAGCCGGGCCACGCAGATTCGCTCGCAGCAGCAGCGCCAGCGCGGCTGGAAGCTGTATTCCTTCCATGCCCCCGAGGTGGAGTGCATCGGCAAGGGCAAGGCCAGCGCGCCTTACGAGTTCGGCGTGAAGGCTTCCATCGTCACCAACAACCGGCCTGCTCCCGGCGGCCAGTTCGTGCTGCACGCCAAGGCGCTGCCCGATAACCCTTACGACGGTCACACCCTGCGGGACGTCATCGACCGAACCGAGACACTCACCGGCTGCGCGATCGAGTGCGCCTTTGTCGACAAGGGATACCGCGGCCATGACGCACAGAACCCGCGCCGCGTCTTCATCTCCGGCCAGAAGCGCGGCGTCTTCGGCACTATCAAGCGCCAGCTGCGGCGCCGCTCCGCTATCGAGCCCGTGATCGGCCATTTGAAGGCTGACGGACACCTCGGCCGCTGCTACCTCAAAGGCCGCGCCGGCGATGCCGCCAACGTCATCCTCTCCGCCGTCGGTTACAACTTCCGCCGCATCCTCGCCTGGCTAAGGGCTCTTTGGTACCTCTTCCTGGCTGCCTTCTTCTCAGTCACCAGCCACCGCACACCACTCAAATCGGCTTCTTAACCGACGACAGGGTCCTTTGATGCGCGTGATGCGTGCGTCAGCGCTTTATTCTGCCATAAGAACCGACAAAGACGTCACGTCGGCAGAGCGGATATCTTCAACCCTCGCGCTGCATCTCCTTTAGCCAAGCGCATTGTGTAACGAGATCGCGACCGCCGACAAAGCTACTCTACCTCAAGGATCATTTCGACTTCGACCGGGGCTTGGCGCGGAAGCGCCGCCACGCCCAACGAGGAGCGAGCATGCTTACCAACCGACTCGCCGAACACCTCGACCATTAGGTCGGAATATCCATTGACCACCTTGGCTTGGTCACCGAAGTCGTCGGCCGAGTTCACCATACCGACCACTTTGACCACGCGCTTCACCCGATCGAGGCTGCTCAGCGCCGCGCGCACTTTTGCCAGCATGATCAAGCCGGCCTGCCGCGCGGCTTCATAACCTTGTTCGACAGTCAGATCCCGTCCGAGCTTACCCTTCAAACCGCCTGGAACACTGCCCGCCATGAACAAGAGATTTCCAACTTGTACCGCGTTGACGTAGCTACCGACCGGAGCGGCCTCAACCGGCAGCGTGATGTTCTTCTCTCTCAAGCGAGCCTCCGCACTCGACGAATTCTCCGCCTGCGCGCCGTCAAATGCTGAAGCTAAGGTCACCAAACAAAAGGCGATCAATCCCGCAAATTCCCTCATCGAGCGCCCCCGCACTTACCCGTGAACGTACTTCTCTAAAGCGGACCTACCGGCAGCATCCGCTGTGTGGCCGTCACTGACTCAAAGCTTCTGGACCCTTTGACTAAGAGTAGTGTGGGCGATTGATTTGCGCGGGTCACCTCCCATTTGGGGTAGGACGAGCATTCCGGAACCTTTCTCCCGTGCGGTCTGTCTTGTTGTGCTGCCCAAGGCACTCGCGGTTCACAACCTTCTGCGACGCTCTCCGCCAGGCCTCCAACGCTATACGGAAGTAAAAACTGAAAACACAAGCGTTCGCCTGCGTGTCACACCGTAAATGACCGCCCATATGATGGCTCTATGGAGCAATAGCTGATACCGCAGTTCGCGTCTGCCTCAAGCGTGCCCAACCGATCCATCTGCTTGTCATTCAGCCAGTCATTTTGTGGAAGTTCCAGTCCGCCCCCACGTAGTACATCGTCCATCGAGTTGGACTTTTGTCACCAGCTTACAATGCCGGATCGTCATTGTTCTACAGATCGGCTGTATACGGGCCGTGCTGATCATTTCGTGAGTAGATTCTGTAGCTCGCCCATCCGTTCGCTAGTGGGTCTTGTGGGTGCTGACCATGCCGGAAACTGAACATTGCCTGCGACAGCTGTGCCTGTCAGGCGTCCGCGACACGCTGCAGACGCGCGTGCTGCAGGCGCAGGGCGCCAAACCAGCCATTCCTCGAGACCTTCTCCCTGATCCTGCAGGACGAACTGGAACGTCGTCAGTCCCGCCTCATCGAGCGCCGGGCCCCCGTCGCGGGATTGGCTGGATTTGAAGGTGGCGTAGTCTCCGAGGTGATCAACCTCGAATCATCCGGCGTTGGATCGCCGGATCGGAGACCACGCCATGACCAGCAGTATCACGAAGACGCATTTCTCGCTCTCATTCGGCGTTCAAATTTGGCTCTGACTCATATGTGGAACGGCCCGGGCTGCAAGGTCTTTCTCTGATTGAACAAGGAATGGCGGTGCGGTCATATGTTCGGCCTGTGAACGCGGCACCTGGCCGCTGGCCACGATGATGTCCGCGGAAGCAATCGCCCAATCAATTTTGCGCGCTCGAAGCGCAGTGAGTCAGGCGGTCTGATTGCTACCGGGAATGTCGTCATTCAGTGTTCATCCAGATTGCACCCTGCCTCCTCGGCGGCTTTCCTTTTCCGCCGATGAGCTCTTAAGATTAAGATTTCAGCATTGCGGCCGGTGCCTGATAGATGCCGCCCTTGACTAGCAACGCCCAGATGGTGCGCGCAATCTTGTTGGCTAACGCCACTGATACGACCTTGACCGGCCGGCGTTGCAGCATGGTCCGAACCCAGAGCGGGACTTTCAAGCCTCGTTTGGCAAGCTTGATGATAGAAGTTGCACCGACGATTAAGAGCGTCCGTAGTTGCCGATTTCCCCGCTTCGATATCGCGCCGAGCCTTTCTTTCCTACCGCTCGATTGTGCCCTCGGCGTCAGACCCATCCAAGCCGCAAAATCTCGTGCAGTGGCAAAGCCACGAGCATCCAAGACCGATGTCCGAACGGTAGCGGCGATGAGAGGACCAACACCGGGAATGCTCATCAGACGCCTCGCATCGGGATCCTTTCTGACGGCAACCAAAATCTCTCTATCGAGCTTCTCTATGCGGTTTGTAAGTAGCTCAATCTGTTCAGCGAAATGGATCAGGGCAAAGCGGGCGGTGGCGGGGATCCTGTCGTCTTCCCCCTCCCGGAGCAATCCCAGAAGTTTCGCGATGCTTGCCATGCCCGTCCCCGCAATAATACCCAACTCGGCCATGTGAGCGCGCAGAGCATTGGCAGTCTGGCTCCGCTGTCTGATCAGCAGCTCTCGCGCCCGCAGAATCATACCGGCGGCTTGTTGTTCGGCAGTCTTCATCGGTACGAACCGCATCGTCGGACGGGTGACAGCCTCACAAATGGCTTCTGCATCAGCCATGTCGGTCTTATTTCGTTTGAGTAGAGTCGAGGAGAGGCGCGGTGATGCGCTTGTTGCGCGTTCCGTTTCCTCTCCCCGCTCATCAAACCGGACGTGCAGTTTTCCCGCATCCGGCTTTCCGACAGGTTTTGTCACAAGGCGCACGTCGGCGACACTTTGCGCACGCGGTTCAGCACAAGTACGCCAGGGTTCCCATGGATCCGATCAGAGAACCGTCTGACGCCACGTCCTGGCGTCTTATGTCGTCTGCGCAGAAAGGCGAGCACGCGGTCGAAGACGTGTCGATCAACGGCCTGATGAGCCGTAGCAAGAGAGCCATAGCTGAAGTAAGCGGACCAGCCGCGCAGAAGGCGGTTCAGTCGTGCTTGTACTTCGGGCCAAGCGCCCTTGTTGCCCGGCGTCAGCAGTACGCTGACCTTCCTCTTGATCCGCAGCACGCTTTTCTTGGACGGAGCCGCGCCAAGATACCACCGTCCCCCATTGCGGAAGCGGCGGGGTCCGAGCGTGTACCCAAGGAAGTCAAAGCTTTCCAATCGGGCATTCTTCACCGAGGTTTTAGTCTCGTTGAGCGTCAACCCAAGCTTGGTCATCACCGCTTTCGTCCACGTCAATGCTTCCTCCGCGTGGCCGCGGCTGAGAATGACGAAGTCGTCGGCATAGGAGATAACCTGGGCATGGAATGCTTCACGCCGACCGCTGAGACGCCAATGCTTCAGGAACCGGTTCATGTAGATGACGGAGAGCAGCGGACTGATGACACCGCCCTGTGGCGTGCCACGCTTGTTGCTCTTACCGCCGCTCATGCACCGTTTCCCGTCGCTATCCCGCTCCTCGACCGGTACTCGCAGCCATAACTTAATCAGCCGCAGCACATTCCGGTCAACGATGCGTCGGGCCACCGATTTGAGGAGGTCCGAATGCGGGATCGTGTCGAAGTATTTCGACAGATCGGCGTCAACAACGTCCGTGTAGCCCCGGCACACAAGCCGGTGCACTTCCTTGACTGCATCGACCGCGTTACGACGCGGGCGATATCCATAAGCACCGTCCTCAAAATCCGCCTCGAAGATCGGTTCCAGCACGATCTTTGCGGCAGCTTGGACGACCCGGTCCCGGATTGTTGGGATACCGAGTGGACGTTCGCCGCCGCCGGGCTTCGGGATCATCACCCGCCGCACCGGATCGGGCCGGTAAGTCTTCGTGACGAGTTCATCGCGCAGGCCGGCCAACCATGCTTCGAGTCCCGACGCGTCGATTTGCTCGAAAGTTGTTCCGTCCACTCCTGGCGCACCCGCGTTGGCGCGGGCCAGCTTGTAGGCATGGCTCAGAATGTCCTCGCGGCAGATCTTGTCGTACAGCACATAGAAACGGAAGGCAGGCTCCGCCTTCGCCTTGCAATAACGCTTTCTCTGAAGGCTCCTGATCTTATCGGGCGTTTGTAGGCTCATCGCCAATCGACCCATTCCCTCGCCATCTTCAAAAGCGCACCTGAAGTCAGGGTCCTTTCCTCCGCCGGAATTACCCGGTTTCATCAGTACTACGACCCTGTCCGACTCCCGTCCGGTCCATCGACTACTCGATGCTGAAGGCGCGACCTTCGACCAAGACGGGTCTCCCCCGATTACCCGCACTACCTTTCCGGCGTGCCGTGCCCATTACCCCGGTGAACCGGACAGGTGCATGCGTCGATTGCTTCCCTGTCAGCGCGGCCTTCCCCGCCATACGATCGGGTCGGCATTCACATCGTAACTTTCGAGGCGTGCTCAGGCTTCACTCACGTTACGGCCCGCTGGATTGCTCGGCCGCCAAAAGCGACCTTTGTCACGAGGCTTCGATCCGTCCGATTGCTCGTCCAAACCGCTCGTCAGCTACCAGATCAATCGACAATTCTCTGGGTGGATCCTTCCTCCACTGGTAATGCGCGCCGTCGGGGCGCACCATAAGGCTTCACATAGGCCGGTGGCATCATGCGGACCGAATGCCCCAGGGCCGCGATTTCGCGCGCCCAATGATGTGCACTCGCACAAGCCTCCATGCCGACCAGGCAAGAGGAGAGCGCTCGAAAGAATGGCTGCACCTGCGATCGTCGCAACATGCGGCGAACCAATACTCTCCCGTCGTTGCCGATCCCGTGCACTTGGAAGATCGACTTAGCCAAATCCAAACCTACTGTGATAATCTTCTCCATTGGAACGGTCCTTCCCTTGTGGCGCCTCTCGAAGCGACCACGTTAGGCACTTTTGATGCCGGTTCGAAGGGCCGTTCCACACCATCACTTTTGATGCAGTTCGAGGGATCTCTGGCGCATTAATTGCGGGAAGAATCAGCGCCATGCCGCAAGCACTCCACCGCTCCAGGCTGGTGCCGCGTGGGTTTGTTGTAGAGAGTGCGTGCTACGAGCAAGGACACGCTCCTGCGTGTCGTGCGACGCCGCAGCCGTTCGCCGTCCGACCCGCTCAGGGTTATAGGCATTGATGACTGGGCCTGGCGGCGCAATCACCGATACGCCAGTATCATCTGCAACCTGGAAAGGCGCCGGGTCGTCACCTTGCTGCCGGATCGTGAGCTCGCGACCGCCCAAGCCTGGCTGGCTGCTTCCGTTGCGGTCGCGCCACCATTGCGATTGTATCTGACGCGCCAAACAACCGGATTCGCCGCAAATTTTCCTGGGAACCAAACCCCAAACATTTCCGTTGACATGGCCAATAGTAAATCTGCTATAAAGGCATCCGAAAGCAAGGTGGATGTATCCCTCGAGTTCGTCGGCTCGTCGCTTGAAGATCTTTCCGCCTTTCCCCTTCCCTGCAAGAAGGAGATCGGTTTTGCGCTCCGCGCTGCCCAGAAGGGCGAAAAAGGTGAAAATGTAAAGCCGCTGAAAGGTTTTTGGCGGAGCTAGCGTCCTCCAAATCACGTCTAATTTTGATGGAGACCCGTTCCGGGCTGTCTACACGGTTCAGCTGAAAGGCGCCATATACGTACTCCACGCCTTTCAAAAGAAATCCACCAAAGGCAAAAAGACATCCGAGAGCGATAAGGATCTGATACGCGCTCGGCTGAAGACAGCAATCGAGCTACACGCGGAGAAAGCAAATGAGCAAGGCAAGAAGCACAAAAGGCAGCGGTAATGTTTTCGCCGACATCGGCGTGCCGGATGCAGAAATGCATCTTGCCAAGGCTGACCTTGTGCTCGGCATTGCCGCGATCATTCGATCAAAGGGGCTCACACAATCACAGGCCGCGAAGGTGATCGGGATTGCGCAGCCCGATGTGTCGCGACTGATGCGTGGGAATTTTGACGGATTTTCATATGAGCGTCTATTCAACCTTCTCAACGCGCTGGGAGAAAACGTGCGCATTGTAGTTTCGGACGCAAAGCCGAAAACCAAAGCGAAGCTTGAGTTCGAATTTTCGTAATGCTAAGGGTCGCCATTTGAGCGGCCCTTGTTATATCCGCGCCGATGTCGCGTGCGCCTCTGTATACTCTGATCGGGCGGCCGCAGCCTTGCGGCCTCTCTTTCAACGGAACCATAACGAATGTCTAACGACGCGCTCACGGCCACCTGCACAAAGTGCAACGTAGGGCTCACCGTCACCGACAAGACCGACGATGCATCGCATATCAACGCTCAGCAGGCACTGCTCGGAGCAAAGACTATAGGCAACCGGCAAATCCTGCGGTTTTGTGAGCAAGAGGGCAACCAATTCCGCGACGGTCATCGGGGATGGTCGAGTAGCTAAGCCATTCGGCTTCGCCCTCACAGATCCGGGCATGCAGATTTCCCGCACCCGGCTCTTCTCGAGAGTCACCCGCATCGGTTTGCTCCTACGCCCATGAGTGAACGACACGTGCCCGGGGTAAGGGAAAACGCGCTTCCACAGTCTCAAACCAGTCCCAGCCCTTGTCCCGGTTCTTCTGGCTCCGCCGCCTGAGGCAGGTGAACCAGATGCGCCGGACCTCCTGTAGGAATCCGTTGAGAGCGCGCCAGTTGTGTGGGACGCCATAGTAGCCGTAGTGGCCGCGCAGCACGCTGGAGTACCAGCGATGCTGTGTCGCCATCGGGGCATGCATGATCTGCCACGCTTCCTGCCGCAACGCCTTCAGCTTTCGCGTCATGCGTTTGCTCTGCGTTTTGCGTTTTACGATAAATCTGCCGTCCCTGGTCCACCCAGAGTAGTGGGTGAGGCCGAGGAAGGCGAATGTATCTAGACGCCGTGCGCCGCGTTGTCGTCGAGCCATGGCCGGTAAACGGCCGAACTCGATGAGCCGCGTCTTGTCCTCGTGGAGTGCCAGGCCGAAGCGCGCCAGTCGCTCCTTGAGGTCTGCCATCATGCGTCGGGCATCCGCCAGCCGTTCGAAGCCCATCACGAAGTCATCGGCATACCTCACGATCGATACCCGACCGCTCGCGTGCCGACGGCGCCATTGATGCACCCAGAGATCGAGGGCGTAGTGCAAGACGATGTTGGCGAGGCACGGGCTGATGCCCGCCCCTTGCGGTGTCCCCTTGTCCGTTTCGTACCATTCTCCGCTCTCAAGGGTACCGGCCTCGAGCCACATCCGAATGAGCCGGAGGATCCGAGGGTCGGCAATCCTGTGCGCCACCATCCGCATCAGCCACTCGTGATCAATCGAGTCGTAGAAGTTGCGAATGTCGGCATCGAGCACCCAGTTCACGTACTGGCTCATGATCGCTGTATGCAATGCTGAGAGAGCCTGATGTGGGTTACGCCCCGGCCGAAAGCCGTAGGAGAACCCCATGAAGTCGACTTCGTAGATGCTGCTCAGCACCTCGGCGACCGCGCCTTGAACGATTTTGTCTTCCAGCGTTGGCACGCCGAGTGGACGCCGTCCACCATCTGCCTTCGGGATATGTACACGCCTGACCGGCTGCGGCCGGTATCGGTTGGTGTGGATTCGTTGACAGAGCTCCTCGAGATTGCTCACTAGGTTCTGTTCGTAATCCGTCACCGTGATCCCATCGACCCCCGCGCTTGCCCGCCGCTTCTGACGCCGGAACGCTCGTTCGAGCGCTTCGACATTCACGTGATGCAGCAGAGCCGTGAATTGGGTACGGGCGGCCTTGCGGGCCGCTGCGTTCACCCTCGCGAGGTTGGGCGGCAAGGCACCCCGGCTCTGTGTCCGGTCCTTGTCCCTCTCGTTTGGGCTCCTCTCGAGCTGGCTCCTTCCCTCAGCCCGTCTCGTTTCCTTCGACGGCTTCATCGGTAATATAACCCAGTCCGACTCCCGACCTCAGCTCGGATGGCGGCTCCGGCGTTGCCTTGCCGCCATCCCCCACCGGGGATCATTCCGGCGGACCCGGTCGGGCCTCTCATGTTCCGATGCGTGCTTTCCATGCGTGATCCGGCCTTCGACCCCGACGGAGCATCACCGTCTCGCTTAGCGACGGCGCACATTCTGCCTTCGTGGTCGGGAACACACTCGGCCTCCGTGACATTCAGCATTTCGTGGCTCAATCCCGCACCCCACATGGCCCCTGTCTACACTTCAGACGCCGCGTTACCGCGACGCCCGCAAGACTCGGTCCTGATCTGCCCGCTACGGCTTTGATCAGATGAGACTCTCACTCATAGGCGCGCATCAGCTTTCATGACGTACTCCCGGGTTCTGTTGAATTTCTGAAGAGGTCGGCGTTGCCCACCTTGAGCCGGTAGGCTCGGGGTGCTGATTCCACAAAGGAGAGCAACGCCATGACGAGAGATATCACACCGGCTGGTTCGCCGGCGACCGGGGCTGTTGGACGAAGCGTTTGCAGAAGTGCGGGCGAGCTTCGATCGGTTCTGCCTTGCGGCAGGGATCGAGGCGCTCGGCACGATGATGGAGACGGATGTGACGGCGGCCTGCGGGCCGCGCCACGGTCGCGATGCGGCGCGGCGGGCGCACCGTTGGGGCCGAACGCGGGGACGGATCGGTTTCCACGGCGGCAAGATCGAGGTCGAGCGCCCGCGGGTCCGGGGCGTGGATGGCCGCGAGGTCACGATCCCGAGCTGGGAAACGGCGGCGCAGGAGGATTGGCTCGGTCGCTGGGCGATGAACCTGATGCTGATCAATGTGTCGACGCGCCGGTTCGGCCGCGCCGTCCGGCTGCCCGAAGGTGACGTGCCGGCACCGCCCGGATCGGGGGTTTCGAAGTCGGCGGCCTCGCGGAGATTCGTAGCGCTGTCGGCGGCGCGGCTGGCTGACTTCATGGCTGCCGATCAGTCCGCGCTCGACCTTCTGGTGGTCCAAATCGACGGGCTGCATCTCGGCGACGATCTCGTGCTGGTCGCCGCGATCGGAGTTGACGGCGAAGGCAACAAGCATCCGCTGGCGCTGGTGGAAGGGGCGACCCAGAATGCCGCAACGGTTCAGGCCCTGCTGGACAACCTGGTCTCGCGCGGGCTCGACCGTAAGCGCTGTTCAGCGGCCACCTACCGGTTGACGGGGCGATCTGCGAGTCTGCGGTTTGTTTGAACCGTTAGGCTTAGAATGGACACAGTGCATAGTGCTATCACGGAGCCGGTGAGGCGGCTTGAGGTCTTCACTGGAGCCGGCCGTCGGCGGAAGTGGAGCGACGAGGACAAGGCGCGGATTGTTGCGGAGATCGTTGCGAGCGGCGACTCAGTCTGTTCGGTAGCGCGACGGCATGGATTGTCGCCGCAGCAGTTGTTTGGCTGGCGCCGTCAGTTGCGAGAAGCTGCGGGCGGTCATTCCGAAGTGGAAGAAGTACAGTTTGTGCCGGCGGTGGTGGATGCCGTAGTGCCGGCGCCCGCTCTTGGCCGTGAGCGCAAAGCGGTGCGCTGCAAGGCCAAGACGGATTCCGGGATCATCGAGATCGAAGTTGACGGCATCACGATCCGGGCCGGTCGTGGTGCCGACCCAACAATGATTGCGTCGATCGTCCAGGCGCTGAAGGCGAGCCAGTGATCGGTCCGTCGGGTGCGGTCCGGGTGATGGTGGCGACTAAACCGGTAGACTTCCGCAAGGGAATGGAGGGGCTTGCTACCCTGGTGCGCGAGAGCATGGGGGCTGACCCATTCTCGGGAGCTGTCTATGTGTTCAGGGCCAAGCGGGCGGATCGGATCAAGCTGGTGTTCTGGGACGGAACGGGTTTGTGTCTGTTCGCCAAGAGGCTGGAGGATGGAATCTTCCGCTGGCCGAAGATCGAGGACGGTGTGATGCGTCTGTCGGCGGCGCAATTGTCGGCGCTGCTGGAGGGGCTCGACTGGCGGCTTGTGCATGAAGCACGGGCGACGCCGGCGCCAACACAAGCGGGATAGTTGTTGGCGGTGCTGCGGCGAAGTGAATCAGGAGCGTCGGACGCGTCGCCAGTTGGCGGCGAATATGCTCTGAATTGGGTGTGAGCGACGCCCTGCCTGACGATCCCGAGACGCTGAAAGCGATGCTGCTTGCGGAGCGGTGCGAGAGCGAACGGCTGCGTCAGATCATCAAGGAATTGCAGCGGCATCGGTTTGGCCGGCGGGCAGAGACGCTGCCTGAAGATCAGATGCTGCTGGGCCTAGAAGACGTCGAGCAGGTGGCAGCGTACGGCGAGACGGCGCAGGACGTCAGCGCACCTGAAGGCCGTGAGGTGCAAGCCGGTAGGCGCCGCGTCAACCGTGGCGCCTTGCCGGCGCACCTGCCGCGGATCGAAGTCGTCGTCGACATCGAGGACAAGACCTGTCCCTGCTGCCAGGGCGAGTTACATCGGATCGGCGAGGATAGAAGCGAGCGGCTGGACCTGGTCCCGGCGCAGTTCCGGATCCTCGTTACCCGGCGTCCCAAATACGCCTGCCGCGCTTGCGAGGACGGTGTCATGCAGGCGCCGGCCCCGGCCCGGTTGATCGAGGGCGGACTGCCGACCGAAGCAACCGTCGCCCAGGTTCTGGTGTCCAAATATGCCGATCACCTGCCGCTCTATCGGCAGGCTCAGATTTACGCCCGCCAGGGCATTGAGCTCGATCGTTCGACGCTGGCGGACTGGGTGGGACAAGCAGCCTTCCACCTGCGTCCGTTGCATGAGCGCCTCCTCGGCAAGCTCAGGCGACGGCCAAAGCTGTTCGCCGACGAGACAACGATGCCGGTGCTCGATCCTGGCCGTGGGCGTACCAAGACCGGCCAGCTCTGGGCCTATGCGGCGGACGACCGGCCATGGGGCGGTGCCGATCCGCCGAGCGTCGTTTATGTCTATGCCCCCGATCGCAAGGCCGACCGACCGATCGCGCATCTGGCAGGCTTCAAGGGGATCCTGCAGGTCGATGGCTATGCTGGCTATGGCAAGCTGGCCGAGCGTGGCGACGTTCAGCTTGCATTCTGCCGAGTAGGCGGGGGTGTTGCCATCCCCGCCCCTCACAGACCCGGACGAGCGGATTACCCGCATCCGGTTCTTCACGCGCAAGCTTCGCTCACGAGACGGCAGCATATTGGTGGACGATCTTGGCTGTTGGCAGTGGGTATCGCGCGAGCATGGCCCGGAAGCGCGTCCACGGCAGATTGCTGTGGCGGCCACGCCGTGCGAGCCATTTCCTCCATATCCGCGTGACTTGGTGGTGGTACCATCTGATGCGTCGGCCGTTTCCGGAGATGCCGTAGTAGGCGCAGTGCCCCCGGATTACCCGTGACAGATGGGCGTGCTGCTCCCTGAACGAACAGTGCAGGTTTTGCCGACACCATTCCATCACAGAAGCCAGCGCGCGTGCGTAACGGTCTTTTGCCGTTATCTGACGGACGACATTCTTGCCTTGCCTCGACAGACCCCACACGTGGGTGAAGCCAAGGAAGTTGAACGTGGTCCCCGCCGTCGCAGGATGACGCCCGCCTGGGCGTTTGAACCGGAAGTCTACGAAGCGAGTCTTGGTCGGATGGAGTTGAAGCCCATACCGATCAAGCCGCTTGGCCAACACGTTCAGCAATCGCTTGCCGGACAGGTGGTCCTCAAAGGCAATCACCGCATCATCAGCGTATCGAACCAGTTGGCACCGCCCCTTGAGCCGCGGTCGCGCCACCTGCTCGAACCATTCGTCCAGCACATAATGCAGGTAGATGTTTGCAAGCAGTGGCGAGATCACGCCGCCTTGGGGCGTTCCAACAGTCGTGCGGCGCAGGATGCCCTTTTCGAGCACCCCCGCCTTCAGCCATTTATCAATCATCCTCCGGACGACACCGTCCGTGACTCGCTGGTCGAGGAATCGGCGCAAGTGTGCGTGGTCGATGGTGTCGAAGTATTTCGAGATATCGACGTCCACCACCCAGCGCAGCCCTTGTTCCATGAACCCGGTACGTAGAGCGTGCAGGGCGTCATGGGCCGATCGTCCCGATCGGAACCCGTACGAGCACGGCAAGAAGTCCGTCTCGTAGATCGGCTCTAGCAGCAGGAGAATCGCCCGCTGCGCCACCTTGTCTTCCAGTGTCGGGATGCCCAGCGGCCGTTCCGTGCCATCCGCCTTGGGGATGTAGTGCCGTCGCACCGGCGGCGCGATGTAACGGCCGGATTTGATGCGCGCCAGGAGATCATCAAGATTGACCTCCAAGTTCGCCTCATAGTCCGTCGCCATCATGCCGTCGACGCCGGGCGCGCCATCCTTGCGCGTCAGACGATAAGCCTCGAGCATCCATTCACGGTCGATCAGGTGATGCAGCGCGGTCAGCACCCGCTCGGGATGTTGCCTCGCCAGATCGGCTATCCATTGTCGTTTCGTGGACAGGTTTGCGGGACTCAGGGTTCCCTCCCGTGTTTCTCGTCAATGGGTCTTAACGCGTGACGGCTCCCTTCCCTCCAGCGGGTCCCGGTGAGCCCAGTTCCCCGCCTTCCTCGGTACTACGAAGCCGCTACGACTTCCCGCCGCGCATGTCCGTCAGCTTATGTCTTCGCCTCGGGATTCCACATGCCTTGGTGTTTCGTGTTCGCGTCTGCGCTCCCGATGTTCGCCAAGTCGGTCATCGGGCCCGGAGCATTGTTCAGGCCGGTGCTCCTGTCCGGCCGATTCATGTGGACACAAACGGGACCTCTCAGGTTTCCTGGTGGCCCATCCCGTACCTTTGCCCTGCTCTGAGACCCCGGCCGAACCGGTAAGCCTGACCATAGCGGCTTTCCCAGTGCTGCCCCCGGATCCAACACGGCGAAGGCTTCAGCACGACCATGATTTCGAGGCTGCCACAGGGCTTCAGTACCCGCTGTCTACGCTTCACGAATGACGTTGCCGTCACCCATGCAAGACTCGCTTCCGGCTGGCGGGCTCCGCCTTTGCCGCGAGGGCGTCGAACCCTCTGGGTCACGTTGAAAGGTTTCAGGTCACATTCTTCCTCCTTTCCAGGACTTATCCTGACGCAAGCTGGTCCCACATGCGGCGTAACTTCTACGAACTCGCCGCCCCCGGTCCCGCGCCCATTGCGGGCGAGGCGCTCAAGCATATCGCCGAGTTCTATGCCATCGAGAAGGACATCCGTGGCCGTAGCGCCGAGGAGCGCTGTCTCGTTCGGCAACAGAAAAGCCGACCGCTGGCGGAAGCCTTCGAGCAGTGGCTCCGCGCAAAGCTCGCGTTGATCAGCCAAAAGGGCAAGCTGGCCGACGCCATCCGCTATGCGCTCTCACGCTGGGAGGGCCTGACGCGCTTTATCGATGATGGCCGTATCGAGCTCGACAACAACGCCGTAGAGCGCTCGATCCGTCCGATCACGCTCAACCGGAAAAATGCGCTGTTCGCAGGCTCCGACGGTGGTGCCGAGCACTGGGCTATCATCGCCTCCCTGGTCGAAACCTGTAAGCTGAACGATGTCGATCCGCTTGCCTACTTGACCGACGCGCTCACCAGGATCGTCAACGGTCATCCGAATAACGAGATCGATCACCTGCTGCCGTGGGCCTATTGCCGTCACGACCTCAAAGCTGTGGCCTGAAAACAGCGCTTACGCTCGACCCGACGGTGCCAAGACTGTTCATCGCCGACGGCGCAAAAGCGTTGTCGAAGGCGATCCGCCGCACCTTCGGTTCGGCCGCTGCGATCCAGCGCTGCCAGATCCACAAGGCGCGCAACATCATGGAACGCCTGCCGAAAGAGCATCATGCGGCCACCCGTCGGGTGCTGCGCCAGGCCTGGGAGCTCGATGACGCCGACAAGGCTGAAAAATTGATCCGCAATCTCGCGCGTCGACGCGACCAGCAATGGCCCGGCGTAGCGGCCAGCATCCTCGAAGGCCTCGACGAAATCCTGACTGTCGTCCGGTTGAAGCGGCCGAAGGAGCTTCGGCGATCGCTCGCCTGGACCAACATCGCCGAGAACATGATGGGCACCATTCGCCGCGTCACGCGCAACGCCGAACGCTGCCGGGATGCCGGTATGGCCTTGCGATGGGTCGCGGCCGGCATGATCGAGGCCAACAAGGGCTTTCGACGATTGAAGGCGCATAAGCAATTGTCGGTTCTACGTGCGGCCCTTCAAGCTCGCCACGATCGCATGACGATCAAGCCCGTTGCCCACGTCTCGAGGGCCGCGTAACATTCATTCCGGCAACGTCGGCCCGACCTAGTTCAACACCAATCGGGACATCCCCACGGTCATCAGCGCAGCCTCCTTAATAGCCGAGCTGCAGGCGACGCAGAATCTTCCGCTTCCGGCGCGCCCGACGCTCTGGGGTGATAGGAATTATCTGGGCCGGGCCCGCGATGGCAGGGCGCACCGATCGCGTCAGCGGCCTCACCATCTCGTCGCAAAACGAGGCCATGAACTGCAGAGGCGCGAGGGCGAGATCGACAAAGAACAGCATGTGGCTACTCCTTTCTTTAAGCCGTAGTTGTTTCGTACCAGATCGAGTAGGTCGCACTCTGTCTGGCGGCGCTCGAACTCCTCACCTACCAACAGATCATCGACAGTTCGCACGCGCCCGAATTGCGCGCGGTATCCCGTGTCGTGCTCCCAGGCCGTCCCCCACAGCGAAACCGTACCCACAGCGAGAGCAACCAGATCACCCTGGTCGGCAGACGGCAACAGAAGCGGAGAGCGCCAGACGGCTGCAAGCTTTGCTCCTTCATCGGCCGTGCGCTCGGTGATCCCGAGGGATCGGTCCTATCAGTGGATGAGTCTGACCGCGGCGCCGGTGGGCAAGGTGCCCAAGCTATCCGAGGTGGTGACCGTCAGCGGCGTGCCGCGCGAGCCCGCGGCCGATGGCTGGAACGGCGAGATCGACGCACTCACCGACGCATTTCTTTCCGTCAACCAAGGGCGCTGTACGTGCCGTAGAAGAGCTAGAGCGCACTGTCTCGCAAGCAGCAATTCCATACTAGAGAAGACTGCTCACCGACTGTTCATTTCGCGGGCCGGCTTGTGTCCCCGATCGCAACATTCTTAAACCCGGCGCCGTTCATTTCCGCGGCAACGGCCTCAGCTCTTCTATCGTCCGGCACGGCTGAATGATTGGCCGACCGCTCCGACGTCCGCTTGCGAGATCACTACGGTTCTCCCTCCAATGAATCCCAGACGAAACATGCTGCTCTATTGGAGGCTTGGCAATGCGGGATCCTACGGGGTTGCGGTATTTTTGAGCTGCCCCAAGCCCCCAGGGTCCCGCGGGAGAGACGCCTATTCGCTGAGGACGTGAGAGCCTTGGCGACGACGTTGCCGGACGACATACACCAAGGCTCACCCGCACAACGGATTGCCCCTTAAATGGCGTGAGCCGTCCTTCGGTTGTCATCCCGCCCCGGCGCGATCGAGTCCTGCTTGTCCCTCTGACTTGAAGAATGGAGGAGTATGCGCCGGGTGCCGACCGCGATCCGGGCGGCCGGCGCCCCCTAGAATAGGTAGGAGCCTGATCCAATGTTGGTGCTGTACGGTGAACCGCCGTTAGCTTTTCGGGCTGTCCAGTGGAGCATCAGGACTCTGTTCGATGTCTAAAAAGACTACCAACTTGCGTGCCGGAGTTAAGAAGCGCATTGCCCAGATCGAAAGTATGACACTAGTCCAGATTCAACGGGTCATGATGGATTGTATGTCCAAGCGGTCTGCTGGTATGTGAGGGCAATGCGTTGCGCCACGCGCTCAACAAACGGGTCGGCATTCTCAGACGAGACCTTGTCGCGACGCGGGAGAGCTAAAGCGCCAGGTGAGAGGCCGCGATCCCGAAGCCGGGGTCGCCAAGCTTGCACGCCTAAAGAAAGAACTCGCGGCATGGAGTTTAGGATACAAATGCAGGAGCGGTACCCGCTCGCGTCAAGGACAAGAGGAGCGTGGCATGTTCGAACGATCACACTTCCGTTCTTATTCAACCTTGGCCGCATTTGTATTGGCCTTGCGGTCTTAAGCGCCGTCCTGCTGGTCCGGATAATAATGACGCCCGTCGGGCCATAAGGCTGCTCCCCAGTTTGTGTATCCTCGCTTGGTTGATTGGGGATTTGCTGGATGCCGTTCCGCCGCTGGAGACGAATCGGAGTGAGCCATGACTCGCCGCATTACCTGCATTGCCAGGCTGCCTAACCATCAAGACCGCCATCGGCGCATTCAAGCAGTCGGTGGTTCAGGATGGCAAGACACGGAAGAAACAGCCATTGCAAACGTCAGACGCGACAAAAGCGCTTATGAGGTCACTGAGCAGGGCAAGACGGTCAAGGTGACCGTCAAAAAACACGATGGTCGCGAGTACCTCAATACCGAGAACAATCGTTTTCTTCCCGACAATCTTCTTAGTCTTCCGGATTGCCCGTGACCAGCCTGTCGGCCCTCGCGCTCCGGCCGGAGGGGCATCTTTGTCTCGGACTTCGAGCAAGGTGAGATCGGCCCGGACCTCTTCCGGAAGGCCTGCGAGTTCGGCTTTGAGGGCTTGGTATCGAAGCGCTCCGATCGCCCATACCGCGGCGGCCGATGCCCGCATTGGGTCAAAATCAAGAATTGGACGCATGCGTCCATGGCGCGGAAGTTCGAGTGAAAGCCGAGCCGCGGAGTGGCGGGCGTGAGAGCCCCAGCCCTTGGCTTTCCTGCCCGCTTAGGTTGTGGCACATTCCCTTCTTATATTCATTAAAGGGAAACAGCCTGTGGCCACCACAACAAAAACGGGACCGAAGCGGAAGCCCTTAAAGACATTCAAGCCAAAGCTGGCGACAATTGACACGACCAAAGTTAAGCCAGTTCCTAAGACGAAACGCAAGAAATTGCCCGACGGAAGTTACGATGTCTAAGCGATGCACTCGCGCCAAATGAAGTTTGCACCGCCGCTCCACTCGGGGTCAATACAAGAAGCTTTCAATCGAAGCCTTCACGACATGGCCCGTGAAGTGGCCGCCAAATTGATCCAGGAGAAGATTCGCGAGCAAGGCGTGCATATAGCTGAAAATCACCTCGCCAGCTTAGTCGACGGACTCCTTCAAGCAAACAGCGTCGATGCGGTGACGGTCGATGATGGGGGAGCCGGCGAGCCGGTCGAGATAATATTTGATCGACGTGATGAAGACGAGCTGTCGCGACGGCTTGGCGATCTTGAGGATCAAATTCCATCTCTGACAAACGACTTCACAGAGAAAGTTTCGACGCAATTGCTCTCCACTCTTAAGCGGGGATGGCAAGAGCACGCGACGGAACAGAAGGACAGCTTGGACGGCTTCCGGAGCAGGATCGCTGAGCGTTGGGGAGCCGGACTCGAGGAGCTCGATTGCTCGTTACAATTGCCAGCGAATTCGGAAACAACATAGCGCATGGCGTGTCAGAGCCAGAGCCAATCGCCTATTCGATGGCGGCCATCCGCCTGCTTCACGCGCGATCCTGCCAGATTACCCAGGAAATCATCTGGTTGCTGAGCGGAGGATTTGCTGATGCCGCTATGGCTAGATGGCGGACGCTCCGCGAGGCGACGGCGGTGGCCAGTCTGATCGGGGAACACGGGGAAGATTTTAGCGGAGCGCTATTTCGCGCATGAAGTTGTAGAGACCCGCCGGGCGGCGTTGCAGTATCAAAAGCACTGCACAAAGTTGGGTCAAGAACCCTGCAGCGACGAAGAAATGCAACACCTTGAGAGCCAATACGCGGCGGCGCTATCAAGGTATGGACGCAACTTTAAGACCCAGCAGGGTTGGGCTGCTGAGCATCTAAAAAAGGCCAGTCCGAAGATCGAAGACATATTTGAGGCCGTCGAGCTCGATCACCTCGTCCCTACTATCGCCTGGCAAGCCATAATGTTCACGCAAATCCAAAGGGCGTGCTGTTCAAGTTAGGGCTGATGGACGAAATGAAGGTTCTTCTGGCGAGTCCCAGCAATGCCGGCTTGGCGGATCCCGGACACGCTACCGCTCGATCATTGATGCAGGTTTCTTCGGTTCTGAACATGTTGAATCCGACCTTGGACAATTTGATCAGCGTAAAGATGATGTTCCAGCTCTTGACGGAAATTACTGACAACTTCCAAGCGTCTCACGACCAATTAGTGCGTGAACATGAGTAGCCAACGGCTGGCGGCGCCATTTAGGCGGTGAACCAATGCATAGACTCCTCATGGCAAAGGAGCGCCAAGCGCTGGACCGCATGACGTGGACTACGTCAATTTCCACATCAAAGCCGAACTCGGGACTGGCGTCGGCACGAAGACCATTGAGGGCCTGGTGGCAGTGGGGTTGATCGAAGCCGGCCCAAATGCTCGTCACTAAGGGGAAATTGGCTGGCGGCTGACAGACGACGGTTGGCGCTGCATGTATGGTGAAACGATCGCCGAGATTTTGGCCAAGCCGGAGGCGTGAAGTCTTATCCCTTCATCGTGTGGCAATGGCCGGTAGATCCAAGTGGTAGAAGGCGACTCCGATGAACCGAGATCGTATAATTGCATCGATGCCGAGGTCTTCTCATCGAACTTGGTTCGAAAATTGTACTTCCGCTCTCCAACTTCGGTGATTTCATTTATTACGACGACACCGCCCTGGCGAAGGTACGGCATCGCCGTTGCGCCAATCGGCCCCGTTGAGATCAGAAACAGCGCCGCGGCGATGCAATCATAGGAACCTCGTGATTATTGTGGTGCAGGTCTTCGCCCAATCGATCAACGATGAATTCTGACGATTTTGACCGGCGCTGCTCTTCCCCTTGGAAGCCGTTCTCATCGAGAGTCGCGTTCCAGTCGGCCAAGACTCCATCGATCCGTCCGAATCGCATCGCGTTCTGATGTTGGATTGGCCGAATTCTAGATGCATATCGAACAGCTTCATTGCAAATCTCCTTCTCTATGCGAACAGCAACTGGTATTTGCGCGGCGGCTTGGTTTCATCGAGCGGTGCGGCCCCTTTTGCCATAGCTAGTGCGACCATTCCGTCGATGCGTCCCGCGCTCCGCGATTTTGACAGCTTCCGGTTCTAGGCGTCTTTACCGTCCACCACGGCATTGGCTGCACACATCGACAACGCAAAACGGACCACGGCCAATGGATCCGATCTGTCGGATCATACTTAGCCAGAACGTATCTTCTTGCCTGGACCCAACGGGGCCGGGAAACGTTCATCGCGATGATTAGTCGACACAACGAAGTCGGCTCCCTCGCCCAGCTGCCTCACGCCGCGTTTCGAACATGTTCATGCGGAGCTCCATTTGAGAACTGAAGCATTCTTATCTTTTCGTCATGATCGGCTCCGGGGGCGCCCGCAAAATCGGCTCTGGGGGCGCCCGCAAATTCCCTTTATCTTACAACCTAACGCTACGTGCGCTTCAAGCCGTTTACGCTAATGCTCTGGGTGAACCTGGAGCGCGTCACCGGCGCAAGCAAAACGCGCCCGCATTTGCTGCATCAACAAAGACAGGCAGCCAGAACGCCCAAGAACGAAACATAAAGTTGGCGGAGTAAATCCCGATGAGACAATTCGGTGGAAGCGATTCCTCGCTAACACGATTAGGGTCCTGTACCTGATCAGCGGGTTCTGATTCCTTCGCTCAAAGTTGATTCGGCATGGGACCGCGGCCCTGGAGGGAGATTACGTCGCAGCGAGATCGCGGAGCATGTAAGTCGCACCCTCCCCGTAGGATGCGAGCTTTGCGCGCAAGTCCGCATCCGTCGTGACGAGCCGAAATGACGACGCGCGGCAGCAGCTGGGATAACGTGCTGAACACACAAGACCCGCTCACCTTCGGCGGAGCGGGCGGCCTGAACGTGGTGGGCTCGAATACGTAACCGCGGTCCACGGCGCTACGACCACCGGCTCTCTACGGCCTGAACGCCGCCGGCAGCTTGATGGAAGCTGCCGTCGGCGACCAACACGTCCCGGAAATCCGATGCTTTGTCGTGCTTGGACATCGTCCCCTCTCTGTGATCACTTCCAGACCGTGCGTCGCCGCCAGTTAAGCCTGTGGTCAGGCATAGGCACAAGCGAATTCCTTTAAAGAGATCGTCAACCACGACTATCGCAAGGCCCAGAGAAGCCAGGGAAAGGACCGGCGCTTCCCCACATGATGCTCCGGTCCCTATCCAATTCTGAACCGATGATGTGACGCCGACCATGCTGCCCAGTTCTCAACAGGCCCGAGATGTGGCCTATCAGCTTCACGCCTATACCAACGCACGGTCGCACCAACGGGCCGGGCCGCTCATAATTGAACGCGGCGAGGGCCCCTACGCCTTCGACACGGCAGGAAAACGCTACCTCGATGCGATGGCCGGTCTCTGGAGTGCGGGTCTTGGCTTCCGCGAAAAGCGGCTTATCGAAGCCGCGCATCGCCAGATGCAAATCCTGCCATTCTATCATACCTTCGCCTCACGATCGAATGGGCCTTCCATCGCGCTTGCCGAGAAGCTGGTGAAGATGTCTCCGGTGCCGATGAGTAAGGTGTTCTTCACAAACTCCGGCTCGGAAGCGAACGATACGGTGTTGAAGCTGATCGCCTACCGATCGAATGCATTGGGCCAGCCTCAGCGCAAGAAGGTCATCAGCCGGTTGCGCGGCTATCACGGCGTCACGGTCGGTGCGGCAAGCCTGACCGGATTTCCCGACAACCACCGCTCTTTCGATCTGCCGCTGCCCAACATTATGCACACGGGCTCTCCCCATTTCTACAAAGACAGCCGTGCGGGCGACTCGGAGGAGACCTTTGCAACGCGTTGGGCCGAGGAGCTCGAGTCGCTGATTCAGCGCGAAGGTGCCGATACCATCGCAGCATTCTTCGGTGAGCCCGTAGTGGGCGCGGGCGGCGTCATCGTTCCGCCGCCAACTTACTGGGACAAAATTCAAAGGGTACTAAAAAAGCATAGCATCCTTTTGGTCGCTGATGAGGTGATTTGCGGCTTTGGCTGGACCAAAAAAATGTTCGGTTGCGAAACCTGCAACATCGCGCCCAATGTAATTGTAGTTTCGAAGCAGTTCCAGCTATTTTCCGCTATCGGCGATCATAATGAATGACTACATGTTCGAACCAATCGCAGACGAGAGCAATAAGGTTGGACTGCTGGCTCATGGCTTCACGGGCGGGGTCACCCGGTCGGAGCCGCCGTTGCGCTCGAAAACCTCAAACTCATCGAGGAGCGGGGTCTGATTGCGAACGTTGGCCGCATCGGGGCCCTACATGCAGGAACGGCTGCGCACGCTCGTTGACCATCCACTCGTTGGGGAGGTCCGCGGCGTTGGCCTTATTGCGGCAATCGAGCTGGTGCTGGACAAGAAACGGAAAGTCGCCGCTACTACTCCGGGCGACGTTGGCAGCATCGCGAGCCGGTTGCTGCACGAGTCCGGCACGTCGCTTGCTTTGTTCACACCACGATCACACCGTGACGAGAGGACGATGTGGAGAATGCTGTCTCGAGTTCACGAGGTGTTAATTACGATGGTCGTGGCGCTGCGTCATTGCTGCGCTTTCTCGAATCGAGAGAGCGCTCGGCTACGATATCTATCTTACGATCGTGCGCGACTGCCGGCTGCTGCTTCCGGTCGCCGCACCGTTCTCCACCGCAGCGCTCTTCGCAGCCCACGTGCTCGCGAGCTTTCTGCTGCTCGTGCCGTTATTCGCCAGCGTGGTCTTCGCGGAAGCACTGTTGGCGCTCTATGGCACTGCGATGGCGGCGGTGCACGTCATCCGCGCGGACAACGATCCACGGCCGGGAGCTGCAGATCACCACTAAAGCGCTGGTCGCCATCTCGGCGGCAGCCTCTTTCTTATCGGCGGCGGCCCCATGGCTCGGCCAAACATTTGTCATGAGGCTGCTCGCGTCGTTCATCGTCAAGCTGTTGCGTGCCGTGTGCAAGAAGCTGTTGCAAATCCTCTCATCGGTCGGCATAGCGGAGAACGCTTGGCTCGATATTGTGGTGGCGAGGGACGATCTTACCGAGCATCGCGTCTTCGTAGCCCAGTGCAGGCTGCAGAATTCTCCCAGAGAGCTGTCGAAAGAGCTCGGCATCGCATTCCGTGGCAGCCGCTTGCCGTACGGAGCACTGGTCGTCGGTGCCGGGGTAGTACGCGCCAAAAGGCTGATCAACAACCGTCAGCAGTTCGCAAGTCTGCTCGATGGCTGCGATCTCCGGGTTGCGCTGGTGCAATATTATCTCAGCGTGGTGCGCTCCACCCACTCGCGGCCGACCATTGTCGAGCTGGATGTCGAACATCCTCATCAACAAGCGATAGACGCCTGCGATCGCGGGAGCGAGGCGGCATTTCGCCGTTCCGCGCAGGCGGGTCGAGCGCCGCTCGCTCTCAGCCCTATGGTAAAGTCCCTGGTCGATGGCGCGGCGCTCCCTTTCGACCGCTGCGGCAGGGCGGCAAGCCCATAAGACCGAAAAGGCTGACAAGGCGAATTGCGAATACTGCGCGACTGCACCCTTCAGGGATTCTTGTGCTCCTGCTGCGGCTGCAGTGTGTCCACCAAGGGCGGGGCCCGCAAAAGTGCGGTGGCGCGGCAGATCAATCGCGCGTGCTAAACAGCGAAAGAGGGAGTGAGGGATGCGTGCTTGCGAAATCGCCGTCGTCGGCCTCGGCCTGATAGGGAGTTCTGCGTTCCATGCGCTGGTGCGTCGTGGGGCCGACGTGCTCGGATTCGACCCTCTTGTCTTGGGCGAGGCTCGCGGCTCGTCGCATGGCTCATGCCGAGTGTACCGACGCTTCAATTTCGAGAGCGCGGCTTACACGGAGCTTAGCGATGCTGCCCTCAAGGGATGGCGGATGTTGGAGGCCGCCAGCGGACGAACAATCCTCATGCCGACCCACGTACTCGAAGCAGGACCTCCCGGATCGAAGATGGTGGCCGACTCCCGCGCCGCCGCGCTCAAGGACGCCGTCCCCGGTCCGGTCACGGGAGCGGAAGCAAACGCCGCATTTCCCGCGTTCCGGCTTCCGGATAATTGGGATGTGGTCGTCCAGGAAAGCGGCGGGATCCTGTTGGCCGAAGCGGCGATCCGCGCGTTTCGCGAAGGCGCCGAACACCGCATCATTCTGGCTCCGGCCCGAATACGGCCGGTGGCCGCCGGCATCCGTATTTCAATGCCCCGAGAGGTAATCTTGGCCGAGAGGGCCATCATTGCTGCAGGACCGTGGATTGCCGGGCTAATCCCGGGACTCGCACGACACTTAAAGATCACCCGACAAACGGTCGGTTGGTTCAAGCCGGCCAAACCCGAATTGGTGCGTTACGGCGAGTTTCCGGCGTTTATTGTCGAAGGGGAGAAAGGAGTGGTCTACGGCTTTCCCGATTTCGAGGGACGAGGCGTGAAGGCTGCACAGCACGACCAAGGGCCAGTCGTGGGGGCAGACGCCTGGCACCCGCCGCCAACGGACGCAGAACTGGAGACTGTCGGATTGACACTAGCTGAATTGGTTCCCGGTGCGGCGGGGCCAATCGTCGAGCGCGATATCTGCCTCTACACGAACACGCTGCGAGCAGACCTGCAACCGGACGAGGGCAACGAATTCATCATCGATAGAGCTGGCGCCGGTTGTTTGGACAGCGCCCCGCGGGATTTAAGTGGATTCCTGCCGGGTTATGCTGAACGCGGGGCCTTACGATTTTGTCGTTGCGTCGGGAGGGCGTAGCCCGACCAGAGCGACGACAAAATCGTCGGCGACGGTCATGCGGCCATCACCATAGCTTGCGTGCCGAAGTAAGCCTCGTCGGGCGTGCGCCCGTCAAGGCTCGAGTGAGGGCGTCCCTGATTGTAGAAGGCCAGATACTTGGCAATTGACGCTCGCGCCTCGGACACGCTGTCGTAGGCGCGGAGATAAACTTCTTCGTATTTGACCGTGCGCCAGAGCCGCTCGACAAACACGTTGTCGCGCCAGGCGCCCTTGCCGTCCATGCTGATGGCGATCTTCGCGTCCAGCAGCACATCGGTGAACTCGAGGCTGGTGAACTGGCTGCCCTGGTCCGTGTTGAAAATCTCGGGCCTGCCGTGCTTCGCCAACGCCTCCTGGACCGCTTCGACGCAGAAGGCCGCCTCCATTGTGATCGAGACGCGATGGGCCAGGACCCGTCGGCTGAACACATCGACGACCGCCGCGAGATAGACGAAGCCACGCCGCATCGGAATGTAGGTGATGTCCATTGCCCACGCCTGGTCGGGCCGCTCGATCTTCAATCCGCGCAACAGGTACGGGTAGATCTTGTGACCCGGTGCCGGCTTACTCGTGTTCGGGCGACGATAGACCGCCTCGATCCCCATGCGCTTCATCAGCGTCGCGATGTGGCGGCGACCGGCGTATACGCCCTCCCGCCGCAGCAACGATCGCTGCATACGCGCTCCCGCGAAGGGATAATCGAGATGCAGCTCATCGAGCCGACGCATCAAGGCAAGGTCCTCGGCCGAAACTGGCCGAGGTTCATAGTAGACCGTGCTGCGAGCCAGCTTCAGGACCTTCGCCTGGCGCACGATAGAAAGATCATGACCGCGGTCGATCATCGCTTTGCGCTCAGCAGGCCCGCCTTGGTGAGCGCGCCGGACAAAAAATCGTTTTCCAACGCCAGCTCGCCGATCTTGGCATGTAACGCCTTCAAATCGACCGGCGTCTCGGCCGACGCCTTGTCATGCCCAAACACGCCGGCGGCGCCTTCCAGGAGCTGGTTTTTCCAGATCGTGATCTGGTTCGGATGAACATCAAACAGTTGCGCCAGCTCCGCCAGCGTCTTGTCGCCTTTGACCGCAGCCAAAGCAACCTTCGCCTTGAATGCCGGAGAATGCATCCGGCGGCTCTTCTTCGTCATCTTCGCTCCTGATTCGCGGCAAGAATCCTCGCCGCTGTCAGGCAGAAAATCCACTCAAGCTACTGTCCGAATTTGCGGAGCCAGCTCTGATCGACTTCCGGCCGACCCCCGCATCGTCGTTGCGTCGCCTTGCTCCGGTCACGGTGCGAAGTTCGCCAGCGCGATCGGTACGATGCTCGCGGATCTGGCACTCGATGCGAAGCTGATAGCGCCGAACGCGTTTCGGCTCGACCGTTTCAGCGGCGTCGCGCCGCCAAACTCCTGAGACGTCAATTGGCATCCAATTCTGGAATTGCAGACAATGGCGTAATTGCGGTCGTGGGCTCGGGCACCAATGGAGCTCCCGCAAACAACCAATTCGCATCAACTGCCATGAAGCACTATGTTGGGCCGGAAACCGCAGTGTGCGTGGTCGGCGAGACGGGGCAAGTGAGTCTTTGAAGGCCGCCCGTAATCGGTCTGTGCCGGGAATGCCCCAGCTGATCAAGTAGCTCGCAGGAGGGCACCGTCAAGTTAACGAATTGGAGCGGCCGAGGGGGTAGACGACGGGCATGCCGACCGCCCGGGACCCTCTTTATCTCCGCCATCGCTTCCCACCGGAAGTAATCAGCTATGCCGTTTGGTTGTATTTCCCGTTTCCCTTAAGCTTGCGCATGGTCGAGGAAGTGCTGGCAGCGCGTGGCATTGGCGTAAGCTATGAAACCGTGCGCCAGTGGGACGGAACATTCGGCAAGCCGTTCTCCGATCGAATCTGCCAGCGCGCTCCCGCTCGCGGTAACAAATGGCATCTGGACGAGGTCGTTATCTCGATCGCGGGCGAACAACATTGGCTCTGGCGCGCTGTCGACCAGAATGGCTTCGTTCTCGACGTTTTGATCCAGCGCCGAAGAGACTTGCGCCCTGCGCAGCGGCTCATGAAGAAGCTCTTGAAATCCGCCGGCACACCGCCGCGCGTGATGTTCACGGACAAGCTCCGTTCCTACGGCGCTGCCAGGGCAAAGATGGGCTTTCACGTCGAACATCGCCGGCACAACGCTCTCACCTATCGGGCCGAGAATTCTCATCGGCCGACGCGGCGACGCGAGCGGATAATGAAGCGTTTCAAATCGTCCCGTCAGGCTCAACGGGTTCTGGCAGTTCACGATCAGGACGCGAACCTTTTCCACATCCCCTATTCCGGAGCCGTCACTGCCGACTTCCGTCGTGCTTCACGCGAACGAGCCTTTGCGACTTGACGCGAGATCTCCACGACAAGCGCTATCGCCGAATCTCGAACCTTTGAGAATCGCCTCCTTCAGCTCGGCGGTCGATTAAGTTGACGATGCCGTGAGTGGCCCTTGCGGATAGAGCCGCCCCCTGGCTTCTAGAGGGCGATCGGACGGCGAGCGGTACGGCCCGGCAATGGCGGAGGTCACGGCTATTTTCCGCCGGCGCGGACCGCGCCTTTGTGCGAAACAAAATAGCCGCGCCTCTGCCATCTCCCCCTCGCTTCGGCCCTTCGCTTTGCGTCGGGTTCTGGTCCGTTCCACCTGCCGTCAGATGATCGCCACGAAGGCCACGATGGGCGCGGCCGATCCGGCAAAGGACGTCCCCCATGACGACCGACCTCGACGGCCCTCATTTCGAACGGCTCCATGCTTCGTCCCCGACCGATCGCGTTCTCGCCGAATTCGCGCCTGCCGTTCGTAGCGGCGCAACTCGTTTGCCTCGATGTCCTGAATGAGCAGGTCCATCCATGGCTTGACTTCCTGAAGCGGCTCGCTTTCCGCGCCGACCTGCGAACTTATGGCGAGCCTCCTCTCCTTCAGCTTCTGTTGCGCCCTCTTCTTCTCGCGAGGCCCCGTCGCCTGCGCCTTCCAACGCGGCCAGGCGCGCCTGCGCATCGGCCCTCTCCATTATCGCAGCAGGGAATGAGCGCAATTCATTAAGGCCGAAGGTTCGCCAGGCGATGCGATACGGCATTCGCCTCAATACCGGCAAAGGCGCCTCTATCCGCAAGGCTCGAGCTCACAGGAACGGTCATGACCAGTCCGCGGCCAACCGGTCTCGATTGCGGCGGGGACCAGGAAGCGCGCGACGCCCCGCCGGAACTGGAGCAGCAGCAGCGCAGAGCGAAAATCCATCCGGGCCGAAGGCGGTGCGCCGAATCCACGTCGAAGCCGCGACGGATTGGTGGATACCGAGGACGTGCTAGTCGAGACGAACGATCTGCGCCGTTGCCGGCACGGAAATTGCTGTCTTCACCATCGAGCGTGCTGGTCAGCGCGATGTATGGAGATTGACAATGTCGTTCGTGTCGACCGTCATAGAACGTCTGAGTCTATTCAAAGAAGGTGAGTTCTCTCTCCGCCCCTGATGACCAGAGGGACGCTTCAATCGCTCGTCATGCCGGGATTTGGAAGCACGCGAAAGACGCATGAGCTGACGACGGCAGGCAGGACATGCTGAGGCTGCCAATTCGCACCCTGCAAACTCAACAATGGGATATGAGTAAGGTTTTCATGAACCATCGGCCCGTGCCCCCAACACGAAGGAGAGCGAGATGAATCGGCCGACGGCTACTACGGAAGTAGATCTCCATGACTTACGGATTACTGATCCGCTCATTGGGAAATGCCGGCAATTGGTGAGGGAGGTGACGCTCCCTTATCAGTGGGAGGCGCTGAACGACCGTATTCCCGAAGTCCCGCCGAGCCATGCGATAGACAACTTTCGGATCGCCGCCAATCGAGCAAGTGGCGAGTTCTACGGCCCGGTTTTCCAGGACAGTGATGTGGCGAAATGGCTGGAAGCAGTCGCCTGGTCGCTATGCGAAACATCCAATCCAGAACTGGAGAAAATCGCCGATGACCTGATTGAACTGATTGCGGCCGCCCAGTGCGGCGACGGCTATCTGAACACTTATTTCACGGTAAAGGCGCCTGGGGAGCGCTGGAGCAACTTAAGCGAATGCCACGAGCTTTACTGCGCCGGCCACTTGATTGAAGCGGGCGTCGCTTTCTTTCAGGCGACTGGCAAAAGGCGCTTACTGGAGGTCGTTTGCAGGCTTGCTGATCACATCGCCGTGGTGTTTGGCCCGGAGCGCCATCAGTTACACGGCTATGATGGCCATCCGGAAATCGAACTCGCATTGATACGCCTCTACGAAGCGACGCTGGAGCAGCGATATCTCACACTGGCGAATTATTTCGTGGAGCAACGCGGCAGGGAGCCGCACTTCTATGACATAGAGTATGAGAAGCGATCCCGTCACCGCAAAGCAAACGTCGAGCCCTGGATGGTCAGAGATAAAGCCTATAGCCAGGCGCACCTGCCGGTCTCGGAGCAGCGGAATGCAACAGGTCATGCGGTTCGGTTTGTATACCTCATGACTGGGGTTGCCCATCTGGCGCGTCTGCTTCAGAACGAGCAGCAACGCCAAGCTTGCCTGCGGCTATGGCAAAACATGGTGCAGCGGCAGATCTATATCACCGGCGGCATTGGTTCGCAAAGCGCGGGCGAAGCGTTCAGCAGCGACTACGATCTGCCGAACGATACTGCGTACGCGGAAAGCTGCGCGTCGATTGGCCTGATGATGTTCGCCCGCCGGATGCTGGAGATGGAGGCGGACAGTCGCTATGCCGATGTGATGGAGCGTGCGCTCTATAACACCGTTCTGGGCAGTATCGCGTTAGATGGACGCCATTTTTTCTATGTCAATCCACTCGAAGCTCATCCCAAAACACTGCGGTCCAACCGCATCTACAGTCATGTCTCGCCGGTACGACAGCGCTGGTTCGGCTGCGCCTGCTGTCCGCCAAACATCGCGCGCCTTTTCACATCAATTGGTCATTACATCTACACGCCACGCTCCGACGCGCTCTATGTCAATCTCTACGTTGGCAACAGCGTGGCGTTACCGGTCGGAGAGCATACGCTGCGACTGCGCATGAGCGGGAACTATCCCTGGGAGGACCAGGTGGAGATCGCCGTGGAATCGGAGCAGCCAATCACGCACACGCTCGCGCTGCGCCTGCCGGAATGGTGCAGCGCGCCAGAGGTCAGACTGAACGGCGAACCAGTCAATTGCGAGTCGTGCAAAGGCTATTTGCACATTCACCGCACGTGGCGGCAGGGCGATCGCTGCAAATTGCAGCTGCCCATGAAAGCACGCCGCGTGTATGGCCATCCACAACTTCGCCACCTGGCCGGCAAAGTGGCTATTCAGCGTGGCCCCCTAATTTATTGTCTGGAAGAAGCCGACAACGGGCCGGAGCTACATAATATTTGGCTGGATGCAGACAGCCAATTTTCGCTTGTTGAAGGCAAGGGCCTCTTTGCCGGCAAGAGTTTGCTGCAGGCTGATGGCTTTCGTTTGCAACACAGGCTCTCTGAGGAAGCACCGCTTTATCACTACGACAACGTGCCTGGACAGCGGCAAACGCAGCGTTTGACATTCATTCCGTGGTTCAGCTGGGCCAACCGCGGCGAAGGTGAAATGCGGATCTGGATTAATGAGTGGTGACTGAGGCCATAATCGGGACCTATTTGAAGCAACTTGGCCGGAAAGAAGAGCATAGGTTGAGCGCCGGCATAGGCTGCTCGTCGCACGCAGCAGAAGGTGCTTTCAGGAGCGATGGCTTGGTCGATGCTTCGGCTTGGTTTTTGGTCCTTCTAGCGATTTCAATCCCATCGACCGTCAAGACGTGCGTTGGAACCGGTGAACCGTTGAGAGGCTGACAGGCGTCAGCCTAACCACTTGCTGGAGATCGCATTCAGCTGGCCTGGTCGCAATCGGAGCATACGAAGCGCGCGACATCCTTCGGCGTAAACTGGAGCTGCGAGGCTGAGCGGAGTTCACCGAGGCCGAACGTTTGTAGGTCGTCGTTGAAGTCTGAAAGCCGAGGCGATAAACCGCTGCACAATCTTACGATTCTGATCCAGAGTGTTCAGGACTGGCGGTCGCCGATTCCTGCGTGATAACAGCTACCATCCGCGGGTAAGACGATATGGTGAGTATTGCGCGTTAATCCCCAGCACGTCATTCGTTTTGGTTTACCGAGGGAGAGCGGACATGGTGCTGAACAGTCGAAAGGTCATCTTTTACGACGACACCAGGTTGCAGCTAACTTGCCTGCCCGAATCTGGCGCAAATTCGCTCATTTCAATATTGGCGCCCGCCTAACTTCCTCTCGGGTGGTCGGCTTGCGAAGGTTGCCGGACGCGAGAAGGCGGAGCTACCAGCTTACGGCGCATAACATCGCACGGTCGATCGAGGAACCCTTGGTCGCTCAGATAGGTATTAGCGCGCCCACTTTCTTATGCCTCTGAATTCCTCCGCGCGGGCGCGCTCTTGTGACCGTGACGTCGTCGGCGTGCATTCGCAACATGCTCAGCGAGCGGGACGGCCTACCATTTCTGGCAGGTGCCTCGGAGGTCTTTTGTGGCAGATAAGACACAAAGCAACCATCGGCAAAAGGTACGCATCCGGCGGGCGCCGTCTTGTCTGACACGCTGTAATTCGCCAAGCGTGTGACCTTAAGTCTAGCTTTAAGGTCATCGGGCGATGCGGGTCGAGGTTTTGGGCGGGCTGGAGCGTCGGCGGCGTTGGTCGCAGGATGACAAGGCACGGATTGTCGAGGAGACGTTGGCGCCGGGCGCAAAGGTGACAGCGGTTGCACGTCGCAACGGAGTAGCGGCCAGCCTGGTGTTCACCTGGCGTCGTCAAGCGCGGACATCCGAGCAGGTCGCACCGTCTTTTGCGCCGGTGCAGATCGCCGCCACGGAGGCGGAGGAAACTCCGAAGCTCTTACCTGCGGGTGATAGCCGAGGGCGGTCTGTAGTGGCCGCGCGTACTGGATTGATCGAGATCGACCTCGGTAACCGGCGACGGATCCGAGTGGATTCGCACGTCGATCCAGAAGCGCTGGCGCGGGTCCTCGAGGTACTTGAGCGCCGATGATTGCGATACCGGGTAATGTGCGGGTGTGGCTTGCGACCGGCCACACCGATATGCGCCGCGGCTTCCCGAGCCTCGCGCGTCTGGTCCAGGAGAGTTTGAAGCGTGATCCGCATGCCGGTGATCTCTATGTTTTTAGAGGCCGCCGCGGCGACCTGATCAAGATCATCTGGCATGATGGCCAAGGCGCGTGTCTGTTCACGAAGCGGCTGGAGCGAGGCCGCTTTTTGTGGCCATCAATGGCGGATGGCGTTGTGACGATCAGCGTTGCGCAGCTATCCTATCTCCTCTCCGGAATTGATTGGCGGATGCCGCAGGCAACCTGGCGTCCACGGGCTTCCGGTTAAATCGAGCGGGATTTTTTGCGACGAATATGGTTGATTCGTCCTCGTGACGACGCCCGCCGATCCGCTTCCCACCGACCTTGCCGCAGCACACGCGATGATCATTGCGCAGCGCGAGCAGCTGACGCTGGCGAAGAGCGAGGTGACCGTCGGCCGGCTGGAGATCGAGCGGCTGAAGCTGATGCTGGCCAAGGCACGGCGAGAACAGTTCGGGCAATCTTCTGAGCGCGGCAAGCTGCTGGTCGAGCAGCTCGAACTCGCCATCGAGGATCTTGAAGAGACCCAGGCTGAGCAGGAAACCAAGGCCGAGCTCGCAGCGCCGGAAGCCGCCAAACAGCAGCGCGTGCAAAATCCACGGCCGCCGCGACGTCCGTTGCCGGACAATCTACCGATCGAACGCATCGTCGAACCCGCTCCTTGCGTATGTGGCAAGTGCGGCAGCGAGCGACTGCACAAGCTCGGCGAGGTGGTATCGAAGACCCTGGAATGTGAGCCACGGCGCTGGAAGATTATCGAGCATGTCCGCGAAAAGTTCTCCTGCCGGGATTGTGAGGCAATCACCGAGGCGCCGGCGCCCTCCCATCCGATCCCGCGAGGCTTTGCCGGGCCGAGCCTGCTGGCGATGGTGCTGGTCAACAAGTTCCTGCTGCACCAGCCGTTGAACCGACAGAGCAAGACCTATGCCCGCGAAGGGATCGAGATCGACGTCTCGACCCTGGCGGATCGGATCGGCGCCTGCGTGGTGGCACTCGATCCCATCATTGAGGCGATCCGGATCCACGTCATGAGCGCGGAACGCATCCACGGCGACGATACGACGGTGCCGGTGCTGGCCAAGCTCAAGACGGTTACCGGCCGGATCTGGACCTATGTTCGCGATGACCGGCCGTTTGGCGGCACGGATCCGCCGGCGGCCCTGTTCTACTACTCACGCAACCGGGCTGGAGAACACCCGCAAAGCCATCTTGCCGGCTATGTCGGCCTCATGCAGGCCGATGCCTTCGATGGGTATAACCAGCTCTACAAGGCCCAAAGGAAGCCAGCTCCGATCCTTGAAGCGGCCTGTTGGAGCCACGGCCGCAGAAAGTTCTTCGACTTGGCGAAATCTGGAGAGGCGCCGATTGCCAGCGAGGCCGTGCGACGCATCGATATCCTTTTCGAGATCGAGCGCACCATCAACGGCAAAACGCCGGAACAGCGGCTTGCGGTACGTCGTGATAAGTCGAGGCCGATCGTCGCCGATCTCGAAATCTGGATGCGTCAGCAGCGAACCTTGCTCTCATCAGGCAACGATACTGCAAAGGCGATCAACTACCTGCTCAACCGTTGGGCGGCGTTCACCCGCTTCCTGGACGATGGTCGCGTCTGCCTCTCGAACAACGCTGCCGAACGAGCGTTACGCGGTGTGGCTGTCGGAAGACGAAATTGGACCTTCGCCGGTTCAGATGCCGGCGGCCATCGCGCCGCCGCCGTCTATACCCTGATCGAAACCTGCAAGATGAACGACGTTGATCCGCAAGCCTGGCTCGCGGATGTGTTGGCCAGGCTTCCAGATCACCCCGTCAACAAAGTCGCCGACCTGCTCCCGTGGAATTGGAAGGCGACCCAACAGTCCACAGCGGCTGCCGCCTGAGCGCCACGGCTGACCGGCGCGCCTGCCCGGGGTGCTGACCGGATGCGTACGGCAAAAGGCAGATTCCCGGGAATTGTTGAACAGACCAACCTGGAACTAGAACGGCCTCGACGAGCTTTAGGAATCACCGTCATGGTGGGTTCCGCTTTGAAAGGTGTGCATCAACGCACGTCGTCCAAAATCGGTTGTATGGTTCTCCTATTTCGGATCACATGGATTCGACGATGTCTCAAGAAATCTGGAAACTGACGCACTACGTGGCATCCGTATGCGTTCTGCTATTGGATGCAGCAGAAAATGCCCAACCCACCTGGACCTGGACCAACCAATATGGCTCAACTCTGACCGTCAACAGCTACGGTCAGAGTACCGGAGCACGTCTGGCACCTACACGAAACGCAAGCAACAGCTCCGACGGCAATGTGCCCCAAGCGATGACTGGCTGGCTTGCTCAGACCAATCAAGGCACGGCGATTAGCTTTGCGGTCAACTTCAGCTGCTGTGGCTCAACGACCGTGTAGACGGGGCAGCTTAATGCTGCATTGGAATTTCAGGGCCTCTGGCTGCTCTCACTAGTGGCTCTGCACAGTGATTTTGACAGGTTGGGTCCGGCAGTCAGATTAGCTCCGCCAGGAGTTTCGGATCAATGAGGACCTCGATGCTGCGAGGTGTCCTTGGCTGCCGTCTGATGAGGCCGGCGCGTTCAAGCGTCATCCAGCGCACCGAACTGAGGGCGCTGCTCAGCGGCGGCAAGCATGCGTCCCGCAAGCTCAAGCGAGCGCAGATTTTGCTGGCCGCCGATGCCGAGACCAGCGACGAGGAGATCGTAGGAGCGTCGGCGTGAGCGGCTCGACCGTGTACCGCACCAAGCGACGCTTCGTGGAAGGCAATCTGGAGCGGGCGCTGAAAGAAGAGCCGCGTCCCGGGGCGGAACGCAAACTCACGGGCAAGTGCAGCTTGCAGGCCGCTCAGAACGTGGAGGAAGTTTCGACCGACACGGTTTGGGGGTATCGGACTGCAGGAGAAAACGATCGTTTGGGTCATGGACCTCAAGCCGCATAGGCCGGCTGCGCGGGTTCCAACTTTCCGTCGTCAGCCAACCACCTTGCTAGACCCTCGCGCGGCCGACGATTGGAATTTCCCAAGCTGGGTCTAGCGTTCGGCGATTGCGGGTGAGACATACGACAGGAGGCAAAGCAACAGCACCTGCGAGAAAGCCAGACCGACGGAGATGATTTTAAGGCCCCGCATGCCCGCGAGGAGAGTGAAAGCGACGCCTCGAATGGCCGAGGCGGCCAGTTGAGCATCACGAGGATAAGGACATCCTTGGTGAGGTCGCAGAGAATATAGACTGCGGGCAAAAGCCAAAACGCCCAAACGGGTACATTCAACAAGATTGGAGGCCAATGCGATAGCCTCGCACGAAGAACGCTAGCATAACCTAGAAACAAGCCGAGACATACCAAATAGGCGATGTCGAGCGAAATAACGTGGCGCGCATAGCCCTTCGCTGATCGTCCTTGCGCTTGGACCCATTCGAACAACGTATCAGCTTCGAGACGATCGCCCTTCGCAGGCTCAGGCGGAACGGTATATTTCGAATCACCGTGCCCCGTCGGTCGCTCCAGAAGACGCAAGGAGACGGCGTTTCCTAATGGCATGGCCGCCTGGGCAATTAACAAAAGGCAATGCGATGGCGAGCGTGCCGAGAAGGATAATCAACCTCATGGGAACACCAGCGCTAATTGACCTGACGAACCTCAATCGTGGCTTCTCCGTCGTGGCGATCGTAGAAGCTTGAGCCACACATTCCGTCGAACGGCAAATCGAGTCATTCACGTAAAGGAACAGCTCGCCGTCTCTGCGTGGGGTTATGACCACGTCGAGGTTGTTTGACTTGATGTTGTCATCGGGTTCGAGAACCGTTTCATCACTTCCTGTCGACCCCACGCGGGCAACCACCTTGAAAGGCTGCACAAAGAGATGACGCTTCAGCGCCTGGCGTATGCGGTCGGTCAAAGTCACCGTCGAGGGATCAGCCCCTCTTGGGCTGACCACGATATCCCCGTTCTTCCAAGGTGATTTGCTATCTGGCAGAGGCGCCTTGATGAGATCCTGTATTTTAGCCCTTGCTCGACGATTAAGTTACATGCCTGAAGTCTTCTTCGTCGTCGCGGTCTTTCTTGAAGATGGCGACAGTCACTATCCCCGCACCTCACAAGCCGACGGGCAAATCGCAAAGCCCCCTTCCCGCTGGGGCCCTGGCAACGCACCTGATGCAGGCGCTGGCGCGGTCACAGGTTATTGCCATTCCATGAGGTCAGAGTAGTTGCTAAGGCGCTAAGCAGGCTGGTAGATTTGAAGTCGTCCCTCTGAAGTTAACACCACGAACTCGCGTCGGGTGGTCGCCGGCCTCGCGCCAGACCAGAGGATGCGGTGCCGGTTTGCTTGTCCGCTGCCTTTCGGCAGCGCTTGGAGCTGTCCGGAATTACAAACACTCCCGACCGCAGGCCCGCATCTGCAAGAGTTTGCAGATCGGCAGCTCAATTCAATTTTTCCTAAACCTCTGCAATTTAAGCCAGCCCCCTCCGCGCCTTGGCATCCTTCACCGCCGCAACCACCCTGCTGGGCAGCTCCGCGTTCTGCCGTCAGCCGATCCTAGACCGCACCGCACTGCCTCCACTACTCATCGGTGATACCGGAGTCATGCGGATAGCGAAGACGTAAGCTCCCCTCCATACTTTATCCAGGTCAGGATTTTGTCATCCCTCCTGGGGAGAGCCAACGTCGCCCGCATGCATTTCAAGCGGGCGGCGTTGGGCTGTTTTGTACTTGCTCGCATACGCGGACGGACATCATTTTGCTGCGCGGCGCGACTATACAACTTCCAACAGGCACACGTGGAGTGTGATCGGTCTCATGTTGCCGTCCAAGAGGACGCGCACCCTTGTCCTGGTCACACCAAGAGCGACGATGAGGCCGCTCCGCCCTTTCAGCTTTGGACCAGCCGAGTACACTACTGTTACGCGAGACCCAACGGTCATCGCATCATTGGCACGCGAAAACTGGATCGGTTCAACAGGGCGGTCGGCCCTTGGAAATCTCTCCGCTAAACAGGGGCGCCTCCCCTTCCCGCCCTCCGGCAACGGCTGATCGGTCGTTCTCTTTGCGGATTTGAACCATTTCGCTGGCAAACCCAGCACATAGCCGCGCCGTCTGAGATCCTGACAAGTCTTGTTCAGCGCCGGCGCGATGACTTCCTCTGGAGTTTGCTTTCTTACCAAATGCCAGAAGATCTCGTCCTGCTCGCGTGTCCAGCCCTCGGAGGTTTCGCTCATCACCAAATAATCACGTCATTGAAAAAATGGGTTGCTGCGATGCCTGCGAACCTGGTGATTCTAGGTTCGCAGGCAATCCCGACAAAGAGAGCGGCGCCTATATGGTTCGGCCGCGCGGTGAAGTCTTCCGTTCCGCCCCCATAGCCCACAAAGCCGAACGTGGCTGCGTGACTCCTAAAGCCACATCCAGTCTGCGTTATTGGCGAATGAAGGCGCCACCGAGGCCGATAGTTTCGGCATTGAAATTAACGAGCCCACCGAAGCTCTCCAGGTCGGCAGCATCGTCGCTGGCAATAAGGGTTCGCTATCAGAACCGGACCGGAGAGCTTGTTGTCGATCAAACGCAAGCAGTCGCAGCACTCAACGCAGCAAGGGTGGAGACGAAAAAAAGAGCTTGGGATCTCGGTCATAATGGAAAAATGGATCGTCTCCCAATCCGTCATCAATCCAGGCCTTCGACTCCAACCAGAGAGAGAAGATTGGCTAGCAGCTAGGCGACATCTCGCTCTCGATACTCGATCTCGCCGATTGAAGCCGCTACGTTCCAGCTCTCGTAAATAAGGGAAGCGGCCAAGGCGCGGCAGTTGGTCTCCGCGGTCACAGCAAACAGGCCAGCCCTATCACTACAAGGCGCTGCTCCTTGGGAGCCCACCAAAACGGTAGTTGAGGCGACCGCGGCAGATTTGCAGAGTACGACCCGTCTATCGATCACGGGGGCGATGCCGGAGCCAAGCTTTATGGACGAGGCGACTTGGTATTGAAATTCGAATGCAGCAAGCCGAGGAATCTCGTGTCCTGGCGACCGCACCGTCGTTGGACACCGATCACGGTCTGCATCAGGCCTTTAGTCTTCCAGGTAAATTGGCGCCAGCACATGCGAGGCGGCGACCAGGCAAGCGACGCTGCGAAGCCCAAGCGATGGCGAGGTATCGATCATTCAGATATCGAACCGCTCGGCGGCATCGGCGAGATTGCTGCAGGGTCATGACGGCGGCAGCGTTGCCGCGATCGATATCCGTAAAGGAGCTGTCGGCCGGTGCCAGCGTGATACCGTTGTTTTCACCAGCGACTCGGGTCGCGGGCTTGAAGAGATCGGCCGCCGAGATCGACCCTGTATGCTGCTTGAGCGTGTCGGTCGCGTTGCCCTGCGCGTCAACATCGATCATCAGAACCCGGCGGCCAGCTTCCGCCATGAACCAAGCCAGATGCACAGCAAGCGTCGTCTTGCCGACACCCTTTTTATTGTTGATGACGATCGTGTTCATCGATGACTACTCCTTCCGATCGTGCTGCTCCTGCTGGCACGATTTCGATGAAACCGGCCTCTTAATCCCCGGTGTTGGTTGGAACCAACACCCGCTACGGACCGGCGCTTTCTAGATAATCTTCAAAGCCCGGCACAAATCCCCTGCCAGAAGAGTCAGGTCGGCCCAGCCAAAGAAAAAAGACGCGCCGGATCGAAAACCAGTCCACACGGGTCGACAGGCGGTTGATGTTGTCACCGAAGCGCAGCCGCCCTCCCCGGCGTGTTGGTTTGAACTTCCAACACGTTCCGGGCCTGCACCATATTGCGACATCAACTGCTGGAAGGACGCGACAGAACCCGAAGCCCCAGAGACAGGAAATCCCTGCTCCGCGAGAGTCAAAGGGTCCCAGCGCGAAGAACACTAAATGGCGTCAGCTCAGTTGGTTGGGCTTTCCATCGATTGAGCGTCGTGAAGGGGTCGAGAGCCAGGAATCGACTCCCGCAGTTCTACAAAGTTCCAGTTTGAGACATGAACCTTGGCACGCTTTGTGCTGACCCATCCTTGTCGGGATTTTGCATCACCTTCGCGGGGCTAGGAGCCAACGCCGCTCGAATCATTTCAAGCGAGCGGCGTTGTATTGTCGAAGCTCCTCGGCGAGTGATCCTGAATCCACACGTGGGCGACACTCGCCGGACCAAGGTATCAACCGCCTTGCCGAGGAAACCCCGCCAAGATCGTCGTTGGCGGCCGACAGCAATGTGAGCGTCCACAGATCGTTAACAAATCCGGAGAGGCTAGCGGGCTTATCTGTTGGCTCGCATGGGGAGCCGTCACTGCCGTCGCTTCGCGCGAGCGAGCCTTTGCGACTTGGTGCGAGACGACAAGCACAATGGCCGAATCTCGAATCTTTGAGAAGCGCCTCCTTCAGCTCGGCGGTCGATTAAGTTGACGATGCCGTTACGCCGCTTGTGCGGCACCAGCAACCGGTCGGCTCTCTGCTGAGATGTTTCGTTGTCGTGCAACACTTCGAGACTGCAGACGCGAGCGATCGCCACGGCGCGGCGCGAGATTCGCTGATGGTTCATGGATTTTGCTTTTAGCTCTGATGCCGGTAGCGGACTGGCTGCCGGGGGTTCAGAAATCCTGAACGGCCAATGTGCTTTTGGGGTGCCCCTTCGACATGGGCGCACCGTCCCACCGAACGGGGCTGTTATACGCTGGCCCATTTGATGGCCACTGATGCTATCTCGGGTTTCTGATGCCCAAGCCTACGGTTGCATACAACCTAGACGTTTGCAACAGTCATTTTCTACTCAGGGCGCGACGAAACCGCGCGCTCTCCCTTGGTTTTTCGTACACACGGCTGCGCTCGGCCGCTCGGCTTTATCAAACCCGAATTGCTCAAGCTCCTGCCGAAAGCGCGGACAACGAACCTGCAAGCCGTGCTGCCGTGGCCTACTGCACTTACGATCGAAAGCCCGACGCGGATATAGACGCAAAAGACGGCGAACTGTCTTAGACTGGTCGCGCAGAAAGTTGACGCCGGTCTCGTCGTATTCATTCGTGTCAGGCCGATGCCACAATGTCCGCAACTCGACGCTGAGCCGCGGGGCTCGCACCGGCGAGGCGCACCTTTCTATGGCCATTGAAGCACTCACCGCGCAAATTCTCTGCGGCCGCTGGCGGACACCACCCAGCGCCGCACGGGTCATCAGGCGTGCGGGGATGCTGCGCAGCGTCGCCCAAGCATCGTCAGCTCACGAGGACAATCATGGGTTTCTATCAGACGGAGCCGTCTAAAACGACAAAAGTCACCTTCATCACGGATCCGATGGATTCGGGCTATTTCTGGTCGAAGTTGAGGGTGATGCGCCGAACTTCACGACAGGAATTACCCTAGTGCGCGATCCGCATTGGGTCGGCGGCCTGAAGATCGACGTGATGGGCTGGACGGGACCGCTCGGTGATGGGTCCACGCCCTACGCGGTCAAGGGCAGCTTCCCCGGCCATTATGTGCCGCAAATCGTCGTGTCCGGTAGCAATGGCACGCGCATTCCGGTGAAGGCGATCTCGGCGGAAGAATCTGACAACTACGTGCGGAAGTTGGCCGGATGACCACGGCCGATCACCCGCTCAATCCTCTTAAACAGGAAAGGATAGCTCTATGCCAGATACGACAACCAAAGACCACGTCGGATTGTTTCACGCCTGCTATCAGATTGGCGAAAGCCGCCCAGGAGACATAATCTTCATGCTGGATCTGGTCGTTGACACGCCGAACAGGCGGATCCAGGGCTGCGGCAGCATCACCCAAGCTGTTAATCCGCCGCTCGATGTCGCCGCCTCCCTGCAAGGCAATTACAGCCAGCTGCCTACGCTCTTGCCGGCGCCGGCACTACTTCTAGTACTCCTTACTGGCTACCCGCCGATCCACTGGCCGCACCATGCCGGGCTGGGACCGGTGATTCTGCCCAACGTCGATCTGCGCATGACCTGGTCCCGAACTGGCAATCGGGAATCGCCTCCTACCGCTATCGCAGCGGCCACGGCGATTGACAGGAGGTCGAGGCCGCGCCGGTCAAGCTGGTGTCTCCAGTCGTCGCATGAACGCATCAAGTTCGGGCCGGCAAGGCTCCTGCCCGATTATCGAGACTGGGCTGATCGTTCAGACACCCAGCCGGTGTGGTATCTCTCTTCATGGCGTTGCTCTCCTTTGTGGCATCAGCACCCAGAGCCTACCGGCTCAAGGTGGGCAACGCCAACCTCTTCAGAAATTCAACAGAACCCGGGACCTCCCCTTGACGACTGGAGGCTCCCGGTTCCCAGAGCCGATGCGTCAATACTGCGACGACTTGACCGAGGTCATGATCCGGTCTGGCCACTGGATGGCACATGAATGTCCGGTAGCCGTGAACGCTGCATTAGCGAAGTGGCTGGCGGTGAAGTTGGCTCACGTCTGGTCCTCGTGAAAGCGGTCATCGCGTTGGAAACGGCCCAACGGGCTGAACGGCAACCACAAGCAAATCTTCGCTCGAGTTCGTGGGGTGCCTCTCGAAAGTCTGAAAACATAGGGACGGAATTCTGCCATCACGGAACAGCATCAGGTCTCAGAGACCTCGGCAGCACGGATACTGTTTCTTGTTCCGTCTCTGGAACCAAACTTTCCGCGCCCTGTTGTTCCCCTAAGCAATGGAGGAACATCATGATTTCGAAATGCATTGCAATCGCATTCCTGGCTACTGCGTCGATGACCGGCGCGGCTTCGGCGCAATCCACGAACCAGGTCGATTCGACTACCACTGCCACCACGCACAAGGTGGGTGAATGGCGTGCGTCTAAGCTTGCCGGCGTGAATGTGTACAATGAAGCAAACGAGAAGATCGGCGAAATCAACGAGGTGATCTTGGATAGGTCAGGCAAGGTGGCCAATGTCGTTCTAGGTGTTGGCGGCGTTCTCGGCTTGGGCGAGCACTACGTGGCAGTCGCCTTCGATAAGTTGAAGTGGGTTGACCAACCGGTGACCTCGACAACTACGTCGACAACGTCCGCCCCAGCGAATGCTCCTGCAGCGACTTCCGCTCCAGACAGCACCACGCGAACCACCACCGGTGCCGCAACTACGACCACGACAACCACCACCACCAGCGCCAGTAAGAGTTGGTACCCCGATCACGCAGTGCTTAACGCCACTAAGGATGAATTGAAGGCCATGCCGGAGTTTAAGTACTAACTCTCGCCTACGATCCGAAGCCGCCCCCAACGGGGCGGCTTTTTGTTTGAGTGGCCGGATCGATGACGCGTCCGGTGCTAGCCCGATCTATTCACGAGAGCACGGTCGTTCTTGACGTCTGACGGGGGCTGGCGGCTGGCGTGGGTGACCGTCCGGCCTTTTGTCACCGGGTTCTACATCAAGCTGTTTTGTACGCGTTGGAGGAGTGGGGCGGGTGAGCGGGCGCAGGCCCGGTCGGTTACGGGCCGAGCGGGAGCAGCGCGCCGGGCAAGCTGCGGAAGAGGTCGGCTTCGGGGCATGCCGCGGCGAACGCAAGGCGAATGCGGCTCGCGGTTTCGACGACCCGGGCTGCGATTTTCAAGAGACGAAGACGCAGCGTCGCGAACTCGGCAGTGGCCAATTCCCGGACTTTGGGAATGGCGCCGCGCACGGTCAGCATCAACCAATAAGCGGCGGTGTGGAGAACGAGACGGACCTGGTTGGCGAGCGCCGAACGGCAACTGGTGCGATCGGAGGCGAGCTGCGTCTTATGCAGCTTGATCAGATTCTCGGCTTGGCCGCGCGCGCAATACAGGCTGTCGTAGATCCACTCGGCCGAGCCGACATCGAGGCTGGTGACGACGAAGCGGATGTCGAGGCCGAGCATCGTCGCCTCAATACGGGCGACGGTGCGCCGTTCGCGATCCCAGGACTTTGCCTTGTGGCGCGTCTCGGTATAGCCGCGCAGAACAGCTAGGTTCTCGATGGCGCGTCGGGTGCGGATATCGTCGGCGACCTCGTCGACGTTTCTGGCGAGCGGCTTGGTGCCGGACAGACCGAAGATGTAGTCGATGCCGTTGGTCTCGCACCACGCCATTGCCTCCGGCCGGGCATAGTGCCCGTCGCCACGGAACGTAATTCGCGTGTTGTGCCACCGCGTCCGGATATGCCGTATCAGGCGGCGCAGATGGGCACGCACCTCGACCCCGCCCGGCGTCTTGCCGGGCCGCAGCACGACCGCCACGGGCCGGCTCTTCTCCGTGTCGTAGACGTGGATCGGCAGGAAGCAGCGTTCGTCATAATGAGCGTTGAACAGCGAGAGCTGCTGATGGCCGTGGACGACATCGCAGGTATCATCGATGTCGAGCGTGACGGATGCCGGCTCGCGCGGGTAGCTATCCATCCATGCGTCGACCAAAGTGTAGGTCAGTCGGATCACGTCGCGCAGGCGCGGAGCATTCTCCAGCCGCGACAGCGTCGGTTGGGAACACAGATCGCGACCCGTGTCCGGCAGCCGTCCGCAGGCCAGCTTGAATGCGGGATCGGACCGCAGATGATCGAGGTCGTCGGCGTCCTCGTAGCCGCAGCAGATCGCGAACATGCGCGCGCGGAACATATCGACAAGGCTGTGCACGACCCGCGTCGGATCGCGCCGATCCGGGAACACCCGGGCCAAATTGTCGGCCAAGCCGAGACGCCGCTCGGCCATCGCCAGAAGCATCACGCCCCCGTTCGAGGTCAGCCGACCGCCATCGAAGGCAGCTGTGACTTTCTTGGCGTGAACGGCTGGAAACGAGAAGGGCAGAATCGTATCATCGGTCATGGCGGGCCTGGCGTTCGCGGTTGAGGTGATGGGGTTGGCTTTGCAACCGAATCCTACGCCGCATCAGCGCTTTACACCACGCTCGCCAGCCTCTCAGGCGCCCTCTCGCGAATAAGACGGGCTAGGGGCCCCCTCTCTTTCCGCCGTTGACGGCTCGGTGTGCCTGCTATCGCCCGTCCGTAGGGAGCTGTGGCCTGACTGTCTTGTCGCCTGAACGGGGGATGTCCCGATCGCTGTTGAACTAGGTCGGGCCAACGTTGCCGGAATGAATGTTACGCGGCCCTCGTGACGTGGGCAACGGGGTTGATCTTCATGCGATTTTGGCGAGCTTGAAGGGCCGCACGCAGAACCGACAATTGCTTATGCGCCTTCAATCGTCGGAAGCCCTTGTTGGCCTCGATCATGCCGGCCGCGACCCATCGCAAGGCCATACCGGCATCCCGCCAGCGTTTGATGTTGCGCGTGACGCGGCGAATGGTGCCCATCATGTTCTCGGCGATGTTGGTACAGGCGAGCGATCGACGAAGCTCCTTCGGCAACTTCAACCGGACGACAGTCAGGATTTCGTCGAGGCCTTCAAGGATGCTCGCCGCTACACCGGGCCATTGCTGGTCGAGTCGACGCGCGAGATTGCGGATCAATTTTTCAGCCTTGTCGGCGTCATCGAGCTCCCAGGCCTGGCGCAGCACCCGACGGGTGGCCGCATGATGCTCTTTCGGCAGGCGTTCCATGATGTTGCGCGCCTTGTGGATCTGGCAGCGCTGGATCGCAGCGGCCGAACCGAAGGTGCGGCGGATCGCCTTCGACAACGCCTTCGCGCCGTCGGCGATGAACAGTCTTGGCACCGTCGGGTCGAGCCCGCGCGAGACCAGGTTGTCCAGCAGGGCCTGAACCGTGGCGGCATTCTCGGTCGCCCCTTCCACCAGCGCCAGCGGATGCTTGTTGCCTTCGCCGTCAACCCCGATCGCGGCGACCAGCACGAGATCGTCGCCGAGATGCAGCCCGTCGATTTGGACCACCAGAAGGTCGAGCGCGGACAGATCGGTAGCCATGAAGTCGGCCAGCCGCGCCGCCGACAGCGCTACGAACCTCCGCGAGGCCGCCGATTTCGAAATCCCCGATCCGGGCGGTGCCGGCACGTCACCCTCGGGCAGTCGGACAGCACGGCCGAACCGGCGCGTCGACACATTGATCAGCATCAGGTTCATCGCCCAGCGACCGAGCCAGTCCTCTTGCGCCGCCGTTTCCCAGCTCGGGATCGTGACCTCGCGGCCGTCCACGCCCCGGACCCGCGGGCGCTCGACCTCGATCTTGCCGCCGTGGAAACCAATCCGTCCCCGCGTTCGGCCCCAACGGTGCGCCCGCCGCGCCGCATCGCGACCGTGGCGCGGCCCGCAGGCCGCCGTCACATCCGCCTCCATCATCGTGCCGAGCGCCTCGATCCCTGCCGCAAGGCAGAACCGATCGAAGCTCGCTCGCACTTCCGCAAACGCTTCGTCCACAGCCCCGGTCGCCGACCAACCAGCCGGTGTGATATCTCTCGTCATGGCGTTGCTCTCCTTTGTGGAATCAGCACCCCGAGCCTACCGGCTCAAGGTGGGCAACGCCGACCTCTTCAGAACTTCAACAAAACCCGGGACATCCCCCCTGAACGGCTGAAGGGAATTGACGAGGTGCTGATGCGCCGTCCCAGCCAAGGTAAGGGCAACTTAGCACTACTTTGGCAGAATCTGTTTGCGCCAAGGTTTTTCATGGATTTGTTTTCTGCAGTAGGGACACCGCTGAGACGCTGGCCGAAGGATGAGATCAACGATAGCGTGACGGTACGGCGGGCATGGTTGGTTGAGGCGGAGGCCCGTTGATTCTTTTTTTTCCGCCCCGCGTGTGCGAGGCGACGGTGCTGCTAGAAGGCGTAGGCAATCATAGTCATTAGGGCGTGACGATGAAGACCTTGCCACGAACGCCCTTCGAAGTGATCGAGGCCAAGCTCTTCTTTCTGCTGCTGATGGGCCTGCTCGCAAATCCATCGCGCCTTGATGGTGGCGGCCAGTATGCGCAGATCTGCCGCCGCGAACAGGTTAGCAAGATAGTATTTCTTCTCCCCGAGGCGCGATGCTCGCCAATGAGCCACGCCTCGTCGCCCGGGAGATGCTGCTGATCCTTATCCCATATTCGCTGCGGAGGCCCGTCGGCGATGCGCACACGGACAGCAGCAAATCGGGCTTTCAGCCGACCCTTCGGCCCGCTGCGCCAAGGCTGTGCTGGCAATTGTGCGTGACGATGCAGTCTGTCGCCGGCTTATGACAGTGCCGGGCGTTGGTCCCCCTAGGTGGTGTGGACTCTAAGGATTCCCTTTTAGGAGCAAATCAGATTCAAGGCTGCTTTTGGGGAGGCCGCCTTGGGTGTGATGGACCGTTTGGTATTGAGCGACGCGGCGTGGGAGCGGATAGCGCCGCTGATCATAGGGCGCCCCGATCAGAAGGGCTCCACCGGGCGCGACAACCGGATGTTCGTGGAAGGTGTGCTGTGGATCGTGCGTACGGGGTCTCCCTGGCGCGATCTTCCGGAGGTGTTTGGGGACTGGAACAGCGTGTTCCGGCGCTTCAGTCGATGGAGCATCAAGGGTGTTTGGTGGCGGATCTTCGAGGCGATGTCCGATGATCCGGACTTCGAATATCTGATCGTCGATTCCACCATTGTTCGGGCGCATCAGCACGCCGCCGGCGCCAAAAAGGGGGGTCTGAAGATCAAGCGGAAGATCAAGCGATCGGCCGCTCGCGCGGCGGCCTGAGCACCAAGATACATATGGCCGTTCGAGGCTTGGGATGTCCGGTGCGGTTCACGCTTACCGCAGGTCAGAAGGGCGATGCACCGCAAGCCGCCGCATTGATCGAAGGCTTATCCGCCGAGGTCGTCATGGCCGATACGGCCTATGACGCCGATCACTTGCGCCAAGCCATCGCCGCCAAAGGCGCGCTCGCCGTGATCCCCAACAACCCGTCACGGGCGCTCAAATATCCACTCGACAAGCATTTCTATGCCCAGCGTCATCTCGTCGAATGCTGCTTCTCAAAGCTCAAGCAGTTCCGCCGCGTTGCAACCCGCTTCGAAAAGACCGCCCGAAATTACCTGGCCGTCGTCACTCTCGCAGCCATCGTCTTATGGATGCGATAAGTGTCCACACCACCTAGTGGCTGTTACCTACAAATCAGCGATTGATGACCCTCATCGCATCGTAAAATCGAAGGCAGCAGGCGCTGCTGTTCGGGCTCACGCCAAAGAAGTACCAATCGGGAGAAGAAGACGTCACAGGCGGCTCACGCTGGCTGGCGATGAGATGGTGCACAGGGTGTTGTATGAAGCCGCCAACGTTCTGCTATCGCGCATCACGCGGTTCTCAAAACTCAAGCGCTGGGGGATGGACGTCGCCAAGCGGCGAGGCTCGAAGCGCGCAAAAGTTGCCCTGGCACGCAAGCTCGCAGTGATCCTGCATCGCATCTGGGTCGACGGCACAACTTATCGATGAGCAGGAGCGGATCCGATCCGCAACATAGAAGACGTGGAGGAGATCAAGAACGCAACCGGGCTGAACTGAGCCCTGTGCCCGAAGTCCCGTGCCGGGACGGTGGATCCGGTGAAGCCGTTACACGGCCAGTGGTCGTCGCCTGACGAACCACGCGTATCTAGATAGGCTCACCGCTCCCTCTGACAGCATGATGTGGCGGCCAGGCCTTGACCACGGACAGAAGCATGAGCTCGGCGGCGTGACGTTCACTCGGGAGGCTACATCGTCGGGCCCATTACAGAAGGCCGTGTACCCCATAAAACCGGCGGCGTCATGCGACGAAGGTTACGTCTGCTTTGACCCTATGGTGACCAGGTTCGTGCGGCAGCGCAGCCAGGTCGTGATGGTCCGGAACCAGAAGAGGTTATCAAGGCCCTCGTTGGTCCTACAGGGGCAAACGTCGATTCCTGGCGGACACGAACCGAGCTATTTCTGCCAGTGAGCTAGGAGTACGCCCGAGATTTCCTTGGCGCGCTCGACGATGGCCCAGTGACCCGCATTGCGTTCTATAAGAAGATTCGCGCCATGCCTCGTCGCAAAGCGTCGGGCCACCGACACCGGCACATAAGGGTCCTTCGCTCCCCAAATCAACAGCCCCCGCTTGGGTAGGGCTTCGAGCCGGTTAACCCAGTCTCCCTCAAATCGGAGCGCGTTGGCTGACCTATAAAGTGCGAGGATGGATCTGCGCATGTTTGCGCTCCATGCAGCCGCTTCGTGCCTCGCAATATCAGGTGGAAGCGCGCTCTGACGTAAAATGATTTCTATCATCTTTCTTGGTGAAGCGGCTATCGCAATTTCGCCTAGGAGCGGTGTAATCCAGATATGAGCAACAAAGTGGCCACCATAATCCGGGTCGATCGCCGCTCCCGATATCGCCCATGAGTTGATCAAGTCCGGGCGCAGTGAAGCAGCCCTTAACGTCAACAATGCACCCCAATCATGTCCGAAGATATCAAGCGGGCCGTAGGTGGCGTATTGATCCTGCAGCAGATCAACCAACCATTTCGCGTATTCGTCCTTGGTGCTGCCGAATCCCGCGGGCGGCGGGGCGCAAAAGCCGGGCAGACTGGGTGCCAGCGCGTGCGCACCAAGCTGCTCGATCAAAGCACTCCAAATGAATGGCGTGTCAGGCACCCCGTGCACAAGAATTCGATGGGTCATCGGCGGGTCGTCCTTCGTTGTCTCTGAACGGAAGTCTGCACTTTGAGGGCAATCCGTAAACGCCTGGCAAGCAACCGAATGTCGTTTGGGTCATTTTCAACGGTTTCAGCGGGGCGTCGGCAAGCTGATGTTCGCTTCTGACCGAAAGTGCCGAGCCGGGGCCACGCCAGAAATGTTGCGCCTGGCGAGACCCCTGTGACTCAAACTCCTAAAACTTGGGGCTCGAATCATGCGCTATGAACTCGCCGACTATGAATGGACTGCCATAAGGCCGATGCTGCCGAACAAGCCGCGTGGCGTTCCTCGAGTGAACGACTGCCGCGTCCTCAATGGTATATTTGGGGCTTGCGATCTGGAGCACCTTGGCGCGATCTGCCCGAGGCGTTTGGGCCGTACACCACTTGATACAACCCGCTTCGTCCGCTGGCGGCGGGCTGGTGTCTGGGGCCGTATCATAGACGCATTTGCCGCTGCCCATGATGCCGCTGTCCAGATGATCGACACCGCGATTGTCCGCGTGCATCAGCACGGCGCCTGCATCACAAAGAATCGGCGCCAATTGATGGGAAGATCACGCGGCGGCTTGACGAGCAAAATTCATGCGTTGGTCGATAGCAATGGCCTGCCGGTACGGCTGGCATTGAGCCCCGGCGGGGCCCATGACGTTCGACTTGCCGGGAAATTGCTGTCTCGTCTGAAATCGGGGTCGATGCTGCTTGCCGATCGTGGCTATGACGCCGACTGAATTGGAGAGCTTGCCACGAAGAAGTGCGCGTGGGCCAACATCCCGCCGAAAACAAATCGTAACGATCCGATCTGCTTCAGCCCTTATCTCTATCGCGCTCGCAACCGGGTCGAACGGGTCTTCAACAGAATCAAACAATGTCGTCGTCGGAATGGCTTGCGGCCGATCTGCCGAGGTAACTGACAGTGGCCAATCTCAAGCGCTCAGGCTGGTTCAGATGGCCGCTACCCAGATCGTATAGTCTGGTGTATCGAACGACCCGCGCGAGATAGCGGCAGGTCGAGAACGTCCACGTCCCTGCCGCCGGCAGCTTCAAGTAAGCCCGTGATGATGACCGACAGCGCTGCCCTGCCGCTCTAATCCGGGGCGATACCACGGTCTGAATATAGTAAACACGGGCTTGCTGACGCCGCTGCCGATGACGGCGCCGCCAAGGTCGATCATGTGAAGTGAGATTTTGTTTTCTCGACATCACTCATCGACAAGCCGCCGGAATGCATAGGTATATTCGAGGGCCACCCGGCGTGCATCTTCAATGAGATTGGCGGCGGCACTATGCCCCCCGTCGAGGTTCTCATAGTAAAAATAGGGCTGGCCTAGCTCAGCGAGCCTTGCGGCTGTCTTACGGCCGTGGGCCGGATGCACGCGGTCGTCCTTGGTGGAGGTGAGAATGAAGGGGGTCGGGTAGGTCTTGGCCGGCACCAACTTCTAATAGGGCGAGTAGGCCTCGAGCCACTCGCGCTGTTCGGGAATGGCGGGATCGCCATACTCGCCGGTCCAGGAGGCCCCGGCGGCCAGCTTGGTGAACCGAACCATGTCGAACAGCGGCACCTCCACCATGGCGGCATCGAAGAGGTCGGGTCGTTGGGTGAATGCGGTCCCCACCAGCAGGCCTTCCTGGCTGCCGCCGGCTACGCCCAGGCGGCGCGGAGAGGTGATCTTCCGTCGGGTCAGGTCCTCCGCAACGGCGATAAAATCATCCCATGTGCGCTGCTTTGTTGCCCCCTGGGCGGCCTCGTGCCATCGCGGCCCGTACTCGCCGCCGCCGCGCAGGTTCGCGACGACATATGCATTGCCCTGCTCGAGCCAGAGCCGTCCCATAACCCCCGCATAAGACGGCAGGAGCGGAATCTGAAACCATGCCATAGCCATAAAGAATGGTTGGAGTCGATCCGTCAAACCTCGCGCTCTTGGGCCGCACCACAAAGAAAGGAATGCGGGTGCCGTATCGCGAAGTTGCCTCGAACTGCTCCACGACAAGTCTAGACGCGTTGAACCTAGGAGGCATCGACTTCAGTATGTCGAGGCTTCGGTCGCGGCGTCGAAGTACCAGAGCGACGTCGGCCTGAGAAAGCTGGAGACGGTGAACATCACCTCGTCCTTTCATTCGATGCGGCAGGTAGACCGACACTCGCATTCTCCGGAAGCGGGATCGGCGTGGCCCGTTAGGTGCCCTGATCATACTTGTAGACGAACGCCTTGCTCTGAACCTTGTCGAGGGTCGTCAGGATCAACAAATTCCTGGTGGCGCTGAACCCGCTGAGCGCCTGCCGAGGCCCGGGCTGGAAGACGAGCGACGGTCTGGCACGCAGCGGATCCTGCTTCCATTCGGCCAGGTCATACGAGATGATCGAGCCGGCTGCGAACCGGGTGCCGCCGGACGGCGTCCACTCCTCGTCGAGCGTCACGAGCAGGCGGCCACTGTCGATGCCACCGATGGTCGCCTTCTTTGGCAGGTTGAGCTTGATCGGCCCCTTGGGCCCGAAGAGCACATACTCATACTCGAACGTGCTGATAGTGCGCACCGCGCCGGTCGCATGGACCATGCCTGCACTGTCGCGCAGCGCGAATGGCACCGTCCCGTCATCGGTCGGTTCGCCGCGAAAGACCTCGCGCGCTTCAACGAGCGGCTGAGCGCGCTTGAGCTCCTTCACGACGAAAGGGTAGCCGGCCTGCGTCGTGGTCCCTTCGCCCCAATCGCGTGCAATCAGGATCGTGTCGCCGTCGATCCAGCTGACGCCCTGCTTTCCCTCCGGAAGGTCGAAGCCGGTCGTGACGAAGGCTTGGGCGTCCGCGTCGAACTCGCGCACGAACACGGCGTCCTTGCCGCCCTCGGAAAATTTGAGCAGGCACAGGCGCTCTTCGGGCGGCAGGCAGCTACCCCCTTCAAAGACCCAATTCTTCTTCTCCGCGGCAGCCAGCGCGTCCAAGTCGAGGATGGTGTCCCATCGCGGGTCCTGGGCGCGATAGCTCTCAAACGTGGTACGTCGCCAGACGCCGCGCACGTGATTCTCGTCCTGCCAGAAATTGTCGAGACCGCGCCGTCCGAAGGAAACGTACGGAATCCGATCCTTGGCCTGGAGGATGGTGAGCCCCTCTTGATAGAAGCGCTGATAGCGGGGATCCGATTGGAGCGCGCCGAGCGTCTTGTCGTTCTCGGCGCGAGCCCAAGCCAATGCGCGCGGCCCTTCGATCTCCTCGAGCCAAAGGAAAGGATCGTCCGCCTGCATCGCAGCCGGCAGCTTCTGGGGCAGTGCCGCGGACATCAAACAGGTCATGGAGAGCGACGCGGCGAGGAGGAGCGACTTTTTCATGGGAGTTGTCCTGGATTGGGTCGGCGGGCCGGGCTCGCCGCGTCTTGCGAGGTAGGCGGAAGCAGACGGAATATGTGCATTCGGTTTCGAAGAGCGGATATGTGGGGAACCGCGCCCGCTGGTGCCCCGAACGAAGCAAGCAGCGTGCCGCTTGAAAATTGGAGGTTCTCCAGTCGCTTTCTACTTTGTGTCAGCGTTAACTTGGGGACGTTGGTCTCAAAGCTGACAATCGCGCTATGAGCAACGACCGTACGTTGCGCAGCAGGTTGCGCAGCAGAAAGCCGCCTTTTGCGCTAAGCATGAGAAGGCGACCCTTGTTGGTCTGGGCGGAATTTCGATCTGTCGAGTCTCATGCGAGGCGTTGGAAGGCAATGGGCTTTGGCAAGGCCGTGCTTCCATGGAATTGGAGTGCCCATGTCCGGTCTGTCGCGCCGACCCAAGCAGCTTGACGAGGAATTGCTCGCCCTCGGCGAGGAAACGATGCTGCTCGAAGATCCTGACGGCTTTATCGCCGGTTTGCTGGCCTGCCCGGAGCAGATCACGCCCAGCGATTGGCTTCCAGTCGTGTGGCATGAGGACAGCACGGACCAGCCGGTCTTCGAGAATCTCGACCATACTGTTCGCCGTCAGCGCATGTGAGACAAATTGAAGGATTTTGCGGAGGGAGGATTTCTGGTTCATCGTAGCCAACAGGAGCGCAGATGGAGCAGAAATCCGGACTGGGCAAAGCGCCGGCAGAACAAGTGCTAAAGGACATTCGGCGCCAGACGCGCCGGCAGTATTCGACGGAAGAGAAGATCCGTATCCGTGCTGGAAGGACTGCGGGGCGAGGAGAATATCTCCGAGCTCTGCCGGCGCGAGGGCATTGCCGCCTCGATGTATTACGGCTGGTCCAAGGAGTTCCTCGAGGCCAGCAAGCGCCTCCTGGCGGGCGATACGGCGCGAGCTGCGACCTCCGGCGAGGTGAAGGATCTCCGCCGGGAGGCCGCCGCCCTGAAGGAGGCCGTAGCCGATCTGACCCTGGAAAACCGTCTGCTCAAAAAACGTATGGCCCCGCCCCGTCTGCAAGGGGTCTGATTCGGTTAAAGGAGATCGTGGTCGACTGGGCTGCCCTGGTCACCAATATCAAGCCGAAAAGCGAACATCCGACTTTTCGCGTGCGCCTGGCGCTCGGCTTTACCACCTCATTAAGCTGCAATGCGACATCATAATGCATTCACGCATCTGTCACGGACTCGGCTTATGGCTTCAACATCGTCAAATGACCGAGGATTAATCATGAGCCCTTTGTCAGACATGCTGCGAAACCTGCGGTGGGATGACTACCGTTACTATCACCGGAGCAGAATTAATCAGATGCTGCATTTGATCAGCGCTTTCATCTTCCTCGGTTGCTATGCGCTCTTGTTCAAGGACCCGGCAGTGGCCGGCCTCGTTGGCTGGCTTGCGATGCTGACGCGGCAGACCGGACATTTCTTCTTCGAGCCGAGCGGCTACGATAACGTGAACAAAGTCAGCAACGAGTACAAGGAGGCGGTCAAGGTCGGCTACAACCAGACGCGCAAGATTGTGCTCTTGATAATCTGGGGCCTGGCGCCGTTCGCACTCTACGTCTTCCCGCTGTTTGGCATGTTCGATCCGCCTGTCGGGCGGCTTGACTTCATCCGGCAAGTCGGCACGGTATGGCTCGTTATAGGCATTGGCGGCGGCCTCTTTCGGATGATCCAGCTCTTCGTCACCCGTGACGGCCAGACCGGGCTGGTATGGGTCTTCAAAGTCCTGACGGATCCCCTCCACAACGTCGCGCTGTACTACAAATCGCCGCTCGCGCTGTTGCGCGGCGAGCTGATCGACACATCGATCGCGGACGCCGGCTGGGGCGGTGACGAGGCCGAAACGGCTCAGCGTCTCACCTGAGCGACGCACGTTGAGCGTGTGCTCACCAGGTGCCCGCTTGACAAGCGTATCCTTCGGCTGGAATGGTCCGCGCGCCTGATCGTCACTAAGGACCCCAAGGCGGTGAGCTTGCGTGGTCGCATCCGCAACGATGATGGGCGCCATGTCCGACGCCGCTGAATAGCTGGATCAGAAGGTTTTCGAGAAGGCCGCGCCGGCAAAGTGCGGCCTTCTTGCGTTGCTGGCATTTTCTCGCGGAAGCCAACGAGTTGGGGGATGTCCCGCTCGATGTTGAAGCTGGCAGAGCCGGTGTTCCCGATAATACCACGGAGGGCGGTCTCCGTGCGAGCTATAAAGAGAAGCTGATCAACTCCGCTTACCAATTACAGCGTCATGCGGGCGTGGGCCTGATTCGGCATACAGAGAACGATGGGGCGAAGGCACGGTCTGCGATAGCGGCAGGCCGACCACGTTTAGCGAACGAACAGGCTGGGCGGAGCGAATGCCGCTCAGCTACGGGACCGCGGCCTCGTCAGCTTCTCGAAAGCAGGTGAGACCCGCAATGGACTGCAGGGCAGGGGTAGCGCGTGCACAAGGCCGAAAAGCCTCGAAAAGACCAATGAAGTTGATTAGGGTATTTGGTGTGATTGATCGCCACTTTCGGAAACTCCTTCCGCTCCGCCCAGTATGTTCGCGGTTCGCGATCGGCGAATAACTGGAACCCGACGCCGGCCAAGCGTCAGCCGTTAGATCAGGGCGAAGCCCTCGCGACCCACAAACACTGCGAGCTACTTGATCAGCTGGGGCAATTCCCGGCACAGACCGATTACGGGCGGCCTTCAAAGACTCACTTGCCCCGTCTCGCCGACCACGCACACTGCGGTTTCCGGCCCAACATAGTGCTTCATGGCAGTTGATGCGAATTGGTTGTTTGCGGGAGCTCCATTGGTGCCCGAGCCCACGACCGCAATTACGCCATTGTCTGCAATTCCAGAATTGGATGCCAATTGACGTCTCAGGAGTTTGGCGGCGCGACGCCGCTGAAACGGTCGAGCCGAAACGCGTTCGGCGCTATCAGCTTCGCATCGAGTGCCAGATCCGCGAGCATCGTACCGATCGCGCTGGCGAACTTCGCACCGTGACCGGAGCAAGGCGACGCAACGACGATGCGGGGGTCGGCCGGAAGTCGATCGATGATGAATTCGTTGCCCTCGTCCGGTTGCAGGTCTGCTCGCAGCGTGTTCGTGTAGAGGCAGATATCGCGCTCGACGATTGGCCCCGCCGCACCGGGAACCAATTCAGCTAGTGTCAATCCGACAGTCTCCAGTTCTGCGTCCGTTGGCGGCGGGTGCCAGGCGTCTGCCCCCACGACTGGCCCTTGGTCGTGCTGTGCAGCCTTCACGCCTCGTCCCTCGAAATCGGGAAAGCCGTAGACCACTCCTTTCTCCCCTTCGACAATAAACGCCGGAAACTCGCCGTAACGCACCAATTCGGGTTTGGCCGGCTTGAACCAACCGACCGTTTGTCGGGTGATCTTTAAGTGTCGTGCGAGTCCCGGGATTAGCCCGGCAATCCACGGTCCTGCAGCAATGATGGCCCTCTCGGCCAAGATTACCTCTCGGGGCATTGAAATACGGATGCCGGCGGCCACCGGCCGTATTCGGGCCGGAGCCAGAATGATGCGGTGTTCGGCGCCTTCGCGAAACGCGCGGATCGCCGCTTCGGCCAACAGGATCCCGCCGCTTTCCTGGACGACCACATCCCAATTATCCGGAAGCCGGAACGCGGGAAATGCGGCGTTTGCTTCCGCTCCCGTGACCGGACCGGGGACGGCGTCCTTGAGCGCGGCGGCGCGGGAGTCGGCCACCATCTTCGATCCGGGAGGTCCTGCTTCGAGTACGTGGGTCGGCATGAGGATTGTTCGTCCGCTGGCGGCCTCCAACATCCGCCATCCCTTGAGGGCAGCATCGCTAAGCTCCGTGTAAGCCGCGCTCTCGAAATTGAAGCGTCGGTACACTCGGCATGAGCCATGCGACGAGCCGCGAGCCTCGCCCAAGACAAGAGGGTCGAATCCGAGCACGTCGGCCCCACGACGCACCAGCGCATGGAACGCAGAACTCCCTATCAGGCCGAGGCCGACGACGGCGATTTCGCAAGCACGCATCCCTCACTCCCTCTTTCGCTGTTTAGCACGCGCGATTGATCTGCCGCGCCACCGCACTTTTGCGGGCCCCGCCCTTGGTGGACACACTGCAGCCGCAGCAGGAGCACAAGAATCCCTGAAGGGTGCAGTCGCGCAGTATTCGCAATTCGCCTTGTCAGCCTTTTCGGTCTTATGGGCTTGCCGCCCTGCCGCAGCGGTCGAAAGGGAGCGCCGCGCCATCGACCAGGGACTTTACCATAGGGCTGAGAGCGAGCGGCGCTCGACCCGCCTGCGCGGAACGGCGAAATGCCGCCTCGCTCCCGCGATCGCAGGCGTCTATCGCTTGTTGATGAGGATGTTCGACATCCAGCTCGACAATGGTCGGCCGCGAGTGGGTGGAGCGCACCACGCTGAGATAATATTGCACCAGCGCAACCCGGAGATCGCAGCCATCGAGCAGACTTGCGAACTGCTGACGGTTGTTGATCAGCCTTTTGGCGCGTACTACCCCGGCACCGACGACCAGTGCTCCGTACGGCAAGCGGCTGCCACGGAATGCGATGCCGAGCTCTTTCGACAGCTCTCTGGGAGAATTCTGCAGCCTGCACTGGGCTACGAAGACGCGATGCTCGGTAAGATCGTCCCTCGCCACCACAATATCGAGCCAAGCGTTCTCCGCTATGCCGACCGATGAGAGGATTTGCAACAGCTTCTTGCACACGGCACGCAACAGCTTGACGATGAACGACGCGAGCAGCCTCATGACAAATGTTTGGCCGAGCCATGGGGCCGCCGCCGATAAGAAAGAGGCTGCCGCCGAGATGGCGACCAGCGCTTTAGTGGTGATCTGCAGCTCCCGGCCGTGGATCGTTGTCCGCGCGGATGACGTGCACCGCCGCCATCGCAGTGCCATAGAGCGCCAACAGTGCTTCCGCGAAGACCACGCTGGCGAATAACGGCACGAGCAGCAGAAAGCTCGCGAGCACGTGGGCTGCGAAGAGCGCTGCGGTGGAGAACGGTGCGGCGACCGGAAGCAGCAGCCGGCAGTCGCGCACGATCGTAAGATAGATATCGTAGCCGAGCGCTCTCTCGATTCGAGAAAGCGCAGCAATGACGCAGCGCCACGACCATCGTAATTAACACCTCGTGAACTCGAGACAGCATTCTCCACATCGTCCTCTCGTCACGGTGTGATCGTGGTGTGAACAAAGCAAGCGACGTGCCGGACTGAAAGGCGCGATTTCTGCAAGCACTACAGTCCTCTGTTGGGCATCGCGTCGCTTGTTGATGTCAGGTCAAAGCTGACAACATTTGTGAGAGCTCGAACATCGCCACTTCCTCATTTCGAGCACCACCCGCAGCCAGAAAGGGCCGCCAGGGTTACCGCGGCCCTCTTCAGGCAAAGTTCTGAGTTAGATCGCGGTTTAGACCTCGAACCAAGTGGAGGAAGGAATGGCACGGCCGACTCTGTATACAATTCGTTCTCCGCTTGAGAGCCGCCTGCAATTGAGCCGCAGGCGCGCGAACTCATGCGGTAAGCGGTTGGAGAATGATCCGGGTATCAAAGCGAACGGCGCCCACCTCAAAGAGAGGAAGAGCAAATGAAAACGCATAGCAGTATCGGGGAGCTGCAGCGAGACGGCTTCGAGCTTGAAAGGCATTGCGCCTGATTGTGGCAAACGCGATGGCTATGGTTCATTCGACGGGGTGACGAGTTCATCAAAAACATTCATTCGGGCACTTCGAGACCACCGCCTACAAGTTGCCGCTGGCTGTCCGGCGGCTGGCATGAGCTGCCCGAGCCGGCCAAGAGGCTTCGCTGAAAGTGCAATACCACATGGCTGCCGGGACCGAGGCCAATCTAGAAAAGTCACCCTCTTTACCTGGGCCGCAAGCAAGCGGCATGATCTCGGGGAACTCTCGCAAGTCCTTGAAGAATGGTATCGTACCGTTCCCTCGGCCGACTTGGCCCGGTACTCGTTCTCGCGAGAAGCTTCGGCTCAAGCTTCCTTTTAGGGCGGTCGCTTGAAAGCAGGGACTGCGTCTTCCGGATCAGCCGCTTCGAGGTCGGCGGCTGAGGCGTGGTCCAAGCCCTGGTCGACCTTGTGGCGTAGATGCTGTCGTCGCCATTGTGCCAACCGAGATAAATCCATCCCGTTTGCCTTGATCGAGAGCGAGGCCCAGCGATCGTCAACGCCTCCTGCTGCGAAAAGCAGGCCATCGTGATTCGCAGCGATGAGGGTCATGCCTTCCGGGCGTCTGCATCTCGCGCCGTCGATCTCGCCCTATAGTTGTTACGCGACTTCGACTGCGCCGCGGATTTGCGGAAGCACCGGTTTGATCGGGCAAATGCATGCGCGTTATGCGCCGTGTATCGATCATTGGTGGATCTGTCCAGGCAATCGGACTTGAGGCGCACTAACGGGGTTGAGTGAACGTTAGTGAGGCTCGCGACAATTAACGTACGCATACGACGAGGACCGCGTGATGGACGCATGCGCGCGGGTACGGCGAGCTCTATGATGGCGTTTGCGTGAAGGTCAGGCGGCCTGCTGATCGGCGGGCTTGTCGGCTTGGCGCAGGAGCTTCCATTCCCAGGGCAGCAATTCGTGCAGACGCGATGCGGGAAGATCGGCGATACGGGCGAGGACGTCGGCGAGCCAGGCTTTCGGATCGACGTCGTTGAGACGACAGGTCGTGATCATCGTCAGCATGATGGCGGCACGGTCGGCACCACGCTGGCTGCCGGCGAAGGTCCAGTTGCGCCTTCCCAAGGCGATGCCTCTCAATGCGCGCTCAGCACAATTGTTGGTCAAGCAGATCCTGCCATCGTCGAGGAAGCGGGCGAAGTCGTCCCAGCGCCTGAGCATGTAATTCATAGGCTTCAGGACCTCGGAGGAGCGAGAGAGGGTTTCGCGCTCACGCAGCAACCAGGCGTGCATGTCCCCGAGGAGCGGCTTGCTCTTTTCCTGGCGCACGGCGCGCCGCTCTTCGGCGCCGCAGCCGTTAATGGCGCGCTCGATCTCGAACAACACATCCAGGCGCCTGACCGCCTCCAGCGCGATCGGAGAGACCGGTTTACCTCTCTTGCCTTCCCGGGCATTCTTCTCGATGTCAGCCAGCTCGAAGAAGCCCCGCCGCGCATGGGCGAAGCAAAACGCCGGCGTAATCGGCAGCACCTTCTTCTGCGGGTCGAACAGCGGCTCGAAGCCGTTGTAGCAATCGGCTTGCAGGATGCCGGCGAAGGCGGCCAGATGCTTCTGCGGATGCTCGCCTCGTCGGTCGCTCGAGGCGTAATAGACCGCCGCCGGCGGCGCAGGCCCGGCAAAGGGCCGGTCATCCCGCACATAAGTCCAGATCCGCCCGGTCGTGCACTTGCCCTTCGCCAGGATACGGATGGTGGTGTCATCGCCATGAAGGCGCTCAGCAGCGAGCACATGGCGTTCGATCAAGTGGAAGAGTGGCATGACGGCGAAGGTCCCGTGGCCGACCTGGTCGGCCAGCGTCGACAGCGGCAAATCGATCCTCTCGGCCTTAAAGCGCGCACTCTGGCGGTTGAGCGGGATATGCATGCCGAACTTGTCGAACAGGATCGTCGCCAGCAATTGTGGGCCGATGAAGCCGCGCGGCGTGGCATGGAACGGCGCAGGCGGCTGGCTGATCTTCTCGCAATCGCGGCAGGTGAACTTCTCGCGCACTGTCTCGATGACCTTGAAGCGACGCGGGATCTCCTCCAGCGTCTTGGTCACATCCTCGCCGACCTTCGCCAGCCGCGATCCGCCGCAGCAGGCGCAGCTCGTCGGAGCGTCAATGACGACGCGCTCGTGTTCGATGTCGTCCGGCCAAGGCTTGCGCACCGGCCGCTTGCGCGTGAAGGGGCGGACGTTCTGCGTCTTCGCCGCTGCGGCCTGCGCCGCAAGCTCATCCTCGCTCGCCGTGGCGACGAGGTCTTCGAGCTCCAGTTCCAACTGCTCGAGCAGCCGCGCCGTGCGCTCGGAGCGCTGCCCGTACAGTTCGCGTTTGAGCTTCTCGATCCGCAGCTCGAGATGCGCGACCAGCGCCTCGTTGTTCGACAGCTCCGCCTGCGCGCTGGCAGCCATCGCCTCAGCTCGCAGCCGCGCCTCACGCTCGGCCTGCAGCGCCGCCAGGGCACTGACAAGGTCCGATGGAAGATCGTCCGGCTTTGATATCACGAAGCCATTGAATCAGATCAAGCAGCAGATTCAAACCTGCAAAACGACTAACCGACCCGCGTCGGACGCTGGGTTTCTTGAGGGTTGCGCCAATCGATCCCGGACAACAGATAGCTCAATTGCGCCGGAGAGATCGTTACCGATTCACCGGCAACCGATGGCCAGATGAACCTTCCTCTCTCGAGTCTTTTGGTAAACAAGCATGCTCCCTGGCCATCGTGCCAGATCATCTTCACAAGATCGCTGCGGCGACCGCGGAAGACGAACAGATGACCGCTGAGCGGGTCTTTGCGCAACACCTCCTGCACTTGGAGTGCCAACGACGGAAAGCCTCTGCGCATATCCGTGTAGCCTGTCGCGAGCCACACTCGCGCGCCTGTCGGAACCGGGATCATCGGCGCACCAGGGCATCGAGAACTCGCCGCAGCGCGTCTCCATCAACGTCACCGTCGACCCGGATGCGGTGTCCGCTACCGAGATCAATCTCGATGATGCCCTGGCTCCTCCGTCGACGCGCCGGCGCCGTCGTCAATGGCGCTTCGGCCACATCCCGCGGCGGCACAGACGGCCCAATCTCGACCGGCACCAACGGCGCTACACTCGTTTCACCGTGCTTGCAAAGCTCTTTGCGCCACCTGAACAGCTGGCTCACATGAAGGCCGGCCATGCGAGCCACCTCGGAAACAGTGGCTCCGGGCTCGAACGATGCTGCAACTAGCCGTTCCTTCTCATCCTGTGACCACCGACGCCGCCGCTCGACCGATGTGATCACCTCTGCCCGCGAAATCGTCATAGCGCTTCTCCTAGGATTACCCCTAGGACCTGCAGCGCTCGCGTCCGTCAAACAAGGCGGCCCTCAATGGAGGGATACCAATTAACTACAGTCGCCTTAAGATCGTGGAGCATGCCCGTGATCCCGTTGACGAGCTCGTCGATTTGATCCTTGTTGACGATCAGAGGTGGGCAAATCGACAATGCATCGTCTACATTCCGCACGATGATCCCTCGCTCGTGCAGCAACCGGCTCGCGATGCTGCCAACGTCGCCCGGAGTAGTAGCGGCGACTTTCCGTTTCTTGTCCAGCACCAGCTCGATTGCCGCAATAAGGCCAACGCCGCGGACCTCCCCAACGAGTGGATGGTCAACGAGCGTGCGCAGCCCCTGCATGTAGGGCCCGATGCGGCCAACGTTCGCAATCAGACCCCGCTCCTCGATGAGTTTGAGGTTTTCGAGCGCAACGGCGGCTCCGACCGGGTGACCCCGCCCGTGAAGCCATGAGCCAGCAGTCCAACCTTATTGCTCTCGTCCGCGATTGGTTCGAACATGTAGTCATTCATTATGATCGCCTGGGCAACAATGGTCGGCGTCACATCATCGGTTCAGAATTGGATAGGGACCGGAGCATCATGTGGGGAAGCGCCGGTCCGTTCCCGGCTTCTCTGGGCTTGCGATAGTCGTGGTTGACGATCTCTTTAATGGGATTCGCTTGTGCCTATGCCTGACCACAGGCTTAACTGGCGGCGACGCACTGTCTGGAAGTGATCACAGAGAGGGGACGATGTCCAAGCACGACAAAGCGTAGGATTTCCGGGAGGCGTTGGTCGCCGACGGGAGCTTCCATCAAACTGCCGGCGGCGTTTAGGCCGTAGAGAGTCGGTGGTCGTAGCGCCGTGGACCGCGGTTACGTATTCGAGCCCACCACGTTCAAGCCGCCCGCTCCGCTGAGGGCAGCGTGTCATGTGTGTTCAGCACGTTATCCCAGCTGCTGCCGCGCGTCGTCACGGACTGGTTGGGCTCCGAGCCAACACGCGTGATGAGCAACACTGTAAGCAGCAGCCCGCTCTGATTGACCAGTTTCTTGTGGGCCATCCGTGATCTCCTTGATCTGGTCGGTGTCCCGGCTTTGCGCGGAGATGCGCGACCGAGTTTTCTCCAGAATACCTTAACTCGTGGAGTTCGTCGCCTGCCAACGCTTGTAGGCTCCCCCCCAACCGGCACCGTCAAGTTAACGAATTGGAGCGACCGATGGGGTAGACAACCGGCATGCCGACCGCCCGGGACCCTCTTTATCTCCGCCATCACTTCCCACCGGAAGTGATCAGCTGTGCCGTTTGGTTGTATTTCCGGTTTCCCTTAAGCTTGCGCATGGTCGAGGAAATCCTGGCGGCGCGTGGCATTGGCGTGACCTATGACACCGTGCGCCAGTGGGGCGGAAATTCGGCAAGCCGTTCTCCGATCGGATCCGCCAGCGCGCACCCGCTCGCGGTGACAAATGGCATCTGGACGAAGTCGTTATCTCGATCGCGGGCGCACAACATTGGCTCTGGCGCGCTGTCGATCAGAATGGCTTCGTTCTCGACGTCTTGATCCAGCGCCGAAGAGACTCGCGCGCTGCGCAGCGGCTCATGAAGAAGCTCTTGAAATCTGCCGGCACGCCGCCGCGCGTGGCGTGATGATCACGGATAAGCTCCGTTCGTACGGCGATTGAAGCCCTGGCGCGCGAGGGCGCGAAAATCGCCGAGCGCGTTGCCGATGCCTGCCAAGACGAAATTCTCATCACGATGCTCGCCGACGACGCGACCGTTGAGGGCGTCGAGTTCGGAGACCGCGGCGCGCTTTCCGCGCTTCGCCGCGATGCCATCCACATTTCCATGAGCACGATCAGCGTGGGGCTGTCCGATCACCTGACGGAGGCGCATGGCAAAGCCGGCCAGGGTTACGTCGCTGCGCCTGTGTTCGGGCGGCCCGCGGCGGCAGCCAAGCTTTTCATCATCGCGACCGGCGCTGACGCGATGCTCAAGCGTTGCCATCAGCTGTTTGATGCGATGGGTCAGGAGACTTTTGTCATCAGCAACCGCCCCTCCGAGGTAATCTGGTAAAACTCTCCGGCAATTTCCTGATCGCGTCGGTGCTCGAGTCGCTGGGCGAGGCATTCGCGCTGGTGCGCAAATCCGGTATCGACCCGCATCGTTATCTCAATATTCTGACTAGCACGCTGTTTTCAGCGCCGGTCTATCGGACTTACGGACCAATCATCGCCGACGAGAAACAACCCGCTGATGGCTTCAAGATGTCGCTCGGGTTGAAGGACATGCGGCTGGCGCTCGCCGCAGCCGACGCGCTGGCGGTCCCGATGCCGGTCGCGAGCCTGGTGCGGGATCATTTCATCGAGGGCGTCGCGCAAGGCGACGGCGACGCCGACTGGTCCGGCCTGGCACGGCTCGCCGCGCGAAGGGCGGGGTTGTAAGGCCTGATGACGTTGACGGTGGAAGGCGACGCTTCAGGGGAAGGTACGCACAGAGACGTTTACTTAGTTGGCCGTTCGCGCCATCTGGGTGCACGCTTCAAGACGAAACGCATAGTCAGTCGAGATGCTCGCAGAGGTCAATCGACTACATCCAGAGTCGTTCGCTAGGCGCGGAATTGATGCGAACCTTGACGGCATCAAAAAGATAGGCCGCCTGCGTTGCCACAAGCAGCCCAAGTCTAGGGAGGAAACGCCCAAGGAGGGCGGCGATAGCGGGGCGCTACCGCACACCCTAGCTAAGATGATCGCGATCAGCGGCTCAATCGAACGTAGGTAAGGGTCCGGCATCCAAAGGGGCCACGGAAACTATACTAAGGTTTATGGCGCTCGCCCTCAAAGCCGATCACTTCCGCACCAGGCCCTGCTTTTCGTCGCGCATCGGCGACGCGGGGGCCCGCCGTACCTTATATGCGGATCGACCACTCCTCCTCCGCGCGGTCCCCCTTCTGCGCTGCCTCCTTTGGCAGCCTTACGGGCAGTCTCGGCGCGCATCTTCGCGCCCATGATCCTGCGCCCAAATTACCTCCCGCGATTTGGTGGTCATGGGGCGCGGGCATTGGAAATGCCACTAGAATTTGAGGATTGCCTCGCCTGACAGACCCCATAGATCGGTTATGATCATCTCTGGATGTGCAACATGGATTCGATCACAAACCAAAAAGTCATCCGCGCACTATTCCGCGTCATCAACCGCTATGCCGGCAACCGCTGATGCGCGCGCGTGACGTGCAGACAACACCCAAGCAGAAATACCCTCCCCTAAGTCCGCTAGATCACTCGAAGCGGACATCAGCTTTGAAGCAGCAATCCTTGCACTTCTTTCCGGAGGCGCATGGGCATGGCTCGCTCCATTTCGGCTTCCACTTCTTCCGTATCGGCATTTTGCTGCTCTCTCGCTCGTCTCTCTTATGGCAGCTAAGCCGCTGTTGGGGCATCGGAGCCTTGACCATCATCGAGCAGCCGGAGAACTCGTTGCGAGGCGGTCACCCCGCCGACCACCCGCGTCATGGCTTCGGGCTCCTGGGCGTCGCCACTGACGCGAAGGCCCCCGAACAGCTGAAACGCCCAGACCGACATCTCCGGGAAATCCATGCCTTGCGCCCCTCGTAGACGAAGGTACCGCCACCGATGTCGCCCTTTGCCCGGACGAGGGCATTCTGCGCCAGGAGCTTCCGGTGGATCTCCTCCCCGGGCCGGTTTAGCAGCTCGCCCAGACCCCGTGCTCCTGCCGATCGAGCACAATCCCGAAAAATGGAAGAGCAGCCCCTGGGTGGTGAACTTGAACAGCTCGCCGACCCGGTCACCGTCAAACGGGAGCGTCATCGCCCGCACAACGATGCCGTTCTGAAGCGTCAGCTCTTGCCGGTAACCGGCCGACAGGCGCCGCTTCAGCTTTGCGTTCTTCTCCAGCCGTCGTGCGACCATGTGGGACAGCACCATCGGCGCATCTTGATGGTTGCTGGCGAACGGCAGATCTTGAATTTGATGATCTGCCATTTGCAGCTCGAATGGAAATATTAGACCGCATCCTCGAACTGGATGACGACCGCAAAAACCAGCTGCAGTATCGGGGAGCCAAAGCCGTTCAATACTTCATGATTGCTGACACGCAAACCGCCGAGCAACAGTTGGGCGAAATCATTGGCTTTGTGCGGCAGACCGAAGCGGATGAGCGGCTGGATGGGTACGAGAAGCACCTTTATGGCGGGCTCCTTCAACTTCTCGGCAGCATGAAACGGGACAAGTCGATGCTGAAGGAGTCGGCATTGCAATTTCACGCGCTGCTGCTTGAGGATCCCTGGCCAAAAAGCGGCAGGGCCGCCATTCAACGCGAGTTAGGCGACAGCTACCGATATGCTGACGAGTGGAATCAGGCAGAAATGGCTTATCGTCAGGCAATTGCGCTTGGCGGGTCTGACCTCGATAAGGTCCACGTCGCAGGATGTTTGCTCTATAGCAAGCAAATCGATGCTGCCGCCACCGAGATCGATCCGTAAAGCGAGAGAACCTGCCGGGACATGAGTTCGAGGATTTCGTGTTCGCTTATGCTGCGATCGCGATTTGGTCGGCCAAAGCCGATCGCCTGACCGAGGCGAAAACGCATCTTCAAGCTCTTGCTCCGGCCGAGCCAATCTTCAATGATCGCCGCTTGAACCTGCTGCTCCGGGTGACGGAAACTCTTGCCAGCTGCACGGTATCCGCTGCGGCGAAGGCAGACAGCACGCCCAAAGGCGGGCTGGCAACGGTTGCCGGCTTCTTCGAGCTAAAGGCGAACATCGCCGGCATCGGGTTTAACTTCAACGCGATGATCGACTATTTCGCTCGAAAGAAAACCAAGGGCGAACCTGATAGGTCCGATTGAGGCCGGCCAATAGCGAAGCCGCGATTCCCCGGCCATCGCCAACCCACGTGTTCTGCGAGACGACTCAGGCTGTCGATCGCCAACTTGTAAATATTCGGCAGATTTGTTCGCGAATCCCGCTTTCAGGATTGCGGCATTTGCCTCGGGCGTGTTCCATCCTTTGAGTATCTGCCGCCTGGTTTGTCCGTCCCAGCCGGCACGCCCGATTGGGCTCCAGGCGAAATCGCGTCCGCCAGTTTTGCTCAAGGTGTTCTGCAAATCCTCCAGCGAATTCGACAGGGTCAAATATGCCAGTGCCGCCAGCAGTTCGAACTCTTCAAACAACCTGGTGAACTCACCATTCAAGAAAATGAAATCGCGCACCAGGCGGGCAGCACATCGTGAAGGTGATCGCTGAGGGGCGTCTTCCGCTTCTCAAGGCCCTCCAGGGTCTTCCGAGCGTCGTTGCTGCCTCCGTCCCAAGAGCCGAGCAGCAAACGCTTTACAAGGGGCTGTGGTTCGCGCTCGTGAGGCACTGTTGTCGCGAACAGCTTGAACATACGCCTGTGGAAGCCAAGTCTTGAAGCGGTCTTGTATGACTTGAATGGCGAGATATGTGACATCAATTCCGATCCTCCTACGTCCCATCTTCCCCGCCGCATGAATTGCGGTGCCGCATCCGCAAAATGGATCTAGGATATCCACCTCGCAAGGCAGGGCAATGTGGAGTCTTCAGTGAAGGGATATGTTTTTAAGGCCGGTGCTCAATCGGCAATTACCAAAGAGCAGAGTGGTAGCAATCTCCCCGCTCCAAAAGTCGGCTCATGGGCGTTTGCAAAGGAAATTAGGGACGTGACTGCACCGGGCCTTATTGGCTTTGACCCTGATGCATTTGCAAAGCAGGGATATCAACTTTGGCCCAATACCGGTGGCATTGCTTCGAGCCACGATCCGCTGACCAGCAAAGATATTTAAGGCGGCCAAGACGGCGGGGGTTAACCGGCTGAGACGGCGGCTCCGATAAGCAACCGCCGTCAAGACGTATTCTAAAGGTGGCTAGAACAGCATGCCGGCGCCGAGCACAGACGCTCAAGGGCCTTCGGCCCGCCGGTCATGAGCCTGTGGCACACACGGTGCAGTACGTTTAAGGCTGGGGATTTCAGCGTCCCAGTTCGGGAAGAAAACGTCGCCGGGCATGTATTTTTGAGACCGGCGGCGTATTTTTTTGGGACGGTCAGAACAGCATGCCGCTGCCGATCGTCGCCAGCTTGCGGCTCAGCAGGATCGCGTTCCGCGCCAGCCTGAGCCGATATCGCATCACCAACAAGCCGATCAGGCGCATTTCGTTACCCCCGCCTTCGCCGGCTGGGGCCGAACGATGTTGCTGTCACGCTCGAGCAGCGCGACCCTCGCCTCTTCGCGGATCTTGATCGCTCTGGCGTGGTCGATGATTGCCATGCGACCCGGTGCATCTGATGAACCGAGGTGTCGGCATCGGGTTGTGCCAATGCAAACGGGCTGTGGTGGCAATCGAGGCTTCCAAGGTCGGGCTCGTCGTCTTCGAAGCAGTCCTCGCGATCGCAATCGTCCCGCTCCGCTCGATTTCGGCCGATGCCTCTTTCCTGAGTCTGCGGAGGCGCTGGAGAGTCGTTTCCCGCTCCCGCTTGGATAGCGAGGCCGGATAAAATCGCCCGGCGGAGTCCGCTGGCTGTTCTATGAGGGTTTGCATGTGGTTAGTCTTTCGGTTTGGCTTCCTACAACGGCGCCCAGTGTCAGACTGGCAGCCGGGGGTAGGAACCTGCCGAAAGACAGGTCGCAACGCTTTTAAGGGTTTCCCCTCTGGACATGGCGCAGCGCCCCCGGCATAAAGCCAGAAGGGCGCGCCCGCCAAGGCGCTCCAGTAGCGCCTAGCGAGCCCGCCAAGGCTCACCGCGCTTTCGGCAGCAATCGACGCCGATCGATCGCCAGCCTGTTTCGGTCCGGGTTCCTACACCCGCGGACAGCCTGCACCTAAAAATCCATCCCCTTTCGGGGAATTGCGTTCGCTGGCCCGTTCGGGTTGTATCGTCGTCATGACAGAACACCCGGGCGTTTCAGAAAAACCAGACTTGGGAACGAGCGGCGCCGATGTCACGACCGCCGTAGCGCGATCGGTGCTGTCAATCGTACCCGTCGTCGGACAGGCCCTCCAGGAAGTGGTGACAGCGCTCGTCCCCAACCAAAGAGCCGAACGCTTCGAAAAATACCTTCCCCTGCTATCCGACGAGCTCAACAGGCTGGCGGTTGCTTCATAGTCCCCTCCGATTCGCGAGCTTGCGGGAAGGCTTGAAGATAGCTGACTTTTTGAGCCGCAGGCGCTGACCGCAATTACGTCATCGTATGCACGATTGACACGTCTTAATTGCGTGGGCCACTTCTTGCAATTGCGAAGGCATCTCGTCCAGCAATGCGCCTGCAGTGCAGACAATCAACGCGCCGGGCTGATCATCCCCTTCGCCTATGTCAAGGACAAACCGCAGTCGGTCAGCTCGACCACGACGTCGGTTGTAGAAATGACGCCTTTGCGATGAGTGATTGCCAGCACGGTCACATCTTCCGCCAGGCTGCGAATATGGTCCAAAATGTCCCGCTCGGTTCGTTCGTCAAGCGCGGAGCTGGCCTCGTCGAGAAGAAGGATCGCCGGCTCGCCATAGAGCGCGCGGGCAATAGCAATACGCTGGCGCTCCCCGCCTGAAAGCTTCAAACCGCGTTCTCCAACGGTTGTTTCAAATCCTTCCGGCAGAGCCTCGATAATGGGGAGAATTGCGGCTTTTTCCGACGCACCGCGAAGGCGCACCTCGTCGCGGCGCCGTCCTAGCAGAATGTTGTCGGCTACCGACTCATTGAGCAACATCACGTCCTGCGGCACAACAGCAACTGCGGCATACCAATCCGTGTGATCGATGGTCGCTATATCGGTTCCATCGACCAGAATACGGCCGCAGTCTGGCTCAATCGATTTTAGGACGAGCTTGAATATTGTCGACTTCCCCGATCCGGATTCGCCGACAAGGAAGGTAATGGCGCCGCGCCTAGCCATAAACGAGACATTCGTAACGCCACGACCGTTGTCGTAGGCATAACGAATGCCCTCGAAGGATAGCTGGCCAGCGGAGGGCGTGAAATCATGAGCATGAGATGTTCGCCGCTCTTCTGGTGCGACCCACAGTCTGGCGAGAGGAATGAGGTCGGCTCGCGACCGCGCCGCGTCAGAGATCGCGCGCGCGACCATCTCGAAGGGCATATTGAGTTGGAGTAGAAGCGTGTTGAATAGCACAATATCGCCGATCGTGACCGCGCCGGCCCGGTATTCAGGCATTAGAAGGAGAAGTGTGACGGCAAATTGTAGCGCGATGGCTAAGCCGAGCACGGCTATGTAGGCCAATCGTTGAAACACGTAGGCTCGCCAGTTATCGCGCACCTCCCGCGCCTTCATCGTAAAGCGCTGGCTCATCCAGGAATGACTACCGAAATGGCGCAACGTGTCCATGGAGTTCATGACGTTGCCGACGAAACGCGCATTCTCCTGTCCGGCTTCGATGGCCCGGTCCAGAAACACGCGCGCCCGACGCGTGGAACTCCACCCCAATGTAATCGCGACAGCCCCATAAGCGACGACGATTGCAGCGATTTGGATATTGACGAGCACACCGAGAGTAGCGAGCGTAAGCAGAAGCTGCGCTGCAGCCGGGATGAATATCATAGCTCCAAGCTGGACCAACGTCGTCAACCCGCTGCACCCGCGCGCGGCCGCACTCTGTATCTCCACGGGATTGTGCTCAAGAAAAAAGGCCGAGGTTTTTCTCAGGATGCGATCGAAAAAGCGAGTTGCAGCGATGAAGCCCAGGTTCTCGGCTGTCATGAAGGAAAGATACTGCAGCATGCGCTGCAATGCGGAGGCTATGCCGAGCAGGACCGCATAGCCGGCGAATCCCCAGGCAAGCGCCGACATGCCTTCCTCCCGCGGGAGACGATCAATGAGACTCGAAAATACATAGGGGGCTGCGACGCTGCTCGCGCTGGAGATCAGCACCACTGTGGCAACGATGAGAAGCAAGCGCCGATCGGATCGCCAGTACGCATGCAGAATTTCGGAAACCGGCGACAATGCGCTGTCGTTGACCTGATCTGCGGTGGATCCAGGGAATGGGGCTTTGCTTACACTGAGAGAGCCGACATGGCCTTGCGATCTGGATTCCATACGATCTCACGTAAAGATGCGGCTCTGCGGAATTTGCTGCCGTTTACCGTTACTAGACTCCAACCCAGTTTTGTCCAGCACCGTCATCCAACCCCGCCAAATCTTGGTAGGTTGTCGCCCGGCTTCTCACATGAGAGACGTTATAGTGTGGTTCGACACGCTGCCGCGCCACACGACGAGAAGCCCGATCACGCTATCAATAGGAACAGACATGAAGAGCGCAACTGCAGACACGTCTAAGCGGCCATCGCGGCCCGATACAACTGACCTCCCCTTACCGGTGCTGCCACCTCCCACTATTCAGGGAGAGAAGGGCCCCTTCCCTAACGACAGCAGTAACTTCGGCTACCTTTAAGATCATTCTTAACTCCGTTACCGCCTCTCCCACGAGAGGCGGTAACGTTTAAGGAACAAATGCTCAAGGCCACTCTGAAAATAGCCGACTTGGAAAACTACGATCCTGTTGCCAAAGGCAGTTCGATACAGTTTGGTGAAAGCTGCATCCGGCCGTTCCAACATAAGAGTCTTGAGAGTTCGTTAGTGAAGAACACTGAGCAATGGTTCTTCGTCATACGTGAGCGTCAAGTAGCGGCGGACGGGGCTGGCGTTCATTCGGTCGTAATAGCCCATGCGTCTACGGATCAGTTTCGTCAGCACTACCAGAAATGCATGTACTGGCCGCTCGATTTTATCGTGATCGAGGCCGCTCGCCGGGGTCCTCGGTTGCGTGTACGAGCAGGCCATATAGGTAGCCTCCCAATTTACTTCCACGTGGAGGAGCGCACTCGTACGGTTACGCTCTCCTGGGATTTCGTCGATCTTTTGGATAACTCGGGAACGATTGATGCAGAAATCATAGCCCATCATCTATCTATGAGAACGTTCTACTCTGCGCGACAGGCCTGCGTTGGCGTTAACCTGCTGACTGCTTGCTCCACCTTGTACGTCGACAGATCGGAAACGTCATTTGTGTACGGCGCGACAACTTCATCAGCCCCTGAGCTCTCTGGACGAGAGGAGAGCAATCATGTCCTTGAGTTTTCTGATACTCTTCAGGCGGTTGTTCGTTCGCGGCCGACGGCCTTCTGCGCAAGCGCTGTGGAGCTGAGCGGAGGAATGGACTCCGCTTCCGTCGCAATTGCTGTTGGCGAGAACGTAGCATCGCTAGCATGTGGCGGGATACTATTGGGCGACGGGAGTAGCCCCAAGCAGATTGACCGCCGAGCGAGCATTTTGAGCGCACTGGATTGCCGCGATCACAAAGTTGACATGCACGCCCACATGCCGGCGATTGATCTAGATCTTGACCTGAAAGGACGTCTGCCACTCATTTCAGAGTATTACCTTGAGGCGTTCGGGTCACTCTGGGATCGGTTCCGCGGTGATGGCTGCGAAATAATCTGGACCGGCATAGGAGGAGACGAGCTTTGCGCTCGCTTCACCAACGACGAGGATGACCCCAGATCTCCGTCTTCACCCCACCTGGATATCGCGCTTGGGCTTGCAGAAGACCTATTGACGAAACGCGGGCTTGACGCCGCTCGTTCATCCTTCCTTTTTAGCGCCCCCATCAGCGCCACTCTATCCACAACTCTGCTCGCAAGTCTTTGTCATGCTCGCCCACTCGCGACGCGAGGACTTTGGCCCGTCCGCCCATTCGGCGATCCGAGATTGATCAATTTTGGAGCGAAGCTTCCGTTTGCACTTCGCTCGGGCAAGGAGCTCCTCCGTTCTTACTTGCGTGAGCGCTTGGGCTCTGACGTATTTCCACGCGGTTACGCAAAGGAGACTTTCGCGCTTGTACTGCCAAAGGCGATTGCGGCTCGTGCGGACATAATTTCATCACAGCTTGCTTCTTGCGCCTTGGCCGACTTCGGCTTGGTTTCGCAAGAGGCTGTCATGGCACTCTTGAACAGGGTGATAACAACACACGAATTTTCCGCAACGAGCACCTTGGCACGTTTTTTATGGGCAGAACGTTTCGTTCGACAACTCTGTTGATTGCCGCCATCATAAACGATCACGCGTCAGAACACCTGCTACAGTGGAGAAGGGTTGCAATTGGGCGTTTTCGCTCGTCGCCGCTCGATTTCTGAACACGCGCGATTGTGCGCAACGCGAAAGGAACGCAAATGCCCCACGTTATCCGCTTCACTGATCCGGCCGGCGCGGTTTCGTTTTGGCCGAAAGGTTTCGGCTTCAGTTCCCACGCGCACGCGCCGACGATGGACGGCGCCGAGCACTTCGCGGACGCCGCGCGCGCTCAACGTTCCCTTAACGGCTACGTTAACCCGCCGGCATTCTGGAATTAACGGCTTTCGGGTCGTTCCGTACCGGTTGGCCTTTCTCCCGAATAGCAGCCAACACTCATGCCAGCATTGGGGATCAACGTCCCCCTTGAGATGATAAATAGGCCCAACGACTATGCTATTGGATTCGAAATCCGCGCTCCCGGTTGTTACGCCCAGGGACTAACTACCTAATCATCGAACACGGGCGGCAACTCGCGATCGTTACCGAAGCCCGGCTAATCCCCTAAACGACAAAGAGCACCCTGGTTTCCCGAGGTGCCCTTCTCGTCAGAACAGTCGCGAGAGCACGGCCACAATCCAAGCCAGGGGCATAGTGCACCCAAAGCCGAGACGGTAACTCGCACCGCCGGGCCTGCTGGCTTCGAGAGTGAGCAGCACAGTCAGCTGTGCCCTCCTTCCATTCGCCATCGGAAGCAAAGCACTACTGCCGCTTCACAGCATAATGGCTGATCAGCCGTCGCAGTTTTCAGTTTCCGCGCGCTGCGGTTGAACCAATACCTCGCTCAGGCAGTTGCTTGATCCTTCGATCTGGAAAGGACCGCGTGGTCAAGCAGCAGACGCCGCTTCACAGACTGAGGCCGCGTTTGTTGAACACCGTGTCCCTCAGAGCCCCCTTGATCTCGCGAGCGATGTCCTTGCTGACCTGGTGTCCGAACTCCCGCTCGGCATCCGCAACGACATCGGCTTCAGCGCCGATCAGTCCGGCTTCAACGAGCTTTTGCTTCAGTCGGCCTTGGAACTCCTCCTCCAAGGCATGGGCGAGCTGTTTCTCCATCGTGGCATGGTGTTCGGGTTCAATGCGGAGCACCACATCGTCCCAAGGTTTCCAGTCCGTCGCCAAATAGTCGGCGAACCCCGTCGCCTCCTTGCTCCGCACAGACGTCTCAGCCCTGTCAATGTCTTCCTCGGTGAGGTAAGAGTCGTAGAAGTAGTTCATGTCCGGGGCGATATGCTGCAGCCCCAGCCGCTCGCGCAGCTTGGCCTGATAGGCAAGGTAGACCTCGATTTCGTCGACGTCGTTGATGGTGTCGCCCGTGCGGAGCGATTGGACCTTCTCGCGCGCGATCCCCCCCAGTGCGTCCAAGCGGAACATGACACGGCCTAGATCAACGAGGGCCGCTACCCCCTCGTTATTGTCATAGAGCCCGCTCTCGACGTTGGCGATCAGGCGTGCGGTTTGCATGCCGTTCCAGGTCAAAGTTCTGCGATCCGCGCAGCTCTCGTTGGCGTCAAGAGCAAGCTGGAAGTACTGCGCGCGCAATTGCGGGTTGGCCGCCGCCTGCCGCAGATCATTGGCCACCCCCTGCTGGAATCCTTCGTTCCCAGAGTTCACGGTACCCCGCAGCCCGTTGAGGAAGTTTGCGTATTGCTGGGCGCCGGGTTCTTCTGCAAAGCTCTGCCACTTGGCCACCACCTCGGGATCACCCTCCTTCGGATCCCGGTTGAGCCAGTCCGCTACTGTCTCGGGAAGAAACTGCGCAGCGGCGTCCTCCTCCGACTGATCTTCGTCCGTCTCGGACAAATCACTTCCTTCGTCGGCCAGAAACAAGACCCTCGGGCCGGCATACCCATAGGCACTTTGGATTGTGTCCAGGTTCGTCAGCACCTCCTCGGGCAGCGGATTGCCAGACACAACCATCTCGGCAGCAGCACCCAACTGCGTTAGCAAGCCCGTGGGTAGGCTGGTTAGCTGGTTTTGGCTAAGGTCAAGTCTTTCGAGACTGGCCGGGAGAGTCTCTGGCAGACGCGTCAACTGGTTTTCACTAACGTCAAGGCTTTCGAGCCTGGCCGGGAGGGTCTCGGGCAGGCTCGTCAATTGGTTGTGGCCAACGTTGAGGTCCTCGAGCGCGGCCGGGAGGGCGTCAGGCAGGCTGGTGAGCCGATTGTGGTACACGTCCAGCGAGGCGAGCTCGGCCGGAAGCGCGGGCAGGCTGGCCAGCTGATTCCCCCTAACACTGAGCGAAGAGAGTGCGTCAGGGAGAGTCTCGGGCAGACTGGTCAGCCGGTTGAAGGACGCGTCGAGCAAGTGGAGCCCGGCCGGAAGTGGAGGCAGGCTGGTGAGGCGCAGCATTCCAAGATTCAGCTCGCCCTGATTCCAAGCATTCACTCGCCTTACAGCCTCTTGCCGATCCTCGAGCGGGTTCTGCCCCTCTTCGACAGCCCACTCCTCCAGCATCTGGTCGTGCCCCCCCCTCAGGAGCAGAAACCCCGAGGTTTGCCGGATCGTCAGCGGCGAGCACCGCGTGGGTCAAGACTCCAACCCACTGGGCCTCCTCACCTTCCCGGTCCTCGCGTTCGGAAGATTCGGCAGTGCTGCCATCACCGCGCTGAGCCTGCCCTGCATCAAAGGGATCCATTCCCTACTCCTTTGTCGGACTGAGCAAATCAAGGCGACCTATCAGCCCACATCGAACGGTTGCAGCATCTAAGACATTCAGCTTACGTCGAGCTGACGAGCGTTGAACTATGTTGAGGGAACGATCTGCGCGATGTGTGAAGGAGTTCGGCTTCGATTCGGTGCAGCCTTTCTCGGCTTGAGCCAGATGAGACCCGAGCAGCAGGGGGATTGAGCGTCTTGAACTCAACAAAGCCGACGTCTGAACGGGTTACGAATAAACTGTCCTGAGCCATTGCTGCTCGGCCAGATGCAGAGTTCTTGAGTGTTCGCCATCAGCGCCTGTGAGACAAATCGAGGGATGTGTTTCGGCATGGACCCCAGTCCAACGCCGATTGACAGGCCGCCGCGTCTTTCTCGGCGGCACGAACATCCCGTTCGGCGGTCAGGGTCCTTTCCTCCACCGGCATTACCCGGCTTCAGCGGTCGTACGGTAAGCGCGCATTTTACTGCACAGGCTGCGCGCGCGGCTGGCCGCGGCGTCGCGTGGCGCCGGGGCCCAGCGGGATCATCGGAACGGCTTGATTGATCCTGAGCGTTTGACGGTCAGCCGCTGTCGTTGTCAGCTGGCAGGTTTTTTTGAGCGGTGCAATTGAACGGCAACAGATCTTCGATATCGGCGTCTGGCGCGCGTTGGGGCAATTCGGTGAGCGCGTGACGTAGCCATGCATAGGGATCGACGCCGCATGCCCGGCATGTCAGCACCAAACTGTAGATCACGGCGCTTGCCTTGGCGCCGGCAACGGTGTCGCTGAACAGCCAACTTTTTCGTCCGGTGCAAAACGGCCTGATGTCGCGCTCCAGAACATTGTTATCGATCGGGGCGAGACCGTCACTGGTGTAACGGGTCAGATAATCCCATTGGTTGCGTGCATAGGCGATCGCCTTGCCGGTCAAGCTTTCGGGTAGCACCTTCGGCGCCTGGTCGTCGAGCCAGGTCCGGAAGGCGGCCAATACCGGCAGGCTATGCTGCTGGCGCAGCCGCAAGGTGTATGCGGCGCGCGTTTCGCCGTCGGGCGGCGTCTGGCGCGCCACCCTCTCGACCTCGTACAACGCCTCGAAGAACTTGAGCGCCTGCAATGGCGGACCGCCAGGCTTTGTCCTGGCCTTGAGCGCATCGGTAAATTTCCTGCGCGCATGCGCCATACAGCCGAGATGGGTCGCGCCTGTCAGCGTGCGCCAGGCGTCATAGCCGTCGCTCATCAACAAGCCGCGATAGCCGGCCAGGAAGGCCTGAGGATGTTGCTGGCCGCGACCGGGCTGGTAATCGAACAGCACGACCGGCTGCGCGCAGCCCTGGCCGCTGCGATAGGCCCACATGAAGGATTTGGCCTGCGCATCACGGCCGTCCTCTTTAAGAACCTGGACCCAGGTTTCGTCGCCGTGGACCAGGGGCTGCGACATGAGCTTTTGCTGTAGCGCGTCATAGACCCGATGCAGATGCAACTCGCTCGCCCGGATCACCCAGTTGCCCAGCGTCCCGCGGCTGATGCTGACGTCGGCGCGCCCCAGCGCGTCCGCCACACGGTACAGCGGCGTGCCGTCGACGTATTTGTTGGCGAGCACCAGCGCCAGCGTCGATGGCGTGGCGACGCTACCCGGCAGCGGCTGCGCCGGCATCGGCGCGGTCACAATCGGGGTGTTCAGCGCGGTGCGCTCGCAGTGACGGCAGGCATATTTGAACCGCACATGTTGCAGCACCGACGCCTTGACCTCGACGTGCAACTGCTCGGTGACGGTCTCGCCCATCCGATGCATCCGATTATGGCAGCACGGACAGTCCTTTTGATCCTCACCCAGATCGTGTTCGACGCGTTGGCGCGGCAGATCGTCAGGCAGCGGCTTGCGGCCGCGTGCCTTCGGCGCCGGCTTTGGAGCCTCCGGCAACCCCGTGTCCGGCACGGCGACCGCCTCGACATCGTCGTCGTCCCGGCTTTCAGCGGCGGCCTGCTCGGCTTCGTTGAAGATGCGCTCCTTGAGCTTTTCGCTCTTCGGCGCATACCGGTGCAGGCGCTCCAGGCGCAACTGCTCCTCTAGATGCAGCACGCGTTGTGCGAGTTTCTCGTTTTCGGCCTTCAGCGCCGCGATCTCGGCCGCGTGCGCCGCGATCAAGGCTTCCAGTTCGTGCGTCGTGGGCTTGCGACTCATCGGAGTCTTGAATCGAAGTCATGCCGCCGCGTCAACCGGGCTCCCATGTCTTCGTCATGTCTTCGGCCGCGTCATCTGAGAACGGCCATGCCGAAGCCCGATGACGCCGCCCGCATCGAACACGCTCAGCCCACGCTCTGATATTGCCGCACCGGATGACGACGCACCGCCGCGATGTTGATGCCGTCAAGCAGCCAGTGCAGCTCCTCCGTCGTCAGCGTCAGCACCGCCTCCTGACTTCGGGGCCAGTGGAATCTGTCGGCCTCCAGCCGCTTCAGCAGCATCCAAAATCCTGACCGATCATAAATCAGCAGCTTGATCCGGTCGCGGCGACGATTGCAGAACGCGAACACCGCGCGCTGGAACGGATCCAGCCCCATCGACTGCTCGACCACGATCGCCAGGCTGTTGATGCCCGCCCGGAAGTCAATCGGTTCGCGGTGAAGGTAGACCCGAAGATCAGACGCCAGTCGGAACATCGCAACGCCCCAGCGCTTCAATCACCGCCGACAGCAACTGCGCGTCGCCGCCTTCCAGCGAAAGCGTCACGCCGTTGGGCATCGATGCCGTCAGCCGCCCTGCACAGGATCGCTCCGTCGCGCAAACCGCAATCGCGCCAGCAGATCGAGTTGGCGACGGCGACGGCGCGCGAACCGGAATAAAGGCTGGCGCAATCGGCGCCCGCGCCTCCGGCTGGCCATCCCCGTTCTGAAGTTGTCGCTTGGCCACCCACTTGCGCAGCAGGTTCGCGTTCACGCCGTGTTGCAGCGCAAGCCCCGCCAGCGACACGCCAGACTGCAGACAGGCCTCGACCAGCCGCTGTTTGCTGGCCGGATCATAGCGACGCCGGCCATTGCGCAACACGCCGACCGTCTCAAGTCTCAAAGGTTCTTCTGGAGTGATCATCGATCGTGTCCACCTCGCTCATGGTGGACACCTCATCCCATCCCCGCGCTCAACTGCATAGGTGCGTAGAAAGGAGCGCTTACGTCGTACGACCCTTTCCGACTCCCGCACGGTCCGCTGCCAGGAGCAGCGTCGAAGCCGCGACGCGCATCACCCTTCCAACGTGCCGTGTCCATTACCCCGGTGGACCGGACAGGTGCATGTGTCGATTGCTTCCCGCGCGGCCTTCCCCAAATTGGGGGTGGGTCTGCATCCACATTGCTTCTTTCGAGGCCTGCTTAGACTTTACTCGCCCTACGGCCCAGTGGATCGCTCAACCGTCCAAAGACGGCCTTTGTCACGAGGCTCCGATCCGGAAGTTGCCCTCTGAACCGCTCGTCAGCTACCAGATCAATCGACAACTCTCTGGGTGGAATCTCCCTCCACTGATAATGTTCGCCTTCGGCGTGCACCCCAGTTTCCCGCGCACACAGTCCGACTGGTGTCGGGCGAGAGCCGCTCCAAAACCCGGATCACCGTGGGTTGCAATTCCATCGCGGCTGGCGTGCTGCTGGAGGCAGCGGGGCATCGTCAACTTAATCGACCGCGAGCCGAAGGAGGCGCTTCTCAAAGGTTCGAGATTCGGCGATAGCGCTTGTCGCGGAGATCTCGCGCCAAGTCGCAAAGGCTCGCCCGCGCGAAGCGCGACGGTAGTCGGCAGTGACGGCTCCGGAATAGGGGATGTGGAAAAGGTTCGCGACCTGATCATGAACTGACAGATACCGTTGAGCCTGACGGGACGATTTGAAACGCTTCATGATCCGCTCGCGTCGCCGCATCGGCTGATGAGAATTCTCGGCCCAATTGTTGAGAGCTTTTTGCTGGCGATGTTCGACGTGAAAGCCCATCTTCGCCCTCGCAGCGCCGTACGAACGGAGCTTGTCCGTGATTGTCCGTCGTCAGATGATTTGAGACTGATCAGGCTTTTCGAGAAGGGAGGCTCTGGCTCATCAGTGGTTAGAGTTTAAGCCGCTTGCAATTGATGCTGCAAGCGGCGGTTTGCGATGGTGTTGCGCTTGATGCGTTTGCTCGGCGCGGATCGCCTCAGCCCTGCCGAAGTAGACATCGGCAGGAGTGAGGTTGTCGATGCTCTCATGATAGCGGACGTGATTGTAGTGTTCGATGAAGGCCCGTATCTGGCGTTCGAGGTCGCCGGGCAGGTAGTAGTTGTCGAGCAGAATGCGGTTTTTCAGGGTCAGGTGCCAGCGCTCGATTTCAAGTACGATGGACGCCAGTTGTTCGAGGCGGCGCGCGGTCCTCCGCAGCCCGGTGCGCGCTGTGAAGTTCGTCCAAGGCGATCACTTCCAGGCACCCCTCAAGCAGGCTGGCGAATCGGCGCTTGCCGCGCTGACCGATTTGTCCAGGCCGTTGATCGCCACCTACGCCGTCGCCGCCGGCAATTAAGGCGATCGCACAGACCTCCGGCTTCGTTGAAGCCAGCCGCGATCAAGCCGATCTTGTCATCGAGACGTGGGCACACGATCCCGCCGCATTATCTGACACCGACACCGTGGACCCTCTGTCACTTTACGCTCAGTTCAGGGATCAACGAGACGAACGTGTCTCCATGGCGGCAGAACATCTCTTGGAGAAAATCACATGGTAGCTGGCATCGAGAAGTTCCGGGAGTTTTTCGCGGGACATGAGGACCACTACGCGATCATCGGCGGCACGGCATGCGACCTGCTGTTCGACGCCGCTGGCCTTCCAACGCCACCCACCGCTTCCGGTTGCAGCTCTTCCGACGTAACTTGCGTTGCTCTCAGTTGCTCGGCTTATCGCGTCTGCGGCACATGATGCTCGACCGACGGGCTGCCGCGCTCGAGGTTCAAGTTGTTGAATAGAATGAAGGACGGCTTTTCGGGACCTCTTCCCCCGCCGCTGGCACGACTCTTGAGTGTCTCTCGTTGCCCGGCGGCAGGAGCTGCCGACCTCCGTCACTGATTGATCCTCTCATTGAGAAGGGAAGCAACAATGAAGACCGATATGTCAGCTTAAGGTGTGACCGAATTACTGCTGAAGAAGCATCTGCAACTTCAGGAGGCTGGTCTTGGCTGCTCATAGGAGCAGTTGACCCCTTAACAGCCCCTCAGTCGGGTTTGCAGTGCCGGCCGACTGACGCTGAGTTGCTAAGGTTCTGCAGGCCTCGCTGGCCTGCCACCAACCCCCTAACCAGCGCTCGCGTGCCGTCCACGACAAAGACGCCGCAATCCCAGCCGTTCTGCTGCTGGGCCATGCCGGCTTGCACCGAGTCGCCGGGGAGGCCCAGCCTTCCTGCCAGATGGTCTGCAGACGTCTCGTTGAATCCCCAGAAGGAATCGTAGTGATAGGCAATCGGCGAGTTCCGGTCGCGGCGATCAACGAACAGCAGCGACCAATGATTCCCTTGGCAACGAGGATCTGTAGGATCGGCGTCGTTCACTGGCAGGAACAAGACCATTTTCCCCCCGTCGTTGCGAAACAATCTGTCCGCGTAGACACGTAGGGCTACGTGCGAGTGCAGAAAGCGAATCGCTGTAAAGCCCTAGCTCTCGGGAGAATTTGCGAAGCGCCCAATCGAAACTCCGGGCGGTAGTCGAACCCAACTTGTTGCTCTCAAGGGCGTGGCTTATGGCGCCCTTAATGAACCCTTCGTCACCAACGGCAGGAGGAAGCGGTGGGTGAACCTCCTCCGAATGAGTGGACACCTGTAGTAGGCTCAGAGAGCCCGGAGGTGTCGGATGCAAGAGCGTCAACGTCGGTCGTTTACCGAGGAGTACAAGCGGCAGGCCGCTGAACTCGTGGTATCGAGTGGCCGGTCGATCACGTCGGTCGGCAAGGAACTCGGTCTGCGTGATTCGGTGCTGCGGCGCTGGGTGGAGAAGCTCCGGCAGGAGCCGGCAGCGGCGGCGCGGCGCCCCACGACGCAAGCGACGCCGATGCCGGCGGACCAGGCTGCCGAGATCGCCCGGCTGCGCGAGGAGAATGAGCGGCTGCGCATGGAGCGGGACATTTTAAAAAACTGTCCAGCGCCGTGGCGTGCCTGCGCGGGGTAGAAACAGCCTTGTGCTATCGTCTGAGGCCGGGAGGGTAGCGGCCGTCAGCTTATTGGAGGCACTGTCCCCGTTAAAAAACGTGGTCCATGGGTGCATGCGGACTTGAGAGTGGTGACGGCGCTCCGGCGGCGATCCCGATTAGGAAGATGACAAATTGGCATAACCCAGACCCTCCTGCCCATGATTGGACGGAGGACCCGCAATGCTCAAGACGACAACTGCAGATCGCCCGGAATTGAAGCCAGTCAACGTCGGGGCGGCTGCCATCGACATCGGATCAAAGATGCACATGGCCGCCGTGAACCCGGCCTGCACCGATGTCCCAGTGCGCACGTTCAGCACGTTCACACAGGACCTGCATAGTCTGGCGGACTGGTTCAAGACATGCGGTGTGACCAGCGTCGCGATGGAATCCACTGGCGTCTATTGGATCCCGGTCTACGAGATTCTGGAGCAGCGCGGGTTCGAGGTCATTCTGGTCAACGCGCGGTATGCCAAGAATGTGCCCGGGCGCAAGACCGATGTCAGCGATGCTGCGTGGTTACGCCAGCTTCATTCCTATGGGCTGTTACGCGGCAGCTTCCGTCCCGATGCCGAGATTGCGACCCTGCGCGCTTATCTGCGCCAGCGGGAGCGGCTGGTTGAATATGCTGCCGCCCATATCCAGCACATGCAGAAGGCTCTGATGGAGATGAACCTGCAGCTCCATCATGTCGTCTCGGATATCACCGGAGCGACTGGTATGCGGATTATCCGAGCCATTGTTGCAGGCGAGCGCAATCCCGACGTTCTGGCAACCTATCGAGACGTGCGCTGCCATTCTTCAACGGAGACGATCCGCGCGGCGCTGATCGGCAACGACCGGGAGGAACATGTCTTCGCTCTGACCCAATCGCTGGAACTCTACGACATCTACCAGGCGAAGATGCTGGACTGCGACCGCAAGCTCGAAGTCTTGATCGCCGCGCTTAGCAACAGAGAAGCAAAGCCGGTCGGAAAGCTATCCCAGCCACGCGTAAAGACCAAGCAGGTCAACACACCCACCTTCGATGTCAGGACCGCGCTGTACGGTGTGCTCGGCGTTGATCTGACTGAGATCCATGGGCTGGGTCCGTCACTCGCATTGAAGCTCGTCGGCGAGTGCGGCAAGGATCTGAGGGCGTGGCCAACCGCCAAGCACTTCACCTCTTGGCTCTGCCTCGCACCCGGCAACAAAATCTCCGGTGGCAAGGTACTATCTTCACGCACGCGGAGATCCTCCAGCCGGGCAGCCGCACTACTGCGATTGGCAGCCACAACCGTGGGGCGGAGCGATACGGCGCTCGGAGCATTCTATCGCCGGCTGTCCTCACGCGCGGGCAAGTCGAAGGCGGTGACGGCGACCGCCCGCAAGATTGCAGTTTTATTCTACAACACACTCCGGCATGGCATGAGCTACAGGGATCCAGGTGCCGACCAATATGAGCGACAATATCGCAGCCGCGTCCTCGCTAACCTTCAGCGCCGGGCCAAATCGCTCGGCTTTGTCTTGCAGGCCATTCCGTGCAACGCCAATCAGGCTGTTTCTTAGGAAGTCGATCGCGATCTTTGCCGGAACCCGGACATGAGCTTCCGCTTCATTGAGGACCATCGCGACGCCTATCCGGTGCGGCTGATGTGCGCCGTGCTCGGGGTCTCGGCGGCCGGCTATTACGCTTGGCGTGAGCGCCCGGTAAACGCACGCGCAACCACCAATGCCGCGCTGCTGGCTGCGATCCGACAGGTCCATCAAGACAGTGGCGGACGCTATGGCAGTCCGCGGGTCCATGCCGCTCTGCGGGTACAGGGACGTGGCGCCAGCCGTGGCCGGATCGAACGCTTGATGCATCGGCACGGCATCCGCGCCATCATGGCATCACCGCGTCGCGTTCGGACCACCGACAGCCGCCACGGCCTGCCGATCGCGCCGAACCTCATCGAACGTCATTTTGCAGCCGCGGCCCCAAACCGGATCTGGCTCGCCGATATTACCTACATTCCGACTGCAGAGGGCTGGCTCTACCTGGCGGCCATCATGGACCTCTTCAGCCGCAAGATCGTCGGTTGGGCGATGCGGGATCACATGCAGGTCGAACTCGCCTCGTCCGCCTTGAAGATGGCAATCCAGCAGCAGCATCCGGAAGGCGGATTGATCCATCACTCCGATCGCGGCGTGCAGTACGCCTCACAGGACTATCGCGCGATCCTGTCGGCCGCCGGCATCACGGCATCAATGAGCCGCAAAGCCGACTGCTACGACAATGCCCCGATGGAGAGCTTCTTCCATACCCTGAAGACCGAGCTCGTTCATCATCGCCAATATGAGACCCGGGCCGAGGCCCAGCGCGATATCTTCGCCTTCATTGAGGGCTTCTACAATCGAACTCGACTCCATTCCGCCATCGGGTACCTCGCCCCGATCGAGATGGAGCTAAAACCAGCTTAACCCTGTCCACTTTTTCGGGGGAAGATCAGGGCGCCCACCAATAGATGAAGCGCCCGGAGCGTTGGGGGCACGATGTTCTCTAAGCGCCCCCACCGCGGCCCACATAAGTTTATCACCCTTGGAGATTTCCTTAGCATGGGCGAGCAAGAAAGCGTCACTACTCCCGTCAAACGATAGACCGCGCTCCCCGAGATCATTCGCCAACCTGTTAAGATTGCGCGTATATCCGTTAGCCACCGCGTCTTTCAGCTTTTGACTTGCAATAACGCCCTGAGCCCCCCTGATAAGCTCCCGGTCGCACCCAGACACATGAGGATACTCGGGCGGTTCGATGGATCGTCCGGCCTTGAAGCAGCTCCTTGCTGACGTCGAGACGGGGGCGGTCGACATCGTCGTCGTTTATAAGGTCGACCGCCTCACCCGCTCGCTTGCGGACTTCGCAAAGATTGTCGACGTGTTCGACGCTGCAAGCGTCTCGTTCGTTTCAGTGACCCAACACGACGAGCTCGAAGGGGCGCCTTACGCTAAATGTGCTGCTATCCTTTGCTCAGTTCGAGCGCGAACTAACCGGCGAACGGATTCGCGACAAGATCACTGCCTCCAAAAAGAAGGGTATGTGGATGGGAGGCTGGGTCCCTCTCGGCTATGACCGCATGGATCGCACTCTCAAGGTCAACGATCTTGAGGCCCAGACTGTGCGCACGATCTTTGATCTATTTCTCAAATTCAAGAACGTCAGGAACGTTCAGAACGAGCTGGCTCGCCTCAATCTCCGCACAAAGCCTTACTCGATTCAGCGGGAGCGGGCTATTGGCAATCTCCCCTTCGCTCGCGGTCATATCTACAAGGTCCTCTCCAACCCCCTTTATCTGGGAGAGATCGTGCATAAGGGTGCTCGTCATCCGGGACAACATCCGGCACTCATCTCCCCGACGACCTGGGATGCCGTTCAGGCCCAGCTCAGCGCGAACGGCCATAGGAGACGATCGCGATCGAACGCCGAGAGTCCGAACGTGCTGAGAGGACTCATGTACGACGACGCCGGTAACCGTCTCGCCGCGGGCCACACGAGTAAGAACGGCAAACGGTATTGATATTACGTCACCCCGAATCGCCGAGGTCGATCTCTATCATCAGAAGAGCCGGATCAACTTAGAGTTCCGGCAGCGCAAGCTGACGATATTGTGCTCGGACGCCTATATGATTTTCTCACAGAGGGCGCGCAAATCTCGAGTTTCCTAGGAAGCGGTTACCGTGTCGCAGAAATTCGTGCAGCAATCGGGACTGCAGAACAGCTTGCCCAAGTGATCGCTTCCGAACATTCAGAGCGGAAGATGGCCATCGTCTCGGACTTGGTTTCGCGCGTGATCGTCAGGAAGACGAGCTAAAACATCAACCTCAGCTCGAGCCAATTGCGCAGCGCGCTATCCAACAACGCTCCAAAACCTCCTGCCCCGCACGGGGAGGAGCGCGAGATTTCGCTCGAGGTTCCGTTCGTAGGGACGGATCGCGCCGGCTCGACCCAATTCCTGATCGACGACTATCGTCGCCCACAAGGTACGCCTCCGGTGGAGGCCGCCTTCCCGGATCGGGTTCGAGCGTGAGATGGTTTGCGCATTAATTCGCAAACAAATGAGCAAACGTGACGACGGTTACGGTTCTGTGCGGTCCTGAGCGGCGACGGCGGAGGACGAGTGCGGAGAAGCTTCGGATCGTGGAGGAGAGTCTGGCGCCTGGGGCCAGTGTTGTCGAGGTTGCTCGGCGACACGACGTTCACCGCAATCTGGTTACGGCCTGGCGGCGGCAGGCGCGGACCGGTGTCCTCGCTTGCGGGGCCGAGCCGATGCAGCGGCAGGATGACGAGGTCGGTTTTGCGCCAGTCTCCATTGCGCCAGACCGGCAACCGTTGACCGCGCCCTCGGGAAGCTGCGGTGCGATCGAGATTGAGTTCGCGGCCGGGGCTCGGATGCGGATCACCGGTGCGGTTGACGCGGCGACGCTGACCGCAGTCGTGGCGGCGCTGACTGATGGACGGCCGCGATGATCCCGTTGCCAGCCGGCGTGCGGGTATGGCTCGCGACCGGCCATACCGACATGCGGAAGGGCTTTCCGTCGCTGGCATTACAGGTTCAGGAGATCTTGCATCGCGACCCGCTGGGCGGCCACCTGTTTTGCTTCCGCGGTCGCCGCGGCAACCTGCTGAAGGTGATCTGGCATGACGGCCAGGGCGCCTGCCTGTTCACAAAACGCCTTGAGCGCGGCCGCTTCATCTGGCCGAGCCCGGCCGAGGGTGTGGTGACGATCTCATCGGCGCAGCTCGGTTATCTCTTGTCCGGGATCGACTGGCGGCACCCACAAGAGACGTGGCGACCGGCATCGGTCGGATGAGGCTTTGAGCTTGCGGATCGTGATGGATGTGATTCCATCATCATCGTGACCACATCTGAATCGCTTCCGACCGATCTTGCCGCTGCGCATGCGATGATCCTCGCGGAGCGCGCCGCGCGCCTGGAAGCGGAGGCGGTTGCGGCGAACGCTAAAGCGGAAGCTGCCAATGCGAAGGCGGCCGAGGCACTGATCCGTTACCTCAAGCTCGAGATCGAGAAGCTGCGTCGCCAGATTTACGGCAGCCGCTCGGAGCGCAAGGCACGGCTCTTGGAGCAGATGGAGCTTGAGCTCGAAGAGCTGGAAGCAACCGCAACCGAAGACGAGTTGGCGGCTGAGAGGGCGGCAGCCAGGGCGCAGACGGTGCAATCCTTCCAGCGCAAGCGTCCGTCGCGCAAACCGTTCCCCGACCATTTGCCGCGCGAGCGTGTTCGTAGTCGCCGCACCGCAGAGCTGCCCTTGCTGCGGCTCATCGAAGCTATCAAAGCTGGGCGAAGATATCACCGAGACGCTGGAGGTCATTCCCCGGCAGTGGAAGGTGATCCAGACGGTGCGCGAGAAGTTCTCGTGCCGGGACTGCGAGACGATCACCCAGCCGCCAGCCCCCTTCCACGTGACGCCGCGCGGCTTTGCCGGGCCGAACCTGCTGGCCATGATCCTGTTCGAGAAGTTCGGCCAGCATCAGCCCTTGAATCGGCAGAGCGAGCGCTACGCCCGGGAGGGCATCGATCTGAGCCTGTCGACACTGGCTGACCAGGTCGGCGCCTGTGCGGCGGCCCTGCAGCCGCTCTATCGGCTGATCGAGCGTCACGTCCTCTCCGCCGAGCGACTGCATGGCGATGACACCACGGTGCCGATCCTGGCCAAGGGCCAGACGGTCAAGGGACATATCTGGACCTACGTTCGCGACGATCGGCCGTTTGGCGGGCGGGCGCCGCCGGCCGCGCTCTATTACGCCTCGCGCGACCGGCGGCAGGAGCATCCCACACGGCATCTTCAAAGCTTCTCCGGCATCCTGCAGGCCGATGCCTATAGCGGCTACAACGAGCTGTATGACGCCTCGCGCGTGCAGGGGCCGATCATGTCCGCACTCTGCCGAGTAGGCGGGGGTGTTGCCATCCCCGCCCCTCACAGACCCGGACGAGCGGATTACCCGCATCCGGTTCTTCACGCGCAAGCTTCGCTCACGAGACGGCAGCATATTGGTGGACGATCTTGGCTGTTGGCAGTGGGTATCGCGCGAGCATGGCCCGGAAGCGCGTCCACGGCAGATTGCTGTGGCGGCCACGCCGTGCGAGCCATTTCCTCCATATCCGCGTGACTTGGTGGTGGTACCATCTGATGCGTCGGCCGTTTCCGGAGATGCCGTAGTAGGCGCAGTGCCCCCGGATTACCCGTGACAGATGGGCGTGCTGCTCCCTGAACGAACAGTGCAGGTTTTGCCGACACCATTCCATCACAGAAGCCAGCGCGCGTGCGTAACGGTCTTTTGCCGTTATCTGACGGACGACATTCTTGCCTTGCCTCGACAGACCCCACACGTGGGTGAAGCCAAGGAAGTTGAACGTGGTCCCCGCCGTCGCAGGATGACGCCCGCCTGGGCGTTTGAACCGGAAGTCTACGAAGCGAGTCTTGGTCGGATGGAGTTGAAGCCCATACCGATCAAGCCGCTTGGCCAACACGTTCAGCAATCGCTTGCCGGACAGGTGGTCCTCAAAGGCAATCACCGCATCATCAGCGTATCGAACCAGTTGGCACCGCCCCTTGAGCCGCGGTCGCGCCACCTGCTCGAACCATTCGTCCAGCACATAATGCAGGTAGATGTTTGCAAGCAGTGGCGAGATCACGCCGCCTTGGGGCGTTCCAACAGTCGTGCGGCGCAGGATGCCCTTTTCGAGCACCCCCGCCTTCAGCCATTTATCAATCATCCTCCGGACGACACCGTCCGTGACTCGCTGGTCGAGGAATCGGCGCAAGTGTGCGTGGTCGATGGTGTCGAAGTATTTCGAGATATCGACGTCCACCACCCAGCGCAGCCCTTGTTCCATGAACCCGGTACGTAGAGCGTGCAGGGCGTCATGGGCCGATCGTCCCGATCGGAACCCGTACGAGCACGGCAAGAAGTCCGTCTCGTAGATCGGCTCTAGCAGCAGGAGAATCGCCCGCTGCGCCACCTTGTCTTCCAGTGTCGGGATGCCCAGCGGCCGTTCCGTGCCATCCGCCTTGGGGATGTAGTGCCGTCGCACCGGCGGCGCGATGTAACGGCCGGATTTGATGCGCGCCAGGAGATCATCAAGATTGACCTCCAAGTTCGCCTCATAGTCCGTCGCCATCATGCCGTCGACGCCGGGCGCGCCATCCTTGCGCGTCAGACGATAAGCCTCGAGCATCCATTCACGGTCGATCAGGTGATGCAGCGCGGTCAGCACCCGCTCGGGATGTTGCCTCGCCAGATCGGCTATCCATTGTCGTTTCGTGGACAGGTTTGCGGGACTCAGGGTTCCCTCCCGTGTTTCTCGTCAATGGGTCTTAACGCGTGACGGCTCCCTTCCCTCCAGCGGGTCCCGGTGAGCCCAGTTCCCCGCCTTCCTCGGTACTACGAAGCCGCTACGACTTCCCGCCGCGCATGTCCGTCAGCTTATGTCTTCGCCTCGGGATTCCACATGCCTTGGTGTTTCGTGTTCGCGTCTGCGCTCCCGATGTTCGCCAAGTCGGTCATCGGGCCCGGAGCATTGTTCAGGCCGGTGCTCCTGTCCGGCCGATTCATGTGGACACAAACGGGACCTCTCAGGTTTCCTGGTGGCCCATCCCGTACCTTTGCCCTGCTCTGAGACCCCGGCCGAACCGGTAAGCCTGACCATAGCGGCTTTCCCAGTGCTGCCCCCGGATCCAACACGGCGAAGGCTTCAGCACGACCATGATTTCGAGGCTGCCACAGGGCTTCAGTACCCGCTGTCTACGCTTCACGAATGACGTTGCCGTCACCCATGCAAGACTCGCTTCCGGCTGGCGGGCTCCGCCTTTGCCGCGAGGGCGTCGAACCCTCTGGGTCACGTTGAAAGGTTTCAGGTCACATTCTTCCTCCTTTCCAGGACTTATCCTGACGCAAGTTGGGCCCACGCCAGGCGGCAGTTCTTCGAGCTGGCGGACATCGCGGCCAATGCGAGGCGAGACAAGAATGCCGCAGCGATCTCGCCGATTGCCCTGGAGGCGGTCAAGCGCATCGATGCACTGTTCGATATTGAGCGCGGCATCAACGGCCAAAGTGCCGGAGAGCGTCTGCGGGTGCGCAAGGAGCAAAGCGCACCCCTGCTGGCGGTGCTGGAAGCGTGGCTGCGCGAGCAGCGTGCTCGGCTATCGAACTCCTCATCGGTCGCCAAGCCAATCGATTACATGCTGCGCCGCTGGGATCGGTTCACTCGCTTCATCGATGACGGGCGGATCTGCCTGACAAACAATGCGGCGGAGCGCGCGCTGCGCGGTTTTGCTCTCGGCCGCAAGTCCTGGCTATTCGCCGGCTCGGAACGCGGCGCTGACCGCGCCGCCATCATGGCGACGCTGATCATGACGGCAAAGCTCAACGACATCGACCCGCAAGCCTGGCTGGCGGACGTCTTGGCCCGCATCGCCAGCACCCCGCAAGGTCGGCTCAATGAGCTGCTGCCTTGGGAATGGAAGAACAGCCCCGTCCAGTCTGCGGCCTGATCGGGCGACCGCACCGCGCGATCATGCCGCGGCCCTCACCGGACGGTTACCCCACAAGCTGACCCTGTTCTTGTGAAAGCTATCGCGCGAGCACGCAGTTGGTTCGAGCAGCTACGGACAGGGAAAGCCCAATCCATGGCTCAAATTGCCGCGCAGGAAAACATAACGGACAACTACGTCAGCAACCTGATCCACTTAGCTTGGCTGCCACCCCAAGCAAGTGCAGCGGATATTGGATGGAGATCCGACCGCTACTATCTTGGGTCGCAACAAGATGCGCACCCGCACCGTCGCCCCCCTATGGCCCGACTCGTGACGAGAGATGTGGAGGCGGTGTTGATTTTCGGCTTCGACATGAGGCTCGCGCAGGCATTCCGCGAGCGTACCGTACCAAATAGCGCCTCGGCTCGATAATTCGGCCCCGACCTCCAGGGCGCGCGCGTGCGGGTCATCAACGACCTCATGCACAATCCCGATTTCGTGGCGCGCGGTCCCGTCACGGTTAACCCGCGCAGGATCATCTCGAGCGCCTTGGCCTCTCCAATGATCCTGGGCAAGCGCTGCGTGCCGCCACCCGGAAAGATGCCAATACGGGTTTCCAGCAGACCGATGCCGTAACGGCATCCCTGCGATGCGCGGGTCGCATGCTAGCGATAGCTCAAAGCCTCCACCCATGCATAAGCCATTTATCGCGGCTACGACCGGCTTCTCGACGGCTGCAATCAGGTCCGTGAGCGCATGGAAGCCTGGCGGTCGAGGACCGGGCGGCGACGGCAGTCGCGGCGCTCCGGGCTCATCGCATCCGCGGCGTCAGAGAGTTCCCTGACGTCATAATGGCGGAAAGATGCCGGGTACGCTCCCCGTGATGACGACGGCCCGCACCGATGTGTTTTCTCCTGCAGCCGCGACTGCATGAAACATCTCGGCCGTCCCGGCAGCGGTCATGGTGCCGAACGGGGCGTTTGCGTAGGTGATGATACGAACCGCCGCGCGATCTTCGATGGAAACAAGGGCCATGGGCGTCCTCTCTCCTGCCGCGCACCGGCTGCTCGGGGCCGTGGTCTCCATCGGAAGCACCCTCACATTCAGGATGAACTGTCCAACTTTATAACGGATGCAAAGTGACCGCGGATCAGGCAGCCAAATCCGTATCCGGCGGTCGCTCGAACAATCTCGCTCGAAAAAGGCTGGCCGATCTCCGCGTTGAGGTGTCCCGGAACTACGTGCCGAAAGACACGCTGGGTGCACTTGAGAAGCGCGTCATCGACGCGATCAATGCCGCCGGCAGTCGCATTGACAGCTTGGCGAAACACGGCAGCACTAAGATCCTATCACTGATGAAAATCGGCTTCATTCGATTCTTGTTCTTCAGTGGGCGCAGGGGCTAGCGAGCCATCGGCCTGAACGATCATCTTGCGCGAGAGGGGCGCGCCAAGCGGCAGAACTGCCGATCGCCGGATCTGCGGCGGATATCGCCGGGAAAACGCTGCAATCAGGCGCTGGCGGCGGCCAGCTTTTTCCACCACCTTCTCGATGGTCTTCTCTTTGGAGCGTAGCGCGGCGCGGGTGCGTCGGCGTTGGCGGTTCCACTCCTGCACGTCCGTTAACAGCCACATTACCTCACTTGCTGAAGTGCTCGCGCACGGAAAATCTGGCTCTTCAGCCCAACGAGCGATTGTCCGAGGCGTGGTCTTGAAGTGCGCGGCCAGTTGGACCGCTGTCATTAAGATGCCGATAAGGCCGATCGATGTCGGTCCAACATCCGCAGTGATGCTCCCAGTGCTGTCTTTCATTGCTCGCGAGCCGCCCCCAAGCCAAGCGACCACGAGCGGGCGGCAGCTTGCCATTCATGAGCGATGCTCTTCATGCGCCGCGAGAATATGATCTTGATCAGCCTAAAGAGCTCAGTGCTCGTCACCGCGAACTCATCAGGGCCTCCGCGCTGGCGGATGACCTCTCGGAGTGCAGCTGGCTTCTCAGGGGCGGAAGAGCGAATAGCGGCCTCGAAGGCCGGTATGAATTTGAGCCGGTCCATTACAGCACACTCCACAAAGCCATCGTGAGTGTCAGTCGGGGAAACGAGCTTTTGGTTTTGAGGCCGGCTAGGGGGCGGCCCAGTCGCCATGAGCTGCGCAATCGTCGCGAGAACTACGCTCGTTTCGGTCGTTCCCCCGGACCAATCTCCGAGCGCCGCGATGGCGTCTTCCAAAGCCTCTTCACGGCTCATGTGAACTATCTCCCCAGCGAGCCTGTTGCAGAAGGCTGGTAGAACCCAGGAAAAGAGGCGCGGGCGTCTGGAGGAGCCGCCCGCGCGAAGTTTGCTACGCCAAGCTTGGCTGCTGGGGTTGCGTGAAATAAACAGCCAAGCCAAAGGCTCTCAGCAACTCGCGTGCCATTCAAGATGCAAGAGAGGCGAAATAGTGCGCACCACCATGAAAAGCGTGCGGGCGGCTGCTGACGACCGCCCGCACGAGTTACGGTGCGAGGACTTGGCCCTCAATCAATAAGCGACCAAGTCATACATGGGCTCAGCAATCAGTGTGCCAAACGGCCACATTGCGCAGAGAGGCAAACGGCGCGCTTTCATACCTTGTGCAGACTAACTACTCGCGCGAGCGGTGCTTTCCGGACTACAATGTCACGAACCGGACGCAACTGAACGACATCAGACTGCCGCGTTACGAGGGTGCGAAATAGTCGTCGGTTAAGAAGCCGATTTGAGTGGTGTGCGGTGGCTGGTGACTGAGAAGAAGGCAGCCAGGAAGAGGTACCAAAGAGCCCTTAGCCAGGCGAGGATGCGGCGGAAGTTGTAACCGACGGCGGAGAGGATGACGTTGGCGGCATCGCCGGCGCGGCCTTTGAGGTAGCAGCGGCCGAGGTGTCCGTCAGCCTTCAAATGGCCGATCACGGGCTCGATAGCGGAGCGGCGCCGCAGCTGGCGCTTGATAGTGCCGAAGACGCCGCGCTTCTGGCCGGAGATGAAGACGCGGCGCGGGTTCTGTGCGTCATGGCCGCGGTATCCCTTGTCGACAAAGGCGCACTCGATCGCGCAGCCGGTGAGTGTCTCGGTTCGGTCGATGACGTCCCGCAGGGTGTGACCGTCGTAAGGGTTATCGGGCAGCGCCTTGGCGTGCAGCACGAACTGGCCGCCGGGAGCAGGCCGGTTGTTGGTGACGATGGAAGCCTTCACGCCGAACTCGTAAGGCGCGCTGGCCTTGCCCTTGCCGATGCACTCCACCTCGGGGGCATGGAAGGAATACAGCTTCCAGCCGCGCTGGCGCTGCTGCTGCGAGCGAATCTGCGTGGCCCGGCTCAACGGGAGTGCGAACGCCTCTTCGAGCGCATCCTGGCCTTCGATCTTGCGGCGGATGTCGCGGATGATCCGGCCCAGGCGGCTGCGCAGGATGCGCAACTGCCGCTGGTGCCGCTTGAACTGTTTGGCATGGGCGTAGCGTCCCGCCATCATCGCGGTGGCCTTGGCGATCCGAGAATAGGATTGCCGCAGCCGCACTCCGTGCTTCCTCGCTAGGCGGTTGAGCCCCTGGATCGCCGCATGCAGCAGCTTGGCATCGGTCGGAAAGGTGATGGCCTTCGGCTGCACCGTGGTGTCGACCGTGACCCGCTCAAGGTCCTTGCCGCGTAACGCGCCGACGTCGTGCGCCACCCGCAGGCTCTCGGCCAATGGCAGTTCCAGTCTGTCGCCGAGCCGCTTGCGCCAATGGCTCAGGTCCGAGCGCTCGTGCGGGAATGCGTGCTGGAAGAACTCTTCGCCAGTGAAGTACTGGAAATACGGGTCGTGGACCCAGCGTTCGCATACCCCCTCATCGGACAGCCCGTAAATGTGCTTGAGCAACAACAGCCCGATCACGAAGCGGGTCTCAATCCCCGGCCGGCCGTTCTCGCTGTAGAGCGGCGCGATCTCGCCGTCGATCCAGTCCCAATCGATCTTGCCGGTGAGCCGGACCAGCTCGTGCTTCAGATTGATGATCTGGTCGAGCCGCGCCCGGAAAAAATCGTTCGCTCCCGTCGTTTTGTGCTTCTTCGGCCGCATCGTGCCCTCCGATGCGGACAGGGAATCATGCTTCGCCCGTCGAGGGAATCTCGAAAACGAAATTGCAAGCTTCCGATGCACAAAACACCAAAACCTTGCAATCTCAGAACGTCATTCCAGCCAAATTACGATTCCAGATCAGTCGCCTGGAAGCTTCTTAACGGGCGACGAAATAGTCGGACTGATTTCGTCATCGTGCACGATGAGAAGCTCGCCGGGCTTCACGCCAAGTCTTCGCAACTGCTCCTCTTCGATTGGGCAGTTGAGCATTGCGGCCTTTGCGCCGCATTCCGCGATGGTCATCCTCACCACTTCCGCCGGATCGGCGACGGCCCCCACGCAAGTTATGTGCCTGAATTCTTCGTCATCGTCACTATCTTCCTTGAAGAAAGCCGCTGTCACTATCCAACCATCCATCTTGTTGAGCTCCGTGGGGCCCTGAGCTGCCGAACCTCTGAAGATCCCGAGGCATCGGACACCGCGGCTGAACACGAGGACGGCCACCTCATTGCATGAATATTACGACCGCGGCGATGGCGAGCGAGGTTAGTCCCATCAAAATGACGTATGCGATGTACGGAAGGTCGCCACGCACTACACAGCTCCAGCACTTGACGGAGCGTGCACTCCGAGACGCGGCACACCAGCACAAGCCGGCGCGCAGCGTTCCGCACCCTGACACGGCAACCCCGAGCCCTACACCTACTTGTCGGCATAGGTGCCAACCTGACGGCGAAGCCATTAGACGTTAGCACGCGCTCAACCTGCGGAGTATCTCGTTGACGCTTCGCGGGGAGAAGGTCCGTCCTCCCGCAACCAAATCCCAATAGGGTCGGGCTGGAAGCCAGCTATTCAATTGAACCACCATTTGGTGCAGCATCCTTAGATTGTACGGGCGCAATGGCACCTCTCAATCAGACGAGCGAGCATGAAGTTCCGAGTGCCCGAGGTTGTTATAGGTTGCTTGCTCACGGTCGCCGCTTTCGCGGTGGGAATGGCCTTCCTACTCGGTTGCAAACTATGGGACGCTCCCTGCCGTCATCGAAGCTATGCAAGTAAGCCTGAGCGTGCACGCAGAGCCGCCAGTTCCGGTCAACTACGACCACAACCATCCCCCTGCGAGCTCTGCTGTCCTCATGCCTGGCGAGCCCCGCAATGATCTGGATGACGGGCTTGCGTGGAATGATGTGGAGCTTGACGACTACGAAGGTGACCGCCCCGATTTCGGCGACATGCATCTGTTCTTCTTCGGGTATCGCGGCACGTTCACAAGCGGCCACACCCCCGAGCGTGCTGGCGATACGATGAGCGAACACGCCGGCTCGTCGAGTTTAACGGTGGCTGCGAGTACAACAGTCAAGCCTGATGAGTAAGGAAGCGGGATGACAAAGCACGGTTCGATCATTGAAGAGTTGCAGCGAGAGCGAGCGAACATTGATCAGCTTTTGGCAGATCTTGAGGTCGCCAAGTCCGCGTCCATGCGGTGGGCGGCTCCGAGGCCGTTGACACAGCCGAATATGTGGATGGCCTCAGGCAAGCCTCGAACGCGCTCAACAAAGCAATTGCGGACTAAAGAACATGGATACCTGAAGTTAGTTATCCACGACGGCCGGGCCGCCGTCACGCAAGATGTGCCGGTATCCTTGATTAGTCATCCACTTGGTCCGGGCGAGATACGTCTCATACGCTCGGCGGGCACGCTGCGGCTCGCGTTTAGGATTGATGCGCAATACGATCTCCGCTACCTCTCGCTAGTCTGCGCACTCTGCGTCCGCTTCCAGCATGCGCATGTAGGTGACGGCGTGCTCCCGGTCATAAGGGTCAAGGTCTGATCGCTCGGGGCGATATCCCGTGGCGGTCTTTGCATCGGATGCAACTTCGGTTTGTCACAACCTAGAGCGTGATGACTTTAGTTTTGGCCATATCCGGCGTCGGCGAAGTAATTGGCACATTCGGCCGGTGAGAGGGGACCGAGGATCAGAGCGATAGCATCGTAGACGGCCTCGGTAGTTCGCTCATGCGCACGTTGGCGAGTCAATTGCGGGGGGTGCACGCTGAGGTCTTTGGCCCTGGCACTACATCGCCCCCCGCAAACCGATCCTGAACATTGCCCGGGTGCACGATGGTGCTCAGCAAATTTCCTTGTGTATCGGTGACGATGTGGCGCTTGCGACCTTTGATCTTCTTGCCCGCATCAAAGCCGCGCGACCCTCCGCTCTCGGTCGTCTTGACCGATGATCGCCACCGTTGGTTGCGGCTCCCGTCCAGCAAGCCTACGCGCGATTTCAACCGGGGCTTCATTGATCAATCCAACGCCCCGCGGTCGCGCAGGCCATAAAAATAGTACCGCACCGTCGTGAAGGGAGGAAAATCCTTCGGCAGTAGCGCCCTTTGGCATCCCGTCGTCGCAATGTAATGTACTGGATCGCATCCCATACCGATCGCATGCAGGTCGTGCGCGGTCGCCCGACCTTGCTCGGCCTTGGATCAACAGCTCGAGCAAGTCCCATTCCGCATCCGTACAATCGCTTGCATAGCGCAGTTCTCGTCTGTCATGCTGACAGCGGGTGATTTTTGGCCCAAGTCACCTGCTTCTCCGATGGCTTCGAACACCTCGAAAACGCACAACCTGCTGAAATCACCCAACTTTAATTTCCGGTCGGCCTCTTAGCTGTTGCTGGTCGGGATAACAATGACGCACGTCGTGCCGTAAGGCTGTGTGCAGTTGGTGTAGGCGGGAACAAGAACACCATAGCGATGCGCAGATTATTCTGGCGGGTAAACCGTGCGACCGCGTGACGATCCATCGACGGTGCTCCGTGCCCTACGGTTCCTCGATCCCACCGTACGTTTGAATGAAGTGATACGTCGTAAGCTTGTAGTCTTGCGTTCTCGCCTCTGCAATGTTGGCAAGGCGACTACCGGAGGGAAACGTTAGGCGAGCGCTGATATTGAAGTGAGGGTATTTGCCATTGGATACTCGGGTGTAGTTCAGCCGCAACCTCTACATCGGACTCTGCAATGTGCCTACCGCCCCAAATCTCGATGATGTCCCTTAAAGGGTAAGTACGGCGCAACATCCTCTTGGTTGGCATTTGCGCGTCCAGCCATTGATAAGCAATCCTGACAAAGTCGTCATGTTCGTGTCGAACGTTCGCGTGTCGATATTTAACGCGCTTTTTGGCGTTCGCAATTTCGATGGCGGTGAGTATAGTTGAAAGCTTCTCCAACATGGGCCGTTATATGTTGTTCCTAACCTTCTTGTGAGATTAGTTCCACGGTTGTCTGAAGTGCTCCCAAGTCTGGTAGTTGCTCATTCATGGCGATGGTCGTTTGAGGTTTCACGAAGTATCCAGGCGGTATCCGTAGCCGTTCTTTGCTTATGTCACCTCAAGCCAGCCCCCTCCACGCCTTGCATCCTTCACCGCCGCAACCACCCTGCTGGGCAGCTCCGCGTTCTGCCGTCAGCCGATCCTAGACCGCACCGCACTGCCTCCACTACTCATCGGTGATACCGGAGTCATGCGGATAGCGAAGACGTAAGCTCCCCTCCATACTTTATCCAGGTCAGGATTTTGTCATCCCTCCTGGGGAGAGCCAACGTCGCCCGCATGCATTTCAAGCGGGCGGCGTTGGGCTGTTTTGTACTTGCTCGCTGCGCGGACGGACATCATTTTGCTGCGCGGCGCGACTATACAACTTCCAACAGGCACACGTGGAGTGTGATCGGTCTCATGTTGCCGTCCAAGAGGACGCGCACCCTTGTCCTGGTCACACCAAGAGCGACGATGAGGCCGCTCCGCCCTTTCAGCTTTGGACCAGCCGAGTACGCTACTATTACGCGAGACCCAACGGTCATCGCATCATTGGCACGCGAAAACTGGATCGGTTCAACAGGGCGGTCGGCCCTTGGAAATCTCTCCGCTAGACAGCGTCGCCCCCCTTCCCGCCCTCCAGCACCGGCTGATCGGTCGTTCTCCTTGCGGATTTGAACCATTTCGCTGGCAATCCCAGCACATAGCCGCGCCGTCTGAGATCCTAACAAGTTTTGTTCAGCGCCGCCGCGATGACTTCCTCTGGAGTTTGCTTCTTTACCAAATGCCAGAAGATCTCGTCCTGCTCGCGTGTCCAGCCTTCGAAGGTTTCGCTCATCACCAAATAATCAGGTCATTGAAAAAATGGGTTGCTACGATGCCTGCGAACCTGGTGATTCTAGGTTCGCAGGCAATCCCGACAAAGAGAGCGGCGCCTATATGGTTCGGCCGCGCGGTGAAGTCTTCCGTTCCGCCCCCATAGCCCACAAAGCCGAACGTGGCTGCGTGACTCCTAAAGCCACATCCAGTCTGCGTTATTGGCGAATGAAGGCGCCGCCGAGGCCGATAGTCTCGGCATCGAAATTAGCGAGCCCACCGAAGCTCTTCAGACGTTTGAATTCCTGGTTTTCGGCGGTCAAGGATAAGGCGACATAGCCAGTGTCATCGTCCAGACCGGTTAGAACCGCTACCGTGGTTGGGCCAGTGCTGTTCTTGAAGTGGTAGTGGCCGGTCGCAGGATAGTTATGGCCATTATAGCTGATCGAAGCAGCAGCGATCTGGCCGTTCGAATCGTTAGCCTGTGAAATTACAAGCTTCGCTCCGATGTTGTCGTTCACATACGTCCCCTGAAGTCTGGACATGATTCTGCTCCCTTACGAGTGACGGTATCGCGCAATGAGTCTGCGAGATGAGGCACTATCGCCAAAACCGAACTGCGACGCACCTACCAGGATTGAGCGTCTCCTAGGCTATGAAGATTTACCGGGCCTTATTTTGGCGATATGAGCAGCCTCAGTCTGGCCTTTTGACAAACTGAAGGAGAAAGCTGTCAAGGCGGTCGCCCAGTCTATTGATAGCTGTGAGATATCCTTCATGGAGTTTTCATTGAGTCTCAACTTTTCCCGCCCTTCCCCTGTTCCTGAAGTCTCAGCGCGAAGCTCTCGCCGCCCTGCGAATCGCCTTCAGCGGGAGAGCGCCGCGATGACGTAGGCACCGCTACTTATTTGCGCGCGTGCGTACGTCGATTTCAATGCGCGGCCCTTCAGTTTTCAGCTAAAAAGGAACCTTGGCTAGGGAGGGCGACAATGCCGATCAATCGGCTATTGAAGGGTGGCAAGATTAGTCCCGAAGAGGTTGAAAGACTCAACCGCGCCTTCACGTTCAGCCTAAAGTCGCTACACCTTGTTGATCGCAATGACCCTGTTTCCGACATTGTGGCTCGCAAGGTAATCGAGATCGACAAGTCGGGTGCTCACGATCCGCACGAGATCGCGGCGCGTGTTGCGAAGGAATTTGGCATTCCGGAGTAAGGCTGCCTTGACGGACAAGTTCTTCCTTAAGGGCCACCGTATCGCCCTTCACGAGGAATGAGCGCACTTGCCCATCCTTCATGTAGCCGAGCACAAACACCTAACCTTCCAACGGCTACGGCGCAATTAACGCTGTATCAAAGCTGGCGCTCGTGCGGTCGTTTCTCTGCCGGATGTGACAAAAACGACACGGAGCGATTACTTTACGTGGCGTTGGATATTGGACGGGCGAGACCGATCTCGTACAGCCAGCTCAGAACAGCCTCGGTATAATGCGTCCGGTCCGCGCCATATACTCGCGATACTCGTCGCCGAACGTTTCCAGCATCATCTGTTCTTCTCTGGCAACCCGGCCGAAAAACAATGTCCCAAATCCGATCAAGCGTATCCGTCCGAGGGCGGCCGTCTTGCGAGTTTTTCCGATCTGTAGCTGACTGTCCTTATGGACGGACATAAGGACAGTGCGGTGCTGAGCCGCATGGATTTGGTGGAGACCGGTCGGCGGCGACGCTGGACGCGTGCGGAGAAGCTCAGAATCGTAGAGGAGAGCTTCTCGGGGCCACGACTGGTGTCGGCGACGGCTCGCCGGTATGGGATATCACGTCAGCTTCTGCTGAGCTGGCGCAAGGCTTGGACCTGTCATGATCCGGCCGAAGAGGATTCGATCGGCCCGACATTCGTCCCTGCGATAGTTGCGGCAAGTACGCCGCCAACGACGGAAGCTGTCGAGACAGGTCAGATCGAAATCGTGAGCCCTCAGGGGCTGCGCGTGGTCTTCGGCCCCGGTGCGGATATCGAGGCGGTCGTTCGAATTGCTCGGGGCCTGGCGCGCCGATGATCCCGATCCCGACGGGCGTGCGGGTGTGGCTGGCGACGGGCCATACCGACATGCGGTGCGGCTTTCCGAGCCTGGCTCTGCGCGTGCAGGAAGTGCTCAAGCGCGACGCCATGGGCGGCGGTCTTTTCTGCTTCCGGGGCAAACGCGGTGATCTATTGAAGGTCATTTGGCACGATGGCCAGGGCGCCTGCTTGTTCACCAAAAGACTCGAGAGAGGCAGGTTCATCTGGCCATCGGTTGCTGGTGAATCGGTAACGATCTCTCCGGCGCAGTTGAGCTATCTGTTGTCCGGGATCGATTGGCGCAACCCTCAAGAAACCCAGCGTCCGACGCGGGTCGGATAGTCGTTTTACGGTTTGAATCTGCTGCTCGATCTGATTCAATGGCTCCATGATATCGAAGCCGGATGATCTTCCATCGGACCTTGTCAGTGCCCTGGCGGCGCTGCAGGCCGAGCGTGAGGCGCGACAGAAAGCCGAGGCGAAGGCCGCCAACTGGCAGGCGCAAGCCGCGAATGCGCAGGCGAAACTGTCGGATACCGAGGCGCTGATCGCTCATCTCGAGTTGCGCATCGAGAAGCTGAAACGCGAACTGCACGGGCAGCGATCCGAGCGCTCGGCACGGCTGCTCGAGCAGTTGGAGTTGGAGCTCGAAGAACTCGTCACCACGGCGAGCGAGGATGAGCTTGCCGCACAGGCCGCAGCGGCGAAGACGCAGAACGTCCGCCCCTTCATGCGCAAGCGGCCGGTGCGCAAGCCATGGCCTGACGATATCGAACGCGAGCGCGTCGTCATTGAGACTCCAACGACCTGCGCCTGCTGCGGTGGATCGCGGCTGGCGAAGATCGGTGAGGATGTGACCAAGACGCTGGAGGAGATCCCGCGCCGCTTCAAGCTGATCGAGACGGTACGCGAGAAGTTCACCTGCCGCGATTGCGAGAAGATCAGCCAGCCGCCCGCGCCGTTCCATGCCACGCCGCGCGGCTTCATCGGCCCACAATTGCTGGCGACGATCCTGTTCGACAAGTTCGGCATGCATATCCCGCTCAACCGCCAGAGTGCGCGCTTTAAGGCCGAGGGGATCGACCTGCCGTTGTCGACGCTGGCCGACCAGGTCGGCCACGGGACCTTCGCCGTCATGCCGCTCTTCCACTTGATCGAACGCCACGTGCTCGCTGCCGAGCGCCTTCATGGCGACGACACCACCATCCGTATTCTGGCGAAGGGCAAGTGCACGACCGGGCGGATCTGGACTTATGTGCGGGATGACCGGCCGTTCGCCGGGCCTGCGCCGCCGGCAGCGGTCTATTACGCCTCGAGCGACCGACGAGGCGAGCATCCACAGAGACATCTGGCCGCCTTCGCCGGCATCTTGCAGGCGGATTGCTACAGCGGCTTCGAGCCGCTGTTCGACCCGCAGAAGAAGGCGCTGCCGATTACGCCGGCGTTTTGCGTGGCCCATGCGCGGCGGGGCTTCTTCGAGCTGGCTGATATCGAGAAAAATGCTCGGGAAGGCAAGAAAGGCAAACCGGTCTCCCCGATCGCGCTGGAGGCTGTCAGACGCCTCGATACGTTGTTCGAGATCGAGCGCGCCATCAACGGCCGCGGTGCCGGCGAGCGGCGTGCCGCTCGCCAGGAACAGAGTAAGTCACTTCTCGAGGACATGCATGCCTGGCTGCTCCGCGAGCGCGAAACCCTCTCGCGTTCCTCCGAGGTCCTGAAGCCGATTAACTACATGCTCAGGCGCTGGGACGGCTTCGCCCGCTTCCTCGACGACGGCAGGATCTGCTTGACCAACAATTGCGCTGAGCGCGCATTGAGAGGCATCGCCTTGGGAAGGCGCAACTGGACCTTCGCCGGCAGCCAACGCGGCGCCGACCGTGCCGCCATCATGCTGACGATGATCACGACCTGTCGCCTCAACGACGTCGATCCCAAGGCCTGGCTCGCCGACGTCCTGGCCCGTATCGCCGATCATCCCGCATCGCGTCTGCACGAGCTCTTGCCCTGGGAATGGAAGCTCCTGCGCCAGGCCGACAAGCCAGCCAATCAGCAGGCCGCCTGACCTTCACCCTTCACCCAATGCCATCATAGACCTCGCCGTGCCCGCGCGCATGCGTCAATCAGGCGGCCTCCGTCGTATGCGTACGATCAAGCCAGCGAAACCGGCTACCAAATTCGGCATAAGCAATGCCTGAGCGACAGCCCAAAGCCAGAATGCGGAATACATGGGGTGCCGACTTTCTCGATAAATCCCGTCTGTGATCAGGCGATGGTTTTCCCGCACGTCGAGACTTAACGACCAATTCCGACCAAGAGCTCGATGGGTTAGCCGAAACATGATCAGCGCCGCAACCGCCAGGAAAACGCCCAGCCACGCTTGAGCTGGCCGGAAGGCGTACGATGCGAAGTGAGGTATGGCGGTTACAATGTAGATGAATGGCACAATACCAAGACCCGTAAGCGATATCAGCAGCAGGGTGTTTTCGCGAAGACCTCGGGCGCTCGTCGCGACCTTTTCACGGCGAGCACGACGCGTGTATTTGTAGCGGACGAGATACCAACCGACCGCCATCATCACAAACACGAATTTGGCAATGCCAGGTGTCACCGTGTGCCGAGCGCTTGTTTCGCTCGCGCGCCATCTTTGCCGACCATCGAAACGGCGCCATCCTTAGCGAACGTCTGAGATTTGATCTGGAGAGGTCCAGAGAGGGATCATACAAGGGTTGCCGGTCGTTTCCACTGATTAATTGGCAGCACGTCCGGCGGTATCCAAGGCTGGTGCGTCGCCGCGTTCGTTCGCTCTCTTTGGGGCGAATAGCACAAAGCAGAGGATGGTTATGAGAGCATTGGTCGAGCTCTTGCTCGAGTTTTCTCAAATAGCACCCGTTGAGAAAGACATCTACGAAGACGCTCTTTGTTAGCTTCCCTGGATCCAGCTAAAAGTCCGCGATCGACAGGATTGCGAGCGCCGGACCGGTTGCCATGACAAAACTATTTCTATTTCGCCCGCGGCGAAGCCACCATGGCTCTTCGGTCTACGGTCGCCAGCACTCGCGGGAGTAACTGCGACGCTATGAAAGCATGACCGTCAGCCGTGAGGTGAATGAAGTCAAAAGCATAATACTGAGAAGGAATCTCTTCGTCATACACGATGCTTTTGATGGCGCGATCACACAGCCGCCGCTCCATCGCCGCGACATTGGCCGCCCGCTGCTCCTTCGTAACAAAAAAGCGCCTATCATTGCCTCCAGGCTGCAAGATTACGATGTCGGTTCCCGTTGGAACGGCGTTATCAATGCGCTTGAGCATACCAGCCGTGGTATCGAAGGGAACGCCGGCATTGACGACGGTCGCGTTGACGCCCTTCGCTCTCGGCAGGGCTTCTAACTTAGCTGGGTAAGCGTCTTGCTCTCCAACGTATCAACCTTGCGTGTTGCTTGCGCCGACCGCTACGATATGAATCGGCTTTGTGAAGGCGGCACACACGGTTGCCAGCATGCATATGGCTATAGCCAATGAGAATTGTCTAAACGTCGTCAATGACTGCCTCCCCGGCCCGAATTGCTAAAGAGAAACAACACGGACACCGGGCCCAACAGAGACGTAACCCAAAGCATCAAATGCTATATCAAACCCCACCTTCCAACTGTCTTTTGGGCGTCGTGCTAAGAATTGGTCGCTCGGGCCGCAGGTAAAACTGAGTTCGAAAGACTCGGGTGTTTTCGTGGGCGCGCAACAGCGGGGGCCGATTGCCCTTATCTTTCGTATCACCATGGTATGCAGCGCCGGGCTTTTGTCGATGTTAAAGTGGTTGCCGTTTACATCCCGAACATCGCAACCGAAATTCCGGGCGTCGCCTGAGCCCGCCGCTCAAAAGCGAGCTGCTTGCAAAAAGGAGCGTCAGGACGGCGCATCCAGTGCCGCGCTGTAACGCGCTTTCCATTTCAGGACGCCTCGTCCACTTCCAGTCGCATTAAATCAACTTGTAAATCGTAACAATGGCCTCCGAAGTGGCCTAGGGCCTGTCCTGTGCGCTTTTTTGACCAAGGCTAATATCAATGAGTGCCACCTCGCAGCTGGAGTGGTAATTTAACCATCGTCCATATCAGGCTCACCACGGATCCCGATCAACGTCGCAGCGGTTCTGGAGTAAAGTGTATATACGTTTCGCTTTTCCAGAATGAGCGGCAACCTTCAATGCAGACTTCGAGTTGTTAAATGATTCAACGACGGCACGTCTTCCACATCGGCGGCTACGATCCAATCACCCCAAAAGAGCAGGTTGATCGCTTACGCCGCTCGCTGTCGAGCTTCGATAAGATTTGGGGCGCTTCTTCACGGCTGTCGGAAATCTCGAACACATCTGCAATCAATGCCTCGTGTAACTTGGAGGCATGGGGGCCGAACTGGAAAACTTACGTCACCTTCGAAATACTGCGCTGGGATGATCTCATTCGATGCGATTCGGGAGTCGGGCTCGTGCCTCGTCTCGTTCAGTCCGTGAAAGCCCTATTCGACTTCATCGTAACGGGAACATTATTTAAATATGCTATCGCAAGCTGGAAATATGCCCTCTTCTTCATCTTTCCGTATTGCTGTTTACTGTTGATCGCATTTTGCAGCGCTGGGTTATCATATCTGGTGATCAGGTTCATACGCCCAACATTTTGGGTAGAAGAATTACTGCTTGGAATTCTTCTATCGCTTGCCATCTTCGTCATCTCGATGCTCTGGATTGGACCAAAGCGTCGGATAAACCACATTCTCGACGATGCCATTTTCTCCCTTCAATTTCTTCACGGGCAAAAACGCGAACTTGACAGGCGGCTCAGCGATTTTGCGGAGCTGATATCAAAAGCAGCTCGGGCCGCAGAAGTTGATGAAATTCTGATTGTAGGCCATTCCCTTGGCGCTGCGCTCTCAATAGCGGCGGTAGCGCGCGCGCTAAAATTGGATCCTCTGCTCGAAACGCGCGGACCAAAGCTATGCATTCTTACAGTGGGCGCCACTATCCCTAAATTGTCGTTGCATCCGATGGGCGGCCAAATACGGGAAGCGGCGCAACTTGTGGCCGGAACGGCTGCCATCGACTGGGTCGAATACCAAGCACGAGATGACGCGATCAGCTTCTATCGTTTCGACCCTGTCACTCTGAAACGTATCAGTCGAGACCATTCAGGAGTCCATCCAAAGATTCGGCGCGTCCAAATACACTCAATGGTAAGCCCTATCCGCTTCCGACGCCATCGGTTCAACTTTATGCAGATCCATTATCAGTTTCTAATGGGAAATGATCAGCGCTCGGCTTACGATTATTGCATGATTACTTGCGGACCGCTCGACTTCAACGTTGCGACTTCACCGTCTGGAGCAGTTGGGCTATTCGGGGCAAACGGTTCTCTGATGACGACCCGAACTTGATAAGTAGCCTCTTCGCTCTAGTTCCGCTCCAGGATGGAAATCGTCAAATGCCCAAACGCCATCTCGAGGAGCGCGCGTCATGGCAAAAGCTGCCGCCCAGCCAGCCGCAAACGAGCCGGATCAAGAACGACCTCCTTGTGCTGGTTCGACAGCGATCCGAAGGATGCCGCCCCGTAACAGGTCGCGCCGACGAATGTTCGCCGAAAGTCTTGATCGGCTACGCCGCTCATGCATGAATCCCTTCCTTTCCACTTAATTGGCTGATCAGCGGCCGGTCAGGAATCTCGCTCCAAAACTGTACTTGGTCGCTATCAGGAGAACCGACGCCCTCGGCTGCCGCCTGCACGCCAATCAAGGCTAAACGTTCTCCTTGGGGATCGCTTTTCCTTCGCCGCAGTCGGGAAACCGACAGCCAGGGCATAGGGTACTGGAAACTCTGGATTGACACCTGTTACAAGTCCGAACGCCTTCTTCCCAATGCGTGCGGGCAGATCTGGATCGATAGGGCGGAGGGCAATATCCGGGTCGGGCGTCGGCCAATTTCCGGGCGGTCGAACGAATGGAGGTCCGATGGGCACGCCCGGTGCCACCGGCACGAAGTATCCTTCTGGATCGCAACCGTCCTCGATCGCCGCAGCCTTGAATACATCAATGACATGGCCGGCGGTTACTGCGTAGGTTTTCCCTCGAAGAAAATGAAAGTGACGGTGGCCGTTGGGTCGTCGACCTCCGGCACAAAGCCGCGCAGAAAGAAGTCCTGGGCTTTTGCGCGAGCAATCGTTGCGCAATGCTGCCCTGAGCTCTGTAATTCATCTGCGAAAGCGAAGACTGGTGTTGGCGATGTGTCGTTAGATTTAGACATAGAATGGCTCACGATATGCAGAGTCGGGCAGCTGGCACAGTAAGGCCGCAAGCTTGGCTGGCGGCAGAACTGGGGCTTATGCTTCAAATCGCCATATGGCGAGCAATGGTACGGAGCGTTCTGACATTTTGGACTTACCGGCTTGCTATGGAGGCCACCCTCCCTTGGTAGCTGAGGGCGCTATCAATTGATGTGAAACCACTTCGACGACGCGAACCGACGGGAAGAGATATTCCCAGACTGGCGATGCTGTCGAAGCGTCGCTCCAATATCCCTCGCAACACGATTGAACCAGTTCTTCTGACCAGTCGGGAAAACGATTAAACTTCCCCGGGTATTTCTCCTTAAGCAGCGCCATCTGCATGTCGCCGATCCAGGCGAGGTCATGGATTACAACTCCTTCAGGATCGACCCGGTAGATATATTTGGCATTGACGATGCCGCACCGACTGAAGTCTTTATCTGGCCGGCAATAGACAAACCCGCGTCTTGGCTGAAGGTGTATTGGCCGATATTTTTCCAGTGGCCCCTCGAATTCGTCGGGCAGCTTTTCCTTGCCGTTCGCGACGATCAATTGATCGTGAGCGTCATGCGGAGACCACGCGCTGAGGGTTGATCTGGTCGGCTAGGAAGATCTCGCGGAATGGTTTGTCGCGAGGTCACAATGTCAAAGGATAGTCGTAAGGATAGCGATAAGGATAGGCATATGCCTATCCTCGAACACGGCGCCGACACGCTGCAGCGTGTCGAGATCATCACCGGGACGGGCCGACGTCGGCGCTGGTCGACCGATGCGAAGGCGGCGATTGTTGCGGAGAGTTTTGCGCCGGGTGCAAGCGTGTCCGCAGTGGCGCGGCGACACGACATCAGTCCAAGCCTGTTGTTTCTCTGGCGTCGCCAGGCTACGCGGGCGCAGGTCGCGGAGCGCGGGGACAGAGGCATGCCACCTGGCTTTGTGCCGGTCGCGATCACCGGCTGTGGGCGCCCGAGTGAGGAGCAGGCGGCGATCGAGATCGAGGTCGGCGCGATTCGCATCCGTGTCAGGGGGACAGTCGACCGGGAGGCACTGTGCGAGGTGCTGGCGGCGGTCGGGACGGTTGGTCGATGATCGGGCTTCGAGCTGGGTTGTCGATCTGGATTGCGACGCAGCCGGTCGATTTCCGCCGCGGCATGGACTCGCTGGCGATGCTGGTGAGCGAGGCCTTTGGAGCCGATCCGTTCGACGGCGGACTTTATGTCTTCCGCTCCAAGCGCCGAGATCGCGTGAAGATCCTGACTTGGGATGGAAGCGGCCTTGTCCTTTACTACAAAAGAATCGAGGGGCAGTTCACCTGGCCGCCGATCAAGGAAGGCGTCATGTCGCTATCTCATGCTCAGCTCTCGGTGCTGCTCGATGGCTCGGACTGGAAGCGTGTGCCGATGCGAGTTGTGGATCAGCCGATGCGAGCTGGTTGATCATTATCAAGAGTCGTTCGTCACTCATGCGGAGTTGTTGTAGAATCGCTCTGCATGAGTGATTTGCCTTCCGATCCAGCATTGCTCCGACAAGCCGTGATGACGCTATCGTCACGGCTTGCGGCGTTGTCGGAGGAATGCAGCACGCTGGCGACCGAGCGTGATGCAGCGATCGCCCAACGCGACGCTGCGATCCAGGAGAACGACAAGCTCCTGATGATCCTGTCCCAGTACAAGCGCACGATCTTCGGTCCGCGCTCCGAGACACTGGATATCGGACAGCTGTCTCTCTTCACCATCAGGGCACAGGCGGTTCGTGCCGCCGCCAACGACGACGTGACCGGAGGCAGGCTGCCTGACGGAGCGGAGGGCCGTGGAAAGCGACCGGCGCGACGCAACCGGGGGAAGCTTCCGGAGCATTTGCCGCGCATCGATGTCGTGATCGATATCGAGAGCCACATCTGCCCTTGCTGCGGCGAGCAGCTGCACAAGATCGGGGAGACCGTCAAGGAAGCCTTCGACGTCATTCCGATGCAGTACCGGGTCAAGCGCATCATGCGTCCACGGTACGGCTGCCGGGGATGCCGCCAGGGTGTTCTGCAGGCACCCGCGCCGGCCCAGGCGATCGACGGTGGAATGGTGACGGAAGCCTTGCTGGCCCACGTCGCGGTGATGAAATACGGCTACCAGCTGCCGCTGTATCGCCAGGAACAGATGTTTGCCGCCCAAGGCATCACGCTCGACCGGCAAACGCTGGCCTCGTGGATGGGCCGCGTCGCCTGGTGGCTGAAGCCGCTTCACGCGCTGTTGCGCCGCGCAGTGATGTCCTACCCGCGGCTGTTTGCCGACGAGACGCCGCTGCCAGTTCTCGATCCCGGCCGTGGCAGAACCAAAGTCTGCCAGTTCTGGGCGATCGCCACCGACGACCGCCCGTGGGGCGGCCCGGCGCCGCCGGCAGTAGTCTACGTGTTCGCCGAGGATCGCAAGGCAATCCGCGCCAGGCAGCTGTTTGGAGACTACGACGGCATCCTGCAGGTCGACGGCTACGCCGGGTACAAGGGGCTGATTAAAAACGGCGGCCGTCTGGTACAACTGGCGTTCTGCTTCGCGCATGCGCGGCGGAAGTTCTGGGACGTCCACATCGCGACGAAATCGCCGATTGCCGCGGAAGCGCTGCAGCGGATCGCGATGTTCTACGCCATTGAGGATCGCATTCGCGGTTTGCCGGCGACGCAGCGAGCTGCGGTGCGACAATCCGACACCAGACCGCTGATCGAGGACTTCAAGCCCTGGCTCGAGGCGCGACTGCTGGAAGTCTCGAAGAAATCCGGCCTTGGCAAGGCGATCCGCTACACCCTCAACCATTGGGATGGCCTGACGCGATTCATCGATGATGGGCGCATCGAGATCGACAGCAATACGGTCGAACGCAGCATCAAGCCGATCGGGCTGGGAAAGAAAAACTATCTGTTCGCAGGCAGTGAGGGCGGCGCCGAAACCTGGGCCACTCTCGCATCACTCATCAACTCCGCAAAGCTTCACGACATCGACCCACGGCACTATTTTACTGATGTTCTCGAGCGCATCGTCTCCGGACGTACCAAGATCAATCAGCTGAACACGCTGCTGCCGTGGAATTGGAAAGCCGAGCGCGATGGTTCGGAGCCAAAGCTCGCCGCTTGATCAGTTCGACGGCACGGCGTCGGGAACTTCCTGCGCATCGCTGGCGTCGTCGTAGATCTCTTCGCGGATCACGCGCAGCGTTACCTCGTGCAGATACACTTGCAGCGCACCCTCCAGCTCGGTGAACTCGGGCAGCAGGACTCGATCAACGAAGCCCCGTGACGCACGGACCATCACCGTGTTACGTCGCTGTCGGCGATAACGAAACGGCCGCAGCCCATATCGGCGGCAAAGCGCCAGAAACAGGTGCCGAGACCACTGGTCGGGAAGTGAGAATTGCTGTTCGATCGGTGGATCGTGGCGAGCAAGTTCCTCGACCCGGGCCCGCACCCGCTGCAGCGCGGCTTCCGCTGCAAGGCGCTCACCAGCAGTTCCGGCCCCCACGAACAACGCCTCGATCTTCCGAAGCTTCTCGCGCAGCTGCGACTCGCTGGTCATTCTGATCCCCGTTGCCCGCTCCGAACCGGGATCAACCCATCACCGCGCGCCGGCGGCGTCAATCATCCCGACCGCGCTATCCAGAGCATTCCGCGCAAGTCAAGCCCAGGCACCCGTGATCCTCTCGTGACGCTCACAATTGATCGGGCGCATAAATATCCCCGGACATGTGAAAATACGAAATCGGTGGAGGTCTTGTCACGCGAGGTTCCTCAGTCGAGAGTATTGAGCTCGGCAGCTGCATTCCGAACTTTATCAGTGACGTCAAGCACGCCATCCATCTTCCAAACATCGTCCCTCAGCAGAAATTTCCAGCTATTTGTATGAACAACGTGATCTGACGCATGTCTCACGACTGAAACGGGTATAAGAGCTGCGCGCACGACCTGAAAAGTTTGATCCACGAGAAGCCCCGCCAGAAAATCGAACGGACCCTTATCTAGATTTCGGATTGCGCTGAGTTGGCGCGACCGATTGTGCGGGGTGATGCGGCGAGCCTTGATCTGATAACGCACTCCGAGTGCATCAGTCGCGTCGTGCCCGGATGCGGAATTTCCCTCGCGCGCCCAGTCATAGGCATTGCAAAACAACAATTCGGCATAGTCGCTGAGTGGATTGTTGGAACTGCGAACGATCTTCCGATCCCGCAATTCATCAAGGATCGACGCATAGTCGGACAGAAGCTGTGCAACCGTGCGTTTCGTGGTCATGACATCTCTGTCGGTTGGGTATCTGTTAGCGAATAGCTAGTACTGCGGCCGCCCCCCTCGTCTTTCGTAAGGATGCCGCGATCGACCAACTCGCTGATGTCGCGTAATGCCGTGTCGGCCGAACACTTTTCGATCTTGGCATATTTGGACGATGTCAGCTTGCCCTCGAATCCGTCGAGGAGGCGGTTGAGAATATCGCGCTGACGTTTGTTGAGCGGCGCTTGTGCGTATCTCTTCCAAAACTCCGCTTTGTGGAAGACATTTGCCAGAACCGCTTCAGCGCCGTCGAACGCCCGATCCAGGCATGCGAGAAACCATTCAAGCCACTGGGTGACATCGAGGTCACCTTTCTGCGTGGCTTCGAGCATGTCGTAATAGGTATTCCGCTCCATACGGATCTGCGCCGACATGCTGTAGAATCGCTGCGGACTATCCTCCGATCGCGCGAGCGACATGTCGGCAATCGCGCGTGCAATCCGCCCATTGCCGTCGTCGAACGGATGGATGGTCACAAACCACAGATGGGCAAGCGCGGCCTTGATAACCGGGTCGAGTTTGTCGTCAGCATTGTACCAGGCGAGAAAGGCCTTCATGTCATGATCGATCCGGTCAGCGCCGGGGGCTTCGTAATGGACCTTCTCGCGACCATACGGGCCGGAGAGGACCTGCATGGGACCGGATGCCTCGTCTCGCCATGCGCCGACTTTGATTTTGCTTAAGCCACTGCGCCCGGTCGGAAAGAGCGCCCCGTGCCAGCCGAATAATCGCTCGTCGGTGAGCGGTTCTTTGAATCGCTGCGTGGCATCGAGCATCATCTCGACGACGCCGTCGACGTTGCGGTCGGCTTGCGGGAGCGCGCCGGCGTCCATCCCCAGGCGCCGGGCGATGGACGACCGGACTTGATCCTTGTCTAGAATCTCGCCTTCAATCTCACTGGATTTAAGAACGTCCTCGGTCAGTGTTTTCAAGACCGCCTCTTCCCGTAACGGGAAACCAAGCGCCTGCATGCGGCCGATTAGCCGTCCTTGCCGGTGACGTACTGCGGCCAGTTGCTGAGCGAGGGCCTCGTGATTCCATCGGAAGTCGGGCCAATCTGAACGTTCATAGATGTATTTCGGCATTCTCCGCACCTCTTGCGGTGATTATGGGGATCATTCGCCGCATCCGCAAGATTATTCTCCGCAATTATAGCGGCGAATAGGGGGCACAATCTCCGTATTTGACATTGTTGGATTTTTTATATTATATTTTTGACATGAATCGCTATGAGTGATGGTCCGTACAAAAGTTTGAACATGACGCCCGCCTGGAAGAAGTTTGCGGAATGGGCGCACAAAGACGCATTCGAGCCTGATCAGATCGCCGGGCGTGTCGTCCCTGCACTGGAAGAGACGTGGCGTGATGAAGGCTGCGGCGAGGTCGCCCGCGCCATCCGCGCGATCCTGGGTGATGCCCAGCAGACCGACATGTTCGGACAGAATAAATCAGTCGAACTCGAAGCTGCGCGACGGGATCTCTCGGCCGGATACCCAATGCGACGCTTGGTCGTCGATCACGTCATACAATCCGTTTCGAATGGAAAGCTCGGCATCGACGCGGTTAACGACGGTGTCGAGAACGCATTGCGCGACCGCGCGGCGCGGGGGCCGCGGCAAGTGGAAGAACATTATCTGCGCAAGCAAAGCCCCGAAACGACGGCGACCCGCGTCAGAAATCGCATGGAGGAGGCGGTCGCGAGCGCTCCGATCGCGGGCCTCGCCCGCCGCTTGTCGGGATTGGACGCTGCTGCCGCCCAGCCGCACTTGATCAAGCAGCAAGGAATTGACGACGGTGTGAGGCTGCCATGAACGATGACGAACTGCCCGCAATTCAAGTGGACGTGCACGAAGAGGGCGGACGCGCGCGCGCAGGCCGGATTCCCTGCGAGATCGGAAGCAATCTCATTTTCAAGACGCATAATCTTGCCGCATATTTCTTCGCAAAATGGGAGCCGGTCGTATTCGACCTGATGCTGCTCGCGGCATCCGTTGAATTCTGTGACCGCGTACGGCGCCGCCCGGCCTTGGGATGGGGACGCGCTTTTGAGCTGCGCCTGCCCGTGCATGATCCCGATGTCTGGAACCAAAAGAACGTATCCGACACTCTGCATGATGCGCTCGAACTCCTGACCGGAGATCAGTGGAAAGTCACCTTCATAAAGCGTAGGAAGCCCGCCCTCGAACCGGCACAGGAACTATTCTATCTCGATACCGGAGCCGAGGCGGTCATTCCGTTCAGCGATGGACTCGATTCCCGCGCGGTCGGCGCGCTGATGGCGGAAGAATACGGCAGCCGGCTGGTGCGTGTCCGCCTCGGATCAAAGAAGAAAGACCACCCAAAAGACTCGTTTGGACGAAAGCAGCCTTTCATGACGTTGCCGTACCAGGTGAAGCCCGGCGCATCTCATTTTATCGAATCGACCGCCCGGTCGCGTGGCTTCAAATTTGCTGTGCTGAGCGGATCGGCCGCGTATTTTGCCAAAGCCGGCAAGGTCATCGTTCCGGAGAGTGGACAGGGAGCGCTCGGCCCAACGCTCGTGCCCGTCGGTCAGGCTTATGAGGATTACCGCAACCATCCCCGGTTCATGAAGTACATGACGGCGTTTTTTAAAGCACTTCTCGGCTGTGACATCGCGTTCGTATTCCCGCGCCTGTGGTTTACCAAAGGAGAGACGCTCAAAGCTTACATGGCGCTGAGCGGCGGGAAAAACGTCGAGTGGTCGAAAACGAGATCGTGCTGGCAGGATAACCGCCATGTGTCGGTCAACAATCACCGGCGCCAATGCGGTATTTGCGCCGCCTGCATGCTGCGCCGCCTGAGCGTTCATGCAGCTGATCTTGAGGAGCCCGCCGATACGTATGTCTGGGAAAATCTCTCTGCACCGACCTTCGATGCAGGAGTCGCTAAAGGCTTCGACAAGAAGACCCGTGCTCAAAAGCAATATGCAATCGCAGGCACGTTGCATCTCGATCACCTCGCGTATTTAAAGCAGTCGCGTGCGGCAGAACGGCCGCTCAACCTCGCGGCCTTTCAGCTCGCACGCGCCCTCGGTGAGTCGGAAGCAGCCATCCGTATAAAACTGGACCGGCTGCTCTCCCAACACGAAAAAGAATGGAAAACCTATATGAATTCACTAGGACCGCAGTCGTTTGTTGTTCAGTGGGCCGACAATGACCAGTCTGCTTGATACCATGCCGCCGACGGAAGTCGGTGAGCGGCTGCGCGAGGCGCGTGAAAACGCAAAGTTCACCCAGGCTGAGGCGGCGGAAGCGGCTGATCTCTCAAGAACGACTCTTATCTCGATCGAGCAAGGCCAGAGGAAAGTCCGTATCGACGAACTGCGCAGGCTTACCAATTTCTATAAGCTGTCCATCAACGAGCTTATGCGGCAGGAAGCGGTTCAAGCAAATCTTACTCCGAAATTTCGCAAGCTGTTCCAACAAGAGGACGATGCGGTCGAAACGGCTGTCAAGAAGCTGGAAGGCTTAGCCAAGGCCGAGACCGAGCTCGAACGGCTTCTAGGAGTCCAGCATTTTCGAAATTATCCGCCTGAGCGCCCTATTCTCCCGGGGGACGTGCGAGCCCAAGCCGAACAGGACGCTCTCGATTTGCGGCAGCGACTCGGTCTGGGATTGAGTCCGATCTCTGACATTGTAACGCTGCTGGAGCTTGAACTCGGCGTCCGTGTCTATATCCGTCGCATCGATGGCGGAATTTCCGGTCTGTTCGCCTACGACGAAGCGCTCGGCGCCTGCATTCTTCTCAACGGCAATCACCCGCGCGATCGCCGCGCCCAAACGGCAGCCCACGAACTGGGGCATTTGGTTTCGACGCGGCGGGAGCCGGAGGTTCTGGAGGAGGGCGTCACTGAAAACTCCCGTGAGGAGCGTTACGCCAACACCTTCGGCAGAGCCTTCATGACCCCTGCCCGTGCGGTCATGCAAAAATTCAAGGAGATTACCGTCGGATCGGAAAAACTGACCCGACGGCATGTCATCGTGCTCGCACATTTCTTCGGCGTATCACGTGAAGCGATCGTCAGGCGGTTGGAAGAACTCAAGCTGGCGAAGTCCGGGACGTGGGATTGGTTTCAGGCGAACGGGAGCATTAGCGATCAGCAGGCCGCCCAGGTATTGGGGGATCTTTCAGGTCCCGACCTTCATAAAGTGGATGCGGACAGGCCGACGACGCTGCGGCTCGGGCTCCTCGCCGGCGAAGCCTGGCGCCGCGGGATACTGAGCGAAGGCCAACTCGCCCGTATGCTCCATCTGGACCGTGTCGAGCTGCGGCGCATGTTTGATGGCCTTGAAATAGAAGGGAGCGAAGCCGATGGGGCTCTCATGCCTGATTGACCCCACGGCGCCGGTTGTTATCGATGCGAGTACCGTGATCAATCTGAATGCCACGGCCTGCGGGCCACGCATTTTGAAGGCGATTCCGAATCCTTTCATCATTACGGATGTTGCGCAGGGAGAACTCCTCGAAGACCGCCGTAATGGTCGTAATGACGGGCAACTGGTCGCCGAGCTTGTCGCGGCAGGTCTTATCTCCGTTGCAAAACTCGACGATCTCACCGAGTTCCATTTCGAGGATCTGGTGATCGGACGGGGCGAGGCAACCCTCGACGACGGCGAAGCCGCGACAATCGCTTACGGCGTCGAGAAAGGAGCGATCACCTTGATCGACGAGCGGAAAGCTACGCGAATCTGCGGTGAACGGTATCCGCGCCTGACCGTTGGAAATTCTTTTGATGTCCTCACCCATCCCGCCGTGCTGACGGCATTGGGTAACGGCGCCACCGCCGATGCCGTCTTCAACGCGCTCCGGTTTGCCCGGATGCGGGTCCCGCCCTCTTTGTTGCAATGGGTGGTCGAGCTAATCGGAGCAGAACGCGCGGCAATGTGTGAAAGTCTTCCGCGCGAATATAGAGCAACAGACGGCACAGTGGTGGGCGGACGAGCTCGACCGGCTAAGTGAACAGGGTCGTGCTATCAAAATGAGCGCCTGAGGAAAAGCGCGTTCAAAGTGGGTGCTCCCTTCAGTCGCACGACCATTAGTTCGACATGCTGGTGTCAAGGAGCGCCAGAAGTGAGCGCACCACTACTAGTCGCCGACGTCCTATCGTTGTCGTGACGATACGCCCAGTTCCGATCAACTCGTAAAGCTTCGTGCGTCCCAAGCCGGTCACTTCGCATGCATCGTCAATCGTGCAGGTGAGCCGCTGGGCGAATGGCATCGTGCTCCGTTCTGCGGCTTTCGGGGCGGATAGACTGACTTGCGACTGTTGTCCGCCAGTTTTCTCTCGTCGATTGTATCTCACGTGGACCTCCTATTCGCAGAAAGCTCGACGGGACAAGAGTTGATTGTGCGACGAACAACGTCAATGCGAACAGCCGAGGGCGCTCGCGTACGACAGCGCACGTCAGCGGCGGTTTGAATATTTCCGGATATCAAGGAGCGACGCGAAAATTTTTCGCGAATGCGCCAGCCACGGTGAGGCATCGCGCCGAGGCCATTTGGCAAATGTCGGCAGCAAATTCCGCAAGCGTTCGCCGCTGATCACCAGCGTCTTATTCAACCATTATTCAACGAACTCGGCTAATGGCTACCTAAGTGCCTGAGTTTGCTGGCGCTCCCTAGGGGAATCGAACCCCTGTTTCAGCCTTGAGAGGGCCGCGTCCTAACCGCTAGACGAAGGGAGCGTTGAAGGGAAAGGCAATAGCCTTGAAATCGGCCTGCCGCAAGATGGCTTGTGCATTGCGGTGGGGATTTTGTCGGCCATACTTGACGCGCCGGGCCTCTGTTCGGCGCGGAAGCAGCCCCAAACCGCCCTGCCATGAGGGACCCCGGCGCGGCTCGCCTGCGCGGACCCAGCGATGCGGCCGCGCCGATCGCATGACGGCCACCTCCGGATGTCATACCTGCATCGTGCACGGCCCTGCTTTCGCCAAACGGAAATGCAAAACACTTGCCTGTGAAGTCACGCGGCGCCCGGCTCTGCTAACATCGCAGCCATTCACCACGCTGCGCGCCCGGCAAGGCGCTCGAGAAGCAAGAGGAGTGCTTGGAACACAGCGCAAATCCTTGGCGCACGGCAATTTGGTTCACCAACATCTTGGCAAAACAAACATCATCGCGGCCGCAGGCCATGGAAGACGTTCCGCCCTCGCGCCGCATCGGTCAATAGCTTAAGCAGAGCGAGGACAGACCATGATCAAGCTAAAAATCAACGGCCAGGAACAGAATTGGGATGGCGACCCCGACCTTTCGCTACTCTGGTATCTCCGTGACGAAGCCGGCCTCACCGGCACCAAGTTCGGCTGCGGCCAGGCGCTGTGCGGCGCCTGCACCGTGATCGTCGACAAGGAGGCGGTGCGCGCCTGCATCACCTCGGTGTCCGACGTCGTCGGCCGCGAGGTCACCACCATCGAGGGGCTGCACCCGACCGGCGATCATCCGGTGCAGAAGGCATGGCGCCAGGTCAATGTTCCGCAGTGCGGCTTCTGCCAGGCCGGCCAGATCATGCAGGCCGCAGCGCTGCTGGACCAGAATCCGAAGCCCAACCACGACCAGATTCGCGAAGCCATGGCGGGCAATATCTGCCGCTGCGGCTGCTACCAGCGGATCGAGAATGCCGTGCACCTCGCATCGACGGGGGTGTGACATGAACATTCGCACCAATCCAGGCAAGCTTCGCGGCTTCGAGAAGCACGTGAAGGTCGAGAACGTTTCGCGCCGCAGCATCCTCAAGGGGCTCGGCATCGCCGGCTCGTTCGTGCTCGCCGCACCCGTGATGACGCGCCAGGCGTTCGCCGCCTATGAGACCGGCGCCGGCAAGATGCCGCACGGCGTCGTGGTCGACCCGCGCGTGTTCGTCGCGATCGCGCCCGACGGCATCGTCACCATCGTAGCGCACCGCTCCGAGATGGGCACCGGCGTCCGCACCAGCCTGCCCCTGATCGTCGCCGAGGAGATGGAGGCCGACTGGTCGCGCGTCCATGTCCAGCAGGCGCATGGCGACGAGGTCAAGTTCGGCAACCAGGACACCGACGGGTCGCGCAGCACGCGGCACTATCTGATCCCGATGCGCCAGATCGGCGCCTCGGCGCGCTCGATGCTGGAAGCCGCCGCCGCCAAGAAATGGGGCGTGCCGGTGACCGAGGTGAAGGCGCAAAACCACGAGGTCGTCCACAGCGCGAGCGGGCGCAAGATCGGCTTCGGCGAGCTCGCGGCCGACGCCGCCAAGCAGTCGGTGCCGAGCATTGAAGGCCTCAAGCTGAAGGATCCGAAGGACTTCCGCTATCTCGGCAAGGGCCAGGTCTCGATCGTCGACCTGCACGACATCACCACCGGTAAGGCGCATTACGGCGCCGATATCCGGTTGCCCGGCCTGAAATACGCGGTCATCGCCCGTCCGCCGGTCACCGGCGGCAAGCTCAAATCGTTCGACGACAGCGCGGCGATGAAGATCCCCGGCGTCGAGAAGGTGATGGAGGTCAAGGGCTGGCCGTGGCCGTCCAAGTTCCAGCCGCTCGGCGGCGTGGCTGTGATCGCGCGCAACACCGGCGCCGCGATCAAGGGCCGCGACCAGCTGAAAATCGTCTGGGATGACGGCGCCAATGCCAAGTACGACTCCGTCACCTATCGTGCGTCACTCGAAGAGGCCGCGCGAAAACCCGGCCTCGTGGTGCGCAAGGAGGGCGATGTCGATGCGGCCCTGAAGAGCGCCGACAAGGTGATAACCGGCGAATATTATCTGCCGCATCTCGCCCATGTCAGCATGGAGCCGCCGGTCGCGGTTGCCGACGTCAAGGGCGACAAGGCCCAGATCTGGGCGCCGGTGCAGAGCCCCGGCGGCACCCGCGAGGACGTCGCCAAGACGCTCGGCATCCCCGAGGACAATGTCACCGTCAACGTGACGCTGCTCGGCGGCGGCTTCGGCCGCAAGTCGAAATGCGACTTCGCGCTCGAGGCGGCCCTGCTGTCGAAGGAACTCGGCGCGCCGGTCAAGGTGCAATGGACCCGTGAGGACGACGTCCACAACGGTTTCCTGCACACGGTCTCGGTCGAACGCATCGAGGCTGGCCTCGACAAGAGCGGCAAGGTGACTGCGTGGCGGCACCGCAGCGTGGCGCCGACCATCGCCTCGACCTTCGCCGCCGGCGCCAATCACGAGGCGGCGTTCGAGCTCGGGATGGGGCTGGTCGACATGCCGTTCGAGATCGCCAACATCCAGTGCGAGAACCCGGAAGCCGCCGCGTTCACGCGCATCGGCTGGTTCCGCTCGGTCTCCAACATCCCGCGCGCCTTCGCGGTGCAATCCATGGTGGCGGAGATCGCGCAGGCGACGGGGCGCGACCCGAAGGACATGCTGCTAGAGCTGATCGGAAGTCCGCGGATCGTCAAACTCGATTCGGTGAAGGACCTCTGGAACTACGGCGAGCCCTATGAGAGCTACCCGATCGACACCGCGCGGCTGCGCAAGGTGGTCGAACTGGTCGCGGAAAAGGGCGAGTGGGGCCGCAGTGTGCCGAAAGGCCACGGCCTCGGCATCGCCGTGCACCGCTCCTTCGTCAGCTACATCGCGACCATCGTTGAGGTGGCGATCGACGACAAGGGCAAGTTCACGGTGCCGCGGGTCGATACCGCGATCGATTGCGGCACTTACGTCAACCCGGAGCGGATCCACTCGCAGATCGAAGGCGCTGCGATCATGGGGCTGAGCCTCGCCAAATACGGCGAGATCAGCTTCAAGGACGGCAAGGTGCAGCAGAGCAATTTCGACGACTTCCCGGTGATCCGGATGGACGAGTCGCCTGCGATCACCAATGTCCACATCGTGCCGCCCGGTCCGGACACCCCGCCGAGCGGCGTCGGCGAGCCCGGCGTGCCGCCGTTTGCACCGGCATTGATCAACGCGATCTTCGCCGCGACCGGAAAGCGCATCCGCGCCCTTCCGATCGGCAAGCAGCTTGAGACCTGAGGAACGTTAGGCAAGACGGGAAGTTCTCATCGATCTGACAGGAGCAGATTGATGAGAACCCCACTTCAAAAATTCGGGACGCTCGCGGCAACCCTGTCCGCGGGCGTCTTTCTTTTTGCCGCGCAGACGTTCGCACAGTCAGCCTCGCCGCCGAGCACTACGGCAACGCGTCCGGCCAAGGTGCTGCCCGACCAGAGTTCGGTTCCAAGCAATGGGCCGCCAGCGACCACCGGCCAAGCCACCGGCGAGGCCAGCCGTGATCCCATCATCAAGAAAATGAATGAGGACGAGAAGCAGAAGGTCGACACCAAAGGCAAGTAGCGGGAACAAGTAGCGGGAAGCGGACCGGGAAGCGGCGGTCTCCCCAGCCGCCGCTCCCCGATCGCATCGCCCCCTGTCTGCTAAAGCGTTTTCGAGCGAAGTGGACCCGTTCGCCTGAAGAAAACGCGTCAAAGCAACGAGCCAGAGCTTCGGTTCTGATCAGAACCGAAGCTCAAGAGCATGATCCGGAAAAGTGCGAAGCGGTTTTCCGAAAAGATCATGCTTAAACAAGAATCCAAAGCGCGATGACGATTCAACCTGATCTCATCGCGCTTTAGTCGCGCGCTACTTCTTGTTGAGCGCGAACACCCAGATCACGCCGCCTTGCGGCACGTTGTTCTCGAAGCCCGCGACCTTGCCGGCAAGCGCGTCCTGGATGCGCTGCGCGTCGACGCCCCAGCCCGACTGGACCGCGATGTATTGCGTTCCATCGACCTCATAGGACATCGGCATCGCCATGATGCCGGAGTTGGTCTTCTGCTCCCACAACAGCTCGCCGGTCTTGGCATTGAAGATGCGGAACATCCGGTCGTTGGTGCCGCCGGCCAGAACCAGGTCACCGGCAGTTGCCGTGACCGAGCCGAACAGCTGCGAGGTCTTGAAGTCGTGCTGCCAGACCTTCTTGCCGGTGGCCGGGTCCCACGCCTGCAACTCGCCGAAATGATCGGCGTTCGGTGCGGGCGTCAGTCCGATGTCCTCCGGCTTGGTGCCGAGCCAGAGCTGGCCGGGAACCAGCGGTTGCTTCTCGCCGGTGAAGCCGCCGCAGAAATTCTCGTTGGCGGGAACATAGACGAGCTTGGTGCTCTGGCTGTACGCCGCCGACGGCCAATCCTTGCCGCCCCACAGCGACGGGCAGAACTCGACCCGCTTGCCGATCACCGGCTTGTGGTCGGGATCGACGATCGGCCGGCCGGTCTCGGCCTCGATGCCTTTCCAGACATTGGTCTTCACGAACGGCCAGCCGGACACGTAGTTGATCTTGTCGGGCTTGTTCTCGAGCACCCAGAAGATCGCGTCGCGTCCCGGGTGGATCAGGCTCTTGAACGAACGTCCGTCACGCTGCAGGTCGACCAGCATCGGCGCATCGACCTCGTCCCAGTCCCAGGAATCGTTCTGGTGATACTGGAAGTGCTTCTTGATCTTGCCGGTCTCGGGATCGAGGCCGATCACGGAGCTGGTGTAGAGGTTGTCGCCGGCGTGAGCCGAGCCCGGCCACGGCGCAGCGTTGCCGACGCCCCAGAGGATCGTCTTGTTGTCCCTGTCGTAGACGCCGGTCATCCAGGCCGATCCACCGCCCGACTTCCAGTCGTCGCCGCTCCAGGTCTCATGGCCGGGCTCGCCTTCGCCGGGGATGGTGAAGGTGCGCCAGAGTTCCTTGCCGCTGTCGGCATCGTAGGCGACGACATAGCCGCGCACGCCGAACTCGCCGCCGGAGCCGCCCACGATCACCTTGCCGTCGACCACCAGCGGCATCAGCGTCAGATATTGCCCCTTCTTGTAGTCCTGGACCTTGGTGTCCCAGACCACCTTGCCGGTCTTGGCGTCGAGCGCGACGACGTGGTCGTCGGTCGTGGCAAAGTAGACCTTGTCCTGCCACAGGCCGACGCCACGGCTGGTCGGGTGCAACTGGAACAGATCGTCGGGAAGCTGGCGCTTGTACCGCCAATATTCCTCGCCGGTCTTGGCGTTGAGTGCGATCACCTGCCCCATCGGGGTCGCGGCGAACATCACGCCATTGTTGACGATCGGCGGCGCCTCATGGCCTTCGATCACGCCGGTGGAGAAAGTCCAGACCGGCTTGAGATCCTTGACGTTGGAGGTGTTGATCTGATTGAGCGGACTATAACCCTGTCCGTCATAGGTCCGGCGATAGAGCATCCAGTTGCCGGGTTCGGGATTTTCGAGACGCGCTGACGTCACCGGACTGTAGTTTTCGATCGGCCCCGCGACGGCGTAGGTCGAGACGAGACACGTGAATGCGACGCAACCCGACAGTAACCACTGCTTGCTTGTCATGAGATGCTACCTCCCTGCTCTGTTTTGTTTTTTCAGCTTAGGTCATGCAGAAATCCCGGTGTGGCCTCATCCTCCTTGCTGAGCACCCACCTTTCCGACGAATGGCGCTGCGACCGTGATCGCGCCGTCGGCCACCGTCAGCGGCAATGCCGCGAGGCGACGTGGCGCCGGCCCGAACACGACCTGCGCATTCTGCCGCGGATCGTATTCGGAGTTGTGACAGAGGCATTTCAGGACGTTCTTGTCGCCCTGCTCTTCCTTCACCCAGGCGGTGATCGGACATCCGGCATGCGAGCAGATGATGGAGTAGCAGACGATGCCGTCAGGCGCGCGAGCGCGCGTCGCATCGTCCAGTTCGTTGGGATCGAGCTTGACCAGCACGACCTCATTCAGCCGCGAACCTTTGCGGACGACGGAGGATTTCGGATCCTTCGGCCAGGCGCGAATGGGCGGTCCACCGAGCGTCAGATCATCCGACTTGATGACCTCGCCGGCCTTGTCGCCTTCGGCGCGCACCAGGAGGTCGGCCTTTTGCGGTCGCTCACTGGCGCCAGGCTGATCTTCGTCGTCGGCGAATGCAGGCTCGATTGCAGCGAGGCAGGCGCAACCCGCGAGCGCGGTCAACAGCGCGCGGCGCGTCGGGTCGGCGCACGAGCCCGACGCATCGGCCTCACCGGTCTGTTCGACGGAAGCGCTGGGATTGGACTCCGACATGGCGCAAGCTGAGCGTGCAACTCGGCCGAAAAGATGGCGACAGACATTCTCGATGCACGAACGCATGCGCAAAAAATACGCTGCAGCTTCTGGTTGATTCGACTGCGCCGCTTCGCGGTTGCGTCGATCAGGGTTCGTTGACGAAGGTCAGCCTGCCGACAGGTTTCAGCGTCTTTGCATCAAATGTGCGGATCTCTGTTGCACCGCCTATATCGAGCGTCAGCACCAACCGTTCGCCGACGACGCCGGTGGAGACGATGCGGGCGCCCTTCGGCAGCGCAGCAGTGACGTCGGACACCGAAACAGGGCTTCCCTCGCTGCGATAAAGGCGGTAGCCGATGGCGATCAACACGACGGCCACGGCCAGTGCCGAGGTCAGCCCTGCGATCAGCATCATGCGACGCACCCGCGCGATCAGCGCGGCCTGGTCGGGGGTCGGTTCGGTCACAGCGGTGTCGGTCATCACAAGGCTCTATGTCTTTGCAAGAAGTCTCTTCGAATGGCGGTCGGAAGCTGGAGGTCATCGTCGCGGGCGACGAGGGCTCGGCCCGGCTTGACCGCGTGCTCGCGCAGCGCACTCCCGAGCTGTCGCGGTCCCGGCTCAAGGCGCTGATCCTCGCCGGTTCCGTGACCGTCAAGGACGCCGTCGTCCGCGACCCCGCTTATCATGTCGCCAAGGGCGATACGATCACAATCGACGTGCCGGAGGCCGCGCCCGCCGAGCCCCAGGGCGAAGACATCGCGCTCGATATCGTGTTCGAGGACGACGACATCATCGTCATCGACAAGCCCCGCGGCCTGGTCGTGCACCCCGCGGCCGGCCACGCCACGGGAACGCTGGTCAACGCGCTGATCGCCCATTGCGGCAGCAGCCTGTCCGGCATCGGCGGGGTCAAGCGGCCGGGCATCGTGCACCGGCTCGACAAGGACACCACGGGACTGATGGTGGTCGCCAAGAACGACCAAGCCCATCAGTCGCTGACCGCGCAGTTCGCCGACCATGGCCGCACCGGCCCGATGGAGCGCGGCTACATGGCGTTCGCCTGGGGCGTGCCGAACCGGCCTCGCGGCACGATCGACGCGCCGATCGACCGCCATCCGCACGCCCGCGAGAAGATGGCCGTCCGTCAGAGCGGCCGCGAGGCAATCACCCATTTCGAGGTGCAGCAGAGCTTTGCCGGTCGCGACGGCAAGCCGGTGGCCTCGCTGTTGGCCTGCCAGCTCGAGACCGGCCGGACCCATCAGATCCGGGTGCACCTCGCGCATCTTGGTCATCCGCTGATGGGCGACAGCGTTTACGGCGCCCACTTCAAGACCAAGGCCGGGCAGCTCAGCGCGGAAGGTAAGGACGCACTCACCGCCCTCGACCGGCAGGCCCTGCACGCCTATCTGCTGGCTTTGGAGCACCCCCGGACCGGGGAACTTTTGCGCTGGGAACAGCCTTTGCCGGAGGATTTGCTTCTCCTGCAAAGGGCACTGGAAGCGGCGGTATGACGCACCCCCTGATGAAAAGCCTCGTTATGACAACAGGTTATAGCTGCCACACGGGGACGTGACGTCAGCAGTCCTTCCCTATCACGGACAGTTTGGTGTATGTTGCACCTGCGTTGAATATCCAACGCGGAACATCGCAGCATGGCCGGCTTTAACCCAGCGGCCACCTGCCGGGTCCGCCGCTATCGGGGGCCTGAACCACTGGAGGGCGCAAGTAATGGCCCGTACAGCTACGTTACCGGTTCTCAATGGAGAATCCGGTCTTTCCAGATACCTCGCCGAGATCCGCAAGTTCCCCATGCTGGAGCCCCAGCAGGAGTACATGCTCGCCAAGCGTTGGCGCGAGCATGACGATCGCGACGCGGCGCATAAGCTCGTCACCAGCCATCTCAGGCTCGTGGCCAAGATCGCCATGGGCTATCGCGGCTACGGCTTGCCGATCTCCGAGGTGGTCTCGGAAGGCAATGTCGGCCTGATGCAGGCGGTGAAGCGATTCGAGCCCGAGAAGGGCTTCCGTCTCGCCACTTACGCCATGTGGTGGATCAAGGCGTCAATACAAGAGTACATTCTGCGTTCCTGGTCGCTCGTGAAGATGGGCACCACCGCGAACCAGAAGAAGCTGTTCTTCAACCTGCGCAAGGCGAAGAGCAAGATCTCCGCTCTGGAAGAGGGTGATCTCCACCCCGACCAGGTGAAGCTGATTGCCAAGCGCCTCGGCGTGACCGATCAGGACGTGGTCGACATGAACCGCCGCCTCGGCGGTGACGCGTCGCTCAACGCCCCGATCCGCGACGACGGCGAAGCCGGCGAATGGCAGGACTGGCTGGTCGACAACTCGCCCAACGCCGAGGCCGTGATGGCCGAGAGCGAGGAGTTCGATCATCGCCGCCAGGCCCTGAACGGTGCGATCGGCGTGCTCAACCCGCGCGAACGCCGCATCTTCGAGGCGCGGCGTCTGGCGGATGAGCCGATGACGCTGGAAGACCTCGCCGCCGAGTTCGGCGTGTCGCGCGAGCGCGTGCGGCAGATCGAGGTCCGCGCGTTCGAAAAGGTGCAGTCGGCCGTCAAAGGCACGATCGCCCGGCAGGAAGCCGCTCTCGAAGCCGCGCACTAAGCGCGCGGCGAACGAGCCAACAGACGCGTAAGCGAGACACGAAAGCCGGCGGCAACGCCGGCTTTTTTACTTTTATCTGTAGGATGGGCGGAGCGCAGCAATACCCATCATCCCACCGCGCAGCACAAGGTTGATGGGTATCGCTTCGCTCCACCCATCCTACGGGGCTGGTTTTTGGCATGATGCTTCGGCACGCATCTCGATCTAGGACGCATGCCCATAGATCCGCCTGCCGACGAATGTCCGCATTAGCCTCAGGAGCGGACAAACGAGGCGCTCTTGGCCATGTCGGCTAAGTGCCAGAAGCGGAAGTCTCGCCTTATGCCAACCGCGCCAGGGGGTACCAAAACAACAACAGGACGAGCTTGTGCCTAGATTTTGCCGCCGGCTTATCCTTCCCAGGTCCGTAGTATCTTCAATCCGGTCGTGAACGCAGGGCGACCGCATTCACGCGTAGCATGCCGACGAGCGAAGACGAGAGCGAAGCGCGCCTACCGTCACTTGATCTCCCACGCCGTGTTATGCGGGATATCCATCGCGGTATAGCCACCTGGGCCAGCGAGGGCCGGCATCGCTATGCATGCAAATGGCTCGGTCCCAGTTATGCCTTTGTACTTGCCGGTACCGCCGGTGATGATATGCGTACCGCACTTCATTTCTGGCTGCGACTTGTCGACGTCGCGAGTATCAAACGTCGAGAAAATTTTGTCACCGTCGCTGTCAGCGAGCACGCAAGCTCCGTCAATGTATTTCTTATCGCCTGATGCAACGCTCAGCGCCGCGCAATGTGCCGACATCTTGTCGAACATCTTTTCTCCCTTCATGTTTTGCGTAGTCCCGACAGCTTCCAGGTTGGTGGCGGTGCCAAGACCGGGGATGTCAATGCTCATGATCGGGCGGAAGATGAAATGTGTCACATAAGGCGTTGTCCCCTTCTTTTCCGATGTTTGTGCCTCAGCCGCTCCAGGCACAAGGGCCGCGAGGACTGCGCAAACAAGAGCCGTTTCCACTGTTGAGAGTAGGCTTATTCTGACGCGGGTCATTGGCACCTCCTACCGAGCGGCAGTCTTCAAGCCGCGACGGCCGCTTTTTGCGGAGGCTACTACATGCGTGACACGCGCACCGCTCCGCCCCTTTCCTGTTGCCAGGCAAGAGCGCAGCTTACTTTCTTAGCGAGATGGCCTCGGCCATGGCTGTACATCGTGCTGAACGCATGAGCAGCTGGCTTGAGCAAAAAAGCATATCGCACAAAGAGTCCGTAAGAAACACCACACCACCGAGGTATTGGTTCCAAAATACCTCCGCAGCATGTGACAGAGACGCGCAGGCTGAATGACCGCTTCGGGTCAGAAGGCGATATCGCTGAGGTCGGATCGGGTTTCCGCTTCGTCCCCGAAAGCAGACGTCCCGGATTTTTATGAGTGCCCCGCCCTACTCGCCCCACTGCCGCGCCATGGTCGCGAGCGCGCAGCCCTCGCAGTAGCGGGCATCCTTGAAGTCGATCCAGTCTGTAGGATGGGCGGAGCGCAGCAATACCCATCATCCCACCGCGCAGCACAAGGTTGACGAGTATCGCTTCGCTCCACCCATGCTACCGGGCTGGCTTTTGCCATGATGCTTCGGCACGCACCTCGATCCAGGACGTATGCCCATAGATCCGCCTGCCGACGAATGTCCGCATCAGCCTCGGGAGCGGACAAACGAGCCGCACTTGGTCATGTCGGCCAAGGCTCAGTGCGGACGAATTATTGCGCTCCGGCGCGGAGACGGCTTGGCCAACCGACACGGACCAACGTTTCATCTGGGTCAGAGATCGCAAATTCGTACATCCCCCACGGCTTGTCTTCGGGTGATTGCTGAAATTCGCGCGCCGCAGCATCAACACTCTCGAGGTATAGATAAAGCCCAAAAGGGTTTCTGCCCGGCGTTAGCCATCCCTCGACCGCGTCCGTCAGATGCAAGTATCCGCCCTTCCCGTTCGACAGCATGCGATAGGTGTCGGGCTCTCCCGGAGCAGGCCTTTCGCTGTCCGGGCGCGCAAAGCCCAGCCGATTGTAGAACCGCTCCGACGCATCAAGGTCATTACACGGCAGGATCGCGATCAAAGCTCCAGAAGGGCTCATTAGTGCACTCCGACGTCATGCAACAACTTTCGTCCGCTCTTCTCAATGCGGGCGTCCTTGAAGTCGATCCAGTTGTGCGCGTAGACGCGCTCCAGCGGAATGCCGTAACGCGCGCGCAGCACCTGCACCCGCCACGCCGCGAGACCCGGGACAGAAATCAAGTTACTGGGCCTCGGCCATCTTCGGTCGAGATGATTGCATCTGCGCGCTCGTTGCCGAAGGCCGGTTCGACGGCGGTACCAGATCCGGTGATCGGACGGCGGCGTCGGGCGGCGCGCCCTGGGATGGCCGATTGGCCGCGGGGGCCGGAAGCACGATGACTTTCGCTCCGACTTTCACCCGGTCATAAAGGTCCACGACGTCTTCATTGGTCAGCCGGATACAGCCGGACGAAACCCGCTTCCCGATCGTATCGGGCTTGTTGGTGCCGTGAATTCTGTATTCGGTCTCGCCCAGATACATCGCCCGAGCGCCGAGTGGATTACCGGGACCGCCTGCCATAAACCGCGGCAGATAAGGCTGTCGCGAAAGCATCTCTGCAGGCGGACGCCAATCCGGCCATTCTGTCTTGCGGGCCACGGCCTGCTCACCGGACCATGTGAAACCCTCGCGGCCGACACCGATGCCGTAGCGCATCGCCTGCTGGTCGTTGAGAATGAGATAAAGGAATGTGTTTCCGGTATCGATGACGACGGTGCCCGGCGTCTGATGGCTGACGTAGTCAACCACTTGGCGAACGAGTCTTCCGGGAACGTCAGCGGCTTTTGGCGTTTCGATCCGGGGCGCGGGGACCGGGATTGGAACCGGAGCTTGCGCTGGAGCCTGAACCGGCGCCGCTACGTGAATAGGAGCCGATGGCACCGGAGCCGATGGCGCCGGGACCTGGTGCGCGGCTTGCTTCCGTATCGGTTGGACGCTCGCCGGACGCCACAGCAAACCGTACCCCAATGCGACAGCCGCCACGGCGCCAATTGCAACTCTTCCCGCCACCGGTAGCGCGAGCGCCTCAGTCTTCCCACGTTTAGCCCGCTTGCCCATATCTTCTCTTCCCCTGATCCCTTGCTGGCAGAGGTACCCAGCAAATTTTAACAAGCTTCGAAGCGATTTCGCTCAGGCTGGAAATCGCCAAGCGTCGTTAACGACTACTCCCCCCACTCGCGCGCCATCGTCGCGAGCGCGCAGCCTTCGCAGTAGCGGGCGTCCTTGAAGTCGATCCAGTTGTGCGCATAGACGTGGTCGAGCGGGATGCCGTAACGCGCGCGCAGCAGCTTCACCAGCACCCGCCACGCCGCGATCTGCGCATCGGTCGCGCCCTTCGTAACGTCGGGATAGTTGCCGGCGAACTCGACGCCGATCGAGGTGTCCTTGTTCACCTGCCGATAGGTCTTGCTGTTGTCGACATACTTGTTGTCGTTGCGGTCGGCGCCGTCGGTGTGGGTCGGGACCAAATTGTCCGCAACTGCCCAATAGACCGTGCCGTCGGTTTCGACCCAGACCATGACGCCGCGCCGGGTCGGGTGGTTGTGCTGCTCTGCTGCGCCATATCGTGCCGAGCCCTGCGGGCCCTCGGTCTGGTGCACGATGATGTTGCGCCAGGGATGCGACTTGCCGACGTCGCCCCAGGGCGACAGCCAGACCATCTTCAACCCGGGAATCTCAGGCGTGCCTTGCGATCGCGCGATGGCCGCGAGATCGGGCGTTTCAGCTGATACCGCGGAGGACAGCACGAGCGCAGCAAGGACGGCGAGCAGGCGGGACATCATCACGGAGGGATCCAGGGTCGCCCCTCGTTAGCATGCTCAGGCGCGCTTGCGCAGGGTCGCTTCCACGAGATCGGCTATCTCGGGCGGCAGCTTGGGCTCGTAGGTCGCATAGCCGTTCTTGCCGCCTTTCTTGGCGTCGTACAGCGCATGGTCGGCAGCGGCGATCAGGCGGTCGGGATGCATGCCGATCTCGCGGCTCCATTGCGCAACGCCGATCGACACCGCGATCGGAATGTCCTGGCCGGTGCACTGCTCGGCATCGGCGCGGCAGACCTCCAGCACGCGGCGGGCAATCATCGCACCCTCGCGCAGCGTCGAGGACGGCAGCACGATGCAGAACTCGTCGCCGCCGGTGCGGGCCAGCATGTCGCCGGGGCGGAGCCTGGTCTGCGCCATCAGTGTGAAGTGCTGCAGGCAGGCGTCGCCGGCGGCGTGGCCATGGGTGTCGTTGATGCCCTTGAAGCCATCGAGGTCGATCACCAGCAGCGCGAACGCCTCGCCGTTGCGGTCGGAGCGCGCGCATTCCTCGGTCAGCCGCTGCACCAGATGGCGGCGGTTGCCGACGCCGGTCAGGTCGTCGAGCAGCGCGAGGTCGGCGACCTCGTTGCGCAGCCGGTCGATCGCCATCAGCAGAAAGCCGAAATTGAGCGCCATCGACAGGAACACCATCAGCAGGATCACCAGCGACTGGCCGGCATTGAAACGAACGAAGCTGAACTCGCCGGGCTGCAGCAGGGCGCCGACCAGGCGCAGCGCATAGATGGCGATCAGCAGCGAGGCGACGATGCCGGCAAGCCGCGCGCCGGGGCTGACGCGGCCGTTCTCGGGCGACAGCAGCAGCTTCAGCGTCAACGCGAACGGCGTGACCTGCGCGATGGTGTAGACCAGGATGCGCATCGGCATGCTGTCGTAGGCAAAGATGAAGACGGTAAGGCCGGCGAAGGTGAACGCGGTGGTCAGCATTGTGGTGCGCCAGCCCACCGGCTTGCCGTAGAACCGCTCGATGCCCATCGCGGCAAGGCCGGCGGCGAACACCATCAGCGTCCCCGCCGCCAGCAGCGGCAGCAGCAGCAGCGAGTCCGTCAGCATCATGCGGAGCATGGCACAGGCGGCACCGGCCGCCGCGGCGAACGCCGACGCGGTCCAGAACTGCGCCGCACCGAAGGCAGGATAGCTGCGCGCGACATAGGCCCAGATCAGGCCGAGCGCGAGAAAATTGATAACGAATACCGTCCAAAGCGTCGGAACGCTCAACATCGCCCCTGTTCGAGACCCCTATCGGTCTCGCCTCTCCTGAAATGACCGCCGCCCCTAGGGCGCTTCCCCAATGACAATCCCCGTTGTCTTGCGGGACAGGATGCGGCCGCGCCGCTTAACGGACTGTCACCCGCGATGCTCCAATCCAAGCTGTGGTTTTGAATTGATGAAGATGTGCGCATCGGCCGTTTGCGCATCGTTAAGCATGCCGGATGCGACGCGCGGCGCACGTAGCGCGGCAAAAACCTGGCGAAAACAGCTAACAACTGTGGATAACACAATGACAGCGCCGTGACAGCACGCGGCAGCCGCCTCCGAATCTGCTGAGTTTGCTACTGAGGATGTTGCGAGGCTGGCCCTCCGCCAAGCATGCCTCGGAGTCGCGTTTCAATCCATGAAACCTTGAGAGGATACTATGGCTAAGAAAGCGAAGAAGGCGAAGGCGAAAAAGGCCCCCAAGAAGAAGAAGGCCGCCAAGAAGAAGTAACCCGTTTCTTGCCCGGGTAGCGGCTCTGCCCTGCCCGGGCACCCAGATCGGGGCATCCAGATCAGGACCACCGGTCGCAACTTCAAATACACCAATCCAAACAAGTCGGCCCCGGACGGATGGGGCAACACCGCAGGCGCAAGGCCTGCTTTTTTATTGCCTGCATCAACGCTGGCGAAACGCGGTCAGCGCTCCGCGAAAGCAAGCTTGGCGCCGAGCAGGGCAAAGCCCGCGGCAAAGCTGCGCCGCAGCCAGGCCATCACCTTCGGCCGGGTGATGACGCGGTCGCGCACCGACGCCGCGAACAGCCCGTAGACCGCAAACACCGCAAAGGTCATCGCCATGAACACACCGCTCAGCTCGACCATCCGCGCCAGCGGGTGCGGCTCGTCGACGGCGATGAACTGCGGCAGGAAGGCCAGGAAGAAGATCGACAGTTTCGGGTTGAGGATGTTGATCAGGATGGCGGTTGCGATCACCCGCCCGCTCGAGCGCGGCTTGATCTCGGTGTCGACGGCGAGCGCGCCGCGCTCGCGCAGCGCCTGCCAGGCCATGTAGAGCAGATAGACCACGCCGCCCCATTTCAGCGCCGCGAACGCCAGCGCGCTGGTGTGCAGGATGGCGGCGAGCCCCAGCATCGCCGCGATCATCTGCGGCACGATCCCGAGCGTGCAGCCGAACGCCGCCGCCACGCTCGCCCGCGAGCCCCGGGTCAGCGCCACCGCCAGCGTATAGAGCACGCCGGTGCCGGGGGAGCGACCACGATCAGGGAGGTCAGCAGGAAGGACCAGGTCATTTCAAATCCTCAACGAGTGACGTCATTCCAGATGTTGCTTCAGATAGTCCAGCACGCGGGGAAAGGCATCCTTGCGCGCGTCGGGATCGGTGCCGATCACGGGAATCGAGCCGTCGTGCATCTGATATTGCGGCAGCTCGGTGCGCGGCAGGTTCGGCGCATCGAAGGCGTGCACCGCGCCGGGATAGCTCTTCAGCTCGACCGGATTGCCGCGCGCCTTGGCCGCTGTGATGAAGGCGTCGCATGGCTTGAACGGCGTCCAGACATCGGCCTCGCCGATCAGCACCAGCAGCGGCACTTTGGTGGTCCAGCTGTTGGGCTCCACATTGGTAAAGGGTCGCGATTGGTAAATGTCGGCGCAGACGCCGGGATAGAACGACACCGCGACGGCGAAATCCCGGATCTTGAAATTCTCGGCCAGCGCGGCGGGCCGGCCGATGCTCTTGTCGTTGATCGAGAGCAGCGTCACCCCGCCGCCCTGCGACCAGCCCATCAGCGCGATGCGGTCAGCCTTCACGAAGGGCTGCCCCTGCAGATATCCGAGCGCGCCGTAGGCGTCCTTCGGCCGGTCGCGCCACATCCGGCGGGCGTCCGGCCCGCGCGAGCAGGTCTGGCCGAGACCGCGCGGCGTCGCGCTGTCGACGATCAGCGTGACATAACCCTGCACGGCAAGCGCGCGCGCCCAGGCGCGGTAGAGACCGAAGATGCGGCCCTTTTTGTCGTTGAGGCCGGAGCAGCCGTGCATCAGGACCACCGCCGGCCGCGGCGCGTCACCCTCGGGACGGGTGAGATGGCCGATCAGGTCGGTCGCGCCGTCGAGCGAGGGGAAATTGACGATCGCCTCCGCCGCCGCGGCAGGCACCGCGATCGCGGCCGCGCCAGCCATTGCGGTCGCGAGCATGAACCAGACCAGTGCGATGATCGACCACGGGCGGGACATCAGCCGCCAATATCACGGCGTCCGGGGCGGCGGAAGCGGCCGCCGGCCGGCCGCGGCTCGCTTGCGCTGACAACTCCGTTATGACGACCAGCGTTATGAAGACCCGCGTTATGAAGACCCGCGCGGCCCGCGGCCGGACAGCGCCGATGCCGTCGTCTCGGCAAGGCGGATCACATCCAGCGGCGCCCAGGGTTTGGCCCAGAACAGCGCGCCATCGGGCAGGCGCTGCCGCAGCGGCCGGCCCGAGGTGACGACAACATCGAGATCGGGGTTGTATCGCTTGGCGGCATGGGCCAGCTCGACGCCGGTCATGTTTCCGGCCAGCTCGACGTCCGTCATCATCAGCACGACATTGTCGCCATTGCCCTGCAACACCAGTTCGGCGGCTTCCGCGCTGGCGCAGGCGATGACGTCGAACTCGCTCTCCTCCAGCAGCAATTCAATCATCTCCCGCTGCATCGGGTCGTCCTCGACGACCAGGGCCTTCGCACGACAGGGCTTGGACTGTCCCATAGAATATCCCATGGCCGGGCCTCCCTTGTTGATCGCAGTTTCTCAGAGCGAGCACGGGGTCAATGCCTAAAATCGCTGGATGGTTCGGTTCCAATTTGAGAAAAGTGGGCATAGCCGCCGTGTTCCCGCACGGCCACCGCCACCCCTCGTTGAGATGGAGCTGACCCGACATGACCGCGATCGCTGGATCCGCCGCCGCCGTGACCGGAGCCGCCAGCGGCATCGGCCGCGCGCTTGCGCTCGAACTCGCGCAGCGCGGCTGTGATCTGGCGCTCGCCGACCGCGACGAGGCCGGCCTCCAGGCTGTCGCCGCCGAGATCGCGAAAGCGGGCCCGCGCAAGGTCAGCGTGCACCGCCTCGATGTCAGCGAGCCGGAGCAGATCACGGCGTTCGCGCAAGCCGCCGTATCAGCGCATCCCGGCCTCAACATCCTCGTCAACAATGCCGGCGTCGCGCTGCTCGGCGAGTTCGGCGAGATCGGGCAGGCGCAGATGGAGTGGCTGTTCAACATCAATTTCTGGGGCGTGGTGCACGGCACCCGCGCTTTCCTGCCGCTTCTGTCGCGGCAGCGCGAGGCGCATATCGTCAACATCTCCTCGATCTTCGGCATCCTCGCCCCGCCCGGCCAGAGCGCCTATTGCGCGGCCAAGTTCGCGGTGCGCGGCTTCTCGGAAAGCCTGCGCCACGAGCTTGCGGTGGCGAACAGTCCGGTCAGGCTGTCCGTCGTGCATCCCGGCGGCGTCGCCACCAACATCGCGCGCAACTCGCGCACCGGAAGCGGCATCACCGACAATGCCCGCCGCGCGCAATCGATCGAGCGCTTCGATGCGCTGGCCAGGACCACGCCGGCTGGTGCCGCGCAATGCATCATCACCGGCATCGAGAAAAACCAGCCACGCATCCTGATCGGCAAGGACGCCCGCCTGATGGACCTGCTGCAACGCTTCCTCCCCGGGAGCTACTGGAAGGTGATGCAGCGGCAGATGGAGAAGACCGCAGCGCGGCGGATGGCGAGGGATACGGCGAGAGCGGGTTGAAGGCGCGGCGGTGGCGCGCAAGGGCGCCGCATACACTATCGTCGTCCCGGCGAAGGCCGGGACCCATAACCACGAATGTGCAAGTGGCAGGACGCTAGGGCCGCAGCTCGCTGCAACAACGAGCTGCGGTGGTAATGGGTCCCGGCCTGCGCCGGGACGACAGTGTGAATGCTGCACGGCCTGTGAGTCACACATCCGCATCCTCGCGGCACGATCTGCCCGAGCTTTGCATTTCGTTCCGCCGCCTCACCCGCCCAACTGCTTCTTCACCCCAAGCGCCAGCCGGAACAGCGGATCGCTCTTCTCCGATGGATAGAGCGCGCTCTTCGTCACCTGCGGAAAATTGTCGTTCTTCCAGAACGATGCCGGCGCGAACGCGAATTTTGCGACCAGCCGCCGGCCGAAATCCATCTCATAGGGAAAATAGTTTTCCTTCTGCGCGGTGCCTGACATCTCCGGATACTCGCCGAGCAGATAGCCCTCCTGGATGTGCGGCCGCACCGCCGACGGGGGGCAGACGCTGGAGAGGCGGACGATCTGCAGGCCGGCCTCGGCGCTGGCGGTGATCGCGCCGCTGAGGTTCGGCACGCCGAGCACATAGAGGAAGGCGGTGCCGGTCTCCGCCAGCGAGGCAAACGACGCAGCGATCCGGATCGAATTGGTGACGTCGAGCAGCGGCGTGGTGCAGACCTCGTAATGCTGCAGGATCGACCAGCGCAGGATGCGATGCCGCTTCAGCCGTTCCAGCCCGAGCAGTTTTGCCTTCGCATACTCCGCGATCAGGATCTGCTCGGCGCGAGCCAGCGTCGCGAACCGCGCCACCAGCGTCGCCTGATCCGGATTGCCATGGCCGCTGCGAAACAGCGTCGGCTTCAGCGACGAGTTGCGCTTGATGTTCCTGAAGTCGGCGCCCTGGCCGCGAAACAGCAGGACGTGGTCGCGGTTGAGGAATTGCAGCTCGGCGATTTTCGTGGCGAGCTCGAGATAGGAACCGACGCGATGGCCCGGCCCCTCCCGCACCGCCGCGTTCTTCGCGACCTGGCATCCGCGGCGGTCGAAGAACGACCAGATCTTTTGGCTGCCGATGGTTTCCATGGAGGGCCACTCATTCCGTCATTCCGGGGCTCGCGAAGCGAGAGCCCGGAATCCATTTCTCAGCAAGTTATGCGGCCCGATGGATTCCAGGCTCGCGCTGCGCGCGCCCCGGAATGACGACCGCGGATGTGGCTCGCCCTCACCGCCCCACGAGCTGATCGGCAAAATACCCGATGGTCTTGCGGTAGATCACCGCCCTGTTCCACTCGCGCATCGCCTCGAAATTGGCGCTGCCTTCGCCATAGGGCGCGCCCACCTTGAAGCCGTTGGTGTGCAGCAGGTTCGCGGTCGAGGCCAGCACGTCGGCGACCGAGTGGCGCAGATCGACATGGCCGTCGCCGTCGAAATCGACGCCATACTTGATGTAGGACGACGGCAGGAATTGCGTCTGGCCGATCTCGCCGGCATAGGCGCCGATCATGTCGTTCAAACGAAGATCGCCGCGCTGCACGATCTTGAGCGCGGCGAGCAGCTCGCCCTGGAACAGGTCGGTGCGGCGGCAATCATGCGCCATCGTGGCAAGTACGCGAAACACCGGCAGCTTGCCCATGTCGCCCTTGCCGAAATCGGTTTCCAGCCCCCAGATCGCGACCAGGATCTGGCGCGGCACGCCGTATTGCTGCTCGATCTTCGACAACAGCGCGGCGTGACGCTGCAACATCGCCCGGCCGCCATTGATGCGACCGGCGCCGACGCGGGTTGCAACATACTGCTCAAAGGTCTTGTTGAAGGTGTAGCGCTGCCGCCGGTCGAAGGCGAGCACCCCGCCATCCTGCTGCACCCCGCCGAGCGCCGACGAGATCACGTCCTGCGAAATGCCGGCCGCGGCCGCCTCCTGCGAGATCGACTGCACGAAGGTGGGAAAGCTGCCGCCGCAGCGGGCGGCATAGGAGGGGGTGGTAAGCAGCAAGGCGCCGAACACAACCGCCAAACGACACCTGAGCATGCAAACATCCCTCCTGCTTCGAATAGCCGATCATGCCCGGTAAAATCAGGCCCGTCAAAATAGTCGCGGTGCAAATCAGCGCGGTCGATCTCCCTACCAACCTTCGGTCACGAGATAGAAATGACCGTCGAGTTTCCTGACTGTAATTGAGAAACCTGAAGAGGGGTCCAACACTGAGCACAGGGGCGTGCCTGGGCATTGCCGGTTCGCCCGATCGTGCCACGCAAGCGAGCGCGGTGCAGGCGCGCGGGCGATCTCGTCAGCCTCGTCAAAAATGAGCGTATAGATGAAGTTTGCAACGCCGACCCCGCCGGTTTGCCCCCAATCGAACGTCGCCAGGCGGGGCTCACCCGCCTGTGGGAGCTTCTCGACCTGCGCGATATAGTAGTGCCTTCCGATCTCAAAGCGTATCAGCTCGGAGCTAATGCCGGCCGCTCGCGCGCCTGCGAAGATAAGACAGGCGGCGAGAGGCGCCACAAGGATTGAAGTCACGCGCCGCCATCGCCTCAGCCAGAGATTGCGTATCAGGGCGACTACCCAAGAGGCGGTCATGACTAGTGCCGACAGGAAAAGCACGGGCACCAGAGCCAGCCAAAGATTGAATACCCGATCCAGATCGTTACCGAACGCAAAGAGGAGCCCGACCAGCATCATCCATAGAAAATAGCTGACGCTGAACCGGTCAGCCGAAAGCCGCTTTTCGTGCGAGGCGTCGTTCATCATCTAATCCCACTCGGGGTTAGCTTGAATCGATCTAGGACTCCAAATCGGAGTGCTTCTGATTCACCGCACAAGCTGGGGGCGGATCACGGTCGCAGCGCGGCGGAGTTGTGCAGATTTCCCTCAATCCCTGAGCTGCTGCTCCAGCCCGGCGAAATCGATCTCGGCCCAGCGCTCGGAGATCCTGCCGTCCCGGATGCGCCAGAACGTCATACCGCGGAATTCGACGTGGCGGCCGGTTGGGGCAATGCCGCGCCACGGGCTGCGGTGCCGGCCGCGCCAGACGAAGCGGCCGGCGACGATGTCGCGGTCAGCCACCAGGCATTCGGCCACCGCCGACAGGTCGGCGAAGGTCTCGTGCAGTGCGGCCGAATGCGCGATCACCTCCTCGGCGCTCATCCGCTTGCCCGCCGCATGGTCGAAGAAGTCGGGCGCCAGCTGCGCGCGGATCGCCTCGGGATTATGCCGGTTGGTCACGGCGTCATAATGCGCGAGCACGAGCGCCTTGTTGGCGTCGAGGGTGGCGTTGGACATCGGCGATCGGCTCTCAAAAATGAGAAGTTGTAACAGAGGCAGGATACGCCTCATACGCGAATCGGATGTAGCCGCGCAAGTGACGATGGTCAGAAAGATCGGGGGCTTTCGGCCCGCGCGCGTTTCGAGCCCGATGCGAAAGGCGGTTGCCGGCAGGCCGTTCATCTGCAGGCGGTAACATCGTCCGATGGCAGGCAGCGCCGCCGGCATGCAAGCGACGCCGCGCCCAACCAACCGGGAAGCCGTTCGGGGCACGGCGGATGAACGCCGAAGGCGCCGGCCGCGACCAACGATGACCAATGCGGCGAGCCGGTTCCGCGCTGACGCGCGACCGTCCGCCGTGTCTTGTTCATGCAAAGCTGCGCCGCTAAAGCCAGGCCGGCTCGCTGCAACGACGCTGTCATCCGGGCGACGCCATCCGATGACGGGCTTCACGACGAGGATGTGCTGCCGATGACATCAGCCGGAGGATTTGTGCGCGCGCGCCGGGCTGCCGCTTCCGTCGGCATCGTCCTCGCGCTCGGCGCGACCTTCGCCGGACCAATCAACACCGCCGCCGCGCAGGACTCCCGCGCCAAACGCGCGCCGGCGCAAGGCGCAGGCAGCGCCCAGGCGATCACCGCGCAAATGAACAACGCCATCGCGGCTACCCGCAGCGGCAAGATCGACGCGGGCTATGCGCAGCTCACGGCCGCGCTCGACGCCGCGGACAGGCTCGACGACGCCCAGTTCGTCATGGGGCAATATTACCAGGCGACCGCCACGCTGCGCGCGGTCAAGCGCGACGATCTCGCCGAAAAGCTGTTCGCCCGCGCGTTGCAGGGCAAGGCGGCGGCGCAATCGCCGCCCGGCAATGCCGACGTGCTGCTGTCATACGCCATCCTGATATCCGACCACGCCAGGATCGCGGAAGCGGTGCCGCTCTACATGAAGGCGATCGGGGCCTACAACGCCTATTGGGGCGAAGGCTCCGAGGAATCTCTGATCGCCAACGACAAGCTCGCGGTCGCGCTGTCGGCCAACGGATCGGCCGCGTCGGCGACGAATCTGGGCCGGCACAATTTCGAGCTTTCGGAGAAGGCGCTGGGGCCCGACCACCGCACCACCTGGAAGCTCGCCAACAATTATGCCGACATGCTGCGCGAGATCGGCGCGCCGGCGAAGGCGCTCGAGCTCGATCTGTTCGCGATCGAGAAGCGCGCCAGGCATTACGGCGAGAACCACCTCAACACGCTGGTGACGGTCAACAACGCCGGCCAGGATTTTCTCAACCTCGGCCGTTTCGACGACGCCCGCCGCTGTTTCCGCCGCCATCGCGCGATCGCGACCGTGCTGGCGCCGAAGGATCCGAGTTTTGCCGGACAGGCCGATGCCTGGCTGTTCTACACCGACATGCTCGCCGCAGGCGATGCCGCGATGGCGGCACCCGATCTGGAGCGGCTGGAGGCGATCGTTGCCAACGAGGAGAATTTTGCGGATTTCCTGCGCATCAAGGCAGCCGGGCTGGCCGCCGCCAAGCGCGAGCAGCGCGGCGAGCTGGATGCGGGCATGCGGCTGCGCGAGACCGCGCTGGCGATCTCGACGCGGGCCTTCACCGCGCAGCACCCCGTGAGCTTCGAGATCAAGCTCGGCATCGCGACAGCGCTGATCGCTGTTGATCCGAACCGCGCGCTGCAGAGCTTCACCGCGCTCGATCGCGAGATGTTCGACTGGATGAAGCGCGAGGTCGGCACATCAGGCGATCGCGCCGTCGCCGAGGCGATCCGCGCCCATGCCGATCATCTCTTGTTCGCGTTCGGCCGCTTCGCCACCGGCGCCGGTTCAGCGGTGGCGCAGCCGGCGTTTGCGAGCGCCGTGCTGCGCTGGAAGTCGCTCGGCGGCGGCGACGCCACCGCGCTGCGCCGGCTCGAGACGGAGGTCGCCGGCAAGGACGAGGAGACCGCGGCGCTGCTGCGCACCGCGCTGCGGCTCAATGGCGAGAAGCAGGAGCTGTTCTCCTCGGGCAATATCGACGACTGGGCGAGATCGGTCTGGCAGCGGCAGGACGCGGCCGAGAAGGCGCTCACCCGCCGGCTCGATGCGATCGGTATGAGGCCGCCGCGCGATCCGCTCCGCCCCGCGCAGTTGCTCGCGGGCGATGAAGCTGTCGTCAACTATTTCATCACGCGGCAGTGGAAGGCGGACCGCCAGTCCAAGCAGCCGCTGGCGGCGACCGTGCTCTACGCCATCGTCGAGACCGCGCAGAGTGCGCCGCGCGTGGTCGATCTCGGCGATCCCGGCCGGATGGTCGATACCGGGGTGCGGACCGAGATCGCGCGGCTGCGCACGGCACGGGCTACCGCGCCTGATCTCGATGCCAGGCCACTCGATGCGAGGGGCCGCTTCCAGAACCTGCGCGAGCGGCTGTTCGCGCCGCTGGAGCCGCTGCTGAAGGACAAGACCGCGCTCTATGTCGTGCCAGACGGATTCCTGTTCGCCGTGCCGTTCTCGCTGCTGCCTGATGCCGACGGCGGCCTGCTGGAGGACCGCTTCACGATCCGGATGCTGACCAGCCCCGACGCGCTGATCGCAATCCATGGGCGCGAGAAGCTCGACAGGACGGGCGCGATGCTGCTCGCCGGCGGCATCGAATACGGCCAGCCGGGGCCGATGCCGCTGCCCGGGACCAGGACCGAGATCGAGGCGATCGCAAAACTCGCCCGCGCACGCGGCGCGCCGGTCGAGATGCTGAGCGGGCGCGGCGTCAGCGAAAGCACGCTGCGCGAGGCGATCAGCAAGGCTCGCATCGCGCATCTGGCGACGCACGGCTTCTATCACGACAGCACGGCCTCGGGCCTCGACACGCTGTGGCAGAGCGGCATCGTGCTGTCGGGCGCCGGCGACAGCCGATTTCCGCTGCGCGACGACGGCGACGGCTATCTCTATGCCTTCGAGTTGATGGACTGGGACCTGTCCGGGCTCGATCTCTTGGTGCTGTCGGCCTGCGAGACCGGCCGCGGCGACGAGAGCTTTGTCAGCGGGCTGCGTGGGCTGCCGACCGCGCTCGGCATCGCCGGGGCGCGGCGCGCGCTGCTCACATTGTGGCCGGTCGCCGACGAAGGCACCGCGAACTTCACCGTGCGCTTCTACGAGCACCTCGCTGATGGACTGACCTATTCGGATGCGCTGCGCCAGACCCGGCGCGACGCGCGTGACGGCAAGGTCGCCGGCGCCGGGGATTCCAGCGTCTGGGCGGCGTTCGTGCTGTTCGAGGGCTGAGGCGCGATCCGCGCGTCACAGCGCTGTCACCGTTCCGCCAGCGCAGGGCAGATCGGCGCGGAAATCCGCGTGATTTGCTTTGACAGCGCTGCCGGTATCGGGGACAAGCCGCGCATGCCGAAAAAACCCGGGACCAATCCCAAAGGCGAATTCGCCTTCTTCAACGTCTTCTATGAAGACGGCTCGCAGCGCTCCAACCGCCGAGTGCCCGCCGAACTGCTTGGCGGGCTCGACGGCGACGAGCCGGCGCGCGGGTTCATCATGGAGCAGGACCGCGAGATCGCCGAAAAGAGCGGCCGCCCACCGCTCGAGATCAAGACCATCGAGCGCGTCGGGGTGAAGAAGAAGTAGCGGCGCGGACAGTCACTGCATCACAACAAAAAACGGCGGGCCTAGGCCCGCCGTTCTTGTCTCGATGGATTGCCGGGTCAAGCCCGGCAATGACAGCATTAGTTGTCGAGGAACGACCGCAGCTTGCGGCTCCTCGACGGGTGCTTCAGCTTGCGCAGCGCCTTGGCTTCGATCTGGCGGATGCGCTCTCTCGTCACCGAGAACTGCTGGCCGACTTCTTCCAGCGTGTGATCGGTGTTCATGCCGATGCCGAAGCGCATGCGCAACACGCGCTCCTCGCGCGGCGTGAGCGAGGCCAGCACGCGCGTGGTGGTCTCGCGCAGGTTCGACTGGATCGCGGCGTCGATCGGCAGGATCGCGTTCTTGTCCTCGATGAAATCGCCGAGATGCGAATCCTCCTCGTCACCAACAGGGGTTTCGAGCGACAGCGGCTCCTTGGCGATCTTGAGGACCTTGCGGACCTTCTCCAGGGGCATGCCGAGCTTCTCGGCGAGCTCTTCAGGAGTGGGCTCGCGGCCGATCTCGTTCAGCATCTGGCGCGAGGTGCGGACGATCTTGTTGATCGTCTCGATCATGTGCACGGGGATGCGGATGGTGCGGGCCTGGTCGGCGATCGAGCGGGTGATCGCCTGCCGGATCCACCAGGTGGCGTAGGTCGAGAACTTGTAGCCGCGGCGATACTCGAATTTGTCGACCGCCTTCATCAGGCCGATATTGCCTTCCTGGATCAGGTCGAGGAACTGCAGGCCGCGGTTGGTGTACTTCTTGGCGATCGAGATCACGAGACGGAGGTTGGCTTCCACCATCTCCTTCTTGGCCTGACGGGCCTCGCGCTCGCCCTTCTGCACGCCGTGCACGATCTTGCGGAATTCGCCGATCTCAAGCCCGGTGAGCGCCGCCAGCGACTGGATCTCGTGGCGCAGATCCTTGATGCGGTCCTTCTCGTGATGGACGAAGTTCTTCCAGCCCTTGGCCGAGAGTTTCGAGACCCGGTTGAGCCAACGGGGGTCGAGTTCGGACCCCTGATAGTTACGCAGGAAGTCCTCGCGCGCGACGCCGTGGCTGTCGCCGAGGCGCAGCAGGCGGCCCTCGAAGGAGACCAGCTTCTTGTTGATGTCGTAGAGCTGCTCGACCAGCGAATCGATGCGGGCCTGGTTGAGGCGCAGCGACTTCACCTCGACGATGATCTCGTCCTTCAGCTTCTTGTACTTGCGCTCCTGCGAGGGCGACAGCGACTCGCTCTGCAGCTGGTTGGCGATGTCCTGCTCCTGCAGGCGGCGCAGCTTCTTGTATTCGGACGCGATCTTGTCGAAGGTTTCGACCACCTTCGGCTTCAGCTCGGCCTCGATGGCGGCGAGCGACATCTGGTTCTCGAACTCGTCGTCGTCCATGTCGGCTTCGGCCGCGGCCTCGCCGGGATCCTTCTCCTCGGTGACGGCTTCGCCACCGGCGGGCGCGGCGCGGAACGGAGTCGGCGACGGCGGCGCGGCGGGCGGCGCGACAAGGGCGGGCGCGCCGGCCGGCGCATCGCCGCCATTGCCTTCAGCGGCGGCGCCCTCGGCGCCGTTGTTGCCGATCAGGTTCGGATTGATGCCGCCCTTCGACTCCGGCCCGGCATAGGTCGCTTCGAGATCGATGATGTCGCGGAGGAAGATCTTTCCTTCGTTGAGCTCGTCGCGCCAGATGATGATGGCCTGGAAGGTCAGTGGGCTTTCGCAGAGGCCCGCGATCATCGCCTCGCGGCCGGCCTCGATGCGTTTTGCAATCGCGATTTCGCCTTCGCGGGAGAGCAATTCCACCGTGCCCATCTCGCGCAGATACATCCGCACGGGATCGTCGGTGCGCTCGCCGGGCTCCGATTTCTTGACCTCGGTGACGGCCTTCTGCGTGACCTCGACAAGCTCGTTGTCGGTCTCGTCGTCGCCGTCGTCCTTCTCGTCCTCGCCTTCGGAATCGTCAGCCTCCGTGACGTTGATGCCCATGTCGGAGAGCATCGACATGATGTCTTCGATCTGTTCGGGCGAGGTGGTGTCGGAGGGAAGCACTTCGTTGAGCTGATCGAAGGTCACGAAGCCGCGCTTCTTGGCCTGCTTGATCATCTTCTTCACCGCGGCATCCGACAGGTCGAGCAACGGCGACGGCGCGTCAGCGGAATCCTTCTCAGGAGCGTCAGCTGCCTTGTCGTCTTTTTCCTTGTCCTTAACCTGCAGCGTCTTTGCCTTGGTGGCCATTCACTAAGCTCCCGAAACGCGGTCGTGCAAATTGGTGCCACGCACGCATGTTTGCACGCTATCTAGAATTACTCTCGACGCACAAAGGGCGGCGCAAGAAATCGCCACCCCTGTCATCCGTCTCGATGGTTTCCATCTGCAATAGCCGCGAGGCTATTAAGTTTCGCTTAACCCTGTTTTTGCAGCCAAACCATGGATTTGGCGAGTCTTTTTGCGGGTTCGGCCAGCGCCGTCCGCAGCATTTTTGTTATCAGACATTACGCTGGAACCGGCCCGATAATTCCCCGAACCCCTCAATCAGGGCTTCGGTCCCGTCGGCTTCTGCCATCCGGGCCTGGATATCCTGCAACCATGCCAGATTGGCCTCGCTGGAGTCCTCAGCCAAAGCCACTTCCGCATCTTTTCTCTCCCTAAGTAGGGCGTGGGTTTTCTGATGCAAGGCAACGAGTTGGCGCCAGGTCGATAAAACATCCTCACGCGCCGCGCCGATCTGCGCGCCCCACACCGCCTGGGTTGTGATTGATCGATCAACCCTTTGAAGAATCTGCAATAATCCGCCCGCTTCAAGGTCGGCCCGCATCTTTTCGGCCTGCTCCTCGACATCCGGGGAGTGGTGATGATCGTGGGCAAAGGCCGCGATGATGGCCGCCCGCAGCTTGTGGGCCTCGGGATGGGCGAGCTCGAGGGCGGCGACCTCCTCGAGATGGTCGTGCAGCAGCCAGGGGTGGTTGATCAGGGATTGCAGGATCAGCGCCTCACGGCGGGAGATCGCACTGCGCTGGCCGCGCATGATCGGGCTGTTGGCAAGCTGGGGGCTCGCCGCCTGATAGGGGCCCCGTGAAATCCCGGGGGTGGCACCGCCATTGATGCCGCCCTTGGCGCCAAACCGGCCCCCTTGGGCCGGCCCGCGGGGGGCAAACTGGCGAGGTGATTCGCCGCCGCGGCCGCCGCCGAAATTGCCCCTGCCGTAGCCGCTGCGGCCATACCCGCCGCGGCCGCCCTCCGGGGCAAAATTGCGTTGCAGCCGCTCCTGCAGATCCTGCCGGTAATAGCGCCGCACCACCTCGTCGCGGATGCCGTTGGTCAATTCGCCGATCCGCGCCTCCAGCGCCGCGCGGCGCTCCGGCGTGTCGAAATTGCCGCCCTCGATCTCGCGCGACCAGATCATGTCGGCCAGCGGCCGCGCGGCTGATATCACGTCCTCGACCGCGCCACGGCCGCCGGAGCGGGCGAGATCGTCGGGGTCCTGCCCTTCCGGCAGCAGCGCGAAGCGCAGGCTTTTTCCGGGCTTGAGCTGCGGCAAAGCGATATCGGCAGCGCGGTAAGCCGCCTTCTGCCCGGCGCGGTCGCCGTCGAAGCAGAGGATCGGCTCGTCGACCATCTTCCAGAGCAGGCCGAGCTGGTTCTCGGTCAGCGCGGTGCCGAGCGGCGCGACGGCGCCGGGAAAGCCCGACGTGACCATGGCGATGACGTCGACATAGCCCTCGACGACGATCAGCTGTGCGCCGTCATGCGCGGCCTGGCGCGCCGTGAACAGATTGTAGAGATTGTCGCCCTTGTGAAACAGCGTGGTTTCCGACGAGTTCAGGTATTTTGCCGGAACGTCCTTTTCCAGCGCACGGCCGCCGAAGGCGATGACGCGGCCGCGGGCATCCGTGATCGGGAACATGACGCGGTCGCGGAAGCGATCGAACGGCACCGGCTTGTCCTCGCCGGACACCAGAAGCCCGGCCTCCACCATGTCCTCGGTGGAGATGCCCTGCCCGCCGAGATGCTCCTTCAGCGCGAAACGGTCCGGCGGCGCATAGCCCATCCGGAACTGGAGCTGGGTCGCCGGCGAGATGCTGCGGTCGGCGAGATAGCCGCGCGCCTTGGCGCCGTTGCGCGAGGCCAGCGTGTCGGCGAAGAATTTGGTCGCGAGTTCCATCACGTCGTGCAGGGTGCGGCGATGCTGCTCGTGCCGCGCCGCATCGGGCGTCACGGCCGGCAGCGGCACACCCGCCATCGCGGCAAGGCGTTCCACCGCCTCGGGGAACGTCACGCCCTCGGTCTTCATCAGGAAGTCGAAAATGTTGCCGTTCAGCCCGGAGGAGAAGTCGAACCAGGCCTGCTTCTGGTCGTTGACGAAGAACGACGGCGTCTTCTCCTGCTGGAACGGCGACAGCCCCTTCCACTCCCGCCCGGCCTTCTTGAGCTTGACGCGCCTGCCCACGACCTCCGAGACCGGAAGCCGGGCGCGCAACTCATCGAGGAACTCGGGCGTGAAACGCATCAGTTTGATTCTGGGCTCGGGCGACGAATCGCGGACAACCGGTTAGCCATATAGCGGGACGGCCCGGCATGACGAACAATGTGGGGCTTTTCCGGGCTATTCACAGGCTGGTCTGTCGGGCCCGGTCGAGCGGGCTACCCCTGAATTCACGGTGGAGAGCCGTTTCGGCCAACTTGAACCTTCCCCGCTTCCGCGGTTGGATAGCACCATGTTCACGACGTTCAGAGGCGGACAGAGCGGCGGCTGGAAGGTCACTTCCATCACGCGGGTGAAGGGCGAGACCTTGCCGAAGGTCGAGGCGCTCTCGGTGATCTCGAGTGACGCGATCGCGCTGCCGCTGTTGCCGGCGCAGACCTCCTGGCGGCTCGCCGGCGTTGCGAGCCATCTGCGCTACACCGAGAAGGAGGAGCGCGAGAAGCTCATCGCCGTGCAGGCCGCTCTCGGCCGCAGCGAGGCGACGCATGCGGCGCTGATCCCGATCAGGAAATCGGCTGCCTGGTGGGAGCTCACCCAGGAGGAGCGCCGCAAGATCTTCGAGGACAAGTCGCACCACATCGCAGACACCCTGAAATTCCTGCCGGCGATCGCCCGCCAGCTGTTTCACGCCCGCGACCTCGGCATGCCCTTCGATTTCCTGACCTGGTTCGAATTCGCGCCCGAACATGCCAGCCTGTTCGACGAACTGGTCGGCGTGCTGCGCGCAACCGAGGAATGGACCTTCGTCGAGCGCGAGGTCGACATCCGCGTGGTGCGGGAAGTGTGAGCCTTTGTGCCCCGGACGCTGCGCAGCACGCAGTGATGCGCTGCAGAGCCGGGGCCCATGATCGTTGCACAAGTGGGTCCCGGTTCTGCACAGCGGCACTTCGTGCCGCGGTGCGCCCGGGACACAAGCGCTAATGTTCGAGAAACTTTCCTGACGCGATCCGCGGCAGCTCTTTGACCGGCCAGTTGTAGAAATAGGTCCACGCCTCGCTCGCGCTACCGTCGGCGCGCGTGACCTTCAGCATCTCGCGGACATATTCGGTCGGCGGCGGAAATCCTTCGCCGCAGGCCTCGTACATGTCGAACTCGCGCAGCATGGCCTCGCGCTCACGCAAGCGGAACAATTCGCCGTGCACGATGTCGGCCGGATCGTCCGATGCCACAAGGCCCGGATAATGCTTCACCAGATAGAGCCGGCCGCAACACTGCGCCGGCCCAAGGAATTCGGCATTGCCCGCGAGCAGCTTCGCCATCGGATGGTCGAAGCCGCGCATCAGGGTGCCGTAGACGAAGAGGAGGTCGGAGATCATGTGGGTTCTATGTCATTGCGAGCGAAGCGAAGCAATCCATCGTGCCACGAAATGGATTGCTCGCTGGCGATCTCCCGTCATCCTGAGGAGCGCGGAACGAGCGTCTCGAAGGATGCACGGCCCGGCTGGTGGCCGTCGACCCTTCGAGACGCGCTTCGCGCTCCTCACAGGGTGACGGCTCTACATCAAGCCGCCGCCACCTCATCCGTCACCACGACGAACTTCGCCAGCGTCATGCGGCCAAAGCTCGTGGTGAGGGCTACGTCGGCGGCGTCGCGGCCGGTCGCCATCAGGATGCGGCCGATCCGCGGCGTGTTGTGGCGGGCATCGAAGGTGTACCACTGGCCCGACAGATAGACCTCGAACCAGCCGGAGAAATCCATCGGCGCGGGATCCTTTGGCACGCCGATGTCACCGAGATAACCGGTGCAGTAACGCGCCGGAATGCCCATGCAGCGGCAGAAGGTGAGCGCCAGATGCGCGAAGTCGCGGCAGACGCCGGCGCGGCTTTCATAGACATCATGCGCCGACTTCATGTGATGGGCGTGCTCGTAGCCGAACGTCACGTGGCGATGCACGAAATCGGTGATCGCCTGCACCCGCGCCCAGCCGGGCTGTGTGTTGCCGAACAGCGACCAGGCGATGTCGGTCAGCTTGTCGGTCTCGCAATAGCGGCTCGGCATCAGGTAAAGCAGCATGTCGTCAGGCAGCTGCTCGATCGAGACCTGCTGCGCCGCCGGATTGACGACGTCAGCCAGCCCGGAATCGCGCACCAGCGCGCTGCCACGAAAGGTGACGCCACCGGCGGGCGCGACCAGACGCCCACAGACATTGCCAAAGCCGTCGCGATACAGGCCGAACGGCACGTCTGGCTCGGTCACGATCTGCTCGGTGCCGACGATGTCCGCGTAGCGCGACGGATGGATCGACAGCATCATCACCATTGGCGTCGGCTGCGGAGCCGTGTAGGTGATCTCGAAGCCGACCCTGATCTGCATCGTCAGACTGTCTCCCGTTCTGCCGCGTCCTCACCGACCGATACGACCGTGATGTCGACGTCCATGCGCTGAAAGGCGTCAGGCGGGCCAAGATAGACCCCGTGCAGCGGGACCGCCTGGCGCGGATCGCGCGCCACCGCGACGCGGATCAGATCGCGCGTGCCGACGATGCCGTTGGTCGGATCAAACTCGATCCAGCCGGCGCTCGGCAGATAGACCTGCACCCATGCATGGGTCGAGCCTCCACCGACATAGCCATGCGCGCTGTCTGTGGGCATCGCGAGATAGCCGGAGACGAAGCGCGCGGCGAAGCCGAGCCGGCGCAGCGCCTCGATCATCAACAGCGCATAGTCGCGACAGGTGCCGGACTTCGTCTGCAGCGTGTCGAGCGGATGCTGGGTGCCATGTTCGTGGCGCTTGCGATAGCTAAAGCTCTCGCGGATACCATGGGTCATGCCGCTCAGGATATTGAAAGTCGGCGTCGGAGCCTCGACATCCAGGAAGCGCCGCGCCCAGGCCGAAAGCTCGCCGTTCGGGTCGCCATATTGCGGCGTGACGAACTGCTGCAGATCGGGGAATTCCTCATCGTCGTAGAGAAACGGATAGAAGTAGGCGGCGTCGTCAGGCGTCAGCGCGAATGTGTCGGCCGGATTGTGCTCCACCGTCGCGGTCGAGACGAATGTCAGCGTGTCGGCGCGCTCGTCGAAGGCGGCGATCGCCGTACTGTTGCCGAACACGTCGTGAATCCAGCGCAGCGACATCGGCTGCGGATCGATCACAAGCGCACTGTCGAGCACGCGCAGATCGTGACCGTCGCGGGGACGCAGCATGATGCGGTGTTCGCCGAACGCCACCGGGCGCGCGTAGCGATATACGGTCTTGTGATGAATAGTCAGCAGCGGCATCTTCAAACAATCATCGTGATTTCGGACCGCTTAATCTATAGAGAATGCTGCTCGATTCCAGACCAGCATGCCCCTTCAATAGGCAAAGTTGAGGAAAAGGCCCTTGAATTACGGCGGTGATCCATCGTTCCTGCTCGCAAGCACCGACGTTTCACCGGTTCTTGAACATAATGCCGCCGGCCGCTCGCCGTTCCTGTTCACCTGCGATCATTACGGCAGGCTGATTCCCTCCCCGCTCGGCGATCTCGGCCTGCCCGAAAACGAGCTCGTGCGGCACATCGCCTGGGATATCGGCATCGCCGGCGTCGCGACCCAGCTCTCCGACCGGCTCGATGCGCATCTGATCGCGCAGCGCTATTCGCGGCTCGTGATCGACTGCAACCGTCCGCCGCATGTCGCAAGCGCGATCCCGCTGATCAGCGAGGCCACCACCGTGCCGGGCAATGAGGGCCTGTCGCGCGAGGCCGCCGAGATGCGCCGCGCGCAAATCTTCGATCCCTATCACCGGCGCATCGACGAGATCATCGACGCGCGTGCGCGTCAGGGCGTGCCGACATTGCTGGTGTCGCTGCACAGCTTCACGCCAGTCTACGCCGGCATCGCCCGTCCCTGGCACATCGGCACGCTCTACCATCGCGACACGGTACTGCCGCCGCTTCTGTTGAAGCAGCTGCGTAGCGAGGGCGATCTCGTGGTTGGCGACAATGAGCCCTATGCAGTCAGCGACGAGACCGATTACACGATCCCGGCGCATGGCGAGAAGCGCGGCCTGATGAATTCCGGCATCGAGATCCGCCAGGACCTGATCTCCGACCAAGCCGGCGAGACGGCGTGGGCCGACCGGCTGGCGCGCGTGCTCGGCGAGATCGAGACGCCGCTGCGCGCGGAGGCGCTGATCTAGAGCGTCGTCTCACGAGCGCATGATTTGGTATCCGGTTCGGAAGCTTGAAACACGGGCGTCCGGTTAAATACAACACCCCGGACCTTCGCAGGATGGCTGTTGCTTTCCAGGCGAGGTCCGTATGGTTCGACTGCCCATCAGGCCGGACAATTTGAGCATGCCTCACAAGCCGTCACACGTCAGCCTCCACTGGGCCTGGTTGATCGTTCTCATCGTGGGGCTGGATCAAGCCACGAAGCAGCTTGTTGTCAGTTTGCTGCAACCCGACCGCTCGATGGTCATATTGCCGTCGGTCGAGTTCGTGTTGTCTTACAACAAGGGCATCTCGTTCAGCTTCCTCCGGTTTGTGGACGATGCACAGCGCTGGCCGCTGGTCGGCCTGTCTGCTCTAGCCTCTGGGCTGCTCGGTTGGTGGCTCGCTCGCGTACCTTCCGGCAAGCCAGTCCTGGCAATTGGCCTCACTCTGATCATTGGCGGGGCGCTCGGCAATATGTTGGATCGCGCCCGAATCGGTTCGGTGATCGACTTCGTTCACGTTTCTTATAAAGATTGGTCGTTCGCCATATTCAACCTCGCTGATGCGGCCATAACGAGCGGCGCCATCGCTGCCTTGGTATCCCCATATCTGGAGACGCCTGACGTCTACGCGGACCGGGAGCGCGATCCCGCTAACTGATCTTTGACTACGTGCCTGGCTGCCGCGGATGAAGCCGCCGTTTTTTCGGTGAGCGTCGGTCCGATGCTGTCCTGCGCTTCTTGGCCGAGGCCGGCGCGACCCTGGATTTACGGACCGCCTCGATCGCGGCGGCCGTACCGACGCAACCGTGGCAGATGATCTGTGGCGCTTTCACCGGCGCGACGCCGCAGGCCAGGCACTTGCGCGGTGGCGATTGCTTTTTGGATTTCTTACACATCTCGGCGGTTGAGAACACCACAGAGATGCGCATATTCCGATTGAACTTGGCCGCCCATCGCTTCGAGCAGCGATCAGGCCGAGCCTGATCAATTCGGCTGGCGCCGCCAGATGAACACCAGATACAGCAACACCGGCAGGCCCAGCCCCACCCAGGAGACGGCATCCCACACACCGTCGCCGACAAGCGCGCTGATCAAGCCCACCGTGCTCACGATTGCGATGACAAGCGGCGCGGCAAAGATCTGGGTCAATGAACGACGTGAGACCATGCTGATATCAGGACGACAATGCGGGGTTGTCGATGGAGGCGGCGTTGCCGATGGCGCGCTCCTGGCTCACGCCCGCCTTGCGGCGGCGCCACCACAGATAGACGCCGGTCACGAGGATGAAGATGGTCAGGACATCGAGCAGCGCCCAGACGATCTTGAGCGGCATGCCGCCATAGTCGCCGAAATGCAGCGGCTGCGAGACGAACAGCGTCGTCACATACCAGGGCATGTCGCGGCTGTCGGTCGGCTTGCCGGTTTCCGCATCGATCAGCGCCGGCTTCAGCAGTCGTGAGGTCAGCGGCGTATCGCCGCGCAGGAAGACCGCGTAATGGCTCTTGCTGCTGAAGGTCGTGCCTGGGAACGCGACGAAGCTCGGCGTCATTCCGGGCACCGCATGCTTGGCCACCTCAACCGCCGCATTCAGCGAGGTCAGTTTCGACGGCACCGGCCGGTCGCGATACTGCGCGGTCATTTCGGCGAGCTGGCCGAATTGCCACATCTTCACGACCAGATCGGCCCAGGTGTTGATGACCCCGGTGAAGCCGACGACCAGCGTCCAGGCGACCAGCAGGATGCCGGCGAGATTGTGGACGTCGAGCCAGCGCACGACGCGGGTGCGCTGCGCACGATAGGCGCCGAAACGCAGCTTCCGCATCGATGGCGCATAGACCACGATGCCGGAAACGATCGCGATGCAGAACAGGATCCCCATCAATCCGAGGAACAGCTTTCCGGGCAAGCCCGCGAACATGTCGGTGTGCAGCTTCAGCATGATGTAGGTGAAGCGGCCGGTCACATCGGGGGAATCGAGATAGGCGCCGCTATGCGTGTCCATCCGGATCAAGAGGTTGTTGGTCGGATCGGCATCGATCGTCGGACCGACACTGACCCACATCGCGCCGGGTTCGTCGCGATCCCAGATCAGGAAGTGCGGCACCTTGCCCGGCGCCCGCGCCAGCGCGTTGCCAAGCAGATGGTCAAGATTGGCCGGCGGCGTGCCTGCCGACACCTCGGCCGGCTTGACCTGGTTGTGCAGGAGATCATCGATCTCTTCATGGAAGATCAGCGGCAGGCCGGTGATGCACAACAGCAGCATGAACAGTGTGCAGATCAGGCTGGTCCATTTGTGGACGGCGCCCCATCGCCGCAGGGAAGTGGTGGTCGCAGTCAATTTCCGTCGCCTAATTCCAGGTACGCTTTGCCTCGCCGTCACTACCACGACGAAGGATGCGTACGGCCGCTTGGGAATTAGAACTCGTCCAGTGTTGGACTTATCGTTGATCGTGTTGCGGGCTCGCAACGCGTGCGCAGTAAAACCGCGACAATGCGCCTCGGATTTTTTCGACCGATTCTAAGGATCGTTCCAAATCGTGTTCCGCTGCGCGGCACGCGACCGGCGGAGCCTCACGCCGGCACGCGGCCCGCTTCCCACAGCGCCATCACCTCGTGGCGCGTGATGCCGCGGGTGATGAACACGATGCGCGAGCGGCGATCGGCATCGGGCCATTTGGCGAGCGCGACCGGCGGGTGGAAGATATGGTGCACGCCGTGGATCGCGACCGGCGCCGCCTCGCCATGCAGGTTGAGGATGCCCTTGACCCGCAACAAATCCTCGCCGCGCGCGTTGCGCAGATAGGCGAGCCACTGTGAAACCGCCATCCAGTCGAGCGGCGCGTCGAACGCGAGCACAAAGCTCGTGATCGCGGCATCATGGCTGTGATGGCCGTCGTGATCGTGATGATCATGTGCGGCGTGCCCATGCCCTTCCTCGCAAGGTCCCGCAAAGGCTTGCTCGTTGAGCCAGCGCTCGACGTCAGCCGTCTTCTTTTCGGGATCGACCAGGGCAGCACCGAATAGCCTGGAGGGATCGATCTCGCCGTGCGCCACGCGCTCGATCCTCGCCGCCGGATTAAGGCGGTGGAGCCGCGCCTCCAATGCGTCAATGTCATTGACCAAATCGCCTTTGGTGATCAGCAGACGGTCGGCCAGCGCCACCTGTTTCACTGCTTCATATTGCCGATCGAGCTGGCGGTCGGCGTTGGCAGCATCGACCGTCGTCACGACCGCATCGAGCCGCAGGAAATGCGACACCAGCGGATTGTTGAGCAGGAGCTGCACGATCGGCGCGGGATCGGCCAGCCCCGTGGTCTCGACCAAAATCCGCCGGAACGGCGGCACCTCGCCGCGATCGCGCCGCACCAGCAGCGCGCGCAGCGTCTCCTCGAGATCGCTGCGGATTGTGCAGCAAATACAACCGCTCGCGAGCACGGCAACCTCGCCATCGACGCGTTCGACGAGCAGATGATCGAGCGCGACCTCGCCATATTCGTTGATCACGACGGCGCTGTCGCTCATCGCCTCGTGACGCAACAGATGGTTGAGCAGCGTCGTCTTGCCGCTGCCGAGAAAGCCGGTGATGACCGACACCGGCAGCCGATCGGCGGACTTGTCGTTCTCGAACAGGCTCATCGATACGCGTCCCACCGTCATCGTTTTGTCGCTGGACAACAGCCTAACCGAGGAGGAGCATGCCGAAAACAAATTTCAAGCCCGAAACCGCGGGCGCAACCTGGGAGGGAAAGCATGGACGACGACGTCAGGAGCGACGAACCGAACAACGGGCCGGTCACGACCGATCGCCGGACCCTGTTGCGCACGGCGGGCCTTGCCGGCGCAGCAGGTGCAACGCTTGCCGGCGCGATGCATGGCAAGTTCTCGCTTGCACCGATCACCGCAGCCCAGGCGCAAACCCCGACCGCGATGCCGAAGGGCACCGACAAGCCGTGGTGGCCCTCGAAATGGGGCGCGGACGACGAGGCCGGTGCATCCAACCACATCACGCCGGAGAAGGTGCTCGACACGGCGAAATGGATCAAGGACGGCAAGATCTACAAGATCGGCCGCGTCTACGAGGGCGGCATGCCGCTGTTCGGGCCGCGTGCGTTCACGCTGCGCATCCCGGGCGGCCCGACCGGCGGCCCGTTCGGCGACAACAAGCTGGTCTACCACGACGAATTCCTCTCCACCGAGATCGGCCAGACCGGTACGCAGTTCGACGGTCTCGGCCACATTGGCATCCAGCTCGGCAAGGACGGCGACAAGAGCGAGATGCGTTTCTACAACGGCCACACTGCGCTCGAGATCAGCGACGCCTACGGTCTCAAGAAGCTCGGCGTCGAGAAGCTCAAGCCGCTGTTCACCCGCGCGCATCTCGTCGACATGGTCGCGCTCAAGGGCGGGATGATGGACGCCGGCCAGGAGATCACCACCGCCGACATCAAGGCGGCGCTGCAGAAGCAGAACATCAATGAGAGCGACATCAAGCCCGGCGACGCGATCATGTTCCACACCGGCTGGGGCTCGCTGTGGATGAAGAACAATGACCGCTTCAACAGTGGCGAGCCGGGCATCGGTCTCGACGCCGCGAAGTGGGTGGTCGAGAAGGACCTCGCCTTGACCGGTGCCGACACCTGGGCGGTCGAGGTGGTGCCCAATCCCGACAAATCGCTCGCCTTCGCGGTGCATGCCGAGTTGCAGACCAAGCACGGCATCCATAACCACGAGAACCTGATCTTCGACGAGCTGATCGCCGCCAAGAAGTACCAGTTCGTCTATTGCTTCGCGCCGGCGCCGATCAAGGGCGCCACGGGAAGCAACGGCTGCCCGATCGCGATCACCTGAACAGCCTGCCGCGGGCTGCGTGGGCGGACAAGACCGCCCACGCAGATTTCTGACCGCGCTACCGCACCGCGATCGCAGCGCACGCCAGTGCCGCGGGTAGCGACCAGGTCCAATCTCCGGCCAGCGAAACCACCGCCGCGACGATCACACAGCCCAGAAGGAACCCGGCCAAGCGGCCAAGCGAATGCTTCAACGGCGTCGCATCACGCGGCAGCAGGGGATGACGGACCGAAAGCAAGTCCATCACCGACAAGACGGCATTGGCCAGATTGCCGGTCATCACGGCGGTCGAGATCGCGCCCCGCACGGCGAGGCGCAGGAGCGCGTACTGACAGGCCATGGCGGACACCGCCATCATCGCCGCCGTGCCCGCCAACCATCCGGCCGGATCGGAGGACGGCCTGGCGATGATGCTGAAGGCCAGCAACGCCGCAAGGATCAGAAACTGAACCAGCAGCAATAGCCGCACCAGTCTTGCACCGTGCAAGCGTGATGCGCGGGCAATCAGCCAGACGGTTGCCAGCGCCAGCATGAAGACCGGGATGGTCAACAACTGCGCCCAATGGAATGAGCCGCCGTCGACGGCAACGCCCGCTGCCAGCACGAGGTTGCCGGTCACATGAGCCGTGAAGATGTGGCCCAGCGTGAAAAAGCCGGTGCAGTCGACCATTCCGGCGATCACGCTGAGCAAAGCCGGCAGTCGCGCCTCCATGCGCGACAGCTCCATGGCGTCATCGGCGGAATCATCCGGCCCTTGGAAGGCGAGCAAGCCTCTGGCGAACAGTGACATGGGCGATGGCCATGCGCTACCGCGCCGTCCAGCCGCCATCGACCGAGATCGCGGTTCCCGTGATCTGGTCGGCGGCGCCCGAGCACAGGAAGGCGACAGTGCCGCCAAGCTGCGCCGGAGAGACGAACTCGAGCGACGGCTGCTTTTCGGCGAGCATATCCCTCGCAGCATCCTGCTGGCTGATGCCGCGCTCCGCGGCGATGTCGTTGATCTGCTTGTCGACCAGCGGCGTGCGCACCCAGCCGGGACAAACCGCATTGCAGGTCACGCCGCTGCCGGCGGTCTCCAGGCCTACCACCTTGGTCAGGCCGATCAGACCGTGCTTGGCCGCGACATAGGCCGCCTTGTGCGTCGACCCGACGAGGCCGTGGGCGGAGGCGATGTTGACGATACGGCCCCAGCGCTGCTTCTTCATCTGCGGCACTGCGGCGGCAATGCTGTGGAATGCAGCCGACAAATTGATCGCCAGGATGGCATTCCAGCGGGCGGCCGGAAATTCCTCGACCGGCGCGGTGAACTGGATGCCGGCATTGTTCACGACGATATCGAGGCGGCCGAACTTGGCAACCGTCGCGGTGACCAGGCCGCGCACGGCATCTTCCTTCGACATGTCGGCGCCGTCGTAGCTGACGCGCACGCCATGCTCGCGTTCGATGCCGCTGCGGATCGCCTCGATTTCATTGGCGTCACCAAAACCGTTCAAGACGATGTCTGCGCGCAGTCTGGCGAGCTCCCTGGCAATGCCGAGCCCGATGCCGCTGGTCGATCCGGTGACGATGGCAACCTTGCCTTTCAACATGGCAATTTCCTTTCGATGCTGTGAGGATGTGAGGCGCCGCAACTCAGTCGCGGCGGTGGATGTCGTGGGTGACGATGCCGCGCTCGGGCGCCGGCCGGTCGAGGCGGCTCGGGTCCGCCAGCGTGCGGCGGATATCCTCCAACCCGCTTTGCCAGTGCGCGCGCATCGCGCTCAGCCCGAACTCGTAGTCCTTGGAGTGACGCTCGTGGACCTTGGACTGGTAGATCAGATGAATGATGTTGCAGGAGCGATGGCGGGCCATCTCGGCGATCTCGCGAATTTCCGGATCCTGCCTGGCGCTCTCCGGCAGCAGTGCGAGCGTCCGCTGCAACGCCTGACGCATCTTCTGCATTCGCAGCGCCTGATCGGTGATGGCGCGGGTGCGGCTGGAGTACTGGATGTCCTTCTGCCGGCTCGATACCTCCATCAGGTCGTTGGGCACACGGCCCTTCGCCGACCACAGATCGATCTGGAAGGTCAGCGTATCGCGCGGCTCGCTCGACAACACGCGGGACAAGGGCGTGTTCGAAACCACGCCGCCATCCCAATAGTGCTCGCCGTCGACCTCGACCGCTGGAAAGCCCGGCGGCAGCGCGCCCGACGCCATGAAGTGCTTCGGTCCGAGCCGGCGCTCGGCGGTGTCGAAATAGGTCAGGTTGCCGGTGCGCACGTTGACCGCGCCGACGCTGACGCGCACCTCGCCCGAGTTCAGCCGATCGAAGTCGACGAGCTGCTCAAGCGTCTGGCGCAATGCGGAGGTGTCGTAGAAGCTTGTCGCGGCGGCGCCTGAGAATGGCGACAGGAACGGCGGCGGGAAGCGCGGCTTGAAGAAGCCGGGCTGCCCCTGGAGCAAGGCACGCATCGCCGCCAGCGCATTGTGCGCCGATCGCATGTCGAAGGCGAACGGCAGGGCATTGGCGAGCCCCTCGCCGGCCGGCCATTCCACCGACGCGGCACAGATGCCTTCCCAGAATTTGCGCAACCGCTCGACGCGCTCTCCCTCGGGCGAGCCGGCGATGATCGCGGCGTTGAGCGCGCCGATCGAGATGCCGGCGAGCCAGTTCGGCCGGATGCCCGCCTCGTGCAGGCCTTGATAGACGCCGGCCTGGTAGGCGCCGAGCGCGCCGCCGCCCTGTAGCACCAGCGCCACGACATCGTAGGGCAGCGACCTGGTCTGCTGCGACAGCGGATTGATCTGCTCGCGCATCACGTTCAGCATTGCTGGATCTCCTGATGGACGGGTTGGGGCCGGTCAGCCGGCATTCGCAGCGGTCAAGACGTCGCCGCCGCGATGCGGTGTCGCCTGGCTCGTGGCGAGATAGTCGTGCACCACGCCGCCAAGCCCCAGCGTGAGGTCGGCAAGGATGTGCTTGGCGGAGAGAATCTCCAGCACCGGCAGCTCGGCGACGGGCGCCAGCGCATGCGAGTACAGGTCGAGCGCAGCCGGTCCGGTCCAGGCCCCCTTCACCGTGATGTCCTCGAGGTGGTAGCGCACCAGCTCGCAGATGCGCGGCGTGCCGTCGACATGCGGAATGATCTTGAGCAGGAAATTCGGCGCGGCGAGCTTTTGGGCCTCGGCTGCGATGTCGAGCGCACGGTGCTTGTAGCCCATGGTTCCGGTCGCGATCCGCACCGAACCGTACTTCAGGGTGCCGACCAGCGTGTCGATCTCGACCTCCAGCTTCGGCTGCGCCAGCTTCTTGGGAAAGCCCCACAGTTCACGCCCGCCCGCGATCGGCGGATGATCGTTGAGGAACATCTGATGGGTGAAGCCGCCGAGCTGACCCTTGTACGACACCGGAATGACCTGGCCGCTCTCGGTGTAGTCGCCGAAGCCGGTCGAATCCGGCATGCGGATGAACTCGTAGTTCACCACCGGATCGGTCAGCTGCAGCGGCTCAGGCACCACGCGGCGCAGCGCGTCGGGATCGGTCCGGTACTGGATGATGAAGTACTCGCGGTTGACGAAGCGGTACGGCCCGGGAGGAAAGGCCGGACTGGTCAGCGGCATCGCGAACGACGATGTACGCACGGTCTCGTGTTTCACTTTGGTGAGCTCCAGATATGGCGGTCGCGGGTGGCCGCGCCCCCTTCAGGGCGCGGCCGATGTCGGGAGAGCCTTAGACTTCGGTGACGTGCTCCGGATCGGCGGATGCGAGCGCGGCGGCGCGCTCGGCGCGGGGCGGATAGATCCAGACGGTGTTGATCTCCCGCTTGGTCTTCTTGGCGACGTCGCCGACCATCTCGACCTTGCGCTCCCAGCCGCGGGTGAACAGCGCGCCGGCCTCGCCGAGATCGAGGCAGGTGACATAGGCCTTCTGGTGATACGGCTTGGTCGGGACGCCGAGCAGTTCGGCGGCGGCGTTGTTGCCGGCAAAGGCGCCCATCCGCGTGGCGTGCTGGCATGACATCAGCGCGTAGTTGCCATCATCGTCGCATGCCGCACGCGCCGCATCGCCGGTGGCGAACACGCCTGCGACCGCCGGCACGCGCAAATCGCGGTCGACCAGCAGCCGGCCGGAATTGTCGCGCTCGGCCGGGATCTGCGCGGTCAGCGGCGCGGCGCGGATGCCCGCCGCCCAGACCACGGTCGCGGCCTCGATATGCTCGCCGCTGGACAGCGTGACGCCGGACTTGGTGACCTCGGCGACGCCGGCGCCGAAGCGGCCCTCGACGCCGAGCTTGCGCATCGCCTCCTCGATGATCGGACGCGGCTCCTCGCCCATGTCGGGCGCAATCGCAGCGTTGCGCTCGACGATGATGACGCGCGGCCTGGCGTCGTTGCCGAGAATCTCCTTGAGCCGCGCCGGCATCTCGGTCGCGGCCTCGATGCCGGTGAAGCCGCCGCCGGCAACGACCACGGTGTCGCGCGCCACCGAGGCCGGCTGCTTGGCGAGACCATGCAGATGACGGTCGAGCGCGATCGCGTCCTCGAGACTGTCGACGCTGAAGGCATGCTCGGCAAGGCCGGGCACGTTCGGGCGGAACAGCCGGCTGCCGGTCGCAACCACCAGCCGATCGTAAGGCAGCGTCTTGCGTGCGTCCTTGGCGGTGACGATCTGCACGGTGCGCGCCTTGGTGTCGACGGCCTCGGCGCTGCCCTGCACATAGACGACGTCGATCGCGTTGAAGACGTCGAGCAGCGGCGCGGTCAGCGTCTCCGGCTTTGGCTCGTAGAGCCGCGGGCGGACCACCAAAGTCGGCTCCGGCGCGACCAGCGCGATCTCGAGCTGCTCGGGCGAAACGCCCTTGATGTCGCGCAGGCGGGCTGCGGAAAGTGCGGCGTACATGCCGGCAAAGCCGGCGCCGATGATGACCAGTCGCATGGGATATCTCCTCTGGGTTGACAGTCTCTGATGTCCGCGCGTCGCCGCCGCCGCTTGCCGCTGACGGTCAAACCTGTCGCGAGTTGCGACGCGAAGTTGTGAAACGAAAGTGAGTGCCTATTGACGGGCGGCGCAGCCCGATACGAACGGCGAGCGCAGCGCCGGCCCACACGCCGCCCGACAGCCGCGCGCGCCGGGCAGCGAACCGCGGTGAAAGGAGATCGGCTGCGCGGCGCCCGGAAGCAGGTCCCGGGTGACTGCCTGAGCCGCATTATTGATCATCACCGAGGTCATGGGATCGACGCCGTGAGCGGCCTGCGCCGTGGCGTCGGCATCGTCGCCGGTTGCCGTGGTGAAGCGGACGGTGAGCGTCAGCCCGTACATCAGTGCGGTCGCGACGGCCCGGCGTCGCCGCGTGATTGCGAGGGAGCTGCCGAAATCCTTCCAGGCCATCGCTTGTCTCCGTTGTTGGCGTGGGTGCCACGGTGATCTAGCGAATTGAGCTTGTCGGTGCCCCAGAGCGATTGCCCGACCTGAAGAGCGATTGCTGCTAGAGCATTTTCGGTTCTGATTAAATCAGAACCGAAGCTCTAGCCTCTTGTTTTGACGCGTTTTCTTCACGCGAACCGGCGTCCACTTCGCTCGAAAACGCTCTACCGCAGACGGCGCCGCCAATCGCTCGGGGTTTCGCCGGTCAGCTTCCTGAACGCGGCGGCGAACGCCGTCTGCGAGCTGTAGCCTAGCGCCGCCGCGATCGAGACGACGGATGCGTCGGTGTCGCGCAGCATGTTCATGGCCTGCTCGAGCCGGTGCTGGCGCAGCCAGGCATGCGGCGAGAGCCCGGTGCTCTCCTTGAAGGCACGGCAGAAGTGAAAGCGCGACAGGCCGGCGTCCATGGCCAGCGCCGCAAGCGAGACGTCCGCATCGCTGTCCGAGCGCAACCGCTCGACGGCGCGGCGCAGCGCGGTCGGCGACAACCCTCCCATGGTCGCCTGCAGCATGGCAGGCGCGCCGGCATGCGCCGACAGCAAGCGGTTCGCCAGAAGATCGGTCAGCTGGTGCCTGAACAGCGCATCCAGCGCCTGGCTGCCGTCGAGAGCGTCGGCTGCGCTCAACAGCAATCGCGATGTGATGGGATCGGGATGCGCGGTGCGCTCCAGGAGATCGCCGGGCGCGGCGGTGTCGGCTTCGCCGGCCACGCGCTGCAGCGTCGCATGCGGAAGATAGAGCTGAACGACATGCATCGACTGGTGGATGTCCCATCGCGAGGTCGAGCCGGCCGGAATGATCGTCACGACGCCGGAACGCGCCGTTCCGATCGAAGCCACCTTGCCGGTGCGCCGCTCGAGCTGCTGCGAGCCGGCGGGATAGGTCATGATGACGTGATCGACCATCGGCCGGACGACGTCGTGCAGGGCCTCGTGCTTCCAATAGGCGAACGCGCCGCTCGACGGGTCGGCCGCGATGCGCAGCGGCCGCGTGTGGAGCACACGGGCCATCTCCTGGTCTGCCGGAGCGCGCGGGCCGACCGGCGTCTCGGGCGGCTTGGCATCGGATGCGGCGGACGAATCCCGCGAAGCATCGTGCAGGATCGGCTTAGTCATGACCTGTGCTCGCGTTTGAAAGCTCATGCGCTACCTCCCTGCGGGCAGGGTCAATGGACCGATGAGGTACGGAACTGTCGGCGGGACCTAAGCGCCACGCAGTTTGGATGTCTTTCCTGAAACGGCCATGCTTTATCTAATTCTGTTGCGAGCGCGCCGGTGCGACATCTTGTGTCCGGCAAGGTCGAGCGAACCAAAGCAATTGAATTCGTTCCGGAATTGCATCGTCATGATCGACGCAGCGGGGCGTTCATCATCGCGTGAGGAACTGGACGGCACCGCAGCAATCCGGATAATAAGCCACGACCACGCGGGATGACGGTGACGGTATCCCAGGTCACCCATCACAGTCGGACTTGATCGATATGGCACAGGCAGGCGTCTACGGACGGAGGCTCGGGCAGCCGCTGCAATTGGCGGAAGCGCCCTCGCTGATCACGCGCACGCTGCGCAGTGCCGAACTCGCGGTCACCGAGACGCGGAACGACAACCCGGTGCGCGACCTGTCCGGGTCGCTGCCCGCCGACGATGCCTATCTCCTCAGCCTCAAGTTTCGCGATTACCCGGACTGCGAGTGCTGGGAACGCGGCCGGTGCGTCATCAAGTCGGATATCCGCAGCGGCGCAACCTACCTGTACGACCTGAAGCGCGATCCGCGTTATGTGATCGACAAGCCGTTCCACTCGATCTTTTTCTATCTGCCGCGCTCGGCGCTCGACGACATCGCCAGGCAGGCCGGCGCGCCACGCATCCATGAACTGGCTTATCAGCCCGGAATCGGCCATGACGACGCCATCGTCCGCCATCTCGGCGCTTCGCTGCTTGAAGCATTGCGCCGGCCCGAGGAAACCAACCAACTGTTCATCGATCACATGATGCTCGCCTTCACCGCACACGTCGCACAGACCTATGGCGGACTGCGGAGCATCACCGCACCGACCCGCGGAGGCCTGGCCGCCTGGCAAGCGAGGCAAGCGTGCGAAAGGCTCGAAGCCGACCTCGGCGGAAAAATCCCGCTGAAGCAGATCGCGGCCGAGTTCGGCCTCTCGGTCAGCCACTTCTCGCGCGCCTTCCGCATCTCCACCGGCCTGCCGCCGCACCAATGGCTGCTGCAGCAGCGGGTGACGGCGGCCAAGCAATTGATGGCGGTGCGCGACCTTTCGCTGTCCGAGATCGCGATTTCGGCCGGCTTTGCCAATCAGAGCCATTTCACGCGGGTGTTTTCGGCCGTGATCGGCGTCAGCCCGGCGGTGTGGCGCCGCGAGACGCATCGCCCTGCGAAAAGCGAGAGCTGAACCGGTCCGCGTTCAACCGGCCGGGGCGGCTTGAACGGCATGCTTGGCATGCCATTTGGGGCCCGGCCCGCACATGTAGTGACGCTCCGGCCGGTAGGGATCGCGAATTCGGTCGATCAGATTCTGCCAGCCGGTCGTGATCGCGTGCAGGCCGCGGCGAAAGAGCAGCAATGCTGGCTGCAGCGACGGCATGGCGCCCTCTCAGTGTGGTTTGCCGAGAACGGATGCGAAGGACAGGATGACGATCTCGTCGCCGGACTCGTCGCTGACATGCACGGCCCAGTCGCGCCAGTCTTCCAGGCTGGCGGTCGCAACCAGGGATCGCATCATGCAGGTCGCCGCCTCACAGGCCTCGGAAAGGCTGGTCACCGGGGTGCCGCGGCGATCCATCAACACCCCCCGCGTGTTCGAGCAATGAAAATAGACCTGGGCCATGTCCGTGTCCTCGCAAGCTCCGGGCGAGCAGGCTCGCCTTTACCAAGCTCTACGTTTCTTGGACGCGACCATCCGTGATGCGGTTCACACCGGCGCGTGCGGCGTGGTGGCCTCGCGGAATGGTGATCAGGGGCTCCAGCACCACCCTCACCAGATCGCGATTTGACAGTTCGTCTATATTTGTCAAAATCGTCAAATGGGACCGAAGACCCGCATTCTCGATGCCACGATGCTGGTGTTCCGCCGGCACGGCTTTCGCCGTTCTTCGATCGAGCAGGTCGCCGAAGCGGCCGGCCTGACGCGGCAGGCGCTCTATCACCATTTCGAATCGAAGGAAGCGCTGTTCCGTGCCGTGATCGAGCGCGTACATGAGTCCGCGATCGCGGCCGAGGACGCCGCTGTTGCCGAGGCGGAGACGACGGGCGGCGATCTCGGCGACATTCTTGCCGCAGGCATGATCGCGCGGATGTCGACCATGATTGCGTCGCTGGACGGCTCGCCGCATCTCGAGGAGCTGTATTCCGAGCACCTCGTGCACGCGCGCGACCTCTACCAGACCTATGCCGCGCGCTATGCGGAGAGCATGGTCGCGACGATCTCACGGATCGTGCGCAAGCAGCAGCTTGTGCTGCCGCAGGGCCTGTCGCCGGCCGAATTCGCCCGGCTGGTCGAAATGGCGATGTACGCATCGAAGTCGCAGTACCCGGCGATGCAGCCGGCCGATGCGTTCCTGAAGGACATGGCGATGATGGTGCGGACGCTCTGCGCGGGCGCCTTGCCGAAATCCTTGCCAAAATCCTTGCCGAAATCCGAGAGGCCGCCCGTCAAGAAGGCGGCGATCAGCCAAAAGCCGACACGCAGGAAGACAGGAGGACATCCATGACGACGACGACCATCAACGGCCGCGTTGAATCCCTGCCCGACGATCCCGACGCGCTATTGATCGACGTCGTGCGCGACCAGCTCAAGCTCACCGGCACCAAGCTGGTGTGCGGCGCCGGCGTCTGTGGCGCCTGCACGGTGCTGGTCGACGGCGCGCCGGTCGCAAGCTGCCTGATGCCGGCGCACGCCGCCGCCGGCAAATCGGTGACGACGGTGGAAGGCATCGGCGCCGCAACGCTACATCCGGTGCAGAAGGCGTTCATGGCGCATGACGCGCTGCAATGCGGCTTCTGCACGCCGGGCTTCATCGTGGAAGCGACCGCGTTCTGCGACCGCTGGCGTGCGACCAAGGGGACGGCCGTGCCCTCGCGCGAGGAGATCGGCGTGGCGCTGTCCGGCCATCTCTGCCGCTGCGGCGCCTATGACGGGATTTTTCGCGCGGTGGCGGATGCCTGCGCCGGCCGTTTCGACGGCGACAATGTCACAGCGCCCCGCATCGAGGCGCGCGACAAGGTGACGGGCGCGGCAAAGTACACCGTCGATATCAACCATGATGGCCAGCTCGAGGGCGTGATCCTGCGCTCACGCGAGGCGCATGCCCGCATCACCGCGCTTGATCTGGCTCCGGCGCGGGCGCTCTCCGGCGTCACCGCGGTATCGCTACTCGGCGACGACCGCATCGTGCGCTATGTCGGCGAGCCGATTGCGGCGGTTGCCGCCCCGGACCGCAGGACCGCGCATGCCGCACTCGCCGCGATCAAGCTGACCAGCGAACGCCTGCCCGCGGTGATCGGGCTCGACGCGGGACGCAAGGATGACGCGCCTGTGGTGTTCGACAAGGCAAGCCGCAAGCGAGCCGGCAACGTCTCGGAAGCGGCCGGCGGGCCGGCGCCGTGGAAACAGAACATCCGCGGGCCGACCGCGGTGTTCTCGACACGCGCCAAGAAGGCCCGCAACTGGGTCGACGAGGCGCGCCAGGCCAACAACCGGCTGCTCGTCGAAGCGACCTTCCGCACCGCCACGCAACAGCACGCATGTCTCGAGCCGCACGCCGCGGTGGCGCGCTTCGACGGCGACCGGCTGACCCTGCACGCCTCAACGCAACAAGTCTTTCACCTGAAGGAACAGATCGCAAAGCGCTACAAGCTCGGTCACGACAAGGTCCGCGTGATCGCCGATCACGTCGGCGGCGGCTTCGGATCGAAGGCCAGCCTCGGCGTCGAGACGATCGCCGCGATCGAGCTCGCGCGCGAGGCCAAGGCGCCGGTACGGGTCGCCTACGATCGACAGGAAGAGCTTTCCGTCGCCGGCTATCGGCCGGCCGCGGAACTGAAGGTCGCGCTGCTCCCCTCCGAGCGGGGCGGATTGAAAGCGCTCTCCGTCACCGCGCATGCCGATACGGGTGCGGCGACCAACTCGACGATCGCGGGCCTGGCGCGACTGATCTATCCGGCCGAAGCCAAGGACCTCTCGGATTTCGACGTCATCAGCAACCTGCCGCCCGGCGCCGCCTTCCGCGGCCCCGGCGGTCCGCCGATGGCGTTCGCGGTGGAGCAGGCGATCGACGAGGCCGCGCTCCGGCTCAACGTCGATCCGATCGCGCTGCGCAAGCGCTGGGATCCCGATCCCAACCGTCAGCGGCTCTACGACTGGGCATCCGGGCTCGAGATCTGGCGCAATCGCAGGCCGGCGCAGAACGGGCGCTATCGCCGCGGCATTGGGGTGGCGACGGGCTACTGGCTCTATCTGTGGCAGCCCAATGTGAAGGTCGAGGTCGCGGTCAAGGCCGGCCGCATCGTCGCCAGCACCGCGACGCAGGACATCGGCACCGGCACCCGCAGCGTGCTTGCCGACACGATCGCGCGCGAGTTCGATCTCGAACCCGGCGACATCGAGGTGCGGATCGGCGATTCGTCGCTGCCCGAGGGGCCCGGCTCCGGCGGCAGCCGCGTCACCGCCTCCGTGCTGCCGCCGACGCTGCAGGCGGTGCGGAAGCTGAAGGCCGCCATCCTCGATCAGGCCACACGAAAGCCTGCGCCCGGCTCGAACGCGCCCTGGCGCGAGCTGATCGCGCGCTCGCCCGACATCGCTGTCACGGAGACCCGCGGCGAGGATGGCAAGAACACGGCGCCCGGCATCCGCTCGCCGCTGCGCGAAGTCGGCCTGATGGGATTTGTGTTCGGCTGGATGATGCGCCGCTTCTCGAACATCGCGGTCGGCGCCGGCGTGCCGAGCTCGGTGCAGGTGATCGAGGTCGAGGTCGACACCTGGCTCGGCCATGTCCGCGTGCTCAACGTGCATACCGGCATTGCGGTCGGCAAGATCGCAGCACCAGCGCTGGCGCACAGCCAGGCTTGCGGCGCGGTGATCCAGGGGCTTGGCTACGCGCTCTATGAGGCACGCGAGCTGGATCCGACCAGCGGCGACGTCCTGACCGCGGGAATGGAGGATTATCGCATCCCGGGCATCGCCGACACGCCCGAGATCGATGTCCATTTCGACGAGGCCGGCTTCGACCATGTGCTCGGCAACAGCGTCGGCATCGGCGAAGCGTCGACGGTGCCGACCTCGGCGGCGGTCGCCAACGCGATCCACAATGCGATCGGCGTCCGCCTCACCGAGATTCCGATCCGGCCCGACCGCATCGTCGCCGCGCTGAAAGGGAGGGCTGCCGCATGAGTGCCGCAACCGCAGAGGCAATGTTCGCGCCCGAATTCCGTGCCGCCGGCACCGACCTGTCGGAGCGCCGCCGCAGCGGCCTGTCGTGCGGCACGATCATCGATCTCGCCGCCAGTCCCGATACGATCGGAATCGCGTGGAACGCCGACGGCTCGGCACGCATCGGCGCCCTGACCGCGATCGCAACCATCGCATCCGACGGGCGACTGGCCCAGGCCTATCCCGGCATCGCCGCGGCCGCACAGGGCCTGGCCACGCCGCAGATCCGGCACATGGCGACGCTCGGCGGCAACCTCGCGCAACGTTCGCGCTGCTGGTATTTCCGCAATCCGCAGATCGCCTGTCTCAAGAAGGGCGGCTCCGACTGCCCGGCGCGATCGGGCAACCATCTCTATCACGTCGCGTTCGATCTCGGCCCTTGCGTGGCGCCGCATCCGTCGACCATGGCGATGGCGCTGTTGGCCTATGATGCGAAGGTCACCACGGACCGGCGCAGCGGATTGTCGATCTCCGACCTGCTCGGCAACGGCAGCAACGGCACGGCCGACAATTTGCTTGCGGCAGGCGAACGGATCGAGCGGATCGAGCTCCCCGCCCCGCTGGCCGGCGAACGCGCGCTCTACAAGCGCGCCATCAGCCGCTCGCATGCGGAATGGCCGCTGGTCGAGATCTGCGTACGAACCGTGATCTCAGGCGGTGCATTCCAGCAAGTTTATATCGCCGCCGGCGGCATCGCTCCGGTGCCGCTGCGGCTTGCGGCATGCGAGGCGGCACTGCGGGGCAAGCCCGCCAACGCAGCGACGATCGCGCAAGCCGCGGAGCTCGCGACATCAGGCGCGAAGCCGCTGCCGATGACAGGATACAAGCTTGATTTGCTGGTCGGTTTGCTGCGCGATGTGATGGAGCGGACGCTCAACGTCAACGAGACCGCGCGCTAGCCGCCACGGGTGGCAGCAAACAGCGCGGCCGCGAAAAAGAGTCCTGCGATGGTCCACAGCACCCAGGCGAGCCGGCCGTCGCCGCGCGCGTCGAGCGACGCTTCGGCGGGATTGGCGGGATTGACATGGACCTCGACGGCGGCGCCATCCTGGTAGCGCGACATCAGGCGCTGCAGCAACTTGTTCGAGCTCGCAGCGGACTCCGCGCCGACCCGCGCGCATTCGTTGGTGTAGCTGACGTTCTCGTAGGTGTAAGTGTAGGACACGCGCTTGCCGAACATCTCCATCCCGCGCCCGTCGCCATCGGGGGCAGCGCCACGATACTCCTCCATCTCGGACACACGGATAATGCCTGATACCACCGGCCAGTGGCTCGCCATCGACGCCTGCCGACGCACGGCGAGCGCAAACAGCCCGACGACGAAGCCGAACGCACCGAAGCCGATCACCATCCCCGACAAGTCGGGCCGCGCCATGTGGCGCGAGACAACATCGTGGATCCGGTTGAGACCGAAAGCCGAGCCGAACACGATCGCGAGCACGATCGCACTGCCGATGCCCAGACATCCCCAGATGCCCTTCGGCAAGTCACGCTCCAGCACCGCCTGATCGGGATGTCGCGGATTGTAGTAGACGGTCACGATGCTGCCGGCCGGATATTTCGCCAGTGTCTCCGCAACCTGGAAATTGCCGAGGTCCTCGCCGATGCTGACGCGGTTATTGCGCAACTTCCTGCCGTCCACCTGGTACTCGTAGACCACGTTGGCGAAGTTGCGCTGCTCCATCCGATAGCCGTCCTCGCGCTCATCGTCGGAGACCCTGACCTCACGTACCTCCGCGGTCGCGGTCACGACCTTGCCGGACGTGTCCGGCCAGCCCCTCGCCTCGCGCACCTGCCAGGTCTTGACGACGGCGGCGATCAGGATCAGCCCGAGCGGCGCGAGCAGCATCGCATAAACAAGCCAGGGCAAATCGGGCACGGGAAGGATCCTTCATCGGAGGCAGCGCCGGTTTGACGCGCCACCCCTGTGAAGGGTTCAACCAGCCGGCGGGGTCTATCGGGCCCGGGTCAGCGCCAGCCAGATGCCGCCACCGATCATGAAGCCGCCGGAGATGCGCGACATCAGCCGCGTCCGCTCCTTGGAGAAGAACTTTCGGGCGCGGCCGGCCGCCAGCGCGTAGGCCGCGTCGGTCAGCACGGCGGTTGCCATGAAGGTGACGCCGAGCAGCGCGACCTGCGGAATGTGCGGTTTGTCCATGTCCATGAACTGCGGAATGAAAGCGCCGAAGAACACCAGGACTTTCGGGTTCGAGAGCAGCACCAGAAAGCCCTGCAGGAAGAAGCCGCCGCGCGGCGGTGGCGGCGTCTCGTCGGTGCCGACGCCCTCGACCGGGGAGCGGATCAGCTTGATGCCGAGCCAGACCAGATAGGCCGCGCCGGCAAAGCGCACCCAGTCGAACCAGTACCCCATCGTCGCCATCAGCGAGGTCAGGCCGACCGCGACGATGCCGATCACGATCGCGAGCCCGACCTGCGCGCCCAGCACATTGGTGAGCGCAGCACGCGTGCCGTAGCGCAGGCCGTTGGCGATCACCATCGTGACAATCGGACCGGGCAACAGCGCCAGCGCCATGCAGGCGGCGACGAAGGCGAAATAGGCTTGCAGGGACATGGGGGGCTCGTTTTGTTCGTTGCTACATTATGCATGCAAGAAGCGAACATGGAAGCGGTCTGTTCCCTCTCCCCGCTTTTCGCGGGGAGAGGGTTGGGGTGAGGGCTCCATCCGCGAGGCGGTGCGAGTCGTTAGACCTGTACCCCCTCACCCGGATCGCAAGCGCGATGCGACCTCTCCCCGCAGGCAGGAGAGGTGAAGAGCCAGCTCCAACTCAACGGCCTTCCACCGCGGCCGTCATCCACGTTTTCATCTCGCGAGACTGCAGAAATGTCAGCACCGCTTGCCGCACCCGCGCGACGTCACCCCTGCCCTGCGCCGCCACCGCCATGAGATCGCAGCGATGCGAGGCCGCGAGGCCGATCGCGGTGCGCGTACCGTCGAGATCATAGGCCCTGATCCGCCCGGACATATCGGCGACATCAACGACATCGCCCGCATTCAGCGGCACGAAGCGCGGGCTGATCATGTCGACATCGGAAACGCGATCGACCTCGTCGTCATCGGCGACGCCGCTGTCGCAGTTGCAGAAGCCGAGCTTTGGCCTGAGATAAACCTCGACCTCAGTGCCGCACTCCGCCGTGCCGCAACGGAAAGCGCGGCCGGCGGGCCAGCCGTCGCGCGGGAACGGCCATGCGATCTCGCGCCACGCGGCAGCCCGCGACGGCGCCATCTCGTAGCCGGCTACGGCCGAGAGGCAGCCGAGCGCCAGGAACATCGCCGCGATGATCGGCCACCGGCGCATAATCGCGCTCACGGCAGACCGGCGATGGCGCGCGCCTCGCCGGTCAGTTCGAGGATGTGCAGGCCGGTGTTGGCGCGGTCGACCGCGTAGATATAGCCGCGCTCATCGGTTTCGACATTGTTGGTCTGGATCGCGACCTTGCAGCGCTCCTTGCCGTCGATGGTGACGCAGCGCTTGTCGGTCGCCAATGTGATCGACGGGATGAAATAGCCGACTTCCTTGGGGTGATAGGGATCGCGGATGTCGAGCGCGCGGACGCCGGCGTTGAAGAAGGCGATGAAGGCCAGCTTCTTGTAATAGACCGGAGCCATGCTCTCGTTCGACGAATGCGAGCCGAACCGGCCGCCGCGCTCGCAGAACGCGCCGGAGGCTTCCGGCACGGTGTAGCTCGAAATCAGCATCGGCCGCGTTTCGGTGGTAATGTCGGCGAACCACACCATCTGCCGCGCCTCGCCGCACTCGTTCTGGATCGCCTCGTCGACGATCATCACGATGTCGCGGGTCTTGCCGTCCTTGTCGTGCGCGAACTCGGCGATCGGCATGTCCGGCATCGGAAACACCGTATGCGCGCCGTTCATTGCCGACAGCGGCATCCGCGCGATCTCCGGGAATTTCAGATTGTCCGGCGTCGGCTCCTTCGGCCCGTTCAACAGCTTGTCGCGGTCGACGATCTGCAGGAAGCCGCCCTTGTTGGTGCCGTAGCCGAAATAGACGCGGTTGCCCTTCGGTCCGGTCGAGATCGGCCCGTGCAATTCGGTCGGCACCGCGCCGGTGGCGCCGGGCTCCTGCCCGGGCAGACCAAAATCCCTGATCTTCCTGGGCTGCGCGGGATCGGAGAGATCGTAGATCTGCGTCATCCGCCGGATGCGCCAGTCCGGCGCGCCCGACACCAGGAAGGCGATGCCGGTGCCACATTCCCAAAAATTCTTGTGGGTGTCCTTCAGCCCGCCGATCCGGGTCACCAGCACCGGATTGGCGGGATCGGCGACGTTCCAGATCTCATGCGCCTCGCTGCCGAAGGTGCGCAGCATGTAGACCGCGTTGCGATCACCCTTCGGCAGATCCTTGCCGTCGCAGATCCGCACCATCTGCGCACCGCCGGATTCATATTTGCCCTCCTGCCCCGGAATGTGCCGCAGATATTTCGGATGCGCGGGATCGGTGACGTCGACGATCGAGGTGCCGTTCGGCTCGGCCTTGCCGGTCATCGGATTGACCGGATCGGGAATGTCGTCGGTGCCGCCGTGATGGCCGATATAGGCGATCCACCTGTCGCCCTGATGATGGATGGTCGGCTGATAGGCGCTGCGCGCCTGCAAATCGCTGGTTCCAACCAGCCTCATGTTGGAGGCTTCGGGCGGGTCGCCGATCTTCGGCTGCTGGGCGCCCGCAGCATTTGCGAGCAGGACAAGAAAGAACGTGCAGCAAACTGCCGTAACGCGACCACCCATGCGCACCACCCCGTATTCCCTGCCAATCTGCGTTGGCTGTCGGTGACGATAGCACGGCGAAATGACCGCCCAAACACACGCTCTTGACATGCAACCATTTAGTTGCCTATTATTCGACCCATGGATGAAGTCTTCAAAGCCCTCGCGGATGCCTCACGGCGGACGCTGCTTGACCGGCTTCACGATCAGAACGGGCAGACGCTCAGTGAGCTCTGCGACGGCCTCGACATGACGCGTCAGGCCGTCACCAAGCACCTTGTGATTCTCGAGGAGGCCAACCTCGTCACCACGATCAGGCATGGCCGCGAGAAGCTGCATTACCTCAACCCGGTTCCGATCCATCAGATCGGCGAGCGGTGGATCAAAAAGTTCGAGCGGGGGAAACTTGCCGCGCTCAGCGAATTGAAAAGACAATTGGAGAAGCGTGATGAGTAAGCCGGAATTCGTCTACACCATCTATATCGCCTCAACACCGGAGAGGGTGTTCGCCGCGCTGACCGACGCGAAAATGTCGGAGCAGTACTGGCACGGCAGCTCCGTCGTCTCGGACTGGAAGATCGGCTCGCCATTCGCGATCCGGATGCCCCGGCACAACAAGGAAATCACCGGCGAGGTGCTCGAATACGATCCGCCGAGGCGGCTCGCCTATTCGTTCCTTGCCCATGACGGCTCCGATGGCGGCAAGGCTTAGAGCTGGCGCCGGTTGTTTGGACAGCGCCCCGCGGGATTTAAGTGGATTCCTGCCGGGTTATGCTGAACGCGGGGCCTTACGATTTTGTCGTTGCGTCGGGAGGGCGTAGCCCGACCAGAGCGACGACAAAATCGTCGGCGACGGTCATGCGGCCATCACCATAGCTTGCGTGCCGAAGTAAGCCTCGTCGGGCGTGCGCCCGTCAAGGCTCGAGTGAGGGCGTCCCTGATTGTAGAAGGCCAGATACTTGGCAATTGACGCTCGCGCCTCGGACACGCTGTCGTAGGCGCGGAGATAAACTTCTTCGTATTTGACCGTGCGCCAGAGCCGCTCGACAAACACGTTGTCGCGCCAGGCGCCCTTGCCGTCCATGCTGATGGCGATCTTCGCGTCCAGCAGCACATCGGTGAACTCGAGGCTGGTGAACTGGCTGCCCTGGTCCGTGTTGAAAATCTCGGGCCTGCCGTGCTTCGCCAACGCCTCCTGGACCGCTTCGACGCAGAAGGCCGCCTCCATTGTGATCGAGACGCGATGGGCCAGGACCCGTCGGCTGAACACATCGACGACCGCCGCGAGATAGACGAAGCCACGCCGCATCGGAATGTAGGTGATGTCCATTGCCCACGCCTGGTCGGGCCGCTCGATCTTCAATCCGCGCAACAGGTACGGGTAGATCTTGTGACCCGGTGCCGGCTTACTCGTGTTCGGGCGACGATAGACCGCCTCGATCCCCATGCGCTTCATCAGCGTCGCGATGTGGCGGCGACCGGCGTATACGCCCTCCCGCCGCAGCAACGATCGCTGCATACGCGCTCCCGCGAAGGGATAATCGAGATGCAGCTCATCGAGCCGACGCATCAAGGCAAGGTCCTCGGCCGAAACTGGCCGAGGTTCATAGTAGACCGTGCTGCGAGCCAGCTTCAGGACCTTCGCCTGGCGCACGATAGAAAGATCATGACCGCGGTCGATCATCGCTTTGCGCTCAGCAGGCCCGCCTTGGTGAGCGCGCCGGACAAAAAATCGTTTTCCAACGCCAGCTCGCCGATCTTGGCATGTAACGCCTTCAAATCGACCGGCGTCTCGGCCGACGCCTTGTCATGCCCAAACACGCCGGCGGCGCCTTCCAGGAGCTGGTTTTTCCAGATCGTGATCTGGTTCGGATGAACATCAAACAGTTGCGCCAGCTCCGCCAGCGTCTTGTCGCCTTTGACCGCAGCCAAAGCAACCTTCGCCTTGAATGCCGGAGAATGCATCCGGCGGCTCTTCTTCGTCATCTTCGCTCCTGATTCGCGGCAAGAATCCTCGCCGCTGTCAGGCAGAAAATCCACTCAAGCTACTGTCCGAATTTGCGGAGCCAGCTCTGCTTCACGCGTCACCTTCGAGCTGGAACGTCAGAGAGATCAAGTCAGGCTCACGGTGATCCATGACCGCTTCGAACCCGGCAGCGTGGCGCTCGAAAAGATCAGCCTCGGTTGGCCGCTGATCCTGTCGAGCCTGAAGAGCTACGTCGAGTGCGGCCGGGTGCTGCATGCGCCCTGGTACGAGAACGAGGCAACGACGGAGCAAGCGCGATGACCAAGCCGGAATTCGTCTACGTCACCTATATCGAGACCACGCCGGAGAAGCTGTGGGACGCGCTGACCGACAGCGCGTTCACCAGGCAATACTGGTTCGACACCGAGGTCCGATCCGATTGGAAGGTCGGCTCGCCGTTCGCATTGGTGATGGGTGGCAAGACCACCGACACCGGCAAGATCCTCGAGGCGGACCGGCCGCGGCGGCTGTCTTATACGTTCAAGCACGAGCTGTTCGACGGCATGCGCGACGAGCCGGCGACGAAAGTCGTCTTCATCCTGCAGCCGTTCGGCGGTCTCGTGAAGTTGACCGTAACCCACGAAGGCTTCTCCGCCGGCAGCAAGCTGCTCGGCGCCATCTCCAAGGGTTGGCCTGCGATCCTGTCCGGGCTCAAGAGCCTGCTCGAGACCGGCAAGGTGTCACCGGTTCCGCCGGAGGCGCTCGGGATCGAGGGCTTCGAGTGACCATGAGAATCTATCGAAGGACACGCGCGGACATGAACATCGATAAATTCAAGCCGGCGATCGTCTATGCGATCTACATCGCCGCCACGCCCGAGAAGGTGTGGCAGGCACTCACCCAGGCCGAGTTCAGCCGCCAATATTTCTCCGGCAATGCGGTCGAGGTCGATCTCCGGGTCGGCGGCGCTTACATCGTGCGCACGCCCGACGGCGCGCTGCATATCTCGGGCGAGGTGATCGAGTGCGATCCGCTGAAGCGGCTGACCGTCACCTTCAACGTCAACTGGCCGCAGCTCGTCGAAAAGCTCGGGCCGACGCTCGTCACCTACGAGATCGTGCCAGCCGGCGACGGCGTGAAGCTGACCTTGCTGCAGTCGCATGATCGCCCGATCAGCGACGACATCCTCGAAGGCGGCCGCACCGGCTGGCCGGCGATCCTCTCCAGCCTGAAGAGCCTGCTGGAATCCGGCAAGGCCATGGTGATCCCGATGCAGCCCCCGCAACGCATGATGGCCGCGCTGAAGGAATTGGGAATCGCGCTGCCGACGTAAGGCGAGCGATGCGCTCGTCGCACACTCGGCTGTCGTCCCTGCGAAAGCAGGGACCCATAACCACCATTCTTCGCGGTGCTGCACGCTGGGGCCACGGCGTCGCGCAACAATAGACAGCTGTGGTTATGGGTCCCGGGTCGCGCTTCGCTTGCCCGGGACGACGGTGGAGAGAGTTGCCCCCACGCCGCGCAATGGCGCGCGTGAATGGCTATACGAGCAGGAGTCCGACGACGAGATTGACCACGAACAGCGTCGCATCGATGACGAAGATCCTCAGCATCGGGCCCGTCAACACGGGCCAGTAAGCCACCCCGACGCGTCCGCCGCGCATCAGGACCGGAAGGTTGTAGGCGAACTGGCTGAAGTGACACGCGGCGAAGAACAGGAACAGCGCGAGCTGCGCGTCGCGGGCCTGGAAGAATGGCGGCCTCGCCGCGAGGAGATACAGCGACAGCAGGCCGATCGGCAGATTGATCCCGCCGAGGAACGCCACGCTGGCCGACAAGGTTGGTGCGATCGGATTTGCACGCTCCTGCCGCGGCACCAGGATCTTCAGCGTATTGCCCTGGGCAATGCTGAACTGGATGAATGCGCCGCCGAACCAGAGCGCGTTGAGCAGCAGGACGAAGTCAGCAAATCGCATGGCTATTTTCCGTAGAACGCTTCGCTGCGCACCACACGGCCGGCATGGTCGAAGTCCATGAACTCGCTGGCGCGCGTGTCGCCCAATTGCCACCACACCGTCAGCCGCGCGATCGTGTCGTCCCAGCTCCAGTTCAGGATCTTGAGGTCTGCGCTCTCGATGCTTCCATAAGCCTGGCGCCAGTAGGCGCGGATGTTCTCCGCGCCGGCAACCACGGGGGAATCCGTCAATTTGAGCGCCAGGGGGCTGCGCATCTCGGCGTTTTCGGCGAAGTGCGCGACGACGGCGTCGATATCGACCTTGCACCAGTTGGCGCACCACGCCTCGACAAAGCGTCCGGCGGCCGCCCGATCCATTGCCTGTTCGCCCACGTCTCCACCCTCCTCTACTGCTTCCGGCAGGAGAGTGACATGGCGCGATCCTACCGTCAACTAAGTTGACCTGAGGCGCGATCAGCTATTGTCGGCGATGGCCTCCATCACGGCCATCCAGGCGGCGGCGCCGGACTGGCCGACACGATCGAACGCCTCGCGCATCACCTTGCGCTCGTGGCCCGATGCGCGCTGCTCGATGCGTTGTCCGGCCGGCGTCAGGCGCAGCAATTTGGAGCGATGCTGCTCCGCCGACCGTTTCGACGTCATGAGTTCACGCTGCAGCAGCAGGCCGAGCGGCCGGTTCAAGGCCTGCTTGGAAATGCCGAGAACGTCGATCAGCGCCCCGATCGAGATGTCGGGTTGTCGCGCAACGACGTAGAGAATGCGGTGGTGCGGGCGCGACAGGCCAAGCGTGGCAAGATACTGGTCGGCCGACAGCGTCATCCCGCGCCAGCCGTAATACATCAGCTCCAGCGCGGCGTCCAAATCGTGGACCTTCTCGAGCGAGGCGCGATGCAAGCCCGCGGCGCGCGTGGCGGCTTTCTTCATTGGTCCCCCGAACCGAACTTAGCCCAGCGCCCGCAGCTCCCGCCGCAGCACCTTGCCGGTTGCCGTCATCGGCAGGCTGTCGGCGAACTGCACGAAGCGCGGATATTCGTGGGCGGCGAGCTGGATCTTGACGAACTCCTGGATCTCGCGCGCCAGCGTGTCGCTCGGCGCGTAGCCCGGGCGAAGCACGATCCAGGCTTTGATCGATTCGGTGCGGATCGGATCGGGGATGCCGACCACAGCGGACATCGCGACCGCCGGATGCTTCATCAGCGTGTGCTCGATCTCGGACGGGCCGACGCGATAGCCGGCTGACGTGATGACGTCGTCCTCGCGGCTGACGTACCAGAAATAGCCGTCCTCATCCTGCACGCCGAGATCGCCGGTCAAAAGAAATTCGCCGGCATATTTCTTACGCGTCGCCTCCGGATTGCGCCAGTACTCGATCATGGTGCAGGGGCACGGCTGGCGCACGCCGATGATGCCGCGCTGTCCCCGCGGCAATTCCTCACCCTTGTCGTTGACGATGCGGACGTCGAAGCCCGGCGTGGCGCGGCCCATCGAGCCCGGGCGGATCGGAAACAGATTGGAGTTGCTGCCGATCACGAGATTGCATTCGGTCTGCCCGAACACCTCGTGGGCATCGATGCCGAAGGTGTCGCGCACCCAGCCAAGCAATTCGCCGCCGAGCGACTCGCCGCCGGTGAAGATGCTGCGCAGCTTGACGCCCGAATTCTTCACATCGGCCTGCCGCATCAGCTTCAGCGCGGTCGGCGGCAGGAATACGTTGCGGATGCCGAGCTCGGCCATCATCTGCATCGCCGCCTGCGGCTCGAACTTGCGGGCGCGGTGACCGACCATCGGGATACCGTGGTACCAGAACGCGAACAGGCCGTTGATCAGGCCGCCGATCCAGGCCCAGTCGGCCGGCGTCCACATCAAATCACCCGGCCGCGGCAGAAAGTTGTGGCACATCTCGACATTGGGCAGATGGCCGAGCACGACGCGATGCGCATGCAGCGCGCCCTTCGGATTGCCCGTGGTGCCCGAGGTGTAGATGATCAGCGCAGGATCGTCGGCCGATGTGTCGACTGTGGTGAATTCAGCAGACGCCGATCTGATCGCGCCCCAGAACGGCTTGGTGCCGGCCGGCGTCTTTTCGCCGACGATGTAGACGCTCTTCAGCTCGGGCAGGCGCTCGCGGATCTTTGCGACCTTCTGCCAGCCGGCCTCATCGGTGATGATGGCTTTGGCTGCCGAGTTCGACAGCCGGAATTCCAGCGCATCCTCACCGAACAGCGCGAACAGCGGGATCGAGATCATCGCGGCGCGGAATGCCGCGAGATGCGCGACCGGCAATTCGAGCGACTGCGACAGGAACACCGCGACGCGGTCGCCGCGCACCAGGCCATCGGCTGCGAGCACATTGGCAAAGCGACGCGAGGCTTCCGCGACCGCGTCGAACGAGGTGCGCACGGTGCCGCCGTCCTCGTCGACATAGACCAGCGCAAGCCGACCCGTGCCGTCCGCATGACGGTCGCAGCAGGCGGTCGCCATGTTGAAGCGTGCGGGAACGTCCCAGCGAAAGTTGCGATAGAGCTCGTCGTAGGTTTTGGCTTCCTGAAGCATGGCTACAGAGTAGACCATCGCCGTCAGACCACAAACCCCTCCTTGAGGGGAACGCGGTCAGGCTGCCGCCCGCTCCATTGCGACCTCGACCTTAAGACTTTCGAGGTCGCGATAGATCGACGCGACCGCGAGCACGCGCCCGCCTCGCTTGTAGCGGAGCACGCAATCCCTCCCGCCAATGCTGCCGTCCACCGCGATCTCGTCCCACTGTTCGGCGTGGCCGACATAGTTGATCGGCACGTCGTAATGCTGGCTCCAGAAGAACGGCACCGCGTCGAAGACCTCGCGATGCCCAAGCATATTCCGCGCGGCGGTCTGGCCCTGGCGCTCGGCCACCACCCAGTGCTCGACCCGGATATTCTCGCCGCTGTGCCGATCGGGCCAGCGCGCGATATCGCCGGCCGCGTAGATGCCGGACACACTGGTCTGGAGATAGGCGTCCACTTTCACGCCGCGATCGATTGCGAGCCCAGCTGCTTCCGCCAGCGCCAGCCGCGGCTTCACGCCGACACCGACCACGACGAGATCGGCATCGAGTACGGGCCCACTCTGCAGGCGCGCGCGCTTGCCCGCGATCGCGGTCACGGTGTCACCGAGGTGGAATACGACGCCATGCTCTTCGTGCAGCGCGCGGACGAAATCACCCATGTCAGGCCCGAGCACGCGCTCCATCGGCCGCTGTTCCAGCCCGACCACGTGAACCTCGATCTCCCTCGCGCGCAACGAGGCCGCAACCTCGAGCCCGATGAAGCTGGCACCGATCACAACCGCGCGGCGTGCTCCGCTGGCCGAGGCGATGATCGCGCGACAATCTTCGAGGGTACGCAGCACGTGAACGTGGGGCTGGTCCGCACCCGGGATCGGCAACCGCACCGGCTCAGCACCGGTCGCCAACAGCAACCGGTCATAGGGAATCGTTTCGCCGCCGGCGAGCACGACATTGCGGCGGCCGGCGTCGATCGACTTGACCTCGGTCCTGAGTTTTAGCTCGATCGCCGCGTCAGCATAGAAATTGTCCGGCTTCAGCGGCAGCCAGTCTTCCGGCGCGCTGCCCGCGAGGAAGTCCTTTGACAGGTTCGGCCGATCCACCGGCGGCGCGGCCTCGCCGCTCAGCATGACGATGCTGCCTCGATAATCCTGCCGTCGCAGCATCTCGGCAGCGGCAAACCCTGCCGCGCCTCCGCCGACAATCACGATCCTGCCGGGCGCATCGACCGGGCCCTTGACGCGGGGTTTCGGCTGCTCGCGCTTCTCGCGCACGAGAATGCGATCGCCCTGTTGCTCAACCTTCCAGACCGCGAGCGGATTGAAGGCCGGCGCATGTCTCGCCTCTCCGGTTCGCACATCGAAGCAGGCATGGTGCCACGGGCAGCGGATGATCTCGCCGTCGACGAGGCCCTCGGCGAGCGGCCCGTGATAATGGCTGCAATGGGCGTCGATGGCAAAAATCTCGGCTCCCGAGCGCACCAGAAGCACCTGTTGATCGTCGACATGGCCCAACAGGACCGCGCCGGAGAATTCGCTCAGAGTGACGCCTTGGGTGAGATCGGGACCGGCTGGCGGGGCTTGTTGATCGGACATGTCATTCCTCCACTGCCCTGTGCTGCCTCAAACCGCCATTCCGAGGAATTCCTGGCGGGTCAACGCATTGTCGCGAAAGCAACCCAGCATGCGGCTGGTGACGAGATCGGTGTCCGGCTTGCGCACGCCGCGGGTGGTCATGCAGTGATGCTTTCCACTACGGTGTCATCACGAGGTTATGCCCGTCAGATGCACCGTAAGCAGAAAGGTTCCCGTAGTCCGGCCCGCGGCACCTGGCGCCGCAAGCCGCAGAGACGAACGGCTAGCCCGCGAGCGCCGCCTTCACCAGGCCGCTGGCCTTGCCGAAATCCATCTGGCCGGCGTATTTCGCCTTCAACGCGCCGATCACCTTGCCCATGTCCTTGATCCCGGCGGCACCGGTCTCGGCGATGATGGCCGAGATCGCGGCCTTCACGTCGTCGTCGGACATCTGCTTCGGCAGATAGGCGGAGATCACGGCGATCTCCTCACGCTCCTGCGCGGCGAGCTCGGCGCGGCCACCCTTGTCGTAGAGCTCGACCGACTCCTGACGCTGCTTGATCATTTTCTGCAACACGCTGAGGAGGTCGGCATCGGACAGCGGCGGCTTGCCCTGCCCGCGCGCATCGATGTCGGCGTTCTTGATGGTCGAATTGACCATGCGCAGCGTGGAGAGCTTGCGCTCGTCCTTTGCCTTCATCGCTTCCTTGACCGCAGTATTGATGTCGTCGCGCAGCATCCTGGTGTCCTTAAACTGGCAATTCACTCATGTAGGCAGTTTGCAGCTGCTGAACAACCTAGTTGCGCAACCATTCGACCAGCGCGTCGGCGCAGGCCTGCGGCTGCTCCAACTGCGGAAGATGACCGCAATTGGCGAGCACAACGAGCTTAGCCCCGGGAATGCCGTTGGCCATCTCGTCCGACAGCGCGTTCGGAACGGTGTTGTCGGTATCTGACGTCAGCACCAGGGTCGGGCACTTGATCCAGGCCATGCTCGGCCGCGAATCCGGCCGGCCGAGCACCGCGTTTTGCTGGCGGATGAAGGCCTCGGCGCCGACGTCCTCGCTCATGTCGTTTACAATCTGGCGCAGGCTTGCGTCGCCCTGCCGCGACGGATGCACGAAGCCGGGATAGAGCTCGTCGACCACGCTCCGGTACTGGCCGCCCTTCGCCCGCTCGATCATGCCGCGGCGGCGGGCGGTCGCTTCCGGCGTGTCGGCCCTCGCCTGGGTGCTCATCAGCGCCAGTTTCGCAACCCGCTCCGGCGCCTGCCGCATGATCTCGAAGGCGATGTAGCCGCCCATCGAGTGCCCGGCGAGCGCGAAGCGCGGCGGCGCCTCGGCCAGGATGCGGCGGGCGATCGCCCCCATATTGTCGTCCCTGACGTGGTTGGCGACCGTGACCGGCCCGAACCGCCACAGCGCCGGGATAACCGGGGCAAAAATCCGGGGCGAGCAGATGAGGCCCGGGACGAGCAGGATCGGCATCGTGTTGTCCATGCGGGGCTCCGGTCCGGGTCATTTTCGGCAAGCAAATGGCCGCTTCAGGGAACTTTAGATTAAAAGGCCGTTCCGGCCTGTCAAATCGACCGGGATTGCCGTGTGAATCCGCGCCGTTTCGCTTTGACGCCGCAGGGTGCGGCCTCTATTTAAAGGGCTCATGACAACCCCTGAAAACGCTCCCGCCTGGCCGGACCATAAACCGACCGCGCTCCTTGTGCTCGCCGATGGCACCGTGCTGGAAGGTTTTGGCCTCGGCGCGGAAGGCCACGCCGTTGGCGAGGTCTGCTTCAACACCGCAATGACCGGCTATGAGGAGATCCTCACCGATCCGTCCTATGCCGGCCAGATTATCACCTTCACCTTCCCGCATATCGGCAATGTCGGTACCAACGAGGAAGATATCGAGACGGTGAACATGGCCGCGACGCCGGGTGCGCGCGGCGTGATCCTGCGCTCGGCGATCACGGATCCTTCGAACTACCGCGCCACCCGCCACCTCGACCAGTGGTTGAAGGCCCGCGGCATCATCGGCCTCTCCGGCATCGACACCCGCGCGCTGACCGCGCTGATCCGCTCCAAGGGCATGCCCAACGCCGTGATCGCGCATGCCAGGAGCGGCGAATTCGACCTGCACGGCCTGAAGGAAGAGGCGCGCGAATGGCCTGGCCTCGAGGGCATGGACCTGGTGCCGATGGTCACCTCCGGCCAGCGCTTCACATGGGATGAAACGCCCTGGGCGTGGGGTAAAGGCTTCGGCCAGCAGACCGCTCCGGAATTCAACGTGGTCGCGATCGACTACGGCATCAAGCGCAACATCCTGCGTCTGCTCGCCGGCGTCGGCTGCAAGGTGACCGTGGTGCCGGCGACGACGACGGCCGAGGACATCCTGGCGATGAAGCCGGACGGCGTGTTCCTGTCGAACGGCCCCGGCGATCCGGCCGCGACCGGCAAATATGCGGTGCCGGTGATCCAGAAAGTGATCAATTCGGGCACACCGACCTTCGGCATCTGCCTCGGCCACCAGATGCTCGGCCTCGCCGTCGGCGCCAAGACCATGAAGATGCATCAGGGCCATCATGGCGCCAACCACCCGGTCAAGGACGAGACCACCGGCAAGGTCGAGATCACCTCAATGAACCACGGCTTCGCGGTGGACCAGGCGACGCTCCCGAAGGGCACGACCCAGACCCATATCTCGCTGTTCGACGGCTCCAATTGCGGCATCGCGCTCGACGGCAAGCCGGTGTTCTCGGTGCAGTACCACCCCGAGGCCTCGCCCGGCCCGCGCGATTCGCACTATCTGTTCCAGCGTTTTGCCGATCTGATGCGGCAGAACAAGCCCGCGGCTTAGACGCGACCTGTCATTGCCGGGCTTGCCGCCTTCGCCTAGGCTTCGGCGCGCCTCGCGCGATTGGCCTCGTCGAAGCCTTGGCGTAGACGGGACCCGGCAATCCATCCCTTGAAGAAAGATGGATGCCCGGATCAAGTCCGGGCATGACGGACTGTCATGTGCTCCGAGCACCGACGAGCAACGCGCCTTCGCATCAAATCACGGGAAATGCCGACATGACCGACAGCGCCGCCCCGAAGCCCGAATACGGTGTCTCGTCGCTGGATGTGATGGCGTCGATGTCCGGGCTCGACTTCGTGCGCGGCATCTTCGCCCGCACCCTGCCGGAGCCGCCGATCATGGAGAACGTCGCCCCGTTCGACTGCACCGCCGAGACCGGCCATGTCGTGATCCACAGCGTGCCGGGCCTGCGCCACTACAACCCGATCGGCTCGGTGCATGGAGGCTACGCCGCGATCCTGCTGGATTCCGCGATGGGGCTCGCGGTGCAGACCACCCTGCCGAAGGGTTTTGGCTACACCACGCTGGAGTTCAAGATCTCCTTTGTCCGCGGCATGAGCCAGGACACCGGGACGATCCGCACCGAGGGCCAGGTGCTCAATGCCGGCCGTCGCGTCGCAACCGCTGAAGCGCGCATCACCGGCGACAGGGGCAAGCTGATCGCACATGCCACGGCAACCTGCCTGGTGTTCGAACTTCCCAGGAATGGCTGAAGGCAATCGCGTCTTAGCGTAAGGTCTCGGCGTAAGGTCTTGGCGCATTGGAGGCATGACGAACAGCGCTGGATTGGCGCCGGCGTTCTGTGATTGAGTTTCCGTCTCCGAGATCAGGCAAACCTGATCCGGCCAGAAAGGGAAACGCCCGATGATGTCAGCCAACTCAGACATGACCATCCGCGACATCCGTGTCACGATGCTGCGGCTGCCCTGGGCCGATGATCGCTGGCTGAAGGGCGCAGCGCTGGGTGAGACGCGCGACATCCTGATCTGCGAGGTCGAGACCGCGGGCGGCATCACCGGCATGGGCTATCTGTTCGTGTTCCGCCCGGCGATGAAGTCGATCGCGGCCTGTCTGGACGAGTGCATCATCCCGCGCGTGAAGGGCAAGGACGCCACCGCGATCGAGGCGATCTGGCGCGATCTGTGGACGGCGACGATGACCTATGGCCGCGGCGGCATCGCCGCGATGGCGATGTCGGCGCTCGACATCGCGCTGTGGGATGCGGTGGGGAAACGCGCCGGCCTGCCGCTGCACCGGCTGTGGGGGCATTATCGCTCCGAAATCCCGATCTATGGCTCCGGCTGCTTCCGAGGCGCGGGCGGCGACGGCATGATCGAGAAGGCGCTGCATTTCGTGAAGCAGGGCTACAAGGCGATCAAGATGCAGGTCGCCCATGTTCACACGCCCGCGCAAGACCTCGACAATGTGCGCCGCATGCGCGAGGCGCTCGGGCCCGACATCGACATCATGATCGATGTCAACATGGGCTGGAGCGCCGATGTCGCCATCGAGATGGGACGCAAGTTCGAGAAATACGATATCTACTGGCTCGAGGAGCCGGTGCCGGCGGACGATTTCGCCGGCTATCAGCGTATCGCGGCGGCGCTCGACATGCGCGTCGTCGGTGGCGAGACCCATTTCACGCGCTACGATCTGCGGCCGTTCTTCCTCAATCCCTGCCTGCCGATCCTGCAGCCCGATCCGATGCGCGGCGGCATGACCGACCTGCGCAAGATCGCAGCGCTCGCGGACACCTTCGGCATCACCATCGCGCCGCATCTGTTTCCCGAACTCAATGTGCACCTGCTGGCTTCGATTCCGAACGGCATCTGGTGCGAGAACATGGCGCTGATCGACGACCTCTGGGTTGATCCGCCGGAGATTGCCAACGGCATGATCACGGCGCCGGAACGGCCCGGGCACGGGCTCAGATTCAGGGACGAGGTGCTGAAGTTCAAAATCTAGCGGGAACGGTTTCCGGACCGACGGCTTGGTTTGTCCGGAGACTGCGGCCCGTCAAAGGAGCGCCACCATGCCGGTCGTCAGGTCCGATGCTGACCCCCTCGCCCTTGTCTTTCAGGACGACGGGCTGGTGCCGAACAATCCGATGCCGTTCCTGGTCTACAGGGGCGCGGTCGACGTCAGCAAAAATCCCGAGGCCACGATCGAGCAGCTGTTCGGTGGCAATGGCTGGGGCGCGATGTGGCGCAACGGCGTCTACGACTTCACGCATTATCACGCCACGGTGCACGAGGCGCTCGGCGTCGCCCGCGGCAGCGCGCGCGTGCAATTCGGCGGCGCGCACGGCCGAGCGCTGGAGATCACAGCCGGCGACGTCGCGATCCTGCCGGCCGGCACCGGGCATCATTGCCTGGCCTCGAGCGACGATTTCAGCGTGGTCGGCGCCTATCCGCCGGGCCCGCCGATGGATCTGCAACGGCCGACGCCGGAGAGCCACGCCAAGGCGTTGACGACGATCCCGCAGGTCGCGATCCCCGCGACCGATCCGGTGATGGGCAAGGATGGACCGCTGGTGAGGCTGTGGAAGCGGTGACGCTTCAACGAGAGCTGCGTACCCTCTTCCCTTCCCCCCTTGTGGGAGAAGGTGGCTCGCATCGATAGATGCGAGCCGGATGAGGGGTCTATCTCCGCGGAGAGAACCCCTCACCCGGTTTCATCTCGCTCCGCTCGATTGCGCCACCCTCTCCCACAGGGGGAGAGGGTGAATTCTACGCCGCGTTGCTGCCTTCCTGGCGGCTTGCCTCGAACAGGAACCAGGTGCGCCGCTCGGTTTCGTCGATGAAGGTTTCGAGCAGGCCCGCGGTGCCGGAATCCTCGTGGTCGTCGGCGATCTTGTGCGCCTTGCGCATCGCAGCCGCCATATGCTTGTTGTCCTCCATCAACTCGCGCAGCATCTCGCGCGGCGGGACATAGGCCTCGTCATTGTCCTTGATGGTCTGATGCCTGGCGATCTCGCCGATCGACTTCAGCGTCGCACCGCCGAGCTTGCGGACCCGCTCGGCGAGCTGGTCGGTGGTGGCGAAGATCGCATCCGACTGCTCGTCCAGCAACAGATGGTAATCATGGAAATGCCGGCCGCTGACGTGCCAGTGGAAATTCTTGGTCTTGAGGTAAAGCGCGAAGGCGTCGGCCAGCAGCGTATTGAGCGAGGCCGAGATGGTGTCCACCGCAGCCTGCGGCAGGTCGCTCGGCGTGTCGAGATCGGGAGAGATCTTGTCGGTCTTGGCTTTGCTCACGTTGGACCCTCCTGTTAGGAACCCCTTACTTCGGCGCATTGAACATTGGCCGCCGGACCGCTAACGCATCATCAGCCCACCCGTTCCTGGGGCCAGGAACCCGTTCTGCCGGATACCAAACGCGATGGATGAATGGATCGATTATTACGATTCCACGCATACGATCTATGCAAGCCGACTGCACCGCGACCTGCATTTCCAGGTCATCGCAAACGACATCGTCGGCTACATCACCTCACCCGATGCGGTGGTGCTGGACTATGCCTGCGGCGAAGCGCTGTCGGCCACCAAGGTCGCCAATGCCTGCGCCCGGCTCTATCTGGCGGAGCCGGCGCCCGGCGTCCGCGGGCGCCTGGTCGCGCGTTTCGCGCACGACACCAGGATCCGCGTTCGCTCGCTCGATGATCTGAAGAACATGGAGGCGGATTCGATCGACCTCGTGGTGATGAACTCGGTGGCGCAATACATGACGCCGCAGGAGCTCGACAACGCATTCGACGTGATCCACCGCCTGCTGAAACCGACGGGCCGCTTCGTGCTCGGCGACATCCTGCGGCCTGAGGTCGGCATGCCCAGGGACGTCGTGGCGCTGCTGCGCTTTGCGGCGACCCACGGCTTCCTGCGCGATGCCTTGATCGGACTGGCCTCAACCGCCCTGTCCGATTACCGGCAGTTGCGCACCAAGATCGGGCTGCAGCGCTACCGCGAGGACGAGATGGTCGCGAAGCTCGGCGCCGCGGGGTTCAGCGCAACGCGCGCGCCGCGCAACATCGGACACAATCCGTGGCGAATGACGTTCGTGGCGCATCACTGATCAGGGGTTGCACCAAATATTAACCTTAACCAAAGGTAAACGTGGCCGACCCTGAAATAATCGGCAATGATCCACTCGGCCCGGTGGCGGAAGCGTCGACGCGGCAGTGGTGCAACACTGTTTATCCTGGTTCAAATCCAGGCCGGGCCTCCAGCCTTCGCTGCTGACGCAGCTTCGGCTCGGCAAGCCTCCTTTAGCGAAGGCTGCCGCGGCGTAGCCCGCAGGGCGAAGCCGGGCCTCAGCAAGCCCCTCGCCCTCCCCGATCCGGCCACCCCTCCAATGAGGAATTTCCCCCAGAATCGCGGTTGATTGGGCGTTTTTGGGGGTTTCGCGGGTGCGGAAACTGGTCTAAAGACCACCCGCGCGCGAGGGATCGCGCTTCCTGCGCTACAAGATGTAGCGCATGGCCCGAGGGACGCGCGACCAGCGCGCCCTTTTTTTGTGCCCAAAATCCAGTCCGCGAGAGCTGATGCCCAAAAGAACCGACATCTCCACCATCCTGATCATCGGCGCCGGTCCCATCGTGATCGGCCAGGCCTGCGAATTCGACTACTCCGGCACGCAGGCGGTGAAGGCTCTGAAGGAGGAGGGTTACCGCGTCGTCCTCGTCAATTCCAATCCGGCCACCATCATGACCGATCCGGAACTGGCGGACGCCACCTATATCGAACCGATCACGCCCGAAATCGTCGGCAAGATCATCGAAAAGGAACGCCACGTCATTCCCGGCGGCTTCGCGCTGCTGCCGACCATGGGCGGCCAGACCGCATTGAACTGTGCGCTGAGCCTGCGGCGCCAGGGCACGCTTGAAAAATTCGACGTCGAGATGATCGGCGCAACCGCCGATGCGATCGACAAGGCCGAGGACCGCCAGCTGTTCCGCGAGGCCATGACCAAGATCGGGCTGGAGACGCCAAAATCGCGGCTCGCCAACGCCTCGGCGCTGAAGAAGTCCTACCGCGACAAATACCACGCCGAGCGGGAGAAACTGTCCGGCGCGGCGCTGGAAGAACTCGAGCGACAGTGGACGCTTGGCGAGAACGACCGCCGCAAACGCTACCAGGAGCACGCGTTCGGCGAGGCGCTGATGGCGCTGTCGGAGATCGGTTTGCCCGCGATCATCCGGCCCTCTTTCACGATGGGCGGCACCGGCGGCGGCATTGCCTACAACAAGGAAGAGTTCCTCGACATCATCGAGCGCGGGCTCGACGCCTCGCCGACCAACGAGGTGCTGATCGAGGAAAGCGTGCTCGGCTGGAAAGAGTACGAGATGGAGGTGGTGCGCGATAAAAAGGACAATTGCATCATCATCTGCTCGATCGAGAATCTCGATCCGATGGGCGTGCATACCGGCGATTCCATCACCATCGCGCCGGCCCTGACGTTGACCGACAAGGAATACCAGGTCATGCGCGACGCCTCGCTGGCGGTGCTGCGCGAGATCGGGGTCGAGACCGGCGGTTCCAACGTGCAGTTTGGCATCAACCCCGTCGACGGCCGGATGGTCGTGATCGAGATGAATCCGCGCGTGTCGCGCTCGTCGGCGCTGGCTTCGAAAGCCACCGGCTTCCCGATCGCCAAGGTCGCGGCCAAGCTCGCGGTCGGCTACACGCTCGACGAAATCGCCAACGACATCACCGGCGGCGCCACCCCCGCGTCGTTCGAGCCGACCATCGATTACGTCGTCACAAAAATTCCGCGCTTTGCGTTCGAGAAATTCCCCGGCGCCTCCTCCACGCTGACCACCTCGATGAAGTCGGTCGGCGAGGTGATGGCGATCGGCCGCACCTTCCAGGAAAGCCTGCAGAAGGCCCTGCGCGGGCTCGAGACCGGCCTGACCGGCCTCGACGAAATCGAGATCGAGGGGCTCGGCCGCGGCGACGACAAGAACGCGATCCGCGCGGCGCTGGGCACGCCGACGCCGAACCGCATCCTGCAGGTCGCGCAGGCGATGCGGCTCGGCTGGACCGACGAGGAGATCTTCAACTCCTGCAAGATCGACCCCTGGTTCCTCGCGGAGATGCGCGCCATCGTCGAGATGGAGGACAAGGTCCGCCGCAACGGCCTGCCGGCGAACGCGTTCGCGATGCGGATGCTGAAGGCGATGGGCTTTTCCGATGCGCGGCTCGCCGTGCTCACGCAAAGCACCGAAGCCGACGTCACCGCCAAGCGCCACGCGCTCGGGGTGCGCCCGGTGTTCAAGCGCATCGACACCTGCGCGGCGGAGTTCGCTTCGCCGACCGCCTACATGTATTCGACCTATGAGCGGCCGTTCGCGGGCGAGCTTGCCGACGAGAGCGCGCCGTCGGACCGCAAGAAGGTGATCATTCTCGGCGGCGGGCCGAACCGCATCGGCCAGGGCATCGAGTTCGACTATTGCTGCTGCCACGCCTGCTTCGCGCTCGAGGACGCCGGCTACGAGACCATCATGGTCAACTGCAATCCGGAGACGGTGTCGACCGACTACGACACCGCCAATCGGCTCTATTTCGAGCCGCTCACCGGGGAAGACGTGCTGGAGATCATCGCGACCGAGCGCAAGAACGGCACGCTGCACGGCGTGATCGTGCAGTTCGGCGGCCAGACCCCGCTGAAGCTTGCCCGTGCGCTGGAAGCCGCCGAAGTGCCGATCCTCGGCACCTCGCCTGACGCGATCGACCTCGCCGAGGACCGCGACCGCTTCAAGCGCGTGCTCGACAAGCTGCGCCTCAAGCAGCCGAAGAATGGCATCGCCTATTCGGTCGAGCAGGCCCGCCTGGTGGCCGCCGATCTCGACCTGCCGCTGGTGGTGCGTCCGTCCTACGTGCTCGGCGGCCGCGCGATGCAGATCATCCGCGAGGAGACCCAGCTCAACGACTACCTGCTGGGAACGCTGCCTGAGCTGGTGCCCGCCGACGTCAAGGCGCGCTACCCGAACGACAAGACCGGGCAGATCAACACCGTGCTCGGCAAGAACCCGCTGCTGTTCGACCGCTATCTGTCGGACGCGACCGAAGTCGACGTCGACTGCCTCTCCGACGGCAAGGACACCTTCATCGTCGGCATCATGGAGCACATTGAGGAAGCCGGCATTCACTCCGGCGATTCCGCCTGCTCGCTGCCGCCGCATTCGCTCGATGCGAAGACCATCGAGGAGCTGGAGCGGCAGACCCGCGAGCTCGCGCTGGGCCTCGACGTAGTCGGCCTGATGAACGTGCAATACGCCATCAAGGACGGCGAGATCTACGTGCTCGAGGTCAACCCGCGCGCATCCCGCACGGTGCCGTTCGTCGCCAAGGTGATCGGCATGCCGGTCGCCAAGATCGCGGCGCGGATCATGGCCGGCGAAAAGCTCGCCGACTTCAAGCTGAAGAAGAAGGAGCTCGGCCATGTCGGCGTGAAGGAATCGGTGTTCCCGTTCGCGCGCTTCCCCGGCGTCGACACCGTGCTCGGACCGGAGATGCGCTCGACCGGCGAGGTGATGGGCATCGACCGCTCCTTCGAGGTCGCATTCGCAAAGAGCCAGCTCGGCGGCGGCACGCGCGTGCCGCGGCAGGGCACGGTGTTTGTTTCTGTGCGTGGCGACGACAAGATGCGGATCGCGGATGCGGTGCGGCTGCTGCACTCGCTCGGCTTCAAGGTGATGGCAACCTCGGGCACGCAGCGCTACCTCAGCGACAACGGCGTGCCGACGGAAAAGGTGAACAAGGTGCTCGAGGGCCGGCCGCACATCGTCGACGCCATCACCAATGGCGACGTCCAGCTGGTCTTCAATACCACCGAAGGTCCGCAGGCGCTGGCCGACAGCCGTTCGCTGCGGCGGGCTGCCCTCTTGCATAAAGTGCCATATTACACCACTCTTTCAGGCGCGGTGGCGGCCGCACGGGGGATCCGGGCCTATCGGGACGGGGACCTTGAGGTCCGCACGCTTCAGAGTTACTTTTCCGAAAGCTGACCGCTGCCCGGGCTGAAGGCTTGACGCGGTCAATTAGCCGAATGGCTGGAACTCACCGCGCGATTGGATGTTGTCACGGCCCTTAGCGGGGCCGAATATCACTGGGCTTCCGGGCGCGTTGGCGCCCTGATTCCTGCGTTAGCTGAACTGGATATTCGTGCACGCCGCCGGGTGCGCACGATGAAGGACCAAGATGATGGATAAGGTTCCGATGACCGCGGGTGGATACGCCGCGCTGACGGACGAGTTGAAGCATCGCCAATCGGTGGATCGTCCGCGCATCATCGAACACATCGCGGAGGCGCGCTCGCACGGCGATCTCTCCGAGAACGCCGAGTATCACGCCGCGAAGGAAGAGCAGTCGCACAACGAGGGCCGCATCGCCGAGCTCGAGGACAAGCTCGCGCGCGCCGACATCATCGACATTTCGAAACTGTCAGGCGACACCATCAAGTTCGGTGCGACCGTGACGCTGATCGATGAGGACACCGAGAAGAAAGCGGTGTGGCAACTCGTCGGCGAGGTCGAGGCCGACGCCAAGAAGGGCCGCATCTCCATCACCTCGCCGCTCGCGCGCGCGCTGATCGGCAAGAAGAAGGGCGCCACCGTCGAAGTAATGGCGCCGGGTGGCGCCAAGGCCTACGAGATCACCAAGGTCGAGTGGCGATAGTTACTCTCAAGTGACTGGTGCAAAAAGGCCGCGTATTGCACGCGGCTTTTTTTGTGCGCGCGTTTTTATGCCCGTCTGACAGCAATGTGAGTGGAGAGCCGGCGCGCGCCATACTAGGGAGGCCGCGACATGTTTATGAAGTATAATCATGTCGGGGACTGGAATTAGACTGATGATTGCGCCGCAATAGGTGTCGCTGCGCGTCACCCTGTCGCGCTCGCGGTTTCGATCACGCGAGGAATGATTCCAGATGCAAGGTGTTGACATCACACTCTGGTGGCGGACACCGTGCGCTTCCGCTTCGTGCCACGTTCCAGCGTGTCAAACAGGGGGTAAATGACAATGGACCAGATGTTCTCCAAATGGCAACCGACGGTGCTGAGCCTGTTCCGGTTCATCACCGGGCTGCTGCTGTTTCAGTACGGCGTCGCCAAGATCTTCAAGTTTCCCGTGGTCGCGTACTTCGCCAATATCCCGCCATTGATCCAGGCTGCGGGCTGGCTCGAACTGGTGCTCGGCGCGCTCTTGATGATCGGCCTGTTCTCGCGGCTGGTCGCGTTCATCCTGTCGGGCGAGATGGCGTTCGCCTACTTCCTCGGCCACATGTTCAAGAACCCGGCCGAGCCGCAGTTCCTGCCGCTGCTCAACAACGGCACCGCGGCGATCCTGTTCTGCTTCGCCTGCCTCTACCTCGCGACCTCGGGCCCGGGTCCGATCAGCGTCGACGCCGCGATGGGCAGGAAGTGACAACGCTGAGATCCGTCCCGCTCAGCCGGGACGGATTCTTCGCGGCGGCGCCATACGACCGACAGCGGCAATCCCGTCGAACAATGAAGGAATAAAGCCAAGAGAGCCTGAGGAGGCTGTCCAAGAGCGATGGGAGCAACCCGAGGAGCGTTGCAAGATCGGCAGGGCCCGATCTTCCAACCGGCCCAGACAGCGCCTGATCGTCCTTGGCGAGAAAGCTAACGATCGGAAGCGAGTTGCACCGTCTGGCGCCCGTCGTTCATGTCTCTCAACTGGTTTACGTAGTCCTCAGGCTTCTGCAAATGGAATGGCGTCTTCAAGCCCATGAAGCTGGCTATGCGACCAATAAAAGCCGTGCAATTGGTCGTTTCTGCGTTCCAGAGGGGTGAGGTCGCCTGAAGATGCTTGATATACGCAAAGACCTTCTTCGCGTCGGCCTCACTTAAGTACACGCGATAGCTGGCCAACAAATACTGCACGTCAAGGTCGCCGTAACTTGCCCCCGTCTCAGAGGGCACCCAGGTCAGATGTCCCAGCATATAAGGCAGAACGTCGCCCGCCGGGTGCAGCCCGGCGACGTCGACCATCTTCTGGCTTGTCTTGCCGTACCAAACGAACGCATGCCCGTAAGAGGCCGCGGTTCGGGCACGAAAGTCCACGTAATACGGCCCCTTGGCCGCAGACCTTCGAACCGGTTTCGCGTCTGCTCCAGAAACGGAAGCACCCGGTCCAGCAACGGCCGCCGCCACGACCGACCTTGACGACGGCTTGCGCGGCTTTTCCTGCTGTAGCGGGGCTTGATCCGTTTGCGCTGCCAATTGCTGCGCATGACTGATGCCGACCTCCAAAGTCACGGAAGCCGCAACGACACTGATTCCGGCAAGCAGCCGCAGGCCGATCTGTGTCCGCTTCGATTTTGGCACCTTCAGACCCTCACAAGGGCAAGACATCCCCCAGACAGCGCCGTCCGCAAAAACTGCAGGAATGCGCTGCCCGGGCGATCCTCGGATTAACCCTTGGTTACGATCGGGGCCGGAGCCTTGCCGACCGGGTACTTGCCGACCGGGGACTTGCCGACCGGGTACTTGCCGACCGGGTACTTGCCGACCGGGTACTTGCCGACCGGGTACTTGCCGATTGGCGCCTTACCAATCGGAGCCTGTACAGCGACCGGCTGCGGACGAGGGAGGTCGGCTGCACTGGCAGCAGCCACGAAACCAAATGTTGCAACTCCAGCAACCAGAAACTTCAGCATCGTCATCTCCGAGATGGAAGGCTTGAGTCTGAACACGATACCCTCTGACGGGTGCGGTGTAATTAACGCTGTGCCGAAGGTTGTGGTCGTGCGGTCGTTTCTTTGCCGGATGTGGCAAAATCGACACGGACGATTGCTTGGCCTCGGTATCTGAATGCAGATTCGGGCAAGATCCGACCTGGTACAGCCGGCTTAGAACAACCTCGGCATAATGCGCCCGGTCCGGGCCATATACTCCCGATACTCGTCGCCGAACGTTTCCAGCATCATCTGCTCTTCCCTGGCAACACGGCCGAAAAACAATGTCCCAAATCCGATCAATCCAGCGAAACCGGCTACCAAATTCGGCAACAGCAATGCCTGAGCGAAAGCCCAAAGCCAGAATGCGGAATACATGGGGTGCCGAATCTTTCGATAGATCCCGTCTGTGATCAGGCGATGGTTTTCCCGCACGTCGAGGCTTAACGACCAGTTTCGACCGAGAGCGCGATGGGTTAGCCGGAACATGACCAGCGCTGCGATCGCCACGACAACGCCCAGCCAGGCTTGAGCTGGCTGGAAGTCGTACGATGCGAAATGAGGTATGGCCGTTGCCACATAGATGAACGGCACAATGCCAAGACCCGTGAGCGATATCAGCAGCAGGGTGTTCTCGCGAGCACCGCGGACGCTCCGCACGACCTTTTCACGGCGAGCACGACGCGCGTATCGGTAGCGGATCAGATACCAACCAACCGCCATCATCACGAACACGAACTTGGCAATGCCAGGCGTCATCGTGGGCCAAGGGCTCGTTTCGCTGGCGCGCCATCCTTGCCGGCCATCGAAACGGCGCCGTCCTTAGCGAGCGTCTGAGATTTGACCGAAACAGATCTGCCGACCAACATGAAGCAATCATACAGGGCTTGCAGGTCGTTTCCACCGATAAGTTGACCGTGCGACAGGTAGAATCCAAGGCGGACGCGTTGCCGGGTTCGCTCTTTTGGCACGGTTGACCCAACGCGGTGGGCGGCAGTGATCGTGTCAGCTCTTTCTATCTCGCCTGCGGCGAAGCCACGATGGCTCTCCGGTCTATCATCGCCAACACGCGCGGGAGTAACCGCGACGCTATGAAAGCATGGCCGCCAGCCGTGAGATGGATGAAGTCGAAAGCGTAATACTGTGGAGGAATTTCTTCGTCATACACGATCACTTTGATGGCGCGATCACGCAATCGCCGCTCCATCGCCGCGATATTGGCCGCCCGCTGCTCTTTCGTAACAAGGAAACGCCTGTCATTGCCCCCGGGCTGCAGGATGACGATGTCGGTTCCCCTTGGCACGTCGCTATCAATGCGCTTGAGCATGCCGGCCGTGGTATCGAAGGGAACGCCGGCATTGATGACGTTCGCACTGACGCCCTTCTCTCTCAGCAGGACCTCTAACTTGGCTGGGTAAGCGCCCTGCTTCCCGACGTACCAGCCTTGCGTGTTGCTTGCGCCGACCGCCACGATATGAATCGGCTTTGTGAAGGCGGCGCACACGATCGCCAGGATACACATGGCTATGGCAATCGAGACTTTCCTGAACGTCATCACCAGTTGCCTCACCGGCTGAAGCCTAAAGAAAAATATACACCGACACCGGGCTTCAGCAGAGGTGCGACGTCCGGCCCCGCTCATTGCGTCGAACAGCGCCTTCAAACTGCCTTTTGGACGTCATGCTAGGAATTGGAGGAAGCTCCGGTTGCAGGCAAAACCAGGTTCGAAGGACTCTGGTGTTGCCGCGGGCGGGCGGATCCGATCGCCCTGATCTTTCGTATGACCATGCTATGCAACACCGCGCTTTTGTCGATGTTGAAGTGACTGACGTTTGCATCACGAACATAAAAGTTTGTAAGCTCGCCACGGAAGCCGGGGCCGCGGCTTATTCGGACGCCTTCATTCTTGTACAAATTCAGAACCCGCGCGACATTCGCCGTCGCCACGTGAGGCGATGTTCCGTCGAATGGCACAACCAAGGCGACCGGCACTCCCATTTGGCCAAGGTACTCCGCCATCGACATCACGGCATCCGCACCAAGAGAGTGCCCGACCAGTATGATAGGCCCACGCTGGCCCGCTCGATATTTTGCGACGATGTCGTCGGCAACGCTTTGCCACTGGGTGTGATTGGCGACAGCCGCGGCGATGCCAGCCGCTCGCAGCTGGGCGGCAAGGCCGTCCATGCCCAAGGAAAAGACGTTCAATAATCCGCGGAACAAATAGACGTGCGCCGTGGAAGAATGCAGTCGAGCGGGCGAACCGGTCGATCTCATTGCAACGGTTATTGCGGGACTCGCCTGAGCCGCGCCGTTCAAATGCAAGCTGCTCGCAAAAAGAACCGCCAAGACGGCGCATACCAGCGCCGCGCTGTAACGCAATCTCTCCATTTCTGGATTCCTCGCCAACCTCAAGTCCAGCGGCATTAGATCAGACTTTGGAATCGGACAATTAAGAACCATTGCTGGAAACGTGTTGCGGCACGCCAATTGGCTGGCTGTCACGGATTTGCCACACCGAAAGAAGCGATCAAGCGACGACCGTTCGTCGCCACCCGGCGGTCACTTGGCTATCATTCTGGAGCCGTCAGCCGCATTTTTTTCAGTCAAGGCCAATCTCCATGGGTGCACCAGGCAGATCGAGTGGTAAATTCGTAGGCTGAGATCCGCATGATCCATGTCAAGTTCACCTGGGATTTCAGGATCAGCGTCGTAAGATTTCCCAGTAAACTATCGATCCGTTTGCAGATTCGAGTTGCTGGATGATTCAACGACGGCACGTCTTCCACATTGGTGGTTACGATCCAATCACTCCAGAAGAGCAGGTTGAACGCTTGCGCCGCTCGCTGTCGAGCTTCGAAAAGATTTGGGGAGCTTCTTCACGGCTGTCGGAAATCTCGAACGCATCTGCAATCAATGCTTCATGCAACCTGGAAGCATGGGGACCGAACTGGAAAACCTGCATCACCTTCGAGATGCTCCGCTGGGACGATCTCATCCGGCGCGATTCCGGAGTCGGGCTGGTACCTCGGCTGGTTCAGTCCACGGTCGCGCTATTCGACTTCATCTTGACCGGAACAGTATTCAGATATGCGATCGCAAGCTGGAAATATGCTCTCTTCTTCCTCTTTCCATATTGCTGTTTGCTGTTGATTGCACTTTGCAGCGCTGGGCTATCCTATCTGGTGGTCAGGCCGATACCCGCTACATTCTGGGTAGAGCAGTTGCTGCTTGGCATTTTTCTATCACTTGCCATCTTCATCAGCGCGGTGCTCTGGATTGGACCCAAGCGTCGGATAAATCACATTCTCGACGACGCTATTTTTTCCCACCAGTTTCTTTACGGGCGAAGAAGCGAAGTTGATGAACGACTCAACGATTTTGCGGCCGTGATATCAAGAAAAGCTCGGGCCGCAGACGTTGATGAAATTCTGATTGTTGGCCATTCCCTCGGCGCTGCGCTCTCGATAGCGGCGGTCGCGCGCGCGCTAAACTTGGATCCTCTGCTTGAAACGCGAGGACCGAAGTTGTGCATTCTCACTATAGGCGCCACTATTCCCAAATTCTCGTTGCATCCGATGGGCCACCAAATACGGGAAGCGGCACAACTTGTAGCTGGAACGCCTGCCATCGGCTGGGTCGAATACCAGGCACGAGATGACGCAATCAGTTTCTATCGCTTCGACCCCGTCACGCTGAAACGTATCGGTCGAGACCATTCAGAAGGGCGCCCAAAGATTCGGCGCGTCCAAATACATTCAATGGTGGATCCGATCCGCTTCAGGCGTCATCGATTCAACTTTATGCAGATGCACTATCAGTTCTTGATGGGAAACGACCGGCGCTCGGTCTACGACTATTGCGTGATTACTTGCGGCCCGCTCGAGTTCAACGTCGCGACTTCACCGTCCGGGGCTGTTGAACTATTCGAGGCAAACGGTTCGATGATGACAGCCCGAAATTGAGTAGACTCTCCGCTCCAGCCAACGCATCGCCTCGAAATGACGCGCCACGGCGCTAACCCGCCGCCTTCAGTCCCAGCGGCACCGCCGCTTCGTACTTCGAGTTGTGCAGCACGAGCGACGTCCTGACGTTGCGCACATGCGGCGCGGCCGTCAGGTGCGTGACGAAATCCTGGAACGTCGCCATGTCGGGGGCGACGCATTTGAGGATGAAATCAACCTCGCCCGACAACATCCAGCATTCCCGCACCAACGGCTCGGCGCGCACGAAATTCTCGAAGGCGCGGAGATCGGCATCGGCCTGGCTCGACAGATGCACCGAGGCGAACACCGTGACGTCGTAGCCGAGGCGGCGCGGATCGAGCAGACCGCGATATCCCTGGATGTAGCCTTCCTCCTCCAGCGCCCGGACCCTGCGCAGGCAGGGCGGCGGCGAGATACCGACGCGTTTGGCCAGTTCCACATTGGTGATTCGGCCATCAGCCTGGATCTCGGCGAGGATTTTGAGGTCGATCTCGTCAAGGTTCTTCGACACGCGACTACAGTTCCCCTGGGGTTTGGAAGGCTTGGCAGGTCTGCCGGCAACTCTCATAGCGCAGCCAGCCCGCCTTGCGCAATTTTATTGCGCGTGCAGCGCACGATTTCGCGAATGTGACCTTCAGTTCCGGGGAAAAATCGCTGCCATGGATTGCAAATCTTGCATAGCTTCCCAGATATCCTAGACTTGGATTTGACACTTTTGGCGCCGCCGTGACCGTTTCCGGGGCGCTTCCCGCACAAGTCCTTGATCAAAATCCCCAAAAGAGAGGGATCTCACAATGCCCGCGCCTACCCATGCCAAGGTCGTCATCATCGGGTCCGGCCCCGCCGGTTACACCGCAGCGATCTACGCGGCGCGCGCGATGCTCGAACCGATCCTGATCCAGGGCATTCAGCCGGGCGGGCAGCTCGTCATCACCACCGACGTGGAAAACTATCCCGGCTTCGCCGATGTGATCCAGGGCCCCTGGCTGATGGAGCAGATGGAGAAGCAGGCAGCCCATGTCGGCACCAAGATCGTCACCGACCTCGTCACCAAGCTGGAGCTCGGCCAGCGGCCGTTCCGCCTGACCTGCGACTCCGGCGACGTCTATCTCGCCGAGACCGTCGTCCTCGCCACCGGCGCCCAGGCGCGCTGGCTCGGGCTTCCCTCGGAAGAGAAATTTCAGGGCGGCGGCGTGTCGGCCTGCGCGACCTGCGACGGCTTCTTCTACCGCGGCAAGGAGGTCGTGGTGGTGGGCGGCGGCAACACCGCGGTCGAGGAGGCGCTGTACCTGACCAACCACGCCTCGAAGGTCACCATCGTGCATCGCCGCAACCAGTTCCGCGCCGAGCGCATCCTGCAGGAGCGGCTGTTCAAGCATCCCAAGATCAAGGTGGTGTGGGACTCCGCGATCGATGAGATCTGCGGTTCGGAGAATCCGAGCAAGGTCACCCATGTGCGGCTGAAGAACGTCAAGACCGGCGCGCTGACCGACCTCAAGACCGACGGCGTCTTCGTCGCGATCGGCCATGCGCCGGCGACCGAGCTCGTCAAAGGCCAGATCAAGCTGAAATCGTCGGGCTATGTCGAGGTGGCGCCGAACTCCACGGCGACCTCGGTGCCCGGCCTGTTCGCCGCGGGCGACGTGGCGGACGAAACCTTCCGGCAGGCGGTCACCGCCGCCGGCCTCGGCTGCATGGCAGCGCTCGAGGCGGAACGCTTCCTGGCTCTTCGCGCGAGCGATCGCGCAGCGGCGGAATAATCATGGCACGATCTCGCGACGGATTTACAGATATGGATTGGGACAAGCTGAAGGTCTTTCACGCAGCGGCTGAGGCTGGCAGCTTCACGCATGCCGGCGAACAGCTCGGCCTGTCGCAATCGGCGGTCTCGCGCCAGGTCAGCGCGCTGGAGCAGGAGCTCTCGGTTTCGCTGTTTCACCGCCATGCCCGCGGCCTGATCCTCACCGAACAGGGCGACCTGTTGTTCCGCACCGCGCATGACGTGTTCATGCAGTTGCAGGCGGCCCGCGCCAAGCTCACCGACAGCCGCGAGCGGCCGAGCGGCGACCTCAAGATCACGACGCCGCCCGCGCTCGGCATCAACTGGCTGATCCCGCGGCTCGACGAGTTCGTTGCGCTCTACCCGGACATCCGGATTTCGCTGATCGTCACCGACGAGGATCTCGACCTGTCGATGCGCGAGGCTGATGTCGCGATCCGCACCCGCAAGCCGACCCAGCCGGACCTGATCCAGCGCAAGCTGTTCTCGATCGGCTTCCACGCCTATTGCTCGCCGGAATACATCAAGCGCTTCGGTACGCCGCGGACGCTGGATGATCTCGACTCGCACCGCATCATCATGCTCGGCGACTCGCAGGTGCCGCCGCATCTGCAGAACCGCAGCTGGCTGATCGATGCCGGCCGCAACGGCTCCGGTCCGCGCGAACCCTACTTCAAGGTCAACAACATCCTGGGCCTCGTGCGCGCCTGCCAGCAGGGCCTCGGCATCGCCGCGCTGCCGGACTATCTGGTCGAACAGAACAACCTCGTGCAGCTGTTCGGCGAGTCCGACTCGATCGCGCTCGACACCTACTTCGTCTATCCGGAAGAGCTGAAGACGGTGGCCCGTGTGCAGGTGTTCCGCGACTTCGTGGTCAGCAAGGCGCAGCGCTGGCCGTCCTGATTAAGCCGCCTTTATGGACTGGGTTATGGGCTTGCCGCGCTGCCCCAAGAGGCCCCTGAATCTCCGCATGACTGACATGCGACCTGGATAGTTGCTGCAAGGCGCCGATGGGGATCATATTGCTTACACGCTGAGCGGTCGCGTCGCGCATATGTCCCCCTCCTCCAGTGGCGCGGAAGTTCAGTAATCCCTCTTGGAAGGTGATTGTGTCGGCCTCACGTGGCCAATACCTTAAGCCGGGCTCTCTCGAGCCCGGCTTTTTTTCGTTTGCACGTCACGGGGACGTGCCGCACGCCTCGGTCAGCGCGTGCATTGACAACAACCTCGCAGCGCAGCATCATTGTCCCATGATCACGACTTCGTGCGCCGCTCTGTCGTCGAAAAAAGGTCCCCTCCCGGGGACACGAGATCGCGCGCGATAAGATCACCTTCGCATTCAAACCGATCCCGAAACCCCGCCGCCTGGACGGGGTTTTTTGTTGGTCCCGTCTCCGGCTTTGCCCTCTTAGGAGATGGAACATGACTGACTTACACCAGCAACTGCAGGGCCTCTGGCTGCCCCTGATCACGCCGTTCCGTAACGGCGAACTCGACGTCACCTCGCTGCGCCGCCTCGTGCGGCACTACGCCGGCGGCCCTGTCGACGGCTTCATCCTCGGCGCAACCTCCGGTGAAGGCATGGCGCTCAGCACCGATGAACTCGAGGGGCTGGTGAGCGTCGTGCTCGCCGAGCTCAGTGCCAGCTCCCGCCATCTGCCGGTCGTTCTCGGGCTCTCCGGCGCCTCGACCGCCCGGATGAAGCATGTGCTGGATGACACCGCCGACTGGCCGATCAACGGCTATCTGATCGCGAGCCCCTACTACACCCGCCCCTCGCAACGCGGGCTGGTGCAGCACTTCAACGCGCTCGCCGATCATGCCGCATGGCCCATCGTGCTCTACAACATTCCCTATCGCACGGCGGTGAACCTGACCAACGAGACGCTGCTGACGCTTGCCGAACATCCGAACATCGCCGGCATGAAGGATTGCTGCGCCGACCGCGCGCAGTCGATCGACTTCCTCAGCCGGCGGCCGGCGGGCTTCCGCGTGCTGACCGGCGAGGATGCCCAGACATTCGATGCGCTCTCCGACGGCGCCGACGGCGCGATCCTGCTGTCCGCACATCTGGAAACAAACATTTTCGCCTCGATCCGCACGCTGTTGCAGCAGGGCCAGCGCGACGCGGCGCTGGCCGCCTGGCAGAGCGTCGTCGGCCTGACCCGGCTGTTGTTCGCCGAGCCCAGCCCCGCGCCGGCCAAGCACTGGCTGTGGCGGCAGGGGCTGATCGACAGCCCCGAGGTGCGGCTGCCGATGGTGGAGGTGAGCGAGGATCTCGCGACCTGGCTCGATGCGGAGATGGGGCGGCGCGCACAGCTTCTGCTGCCGGCGTGAGGCCTCTTCTCCCTCTCCCCGTTCTTACGGGGAGAGGGTCGGGGTGAGGGGCTGTCTCCGCATATATGGTGGGAGACGGACTCCCGGAGAATCCCCCTCACCCGGATCGCATCTCACGATGCGATCCGACCTCTCCCCGCAAGCGGGGCGAGGTAAGAATGCTCAATCGAGCTTCACCCTGGCGAGCCGGAGCGCGTTGCCGATCACGCTGACCGACGACAGCGCCATCGCCGCGGCGGCGACGATCGGCGACAGCAGGATGCCGAACAGCGGATACAGCACGCCGGCCGCGATCGGCACGCCGGCGGCGTTGTAGACGAAGGCGAACGCCAGGTTCTGGCGGATGTTGCGCATGGTCCCGACCGACAATCGCCGCGCGCGGACGAGGCCCATCAGGTCTCCGGTGAGCAGCGTGATGCCGGCGCTCTCGATCGCGACATCGGTACCGCCCCCCATCGCGATGCCGACGTCGGCGGCGGCCAGCGCCGGCGCATCATTGACGCCGTCGCCCGCCATCGCGACGACACGGCCCTCGCCGCGCAGCCGCTGCACGACCTCGCTCTTGCGCTCGGGCAGGACGCCGGCCTCGATTTCGTCGATGCCAAGCGTGCGCGCCACCGCGCGCGCCGTGGTCTCATTGTCGCCGGTCAGCATCACGATGCGCAGGCCCTCGCTGCGCAGCGCCTGCAGCGCGTTGGCCGCCGACGCCTTGACCGGATCGGCAATCGCGATCGCGCCGGCGATGCGGCCATCGACCGCGACATAGATCGCAGTGGCGCCGTCCCGGCGCGCGGCCTCGGCGGCCTGGTCGAGCGCTGCCGTCGCGATCTTCAGGTCGCCCATCAGTACGGCGTTGCCGAGTGCAACCTGCCTGCCCTCGACCGTGCCGGTCGCACCCTTGCCGGACGGCGAGGCGAAGTTGCTCACGGCGGCGGAAGCGAGCCTGCGCTCCTTCGCCGCCGAGATGATCGCCTGCGCCAGCGGATGCTCGCTGCCCTGCTCGACGCCGGCGGCAAGGCGCAGCAGATCACTCTCGTCGAACCCCTCGGCGGCAATGATCCGCACGACCTTCGGCTTGCCCTCGGTCAGCGTGCCGGTCTTGTCGATCACCAGCGTGTCGACCGCCTCCATCCGCTCCAGTGCCTGCGCGTCGCGGATCAGGATGCCGGAATGCGCGCCACGGCCGGCGCCGACCATGATCGACATCGGCGTTGCCAGCCCGAGCGCGCAGGGGCAGGCGATGATCAGCACCGTGACGGCGGCGACCAGCGCAAAGGTGAGGCGCGGCTCCGGACCGAACACTGTCCAGGCGATGAAGGCGAGCACGGCTGTGGCGATCACCGCCGGCACGAACCAGCCGGCGACACGATCGGCGAGCCGCTGGATCGGCGCGCGCGAGCGCTGCGCCTTCGCCACCATGTCGACGATGCGCGACAGCATGGTGTCGCGGCCGATCTTCTCGGCACGCATCACGAGGCCGCCGCTCCGGTTGACGGTGCCGCCGATCACGCTCTCACCCTCGGCCTTCGTGACCGGCATCGATTCACCCGTCACCATGGATTCGTCGATCACCGCGTTGCCCTCGATGACGACGCCGTCGACCGGAACCTTCTCGCCCGGGCGCACGCGGAGGCGATCGCCGACCTTGATCGCGTCAATGTCGATGTCCTCGTCGCCGTGATCGGTGATGCGCCGCGCGGTCTTGGGCGCAAGGCCGAGCAGCGCGCGGATCGCGCCCGAGGTCTGGGCGCGGGCGCGCAATTCCAGCACCTGGCCGAGCAGCACCAGCACCGTGATCACGGCCGCCGCCTCGAAATACACCGCGACCGCGCCATGCATGCCGCGGAAGGCGGGCGGGAACAGCTGCGGCGCCAGCGTGGCGACCACGCTATAGACATAGGCGACGCCGACACCCATCGCGATCAGCGTGAACATGTTGAGATTGCGCGTGACCAGCGACTGCCAGCCGCGCACGAAGAACGGCGCGCCGGCCCACAGCACGACCGGCGTCGCGAGCACGAAGGAGATCCAGTTCGACCAGTCCTGCGGCACCAGATGTCCCAGCCCGAGATGGCCGCCCATCTCGAGCACGAACACGGGCAGCGTCAGCGCCAGCGCGATCCAGAACCGCCTCGTCATGTCGATCAATTCGGGATCCGGCCCGTCGTCGAGCGAGATCTGCTCGGGCTCGAGCGCCATGCCGCAGATCGGGCAGGAGCCGGGGCCGACCTGACGCACCTCGGGATGCATCGGGCAGGTGTAGATCGTGCCCGCGGGCGCCGGCGGCTCCACCTCGCGCGGCTTCAGGAATTTCTCCGGCTCGGCCTCGAAGCACTCGCGGCAGCGGCCGCTGCAGAACAGATACTCCTCGCCCTTGTAGCTGAAGCGGTGCTTGGCGGTCGCCGGGTTGACCTTCATGCCGCACACCGGATCGATCGCGAACGCCGCCTCGGCCGGCGCGGCGTCGTGATCGTGCTTGCCGCCGCAGCAGGAATGCGCGGCCGCGCCATGATGGTGGTGATCCGCGTGCGAATGGTCGTGCTCTGCCTGTGCCACGAGACTCTTCCCGGCCGGTATCCCCGGCCTCTTGATTTATATACCCTAGGGGGGTATATGAGACCTATGAGGGAAGAGGTCAAGACATCCTGTTTAAAACGGCTCAAACGGATCGAGGGTCAGATCCGCGGGTTGGCCGCCATGGTCGAGGACGACCGCTATTGCATCGACGTGGTGACGCAGATCGCCGCCGCGCGCGCGGCGTTGCGACGCGTCGAGGAGGAGGTCCTGCGCGATCATGTGGCGCATTGCGTGGAGCATGCGATCTCGTCCGGCGACAAGGCCGACCAGCGGCGCAAGATCACCGAGCTGATGGATGTGATCGGCCGCGCGGATCGGTGAGGCGCAGCCCTTCTACGGGCGCTAACCTCGCCGCTTCCGACGGAGTCGAGGGCGGCGCCTCACATTCAGTGTCGTCCCGGCGAAAGCCGGGACCCATAACCACAGGGAGTGGTTGTTTGTGCGAGGTGGGGCCCCAGCGTGCTTCATAACCACGGTTGGTGGTTATGGGTCCCGGCCTTCGCCGGGACGACATTAAAGAGAGTGCGGAGCTCACTCGAAATCGCAACTCAGGTATTGAAGCGGAAGTGCATGACGTCGCCGTCGGCGACGACGTAGTCCTTGCCTTCAAGCCGCAGCTTGCCGGCATCGCGGGCGCCGGCTTCGCCGTTGCCGGCGATATAATCTTCATACGCAATGGTCTCGGCGCGGATAAAGCCCTTCTCGAAATCGGTATGGATCACGCCGGCGGCGGCGGGTGCCTTGGTGCCGCGGTCGATGGTCCAGGCACGCGCTTCCTTCGGGCCGACGGTGAAATAGGTGATGAGGTCGAGCAGCTGGTAGCCGGCGCGGATCAGCCGGTCGAGCCCGGCCTCTTCGAGGCCCAGCGTCTCCAGGAAGTCGACACGCTCCTCGCGCGACAGCGTCGCGATCTCGGATTCGATCTTGGCCGAGATCACGACCGCGACCGCGCCCTCCTGCCTGGCGCGTTCGAACACAGCCTTCGAGAAATTGTTGCCGTCCTTCGCCGAGCCTTCCTCGACGTTGCAGACATAGAGCACGGGCTTCGAGGTCAGGAGCCCGAGCATGCGGAACGCACGCTCCTCCTCCGGCTTGCGCTCCAGCCCGCGCGCCGGCTTGCCATCGCGCAGCAGCACCAGCGCGCGGTTGACGAGCTCGAGCTGCTCCTTGGCTTCCTTGTCGTTGCCCTTGGCCTTCTTCGAGAGGTTGTCGACGCGCTTCTCGAGGCTGTCGAGGTCGGACAGCATCAGCTCGGTCTCGATGGTCTCGATGTCGGCGAGCGGCGCGATCTTGCCTTCGACATGGGTGATGTCGGAATCCTCGAAGCAGCGCACGACATGGGCGATGGCATCGACCTCGCGGATGTTGGCGAGGAACTGGTTGCCGAGGCCCTCGCCCTGCGACGCGCCGCGGACCAGGCCCGCGATATCGACGAAGGTCAGCCGGGTCGGGATGATCTGTGCGGACTTGGCGATCGCCGACAGCTTCTCCAGCCGCGGATCGGGCACCGCCACCTCGCCGACATTCGGCTCGATGGTGCAGAACGGATAGTTCGCCGCCTGGGCGGCCGCCGTCTCGGTCAGCGCATTGAACAGCGTCGACTTGCCGACGTTAGGCAGCCCGACGATCCCGCATTTGAATCCCATGTTCGTCCCGATCTCTCGCGCGCTCACGCTGCGCGGTTGAATTGACTGAGGTCGTCATACGCGGGCTTGACCCGCGTATCCATCCCACTCGGAAAATGGATCGCCGGGTCAAGCCCGGCGACGACGAGGGTCTACTTCGTGCCCTCGTCCTTAGTGTCGAAAAATCCCTTGGCCTGCATCGTCAGATGCACCTTGTTGGCGAACGACGCGTCGTGCCCCGTCGCCAGCAGGCCGGCATTGTCGGCGATGGCCTGGCCCAAGGCCTCCACCCACGCCCGGTCGCTCTTGGCGAAGTCCGACAGCACGTGGCTGTGCACGAGCTCCTTGACGCCGGGATGACCGATCCCGATCCGCACGCGCCGATATTCGTTGCCGATATGCGCGGAGATCGAGCGCAGCCCGTTATGGCCGGCGATCCCGCCGCCGATCTTGACGCGCACCTTGCCGGGCGGCAGTTCGAGCTCGTCCTGGAACACGGTGATGTCGGAGGGGGCAAGCTTGAAGAAGTTCGCCGCTTCCTGCACCGCGCGCCCGGAATCGTTCATGTAGGTGGTCGGCTTCAACAGCACGACCTTCTCACGGTCGACCACGCCTTCCGACGTCTCGCCCTGAAAGCGACGGCGCCATGGTGCGAAACCATGACGCCGTGCAATCTCGTCGACCGCCAGGAAACCGATATTGTGCCGGTTACTGGCGTATTTCGCGCCGGGATTACCGAGACCGACAAAAAGGCGCATGGCGCGGCATCCCGCGTCGGTGCGCCATCAGACGATGGCGCGCCGACCTGATCGATTACTTCTTCTTGTCGCCACCGCCGGCCGGAGCCTTGGCACCCGCGGCCGGAGCCGCAGCACCTGCAGCCGGAGCCGCCGCAGCGGCCGGAGCCGCAGCACCCGCGGCCGGAGCCGCAGCGCCACCGGCAGCCGCCGCAGCCGCGGCCTTCTGCTCTTCGGCGTAGCCGGACGGCGGCACGATGGTGACCAGCGTTGCGTCCTCACGGGTCAACGACTTCACCCCCGCGGGCAGCTTGACCTCGGAGAGATGCAGCGAGTAGCTGATCTCAAGCGCGCCGACATCGGCCTCGATATATTGCGGGATGTTGTCGACCGAGCACTCGAGGTCGAGCGTGTGGGTGACGATGTTGACGGTGCCACCGCGCTTGACGCCCGGCGAGCTTTCGCCGTTCACGATGTGCAGCGGCACGCTGACGCGGATGGTGGCGCCTTCGCCGAGCCGCATGAAGTCGACATGGAGCGGGAAGTCCTTCACCGGGTCGAGGTGGAAGTCGCGCGGAATCACGCGGTGCTTCTTGCCCTCGAGGTCGATGTCATAGATCGTGGTCAGGAACCGGCCCGCCAGGATGCGCTGGCGCAGTTCACGATCGTCGACCGAGATGGTGACGGGGGGTTGGTTGTCTCCGTAGATCACTCCGGGAACTCTCCCGGCGCGACGCTCTGCCCGGGCGGCCCCCTTGCCGCTCTTCGGACGCGCGGTCGCCTTCAATTCCTTGACGGTCGCCATAGCGTTAAGTCCTTGTATTTAAAAAGTTAAAGGCCGCAGCGCGGCCCATGCTCAGGTCCACAGCAAGCCTCCAGGGGTGCGGGGGCCGCGGACGTGGCGGGCTTTTAGCCCCAAAGGGCCGAAATGACAAGGAAATGAAGGGATTTTTCTGCGGAGTTCTCAAACTCGTCATGCCCGGGCAGAAGCGCGTGTTCACGCTAGATGACCCGGGCATCCATCAAAAAAGCAGCTTTGTCGAAGCAGATGGATGGCCGGGTCGAGCCCGGCCATGACACGCGAGGTAATTAGCCGGCACCACCGAGCTTGGCTTCCAGCGCTGCGATCCGGGCCTTCAGCGCCTCGTTCTCCTCGCGCGCCAGGCGGGCCATGTCCTTGACCGCGTCGAATTCCTCGCGCTTGACCACGTCGAGGTCGCGCAGGATGCGTTCGGCCTGGTTGCGCATGACGGTGTCGACCTCGCGCTTGACGCCCTGGGCAGCGCCGGCGGCATCGTTCATCAGACGGCCGATCTCATCGAAAAACCGGTTGCTGGTCTGGGTCATCTGGCAAAACTCTCCGCGTTCACTGGATTGCCAGAAGACAATGGCGATCCCCGCCATCCGGTTCAAGTCCGCCGCGAATGGCAGACCTTGCGGCAGCTTGCCTTGTCATGTTCCGGTTTCCTTGCAATCGTATGAACTCACAACAGAAATCGCACACATAACGCGAGCAGAAACGCCATGATCGAGCAGACCGTCGATATCGAGACCAAGGACGGCAAGACCACCACCTTCATCACCCATCCCGAGCGCGGCGGCCCTTTCCCTGTCGTCATCTTCTACATGGATGCGCCGGCGATCCGCGAGGAGCTGCGCGACATGGCGCGCCGGCTCGGCACGTCAGGCTATTATGTGATGCTGCCCAACATGTATTACCGCGCCGGCGTGATGGAGCTCGGCCCGATCAATCCCGATCCGGAATCGCCGGAGCGCAAGCGCATGTTCGAGCTGATGCACTCGCTCAACATTCCGCTTGTCATGGAAGACACCAGGGGCCTGCTCGCCTATGCCGAGACGCAGAAGGCCGCCAACACCAGGATCATCGGCACCGTCGGCTATTGCATGAGCGGACGTTACGCCGTGAACGCGGCGACGCACTTCCCCGATCGGGTCAAGGCCGCCGCCTCGGTCTACGGCACGCATCTGGCGACCGACCAGTCCGACAGCCCGCATCTCGCCGCGCAGAAGTCCAAGGCCGAGCTCTATTTCGCCTGCGCCGAGACCGACATCTACGCGCCCGCGGAGATCATCGAGCAGGTCAAGGCCGGCATGAAGGGCTCGAACAACGAGGTCGAGATCTATCCCGGCACCCATCACGGCTTCGCCTTCCCCAAGCGCCCGGTCTATGATCGCGACGCCGCCGAACGCCATTGGGAGCGGCTGCTCGCGCTCTATCGCCGCAATCTGGTCTAGAACGCATGCAGGATGCCGATGGCGGATAGCGTTCGGTGGTCGATCCAGCGTTTCGAGGCAAAGGGCTAGGGCGCGCCCTGAGCACGGAATGCGTTGCAAGGGCAAAGCGCGACGGCGCGCCCGCCATCGCGCTGCACACCAGTCCGATCATGACTGTCGCCCTGCCGATGTATCTCAGAATGGGCTTCCTCAAGGCCCATGATGTTCCTCCGATCTTCGGCGTGCCCTACGCCGTCTACACGAAAGCGCTCTGATCAAAATGCCATTCCTGCTGATCGACTTTCCGGTGTTCAACCCCGCTGCGCTCTCGCTCGGGCCGATCGTGATCCGCTGGTATGCGCTCGCCTATATCGTCGGCATCGTACTGGGCTGGATCTATGCCCGGTCGCTGATCAAGAAAGAGCGGCTGTGGGGCGGCCCGGCGCCGATCACGCTGCCGCAGCTCGACGATTTCATCCTCTGGGTCACGATCGGCATCATCGTCGGCGGCCGCACCGGCTATGTGCTGTTCTACAACCTGCCGTTCTTCATCGCGCATCCGGGCGAGATCCTCGAATTGTGGAAGGGCGGCATGTCGTTCCACGGCGGCTTCCTCGGCTGCGTCGCCGCGGTAATGCTGTTTGCCCGCCGCAACAACATTTCGATCCTGTCGCTCGGCGACATCACCACCGCGGTGGCGCCGATCGGGCTGTTCCTCGGCCGGCTCGCCAATTTCATCAACAGCGAATTGTGGGGCCGCCACGCCGAGGCGAGCCTGCCCTGGGCCATGATCTTCCCCAATGGCGGACCGCTGCCGCGGCATCCGAGCCAGCTCTACGAGGCCGGGCTTGAGGGCATCGTGCTGTTCGTGGCGCTCGCCATCATGATCCGGATGGGGGCGCTGAAGCGGCCCGGCCTGATCCTCGGCAGCTTCATCACGATCTACGGCATTGCCCGCATCATCGGCGAGCACTTCAGGGAGCCCGACCCGCAGCTCGGATTCCTGTGGGGCGGATTAACCATGGGGATGCTGCTGTCGGTGCCAATGATTATTGTAGGCATCATCATCATCAGGGCCTCCGTCCGTCGCAAGGCGAACGGACCGGCCCCGACTGCAACCTAAGCAAGTTAAATCCAAGGAACGCCGTGAGCGAACCCTCCCCGTTGCTGGACGAGATCAGGAAGCTGATCAAATTGTCCGGGCCGATGCCGGTCTGGCGCTACATGGAATTGTGCCTGATGCATCCGCAGTACGGCTACTATTTGTCGCGCGATCCGCTCGGCCGCGAGGGCGATTTCACCACGGCGCCCGAGGTCAGCCAGATGTTCGGCGAACTGCTCGGGCTGTGGAGCGCCTCGATCTGGCGCGCGATCGGCTCGCCGGAGACACTGCGCCTGATCGAGCTCGGGCCCGGCCGCGGCACCATGATGGCCGACGCGCTTCGGGCGCTTCGCGTGCTGCCACCGCTCTACCAGTCGCTCAGCATCCACATGGTCGAGGTCAATCCGGTGCTGCGGGAGAAGCAGTACGAGACCCTGACGGGCGTGCGCAACATCACCTGGCACGACAGCATCGACGGCGTGCCCGAAGGGCCGGCGGTGATCCTCGCCAACGAATATTTCGACGTGCTGCCGATCCACCAGATGGTCCGCCGCGAGACCGGCTGGCACGAGCGCACGGTCGGGATGGATGCCAATGGCAGCCTGTATTTCGCTCCCGCTCCCGAGCCGACACCACACTTCGAGGTGCTGCTGCCGCCGCTGGTGCGCGCCGCCCCACTCGGCGCGGTGTTCGAATGGCGGCCCGACAACGAGATCATGAAGCTCGCAACGCGGGTGCGTGACCAGGACGGCGCCGCGCTGATCATCGATTACGGCCATCTGCGCAGCGACGCCGGCGACACCTTCCAGGCGATCGCGCGCCATAGCTTCGCCGACCCGCTGAAGAACCCGGGACAGGCCGACATCACGGCGCATGTCGATTTCCAGGCCTTGGCGCGGGCCGCCGAGGATGTCGGCGCACGTGTCCACGGGCCGGCGACGCAGGGTGACTTCCTCAAGCGCCTCGGCGTCGAGGCCCGCGCCGCCGGGTTGATGGCGAAGGCAAGCCCCGAAATGTCCGCCGACATCGCCGGTGCGCTGAAGCGCCTGACCGATTCCGGGCGCGGCGGGATGGGCTCGATGTTCAAGACGATGGCGATCTCCGACCCGCGCCTCACCTCGATCGCCGGACTGAGCGATCAGCCTGACGAGACCGAACAATGACATTGGGATCATCGCTGCTGTCGGCCATTCCGGGCCTGCGCCACGCCTTCTTCTCGCGCGAGGGCGGCGTCTCGGAGGGCATCTATGCCGCCCTCAATGGCGGGCTCGGCTCCAACGACGATCCGGCCAGGGTCGCGGAGAACCGGCGGCGGATGGCCGCGCAACTCGGCGTCCCGCTGGATCACCTTATCAGCGTGCATCAGGTCCACTCGCCCGACGTCGTGGTCGTGGACGGCCCGTGGAACGGCGCGCCGCGCCCGAAGGCGGACGCGCTCGTCACACGCACCGAAGGGCTTGCGATATCGGTCACGACCGCCGACTGCGGCCCGATCCTGTTCGTCGATCCCAACGCGCGGGTGATCGGCGCGGCGCATGCCGGCTGGAAGGGCGCGCTGACCGGCATCCTGGAATCGACCATCGATGCGATGGAAAAGCTCGGTGCCGAGCGCGGCGGCATCGTCGCGGCGATCGGGCCGATGATCCGCAAGGAGTCCTACGAGGTCGGCAACGAATTCGTCGAGCGCTTCATCGAGGCCGATGCCGAGAACGGCGTGTTCTTCCTGCCCGGCGAGCGCGACGGACACGCGATGTTCGATCTCGCCGGCTTCATCCGGATGCGGCTGGAGAATGCCGGCGTGCTGATGATCGACGATCTCGGCATCGACACCTATTCCGACGAACGCTGCTTCAGCTACCGCCGCTCGGTGCATCGCAAGGAAGCCGACTACGGCCGGCACGTTCACGCCATCGCACTGGAACGCTGAGACGAGCATTTCTAGTCGTCGCTGTGCGATAACGGCTTGACTCTCCACCTGCTGGAGACCGGACAAGCGGCGCATGACACAACGCACCTACAGCATCGGCGAGGCGGCGCGGCTCAGCGGCATCAGTGTCCGCAAGCTCCGCTTCTATTCGGACCAGGGACTGCTGCCGCCGGCCGGCCGCACCGCGAGCGGCTATCGCGTCTTCACCGACGACGAACTGGTTCGCCTCGACCTGATCCGCTGCCTGCGCGATGCGGGGCTCGGTCTCGACGCCATTCGTGAGGTCCTGACCAAGGAGCTCTCGCTGGTCGAGGCGCTGAAGCTCCGCCTCGAGACGCTGGAAGCAGAGATCGCGGCACAGCGCCGCGTCGCCTCGGCCCTGCGGGCTGCGTTGCGTTCACCGCAACTCACCGAAGCAGACCTGAGGAGATACCTGACCATGACCCAGCTGTCCCGCGCCGAGCGCCGCAACGTCGTCGAACGCTTTTTCGAGAAAGTGTCCGACGGCATCAACATCGACCGGAATTGGGTCCGGCAGATGATCGAAACCAGCGTGCCCGAATTGCCCGATGAGCCGACGCCCGCGCAATGCGATGCCTGGATCGAGCTTTCGGAGATGCTCAATGATCCCTCGCTTGTCGCCAACCTCCGTGCCAACGCGGAGGACGTCTGGAATCACCGCGTGCTGGATCTCGCCGCCTGGCAACAGGCCAACGAGACCGTGCTGGCGAGGGCCAAAGAGATCATCGCGCGCGACCTCGGACCGACGTCGGAGGCGGGCCAGGCGCTGGCGCGCGACTGGCTCGAGACGTCGGCGCGATTGCTGAAACGCGAACCCGACCAGGAATTCCGCAACTGGATCCGCCGCAAATATGCGCTGCATGACGACCGCGCGGCCCGTTACTGGGAGCTCGTCGCCATCATGCGCGGGCAGTCGCCGGACGCGAGCCCGAACCGGGAATGGGCCTGGATCACCGCAGCCATGCGGTACCATCTCTCTGACTGAGCAAGGAAATCCGAAACCTCGTGGCGCAGCCGCCGGATCGGTTAAGGGCTGTGGCCGTCCTGCCCTAGACGTTAAGCCATTTTAACGATATCGCAGGACGCAATGAGGGAAGCGTCAAACCACCAGTTTCAAACTGGGACAGCCGTGCGCGCCGCGCTCGCCGTCACGTGGCTAGCGGTCGCCTGCGCACTTGGTGGATGCGCGGCCGGCGGCAATGTGGCCGATTCCTATGCCATGGCCACACCGGCGACGAGTGGCGCAACCGTTGCGTTCGAATCGATCGACGGTCCGCCGCCCCAGGTGTTCGACCGCATGGTGGGCGTGCTCGACAGCGAATCCAAGCTGCGCAGCCTGTCGGTCGTGTCGCGCCAGGGTGCCGCGGCTTACCGCGTGCGCAGCTATCTGTCGGCACAGGTGGTGCGCGGCCGCACCATGATCGCGTGGGTGTGGGACGTCTACGACAGCAATCAGCAACGCGCCCTCCGCCTCTCCGGCGAGGAGCCCGCAGGCAAGGCCGGCCGCGACGCCTGGGCCACCGCCGACGATCTGGTGCTGCGCAGGATCGCCCAAGCCGGGTTCAGCGGCCTGTCCAGCATGATCAATGGCGGCCCGGCGCCCGCCTCGGCCCCGGAGCTCCGCGGGCCGACCGTCGCGAGCGCCCCGTCCTCCGCCGAGCCCGAGACCGTGGCGCTCGGCTATTCCGCCAATTAGACCCCGTTATGTCCCGGAGACAGGCGTTTTTGCCCAGGAAAACGGCGGCGAAAGCGGGCTAATGGGTTGCCAGCCAAGCCGCCTCCCTGATATTCCCTCGCGCACCGAAAACCCGCCGGTTCTGTAAGGACTTGAGATGCTGAACGTCGTATCCAGCAAGGCGCGGGGGGAAGCATCGATGTCGGCAAAGAACGGATCAATCAAGCTCGTCGCCGGCAACTCCAATCCTGCGCTGGCGCAGGAGATCGCCAAGGGCCTTGGCATCGAACTGACCAAGGCCGTGGTCCGGCGCTTCGCCGACATGGAGATCTTCGTCGAGATCCAGGAGAACGTCCGCGGCTCGGACATGTTCATCCTGCAATCGACGTCGTATCCGGCCAACGACAATTTGATGGAATTGCTGATCATCACCGACGCGCTGCGCCGATCCTCGGCGCGCCGCATCACCGCGGTGGTGCCCTATTTCGGCTACGCCAGGCAGGATCGCAGGTCCGGCTCGCGCACGCCGATCTCGGCCAAGCTCGTCGCCAACCTGATCTCGCACTCCGGCGTCGATCGCGTCATGACGCTCGATCTGCATGCCGGCCAGATCCAGGGCTTCTTCGACATCCCCGTCGACAATCTCTTCGCGGCGCCGCTGATGGTCCGCGATATCAGAGAAAAGTTCGACCTCGCCAAGGTGATGGTGGTGTCGCCGGACGTCGGCGGCGTGGCGCGCGCACGTGGCCTCGCCAAGCGCATCAACACCCCGCTCGCGATCGTCGACAAGCGCCGCGAGCGCCCCGGTGAATCCGAAGTGATGAACGTGATCGGCGACGTCGCCGGCTACAACTGCATCCTGGTCGACGACATCGTCGATTCCGGCGGCACGCTGGTGAACGCGGCCGAGGCGCTGATCGCCCACGGCGCCAAGGAGGTCTCGGCCTACATCACCCACGGCGTGCTGTCGGGCGGCGCCGCCGCGCGCATCGCATCGTCACGGCTCAAGGAGCTGGTCATCACCGACTCGATCCTGCCGACCGAGGCGGTCAACAAAGCACCGAACATCCGCCAGATCTCGGTCGCCGGCCTGATCGCCGAAGCGATCGGCCGCACCGCGGCGGAAGAGTCGGTCTCCAGCCTGTTCGATTAAGGTCAATACTTGCTGTCGTCCTGGCGAAAGCCAGGACCCATTACCCCAACTGGAAATTGTTTTGCTCCGCTGGGGCGATAATCCCTTTCACTCCCTGGAACGGTGGTTATGGGTCCCGGCTCAAGGCCAGGACGACACCGAATTTGCGGATGCCGCGTTCCCTAAAACCCTGGCCGCGGCACGTGGCTCATCAGCGTCCGCGCATAGCCGCCATCGACGATGATCTCCTCACCATTGATGTAGGACGAGCGGTCGCTCGCCAGGAACAGGATGGCATCCGCCATGTCCTGCGGTGCGCCGATCCGGCGCACCGGCACCACGGCGGTGCGCCGCTCGGTGACCCCAGGCGTATCGTAGAAGGCCTGGCTCATCGGCGTCACGACAAGGCCCGGGCTGACCACATTGCTGCGGATGCCGTGCGGCCCCCATTCGGCGGCGAGCTGCTGCGAGAGCATCACGACGCCGGCCTTGCTGACGCTGTAGGCGCCGCTCTGCCCCTGTGCATTGCTGGCGGCGATCGAGGCGACGTGGATGAGGCTGCCGCCGCGCGCTTTACGCATCTGGCCGCCGAATGCCTGCGCGCAGATGAAATAGCCGGTGAGATTGACTGCCAGCACCGCATTCCATTCGGCGAGTGAAAGCGTATCGAGCCCGCCCGGGCGCAGCACCGCCGCGGTGTTGACGAGGATGTCGCAAGCCCCAAACGTGCGCTCGACCGCGCCAGCGGACGCCGCGACACTTTCTGCGCTAGTGGTGTCGCAGCTCGCGACGAGGTGACCATCGCCGAACTCGCCAAGCTTTGCCTTGGTCTCGGCAAGCCCGCGCTCGTCGCGATCGAGGGCTGCGACCCTGGCGCCGGCGCGCGCGAAGCTGACCGCGGTGGCGCGGCCGATGCCGCCGCCTCCGCCGGTGACGACAGCAACGCGACCCGACAGGCCGAGCCAGTCGGAGGAGGCTTCCTTGGTCATGGTCCGATCACTCCCATCCAGTACGTTTGTTACCGGACAGCTTAACCGAAGATGCGATCAGACCAAGACCCCTGTGCGCGCTCAGACGCCGACCGCCGTTGTCCCAGCGACAACCTCGCCAAAGGATTTGAAGAACTCGCCGGCAAGCTTCCTCGCGGTGGAATCGATCAGCCGGCCGCCAAGCTGCGCCAGCTTGCCGCCGATTTGCGCGTCAACCGCGTAAGCCAGAACGGTCAGGTCCGGCGCTTCCGACGTCAGCGTGACGATCGCGCCTCCTTTGGCGAAGCCGGCGATGCCGCCAGAACCTTCGCCGGAGATGCGATAGCTGTTCGGCGGATCGAGATCGGACAGCGTCACCTTGCCGCCGAAGGTCGCTTTCACCGGCCCCACCTTGAGCACGACGGTAGCGGTCATTTCGGTAGGTGAGGCCATCTCGAGCGACTGGCAGCCGGGAATGCACCGCCGCAGAATCTCGGGATCGTTAAGCGCGGCCCACACCTTGTCTTTTGAGGCCGGGATACGCTGGCTGTCGTTCATCTGCATATTGCGGATTACCTCCCTGCAATGGAACCGGTGGAACGCTGGCCACGGCGGCGTTCGATGGTGATTTCGGCGAGGATCGACATCGCGATTTCCTCCGGCGTGATGGCGCCGAGATCGAGCCCGGCCGGCGCCTTCACGCGATCAATCACGGCAGCCTCGAGACCGTCGGCAATCAACTTGTCGCGCAGCGCCGCCATCTTGCGTTTGCTGCCGACGAAAGCGTGATAGGCGGCGTCGATCGCGACCGCCATCTTCAGCGCGATCTCGTCACCCTTGCCCTGGGTCGAGACCACGACGAAGCGACGAGCCTGATGGAGATTTTTGGCTTCGAAACCGTCGAGGATCACGTCAGCATCCGGCGGGACAATGAGGTCGGACGCGGGCGCGGCAAGCGTCACGTGATAGCCGAGTTGACGTGCTTGGGCGGCGAGCGACAGCGCGACCGGACTTGCGCCCAGGATAATCAGCGAGGGATGCGGCAGGACCGGCTCCACGAAAATGTCCATCGTCCCCTTGCTCGGGCACATATTCGAGGCGAAGCGCACACCATCCTTGCTCTCGCCAGCCTTCACGCCGAGTTCGGCGAGCAAATTCTCAGGCTGCACCGAGACCATGCGCGGCTCGCCATCGATCAGCGCCTCGCGCGCCGCCTTCAAAACCGCTCCTCTGGCGCACCCTCCCCCGATCCAGCCCGCCACGATCGTACCGTCCGGACGGATGATGGCCTTCGCTCCCGCCTTGGCCGCGGTCACCGAGACCGTGCGAACAACGGTCGCCAATACGAACGACTGCTCCGCGGCCTTCAGCTGCGCGACCAGATCCATGATCTCGACATGCACGCCCATCAAAGCCTCGCCAGATAGGGTTCGAGCGCCCTCAAGCTCGCAAGCGTGTTGGCCGGCGCATAGAGATCGACATGCGGCAGCGCCGCCTTGATGCCGCGCGCCTCCGGCGCGTAACCCCGCCATCCCATCATCGGGTTGAGCCAGGCGATACGGCGGCAACGCCGGCCAAGCGCCGCCATCTCGCGGCCGAGCAATGCAGCGTCACCCGTCTCGTAACCATCGGAAACGATCATTACACAGGTGCGCGAATGAACCACGCGCGCCGCGTGCCAACGATTGAATGTCTGCAGACACTCACCGATCCTGGTGCCGCCACCCGCTCCCTGCGCCATGATCGAGAGCCGGTCGAGGGCGCGGCCGGCATCCCTCTCCTTCATCGCGTCCGAAACGTGAGCCAGCCTGGTATGAAACAGGAACGCCTCGGCCTCACGAAATTCGTCGAGCACGCCGTGGATGAAGCGGAGGAAAACGCCCGTGTACATGCTCATCGAGCCGGAAGCGTCGAGCAGGACCACCAGACGTAGTGGCTTCGGCTTGCGCTGGCGTCTCACCAGACTGAGCGGTACGCCGCCGTGACTGATGTTGCCGTGAATTGTACGACGCAGATCGAGACGATAGCCCCGGCGCCGCGCCAGATCGCGCCGCGTCAGCCGCGTGCGCATGACGCGCGCCAGTTGCGCTGCAGCGAGATGGGCCAGCTCAACCTGCTGCGGATCGGCCAGATTGCGGAAATCCACCTCGGCGAGATTGTCCGCGCGCGACGCGCCTTCCATGCGCCCATCGCCCGAGCGCTCGTTTTCGACCCCATCAACCGAGGGAATCTGATCGATCGCCGTCTCGGCACCGGCTCGGGGCTCGGCCGATTGGTTGGGCAGACTTTTCAGCGAAGGATTGTTCGCGGGTTTCGCAGCACCCGTTGCGATCGAACGCGACCGCACCCGCTTGCCGAGCCAGAAAGCGTCAAAAATTCCGTCGAACCTGTCCCAATCGGCCTTGCGCGTCGAAAGCAGGTGCTTGAGCGCCGAACGCAGCAGGCCCGGCCGTGCCGCGTAGCCCGCAGCCATCAGGGTGGCGGCGTCCTGGCCCTCGGCAAGACCGACGGCAAAGCCGCTATCCCGCAGGGTCCGCAGAAACGCCGCGAGCTTGCGGGAAACGAGACGGGATACCTCGTTGATGTCGTCAAGATCGGGCGATGCGCCGCAGCAACTCATGCGACCCTTCCCAGCAAACGTTGCGTGACCTCGCGCGAGACCCGCGCCTTGTCTTCCTGCGTCTTGAGCAGGCACATCAGGGTTTCGTGCACCGTCTCGGGCGCATCGTGCAGATCCTTCACCTCAAGCCCGACCAATGCAGCGGCCCAATCCAGCGTCTCGGCGACCCCGGGAACCTTGCGCAATTCCTCTTTCCGGATGCACTCGACCATGCGCGCGATCTGCAACGCCAGCGAGGCGCTGGTGCCTTCGACCCGCGTCGTGATGATGCGCGCTTCCCGGTCGATGTCGGGATAGTCGACATAGTGATAGAGACAGCGTCGACGCAGCGCATCCGAGAGCTCCCGCGTACCGTTCGACGTCAGCACGACATGAGGTATTGCAGTCGCCCTGATCGTGCCGAGCTCGGGTATCGTGACCTGGAAATCGGACAACAGCTCCAGGAGAAATGCCTCGAACTCATCGTCGGCGCGATCGATCTCGTCGATCAGCAAGACCGGCGACCTCTCTCGGCGAATCGCAGCGAGCAATGGCCGCTCGAGGAGATACTTCTCGGAAAAGATCTGGTCCTCGACCGCATCCGCATCGGCGCCGCGGTGCGCCTGGATCGACAGCAATTGCCGTTGGTAGTTCCATTCGTAGAGTGCCGCGGACTGGTCGAGCCCCTCATAGCACTGCAGGCGAATCAATTCGGTAGCGTGAACGGCGGCCAGCGCCTTGGCGACCTCGGTCTTGCCGACGCCCGCCTCGCCTTCCAGCAGAAGCGGACGCCGCAATTGTTGCATTAGCGCGATCGCAATCGCGAGCTCGCCGTCGGCGATATAGCCTGCGTCGCCGAGTGCGCGCGCGATCTCGTCACGGGTCTTCATGGTGCCCCGAACACGCCGAGGTTCTTCGCCGCCAACCAGTTCCGCCAGAAATCATGCGGCATCTGGATGTGGGTCGAGCCAAGAAACGAGAATGCGTCGTTGACCGCGTTCGAGAACGCGGGCACGCCGCCGACATTCGGGCTTTCACCGACGCCCTTGGCGCCGATCGGGTGATGCGGTGACGGAGTGACCGTAAAATCCGTCTCCCAATGCGGCGTCTCGACCGCGGTTGGCATGAAGAAATCCATGAACGAGCCGGTCACGACATTGCCCTCGGCGTCGTATCGAATCTCCTGTCCCATCGCGATCGCAAACGCCTCGGTGAGGCCGCCATGCACCTGGCCCTCGATGATCATCGGGTTGATCCGCGTGCCGCAATCATCGAGCGCATAGAAGCGCTTGACCTTGTACACGCCGGTGTCGACATCGATGGTCATCACGCAGATATAGGCGCCGAACGGATAGGTCATGTTTGGCGGATCGTAGTAGCTGACCGCCTCCAGCCCCGGCTCCATGCCCGGCGGCACCGAATTGTACGCGGCCCAGCAGATATCCTTCATCGACATGACTTTCTCGGGCAGGCCCTTGACGCGGAACCCATCGATGTCCCATTCGAGATCGTCCTCGTGGACCTCGAGCTTGTAGGCCGCAATCATCTGCGCCTTGGCCCTGATCTTGCGCGCGGCCATCGCAATCGCGGCACCCGCGACCGGCGTCGAGCGAGAACCGTAGGTGCCGAGGCCATAGGGTGCGGTGTCCGTGTTGCCTTCCTCCACCATGATGTTGTCGGCGGGGATACCGATCTCGGTGGCGATGATCTGTGCCCAGGTCGTCTCGTGCCCCTGGCCCTGGCTCTTGGTACCCATCCGGGCGATGCCCGCACCGGTCGGGTGCATGCGAATTTCGCAGGAATCGAACATCGCGATTCCCAGGATGTCGCAGTTCTTCGACGGGCCGGCGCCAACGATCTCGGTGAAGAAGGAGACGCCGAGACCCATGATCTCGCGGGTCTCGCCGCGCTTGAACGCGGCGCGCTGCTCCGCCTGCTGCTTGCGCAAGCCGGCGTAGTCGACCGACTCCATCATCTTGCGCATCGCGGTGTGGTAGTCGCCGGAGTCATATTCCCAGCCGAGTGCGGAGTGATAAGGGAATTGCTCCGGCTTGATGAAATTCTTCAGCCGAAGTTCGGCCGGATCCATCCCCAGCTTCTGTGCGAGAATATCCATCCCGCGTTCGATGCAGTATGCCGCCTCGGTGACACGGAATGAGCAGCGGTAAGCAACTCCGCCCGGGGCCTTGTTGGTGTAGATGCCGTCAACCGCGAGATGCGCGGTCGGGAAGTCATACGAGCCGGTGACAATGTTGAAGAAGCCCGCCGGCCATTTCGACGGATCGGCACAGGCGTCGAATGCGCCGTGATCCGCGAGCACATGGACACGCAACCCCGTAACCTTGCCCTCCTTGGTCGCGGCGATTTCCGTCGTCATGTGATAGTCGCGCGCGAACGACGTCGCGGTGAGGTTCTCGATGCGATCTTCAACCCATTTCACCGGCTTGCCGGTGACGATGGAGGCGACCGCGGCGCAGATATAGCCCGGATAGGCCCCGACCTTGTTGCCGAAGCCGCCGCCGATGTCGGGCGCGATGACGTGGATCTTCTGCTCGGGAATTTTCGCGATCAACGCCACGACGGTGCGGATCACGTGCGGCGCCTGGAAAGTGCCCCAGATCGTCAGTTCACCCTTGATCTTGTCGAAGGAGCAGACGCACTGGCAGGTCTCGAGCGGCGACGGATGGGTGCGATGGTAGGAGATCATCTCCTTGATCGTCACGTCGGCCTTCTTGAAGGCGGCGTCCGTCAGGTCCTTGTCGCCGACGGTCCACTCGAAAATGTGATTGTGGTGCTTGCGCGGGCCGTGGGCGCCGGTGGTCTTGCCGGCGAGATCTTCGCGCAGCACCGGCGCGTCTGCGTCCATTGCCTTGAATGGATCGATCAGCGGCGGCAGCGGTTCGTACTCGACCTTGACCTTGTTGATACCGTCATCGGCGGCGTAGCGGTCCGTCGCCACGACGAAGGCCACCTCCTGGTTCTGGAACAGCACCTTGCCGTCGGCCAACACCATCTGCACATCGCCTGCCAGCGTCGGCATCCAGGCAAGATTCACCGTCTTCAGCGTTTCGGCGGTGATCACCGCGAGCACGCCCGGCACCTTCAACGCCTCGGAATCGTCGATCGACTTGACGCGCGCATGCGGATGCGGCGAACGCACGAAATCGCCATGCAGCATGCCCGGCAGCTTCACGTCGTCGACGTAATTGCCTTTGCCCTGCGTAAAGCGGATGTCTTCGACCCGCTTGCGCTTGCAACCCATACCTTCGAGCGCAGCGCTGCGTTGTTCCCGCGTGGGAGTCATATCGTTCATTCTGCGGCCTCCCGGAATTCCACGCCGTTGATCTTGGCTGCGGCGTATTGAATGGCTTTGACGATGTTCTGGTAGCCGGTGCAGCGGCAGAGATTGCCGGAGATACCCATCCGGATCTCCTGCTCGGTCGGCGACGGATTCTCCTTCAGGAGCCGATGCGCGCGCATAATCATGCCCGGCGTGCAGAAGCCGCATTGCAGACCGTGCATCATGCGGAAGCCTTCCTGCAGCGCCGAGAGCGAGCCGTCGGGGTTCGCCATGCCCTCGATCGTGGTGATCTCGGAGCCGTTGGCCTGTATCGCGAACATGGTGCAGGACTTCACCGACATGCCGTCGATATCAACCGTGCACGCGCCGCAATGCGTGGTCTCGCAGCCAATATGGGTGCCGGTCATCTGCAGGTTCTCGCGGATGAAGTGCACCAGCAGGGTACGTGGTTCGACGAGGCCTTCGACCTCGGCGCCGTTCACCTGCATCGTGATATGCGTCTTTGCCATCTGGTCCCTCCTCAGGCCGCATTGGCGGCGGCGCGCTGCAGCGCTCGCATCACCATGATGCCGCCAACGTGCTTGCGGTATTCGACGGGCCCCCGCGCATCCGCGGCTGGCGCCATGATCGCCTCCGCCGCGGCGGCAGCCTTCCTGAGCGTGGCCGCGTCGAGACTGGTGCCGATCACCGCCTGCGCGGCGGCATCGGCCAGCAGCGGCGTTTCCGAAAGATTGGTCAGTCCGATCGTGCAGGTCGCGACCTTGCCGCCGGCCATCGTGAGCACCACCGCCGCGGCAGCGGTGGCGTAGTCCCCGACCTTCCGCTTCAGCTTCTCGTAGGCGTAGCCGTGACTCGCGGGCGGGACCGGGATGGAGATCGAGGCCAGAAGCTCGCCTGGCTCGATCGCTGTGAAATAGGCCCCCTGATAGTAATCGGCGGCTGCAACCTCACGACCGCCATGCGGCCCGTCGAGATGATAGGTCGCGCCAAGCGTCATCATCAGCGCCGGCATGTCGTTGCCCGGGTCGCCATTGGCGACATTACCGCCCACGGTGCCACGGTACCGGACCTGAGGATCAGCGATCAGAAGCGCGGCCTCATGCAGAATGGGGATGGATTGGGCGATCTCGACGGAGGTAAGCAAGTCGTGCTGGGTGGTCATGGCCCCAATCAGGACCTTGCTGCCTTCGCGACGGACGCCTTTCAGGTCGGCGATGTCATGCAGGTCGACCAGATGCTCGGGGGCAGCCAGCCGCAGCTTCATCATCGGAACCAGGCTGTGGCCACCAGCCAGCGGACGAACCTCATCGCCGAGTGTCGAAAGCAGTTTCACCGCGTCAGCCAGCGTCGCCGGGCGGTGATAGCTGAACGAGCCGGGAATCATCATTTCCTCCATGTCGTCCTGCGGCCTTAGGGTCCGGCGGACGTTGGAGGGAGGCTGGCTGGGCGCGGATTCGCACGCAACAAATGCGGCACGGGCACGCAAAATTCGCACGAAATACCGCCCGATGCGCACGAAATGCGTCAGCGCCTGCGTCCCATCGGGCCAGGGGGGGCGTTCAGGCGGTGCGGCGGGCGAGCCCGAGTCGGGCCTTCAACTCAGCGATCTTGGCCCGGCTCACCGGCACGCGATGTGGCGACGGACCGTCCAGTTCAATGACCGCGCCATCGCCCTCCTTCCGAACCAGAGTGACATGCGGTATCGCCACGATATGGCTGCGGTGCACACGCAGAAACAGGCGAGGATCGAGCAGCGCCTCGGCCTCCGAGATCGACCAGGGGCACATCCTCTCCCGGGTCCCGTCATGCACCTTGGTGTAGTGGGCATCCGCCGTCACGCTGCGAACGTCTGCGGCATCGATAAAATGGGTGCCGTCCGCCCCTTCTAGAGGCAGCCGAGGTGCCGGCGGGGCGCGGGGCGGCTGGCCAATTCCGCCCAAGGGGGTCGGCCGAAGCGGCGGATCGGCCTGAACAGTGGCGGCACCCGCCAGTTCGGCTGAATCGGAGCTTCCCCCGGCGGCGCCGGCAATTGCGGTAGCCGTTTTCCGCGGATCAGGCACCAGCGATAGCAGGAAGCCTGCGGCAATAACGAAGCACAGCAACGTCACGACCAGCGACAGCATCTGCGACGACGCCGCCAATCCATCCATGTGGTGATGAGCCCCGCCGCCAGATGGAGCTCTGCATGCCGGCCATCGCCGTGTAGTGCATCCCGGAGACGGCAAAGCCGAAGGCCACCGCGCTCAACATCAACTGGACGCCCCCGTGCCGCGCCAGGAATGCGCGCAAGCCGCCATAGGCCGCGGCGATCGCGATCGCGATCGAGAGCACAACCATTCCCGGAGCGTGCGTCATCGCGAAGTCGCCGGACAGCCCGTGCATGCCGACATAGTGCATGCTGGCAATGCCAAGGCCGAGCAACACGGCCGATGAAACAACGCGGAGCATCGACGGCTCGCCGACGCTGACGAAGAACAGCGATATGCCGACCACCAGCGCACAGATCAGAAAGGAGATAATGGTCGGCAACACCAGATAGACAGTGCCCACCGGCAATGGTGCGGCCAGCATGCCGACAAAATGCATCGTCCAGATGCCGACGGCGAAAAAGAATGCTGCACCCGCGAGCAACAAGCGATGAGCGGAATCCGGTCCGCCGCGGATGCGCGCGGCCAGGCCGAAACCGGTGTAACCTCCCAGAATCGCGATCACCACCGAGAGCGCGACGAGATAAGGATCGTGTCCTTCGAACATGATCGTCTCGGCCAAGCCGTCGTCACGGCGAGGCCTCCTCCCACCGCCGACTTTATAGAGGCGGCGGTGGGAATGACAATCAGACGATTGGAAGGACTGACCTAGCCGGGGATCCCCGCCGCGACCTGGCCGCGCAGGCGCTCCAGGCTGAGCAGCGTGTTGGCGCAGGCTTCGGCGACCTCGATCCCCTTGATGACGAAGTGCTTGCGGAAGAAATCGTAATGCACCTCGGTCTCGTGGAATTGCTGCGGCGTCAGCACCGCCGAGAACACCGGCACCTCGGTGCGCAGCTGCACATCCATCAGCGCCTTGATCACGGTGTCGGCGACGAATTCGTGGCGATAGATGCCGCCATCGACGACGAGCCCGGCCGCGACGATCGCGGTGTAACGGCGGGTCTTCGCCAGGAGCTGCGCGTGCAACGGGATCTCGAACGAGCCCGGCACCTCGAACACGTCGACATTGGTGATGTGGCGCGCCTCGATCTCCTTCAGGAAGGAGATGCGGCACTCTTCCACCACATCGCGATGCCAGGACGACTGCACGAAGGCGACGCGCTGCGGCTTGGCGAAGTGCGGATGCTCCGGCGCCGGCGGAATTGCCGGCGTAACGGGAGCGCTATCTGCTTCGGAGGTTTGGACTTGAGAAGCTTGAACGTCTTGGTCTTGCAACATCTGATTCATGGCTTTCCTCTTTCAGGACCAGAATCAGGGCACACGGACAACGACACGAGCCCACGCGAAAATCGCGTTGACTGCCGCAACCGTTCTCTTTCATCCGGACTGTAACCGTCGGCTTCGGAATTGCACCGAATCTGCTGACCCTTCTCCCGGCTTCGCGGAAGAAGGCGCTCGCGGGCTTGGGCTCATCACCCTTACCGCCGGTGGGGATTTTCACCCCGCCCTGAGAACATCGGCACGCCCGGGATGGACGTGCCTGAGACGAAATATGACCAAACCGCGACAGCCGGGCAAGGTCCTTTGGCATGGGGAATCGGCATGTCCCCATGAGCGCGCCGCGGCTCTTGCAGGGAGGGTGCGAGGGCCCGCAGGCTGATTCACGCGCGCGGCGAAGCGCTTGCAAATGGTTAACAAATCGTTACGCGCGCACCAAGATTCCGATTTGTTCGCAAAATCACAAGTGTGGCGGAGATCAGCTGTGGACGATGCGCGCTTTGGCTGTGGACGGACTCGGCGTGCGGTTGCGCGGATTCCGCAAATCACATCACTTCATCGGCGTCAGGTCCAGGAGCATCCGGAAGCCCGGTCAGGGAACTGCACTCGGCCACGACGCAGTATGTCGCAGGTGCCGGCTTCCGTGTGCGTATCAAGCGATCATAAGAACAAGGTCCGAGACGGCATGTCCCTCCTCGAAAGCATTATCGATTCCCGGAACAACCCGCTTGCGGTGGTCGAAGATATCGCCACCGACAACAACTGGGCGTTCGAGCGTTCCGGCGAAGACGAGGTGACGATCGTCTCCAAGGGAGACTGGATCGATTATCAGCTCTCCTTCACCTGGATGGGCGAGATCGAAGCGCTGCATCTCGCCTGCGCCTTCGACATGAAGATGCCGCAGGCGCGGCGCGCCGAAGTGCAGCGGCTGGTTGCCGCGATCAACGAACAATTATGGGTCGGGCATTTCGACCTGTGGACCCACACCGGCATGGTCATGCACCGTCAGGCGCTGGTGCTGCCCGGCGGCCTCACCGCCTCGACCGCACAATGCGAGAGTATGGTGGTCAACGCGATCCACGCCTGCGAGCGCTACTACCCGGCGTTCCAGTTCGTGGTGTGGGCCGGCAAGTCGACCGCCGAGGCGATGGCCGCCGCGATGTTCGATACCGAGGGCGAGGCGTAAGGGCGTCCGCATGCTCAGTGTCGTCCCGGCCTTGAGCCGGGACCCATACTCCGCGGCCCCAGTGGCTGAGCAAACTGCTTGTGGCTCCCGCTTCGCTTTACTAGAACCACCTGTGGTTATGGGTCCCGGCCTTCGCCGGGACGACGAGCGGTGACACCTGTGAACACGAGCAGCGCACTTAAAAATACCACCGGCACCATCGCGCTTGCGGGCGCGGGCAAGATGGGCGGCGCGATGCTGACCGGCTGGCTCGCACAGGGCCTCGCGCCCGAGCAGGTCGCGGTGATCGATCCGTATCTCTCGCCCGAGATCTCCGCGCTCGCCGTAAAGGGCGTGCGGCTCAATCCGCAGGCAAAGGATCTCGGCACGGTCGATACGCTCGTCGTCGCGGTGAAGCCGCAATCGTTCCGCGACGCGGGCGCCGCGCTGAAGGGATTCGTCGGCCCCTCGACGCTGGTGGTCTCGATCATGGCCGGCACGACCATGTCAGCACTGGAAGAAGTTGTTGGCGGCGCGGTGGTGCGCGCGATGCCGAACACGCCGGCAGCGATCGGCCGCGGCATCACGGTCGCGGTGCCGTCAAAGCGCGTCACCGCCGCGCAGCGCGCCATGACCGATGCGCTGCTGAAGGCAACCGGGCTCGTCGAATGGGTCGACGATGAGAGCCTGATGGACGCGGTGACCGCGGTCTCCGGCTCCGGTCCGGCCTATGTCTTCCTGCTCGCCGAGGAACTGGCCCGCGCCGGCGTCGCGGCCGGCCTGCCCGAGCAGCTTGCGACCACGCTGGCGCGGGCGACCGTCGCCGGCTCCGGCGAGCTGCTGCATCGTTCGGATCTGCCGTTGGCGACCTTGCGGCAGAACGTCACCTCGCCCGGCGGCACCACGGCTGCTGCGCTCGAGGTGCTGATGGCGAATAACGGCATGCAGCCGCTGATGACCCGCGCCATCGCCGCCGCAACCCGGCGCTCGAAGGAATTGGCGAAGTAAAGCATCCACCATCATTGCCGGGCTTGACCCGGCAATCCATCTCACGTGGAGAACGCCGTCTTTCTTGATGGATCCGCGGGTCAAGCCCGCGCATGACGAGTTGGTCGTGCGGACCGCACAGCGCCTTGGCCTGCCTATTGCGCCTGGCCCGAGGTCCCGGCCAGCCGTTTATTAAAGCTCTCGACATTGATCAGGCCGCGGGCGTGGCGGCCTTCGCCGAGCTTGCGCGGGCCTTCAAAGGCCTCGACCTCGAAACGGATCACGCGGCGCTCGACCGCGATCACCTTCGCGGTGGTTCGCACCGTGGCGCCGACCAGCGCCGCCGCGAGATGGCGGATGTCGACCTCGGTGCCGACCGTGACCCAGCCGGGCTGCAGCGCACCGCGGATGGCGTCGCCCGAGGCCATCTCCATTTCGAGGATCATCATCGGCGTCGCATAGACCATCGGCATGCCCGGCACAAAATGCCCGACCGTGCGCTCCGGCGGCACCACGAGCGTGCGCTCGGCGCTCATGCCGATCTTGATGAAGTCGCGTGCGTCCATTGGCGCCTCAAAAAGACTGTCGTCCCGGCCTTGAGCCGGGACCCATAACCACCGAAGCTGGTGGTTGCGAAGGCTGGGGCCCCAGCGAGCGCAACGACTGGCATTAGTGGTTATGAGTCCCTGCGTGCGCAATTGCGCACAAGGCAGGGACGACCCGTGGAGAGATAGGGCTATTTCTTCGCCGCGGCAGCGCGCTCGACGAAGGACTTGCCGCCCTTCATCTTGTGATGCAGCGGCGCTTCATTGATCTGGATCACGACCGCATCGGGGTCGACGCCGAGATTCTTCACCAACGCTTGGGTGATGTCGCGCATCATGCCGAGCTTCTGCTCGTCGGTGCGGCCGGCGGCCATGCTCACGGTGATCTCAGGCATTGGAAGAACTCCCCTGTTATTGTTGACGCGCAACTTCAGCTGACCGGGCTTGGCCGGGCGCGCCATCCTTTTGAAGATGGATGCGCGGGTCAAGCCCGCGCATGACAATCCAGCTATCCCCAGCTCAGCCCCACGTCACGTCATGCCGGGCCAGGACCTCGCGGACCTTGGCGACCAGATCGGTCTCTGCGCAGGAGAACTGCGCGGGACGTGTTTCGCGCCATTCCTGGTTGGAGGCGATCGCGGCCGCGGCCTTGGCGCCCTCGATCAGATCCTTGATCTGCACCTCGCCGCGCGCCTTCTCGTCGGAGCCCTGGATGATCACGCAAGGCGAGTTGCGGCGGTCGGCATATTTGAGCTGGTTGCCCATGTTCTTCGGATTGCCGAGATAGAGCTCGGCGCGGATGCCGGCCTGGCGCAGCTCGGCGACCATCTTCTGGTAGTCGGCGACGCGGTCGCGGTCGAACACGGTGACGACGACGGGGCCGAACCCGGCCTGCGTGTCGAGCTGGCCGAGCATCGTGAGCGCGGCCTGCAGCCGAGACACGCCGATCGAGAAGCCGGTCGCCGGCACCGGCTCGCCGCGAAAGCGCGAGACCAGGCCATCGTAGCGGCCACCGCCGCCGACCGAGCCGAACCGCACCGGGCGGCCCTTCTCGTCCTTGGTGTCGAGCAGCAGTTCAACCTCGTAGACCGGGCCGGTGTAGTATTCGAGGCCGCGAACAACGGTGGGATCGATGCGGATGCGATCCGCGCCGTAGCCGGACGCCGCAACCAGCTTGGCGATCTCTTCAAGCTCGCTCACGCCGGCCTGACCAACTTCACTCTTCGCCAGATAATTCTCTGCCGCAGCGATGGCGTCTTTCCAATCGTCGCGCTTCTGCGTGACGGCGAGGACGATATCGGCATCTGCCGGGCTCAGGTCGGCGCCCTTGGTAAAGTCGCCCTTGCCCTCTTCGCCGCCATCCCATCGCCCGGGACCAAGCAGCTTGCGAACCTCGTCGGCCGGAAATTTGTCGAGCTTGTCGATCGCACGCAGCACCGTGAGTCTGCGACCCGCATTCTCGTCGCCGCCGAGGCCAATCGCCTCGAGCACGCCGTCGAGCACCTTGCGGTTGTTCACCTTCACGACATAGGAGCCGCGCGGAATGCCGAGCGCTTCCATCGTGTCGGCCGCCATCATGCAAATCTCGGCGTCGGCCGCCGGCGTCGCCGAGCCGACCGTGTCGGCATCGAACTGCATGAACTGGCGGAAGCGGCCGGGACCGGGCTTCTCGTTGCGGAAGACGTAGCCGAAACGATAAGAGCGGTACGGCTTTGGCAGCGCGTCGAAGTTTTCCGCGACATAACGCGCCAGCGGCGCGGTCAGGTCATAGCGCAGCGAGATCCACTGCTCGTCATCGTCCTGGAACGAGAACACGCCCTCGTTGGGACGGTCCTGGTCGGGCAGGAACTTGCCGAGCGCGTCGGTATATTCCATCGCCGGCGTCTCCACCGGCTCGAAGCCGTAGAGCTCGTAGACGGCGCGAATCTTCTCGACCATCGCCCGCGTGGCGTTGATCGCGGCCGGGCCACGATCTTCCAGCCCGCGCGGCAGGCGCGCCTTCAGTTTCTGGGGTTTTTTGGGTTTCTCGGCCATGTCTGATGTCGGCTGCAAGTCAGTATTGACTTTGCGCCGGGTTACCAGCCGAGGCCACGGTCGGCAAGCGTCCGGCGCCTCTTACCTCGCCCCGCTTGCGGGGAGAGGTCGGAACGCATCGTCGGATGCGTTCCGGGTGAGGGGGATTTTCAGCGAGTCCCTATGTTGGAAAAGCCCCTCACCCCACCCTCTAAGAGCGAGCTTCGCTCGTCTCGACCCCGCGTGAGCGGGGCGAGAGAGTGAGAGAGGGTGCCTGCGTTACGCCAAGGCACCAATTACTGGACGTTTCTGATCCAGTTATGCGGGTCGTTGGTGCGACCGTACTGGATGTCGACCAGCTTCTTGCGCAGGCCCATCGCGACCGGGCCGGCCGCGCCGCCGCTGATCTGGAAGTCGCCGCTTGCCGAGCACACCTTGCCGATCGGCGAGATCACGGCCGCGGTGCCGCAGGCGAACGCTTCCTTCAGCTTGCCGCTCGCGGCGTCAGTGCGCCATTGCTGGATCGTATAGGGCTCCTCGCGCACCCGGGTGCCGGCATCCTTGGCGAGCGCGATGATCGAGTCGCGGGTAATGCCGGGCAGGATCGTGCCGAGCGGCGGCGTCAGCAGCGAACCGTCCTCGAACGCGAAGAAGACGTTCATGCCGCCGAGCTCCTCGATGTAGCGGCGCTCGACCGCATCGAGGAACACGACCTGATCGCAGCCACGATCGATCGCCTCGGCCTGCGCGCGCAGGCTCGCGGCGTAGTTGCCGCCGCACTTGACCGCGCCGGTGCCGCCGATCGCGGCGCGCGTGTAATTCTCCGACACCCAGATCGACACCGGCGCCGGACCGCCCTTGAAGTAGGAGCCGACCGGCGAAGCGATCACCGAGAAGATATATTCCGCCGACGGCTTCACTCCGAGGAAGACCTCGCTCGCGATCATGAAGGGCCGCAAATAGAGACTGCCCTCGCCGCCCGGGATCCAGGCGCGATCGATCCGCACCAGCTGCTCGACCGCGTCGATGAACACGTCCTCGGGCAGCGGCGCCATCGCCATGCGCTCGGCCGAATTATGGAAGCGCCGGGCATTGGCGTCGGGACGGAACAGGTTCACGCCGCCATCGTCGCGCTTGTAGGCCTTGAGACCTTCGAAAATCTCCTGGGCGTAGTGCAGCACCGCGCCGGCCGGATCGAGCGGGAAATTCGCGCGTGCCTCGATGCGCGCGCTGTGCCAGCCCTTGCCCTGGCTGTAGCGGACGATCGCCATGTGATCGGTAAAGACCCGCCCAAAACCCGGGTCCACGAGCCTCGTCGCGCGCTCCTTGTCGGGCGTCGCATTCGGCGAAGGCTGGATGTCGAAGTTCAAAGTCATTTTTCTTGCTTTCCGCTGTCGGAACCGGCGCAATGTCCGGCGCCGGCCCGTTTCCCCCGAAGCCTCCCGGCTCGGCTTGGCCCAAACTTCACCACCGCCGGCCGTGCGGCCGGTTGCCTGCGCCAACATGCCGTTTAGACATGCTTTTGCGGAATGCTGAAGTCCAGTATGTTTGCCGAAATGCCGCTCGACAATCGCACGGTAGTCCAATTTGCGGCCCAAGCCGCCTCACAGGCTCTTTCAGGCCGCCTCAAACGCTGTCGAAGACAAAACGACCTAATGTTTCGTCGTGATAGGCAGTTTTGTAACATTGAACCCAAGATACGTCAATATGACTGACATAAATTTCTCAGGCATGGCTGCCAAGCCCGATTCGCAGGGAGATGACCACGCTCTTGCGGCGGGCGGCCGCGACCTGCGCTGGGACATCATCGAGCTCTTGTTCTTCGCCTACCGCGACTTTGTCGGCGACGCCGACCAGGAGCTGGAGGCATTCGGCTTCGGCCGCGCCCACCACCGCGTCATCCACTTTGTCACCCGATATCCCGGCCTGAAGGTCGCCGACCTGCTCGACGTCCTGCGCATCACCAAGCAGTCGCTCGGGCGCGTGCTCAAGCAGCTCCTGGACGAGGGCTACATCGTGCAGAAGACCGGCAACAATGACCGCCGGCAGCGCCTGCTCTACGCCACGCCGAAGGGCGAGGCGCTGGTCGGCAAGCTCGCGGGGCTGCAGACCGACCGCATCAACCGCGCAATCGCCGGGATCGATCCGGCCGGTGTGGAGACAGTTCGCCAGTTCCTCCGCGCGATGATCGACCGCGATGATCCCGACAAGGTGCTCGAAGCGATCTTCGGCGTCGGCAAGAAAACGAGGGAGTGAACCTGGTGCAGGCTGCAACCATGCTGCGGACACCGGCCGAGCCGGCCGACGACGCACCGCATCTGCTATTGGTCGACGACGACCGGCGTATTCGCGACCTGTTGTCGCGCTTTCTGTCCGGTGAGGGCTATCGCGTCACGACGGCGATGAGCGCCACCGACGCCCGCGCCAAGCTGCTCGGGCTGCATTTCGACCTGCTGATCCTCGACGTGATGATGCCGGGCGAAAACGGCTTCGATCTCGCCCGCTTCATCCGCAGCTCCTCGACGGTGCCGATCATCATGCTGACCGCCCGCCACGAGGCGGAAGCCCGCATCGAGGGCCTGCAGATCGGCGCCGACGATTATGTCGCCAAGCCGTTCGAGCCGCGCGAGCTCGTGCTGCGCATCGGCAATATCCTCAAGCGCACCGCGCCGCCGCAGGTCGTAACCGTCGAGCAGATCGCGTTCGGCCCCTACATCTTCCACATCGAGCGCAGCGAGCTGCGCCAGGGCGAGGAGATCATCCATCTCACCGATCGCGAGCGCGAGATGCTGCGCATCCTCGCGAGCGCGCCCGGCGAGACCGTGCCGCGCGCCGAACTGACCTCTGGCGGCACCGTCAATGAGCGCGCGGTCGACGTGCAGATCAACCGCCTGCGCCGCAAGATCGAGCACGATCCCGCCAATCCGCTGTTCCTGCAGGCGGTGCGCGGCATCGGCTATCGCCTGGTGGCTTCGCCATAAGATGCAGCCATGAGCACGCTCGACACCGGCCTGACCCTGATCAAGAACGCCTCGCAGCGCGTCTCGAAGGCGAACGGCTGGATGGGCAATGCGTTCAAGAGCTGGATGCCGACCGGCCTCTACGCCCGCGCGCTGCTGATCATGATCGTGCCGATGGTGATCCTGCAGACCGTGGTGGCGTTCGTGTTCATGGAGCGGCACTGGAACACGGTGACGCGGCGGCTGTCGGCCGCGGTGGTATCTGACATCGCCGCGCTGATCGACGTCTACAAGACCTATCCGCAGGACAAGGATCGCGCGCAGCTGCGCCGCATCGCCCAGAAGCTGCAGCTGGTGGTCGACTTCCTCCCCACCGGCGACATGCCGCCGCCGGGACCGAAGCCGTTCTTCTCGCTGCTCGACCAGACGCTGTCGGTGCAGCTCGGCCGCCAGATCAGCCGTCCGTTCTGGATCGACACTGTCGGCAAATCCAACCTGGTCGAGATCCGCGTGCAGCTCGACGATTCGGTGATGCGGATCTTCGCCCAGCGCAGCGCGGCCTACGCCTCCAATTCGGAGATCTTCATCTTCTGGATGCTCGGCACCTCGACTATCCTGTTGATCGTCGCCGTGCTGTTCCTGCGCAACCAGATCAAGCCGATCCTGCGGCTTGCCGACGCCGCCGAAAGTTTCGGCAAGGGCCGCGAGGTGCCGAACTTCCGGCCGCGCGGCGCGCGCGAGGTGCGGCGCGCGGCACAGGCGTTCATCGAGATGAAGGCACGCGTCGAGCGCTCGATCGAGCAGCGCACCGCCATGCTCGCCGGCGTCTCGCATGATCTGCGCACCATCCTGACCCGCTTCAAGCTCGAGCTCGCCCTGATCGGCGAAGGTCCCGAGATCGACGCGATGCGCAAGGACGTCGACGAGATGTCGATGATGCTGGAGGATTATCTCGCCTTCGCGCGCGGCGATTCCGGCGAGGTGGCGCAGCCGACCGACATGGCGATGGCGCTGGAGGAATTGCGCAGCGACGCCGAGCGCCACGGCCACACCGCGACGGTGGCATTCCGCGGCCTGCCGGTCGTGACGGTGAAGCCGGCCTCATTCAAGCGCTGCCTCGCCAACCTCGTTTCCAACGCGGCGCGACACGCCAACACGATCTCGATCACCGGTAATCGCGACCATCGCTATCTCAACGTCACGATCGACGACGACGGGCCCGGCATCCCCGCCGCGATGCGCGAGGAAGTGTTCAAGCCGTTCCTGCGGCTCGACGATGCCCGCAACCAGGACGAAGGCGGCAGCGGGCTTGGCCTTGCGATCGCCCGCGACATCGCCCGCTCGCATGGCGGCGACATCATGCTCAGCGAGAGCCCGATGGGCGGCTTGCGGGCGGCAGTACGGGTGCCCGTGTAGCTACCAGCGATACGACAAGATGCCGATGACCTGACGCCGTTCGCCGGCATAACAATAGCCGGACTGGCAGGTCTGATCGTGCTTGTCGAACAGGTTGGTCGCGTTCAGCCGCATCGTGGCTCCAAGCAAGCGCCGGTCCAGTTTGCCGAGATCGTAATCGATCACGGCATCGAACAACGTTGTCGCCGCATTCTGGAACGTGTTCTGGTCGTTGCCGAAGTTGGTCCCGATGTAACGGACACCCAGGCCAAGCCCGAGCCCTTCGACGGGGACGCCGGACTGGAACGTGTATTTGCCAAAGGCGGCGAAGGAATTCCGCGGAATGCCGGAGAGCTCATTGCCGGTCGTATCGGGATTGCCCTGCGTGATCACCACGTTGAGATGGGTGTAGGCGGCGGTGAGATCGAATCCCTGCTTGAGCGCGAGCTTCGCCTCGAGCTCGACGCCCTTCGATTCGACCTGACCGGTTGCCGCCTGGAATGCCATGTTGTTGGGATCGGTGCGCAGCACATTGTCCTGCGTGATGTCGAACACCGCGGCGGTCAACAGCACCGGAACGTGCGGCATCTGGTACTTGATGCCCGCTTCCGTCTGCGCGCCGGTGGTCGGCTTGAACGGCAATCCCGATGCGTCGACGCCGACCTGCGGGCTGAATGCCGTCGCGTAGCTGACATAGGGTGCAAGGCCATTGTCAAAGACGTAGCTGAGACCCGCGCGGCCGGTAAAAGCGGTCGCCTTCTGCGTTGACGGCACGCCGTCGAGACCCGCGGTCGTCGTCTGCGAGACCCAGCTCTGGCGGCCATTGAGCGTCAGAACGAAGCCTCCGAGCCTGGCCTGTTCCTGAGCGTAGACGCCGACCTCGTCGGTCGACTGCTTGTTGAAGATCGAGAATGCCGGCGTCGCGATGGCCTGGGCGCCGTAGTTCATGGTCAGCAGATTGAGATCGGGAGCGGCGCCATAGCCGATCTTGTCGTTGTAGTAGGAGTGGCCGTAGTCAACGCCGAACAGCGCCGTGTTCCTGATCGCGCCGAGCATGAACTTGGCCTCGGCCTGGTTGTCGAGCGTCACGGTGTTGAAACTATCCAGTATCCGCCAGGCGGAGCGCGACGCCAGATTGGTGCCATAGTCGATGGAATCGATCTGGGTGTATTTCGCGTCCACGTCGACCTGATAGAAGCGGAAATTCTGCCGCACCGTCCACACGTCGTCGACGTTGTGCTCGAACGCGTAACCGATCCGATACTGCTTCTGGTCCATGGCGCTGAAGGCCGGATCATTCGAGTAGATGTTGGTCAATTGTCCGTCAGCCGTGCGGAAGTTGCCGATGCTCGCGGCGGTGCGGCTGGTCTGATATTCGCTCAGGATGGTGAAGGACGTATCGGCGTCCGGCCGCCAGGTCAAAGCAGGCGCGATGTAGGCGCGATCGTCGTCGTTGCCGGGATACCAGGTCTTCGCATCGCGGAGCAAACCGGTCAGCCGGTAGTACAGTTGATCGCTGCCGGGCACCGGGCCACCAATATCGAAACTGCCCTGGTAACGGTCATAATTGCCGGCCTGCAACTGCACCTCGCCGAACGGCGTCAACGTCGGCCGCTTCGTGGTGACATCCACGATGCCGCCCGGAGAGCCAAGGCCGTAAAGGCCCGAGGCCGGCCCTCGCAGGATCGATACGCTGTCGAGACCGTAGGGTTCGATCTTCGGAATGGCGAAATTGCCGCCGCCTTGGCGCAGGCCGTCCCGATAGATCCCGGTGTAGGTCGCATCGAAGCCACGGATGTAGAAACTATCGAACCGCGGATCATAGCCGAATGCCGTGGTCGTGACGCCGGGCGTGTAGTTGACGGCGTCCTTGAGTGTCTGAACGTTGCGATCCCTGAGCTCCTTCTGCGTCACGACGGAGAGCGATTGCGGCGTCTCGAGCAGCGGCGTGTTGGTCTTGGTGCCGGCGGTGCTGTTGGTCGCGACATAACCGGTCGTCGTACCGATCGTGCCGCCTGTGCCTTGCGACCGGGGCGCCTGGCTCTGAACGGGCGCCGTAGCGCGGCGCTGGTTCGCCGCGGCCGTTCGCGAAGTCCTGGCGCGCTGACTTGAAGCGACGGCGCTGCGTTTCCTTGCCGCATCAGGTTGATCCACCGTCACCGGAGGGAGCACGCTTACATTGTTCGGCGGAGCACTGGTTTGCGCCTGAGCGCTGACGACGTTTGCCCCCACTGGCAAAAGCAACACCGAACCGAGAAACGCCGCATTGATCGCAGCCGTTGATCCGAGCAAGCCGCGCTTGCTCAGCGACGAAGCCATTCCCACCAAACAGTCCCCACACTGCCCCAGCTGATCGTGATCGAGCCGCGTGCTCGCAACTCAGCGGGCATCGATTGGGGCGGACTTCTATCGGCGGGTTGAGCGAAATTCCACACGCGCAAAATAGAATCCATTGAAGCGCACACGATGCGAAACACTGGAACGATTCAAGATGCGCAACACTGGAGCGATTCAAAAATGACATGCTGTCGCAGCACACTTGCAGCGCGAAGAATTCGTGCGCGTCTTCGCTTTCTCAGATTGCTCGAGCGCGAGGCACGCAGTGATCGTTCAATGATGTTGATTTTGTCCTGCAATACCCTTGGCATTTTCGCGCGCGATCAAAGCCAGCACCTCGCAAGTGATGCGCGCTATCCATGTCATCGCATCCAACGGGTCGAGCGAACGTGCGCTCGATGTTAGGCTGCGCGAAGCAGCCATCGCTCCTTGACAAGCAAGCTGCGAATTGGATCTCGTTCGCCTTCACCGAGCTTCGGCGGACAAGTCGTTGCTTCAGCGCAAAATTGCTTGGCAATTTTGTCGCGAGCCTCTTGCAATGACGGAGGTGCAAAACGTTCATGGCCCCTCAACATGAGGGGCCATACATTCAGGCGCGCAGCGTCAACCGAATGCGCTGCGCCCTACTTCTGCTTGGGCAGCAGGCCCTTCAGCTTTTCCATGTCCTTGACGTTCATCTTCATGCCGCCGGGCATGATGATGTCACCGGGCTTCTGGTCGGCCTTGCAGGCGCCAAGCCATTTCGCCTCGATGGTCATGGTGGTGTCGCGCGCGCCGGCCGCGCCGCCCTCGGAATGTGAGGTGCTCTTGACCGTGTAGGCGGAATTGAAATCGCCGACGATCTCGGCATGGCTCTGTACCGTCATGCCGGCGACGCTGCAGACGGAATCGCTGACATAGCCGGTCGCAGTCTTCTGGATGTCCTGCTTGGAGCAGACTTCCTTGGCCATCGGCGAGGCCGCCGCGCTCATTTCCTTGTCGGTGGTCTCGTCGGTGCAGTGCTGCATGGTGATTTCCGGCATCGGCCCGCCGGTACGCAGCATTTTCATCTCCCACAGGCCGGGCTTGCGGGTCGGCAGGTCGACGGCACTTGCGGCGCCGGCGGACAGGACAAGGCAAACAGCCGAACCAAGCAAGGCAAGCTGTCGGGTCATGCGGTGAGCTCCCGGCTGAACGATCGGAGGATTTGCCGCGCGCTCAGTAGAGCGTGCGCACCGGCCTCTGGGCCGAGCCGTAGGGCACCCAGCGGCAGGCGAAGGAGATATAGCCGCTCGGATAGCGCTGCACCGCAAGGAACTTCACCACCTTGCCGTAGGAGGCGCAGTGATCGACGGCGAGCTGCCGGGCGTCGGTCTGGGCTGCCAGCGTATAGGCGATAATACCGCCGGTATCATTGCCCTTGAATGGCGGCACCGGCTGCATCCAATCGGCTCGCGCCGGTACGACGGCCAGCATCCCGCAAACGGCAACCAGGCACGCGGCCAATTTCCTTCGCATCGCAGACTCCATTTCGCTTGAAACAACATAGAGTGCGCCGGCCACCGTGAAAAGAACGAGCCGGCGGCTAGAAGTGGACTTCTCCGCAGGTGTTGCCGCGCTGCACTTGACCTTGCCGGGGCTTCGCGGCACCGTCCGCGCATCGGATCATCGGGTGGATTCCCATGCGCAACCTGTTCAACTCCCGCACTAAACTCGGCCACAAGCTTGGCCTCGGCGCCGCACTCGTGGTCGGCCTGCTGGCTTTCGGGGGTACGGCCGAGGCCGCCAATCCGTTCGAGCTGAATTTCTGGCTGTCCGGCCCGCGCTATGACGGCAATGTGGCGCCCTGCGAGAGGGCGCTGAGGGTCATCAGCGAGCAATTCCAGGAAAAGGAAGCCACTTTCTGGAATTCACCGCTCGTGATCACCGGCTTCAACCGGATCCACGAAACCGCCTTCCGCCCCTGGCAGGCCGACAATATTCCGCGCCGCTATTGCTCGGGCGACGTGATGTTGAGCGACGGCAAGGTGCGCGGCGTACACTATTCGATCATCGAGGACGGCGGTTTTGCCGGTGTCAGCGACGCCCTCAGCCTCAGCCCGGGCGTCGAATGGTGCGTGACCGGCCTCGATCGCAACTGGGCCTACAACCCGGCCTGCAAGGCCGCCCGGCCCTGATCTCCGACCAGATTGCTGACAGCAGAAGCCGCCGCCATTCAGACGGCGGCTTTTGTTCTTGAAATGTTCCCGCGGCCTGCTAGGCTCCGGGCGGTCGAGTGAGGGGGCGTTTGATGCCGCGGTTGGTCACAATTTCCCGATTTCTGATTTCGATTGCCTTTATTATATGCGGTGCGGTGGGGGCCTCGGCCCAGGATCGCCGCCAGAATGCGCCGGGCGAGTTCGATTTCTACGTATTGTCGCTGTCGTGGTCGCCTTCGTTCTGCGAGGCGGCGAGCGAGCGCGGCAACAACGGCCGCGGCACGCAGGCCCAGTGCAGCGGGCGGCCGTATTCCTTCGTGGTGCACGGCCTGTGGCCGCAATATGAGCGGGGCTTTCCGGAATACTGCCAGCGGCCCTCGCCGCGGCTCGCCCGCAACATCATGACCTCGATGCTCGACCTGATGCCGGCGCCCGGGCTGATCTACAACGAGTGGGACAAGCACGGCACCTGCTCCGGCCTCGGCGAGCGCGCCTATTTCGAAGCCATCCGCAAGGCCCGCGCCGCGGTGAAGATCCCCGAGGAATTCCTGCAATTGTCGGAGCCGAAGACGATCGCGCCCGACGAGCTGGAGGCGGCGTTCATCAAGGTCAATCCCGGACTCAGCAGTTCGGCGATCGCGGTGACCTGCGACAGCAGGCGGCTCAGCGAGGTGCGGATCTGCCTCAGCAAGGACCTGCAATTCCGTTCCTGCGAGGAAACCGACCGCCGTGCCTGTCGCCGTGATCAGGTGCTTATGCCGCCGGTTCGCGGCGGCTAGAGCCCTCCGCGTTCAGGGCGGGCGCGCGCCGCACGTCGTCGCGCAGCATGTCCTGGCCATCGACGCTGTCATGAAACAAGCGAGATAAGGCGTAGATGCCCGGGACAAGCCCGGGCATGACGAAGTACAACATGCGCTCCCTCTGGAGCGCGGCACAATCATCCCATGAACTACCGTCACGCCTTTCACGCCGGCAGCTTTGCCGATGTCATCAAGCACATCGTGCTGGTGCGCATGCTGACCTATCTGCAGGAAAAGCAGGCGCCGCTCCGCGTCATCGACACCCATGCCGGCGCCGGGCTCTATGACCTGACATCGAGCGAAGCGCAGCGCAGCGGCGAATGGCTCACCGGCATCGCGCGGCTGATGCAGGCGCGACTCTCCGACAAGGCACTGCCGCTGATCGCGCCGTATCTCGACATCGTCAGGGCATTCAATTCGAGAGGCGAACTGAAAGCGTATCCCGGTTCGCCGCTGATCGCGCGTGCGCTGCTGCGGCCGCAAGACCGCCTCACCGCCTGCGAGATCGAACCGACGGCGCGCAAGCAACTGATCGATGCGTTGCGGCGTGATGCGCAGGCGCGCGTCGTTGATCTCGATGGTTGGACGGCGCTGCCCGCATTCGTGCCGCCGAACGAGCGGCGCGGTCTGGTGCTGATCGATCCACCGTTCGAGGCAAAGGATGAGTTCGAACGACTGGCCCGTGCTTTCACTGAAGCGTTCGCGAAATGGCCGACCGGCGCGTATCTTTTGTGGTACCCCGTAAAATCCCGGAGGGCCACCGACGAGCTCGCGCACAGTGTCGCAGCAGCGGCAGCAACAAGCCGGCCTGCCGGCAAATGCTTGCGTTTGGAATTCAGTGTGGCACCGCAAGAAACCGACGGCGGCCTCGTATCCACCGGCCTTTTGATGGTGAATCCGCCGTGGACGTTGGCAGGTGAGCTGAAGATCATCCTGCCCGAACTCGAGAAGCCGCTTGGTCAAGGCGGCGCTGGCCGCTTCAGACTCGAGACGCTCAAGGCTTAATCCGCAGCACCCACTGAAAAGTTCGAATTGATCGTAGGCAACGCGCGCGGAACCGTATTATGCTCATCCTGTTACGACTGGCTTTACGTTCCGCTTCCGCGAATGGTTGCGGCGGAGTGACAAGGCCGAAATAAATCCAGGCAGACCGGCGGCGTGACACCGGCCTGTTCAGGTGGCCAAGCTTCCGACAAGCGAATGTCGGTCAACCGCTACGCGGCGTGCGCGTAGCGGTGGAGCAATACGGGGGAGGAGTTTTCCCGATGGCCATGACTGGGATAGTCAAGTTCTTCAACGGAGAGCGTGGCTACGGCTTCATCAAACCTGACGATGGCGGCCGCGATGTGTTCGTTCACATCACAGCTGTTGAGCGTGCAGGATTGAAGGACCTGACTGAAGGACAGCGCATTACGTTCGAGGTTGAACCGGACAAGAAGGGCAAGGGCCCGAAGGCGGTCAACCTGGTGGTTTCATGAGGAGCGCTTGCGGCGCGCGGCTCGTGATGAACGCCAAATGAAGCGTTGCGTGTGAGTTGACTGCCGGGCGCGGGGCTCGCGCTCGCTGCGTGACCACCTGCATGATGCGGACGCGACTGGCGGTGCCCGCATAACCGACACGTGCGGCGCGATTGGCTTCGCGAACGCGGCGTGCGTGTAGCTGCGCATGATGTCCACGCCATCGGCACAAAGAAAAACCCGACCGCGCGAGGCGCGGCCGGGAGTTGATGGTTGACGTTTTCTTGTTCTCAGAAGTGATAGTTGATGCCGGCGCGAACCAGGCTGAAGCTGTAGCCGTTCGACGCGCCGCCGGTGATCGTGAAGTTGCTGTTGGCGAGGTCGACGTAGAGATACTCGATCTTGGCGCTCCAGTTCGGCGCAAAGCCCATTTCGGCGCCGGCGCCGACGGTGAAGCCCGCATTGGTATGCGTCTCCGAAATGCCGAAGGTTTCGCCGCGCAGCTCGCCGAAGGCGAGACCGCCGGTTGCGTAGAACAGCACGTTGTTGACCGCATAGCCGGCACGGCCGCGCACCGTGCCGAACCACGGATTGGAGAACTTCCAGGGCGCGAACCGATCGTCCGCAGCGGAGCCCTGGATATCGGCTTCGATACCGAACACCCAGGGGGTGCCGTTCTGGAAATTGTAGCCGGCCTGCACGCCGCCGGCGAAGCCGGACGGCTTGGTCGGGTTGTTCTCGACCGAACCCCAGCCATAGCCGATGTTGCCGCCGAGGTAGGGGCCGGCCCAGCTATAGGCGTTGAGCGGCTGATGGACGGTGTAGGGCGATCCGTAGTTGAGGTCGGCCGACGCCGCCGAGGTCGTCCAGCCTGCGACGATCAGTGCCAGCGCACGCGCAACCAACCGGGTCATTGTACTCTCCACCACGCAACTGCCGCAGCCCGCCGGCCAAGGCCAGCGTGGTTACGGAATTCCACTTTTTTCGCTAAGGTTTATCGAGAGTTTTAAGTTAAAGGGCTGTTAAGCCCGGTTACCGGCCCGCTCATCAATCTTAACAATGTGTTACCCACCCGCCCGGATCGGCCCGCGGGGTCGGTAACCTCCTGCAATCGGGCTTGTTTTTCCGGCGCCGCCAACGCTGGCGAGCGGTCGCCCGAGCGCTTAATTTACGGCCCATGGTTCACGATTCTCCCGAACGTCCGACGCCGGCCCCGAAGCCACGGCGCGGTTCAAAGTCCGATCTGCCGCAGGACGATCTGACGCTCGACACGAGCGACGTCGATCCCGAAACCTCCGCAGCCGAGGAGGAGGATGAGGCGCGTCTGCCGGACGCTTCGGACGACGCCACCGAGGCGGTTGCCGAGGGCACGCTCTCGGTCGGGCATGCCGCGATCGAGAACGCGGTTCGCCTCGCCCCGACCTCGCCAGGCGTCTACCGCATGCTCAATGCCGCCAACGACGTGCTCTATGTCGGCAAGGCGAAGAACGTCAAAAAGCGGCTGTCGTCCTATGCGCGGGCCAACGCGCCGTTGCCGGCGCGCATCCTGCGCATGATCGCAGCGACCACGCATGTCGAGATCGTCTCGACCACGACCGAGACCGAGGCACTGCTGCTCGAAGCCAATCTGATCAAGCAGCTTCGCCCGCGCTTCAATGTGCAGCTGCGCGACGACAAGTCGTTTCCCTATATCCTGATATCAGGCGACCATTGGGCGCCGCAGATCCTCAAGCATCGCGGCGCACAGTCGCGGCCCGGACGCTATTTCGGCCCGTTCGCCAACGCCGGTGCGGTCAACCGCACCATCACGGCGCTGCAGCGCGCCTTCCTGATCCGCTCCTGCACCGACGGCTTCTTCGAAAGCCGCACCCGTCCCTGCCTGCTCTATCAGATCAAGCGTTGTGCCGGCCCATGCACGCGCGAGATCGATTTCCCCGGCTACAGCGAACTGGTGCGCGAGGCGACCGAGTTCCTCTCCGGCCGCAGCCGCGCCGTGAAGGAGCTGCTCGCGGCCGAGATGGAGAAGGCCTCCGGCGAGCTCGAATTCGAGACCGCGGCACTGTATCGCGACCGGCTCGCGGCGCTGTCGGCGATTCAGTCGCAGCAGGGCATCAACCCGCGCACGGTCGAAGAGGCCGATGTGTTCGCGATCCACCAGGAGGGCGGCTATTCCTGCGTCGAGGTGTTCTTCTTCCGCACCGGCCAGAACTGGGGCAACCGCGCCTATTTCCCGCGCGCCGAGAAGAGTTTTACGCCCGAGGAGGTGCTGTCCTCGTTCCTCGCGCAATTCTACGACGACAAGCCGCCGCCGAAGCTGATCCTGCTGTCGCACGAGATCGAGGAAAGCGCGTTGCTCGCCGACGCGCTGTCGGTCAAGGCCGGATCCAAGGTCGAGGTCTCCGTGCCCAAGCGCGGCGAGAAGAAGGAGCTGATCGGCCACGCGCTCACCAACGCGCGCGAGGCGCTCGGCCGCAAGCTCGCCGACACCGCGACACAAAGCCGGCTGCTCGAGGGCATGGTCACCACGCTTGGCCTGCCGCACACGCCAAAGCGCATCGAGGTCTACGACAACAGCCACATCCAGGGCACCAACGCGGTCGGCGCAATGATCGTGGCCGGGCCTGACGGCTTCATGAAGAACCAGTACCGCAAGTTCAACATCAAGTCCGAGGGCCTGACGCCCGGCGACGACTACGGGATGATGCGCGAGGTGCTGGAGCGCCGCTTCAAGCGGCTGCTGAAGCCGCCGGAGGGCGAGGCCGCCGCCAAGGACGGCGCAAAGACCAGGGCGGACGACGATTCGTTCCCGCAATGGCCCGACCTCGTCATCATCGACGGCGGCCGCGGCCAGCTCAACGCGGTCAGGGATATTTTCCAGAACCTCGGGCTGACCCAGGTCTCGCTGATGGCGGTGGCCAAGGGACCGGAGCGCGACGCGGGGCGCGAAACCCTGTTCATGCCGGACCGCGAGGCCATCAAGCTGGAGCCGCGCGACCCGGTGCTCTATTTCATCCAGCGGCTGCGCGACGAGGCCCACCGCTTCGTGATCGGCTCGCACCGCAAGCTGCGCAAAAAGGACATCCGCGAGGCCGGTCTGCAGGAGATCCCGGGGATCGGCCCGTCGCGCAAACGCGCCTTGCTGCACCACTTCGGAACGCTCAAGGAGATCGAGCGGGCCTCGATCGCCGATCTCGGCAAGGTTCCCGGCGTCAGCGCCGAAAGCGCCCGCAAGATTTTCGAGTTTTTCCACGCCCAGCCGGGTTAAACGAAAGACGAGTCATCAGGGCGTCGCCTGCGACGGGGCAACTAGGGCATGATGCGGGCAATGTTCCCTCGCGACAAACGCGAGGCGTTTGCGCGGAGATCATGCATAAACAAGGAGCTAAAGTGCCATGAGGATTCGGCGTAATCTCACCGCGCTTTGGCCTGCGCACGGTTGACCTTCTTGCTTCAGCGGTATTGGTAGAACGGATGAACATCGCCACGACCCGGGGACAGCCCAAGACCTTGTCCCTCCCGAATATCCTGACCTACGCCCGGATCGCCGCCATCCCGGTGGTGATCGGCTGCGTCTACTGGCAATCGATCCTGGACGGCCCGCTGTGGCTGCGCTGGGTGGCGCTGGCGGTATTCATCGCGGCGGGGATCACCGATTATCTCGACGGTTACTACGCCCGGATGTGGGACCAGCAGTCCGCATTCGGCCGGATGCTCGATCCGATCGCCGACAAGCTTCTGGTCGCCTCCAGCCTGTTGATGCTGGCCGCCGACAACTCGATCCATGGCTGGACGCTGTGGGCGGCGATCGTGATCCTGTGCCGCGAGATCCTGGTCTCGGGCCTGCGCGAATATCTCGCAGGACTGCGGGTCAGCGTTCCCGTCACCAAGCTTGCGAAATGGAAGACGACGATCCAGCTGGTGGCGATCGGTTTCCTGATCGCCGGCGAAGCGGGCGAGCAGGTCGTTCCAGCGACCACCCTGATCGGCATCGTGTTGCTCTGGATGTCGGCGATCTTCACCATCTACACCGGCTGGGATTACTTCCGCGCCGGCATCCATCACCTCATCAAGGAGGATGAGGGATGAAGCTGAAATATTTCGCCTGGGTCCGTGAACGCGTCGGCAAGGCCGAAGAGATCATCGAGCCGCCGGCCGACGTGCGCACCGTCGGCGACCTGATCGGCTGGCTTGCCGCGCGCGACGACACCTATGCCTATGCCTTCGAGAAGCCCGCGGTGATCCGCGCCGCGATCGACCACGCCCATGTCAAATCGGATGCGGCGATCTCCGGCGCCCGCGAGATCGCGTTCTTCCCGCCGATGACCGGCGGCTAAATCTTATCATGGCTGTCGCTGCCACCATCCGTATCCAGGAAGCCGACTTCGACGTCGCGCAGGAGATCGCCGGCTTGAGCAAGGGCCGTACCGATGTCGGCGCGGTCGTTAGCTTCAGCGGCATCTGCCGCGGCAGCGAACAGGGCGAGCCGATCGCGGCGCTGACACTCGAACACTACCCTGAAATGGCGGAAGCCGAGATTGCGCGTCATGCCGACGAGGCGCTGTCGCGCTGGCCGTTGCAGGGCCTCACCGTCATCCATCGCTTCGGCCGCATCGCGCCGGGCGAGAACATCGTGCTGGTCGTGACCGCCTCGGCGCACCGGCAAGCCGCGTTCGAGGCAGCCGAGTTCCTGATGGACTATCTCAAGACCAACGCACCGTTCTGGAAGCGCGAGGAAAGCGCGCGCGGCACCGGCTGGATCGAGGCGCGCGACCATGACGACGCGGCCGCCGCGCGCTGGACCAAATCCTGATGGCCAAGCGCAGCAAAGTGCCGGCCAGGCGCAGCCCCGCCGCGCCGAAAGCGCCCAAGAAAGCACCCAAGGTCGGCGCCGGCGAGCTTCACACCCTGTTCGATTTGCTGCGCTACGCGGTCAGCCGCTTCAACGCCGCCAAGCTCGTGTTCGCGCACGGCACCACCGATCCGGTGGCCGAGGCCGCATTCCTGATCTGCGAGACGCTGCACCTGCACCCCGACCAGTTCGAGAGCTTTGCCAACGCGCGCGTCACCGTTGCCGAAGGCAGGCAGATCCTTGACTTGATCGAGCGCCGGATCGCGACGCGAAAGCCGGCCGCCTATCTCGTCAACAAGGTCTATATGCGCGGCCTGCCATTCTATGTCGACGAGCGCACCATCGTGCCGCGCTCCTTCATCGGTGAATTGCTGGACTCGCATTTCGGCGGCGATGAGGACGGCACCTCATTGATCGGCGACCCAGAGGACGTCGAGAGCGTGCTCGACCTCTGCACCGGCTCCGGCTGTCTTGCGATCTTGGCCGCCAGGCATTTCGCCAACGCCGCGGTCGACGCGGTGGATATTTCGAAGGATGCGCTGGAAGTCGCCGCGCGCAACGTCGCCGACCACGGCCTCGACGATCGCCTGACGCTCCATCGCGGCGACCTGTTCAAGCCGCTCGGCGTCCGGCGCTACGATCTCATCATCTCGAACCCGCCCTATGTCGACGCTAGCGGCATGGCGGCGCTGCCGCGCGAGTGCCGCGCCGAGCCGAAGATCGCGTTCGACGGCGGCACTGACGGGCTCGATATCGTCCGCCGCCTGCTCGACGAGGCCAGGCAACATCTGACCCCGCAGGGCGGGCTGCTCTGCGAGATCGGCCGCGGCCGCGACAATCTCGAGGCTGCCTATCCGAACCTGCCGCTGCTCTGGCTCGACACCGAGGACTCCGAGGGCGAGGTATTCTGGATCGCCGCCGCGGACCTCTGACCGGCGCGGCCGCGGCCGGGTCCGGATTATTGCGGAGCCCGGCTTGCCGAGCCCGATCTGGGCGAAGCGAAAATCGTGTGCAGTTCCAGCCGGTTCCGAAGATCGCAGGCTCGTCGAATCAACAATGGTGCTAAGGTTGCGGTCCGGGGACATTCGGAGAGAGGGCGCGGGCGCGCGACATGATTCGCATTTCGACGATCTTCATCGCCATCTGCATGGTGCTCCTCGCAGCCTCGCTGGGCTTCGTGCTGTACTCGGTGGCGGGCATCAGCGGATCGGAATCGGCGATCGTGGCGCTCGCCGCCCTCACCTGCCTGATCCTCTACAACGCCGTCTCGATGCGGCTGCGCGACCGCAGCGATGTCGGCGGCCAGATCGCGGATCTGTCGCGCGGCACCGCCGACCTCGCCCGCCAGGTCGCCGAATTCGGCCGCCGGCTGGCCGCGGTCGAAGGCCGCGTCGCTTCGGCCAACTCCACCGGCGCCGACCGGATCCAGGGCATGGCCGGCGAGATCAGCGAGCTTGGCGGACTTGTGAAGCAGCTTGCGGCGTCCGTCGCCCATCATGAGGATCTGCTGGCGGCAGCTCCCGCGGCGCAGCCGGTCGCCTCATTGCGAGACGATCTGCTGCAACCGGTCCCGCCGGCACCGACCGTCGTGTTTGCGCCCCCGCCGCCACCTGCCCCTCCGTCAGCGATCTCACGCAGCCAGACCCAACTCATCGGCGCGATCAGGCACGCCCTCGATGAGAACCGCCTCGACATCTACCTGCAGCCGATGGTGACGCTGCCGCAGCGCAAGGTGCGCTATTACGAGGCCGTGACGCGGCTGCGCGACGAGCGCGACCAGGTCCTTGCCGCCGACGATTTCATCGAGGCCGCCGAGGCCGGCGGCCTGATCGGCCGTATCGACCACATGGTGATGCTTCGCTGCGTCCAGGTGCTGCGCCGCCTGATGATCCGCAGCAAGGATGTCGGCGTGTTCTGCAACGTGGCGTCGGCGACATTGTCCAACCCGGCGCATTTCACCCAATGCCTCGATTTCCTCGAAGCCAACCGCGCGCTGGCGCCGTCCTTCGTGCTCGAGTTCAAGCAGGCGACCTTCCGCAATCTCGGCCCGGTCGAAAGCGAGAACCTCGCGGCGCTGGCGCAGCGCGGCTACCGCTTCTCGATCGACCATGTCACCGACCTCCGCCTCGAGCCGCGCGAACTCGCCGATCGCGGCGTCCGCTTCATCAAGGTGCCGGCGGCGCTGCTGCTCGACGCCAGGCAGAACGCGACCACCGATATCCATCCCTCCGATCTGTCCGACCTGCTCGGCCGCTACGGCATCGACCTGATCGCTGAACGGATCGAGGGCGAGCGCTCGGTGGTCGATCTGCTCGACTTCGATGTCCGGTTCGGCCAGGGCTTCCTGTTCGCCCCGCCGCGGCCGTTGCGGCCGGAAGGGGCATCTGCTACCGCCGAGTCTGCACAGACCAAGCCCCAGGACCTCAATGGCGCCAGCACTTCCGCACCCGTCTCCAGCCCCGCAGCGCCACCGCGCACAACCGGCAGCGCTGCGCTGGCGCGCCGCGCCCTCGGTCCGAACTAACCAACGGTTCGCATCATGACGCTGCGTTTTGTGGAGCGGCTGCGCGATCTCGTCGACGGCGTCGACGTCGTGCTGTCGGACATCTGGGGCGTCGTGCACAACGGGCTCGAATCCTTTCCCGAGGCCTGCGCGGCACTGCACACCTTCCGCCAGCAGGGCGGCACCGTCATCCTGATCACCAACGCGCCGCGGCCGGCCGATTCCGTGCAGCGGCAGCTGCGCAAGCTCGGCGTCGCCGACGAGACCTATGACGCGATCGTCTCCTCGGGCGACCTGACGCGTCATTTTGTTTCTGATCATCCCGGCCAGAAGATCTTCTGGATCGGCCCGGAGCGCGACAGCTCGATCCATCGCGGCCTCGACGCCACCATGGTGCCGCTGGAGCAGGCCGACTACATCATCTGCACCGGCCTGTTCGACGACGAGACCGAGTCCGCCGAAGACTATCGCGACACCCTGTTGAAGGCTCTCGAGCGCAAGCTCACGCTGATCTGCGCCAACCCGGACATCGTGGTCGAACGCGGCGACCGGCTGATCTATTGCGCCGGCGCGGTCGCCGAGCTCTATCGCGAACTCGGCGGCGAGGTGATCTTCTACGGCAAGCCGCACCGGCCGATCTACGAACGCGCCATGGCGCTGGCCACCGAGCGCCGCGGGCGTCCGACCGAACTCAGCCGTGTGCTCGCGATCGGCGATTCCGTGCGCACCGATCTCACCGGCGCCCATGGCTTCGGCATCGATCTGCTGTTCGTCACCCGCGGCATCCATTCCGATCAGTTCGAGGGCATCGAGCAGCTCGATCAGGCCTCGGTGAAGGAATTGTTCGGCCATCCGCCGCGCGCGCTGATGCGCGACCTGAAGTGGTAGCGGCCAACTCCCTGCGCTCCCTCTCCCCGTCCTTCACGGGGAGAGGGTTGGGGTGAGGGGCTGCTTCCGCGAGTAACGAACGCGGTTAGACCTGTACCCCCTCACCCGGATCGCATCTTGCGATGCGATCCGACCTCTCCCCGCAAGCGGGGCGAGGTGAAGGGGCCCGCCGCCAAAATATCGAAAACAACCCCATGCAAAGGAGCCGGCGGCGGCCGACGTTCGACCAGGTAACTTGACACGTCGGGCAACTCAGGGGCATATTCTAATATTCCGAAATCGTGTAATCCCTCGCCGCAGGCATCGGTAGTGTCTCTGTTTCAAATTTTAGCTCGAAAATGGCAACTCTAGGCCGTGAGTAGTGAGTACACCGGCATAGTGATTTCGAAGCTCCCAAAGATGATTTCTAACGTCGTTCGCTTCCTCATAAGCGTCGGACCCTCGACCGATCAGGTTGCAGACTTCATCCATCCGCTGACATAATCCATTGAGAGTATCGCCTTGGATGAGGAGGCCCGGGAAGCGCCGTCCAGGATGCCGCATGATCGCGGCGTTCGTTGCATCAGAATATATCTCAACGGATTCAAGCCGCATTTGCGATCCCCTTGCGAAGCTTACCGCTAAGCATTAGCCCGCCAATATGATTGTTGGAAAGCTGATAGCGAGCTCGACGGCCACGACGGCGCGCGGAGAGGCTTGGCAAGGTTCCCCCGGCCAGCCACGTCCCCAAAAACGTGGATGCCCGGGACAAGCCCGGGCATGATGAGAATTTCTGTCGATGTGAGGGGGCGTCTTACGCCGTCGCCATGTCCGGGAAGACCGCCTCGATCTTGGTCTTCAGCGTGGCGGCGTTGAACGGCTTGACGATGTAGTTGTTCACGCCGGCCTTCTTGGCCGCGATCACGTTCTCGGTCTTGGATTCCGCCGTGATCATGATGAAGGGCGTGGTCGCGAGGTTGGGATCGGCGCGGACTTCCTTGAGCAGGTCGTAGCCGGTCATCGGCTCCATGTTCCAGTCGGAAATCACCAGGCCATACTTCTTGCCGCGCATCTTGTTCAGCGCCGCCGAGCCGTCGGAGGCATCGTCGATATTCTCGAATCCAAGCTGCTTGAGAAGATTCCGGATGATGCGGATCATGGTGCTGTAGTCGTCAACCACCAGAACCGGCATGGACAAATCAACCGCCATCTTTCCCCCCAAAACAACTGACGCTACTGGCTTCTGCACAAACGCAGCTTTCCGCCAACGACTAACAGCAGGCGTTAAACAGCGCGTTAACCGGCTGAATCCGGATTGTTACGGATTTGACGCGATTTTCGCTACGCTTGACTTCCACGCCGCCGCCGCGTCACGGTCCGGCCCGCAACAATCATGCTTAAGAATCCTTGAAGAATCCCTGACATGAGCACCGGCTTTACCGTTATCCGCGACAACACCCCCGCCAGCGCCATTCCGAAGGGCGCCGTGGTCGCGATGGGAAATTTCGATGGCGTCCATCTCGGTCACCGCGCCGTCATCGGCGCGGCGCTCGCGATGGGCAAGGCGCATGGCGTGCCCGCGTTGGCCGTGACCTTCGAGCCGCATCCGCGCTCCTTCTTCAGCCCGAACACCCCGCAATTCCGCCTCACGGACGAGACCAACAAGCTGCGGCTGCTCGCGGCCACGGGGCTTGCCGGCGCGGTCGTCATGACCTTCGACAAGGCGCGCGCCGGGACCTCGGCACAGGACTTCATTCATCATGACCTGATCGACCGGCTGGGCATCAGCGGGATCGCAGTCGGCTACGACTTCCATTTCGGCAAGGGCCGGGTCGGCTCGCCGAGCCTGCTGGTCAGCGAAGCGCCGCGGCTCGGCATCGAAGTCGATGTGCAGGCCCATGTCGACATCGAGGAGCGCCCGGTCTCCTCCAGTGCGATCCGCATGGCGCTCGCCGAGGGCCAGGTCATTGACGCCACCACGATGCTGGGCGGACCGTGGTTCGTCACCGGCAAGGTGATCCACGGCGAGAAGCGCGGCCGCGACCTCGGCTACCCCACCGCCAACATCCGGCTCGACAAGCATTGCGGCCTGAAGCACGGCATCTATGCGGTGCGGGTCGGCAAGGGCTCGCAACGGTTCGACGGTGTCGCAAGCTTCGGGCGGCGCCCCACCTTCGACAACGGCGCGCCACTGCTCGAAGTGTTCCTGTTCGACTTCAAGGGCGATCTCTACGACACGGTCCTTGATGTCGCATTCATCGGTTTCATTCGCGAAGAGCTGAAATTCGACACCATCGAAGCGTTGATACGCCAGATGGATGACGACAGCGCCAGGGCGCGCGCGCTACTTGCCGCCGCGCCCGACGCGTTCCCGCAGCTCGGAGCGATTGGTTGAACAGGACTGAGAAGCAAAAGATGCTGGCGGGCGAGTTGTATCGCCCGGATGCAGAGCTCGCCGCCGACCATACCGCGGCGGAACATTGGATGACGCGCTACAACGGGTCGGGCGCCTCTTCCGCAAGCGAGCTGCACGCGCTGCTCGCCGAGCGCTTCCGCCAGATCGGCAAGGATGCCGTGATCCGGCCGCCGTTCTTCTGCGACTACGGCAGCAATATCAGCCTCGGCGACGGCGTGTTCCTGAACTTCAATTGCGTGATCCTCGACGTGGTCGAGGTCGTGATCGGCGATCGCACCCAGATCGGGCCCGCGGTGCAGATCTATACCGCCGACCACCCGCGCGACGCCGCGACCCGGCGCGCTGGGCTGGAATTCGGCCGCCCGATCCGGATCGGCAGCGACGTCTGGATCGGCGGGGGTGCCATCATCCTGCCCGGCGTCACGATCGGCGACGGAGCCCTGGTCGGGGCCGGCAGCGTGGTCACCCGGGACGTCGCCCCGGGCGCGATCGTGGCGGGAAATCCAGCCCGACCGCGGCAGACCTAGGGCATCCCGGCGGGGCCGGATTTGCCGATGGCTGAGGGCTTTGCGATTTCCCTGCCCGGCTGCTATGGAAACCCCATGTTTTCGCGGCGCATCATACGGATTAGCGGCCCGGCTTCCGCCTGAGCCTGAAGGCTCGGCGCAAGACCGGGACTTTCGCCGTTTCACCCGCGATTGATCGCGTATCCGCGCCCTCACCTGCCAAATCAGAGCCTTTATGTCCGACAAGCCGCAAAAGACCGACGCCCAAAAGACCGACACCCCGGACTATTCCAAGACCCTTTACCTGCCGCAGACGGAATTCCCGATGCGCGCCGGCCTGCCCCAGCGCGAGCCGGAAATCCTGAAATACTGGAACGACATCGGCCTCTACGACAGGCTGCGCCGGGAAGCCGAGGGCCGCGCCAAATTCGTGCTGCATGACGGCCCGCCCTACGCCAACGGCAACATCCATATCGGGCACGCGCTGAACAAGATCCTCAAGGACGTCGTGACCAAGAGCCAGCAGATGCTCGGCTTCGACTCCAACTATGTGCCGGGCTGGGATTGCCACGGCCTGCCGATCGAATGGAAGATCGAGGAGGAGAACTACCGCTCCAAGGGCAAGCAGAAGCCCGACTTCCGCGACTCCGCCGCCATGGTCGCATTCCGCAGGGAATGCCGTGCTTACGCGACGCACTGGATCAACGTGCAGCGCGAGGAGTTCAAGCGGCTCGGCATCATCGGCGACTGGAACCATCCCTATCAGACCATGAGCTATCCGGCGGAAGCCACAATCGCGCGCGAGCTGATGAAGTTCGCCGCCAACGGCACGCTCTATCGCGGCTCGAAGCCGGTGATGTGGAGCGTGGTCGAGAAGACCGCGCTCGCCGAGGCCGAGATCGAATATGAGGACTACACCTCCGACATGGTGTGGGTGAAATTCCCGATCACCTCGCCGGCGCATGGCGCGCTGGCCGATGCCTCGGTCGTGATCTGGACCACCACGCCGTGGACGCTGCCCGGCAACCGCGCGATCTCGTTCTCGCCGAAGATCGCCTACGGTCTCTACAAGGTCACGGATGCGCCGGCCGACAATTGGGCGAAGACGGGCGATCTCCTGATCCTGGCCGACGCGCTCGCCGCCGAGGTGTTCAAGCAGGCGCGCGTCACGTCTTATGAGAAGGTCCGCGATATCCCCGGCGACACGCTCGACGCCGTGGAATGCGCCCATCCGCTGCGCGGCCTCAGTGGCGGCTACGAGTTCACCGTGCCGCTGCTTGCCGGCGAGCATGTCACCGACGACACCGGCACCGGCTTCGTCCACACCGCGCCGAGCCACGGCCGCGAGGACTTCGACGTCTGGACCGCCAACACCCGCGAGCTCGATGCGCGCGGCATTCCGACTGCGATCCCCTACACGGTCGACGAGAACGGCGCCTACACCGCGCAGGCGCCGGGTTTCACCGGAAAGCGCGTGATCAACGACAAGGGCGAAAAGGGCGACGCCAACGAGGCCGTGATCAAGGCGCTGATCGAGGCCGGCAAGCTGCTCGCGCGCGGCCGTCTCAAGCATCAGTATCCGCATTCCTGGCGCTCCAAGAAGCCGGTGATCTTCCGCAACACGCCGCAATGGTTCATCGCGATGGACAAGGACATCGCGGAACACGGCCACGCCAAGAAGGGCGACACGCTGCGCGCCCGCGCCCTGCACGCGATCTCGGTCACGCAATGGGTGCCGCCGGCCGGCGAGAACCGCATCAACGGCATGATCGCCAACCGTCCGGACTGGGTGATCTCGCGGCAGCGCGCCTGGGGCGTGCCGATCGCCGTGTTCGTGCGCGAGAACAGCGACGGCTCGGCCGAGATCCTGCAGGACGAGGTCGTCAACCAGCGCATCGCCGAGGCGTTCATGGAGGAAGGCGCCGACGCCTGGTACATGGACGGCGCCCGCGAGCGCTTCCTCGGGAGCCGCGCGTCCGAGAACTGGAAGAAGGTCGACGACATCTGCGACGTCTGGTTCGATTCCGGCTCGACGCACGCCTTCGTGCTGGAAGACCGCCAAAACTTCCCGCAGCTCGGCAACATCGTCCGCAAGATCGATGGCGGCAATGACACCGTGATGTATCTGGAAGGCTCGGACCAGCATCGCGGCTGGTTCCACTCCTCGCTTCTGGAAAGCGCCGGCACGCGCGGGCGCGCGCCGTACGACATCGTGCTGACCCACGGCTTCACGCTCGACGAGAACGGCCGCAAGATGTCGAAGTCGCTCGGCAACACGGTCGAGCCGCAGAAGGTGATCAAGGATTCCGGCGCGGATATCCTGCGGCTGTGGGTCTGCGCCACCGACTATGCCGACGACCAGCGCATCGGCCCGGAGATCCTCAAGAACACCATCGAGACATATCGCAAGCTGCGCAACTCGATCCGCTGGATGCTCGGCACGCTGCATCACTTCAAGCCGAGCGAGAAGGTCGGCTTTGCCGAGATGCCCGAGCTCGAGCGGCTGATGCTGCACGAACTGGCCGGGCACGCTGAGACCATCCGCAAGGCCTATGCGGAGTTCGACTACAAGACCGTGGTCGCAAGCCTCGCCGCCTTCATGAACTCCGAGCTGTCGGCGTTCTACTTCGATATCCGCAAGGACACGCTGTATTGCGATCCGCCGTCGTCGGTGGCGCGCAAGGCGGCGCTGACCACGATCGACCTGCTGTGCGACGCGATCCTGAAATGGCTGGCGCCGATCTTGAGCTTCACCACCGACGAAGCCTGGCGGATGTACCGGCCGAACGCGGAGCCCTCGGTGCACCTGACGCTGTTCCCCGAAGGCCTCGAGCAGTTCCGCGACGACGCCCTCGCCGCGAAGTGGGAGACGATCCGCAACGTCCGCCGCGTCGTCACCGGCGCGCTGGAGCTCGAACGCGCCGCCAAGCGGATCGGCTCCTCGCTCGAGGCATCGCCGGTGATCTACGTCGCCGACCGGCAGATGTTGGCAACGCTGTTCGACATCGACCTCGCCGAAGTCTGCATCACCTCGAACTACGAGGTGCGCGAGAGCGAGGCGCCGGCCAATGCCTTCCGCCTGGATGCCGTGCCCGGCGTTGCCGTCGTCGTCGAAAAGGCGGTCGGCACCAAATGCGCGCGCTCGTGGAAGATCCTGCCCACGGTCGGCGAGGACCCTGAATATCCCGACGTCTCGCCGCGTGACGCGCAAGCGCTGCGCGAATGGAAGGCGCTGGGGGGGACGGCTTGAGCTCGCCCGTTCGCGCGGGTGTGCTGGCGGCGGTCATCACCCTGATCGCCGACCAGGCCTCCAAGCTCTGGCTGCTGTACGTCTTCGGCATTGCGCACCGCGGCGCGGTGCAGGTGACGCCGTTCTTCGACCTGGTGCTGGCCTGGAATCCCGGGATCAGTTTCGGCTGGTTTCAGAGCGAGACCCCGGCGGCCCAGATTCTGCTGATGGTGATCAAGGCCGCCGCCGTGATCGCCCTGGCGATCTGGATGGCGCGGTCGCGGACCTGGCTGGCGACGCTGTCGCTGGGGCTGATCATCGGCGGCGCGATCGGCAACGGCATCGACCGCTTCGCCTACGGCGCCGTGGTCGATTTCGCCCTTTTTCATGTCGAGATCGGGGGAAAAACCTTCAATTGGTACGTATTCAACCTCGCCGATGTGGCGATCGTTGCTGGTGTGGCCGCCCTATTGTATGATTCCGTGATGGGGACCCCCGCCGTAAAAGCGCCCTGATCCCGGCCGATACGAGCCGGTCGGCGGCCGACTTGCACCCAGCGGAACTGAGCGCTAAGCCAGTGATCGCTCGGGCGAATTTTGAGATGGGAATAGCGCGATGCGCAACACCAAAGCCCGCGGTTACCTGATCGAGACCTCCCGGATGCCGCTGATGCGCGGCCTCCGCCTGGCGTTCGTTGCGGCCGGGATCGGCCTTGTCATGACGGCCGGCCCGGTGCGCGCCGGCGACGATGACGACGATGGCGATGACGGCCTGACCTTCGAAGAGCGGATCGTCGACAATCTGATGACCGGGCTCGGCGCCAAGAGCGCGGCCAGCAAGGGCATCGACTACCGCGAGCGCTCGCCGCTGGTGGTGCCGCCGAAGCTCGACCTGCCCCCGCCCGCCTCGGCCGCCCAGGTCAATGCGCCGAACTGGCCGAAGGACCCCGATATCGCCAGGCGCAAGGCCGCGATCGCGGCGCGCAAGAAGGAAGTCAAGAAGGAGTCGTGGGAGTCGGCGATGCCGCTGACGCAGGCCGAGATCGAGGCCGGCCGCAAGCAGCAGACAGCCACCGACGGCAAGCGGGAGCCGCTCGAGCCTGGTGGCAACACGAATCCGGCGCTGTCGCCGAGCCAGCTCGGTTACACTGGCGGCCTGCTCGGCATGTTCAAGGGAAACAGCAGCGAGTCCAAGCCGTTCAAGGGTGAGCCGACGCGCGATTCCCTGACCGAGCCGCCGCCGGGCTACCAGACGCCATCATCGGGCTTTGCCTATGGCACTGGACCGATGCAGCCGGTGGCGAAAGAGGGCCAGTACGACGTCATGTCCGGAAAACCGGTGCAGTGATCGTTTGGCCCGATCATTTGGCCTGTGCGGGCGAAGGCTGACATGAGCAAAGCTTAATGCGGGGTGACGCGTGTCTCTCCGCTTCGTGACGACGGACACGGATACGACCGTGTACGATGGCTTGCTTTCGCGCCCCGGCTGTGTGTCCGGGCTTCAACAAGGATCATGATGCCCTCACGCCGATCGATTGCCCTGTTTGCTGCCGCATTTTTTTCCACGATCCCGCTGTCGGGCGCCAGCATCCGCGCCCAGACCACCGTCACCTCGGAACGCCCCGCCAGCTTCACGCTCGATAACGGCCTGCAGGTCGTGGTGATCCCCGATCGCCGCACGCCGGTCGTCACGCAGATGATCTGGTACAAGGTGGGCTCCGCCGACGAGACGCCAGGCAAATCGGGGCTGGCGCATTTCCTCGAGCATCTGATGTTCAAGGGCACCGCCAAGCATCCGGAGGGCGAGTTCTCGAAGACCGTGCTGCGGGTCGGCGGCAACGAAAACGCCTTCACCTCGGTTGACTATACCGGCTACTTCCAGCGCGTGCCGCGCGAGCAGCTCGCCTCCATGATGGAGTTCGAGGCCGACCGCATGACCGGCCTGATCCTGAAGGACGAGAATGTGCTGCCCGAGCGCGACGTCGTGCTCGAAGAGTACAATATGCGGGTTGCCAACAACCCGGACGCCCGGCTCACCGAGCAGATCATGGCCGCGCTCTATCTCAACCATCCCTACGGCCGGCCGGTGATCGGCTGGCACCAGGAGATCGAGAAGCTCGACCGCGAAGACGCGCTCGCCTTCTACCGGCGCTTCTACGCGCCGAACAACGCGATCCTGGTCATCGCCGGCGACGTCGACGTCAAGGATATCCGCCCGCTGGTCGAGAAGAATTTCGGCCCGATTCCGGCGCAGAAGGCGATCCCCGAGAAACGCGTCCGGCCGCAGGAGCCGACGCCGGCCGCACCGCGCACCGTGACGCTGTCCGATCCACGGGTCGAACAGCCGGGCCTGCGCCGCTATTATTTGGTGCCCTCGGCGACCACAGCCGCATCGGGCGAGAGTCAGGCGCTCGATGTGCTCGCGCAATTGATGGGCGGTGGCGCCAACTCCTACCTCTATCGCTCGCTGGTGATCGACAAGGGCCTCGCGATCTCAGCCGGCGCCGGCTACCAGGGCACTTCGCTCGATCCGTCGCAATTCTCGATCTCGGTGACGCCGAAGGCGGGCGTCGAGTTCGCCCAGATCGAGGATGCGATCGACAAGGTGATCGCCGACCTCGCGCAGAACCCGGCCCGCGCCGAGGACCTCGAACGGGTCAAGACCCAGCTCATCGCGGAAGCGATCTACGCCCAGGACAATCAGGCGACGCTGGCGCGCTGGTATGGCGGAGCGCTGACCACCGGGCTCAGCATCGACGACATCAGGAGCTGGCCGGATCGTATTCGCGCCGTCACCGCCGAGCAGGTGCGTGCCGCAGCCGCCACCTGGCTCGACAAGAAGCGGTCGGTGACCGGCTATCTGATCAAGGATACTGCGCCGAAACGCGAGGAGAAGCGCTCGTGATCTATTCCCTGACCCGCCGTGCAGCGCTGATCGGTGGCGCCTGCGCCGCGCTGCTTTCGCTGTCCTCGGCGCCCTCGCAGGCCGCGGCCAAGATCCAGCGGCTGGTGTCGCCCGGCGGCATCGAGGCCTGGTTCGTGCAGGATGCGACCGTGCCGCTGATCGCGATGGAGTATTCCTTCAGCGGCGGCGCCAGCCAGGACCCGCCCGGCAAGCCCGGCGTCGGCAATCTGGTCGCCGACCTGCTCGACGAGGGCTCCGGCGATCTCGATTCCAAGACCTATCATGAGCGGCTCGAGCGCCGCGCCATCGAGCTCAGCTTCCAGTCGAACCGCGATCAATTCCGCGGTTCGCTGCGCATGCTCAAGGATAACAAGGACGAAGCCTACGACCTGCTGCGGATGGCGCTGACCTCGGCGCGGTTCGAGCCGAAGGACGTCGAGCGCATCCGCGCCCAGACGATCTCGAACCTGCGCCGCGAATCGACCAATCCGTCGTCCCTGGCCGGCCGCAAGTTCCTCGAGCTCGCATTCGGCGATCATCCCTATGCCAGGACCGCCACCGGCACGCTCGAGAGCGTGCCGACCATCGAGATCGCTGACCTGAAGGACTATGTCCGTCGCATCATCGCCAAGGATACGCTGCGCGTCGCCGTGGTCGGCGACGTCGACCCTGAGACGCTCGGCAAGCTCCTGGACAAGACCTTTGGCGGCCTGCCGGCGAAGGCCGAATTGACGCCGATTTCCGACGTTGTGGCGACCAAGCCGCCGCAGCGCGCCTTCGTCCCGCTCGACGTGCCGCAGACCGTCGTTACCTTCGGCGGCCCCGGCATCAACCGGCACGACCCGGATTTCATGCCCGCCTATGTCGTGAATCACATTCTCGGCGGCGGCGGGTCGTCGTCGCGGCTCTACAAGGAAGTGCGCGAGAAGCGCGGGCTGGCCTATTCGATCTATGAAGCGCTGGTCTGGATGGATCACTCCGCGCTGTTCATCGGCAACACCGGCACCCGCGCCGATCGCGCCGGCGAAACCGTCGATGCGATCGATGCCGAAGTCCGCCGCATTGCCGAGGAAGGCCCGACGCAGCAGGAACTCGACGAGGCGAAGTCCTATCTGAAGGGCTCGCAGATGCTGGCACTCGACACCTCCTCCAAGCTCGCGCAGGCGATGCTGCAGTACCAGCTCGACAAGCTGCCGATCGATTACATCGAGAAGCGCAACGCGATCGTCGATGCGGTGACGCTCGACGATGCCAAGCGGGTCGCCAAAAAACTCTGGGGCAACGGCCTGCTCACCGTGATCGTCGGCCGCTCCCCGCAAGCCGCGGCGCAACCGGTGTCGGCGCCGCCGAAGGCGAACTGACGCGCTTTTTAGCGCGTCCCGCAAGGGCGGAGGGTTGGGGAGAGGGGTGGCCGCGCGCTGATCGCAGTCGCAGTGCGGCGCCGCATCCACGTACCCCGAGCACGCCCGGCGCAAACCCGCTATCCTGCGGCCGCCGATTCTTCGCCACCGGGTGATGTCATGCTGCGGGTGTCCCGCGACCTTACGATCGACGAGAACGACATTGAGATCGTGTTTGTCCGCGCCTCCGGACCGGGCGGACAGAATGTCAACAAGGTCTCGACCGCAGCGCAGCTCCGCTTCGACACGAACAAGATCACGCTGCCGCCGGACGCCGCGCAACGGCTGGCGCGCCTCGCCGGCAGCCGCATGACCAAGGACGGCGTGATCGTGATCCAGGCCTTCCGCTTTCGCACCCAGGAACGCAATCGCACTGACGCGATCGACCGACTGCTCGAGATGTTGAAGGAAGCAATGGTGCGGCCGACGCCGCGCCGCCCGACCAGGCCGACATTCGGCTCCAAGCAGCGCCGGCTCGAAGGCAAGAAGCACCGCAGCGACATCAAGGCCGGCCGCGGCACCCGCCGTTTCGACGATTAAATTAGAGAGCACCGGACGCAGCGCACACGCGGCGCCGCATCCGGTATCCGATCATTGCGGGATCAGTATTTCTTGGTCCCCGGCGCCATCTCGGAACCGCTGGACTTCGGCGTGGCGTGGCTGCTGCCGACCGTTCCCTTGCTGCCCGACTTGGCGGTGGCGCCGCCCTTCTGCGTCGTGGTGCCGGGTTGCGCCGCCATCTCCTCATCGCCGCTGCCGGACATGCCGCCGCCCTGCTGCATGGTACCCCTGCCCTGTGCACCGCCGCGAAGCTGGGTATCCGATGCAGCCCCTTGCGCCAGAACGGAGCCGGCCATCGCGACTGAGACGGCAAGGGCGAACACGCTGGTTTTCACAAACGTCATCCATTTCTCCTGGACTTTAATTGACGATGGACGGAGCGGCGCTGGCGTGCGCCGTTTGCAGCGCCGACCCTGAACCCCATCGCGCGAGACTGAATTTTCCGCAAACGGCGCACGCGCAATGCAAGCGGCGTCGTGTGGTGATCGTGCAGGGATTTCGCGGTCATTTTGCGGATTTGTCGTTCGCATATGCGGCAACGATCGGTTCCGCGCCAGATCACCGCCCATCTTTGTTCTGCAGTGAAACAGCCCGCTACTACCAACGGCCGATTTCAGCCTCCTACAGTCGCCGCACAGAGGCGGTGATGTATATGACAAAGCTGCGGGCCACGTGGACGTTGGCGCTGGGATTTTGCAGCGCGATGTTTGCAGTGCAAATGGCCGGCGCGCAAATGCCCTTGCCTGCCGCCAAGCCGCCCGATGGGGCGACGCTGTTCAAGCAGCAATGCGCGACCTGCCACACCACCAACACGTCGGATCCCGCCCGGCAGGGACCGTCGCTCTTCAAGATCGTCGGCCGCCATGCCGGCCAGGCCGACGGCTTCAAATATTCCGTGGGCTTCGCCAGGGCCGATTTCGTCTGGGACGACGCCAGGCTCGATGCCTGGCTGGCCAATCCGCAGGAGGTGATCCCTGGCGCCGTGATGGCCTATCGGCAGGCCAAGCCGGAAACCCGCGCCATGATCATCGCCTATCTGAAGGAGCTGAACTGAATGGCGAAACCCGTGCACTCGATGATCCGCGTGTTCGACGAGGCCAGGGCGCTCGACTTCTACAAGCGCGCGTTCGGCCTCGAGATCGCGGACAATCTGCGATTTCCCGATTTCGCGCTGATCTATCTGCGCCATCCCTCCTCGCCGTTCGAGGTCGAGCTCACGGTGAATTTCGACCGCAAGGAGCCCTATGCGCTCGGCGACGGCTACGGCCATCTCGCCGTCGTGGTCGATGACGTCGACGCCGAGCACGCGCGCTTCGAGAAGGAGAAACTGTCGCCCGGGCCACTGCGCGACTTCAAGCATGACGGCAAGACGCTGGCGCGCTTCTTCTTCGTCTCCGATCCCGACGGCTACAAGATCGAGGTGATCCAGCGCGGCGGGCGGTTCGGTTAGAGCATGATCCGGAAAAGTGGGTACCGGTTTTCCGGCAAGATCATGCTCAGACAAAATGGTTCAATTACAAAAAATGTCTAAGGAGGAAACCCATGAGAGAAATCGATCGACGCAGCAAATATGACCGGCGTGTCTTCCTCAAAGGCGCGGCCGCCACCGCACCGGCAGTCGCGATCGCGACCTCGACCGGGCTTGGCATCACCGATGCGTGGGCCGATGACGCCTCGACGCTGACCCCCGCCACGCTGAAGACGCTGTTGAAGATGGCGCGCGACATCTACCCGCACGACTTCCTCGGCGATAGCTATTACATCACCGCGGTCAAGCCGTGGGATGCGAAGGCGGCGAAGGATCCGGCGGTCAAATCGCTGATCAATAACGGCGTTATCAGGCTCGATCAGGCGGCCAATGACCGCCACAAGATGCCCTATGTCCAGCTCGCCTGGGAGAACGATCGCGTCGCGCTGCTACAGCAGATCGAGCCAAGCGCGTTCTTCCAGCAGATCCGCGGCGACCTGATCGTCTCGCTCTACAACAACAAGGAGGTGTGGCCGCGGTTCGGCTACGAGGGCTCCTCCGCCGAGCATGGCGGCTACATCAAGCGCGGCTTCGCCGATATCGACTGGCTGCCGAAGGCTTGAATCGGACAACGCTCGGGAGGAAACAATGGCAAAATTCGATCTGAATGACAGCGGCGTTGTCGTGATCGTCGGCTCCGGCGCCGGCGGCGGAACGCTCGGCAATGAACTGGCGCAGAAGGGCATCAAGGTCGTGATCCTTGAAGCCGGCCCGCGCATCGAAAACCAGGACTTCATCAACGACGAATGGGACAGCTTCACCCAGCTCGCCTGGGCCGACGCGCGCTCCACGTCGGGAAGCTGGCGCGTCGCCAAGGACTTTGCAGGCCTGCCGGCCTGGATCGTGAAGGCGGTCGGCGGCTCGACCACGCACTGGGCCGGCGCATCGCTGCGCTTCGACGAGCATGAGTTCAAGATCAAGTCCGCTTACGGCAACATCCCCGGCGCCAATTTGATCGATTGGCCGATCACGCTCGCCGAAATGGAGCCGTGGTACGCCAAGGCCGAGGACAAGATGGGCGTCACCCGCACCAACGGGATTCCCGGACTTCCCGGCAACAACAACTTCAAGGTGATGGAGGCCGGCGCCAAAAAGCTCGGCTACAAGGAAGTCCACACCGGGCGGATGGCGATCAACAGCGAGCCGCGCGACGGCCGCGGCGCCTGCCAGCAGATCGGCTTCTGCTTCCAGGGCTGCAAGTCGGGCGCCAAATGGTCGACGCTCTACACCGAAATTCCGAAGGGCGAAGCCACCGGCAATCTCGAGGTGCGCCCCGGCAGCATGGTGATCAAGATCGAGCATGACCAGTCAGGCAAGGTCACCGGCGTGGTCTATGCCGACACAACGGGCGCGATACAGCGTCAGAAGGCGCGCGTGGTCGCGGTCGCCGGCAACTCGATCGAAAGCCCGCGGCTCTTGCTCAACAGCGCCTCGAGCATGTTCCCGGACGGGCTCGCCAACTCATCCGGCCAGGTCGGCCGCAACTACATGCGGCACATGACCGGCAGCGTGTATGCGAGCTTCGAGAAGTCGGTGCACATGTATCGCGGCACCACGATGGCCGGCATCATCCGCGACGAGGCCAAGAACGATCCGAAGCGCGGCTTCGTCGGCGGCTACGAGATGGAGACGCTGTCGCTCGGCCTGCCCTTCATGGCAGCGTTCCTCAATCCCGGCGCCTGGGGCCGCAGCTTCACCAGCGCGATCGAAGGCTATCCGCGGATGGCCGGCATGTGGCTGGTCGGCGAGGACATGCCGCAGGAGACCAACCGCGTCACGCTGGATCCGAAGATCAAGGACAAGTTCGGCCTGCCGGTCGCCAGCGTGCATTTCGACGATCATCCGAACGACGTCGCGATGCGCGATCACGCCTACAAGCAGGGCTCCGCGGTCTATGAGGCGGTCGGCGCCACCGTGACCTATCCGACGCCGCCCTATCCCTCGACCCACAACATGGGCACCAACCGGATGAGCGAGAAGCCGCGCGACGGCGTGGTCAACAAGTTCGGCCAGACCCACGACATCAAGAACCTGTTCGTCTCCGACGGCAGCCAGTTCGCCTCGGGCGCGGCGTGCAACCCGACGCTGACGATCGTGTCGCTGGCAATCCGGCAGGCCGACCACATCGCCGGCGCGATGCAGCGCAAGGAGATCTAGCAAGAAAACACAGAAAATACAGTTCCCCTCTCACTGAAGCGGCCTTGCCCAACAGGACAAGGCCGCTTTTCTTTTCGGGTTCGCCTTTGACGGACCCTAAGCTATGAGCCGCCGATATCGGCGTTATTCTTAATCAAGATTGCTAGCTCCCGCGCTTGGGTTCGAAGCCGATCTATCTCATTGGATGATGATAATGAGACCAGGTCATTGAAAGACCCCATCCCGCCGTAGGCACTCAACAGCCGCTCGATGCCATGAAAATCGCTATCCGCAATTTCGCGGCGAGATTTTTCCATCCAATCCGCCCAATGCGAACCCCACTTATCTTCACGCAGCAAAGCCGCTAGGCGGTCCAAAACGGCGATGAGTTCTGGCACTACGGCCGAGGGCGACGAGGGACTATTCAAGTGGGGCCTATTCCGCCGCGTCCAGGATCGCCGCCGCCGTGCCGCGATAGTCGGGGACGACCACCGGCGCATTCGCCTTGGCGCGGTAAATCAGGCAGGAGCAGCGCAGCAGCGACGCGAAATTGTTCACCTCGCCGTGATGGTCGAGCACCTCGTTGTGCAAGGTGGTGAGGAACTTGGCCAGCGTCATGCCTTCCTTGGCCGCGATTTCCTCCAGCGTGTCCCAGAACGACATTTCCAGCCTGATCGAGGTGCAATGGCCGTCGATCCGCAACGATCGGGTGTGCGATTCATAGTCGCGTTGCGGCTGGTGCGCGAAAAGGTGGCACATGGCGTTCCTCCGGCAAGAACTTATAATTTTTCTAAACGATATACCCGAGCGCGCGGCCCCACAATCGCGACGTAGGGGGTAACGCGTCGGCCGCCGAAGATGAGCGTCTTCAAGGTGATAGGCCGGAATCATCCCCATCTGGATCGGGCAGGCGCAGCGCTCCCATGCATTTGCCGGCGCGGCCATTTATAGTGGCGACCAGGCTCGAATCGCTCATCCGACATCCAATCCATGCCCGTCCGCCAGCTCCCGGAACAGCTCGTCAACCGCATCGCCGCCGGCGAAGTGGTCGAACGCCCTGCGAGCGTGGTCAAGGAACTGGTCGAGAACGCGATCGACGCCTGCGCGAGCCGGATCGATGTTTTCACCGACGGCGGCGGGCGGCGCCGGATCGGCATCACCGACGACGGCGGTGGCATGACCCGCGCCGACCTCGCGCTGGCGGTCGACCGCCACGCCACCTCCAAGCTCGACGACGAGGACCTGTTGCGCATCCGCACGCTCGGGTTCCGCGGCGAGGCGCTGCCGTCGATCGGCGCGGTTGCCAAGCTCGGCATCACCACGCGTCATGCCAGCGAACCGCACGCCTGGTCGCTGTCGGTCGAGGGCGGCGAGAAATCAGAGGTCATGCCGGCCGCGCTCGGCCAAGGCACCCGCGTCGAGGTCAACGAACTGTTCTACGCCACGCCGGCGCGGCTGAAGTTCCTCAAGACCGACCGCACCGAGGCGGAGGCGATCCGCGAGGTGGTGCGGCGGCTGGCCATGGCGCGCCCCGACATTGCCTTCACGCTGGCCGGCGAAGAGCGCGCACCGGTGACCTGGGCCGCGGCGCTGCCCGGGGCGGCCGGCCGGCTGACACGGCTCGGCGATATCCTCGGCGCGGATTTCCGCGCCAACGCCATCGAAGTCCGCTCCGAGCGCGAGGGCGTCGTGGTCGAAGGTTTCGCCGCCGCACCATCGCTGACCCGCGCCAATGCGCTCGGGCAATATCTGTTCGTCAACGGCCGCCCGGTGCGCGACAAGCTGATCCTCGGCGCCGTGCGCGCGGCCTATTCCGACTACCTGCCGCGCGACCGCCATCCCGTCGTGGCGCTGTTCGTGACCTGCGACCCGCAAGAGGTCGACGCCAATGTGCATCCGGCCAAGACCGAGGTGCGCTTCCGCAATGCCGGCCTGGTGCGTGCGCTGATCGTGCATGCTTTGAAGGATGGCCTCGCGCGCGAGGGCAGACGCACCGCGGCCAACACCGCCGACGGTGCGACGTTGCAGGCGTTCCGGCCTGCCTTCACGCCGCCGCGCCCGGGCAATTGGGACTGGCGCTCTTCGCCGTCATATCCGGTCAATCCGATGCGCGCGTTCGAGGGGACGGCGGCGCCGGCGTTCGCCGAGCCCGGACAGGCCGCCTTCGATGTCGGCACGCCGACCGCCGATGTGCGCTTCGAGGCGGCGCCCGCGCCCGATCTGCTCGACCGTCCCCTCGGGGCCGCGCGCACCCAGATCCATGAGACCTATATCGTCTCGCAGACCCGCGATGGCCTGATCGTTGTGGACCAGCACGCGGCGCATGAACGCATCGTCTATGAGAGACTGAAGGCTTCGCTGGCGAAGAACGGCGTGCAACGGCAGATCCTGCTGATCCCCGAGATCGTCGAGCTTGATGAGGCGACCGTCGAGAAGCTGCTCGACCGCGCCGAGGAGCTGGCGTCGTTCGGGCTCGCGATCGAATCCTTCGGCCCCGGCGCGGTCGCGGTGCGCGAGACACCCTCGCTGCTCGGCAAGGCCAATGCGGCCGGCCTGCTGCGCGACCTCGCCGAGCACATGGCGGAGTGGGACGAGGCGCTGCCGCTGGAGCGCCGCCTGATGCATGTCGCCGCCACGATGGCCTGCCACGGCTCGGTCCGCGCCGGCCGCCGCCTCAAGCCGGAAGAGATGAACGCGCTCTTGCGCGAGATGGAAGACACGCCGAACTCCGGCCAGTGCAATCACGGCCGGCCGACCTATGTCGAGTTGAAGCTGAGCGATATCGAGAAGCTGTTCGGGCGGAGGTAGGACTGCACACTCCGCTGTCATCGCCCGGCTTGCCGCCTTCGCTGGAGCTTCGGCGTGCCTAGGATCATAGGCCTCGTCGAAGCCTTGGCGTAGACGGGACCGGGCGATCCAGTACGCCGCGGCGATCGTGATCAGTCGAGAGGCCTCGGCGTACTGGATCACCCGCATGCGCGGGTGATGACAGCACAACAAGCGGTAACATTACGGCCTGCGCAAAAACACGAACTCGGTTTCGTCATACGCACGCCGCTCGAGCTCCTCGAAGCCCTCGGGCGCCGCGAACCCAGCAGCCTTTGCCTCCTCGACCACGAGCAGCGCGCCCGGCGTCAGCCAGCCGCCATTGCGCAGCGAGGCGAGCGCCTTGTCCGCGAGCCCCTTGCCATAGGGCGGATCGAGAAACACCAGCGAGAACGGCTCGACCGGATGCGCCGGCCCGAGATCGGTGGCATCGCGGCGATAGACCTTGGTCGTGCCGCCAAGCCCGAGCGACTCGACATTGTTGCGCAGCAGCGCCCGCGCCTCGGCGCCATTGTCGACGAACAGCGTGAACTTCGCGCCGCGCGAGACTGCCTCGATGCCGAGCGCACCGGTGCCGGCAAACAGATCGAGCACGCGCGCGTCCGCGATCGGATTATCGTAGGCGTGGATCAGGATGTTGAACACGGACTCGCGCAGGCGATCCGCGGTCGGGCGGATTTCGCGGCCCGACGGCGACGCGAGATTGCGGCCCTTCAGCCTGCCCCCGACGACACGCATTACGAAAACCACACTGGTACGGCACGGGCAGTCGGCTCCCTTCCCCCTTGTGGGGAAGGGTTGGGGACGGGGGTGCCCCACGGGCAGACCACCCGTGTGGCGCCCCCCTCCCTGGCCCTCCCCCACAAGGGGGGAGGGAACGGAGAGAGCGTTGATCGCATCGCAGCGAGTGAAGACGACACATCCATCGTCGCGAGCGCCCTACTCGTCCTTCGGCGTGAGATCGCGCTTGCCGTGATAGCCGCGCTTGGGCCGGCGCGGTGGGCCGTAGCCGCTGGCCTCGTCCTCGTTGCGGGCACGGGCTTCCTCGCTGCCGGTGCGCTGCACCAGCACGCGGCGGCCCTTGCGGTCAGCGATCACGGCCCGCTTCGCCACCGGCTTGGACGGCTTGCGCATGTCATCACCGTCGCCAGCGTCGCGCTGTTCCGGCCGGGTGAAGTCCGCACCTGCGACCTTGGCGATCTTCTCGCCGAGCTGTTCGCGCAGCACCCTTGTCTTGACCTCCTCGACCTTGCCCTCCTCGAGCTCGCCGAGCTGGAACGGACCGTAGGAGATCCGGATCAGCCGGTTCACCTCGAGTCCGAGATGCGCCATCACGTTGCGCACCTCGCGGTTCTTGCCCTCACGGATCGCGAACACCACCCAGACGTTGGAGCTCTGGTCGCGCTCCAGCGTCGCATCGATCGGCCCGTATTTGACGCCGTCGACCTCGACGCCGTCCTTGAGCTGGTCGAGCTGGCCCTGCGTCACCTCGCCATGCGCGCGCACGCGGTAACGCCGCAGCCATCCGGTGTCGGGATGCTCCAGCGTCCGCGCGAGCCCGCCGTCATTGGTGAGCAGCAACAGCCCCTCGGTGTTGAAATCGAGCCGGCCGATCGAGATCAGCCGCGGCAGGCCCTCGGGCAGATTGTCGAACACGGTCGGCCGCCCTTCGGGATCGGCATGCGTCGTCATCAGCCCGCGCGGCTTGTGATACATGAATAGCCGCGTCCGCTCGCGCGGCGGCAACGGCTTGCCGTCGACCGCCACGACATCGTTGTCGGTGATATCGAGCGCCGGCGAATTGATCATGCGTCCGTTGACCGTGACGCGCCCCTGGGTGACGATCTCCTCGGCATCGCGGCGCGAGGCGAGACCGGCGCGCGCCAAGACCTTGGCGATGCGCTCGCCGGATTTCTTCGGCTTCGGCTCGGGACGCTCGCGGCGGTCGTCGTAGGATCGCTCGCGATAGGCGCCGCGACCGCCGAAGGCCGGACGCTTCGCAAAGATCTCGCCGTCGTTTTCATTGTCGCGGCGCGGGCGGTCGGAGAAGCGGCCTTCGCTGCGCGGATGCTCCTGCCAATCGGTGCGGCCTTCGGGGCGCTCACGGCGGCGGTCGCCGCCCTCGTCACGATTCCCGGAGTCGCCGTCACGTCCCCAGCGCGGCCGGCTGAACTTCGGCCGCTCATGACGGTCGCCCTGCTCGCGATCGTCGCGGGAGCGGGAGAACCTGGGCCGCTCGCCGCCGCCGCGATCATCGCGCGGCTTGTCGTAACGCGGCTTGTCGAAATTGCGCGGGCCGTCACGGAACGGACGCGAACCACGCTCCGGACGATCGGAGCCGCCCTCGCGCTTCTGCCACGGCTTGGATTCGCCGCGCGGCGGCCGGTCGCCAAAGTCCTTGCGCGGGCCGCGGTCACCACGATCACGATCGCCCCCGCGATCCGCCGCACCGCGCTTGAACTTGCTGTCGCCGCCGAATTTCCGCGCGGGCCGGTCGCCGTCGCGCGAAGGCCGATCTCCAAACGATCGCTCGCCACGCGGCGTATAGGGCCGCTTCTCGCCGTCGCGCTCGCGCGGCGCGTAAGGCTTCTTGTCACCGAACTTCCGATCGGAAAACCGCCCCGCCGGGCGGGCGTCATCGCGATCGCGACGCGGCGCGCGGTCGTCGCGATTAAAGTTCGGGCGATCGCCACGCGGCGTGTAGGGGCGCTTTTCGCCGCCGCGGTCGTCGCGCGGCTTGAACGTGCGCTTCTCGCCATCGCCGCCGCGATCAAATCTCGGCCGGTCGCCACGCGGCTTGAAGCTACGCTTCTCGCCGTCGCCGTCACGCGGTGGCCGATCGCCACGGGGACGATCGTCGCGGTTGAACCTCGGTCTGTCGCCGAACTCGCGGCGCGGCGGACGGTCCTCGCGGTCGCCGCGATAGGGCCGCTTCTCGCCATCGCCCTTGCCGGCAAACTTCTTGTCGCCAAAGCCGCGCTTGGCGAATTTCTTGTCCGGTCCGCGGGCGGCGCCGGAGCGGCCCTTGCCACCGCCGGCGCGGCCTTGACCACCTCCGGGCCGATCACGCCGGCCGCGGGAATCGTTGTTTTTGTCGCTGTCGCGGGGCATGAATGTTCTCGCTGGACGTTCAATTGGGGTGCAAGGGGACGGGCCGTACGCGCCTGTTGGCAGCGCATTTGACGCAAAACCGGCATCCACTTTTGCTGAAGGCGAAGCTACTAGCAGGTTTCTGGCAATGATACGAGGCATGACAGCCCCTTCTTTCATGGATTTGGCGCTGAAAACGGCCGAAAACGCCGGAAAATCGGGCGAAGTTCCGATCGGATGCGTCATTGTCAGGGGTTACGAGGTGATCGCCACCGCTGGTAACCGCACCCTGACCGACCGCGACCCCACCGCCCATGCCGAGATCCTGGCGATCCGGCAGGCCGCTGACGCGATCGGCACCGAGCGGCTGGTCGATTGCGACCTCTACGTGACGCTCGAGCCCTGCACCATGTGTGCCGGCGCGATCTCGTTTGCCCGCATCCGCCGGCTCTATTACGGCGCCGCCGACCCCAAGGGCGGCGCGATCGAGTCCGGCGTACGCTTCTTCGCGCAGCCGACCTGCCACCATGTGCCTGAGGTCTATGGCGCCGTCGGCGAGCGTGAGGCGGCGACGTTACTGAAGGATTTTTTCAAGATGCGAAGGTAGGGGGCACACTCGCGCCTCCTCCCCACTGTCATCATCCGCGAAAGCGGATGATCCAGTATTCCAGAGACCGCAGTGATCAATCGATGGGCCGCGGCGTACTGGATACCCGCATTCGCGGGTATGACAGGTTCGCTTGTGGCTAGGCCGCCAGGAAAAACGCCCGCAGCAGCTTCGCCGTTGCGTCCGGAGCCTCCTCGGGCAGAAAATGCCCTGACGCCACCGGCGCGCCGCTGACATTGGTGGCCCAGTTCTTCCAGGTGTCGAGCGGCGTTGTCGCGGCACTGGCAACGCCGGCATCGCCCCACAGCGCCAGCATCGGGATCGTGATCTTCCTGCCGGCATCGACATCCGCCTTGTCGATCTCGTAGTCGGCATAGGCGCCGGCGCGATAGTCCTCGCACATCGCATGGATGCGGGCGGGATCGCGGAACGGCGCGAGGTAGTGCTCGAGCGCGCGCGGATCGATCGCATCGAGCGTCTTGTTCCTGGTCTGGCTCGCCATCTTCTCCTTGAGGAAGAATTCGCCGTGGCCGGAGATCAGCGTCTCCGGCAGCGGATAGGGCTGCGCCAGGAAGGCCCAGTGGTAGATCTTCAGCGCCGAGAGGCGATTGAGCTTCTGCCAGTAATCATAGGTCGGCGCGATATCGAGCACCGCGAGCTTCGACAGCCGGCCGGGATGATCGAGCGCGAGGCGGTACGACACCCGGCCGCCGCGGTCGTGGCCGGCGAGCGCGAAATGCACATGGCCGAGCTGCTCCATCACCTCGACCATGGTCTTGGCCCAGGCCCGCTTGGTGTAGGGCGTATGGTCCTTGTCGCTGTCCGGCATGTCGGACCAGCCATAGCCCGGCAGGTCGGCGATGATCAGCGTGAACTTGTCGTCGAGTTTCGGCGCCACCGTGTGCCACATCACATGGGTCGAGGAGAAGCCGTGCAGCAACAGCAGCGGCGGGCCCTTGCCGCCGACGCGGGCGAAGATGCGGCCCTGCGAGGTATTGATCCATTCGGAGGCATAGCCGGGAAAAAGATCAGCGAGATCAGGCATCGGTGGCTCCCTTCCCTGTCGCGGCCGCGCTGCTTCAAACTTTGTTCGGCGTTGCCGCTGCTTTCGGCGAGGTTTATGCCATCCTCAAGCCAAGCCAACAACAACATGAAACGAGGAAGTGCCATGTCGATCGATTTCGAGATTCCCACTGAGGCCAAGGCGATCCGCGAGAAGGTCCGCAAATTCGTCCACGACGAGTGCATTCCGGCGGAAAAGGAACTCGACACCAAGCCGCTTGCCGAGGTGCTGGGACCGCTGCGCAAAAAGGCCCGCGCGCAGGGCCTGTGGTGCCCCTTCGTGCCGAAGGAGTATGGCGGTATGGGCCTCGGCCCGCTGGCGAACGCCCTGGTGCAGATGGAGCTCGGCGAGAGCATGCTCGGCGCGCTCTCGATGAACACGCAGGGGCCGGACGACGCCTCGATGATGACCATCCTGGCGCACGGCACCGAGTACCAGAAGGAAAAATTCCTCAAACCCCTGTTGAACGGCGAGAAGCGCATCTGCTTTTCAATGACGGAAAAGGCCGCCGGCGCCGATGCCACCGGCATGCAGACCACCGCGGTGAAGGACGGCAACGAGAACTACATCCTCAACGGCGAGAAATGGTTCTCGTCGTCGGCGAGCGTCGCCGACATGGCGCTGGTGATGGCGAAGACCGATCCGAACGCGCCGCGCCACAAGCAATACTCGACCTTCATCGTCGAGCTGCCGAATCCCGGCTACCGCATCAAGCGCAACGTCGCGAACATGGCGATCGAGGGTCCGCATGACGACGTGATCCATGGCGGTCACTCCGAGATCGAGATCAAGGATCTGAAGGTGCCCGCCGACAATCTGCTCGGCGGCGAGGGCAACGGCTTCAACATGGGCCAGCACCGCCTCGCCTACGGCCGGCTGCGCCACGGCATGCACAACGTCGCCAAGGCGCAGCGCGCGCTCGACATGGCGGCCGCCCATGTCACCAAGCGCTCGACCTTCGGGCAGTTGCTGGCCGACCGCCAGGCGGTGCAGTTCATGCTCGCCGACTGCGCGAGCGAGCTCTATATCGGCCGGCTGATGCTGCTGCACATCGCCTACAAGGCGGAGAAGGGCCTCGATATCCGCCAGGAGAACTCGATCGCGAAGATCTTCCATGCCCACATGGTGCACAAGGTGATCGACACCGCGATCCAGCTCCACGGCGCGCTCGGCTTCAGCCAGGATACGCCGCTGGCGAAATGGTACACCCAAGTGCGCTCGCAGCGGCTGGTCGACGGCCCCGACGAGGTGCACAAGTGGAAGATCGGTAAGAACGTCATCAAGGCGTTCCGCGAGCACGGCACCACCGCATCAGCGGCGGGCGGGGATTTGCTGTAGTCGGCGGCGCCGTCCCACACACCTATCGTCATTGCCGGGCTTGACCCGGCAATCCATCTCACGAAAAGACTCTCGCGAAGGCGATGAATGCGCGGGTCCCGGCTACGCCAAGGCTTCGCCGAGGCTCTCGCACGCTGGCGCGCCGGAGCTTTAGCGGAGGCGGCAAGCCCGCGCATGACGGGCGAAGCGAGTGGAGCGCGTTAGCCCCGCTCCGCCTCCACCGCCTGCCACGCAATATCGCGCCGGCAGAATCCGTCCGGCCATTTGATGCGATCGACCGCCTGGTAGGCGCGGTCGCGCGCCTCGGTGACCGTCGTGCCCATCGCGCAGACGTTCAGCACCCGCCCGCCATTGGCGAGAATGGCGCCATCCTTGGCCACCGTGCCGGCGTGAAAGATCTCGACGCCTTCGACCTTGGCGGCCTCATCGAGCCCTTCGATCCGCGTGCCCTTGAGGTAGTCGCCGGGATAGCCCTTGGCCGCCATCACGACCGTTAACGCCGGTTCGTCGTACCAGCGCAGATCGAAATGTTTCAGCTGCCCCTCGCAGGCGGCGAGCAGCGCCGGCACGATGTCCGACATCATCCGCAGCATCAGCACCTGGCACTCGGGATCGCCGAAGCGGACATTGTACTCGAACAGTTTTGGGCCCTGCGCCGTGAGCATCACGCCGGCGTAGAGCACGCCCTTAAACGGCGTGCCGCGGCTCTTCATCCCGGCGACCGTCGGCAGGATGATCCGCGCCATGATCTGGTCGTGGATCTCTGGAGTCACGAATGGCGTCGGCGAATAAGCGCCCATGCCGCCGGTGTTCGGCCCCTTGTCATGATCGAACACGCGCTTGTGGTCCTGCGCGGTCGCCAGCGGAATCGCGGTCTCGCCGTCGCACAACGCGAAGAAGCTGATCTCGCGGCCGGAGAGGAATTCCTCGATCACGACCTCGGCGCCGGCCGAACCGAACGCGCCCTCGAACATCATCGTAATCGCCGCTTCCGCTTCGAGCAGCGTCTTCGCGACCACGACGCCCTTGCCGGCCGCAAGGCCGTCGGCCTTGACCACGATCGACGCCCCCTGCGCACGGACATAGGCCACCGCGTCCTTGGCATTGTCGAAGCGGCGATAGGCGCCGGTCGGAATGTTGAACTCGCTGCAGAGGTCTTTTGTGAAACCCTTGGAGCCCTCGAGCTGGGCGGCCTGCTTGCTGGGTCCGAATGCCTTGATGTCGACGGCGGCGAGATCATCGACGATGCCGGCGGCGAGCGGCGTCTCCGGGCCAACCACCACCAGATCGACCGCGTTGCCCCGGCAGAACTCGATCACAGCGGCATGGTCGGCGACATCGAGCGCAACGCATTCGGCCTCACGCGCGATCCCGGCATTGCCCGGCGCGCACCAGAGTTTCGTCACCAGCGGGGATGCTGCGATCTTCCACGCCAGCGCATGTTCGCGGCCGCCGGAACCGAGCAAAAGGATGTTCATCAGATACAGGCTCGAAAGGGTATGAGACCCGTGTCGGTCGCACGAATCCCCGCCGGCCTGCAAGGGGCGAGGCGGCCGATTCCCCCGTCATTCCGGCTCACGGCTGCTTGCCGGCGATGATCTCCTGCAAGGTCGCGACATGGCGGGCGAAGGCGCCGCGGCCGGCCGCGGTCGCGGTCACCGTGGTCTGCGGCTTCTTGCCGACGAAGGCCTTGTCGATCGAGACATAGCCGGCCCTGGCCAGCGTCTCGATATGGGCGCCGAGATTGCCGTCGGTGGCGCCGGTCAGCTTCTTCAGCCGGGCGAATTCCAGCCCGGTCGAAACCGGCAAGGCGTTGAGCGCCGCCATGATCCGCAGCCGCAGCGGCTGGTGGATGATCTCGTCGAGTTCGGCCATCGCGTCAGATCCGGCGCATCCAGAGGCCGCCGAGCATCAGCCCGCCGCCATGCACCACCGCCATCCATAACAGGAACGGCGGCCCGATATAGTAGTAGCCGATCAGCGTCAGCGCGCTGGTGCAGGCGGCGATCACGATGAAGGCGTAACCGAACCACACGCCGGCGATGGCGTAAAACAGCATGCCGTAGAGCACCCAGAACACGATCATCTGGCGCGGTCCGAAATGGCCAAGCATGACCGAACAATAGACGCCGAACACGCCGATCAGCAGGAAGCTGATCGTCGAACGGATCGGAAAGGTGCGATTGCCGGAGCGGAGGTTGATGACGAAGCCGACCGCGGTGCTGATCGCAAGGCCGCTGAGATTGGTGACGGTCCAGATCGTGTAACCCTGCCGGGGCCAGAGATGGTTGGCGATGTAGGCCACGAATAGCAGCACGCCCCATAGCGTGATGATGATGCTCGCGATCTGATAGATCCGCGACTGACGGACGCGCTGGACGACGTCGTTGATGTCGGCCAGCGCCGCGCTGGCCTGCTCGCTGTCGATCATGTCGCCGCTCCGCTTGGCTCGGCGAGTTTGGCGGACACCGGCGGCGCTTCCGCCGGCGGGCGATATTTCCCGATCAGGATATAGCCGATCGTCATGCTCACGATCGACAGGACGAAAGCGGTCAGCCCGATCTGCCCACGCGTCATCGGCGGCAGCAGACGCACCACGATTTCCGTCGACGCGGCCGAAATCAGCGACACATAGGACCAGGAGATGAAGTAGTAGTGTTTCCGTTTCCAGTTCGCCGGCCGCGGGCTGCGCAGCAACGGAACGATCGCTGCCACGATGCAGGCGAAGTTCACGATCGCGCCGACATGGAACAGGTTGAAGCGGCCGCTGAACTGATAGACCAGCATCGCTGTCCCGTCGGCGACCAGCATGGCGTAGACGTAGAGATAGCCGCGCGCCCGGTGGCCCGCACCGCGCTTCGGGCGCAGGAACTGGATCAGGCCGACACCGATGCACAGCATCGCCACGACGGCGTGGATGGCGCCTGCCGCAGAATGGACGAAACCTGCCAACGTCACATGCGACATCATCGCTCTGCCTCTAAACGAGGGCGTCATCTGTTTTATATAGAGAACTCTGTATCACAGAGTATATGCACAAACAAGCCCTCGGATTGGCGATGTCCCGCAAAAGTCCCTACGTTGCGTTGAAGCTCACAAACAGCCGAATCACCTGCAAATGACTGCTGCTGCGCCTAATCTCGTCAACGCGCCTGAATTCACCGTCTCGGAACTCTCCTCCGCACTGAAGCGGACGGTGGAGGACCGCTTCGGCCATGTCCGCGTCCGCGGCGAGATCTCCGGCTTTCGCGGCCCGCACTCCTCCGGCCACTGCTATTTCGCGCTGAAGGACGAGAACGCCAAGATCGAGGCGGTGATCTGGAAGTTCGCCCACGCCCGCATGCGCTTCAAGCCGCAGGAAGGCCTCGAGGTTATCGCCACCGGCAAGCTGACCACCTATCCGAACTCCTCGAAGTACCAGATCGTCATCGAGACGCTGGAACCGGCCGGCGTCGGCGCGCTGATGGCGCTGATGGAGGAGCGCAAGAAGAAGCTCGCGGCCGAAGGCCTGTTCGACGAGGCGCGCAAGCAGCTGCTGCCGTGGCTGCCCGAGGTAATCGGCGTCGTCACCTCGCCGACCGGTGCCGTGATCCGCGATATCCTGCATCGCCTCGAGGACCGCTTTCCCCGCCGCGTGCTGGTCTGGCCGGTCAAGGTGCAGGGCGACGGTTCGGCCGAACAGGTTGCGGCCGCGATCCGCGGTTTCAACGCGCTGCCGGAGGGCGGCAGGATTCCGCGGCCTGATCTGTTGATCGTCGCGCGCGGCGGCGGCTCGCTCGAGGACCTCTGGTCGTTTAACGAGGAGGTCGTGGTCCGCGCTGCGGCCGAGAGCCATATCCCGCTGATCTCGGCGGTCGGCCACGAGACCGATATCACGCTGATCGACTTCGTCGCCGACAAGCGCGCGCCGACGCCGACCGCCGCCGCCGAGATGGCGGTGCCGGTGCGCAGCGAGCTGTTCGTCGAGGTCGCCGCACTCGCCCGCCGCACCATGGTGTGCTGGCAGCGGGCGCAGGAGGCCCGCCGCACCGAGCTGCGCGCCGCGGCGCGCGCCCTGCCCGCCGCGAATGAACTGCTCGCGATCCCGCGGCAGCGGCTCGATCATCTCGGAGCCGGGCTGCCGCGCGGGCTGAAGGCCAACACGCACGCGCATTTCCGCCGCTTTGCCGCAACGAGTTCCCGGCTCACCATCGGCGTGCTGCGCGGCCAGGTCGCGCATGCCAGGCAGCGGCTCACCGCCTCGGGCGAGCGCATCACGCTGTCGGCGCGAGCGCTGCTGCATCGCCGGCGCGAGCGCTTTGGCGGGCTCGAGATCCGGCTCAAGGCCTCGAAGCTCGCCAATGCCAAGGCCCAACGCAACGCGATCGCGCGCGATCTCGAGCGCACCCACCGTCTCGCCGAACGCGCCCGGCGCGCACTGCTGACGACGATGCAGCGGCTGGAGGCGCGGGTCGCCCATCGCGGCCAGCTGCTGTCGGCGCTGTCCTATCGCGGCGTGCTGGCGCGCGGCTTTGCGCTGGTGCGCGACGACCAGGGCCACGCACTGCATTCCGCCGCGGCGGTCGGCCCGAACGCCGGCCTGTCGATCGAATTCGCCGATGGCCGCGTCGCCGCCACCGTGAATGCCGATCAGCCGCCGGCGACGGTGGCGCCTGAGAACCAGGGCAAGCCGCAGCCGCGTGAGGCGAAACCCGCTGCGCCGAAGCGGGTCGCAAAGCCGGTCGATCAGGGTAGCTTGTTTTAGCGCGCCAGCCACTCGGCGACTTGCTTCTGCGCATCCTTGCGCGCATCCGCATCGGTGCCGACGTGGCCGCGCTCGGCGATGTCGGCGTCGGAGGCCGCGACCGCGTGCAGCGGCAGGTTCGCCCGGTCGAAGTCGTGATACGCCTCGGGGTAGACCACGATCCGCGCCAGCGCGCTGCGGCCATGCGCGGCTTCGACCATCTGGTGACAGGCAGATGATGACGTGACATCGTCGCGCGCGCCGATCAACACCAGCGTCGGCACCCGCGCGCTCCAGCCGAGACCGAACGAGGCGCGGCAATCCGGATAGAACGCGACCGCCGAGCGGAAATCCGGCTCGGCATTGCGTGACCCCAGCTGCGGCCGCACCGCCCACAGCAGGGCGGCTGCGCCGTTGCCCCAGCCGATCAGGCTGATGCGGCTCTTCGCGACCCATTTCTGCTGCACCAGCCACTGCCGCGCCGCATTGATGTCGGCGACCCGCGAACGGCGGGTCTGGACCTGATGCTCCCGGATGCGGCACTGCGGACCCAGCTCGCGCGAGCCGTAGCTGTCCGGCAGCAGCACCGCATGGCCGGAGGTCAGCAGCTGTTCGGCCCAGTCGCGATAGCGCGGTGCGACCTGCTCGGAGTGGCCGCCGAGACCGCCGCAGCCATGCAGCGCGATCACCGTCGGGAACGGTCCGTCGCCATCGGGCCGGTAGAGCTGCGCATGCAGCGTGACATTGCCGTCGGGAATCTCGACCTGATGCGGGGCCGGGAGCGGCGCTGCGGCCGCGGCCGGCACGGCAAGCATCGCGAGACACATGAAAACTGGCTTGAGGCGCATCCGATCCGGCCGGCTCGTCATGGCGCTGCAAACGCGGCGAACCACACGTGTAACGCTACCATGCGCTTCCGCCGCCAAATCATCACAAGTGGGTGGTTTAACGGGCGGACATGACCCCCCATCTGTGATAGACGACTTCATGAATATCCAGGAGGCCTCGTCAGAGGCAAGGCGGAGAGCTCAATCGTGCTGAACAAGTTCGGTCCCTCGGGCCATGGCGAAGCGCAGGTGCAATATCTCGACGGCGATTTCCGCGTGATCTCGCCCGGCACCTTCGTGCGTTGCGCCATCACCGACGTCCGGATTCCGCTCGACGAGCTCAAGTACTGGAGCGTCGACCTGCAGGAGGCCTACGCCACCCCGACCGCCGTGCTGCAGCGCCACCATCCCGGCGTGCTCAAGCCGCAAGCCTAGACTCACGCGCGCAGCCTCCGGTCCCGCGCCTTGAACAGCTGATCGGTCACCAGGCGCCGCAGCGCGCCGGCGTCGGCGAATTGCAGCGTCACCGCGAACGGCACGATCGTCTTCGCCGCATCGGTGCCGCGCAACCGCGCGAAATCCTTCTCCGTCGTCACCAACGTCAGGCCATTGTCTCGCCCGTCAGCGACGAGCTGATCGATCTCGTCCTTCGTGAAGGCGTGGTGATCGGCGAAAGCCCTGCTCCGCACGATTTCGACGCCGCTCGACCGCAGCGAATTGAAGAAGCGCGCGGGATCGCCGATGCCGGCAAAGGCGAGCGCAGGCGTGCCGCTCAATGCCGCCAGCGACGCCGCGTCCGGCGTCAGATGCGCCGACAGCACCGGCTTGCCGCGGGAGGCGATCTCGGCCGCGATGTCCTGCGCTGCGCGCCACTCGCCGACCACGATCAGCGCGTCGGTCCGCTCCAGCTGCGGCGCCAGCGGCGCACGCAACGGTCCGGCCGGAATGACGCGGCCGTTGCCGATGCCGCGCGTGCCGTCGATCACGATCAGGCAGCAATCCTTCGCGACCGACGGGTTCTGGAAGCCGTCATCCATCAGGATCACGCTGGCGTTCTGCGCCCGCGCCAGCGCCAAGCCGGCGGCGCGGTCGCGCGAGACCACGACCGGCAATGTCGCCGCCATCATGAGCGGCTCGTCGCCGACATCTGCCGCGGTGTGGCTGTCGGAATTGACCTTGACCGGGCCGGCAAGCCTGCCGCCATAACCGCGGCTGAGCACCACAGGCCGTTCGTCGAGCTCGCGCAGCAGTTTTGCCAGCGCCAGCACGGTCGGCGTCTTGCCGGCGCCGCCGACATGGTAATTGCCGACGCAAAATACGGGGATGCCGGCGTCGATGCCGGCGCCCTGCATGCGCCGCGCGGCCACCGCGCCGTACAGCACGGCAAGCGGTCTCAACAGTTGCGATATCCAGGACGACGGCCGGTGCCAAAAGCCCGGCTCACGCATTGGCGGCTCCCATCTCGAGCCGCAACTGCAACAGATAGGGCTCGAGAGCGGTCACCGTGCGCTCCAGCGCACCACCGAGTTGTTCGACGACGCGCTCGGAGGCGCCCAGCGAGGTGTCGCGGGCCGCGGGATCGGCGAGAAACTGGCCAAGCTGCTTGACCAGCGCCTCGCGATCGTCGGCGCGCCGCGCGCCGCCGGCACGATCGAGTGCGTCATAGACGTCGGTGAAATTGAAGACGTGCGGACCGTGCACGATCGCAGCGCCAAGCTTGATCGCCTCGATCGGATTCTGGCCGCCATGGGCGACCAGCGAGCCACCCATGAACACGATCGGCGCCAGCCGGTAGAACAGGCCGAGCTCGCCCATCGTGTCGGCGACGTAGATATCGGTGGTCGCAACCGGCAGGTCCTCATGCGAGCGCATGCCGGGGCGCAGGCCGGCCTCCGTCACCAGCCGCGCCACTGCCTCGCCGCGCGCGGCGTGCCGCGGCACGATCACCGTGAGCAGCCCGGGGAAGAATCCGGCGAGCGATTTGTGCGCCTCGATCAGGATTTCTTCCTCGCCGGGATGGGTCGAGGCGGCGACCACGATCGGGCGGCCGCGCGTCACCGACATCAGCCGCTCCAGCTTGGCGGGATCGGCCGGCGGCGCCGCGACGTCGAGCTTGAGGTTGCCGGTGACGACGACATTCCGGCTGCCGAGCGCGGCAAAACGCTCGGCGTCGGTGTTCGACTGCGCGAGGCAGATGTCGAACCGTCCAAGCAGCGCCCCGATGGTGTTGGACACCCGGCGCCAGCGCGGGAACGAGCGTTGTGACATCCGCCCGTTGATCAAGACCATCGGCAGCCGCCGCGCCGCGCACGACAGGATCAGGTTGGGCCACAGGTCGGACTCGATGAACAGCGCCAGCGACGGATGCCAGTGGTCGAGGAAGCGCGTCACATAGCGCGGCGAGTCATACGGCACGTATTGGTGGATCACGTCGGGCGGAAAGCGCTTGGCCACGATCGCGGCCGAGGTCACCGTGCCCGAGGTCAGCAGAATGCGCAAATTGAGCGCGCGCAACCGCTCGATCAGCCCTGCCGCCGCCAGCACCTCGCCGACGCTGGCGCCGTGGATCCACACCAGCGGCCCCTGCGGCCTGACATCGGCGCTCATGCCGCGCCGCTCGTCGACGCGTTCGGGATCTTCCTTGCCGAGTTTGAGCCGCCGCTTGATCAGGGCAGGCGCGAGCGGCACCATCGCGGACGACAGCTTGCGGTACACACGCAACGTCATCGGTAGCGAGCTAGCCAAGCGTTGCCTCCGGCCGCCCGACGGCTGCATAGGCGCGTCGGGTCGCTTCGTTGAGCAGGTTCTCCACGCGCTGCCGAAGCTTTTCCATCGTCGCGGCATCGGCATCGGGCGGCACATAGACCGGCTCAATACCTACCACTGCGCCGCGCCCGAATGGCAAATTGATGGTGGTCGAATCCCAGTTTTTCAACCGGATGAATCGGCTGGTGACCATCGCAAAGGGGATGATCGGCCGGCCGCTCTCCCGCGCCAGCATGATGGCGCCGAGACCCGCCACCCGCGCCCGCTTCGGCACGTCGGCCGTGGTCGCCATGTTGCAGCCGTCTTCCAGCGTCCGAACCATCTCAAGGAAAGCGCCGACGCCGCCCTTGCGATGGAACGCGCCGGAATGGTCGCCGGAACCTCTGATCGTGCCGATCCCGAGCCGCTCCACCGCCAGCGCGTTGAACTCGCCGTCGCGGTGGCGGGAGATCAGGACCTTGGCACGGTAGCTCTCCTTGGTCTTGATGAACGGCGTCATGAAGTGCTGGCCGTGCCAGAACACGAAGATCGCCGGCATCAAGGGCTCGACGATCCCGTACACGTCAGGAGGCTGGTAGCTGAAGCGGTTGGTGTGCCAGACTAGCCGCAGATACTCGGCCGCAAGCACACCCAGCACGCGCTGCACGAAGCCGCTGCGCAGCAGATCGCGAAGTAGTCGTTTCAATGGGAGTGCTTTGTGTCCTGCTCAGGATCGAGCAACCGGTGGAGGTGAACGACGAAATAGCGCATCTGGGCGTTGTCCACGGTCTGCTGCGCCTTCGCCTTCCAGGCCGCATGGGCGGTCGCATAGTTCGGATAGACGCCGACGATCTCGACTTCGTCCAGGTTCTTGAAGGTGTTGTGCTCGAGATCGGTCAACTCGCCGCCGATGACGAGGTGGAGCAGCTGCGGCTGGGCATTGTCTGACATGATGGTTTTTCCTAACGAGATGCCCGGCAAAGTCGTGGTCGTCACAAGTCTGGTCGTCACAGGTCTGTCGTAACAAGTCTGTCGTAACGTCTGGTCGTCGCAATCGGAGGAACGGCGCGGATCGGCGGGGCCTCACGGCAATGGACGGCTGCGAAAATGCTCGACAATGCGTGCATGACGTTCGCGTCCTGCTGCCACCAGCACCCCATGCGTCACCTCCCGGCGATTGTACTCAATCGCTTCCCCCGAGAGCGCGGTCATCTTACCATCCGCTTCCTGCACGATCAAATTCGCGGCGGCAAGATCCCAGTCGCGGCTTTGCCCGCCCGCAAAGGCGGCGTCAAGTCGACCTTGTGCTACACGGCACAGCCTGAGCGCCAGCGATCCGATCCGCGGAAACAGCGTGATCTCGTCCGATGTCGGGCTTAGCCGCTGCACCAGCGGCTTCGGTCCGGCCATGCGGGGGAAATCGAATTCAGTGCCTGCGGTTGCATGCACGGCGCTGTCGTTCAGCGTCGCGCCCTGCCCGCGCGCGGCAAAGAAGAATTCCTCGCTCACCGGCGCATAGACCGCCGCGAGCACCGGAGCTGCATTTTCAACCAGCGCCACACTGACGCACCAGTCCTCGCGGCCGGCGAGATAGGCGCGGGTGCCGTCGATCGGATCGACGATCCAGGTGAAGCGCTTGCCGAGCCGGGCCGTGTTGTCGGCGCTTTCCTCCGACAGCCAGCCATAGGCTGGCGTTGCCGAACGCAGCTGCTGTTCCAGCAAGTCATTGACCGCGATGTCGGCCTCGGAGACCGGCGAGGACGCGCCCTTGGTCCAGTTCTTCAATTCGGTGCGGAACAGCGACAGCGCGAGCCGGCCGGCCTCCTGCACCGACCGGGTCAGCAAGGCAGCATCGCGCGCCTTGGTCCAGTCGTCCGTATCAGCGTCCGCCAAGCGTCAGGCCCTCGATGCGCAGCGTCGGCGAATTGACGCCGTAGCGGAATTCCAGATCGTTGGCGGCGACCAACGACTTGAACATCGGCAGCAGATGCCCGGCGATGGTCACTTCGCTGACCGGATAGGTGATCTCGCCATTCTCGATCCAGAAGCCGGACGCGCCGCGGCTGTAATCGCCGGTCACACCGTTGACGCCGGAACCGATCAGGTCGGTGACATAGAAGCCCTGCTTGATGTCGGAGATCAATTCCTTCGGCGTCACCGCACCGGGCTCGAGATGCAGATTATAGGTGCCGGGCGACGGCGAGGACGACACGCCCCGATGCGCGTGCCCCGTCGTGACCAGGCCGAGCTCGCGCGCGGTCGCCGAGTCCAGCACCCAGGTCGTCAGCACGCCCTCGTCGATCAGCGCCGTTCGCTTCACCTTGACGCCCTCGGCATCGAAGGTCTGCGAGCGCAGGCCGCGTACGCGCAGGGGATCATCGATGATGCGGATATTTTTGGAGAACAGCTGCTCGCCGAGCTTGTCCTTCAGGAAGCTGGTCTTGCGCGCGATCGAGGCGCCGTTGATGGCGCCGACGACATGGCCGACGATCGAGCCGGCAACCCGCGGATCGAACACCACGGGCACCTTGCAGGTCTCGACCTTGCGCGGGTTCGACCGTGCCACTGCGCGCTCGCCGGCCTTGCGGCCGACGGAAGCGGGTGAATCGAGATCGGACCCATGCGGCGCGCTGGTGAAATCATAGTCGCGCTCCATGCCGGTGCCCTCACCGGAAATCGCGGTCGTCGAGATGCCGTGGCTGGAGCGCAGATAGGAGCCGTGAAAGCCGGTCGAGGTCACCAGCACCATCCCGCCGATCCCGGTCGAGGCCGATGCCCCGCCGGACTTGCTGACGCCCTTGACCGCGAGCGCCGCAGCCTCCGCCTCGATGGCGCGCTGCTCGAGCTCCGCCGTGGTCGGGACCTTGCGGTCGAGCAGATCGAGATCGGGGAAATCATGCGCGTGGAGCGCAGGATCGGCCAGCCCGACATATTTGTCGTCGGGCGCCACGCGCGCCATCGCCACCGCACGCTCGGCAAGCTTTGCGATGCCGTCGCCGCTGATGTCGTTGGTCGACACCACCGCCTGGCGCTGACCGACGAACACCCGCAACCCCACGTCATCGCCTTCGGAGCGCTCGGTTTCCTCGACCCGACCGTCGCGCACCTCGACGCCTTGCGAGACGCCGCGGACCGCGATCGCATCGGCCGCGTCTGCGCCGGCGCGCCTTGCGGCCTCGACCAGACGCTGCGCGAGGTCGGTGAGGCCGGATTGGTCGAACAGATCGGAGGAATCGCCGTGTCGCGACGACGATGCAGATGGTGAAGGGTTCACGAACGAATTCCTGCGGATTGAGGGGAGGCCCGGAACGAGGTCGACAGACCCACCAGATGTGCAGGATTCACAGGGATTTCAAGCACTTTGCACCGGCGGGCAACAAAGATTTGAGTGATCGGCGCAAGGCTTCGTCAATCATGCGGGCCAACCTCTTGTCAATCATGGCACCAGGTGAGGATGGGTTAACCAGGCTTTTTAAGCCGAAACGGCCATCGCTCGGCTAGGCTCTCACACATCGACCGGGAACATAATCCCGGCGGGGAGATAAGGCTTTGAGGCGTCAAACACCAACAAGCGGAATCAATTCCGCCGGGTCGAGCTGCGCGTTGCGGCTCGACCCTCTTTCCCTTCCGCTTTCCTTCCACGCGCAGGATGCGCGCGCGGATGGCGGCATGCGGCAGGTCGAGCTTCATCGCGAACATGTCGTGCTGCGCCGTGCCGTTCTCGGCATGCGGATGGCAGTCAATGTTCGCGTCAGCGATTTCCTCGGCGTCGCATTGCGCGGCATCGACGACGCGCAGATGCTGGTGCTGGTTCACCGCGATCCCGCGCTCTCCATTCCGCTCGGCACCAGTTCGGATGCCGAGGAGATTGCGTCCGCCTGGCAGATGTGGAGCGACATCTTCCGTCTCCCGCAACTGACCGAGCCGGCGCCACGCCAGCCGGCCCCGCGCCGCCGTCGCCGCAACGCGATCCGCGCCCGCCGCCCGAAATTCCTGGTCCGCCGCCGCGCCGGCGTCCAGCTCAACAAAGCCAGCGTGCATCGCGACGAGCGCGAGATCATCGCACGAAATTGAGTTTGCCACTCGCGCTCCCTCGCCATCGTCCTGGCGAAAGCCAGGACCCATAACCACCGCATGTGGTTGTGACCGGTATCGCGGCCCCAGCGTCGCGCAACAATTCAGATTTGGGGTTGATGGTGTGGACGGCCCCCTACGGCATCAGTGTGCCAGAATGAGGTTGTCTAGATCTCATACATGGGAGCCGTCCGTGAACCAGATTATCCGCATTGGGATTGATACGTCGAAGTATATTTTTGTGTTGCATGGGGTTGATGCGAGGGAGCAGGTGGCGCTGCGCAAGAAGCTGTCGCGCAAACAGGTGCTGGAGTTCTTCGCCAAATTGCCGCCGACCGTGATCGGGATGGAGGCATGCGGGGCTTCGCAACATTGGGCGCGGGAGCTTTCCAAGCTCGGTCACGAGGTGAAGCTGATGGCACCGCAATTGGTTAAGCCCTACGTGATGCGGAACAAGAATGACGGGCGGGATGCAGAAGGTCTGTGTGAAGCGATGAGCCGGCCGAGCATGCGCTTCGTGCCGGTGAAGACGGCCGAGCAGCAGGCTGCGCTGATGCTGATGGGTGTCCGCGACGGATTGATCGTCCGGCGCACCCAGCTGACCAATACGATACGCGGCCATGCGGCGGAGTATGGCCTGATCGCACCCAAGGGATTGGACGCGATCGAACCACTGCTGGCGCGGATTGCGCAGGACGAGACGCTTCCCGTTCTGGCGCGCGAGCTGTTTGTGGTGCTGGGCCGGGAGCGCATCAGGCTCGAGGGTGAGTTGGAGGCGATTGAGGCCAAGCTGATGGCCTGGCACCGCGCCGATGCCACGGGCCGGCGCTTGGCTCAGATCCCCTCGGTCGGTCCGATCGTTGCAACCGCGCTGGTGATGAAGACACCTGATCCGCGCGCGTTCCGTTCTGGTCGTCATTTTGCGGCCTGGCTGGGATTGACACCCAAGGACCACTCCACCGCTGGCAAGACCAGGCTTGGCAAGATCACGCGGGCGGGCGATGAGGACCTGCGCCGTCTGCTGGTGGTCGGGGCCACAGCGGTGATCCAGCAGGCCGGGCGGGGACGCGGTCATCACTCGCGCTGGCTGCTGGCGCTGATCAAGCGCAAGCCGCCGAAGCTTGCGGCCGTGGCGCTCGCCAACAAAGTGGCCCGTATCGCCTGGAAGCTGATGGCGACGGGCGAGAGTTACGAGGCGGCACGGATGAATCCCATGACAGCCGCCGCCTAATAGATTGGCCAGCCGGCGGGCTCGCTCGCCGACCGACCGGAGCTGCAAGAGCAGATGGAGCGATCGATCGAGCAACGATGCGAGACAGTCCGCAGGACCCATCGGCCGCCAACAGGTCGCGTGGTTGTTTGGAACTCGCATCGCGCAAACCATCTTGGCCAGCGATCCATTCGATCGCACTCAAAAGGCCGGACATATGGATGCAAGCGATCCGATCTCACCAAACAGCTCTTGTGCCACGGGGGCCGTCCACATATGGGTCCTGGCATTCGCCAGGACGACACTGAGGATCGGTCGCAATTCAAGTTGCCACACCACGCGGTGTCATCACCCGCGAAAGCGGGTGATCCAGTATTCCAGAGACGGCTGTGCTTGAACCGAGAGGCCGCGGCGTACTGGATCGCCCGGTCGAGCCGGGCGATGACAGTTGTGGTGGGGACGCAGCTTCGCATTTCCGCGGCATGTTTTGTCCGAGGCTTGCATCTCGTTCCGCCCTCTCATGAGGCAGAGCACGTGCTACCCCGCGCGCATCACCGCATCGACGACAAGGCTCGCGAACAGGATGAAGCCGGCGTCGCGGTTGGACTTGAAGATGCGCAGGCAGAGCGCGGGATCGCTGGTGTCGAGCCGGCGGACCTGCCAGGCGAGATGCAGCGCAAATGCTGCAAGGCCGATCCAGGCCGGCCAGCGTGCGCCCGCGAGCGCGAACGCGGCGCCGATCAGCAGCACGGCGAGACCATAGAAGATCACCAGCGCGCGGTGGGTGCGTGCGCCGAACAGGCGCGCGGTGGATTTGACGCCGATCAGCGCGTCATCCTCGGCGTCCTGATGGGCGTAGATGGTGTCGTAGGCGATCACCCAGGCGATCGATCCGGCGTAGAGCGCAATCGCAGTTGCATCGATGCGTTCGAGCGTCACCGCAAATCCCATCAGCGCGCCGTAGGAGAAGGCGAGGCCGAGCACGACCTGCGGCCACCAGGTGATCCGCTTCATGAACGGGTAGATCGCGACGATCAGAAGCGAAGCGATGCCGGTCATCACCGCAAAGCGGTTGAACTGCAGCAGCACCGCAAGCCCGATCAGCGCCTGCAGCACCATGAAGACCACCGCCTGCGTCACCGTCACCTGCCCGGCCGGGATCGGCCGCGACCAAGTGCGCTCGACCTTGGCGTCGAGATCGCGATCGGTGATGTCGTTCCAGGTGCAGCCCGCGCCGCGCATCACGAAGGCGCCGATGAAGAACAGCAGCACGACGAGCGGCAAGGAGCGGACATCATGCGCGACGCCGGCGGCGAGCGCCGCCGACCACCAGCACGGCATCAATAGCAGCCAGGAGCCGATCGGCCGGTCGTAGCGCGCAAGCCGCAGATAGGGCCGCGACCAGACCGGCGCATGAGTGTCCACCCAGTTGCCTGTGGAGTCGGCAACGCGGGCGGAAACGTCGCTCATGAGCGGTCGATCATCGGGCGGCCCCTTATCGGGTGAGGACGTTGCCGTTCAGCGTATCGAATGTGCTGCCGCCCTTCTTGGTCGGGGTCGCTTCGGGCAGCGAAGCGGACGAACCCAGCACGTCGCTCAGCGACGGCCCCGCGGGGCCGCGCGGCTGCGCCGCTGCCTGCTCTGCGACATTGCAGACCTTCTTCAGCAGCGCTTCCGTGTTCTTGTGGCCGTCCTTGAGCTGGTTGGCGATCTGCGGCGGAATTCCGCACTTGGCCGCGTTGACGTCGACATATTTGATCATCTTGACCTCGGCCTGGCTGTAATTGCCGATCAGCTTGCAGGCCTCCTGCGGGCTGGCGTGGCGATCGCTCGCGGCCTTGATCGCCTTGCCGCGCTTCTCAGCCTCCTCGCGCAGCGGCACGAAATTCTTCATGCAGGCCTCGTTGGCGCCGCCCGCCTCGCTCGGCGGGGGCGGCGGCGAGGACAACCCGCCACCGGCAATGGGGGCCGCTCCATTGGCCGGGAACGCCGACGGCGCCGCGCCGACCCTGGCTGCCGGCGCGCCATTGACCGGCGGGAACGCAGAATCCGAGGCTGTTCCAGCCTGGCTTGGACGCATACCACTGACCGGCGGAAACGCCGGATCGGACGCGGTGCCGGCCTTGCCGGCCTGATTGGGCAGCGGAGCCGGAAAGGCGCTCTGGGCAGCGGCCTGCCCGACGGACAGGGCGGTCGCGGCAACGGTCAGCACGATCAGGCGGCGGATCATCGAGGGTGTCTCTCCGGCAAAAGGTCCAGGCAACCCCAGCGCAACAAAAACGAAGCAACCAATTTGGGGGCGTTTTACGATTCCTGTGGCGCCTTAACAACCCGTGGATTTGGGCGACAGCGCGGCGTAGGGCCACACCGGCCACATTAAATTGTTCCTCGTTTATAAGCCTTTAGGCTACGAACGGCGGTAAAACCGGACCGATCAAATATACCTGAACCCGATTTTCGGGTCATGCCACAGTCTGGATTTGCGGCCCCACGCCGCACAGGGGTGACTGAAAAGCAAAAGGGGCCGCGTGCAAGCGACCCCTTGGATTTAAGAGCTTTGGACTTAAGAACTTAACCAATGACTTGGTGACAGAAGCAATACATCGACAGGTCCTTAGTACGCTGGCCGGCGAGTTCCTGACGAGTCCGCGGGACTACGGTATTGCTCAGTTTGGTAGATTCGCCACGGAGCAATAAGGCCGCCTCGCCTTTTGGGCTAAAGCGCGGTCCGGAATCGGACATGCCTGAACTCGATTTTCGCAGCCCCCGCCTGTTTGTCGATGCGCCGCTTGGCGCCGGCGCGACCATCGCGCTCGAACGCGACCAGAGCAACTATCTCGGCAACGTGCTGCGGCTCGGCACCGGCGACGGCGTGCTGGTGTTCAACGGCCGCGACGGCGAATGGCGCGCCGAGATCGGTGGCCGCAAGCGCCCCGACACCCTCGCGATCATCACGCGGACCCGCGCGCAGGACCGCCTGCCCGACGTCGCTTACGTGTTCGCGCCGCTGAAGCATGCGCGGCTCGACTACATGGTGCAGAAGGCGGTCGAGATGGGCGCCGCACGGCTGGTGCCGGTGCTGACCCGCTTCACCCAGGTGTCGCGGGTCAATGGTGAGCGGATGCGCGCCAATGTGATCGAGGCCGCCGAGCAATGCGGGATCATTTCGCTCGCCGAGGTCGCCGATCCGCTCCCGCTGGAACGCTTCCTCTCCGGGCGCGACCAGGCGCGCCTGCTGGTGTTCTGCGACGAGGCCGCCGAGGTCGCGAACCCGGTGCAGGCGCTGCAGGCGGCAAATGCGGCGCAGGCCGGGATCGATGTGCTGATCGGCCCGGAAGGCGGCTTTGCCGAGGAGGAGCGCACCCTGCTGCTGCGCCAGCCCAACCTCCTCCGCCTCGCACTCGGCCCGCGCATCCTGCGCGCCGACACCGCGGCCGTCGCCGCACTGGCCCTAGTGCAGGCGGCGCTCGGGGATTGGGGAGGTGTTAGTGAAGGACGCACCGGCGGAAGGGTTCCCTCCGCCGCAAGGGGGGAGGGAGCCTGACTGGAGTGCCCACCTCACTCGCAATTCCTGCCCCTAGGAGCCCGTCCAGATATGTTTTCGTGACGGGCATTTGTTGTAGAGTAGCAGGCTCAGGCTGCGTTTGCGAGGTTGAACAGCTTGAGGAGGTTATGGACGGTGCAGATCATTGTCCACTCGGCGCGCACTTTCTCGATGCCCCGCAACAGGAACTGGCGGAAGCCTCTTGCCTGTTTGATCTGCCCGAACACCGGCTCCACCACTTGCTTTCGCAATCGGTAGGGTGTTTCGAAGCCGCCATCGTCGATCTTCTTTCGCATGGCCTGTGTCAGCGGGCCGCCGACTTTTCCGTTCGCTACTGTCGGGTGTTTGGCGCGTCCGGGCGCGACATAGCCATCGATGCTGCGTGTGTCGAGCGCTTCGAGATTGGCTTCGCTGCAGTAGCCGGAATCCGCTGAGGCCTGCCGCGGCTTGCGGCCAAGATTGCTCTCGATGGCCTCGATCAGGGGCACCAACTGGCCCTGATCGCTGCCGTGCTGGGTCAGTTCTTGCGCGACAATGATCTGGGCATGTGCATCGACGGCCGCCTGGGCATTATAGGCCTGAACGAAGCCATCCTTCGACTTCATGATGCGGCTTTCCGGATCGGTGAAGTTGCGTTGCGCCTTGGGATTGGGTTCCTCCGATGGCAGCGCCGCCGGTTTGCCCGGCTTCTTGCGGCCTTCGGCCTGGCGCTGCTGTTCCTTTTCGGCCTCGATGCGGCGCTCTTCCTCCGCCGCCAGTTTGGCGTCCGCTTCCAGCGCCGCCATCGCTTGCTGGATCTTCGCCAGCCGTTTCTGCTTGTCGACGGTCCAGTCCGGCAGTTCGTCGCTGTTGCCGAAAGTCTCATCCTCCGAGGCATCCGCCGCCTCGGCGGCCGCCAGCATGCGAGCGACCTCGGCCTTCAATTCCGCCTCGCGCTTCTTCATGCGCTCATAACTCATCGCCTTGTGTTTCGACGCGTTCGCCTTGATCTTCGTACCATCCAGCGCGACATGACCGAGCTTGACCAGCCCGGCCGTCTCGCACAACTTCAGAACCTGCACGAATAGCGCGCCGAGCGCCTTCAAATGTCGCTTGCGAAAGTCGCTGATCGTCCGAAAATCCGGCGCATCCAGCGCCACGATCATCACAAAATCGTTCCGCTCCCGGCAGGCCTTGGCAATCCGACGCGACGAATACAGCCCACTCGCATAGCTATGCAGCAGCAGCGCCACCATCATCCGCGGATCAAACGGCGGCTGCCCAAGCCCGCTCACATAGCTGCCCATGATCTCCCTGAGATCGAGGCTCTCCCGCACCAGATCAACCATAAACCGCGAGACATGGCCTTTCGGCACGAAGTCCTGCACATTCGGCGGCAGAAGCAGCGTCTGATCGATGTTCCAAGGCCGAAAATACTTGCTCATCGCCCAATGTTGAATCAGACCCGACCAGATTTGAACAGCGACTATCCAGACAAGCTCCTAGCCAAGCCGTCGTAAAATCGTTAACGGACGCAATCATTAAGCCACTTGGCCGATCGCTGTCGAAACCGTGATACGGCCATGGTAAGGGCTGCCCCCGAACCACCTTGGAACCTCGAGCGGGAACCCGAATTCCGCACCTTTTGGATACTGAGATGACCGAAGCTGCCGCACCACGATCCGCCGCCGGATCCGCCGACTGGGCGGATGCGTTGCTGGCCTCGTTCGCGCAGGCTGGGTATCTCCGGTCCGAGCCCGCGATCCTGCAGCCGGCCGAGCCGTTCCTCGACCTCTCCGGCGAAGACATCCGCAAGAGCCTGTATCTGACGACCGACCCGAGCGGCGAGGAGCTCTGCCTGCGCCCGGACCTCACGATCCCGGTGGCGCGCGACTACCTCGCCTCCAACAGGGCCGGCCAGCCGGCCGGCTTCAGCTATCTCGGGCCGGTGTTCCGCTATCGCGGCGGCCAGCCCAGCCAGTTCCTGCAGGCCGGTATCGAATCGTTCGGGCGGCAGGACCGCGCCGCGGCCGACGCGGAGATGCTGGCGCTGGCGCTGGAGGCGACCACGGCGTTCGGCTTGAGCGATGTCGAGATCCGCACCGGCGACGTCGCGCTGTTCAACGCGCTGATCGATGCGCTGGAGCTTTACCCGGTGTGGCGGCGCCGGTTGATCAAGGATTTCAACCGCAAGGTTTCGCTGACCGACGACATCGAGCAGCTGACCCTCGCGACCGCGCCGGGCCGCAATGAATATGAGGGCGTGCTCGCGGCTCTTGCCGGCTCCGACCGCAAGGCGGCGCTGGCGCTGGTCACCGATCTGATGTCGATCGCCGGCACCACCAATGTCGGCGGACGCACGGTCGCCGAGATCGCCGACCGCTTCCTCGAGCAATCGACGCTGAAGGGTGGCGCGCTGCCGCGCGACGCGGTCGCCATCATCAAGCGCTTCCTCGCGATATCGGGCGATCCCGACGACGCGGCCGCGCAGCTGCGCGCGCTGGCCAACGACGCCAAGCTCAACCTCGCCGCCGCGATTGACCAGTTGGAGAGCCGGGTCGGCTTCATGGCGGCGCGCGGCATCGACACCAGAAAGACGCGGTTCTCGACCGCGTTCGGCCGCGGCCTCGACTATTACACCGGCTTCGAATTCGAGCTGCACGCCAAGGGCAACGGCGCCGAGCCGCTGGTCGCGGGCGGTCGCTATGATGGGCTGATGACGCAGCTCGGCTCGGCAAGCCCGATCCCGGCGGTCGGCTTCTCGGTCTGGATCGAGGCGATGACCCGGCATGGCAAGGCCCTCCGCGGAGGTGCCCAATGAGCACGCCCTTCGTCGTCGCCGTCCCCTCCAAGGGACGCCTGCAGGAAAACGCGGAAGGCTTCTTCGCCCGCGCCGGGCTGACGCTGTCGAAGGCCGGCGGCGCGCGCGACTATCGCGGCACCATCTCAGGCGTCGACAATGTCGAGATCGCCTATCTCTCGGCGAGCGAGATCGCGGCCAATCTGGCGCGCGGTTCCGTGCATCTCGGTGTCACCGGCGAGGACCTGGTGCGCGAAAGCATTCCGGATGCCGACAAGCGCGTGCTGATGATCGAGGGCCTCGGCTTCGGCTATGCCAATGTCGTGGTCGCCGTGCCGCAGGCCTGGATCGACGTCCGCACCATGGCCGACCTCGACGACGTCGCCTCCGGCTTCCGCGAGCAGCACAATCACCGCATGCGGGTGGCGACCAAATACATCAATCTGACGCGCGGCTTTTTCGCCAAGCACGGCGTCGGCGACTATCGGATCGTGGAAAGCGCCGGCGCCACCGAAGGCGCGCCCGCGGCCGGCACCGCGGAACTGATCGTCGACATCACCACGACCGGAGCGACGCTCGCCGCCAACGGGCTCAAGGTGCTCGACGACGGCGTCATGCTGCGCAGCCAGGCCAATCTGGTGGCGTCGCGGGATGCCGACTGGTCGACCGGCGCCCGCGAGACCGCGCGCGTGATCCTTGACCACATCGCCGCCCGCGCCCGTGCCAGCAAGTATCGCGAGGTCCGCACCCGCTTTGCCGGCTGCAACGATGCGCTGCTCTCCGAGGCGCACAACCGTTTCGGCGTGGTGGCTCCGTTCGGCGGGCCGACCTCGTCGGGCATGCTTACGCTGCACTGCCCACCGGGGAAACTTTACGCGCTCGGCAGCTTCCTGCGCGACCACGGCGCCGAAACCGTGTCGGTGGTGTCGTTGGACTATGTGTACGACCGCGAGAACCCGCTGTTCGCCAGGCTCGAGGCGTTCCTGCGACAATAAGCAGGCAGGGCCTTTCATCTTGGCGACAGCTGCCCCGCGGTACCATATTCTGTTCAAGCTCTCTTGTTTGACCTCTCTTGTTTGACGCGTTTTCCGCATGCGAGCCGGATGTCCGCTTCGCTCGAAAACGCGCCTAGTTCTGGAACCTGACCGATGATGCTGGGCTCTGACGTTTCCAGCCTGACCACAACCGCCAAGACCGCCGCCGCGCAGGGTCTGTCCATCGTCGTGCCGGTCTACAACGAGGCCGCCGGGCTTGCGGCGCTGCACCAGCGGCTGATCGATCTCGCCAAGTCGCTGCGCGCCCGCTACGGGCTGCCTTGCGAAGTGGTCTATGTCGACGACGGCAGCGCCGACACTACCCTTGCGATCGCCCGCGGCCTGCCCGCCGATGGGCTGGACCTGCAGGTGGTGTCGCTGTCGCGCAATTTCGGCAAGGAGGCGGCGCTGATGGCCGGCCTCGACCATGCGCGCCGCGGCGCGGTGCTGTTCATGGACGGCGACGGCCAGCATCCGCCCACGCTGGTGGAACAGCTGGTCGCGCACTGGATCGATGACGGCTACGACGTGGTCTACACGGCGAAGGCGCATCGCGACAATGAATCGGCGTTCCGGCGGCTGGCCGGGCGCGGCTTCTACGCGCTGATCAACTGGGGCGCGCGGCAGAAGATCCCGGAAGATGCCGGCGACTTCCGCCTGCTGTCGCCGCGCGCGGCCGCGGCGCTGCGGCAATTGCCGGAGCGCAACCGCTTTTTCAAGGGGCTCGCGAGCTGGATCGGCTTCAGGCAGATCCGCGTCGACTACGAGCCGGCGCCGCGCGCGCATGGCGTCACCACCTTCAATGCCGGCCGGCTGATCGGCCTGTCGATCGAGGGCCTGACCTCGTTCTCGGTGGCGCCGCTGCGCTTCGCCAGCCTGCTCGGCGCGCTGCTCGCAGGCGCGGCCTTCCTGTTCGGTCTCTCGATCCTCTGGGAGGTGTTGACCACCGGCAAGCAGGTCCCCGGCTATCCGTCGCTGATGATCGGCGTGATGACGATCGGCGGCGTGCAGCTGATCATGATCGGCATCGTCGGCGAATATATCGGCAAGATCCTCTCCGAATTGAAGGCGCGGCCGATCTACTTCGTCGCCGAGCATACCGAGAAGCACGCAGACGGCGGTGCGGCGCAAAGCGCCGCCGAGCGGACCGCCGCCGAATGAGCGAATCCCCGCCACGCCGGATCTGGCTGTGTGCTGACGATTACGGCCTGAGTGACGGCGTCAACCGCGCCATCCGCGATTTGATCGAGCGCGGCCGCCTCAACGCGACCTCGGTGATGACGGTGACGCCGGCGATCGGCCGCGAGGCTGCGGCCGCGCTGCAGGCTTCGGTCACATGCAGCCCGCGCTGCGCGATCGGGCTGCATGTGACGCTGACCGCGCCGTTCCGGCCGCTGACGATGCATTTCCGCCCGCTCGACGGCGACATGTTCCTGCCGTTCGCAAAACTGCTGCGCGCCGGGCTGATGCGGCGGTTAGATGCCGAGCTCGTGCATGCCGAGGTGCTGGCGCAGCTCGACGCCTTCCACGATCTGTTCGGCCGCGCGCCCGATTTCGTCGACGGTCACCAGCACGCGCAGCTGTTCCCGCAGGTGCGCGACGGCTTCCTGCGCGCGGTGAAGGAGCGCGCGCCGCAGGCCTGGGTGCGGCAGTGCGGACGCGACGGTCCGCTGGCACGGCTGGTCGGGCCGAAGGCCCTGGTGCTGAACGTGCTCAGCACGCAATTCCGGGCGAAAGCCACCCGCGCCGGCCTGACGTTCAATCCGGCCTTCGCCGGAGCCTATGATTTCACGCGCGAGAACGATTTCGCGGCACTGATGCGCGGCTTTCTGGACGGCATGCCCGACGGCGGCCTCGTGATGTGCCATCCCGGTTTCGTCGATGACACGCTGAAAAGCCTCGACCCGCTGACGACGCAGCGCGAGACCGAACATGCCTATCTGGCAGGCGACGATTTCCCGGCCCTGGTCGCCCTGAATAAAGTTACACTGGCCTGACCCTTGTTTTGACGCGTTTCCTTCACGCGAACCGGTACCACTTCGCTCGAAAACGCTTTAGGTTCAGGAAAAACCGCCGGTCGTATTGTCGCATACATAAATTTAATTCGGCCCCCCACTCCTTGCGCCACAAAGCCCGTCCTACATCTCGGGCGCGGCGATTCGATCGACGCGATGGAGAACGCCATGACACCGCAAGAACGCCAACTGATCGACGATCTCTTCGACCGGCTTGCCAAGCTGGAGAATGCCCCGCGCGACGGCGAGGCCATGTCCGCGATCATGCAGGGCCTGCGCAGCGCGCCGAATGCGGTCTACGCGCTGGTGCAGACCGCATTGGTGCAGGACGAGGCGCTGAAGCGCGCCCATGATCGGATCCAGGAGCTCGAGGCCGCGGTCAGCCAGCAACCGCCCGCACAGCAGCAGGGCGGCGGCTTCCTCGATTCGATGCGCGACGCGGTCTTCGGACAGGGCCAGCCGCATGGCTCGGTGCCGCCGGTCCGCGCCCCCGATGTCGGCGGCAGCCGCCCGGTTTGGAACTCGGGCCAGGCGATGCAGCAGGCGGGCGGCTATGGCCAGAACTACGGCCAGCCGCCGCAGCAATACGGCCAGGGCCAATACGGCCAGCCTTACGGCGGCCCGCAGCCCCCGGCCTTCGGCGGCGGCACTCCCGGTGGTGGCGGCGGCTCGTTCCTCGGCACGGCGGCGGCGGCCGCGGCCGGCGTGGTCGGCGGCGGGCTATTGCTCTCCAGCATCCGCGGCATGATGGGTGGCGGCAGCCATCAGTCGCTGGCCGATGCCGGCGGTCTGGGCGGCGGTTCGCGCCCCTGGAGCGGCGACCAGTCGTCGAGCGATCTGGCGCGTGACGCCGGGATCAACGACGTCGGTTCATCCGGCCGCGGCAACGACAATTCCAGCTCGCGCTCAGGCCTGTTCGACCAGGCCTCGAACAACAGCAACAACAACGACGACAACACCGACCACGATTCTGACGGCTTCGATCATGATGACGACGATGACGGCGGATTCGACGGCGGAAGCGATGACAGCAACTACGCGTAAGCGTGTGCGTGTCGCCTGAACACGAACGGCCGCTCCATCGAGCGGCCGTTTTGTTTTGATCAGCCCGGATGCAGCGAAGCGTAATCCGGGGCAGGTCTTTCCGCGGCGAATAGCTCCCGGATTTCGTACGCTCGCCGTGATCACGTGGCTTGGATGCCCTGTAAAGTGAACGTATCGCCGACTTCGGAGCTCAAATAGCACGATCGGCTATCAAAGCATTGGCCATGGGAATGCGACCTCGCCATTTCTTGATGAATTTGAGGAATACCATAAGCGGCATAGGCGTCTGACGGCGGTTGGGATGGTATAGAAAAACACCGGGAAGCGTGAAGCTCCAGCCTGCCAGCAGCGCGATCAGCCGGCCCTGCGCCAAGTATGGTGCAGCCAATGGCTCGGCGAGGTACGAAATGCCGACTCCATCGAGCGTCGCGCTCAGGAGTAAATCAAGATCATTGACGGTAAACGAACCTTTGACGGCGATCTCGACCTGCTGGCGACCGTTAACAAATATCCATGGCTGTATCGAGCCATCCCAAGGGAAGCGGCACCGGATGCAACTGTGCGTATGGAGATCCTTCGGAACAGACGGTGCCGGATGGCGGGCCAAATAGTTCGGAGCCGCCACCGCGAGCATCCTGAAATCATCATGGAGACGCAGGACCGTCATGTCGCGTTCGATTCTGCGACCGACGCGAATGCCTGCATCGAATCGCCCGCTGACAATGTCGCCGTGTGTGTCGTCGACCGATACCTCAAGGTGGATGCCGGGGTATTCCGCAAGAAATGGCTGAATCAAGGGCGCGAGCACCGTCGTTGCGGAAGGCCTCGAGACCGCCAGACGTAGAGTCCCTATCGGTTTGTCACGGAACAGATTGACGCTCTCGAGCGCATGATCGATGCCCTCGACGATCGGCTGTATTTCAGCGAGAAGCCGCTCGCCGGCTTCCGTCAACGCGACGCTGCGCGTGGTGCGATTGAATAGCCTGACCCCGAGACGCTCTTCGAGCGACCGGATGGTCTGGCTCATCGTCGGCAGGGCAACACCAACCTGGACGGCCGCCTTCGTGAAGCTAAGTTGCTCTGCAACGGCCACAAAGGCTGTTAGTTCAGCGAATTGGACGTGGGTCATTCTTTGGTTTTTGCAAATAAGCCATTCAATTTATTTCATCTTATCAAACTACCGAGAGGTCCGCAATTTCATCTCACGGGACGGCAAGGCCTCACTTGACCGACCGCTGCTAAAAAGGACCAAGAGATGAAACGGATATTGAAGATGATCTCCGCACCTGCGCTGTGTGCGCTTGGTGTCATCGTGTTCGCACCCCGCGGCGCGCAGGCCGCCGAATATTGCGCGCAAGAACCTTCAGTTATCAAAGGATGCGGTTTTTCGAGCCTTGAGCAATGCAGGGCTTCGGTTTCGGGTACTGCAGGTACTTGTGCGCTCGGGCCCGACTGGGGCAACACTGCCATGGCTTACCAGCCCAGGCAGCCCGCCACGCGCGGCGCGCGCGCCTCGGCGAAAAGATCGACCGAGTGACCAAGCGCTTGATCCCCTGAAAGCACGGCCTCTGAAGTTGGACTTCAGAGGCCGGCTGCCCTCAAACGGCTCAACCAACCGAGGCGCAACCCCTCACATCACGAGACGCAGGAAGCGGCATAGCGGGAAGGATTGGAGCCGGGTCATGTCGCTTCTCTCTTGCTCGAGCCACTAAGGCCGTAAAGGCCGCGGCAAAGGTTCTGGCGCTCAATTTGGCTTGCCAGCCTTCGCCAGCGGGGCGTCCACGGCTCACAACGTCAGCTCGCGCGCTCACTTTTCGAAACGGTGACCTTGTTTTTGCCGACGACTACCAAGTCGCGCCGAATTGCCGACGGTGGCGCGCCGAACCAACGTCGACACGATCGCGTTAATGCAGAGTGCTCGGGGAAGGCCAGCATGCTCGCCAGTTTTGCGAGCGGAATCGTCGTCTCCCGAAGATACTGGAGCGCGAGCTCCTTTCTCACCGCATCTTTGATCGCCTCGAAACTGGAGCCTTCTGCCTCGAGTCGGCGTTGCATGGTGCGGGGATGGAAGCCGAGCATCCCTGCCAAATCATTCTTCCGGGCGGGCTGAACGCCCAAGGTACGCCGGATCGCCAGGCGTACGCGGGACGTGACGCTATCGTTTGGATTCCGAAAGTGCCTTGAAAGGTAATCTTCGGCAATTTCTCTCAGTGCCGGATTTGTCGATCGCAACTTTTCACGGAAAGTCGCGCGGTCGATATGCAAGCTGGCTCGCTCTTGGCCGGGAATGACCCGCGCACCAAAGAAACGCTGATACACTGCAAGAGAGACGACGGGCGTATGCGGAAGTGTAACCGCCCTGAGTTTGTAGTGCTCTCCCGCCAGCAGCTGAGAGATTCGATGAGCTGAGCCCAGCGACAGGTCAATCGATTGACGCAGCGGGGGCCGCGGGTCGAGCACGATATCGATACTCACTTCGGCCGCTCGATCGTCGAACTCACTCTTGGCAAAATAAGAAACAACCAACCCAGGGCTCTGCAAGAAAAGGAAGCGCGAGGTGTAGTCAATTGCGTCCTTGAACGTCCACGCATTCTGCATTGCAACGCCTAGAGGCCCAAGGATGCTGACGTCGTGCGCTCGCGCCATGCGCAAACCGAAATCACCGCAATTTGCTTCCGTCGCTGTCGCTTCCATCAAGTGAACGACAGATCGAAGCGGAAGCAACGTGTCCTCATCATCCAGGGACTTCAATCGGATCCTGTGGCGGCGCAGCAAAGGTAAGGGATCGTGACCGATGTCGCGCATCAACGCGGCATATCCCCGAATCCCTCCGGCTCGCAAAAAAACCGTCATGTCTCAAAACGTCAAACGTTTGTCTCGGGATGTCAAGACACCCGAAGGGCTCTCTGCGAACACTCATGGAAACCAATCAATACTGCGGGGAGAACAAGGAAATGGTCAACCAATACGACGTCCTGATCATCGGCGCCGGCGTTTCGGGAATTGGAATGGCCTGCCAGCTTGCCGCACAATGCCCAGGAAAGCGAATAGGCATTCTCGAAAGGCGCAAGTCGATCGGCGGCACCTGGGATCTGTTTCGCTATCCCGGAGTCAGATCAGACTCAGACATGCTGACCTATGGCTTCAGCTTCCGGCCGTGGACGAGCACGACAGTTTTCGCTGATGGTCCGTCCATCAAGAGCTACCTGACCGAGACCGCCCGCGAGCGCGGCATCGACAAGAAGATACGGTTCTCGTTGCGCATATCGCGGTGCGAATGGACTAACTCTGAGCAGCGCTGGACGGTGACGGCCGTCGACGAGGACAGTGGAGAGGCGCACCAGTTCACTTCCAATTTCCTCATAGCCGCAACCGGCTATTACAACCATGATCAAGGATATCTTCCGAGCTTCCCCAATGTCGAGCGCTTCAAGGGGCAGTGCATCCATCCTCAGCAGTGGCCCGAGGGGCTTGACTACAAAGGCAAGCGTGTTGTGGTAGTCGGCAGCGGCGCCACCGCGGTGACAATCGTTCCGGCCATGGCGCCGGACGCAGCGCACGTCACCATGCTTCAGCGTTCGCCCAGCTACTTGTTCTCCTTCCCAGGCTACGATGGTTCATCCGCAGCGCTCAACCGCGTGTTGCCAAACCGCTGGACCTACGCCCTGCTGCGGCGTCGTAATATCTGGCTTCAGCGCTTCATCTACAAAGGCTGCAGGCGGTTTCCTCGCCTGGCGCGAAAGTTGCTGCTGGGCGCCACGCGAAGACGACTGGGGCCCGACTTCGATATGAGTCATTTCAGCCCGGACTATCAGCCCTGGGATGAGCGCCTATGCGTGGTTCCGGATGGCGATCTATTGAAAGCTTTGAGAGACGGGAAAGCTTCGGTCGTCACGGATCACATCGAGACCTTCACGGAACGCGGCATTGCGCTGAAATCCGGCCGCGAGATCGAGGTGGATATCGTCGTGACAGCCACCGGCCTTCAATTGCAGACCCTGGGCGGGATTGAGCTAAAGATCGACGGCAAGGTAACCCGCCTCAACGAGCGCATGACCTACAAGGGCGTGTTGTTGGAAGACACTCCCAACTTCGCATACTTGATCGGATACACCAACGCCTCATGGACCCTGAAGCTCGACATGGCGACCGACTACGTCTGTCGCTTGCTGAAGGAGATGGATCGCCGCCGCGTCGGGAGTGTAACGCCACGAGCCGCTTCCGGTGAACTGCAGGATGACGGCATCCTCGATTCAGTTCGGGCTGGATATATTCAACGTGGCGGAGGCGCGCTCCCCAGGCAAGGGCGAGACGTGCCGTGGCGTGTGTTTCACAACTACGAATGGGACCGCGCCATGTTTCGCAAGCCTATCGAGGACCCAGCCCTGGAATGGATGCGCCCCGCCGCGCTCACCTTCATCCGGAAAGACAAGACCCCGGGCGCCTCAAAGCAAAGGGTTGCTTGAGAGCGTTGGTGCACGGCAAGCCGTCATTCGCACGCTTCAGGATCAAGCAAGCGGCTACGCGCAGCGTCGAGCAAGAGAGTTCGACGTCGAAAGAATTTTGAGGAGAGCTGGCGAATATGCTGCGCACGCATCCGAGAACGGTGCATCCGGACACCCACCGCCGCGTAAAAGGGGGCGAACTGATCGGTTCTCGCGAACCAAACGGTACGTATGCTTGGCGGGGCATACGTTACGCCGCTGCTCCCGTCGGCCCCTTGCGTTGGCGCGCGCCCCAATCATCACCTGCTTGGGCAGGAGTGCTCAAGGCCCTTGAGCACGGACCAATGGCCCCACAATACGCTGGGATGCTCGTGCAAGCACCCGCTCGTCTGCACGGCAAGGTCGTCGGAGACGAGGATTGTCTTACTCTGAACGTGTTCGCTCCCAGCGAAGCGCCGGCCGCCCGCCGCCGTCCCGTGATGGTATGGATCCACGGCGGGGCGAACGCCGCCGGCACTTCCGCTACGTACGACGTGGCACGCAATTATGCCGCGCACGACGGCATCGTCGTCGTGACCGTGAATTATCGCCTGGGCGTGCTCGGCTGGTTCTGTCACCCCGCGCTGATCAAGGCTGATCAGGCCACCCCTGAAGAGCAATCTGGCAATTTCGGGACACTCGACCTCATTGCGGCGCTGCGCTGGGTGAGAGAGAACATTGCCGCCTTCGGCGGGGATCCCGAGTGCGTGACAATCTTCGGCGAATCCGCCGGAGCCCAGAACGTTTTGACGCTACTGGCAAGTCCGCTTGCCGCCGGACTGTTTCATCGTGCGATCGCGCAGTCTCCCGTGGTCGATACATTCGATGTCGATGAAGCCACCGAGCGAAATCATTCGCCGTTGGAAAGCTTCCGGACCAGTTCGCACGAGATCGCGGCCCGCCTCTGGGTGACCGCGGGACGGAACGCGGACGTGGATTCGGCTGACAATACACTGCAAGCCATGCCACCGGTGGAAGTCGCCGCTTTTCTACGCTCGCTCTCACCGGCGCAGTTGCTCGGAGCCGTCAAGCCCGGCACGGGCGGAATGTACCTCACCCCGCGTCCCATTCGCGACGGTGTCGTCCTGCCGAAACAGCCGCTGTCCGACCTGTTCAGGTCGGGTGCATGGAATCGCGTGCCGATCATTCTCGGCAGTAACCGTGACGAGTATCGGGCCTTCATCGCCGACAAAGCGGAGCATGCGTGGCTCCTTCCCGGCAAGTTCCCCGTGCTTCGCAACCGCGCCGAGTACCTCGGTGAGGCCGGCTTTCTGTCGAAGGTCTGGCGCTCAATCAACCTCGATGAGCCCGCCGACGCCTTACTCGCCAGCGGGCACAGCGAGGTGTGGACCTACCGGTTCGATTGGGATGAAGCGCCCGCTGTTCCGGTGCTGCGGCCCGATCTGCTGTTCGGGGCGGCGCATGGCATGGAAATGCCATTCGCCTTCCGGGATGTCCGCGGGGAGTTGGACCTGTTCAAGGTCAACACGCCCTTCAACAAAGCTGGACGTGCAGCAGTGGCCGAAGCGATGGGTAGCGCATGGGCTTCGTTTGCGCACAGTGGCGTTCCGTCGTTGCCGAACGGATTCAATTGGCAACGCAGAACTACAGATCGAGGGCCGGACTCTCTCGTGATCGACAGCCCTGCCGGCGGTGGCCTGCGTATGGAAATGCTCCGTGCCGATGTCTCCTCGATCAAAGCAGGACTCCGTCGGTCGGCTGACGTGTCATCCGGCACGGCGCGATGCCGAATATATGCGCGCGCATTCCTGTGGTGCCCGATGTTCGTGCAGCACGGCAGCCTCGATGAATATGACCAATGGTGCGAGGAGTTCAGCTGCAATACGCCAGCACACGTGTTCCGGCCGGTTATGGAAGTCTGACAGCCGTGCGATAGACCAGAGAGGCGCATATGTTCGACAGGAAAGTAGTCGCCATCACCGGTGCCGGTTCGGGCATCGGACAAGCCTTGGCTGTACAATTCGCAACCAAGGGCGCCCAGCTCGCACTGAGCGACATCGACCAAAAGGGACTCGACGAAACACGAAGAATGCTCCCCCAGGGAACGGAGGTGCGCTCGTATCTTGTCAACGTGGGATCACGGGAATCTGTATTTGGCTACGCCGACACTGTCTGCAGCGATTTCGGAGCCGCTCACTATGTCATCAACAACGCCGGCACGTCGGTAATCGCCAGTTTCGAGAACGTCACGATCGAGGAAATCGAGAAGGTAATCAATATCAACCTCTGGGGCGTGATCTACGGCACCAAGGCGTTCCTGCCCCCGATGCTGAAGCAACGCGAGGGCTGCATCGTCAATATATCGAGTGTGTTCGGTCTCGTCGCCACGCCGGGCTCAGCCGCCTACACCATTTCCAAGTTCGGGGTACGCGCATTAACCGAGACGCTGTGGCAGGAACTTGGCGGGAGCGGGGTGCGGGCCGTGCTGGTCCATCCGGGTGGCATTAACACCAATATTCCGAAGAACACGCCCAAAGCTCACGCCGAAGGCGAGTTCGAGCGTCGCGTCATGGAGGCCAACAAGAAGCAGATGATAACCCCGCCGGCGGACTGTGCCAGGGACATTGTTGCTGGCTTGGCCGCAGGCAAGAAGCGCCTGCTGGTCGGCAATGGCGCAAAGCAGTTGCATCTGCTGTCGCGGTTGATGCCGGATGGCTACGGCGCTGTGATGAAGAAGAAGCTTGCGATCTAGGGACGCGCCGTCGTTTGCCAGGGCCAATTCCGTTCCGATGGAATCGGAACGAGGCCAAAGATTCTTGCTTTGACGCGTTCGCTTTGCGCGAACCGGTATCCACCCCGCATCAGCGCGGGGCTGGCTACCGCTCGAAAACGCTCTAGCGTGATGACTTACAATCAAGATCGGCGGGCGCGTCGATCGCGACCGCCGTACATGGCTTCGCCTCACATCACGACGACCTTGGCGCCGACATTGACGCGGCCATAGAGGTCGATGACGTCCTCGTTGCGCATCCGGATGCAGCCCGACGACACGTTGGTGCCGATGGTCCAGGGCTCGTTGGAGCCGTGGATGCGGTACAGCGAGGAGCCGAGATACATCGCGCGTGCGCCGAGCGGATTCTCCGGGCCGCCCTCCATGTGCCGCGGCAGATCGGGGCGGCGCGCCAGCATTTCCGGCGGCGGCGTCCAGGCCGGCCACTCCTTCTTGGCCGAGATCGTCTTGACGCCGGCCCAGGTGAAGCCGGGCCGTCCGACGCCGATGCCGTAGCGCATCGCGCGGCCATCGCCCTGCACCAGATAGAGGAACTTGTTCGGCGTATCGACCACGATGGTGCCGACGCCTTCCTTGCCGTGATAGTCGACCAGCTGTTTTTCATATCGCGGATCGAACGGACGCTGCGCCGGATCGCCCGCAGCCTCTTCCTGCTGGCGCATCATCTGCTGCTGCGGATCCATCGGCGGCAGGCCCTGGCGGTTGCCGTAATAGCCGGGCTGCTGCTGATACATCTGCGGTGAATAACCCTGCGACGACGGCGCATCGCCGAACAGGAATTCGATGAAGCCGCCGCCCATGCTGGAGCGCTGCGGCTGCACATAGGCGGTGCGCATCGGCGGCTGCGGTGCGCCCTGGTTGGCGTAGATCACGGTGGGCTCGGCGGACGACACCGCGTCGATCGCCATGGCGTGATGGGGAACGGCAATAAGAGAAGAGGCGCCGGCGAGCAGCGCAAGCGTGGTTTTGGTGAACATCGACGTACTCTGTACTGGTTTCGTCGTGACGTGATGTGCGAGAGCGCCAACTTGCGCCGTTGCACGTGGTCAATAAGCAATGAAAACCGCATCGGTTTGGTAAACGGATCGGCGGTTTCGATTCACCATCCCGGTAATGGCGCGCGGTTTTGCCGGGTAGCGTTTATTTTGCGTGAACGCCGCTAGCGCGGCCGCCGCGCGCCGTGCGCGCAAATTGTTCCGCGTGAACCTGACGTTAAATCACCTCTCGCTAGAACGGACCTCAGTGAAGGGGCGGGAATGAAATCATGTCAGTGAAGCGCAAGCGTTTTCGTGTCGAGCAGGCGATGGGCGAAGTGGTGATGGCGGAGCCGGAGGCCGCCGGCGGCGACGACCTCGGTCCGATGCATCGCGAGATCATGGCTGAGCTTCGCTCGATCCGCGCCCAGATGGCCGCAGCACCGGCGCAGCGCACCGCCGACAGCGTCGATGCCGTGGTCGCCCGCGAGGTCGCCGAGACGCATAAGATGCTCGAGACCTACCGCGCCCAGGTCGAACAATGCGAGAAGCTCAAGGTCGAGCTCGACCTGATCCATGACGCGATCAGCCGCACCAAGCGCGAGATCGCTGTGCTGCACGGCAAGAGCTTCAACGGCGAGGAGATGGCCAAGGTCAATGGCGAGCTCGGCGCCGTGGTCGGCGGCACCGAACAGGCGACCCAGCAGATCCTCGAGGCTGTCGAGGCGATCGACCAGGCCGCGTCGGCGCTGGCCAACAACGTCACCCCCGACCAGCAGAGGCGGCTCAGCGAGGATATCCAGGAGCGCGTGGTCTCGATCTTCGAGGCCTGCAACTTCCAGGACCTCACCGGCCAGCGCATCAACAAGGTGATGCAGACGATGAAGTTCATCGAGCAGCACATCAACGAGATGATGAACATCTGGGGCGGAGTCGACGCCATCAAGACGCACGTCCCGCCTGTTGTCGACACCCGCGAGGGCGACGCCCGCCTGCTCAACGGCCCGAAGCTCGACGGCGACGCCGGCCACGCCTCGCAGGACGACATCGACGCGATGTTCAACTGAGATTGATCGGATCAAAATAAAGACGCCGGCCTTCGGGCCGGCGTCTTTATTTGGGCTGGCGGCGACCCTTCTTCCCTTTGGATGCATAGCTTTTCTCCCCAACATTCGATTTCAACTCTGTTCTAACGGCCTCGCTATGCACGGCATACGCAGTCAAGAACAATTATGTCTGATCCACTGAGACGTCCGAATTAGGTCATTTTCGGACCTCCGCGCGGTCCAGACCGATGTCCGCTTTTGCTGCGATAGCAGACGTTAGCGGCGGCGGCCGGTCCCTCCGCAATCGGTCGTCAAGGTTCTTTGGAGGCCGCGACCTTTCGCGGGGCCCGCGCGACTGCACTTGTCGAGGGTATCTGGCGCGAGAAAATCCGTGGTTGCAGTTACAGGAAGCCATGCCGATGACTTCATCATCGGCTTCGAGCACCCATGGGCCAGAGCGTCGCGCCGCTCAGTAGTTCGGGCAGACCCAATTGCCGTAGGCGTCGTAGCCGCAGCCGCTGCGGTAGTAGGCCCCCGTCGCAGCTGCGCCGACTGCAGCCGCGCCCACTGCCGCCGCACCGACCCCGTAGCCGCGATAGCCGTAGCGCCCGCCGCGCACAGCGACAGCGCCACCCCGATATCCACGAGCAGCGACAGCGCCACCGCCGTGGAAGCCTCCAGCCCGCATACCGCCGCCGCGTCGGGCGAATGCATCATCGGGAGTGAAGGTGACCAGCAGCATGGCTGCGGCTGCCGAAGCGATGAGAATTCGACGCAACATTAGCGTTCTCCTTCTTCGAGAGAGGGAAAGCCGCGGAACACGTGCGTATCGCGGCGAACCGCGGATCGGCCCGAATCTCCCACGCGTGCGCTTCGCGCCCTTGACCTAGATCAAATCTCCGATGCGATCCGACCTCTCCCACAAGGGGAAAGGTGCACCGTCATTGCAGCATGGATTTGAATGCGAGGTGACACATCAGTCAGAACCTCTGTCACGACAGCATGCAGTTTGTGCCAATTGCGACACTTGGAAATTGCGACACTTGGAAATTGACTGGCAGGTTTGCTGTCGCGGACGCATACTGTGTCTGAGGGAAATTGTCATGCGTATGCCGGAAGCCAACATTTGGTGCCGGTTGCATGGGACTTCCGGAGTGAATCCGGTCGCCCCCGAGCGGGGTTTTGTAATTCCACAAGCACACGGTCACAGGTTCGCGGCCACTCGCCGCGCGCATCCGACGAGGGCAGCTGGCTTCTCTCGAGCGATGCCGGAACGCGAGGCCGCCTTCGATGCTGTAACGATGAGCGGCGGGTTTCTTTCGCGCTGATACGTACGCCTCGTTATCGGATCACTGATTGGGGGGAGCCACTGGAGTACTCAACGCTGGAGATCGAAAATGACGCAAAGAATCGTCAGGAATACTGCAATTGCGCTCTCGACTTTCGCTTGTGCGACACTGTTCTCCATCACCTGGTCTGAGCAGGGCGGCATTTCGGCGTCAGTCGAAAGCGCCCAGGCGCGTGTGGGCCGACCGCTGACGCCCATGAGCGGCGCAGGCGTTGCGCGTCGCCAAACCCGGCGCGCTGCGTATGGATACGGGGTTGGCGCGGGGGTCGCCGCTACGGCGGCGGTCGCCACGGCGGCCGCTACCACGGCGGCCTATTCCGGCTGGGGCACAAACAACTGGACCGATGCATATGCCGCCCAGACGGATCCCCGCTTTGGCCAGCCCTACTATCCGGCACGAGCCTATCAACGGGTCAGTCCGTATTACGGTTATGCCGGATGGGCAGACTACAAGGCCGCCAATGGTATCGCCTGCGAGCCCGGTACGATGACGAAAATGCCCGACGGCAACATGTACGTCTGCCAGTGAAGTCGGCGCAACGGCACCGCAAGAGGGCGGCTCCTTGAGCCGCCCTCTTGATCATCATGACGGACCAGGACGGGTATTCATAAGCGTCGGCTTCCAACTACGAGGCAGAACTCGCCGGGATCGATCGTCATCGGCGGCTTGTGACCCCGAGCGCACCTGCCCCCGGGCTAGATTAGGCCCGGGCCGGTATCCCGCTCTATTGTCACGAGACCTCAAGCGCGCTTTCATCCGGCCATTCTTTGGACAAAACTGACAGGAGTGCTGAGGGGGGCTGATCGACCCTAACGGATAGCCGGATCGGCACGCTTGGGTGACATTGGACGGAAAGGGAAACGTCAGTGAACTCCACCCCCACTCCGAACCCAGTTGAATCGAACGATAGCCTGACCGCGCCCGCCGACGAAAGACTCGCGGAAGCCCGCAAGCAGATCGCGCGCGCCGATGAAGAGCTCACGCGTTTGAGTGAACAGCTTGCAAGAATGGAGCGCGATGCCGCGTCCCCACCTTCGGCGCACCCTAACCCGCCTTCGGTCGGACCTAACCCCGCTTTTTCCGAGCCTAGCCCTAGCTCTTCCGGACCTAGCTCTTCCGGACCTGGCTCTTCCGGAACTGGCTCGCAATCGCCGCCTGGAAGGCCGCTGTTCCGAGCCCTCGCCGGCTTGTCGCTGGCAGCATGTATCGTTATCGCTGCCCTGGCTTTGCAGTCGTCTTATGGTGGGGAAGCCAAGCTGATTGCCGCCCGTTGGGCGCCGCAGCTTGTCTCAACTCCATCATTGCCGCCTGATGATCCGCCGCTTGCGCCGCAGCCCGCTCCACCCACCGTTCAGGTCGCCGCGGCGGACGCCGCTCCGCCCCAAGCGACGCCTGCGGTGCAAACGGCACCGCCGCAGGACACCGCGCCAACAGCCAACACAGCCCTTCCCGATCAGACGCAGTTGCTGCAAACGATCGCGCGCGACCTCGCAAATATGGAGCGAAGTATCGAACAGCTGAAGGCGGACCAGCAACAAATGGCCCGCGAGAACTCCAAAGCCATTGAGGAACTCAAGGCGAGCCAGGAAGAAATGAAACGGGCGCTCGCGAAGGTTTCCGAGCAGAAGGCGTTACCGCCTCCGACACAGCCGACTCCGGCCGTACGCAAGCCCGAGCGGACATCTCAGCCACCATACGTAAGAGCGCGGCCTCGAATCCCCAGGGAGTGGTTCTACGACGAATGGTGACCGTCGATGCAGTGATCATCGACGTCTTGTCCCGCAACAACGCCTCGATTTTGAATGCGGCGCGTGTCACTTCCGGTTTTGGCCCAAGCGGACATTGGGGCCAATAACGAGGGTGGCCGAAAGCCCCAAGCGGACCGAAGCGCGCATGCAACCGCCCCTGACTCCCCACTTCCGTCAATTTTGATCGCCATGTCAGATGTGGAAATTTTCGCCGAAGCGTGGCTACAGGAGTCACGCGATCAATTCTTTTGTCTAAGTGACTTGCAGGACGGCAATGAAAAACGCAACGCTGTTTGCCCTTGGTTTATTGGCGGCGGGAGTTTGGTCACACGACAGCGCGAGATGTCAGACGTCGCTGTCCCAGCCGCTTTCGCTTGCGCCGCCGTCTCCGTCGAATGAGGGGTCGGCATCTCCGGCCGCGACCAACAGCGTTTGGCCGCCGATGGCGGCACCCAGCGTGTCCCCGCCGCGGGCGGCTGCCGTAAGTCCCACGCCACCGGCCAAGGGCAATGTTGGTTCGTCACGGACGACGGATGACGTTCCGCCGCCGACGGCGACCGCCAAGGGAGCCAAGGGTCCGGTACAGCCCCGAGCCGCTAAAGATGTGCCGCCACACACCACCGCCCCACGGTCTGCCACTGTCGAGCACACGCCGCCAGAGTCCGACAGCGTTTCGCCAGCGCAAGTGATCGACAGGTCGCCGCCGTCGGCCAAGCCGGCCACCGATTACGATGGCTTTAGCGTCGGTATCGTCGACGATGATGACACGTCAAGCCGGACGACGCGACCCGTCAGGCCGCGCCGGGCAAAGCAGCCCACTAATCAAGAAGCAGATCGTGTCTCCGGGCAGCAATCGGTCGATCCCGGGGAAGATGACAAGCTAAAGGGCAAGCTTACGATTTGCCGCGGCTGCAAGTAGCAAGTGCCTCCGGGCGGACGATTAGATTGGCGCGTCATTTTGGGGGACTTCTTGCGATGCAAGAGTCCGGGAATGGCCCAGGGCGCGCGCCCGGCGTTGATCCATGTCAACATCACTCATCCTTTGCCACCGACGATATGTTGGGCCGCGTCTGCAGCGGCTTCATCACCTTCGGTTCGCGTGCGATGAGGAGGATCACCATGTGTCGGACGAACATTTTTTCGACCAGATCAGTGACAGTTGCGGGAATTGCGGCCAGCCTCGTGCTGGGGTTTGCAGGTGTTACTCTCAGTTCGGCGCCGGCTGAGGCCGTCATTTATTGCCAGTACGTCGGCTATCCGGTGGGTTGCGTGGCGAGAGCAGGCGTGGTGCTCAGGCCTCGTCCGGTGGCGCGTGCTGCGGTTCGTCATAACGCGGGCGGCAATTTTAATGGCGGCGTCAATCGCGTCGGAGCGCGGCGGTAGCAGTTGTTTGCGGGTCACGACTTTGGGCGGCAGACGGCAAGCCAGGTTCGTTCGTGCCCCCTGAAGTTCGTCATAGACAGACGAAAACGCCGGCCTTCGGGTCGGCGTCGGATGCGGTAATCAGCGACATCAACGAACCTGAAGGCGCGGCAGAAGTGCCCGACCTGATGGCCTCGACGTGCAACGGCCATTGCTTATCTCAAAGTCTCGGTGACATTTACTGCGACACCAATCCCGCCACCGAAGCCGATGCCGATCGGCGGCGGTCGAGAGTTTGACCTGCTGAACCAGGCGATGGCAGCAATGAACGACGCGGGAAATCCGGTGCTCAATAACATGGGTGGACGCTGCCAGTTTAGTCGGATCAGAGATACGTCGGCGAAGACTGTCGAAGTCCGCGGGTTCTGTACTTACGTCGACAAGGACGGCGATCAAACATTCGAACAATGCGATTTCCTGCCGGGGCAACCCAACAAGTGCAATATAACCGGCGGGACCGGCAAATTCGAAGGGCTCCAAGCCGAACTCATCATTTCCATCGAACCTCTTAAGAGCAATTTCGAAGGCAATGGTCAGGTCATTGGCCACAAGAAGGGCACGTATCGGATTGCAAAGACAAATTGATACATCCGGCCGCGTTCTGGTTGGCGCAAGCGCGAGCCGGCCGCGGGCCGCTTTCGCACGGAATGTGATTACCTCGATGGAGCGATTGCCACATCCGGCCCTGACCAAGTACCGTGATCAGCGACACTTATGATCGGATGGTCCGGCGGATGTACCCGTGGCCGATGATCTCGAATGGCCCCGACGTGGATATCGTCGGGGCCATTTGTCTAAGGCGCCGGATGAGGGGGCTGTCTCCACGAGTTCAAATGAGAGAGTTGAACTCGCGGAGAGAGACCCCTCACCCGGATTGCATCTGGCGATGCAATCCGGCCTCTCCCACGAGGGGAGAGGCGGACTGCCGATGTGGCGCTAGCCGGAGATAAAACGAATGCCCCGCTGTTACGCCCGTGGCGCGCAGCGGACGTAGACCATGTTGCCGTAGCGGGTGGCGGCGTCCTTGTCGACGAAGCGGGTGATCAAGACCCGGCCGTCGAACGAGATGATCTCGCGGTCCTGCTCGCCTGGCACAGGTCCGGGCGGGCCGATATAGTTCTTGCCGCCGGGGGAACCCTTCAGCCGCAGTTCCTGCGGGGTGGCCTGGTCGGCCAGATGCATGATGACGCCGCCGTTCTGGCCGGCGCCGATCACGTAAGGCTGCTTGCACTGGCCGCGCGCCGCTGCCTCGGTGCGGGCGCGGTCGGCGGGATTCTGGAACGAGGCGAGACCCCAGCGGCCGACAATCTCGTCGGGGCGGATCGACGCCGGCATCTCCGGGGCCACCCCCGGTTCGACGGGCCCGGGCTCGGGGTTCGACGACAACGACGGCAGGCTGAAGCTGCTGCACGCCCCCAAAAGTGCCGTCAGCGCCGAGACAGCCGCGAATCGTGCGACCAATCGCGCGTTGAGTGACCTGATCATATGCATCCCCCGACTATGTCCCGGCCGCACCCGTCCTGCAGCCAAGCGTAAAACTTAAGGCGGAGCAACGACGTCCGACAAAATTACGTCATCGCTACGATTTGGTTTCCGGTCCACCATCCTATATTGGCCTCACCAAGGCCTTAACCACTTTGCTTGACAGAAAACCCGCCAAGCCATATTTCCCGGCCCGCAATTAGCACTCTCGCACCACGATTGCTAAATGCGCCGGGCGTCCTGCCTGGCGCCGACCGGGCCGGCATTCAACGCCGGTCTCGATGAACCGGACCTGAAACCGAGCCTCCAAGAGGGAACGTCATGGCTAAATCCACCTTCCGCCCACTGCATGACCGCGTCGTGGTCAAGCGTATCGATGCCGAGGAGAAGTCCAAGGGTGGCATCATCATTCCGGACTCGGCCAAGGAAAAGCCCTCCCAGGGCGAGATCGTCGCCGTCGGCCCGGGTGGCCGCGACGAGGCCGGCAAGCTGATCCCGATCGACCTCAAGATCGGCGACCGCGTGCTGTTCGGCAAGTGGTCGGGCACCGAGGTCAAGCTCGACAACCAGGAGCTCCTGATCATGAAGGAGTCCGACATCATGGGCGTGCTGGCTTAAGCCCGACAATTCGAGAGTTCGCCGCTCTCTCCGCCGTCATGCCCGGGCTCGACCCGGGCATCCATCAATCTTCGAAAGAGTCTCACAACGACGACGGATTGCCGGGTCAAGCCCGGCAATGACGGACGCGGACAGCGGCAACTGCACACAATCTTTCCAGGAGTTGAAAACAATGGCTGCCAAGGACGTAAAATTCGCCGGAGACGCCCGCGAGCGCATGCTGCGCGGTGTCGACGTGCTCGCCAACGCCGTGAAGGTGACGCTCGGCCCGAAGGGCCGCAACGTCGTCATCGAGAAGAGCTTCGGCGCGCCCCGCATCACCAAGGACGGCGTCACCGTCGCCAAGGAGATCGAGCTCGACGACAAGTTCGAGAACATGGGCGCGCAGATGCTGCGCGAGGTCGCTTCCAAGACCAACGACACCGCCGGTGACGGCACCACCACCGCAACCGTGCTGGCGCAGGCCATCGTCCGCGAGGGCGCCAAGTCGGTCGCCGCCGGCATGAACCCGATGGACCTGAAGCGCGGCATCGACACCGCGGTCGCGGCCGTGATCAAGGACATCGAGAAGCGTGCCAAGCCGGTCGCCTCCTCGTCCGAAGTCGCCCAGGTCGGCACCATCTCGGCCAATGGCGACGCCGCCATCGGCAAGATGATCGCGCAGGCGATGCAGAAGGTCGGCAATGAGGGCGTGATCACCGTCGAGGAGAACAAGTCGCTCGATACCGAGGTCGACATCGTCGAGGGCATGAAGTTCGATCGCGGCTATCTCTCGCCCTACTTCATCACCAACGCCGAGAAGATGACCGCCGAGCTCGAGGATGCCTACATCCTGCTGCACGAGAAGAAGCTGACCGGCCTGCAGTCGATGCTGCCGGTGCTGGAAGCCGTGGTGCAGTCGGGCCGTCCGCTGCTGATCCTCGCCGAAGACGTCGAGGGCGAGGCGCTGGCGACGCTGGTGGTCAACCGCCTGCGCGGCGGGCTCAAGGTCGCCGCCGTCAAGGCGCCGGGCTTCGGCGATCGCCGCAAGGCGATGCTGGAGGACATCGCGATCCTGACCGGCGGTCAGCTGATCTCCGATGACCTCGGCATGAAGCTCGAAAACGTCACGGTGAACATGCTGGGACGCGCGGGCAAGGTGGTGATCGACAAGGAGAACACCACGATCGTCAAGGGCGCCGGCAAGAAGAAGGACATCGACGCCCGCGTTGGCCAGATCAAGGCGCAGATCGAGGAGACCACCTCGGACTACGATCGCGAGAAGCTGCAGGAGCGCCTTGCCAAGCTCGCCGGCGGCGTTGCGGTGATCAAGGTCGGTGGTGCCACCGAGATCGAAGTCAAGGAGAAGAAGGACCGTGTCGAGGACGCGCTGAACGCGACCCGCGCCGCGGTGCAGGAAGGCATCGTGCCCGGCGGCGGCGTCGCGCTGCTGCGCGCCAAGAAGGCGGTCGGCCGTCTCACCAACGCCAATGCCGACGTCCAGGCCGGCATCAACATCGTGCTCAAGGCGCTGGAAGCTCCGGTCCGCCAGATCTCGGAGAACGCCGGCGTCGAGGGCTCGATCGTGGTCGGCAAGATCCTCGAGAACAAGTCGGAGACCTTCGGCTTCGACGCCCAGACCGAGGACTATGTCGACATGGTCGACAAGGGCATCATCGACCCCGCCAAGGTGGTGCGCACCGCGCTGCAGGACGCCTCCTCGGTGGCCGGCCTGCTGGTGACCACGGAAGCCATGGTCGCCGAACTGCCGAAGGATGCGGCGCCGGCGATGCCGGGCGGCGGCGGCATGGGTGGAATGGGCGGCATGGGCGGCTTCTGAGCCCCGTCAGCGCATCAATATCGAGATCGAAGGCCGCCTCCGGGCGGCCTTCTTTTTTGGGACGTTCCCGTAGCCGGATCCACGCACCCAGCTGTCATGCCCGGCCTTGTGCCGGGCATCCACGTCTTGCTTTCCGCGATAGAAAGACGTGGATGGCCGGGACAAGCCTGGCCATGACGGGGCAGGCATTTACGCGACGCACACGCCCGGCACCGCCACCTTCCGGAACAGATGCGGCGACGCCACGGCGGACGCCGGATAGGCCGCCAGCTTGGCCCTGAACTCGGGATTGGCGAAGGCGGCCCGAAAAGCCGCGGTCGATTCCCAGACCGCGTAATTCAGATAGGCCGGGCTGTCGCCGAGCGCGCGGTGCAGCTGGGTCGAGATGAAGCCGGGCTGCCGCTTCATGATGGCGGCGTCGTCCTGCCACGCCTTGAGGAAAGTGTCCTCGTCGGCCGCATCGAGCGTGAAGAGGTTGACGAGCACGACATTGGCGGCATCGACCGCGAGCTGGCGGTCGATCGGGAATGCGGGGTCGAGGGGGCGCATCTGCGGCATGGCTGGCTCCGTTGATATGGTGCTATGATGTCATTCCGTTACGATGGATACATGGCGATATTGACATTATGATGTCAATACACTCTTATGGTGACAAATGCCGCAGACCAAGCGCACGCCGGCCGGCGAGGCCCTGAGCAACCTGATTCTCGACCTGTTCAGGCTCAACAGCCTGCTGTTCACCGCCGGCGACCGGCTGGTGGCCGGGCTCGGGCTGACCAGCGCGCGCTGGCAGATCCTCGGCGCCATCATCGCCGCCGAACGCCCGCAACCGGTGGCGTGGCTGGCGCGCGACCTCGGCGCTGCCAGACAGAACGTGCAGCGGATCGTCAACGACCTGGAACGGGACGGGCTCGTCACCTTCGAGACCAACCCGCATCATCGCCGTGCCCAGCTCGTGGTGCTGACCGGCAAGGGACAGCAGGCCTTCGACGCGGCCATGCGCCTGCAGCTGCCCTGGGTGAACGGCCTCGCCGACGGTCTCTCGACAAAGGACATCGAAACCGTGAGCCGCGTCGTGAACGCGCTGCGCGGCAGGCTGGAACGCAGTGAGGAGCCCGGTGCACGCGTATGACGCGCACCGGTACCGCTTCGCATGAAAACGCTCTCAGGCCGCCGTTAGGCGGCCTTCTTTTTGGCCAATGACACACAGGTTTGCTAGTTACGACGGAACCGATTCTGCCCTTCGAGGACTTATCGTATGCGCGCGCTCCCGCTCCTGCTGCTCGGTCTTGCCGTCGTCTCGGCGCCCGCTCTCGCCCAGATGAAGCTGCAGCCCAAGGCGGCGCCCGGCGGCGGCCCCGAGACGCGCTACTTCAACTCGATCATCGGCCTGATGGACGGCAATGCCGACGTGATCCTGAAGGAAACCCGCCAGGGCAAGACCGTGACCGCGGCCGTGCTCGACGTCTGCTATCCGGTCGAGAAGGGCTCCGACCGCAAGGACCGCTTCATCGCCAACCTCGCCGTCAGCGGCCAGAGCCTCACCGGCACCAGCCAGAGCATCGCCGACAAGCAGCCGGTCACCGTCAAGCTGACCCGCAAGCAGACCGGCGACGATTTCGAGTTCCGCGGCCAGATCACGATCGGCCAGGCCGTGACCGAGGTCGCCTCGACGGACAATTCCGATCTCAGCGAGAAGGAATTCCAGGACAGCCAGGCCAGCCAGGACGACATCACGCCGCAGCCGAAGGATTTCACCGATGTCTCGCCGGAATCGATCGGCGTGCGGGTGAAGCTGGATGCGGCGGCCGACTTCCTGAAGAGCCTGAAGGGCGAGGCCGTCGAGATTGGCACCTCCAGCCTCGCGGTGACCTGCGACGAGGTCCGCGCCGGCGAGCAGACCATCAACCTCACCGTCGATCCCGAGCGCGCAAGCGCGCTGCTCGCCAAGGCCAAAAGCACGCCCGGCGTGACCGCAGCCGGCTGGACCAGCGGCGTGTTCGAGATGGACCGCACCATCCGCTTTGCCGCCGCCGACTGGCGCGACGGTGACAAGATCAACAAGGACAAGCTCGCTTCCGCCGTCGCCGGTGTGCTGGCGAAGACGCTTGCCGCGAAGCCTGCCTCCGCCACCTGGAACGCGAATACCGGCAAGCTGAAGCTGGTGCTGAAGCGGCCGAGCGCGGTCTATCCGGCGCTCGGCCTGATCCAGAATTACGAGGTCACCGCCCTCGTCTCGCCCGACAAGCCCGGGAGCTCGGACAAGCTGATGCTGTGGGTCTCGACGCCGACCGTCTCGACATCCGACGACAGCGCCGGCGCCAAGCTCAATCTTTCAGACGATTCCAGCGGCAGCGACGAGGAAGGCAGCGAGCCAAAGGACGACAACGGCGGGATCGACGCCCTGATCAAGGAATTCAAGGGCCAGCGCTGGGACGCCGACAAGTCGGTGTGGCGCTAACGCCGGCGCGCTGGACCGGGATGACTTTTCGTCGAGTCGTCATCCCGTTCCAGCTCTTTGATTCGAGCATGACCTCTTCGGAAAACCGCTACTCACTTTTCCGGATCATGCTCTAGTGATTCAAGCTGCCCTGCTCTTCAGCGGCACGACATTGTCGCGCGCCGCATTGGGAGTGGCGTCCGGACCGGACTGAAGCATCCCGTCGCTTCTGACGAACAGTTCAGAGCGAGGTTCCATCGCAACGCGATCGAGCAGCGCCCGCAGTTCGGGACGAAGTCCGTCGCCGCGCAGCGCGGCGATCGCATCGAAATTGCGCATGAAGTTCTCCATTGTATTTGAGACGATGATTTCGCGCCCGCGTTGCGCGCACCACCCGTTTCCCGATTGAGCGACGACGCGAAAAAACCTGCGCCAAGCACCATGCCGACAAAGCGGAATCTCGCCTGAAGCTCGAGCGCACGCCCGATCTGGAATCGGGTGGCACGACACGCGCCTCCAAATGCTTACTGCGCGCATCGAGACAACGCCGGTCGCGATACCGGCAAACCGCAAATGGAGACGATCCGATGTCAGAGCAAAACAAGAACGTCGTAGGGCGATGGTTCAAGGAATTCTGGGGCAATCCCTGGAATCCGCGCATCATCGACGAGCTCGCGACGTCAGACATTGTCGTGCATTACCCGATGCACGAGCCGAAGCGTGGCCGCGCCGCGGTCACGAAATTCATGACCGAATTTCGCGAAGCCTTTCCGGATCTCAATTTCTGGGGCGTCGGCGACCTCATCGCGGAAGGCGACCTCGTCGTCGGCCGCTGGGAAGGCGGTGGCACCCACACCGGACCGGCGTTCAGCGACTTCCGCCTCGGCTCGCTGCCCGCAGCCTCCGGCCGCAAGATGACGTTCGCCGGCACGACCGTGCTGCGCGTGCGCGAGGGACGGATCGCCGAAGAGCTCGGGCAGGAAGACGCGCTGACCGCCATGTTTCAGCTCGGCCTCATTCGTTTGCCTGAACACAATGGCGCCGCGACGCGGCCCGGCGGCGAGTTGCCTGCCGGATGGAACAACATGCCGGGATATCCGGAGGGACCGCGCTGAGCACGGCTGTGCGGCGTGGCTTCATCGACGATCGCATCCTGGCACCCCGAACGCTATTGCCATAGCGTTCGGGTAAGCCAATCGATCGGCTCAGTGAAATTGAAGGTCTCTAAGTCGGTGCCTTGCTGGACACGTTCCAATGTTGCTGCGCCGGCACCGCATCTACAGATGCAGGCGGGCGCAGTCTCTCCGCGCCAACGGCGTTGCGCTACGATGGGAAGATCAGGCACGTCGTCGTGCCGTGGGCGAGCAGCCGTCCCTTGGCGTCGGTGACCCTGCCCTCGGCGGTGCCGATGCGGCGGCCGCAATTGAGCACCTGGCCTTCCGCCCGGATCGGGCCGGTGTCCGGCGTGATCGGCCGCACCAGCGAGATCTTGAATTCGAGCGTGGTCTGGCTGGTGCCGGCGTCGAGCGTCGACTGCACCGCAAGCCCCATGCAACTGTCGAGCAGCGTGGCGGTGAGCCCGCCATGCACGGTGCCGGCCGGATTGAGATGCGCGTCCGTCGGCTCTAGCGTGACCACGACGCGGCCGCGCTCGGCCTCAGTGACGTCATAACCCAGGGTCTGCGCGATGGTGTTGAGCGGCAGCGCGCCGGAGGCGAGCCCCTGGACGAATTCGAGGCCGCTCATCTGCGCTTTGCGTTCCGCACTGACGGTGCCGTAGCTCTTGGCCATTGCCGATCTCCATCGAGGTTCATCGTGATGTCTGGCTGCCGCTTGCCTCGCAGCGAGGCGGGCGAGCGGCCGTAGAGCCTTGCGAACGCAGCGTTCATGCGCCTTGCGCTGGAGAAGCCGGCGCGCTGCGCCACCAGAGAGAGCGGCAGATCGCTGCCGTCGATCAGGCGCTTGGCGCGCTGCACGCGCAGCGACAGCGCGATTTGCAGCGGCGAGGCATCGAGATGCTCGGCAAACAGCCGCGACAGGTGCCGCGTGCCGATGCCGAGCCGGTCGGCCAGCGCGGCGACATCGCCGCGATCGAGTGCGCCCGCCTCGATCAGCGCCAGCGCGCGCTCGACCGTCGTCCTGGTGCCCTTCCATGCCGGACAGAACGGCGCCGCCTCGGGTCGGCAGCGCAGGCAGGGCCGGAAGCCGGCGCGCTCCGCCGATGCGGCGCTGCCATAGAATTTCACATTGCGCGCCAGCGGCGTGCGCGCCCGGCAGACCGGGCGGCAATACACGCCGGTGGTCTTGACCGCGACGAACACGATGCCGTCCCAGGCCGGATCGCGGCGTTGAAAGGCGACATATTGTGCGGCGAAATCGAGCATGCGATCGCTATAGCCGCGCCGGCGTGCTGCGACGACCCGGTTTGCGGAGACGACGTCCGGAAACGACCGCTGCATCCTTATGCCCGGACATAGCCGTCGCAAGCACGGCCTCGCTTCTGCTCGCCTATGGCCCCGGAAATTTACGGGGGCTGCGACCAAAAGACTTTGTGCTGCCCCAGTTCGGTCACCGAAAATTAAGGCTCGATTTAGTTTCGGGGATCATCCTTTGCGTCACCGAACACAGGTCACGCCATGCAAGACCGCGAGCCGATCAGTGCTGCGAGCATCTGGCCAACAGATGTGACGGAGGGTCATTCGCCGGCGCAGACGGCGGACCTCTGGGACGTCTCCAACGAGAATCACGACGCCGCCCTGCTGCTGCGGGAGCCGTTCGCCGATCGCATCGGCACCGCGCTGCTGGCAGCCACGGCCCTTGCCGCAAGCTTCGTGCTGGGCTGGACCGGCGGCGCCAACTGGCACGACTTCGCAAGCCCCGCCCCGGTCGCGGTGGCCCAGAAGGAAGCGCCTGTCCCGCAAATCGCAGAGACGCGGCCGAGCCCCAAGAACGAGGGAAGAAGCGAGGGCCCGCGGCGGACCGCGTCCAACGCGGACCCCGCCGTCACCGGCAGCATTCCCAAATCCGTAGCCAATCCACGCCCGCAGGTGCTCGGTGCGGCGCCCACGACGTTGAACGCGCAGGCCATGGCGCTCGGGCCGAAGCAGCCGCTTCCGGCCGCGCCCGAGACGCGGCCAAGCACCATTCCCGGCTGGTCGGTGGTGGAGGTCCGCGACGGCACCGCCGTGCTCGAAGGGCCGGAGGGCGTCAAGATGGCCGCGCGCGGCGACGTCGTCCCCGGACTGGGACGGGTCGATTCGATCGTGCGCTGGGGCAACCGCTGGATCGTCGCCACCGCCAGCGGATTGATCGCGACGCCCTGAGCGGGTGCGCTCGACGCACCAGCGCGTTACGCCGCCATCAGTTGCTGTTGATCACGAAACGCAGCGACTTGCTTCCGATGAACGTGACCTGATCACCCTGCCGGTGCCAGGTCGTCATCTCGCCGAGTGCGGCGAGCAGATCCTTGTCGGCCTGCGCCCGCTCCGGCGCGCAGCTGCGGTTCTCCATCGCGCCGGGAACGAAGACGATGGTGTTGCCGGCTACCGAAAACTGGCCCTTGCCGCCGTCGCACCACAGCTCGAGGATCACCTCGCCATTGTCGCCGACCTCGATCGAGGGGATTCGCTTCGAGCCCGGCATGCGCGCGGCATCGAGCGTCATCACGAAGCCGAACGGGAATTCTTCCTGGGCCTCGGCCGGAACCGCGACGACGGCCACGGCAACCAGCGCCAAGGCGGCGATGCCGCCGTTCAGAATCCGCTTCATCGACATCATGCCAGTCCTCGACATACCCCGCGCAACGCCGCCCTTGTATGGGACGAGGCTGCGATTGGCCAGAATGGCGGCGCGAGAAAAAACGCTTGAAACGCAAAATCCCCGCGGGCTCCTCACCCGCGGGGATCTTCGTTTGGGCGACGCCTCGCCTCGTTATTTCAAGACCATCGCCGTGAACGGATAGACATAGGCCTGCAAGGTCACGAACAGACCGACCAGGCACGCCAGCACGATCGAGTGCAGGAACACGTAGCGCAGGATCGAGCCCTCGTGGCCGTACCAGTTGGTCGCGGTCGAGGCGACCACGATCGATTGCGCGTCGATCATCTTGCCCATCACGCCGCCCGACGAGTTCGCCGCCGCCATCAGGATCGGCGACAGGCCGAGCTGCTCGGAGGTGATCTTCTGCAGATTGCCGAACAGGATGTTCGAGGCGGTATCCGATCCGGTCAGCGCCACGCCCAGCCAGCCGAGCAAGGTGCCGAAGAAGGGATACAGCACGCCGGTCGCCGCGAAGGCGAGGCCGAGCGTGGCGTCGACGCCGGAGAGCCGGGTCAGCGTGCCGATCGCCAACATCGCCGAGATCGTGATCAGCGAGATCGCGCAGAGGCGGATGGTGCGGCCATAATCGGCGATCATCCGCAGTGGCGAAAAGCCCGCCAGGAACCCGGAAATGATCGCGGCGATCAGCATGCCAGTGCCGGTGAACGACAGATAGGTGAAGCCGAACACGGCGCCTTCCGGGGTCGGCTTGGCCGCCACCGGCGGCATCTTGTTGATCATCTTGTCGAGCTCGGGGATCGGATAGTTCACCGTGAAGATCGAGTTCGCCCAGGTCTTGAAGGCGCCGTTGCCCCAGATCAGCATCACGATGCAGACGATGATCCACGGCAGCAATGCGGTCCAGAGCTCGCGGTTGGTGAGCGGCGTCTTGTCCATCGGCTTCGGTGCGGTCATCGTCGCCGCCGATTCATCGCGCCCGCGCAGCGCCGGCGACAGCCAGAGCTGCTTCGGCTGCCAGATCTTGAGGAACAGGATCAGCGCGCCCATCGAGATCAGCGAGGCGCCGATGTCGACGATCCAGGGGTTGATGTAGTTCGAGATCACGAATTGCGGGACCGCGAAGGAGACGCCGGTGACCAGGATCGCCGGCCAGACCTCCTTCATGCCGCGCCAGCCCGCGAATGCCCACACCACCCAGAACGGCACGATCAGCGAGAACAGCGGCAGCTGCCGGCCGACCATGGCGCCGAGGATGTAGGGATCGAGCCCGGTGACCGAGGCGAGACCCTGGATCGGCGTGCCGAGTGCGCCATAGGCAACCGGGGCGGTGTTGGCGATCAGCGACAGGCCGGAGGCCGCGAGCGGCGAGAAGCCGAGCCCGATCAGCACCGAACCGGTGATCGCGACCGGGGTGCCGAACCCCGATGCCCCTTCGAAGAAGGCGCCGAACGAAAACGCGATCAGCAGCAATTGCAGGCGGCGGTCCTCGGTGACGCCGCCGACCGCGCGCTTCAACAGCTCGAACTGGCCGGTTGCAACCGTGAGCTGGTACAGGAAGATGACGTTGAGAACGATCCAGCCGATCGGGAAGAAGCCGGAGACGATGCCGAGCACCGAGGCGCGGATCGACATGTTGGCCGGCATCGTGAAGATGAAGATCGCAATCAGATTGGTCAGGATGACCGCAATGATGGCGGCGATATGCGCCTTCACCTTTCCGCTGGCGATCAGGATCAGCAGCGTGACGACGGGAATGGCGGCCGCGATCGTCGACAGCGCCGCATTGCCGAGCGGATTGTAGATTTGATTCCAGGTATTCATCTCGGGTCCTCCCCCATGTTCTTATGCAGCGCGCGGCCTGCCTGCAGGCCGCGCGCTGGTGCGATTGCGGGAGTCCGTCTACGAAAGTTGAAGCCCCGGCTCGCGAATGAACGATCGGTAAGGATCGCTCACATCCTCGCGAAAATGGAAGGTCCCCCGTCCCTCGCCGTTAGCTGCCATGCTAGGGTTGACTCGCTCGCCGGGACAAGCCAACGCTTGCATGCCAGGCTTACGACTTTAGTCGATGTCCACTCCGATTGTCCCGATTCTTCAGGCCTTTGCGGCCCCCTTCCCCGGAGACGATAATCTGTGAACAACATTCGCTCGACACTCGCGACGGTGTGGCGCATCGCCTCGCCCTTTTTCAAATCCGAGGACAAATGGGCCGGCCGCGTGCTGCTTGGCGCGGTCGTCGCGATCGAGCTGTCGTCAGTCCTCATGGACGTGCTGATCAACCAGTGGCGCAACCGCTTCTACACCGCGCTGCAGAACAAGGACTGGGACACGTTCAAGCGCGAAATGCTGGTGTTCTGTGCGATCGCAGCCGTCTCGGTGGCCCTCGGCGTCTACCAGCTCTATTTGAATCAGTGGCTGCAGATCCGCTGGCGCAAATGGATGACCAGCAAATATCTGCGCGACTGGGTGCATGACGCCAACCACTACCGCATGCAGCTCGCCAACGACGCGGCCGACAACCCCGACCAGCGCATCACCGACGACGTCAAGCTGTTCGTCGCCCAGACGCTGGCGCTGGGCCTTGGCCTGTTGAACGCGGTGGTTTCGCTGGCCTCCTTCGTGATCATCCTCTGGGGGCTCTCGGAACTGCTGCCCCTGACCCTGTTCGGCATCGATCTCTCGATTCCCGGCTACCTGGTCTGGGCCGCCTTGGTCTACGCCATCTTCGGCACCATGCTGACGCAATGGATCGGTTCGCCGCTGGTCGGTCTCGATTTCAACCAGCAGCGGCTGGAAGCGGACTTTCGCTTCAACCTGGTGCGGGTGCGCGAAAACTCCGAGCAGATCGCGCTGCTCAAGGGTGAAGGCGCCGAGCGCGGACGGCTGCTGGATCGGTTCGGTCGCGTCGTCGCCAACTGGTATGGCATCATGAGCCGCACCAAGCGGATCACCGCCTTCACACAAAGCTATGCGCAGGCGTCGGTGGTGTTTCCCTTCGCGCTGGCGGGCCCGGCCTATTTCGTCAGCAAGACGGTGCAGCTCGGTTCCCTGATCCAGATCGCCGAGGCCTTCGGCAAGGTGCAGGACTCGCTCTCGTTCTTTGTGTCGGCCTACCGCACCTTGGCGGAGTGGCGCGCGACCGTCGCCCGTCTCGACGGCTTCGAGAACGCGATTGCGGCTGCCGAAAAGCTCGCCGACGATCCTGCCGCGATTCACGAGAAGCCCGCGGCCGGCGGCGAGATCGCGCTGCCGCAGCTCTTGGTCAAGCTGCCGAACGGCACGCCGCTGGTCGCGGCCGAGCATTTCAGCTTCCGTCCCGGCGAGCGGACACTGGTGACCGGCCCCTCCGGCGCCGGCAAGTCGACGCTGTTCCGTGCCGTGGCCGGCATCTGGCCGTTCGGCAGCGGCGCGGTCGAGATCCCGGCCAATGCCAGCCTGATGATGCTGCCGCAGCGTCCCTATCTGCCGATCGGGTCGCTGCATGACGCCGTCGTCTATCCGGGCGAGGCCACGCAATTCGAGGCGGGCCGGGTTCGCGACGTCCTCACCGCGGTCGGACTGCCGCAGCTCGCGGCGCGGCTCGAGGAAGAGGCGCACTGGAACCGGATGCTGTCGCTCGGCGAGCAGCAACGGCTCGGCATCGCGCGGGCGCTGTTGCATGCGCCGCAGTTCCTGTTCCTCGACGAGGCGACGGCCTCGCTCGACGAGCCGTCGGAAGCCGCGCTGTACAGGCTGATCACCGAGAAGCTGCCCGACACCACGGTGGTTTCGATCGGGCACCGCTCGACGCTCGGCGCCTTCCATGAGCGCAACGTCACGCTGGTCCGCGATGGCGACCGCTTCAGCTTGCGCGACACGGTGAAGGTCGCCGCGTCGTAGCGGGGACTACTGGCTCAGCCGCGGCCATGGCCTGCGGCTGACCCAGCGGTGCCAGCCATAGGCGAAGGCTGCCAGCATCAGGACGCCGGTGAGCACCGGCGCGAGCAGGAATGACCACGGCAAATTGCCGGAGACGATCAGGAGCGGACTGATTCCCGCCGGCGGGTGGAAGGTGTCGGTCACGACCATCGCCAGGATTGCAATCCCGACCGCGGCGGCGGCCGCCCAGGCATGCGGCCCGGTCAGGCACAGCACCGCAAAGCCAGCCAGTGCGGACACCAGATGTCCACCGATCAGAGCGCGCGGCTGGGCCGGCTCGGCCTCCGGCGATCCCACCACCAGCACGATCGAGGTTGCGAACGGGATCACGCCCAGCGGATATCCGGCCGCAACGGAGAACCACTCCATCGTGCCGATCGCGATCGCGCCGCCGAGGCCCGCCACCGCGCCCGCAAGCAGGTCGCGCCGCCCTACCCGCATCAATGCCTTCACCGCGGTCCGGTCCGATGCCATGAGCCTTGCCCACAAAAACAAAGGGGGCGGCAGATTACTCTGCCGCCCCCGCGATCTCCGAGAGGAGAAATTACTTCAGGCTGGACGCCGCCGTCAGGTCGACCGAGAGCTTGGCGATGCCTGCCGCGCCGCACCAATTGGAGCCGGTGCCGAGCGGGTTGATCGGGGTCACGTTGGTGGTGCCGCCAGCGGTATAGTCGCTGGTGAAGGCGCTGCAATCACCCTTCGACATGTCGGTGTCGGAGTAGCGCAGATCGAGCGTGAACACCTTGTAGGTGAAGCCGATACCGATGTTCCAGGTGTTGTAGTCGGCATATTTGATGCCGTTCGGGAACGCCGGAACGCCGTAGAAGCTGTCCGAGGTGCCGAGCCACTGCCGGCCGAACTCACCCGAGACATACATGCCGACGCCGCTGGTGCCGAACACGGTGCTCGGCGCGGTGTACTTGCCGATGATCGAGGAGTAGTTGCCCCAGGCACCGGTGTTGAGGAAGTTCGGCGAGTAGTACTCGTTGATGGTGAACGCCCAGTTGTCGTTGATGGTCCAGGTCGCCTTGCCGTAGACTTCGAAGAACGAGACGTCCTTCTTCATGACATTGCCGTTCGGCAGGAAGTTGGCGGCGCACTGCGCGCTGAGCGGGTTGTTGGCGGTGTCGACCGGCGCGCCGTAGTAGCAGGTTCCACCCGGATACAGGTAACCCCAGACACCGATGTCGAAGGCGAAGGCGCCGAAGGTCGGGCGGATACCGCCGTAGACGTCGACTTCGGCCGCGGCGCGGTTGGCGAAGGAGATGCTCTCGGTCGAGGTACCGATGTAGAGCTGCAGGTCCTTGTTGACGTTGTAGCGCGGCTCGAAATACGCGGTGACCGACGGATTGTGGTTCGACTGGGTGACGCCGCGGAAGATGTAGTCGTTCATGATGCCGGCGCCGAAGGCGATGTCCCAAGGATCGAAGGGAGCCGGCGGCGGCGCCTTGACGGCCTTCACCGCCATGTCAGCTGCCATTGCCGAGCTCGAAATCATTGCTAGCGCCGTTGCTAACAAGGCCAGTTTCTTCATGACGATCCCCATCTACTTGTCCAGACAGCCCAGCTCCGTGGCCCCCCAGGGCGCGCGATAACGGACTGCAACTAAATCGCGTGGGTTCAATCTGCAGGTCGTGCACGGTAGCGTGAAGCAAAAAAGACATGCATGTGCCGACTTTTTAGGCGTTCCAGCCATTCTGCCGCACGTTGACTTGCGGGTGTTGCATTTGCACCACAAAACAGTTGCTCCCGTAGCGGTTGAGCCGGGCACCGGAAGTGGGGGATGAGCAACAGCCGGCCCGCTGCGAAAGCGCCGAAGCGAATCGCCGTACCCGCAAAAACACCGGCCGCCGTCGTGGAACGGAATCGTGGAACGGAAAAAGCCGCAGCGGCGTCCGCTGCGGCTTCGGTCAGGTGAACCTCTCAGGGATAGCTGCGGCTAGTGGTGCTCGCCGCTATCAGAGGTGCCGGCGCTCCAGCCCGGCGCGGGTTCATGGCTTGGCGTCGCCCAGCTCGGGGCCGGCTGCGGCGCGGGCTCGGGGGCCGGGGGCGCAGCGACCGGCGCAGCCGGCTTCGGCGCGGCGGCCTTCTTCGGAGCGCTCTTCTTGGCGGCTTTCTTCGCAGCCTTGGGAGCAGCTTTCTTGGGGGCCGCTTTCTTCGGAGCAGCCTTCTTGGCCGCTTTCTTTGCAGTCTTCTTGGCCGACTTCTTGGCTGATTTCTTCGCCGCCTTCTTGGCGGATTTCCTGGCGGATTTCTTCGCGGCCTTCTTGGCCGACTTCTTCGCCGCTACTGCCTTCTTGGCCTTTTTGGCCTTCTTGCTTTTCTTCGCCTTCTTCGACTTCGCCATCGTGGTCCTCCTGTTGCCGCTGATTTGAGTCCACCGGGCGTATTGAAGTGATCGCTTGCCGGACGTTGGCTGCACCTCGGAGAGAGGCCCCTCCACTTCGCTTGTCGGGCATGACGGCCGCGCGATCGCTTCGCGTCTGTGGCAAGGAAGCGCCGGTCCTTCACGTTGCATCAGGGCAAGGCTGGGGTCCGGATCATGCTCGAGTGGCAGTCGATCAATTCAATCCTGGCCGGGGACCTCCTGTCGCCCAATCGAGAAGCTCAATCGTGTGCACCACAGGAACTGACGTACCGCCGGCAATCTGAACCATGCACCCAATATTGCCCGCAGCGATCATGTCCGGTTTGACAAGCGCAATATTGGCGACCTTGCGATCGCGCAATCTGCTCGCAATGTCGGGCTGGAGAATGTTGTAGGTCCCCGCCGAACCGCAACACAAATGGCTCTCAGGTACATCTTTCACCACGAATCCATTCTTGGAAAGCAATTCTTTCGGTAGCTGAGTTATTTTCTGGCCATGCTGCAACGAACAAGCCGAATGATAGGCGACGGTGACGTCGCCTATCTGCGTTGAAGGCGTGAGCTCGAGGCCAGCGAGATACTCGGTGATATCCTTTGCCAGCGCCGAGATTCGCGCGGCAGGCTCAGCGAATGTTTTGTCCTCGCGCAGCAGGTAGCCGTAGTCCTTGACAACTGTCCCACAGCCCGAGGTCGTCACCAGGATGGCGTCGAGCCCGTTCTGGTCCGCTTCCCTTTGCCACACCGCGATGTTGGCTTTCGCGCGCGCCAGCGCGTCGTGATCCTGCCCCATGTGATGGGTCAGCGCGCCGCAGCATTGCTCGTCCTTGACCAGCACCACCTCGACGCCGTGCCGGGTCAGGACGTTGATCGCGGCCTGGTTGATGCGCGGCGCCAGCACCTGCTGGGCGCAGCCCTGCAGCAGCGCGACCCGGCCGCGGCGCCGGCCGATCGGCGCAAACACGGTTCCGGCTGATGGACCCGGCTGCGGCAGGCCGCGCGGCGCGAGCGCCAGCATCGCCTTGATCCGCCGCAAGAGGCCCGGGTTCGACGCGCCGACCGAAGGCGTCGGCAGCAGCGCCGCGAACGGACGGGCGAGCCCGGCGAGGATCATGCTGATCCGGAACAGGCCCGGCCGCGGCAGCACGAAGGCGAGCACCGACCGCAGCAGCCGCTCGGCCAGCGGCCGCTGGTAGTCCCGCTCGATCCCGACCCGGGCCTGGTCGACGAGGTGCATGTAGTTCACGCCCGACGGACAGGTGGTCATGCAGGCGAGGCACGACAGGCAGCGGTCGATATGCTTGACCACGTCTGCTGTCGGCGGCTTGTCCTTCTCCAGCATCTCCTTGATCAGGTAGATGCGGCCGCGCGGGCTATCGAGCTCGTCGCCGAGCAGCACATAGGTCGGACAGGTCGCGGTGCAGAAGCCGCAATGCACGCAGGCACGCAGGATCTTGTCGGCTTCCTTGATGTCGGGATCGGCGAGCTGCGCCAGGGAAAACTCGGTCTTCATGCAGCCCCGCCCCGCCTCATCCGGCCGCGGTTGAGGATCGATCTCGGATCGAAGCTCCCCCGGACCCGTTCGCCGAGCGCGGCAAGGCCGGCCGCCTGCGGCTGGAACACATCGACCGCACGGCGCACCTCCTCGCCGGCGCGGATCAGGGTGGCGTGCCCGCCGATCGCCTCGACCTGGCCGCGGACCAGCGCGGCCTGCGCGTCGGCGCTCTGCGGCACTGCAGCCCAGATCAGCCCGCCGCCCCAGTCGTAGATCACGTCGCCACCGGTTGCGCGCGACAGCGCCTGGCCTAGCGCGCCGCCGGCGGCCGGCGGGCAAACGATGCGCCACACCGGCCAGGCCCCGAGCGCGCCGTTCGCCGCAAACGGCACCACGTCGCGCAGCGCGCTCCAGATCGCAGCCGAAGCGTCGTCCGCGAGGACGTCGACCGCCCCATAGGAAGATAATGTCTGGGTCAGCGAGGCCGCCCGGTGTGCCACTGAGGCCGAAATACCCTCGAGCCGCACCAGCGTGACGGCCTGGCCGGAGGCGGCAAGGCTGCCGAGCGCACCGGTCCCGGATCGCAACACTGAGCCTGGAAGGTGCGCCGCGCCAGAAACGTCGAACGGCGAGCCCAGCGCCGCCGTCATCGCCTGGTTGGCGGTGGCGTCGTCGAGGGAGCGCAGCACCAAGGTCCGCTCGGCTTCCGGCTTCGGCATGACCTTGAGCGTCACCTCGGTCATGACCGCGAGCGTGCCCCAGGAGCCGGTGAGCAGCTTGCAGAGGTCGTAGCCGGTGACGTTTTTCACCACCCGTCCGCCGGTCTTGAAACTGTCACCGAACCCGGACACCGCGTGCGCCCCGAGCAGATGGTCGCGGGCGCCGCCGGCCTTGATGCGTCGCGGACCGGCCAGGCCAGCGCCGATCATGCCGCCGATCGTGCCGGCTCCCGCAGTGCCGAGCAGCACCGATGTGTCCATCGGCTCGAAGGCGAATTGCTGGTTCTTGGCGTCGATCAGGGATTGCACGTCGGCGAGCGGCGCGCCGGCCTGCATGGTGATGATCAGCTCGTTCGGCTCATAGGAGGTGACCGCGTTGAGCACCGAGACGTCAAGCACCGCATTGGTCGCCATCGGATGACCGATGGCGCGCTTCGATCCATGACCAATGACCTCGAGCGGCTGCTCGCCGGCGACAGCCGCGCGCACCACCTCTTCGACGTCCCGGGCATCCCTGACTTTGAGCGTTTCCACAGGCTAGGCGGTATCGAAATTCGGCTCCGAAATCAAATGCGCGCCGAACAAATCTCTGAATGCGACGGTGATCTCGACGGAACGGCCCGGTGGCGGGGGCCTAGACCGTGGAAACGGGGTCAAGCCGCCTTGCCCGGAACGTCCCGCTCAGCTCAAAAATCCGCCGCCCCGCGAAAGGCAGGAGCACGATATTTCCGCCTGTTCCGGCGTGCTGGTCGGCAAGCCCCGATGTCGGGACATTCCCCGTGGTCCGGTTTCCGCCACGACACTTCGGCCATGATCGAACCATTTTCACGACATCGACAATTCGACCATCACCGAACTGGGTTCGCCGAACGATCCATTATCTCTCGCGTCGCGGTTCGGCCCGGCTAGACGGTTGGTGCGAACCATCTGGAGGCGATCATGAAACGTTCGGAAGTCACGACCACGACGATGATGCCCACCCGGCGATCGGCCATCGGCTCTTTCGCGATCATGGCGATCGCCGGCGTCTCGTCCTGGGTCGGATCGCAAGCTCGATCGGAGCAAAGCAACGGAGGAATGCAAATGAAACACTATGCGATGAGCACGAGAACCATCAGCGATGCGATCAACACATCAGGCCTTCTGGTGGTGGCGCAATGGGAAGCAAAGGAGGGACAGGCCGACAAGGTCGCGGCAATTCTCGACGGCTTCCTGCCCGAGGCGCAGAAGGACGCCGGCACCAAGCTGTTCCTGATCGGCCGCGGCAAGGACAATCCGGCGCAATTCCTGTTCTACGAATTGTTCCAGGACGAAGCGGCGTTCAAGGCCCATCAGGAGAGCGCCTACTTCAAGACCTACATCGCAGAGCAAGCGCTGCCGCTGCTCGCCAAGCGCGAGCGGTCTCAGTACGTGCTGATCTGAACGATGCAGACGTCGCCTCAGCGCCGCGGCACTTCGATCACGATCGAAATGATCGTTGGAAACTGAGCCCGCCGGAACGGGTTGTCGGGACACGATGTCCCGGCATTCCCGGAACTCGCCCGATCCAATGACGGTGTTCACATGACAGATGACAAGGCGGCGTCGAAGCTTGATGCCCGAGAACAGCATTTCCTCATTCCGGGCCCTCGCGACGGGCTGTCACTGTTCCTTCGTTTCCTCGCGGGAAACGGCAGTGACGGCACGCCGCGCCGTGCCGTGCTCTACGTCCACGGAGCGACGTTCCCGTCGGCGCTCTCGGTCGCGCACCGCTTCGACGGCCGGTCCTGGCGCGATGCCCTGGTCGACGCAGGCTTCGACGTCTGGGGTCTGGACTTCTACGGGTTCGGTCATTCGGACCGCTATCCCGAAATGTCGCAACCGGCAAAGGAAAATCCGCCACTCTGCACTGCCGATGACGCTGCCGCGCAAATCGGGACTGCGGTGCGCTTCATTCGCGGCCACCAGGGTATCGAAAGGCTTTCGCTGATCTCTCATTCCTGGGGCGCGATGCCGGCCGCGAAATTTGCCGGGGCCCACCCGGCGCTGGTCGACCGCCTGGTGATGTTCGGACCGATCGGACGTCGCCCCCCGCGGCGCTACGAAGTGCCACCGGCCTTTCCCGCCTGGCGCATCGTGACCGTGGAAGACCAATGGAATCGCTTCATCGAGGACGTGCCGCCACACGAGCCGCCGGTGCTTGCTCGCGCCCATTTCGAGCAATGGAGCGAGGCCTATCTCGACAGCGATCCGGAGAGCCGCCAGCGCGACCCGGCCGGCGTCAAGACGCCGCTCGGTCCGTTCAGCGAGATCCTGCAGGCATGGCACGGCAAGCTCGCCTACGATCCGGCGAAGGTCCGCGCCCCGGTCGCAATCATCCGCGGCGAGTGGGACGGGCTGATGCTCGATGACGATGCCCGATGGCTGTTCGACGCATTCTGCAACGCCCCCGAAAAGCGCGACATCAAGATTTCGCGCGGCACGCATCTGATGCACCTCGAGACGAGGCGTCATGCGCTCTGGCGCGAAAGCGTCAACTTCCTCCGAAGCGACGAGGCCGCTTCGGCAACCACCTGAACAGTGGAAAGGACAGACCATGTTCTCCGTCATTTTCGAAGTTCATCCCAACGACGGCCGCAAGGACGACTATCTGGAGCAAGCCAAGCACCTGAAGCCGATCCTGGAGACGGTCGACGGCTTCATCGACAATGAGCGATTTGAAAGCCGGCTCCGGCCGGGCTGGATTCTGTCGCACTCGACCTGGCGTGACGAGAAATCCGTCGTGCGCTGGCGCACCGAGGGCGAACACCATGCGGTGCAGGAGAAAGGCCGTTTCGAGATCTTCTCGGACTATTTCCTGCGCATTGGCGACATCACCGCCGATACTGCGCCACCGGCCGGGATCCCCGTCCGCGAACAGCGCTTCGACGAGACCGAAGTCGGCACGTCAAAGATCGCGACCTTTACCGAGATCACGCCGGCCAAGGGAGCGACCTTTGCAACCCAGATCGACCTGCTGCCGGCGTATCTCGGCCTCGACATCAACAATGGTGACGTCACCGATCATGACATCTGGAGCAGCATCCACAATCCCGGCAAGATCGCGCTGCTGATCGGCTGGACAAATGCCGGGGCCGCGGGCAACTGGCAGCCGAAGCGGATCGAAGGCATCGAAAGCCTGCGCCATCGCATGGTCCGTGTGGTGCGCACCTACGGCCGTTTCGACCGTCGCGAGGCGCCGCAATTCTATCCCGACGTCAAGGGGCGGGAGACCAAGCATGCCGTGATCGCCAGGAAAGCGGCAGGCGCGGCCGGCTAAACTATGACGCGACGCTGGGCTGGCTGCAGCTCGGCGCCGCTCGACTGTCCCGCTCGAGTTCCCGCAACATCGAGCCTTGCGCGCAACTCGACCCGCTCGGGCGAGCGGCGCCAGAAGCCTATGATCGAGCTCCGCGCCAGCGCTGCCGCCTCGAGCTGCTCGACCTGGCCGCGGAGCCGGAGCGCGTGTTTCTCGACCAGGTGCCAGGACGCAACGGCAACGCCGAAGGCGAGCGGCAGGCTGATCAGGATGTTGAGATACCAGTGCTGAACGCCCGGACCGAAGGTCGCAATGCATTGCTGGATGACGAAGCCATAGAGATAGAGCCCGTAGGAGTAATCGCCCGACGAGACGATCCAGCTCCGCCGAGGGTTCATAAGGCCGAGATAGCACGCGACATAGGCGGCCGGCACTGGCGCCAGCGCGTCACCGCGTCCGGTGGCCATGGCGGCGGCGCACAGCACCAGCGCGCACAGGCAGACGGTCCGATTGAACGGCACCTTGTCGCGCCAGAGGTAGAAGCCGACACCGGCGAGGAAGCAGAACACCAGAAGATGCGGGCGAAGCTGGATCGGCACCTCGTCCCAGCGGTAGAGGTCGTAGCCGGCGAGCCCGATCTGCGCGATCACCATGAACACAAGATACGCCATCCTGTTGAAGCAAATCGTGGTCACCGCGAGCAGCGCCAGGATGACGTAGCACCACAATTCATACGGCACCGTCCAGAGCTGGGCATTCACCAACTCAGGCAGCGGATTGTGCAGGAATACGCCCGGCAGTTCGTAATGGATGTCGCCGACGATATTGAGGAAATAGGCGTGAAATTTCGGGTCGGCGAGATATTGCGCCAGTGGCAGCTCAGTGAAGAGCGAACCGATGATGACGGCCGACAGCGTGGTCTCGACCGCGAGCGCCGGTCCGATCCGCAGCACGCGCAGGCCGAGGAAGGAAATCAGGCTCTTGCACCTCAACAGGCTCGCCGTCACCAAAAAGCCGCTCAGGGCAAAGAACAGCGCAAGCATCATCGCGACGCCGATGCGAAGCGTGCTCTGGATCTCCAGCGCCCGGCCGAGCCCGAGCGTCACGTTCAGGCTGTGCAGGCCGATGATCGACACCGCCAGCGCAATCCGCATGTAGTCGAATCCCGCGGGCCGATTGCGCGAAAGCGCCAGCTGATCGGCCAGGCTGGGCATCGATGTGTTGCCGAAGACATGCATCTTGGGAAAATACCGAGGAACAGTCTAAGGCCGTGTAAACGGTGCCCGCTGCAAATTGCAGCGACGCGCGATGGGCCCTGTCGGCCATCGCGGCAAGCATCGGTTAAGGTTATCGGCTGGTGAGCGCGATCCGTCGAATTGTTTCGACCGGCCTCGCGGCTGACACATCTCCTGATGCCCGAAGGAACAGACTTGCGTCATCGTAACTCGGCAACCCCGTGATCACGGCTCAACGGCCGCAGGCAGAACGACCATGAAGATCAAACTGCCAGTCATCGCACTGCTTGCGATGATCGCACCAGGACAGGCGCGCGCCCAAATGCTCACCGACGCGGAGGCGACGTTCCTCGACCAGCTCGTCACCGCAGCCGCGGTGCTCGAACAACGATGCACCGGCTATGAGGCCGATGGCGCCGGCGGCGTTCAACTCGGCGCCAGACTTCTCGGCAGCCCCAACGCCGCGATGGCAATGATCAGCGCCTTTGACGCAGCCATCAAGGCCAACGACGGCAATGACTACGATCCGCGTAAATTCCGCCCCGAGGTGACCGAAGTGGCCGGCAAAACCTTCAAGCGAGTCCGGGCGGAGTTAATCAAAGACCCGGAACGGGCATGCGCCGAATATGGCGATACCAGCGCGGCGCTGGGCCTGCTGAGACGTTACTAGAACCGCGGGATATCCGGAAAAGCCAGCTTGCCGGCGTGCACATGGACGCGGCCGAGTTCGGCGCAACGGTGCAGGGTGGGAAACACCTTGCCGGGGTTGAGCAGGCCCTCCGCATCGAACGCGCATTTCAACCGCTGCTGCTGGTTGAGGTCGATCTCGGTGAACATCTCCGGCATCAGGTCGCGCTTCTCGATGCCGACGCCGTGCTCGCCTGTCAGCACGCCGCCGAGCTCGACGCAGCAGCGCAGGATATCGGCGCCGAACGCCTCCGCCTTCTCGATCTCGCCCGGCTTGTTGGCGTCGTAGAGAATCAGGGGGTGCAGATTGCCGTCGCCGGCGTGGAACACATTGGCGACGCCGAGGCCGTATTTCTCCGAGAGCTCGCGGATCCGCGCCAAGGCCTTCGGCAAGGCGCCGCGCGGGATCGTGCCGTCCATGCAGAGATAATCCGGCGAGATCCGCCCGACCGCGGGGAATGCCGCCTTGCGGCCGGCCCAGAACAGATTGCGTTCGGCCTCCGAGTTGGAAATCTGCAGCGTCACCGAGCCGCACCCCTTTGCGATGGTCTCGACCCGCGTGATCAGCTCGTCGACCTCGATCTGGGGACCGTCGAGCTCGATGATCAGGAGCGCTTCGACATCGAGCGGATAGCCGGCATGGACGAAGGCTTCCGCGGCGTGGATCGCGGGCTTGTCCATCATCTCCATGCCGCCCGGGATGATGCCGGCGCCGATGATGGCAGCCACGCATTCGCCGGCGGCTTCCACCTCGGCGAAGCCGACCATCAGCGCACGCGCGGTCTCCGGCTTCTGCAGGATGCGCACCGTGATCTCGGTGATGACGCCGAGCAGGCCCTCCGAGCCGGTGATGATCCCCATCAGATCGTAGCCAGCATTCTCGGCCGACTTGCCGCCGATGCGCAGGATCTCACCCGACATCAGCACGATCTCGCAGCCCAGCACGTTGTTGGTGGTCATGCCGTATTTCAGGCAGTGCACGCCGCCGGAATTTTCCGCGACATTGCCGCCGATCGAGCAGGCGATCTGCGACGACGGATCGGGCGCGTAATAGAAGCCGGCATGGGCGACCGCCTGGCTGATTGCGAGGTTGGTGACGCCGGGCTCGGTGACAACAACGCGGTTGTCGAAGTCAATCTCGCGAATCCGCTTGAACTTGCCTAAGCCGAGCAGCACGCCGTCGGCCAGCGGCAGCGCGCCGCCGGACAGCGAGGTGCCGGAGCCGCGCGGCACCACCTTGATGCCCTGCCCGTGGCAATATTTGAGGACCTTTGCGACCTGCTCGGACGTATCGGGCAGCACCACGACCATCGGCGGCTGCCGATAGGCGGTCAGGCCGTCGGATTCATAGGCCAGCATTTCCGCGGCACTGTCGATCACGCCCTCGCCAGGGACGATTGCGCGCAGGGCGGCCACGATCTCAGTGCGGCGGGCAAGGACGGCCTGATCGGCCGCCGGCATCATGATGGACATCGCTGTTCCCTCGGAGGGCTTTTGCCCTTTGCCGATTTTGTTACGACAAATCAATCAATTCTGCACCTGTTTCAGTCAACCGGCCGAAGGTCGGATTGCCCCGCCCCGCAATGGCGAGTTCTCTCTGGGACAAGCGGGCGGCCATGAAACCTGTCAAAGTTTCGTGGCTTGTCCTGTCCAAGCCGGACATGCCACAAACCGAACACTACCCCCCGGGACGAAACGAAGAGAACCCCATGAACCTAAAGACCTTGAGCGCGCTGGCGGTCGTCACATCGCTGGCCTCCGCATCCTCCGCGCTGGCGCAGGATGCCGCCGCCGGCAAGACCTCGTTCAACAAATGCCTCGCCTGCCACGCGATCGGCGAAGGCGCCAAGAACAAGGTCGGCCCCGAGCTCAATGGCCTCGACGGCCGCCATTCCGGCTCCGCGCCGGACTACAGCTATTCCGACGCCAACAAGAATTCCGGCATCACCTGGAACAAGGACACCTTCCTCGAATACATCAAGGATCCGAAGGCCAAGATCCCCGGCACCAAGATGGCGTTCGCCGGCATCAAGAACGAGACCGAGGCCAACAACCTCTGGGCCTACGTGTCGTCGTTCGACAAGGACGGCAAGCCGAAGTAATCGACCGTAACGGTCTGAACTCCGTCTCAAACCCGCCCTGGCGCAAGCGTCAGGGCGGAGTCACCATCGCGATCAGCGCGGCAACAGATTGGTCTTGGCGAGATCGACCACCTCGTCGCCGCGGCCGCTCATCACGGCGCGCAACACCCACAGGTCGAAGCCCTTGACCTGCTCCAGCGTGATGATCGGCGGCATCGACCGTTCCTGCGTCGCGGTGACGACGTCGAACTCCCCAGGGTCCTCGACCTTCCATCAGACTCCGCCAGATCACGCGGAGCTTGTTTGGCACGTTACGCCGTCCGAAACGGCCGCGCCGCCTCCACGGCCCACTCGCGCAGATGATTCAGCAGGTGCAGGGCTCGGGCGTTTGGCAGGTTGACAAAATAGTAGCCGGTCTGGAGTTGCAGGGGACGTTCCGCGAGCTTCTCGAGCCTGCCTTCGTCCACGGGCGTCGTAATATAGGCCATATCCATCAACGCAACGCCGGCGCCGGCCATTGCGGCATCGAGCGCCTGCGCGCGGGTTTCCACCGTCAACCATTTGATCCGCCGTTGGGCCAGCGTACGATCGTGCTGCTGCCAGTTCGACCAATCCGCGAATCGCGATCGGGCCCGAATCAGCGGTATGCCGTGCCAGATCTTTGCAAAATTTGTCTTTGCAGAATTTGCCGGTTTGGCGCTCGTCGCGGCACGGGCCACGACATCAGGTCTGGCAACGGGCATTAGGGTTTCCCGGAAAAGGAGCGTCGAGGAAAGCCCTTTCCACGCCCCGCGGCCGTGGCGGATGGCGCAATCCATGTCTTCCGTTTTAAGGTCGACAGCTCTCGTCGTTGTAAAGATACCGACCTCGATCAGGGGATGCCGCGCCTGAAATTGCGAAATGCGCGGGATCAACCAGTGAGAAGCAAAGGTTGCGACCGTGCTTACACGGATCTGCCCGCGATAACGTTGAAATGGTTCAACCGCCGCCTCCAACCGGTCGAGCGCGTCGCCCATGCTGGCGAGCAACCGTTCGCCGTCCTCGGTCAGCGAAATTCGCCGGCCGACTTTTCTCACCAATGCCACGCCGAGGCGCTTTTCCAATTCGGCAATCCGGTGCGACAGCGCCGACCGGGTAACGCCCAGTTGTTCGGCCGTCTCGGTCAGGGTGCCGAGCGTGGCGAACAGCGAGAGCGCTGTGAGTGCACGCGCCGATGGCGGAACCGACCGTCCCATCGAGTCCTCCTGATTGGTGAGATATTTTCACCAATTGGGGGATGTGGGCAAGTTATCATCCGCTATCGTTTCGAACAGGACAGCAAGATGGGAACCGAAAACTTCCGGCAGCTCGCGGCCTATAATCACTGGGCCAACCTGCGGCTCTACGGCGCCGCGCTTGAACTGCCCGAGGAGGCCTATCGCCGTTCAACCGGCGTTTTCTTTGGCAGCCTGCACGGGACGCTCAATCATTTGCTGCTGACGGATCGGATATGGTTGAAGCGATTGACCGGCACCGGCGAGCATCCGGATCGCCTCGACGCGATTTTGCACGACGATCGCCGCGATCTTCTTCGCGCCCGGATAGCGGAGGATGCGCGCTTGAATGAGTTGGTCGAAAGCTATACCGGCGCCGATCTCATGGAGCCCATCGCCTATCAGACAACGTCGGGCAAACCCTATCGGCAGCCGCGGCAGGATATCCTGCTGCATCTCTTCAATCATCAGACCCACCACCGCGGCCAGGCGCATGCGTGCTGCTCAATCCTGACCGGCAGCGAGCCGCCCTCACTCGACCTCTTGGCCTTTCAGCGCGGCGTGCCTGCGCCGAATTTAGGTTGAGCCGACGCAAGAACGGGACGACGGAGATCAACCCTAAAGCGCGATGAGATCAGGTTGAATCGTCATCGCGCTTTAGATTCTTGTTTAAGCATGATCTCTTCGGAAAACCGCTTCGCACTTTTCCGGGTCATGCTCTAGCTAGCGCGGCAGCAAATTGGTCTTGGCGAGATCGACCACCTCGTCGCCGCGGCCGCTCATCACGGCGCGCAGCACCCACAGGCTGAAGCCCTTCACCTGCTCCAGCGTGATGGTCGGCGGCATCGACAATTCCTGCGTCGCGGTCACGACGTCGAGCACCGCCGGGCCGTCATGCGCGAGCACGTTGCGGATCGCGCCCTCGAGCTCGCCGGGATCGTCCACCCTGACGCCGTGAATGCCCATCGCGCGGGCCATCGCCGCGAAATCGGGATTCTTCAGATCGACCCCGGTCTCGATGAAGCCGGCGGCCTTCATCTCCAGCGCGACGAAGCCGAGCACGCTGTTGTTGAAGATCACGACCTTCACCGGCAGCTTCGCTTGCGTCAGCGTGATCAAATCGCCCATCAGCATGGCAAAGCCGCCGTCGCCGGACATCGACACCACTTGCCGGCCGGGCTGCGCCGCCTGCACGCCGATTGCCTGCGCCATCGCATTTGCCATCGAGCCATGGACCCAGGAGCCGATCAGCCGGCGGCGGCCGTTCATTTTCAGATAGCGCGCGGCCCAGATCGTCGGCGTGCCGACGTCGGCGGTGAACACCGCGTCCTCGGTGGCCTGCTCGCTGAGCAGGCGCGCCAGATATTGCGGATGGATCGGCTTTTGGCCAGGCTTGCCGCGGGCCAGATCATCGAGCCCGGCACGGGCGTCCTTGTAATGCGCGAGGCTGGCATCGAGAAATTTGCGGTCGGTCTTGACCGTGAGCTTCGGCAACAGCGCGGCGATGGTCTCGCCGACGTCGCCGACGATGCCGAGGTCGAGCTTGCAGCGGCGGCCGAGATTTTCGGGACGGAGATCAACCTGGGCGATGCTGATGCCGGTCGGGAAGAACTGCTTGTAGGGAAAGTCGGTGCCCAGCATCAGCAGCACGTCGCAACCATGCATCGCGGCGTAGCCGGAGGAGAATCCGATGAAGCCGGTCATGCCGACGTCATAGGGATTGTCGTATTCGACATACTCCTTGCCGCCGAGCGCGTGCACGATCGGGCTCTTCAGCGTCTCGGCGAGCTTGAGCAAACCGTCATGGGCGCCGGCGCAGCCGCGGCCGCAGAACAGCGTGACGCGCTTGGCGCCATTGAGCAGCGCCGCCAGCGCGTTCAATTCGGGTTCGGCCGGACGCACCACCGGTGCCGGCGGCAGCAGGCCGGCATTCGGCGCGATGTCGCGCTTCGGCGCCGGCCGCATCGCGACGTCGCCCGGCAGCACCAGCACGGCGACGCCGCGCTTGCCGACCGCGGCGCGGATCGCGTTCTCCAGCATGTAGGGCAGTTGCGACGGATCGGAGACCAGCTCGCAATAGTGGCTGCATTCGCGGAACAGGTCCTGCGGATGGGTTTCCTGGAAATAGCCGCCGCCGATCTCGGCCGACGGGATCTGCGCCGCCAGGGCCAGCACCGGGGTGCGGCTGCGATGCGCGTCGAACAGGCCGTTGATGAGATGGAGATTGCCCGGGCCGCAGGAGCCCGCGCACACCGCAAGGCCTGCCGTGATCTGGGATTCGGCGGCGGCGGCGAAGGCGGCCACCTCCTCATGGCGCACATGCAGCCAGTCGATCGTGCCGCACTTGCGCAACGCCTCGGTGAGGCCGTTGAGGCTGTCGCCGACGACACCGTAGATGCGCTTCACGCCAGCCTGGGCAAGGGTTTCAGCGATGAGGTCGGCGACGTTGTCGATCCGCATGGGGCTTGTCCTTTGGGTGAGATCAGAAGAACCGCGCGGCCGCATGATGTTCGGCGCCACGCGGCCGCGCAAGCCTTGCCGGATCACATTCGCGCGGCAGACCGCCGACTGCTATTGCGCGGTCACTGTATGTCGCACCATCCGGTCAGCCACCGCCTCGATCTCGGACGCCACAAGATCGGGCACAGCGTACTGCACCATATGACCAACGCCCGGCATCACGATGAGCTTGGCGTTCGGCGCCGTGGCTGCAAGCGGCCGCGAATGGATGCGGGTCGAGACCGTCTTGTCGACGTCGCCCGTAATGATTGTGACCTGTGCCTTGATCTCCGCGTAGCGCGGCGCCTGTTCGACGACGGCAGACTTCAGCGTGACGAGGTCGCGCGCATTGGCGATGAACTCGCGCGGGCGCAGCAGGAGCAATGTCGCGCTGTCGCTGACGAAATCGTCCGGCATCTCTTGCGGCGCGAATACGCCGCGCGCGCCTGGATTGGCGACGAGATAACCGAGCGGCAGCGTGACCGTGTGCGCCAGCAACGGCCCGATCAGCGGCGTCGAGATCAGATCATTGTAGCGGCCGGCACCGCCGCGCCACGGATAGGCGACGGGCGCGAGCAGCACGAGGCCCGCGACGCGGTCCGGATGATCGAGGGCAATGCGCAGGCCGAGCGCGCCGGCCCACGAATGCGCCACCACGATCGCCCGGTCGACGCCGAGCAGGGTCAGCGCCTCCACGATCATCCGGCCCTGGATGACAGGCGTCGAATCCGCGACGCGCTCGCGGGTGCTCCAGCCATGGCCCGGCCGGTCGATCAGGATCACCCGGCGCGTCCTTGCGATGCGATCGCCGAGCGACTGCATCGCGCGGAGGTTGGAGCTCGCGCCATGCAGCAGCACGACCGGCGGCCCCGCGGCATCGCGCGGGCCGAGTTCGACGACATGGAGCCGCGCGCCGGCAACGTCGATCATGCGGCCCTGAGGCGGAAAGGCGCGCTGGATCAGCGCGACGCCGATTTGTGTCGCCAGCGCCAGCCCGGCCACCGCCAGCACGACGATCAAAGCGAGCATCAAAACGATCCGGATTGTCCTGCGCACCGAGGAGCTACGGTGAAAGTGCTCCTCGGTTTCGATGCTATCCCGCTTCGCAGTTCAAAGTCCAATGTCGACCGAGGCCGATGCAGTACCCCGATGCGACCAGCGAGCCGGCAACCTTACGAGACGGGCTTCGGCTCCCGACGTCGTGGCGGCCGCGGAGGCGGCGGCGGAGGCGTCACGGGTTGCAACGTCACGATCACGGGATTGGGCTTGTGATCGAGCGCAGCCCCGGTCGCAGCGTCGACCCCCATGCCGACAACGCCGCCAAGCAACAGGTTCCCGGCGAAACCTGCTCCGCCGGATCCGCTGATATCCTTGGTCAGCGGAATGATCTGCGATTGATAGCCTTCCTTGCCGATCGTCACGACGATGTCGGCGTTGCGCTTGGCCTGAATCGCGCACGGCGTGACACAGGCGGTCGGTATCTCCAATCCTGCGATGTCGGCTGTCGCGCCTGCCGGCGTCGACGCAATAGAGATCGTTTCGGTGGTCCCGCGCGTCACCGACGCGCAGCCACCCAACGCGACGCAAAGCGCCGCGGCAATCATCGATTTCATAAAATTGTCTTCTCCCCAGCCCGTTGCGTTGTGTCGCAACTTAGGGGCGAGGGCAATCAACCTTTAGCCTAACGGTAACGGCCGACCGGGCATTGAAAGCGCTGCTCACACGGCCCGGCGCCGATCGCCGTGTCCGGATCGCGCCCGGCGCGGAGTTGTCCACAGCACGCCCAGCCTGTGGATAGCGGGTTCATACCTGCGTCATTAGTAATTTCATAGTTTGGCGGTGGCAATTTCGCCATCAGACGCGAGGCTTCATCCAAACCGGGACGCCACCGGAAAACGCTTCTTGGCTTGTGCACAAGATTCACGGGAACCCTGCGTCCGCACGACGAGTTCAACGGGAAGTAATCGGAGGAGTACCATGATTTCCGACCCTAGCGATGCGGCCATCGATCAGATCGTGGCGAGCTGCAATGGCGACCTGCGCGGTGCGCTGAAGGCGCTGTTGCTCGTGAATGAGCACCTGGAAGCGGAACTGCAGCAATTCTATGCTGCCGTGGCCGAGGACTGCGCGTCCCGCGGCAAATTCCTGCACTAGCCTCCTGCGCCGGACCGTATCGCGGGCAAGTCCCAGCTCGCGAGTCACGTGCCCATTCGCGGCCATCCGACCGCGATCGCGATCAATCGCACGCAATCAGATGTCGCGGCCTTCGACCTTCTCGGTCAGCTGCTTGACGATCTGCGGCACTTTCTCGAGGTAAGGATCGACAGCCAGCGCCTTGCGGAAGGCGTTCAGGGCGCGCTTTTCGTCGCCCATGTCCTGCATGATCATGCCGACGCCCGCCAGCGCGCCGAAATGGCGGGGCTCACGGGTCAGCACCTGCTGCAGGTCTGCGAGCGAACGGACGTAGTCGTTCTTCAAATAGTAGATCGTCGCACGCCGGTTCCAGGCCTCGACATAGTCGGGCCGGAGCTTGATCACCGCGTCCAGCAGCTGCAGCGCGACATCGATGTTCTGGGCGTCGATCGCAGCCTTGGCGCGCACCATCAGCAACGCCGCGGTATCGCTCGGGGTCTGCAGCCACAGCGCCCAGATCCGCGCCTCGACATGGCGGGCACTGTCCTCATCGGGCGCGGCCTTCAGCGCGCCGAACAGGAAGTCCAGCCCGCGGGTGCGGTCGGCCGGAACCTTCGGCAGCTTGGTCGGCGCTTCCGGCAGTTTCTTCTGGGTCCGCGGCGGCGGGACCACCCGGGGATCGTCCTGCGCGGCGGCCGCGACGGGCAAAGTCAAAACAGGTCCAGCCAGAAGCGCGGCGATCAGGATCGCCAGCCGGCGGTTGGGTGGGCCAAAGAAGTTTAATCCCATGGCCGAAGTCTAGACGCACAACGCCGCACTGCAAAGCAGCACGGGGTCAAAGACCTGTGAAAGAGACGTGTTGAATCAGCGCAGCCGGCCGATCCTGTCGGATCAACCTTGGCGCGCCTTGAAGCGGCGCTGGACCTTGTTGATCACGTAGACGCGGCCCTTGCGGCGGACCAGACGGTTGTTGCGATGGCGGCCGCGCAGCGACTTCAGCGAGTTACGGACCTTCATGGGACAATCCTGTTACTTCGAAAGGCCCGTGTTGGAGGCCGTGCCTGATCAATGCCGAAAGGTGGCAAAATGGGATTTATCCCGACAAGCGGCCAACCGCCCGGGACGGCCGCCTTCTAAGCCATCGGACCGTTAAATGTCAACCGAGACGGTCCGATTTTCGGCCCGTGCCCGGCATGGAACCGGCCTTTGGCTGCCAGCCATGCCATTGAGATCGCTTCGGAAACGACGACAACCACGATTATCCCGCACCACGGTCCCGCCGCCGTCACATCATATCGGCAGCGGCGCGAGGGCGAATCGTGCGTTCGCATCCGGCTGAAGCCCGCGCCACGGACCGGACCGGACCGGGAGTTTGCGGCCGCAACCCAGCCTCTCACGACCGGCCTTCCCAAACACCAGCGCGCTTGCGAAAATCGTTATATCCTATAATTATTTTCCATCACCAACAAACCGGCCGCCGGGGAAACCGCAATGCCCAAGCTCAAACTGCCCGACATCGAAAAGGTCACAGCGATCGACATCCACACCCATGCCGAGGAGCCGTGCGGCATGCATGGCGACGACGGCTATGACGACTTCCAGGCTCAGATGGCCGATTACTTCAAATCGCCGCACAAGCATCCGCCGACCGTGCCGGAGACCGCGGCCTACTACCGCGCCAAGAACATCGCCGCCGTGATCTTCCCGGTCGATGCCGAGCGCGAGACCGGCTTCCGCCGCTACAAAAATGAAGAGATGCTGGAGATTGCCTCCGATCATCTCGACGTCTTGATCCCGTTCGTCTCGATCGACCCGCACAAGGGCAAGCTCGGCGTGCGCGAGGCGCGCAAGCTGATCGAGGAGTACGGCGTCCGCGGCTTCAAATTCCACCCGACCATGCAGGGCTTCTACGCCAACGACCGCATGGCCTATCCGCTCTATGAGGCGATCAATGAGGGCGGCGCGATCGCGTTGTTCCACACCGGCCAGACCGGTGTCGGCTCGGGCATGCCGGGCGGCATGGGGATGCGGCTGAAATATTCCAACCCGATGTACATGGACGACGTCGCGGCCGACTTCCCCGACCTCAAGATCATCCTCGCGCACCCTTCCTTCCCCTGGCAGGAAGAGGCGCTGTCGGTCGCGACCCACAAGCCGAACGTCTATATCGACCTGTCCGGCTGGTCGCCGAAATATTTTCCGCCGATCCTGGTGCGCTACATCAACTCGATCCTGCAGGACAAGATGCTGTTCGGCTCCGACTGGCCCGTCATCACGCCGGACCGCTGGCTCGCCGACTTTGCAAAACTCGACATCCGCGAGGAGATCCGCCCCAAGGTCCTGAAGGCCAACGCGCGCAAGATTTTGGGGATTTAGAGCATGATCCGGAAAAGTGCGAAGCGGTTTTCCGAAAAGATCATGCTCAAACAAGGAGATGAGATCATGATGCGATTCCGTGGAAGCGCATCGTGATCTAAGGGAGTATCATCGGCCGCACGCTTGCGGGGCGGCCGATGACGACCAGCGCCGGACTTGCCACCGTCCTCGCCGTGCTCCTGCTCGGAAGCGCGGACGGCAAGCCTGCGGCGGCAGCCGAAGCGCCTTCCGTGCTGGTCGAGTTCGAAAGCCCGCTTGCGAGCGCGCAGCCGCTGCAGGGCCTGTTGCGGCGGCCGGAGCGACCGGGTCTCCTGCCCGCCGTGGTGTTGCTGCATGGCTGCAGTGGGCAGTGGCGGGAACTCGACGAGCGCTGGGGCAAGCGGCTCGCGGCCTGGGGCTATGTCACGCTCACCGTGGACCGGTTCGGCCCGCGCGGCATCAGCGACACCTGCACCGGCGGTGTCCCGGCCGCAACGGTCCACGACGCCTATCGCGCGCTGAGCTTCCTGAGCCGGCAATCCCTGGTCGATCCGACACGCATTGCCGTGGTCGGCTTTTCGCAAGGCGGCTGGCTCGCATTGCTCTCGGTCGAGCGCGGCGCGATCGAGGTCAACGCGACGGAAAAATTCCGCGCCGCCGTCGCCTTCTATCCGCGCTGCCTCGGCATCAAGGGCAACATGACCGTGCCGACCCTGATCATGGTCGGCGAACTCGACGACTGGACGCCGGCGCAAGAGTGCCGGAACCTGGCGGAAGGCCACGACGATGACGGCATCTCGCGGCAGCAGGGCCTCGGCTATCCGATCGAGCTGATCGTCTATCCCGGCGCCCATCACGAATTTGACGTGCCGCAATATCGCACGCCGGGGCGGCTGCTCGGTCATCACCTCGAATTCAACGCGCAGGTCCTCGATCAGTCCATCGACGCTCTCAGGAAATTCCTGTATGCGATCATTGGCGGACAAGAGAAAACTCAATGACCATCAAGGCAATCGTGTTCGACGCCTACGGCACGCTCTACGACGTCCAGTCGGTGGCCGATGTCACCGAGGATGCGTTCCCCGGTTATGGCGACATCATCACGCAGATCTGGCGCCTCAAGCAGCTCGAATACTCCTGGCTGCGCTCGCTGATGCGGCGCTACCAGGATTTCGCCGCGGTCACCCGCGACTCCCTCGCCTACACACTGCGCTGCCTCGGCCTGCAATATGACGCGGCGACGTTCGCCCGCATCATCGACAAGTACCAGCATCTCGCGCTCTATCCGGATGCGGTCGCAGCCCTCGAGGCGATGAAGGACAAGAAGCTCGCGATCCTCTCCAACGGCAGCCCTGACATGCTGAATGCGCTGGTGCGCAATTCGGGGCTCGACCGCCTGCTCGATGCGACCATCAGCGTCGATGCCCGCAAGGTGTTCAAGCCGGCGCTCGAGGCCTACACGCTGATCGAGGAGGTGCTGAAAGTGCCGCCCGCGGACGTCCTGTTCATTTCCTCCAATCCGTGGGACGCCTGCGGCGCCAAGGCGTTCGGCCTCACCGTTGCCTGGATCGAACGGGTGACGCCGGAAGCAATGGCGCTGGCCTGCGTCGAGAGCGAGACGGTCGCCCCATTGACGATGTTCAAGACGCTGCGTACCCAGATGGACGAGCTCGGCGTCGTGCCCGATCACCGGATCCACGGTCTCTCCGAACTCCCTGCCCTGGTGTCTGCAAGGTCCTGAACCGTATGAGTCTCGCCTCCGTCCGTGCCTTCTTTGCCGAGAAGGCGTCCGAAATTCCCGTGATCGAATCCACTGTGAGCTCCGCGACCGTCGTGCTGGCGGCGGAGGCCTATGGCGTCGAGCCGGCGCGGATCGCCAAGACGCTGAGCCTGCGCGTCGGCGACCGCGTGGTGCTGATCGTCGCCAGCGGCACGGCGCGGATGGACAACAAGAAGGTGAAGGCGGCGTTCGGCGGCAAGCCGAAGATGCTCGGCCTCGACGAGGTCGCCGAGATCACCGGCCACGAGGTCGGCGGCGTCTGCCCGTTCGGGCTAAAGACGCCGCTGCCGGTCTATTGCGATGTGTCGCTGAAAGCATTCGACGTCGTGGTGCCGGCCGCAGGCTCGACCCACAGCGCGGTGCGCATCACGCCCGACCGGATGGCGGAGCTGACCGCGGCCGAATGGGTCGACGTCTGCGAAGTCCGGTCCCAGGCAGACGTCAGTCCCTAGGAGCCCGTCCAGATATGTTTTCGTGACGGGCATTTGTTGTAGAGTAGCAGGCTCAGGCTGCGTTTGCGAGGTTGAACAGCTTGAGGAGGTTATGGACGGTGCAGATCATTGTCCACTCGGCGCGCACTTTCTCGATGCCCCGCAACAGGAACTGGCGGAAGCCTCTTGCCTGTTTGATCTGCCCGAACACCGGCTCCACCACTTGCTTTCGCAATCGGTAGGGTGTTTCGAAGCCGCCATCGTCGATCTTCTTTCGCATGGCCTGTGTCAGCGGGCCGCCGACTTTTCCGTTCGCTACTGTCGGGTGTTTGGCGCGTCCGGGCGCGACATAGCCATCGATGCTGCGTGTGTCGAGCGCTTCGAGATTGGCTTCGCTGCAGTAGCCGGAATCCGCTGAGGCCTGCCGCGGCTTGCGGCCAAGATTGCTCTCGATGGCCTCGATCAGGGGCACCAACTGGCCCTGATCGCTGCCGTGCTGGGTCAGTTCTTGCGCGACAATGATCTGGGCATGTGCATCGACGGCCGCCTGGGCATTATAGGCCTGAACGAAGCCATCCTTCGACTTCATGATGCGGCTTTCCGGATCGGTGAAGTTGCGTTGCGCCTTGGGATTGGGTTCCTCCGATGGCAGCGCCGCCGGTTTGCCCGGCTTCTTGCGGCCTTCGGCCTGGCGCTGCTGTTCCTTTTCGGCCTCGATGCGGCGCTCTTCCTCCGCCGCCAGTTTGGCGTCCGCTTCCAGCGCCGCCATCGCTTGCTGGATCTTCGCCAGCCGTTTCTGCTTGTCGACGGTCCAGTCCGGCAGTTCGTCGCTGTTGCCGAAAGTCTCATCCTCCGAGGCATCCGCCGCCTCGGCGGCCGCCAGCATGCGAGCGACCTCGGCCTTCAATTCCGCCTCGCGCTTCTTCATGCGCTCATAACTCATCGCCTTGTGTTTCGACGCGTTCGCCTTGATCTTCGTACCATCCAGCGCGACATGACCGAGCTTGACCAGCCCGGCCGTCTCGCACAACTTCAGAACCTGCACGAATAGCGCGCCGAGCGCCTTCAAATGTCGCTTGCGAAAGTCGCTGATCGTCCGAAAATCCGGCGCATCCAGCGCCACGATCATCACAAAATCGTTCCGCTCCCGGCAGGCCTTGGCAATCCGACGCGACGAATACAGCCCACTCGCATAGCTATGCAGCAGCAGCGCCACCATCATCCGCGGATCAAACGGCGGCTGCCCAAGCCCGCTCACATAGCTGCCCATGATCTCCCTGAGATCGAGGCTCTCCCGCACCAGATCAACCATAAACCGCGAGACATGGCCTTTCGGCACGAAGTCCTGCACATTCGGCGGCAGAAGCAGCGTCTGATCGATGTTCCAAGGCCGAAAATACTTGCTCATCGCCCAATGTTGAATCAGACCCGACCAGATTTGAACAGCGACTATCCAGACAAGCTCCTAGACACTAGTCTTCATCATCGTCGAACCACGGCCGTGGCGGCGCAACCGGAGCCGGACGCATCTGCTGCGGCGGGCGTGGCCGCTGTTGCATCTGCGGCTGGGGTGCGCGCCCCTGAGGCTGCTGCGCGTTGGACTCGAATACGGCGCGACAGCCGCTGGAGAGTTGCGGCGTGTTCTGTCGCAGGCAGGCAACAATGCGTTGAACATCGGGCACCTGGTCGCCGCATAGCCGCCACACATCCGGTGTGCACGCCATCTGCTGTTCCCAGGTTCCCCGGTACTCCTGGGCGAATGCCGCAGGTGTCCCGGCGGCTCCGCTGATCGCTATGGCAAGGCTCAGGACAATCCGCTGCGATCGCATGTCCGGCTCCCCTTGTTTCAAGTTTGGATCCTGATGGGCGCGCGCAGACTCCGCGCGGCGATGCGCCCAAACTGCCAAATGAATGGGGCCAAGGATCGTTCTTGCAGACAACTAAATGTGAAGGCGGATCAGAGCGAGCGAAGTGGCGGCCGGTTCGCGTGAAGAAAATGCGTCAAACAAGAATCCAGAGCCCCGTTCCGATTCAATCGGAACGGGCTCTGGCTAGGTTCCCTACTCGACCTTGCCGATCTTCTTCACTGCCGCAATCAACCGCGCGCTGTCATCTGCAACAAATTTTGAAAACTCCGGCGCGTCCAGATAGGCGACGGGACTGCCCGCGGTCTCGAAGGTCTTGATCACCTCCGGCGCCTTGACCGCGTCGGCCATCGCTGCGCGCAGCCGCATCATGATCGGCGCCGGCAGCGCGGCCTGCGCGAACAATCCCGCCCAGATGTAGAACTCGACATCCTTGTCGCCGAGCTCCTTGAAAGTCGGCAGATCGGGGAAACTCGCGATCCGCTCGGCGCCCCAATTGGCGAGCACGCGCATCTTGCCGTCTTCGACCTGCGCCTTGAGCGTGCCCGGCGCCGACGCCAAGGCCTGCACGGTGCCCGAGAGCAGCGCGGTGAGCGCGGGGCCCGCGCCACGGAACGGCACATGCAGCAGTTTGATTCCTGCACTTGCCGCGAACATCTCCATCGCGACATGCAGCGTGCCGTAGGGGCCGGACGAGCCGTAGGGGATTTGTCCCGGGCGTTTCTTCGCGTCGTCGACGAACTCCTGCAGCGTCTTCCATGGCGCCGAGGCCGGCACTGCCAGCAGCGTCGGGTCTGCGAGCACACGCGCGATCGGCGCGAACTGCGACACTTCGTAGGCAACCGGACGATCGAACAGCCGGTCGGCCTCCGGCAGCACCGCAAGCGACGACAAGGTCATCAACAGCGTATAGCCGTCTGCCTCGGCGCGCGCGGCCTGCGCATTGCCGATCGATCCGCCCGCTCCGCCGGCGCGATTGTCGACGATGACGGATTTTCCGAGGATCCGCTCGAGCGCCAGCGCCACCGGACGCGCCGCGAGATCGGCCTGGCCGCCGGCCGGAAACGGCACGATCATCGTGATGTTGCGGTTGGGATAGGCGGCTTGCGCGAAGGCGGAATTGGCGAGCGCAGTGTGCGCGAGCGGCAAAGCTGCAGCGGCGCGCAGGAGTTCGCGGCGGTTCATCGAGAGTTTCTCCCCAGTCGTCCTTTTTGGCGATCGCAACCGATCGCGATGCCGCGGTCAAAGCCGCGGCTGGTTACATGGTGCAGGAGCGGGACGCCGATCTCAAGCGTCCCGCTTGCCGCATCCGATGCGGCCTGACCGACGAGGGAGATCAGGCCTCATGGGTCAGGTCCGAGCCCTTGCTGCGATCAGGTGGAATGGCAGCCGCAAGGGCGATGCGCTCCCTCTCCCGCTTGCGGGGGAGGGCTGGGGTGGGGGCTCTCTCCACGAGTCACATCGTGGAGAGAGCCCCCACCCGTATCGCATCTCCGATGCGATACGACCTCCCCCGCAAGCGGGAGAGGTGCATCAGCCTGCCGCGAGACCGATTCTACGTGACTTCATGATTCGCTAGCGCTTGCGCGACGCCTTCCGCGTCTTTGCGACGGATCGCTTCTTGGCGGCGCCGCGCTTGGTTGCGGTCTTCTTGCTGGCGGCCGCGCGGCGGACCGGCGCGGCTGCAGCCGGACGCTTGCGCGCCACCGCCTTCTTGAGCGGTTTCCTGGCCGTATTCCTGGCTGCCTTCTTGGCCCCTTTCTTCACCGCCTTCTTCGCTGCTTGCGGGCGCGCACGCCGTGCCGTGGTTGCGTTCCGGCGCCGTGCACCGCCGCTGCCCCCGATCGGAACGATGTGATCGTCGGCATCCAGCGTGAGCTGCTGGAGCGGATACGCCGGCAGGAAGCTCGGATCATTGTAGAGCTTGCTCAGGCTGTCCTGGTCGAACTTACCGCCCTGCCCGCGATCCTCACCGGCGCCGGCGCGCCAAGCGGCTTCCCAGACCCGGGCCAGGGTTTTGGCGCCGTCCTGCATGCAGGCCGCCGTCGCATCCTTCAGCTTCGACCACAGCGTTTCGACCTGGCCGCTCCCCATATGTGAGTTGAACAGGTTGACGATGGTCATCGGCGGCAGCCGCTTCACGGTTCGCTGCATCAGCGCAACCACGGCGATCGCGGCGTCGCGTCCGGTCGGCGTGCCGCCGGGCGCAATCTCCGCGACGTCGCTGGTCCTGGCATCGGGGATCATCTTGATGAGATCCTTGCCGTGGCGGCCGATCATCGTGGTCTCGTACACGCTGTGCACCTTGGCATGCGCCTTGTCGCTCGGATCGAGGCCGTGGTGGAATTGCGAGATGTGCAGCGGCTGGCAGGCATCGCCGATGTAGTGCGCGACAATTCCGGCGGCGCAGACGAACTCCAGCTTCTTGTTGGCGGCGGCGTACTCCACCATCTCGTCGAAGATCTGCCAGACGCGGAACGGCAACGCACCGCGCCGGTCCTCGCCGATCCCCTGGTAATAGTCGTTCCAGACCTTCGGATCGACGTTGCGCGTGGACTCGGCGCAAAGATCGAGCAGCGTCTTGCCGTCGCTGCCCGGCTTGTCCATGTCGGCGAAATGGTTGCTCTCGTCGGTGTGCCGGGTGAAGCGCCAGACCAGATCGGCGACGTCGGCCAACGGCGAGAACGTACCTCGCTGATGCGGTTTGAGGTCCGCAAGCAGCTTGTCGTCGAGGCCGATATTGTCGGAGTTGGCCTCCATCATGGTGGCGAGCTTGGGAAGCTTTGCGTCGATCAGGTCGGTCGCGTAAGCGCCGATCTTGACGTGCCCCCATTCGCCCCAATACTCGGTATGACCGGCATTCCAGTCGCCGATCAGCTCGACGTCGAGCTCGCGGCACAGCGTTGCCATGCAGATGCCGAGCGCGACCTGCATCGGGACCTTGCCGCCCGATCCGAACAATTCCTGGCCGCCCCATTCCAGCGCCACAGGGCTGAGGATGCGCGCGCCGCCGGCGTTCTTCTTCGCGTCCGGATCGTCGAGAAACCAGACCGTGCCGGAGTCGCCGGGATAGTTGTTGAGCGGCGTGTCGCCGTCGCGCGGACCGATCACGAAATCGCTGACATACTCCAGGCCGCCGACGGTCTTGTAGCGATAGAACAGGCCAAGGATCTTGCCCTTCATCAAGCCGCTGGTCGCACCGAAGGCAATCAGCGGCTGGTCGATGATGTCGAGACGGAAGGTGCCGACATTGAGATCGACGACGTCGCCGACCTGGCCGACGCCGTAGACCTGTGCGGTCCAGCCCTTGACGTCGTCGACGCGGATCAGTCCGGCATCGAGATTGGCCACCACACGCGAGCCGGGCCAGCCGGGATAGACCTCGCTGAAGGCGCGCTTGCCGAGTTGCAGCGCGTCGCTGACCCCGAGACGGCGGTCGGTGTTCTTGAAGCCGGCAAAGATCTCACGTCCGGCCGCGCCGACCACGTGACGGTTGGACAACGCAAACACCGTCTCGCCGTTGGTGACGAGGCAGCCGATCGAGCCACGGTGGATCTTGCCCTGGATCGTGGTCTGAACCGGAAAGCCGCCGCCGACCAAGTCGCTCTTGAACACCGGCGGGTCGACGGTGCCGGGCTTTCCTCGTTCGGATCGACCTTGACCACGCAGGTGGGCACGACGCGACCATCAGGCAGATACAGGAACGGCGGCACCAGCTGATCCTGCTTCTCCGGATGGTTCTTCAGCTCCGAGCGCTTCATCCAGTCGCGGACAAAGACCAGAATGCAGGGCCACGACCAGTCCTTGACCGACGAATTGAACAGCGTGCGCGGTCCGAGCGCCTGCGGTTTGGAGTGGGCCTTTCTTTCCGTCGCATTGCGATCGTTGTCGCGGATCAGATAGCGGCCAATTGCGGTGGCGTAGACCGACTGCAGGTGGGCGAGATGCACGTGATACGCCTCGCGGGCATCGAGCAGGTCCTTCACCGACAATGACGTGAAATCATGCTTGGTCAGGTCAATCATCTGGTTCCTCCGAAAATGCGCTTTGTGGCAACACCGGCTCAGGACGCAGCAATAGACGATCGCGCCAACCCACGATCGTGGGTTAGTTCACACAAGTTATACAATTTAAAAGGGATGACACGAATGTGACGGCTCACACGGCCTCCCCGAACATCCCGCGTGCGGAGTTCTATCTCTGCTGAGCGTGCCGCTTTATTTCTGCTGAGCGCGGCCCTCTATTTGCGCTGCGCGCGCCCTTTGGCGAAATGCCGGGCGAGGAAATCGGCGAGCACCTCGACACGGGCGGGCCGTGGGCCGCCGGGCGGGGTGACGAGATGCACGGCGCCTTCCGGCTGCTTCCAGCCTTTCAGGATCACCTCGACCTCGCCGCTTGCGATCGCATCGCCGACGATGAAGTCGGGCAGATCGGCGATGCCGAGCCCGGCCAGCAGCGCCGGCATCACCGCCTCGCCATTGTTGACCCTGAGCTGGCCGGCGGGGCGCACGCTCGCCTGCTCGCCCGACGCGTTGGTGTAGTGCCAGACACCCTGGGTCGAGAGATAGGCGTAGCCGAAGCATTTGTGCTCGGCGAGATGCATCGGATGGGTCGGCCGGCCGTGGCGCTTCAGATAGGACGGTGCCGCCACCGTGTAACGCGGCATGCCGCACAGCCGCCGCGCGATCAGCGAAGAATCCGGCAGCCGCGCGATGCGCAGGCCGGCGTCAAAGCCCTCGCCGATCAGATCCACCGTCGCATCGCTCAGATGCAGGTCGATCGCGACTTCCGGATAGGCCTCCATGAACTCGGGCAGCAGCGGCGCCACCGTCTTGATGCCAAAGCTCATCGGCACCGCGAGCCGCACCAGGCCGCGCGGCGTGGTCGATTGCGCCAGCGCCTCGCTCTCGGCGGCCTCGCCGTCGGCCAACAGCCGCGCGGCGCGCTCCGACAATTTCTGGCCGGCATCGGTCAGCGCCAGCCGCCGCGAGGTGCGGTTGAACAGCCGCGCGCCGAGCCGCTCCTCCAGCCGGCTGACCGCCTTGGACACCGTCGCCTTGGACAACGAGAGCTCGGTCGCGGCTGCCGCAAACGACCGTAACTCCACGACTTTTGCGAAAATCGCGAGCGCCTCGAAGTCCGGAAGTTTCGCCATGCGCCGCTGTCCTGATTACTCAATTTGGAAACAATGAGTTTCAATAGTTTCTATTTCTATACCACAGCCGGAGGCATATCCAAGTGCCATCAAATTCAATCGCAATTCAATCGATGGAGAAATCCAATGACCAAGAAGCTCTCCGGCAAGGTCGCCCTCGTCACCGGCGGTTCGCGCGGCATCGGCGCGGCCAGCGCCCGCGCGCTCGCTGCGGAAGGCGCCAACGTCACGATCAGCTACGTCGCCTCTCCCGAGAAGGCCGAGGCCGTCGTCACTGAACTGAAAGCCAAGGGCATCAACGCCCGCGCCTACAAGGCCGACCAGGCCTCCTCATCCGATGTCGATCAGTTGGTGAAGACCGTCGCCAGGGATTTTGGCCGGCTCGACATTCTCGTCAACAACGCCGGCGTCGCATCCGGCGGTGCGGTCGACGATCCCAAGGCCGATACCACCACGCTCGCCCGCCAGGAGGCGATCAACATCGATGGCGTCATCACCGCGATCCGCGCCGCCTCGAAGCTGATGGGTGAAGGCGGCCGCATTGTCACCGTCGGCTCCATGCTGGCCGACCGCGCCTCGTTCCCTGGTCTTGCCGACTACGTCGCCACCAAGGCGGCCGTCGTTGGCTACACCAAGGGCGCGGCGCGCGACCTCGGACGGCGCGGCATCACGGTGAATGTGGTGCAGCCCGGCTCGATCGACACCGACATGAACCCGAAGGACGGCGGCGAGTTTGCCGAGACGCAACGCTTGCAGCACGCGCTGCAGCGCTTCGGCCGGCCGGAGGAAGTCGCCGCCGGCGTCGTCTTCCTGGCGAGCCCGGACGCCTCGTTCGTGACCGGCACCGTGCTCAACGTCGACGGCGGCTTCGGCGCCTGATCGCAAAAATTTCTGGAGACGCCGGGTGAGGCCCACCCGGCCGCTCCGCAACATCGAAAATCAAAGAGGAATGACCATGATCGAACTGAGACCATTTGCTGAGCTTGGCGGTGCCGACCACGGCTGGCTGAAGGCCAAGCATCACTTCTCGTTTGCCAGCTACTACGATCCCGAGAATGTGAGCCACGGCGCGCTGCGGGTGTGGAACGATGATGAGATCGCGCCCAACTCCGGCTTCCCGGCTCATCCGCATGCCAACATGGAGATCATCACCTATGTCCGCGAGGGCGCGATCACGCACCAGGACTCGCTCGGCAACAAGGGACGCACCGAAGCCGGCGACGTGCAGGTGATGAGCGCCGGCAGCGGCATCCGCCACTCCGAGTACAATCTGGAGCCCTCGAAGACCAAGATCTTCCAGATCTGGATCGAGCCGACGACGAAGGGCGGCCATCCGACCTGGGGCTCAAAGCCGTTCCCGAAGGCGGACCGCTCGGGCAAGCTCGTCACCATCGCCTCGGGGATCGACGGCGACAACGACGCGCTGCCGATCCGCGCCAATGCGCGGGTGCTCGCCACCACGCTGAAGGCCGGCGAGAGCGCGGAATATTCCGCCGACAAGGCCCGTCACCTCTACCTGGTGCCGGCGGCCGGCAGCATCGAGGTCAACGGCGTGCGCGTCAATGCGCGCGACGGTGCCGCGATCCGCGACGAGGCCAAGCTGAAGATCACCGCGCTCGAAGATGCCGAGCTGGTGCTGGTCGACGCGGCCTGAGTCTCTCCACTCCGTCATGGCCGGGCTTGACCCGGCCATCCATCCCTCTTCGAAAGAGTCTTTCAAGATTGATGGATTGCCGGGTCAAGCCCGGCAATGACAGCCCTAGGACCAACTCCCCCAACCTCCCCCTACCAAACCCAAAAGGAGGCCATCATGGCCAAGGTTCTCGTTCTCTATTACTCCGCCTACGGTCACATCGAAGCCATGGCGAATGCGGTGGCGGAAGGCGCGCGCGAAGCCGGCGCCACCGTCGACATCAAGCGAGTGCCCGAGCTCGTGCCGGCCGAAGTCGCGAAAGCCTCGTACTACAAGCTCGACCAGGCCACGCCAGTCGCCGAGATTGACGATCTCGCCAACTATGACGCCATCATCGTCGGCACCGGCACCCGCTTCGGCCGCATGGCCTCGCAGATGGCCAACTTCCTCGACCAGGCCGGCGGGCTGTGGCTCAAGGGCGCGCTGAACGGCAAGGTCGGCGGCGCCTTCACCTCGAGCGCGACCCAGCATGGCGGCCAGGAGACCACGCTGTTCTCGATCATCACCAACCTCCTGCATTTCGGCATGACGGTGGTCGGCCTCAATTACGGCTTTGCCGGGCAGATGAAGCTCGACGAGGTCACCGGCGGCGCGCCCTACGGCGCCACCACCATCACCGGCGGCGACGGCAGCCGCCAGCCGAGCGAGAACGAACTGGCCGGCGCCCGCTATCAGGGCCGCGCGATCGCGGAGACCGCCAGGAAGCTGCACGGCTGAGCTTCACAGCTGGGTTTTCACGCCTGACTGGATGGTTGACGCGATAAGGGCGGCACTCGTTGAAGATTGCCGCCCTATCAGCTGCTTTCGGAAACGCCAGTTCCCGAGGTCATCGAGACTATTTTCGTGATATGCCGCAAGGCTTCTTGTCGGCCCAGCCCCGAGGTTTGCCATGACCAACACACAGAAGACCCGCTGGCCGGAACTGCCGACCGCGGCGTGGCGCGACAGCTGTGCCACGCTCCAGCTTTTCACCCAGATTGCCGGCAAGATCCGGCTGGCGAAATCGCCCTGGCTCAATCACTCCTGGCACGTCACGCTCTATGTCACGGCGCGCGGGCTGACGACCTCGCCGGTCCCCGACGGCGACCGCACGTTCCAGATCGACTTCGATCTTATCGATCACATGCTCAGCGTCTCGACCAGCGACGGCGCCGAGCGGCAATTCGCGCTGGCCGGTCAATCGGTCGCGAGCTTCTACGCGGCGCTCATGGGCAATCTGAAGGACCTCGGAATCGACGTCGTCATTGACGAGATACCGAACGAAGTCTCCGACCCGATCCGATTTTCGCAGGATACGCAGCATGCCTCGTACGACGCGGATGCCGTGCGCCGGTTTCACCAGATCCTTGTGAACTGCGACCGCGTGTTCAAGCAATTCCGGACCGGCTTTCTCGGCAAGGCGAGCCCGGTGCATTTCTTCTGGGGCAGCTTTGATCTCGCGGTGACGCGCTTCTCCGGCAGGACGGCACCGCGGCATCCCGGCGGCGTGCCACATTTGCCCGACGCGGTGGCGCACGAAGCCTATTCGCACGAGGTGAGCAGCGCCGGCTTCTGGCCGGGCGGCGGCGCAATCGATTACCCCGCATTCTATTCCTACGCTTATCCGGAACCCGCGGGCTATCGCAGCACGCCGGTGCGGCCCGACGCTGCATTCTTCAGCGAGGCACTCGGCGAATTCATCCTGCCATACGACGCCGTGCGGATGGCTGCAGATCCGGACAAGGCGCTGCTCGAATTCCTGCAATCGAGCTATGAGGCCGCGGCCATCAACGCGAACTGGGACCGTGCTGCGCTGGAATGCGCACAGGGCCAGCCGGGCGTGGTCAGAGGGGTCTAGAGCATTTTCGGTTCTGATCGAATCAGAACCGAAGCTCCAGCTTCTTGTCTGACGCGTTTACTTCACGCGAACCGGTATCCACTTCGCCTCGAAAACGCTCTAGCGCTGGCGCGCCGTACCAGTGGCTCAATCCTCCTCGCGCGAAGGCGTCGACTTGCCGAGTGCCTCTTTCAGCCGTGCTGAGAGTTTTGGATTGTGACGCAGCGCCAGCACGGCACGGTCACGCAGCGCCTGGGGTTGTCCGCGCCAGCTCAAGGCGGCACCGAGATCGACCAGCGGCGTACGCAGCGGTCCGAACCGCCGCTTGTAGCTGTAATTGCCGACCGAAAACTCGAACTCGCGCACGCCGTCTCTGTGCAGCGCCTCGATGGTGCGATCGATGATCAGCCGGCCCGGCGAGCACATCGACCACTTCTCGCCCGCATTGCTGATGCGGATCATGATGTAGCGCGAGCCGGTGCGGATGCCGAGCAGCGTCGCCACCACCTCGTCGTGCGTCGTCAGCGCGGTCATCACCGCATAGCCGCGGCCGGTGCCTTCGCGCACGAGGTCGCGATAGAAGGCGGTGGAGTCCGCATTGTCGAGCACGTAGTTGAGCCCAAGGCCCAGCAACCGATCGCCCTGCTGCGCCTCCGTGACCGAAAGGAGCTGCAATGCCTCGTCGGTGTCGGCAGCGAATTTGAAGGCGGCGGACGGTTCGCGGGTGAACACGCGCCAGCTCCGTTCCAGCTCCTTGCGGACCTTGCGGTCCAGCTCGTAGCGCCAGGCATTGTGGTCGTCGCCGATGGTCAGCAGATTGCCGTTGACGAGCGACGGTCCGACTCCATCGAGCAACGCCAGCGGATTGGATCGCGCCGCAAGCCTGACCGGCATCTTGCGAAAACGAATCAGATCGGCACCGCCCTGCATCTTGCGAAGCGCCGCCTTCAGGTCGCGCCAGAACTGCCAGGCGGCGACGTCGTCACGAGGGGCGGCCGGGCCGAGCAACGGCGCGTTGAAATCGGTGAGATTGAGATCGGCGAATTCGATGATGCGGAGGCTGCCCTGGCGGTGACGGATCAGCGGCAGCAGCGCGGCGCGCTCGCCGGTCGCAGCATCGCTGACGATGGCGATCAGCGGCTCGACGCCGTCCGTCGATGCAAAAGCTCGATACCACGACATGTACCATTGCGGATGCTGGAACGCGGTGAGCGGATCGAATGCGCCCCAACGGGCAACGGCCTGCGCCCAATCGTCAACCAGCTCGACGCGATAGCCGACTGCATGGGAGGAGACCCGCGCCCCGGATTTCTCAACCGCTGTCGTCAATACTGTCATTGCGGCACCTGCTTCCGGCCCAACGCGCTTACGCCGCTTCCAACGCCGCCTTCAACTCTGCCTTGGGCAGGTCGACGATCTTGCCGAGATCGCTCTCGTCGAGACGGAAATCGATCTGGCGGCGCACCGCGCGTTCGCGCTTTACCCACTTGCCGTCGCGCAGCAGCTTCTGCATCACTTGCTTGGCGAAGAAAGTGGGACCGCGGATGCTGCGGCTGCGCGGCGCGTAGCCGAAGCGGTGACGCAGCATGCCGTTGGCGAGGTGCAGGATCTGGGCACGGCGGATGTCGTCGTTCACATAGGAGATCGTCATCGAGATGTTGACGGTATCGAGGTTCTCGACGCGGTGCGGCGCATTGAGCGGCCAGTTCAGCATCTGGCCGGGTTCGAGATCGATCACCTGCGCGTGCCAGTCGTACCAGGGCTCATAGGGGATATCGACCTCGACATCGAACAGAGCGATGTTCTCCAGATGCTCGGGCCGGATGAACGGCTGCGTGTTGGGATAGATATAGACCCGCTTGCAGCCGGCGATCTGCACCAGGCCCTGCCCCGGCAGATCGGCGTGGTAATAGACCTGCGCGTCGGGTGACGAAATCAGGATGCCGGCCTGATGGGTCGGCGCGTCGAAACCCGGGACCTTGGCGGCGATCTCGCCGAACATCCGCTCGATCATGTCGCGGTAGCGATGATCGACCGCGGTGACGTTGCGCAGGTTCAGCCACAGGCCGCCGCGCGAGATCGACTCGATCACCTGCTGGCCGCGCAGCCTGCCGATCTCGCCCTCGCGCCAGACGCGGCTCGATCCCCTGGCGCCGGTCTTGACCAGGCTGTAATGCTCGCGCGGATAGTGCTCGATCAATTTCGCCAGATCGTCCATCGAGAACGCCGGCTGCTTGTGCATGGTGTGCTCGAGCCGGATCGGCTGATGGCTCCAGAGCTTGGAATGGTTGTCATCCCAATTCGCGAAGATCTTGCCCGTCGTCATGGTCGCACTCCTGGCTGCTGCACCGTTTCGCTTCATCCGATGTCCCGTTCCGGGACGCGCCGGCAGCTCTTGAGCGGGAATTGGCAAGAAGGATGCCGTCGCGTATGCGCGCGCGGTTACCCGAAGCTAATGTCTCGCCGATATGGCTATCCGCGATTTTTCCGGAGCCGGCCGCCAAGGCCGACAGCACTGAATGGCCGAAAAACCCCGATATCGCGCGCTGTTTCTCGGCGCCGGACCGCAGATGCACTGCGGCGTCGGGCAATTCACCTGCCTGCTGCAGCAGACGATCGAGAAGATCGAGCCCGGCGCTAGCACGGCGTTAACCCTGACCCAGACCGACGGCACGATCGCCGAGACCTGGCGCGCGGTCGGCAGCGCCGACAGCGTGGTCTGCAACTTCCCGATCGTGGCCTGGAAGCGGGTGATCCTGCGGCCGCTGCTCGCGCTGCTGTTCGCCCAGCTGCGCCGCCGCAAGGTTGTCCTGATCCAGCACGAATGGGCCGGCCTCAACGGCATCCGGCGGCTGACCTATATCCCGGCATTGTGGCTCGCCAATACCATCGTGATGTTCTCGCCGCTGGTGCGCCGCGAGCTCGCCGACGATCCGATCATGCGCGGCATGGTGCGGAAATGCGTGCTGGCGCCGCTGCCGCCGAACATCGCAGCGCCGGCGAACACGGCGGATTCGATGCTGCTGCAGCGGCTGGTCGCGGCACGCAGCGACGGACAGCTCGTCATCGGGCATTTCGGCTCGATCTATCCCGGCAAGCAGCCCAACGGGTTGCTCGAGATCGGCGCGATCCTGAAGCAGCGGGACTTGCGGCCGCTGATCGTCTATGTCGGTTCCTTCATCCGCGGCGTCGAAAATATCGAGCAGAAATTCCACATCCGCGTTGCCGAACTGGGCCTGAAGAGCGACGTCATCGTCTCCGGCTATGTCGCGTCCGATCTCGAGGTGTTCGGCCTGCTCAGCGAGATCGACGTGTTCTGCTACTCGCTGGCCGAGGGCCTGAGCGCGCGGCGGTCGAGCATTCTGGCCTGCGTGCAATCCGGCCGGCCGCTGATCGTCACCGGTCCGGCGCTGCCGGACGAGTTCGACCATCATCCGCGCTTCAGGGAGCTGATCGACCGCGGCGCGATCCTTTTGGTGCCGCGCGACGCCGACAGTGCGGCCTATGCTGACCAGATCATCGCGGCGCTGAAGCGGCCGACCGCGCAGGTGCCGTTCGATTTCGAGGGCTGGTGGACGGACGTCGCCAACGCGATTCGCGCACAGCTCTAGAGCATGATCCGGAAAAGTGTGTAGCGGTTTTCCGAAGAGATCATGCTCAAATCAAAGAGCTAGAGCGAGATGACGATTCGAAGAAAGTCATCCCGCTCTAGCTTCGCATCCGGAACCGGGCGAGATAATGCAGCCCGAACACCGCGATCAGGAACGTGACCCAGATCGTATCGGCGCGATCCAGGAAGAAGCTCTCCATCGACGACAGATAGAGGCCGAACAGCCAGATGCGCAGGAACAGCATCGTCAGCGGCGCATCATTGCTGCCGAGATCCGCTGCCTGGAAGTCGCGCAGCGGCTTGATGACAACGGCCGCGATCAGCAGCACGAGCCCCGGCAGGCCGGTTCCGAGCGCGGTGTCGAGATAGCCATTGTGGCTGTGCGAGGCGTAGCCCGCCCACTCCTTGCCTTCCTGCAGGTTCTGGATCGCGTTAGAGCCCCAGAACGCTTCGAAGCCATAGCCGGTCCATAGCCGCTGGTGCAGCGAATCGAGCGCGAACGCCCAGATGTCGGCACGGCCGGTGAAGGAGGTGTCGAGCGGCATCCGGTCGGCGATCGCCGCCAGCGTATCGCTCATGACAGTGCCGACGCTGAACAGATTGAGCAGCACCAATGGCGTCAGCAGCAGCAGCGCACGCCCCGAGAGCGAGCGGATCACCGGCAGCAGCGAGGTCAGCATCAGCACTGCGACGCACAGCACGATCGCGCTCTTGCCGGCGGTGAAGAACAGGAAGATCGCGGCGAGCACGGCGACGGCGATGCCCGACAGCCAGCCGCCGGCGCGCATCAAATAGATGCCGAGAAAGATCAGCATCGCCATCATCGCGGCGGCGACGTTCTTGTGGCCGAACGCACCGCGCCAATTGCCGGCGAGCGCCGGCTCCTGCGGGTCGGTGGCCTGGTGGATCGACAGATGCGGCGCCAGGAGAACGCCGAGAAAGCAGGTCACGAGCAGGACCAGCGCGGCGATGCCGAACCAGCGCATCAACTCGCCCTGCGACTTCGGCAGCAGCAGCAGCGTCGCCGTCACCACGATAACGAACACCGAGAGCGCCAGCCGGCGTAGCGAGGTGGCCGGATCGAACGACAGCACGACGGTAACGCAGATCCAGCCTGCGAACAGCAGGAAGGCCGGCGTCAGCAGCGACTTCAGCGCCGGCAGATTGTCGCGCAGGGTCAGCGCCAGCATCGCGACCATCAGCACGCCGAACAGGCCGTAGAGAAACGCTTCCTTGCCCGAAGTCACCTCGCCGACATAGAAGCCAGAGAGATCGGCGAACGGACGCAGCGAGATCCAGACCAGCAGCAGAATGCCGATGAAGAACGCGCAGCGGACGATATCTATCACCGGCCGCCGCGCGATGTCGGCGATCAGCGCCCGGCTTTCGGTCGTGACGGACAAGTCGCTCACGAGGCGATCTTGGAGGCGGCGTAGGGCTGCGGCTCGATGCCGAGCACCGCAAGCGCGCTGCCGATGGCGACCACCATCGGATGCATCGCGATCACGGCCTGATGCTCGCGCAGCACGATGCGCGTGAAGCGATACAGCGAGAACGGCACGAGGCCGAACATCTTGGCCTTGACGGCGGCGCGCGACCACACCGTCTGCGCCGCCTTGCTCTCGATGTGATAGTTGATCGCACCGATCCGCAATCCCCGCCGCACGATCCAGCCGAGATTGGTCCGGGTCGAGGGCACGGTCTCGCTGATTGTGGCCTCCGTCACCCAGAAGAAGCGGAAGCCCGCGCGGCGCGCCCGCGCGAAGAAATCGTGGTCGCCGCCGCCGAGGAAGTTGAAGCGCAGGTCGAAGGCAGGACTGCCGAGCCGCTCGAACACCGTACGCCGGATCAGACAGTTGCCGCAGCCATAGATCACCGGGACCGGTCCGCTGGCATGATAGGCCGGCGCGAATGCCGGATGGCGCTTGAGCCCGCCCTTGTGCTTGTCAGCGAAGTCAGGCCACACCGGCCCGCCGATGATGTCGGCGCCGGAGGTCTCGGCCGCCTGCGCCATCCGCTCCAGCCAATCCGGCGCGGCGACCTCGTCGTCGTCGATCATCAGGAAATTCCTGGCGTTCGGGAAGGTCTCGAGCGCGGTCTCGAACGCCGCGTTGATTGCCTGGCAATTGCCCTGCCGGGGCTCGACGATGCAGATGCCGCTGAGACGCCCGGAGTTGAGGAATTCGGCCGCAACCGGCGCGCTTTCGCATCGTGCGGCGTCGTTCTCGACCACGACGACCGCGAAGCTGCGCCCGGTGCGTTGCGCCGCGACCGATTCAAGCGTCAGCCGCAGGTGCTTCGGCCGGCGGAAGCTCGGAATACAGATCACGGTTTCGACGGAGCAATCGAGCGCGGGCGAGGTGGTGACCCAGGCGCGTTCCACGGCGGCAAGCTCTGTCGACATCTCGATGCCCTCCTGGCAATCGCGATCCGCAAAGCGCGCATCATCCCGGCACGGATCGGAATGGGACATCGCCGTCCCAAAGTGACCGACACAGGCGGCAATACGGTCGCGGATCGAACGTTACGGCGACCTCATGGCAAAATCCGCTCCAGCCGCGGCACACGTCATCGCAACTTCGTCGCAAGGTTAATTAGAAGTCTAGTGAAGCAATTTACCGCGAAGGGATGGCCGTGCGAGGCCGCGGCCTCGCGATCGCGGCCCGCGCTGTTAGCGAGTCCTTATGGTTAAGGGCCGCCACGCGCACGCAAAGCGCGTTTCAGGCGTCCGGCTGGCATCCAATTTGCTGATGAACCTATAAATCGTCCATCGATCCGACCGCGGCAACGATAACAACCATCTGAGGTTCACCTTGAAAGCGCTCGACCTCGTCTCGCTCGGCACCAAGCATGTACGCAACGCCCTTTCGGAAGAGCTCTATCTGCGTACCGGACGCGACGTCACGCGCCCGGCCGCGATCTTCGCGGAGGTGGTCGAACGCTGCAATTACAAATGCCGCTATTGCGACTACTGGCGCCGTCCGAACTATCGCGACGAGATGTCGATCGACGAATGGCAGCGGGCGCTCGCAAGCCTGAAGGAATTCATCGGCGCCTATCACGTCGAGTTCGCCGGCGGCGAGCCCTACATCAAGAAGGGCTTTCTCGATCTCTTGCGATTCTGCCGCGACAACGACATCCATTGGGGCGTCACCACCAATGGCGGCGCCTATCTCAACAAGAAGATCGTCGCACAAACCGTCGAGGCGCGCCCGTTCAACATCAATATCTCGATCGACTCGACGGACCCGACGATCCACAATTATTCGCGTGGTGTCGAAAATTCCCTGAGCGACATCGTGCAGGGCATCCGCAATGTCGCCGAGCAGCGCCGCGCCGAGGGCCTGGACTTCCCGATCATCATCAAGCCGGTCGTGCACAAGCTCAACTTCCGCCGCCTGCCCGAGATGGTCGACTGGATCCAGCAGATCGGCGCCACCGCGCTGAGCTTCCAGCCAGTCGAGCAGGGCACGCAGGAGGTCGAGGACGAGCTGTGGATCGGCGAGAGCGAGCTGGACGATCTCATCAAGGTCCGCGACGAGCTGCTGCGCCTGAAGCGCGCGGGCGCACCGATCCTCAATGGCGAGGCCGTGCTGCGGGCCTGGCCGAATCATTTCCGCCGCGAGAAGGCGCCGAAGGAAGTGATGCCGTGCCGGGTCGGCATGCGGAATTACTTCATCCGTTCCGACGGCCGCCTCGAAGTGTGCTGGTTCTTCAAGCCGATCGGCAACGTCCGCACCCAGACCGCCCGCGAGATCTGGTACAGCGAGGAAGCCCAGGCCCGCCGCAAGGAAACCATCGCCTGCGACAAGCTCTGCCTGTTCACCTGCCTCGCCCAGCGCACGCTGCAGGACAAGCTGAAGATGGGCCTGACGCTGCTGACCAACACCAAGGCCGCCTGACGCCGCAAGAGAGAGACAGCAAAGCCCGATCGGTCCAGCGGACCGATCGGGCTTCTGCTTGAGCGGGTGGAGGCAGCTGGTCAGCCCGCAAACAATTTTCGAAACAGGCTGGCGGATTCCGGAAATTGGCCATTGTCGATCTGCGTCGGCCACAGGCCATCGACATCGAAATAAGCCGCATAGGCGATGGCGGCCTGATTGGCCGCGAACCAGTCGTGCATCTGCTGCACGAAGGTGGCGTTGTCGCCGGATTGGCCGACGCCCCACTCCGGATAGCTCATCAGCTTGCCGTGCTTTGCCGCGAACGTGCGCTGCCATTCCAGGCCGAAGGGCGCCTTGAGATAGGAATTGGTCCAGCGCTCGGCCGCGCTACCCTCCGATTTGAAGTCGTAGACGTCGAGGCCGATGAAATCGACGACGTCATCGCCGGGATAGGCTGTAGCGGCCGGCATGTCTTGCGGCCCCCAGCCCGGACACCAGTCGAACTTGAAGCCGCCGGAGTGCCGACGGAAGATTCCGGCCACGCGACGGAACGCCTTGATGTAGTCGTCCTCGTGCCCCCCGGCGAACCAGCCCATGTTGGAGATGTTCATCTCCCAGCCGAGGCGAATGATCGCCTTCGGATGTGCTGCCGCGATCGCGCGCGCGGCCGCCTCGAACTCGGCGTCGTGCGCGCCAGCGGCAACATCGGCAAGCGGCGTGCCGGTGATGGTGAGCGGCACCGACCAAACTACATCGCGCGCCGGATTGAGCTTCTTCCAGAGCCCCGGCACCCAATCCAGCTTGTGAAAATCCTCCCAGCTGGTCTGGCCGTAGAAGTCGACGCCGAGCACCGACGAGCGCGGCCGGCCGAGCCATGTCTCCCAGGCCTGCAGCACATGCTCGCGGCCGGTTTCGCCCCAGTTGACGAACGCGCCGGCGAACCGCGCCGAATTTGCACCAAGCCGCGACCGGCCTGACGGTGCGGCCCGCGCCGTCGACAATCCGCCCAAGGCTCCGCTCAGGGCAAGCGCCGCGACGGCGAAGACGCCGCGCCGCGTGAGTCCGCGATCAGTCGGCATGGCGCGCTCCGACAAACTCGTGCGCAGCGCGTGTGCCAAAAGCGCACAGCGCCGCTGTCTCGAAATGGACGGATGGCGCTGCCTGCGGGCTGACCGCGCCGCTCATCCGCTGGAAATGCCACCAAATCTGCATGCGCACCTGCCTGCGCCGACCTCGTCGGCAATCGAGCCAGCAACACTGCAATATCCGGGCAACGTCGCGATCCAGCGTCAAAATCGCGCAACCCGACGTTTCCTTCCGATCCGTTAACCGATGCTGCCCGCCGCCATTTACCATTGCTTAACCATCAGCGCCGTCGATGGGGTCATCAAAATCCTCCGGCACCGATCTTGCTGAACTGGGGTTCAGGACAAGTCTGGCGGCCACGATGTTCCGCCTTGAAACGGTGACGCCGGAGAGAGTTACAAGATGAACCCTGTCGCGTTGCTGACCCCGACCTACGGGCGCGATCTGGAAATCTGCACGCTGCTCTGCGAGAGCGTCGATCGCCACGTCACGTCCTTCTCCAGGCATTATCTGCTGGTGCCGGATTGCGACCTGCCGCTGTTCGCGCCGCTCGCCAGCGAGCGCCGCATCATCATCCCCGCCTCCTCCTTCCTGCCCGACTGGCTGCGGCCGCTGCCGCGCGTGATCCAGCGCAAGCGCCGCCAGTTCTGGTGGTCGCTGCGCGCCAAGCCGGTGAACGGCTGGCACGTGCAACAGATCCTCAAGATCGCGGCAACGATCACGCTGCCCTATGAGCGGTTCTGCATCCTGGATTCGGACATCGTGTTCTTCCGCGATTTCGACCTCGCGCGCTTCCAGTATCCGAACACGATCCCGCTCCTGAAAATGGCCGACGCCGTCACCGCCGATCAGCCGCGCCATTCGCGCTGGCTCGCGACCAGCCACCAGCTGATCGGCCTGCCGACGCCGCCGTTTCCGGCGCCTGATTTCATCGGGCACATCATCTTCTGGGACAAGCAGACCACCCGCGCGCTCGCCGAGCGGATCGAGGCCGTCTCCGGCATGAGCTGGATCGAGGCGCTGTGCCGGACCCGCGAGTTCTCCGAATATCTGCTGTACGGCTTCTTCATCATAAACGACGAGGCATCTGCGCTCCGTCACTCCGTCGTCCCCAAGACGCAATGCGTCAGCTACTGGGACGATCCGACCCTGAGCAAGGACGAGCTGACCCGGCTGCTGCTGCGTGCCAACAAGGACGACGTCGCGTTCTCGATCGCATCGTTCTCGGGGACGCCGGTCGCGACGATTCGCGAGGTGGTGGCCGAGAGCGACGCCATCCTGGGCTCAATGGCGGCGACACGGCCGGCGGAGCTCGCCGCATCATGCTGATCGGACAGGCCAGCATCAATTTGACCGCCAACGTGCTCTCGGCGCTGCTCGGCCTGCTCAGCGTGTTCATCTTCACGCGGCTGTTCGCGCCGCATGATTATGGCGTCTACCTGCTCGGTGTCGGCTTTGCCTCCGTCATCTCCGTGTTCCTGGTCGGCTGGTTTCGCAACCTGATCCTGAGCGGCCACGGCCGCGACGACGGCACCGATGTCCGCGGCCTGGTGGCGTCGGGCTATCTGATCTGCTGCCTCACCGCGCCGATCGCCTATCTGCTGGCGCGTCTGGTCGGCCTCGATGCGACTGCCGCGCTGGCAGCCGTCGTTCTCGCAATCGCGATCGGCCTGTTCGAGCTGACGCAGGATCTGCTGCGCGCCCGGCTGCAGGCGCTTTCGGTGATGAAGGCGACGCTGGTCCGCGCCGGCGCCCTGCTCGGCTTCGGCGTCGTAGCCGCAACGGTCAGCCCGAGCGGCTTCCTGCTGCTGCTTGCGGCCGCCTCGGCCTATCTCCTGGCCGTGCTCGTGCAGTCGCGCCGCGCATGGCGCGGCACGGCCCTGAACTTCGACCGCGCCGACCTGCAATCGCTGGCCCGCGCCGGCCTGCCACTGACCGTGTCGCTGACGTTGCTTGCGATCTCGAGCGTGACCGACCGCTTCATGATCGCCAACCTGATCGGCGCGGCCGACGCCGGCAAATATGTCGCGGCGCTCGACCTGGTGCGCCAGACCCTGATGATGCCGGCGATGAGCATGGCCGCGGCGTTCTTCCCGATGGCCGTGCAGATCCAGGCACGGCAAGGCGACGCCGCGGTCAGGAGCCACCTCGCCGACTGCCTCGAACTGCTCACTGGCGTCACGCTGCCGGCCTGTCTCGGCTTCGCGCTGATCGCCCCGCATGTCGCCAACATCATCCTCGGCGTCGACTTCCGCGCGATCGCGGGCGAGATCATGCCGATCATCGCAATCGCCGTGCTGTTCCAGGTGCTGACGCAGCAATATCTGCATGCGAGCTTCCTGCTGTCGGGGCGCAATTCCTTCTATCTGATCAACACCGCCTCGATCATCGCGGCGAATGTGATCCTGTCCTATCTGCTGGTCAGCCTTGACGGCACGATCGGCGCGGCCTGGGCGCGGCTCGGCGCCGACATCACCGGCTTTGCCTGTGCCCTGATCCTGAGCCGCTTCGCTTTCCGGATACCAATCCCGCTCGGCCGCCTCGCTTTGATCGTCATCGCCGCACTCGCGATGGCGCTCACCGTGGGTGCGCTCGACCGCGCGTTGCATCTCGCCGATCTGCCCGCCAGCATCGTGCTGATCGGCGCGGGGTTCGCCGTCTACGCCGCGCTCTGCTGGCTGTTCGACATCGCGCGCCTGCGCGGCCGGCTGAAGCAGGGCCTCGCCATGTTCCGTACCAAATTCGCAAACAGCAATGTCGGGTGAGCCGATGACCAAATCCCTTGCGCTTGCTACACGTCTTGCCGCACGCACCGAGCTCTCGGTGCCGGTTCCCGCTGAGATCCATCCGGAATCGCTGCTCGCGCTGCCGCCCGGCGAGGCCAAGCAGAGCCTGCTTACGGTTCACAGCATCCTCGAAGCCCGGCTGCCGGCCGGGCCGCTGTCGATCTACGAAGCCGGCGGCGGCTCGACCAGCTATTTGCCGCTCGGCGTGCTGCGCCGTGCGCATGTGACCGTCGTCGACATCGATGCCGATCAGATCCGCAACAACAGCTATGCGCAAGAAGCCGTCCTGGGCGACATCCAGACCTATCGCTTCCGGCCTGAGCGATTCGACCTGATCATCTGCTACAACGTCATCGAGCACATTCCGGATGTGGCGGCCGTGCTGAGCGGATTCTGCGAGGCGCTGAAGCCGAACGGGCTGTTGCTGATGGGCGCACCGAACCCGAAGTCGCTGTCGGGCATCGTCACGAAATACTCCCCGCACTGGTTTCATGTCTGGTTCTACCGCACCATCCGCGGCGAGAAGAATGCCGGGCTACCGGGCGAGGCGCCGTTCCCGACCCATTTCCATCCGATGGTGACGCTGACCAATCTCGAAGCGTTCGTCGCCGACCGCGGGCTGCAGGTCATCTACCGGAAGAAATACGAGAGCCCGCGCTATCCCGAGATGCGCCGGCGCAAGCCTGTTCTGGCCGCCGTGATCGACGCGGCAGCGAAGGCGATAAATGCATTGCTGCCGGGCAGGATCGACGTCCGGCACGGCGACTATCACGTGATCCTGCGGAAGCTTGGGTCATGAACGCGCTGTGGTCGGAAGCCAGGGTCAAGGTCAGCCACCGGCTGGCGATGCATGTGCAGGTCGAGCGTTTCCGCCTGAGCAATGCGACGCCGATGGTGACCTTCACCTTTGACGATCTGCCAAAGAGCGCGGCGACGTTCGGCGCCGACATTCTGGAGTCCTACGGCGCCCGCGGCACATTCTACGTGTCGGGCGGATTGGTCGGGCTCGACGCGCCGGACTGGAGCAGCGGCAGCGCCGACGATGTCGTCTCGCTGCATCGCCGCGGCCACGAGATCGGTTGTCACACCTTCTCACACCGCCGCGCCTGCGATCTCGACGAGACGTCGCTGGCCGCGGAGATCGCGCGCAACCGCACCTATTTCCATTCACTTGATCCGACCATGCCGGTCGAGACCTTCGCCTACCCGTTCGGCTACGGCTCCTATGCGCGGAAGCACCAGCTGAAGTCCGAATTCCGCACCTGCCGCAGCATCGTGCCGGGCGTGAACAACGGCGAAGTCGATCTGCAATTCCTCCGCGCCATGCCGCTGATCGACCGCCAGATGTCCCGCGAACGGATCGACATGGCGTTCGCCGAGGCGGCAAACATGAACGGCTGGTTAATTTTTTACAGCCACGACGTCGCCGACGTTCCGAGCCTGTACGGCTGCTCGCCCGACCTCATGACCCACGCGCTGGAAGCCGCGGCGCGGCGCAATGTCCCTGTCTTGACGATGGCGGAGGCGTTCCGATGCGCCCGCGCTTAAACCCTTTGTTTGCCTTTCTGGTGAATAGTCGGCGAATGAGTATGGTTAATTTTTCGTGTTGCGTATTTTCCGCATCGTCTCGTGCGCGTTGCGTGGCCCGAAAGAGTGCTCCTCAGCCGATGCGTGCGGCCATTCAGATGGAAGCTGGGGTCGATGCTTAGCTATGACCAGCCGATCAACCGGGCCAGTCCGGAGCCGCGCCGGGCCGCAATCCCGGCCGGCTTCAACGTGCTCGAGCTGATCCGGCTGTTGTGGGCGCGCAAGGTCGTAATCGTCTCAGTCGCCCTGCTCTGCGCCTGCATCGCGGTCGCGATCGGCAAAAGCCTGACGCCGAAATATACCGCCGGCGCCCAGCTCTATGTCGACCCGCGCGAGCTGCAGCTGGTCGAGCGCGAGCTGACCCCGCGCGCCCAGGACGTCTCCGGCCTCTCGATGGTGGTCGAGAGCCAGTCGCGCCTGATCACGTCAAACAATGTGCTGCTGCAGGTGATCCGCGACACCAACCTGGTCGAGGATCCCGAGTTCGGCGGCGGCGCCGCAAGCAAGGGCCTGCCCGCGGCGCTGCTCGGCCTGTTCGGCATCGAACCGCGGCAGACCGCGGAACAGCAACAGCAGATCGAGATGAACACGCTCGATACGCTGAACCGCCATATCAACGTCAAGAAGACCGATCGCACCTTCATCGTCGACATCGACGTGTGGTCGCACGACCCGGTCACGGCGGCGATGCTCTCCAACGCGATCGCCAAGGCCTATCTCACCGAGTCCAAGAAGTCGCAGGCCGATGCCGCGCGGCGCGCCACGCGCGACCTGTCCGGCCGCCTGAAGGAGCTGCAGCAGCGCCTGCGCAACGCGGAAGAAGCACTCGCAACCTACAAGGCGCAGAACAATTTCGTCGGCTCGCAGGATAATCTGCTCACCGACCAGCAGCTATCGGTCGGCAACCAGCGGCTGGCCGCGGCGCGGGCACTGACGCTCGATGCCCAGGCCAAGTACGACCAGATCGAGGCCAGCCGCCGCGGCTCGATGGACCCGGGCGCGATTCCCGAAGCCCTGCAATCGCCGACCATCGCCAATCTGCGCTCGCAATATGCGGATGTGAAGAAGCGGCAGGCCGAGCTGCAGGGCGAGCTCGGGCCGCGGCATCCGGCGCTGCGCCAGGTTGAGCAGCAGGTCGAGGATCTGCGACGGACCATCAAGGAAGAGATCGACCGCGTCGCGCTGTCGGCGAAGAACGATCTGACCCGGGCGCGCGACTACGAGGCCTCGCTCAACAAGGCGCTGGATGTCCAGAAGCACCAGAGCGTGCAGATGAGCCAGGCGTCGGTGCGGCTGCGCGAGCTCGAGCGCGATGTCGATGCCAGCCGCGACGTGTATCAATCCTTCCTCAAGCGCTCGCGCGAGACCGAGGAGCAGGAGAGCCTCAACACCTCCAGCGCGCGCGTGATCGGCGATGCCACGATCCCGCAGCAGCGGACCTTCCCGCCGGCGATGAGCCTGCTCGCGATGATCGGCTTCATGTTCGGCGGGCTCGCCGCCGCAGGCTGGATCGTTGCCGCCAGCCAGCTGGCGCCCGGCGCCGATCCGATCCGCCCCAAACTCCAGCCGAAGCAGGATGCCGCACCGGAACGGCAGCCCGTCATCGCCAAGGTGAAGCCGCCTGTGCAGGCACCGCCCGCGGTACAGCCGGCGGCCGTCGCAATCGACAAGCCCGTGATCGAGAAGCCGCTGATCGCCGAGTTGCAGGAGAGTGACGTCATGCGCACGCTTGGCGGAATCCTGACCGGCGACCATCCCGCCGACGTCACGCATTTCGGCTGGCCGACGCTGCGCACCAGTTCGGCACTCGGCTCGTTCTCGAACACGATGCGCCAGATCCATGCGGCACTGGCTGCGGGAATTGCCCCCAAAGCCGTCCCCGTGCTGGCCGTGATCGGCACGGGCGACGATCCCGATCGCAGCGTCGTCGCGCTCAACATCGCACTGGTCGCCGCGCGCGACGGTGCCCGCGTGCTGCTGATCGATGCCGACACCGCCGCCCATGCGCTGACCGACTGCGTCGCGCATCCCGGCCAGAGCAAGCCGAGCCGCCTCGATTGGCTCACCATCGGCAGCAAGGCGTCCCGCGCCGTCAACACCGCTAACGGCATCGCGATCCTGCCGGCGATCAAGGACAATCCCGCCAAGGCCTGCGAAGCGATCCGGAAGGCGATCGCCCAGGCGCGCTCCGCCGGCGGCCATGACCTCGTGGTCCTGGACGGGCCGTCCATGCCGTGGGGCACGGACGAACGGCGGCTGTTCGAGGTCGCCGACGGGTTGATCGCCGCGCTGCCGGTGGATCGCGACATCAACGCGTCGATGGAAGACATCATCGCCGCGCTTGGCGGAGCCGAAAGCAAGCTCGCCGGCGTCGTTCTCAACGAACTGCAGCCCACCGTCGCAGGTCCGCAACACGACAAGCAGTATGCCTGAGCGACGCGCCGGCCGCGTCACGTTGTGCCCCGCTCCTGCACCAGCGATCGCGAGTTGATCGTCAATGACGCGACCATCGATATCAGCCATCATCGCCGCCGCTTCGATATTGCTGTCGGCCGCCGCACAGGCTTGCCCCGCCTTGATCGAAGGCGTCCCGGCGGATCGGCTCAAGGCGCTGTCACGCGGCGTCAACGCCGATGGCTGGATCGCCGATCCGCGGTCAGCGCCGGCGCGCAGCCTGCTGCTGCAACTGCGCAGGGCCGGCATGACCCATATCCGGCTGCCGGTGCCCGCCGACTTCGTCATGCCGCGCTTCGCCGCGAAGGCGGAGATCGACCGCCGTCTGAACACCGTCGACGTCGCGCTGAAGACCCTGCTCGCGCTCGGCTATGCCGTGTCGGTCGACCTGCATTCCGGCGAGCGCTTCAACACCCTGCACAAGGACGACCCGCCCGGTGCGATGAGCGAAATGAAGAGCGCATGGACCGGGCTCGCGCGGGTCATGCAGCGCTATCCCTCCGATCGCGTCTTTGCGGAGCTGTTGAACGAGCCCGATGTCGACGCAGCGCAGTGGCAGGGCGAAGTCCGGGAGCTCGCCGGATTCATTCGCCGGCTGCTTCCGCAGACGACGCTGATCACCGGGCCGGTCAACTGGCAGCGCGCGGATTCCCTGCCAGGCTTCACGCCGCTCGACGATCCGAACGTCGTCTACGCCATCCACTTCTACGATCCGATGGTGTTCACCCATCAGGCCCATTGGGATCCAGCCGAGCCGCTCCACGACATCACCGGACTGCCCTATCCGATGCAGGCCGACGATCCCAAGGTTCGAGAGTTGCGAGAGCAACTCGCCGCGCTGGACAAGCGCAAGGCGCTCGCCGTGCTGGACAGGGCAATTCCCGATCGCGGCATCGACAAATGGCTCGCGCCTGCAGCCGCCTGGCAGCAGCAATATTCGCGCCCGATCATCATCAACGAATTCGGTGTGCTCAAGGCCGGCGCTCCGCGCGACAGCCGTCTGCGCTGGCTCGCCGGCGTGACGGACTACGCCCGGCAACATTGCTGGGGCTGGACCCATTGGGAGATGATGCAGGGCTTTGGCCTGGCCGACGCCGTCACCGGCAAGGCTGACCCCGAGGCGCTGAAGGCGCTGCTCGGAACGCGCTAGCTCACTTGGTTAACTTAATCTTACACAATGCGCGGCTAGATCGACGATGCGGAATTGGCACGCCGGACGTCCGGTCATTTTAGGTCAGAGCTCGTGCGCGCAGAGATAGCCCCGCGGCCGCTGTTGGCCGGCGACCTCGTTCCTGCACTCGGCATCGCCGTGGCATCGATCGCGTTCGCGCCGATCCTGCAGGCGGCCAACGCCGGCTTGGCAATCGTCGTCGAAAGCCTGATCGGCTGCGCCATCGTGCTCGCAGCGCCGGCCTATGCGCCGTCGATCGCCATCTTCATCATCTTCTTCCAGAATCTGTTCGTCTCGATTTTGTCGTCCTACATGACGACCGAGCAGGAGATGGATTTCGTCAAGGGCTACAATTTCCTCGTCATCGCGATGATGTGGCTGGTCACGCTGGCACTCTATGCGCTGCGCGAGCGCAAGCATTCGCTGGAGATCGACCGGATCATGAAATGGGGGTTAGTTACCCTCGCGGTCGTGACGGCGTATTTCCTGCTCGGCGCCGTGCAGGACTCGCATGCGGCACTGGTCTATCTGCGCAACATCGCGCTGCCGCTGTTTCTGTTTCAGCTGTCGCTGCTCACGGCAGCAACGTTCGAGATCCGCATCACGCCGTTCCTGGTGACTGTCGCCACGCTGCTGATCGCCTGCGGATATGTCGAACTGCTGTTCCGCGACTTCTGGCTCCATATCACCAACGGCTACACGTTCTGGCACTTCGACGAGTTGAAGGCGAGCCGCTCCGGATCCTGGGAAGCCCAGATGCGCGCAACCGGCAATGTCCCGGTGGATCTGATCGACCGCTTCCGCTTCAGCTTTCTCAACAGTCCGCTGTTCGAGGATCTCGGGCTCTCATCGTTGCTGCGCATCTTCGGGCCGAACATGAGCCCGATCAGCTTCGGCTACGGGATCGCCTTCTCCATCCTGTTCCTGTTCGCAGTAGGATATCGCTGGCTGGCGCTGGCCGCGATCCCGCTGCTGATCTGCTGCAGCGTGAAGGGCGCGCTCATCCTGGTCATCTTCGTAGGCCTGGCCTGGACGGCAACCTGGCTGCTCGGCGCCGCCATCACCCTGGCCGTCGCGCTCGTTGGGCTCGTGCTGTACGCCATCGCGGCCATCCGTATTGGGCTCGAGATCGGCGATTTCCACGTGATCGGCTTCATGGGCGGATGGGATGGTTTTCTGCAGAACCCGATCGGCCGCGGGCTTGGCGTCGGCGGCAATCTCTCCGAGGGTTACTTCTCGATCGACTGGAACGCCGCGCAGGCGGCCGGCACGATGGACGGCGCGGTGGAGAGCGCCGTCGGCGTGCTGCTTTACCAGATGGGCATCGGCGCCGTGGTGCCGCTCGGCTTCTTCTTCGCGATGGCGCTGAAGGCCTGGCGCCTCTACGCGTCCTCCGGAATTCTCATCCAGGGGCTCGCCGCGTTCGGCACGATGGTCGTGCTGGTCAACAGCATCTTCCAGGAAGAAGCCCTGTTTGCGCCGCCGGCGCTCGGGCTGTTGCTGTGCCTGACCGGGCTCGTGCTCGGCCATCATTTGCGCACGCAAGGCGAGGCCGGGAACGCCTCCGCGCGATAGCGCACGGCACGCAAGCAAAAGCCCGGCCGCACGGCGGCCGGGCTTCTCTCGACTTTTGCGCCGTCAGAGCGCCTTGATCTGCACCTTGCGGAACTTGACCACGCCCGAACCATATTGGAGCGCGACATAGCCGTTGGCGTGCTTGGCGTCCTGGGCGTCGACAGTCTTCTGGCCGTTCAGCGTCACCACGAAATGCGGCCCGTGTGCCGTGATCTCGTAGACGTTCCACTTGCCCGCCGCCTTCGGCATCGGATCGACCTTGCCGACATCGACGATCGCGCCGGTGCCGTAGGTCGGGTCCGGCCGTTTGTCGAAGATGTTGACCTCGTAGCAGACCTTGGAATCGATCACCTTGTTGCCTTCGCAGCGGATGAAGATGCCGCTGTTGGCGTCCTCGTCGGTCCAGAACTCGGCCCGGATCTGGAAGTCCTTGTACTGCGTCTTGCTGACGAGATAGGAGAGATCCTTGCCGTCGAGCTTGTCGGCGACCAGCGCGCCGTCCTTCATTTCCCAATTGGCCTTGCCGACCTCGTCCCAATCGCCCTTCCTGGAGCTGTCGAGCAGCGTGACCCAGCCGTCATCGCCCGATGCGGTGGTGGAAAATTGCAGTGCGGCCGCACCGATCACAAGTCCCGCCGCAAGTATCGACAGATGCTTCTTCAAGGTCATCCTCCCGTTTTGGTCGGCGCGCAACCTATCATCGTCTGCAGCGGCGTAAATGGCGTTTTTCATGTTGCAGCTGCGTTGTGTCACGGCCCGATGTCGCAATCTTGAGATCAGACATGCGCGGACGCGTCTTGTCCGGCGCAAGTGAGAGCGACTAGCATCGTGCGATATACGGGCACGGTAGTTGCCCGACGGGCGAGAGAAACTGATCTGGGAGAATGCAATGACGGCGTCGAACCGGGCCTGGCGATACCTGATGATGCCGCTGGCTCTTGTAGTCCCGCTGGCGCTTGCCGGCACGCTGAGCGTCAGCTCCGCGGCCGAGCTCAATCCGGCCGCCGTCACCTACAAGCTGCCGGACCAGATTCCCTGGAGCCCGACCGATGCGCGCGGCGCGCAGAATGCCGTCGTGGTCGGCGATCCCTCGAAGCCCGGTTTCTACATGGTCTACACCAAATGGACCAAGGGCAATCATTTCAGCCATCCGCATTTCCATCCCAACGATCGCTACATCGTCGTGCTCAAGGGCACCTGGTGGGTGGGCTCGGGCCCGAAATTCGATCCCGATCACGGCACCGTGGCGATGCCGGCCGGAAGCTTCGTCACCCATTTCGGCAAGCAGGTGCATTGGGACGGCGCCAAGGACGAGGACGCCGTGCTGCTGATCATGGGCGAAGGCCCGGCCACCTCGACCGAGGTGGAACAGAAGTAGCCGCGTTGCGCGCGGTGGCGGCGGTGCTATCATCGCGGCCCGAGGAAGGGCTTTTGATGCATCCCGCCGCCAAGCTGCAATTCGCCCGCATTGTCGACGAGTTCGCGCGCTGGCGGGCGATTCCCGAACCGGACCGGCCACCGGCGCCGGCTTGGTGGTGGGGGCCGGCGTTCGAGATGCGCGATGCCGCCGAACCGCTGCCGGACGCGTGGTGCCGCCGGTTCCGCCTGGCGGACGGTGCGAGCTTTGCGGAGGCCTCAGTGGCACTGCGCCAGACGCTGGCCGGTCAGGCGACGCCGTCCTGGCCGTATGATTTCTCGCGCATGATCGCTTCGACCGATTCCGACGTCCGCGACCTGCCGGTGCAGCCGTCAGACGACAGCGCGTTTCCGCCCTAGATCCGGCTCGGCCTCGCTCATCGCCGCGTCGTCCAATGCGGGCTGCAACGGCGGCGATACCAGCGCCGGCGACGTCTTCAAGAGCTCGGCGAGATCGCGCGGCGGCAGCGGCCGGCTGAACAGGAAGCCCTGCATCTCGTCGCAGGCGTGCGCGCGCAGAAACTCCTGCTGCTCGGAGGTCTCGACGCCCTCGGCGACGATGGTCATGCCGAGCGCCTTGCCCATGCTGATGATCGCCTGCGCGATCGCGACGTCCTCGGAGTCATTGGGCAGATCGCGCACGAAGGAACGGTCGATCTTGATGGTGTCGATCGGGAACTGCTTCATCAACGACATCGACGAATAGCCGGTGCCGAAATCGTCGATCGCCAGCCGGATGCCGCGATTCTGGATCGCGTCGAGCACGCGCACCGCGCGCGTCACGTTGCGCATCACCATGCTCTCGGTGACCTCGAGCTGGAGCAGCGACGGCGGCATGCCGCTCGCCGCCAATGCCTGGTCGATGTCGTCGAGCAGATGCGGGTCGCCGAACTGCCGCGGCGAGAGGTTGACCGCCATGGTCACCGCCTTGAGACCGCGGTGCTGCCACGCCATGTTCTGCGCGCAGGCCTCCTTCAGCACCCAGCGGCCGATCGGCACGATCAGCCCGACTTCCTCGGCGAGCGGAATGAATTGCCCCGGCGAGACCTTGCCGAGCTCGGGATGGGTCCAGCGCAGCAGCGCCTCGACGCCGCTGATCTGCCCGCTCGCCATGTCGATCTTCGGCTGATATTCGAGCGAGAACTGGTCGCGCTCCAGCGCGCGGCGCAGCGCGCTCTCCATCGTGAGGCGTTCGATCGACTGCGCCCTGACCTCGTTGGAGAAGAAGCGGAAGCCGTTCTTGCCGTCCTCCTTGGCGAGATACATCGCCATGTCGGCATTCTTGGTCAGCGTCTGCACGTCGGAGCCGTCGGCGGGATACATCGCGATCCCGATCGAGGCCGTGGTGTGGCACTCATGCCCGCTGAGCTGCAGCGGCTGGCTGAGCGAGACCAGGAGATCGCCGGCAACGCGCTCGACGTCGCCGCGTTCGGTGGTCTCCTCGAGGATGACCACGAACTCGTCACCGCCGAGCCGCGCCACCACGTCGCTCGTCCGAAGCGATTCACGCAGCCGCTCGGCGATTGCGACCAGCAGCATGTCGCCGGCGTCATGACCGAGCGAATCGTTGATGATCTTGAAGCGGTCGAGATCGATGAACAGCACCGCAAGCTGCCGGCGATGACGGTCCGCCGCCGAGATCGCGTGACGCAGCATCTCGTTGAACGTCTCGCGGTTCGGCAGATTGGTCAGGCTGTCGTGCGAGGCGAGATATTCGATGCGCTCGTCGGCCTTGTGCTTCTCGTCGGCGCGATCGAAGCTTTCGAGCGCGAACGCCAGATTGTCGGCGAGGCGCTGCAGCAGTTCGGCGAACTCCGGCGTGAACGTGTCCTTCTCGATCGCGACGAAGATCATGACGCCGACCACCCGCCCGCTGACGATCAGCGGGAACGAGGCGCCGGACTGCGTTCCGTCGAGGCGAGCCCGCTCATGGAAAGCGGCGGTCTCGCTATCGGCAAAATAATCGTTGATGATGCAGGCCTTGCCGGAGCGGAACGCCCGGCCGCAGGCGCCGCGCCCCTCGGGATGTGCCTCGCTGGTCGAGAGCGTCACCTGGCGCGCGCCTTCCGCCGCAGGCCCTGCGATCGCGACCATCCGGAGATAGTCGCTTCCGGGCTGCGCCAGCACGATGGTGGTCGAGGTGAACTTGCCGCCGGTCGCCGCCGCCTCGCAGACCAGCTGATAGAGCTCGGCGCGGGACTTCGCCCGCATGATCGCTTCATTGGTCGCGCTCAGCGCCGCGAACATCCGCGACAGCCGTTCCTTCTGCTCGTCGGCCCGCGCCTTCTCGTCGGCGCGGTCGAAATTGGCCAGCGCAAACGACACGTTTTCGGCGAGCCGCTGCAACAGCGCCATCATCTCGGGGCTGAACGTGCCGAATTCGCTCGACAGGAACACCAGCGCGCCGATCGCCTCGCCGTTCTTGAGCAGCGGCAACGCCGCGCCGGACTTGCTGCCGCTGTCGCGGACGACGGGATAGACGTGCGATTCAGGGCCGAAGTCGCTGAGATAATCGTTGCTGATGCAGGGCCTGCGGGTCCGGATCGGAACGCCGGTCAGCGTCTGTCCTTCCGGACGGGTCGCGTCCGCCGACAGCAGAACCTCGCGCGCTCGCACCCGGTCGGGGCCGGAGGCCGCCACATTGTCCAGGAAGGCTTCGCCCGGGCGCACCAGCCTGATGGTGGCCGAGATGAATTGTCCGCCGACCGCCGCAGCATCGCAGACCAGATCGAACAGCTCGCTGCGGGATTTCGCCCGCATGATCGCTTCGTTGGTCGCGCTCAGCGCCGCGAACATCCGCCGCAGCCGCTCCTTCTGCTCCTCGGTTCGCGCCTTCTCGTCGGCGCGCTCGAAACTGCCCAGCGCATAGGAGACGTTGTCGGCGAGCCGCTGCAACAGCTCGCCGAATTCGGAACTGAAGGTGTTGCGCTTGGCGGAGATGAACAGCATCACGCCGACCGGCTCATCGTCGACGATTAACGGAAATGCCGCGCCGGATCGCGCATCCTCGCGGTCGATGACGTCGCGGAACGGGTTGTTGGCGACGTCGCCCAGGAAATCATTGTTGATGCAGGCGCGCCGGGAACGGTACGCCCTGCCGCAGACGCCGCGCCCTTCGGGCTGCGCCTCGCTGCGCGAGACGTTGAGGCGACGCGCATTCTCCGCGGTCGGTCCCGCGACCGCCATCATCTCCAGGTAATCGTCGCCGGGTTTCGCGATCAGGATGCTGGTGGAATTGAACCCGCCGCCATGCGCCGCCGCCGCGCAGACCAGCTCGAACATCTCGAGTCGCGACCTCGCACGCATGATCGCCTCGTTGGTCGCGCTCAGCGCCGCGAACATCCGCGACAGCCGCTCGCGCTCGGCATCGGCCCTGGCCTTCTCGGTGGCGCGGCCGAAATTGTCGAGCGCGACCGAGACGTTCTCGGCGATCCCGGCCAGCAGCGTGATGATCTCCGGGTCGCGCGCCCAGGAATTGCCGGTAAAGAAGATCAGGACGCCGACGCTCTTGCCGAACCGGGTGAGCGGCAGCGCGACGCAGGCCATCAGGCCGCTGCCGCGGGTTGGCGGCGCGCTCGCCGAGATCGGAATGTCGTGCTCGACGCACGGCCGGTGGGTGCGGAACGCCTCGCCACAGATGCCTTTGCCGTAGACATTGTCGGGATCGGACGAAAAGCGCGTCTGCGTGATCAGCTCGAGCGCCTCGCCGGTGCCGGCGACGGGCTCGAGCCAGTGCGTGTCGGGTTCGGCCAGCAGCACCACCGTGGCGAAGGATTTTCCGCTGAACACCGCGGCATCGCAGACCCGCTGATAGAGATCGTGCTCGGTCTTGGCGCGAAGGATGGCCTCGTTGGTCGCGCTGATGGCGCCGAACATGCGGTTCAGCCGGCGCATCGCCCGCTCGCCGCTCTTGCGCGAGGCCTCATGGTCGAAATTGTCGAGCGCGTAGGACACGTTCGCGGCCATGCGCTCCAGCAGCGAGACGATCTCCTCGCTGAGCGAATTGATCTCCCGCCGCGTCACCATGAAGACGCCGACGCTGCGTCCATTGCAGACCAGCGGCATTGCCGCCGCCGCCCCGACGCCGGCCGCCGCGGCGCCGCTGCGCCAGGCCACTGAGCGGGCATCGTTGACATAGTCGTTGCTGACGCAGGCGCTCTGATCGCGGAATGCCCGCCCGGCGACGCCTTCCCCTTCCGGCGCGTTGGCGAGCGTGGAAATCGTGATGCTGCGCAGACGCGCGACATCGTCGCCGTAGCCCGCCGCGAAGCTCAGCAGGCCGGTATCCGGCTCCAGCAAAAACACGGTCGCAGCCAGGAAGCCCCCGCTCGTGAACGCGGCTTCGCAGACCTGTCCGTACAATTGTTCTGGTGATTTCGCGTACAGGATCGCTTCGTTGGTGGCGCTCAACGCCGCGAATGTACGCCCGATGCTCGACTGCACGTTCCCTGAAGGCCCCGGGGCCAACCCCTCCAATCCGGCGAGGAACATTGCCCGCGAGAGGCCTAAGTGGTGGTTAGCGTATCCGGCAAGTTGCGCGACAAAGTAAACGGCTGACGAACGCGCCAAGCCGTTTTCAGGGATAATACGGACCTCTGTGTACCAGGCTGAGGCGGAGGGCCGCGAGGCGCGGATGGCTGCCCGGCCCGGGCCGTCGGAGCCGTCAAATTCCGCATCGCGACCGCGCCCGTTCCATTCGGTGAAATCACGCCTGCGAGCACCCTGCTCCCGGTATGGCGGACCGGATTTTCTGGCCTTGCTCGGTAAGCCGCGCTTTGACAGCATGACGGCGACAACAGCAAGCAAGACCCGCGCATCACGCGGGCAGACCGCGAGGAAAGCCCCATGCCGATCGTCCAGGCCGACCGTCTCACGCGCATCGGCGCGGCGCTGCTCAGGGGCGCCGGCGCATCGGAGGAGGAGGCCAGCGCGGTCGCCTCCGGCTGCGTCAACGCCAATCTGGCCGGCCACGATTCCCACGGCGTGATCGCGATCCCGACCTATATCGACCGCATCAAGGCCGGCCACATCGTCCCCGGCGCCAAATGGACCGTCGTGCAGGAGACGCCGACCACGACCGTGATCGACGGCCATTGGGGGTTCGGCTTCCACGTCAACGCCAAGGCGATGGAGATGACCATCAACAAGGCGAAGACCGCCAATGTCGCGGCCTGCACCGTGTTCCGGCAGAGCCATGTCGGACGGCTCGCGCATTATCCGCTGATGGCGATGCGCGAAGGCATGATCGGGATCGCCGCCGCCGATTCCGGCCGCTCGCCGAAGCATGTCGCCCCGTTCGGCGGCCGCGAGGCCCGGCTCGGCACCAACCCGCTGTCGATCGCGGTGCCGTCCGATCTCGAGGCGCCGTTCTATCTGGATATGGCGACCTCGGCGGTCGCCGCCGGCAAGATCCAGCTCGCGGTGGCGCGCGGCGAGACCATCCCGAAGGGGTGGATTATCGACGCCGACGGCCGCGACACCACTGATCCCAAGGATTACCGCAAGGGCGGCGCGCTGCTGCCGCTCGGCGGCACCGAGGGCTACAAGGGCTCGGGCCTCGCCGCGATGGTCGAGGTGCTGTGCGGCCTGCTGACCGGCCTCGGCTTCGGCGTCGAACCGACCGGCCGGCACAATGACGGCTGCTTCATGGCGGTGTTCAACGTCGCCGCGTTCCGCCCGCTCAAGGACTTCAGGAAAGAAGTCGCCGACTTCGCCCGCTATCTGAAATCGACCCCGCCGTCGGAAGGAAGCCGCGGCGTGTTCTATCCGGGCGAGATCGAGCACCTGCGCGAATTGGAGCGGCGCAAGAACGGCATCGAGATCGAGGACGCGACCTGGGAGAAGCTGAAGGCGCTCGCCACCGATTACAAACTCACCGAAGAACTCGACCTGCGCTGACACGTCGGGCCACAGGAGAACGACATGACACGGCAAATGGCGCTGGTTGGCTTCCTGCAGGCGCAGAACTGCACCAATCTGCCGGGCTCCTGGCGCCACCCGGAGTCGCGCGACGATTCGATGTCGGCGGATTACTATCAGGAGATCGCGCGCATCCTGGAGCGCGGCAAGTTCCACATGGCGTTCTTCGACGATCGCCTGGCGATGCCCGACCGCTACAACAATGATCACGCCCACACCGTCGAATACGGCATCCGCTGCGTGAAGATGGACCCGATCGTGGTGCTGACCACGATGGGCATGGTCACGACCAAGCTCGGCCTCGCCTCGACCGCCTCCACCACCTATTTCGAGCCGTTCGACGTCGCCCGCCGCTTCGCCACGCTCGATCTGATGACGAACGGCCGCGCTGCCTGGAACGTGGTGACCTCGGTCAATGACGGCGAAGCGCTCAACATGGGCAAGGCGCAGCATCTCGAGCACGATCACCGCTACGATCGCGCCGACGAATTCATGGAGGTGGTGCTCGGCCACTGGGATTCCTGGGAAGACGGTGCGCTGGTCATCGACAAGACAAGCGGCCGCTTTGCCGATCCGACCAAGGTGAAGCGGCTCGACCACAAGGGCGCGTTCTTCGCCTCGCGCGGTCCGTTCACGGTGCCGCGCTCGCCGCAGGGCCACCCCGTCGTGATCCAGGCGGGCGCCTCCGGCCGCGGCCAGCGCTTTGCCGGGCGCTGGGGCGAGGTGATCTTCACCGCATCGCGCAACCTCGCCAGCGCCAAGCAGGGCTACGATGCAATCAGGGGCGAGGCCGTCAAGGCCGGGCGCGATCCGGACCAGATGTTCCTCTGCAATTTGATCACGCCGATCGCCGGCGCCACCAAGGCCGAAGCCGAGGATCGCATGGCCGTGATCCAGAAGCTGCCGCTCGAGATCGACGCGCTGTCGCTGCTCGCCGAAGCGCTCAATTTCGATTTTGGCGCCAAGCCGATCGACGAGCCGCTGACGACAGAAGAGCTGCAGGGCATGCAAGGCATGATCGGCATGCGCGACGGCGTGCTGCGCGCCTCCGGCAAGAGCAATCCCTCAACCCGCGACTTCATCACCTTCTCCGGCCGCGCCCAGGTGCAGGATGCCATCGTCGGCGGTCCGAAGGAGATCGCCGACCGGCTGGAAGAAATGTTCGTCGGCCGCGGCTGCGACGGCTTCGTGGTCGCGGCGAGCTATGTGCCGGGCTCCTATGCCGACTTCGTCGACCACGTTGTGCCCGAGCTGCAGAAGCGCGGCCTGTTCCACAAGGATTACGCCGGCACGACGCTGCGCGAGAATCTCGGGCTCAAGCGCCCCGCCGCCGGCGCCTGGAAGATGCGCGCGCAAGCCGCCGCAGAATAGAAGGACATCATCATGCGTTGGCTGAAGTTCACCGCCGCAGGCACCACCCCGGGTACTACGTCTTGGGGCCTCGTCGAAGGCGACACCGTCATCACCGTCAACGGCGATCCGTTCGGTGAATGGAGCAGGACGTCGAAGACCCACGCTTTGAAGGACGTCAAGATCGAGCTGCCGCTGATCCCGCGCACCTTCTACTGCGTCGGGCTGAACTATCTGAAGCACCTCAAGGAAGCCGCCGACAAGGCCGGCACGGTGCCGAACGTGCCTGATCGTCCCGAGATCGGCTATCGCGCGCAGAACGCGCTGATCGCCCATGACGAGAATGTCGTGATCCCCGCAAGTGCGACCGAGAAGATCCACTACGAGGGCGAGCTCGTGGTCGTGATCGGTAAGAAAGCCAAGCATCTGACCGAAGCCAATGCGATGGACTGCGTGTTCGGCTACACCATCGGCAACGACGTCTCCGAGCGCAGCTGGCAGAAGGCCGATCGCGGGCTGTGGCGGTCCAAGAACGCCGACACCTTCAAGCCGATGGGCCCTTGGATCGAGACCGACGTCGATCTCGACCGCATGGAGACCATAATCCGCGTCAACGGCAAGGAGACCGGCCGCTTCCACACCAACGACATGATCTTCGGCATCGTCCCCTTCCTGGTCGAACTGACGAAATACTTTACGCTGTCGCCCGGCGACGTGATCTGGATGGGCACCGACGGCGCCTCGCCGGACCTCAGGGACGGTGACGTGGTCGAGATCGACATCACCGGGATCGGGACATTGCGCAACAGGTTCGTGAAGGAGAAGGTGTGAGGCACCGGCCTTGCTCTCAAGCACCGTCGTTGCGCAGCTATCAGTCCCGTCATCCTGAGGTGCTCGCGAAGCGAGCCTCGAAGGATGCACGGCCCCGCTGGTGGCCGTCGACCCTTCGAGACGGCCGCTTCGCGGCCTCCTCAGGGTGACGGTGGTAGAGCCCAAGTGCGCGCCTCCCTCCATCTCGTCGTCCCGGCGAAAGCCGGGACCCATAACCACAGGGTCGCGTTGTTGAAGCGAGCTGCGGCCCCAGCATCGCGCAACGATGACCATCGGTGGTTATGGGTCCCGGGTCGCGCTTCGCTTGCCCGGGACGACACTGTGTGTGGTCGCTTGTGAGTCACACGTCCACATTCTCGACAGCCTTTGCCGAGTTGCCCGTCGGGCCATCGTGACGTAGTCACATAGCCGCTTTTCGTGATGTGACAGACGCAGGACAACCGCAATACGGTGCGGCCACCCGTTCTCTGCACAGGACAGGCAACCATGCCACTTTCACGCCGAACGTTGCTTCAGGGCTCGTTACTCTCCGCCGCGGGGATCGCGTACGGCCCGTCGCCGGCGCTTGCCGAGCAGCCCGCCGAACTTCCGACATCGGAGCAGCGCCAGCAGATGGCTGGCCTGGCCACCGGCTTCATGAAGGAGTACGACGTCCCCGGTCTTTCCATCGCTGTCGCAATCAAGGGAAAGCCCGTCTATGTGGAGGCGTTCGGCGTTGCGAATCGGGAGACCGGTGAAGCATTGACGCCGCAACACCGCTTCCGGATCGCGAGCATCTCGAAGCCGGTGACCTCGACCGGGATCTTCACCCTGGTCGAAGCCGGCAAATTGCGGCTCGGCGATTTTGTGTTCGGCGCAGACTCCATTCTCGGCAAGGACTACCCGACGACGCCCACCCTGCAAAGCTTGATGCCGTCAGGCTCGTCTCGCTCGCTTGTCGAGCAGATCACGATCGAGCATCTCTTGACCCACACCACCGGGACCTGGGGAAACCAGTTTCGCGACCCGATGTTCATGAACCAGGACATGAAACATCGCGAGCTGATCAACTGGACGCTGGAGCATATGCCGCTCACCAACCCTCCAGGCGAGTCCTATGCCTATTCGAACTTCGGCTATTGCATCCTCGGACGCGTGATCGAGAAGCTGAGCGACCAGAGCTACGAGCAATACATCAAGGACTCCGTGCTGAAGCGATGCGGCATCGCCGAGATGCAGATTGCCGGCAATACGCTGAGTGAGCGGGCAAGCAACGAGGTCAGATATTACAGCCAGACCGGCGGCGATCCCTACCGGATGAACGTCGCCCGGATGGATTCTCACGGTGGCTGGATTGCGACGCCGGGCGATTTGACGACTCTGTTCGTCCATATCGACGGCTTCAAGGACACCGAGCAGTTGCTGACCGACGACAGCCTCCGCGTCATGAGCACCCCCAGCGCCATCAACCCGCGCTATGCCAAGGGCCTGTTCATCACAGCGAACAACAATTGGTGGCACAGTGGCCTGCTGGACGGAACGACGACGATCTCGGTGCGAACCAGCGGCGATTTCTGCTGGTCGGCGTTCACCAACACCAGGTCGCGAGAGGGCATGACCCGCGCTCTCGACCTGCTGGTCTGGCACATGATCAAGACGGTGCCCGACTGGCATCCTCAGAAGCGCGCGTAGGCTTGTCGCCATTCCAGCGGCGTAGGACGGGTCGAGCGACTTGTCCGCCGTAGCTCGAAGAACGAAGGCGGAAGCGAACCCATCAATTTCGAATCCGCGGCACGATGATGGGTATCGCTGCGCTCCACCCTTCCTACATTTGGGCTAGCGCGTAGCCCTTGGCCGGCTCTTCACGTGATCGATAAAGGCCCGCAGCTTCGGCATGATCTGGCGGTGGCCGGGATAGTAGAGGAACACGCCCGGCGTTGTCGGCGCGAACGGCTCCAGCACGCGGACCAGCTTCTTCGCCTTGACGGCGGCGGTGACCAGCGGTGCCGGCACTTGCGCCAGCCCCACACCTTCGATGGCTGCGCCGACCAGCGTCGGGAAATCATGGCCGATGAAGGATCCCGATACGGCCAGCTCGATCGAACGCCCCTGGTCGTTCAGCGACCATGGCGCCAGCCCGCCGTTCGATCGCCGCAGCCGCAGGCAGGTGTGCTCGCGCAAATCGTCCGGACGCCTGGGCCGGCCGCGGCGCGCGAGATAGTCCGGACTGCCGACGATGGCAAAAGGGAACGGCTTGGTCAGCCGCACCGCGACCATGTCCGGGTTGATGAACTGGCCCATCCGGATGCCGGCATCGAACCCTCCGGCGGCGAGATCGACCAGTTCCTCGCTGGCGGCGAGCTCGACCTCGATTTCGGGATACGCCTTGCAGAATGAGGCGATCAGCGGCTCCAGCAGGATTGGCACCACCGAGCGCGGCACGGTGAGACGCAACAGCCCGGCCGGCTTCTGCCCAAGCTCACGCGCGGCCCCGCTCGCGGCGACCAGCTCCTCGAAGGCAGGCCGCGCGCGCGTCAGAAATCGTTCGCCGGCTTCGGTCAGGCCGACGCTGCGGGTGGTGCGGATGAAGAGCACGGCGCCGACCCGCGCCTCGAGCGCGCGCACCGCCTGACTGATCGCCGACGGCGTCACCCCGAGCTCGGCGGCGGCGCGACGAAAGCTGCGGTGCTGCGCGACGGCCAGGAACGCCTCGACCCCGTCGAGAGCACCGTGCCGGACTGTGAAGTTCTGCTTCATGGCCCGTCAACATTATCGCGAATAGTCGCACACGGAAAGCGGTCGTACATCGGAGCCACAAGCAGCCGCACCGCGACGCGCGCTGCTCCATTCCACATCACGACTCCGTCGTGAACGGAGACATGCGACCGATGAAAGCATTCCGTCACACCCTCCTCGCCCTCACCCTCACTTTGACAGGCTTAACCTCCATGACCGCTCCTTCCCTTGCCCAGGCACAGGCCACCTCCACCATCACCACCGGCGTGATGGTCATCCTCACCGTCAAGCCGGGCGTCACCCGCGAACAGGTGATGGCCGTGATGCCCGACGAAATCCGCCAGACCGTGCAGCTCTATCTCAATGGCAAGGTCCGCGAATGGTATGCGAAATCCGACGGGCGCGGCGTCGTCTTCTTGCTCGATGCCAAGGATGCCGCCGAGGCGCACGCGATCATGGAGGGCCTGCCGCTCGCCAAGCAGGATCTGATGGACCACGACTACATCGCGGTCGGCCCGCTGCTGCCGCTCCGCCTGCTGTTGGCCAAGCCTTGAACGTCAAGGTCTCGAACGCAAGCCAACCGAACCGGATCGACAATCACCCAGGAACCGACCGTGCCCCCCAGCTTCAACCTGCCATTCGTCCTCAGCGTCGCCGGCGCCTTCCTGACCAGTGCTGTGGTCGCCATCATTTATGTCTGGCCTGCGCTCCGCGCGATGCCGCGTTATGACGCGTTGAGACTTCTCGCGGCTTTCCATGCGTTCAGGTTTTTAGGCATGAACTTCATGGTAACAGGCTTCGTGTCGCCGCAGTTGAGTGCGGATTTCGCCGGCCAGGTCGGCTGGGGCGATCTCATCGCTGCCGCGCTCGCGCTGCTTGCCATGGCCGCACTGTCCTGGCGCTGGTCGATTGCCATTCCGATGGTCTGGATCTTCAACGTCTGGGGCACGCTGGATCTTCTCAACGCCTACTTATATGGGCGTGAAGATCGGCGATCCCGGCCTGTTCGGCGCCGGCATCTATATTCCGGCGCTCTACGTGCCGCTGCTGCTGGTCAGCCACGTCATGGTTTTCATGATCTTGGCGAGGGGTGCATCGGAAATGGCGCGGGATGGATCGAGCGATGCGACACCCGTCAACTCATCCGCGGCACGATGATGGGTTTCGCTTCCGCCTTCGCTCTTCGAGCTACGGCGGACAAGTCGCTCTACCTGGACCGTCATCCTGAGGAGCGGCGTCAGCCGCGTCTCGAAGGATGCACGGCCCGGCTGGTGGCCGTTCGCCCTTCGAGACGGCCGCTACGCGGCCTCCTCAGGGTGACGGAACGAAAAGTTAAGCCTGCGGCTCGGTCGTCGTCACGACGGCTCTTCCATCAAAACGGCAACGCGACGCCGGTCTTGATCTCCTTCAGGATCACGTTGGTGCGGACGTGGCGGATGCCGGGGATGCGGAACATGAACTCGTCCAGGAATCTATTGTAGGCGTCCATGTCGCGCACGACGACGCGCAAATGATAGTCGGCATCGCCCGTGGTCGCGAAGCATTCCAGCACCTCGCGGCGCTGCATCACCCGCGCGACGAACTCGTCGACGAATTTGACGTCGTGCCGCTCCAGCGACACGTGCAGGATCGCCGAGGTCGCAAAGCCCGCCTGCTGGCGCGCGACCAGCGCGGAGTAGCCGGAGATGACGCCGGACTCCTCAAGCGCGCGGACCCGGCGCCAGCACGCCGAGGTCGACATGCCGACGGTCTCCGCAAGCTGCTGGTTGGTGGCGCGGCCGTCCTTTTGCAGCTCGGCGAGGATTTTTTCGTCTTGCTCTTCAACCATGCGCCCTTCTCATTTCGGTATATACTACCATAATTAAATCTATATTGGATTAATCTACCATAATGAAGCTTCGTGGAGAATAGATAGGTAAGACCTACCAGGCATCCGGGCATAGCGTTGTCGGATCAGACATTGCGATTCCAGGAGGCTCAGTCATGGGCCAGATGCCGCTGCTCGACGCCTACCAGCTCTCCGAGCGCTACAGCCGTGAACGCGGCCGCGTCTTCCTCACCGGCACGCAGGCGATCGTCCGCATCGCGCTCGACCAGATCAGGCGCGACCGCGCCGCAGGCCTCAACACCGCGGGCTTCATCTCCGGCTATCGCGGCTCGCCGCTCGGCGGCGTCGATCTCGAATTGTGGAAGATCGGCGAGCGGCTGAAGCAGAGCCGCATCGAATTCCTGCCCGCGGTCAACGAGGACCTCGCGGCCACCGCCGTGCTCGGCTCGCAGCAGGTCGAAACGCAACGGGATCGCGAGGTCGATGGCGTGTTCGGGCTGTGGTACGGCAAGGGCCCCGGCGTCGATCGCTCCGGCGATGCGCTGAAGCACGGCAATGCCTACGGCTCGTCGCCGCATGGCGGCGTGCTTGTTATCGCCGGCGACGATCATGGCTGCGTGTCGTCCTCGATGCCGCATCAATCCGACGTCGCCTTCATGAGCTGGTTCATGCCGACGCTGCATCCGGCCGATGTGAGCGAATATCTCGCGTTCGGCGAATATGGCTACGCGCTGAGCCGGTTCTCCGGGATGTGGGTCGGCTTCAAGGCGATCTCGGAGATCGTGGAATCCGGTGCCTCGGTGGAGCTTGCGCCGCCGCGCGTCTTCGCGCAGCCGGAGTTCGTGCCGCCGCCCGGCGGCCTGCATTATCGCTGGCCCGATCTGCCGGGCCCGCAGATCGAGGAGAGGCTGGAAGCGAAGAAGCACGCAGTCTACGCCTTCGCAAAAGCCAATCCGATCGACCGCCGCATCTACGACATCAAGGACGCGACCTACGGCATCGTCACGACCGGCAAGGCGCATCTCGATCTGATGGAGGCGCTGCGGCTGGTGGGACTGGACGAGCCCGCTTGCCGCCGCTTCGGCATCGACATCTACAAGGTCGGCATGGTGTGGCCGCTGGCGCTGCATGACGCGATGGAGTTCGTGAAGGGCAAGCGCGAGATACTCGTGGTCGAGGAGAAGCGCGGCATTATCGAGAGCCAGTTCAAGGAATATTTCTATGACTATCCAGGCTCCAAGCCGGAGCGCATGGTCGGCAAGCATGACGAAAACGGCGCGCGGCTGATCTCCTGGATCGGCGAGTTGTCGCCGCTGATGCTGGCCGACGTACTGGCGCGGCGGCTCGATCCGATATTCCCGGAGCTGCAACTCGCCCGCCGCGTCGCCGCGCTCGCACCCGAACGGGAGCGCACGATCGCAGTCCCGGGCGCGACGCGCACACCGTATTTCTGCTCGGGCTGCCCGCACAATACGTCGACCAAGGTGCCCGAAGGATCGAAGGCCTTGGCCGGCATCGGCTGCCATTTCATGGCTAGCTGGATGGACCGCGAGACCTCGTCGCTGATTCAGATGGGCGGCGAAGGCGTCAACTGGACGGCATCGTCGAGATTCACCGGCAACAGCCATGTATTCCAGAATCTCGGCGAAGGCACCTACTATCACTCGGGCTCGATGGCGATCCGGCAGGCGATCGCGGCCAACGCCAACATCACCTACAAGATCCTGTTCAACGACGCGGTGGCGATGACCGGCGGCCAGCCGGTCGACGGTCCGGTCAGCGTGCACGCCATCGCGCACAGCGTCCGCGCCGAAGGCGTTGCGCGGATCGCGCTGGTGTCCGACAACCCCACGCAGTTCTCGCTGGCGGATTTGCCCTCAGGCGTCACCATCCATCCGCGCGAGGAGATGGACGCCGTGCAGCGCGAGCTGCGTGCGATCAAAGGCGTCACCGTGCTGATCTATCAGCAGACCTGCGCCACCGAGAAGCGGCGGCGACGCAAGCGCGGGACGATCACGGATCCCGCGCGTTTCGCCGTCATCAACGACCTCGTCTGCGAGGGCTGCGGCGACTGCTCGGTGGAATCCAACTGCCTCAGCGTCGAACCCAAGCAGACGCCGTTCGGCCGCAAGCGCAAGATCAACCTCTCGACCTGCAACAAGGACTTTTCCTGTCTCAACGGCTTCTGCCCGAGCTTTGTCACCATCGAAGGCGGCAAGCGGCGCGCGAAGGGCGCAAGCGCGATCGATCCGCTGGCGCGCGCCGCGGCGCTGGCGGCGCCGGAGCTTGCGCCGCTCGACAAGCCCTACGATCTGCTGGTCACCGGCGTCGGCGGCACCGGCGTCATCACGGTCGGCGCGCTGATCGCGATGGCCGCGCATCTCGAGGGCCGCGGCGTCTCGGTGCTCGACTTCACCGGCTTCGCGCAGAAGTTCGGCCCCGTGCTGAGCTATCTGCGGCTTGCCGCGGCGCCCGAGGCGCTGCACCAGGTGCGGATCGACCAGGGCGCGGCGGACGCGCTGATCGGCTGCGACCTCGTGGTCAGCTCATCCGCAAAAGCCTCCGGCACCTATCGCAGGGGCATGCGCGCGGCGGTCAATCTGGCCGAGATGCCGACCGGCGATGTGGTGCGCTTTCGCGACGCCGACCTCGCCTCGCCGGTGCGGCTACGCGCCATCGAACGGGTGATCGGCGCCGGAAACCTCACCGCGATCGACGCCAATGCGCTGGCCGAGCGGCTGCTCGGCGACAGCGTCTACGCCAACATCATGATGCTCGGCTTTGCCTGGCAGCAAGGCCTGGTGCCGGTCTCGCTCGACGCACTGACGCGCGCGATCGAGCTCAACGGCGTCACGGTCGAGCGCAACAAGCAGGCGCTGGCCTGGGGCCGGCTCGCCTTTGCCGACCCGGATTTCTTGCCGAAGGCCGAGAATGCCGACGCCAACGCGCCCGAGACGCTCGACCAGATGATCGCACGGCGCGCCGATTTCCTGCGCGATTACCAGGACGAGGCGTACGCCGCGCGCTATCGCGCGACGATCGATCGCGTCCGTCGCGCCGAGGCGGCGCTGAACAGCGAGAGCCTCACCGACGCCGTGGCCCGCTCGCTGTTCAAGCTGATGGCGTACAAGGACGAGTACGAGGTGGCGCGGCTGCATATGCAGACGGGCTTCCTCGACGAGCTCAAGCGCGAATTCGATGGCGACTATCGCGTGCAGTACCATCTGGCGCCGCCATTCCTCGCCTCCGGGCACGATGCGCGCGGACGGCCGCGCAAGCGTGCGTTTGGGCAATGGATACAGACGCCGCTGCGGTTGCTGGCGCGGCTCAAGGGGCTGCGCGGCACGGCGTTCGACGTGTTCGGCTACACCGCCGAGCGCCACGCCGAGCGCGCGCTGATCGGCTGGTATGAGACGCTGATCGATACGGTGCTCGGCAATCTCGACAACACCCGCCTGCCCGATCTCGTCGCAATTGCAAAGGCGCCGATGGAGATCCGCGGCTATGGACCGGTGAAGGACGCCGCGATCGACAAGACCAAGGCGGAAGTCGCGCGGCTGACCGCGCGACTTGTCGCCATCTCACCAGATGCCGGCGACGGCTCAGGCGGCCGCGCTGCGCTTGGCGGGTGATATCAGGCCGACCACGATGGTCGCGAGCACGGCGACCATGATTTTGAGCAAGAGCGCGCCGAGCCCGACGTCTTGAACAAGGCCGGCACTGCGTCGGTCGGCGACGCGCGATGATGTTGTGGCGGCGATGCGCGTATCGACATCTCGCCTGTGGCCACCCCTCACCCCTCCCCCACAAGGGGGCTGGCCTATTCGGCCTTGATGCCGGCGTCCTGGATCACCTTGCGCCAGCGCGCCTCTTCGCCGGCAAAATAGCGGTCGAGTTCGGCCGGAGGCTGGGCCACCATTACGAGGCCCTCATTGACGCTGAGCTTCGTGAAGGCCTCCGCCTGCACGGCCTTGGCCGCGGACTTGTTGAGGCGGTCGATGATCTCAGGCGGCGTGTTTGCAGGTGCGTAAAGGCCGTACCAGGATTCCGCGGCGTAGCCGGATACGCCGGCTTCCGAGACCGTCGGCAGTTGCGGGAACGAGGCCGAACGCTCGGCCGAAGTGACTCCGATCGCACGCAGCTGCCCGGCCTCGACCAGCGACGCGCAGCTTGCGACCGTGGTGAACATCACCTGGATCTGGCCGCCCATCAAATCGGTGATGGCAGGCGCCGCGCCCTTGTAGGGGACGGTGGTGAGATTGACGGACGCCATGTGCTTGAACAATTCACCGGCGAGATGCGCCGAGGTGCCGGTGCCATAAGTCCCGTAGGACAGCTTTTCCGGATCGGCCTTTGCGGCCGCGATCAGGTCAGCGATCGATTTGATCGGCGAAGCCGGATTGACCACCACGACGTTGAACGAGCGCGCCACGAGCGCAACGGGCGCAAAGTCCTTGTGCGCGTCATAGGGCAGCTTGCGGTAAAGGCTCGGATTGACGGCGTTGGCGAAGGTCGCCATCAGCAGCGTGTAGCCATCGGCCGGGCTCGCCGCGACGCTCTGGGTGCCGATGATGGTGCCCGCCCCCGGCTTGTTCTCGATGATCACGGTAACGCCGAGATCATTCTGCATCTCCTGCGCCAGCGTGCGCGCCACGACATCGGTGCCGCCGCCCGGCGCGAACGGCACCACGATTTTGATGATGTGATCGGGATAGGCGGCGAGTGCCGGCGCTTGCAACAATGCATTTGCTGCGATCGCGAACAGAATCGATGTGAGGAAACGAAGCGGCATGGCAGGCCCCGGCAGCAGGCGGTGTTCTCTTCATACACGCGAACGCCATGCGTGGAGTGCCGGGCGGTCATGACGAGCGGAAGAGCGCTGCCAGTCCCGTCACCCTGAGGAGCGCGCCCTTGCGCGCGTCTCGAAGGGTCGACGGCCACCAGCCGGGCCGTGCATCCTTCGAGACGCCGCTACGCGGCTCCTCAGGATGACGGTGAAAAAGCGCGCAAGCCTGTCTACCATCGCGCTCACGAATACGGATTGATCAGCTTCTGCTGCTCGGTGGCGTGGTGCACCAGGAGGTCGATGAAGGTGCGGACCTTGGCCGAGAGGTGATGGCGGTGCGGATAGACTGCGTTCATGGTCAGCTCGACCGGCCGGTACTCCGGCAACAGCCGCACCAACTCGCCCGACTCCAGCTCGTCGCGCACCAGGAAGCCGGCCGCGAGGAACACGCCGACGCCGGCCAGCGCCGCAAGCTTCAGCGTCTCGCCGCTGTTGGAGATCAGATTGCCGGAAACCCGCACCTCGGCCGGCGTGCCTTTGCGGTCGGTGAAGTGCCAATCATCGCCGTAGGGATAGTTGGCGTGGCGCATGCAGTTGCGCGCGGAGAGATCGGTGAGCTGCTCGGGCTTGCCGTGCTGTTCGATATAGCTGTGCGAACAGCACAGCACGTGGCGCCAGGTCGCGATGGTGCGCACGATCAGGCTGGAGTCCGGCGGCTGGATCATCTGCACCGCGAGATCGTAATTCTCGTCGATCAGATCGGCGTTGCGCTCGCCGATCGTGAGGTCGACCTTGACCTCGGGATAGCTCGCGAGGAACTCGGCCACCGCCGGCGACAGGAACTGCACCAGATGGGTGTTGGTGAAGATGCGCAGCGTGCCGCGCGGGATCGATTGCTGCGCACTGGCGACTTCATCGGCCTGCTCGATATCGGCGAGGATCTGGACGCAGCGGTCATAATAGGCCTGGCCGATTTCGGTGAGGCTGACCTTGCGCGTGGTGCGGTTGAGCAGCCGTGCGCCGAGCCGGTCCTCCAGCGACTGCACGTGGTTGCTCACCATGGTGGTGGACATGTTGAGCTTGCGGCCGGCCGCGGAAAAGCCGCCGGAATCCACGACCCGGACGAAGGCGGTCAGGCTGGTCAGGCGATCCATGAGAGGTCCGGATTATCAGCGATGGCTTGATAATGCTTCCAGTTTTATCGGGATTATCACAGCCGGGAGGATATTGCATCTAAGGGGCCTAGCAGGCGCCCTTTCTGGAAGGACGCAGATTTCGACCAGGAGGACGCCATGTCGACCACGACCTATATCCCTGACGAATCAGCTAAAATTGGTCTTCGCCCGTCCCGCAAGGCGATCAAGCGGGTGGCGCTCGGCCTCGCCGCGGGACTGGGCATCATCGCCGCCGCCGACTTCGGCTACGACTACCTCACCACCGGCCGCTACCTCCAATCGACCGACGACGCCTATGTGAAGGCGGACTCCACCATCATCGCGCCGAAAGTGTCGGGCTACATCGCCCGCGTGCTGGTCACCGACAACCAGCCGGTGAAGGCCGGCCAACTGCTGGCCCAGATCGATGATCGCGACTACCGCACGGCGCTCGGCCAGGCCAAGGCCGATGTCGACGCCGCGGAGGCCTCGGTGCGTAACCTCGATGCCCAGCTCGAACTGCAGCAGCCGGTCATCGACCAGAGCACCGCCGATGTCGAAGCTGCCGAGGCCAATCTGAAATTCGCGCAGGAAGAACAGACCCGCTACGACGGGCTGATGAAGTCCGGCTCCGGCACCATTCAGCGTGCGCAGCAGACCGACGCGGCGCTGCGCGCCAACACCGCGCAGTTGCAGCACGCCAAGTCGGGGCTGTCGGCGGCGCAGCGCAAGGTCGACGTGTTGACCACGCAGCGGGCCCAGGCTGTTGCGCAGGCCGACCGCGCCCGTGCCGTCGAGCAGCAGGCCGAGCTCAACCTGTCCTACACGAAAATCACCGCGCCGGTCGACGGCACGGTCGGTGCCCGCACGCTCCGGGTCGGGCAATATGTCCAGGCCGGCACCCAGCTGATGGCGGTGGTGCCGCTCGATGCGGTCTATGTGGTCGCCAATTTCAAGGAGACGCAGCTCACCAATGTGCGCAGCGGCCAGCCGGTCGAGCTCACCGTCGATAGCTTCCACGGCACCACGCTGAAGGGCCATGTCGACAGCCTGTCGCCGGCCAGCGGTCTCGAATTCGCGCTGTTGCCGCCCGATAACGCCACCGGCAATTTCACCAAGATCGTGCAGCGCGTCCCGGTCAAGATCGTGCTCGACGACCGCAGCCTCACCGGCCTGCTGCGCCCCGGCATGTCGGCGATCCCGACCGTCAACACCAAGGCGACCGTGCTGGCCGAGCGCGAGGAGAAGCGGCGACTGGCATCAGTGACGCGGCCGAGTGGCGGGTAGGAATTATCGCTTCTTCGAAAGTCAACACGCGATCGATCCATTGGATCGATCGCGCTTTGCTGTCCGCGAACGCTCTTCGCCTCTCCCGCTTGCGGGGGAGGCCGCATTGCATCGCAGATGCGATGCGGGTGGGGGCTCTCTCCGCGGCGTGACTCGCGGAGAGAGCCCCCACCCCCAACCCTCCCCCGCAAGCGACAGGGCTATCGCATATGGGCCAGGGCTTTGAGGAGGTAGTCGTCGTTCCATGCGCATTTTTTGATGCGGTGGCTGATAGGGACCTTCGGCGGGTCGGTCATCTGCAGGATATTTTTTGCGATTCGCTTGAGGATGGCGATGTTGGCAGGTGCGTGGTCCTTGCGAGCTCGGTTCATATCCTCGGCGAGATGAACATCAAGCATCCAGTGCAGGCCGTTCTCGACCTGCCAATGGGCTCGCGTGATGTCGAGGGCCTGCTGCGGCGAGAACACGCGCGAGGTCATGAACAAGCGCGTCAGCGGCTCGGACCGATCACGCCGGGAAGTGATCCGGATGATGGCGGCATGGCCGGGCATCAGCGCGGTCTCGACCGGCACCACCTCAGCTTTCCGCCATTCGTCGCGGCCATGACCGCGTTCCGTCTGCTCGACAACCGGTGGCGAGGGCGCTCGTGCCAGCAGGCTCTCGGCTTCCTTGTGCCAGTGACCACGGTTGCCTTTCAGCGCCAGCACATAGTCCGCATTCTGTTCGACGACCGCCTCGGCCATCCGGCGATGGCAATGCAGCGCGTCGGCCGTGACGATCTTGTCAGTCAGATCAATCAGCGCGATCACCTTCAGGGCGGCCTCAATCTCGTTCTCGGCCGCCGTCGGCGACGCGGCCGCAAGGCAAAGCCGGGTTTGCGTGGCGAAGGCCGAGACCGTCAGCGGCGGATAGGCCTGCTGGCCTTGTTCATAGGCGCGCCGCAAGGCCTTGCCGTCGAGCGCGACCACCTCGTCTGGCGTGGCCACAGTCGTGCCGCTGGATTCGCCGAGCGCCCGGGCAAAACCCGCGGCAAACGACGCAAAAGCCTGCTCGAACGCCCGCGGATCCAGCAGCCGCAAAAGCCGCGAGAAAGTATCGTGGCTGGGGGCCACGTCGTAATCGATCAGGCGAGACAGCACAGCCCTGCGGGTCTCCGCGAACAACGCAAATTCGGTTGCTGTCGCGGCCCCGCACAGGCTCGCGGCGACCATCATCACGATCAGGTCGCCCAACCGATGCGTCGCGTTTCCGGCTCGGGGGTCGGGAACCGATCCAAAACAGGTTTCCAGGCAGATGGCCGTTTCTCCTTCGAAAAACTGCCTCCCTCAAGAATCCCTATTCAGCCTCAACACAAGAAAAATCCATATGCGATTCCCCTGCCCGCAAGCGGGAGAGGGAGCCTGACAGGCCGTGTTCACCTTACATCAGCACCTCGCAGACGACCCGCAACGTCGCGTCGCAGCAAACAGCACTCGATTATCAACTTCGGCCGGACAATCCTTCCAGTCTTTCCCGGATTATCGAAACCGGCCGCCTAATACATCTTGCGTGGGCAAGCAGGAAAGACTCCGATGACCGCGCTCCAGCCCACCGCCAATGCAGCCGACGCTGCTACCCTCACCGCCCCCGCAACGCCGGCTGTGCCATCGATCCCCACGAAAACCTGGATCGCGGTGATCGGCGCCACGCTCGGGGCGTTCATGGCGGTGCTCAACATCCAGATCGTCAACGCCTCGCTCGCCGACGTGCAGGGCGCGATCGGCGCCGGGATCGACGACGGCGGCTGGATCTCGACCTCGTACCTGATCGCCGAGATCGTGGTGATCCCGCTCTCCGGCTGGCTCGCGCAGGTGTTTTCGGTGCGCATCTATCTGCTCACCAACGCGTTCCTGTTCCTGGTGTTCTCGGCGGCGTGCGCGCTGGCGCAGGACCTGCCGCAGATGATCGCGCTGCGCGCCATCCAGGGCTTTACCGGCGGCGTGCTGATCCCGATGGCGTTCACGCTGATCATCACGCTGCTGCCGAAGGCCAAGCAGCCGATCGGGCTGGCGCTGTTCGCGCTGTCGGCGACGTTTGCGCCGGCGATCGGCCCGACCATCGGCGGCTATCTGACCGAGAACTGGGGCTGGCAGTACATCTTCTATGTCAATCTGGTGCCTGGCGCCGTGATGATCGGGATGCTGTACGTCTCGCTCGATCCGAGCCCGATGAAGCTGTCGCTGATCCGCCAGGGCGACTGGCTCGGCATCATCACCATGGCGATCGGCCTTGCCGCGCTGCAGACCGTGCTGGAAGAAGGCAACAAGGACGACTGGTTCGGCTCGCCCTTCATCGTCCGCCTGTCGGTGATCGCCGCGGTCGCGCTGGTCGCGTTCCTGATCGTCGAATTCACCGTCGAGAAGCCGCTGCTCAATCTGCGCCTGCTCGCTCGCCGCAATTTCGGCTTCGGCATGCTGGCCAACTTCCTGCTCGGCATCGCGCTGTACGGCTCGGTGTTCATCCTGCCGCAGTATCTGGCGCGCATCCAGGGCTACAACGCCGAGCAGATCGGCATGGTGCTGGCCTGGACCGGCCTGCCGCAACTGCTGCTGATCCCGCTGGTGCCGCGGCTGATGCAGCGCTTCGACCCCCGCATCATCATCGGCATCGGCTTTGCGGTCTTCGCCGGCTCCAACTTCATGAACATCTTCATGACCAACGATTACGCGACCGATCAGCTGTTCTGGCCCAACGTGGTCCGCGCCATCGGCCAGGCCCTGGTGATGGCTCCACTGTCGGCGGTTGCGACCGCGGGCATCGAGATGGAGAACGCCGGTTCCGCCTCCGCTCTGTTCAACATGATGCGGAACCTCGGCGGCGCCGTCGGCATCGCGGTGCTGCAGACGCTCTTGACCAAGCGCGAGCAGTATCACTCCAATGTGCTGATGCAGTCCGTCTCGGTGCTGGAGCAGGCCACCCGCACCCGGATCGAGCAGATGACGCAGTATTTCATGAATCACGGCGTCGCCGATCAGGCCGCCGCCGCCCACCGCGCCATCGCCGCGATCGGCAACGTCGTGCAGAAGCAGGCCTACATCCTCGCCTTCAGCGACACCTTCTATCTGCTCGGCGTGGCGCTGATCATAGCGCTGGCTGCGACACTCTTCCTGAAGAAGCCGGGCCAGCTTGCTGGCGGCGGTGCACACTAGATTCTTGTTTGACGCGTTTTCTTCACGCGAACCGGTACCCTTCGCTCGAAAACGCTCTGGCCTTTACCCCCAACCCCAACCAAGGAGAACGACCATGAAGCCCCGCATGAATTTCTACCAGGCCGCACCCGAGACGATCAAAGCGCTGGTCGCGGTAGAGACCCAGATCACCGCGAGCGGTCTCGAGCAATCGCTGATCGAACTGGTCAAGACCCGCGCATCGCAGATCAACGGCTGCGCCTACTGCATCAACATGCACACCGAGGACGCCCGCAAGCACGGCGAGACCGAGCAGCGGCTCTATCTGCTCAACGCCTGGCGCGAATCCCCGCTCTACTCCGAGCGCGAGCGCGCGGCGCTGGCCTGGACCGAAGCGCTGACGCTGGTATCGGAAACGCACGCGCCCGACGCCGACTATGAAGCGGTGCGCGCGCAGTTCTCGGACAGCGAGCTCGTCAACCTGACCACGCTGATCGGCGCCATCAACGCCTGGAACCGGATCGCGATCGGCTTCCGCGCGGTGCACCCGGTGAAGGTGAAGGTCGCGGCGTAAGGGGCGGCCGCAACCCTTCTGCGTCATCCCCGCGCAACGGCGTCGCCGTTGTCGCTGGAGGTGCGAGCTCTTGCGAGCCTCGAAGGATGCACGGCCCCGCCGGTGGCCGTCGACCCTTCGAGGGCCGCTGAAGAAGCGGCCACCTCAGGGTGACGGGTTTGGCCTTTGCGCTAGCAGCAAGCCATCACTCGAAGCGCGATGGATTGCCGGGTTCAAGCCCGGCAATGACGGATCAAACCGCCGTCGCCCTGGCGAAGTCGACATAGATCTCGCGCAGGCGGTCGGTGATCGGGCCGACCTTGCCGGTGCCGACCTTCTTGCCGTCGATCGCGACCACGCCTTGCACGAACACCGAAGCGCTGGTGATGAAGGCTTCCTTGGCGGCGAGCGCTTCCTCGACCGTGAAGGCACGTTCCTCGATGCGGAGCTGGCGCTCCTCGGCGAGTTTGACCACCGCCTTGCGGGTGCAGCCAGGCAGGATCTCGTTGCCGTTCTGCCGGGTCACGATGACGTCGTCCTGGGTGACGATGAAGGACGAGGATGAGCCGCCCTCGGTGACCTTGCCGTCCTCGATCATCCAGGCCTCGCCGGCGCCGGCCGCAGCCGCTGCCTGCTTGGCCAGCACCTGCGCCAGCAGCGCCACGCTCTTGATGTCGCGCCGCTCCCAGCGGATGTCAGGCACCGTGATGACGTTGATGCCGGCCCTGGCCGAAGGCGCGTTGATGATGTCCTTTTCCGAGGTGAACATCACCAGCGTCGGCTTGACGTCGGCCTTTGGGAACGGGAAGTCGCGTCCCTTGTCTGCGCCGCGGGTGACCTCGAGATAGACCATGCCGTTGACGAGGTTGTTGCGCGCAACGAGCTCCTTCTGGATCGCCTCGATCCGCTCCAGCGTCTCCGGCAGCGCGAGCTGGATCTCGCCGACCGAACGCTTGAGCCGCGCCAGATGCGAGGCGTTGTCGATCAGCTTGCCCTCGAGCACCGCGGCCACCTCGTAGATGCCGTCGGCAAACAGGAATCCGCGGTCGAACACCGAGACCTTGGCCTCGGAATGCGGCACGAACGAGCCGTTGACGTAAGCGATCTTTTCCACGCGAGTTCTCCTGCGGACGACGGACTAGGTTTCAGGCCTTCGTATACGCAAATTGTTAACGGGGATAAACCCTCTCTCCGTCATTCCGGGATGCGCCCGCCAGGGCGCAGGCCCGGAATCCGTAACCACGATCGTGAGTATGGCTTCCGGGCTCGCGCCAACAGGTGCGCAATTGCACACCGGGGAATGACGGAGTGGAAAGGGCCGGCGCCTCAACCCTAATGCTGCAAGATCTTCGACAAGAACTTCTGCGCGCGGTCGCTGCGGGGCTTGCCGAAGAAGTCGACCTTCTTGGCATCCTCGACGATCTCGCCGCGGTCCATGAAGATGACGCGGTCGGCGACCTTGTTGGCAAACCCCATTTCGTGGGTCACGACCATCATGGTCATGCCCTCGCGGGCGAGGTCGACCATCACGTCGAGCACTTCGCTGATCATCTCCGGATCGAGCGCCGAGGTCGGCTCGTCGAACAGCATGGCGATCGGGTTCATCGCAAGCGCGCGCGCGATCGCGACGCGCTGCTGCTGGCCGCCGGACAATTCGGCGGGGAATTTCTTGGCGTGATCCTTCAGCCCGACGCGATCGAGCAGCTTCATGCCGGTGACCACGGCATCGTCATGCTTGCGGCCCAGCACCTTCTCCTGCGCGAGGCAGAGATTGTCGAGGATCCGCAAATGCGGAAACAGCTCGAAGTGCTGGAACACCATGCCGACGCGCGAGCGCAGCTTCGGCAAATCGGTCTTGGGGTCGTTGACCTTGATGCCGTCGAGGATGATGTCGCCGCCCTGGATCGGCTCCAGCGCGTTGACGCATTTGATCAGGGTCGACTTGCCCGAACCGGACGGGCCGCAGACCACCACCACCTCGCCCTTGGCGACGCTGGTGGTGCAGTCCTTCAGCGCCTGGAAGCTCGGCCCGTACCATTTGTTGACGTGATTGATCTCGATCATGATGGCTCAACTTGTTTGTTCAGCGAACAATGGCAATACGCGCCTGCAGGCGGCGGACGAAGAAGGACGCGACACAGGAAACGACGAAGTAGACCAGCGCGGCGAACAGGTACATTTCGACCAGACGGCCGTCGCGCTGCGCAACCTTGCTGGCGGCGCCGAGGAAATCCGGGATCGACAGCACGTAGACCAGCGAGGTGTCCTGGAACAGCACGATGGTCTGCGTCAGCAGCACCGGCAGCATGTTGCGGAACGCCTGCGGCAGCACGACGTAGCGCATGGTCTGGCTGTAGGTCAGGCCGAGCGCGTTGGCGGCGGCCGGCTGGCCGCGCGAGATCGACTGGATGCCGGCGCGCATGATCTCGGAGAAATAGGCTGCCTCGAAGATGATGAAGGTGATCAGCGACGAGGCGAACGCGCCGACCGTGATAGGCCGCGACGCACCGGTCACCCACTGCCCGATATAGGGGACCAGGAAGTAGAACCAGAAGATCACCAGCACCAGCGGCAGCGAGCGAATGAAGTCGACATAGAAGCCGGCGATGCGCCCGAGCACCTTGTAGCCTGACAATCGCATCAGGGCGATCAGGGTGCCGAACACGAGGCCGCCGAACGCGGCAAGCGCCGTCAGGGTCAGCGTGAAGCGCATTCCCTCGAGGAACAGATAGGGCAATGATCGGCGGATGACGTCGAAATCGAAACTGCCGAGCATCGTCATTTCCCCGCGATGTAGCCGGGGATCGCGACGTAGCGCTCGAGGTAGCGCATCGCGGTCACCACGACGAAATTGAGGAGAAGATAGAGCACGGTGGCCGCCGTGAAGGCCTCGAATACCTGGAAGGAAAATTCCTGCATCGAACGGGCCTGGCCGGTCAGCTCGATCAGGCCGATGGTGATGGCGACCGCGCTGTTCTTGATGGTGTTGAGGAATTCGGAGGTCAGCGGCGGCAGGATGATGCGGAACGCCATCGGCAGCAGCACGTAGCGATAGGTCTGCAGCGTGGTGAGACCCAGCGCGGTTGCAGCCTGCTTCTGGCCACGCGGCAGCGAGCCGATGCCGGCCTGCAATTGCACTGCAACGCGCGCCGACATGAAGAAGCCGACGCCGATCGCGGCGGTCCAGAACGGCGCATTCGGCAGCTGCTTCATCCAGAGCCCGGCAGCCCTCGGCAAAAGTTCAGGCAGCACGAAGAACCACAGGAACAGCTGCACCAGCAGCGGCATGTTGCGGAAGAACTCGACCCAGCAGAAGCCGATCCACGACGCCGTCTTCGACGGCAACGTGCGCAGCACGCCGACCACGGAGCCGAACACCAGCGCGATGATCCAGGCGAGCACCGATACCTTGATGGTGACCACCAGTCCCGCCAGCAACATGTCGAGATAGGTGCCGGTCCCCATCGGGTTCGGCTCGAGAAAGATGTGCCAGTTCCAATTGTAGTTCACAGGTCCCCCGCGCTCCCGCGCCAATCACGCATTACGCCGACGTCACGCGCGGCGTCTACGTCGCGCTTGGCGACTATGCAAATGTCCGGCCATTCTCCTCCAAAAAATGGCCGGACATACTTAACTCTCAGGACCCGCCGCCGAGAGGCGACGGGTCAAACGCAGCGTATGATCAGTTGACCAGATACGCATCCGGATCGGGTGAGTCCGACGGCTTGGTGAACTGCTTCTTCAGCTCCGGCCCGAGCGGCACGTTGAGGTTCAGGCCCTTCGGCGGGATCTTCTGGTTGAACCACTTGGCGTAGATCTTCTCACCCTCGGCGCTGGTGTAGAGCGCGGCGGTGGCGGCATCGACGACCTTCTTGAACGGCGCGTCATCCTTGCGCAGCATGATGCCGTAGGGCTCCGGCTTGGAGAACGCGTCCCTGGAGATGACGTAGTCGTCCGGCGACTTCGAGCCGGCGACCAGGCTCGCGAGCAGGATGTCGTCCATCACGAAGGCCGCGGCGCGATCGGTCTCGACCATCAGGAAGGCCTCGGCATGATCCTTGGCCGGGATGATGTTGACGCTCAGCCCGCGCGCGAGGTTGGCCTCGGTGAGCTGCTTGATGTTGGTGGTGCCGGCGGTCGAGACCACCGTCTTGCCCTTGAGGTCGTCGATCGAATTAATCTTGCTCGCCTTCTTGGTGACGTAGCGGCTCGCGGTCAGGAAGTGCGAGTTGGTGAAGGAGACCTGCTTCTGCCGCTCGGCATTGTTGGTGGTCGAGCCGCATTCGAGGTCGACGGTGCCGTTGGCCATCAGCGGAATGCGCGTCGCCGAGGTCACCGGGTTGAGCTTGACCTCGAGCTTGTCGAGCTTCAGCTCCTTCTTCACCGCATCGACGATCTTGTAGCAGATGTCCATGGCGTAGCCGACCGGCTTCTGGTTGTCGTCGAGATAGGAGAACGGGATCGAGGAATCGCGGTAGCCGAGCGTGATCGCGCCGGTGTCCTTGATGTTCTTCAGCGTTCCGGTCAGCTCCTGGGCCTGCGCCTGGCTCGCGCCAAGCGCGGCGGCGAGCGCGAAGCCGATGAGATATTTGGATGTCATACGTCTACTCCTTGCGTGGAAACGATCGATTTACTGCATGAGAATGTCGGCGAGGACGGGTGCGATATAGCGGCGAAACTGTTCGGGATTCTCGCTCATCGGAAAATGACCGAGCTTCTCCATGATCGTAACGCTGGCGCCCCCTATTGCCGCTGCCGTCCGCCTCGTGTCCTCAGGCGTGCAGGAGAAATCATACTCGCCCGTGAGCAGGTACAGGTTGCATACTTTAGTATCGATTGACGCGACCCGACCGCGCAGGTCGCCATCGACACGGTAGAAATACAGGTCGCCCTTGAACACGCCGGGGCCGCCCTGCTTGTAGGCCCACAGCGTTTCCATCCGCGCAGGCTGCGGGCTCTGCGGGGCAATCAGCCCCGACACCAGCGCGGCGCAGACTTCGCCGCCGTGAACGTCCGGGCGGTTGAGCCAGTTCGTATCATACCACGGCGCCTGGAAATCGGCGGCCTCGAGCCCGATCAGGGCGCGGAATTCGGCGGCATGCTCGATCGCGAGGTTGAGCACGATGCGGCCGCCGATCGAGCAGCCCATCACGACGGGCTTCTCCAGCCGCAGCGCACGGCAGAAGGCGCGGATGGTCTCGGTGTAGCGCGCCGTGGTGAGCTGGTATTCATCATCGCCGGTCCAGCTCATCGGCGGATTCGACTTGCCATGCCAGGGCATATCGAAGGCAATGATGCGGAAATTTTCGGCAAATTGCGCGTCCGCGAGCAGATGCCGCCACTGCCGCGCGTCGGCGCCCGCGGTGTGCAGGCAGACCAGCGGAATGCCCTTGCCGTTCTCCTCGAAATAGATCCGGTGCAGTTCGCCGCCGATCTCGACGTGAACGTAGCGGCCGACCATCGGCTCGATATGACCGTTCATGAGGCGGCCGCCGCAAAATGCTGCCGCGGCAGCGCCAGCAGGTCCTTGAAATATTGCAGATGCGCGATGAAGGGATGCAGATCGCCTTCCAGCACCGCCTCGCCGCGCTTGGTCAGCGCCAGCAGATCGTGCCAGCCGGGTTTCGGCTCGGCCTGCCAATGCGCAGCCCAGGCCTGCGGCGTCGCACGATAGGAGAAGCGCCACGAGCGCATCAGGAGCGGCGACGGCGTGAGCTCGACGATGCGGCCGCCGCGGATCGCAGCATGAAACGGCCGCGCCATCGGCCCGATCAGGCAATCGCAATCGAGCAGCCGGCCGCGCGAGACCAGCGAAGGTGCATTGGCGTCAGGCGATAGCGTCATCTGTCGGGCGGCGTTCCTGCAGCGGGGCGCCGCCATGATGACGGCAAGCGCGCGATCCCGCAAGGCACCGATGCCCTTGGGTTCCCTGGATTATTCGCTTGACCAAACGCGGCTTGCGAGTCCATGGCGCGGACCTCCGCGCCCTCCCCGCACGCCTTGTTCGCCGTGACCTGAGCAGCGTAGGATGGCTGTGCCCCGCACGGCCCCACAAAATGATCCTGTATCAGCATCCGCTTTCGCCGCTCGCACAGACGATCAGGATCGCTCTCCGCGAGAAGGGCGCGCACTTCGCCCAGGCCGCAACCAGGCCGAAAGAGAGCAGGTCATGACGGCCGATCAAAACGCACTGATTCTTCACCAATACGACATCTCGCCGTACTCCGAAAAAATCCGCGGCGCGCTCGGCCTCAAGGGCCTCACCTGGTGGGCCTGCAACCAGCCGTCGATCATGCCCAAGCCGGAACTGATCGCGCTGACTGGAGGATACCGCCGCATCCCGGTGCTGCAGATCGGCAGCGACGTCTATTGCGACAGCGAACTCATTCTGGACGAGATCGAGCGCCGCTTTCCCGCTCCGTCGATCTTTGCATGCGGCCGAGCCACCGCGGAGACCTATCGTCTGTGGGCGGACGAGAAGCTGTTTCCGACCGTCGTGGGCCTGCTGTTCTCAGGAGATTGGGATGTCAGCGAGGCCTTCATCGCCGACCGCTCGGCCCTGCGGGGCCGGCCGTTCGATCCCGAAGCGTTCCGCGCGGCAATACCCGGCTTGACCGACGCGCTGCATCGGCACTTGCGGCTGCTGGAGATGCAGCTGGAGAACGGCAATGCCTTTCTGGCGGGCGAGCAGCCGAGTGCAGCCGATCTTGAAGTCTTCCACAATGTCGCGTTCATCCGCTGGGGCAAGGGACGGACGACAGCGTTGCTGGACCAGCATCCGGGCCTGCGCGCCTGGGAGGCGAGAATGCGCGCGATCGGACACGGCATACGCCATGACATCGGCAAGGACGACGCGCTCAGAATAGCCCGCGAAGCTCCGGTCTCCGCGGCCGTTGGCGGCGCACCCGTGAGCTACCAGATCAACGACGCCAATTCGCCGCCGATCGCGGGCAGACTGGTCGCGCAGGACCCGCAGCGGGTGTCGATCCAGCTGGAAAATCCGCTGGTCGGCGCCGTCGTGGTCCACCTGCCGACGACCGGCGGCCGGCTGCATCGCCTCGACTGAACCGCTTGTGTTCCTGAGAGGATGTGAAGTTTTGTCCTCATCCACTGCTGTCGTCGCCCGGCTCGACCGGGCGACCCAGTACGCCGCGGCCTATCGGCTCAAGCACGACCGTCTCTGGAATACTGGATCACCCGCATGCGCGGGTGATGACACTGAGCAAGCTGAGTAAACCAATTCCGTCATCCTTAGAGGGCGCGACGCCGACCGTGCGCGGGTTTGCTTGACGCGCGGGCAGAGGCGAAGCAGAGCGGCGGCGCCAGCTTAACCCGCCTTCACCACACGCCCGTTCTTCGGCGCCTGGGCCATCGCGCGGGCCAGCACTTGGGCTTCCTTCTTCAGCATGTCGGCGAGTTCGCCCTCGCGGCGGCGGATGCGGTCGGATGCGGCGCCAATCGAGAGCGCGGCGACCACCTCGCCGGCATCGTCGCGGACGGGGACGCCGACGCCGCCCATGCCCGGGAATGCGGCGTCGATCAGCACGGTGTGGCCGGCCTTGCGCGCCACGGCGATCCGCTCGCGCAGGAACTTTGGGGTAATGCGCGGCGATTTCGCCAGCCGCGGCACGATCACCTCGATCACGGCCTCGATCTCGGCGTCCGGCAGCCAGACCAGCAGCGCGAGCGCGCCGGCACCGACGCCGAGCGAACGGCGGCTGCCGATCTGCAGATAATTCGGCTGCAGCGGATGGCTGCCGACCGAGCGCGCCAGATAAAGCGCCTCGACGCCGGAGCGCACCGACAACAGCGCCGTGTCGGCGGAGCGCTCGGACAGCCGCAACAGGCTCGGCTGCGCCAGCTCGGCGATGTCGACCGAACGGCGCGCGCCGACCGCCATCACCCGCGCCTCCTGACCGAGCTCATAGGTCTTGGCGCCGGCGACCCTGGAGACAAAACCTTCCTCGATCAGCGAGTTGAGGATGCGTAGCGCGGTCGCCTTGTTCAGCGAGGTGGTGTCGGCGATATCAGTGAGCCGCAGCGGCGAGCGCTGCGCCAGCACGCGCAGGATCGCGCAGACCTTCTGGATCGCGTTGAACTTGTCGGGTTGGCCCGGCTCCGGCGGTGGCCTCTTGCGGCTGGTCCGTGCGGTCGCAGTCGTGGAGGCGTTCATGCCCTGGCCTTCCTTGCCCTCAATCCGAATTCTGAACCGGACACGACCAATGGAACGCGTCCGGCGAAGCGTCATCCTAAAACGGATGACGCTCGCCGGACATCGTATACTTTCGTCAGATGAAACTTTGATTTCGACTATCTACGCTGCTGTGCAGCATCAGCGACAATTGAATTTCGTGGCACGAAATCTGCGTCATCCCCGCGCAAAGGCTTCGCCTTTGTCGCTGGAGGTGCGAGCTCTTGCGAGCCTCAAAGGATGCACGGCCCCGCTGGTGGCCGTCGATCCTTCGAGACGCGGCTGACGCCGCTCCTCAGGATGACGGGGAAAATGCGCGCCGCCCATCAACCCTTGCGCGGCGTCTCGCCGAGATCCCAGAACAGGCCGGCCATGATGGTCAGCGCCTCCTCGGTCACCGGCAGCAGGATGTGCTCGTCGGGGGCATGCTGCGAGCAGCCCGGATAGGAATGCGGCACCCAGATCGTCGGCAGGCCGAGACCTTCGGAGAACACGTCGTTCGGCAGCGAGCCGCCGAAGTTCGGCAGCACCGCCGGCGCCTTGCCGGTGGTGGTGCGGATCGAGTTGGCCGCCCAGTCGATCCACGGGCTGTCCATGTCGGTGCGCGAGGCGCCAAAGCGCTGCGCGCCGGAGACCTCGACCATCGGGAAACCGTTGTTGTGCAGATAGTCGCGCACCCCATCGATCACTTCGAGATATCTCGTGCCGACCACGAAACGGAGCTGCAGCACCGCGTTCGCCTTGCCGGGAATGGCATTGGCCGGTTTGTCGATATTGCCCGACGACATCGCCAGCACTTCCAGCGTGTTCCAGGCATAGAGCCGCTCGGCCGCGGTCAGGCCCTCCTCGCCCCAATCCTCCGCGAGCTGAGGTTCGTCCGCCGTCGGCTCGACCTTGACGTCGGCGAGCGCGGCGCGGACGCGGTTGGAGATCGGCGGGGGTTTGAGGATCTCGAGCTTCATGCGGCCCTTGCCGTCGACCAGGCTCGCGATCGCATTGACCAGGATCGTGGCGGGATTGGCCAGCACGCCGCCCCAATTGCCGGAATGATTGCCGCCATCGCGTAAGTTAACGTCGAGATGGATGCGGTTGCCGCCGCGGCAGCCGAGGAAGATGGTCGGCCGCTCCGCCGACAGCCGCGGCCCGTCGGAGGCAATGAACAGATCGGCCTTCAGCTCCTCGCGATGCGCCTCGCAGACCTCGCGCAGATCGGGCGAGCCGATCTCCTCGCCGGTCTCGATGATGAATTTGGCGTTGAAGCCGAGCTTGCCGCCGCGCGCCTGCTTCACCGCGCGCAGCGCGGCCATGTTGATCGAGTGCTGACCCTTGTTGTCGGCAGTGCCGCGGCCATAGACACGATCGCCCTTGACCGTGGTCTGCCAGGGATTGAGCCCGTCGCGCCATTCGCCGACCATGCCGTCGACGACGTCGCCGTGACCATAGGTCAGCACAGTCGGCCGCGCCGCATCTTCCTGGTAGTCGGCGATCAGATAGGGCCCGCGGCCGGTCGGCGATTCGATCAGCCGGGTCTTGAAATCGAGCTCGGCGAAGGCCGGCTGAAGATTCTCGACCAGATAGGCGCGCAGCGCATCGGCCTTGTCGGCATTCAGGCTCTCGGTCTGGTAGCCGACCCTGCGGTCGAGCTCCTGCACGAACTGTCCCGATTGAAAATGCTCTCGCACCGTTGCGATTGCGTCGGCCCGTGTCGCCATGATTGTTCCTTCGTCCGGTCGCCTCTTGGCATGATCCCGCCGGACAGCCGTGTTGCACATCCGGATCATGCTCTGGAGAGGCGCAACCTATCGGGATCGGATCACGACCGGAAGGGCACCAAATGCGAATGGGCCTTGCCAAAACGAGGGAAGTCGCAACAAGTTGATGCAGGGACGCCCGCATCTGACCGGGCAGCAATCGAAGCGGCGCTCAAGGTTTCGACAATGACAAAGCAAATCCGGCTCAACGCCTTTGCCATGAATTGCGTGGCGCATCAGTCGCCGGGGCTGTGGACCCATCCGCGCGACCGCACCAAGGATTACAACAGACTGTCCTACTGGACCGATCTGGCGAAGACGCTGGAGCGCGGCCGGTTCGACGGGCTGTTCCTCGCCGACGTGCTCGGCGTCTATGACGTCTATGCGGGCAATCCGGATGCGGCGCTGCGCAACGCGGCGCAGACCCCGGCCAACGAACCGCTGATGCTGATCCCGGCGATGGCCGCGGTGACCGAAAATCTCGGCTTCGGCGTCACCAGCAATCTCTCCTTCGAGCCGCCCTACCCGTTCGCGCGGCGGATGTCGACGCTCGACCATCTGACCGGCGGCCGGGTCGGCTGGAACGTGGTGACCGGCTATCTCGATTCCGCCGCGCGCGGCGCCGGCAAGGACAAGCAGACCGCACACGACGACCGCTACGAGCTCGCCGACGAATATATGGAGCTGGTCTACAAGCTCTGGGAAGGCAGCTGGGAGGACGACGCCGCGATCCGCGACGTCGCGCGCGGCATCTTCACCGACCCTGCGAAGGTGCATCGCGTCCAGCACGAAGGCAGCAACTACCGGCTCAACGCGATCCATCTGTCGGAGCCGTCGCCGCAGCGCACGCCGGTGCTCTACCAGGCCGGCACCTCGCCGCGCGGCCGGCAATTCGCCGCCGAGCACGCCGAATGCGTGTTCATGTCGGGACCATCCGCCAAGGTGATCGGCCCGCGGGTCTCGGCGATCCGCGAGCTCGCCGCCGAGAAGGGCCGCAACCCGGCCGAGATCCTGATGTTCTCGATGATGTGCGTCGTGGTCGCGCCGACCGAGGCCGAAGCCAAGGCGAAGTATGCCGAGTATCGCAGCCATATCAGCCATGAGGGCGCGCTGGCGCTGATGTCGGGCTGGACCGGCGTCGACTTCTCGACCTATTCGCTCGACCAGGAGGTGCGGCATGTGCAGAACGACGCCGGCCGCTCCGCGATGGACAATGTCACCCGCGCCGATCCTGATCGGGTCTGGACTGTGCGCGAGGTTGCCGAGCACGTCGGCATCGGCGGCGCCGGCCCGGTGGTGGTCGGCTCGCCGGAGCAGGTCGCCGACAAGATCGAGCAGTGGTTCGAGGACACCGATGTCGACGGCCTCAACGTCGCCTTCGCGATCTCGCCCGGCGATTTCGAGGATATTGCCGACATGCTGGTGCCGGAGCTGACGAAGCGCGGCCGCTACAAGCGCGAGTATGCGAAAGGCACGCTGCGCGAGAAGCTGTTCGGCGCGGGGCGTGCAAGGCTCGACGCGACGCATCCGGCGAGCCGGTACCGCGTGAAGCGGAGTGCTGCCGCGGAGTGATCGTCTCCGTCATTGCGAGCGAAGCGAAGCAACCCATCGCTCCGCGTCGTATGCAGCACTCTGGATCGCTTCGTCGCTTCGCTCCTCGCAATAACGGGTCACGCACATCTGCCCAGCCCGTCATCCTGAGGTGCGAGCTCTTGCGAGCCTCGAAGGATGCACGGCCACCGGCGGGGCCGTCGACCCTTCGAGACGCGCTACGCGCTCCTCAGGGTGACGGTGATAAATTGAGCGCGCGGCAAAAACTTAATTCACCGAATTGCTCACCACCACCTCGATCAACTTCGCGCCGGGCCTGCTGCACGCCGACTTCATCACGCCGTTCAGCTCCTGCGGGTCGGTGACCTTGATCGCCTCGAGCCCGAGCGAGCGCGCGACGCCGGTGAAATCGACCGGCGGATCGATGAAATCCATACCGACATAATTGTCGTCGCCATGGAAGGCGAGCAGGCGCTGCTTGATGATGCGGTAGCCGCCATTATTCACGATCACGAAGTTCAGCGGCAGCTTGTGGTTAGCCGCGGTCCACAGCGACTGGATTGAATACATCGACGAGCCGTCGCCGGAATAGCACACCACCGGGCGCTGCGGATTGGCGAGGCTGACGCCGACCGCGGCCGGCAGGCCCCAGCCGATGCCGCCGGAGGCGAGCGCGTGATAGCCGTAGCGGTCGCGATGCGGCCGCAAGCCGATGATCTGCCGCGATGAGGTCAGGCCCTCGTCGACCAGGATCGCATTGTCGGGCATCGCTTCCACGACCTGCAGCGCCAGCCAGTCCGGATCGATCGGCGATTTCTGGCTCGCCTTCGAGATCTGCTCGACCAGCGCCTTGCGCTTCGCCGCCCAGTTCTTAGGTGCGAGCGCCGCGAGGCCCTGCTTCGCGCGCGTCTCCAGCGCGCCGCCGCCAAGCTCCTTCAACGCCGGCACCAGCGCGCGCAGCGTTTCCTTGACGTCGGCCTTGACCGCGATCTCGGCGCCGTAATTCCGCGCAAGATCGTTGTCGACCAGGCCGACCTGCACGATCGAGAGCCCGTCCGGCAGCGGATCGACCTCGCTATAGACCGACATCCGCAGGGGATCGCCGCCGAGCGCGATCAAGAGATCGTGCGGCGCCAGCACATCGCGGGCGACCTTCTGCAGCCGCGCGATCGCGCCCATGAAGCTCGGGCTTTCGGAGAGGAAATGCGAACCGTAGGGCGTCGGCGATTGCCAGGCCGGACAGCCCAGCGTCTCGGCCAGATCGGCAGCCTCACGCAGCGCATCGCTCTTCACGATCTCGTCGCCGACGACGATCACCGGACGCTCCGCTTTCAGGATTCGCGCAGCGAGCGCGTTGAGCGAGTCCTCCGACGGCCTGACGCGCGTGTCGATGCGGGTGGAGGGGCCGAGCTCGATGCCGGCCTCGGCATTGAGAATGTCGCCGGGCAGCGAGATGAACACCGGCCCGGTGGGCGGCGTGGTCGCGATCTTTGCGGCGCGGCGCACGATGCGCGGCAGGTCTTCCAGCCGCGTCACCTCGACCGCCCATTTCACCAGCGGCGTCGCCATCTGCACCAGCGGGCCATAGAGCACCGGTTCGGTCAGGCCGTGGCCCTGCTCCTGCTGGCCGGCGGTGAGGATCAGCGGCGTGCCGGTGAAGCTTGCATTGTAGAGCGAGCCCATCGCATTGCCGAGGCCCGGCGCGACATGGACGTTACAGGCGACGAGCTTGCCGGAGGCGCGGCTGAAACCGTCGGCCATCGCGACCACCAGGCTCTCCTGCATCGCCATCACATAGGTGAGGTCAGGATGGTCCTTCAGCGCGTGCATGATCGGCAGTTCGGTGGTGCCGGGATTGCCGAACAGATGGGTGACGCCTTCATCCTTCAGCAGCGCCAGAAATGCCGAACGGCCGGTGATGCGATTCTTCATGTTCCCTCCGAGCCCATCAGCGCGTTGGCCGACGGGACCAGAGGAGATGACCAAACTTGCGTGACGGGAGCAATCGAGCAGCCGGTCATGGCCGCATTCCGCAGGCGCGCGCCTCATGAAGGCGATCGTTCGCGTTGCGGTCAGACGGGCGCAAAATCCCGCACCAGCGATCGCGATCCATTCAACGAAGCTTGATCGGTATTAAACCTGCGTAATGCGCCGAACCGGCTCGCGGCTCATCGCCTCCAACGGATGTTGAAGGAGGTGATATTGATGAAACTCGTTTCTGCATTTGCTGGCATCGCCGCACTCGGTGGTGTTGCACTCTCCGGCGCGCCGGCGTCTGCGACGCCAATCGAAGTCCCTGCGGCGGGAGCCGTCGTCCCCGCCGGTTACGTCTGCAACGAATGGGGCCATTGCTGGCACCGTCATTCCTACGGCGGTGGCTACTACCATCCGCAGTATTGGGGTGGTTACGGCTATGGCGGCTGGCATCGTCCCTGGGGCTACTGGCACCATCGGCACTGGGGTCACGGCTACCGCTGGCGTCACTGGCACCATCGGCATCACTGGCACCGCTGGTAAGCACTGAGAGAGGGGCTTCGGCCCCTCTCTTTGTTCGACGGCTTCAGAGCCTAGAACATCCCCTCGCGCTCGCTGCGCTTCTTCTTTTTAGAGCGCTGCCAGACCACGCCGGGATAGCCCTTCAGCGGCACCAGCGGCTCGCCGGCATAGGCCCATTCCTGCAGCTCCTCGATCGCGATGTGATAGAGCGGCTGCCGGCCGGTGCGGCCCGAAAACAGCGCGCGCGGGATGTTGACCATGTGCGGCGAACGCGCGCGTTCATAGGAAATCGGCGTGCCGCAATTGGCGCAGAAGCTGCGCGCCGTCTTGCTGGCGTCATCTTCGTAACGCGAGAGCTCGCTCTCGCCCTGGGTGATGCGGAAGCGCTTCTTCCAGCTGCCGACATAGGTCGCATAGGCCGCGCCATGGGCGCGGCGGCTGGCGGCGGTGTGATCGTGCCAGGCCCAGCGCGCCGGCACGTCGATCTCGAACCGCACCTTGCCGCACAGACATTGCCCTGCCGCGGGCTTTGCGAGTGCGACGGGTTTCGGCTTCTTGCTCGACGCGAACTCGTCGTCTTCCGGAAACATCGGGATGCGCTCCATTTGCTCACCGTCATTGCGCGGAGCGAAGCGACGAAGCAATCCATCTCTCCGCGCTCCGAGAGATATGGATTGCTTCGCTTCGCTCGCAATGACGAAGATGGAACCATTGTAGCCCGGATGCAGCGAAGCGTAATCCGGGAACGGTCGATCCGCTGATGCAAGGCCCCGGATTGCGCTGCGCTCCATCCGGGCTACGAGGCTGCGAATTCAGGCCTGCGCCATCTCATCGTGGACGGGATAATCCGTGTAGCCCTTCTCCTCGCCGGCGTAGAAGGTCGGGCGATGATACGGGGTCAGCGGATAGCCGCGCTGCAGGCGGCGCGGCAGGTCCGGGTTGGAGATGAAGTAGCGGCCGAAGGCGATCGCGTCGGCATGACCTTCGGCGAGCGCGCGCTCCGCGCTGTCACCGACAACGTTGCCGGCCGATATCAGCACACCGCTCCACATCGGGCGGTACAGCACCATCGCCGACGGCACGTTCTGCCAGTCGACGTCGGCGCGGCCGGTGCCCGAGGCGCGCGGCTCGATGAAATGCAGATAGGCGAGCCCGAGCTTGTCGAGCGCCTTGATGGCGTGGCTGTAGAGCGGCATCGGATCGGCCTCGCCGCTGCCATTGGCGATGCCGTAGGGCGACAGCCGCACGCCGACGCGGTTGGCGCCCCACACCTCGGTCACCACCTGCGTCACCTCCATCAGGAAGCGGACGCGGTTCTCGATCGATCCGCCATATTGGTCGGTGCGCAGATTGCTGCGCGACTGCAGGAACTGCTCGATCAGATAGCCATTGGCGCCGTGGATCTCGACGCCGTCGAAGCCGGCGGCGAGCGCGTTCTTCGCGCCCTCGCGGTAGGCCTCGACCATCAGCGCGACCTCGCCAGTCTCGAGCGCGCGCGGCGTCTCGTAGTCGACCACCTTGCCGTCAGCCGTCATCGCCCTGAACTCGGGCGGGATCGCAACCGCCGACGGCGCCACCGGCAGCGCACCATCGGGCTGGAACGAGGAGTGCGAGACGCGGCCGACGTGCCAGAGCTGCAGGAAGATCAGGCCGCCCTTGGCGTGCACGGCGTCCACCACCTCGCGCCAACCGGCGGTCTGGGCCTCGCTATAGATGCCGGGGACGCCAGGATTGCCGAAGCCGGTGGCGACCACGGGCGAGGCTTCCGCGATGAGCAGGCCGCCCGGCGTGGCGCGTTGCGCATAATATTCCGCGTTCAGCGGCCGCGGCGCGAGACTCGGCCGCGCCGCCCGCATCCGCGTCAAAGGCGCCATCACGACACGGTGCTTCAGCTCATAGGGCCCGACCTTGAGCGGCGAAAACAGCGACGGAGAACTCATGCCTACCCCGATTATTCTTTGTGATGTCCATTAAATCTTGGGCATGATCTGTTCGGAAAACCGGCTTTCCACTTTTCCGGATCATGCCCGTTATCTCACGGGTTCATCTTGTTCGCAAAAGCGGGTAGTGGCAATCTACCGAACAGACTAGCAGGCTTGCCATGTCGAAACAGAGCGCCACATTGCTCCCCTCGTTGAGCGTCCGCATCGACCTCGATGCCGAGGACCGGATCGGGCCGGGCAAGATTCTGCTCCTCGAACGGATCAAGGAGTGCGGCTCGATCTCGGCTGCCGGCCGCGCCATGGACATGAGCTACAAGCGCGCCTGGGACCTGGTCGACGAGATCAACCGCATCTGCCGGCAGGCGGCGGTGGAACGGCAGACCGGCGGCAAGAATGGCGGCGGCGCGGTGCTAACCCCGTTCGGACTCTCCCTGGTGGCACGCTACCGCAAGATCGAGCGCGACGCCGCGACCGCCGTGCGCAAGGACCTCGAGGCGCTGCGCAGCGACATCGGCAAGCCGAAGAAGGCCGCCGGGCGGTAAACGCAAGAACCGGCGGCCGTCGCAAGGGCGCGCTGCGAAAATATCGAAAACAACCCCATGCAAAGTAGCCGGCGGCGGCCGGCTCTCGACAAGGCAACTTGACACGTCGGGCAAATCAGGGATATTTTTCTAGTATTCCGAAATCGTGCAGGCATTGGGTGAGGGGCTTCCCTCCGCGAGCGCGCCGATTGTTGAGACCTGTACCCCCTCACCCGCCGCGCAAGAGCGCGGCGACCTCTCCCCGCAGGCGGGGAGAGGCAAGCAAGATGCAGTCGAATCGAACTGCCTAACCCGTCTTGATCCAGACCGCCTTGACGTTGAGATATTCCTCGACGTGCTGCTTGCCGGACTCGCGGCCGTAGCCGCTCATCTTGTAGCCGCCGAACGGCACCGCGGGATCCATCGCCTGGTAGCAATTGACCCAGACCGAGCCGGCGCGCAGCGCCTTGGCGACCTGGTGCGCCTTGCTGACATTGGTGGTCCAGACACCGGAGCCGAGGCCGAAGGTGGTGGCATTGGCGCGCTTGATCAGCTCGTCCGGATCCTTGAACGAGATCGCCGAGATCACCGGGCCGAAGATCTCCTCCTGCGCGATGCGCATGTTGTCCTGCACATTGGCGAACACGGTCGGCTGCACGAAATAGCCCTTCGACAGCGCGCCCTCGGTGAGGCGGCCGCCGCCGGCAAGCGCCTTGGCGCCTTCCTTCTGGCCGATGTCGAGATAGCCGGACACCCGCTCCATCTGCTGCTGCGACACCAGCGGGCCGATCTGGGTGTTGGGATCGAGGCCGTTGCCGACCTGCAGCTTCTTGCCGAACTCGGCGACGCGGCCAACGAACTCGTCATAGACCTTCTGCTCGACGAACAGCCGCGTGCCCGCGCTGCAGATCTGGCCGGAATTGGCGAACACCGCCATCGCCGCCCCCGGCACCGCCGCGTCGAGATCGGCGTCGGCGAACACGATGTCCGGCGACTTGCCGCCGAGCTCGAGCGAGACGCGCTTGAGGTTACCGGCCGAGGCGCGGATGATCGACTGGCCCGTGATGTGCGAGCCGGTGAAGGCGACCTTGTCGACATCGGGATGCGAAGCAAGCGCCGCGCCCGCGGTCTCGCCATAGCCCGGCACGACGTTGACGACGCCGGGCGGAATGCCGGCCTCCATGCAGAGCTCGCCGATGCGCAGCGAGGTCAGCGGCGATTCCTCCGCCGGCTTCAGCACCACGGTGCAGCCGGTCGCGATCGCAGGGCCGATCTTCCAGATCGAGGCGGTCAGCGGCCCGTTCCACGGGATGATGGCGCCGACCACGCCGATCGGCTCCTTCAGCGTGTAGGAGAAAATCTCGCCGGGCAGCGAGTTCTCGATGGTCTCGCCGTGGATCGCGGTGGCCTGGCCCGCGTAGTAGCGCAGCATGCCGAGCGCGCGCAGCTTGTTGCCGCGGGTACGGCTGATCGGCGCGCCCATGTCGAGCGTGTCGAGCTGTGACAATTCCTCGAAATTGGCCTCGACCAGCTCGGCGAGCTTGAGCAGCAGGTTTTGCCGTTCGAACGGCTTGACCTTGCTCCAGGGACCTTCGAAGGCGCGGCGCGCCGCCGCGACTGCGCGGTTGATATCCTCGGCATCGCCTTCGGCAACGGTCGCGAGCAACTCGCCGGTCGCGGGATTGTGTGTTTCGAATGTCTTGCCGGAGGCGGCGTCGACCCATTTGCCGTCGATCAGCATCTTCTTGGTGGAGCCATCGGCATAAGGATGGCGCGTGATCGGAATAGCTTGCGAAACAGCCATGTTTGCACTCCCTGTAAAATGTCGGCTGAAGTCTTTTGGAAGCGTTATATCGGCGATTCTACAGCGCAGGCGCGAAACCGTAAAGCCGAGCCGGCGTTATCGAGGGCGGCGCGCATGAAAACCTCCCATGCGCCAGCGCATATGGTTCGCGCGCTATGATAGGTTGGAGTTTGGTTCTGATCGATATCAGAACCAAACTCCAGTTTACTTGTTTGACGCGTTTTCTTCACGCGAACCGGGAACCACTTCGCTTGAAAACGCTATAGAACGTCAGCCACAATGTGTCCGGAGATCGCCGATGCCCCACCCCGTGATATCAGCCAATCATGTTGCCGTGATCACCGGCGGCGCGTCCGGCATCGGGCTTGCCGCCGCGTTGCGGTTCGCCGAAGCCGGCATGAAGGTCTGCATCGCCGATCTCGGCGATGACAGGCTGAAGGCGACTGCGACAAAACTGTCATCTGCGGCGCCCGGCGGCGCGGCCGATATCATGACGGCTGCCGTCGACGTCAGCCGCGCGGACGCGGTCGCGGAGCTCGAGGCCAGTGTCGCAAGGAAATTCGGCGGCACCGACATCCTGATGAACAATGCCGGCATCCAGCCCGGCAGCGCGATGTTCGGGCCCGCGGACAATTGGCAGCGCATCCTTGGCGTCAATCTCTGGGGCGTGATCAACGGCACGCAGGCGTTTGCGCCCAACATGATCAAGCGCGGCCGGCCGGGGCTGATCATCAACACCGGCTCCAAGCAGGGCATCACCACGCCGCCGGGCGATCCCGCCTACAACGTCTCCAAGGCCGGCGTGAAGGCGTTCACCGAGGCGCTCCAACATGAATTACGCAACACCGACGGCTGCAGGATATCAGCGCATCTCTTGATCCCGGGTTTCGTCTTCACCGGGTTGACCGCGCGCGGCCGCACCGAGAAGCCGGCCGGCGCCTGGACATCGGAGCAGACCGTCGACTTCATGATCGGGCGCCTCGAGGCGAACGATTTCTATATCCTCTGCCCGGACAACGACGTGCCACGCGCGCTCGACGAACGCCGCATCCTGTGGGCAGCCGGCGATATCGTAGAGAACCGCCCGCCGCTGTCGCGCTGGCATCCGGATTATGGCGATGCGTTCGCCGCCTTCGTGAAGGGGAAATAGACGCGGCCATTCGGCTCAAGATCGAGCGTAAGCGCTGGAATAATTTCGAGAACGGTTACCCGCTCTCGAAAGAGATCGCGCTACTGATCGTCCGCACTGCTGCACGCCGAACTCGACACTTCGAGAAAGCTCGACGAGCTGAATGCGCGGCTCGATCACATCGAGTCTCCCTTCACATGCGCACGCTTAGCTGAGATCGCGTCGCCGGTGCTGCTGTTGCCGGCATTGCGCGCGAGGGGCCGCAGCGGGGTCAGATCCTGTCCGCTGGCGGCCCTTCAGGTCTGGTGAAGCCGAGTTCGCGAGGCGGCCCCCCTGCCAATAGAACGCGCGGGAAAGTACCCAAGATCGTTTCAATGCGAGCGGCGGCCGCACGTGTGGCTGATGTCTCTTCCAGCCGGAGCGATAGAGCGCGTCCCGGGTTAGTAGGTCATGTTTACCACAGCGGACACGTGAACATCACCCGCGACGCTCCGCTCACAGCCGAGGGCGCGGCGCAGGCGCGGGATAGGTGGGCCGGCGCGTCGCGGACCGCTAAAACGCCAACCGCTGTAGCACGGAAGCCACGAACAGGATGCCGCCTTCGTTCGGCTGTCCCTGAGCGGCGCCGTTGACGGGCGCCAAGGAATTGATGTTTTTGTCCGCGTCGGAGACGGCCAGTGTGCCGGTGAGAACCTCAGCGCGGTCGCCAGGCTTGAGCGCCACACCGGCGAGGCAGCCGAGAATATCGTTGAGGGAAACCTCGTTCGAGAACTTCAGGGCTCCGACCTGGATGCAGTTGACTGGCGTACCCAAGGTATTCGTAAACTTCACAGGTTTAGAAGTGAGAAAGTTTTCGCTGTTGCCGTCGGGATCGGTCAGCTCCAGCCTGAAGCTAAATATGCTATCCGCATTCGTCTGTAGTTTGAGGCTGAACTTCCAGACGCGGTCCGTCGGTTTGGGCGCGGGCGGCGGAGGCGTCGGACGGGGAGGCGTCGGAGGGGGAGGCGTCGGAGGAGGAGGCGTCGGAGGAGGAGGCGTCGGACCGGGAGGCGTCGGACCGGGATTCGGGCCTTTTCCGGCCATTGCCTTGTCGAGTGCGGCGATGGTCTGGATGCCGACGACACGGTCCGGAACTGTCTGGCCAGGGCCGAGGATCGGCTTGGGACGATGAGCGCTCTTGAAAGCGAACACCGCCTTCGCCGTCGACTCTCCGTAAACGCCGGCCGCATCGGAGATGGTGAAACCCAGCGACCGCAGCGCGGTCTGGATTCGCCCGACCGCGTCCTCCGTACCGGGAAAATTCGGCGTCTTGTCCTTGAAGATATTAAACTGATGATTGACGGCGCAGTCGGCTAGACGCTTTTTGCCCGGACCTTCCTTTGTGAACAGTTCCGATGAGAGCGGCATGATGCTGTCCTCCGGCATCGCGAGCGGATGCAAGGTCGCCGATCGTCGCCTGTAACACACCTCTGGCTTCCTGTCCTTGCGGTATGGTTGCGCACAGTCTGGCGTTCGCCCGGCGCGGCCGAGGTCTGGCTATGGTCGTGCGGCTTCTATCCCGGCTCGAACCCTCGCGAGCATCGCAGCGGCTGGTGCGATCACGAGCGGACATATAGACCGAGCTTGGCGTCGCGGGCATGGCTCGCGGCCACGAACCGGCACACGTCGCGATGACATTGCGGCAACGTGGGCATCCGGCAGCGTCTCCAAACCGATGCCCCATGCATCGTGGTTCGTGATGCGCCGTTGGTCGTGCGAGGCGGCGAGCTAATTCGCCCGCACCCGGACCTTGATCGCGGGCGGCGCCACCAGGGCCTCGCCGAGCTCGTTCTGCTGGGCGCGTGGGATCGAGAAGCAGACGCTGAAGCCATCTGATGTCTTGAGCGTCATCATGCCCTGGGTCGGATCGGTCGACTGCTCGATCACCCATGAATCCAGCGGATAGGCGTAGCGCAGGCTCTGGTCGCCGAAGCGGGTCTGCAGCGCCTTGCTGATCAGCCCGGGCAGCGTCATGACCAGCGCGCCGACCTGGTTGATCGACAGGCGGATGGTTGCGGGCTCGCCCTTGCCGTCCACGAATCCCAGCGAAATGGCGCAGCCGTCGGGCGCGACTTCGCAGGTGGTGAGCTGCTGGGTTTCGATCTGCATGCCGGCACTCCGGATCATCGTTATATTGCATTAAATATATCGCTGAGACGGCCAGCGTCCAGCCCCAATGTATCCCGCGGCCCATCCGGCGCAGTCGCGCGCGGCGTTAGAATAGATTGAAGCTCGCGGCTGCCCCGTTGACGCTGGGCCGGCAACCGCGAATAAATCATCGCGAAGATCAGGCTGATTTTTTTCTTCGTCATTTTCCAGAGAATTGACTCGGTTCGGCAGTGCGGGGCGGGCCGTGGATGGCCGTGGCTTCCTTCCTGCGACCGTGATATACACATGGATATAGCGAGGCCTATCAAGGGCCCGTTCGACCAGGGAGAGCAAAGCCTATGAGTGATTACAAGCTTCTCATCGACGGCAAGATGGTACCCGGCGACCAGACCATGCCGGTGCTCAATCCGGCGACCGAAGAGGTGGTGGCGCTGTGCCCGCGCGCCTCCAAGGACCAGCTCGACAAGGCTGTCGCCGCCGCGAAGGCCGCCTACCCGGCATGGGCCGCGACCCCGATGGAGGAGCGCCGCAAGCTGATCATCAAGATGGCCGAGGCGATCGAGGCCAATACCAACGAGCTCGCCCACATCCTGACCAGCGAGCAGGGCAAGCCGCTCGCGGACGCCACCGGCGAAGTGATGGGCATGGCCGGCTTCTTCCGCTATCTCGGCTCGCTCGATCTGCCGATGCGCGTGGTCGAGAATTCCGGCGACCGCAAGGTCGAGGCCTATCGCCGCCCGCTCGGCGTGGTCGGCGCGATCATTCCCTGGAACTATCCGCTGCTGATCCTCGCGTTCAAGCTGCCGTCGGCGCTGCTGGCCGGCAACACGCTGGTGGTGAAGCCTGCGCCGACCACGCCGCTGGCCTCGCTGCGCTTTGCCGAGCTGGTCAAGGACATCCTGCCGAAGGGCGTGCTCAACTTCATCGCCGACGCCAATGATCTCGGCGATCACATGACCAAGCACCCTGACATCCGCAAGATCTCCTTCACCGGCTCGACCGCGACCGGCCAGAAGGTGATGGCGAGCGCATCGCAGACGCTGAAGCGGATCACGCTCGAGCTCGGCGGCAACGATGCCGGCATCGTGCTCGACGACGTCGATCCGAAGAAGGTCGCGCCCGGCATCTTCGAGGGCGCGTTCCAGAACTCCGGCCAGGTTTGCCTCGCCATCAAGCGTCTCTATGTCCACGAGTCGGTCTATGACGAAATCTGCAACGAGCTGGTCGCGATCGCCAAGAACACCGTGGTCGATGACGGCTCCAAGCAGGGCACCAAGCTGGGTCCGCTGCAGAACAAGATGCAATACGAGAAGGTGAAGGCGTTCCTCGACGATGCCCGCAAGAACGGCAACGTGATCGCCGGCGGCGCCGCGATGGACCGTCCCGGCTATTTCATCGAGCCGACCATCGTGCGCGACATCAAGGAAGGCTCCAAGCTGGTCGACGAGGAGCAGTTCGGTCCGGTGCTGCCGGTGATCAAATATTCCGACAAGGATGACGTGATCCGCCGCGCCAACGCCACCACTTACGGCCTCGGCGCGTCGGTGTGGTCGTCGAACATCAAGCGCGCGCATGAGATCGCGACCCAGATCGAGGCCGGCACGGTGTGGATCAACAAGCACCTCGACATGGCCCCGAACATTCCGTTCGGCGGCGCCAAGCAGTCCGGCATCGGCACCGAATTCGCCGAGGAAGGCCTCGCCGAATTCACCCAGCTGCAGATCATCAACGGCCCGCCGGCCGCCTGATCCGACAACACGCGGCCGCGACGCCCTGGCGCCGCGGTCGCCTCCCCCGTCTACAACGAACAGAGCCCATCATGTTCGACGCCCAATGCGATCTTGCTGCCCTGGTCTATGACGAGCACGACGATCCCAAGCCATCCTGCGCGACTTCGCCTGTCATCTGAAGGCGCAGGGCGCGCGCGTGGTCGGCATGGTGCAATCAGGCCAATGCGCGGATTCGAGCCTGTCGGCCGTGCTGGTGCATAGCGGCGAGACGCTGCTGCTGGCGCAGCCGCCAAGCCCAAGTACCACGAGCCCGGGTGCGAGCGGTTGCAAGCTCGATCTGTCGCGGCTGCAGGACGCCGGCGTCCGGGTCGCCGACGCGCTCGCGGCCGGCGCCGATCTCGTCATCATCAATCGCTTCGGCAAGCGCGAACGCGACGGCAAGGGCCTTGGCTATTTGATCGAGCGTGCGCTCGATGCCGATATTCCCGTCGTGATCGCGGAGTCACATCAGAGCTTTGCCGACTGGGTCAAGTTCGCCGGCGGGATGAGCGTGAAGCTCGCCTGCGACCGCCACGCGCTCGACGCCTGGTGGCGCACCGTGTCGCTGCGGACCGCGGCCAGGATCGCGCCGGATCACACCACGGTGTGCGAAGTGTTCAAGTAACTTCGGGTGGGTTAGCTAACCATCCGATCATTCTATTTGTCCCGTCATCCTGAGGAGCGCGTAGCGCGTCTCGAAGGATGCACGGCCCCTTCTCTGGCCGATTCATCCTTCGAGGCTCGCTCCGCTCGCACCTCCAGCGACAAAGGCGAAGCCTTTGCGCGGGGATGACGGTACAAGCAGACCCACCCTACGGGATCTCTCGCGCGCTTACAGCGTCTCCTGCTTGTGGCCGCACTCCTTGCAGGCGAACTTGACGCGGGACTGGCCCTTTTCCGCCTGCACCCGGTTCGGCGCGCCGCATTTGCCGCAAACGGCCTCGATCCGGGTCGTACCCTGCTTGATGACGAGGTTCCGCTTTTCCATGGTCTCGCGGATCAGGCGCTCGGCCTCCTCGCGCAGCGATTGCTTCGACATCATACCCACCGGTCATTGGTTAGCGGGCGGCGTCATAGCACGACCCGATGAAGCTTTGACAGCGGGTATCGCAGCTAATTTTCGGCAATGCTAGACGATGAGACGGTCGACCGGCAGGCGGAAATGCCGGGGTTTCAGCGGTTTCGGCGGCCGGCCGACGCGGAACACATTGACGAGGCGCAGATCGCCGCCAACCTTGCCGAGTTTTCGCAGCCGATCGTTGAAGTCAGGATGGTCTGATAGCGCCGAGATCGGGCACGCCGCGAACCCGGCGCGATCGATCTCCAGCCAGATCCGGTAGAAATGCCGTCCCGTCGTGAGTGGATCCTCACCGACCGGACGGCAGAACAGCACAATCGCCGAGGCCGACGCCGTCTTGGCGCTGTCGGCGAGCAGCGATGCGGCGATGCCGAGACGATCAAGCGGCCTGAACAGGCCGCCGAGCACGAAGCGGGCCGCGCTGGCCTCGACCGCATTCATGGCGAGCGCGTCGCGGTTGAGACCGTCCTGCAGATAATGCGGATGGCTCGGCGACAGCCGCATCCATGCGAGCAGTTCCTGCCGGTAATCGTCGTCCCGGACAAAGGAGAACTCGGCCTGATCGGCCCAATCAGCGATTTCAGCAATCGCCTGGCGATCCCCAATGCAAATCACGTCGTCGCGCGCGGCGGCAAGCTGTGCCAGCGCCGCCGCATCATCAGGCGACGCCGCGAACTTGCCGGGCCACGACATGCGGCGCGCCACATGGCCGGCCAGCGGATCGGGCGCAACGCCCTGCCGGACCGCAAAGCTGCAGAGCGCGGTAAATTGCGGCGACAGCGGCTGCTCGATCGTCGTCATACCGGTGATGGCAAGGCCGCGGCGGTTGAGCGCGAGGCTCATGCCCTCCAGCGCCGCGCCGTGCGAGACCAGCACGTCGTGCCCCGCGGGGTCGGCGACCGGCGCGCGTACGCTGACGTCGTCGACCAGCGCCAGCCGCCCGTCGGCAAGCAGCCGCCAGCGCGTCGGCTGGATGTTGTGGACGCTCGGCGCCAGCCGCGCCTCTGCGACCAGCTCGCGCAACAGATCCGGCGTCAACTCGCTCATGCCGCCGCCAGCCGCTTGGAGAACAGATGCAGCCGGTGCAGCGGCTGGGCGCCGACCTTCTCGACCTGGCGCAACGACGGACCGTTGATATCGGCGATCCAGGTGCCGCCGAGCGTGCGGTAGCCGGCCTCCTGCAACGCCAGCGCCGTGCGATAGAGCATCGCGCCGTTGAGGCCGCGATTGTGCAGGTCCCGGCAGACCGACTGATAGATCAGCACGGCGCGCGTGTTCATGATGCGGTGCTGCACGAACCTGAACGGCGCTGATAGCCCGATCCGGCCGCCGATCGCCTTGATCAACGGATTGAGGTCGGGGATCGCGATGATCGCCCCGGCTGGCCGGCCGCGGTGATAGACCACGGTCGAAATCCGCTTGTCGATGATCCACATCATGTCGCCGGCCTGGAACAGATATTCGGCCGCGGTCGGCGGCACGAACATCGGGTTGTCGGCAAAACCGTCATTGAGGATCAGCCGCGCATCCTCCAGCCGCACCTTGAAGGCGGAACGCTTGATCGGCTGCCAGACGAAGTCCTTGTCGGCCAACACCGCGCGCTGCTTGTCGCCGAGCAATTGCTCCGGCTTGCCGCCGTCGAGCGCGATCTCGAACGTCGTCATCGGGAAGGTCGCGGTATAGCCGGCGCGTTCGAGGTGGCGCGCGATATGCGGCGGCGACCACATCATGTCGGTGAATGGCGCATGGTCGAACCCGTCGGTCATCACGCCGATCTGCTGCATCGCCGTGAGATTGAAATTGCCGGCGACGCGGCTCATGCCGCGCGCGGACAGCCATTGCTCGGCGGCGCCCAGCAGCCCGTCGGCCACCTCGGGCTCGTCGATGCAATCGAAGAAGCCGAATGCGCCGTGGCGGGTGCCGTGCTTGCGGTTGGAGGCGTCGTGGATCGAGGCGGCGATGCGGCCGACCGGTCGTCCGTCGCGATGCGCGGAGAACAGCGCGTAGCGGCCGTGGCCCTCGGTGATGAACGGATTCTTCGCGGAATCGAACATCCGCTCGAAATCGCTCCACAGCGGCGGCACATAGAGACTGTCGGGCCCATAGGCATTGAGCGCCGCGTCGAATGCCGCTTTGCGGTCACCCTCCCTGATCTCGAGCGTCATTTGGCCTCCGGGGTCAACGCCAACAGCCGCCGCACCAGCGCCAGCGCGGTTTCGGTGGCGGGATCGGCCGCGGTCACGGGCACGGCGAGCACGATCAGATCGAGCGGATCATGCGCGAGCACGATGACATGGGAGGCGCTGTTGGCCGTCATCAGCGAGACCATGCGCTCGGCCGCAGGGTCAATCGGCGACAGCGCCCACGGCGCATCGGACCGGCGCAGCACACGCCGCGCCGACAGGAAGTCGCGGAGCAGCGGCGGATCGTACGACGCCAGCTCGCTCTCGCGAAACCGCTGCGCGCTTTCGAAGATCGGATGCCGCGCGAGTTCGGCGATCAACTGCTCCCTTGTCTGCGCCGGCGACGCCGCCACCGAATTGAGCACGCCGGGCTCCTGGGATTCGAACAGCGCGCGCAGCGCATCCGTCATCAACCCGATCGTCAGCACGCCGGCGATCGCGACCGCGACGAACCGGACGACCTGCGCGGCGTCGACGTCGGGCGCCATGAAGGCGGCGGCGAGCCCCAGCAGGCCCGAAGAGATCAGCCGCAGTGCCATCATCGCCAGTCCGTGGCGGCGGGTCTCGGCGCCGCCGCCGGCGATCAGCATCACGGTCACGGTCAGCAGTGCACCCAGCGCGCCGAGCCGGACCGGAATGTCCGGGAATAACGTGCGGAAGTCGGTCAGGATGAACGGGATCACGACCAGCGCGCCGACCGCCATGCGGCCGATGCTGCGGTTTTCCGAGGCCATCAGCGAGGAGCGGTCGCGCGTCGCCAGCAGCAGCGCGCAGGTGGCGAAAGCAAGCAGCTGAAACAGCGCCAGCGTGATCGCGTAAGGCATCACGAAGCGTTGCAGCCCGAACAGGCCGCCGAGGCCGAGCAGGATGCCGCCCGCGAGCGCTGCGATCTTGACCGCGCGCGGCGCGTGGCGCCGCAAGATGCCTTCGGTGACGATCAGGGCGCCGAGCGGGATCAGTGCGGCCGGGATCACCGAGAGGCGGTCGAGCAGGCGGCTTCCGGTCCACCACGCAAGGCCGCGGTCGAGGAACAGGATCGCGATCACGCCGAGCGCAAGCAGCAGGCGACGGGTCAGCGGGCTCCTTGGATCGCGCCGGTAGAACGTCAGCATCGCCACCGCAAGGCCGATGGCGCCGCAGAGATTGACGATGGAATCGGCAATCGCCCCCGAGGTCATGTGCTGCCCGTCAATTGCTCGATCGCCCGGCGCACCAGCGGGCGCATCAGGGCGGCAACCAGCGCATTGCGCGGCCGCTCGATCGCGGGCCGGTGCGGATTGAGGAACCAGCCGCGGCAATCGGTGCCGGAGGTGCGGCCCAGGATCAGCGCGACCGCCTCATAGGCCATCAGCATCCCCGTCGAGATCACCATCGGCGCGAACGACATCCGGCTGCGGCGGCCGGCCGCGACTTCGCCGGCAATCGCGAGATCGACATAGTTGCGCGACGAGGAGTGCAGCATCACGTGCTCGATCTCGGCACGCATCGCGGCGCGGCGGTCGTCCTCGGTGATAGCAGTCCAGTCCTTGCCCATCGTCGGAAAGCCGAGGCGCTCCTCGGGCCTTGGATCGTACGGGCGCACCACAATCACCGACGGCAGCGGCGACATATAGGCGTCGATCACAGTTGCATCCGCGGCTTTCGCAGTCCGGTACAAATGCACACCGGCCGCGATGTCGTCCATGCCGTTGACGATGACAGGGCAACGCGCGGCGATCCCGGCGAGCTCATCGGTCCAGTTCTCGCCGAGCACCTCGATCTCGATGGTCGGGTTGATGCGCTTGGCTGCCTCGGCGGCGACCGCCGCCTTCTCGCGGCCGACCTCGTCGGCAAAGGCGAACACCTGGCGGTTGAGGTTGGAGACCTCGAAGCGGTCGATGTCGGCGATCACGAACTTGCCGACGCCGGCGCGCGCCAGCGCCATGAAGGCCGCGCCACCCATGCCGCCGACGCCGCAGACGAACACCCGCGCCTGGCGCAGCAGCTGCTGTTCGTGCTCGTCGATGAAGCCGATGTTGCGGCCGGTGAAGGAGTAATAGTCGAAATTCATCGCGCCCCCCCGCTCTCGTGTCTGCGCGGCCGCAGCGTGCCGAAGGCGCGGCTGTCGTCCAGCCAGTAGATCACCGGCAGCACCAGGCGCTGCAGCGCCAGCATCGCCGACGCCGCGAGCAGCGCCGGCAGCGAGCCCGACGGCACCTCGCTCATCAGGTAACGGCGCGCACCGGCAAGATCGACGCGGCCGAGCTGCAGCACATCGTCGCCGCGGCCGTAGTCCAGCTCGCGTTCGCAGAATTCGTTGTAGACGGCGTCGCGATGTTTCGGCGCGATCTCGAAGGTCTTCTTCAGCGCGTCCGAGCCGCCGGTATAGGCATTGGTGATGACCGAGCGCGCCTCATCGAAGCCGGCCTCCTCGCCGACGCCGAACACCGCGCGATGCCGTGCCATGATGCCGCGCGCCAGCTGCAGATGCGCAAAGCTCTGCCGCGCGCCGGGCTGCGGCGACGGGAACACGTCCGAGAACGTGTCGCTGACCATGCCGACCACCGCCGGCACCTGGGTGACGTTGGAAATCCATTTCGGCCGCAGCCCGTCGCGGGCGAACAGCACCAGCGCGGTCAGGCCGTAAAGCACCCAGGACAGCCCCTGCCCGCGCACATCGGGATCGACCATGACGAGGCCGAGATGGGTCACTTCAGCGGGCTCGCCGTCGAGCGGCACGTCCATCACCGACAGCGCGTTGAAGGCGATCGGCCGCCCGGTGTCTTCCTCGGAGATCAGGGTGACGACGGCGCGCGACAGCCGCTCCGGCTCGCCGGAAAAGATGCCGTAGGTCAGGCTTTCCTCGGGCAGCGTCTTGGCGGCAACGATGCGGAGCTGCGCGACCAGCGCGTCGAGCTCGGCCTTCGGCAGCGACACGCCGGGCGATTCGACGATACGGGTGCGCTGGCCGGCCTGGGTGCGCAAGGTGAGATCGATGGTCGGCTGCGACAGCGCCTTCAGCCAAAAGCCGGCATGGCCGCGCAGGCCGTCAAAGGCCGCGCGCGCCTTCGCAAAACCCCTGCCGCCGCGCGAGGCCGGGGTCGGATCATCCGTGGGCGCCATTTCTCTTCTCTGTCCCTCGGGCGCGATCTCTGCACTCAGGCCTGTTAAAGAGCCATGAGCGCAACCTGCCGCTGTTGGCCGCAGGGTAAACAAGCCGTTCCGGAAACGGAACAAGTTGCCCCCAACGACGAAAGCGGCGGGTGCGAAACACCCGCCGCTTCGCATTGGCTCCGACTCACCCTGCCTTGGAGACTTCCATCAGCAGGCGCTCGGCCTTGGCGTCCTCGATGCGGTTGACGAACTTGCCGCTCTCGTAATTGTCGCGCACCGTCTTGGTCATCGTGATGCAGGTCTGGACCAGCATCACGATGCCCATCGTCAGATAGCCCTGCATCCAGAGGCTGATCGGCAGAAAGAACACGCCGATGGCGACGAGAAAGGCGGAGGCTGCGAAGGACGCGTAGGTGAAGGTAACCCAGGCGCCGCTGTGGGGTTGGATGGTCTGGTTCATGGTCGTCTCCTTGATGATATGGTTGAAGTTGACTTGTTTCAGGCTTGCGGTTTCAGGCTTGCGGCGGGCGCTTGGCTTTCAGCCGCGCCAGCACGTCGTCGGCAGTCGATTTCATGCGCGGGCCGAAGCCCTGCTCGGCGAGCCTCTCGGCGACGACAAGCGGTCCCGAGGCCGTATCGATTTCGAACAGCGCGTCGTCGGCCGCCTGGATCTCGATCTGCCGCTCGCGCAGCCGCTTCAGCGTGGCCTCCGCTTCCGGCAGCGTCGATTCGTAGGGGCGCGCCGCCTCGATGCCGCTCCGGCGCAGCGAGCGCACCGCCTCCGAGGCGCGGGCAAGGCGCCGGCCGCGATCGAGCTCGGCGATCCGCGCCTCGGCGTTGCCGACGTGACGCTTCAGCCGTGTGATCTCGGTGGCGAACAGGGTGCGCGCGGTCATCGCGGCATCGCGTTCGGCTTCGAGGTTGGCGATCGCCTGCGCGGCTTCGCGGGCGAGGTCTTCCCGGCCGCCCTCGAGCGCCGCTGACGCGCGGACCTCGAGATCGGCGATCCGGGCGTTGGTGGCGTCAAGCCGCCGGCCCTCCTGCTGGTCGCCGGCGATTGCCAGTGCCAAGGTCCGCTTCGAGCGGTCGACGGCGGCGGCCGCATCGCGCATCTGCTGGTCGAGGATGACCAGCGCGGTCCGGTCTTGCAGTTCCTCTTCGGCGACCGCAACGGTGCCGCGGAAAAGAGTCAAAACAGTTTTGAACATTTGGTCACTCCCTGTTATGAGCATCGCTCATGAATCTCTTGTACCACATACTGAGCAATGCTCAAGAATTATTTGAGCGCCGCTCAAGCGTATGGTTAACGGCGGGTAAAACATGTCCAAAGCATTGGAACGACGTGCGAAACTGCGGGAAGCGCTGATCGAGGCGGCGGAACGGGCGATTGCGGCAAAGGGTCTCGGCGGCCTGAAAACGCGCGAACTGGCCCAGGAAATCGGTGTTGCCAATGGCGGCGTCTACAATCTGGTCGAGGATGTCGACGAGTTGATCCTGCGCGTCGGCTCGCGCACGCTGGCCCGGCTCGACGCCTCGCTGTCTCTGGCCGAGATCGGCGGGTCGGCGGCGCCGCGCGAGATGCTGGTGCGCATCGCGGTCGCCTATTGCGACTTCGCCGCCGACAATCTCGAACTGTGGCGCGCGCTGTTCGAGCACCGCATGCAGCCGGGCAAGCCGGTACCGGAATGGGCCATCTCGGAGCAGATGGAATTGTTCCGCCACATCTACAAGCCGCTCGCCGCACTGTTCCCGCAGCGCTCGCCGGCGCAGCTCGGCGTCACCGCGCGCAGCCTGTTCTCCGCCGTGCACGGCATGGTCGCGCTCGGGCTGGAGCACAAGCTGATTGCAGTGCCGATCGGCGCGCTGCGCAGCGAGATCGGCACCCTGACACGCGCGATGGTCGACGGGCTGACGGCGAAGAAGGAGTAGCGCACGCGCCCGCGCGATGTTCCCGCTGCGGTCAAGCAGACGACTTGCCGCAGGGAGACGTGGATTTCTGCTGTTGCCCCAAAGGCAAGGGGGACGTAGCGATTGAGGTCAGGAAGGGGGAAGCCACTTGCGGAATGATCGAATAGTAGTCATGTACCGTTATTCGAGTTTCGGCCGAACGACTTGGCCTCGCCGCTGGTAGCGCGCCTGACTGACGACCCTCCCCCCAAAACTTCGAATGAGCCTGCTGCGCTCTCGAGTGCGGCTCCAAACACGCATCTATTGAAGGACGATCTCCCATGAATACGGGAACTGTGAAGTGGTTTAACAGCCAAAAGGGTTTCGGCTTCATTCAGCCGGACCAGGGAGGCCAGGATGTTTTCGTTCATATCAGCGCCGTTGAACGCGCCGGCATGAGCACCCTCAACGAGGGACAGAAGGTTTCCTTTGAAATCGTTGCAGACCGCCGGACCGGCAAATCTGCTGCGGACAATCTGCGCGCCGCGTAAGCTGCCGCCGCAATCGGCGCCATGCTGCTTTGACCACGGATGTACTGGCAGAGCCTCTGGTTTCGCGTCCCCGCGACTGGTCACCCGGCCGCGGGCTTCTTTTTATCACACCGCGCGCAATGCCCGCCAAGGCCAGGACTTGAGCCGTCTGCCGGCGGGGCGGCCCGCGCATTGAAGCAACCGAGGTCGCGAGCGTGTCCACCAATATCGATCCAGAGCCGCACCACGACGACATCATGTACCCGCAGGTCCTCCCGTTCCTGCTGGTCCACGCAGGGTGTCTGGCGGCGATCTGGTCGGGCGTCTCATGGCAAGCCATTACCATCTGCGTCGTTCTCTATTGGCTGCGCATGTTTGCGATCACCGGCGGATATCACCGGTACTTCTCGCATCGCGCTTACTCAACGAGCCGGGCCTTTCAATTCATCCTTGCCTTCCTCGCCCAAAGCAGCGCCCAGAAAAGCGTGCTTTGGTGGGCCGCGAAACATCGGCATCACCATCTCCATTCGGACACCGAGCAGGATGTGCATTCCCCTCTGCACACGGGCCTCGTGTACAGTCATCTCGGCTGGATTTTCTATCGACAGCACGACGCAACCGATCTGACGAAAGTCTCGGACTTTGCCGCGTATCCAGAGTTGATGTGGCTGCACAGGCTAGAGGTTTTGCCGGCGGTCGTGGTCGCAGTCCTGTGCTTCCTCATTGCCGGATGGCCGGGGCTCGTGGTCGGTTTCCTCTGGAGCACCGTGCTGGTGTATCACGCCACGTTCTGCATCAACTCCCTCGCACATGTTCACGGACGCAAGCGGTATGTGACGGGCGACGACTCCCGCAACAATTGGCTGCTGGCTCTGTTCACGATGGGCGAAGGTTGGCACAACAATCATCACGCCTACCAGAGCAGTGCGCGGCAAGGCTTCCGCTGGTGGGAGATTGACGCGACCTATTATGTTCTGGTGGCCCTGTCCTGGCTCGGTGTTGTCTGGGATCTGAAGGCGCCGCCCGCGCTGGTTCTCCGCAACGAGCAGCGCTTGGGATCACGCGTGATCAAGCGAACGGCCGAGCAGCTCGCGGGTCGCTTCAATCCCGAATACATCGCGCTGGCGATCAAATCGTCGGTCCATGAGACCGGAATGTCGGTGCGGGACGCGCTTTTCCTGTTGCAGCATCGTGCCGACCTGCATCTGCCCAGCATGCCAACGCGTGACCAGTTGCTGGCTGAAGCCCAGGCCATGTTCGCGAAGACGCCATCGCTGGACGATATCGTCGACCGTGCACATGAACTCCTGGTGGAATCGGTTTGCTTTCTTCTGGCCGTTCCGCCTCCGGTGGCCGCCGTAAGCCCGAAACCTTGAGCGGACGGTAGCATTTTGCCTCGGGCATCCCCATATTGGGTCAATGACCAACTGGCAAAAGCCGAGCAAGCGAGAACCACCCAAGACCAAGGCTGAATTGCGCGAGATGCTGACCGAGGCTGTGCGCAACACGCCGAGCCCCGACCAGGTGTCGCAGCGGCGGCCGGCAAAAGCCAAAAAGATCGCGGCCCGGACGGCTGACGACTAAGCCTCGCCCGCCACCGTCCGGATCTCCGACCCGGGATACGACCGAATTCCATAGGCGACGAGCGCGAAGATTTTCGCGAAGGAACAGCATGCGCAAATTTCCCAAGCCGACCGAACAAGAGATCAATGAGGGACCCCAAGCGGTGTCTTTTCAGATCGCGAACGGAAACGCGCGGCAGGACTGCATCTTGCAAACCACATTCCCAACCAAGATGCAGGCGCACAAGTATCTGCTCTCGAATTGGCCGACCATCGAAAAGATGGCTCGCGATGCCCTTGCGGCGGGAACCATCGAAGGCGGCCAGATCAAGCTCATGATGAGCTGAACAGCCCGCGGGAAACGCCCGAGCCTCACGGCTCCATCGTGTAGGCGCGCCCGGGTTCGAGCGCGTAGATCGTCAGAAAGCGCAGCGGCCGTTCCGGGTCGCAATTGCGAAACAGCGTGTGCGGAAGGTCGGGGCGATCCTGCAAGGTCTCGCCTGCCCGATACCGGCGCGGCACTTCGCTGCCATAGGCGGACTCGGCGACACCTTCGACGATGAAGATAATTCCCCCAACCGGATGGCGGTGCAGCGGCGCGACCCCGCCGGGCGGATAGGTCACCTCGGCAACGACCAGCTCGCGATCATCGCCGGGCAATGCAAGACGCTCGAGGGTCCTGCGCGTCACCCCGGCAAACCCGGTCTGTTGCGCGTTTGCCTGACCGTCCTTGCCATCAGCCATTGGAATCCCTTTTCGCGTCACGTGAGCCATCCCCCGATCAAGTCGCGGTGCGATGACCATGAGGGCGCCTCACCACGGCAACAAGATGTCGGAGCGACGGTTCAGCACGTCGGCTCCCGGAGCAACACAGAATGGCCGAAGGCCTTGCCACCCTCGCTCCGACGTTGCAGGATTCTTGCACCGAAGAAACCTTCAGCAGTGGGCCTTGCATGGGAATGAGCATCGTGACGACGCGGTTGCCGGGGATCGCCGCCCTGGCGCTCGGCATTGCAGCATCAAGTGTCATGCCGGCGTTTGCAGCGCAGGCCGTATCCGAATGCTCGATGTCGGTCACATTGGCGGATTGGGGCGAGAACTCGACCGGCGATATCGACGTCGCGTCAGGCCAAAGCTGCCTGATCCCGATCGGGATCCGCGGCACGGTGACCGACTCCGCGATCTCGCAAAAGCCGACCTACGGCAAGTTGAAGAAGATCAACACATTGACCTTCGAATACAGGGCGAAGGCCAAGTACAAGGGCAGCGACACCTTCGCCATCAAGGCAACGGGTCAGGGCCCGAAGGCGTCAGGCACCTCGATCATCACGCTGCGCGCGACGATCAAGTAATCGCCCGTCGCACGCTGGACCAAAGCGTTTTCGAGCGAAGTGGGCACCGGTTCGCGTGAAGAAAACGCGTCAAAAAAGAATCGAGAGCTCCGTTCCGATACAATCGGAACGGGGCTCGCACGGCGCGCGACCGCTTCGCCCGAAACGCGTCAGCCCGGCCGCACGCCGGTGCGGATGATCGACCCGACATGCTGGCCGCGCAGCGCCGCGGTGAGCCGGCCGGGAACGAGGCCGTTCACGACCTGCACGCGCTCGATATGGCGGGCGTTCTTCATCACCTCGAGCAGCGCGGGATCGAACGGCAGCGTGCCCTTCAGCTTGGCGAGATCGGCGACGCTGGTCTCGCGCAGCAGCTGCGCCTTCTTGCCGTCGGAACCGTTGGGATCATCGGTGTACACGCCGTCGACGTCCTCGACGATGGTGAGGCCGGCCGCGCCGAGCGCATCGGCGAGCAGGAATGCGCCGGTGTCGGCACGATGCAGCGGGATGCGCGAGTCCGGAAACTCGTGATGGTGATAGGGCGGAAAGCCGCTGCCCACCACCGCGCGGGCCGCGGAGAGATGGATCGCAAGCTGGCTCGCGATGGTCGGGTGCTCGATATAGGAGACGCCTTCCGGCGCGAGCAGGCAGGCCAGGATATGACCGTTCTGGCCGGCCTCGCTCGCCGCGAGCGGCGCGAGCGAGCCGACCGGCAGCCCGAGGTCGAGGCCGACGCTGTAGAGGTGGCGGGCGCGGATGCCGGCGCCGGTCAGGATCAAGAGGCGGTGCTCCGGCAACAGCGAGCGCAGCTCGTCGACGATCGGCAGGATCGCTTCATGGCCGCGATCCATGATCGAGCGGCCGCCGATCTTCACCACCTGCACCCAGGGCAGCAGGGGTATAGGGCGCCCGCCGGCAACGGGACGAGTGAGATCGCTGTCGAGCAGGGTCTGGCGCGCGAGCGGCGAGGCGACGTGCTTGGTGGTGTCATCCATGGTCGTGTCTCTCTCAGCTCGCAGTGATGATGGTGCCGACATGCTCGCCCGCGAGCGCGCGGGTGAGATTGCCGGGGACAAGGCCATTGACGACCTGCACCTGGCGGACATGGCGCGCGGCGGCGAGCAGATCGAGCACCGGGAATTCGAGGATCGAATCCTGCAATCCCTTCGCCTTCATCTCGGCCACCGAGATTTTCGGAATGAAGGTGGCGCCCTTCGAGGTCTTGGGGTTCGCGTTATAGAGGCCGTTCTCGTCCTTCACATAGATCATCGCCTTGCAGCCGAACTGCTCGGCAACCAGGAAGCATCCGGCGTCGGTGCGGTAGGGCGGGATCATGCCTTCGGGTGCGGGGCGCATCCACAAGCCATAAGGCGGCATGCCGCTGAAGATCACCGCGTTCACCTCGGCGAGATAGAGCGGCACGGCCGAAAGCCCGGCGCCGCTGACCGCGGAGATGCCGTGCTTGGCCAGCAGCTGCCCCAGCATTACGGCGTTCTGATCGGCGACCGAGGCGCCGAGTTGCGACAGCACGCCGGCCGGCAGCCGAAGCCCGGCCGCGATCGAATAGAGATGCCGGGCGCGGGTGCCCGCCCCGGTCCCGATCAGAAGCTTGTGCGCCTTGCGCGCCGCGACGATCTCGTCGACCAGCGGATAGACCGCGGCGCGGCCGCGGTCGATGACGCTCTGGCCGCCGATCTTGATCACGGTGGCATCCGGCAGGATCCGGAAGTCCGACGCCGCTTCCGCCGCGGCCAAAAGCTGCGGATCGGTCAGCGACCGCTGCATCAGGAGCCCTTCAAGCTCCGCCGTCGTGTTTGCCATGAGAAACGTTCCTTTTCCGATGCGCCTGGCACCGCTTCCGAATTGCACTGGTAGCGGTAAGCCGGCCGGGTCTCAAGATGCAATGGCAATGATGGCGCACCCCGGCGGTCGTGGCGCTGACGTGCTAAACTTAGATAATCGCATGACTATCCCCGCCTGGCGCGACGCGAGGTCAAGCAAACCGAACGGTGATGTCTTCGAGGAAATGCCGGCGGCTTTCGTGGTCCAGCGCTCGCCCGGCTTGATCGGCATCGGGAGGGTCAAGGTGCCCGTGGAAATCACCTCGCCGGCACTGAGGGGCGGGTTGTGCGGATCCTTTGCCAGCAATTCGACCTTCAGCGGACGGTCGAGCACGAACGCGCCGCCGCCGCGTTGCACCGACTTGCCATCACACTGGAGCTCAACGTCAAAGATGGCCAGTTCACGCTGCCACTCCGCCTTGCGCGGCGCGATCGCGTGCCCTAGTTGGGCGTGAAGATCACCTTGCCCTTGAACGCCGCCGCCTTGGCAATCGCTTCCGAGAATCCCTCGAGGCCGTAGGTCCCGACGACCGGCGCGCTGATCGCGCCCGATGCGACCATCGGCACCAGATGATCGTACATCGTGGCCAATGCCTTGTCCGTTGCGGTCTTGCCCCAATGTCCCAGCCAGAAGCCGCGCACCGACACTTCATTGAAGATCACGCTCAGGGCCGAACCTGAGAACGGCTGTCCGCTCATCGCGCTGTAGATGACCAGCACGCCCTTCGATGCCAGGCAGTTCATCAGGTTCAAGGCCGACGTGCCGCCGACGACGTCGAGTGCCAGCTGGATCGGCGCCCCACCAGTCTCCCTGGCGACGCACTTGGCGAGGTCGGGTCCGTCGACCAGCACGATATCGCCGCCGATTGCTTTGACCTCATCCACGACCTCCTCGCGCCGCACGACGTTGACCGTCTTGAGGCCGAGCGATTTGGCGATGCCGATCACCGCGCGCGCGGTCGCCGAGTTGGCGCCGTTCTGGATCACCCAGCCGCGCGCGACTTTGACGAAATCGGTCAGCAGCAGATAGGCGGTCGCCGGATTGACCCCGATCATGGAGAGCTGCTGAACGTCGGCGCTTTCGGGCAGCGGACGCTGCCACGACGCCGCGAATTTGACGCGTTCGGTCCAGGTCGGGACCGTGAACGGAATCAGCGTACGGTCGCCCTCCCTGAGGTTCTTCACCTGCGATCCCGCGGCGATCACCCGCCCGACGCCCTCGATGCCGAGCGTGGCCGGCGGCGACGGCAGATAGCCGTAGCGCCCCGCCATGATCATGAAATCCGAGTTGTTGATCGGCGCCGCCTCGACGGCGACCACCACCTCGCTGGGGCCGGGGCTGCCCACATCAGCCACCTCGTTGAGCTTGACCACATCAGCAGGACGTCCGAACGCAACAACCTGAACCGCTTTCATGGCACCATCTCCCGATTTCGTTATGTACTTGTAAGTACAGAATATGGGTGCGTCAATGGCCCTGATAGCCTCCACAGCAAGGTGAAGGCTTCACATCCGACGCGGGAGTACATAAAACAGCGGTATGGCAAGGCCGCGCAGCTTCGATCCGGACGACGTCCTGGAAATCGCCCGTCAGGTATTCTGGCAGAAGGGGTTTCAGGCAGCCTCGCTCGACGAGATCACGGCGGCGAGCGGCATCGCCAAGCCCAGCCTCTACGCGGCGTTCGGCGACAAGAGTGCGCTGTTCCTCAAGGTGCTCGATCGCTACCACGACGGCATTCTGGGTTGGGCCGAGCGCACGCTGGCGCAGCCGGGGCCTGCGCGCGAGGCCATCAGGCAGTGGCTCACCGGATTCATCCCCTATTGCTCAGGCGAGAAGGGACAGCGCGGCTGCCTGTCGATCAATTCCGCGACCGACGGCTCGCTCGATCAGGCCGAGGTCCGCAAGAGCATCGAGCGCTACAACAGGCGGCTCGAAGAGCTGTTGCGCACGCGGCTGCGCGCCGATCGCGCCCAGTTCAGGAAGGGCTTTGACCCTGACATCACTGCGCACACGATCATGGTGGTGCATGCCGGACTGCTGGCGCTCGCGCACCAGAGGCCGGATTCGAGGCAGGTGAAGGCCGTGATCGACCAGGTGATGGGCCTGCTCGCCTGACTTTGCCGGCCCCCGGCCTGACCTGGCTCACTCCGCGCCCTCGCATGAATGTGAATATATGACGCTCATCATCTTATTGATGTAGCGCGCCCGATGACCATGTCCGGATTGGCTACCATGGGCTTTCCGGATCTGGGGATCAGATGCACAAACCGTTTTCGCGTGCGACGCTCGTTTTGTTCACCGCTCTGCTGGCGATGCCAAGGATTGGTCCGGCTCAAGCCCATGATCACCAGCATGCCGAGCTGAACGCCTGGTATGAGAGCCTGCAAAGCGGCAAGGGACCCTGCTGCGACGGCAGTGACGCCAGGCGCGTCGACGACGCCGATTGGGACACCAAGGACGGCCACTATCGGGTGCGCCTCGAGGGCGAGTGGGTCGACGTTCCCGACGACGCCGTCGTCGCCGGGCCGAACCGTGCCGGCCGTACCATGGTCTGGCCGTATTACCTGGATGGCCACCCGCGGCCGCGCTGCTTCATGCCGGGCAGCATGGGCTGAGCATCTGCGACGGCGCTGCGCGGGCCGAGTGGTCGGCGAACGCGGCCGGTCAGAGATCGAGCTGGATCCGGTCCTCGCCCTCGGCCTCCGGCTTCGCCGGCACGGCGCAGCAGATCAGCACCTCGTCATCGGCCACCTCAGCGGTGGGCTCCTTCACATAAGTCACCGCGCCTGCCAGCAATCTGGTTCGGCAGGTTCCGCAATTGCCTTCGCGGCAACTGAACACGGGACTGAGACCGCGCTCTTCCGCCAGCTCAAGCAGCGTTCCCGATTCCGGCGTCCAGCGCGCCTCCTTCAGCGACGCAGTGAAGGCCACCGGGACCGACGTGGTCGCGGGCGGCCGGCGCGGAGGCGGCGCGGCAGTGACCACGTCGGGCTTCCGCACCAGCGACGACGGGCCGAAGGCCTCAGCATGAATCCTGGCGTCGGCAATGTTGTAGCCGCGCAGGGCGTCATAGAGTGACTGCGTGAACTGCGGCGGCCCGCACAGATAGAAGTCGTAATCGTTGAACGGCAGGACGCGCGACAGCAGCGCCATGTCGATCCGCCCCGCGGCGTCGTAGTCTCTGCCCTGCTCGGCGCCATCGACGTCACCGAGCACGCGGACGATCCGCACGGCGCCGCCGGCGGCCTCGGCCAGTTGCCGCAATTCGTCGTCGAACGCGCGATCTTGAGTCGTATGCGCGGCCTGGAACAGGAAGGTCGGCCGGACGCCGCGGGTACGCAGGCCTTCGTAGATCACGTGGCGCAGCATCGCGAGCATCGGCGTGATGCCGACGCCACCGGCGAGCAGCACCGCGGGCCGCTTCTCGCGCGCATCGATCGTGAAGCCGCCGCTCGGCGCGCGCGCCTCGATGATGTCGCCGACATGGACCTGGTCGTGGAGATGCTGCGACACCAGGCCGTCGCGCTTCACGCTGATGCGATACATGCCGTCTGACGGCGCAACCGAGAGCGTGTAGGTGCGGATGACAGGCTTGTCCGTCCCCGGGATCGAGAGGCGGATCGGCAGATGCTGTCCCGCCTGGTGCGGAAGCAACCCTGCCCCGTCGTCCGGCTGCAAGTGAAACGAGCGGATCGAGCGGCTCTCGTCGACGATGTCGGTCACCTTGAACGGACGCCATTGCCTCGCAAGCTCGGCCGCGCGGATGCGGTCGGCGACCTGCGTCCAGTCGCCGGTCATCAACGCATTCGGCGACCCGCCGTCGGCCCGGAACGCCCAGCGCAGCGGCCGCGCGCCGCGCCGGCGCACCACGCGGCGGGCGCGGAAGCTCCACAGCCGTTCGGCGCCCTGGAACGCCGCGATCTCCGGCGAGTCCAGGATCACCTCGGCGTCACCGCTCAGTTGCAGCAGGTCGCCGGTTTCGAAATCGGCAAACACCAGCCCGGCCTTGCCGTTGAGGTGGATGTTGCCGAGCGTGTTGAAGAACAGATTGCCGGCGAAATCGGGGATCGTCAGCGTGCCGTCGTCGCCAACCCGAACGAAGCCCGCTCTGCCGCCGCGATGCGAGACGTCGACCTGGCGACGGTCCTCGCGCTCGGCATAGGACGCCACGAAGAACGTGTCGGCCGCCTTGATCATGTCGCGCGCGGCCTGATCAAGCGTCGAGCTCCGCTCGATCTCTCCGGTGAACGGCTGATCCGGCTCGCGCACGAAGCGGAAATCGCGCAGCTGGATGTACTGCGGGCAATTGCCGAAGCTCTGATCGAGTTCGAAGTTGAGCACCTTGCCCGACGATGCACCAAGCAACCCGTTCGCACGGTTGCGGCGCCGCGTGTGCAGCTCGATCCCCAGCAATCCAATCGCATCGCCGTCGCGCATGCCCTCGCTGACGGGATCGCTGGGGTCGGGCCGCGCATCGATCTCGAGGCTGTGCGGCGTCGGCGAGGCGATGAAGCCGGGCCGGCCGGCGAGCAGCGAGGCCCATGCGTCGCCGCTGCGGTCCACGCTGCCGACGACGATGAAGGGAATTTGCGCGAAGAACTCGCGGTGCTGGTCGGGCATGAAGTCGCGCACCGCGCGCCGGCCGACGGCCTCCATCTTCTCGGCCACGCCGACCTTCTGCTGGATCGCCTTTTCGCCCGCGTGCCAGGCCGCGAGCTTGCTCTTGGTTCGCCTGTCGCTCATCTCACAGCCCTCCCCTTCGGGGGTTGGACGGGCGCGCCCGAAGGCACGCCCGGTCAGCACGTTACGCTGCCGTAGCCAGACCGACGCGGGTCTTGGCGAAAGGTACGAAGCCCGGCAGCGCCTCGATCCGGCGCAGGAAGGCATTGACGCGGGAATAGCCGGAGAGATCGACATTGCCCTCGGGCGCGCTCGACAGATAGCTGTAGAGCGCAACATCGGCGATCGTCGGTCCCGTGCCGACCAGCCAGTCGCGACCTGCAAGATGCACCTCGAGCCGCTTCAGCAGGACATGGGCGCGAGCGATCACGTCGTCCGGATTGTGCTTGGCGCCGAACACGGTGATGAGCCGCGCAGCAGCAGGCCCGAACGCGAGATCGCCGGCGGCGACCGCCAGCCAGCGCTGCACCGCGGCGGCGCCCTTCGCATCCGCCGGCAGCCAGTCGGTGCGGCCGAGCTTGGTCGCGAGGTAGACCAGGATCGCGTTGGAATCGGCAATGACGGTGCCGTCATCGTCCAGCACCGGCACCTGGCCGAACGGATTGAGCGCGAGGAATTCCGGCGTCTTCTGCGCGGCGGACTTGAGGTCGACCTCGACCAGCTCGTGGGGAATGCCCAGCAGGGAAATGAACAGGCGGGCGCGATGCGCGTGGCCGGAAAGAGCGAAGTGATAGAGCTTCATGATGCCGTTCCTGATGTCGTGGACGGGATCCATTCCCGACCGCGTGCTCAAGATGGCTCATTGCACGTTACATTATAATCGTCGACGATGACACTTCATTATTGCATCTTTCGCAATAAATCTCTCGGAGGCGGACTGCGCCCTTACACCTCGACGATCACGTAATTGTCCTCGATGTGCACCGGGAACGTCTCGGCCACATACGGCCCCTTCTGCAACTCCGCGCCGCTCTCGACCGCAACCGGATAGGAGCGGATCCTGAAGCGTTTCGGGTCGAACCAGGACTGGCCGTTGCGCATGGCGAATTCCCAGCCGTGCCACGGACAGCGCAGCATCTCGCCGACGCGGTCGCGCTGATAGATGCCGGGCTCGGGCGAGGTCAGCCGCGCGACGCAGGCCGCCTTCTCCAGCGGCGCGCCCTCATGCGGGCAGCGATTGAGCAGCGCGAAGAACTCGCCATTGACGTGGAACACGACGATGTCGCGGCCCTCGAGGCCGAACACCTTGTTGCCGCCGGCAGGAATCTCACTGGTACGCGCGACGATGTGGCGGGCCATGATCCTAGAACTTGTAGACCGCGCGGGCGTTGGCGTTGAAGATCTTGCGCCGCTCGGCCTCCGTCAGCGGTGTCTTGAACGCGTAGCGCGCGTCGTCATAGTCCCAGTGCGGATAGTCCGACGAGAACAGCAGACGGTCGATGCCGACCCATTCGATCAGCTGACGCAGATGCCTTGCTTCATCGGGCTCGTCGATCGGCTGGGTCGTGAACCAGAAATGCTGCTTCACATATTCGCTCGGCTTGCGCTTGAGATGCGGTACCTCGCTGCGGAAGCGCTCGAAATGCTGGTCCATCCGCCACATGGTCGCGGGAATCCAGCCGAAGCCGCCCTCGATGAACACGATCTTCAGCTTCGGGAAGCGCTCGGGAACACCTTCCAGTACAAGGCTGGTGAGGTTCGAGGCCACCGTGTGCGCGTTCGACTGATGCTCCTCGCAGTAATAGGACGGCCAGCCACCGCCGGTCGGCGCATGCCCGCCATAGCCGCCGACATGGATGCCGAGCGGCAGATCGAGCTCCTGCGCGCGTTGATAGATCGGCCAGTAGCGGCGGCGGCCGAGCGGCTCGTTGGCGCGCGGCGAGACGTTGATCTGGATGTATTCGCCCGTCCTGGCGCAGCGCTCGATTTCGGCGAGGCCGAGGTCGGAGCCATCCTGCCCGACCAGGATCGAGGCCTTCAGGCGCGGATCGCGATGCGCCCAGAACGCGAGCTGCCAGTCGTTGATGGCGCGCTGGATCGCGGCGCCGAACTCCAGATTCTGCTGCGAGAAGATGAAGAGGTCGAGCACCTGCAAGATCCCGAACTCGACATCGAAGGGATCGAGATGCTGCTTGCGCATGAATTCGAGATCGGAGCCGGGCACCCCGCCGGTCGGCGGCCAGGCATCGCGCCGCGCGATCAGCGGCGAGGAGCGCGGATAGGGCGTGGTGCCGATATAGGGCGTGCGCAGATGACTGCCATATTCCTTCAGATGCTGCTGCCAGCGTTTTGGCAGGAACTCGTTGAGGTCGCTGTGCGCATGGATGCTCGGATGAATATCACAATCGATGATCTTGAGCCGTGTCGCGGCGGTGGTCTCCTGATCGAGCATCGGGCGGTCGATGACGTCACTCATGCGATCCTCCATTTTGTTTGGCGCATGATCTTATCGGAAAACCGGTTCCCACTTTTCCGGATCATGCGCGCGAACTAGGAATCGAGCTTCAGGCGCGGAAAGGTCTCCAGCGGATTATCCTCGCACATCCGCTTGACGATACTGTCAGGCAGATATCGCGGGATCGGATCGTCGCCGTCGAACTGCCAGTGCGGATAGTCGGACGCGAACAGGAACATCTTGTCGGAGCCGATCTGGTCGATCACATCGGCAACGCCGGTCGCATCCGGCGGGCCATCGAACGGCTGCATGGTGACGCGGAAATGATCGCGGATGATCGCGGCCGGCTCGCGCTCGACCCACGGCACCTCGACACGCACGCCGCGCCAGGTCTTGTTGGCGCGCCACATGAACGCCGGCAGCCAGCTGACGCCGGACTCCATCAGCACCACAGTCAATCCCGGATACTTCCCGAACACGCCCTCATAGATCAGGCTCAGCGCCTGCGCCTGGAACGCCTGCGCTTCCGCGAGATAATATTCGTAGCGATAGGACGGCCAGCCGATCGAGCTCGGCGCGCCCCGGTAAGCGCTGCCGGCGTGGATCGCGATCGGCAATCTGTACTTCTCCGCGGCCTGATAGATCGGCCAGTAATGCCGCCGCCCGAGCAGCGTCTCGCCTTGCGAGGGCACCAGCACCGAGACGAAGCGATGATCGCCGGCCCTGCGCTCGATCTCCTCGACCGCAAGGTCCGGCGCCTGGATCGGAACCACGATCGAGGCGCGCAGCCGCGTGTCCCTGGCAAGCCACTCGGCCGCGATCCAGTCGTTGATCGCCTTGCAGAAGTCCGCCGCCATGTAGGAATCGAACACCGCCTGCGCGCCATAGACGACGTTGCAGATGGCGTGGCTGGCGCCGAGTTGGTCGAACGCGCCGCGCTGCACCATGGCGAGATCGCTGCCGGGCTTGCTTCCATCGGAAGGCCGCCAGTCGGCGCGGCCGGACAGCGGCATCGACGGCGGATAGGAATTGAGATCGAGCCCGTCGATGGCGCGGCTGACGACCTGTTCCTTCCAGTGATCGCTCAGATAAGGCAGCAGCGTGGTGCGCGTTCCTCCCACCGCGGGATGGATATCGCAGTCGATGCGCGTGGCCGCCATGGCGCTCCTCGGAATATCTTTGTCTTCATTGTTGGCGGCATCGCTGCCGCAGAGCGGACTGTGACGCCGATGGCGCGATCGCGCAAGCCGATCCGCGCGGGGCCGCCCTGCCCTGTGCGCGCACCGTGCCTCACGCGAAGTTGCAGGATGGCCAGTGAATGGCGTCACCCATTGAGGCCGCAACCCGTGCTAGCGATTCCGCGCCGCGGAAGGCGCACCGACAGGAGACCGGAATGAGGCTTGGAATGAGACTTGGAATGAGGCTTGGCCGATTGACGATCCTCGCATGTTCATTGTGGCTGGCCGCGTCCGCCGCAGCGGCCGCGCCCCCGACCACGTCCGGCTCGGTCGCGCTGGCGCTCGCGGGCGTGGTGGCGCCCTATTCGCCGCTGCCGGCCACCGAGAAGGCGGCGGTTGCAGCGTTCTTCAACGGCGACAGCAATGTCCCCGCCACGAGGAAGATCACCGTCACCGCAGACAAGGTGGTCTGCCGCGCCAGCAATGTCGACATCACCTCGCGCTCCTGCGAACTGACCTTCGGCGGCAAGACCCACACCGTGAAGGGAAGCGCAGCCTACGCGATCTTCGCGACCGTAGCGCTCGCCGGGGTGCCGGCCGACGGCGCCGCCGGTACGATCTACGAGGCGCTGTCAAAGCTGTCGTGCACGCTCGATCCCGCTGTGATCAAGGACAAGGCCGGCGGCGGCGCCGACTGCAGCTTCGAGCCGGGGAATTAGTCTGCTGCAACGACCACACCTAACCGGGCAGCCACACGGCGTGCGGTTTCTTCCCGCTGCGCCGTGATCGCGCGCGTCGCCTGGCGCGACTGCTGCAGGATCTCGGGCGGCGCGGTCTCCGGCGTGCCGCTATCGAACGGCGGCTCCGGCGCATAGGCCATATAGAGCTGGATCGCCTGCGCGGCATCGTCGCCGCGCAATTCGGCCGCCAGCCGCAACGCGCCATCGATGCCCGCGGTGACGCCGGCGGCAAAGACATAGCTTCCGTCCACCACCACGCGCTCGTTCACGGGCACGGCGCCGAAGAACGGCAGCAGATGAAACGACGCCCAATGCGTCGTCGCCCTGCGTCCCCTGAGGAGCCCGGCCGCGCCGCAGATCAGGGCCCCCGTGCAGACCGAAAAGATGCGGCATGCCCCAGCCGCCTGCGCGCGGATCCAGTCAAGAACCTCGGCGTCTTCCATCAGCGCCTCCTGACCGAATCCGCCAGGCACATGCAGCACATCGAGCGGCGGCGCGTCGGCCAGCGTGGCGTCCGGCGTCAGCCGCAATCCCTTGATGTCGCGCACCGGCTCCAAAGTCTTGCCGTAGATGCGGTAGGTCGAATTCGGAATCCGCGACAGCACCTCGAACGGGCCGGTCAAATCGATTTGATCGACGCCTTCGAACAGCAGCGATCCGATCCGGAGATGGACATCGTGAGCAATCATCGAACTTCCCTCGAACTTCCTTTGCGCTATGGACAAAGCGAATCTAGCGCGGCACGTTCCGGCGATGACGCCAAAGCCCCCACGTTTTCCGCCAAAAGGCCGCCGCCGGATCGAAGTGCTGGCTTATCCGGCGGTGCAATTGCTTGATGTCACCGGGCCGCTGCAGGTGTTCGCGTCCGTCAACGCCCTGATGGCCAAGGCAGGCAACGCCGAGCCCTATGAGGTCCGCGTTGTCGGCAAGGACGGTCCCACCATCGAAGCATCGGCCGGGGTCGGCGTTGCGGTGCATCCGCTTTCCACGATCGATACCGCCGTCGACACGCTGGTGATTCCGGGCGGCGACGGCGTCGACGCCGCAACGGCGGATGCCGTGCTGGTCGACTGGGTGCGCAGGCGCACCACGCAAGCGCGCCGCACCGCATCGGTCTGTACCGGCGCGTTCCTGCTCGCCGCAACAGGCGCCCTCGACGGGCGACGCGCCGCGACCCATTGGCAATTTTGCGCAGAACTCGCCGAGCGCTTTCCCGCTGTCCGCGTCGAGCCCGACCCGATCTTCGTACGCGATGGATCGTTCTGGACCTCGGCGGGCGTGACGTCAGGGATCGACCTCGCGCTGGCGCTGGTGGAAGAGGATCTCGGCCGTGCTGCGGCGCTGGCCGTCGCCCGCTACCTCGTCGTCTTTCTCAAACGACCGGGCGGGCAGGCGCAATTCAGCGAGATGCTGTCCCTGCAAACGACCGACGACAGGTTCAGCGCATTGCACGACTGGATCGGCAATCATCTGTCCGACGACCTCTCGCTTGCAACGCTCGCCAAACAGGCCGGCATGAGCGAACGCAGCTTCAGCCGGCATTACGCCGATGCGACCGGGTTGACGCCGGCACGCGCGATCGAACGGTTGCGGGCCGAGGGCGCCCGGCATCTGCTCTCGGAGACGCATCTGCCGATCAAGCGGATCTCACAGCGCTGCGGTTTCGGATCGGAGGAGACGATGCGCCGCAGCTTCATGCGACTGCTGGCCACCACACCGCAGGACTACCGCGCCAGATTTGCGCGCTAAGGCATGATGACGCGATTTCGAATCGAACCGCGGACTCCGCTTCACCTCGCCCCGCGTGCGGGAAGAGGTCGGAACGCATCGTCAGATGTGTTCCGGGTGAGGGGGAGCCTCCGCGACCGCAGCTATCACCGCACACGCGGAGACGGCCCCTCACCCCAGCCCTCTCCCCGTAAGAACGGGGAGAGGGAGGGCGGCGACGCACGCCGATCTCACAGCCGGCGTGCAGTGTTTGACACCCAGGCGAGACCAGCTCAGCCATTCCAGGCATGCGCCTGCAGCGCCGCCTCCAGCGGCGGATTGGTCACGCTGCCGGTGTAGTTGGTGATGGTCGATGCCGCCACGATGGTGATCACTTCAAGCACGAGGTCCTTGTAGACCCGGCCGCCAGGAATCGTTCGATCTCCTCATCGTCGAGCCGCCCGCGCTTTTCGATCAGCGACCTCGCCAGCGTCGAGAGCGCACCGAGTGTCTTGTCGGCAGGCGAGCGGCCGGCACGCATCGCCTCGACATCGGCCGGAGCAAGGCCGGCCTGCAAGCCGAGCGCGGAATGCAGCGCGACCGCCCAGGCGCAGCCATTGGTCACCGCGTCGGTGAGCAGCACGGTCTGGATCTGCTGCTCGGTGAAGCTGCCGCTGTGAACCTTGTCGAAGATGCCGATGAAGCTCTGGATCAGCACTGGCGACGTCGCCATCGCCGCCGCAAGGTTCGGGATCATGCCAAACCGCGCCTCGACGTCACCCAGCGCGGGCTTCGAGGCTTCAGGGGCGGAGTCGCGCGTATGGACCGGAAAACGTGCCATCGGAATTGCCTTTCGCAGTGTTGATTGAACCCGAAGCCTCGGCGTGCAACTGAGCTGTTGCGACCGGCGTGCGGGCAACCGGGTTCGATGCAGGTGATCTAGCGGTGCCCGGATGCGAGCGTTCGCCAAACACCCCACATTCCGCGCCATACCGGCGACATTGCTGGGCCCGCGCTAACGTTCGGCGCCATCACGCAAGCCTGCGTCAAACCCCGGCGCGGTCCTTCACCCGGCGCGTGACAATGCCAAGCAGGCGGCCGAGCGTGCCGCCGGCGGGCCCCTTCTTGCGGGCCAGCGCCAGAGGCGCGACCAGGCCCGCGGAGCGATCGAGGCGGAGATAGGACACGCCCGCGGTCTCCAGCCGCGCCATCGATTCCGGCACGATCGAAATCCCGAGCCCCGCCGCGACGAGGCTGAGCGTCGACACCATCCGCGTCGCCTCCTGCGCCACCTTGGGGCTGAAGCCCGCCGCGCGGCAGGCGGCGATAATGCTGTCGTAGAGACCCGGCCCGGTCGGGCGGCGGTAGAGGATCAACGGCTCGTCGGCGAGCGAGGCCAGCGCAATCCGGCGGCGCGTGTCCTTGCGGGCGCGCGGATGATGGTCGGGCAACGCGACCAGCATCTCCTCGTCAAGCAGATGGGTGATCGTCAAATTCTCCAGCCGCTCGCTCGGCGAGCGGACGAATGCGGCATCGAGCCGGTCGGCCTCGACGGCCTCGATCAGCTCGCCGGTCGAAGCCTCCTCGAGCGAGAGGGTGATCGCCGGCGCACGCTCGCGCATTTCGCGCATCACGCCGGTGACGAAGGGATGGAAGGCGGCCGAGGAGGTGAAGCCGATCGCAAGCTGGCCTTCCTGGCCGCGGCTCGCCCGCCGCGCGGCCTCCACGGCGAGGTCGGCGTCGCGCAGGACCGCGCGCGCCTTGTCGACGAAGGCGCGGCCGGCGGCGGTCAGTTCGACCCCGCGCGGCTGCCTGCGAAACAGCGGCGCGCCGATCGCGGTCTCCAGCGCGCGGATCTGCTGGCTCAGCGGCGGCTGCTGGATGCCGAGCCGCGCGGCGGCGCGGGTGATGTGACCTTCCTCGGCCACCGCGACGGCATAGCGGAGATGGCGCAGTTCGATCATCGGACGCATCCATATTTTTGGTGTATGACAATTACCTGCTCCATATATTTGATATTTGGAGCATCGCAAACTAGGTTCGGATCGAACACGACAAGAAACGGAGCCGACGCGCCGATGGATGCAGCACCCGCCACCCTCTCCTCCAAGCACGAGGCGCCCGATATCGGCGAGCTGTTCACGGGCTTCTTCATCCTCGGACTGACCGGCTTCGGCGGCGTGCTGCCGTTGGCGCGCCACATGATGGTGGAGAAGCGCGGCTGGCTCTCCAGCGCCGAGTTCACCGACCTGCTCGGGCTCTGCCAATTCCTGCCCGGCGGCAACATCATCAACATGTCGGTTGCGGTGGGCTTGAAGTTTCGCGGCATTCCCGGCGCGCTCGCGTCGATCCTTGGCCTGATCGCGGTGCCGACCGCGGTCGTGATCGGCCTTGGCGTGATCTATGGCCGCTTCGCCAACGATCCCGTGGTCCGCCATCTGTTCGGCGGCCTGGCTGCCGCCGCGGCCGGGCTGCTGATCTCCACCGCGATCAAGATCGCCTGGCCGTTGCGCAAGGATGTCCTCGGTCTCTTCATCGGCGCGCTCTGCGTGCTCGCGATCGCGGTGCTGAGGCTACCGCTGCTGCCGACCCTGCTGACGCTCGCACCGCTCAGCATCTTTCTTCGATCGAGGCAGGCGTCATGACCGGAACCCTTGTCACGCTCGCACTGATCTTCGCCCAGCTCTCGCTGCTCGCCTTTGGCGGCGGCAACACCATCCTGCCGGAGATGCAGCGTCAGGTGGTCGATATCCATCACTGGCTGACGGCGCAGGAATTCGGCGCGCTGTTCGCGCTGGCGCAGGCCGCACCCGGGCCGAACATGATGGTGGTCCCGCTGGTGGGCTGGCATGTCGCGGGCTTCTCCGGCGTGCTGGTGACCTCGCTCGCCAAGTTCGGGCCGTCGTCGCTGGTCACCGGCATCGCGCTCCGGCTCTGGGAGCGCTTCAAGGACCGGCCATGGCGACGCACCGTGCAGGCCGGGCTCGTGCCTGTCACCGCCGGCCTCGTGACCGCGAGCGCCATCGTCATCACCCACACCTCGGTCTCGGGCTGGGGCACGGTGCTGATCGCGGCTCTGGTCGCCATCGCCACCACGGCGACCCGCATCCATCCGCTGCTCGCGCTCGCCGCTGGTGCTGTGCTCGGCCTTACCGGCATCGGCCAGCCCTGACGCCTGGCGCGTTGCGGCCATGGAGCATTCCTCACAGCACGTGCGCGCTTTCGCCGCAATGGATGCGGCGTGGCCAGCGGCTATGTTGGTGATGCCATGATCGACATGCTGAGCATCGACACCCGCATTGCGCGCCTCGGATTGCGCGCCGGACGTCTGCACGCAGGCAATTAGCCGGCCGGCGATTGCGCGCCGTCCGGATTCTCAGCGTCACCCAAAAATCATAACGTCATCAAATCATTTGGTCCGTCGCGTCGCGCGAGACATCCGCGCGCGGCATCAGCGCCGCCTCCGATTAACCACAAGGTCAAGCCAACATGACCCGAACCATTCACACTAGCTTTACCGCCCCTGCATTGCCGCCGATCGTGATCACCGCGAGCGAGGCGCATCGCCTCAGCGTGCTGGCCGATTCCAGCATGGCGGTGTTTCCCAGCGTGGCCGAGTTCCTCGCGCGCGAGACCGACCGGGCGCAGCTCGTCGCCGATGATGCCGAGCTGCCGGACGTGGTCCGCATGGGCTCGCTTGTGCGCTATCGCGACGACGAGACCGGCGACGTCAGGGAGGTCGTGCTGGTGTACCCGCACGAAGCCGACATCGCGCTCCGGCGCATCTCGGTGCTGACGCCGGTCGGCGCCGCGCTGATCGGGCTCTCGGTCGGACAAACCATCGATTTTCAGACACCGAGCCACCAGACGCGTTCGGTGACGATTTTGGCCGTGAAGCATCAGGGCTAGCGGCGCGGCCTCGCCGCATTTCCGGTAAGGGAGCCACCAGCGGTAGGGTTCCCTCTCCCCTTGTGGGAGAGGGTTAGGGAGAGGGGTCCCACACGACGCGCTCTCTCGGCTCAATCTTGAACAGCACGCGACCGGCGTTGCGAAAGCGACGGCCACGTCAATCGTCGCGCCCGGGGCCACCCCTCTCCCCACCCTCCCCCGCAAGGTCCCCGCAAGGGGGGAGGGAGCCTGAGAAGTGCGCTCACCTCACAAGATCGAGTCGGATACTGAGCATCGCGCGCAACTCACGCCGCGAGATGGCACTGTCCCATCTCGAGGCCGTGCCTACGGCCGCGTGCGATGCCTTCGGCGATCGCTTTCACGACGATCTCGGCCGTGTCAGGCGAAAGCTGGTCGAGCGGCTGCCAGGCGCGCATGATGTCGCGCGCGCGGTCGAGGTCGCCGTAGATTGCAAGGAGAGGAAGCGATTTGATCGGCATGTTCGTGGCTCCCAACCGCAACTGCGCGAGCCTACCTCAGCTGGATCGGCCGAGCCATGCGTTTGGGAACCGCGGTTTACGTTTTGCTGAACGCCGGTGCATGGCGAGGGCGCCATCGCCCCCGCCACGGTGCGCGTCACTCCGCGCCGGAGCCGCCCTGCACGATCTTCTCGTTCAGCTTCTGATCGACGGTCTCGACCGTGCGGTCGATCTCGGCGCTGGGCTTGCCGAGCTGGTGCGAGATCAGCTTCACCAAGAGGTCGACGCGCTCGATGAACGGCGCGCCGGCGGCGACCGCACGGGCCGCCGAGGACGGCTTGAGCAGGCTTTCCGCCGCCTTGGCGTATTTCGCGAACGGCACCTGGTCGGCAGGATCGGCGCCGAGCTGGCGCGCGATCGAATCGACATGGTCGTAGATCGCCTGCGAGCGCGTCAGGTCGCCGTGCACGGCGTCGCGGATCGATTGCGGCTCCTTCGGCGTGATGCAGCGATAATTGCCGGTCAGCAGCATCGACCATTTCGCCAGCGGCACGAACAGCGAGTCAAACACCTTCAGCTTCACCGGCACGTCCTGGCCGTCGAGCGTCACCGCGTCGATATCGGCTTCGAGCTCGCGCAGCACCTTGTTGTGCTTGTCGTCGGCGAAGGCGGAGGCCTTGAAGTTGGTCGGCAGGCCGACATGCAGCACGTTGGCCTTCTCTTCCGGCGGACGGAAGGCCTGCGGATCCGGCGAGCACAGCGTCACCAGTCCCGGTTCGAAGCGCTCCCACACCTGCGCATTGGTGTAGGCCTCCTCGAGGTCCATACCGGCGAGCGCGGGAATCCGCTTCAGATACGGCAGCGGCGGCATGTTCATGATCGACAGGCAGGGCAGCTTCGCCGCCGCGATCTTGATCATCAGCACGCGAACCGTGTGGTTGGTGTATTGCGGCTCCTGCATCGCCAGCCCAACCATGTCGTAGCGCGACACGTCGACATCGGCGGGTGTCACGGCGTCGAGCTTGCCCGGCAAATCGCGCGAGAAGATAGAGCGGTGCTCCTTTTCGTCGCGCAGCTTGATGCGGACCTCGGTGCCGTCGCGGTTGATCAGGTCGGCCGTGTTCTTCCGGCACACCAAGGTCACATTGTGACCCGCCATCAGAAGCTTGGTCCCCAGCAGGGAGCCGTAGGAAGCTCCCAAAATCAGAATGTTGCGCGCCATGCTCTCTCTTTCAAAGCCAATGCTGGAAGTCTCTCAACGCCCGAGCCAGACCCGTCCGGGTGACTGCCGCCGGTCCGCACTTGGCGGACAACGGAGAATGCCAGGCCGTGGTATACCACGGAAGCAACCCCTTACCGCAAGCCGCGCCGGTGTCCAGCACAAACTGCAAGGGCGTGACAATAAGGGGTGCGACAATCGCGCCGTTCAAGACGCGCCTTCACGACGGCGATCGGCCGGCGCAACCATCCTGATCGGAGACATTGATCACCCGATTGGTGAAATCGGTCGGGAACAGCGACTTAGGTCTAACGCCTGATCGCGACCGCGCGAGAGCTTATCCCGCAGCACGGGATGAAGCACGTGCGTTGCAATGTTTACCGAGCGCTTGCTCACTTTTCCGGATGGTCGGGCACGAGCCATGCCCGAACCAGACTTGTCAATGCGTGGGCATTCGCGCAGTATCGCGACGCTGTTGCGCAGCAACGGCCAGCAAAACAATCTTCAAACAAAGTCAATCTTCAACGAGGAAACGACAGGATATGCGTCATCTTCCCTTTGCCGTGGCTGCGGCCTTCCTGATGCTTGGTAGCGCGGCGTCCGCGCAGGAAACCATCAAGATCGGCTATATCGATCCGCTCTCCGGCGGCGGTGCGAGCGTTGGTGAGGGCGGCCTGAAGACGTTTCAGTACCTCGCCGACGAATTGAACGCCAAGGGCGGCATCCTTGGCCACAAGGTCGAGATCGTCCCGCTCGACAACAAGACCAATCCGCAGGAAAGCCTGGTGCAGGCGCAGAAGGCGGTCGACGCCGGCATCCGCTACATCACCCAGGGCAACGGCTCGTCGGTCGGCGCCGCGCTCGAGGATTTCGTCACCAAGAACAATTCGCGCAACCCCGGCAAGGAAGTGCTCTACTTCAACTATGCCGCGGTCGATCCGGCCATGACCAACGAGAAGTGCAGCTACTGGCACTTCCGCTGGGATGCGAACTCGGAGATCAAGATGGCAGCGCTGACCAACTACATGAAGGATCAGCCGTCCATCAAGAAAGTCTACCTGATCAACCAGGACTATTCGTTCGGCCAGTCGGTGCGCACGGATGCGCGCAAGATGCTGGCGGCCAAGCGCTCCGACATCCAGATCGTCGGCGACGAATTGCATCCGCTGCTCAAGATCACCGACTTCTCGCCCTACGTCGCCAAGATCAAGGCGTCCGGCGCCGACAGCGTCGTGACCGGCAACTGGGGACAGGACTTCGCGCTGCTCTTGAAGGCGGCGGCCGACGCCGGCCTCAAGGTCAACTGGTACACCTACTATGCCGGCGGCGCCGGCGGACCGACCGCGATCAAGCAGACCGGCCTCGAGAACCAGGTGTTCCAGATCAGCGAAGGCGTCCCGAACTCCGGCAACAAGGCGGCGATGGATTTCGAGAAGGACTTCCGCGCCAAGACCGGCATTTCCGTGTGGTATCCGCGCGCGGTCAACGAGATGCGGATGTTCAAGGCGGCCGCCGAGAAGGCCAACTCGATCGATCCGGTGAAGGTCGCGGCCGCGCTCGAGGGCATGAAGTTCGACGTGTTCGACGGCGGCGAGGGCTTCATGCGCAAGGACGACCACCAGTTCTTCCAGCCGATCTACATCTCCTCGTTCGGCTCGCTGACCGACAAGGCCAAGGAGCCGTATGACGAGGAAAACACCGGCTGGGGCTGGCGCATCGTCTCCAAGAGCGACACCGCGCAGACGATACTTCCGACCACCTGCAACATGAAGCGGCCCTGATCGGCCGCCTCAGTCATTCCGGGGCGGTCCGCAGGACCGAACCACAGGTGCGCAATTGCGCACCGGGGAATCTCGAGATTCCGGGTTCGCTCGCTGACGCGAGCGCCCCGGATTGACAGGCAGTTCATTTCGTTCGACAGGTCTTTTCCCTCGTGAACCGTTCGAGTTTTCAGCGGGTGCGCCATGGCTGAGCTGATCGTCATCTCGACGCTCAACGGCGTCTTGTTCGGCATGTTGCTGTTTCTGTTGTCCAGCGGGCTCACCGTCATCTTCAGCATGATGGGCGTGCTCAATTTCGCGCATGCGAGCTTCTACATGCTGGGCGCGTTTTTCGGCTATCAGCTGACGCGCTGGATCGGATTCTGGCCGGCCTTCGTGCTGGCGCCGCTGCTGGTCGGCGTGGTCGGCATGGGCGTCGAGCGCTACGGCCTGCGCAACACCCACAAGCACGGCCATGTCGCCGAGCTGCTTTTGACCTTCGGCCTGGCGTTCGCGATCGAGGAAATCGTCTCGATGATCTGGGGCAAGAGCCCGGTCGACTACCGGGTCCCGGCGATGCTCGACTTCCCGGCCTTCACCGTGTTCTCCACCAATTATCCCGCCTACAAGATCTTCATGCTGGTGGTGTCGGTCGTGATCTTCATCGCGCTGCTGGTCACGCTGAAGAAGACCCGGGTCGGTCTCATCGTGCAGGCCGCGCTGACCCATCCGAGCATGGTCGGCCATCTCGGCCACAATGTCGGGCGCATCTTCATGCTGGTGTTCGGCGTCGGCAGTGCGCTGGCGGGCCTCGCCGGCGTCATCGCCGGTCCCTCGCTGGTGACGCAATCCGACATGGCCGCGCTGCTCGGCCCGATCCTGTTCGTCGTCATCGTGTTCGGCGGCCTCGGCTCGTTGCCCGGCGCCTTCATCGCTTCGCTATTGATTGGTTTGATCCAGACCTTTGCGGTCGCGCTGAACGGTTCGCTCGCCAGCGTGTTCGGCCCGCTCGACCCGAGCCTCGGCGCCTCGCCGCTCACCGACATCTGGAACGTCACGATCGCGCAGATCGCGCCGATCCTGCCCTATGTGCTGCTGGTGCTGGTCCTGATCTTCCGCCCCATGGGCCTGCTGGGGACGCGCGAGTCATGACGAACGCTGCGACCCCCGCTCCCGCCGTTGCCAAGGAAGAGTCCAGCGGCGCCCTGACCTTCTATGGCGTCTGGCTGCTCGCCGCCATCGCCCTCGTCGTGCTGCCGCTGATCTTCTCCTCCGGCGGCTCGCTGACCTCGTTCAGCCTGATCGGCATCGCGATCATCTTCGCGCTGTCCTACAACATCCTGCTCGGCCAGACCGGGCTGTTGTCGTTCGGACACGCGGTGCAGTACGGCCTTGGCGGCTTCCTGGCGGTCCACGCCATGAACGCCGTCGCCAGCCACAACTGGCCGATCCCGCTGCCGGTGATCCCGCTGATCGGCGGCATCGGCGGCATGGCCTTCGCGTTGGTGGTCGGCTGGGTGATGACCAAGCGCGCTGGCACCGTGTTTGCGATGATCTCACTCGGCATCGGTGAACTGGTCGCCTCGTCCTCGCTGATCCTGCGCAGCGTGTTCGGCGGCGAGTCGGGCATCACCACCGACCGCACGGCGCTAGCGCCGATGTTCGGCTGGACCTTCGGGCCGCAGATTCAGGTCTACTATCTGATCGCGTTCTGGGTGCTGATCTCGGCGATCGCGATGTACGCGCTGACCCGCACGCCGCTCGGGCGGATCTGCAACGCGGTGCGCGACAATCCGGAGCGCGTCCAGTTCATCGGCTACGATCCGCATGTGGTGCGCTATCTCGCCTACATGTTCGCCGGCTTCTTCGCCGGCATCGCCGGCGGGCTCGCCGCGATCAATTTCGAGATCGCCAACTCCGCCTATCTCGGCGCGACGCAATCGGGCCTGGTGCTGTTTGCCGCGTTCATCGGCGGCACCGCCTATTTCTTCGGTCCGATCCTCGGCGCCATCCTGGTAACCTATCTGCAACTCGGACTGACCAACGTCACCTCGGTCTGGCAGCTCTATTTCGGCATCATCTTCATCGTCATCGTGATGTTCGCGCCGGGCGGCATCGCCGGCATTTTGATGAAGCACCGTCCGCTGATCCGCGCCGGCACCCTTGGCACCGTGATCCCGTCCTACCTGGTCGCGGCAATCCCGACGCTGGCGCTGGTGCTCGGCATCATCCTGAGCATCGAGACGGTCGCCCGCTTCGCGAGCGGCGACGCGATCAACCTTCTGGGCATTGCCTTCGTCCCGACCGCGCCGACCACCTGGGCGGCCGCCGCGGTTCTCGTCGTCGGCGGCTTCCTGGTCGCGCGCATCACCTGGCGGCGCGTCGCCGAGGCCTGGGATCGCGCCGCGACGGTGGCCCGTGATCGGGGGTATCTGGCATGACCGCGGCCATTCAAGTCAACGCCGTCGAGAAGAGCTTCGGCAATGTCGCCATCATCCGCGATCTCAATCTGAGCGTCGCCAAGGGCGAGCGTCACGCCATCATCGGCCCGAACGGCGCCGGCAAGTCGACCACCTTCAACCTGATCAGCGGCCACATCAAGCCGACCTCGGGCGAGATCCGCCTCAACGGCGAGGTGACCTCGGGCTTGCGGCCGTTCGAGATCAACCGGCGCGGGCTGTCGCGCTCGTTCCAGGTCACCAACGTGTTCGCCCGCATGACGGTGTGGGAGAACGTCCGCTGCGCCGTGCTGTGGGCGACCGGCCACCGCTACGCGTTCTGGAAGAACGTCGACAATCTGCCCGAGGTGAGACAGCGCACCGCGCAGATCCTCGACGACATCCATCTCAGCCATCGCCGCGACGTGCCGGCGGGCCTGCTCACCTATGCCGAGCAGCGCGAGCTCGAGATCGGCATCACGATCGCCGGCGGCGCCAGCGTCATCATGCTGGACGAGCCGACCGCGGGCATGAGCCACGCCGAGACCGAGCGCGCCGTCGCGCTGATCCGCCGCCTCACCGAAGGACGCACGCTCGTGATCGTCGAGCACGACATGAGCGTGGTGTTCGGGCTTGCCGACCGCATTTCCGTGCTGGTCTACGGCCACATCATCGCCTCCGGCACCCCGGAGGAGATCCGCGGCAACCCGAAGGTCAAGGAAGCCTATCTCGGCGAGGAGGTCGACTGATGCTCGAGGTCAGGAATCTCCACGCCTATTACGGCAAGAGCCACATCCTGCAGGGCGTCGATCTCGACATCGCCGCCGGCGAAGTGGTCAGCCTGTTGGGGCGCAACGGCGTCGGCCGCTCCACCACCGTCAAGGCGATCATGGGCGAGGTGCCGCCGCAGGGCACCATCCGCTTCAAGGGCCAGGACATCGCGGGCCTGCCGAGCCATAAGATCGCCCGCCTCGGCCTCGGCTATGTGCCGGAGCATCGCGACATCTTTCCGGGCCTGACGGTTCGCCAGAACCTGATCCTCGGCATCAAGGACCCGCGCCGCCCCGGCAAGTGGCGGCTGCAGGAGATGCTCGACATGTTCCCGAACCTCGCCGCGCGCGCCGACACGCCGGCGGGCGTGCTGTCGGGCGGCGAGAAGCAGATGCTGACCACCTGCCGCACGCTGCTCGGCGATCCCGAGTTGATGATGATCGACGAGCCGACCGAAGGCCTCGCGCCATTGATCGTGCAGCAGGTCGGCGAGCTGATCGCACGGATCGCGAAAGCCGGCGTCGCCATCCTCCTGGTCGAGCAGAAGCTCTCGATCGCGATGAAGATCTCGAACCGGGTCTACATCATGGGCCACGGCCGCGTCGTGTTCGAAGGCACCCCAGAGCAGCTCAAATCCAACGCCGCCGTTCGCGAGGAATGGCTGGAAGTGTGAGGCGCGGCGGCCTCATCTCGTTCGGGGCAGCCAGTCGCGTCCAATGGCGCGACTATTCAGCGTGTAGCTGCTCCAGCTATCACGCGCATCGATCTGCGCGACATACAGCTTCTTGCGCTCGGCCGAATAGTCGGAGCCACCTTGAAGGTACATCACCGAACGGCCATCCGGCGACACCATCGCTATCTGTCTAAAATTGACCTCGACGTGTTGGTAATAGAACTTAGCAAGCTTGAGCGGACCCGCATCGGCCGGCGCAAGGTCCAGCGTGCGGTCCCGAGGATCACTTGAGCTGATCCCTTCGACTGCGCAGGCCGCTTGTGGCCGTCCGAGCCAAGCGATCACACACAGCATGAGGGAGACGAGTAATTGGCGTCGCATGTTTCGATCTAGCGCCCAAAGCGTTAAATGTCCTCGACCAAACTCATTCAAAATCCATTGTAGCATGTCTCTGCTGGCTACACTCAGAACCCATGCGACGTCCGCCTCCGCGCCGCAGTCGAGGGCAAGACATCCTACTCCGGCCGGATCAACGCCACGACATCTCCGGCGCGCAGCGTTTGCCCGGGCTTCACCGGCACCGATGCAATGCGGCCCGCTGCTGGCGAGAGCACGCTGATCTCCATCTTCATCGACTCGATGATCGCCAGCACGTCGCCGGCGGCAACCTCGGCGCCGTCCTCGACCAGGATCTTCCAGATGTTGCCGGGCACTTCCGAGAAGGCGCCGATCTGGCCGTCGGGAATACCCGTCGCGACAGCACCCGCATCAACCGACTCCGCCGGCGCCTCGTCGAGCTTCATCTCGCGCCAGCGCTGGCGCTCGGCATCGAACGCTGCCTGCTGGGTTGCCTTGAACGCCGCGATCGATGGGCGCGCCTCGGCCAGGGATTTCGCATAGTCGGCGTAGGAGAACTCGCCTTCTTCGATCCTGATGTCGTACTGGCCGTGCGGGAATGCGGCGCGCGCGTCGAGCAACTCGTCGGCATCGACCGGGAAGAAGCGGATCTTGTCGAAAAACCGCAGCAACCATGGATGGCCCGGCTCGAACACCCGCGTCGTGCGCCAGCTGTTCCAGACCTGGATGGTGCGACCGAACAGCTGATAGCCGCCCGGCCCTTCCATGCCGTAGATGCACATATAGGCGCCGCCGATTCCAACCGCGTTCTCCGGCGTCCAGGTCCGCGCTGGATTGTACTTGGTGGTCACCAGCCGGTGCCGCGGGTCGAGCGGCGTCGCCACCGGCGCGCCGAGATAGACGTCGCCGAGGCCGAGCACGAAATAATCCGCATCGAACACGATGCGGCGGACATCGTCCTCGCTGCCGAGCCCGTTGATGCGGCGGATGAACTCGACATTCGAGGGACACCATGGCGCGTCCGCACGCACCAGCTCCTGATACTTGCGCATCGCAAGCTCGGCCTCTGGATCGCGCCACGACAGCGGCAGATGCACGGTGCGGCTCGGCACCCGCATCGCGTCGACCGGCGGCAATTCGCGTTCGATCCGCCTGAGCATGCCGAGCAGCTTTTGCCGCGGCAGCGCCGTGCCGTCATAATGGATCTGCAGCGAGCGGATGCCGGGCGTGAGATCGATCAGGCCGCCGAGCTTCGCCGCCTCCAGCGCCTGCGCCAGCACATGCACGCGCAGCCGCAGCGCGATGTCGAGCTCCATCGGGCCATATTCGACCAGCAGATTGTCGTCGCCGGCGCGCCGGTAGACCACCGGGATCGGGCCGTCATCATGACGTCCAACCACCGCCGAACCGAGCTCGGGCGCCCGCAGCACCGTGGGTCCGGCGACCGGATCGTCGCGTTTCACCGGCACGAAGCGGACGGCATCGCCGGGCCTGAGCTGGCCGATCTTCCAGAGCTCCTCGCGCGCGACGACCGCCGGACAGACAAAGCCGCCGAGGCTCGGTCCGTCGCGCCCGAGAATGATCGGCATGTCGCCGGTGAAGTCGATCGAGCCGACCGCATAGGCGTTGTCGTGGATGTTCGACGGATGCAGCCCGGCCTCGCCGCCATCGGCCCGCGCCCAGCGCGGCTTCGGGCCGATCAGCCGCACGCCGGTGCGGGCGCTGTTGAAGTGCACCTCGTAGCTCGCCGCAAACAGCGTCTCGATGTCCTCGTCGAGGAAGAAGTCCGGCGCGCCGTGCGGGCCGTAGAGCACGCCGATCTGCCATGCGGACGCGAGCTCTGGCCGCTCACTTTCCTCTGCGCGTCGCGGGGCTGCAAGGCTCGACGTCTCGGCACCAATATGCAGCACGTCGCCGGCCTTCAGCGACCCCGTCGCATGGCCGCCGAACGCGCCGAGCGCAAACACCGCGCGCGATCCGAGAATCTCCGGCACGTCGATGCCGCCACGCACGGCAAGATAGCTGCGCTGGCCCGCCCCCTGAATGCTGCCGATGACGAGCGTCTGGCCGGCGCGCACCGCGACCGGCTCGTGATAGGCAACCTCGGCGCCGTCGAGCGATGCCTTCATCCGCGCGCCCGACAGCGCGACGATCGCATCGGTGTTGAAGCGCAAGGTTGGCCCGTTGACCATCAGCTCCAGCGCGGTCGTCGTCTCCGGGTTGCCGGCCACGCGGTTGGCGAGGCGGAACGACCGCTCGTCCATCGGGCCGCTTGGCGGCACGCCGACATGCCAGAGATGCAGCCGGCCGGGCAATTCCTGCACCCCACTTTGGGCGCCGGGGGCGACGACGTCGATGGTGCGCGGACGATAGGCGAACGCGCCGAGCACGCTGGTCGCGACCTGCCCGCTGCGGAACACGTCCGATGCCGCGATCGCGCGCAGATAGGCGAGATTGGTCTCGATGCCGGCCACGACTGTGTCATCGAGCGCCTGCGTCAGCTTCGCGATCGCGGCCTCGCGGGTCTTGGCCGACACGATGATCTTGGCCAGCATCGGATCGTAGAACGGCGACACTTCGGTGCCGGTCTCGATCCATCCGTCGATCCGCGCAGCCGGCGAAAAGCTGACCTGCGTCAGCCGGCCCGCGCTCGGGCGGAAGCCGGCGCCCGGGTTCTCGGCGTAGAGCCGCACCTCGATCGCCGCGCCCCTTGGCATGAGCGCGCCGGCGGTGCCCAGCACATCCTCGCCGGCCGCCTGCCGGATCATCCATTCGACCAGATCGACGCCGTAGACCTGTTCGGTGACGGGATGCTCGACCTGCAGACGGGTGTTCACCTCGAGGAAGTAGAAGTCCTCGCGCTCGACGTCGTAGATGAACTCCACCGTGCCGGCGGATTCGTAAGCGACCGCCTTGCCGAGCGAGACCGCCGCGGCATGCAGCCGCCGCCGGATGTCGGCGGAGAGCCCGGGCGCGGGGGTCTCCTCAAAGACCTTCTGGTTGCGCCGCTGCAGCGAGCAGTCGCGTTCGCCCAGCGCCACCACGTCGCCCTTGCCGTTGCCGAAGATCTGCACCTCGATGTGGCGCGCCTGCGCAACGAACCGCTCGAGATAGACCCGCGCATCGCCAAAGCTCGCCCGCGCGGTGCGCTGCACCGAGGCGAACCGTTCGCGCAGCGTCGCCATGTCGTGGCAGAGCTGCATGCCGATGCCGCCACCGCCCGCCGTGCTTTTGAGCATCACCGGAAAGCCGATCACCTCGGCCTGCTGCACCGCTTCGTCGATGGTCTCGAGCAGACCGGAGCCCGGCAGCAGCGGCACGCCGCTGTTTTCGGCGATCTCGCGTGCCTTGTGCTTGAGGCCGAAGGCGTCGAGATGCTCAGGCCGGGGCCCGATGAACTTGATGCCGTGCTCGGCGAGCCGCTCGGCAAAGCGGCGGTTCTCCGACAGGAAGCCGTAGCCGGGATGCACCGCCTGCGCGCCGGTCGCAAGACAGGCCGCCATGATCGCATCGACATTGAGATAGCTCTCGGCCGCCGGCGCCGGGCCGATCCGGACCGCCTCGCCGGCGTCGAGCACCGGCCGGGTGAAGCGGTCGGCGTCGGAGTAGACCGCGACCGAGCCGATGCCCATGCGGTGCAATGTTTTGCCGATCCGCCCGGCGATCTCGCCGCGGTTGGCAATCAGAACCTTGCTGAACATGCCTCACGCCTCCGGCTCGAAGATCGTGGCGTCGAAGATCGTGACTTGCACCGGCGTCGGGAAAAAGCCGTTGCAGGGATTGTTGATCTGCGGACAGTTCGAGATCAGGCACAGCACATCCATCTCGGCCACCAGCTCGATGGCGTCGCCAGGCTTGGAGACGCCGTCGACCACGGTGAAATTGCCGGCAGGGTCGATCGGCACGTTCATGAAGAAGTTCAGGTTCGGCACGATGTCGCGCTTCGACATGCCGTATTTCGCGGCCTCCAGCACGAAGTTCTCACGGCAGGCGTGCTGGTAGCGGGTCTGGTGCCCGAACCGCACCGTGTTGCTTTCGCAGGAGCAGGCACCCGCCGACGTGTCGTGCAGGCCGCAGCTGTCGGCCACCACGCGCAGCATCACGCTGCCTTCATTGGACATGATCCGCGTGCCGAGCCCGACATAGGCCGAGCCCTGCGCACGCAGCGTATCCTGCCCGCTGTAGCGCTCCCCGAAGTCGTCGGCACGATAGAACAGCGTGTCGACCGCCTGCTGGCCATGAGTATCTGTGATCCGCAGCGTCTGTCCCTTGCGGATAACGGCCGACCACGGCTTGCGCGCGGGAATTTCGGCGTCGAGAACGATGCGGCCGGCGGTCCGAGCGGATTGCGTGGTCATCGCAAGGCTCCTTCCGAGGTCTCGCCGAAATACAACGCATTGTTCTCAAAGGCACGGATCGCCTCCGCGGTCGCGGTGCGGCACAAATCGTCGGCCGCGGGCGCATCGGCGCGATGGCGCACGACCTCCGCGCTCGCCTGCGGATAGGTTTTCGCGGGATCGAGCGGATGCGGACAGTTCGACAGCGCAATCAACAGATCCATCTCCGCGCGCAGATCGACGAAATCGCCCTTTTGCCGGCGCGCGCCGGACCAGACAAATCTGCCGTCGGCGTCGATTGCGACCGGTGCAAAGAAGCTGACGCAGGGGTGGACGTCGCGGCGATCGAGCCCGAGCTTGGCGGCGGCCAGGATGAAATTGTCGCGGGTGTTGCGGAAATTGCCGTCGCCGTATTTCGCCTGGTTGGTCGCCGCGGTCGAGCCGCCGACCACGGCATCATGCGCAGCGCTGGTGTCCTCGGTGATGCCGAGCAGCGCGCGCCCCATGTCCGACAGCAGCACGCGTCCCTTCTGCAGCCGTGCCGCCCACTGCACCTTGATGGTGTCGGCGTGGTTGAGCCGCTCGGTGATGTCGGCGCTGTTCCAGGCGAGCAGGCTGACGGTGGATGTCCCTGACGTGTTGACGATGCGCAGCGCCTCGCCGCGGTTCAGCCGCGTGGTCCAGTACCAGCCGGCCGGAATCGTTTCCCGATGAATTACCGTGTCGGCGGCGATCGGCGCGGCGTCGCGCGAAGTCGGCTGTGGCAGCGCGCGCGGCGCGTGCTCCTGCCCCGCCGCCTTCAACTCGTTGTAGCGTCGGGTATGCGCCGCGACCTCGGCCTTCTGTTCCTCTGTGAGGATCATGGTTGCTCCTTCAAGACGAGAGCGCCGGGCCGTCCCGGCTGATGCTCCTTGCCTGACCGGGTCGTCCCGATCGGAGCTGGTTGAACTGATGACCGCAGCTCGGCGCTGCGGCGCGGGAAGATCTCGAGGTCGCGCGACACCGTGGCGCCGTAGAGCTCGCGCTCCTCGGGCCGGTTGCGCTGGCGCTCCAGCGCGATCACGCGGGTTGCGAGCCCGAACGCTTCACTGAGGTCGTGCGTCACCATCACGACGGTCAGATGGGTCTCGTTCCACAGGCGCTTCATCAAAACATGGATGTCGGCGCGGATTCCCGGATCGAGCGCGCCGAACGGCTCGTCGAGCAGCAGGATTTTTGGCCCGCGCATGATCGCCTGCGCCAGCGCGAGGCGCTGCTGCATGCCGCCCGACAGCGCGGACGGATATTTGTTCTCCTGACCGGCGAGCCCGACTTCGGCCAGCAGCTTCATGGCGTCGTCAGCGGCGGCGCGGCGCGCGGCGCCGAACAGCCGGGCGGTGAATTTGGCGTCGCGCAATTCGCGGCCAAGCATGACGTTCTGCAAAACGGTCAGATGCGGGAACACCGAGTAGCGCTGAAACACCACGCCGCGGTCGGCATCCGGCTCGCCGGGCAGCGGCTTGCCGTCGACCAGGATCTGGCCGCGGCTCGGCTGCTCCTCGCCGAGCAGCATGCGGAGCAGCGTGGTCTTGCCGCAGCCGGACGGGCCGACCAGCGCAATGAAGGCGCGCGGCTCGACCTCCATCGTGATGCGCTCCAGCACGATGTGGTCGCCGTATTCCTTCCAGACGTCGTCGAAACGGATCGCGCTCATTCCGCCCTCACCGAGGCAAACCAGGGAAACAGCCTGCGTTGCATGACGCGCAGTCCGACATCGATCAGGAACGCCAGCAGCGTGATCCAGGCGACGTAGGGAATGATGACATCCATCGCGAGATAGCGGCGCACCAGGAAGATCCGGTAGCCGAGCCCGGAATCGGAGGCGATCGCCTCGGCGGCGATCAGGAACAGCCAGGCGGGCCCGAGCTGCAGCCGCAGCACATCGATCAGCCGCGGCAGCGTTTGCGGCACCGCGACGCGCAGCGCGATCTGCCAGGTCGAGGCGCCGAGCGTCTGCGCCTTGACGATCTGCTCGCGCGGCAGCTCCTGCACTTTCATCGCGAGATCGCGGATCATGCAGGGCAGCGTCCCGATCACGATCAACGCGATCTTCGAGTTCTCTCCCAGCCCCATCACGATGAACAGGATCGGCAACAATGCCAGCGGCGGCACCATGGAGGTGACGGACACGAACGGCCCGAGCAGGGCGTTGGCGCCCGGCAACAGCCCGATCACGATGCCGAGGACCAGCGCGGCCACCGTCGAGATCGCAAGCGCCGACCCCAGCCGCCCCAGGCTGGCGACGGTGTCGGTGGCCATCAGATAGCTGCCGGTGCGCGGGTCGACCTCGAACGCCATCTGCTTGACGGCCTGCACCATGTTGGGCAGGGCTGGCAGCAGCTTGTCGTTCGGGTTTTGCGTGAGCCGCGCGCTGGAGCCGGCGAAGTAGGCGATTGCGACCAACAGGAACGGCAGCGCGAGGAGATAGAATCGCGTCTGCCGTCCCGGCCGTATGTTCACAAGTCGCATGGTCGGCTCCTGCCTGAGGCGGGCGATACGTCAGAGCTTGGCGTCAGAGCTTGCCCTTGGCGGCTTCGTCCATGTAGGTCGAGTCGAAGCGCAGCTTGACGTTCGACTTGTCGCCCAGCACCGACTTGTCGGCGAGCTCGATGCCGACGGCGTCGGCCGATTTCGCGCCCTTGCCGAGCAGATCCTTCTCGAACAGGAACTTGCGGACGCGATCCATCGTCACGCCGACCGTCTGGCTGCGCGTAAAAGCTTCGGCATCGGTGGCCTTGTCGAACAGTTTGGTGGTCGAGAGCTGGCTGTCGAAACCGGCGAGATCGGTGCCGGAGGCCTTGGCCATCGCCTCCTTGGCGACCTTCGCGGCGGAATCGTTCGCCGTCATTTTGGAGATCGTCTCGTACCAGATGCCGACCAGCGCCTTGGCGAAGTCGGGATTGTCCTTGGCAACCGCCGTGTTCACCACCATCAGGTCCATGATCTCGCCGGGGATCTGCGAGGAATCGAACACCTTCTTGGCGTCGGGCGAGCCGAGGATTTCCGTCACGATCGGATTCCAGGTCACGACCGCGCTGACGTCGGGCGTCTTGTAGGCCGCCGCGATATCAGCGTCGGAGGTGTTGATGACCTTGACGTCCTTCTCGCTCAACTTGCTGGTCTCGAGCGCGCGCGCCAGCAGATAATGCGACACCGAGAACTCGACCAGATTGACGGTCTGCCCCTTGATCGCGGCGAGATCGGCCTTGTTCTTGAGGATCACGGCGTCATTGCCGTTGGAGAAGTCGCCCATCACGACCGCAGTGGTGTCGACGCCGCCGGCGGCAGGAATCGACAGCGCGTCCATGTTGGTGATGGTGACGGCGTCATAGCCGCCGGCGGTGTACTGGTTGATCGATTCGACGTAGTCGTTGAACTGCTTGACCTCGATCGCGATGCCGTATTTGTCGGCCCACTTCTTGACGATGCCGGTGTCGGCCGCATAGCCCCACGGCATCCACCCGACATAGATCGACCAGGCGACCTTGAAGCTTTTCTTCGGCGCGGCGTCGGCGCTGGAAGCGGCCGCGAGCGCAACTGCGCAGCCGATGACAACAGAGCGAAGGAAGAAACTGAATTTGTGCATTGCCGATCCCTCTTGCGAAACTTCACAAAAAGGGACTGGCGAAAAGACCATCGCTCCGCCAATCCCTTGGCTAACGAGGTCTCCCGGGCTTTTATCCCGCCGTGCACCTGCGGGGATGTCTCCCCCGCAAGCGGCTGCTCTCGGACCAGCACCCTGTCTCTCAAGGTCGGAACCCTAGCGGCCAACTCGACGCCTTCGATGCACGAGGCGTGCCACAGCGCCGGAATTTGAATCTCATAAGATTTTTTGGCGCGGGTCGCTCGGCTGCCACGACCGCCTGCTTAAAAACCACGCAGACCTGCCTAGAAAAGCTTCTGTCCTTTCGCCCGCGACGTCAGCAGGATGCCGCCATTGCTGATGTCGAGGGGGAAGTTCGATGCGCAAGCTTTTGAGTGCCTTGTGCGACGGCCTCTGGCGTGGCCTGCATGGCCGCTACGGCCTGGCGCCGCGATGCGACGCTGGCGATCCGAAGCGGACCACGACGCGGACTCGCTAATGCGCAGCCATAGCCTGATCGATGCGAGTTGGACGAGCGCAAGGTAGATGGCAGCAAGCCTGTCCTATCGCGTCGCGCCCCGACGACGTTGCTTGATTCTATTCACCTGGGGCTCGCAGATCGAACGACGAAGAATCCGCTCCTGCGCTCGGCCCGCCAAGCGCAAGGCTTTGCCGGGCATTGGGGTTACCCCTTCTGAGTCGATCAGCCTGCCAGCAGAAACCTTCTTGATCGGTTGGCCGCAGGATTCGCTTCGGGAATTGGTGGCAAGTCCGCCCTCCCGGAGGACTGCCCCGGGGAAGATCTATCAATCTGGGACTTGTAGGACTCCCGATCCGCTGTCATCTTGAAACATGCGGAACTCGCATGGCTGTTGCCCAAAACGGGCCGGCATCACCATAAGCAGGGGCGAACCAACGCGCCGGTTTTTGGGATCGAGACCGACATGGCCGGTGGCGGATCGTTTGACACGTTCCCCAAATTGCTGCTGCGGAATGCAGCGCAGTTAGGCACGCGTCCGGCGTTTCGGCACAAGGATCTTGGCATCTGGCAGAGCTGGACCTGGGCTCAAGTTGCCGGGATCGTGCGTGCCTATGCCGCGGGTCTGCATCGCCTTGGCTTGCGGCCGGGCGAGACAATCGCCGTTGTCGGCTCCAATCGGCCGAAGCTTTACTGGACCATGATGGCAGCGCAGGTGCTCCGCGCAATTCCCGTTCCGGTTTACGCGGATGCGGTGGCCGACGAACTTGCCTTTGTTCTCGCCCACGCCGAGGCGAAGCTGGTCGCGGCGCAAGACCAGGAGCAGGTCGACAAGGTCCTCTCGGTGTCCGATCGACTGCCGCAACTCGACAAGATCGTCTATGACGAGCCGCGCGGCCTTGAGGGCTATGATCACAGTCGATCGATTGCAATCGACGATGTCATCGACGACGGCCGCGCGGCACTTGCCGCTGATGCGGCACTGAGCGAACGAATTGATGAATTGGTTCAGACAGGCAACGGTTCTGATATCGCGGTCATCCTCTACACCTCGGGAACGACCGGCGCGCCGAAGGGCGTCATGCTGTCCTCGCGAGGCTGCATCGATGCCGCAATCGATACCACGCGATTCGATGGACTGACCGACCAGGACGTGGTGCTCGCCTATCTGCCGCTTGCCTGGGCGGGCGATCACTACGTCAGCTATGTGCAGGGCCTCGTGGCTGGATACTGCATGGCGTGTCCCGAAAACAGCGACACGATCGAGCAGGATCGGCATGAGCTCGGACCAACCTTCTACCTGGCTCCGCCGCGAATTTTCGAGGCCATGTTGACGCGGCTGATGGTCCGCATGGAGGACGCTGCGCCGATCAAGCGGCGGATGTTCAACTACTTTCTCGACGTCGGGCGCCGGTATGGCGAGCAGGTCCTGACTGGAAGGCCGGTGCCGCCGTCAGGCCGCTTGCTCTACGCGCTCGGGCGCTGGCTGGTCTACGAGCCCCTCAAGAACGTTCTTGGCATGTCTCGGCTGCGCGTCGCATACACCGGAGGTGAGGCCATCGGTCCGGATCTGTTCGCGTTCTACCGCTCGATCGGTCTGAACCTGAAGCAGCTGTACGGCCAGACCGAAGCGTTCCTCTATGTCACGTGCCAGCCCGATGGCGAGATCCACTCGGATACGGTTGGTCCGCCGGCGCCCAACGTCGACATCCGCATTGCGGAATCGGGCGAAGTGCAGTTTCGCTCGCCCGGCATGTTCCTCGGATATTTCAAGGATCAGGCAAAGACGGCGGAGGCCATGACATCAGACGGATACGTCAGGACCGGCGATGCGGGCTTTTTCGACGAGAAGACCGGGCATCTGAAGATCATCGATCGTGCGAAGGACGTCGGTCGATTGGCTGACGGCACGATGTTTGCCCCGAAGTACCTTGAGAACAAGCTGAAGTTCTATCCCAACATCAAGGAAGCGATCACGTTCGGCGACTCCCGGGATTTCGTCTGCGCCATGCTCAACATCGACCCGGTCGCGGTCGCGAATTGGGCGGAACGCAACAACGTCTCCTACGGATCCTATCTGGAGCTTGCCGGGCATCCGATGGTCTACGACATGGTCGCGAAAGACGTCGCCGAGGTGAACCGCTCGCTTGCCAAGGAGAAGCTGTTTGCGGGCGCCCAGATTCGCCGCTTCCTCATTCTGCACAAGGAACTCGACGCGGATGACGGCGAACTGACCCGCACGCAGAAGGTGCGCCGCCGCTTCATCGCCGAACGCTATGCGCCGTTGGTCACGGCACTCTACAACGGAGCGCATGACGCCGACATTTCCACGGACGTGACTTTTGAGGATGGCCGGAAGGGCACGATCGCGGCACGGGTCAAGGTTCGCGACATGCAAGTCATCGCTCCGGCAGAATCGCTGGGAAAAGCAGCATGAGAGCGCCGGACACCAACGAAATCCTGCTGCAGGTCGAGGGCGTGGCACTGGCCTTTGGCGGCGTCAAGGCGCTGCGGGACGTTTCGTTCAACGTCAGAAAAGGCGAGATTCGCGCCATCATCGGCCCAAACGGCGCCGGCAAAACCTCGATGCTGAACGTCGTCAACGGCTTCTATCATCCCAATCATGGCGCCATCACCTTCAAGGGGCGCACCCGGGCCAAAATGCAGCCTTTCGAGGCGGCGCGCGGCGGCATCGCGCGCACCTTTCAGAATGTCGCCCTGTTCAAGGGCATGAGCGCGCTCGACAACATCATGGCAGGCCGCACCTTGAAGGTGCGCCGGGGGCTGTTGTGGCAGGTGCTGCGTTATGGCCCTGCTCTCGCAGAGGAGATCGAGCACCGGCGCAAGGTCGAGGAGATCATCGACTTTCTGGAGATCGAGACAATCCGCAAGGTACCTGTCGGGCGTTTGCCATACGGCTTGCAGAAGCGTGTCGAACTCGGCCGCGCTCTGGCGATGGAGCCCGACCTTCTTCTCCTCGACGAGCCGATGGCAGGCATGAACCTCGAGGAGAAGGCGGACATGTCGCGCTTCATCATCGATGTGAACAATCATTACGGCACGACCATCGCCCTGATCGAGCACGACATGGCCGTGGTCATGGATCTGTCGGATCGCGTAGCGGTGCTTGATCACGGCGTAAAGATCGCAGACGGCACGCCTGATGAAGTGAAGAGAAGTCAAGCCGTGATCGACGCATATCTTGGCGTCGCGCATTGAGGTGCGTCCATGATCGCACTGGGTCAGTTTCTCGAGGTCCTGATCGGCGGATTGATGTCCGGCGTGCTCTATTCGCTGGTCGCGCTCGGCTTCGTGCTGATCTTCAAGGCATCCGGCGTATTCAATTATGCGCAGGGAGCAATGGTATTGCTCGCGGGGTTGGCGCTGGTTCGGTCCCTCGACCTCCTGGTCGGCAATGGCTTTCCGCTTTGGGTCGCGGTCGTCCTCGCTGTCGGGTTTGCCGCCGTGATCATGGCGGCAACGGCCTGGCTCATCGAGCGGTTCGTGATCGGACCTCTGGTCAACCAGGACGGCCTGACGCTGTTCATGTCGACGATCGGCGTGACATTCGTCATCGAGGGCGCCGCGGAGATGATCTTCGGATCGGATGTCTACCCGTTGCGGCTGTTCCCGACCGACGCCTGGTTTTTGTTTGAAGGCTTGTTCCCGGGTGGGATTCTGGTCAACAAGCTGGATGTCTGGGGCGCACTGATCGCAGGCATCCTGGTCGCCGGCCTCGCGATTTTCTTTCAGCGTACCAAGACCGGTCGTGCACTCAGGGCCGTGGCCGACGACCATTTGGCCGCGCATTCAGTCGGTATCCCGATCAGTTGGATCTGGTTCGTCGTCTGGCTTGCCGCCGGCCTCGTTGCGCTGGTCGCGGCGACCGTGTGGGGGACCAAGCTCGGCGTGCAGTTCTCCATCACTTTTCTCGCGCTGAAGGCGCTACCGGTTCTGATCATCGGAGGCCTCACCTCGATTCCGGGAGCCATCGTCGGCGGGCTCATCGTGGGGGCGGGCGAGAAGCTTGCCGAGGCGTATCTAGGGCCATCCATCGGTGGCGGTATCGAATATTGGTTTGCGTTTGTGTTGGCGTTGGCGGTGCTGCTCGTGCGGCCGCAGGGGCTGTTCGGCGAGCGGATCATCGAACGTATCTGAGACAAGGAGTTCGTCGTGCTTTATCGCGAGGCCGGCCAGTTCAAGACGAGTTATGCGGAGGACATGGCGATCTTTCCGATCCGTCAGGACCGTATTGCGCTCGCCGTCCTGCTCGCGATTGCTTTCGTTGGCGTGCCGTTGTTGGCCACCTTCCGTATCTGGCCGTTCCGCACCGACTATCTGTTGTGGGCGATCTTACTGCCCTTCCTTATCCTGGCGCTCGCCGCCATCGGCACGAACATACTTGTCGGCTATTGCGGCCAGATTTCGCTCGGCAGCGGCGCGTTCATGGCCATCGGCGCCTATTCCGCCTACAAGCTGGCGACAGGCGTTCATATCCCGCTTGCCTGGCTTGGCTTCGCGATCTCGATGCCGCCGTTGCCCGTGCTGGCATCCATTCTGCTTGGCGGGTTCACGGCGGCGGGTGCCGGAATCCTGTTCGGCATTCCCAGTCTGCGGATCAAGGGTCTCTACCTGGCGGTCGCAACGCTCGCCGCGCAGTTCTTCTTCGATTGGGCGTTCCTGCGAATTCCGTGGTTCACCAACTACGCCCCGTCGGGATCGGTCAATGCACCGGCGCTGGACTTCTTCGGCATGGTCGTTAGCACGCCGGTCGAGCGCTACCTGCTGTGTCTGCTCTTCGTGACCGTGATGGCGGTGTTGGCGAAGAATCTCGTTCGCGGCAATCTCGGCAGGCAGTGGATGGCGATCCGCGACATGGATATCGCCGCCGAACTGATCGGCATCCGGCCGCTCTATGCAAAACTCACGGCTTTCGCGGTCTCTTCGTTCATCATCGGGGTGGCGGGTGCGCTCTGGGCGTTCGTCTACCTCGGTTCATGGGAGCCGCTTGCGTTCTCGATCGACCGCTCGCTGGAGCTTTTGTTCATGGTCATCATCGGCGGGCTCGGATCGATCATGGGTTCGTTCATCGGGGCGGCTTTCATCCTCATCGTGCCGATCATGCTGAATGTGATTCCAACCGAACTCGGCCTGCCACTGTCGACGCAAACGATCACGCACCTCCAGTTCATCATCTTCGGATCTTTGATCTGTTATCTGCTCATCAAGGAACCCCATGGCTTCGCCCGGCTGATATCGATCGGCAAGGAGAAGCTCAGACTTTGGCCGTTTCCATATTGAAGGAGCGATCGCACCTCGATCGCAACGCGGATGGCGGCCGCTGACAACCGAGAGGAAAGAAGCATCGCAGACGGAAAGAGGGGCTTTAAGGAGGAGGATATCAATATGGCAAGTATTGCACGCAGTGTCTTGATACTGGCGACCGCCTTGGCCGGCGCGGCGTTCAGCGCACCGGCCGCAGCGCAAAACGAGCAGTTCATTCCAATTCTGTCCTACCGGACCGGACCGTACGCCGTGAATGGCGCGCCCTACGCAAACGGCGTTGCCGACTACTACAACCTGATCAACGAGCGCGACGGCGGCATCAACGGCGTCAAGCTTCTGGTCGAGGAGTGCGAGACCGCCTACGCGACCGACAAAGGCGTCGAGTGCTATGAGCGTCTCAAGAGCAAGGGTCCAACCGGCGCGGCCTTCATCAATCCGCTGTCGACCGGCATCACCTTCGCGCTCACCGAAAAGACCGCGACCGACAAGATCCCGATCATCACGATGGGGTACGGCCGTGCCGATTCCAAGAACGGCGCGGTGTTCGCGTATAATTTTCCGTTGCTCGGCACTTATTGGTCCGCGGCGGATATCGCGATCCAGCACGCCGCCAAGGAGCTCGGCGGGTTCGACAAGCTGAAAGGCAAGAAGATTTCGCTGCTGTATCATGACAGCCCGTATGGCAAGGAGCCGATCCCGATGCTGCAGGTGTTGGCCCAGAAATACAGCTTTGAGTTCACGCCGATCCCGGTCACGCATCCCGGCGTCGAGCAGAAGTCGCAATGGCTGGCGATCCGCCAGAATCGGCCGGACTATGTGCTGGTCTGGGGCTGGGGCGTCATGAACAGCACGGCGATCAAGGAAGCGGCGGCCGTCGCCTATTCGCGCGACAAGATGATCGGTGTTTGGTGGTCGGGCGCCGAGCCGGATGTGACGCCGGCAGGTGATCAAGCCGCCGGCTACAAGTCGCTGATGCTTCAGCATGGTGCAGGAAAATATCCCGCTCACACTGACATAGAGAAGCACGTCTACACCAAGGGCAAGGGTTCGACAGAACCTGGCAAGATCGGCGAAGTTCTCTACAACCGCGGCATGACGAACGCCATGCTCGGCGTGGAGGCGATCCGCAAGGCGCACGAAAAGTTCGGCAAGAAACCGCTGACGGGCGAGCAGGTCCGTTGGGGGCTTGAGAACCTCATCCTCACCGCTGATCGGATCAAGGAACTCGGCTTTGAGGGGATGTTGAAGCCGGTCAGCATTTCCTGCTCCGACCACGAGGGCGCGCGCTACGGGCGCGTCCAGCAATGGGACGGCAAGGGTTGGAAAGTGATCTCCGACTGGTACACGGCCGACGAATCGCTCATCGAACCGCTCGTCGCTGATGTGTCCGCGAAGTATGCCGCGGAGAAGAAGATCACGCCGCGCGACTGCGCGAAAGAAACCTGAGCCCGTGCAAGTGATCCGGGAGGCAGGTTTGCCTGCTCCCGGATCCTGCCACAGTTTGGAGGTCTGCGCGTGTCAATCGCCAAGGTCGTCGCTGCGACGGAAGCGGAAGCTCTAATTCTATCGGTCAACAACATCGAGGTTGTCTACGATCACGTCATCCTCGTGTTGAAGGGCGTCTCGCTGGAGGTCCCGCGAGGCGGCATTGTCGCGCTTCTCGGCGCCAACGGCGCCGGCAAGACGACGACGCTGAAGGCGATCTCCAATCTGCTGCACGCAGAGCGCGGCGAGGTCACCAAGGGCTCGATCCTGTTCAACGGCGTCGAGGTGAAGTCCCTGTCGCCAAACGACGTGGTGCGACGCGGCTGCATTCAGGTGATGGAGGGGCGGCGCGCCTTCCCTCATCTTACGGTCGAAGAGAATCTCCTGACCGGCGCCTTCACGCGCAGGGATGGCAAGTTCGCGATCACGCAGGATCTGGAACGGGTCTATGCCTATTTCCCCCGCCTCAAGGAGCGACGCGGTTCCACCGCCGGCTATACCTCGGGCGGCGAACAGCAGATGTGTGTGATCGGGCGCGCGCTGATGTCGCGCCCGAAGATGATCCTGCTCGACGAACCTTCGATGGGCCTCGCGCCGCAGATCGTCGAAGAGATCTTTGACATCGTGAAGGACCTCAACGTCAAGGAGGGTGTATCGTTTCTTCTGGCCGAGCAGAACACCAATATGGCGCTCAGATATGCGAGCCACGGCTACATCCTCGAGAACGGCCGCGTGGTGATGGACGGCGAAGCGCGTGCGCTCGCCGCAAACGAGGACGTCAAGGAGTTCTATCTTGGCATCGCCGGCGACAAGCGAAAATCATATCGCGATGTGAAGCACTACAAGCGGCGCAAGCGTTGGCTCGCTTAGCCGATGGCAACGTTTGCCTTTGAGCGGCCAGGGAGGCCCTGACACGTGTCACCGCTCAGATCTTCACAGTGTTGACCGCGACGCTCTCCTTGTAGGCCGGCCTTGCTGTGACGCGATCGAGATACGGCGTCGCGACGTCGCAGACCCCGACGCCGTAATCGATCGCCCACACCAGGCAGGTCGTCAGCAGGATATCCGCGCTGGTGAATTGATCGCCCATCAGATATTGGCGGCCGTCCGACAACGCGACCTCGACGTGCCGCAGTTGCTGACGGAAATACTCCGCAGCCTTTCCGACCACGTCGGGAGCGTGGCCGTAGATATGGGCGAGGCCCTTGAGGCCATGGCGGCGCATCACGTAGAGGCTGGTCGAGTCCAGTTCGGCCACGATGAAGAAGCACCATTCCAGCCATCGCGCGAAATCGTGCTCCTCGACCGGGACAAGCGAGATATTCGGGTTGGAATAATGGCGCGCCAGATAGGCGACGATGGCGGCACTCTCCCCGATCGTGAAGTCGCCGTCCTGCAGCAGCGGGATTTTCTGACGCGGATTGAGCAAGGTGTATTCCGGCGTCTTGGTCTCGCCGGAGCGCGGCAGGATCGGCTTGCAGTGATAATCCAGTCCCAATTCGTGCAGCGCCCAATGGGCCCGGATCGTCCGCGATGTCCCTACCCCCCACAGCGTCAGCGTTTCCGGCATGGCGTCACCATTTCTCGACGGAGGGACGCAGATCCAGCTCGTGGCTCCAGCCGTCGCGGCTCTGCTGGTGCAGGAACCAGTAGGCCTCCGCGATCGAAGACGTGCGGGTCAGGGTATCAGGCGGGATCGCCGACGCCTCGATGCCCGTGGCGGCCTTCATGCGCTGGTGGATGGCCGGGCTGTCGACGCCGGCATCGATCAGGAGATGGGCGACATGGATGTTCTTCGGCCCGAGCTCGCGCGCCATCGCCTGGGCGACCGCGCGCAGACCGAACTTGGCGGATGCGAATGCCGCAAAGCCGCTGCTGCCGCGCACGCTGGCGGTAGCTCCCGTGAACAGCATGGTGCCGCGGCCATGCCGCAGCATGTGCCTTGTCGCCTCGCGCCCGACCAGGAAGCCGGCGAAGCAGGCGAGCTCCCAGGCCTTGAAGAACAGTTTTTCGCTGGTCTCGTGCAGCTCCTTCCTGACGTTCGAGCCCGCATTGAACAGGCAGACCTCGATCGGCCCGAACTCGCGCTCGACCCGCTCGCAGAGCTCCTGCACCTCGGTCTCGCGCCGCGCATCAACGCTGAGCGCATGCACCTGGCCTCCGGCGCCGGTCAGCTCCTCTACCAGCGCGCTCGATTTCGCGGCATCGCGCCGCGCGATGCAGACGGTGTAACCGCCGGTCGCGAAGCGTCGCGCCACCGCGGCGCCGATCGCATCGCCCGCGCCAACCAGCAAGGCAGTCTTGTTTGTCTCGGCCATAGGACATCTCCCACCGACGGCGGTTGTTCTGTTCAAGGATAGTGACGTTGCGTGGCGCGGCCGCTCAGACCGCGCGCACGGCCCTCTCGGCGATCATCTGCTCGATGGCCGCATCGCCGTAGCCGAGGTCGCGCAGCACCTCGCGACTGTGCTGGCCGATGCGCGGCGCCGGGCCGCCGATCGCGGCAGCATCGACGTCGAAGCGCGCCGCGGGTTTTGGCTGCCGCACGGTGCCGACCCCGGGCTGCTCCAGTTCGGCGATCAGCCCGCGGGCGACCACCTGCTCGTTGGCGATGATCTCGCCGCGCCGCAGGATCGGCGCGCACGGCACGTCGGCCGCATCGAGCCGCGCCAGCCATTCGGCGGTAGTGTGCCGGCCGATATAGTCCTGCATCCTGTTGATGCGCGCCGTTGCGTTGACCGAGCGCGAAGCCGGCGTGGCGAAACGCGGATCATTGGCCAGTTCCGGATCGCCGGTGGCCCTGCAGAAGCCCTGCCATTCGGAATCGGAGATGGTCCCGCAGGTTAGGTAACCGTCCGAGGTCTGGAACACGAGATCGGGACGGTCGTTCGGATCCGACGTGGTCTGCTCGCGGCCGACCACCGTGTATTGCATCATGCCTTCCGGCCAGAGATAGGCGATCATCGCGTCCAGCATCGCGACCTGGATATGCTGGCCGCGGCCGGATTTCTCGCGGGCGTACAGCGCCGCGGTGATCGCCTGCGCGGCATAGACCGCCGTCGTCTTGTCGGCCACGATGGTCCGGATCATCTGCGGACGGTTGGTCACCGGCTGCGCCTGGATATCGCAGAAGCCCGAGAGGCCCTGCACGATGGGATCGTAGACCCGCTTCTTGGCGTAAGGCCCGTCTTCGCCGACGCCGCTGATCGAGACATAGATCAGCCGCGGGTTTTTGCTGCGCACCTCGTCCGGACCGAGCCCGAGACGTTCCATCGTGCCGGGCCGGAAATTCTGCACCAGCACGTCGGCCTCGAGCACCAACTTGCCCAGCACGTCCCGCCCGGCATCGGTTTTCATGTCGATCGAGAGCGAGCGCTTGCCGCGGTTCGACGAGATGAACAGCGCCGAGAATTCACCTGTCTTGTCGACATTGGCCCGGCTGCGTCGGGTGATGTCGCCGCCGATCGGTTCGACCTTGAGCACATCGGCGCCCTGATCGGCGAGAAACATCGTCGCGAACGGGCCCGAGACGACACCGGTCAGATCAAGTACGCGAATTCCCGCCAATGGCCCTGACATGCGCTGCTTCCTTCTCCCAATTACGCTACGCCGGCGTACGATGGAGGGTGGGCCTGCGCTTCCGGGAAACCGCCGCGACGTGCAGAAAAGCGCCGAAACTCAGGCCCGGCACTGCTGCCGGAACAGCGACGGGCTCATGCCGGTGGCCTGCCTGAACGTCGACGAGAAATGCTGCGCATGGCTGAAGCCCGACGCCAGCGCGATGCTGGTCACGCTGTCGTCGGTCTCGCCGAGGCGGCGCTTGGCCTGGTCGATGCGCAGATCGAGCACATAGCGATGCGGGCTGGTGCCGGTGCTCTCCTGGAAGGCGCGCAGGAAATGCCGCTTGCTCAGGCCGGCGACATCCGACAGCACCGAAAGCGAGATCGCCTCGCCAAGATTTGCCCGGACGAACTCCTCGATCCTGCGCAGCTTGAGCGCCGGCAATCCGCCGCGGCTCAAGGGCTTCGGCTGCTCCGCGCCGCGCGACAGCCGCGCGATATGGGCCAGCGCCTGGCTGGCCCAGCCCTCGGCAAACAGATCGAACAGATTGTCGGGTGTGGCGGCCTCCTGGCTGAGCTCGGCGAGGCCGCGGCAGAGCTGGTCATGGCCGAACGCAAGCGCCGGCCGTTCGATCACGCCGTTGAGCCGGCTCTGCACGAACTTTGGATCGAGGAACACGACCACATAATCGAACGCCGGCCCGACCGACCATTCGCCCTCGATCTCGGTGCCGGCGGGAAACAGCGCGAGATTGGCCGCCTCGGAGAATTCGGATTCGACCGGCCGGCCATTGATCGTGGCGCGCAATTGCGAGCAGCCGTTGCGGAACCAGAACAGGGTCAGTTCAGGCTGGCGGAAATGCCAGTTCATGCGGGGCCGCGAGGTCCGGCTGAGCAGCTCGACCCGGATCGGCTTCGACCGCGCGATGACGGAGGATACAAGTTCACCGCCGACCTGGCGGACATACCGCTCGGTGCGCGCTTCCTCCATGGGATATCTCCTCCGCGTGTGGCACGGATGGGTGAGTTCTGAATCAGAATTGACTATCCCTGAGGAAAAATCCAGCCCCCTTGTCGCTGGACCGTCGCGGCGCACGGAACCGTGATGCTGCTGATTGCGGCGTCCGCGATCGTCGCACTGAGCGAAGCGGCGCGACCGGGCGAGCGAGACTTAGCGCCGATCAACCGCGCGTATTGCGCCGACGCGCTGGTCATGCCGGCCCGTCACATTGCGCGGCGAACCCGCGCGTTGCGCCAGCGGCGCGAGATCACCGGCAACCAGCCTCACCATCGACGGAGAACACGTTCTCAGATCGCGCGTCGCCCCCGGGCTATGCCTTGGCTTGCCCGATCTGGTCGAGCCACGCCGCAAAGCGCGGATGTTTCACGAACCTCACTTTCACCACCGCCAATTCCTGCTGGAAGACAGGCAGGGAGAGCACCCTTTCGATATCGGGCTCCCTGATCTTCCAGATCCCCGGCGGAATGAAGCCATGGACCTTGAGTTCAAAGAGCTCGAAGATCGAGAAGATGACTTCATGCACAATCCGGCGCTCGTCCGGCGTCATCTCAATGGTGCCGTCAGCGCCCTCGTCATGGAACGCCGCCGTTGGCAGGCGGCGTCGCAGGTCGGAAATGCGGTCGGAATATCTGAGGAAGATATCGGCGCCGAGCCGCCGGTTGTTGGTGTGGAGCGCAGTGTAGATCGCCGTGATGCCGACGATGATAGTCCCGAGCGTCATGAATTTCAGGATGTGATCGAGCACCGCGATTTCTCCTCCGACCTTCCATGATCACGCGAGAGGCCTTGTGCGACCTCTGGTTCCCGTCCCTTTATTACCGCAGCCGCAGCGATCGTCGAGATGCGGATCACCGAGTTGCCCGACGGCGCAAGCCCCCGCGGCAAAACTGTTTCGGTTTATCGGAATGACAACTCGGTGGTGTGGTTTGCCCGTCTCACCCGATCGAGGGGCGCTTCGCGGTCGTCACGAACGCGGCGTGGCTTTCCCTGCGCCCTCTGCGAGAGAGGGCGGAACGAAGAGCAAAGCTCGGACGATTCATGTCGCGAGAATGCGAAGCTGTATCCCCACCCACACTGTCATCGCCCGGCTCGACCGGGCGATCCAGTACGCCGCGGCATCTCGGCTCAAGCACTGGCGTCTCTGGAATACTGGATCACCCGCCTGCGCGGGTGATGACACCGAGCTAGCTGTTTGACAGGTTGAAGCGGAAGATCGTCGCCGTTGCGAAAGCGTGGCTTGCCGGCTGAAGCTCGCGGCGCCAGTCCGTCTTCGCTTTCACTGTGTTCAAGCTACGCCGGACACGCTTCGCTCTGACGGTCTCCGGCGTGGCTGCGCCACGCGAAGCCCGTCAGGGCGAAGCGTGGTGGGTGCGACAGGGATCGAACCTGTGACCCCTACCATGTCAAGGTAGTGCTCTCCCGCTGAGCTACGCACCCAAAGCGCTGTTTGGATCGGGACCCTATAACGGACCGCGGCGGGGCAGGCAAGGACGCAAAGTGAAGCTTTTTTGGCGAATCAGGCCGCCAGCAACTTGTTCACTTCGCTGACCAATTCCCTGAGGTGCACGGGCTTGGCCAGCACCTTGGCGTTTTTCGGCGCCTCCGAATCGGAATTGAGGGCGACCGCGGCAAAGCCGGTGATGAACATGATCTTGATGTCGGGATCGAGTTCCGAGGCGCGGCGCGCCAGCTCGATGCCGTCCATCTCGGGCATCACGATGTCGGTGAGGAGCATTTCGAACGGCTCCTCGCGCAGCCGCTGGTAGGCCGACATGCCGTTGTCGTGCGGCGAGACCTTGAAACCCGCGTTTTCGAGCGCCTTGACCAGGAAGCGGCGCATATCGGTGTCGTCTTCGGCGAGGAGAATTTTCGGCATGACTGGAATCGTCGAATCCGGCTTGGAGGATCTGTCCGAACAGTAGGCACGACAGACGGTAAATTTCGGGTGAAATTTGCGGCAGGCCTGAGGCGGCGAACACCACCTATTTGTGGACCGAACCCCGCAGCGAATCAACCTTGGTTGGCATTTCCTGCTTTTAAGACCCGTTCCAGCGGAAACCACACTCTTTTCACTTGGCAGAATGATCGCGATTACCGACAATGCCCGCCCATAAATCTCCGCTTTTCCGGCAGAATCAATTCTTGCGGGGCGAGGCGGACGCAAGGGACGGCGCCAAGGGAATGAGCGAATTTGCTGGCGAGTTGTCGCCCCCGTTCGAGATCGTTGAGCCGCAGGCCTGGCGCGCCCCGATCATCTTCAATTCCCCGCATTCGGGTTCGGTCTACCCGGCCGAATTCCTCGAAGCCTCGCGCATCGATCTGACGTCGCTGCGTCGCTCCGAAGATTCCTTCATGGACGAGTTGATCGCGGGCGTGAGCGATCGCGGCTTTCCGATCGTCCGGGTCAACTTCCCGCGCTCCTATGTCGACGTGAACCGCGAGCCCTATGAACTCGACCCGCGGATGTTCACCGGACGGCTGCCGAGCTTTGCCAACACGCGCTCGATGCGGGTGGCCGGCGGCCTCGGCACCATCCCGCGGGTGGTCGGCGACGGCCAGGAGATCTACCGCGAGCGGCTCGACGTCGACGAGGCGCTGCGGCGGATCGAGGTGCTCTACAAGCCCTATCACCGCGCGCTGCGCCGGCTGATCAACAAGGCGCACCAGGCATTCGGCGCCGTGATCGTGGTCGACTGCCATTCGATGCCGTCGGTCGGGGTGTCGCGCGACGAGCCGCGCCGGCCCGACGTCGTGATCGGCGACCGCTACGGCACGAGCTGCGCGCCGCTGCTGCCCGACCTGGTCGAGGAGATGATGAGTTCGCTCGGCTATTCGATCGGCCGCAACAAGCCCTATGCCGGCGGCTTCATCACCGAGCATTACGGCAACCCGGCGAGCGGCCTGCACACCGTGCAGATCGAGCTCAACCGCGCGGTCTATATGGATGAGCGCCACCGCGAGCGCGGGCCGCGCTTCGCCCAGGTCGCGGCCGACTTCGCGACCTTGGCGGATGCACTCGCGAAAATTCCGTTCGGGGATCTCGGCCCGTTCCAGGCGGCGGCGGAGTAGACAAGTCTCGGACGGGCACTGCGGTGCCCGACGAAGTCATGAACACAGAATCCGTTTCACGACGCGAGCCGAGCGCCGAACTGGATTCCAGGTTCACGCTTGGAGATGTCGGCCCAAGAAAAAAGGGCCGCTTGAATGAACAAGCGGCCCAAGTCTAGGGAGGAAACGCCCAAGGAGGGCAGCGATAGCGCGAGGCGCTACCGCACCGCAACAATATGCGGCCGCGCTGCACAAAACGCAAGAACTTTCGAAACATTTCCTCTGCAATATTGGTAAATCTGGCGAAACTGCAACAGGCCACATGCTCTGATTTTTTCCATTTATCTTCAATGGCTTATGGAAAAAATCTGGAACGTCCAGCGCTCTGCGCATAGCTTGTATACCAGGACTCGCAACTTCGTGATCCGCCGCCAAGCCCAGGAGACTTTCGAATCCGAAGCCAAACGAAAGTGGGGAACCCCGTCATCAGGCCGGGATAACACTCCGTTAATCGTGCGCGCCGCGCCGGATTGAGCTAGGCAGATCGCAACCGATTTCTACCGCGTCGTTTGCGCATTTCAGGGACATGCCGTGACGGTCATCGACTTCACCGCCTTCATCGGCCGCCTCGCGACCGCATCCGGCGAAACCATCCTTCCGTTCTTCCGGACCTCGCTCTCAGTCGACAACAAGAGCTCGAACGATTTCGATCCGGTCACCGAGGCGGACCGGGCCGCGGAAGCCGTGATGCGGCGGCTGATCAAAGCGAACTTCCCCCAGCATGGCATCATCGGCGAGGAATTCGGCAATGAGCGCGAGGACGCCGACTATGTCTGGGTGCTCGATCCGATCGACGGCACCAAATCCTTCATCGCCGGCTTTCCGATCTGGGGCACGCTGATCGCCCTGCTGCACAAAGGTACGCCGGTATTCGGGATGATGCACCAGCCCTATATCGGCGAGCGCTTCTCCGGCGACAGCGGCTCGGCGCAATACTCCGGCCCGTCGGGCCAGCGGCGGCTGTCGGTGCGGCGCTGCACCTCGCTGAAGGAGGCGACCGTCTTCACTACGAGCCCGCTGCTGATGAATCCGGATGACCGTGCCCGCTTCGGCCGCGTCGAGAATGCAGCGCGCCTGTCGCGCTATGGCGGCGACTGCTACTCCTATTGCATGCTCGCAGCCGGCCATCTCGACCTCGTGGTCGAGACCGAGCTGAAGCCCTACGACATTGCTGGCCTGATCCCGATCGTCACCGGGGCCGGCGGCATCGTCACCACCTGGGACGGCAAGCCGGCGCAAAGCGGCGGCCGCATCATCGCCGCCGGCGATCCGCGCGTGCACGAAGCGGCGATGAAGCTGCTCAACGCCTGATTCCTTGGCCTGATCTCTTGGCCTGATTTCTTGAGTTGCCGCGCGATTGATCTGCGCCCATCCTGACGGCAACGAGAAAAGTCAGGGATGGATGGGCGCACATGACGATTTGCGGCAGGTTGCTGGCGACCCTTCTCCTGCTTCTCGCACCCTGCGCAGCCTCGGCCCAGGATTTTCCGACCAAGCCGATCCGGCTGATCGTGCCGTTCCCGCCCGGCGGGCCGAACGACATCATCGCGCGGGTGATCGGGCAGAAGATGTCGGAACTGGTGAGGCAGCCGATCATCGTCGACAATCGCGCCGGCCAGGGCGGCGTGCTCGGCACCGACGCGGTCGCGAAGGCTGCGCCCGATGGCTACACCGTCGCGATCGCGAGCGCCGGCGCGCTCGCCATCAGCCCGAGCATGGAGAAGGTCGCCTATGACACGCCGAAGGACCTCGCGCCGGTGACGCTGGTCGGCGACACGCCGGACCATTTCCGCGACTTCGTCGCCGCCGACATCAAGAAGTGGGCCAAGGTGATCCAGGATGCCGGCGTCGTGACGGCGAAATGAGCGTGCCGTCAGCGCTGCGCTTCGGCCCGGAGATACTCCACGAGCTGCTTGGCCGCCCGCGGCAGCGCCTTGAAGCTGCGGGCGCAGATCGTCAGCCGGCGGTTGGCCCAGGCGTCGCGGATCCGGATCGTTGTGATCGGCATCGACGCCGCGCAGCGCCTGGCCGCAGTTTCCGGGATCACGGCGATGCCGACGTCGGCGGCGACCATCTGGCAGATGGCGTCGAAGCCGCGCAGCCGGGCGCGAAAGCGCAGCCGCGCGCCGAGCTTGGCCGCGTGCCGGGAGATATGGACCTGCAGCGCCGACGTCGCCGTAAGCCCGACGAAATCGCGGCCGACCACTTCCTGGAAGTCGATCTGGCGGCGGCCGCCGAGATCGCTGCGCCGCGACGCCACCAGCATCAGGCGGTCCTCGCTGAACAGGAAACGCTCGACGCTGTCGGGTAGCGCGTGTTCCGCGGCGAAGCCGAGATCGGCGGCGCCGCTGGCGATCGCGGTCGCGATATCGGTGCTCTCGCGCTCCTCGACATCGACGCTGATGTCGGGATATTCGTGCAGGAAGGCCGCCAGCGCCCGCGGCAGATGCTCCGACAGGCCCGAGGTGTTGGCGAGCAGCAGCACGTTGGCGCGGACGCCGCTGGCATAGGCGGCGAGATCGCTCTGCAACGCCTCGACATTGTGGATCACGATGCGGGCGTGGCCGAGCAGACTCTCGCCCGCCGCCGTCAGTTCGACGCCGCGGCGGCCGCGCTTGAGCAGCGCGACGCCGAGCGCCTCCTCGAGGCCCTTGATTCGCTCGCTGGCCGAAGCCAGCGCCAGGTTTGCGCGCGCAGCGCCTTGCGTGATGCTGCGCGCATCCGCCACCGCGATGAACAATTGCAAGTCGATCAGGTCGAACCGCATGATTTTTCCCGCCCCATACCTTCGTTCTGTCCGAAGGCTAACTCCGTAACCTCCAGATTGTGCCGATCGGATCAATCGGTCAATGTGCAGGCATGGTCGACCATCTCCTGATCTTCATCGCCTTCGCCTTCCTGCTCGCCGGTTTCGTCAAGGGTACGCTCGGGCTCGGTCTGCCGACCGTCGCGATGGGGCTGCTCGCAACCACGATGCCGCCGGGCCAGGCGATTGCGATCGTGATCGTGCCGGCGATCGTCACCAATATCTGGCAGACCTTCGTCGGCCCCTATCTGCGCGACATCATCAAGCGGCTGTGGCCGCTGATGCTCGGCACCGTGGTGGGGATCTGGATCAATGCCGGGCTGTTGACCGGGCCTTACGCGGCCTACGGCACCGTCGTGCTGGGCGTGCTGCTGGTGATCTACGCGATCGTCGGCCTGAGCCGATTCAACTTCAAGGTCGCGCGCCGCAACGAAAAATGGATCGGCGGCATCGTCGGGGTCATTACCGGGCTGATCTCGGCCGCCACCGGGGTTCAGGTCATCCCCTCGATGCCGTTCATGCAGGCGATCGGCATGGAGAAGGACGAGCTGGTGCAGGCGCTTGGCGTCTTCTTCACCACCGCAACCATCGCGCTCGCCTTCAACCTCACGGCATCAGGCCTGCTGACGGCGGCCACCGCACTGCCGGGCGCGGTCGCCATGGTCGCATCATTCACCGGCATGTTCATCGGCCAGGCCGTCCGCACACGGATGCAGCCGGACGTCTTCCGCCGCTGGTTCCTGATCGCGATGATCCTGCTCGGCATCTATCTCGCCGGCAGCGCGCTGCTCAAGATCCACGGCTAGGCATGATCCCGAAAAGTGCGAAGCGGTTTTCCCTCGCGACAAACGCGGAACGCGTTTGCGCGGAGATCATGCCCAAACTAAAGGCCTGAAGCGCGAGGACGATTCACCCCAATCTCATCGCGCTTAGCGCGCCTCCAGCATGGCGACGCGGACGCCGAGATAGATGAAGAGCGCGCCGAGCGAGCGGTTGATCCAGGCGATCACGCCGGCCGATTGCCTGATACGGCCGGCGGCCGTCGCCGCAAAGGCGGCGAGACCGAAGCACCACAGCGTGCCGCCGGTGATGAAGATCAGCCCGAGCACCAGGAAGGCCAGCGTCTTGTGCGGCGCGTCCCCCGCCACGAACTGCGGCAGGAAGGCCAGGAAGAACAGCGCCACCTTGGGATTGAGGATGTTGGTGAGCGCGCCCTGCCAGAACACGCGCGAGATCGAGGTCTCACCGCCCTGCCCGGCGATCTCCGCGACCGGCTTGGCGCGCGACAGCAGCATCTGCAGGCCGGTCAACACCAGATAGGCCGCGCCGATCAGCTTGACGGCCAGGAACGCGGTCGACGACGCCATCAGCAGCGCCGACAGCCCGATCGCCGCGCCCAGCACGTGGACCAGGCAGCCGCAGCTGATACCGATTGCCGCAGCTGCGCCGCCGCGCCATCCCAGCTGAATCGTGCGCCCGATGATGTAGGCGGTATCCGGGCCCGGCGTGATGTTGAGCAGCAGCCCGGACAGGACGAAAAGCCAAAGTTCGTGAATTCCCAGCATATCGGCGCAATTAACCTATGTAAGTAACGGCCGGATAAGGATGGTCAGCCGACGGGCGCCATCCCGGCGACACACGAATTCAGTAGACAAACGGACTGTACGATCCGTTGGTCGCATGCCAATTCCTGCTACTATGCATTATAGGTGCCTGCAAACCGAGCTTCCGCCGAACCCGGCCTGTCTTGTAAGTATCGGATTCGGTCACCTCGGCTGAGTGGCCATTCCAGGGCACAGGAAATATGGAAAGACGGCTCGCTGCCATTCTTTGCGCTGACATTGCCGGCTATTCCCGCATGATGGGCGCCGACGAGGCGGGGACGCATGCCTCGTTCAAGGCGCACCGCAGCGCGATCTACCCGATCATCCTCAACCATGGCGGCCGAATCGTCAAAAACACCGGCGACGGCTTCCTGCTGGAATTTCCGAGCATCATCGGCGCCATCGAGGCTGCCGTCGCCATGCAGACCATGATGGCCGAGCGCAACGAGCATTTGCCGGCCGACCGCGCCATGCACTTCCGGATGGGCGTCCACATGGGCGACGTCATGGCCGACGAGGACGAGGTGTTCGGCGACGACGTCAACATTGCCGTCCGTCTCGAGACGGTCGCAGCGCCCGGCGGCATCGCGGTATCGGACAAGGCCCGCACCGAAGCGGGGCGGCGGCTTGCCGTCATCCTGGCGGACGCCGGCCCGCACCGCTTCAAGAACATCGCCGAACCGATCCATGTCTGGACCTGGGCGCCGGCCGGATCCGATCTGCAGGAGAAGACCCCGGACGATGGCCCGCATCTGCCGGGGCAATACCGGACCGCAATCGTCGGCGTGCTGCCGCTCGACAATCTCAGCGGCGGCGCCGACGAGTATTTCTCCGACGGCCTGACTGAGGATCTGATCCACGCGCTGTCGCTGCAATCCTTCTACCGCGTGCTGAGCCGCAACTCGACCTTCGCCTACAAGGGCAAGAGCGTCTCGACCCGCCTGATCGCGCGCGAGATCGACGCGACCTATTTGATCCAGGGTTCGGTCCGGCGCGCCGGCAACAAGATCCGCGTCTCCGCCGAACTGATCGCGCCCGAGAAGGGCGAGCAGCTGTGGACCGGCCGCTATGACCGCGACATGGGCGACCTGTTCGCGATGCAGGACGAGATCACCGCCAACCTCTCCGCCGCGGTGGCCCAGGAGATCTACCGTGCCGAGGCCTCGGCACCGGCGCGCTCGCCGAATGCCGAACTGACGGCGTGGGACCGCTTCCTGAAGGGCCTGTCGCACTACTATCACCAGACCAAGGACGACTGCGACACCGCGATCGCGCTGTTCAAGGAGGCGATCGAGCTCGACCCCGCGCTGTCGATCGCGCGCGCCTATCTCGCGCTGATCCAGATCCAGAGCATCCAGTTCGGCTGGATTCCGAGCACGCGCGAATTGTGGGCCTCGTCGGTCAGCCTGGCCGAGAGCAGCGTCCGGCTCGACCCACGCTCCTCGTTCGCGTTTTCGCTGCTGGCCTATCTGCACGCGATGCAGGGCCACTACGAAGCCGCGATGGATGCCATCAAGCGGGCGATCGAGCTCAACCCCTACGACATGGGCGCGCGCGGCGTGCTCGGAATCTGTCACATGGTGATCGGCGACCACCGCAAGGCGGTCGACCTGTTCTCGACGGCGGTCCAGCGCGGCAACAGCGACCCGCGCTACCAATGGGCCGGGCTGAATGCGTTCAGCCACTATCTGCTCGGACAATATGACGCGTCGCTGTCGTGGTCGCGCGAGGGGCTGTATCTCAACCCGAACCATCTGCAGTGCCTTGCGGTGCGCAGCGCGGCGCTCGCCCAGCTTGGCCGCGCCGACGAGGCCGCCCAGGCGGCAGAGGCGCTGCTCGCCGATCATCCCGATCTGACGGTCGAACGTCATTTGCGGAATTTCCACTGGAAGAACCCGGCCGACATCGCGCATTACCGCGAAGGCCTCTTGAAAGCCGGCCTGCCCTTCGGCAAACTCGTTCTGGTTGCATCTACGCCGAAATTCGCCGCTGAATCCTGAGCGAGTTCATCCGCTGTAATGGATGCTTTTTGGGCTGAAGCTTTTCAGGATGTGGTTTGATGTCCGATATGCCTGCAGCTGAGTCCCCTGCCCGGCAGGTCTCTCCCAATAATCCCTGCCCGTTCCTGCGCGCACTCGTCGCCGGCAACTATGTCGGCGGTCATATCGTGCCGCTGCCCGAACTGACCGGGACGATCGGACGCGCCACCGGCAAGACGGGCCTGGCGGGTGCGGACGCAAAGGCGAAGATCTTCATGGTCGCGCAGATGGCCAACGGCATCGGCCCGTTCAGCCAGTTGCGCAGCCTGACCCAGGGCGCGATCCTCGACGAGCTGCGCAACGGCCCGCTCGACAAGCACGGCGCCGGCTCACGCATCCTCGACCAGCATGCGGTGGTGCATGAGGACGAGATCGCCCGGCTCGCCACCTTCGGCAAGGACTATCCGAATCCTGACGGTGGCACCGAACGCGGGCTGTCGGCGTCCGACATCAAGACCTTCATGGCCGCGAACTTCCAGCGCGCCAAGAACGAGCAACCGCCGTCCTACGCGATCCTGCACGGCTACTATCCGCTCTTGATGCTCGGCGAGTGGCCGGTGCTGCTCGACATCATGGGCAAGGGCGACGGCAACGACCGCTATCTCAGCGTCGCCGAGGTCAGGACGCTGTTCGTCGAACGGCGCTTTCCTGACCGCATCGTCGCCTTGCTCAACGGCTGAGCCACAGGCCTTCCGCAAACACGTGGATCATTTGAAAAGCGGCGTGCCCGGCACGAAGGCGTCGAACGCCGCCCAGAATTGCGCGCGGTAGCGGTCCTGCTCCTGCAGGATCTCGTGCTTGGAGCCGGCGATCACGAGATGCGAGCCGGCGCGCAAATGATAGGCGAACTCCTCGATCGCCGCCGTCGACACCACCTCGTCATTGCTCGCTGCCAGCATCAGGATCGGCTGACGGATTTCGGACGGATACGACATGCCGCGGAAGGTGCGCATCGCCTTGAACGCGGTATCGGCCCAGGCAATGGTCGGCGCCGCGATACCGAGCGTCGGGTCTTCCTCCAGGATCGCCGCGTTGCGGGCGTGGCGCACCAGATCGCTGGTCACCGGATTGCCGATGAAGGGCGCGAGGCCGACCAGCTCGCCGCCGCCGCCCGGAACGTAGCGGCCGCCCTGCCCGGCCAGGCGCATGATCCGGAGCAGCGTGCTCGGAAAGAACGACACCCGCCGCCGCGGCAGGTCGATCATCGGCGCCGACAGCACCATGCGGTCGAACCAGCGCTTGCCGGCATGCGCAAGCCGCAGCATCACCGCGCCGCCCATCGAATGCGCCAGCGCGAAATAGGGCGGCGGGCAATCCGGCAGCACCACCTGCTGCACGAAGGTCTCGACGTCGACCTCGTAGTCGGCGAAGTCGCGCACGTAACCCTTGCGCGGATCGCGCAGCCGCCGCGACGAGTGGCCCTGCCCGCGCCAGTCGATCGTCGCCACCGCAAAGCCGCGGTCGCGCAAATCGCGCACGGTCTCGAAATATTTTTCGATCATCTCGCCGCGCCCGCCGAACACGCAGACCGTGCCCTTGCGGCCGGGCGGCGGGGCCCAGCGCGCAAAGCGCAGCTCGGCCCCGTCGGGTGTCTTGATGGTGCCACTGACCACGTCGTCCGGAACCGGATTGGCGGGAATCGAGACGAGCGTCATGCGGGGAACCGGTAGGTGGGACGGAGTGGAGATCAAGGGCACGGGCGTCAAAAGCGACGCTGTTTCCGTCCCTTGAACGCGACGTAACCCCTCCCATATCACCTCAGTGCAGGCCGCTACCAGTGTTTCGGAACCGGAACATCAGGCTGCACACATCTAAGCCCGGCCCGATGGCGGGCGGGTAACTGAAACAGTCGCTCACTGGAGGACTAACCCTATGCGTACCTACGACCTCACTCCGTTCTATCGTTCGACCGTCGGCTTCGACCGCCTCTTCAACCTGCTCGATCAGGTGACCTCGGACGGCAGTCCCGGCTATCCCCCCTACAACATCGAGCGCACCGGCGAGAATGCTTACCGGATCAGCGTCGCGGTCTCCGGCTTCTCGCAGGCCGAGCTGTCGATCGTCGCGAAGGAGAACACGCTGACGATCAAGGGCGAGAAGACCGCCAACGAGAACTCCGGCAACACCTCCGAAGTGCTCTATCGCGGCATCGCCTCTCGCGCCTTCGAGCGCGTCTTCCAGCTTGCCGACTTCGTGCAGGTGAAGAACGCCTCGCTCGAGAACGGTCTGCTCCACGTCGATCTCGTCCGCGAGATTCCCGAGGCCAAGAAGCCCCGCAGCATTCCGATCGGCGGCGGCGAGAAGGCTCCGCAGGTCGTTGACGGCTCGGCGAAGGTCGCGGCCTAAGCAACACGTCCCGCGTCAGCAGATATTGGCTGCACGCGAAAACGCCCCGGGAAACCGGGGCGTTTTTTGTTGCTGGTAACCGTCACTCCAACCCCTGCACCTTCGGCATGTCCTGGGTGGGCAGGATCGCGGGCGCGGGTGGCGGCGGAGCGGCCTGGCCGACGGTGGGAACTTCGGCACGCTGAACGGCCTGCGGCGCCGGAACGGCCTGCGGCGCCGCCTGGGCCTCGGCCGGCTTCGGCGCTGCTGTGGCCTGCTGGTCAGGCTCAGGCGCGGCCGCCTGGGTGGGCGCGGGCTGCGGGACCGCGGCCGGGACAGCCGCTTGGGCAGCCGGAGCCGAAGCGTCCGCGGGAACCTGCGCCTTGGCCGCAAGCGGACTGCGCTTCGGCACCGGCACGCGGCTCGCGACATGGGGAATCGGAGCCGGCGGCCGCGGCACCCGGGCCTGGATCGGCCACGGCATCGGGCCGACCGGGCCGTAGTTCGCGCTCAGCTCCTCTTCGTAATTGTCGCCGAGCCGGTAGGCCGGGGTGAAGCGGATGATGTGCCCGTCGCGGGCGTCGATCACCAGCCGGCCGTCGTCGCCGCCCTGGTCGATCACAGAGATCGTGTAGACGAAACCGCGCTGCCGGGGGGCGCCGAGCGGCAGGTACCCGTTCTCGCGAAGCACGGTGTAGACCTCGACCGGCGGCAGCAGGCTCGGGACTCGGCCGAAGCGCGGCGGTGGCGGAACCTCGGGCATGGCGGCATAGGGCCCGCCCATGTCGGATACCTTGATCAAAACCGGGCTGCCGATCCGGGCCGATGTGGCCAGCTGGGCCTGGGCCGAGAGTGCGCTGAGCGCGAGGGCGGCGGCTGCAACCGAACCTGTGAACAACTTCATCGCCGTTACTCCTGTCTTGCCCACGCCCTTAAGGAGCTTCCCGCTCTCTGGCCGGCTTGCCCGGAGTAAAATTTCAGTTTGAAATCCGGCGGTCCTTGGTCCCTCCTTGGGCCAGATCACGGCGTGTTTGCTTCGAATCAGGGGCGCGGCGGGCCGGCCGAGCCGTTCGTTCCGAGCATGCGGGCGAGGACTTCCTCGCGCTTGTGTGATAGACAAAAATTTGGCAAGGTCGAAGTTAGGACAGCAAGACTGTCTCAAATTCGAGGCCATTCCGGCATAGGGATTGCAACGAAACCTCGGCGCCCCGGGCTCCGAGAATGCTGCAGGCAGGGCCGTTCCGCAGGGGACGTTGAAACGCCCGACGTCTGAATTTAGGAAAATGCGGCTCGCGGCGGACGAGCGGTGGCCCGGTGGGTGCCGCAACGTCCAAGGTGCGCCAAATACGGTGAGGCCCCTGACGCAAGGGAGAGGACACATGAGCGGGTCGGAATTCGAGCGCGAAATCATCGTGGCAGGTGCGCTGTCGGCGACCGCGGACTCGAAAGCCGCCGATGCCGCGCATGATGGGTCTTTTGGACCCTTCACTCCCGAACTGCACACTTGGCGCCCGCAAGCCGAAGGCCTGTACGACCTCAGCCTGGAAAAGGATTCCTGCGGCGTCGGCTTCATCGCCAACATCAAGGGCCAGAAGTCGCATCAGATCGTCTCCGATGCGCTGAGCATCCTGTGCAACCTCGAGCATCGCGGCGCCGTCGGCGCCGACCCGCGCGCCGGCGACGGCGCCGGCATTTTGGTGCAGATCCCGCACGCCTTCTTCGCGCGCAAGGCCGCAGAGCTCGGCTTCAAGCTGCCGCAGCCCGGCGAATACGCCATCGGCGCGCTGTTCATGCCGCGCGATGCCGCGTGGCGGAACGTGATCAAGAGCATCATCGCCGACGAGATCAAGAACGAGGGCTTCAAGCTGCTCGGCTGGCGCGATGTACCCAGCGACAATTCCTCGCTTGGCGTCACCGTGAAGCCGACCGAGCCCTATCACATGCAGGTCTTCATCGGCCGCAACGGCGCCGCCAAGACCGAGGACGATTTCGAGCGCCGGCTCTACATTCTGCGCAAGTCGATCTCGCAGGCGATCTATCAGCGTCGCGACCGCGGCATGGCGGGCTACTACCCGTGCTCGCTGTCGTGCCGCACTGTGATCTACAAGGGCATGTTCCTGGCCGACCAGCTCGGCAAGTATTATCCCGACCTGCATGAAGCCGATTTCGACAGCGCGCTGGCGCTGGTGCATCAGCGCTTCTCGACCAACACCTTCCCGACCTGGTCGCTGGCGCATCCGTACCGGATGATCGCCCATAACGGCGAGATCAACACGCTGCGCGGCAACGTCAACTGGATGGCGGCGCGGCAAGCTTCGGTGCATTCGGAAGCTTACGGCAAGGACATCAGCCGTCTCTGGCCGATCTCCTATGAAGGCCAGAGCGACACCGCCTGCTTCGACAACGCGCTCGAATTCCTGGTGCAGGGCGGTTACTCGCTGCCGCACGCGGTGATGATGATGATTCCGGAAGCGTGGGCCGGCAATCCGTTGATGGATGAGCAGCGCCGCGCCTTCTACGAATATCATGCCGCGCTGATGGAGCCGTGGGACGGCCCGGCCGCGATCGCTTTCACCGACGGCCGCAAGATCGGCGCCACGCTCGACCGCAACGGCCTGCGCCCGGCGCGCTATCTCGTCACCAAGGACGACCGCATCGTGATGGCGTCCGAAATGGGCGTGCTGAAGATTCCGGAGGACCAGATCGTCACCAAGTGGCGGCTGCAGCCCGGCAAGATGCTGCTCGTCGACCTCGAGCAGGGCCGCCTGATTCCGGACGACGAGATCAAGGCCGACCTCGCCAAGAGCCATCCCTACAGCGACTGGCTGCATCGCACGCAGATCCAGCTCGAGGAGCTGCCGGATGCGGCGGCCAAGGGCGTGCGCTCCAACCTGCCGCTGCTCGATCGCCAGCAGGCGTTCGGCTACAGCCAGGAAGACATCACCATCCTGATGACGCCGATGGCGGCCACCGGTGAGGAAGCCGCCGGCTCGATGGGCAACGACACGCCGATCTCGGCGCTGTCGGACAAGCCGAAGCAGCTGTTCACCTACTTCAAGCAGAACTTCGCGCAGGTCACCAACCCGCCGATCGACCCGATCCGCGAGGAGCTGGTGATGAGCCTCGTCTCGATCATCGGGCCGCGGCCGAACCTGTTCGACCTGCAGGGCCTGGCCTCGACCAAGCGCCTCGAAGTGCGCCAGCCGATCCTGACCGACGCCGACCTCGAGAAGATCCGCTCGATCTCCGACGTCGCCGAGACCCACTTCAAGTCGCGCACGCTCGACACCACCTTCCACGCCGGCTTCGGCGCGGCGGGCATGGAGCAGGTGCTCGACGAGCTCTGCGCGCGTGCCGAGGGCGCGGTGCGCGAGGGCATCAACATCATCATCCTGTCGGACCGCATGACCGGCACCGACCGGATTCCGATCCCGTCGCTGCTGGCCTGCGCCGCCGTGCATCATCATTTGATCCGCACCGGCCTGCGCACTTCGGTCGGCCTGGTCGTGGAATCCGGTGAGCCGCGCGAGGTGCATCACTTCGCCTGCCTCGCCGGCTACGGCGCCGAAGCGATCAACCCCTATCTCGCGTTCGAGACCATCCTCGCGATGAAGGACCGGCTGCCCGCAGCACTCGACGACTACGAGATCGTCAAGCGCTACATCAAGTCGATCGGCAAGGGCCTGCTCAAGGTGATGTCCAAGATGGGCATCTCGACCTACCAGTCCTATTGCGGCGCGCAGATATTCGACGCGGTCGGCCTGAAGGCGGACTTCGTCGCCAAGTATTTTGCCGGCACCCATACAAGGATCGAGGGCGTCGGCCTCGCGGAGATCGCGGAAGAGACCGTGCGTCGTCACGACGACGCGTTCGGTGACGGCCAGATCTACAAGAGCGCGCTCGATGTCGGCGGCGAATATGCCTACCGGACCCGCGGCGAGGACCATGCCTGGACCGCGGAATCGGTCTCGACGCTGCAGCATGCCGTGCGCGGCAACTCGCTGGAGCGCTACCGGGCGTTTGCCAAGATCCTCAACGAGCAGTCGGAGCGTCTGCTGACGCTGCGCGGCCTGTTCCGGATCAAGAGCGCCGAGGACGACAAGCGCAAGCCGGTCAAGCTCGAGGACGTCGAGCCGGCCAAGGACATCGTCAAGCGGTTCTCGACCGGCGCGATGTCGTTCGGCTCGATCTCGCGCGAGGCGCACACCACGCTCGCGATCGCCATGAACCGGATCGGCGGCAAGTCGAACACCGGCGAAGGCGGTGAGGAATCCGACCGCTTCAAGCCGCTGCCCAACGGCGACAGCATGCGCTCGGCGATCAAGCAGGTTGCCTCGGGCCGGTTCGGCGTGACGACGGAATATCTCGTCAACTCCGACATGATGCAGATCAAGATGGCGCAGGGTGCCAAGCCCGGCGAAGGCGGCCAGCTGCCCGGCCACAAGGTCGACGCGACCATCGCCCGCGTGCGGCATTCGACGCCGGGCGTCGGCCTGATCTCGCCGCCGCCGCATCACGACATCTACTCGATCGAAGACCTCGCCCAGCTGATCTACGACCTCAAGAACGTCAATCCTGACGGCCAGGTCTCGGTCAAGCTGGTGTCGGAGGTCGGCGTCGGCACGGTTGCCGCCGGCGTCGCCAAGGCGCGCGCCGACCATGTGACCATCGCGGGCTTCGAGGGCGGCACCGGTGCCTCGCCCTTGACCTCGATCAAGCACGCCGGCTCGCCGTGGGAGATCGGTCTCGCCGAAACCCATCAGACGCTGGTGCGCCAGCGGCTGCGCAGCCGTATCGCGGTGCAGGTCGACGGCGGCTTCCGCACCGGCCGTGACGTCGTGATCGGCGCGCTGCTCGGCGCCGACGAGTTCGGCTTCGCCACCGCGCCCTTGATCGCGGCGGGCTGCATCATGATGCGCAAGTGCCACCTCAACACCTGCCCGGTCGGGGTTGCGACCCAGGATCCGGTGCTGCGCAAGCGCTTCACCGGCCAGCCCGAGCACGTCATCAACTACTTCTTCTTCGTCGCCGAGGAAGTCCGCGAGATCATGGCGCAGCTCGGCTACAAGAACTTCGACGAGATGGTCGGCCAGGTCCAGATGCTGGACCAGACCGCTTTGGTCTCGCACTGGAAGGCCAAGGGCCTCGATTTCTCCAAGCTGTTCGTGCGGCAGCAGGAGGAGAAGGGCCAGACGATCTATCACTCGGAAAGCCAGAACCACCATCTGGACGCCGTGCTCGACCGCCGGCTGATCGACAAGGCGCAGGCCGCGCTCGATCGCGGCGCGCCGGTCAGGATCGAGGAAGAGATCAACAACACCGACCGTTCCGCCGGCGCAATGCTGTCGGGCGCGGTGGCCAAGATCTACGGCCACGCCGGCCTGCCGCTCGACAGCATCCATGTCAGCCTGAAGGGCACCGCGGGACAGGCGTTCGGCGCCTGGCTCGCCAAGGGCGTCACCTTCGATCTCGAGGGTGAAGGCAACGACTATGTCGGCAAGGGCCTCTCGGGCGGACGCATCATCGTCAAGCCGCCGAAGATCTCCGGCATCGTTCCGGAGGAATCGATCATCGTCGGCAACACCGTGATGTACGGCGCGATCGCGGGTGAGTGCTATTTCCGCGGCATCGCCGGCGAGCGTTTTGCCGTGCGTAACTCCGGCGCGGTCGCGGTCGTCGAAGGCGCCGGCGATCACTGCTGCGAATACATGACCGGCGGCATCGTGGTGGTGCTCGGCAAGACCGGGCGCAACTTCGCGGCCGGCATGTCCGGCGGCATCGCCTATGTGCTCGACGAGGCCGGCGACTTCGCCAAGCTCTGCAACCTGTCGATGGTCGAGCTCGAGCCGGTGCTGTCGGAGGAGCTGATCAACGCCGGCACCTACCACCACTCCGGCGATCTCGAAGCGCATGGCCGGGTCGACGTGTTCCAGAACCTGCTCGACTCCGATGTGGAGCGGCTGCATGTCCTGATCACGCGTCACGCCAAGCTGACCGGCTCGAAGAAGGCGGCCGAGATCCTCGCCGACTGGAAGAGCTGGCTGCCGAAATTCCGCAAGGTGATGCCGGTGGAGTACCGCCGCGCGCTGAAGGAAATGAAGGCGAACGCCGACGCCGAGCCGAAAATCGCGATCGGCGCGTAATATCACCAGGCGTCATTCCGGGGCGCGCGAAGCGCGAACCCGGAATCTCGCCAACCGACTTCGGGACCTTCGGGTCTGCGCCTCGCGGCGCAGCCCGGAATGACGGAACAACTGAGATGCAGGGGCATCGGGTTTCAATGGGTAAGATCACAGGTTTTCTCGAGATCGAGCGGCATGAGCGCAAGTACGAGCCGGTCGCCGAGCGGCTCAAGAACTTCAACGAGTTCGTCATTCCGCTGAGCGAGAAGGACACACGCGACCAGGCGGCGCGCTGCATGAACTGCGGCATCCCCTATTGCCACGGCACCGGCTCGACCGCGCCGGGCACGCCGGGCTGCCCGGTCAACAACCAGATCCCCGATTTCAACGACCTCGTCTATCAGGGCAACTGGGAAGAGGCCTCGCGCAATCTGCACTCGACCAACAATTTCCCCGAGTTCACCGGCCGGATCTGCCCGGCGCCGTGCGAAGCGTCCTGCACGCTCAACATCGACGACAACCCGGTCACCATCAAGACCATCGAATGCGCGATCGTCGACCGTGCCTGGGACAATGGCTGGCTGAAGCCGGAGATCGCTCCCCAGAAGACCGGCAAGAAGGTCGCCGTGATCGGCTCCGGCCCCGCCGGCATGGCCTGCGCGCAGCAGCTCGCGCGCGCCGGCCACGAGGTGCATGTCTACGAGAAGTTCGCCAAGGCCGGCGGCCTGCTGCGCTACGGCATTCCCGACTTCAAGATGGAGAAGAACATCATCGACCGCCGCGTGGCGCAGATGGAAGCCGAGGGCGTCACCTTCCACTACGGCATGGCGGTGGGTGGCTCAACGCCCGGCGCGATCGATCCGCAGGAGCTCGCCAAACAGTATGACGCAGTGGCGCTGACCGGCGGCGCGGAGGCCCCGCGCGATCTGCCAATCCCGGGCCGCGAGCTCGCCGGCATCCACTTCGCGATGGACTTCCTGCCGCAGCAGAACCGCCGCGTCTCCGGCGAGCCGCTGGACGGTACCGCCGACATCCTCGCCGGCGGCAAGCATGTCGTCGTGATCGGCGGCGGCGACACCGGTTCGGACTGCATCGGCACCTCGTTCCGTCAGGGTGCCAAGTCGGTGACCCAGCTCGAGATCATGCCGGCGCCGCCCGAGCACGAGAACAAGGGCGTGACCTGGCCGAACTGGCCGCTGAAGATGCGGACGTCGTCGAGCCAGGCCGAAGGCGCGGTGCGCGAATACGCCGTGCTGACGACGAAGTTCGAAGGCAAGGACGGCAAGGTCGCCAAGCTGCATTGCGTCAAGGTCGACGACAAGTTCAAGCCGCTGCCCGGCACCGAGTTCACGCTCGAGGCCGAGCTCGTGCTGCTGGCGATGGGCTTTGTCCATCCGGTGCACGAGGGCCTGCTCAAGACGCTCGGCGTCGAGCTCGACCAGCGCGGCAACGTCCGCGCGTCCTTGCACGACTACCAGACCTCGCGCGCCAAGATCTTCTCCGCCGGCGACATGCGCCGCGGCCAGTCGCTGGTGGTCTGGGCGATCCGCGAAGGCCGCCAGTGCGCGCGTTCGATCGACGGCTTCCTGATGGGGAAGACCGACCTGCCGGGGTAATTGCCCGGGCGGTTGCCTCGAATTGTAGCCACACACCGAACTGTCATCGCCCGCGAAAGCGGGCGATCCAGCATTCCAGAGGCGTCAGAGTTCGAACGGACAGGCCGCGGCGTGCTGGATGCCCGCACGCGCGGGCATGACGATCAATGGGTGATGTAGCTACAGCGAACTCCCCGTCACGCATTCCCGCATTGTCATACCCATCACGTTGACGTTCCGGCACACTGCACCGGAGCCCGGGATTTCCGGATTATCGCAATCGTTGTGGCACACCCGCATTCCGTTCTCGGTGTGCCAACCGACCGACGGGTCCCGCGAGTCGCGATTGTAAACGGTCGCGGGCCGCCCACTGCGCTTCAGCGTGTCGGACATGAAGCGGTATCCGAAACCACGCATGCAATCCTTGAAGGCCTCGGGAATATAGCCCTGATCCGGTTCGCCCAGTCGCTGGTTGCAGGCGCTCACGGCGGCCATGCCGACGGCATTCGGCCGCTTGTGTCCGTGCGGTCTGATGGTGTCGTACCACCTGACCGTGAGTTGATCGGCGTGGGCTTGAACGGCGGCGCTCATCAGCAATGCGGCGACGATGACGATGCGTTTCATGTGACTCTCCAGCTCTGCAGAGAGTGGTGGGTCCCAGCGCGCGCCTCGTTCAAGGCCGCCGGATTACAAGTTGGCAATAACGCGGCGACGACATCCTATCCGGGCAGAAGAGGCTAGTTCTGCACTCGCACGCCGAGCATCACCACGGTCGATGCCGAGCTCTGTCCTACGAGGTTCGAATCCAGCCAGTCGCGGCGCAGCGTGCCCTTGATCCAGAGGCTGCGGGTCATCTTGTAGATCAGGTCGCCGGACACCGAGTAGATGGTGTCGTTGCGGTTGTCGCCCTGGTAATCGAGCGTGCCGTAGGTGAACTTGCCGATGCCGGTCAGCCAGCGGCGGAAGTCGTGGTCGACCTCGACGGTGTAGGTGCGCGACAGCACGCCCGAGGTGCCGGGCAGCGTGGTCTCGCCGAGCTGGGTGTCGGAATAGAATTTGGCCGTGGTCAGCGGCGTCGCATTCCAGGTCAGCGAGGCCGTGGTGAGCAGGCCTTCGAGTGGGCTAAGCCGCGGGTCGACATAGTCGCGCCTAGCATAGCCAATCGAGACCTCGCCGAACAGAATCCGCGTGAACTCGAACGACGTACCGACCTTGGCATAACCGCCCGACGAATTGCGCGCGTAGCCGGAGCGGTCGAGATAGAGATCATGGAAGCGGCTGTCGCCCTCCACTTCGACAAAGGCCTTCACGGCCGGATTGAGCTCATAGCTGACGCGGCCGACGCCGCCATACTGGGTGAAGTTGCGGTCGTCGTTCGACGACGAGGTGCCGTCGGTGAGCTTCGACCATTGGTAGTCGGTGCGGTCGACGGTGGCGCCGAGCGAGACCTGCATGCGGTTGAAATGCTGGTCGATGCCGAAGGTGCCGCCGACCGTGGTGTAGATCGGATATCTGGCGAGACCAGCCTGCACGTTCGGGCTGCCGGGATTGTCGGTCGAGACCAGCAGGCGGGCCTGCCCCAACAGATGCGTGTCTCTGGAGACGTCAAGACGGCCGTCGATATGGCCGGTGAAATTCGGACGGTCGACATCGAGCGGCGCCGACAGCGGCGTGCCGTCGGCGTTCGGCGTCAGCTGCGAGCCATAGCCGGTGAAGGAGCCGCGCAGGTCGGCGACGACAGCGTGACGCTCCCAGTCCGACACCGCGAGGAATTCCGGCGCGACCATGTAGAACGCCCTGCCCTGCGGCGAATTGAGACGGCCGGGATTGGTGTCGTAGCCGGCCATCACCTCGACCGCAGTTTTGACCATGAACGAGCCGGCGTAGTCGCCGACCGCACCGAACGGATCGTCGTCGATCTTGAGCCGCCTGCGCGGCGGCTGGCCGACGATGGTGCCGGCCATCGCCGGCGGCAGCGGCGGCTTGCTGGCGGTTTCCGACGGCGGGATCGACAGCCGCAACTGCCCGCTCGCGTTGAGCGGCGGCGGTGTAGGCACCGGCGAGCCGGGTCCCGGCGGCGGCTTCGGCTTGGCCTGGCCCGGATAATATTTCGGCTTCAGGCGTTTGCGGTTGAGCGAGTCATAGCCCGACGTCGCGGCGCCGTTCGCAGCCGGCAGCCCGTAGGTCGGGACCTGCCCGATCCGCTGTGACGTCGACATCGATGAAGATGACGAACGCCGGTCGCGATCGGCGTCCGGCAGCCTTAAGCTGTTGAGCGGATCGAGCGCCTCGGCCGTGGTCCGGCGCAGCGGCGAATCCGGTGTGATCACCTGGCTCTGGCGGCTCGGACTGAACAGATCCGGCGTCACGGTCTGGGCCTCGGCGAGCCCACCGCTGGCGGTCAGCGCAAGAGCAGTCAGCAAAGGACATGGCAAAACCACGCGAACGAGGCGTCCGCGCCGATTTGGGCCGCTTGCTGGCCGCCGCCACACGATGGAAATACTCCAACGAATTCATGTACTTGACGTATGCATCCCGCCGGGCGGCGGAAAACGTCCTTAATGGAGTTAAAACAATTATGGTTAATGACCCGTTGAGGATCGGCCGCCGCGCGTCGCATCGCGGAATCGAACGTGCTAAGGGAGACGCCCGGGTGCAAAACCCCTCCCCTGGAATGCGAAATGGCCAAACCGAAACCGCTGATGACCAAATCATCCGGCCCCGATGACGGCGCCATTCAGTCGGCGCTCCGCACCCTCGATGCCGAAGCAAGCGGCGTCGCAGCCCTTTCCGCGGCCCTGAAGTCCGACCTCGGCGCGCCGTTCGCGGCAGCGGCCGAGCTGATCGGCAAGGCCAAGGGACGCCTGATCGTCACCGGGCTCGGCAAGTCAGGCCATATCGGCCGCAAGATCGCCGCGACCTTCGCCTCGACCGGCACGCCTTCGTTCTTCGTGCACGCCGCCGAAGCCAGCCACGGCGACCTCGGCATGATCACCGTCGATGACGTGATCCTGGCGCTGTCATGGTCCGGCGAGCAGCCGGAGATGCGCAATCTGATCGCCTATGCCGCGCGGTTCGGCATTCCGCTGATCGCGATGACCGCCGACAAGGATTCGACGCTGAGCAAGGCCGCCGACGTGCAGCTGACGCTGCCCAAGGCCCGCGAGGCCTGCCCGCACAATCTGGCGCCGACCACCTCCTCGCTGATGATGCTGGCGCTCGGCGATGCGCTGGCGATCGCGCTGCTCGAAGGCCGCGGCTTCACCTCGACCGATTTCAGCGTGCTGCATCCGGGTGGCAAGCTCGGCGCGCTCTTGAAATATGCCCGCGACCTGATGCACAGCGGCGACACGCTGCCGCTGAAGCCGCTCGGCACCAAGATGTCGGATGCGCTGGTCGAGATGACCTCCAAGGGATTCGGCTGCGTCGGCATCGTCGACCGCCACGGCCATCTCGTCGGCATCGTCACCGACGGCGATCTGCGCCGCCAGATGCGCCCCGATTTGCTGGCGCTGTCGGTCGACGAGGTCATGACCAAAACGCCGAAGACAATCAGCCGCGACACGCTGGCCGGCGAAGCGCTGGAGCTGCTCAACGCCTCGAAGATCACGACGCTGATCGTGACCGATGCGAAGAAGCCGGTCGGTATCATCCATCTGCACGATCTGCTTCGCGCCGGCGTGGCGTAAGCCCTTTTGTCATTCCCCGATGCGCAATTGCGCATCTGAGGGCGCGCCTCTTGGCGCGAGCCCGGAATCCATACTCACGATGGTGGTTATGGATTCTCAGATGTGCAATTGCACATCATAGCTCGCCGCTTCGCGTCGCCCCCGAATGACGGTTAGCTCGGAAACCGCGCCGCCGTCGCCTCGAGCGGCAGGGCCAGCGCGTTGGCGAGGTAGGAGACGGTGCGGTAGAAGCCGCACAGCAGGATGATCTCCAGCACCTGATCGTCATCATAATGCGCCGACAGCGCCGCATACTCCGCGTCGCTCAACGTCGCGTGTGCATGCAGCGCATCGACCGCCGCGATCATCGCCTGCTCGGCCGGCGACCAGCAGTCGGCGTCGGCCTTGCCGCGCACGGTGGCGTCGACCTGCTGCTCCGACAGCCCGGCGGCGGCGCCGAACGCCGTGACATGCACGCCCCATTCATATTCGCATCCATTGAGCGCACAGGTGCGGTCGATCACGATCTCGCGCTCCCGCAAGGGAAGCGGCCCGCGGTCGAGCAGGCTGCCGCCGCGAAACTTCTCCCAGGCGCGCGGATGGCCGGCCATCATGCGGAACAGTACCAGCGGCGGCTTGCCGCGCATGATGCGATCGAAATGCTGTTGAACGTCCGCCGCGTAGGGCGGATCGAGCGGCGCGATACGTGACATGGCTCGATCTCCTTGCTACATTTACTGTAGCATCACGCTACAATATCTGTAGCGCCCGACGCAAGCGGGATTCAGGAGGGATTCACGGCATGGCAAGGCAGGCTCCCGCCACAAAACCCGGCGTTCGCGGCTCGCGGAGCGGCCGCCCGATCATGGCGCTGCTCGATCTCTTGGGACGGCGCTGGACCTTGCGCATCATCTGGGAGCTGCGCGAGACCGCGCTGACCTCGCGCGCGCTGCGCAGCGCGTGCGACGAGGCCTCACCGACGATCCTGCAGACGCGATTGACCGAGCTGCGCGAGGCAGGGTTCGTCGAGCTGACGAATGATGGTTACGGCCTCACCGCGCTCGGCAGGGAGCTGTTCCAGACCTTCACGCCGCTCAATCGCTTCGCCGAGCGATGGAGCAAGCGCTGATCTTCCCCCTCTCCCCGTTCTTACGGGGTCGAGACGAGCGGAGCTCGCTCTGAGAGGGTTGGGGTGAGGGGCTCTATCCGCGAGTGAGCCGAGAGTTGGGACCTGTACCCCCTCACCCGGATCGCATCTGGACGATGCGATCCGACCTCTCCCCGCAAGCGGGGCGAGGTAAGCAAGGGCCTCGTTTGGCGGAGGTTAAGCTATCGCCACCGTCAGGCTCGCACCGTCGGCGCGGACCACCTTGACCCGGCTGCCGGCCGGCGCATCGGGGCCGGCGACACGCCAGACCGTGTCGTCGATCCGCACCGTGCCTGAGCCGTCGACGATCGGCTTCTCCAGCGTGAATTCGCGGCCGACCAGGGCTTCGTTGCGGCGGTTGAGGAATGGATTGCTCTTGCTCGCCTCGGTCGCGCCCCTGGCGAAATGCCGCCAGACCGGCACCGCGAGCGCAGCAAAGACTGCGAACATCAGGAGCTGCATCTGCCAGGACGGCGTGAAGACGAACGACAGCAGGCCGACCAAGAGCGCTGCGAGCCCGAGCCAGAACAGGAACACCCCGGGCGCCGCGAGCTCCAGCGCCATCAGGATGAAGCCGAAGATCAGCCAGTTCCAGGTACCCAATGTCGAAAACATCTCGGCCATGACATGACCTCTATCATTGCGGGCGTGACGCCGTCACGCCCTACCGCTGCGGCGGCACCGGCGGCGGCGGCGTTGGACCTGCCGGCGGCACCGAGCCGCGCCGCGCGGCGGCCGCGGCGGAGGCAGCGCTCTCACCGAAGGTGGCCTTGGCGATCTCGCCGATGCCGGCGAGCGAGCCGAGGATGCTGGTCGCCTCGATCGGCAACATGATGATTTTCTGGTTCGGCGAGTCGGCCAGTTGCCCGAACGCCTTGATGTACTTGTCGGCGATGAAATAGTTCAGCGCCGCGACGTCGCCCTTGGCGATGGCATCGCTGACCATCTGGGTTGCCCTCGCCTCGGCCTCGGCGGAACGCTCGCGCGCCTCGGCGTCGCGGAACGCAGCCTCCTTGCGGCCTTCGGCCTGCAGGATCTGGCCCTGCTTGGCGCCCTCGGCGCGCAAGATCTCGGACTGCCGCTGGCCTTCGGCCTGCAGGATGTCGGCGCGCTTGACGCGCTCGGCCTTCATCTGCCGGCCCATCGCCTCGACGAGGTCGGCCGGCGGCACGATGTCCTTGATCTCGATGCGGTTGACCTTCAGGCCCCAGGGCGAGACCGCGGCGTCGACCACGCGCAGCAGCCGCTCGTTGATCTCGTCGCGATGCGACAGCACCTGGTCGAGATCCATCGAGCCCATCACCGAGCGGATGTTGGTCATGGTCAGCACGATGATCGCCTGGTTGAGATTGGCGACCTCGTAGCTCGCCTTCGCGGCATCGAACACCTGGAAGAATGCGACGCCGTCCACCGTCACGGTGGCGTTGTCCTTGGTGATCACCTCCTGCTCGGGGATGTTGATCACCTGCTCCATCATGTTCATCTTGCGCCCGATGCGATCGAAATAGGGCACGATCAGATTGAGGCCGGGCGACAGCGTGCGGGTGTACTTGCCGAACCGTTCGATGGTCCAGTCATAGCCCTGCGGAACGGTCTTGATCCCGGCGAACAGCGTGACGATGACGAGAAGAACAAGCGCGATCGCGAAAATGTCGAAGCCAGTCATAAAGTCCTCCAGGGCCCGCGAGACCATCGCCAGGCACGGTCCGTGCATTGGTCGGCAGGACCGCTCCGCCGGTTCAGCCAGCGGTTGTTCTCCCTAGCACATAGGAAGCTGTTGTCGGATGACCAGATACAAGCGAATGGCCGTGTCCGGTGTCACGGATCGTTAACAATGAGCCTCAGCCTTGTTAGATCCAGCCTTGCAGCTCGCGCAGCACGAGCTGGCGGATCACGTCCATGCCGCCGTCGCTGTCGTTGAGGCAGGGGATGGCGGCGAACTGCTCGCCGCCATTGTGACGGAAGATTTCCGCGTTCTCCTGCGCGATCTCCTCGAGCGTCTCCAGGCAATCGGCGGAGAAGCCGGGCGTAACCACTGCCATCCGCCGCACGCCGTCCTTGGCCAGCTTCTCGACCGTCTTGTCGGTATAGGGCTGCAGCCACTCGGCATTGCCGAAGCGCGACTGGAAGGTGAGGATCAGCCTGTTCGCATCGAGCCCGAGCCGCTTGCGTAGCGCGTTGGTCGTGGCAATGCATTGCGCCTGATAGGGATCGCCCTTGTCGACATAGTCCTGCGGCATGCCGTGGAACGAGGCGATGATGATCTCGGGTTGGAACGGCAGCGTCGCAAGATGCTCATTGATCGAGACCGCGAGCGCCTCGATGTAGTCGGGGTCGTCGTAATAGGGCGGCGTCACCCGCAGGATCGGCTGCGCGCGCATGGCGGCCAGCACGCGAAACGCTTCGTCGCAGACGGTCGCCGACGTCGCGGCGGAATATTGCGGATAGAGCGGCACCAGCAGCAGCCGGCCGCAACCCTGCGCCGCCAGCGTCTCGATCCGCTGCTTGATCGAGGGATTGCCGTAGCGCATCGCCCAGTCGACCACGACATGGTCGTGATCGGCGATCGCCTCCGCGAGCTTGTCGGCCTGCGAGCGCGTGATCGTCTTCAGCGGCGACTCGTTCTTCTCGGTGTTCCAGATCTTCAGATAGTCGCGCGCCTTGCGGGCCGGGCGGACGCGCAGGATGATGCCGTTGAGGATCAGCTTCCAGACGAGGCCCTGATCCTCGATCACCCGCGGATCGGATAAAAATTCCTTGAGATAGACCCGTACCCCCGTGGCATCCGCGGTATCCGGCGTGCCGAGATTGACCAGCAGCACGCCGACGCGTTCCGGCTTCGGCGCCGCGGCAGGCTTCGCGCTCTCGAAGGGGATGACGGTGCTCATGATCGCCTTGCGCTTGGGGAAGTTGGGCTTCGCGCGTTGCTCCAACCTTGTCAAGCCGAGTGCCGGTTGGCTACGTTCCCGTCCGGAATATGGGAGGAACCATGACGATCGCCGAATGGTGCGTCTTCGGGACGCTGATGCTTTCGCTCCTGACGATCGTATCGGTGAAATGGGCCGGCATCCGCGGGTTCGACAATTCGAAGCCGCGCGATCCCGACTTCTACGACGACCCGATCCGCGCGCGGGCGCTCGGCGCCCACCAGAACGGCATCGAGGCCTTCCCGTTCTTTGCATTCGCCGTGCTGCTCGCCGAATTCCGCGTCGGCCCGCTGCGGCTGATCGACGAGCTCGCGGTGCTGTTCCTGATCGTGCGGATCGCTTACGTCTTCACCTATATCGGCAACCGCCCGACCTTGCGCTCGATCCTCTGGAGCATCGGCTTTGCGATCAACATCGCGATCTTCTTCCTGCCGGCGATAAGGGGATACCTGACGAGCTGAGCGCGGCTCTCCCCCGTTATCCGTCATCCTGAGGCGCCCGCGGAACGCGGGCCTCGAAGGATCGACGGCCACCGGCCGGGCCGTTCATCCTTCGAGGCTCGCTCCGCTCGCACCTCAGGATGACGGATCAGATACGCTATGGGACCTCAAAGGCACGTCGCCCGTTCGGCCGCGACATAGCCGAGCAGCAGCCCGAGGCCGAACAGCAGCACCAGGCCGGCGGCGGCGAACTCCAGGCCGCGCATGATGACCATGCCGCCGCCGTCGCGCGCCGCGCTCAGCCGCTCGGCCAGGCCGCGCGCCGACACCGCGACCAGCGCGATCGCGGCCACCGTGATGGCGGTACCGAGTCCCATCACGAAGGTCGCGGCGATGCCGGCCCAGAACAGGCCCTGCGCCAGCGCGAACACCAGCACCAGGATCGCGCCCGAGCAGGGCCGGATCCCGACCGTGAGGATCGCGCCGAGGCCGCGCCGCCAGCCGCCGGGACCGGCGAGCTCGGCCGGCGTCGGCCCGTGCGAATGGCCGCAATGCTCGTCATGGACATGCTGCGCGTCATGATCATGATCGTGGCCGTGATGGTGATCGTGGTGATGATGGCCGTGATCGTCATGGGCATGGTCATGGTCATGGGCATGGTTTTGGGCGTGCCGATGATGTTGATCATGGCCATGGTCGTGGTCATGGTGACCATGGTCGTGATCGTGCTGATGCGCGCCAGCCATCGCCAGCGCCGGGCGCGGCACCTGCAGCGCGCGGAAGAAGCCGCCGCCCTTGACCCAGACCAGCCGGGCGCCGAACGCCGCGATCAGCGCGTAGCTTGCGATCTCGATCCCCTTCTCGGCCCCGCACATGGTCTTCGCCGTCGCATTGAGCAGCCAGGCGCAGACGCCAACGATGAGAACGGCGACCAGCGACTGCATCAGCGCCGAGGCGAACGACAGCACGATGCCCCGTCGCGCAGTCTCGCGATTGGCGACCATGTAGGACGAGATCACCGCCTTGCCGTGACCAGGGCCGGCCGCATGGAAGATCCCGTAGGCAAAGGAGATCGCAAGCAGCGTCCAGACCGCCGAACCGTCGGATTTCGCGGCGCGGATGGTCTGCGAGATCTCGCGGTAAAATTCCGACTGTTTTGCCAATAGCCAGCCGACCAGCCCGCCCTGCGGCTCCGCCGCACGCGGCGCCCCGAACGGATTTTGCGCCAGCAGCACATGTACCGCGCCATCGAACAGCGCCATTGCAGCAACCACGACGGCGGAGACGACGAGGCCGCGGGTCACCCGGGAGACGATCGACGTCATGGGCATTCCACCGTGATCTTGTTGGCGAACATCATGGCGAAGTTGCCGGCATTGCCGTCGAGGAAGTTCTGCTCGCCGAGCTTTGCCGCGGCGGCGGTGCCGTCGTTCGGCCGCTGGAACGCCAGCTTGCAGTCGGCCGCGGCGCCGACCAGCTTGATCGGCTCCTTCTCGGCATACTGGAAGTCGATGAAGTAGGTCGGGTCGAACACTTCGAGCGAGAGCTGCCTGGCCTTGAACGGCGTCTTCACCGGCAGAGTGAAGTGCAGCGTCAGCGCCGAATCCTTGTATTCGAGGTAGTAGTCGACCGGCTCGGTGAACTTCTGCTTCTTGCCGTCGCCCTTGGCGAAGGTGAAGTAGGCGTATTCCTTCAGCGATTCGACGTTGGTCTGCGCCAGCGGCGCCAGTTCCTCGCGGCTGTAGGCGCCCTTCACCTTGGTCTCGATGCCCTGCAGCGCGTAGGTCGAGAACATATCGTCGAAGGTCCAGGCGTGGCGGACCCCGGTGATGGTGCCGTCAGGCGCGTAGATCAGCTCGCTCCGGGCGGTGATCCAGACATGCGGATGGGCCTCGGCGGCCGCCGTGCCGAGCACGACGGAGGCCGCAAGCACCAGCCAGGCGATCAGGCGGCTGAAGGCGGGCCGCACCTTCAGGCCGCCTCGGGCGTTTCAAGCAGGCCGCGACGGCGCAGCAGCGCGTCCGGCTCGGGCTCGCGGCCGCGGAAGGCGACATAGGCCTCCTCCGGATCGCGCGAACCGCCCGACGAATAGATGTCGTCATGCAGCCGCTTGGCGGTTGCCGGATCGAAGATGTCGCCGGCCTCCTCGAAGGCGCCGAAAGCGTCGGCGTCCATCACCTCCGACCACATGTAGCTGTAATAGCCGGAGGCATAGTGGTCGCCGGAGAAGATGTGGCCGAACTGGGTCGGCCGGTGCCGCAGCGAGATTTCCGCGGGCATGCCGATCTTTTCCAGTTCCTTCTGCTCGAAGGCCCTGATATCGCGGCTCGCCGCCGCCGGCTGGGTGTGGAATTCGAGGTCGACCAGCGCCGAGGAGACGAACTCCACGGTGGCAAAGCCCTGGTTGAACTTGCGCGCGGCGAGGAAGCGCTTGAGCAGGTCGTCCGGCAGCGCCTCCCCGGTCTGGTAGTGGCGGGCGAAACGCTGCAGCACCTCGGGCCGCTCCTGCCAGTGCTCGTAGAGCTGCGAGGGCAGCTCGACGAAGTCCGTGAACACGCTGGTGCCCGACAGCGACGGATAGGTCACGTCGGAGAGCATGCCGTGCAGGCCGTGGCCGAACTCGTGGAACAGGGTCCGCGCATCGTCGGGCGACAGCAGCGACGGCGCGCCGTCGGCGCCCTTGGCGAAGTTGCAGACATTGATGACCAGCGGCGCGACGGCGCCGTCGAGCTTCTGCTGGTCGCGCAGCGAGGTCATCCAGGCGCCGGAGCGCTTCGAGGGCCGCGCGAAGTAGTCGCCGTAGAACAGCGCCTTGTGCTTGCCGTCGCGGCCCTTGACCTCCCAGACCCGGACGTCCGGATGCCAGACCGGCACGTCCTTGCGCTCCTCGAAGGTGACGCCGAACAGGCGGGTGGCGCAGTCGAAGGCGGCCTCGATCATGTGGTCGAGCACCAGATAGGGCTTGATCGCGGAATCGTCGAAATTGGCGCGGCGCTGGCGCAGCTTCTCGGCGTAATAACGCCAGTCCCAGGACGCCAAAGTGAAATTGCCGCCCTCTTCAGTGATCAGCGCCTGCAGCGCGTCGCGGTCGGCAAGCGCCCGCGCCCGCGCCGGCTTCCAGACCCGCTCCAAGAGGCCGCGCACCGCCTCCGGCGTCTTGGCCATGGAATCCTCGAGGCGATAGGCGGCGTAGGTCGGGAAGCCCAGGATCTTCGCGGTCTCCTCGCGCAGCGCGAGGATCTCGACGATGGTCGCGTTGTTGTCATTGGCGTTGCCATTGTCGCCGCGTGCTGTGAAGGCCTTGTAGACCTTCTCGCGCAGGTCGCGGCTTTCAGAGCTCTGCAGGAACGGCTCGACCGAGGAGCGCGACAGCGTCACGATCGCCTTGCCACCCATGCCGCGCAGTTCCGCCGCGGCCTTGGCGGCCGCCACGAATGTATCGGAGAGGCCGGCGCGGTCGTCCTCGCCAAGCTCCATGGACCACTCCTGCTCGTCGCCGAGCAGATGGTGGCTGAACGAGGTGCCGAGATGAGCGAGCCGCTCATTGATCTCGGCCATGCGGGCCTTGGCCGCGTCGTCGAGCCCGGCGCCGGAGCGGTGGAAGCGGGTATAGGTGCGCTCCAGCAGCCGCATCTGCTCGCCGGTCAGGCCGAGCGAGGCGCGCTTCTCGTGCAGCATGGCGATGCGGCCAAACAGCACAGCGTTCATCATGATCGGATTCCAGTGCCGCGCCATCCGGGGCGACACCTCCTTGTCGATCTCCAGGATCGCGGGGCTCGAATGGGCCGAGACCAGGTCGTAGAACACCGCGGAGACCTTCGACAGCAGCTTGCCGGAGCGCTCCAGCGCCGTGATGGTGTTGTCGAAGTCGGGCAACGCCGGATCATGGGTGATCGCAGCCACTTCAGCCGAATGGTCGGCGAAGGCCTGCTCGAAGGCAGGGAGGAAATGCTCCGGCTTGATCTCGGCAAAGGGCGGCGTCTCGAGCGGCGTCTGCCATGCCTTCAGGAGGGGGTTGGCCAAACTCTGGACTTCGGCCTCTGCGCTGGTTTCTGACATCGAATGTCCCGTTTTTCGCCTTGAAAATGCGGCCCAATCTATATCACGCGATACGGCATTTTTGGGCCTTTTGCGCTTGATAGATGGGCACTTTTCGGAGAGATTGCGCCCCCTGAACAGGACCTATTCCATGACCATGCAGCCTTCCACCTCAGGCAACCGCACCATCGCCTGGCCGAGCGTCATCACCGTCATCTCGGCGGCGATCCTGATCGGCGCGGAAGTGTTCGGCGCGGCGTTCGCCGGCGGCTGGGCGCTCGCGATCCTGCTTGGGCTCAGTGATGTCGGCGCGCACATCCTGCAGGCCGTGCTGTTCGGCGTCGGAGTCCTGATCATGATCGCCTTCATCCGCGCGGCGCAGCGCGTCGAGCCGTTCACGCGTCGCGCCTGACCGCTGCGATTCAAGAAAGCGCTGTGGCACAGGGCTAAAGCGCCACACGCTTCGTTAGTCATTCTTAACAGCCGTTCATCCTCACCGCCCCGACCGTGTGCTGCGCGCGAGATCGCAAGCACGCGTTAGGGAAATTTGTCGCTACCGCAAAAAAAATCTTGCACCCCGAATTCAAAAGACTTATTTCCTGCCTTGCCCAATTTCGCACGTGCCTGTGGTCGTGTGTCAGTCGGTAGGTATCCGGACAAGAGGCCGGACAGCCGCCAAGGGGTGGAAGAACCGAGGGTCGCTTACGTCCATCAGGACACGAGGCGGCCAGCCTCCCTCTCCAGGGATGCCGTTGAAGGTCTCACCACTCTTTGCAACCGTGACTGGCAGCCGGAGGCGAACCGGCGCACCCCGCTCTCAACGGGGGACGCGACTTAAAGCAACGACGGATCGGGCTTTTTTGGTCTCTACCGGCAGTCCAAAGCCGGCGCGGGCTACTGAAAAGGCTTGTCCTTCATTGCCAGGTGTGCGGGCGGGAAACTCTCCCAACCAATCCACGGCAGCACAGTCTGGTTTGAGTCTTTTGGCTTCGTTGCGCCTCCATTGCGCAATGTGGCCAGAGCACTCCTATCCGACGTCACGTTGATGCGGATCCCGTCGCTGGGGCCGTTGGAGAGTGCCATGACCGAACGTATCCAGGAATTCCTGCGTCACCGCCGCAGCGAAGGTCTCGACACCGAGCCGTGCCTCGTCGTCGACCTCGACGTCGTGCGCGACAATTACCAGACCTTCGCGAAGGTGCTGCCGGACAGCCGCGTGTTCTATGCCGTCAAGGCCAACCCGGCGCCCGAAGTGCTGTCGCTGCTCGCCTCGCTCGGCTCCTGCTTCGACACCGCGACCGTCGCGGAGATCGAAATGGCGCTGGCCGCCGGTGCGACGCCGGACCGCATCTCCTATGGCAACACGATCAAGAAGGAGCGCGACATCGCGCGTGCCTTCGCGCTCGGAATTCGCCTGTTCGCGGTCGACTGCGCCGCCGAGGTCGAGAAGATCTCCCGCGCCGCTCCCGGCGCCAAGGTGTTCTGCCGCATCCTCTATGACTGCGCCGGCGCCGAGTGGCCGCTGTCGCGCAAGTTCGGCTGCGACCCGGAGATGGCGGTCGATGTGCTCGACCTTGCCAAGCGCCTGGGGCTGGAGCCATGCGGCATCTCGTTCCATGTCGGCTCGCAGCAGCGCAAGGTGAAGGCGTGGGACCGCGCGCTCGCGATGGCCTCGACCGTGTTCCGTGACTGCGCCGAGCGCGGGATCAACCTCACCATGGTCAACATGGGCGGTGGTTTCCCGACCAAGTATCTCAAGGACGTTCCGCCGGTCCTGCAGTATGGCCGGTCGATCTTCCGCGCGCTGCGCAAGCATTTCGGCAACCAGATCCCGGAGACGATCATCGAGCCGGGCCGCGGCATGGTCGGCAATGCGGGCATCATCGAGACCGAAGTCGTTCTGATCTCGAAGAAGAGCGACGAGGACGAGGTGCGCTGGGTCTATCTCGACATCGGCAAGTTCGGCGGTCTCGCCGAGACGATGGACGAGTCGATCCGCTACGCCATCCGCACCCCGCATGACGGCGCTGACATGACGCCGTGCGTGCTCGCGGGCCCGACCTGCGATAGCGCCGACGTGCTGTACGAGAAGCTGCCGTATCCGCTCCCGGTGACGCTCGAGATCGGCGACAAGCTGCTGATCGAAGGCACCGGCGCCTATACGTCGACCTACTCGTCGGTGGCGTTCAACGGCATTCCGCCGCTGAAGACCTACCACATCTGAGCCGCCTCCTTTTCGAGGCCTGATGAACCGGGAGCCGGCCCCGCCGGCTCCTTCCCGATCATTTTTGATTTTCTCAACGACGCTTGCCGCGGCGTACGACACGCCGTTGCAAGCGGGGACTGACGTGCCATGACTGCAAAACGGAACACCCCCGTTGCCCTCATCCGACAAGCCGCTCCGTTCGCGATCCGTGCGGAGCGAGCCTCGGACGTCGTCGCGCGTGAGGCGCTGCTGGATGCCTGCTTTGGCGAAAATCGCCATGCCCGCATTTGCCAGCGCCTGCGCGACGGACGCGCGCCCGCCGAAGGCCTGAGCCTTGCGGCCGTGCGCCAGGACGGCCGGCTGGTTGGAACCGTGCGGTTGTGGCACGTCAGCGCGGGGGGCCGCAGCGCGCTGATGCTGGGGCCGCTGGCAGTCGACGACGACTGCCGCGGCCTCGGCGTCGGCGCCGCGCTCGTACAGCGCGCGCTCGCCGCCGCCAAGGCACGTGGCCATGGCGCGGTGATCCTGCTTGGCGACGCGCCCTACTACGCCCGTTTCGGCTTCTCTGCCGGCAAGACCGGCGAGCTGTCGCTGCCCGGTGCTTTCGAGCGCGACCGGCTGCTCGGCCTCGAGCTTGTCGAGGGAGCGCTGGATGGCGCCTGGGGCATGATCACGCCGACCGGCGCAGTGCCCAAGGTGAAGGCATCCCGGACCCGGAAGGCACTGCTCGCCGTGCCGCACGCGGCGTAGGGCGGGCCGCCATGTCGGAGCACTTTCCCGCAACCGATGGCGTGCGCCCGCGTTGGCGCGGCCTGGTCACCACGGTCATGTTGATCCTGATCTCGGTCATGATCGTCAGGGACATCCTGATCCGGCGCTGGACCGGCACGCCGCCGGCGCCGCCGGACACCACGCAGCAGTCCCACTAGCGCCGGCCGCAGGGCCAAAACCCAAGTCAGAATCCAAAGTCAGAATACCAGGTCAGAATCCGGGGGTTGCGCGGGCGACAAAAATGCCCGTAAACCCCGCGCAAAGCCATTTTCAGCCGAGGTCCGACATGTCCCGCCGCCTGATTTCCACCGGCTCTCCGTTCGAGAAGACCGCCGGCTACAGCCGTGCCGTGATCGACGGCGATTTCGCCTTCGTCGCGGGAACCACCGGTTACGACTACACCACCATGACCATGCCCGAAGATGTCACGAGCCAGTCACGGAACTGCTTCAAGACCATCGAGGCCGCCCTCAGGGAGGGCGGCTTCGCGATGGCCGACATCGTCCGCGCGACCTACTACCTCACCGACGTCAATGACGCGGACGCCCATTTCGCGGTCTGCGGCGAGGTTCTCGGCGACATTCGCCCGGCGGCGACACTGCTGATCGTCGCGGGGCTCTACAAGCCCGAGATGAAGGTCGAGATCGAAGTCACCGCGAAGCGTCGCAACCCCTGATCCACCCTACCCGCCGCTAGGCACTCTCCTGGAGAAAATGATGAGTCCCTCCTCGCAGATCTTCGCGAAGATCACCGGCCCCATCGTCATGGTCGGCTTCGGCTCCATCGGCAAAGGCACGTTGCCGCTGATCGAGCGACACCTCGACTACGACAAGTCGCGCGTCACCGTGATCGATCCGAAGGACGAGGGCCGCAAGGCACATTGCGAGCAGCACAATGTGCGATTCATCCAGAAGGCCGTGACCAAGGACAATTATCGCGACTTGCTGACCCCGCTGCTCACTGAAGGCGGCGGCCAGGGTTTTTGCGTCAATCTCTCGGTCGATACCGGCTCCACCGACATCATGGAGCTCTGCAACGAGCTTGGCGCGCTTTATATCGACACCGTCAACGAGCCCTGGCTCGGCTTCTATTTCGATTCCTCGAAGGGCCCGGAAGCGCGCTCCAACTACGCGCTTCGCGAAGTGACGCTGGCCGCCAAGAAGGCGCGCCCCGCGGGCTCGACGACTGCCGTCTCCTGTTGTGGCGCCAATCCCGGCATGGTCTCGTTTTTCGTCAAGCAGGCGCTGCTCAACGTCGCCGCTGACCTGAAGCTCAATGCCCCGAAGCCAAAGACCAAAGCCGAATGGGCGGACCTGATGCGGCAGGCTGGTATCAAGGGCATCCACATCGCCGAACGCGACACCCAGCGCGCCAAGTCGCCGAAGGAGCCGGATGTCTTCGTCAACACCTGGTCGGTGGAAGGCTTCCTGTCGGAAGGCGTGCAGCCGTCCGAACTCGGTTGGGGCACCCATGAAAAATGGATGCCCGAGAATGCGCATACCCACGAAGCCGGCTGCGGCGCAGCGATCTATCTGATGCAGGCCGGCGCCAACACGCGCGTGCGGACCTGGTGCCCGACCCGCGGCGCGCAGTATGGCTTCCTCGTCACCCACAACGAGTCGATCTCGATCGCCGATTACTTCACGGTGCGTGACTCATCCGGGAAGGCGATCTATCGGCCGACCTGCCACTATGCCTATCATCCGGCTGACGATGCCGTGCTGTCGCTGCATGAAATGTTCGGCCGCGCGGCGAAGATGCAGGAGAAGCACCACATCCTCGATGAGAACGAAATCGTCGACGGCATCGACGAACTCGGCGTGCTGCTGTTCGGCCACGACAACAATGCCTATTGGTACGGCTCGCTGCTCTCCATCGAAGAGACCCGCAAACTCGCGCCCTATCAGAACGCCACCGGCCTGCAGGTGACCTCGGCCGTGCTCGGCGGCATGGTGTGGGCGCTGGAAAACCCGAACCAAGGCATCGTCGAAGCCGACGAGATGGATTTCGATCGTCTGCTGGAAATCCAGCTGCCCTATCTCGGCCCGGTGAAGGGTTTCTACACCGACTGGACGCCGCTGACGGATCGCCCGGGACTGTTTCCGGAAGATATTGACACGAGCGATCCCTGGCAGTTCCGGAACATTCTGGTGCGCTGATCGACCACCACGTCTTGAGAACAAAATGCCCGGCCTCGCGCCGGGCATTTTGCTGTCGGCCACCGCTCACTTCGCCATGTAGTCGAACGCCACCGAGCCGAGGCCGAGCGTCAGGTCCGCCTTGTAGTGCAGCGCCGAGATCACCTCGCGCACCGGCAGGCGGGCGACGTCGCACAGCGCGTGCGGAAACAGGCCGAGCGCGGCGGGGCCGGTCCAGGCCTCCTTCAGCACGACATCGTCGAGATGAAAGCGCACCAGCTCGCAGATCCGCGGGGTGCCGTCGACATGCGGGATGATCTTCAGGATGAAGTTCGGCGCCTTCATCGCATTCAGCACGGTGTCGTGGTCGACCTTGCGGTGCTTGTAGCCCATGGTGGCGGAGGCACAGAGCACCGAGCCGTAATGCAGCGAGCCGACCAGGACATCGCTTTCGATCTCGATCTTGGGCCGCGCCAGCTTCTTCGGAAATCCCCACAGCTCGCGGCCGCCGGCGATCGGGGCCTCGTCGTCGAGATACATCGCGTGGGTATAGGCCCCGAGTTCGCCCTTGAAGCGGACCGGGATCACCTGCCCGGTCTCGGTGTAGTCGCCGAAGCCGGTCGAGTCGGGCATGCGGATGAATTCGTACTTCACCACCGGCTCGGCGACCTCGAGCGGCTCCGGCACCACGGCGGCGAGCGCTTCCGGGTCGGTCTTGTAGGTGATGATGAAATATTCGCGGTCGAAGAACCGGTACGGCCCCGGCGGGAACGACGGGTTGGTAAGCGGCATCGAATAGGCGGTGCGGCGGACGTCCTCGATCTTCATGAAATGCCCCGATCTGTCGTTGGCGAGACGGCAGATTATGGCGGGCGCGGGCGGCGGAAGCGAGACCGTATAAGCGGCAGCGTTCGTCAAATGCGCGTCACAATGCGCTCGGCCCGAGCGCGCCTATTTCTTCTCGATCGGCGGCGCGGTCTTCTCGGCGGGCGCCGGCGGCAGCGCCGGCCTGGCGCCGGCCTTCTGGGCGTCGGCGTCGGGACGGGCCGGCTGCGGCGCCGGCGTGGTCGGCCGCTCGCCGCCGGGTTTTGACTCGGCCGGCGCGGTCTGCTGCGGCTCGGGCGACGGCGTCGTCTGCAGCGGCTGGGTCGCCTGCGCCATCTCCTGCGGCGGGGCCGCATTGATCGCGTGCAGCGACAACACCGCGATCGCAACGCCCGCCACCACCAACGTGGAGGCGATCAGCATGTCGTTCCGCAGCCTAGTCCGATCAGCAGCCATCTCGTTCACCCGCATTGTCCGCGAGGTCAACGATCCTGCCATGGCATGGTTCCGAAGCGCCCGGCTGCGGAACCCAGCGTCAATCCGTGGTGCTGATTTCCCAGGTCGCGTGCCGCACGCCGGGCTGGTGCTGCAGGTCGACGACCACGGCATTCAGCTCATTGGGGTCGACCGCGGTAGAGACCAGTGTTGCCACGATTTCCAGGAAGTCGTCGCCGGCCTCGACCACATTGACATCGGCGACCGGATAGTTCGCGGCCTCGAGCTTTTCGACCACACGGTCGCGCATGTCGGGCAGCGCCTCGGGGGTGACCGCGAGCTTGAAGTAGTAGGTCGCCTCCGAGGCCTTCTCATTCAGCGGGATGCGGTTGATGGCGTTGACCAGCGGACGCAGCAGCGTGTTGCCGGCGATCACGAACACGGTCAGCGCGGCCGCCTGCGCCACCAGGTCGGCGCCGGCACAGGAGCCGACCGCGGCCGAGGCCCACAACGTCGCTGCGGTGTTGAGGCCGCGCACGTCCATGCCCTGCTTCATGATGACGCCGGCGCCGAGGAAGCCGATTCCCGACACCACATAGGCGATCACCCGCACCGCGCCGTCGGCGCCCGCCAGATGCATCGCGAGGTCGACGAAGGCGGCCGCGCCGACCGCGACCAGTACGTTGGTGCGCAGCCCCGCAGTACGCTGCCGGTACTGCCGCTCGGCGCCGATCAGCGTGCCGAGCACGAAGGCGGTCGCCAGGCTGACCAGCGTGTCGATGAAGTCGGCGAGCTGGAATGTGGTGAGAAATCGCATGACCCTGCCAGTTCGCTCGAAACGCTTCGGATGCCGCGATCTCTTACATTTCCAGGATGCCCGCGTCACCATCTTCCGTGCCGAAGGCGAGCAGCGTGCCCTTGGCATTCCATCCGAGCGCAGACACCGCCGCGCCGGTGTTCCGGCGCACCAGGATCTCGGCACCGTCTTCGAGCCGAACCATCAGCACGGTGCCGTCGGCATAGCCGACCGCCATGACGTCGTTCTTCGGATGGCAGGCGACCACCGCGACCCGCGCCGGCATCGGCGCCAGCATCGCCGGCTCCTTGCCCATCGGGCCGTCCTTGCTGGTGAACGGCCAGACGATCACGGTATCGGCGCCCGAGGTCGCGAGCCCCTTGCCGCCGGCGCTCCATGACATCGAGCGGACGCGGCCCGGATAGCCGCTCATCCGCATGTGCCTGTTGTCGGCGAGCCGCCAGCCATGCATCGCCGGCTCATGCATCGCGGTGACGAGGAATTTGTTGTCCGGGCTGAACATCACAGCGAGATGCGAACCCGCCCATTCCAGGAATTCCGGACTGGCCGCCATGTTGGGAAACCACAGCGTCACGCCGTTGTAATGCGCGATCGCAAGCCGCAGGCCCTTCGGCGCGAAGGCGAGCCCGCCGACGGTCGACGGCACCTCGAAGGTCTTGGGTTCACCCTTGGCGCCCTGCACGAACGCGGTCTTGCCCGCCGACCACGCCACGGTGCCGTCGCCATGCAGCGCGACATTGTCGATCCAGCGCCGCTTGGCGTCGGTTGCGATGGTTGAGGTCTCGCCCTTGGCATCGATCGCGATCAGCTTGCCGTCGTCACCGCCGGTGACAATCCGCTTGCCGTCGGAGGCCGCGCACAGGATGGCGCCGAAATGCCTCTCTGTCCGCGTGATCTCGCCGTCGGCGGTCGCGATCGCGACGCTCTCTTCGGCGCCAACGAAGAACGCGCGGTCACCGAGGAAATGCACCGAGCTGACCGCCGCGCCGAGCGGGAGCTGCTTGACGCGGTCGGTGATCGAAACGATGGAAGAAGGGGCCTCGCCCGGATCGAACTCTTTCATCACGTGGTGATGCACTGCTCGAAGCCGTCGCGGATCGCCTGCTCGGGCAATTCGCGACCGATGAACACAACGCGGCTCTCGCGCTTCTCGCCGTCCTTCCATTTCCGCTGGTGATCACCCTCCAGCATCATGTGGACGCCCTGGAACACGTAGCGGTCGTCATCGCCGGTGAAGGCGAGGATGCCTTTCGAGCGCAGGATCTTCTGGCCCTCGGTGGCGACGAGCTGCTGCAGCCAGGGCATGAACTTGGTCGCGTCGAGCGGCTTCTCCGAGCGCAGCGACAGCGATTGCATGTCCTCGTCGTGATAGTGCTTCAGGCCATGGCCATGGCCGTGATCATGATGATGGTGGTGATCATGGTCGTGATGGTGATGATCGTGGTCATGATCGTCGCCGGCCTCGAGGAAATCGGGCTCGATCTCCAGGATGCGGTCGAGGTCGAACGCGCCGCGCTCCAGCACGTCGGCGATTCCAACCTGGCAGCGCTCGGTGCGATGCAGCTTGGCGTACGGATTGATGCCGCGGATGCGGGCCTCGACCTCGGCGAGCTCGGGCTTGGAGACGAGGTCGGTCTTGTTCAGCACGATGACGTCGGCGAACGCGATCTGGTTCTTGGCTTCCGGCGCGTCCTTGAGGCGGTCGCTCAGCCATTTGGCGTCGGCGACGGTCACGACCGCGTCGAGCCGGGCGTTCTTCTGCACGTCCTCGTCGACGAAAAAGGTCTGGGCGACCGGCGCCGGGTCGGCAAGGCCGGTGGTCTCGACGATGATGGCATCGAACTTGCCCTTGCGCTTCATCAAGCCGTCCATGATGCGGACGAGGTCGCCGCGCACCGTGCAGCAAACGCAGCCATTGTTCATCTCGAACACTTCCTCATCGGCACCGATGATGAGGTCGTTGTCGATGCCGATCTCGCCGAATTCGTTGACGATGACGGCGTATTTCTTGCCGTGGTTTTCCGACAGGATGCGGTTGAGCAAGGTGGTCTTGCCGGCGCCGAGATAGCCCGTCAGCACGGTCACAGGAATTTTTTGCGAAGCTTCAGCCATAACAACTCCGGGAACTTGGGTCCGCGCTCAATCCCCGGCAGGGAGGCCCCTGCCCCTAGTCGGCGAGCGCGCTGGTCAGGGCCTTTATATTGTGCCTGACCATATCAATGTAAGTGGGGACTTGGCCCTTTTCGCCGGTCAAACTGTCCGAATACAGGGTGCCGCCGACCCTGGTCCCGGTCTCGGCCGCGATCCGCTCGATCAGGCGCGGATCGCTGATGTTTTCGAGAAAAACTGCTGGAATTTTTTCAGCTCTGATCTGGGAAATGATGGCGGCGATATCGCGTGCGCTCGGCTCGGAATCGGTGGAGACCCCAAGCGGGGCGATGAAGGCGATGCCATAGGTATCGGCGAAATAGCCGAAGGCGCCGTGGGTCGAGATCACCTTGCGCCGGCCTTGCGGTATTTTCGCCACCGCCTCCCGCACCTCGCGGTCGAGCGCGTCGAGCTTCGCCAGATAGGCCTCGGCATTGGCCTTGAACGTCGCGGCATCGTTGGGGGACGCGGCCACCAGCGCGTCGCGGATGTTCTCGACATAGACCTTTGCATTGACGACCGATTGCCAGGCATGCGGATCCTCATGGCCGCCACGCTGGCGCGGCGTGATCCCCGTCGTCGCGACCGCAATCGCGGCCTTGCTGCCGGAGGCCTGCAATAGCCGTGGCATCCAGCCCTCGAAGCCGAACCCATTGACGACAAGCAGCCGCGCAGAAGCGACTGTCTTGGCGTCCGCCGGCGTCGGCGCATAGACATGGGCGTCACCGTCGGGCCCGACCAGCGCCGTGACATCGACCCTGTTACCACCGATGTTGCGCACCATGTCGGCAAGGATCGAGAAGCTCGCGACGACATTGATACGCTCCGCGGCATGCGCCGGACCGCTCGCCACCACCAGCGCCAGACAGATCAACCCAAGCAAACGCCGCATCGCACTCACGCCTCGAGATGGCGGCCGGGGAACAGCTGCCGCACCAAACCACTGACATTGCCGAACAGCAGCGACACCAGATAGAGCCCTGCCGCGACTAGGATGATCGCCGGACCGGACGGAATCCGGGTCTGGTACGACAGCACCAGCCCGGCATAGCCCGACACAATCGCGCTCGCGACCGCGATGCAGATCATGGTGGTGATGTCGCGCGACCAGAACCGCGCAATGCCTGCGGGCAGGATCATCAGCCCGACGCCGAGCAGCGTGCCGAGCGCATGGAAGCCGTTGACCAGGTTGACCACAACCAGCGCGAGGAAGGCGAGATGCGCCGGCGCGCCGGCCCGGCTCACGGTGCGCAGAAACACCGGATCGACGCATTCGATCACCAGCGGGCGATAGATCACCGCGAGCACCAGCAGCGTGAGGGTGGCGTTGAAGGCGATCACCAGCAGCGTCTGGTCGTCCATCGCCAGGATGTTGCCGAACAGCACGTGCAAGAGGTCGATATTGGTGCCCTTGATGGAAACAATCGTGACGCCGAGCGCGAGCGACACCAGATAGAAGGTCGCGAGCGAGGCGTCCTCCTTCAGCTCGGTGGTGCGGGCGACCAGACCCGCGAGCAGCGCCACGGTGAAGCCCGCGATCAGGCCGCCGGTCGTCATCGCGAACAGATTGAGCCCGGACAGCAGGAAACCGATCGCAGCCCCCGGCAGGATCGCATGCGCCATGGCGTCGCCGACCAGGCTCATACGCCGCAGCATCAGGAACACGCCGATCGGCGCGCCGCCGAGCGACAGCGCGATCACCGCCGCCAGCGCTCGGCGCATGAACTCGAATTCGGTGAAGGGCGTGATCAGCGCGTCAGTGAGCATTGGCGTCAGGCAGCCCGCGAGCGCGGATCGGCGGCGCAAGCGCCGGCAGAGTCGTCGAACGCCTCGCACATCCGCATCGCGACCATCAGATTGTCCGCCGTCAGCGCCTCTGCGGTCGGGCCCCATTCCACCGGACCGCGCGCCAGGAGTAGCGTCTCCGGGAAATTGTTGCGCACCATGTCGAGGTCGTGCAGCGCCGCCAGCACCGTGCGCCCCTCGCCGTTCCAGCGCTTCACCAGCGCCAGCAAATCGGCTGACGTCTTGGCGTCGATGGCGTTGAACGGCTCGTCGAGCACGATCAGGCGGGCGTCCTGCAGTAGCACGCGCGCGAACAGCATGCGCTGGGTCTGGCCGCCGGACAGCGTACCGATCGGGCGGTTCTCGAAACCATTGAGGCCGACAGCGGCGAGCGCCGCCAAAATCTTCTCGCGCGCACCCTTGCCGATGCCGCCGAAGAAACCGGTGGTGCGCCACAGCCCGGTGCCGACGAAATCAAACACCGAGATCGGGAACGTGCGGTCGATGTCGGCGGACTGCGGCAGATAGGCGATGTCGCGATGGTCGAGCCCGTCGAGATCGATCACGCCCGACAGCGGCTTGAGCACGCCGGCGATGCCGCGCAGCAGCGTTGACTTGCCGGCGCCGTTCGGGCCGATCACGGCAAGCAGCGCGCCCGCCTCGACGGCGCCGTTGAGATGATGCACCGCCGGGTGGCGGTCATAGCCAAGGGTAACGTCGCGGAATGTGACAAGCGCACCCATACTCACCTCATCGCCAGCCAGACCACGCCCCACAGGCACACAGAGACCGCAACCGCCGCGGCAAGCCGCGCCGGCACGGTCATGCGCAGGATCGACCAGTGCGCCGTCTGGGCCGGGTGCCCCGCCGGGCCGTGGCTGTGGGCGTGCGGATGGGGGTGGCCGTGCTGGTGGTCGTGATCGTGGGTATGTGTATGCGCCATGGACAGACTGTTATATTATAACATAACGCGAGTCTACAAACGAGGAACTCATGGCGGATCCGCAAAACCGGGAGAGATTTGAGCTGCGCCGGCAGAGTGACGCCCTCGTCTATGTCTTCGTCCGCAGGGCCCGCCCCGATGGAACCGTCGGCTACCAGCGTCAGGATCAGGATCTTTGGATCGAGCACCGGCCGGATTGGGGCTGGGTCGCCTGGGACCCGGAGAGCGGGTCCTGCACCGGCAGGCCGTGGAACGTGCTGCCGGCCGACCAGGGCGACCACCCGCCCGAAGGCGACTGGGTGAGCCGCAAGGGGGCGAAGTCGTATGTCTATCGGCTGGTGTATGTGAGTTAGGGCGAAGGGTCGTCGCGGCGCGGTCTGTATTCGCTCGTCGTCCTGCCGCGAGCCTCTCCGTTCATAGTCCTGGCGAAAGCCAGGACCATAACCAGCCTTCAGTGATGAACCGGATCGGGGCCTCAGCGTCGAGCAACAATTGAGATTTGGGGTAATGGGTCCTGGCTTTCGCCAGGACGACACCGAGTGTGTTGCGCGATGGAGGATAATCTCGATTCAAGATGTCAAACACGCGGTGTCATCACCCGCGCATGCGGGTGATGCAGTATTCCAGAGACGCCCGTTGTTGAGCCGAGAGGCCGCGACGTACTGGATCGCCCGGTCGAGCCGGGCGATGACAATTTGGGTTGGGACGCAGCTTCGCGTTCTCGCGACATGATTTGTCCGAGCTTTTCATTTCGTTTCGCCCTCTCTCGCAGAGGGCGCAAGGAAAGCCGGGTGCCGATCCCACCCATGGGCCCCGGCTTTCAGACGGCAGCGAGTGGCAGGCGGCCTACGCCGGTCCGGCTTCACTGCGCCTCCGTGGGAACGTCGGTGTCGTAGACCACACCGCAGACCCTGTGCGCGTAACAGGAGCGCAGATGACATCGTTGATCCAGCGCACAGCCTCCGTAGATCAGGGCGAAATAGCCGAGCACGGCGAAGGCGGTCACGCCAAGAAGGCATCTGGTCCAAATATCCATCGACGACGACCTTAATCCATCCGCCAGCGAGACCAACAAGGACCCGGCTCCTCTTTGTGCGCCCCGATCGCAAACAGGTTCGGGCTGCCGGCCCTGCTGACACCATGCTGTCAGCAGCACGGGCGTAGGCAGACCTTGCCCGGGCGCAACCGCGGCAGGGTTCGTGGAGGAAGCGCGGCATGCACGATCGCTCGTCTCAGGTCGCCCCACATCGACCGAGCCTGATCACGTCAGTTCTTGGCCTTGGCGTATTCCTGATCCCGTTCGATGTGACCGCTGTCGTGGTTGCGCTGCCGGGCATTGCAGGGGATCTCGGGTTTGCCGCTGCCGGAGCCGCCTGGGTCATCGACGCCTACAGCCTGGCCCTCACCGGCGCGCTGCTGGCATCGGGCGCACTCGCGGATCGCTTCGGTCGCCGGTGTGCGATGCTGGCCGGCAACATCGTGTTTCTGCTGGGTTCGATCGCCTGCGGTGCGGCGACGAGCGGTCCGCTGCTGCTCGCTGCACGGGCCCTGCAAGGTATCGGCGCGGCCTTCCTGATCACGGGCGCGATCGCGCTGGTCGCCGGGGCATTTCCCCACCAGAGCCAACGGGCAAGGGTCTTCGGCACCATTGGCGTGATCTCGGGCGTTGCCATGGCGCTTGGCCCAACCTTGGGAGGCCTGCTGGCTGCCTGGTGTGGCTGGCGCTGGATCTTCCTTGCCAATATCCCGTTCTGCCTGACGCTGGCGCTCGCCGTGCCACGGCTTATCACCGAGACGAATGAACCGGGCGGGCGCCCGCTCGATCCTGTTGGCATCGTGCTGCTGACGCTGGCGCTGGGTCTTGCCATCGACGCGCTGTTGAGACATGACGCCTCGCCGATCATGAGAGCGACCGGCCTGATCGCAGGCGTGGCGACCGCCTTCGGGTTCGTCCGGCAGCAGTGGCGCTGCCTCAATCCAGTGCTCAACCCGCGCGTGTTCGCGACAGCACCGATGATCGGGGTCGGCGCGTCGTTGACCGCCCTCCAGTTCGGTTACTGGGCAACACTGGTCTACCTGCCGCTGTTCCTGAGCACCGGCCTGCATGTCAGCATGGAAGTGGCGGGCGTGGCGCTGCTTGCGGCGACATTGCCGATGCTGCTGGGTGGGCGCTTTGTCACCCGATGGGGCTGGCGACGTTTCTTCATGGCGGCCCTTGGTGTTGTCGCTTCGGGAGACGCGCTGCTTGTGGTTGCCGCGCTGTCTGCCGACGCTACGATGCGTAGCATCGCGACGTCGGCCGGCATGCTGACGATCGGCATCGGAGCAGCACTGGCGAACCCGCAACTGGGAAACGTCGCGCTGGCCCTCGCTCCGCCCGCGCAAGCCGGCATGGCGTCGGCCATGACAATGATCGTCCGTCAGGCCGGCTTTGCCGTCAGCATTGCCGCGCTGGGGGCGATGCTCAAGACAACGGATATGGCGTCGGCATTCGCGGCTCCATTCATCCTCGCGGCAGTCGGAGCCATCGCCGGTGTGGTCGGTGCAGCCACGCTGTTTCCTGCAGCGCAGACCGAGATGTCGGAAAGCCGGGCGGAGCAGCGGTAGCAGCGCGCCTGCATCCACCGTCATTCATCCATGGAACATGTGGCCCGATGGATTCCGGGCTCGTGCTTCGCACGCCCGGAATGACGAAAGCTGTTCACGCCTCCCGTGCGTAGCTCTTCAGCCTCGCCTCCAGCACCGCCATCACCTGGTCTCGCACCGGGTCGCGGGAGCCTTTCAGCCAGGCGGCGGCGAGCGGCAGGCGGCCGGCGGCGCTGCCGCGCTTGAGTCTGAGGGGAACGAAACGCACGCCCGGGATCGCCATCCGCGCGGTCCAGCGCGGCACGATGGCAACGCCGAGCCGCGCCGCGACCATGTTGACGATGGTCTGCTTCTCGTCGGCGATCTCCTGGATGCGCGGCGTCAGCCCGGCCTCGTCGAACAGTTTTGTCGTGAGATCGTGGCTGTGCGGTCGCGAGCGGCGCTCCGGCACGATCAAAGGCTGATCGGCGATATCGGGCAGCACGATCTGCTTGCACCGCGCCAGCGCATGTGTGTGCGACAGCGCCACCACGGCGGTTTCCCGAAATAACGGAACGAACTCGATGCGCCGGTCGGGCCGCTCCGGCGGGCGCACGAAAGCGAGATCGAGCGCGCCCGACAGCAGTTTTGGCAACAGACGGATGGTCTTCTCCTCTAGCAGCTGCACCGTGACGTCGGGATGGGCGGTGCGGAGGTCGCGCAGCAGCGGCGGCAGCAGGCCGGCCGCGGCGCTGTCGATCGCACCGATCCGGAATCGTCGCGCCTGTGGCTTGCGCAGCCGGCGGCGAAAGCCGTCCTCAATCGCCTCGGCGCGGCCGAGCAGCGCACGTCCCTCGCGCAGCAACGTCGCGCCGTCTTCGGTCAACGACACCGCGCGCGTGGTGCGCGCGAACAGCCGCACCCCGAGGTCTTCTTCCAGCAGCTTGATGTGGCGGCCCAGCGCCGACGGCATCATCTGCAGGCGCTGCGCGGCGCGGCCGAAATGCAGTTCCTCGGCAGCGGCCACGAAGCAGCGAAGCTGGTGCAGTTCCAAGGTGCTGGCTCCTTTAGACATCGATTCCGTCATGCCCGGCCTTATGCCGGGCATCCACGTCTTGGCGGCACGAAGAAAGGCGTGGATGGCCGGGACAAGCCCGGCCATGACGACCCGGCGAGAAGACGGAGAAGCGATTATATCATTTTTTTGTATAAACCGGCGCGGATTGAAGCGGAAGGGCGCGAGCCTCTAGGCTTTCCGGTGGCGCGGCGAAATGCGCCGTCCCAACAAACAAGACGAACCCCGGGGAAGCCCATGGAAAGCGAGCTTGGCACTCGCGTGTTGCGCAAGATCTCACTGCGCATCGTGCCGTTCATCATGCTGCTGTACTTCGTGGCCTTCATCGACCGGGTCAATATCGGCTTCGCGTCGCTGACCATGAACAAGGACATCGGCCTGTCGCCGACCGTCTATGGCTTCGGCGCCGGTATCTTCTTCTGGGGCTACTTCCTGTTCGAGGTGCCCTCCAACATCATCCTGCACAAGATCGGCGCGCGGATCTGGATCGCGCGGGTGATGATCACCTGGGGCCTGGTCTCGGCGGCGATGGCGCTGGTGCAGGGCGCGACCAGCTTCTACGTGCTGCGCTTCCTGCTCGGCGCTGCCGAAGCCGGCTTCTTCCCCGGCATCATCCTCTATCTTTCCTACTGGTTCCCGGCGCGGCAGCGCGCCGCGGTCACCGCACTGTTCATGGCCGCGGCGCCGCTCTCGACCGTGCTCGGCTCGCCGGTATCGGGCGCGCTGCTGGAGATGGACGGCCTGTTCGGCTTCAAGGGCTGGCAATGGCTGTTCGTGCTGGAAGCGGTGCCCGCCGTGCTGCTCGGCTTCGTGGTGCTGGGCTTCCTGACCGACCGGCCGGAGCAGGCCAAATGGCTGGCCGACGACGAACGGGCCTGGCTGGTCAAGACCATGAAGGCCGAGAACGACGGCAAGGCCGCGACCGCGAGCCACAGCATCTGGCGCGGCCTTGCGGACCCGCGCGTGCTGGCGCTGTCGCTGGTCTATTTCGGCACCTCCGCCGGGCTTTACACACTTGGTGTGTGGGCGCCGCAGATCATCAAGGCGTTCGGCCTGTCGTCGCTCCAGGTCGGCTTCCTCAACGCGGTGCCGGCAACCATCGCCGTGATCGCGATGGTGCTGTGGGCGCGGCATTCCGACCGCACCGGCGAACGCACCTGGCACGTGGTGCTGGCCTGCCTGATGGCATCAGCGGGACTCGCGCTGGCCGGCCTGTGGACCGGCCTTGCCGCCGTGATCGCGGCGCTGACCTTGGTCAATATCGGCATCTCCTCGTCGAAGCCGCCGCTGTGGAGCATGCCGACCATGTTCCTGTCGGGCTCGGCCGCCGCGGCCGGGATCGCCACCATCAACTCGATCGGCAATCTCGGCGGCTTCGTCGGCCCGGCGATGATCGGCTGGATCAAGGAACGCACCGGCAGCTTCGAGGGCGGCCTCTATTTCGTCGCCGCCCTGCTGGTGCTGTCAGCCGTGCTCACGCTGCTGCTGTCGCGCGCGCAAGCCGCACCAGTGCAGGCCGACCCGCAACCCAATCCTGTCCAAACCCGCTAACAACAGATCCGGAGACAACCCATGCGCACCCATTCCATCGCCGCCATCCCCGCCGACGGCATCGGCCCCGAAGTGATCTCCGCAGGTGTCCGCGTGCTCGAGGCGCTGGCCAAGCGCAGCGGCGACATCAGCTTCAACGTCAAGACCTTCGACTGGGGCTCGGACTATTACAAGAAGCACGGCGTGATGATGCCGGCCGACGGCTTGGCCGAACTGAAGAAGTTCGACGCGATCTATTTCGGCGCGGTCGGCGCGCCCGATGTGCCCGACCACATCACCCTGTGGGGCCTTCGCCTGCCGATCTGCCAGGGCTTTGACCAATACGCCAATGTGCGGCCGACCAAGATCCTCCCCGGCGTCGCCTCGCCGCTGCGCAATGTCGGCGTCGGCGATCTCGACTGGGTGATCGTGCGCGAGAATTCCGAAGGCGAATATGCCGGGATGGGCGGCCGCGCCCACAAGGGCCTGCCGGAGGAAGTCGGCACCGAAGTCGCTGTCTTCACCCGGGTCGGCGTGACGCGGATCATGCGCTACGCGTTCCAGCTCGCGCAGTCGCGGCCGCGCAAATTCCTCACCGTGGTGACCAAGTCGAACGCGCAGCGCCACGGCATGGTGATGTGGGACGAGATCGCGGCCGAGGTGGCGCGGGAGTTCCCCGACGTCACCTGGGACAAGATGCTGGTCGACGCCATGACGGTGCGGATGACGCTGCATCCGAAGAGCCTCGACACGATTGTGGCGACCAACCTGCACGCCGACATCCTCTCCGATCTCGCCGGCGCCCTGGCCGGCAGCCTCGGCGTGGCGCCGACCGGCAACATCGATCCGCAGCGCCGCTTCCCCTCGATGTTCGAGCCGATCCACGGCTCGGCCTTCGACATCACCGGCAAGGGCATAGCCAACCCGGTGGCGACCTTCTGGACCGGCGCGCAGATGCTGGAGCATCTCGGCGAAAAGGACGCCGCCGCACGATTGATGGCGGCAGTCGAGAAGGTCTGCGCCGCCGGCGTGCTGACGCCCGACGTCGGCGGCACGGCGACGACGAAGGAAGTGACTGACGCGGTGATCGACGCGATCCATGGGTCGAATGTGTAGGGGGCGCGCGCTAGCTAGCCGCGAACTCCGTTCGCCTCTCCCGCTTGCGGGCAGGGCTATCGCATATGGGCCAGGGCTTTGAGGAGGTAGTCGTCGTTCCATGCGCATTTTTTGATGCGGTGGCTGATAGGGACCTTCGGCGGGTCGGTCATCTGCAGGATATTTTTTGCGATTCGCTTGAGGATGGCGATGTTGGCAGGTGCGTGGTCCTTGCGAGCTCGGTTCATATCCTCGGCGAGATGAACATCAAGCATCCAGTGCAGGCCGTTCTCGACCTGCCAATGGGCTCGCGTGATGTCGAGGGCCTGCTGCGGCGAGAACACGCGCGAGGTCATGAACAAGCGCGTCAGCGGCTCGGACCGATCACGCCGGGAAGTGATCCGGATGATGGCGGCATGGCCGGGCATCAGCGCGGTCTCGACCGGCACCACCTCAGCTTTCCGCCATTCGTCGCGGCCATGACCGCGTTCCGTCTGCTCGACAACCGGTGGCGAGGGCGCTCGTGCCAGCAGGCTCTCGGCTTCCTTGTGCCAGTGACCACGGTTGCCTTTCAGCGCCAGCACATAGTCCGCATTCTGTTCGACGACCGCCTCGGCCATCCGGCGATGGCAATGCAGCGCGTCGGCCGTGACGATCTTGTCAGTCAGATCAATCAGCGCGATCACCTTCAGGGCGGCCTCAATCTCGTTCTCGGCCGCCGTCGGCGACGCGGCCGCAAGGCAAAGCCGGGTTTGCGTGGCGAAGGCCGAGACCGTCAGCGGCGGATAGGCCTGCTGGCCTTGTTCATAGGCGCGCCGCAAGGCCTTGCCGTCGAGCGCGACCACCTCGTCTGGCGTGGCCACAGTCGTGCCGCTGGATTCGCCGAGCGCCCGGGCAAAACCCGCGGCAAACGACGCAAAAGCCTGCTCGAACGCCCGCGGATCCAGCAGCCGCAAAAGCCGCGAGAAAGTATCGTGGCTGGGGGCCACGTCGTAATCGATCAGGCGAGACAGCACAGCCCTACGGGTCTCCGCGAACAACGCAAATTCGGTTGCTGTCGCGGCCCCGCACAGGCTCGCGGCGACCATCATCACGATCAGGTCGCCCAACCGATGCGTCGCGTTTCCGGCTCGGGGGTCGGGAACCGATCCAAAACAGGTTTCCAGGCAGATGGCCGTTTCTCCTTCGAAAAACTGCCTCCCTCAAGAATCCCTATTCAGCCTCAACACAAGAAAAATCCATATGCGATTCCCCTGCGCTTGCGGGGGAGGCCGGATCGCATCGTAGATGTGATCCGGGTGGGGGCTGTCTCCACAGCACGACTCGCGTGTTCAACCGGCATGATTCCCGACATTTTGGACCGGCATGATCCCCGACAGTTTGGGTTAAGCGGTCTGTTCGCCCGGTTCGCGCAGCCCCTCACGAGGCGGAGCGAACCGGGTGAACAGGCCGCGGCGGTCGATGAGACCGACGTCGAGGTCGCAGAAGCGGACGACGTGGTCACCGGTATCGAGTTCGGCGATGCCGACAAGTTCGTTCACCAGCGCCTGACCGATAAAGACGAACTTGCCTTTCCATTTAATCTCCCCATTGCCGCGAACACGGCGGGCCTGGTGATCGGCGTCATACCAGGGGTCTTGCTCGCGATCCGGCATGGTGCGTTGAGATGCTCGATAGGCGTCCTCCGGCGGCCGTTGGCCCAGCGCTTCGTGAGGACGTTCCTTATTGTAATGCTCTCGGAAGGCGTCAAAGCGGGCCTGTTGCTCGGACGCATTATCTGCCGGTGGGCTCGATGTTTGCGCCTTCAAGGTGCGATGCATGCGCTCATGGCGACCGTTCTCCTGCGGCGAGGCCGGACGGATGAAGTGCGGCGTAATGCCGAGCTTCAGCCACCAGACCGACAATGTGGTGAGACCGCCGGCGCCGCGCGAGCCGAACGGCGAACCATTGTCGCAGCGGATTGCCCGCGGCAGGCCATGCTCGCGGAAAGCCCTCTCGAAGCGGGGGCGGACGCCCTCGGTCGTCGGTGCGACGATCTGCAGTTCGATCAGGAAGCGACTGTGGCTGTCAGCCACCGTCAACGGATCAATCCGGCACTGGTCGCGGGTGCGGAACCAACCCTTGAAGTCCACGCTCCACTCGTCGTTCGGCTCCTGCACCGGCGTGCAGGGACGCCGCTGGTCGAGCGGACGGCGGCGGCGCTTCACCGGCGAGATCAGCCCCGCGCGCTTGAGAATGCTCCCAATCGTCGACGCCGCCGGCCAATCGATCTCCGGCGCCTGGCGGTCAAGCAGGGCGAGCAGCTTGCGCGGTCCCAGATAGGGAAAGCGCTGCCGAGCCGCGATCACCTTCTCTGCAATCGCCGCATCGGTCGTTTGTCGGCATTGCTGCGGCGCGTGCGAACGGTCCCTGAACCACTCCGGATCGCCGCTCTGCTTCCGCTGGCGCCATGCGTAAAACGTGTCGCGGCAGATACCGTGACGGCGGCACAACTCCGACACGCTCCAGTTCCCGCTCTCGTACTCCATAAGCATCCGGATACGCTCTTCCATCCGACTGGTCTCTCTGAACGGCATCGTCGGGCCCTCCCGCCGATGCTTCTAGAAACCTGTCGGCAATCATGCCGGTCTAAACTGTCGGGTATCTATCCGGTCTGTACCGCGGAGAGAGCCCCCACCCCAACCCTCCCCCGCAAGCGGGAGAGGGAGCCCTACCAGGGTGCTCACCTAACAAACTCTAGGATTGCGCCGACGTCTCCGCCTCCGCGCAGTTCGTCAGCCGCGCCGGCACGCCGATTGCGGTGCAGCCGGCGGGCACATCCGAGGTCACCAGCGCGCCGGCGCCGATCTTGGCGAAATCGCCGATCGAGAGATGTCCGATCACCGTTGCGCCGGCACTGAGCAGCACACCGCGGCCGATGGTCGGGGCGTGGCGCGGGTCGTCCTGATGGCGCGCGATGGTGACGTTCTGCAAAATCGTGACCTCGTCGCCGACAGAAGCCAGCGCGCCGATGATGATGCCGGTGCCGTGATCGAGGAACACCGCGGTTCCGATTTGGGCCGACGGGTGAATACTGATCTGCAACTGGTCCGCCGCCGCACTCTGCATCAGCAGCGCGAGGTCGGGGCGGTCCTGGCGCCACAGCCAGTTCGACACGCGCCAGGCCTGCAGCGCGGCGTAGCCCTTGAAGTTGAGGAGCGGCGGCAGGAAGCCTGAGATCGCCGGATCGCGGCGCACGACCGCCGTGAGATCAACGGCCGCGGCATCGACCAGCGCGGGCTCGGCCGCATACGCCTCGCGGGCCGCGCGCGCAAACTGCGCACGATCGACCTCGGCGCGGCCGATGCGCCGACCGATCAGGAACGCAAGCGCGCCGCCGAGCTCGCCCTGATCGAGGATGAAGGCGGCCGACGCTTCGAGAAAGGGATCGGCGACGACGGCGGCTTCCGCTTCGCGCCGGATCGAACGCCAGAGATCGTCAGAACTCGCCGTCACGTGCGTCGCCATGATCTTCGCCTCATCGTCCGGGCCGCCGACGATAGAGTGGGCGCGACGCTCCCAAAATGCAAACCGCCCGCTTGCTCATCGCAAACGGGCGGCTCAGGGCCATCAGGTGTTATGGGGGCACATCGCCTGAAGGCTAGCGCTTACCTTCCGTGATCAGCTCTGCGGCGGCTGGTCGTTCGGCGGGGTCGGACGGGTCTTGTGTTGCGCCATGAAGGCGTCGAACTCTTCCTTGTCCTTGGCGTGGCGCAGGCGATCGAGGAAGTTCTTGAACTCGACCTGCTCCTCCTCGAGCCGGCGCAGCGTGTCCGTGCGGTATTCGTCGAAGGCGCGGTTGCCGCTCGAGGGCGGGCCGAAGCCGCCGAACGGGAAGCCGTGGCGCTCCATGCGGCTCTTCATCCGCTCCATCCTGTCCTGCATGCGCTCCATCTTGTTCTGCCAGCGATCCATGTCGTTGTGACTCCAACAGGCCATCTTTCTGCTCCCGAGTGTGAAAAAGAGAAGGGCGAGACCGATCGGCCACCAGATCATGAAACCAAGGATGATCCCGGCGATCTTCAGGGGATGCCACGGCGTCGCGTAGAAGTAGGGGCGGTAGGGTTCTTCGACGGGGCCGCGCCAGCGATTGACATCAGCGGTGTAGGCCATTTCCTTCTCCATGACGGCATCACGCCGTTGTGAATGTAAATAACATTTACATAGATAGCCGACCCCTTGGGAAAGTCAAGCAGCGCGGATGACGCACCCCTGCGATTATTTTTGAAATTTTATTTCGGCTTGCCCCAGGGACCCGCAGGCTTGTCGTCGTCGGCCGCCGCGGTGGCGGCCGGCCTGCGGTCAGTGCGGAAGCCGAGGCCGCGCAGATAGATCAGCACTTCGGCTTCGAGCAACTCCTCCGGCGACATCGGCAGCTTGCGCCGCGCCGCATCGCCGCGGCCGAACAGCGAGGCCACGCCATGCGACATCGACCAGATGTGCAGCGCCATCATCATCGCCGGCGGACGCGGCGTGCCGGGCGGCGCCAGCGCTGCGAGCCGCTCAGCGGCGGCGCGGATGATCGCAAACGCGCGTTCGCTCGCGGCCATCAGGGTTGGATTGGAATCGATCGGCAGGCCGGATTCGAACATCGCGGAGTAGAACGCAGGCTCCTCGCGGGCAAAGGCGAGATAGGCCTTGCCGACCCGCTCGAACGCCGAGACGGTGTCGGGACGGCCGTCGTCCCAGGCCTGCGTCAAGAGCGATTCGAACTGCTCGAAGCCGCGCTGCGCGATGCTGGCGATCAACTCGTCACGGTCGCGGAAGTGCCGGTACGGCGCGGCGGGGCTGACGCCGGCCATCCGCGCGGCGTCGGCGAAGGTGAAGCCGGCCGGCCCCTTCTTCGTGATCAGGTCGAGGGCTGCCTGCAGCAACGCCTCTTTGAGATTGCCGTGATGATAGCCGCGCTCGGCGCGGCCTTGGTCCTTGCGCCAGCTCATGTGAACGGCTTTTACATGAGCCGGCGGTAAAGGTCACTAGGCCAACGGTCCTGGCCGACCCAGGACCGTTGGCCTGGATTCTTGTTTCAACGCGTTTTCCGCGGAAAACGCTATGCGGCGGGGCGCGGGTTAATCAAGATTAACGGATAGGTGGCGCAGGCTCGCTGCTCTCGACCAGAGCAGCCCGGCTCAAGCCAATGGCTCCATCTTCCCCTTCCCCCTGAAAGGGGGAAGGTCGGGATGGGGGCCAGCCGCAGGCGACGAAGCATGTGGAGAGAGCAGATCCCCACCCGCTTTGCTCTGGCGAGCAAAGCGACCTCCCCTTTTCAAGGGGAAGTGAATGGTCCGGCCTCAGCGGCCCGGGATCGGCAGCACCGGCATGATCTCGACGGCCTCGCCCGGGAAGATCGCAAAATGCGGGTGGTTCTCGAACAGCTTTGCCGCCGCTTCGTGCGACGCCGCGCGCACCACGGTGAAGCCGGTCATCAGATTGGCGATGTCGGCGGTGCCGTCAGCGGCGACCTTCTTGGTCTTGCCGAGCGGTCCGCCCATCTCGACGATCACGTCGTGGTGCTTCTCGACCCAGGCGCCCCAGGCGGCCATGCCCTGCTGCTCCTTGGCACGCCGTTCGGCCTCCGGCATCGCGTTCCAGGCTGCCATGCGCGAACCGGTTTTGCCGCCGCCGAGATAGACGGCGAGGAAGGTGTTGGTGCTCATCTTGCGTCTCCGTTGTGGTGGTTGGTTGATCGTCGTGCGTGACGCGATGACGCTCTGAAGCGGCATCGCTGTGTTGGTTAGCGCAGCGCCTTGCCCCAGCCGCCCTGCGGGTGCTCGAAGGTGGCGGCGGCCTGTTGCACCTCCTCGGAGAAATCGCCCATCTCCTGCACCTGGCGGATCTCGATCATCTCGTTGGCGGAAGCCGGGCACTTCTTGGCCCATGCGATCGCTTCAGCGCGCGAGGCGACGTCGATCATCCAGAAGCCGCCGATCACTTCCTTGGCCTCGGTGAACGGACCGTCGGTCACGACGGGCAAGCCGCTGTCGAACCTGACCCGCGCGCCGGTCGCCGGCGGATGCAGGCCTTCCAGGGTGATCAGCACGCCGGCATCCTTCAGCGCCTGATTGTATCGCATCATCGCGGCGACCCGTTCCGGGTCGAGGTCGAGCTTGGCCGGTGCGGACTCGTAGCCCTGCGGGATCATCAGCATCATGAAACGCATTGGTCGATCTTCCTTGCTTGTTGAACCATTCGCGATTCTCGCTCCCGTCATCTCGGGTATGCGCCGTCGGACGCAAGCCCGCGATGACGAAGACGTCACTTCTTTGCGGCCTGCGCGCGCAACCGCTCTTCCCGCTCGCGCAGCTCGGGCGTCAGCGCCTCGCCGAAATCCTCCGCGGCAAACACCTGACGGATCTCGATCTCGGAGCCACCGTCGAACGGTGCGCGCTTCATCCAGCCAATCGCTTCGTCGAGCGATTTGGTCTCGATCAGCCAGAAGCCGCAGACGAGATCGCCGGTCGGGCTGAACGGTCCGTGGCTCACGGTGCTCTGCCCGCCGGCATATTTGACACGGGCGCCCTTATTGGTCGGATGCAGGCCCTCGCCGGCCTGCATCACGCCGGCCTTGACCATCTCCTCGTTGAACTTGCCCATCGCGGCGAGCAGCTCGGTGCTCGGCATCACGCCGGCTTCGGTATCCTTGTTCGCCTTCACGATCACCATGAACTTCATCGTCCTGCTCCGTTGTGGTGGACCGGCGTCGGCCGGCGCTCGTCAGAAGGACGCCGCCGCTCTTGCCACGCCGACAGGTCGAGCGAAATTATTTCGGAGGTCATTGCATCGCGCGCCACAGCCTTCAGCGCTCCTGCCTGACGAGTTCGCCGTCCTGGTGCGACGGACCGAAATAGACGTCGATGCGCGACACCTTGTCGCCGTCGAACACGACAAACTCGGTGTTACGAAAGCTCTTGCCGTCGCGGCCGACGCAGCGATAGGTGACGAAGGCCTCTCCTCCGTCGACCATGATGCGCTCGATCTCGTGGCGGCCGATCCAGCCGGAGTCGCGCCAGCACTCGGCGAAATAGCGCGGCTTGTCGATGTTCTCGCCATAGGGCGTCGAGAAGCGGAAATCCTCCGCAAATGCCGCCTCGACCGCCGCGCGGTCGTTGGCGAGATAGGCGGCGAAGAGCCCGCGGATGATCTCGGCCCTGTTGCCAGCTGCAGCCATGTCGTCTCCACACAATTCGCCCGGGCCTCCGGAGCGCGCTCCAGAACCCGGGCCTCAGGGAGATGACGAACAGGGCGGCGCGAAAACGACATCGCGCCGCAGTTTATTTCGGGAACCGGATGGGACTTCAGCCTTCCTTGGGGAACATGCCGAAATAGGGTTCGGCCTCGCGGAGCACACGCGCGAAGGACGGCCGCGCCTGCAGCCGCGCCAGATAGCCGGCCAGATGCGGATGGCCGTCGCCGAACGGCTCGACCCTGTTGCCGTAGAACAGCGCCGGCGCGGCGGCACAATCGGCCAGCGAGAAGCGTTCGCCCATCATCCAGCCGCCATGCGCGAGTTGCTGATCCCGGATCAGTTGCTGATCCAGGATCGCATAGGATGTACGGAGCTGCGCCCGCGCCTCGGCGACCCCACGTGGGTCCTTGCTGTCCGCCGGCCGCAGCCGGTCGCCGACGATCCTCTGCATCGGCAGATGGACATAGAGATCGAGGAAGCGATCGCGCAGCCGGGTCTGCAGCGCGAGATCCTGACCTTCGGGGATCAAGGCGACGGTGCCGGGATAATGCCGGTCGAGATATTCGATGACGATGCTCGACTCCGGCACGGTCTCGCCCCGCGCCTCGTCGCGGAGCACGGGGAAACGGCCGATCGGCCACAGCGCGAGCAGCGCCGCGCGTTGCGCGGCATCGCCGAGATTGACCATGTTGGGCGTGAACGGTGCGCCGTTCTCGTAAAGCGCGACCAGCACCTTCCAGCAGAACGAGGACAGCGGGTGGTAATGCAGGGTGAGCGACATCAGAACTCCATGGTGAAACCAGTGCCCGGAGGACGACGTGGAGAACGCGCCGCCGACATCCGGCACAGTAATTATTTTTGGCCGTCGCCGGGCATGGATATGAGCTTGGACATTGAGCATCGACGCGACGCGGATTCGTCAAGCACGCGAATCACGATGCTGGATTGCTCTGCGAAGCAGTCAGCAATATCAGGCTTCGTAATAGGTCTATCAGCGTTGCTGAAGTGCACCCGTTCCGATCATCCGCATCAGATGAAAGTTGTCATCGATTCTCGTCCGTAGGATTACGGTGAACATCGCATGCCGACTATGGATGATAGCGTGCACATCGGAAAATTTCTTCGCAAGTTGAAATAGATGGGCGCGCGACGCAACGCGTTGTGCAGTCCGTGCCAGACGCGCGCGAGCAACAGGCTTTACGGATGCTAAACGGCTCGCTGCAACCTTTCCGTGAGTTGCCGCGATCCGCTTTTCCGACTCCCGTTTCTTTTGAACCCTTCACGGAGCCCTGATGTTCAGTTTCAGCAACAAGGCAAACATCGACAGTGCGCTGGCGCAAGCCGCCGCGATCGGCAAGTCGCAGGCGGTGATCGAGTTCAAGCTCGACGGCACCATCGTCACCGCCAACGAGAACTTCCTGAACGCAATGGGCTACACGCTCGACGAGATCAGGGGCAAGCACCACGGCATGTTCGTCGAGCCGGCGTATCGCGACAGCCACGACTATCGCGCATTCTGGGCGAGCCTCAACCGCGGCGAATTCCAGGCCGCACAGTACAAGCGCGTCGCCAAGGGCGGCCGTGAGATCTGGATCCAGGCCTCCTACAACCCGATCCTGGACAAGAGCGGCAAGCCGGTCGGCGTCATCAAATTCGCCACCGACATCACCACGCAGAAGATCCACAGCATGGAAGACGCCGGCAAGATCGCCGCGATCGGCCGCGCGCAGGCGGTGATCGAGTTCAACATGGACGGCACCATCGTCAATGCCAACGAGAACTTCCTCGGCGCGATGGGCTATTCGCTCGCCGAGATCCAGGGCAAGCATCACGGCATCTTCATGCCGCCGGCCGACCGCGACAGCGCGGCCTATCGCGATTTCTGGGCGCGGCTGAACCGCGGCGAGTTCGAGTCCGGCGAATTCAAGCGCCTCGCCAAGGGCGCCAGGGAGATCTGGATCCTCGCCAGCTACAACCCGATCCTCGACGACCGCGGCAAGCCGTTCAAGGTCGTCAAATTCGCCACCGACGTCACCCAGCAGAAGCTCAAGGCCGCCGACAATGACGGCCAGATCGACGCGATCGGCAAGTCGCAGGCGGTGATTGAGTTCAACATGGACGGCACGATCCGCACCGCGAACCCGAACTTCCTCGGCGCGATGGGCTATCTGCTTGCCGAGATCCAGGGCAAGCATCAAAGCATGTTCGTCGAGCCGGTCGAGGCGAGCTCGGCCGGCTATCGCGAGTTCTGGGGAGCGCTGAACCGCGGCGAGTTCCAGGCCGCCGAATACAAGCGCATCGCCAAGGGGGGCCGCGAGATCTGGATCCAGGCTTCCTACAACCCGATCCTCGATCTCAACGGCAAGCCCTACAAGGTGGTGAAATACGCCACGGACATCACCGCGCAGGCGATCGGCCGCAAGAAGGCCGACAGCGCGCGCGGCCTGATCGAGGCGGTCGCCGCCGGCAGCGAGGAGATGAGCGCCTCGATCCGCGAGATCTCGGAAACCATGACCAAGTCGAAGCAGAACGCCGCGGTCGCCTCTGGGCGCGTCGAGGCTGCCGACGGCCAGGCGCAGAAGCTCAATGCCGCAGCTCAAGCGATGAGCGGCATCGTCGAGATGATCTCGAGCATCACCGGGCAGATCAACCTGCTCGCGCTCAACGCCACGATCGAATCGGCGCGTGCGGGCGAAGCCGGCCGCGGCTTCGCGGTGGTCGCCTCCGAGGTGAAGAGCCTCGCCAACCAGGCCAAGCAGGCGACCGACACGATCTCCTCGGAAATCGACGCGCTGAACTCGATCGCCGCCGAGGTGGTGACCTCGCTGTCCGAGATCAAGGCGGCGATCGCCGGCGTCAACGAATACATCACCTCTACCGCCGCCGCGGTCGAGGAGCAGAGCATCGTGACGCAGGACATGTCGACCAACATGCAGCGCGCCTCCGCCGAGCTCGCAGCGTAAGCCGCGGTGCGATCCTCGAAGGGTGCACGGCCCAGGCTGGTGGCCGTGCATCCTTCGGAGACGCGCCCCGGGTGACGAAGAATCCTCGTCGGGTTGACACGTCAGGGTAAAGGTCGCAGACGGTCCGGACTTTGCCCGAACCGATGGACCACCCCGATGACTACAGCTCCCCAAAAAGTCGCACTCGTGACCGGCGCCGCGCGCGGCATCGGGCTTGCCGCGGCGAAACGCTTTCTCGCTGACGGCTGGCGCGTCGCGCTGCTCGACATCGAGGGTGAATTGCTGGCGAGCGCCGTTGCGGCGCTGAAGCAGCGCGACACCACGCTGGCGCTGACCTGCGACGTATCCGATGCCGCCGGCGTGACCAAAGCGATGGCGGCGATCGCTGGCTGCTTCGGCCGGCTCGACGCGCTGGTCAACAACGCCGGCATTGCCGTATTCACGCCGGTGCTGGAGACCTCGGACGCCGACTGGAGCCGGATCATGGCGGTCAACCTCACCGGCCCGTTCCTGTGCACCAAGGCGGCCGCGCCCCTGATGCGCGAGCATGGCGGCGGCGCGATCGTCAACATCACCTCGATCTCGGCGGTGCGCGCCTCGACGCTGCGCTCGGCCTACGGCACCAGCAAGGCGGGGCTTGCGCACCTCACCAAACAGCTCGCGGTCGAGCTCGCCGCGCTCGGCATCCGCGTCAACGGCGTGGCGCCCGGGCCGGTCGAGACCGCGATGGCCAAGGCCGTGCACACGCCGGAGATCCGCGCCGACTATCACGACGCCATCCCGCTCAATCGTTACGGGCTGGAAGAGGAGCTGGCGGAAGCGATCTTCTTCCTGTGCTCGGAGCGCGCCAGCTACATCACCGGACAAATCCTCGCCGTCGACGGCGGCTTCGACGCCGCCGGCATCGGCCTGCCGACCCTGCGCGGCCAGCGGCGGAATGGGTAAGGACACGCAAGCCCTTTCCCCGTCATTGCGAGCGAAGCGAAGCAATCCATCGTTCCGCAAGTGGAGAAATGGATTGCTTCGTCGCTGGCGCTCCTCGCAATGACGGGATGGAGCTACGCGCTGATCAATCCCGTCACCCTGAGGTGGCCGCTTCTTCAGCGGCCCTCGAAGGGTCGACGGCCCGGCCGGCGGCCGATTCATCCTTCGAGGCTCGCCCAGCGGCGCAATTGCGCCGCAAGGCTCGCACCTCAGGATGACGGACAGAGACCGGCGCAATTATCTTAACGCCAGTTCACTGCAACGACACGCCAAGCATTCTCCAGCCGGTCGATCCGCGTCAGCGATAGCGGATCGATGACGAAGCGCAGCGCGAGCTCCGGCGCGAGATCGAGCGCGATCGCAAGCACCGCACGGATGGTGCCGGAATGCACGACCAGCACGACGTCACCTTCCGGCAGGCGCGCGAGCCCTGCCCACGTCCGCGCAATCTGGTCGGCGAAGCTTTCGCCGCCGGGCGGCCGGTTGGTGCCCGGCGATTGCCAGAACGCACGATAGGCCGCCGCGCCGAGCTCTCGCTCGATCTCGCTGTGGCGCCGGCCGGTCCAGTCGCCAAAATCCTGTTCGCGAAAGGCGTCGTCCTCCGACGCCGTCAAACCGAATCGCGTCGCGGTCTCACGCGTGCGCCGCGCCGGGCTGCAAACGGCGAAGGCGCCAGCCGGCAGCCGCGCCTGCAACGTTGCGAAGGCCGCGGCATCGCCGAGATCCGCGGGCGCATCGGGTGCGTGGATCACGCCGCGCGGACCGTCGACCGGCGCGTGGCGGATCAGCCAGAGATGCGTTTCGCCGTCCATCTTCGGCTTACCCCAACCGTGCCGCGAGCAGCACCAGGATCGCGGTCTCCGCAACCTGCTCGGCACCGCCAAGCACATCGCCGGTCTGGCCGCCGATCTGCCGCTTGGCCAGAAGCGCCATGATCAGCGCGCTCGCGCCGGCCGCGATCGCTGCCAGCAGCGCGGTGCTGAAGGGCAAGGCGAGGAGTGCGATCACCAGCGTGATGCCGGCCGCGACCGCCGCGATTCCGCCATCGGGCCGGCCGGCATTGGCCGCGAGCCCATCCTTGCGCGCGTAAGGCAGGCTGATCGCGATCCATGGCAGCACGCCGCGGCCAAGCGCATGCGCAGCGATCAGGCTCTGCACCACCAGACCGTTCGGAAGTGCCGCGAGCGCGGCAAGCTTGACGGCAAAGCTCACCACCAGCGCCAGCGCGCCATAGGTGCCGAGCCGGCTGTCACGCATGATCTCGAGTTTTGCGGCCGGATCGCGGCCGCCACCGAAGCCATCGGCTACATCGGCGAGCCCGTCCTCATGCAACGCACCGGTCAGCAGCGCACCGCCACCGAGCGCGAGCGCCGCGGCGGCGAGATCCGGCACGCCGATCGCCCGCAGCAGCAGGCAGAACAGGCCGATCGCCGCCCCGATGCCGGCCCCAACCAGCGGGAACAGCCGCTGCGCCCGCGCAAAACTCTCCGGCCGCGCACCGTCCGGATGCGGCATCGGAAGGCGGGTCAGAAAGGCGGTGGCGATCCTGAGATCGTCGAGCCACTCACGCATGGTCTTGGTATTCAAAGTCCTGGCCTTCAAATTGCTCCAAACCGCGATGAGATCAGGCCGGATCGTCATCCCGTTTCAGCGTCCAGTTTGAGCATAATCTTCCCGGAAAACCGCTTCACAGCGTTCCGGATCATGCTTTAGTTTGCGGCCCGCTCGACGAGGGAATCGCATGCAGTTCAGTACTCTAGACGACATCCGCAGCTTTTGTCGCGACCTGCCACCAGGCGACGAGGCGAGCGCTGCGGCAGCAAGCCAGCGCCAGCAGAATCTGACCAAGCCGCCGGGAAGCCTCGGCCGGCTGGAAGAGGTCGCGATCTGGCTGGCGCGCTGGCAACGGCGCGAGATCCCCCGGCTCGACCAGGTCACCATTGCCGTGTTCGCCGGCAATCACGGCATCGCCGAGCGCGGCGTTTCGGCCTTTCCCTCTGAAGTCACCGCGCAGATGGTAGCGAATTTCGCCGCGGGAGGCGCGGCGATCAACCAGATCGCAAAACTTGCCGGCGCCACGCTGCGCGTCGAGCCGCTCGAGCTTAAGCGTCCGACCCGCGATTTCACGATGTCCACGGCGATGGATGGCGCCGATTTCCTGGTCGCGCTCGACACCGGCTGGCGCACCGTGCCCGAGCAATGCGACCTGCTCGTGGTCGGCGAGATGGGCATCGCCAACACCACTGTGGCCGCGACGCTGTGCGCGGCACTGATGGGCGGGCGCGGCGCGCGCTGGGCCGGCCGCGGCACCGGCGTCGACGATGCCGGCCTGCTGCGCAAGCGCACGGTGATCGACACCGCGCTGAAACTGCATCGCAACCTGCTCGACGATCCCTTGGCTGTCGCAGTCGCGCTCGGCGGGCGCGAGCTCGCGGCGATCGCGGGCGCCGTGCTGGCGGCGCGTGCAAGATCGATCCCGGTGCTGCTCGACGGCTTCGTCGCGACATCGGCGGTGCTGCCGCTGGCGCGGCTTGCGCCCGACAGCCTCGCGCATTGCCGCGCCGGGCATGTGTCGGCCGAACTCGGCCACCGCGAATTGCTGCGCGAGCTCGCGCTCGCTCCCCTGCTCGATCTCGAGATGCGGCTCGGCGAAGCGTCCGGCGCGGGGGTCGCGATCCTGCTTCTGCGCGCGGCACTCGCCTGTCACGGCGGCATGGCGACCTTTGCCGAGGCCGGCGTTTCCGGCGCGGACTGACAAACTGTCGCCGCATGCGCTAGCGTAACTAGGCACGAGCCGGGACGACGCCAACGGAAGGAACCGCCGCATGCGTATCGGGGCGATCTGGACGATCCTCTGGACGATCCTTGGATTGGTTTTGGGGGTGGGAGCGCTCTTTGCCGGCATCTCCAGCGCACAGGCCGACGTTCGAATCCTTGCCAGCCCCGGCGGGCAGGTCGGCCCGTTCATCGAACTGTTCGACAAGGTGCGCGAGTCCGGCGAGCGCGTGGTGATCGACGGGCCGTGCCTGTCGGCGTGCACGCTGGTGCTCTCGATGGTGCCGGGCGACCGCATCTGCGTGACGCGCCGCGCGGTGCTCGGCTTTCATGCCGCGCGCTCGATCGACCAGCGCGGCCGGACCTATGCGGAGCCGGAAGCATCCGTCGCAGTGCTGGAAGCCTATCCGGCACCGGTGCGCAGCTGGATCGTGCGCCGCGGCGGCCTGACCTCACGCCTGCTGCTGCTGCGCGGCCGCGAGCTCGCCGCGATCTATCCGCGGTGCAGATAAGAATTTGTAGCCTGTAGAGTGGGCAAAGGCACGTCTGCGCCATGCCCACTCCGCGATCTCAAACCCGTCATCCTGAGGTGCGAGCCCTTGCGAGCCTCGAAGGATGCACGGCCACCAGCCGGGCCGTCGATCCTTCGAGGGCCGCTGAAGAAGCGGCCACCTCAGGATGAAGGCGATAGAGCGCGCGCCGGGATTGAAGGCTCTGTGGCCTACATCTGCGCCGGGCAGTTCACCATCCAGGGGATGCCAAACTGATCGACGCACATGCCGAAGCCGTTGGAGAAGAAGGTCTTGCCGAACGGCAGGGTGACGGTGCCGCCTTCGGACAGCGCCTTGAAGCGGCGTTCGGCATCAGTGGGGTCCTCGACCTGCAGCGCGACGTGGAAGCCCTGCGGCTTCTGGAAGTGGCCGGGCGGGGCGTCGGAGGCCATGATGATCTCGCCGTCGATCGTGAGGCGGGCGTGCATGATCTTGTCCTTCCAGCCGGGCGGCGTCTGCATCTCCGCATTGCCCTCGCCGTAAGGGAAGGTTTCCTCGATCCGCGCGCTGAGAACCGTCTGGTAGAATTTCAGCGCGGCGTCGCAATTGCCGTCGTAGGAAAGATAGGGGTTGACCTGCATGACATGCTCCCTGAGTAGATTCTCGTTTTGACGCGTTTTCTTCACGCGAACCGGTAACCACTTCGCTCGAAAACGCTCTCTATTTTTCCGTCAGCTTCTTCAGATTGGCCAGACCGATCTCGAAATCCCTGCCGATCATGCGATCCAGGTTCATGAACACCTGCATCACCTTCGACATGAAGACGGCCGGACCATACATGGTCCATGTGACGCTGGTCGCATCTCCCTGCGGCAGCATTGTGAATTCCGCGGTGTTGTGGCCCTCGAACGGCTTGATGAAATCGAGCTTGATGACGATCTTAGACGCCGCGGAGGACTGCAGGATTTCCATCCGGCCGGCGCCGACATTCTTGTTGCCGTCCCAGGCATAGACCGCACCCTGCCCGCGCTCGGCGCCGCTATAGATGCGTTTCATGTCCGGATCACGGTTCTCGTAGGGCGACCACACCGTCCACTGATGGAAATCGTTGATCAGCGGAAACACCCGCTCCGCCGGCGCGTCGATGCTAATCGCACGCGTCACCCGAAGCGTGCCCGGCTTGGTCGCCGCGAGGATCAGGATGACGGCAATCGCGAGCGCAAGGATGACGGCGATGATGGCAATGGTCTCGAACATGACAGTCTCCACGTGGATGAATAAACGGCTAGAGCGTTTTCGAGCGAAGTGGGTACCGGTTCGCGTGACGAAAACGCGTCAAAACAAGAATCCAGAGCCTCGTTCCGATGGGAACGAGGCTCTGGCTCAGCGGCGAAACGGAAGCAGCGCGCGCAGATTGCCGTCGCGCAGATAGAGCCCGCCCCACGCCATCAGGCCGAGATAGAGCCCGAACAGCGTGTGGGTGAACAGCGGACTATCGATCCGCACATGCGATGCGATCGCGCCGCCGAGATAGCCGGTGAGCAGGATGGCGCCGAGGATCGAGGTCGGCGGCACCGAATACAGCAGCGTGCAGACGATGGTGATGATGCCGAGGCTGCGCGCCAGCGTGTCGCTCGCACCGTAACCCATCTTGTCCATGGTCTCGGTGACGACCGGCAGCGGCACCAGCTTGATCGCGCCGTCGAACAGCAGGAAGAGGACGACCACGCCGCTCATGACGCGGCCGGTGATGCGGGCGGGCTTTGAGACTTCGGCGTCGACGATCGTCGGCATGACAGGCTCCGTAACGCTTGGTGATGCTCTGTCATCAAGACGAACGGCAGGGTACGAGGCCGACAACCCCGGTGAAATTTTTCGATGTCGTCGTCATGCATGATCGAAACTCTCGGTTTCGGAGCTTCGATCACGGGTATCAAGCCGAATTCAACGCGGCTTGCCTTGGTGGCCTTTTGCCCTCAGTCACCTTGCGTGAAGTAGGCATTCTCGGTGGGCAGCGAGGGCGGTCCGTGCGCCGCCCCCTTGACCGCCGAAAACGCGTCGACAAGAAACAGGGATTTGGCGCTCTCTTTGGCGAGTTGCTCGACGCGGGACTGCAGCTCCCTGACCTTCTGAGGATTGCTGTCAGCCAGGTTGTTTTTCTCCGAGGGGTCCTGCGGGATATTGTACAGCTCAATCGAGGAAGGCAGCACCGTCCGCCAGATCAGTTTCCAGTCACCTAGACGTACACCGCCGCGAAACGGCTCGATGTTGTAGACGACCTCCTGCCGGGGTGAGGGAGCGCCTTTGCTGACGGTGGACCAGACGTCCAACCCATCGAGCGGCTTTGCCTTGGCGAGGTTGGCGCCGGCGAGCCCGGCGAGCGTCGGGAACATGTCGACGACGTGCATCATTTCCCTCACCTCGCCGGCCTTGATCTGCCCGGGCCAGTTCGCAAGCGCGGCGACGCGCGTACCGCCTTCGTACAGCATGCCTTTTCCGCCGCGATAAGGACCGTTGTCGGCCGGCAGCTTCAGCTTCGACACGTCCGCATCCCCGGCGAGGAGCGCAGTCTGGTTGCCACCATTGTCGCTCATGAAAACGATCAACGTGTTCTCGCGCATCTTCTTCCGTTCGAGCGCGGAAACCAGCTTGCCGATCTCGTCGTCCATGCATGTAATCATGGCCGCGTAGGTGCGTCTCGTCGGGTCTTCGATGTGCCGGTACCTGTCGATGTATTCTTTCGGAGCCTGGTACGGCGAATGGGGAGCGGTAAAGGCCAAATAGAGAAACAGCGGTGTCTTTGGATCATGGGCGTTGATTTGCGCGACAGCATCAGCACCCCACAATTGAGTGACGTAGCCCGACTCATTCACCGGCTTGTCGTTGCGATACCAGTCGCGCACATTTGCCGACGAATGAGTGAAATAATCGACCTCGCCCACCATCGATCCGTAGTGATAATCGAACCCGCGTTGACGCGGCCAGAACTTGCGGTCGGCATGTCCCAAGTGCCACTTTCCCACCATCGCGGTCTTGTAGCCTGCTTCCTTGAGCGCCTGTGGCAGCAGCCATTCGTCGGTCGGCAATCCGTATTTGGCGGGGGTTGGAATGACCAGGGTTTGCAGGCCATAGCGGCATGGATAACGGCCGGTCATCAATGCTGCGCGCGTGGGAGTGCACATCGGCTGGACGTAGAATTGTTCGAGTCGCGCCCCGTCCTGCGCAAGCTTGTCGATATTCGGGGTCTTGATATCGGAGCCATGAAATCCGACGTCCTTCCAGCCGAGATCGTCCGCGACGATGTAAACAATGTGCGGGCGCGGCGAGGTCGGTTGCGCGACGGCAGACGTGAGGCTCGCGGGCGCAATTGAGGCCAGTGACAGAGAGGCCAGGGCCGAACTGCCGTTCAACAGGAGATCGCGGCGGCTAATTCGCCGGTTGCCTTGTGCCGAATGCAACGATTCATCGAGCGGGGGATCAATCACTTCGTTCTCCAGGCAATGCGTTTGCGTTTAATTCACGCAAACTACCGCGCGGCTGTTCGGCAGGGAAGGAGGTAACGGCCACTGGCGTTTGTTTCACTGCCGAGCAGCAATCCAGGGGAAAGCAGAGACATCGCTTTCGAGGAGGAGTGGGTACGACCTTAGGTCCGGGCATGATAGCCGCGCGGCAGCCTGACGACTATTACTTCGCCTTCACATTGCGCGGCTTGCTGTCGCGCATCAGGCGGTCGATATGCATGCGGATGTGGGCGGCTTCGGCGGTGGTGTTGGCGAGCGCGATGGCGCGGTCGAAGGCGATGCGGGCCTCCTCGTTGCGGCCGAGCTGCATCAGGAAGGCGCCACGCACGCCGAAATAATGGAAGTAATTGGACAGCCGCGGCGCCAAGGGCTCGATCATCTCGAGCGCGGCCTCCGGCCCCTTCACCTTGGAGACCGCAACCGCGCGATTGAGCGTGATCACCGGCGACGGCTGCATCACCTCGAGCGCGCCGTAGAGCAGGTCGATCTGGGTCCAGTCGGTATCCTCGGGCTTTTCGGCGCGGGCGTGCAGCGCTGCGATCGCCGCCTGCACCTGATAGGGCCCGCTGCGGCGGTGACGCATCGCCTTGTCGATCAAGGCGAGGCCCTCGGCGATCAGCTTCTGGTTCCACAGGCTGCGGTCCTGGTCATCGAGCAGGATCACCTGGCCGTCGGCGTCGAAGCGCGCGGCGGCGCGGGCATGCTGCAACAACAATAGCGCCGTCAGGCCCATGATCTCGGGCTCGCTCTGGAACAGCCGCAGCAGCAGGCGGGCCAAGCGGATCGCCTCCTCGCACAGCGGCGAGCGGATTTCGGCGGTGTCGCCGCTCGCCGAATAGCCCTCGTTGAAGATCAAATAGATCATCGCCGCGACCGAGACCAGCCGCTCGCTGCGCTCGACCGCACCCGGAGTCTCGAACGGCACGTTGGCATCGGCGACGCGCGTCTTGGCCCGCGTGATGCGCTGCTCCATCGCGGCTTCCGAGACCAGGAAGGCGCGCGCGATCTGCTTCACCGACAGGCCGGAGACGATGCGCAGCGCCAGCGCGATCTGCTGCGTCGCCGGCAGGTCCTTGTGACAGCAGACGAACAGCAGCCGCAGGATGTCGTCGCGGTAATGCGAGCCGTCGAGCCGCTCGGCGATCTCGTCCTCGGCATCGTCGAGGTCGGAGATCGCCTGGTCGTCGTCGGGCAGCGGCTGCTGCTTTTTGCCGCGCCTGATATCGTCAATCGCGACGTTACGGCCGACCATGATCAGCCACGCCGCGGGATCGCGCGGCGGGCCGTTCTGCGGCCAGCTCTTCAGCGCCCGCAGGCAGGCGTTCTGGAAGGCCTCCTCGGCGGTATCGAGATTGCGGAAATAGCGCAGCAGTGCGCCGACCGCCTGGGGACGCGCCGACGTTAGCGCGGCATCGATCCAGGCGGTGTCGTTCATGCTCACGCCTTCGTACCCCCCTGATTGAAGTAGCCGACCGGGCGGATCTCATAGGTGCCACCGGGATTGGCCTCGCCGAGGTCGCGCGCGATGTCGAGCACCTCGTCGAGGTTCTTGCCCTCGACCAGGTAGAAGCCGAGCAGCTGTTCCTTGGTTTCGGCGAACGGGCCGTCCAGCACCACCGGCGGGTTTTCCTTGCGCAGCGTGGTCGCGGCGGTGGTCGGCAGCAGCCGGGCCACCGGACCGAGTCGGCCCTGCTTGGCGAGCTTGTCCTGCACCGCGGACAGTTTCTGCATGACCGAGGCGTCGTGCTCCTTGCTCCAGGAACCGACCATGTCTTCGTCGTGATAGCAGAGGATGGCGTACAGCATCGAAGAGGCATCTCCGTTCATTGCAAGAACGAACGACTATGCCCGCTGCCGACAGGGGGAGCGAAAGAAATTTAGGTTCCGGATATCGGCGATGGATTTCGCCGAAGCTGCATGGCGAGCCGCGACAGACCAAGCCGAGGCACGGCGACGCGCGTCAGGTCACCACCGTGACGATCGTGCTGCGATTACCGGGTGACGCCGTAGCGGGCGGCGAGCACGAGGGCCGCGGCTCTGGCCAGCATGGACGTGGCGATGGAGGCTGCGATGAATGCCGGGACCAGGATCAGTTTGCGCATGGAAGTTCTCCCGCGTTGATGGCAGGAGACTGGGGGGCGGCCGGACCCGCTCTGTGATATCAGTCACACTGGCGTTGGAGGTATCTGGATGGGTAAGGACGTACTCGCGCTGCTGATCAATGGCGGCTCGGAAAACTGGTCGTCGGCGCGCTGGAAGGCGCGGTTCGACACCGTCTGCCCGGATCGCCGCGTAGTGCTGCTGCCGGACGGCGCGCTCGACCCGGCCGAGGTGCACTATGCCGCGGTGTGGAAGCCGCAGCCGGGCGAGCTCGCCGCGTTCAAGAACCTGCGCGTGATCTTCAATCTCGGCGCCGGCGTCGACGCGCTGATGGCCGACCGCTCACTGCCCGAGGTGCCGCTGGTGCGGGTTTCGGTCGGCGATCTCACCGACCGCATGACCGAATATGTCGTGCTGCATGTGCTGATGCATCACCGCCAGGAGCTTTACCTGCGAGAGTCGCAGCGGGAAAAACGCTGGGCGCCGAAATATCAATGGGCGGCGGGCGCGATCACCGTCGGCATCATGGGCCTCGGCACGCTCGGCGCCGCCGCGGCGCATGCGCTGCGCGCGCTCGGCTTCCGGGTCGTCGGCTGGAGCCGCAGCGAGAAGCGGATCGACGGCATCGCTTGCTACCACGGCGCTGCCGGGCTGGACGCATTCCTGCGCGAGACCAACATCCTGGTCTGCCTGCTGCCGCTGACGCCGGACACAAGGCATGTGCTGAACCGCGACGTGTTCGCAAGGCTCAATCGTGGCAGCCCGCTCGGTGCGCCCGTCATCATCAATGCCGGCCGCGGCGGCCTGCAGAACGAAGCGGACATCTTGCGCGCGCTCGACGACGGCACGCTGGGCGCAGCCTCGCTCGACGTCTACGAGACCGAGCCGCTGCCCGAGGCGAGCCCGTTCTGGAGCCATCCCAAGGTGGTGCTGACACCGCATAACGCCGCCGACACCGACGCCGACGAGATCTCGAAATACGTCGCGCAGCAGATCGCGCGATATGAGGCGGGTGGCGAACTGGAGAACCTGGTCGATCGCGGGCGGGGATACTAACTCAGTGTCGTCCCGGGCAAGCCAACGGGTCGGCGCGAAGCGCCGCCCGATGACAGGCTCCGCGCGACCCGGGACCCATAACCACGAATGGCAGTTGCGCGCGCTGCGCTGTGGCCGCAGCGTGCTTCAACAACTCAATCCTGTGGTTATGGGTCCCTGCTTTCGCAGGGACGACGAGGTTGATAGGGCAGCCTTCGCCGCTGGCCAGGCTGCTTCTCACGCCATCCCCGCGACGATCTTCGCGAGCCGGTCGTAGGCGGGCTCGACGCCCTTCTCGATGCCGGAATTGAGGTGGCCGTCGCGCGCCTCCTTGGTGGGATGGCGGATGGTGGTGGTCAGCGTGGTCGTGCCGGCTTCCTCGACGAAGGTCGAGGTGACCAGATATTCGTCGCTGGCGAAGCCCGGCATCGAAAACGTCTCGCCGAAGGCGATGCGATCCGGGCGCGCGACCTCGCGGAAGGTGCCGGTGAGGACGTGCTCGATGCCGTCAGACGAACGGAACACGTAGCGATAGCGGCCGCCGACGCGCAGGTCGACCTCGCAGACCGGCATCGCCATCGCGTCGCAGCCGAGCCAGCGAACCAGATATTCCGGCTTGGTCATCGCATCGAAGACCAGGTGCCGCGGCGCGTCGAACTGGCGCGTCATGGCGAACTCGACATCCGACGGGGTGGTGATCCTCAGCGTCTTATCCACGCGTGCGTCCACGTTGCTTCTCCTTGGTTACTCTGACTTTACGGGTGCGCGGCGGGGCCTTTGCTGCCTCCTCCGCCTTCATCTCCTCGAGCAGGCCGTCGAGGCGGTTGAAGCTCTCGTCCCAGAAGCGGCGGAAATTCCCGAGCCAGCCGTCAACCTCTTTGAACGACGCGGGCGCGATGCGGCACGGCCGCCACTGCGCCTCGCGCCCGCGCGAGATCAGCCCGGCATGCTCGAGCACCTTCAGGTGTTTTGAGATCGCCGGCAGGCTCATATCGAACGGCTTTGCCAACTCCATCACCGAGGTCTCGCCGAGCGCGAGCCGCGCCAGGATCGCGCGCCGGGTTGGATCGGCCAGCGCCGCGAAAGTCGAACTGAGGGGGTCGGGCGGCATCTACTTAGCTCATCGGTTAAATAACCTTTGGGTTAAGTACGACCAAAGCGCGCCCGCGTCAACGGCGGATTCTTGCCGCCGGGTCGAGTGGCGGTCGCGACGGCGCCGCGCTCCCTCTCCCCGTTCTTACGGGGAGAGGGTTGGGGTGAGGGGCCGCTTCCGCGTAATCGGGGATAGCTGCGTTTGCGGAGACTCCCCCTCACCCGCATCGCATCTTCGATGCGACGCGACTGAACCTCCTCCGAATGAGTGGACACCTGTAGTAGGCTCAGAGAGCCCGGAGGTGTCGGATGCAAGAGCGTCAACGTCGGTCGTTTACCGAGGAGTACAAGCGGCAGGCCGCTGAACTCGTGGTATCGAGTGGCCGGTCGATCACGTCGGTCGGCAAGGAACTCGGTCTGCGTGATTCGGTGCTGCGGCGCTGGGTGGAGAAGCTCCGGCAGGAGCCGGCAGCGGCGGCGCGGCGCCCCACGACGCAAGCGACGCCGATGCCGGCGGACCAGGCTGCCGAGATCGCCCGGCTGCGCGAGGAGAATGAGCGGCTGCGCATGGAGCGGGACATTTTAAAAAACTGTCCAGCGCCGTGGCGTGCCTGCGCGGGGTAGAAACAGCCTTGTGCTATCGTCTGAGGCCGGGAGGGTAGCGGCCGTCAGCTTATTGGAGGCACTGTCCCCGTTAAAAAACGTGGTCCATGGGTGCATGCGGACTTGAGAGTGGTGACGGCGCTCCGGCGGCGATCCCGATTAGGAAGATGACAAATTGGCATAACCCAGACCCTCCTGCCCATGATTGGACGGAGGACCCGCAATGCTCAAGACGACAACTGCAGATCGCCCGGAATTGAAGCCAGTCAACGTCGGGGCGGCTGCCATCGACATCGGATCAAAGATGCACATGGCCGCCGTGAACCCGGCCTGCACCGATGTCCCAGTGCGCACGTTCAGCACGTTCACACAGGACCTGCATAGTCTGGCGGACTGGTTCAAGACATGCGGTGTGACCAGCGTCGCGATGGAATCCACTGGCGTCTATTGGATCCCGGTCTACGAGATTCTGGAGCAGCGCGGGTTCGAGGTCATTCTGGTCAACGCGCGGTATGCCAAGAATGTGCCCGGGCGCAAGACCGATGTCAGCGATGCTGCGTGGTTACGCCAGCTTCATTCCTATGGGCTGTTACGCGGCAGCTTCCGTCCCGATGCCGAGATTGCGACCCTGCGCGCTTATCTGCGCCAGCGGGAGCGGCTGGTTGAATATGCTGCCGCCCATATCCAGCACATGCAGAAGGCTCTGATGGAGATGAACCTGCAGCTCCATCATGTCGTCTCGGATATCACCGGAGCGACTGGTATGCGGATTATCCGAGCCATTGTTGCAGGCGAGCGCAATCCCGACGTTCTGGCAACCTATCGAGACGTGCGCTGCCATTCTTCAACGGAGACGATCCGCGCGGCGCTGATCGGCAACGACCGGGAGGAACATGTCTTCGCTCTGACCCAATCGCTGGAACTCTACGACATCTACCAGGCGAAGATGCTGGACTGCGACCGCAAGCTCGAAGTCTTGATCGCCGCGCTTAGCAACAGAGAAGCAAAGCCGGTCGGAAAGCTATCCCAGCCACGCGTAAAGACCAAGCAGGTCAACACACCCACCTTCGATGTCAGGACCGCGCTGTACGGTGTGCTCGGCGTTGATCTGACTGAGATCCATGGGCTGGGTCCGTCACTCGCATTGAAGCTCGTCGGCGAGTGCGGCAAGGATCTGAGGGCGTGGCCAACCGCCAAGCACTTCACCTCTTGGCTCTGCCTCGCACCCGGCAACAAAATCTCCGGTGGCAAGGTACTATCTTCACGCACGCGGAGATCCTCCAGCCGGGCAGCCGCACTACTGCGATTGGCAGCCACAACCGTGGGGCGGAGCGATACGGCGCTCGGAGCATTCTATCGCCGGCTGTCCTCACGCGCGGGCAAGTCGAAGGCGGTGACGGCGACCGCCCGCAAGATTGCAGTTTTATTCTACAACACACTCCGGCATGGCATGAGCTACAGGGATCCAGGTGCCGACCAATATGAGCGACAATATCGCAGCCGCGTCCTCGCTAACCTTCAGCGCCGGGCCAAATCGCTCGGCTTTGTCTTGCAGGCCATTCCGTGCAACGCCAATCAGGCTGTTTCTTAGGAAGTCGATCGCGATCTTTGCCGGAACCCGGACATGAGCTTCCGCTTCATTGAGGACCATCGCGACGCCTATCCGGTGCGGCTGATGTGCGCCGTGCTCGGGGTCTCGGCGGCCGGCTATTACGCTTGGCGTGAGCGCCCGGTAAACGCACGCGCAACCACCAATGCCGCGCTGCTGGCTGCGATCCGACAGGTCCATCAAGACAGTGGCGGACGCTATGGCAGTCCGCGGGTCCATGCCGCTCTGCGGGTACAGGGACGTGGCGCCAGCCGTGGCCGGATCGAACGCTTGATGCATCGGCACGGCATCCGCGCCATCATGGCATCACCGCGTCGCGTTCGGACCACCGACAGCCGCCACGGCCTGCCGATCGCGCCGAACCTCATCGAACGTCATTTTGCAGCCGCGGCCCCAAACCGGATCTGGCTCGCCGATATTACCTACATTCCGACTGCAGAGGGCTGGCTCTACCTGGCGGCCATCATGGACCTCTTCAGCCGCAAGATCGTCGGTTGGGCGATGCGGGATCACATGCAGGTCGAACTCGCCTCGTCCGCCTTGAAGATGGCAATCCAGCAGCAGCATCCGGAAGGCGGATTGATCCATCACTCCGATCGCGGCGTGCAGTACGCCTCACAGGACTATCGCGCGATCCTGTCGGCCGCCGGCATCACGGCATCAATGAGCCGCAAAGCCGACTGCTACGACAATGCCCCGATGGAGAGCTTCTTCCATACCCTGAAGACCGAGCTCGTTCATCATCGCCAATATGAGACCCGGGCCGAGGCCCAGCGCGATATCTTCGCCTTCATTGAGGGCTTCTACAATCGAACTCGACTCCATTCCGCCATCGGGTACCTCGCCCCGATCGAGATGGAGCTAAAACCAGCTTAACCCTGTCCACTTTTTCGGGGGAAGATCACGACCTCTCCCCGCACGCGCGGCGAGGTGAAGCGGAGCCCGTTGCCGATTCTAGCTCTTGCGCGCGAAGGTGACGTGCGTGGCGTACGGGCTCGCGACATGAGAAACCACGGCGTAGCCGAGAGCAGGCAGATCGAGGCCCGCGAACAGGCTCTCTCCGGCGCCGAGCACGACCGGCGGCAACACCAGCTGCAATTCGTCGAGCAGACGCGCCTGCAGGAATTGCCGCACCACCGAGACGCCGCCGCCGACGCGGATGTCCTTGTCCCCCGCAACCGCGCGCGCCCGCTCCAGTGCGGCAAGCATGCCGTCGGTCACGAAGTGGAAGGTGGTGCCGCCTTCCATCTCGATGTCGGGCCGCGCGTGATGGGTCAGCACGTACACCGGCGTGTGGTAAGGCGGATTGTCGCCCCACCAGCCCTTCCAGGAATCATCCGGCCATGGCCCTCGGATCGGGCCGAACATGTTCCGCCCGAGAATCCAGGCGCCGATACCCTCCATCGACTTGCGCGCGATCTCGTCGTCGAGCCCGGTGGTCCCGCCGTCCTGGCCGATCATCGCGCGAAAGGCCCGCGTCTCGAACAACCAGGAGGCGGGCAGCGCCAGGCCGCCCTCGCCGAATGGATGTTCGAGGCTTTGGCGCAACGCCGCGCCAAATCCGTCGATTGAGACCGTGAATACTGAAGTCCTGACTTTTCCCATGATATTCCGCTTCCGTGGTTGAGAGACCTTACGGAGGACGGGCGGGAAAACCAGCACCCGACATTTGATGCAGAGGAATTTCGCGCGCCGCTATTTCGGCCCGCACATCACGTCGACGGCGCCCTTCACGATCGCCTCGAGCTCCTTGCGCGACACCCGGGCGCGAGCACGAATCGCAATGGTGTGGATGGTGGCGGAGGCGAGATGCGCCAGCGCGGCCGGATCGGCACCGTCAGCCAGCTCGCCGCGCTCCTTGGCGTGGCGGAAGCAGATGCCGAACGCCTTGTCGAGCTCGGTCAGGCCCTCCACCACCATGCTGCGGATGCCCGGATCCGACACCGCCTCGGACGCCGCGGTCATCACCGTGAAGCAGCCGCGCGGGCCGGACTCGCCCGAGAGATAGATGTCGAGCGCGATGCGGTAGATGCGCTCGAGCCGCTCGCGCAGCGGTGCCTCGGCGCGGAAGATGTCGACCATCGCGGCGCGCGCGTCGTCGCGATAGCGCTGGTAGCTCTTGATGTAGAGCTCGCGCTTGTCGCCGAACGCGCCATAAAGGCTTGGCCGGTTCATGCCGGTCGCAGCGCTGAGATCATCGAGCGAGGTCGCGGCAAAGCCGTCGCGCCGGAACAGATCGAGCGCCTTGCCGAGCGCGACATCCGGCTCATAGGCGCGCGGCCGTCCGCGGCGCTTCGGTGCGACCGGCGCCTCGATCTTGGCAGCAGATGGCGGCCTCTTACTTTTTTGTACCATTTCGCATTAAATTCCTTGACGGCACCAATACTATCCAAGACAGTACAAAAATCAACAACGGCCCGGAACACCCGCGCCAGACGCCCCAAGGAGGCACCAATGGACCTTTATTTCTCGCCGCTTGCCTGCTCGATGGCGACCCGCGTCGCGCTCTATGAGGCCGGCCAGCCGGCCAACTATCTCGAGGTCGATCCGAAGACCAAGCAGGTGCGCAACGACGGCTCCGACTTCAACAAGGTCAACCCGCTCGGCCTGGTGCCGACGTTGCGCACCGACGACGGCGTGGTGCTGACCGAGAACGCCGCGATCCTGCAATATGTCGCCGACCAGTTCCCGCGCGCCGGCCTCGGCACCGTGTCGAACGCCGAGCGGTCACGGCTGCATCAATGGCTGTGCTTCATCGGCACCGAGCTGCACAAGGGCCTGTTCCTGCCGCTGCTCGACAGGAAGGCGCCGCCGGACGCCAAGACTTACGCGCTGGAGAAATACGTCTCGCGGCTCGACTATGTCGAGAACCATCTGAAGGGCCGCGACTATTTGCTCGATCATTTCAGCGTCGCCGACGCCTATCTCGTCACGGTCATCAACTGGACGATGGCGACGCCGCCGATCGAACTCGCAAAATGGCCGGCGCTGAAGGCCTATTACGAGCGACTGCGGACCCGGCCATCGGTCGCAAAGGCGGTCGCGGAGGAGTTCGAGCTCTACAAGGCCGAGATCGCGCGGCACAAGGCAGCGGCGTAGCGCGCAATAGCGTTTTCGAAACGTGACGGCCGCCGGATTCGGGGGCCGTCCATCCTTCGAGGCTCGCTGCGCTCGCACCTCAGGATGACGGGGCGAAATAGCGCGAGCGACATCACGCAAGCCGCGGGCTCACTCTACCCCCGTCATGCTGAGGAGCGCGGAACGCGCGTCTGGAAGCACGACGGCCCAGTTCACGCTTCCACCTTGTAGATGGGGTAACGGGCCGGCCGTCCGCTCGCTACGGCGCGCTTTGGAAGCGCGCTCGCGAGCGGCCTGTTGGTTGGAAGGCGGTCGTCCCTCAAACTGATGGTGTCAACGGAGTCGGGCAAGCCCGCTCCAAGCATCATTAAGGGACGACCATGTACCACTATGCAGGAATCGACGTGTCTTTGGAATGCTCGAGCGTCTGCCTTGTCGATGGGACGGGTAAGATTTTGCGCGAGGCGAAGGTTGCGAGCGAGCCGGAGGCCCTGATCGGCTGGTTCCGGTCGCTGGGGTTGGTGCTGGAACGGATCGGGCTGGAGGCTGGTCCGCTGTCGCAATGGCTCTACGCAGCGATGCAGGATGCGGGCCTGGCAGTCGAACTGTTGGAGACGCGGCACGTCCGCGATGCCTTCAAGGCGATGCCGGTGAAGTCGGACCGCAACGATGCCCGCGGGATCGCGCAACTGATGCGGCTGGGCTGGTTCCGGCCGGTGCACTGCAAGTCGATCGAAGCGCAGGAGACGCGGGCGGTTCTGACGGCACGCAAGCTGCTGCAGTCGAAGCTGCGCGACATCGAGAACAGCCTGCGCGGCGTGCTCCGCGGCTTCGGTCTGAAGGTCGGCCCGACCACCGAGCGCACGTTCGCCGAACGCATCCGGGAGCTCGTAGCGGGCCATCCTGGACTTGAGGTGGTGGCCCAGGCACTGCTCGAAGCCCACGCCGTGCTGCGGCGCGAGTTCAATGGCCTGGATAAGCACACCCAAAGGCTCGCCAGGTCGCACCCGCAGGCGAAGCTCTTGATGACGACACCGTCCGTCGGCCCGATCGTGGCGCTCACCTATGCCTCGGCGATCGACGACCCGAAGCGCTTCCGGTCATCGAAGGCGACGGGAGCGCATTTTGGCCTCACCCCGAAGAAGTACCAATCGGGCGAAACCGACTATACCGGCCGCATCAGCAAGATCGGCGATGCCTCCGTGCGCGAGGCGCTCTATCAGGCGGCTCATGTCATGCTGACCAAGCCGGTCAGGAACTGCTCGGCGCTGAAGGGCTGGGCGATGCGGATCGCCCGGCGCGCAGGCATGCGCAAGGCCAAGGTGGCGCTTGCACGCAAGCTCGCCGTGATCCTGCATCGCATGCTCGCCGACGCCAAACCGTTCAACCCGATGGCCAAGGCCTCGGCAACCTAAGCAAGGAGCAGCAATCGGTTCCGGGCGGGCCACGACACCAGGCTCTCCCTGAGCGAGGTCCCTTCGCCGGGACGATGGATCCGGTCAGGCCGCCATCCGGGAAGTGGCTCACAACCACGCTTCCGTAGATTGGCCGGCCGGCTCCTCAATGCACCCCATCAGGCGACGGCCACCGCGCCGATCCCGTACAGAAGCAAGTGCCCGGCGACTGGATCACGCAAAAAGGGATTGACTTACCAAGGCCCGTTACAGAAGCCGGATGGAGCGCAGCGCAATCCGGGACGGACTTAGCTACAGGTGAGACTTATCCCGGATTTCGCTTCGCTTCATCCGGGCTACGCACCGATCAGAACGGCTCCTGCCCCAACCCCGGCACGTCGGCCGGACGCGGGCCGGGCGCGGGCCAGTGGAAGCGGCGGTCCTTCTCCGATATCGCGATGTCGTTGATCGAGGCCTCGCGGCGGCGCATCAGGCCGTGCTCGTCGAACTCCCACTGCTCGTTGCCGTAGGAGCGAAACCAGTTGCCGTCGGCATCGTGCCATTCGTACTGGAAGCGCACCGCGATGCGGTTGTTGTCGAACGCCCAGAGATCCTTGATCAGGCGATACTCCAGTTCCTTCTCCCATTTGCGGGTCAGGAAGGCCACGATCGCCTCGCGTCCCCCGAACACCTCGGAGCGGTTGCGCCAGCGGCTGTCCTCGGTATAGGCGCCGGCAACCCGAACGGGGTCGCGCGAATTCCAGGCATCCTCCGCCATGCGCGCCTTTTGCGCGGCGGTCTCGCGGGTGAAGGGCGGCAGTGGCGGGCGTGACATCGGCGATCCCTCGCGGTTGTTATCAGCGCAAATCTATCGCCGCGCCGGGCAGAGTCGATGGGGCATTTCCTATCGCCCGATAGTCAGGCCAGATCGGCCTTCATCAGTGTGCGGATGCTCTTCGGTATAGGCTGTGCCCTGCCCTGACTGACGAAAGCAACGCGCACCTGCGCCTTCACAAGCGCGTCATCGCCGCGCCTGACCTCCTGCGCGAGCATGATCGAGGCGCCCTTCACCGCGATGGGCCAGGTCACGATGTCGAGCATGTCGTCCATCCGCGCGGGCTTGAGGAAGTCCAGCGTCATCGAGCGCACGACAAAGGCGAAGCCGCCAGTCTCCTCTTGCGCCTCCTCGAATAGCGCGTTCTGCTCGGCGCCCATCAATCGGAGATGATTGGTGCGTCCGCGCTCCATGAAACGCAAATAATTGGCGTGGTACACGATCCCGGAAAAATCGGTGTCCTCGTAATAGACGCGGACCGGCATATGGTGGCGGCCATCGCGGATCGCGCCGTCGATATGGGGTAAGGTCATTTAGAAAACTCGCGCTCTATATCCCTGCGACCGTCGAGAAAGCGAACGATCACGATCCGATCCGTCTCTACCAGATAGAATGCAATGCAGCCCTCGATCAACAGCCCACGTAACGACGGCCGCAACTCACTTCAATTGCCCCATCGTGCAACGAACACTGAACCATAATATCCGTGCTTCACTCCGACTTGTCGATATTCCAGAAGATCGGCGTGGCAGGGCCGTCAAGCACGCCTGAGAGCGATTTTCGCCACGCGCCGACCCCGCGCCATTGCCCGAGGGGGACATAGATCACCTGATCATAGACGACCGCCTGGATATCTGCGGCGATCTTCTTCTGCTCGGCCGGCGTGGATGCACGCGCGAACTGGTCTTTCAACGCTTCGAGCCGGGCCGATTCCGGCCAACCAAACCAACCACCGTTCCTGCCTCGACCGTTGACCAATATGTTGACGACGGGGTCCACCACATCGGCAATGATGAAGTTGGTGAAAAACATGTTCCAACCGCCCTCTTTGGGCGGCTTCTGGCTGGCGCGACGGGAGACCACTGTTTGCCAATCGGTCGCCTGCAGGTCCACGTTGAAACCAGCCCTGCGCAGCAGTTGCGCCGCGACGATCGGCTGTGCCTTGAACACCAGGACGTCACCGGGCGCCATGATCACGACAGGTGTGCCGTCGTAACCGGATTCGCCAAGCAGCTTGGTCGCTTCTGCGAGACCACTGCCTTTCACCAGCGACTCCGAACCGGTGTCGGTGGCCAACGGCGTATCACAACCGAAAACCGCGCCGCATAGCTGGTAGTATTCTGAATTGCCGACCAGTGCGTCCAGCACATCCTTCTGGTTCAGCGCCCGCAACGCCGCGCGGCGCACCAGGACGTTATCGAACGGCGGGTAAAGAAAATTCATGCGTCCGACGATCTGGAAGCCATGCTTGTCCAGGGTTTCAAGCTTCAAGTCCTTGTTGGCAGCCAACTTCGTTACGAGATCGAAGGGGATATTCTCCACGAAGTCTATGTCGCCAGATTGCAGCGCGTTCACGGCGGTCTGTGCATCTGGCATCCTGATCCATTCGACGCGATCGACCTTCACGACCTTGCCGCCCGACGTCCAGCTCGGCGGCTCCTTGCGTGGCACGTAGTCCGTGTTTTTCTCATAGACTGCCTTTACGCCGGGCTGGAATTCAGACTGAACGAACTTGAAGGGACCGGAGCCGACCTGCTCCTTGATTTGCTGGCCCGGCGGCGTTTCGGCCAGACGCTTGGGCATCATGAACGGAACAATCGATGAAGGTTTTCCAATCGATTCCAGCACCAACCCGTAAGGCTCTTTCAGTTTCAGCGTGATGGTTTTGTCGTTAGTGGCCTCAATGCTGGCCGTGAAGTCCATCAGCGTCTGGCCCATGGTCTCGTTCTTGCTCCAGCGCTTGAGCGACGCAACGCAGTCTTCCGCGGTGACCGGGCTGCCATCATGCCATTTAAGTCCGTCGCGGAGAGTGAAGGTGTAGGTGAGCTTGTCGTCGGAGACCTTCCAATCCGCCATCTGCGGCTGGATCTTGAAGTTGGAGTCCGTGGCGAGCAAAGTGTCAAAGACCATGTAGCCGTGATCGCGCGTGATATACGCCCCGGTGAAGCCCGGGTCGAGGATGCGCAGATCGGAATGCATCACCGCAATGAGAGTCTTCGCATGCACTAGCGACGAGATCGGTTGCGCCGAAGCGAACACTGCCGACAAGGCGCCAACGGACACCACAGTGCAAAGTTTCCGACATGATATCTGAAGCATTGGATGTCTCCTGATATCGGCTGGTCAAATCCTCGAATTCGGGCTGAGCTGAGCGTGCAGGCTTGATACGGCGGAGCACCGCACCAGCGACCGCATGCAGAGATCTCCGCCCGGCACCTTGTCCGCAATCATCCTCGGGTGCTGCGCTGGACGGCGCTCGTTGCGCCGCGAGCGGAATGAGTACCCATGAGCCGACCTTGTCGATCGACTGCGATTATTTCATCCCCGCCTGCTGCAATCCCTTGAAGAGTTCATTCAAGGTAGCCTGAAACGCTAGATGCTGATTTGGAATTTCCTGGGAATAGATGTCGCGGATACGCGCCAGTGTGTAGCCCGGCAGTGCGCCGTTGAAATCATTCAACGCGTCGACCGCTTCGGTTTGCTTTCCGGCCAGCGCAAAGGCGCTCACCAAATGCGCTCGACTGAACCAAACCGTGCGTCTCTCCTCAACGGCTCTTCGAAGCCAGACAATTGCATCGTCGTAGTTTCCCATCGCGAAGTATGCGCGCCCCAGGACCCAGGAAAATACACTCCTGGCAGGATCGCGAGGACTGAGTCTGATCGCCTTCAACACCAGCGGAGGCGCTTCCTTGGGATGCCCCGTCAGGACAAGTTGATTGGCTTTCTGAGCATATGCGAGGGCAAGATTGGGATCGAGGGCAAGCGCCCGTTCGAAAGCGTCCAGGGCTCCTTGATGATCCCCCTTCGCACGGCGAATAAAGCCATCATCCATGTGGCTCAGAGCAATGGTCGGGTCGAGACTGAATGCCTGTTGCAGCGCATGCTCGGCCTGGTTCAGCAGCTCAATGCGTGCGTTGGAATCCGTTCCAGCAGCTTCGTTCCAGCGATTCAAATAGTCACGCATCAAGACATCTGCCAGTTGGCTCCAGGCGATGGCCGATTGCGGGCTGAGCTGCAGAGAATCCTGAAGATACTTGCGTGCGATAAGATTGTGCTGCGGGGTAATCGATTCAATGAGAATAGCCATGGCGCGTAACCTCATATCAATCGCATTGGAATCTCCCGATCGATTACGTCGACGGCTCTCGGCCTTGACCAGTTGAAGTCCGAGCGACGACGCGATTCGACCCGTTACAACTTCCTGCAATTCGAAAAGGTCAGTAACATCAGTATCAAATTGATCCGCCCAAATAGCCGTCGCGGAACGCGCATCTACCAGGTGCGCGTTAGCTTGCACCTTGGTACCGATTTTCCGGATGCTGCCTTCCAAGAGATATCGAACGTCGCAGTCCTGTCCGATCTGTCGAGGGTCGATATCTTTCCCTTTGTAAGTGAAAGCCGTTGCACGCGCAATCACCACAGTATCAGCCAAGCGGGAAAGGTGCGTGGTTAGATCATCGGTGACCGCGTCGGCGAAATAGCCCTCCTGCGGATCATTGCTCATGCTGCGAAACGGCATGACCATGATGGAAGCTTGAGCAGACTGCGCTTTTTGGCCATGCCAAAGCGGCACTGTGCCTACAAACGTCGCGATGGCCAATAAGACGGCTAATGCAGCGACCACCGAACGACGCATCGGAGGAAGTGCGACAGTTCGGCGCGCGACGAGACGCATTCGTCCCAGGAGGGATTTGTCTTGCTCCTGGGCCTGGGTGACCCGAAAGACCTGAATCGGAGGGTCAATGTTCTTGAGCCGGTAACGGCCCCTGTCCTCAAATGCGAGGTCCGGATGACCCAGGAGCTGATCCCGAACAGTATTGGTAACAAATAGCTCGCCCGGCTCGGCGAGAGTCTCTAGCCGTGCTGCAATATTGACGCTGTTTCCGTAGATATCGCGCTCGTCGAAAATGACGTCACCGGCATTTACGCCGATGCGCATTTGGAAGCGGCGCTCGGGGGCGGCACCGGCATTGCGCTTGCTCAATTCCTGCTGAATTTCGATACCGCAACGTACGGCATCCAGAGCGCTGCCAAACTCGACAAGTAATCCATCGCCGCTGGATCGGATAAGGCGACCACCATGCTCGGAAACTTTGGGTTCGATCAGGCCGCCGAAACATTCGGCCAGCATCACGTGTGTGGCGTCCTCGTCGGTCGACATGAGCCGACTGTAGCCAACGACGTCCGCCAGCAGGACGGCTGTCATCCTGCGTTTCACAGGGCACCTCCTTCCCGCGGCATCGGGGCTTAATGTTTTTACAGGAGCGGGCGGCTGTTGTCACGCGCCGAGGTCGGCGTGGGTGCACACCACCCGTTTGGGTGACGAACGTGCGTACCTCACTAAAGGATGCCGCGTTTCAAGGCACTCCCCATGCAGCCTGATCGCCAAACGCCGGCGTCCGCGCCTTTATGAGTGCACGGCCGGGCTCGTCAGGACACCGCCGGCCCCTTGGCGCCGAGTGTCACCTGCACGATCTCGGGTGGCACGCCGAGGCGGAACGGCATGATGCTGCAGCCGAGGCCGCCGGAGACGACGACGTCGCATTTCAGCTTCAGATGGCCATAGGCGAGCCGCATGCCGTGCTTGACCGGCACCGCCGGCGACCAACCGAGCAGGCGGACCTGGCCGCCATGGGTGTGGCCGGACAGCTGCAGCGCGACGCGCGAGGGCACGCGAAGCGCAACGTCCGGCTCATGCGCGAGCAGGATCACCGGCGCGTCGTCGGTGACTTTTGCAAGCGTCGCGTTGAGATCGTCGACGCCGATGCGGGTGACCTGGCGATAGTGCCGCGCCGGCAAATAGGCGAGCTGGTCACCGAGGCCGGCGAGCCAGAACGCACGGCCGTCCTTGACGAGCCGCACCGCATCGTTCTCGTAGACCGGGATGCCCGCCCGTTCCAGCGCACGGCGCGCGACCGGCGTGCCCTGCCCCAGGCGCTGCACCGCCTTGTCTTCCCAGTAGTCGTGATTGCCGAGCACGGCATGCACGCCGAGCGGCGCCTTCAGGCCCTTGAGCACCGCGGCCCATTCGGAGGCCGGAATGAAGCGCGTGACGTGGCGCAGCCCCGCGACATAGTCGCCGAGCAGCACGATGATGTCGGCGTTCAACGCATTGGTGCGCTCGACGATTGTCTCGATACGATCGAGCGACATCCAGGGATCGCAGGCGTGGATGTCGGCGAGCACGGCGATCTTGAGCGGAAAGTCCGCCGGCCATTGCCGCGGCGACAGATCGTAACGCGTGAGCGTGAGCCGGGCGACCGGCTCGCTCAGGCCGTAGGCCGCGGTCGAGGCGGTGACGGCGGTCAATCCGCCGAACCCGCGGAGCAAATGACGACGTGAAATCATGGACGTTTGATCGGTGATGCCTGACGCTTCCTGGAAACGCTCCGACCAATCATAAGCCCTTTGATTGGAGCGGAATTGGGCCGCGTTTGTGCAGACGGCCTGCAGAGACCTCGCAATGGTTAGCGGGCAAGGTTACCGGCAGCGCGATGCGCTGCATCAACACGTCTTTTCACGACTTCGGGAGCAGCTCAGTCCTCGTCGCCATTGTTGCCGAACAGGCCGAACTGCGAGGGGTCGCGGTTCGGCTCGGCAAGCCCGAGATGACGGAAGGCATGCGACGTCAGCAGCCTTCCGCGCGGCGTACGCTGCAGATAGCCGCACTGGATCAGATAGGGCTCGATGATGTCCTCGATCGCGTCGCGCGGCTCCGACAGTGCCGCCGCCATGGTCTCGACGCCAACCGGCCCGCCGCCATAGTTCAGGGCGATGGTGGTCAGATAGCGCCGGTCCATTGCGTCGAGCCCGGCACTGTCGACCTCGAGCGCGCTCAGCGCGCGGTCGGCGATGCCGCGATCAATCGCATCGGCATCCGCCGCGGAGGCAAAGTCGCGCACCCGGCGCAGCAGGCGGCCGGCGATCCGCGGCGTGCCGCGGGCGCGGCGCGCGATCTCGTTGGCGCCGTCGGGGCTCATGCCGATGTTGAGCACGCGGGCGCCGCGGGTGACGATCTTCTCCAGCTCTTCCTCGGTGTAGAAATTGAGCCGGATCGGAATCCCGAAGCGATCGCGCAAGGGATTGGTGAGCAGCCCCGCGCGCGTCGTCGCGCCGACCAGGGTGAATTTCGACAGCTCGATCTTCACCGAGCGCGCGGCCGGGCCCTCGCCGATGATCAGGTCGAGCTGGAAATCCTCCATCGCCGGATAGAGCACTTCTTCCACCGCCGGGCTCAGGCGATGGATCTCGTCGATGAACAGCACGTCGCGCTCTTCGAGATTGGTGAGCAGCGCCGCGAGGTCGCCGGCCTTGGCGATCACAGGACCTGAGGTGGCACGAAAGCCGACGCCGAGCTCGCGCGCGACGATCTGCGCCAGCGTGGTCTTGCCGAGGCCGGGGGGACCGACGAACAGCACGTGATCGAGCGCCTCGCCGCGCTTCTTCGCGGCCTCGATGAAGATCGAGAGATTCTTGCGCGCCTGGGCCTGGCCGACGAACTCCGTGAGCGACTGCGGACGCATCGCGGTGTCACCGACATCATCGGAGCGGCGTTCGGGCGTGACCATGCGGGACGGGGTGTTCATGTTCGCAGACCAATGCAACGCAAGCCGCGTCGGTGGTGGTTAGGCTCCCCTCCCCCTTGTGGGGAGGGGTTGGGGAAGGGGGGCCACACGAAGACTGCCGCCGTGGCACCCCCCTCCCTAACCCTCCCCCAACGCAAGTCGGGCCTGCCCGACTTGCGCAAGAATTCAATGCGCAACCGGGGTAGACCCCGGTTGCGGGGGGGAGGGAACGCAGCGAAGCGCTCGGCCCAATTGGCGCATAGATTTGAACGGGCCCTCACTTCGACAATTCCTTCAGACCCAGCCGGATCAGCTGCGCGGTCTCGGCCTTCTCACCGGCGCTGCGCGAGGCGGCGGCGATGGCGGCGGCGGCCTGCGGCTGGCCGTAGCCGAGATTGACCAGCGCAGAGATCGCGTCGGTGACCGGGCGCGGCGCGCGGTTGTTGTCGATCGCGCCGGACAGCTGCACCACCGCGGGATCGACATCGGCAAAGCCCGGCGCCTTGTCCTTCAATTCGCTGACGATGCGCTCGGCGACCTTCGGCCCGACCCCCGGCGTGCGCGCGACCGCCGCCTTGTCGCGCAGCGCGATCGCGTTGGCGAGATCGGTCGGCGGCAGCGTGCCGAGCACCGCGAGCGCGACCTTGGCGCCGACGCCCTGCACGGTCTGCAGCAGGCGAAACCATTCGCGCTCCAGATCGCTGCGGAAGCCGAACAGTTTTATTTGATCCTCGCGGACATAGGTCTCGATCGAGAGCACCGCCGCTGCGCCCGGCGACGGCAGCGCCTGCAACGTGCGGCTCGCGCAATGCACCTGATAGCCGACGCCGCCGACGTCGAGGATCACGTAATCCTCGCCATAGGAATCGATCAGGCCCTTGAGCTTGCCGATCATCGTGGCCGTCCCGGCACTTTGGACGCCACTCTTTCGTCATGGCCGGGCTTGTCCCGGCCATCCACGTCTTCGACGCCGGCAAGAAAAGACGTGGATGCCCGGCACAAGGCCGGGCATGACGGCGATTGGTATCGGACGATCATAGGCTCGCCACCCTGAGCCGCAGCGCCGTGCTCTGGCGGTGATGGGCGTGGGTGATGGCGACCGCGAGCGCGTCGGCGGCGTCGGCGGATGGTGGCTCGGCTTTCGGCAACAGTATCTTCAGCATCACCTGGATCTGGTTCTTCTCGGCATGTCCGGCGCCGACCACGGTCTTCTTGACCTGGTTCGGGGCGTATTCGGCGACCGAGATACCGAACATTGCGGGCGCCAGCATGGCGACGCCGCGCGCCTGGCCGAGCTTCAGCGTGGCGACGCCGTCCTTGTTGACAAAGGTCGCCTCGACCGCCGCCTCCGCCGGCCTGTAGTCGCCGAGCACTGCGGCAAGCCCCTCATGGATCGCGAGCAGCCGGCTCGCCAGCGGCAGATCGTCCGGCGGCTCGACCGAGCCGCAGGCTATATAGACGAGACGATTGCCCTCGGTCTCGATCACCCCCCAGCCGGTGCGGCGGAGACCCGGATCGATACCGATGATGCGGACGGGAGAGCGAATCGGCTGCGATGTCATGGGGTAGTGATACCGCCTGCGCCGGGAGAACGAAACACAAACGGAGCGCCATCCCCGCCTCTGTCGCACCCACGGCCCAATCCTATATACTGGCGACAGCATCGACAGGAGCCGCCATGTCCTCCCTGATCGTCTTGATCGCCATTCCCGTTGTTGCGGTCGCGCTCCTGTCCGGGCGATTCACGGCCAACTCCGCAGTCGAGAGGGGACGCTCGAGACGCGCCTGGTTCGTCTGGGGTGCGCTGCTGTTCCCACTCTTTCCCATTCCGTGGATGGTCCCGGCGCTGCTGCCAAACAAATAAGGCCGCCTCGGCGGCGGCCTCATCGCAGCACGTGCGGCGAAGCCGCCTCAGCCGCCCATCTTCGCGATCAGCGCGTCGGACACCTCGAAATTGGCGAACACGTTCTGCACGTCGTCGTGCTCGTTGAGCAGGTCCATCAGCTTCAACAGCTTTTCGCCGGTCTCGTCGTCGACCGCGACGGTGTTCTGCGGCTTCCAGGTCAGCGCGGCCTTGCGCGGCTCGCCGAACTTCGCTTCCAGCGCCTTGGCGACTTCGCGGAAGGTGTCCTGCGAGGCGTAGACCTCGTGGCCGGCCTCGCTGGAGATCACGTCGTCGGCGCCGGCCTCGATCGCGGCGTCCAGCATGGCATCGTCGGAGGCGACCTTGGCGTCGTATTCGATGATGCCGGTGCGGTCGAACATGAAGGCGACCGAGCCGGTTTCGCCGAGATTGCCGCCCGACTTGGTGAAGAAGGAACGGATGTCGGAGGCGGCACGGTTGCGGTTGTCGGTCAGCGCCTCGACGATGACGGCGACGCCGCCGGGGCCATAGCCCTCGTAGCGGATCTCGTCATAGTTCTCGCCCTCATTGCCCGCGGCCTTCTTGATCGCACGATCGATATTGTCCTTGGGCATGTTCTCGGCGCGGGCCGCGACCACGGCGGCGCGCAGGCGCGGGTTCATCGCCGGGTCCGGGGTGCCGAGCTTGGCCGCCACGGTGATTTCGCGGGCCAATTTGCCGAAAAGCTTCGACTTCTGGGCATCCTGCCGGCCCTTGCGGTGCATGATGTTCTTGAATTGGGAATGGCCGGCCATGCGACGTCTCTTCGAAAGCGTAGGGTCTGAACGGGTGGAAAACGCGGCCTTATAGGCCCCTGGCGGTCAAAATCAAAGATCGGCGGGGGCGGTCCGGCCCCGGAATACTACCGCAAGCCGGAACATGAGGCACTTGTTAACCATGACTTCATGCCCCGGTGCGAGGATCGCCCCGTCCCGCCGCAACTTTCCATGGCAACTTCCAACAGCCCCCACAGAGCCCACATGGCGTTCGGTTTGTTTCGAAAGCAAGTGCCGGAGCCGGCTGCGCCTGCCGCTGAGCCGAAGGTTCCGGCCACGGTAGCTGCGCCCTCCGCGACCGAGACTGATTCTGCCAAGGATTCAGCCAGGGAAATCCTCGAACTGCTGGAACTCGAGCTCGGCGCGATGATCCGCCAGCTCGAGCGCGCCGCAGGCTCGGTCGCCGACGGCGCCGAGGCGACGGCAACCAAGCTTGCGACCATCCGCGCCCGCACCGACGCACTGAGCGGCCGCAGCAGCGACGCGCAGAACACCGCGACGACGTTCTCGGAAGCTGCCGGCCGATTCACCCATTCAGCCGAGGGCATCGGCCAGCAGGTGCGCAGCGCGAGCCAGCTCGCCGACGATGCCGCAGCCGCAGCGCGCGAGGCCACCGCCAATGTCGATCGCCTGCGCGAATCCTCGGCCGCGATCGGCAACGTCGTCAACCTGATCGCGCAGATCGCGCGGCAGACCACGCTCTTGGCGCTCAACTCGACCATCGAGGCGGCGCGCGCCGGCGCGGCCGGCAAGGGCTTTGCGGTAGTTGCCACCGAGGTCAAGGCGCTGGCGGTGCAGACCCAGAGCGCCACTGAAGAGATCACGAGGAAGATCGAGGCGCTGCAGAAGGATGCCACCGGATCGGCGGACGCGGTGCACCGCATCTCGCAGGCGATCGAGGCGATCCGCCCGGTGTTCGAGAACGTCAACGGCGCGGTCGCCGAGCAGAATGCGATCACCGGCGAGATGGGCCAGAACGCCGCCTCCGCCTCCAGTTTCATCGTCTCGGTCGGCACCAGCGCCGGCGAGATCGACTCTGCCACGCGCGAAGCGGCCGCGCATGGCGACAATGTCGCGAAGGCCGGCAAGGCCGTGACCGCTTTCGCCCAGAAGCTGAAGGCGCGCTGCGCGGTGCTGCTGCGCCAGGACGGGCGCGGCGATCCGCGCAAGAACGAGCGCCTGCCCTGCAGCCTCAAGATCGAGATCACAACCGCGCGCGGAATCATCACCGCGCCGGTCTACGAGATCGCGATGGACGGCATCCTGATCGGCGGGCCCGATGCCGAGGAGCTCGCGGCCCATGAGACCCTGAGTGCGACCTTACAGGATATCGGCGCGTGCCGGATCAGGATCGGCGACCGCACCAAGGCCGGCGCGCAGGCCCGTTTCGAGGGCGCAACCGCCGCGCTGCGCGAGAAGGTCGAAGACCGGATGTGGGCGATCCACGAGGAGAACGCGGAGCTGATCACCCGTGCGATGGAAGCAGGCACGGCGCTGACCAAGGTGTTCGAGAGCGGCCTTGCGAGCGGCGCGATCACCATCGACGACATGTTCGACACCGACTATGTCGAAATATCCGGCACCAATCCGATGCAATACCGCACGAGGATGCTGGATTGGGCGGATCGCGCGCTGCCCGCTCTGCTCGAGGCGTTCCTCGCCAACGACAAGCGGCTGGCGTTCTGCGCGACGGTCGATCGGAACGGCTATCTGCCGGTCCACAACAAGATCTACTCGCATCCGCAGCGGCCGGGCGATGTCGCCTACAACACCGCCAATTGCCGCAACCGCCGCATCTTCAACGATGCCGCGGGCCTCGCCGCTGCGCAGAACCAGCGCGCCTATCTGGTCCAGAGCTATGCGCGCGACATGGGCAACGGCACCACCGTGATGATGCGCGAGATCGACGTGCCGATTCGCGTCCGCGGCCGGCATTGGGGCGGCTTCCGCACCGCCTACAAGCTTTGATTGGAATTTTTGGTGCCCGATGCAGCGAAGCGTAATCCGGGCCGAGTGTTCCCGCAGCCAGCAATCCCGGATTTCGCTGCGCTGCATCCGGGCTGCGTAGTGCACGCTCAGGCAAGACCGGCGGCGCGAATCACGCTTTAGATTGAGATGGGGAATGTGCGGCGGCTCAACCGACCGCTGTGATGGAGGAAGCGCTGATATGTCGGCCGTGCAGCTTGCAGTTCTGGACACCTCATCGAACCGGACGCTGGCCGAACGGCTCGTTGACCAACTCGCCGACCGCATCGGCGGCCTCGGAGTGGAACTCGCCGACATCGCCGGCAACGTCCAGGAGGTCGCCAACCGCGTCACCAACCAGTCGGAGCGGTTCCATCATTTGCAGGCGACGGCCGAGACGATGGTCTCGGCCAATCACGACATCGCCAACGCATCGCAGGCGGTGCAAACGACCGCATCCGCCGCGGTTGGCCAGATCGCGGAGTCGCGCCATGCCGTGGACACCGCGGTCAGCCACATCTCCGAACTCGTCGCCGCGGTCGCGCGGATCGAGGCGCGGCTTGCCGCTGTCGGCTCCGCGCTGAGCCAGGTCGCCAAGGTCTCCGGTTCGATCGAGGCGATCGCCAAACAGACCAATCTGCTCGCCCTCAATGCCACGATCGAGGCGGCGCGCGCCGGCACCGCCGGCCGCGGCTTTGCCGTAGTCGCAAGCGAGGTGAAGAGCCTTGCGGAGGCGACCCGCCAGGCGACGCATCAGATCTCCGACACCGTGCGCGATCTCGACGGCCAGATCGGCAGCCTGATCGGCGAGAGCAGCGACGCCTCGCTGCGCGCCAAGAGCGCCGGCGAAGGCGCCCAGCAGATTTCCGGCATCATCATGCGCGTGCAGGAAGGCTTTTCATCTGTCGGTGCCGAGATCGACAACGTTGCGCGCGCCGCGACCTCCAATCTCGGTCATTGCGACACCGTGATCGCGGAGCTGAACGAACTCGCCAAGGGCGTCGATCTCTCGTCGCGCGACCTCAAGCACGCCGACGGCCGCGTCGCGAAGCTGCTTGAGCTGTCCGAGAGCCTGATCGTGACCATCGCCGACAGCGGCGTGGAGACCAGCGACGCGCCGCTGATCCGCGTCGTGATCGACACCGCGAAGCAGATTTCCGAGCTGTTCGAGAATGCCGTTGCGCGCGGCGAGATCACGCTCACGCAATTGATGGACGAGAACTACCGCGAGATCGCGGGTTCCGATCCGAAGCAATATCTGACCAACTATGTCAGCTTCACCGACCGCGTGCTGCCCGCGATCCAGGACCCGATCCAGAAGACCGATCCGCGCATCGTGTTCTGCGTCGCCTGGGCGCGCGGCGGCTATCTGCCGACCCACAATCCGAACTACCGGCTGCCGCAGGGGCCCGACCCGGTCTGGAATAACGCCAATTGCCGCAACCGCCGCCTGTTCAACGACCGCGCGGTGAGCAAGGTCGCAGCCAACACGAAGCCGTTCCTGCTGCAGACCTACCGCCGCGACATGGGCGGCGGCAATTTCGTGCTGATGAAGGATGTGTCATCGCCGATCGTCGTGAACGGCCGCCATTGGGGCGCATTCCGGATGGGCTTTCGGCAGAGCTAGCAACACCCGTCATTGAATTGGGCGGCCATCGACGTCTCTCGCATTAAAGATCATATTTCTGAGCCCGGGCACGATCATCGGTTTCCCCGTGGGCCTCGTCATCGTTTATCTGTTCAGCTTGTGGAATTGGAAACCGTCAGCGGGACTGTGGTCGCTCGCGGCGCTTCTGAACACACCAACCTGCATCGTGCTTTTCTCGACCGTCGCGGGAAACGATCCGAACCATTCAAGCTGGGCCATCATCGCAACACTTGTGATGTTCTTCTGGGGGACCGCCGGCCTCGGTCTGGCACTGCTTCTTTGGCTGCTGCGCGGCACGTTTACGCAGCGCCGCGCAGAGTCCCCCGCCAATCTCACGAACTGACCCAGAACCCCGGCACCGCGGGCTCGAGTCGTCCGCCGGCGCGCACCGGCGCGACCTTCACCGCAAGCCCGGTCGCATCGTCGGTCTCGACCGCGATGCCGCTGAGCGTGGCTGTGCCCGCGGCCGGCTCGAAGCGGCCGGAGGGAATGCCGGTGAGGAAGCGCTGCAGCGGCTCCTCCTTCTGCATGCCGATCACCGAATCATAGTCGCCGGTCATGCCGGCATCGCTCATATAGGCGGTGCCGCCGGGCAGCACCTGGTGATCGGCGGTCGGCACATGGGTGTGGGTGCCGACCACGAGGCTGACGCGACCGTCGCAGAAGAAGCCGATGCCCTGCTTCTCGCTGGTCGCCTCGGCATGGAAGTCCAGCACGATGGCGTCGGCGCCCTCGCGCAACGGGCAGGCCTCGAGCTCGCGGTCGATCGCGGCAAACGGATCGTTCGACGACGGCTCCATGAACACGCGGCCGATCGCGTTGATGACCAGCGCGCGCTTGCCGTTCTTGGTGTCGATCAGGGTCGAGCCGCGGCCCGGCGAATGGCGCGGGAAATTCAAGGGGCGGATCAGCCGCGGCGCGCGCTCGATGAAGACCAGCGCCTCCTTCTGATTCCAGGCGTGGTTGCCGAGCGTGATCGCATCGGCGCCGGCGTCGAGCAGCTCCTGGTAGATCGCCTCGGTAATGCCGAAACCGCCGGCGGAATTCTCGCCATTGACGATGACGAGATCGAGCGACCAGTCCCTGATCATGCCGGGAAGGTGGTCGGCGATGGCGGTGCGGCCGGTCCTGCCGACGACGTCACCAACGAAGAGAATACGCAATGCTAGGGGCTCCGGAAATCGAACGTCTTGCGCTCGGTTAGCACATAATCCAGCGGGACGTCGTGCGACAACGCCGGAATAGCCTTGCTTTCCTGTGCAGCGAAGGCAATCCCGACCCCGATCACATGCTTGGCCTTTCGCAGATGCGCAAAGGTATAGTCGTAATAGCCGGCGCCATAGCCGATGCGGTGGCCGAGCTTGTCGAACGCCGCGAGCGGCACCAGCATCACGTCGGGATGCACCTCGGGTGAGGCCGGCGACGGTTCGGGAATGCCGAGCGGCCCGAGCATCAGCCGGTCCTGCGGCGACCAGCTGCGGAAGGTCAGCGACTGGCCGCGCGCATTGATGCAGGGCAGCGCGAGCCGCGCGCCCTTCTCGGCCAGCTTCTTCATCAGCGGCGCCGGATCGAACTCGCTGCGGATCGGCGCATAGCCGGAGACGATCATGCCTTGCGTGATCTCGAACGGTGCACCGCGCTTGGCGAGCGCCTCGGCCGCCGTCGCGCGCTGCTCGTCGCTCAGCGCGTCACGCTTGGCGAGGGCAAGCGCCCGAAGCTCGGCCTTCGATGGAGCTGCGTGCATGATCCATCTTCCGCTGTCGTCGTCCGCGACAACGGACGATCCATCATTCCAGTGACGCTAGATCCCAGAGACGCTAGCATTCGTATGGCCAGGCCGCGGCGCACTGGACGCCCCGCTTCGCAGGGGACAGCGCTACACCACAATCGAACCGCCGCCGCGCGACGACAAGGCAACAGCAAAAATTCAGTGCGAAGCCGCAGAGGCCGTTGGAGCGCTCGATCCCGGAGTTCCCTACGAAAGTAGGTGGGCACCATATGTCCGGGTCCACGGACCCGGCCAGGGACAGTTCCCTAAAGGATCGATAAGGCCCCGGGGATATATGGCTCCTGACGCACGACGCAGCTTCGCAGGGTCAATGTAGCGACGAAGTGCCGGTTCCGCCAGCGGCAAGAAACCGCGATCAAGGCTCGGGCTCTCTCCGCCGTCATGGCCGGGCTTGACGAAATCTCGCAGGGGATCACATCACCCGATCGCGATGCCGCCGCCGATGGTGCGGTTGAGCACCTGGGTGGTGCGCTCGATCCGCTCGGCGGCGGCGTTGAGCGCGTTGGAGACCGCTGTCTGGGTCGCGCGGGCGCGGTCGGTGGCGGCGACGCGCGCATTGCGCAACTGCTCGACCTCTTCCTCGAGGCTGCGGAGGCGTGCGCTGGCATCGGCCAGTTCGTCGCAAGCGGTGAGCGCCGCCATCACCGTGAGCCGCGCATCACCGATCTCGCCGAACTTGCCGCGCAGCGATTCGACGCGCTGCTCGAGGTTTTCCGCGAGCTTCAGCAGCCGCACCTCCTGGCCCTCCTCGCAGGCCATCCGGTATTGCCGGCCATTGATGGTGACGTTGATGTGGCTCATCTCTTGTCTCCGCCCTCGAGCACGGCGCGAATGCTGCCGATCGCCGCGTCGAGCTTTTCCGCGATGTCGCGATTGACGCGCTCGAGCTTGCGCGTCTTGACCAGCGATCCGTCGAGTTCGTCGGCAAGTCTGGAGCGATCGGCGCCGAGCGCCTGGATCCGGCTCGCCAATTCGTTTTCGTCGCGGTCGGCCTCGCGGCGCCGCTCCACCGAGCTTTCCAGCGCGTCGAGCGCAGCCATCAGCCGCTTGGTCGCAGCATCGATATCGGCAAGCGGTGCCTCGGTATTGCCAGACCCGTTGGCGAGACGATCACTCATGACACGCGGCGTGGACCCTTCTTGGGTTGGCTGGGTAGCCTGCTGGAGATAAGCCTGCCGCACGGCAAAACTGGCGGTTCGGCAAGCGCTTACGGGACGAAATTTACGTGGCAAGCGAGCCGAGCGCAACGGCGGCGCAGAACTATGCACCGTTGAATGAAATAGGGCCATTTCGGGCAACTTTTCCCCGTTTTGGGGCGTTTCATCGCCTTGGACTTGCGGAATTGAGGTGCTAATCCACCCTCCAACCCGTAAGGCCATCCACGCGCGTATCGCGGCTGCCCGCCCCGATGCGTCCAGCAATCAGCTCCTCATTTCAGGCGGACTTTTCATCATGTCGCAGGTCGATCACACCCGTATGGCCAATGCGATCCGTGGCCTTGCCATGGACGCCGTCGAGAAGGCGAAATCCGGTCATCCCGGCCTGCCGATGGGCGCCGCCGATATCGCGACCGTGCTGTTCACCCAGTTCCTGAAATTCGACGCCGCCGATCCGGCCTGGCCCGACCGCGACCGCTTCGTGCTGTCGGCGGGCCACGGCTCGATGCTGCTCTACTCGTTGCTGTACCTCACCGGCAACAAGGAGATGACGCTCGACCAGATCAAGCATTTCCGCCAGCTCGGATCGCTGACGCCTGGACATCCGGAGAATTTCCACACCAAGGGCATCGAGACCACCACCGGCCCGCTCGGCCAGGGCATTGCGACTGCGGTCGGCATGGCGCTCGCCGAGAAGATGCTCGCCGCCGAGTTCGGCAAGAAGATCGTCAGCCACCACACCTATGTGCTCGCCTCCGACGGCGACCTGATGGAAGGCATCTCGCAGGAAGCGATTGCGCTCGCCGGCCACTGGCGCCTCAACAAGATGATCGTGCTGTACGACGACAACGGCATCTCGATCGACGGCCCGACCTCGCTTTCCGACTCCGTCGACCAGGTGAAGCGCTTCAAGTCCGCAGGCTGGGCTGCCGAATTGATCGACGGCCACGATCCGAAGGCGATTGCGGCTGCGATCACCCGCGCGCAGAAATCCAGCAAGCCCTCGCTGATCGCCTGCAAGACCACGATCGGCTTTGGCGCACCGACCAAGGCCGGCACCGCGAAGGCGCATGGCGAAGCCCTCGGCGCCGAGGAGCTCAAGGGCGCCAAGGAGAAGCTCGGCATCTCGCTCGAGCCGTTCTCGGTGCCTGATGACGTGCTGAAGGCCTGGCGCGAGGCAGGTGCCCGCGGCGCCGCCGAGCACAAGGCCTGGGACGAGCAGTTCGCACAGCTCGGCAACCGCAAGCGCGCCGAGTTCGAGCGCCGGCTGCGTCACGAGCGGCCGGCATCGCTCGCCAAGGGCCTGCGCGCCTTCAAGAAGGGGCTCCTGGAAAATCCGCTCAACGTCGCGACCCGCAAATCGTCGGAAGCTGCGATCGAGGTGATTGCGGCTGCGATGCCGATGGAGTTCGTGGCCGGCTCCGCCGACCTCACCGGCTCCAACAACAACAAGGCGAAGTCCGCGGTGGGGTTTGCCGCCAAGACGCCGAAGGGCCGCTTCATCCATTACGGCATCCGCGAGCACGGCATGGCGGCGTGCCTCAACGGCATCTTCCTGCATGGCGGCTTCGCGCCGAACGGCGCCACCTTCCTGGTGTTCACCGACTATGCACGCGGCGCGATGCGGCTGTCGGCGCTGATGGGCACCGGCGTGGTCTATGTCATGACCCATGACTCGATCGGCCTCGGCGAGGACGGTCCGACGCACCAGCCGGTCGAGCATCTCTCCGCGCTGCGCGCGATGCCCAACATGCGCGTGTTCCGTCCCTGCGACGCGGTCGAGACCGCCGAGTGCTGGGAACTGGCGCTCAACCGCATCGACGGACCGACGGTGCTGGCGCTGACCCGCCAGAACCTGCCGCAGCTCCGCACCACGGTGCCGAATGACAGCCCGTGCAGCCACGGCGCCTACGAGCTGGTCGCGGCGCAGGGTGACGCAAAAGTGTCATTGTTCGCGTCCGGTTCCGAGGTCCAGATCGCGGTCGAGGCGCAGAAGCAGCTCGCCGGACGCGGCATCGCGACGCGGGTGGTCTCGGTGCCGTCACTGGAATTGCTGCTGGCGCAGCCCGCCGAGCGGCAAAATGCCATTATCGGCAACGCCCCGGTCAAGATCGCGATCGAGGCCGCCGTGCGCTGGGGCTGGGATGCCGTGATCGGCCACGATGGCGAATTCATCGGCATGCACGGCTTCGGCGCAAGTGCCCCGGCGAAGGACCTTTTCCCGCATTTCGGCATTACCGCGGAGGCCGTCGTTAACGCTGCCCTGAAGCGCGTCTGACGCTGGCCTGACACCCGCAGGTCAAAGGTTGAGCTTGCCGCGAAAAAGGATTAACAAAGCTCCATCTTTTCCGCTCGCGTCCGGCTGAACCGGACGTTCCGCCGTAAAAGCTTCGTGGGAGCCCTCCCGCGGGGCTGGCAGCAGCTTTTAGAGGAGACACCAGCATGGCAATCCGCGTCGCGATCAACGGGTTTGGGCGTATCGGCCGCAATGTGTTGCGCGCCATCGCCGAGTCCGGCCGCAAGGACATCGAAGTCGTCGGCATCAACGACCTCGGCCCGGTCGAGACCAACGCGCATCTGCTGCGCTTCGATTCCGTGCATGGCCGCTTTCCGGGCACCGTGACCGTCGACGGCGACTCGATCAGCCTCGGCGACAACAAGATCAAGGTCTCGGCCGAACGCGATCCCTCCAAGCTGCCGTGGAAGGCGCTCGGCGTCGACATCGCGCTGGAATGCACCGGCATCTTCACCGCCAAGGACAAGGCCTCTGCGCACCTCACCGCCGGCGCCAAGCGCGTGCTGGTCTCGGCACCGGCCGATGGCGCTGACGCCACCATCGTCTACGGCGTCAACCACGACACGCTGACCAAGGATCAGCTCGTCGTCTCCAACGGCTCGTGCACCACCAATTGCCTCGCGCCGGTTGCCAAGGTGTTGAACGAGACGGTCGGCATCGAGACCGGCTTCATGACCACGATCCACGCCTATACCGGCGACCAGCCGACGCTCGACACCCTGCACAAGGATCTCTATCGCGGTCGCGCCGCGGCGATGTCGATGATCCCGACCTCGACCGGTGCGGCGAAGGCGATCGGCCTGGTGCTGCCGGAACTGAAGGGCAAGCTCGACGGCGTCTCGATCCGCGTGCCGACCCCGAACGTCTCGGTGATTGATCTCAAGATCGTCGCCAAGCGCGCCACCGACGCCAAGGAGATCAACGAGGCGATGAAGCGCGCCGCCGAGCAGCAGCTCAAGGGCATTCTGGGCTTTACCGCCGCGCCCAACGTCTCGATCGACTTCAACCACGATCCGCACTCGGCCACCTTCCACATGGACCAGACCAAGGTGCAGAACGGCACGCTGGTGCGCGTGATGGCCTGGTACGACAATGAGTGGGGCTTCTCGAACCGCATGGCCGACACGGCCGTCGCCATCGGCAAGCTGATCTAACTCACGTCTCGTGTCCCGGACGCGGTGCAGCGTCGAGACGCTGCACCGCTGAGCCGGGACCCATTCAACCCAAGGTCCCGGTTTTGCACAGCGGCACCTCGCGCCGCAGTGCGCCGGGGACAAGAGACCTCCCATGACAAAATCATTCCGCACCCTCGACGACGTCGACGTGAAGGGCAAGCGCGTGCTGCTGCGCGTCGACCTCAACGTCCCCATGGAAGGCGGCCGCGTCACCGACGCCACAAGGCTCGAGCGCGTCGCCCCCACCATCACCGAGATTTCCGACAAGGGCGGCAGGGTGATCCTGCTCGCACATTTCGGCCGGCCCAAGGGACGCGATCCCAAGGAGTCGCTGAAGCCGGTCGCTGACGCGCTGTCGAAGGTGCTCAAGCGCCCGGTCGCCTTCGCCGACGACTGCATCGGTGATCCTGCGGCCAAGGCGGTCGCGGCCCTCAAGGACGGCGACATCCTCTGCCTCGAGAACACCCGCTTCCACAAGGAAGAAGAGAAGAACGACGCCGGCTTCGTCGCTGAACTCGCAAAGCTCGGCGACATCTGGGTCAACGACGCCTTCTCTGCCGCGCATCGCGCCCACGCCTCGACCGAAGGCCTCGGCCACAAGTTGCCGGCCTATGCCGGCCGCACCATGCAGGCCGAGCTCGACGCGCTCGGCAAGGCGCTGGAAGCACCGACCAAGCCCGTCATCGCGATCATCGGTGGCGCCAAGGTCTCGACCAAGATCGACCTGCTGGAAAATCTCGTGAGCAAGGTCGATGCGCTGGTGATCGGCGGCGGCATGGCCAACACCTTCCTGCACGCGCAAGGCATCAACGTCGGCAAGTCGCTCGCCGAAAAGGACCTCGCCGCAACCGCGCTGCGGATCATGGAGAAGGCCAACGCCGCGAACTGCGCCATCATCCTCCCCGTGGACGCCGTCGTCGCCAACAAGTTTGCCGCCAATGCGCCGTCGCATGCCTATGGCCTCGATGCGATCCCGGCCGACGGCATGATCCTCGATGTCGGCCCGCAGTCGATCGCGCGGATCCATTCCGCGATCGACGACGCGGCGACGCTGGTCTGGAACGGTCCGCTCGGCGCCTTCGAGCTGACGCCGTTCGACCGCGGCACTGTGGTGTCGGCCAGGCATGCCGCCGAGCGCACCAAGAGCAAGAAACTGGTCTCGGTCGCCGGCGGCGGCGATACCGTCGCGGCGCTGAACCAGGCGGGCGTGGCGGGCGATTTTTCCTACGTCTCGACCGCGGGCGGCGCGTTTCTTGAATGGATGGAAGGCAAGCCGCTGCCGGGCGTCGAAGTTCTGAAACACGGCTGATTTAGGTCAACCCGCGAACGCTTTACAGGGAGAAATGGAATGGCTCGCATAACGTTGCGGCAACTGCTCGATCACGCGGCCGAGCACGATTACGGCGTACCTGCCTTCAATATCAACAACATGGAGCAGGCGCTGTCGATCATGGCGGCGGCCTCCGAGGTCGACGCGCCCGTCATCATCCAGGCCTCGCGCGGCGCGCGGTCCTACGCCAACGACGTCATGCTCAAGCACATGATGGACGCCGTCACCGAGATCTACCCGCAGATCCCGGTCTGCGTGCATCTCGACCATGGCAACGAGCCCGCCACCTGTATGACCGCGATCCAGGCCGGCTTCACCTCGGTGATGATGGACGGTTCGCTGAAGGCCGACGGCAAGACCCCGGGCGATTGGGACTACAATGTCGGCGTCACCCGGACCGTGACCGGTATGGCCCATCTCGGCGGCATTTCGGTCGAGGGCGAGCTCGGCGTGCTCGGCTCGCTCGAGACCGGCATGGGCGACAAGGAAGACGGCCATGGCGCCGAGGGCAAGCTGTCGCATGACCAGCTGCTGACCAATCCCGACGAGGCCGTGAAGTTCGTCCAGGAAACCAAGGTCGATGCGCTTGCGATCGCGATGGGCACCTCGCACGGCGCCTACAAGTTCACCCGCAAGCCCGACGGCGACATCCTCGCCATGAACGTGATCGAGGAAATTCATCGCAAGCTGCCGAACACGCACCTCGTCATGCACGGCTCCTCGTCGGTGCCGCAGGAGCTGCAGGAGATCATCAACGCCAATGGCGGCAAGATGAAGCCGACCTGGGGCGTGCCGGTCGCCGAGATCCAGCGCGGCATCAAGAACGGCGTGCGCAAGATCAACATCGACACCGACAACCGGATGGCGATGACCGGCCAGATCCGCAAGGTGCTGAAGGACAATCCGGAAGAGTTCGATCCGCGCAAATACCTGAAGCCCGCGATGGAGGCGATGACCAAGCTGTGCAAGCAGCGCCTGCAGGAGTTCAACACCGCGGGCCAGGCCAGCAAGATCAAGAAGGTGCTGACCACGGCTGAGATGGCCAAGCGCTACGCTGCGGGTCAGCTCGACCCCAAGGTTGCCTGAAGCGGCCGCCTGAAGAGATTGCCTGACACCATATCGCCTGAAACATTAAGGCGGGACACCGGCTCCGACGCAGTTGGAAACGGTGTCCCGGGGCTTGATCGCCGGCTGCGACAAACAGCGGCCGCGACGAACGTTTTCTAGGCATTTGCCCGAGAACCGCCTATTTTGGTTTGCAAAGGCAATGCGCTCTGGAGAACGTTTCCATGAACCTCGCTGACCTCAACAAGATTGCCCTCGCCATGGTCACCCCGGGCAAGGGCATCCTTGCCGCCGACGAATCCTCCGGCACCATCAAGAAGCGGTTCGACGCCATCAAGGTCGATTCGACCGAGGACAATCGCCGCGACTATCGCGAGATGCTGTTCCGCTCGCAGGAAGCGATGAGCAAGTATATCTCGGGCGTGATCCTCTACGACGAGACGATCTGGCAGAATGCCAAGGACGGCACGCCGCTGGTCAAGCTGATCGAGCAGGCCGGCAGCATTCCCGGCATCAAGGTCGACGAAGGCACCCAGGCGCTGCCGAATTGTCCGGGCGAACTCGTCACCGTCGGCCTCGACAAGCTCGCCGAGCGACTGAAGAAATATTACGAGCGCGGTGCGCGCTTTGCGAAATGGCGCGCAGTGATCGATATCGGCTCTGGCGCCGGCAGCCGCGGCATCCCCACCATGACCGCGATCCGCGTCAACGCCCATGCGCTGGCGCGCTACGCCGCGCTGTGCCAGGCCGCGCAGATCGTCCCGATCGTCGAGCCGGAAGTGCTGATGGACGGCGATCACGACATCGACCGCTGCTACGAGGTCACGCAGCGCGTGCTGAACCGCACCTTCCAGGAATTGCGGGTGCAGCGCGTGGCGCTGGAAGGCATGATCCTGAAACCGAACATGGCGATCTCGGGCAAGAAGTGCCCGAAGCAGGCGTCGGTGCAGGAAGTCGCCGAGAAGACCATCCGCCTGCTCAAGAGCTGCGTGCCGGCCGCAGTGCCCGGCATCGCCTTCCTCTCCGGCGGGCAGAGCGACGAGGAAGCGACCGCGCATCTCGACGCCATGAACAAGATCGGTCATTTGCCCTGGCGGCTGACCTTCTCCTATGGCCGCGCGCTGCAGGCGGCGCCGCAGAAGGCGTGGTCCGGCAAGCCCGACAACGTCCCTGCGGGCCAGCGCGCCTTTTCGCATCGCGCCCGGATGAACGGGCTGGCAAGCACCGGCAATTGGGAAGCCGGCCTCGAAAAGCAGGCGGCATAGTTGGCCACCAAGCCCGTTCCGCCGCGGCCGGCGCCGCGCCTCTATCTGGCAACGCCGCCGCGCGATGAGCCCGCGCAGCTTGCGGCCGAGCTTGCCGAGCTGCTTGTCGTGGCTGACGTCGCGGCCGTTCTGGTGCGGCTGCGCGAGAGCGACCCGCGCAGCATGATCTCTTACGTCAAGGCGCTGGCGCCGGCGGTCCAGAACGCGGGCGCAGCGTTATTGATCGACGGCCATCCCGATATCGTGGCTCGTGCCGGCGCCGATGGTGCGCATCTGACCGGCGTCGCCGCGATGGAAGAGGCAATGCCCTCGCTGAAACCCGACCGTATCGTCGGCGTCGGCGGGCTCGCGACGCGCCACGATTCCATGGCCGCAGGAGAGGCCGGTGCCGACTACGTGCTGTTCGGCGAGCCCGATGCCCGGGGACAGCGGCCCTCGACCGAGGCGATCGCCGAGCGGCTGCAATGGTGGGACGAACTGTTCGAGCCGCCTTGCATAGGCTTTGCGACCTCGCGCGAGGAGGCCGAGGCGTTCGCGGCGGCCGGCGCCGATTTCGTGCTGGTCGGAGAATTCATCTGGTCCGATCCGCGCGGCGCCAAGGCTGCGCTCGTCGAGATCGGCGAAGCGATTGCGCAGGCCCATGCCAGCACATTCGGCACGGCCAGGGCCGAGGGAAAGGCCGAGGGATGACGCCGGAATGAAATGGCTGCGTCCGATAGGTGTTGCGCTCGGCTGCACGATGCTGGCGAGCGGCGCGATGGCGCAGCTCTCGATCACGCCGCCGGCCCAGACGCCGCCGCCTGCGCAGAAGGAGGCGCCGAAAGAGAAGCCGAAGGTGCATGCGCCGGTTGCGAAGAAGCCGACGCCGAAGCCTGCCGCCTCGGCGACGCCCAGCCCGACGCCCTCGCCAACCCCGACGCCTGATGATCCCAATGTCGACCTCGTCTACGGCGCCTATCAGCGCGGCATGTACAAGACGGCGTTCGACCTCGCGACCGCGCGCGCGCAGAACAACAACGATGCCAAGGCGATGACGATGCTGGGCGAGCTCTATGCCAACGGGCTCGGCGTCAAGCGCGACTACGTCAAGGCCGACGAATGGTACAAACGCGCCGCCGATGCCGGCGACCGCGAGGCGATGTTCGCGCTCGCGATGATGCGGATCGCGGGCCGCGGCGGCACGGTGGACAAGGATTCCGCGGTCAAGCTTTTGGCATCGTCGGCCAAGCTCGGCGAACCCAAGGCGGCCTATAATCTCGCGCTGCTCTATCTCGACGGCCAGACCCTGCCGCAGGACCTCAAGCGCTCCGCCGAATTGCTGCGGATGGCCGCCGACGCCGGCAGCCCCGAGGCACAATACGCGCTCGCCACCTTCTACAAGGAAGGCACCGGCGTGCCGAAGGACCTCGAAAAGGCGGCGCGGCTGCTGCAGGCCGCCTCGCTGGCCGACAATGTCGATGCCGAGGTCGAATATGCTATCGCGCTCTACAACGGCTCCGGCACGCCGCGGAACGTGCCGGCGGCGGTGGCCATGCTGCGCAAGGCGGCCCGGCAGAACAGCGCGATCGCGCAAAACCGCCTCGCCCACGTGCTGGCGACCGGCGCCGGCGCGCCGGTGGACAAGGTCGAGGCGCTGAAATGGCACACCGTCGCCAAGACCGCCGGCAAGGGCGACCCCGATCTCGACGACATCCTCGCCGATATGAGTCCGGAAGACCGCGCCAAGGGTGAGGCAGCTGCCCGGAAATGGATCGGAAACAACGTCAAATGACGCCTTGACGGGGCGGCCTCCAGAGGGCACCCCAGTCCGCGAATCCAAGGCAGTTCCCCTCCCGCCCCGTCATCCTGAGGTGCGAGCGGAGCGAGCCTCGAAGGATGCACGGCCCCGTTGATGGGCCGTCGGCCTTCGAGACGCGCGTTCCGCGCTCCTCCAGCGACAATGGCGTAGCCATTGCGCGGGGATGACGGGACCACTTTGAACCCGCCGTCAGCTCAATCGCACCGAAGAAGCCGCCATCATGCTCTACTCCGCCCTCATCAATGTCATGGTCAAGGCCGCGCGCCGCGCCGGCCGCAGCCTCAAGCGCGACCTCGGCGAGATCGAACATCTCCAGGTGTCGCTGAAGGGGCCGGCGAACTTCGTCTCGCTCGCCGACAAGCGCGCCGAGGAGATGCTCTACACCGACCTCGAAAAGGCCCGGCCCGGTTACGGGTTCCTCGGCGAGGAAGGCGGCCAGCGCGAAGGCTCGGACAAGAGCCACACCTGGATCGTCGATCCCTTGGACGGCACCACCAACTTCCTGCACGGCATCCCGCAATTCGCGATCTCGATCGGGCTCAAGCGCGAGGACACGATCATCGCCGGCGTGATCTACAATCCCGCCAATGACGAACTCTACATCGCCGAGCGCGGCAAGGGCGCGTTCCTCAACGACCAGCGGCTGCGCGTCGCCGGCCGCCGCCAGCTCAACGAATGCGTGGTCGCCTGCGGCCTGCCGCATATCGGCCGCGGCAATCACCAGCTGGCGCTGCAGGAGATGGCCGCGCTGCAGACCAAGGTCGCGGGCTTCCGCCGCTTCGGCGCCGCCTCGCTCGACCTCGCCTTCGTCGCCGCCGGCCGGCTCGACGGCTTTTGGGAGCGCAATCTGCAGCCCTGGGACATCGCGGCGGGCCAGATCATGGTCCGCGAAGCCGGCGGCACCGTCTCCGGCATCCAGGGCAATGACGACCCGTTGCAGACCGGCCACGTCGTCTGCGGCAACGAGTTCGTGCACGGCGAGCTGATCAAGATTTTGAAGCCGCTCGGGCATTGATAGCTCGTCATGCGCGGGCTTGACCCGCGCATCCATCAATCTTCGCAAAGAGTCGTCGTTTCAATGGATGGCCGGTTCATAGGCGAGCGGAAGCGACGCCGTCCTTCGGACGGCTATGCCCGGCCATGACCATTTAGTGCGCCCCCCTTTGCCGGCGCAGACGGGCTGTGCACCGCACCCTGCTCCGGCGCCCTCTCCCGATCCCCCGCCAGCACGCGCTGCACGCTGACGAAGAACACCGGCACCAGCAACAGCGCCAGGATCACCACGGCGATCATGCCGCCCATCACCGACGTGCCGAGCGCCTGCTGGCTGGCGCCGCCGGCGCCGGTCGCGATCGCCATCGGCAGCACGCCGCAGACGAAGGCGAGGCCGGTCATCAGGATCGGGCGGAATCGGAGGCTGCACGCCTCGATGGTCGCCTCGACCAGCGGCTTGCCCTGCGCGCGCAGATCCTTGGCGAATTCGATGATCAGGATCGCGTCCTTGGCAGCGAGACCGATGATGGTGATCAGGCCGACCGTGAAATAGACGTCGTTGGACAGGCCGCGCATCGTTGCGGCCACCACCGCGCCGAGAATGCCGAGCGGAATCGTGAGTAGAACCGCGAGCGGAATGGTCCAGCTCTCATAGAGCGCGGCGAGCAGCAGGAACACCACCAGCACCGACAGCGCGAGCAGGAAGGGTGCCTGCGAGCCCGACAGTTTCTCCTGCAGCGACTGGCCGGTCCACTCGTAGCCGAAGCCGCGCGGCAGCTTGTCGGCAAGCCGCTCCATCTCGGCGATCGCATCACCCGAGGTGAAGCCGGGCCGCGCCTCGCCGGAGATGCGCACCGCCGGATAGTAGTTGAAGCCCGCAATTTGCGTCGGCCCCTTCGACCACTCGATGGTGGCGAAGGCCGAGAACGGCACCAGCTGGCCGCGGCTGTTCTTGACGTTGTAATTCAGGATGTCGTCCGCGTTCATGCGGCTGGTCTTGTCGGCCTGCACGATGACGCGCTGCATGCGTCCGCGGTTCGGGAAGTCGTTGATGTAGTTCGAGCCGAGATTGGTCGAGATCGTGTTGTTGATGTCCTCGAAGGTGAGACCGAACGCGCCCGCCTTCTCGCGGTCGATCATCAGATTGACCTGCGGCGCCGGCGGCAGGCCTTCGACATAGACCTTCTGCAGCACGGCACTGGCATTGGCCTCCGCGATCAGGCGGTCGGATGCGGCGATCAGCGCCGCATAGCCCTTCTGGCCGCGATCCTCCAGGCGGAACGAGAAGCCCGAGGAGTTACCGAGATTGTCGATCGGCGGCGGCTGCAGCGCCGAAATCCTGGCGTCGCGGATCGACGACGACAGGTCGCGGTTGATGTCGGCAACGATCGCGGCAGCGGAATCCTTCGGGCCGCGCTCCGACCAGTCCTTCAGCGTGATGAAGGCCTGCGCGGTGTTCATGCCCTGGCCGAGGAAGCTGAAGCCGGTCAGGAACGTGACGTTCTCGATGCCGGCACGGGTCTTCAGGTACTTCTCGACCTGCTCGACCGCAGCTTCGGTGCGGGCATAGGACGACTCCGACGGCGTCTGCACGTCGGTCGTGATGAAGCCCTGGTCGTCGACCGGCAGGAAGCCGCCGGGCAGCCGCACGAAGCCATAGGCGACGCCTGCGAACAGCACGAGATAGATCAGCATCAGGCGGCCGGTGCGCTTCAGTCCGGCCTGCACCGTGCTGACATAGCCGGCGCGGCTGGAGTCGAGCACACGGTTGAACCAGCCGAACACACCCCTGCGGGCATGGCCGTGGCCCTTCTCGACCGGCTTGAGCAAGGTCGCGCACAGCGCCGGCGTCAGCGACAGCGCGAGCAGCGCCGAGAACGCGATCGCCGCCACCATGGTGACCGAGAACTGGCGGTAGATGATGCCGACCGAGCCGGGGAAGAACGCCATCGGCACGAACACCGCCATCAGCACCAGCGTGATGCCGATGATGGCGCCGGTGATCTGCGACATCGCCTTTTTGGTGGCCTCCTTCGGCGGCAGGCCTTCCTCGGCCATGATTCGCTCGACGTTCTCGACCACGACGATGGCGTCGTCGACCAGGATGCCGACCGCCAGCACCATGCCGAACATGGTCAGCATGTTGATCGAGAAGCCCACGACCATCAGCGTGGCGCAAGTCCCGAGCAGCGCCACCGGAACCACGATGGTCGGAATGATGGTGTAGCGGATGTTCTGCAGGAACAGGAACATCACGATGAACACCAGCACCACCGCCTCGACCAGCGTCATCAAAACTTTCTCGATCGAGGCCTTGACGACGGGGGTGATGTTGTAGGGGATCTCGTAGCCGATATTGGCCGGGAAGAAGCGCGACAGCTCCTTCATCTTGGCCTCGACCGCGCTCGCGGTCGCCAGCGCATTGCCCTTCGGCGACAGCAGCACCGAGAGGCCCGCGGTCGGCTTGCCGTTCAGACGGGTGTTGAACTGATAGCTGAGGCCGCCGATCTCGATCCGAGCGACGTCGCGCAGGCGGACCGTCGAGCCGTCCGGGTTGGCACGCAGGATGATCGCGCCGAACTCGTCGGGCGAGGAGAGCTGGCCCTTCACCAGCACCTGCGCGGAGATCTTCTGCATATCGGTGCTCGGCTCGGCGCCGATGCTGCCGGAGGCGACCTGGGCGTTCTGCGCCGTGATCGCCTTGTTGACGTCGTCGGCGGAGAGGCCGTAGCCGACCAGCTTGGCCGGATCGATCCAGATGCGCAGGCTGCGCTCGGTCGAATACAGCGTAGCCCGGCCGACGCCGGGGATGCGGCGCACCTCGCCCAGCACGTTGCGGATCATGAAGTCGCCGAGGCCGACTTCATCCAGCGAGCCGTCGGTCGAGTTCAGCGTGATGATCTGCAGCACGGCAGAGGAGGCTTCCTCGACCAGGATGCCCTGCTGGATCACGGCGCGCGGCAGCCGCGCCTCGACGCGCTTAAGGCGGTTCTGCACCTCGACCGAGGCCTGGCTGGTGTCGGTGCCCGGCTTGAAATTGGCGATGATCTCGACCTGGCCGAGCGAGTCGGAGGTCGATTCGAAGTTCAGGATGTTGGCGGCGCCGTTGAGCTCCTCCTCGATCAGCCGCGTCACGCTGTTGTAGAGGTTTTCAGGCGACGCGCCGGGATAGCTCGTCGAGATCAAGATCGAGGGCGGCGCGATGATCGGATATTGGGCGACCGCGAGCAGCGGAATCGAGATCGCACCGACCAGACAGATGAACAGCGCGACGACCCAGGCGAAGATCGGCCTGTCGATGAAGAAGCTGGGCATGTCGGATCACCGCACCGCGTGCGCGGTCTGCTGCGAATCCGTCATTGCAGCAGCGTCGATGTCACGCCAGGCCTGCGGCCGCACCTTGTCGCCGGCGGCGAATTTCTGGAACCCCTCGACCACGACCATGTCGCCGGCCTTGAGGCCTTCGGTCACGAACCAGTGGCCGCCCTGCAGCGAGCCGGTACGCACCGGCTGCACCGCGACGAGGTTGTCGTCCTTGACGACGAACACCTCGCTGCCGCCGCCGCCATTGCGCTGGATCGCCTGCTGCGGCACCGCGATCGCATCCGAGTCGATGCCCTGCTCGATCTGCACACGGACATACATGCCCGGCAGCAGGATGCGATTGGGATTCGGGAACTCGCCGCGCAGGGTCACCTGCCCGGTATGGGCGTCGACCTTGGCGTCGGAGAACAGCAGCTTGCCCGGTATCGGATAGATCGAGCCGTCGTCGAGCACGAGGCGGACCTTCATTGCGTCCGACGCAATGCGGTCGAGGTCACCGCTCTCGAAGGCGCGGCGCAGCTGATTCATCTCGGTGACCGACTGCTGGAAGTCGGCATAGATCGGATCGAGCTGCTGGATGGTCGCAAGGCTCGCGGCGTCGTTCTGCACCACGAGCGCGCCCTCGCTGACCAGCGCGGCACCGATGGTGCCGTCGATCGGCGCGCGGATCGTCGCGTAATCCAGATTGAGCCTGGCGCGCGCGACATCGGCCTCGCGGCCCTGCACGTCGGCTTCGGCCCCCTTCAGGGTTGCGATCGCCTTTTCGTTCTCGGCTTCCGCCGCCGCGCGCTGGGCAGTCAAAGTGGCTATACGGCGCGCCTGCAGCGACGCCTGCTCCTGCACCGCCTTGGCGCGCGCCAGCGCCGCCTCGGTCGACTGCAATTCGACTTCGAATGGGCGCGGATCGATCTGGTACAAGGGATCGCCGACCTTCACCTCGCTGCCCTGATGGAACATGCGGTTCACGACGATGCCGGAGACGCGCGGGCGCACCTCGGAAACGCGGGTCGGTGCGATGCGGCCCGGCAGCTCGCGCACCATCGCGCGCACCTGCGGCTTCACAGTGACGACACTGACGTCCGGCTCGGGTGATGCTTGTACGGCGGCGGCTGCAGTACTCGGCTCGTCGCAGCCAGCAAGCAGTGGCGCCGTCACGGCCAGCATCAGAGCAATGCATGCCGATTGCGCGCGAAGTCCAGACATTGAGATGATCGCCCCTGTGGGTTGCAATAAACAAACGGCGGCGTCACACCGACACCGCTTCTGTTGCTGAAAGTAAAACCCGCTTGCTGCGATGCAAAGCGTTTGTCGGGCGGCTCAATGTCACACAAACCTATCGCACTGATTTCGTGGCATGTTTTAGCGAGTCACCGGATTGTGAGTGGGTTCCATCGCAGGCTGTGGGAATGCATTAACGACTGCGTGAGCGGGAATAGGTCAATTGCCTGCGCAGGAATGCCGCACATCGCAACATCATGAGGCGCAGCGAACGAATCACCGGTCACGGCACTTGCCTCACCCGATGGTGCGTGCGGCCCGCACGCGATCTGCTGACCGGACCGGCTCCGGCGCCAATGGCGATGCGCGGACCGGGCTGGAAAGCTAGGCGAAGCGGCAGCAACCCGCCCGGTTTCAACCCAAGGTTCTGCGCGCCCGCTTTGGATTCGGCTTTCCTCACTCCGCCGCTGTGCCATATTGCTGGCAGATGCGGCCTTCGCGAACGGATGATCCGGCAATGCCCCCTTCCCGCTCCGATATGGAGATCGAACTGAGCAAACTGTCCTCGCCCCGGATCTTCCTGGTGCGGATGCTGGTGTTCCTGGTGCTTTGCGGCCTGGTCGGGGTCGTGCTGTACAAGCAGATCGTCACCGCCTTCTTCGCCAATCCCGGCCTGAACGCCCTGATCGGCGCGGTGCTCTTGATCGGCATCATCCTGGCGTTCCGCCAGGTGATCCGGCTCTATCCCGAGGTCGCCTGGGTCAATAATTTCCGCATCGCCGATCCCGGGCTTGCGATCGACCGCCGCCCGAAGCTGCTTGCCCCCATGGCCGCCATCCTCGGCGGCGAGCGCTCGGGCCGGATGTCGATCTCGCAGCAGACCATGCGGCATCTGCTCGATTCGATCGCAACCCGGCTCGATGAAGCCCGCGACATCTCGCGCTACATGACCGGCCTTTTGGTGTTCCTCGGCCTGCTCGGCACTTTCTGGGGCCTGATCGAGACGGTGGGCTCGGTCGGCAAGGTGATCGACGGGCTCAAGGTCGGCGGCGATTCCGGCGCATTGTTCGATACGCTGAAGGAGGGGCTGGCCGCCCCGCTCGGCGGCATGGGCATCTCGTTCTCGTCCTCGCTGTTCGGCCTCGCCGGCTCCCTGATCCTCGGTTTCCTCGATCTGCAATCGAGCCAGGCCCAGAACCGCTTCTACACCGACCTCGAGGACTGGCTCGCCACCACCGTGCGCGGCATTTCCGGCGACGAAAGTGGCGTCACCGGCGACATGCAGGGGGCGATCGACCGCCTCCGGACTGCGCTCGAGGACGGAAGCGGCGGCGGCCGCAACACTACGGCGGCGATGGCCAATCTCGCGGAGGCGATCCAGGGGCTGGTCGCGCATATGCGCACCGAGCAGCAGATGATCCGCGAATGGGCCGACGGCCAGGGCGAGCAGAACCGCGAGATCAAGCGGCTGCTCGAGCGCCTTGCCCGACAGCCCGAGAAGAGTTGAGCCGCGGAGGCCTGTGTGCTGGACCACGTGACCATCGGCATCAGCGATATCGAGCGATCCAAGGCGTTCTATGACGTGGCCTTGCGGTCGCTCGGCATCAGCCGCCTGTACGCCGAAGGACCGGAGTTCGCGGGTTATGGCGTTGGCCCGAAGGCGTTCTTCTGGATCGGCCGCCGCGACACGCCGCAGACCGGCGCCCACATCGCCTTCACCGCAAGCGATCGCGCCACCGTCGATCGCTTCTACGAGGACGCGATCAGGGCCGGCGGCAGGGACAATGGACGGCCGGGAATTCGGCCGCACTATCATGCAAACTACTACGGCGCCTTCGTGCTCGATCCCGACGGCCACAACATCGAGGCCGTCTGTCACGCGCCGCAGGACTGACTGCGTCAAAGCCTTCTTGTTTTGACGCGTTTTCTTCACGCGAACCGGTATCCACTTCGCTTGAAAACGCTTTAGATAAAGGGAAACCGAATGGCCCTCGCCCGCTCGCGCCGCAGCGAATCCGGCTTCAACTACTGGCCCGGCTTTGTCGACGCGCTGTCGACGCTGGTGCTGTCGATCGTGTTCCTGTTGTCGGTGTTCCTCGTGGTGCAGTTCTTCCTGTCGCAGGAGGTCACCGGCAAGGACAAGGCGCTGGAACAGCTCACCGCCAAGATCGCCCAGCTCAACGAGCTGTTGTCGCTGGAGAAGCTCTCCAAGCTGACGCTCGACGACCAGATCTCGCAGCTCCGCGCCGGGCTCGCCTCCGCCGAAGGCGAGCGCGACCGCATGAAAGGGCTCTATGAGGGGCTCGCCAGTTCCGGCAACGACGCGCAGGGCCGCGCCAACGAGCTCAACAAGGCGCTGGAGTCCGAGAAGAGCGTGTCGTCGCGCGCGCTGGCGCAGATCGAGGTGCTGAACCAGCAGATCAGCGCGCTGCGCCGCCAGCTCGCCGCGCTCGAGGAAGCGCTCGACGCCTCCGAGAAGCGCGACAAGGAATCGCAGAGCCGGATCGCCGATCTCGGCTCGCGCCTCAACGTCGCGCTGGCGCAGCGGGTGCAGGAACTGTCGAAATACCGCTCGGAGTTCTTCGGCCGGCTGCGCGCGATCCTCGGCAACCGGCCGGACATCCGCATCGTCGGCGACCGCTTCGTGTTCCAGTCGGAAGTGTTCTTCGACACCGGCCAGGCGACGCTGCTGGCGGAGGGCAAGACCGAACTCGACACCGTGGCCAATGCGCTGATCGATCTGGACAAGCAGATCCCGGCCGAGATCGCCTGGGTACTGCGGGTCGACGGCCATACCGACGTGCGGCCGATCAACAGCCCGCTGTTCAAGTCGAACTGGGAGCTGTCGTCGGCGCGCGCGATCTCGGTGGTGCAATATCTGGTCTCGCTCGGCGTGCCCGCGCAGCGCCTGGTCGCCGCCGGCTTCGCCGAATTCCAGCCGCTCGACACCGCGCAGACCGAAGACGCCTACAAGCGCAACCGCCGCATCGAGCTGAAGCTGACGGAACGGTAGGTGGCACACGCCTTCGCGCTCCGTCCCTATCGCGCCGCGGATGAAGACGCCGCCATCGAGCTGTGGCGGCAGACCTGGCAGCAGGCCTATCCGTCGATCGATTTCGACGCACGCGTGGCATGGTGGCGCGAGCGCTGGCGCAACGAATTGGTGCGCGATGCCGCGATCGTCGTCGCGGAAGAGAGCGGCGCGCTGGCCGGCTTCGTCACCATCGACAACACCGGCTATCTCGACCAGCTCGTGGTCGATCCCGCGCACTGGGGCTCGCCGCTGGCAAGCGCGATGCTCGATGAAGCCAAGCGCCTGTCGCCAACCGGCGTCACGCTCTTGGTCAACAAGGACAACGCCCGCGCCATCCGCTTCTATGAACGCAACGGCTTTGTGCATGCCGGCGAAGACATCAACCCGACCTCGGGACGCCCGGTGCTGAAGATGGCGTGGAGGCGGTGAACAACTTATTTGCGGTGTCATCACCCGCGCATGCGGGTGATCCAGTATTCCAGAGACAGCTTTGCTTGGGCCGAGAGGCCGCGGCGTACTGGATCGCCCGGTCGAACCGGGCGATGACAGTGTGGGTGGGGACGCAGCTTCGCGTTCTCGCGACATGATTTGTCCGAGTCTTGCTCTTCGTTTCACCCTCCTCTTGAACAGAGGGCGCAGGGAAAGCCGGGTGCCGATCGCACCCATGGGCCCCGAGCAATGGGTAGAAAGCTCGGGGGTAGGACCACAGGTGTAACCGGAGCAATCCGGCTTTCCCTGCGCGATGGGTTACGGCTTATTTCGTGCTCTCCCCGGCGAGACTGGGCTTGTTTGTCACCGCCCTCGCATCACGCCTTCGCGTGTTGCGACGAGACACCTGCCGCTAGGGCGTCAGGACCACACGACTTCACCGTCCGCCTTGCGTGTTCTCGTCAGTCACACGCTCGGCGTCCACCGCATCCCACACCGCGTTCGTGACGACCGCGAAGCGCCCCTCGATCGGGTGAGACGGGCGAACCATACACCGAGTTATATTTCTGATAAAGCGAAATGTTTTTGCTGCGGGGGCTTGCCCCGTCGGGCAACTCAGTAGCACGCGCGCGTGAGGCAGCCACCGGCGGCAGGGTTCCCTCTCCCCTTGTGGGAGAGGGTCAGGGAGAGGGGTGCCACACGACGTACGCTCTCCGGGTCTGTCACGGCGATAAGCAAACGAAATTTTGCGAGGGCAATGCGCTCATCGAACAGTTCAGCCCGGGGCCACCCCTCTCCTCACCCTCTCCCATCGCAAGTCGGGCCTGCCCGACTTGCGCAAATCAATGATGCGCAACCGGGGTAAACTCCGGTTGCGTGGGAGAGGGAGCCTGAGAGGTGTGCTCACCTCACCATCATTCCACGCCTCACCGTCATTCCGCGGTATGTGAAGCGCGAGCGCGACTTGACGAACAAACGTCCCCTCACCGGCCGACCATCTGCTGCAAATGCTCCGGATATCGCGCGCCCTGCACCTCGATCGCGGCCAGCGCCGTGCCGATCTCGGCAAGATCGGCGGGCGTGAGCTCGAGCCGCGCGGCGCCGATGTTCTCGTCGAGACGATTGAGCTTGGTGGTGCCCGGGATCGGCACGATCCACGGTTTTTGCGCGAGCAGCCAGGCCAGCGCGATCTGGGCCGGTGTCGCGCCCTTGCCGGCGGCGATCCGGCCGAGCTGATCGACCAGCGCCTGGTTGGCGCGGCGGGCTTTCGGCGAGAAACGCGGCACGAGGTTGCGGAAGTCGTCGCTCGCAAACGTGGTGGATGCGCTGATCGCGCCGGTGAGAAAACCTCGGCCGAGCGGGCTGTAGGGCACGAAGCCGATGCCGAGCTCCTCCAGCACCGGCAGGATCTCCGCTTCCGGCCCGCGCTCCCACATCGAATATTCGCTCTGCAATGCGGTGACCTTCTGCACCGCATGGGCGCGGCGAATGGTCTGCACGCCGGCCTCCGAGAGACCGAAATGCCGGACCTTGCCGGCAGCGATCAGGTCTTTCACGGTGCCGGCGACATCCTCGATCGGCACCGCGGGATCGACCCGATGCTGATAGAACAGATCGATGACATCGGTCTTCAGCCGCTTCAGCGAGGCGTCCGCGACCGCCCTGATGTGCTCAGGCCGGCTGTTCAACGAGCGGTGCCGCTCGGCCATGGAGCCGATATCGAAGCCGAACTTGGTCGCGATCACGACATCGTTGCGGAACGGCGCCAGCGCCTCGCCGACCAGTTCCTCGTTGACGAAGGGGCCGTAGACCTCCGCGGTGTCGAACAAGGTGACGCCGCGCTCGACGGCGCCGCGCAGCAGCGCGATGCCGGCCGCTTTGTCGACCGCTGGACCATAGGCGAAGCTGAGGCCCATGCAGCCCAAGCCGATCGCCGATACCTCCAGATTGCTGTTTCCGAGTTTACGCTTCTGCATATCGTCTCTCCGCATCAAGGACTGGAACCTGCCGCTGCGGCATTTAGGGCGTGCACAGGCGCGCCATTAGACGTAAAAATCGGGATGGACTTATGAGTTGGATTCATCAATGCCGCGGCATGACGTCAACGACCTGATCGCCTTCCTCGCGGTCGCGCGCGACCGCAGCTTCACCCGCGCCGCGGCAAGGCTCGGCGTCTCGCAATCGGCGCTCAGCCACACCATGCGCGCGCTGGAGGAACGGCTCGGCGTGCGGCTTCTGACCCGCACCACGCGCAGCGTCGCGCCGACCGAGGCCGGCGAGCGGCTGCTGCAGGGCGTCGGTCCGCGCTTCGAGGAAATCGAGGCCGAGCTCGCCGCGCTCAACGCCCTGCGCGAGAAACCGGCCGGCACCATCCGCATCAATGCCGGCGAGCACGCGGCCGAGACCATCCTGTGGCCGGCGCTGGAAAAGTTTCTGCCGCGCTATCCCGACATCAAGGTGGAGCTGACCGTCGACAACGGGCTCGCCAACATCGTAGCCGAGCGTTTTGACGCCGGCGTTCGCCTCGGCGAACAGCTGGCCAAGGACATGATCGCGGTGCGGATCGCGCCGGATTTCCGCATGGTCGTGGTCGGCGCGCCCACCTACTTCAAGAGGCGGGAGCGACCGAAGCGGCCGCAGGACCTGACACAGCACACCTGCATCAACATTCGCCTGCCGACCCATGGCGGCATCTATGCCTGGGAATTCGAGAAACGCGGACGCGCGATCAAGGTCCGCGTCGACGGACAATTGATTTTCAACAGCACCGCGCTGCGGATCAAGGCCGCGTTGGCCGGGCTGGGGCTCGCCTATGTGGCCGAGGATCAGGTGGAGGCGCAACTGGCCAAGGGCCAGCTGGTCCAGGTGCTCGACGACTGGTGCGCGCCATTCCCCGGCTATCACCTCTATTATCCGAGCCGCCGGCAATCCTCACCGGCCTTCGCCCTGCTGGTCGACGCGCTGCGCTATCGGGACTGATCGTGAACGTCCGCGCACCAAGTGCGCTCCACACGGATATTTGCTTCGCAGTTGACGCGGCTGCCGGGAACGAGACCAACATGGCCGCCGTTATTGACACGCAATCTTGAGGGCCTGCTTGACGGCCAGGCGGATGTCTCGTCTCCGTCGCGGCCCTATATAGTGAAGCAGCCTCACCGCCTGATCTCGGAGTAGCGCATGCTCAGGAACAAACACGCCATCATCATCGCCGCCGGCCTCGTGCTCGCGCCGGCCCAGCTTCTTGCGCAGAGCACGGGCGGCGGCAGCGCCCTGCCGCCCCGGCCAGGCGACCGTGCGACTTCGTCGGGCGGCGTCGGCGGGAGCGCGCTTCCGACCCAGACCGGCCAGCGCGTTGCGCCGTCGTCCGGCAGCAGCGCCGGCAGTGCGGCACCGGCCCTTCCGGGAAGCTCGATGGGCACGACCGGCAACAACGCATCAACGGGACGCTGAGGCGCGCTTGCGCGAGCCGCCGAGGTCGCGGCGATACGATCGGCGGTTTGCTCCGCTGAGCAACCGGTCGAATACTAGTCGATGAATGCTAGATAACGCCGGCCGGTTCCGCGGCCGGCTCGGCGGGCTCAGGCTCCGCCACCACGAATTTGAGCCCGTAGGTCTTGCCGCGCCGCCACACCACCTCGCAGGGATAGCGCTTGGCGTGATCGGCGAGCAATGTCAGCGCAAGGCGGTCCTTCACCTCGAACTCGACCTCGGTCGTGATCTTGGCGCCGCCGGGCGAGATGTCGACCACGGCGCAGGCGCTTTCGGTTGCGCCGTCATCGACCGTGATCCAGGCCGCACGATTGTTGAGCTGGCGCCGCGGCTCGCGACTGACCTTGATCCGTGCTCCATTGCTCGTCATCGTCGTCGTCCTCGAAGACATTGGGGACCGGGCGCGTCGATCGACAGGCCCGGCACGCAACCGCACGGGCCACCATGCCGTCCCCCCGTAAAGTCCGGCTTAGCGCGATCGCTTGAACTTTACCGGAATCTTGACGGGGCTTTTAGGTAACCGGGATTCCGCAATTCCCTCAGCATGATACCGGCCGTATCGGCGGCCGTCGGCTTGACACGGCGACCGCATAGTTGGTGAAGTGGCGGCCGTGGCTTTGGCCACATCCCTGCAACAAGAGCGCTTCAAGCCGCCCCCTTTCTGACGGAAACGCCCCATGCTGATCCCCTTAGCCGACGTGCCGCGCTGGTATGCCGAACGCAAGCCGCTCGACGCGATCGCCGTCAGTCACGGCGCTGAAGCGCTGACCTGGCTCGAGCTCGAGCGCCGCGCCAATGCGCGGGCGCGGGCGTTCGCCGCCAAGGGCGTCAAGCCCGGCGACTTCGTTGCGATCGGGCTGCCCAACAGCAACGCGTTCTTCGAGACCTCCTTTGCGGTGTGGAAATGCGGCGCGACGCCGACCTCGCTGTCGTGGCGGCTGCCGCGCGGCGAAGCCGCCGCGGTGCTCGAGATCCTGAAACCGTCGCTGGTGGTCGGCGGCGAGGCCGACTGGAATGCGCCGAATTCTCTGCCGGTGAATTTCGTGCCTGAAGGATTCTCCGAGGAGCCGCTCGATGCGCCGGTTGCGCGCTACTGGAAGGCGATGACGAGCGGCGGCTCGACCGGACGGCCGAAGGTGATCCTCGATCACAACCCCGCCGTGATCGATACCACGACGCCGCCGCTGCTCGGGATTCCGTTTGAGGCGTCGCTGCTCAATCCGGGGCCGCTCTATCACAACGCGCCGTTCATCCTGTCGCATTCCGCGCTGTTCGGCGGCGGGCGGCTGACCGGCATGGTGAAGTTCGACGCCGAGGAGACGCTGCGGCTGATCGAGCGCGAGCGCGTGCAATGGGTCAACTTCGTGCCGACCATGATGCACCGGATCTGGGCGCTGCCAGAGGAAGTGCGCAACCGCTACGACGTCTCCAGCCTGCAGATCGTATTTCACATGGCAGCGCCGATGCCGCCCTGGCTGAAGGAGAAGTGGATCGAGTGGCTCGGCCCGGAGCGGGTCTGGGAGCTCTATGGCGGCACCGAGCGGCAGGGCGCCTGCGTGATCTCCGGCGTCGAGTGGATGGCGCACAAGGGTTCGGTCGGCAAGATCGGCGAGACCGCGAAGCTCCGCATCATCGGCGAGGACGGCAACGACGTCGCGCGATGATTCCGGCAAGGTCCGCCGCACCATGCTGCGCGACGAGCGCGCCGCCTGGATCAAGGAGAACCGCGCCTTCCGCATCATGCCAGCGCGCGCATCGGCGAAAACGGAGTAGCGCCTTGGCTTACCTCGCCCCGCTTGCGGGGAGAGGCGTAGGCCGCCGTTGGCGGCCGTCGTTCGAGAACGCCGAAGCGGCGCTTCGGCTATGACGCATCGTGAGACGCGTTCCGGGTGAGGGGGTACAGGTCTCACGGCGTTCACAGGTGGCGGAAGCAGCCCTCACCCCAACCCTCTCCCCGTGAAGAACCGGGAGAGGGGGTTTCAGCAAACTCGGTTTGAGAAACATTTCACTATACTACATTCTGAGGTAGCATCACGGATCGGCAGGCGCCGCTAACCGTGGCAGGTAGTCCCATGTCGTTTCGCAGTGACAACAAGGCGTTCGAGGCCTGGCTCGCCGAACAGTGCGACGTCGTCAAATCCGACATCGTCTACAAGCACCACCGGATGCGCAAGAGCGCGTTCATCTTCCTGCGTGCGACCTATTTCCGCTGGGCGCGCAAGATCGGCGACTGGTGCCCGGATCTGATGGATGCGCCCGCGGTGCTCTCGGTCGGCGATCTGCATCTGGAGAATTTCGGCACCTGGCGCGATGCCGACGGACGCCTGGTGTGGGGCGTCAACAATTTCGACGAGGCCGCCGTGATGCCCTATGTGCTCGACCTGGTGCGGCTTGCGACCAGCATCCGGCTCGCGCCGCGCCCGGCGATCAGCGCAAGCGAGGCGGCTGCCGCGCTGCTCGACGGCTACCGCGAAGGGCTCGACGATCCGCAACCAGCGCTGTTGTTCGAAGGCCAGGCGTGGCTCAGGCCCTACGCCGAACCGGATGAGGCGAAGGTGAAGAAATTCTGGAAAGACGTCGCAGATTATCCGACCGCAGCGCCGCCGCCGAAGATCGCCGCAGCGCTGCGCGCGAGCCTGCCGCGCGATGTCGCGCGCAACAGCATTCGGCTGTGCCGCATCCTGCGCAAGGGTGGCGGCGGCCTCGGACGGCCGCGCTATGCGGCGATTGCCTATTGGCGCGGCGGCCAGGTCGTTCGCGAGGCGAAGGCGCTGGTGCCGTCGGCATGGAGCTGGGCGCATGGCAGCCGCGCCCGCAGCGCGCCTCACTTCATGGCACTGGCAACCGGACGGTACCGGGCGCCGGATCCATTCCTGCGTCCTCGTCACGGCTTCATCCTGCGCCGCATCGCCGCCGATTCCCACAAGATCGAGCTCGGCGAGGATGCCGGACGGAAACTGCAACGCAAGCTGATCAAGGCGATGGCTTATGATCTTGCATCGATCCATGCAGCCGGCACATCCCGGGTCAGCCGGTTGCGGGAAGACCTCAAGCGGCGGCAGCGGAAACAGCGCAACTGGCTCGATGCCGCCGCCGAAATCGCCGAGGCCAAGGTGCGGCGCGATTTCCGGGAGTGGCGCGGCTGAACCCGATGCTGAACGCGCGGGCAGCGGCGTGCCCGATCTGGCATCTCGATCATCCGCCAATTGACTGTTATATATCACGGAAGCGGACGACAGTCCGGACCGTGATCTTTTCGCCTCGCACGGCGTTATCGACGACGCATTTGCGCCCCTGCGGAGACCTACATGCCCTCCACCACCGAATGGAAAGTGCCACCGGCCTTTCAGCCTCGCCCCGAAGATTACCGCTTCGATCTCGATCGCGCGCTGACGAGTGTGGTCGGCCTGCATTCGATCATTCCGCCTGACGCCTTCAGCGCCGAGACGCTCGGCACCGAGCGCGCCGGCAATGGCGTGCTGATCGACGACGGGCTGGTGCTGACGATCGGTTACCTGATCACCGAGGCCGCAACGGTGTGGCTGCATCTCGGCGACGGCCGGGTCGTCGAGGGCCACGCGCTCGGTTTCGATTTCGAATCCGGCTTCGGCCTGGTGCAGGCGCTCGGCCGGCTCGATCTCGCTCCGCTGCCGATCGGCCGGTCGGCGGCAACGCGGGTCGGCGACAGTGTCGTGGTCGGCGGCGCCGGCGGCCGCACCCGCTCGGTCGCGAGCCAGATCGTGGCGAAGCAGGAATTCGCGGGCTATTGGGAGTACCTGCTCGACGAGGCGCTCTTCACCTACCCGTCGCATCCGAACTGGGGCGGCACCGGACTGATCAACAATTCCGGTGAGCTGATCGGCATCGGCTCGCTGCAGCTCGAACGCGAGCGCTCGGGCCGCGCCGAGCATGTCAACATGATCGTGCCGATCGATCTGCTCAATCCGGTGCTCGACGATTTGCGCAAGTTCGGCCGCGTCAACAAGCCGTCGCGGCCGTGGCTCGGCATGTACACGACCGAGATCGACAACCGCCTCGTGGTGGCCGGCATTGCCAGCAAGGGTCCGGCGGCGCGCGCCGAGCTGAAGACCGGCGATGTCATCATCGCGGTCGACGGCGACAAGGTGACGAGCCAGACCGGCTTCTACCGCAAGCTCTGGTCGCTCGGCACGGCCGGCGTCGACGTGCCGCTGACCGTCTACCACGAAGGCGTCACCTTCGACGTGACGCTGACCTCGATCGACCGCATGAAGCTGCTGAAGGCGCCGCGGCTGCACTAGAGCAAAAAGAAAGAGGCAGCGGCGATGAGCGAGGCCGTGGTTGATAACATCGTGGCCGTGCTGCCGCCGCTGTTGCAGACGCTGGAATCGCTGTCCTTTGTCGCGCGCAATCTCAACCCGCCGGACTTCGATCGCGTGATGCAGATCGCGGGCGAGCCCGACGAGGCCTTGCAGGCGGTGCGGCCGCTTCTCGCCGGATGGCCGGAGAGATTCGACCACATCAAGACCGCACTTGAAGCTGCGATCGATGCGGCGCTCGCGGGCTACGCGGGCCTGCGCGCGGTGCAGAATGGCGAAGGCGATCTGGTCAGCGTGTTCCGCGCGCTGCGCTATCTGCCGCGGGCGCAGGAGGCACTCTATCCCTTGACGGAGTTGCCGCCGGTAAGCCACTTCTTCCTCGCGCCCGACTTGCGCGAGAATGCCGATCTGCAGGCCAGGCTCGCTGCCACGCCAAACGAGAACACCGGCATTTTCCATGAGCGCAACGAACCGGGCAGCCGCGGCGGCTTCTCGATGTATGTGCCGGAATATTACGCGCCCGATCGCACCTGGCCGCTGGTGATGGCGCTGCATGGCGGCAGCGGCAACGGCCGCGGCTTCCTGTGGAGCTGGCTGCGCGACGCGCGCAGCCGCGGCGCCATCCTGGTGGCGCCGACCGCGACCGGCCAGACCTGGGCGCTGATGGGCGACGACACCGACACGCCGAACCTCAACCGCATCATCGACCAGGTGCGCGAACGCTGGCGCATCGACGAGACGCGCATGCTGCTGACCGGGATGAGCGACGGCGGCACCTTCAGCTATGTCAGCGGGCTCGACGGCGCCTCGCGCTTCACGCATCTTGCGCCGGTCGCGGCAACCTTCCATCCGCTGATGGCCGAGATGGCCGATGCGGATCGGCTGCGCGGCTTGCCGATCTTCATCACCCATGGCCGGCTTGACTGGATGTTCCCGGTGCAGACCGCACGGCAGACCCAGGGATTGCTGTCGGCCGCCGGCGCCAAGGTCACCTATCGCGAGATCGATGATCTCAGTCACACCTATCCGCGTGAGATCAATGCGGAGATCTTCCGGTGGCTGAACGGCGATCGCGCCGACGGCGCGTAGGGAACTGTATCCCCGTCATTGCGAGCGAAGCGAAGCAATCCATCGCGCCACAAGCGGAGGCATGGATTTCTTCGTCGCTATCGCTCCTCGCAATGACGTGGAGGGAGCGCGTCGAGTTACTCATTCACCCGCGGCTTGAGCAGGTCGGAGAAGCCGACCCGGTGCAGCATCTCGTTGCGGACGCGGTCGATCACGCCGAAGGCAACCTCGGCACCGTCCTGGGTCGGATCGATGTGGACGCGGAACGGCCGCTTGCCGAACGGCGTGTCGACGACGCTGACGATCGCATCGGCAACCGATGAGGCGTCTGCATCCTCGGGCACGATCGCCGCGAACGCCTTCATGATCTCCTCGCCGAAGCCGGCATAGGGACCCGCTTCATATTCGGCCACGCGCGCGCCTGGTCGGCGGGACGGCCGGAATGCGCGAAGTGGTTGGTGCCGCCGGTGAAGGCGCCGGGCACGATGATCGAGGTCTCGATGCCCCAGCGCGTGAGCTCGCGGGCATAGATCACGGCCATTGCATCCATGCCGGCCTTCGCCGCGAAATACGGCGCGAGATAGGGCGGCGTGCCGCCGGCCGAGCTGCTGCTCGACACCCAGACCACAAGCCCCTTGCCCTGCTTGCGCAACTGCGGCAGCGCCGCGCGGTTGACGCGCTGGGTCGAGAGCACGTTGACGTCGTAGAGCTCGGCGAGCTGCTCGGGCGTGAACGCCTCCGCCGGGCCGAACACCATGTGGCCGGCATTGTGCATGACGACGTCAAGGCGACCTTCCTCGGCGACGATTTGCGCGATCGCCGCATCAACCGAGGCCTGCGAGCCGACATCGAGCTCGAGCGCGCGCAGATCGACATTGTTGTCCCTGGCGAATTCCTCGATATCGGCGACCGCGGCAGCGTTGCGGCCGGTGGTGTGGCGCATCGAGGCGTAGACAATATGGCCGGCCCTGGCGAGCGCGTTGGCGGTGAGGCGGCCGAAGCCGCTCGATGCGCCGGTGATGACGATGACCTGTTTCATGACACTTATCCCTGTGAAGTCGGGTTGAATGAGCGTTGGGTTGAAGGTGTGAAAGCGTCAGACCAGGCCGCCATTGGCGCGCAGCGTCTGGCCGTTGATCCAGGAGCCGTCGGGACCAACCAGGAACGACACTGCGTTGGCGATGTCGTCGGGCGTGCCGAGCCGCTCCAGCGGCACCATCTTGGCGAAGCGGTCGATCAGTTCGTCCGACTTGCCGTGCAGGAACAGGTCGGTCGCGGTCGGGCCGGGCGCGACCGCATTCACGGTGATGCCGCGGCCGCGCAATTCCTTCGACAGGATCGCGGTCAGTGACTCGATCGCCGCCTTGGTCGCGACATAGATGCCGTAGGTCTCGAGCCTGGTGCCGACGACGCTGGTCGAGAAGTTGACGATGCGTCCGCCGTCGCGCAGCCGGCGCGCCGCCTCGCGCATGGTGTTGAAGCTGCCCTTCAGATTGACCGCGACCTGCTGGTCGAAGGCGGCATCGTCGCTGTCGGCGATCTTGCCGAGCTTCATGATGCCGGCATTGTTGACCAGCACATCGACGCCGCCGAACGCCGCTTCCGCCGCGTCGAACATGCCGCGCACCGCGTTGGCATCGCTGACATCGGCCTTGGCCGTCAGCGCCCGGCCGCCGGCGGCCTCGATCCGGTCGGCGACCGCCCGGGCGGGCTTGGCGTCGCCGGCGTAGTTGATGACGACGGTGAAGCCGTCCCTGGCGAGGCGCTCGGCAACCGCCGCGCCGATTCCGCGCGAGGCACCCGTCACCAGAGCTACCTTGTTGGCTTGGTTGGTCATTTTCAGTCTCCCATCTGGTTGTGCGGCCGAGCCGCGTTCGATGGGAGGACGCTATTCCTTGTCGCTAGCCGGATAATCATGCATATTCTGACATCACTATTCGTTATTTTCGGACAATAGATGGACCGCTTCGACGCGATGCGGGTGTTCACCCGGGTGGTGGAACGGCGCAGCTTCTCGCTGGCCGCCGACGACCTCGGCCTGCCGCGCTCGACGGTGACGGACGCGGTGAAGGGGCTGGAGGCGCGGCTCGGCGTGCGGCTGCTCGAGCGCACCACGCGCACGGTCCGGCCGACGCTCGACGGCGAGGCGCATTACCGCCGCTGCCTGTCGCTGATCTCTGACCTCGAAGACGCCGAGGGCGCGTTCGGCGGCGCGCGGCCGAAGGGGCTGTTGCGGCTCGAGGTGCAGCGCACGCTGGCACGGCACTTCCTGCTGCCGAACCTGCCGGGCTTCCTCGCTGAGTATCCCGACATCGAAATCAACATGAGCGAGAGCGATCGCTGGGTCGATCTGATCCGCGAAGGCGTCGACTGCGTGCTGCGCTTCGGCCAATTGCCCGACAGCGACATGATCGCGCGGCGGGTGACGATGCTGGAGCGGCTGACCTGCGCCACGCCGGATTACTTCGCGCGCTTCGGCATGCCGACCGATCCGTTCGCGCTCGACGGCCATCGCATGATCGGCATTCGCTCGCTGACGACGGGACGCGTGCGGCCAATGGAGTTCGTGATCGACGGCGCACTCAAACAATTTCCACTGCCCGCGCCGATGTCGGTGACCGGCCCCGAAAGTTATCTGGCGAGCGCCAAACTCGGCCTCGGCCTCGTGCAGGTGCCGCGCTTCCACGCCGAAACCGATCTCGCCAACGGCACGCTGGTGCCGGTGCTGCAGCAATGTCCGCCGCCGTCGGTGCCGGTATCCCTGCTCTATCCGCGCAACCGCCAGCTTTCGCCGCGGGTTCGCGTGTTCATCGATTATGTGATGCGGGTGTTTGGGCGCAGTTGATTGATCGCCGGAACCACACCGAGCCCCACGACGTTATCCTTCCGACACCGGAGGGATTAAGCGATGCGGACGTTTTTCGGCATGATTTTGGGTGCGCTGCTGTTGATATGCGGCGTCTATGTCTACGATTCGGCGCGGACGTCGAGCGTGGCCAATGGCGAGGTCGCGCGGGACACGCGCACCATCGTCAATTGGGACGTCGCGGCCCATGACTGGAATCTGTTGAAGACGCGTGTCCGTGAGCAGTGGACCAAGGTCGCCGAGAAGTAACGGTTGATTTCAAACCAGCACAAAAGCAAATGGCCTCTCCGGCGCCGGAGAGGCCATGATTGTTTCTAGCGAACGTCTTACCAAGCTCCTCGGATGAGGCGTTACAAGTTCTTTTCGTTGTTGCGGCCCATATTGGCCTTGCGGGCGTCGGCGATCACCTGCTCGAACTGATCCATGCTGAGCACGCCCGGCACGCGATACTTGCCGACGATGAACGAGGGCGTGCCGTTGAAGCCGAACGCCAGCGCCTGCTCGTTGTTGCGCGCCAGGATCGCATCGATCGCCTTGGCGTTGGCGTCGAGATCCTTCTTGAGCCGGTCCATGTCGAGGCCGGCGCCCGAGAGCAATTCGGCGATGCGCGGCTCGGTGATGCGCGAATTGACCGAGATCATCGCCTCATGCGCAGCCTCGAACTTATCCTGGTATTTTGCCGCCAGCGCCATCCGCGACGCGACCTTGGAGACCGGCCCGAGGATCGGCCAGTCCTTCAGCACGAGGCGGACCTTGCCGTCGTCCTGCACCACCTGACGCAGTTCCGGCGCGAGCTTGCGGCAATACGGGCAGTTGTAATCGAACCATTCGACGATGGTGATGTCGCCCTTGGGGTTGCCGATCACCGGGATATCCGGATCGCGCAACACCTGCGCCTCGGTCAGAACGTTGTCGTCCTCGGCGCGCGCGCCGCCTGCGGCCAACAGCGCGATGCCGGCACCGAGCAGGCCGAGCGCGCCGCGGCGGGTGGCACCGGCGTTGGTCAGAGGCGATTTCGTCAGATGGTTCATGGCTGGCTTTCGCAAGGGCACTTCGCCCTTCTACGTTCAGGACACATTGATGTTACGCAGCAGCATATAGATCGCCACCACGATAATCACAGTCGCAAACACGATATTAAGCGCGCCGCGCCGCTCCGACAGGTGCCGGGCGCTGCGTGTGCCCATCAGGCCGCCTGCGACGCCGCCGGCGACGAATAGCCCCGCCAGCCCCCACGACACCAGCCCGGACCACGCATAGCTCAACGCCGTGGTCATGCCGAAGGCGGTGACGGCGACCAGCGAGGAACTGACCGCGTTCATGATCGGCATACCGGTCGCCAGCATCAGGGCCGGCACGATCAGGAAGCCGCCGCCGATGCCAAAGAAGCCGGACATGGTTCCGGTCGTCAGCCCGAGGCCGATGATCGCGGGCATGTTGGACATCGAGATCTTGACGTCGGTCACTCCGACCCGCGCGCGGGTCTTCAGCATCAGGCCCGCAATCGCCAGCATCACCAGCGAGAACAACGCGAGCAGCTTCTGCCCCTCCAGCATCTTGCCGAGGATCGAGCCGCCGAAGGCCCCGCACATGCCCGACAGCGCGAACACCAGCGCGCAGGACCAGATCACGGTGCCGCCGCGGGCGTGGTTGGAGAGGTTGATCGCGGCATTGGCGGCGACCGCGATCGCCGAGGTGCCGATCGCGACATGCGGCTCGGGCACGCCGACCACATAGACCATCAGCGGCACGGCAAGGATCGACCCGCCGCCGCCGACCAGGCCAAGCGAAAAGCCGACCAGCAGGCCCGATGCCAGCCCAAGCACGCTTTGAGTTGCGGAGAACACCAAGGGGAACAGACTCACGTTTGAGGCCGCGACCCTAGAAGGATTTGCTGCCGAGCGCCATCCCAACAGCACAAAACTGCCCTGCACCCGAGGTCAGCGCACCAGATAGGTCACCGCGAGCGGCACCAGCAGCGAGGTGACCAGCGCGTTCAGGCTCATCGCGATCCCGGCAAAGACGCCGGCGACCTCGTCGACCTGGAAGGCCCGCGCGGTGCCGATGCCATGGGCGGCGATGCCGGCGGCAAAGCCGCGGCCGCGGAAGTCGGTAATCCCGGTGAAGTTCATCAACGGGGTGACGATGATCGCCCCCATGATGCCGGTGAGGATCACCGACACCGCCGTCAACGACGGATCGGCATGCAGCGATTCGCTGATGCCCATCGCGACGCCGGCGGTGACCGATTTCGGCGCCAGCGACAGGATGATGTCGCGCGGCAGCCCGAACGCCTGCGCCAGCAGCACCACCGAGACGATCGCCGTGAGCGACCCGACCGCGAGCGCAACCAGCATCGGCAGGATCGCGGCCGCGACCCGCCTGCGGTTCTCATAGAGCGGCACCGCCAGCGCGACCGTCGCAGGTCCGAGCAGGAAGTGCACGAACTGCGCACCGGCAAAATAGGTGGTGTAGGAGGTTTTCGTCACGAGCAGGAACGCGCCGATGATCCAGAGCGAATGCAGCACGGGATTGGCGAGCGGATGCCGCCTTGTCTTCAGCGACACCGCATCGGTCACGGCATAGATCAGCAGCGTCACGGTCAGCCAGAGCAGCGGCGACTGCGAGAGATAGACCCAGAGCGAGAACGGATTATCGCTCACGGCCTGTCCTCCTCGCGCGGCAGCAGACTGCTCGCCGCAACGAAGGTCGCGACCGTCGCCAGCAGCGTCACGATGACCGAAACCGCGAGGATCACCAGGATCGCGATGCCGTGCTCGGCGAGCAGATCGAGCTTCTGCACCACGCCGACGCCGGCCGGAACGAACAGCAGCGAAAGATTGGCCAGCATGGCGCGGCTCGCACTCTCGACGCCGTCATCGCCGAGCGGCCCGCGCGCCAGCGCCGGAAAGCGGTCGCGCGCCAATAGCAGCAACAGCAGGAACACCAGCCCGACCACCGGCCCCGGCACCGGCACGCCAAGCGCCCGCACGGCGACCTCGCCGACCAGCTGACAGAGCAGGATCAGGCTGAGGCTGGCGATCATGACGAGACGCTCACGTGAAGCATCCGCGTATCAGGTCGTTGTGGCGGGAGCTTGTCAATGCGTCTCCCCAAGCACCGTCATCCTGAGGTGCGAGCCTTGCGGCGCACTTGCGCCGCTGGGCGAGCCCCGAAGGATGCACGGCCCGGATGTTGCCACACGTTGCTTCTTCGCCGAGAGTGGGGCCGTCGACCCTTCGAGACGCCGCGCAAGCGCGGCTCCTCAGGGTGACGGTGATAGATTGCGCCCGAAGGACGGAAAAGTCGGTAGCGCAAACTTACGCCCGCCGCTGCAACGCCATCAGCGTTCCGCTCATGGTCGCGATCAGCGTTTCGACGCCGTCCTGCACCGCGTAAGCCCTGCCGTCGCAGACGGTCAGCGTACGGCCGGGCTTGACCACGACGCCGCAGAACACGAACCGCTCGCCGCGGGCCGGCGCCAGAAGGTTGGTCTTGAACTCCACGGTGAGGATGTCGGAGCCGTCGGGCATCAGCGTGAAGGCGGCGATCCCGCAGGCATTGTCGAGGCCAGCAGTGATGATGCCGGCATGCACAAAGCCGTTCTGCTGGCAGAACTCCGGCGCATAGGGCATTGCGAGATCGACCTCGCCGGGCTCGATGCGCGCGATCGAGATGCCGAGCGTCTGCATCGCGCGCTGGCGCCCGAATGTCGCGGTCGCGACTGCGCGATAGTCGGGATTCTTCGGTTCGAAACGCGGCATGGCGGTCACGCGATCGCAGGTTCTGCGGGCACGAGGTGCGGCATCGCGGCGTAGCGGATCGCCGGCGCGAACGGCACCGATTTGCGCGCCGCGCGGTCGATATGCACGGCCGCGATCTCGCAGGTCGCGACGACCTCGCCGGTCTCCGCGTTGCGCATCTCATGCAGGAAGCGGATCGATTTGTCGCGGAATTCGATCAGCCGGCTCTTGACCTCGATGATGTCACCGGCGAGCAGCTCGCGCTTGTAGGAGATGGTCTGCTGCACGGCGGCCATGCCGCAGCCGGATTCGCGCAGATAGGTCGGCGTCAGCCCGATCCGCGCGAACATGTTCCAGTTCGCCTCGTCGAACTTGCCGACATACCACATCACGTTCATGTGGCCTATGTGGTCGCAATGCCACGGATAGACCGCGCCGCGGTAGGTCGCCTCGCCCTCCATCGTACTCTCCCTTATTGTTTGATACGGTAGCGTATCAAGGAGGAAGCAGGCTAACAATACGGTACCGTATCAGAGGGGTCTGCGGAGATCACATGACTGAAACCAAGGGCGATGTCTGGGTCGCGGCCGGCTTCGCCGAACTCGCGCATAGCGGCGTCGACGGTGTGCGGGTCGAGGTGCTGGCGAAGAATCTCGGCGTCACCAAGGGCGGCTTCTACCGCCGCTTTCGGGACCGTGCCGCGCTGCTCGAGGCCATGCTGACGCGCTGGCGCGACGGCCGCATCGCCGCGATCGAGAAGCAGACCGCGCTCGACGGCGCGAGCGCGCGCGAGCGGCTGAAGGCGATCATCACGCTCTATTCGGAGCGCATGAACACCGAAGCGATGGCGGTCGAGCTCGCGATCCGGCAATGGGCGCGCACCGACGAGGCGGCGGCCACTGCCGCCGCGAGCGTCGACGCCGCGCGGCTGAAGAATGTCGGCCAGCTCTATCGCGCCACCGGCCTAGCGGCCGAGGAGGCCGATGCGCAGGCCTTCCTGTTCTACTGCTTCATCTTCGGCCAGAGCCTGCTGTTTCTCGAGCGCGGCCCGCGCAAGCGCGCGCAACTGCTGGCGCAGTCGGCGGACAAGCTGCTCACGGACGACCAGTAGATCTGGAGCCAACAGAAGAGCGGCCAGCTCGCGCCGGCCGCTCCCACATCGAGTGTCTTGCCTCACCATCGGTGTCATCACCCGCGCATGCGGGTGATCCAGTATTCCAGAGACGCCAATGCTTGAGCCGAGACGCCGCGGCGTACTGGATCGCCCGCCTGCGCGGGCGATGACAGATGTGGCTGGCCTCAGGCGCCCTTCAGGCGCTTGTTGCATTCGCTGTAATAGCCGCCGCCCTTCTGGATCCACTTCAGGCCGCCATTGCCGCCCGTGGTCTTGTTGGCGTTGTACTGGTCGACGCAGGTGTGCATGCGTCCCTTGCCTTCGGACTCCTTGGCATATTTGGGATCGATGGCGTTCGGAAACACGGCCGGACCTGCCGGCAGCGCCGGGGCTGCGGCGGGAGCGGCTTCCTTCTTGGCTTCCTTCGGCGCGGCCGGAGGGGGCGCGGCGGCAGCGGGCGGCGGAGCGGCGGGCGCTGCGGCCGGGGTCGCGTCAGCGCCGCATTGAGCCTTGCGGAAATCATTCCACTTCTGGCCGGCGAGGGTGCCGGCTGTCTTGGCCGCCTGGTACTTGGCGCTGCATTCCTGCGCGGTCAGGGCCTGCGCCGGTGCGCTCGCCGCAAAGGCTGCAAAGCCCGACACCGCAATCACACACAACAATCTGGTTTGAATGGTCATCCCTGGTCTCCCTTTGGGGGCATTGGCATAAGACCATTATCCTAGCGCAACCCCGACTTGCGACAACGCGCGGACGCGCCTCCCCGTCAAAATATTGTGGCGGCAGGACCGCCGCACGTTCATCCACGGTTCAGCATCGCCGCGCAACGTTTCGGCCTCCTTTCCTCACGAGGTGCCTTCATGACGAAGATTTCGACGTTCGCGACCGCAACCGCCCTTGCCTCCCTGCTGCTGATGGGCGGCGCCTTCGCGCAAACCGCCGCGCCTGCCGCCAAGGACGCCGCTCCCGCGGCCCAGGCCAAGGCGCCGAAGGAAGCCAAGCCGCGCAGCGCCGCCTCGCTTGATTGCTCGAAGCAGGCCGACGAGAAGGGCCTGAAGGGCAAGGAGCGCAAGAAGTTTCGCAAGGCGTGCATCAAGGAAGCCGGCGACAAGTCGGCAGCGCCCGCCGCCGCCCCGGCGGCCACGAAGTAAATTGCGGACTTTCCCGTACCGTCATGGCCGGGCTTGTCCCGGCCATCCACGTCTTTCTTTCGCGTCAAAACGCCCAGGACAAGCCCGGGCATGACGAGTTTGTGGGGATAGTGGTCTTGATCCCCGGCCCGTTTGCGAGCGGGTGAAAATATGTGCGCCAGGCGAGGCGCCCGCGTTTTCCGGCGCAATGCTGCAATCGCGAGATGCATTTGTCCCGTGGTTGCGAATTTGCCATAAGGCGGCGTGACCCTGATCCGCGCTTCGATGGCAACGGCCATTCCCGACCGCAGCAAAGTTCTGAACGGGCTCGAGACACTCGTCATCGGCGCCGCCGGCGGCTTGCTGTTTTTGTGGGCAGAATTGCCGGGCGGCCTGATCTCGGGGGCGATGGCTGCGGTTGCGATCGCCGCGCTGATGGGGCGGCCGCTCGCGGTGCCGCCGGTGCTGACGCAGTCGGTGCTGCTGCTGCTCGGCATTTCGCTGGGCTCGCTGATGTCGCAGCAATTGCTGCAGCATATGAGTTCCTATCCGCTCACCATCGGCCTCTTGGCGCTGGCGACGTTCTGCTCGACCTTCGGCTCGAGCCTCTATCTGCAGCGCGTCCATGGCTGGGACCAGACCTCGGCCTTCCTCGCCGGCAGCCCCGGCGCGCTGTCGCAGATCACGATCCTGGCCGCGGAAAAAGGCGCCGACGTCGCGGCGATCGCCGTGGTGCAGACCATGCGCGTGATCATCCTGACCGCGGCGCTGCCGCTGGTGCTGGCGCTGACCGGGGTGACGCACGGCGCACCGCCGTCACTGCCGACCTCGGTCGCCTCACCGCTCGGACTTGCCGCGCTGGTCGCCGGGTCGATCGGCGTTTCGCTGCTGCTGCGCTGGGTCAAGTTTCCGGCGAGCTGGATGTTCGGCGCGATGCTCGCCTCCAGCCTGCTGCATGGCTCCGGGCTGGTCGATGGCGGCCTGCCGCCCTGGATCCGCAACGTCGCACTGGTCGGCATCGGCGCGCTGATCGGCACCCGCTTCGCGCGGATGAAGACCTCGACCCTGCTGAGCCACGTCAATGCCGGGCTCGGCTCGTTCGCGATCGCGATTCTGATCTCCGCGGTGTTCGTCGCAGTGATCGGCTTCACCACCCATGTCCGGCTCTCCGACGTCGTGGTCGCGTTCGCGCCCGGCGCGATGGATGCGATGCTGGCGCTGGCGCTGACGCTGCACATCGACCCGATCTTCGTCGGCGCGCACCATCTGTCGCGCTTCCTGTTCGTCACCATCTCGACCCCGGGCATCATCCATCTGTTCGGACGGCCGCAGGACGACGTCGACGATTGACCTACCAACCGTCATCCCCGCGCAACGGCTTCGCCGTTGTCGCTGGAGGTGCGAGCCTTGCGGTGCACTTGCACCGCTGGGCGAGCCTCGAAGGATGAACGGCCCGGCTGGTGGCCGTGCATGCTTCGAGACGGCCGCAAACGCGGCCTCCTCAGCATGACGGATTGAGAGGCGGACGGGCTTTAACCGTGGAAGCCTGGCGGGTTTCGCGACGCTCTACCCACCCTGCAGCGCCAATCCCGATCATGCCTCGGCCGTCGACTGATTCGGCTGATCGCGGAACGATCGCGCCAACGCCGTCAGCTCCACGGGATCGAACCACAGCTCTTCGTCCCGGTCGGTTTGCAGCTTCGCAGCCGCTGCAGCGCGCCACAAGGGCCCGGTGATCCGGGCATAGACCGAATCGGGCTGGGCTTCGTTCCATTCCTCGAGCCGCTCGCTCGCGACTGCGCGCCATAACGCGGCCAGCCGGCAGCTCGCACCATGTATCTCGGCGATCGCGTATCTCGGGCGCTGCTCGCTCATCAACGTGGCGATGAGATTGCGCCGGCTCTTGAGGCGCATCAGCGTCTCATTGGCCAACAGCAACAACTCAACGGGGACGCGGCGCACGTTGATCAGCATAGGCTCGTCTGTCGCGCAAAGTCGGGGACGGTGACGGCGGGATAGCCTCCACCTTGAAACACCTGACCTGCGTCAGGGCCTTCGCACAGGGAAGCCGCTATCGTTGCTTCCGGAAATCGATGCTGCGCAGGACGATCCCGGGCGGCGCTCCCTCGAACTCCTTCGCCTGGTACTTGCCGTCGGCGCAGGCTTCGATGCGCTCGCGCAGGCGCATGAACTGGGTCTCGCGGTGGCCCGCGCGCCCGAGCGCTCCACCTTCCAATTCATCCATGGCGGAGGTCGAGATCGCGCAATGGATCTCCTTCTGGTCGTCGTGCATCGAAAACAGCACGACCATCCTGTCGTACTCGTAGCTGATGAAGCGACCCTGCCTAAGCGTCATGTGACCGGTTCCTTCAAAGCCGCGCAGTGGTCCTGGCTTATCGCGGCTCGGTGAGCCGGACAAAATCCTCGAGAATTGCCGTGACCAGATCGCGATGCCTTGTATCCTCCGGCGGCAGGCTCGCTGCGTACAGATTCAGGACGTAGCGCGCCTTGGCGGCGACCTCCGGCCACGACGTCGCGGGTGCCGCCAGCAGTCCGGTTTCAAGCGCGGCCTGACGTTCGCGCAGATCCCTCGCGTGGGTCTCGATTTCCGCCAGCGCACGGCGAATATCGGTGGCCTTCTGCGCCGCCATGCCGCGGTGGCGATCGAGGTCGAGCGGCTCGTCAGTCATTGGATGTGCTCGCGTCGATACGCTGGGCGTCCGCGAGATCGACCGAGCCGATCGACACCATCTCCGTCGCCAGTCCGCGCGAGCCTTGTGCCGGCACGATGATCATCGTGGCGACACGGCGGAACGCCGCGAATGAGAGCCCTTCGATCGCCTCTTCGTCGGTAATCACCTCATAGGCCCCTGCAGGCAATTCACGATCGATGCCTCTAATCCGGAATGGATGCCGGAAGGTGACGACTTCACGTTGTGAGCGGATGGTCACGGGCCGGCCTCTTGCGAAACGTCTTGCGGCAGTGCGACCCCACGGCGAGCATGCGCCCCTTCGGCCGCAATAGCCACAGCTTTCTGGGCTTTTCCGGCTGTGTTGCCGGGACCAGAGCGACGGGACGCTTGCCATTGCGTGCTGTGCGTTGTTGCCGCAGCGCCGCCGGATACTTTCGCGCTCGCTATTTGGGTGACATCGGCCTACGCTCGATGATCATCGCGTGTCCCCACGGCATCGGCCGGTGACTGAGGGCCGCGCGCGCTGCCGCCGCAATGAACAGGAAGCATCTCTTGCGGCAATTTTCGGCTGGCCGAATGGATCGTGGCATCCATCGTCGTTCCGCTGCTGCCTGCTTTGGTGTGATCGCAGCGGCTCTCCTCCACACCTCACGCGTTTTCGCGAAGCCGCCATTGCTTCGCACAGGCAAATCCACGTCGACGTCAGAGCCTGCCCCCCAACGGCCAAGCTTTGGCGGATCGATCCGATCCTCTCGATAAGCACAATGGAGACCGTCATGTCCAAAGGCGAGCGACGCAGCAACCGGGAAGCCAAGAAGCCCAAGAAGGAGAAGGTCAAGGTGATCGCCGCGGCCCCCAGCCTGAAGGGCGGCGGACAGCCGAGCTTCGCGCCGGGAAAGAAGAAATAGATCGGTTGAGTCAGGGCCTGTTCTGTCAGGCCTTCACGTCAGACCTTGGCCGCCTTCGCCACGCCCCAGCCGGCGATCGCGGCCATCAGCAGCGAGATCAGCACGTTGTAGCCGGCGAGCGAGATGCCGAGGAAGCGCCACTGCACCTCGTCGCAGCGGACCACCTTGACCTTGTCGAGCTGATCCAGCAGCGAGCCGGCCTTGCCGAAATCCACCAGCGGTCCGGTGCAATCGGTCGGCCCCGGCCAAAAACCCCATTCGACGCCGGCGTGATAGGCGCCGAGCCCGGCATTGGCGAGCGCGGCGAGGCCGAGGATCACGAGCCCTGCAAGCAGCAACCACCGCGGGGCGCCGCGGGCCGCCGCAAGCGCGACCACGACGCCGAGCGGGATCGCGAGGTAATAGGCATAGCGCTGCTCGAGGCAGAGCGGACAGGGCATGATCTCCAGCACCAGCTGGAAGAACCAGGCGCCGGCCAGCGTCGCCGCCGCAATCGCGGCAATCGCCAGGGCCGAGCTCAGCGCCGGATTGCCGGCGGCGGAAGCATGCGACGGATGGGCGGTGGCGGTCGTCACGGCATTCCTCCTGCGAGCATCGTCAGGGCGGGTCATGGCTCTGCTTCATACTCGATCCGGGTCGTATCGCGCGAAAATACCGCTGTCGAGGCGCGGGACAATCACATCCGCGCGGGTTGACCGTGACGGGCCGGCCGCTATAGTCCGCGGCGCTTCGCAACCCCTGGCCGTTTTCCCGGCCGGGAGCTGGCGAATGCCCCTGTGGCGGAACTGGTAGACGCGCTCGACTCAAAATCGAGTTCCGCAAGGAGTGCTGGTTCGATTCCGGCCAGGGGCACCAGCCTTCGCTGCTTCGCAGCTACGGCTTGGCGAGCCAAGCGCAAATTCTATCCGTGCGAAGCAGCGAAGGCTGTCCCGCCGAAGCCTTGGCGAAGGCGGACGCCCGGGTACCGCGTGGCGCAGCCGCGCGAAAGCTGCAATTCCCTCACTTGCTCAAGATCGGCGAGATATCCTTGGCGGGCCTCGGGCCCGGCAGCGAGCCGAGGAAGGCGGGGATGTCGGCGGCATCCTTGTCGGACAGCACGCGCTCCGGGAATGAACGGCATGTCGTTCGGCGCCTCGCGCAGGAAAGCGATGAACGAGTCCACCGGCAACGCGATCTGCGCCAGTGCCGGGGTCAGATAGTTGAAACGGCCGCCCTGCCCGGCGCGGCCGTGGCACTCGAAGCAGCCGTCTGCCTAGCCCGCCAGCGCTGCGATCAACTCGACCTCGATCGCTGCGTTGCGCGGAAGCTGCGCGACGCCGACGCTCGTCCTGGTGTGCAGTCCGCGCTCGGGACCGAACAGCTCCCTGATGAGCTCCGATGCTCCGTCGGCGACCGCCGTCCGACCGCTGAAATCCGCGGCGCTGTGCACGAACACAGTGAGCTTCAAGATCTGCGTGACATTGTCGAGCGAGCCCAGATGCGCCTTGATCGCGGCCAGTCCGCGGATCAGCGCGAGCCGTGCACCCCGCTTGGCGTCTTCCAATGTGACATCACGGCCGACCTGGCCGACGACATGCACCTTGTCACCGTCGCGCGGAAGCTGGCCGCTGACATAAATGGTGTCGCCGTGGACCACCACCGGCGCATAGGCGCCGCCGGCCGCCGCCGACATCGGCAGCTCGATGTTGAGTTCGTGCAGACGTTGTTCGAGCTTCACAATTGCTTGCCAGCGAACTGGCCCTCTTCTCGGATCGCGGCGGGGCTTCCGCCGGGACGCTTCTGATAACCGAGTTCGGCGTGAAGCGGTACTGCGATCATGCTCTCGGAGCAATTGCGCCGGCTGCTCGGCTCCTGCGGCCAGCGCTCAGCGTCATTGCGATCAGATCGCTTGCCATTGGGCAGCGTCAGCAGCCGCGGCAGATGGTCTTGAGCTTGGCGTTCAGCTTTGCATTTTCATCAGCAAGCATCTCGACGACGCTGCCACGCTTGGCCGACGGATCCGATAAGGCGGTCTTGCCCTTGTCCGGGCTTCCACCCGTGATCGCTGCAGCCTTGTCATAGCAGGTCAGCCGGTCATTGGCGTTGCTGATCGCCGAGCATCCGGACGTTTGAGCGGCGGCGCCGTGGCAAGCAATAACTTGACAGGCAAGGATGAGAAACGCCGCGAGGGGAACAAACTTCATCTGAAAATCTCCGTCGGACATCATCTGCCTGCGATTGGGGCTGCACGTTGCGACACGCCTCGAGCCAGCCCGCAAGGCGTCAGTGACTTCCTTATAGGGACGACCGGCCAACGAACCGTTGCCTAACATACCCGGCCGAGATCGAGGAAGAATATTTGCCGCGATCTGACGCCGCGCTGCGCGCCAGGTCAATTGCGAAGCGGAACTCCGCTTATGACGTGTTTCACCCGGGAGACGACGCCCGGCGGGGATTGTCGATGGACCGCTAAAGCGGCGGTTTGAAGGACGGCCGCGAAGGATCCGGGTTGGGCAGCACGCTTCGCCCTGTCGGGCTACGCGTGGCGCGGCCGCGGCGCGATTGCAGACGCTTCAGCGTCGTCCAAGGCTCCTCAGATAGGCGCAGAACATGTCGGCCATGGCGTCGGCGTAGGTCTCGATCTCCGCCTGCGTTCGTGGGCTTTCCGAAAAATCCTTGCCGACCGTGCTCAGCGTCGTCGCGATCAGATCGCCGGCCATCGCGCGCACCGCGTCGGACGCCTTCGGCAATGCCGCGCGCATGAAGGCCTGGACGATACGCTCGCCCGCCCCCCGCGCCTCGCGCGCTTCCGGCGCATCGCGATAGAGCGGCGCGGCGTCACCAAGCGCGACGCGCACCGCGGCCTCCTCGCATTCCGAGCGGACGAAGGCGTGCACCAGCGTGCGCAGCCGGTCGAGTGGCGGCCGTTTTGCGTCCTCGAGGATGTCACGCAGCAGGGTCGTGGTCTGCCGCCACTCGTCGCTCTGCAGCCGGAACAGGATCGCCGCCTTGTTCGGAAAATACTGGTACAGCGAGCCGACGCTGACGCCGGCCCTCTCGGCCACCCGCGCCGTGGTGAAACGCTGCGCGCCCTCCTTCGTCAAAACCTGAACAGCGGCAACGAGAATCGCCGCGACGAGTTCGCTGGAGCGGGCCTGTTGCGGCTGTTTTCGCGAGGAAATTGAAGAGCTTCGGCGATCGGCCATCGAGGCCCCCGGGGAATGCGATTAGCGAATGCGAATAATTATTCGTATTTCTGACGGGGCGCAAGGACGCGCCGCTTTCAGACCGGAGACCCGATATGACCACCCTCATTTCACCTGAGCTCGCGGGCCTGCTCGATCGCCTGTTCGAGCAGGCTTCCACCGCGCGGGAAGAAACCCGGCTCGCGGTGGCTGACCTCACCGACGAGGAGCAGACGCGCCTGATGCGGAGCAAGACCGACTATCGCGCACTCTACGGCCGCCTGAACAACGTGCCGCTCGCAGTCTCGCGCGAGACCGGCGCGCTGCTCTACATGCTGGCGCGCGGCAGCGGCGCGCGGAGCATCGTCGAGTTCGGCACCTCGTTCGGCATCTCGACCCTGCATCTTGCCGCCGCGCTGCGCGACAATGGCGGCGACCGCCTGATCACCAGCGAGTTCGAATCGTCCAAGGTGGTGCGCGCCCGGGACAATCTCGTCGCCGGCGGCCTCTACGACCTGGTCGAGATCCGCGAGGGCGACGCGCTCCGGACATTGCGCACCGATCTGCCTGATACGATCGACCTCGTGCTGCTCGACGGCGCCAAGGCGCTCTATCCCGAGATCCTCGATCTGGTGGAGAGCCGCCTCAAGCCGGGCGCCTTCGTGGTCGCCGACAACGCCGATGACAGCCCCGACTATCTGGCGCGCGTGCGCTCGCCTGAGAGCGGCTATCTGTCGGTGCCGTTCATCGAGGACGTCGAGCTGTCGATGCGGCTTGGCTGAGGCGGGCGAAGCGCGCGGTCAGGCAATGCCCCTGTGGCGGAACTGGCCGACGCGCTCGACTTGAGTTCAAGGAGTGCGGGTTTGATTGCGGCCAGGGGCGCCATCAAACCGCGCTGCCTGCGCTAACAATTTGCAGCAATTCCGCGAATGAGGGTCTTGCCGCCGCTGAAGGTGGTGGTTACCGCGGCGTTGCCGCGGCACTCGCTGCCATTTGGCCGCACAAAGCGATACTTCACGTTCACCACATCGTTGCTTGCAAGCTCGACGCTGAGCGTTTCCATTGGCGATGGCAGGTTCGAATAGAATTGCCGAATGCTGGTCGGATTGAACGGACCACTGCCCCGCTTTTCAGGAATAACAAACGTCTGCGCCAAATCGCCGTCGGCTCGCGACAGCGCGAGATAGAACGCTCTGACCGTGCCGACGGGATCGTAGGAGCTTGCCGGCGGCTGAGACGCGGCGATGGGCCGGGGATCGGGCTGAACCCGAGCGACCGGAGGTACCGGCGAAGGGGTGATGTTTGGTACCGGACCGGCCTCGCTGCGGCCTGATGGAGGTCCCGGCCTGGAGCCGGGATCAACGCCTGGCGCGAACTGGCGGATATTCTCGAACCCCTGCCTGATTTTCCCCGGCCGATCAGGCACCGGTTCGAACGCGCCCTCATTGTTGATCGCGAGGCCTCCCAACGCCTCGACCAGATCGGGGAGCCAGCCGCTCACCGTTTCAGGCGGGGTCAAATCCAGTGAAGCGAGAGCAACAAATCGTTTGTTTGAGTGGCCCGTGAAGGCAACGTATTTGGCGTCCGGATCGATCATTGCGCGCTCCACTTCATCGTCACCCATGGTATTTTCGAAGAGTGTGCGATCCATGAGGGGCAAGCCCGTTTCCAAATCCCAAAGGCTGTACCACTGAAGGTCCACGTTCGGCGGATCCCAAAGCGAACTTGCGATCAACGCGCGCCTGTTGTCGCGCGGGACAAATACGCGCTTCGTCGACTGAGGCGTGGTTCCCTGACCGAACAAGCGCCGTTCCACGATCGGCAGACCAAGGCGCCGCGAAAAGTCGGTCGTCCATACTTCGGTGACAAAATCGCTTGTCGTAACCGCAAGGCTATCTCCGCCCTCGCCAAGACACACCAGGATGACTTCGTTGGAAAAGACCGGCGACACGGCGACTTGTCCCCCCTCCCTCACGACAGCGAGCTGTCGCGGTCCGGGCCGAGACAGTTCACCCTTCGATGTGCGCAGCTTCCCGTCAGCCGGAGCGTCCATGGCGTAAACAACGCCGTCATCCCATCGCTTGCATCCGGTGGATGCCTGCTCGCTGACGACCGGGCCCGCCAAAGGCATTTTCACGACCGAGCTCAATGCAAAGAACGGGGAGTTGCCGGGACCGAGAGTTACGACAATTCGATCGTTGCCTACTCGCTTGATCGACGTCGCAACGCTCGCGAGATGCAGCACATTGCCAATCAGCTCCCCACCAGCGCCGCCGGCCAGACGGGTGACGCGCAGTATCCCGTCGGAACTCGACGTCATGAGCCATTCATGTGCGGCGTCCAGCTCGGCGAAGACGATTGGCGCGGCATGTTCGCTCTTCGCAATCATGTCGATGCCAGACGGATCCACCCGGAATATGACGGCGTCTCCCTTCTCGGACACCGTGAACAGCAGCATGCTGGAATCGGCGCCGGCGTGAGCCGGTTCAGGCAAAAACTGCACCCGTGAGAACTGGACGTTTTGACTGTTCGGGAGTCGTCCGGTCGCTCTCACGTCGGAGCCAATTTGCTGATTGGTCTTCAGGTCGATGATTTGCAGGTACGCTGTCTCTCTCCACCCCGTGACGTCCAGAGCCAAGAGATTTCCGTCCAACGACAGGTAGCCTCTGAGTGAAGCGACGTAACTTGTTCCGTTGTATGGCGGCTTGATCCAGGGCGTGACAGGTGTTCCGTCACTGCGCCAGATCCGATATTGGGCATCGGTCGCTTCGACGTTGTCGCCGATGGCGGTGAATATTCGCTTGCCGTCGCCGCTCACGGAGATGAACTTGACCTGTGCCGAGGCCCCGTTGACCGTAACGCTCTTGTACCTTTTCTTGATTGCGTCCGGGATTGCGTCCGATTGCACGGGACCGGCGGCAACGGCCGCCGTGCCGTCAGGCTGCGCCGGCAGCCAGAAGCGCCGCTGCTGAAGCAGCGTCCACAGTCTTGCAAGGGCGCGCTTGTCCTGTCCTTCCCTGACGGACCGCGACAGCAACGCCATCCCTTCCGACGTCGTGTCGTTGTTTTCCAACAGCGACGTTCCCTGGCGGAAGTCGGAGGTGGCGAGGGTCCGGACGGCATTCGACCGACTGGCTTCCGCCAGTTGTCGCTGGGTAACGGCGAAGGCTGCCAAACCCAACGCGAGCACACCGACGGCGAGCGACGCAGCGACCGTCAGGCGCAGCCGGCGCGTGGCAGCACGCCGGCTCTCGGCGACAAAGCTCTTGTGAAGAGCCGTCGGCTCGGGCGCCCCACGCGGCCTCGAGGCGATCCAATGTTCCACGCTCTGCAGTTCTTGCCCCCGCAGGGTCAGGCCGCCCGGCCGGTTTCGCTCGTCCCAGCGGCGAGCCAGCTCGCCGACCCGCGTGTGCTCCTTGAGCCAGACAAGGTCCGTCTGCAAAGCGTGCGCGAGCTCGTCGACCCGTGCATCGAAATCGTCTGCCTTGTCGAAGAACAGGTAGTTGATCCTTGCGATGGCTTCGGGAATGCGGTCGTCGGATACCCGTTCGAGAACAATCGGAGCCAGGCGCTTGTTGAGCGCGGCGACCTGCTCGACCTCCCACGCGCAAACCGGCGACAGAATCGAGTTTGGGCTGACGATGAAAACGACCGCGTCGGCTTCACGAATAAAGCCCAGCAACTCCCGCCGCCAATCTTCAAGCTTTGGCAGATCGCGGGTGTCGATCCGCGGTGTCAATCCGCGCGCTTCCAGCGCGGCGACGATCTTCTGCGCAAAATCGACATCCTTGCGCGAATATGAGATGAAGACGCCGAGCTGTTTTTGATCAATCGCCGGGGTCGCAACCATCGATCCTTACCGCCTTTGAAAATAGCAAATGCAGTGGTAATGAGCCCTATCCCTCCGCCGTGATCACAGCGCGCGAGCCTGGTGGCTCGCGGCGGTCATGTGCCGATCGTGCCGGCACCATGCTTCACAGAGCAGTCGTCACCATGCCGCCAAGATGGCGCGGCGGTCAGGCCGTCTTGATCTTGTCAATGATCGCAGACAATCGCGCGCGCCTTGCGGCGTCGTTGACATGCAAGACGCTGGCGTTGAGGTCGCGAAGCACGCTGCGGACTTTCCATTTCACCTGGCCTTCGGCGACCACTTCTCCGGCAAGCGCGTCAGCCTTGTCGGGATCGCCAAGATCGAAGGCCGCGGCAAGCAGCGTCGGGCGCAGCCATTCGTCAGCGACGTTTAGCCGCCGGGCACGCTCGCACGCGGCGATCGCAAGCCTCACCGTCGCCTGCGCGCGATCCTCGTCACCTTCCGTGCCGCGCGCACGATAGAGACGGGGCAGGTTGCTGGAGCAATAATAGGCGTTGAGATCGAGATCCATTCCCTGTTCGTAATACTTGATGGCCTTTTCACGATACTGCGGGCGCTCATCGGCAGCGCAATTGGGATCGTCAGCGAGGCGCTTGTAGCGGCCGCCCATCAGGCCAAGACGTTCCGGTGTCGAGCCCGCGAGATCGATCAGCGTCTGAATCTCCGCAATGGCCTGGAGATCGTCGCCAATTTGGGCAACCGCGAACGCGCGATTTTCCTGCACCTCCGGCTCGTTGGCGAAACGCTTGGGAAGCCGGCTGGTGTAGTTGAGCACGACGTTCCAGTCAGCCTTGGTATCGACGCAGTCGCGCAGCATCAGCAACAGGGCCAGGGCTTTCGCATAGCTAGCAGGCGGATTTCCCTCCGCGGCGATCAACGCCTGCGCCCGCTTCATGCGCTCGGCCACGGGCGCCGCGCGCACCGCCCGGATTTTGGTCTGAAATGCGGCCTGCTCTGCAAGCTGGTCCTGCATTGTCGTGGCCTTGCGGGGATCGACTTTGTCGGGATAGCCCGGGATCGACTGATGCATCGGCGAAATCCCGTCGGAAAGCGCCTTGATCGGCTCCTTGATCGCAGCCTGCATTGCCGCGGCGGCTTCGGGCTTGATATCTCCCTCGGGCAGCGGGTACCGAATGGTCCGCATCTGCGCGACATCGAACAATGGCTTGGACCAGTCGGCCGCGAGCAGGACACATCCCGTCTTTTGCGATGCGTGGCGAATGCCGACCTCGTAATAGACGTTGCCGTTCGGAATCGTCATGTCGGCCAGCACGAGATCGGCGAAGTAGATTCGTTCCAGCATCTCGCTGACGATCAACGCGCTGGTGTCCTGATCGGCCCGCACCGGCTCATAGCCCAGCGCCTTGATGGCCGGAACATATGCACGATCCCAAAGCGCATTGAAATCGATCTCGGCCGGGCCAAGCTTGGGATCGGCTTGCGTCGCCTTGCGGCCGTAAGGCATGATCATGAAACACGACGGCATCTTGCAAATCCTTCAGTCCCATAATTTTCTTGTATCCAGCCAGTAAATCCACGTCGTCCTGCGCCCCGCTTCCTCCATCAGGTGCTTGGCGCCGCCAGGGCCATCGCCGCCCTCGCCGTTCCACAGGCAGACGAACGCCATTTTCTCGCCGCCGAACCGCGCGGCCCGCTCGAGCATCCATTGATTGTCGCGCTCATAGGCGTTCTCGCCGGCCGGCAGCAGCCCCAGCTCGTCGGGCATGACGTGGAGCGTCGCGCGCGATTTGGCCGCGAAATAGCGCGCGCGCCAATTCCCGCCCGCGAAATCCACCGAGCCGGCAAGGAAGGTCGGCTCGTCGAACGGAATATAGATTTCAAGCCGCATGCCCTTTGCGAGGGCCGCTTCCGCAAACAGCAAGTCGCCGCCGCAAGCGCCGCCGCAGATGGCAAGATCGCCTCCGGCCGCGCCGATTCGCGTAAGCGCATCGGCAATTGCAGCCACGGCTGCCGGCTCCTTGTCCGGCGGAAAGCGCGGCGTTTTTCGATCTGGCGCATCGATCATGTGACCGCTGAAGAGAACCACCTTGTTTGGCGATTGGGCGTCTTGTTCTGTGGTCATCGTGACACCTCGACTAATGATTGGATCATCGTGTCTCGGTGACGAACTTAGCTGATGGCGAATTGCTTGTCGAAACTGGGACTTGCGTGTTGAGAAGCCGCTCCGGCGGCATCACTTGATATCGAAGGCCGGCGGGAAGTGATCCGGCTTGACCTGCCTGATTGCTGCAAGTCGTCCGATCTCGGCGAGTTCGTCCATGTTGTTCGGGTTGTCCATCGCCGCGATCTTCACCAGCGCGTCCGGCGTCCGGTCGATGGCGATCGTCTTCTTCAACCAGTCGGTTTCCAGCAGCACGTTGTAGCGCGCATAGGTCGCGAGTTGCGGCCCGCCGTGGCTGTCGGCCACCATGTCTTCCACCGCACGATCGATCATCCGCGGCGTCAGGCAGTTCGTCAGCCATTGCAGCATGCCGTGATTATGCCGCCCGCAATCGTCCATGAGCGATTGCAGCGACCGCAGGCCCTGCTCGGCCGCCGGCATGTGGACGATCTCGTCCGTCGAGAACGTCGATTTGAACACGCCCGTACCCGCCGAGATCAGCAGGAGCTTGTCCGTGCCGGTGTGCCAGCGAAAGCCATGGCCATGGAGTGCCGCGAGCATCAGGAGTTGCAGGGCCGGATCGTTGAACGGGCTGACGCCGCCGTCGACGAAGGCGCCGCTGACCGTGCTGCCATTGCGCGCCGAGATCGTGATCTTCTGCGGTTCGAAATAGGTTGGCGCCGCGGTGCTGGCGCGAACCACCTCGGTCAGCCGCAAGGCGCCGTCCTGCTTGGCGTAGGGCGCTTCCGGATGGTTATGCAGCGGCCAGGGACTGCCGGTATCGAGCCGCTTGGTCATGATCATCAACCCGGTGCGGATGCGATCGCCGCCGAGCGCCGTGTCGGCGCCGAGCTGCGCGTCGAGCGCGCGCTGCAAGGCGTCGGCCTTGAATTTTGGCGCCAGCAGCCCGCGCCGCCAGAACGAACCCTGGAAGATGTCGGTGCCGATCCCGCGATAAAGCTTCTTCAAGGCGTCGACCGTCATCCCGCAGGCCAGTCCGGCCGCGATGATCGATCCCGTCGAGGTGCCGCCGATCAGATCGAAATAGTCGCACAGCAGCAGATCGTCTTTGCGGTACCGCTCGCGCAACGTCGCTTCGACCGCGGCGAGATATTCGAGCGTCAGGATGCCGCGAATGCCGCCGCCGTCGAGAGCCAGGATCCGCTTCGGTCCGGAGTCGCGATCGAAATGCTGCTGCTTGGTCTTCGGCATAATTGCCCCCGACGAACCATGACGTCATGGAATGAAGCGATGCGCCCAGGTCGGCGCATCCAACTCAACGCATCCACGCCGACGCATCCAAATCGATGCATCGGCTTACCGACAATTTTAGTCATTCGATGCCGGAGCACGACAATTCCCGCGCGCCGTCCCTGCGGCTGGCAGCTTGCACGTAATGCACCCTACGGTATAGTGAGATATTTCACTGGCAGACGGCTTTTCTTTTTCTCGCCTGGCGATTGCGGATTTCAAGGACGGGATATCATTCCGTCCGCGGCGAACAGTGCAGCCACGGAATTTGGCCGACGAAGATGCGGCCGGCCGTCGCATAACATTCATGCAGATCGGGTTTTGCCATGCCGGATGATTTTTCGGTCTTTCTCAGCCATCGCGCCGAAGACAGATATCTCGCGCGCCTGCTCAAGGCGCGGCTCGAATATCTCAGCAGCCTCGACCGCCAGCGTCCGGTGGAGTGCTATGTGTGCGAGGAAATCCCCGGGGGCTCGGAGTGGCGCCAATGGATGATCGACAACACGGCCAGGGCCGACTGCCTGATTTTCATCCACACCAATGCCGAGCACAATTGGACCTGGTGCGCGTCGGAGATTTCGCAGTTCGACGGCTACAAGCGCGCGCTGAAGCTGATGTCGAAAGTGCTGTGGTTCTCGGTCGATAGTTCGCCGTCGTTTCCGATGCTGGCGGAAAACGAGTTCTACGGCATCGGCGAAGACGATGTGCGGCGGTTTCTCGAGGATCTGTTCGTGAAGCCGACCTTCGGTAACGTCCCGCTCAGGCCGCGACTGAACGCCAACCACGCCCGCGAGTTCAACGATGCGGCGAAGGACATTCACGCGCAGTTCATGCAGATCACCCGTCCGGAGGAGCTGTTTCGGCTCAGGCTGCGCATCGTGTTCAGCGACGAGCTGTCATTCCGGCAAAAGGCCGACTCGCTGGCGCCGCTCGCCCCTGCGGATCGCGCACGCGGATTCCTGAAGGATGCGAGACTTGAGGCGGATGCCGCCACTGTCACGCTGCTGTCCGGTCCCGACACGGCGGAGTTCGACTGGGAGGACCTGCTCCGCGCGCAAAACCGCTACGACAGCGGCGCCTGGCTCGACGAACTGACCAACTATGTCGCGAACTCGTTCGCCGACGTCGATATCGCAAGCCGCCGCAGCCGCGAACAGGTGCTGAGCCCGATATTCCGCGACCTGAAGCTTTATCAGCCGGTCATTGCCCGGCTCGAATATCTCGACAACACGCCGTTCTCGGTCGTCCTCATCTTCGTCCCGATGCCGCCATTCAGCGAGGATCCCCGCCTGATGGTCGCGCAGAACATGCCAAAGGACATCGTCTTCCTGTCGATCCTGCTGCGGCTGGCAAGGCGCTTCCGCTGGTCGTTTCTCGAACCCTTGTACAACGCGGTTGAGGGCATGGACGATGACGTCAACGCCAAGCGATGGGACGATCTGCTCGAGCGCTACCACGAATGCCTGGAGAATCTGGATTCGATCCTGCGGCAGAGCAACATGCGCGAACTCGAAACCGTCGGCGACATCAAATCGGCGATCAACATCTCCGACGATGCGCTGCTGAAGGAGATGTTCAAGGATTGGGGGACTTTCCAGACCCGGCTTGCGCAGGCTGTCGAGAAGAGGTCGCCAGGCGATATCAGGCAGACGCTGGAGCCCTGGCTGAAGCGCAACAAGGATTTCATGAAACAGCTGCTTGTCGAAACCCAGGGCAGGGTCGAGAAACTGCGGCCGATGTAGTAAACCCGCGAAGCTGGAGCAAAGGTCCGGTTCGACCGGACCCGGCACTCAGATCATCGCCGCGACCCGTTCGAGCCCGATCAGGCGGGCCAGCGAGCGCACTTCGTTCTTCTGGTCTTCGCGGAGCTGGAACAGCAGCGGCATCGCCGCCGATTTCAGCTGCTGAACTTCCTCGGAGTCGGGATCGATCGGCATAGTGCCCGCGGCGGGATCACCCTGGCGCTTGGCGTGGATCTTGCGCGCGACGGCACGCAGCGCGGTCTCGACCGCCGGCCAGTAAGATTCCTGCGCCGACGACAGCTTGAGCCGGTCCTTGATGCCGGCGATCTGCGCGTCGCTGAGCAGCGCGTAGCTCTTCTGCGGTGCCGGCTTGGCGGCGGCCTTGGGCTTCGGCGGCGCAACCACCGGCTCGGCGGCCTTCGGCTGAGCCGCATCGACGGGGTCGGTGAGCTTCGGCAGGCCGATATCGGCCGGCTCGGCGGAGGCATAGGCCTGGCGCACGGTGTCAGTCGCGCCCGGGATCGCGGCCTGCGCCCGCAACAGGAGCGGCGACGGATTGGCGGGAGGCTCAGTCGGCTGGGGCGCCTCAAAGGCGGCAGTGGCAAGCGTCGTGACCGCGAGCTTGTCCTGCTTGCTGGCGCGGTTGGCGACCGGGCCGATGTCGGCCTGCGCCGCCGGCAGGCTGTCGCGGCCCAAAATGGCTGTGATCGCAGCGCCGGCAAGAAGGAAACATGTCAGCGCGGCGAGGGTGATGGCTCTGGTCAAAAATTACTCCATTCCCTGCCAGTATCACCGCAGGCTGACCGCCAAATGCGGCGTTACCGTGCCATGACGATGCCAAATAGGTGAAATTGTCCCGAAACGGCCCGAAAATCAGGCCGCGGCGGCAAGCTCATAGGCTTCCTGGATGTCGGCGACGATCTCATGGGCCGTCCACAGCGCCCCCGGCTGGACCGAGTGCAGGCTGACCGTCCAATTGGTGCGCCGGGTCCGCGGCGTGCTGACGATGTCGAATTCGACCTGGCGGCACAGCGGATGCCGCTGCAGGGCGTAGAAGACCCGGGTCCGGAGCTCGTCGAGCGATGCCGGGGTCTTGTCCAGATCCTTGGCCAGATCCTTGGCGAAAAGCGCCTCAAAAGCCATGTCGCATTCCCACAACTGCCGGGCGGCGGCCGTGGCGGCAGCCGTCCCATGGCGCCATTGTTGGGACTGGCATGGTTAATGCCGCGTTAAGCGGACAGGCGGGGCTTGAGCGACCGGGTCCGGTATCAGGCGAGTTGCACCCGCGCGCTCGCCGCTTCGTACTCCGCAACCGTCTGCGCGACGAGATCGTCGACGCCAAGCACCCCGGTCACCCCCGAAGTGGAATGACCGCCGCTCCAGATGTCGCGCCAGCGTTTCGGGCGGCTTTCGCGGGCGCCGATGTCGATGTCCTTGCCGATGTCGATCGCGCCGCGCGCCGGCAGATCGTCGGGATCGAGACCGGCGGCCTCGATCGACGGCCGCAGCATGTTGGTCTGCAGGCCCGTGAACGCCGTCGTCAGCAGGATGTCGTCGGCGCTAGAGTCGACCAGCATCTGCTTGTACCTCGCGTCGGCCATGCTCTCGCGGGTCGCGATGAACTTGGTGCCCATATAGGCGAGATCGCAGCCGAGCGCCTGCGCGGCGCGCAGGGCATGGCCGTCGCTGATGCCGCCGGCAAGCACGATCGGGCCGTCGAAGAAACCGCGCACCGCGCGGACGAACACGAACGGATTGAGCCAGCCGGTCTGCCCGCCGGCGCCCGCGGTCAGCAGCACGAGCCCGTCGGCGCCGGCCGCGACCGCGCGCTCGGCATGGCGGATCGAGGCGACGTCGGCGAACACCAACGCGCCGGCATCGTGCAAGGGGGCGAGCACCGGTGCGGGCGAACCGACCGAGGTGATCACGAGCTCGACCTTGTGCCGCAGCAGCACGGCGAGATCCTGCTGGAGCCGGGCATTGGAGCGGTGCACGATCAGGTTCGGGCAGATCGGCGCCGCCGCTTTGCCGTTCGCATCGGCATGCGCCTGCAGGCGGCGCTCGATGTCGCCGAGCCAGGCATCGAGCTGTTCCGTCTCACGGCAATTCACCGTCGGAAACGAGCCGATCACGCCGTTGCGGCAGGCCGCTACCGCCAACTCAACGCCCGACACCAGAAACATCGGCGCCGCGATCAGCGGCAGTCGAAGGCGATCGCGAAAACGCGCAAGAAGATCAGCGGACAAGTTGTTTCTTCCCTGCAGCCTTGTGTTAGCGTCGCCCGCAACATTGGCACGAGAGAAGCCAAAGACAAAGGCGGGAGGAAGAACAAGATGAGCAATCCGCTCTATGCATTTCCGGCGGTGTGCGAGCAGACCTTGCGGGCGCTGGCGCGCTATCCGTCGCGCACGGCCTTCGCCTGGCCGGGCGGCTCGCTCAGCTATCAGGGCGCAACCGACCTGATCGGACGGATGCAGAGCGTGTTCATGCGGTTCGGCTTTGCGCCGGGCACCCGCGTCGCCTTCCTCACCGCCAACCGCGCCGACACCTGGTGCGCCGGCGTTGCCGCGCAATTGTCGCGGCTCGCGATCACCTGGCTGCATCCGCTCGGCTCGCTCGACGACCAGCTGTTCCAGATCGAGGATTCCGAGGCCGAGATGCTGATCGTCGACGGTATCACGTTTCGCGATCGCGGCGGCGAGCTCGCGGCCAAAGCGCCCGGGCTGAAGACCGTGTTCACGCTCGGCCCGGCAGATTACGGCGCCGACCTGCTGCAGGCGGTCGAAGGTACGGGCAGCGCAAGTCCAAAGAACTTCGCGCTTGCGGACGACATCTCGACCCTGAACTACACCGGCGGCACCACGGGCAAATCCAAGGGCGCGCTGCGCCGTCACCGCGAATATGGCGGCTTCGCCGCCGCCATCCTCGCCGACTTCGAGATTCCCGAGACGCCGCGCTATCTGACGGTGGCGCCGATCAGCCACGTCGCCGGCACAAAAGTGCTGCCGACGCTGATGCGCGGCGGCACCGTGCACATGCTCAAGGGGTTCGATCCGGAGGCCGTGTTCGAGACCATCGAGCGCGAGAAGATCAACTTCACGCTGTTCGTGCCGACCATGATCTATGTGATGCTGGATCATCTCGCGCTCGACAAGACCGACCTCTCCTCGCTCGAGCTCCTGCTCTACGGCGCGTCGGCGATGTCGCCGAGCCGGCTGGTCGAGGGCATCGAGCGGATCGGCCCGGTGTTCTCGCAGCTCTACGGCCAGACCGAATGCTATCCGGTCTCGGTGCTGCGCAAGGCGGACCATGATCCGAAGTCGCCGGAGCTGTTCCTGTCCTGCGGCTTCCCGATCGCCGCCTGCCAGGTGAAGATTCTCGATCAGGACGACCAGGAGGTCACGACCGGCGAGGCCGGCGAGATCTGCGTGCGTGCCACGCATGTGATGGCCGAATACTGGAAGCGGCCCGATATCACCGCCGAGACGTTGAAGAGCGGCTGGCTGCACACCGGCGACATCGCGCGCATGGATGAGCGCGGCTACATGTTCATCCTCGACCGCAAGAAGGACATGATCGTCTCCGGCGGCTTCAACATTTTTCCGCGCGAAGTCGAGGATGTGCTGTCGCAGCACGCTGATGTTGCGATGGTCGCGGTGGTCGGCGTGCCCGACGACAAATGGGGCGAGGCCGTCACTGCCGTCGTGGTGGCGCGCGAGGGCGCAACACCCAACGCCGACGAGCTGATCGGCCTGGTGAAGGCGAAGAAGGGCTCGGCGCATGCGCCAAAGCAGATCCAGTTCGTCAAGGAGCTGCCGATGACCGGCGTCGGCAAGGTCGACAAAAAGGTGCTGAAGGCCGGCTTCTGGACCGGCCGCGACCGCATGGTGGGTTGAGCATCGCGGCGCGCGCAAAACCTATCACCGTCATCCTGAGGAGGCCGCACAGCGGCCGTCTCGAAGGATGCACGGCCCCGATATTTCAGCGCGCGTCCCGGCCTGTCGCGGTGACAGCCGCGCCGCGCCCTTCGAGGCTCGCTCCGCTCGCACCTCCAGCGACAACGGCAAAGCCGTTGCGCGGGGGTGACGGGTCAAGTCCGCATGACGGGGAGAGGCCGCCGGCGGCGGCACATTCCGCGTTACTCCTTGCGCTGGTCGAGACGCGCAAGGAAGCCGCGAACCAGCGTCGCGATCTCGTCGGTCGCTTCGTCGAGCGCGAAATGTCCCCCATCCAGGATGTGTACCTCGGCTCCCGGCACATCGTCGGCATAGGCGGTTGCGCCGGCGACGGTGAACGACGGGTCGTATTTGCCCCAGACGACGAGGGTTCGCGGCTGCGCCTCGCGGAGCCATTTCTGCCATAGCGGATAGGAGGCAAGGTTTGTCCGATAGTCCAGGAACAGCGTGGCCTGGATGTCGGCCTGGCCCGGACGGGACAAGAACGCTGCTTCGTCGACCCACAGATCCGGATCGTAGCGTTCGGGATGCGGGCTCGTTCCGACATGACGCTGGCGCGTCGCGTCGAAGGACGTGAAGTTGGCCTTGAGCTTGTCGAGCTCGTGCGCCGGATCCGCCCAGAATTTCCTGCGAGCGTCCCAAAGCGGGCCCAAGCCCTGTTCGTGGGCCACCGCGTTCTGGACAATGATGGCGCGGACTCGTTCGGGATGCGCAAGCGCCAGGCGAAAGCCGACCGGCCCGCCATAGTCCTGCATGAACAGCACATAGTGCGCGAGCCCGAGCTTTGTCGTGAGCTCGTCCGTGACGCGCGCGAGGTTGTCGAAGGTGTATTCGAAACTCGACGGCTCCGGCGTGCTGCTGTTGCCGAACCCCGGATAATCGGGGGCAATCACGTGATATTTGTCGGCGAGAAGAGGCAGTAACGGCTCCCACATCCGCGATGAGGATGGAAAGCCGTGGAGCAGCAGCACGGCCGGTGCGTCGGCGGGCCCCGCCTCGCGGTAGAAGATGTTGACGCCCAGGATATCCACCGTGTGATACGAGATCGACCGGCGGCTCGATTGCAGGTCGCTTGCCGAGGCCTGCATGGCCAAGCCGGCCAGAGCGGCAGACATCGCTATTCGGGTGGGCATCTTCATAGGGCAGCTCCAAGTGCTCGGCGTTCTTCGACGTGATGTGAGCAACACCGGTCACGCGCGCATCCTTCCCGCCGATCCGTCGCGCGCAGTTCACGTTTCCGACATTGTCAGCGACGCGACCGCAGCCGGGCCGCCGCCTTTCGAGACGTCGCGCAAGCGCGGCTCCTCAGGGTGACGGGGAGAGACCGGAAGGCGTGTCGCGACTGTCGGCGCTGGCGGCGGCGGTGTGCTGACCGACGCCCTGCCCGAGCAACTGATCGAGCCGCTCGCGCAGCTGATCCTGGTGGTAGGGCTTGGCCAACCGCGGCAGGTCGACCTGGATGCCGTCGGGCAATTCGGCATAGCCGGTGGCGAGCAGCACGGGAAGTTGCGGCCGCAGCTTGCGCGAGGCCGCGGCGAGCTCGATGCCGGTCATGCCGGGCATGACGTGATCGGTCATCATCAGGTCGATCTCCTGGTCGCTCCTGATGATATCGAGCGCGTGACGCGCCGAATTGGCGCCGATCACGCGATGGCCAAGGTCCTCCAGCATCTCCATGGTGGACATCGCGATCAACGGATCGTCGTCGACCAGCAGGATCACCGCCGAGCGCTTGACCGTCTGCGCGGCGGGCGCCGGGCTCTCGGCCTCCGGCGCTGCGGTTGCGACCGGCAGCACCAGCGCGGCCGTGGTGCCCTTGCCGACCGCGCTCGACAGCTGCAGCGCGCCGCCGAGCTGCACCGCGAGCCCATGCACCATCGACAGCCCGAGCCCGGTGCCCTTGCCCACCGGCTTCGACGAGAAGAACGGCTCGATCGCCCGCTTCAGCACGTCCGGCGACATGCCGGTGCCGCCGTCGACCACCGACAGTTTCAGGTAATTGCCCGGCTGCAGCGCCGGATCGTTCTTCGCCTGCAAGGCCGCGAGACTGATCTCGATGGTGCCGCCATCCGGCATCGCATCGCGCGCATTGATCGCAAGGTTGAGCACCGCGAGCTCGAGCTGGTTGGTGTCGACACAGGCCGGCGGCAAGCCGGCGGGAATGTCGAGCCGCAGCATCACGCGCGGACCGAGCGAGCGCTCCAGCAGATTGCTCATGTCGCGCACCAGCGCGCCGAGATCGACCGGCACCGCGCGCAGATCCTGCTGCCGCGCGAATGCCAACAGCCGCTGCGTCAGCGAGGCGCCGCGCTCGGCGCCCTGCAGCGCGCCGTCGACCAGCCGCCGCAGGCGCGGATCCTCCGGCATCCGCTTGCGCAGCAGGTCGAGATTGCCCATCACCGCCATCAACAGATTGTTGAAGTCGTGCGCGACGCCGCCGGTGAGCTGGCCGATCGCCTCCATCTTCTGGGAATGGCGGAGCTGCTCCTGCGCCCGCTCGCGCGCGGCAACCTCCTTCATCAGGTCGGCGGTGCGCTGCTCGACCCGCTGCTCCAGCGTCGCGGTGAGCTCGGCAAGCGCGGTGCGCTCGGCGGCGAGCTGCGCCAGCAGCGCCTCGCGCTCGATCTCGGCGGTCTTGCGCGCGGTGATGTCGGAGCAGACCCCGACCAGCGAGCGGATGCTGCCGTCGGGCCGGCGCACCGCGCGGGCGCGGACGTCGAGCCAGTGCTGGGTGCCGTCGGGCCAGATGTTGCGATATTCGATCCGGTAATCCGCGCCGGTGCGCAGCGTCTGCGCGACGATTTTGCTGCGGCGGGCACGGTCGTCGGGATGCACCGCATCCAGCAGCTCCGGATAGGTGAAGGGATCGGCAGGCTTGCGCCCGAAGAATCTCTTGCAGGTCGGCGACGCTTCGAGCTCGAAATCCGGCATATGAAGTTCGAGCGCGCCGAGATGGCCGGCATCGAGCGCGGTCTGCAACAGGCCTTCGCTCTCGGTCAGATCCTCCAGGATCTGGCGGGTCTGATACTGGCGGCGGCGGCCGCGCACCGCGGCGGCGACCAGGCTCACCAGCGTGGTCGGATGAAACGGACGCTCGACGAAGGTGACATTGCCGAGCGCGCGGCCGAGCCGCGCCGCCTCGGGATTGCGCTCGGGCCCGCCGCCCTCGCTCATCAGCACGATCGGGAAATCCGACCATGACGGCTGCTCGTTCAGCCAGCGCGTCAGACCGGCGAGGTCGGCGCTCCGGATCGCCTCATCGGCAATGATGGCAAGGCCCGCCCCGCTTGCGACCTGGCGCTCGAGCTCGGCGAGATCGCCGCAGATATTGGCGTAGTAGCCGGCTTCCTTGATCAGATGGGCCGTCTTGACGGCGTCCCGCTCGCTTGCGGCAAGGATGACCGCGCGTTCCGAGGACGGGCCGGGCCTCATCGCGACCGCCCCTGCGGCCGCCGGGCCTCACCACGAACCGGTGCCATGTCACACCGCCGCCGGGCGGCCATGGCCACGATACCGGCGGTGGGATCGATACGCATCATGGGGCCCCTCACCGGAGCGAAACTCGCTGGTGCCGCGAACCGTTCCCGGGAAGCCGGGTTATTTTTGCTGCAAGGGCAGCCGCTTGGCAGCAGTTCACGCACGGCGGGCCGGTCAACGAACCCCCAAAGGCGCGGCTGATCTTCCCCTTCCCCCTGAAAGGGGGAAGGTCGGGATGGGGGTCAGCCGCAGGCGATGCCGTATGCGGAGAGAGTTGATCCCCACCCGCTTTGCTCTGACGCGCAAAGCGACCTCCCCTTTTCAAGGGGAGGTTGGGGAAGCCTAGTCCTAGTTAGCGCCGCTCGATCACCAGGCTCTGGACCGCCCGGCCGAAATAGCCGCGCTGGTCGGCGAGCCGCGACATCGCAAGGCCGGCGCCGTCAGCCCCGATCCAGGATTCGCCGTCGAGCAGGATCCAGTCGCCGAGCGGCTCGCGCGCCAGGCTCACGGTGAGGTCGGCGTTGATGAAGGTCCATTGGTTGAAATCGAGCGCCGGCGAGGTGCCGTTGGAGAAATCCGAGGCGACCACCGCGCGCATCGCCTGCGAGACGGCGGCGCCCGCGATCAGCGGCTGGTCGACGCGGAACCAGATCGCGCCCGGCCCGATCTGGCCGAAACGGCCGCGCGCGGCGCGCATCGAGATACATCTGACGAACGGGCTGCTGATGTCGCCCGGCTCGGCCGAGCATTGATCGGGCCCCGGAAGATCGACCGGGAGATCGGCAATCTCGGGCGGCAGCTCGGCCGCCTGATGCTTGATCTTCAGCACGCTGGCCGAGACGACGAGAACGCCGTCGGCGAAGAGCCTGACGCCGCAGAGCTGGATCTTGCGGCCGTCGCGCAGGATCTCGCTCTCAACCGTCAGCGGCGCCACCGGCACCGGACGCATCAGGTCGATCGTGACGCGCGCGATCCGCATCGGCACCGGCGTGGGGATGGCTTCGGCAGCCCACACCACGAGTGCCGCCGGCGCAGAGCCGTGCTGCATCCGCGGATCCCATGGACCCGCGGCATCGGGACTGGTGACGACGCGGTCGCCGTCAACGCGAAAGATCGGCTCCATCAGAGCGCCGGATCGACCGCTTCGTCGTACTCTTTCTTGAAGCGAGCGATCAGCTCGGCGGCAGGCACCACCTTGGAAATGCTGCCGACGCCCTGGCCCGAGCCCCAGATCTCCTTCCAGGCCTTCGGCTTGGCGCGCTCGCCGGAGGAATCGGTGCCGAAGCTCATCTTCGAGGGATCGGAAGTCGGCAGGTTCTCCGGATCCATGCCGGCCGCGACGATCGACGGCTTCAAATAATTGCCGTGCACGCCGGTGAACAAGTTGGAATAGACGATGTCCTCGGCGGACGAATTGGTGATCATGCTCTTGTAGCTCTCGACCGCGTTCGCCTCCTGCGTCGCGATGAAGGCGGAGCCGATATAGGCGAAGTCGGCGCCGATGATGCGCGCGGCGCGGATGGCGCGGCCGTTGGCAATCGTGCCCGACAGCGCAATGGGTCCGTCGAACCACTGCCGCGTCTCCGACACGAACGGGAACGGCGAGAGCGTGCCGGCATGACCGCCGGCGCCGGCTGCGACCAGGATCAGGCCGTCGGCGCCCTTCTCGATCGCCTTGTGCGCGAACTTCTGATTGATCACGTCGTGGAAGACGATGCCGCCCCAGCCATGGACGGCCTGGTTGAGCTCCTCGCGCGCGCCGAGCGAGGAGATGATCATCGGCACCTTGTGCTTCTCGCAAAGCGCCATGTCGTGATCGAGCCGGTTGTTCGACTTGTGCACGATCTGGTTCACCGCGAACGGCGCCGACGGCCGCTCCGGATGGGCCTTGTCATAGGCGGCGAGCTCTTCCTTGATCCGGTACAGCCATTCGTCGAGCAGTTCCGGCGGCCGCGCGTTCAGCGACGGAAACGAGCCGACCACGCCGGCCTTGCACTGGGCGATGACGAGGTCGGGCACGGAGATGATGAACAGCGGCGCCCCGATCACGGGAAGAGACAGGCGGCCCTTGAACAGAGCAGGCATGGACATTGGGTGCGGATCCTCGGGTTGGTCGTCGTTGATCTCGAATGCTGACCGTCATACCAACAAGAATCTTTCCAGTGTCAAGTATTGCGTTACGGCGCTGCGAAATGGATGACAAAACCTCATCCAGGCACGGCATTTTTCGCAGGCGTCTGGCATCCCAGACGTGGTTTGGCCCGCCTTATTGGCAGACCGCCCGTGTCACGAAATTTTCGGTCTTGCAGTCGTTCGGGCCGCGCTTGTGGCCTGGCAAATAAACCAGCGGCGAGCATTTCTCGAAGGCGCCGGTATCGATGCCCTTGCCTTCCCGAAACCCCTTGCTCTGGCACAGCCGGTCGGCGCCGATCTTGCAGTCGGGCGCACCGTTCGACGCCACCACGCAGGCCGCGCGTCCGGTCACCACCGTCGAGGGGCGCGCGATGTTCGACAGGTCGTTGATGGTCTCGCCAGGGCTCTTCAGCGCAGGCAGCGCCGACTTCGACTTCTCGAACAGCTTTCCGATTTCGTTGATCAGCCCGGGATTCTCGCGCTCGACCGGCGCCGGCGGTAACTCCATCTGTGGCGGCTGAGGCTCAACAGGCAGTTGCGCGGGCGACTGCACGCCGAGCGCGGGCGGCGCGGTCTGCGCCCATCCTCTGTCGCTCGCAGGCAGCGCCATCGACAGCGCAAGGCCCGCCATCGCAACGTGCTCCCCGGCGGGCTTGAGTCTCGCGAGATTCACCGGTCGTCGATTCCAGCAGCCATCGCAGCGAGCGTAGTCCGAAGCTGTCCGCGGGCAAAGACGCGAACAGCTAGAACTTTGGTTAGATCAGCTTGAATGCGACAACAAAGCCCAGCACCAGCACGATCGCGCCGATCGCAACCCACAGGCCGAGCCGCTTCTCGAGCTCCGCGCGGATGACATCGCCATAGCGGTTGAGCAGCACCGCAACGAAGAAGAAGCGGCCGCCGCGCGCGACGATCGAGCACAGGACGAACAGCCAGATGTTGTAGCCGGCAAAGCCCGAGGTGATGGTCACGAGCTTGTAGGGGATCGGCGTCAGCCCCTTCAGCAGGATGATCACGGCGCCCCATTCGGCATAGGAGGCGCGGAACGCGTCGACCTTGTCGGACAGGCCGTAGAGATGGATCAGCCACTGCCCGAGCGAGTCGTAGAGCAGCGCGCCGATCGCGTAGCCGAGCACGCCGCCGGCGACAGACGCAACCGTACAGACCGTCGCAAACCACCACGCCCGCTTCGGCCGCGCCAACGACATCGGCAGCAGCATGATGTCGGGAGGGATCGGGAAGAAGGAGCTCTCAGCGAACGAGACGGCCGCGAGAATCCAGAGTGCGTAGGGCTTGTCGGCCGCCTCGACGCACCAGTCGTAAATCCGTTTCAACATGGGCGCGATGAACCATCATGGAGCGGATTTGTCCATGCCGGGATTGGGCTGATTTGGGACGATTTGCGGCTACCGTTTGCGCAGCCGGTTCTCCAGCGCGACAATTCGGCGCCGAACCACCGGGACGGGCGCAGTTTTGGGCAGCTTGACTGGCGACTTCGGCAGCTTCTCGGCGATCCCGAGTAGCCGCTCGCGCCGCTCCATCTCGCGCCAGACGTCCTCCGGCTTGACGCCGGCCGACGCCCAGAGAACGGTGAGGTTGTAGAACAGGTCGGCGCTTTCGCGGACCACGGCATCCGACTTGCCGGCGACGGCGTCGATCACGACTTCGATCGCTTCCTCGGCGAGCTTCTTGGCCATCTTGGCCGGGCCGCGCTGGAACAGCCGTGCCGTGCGCGAAATTGCCGGATCAAGATCCTTGGCCGCGATCACCGCCTGGTAGAGCCGATCGATCGAATCACTCATCCTTCGAACCTAATCGAAACGCGTCGCCAGCGTGTTAACGGCGCTCATGAAAAAATCCACCGGCCTGAGGCCGGTGGATTGATCGTTTGTGACAGTTCTGAGAACCGCCGGCCGTCTCAGTACGGCGTATAGGGCAGCTGCGAGCGGCGCCCGTAATAGCCGTGGTAACCATAATACGGTCCGCCGCCATAATAGACCGGGCCGCCACCGTAATAGGCGGGGCCACCACCGTAATAGGTCGGGCCACCGTCGTAATAGCCGTACGAGTCGTAGTAATCGCGGCGGCTCTGGGCCGCGGCGATCGCGAGACCCGTGCCGACGATCCCGGCGAACGCGGCCGCGGCAGCCGCGCCGCCTCCGCCATAGTAGCGACGGCGTGCACTGAAATCGGTCGCGCCGCTGGTGCCGTGCGACGTGGTCACAGCGGCCGCCTTGCCCGCCGCAGCCGAGCCTGCGAACGCCATCGTCGGCTCAACGGCCGTCAGCGCCACGGCGGCAACCGTTGCCAATGTGGCTGCGCGGCCAATGGACGAAAAAACACCTTCTCGCGCAAACATTGCAGTCATCCTTGGTGGAAGCTGGCCCGACGGGCCTTGGTTAGCTAACCACTGCCTCCAGATTAGGTTCCCCAAACCGAATGCAAGCTGAACAACCCTAGGCGAAAACAAGGCAGTCATCGGCCGTTCACCTTGCCTGGAGCAAAATGCCTGCAAATAACGCTTGAAATTGCACGTTGCCCTGGCGCATTCGATGCCATGAAGCAGGGCGCACCGGCGCGGCACTTTGTCTCGCCTCCCGGATGTCATGATGCAGGTAACTCGGACCATCGTTCTCCGCTGGATATTGGCCGCTGCGATCGGCCTCGCGGGCGGCGCGTGGCCGGCTGTCACCCCGCTCCGCGCCAGCGACCAGCCGCAGTCGCTCGCCATCCAGTTCACGCTCGACCGTCCGCTTGATGCCGCCGCCGCGCCGTTCGTGATGGCACAGACCGGCGGCCTGTTCAGCGCCGAGGCACTTGCGGTCGGCACCAACGTCGCCACCAGCTCGGCGGACGCGATCGCACGGGTCGCCGACGGCTCGAGCGATTTCGCACTCGTCGACATCAACGCGCTGATCCGCTTTCGCGACAAGCCTGGCGCTGCGCCCGTCAAGGCGGTGCTCGTGCTGTTCAACCAGGCGCCCTACGCGATCATTGCCCGCAAGAGCCGCGGCATCAAGACGCTGGCGGATATGGAAGGCAAGAACCTCGGCGTCGCCGAAGGCGACCTCTCGATCCGGTTGTGGCCCGCTGTCGCCAAGCAGAACGGCATCAAGCTCTCGAGCGTGAAACAGAACACGATCAGCGCCGCGGTGCGCGAGCCGATGCTGTCCGCCGGACAGGTCGATGCCGTCACCGGCTTCTCCTATCTCTCGGCAATCAATTTGCGGGATCGCGGCGTGCCGGCCGACGATCTCGCGGTGCTGCGCTTCGCCGACTATGGCTGCGAGGCCTATGGCTTTGCCGTCATCGTCAGCCCGCGCCTTGCCGCGGCGAAGCCGGATGCGGTGAAAGGGTTCGTGCGCGCGGTGATCGGCGGCACCAACCTCGCCATCAAGGACCCGGGGCGCGCCGCCGGCGAGGTGGCGAGCCGGATGGATGGCGGTTCGCGCGATCTCGAGCTCGAGCGGCTGCGCGCCATCATCCGCGACAACATCCTGACCGGCGAAGTGAAGCGCGACGGCATCGGCGGCATCGAGGCGGAGCGCTTCGAGCGGTCGATCGACCAGCTCGCGGAGGATTTCAAATTCCAGAAGCGGCCGCACGTAGCCGACATCTTCGACGACCAGTTCCTGCCGCCGATCGACGGCCGGCTGGTGAATTGAGGCCTCCCGCAAGCTAAGAAATCGGCCCCTCCGCCGTCATTGCGAGCGAAGCGAAGCAATCCATCCCACCGCAAATGCCGAGCGATGGATTGCTTCGTCGCTTTGCTCCTCGCAATGACGGGCTGTTTGTTCGCCTCCTCGTCGGGATGAGGTCGGAGTGTGTGGACCAACGAGGGAAAGTGGGTAGTTCTCCGCAGCGATCCCGGCTTAGAATGGCCTAGCGTCCACCGCTTACGAGTCCCGCCGGCATGTCCATGCTCCGCCTCTATACCCGCGTCCTCGAACTGCTCGGCAAGGAAGCGCGGCTCGGCTGGATCCTGGCGGCCGCCAACATGCTGCTCGCCGGCGCGCAATTCGCCGAGCCGGTGCTGTTCGGCAAGATCGTCGACGTGCTGTCGGGCCGGCCGGTCACCGGATTGTTCGCGACGAACTCGGCGTGGCCGCTGCTCGTCGCCTGGGCGGCGTTCGGCCTGTTCACGATCGGCTGCAGCGCGATCGTCGCGTTGCAGGCCGACCGGCTGGCGCACCGCCAGCGCCAGGCGGTGCTGACCGATTACTTCGAGCACATCCTGCAGCTGCCGCTGACCTTCCACTCCGGCACCCATTCCGGGCGGCTGATGAAGGTGATGCTGAACGGCACCGATGCGCTGTGGCGGCTCTGGCTCGGCTTCTTCCGCGAGCATTTCGCCGCGATCATGTCGCTGATCGTGCTGCTGCCGCTCGCGCTCTACATCAACTGGCGGCTGGCGATCCTGCTGTTCGCGCTCTGCGTCGTGTTCACCGTGCTGACCACGCTGGTGGTGCGCAAGACCTACGGCATGCAGAGCGAGGTCGAGGCCTATTACAGCGACCTCTCGGCGCGCGCCTCCGACGCGCTCGGCAATGTCGCGCTGGTGCAAAGCTTCGTGCGGATCGACTCCGAGGTGCAGGGCCTGCGCTACGTCGCCGACAAGCTGCTCGCGGTGCAGATGCCGGTGCTGTCATGGTGGGCGCTGGTCACCGTGATCACCCGCGCCTCGACCACCATCACGGTGCTCGCGATCTTCACCGTCGGCATCGCGCTCCACAACGAAGGTCTCACCACGGTCGGCGAGATCGTGATGTTCGTCTCGTTCGCCACCATGCTGATCCAGAAGCTCGAGCAGGTGGTGAGCTTCATCAACAATGTGTTCATGGAAGCACCGCGCCTGCAGGAGTTCTTCGACGTGCTCGATGCGGTGCCGGCGGTGCGCGACCGGCCGGGTGCGGTCGATCCCGGACGGCTGTCCGGGCTGGTCGAGTTCAACGACGTCTCGTTCTCCTATGACGGCAAGCGGCCGGCGATCGAGGATCTCTCCTTCACCGCACTGCCCGGCCAGACCATCGCGCTGGTCGGTTCGACCGGTGCCGGCAAGTCCACCGCGATCGCGCTGTTGCATCGCGCGTTCGATCCGCAATCCGGCATCATCAAGGTCGACGGTATGGACATCCGCGCGCTGAAGCTGACGGCGCTGCGGCGGAACATCGGCGTGGTGTTCCAGGAGGCGCTGCTGTTCAATCGCTCGCTCGCCGACAATCTGCGCGTCGGCAAGCCCGACGCGACCGATGAGGAACTGCGTACCGCCGCAGCGCGCGCGCAGGCGCTGGATTTCATCGAGCGCAGCGACAAGAAATTCGACACCCATGCCGGCGAACGCGGCCGCATGCTCTCAGGCGGCGAACGGCAGCGGCTGTCGATCGCGCGTGCGCTGTTGAAGGATCCGCCGATCCTGATCCTCGACGAGGCGACCAGCGCGCTCGACGCCGTCACCGAGGCCAAGGTGAATGCCGCTCTCGATGAAGTGATGAAGGGTCGCACCACATTTGTGATCGCGCACCGCCTGTCCACCATCCGCCACGCCACCCGCATCCTGCTGTTCGACCAGGGACGGGTGATCGAAAGCGGAACTTTCGATGAACTGGTGGCGAAAGGCGGGCGTTTTGCCGAGCTCGCACGGGCCCAGTTCATGGTCCATGAGCAGGCACGCGCCGGCATCGAGACACCATAATTCCGGCCTTCCAATTGAGGCGGCTGCCGAAATTCAGCCGATTTCGTCCACGATATAATCCGCCGGCCTCTGTTCTCTGCCGGCAAGCCGGTATAGGGTTTGCATCGCCGCAACGCGGCACCGGACACGCTTGAAACCCGTACGCTACAATCGCAAGACCTCCTTGTTTTAAGGCGGGTCTCAAAGGACCGGAACCGGACTCGTGCATTTTCCTCGCCCGCTGCGCCCGTCGTTGAAATGGATTCTGGCTGTTGCGATGCTCGCCATCGCAACGCCGCGGATGGCGCAGGCCGAGGCGCTGCTGGTCGTCGAGGCCGATTCCGGCAAGGTGCTGCAGGCCGACAATGCGACGATGCCGTGGTATCCGGCTTCGCTCAGCAAGATGATGACGGCCTATGTGACGTTGAAGGCGGTCAAGGACGGCCGCGTGTCACTCAACACCTTGCTCACCGTCTCGCCGACCGCGTCGTCGCAGTCGCCCTCGAAGATGGGCTTCCGGCCCGGCACCCAGGTCACCGTCGACAACGCGCTGAAGATGATGCTGGTGAAGTCGGCCAACGACATGGCCGTGGTGCTGGCCGAGGGCATCGGCGGCTCGATCGACGGCTTTGCCGGGATGATGAACCAGACCGCGCAAAAGCTCGGCATGACGCAAACGAGCTACGTCAACCCGAACGGCCTGCCCGCCGACGGCCAGATCACCTCGGCGCGCGACATGGCGATCCTCGCCCGCGCCATCATCCGCGACCTGCCGGAATACGAATATTTCGTCCACATCCCGTCGATCCGCTTCGGCCGCCGCATCACGCCGAACTTCAACAAGCTGATCGGCCGCTATCCCGGCGCCGACGGCTTCAAGACCGGCTTCATCTGCGCCTCAGGCTACAATCTGGTGGCCTCGGCGACGCGCGACGGCAAGCGGCTGATCGCCGTGGTGCTCGGCGCCTCCTCGGGCCGCATGCGTGCGATCCGCGCCGCGCAGCTCCTGGATCGCGGCTTTGCCAATAATAACGGGCTGGCGTGGCTGCGGCCTTCGCTCGGCACCGTCGACAATCTGGTGCCGATCGATGCCTCGCCGCCGAACCTGCGCGAGGAGATGTGCGGCGGCAAGCACAAGCGGCCGGCCAGCGACGAGGACGGCGAGGACACCGTCGCCAGCGCCGGAAGCTCCAGCACCAACGGTGAAGGTGGCGTGGCCTTCTTCGCCGCCGGCCTGCAGGCCGCGATGCCGAAACCGTCAGAGATGCTGGCGCAGGCGCCGGCGGCGTCGGAGCCGGTCGTGGTTTATACGGGGCCGACCAAGACCGGCGCTGCGTTGATCGCCGCCGTCGAGGCCGACACCGAGAAGATGCAGCCGGTCAAGCGCGGCAAGGGCAAGCACACCCGCGTCACGGCCAAGAAGCCCGATGCGGCGGCCGACAAGGGCGACGCCAAATCCGACAAGCCGGCGGCCAAGCCGGTGCGTCACGCCAACGCCAAGCCAGATTCCGCAGCTGCGAAGCCGGCCGCGGACAAGCCGGCGGCCGCAAAGCCTGCCGCCACCGCAAAGCCCGCGGCAGCGAAGCCCGTGGCGGCAAAGCCGAAGGCGGCCGACAAGCCGAAGGCCGACGCCAAGCCGGCCGGCTAGCAGCCAGCCGGCCCTCCTATTCCCGATGCGTCGATAGCGCGGCTTGCCATTGACCGCGGCATTGCTCAATACTGCCGAAAATAACGCGGCCAACAGCCGACCAAGTACCGGCCAAAGCGCCGGAAACCCGGAAGCAATCCGGGACATCAGGCAATTTTGAGAGAGGGGATTGACCACCATGGAGCGCATCTGGCTCAAGCACTATCCGGCCGGCGTGCCCGCCGATATCGACGTCACGCAATATTCGTCGCTGGTCGAATTGCTGGAAGAGAGCTTCAAGAAGTTCGCCGATCGCAAGGCGTTCATCTGCATGGACAAGTCGATCACCTATCGCGAGCTCGACGAGATGTCGTCGGCGCTCGGCGCCTACCTGCAGAGCAAGGGCCTGCAGAAGGGGGCGCGGGTCGCGCTGATGATGCCGAACGTGCTGCAATATCCGGTTGCGACCGCCGCCGTGCTGCGCGCCGGCTATGCCGTGGTCAACGTCAATCCGCTCTACACCCCGCGCGAGCTCGAGCATCAGCTCAAGGATTCCGGCGCGGAGGCGATCATCGTGCTGGAGAACTTTGCCACCACCGTGCAGAAGGTGCTGCCCAACACCGCGGTGAAGCAGGTGATCGTCGGCAGCATGGGCGACCTGCTCGGCTTCAAGGGCGTAATCGTCAATCTGGTGATACGCCGGGTGAAGAAGATGGTGCCGGCCTGGTCGATCCCGGGCGCGGTCTCGTTCAACGACGCGCTGTCGGCCGGTCGCGGCATGAAGCTCACCAAGCCCACGCTGACGCGCCAGGACGTCGCCTTCCTGCAATATACCGGCGGCACCACGGGCGTGTCCAAGGGCGCCACGCTGATCCACCAGAACGTGCTCGCCAACGTGCTGCAGAACGACGCCTGGCTGCAGCCGGCGCTGAAGAAGCCGCCGCATGTCGACAATATGATCATCGTCTGCGCGCTGCCGCTTTATCACATCTTCGCACTGACCGCGTGTTACCTGCTTGGCGTGCGAACTGGCGGAACCAATCTGCTGATCCCGAACCCGCGCGACATGGCCGGCTTCATCAAGGAATTGTCGAAGTACCAGGTCAGCTTCTTTCCGGCGGTCAACACGCTCTACAATGGCTTGCTGAACACGCCCGGCTTCGACAAGCTCGACTTCTCCAAGTTGAAGATCGCCAACGGCGGCGGCATGGCGACGCAAAGGCCGGTCGCGGAAAAATGGCTGAAAGTCACCGGCACCTCGCTGTCGGAAGGCTATGGCCTGTCGGAGACCTCACCGACCCTGACATGCAATCCCGCGACGATCGAAGAGTTCTCCGGGACGATCGGCCTGCCCGTGCCGTCGACATGGCTCTCGATCCGTGACGACGACGGCAATGAACTGCCGATCGGCGAGGCCGGCGAGATCTGCGCCAAGGGTCCGCAGGTGATGTCGGGTTACTGGAACAGGCCGGACGAGACCGCGCGCGTGATGACCGCGGACGGCTATTTCCGCACCGGCGACATCGGCGTGATGGACGAGCGGGGATACACCAAGATCGTCGATCGCAAGAAGGATATGATCCTGGTCTCGGGCTTCAACGTCTATCCCAACGAGATCGAGGAAGTGCTCGCGAGCCATCCGGGCGTGCTCGAGTGCGCCGTGATCGGCGTGCCCGACGCGAAGTCCGGCGAGGCGGTGAAGGCCTTCGTGGTCAAGAAGGACCCGAACATTACCGCCGAGGACATCATCAAGTTCAGCGCCACCCAGCTCACCGCCTACAAGGTGCCGAAGCAGATCGAGTTCAGGACCGATTTGCCGAAGACCAATGTCGGCAAGATCCTGCGCCGCGAGCTGCGCGACGAGAAGAAGGCTGCGGCGTAAGAGACCGGCGAGGCGAGCGTTGGACATGACTGACGCGCGCCTCGCGACGCCGGCCGATATCATCACCTTCTGGCTAAAGGCCGGCCGTGACCGCTGGTACACGCGCGACGACGCGTTCGATGCCGAGATCCGCAGCCGCTTCCTCGTCACCTGGCAGAAGGCGGCTGCCGGCGAGCTGTCGTCATGGGAGGCGAACGACGACGGCGCCCTGGCGCTGACCATCGTGCTCGACCAGTTTCCCCGCAATCTGTTTCGCAACGACGCCAAGACTTTTTCCAGCGATCCGCTGGCGCGCGAGGTGGCAGGCCGGGCCATCGACCGCGGCGTCGACGCGCGGATCGATCCGCTGCTGCGCGAATTCCTCTATCTGCCTTTCGAGCATTCGGAGCATCTCGCCGACCAGCAGCGCTGCGTGGCGCTGTTTCGGCAATGCGGCGGCCATCCCGACAACCTCAGATATGCCGAGGACCACGCCGACATCATCCGCCGGTTCGGCCGCTTCCCGCACCGTAACCGCGTCCTCGGCCGCCAAACCACCGCGGATGAGCAGGCATTTCTCGACGCCGGCGGGTTTTCCGGCTGATGACGGAACGGTGACCAGCCTCCGGCATTGCCGTTCTTCCGCCAGGTCGTATTGTGCCGTCCGGCCGCCGGGTCTAAGACATTTCCGCTTCACCGAGGGAGAACACCGATGACGATCAATGTTGGCGACAAGCTGCCGGAAACCAAGTTTCGCGTCATGACCGCCGAAGGGCCGCAGGTCAAAACCACCGACGACATTTTCAAGGGCAAGAAGGTCGCCCTGTTCGCAGTGCCCGGCGCCTACACCGGCACCTGCCACAAGATGCATCTGCCGAGCATCTTCCTCAACGCCTACGCCTTGAAGAACAAGGGCGTCGACACCATCGCGATCGTCTCGGTCAACGACGCCTTCGTGATGAACGCCTGGAAGCGCGACACCGACCAGCGCGACGAAGCCGTGTTCCTCGCCGACGGCAATGCCGACTTCGCCAAGGCGATCGGCATGGAGCTCGACGCCTCCGGCAACGGCCTCGGCATCCGCTCCAAGCGCTACTCGATGCTGGTCGAGGACGGCGTGGTGAAGAAGCTCAACCTCGAACCCGCTCCGGGCAAGGTCGAAGTCTCCGGCGGCGACACGCTGCTCGGGCAGCTCTGAGCTGAGCTTTCGCCGCAAACCTGGCTGTCGTCGCCCGGCTCGCCGCCTTCGCTAAAGCTTCGGCGCGCCAATGATTATGGCCTCGTCGAAGCCTTGGCGTAGACTGGACCGGGCGACCCAGTACGCCGCGGCCTCTCGTTTCAATCGCCACTGTCTCTGGAATACTGGATCGCCCGCTTTCGCGGGCGATGACAGTTTTGGGCGTCGCGATAGCTGGGGATCGCCGCGTTGTAGCTTCGCAGGATGGGTAGGGCGTAGCGAAACCCATCAACTTCGTGCCGTGCATTGAGATGGTAGGTTTCGCTGCGCTTGACCCACCCTGCGCAGGGCCGGCTACGTGCAATCTGTGCCGGACGAAGGGTTCCCTCCGCGGACCAGCTTTTTCGTCCCGCCTCCCCCGAGCTTGCCGGAATTTCCCAGGCGCCCCGGTGTTTGGTCAACACGCAGAGCATTGATGCTGCGCTGATTTCGGCTCAAGTCGATTAAATTCCAACAACTTAATGTTCGGCCGCACTGATCAGGGAGGCCCGTCATGGCTGAAAATGCATCCGCGTTCATCGGATTCGTGCAGCTTTCCCCGACAAGCTATCAGTACACGATCACCTTGATCGACAATGGTACCACCCCGATTGGTACATTCTGGTTCTCCTGGCTGCCCGGCCAGGGCTACCTGAGCGAGATTCCGACCTTCGTAGCCCCTTCGGGATGGACCGCAAGCATCACGGATGGTGTCCCCCCGGCGAACGGCTACAGCGTCCGTTGGGTCGCAGACTCCACCGCCACCGCGCTGCAGCCCGGCCAATCGCTCACCGGCTTCACCTTCACGACCTCAATTGCGCCGAACGAGCTTTTTGCAGATTCATCAATCCATCCGGGGGTGTTCGGCACGACATCGGTGGTCTATTCCGCCGGCCCCTTCAGCGACGGCGGCTTTGACCTGGTTGCCGGCCAATTGCTGTCCGGCTCGGCGAGCAATGACATCCTCATTGGAACGATCGGCGATGACGCGGCCTATGGCGGAAACGGCAATGATTACATCTATGCCTATGGCGGCGATGACACGCTGGTCGGGGGCGATGGACTTGACGTGCTCCTGGGCGCAGAAGGCAACGACTTCATCTACGGAGGCACCGGGTTCAACTATCTGTTCGGTGGCAGCGGCGATGACACATTGATCGGAAGCGGCGGAGCGACGGCTTCCGACGTCAACGTCATGTACGGCGGCGACGGCGCGGACTTTCTCTACGGCGGCATCGGCACCAACTACTTCTACGGCGGTGCCGGCGTCGATACGATGGTTGGCGGCTCCGGCCTCAACATCTTCATCTCGTCGGGCGAAACCGACGGCAATTTCATCTACGGCGGTTCAGGCCAGAACTATGTTTATGGCTCGAATGGCGGCGACACGGTCATTGGCGGCGCGGGCGTCGACGTTTTCCTGATGGGCTCGGGCGCTGACAACATCACCGGTGGCGGCGGCGTCGATTATGCCTGGGGCGGCGGCGGCTCCGACACTTTCACGATCAATGACGGCACGCCGGAGGTCATGGTTGTCCAGGACTTCAGCACCGGCGGCGTCAATGACTTCGTCAATTTCGCCGGCACGTCACTGCATTCGTTCGCCGATGTTCAGGCGGCCGAGTTCTATTCGCCTGGCATCAACACGACCATCATCACCGACGCGGCAGGCAGTGCAGTCTGGCTGATCGGGATCGCGCCAGCACAGCTGGACGCCAGCATGTTCAAGTTTGGCTAAGCGCCTGGCACCGTAGGATGGGCAGAGCGCAGCGAAACCCATCAGCTTCTTGCCGCGGACGGAGATGGTGGGTTTCGCTTCGCTCTACCCACCCTACGCAGCCAGATAGCGGCGCGACCGCGCCCTAGGTGGTGTGGACACTTATCGCATCCATAAGACGATGGCTGCGAGGGTGACGACGGCGCGATAATTTCGGGCGGTCTTTTCGAAGCGGGTTGCGACGCGTCGGAACTGCTTGAGCTTTGAGAAGCAGCATTCGACGAGATGACGCTGGGCATAGAGATGCTTGTCGAGCGGATATTTGAGCGCGCGTGACGGGTTGTTGGGGATGACTGCGAGCGCGCCTTTGGCGGCGATGGCTTGGCGCAAGTGATCGGCGTCATAGGCCGTATCGGCCATGACGACCTCGGCGGATAAGCCTTCGATCAATGCGGCGGCTTGCGGTGCATCGCCCTTCTGACCTGCGGTAAGCGTGAACCGCACCGGACATCCCAAGCCTCGAACGGCCATATGTATCTTGGTGCTCAGACCGCCGCGCGAGCGGCCGATCGCTTGATCTTCCGCTTGATCTTCAGACCCCCCTTTTTGGCGCCGGCGGCGTGCTGATGCGCCCGAACGATGGTGGAATCGACGATCAGATATTCGAAGTCCGGATCATCGGACATCGCCTCGAAGATCCGACACCAAACACCCTTGATGCTCCATCGACTGAAGCGCCGGAACACGCTGTTCCAATCGCCAAACACCTCCGGGAGATCGCGCCAGGGAGACCCCGTGCGCACGATCCACAGCACACCTTCCACGAACATCCGGTTGTCGCGCCCGGTGGAGCCCTTCTGATCGGGGCGCCCTATGATCAGCGGCGCTATCCGCTCCCACGCCGCGTCGCTCAATACCAAACGGTCCATCACACCCAAGGCTGCCTCCCCAAAAGCAGCCTTGAATCTGATTTGCTCCTAAAAGGGAATCCTTAGAGTCCACACCACCTAGCCCTTCAGCCGCGCCATCGCCACGCCTTCGCGCGCGAGCTCATCGGCGCGTTCGTTCTCAGCGTGGCCGGCATGGCCCTTGATCCAGTGCCAGCTCACCTCATGCGGCTTCAGCGCGGCGTCGAGGCGCTGCCACAGCTCGACATTCTTGACCGGCTTCTTGTCGGCGGTGCGCCAGCCGTTGCGCTTCCAGCCGTGGATCCAGCCGGTGATGCCCTGGCGGACATACTGGCTGTCGGTGGTGAGGTCGACCACGCAGGGCTTCTTCAGGGCTTCCAGCGCCGAGATCGCCGCCATCAACTCCATGCGGTTGTTGGTGGTGTGCGGCTCGCCGCCCTTCAATTCCTTCTCGACGTCGCCGAATCTGAGAATCGCGCCCCAGCCGCCCGGTCCGGGATTTCCGGAGCAGGCACCATCGGTGAACACGATCACATGCGGCTTGTCGCTCACGCCGCGCATCCCGCTGGCGTGATGCCGTAGTCGTTGATGGCAGCGACGTTCTGCTGAAAACGCAGCTTGCGGACGTATTCCAGCGGATCCTTCGGCTGCACCAGCGCGCCCTCGGGGACGTTGAGGAAGTCGACCAGGCGCGTCAGCAGGAAGCGCATCGACGCGCCGCGCGCGAGCAGCGGCAGCGCGGCCTCCTCCGCCGCCGACAATGGCCGCCCGCGGCCATAAGCATTGAGCAGCGCGCGCGCCTTGGTGACGTTGAAGGAGTGATCCGGCTCGAAGCACCAGGCGTTGAGGCAGATCGCGACGTCGTAGGCCAGGATGTCGTTGCAGGCGAACGGGAAGTCGATCAGGCCCGACAGCCTGTCGCCGAGGAAGAAGACGTTGTCGGGAAACAAATCGGCATGGATGACGCCGACGGGTAGATTCGCCGGCCACGCGGCTTCGAGATGATCTAGCTCGCGCGCGATGAAGTCGTGCAAGCCTGGCTGCACGCTGTCAGCCCGCGCGGCGGCGAGACCGAACAGCGGCCGCCAGCCGGAGACGGATAGCGGGTTCTGGCGGACCAGCGGAAAGTCGCGGCCGGCGAGATGCATTTTGGCCAGCGCCTCGCCGACGCCTCCGCAATGCGCCACGTTCGGCCGCCGCGGCCACACGCCTTCGAGGAAGTTGATGATCGCCGCGGGCCGGCCAGCGAGCCGGCTGTAGACCTCGCCCTCGCGGTTGCGCGCCGGCTGCGGGCACGACACGCCGCGCTCGGCGAGATGCGCCATCAGCGACAGGAAATACGGCAGGTCGTCCTCCGCCACGCGCTTCTCATAGAGCGTGAGGATGTAGGCGCCCTGGCTGGTGTGCAGCAGGAAGTTCGAATTCTCGACACCCTCGGCGATGCCCTTGTAGGAGAGCAATTCGCCGATCTCGTAGCTTTTGAGGAATTCCGCGAGGTCTTCGGCGGCAACGTCGGTGTAGACCGCCATATGGTCTATTCCGCCGCGGCAGCGTCGGGCCGTAGCGAACGCGGCAGCGGGAAGAACTCGTTCTCTTCCGCGGCCGAGACCGTCTCCACGTGCAGTTGGTAGCGCTCGGCGAAGGCGCCCATGATCTCCTCGACGATCACCTCCGGCGCCGATGCGCCCGCCGTGATGCCGAGGCTCGTGATGCCTTCAAACCTGCTCCAGTCGAGATCGCTGGCGCGCTGGGCAAGAACCGCGATCGGGCAGCCCTCGCGCTCGGCGACCTCGCGCAGGCGCTGCGAGTTCGACGAGTTCGGCGCGCCGACCACGATCAGGGCATCGACCACCGGCGCCACCTTCTTCACCGCGAGCTGGCGGTTGGTGGTGGCGTAGCAGATGTCTTCCTTGTGCGGACCGTTGACGTTCGGGAAGCGCTGCTTGAGCAGCGCCACGATCTCCGCGGTGTCGTCGATCGACAGCGTGGTCTGGGTCACAAAGGCGAGGTTGTCGGGGTCCTTCGGGACGAAGGTCTTTGCATCGTCAGCGGTCTCGATCAGGGTCACGGCGCCCACCGGAAGCTGGCCCAGCGTGCCGACCACCTCGGGATGGTGGGAATGCCCGATCAGCAGGATCTCGCGGCCGCGCTTGAAATGGATCGCCGCCTCGCGGTGGACCTTGGTCACCAGAGGACAGGTTGCATCCAACGAGAAGAAATTGCGGGATTTCGCCTCGGCCGGAACCGATTTCGGAACACCGTGGGCCGAAAACACCACCGGCGCGTTGGTATCGTCGGGGATTTCGGCCAATTCCTCGACGAAAATGGCGCCTTTGGTCTTCAGGCTGTCCACCACATACTTGTTATGGACGATCTCATGCCGGACATAGACCGGGGCACCATAGATGGTAAGCGCCCGCTCCACCGTGTCGATGGCGCGGACCACCCCTGCGCAAAAGCCGCGGGGGGAACAAAGCACGATTCTAAGGTCGGGTTTTTTCGCTGACATCGGGCTGTCTCGGGGCAATCTCGGGACCGAATCACCCCTCGCCGGCGGGCAGGGAACGGCCAATTAAGGTAAGGACTTGGGACTGCTTTGGGGCTCTGTCAAGGCGATTTTGCTGGCCCATTGCGCCATTCCCCCCTGAGGGCTTATATAGGCGCCATAATTCCCGTCATCACCGATGACTACCAGCTTCGCCTCGACAGAGGTGGGCGAAGCACAAAGGAGATTTGCCATGAGCAACGCACCGCTGATGCCGAAGGCGACTGCCGTGTGGTTGGTCGACAATACCGCCCTCACGTTCGATCAGGTGGCCGATTTCACCAAAATGCACCCCTTGGAGGTCCGCGCCATCGCCGATGGCGACGCCGCCCAGGGCATCAAGGGCATGGACCCGATTTCCAACGGCCAGCTGACCCGCGAGGAGATCGAACGCGGCGAGCGCGACCAGAACTACCGTCTCAAGCTGCAGGAGAGCAAGGTGGTGCTGCCCTCCGCCGCCAAGAAGAAGGGCCCGCGCTACACCCCGGTGTCGCGCCGCCATGAGCGGCCGAGCGCGATCCTCTGGCTGGTGCGCAACCACCCCGAGCTGAAGGACGCCCAGATCATGCGCCTCGTCGGCACCACCAAGACCACGATCGCCAGCGTGCGTGACCGCACCCACTGGAACGCCTCGACCCTGACCCCGATGGATCCGGTGACGCTCGGCCTGTGCTCGCAGATCGAGCTCGATTTCGAGGTGCAGCGCGCCGCCAAGGAGAAGCCGACCACGACCGTCTATGGCGGCGCTACGCTGCTGCCGGCCTCCGAGACCACGCGCAAGGACGAACTGGACGATCAGCCGATCGAGAAGCACGACGACCTCAACGTCGATGCCGTGTTCGCCAAGCTGAAGACGATCGGCGGCAAGAAGGCCGACGACGAGGAACAGTAAGCGCCTCGCGCGACCACCGGACGACGACACGCGGCGGGGCAACTCGCCGCGTTTTTTGTTTGCGAGCACGCGTTGCCCTGATCCGGCACGCGGCGCGCCGGTCTCCGGCCTCGCTCACCCGAACGAGAAACGCCGGTGGGCAAAGTCGAGCAGCGGACGTTCGAAATATCGATAGCTCAGTGCACACAGCCCGAACGTCAGGGCAAGCGCGGCGAAGGTCAGCAGGATGCCGGCGAGGTTCGTCACTGTCCTGGGTTCATGGAGCACGGCGAACAGCAGGTACACGATGACGTGGTGGGTGAGGTACGCCGCGTAGGACGTTCTGGCAAAGAAGTTCGCGACCGAGCTGCGCAGGATCGCGAGTTTTGCAGAGCCGCGATTTTCCAGAACGACGAACAGCAGGGAACCGAAGAATATCTCGACCTGCGTGTGCGAGAACGCCACCGACCAGCGCTTCCACCCGAACAGCCACAACAGGGGAAGCGAAACGCTCGACCATTTGAGGATCGCGGCGACGCGTCCGGAGATCTCGGCATCCGGCTTGCGATAGAGACGCCACCAGGCGATCAGCGCGCCGATCGCAAGCGAATCGATCCTGAATTGCGGGAGTACGTACCAGCCATAGGCATCCGGCAGCGTGCTGTCGATCAGGCGCCCGATCGGGCAGATCAGGATCGGGACGAGCAAGATCGCGAACAGCCGCTCGGACGGGATATTTCGGACCAGCAACGGAAACAGCAGATAAAACTGCTCCTCGATCGCAAGCGACCAGGTGACGGCCAGCCAGTAAGCGCCGTCCGTCTGCGCCTTGGCCATTCCGAAATTCTGCAAGCCGAACAGATACAGCCAGCCAGGCACGCCCCTGGTGTCAAACAAATGAGGGCTTAGCGAAAAATACCAGCCGATCGCTGCGCAGCCGCACATCAAATAGTAGAGCGGCCAGATGCGGAACGCACGCCTGCCGTAGAAGGCCGAGTAGTATCGTTTGGCCGCGCGGTGCCGCAGCAGAATATCCGTGATGAGATAGCCGGACAGAATGAAGAAGAGGTCGACGCCGAAGCGGCCGACATGCAGCAGTTCCCAGGGCCAGCGCTGCGGACCGTCAGGCGTCCCGAAATAGTGCCAGATGACGACGGTCAGCAGCGCGATCGCGCGCAGCCCGTCGAGCTCTCCGATCCTGTCATGTTGCAACGCGAGCTCGCCTTCCACACGCACAAGACCAGGTCTCGTCCAGTCCGCGCAACCCCGCCGGCCGGGCCGTCATCACGCGCCTAGTGCCGGTCCGGATTGTTCATCATGTATTCGCCGAGATCGCGCTGCCGCCGATCGGTGCGGGCTTCGGCGTTCTGGCGCTGCACGTCGCGGTCCTTGCGGCAGGCGACATATTCGGGCGAACCGACCGCAACCTTGCCGTTGGCCTGGCAGTACTGATCGTCGTCGCCCATGCTCTCCGCAATCGGCGATCGGCCGCGCTCGAGGCAGCCTGCCAGCAGCGGCAGTGCGAGCAGCAGTGCGAGGGGCGCGCGTGCGGAAATGGATCGCATCCGTGGGTCCGTATCTCATGGGGTATGACGTTGGAAGGCCGGGATGACCCGGTAATCCATCAAAATCAAGGCCGTTTTGCTTCCAGATGCGTTTCGGGGTGCGCGGACTGATTGCACGACGCTGCGTTCATCAACCATCGCGCCCGGGGCTTACCCCTCTCCCTTGAGCAACCGGCGACATGGGTAACGGTTCAGACCGACGACATGGGTAACACAATTCTCGTTTCGTTCAGGTCTGTTGTTGGGGCTGTGGACCCTGAGGGCAACGCGTAGCGTTGTCCTCAAGTCCACAGCCTTTTGCCTTGCGTTTGGGTCTGCGGAGTTGGTCACCGCGATGGGCGATCGTGCCGAGCACGATCGGGCCATAGCTGACGGTCCAGCCGTCCGGGTCCTCGGCCAAGCCGACGGGCTCACCGATCAGCGCTTCGCTGATATAGATCGTGTTGCCCAACCACTTGATCTCTCCGTTGTGCCGGACCGAGCGGACGTCCTGACCGTCAGCGTATTCCGGCTTGCGCAAGACACCGTCGAAGCGGCGCGAGGAGGCCTGGTAACGGTCGGCTGGCGTGGCGTTGTCGAGCGATTGGTGAGGACGCTCTTCGTTGTAGAGATGCTGGAAGCTGTGCAAGCGCTTGAGCTGCTCGCGCATGGTGGGAGCCGGCGGATTGGCAACGTCTTGCAGCAGCGTCAGATGCATCCGCTCATGGCGGCCGTTCTGCTGAGGTTTGCCCGGTGCAATGCGCTCCGGCGTCACGCCGGCTTTGATCAGCTTGACCGACAGTCGTGACAATCCTCCGGCGCCGCGCGAGGCAAACGGCGAGCCGTTGTCCGAGCGCATGTAGAGTGGCAACCCAAACTCGCGCAACGCAGCGTCCAGCACAGGCCAGACATGATCCGTGTCGGTGCGTGCCAAGGCCTGGCAGCGCAGCAGATAGCGGCTATAGGCATCGGTGAGCGTCAGCGGTTCGCAGCGCATGCCGTCCCCGGTCAGGAACCAGCCCTTGAAGTCGATGCACCAGACGTCGTTGGCCGCCTCGCAACCGGCAAAGGGCGCGCTCGAGGGCGGCCCGCGCCGGCGCAGCTTGCGCTTCACCGTCAGCCCCTCACGATCGAACAGCTCGCCGATCGTGCTTGCCGCGGGCCATGCCGTCCGAGGTGACTTCCGTTCGAGAAAGGCCAGCACCTTGATCGGCCCCCAGCTAGGATGCGCCCGACGCACCTCAAGGCAGCGCTCAGCGATCTTCTCCGCAACGCTTTGTGGACGATGCAGCGGAGCTCGCGGACGATCGAACAGTCCGGCCGCGCCTTCTTCCTCGAACCGTGCAAGCCATTTGTAGCCCACCCGACGGCTCACTCCGAACCGCCGGCACACCGCCGCAAACGACTCCTCGTGCTTTTGTGCCGCCACCACAAACCGCATCCGTTCATCCACAGCACAGGTCTCCATCCACCCCATCGGCAAGTTCCTCCTTGCCGATCAGTTGACCCGTTACCTATGTCGCCGGTCTATTCTGTTACCTATGTAGCCGGTTAGGACCCCCTAACCCTCTCCCACAAGGGGAGAGGGAACCCCTCTGCTGGTGGCTACCTCCCGTCAGGTGAGCAAACTGGTTAGGCTCCCTTGATCTTCCCCCGAAAAAGTGGACAGGGTTAAGCTGGTTTTAGCTCCATCTCGATCGGGGCGAGGTACCCGATGGCGGAATGGAGTCGAGTTCGATTGTAGAAGCCCTCAATGAAGGCGAAGATATCGCGCTGGGCCTCGGCCCGGGTCTCATATTGGCGATGATGAACGAGCTCGGTCTTCAGGGTATGGAAGAAGCTCTCCATCGGGGCATTGTCGTAGCAGTCGGCTTTGCGGCTCATTGATGCCGTGATGCCGGCGGCCGACAGGATCGCGCGATAGTCCTGTGAGGCGTACTGCACGCCGCGATCGGAGTGATGGATCAATCCGCCTTCCGGATGCTGCTGCTGGATTGCCATCTTCAAGGCGGACGAGGCGAGTTCGACCTGCATGTGATCCCGCATCGCCCAACCGACGATCTTGCGGCTGAAGAGGTCCATGATGGCCGCCAGGTAGAGCCAGCCCTCTGCAGTCGGAATGTAGGTAATATCGGCGAGCCAGATCCGGTTTGGGGCCGCGGCTGCAAAATGACGTTCGATGAGGTTCGGCGCGATCGGCAGGCCGTGGCGGCTGTCGGTGGTCCGAACGCGACGCGGTGATGCCATGATGGCGCGGATGCCGTGCAGATGCATCAAGCGTTCGATCCGGCCACGGCTGGCGCCACGTCCCTGTACCCGCAGAGCGGCATGGACCCGCGGACTGCCATAGCGTCCGCCACTGTCTTGATGGACCTGTCGGATCGCAGCCAGCAGCGCGGCATTGGTGGTTGCGCGTGCGTTTACCGGGCGCTCACGCCAAGCGTAATAGCCGGCCGCCGAGACCCCGAGCACGGCGCACATCAGCCGCACCGGATAGGCGTCGCGATGGTCCTCAATGAAGCGGAAGCTCATGTCCGGGTTCCGGCAAAGATCGCGATCGACTTCCTAAGAAACAGCCTGATTGGCGTTGCACGGAATGGCCTGCAAGACAAAGCCGAGCGATTTGGCCCGGCGCTGAAGGTTAGCGAGGACGCGGCTGCGATATTGTCGCTCATATTGGTCGGCACCTGGATCCCTGTAGCTCATGCCATGCCGGAGTGTGTTGTAGAATAAAACTGCAATCTTGCGGGCGGTCGCCGTCACCGCCTTCGACTTGCCCGCGCGTGAGGACAGCCGGCGATAGAATGCTCCGAGCGCCGTATCGCTCCGCCCCACGGTTGTGGCTGCCAATCGCAGTAGTGCGGCTGCCCGGCTGGAGGATCTCCGCGTGCGTGAAGATAGTACCTTGCCACCGGAGATTTTGTTGCCGGGTGCGAGGCAGAGCCAAGAGGTGAAGTGCTTGGCGGTTGGCCACGCCCTCAGATCCTTGCCGCACTCGCCGACGAGCTTCAATGCGAGTGACGGACCCAGCCCATGGATCTCAGTCAGATCAACGCCGAGCACACCGTACAGCGCGGTCCTGACATCGAAGGTGGGTGTGTTGACCTGCTTGGTCTTTACGCGTGGCTGGGATAGCTTTCCGACCGGCTTTGCTTCTCTGTTGCTAAGCGCGGCGATCAAGACTTCGAGCTTGCGGTCGCAGTCCAGCATCTTCGCCTGGTAGATGTCGTAGAGTTCCAGCGATTGGGTCAGAGCGAAGACATGTTCCTCCCGGTCGTTGCCGATCAGCGCCGCGCGGATCGTCTCCGTTGAAGAATGGCAGCGCACGTCTCGATAGGTTGCCAGAACGTCGGGATTGCGCTCGCCTGCAACAATGGCTCGGATAATCCGCATACCAGTCGCTCCGGTGATATCCGAGACGACATGATGGAGCTGCAGGTTCATCTCCATCAGAGCCTTCTGCATGTGCTGGATATGGGCGGCAGCATATTCAACCAGCCGCTCCCGCTGGCGCAGATAAGCGCGCAGGGTCGCAATCTCGGCATCGGGACGGAAGCTGCCGCGTAACAGCCCATAGGAATGAAGCTGGCGTAACCACGCAGCATCGCTGACATCGGTCTTGCGCCCGGGCACATTCTTGGCATACCGCGCGTTGACCAGAATGACCTCGAACCCGCGCTGCTCCAGAATCTCGTAGACCGGGATCCAATAGACGCCAGTGGATTCCATCGCGACGCTGGTCACACCGCATGTCTTGAACCAGTCCGCCAGACTATGCAGGTCCTGTGTGAACGTGCTGAACGTGCGCACTGGGACATCGGTGCAGGCCGGGTTCACGGCGGCCATGTGCATCTTTGATCCGATGTCGATGGCAGCCGCCCCGACGTTGACTGGCTTCAATTCCGGGCGATCTGCAGTTGTCGTCTTGAGCATTGCGGGTCCTCCGTCCAATCATGGGCAGGAGGGTCTGGGTTATGCCAATTTGTCATCTTCCTAATCGGGATCGCCGCCGGAGCGCCGTCACCACTCTCAAGTCCGCATGCACCCATGGACCACGTTTTTTAACGGGGACAGTGCCTCCAATAAGCTGACGGCCGCTACCCTCCCGGCCTCAGACGATAGCACAAGGCTGTTTCTACCCCGCGCAGGCACGCCACGGCGCTGGACAGTTTTTTAAAATGTCCCGCTCCATGCGCAGCCGCTCATTCTCCTCGCGCAGCCGGGCGATCTCGGCAGCCTGGTCCGCCGGCATCGGCGTCGCTTGCGTCGTGGGGCGCCGCGCCGCCGCTGCCGGCTCCTGCCGGAGCTTCTCCACCCAGCGCCGCAGCACCGAATCACGCAGACCGAGTTCCTTGCCGACCGACGTGATCGACCGGCCACTCGATACCACGAGTTCAGCGGCCTGCCGCTTGTACTCCTCGGTAAACGACCGACGTTGACGCTCTTGCATCCGACACCTCCGGGCTCTCTGAGCCTACTACAGGTGTCCACTCATTCGGAGGAGGTTCACCCTCCCCCCTTGTGGGGACCTTGTGGGGGAGGGTTGGGGAGAGCGGGCCACACGGAGCGATCTCTCAACAGCGCACCGACAACGAGCTACGCCTTGCCCTTCAGCGCCTCGCCGATTTCGTCGAGCACCTTGGGGTCCTCGATCGTCGCCGGCATGGTCCAGGGCTCGCCGTCCGCGATCTTCTTGATAGTGCCGCGCAGGATCTTGCCGGAGCGGGTCTTCGGCAGCCGCGCCACTGTGATCGCAAGCTTGAAGGCGGCGACCGGCCCGAGCTTCTCGCGCACCAGCGCCACGACCTCCTTCTCGACCTCGGCGGGCTGCTTGGTCACGCCGGCCTTCAGCACCAGGAAGCCGCAGGGCACCTCGCCCTTGATCGCATCCTTGACGCCGAGCACGGCGCATTCGGCGACATCGGGATGCGAGGCGAGGATCTCTTCCATGCCGCCGGTGGAGAGCCGGTGGCCGGCGACATTGATGATGTCGTCGGTGCGGCCCATCACCCAGACATAGCCGTCCGCATCCTTGTAGCCGGCATCCGAGGTCTTGTAGTAGCCGGGGAATTCCGAGAGGTAGGCGTCCCTGAAGCGATCGTCCTGCTGCCACAGCGTCGGCAGGCAGGCCGGCGGCATCGGCAGCTTGATCACGATCGAGCCCATCGTGCCCGCCGCCACCGGCTTTGCCGCCTCGTCGACGATGTCGACCTGATAGCCCGGCATCGGCACCGTCGGCGAGCCGTGCTTGACCGGCAGCATGCCCAGCCCCACCGGATTGCCGGCGATGCACCAACCAGTCTCGGTCTGCCACCAGTGGTCGATCACGGGCACCTTGAGCTGCTGCTCCGCCCACTCCACGGTTGGCGGATCGGCGCGCTCGCCGGCGAGGAACAGGGTGCGGAAGCTCGAGAGGTCGTAGCTCTTGAGCAGCCTGCCCTCGGGGTCCTCCTTCTTGATCGCGCGGAACGCGGTCGGCGCGGTGAAGAAGGCGACCGCCTTGTGCTCTGAGATCACGCGCCAGAACGCACCGGCGTCCGGCGTGCCGACCGGCTTGCCCTCATACATGATCGAGGTCGCGCCATGGATCAGCGGGCCGTAGACGATGTAGGAGTGGCCGACCACCCAGCCGATGTCGGAGCCGCACCACCAGATCTCACCGGGCTTGACGCCGTAGAGATTGTACATCGACCATTTCAGCGCAACGAGATGTCCGCCATTGTCGCGCACCACGCCCTTCGGGATGCCTGTCGTGCCCGAGGTGTACAGGATGTAGAGCGGATCGGTTGCGAGCACCGGCACGCAGGGCGCGGCCTTGCCGGCGTCGAACGCAGCGCGGCGCAGCGTCGCCCAGTCATGGTCGCGGCCCGCGGTGAGCTCGCAACCCTGCTGCGGCCGCTGCAGGATAATGCAGGTCTCCGGCTTGGCGCCGGCGAGCCGGATCGCCTCGTCGAGCAGCGGCTTGTATTGCACGATGCGCCCGGGCTCGAGCCCGCAGCTCGCAGAGAAGATCAGCTTCGGCTTGGCGTCGTCGATCCGGGTCGCCAGCTCCTTGGCCGCGAAGCCGCCGAACACCACGCTGTGCACCGCACCGATCCGCGCGCAGGCCAGCATCGCGACGACCGCCTCCGGCACCATCGGCATATAGAGGATGACGCGATCGCCCTTGGTCACGCCGAAATCCTGCATGATCGCGGCGAGCGTCTGCACCTCCTCGAGCAGCTCGGAATAGGTGAACTTGGTGATCGTGTTGGTGAGCGGGGAATCGTGGATCAGCGCGACCTGGCCGGCGCGGCCGCCGGCGACATGGCGATCCAGCGCGTTGTAGCAGGTGTTGACCACGGCGCCGGTGAACCAGCGTCCATAGGCGCCCATCGAGGGATCGTAGATCTTCTTCGCCGGCTCGATCCAGTCGATCTCGCGCGCCGCCTCTGCCCAAAAGCCCTCGGGGTCCCGAAGCGAGCGGGCATGCACCTCATGATACCGGCTCGTCTGCTGGCTGTTCATCGCGTTTCTCCCTCGCGCGGTCGCGCGTCATTTGCCGACCATTGTCACGTGAAGCGGCCGGGTTTCAAGCCGAAATGACCGCGACCTTCGGCCGGGTCGACCGGGTCCGGCTAATAGCCGTCGACCCCGTTGATCCGCTGCAGCCGCTCGCGCATCGCCTTTTGCAAATCATAGCCCGGCTTGCCGAATTCGGCATTGCGGCGGGCGATGAATTGATCCTGCTCGCGCTGCAGCTCGCGTGCCTGCCGCGGGTCTTTTGACTCGCGTACCGCGCGAAAGCTCGACGCACCGATCTCGCGATCGAGATCGGCGAGCGCGGGATTGGCGCAGATCGCCTTCTCCACCGCTCGGCGCACCTTGCGGCAATCGAAGCTCGGCTTGCCGGCGACCGCCATCATGGCGCCGATCCGCTCCAGCTCCAGCGACAGCGATTTGTAGTTGGCTTTGGCTGCGACGTGATCGGGGTTGAGCTTGACGGCGGCACCGAAATCCATGATCGCCTTCGGCCGGTCGCCCTTGCGGCGCCACAGCTCGCCGCGCGCGTTGTGGGCGTCGGCAAGCGAGGGCTCCAGCTTGAGCACGGTGTCATAGTCGGCGATCGCGCGATCGATCATCTGCCTGCGGTCATAGGCGCTCGCGCGCGCCACGAGCGCCTTGATGCGATCGGGCTTCGCCGCCTTCTCATTGTCGATCAGCGCGCCGCAGACATCGATGGTCTTGTCCTCATCCGCCGCTGCAGCCGCCGCGATGCAGGGGCCGGCATCGGCCTGCACATCCTTGGCGGGCTCGCTGCTCGTCGCACGTGCAACGCCTGACGTCAGCGCGCCCGACAGGCAAATGCACAGCACCGCCAAAGCCAGATTCACGGCCAGATTTGCAGAATTGCGTACCATCCCAATCGTCGACAAATCGTCCTTCTCCCCGCACCCAACCACCGGTCCCTGATTTCCGGCAGCGGCGCCATTTGCCGCAAAACCACACGCTGGATTATACGTCAATTGCGACGATCGGCTGCACTGGGGGTTCGCCTTGCTCACATTCGAATGGATCATCGGCCTGTTGCTCGCGGCCGTTGCGTTGTCGGCGCTGGCACGCAAGATCAAGGTGCCCTACCCGACCTTCCTCGCGGTCGGCGGCGTGCTGCTGGCTTTCGTGCCGTCCGGCCCGTCCTGGGCGCTGGAACCGAAACTGGCGCTGGCGCTGTTCGTAGCACCAGTGCTGCTCGATGCCGCGTTCGATACCTCGCTGCGCGATCTCCGCAACAACTGGCTGCCGGTCTCGACGCTGGTGCTGGTCGCGGTCGGCATCACGACGGTGGCGGTCGCGGTGGTGGCGCGCTGGCTGCTTCCCGACATGCCCTGGCCGGTCGCGATCGCGCTCGGCGCCATCGTCGCCCCGCCCGACGCGGCCGCGGCCACCGCGATCCTGCGCCAGGTCAAATTGCCCTACCGGATCCAGAAGATCCTCGAGGGCGAGAGCCTGCTCAACGACGCCAGCTCGCTGCTGATCTATCGCGTCGCCGTCGGCCTGATCGCGGCCGAACACATGAAGGTGCGCGAATTCGTGCCGTCGCTTGCGGTCGCGCTGGTCGGCAGCCTCGCCGCAGGCTATCTGTTCGCGCAGGTCTGGATGATGATCACCCGCCGCATCACCGAGGCACCGAGCGCGATCATCACCCAGTTCGGCGGCACCTTCATGGTGTGGATCATCGCCGAGCATCTCGGACTGTCCGGCATCCTCACCATCATCGCCTATGCGATCACCATCGCCCGCACCGCGCCGGCCCGCACCTCGGCGCGGCTGCGCGTGTCGTCCTACACGGTGTGGGAAACCGTGATCTTCGTCCTCAACGTGCTCGCCTTCATGCTGATCGGCATGCAACTGCGTCCGATCTGGTCGGAGCTCGACGACGAGGTGCGGTGGAAATATTGCAGCTTCGCCGCCGCGATCCTCGCGGTCGTGGTCGTCGTCCGCATCGCCTGGGTGATGTCCTATGGCGCCTTCCTGCGTGCCCTGAAGGCGCGCGGCCTGCTGCCGCGCTACGTAGTGGCGGCGGTGCCGTCGCTGCGACGTAGCATCGTCGTATCCTGGTGCGGCATGCGCGGCATCGTCACGCTGGCGGCTGCCTTTGCGCTGCCGGAGTATTTTCCATATCGCGACCTGATCCTGCTGACGGCGTTTGCCGTGGTGCTCGGCTCGCTGGTGATCCAGGGCCTGACGCTGCGGCCGCTGATCCTGGCGATGAAATTCGATGACGACGATCCGGTCGCGCGCGAGGCCGCGCACGCCCGCGGCGTCGCCTTTCGCGCGGCGCTGGACGAAATCGATGCGGACCCCTCCGAGGAGGCCGAGATCCTCCGGCTCGAATACCGCGCGGTGCTGCTGCGCGCCGAGACCGAGCCGGATGGCGGCATCGCCTCGGGCGAACTGCCGGCCGATCCGCTGCGCCGCCGCGCCATCGCAGCAGCGCGTCATGCACTGCTCGATCTGCGCCACACCGAGGCGATCGGTGACGATGCCTTCCATCTGGTCGAAGAAGAGCTCGACCGCGCCGAACTCAGCGCTGAGGCGTGATGGCCCGCCGTCTTCACAAGATCGTTCGCAGCCGGGCCCGGTTGAACCATCGCTGGATTTGTCAGACCCAACATCATGACAATCCTCATCGATCGCAATTCACAACGCGCCTCGGCGAAGATCGAAGCGCAGTTCTTCTATTTCTATATGGCGTTGTCGTGCATGGCGGTCGCCGTACTCGGCTTTGCCCCGACCTACTGGGTGCCGATGGCGCGGGGTTCGCTGGCAGCGCCCCCTGTCGTGCATTTGCATGGCCTGCTGTTCTTCGCCTGGACGCTCTATTTCGTATTCCAGAGCTGGCTTGCGGCTTCGGGGCGGATCGTGCGGCATCGCCGGGTCGGCATGATCGGCGTGTCGCTTGCGACTGCCATGACGATGCTGGGCCTGATGGCCTCGATCAGCGTCATGAAGCGCTCGGCCGCGATCGGGCAGATCAACGAAGGCATCGCCTTTTCGATCGTTCCGTTCAGCGGCATCGTGTTCTTTGCAATCGTCTTCGCGCTCGCGATCATCTACGTCCGCTACCGCGAAGCACACAAGCGGCTGATGCTGCTCGCGGCCGTTTCGATCCTCGATGCTGCGGTTGCGCTGGTTCCTGACCTTCCTCGCACCATCAGGCCCGCCGGGGCCACCGCCGGTCCCGGTCACGATCGCGCCGGCATTCGTGGCCTATCTGCTGCTGGTCGTCGCGATCGTGTTCGACTGGCGCACCCGCGGCCGTCCGCACCCGGTCTACATCTATGGTGGGTTGGCGCTGGTCGCGGTGAAGCTGTTGAACTGGCCGATCAGCACCTCGGCCGCCTGGCATTCGTTTGCCGGCGGCATCCTGGCGCTGGCGCAGTAACCTCTTTTACGCACCGGACTTCGAAGTAATGCCGCCGTCGACCACGAGCTCGATGCCGGTGACATATTTCGATTCGTCCGACGCGAGGAACAGCGCGGCATTGGCGACGTCCCAGGCGTCGCCCATGTGCCCCATCGGCACCTGCGCGTCGCGGGCGCGCCACATCGCCTCGACGTCGCCCTTGGCGTAGCTCTGCGCCAGCCCCGCCGAATGCGCCACCATCGGCGTCTTCATCAGCCCGGGCAGGATCGCGTTGACGCGGACATGCTTGGAGGCAAACTCGACCGCGGTCGAACGCGTCATTTGGTTCATCGCCGCCTTGCTCGCATTGTAGCTGACATAGGAAATGCCGACATGGCGGATCGATGCGATCGAAGAGATGTTGATGATCGAGCCGCCGCCCTGCTTGATCATCACGGGAATGACGTGCTTCATCGACAGATAAGCGCTCTTGAGGTTGACCGCGAACACGCGGTCCCAATCGGCTTCCGCCACCTCGACCACGCTGCCGACCTCGGCGATGCCGACATTGTTGTCGAGCACGTCGATGCGGCCATAGGTCTTCAGGCAGGCCGCGACCATCGCCTCGACCTCGACGGCACGCGACACATCGGCAGTGAATGCGACAGCCTTGCCGCCCTCCTCGGTGATGATCTTGACCGTCTCCTCGGCCGCCGCGCCGTTGCGATCGACGCAGAACACGCTGGCGCCCTCGCGCGCAAAGGTCACGGCGGTCGCCTTGCCATTGCCCCAGCCGGGCCCAATCGAGCCCGCGCCGACCACCATCGCAACCTTGCCCTTGAGCCGATCCATCGTTTGTTCTCCCTTGTTGTTCTTGTCGCCCGAATAAGGCCCGTAACCCGGATGAAGCGCCAGCGAAATCCGGGGGCCGGTCTCCCCGGATTACGCTGAGCCCTATTCTCCCCTTAGGCTCAGCCGGAAATTGGCCGCACACCCCCACGGGGTCAACCCATCCAAACAGGGATCCCGTATGGCAGCACCGCTCGCCACGACGGGAACTCTGCGCATGCGAGCGGGTTGAGATGCGCAATCCCGCGGCGAGGTATGACTTGCAGCCGTCCCGGACGACCGCCACGCGCGCGCTTGATGCGTTGAACTTCTTCCTCGCCGACGTGCGGGACGGGCTCGGCCCTTATCTGGCGATCTATCTGCTGACCGAACGGAAATGGGACGAGGCCTCGATCGGGTCAGTGATGTCGATCGCGGCGATTGCCGGGATCGTCGCCCAGACCCCGTCCGGCGCCCTGATCGACCGCAGCCACGCCAAGCGCGCCCTGATGATCGCGGCTGCGATTGCCGTGACCGCCGCGTGCCTGCTGCTGCCGCTGCTCGACCGGTTCGAACTGGTCGCCGCGACCCAAGCGCTCGCGGCCGCCGCCGGATCGGTGTTCGCGCCGGCGATCGCCGCGGTGACGCTCGGCATTGTCGGACCCAAGGCATTCGCGGCGCGGACAGGCCGCAACGAAGCGTTCAATCACGCCGGCAACGCGGTCGCCGCGGCGATCGCCGGCGGCACAGCCTACTGGTTCGGCCCAATCGTCGTGTTCTGGCTGCTGGCGGCGATGGCGCTCGCCAGCATCGCCGCAACGCTGTCGATCCCGGCCGCCGCCATCGACCATCAGGTCGCGCGCGGACTCGACGATGTCGCAGAGGGACAAGGCGCGGCGCAGGACCAGCCATCCGGCTTTCGCGTGCTGCTGACCTGCAAGCCGCTTTTGATCTTCGCGGTCTCCACCGTGATCTTTCACTTTGCCAACGCGGCGATGCTGCCGCTGGTCGGCCAGAAGCTCGCATTGGTCAACCGCAACCTCGGGACGTCGCTGATGTCGGTCTGCATCATCGCGGCGCAGATGGTGATGGTGCCGGTTGCGGTGCTGGTCGGACGCAAGGCCGATGTTTGGGGCCGCAAGCCGATCTTCGCTGTGGCGCTCGCGGTGCTGGCCATTCGTGGCGCGCTCTATCCGCTGTCGGACAACCCATACTGGCTGGTGTCGGTGCAATTGCTCGACGGCGTCGGCGCCGGGATCTTCGGCGCTCTATTCCCCCTCGTGGTTGCCGATCTCACGCACGGTACCGGGCATTTCAACATCAGTCAGGGCGCGATCGCCACCGCAACCGGCCTCGGCGGCGCGCTGAGCACGGCAGTCGCCGGATTCATCGTCGTCCACGCCGGTTATAGCGCCGCATTCCTGTTCCTTGCAGCCGTCGCTTGTGCCGGGCTGATCGGCTACTGCGCGTTGATGCCGGAGACATTGCGCACGGCAACGACGCCGTCACACACAACTGCATTGGCACCGCAGAACGGATGATCCGATTCGCCGTCGGCGCTCGGCAGCGGATCAACGCATCACGCCGCGTGACACGATCTGATGTCCGACAATGACGCAGATCCACGTCTGCATCGAAGCGACACCACAGTCATTAACACCGTCTCTCGATGAAACACGCACGCAATGTTTCTGCCGACGTCAAAAGCCGGCGCGATCGCGCTCATGAACGTCAGATGACGCATTTGTTGCGCGCGCGACAGCGGTGAGACGCGCCGATTCCCGCGTCATTTGATTCGAATTGAATCCTTTAAGGTTAGCGGCGCAATCAATGTATGAGCCAGAAATTTCCATGATTGCCGCCGCTCTTGGATGTACGAGTCAGGCCGGGGTAATTACGGATAAGGCGGGGCATGAACCACATCAGTCACATCGGACACGCGCGAGCCGGATGGTTCGGACATCGCAAGCTGACCCCACGCGCATGCATTGCGGACAGCAAAAAACACCTTCGGACCTTCCTCGCGGAGGCGCTGGAAGACCTCGGCTTCATCACCAGTGAATGCAGCCAGGCTTTGGAACTCGAAACCGTCCTGGACGCGGAACGGCCCGATCTTCTGGTGCTCGGCGTGTCCGTTGACGGCATCGAAGTCAGTAAAATTCTCGAGACTTTGGTGAGAAAGGACTACGGCGGCAAGGTCCTCGTCATCGGCCAGCCGGACTCGATCATCGTCAAGGCGGTCCGGCAGATCGGCGATGAATACGGCATCGCCATGCTGCCGGCACTGTCGACGCCGTTCAGCGCGGGAACCCTGCGTGACAGTCTTGCGTCGCTGCTGCCGCTCGAACCCGCGCCGAGCCCCGCGGTGGATGTGCCCGAAGCGCTGAAGGCCGGCTGGCTCGAGCTGTGGTATCAGCAGAAAATTCATCTCCGCACGCTGGTTCCGAGCGGCGCCGAAGCGCTGATCCGGATGCGCCATCCAGCCTGGGGCGTCGTGCCGCCGGCCTACTTCATCCCCGATGAAGGCGATCCGCATTTTCATGCGCTGTCCGAGTTCGTGATCGCGCGCGCGATCGAGGACTGGCGCTATCTCCTCGAGCAGATCGGGCCGGTCGATCTCTCGATCAACCTGCCGATGTCGTTTCTCGCCGATGACGACGCGGTGCGCGAGCTCTGTTACCGCATGCCGGATCATGCGGCCTTCGCCGGCCTGCTGATCGAGATCGACAGCACCGAGGTGGTCGACAATCTCGACCTTGCGATCGATGTCGCGAGGCGTGTGCGGTTGCACAATATCGGCATCTCGATCGACAATGTCGGCGCCAACTGGCCGTCCCTGCTCGGACTGCCGAACTTCCCGTTCGTCCAGCTCAAGGTCGACCATCAATTCGTCACCGGCTGCGCGGACCAGCGCCTGAAGCAGACGGTGTGCCGGCGGGTCATTGAGCTAGCTCACGATAGCGGCGCGCAAGTCGTCGCGCAGGGCGTCGAGACGCGCGCGGACTTCCTCGCCGCGCATGAGATGGATTTCGATCAGGTCCAGGGTTACCTGTTCGGCAAGCCGATGGGCGTCAAGAAGTTCGCGCGCTCACGCATGCACTTCTCGGAGAAAGAGCCGATCGTATCCTGAGGCGTGGCCTCTGGTCAGGCTTGAGCATTGCGATCGATCGCGCGCAGCGCCTCGCCGCGCGCGATCAGACGCTTTGCGTTCGAATAGGTCGGGACCTCGAGCAGCGAGCCATCGAGTTCGACGCGCCCAAGGCCCTGTGTCCGCGCCGCCTCGAACGCCGCGACGATCCTGCCCGCCTGGCGCAGCTCGTCCTCACTCGGCGTGAGGACGCCGTTGACGATTGTCGCGTGCGCAGGATCGACCAGGCTCTTGGCGGTGTAGCCCAGCCGTCGCGCCCACACCGTGTCGCGCGCGACGCCTTCAGCGTCGCTCCAGGTGTAGGGACAATCGACCGCGACGACGCCAGCCGCGCGACATTCGACGATGAAGCGTTGCCGCGCATAGGCGAGCTCCAGGCCATCGCTGCCGCGCTCGGCACCAAGATCGGCGGCGAGATCTTCGGAGGCCATCAGGCAACCGATGATGCGCCGGCTTGCTGCCGCGATCGCGCCGGTCTGCACCAGACCGCGCGCGAACTCGATGTTCGGCAGCAGGGACGTCGATCCCTCGGCGATGCCATAGTCGCGCTCGAACCGCGTCACCGCCTCGTCAAGCCGGACGACATGGTGCGGCTCGGCAACCTTCGGCAGCGCGACGATATCGGGACGTCCCTGCATCACCGCGGCGAGGTCATCCATGCCGTCCTGGTCCAGCGGATTGACGCGGACCGCGACAACAACGCCCTGGTCGCGCCAGGCCGCATAGAGCGCGGCCGCCAGTGCCCGCGCCTTCGGACGCAGCGGCGGCGGGGTGAAATCCTCGAGCTCATGGATCAACACGTCGGCGCCGCTGGCGGCTGCCCGCTGCAGGACCGCCTCATTGGCGCCTTCGAGAAACAGCCAGGAGCGGCAGAGCGGGGCTGGGCGCAGCTTGCGCATCACGCTATCCGCACCGCCGTCACTGGAACGTCATGTCGAGGCACTTCGAGATGTCGGAGCCGAGGCCGGACGAGATGGTGATGCAGCCGCGGATCTTCTGGGTGTTGGCGTCGCTCGCCCAGATCGCATAGCCGCCCGGACCGAAGAACGAATTGGTGTTCGGCGGCTCGGTCTCGGTGGCGTCGAAGGTGTAGTTGCCGTCGGTCTCGAAGATACGCGGCTTCCTGGTGCAGCCGCCATCGGCCTGGACGTTGATGACCTCCTTGTTGTCCCGCGTCAGCGCCAGCGAAACCTGGCAGCGGAAATATTCCGAGGTCTTGGCGTTGAACAGATAGGCGTAGGACTTGCAGGTCGCGGTGTTGAGCTTGCCGGCGGACAGGCCGCGGCTGCAGGAGATGCGCTGGTTGTTGGAGAGCTTGAATTCGTCGGCCTGCGCGGCTGACGCCAGCGTCATGAACGACAGCGCGACACCGATACCGATCTTCATGACGTGGTTCATCCTGATCCATCCCCAAGGTCGTGTTTCTGGCAATCGAGGCGTTTGTAAACGGTAACGCGAAGATAGTCGTCAAGCTCGATGCGGGGAATCACAAAGTCGCAGACCGGCGCGAGCGGCCGCGCCGATTGTCGTATTGACGCACGAATGGCGTTCGTGATTTGTTCAGAACCGTGGGGACGACGCCGTTTTTCTCGGCCGGAGGTGGATCATGACGCATTTTTTGACCAAGACCTTTGTTGCGACTGCGGCGTTTGCCGCGCTGACGACATGCGCCTTCGCGCAGGAGGCTGCGCCGTGGGAGCTGAAGCCCGACATGGGCTACGCCTATGACAAGGAGGGCAAGACCTGGGCCTACAAGATGGGCACCAGCAATGCCGGCACGCTGTTGAAGGGCGCCAAGAAGGTGCCGAGGGGGACGCTGTTCTTCATCGGCCACAATGGCCAGCTCTACATGCGCCCCGGGCCCTATCTCGAGGGCGACGGTAAGTTCATGTTCGGCTCGAACTAGAGCGTTTTCGAGCGAAGTGGACACCGGTTCGCGTGAAGAAAACGCGTCAAAACAAGAGTCTAGAGCTTCGGTTCTGATTCAGTCAGAACCGAAGCTCTAGCGTTTTTCGGCCGACGTCAGAACGCCGCGGCCAATTCCCGGGCGCCAGGCTTGTTGCTGTTGAAGTCCATCCGCTCATTGGTGACGGCGAGCAGCCGGGCCACGGTGTTGTGGCGGATCGCGACCGGGTTGCGCTCGTAGCCGGAGCGCTGGAAGAAGTTCGAGGTCGGCACCTGCTCGCGCATCGCCTGCGGCATGGTCACCATGTCGAGCCCGGTGCCGTCGCCGGTGAGGTTCATCATCTCGAGCTCGGCCGCGGTCAGCGGCCGTGTGTAGCCCTTGTTGCGGGCGAAGATCACCGAGGTCAGCAGCTTATGGGTCTGCAGCATCGGGCCGACGTCGATGTCGAGCACCATGGCATGACAGGCCCAGCCCTGCGCGGTGTCGGCGAGCCGTTGATGCGCCGACCAGTCGTCGGGCACGGTGCGACTAAACGCCACCATCTTCTTCAGCACCGCGAGCTTGTGCTCCATGGCCTTGCGCGCCGGCCCCTGCGTCGCCGCAACCCGCTCGGAAAGGTCCCGCACGAATTCATGACCCTGCTCGGCCAATAACTCGACCGTGTTGGTGGTGAGCAGCTGGTTGTAGCCCATCGCGGTGGAAATGGCGCGCTTGCCGCCATGCTCGATGCCCGCCTGGACGTCGTAATTGCCGGTGCCGCCGGTCTCGAACGAATAGACCCGCACCGCCTGCTCCGGCGTCAGCCCCGCCGCGCGTGCGTAGCGGGCATAGGCGCGCTTGAACTCGACCTCTTTGGCCGGCCGCTGCGGCGTAAACTGGAATTGCTCGGCCGCCGCCCTGAGCAAATCCGAGACCACCGGTATCGTTTTGGGCGGACGCTTGCCGCCCTCCTCCTCTTCCGGAGCCGGATTGACCGGCCGCTTCCGGCCCTCATAGACCGGCGGCTGCTGCAGCACGTAATCATCCAGCGCGACCTGCACCCGGTCGCGGCGCTTGGCATTGCGGCCGCGCCGCTTGTCGGCGATCGCGTTCCAATAGGCGGTCGCATCCTGTTCGAAGGCGGCGCGCGCCTCCTGGTATTCCTGCAGCTTGCGGCGATACTCCATGATCGCCTGCGGCGAGGCCTGCGCCATCGCATTGGCGACGGAAGGCGGCAACGCATCCGCCTCGCCGGCCAACACAGACGGCGCGCTAGCGACCAGCGCGAGCGCGACAAATCCTGACGAGAGGCGAATCAATTGCGGGCGCATCGCCTCCTTGTAGCAAGCGCGGCCGTGAAGTCAGCCCGGAATTGTCCGGATCGAAAGCGGCGGGATGCCGCGACCAAATCCAGAATTTTCGCCATAATGCGGCTCCAAGGAAAGCAGTGGAGCTCGCGATGAGGAAGGCACTCTGGCTCGCCGCCGCAGGCGCGCTGACGCTGATGGCGCCGGCGCGCGCTGAACGTCCGGATTGCGGATCGTTTCCGGATACCCGTTCACGTCTCACCTGTTACGAGAACGTGTCGCGGGCGCCCAATCCGGAACCCGCGGTCGCGGCGCATCCTGCCGCACCACCGAAAGTAACGAAGCCGCGCCGCCACAAGCGAGACCACAGATAGTTTCCTCCACTCACTTCCATGCGAACACCGGCTGCTCGAGATCGGCGACGCGGGTGTTGCGGCCGGCCAGCACCTCGCGGAATTGATAGATCAGCGCCGCGGTCGGCGCATGAATATGCTGGCCGCCGAGACGGAAGCGGATCACGCGCCGCGAACTCTCCGGGATCGTGACGAAGGTGAAGGCGTCCTCTAGCTCGATCGCATCGAGGCCGATGCGGTGGACAGATGCGACCTCGTCCGGGTTCGGCACGATCGCCGCATTGGCGCCGGCCCAGACCACGACCGGCGTGACCAGATAGCCGGACCGGGTCGGATAGTCGTCGAGCATGCCGAGCACGTCGCGGTCGGACAGCGCCATGCCAAGCTCCTCGTGCAATTCGCGCAGCGCAGCCTCGGCCTGCGTCTCGCCGGCATCGCAGCGCCCGCCCGGCAGCGCCCATTGCGCGCTGTGGGCGCGCAGGCGCGCGCTGCGGCGGGTCAAGAGGAAGGCCGCGCCGCTGCCGTCATCGGCTTCGGTCAGCGCGATCGCGACCGCTGCGCGCTTCAGCGTCGGTGCCGCATCGGCCGGCGCGAGGCGCGCGAACGCCGAGCAGAGCTCTGCGATATTCCGCCGGGTGGCATCGTCAAATGTGCGGGCCATTGATCTTGACTACAACACGTCAGCGATTGATGAAATGACCGGAACGGCATGCCTCCTGCGATCAATCATTTGCAAGCAACGGATCCTCACCTCATGACGGCCAAGGCCGCCGACAAACTCAAATCCGACGGCTGGAAGGTCGCCGACACCACGGGCTTCCTGACACTGATCGGCCCGTTGTGGGAACGGCTGAAGGACGGCGCGCTCGAGCTCGCATTGATCACCGAGGACAAGCACCACAACCGCCGCGGCCTGGTGCAGGGCGGTGTCATCATGACCTTCGCTGACCGCGCCTGCGGCATGGCCGCACGTTTCGTCTCGGGCAAGCCAACGCTTGCGACGGTGCAGCTCGACACCCATTTCGTCGAGGCCGGCAAGATCGGCGAGATCCTGACGACGCGCCCGCGCGTGGTGCGCTCGACCCGCAGCCTGATCTTCATCACGGCCGAGGTAACCGTCGACAAGCGCTGCATCGCGATGGCCAACGGCGTGTTCAAAATTTTGAAGAACGAGAGTTGACGCGTCATTCCGGAGGAACGATCGATGCAATATCGCCAGCTTGGCCGCAGCGGCCTGAAGGTTTCGCCGATCTGCCTGGGCACCATGATGTTCGGCGGACCGACCGATGAGGCGACCTCGTCGCGGATCGTGGCGAAAGCGCGCGAGGCCGGCATCAACTTCATCGACAGCGCCGACGCCTATAATGGCGGCAAATCCGAGGAGGTCGTCGGCCGCGCGATCTCGAACAGAAGGTCGAACTGGGTGCTGGCGACAAAACTCGCCAATCCGATCGACGACGACCCCAACCATGGCGGGCTGTCGCGGCGCTGGGTGTTCCAGGCCGCCGACGAGAGCCTGAAACGGCTCGGCACCGACTACATCGACATCTACTACCTGCACAAGGAAGACCACACGACGCCGCTCGACGAGACGGTGCGCGCCATCGGCGACCTGATTCGCGCCGGCAAGGTGCGCTATTTCGGCGTCTCCAACTACCGCGCCTGGCGCGTCGCCGAGATCTGCAACATCTGCGACCGGCTCGGCATCGATCGCCCGGTCGCGAGCCAGCCCTATTACAACGCGATGAACCGGATGCCCGAGGTCGAGCATTTCCCGGCCTGCGCCTATTACGGCCTCGGCATCGTGCCCTACAGCCCCTTGGCGCGCGGCGTCCTGACCGGCAAATACGCGCCCGATGCGGCGCCGCCCGCGGACACCCGTGCGGGGCGCAACGACAAGCGCATGATGCAGACCGAGTGGCGGCCGGAATCGCTGCAGCTCGCGCAAGAGATCAAGCACCACGCCGAGAGCCGCGGCATCACCGCCGGGCAGTTCGCGGTGTCCTGGGTGCTGAACTCGTCGTTCGTCAGCGCCGTGATCGCCGGCCCGCGCACCGAAGCGCAATGGGACGACTACATCCGCGCGCTCGATTATCGCTTCACCGCCGAGGACGAGGCGCTGATCGATCGCCTCGTCGTCACCGGCCATCCCTCGACGCCTGGGTTCAACGATCCCGCCTATCCGATCGAAGGACGCCGGGCGCGGACCGAATAGCATCGCGGCGTCGGCGTTTGTCTCGGCAGCGCCGAAGTTACGTTTCGCACCTTCCGAATTGCGCAATGTCCGCGGCGGCTGCAGCATCAGGGCATCACAATGCTGATACTGGTGCTGCAATGATTGCATCCAATGTACTGGACTGGATCGTGGCGCTGCTGGTCTGCTGGGCAAGCCTGACCGCGATCTTCGAGCCTTCGCGCGATGCCTCACAGTGCGACGTCCCTTATGCGACAAGCAGCGTGCCGCAGGTCCCGCTCGCGGCTCCGACCCAGGCGGAGATCGCAGCGATGATTCGCGACATGAAGCTGCACGACTGAGCGGGATGGCCAAACCGCGAAACCCTTCGTTATCGTCCCCGAAATGAAACAGGGCGGCGCCGAAGCGCCGCCCTGCCCATGTTGTCGTTGCTCGCCGCTTACTTCACGAGCTCGAAGCGATCGGCGTTCATCACCTTGGCCCAGGCCGCGACAAAATCCTTCACGAACTGCTCCTTGGCATCCGACGAGCCGTAGACCTCGGCGAACGCGCGCAGCTGCGAGTGCGAGCCGAAGATCAGGTCGGCGCGGGTGCCGGTCCACTTCACCGCCTTGGTCTTGCGGTCGCGGCCCTCATAGACGCCCTCGCCGGCATCGCTCCACACCGTGCCCATGTCGAGCAGGTTGAGGAAGAAGTCGTTGGTCAGCGTCCCCGGCTTGCCGGTGAAGACGCCGTGCTTCGACTTCTTGGCGTTGGCGCCGAGCACGCGCAGGCCGCCGACCAGAACCGTGAGCTCCGGTCCGGTCAGCCGCAAGAGGTGTGCACGATCGACCAACGCCTCCTCGGGCTGCATGAACTGACGCTTGCCGCTGATATAGTTGCGGAAGCCGTCAGCCCGCGGCTCGAGCGGAGCGAAGGATTCGACGTCGGTGTGGTCCTGCGTCGCATCGGTGCGGCCCGGCGTGAAGGGGACCTTCACATTGGTGCCGCCGTCCTTCGCCGCCTTCTCGATCGCAGCGGCGCCGCCGAGCACGATCAGGTCGGCCAGCGAGACCTTCTTGCCGAACTCCTTCTGGATGGCTTCGAGCTTGCCCAGCACGGTCTTGAGCTGCGCCGGCTCGTTGACATCCCAGTCCTTCTGCGGGGCGAGACGGATGCGCGCGCCGTTGGCACCGCCGCGCTTGTCCGAGCCGCGGAACGTGGAGGCCGAGGCCCAGGCGGTTGACACCAGTTCGGACACCGACAGACCCGAGGCTGTTATCTTCGCCTTGAGCGCCTCGATATCCTTGTCGTCGATCACGGCATGATCGAGCGCAGGAACCGGATCCTGCCAGATCAGCGTCTCCTTCGGCACCAGCGGGCCGAGGTAGCGCACGATCGGACCCATGTCGCGGTGGGTGAGCTTGAACCAGGCGCGGGCAAAGGCGTCCGCGAACTGATCCGGATGCTCATAGAACCGGCGCGAGATCTTCTCATAGGCCGGGTCGTAGCGTAGCGAGAGGTCGGTGGTCAGCATCGTCGGGACATGCTTCTTCGACGGATCGAACGCGTCCGGAATGACGGCGTCCGCGCCCTTTGCCTTCCACTGCTTCGCACCCGCCGGGCTCTTGGTCAGCTCCCATTCGTACTTGAACAGGTTTTCGAAGAAGTGGTTGCTCCACTTGGTCGGGGTCTGGGTCCAGGTGACCTCGGGGCCGCCGGTGATCGCGTCAGCGCCGACACCGGTGCCGAACTTGCTCTTCCAGCCGAGGCCCTGCTCCTCGAGCGCGCCGCCTTCAGGCTCCGGCCCGATCAGCGACGGATCACCCGCGCCGTGGGTCTTGCCGAAGGTGTGGCCCCCGGCGATCAGCGCAACGGTCTCCTCGTCGTTCATCGCCATGCGGAAGAACGTCTCGCGGATGTCCTTGGCCGCGGCAACCGGGTCCGGATTGCCGTTCGGGCCTTCCGGGTTGACGTAGATCAGGCCCATCTGCACCGCGCCGAGCGGCTCGGAGAGCTGGCGCTCGCCGCTGTAACGCTCGTCGCCGAGCCAGGTGCCTTCCGGACCCCAATACAGCTCCTCGGGCTCCCACACGTCGGCGCGGCCGCCGGCGAAGCCGAAGGTCTTGAAGCCCATCGATTCCAACGCGACGTTGCCGGCGAGGACCATCAAATCGGCCCAGGAAATCTTGCGGCCGTATTTCTGCTTGATCGGCCAGAGCAGCCGACGCGCCTTGTCGAGGTTGGCGTTGTCGGGCCAACTGTTGAGCGGGGCGAAGCGCTGCTGACCCGCGCCGGCGCCGCCGCGGCCGTCGGTGATGCGATAGGTGCCCGCCGAGTGCCAGGCCATGCGGATCATCAGGCCGCCGTAGTGACCGAAGTCGGCCGGCCACCATTCCTGCGACGTCGTCATCAGGGCCGTGAGGTCCTTGATCACGGCGTTGAGATCGAGGGTCTTGAATTCCTTGGCGTAGTCGAAGCCCTTGCCCATCGGATCGGACAGGCTGGAGTTCTGATGCAGCACCTGAACGTCGAGCGTCTCCGGCCACCAGTCACGATTCGAGTGCCCGCGGGGCCCGCCAGTGAATGGGCATTTGCCCGCGCCTTCGTCGGTTTTTGCGTCCATGTTTCTTCTCCGAGGTGATGGATTCTGGAATGTGCTGGAGCTCTTCCAAGAACGATTCTACGCGCCCCAACCCATCAGGTGAAATTGACTTTAATGATCGCGACGATAAGATAATCTGATGATAAATGTCACACTCCGGCAATTGAGGTATTTCGATGCGCTGGCGCAGCACGGCCATTTCGGCCGCGCCGCGGAGGCCTGCGCGGTCTCGCAGCCGGCGCTGTCGATGCAGATCCGCGAGCTGGAACGCGCCGTCGGCGGCGTGCTGATCGAACGCAATGCGCGACAGGTCACGCTGACGACTTTCGGCGAGGACCTGTTGCATCGCGTGCGCGACATCCTGCGCTCGGTCGACGAGCTCGGCGACTTCGCGCGCGCCTCGCGCGACAAGCTCGCAGGCCGCCTGCGCGTCGGCATGATCCCGACGATTGCGCCATATCTGCTGCCGAAAGTGATCGAGACGCTGGCGCGGCTGCATCCCGAGCTCGACATCCACGTCCGCGAGACGCTGACGCCGAAGCTGATCAAGGAGGTCGCCGAAGGCCGGCTCGACACCGCGATCGTGGCGCTGCCGGTGCATGAACCGTCGCTGACCGAGGTCGCGCTGTTCACGGAAAGCTTTTTGCTGGTGAGGCCAGGCGAGGACGCGAAGACGCCGGTGCCGAGCGCCGAGATGCTGCGCGAGATGCGGCTGTTGCTGCTCGAGGAAGGCCACTGCTTCCGCGACCAGGCGCTGTCGTTCTGCAACATGCAGTCGTCGTCGCCGCTGCGCGAGGTGCTGGACGCGAGCTCGCTGTCGACGCTGGTGCAGATGGTCGGCGCCGGCATCGGCGTCACCTTGATCCCCGAGATGGCCGTGACGGTGGAGACGCGCTCGGCGCCGGTCACGGTCTCGCGCTTCAAGAACCCGCAGCCTTCACGCACCATCGGGATGGTCTGGCGCAAGACCAGCCCGCTCGCGGCGCAGCTCCTGCAGATCGCCGAAGTGGTCAGTCTCGCCGCCGACGAATTGCGCGCGCCGAAGGGGAATGGTGCGAAAGAGCCGGCCAAACGCGCGGGGCGGCGCAAGGCTGGGTGATTGGTTCGGTGGCGCGGCGACGCAGCTCTCGTTTGACGCACACCTCGCGCCACACTCACAGCTGTCGTCCTGGCGAAAGCCAGGACCCATACGCCGCAGCGGATGTTGTGAAAGGGACTCGTCGTTTCAGCGGTGCGCAACAACATCCTTTTGTGGTTATGGGTCCCGGCCTTCGCCGGGACGACACTGAGAATGTTGCACGGCCGGTGAGTCATACATCCGCATTCTCGCGACATGATCTGCCCGAGCTTTGCTCTTCGTTTCGCCCTCTCTCGAACAGAGGGCGCAGGGAAAGCCGGGTGCCGATCGCACCCATGGGCCCCGAGCAAAGGTAGAAAGCTCGGGGGTAGGACCACAGGTGTAACCGGGAACAACCCGGCTTTCCCTGCGCGATGGGTTACGGCTTATTTCGTGCTCTCCCCGGCGAGACTGGGCTTGTTTGTCACCGCCTCGCGAAGATGCTTCGCATCTCGCGGGGGACACCGGCCGCTAGGGCGTCAGGACCACACGACTTCACCGTCCGCGTCATGCGCATTCGTCGACTGCGCAATCGGCGTCCACCGCATCTCACCACAACACCCGTGACGATGCGCAGCGCCCCTCGATCGGGTGAGACGGACGAACCATACACCGAGTTATATTTCTGATAAAGTGAAATATTTTTGCAGAGAGGGCTTGCCACGCCGGGCAACTCAGTGGCACGCGCGCGTGAGGGAGCCACCGGCGGAAGGTTCCCTCCCCCCTCTTGTCCGCCGAAGCCTCTTGGCGAAGGCGGATGCGGTGGAGGGTTAGGGAGAGGGGTGCCACACGACGTGCTCTCTCCCGTATCTGTCACGGCGACAAGCGAACAAGTTGCGTGAGCGATGCGCTCATATCGATCGGCTCGCCCGGGGCCACCCCTCTCCCCCTCTCCCACAAGGGGAGAGGGAGCCTGAGCGGCGTGCTCACCTCACCACTCCGAAGTATCGCGGCGCGATCAGCACCGAATCCATTTATCTACGGAGGCAGCGCCTCACCTCTCCAGATACTTCTTCATCTCGGCGATCAGGCCGTCGCGGAGTTCGGGGCGCTTGAGGCCGAAGGCGATGTTGGCGCGGAGGAAGCCGGGCTTCGAGCCGCAATCGTGACGCTCGCCCTCGAACTCGACGCCGTAGAACTTCTGCGTCCTGGCGAGCCCGATCATCGCATCGGTGAGCTGGATCTCGCCGCCGGCGCCGCGCTCCTGGGTGGCCAGGATATCGAAAATCTCCGGCTGCAGGATGTAGCGGCCGGTGATCGAGAGGTTGGACGGCGCGGTGCCCTGCGGCGGCTTCTCGACCATGCGATCGACCTCGAAGATGTTGCCGGTGCGCTTGCCGACGCTGCAGATGCCGTATTGATGGGTGAGTTCGTCGGGCACCGCCTCAACCGCGATCAGGTTCGACTTCTCGCCGAGCTTGCTTGCGGCGTCGATCATCTGCTTCAGGCAGCCCGGCGTGTTCAGCACCAGCTCATCCGGCAGCACCACCGCAAACGGCTCGTTGCCGACGATGTCGCGCGCGCACCACACCGCGTGGCCGAGCCCGAGCGGCGACTGCTGCCGGGTGAAGCTCATCGCGCCGGCTTCGGGCTGGTTTTGCGCCAGGATCTCCTGCTCGGTCTTCTTGCCGCGCTGCGCGAGCGTGGTGTCGAGCTCGAACATGCGGTCGAAATGATCCTCGATGACGCCCTTGTTGCGGCCGGTGACGAACACGAAGTGCTCGATGCCGGCTTCCCTCGCCTCGTCGACCACGTACTGGATCAGCGGCTTGTCGACGATCGTCAGCATCTCCTTCGGCATCGCCTTGGTGGCGGGCAGCACGCGGGTACCGAGACCGGCGACGGGGAATACGGCTTTGCGGATCTTCATGGGATTATCGGAAGCCTTGAAATGGGTGGGACGGCGGCACGAAATGAATCACGCCTTTGGTAACCCGTTTTGCAGCCGCCAACAAAGGCGGATGTGTGGTGAGGCTTAATTCCGCCGTTCCCGCCGGCCAAAGCTGCGACAGCAAAATCTCGCCGATGTTAAGTTAATGGAAACCGTGCCGGGGCCTTCTGAAACCGCACGTTTTTGACAGGCACACGACAATGCACGCGACGGGAACATCAAGGACCAGGCTTTTCAGCGCGAGCCTCGTCGCGCTGGCCGTTCTGCTGTCAGGCGCGGCGCTGTTGATGCCCCGCGGCGCCCGGGCCCAATCCACGGGCAACGGCCTGACCAACCTGATCGACAGCATCTTTTCGGGACCGAACGCCGCAACGCCGCCGCAGGCCGCGACCGGAGGCGACGGCACCGCGCCGCCCTGGAGCGGGGAAGACGGCGCCTCCGGCCATCCGCTGATGACGGCGGCGGCGATCCGCCAAGCCGCGTCGGACTTCCCGAACTGCGTCGCAGCGATGTGGCCGGATGCCGCGCGGCGCAACATCACGCGAGAAAATTTCGAGCGCTTCACCGCGGGCCTCACGCCCGATCTGCGCATCATGGATCTGCTGGATTCGCAGCCGGAATTCACCAAGGCGATCTGGGACTATCTCGACATCCTCGTCAGCGACGCGAGACTGGCGAAAGGCCGCGAGATCCTTGCGAAATACAAGGCGCAGTTCGACGCGACCGAGCAGGCCTATGGCGTCGATCGCTACATCATCGCGGCGATCTGGGGCATCGAATCGAACTATTCGACCCAGATGGGCGATCGCAGCGTGGTGCAGTCGACCGCCACGCTTGCCTGCATCGGCCGCCGCCAGGCCTATTTCAAGGATGAGTTCCTGTCGGCGCTGGAAATCCTCAACCGCGGCGATCTCAGGCCCGAGCAGATGCGCGGCTCCTGGGCCGGCGCCTTCGGCCCGACCCAGTTCATGCCGACCGCGTTCAAGCGCTACGCCGTCGATGGCGATGGCGACGGCCGCCGCGATGTCGTCGACGATCCGGGCGATTTGATCGCCTCGACCGCCAACAATCTGAAGAAGGACGGCTGGCAGACCGGCGCCAGCTGGGGCTACGAGGTCGTGCTGCCGCAGGGCTTCAACTACATGCTGGCCGACCGCGCCAAGGCGATGCCGCTGTCGCAATGGGAGCAACTCGGCCTCAAGCGGCCGAACGGCCAGCCGTTCCCGCGGTCCTCCGACAAGGCCTATCTGCTGGCGCCGGCCGGCGCCGCGGGGCCGGGCTTCCTGATGCTGCAGAATTTCCGGGTCATCATGAAGTACAACCCGGCGGAGGCCTATGCGCTCGCCATCGGCCATTTCGCCGACCGCCTGCGCGGCGGCCCACCCTTCGTGCAGCCCTGGCCGCGCCAGGAACGGGTGCTGTCGCGTGCCGAGCGGCTGGAACTGCAGCAGTTGCTGGCCCAGCGCGGCTTCTACAAGGGTACGCCCGACGGCCAGTTCGGCGGCCAGACCCGCGAGGCGCTGCGTGGCTTCCAGGTCTCGATCGGCGCCCCCGCCGACGGGTTTGCCACCGCCGAGGTGCTGGAGCGGCTGCGGGGGCGGTAGGGCGCCCTACGGAACCTCTTCACCTCCCCTTGAAAAGGGGAGGTCGTTTTGCTCGAGAGAGCGAAGCGGGATCGTCTCTCTCCACGAGTGACGGTGCGTGTGGCTGCCCCCCATCCCGACCTTCTCCCTTTCAGGGGGAAGGAGAAGGCTAAGCCCCGGATGAGGCCCCGCTCCATACGGGCACGGGCTTGGGCAGCAGGCCTCCTCACCCCAAAAGTAACCGTGAAATCCGATATTTGCCCGGTGCCTTGACGGCCGGCGGGGGCACCCGATTTATGGTGGAAAAGCTGCCCGCTTGCGGCCCGATTCCGCTAGTATGGGGTGGTACTTCCAGATCATTGCGACCGACCCGATGCGAAAGCCGAAGTCCTTCCTGCGCATATTCACCGAAGCCGGCCCGCTGGTCGCGCTCACGGTGGCGCTTGCGCTCCTGATCGGCATCGCCCAGCCCGCCTCGGCGCAGTTCTTCGGCTTCCCGGGCTTCGGTGACGCACCCCAACGCCGCGCGCCGCCACGCAACGGTGGCGGTGGTGGCGGCGGCTGGTTCGGGGGCGATTTCTTCGCGCCGTTCCAGCAGCAGCAGCAGCCGCAATCACAGCAGCAGCAGCGGCCGCGTGAGGATTTCTCGCGCGCCCCGCCGCCGGCCAAGCGCGAGGCCGCCGCGGAGCGCAACGTGCTTGTCATCGGCGACGCCATGGCCGACTGGCTCGCCTATGGCCTGGAGGATGCCTATTCCGACCAGCCCGACATGGGCGTGATCCGCAAGCACAAGACGGTGTCGGGCCTGATCCGCTATCAGCCCAAGGGCGATCCGGCGGATTGGGCTGCCGCCGCGAAGGGCATTCTCGCCACCGAGAACCCCGATGCCATCGTCGTGATGCTCGGCCTCAACGATCGCACGGCGATCCGCGAACCTGTGGTGGAGAAGAAGGTCGACAAGAAGGACGACAAAAAGGACGCGCGCGCCAAACCGGACGCAAAGCCCGGCGACAAGCCCGATACCGCTGCCAAGACTGATGGCAAGACCGACGCCAAGCCCGCCGAGACCGAGCCGCTAGCCGACGACGCCGACAATGACGCGCAGGCCGCGCCGGAAAAGACCGCTCGTTCGCCGAACGGCCTCTATGAATTCCGCGAGGACCGCTGGGTCGAGCTCTACGGCAAGAAGATCGAGGAACTGATCAATGTGCTGAAGAGCAAGGGCGTGCCGGTGCTGTGGGTCGGCCTGCCCGCGATCCGCGGCCAGAAGGGCACGTCGGACATGCTGTTCCTCGACGCGCTGTATCGCGACGGCGCCGGCAAGGCCGGCATCACCTATGTCGACGTCTGGGACGGCTTTGTCGACGAGGCCGGCCGCTTCATGCAGAAGGGCCCGGACTTCGAAGGCCAGCCACGCAAGCTGCGCTCCGACGACGGCGTGTTCTTCACCAAGGCCGGCGCGCGCAAGCTCGCGCATTATGTCGAGCGCGAGGTGACGCGGCTGCTTGCGGTGCGCACCGGCCCGATCGCGCTGCCGAGCGAGCCGGCAACCCCCGATACCAGCGCCGAGCCCGGCAAGCCCGCGCCGCGGCCGCTGGCAGGCCCCGTGCTGCCGCTGGTCGCCTCCACGGTCGGCACGGATCAATTGCTCGGCGGCCCGGGCTCGCGGCCCGCCGCCGTCGATGCGCTCGCCGCGCGCACGCTGGTGAAGGGCGAGGCTCTGGCGCCGCCCGCCGGCCGCGCCGATGATTTCGCCTGGCCGCGCCGCGAGATCGGCCGCGAGCAGGCCAAGGGCGACGTGCCTGTCGCCGCGACCACGCCTGCCGCACCGAGCGGCGCGCCGGCGAACCCGCCGCCTTCGACCACGGCGATCGCGCCCGACGGCTCGATTATCACCGCGCCGAAGCCGCAACGGCGTGCGTTCCGGCCGGCCCAGGCCCAACCGCAGCAACAGCAGCCGCAGACCCAGCCCTGGCTGCGCGACATCTTCGGCTTCGGCGCGCCGCAGCAGCGCCCGCTGGTCGCACCGCCGCCGCGCCCGCCGCGGCCGCCCGGCAATATCGGACAGCGAGCCGCAGCGCCGGGGAATCCCTGGCAGTGGTAATCTCTGTTCGGCGGCTCTTACGACGAAGCGCGTAAGCTCCATCCACGTCATTGCGAGCGAAGCGAAGCAATCCATCGATCCGCGGATGCGGACAAATGGATTGCTTCGTCGCTATCGCTCCTCGCAATGACGGCGGTGAATAAGGCGGCGGCTCAGCCGTAATAGCGCCAGCGCGACGGCGGCGGGCGGCGCGGCTGGCGCGTCATCAAAAGCGCGAGCGCAAAGCCGATGCCGCCGGCGATCAGCAGCGAACCGAGTGGATTGTCCTGCACCGCATGGGCCATCGCCTTCTGCCCGCTGCGAACGGTCTCGCCGCGGTGCTCATAAGCATCTTTGGCATAGTTGACCGCGGTATCAGCCGCGTCGCGCGCGGCATCCTTGGCCTGGCCGTAGAGATCCTGCACTGCGCCTGCGGCCTCGCGCGCACGGCCCGAAGCCTGCGTCTGCGCATCACCGGCCGCATCGCCGACTGCGGCTTCGGCCTTGCCAGCAAATTCCTTCGCCGTTCCGAAAATCCGATCCTTGTCCATCGTGACGCTCCCTGAAATGTCAGGGAGCCAACCGCGGAACCTCGCGCAAGTTCCTGGAGTTCAAGTTCCTGGAGCTAGAGAATGAGCCCGCCATCGACGACGATGGTCTGGCCGACGATGTAGGAGGCGAGCGGCGAGGCCAGGAACAGCGCGGCGCCGGCCATGTCGGCGGGCGTGCCGAGACGCTTCAGCGGAATGCGCTCCAGCGCGCCCTCGAGACGCTTCGGATTGGCCGTCGTCGCCTTGGTCATCTTGGTGTCGACGAGGCCGGGCGCGATGCCGTTGACGCGGATGCCGTTCTCCGCCCAGGCCTCGCCCAGCGTGCGCGTCAGCCCGACGGCGCCGGTCTTCGAGGCGTTGTAGGCCGGATTGCCCATGGTGGAATGATAGGCCGCGGTCGAACTCACGATGATCAGCGATCCCCGGCTCGCGCTGAGCATCGCGTGGAATTTGGTGGCGCAGGCCATCAGGCTCATCAGATTGACCTCGAGCACCTTGCGGAAGCCCGCCATCTCGAATTCCCCGCGGCGGTAAATCACCGCGCCTTGCGCCAGCACCAGCACGTCGAGCCGATCGAACGACGGCGTGAGGCTTTCGATCGCCTGCGGATTGGAGACATCGAGCTGCGCGTAGCCGAGGCCTTCGAGATCCGAGCCTTCCTCTTTCGAATAGTCGCTCGCCTGCGCACGGGTGCCGTACACACTGACGCGCGCCCCCTTGGCGCGGAAGGCCTGCGCGATGCCGTTGCCGATGCCGCTGGAGCCGCCGACCACCAATATTTGCTTGCCGCCGAAATCGAGCTCGTTCATCGCATTCCTCCTGCTCTGTTTTCTTGATTGAGCATCATCCTTTTCGAAAAGCCAACCGAGAAACTTGCGTTAACGCGCTGCGCGCGTGCTGGATACGGATCAGCGGTTTGACGTCTCTGCGGATCGGTGCCAGCGTTGTCGATCTCACAACGCAAAAAAATCAACGGGGGGTCCGTCATGTCCGAATTCAAACAGCTCAGCCGTTCGGTGAAGGGCCTCACCGTTCTCGTCACCGGCGCCGCCAGCGGCATGGGCCGCGCCACCGCGCGGGTGTTCGCCGACGAAGGCGCCAATGTCGCGGTCACCGACCTGACCGAAGAGGGCACGCAGGCGGTGGCGAAAGAAATCTCGGCGAGCGGAGGCTCGGCAAAGGCCTGGACGCTCGACGTCGCCGATCGCGATGCGATCACCAAAGTCGTCAACGATGTCGCCGCGCATTTCGGCGGGCTCGACATCATCGTCAACAATGCCGGCATCTCGGTGCGCGTGGCGATCGACGATCCCGGATACGAGGACGCCTGGGCCAAGGGCATCGCGGTGATGCTGACGGCGCATCCGCGCATCATCCGCGCCGCACTGCCATACCTGCGCAAGTCGCGATCGCCGCGCATCGTCAACATCGCCTCGACCGAGGCGCTGGGCGCGACCGGGTTGCACAGCGCCTACTCCGCGGCAAAGGGCGGCGTCACCAGCCTGACCCGCTCGCTCGCGGTGGAACTGGGGCGCGAGGGCATCACCGTGAACTGCATCTGCCCGGGCCCGATCCGCACCGCCATCACCGACCGCATCTCCGAGGAGCACAAGACGATCTACGCCAAGCGCCGCACCGCGCTCGCGCGCTACGGCGATCCTGAAGAGGTCGCGCACATGACGCTGAGCCTGTGCCTGCCCGCCGCATCGTTCCTGACCGGCGCCGTGATTCCGGTCGACGGCGGGTTGATGGCGCGGAATGCCTGACCCGCGCCAAGCCCACACTTCGCCGCGAAGCGTTGACAGCGCACGCGTCCGGAGTAGCCTTCCCGGCAAACGAAGCGGGACAACCGCCCGCGAGATACGGGGAGATACGCCATGACGGTCCTGATCCGCCAGCTTCACAAGCATTTCGTCGGCGAGGTCTCCGGCGTCGATCTGCGCAAGCCGCTGACGAAGCAGGAAGCGATCGACATCGAGGCCGGCATGGACAAGTACGCCGTGCTCGTCTTCCACGGCCAGGACATCACGGACGACCAGCAGATGGCGTTCGCGCTCAATTTCGGCGAGCGCGAGGATGCGCGCGGTGGCACCGTGGCGAAGAAGGAGGACTACCGCCTCTCCGCCGGGCTCAACGACGTCTCCAATCTCGGCAAGGACGGCAGGCCGCTGCCGAAGGATCACCGCACCCATCTGTTCAACCTCGGCAACTGCCTGTGGCATTCCGACAGCTCGTTCCGGCCGATCCCGGCGAAGTTCTCGCTGCTGTCGGCGCGCGTGGTGAACCCGAAGGGCGGCAACACCGAGTTCGCCGACATGCGCGCCGCCTATGACGCCCTCGACGACGAGACCAAGGCCGAGATCGAGGACATGATCTGCGAGCACTCGCTGATGTATTCGCGCGGCTCGCTCGGCTTCCTCGATTACACCGACGAGGAGAAGGCGATGTTCAAGCCGGTGCTGCAGCGCCTGGTGCGCACGCATCCGGTGCATGGCCGCAAGTCGCTGTATCTGTCGTCGCATGCCGGCGCCATCAGGGACATGAGCATGCCGGAGGCGCGGCTGTTGCTGCGTGACCTCACCGAGCACGCGACCCAGGGCGAATTCGTCTATGTGCACAAATGGACGGTGCACGACCTCGTGATGTGGGACAACCGCCAGACCGTGCACCGCGTCCGCCGCTACGACCAGTCGCAGCCCCGCGACATGCGCCGCGCCACGGTGGCCGGCACCCAGCCGACGGTGGCGCAGGAAGCGGCGGAGTAGCGGGCGCAGGCGCTGTCGTAGCCAAACCCACAGCTGTCGTAACCAAGCCCACAGCTGTCGTCCCGGGCAAGCGTCAGCGCGACCCGGGACCCATAACCACGAATGCATGTAATGGCGCGAGGATGCGGCCACAGCGCGGCACCACAACAACGTCCTGTGGTTATGGGTCCCTGCTTTCGCAGGGACGACATCGAGATCGAGGCGCTGTCGCTGGCTACGCGTGGCCGGCGTCGTTGGAAAGCATGCCGGCCTCGATGCCGATCTTGCGCAAGGCGCGCGCGTATTTCTCATCGACATCGGCGCCGAAGATCAGCTCCGGATCGGCGTCGCAGTGCAGCCAGCCATTGTGCTGGATCTCGTTCTCGAGCTGGCCCGGCGCCCAGCCGGCATAGCCGAGCGCGAGGATCGCGTGCTTGGGGCCTGAGCCCTTGGCGATCGCCTTGAGGATGTCGACGGTCGCAGTCAGCGAGATGCCGTCGTCGATGTTGAGCGTCGCATCCTGGATGTAGAAGTCGCTGGAATGCAGCACGAAGCCGCGGCCGGTGTCGACCGGGCCGCCCTTCATCACCTTCATCATCTCGGCATTTTCGGGCAGCTGGATCTGGTCCGATTTCTCGATGATGTCGAGCTGCACCAGGAGCCCGGGGAAATCGATGCTGCCGGCCGGGCGATTGACGATGATGCCCATGGCGCCCTCGGAGGAATGGGCGCACATGTAGATCACCGAGCGCTCGAAGCGCGGGTCGTTCATCACAGGCATCGCAATCAGCATCTGGCCGTCGAGATAGCCATCATCGGCGGCGTGGGGACCGGGGGCCGGGTTTCTGCCGGCGGCGGTCTTGCGAGTCTTGCCTGTTTTGCCTTCAGGGCGCATCCGCAAAGGCCTTTCCTGCTGATTTGGCATCCTGATATTGGGTCGCGGTTCTGTCAATCAACCATCGCCCGCCATGCGGCGATGCATCACAAGCAATTCAATGGTTTGCAACGAAAGTTGCGGGTAAACACGTCTCATGATCGTCACAGTTCCCCTGCGGGCCGCCTTTGGCGTTGCCGCCCTGCTTTCCGTCGCAACCATGGCAACGGAGGTCCGCGCCGACGACGCCTCGCCGTGGCAGCAGGACACGCATTCGGCGGTACGGCTGCTCGCGGGATCGCGCAGCGGCACGGTGCTGCTCGGCGGCATTGCCTTCCAGTTGCAGGACGGCTGGAAGACCTACTGGCGGACCCCCGGCGATTCCGGTGTGCCGCCGCGATTCGATTTCTCCAGGTCGGACAATGTCGAGGCCGTGACCGTGATGTGGCCCGCGCCGCGGCAATTCGACGACGGCGCCGGCGGCACCTCGCTCGGCTACAAGCACCAGGTGGTGCTGCCGCTGCGCATCGTCGCCAAGAATCCCGACAAGCCGCTGGTGCTGCGCGCCGACATCAACTACGCGGTGTGCGAGAAGCTGTGCGTGCCGGTAGAGGCGAAGGCCGAATTGGCATTCGCCAGCGTCGCCTCGACCGAGGACGCTGCGCTGACCGATGCGCTCAACGCGGTGCCGAAGCCCGCCAATATCGGCGATCCGACCCCGTTCACGATCCGCGACGTCAAGCGCGACGGCAAGAACAACGTGCTGGTCGATGTCACCGCGCCCGAGAGCCGCGACCTCAGCCTGTTCGTCGAGGGGCCGACGCCCGACTGGGCGCTGCCGGTGCCCAAGCTGGTCGAGCACGCGCCGCCCGGCGTGAAGCGTTTCTCTTTCGAGCTCGACGGGCTGCCGCCCGGCGCCACGGCGGACGGCGCCGCACTCAAGCTGACGCTGGTCGGCGGCGACAAGAGCTACGAATTCAATATCAATTTGAACTGACGCCATTTCAATTGACGCCAGTTGAACCGACACCATGAGTGCTCGCCAAGCGGGCAGTTCCTCAGGCGCGCGCAGCGTCTGATACGCAGTTGGCGCATCCCCAGGTTCCCTGCCCGGACGAACACCCAACCCAATCTTAACGTTTCGTTGATAGATCGAGGCGCATTGCCGCGCTGCGGCGCTTCAGGAATTTTCCGCCTTGGCTGTGATGGAAACCCAAACCGCAACCTCTGCGCCATCGGGCCCGGTCGCACGCCTGCGGGGCCTCGCCGCGCGCCTGCTTGGCGGCACCAAGGAGGCCTCGGTCACCAAGCGCCTCGCCGGCACCATCTTCGTCATCCGCGTCATCAGCGCCGCGATCGCCTATCTCGCGCAGATCCTGCTGGCGCGCTGGATGAGCGGTTCGGACTACGGCATCTATGTCTACGTCTGGACCTGGGTGCTGCTGCTCGGCAGCACCATGGATTTCGGCATCGCGCCGTCCTCGCAGAAGATCATCCCGGAATATCGCGCACGCGGCGACCTCGCCGCGCTGCGCGGCTTCCTCTCCGGCGGCCGCTGGGTGGTGCTTGCAGCGTCCAGCACGGTCGCGCTGCTGCTCGCGGGCGTGATCCATTTCGCTTCGCCCTGGATCGACCCCAACGCGGTCGTGCCGCTTTATATCGGCTGCCTGACGCTGCCGCCCTTCGTGGTCGCCAACACCCAGGACGGCATCTCGCGCGCGCATGACTGGATGCAGCTCGGCCTGATGCCGCAGTTCATCGTCCGGCAGGGATTGATCATCGCGCTGACCGCCGGCGCGCTGGCGCTCAGCCTCAATCTCGGCGCGACGGCGGCGATGATCGCGAGCGCCGCGGCCGTCTACATCGCGGCGATCGGCCAGATGATCGTGCTGAACCGCCGGCTCGCCGCCCATGTCGGGCCCGGCGAGAAGACCTATGACGTCAGGGGTTGGTTCGCGATCTCGCTGCCGATCATGCTGGTCGAGAGCTTCTATCTGCTGCTCGGCTACACCGACGTGCTGATGCTGCAGCAATTCCGCTCGTCGGAAGAGGTCGGCATCTATTTCGCCGTGGTGAAGACGCTGGCGCTGGTGTCGTTCGTGCACTACGCGATGTCGGCGACGACGGCGCACCGCTTCGCCGAGTACAACGCGCTCGGCGACAAGGACCGGCTGTCGGCCTATGTCGCGCACGCCATCAGCTGGACATTCTGGCCTTCGCTATTCGCGACCATCGCGCTGCTCGCGTTCGGCAAGCCGCTGCTGTGGTTGTTCGGCCCGAAATTCGTCGACGGCTACAGCATCATGTTCGTCGCCGCGATCGGGCTCGTGATCCGCTCGGCGATCGGGCCGGTCGAGCGCCTGTTGAACATGCTCGGACACCAGGGCATCTGCGCGACGGCCTATGCGGTGTCGTTCTTCATGAATGTCGGGCTCTGCATCGCGCTCGTCCCGCGCTACGGCGGCATGGGCGCAGCCGCCTCGACCTCGCTGTCGCTGACCTTCGAGACGATCCTGCTGTTCTACGTCGTGCGCTCGCGCCTCGGGCTGCACGTGCTGGCGTTCGGAAAGCGGCGGCCGGCGTCGTAACGGGTCAGCAAAGTTCAGTCGCATCTCCAAAAGCAAAAGCCGGCCCTGATCCAATCAGGGCCAGCTTTGCTTTAGCTGACAAATCCCGCCGGAAAAACTACTCCGCGGTCCAGCCGCCGTCGATCGAGAGATTGGCGCCGGTGATCTGCGCGGCATCGTCGCCGCACAGGAACAGCGCGAGTGCTGCGACCTGCTCCGAGGTGACGAACTCCTTGGTCGGCTGGGCGGCGAGCAGCACATCCTTGATGACCTGCTCCTTGGTCAGATTGCGCGCCTTCATGGTCTCCGGAATCTGGTGCTCGACCAGCGGCGTCCAGACATAGCCCGGGCTGATGCAGTTGCAGGTGATCTTGTGCTGCGCGAGCTCGAGCGCGGCGGTCTTGGTGAGGCCGGCAATGCCGTGTTTGGCCGAGACGTAGGCCGACTTGAACGGCGAAGCGACCAGCGAGTGCGCGGAAGCCGTGTTGATGATGCGGCCCCAGCCGCGCTTCTTCATGCCGGGCACCGCGGCGCGGATGCCGTAGAACGCCGACGACAGATTGATCGCGATGATGGCTTCCCACTTCTCCGGCGGAAACTCCTCGATCGGCGAAACGAACTGGATGCCGGCATTGTTGACGAGGATGTCGACCGAACCGAAGGTCTTCTCGCCGAGCGCGATCATGTCGGCGATCTCGGCCGGCTTGGTCATGTCGGCCGGCGAATAGGCCGCCTTGACCTTGAAGTCGGTCTCGATGCCGGAACGCTCCTTCTCGATGTCGGCCGGCACGCCCATGCCGTTGAGGACGACATTGGCGCCGGCGCCGGCGAAGGCGCGCGCATAAGCCAATCCGATGCCGCTGGTCGAGCCGGTCACAACGGCGGTCTTGCCTGTCAACGTACCCATTGTTGTTCGCTCCTATTTGCTTGCCGGGGGCGTGGGTTCGTCCCCCGTGAGATCGTAAGTCACCATGGTTTCCCCGGACTGTGGCCGTTCTAGCCATTCTTTGTGACGCATCGACAAATGCACGTCGCGCACGCCGGCGCCCCAGTGCTCGACCATCGCAACATGGGAGAAGTCGTAGTCCTTCGACGAGCTCTCGTAGTTCTTGCTCTTGTAGATCAGGTGGACCACCGTGACGGTGTTCTCCTTGGACGCCTTGCGCAGCAGCTCGACCGACGGGTCGTTCTTGAGGTAATCTGGCAGTTTGCCGATCAGGTCGCGCACCGCCATGCGGGCGTTATGGATCTGCTTGTTCTTGTCGGTGTTCATCCGCGTCCGGCTGGAAAAGCGGATGTCCTTTTCGCGCTCGGCGGCTTCCAGCAGCGTCTCCGGCAACAGCCCGCGCGCGCTGAACAGGTCGACCTGGAAGATCAGGAGATCACGGCTGATCTCCTCGTCCAGCACGAAGTCGAGCGGGGTGTTGGAGGCGATGCCGCCATCCCAGTAATGCTCGCCCTCGATCACGACGGCGGGAAAGCCCGGCGGCAACGCGCCAGAGGCCATGATGTGCTCGGGGCCGATCTTCTTGCCGCGCTTCTTGAACTCGTAATTGTCGAAATAGCAGAAATTGCCCGAGGTGACGCCGACTGCGCCGACCGACAGGCGCGTCTTCAGATCGTTGATGCGGTCGAAGTCGACGAGCCGCTCCAGCGTCTTCTTCAGCGGCGCGGTGTCGTAATAGCTCAGCGATTGCGAGCTGCCGGGCGGCCACAGCGGCGCCGGCGGAATCCGCGGCGCGAAGAAGCCGGGCACGCCGAAGGTCGCGATGATGGCGGCAGAGGTCTCGTTGAACAGCGAACGGGCTCGCTCATGCTTCGAGATCGGATTCCAGGGCACCGGTGCCGACACCATCTCCCAGAATTCCTTCAGCCGCGGCACGCGCTTGTCCGGCTCGTTGCCGGCGATGATCGCGGCATTGATGGCGCCGATCGAGATGCCGGCGATCCATTCCGGCTCGAAGCCCGCATGGCAGAGCGCCTGAAAGGCGCCGGCCTGATAGGAGCCGAGCGCACCGCCGCCCTGAAGAACCAGCACGCGCTGCGCTTGCGCCGGCGTCGAGGCGGGCGCGGTGTCAGAAGTATCCATTCGTAACCGCCAAGTCAGGAATACCTTGCAGCGCACCGTGGCGGCTGTTCGCAGCCGCGTCAATCGACGAGATGCGGAAGCGGATCACGCGGATTTTATCGAAATCAGGTTGCCGCCAAAATGAGCGTCCAGAACACCTTGTATTTGGTGTTGGGAGCATAGACGGCCGCGATGCCCATTTTTGTGACACCGCTCTTGAGCATATTGGCCTTGTGCGGCGGGGAATCGCGCCACCCTGAAAATGCTTCCGCCAGCGTGTGATAGCCGGCCGAGATGTTCTCGACCGCGACGGTTGCGGGATAGCTCCCGGCCTGCAGCCGCTTGCCGAGCGGGGCCTTCACGTCATGGTCCATCTTGTTGCGGGCGGCCATCGCCTGCGACTGCTGCTCGGCGAGCTTCGTCAGGTCCGGATCCACCACGACGGTGCCAAGACCATTGTTCTGGCGGTATTGCGAAAACATGATCGCGGCCGCCTGGCTATCCAGCACCGCGCCGGCCTGCGCCATGTTGAGATACATGGTCGGTTCTTCCGGGATTTTGGTGTCTGCGGCACAGCCGGCAAGCACCAGAAGCCCGAACAGGGCGACCGTCGTCCGTTTCACTGGTAAAAACCCCCAAGGTTGGCCCGCCGTTGTTGCATACCAACCGTGGCTGAATGGTGAACAGCGGCTAACTTTTGGCCGCCAATTGCCGTCATTCACGAGGGCGCCGGGTTTCGTGGGAGCCCTGTTTCTCCTTCCCCCTGAAAGGGGGAAGGTCGGGATTGGGGGGGCGGCCGCAGGCGACGCTGCAAGTGGAGAGAGCAGATCCCCACCCGCTTTGCTCTGGCGAGCAAAGCGACCTCCCCTTTTCAAGGGGAGGTTTTGACCCGTCGTCCGGATAGAGCCTCCCGCCCGAGCCGGGACCGATCCGCGGAGCAAGTCCCCGGATCTCGCTTCGTTGACACCGTTGTGCGTTTCTGGCTCCGTCGGCCCGGCATAGCCGTCGGGTTGAGGAAGATGATGAGCCAGGAAACAGCTCTGCCGATCGCCGATTCATCGACCACCCGATCGGTCTTCGATTGGCTCGAGCGGTTCGCCGCCTGCGTCCGGGCGGTGGACTATGCTGCCGCCCGTCCGTTCTGGCATCCCGACATTATCTCCTTTGGCACCTACCAGGAACTGATCCGCGGCCGCGCGCGCTGGACGGAGATGCAATGGGACAATGTCTGGCCCCGTACCGCGGATTTCGCCTTCGACCTCGACAATACGGTGGTGCTGGCGAGCGCCGACGGCAACATGGCGACGGTGATCACGCCGTGGACGAGCACCGGCTTCCACGCCGATGGAAGCCGCTTCGACAGGCCAGGACGGGCGACGATCATCCTCGCGCGTCAGGCTGACGGCCGCTGGCTCGGCGTTCACTCCCACATGTCGCTGCAGCGTGGCGTCCCGCAGGACAGTCACGGCAACCGGCCCGTCAAGGCGCGTTAGCGCGTAGCTCGGATGGCTCCTTCCCCCTGAAAGTAGGGGAATCGCATATGGCTCAGGAGGGGTGTTGCCAAGCGGTTGGAACTGGATTCTTTGGGGGTCTCTCGATTGTCGAGGGAGACCCAAATGCGCAAACTCAGGCGCCTGTTTCGACCGCTCAAGGATCCACGCGCCGGCAACACGCGACACGATTTGTTGGAGATCCTCGTCATTGCCTTGGCGGCGACGCTGGCCGGCGCCAAGACCTGCACCGAGTTCGAGTTCTTCGGCAAAGGCCGAGAGCAGCTGTTGCGGAAGTTCCTGGAGCTTGGACACGGTATTCCTAGCCACGACACGTTCAGCAACGTCTTCCGCGTGCTGGACCCGAAGGGTCTGGAAGCGGTTTTGCGTAAGTTCAGCAAGAGCTTCGGCGTCAAGGGCGTGGTCAGCATCGACGGCAAGGCGTTGCGCGGAGCCTTCACGCGTGGCCGGCGGGCTACGCCGCTACATATGGTCAACGTCTGGGCGGCAGGCACGCGCATGGCGTTGGCGCAGAGAAAGGCTCCCAATCGCAACGAGATTGCCGGCGCTCTCGAAGTCCTCGCCCTGCTCGATCTGGATGGTGCTCTTGTCACCGCCGACGCCTTGCATTGCCGGCCCGACACGGCGCAGGCCATCCGCGATCGGAAGGGCCACTATGTATTGGCCATCAAGAGTAATCGCGGCCGGCTCTTCAAAGCCGTCAAGGCGCTGCTCGATACGGCCCGGAAGCCAGCGCGGGCGAGCCAGCGAAGGACATCGGCCCACGGCCGCATCGAGCGCCGGCAGGCCATCGTCGTGCCGGCCCCAGACTTGGCAAAGCAATACAGCTTCCCTGCTATCGCTGTCGTCGGTCGCATCGATAGTTGGCGCGCCAAGGCCGGCAAGACAGCCAAACACACGGCCCGATACTTTCTGGCCTCACGCCGGTTGTCGGCCAAGAAGCTGCTCGAGGCCGTCCGCGCCCACTGGGGTATCGAGAACAACTTGCATTGGGTTCTCGACGTTCTGTTCGACGAAGACGCCTGCCGTAGCCGCAAGGGCCATGCCGCCGGAAATCTTGCCGCCATCCGAAAGCTGGCACTTAACGCTCTACAAGCCACGCCAGGTCCCACGCGCACCAGCCACAAAATGCTCCAGGCCAGATGGAATAACGACTTCCTTCTCTCCGTCCTCGCCCATATGCGATAGCCCTACCCCTGAAAGGGGGAAGGTCGGGATGGGGGTCGGCCACAGGCGACAGCGGATGTCGTGGAGAGAGGATCCCCACCCGCTTTGCTCTGACGAGGAAAGCGACCTCCCCTTTTCAAGGGGAGGTTAGGGCGCAGCGGCCGGGCCGGGCCCTACTCCTGCGCCGCAAAAATCCGGTAGCGGCGGGGCTGCAGCGAGACGATTTCACCGGCCTGCAGCTCGCGGTCGCGGGGGGCGTCGATCTCGATCACGGTCTTGCCCTCGCTACCCGACAGCGCCACTTCGGCGCGCTGGATCGGCCCGAACGAACGGACGTGACGGATGGCGCCTTCCAGGGCGCCGCTTCCGGCCGGACCGACCGCCATGTCGTGGCGGCGGACGAACAGCTTTGCTGCGCCCGACGCCGCGCCGAGCGCCGGAATGTTCAGCGGGCGGCCGTCCAGCCGCACCGCATCGCCGGCCACGTCGACCGGAAGCACGATGGATTCGCCGATGAAGCCGTGCACGAAAGCGGTCGCCGGATTGTCATAGACCTCGCCGGGCGAGCCGATCTGCTCGATCTTGCCCTTGTCCATCACCACGACGCGGTTGGCGACTTCGAGCGCCTCCTCCTGGTCGTGGGTGACGAAGATCGAGGTGACGTGGATCTCGTTGTGCAGCGAGCGCAGCCATTGCCTGAGCTCCTTGCGCACCTTGGCATCGAGCGCGCCGAACGGTTCGTCGAGCAGCAGAATGCGCGGCTCGATCGCGAGCGCACGCGCCAGCGCAATGCGTTGCCGCTGGCCGCCGGACAGCTGGCTGGGATAGCGGTTGGCCAGCCAATCGAGCTGCACCAGGTCGAGCAATTCCTTGACCCGGGCGCGGATCGTCGCTTCGTCCTTGCGGATCGCGCGCGGCTGTACGCGCAGCCCGAACGCGACGTTCTCGAACACCGTCATGTGGCGGAACAGCGCGTAGTGCTGGAACACGAAGCCGACCTGACGCTCGCTGGCGCCGCGCGAGAGCGCATTCTCGCCGTCGATCGCGACCTCGCCGCTGTCGGGCCAGTCCAGTCCCGCGATGATCCGCAGCAGCGTCGTCTTGCCGGAGCCGGACGGGCCGAGCAGCGCCAAGAGTTCGCCGTCGGCGACCATGAGATCGACATTGTCGAGCGCGGCAAAGCTGCCGAACGTCTTTACGATATTCTTGACTTCAATCGCCATCGGGCACCTCTGCCTCGTCGAGCCTTTGCTCGAGAACGGTCTTCGCCACCAGCGTGATCAGCGCCAGCATCGCCAGCAGCGACGCGATCGCGAACGACGCGACGAACTGATATTCGTTGTAGAGAATCTCGACCAGGAGCGGCATCGTGTTGGTCTCGCCGCGGATGTGGCCGGAGACGACCGACACCGCACCGAACTCGCCCATCGCGCGCGCGTTGCAGAGCAGGACGCCGTACAGCAGGCCCCATTTGATGTTGGGGAGCGTCACGCGGAAGAAGGTCTGCAGGCCGGAGGCGCCGAGCGAGATCGCCGCCTCCTCCTCCTGGGTGCCCTGCTCCTGCATCAGCGGGATCAGCGCGCGCGCCACGAACGGGAAGGTGACGAAGATCGTCGCCAGCGCGATTCCGGGCACCGCGAACAGGATGTGGACGTTGTGCGCCTGCAGCCACGGACCGAAATAGCCCTGCGCGCCGAACAGCAGCACGAAGACCAGGCCGGAGATCACGGGCGAGACCGAGAACGGCAAATCGATCAGCGTGATCAGGAAGGTCTTGCCGGTGAATTCGAACTTCGAGATCGCCCAGGCCGCGACCACGCCGAACACCAGATTGAGCGTGACCGAGATCGCGGCGATCAGCAGCGTCAACTTGATCGCGGCGAGCGCCTCGGGCTCGGCCAGCGCGGCGAAATAGGCGCCGATCCCTTTCGAGAAGGCCGACGCAAACACGACGACCAGCGGCAGCACGACGAACACGCTGAGGAAGGTGATCGCCAGCGCGATGATGATGAAGCGGATCGGACCGGGCTCGGTGCGCAGATTGCGCTGCGCCGTGCCCGGCTCCGCGCGCGCGATCTCGAGCCGCGGCGCCGGGGCCGCCACGCTGACATCGGTTGCCGGCGCGTAGGTCCGCAGTTGCGTCGTCGAGGTCACCAATCCCGTCTGCATCGACATCTCGAACCTCAATGCACGGGAATGCGGGCTTGCGCCCAGCGCTGCAGGCGATTGATCACGAAGATGATCAGGAACGAGGCCACCAGCATCACGACCGCGATCGCGGTGGCGTCGGCATAGCGGAATTCGGACAGCCGGATCACGATCAACAGCGGCGCGATTTCGGAGACGTTGGGCAGATTGCCCGCAATGAAGATCACCGAACCGTATTCACCGATGGCGCGGGCAAAGGCCAGCGCAAAGCCGGTCAGCAGCGCCGGGATCAGGCTCGGCAGGATGACGCGAAATACCGTGTGCCAGCGGTTGGCGCCAAGGCTCGCCGCGGCTTCCTCGATCTCGGGATCGAGATCGATCAGCACCGGCTGCACCGTGCGCACCACGAAGGGAATCCCGATGAAGATCATCGCGATGAAGATGCCGATCGGCGTGAACGCGACCTTGATGCCGAGTTCGGCGAGCGGCGCGCCAAGCCATCCCTTCTGCGCGAACAATTGCGTCAGCGCGACGCCGGCGACCGCGGTCGGCAAGGCGAATGGAATATCGACGATGGCGTCGAACAGCCGCCGGCCCGGAAAACGGTAGCGCACCAGCGCCCAGACGATGATGGTGCCCATCACCAAATTGACGCAGGCGGCCGCAAACGAAAGCCCAAACGAAATTTTCAGGGCATTCAGGGTGCGGCGGCTGGTGATGATGGCCCAGAACTGATCGAGGCTGAGCTCGAACGTCTTCAGGAACAGCGCGGCCAGCGGAATCAGGATGATAACGGAGAGCCATGTCAGGGTCAGTCCCATGGTGAGACCGAACCCCGGCAGGGTACTGCGCCGTGCAACCGCTGTGCTCACAAATCCCCCTGTTTGGCCCGGACGATAACTCGATCAGTTCTTGTAGATCTGATCGAAAATGCCGCCCTCGGCGAAGTGCTCCTTTTGGGCCTTGGTCCAACCACCAAAAACGTCGTCGATGGTGAAAAGTTCAACCTTGGCGAAGGATTTTTCGTACTCCTTGGCGATTTCAGGGTCGCGCGGCCGGTAGGAGTTGCGCGCGGCGATCTCCTGGCCTTCCTTGGTGTACCAGTACTTCAGATAGGCTTCGGCGACGGCGCGGGTGCCCTTCTTGTCGGCAACCGTGTCGACCAGGGCGACCGGCGGCTCGGCGAGGATCGACTGCGGCGGGGCCACGATCTCGAACTTGTCCTGACCGAATTCGCGTTGCGCCAGAAAGGCTTCGTTCTCCCACGCGAGCAGCACGTCGCCGACACCGCGCTCGACGAAGGTCACGGTCGAGCCGCGCGCACCGGTGTCGAGCACCGGAACGTTCTGGTAGAGATCGGCGACGAACTTCTTCGCCTTGTCGACTGAGCCGAACTTCTTCTGCGCATAGCCCCAGGCGGCCAGATAGTTCCAGCGCGCGCCGCCGGAGGTCTTCGGGTTCGGCGTGATCACGGCGACGCCGGGTTTAATCAAATCATCCCAATCCTTGATGCCCTTGGGGTTGCCCTTGCGCACCAGGAACACGATGGTCGAGGTATAGGGCGAGGCGTTGAGCGGCAGCCGCTTCTGCCAATCGGCCGCAAGCAGGCCCTTGCCCGCGATCGCATCGATGTCATAGGCGAGCGCCAGCGTGACGACATCGGCCTGCAATCCGTCGATCACCGAGCGCGCCTGCGAGCCAGAGCCGCCATGCGACTGCTTGATCTCGACGCTCTTGCCGGTTTCCTTCTGATAGGCCGCCGCGAACGCCTTGTTGAAATCGACATAGAGCTCGCGGGTCGGATCGTAGGACACGTTGAGCAGCGAAACGTCGGCCGCGAAGGCCGAGCTCGCCCACAACAATCCCGCGATCAGCGGCAGGATACGACGGATCATTTCTGTCTCCATTCAACCCGAGAATGTCAGGGAACACGCCAGACATAACTCGCGGCGAAGTGGCTTTAAGTCAACGAAACCGGTTTTCTTTGTTTGCGGCCGTGCAGCGCGCTTGTGCTACGAAGGCGCCGCACTGCGAAGGCTTTGTCGTGTGCTACGACATCTTCATTGTATGGATGCCGCATTCCGTCTTGGCCCGGCCACGCCAGCGGCCGTCGCGCGCATCCTCGCCGGCGGCAGTCCGGCTCGAACAAGGCATACACCCGACCGACTGATATCCCGATGCGACAAGTGGATGCGGCGGCAGCTTGCCGAGCGTGTAGATCGCCTCGATCTCCTCGCGCGAGACGTTGGCGAACGGATTGAATTTCAGCCTGACGCCGTCGTCCTCGACGACCGGAATCTCGGTGCGGGCGCCGCCCTGGAAGCGCTTGCGGCCGTTGATCCAGCCGGCGAACGGTTTTAGCGCACGCGCCAAGGGCTCGACCTTGCGGATCCGGCAGCAGGCATCGGGATCGGTGAACCACAATTCGCGGTCCGGATCCTGGCGCGACATCGCCTGCTCATCGGGCTTGATCGAACGCACATCGGTGAGGCCGAGCGTGGTTATCAAGGTGTCACGATAAGCCAGCGTCTCCTCGAACAGCCAGCCGGTGTCGAGGAAGACCACCGGGATCGCCGGATCGACATCCGCCATCACCTTGAGCAGCGCAGCGGACTCGGTGCCGAACGACGACACCAGCGCCAGCCTCTCGCGGCCGACCGTCTTCAGCGCGGCCGCGATCACCTCGGCGGGCGATGCCGTGCGCAGCGCGCGATCGAGCGCATCGGCCGCGGGCAATGCGACCGGCGCCGTGGCTGCGAGCTCTGGTGCAAGCGTGCTCACTGGCCCGCGCTCTCCGAGTGACGCAGCTGCATGCGGCGGTTGAGCGCGGTGACGCGGCCGTCGCCGGTCGGCTGGTAGAACACCGAATAGCGCTTCATGGTCGCGGCGAAGGCGTCGGCATCGGCGTCCTTCTTCACCTCGAAGGCGTCGAAGCCGGCGCGGGTCATGAACACGAACTGGTCGCGCAGCACCTGGCCAGTGGCGCGCAGCTCGCCGTCATAGCCGTAGCGCTCGCGCAGCAGGCGCGCCTGGCTGTAGGCGCGGCCGTCGCGGAAGGTCGGGAACACCAGCGCGATCGAGGCGAGACGATCGAGATGCGGCACCAGATCGTCGAGATTGCGGTTGTTCGGCCAGATCACGCCGACCTTGCCGGGGCGGCGCAGCAGCGCCTCCGGATCGGCGAGAAAGCGTTCGGCGCTCACCAGCACCGCACCGTCGCCCGGCAGCTCGGCGCCGTCGGCGACATGGACGAACAGGTCGGTGGTTAGTCTTCCCTGCTTAACGAGTGGCATAGACCCGCTCCCTGAAAGGCTCGACGCCCAGACGCTTCACCGTATCGACGAACAATTCCTCGGGACGGTCGCGCAGCGCGAGATAGGCTTCGACAATGTCTTCGATCACGTCGGCGACTTCCGCATAAGGAACGGCCGGGCCGATCAAGGTGCCCATCTGCGCGTTCTCGTCGGCGCGGCCGCCGATCGTGATCTGGTAGAATTCCTCACCGTTCTTCTCGACGCCGAGAATGCCTATGTGGCCGACATGGTGATGGCCGCAGGCATTGATGCAGCCGGAGATGTTGATGTGGAGCCGGCCGATCAGGTCGGCAGTGTCGTGGTTGGCGAAGCGCCGCGTCAGCTCCTGCGCGACCGGGATCGAGCGCGCATTCGCCAGCGAGCAGTAATCCAGCCCCGGGCAGGCGATGATGTCGGTGACCAGATTGACGTTCGGCGTCGCGAGGCCGAGCCGGTCGAGCGCCTTGAACAGTGCCGGCAGGTCGCGCTTGGCGACGTGCGGCAGCGCCAGGTTCTGCTCATGGCCGACGCGGATTTCGCCGAACGAATATTTGTCGGCGAGATCGGCGAGCGCGTCCATCTGCTCGGCGCTGGCGTCGCCGGGCGGGCCGCCGACCGGCTTCAGCGACAGCACGACGATCGAGTAGCCCTGCACCTTGTGCGGGAACACCGAGTTCTTGCGCCAGCGCTCGAACAGCTTGTCATGTGCGGCCTGCTTCAGCTCGTCCGGCATGTGCGGCAGCTTTTCGTAAGCCGGATAGGAGAAGCGCGAGCGGACCTCCTCGATGGCGGCATGGTCGAGCGTCAGCCCGACATCGCCCATCTGCTTCCACTCCTCGTCGACTTCCTTGGCGAACTTCTCGATGCCGAGCTCGTGCACCAGGATCTTGATGCGCGCCTTGTAGATGTTGTCGCGGCGGCCGTACTGGTTGTAGACGCGCAGGATCGCCTCGATGTAGCTCAGGATATCGCGGCCGGGGACGAACGGCTTGATGGTCTTGGCGATAAACGGGGTGCGGCCGAGGCCGCCGCCGACCAGCACCTCGAACCCGGTCTCGCCGTCGGCGTTCTTGTGCAGGCGCAGGCCGATGTCGTGGATCTTGATCGCGGCGCGATCATGCTCGGAGGCGGTGATCGCGATCTTGAACTTGCGCGGCAGGAACGAGAATTCCGGATGCAGCGTGGTGTGCTGGCGGATCAGCTCCGACCAGATCCGCGGGTCCTCGATCTCGCCCGGCGCAACCCCGGCCCACTGGTCCGAGGTGACGTTGCGCATGTTGTTGCCGGAGGTCTGCATCGCGTGGATGCCGACCTCGGCGAGATCGGCCAGCGCGTCAGGCAGCTCGCTGAGCTTGATCCAGTTGAACTGGATGTTCTGCCGGGTGGTGAAGTGGCCGTAGCCGCGATCGTAGCGGCGCGCGACATGGGCGAAGCGGCGCAGCTGCTTCGACGACAGCGTGCCGTACGGGATCGCGACGCGGAACATGTAGGCGTGCAGCTGCAAATACACGCCGTTCTGCAGACGCAGGATCTTGAATTCGTCCTCGGTGAGCTCGCCGGAGAGGCGGCGCTGCACCTGGTCGCGGAATTCCGAAACACGCTCGTTGATCAGCGTGCGGTCGAGTTCGTCATATGCATACATGATGGATAAGCCTTACGCCGGCACCTGAAGATCGATCGTGACGCCCTTGGCGCGGATGTGTTCGCGGAGATTGCCCGGCTTGACCTTGCCGCCGTCCTTGAGTTCGACCGGCGCGATATAGGGGCCGACCGCGCCGACGTCGTCGGCGGCGGCTTCCGCCAGCAGCGCGCGGGCATCGTCGGAGGTGCTGACGACAGCGGAGTCGGCGAGTTCGGTGGACCAGCCCTTTTGCGCGGTCCGGTAGACGACGGCGCCATCCCAGGTGCGATTGGCGGTCACCACCGAGGGGCCCGTGATCCTGATTTTCTTCTGTTCAAGCGGAGAGGTCATTCGGCAGCTTTCAGCAGTTCGGAGAACATCTGGTTGGAGAAGAGTTGGGTGACGTTGGATCGGCTCCACGGCGCGGAATGCGCGACCACGTCGCCAATGATGAGAACGGCGGGACCGCCATCGACCTGTTTGACCAATTCGGGCAGCCGCGCCAGCGTGCCGACCGCGGCCTTGGCGTCGGGCCGTGTCACCCGCGCGAACACGCCGACCGGCGTCTCCGGCGAGCGGCCCGCGGCGAGCATGCCTTCGCGGATCGAAGGCGCCGCGGTCATGCCCATGTAGACGACGACGGTCATCTTGTTGTCGGTCAGCACCGACCAGTCGACGACTTCGGCATCGCGCGCCTTGTGCGCGGTGAGGAAGGTGATGCGCAGCGCCTCGTGCCTATAGGTCAGCGGCACTTCGAATTGCGCGGCGGCGCCAAGACCGGCGGAGATGCCCGGAATAATAGAATAAGCGACGCCGGCGTCGCGCAGCGCCTCGATTTCCTCGCCGCCGCGGCCGAACACGAAGGGATCACCACCCTTCAGCCGCACCGCGCGCTGGCCAGACTGCGCCGCTTCGATCATCAGGCGGTTGATGGCGTCCTGGCCGATGCCGGGCTTGCCGATCCGGCGACCGACCGGGGTGCGCGCGGCATCGCGCCGGATGCGGTCGAGAATTTCAGGTGACACCAGTTCGTCATAGAACACGACGTCGGCATCCTGCAGCGCGCGCAGCGCCTTCACCGTCAAGAGATCAGGATCGCCGGGACCGGCGCCGACCAGCGTAACGTGTCCGATGGCCTTGCCCTCTGCGCTCGCACCGGCGAATGCCGCGGGATCGGCGATCGCGGTCAGCGCCTGCTCGGCTTCGTCCTTGCGGCCGGCCAGCACCAGCGCGCCGATCGGGCCCTCGACAATGCGCTCCCAGAAGCGGCGGCGCAGCGGAAACTCATCGATGCGGGCATGGATCGATTTGCGGAAGCGGCCGATGAAGCCGGCAAGATCGCCGATCCGTGCCGGCAGCACCGCCTCGATCTTCTCGCGGATGCGGCGCGCCACGACCGGCGACGTGCCGCCGGTACCGACCGCGACCACGACATCGCCGCGATCGACGATCGCCGGCATGATGAAGGTGGAGTGGACGAGGTCGTCCATCACATTGACCGGCAGGCCAATCGCCTTGGCGCGCACCGACATCGCGATGCCGATGTCGCCGGCGCCGGCGCACAGCACGGCGATAACATCTGAAAGATCAGCGGCGAGCGGATCGCCCTCGGCGCGCTCGATCCGCGCGGCCTCCTCCGCAGCGAGGCCGGCGAGATCATGATCGCCGTCGGTCGCGTACCAGCGGACCGCGGCGCCGGCGGCCGCAAGCAGCCGCAGCTTGGCGCGCACGAGCTCGCCCGCTCCAACGAGCAGCACCTTGCCGCTTTGCAGATCCAGAAACACCGGCAGATATCGCATCAGACACTCGCTTCCCCAACTTGGGGGTTGACTGAAATTATTTTCTATTTATCTCTCGATCAAGGCCAGCAAAGAGAAAATTATTTCTTCTCTATTGCAGCGCAACTTTAGAATTTTCAACTCCACAGGCCAAGGCCGATAGATGCATCTTCTCGACAAAGAATCCGCCGCTGCCGGATCACGGTCTGCAGCCCTTGCACAAGCATCTTCCGTGCCGGGGATTTCGGCCCATCGGGCCCCCCCGACCATGGATCACCTGGACGAGCTCGAGGCGCAGAGCATCTATATTCTCCGCGAGGCGTTCGCACGGTTGAAGAAGCTCGCGCTGCTGTGGTCGCTCGGCAAAGACTCCAATGTGATGATCTGGCTGGCACGCAAGGCATTCTTCGGCCGGGTTCCGTTCCCGGCGATGCATGTCGACACCGGCAAGAAGTTTCCGGAGATGTACGCGTTCCGCGACCGCTTCGGCAAGGAATGGGATCTCGACCTGCGCGTCGAGCCCTGCCCGTCGATCGACAGCGTCGACCCGACCCTGCCGCCGGCCGCGCGCTCCGCGGCGCGCAAGACCGAAGGGCTGAAGCTCGCACTCAATAAGTATGGCTTTGACGGATTGATCGCCGGCATCCGCCGCGACGAGGAGGCGACGCGCGCCAAGGAGCGCGTGTTCTCGCCGCGCGGCCTGGAAGGCGAGTGGGACGTGCGCGACCAGCCGCCGGAGTTCTGGGACCAGTTCAACGCCTCGCCGCCGCAGGGCGCGCATCTGCGCATCCATCCGATCCTGCATTGGACCGAGGCCGACATCTGGGCCTACACCAAGCGCGAGAACATCCCGATCATCCCGCTGTATCTCACCAAGGACGGCAAGCGCTATCGCTCGCTCGGCGATCAGGACATTACCAACCCGGTCGCTTCGACCGCGTCCAACATCGACGAGATCCTCGCCGAACTCGACGCCACCAAGATCCCGGAGCGCGCCGGCCGCGCGCTCGACCACGAGACCGAGGATGCGTTCGAGCGGCTGCGTGTCGCCGGCTATCTCTGATCAACTGGCTTCTCAACATTTGGCTTCCCACTTCGCGCGAGCGTTCCGATGAACATGATCCTTCCCACCGCCTCGATCTCGGCAACGCCCAACGGCACGACGCGGCCGCAAGTGCGCATCGTCATCGTCGGCCATGTCGATCACGGCAAGTCGACGCTGGTCGGGCGCCTGCTGCATGAGACCGGCAGCCTGCCGGACGGCAAGCTGGAAATGCTGAAGGCGGTCAGCGCGCGGCGCGGCATGCCGTTCGAATGGTCGTTCCTGCTCGACGCGCTGCAGACCGAGCGCGACCAGGGCATCACCATCGACACCACCCAGATCCGCTTTCGTACCCGCTCGCGCGACGTCGTGCTGATCGACGCGCCCGGCCATGCAGAGTTTTTGCGCAACATGATCACCGGCGCCTCGCAGGCCGACGGCGCCGTGCTGATCATCGATGCGCTCGAAGGCGTGCGCGACCAGACCCGCCGTCACGGCTACCTGCTGCATCTGCTCGGCGTGAAGCAGGTTGCGGTCGTCGTCAACAAGATGGACCGCGTCGACTTCAGCGCTGAGAGATTCAAGGAGATCAGCGACGAGATTTCGGCGCATCTGATCGGCCTCGGCGTCAAGCCGACGGCTGTGATCCCGATCTCGGCGCGCGACGGCGATGGCGTCGCCGAGCGCACGGCGCGGATCGAGTGGTACAAGGGACCGACCGTGGTCGATGCGCTCGATGCGCTCGAGCCGGCGCGTCCGCTCGCCGAGTTGCCGCTGCGGCTGCCGGTGCAGGCGATCTACAAGTTCGACGACCGCCGCATCGTGGCGGGCCGCATCGAGTCCGGCAGCCTCAAGGCCGGCGACGAGATCGTGATCATGCCGACCGGCAAGATCGCCAGGATCAAGACGGTCGAGAGCTGGCCGGTGACGCCGGTCAACGGCCCGCACGGCGCGGGGCGCTCGGTCGGCATCACGCTCGACCGCGAGCTGTTCCTCGAGCGCGGCGACATCATCGGACATAGCGGACAGAGCCCGCGCGACACCCGCCGCATCCGCGCGCGGATCTTCTGGCTGCACGACAAGCCGCTGACCAAGGGCGAGCAGATCCTGATCCGGCTCGGCACCAAGGAAAGCCGCGCCACCGTGGTCGCGATCGAAAAGGCGATCGACCCCGGCGCGCTGTCGAACGAAGAGAACAGCGCGATCGCGCGCAACCATGTCGGTGAGATCGACATCTCGCTGGCGCAGCCGGTGGCGACCGATCCCTACACTGACAATCCGCGCACCGGGCGCCTGGTGATCGAGGTCAACGGCCGAATCGCCGGCGGCGGCCTCGTGCTGTCGGTCGACGCCGGCCGGCCTGCCGTGCCGGTCGATATCGTGCCGGTCGAGTCCGCGCTGCGTGCGGACGAGCGCTCGGCGCGCTACCACCACAACGGCGCGGTGATCTGGCTGACCGGCCTCCCCGGCTCGGGCAAATCGACGCTGGCGCGGGCGCTGGAGCGCCGCCTGTTCGGCAATGGCGGCTCGCCGATCCTGCTCGACGGCGACACGCTGCGTGCGGGCCTCAACAGCGATCTCGGCTTCTCGCCGCAGGATCGGGCTGAGAACATCCGCCGCCTCGCCGAGGTCGCGACCCATCTGGCGCGCAACGGTCATATCGCGATCGTCGCCGCGGTGTCGCCGTCGGCCGCCGACCGTGCGACGGCCCGCCGCATCGCCGACAGCGCGTTCCGCGAGATCTATGTCGCGACGCCTGCCGAGGTCTGCGAGACCCGCGACCCCAAGGGCCACTACGCCAAGGCCCGTTCCGGTGGCTTGCCGTCCTTTACCGGCATCACCAACGACTACCAGCCGCCGGCCGGCAACGAATTGACCATCGATACCTCGAACCGCTCGGTCACCGAGGCCACCGACGAGATCGAGCGGATGCTGGCCGAGACCGGTATCCTGTTCGACGAACTGACCGATCTCGCGGCGAATATCTGACCTCGCTCGCCTTTCATCGCCCGGCTTGTCCGGGCGATCCAGTAGTCCAGAGACGCCCGTGCGTGAGCCGATAGGCCGCGGCGTACTGGATGCCCCGCTTGAAGCGGGGCATGACACCTGAGAGTGGGGTGACAGAGGGCCTTCTCAGAGCCGGGACTTTAGGGCTAAAAGGGCCGTGAACGCGGCCCTTTGGCGCGTTTTTTGCTGATTTCTTTCGAAAACAGCTCCTAAAACGCCCGTTTCTTTGAGAAAGCCCATCATGACTCGTGTCGATGCCCATGGATTGAAGATCGCCCCTGTCCTGTTCGATTTCATCGCCAAGGAGGCGACGCCCAAGACCGGGATCGCTCCCGAGGCGTTCTGGGCCGGACTTGCCGCCATCATCCAGAAGCTCGGACCGAAGAACCGCGAGTTGCTCGCGGTCCGCGACACGCTGCAAGCCAAGATCGACGACTGGCACCGCGCCCACAAGGGCAAGGCGTTCGACATCAACGCCTACACCGCGTTCCTCAAGGACATCGGCTACCTCTTGCCGGAGCCCGCGACCCACAAGGTCGAGACATCAAACGTCGACGAGGAAATCGGCAAGATCTGCGGCCCGCAGCTCGTGGTGCCGTTGACCAACGCCCGCTACGCGCTGAACGCCGCCAACGCGCGCTGGGGTTCGCTGTACGATGCCTTCTACGGCACCGACGCAATCCCGCATGATCCGAGCGAAAGTGGCAAGGGCTACAACAAGGCCCGCGGCGACAAGGTGATCGCCAAGGCAAAGGCCTTCCTCGACGCATCGGCGCCGCTTGCGACCGCAAGCCATACCGACGTGACCTCCTACAGCGTGATCGCCGGCCAGCTGTCGGCCAAGCTGAAGAGCGGCAATTCGACCGCGCTGAAGGACGGCGCCCAGTTCGCCGGCTATCAGGGCGATGCGGCCCAGCCTTCCGCGATCCTGCTCGTCAACAACGGCATGCATGTCGAGATCAAGATCGACCGCAGCAACATCATCGGCAAGGACGATCCGGCCGGCGTCGCCGACATGATCCTGGAATCGGCGGTCTCCACCATTCTCGACATGGAAGACTCGGTCGCCGCCGTCGACGCCGAGGACAAGGTGCTGGTCTATCGCAACACGCTCGGCCTGATGAACGGCACGCTGTCGGCCGATTTCGACAAGGGCGGCAAGACGCTGACCCGCGCGCTCAATGCCGATCGCGTCTACAAGAAGCCCGATGGCAGCGAGCTGAAGCTGCACGGCCGCAGCCTGCTGCTGATGCGCAATGTCGGCCACCACATGTTCACCGACGCGGTGCTCGACGCCAAGGGCGAGGAGATCCCGGAAGGCCTGCTGGATGCCGCGGTCGCCGGCCTGCTCGCGATCCACGACATCAAGGGCAATTCGAAGGTCAAGAACAGCCGAACCGGCTCGGTCTATATCGTCAAGCCGAAGATGCACGGTCCCGACGAGGTGACGCTGACCTGCGACTTGTTCGCCGAGGTCGAGAAGATGCTCGGCTTACCGGAGAACACGCTGAAGGTCGGCATCATGGACGAGGAGCGCCGCACCACGGTCAACCTCAAGGCCTGCATCCAACGCGCTTCCAAGCGCATCATGTTCATCAACACCGGCTTCCTCGACCGCACCGGCGACGAGATCCACACCTCGATGGAAGCGGGTCCGATGATCCGCAAGAACGACATGAAGGCGCAGCCCTGGATCAAGGCCTATGAGGACTGGAACGTCGACAACGGCCTGATCGACGGCCTGCCCGGCCATGCCCAGATCGGCAAGGGCATGTGGGCCGCGCCCGACAAGATGGCCGACATGCTGGTGCAGAAGATCGGCCATCCGCAGGCCGGCGCCACCACCGCCTGGGTGCCGTCGCCGACCGCGGCCACGCTGCACGCCTTGCACTATCACCAGGTCAATGTGACCGCCCGGCAGCACGAGCTCGCCAAGGGCGGGCCGCGCGCCAAGCTCTCCGACATCCTTACCATTCCGGTGTCGCAGTCGAACTGGGCGCCCGACGACGTCAAGCAGGAGATCGACAACAACTGCCAGGGTATTTTGGGCTACGTCGTGCGCTGGATCGACCAGGGCGTCGGCTGCTCCAAGGTGCCCGACATCCACGATGTCGGCCTGATGGAAGACCGCGCCACGCTGCGCATCTCGAGCCAGCATCTGGCGAACTGGCTGCATCAGGGCGTCATCACCAAAGATCAGGTGATGGAGTCGCTGAAGCGCATGGCCGTCGTGGTCGACAAGCAGAACGCCGGCGATTCCCTCTACAAGCCGATGGCGCCGTCGTTCGACGGTGTCGCCTTCAAGGCCGCCTGCGACCTGATCTTCGAGGGCCGTACGCAGCCGAACGGCTACACCGAATACATCCTCACCGCGCGCCGCCGCGAGGCCAAGGCCGCCGGTTGATCGGCGAGTCGCGACGACAAGCAATAGCCCCGGCGATGAGCCGGGGCTTTTTGTTGGGCGTTGGCGGTGCCGCAGGCGTCATTGCGAGCGAAGCGAAGCAATCCATCTCACCACTTGTGGAGGCATGGATTGCTTCGTCGCTTCGCTCCTCGCAATGACGAACTCAGTCTAGAACACCGCCAAATATTTCAGCAGCGAGACGATGCCGATGATGATGACGACGACGCGCGCGATCTGCTTGGCGCGGCCGTCGAGCGGCAGCATGTTGATGAGATAAAGAACGAGAATAATGACAAGGAAGGTGACGAGTACGCCGACGAGCATGCGGGGCCCCCTGATGGCATCGGTAAATGTGCTGTTCGCCCGTTGCTAACGTGCGAGACGGAACCCGGTTCCGGACCACGGAACCGAAAGTGGGCCGCCTCGTGCAAGTGGCGCTACTCGCGCGCCAGCACCGCCGGACGCTGATATTTGGCGCGGATGCGATCCGGCGCCGGCGTGAAGTTGAGAGACGCCCCGCGCCGGTCCGGGCGGCCGACCGACATCAGCCCGTCCTTGCCGGCGACGATGTCGCCCTTGCGCAGGGTCGGATCGTCCTCGATCTTCACCGCGGCCAGGCCGACCGGATCCTTGCCGTTGCAGGTGCAGCCCGCGACGATCGCGTCGCGATAGCGGAACGCGTTCGGCAGCTCGGAATAGGGCTTGCCGTCTTCCGTCGCGGCGTTGTCGATATTGCCGCCATAGACCACTTCGGTCGCGCTCGCCGGGCAGAAGCTGTTGCAGCTCTCCGCCTTGCTCTGGTTGCCGGTCGCGGCCAGCGGGAAATAGCGGCCGTCGCAGGTCCGCACGCAGTAAGCCTGACCGCCGTCATAGCGCGCGCGACGCTCGGCCCGCGGCGCGACAGGCGCCGGGCCGTCATCGAACGGGATGCGGATCACCGGCGGCCGGCCCTGGATGAAGCCGCCGAACAGTTGCGAGAAGAAATCCTGGGCTTGCGCCGCGGGCGCAAGGGACAGGCCAAGCAACGCCGCCGTCCCGAACACCCACCGCCTGGAATATCGCTTCACCATCATCGCCCCTCATACAACGCCGATCCTCAGTACAACGAGGAAGCGGTCGGAATGTTCATCGCCTGGCGGCCTGAGGGCAGCGTCATCATCGCCGGACGCGGCTGCACCGGCGCCGGCCGGACTGAAATCTGCGTCGTGGTCGGGCCGAGCTCGCGGGCGGCGAGATGCGGCGCGTTCTTCGGCAGCACCACGACTTTGGTGCCGACATCGACCCGGCTGAACAGGTCGGAGACATCCTCATTGGTCAGGCGGATGCAGCCCGACGACACGTACTTGCCGATCGTCGACGGATCGTTGGTGCCGTGGATGCGGTACTCGCTGGAACCGAGATACATCGCGCGTGCGCCGAGCGGATTGCCGGGGCCGCCGGCCATGAAGCGCGGCAGATAGGGCTGGCGCTTGATCATCTCGGCCGGCGGATGCCAGTCCGGCCATTCGGCCTTGCGGCTGATCGTCTGCACGCCGGCCCAGGTAAAGCCCTCGCGGCCGACGCCGACGCCGTAACGAATCGCCCGGCCGCCACCGAGCACGTAATAGAGCGCGGTGTTGCCGGTATCGATGATGATGGTGCCGGGCGCTTCCGTCGTGTTGAGCGCGACGGTGGTGCGGCGCAGCCGCTCCGGCAGCGCGCCGTCCTCGCTGGCCCCGGTCGAGGGATCGTTCATCACCTCATCGGACGGAAATGCACCCGGCTGCGTCGACGCATAGCCGAGCGCAGACGAGCGGACTTGGGCGCTGGCCGAAGTCGCGATGACCAATGGCGTCACGAACAGGACGCTGGCGAAGGCAAGGTTGCGCGCGGCGCGCGGCGCAAGCCGGCGGCTGGAAAGAGACTGCTGTGTCATGTGCTGCCCCTGGACGGGATGCGCATCGTGGTGATGCGATGCACGAGCAACGCGCGTGGCCGTCAGACAGTTCCGGCGCGAATCATCGCAAGGCCGAGATTGTCAACCCGCAACGTCTCACGAACCCGCGATGGAACCTTTGCCGACGCGGGCCGTTGTCAGGCGCTATTGGACGCGCGGGGTGACCTCGCAGCGCGAAATTCATTTTGCCTCGTGCAGGAGGAAACTGGTGCGCGCGTTTCCGGGTGAACGTCTGCTTGGCAATCCGCCCGAAGGCACGCCCTTCCCCGACAGCAAAGCCGAACTGCCGCCAGTGATCAGCCGCGCCGAGGTCGTCGCATTCGCGCTGGTCGCGCTGCTGGTGATCGTCGTAGTGGCCGTGCTCTATCTGGCGCGCGCTTTCTTCCTGCCGATCACGATGGCCTTCATCGTCGGCACCATGCTGTCGCCGGCGGCAGGCCTGCTCGAACGCTACCGGATCCCGCGCCCGCTCGGCGCAGTGCTCTTGGTGATCGCGGTCGGCGCGACCGTTAGCTTCATGGTCGGGTTGATTTCCGCCCCGCTGATGGAATGGAGCTCGCGGCTGCCCGAGCTCGGCGCGATCCTGAGGGAGAAGCTGCACGTGTTCGACCGGCCGCTAGCGCTATGGCAGGAGCTGCAGAGCATGCTCGGCGGCTCCGACACGCTTGCCACCCTGCAGCTGCCGAAATTCGAATGGGTGCAGCCGACGCTGGAATTCCTGTCGCCGACCTTTGCCGAATTCCTGCTGTTCATCGCAACCCTGATCCTTTTCATCGCGAGCTGGAAGGACCTGCGCCGTGCGCTGGTGATGAACTTCAGCGAACGCGCGGCGCGGCTGCGCACGCTGCGCATCCTCAACGAGATCGAGACCCATCTCGGCAATTACCTGCTGACGGTGACCATAATCAATGTCGGCGTCGGCATCGTCACCGGTGCGATCTGCGCGGCAACCGGCATGCCCACTCCGGCCGGGCTCGGCGCACTCGCCGCGACGCTGAACTTCATTCCGATCATCGGCCCGATCGCGATGTTCGTGGTGCTGGTCGTGGTCGGCATCATCGCCTCGCCGACCATCGGTGCCGGGCTGATCGCGGCGGCCTGCTTTGCGGCCGTGACCTTCATGGAAGGGCATTTCGTCACGCCGATGATCGTCGGCCGCAGGCTGTCGCTGAATGCACTCGCAGTCTTCCTCGCGCTCGCGTTTTGGACCTGGCTGTGGGGCCCGATGGGCGCCTTTCTGTCGTCGCCGCTATTGATCGTGGCGTTGATCGTGAAAGAGCATTTGATGCCGGACAATTCGCCGCAGCTGCCCGAGGAATAGAAAGCGTTTTCAAGCGAAGCAGGCACCGGCTCGCTCGAGAAGACCTGTCGAGCCATCAGGCCAGGTTTCGCATCAGGAACTTTGCCTGCTGCGAGGCGTTTTTCCCTGCAACACGCGAATTCTCCGGGAGCTTTCGATGTCGAGCACGGACAGCGCATTTGGGATCAAAAACATGACGGACAAAGCGACCTACGAACGCCTTGAGAAGGATGTCACCGCCGTGAAGAACGATATCGCAGCCCTCACCGAACAGATCACCGACGCGCTCAACTCGTTTGCCAACAACGCGGGCAAGCAGGCGCGCCGCCGCTACAAGGATGCGCGCGCCAATGCGGAATCGACACTCGACGACATGTCGGAGCGCGGCAGCGCGATGATGGGCGCGGCGCAGGACGCGGCATCCTCGATCGAGGAATCGCTGGAGGAGGTGATCACGCAGCGGCCGCTGGCGACCGTCGGCCTGGCGCTCGGTCTCGGCTTCCTGATCGGCCTCACCTGGCGGCGCTAACGGATCGTCTCGGATGAGGCCCGCGGAGGCGGTCATGCGCAAACCTCCCCTCTGGACGCGATGGCAGCGCTGGCGCGCCGCCGCCTCGTTTGTCGATGCGCTTTTCAAGGCAAGATCGAAGGCAAGGTTCGGCAATGCTTCAGCGGCTGATCAATGACGTCAAGGAATCCACCGGCAGCGCGTTGCGCCTGACGTCGCTTGCCGCCGCCGCCGCGATCGCGCTGTCCATCACCATCGCCTTCCTGTGCGCGGCCGCCTTCGTCTATGTGCTGCAGCATTACGGTCCGGTTGAGGCGTGCCTGTCCGGCGCCGCAGTGTTCCTGGTTGTCACGCTGGTTGCCGTCGCCGTTTACGCGGTGCGCAAACGCGAGGCACGCCGGCGCGCCGAGCAAGCGGCCAAGGCTGCTAAATCGGCTGCAGCGACCATGTTCGCCGACCCCGCATTGATCGCCACCGGCCTGCAGATCGTCCGGGCCATCGGCGTGAAACGGCTGATCCCGATCCTGGCGATCGGTGGCCTCGCGCTCGGCCTGATGGCCAGCCGCAGCGCCGCTGCTAGTGGCGAGCCGGCGGAGGAGTGACGCCTCGCAATGGCGCGCGCCTCTCCCATCCAACCGGTGTCATCGCCCGGCTTGACCGGGCGATCCAGTACGCCGCAGCTCATCGGCTCACTCACGACTGCCTCTGGAATACTGGATCGCCCGCTTTCGCGGGCGATGACAGCTGTGCCTGTTGAGATCGCGGAGCCTCTCGTTGAGATCGCGGAGCGCCGTTCTCAGGTCACGCAGCGGCCGGGCTGCAACAGCTTGGCCACTTCGGTCAAAACGCTGACCACAGGCTCGCAGGCCACCTTGCGGGTGTCGCCGGGCCGGGCCCGGGCGGGTGCTGCGGGGCGATTGCGAGCCTCTTCCCGCGCCACGGGGACGCGGACCAGCACCGACGTCTCGGGAAGCCGGTCGACCTTCAGCGCGACGGTGCGGCTCGGCAGGCCGCTTGATGGAACCGCGGCGCGGTCGGTCTTGGCGGCGCGGTTGACCGCGCTCTCCGGCGCCAGTGCGGTGGTGACCTTCTGAGTTCCAATGAGATCGTGGCCGGATGCGAGCTGCACCGCGCCAAGCGTCAATCCGCCCGCCAACGCAGCGAAAATTCCCTTTTGAATCTTTGACATGGTGATGTCCCTCGCCCCATGGAAATTTCCCTTGGCGATCACGGACACAACGCGAGCGGAACCTGTGGAGTTCTCGCGTCCGGCCATCACTTAACCGTGTACGAAAATATTTTCACGCGCACGGAACGAGTCCGGGGGTTCGCGAGTCATTGCAAGAGCCGGTTATTCCCCCTGCCCCATTGACCGGCGACGTAGGGCGCGACCGTGGTGATGCCGGTCGCGCCCTGCTCTTTTTTGCGGTCTGCTGCGGACGGGGCGTCAGCCAGCATCTCACTCACCGGTTGCATTTGGAGTGAGGCGCCGAGGGCTAATCCCCTCACTGTCGAGATGACCGCCTGACTAAGCGTTATCGTTTGCCGGCATGTCCTGGGAGCGAACGACCGTCACTTCACGGCAGGACAGGCAGCGACCGACGTGAAACTTGATTCCGGTCGTCTGGTCGTCGACGAGCATCAGCTCGCTCAGGGGCTCGCCGCATTTGCAGGTCACCGTCTTGCTGTCGGCAAAATACATCGGACGTCCCTCCATGGGCTGGAGATTTCATCTCGTCATTGGGGTGAACCCGATTGCCCCTTCCGATCGCGTCCACTCCTTTTCGGCCGGTAACGTCCGGGCAATCCGGACAATGGGGGTGACGTTCCCAAGTTTATTTCGAAGGCCTATTTTGAAGCGGATTGCGTCTTCGTCTTGGACTGCGCGGCTTCGCGCGCCTGCCGCTCGGCCTTGAGACGCTGGAAATTGTCGTAGAAGGCCTTCTCGCTGGCGCGATGCTCCTTGATCGCCTCCGACGCCTCTTGCTGACGCAACTCGTTACGGACCTTCCGCTGCTGGGGAGTCAAATTCATATGGCCTCCAACTAAGCTCTTGAATCAACGCTGGATTCAACGCACGAGGCCGGAAAAGGTTGCACCGGAGGGAACTGGCTCTACTTGCGCAGGCTGGCCCAGACGCCGCCGAGGATCAAAAGGCCGCCGATCAGATGGATCAGCTTCGGCGGCTCGCCGAGGATGATCCAGGACAACAGCGCGCTGGCGATCGGCGCGACGTAGAGCACGAGCGAGGTCCGCACCGAGCCGAACCGTGCGCCGAGCCAGGCGAAGCCGGCATAGGCGATCAGGCCGGGCACGAGGCCGGCGAAGACATAGGCCTCGAACGCCCTGACGCTGAAGACCTCCGCCGGCGTGGCCCACATCTCCCGGATCGCCGGCGGCAGCGAGCACAGCGCCCCGGCCGCCGAGAACAGGCTGACCCGCGCCAGCAACGAGGCGCGCGGCGCGACGCGCGACTGCATCAGCGTGTAGCCGGACCAGCCCAGCATCGCGAGCACCACCAGCAGGTCACCCCAGGCCGCGCTCGATTGCGTCAGCGTTTCCAGATGGCCGCCCGAGACGATCAACAGCGCGCCGGCCAGCGCGAGCGCCGTGCCGAGCCACTGCAGCGGCCCGATATGCTCGATGCCGAGCGCCGCCGAAATCAGCAGCACCATGATCGGCGACAGCGCGAAGATCAGCGCGATATGGATTGCGGTCGTCGTGATGCCCGCGATGTAGACCGGGCCGCCGCACAGGAACATGCCGAGGAAGCCCGCGGCGAAGATCGGCCAGAGATTCTGTGCCAGCGGGATCTTGCCGTCCCTGACAGCCGCGATCGCAAACGGCGCCAGCCCGATCGCGATGATGCTCCAGCGGAAGAAAGCCAGCGAAAACGGCGGCACCGAACCGGCTAGGCCCCGCGCCAGCACCTGGTTGGAGGCCTGCCCGACCGCGACCAGGATGAAGCCGGTCAGCGCAGCCGCCCGCCGCGGCGCGCGCACAGCCTCACTGCTCGGCGGCTTCCCGTTCCATGTCGCGGCCGGACATGTCCTCGCCCTGCATGTTGGCGTAGTCGCGCGCCATCTCGCGCATCAGGAACTTGGCGGGGACGTCGTGATAGGTGCCGTGGTCGTTGACATACTGCATGTAGGCGCGCCCGGCGCCGTCGAAGGGATGCAGCAGCGCATCGGAATGGCCGTCGAAATCGAGCGGCTTGACGCCGAGCTTGGCGCACAGCGTGTCATTGAAGGTCGGGGTCGCCTTGCGCCAGGCGCCGTCGACGAACACTTCGGTGAAGCCGTGCCAGGTGAACAGGTCCGAGCCCATGCTCTGGCGCAGCTTCTCGGTGGTCAGGTGGTTGCGGACGTCGGCGAAGCCGACCCGGGCCGGGATGCCGTGGACCCGGCAGGCCGCCGCATAGAGCGCCGCCTTGCCGACGCAATAGCCGTTGCCGGCAGCGAGCACGCTGGAGGCGCGGAAGCTCTCCGGCGAGCGCATGCTGACGTAGGGATTGTAGCGGATGCCGTCGCGCACCGCGGTGTAGAGCCGGCTCGCTCTGTCGCGCGCGCTGGCGTCGGCCGGCACGGCGGCGCGGGCGAACGCTGCGACGGCGGGATGGTCGCTGTCGACATATTCGCCTGGGTCAGTGTAGAGGCGGCTGATCGTATCGGGAAGATGCTCGGTCATGGCGCGAGCTTAGCAAGCCATTTGCGCAGTTCAATGCGGCTCGTGCGGCCCTTCTTGCAGCCCTGCCCCGCTCAGATCCTGAAGCGTCCGTCCCTGCGGCGGCGGGTAGCTGCGCCGCTTGGCCTTGAAATATTCGCGCGCGAAATGGATGCCGATCCCGATCAGGAACGGCGGGGCAAGCGCGGCAGCGATCATCAGCGCGGTGATCGACTTCGGCGTCAGGATGTCCAGCACCATCGACGCCAGCAGCCACAGCGTGGCAGCAATCACCGCGACGTCGACATGCTTCATCCCCCGCTCTTTCCCTTGTCCGCTGACCATCATCCGGGTTCCATACTACCGGCTGGCCCCGGGCGCGCCAAGGATTCCGGGCGGCGGACGATACCTCCAGCCCTTCACTTTTCTGGAACGGCAGGGCGGCTGGTTAGGCCGCGAGCGCCCTGACCAGCAGCAGGCCGCCGAACAGCGCGAGGATCGAGAGCGCGACGGAGGCTGCGATGTAGGCCCCGGCCGACCATAACTCGCCCCGCTGCATCAGCACGATGGCATCGAGCGAGAAGGTCGAGAAGGTGGTGAAGCCGCCGCAGATGCCGACGGTGAGAAACACCCGCGTCGCCTGGCTGACATTCCAGCTCAACGCGAAGGACTCCGCGAAGACGCCGATCAGGAACGAGCCCACGATATTGATCGCCAGCGTGCCCCAGGGAAATTCCGTGCCGACCAGGCGTCCCGCGCCGATCGCCACCAGATAGCGCGCGACCGACCCCAGCGAGCCGCCGATCGCGACCGCCGCCAACAATTGAACGTTCAATTTCTCGCCTCTCTGCCCCGCCACTCGACGATGCCCGTCACAAGCCCGACAACGAAGGTCGCGGCGACCAGCTCGTCCGGCGCGCCGACCCACAGGGCGACGGCGCCGACGAGCCAGATCGACCCGACCAGCGACAATGCGATTGAGAGTGACCCAAGAAGACCCGTCATGCTCTGCCCCTTCTCGTTCGCGGGGCGCGTGTAGCGGGTCGGCGGCGGCGCATGCTCCTACCGACGCTCTCGCGCCCGGTAGGAGTCATCAGCCTTGCGGCGGTTATCGGGGGACTCCATCCCCATCAACGTGGGAATGGTAGGCGAGCGGCGCGGCGGGAGCAAGTAGCCATCCGCCGCTTCGCTGTTCACTCGCTCATCGACAGCATCGCGTTCAGCTCGACGGCGGTCCGCAGCTGCTCGATGCGCGCCGCAATCTGCTCGCGTTCGGCGCCGCGCGGCAGCTGCGCGAGCCGGCTTTCCAGCCGCACCCGGTGCTCGTCGAGGCGCTGCTCGAATGTGTGGGGTTCAGATCGCTTCCGCTTCCGAATCGTCTTCATCACTCACCCTTGGCGGTTGCAGACCGGGACTGTTGGCCCAGCGGTCCAGTTGATCGATGACCTGTGCGTGGCTCGGACGCCGCGGTTCAGGGGCTTCCGGCTCCTCGGATAGCTTGCGGGGCAACTTGACGTGGTTGGTCATGGCATCACTCCCGCGAGATAACGGAGAGGTACCCGGATCGTTCCTCAATCTTTTGTCTAAGCCATTGATATAACTTGATAAACATGCTCAATTGATGTTTTTTTAGGGACTTGAGGAACCCGCCGCAACTTGGATCGTTTAGCAAATTACTCAACTAACTAATTCTGGGCGATTTGCGATGAATGAGCTTCGCGCTGAACGTCTTCAAGTCATGTTGTCACCCGAGGAATTGGCTGCTCTCGACGATTTCCGATTCAAGCATCGCATGCCGACCCGCGCCGCGGCCGTCCGCGAGCTGCTCAAGATCGGCCTTGCCGGAAACGGCGTCGTCGGCGGGGCCGGGGTGAAATCGAGCGAGTATGGGGTGTTTAATCGGGGGCCGGACGGGCACACCCAAGGGGACGCGCCGCAAGAGGATTGACGGCGCGTTGGCGCGCAGGAGTGTCGCGGCTCAAGCCGCGACGAAGAGGTCCACGATCCCCTTCAGGATCGAGACCACGAGCGCCGACGAGAACATCGCCGTGCCGAGATCCGCGAGATAAAGCAGTTGCGCCTTCTGCTCCGCATCAAGCCGCGCGATTGCCTTTCGCATGGCCAAGCTCCCTTTTGGGGAGAACGCGCCTCGCGAACGTCGGTTCCGTCCGCTGCGCGCTCAGGCCCGCTGCAGCGCCAGCGTTACCCCGCCGAGCGTCAGCGCCATGGCGCCGATCTCGCGCAGGCCAAGCGGCTCGCCGAGGATGATCGCGGCCGAGACCACGCCGATGACAGGTACCAGCAGCATGCCGGTCGACGCCGACGTCGGCGGCAGGCGGCGCAGCGTCTCGAACCACGTGAGGTAGCAGATGCCCATCGGCATCAGCGTCATATAGGCAAAGCAGCCGAGGCCGACCGGCGTGATCGCGGCATAGTTCGGGTGCTCGAAGAGAATGCCGAGCAGCAGCATGACGAGACAGCCGATGCCGACCTGCCAGGCCACCACCGCGAGCGGCGGCATCGGCAGCGGCTTGCGGTTCAGCACATTGCCGAGCGCGAACAGGATGGCGCAGGCGAGCGCCAGCGCAATTCCGATGAGCTTGCCGGCGCTGAAGGCAAAGCCATTGCCGCCGAGCAGCAGTGCAACGCCGGCGACGCCGAGCACCAGCGCGGCGAGATCCCGCAAGGTCGGGCGGCTGTGCAGCACCGGCCAGGCGAACAGCATCGCCCAGATCGGCATCGTGTAGGCCAGCAGCGCGCCCTCGCCGACGGTGACGAATTTCATCGCGATGGTGCCAAAGCCCATCCAGGCAAAGACATTGGTGAAGGAGGCGAACAACAGCCGCGGGATCGCCTCGCGCGGCACGGCCAGCGACTGGCCGCGGGCCAGCGCCAGCGTGCCCAGGATCACGGCGGCGCAGGTGCCGGCGAGCCCGCGGGCGAACAGCGGCGGCCATTGCTGCAGCAACAGCTTCATCAGCGGCCAGTTCAGGGCCCAGCCGAACGCCGTGATGACCAGGCAGAGAAAACCGACTGTTCTATCGCGTTGAGTCGTATCCATCGGCCGCGCTTAGCAGGCCGACGCTTGTGATTCCACAGCGCATCGCGCATGCCACATGGCATCGCGTATGCGGGCGCAATAATCCGGCGCGTCCCTTCCGATCCCACTTGGTCAGGCGAAGGTGCCGATCGTGATCCGCGGCCAGCCCTCGCTTTTCCGTGCCGCGGCAAGCTTGCTCGCCCAGGCGTCGATCAGGCTCGCGATCAGCAGGCGGCCGGTGCCGCGCATGTCGGGCAGTTTCATGGTGGGCGTACCGAGCGTGAGTGCGACCACGCCATGCGCGGCCGCAAGCAGCGCAGTCGCCAGCCGCTGCGGCAGGCCCGACGCCGGTTCGGCGCCATGTGCCGCCAGGAATTCGCGCACTGACGTGACGAACAGCTCGTAGCTGCGGCGCGCGATCTCGGTCTCGCCGAAATAGACGCCGTCGGGAAAGCGGCGGTCCTCGACCGTGCCCGACATCGAGAACAGCGAACGGAAGTGATCGGGATTGTCGGCCCAATAGTCGAGATAGGTTTCCATCACACGCCGCAGCCTGAGATCGCTGTCGGCGGTCTGCGCGCGGACCCGTTCGAGCTGTTCGGCCACCGCCTCGAGGTTCTGCTGCTTCACCGCAAGCAGCAGCAGCAGCTTGGTCGGATAATATTTGAGGACGGTGCCCTTGGAGTAGCCGATCGCGTCGGCGATCTTCTGGATCGAGACGGTCTCGAGCGTGCCGGCGGCGAATTCCTTTCGCGCGGTCTCGAGGATCAGCGCCTTCAACGCATCCTTGTCCGCCTCCTGCCGTGCCCGGCGCTGAAAGCGCCGCCCGCCTTTGCTGGATCGCTCCTCGATCGACATCGCCGTCTCCTAGAGCCTTTTCCGTTCCGATGGAATCGAAACGAGGCTCCCCTTGCTATATCCGAGTTAATTGACTATGGTCAATTAAATGACCATAAGACGGGAGGACGCAATGAGCGCCCTTGCGAGCCCCCTCGCCGGCGAAATTATTCGCAGCGATTTCGATCCGTTCAGCCCTGCGACGCGGGCCGATCCCGACGGCACCTACGCGGAGCTGCGTGCCGCGGCACCGGTCATTCGCCTCACCAAATACGATATCTGGGCGGTGCCGCGCTTTGCCGAGGTCAAGACGATCTTCGGAAACCACGCCAACTTCAGCAACGCCGGCGGCGCCGGGCTTGCCAACCACTTCAAGGAAAAGCCGTGGCGGCCGCCGAGCATCGTGCTGGAAGCCGATCCGCCGCTGCACAGTGCGGTGCTGGCGCGAATCCTCTCGCCCGGCGCGATGCGCCGGCTCGCCGACGATTTCAAGGCAAAGGCTGCCACCTTGGTCGATGGGCTCATCGCGCGCGGATCGTTCGACGCGATCAAGGATATCGCGGAGGTGTTTCCGGTCAGCGTGTTTCCCGACGCGCTCGGCATCGACCAGGAGGGCCGCGAGAATTTCCTGACCTATGGCGCGATGGTGTTCGCCGGCTTCGGGCCGGAGAACGACTATTTTCGCACCCTGATGAAAGAGGCGCCGCGCGTGCTGCCCTGGGTCGCGGCGCGCTGTCAGCGCGAGGCGCTGCGGCCGGGTAGCTTTGGCGCGCAGGTCTACGAGGCGGCCGACGCCGGCGAGATCAGCGCGGAGGAAGCGCCGCTGCTGGTGCGTTCGCTGCTCTCGGCCGGGCTCGACACCACGATCAGCGCGATCGGCATGGCGCTGTACACGCTCGCGCGCCATCCCGATCAATGGGCGCTGCTCGCGGCCGATCCGTCGCTGTCGCGCGCGGCGTTCGACGAGACGCTGCGCTTCGATTCACCGGCGCCGTTCGTGTTCCGCACCACGCCGCATGACACCGAGATCGCAGGCGTTGGGATCGGCAAGCACGAGAAGGTGCTGCTGCTGGTCGCCTCCGCCAACCGCGACGAGACGCGCTGGGAGCATGCCGACCAGTTCGACGTCAGACGGCGACTGTCCGGGCACATGGGGTTCGGCGTCGGCATCCACGGCTGCGTCGGGCAGATGGTGGCGCGGCTGGAGGCTGAGGCCGTGATCGCAGCGCTCGCGGCCAACGTGAAGCAGTTCGACATTGCGGGCCCCACAGCCTTCCGCGACAGCTCAGGCCTGCGGGCGCTCAGCACGATGCCGGTCCGCGTCACACCGAAATAGCAGGCCCCCCTGGAAAAATCCGGCGCACCTTGCGATGCGCCGGATCAGTCGACCAGCTTACCTTCAGAACTTTAGGCCGACGCCGCACTCGGCGTGCGGTTGCGCGAGTTGCGCTGGAAGAACAGCGCCTGGCTCGCCACCGCCGACACCATCGCCGGCTGGAACGGCTTCGAGATCAGGAATGCCGGCTCCGGCCGCTCGCCGGTCAGGAAGCGTTCGGGATAGGCGGTGATGAACACCACCGGCACCTCGAAGGTCCGCAGCAACTCGTTCACCGCATCGAGGCCCGACGAGCCGTCGGCGAGCTGGATGTCGGCGAGAATCAGGCCGGGCTTCTTGTTCTTGGCGAGCGCCACCGCGTCCGAATGGGTGCGGGCAACGCCTATGACATTGTGGCCGAGATTCTTCACCAGGCTCTCGAGGTCCATGGCGATGAAGGTCTCGTCCTCGATGATCAGGACGTCGGTGGCGATCTCGGCCGCCATCTCGCGGCCGGCGGCATCGGTCAGCTTGCGCGTTTCGGCGATGTCGGTGCCGAGAATGTAGCCGACCTCCTCCTCCGAAAATCCCTCAAGCGACAGCAGCAGGAAGGCCTGGCGGGGCAGCGGCGTAATGTTGGAAAGCCGGCGCTCCGGCGGCAGCGACAGCGTCGCCACGTCGGCATTGTCATTGTTATTCACCGACACCGAATTCCAGATCTGGGTGAACAGCCGAAACAGCCCGGCGCGCGGGCCGTGCGCTTGGTCCAGCAACGATCCATCCTGCAACAGGGCCTCGAGCATGGCCCCGACATAGGCGTCCCCCGACGCCTGGTTTCCGGTCAGTGCGCGGGCATAGCGGCGCAGCAGCGGAAGGTGTTCGGCAACGATCTGCGATCGGGACATTCCCACTCCATCTTGTTCGTGAGGCCTGCCGGCCTGAAACCCGTTGTCCGGGGGCACGCATCCATTTCGATGCACCCCCCGGTTCCCCTGCATCCCCGATTACGCGCGAACGACGAAAAAGTTCCACGAAATAGTTCCAGCCTTCCGGAACTTTCTGCGCAACTTTGCATTAGCTCCTGACCGACGAGGCAACGCGGCCAGCCTCTTATTTCGAGGAAACATCTTGGAAATCAGAGACTTAACTCCCGGGGAAGCGTGGATCACATCATGAAGGAAGTAAAGAAGCAGGGCGGTCTCAACGCCGAGATTCAATCGAGAATCGGCCACCAGCTTCGCGCCATGTACGACGACGTGGTGCGACAGGGGGTGCCCGACCGCTTTGCGGAGCTGATCCGCAAACTCGACGGACCCGAGGCTGCCGCGGCGGCCGTCGCCGGGGGTGGTGATACCGACAAGAACAATGGAGGGGACTAATGCCTCTCACGAATGAACTTCGCGACGACATTCTTGCGTCGGTCCCGAGCCTGCGCGCGTTCGCGATCTCGCTGTCCGGTAATGGTGACCGCGCCGACGATCTGGTGCAGGAGACCCTGCTGCGCGCGATCGCCAATATCGACTCGTTCCAGCCTGGCTCGAACCTGCCCGCGTGGCTGTTCACCATCCTGCGCAACCTGTTTCGCTCCGACTACCGGAAGCGGCGGCGCGAGGTGGAGGATGCCGAGGGCAACTATGCCAAGACGCTGAAGAGCCAGCCGTCGCAGACCGCCCACCTGGAGTTCGAGGAATTCCGCACCGCACTCGAAAAGCTGCCGCAGGACCAGCGCGAGGCACTGATCCTGGTCGGCGCCTCCGGCTTCTCCTACGAAGATGCCGCGGCGATCTGCGGCTGCGCGGTCGGCACCATCAAGAGCCGCGTCAACCGCGCGCGATCGAAGCTGAGTGCCCTGCTCTATGTCGATAGCGCCGAGGATTTCGGCCCCGACAACACTGTGCGCGCCGTGATCGGCGGCAATGGCGGCTGAGCACGACAGACCTGAATACGAAAAGGCGGTCCTGATCGGGCCGCCTTTTTTATTGGGAGACAACGAGGTCACGTTCGCGCGACCGTCAGGCGCCCCGTCTTCGCAGCGTTAGCTCGCCATCGCCTTCTGGACGGCGGGCGGCTTGAAGCCATTTCTCAACTCGAGGATCTTGGCGGCGATTTCGGTCACCGGGACCGGATGGCTGAACAGGAAGCCCTGGGCCTCGTTGCAACCTTCCGCCCGCATGTGGTTCAGCTGCTCGACGGTCTCGATGCCCTCGGCGATCGTCGTCATGCCAAGGCTTTTGCCGAGACTGATGACGGCGCGGACGATCGACTTCGATCCATGCGTCGCCGTCGCGTCGCGCACGAAGGATTTGTCGATCTTGAGCTTGTCGAAGGGAAAACTTCGCAGATAGCTCAGCGATGAATAGCCGGTGCCGAAATCGTCCAGCGCAATTCGCAGCCCCTGCGCCTTCAGCTTGTGCAGCGTGGCAAGGGTCTCGTTGCTGTTGGCCAGGAAGACGGATTCGGTGATTTCGAGCTCCAGCCGGCGCGGCGACAATTTTGATGCCGCGAGCGCGTTGACAACAACGTCGATGAAGTCGGGATCGCGAAACTGGACCGCCGAGACGTTGACCGCGAGCTTCATCTCGCTGGGCCAGGTGACGGCCTGCTCGCAGGCACGATTGAGCACCCATTCTCCCAGCGGGCAGATCAGCCCGATCTCTTCCGCGATCGGGATGAACTGGTCGGGCGGCACCAGTCCACGCTTCGGGTGATGCCAGCGCAGCAGCGCCTCGAAGCCGCAGATGCGGTCGAGATTGAGATCGTAAAGCGGCTGGTAGAACAGCGAGAACTCGTCCTTGGCCATCGCCTCGCGAAGGTCGAGCTCGAGCGCCCGGCGCCGCTGCAGGCTGGCGTCCATCGCAGGCTCGAAGAATCGCCAGGTCCCGCGTCCCTCCATCTTGGCGCGGTACAGCGCGACGTCGGCGTTCTTCTGAAGCTTCTCGCCCGTGGTGCCGTCGCCCGGCGCCATCGAGATGCCTACGCTGCATCCGACGATGACGCGATGCCCGTTCAGTTCGTACGGGGCGCCGACGCATTCGACGATGCGGCGAGCGAGGCGCTCGGCCTCGTCTCCGCCCTGGACGCCGCATTGAATGACCGCGAACTCGTCGCCGCCCAAACGCGCGACGGTGTCGACCTCACGGACGCAGGCGTTGAGCCGGTCCGCTACCGCACAGAGCAGTTCGTCGCCGACCGGATGTCCGAGCGTGTCGTTGACCTGCTTGAAATTGTCGAGGTCGAGGCAGAACACGGCGAAGCCAAGTCCACGGCCGACCTGAGCAACCGCCAGCTCGATCCGTTCGGCCAGCAGCGTACGGTTCGGCAGCTTGGTCAGGGCATCGTGGCGGGCCATGAACGCGATCTGCGACTCGGCGCGTTGTTGCTCGGTGACGTCCTCGCAGGTGACGAGCCAGCCGCCGTCGGAGGTCGGCCGTTGCGCGATGGCGATGATCCGTCCATCGCTGAGATGCTGCAGATAGTTGCCGCCCTCCTGCTGGGCCATCGATCGCTCGCGCTCGGCCAGCAGATCGGCGACGGTGCGGTCGCCATGATTGCCGGCGGCGATGCTGAGGTCGAGCACGTCCTCCATGGTCATGCCGGGAACGACGAGCTCCGGCGAAATATCGAAGATCTCGCAGAACCGGCGATTGGCGACCTGCAGCCGCGCCTCGCTGTTGTAGAGGCACAAACCTTGCGACATGTGCGTGAGCGCCGCATCGAGTCGCAGATTGGTTTCATGCAGCTCTGCCTTCTGCTGCTTCAGCGCGGAGATGTCGCTGTAGACGAGGACGACGCCGCCCTCTTGCGTCTCGCTCCGGCTGACGCGTAGCCAGCGTCCGTCGGAAAGCTGCGCTTCGCTCGCGAATCCGTCGATGTCACCTTCGGTCGGAGCGAGCTCGGGCGCCTCCAGTCGATCCGATTGCAGCAGCTGCGGCGACAGACGGATGAATTCACTCGCGCGCGAGTTGGCCAGCGCGATCTGGCCATCGGCATCGAGCAGCACGACGCCTTCACGGGACGTTTCAAGCGCATCCGAAAGCCGCGCCTGCGCGGAGCGGCGTTGCGACACCTCCTGATCGACCATCCGCCTGATGTTGTCGCGCATCGTTTCCATGGCGGTCAGGAGGACGCCCAGTTCGTCGGTGCCGCCCTTGGGGACGGTCGCGTCGAGGTCGCCGCCGGCGATGCTGCGTGCGGCTCGGGATGCAATGGCGACGGGTCCGATGATGCGGCGCGCCAGCAACCATGAAAACAGCGCCGACAGAAACAGCGCGACGGTCAGCCCGGCCACGTTGAGCTGCAGGTCCCGCTTGATGGTCGAGAGCGCCTTCTGCCGAAACAGGAAGCCGTCGCCAGCCGTATAGTTGACCAGCAGCTCGACTTGCTGGCCGACGATCTTGGAATAGCGATCGACGTCGCCGACCGACGTGCCCGATGCATGCGGATCGGACGCCGGGTTTCCCTCCAGCGACGAGCCGACCGCGCGGCGATGCAGCTCCATCCAGGCGTCGGCGGCTTCCTGAACCTTGGCGGCGGTCTGCGCAGCCCGCGAGGACTGCGACCGATCGGCGGCGATCGTCAGGTCTTCCGAGAGCGTCCTGGCGAGCTTCTCGATCTGGTTGTCGAGGCTCGCACGGATCTCCGGATCCGACGTCATCAGACGCTGCGACGAGGCGACCCGCATCGCGGCGAAATCCGCGCCGGCCGCGCGGGCGTAGTTGATCGACATCAGGGATTCGTCGAACGTCTTGGCCACCAGATCGCCGGCGTGGCGGATGCCGAGGATCGAGTATCCGCCGAGCGCGACCGCAATGGCGCTCATCGCAAGGCAAAAGATCAGAATCTGGGCGCGGATCGAGCCCGTCGTCAGCGCAAAGCGCGACAGGCGGCCGGTTGCGTACCGAAGCGCCGCACTGCTCTTCACCTTGAGATTGCCCAAGAGGCTATCCATGCCCGCGTTTCGCCGTAGTGCTCGGTACTCAAGCTACGCAGAAACGCGCAGCGCTTGCGGAAAATGACTGTCTGCTCAAAATTGCCTTAGTAGTGACTGGAACTCATGCTGAAATCGTTAAGATCAGCTGGCGATAATCACCCTCACAGGTAATCCCTGAGGCGACTTTTGCAGCCTTGGGTAGCGGTATCCGGTGGTCGAGGTTCAGGCGGGGGTCTCATGCAGTCAGGCTTGTTGCGCGGCTTGCGCCTCGGCCAGTTCGGCCGTGTGCCATTTGTGGCCGCGATTGTCACGGGAGTGCTCACCGGAGCCGCTTTGGGTGCAGCCCCGTACGTCATTTCGCAGAAGGATCGTGAATTCAAACCCGCGGAAATCTCGATCAAGCGGGGCGAGGTTTTACGGTTCGTTAACGATGACGGCGAGCTGTTGCATCACGCTTATTTGAGCACCGAGGCGTTCAGCTTCGACTCCGGCGACCAGCAGCCGGGCAGCAAATTCGACGTCACCTTTTCGGTACCCGGCGACTACACCGTGTTGTGCGGCATTCATCCGAAGATGAAGCTCGCCGTCCACGTCGCCAAATAGCCGGGCTCGAACCGCGACGATCTTACAGAACCGAGGTCTTGAAGATCGCGGCATGGCCGAAATAGTAGACGAACAGCGTCAGAGACAGCGCGGCACAGAGCGCGACCGGGGCGAGCCACGCCGGGCGACGATCGCGTTGCAGGACCTTGTTGTCGGCGACGATCGCAAACAGGACGGCGATGATCGCCGAATGTCCGATCGTGTCGATCTTGCCAAATTCGAAGCACGCGCTGATGAACATCCCGGCGAGCACGGCGGCGGCGCAGCGCCGGATCAACGGCGTCCAGATCAAGGCAAAGGCGAGCGTGAATTCCACCATACCCGCGGCGCGCATGTAGAACTCATTGTCGAAGCCGAGGGTCATCGAGGTATGCTCGATCAGGAGCGGAAAGCTCCACTCCGGATAGGCCCATTTCTCGACCGAGGCCCACATCAACGTCACTGCCGCGGCGTACCGCATCACGTCGATCGGCCGGATTCCGAACAGATCCTTGTTCAGCCCGACCAGCGCGAAATAGGCGGCAACGCCGAGAAAGATCGGATAATCGGCAAGATGGAAGACGCCGTAGCCGTGGACGCCAATTCCGAACAGGATCGCCATCCCGGCGGCCGACAGTGGCATCGTGCGTCGCGACAGCATGCCGGCGGCGATGCCGAGTTGCAGCGCGCCGACCAGCGGTGACGACGTCTTCAACTCGGGGGTCAGCAGGATGCCGCCGACCGCCCAGATCGAGATGAAGAAGAACGCGCAGACCGCGCGCATCATCAACTCGGTGTGCAGCCGCAATCCCGCGGTGACGCGGTCGAGCACCCGGATCGTCGCATCTCCCAGCGACGTCGGCTCGATCACGCAGCCCGCAAACAGCCAGAAGACGGCGATGCCGAGCAGCAGTTCAAAGTCGAGGCAAAGGACATTCTCGAGTCCGCGCGGCTGGCCGGCGACGTCGTAGGCACAGAACCATTTGACATGCGCCTCGGCACTGCGCGCGGCTACGACACAAAACAGAACCGCTGCAAGGCACGTGGCAGAAAAGGAGCGCACAGCCGATCCGGCATCTCGCGCCCGTCCACTAAACATTGAACCAACCGCCCACACACACGCTTAAAGACTTGTTTAACTTATATCAAATTTTAAACTTTGCGCCTGCCCCAGACAGCCGCTGGTTGCATTGTGGTTAATTGCGACGGACCAGCCCAGTCCGTCCCTTTGTACAGTCTTTACAGCCGGTTCCCTCAAATTTTAGCTAATTCCGGCACGGGAGTTCAATTCAACTGTCGTAGTGAAATCCGGACAAATCGGTTCGGGAGGCCGGTACAATGTTCGGAGTGTTGAGTGTCGTGAGTATCGGGGTGGGCTCGGCCCTCGCCTACGTGACCAAATCGTATCCTTCGCGCGTGGAGACGCTGGAGACCTGCGCGGGTGCCTTCCTGATCGTCGGACTTGGCCTCCTGGGGGCAGCGCTGCCGCACCTGGCCTGAACGAAGCTTGCTCTCAACAGCCCCGCCGCGGTCATCGCGGCAGCTTGGGCACCCCGGGCACCGGTGGATTGGTGGCGGTCAGCGTTTCAAGAAAGGCGATGAGATCCTTCTTCTCGGCTGCCGTCAGCGACAGCGGCTTGATGTCGGGCGACCGGCTCGGCCGTTCGATTCCGCCCTTGTTGTACAGCTCGATGACATCTTCCAGCGTCGCGACCGATCCGTCGTGCATGTAGGGCGCGCGGCGCGCGACGTCGCGCAAGGTCGGGGTCTTGAACGCATATTTCAGCTTCGCCGACGTCGGAAAGAAACGGCCGCGCCCGATGTCATGCCCCTTGGCGGTGCCGATATCCTGAAACGATCCGTCGGAGAAGGACGGGCCGCTGTGGCAGGCCGAGCAACGCGCCTTGCCGTTGAACAGCTCAAAGCCGTGCTGGGCCGATGCGCCGATCGCGTTATTGTCGCCCTTGATCCAACGGTCGAACGGCGCCTCGCCTGCAATGATCGAGCGCTCGAAGGTCGCCAGCGACTGCTCGATCCTCGGCCGCGTGATCGCGCCGTCGCCGAACGCGCGGCCGAACGCATCGACATAACCAGGGATCGCCGCAAGGCGCGCGATCAATTCCGGCTCCGTCATATTCAGGTTCATGGGAGACAGGATCGGGCCGAATGCCACGGATTCGAGATCCTTGAACTTGCCGTCCCATCCGAGGGGCTCGAAGAAGGCCACGTCGATCAGCGTCGGCGAGCGGATCGGCAGGCCTTTCGGGTCCTCACCGATGGCGCGCGGCAGGCCGTCGCCCCAGGACAGGCTTGGCCTGTGGCAGCTCGCGCAAGAGTGCGTCTTCGACCGCGACAGCAGCGGATCGAAGAACAGCATCTGCCCAAGCGCGGATTTGGCCTCCGAATAGGGATTGCTACTCGGGAAGGGAACGACCTCCGGCCGGCGATAGCTGGCACGAATTGTCGCAGGGTCGCCGGGCGCCGTCGCCGGGGTCAGGGCAAGCGACAGCCCTACCGGCAAAACTGCCACGAGCAAGGTCAGGCTGACCCAAAGCCTCATCGGGGTCCTCAGACGATATCCTGCCCGGTATATGCCGAAGCATGGTCAACGAAGTTTTAACAATCGGTTGCGGGTTATTACGGATGGCCGGCACCGGTCACGAATGATGCCGGCGCTTCGCGCCAACATGATTTCGATCAAACCGGGCGACGATCGATCCGCACAACCTGAAGCGGCTGTATATCTGTCCTATTTCTTCACCGGGCGCACCGGCGCGGAGATCTGCTCGGTGCGGTCGCGCTCAGTCATGTCGACCACGGTGTCCATCGGCGCGGTCAGCTCGTAGACATAGGAGACGTCGGTGAAGTAGCGCTTCGCGGTGCCGCCGAGCGCCTCCGGCGCGACACGGTCGAGCAGGATCAGGCCGAAGTCGCTGTCGGCCCGCCGCGTCGCCTGGCTGGTATTGAACTCCTCCCAGCGGAAATTGAAGACCCCGTCCTCGCCGTCGCCGACCACCTCCCAATTGGCGACGATGTGCGGATGCTTGCCGACCAGCGACAGCCCTTCGTCAGAGTGCGAGGCGAGTTCGAAGAACAACAGCGACAGCGATTGAGCGGCGCGCGCGCTCACCGTGATGTCGGGTCCGTTCACCGCGATCCGGTCGGCATGCGGGATCGAGCGCGATTCGAACAGGCCCTTCAGCTTGACGCCCTGCCACTGGCTCTCGCTGAGCAGCGTGACGACGTTCGACATCGCATGGATGCGCCCGATCAACAGTTCGCGCGCGACGTCGATATCGGCGCCGTGGCGCAGCGTGCGGGTCACGATCGACTGGATCACCGCAAGGATGTTCTTGACCCGATGGTTGAGCTCGTCGATCACCGCAGTCAGCCGGCGCTCGAAACCGATCCGGACCTCGATCTCGCGGCTGAGGCGCAGATTGTTGTAGGCGACATAGCCGAACAGGCCGCAGACGATGCCGGTGAGCGCGAGGCCGATCGCCGCGACGATGGTCGCGGTCTGCTGCGCACGCACCGTGGCGTTGCTCTTGGCGTAATAGTCGAGCGACCAGTCGCGGCCGCCGAACGTGACCGTGCGGACCATCGACGGCATCGGGCCGTCCTGGCGCACCGCGCGCGAGGTGACGATGCCCTGCTCGTTGGCGGTGAACTCGTCGTTGGAATCGCGCGGATCCTTCAGCGCCACCGCGAACAGCGAGGAATCGTCGTTGGTCAGCATCAGCGACGACAACTCGTAGGAAAAGGTGATGAAGCCGGCCGGCTCGGATGCGCCCTCCTGGAACACCGGCGCGGCGAGCACGACGCCGACCGGGCCGTTCTGCCGCAGCAGCGGCACCGGATCCGAGGCCACCGGCTTGGCGTCTGTCATCGCTCGCGCCAGCATCGGACCGACCACCGAATGACGGTCGAAGGCGCGGCCCGGGATGCTCAGGGTTTCGGGATTGCGCGGCTCGACGTCCATCAGCACGTTAATCGGCTTGTCGAGCGCCTTGAGGTCGAGCGCCTGGTCGTCGAAATCCCGGATCGTCGGATTGGTGAAGCCATTGGCCTTGAGCTCGGCCTCCGCCGCGGCCAGTTCGTCCGGCTTGAGCCGCGCGATCCAGGCGGCGAACACGAAATCGGTCTTGAAGGCGTAGATCGCCGAGCGCAGCGGCTGCAGCATGTTGGCCTTCACCATCGACGGGGTTCGGAACAGTCCCGAGGCCACCCGCGCCAGCAGCTCGCGCTCAGTCAGGCGGTCCTGCACCAGGCTGGCATGGACGTCGATCGCCCGCGCCAGCGCGATACCGTCGATCGCGAGTTCCTGATCGTGCACCCGATAGGCGGCAAGACCGGAGAGCAGAACTCCGATCAGTGCAATCAAGGCAACGATGAAGCCCAGTCGAACCACACGCTTACTCGGCAATCAGGGGGTGGCGAAAGGGGACGGAAAGCATCTGGCTTCTGCGGGGGCGGCGATAACTCAGGGTGCGAACGGCGCCAACCGCAAAGGAATATGGAATAGCGATCATCGGTACGCAACAGGAGCCGGTCGGCAACATTAACGACGACGCCACCCGGCGTTCTTTGGCGGCGCCAAAGGTTGCTAATCGTCAAAGTTGGAAATTGTTCCGGCGATTGCGCAGCTTTTTTGCGGCGGACGTGCGCCGGACCACTGCCTCGCCGTCATCCTGAGGAGCGCGCAGCGCGTCTCGAAGGATGAACGGCCCGGCTGGTGGCCGTCGACCCTTCGAGGCTCGCTACGCGAGCACCTCAGGGTGACGGTGAAGGACATTAGCGGTTCGCCACAATGATTAACGCCTGGCCTGCCTTGTCAGCCCGCCTTCGTACGTGCCTTGGCCGCCTTGCCCGTGGCCTGCGACCGAAGGCCGCCCTTGGTCTCGATGAAGCTGATGATGCGGTCGAGGCCGTCGCTCTTCTTCAGATTGGTCATCACGAAGGGCCGCTCGCCGCGCATCCGCCGGGCGTCGGTGTCCATCTTCTCAAGCGACGCACCGACATGGGGCGCGAGGTCGATCTTGTTGATCACGAGGAGGTCGGATCGCGTGATGCCGGGGCCGCCCTTGGAGGGGATCTTGTCGCCGGCGGCAACGTCGATGACGTAGATCGTGAGATCGGCCAATTCCGGGGAGAAGGTCGCCGCCAGATTGTCGCCGCCGGATTCGATCAGCACAAGGTCGAGATCGGGAAATTTGGCCCGCATGTCGGCGACCGCGGCGAGGTTCATCGAGGCGTCCTCGCGGATCGCGGTGTGCGGGCAGCCGCCGGTCTCGACACCGGCGATGCGGTCCGGCGTCAGCGAGCCGGAGCGCACCAGAAACTCGGCGTCCCATTTGGTGTAGATGTCGTTGGTGATCGCAGCGATGTCGTAGCGCTCGCGCATCGACTTGCAGAGCAAGTCCATCAGCGCGGTCTTGCCGGAGCCGACCGGACCACCGACGCCGACCCGCAACGGGCCATGAGAAGTGGGCATGTGAGAAGCTCTCTCTCTGTTATCGTCGTCCCGGCGCAGGCCGGGACCCATTACCACCGAATTGAGTTGTTGCGCGAAGCTGGGGCCGCAGACTTGCATAACCACGAAGGCCGGTGGTTATGGGTCCCGGCTTTCGCCGGGACGACAGCGGAGGGTGCCTCATGACCGAAACAACCTAGTATATTGCGTCTCGTGACGCAGGCCGGCGAGATCGGCCCGAAAGGTCGCGCTGCCGAGATCGTCGAGCGAGGCGGCGCCGGCCCGCGTCGCGGTCGCGGCGACGACCGGCTCGAGATCGGCCAGCACGCGCTGGCTGTCGGTCTGCCCCAGCGGGATCAGCCGGCTGCCTGCAGAAATCCAGTTGGAAACGACGGCGTGCAGGAAGGCGTGCAGCGACGGCGCGAGCGGAATACCATGCGCGGCGCTGACGATGCCGACCGCGACCGGATAGACGATCGCGCCGTCGCAGGCCGCAATCATCGCGTCGAGGCCGGGTGAATTCCAGGCCGCGCGGGCGATCTCGATGAAGGCGCGTCCCTGCGTCGTAGTCTCGAGCTGCCGTTCGCGCGACGGCACGAAGGCCGCGGCGAGCTCGGCGATCTCCTTCAACCCACTCTGGTTGTGCTCCGACGCCGCGCGATGGCTTTGCGCCAGGAATACGGCGTCGCAAAATCCGCTGCCGTCAGCGAGCATCGCCGCGAGCCAGCCACGCAGCGAGGCGGCGTCGGTGATGTCGCCGGCCTCGACCGCCCATTCGATGCCGCTGGAATAGGCGAACGCCCCCACCGGAAAGGACGGCGATAGCCAGGTCATCAGCCGGTACAGCGCGGCTGCCTCATCCTCCGTGATCCCGCCGCGCACCGCGGCGGGATCAGACTCATTTGCGGTCATGAGCATGGGAGTGGTCGTGGTGATGATGAGCATGATCGCAATGCTCATCATGATGGTGGTGGTCGTGGTCATGCGCGTGGTCATGTTGATGTCCACCATCGTGATGGTGACCATCCCCGTGGTGGTGACCATGATCGTGCGCATGGCCGTGAGCGTGATCGTGCCCGGTATGACCATGCGCGTGCTCATCGGCGTGCGCATGCTCGGCATAGGCGCCGCCCTCGGGATCGAACGGCGCCTCGATCTCGATGACACGGGCGCCGAGCCCCTTGACCATCGCCTCGATCACGTGATCGCGGCGGATGCGTAGGCCTTTCGGCATGATCTGCGTCGGCAGGTGGCGGTTGCCGAGATGCCAGGCGACCCGGATCAAATGATGCGGATCGCTGCCGCGGATTTCCGCGAGCGGCTCCGGAGCCGCGACCACCTCGACAAGGCGGCCGTCCTCCAGCACCAGCGCATCGCCGCCGCGCAATGCGACGGCGTTCTCGAGATCGAGCAGGAATTCGAGCCCGCGCGTGCCGGTCATCGCCATCCGCCGCCGGTGCCGGTCGTCGAAATCGAGCACGACGGTATCGGCCGCCGCTTCAGTCCAGCGATGCTGTCCCAGAACCTTGGTTGCGCGGATCATCGATGCCTCAGAGCTTCTCGACCTTGGCGTCGCTGATGATCTCGATCACCGTCGGCCCGGTCTTCATCTGCGCGGAATATTCGCGCCATACCTTCATGTGGGGCGCCCTGGCATGGGCGTTGAGATCCTCGCGGCTCTCCCAGCGCTCGACCACCACATAGAGGTTGGGATCGTTGACGCTGACATTGCCGTCGTAGGAGATGCAACCCTTCTCCTTGCGGGTCTCGACCGTGCAGGCCTTGTGGCCCTTGATGAAGTCGTCGCGATTCTCCGGCTTCATCGGCGTGGTGGCGATCACATAGATCATGCTGCTTGTCCCGTTCTTGTTGTTATCTTAGCGGACGTCGACCTTCTCGGGCGTGATCACCTCGATCTTCGGCGGCGCAGCCATGCACTTCACGGCGACCCGGCCGAACGTCTTCATGTGCTCGGCGGCGCGATGCGGCACCAGCGCCTCGGCGTTCTCCCACTGCTCGACGAACACCATCTTGCTGTGGTCGGTGACGCTCTCGTGCAAATCATAGGCGATGTTGCCGGGCTCCTTGCGGGTTTCCTTGATGCAGGCGGTCGCCGCGGCGATGAATTCGGCGCGGGACTCGGGCTTGATGGTCAGCGTGGCTACGACGTAAATCACTGAAATTCCTCCCGGTTTTCTCTTTTGGCTTTGGATACCGGGAGCGGTTTTAGAACATAAAGTAACGCTGTGCCATGGGCAGCACCTCGGCCGGTGCGCAGGTCAAAAGCTCGCCGTCTGCGCGTACCTCATAGGTCTCGGGGTCGACCTCGATGTTCGGCGTCGCATCGTTGTGGATCATGCTCTTCTTGGAGATCTTGCCGCGGGTGTTCTGCACCGCGTAGAGCTTCTTGCTGATCCCGAGCTTGCGGGCGAGGCCGCCGGTAACCGCGGCCTTCGAGGTGAACACCACCGAGGACGCCGTCAGCGCCTTGCCAAAGGCGGCGAACATCGGCTGGTAGTGCACCGGCTGGGGCGTCGGGATCGAGGCGTTGGGATCGCCCATCGGCGCCGCCACGATCGAGCCGCCCTTGATGATGCAGTCCGGCTTGACGCCGAAGAACGCGGGCGACCACAGCACGAGGTCGGCGAGCTTGCCTTTCTCGACCGAGCCAATCAGCTTCGACACGCCATGCGCGATTGCGGGGTTGATAGTGTATTTGGCGATGTAGCGCTTGACGCGGAAATTGTCGTTGTCGTTGCCCTTGTCCTGCGGCAGCGCGCCGCGCTGCTTCTTCATCTTGTCGGCGGTCTGCCAGGTGCGGATAATGACTTCGCCGAGCCGGCCCATCGCCTGGGAGTCCGACGACATCATCGAGAGCGCGCCGAGATCGTGCAGGATGTCCTCGGCGGCGATGGTCTCCTTGCGGATCCGGCTCTCGGCGAAGGCGAGGTCCTCGGCGATCGAGGGATCGAGGTGATGGCACACCATCAGCATGTCGAGATGCTCGTCGATGGTGTTGCGGGTGAACGGCCTTGTCGGATTGGTCGAGGACGGCAGCACGTTCTTCAAACCCGCGATCTTGATGATGTCGGGCGCGTGGCCGCCGCCGGCGCCCTCGGTGTGGAAGGCATGGATGGTGCGGCCCTTGAATGCCTTCACCGTGTCCTCGACGAAGCCGGATTCGTTCAGCGTGTCCGAGTGCAGCATCACCTGGACGTCGTAATCGTCGGCGACCGACAGGCAGGCGTCGATTGCCGACGGCGTGGTGCCCCAGTCTTCGTGCAGCTTCAGCGCGCAAGCGCCGGCCTTGATCATCTCGACCAGCGCCGCCGGGCGCGACGCGTTGCCCTTGCCCGAAATGCCGAGATTGACCGGGAAGGCGTCGAACGACTGGATCATCCGTCCCATGTGCCACGGGCCGGGCGTGCAGGTGGTGGCGAAGGTGCCGTGCGACGGGCCGGTGCCGCCGCCCAGCATCGAGGTGACGCCAGCCATCAGCGCGTGCTCGATCTGCTGCGGGCAGATGAAGTGGATGTGGCTGTCGAATCCGCCCGCGGTGAGGATCTTGCCCTCGCCTGCGATCACGTCGGTGCCGGGCCCGATGATGATGGTGACATTGGGCTGGATGTCCGGATTGCCGGCCTTGCCGATCGCGGCGATCATGCCCTCCTTGATCGCGACGTCGGCCTTCACGATGCCCCAGTGATCGACGATCAGCGCATTGGTGATGACGGTATCGGCCGCACCCTGCGCATTGGTCACCTGCGACTGCCCCATGCCGTCGCGGATCACCTTGCCGCCGCCGAACTTCACCTCCTCGCCATAGGTGGTGAGATCCTTCTCGACCTCGATGATCAGGTCGGTGTCGGCGAGCCGCACCTTGTCGCCGGTGGTCGGCCCGAACATGTCGGCATAGACGGAACGTTTGATCTTCACGGACATGTCAGCCCCCAGTTTCAGCCAGCGCGGCCTTGGCGCGCGCAATGGTGTCGTCGAAAATGCGGTCGAGCCGCGGATTGATGCCCCGGCAACCGGCAACAACCTTGCCGGCCCAGGCCGCATAATCGGCGAGATCGTCGTGCTCGTCCTTGCTTGGATGCGGCACGATCCGGGCGCCGATATTGCTGACCTTGTCGGCGGCCTTGATCAGCTTCGCGCCGGGCGACTTATGCGGAGCATCATCGATCTGCCTTTGCCGGCGCACGGCCTTGGGCAGGCTCATGTCGTCGGTGCATTCGACCACCAGCGAGGCAACACGTTCGCTGAATTTTTGCGCGAGCTCCTCGCGCGTGGTCTCGGTATCCTCGATGGTGTCGTGCAGCCAGCCTGCCGCGACCAGCTCGGCATCGGCGCCATCGGTCACCTGCGCCAGCAGGTTCGCGACCTCGGCGAGATGATTGATGTAAGGCTCGCTCCCCCGCCCCTTGCGCGCCATCCCGTTGTGACGGCGCGCGGCAAGCTCGGCAGCCTCGGAGACCATGCGGAGCGCGGGGAGCATGCGGCTACAATGCTCCTTGGCAGCGCACGTTGCAGATCCACGTTGCACCAGATTGCCAAACTTCTTCGGTCAGCGCCCGGGGCTTACCCCTCTCCCCAACCCTCCCCCGCAAGGGGGGAGGGAGCCCAACCAGGGTGCTCACCTCACATTGAATCACAGCTTCCCCTTCACCTCGGCGCGGAAGCCGTAGATCACGCGCTTGCCGGCGAGTGCGACAAGCTTGATGTCGCGGGTCTGGCCGGGCTCGAAGCGGACGGCGGTGCCGGCGGCGATGTCGAGGCGCATGCCGCGGGCTTTCTTGCGGTCGAATTTCAGCGCCGGGTTGGTCTCGAAGAAATGGTAGTGCGAGCCGACCTGGATCGGGCGGTCGCCGGTGTTGGCGACCGAGAGCGTCACGGTCTTGCGGCCGGCATTGAGCTCGATCTCGCCGTCCTTGATGAAGAGTTCGCCGGGGATCATGTCGTACTCCTATCGGATCGGCTCGTGCACGGTGACGAGCTTGGTGCCGTCGGGGAAGGTTGCCTCGACCTGGATGTCGTGGATCATCTCGGGAATGCCGACCATCACCTGATCGCGGGTCAGGACCTTGGCGCCGGCCTGCATCAAATCGGCGACGGTACGGCCGTCGCGCGCGCCTTCGACGATGAAATCGGTGATCAGCGCGATCGCCTCGGGGTGGTTCAGCTTGACGCCGCGCTCCAGCCGGCGGCGCGCCACCATGGCCGCCATCGAAACCAGCAGCTTGTCCTTTTCGCGGGGAGACAAATTCATGCGAGCACTCTGATCGTTCTGATGAGGTCTAGTTGAGCCACAGCCGCGGCAACGGCAAAGCTGAGGCGCGGCCGAGCACCGTCATCATGTCGGCGCGCAGCCGGGCCGCATCTTGGGCACAGAAGCGCGCCATTGCAAAGCCATTCCAGGCGGAGATGCCGACTTCGCCGCCGAAGCTGTCCGACGCCTCGCGGATGCGCTCGACCAACGCCTCGTCGCCCGGCACGATCAGCGCCGTGCCGATTGCGCAGCCCCCACCCGCGATCGCGGGCCGCGCGAGCTTATCGCCGATCTCGCCGTCGAGCTTGATCGTCTCGGCGAACACCAGCCGGCCGCCACGCCGCATCCGCCAGCGGTCGACGAACTCGCCGTGGCGCATGGTCTCGCCCATCGCGGCACGGCCGAACACCACGATCTCGCAAAGCAGGAGTGAGGCGCCTTCCGCGAGGTCGATGTCAAAGCTCCTGACAATACGGGCACGGTCGAACAGGATGGTCTCCTGCGGCAGCCACGAAAGATGCGCACCGTCGGCAACCCTGAGCGCGATGTCGAGCCGTGCCGCAGAGCCAGGCGCCCGATAGACCTTTTCCGCCGCCGCGGTGGTCAGCGTGAGCCGGGCGCCCTCGCCGGCTGCGATCGCAATCTCGAAGCGGTCGCCGCCGGCAATGCCGCCGGCGGTATTGACGAACACGGCCGAGAGGCCGTCGTCCTCCGGCGATGGAAAGCGGACGCGCAGCGAGCCTGACTCATGCAGGTCGCCGCGACGGGTGGCGCCATCCTTGCGATGCACGCCGAACCTGACAGCACCCTGGGCGCGGTTTGCCGCAAACGTCGCCGCTGCCGCGCCTGCGATCCCGGTCCGCATTCCCCCGACGCTCCCTCACGCACGCCGCGCGAGGCGGCGTCACATCCTGTTCACAGCGCCATCTGGCGGCTGATCTCTGCGGGATCGAGGTTCGCGCGGTCGCAGGCATATTTCACCGCACCCCGGTCCATCACGGCAAAACTGTCGCCGAGTTCGCAGGCAAAGTCGAGATATTGTTCGACCAGCACGATTGCGATGTTGCCGAGGTTGCGCAGATAGGAGATGGCGCGGCCGATGTCCTTGATGATCGAGGGCTGGATGCCCTCGGTCGGCTCGTCGAGCAACAGCAGCTTTGGCCGCATCACCAGCGCGCGGCCGATCGCGAGTTGCTGCTGCTGGCCGCCGGAGAGATCGCCGCCGCGGCGACCCAGCATGGTCTGCAGCACCGGAAACAGCGAGAACACGTCATCGGGGATGTTGCGGTCTTCACGCTTCAGCGGGCCGAAGCCGGTCTTGAGGTTTTCCTCCACCGTCAGCAGCGGGAAGATCTCACGGCCCTGCGGCACGAAGCCGATGCCGCGCCGCGCCCGCTCATAGGGCTTCAGCGCGGTGATGTCCTTGCCGTCGAAATTGATCGCGCCGGAGGCGATCGGGTATTGCCCGACCATGGCGCGCAGCAGCGAGGTCTTGCCGACGCCGTTGCGGCCGAGCACGCAGGTGACCTTGCCGGGCTCGGCGGTCAGCGAGACGCCGCGCAAGGCCTGCGCCGCGCCGTAGTAAAGATTGATGTTGTCGATCTTCAGCATCGCGCTAGCGCCCCAGATACACTTCGACCACCCGCTCGTTCGACGACACCTGGTCGATCGAACCTTCGGCGAGCACCGTGCCTTCGTGCAGGCAGGTCACCTTGACGCCGAGCTCGCGCACGAAGGTCATGTCGTGCTCGACCACCATGATGGTGTGGTTCTTGTTGATCTGCTTCAGAAGCTCCGCGGTCAGATGGGTCTCGACATCGGTCATGCCGGCGACCGGCTCGTCGACCAGCAGCACCTTGGGGTCTTGCGCCAACAGCATGCCGATCTCGAGCCACTGCTTCTGGCCGTGCGACAGGCTGCCGGCGAGGCGGTTGCGCGCATCGGTCAGGCGGATGGTCTCGAGCACCTTGTCGATGCGCTCGGACTCGGCCTTGCTGCCGCGCCAGAACAGCGTGCCGCGCACGGAATGATCGACATTGAGCGCGAGCAGCAGGTTGTCCTGCACGGTCTGGCTCTCGAACACCGTCGGTTTCTGGAACTTGCGGCCGATGCCGAGCTCGGCGATGCGGGTCTCGTCGAGCCGGGTCAGGTCGACGGTGCCGTCGAACAGCACGGTGCCCTCGTCCGGCTTGGTCTTGCCGGTGATGATGTCCATCATCGTGGTCTTGCCGGCGCCGTTCGGGCCGATGATGGCGCGCATCTCGCCGGGTGCAAGCGTCAGCGACAGATTGTTGATGGCGTGAAAGCCGTCGAACGAGACGTGCACGCCGTCGAGATAGAGCATGGCCGAGGTGGCGCGGGTATCCATCACGTTCATCTGCCTACTCCGCCGGGTTCGGTGCGCCGACGCCGTCTTCGCGCGCGGCGCTTTCCATGTCGGCCGCAAGGGCCGCGCTACGCCGCGTCTCCCACCAGCTGTTGAAGGTGCCGACGATGCCCTTGGGCAATAGCAGCGTGACCAGAATGAACAGCGCGCCCAGCATGAACAGCCAGTACGGTGCGAGCGGCCCCGACGTGAAGACCGTCTTGGCGTAGTTGACGACGACGGCTCCGAGCGCAGCGCCGACCAGGGTGCCGCGGCCGCCGACCGCGACCCAGATCACCGCCTCGATCGAATTGCCGGGCGCGAATTCGCTCGGATTGATGATGCCGACCTGCGGCACGTAGAGCGCGCCGGCGACACCGGCCATGCAGGCCGACAGCGTGAACACGAACAGCTTGTAGGACTCGACACGATAGCCGAGGAAGCGGGTGCGGCTTTCGGCGTCGCGCACGGCGATCAGGACCTTGCCGAGCTTCGAGGTGACGATCGCGCGGCAGATCAGGAAAGCGATGATCAGCGCAAGGCAGCTCAGCAGGAACAGTGCGGCGCGGGTTCCTTCGGCCTGCACGTTGAAGCCAAGGATGTCCTTGAAGTCGGTCAGGCCGTTGTTGCCGCCGAAGCCGAAATCATTGCGGAAGAACGCCAGCAGCAGCGCATAGGTCATCGCCTGGGTGATGATCGAGAGATAAACGCCGGTGACACGCGAGCGGAAGGCGAGCCAGCCGAAGCAGAAGGCGAGCAGACCCGGCACCAAAAGCACCATCAGCGCCGCGATGGCAAACTTGTCGAAGCCGTACCAGTACCAGGGCAGCTTGTCCCAGTTCAGGAACACCATGAAGTCGGGCAGAACAGGATTTCCGTAAACGCCGCGGCTGCCGATCTGCCGCATCAGATACATGCCCATCGCGTAGCCGCCGAGCGCGAAGAACGCACCGTGGCCGAGCGAGAGGATGCCGCAATAGCCCCAGATCAGGTCGATCGAGAGCGCGAGGATGGCGTAGCAGACATATTTGCCCCACAGCGCCACCAGATAGGTCGGCACCTGGAACATCGAGCCCTGCGGCAGCAGCAGGTTCGACAGCGGGATCAGCACCCCGACCGCAGCGACGATCAGGACGAACGCGGTCGCCGCGCGGTCGAGCGAACGGGTGAGGATGTGCGGCGTCATGCTTCCACCGCCCGCCCCTTGAGCGCGAACAGGCCGCGCGGCCGCTTCTGGATGAACAGGATGATCAGCACCAGGATCGCGATCTTGCCGAGCACCGCACCCGCCACCGGCTCCAGGAACTTGTTGGCGATGCCGAGCGTGAAGGCGCCGACCAGCGTGCCCCACAGATTGCCGACGCCGCCGAACACCACGACCATGAAACTGTCGATGATGTAGCTCTGGCCGAGATTCGGGCTGACATTGTCGATCTGCGACAGCGCCACGCCGGCAATGCCGGCGATCCCCGAGCCGAGGCCGAAGGTCAGTGCGTCGACGCGCGAGGTGGCGATGCCCATCGAGGCCGCCATGCGGCGGTTCTGCGTCACCGCGCGCATCTCGAGCCCGAGCGCGGTGTAGCGCAGCATCGCGAGCAGGATGGCGAACACCGCGAGCGTGAAGCAGAGGATCCAGAGCCGGTTATAGGTGATGGTGATCTGGCCGAGCTCGAAGGCGCCGCTCATCCAGGAGGGGTTGCCGACCTCGCGGTTGGTCGGGCCGAACGCGGTGCGCACCGCCTGCTGCAGCACCAGCGACAGGCCCCAGGTCGCGAGCAGCGTTTCCAGCGGGCGGCCGTAGAGGAAGCGGATGATGGTGCGCTCGATCACGACGCCGATGAAGCCCGCGACCAGGAAGGCGAGCGGCACCGCGATCAGCAGCGAATAGTCGAACAGCGCGGGATAACGGGTGCGGATCACCTCCTGCACCACGAAGGTGGTGTAGGCCCCTAACATCACCATCTCGCCATGCGCCATGTTGATGACGCCCATCACGCCGAAGGTGATGGCGAGCCCGATGGCGGCGAGCAGCAGCACCGAGCCGAGCGACAGGCCGTACCAGGCATTCTGCACCATCGACCACATTGCGAGATTGCTCTGGATCGAGGTGACCGCGGTTGCCGCCGCCTGGGCGACCAGCGGCGGCTGGTCGCCGAGCCCGGTGAGCAGCGCCAGCGCCTCCTGGTCGCCGCGCGCCTTGACCACGGCGACGGCGTCGAGCTTGTCGCTGTCGGACGCATCCGACTTGAACAGGATGATGGCGGCGCGCGCCTCGGCGAAAGCCTGCTTGATCGACTTGACGCTCTCCTTGGCGAGCGCGCCCTCCACCGTCGGCAGCAGGTTCTCCTCGTGGCTCTTGAACACCGATTGCGCCGCGGCGAGCCGCTTGGCCGGATCCGGCGACAACAGCGTCAGGCCGCCGAGCGCGGCATCCACGGTGCGGCGCAGGCGGTTGTTGAGGCGAACGGCGGCGGCGTTGTCGGGCAGCTTGTCGACGGCAGCGCCGGTGGCGGCGTCGATGATCTTGCCGTCGGTCTGCGTGATGAAGACCTTCTTGCTGTCCGGATCGGCCGACAGCCGGCCGTCCTGCAGCGCGCTGATGATGGGCGAGGCCAGCGCATTGCCCGACGCGGCAACCCCGCCGATCGCCTCCTCGGTGTCGGAGAACTCGTCATTGGCGAATTTGGCGACCGAATCCTCGAACGGGCCGGCCAGCGCCGGGACGGCGAAACAGCTCAGCAGCAGGATCGAGAGAAACAGAGTGCGAAAGCGATCAATACAATTGGCGAACACGTCAGTACCCCGGCAGGAGTGTGAGGAGAAGGCGGCGAGCGGTGCCGCCTTCTCCAGGTTCTTGGATGGTTGTGTTGTGTCGTTGTTCAGGTCAGGAGCTTAGGAGCCCTGGCCGCCGCACTTGTTGGTCTTGGTGTTGTAGTTGCCGCACTTCTTGCCGACCCAATCGCCGATCAGGTCCTTGGAGCCCTCGAGCTCCTTCGACCAGGCATCGCCGGCCACCAGGCCCGGGGTCTTCCACACCACGTCGAACTGGCCGTTGGCCTTGATCTCGCCGATGAACACCGGCTTGGTGATGTGGTGGTTCGGCAGCATCTTCGAGGTGCCACCGGTCAGGTTCTTGGCTTCGATGCCGGGCAGCGCGTCGATCACCTTGTCGGGATCGGTCGACTTCACCTTCTCGACCGCCTTGACCCACATGTCGAAGCCGATCACGTGCGCTTCCATCGGATCGTTGGTCACGCGCTTCGGATTCTTGGTGTAGGCCTGCCACGCCTTGATGAACTTCTCGTTCTCGGGCGTCTTGATCGACTCGAAGTAGTTCCAGGCGGCGAGATGGCCAAGCAGCGGCTTGGTGTCGATGCCGGCGAGTTCTTCTTCGCCGACCGAGAACGCAACCACCGGAATGTCGGTCGCCTTGATGCCCTGGTTACCGAGCTCCTTGTAGAACGGGACGTTGGCGTCGCCGTTGATGGTGGAGACCACGGCGGTCTTCTTGCCGGCCGAGCCGAACTTCTTGATGTCGGCCACGATCGTCTGCCAGTCGGAATGACCGAACGGCGTGTAGTTGATCATGATGTCTTCCGGGGCGACGCCCTTCGACTTCAGATACGCCTCCAGGATCTTGTTGGTGGTGCGCGGATAGACGTAGTCGGTGCCGGCCAGCACCCAGCGCTTCACCTTCTCGTCCTTCATCAGATAGTCGACGGCGGGGATCGCCTGCTGGTTCGGCGCAGCACCCGTGTAGAACACGTTGCGCTCGGATTCCTCGCCCTCATACTGCACCGGATAGAACAGGATGCTGTTCAGCTCCTTGAACACCGGGAGCACGGACTTGCGCGACACCGAGGTCCAGCAGCCGAACACGACCGCAACCTTGTCCTTGGTGATCAGCTCGCGCGCCTTCTCCGCAAACAGCGGCCAGTTTGAGGCGGGGTCGACCACGACGGCCTCGAGCTTCTTGCCAAGCACGCCGCCCTTCTTGTTCTGCTCGTCGATCAGGAAAAGGATGGTGTCCTTCAGCGTGGTTTCGCTGATGGCCATGGTGCCGGAAAGCGAATGGAGAACGCCAACCTTGATGGTGTCGTCGGCCGCTTGCGCGGGCGAAAACGGCGAGGACGCAGCCAGGCCCAAAACCAGGCCGGCCGTCGCCGCGAGCGCGCGGCGGCGGGTCATCGTCGTTATTTTGTGAGTAAGCTGAGTAAGCATGAAATGTCGTCTCCCTGACGCAGGCGTGAACGCTTGCGAAACGGCCGCTTGGCCGCCTGCGGCTAAGGGAATCGCAAGAACTGTGCCACGGTGCGCGGGCACCTTAAGCCAATGAACCGACTGGATAATTTTGCGAGTTCCGGGCAAATACGGAAATCGATTGCTCAATCATTGGGCCGTCATCTTGACTGCCGAAAGTGCAATCAGATTATTTTGTAGGCAAATTTGCCGTTTTGGCTAAAATTCCGGCACCGATTTGTGAGAGTTTGCGCGAGCGATCGGCGAACTTCGGGCACCGATCCGGCAATCTCACCTTGAAACCGCCCTGTTCCTGGTCCATATCCTCGCCATGCCCGCGAAATCGCGGTGCCTTCGCGAGCTGCGTGTACAAGCCGCCCCAAGCGGCTTCTGGCTCGCCTTTCAGCTAACCCAGCTTGACGCCCCAGACACGCGGGTGTCCCGAACGCCTTCGAGCGATTCCGGCCGATATTGGACCGGGACGAAGACGGCATTTATGGAAAGAACCACTTTTGACCTCCTTTCAGGATTTCGGCCTCGCCGAACCCATCGCCCGCGCGCTTCGTGAAGAGAACTATCTCACACCGACCCCCATCCAGGCCCAGACCATCCCGCTCGCACTTGCCGGCCGCGACGTCGTCGGCATCGCCCAGACCGGAACCGGCAAGACCGCGTCCTTCGCGCTGCCGATCCTGCACCGGCTGCTGGAGAACCGTGTCCGCCCGCAGCCCAAGAGCTGCCGCGTGCTGGTGCTCTCGCCCACCCGCGAACTGTCCGGGCAGATCCTCGACAGCTTCAATGCCTATGGCCGCCACCTCCGGCTGTCCTCGGCGCTCGCAATCGGCGGCGTCCCGATGGGCCGCCAGGTCCGCAGCGTGATGCAGGGCGTCGAGGTGATGGTCGCCACCCCCGGCCGCCTGCTCGATCTCGTGCAGAGCAACGGACTGAAGCTCAACCAGGTCGAGTTCCTGGTGCTCGACGAAGCCGACCGCATGCTCGACATGGGCTTCATCAACGACATCCGGAAAATCGTCGCCAAGCTGCCGATCCGGCGCCAGACGCTGTTCTTCTCGGCCACCATGCCCAAGGACATTGCCGAACTCGCCGAAGCGATGCTGCGCGACCCCGCCCGCGTGGCGGTGACGCCGGTGGCCTCGACGGTCGACCGCATCGCCCAGCGCGTGATCCAGGTCGATTTCGCGGCCAAGCCGGCGATTCTCGCCCAGTTGCTGAAGCAGGAACCGGTCAATCGCGCCCTGATCTTCACCCGCACCAAGCATGGCGCGGACAAGGTGGTGAAAGGCCTCGAGCGAGCCGGCATCAGCGCCAATGCCATCCACGGTAACAAGTCGCAGAATCACCGCGAGCGTACGCTGGCGGCATTCCGCACCGGCGAAATCCGTACACTGGTGGCGACCGATATCGCCGCCCGCGGCATCGACGTCGACGGCATCAGCCATGTCGTGAATTTCGACCTGCCCAACATCCCGGAGACCTACGTCCACCGCATCGGCCGCACCGCGCGCGCCGGCGCCGACGGGGTCGCGATCTCGCTGATCGCGGGTGCCGAAGAGATGGGCTATTTGCGTGACATCGAACGGCTGATCCGCGTCACGCTGCCGCGGGAAGACCGCCGCACGCCGGGCAGCAACCGCGAAACCGCACCGGCTCAGGCGCCCCACCCGCACCGGGGTGGCCGTTCTGCGCCGCGCGCGCATAATGTTCGTGGGAAGAATGAGGCGGCTCCAAGTGGAAAAGGGCCTCGCCGCCGCCGCCGTCCAGGTGGTAATAATGGCGCGCCGCAGACGAGCCGGGGCGAGTCGCCGCGTCCGTCGCAGGCCGGCAACAGCGAAGGCATCCAGGGCGTCGCCTTCTTGCATCGCGAGAGCCGGCCGAATCCGCAACCCAACCGCAACAACCGACCGAAGCACTAGCCGTCGCTCGATCTGGAGAACCATATGGCTAAGGAAGAGCTGATCCAGTTCGAAGGACTGGTGACCGAAATCCTCCCCGACGCTCGTTACCGGGTGCAACTCGATGCCGGACACGAGATCGTCGCCTACACCGCCGGCAAGATGAAGAAAAACCGCATCAAGACGCTGGCCGGCGACCGCGTCACGATCGAAATGTCGCCCTACGATCTCGAAAAGGGCCGCCTGATTTTCCGCCACAAGGACGAGCGTCCGAGCGGCGCGCCCGGCGGCCCGCCGCGGGGCGGAGCGCAGCGCGGCGGCCAGTTCCGCCGCCGATAAACAAGGTTGCAACTGCTGCGCGCATGACATCCTGATGTCCTGCGCAGCAATTGGCCGGCGCCTGCGCCGGCCAAAAAATCGCGCACGTCAGGATTGTTTTGAAGCCTTCTATCGAATAATATCCTACCCATCGATTTTCGGCCGGACGACATTAGCCAATACCGGTACAGCCGGTTCAGACGCTGACGACCCTTCCAAAAATTCGATCTCACCACCCCGCCGATCAGCGGGTCTTGAACTTGTATATCTGAGAAGGGACTACCCACGTGAGCATGGGAACCGTGAAGTGGTTTAACGCGACCAAGGGCTACGGCTTCATCCAGCCGGATGAAGGCGGGAACGACGTGTTCGTGCACATCAGTGCAGTCGAGCGCGCCGGCCTTGGCACTCTGCGTGAAGGCCAGAAGATCTCCTACGAGATCGTGGCTGACCGCCGTTCCGGCAAATCCTCGGCCGACAATCTGCGCGCCGCCGGATAAGCCGATTTCCCGGACGCACGAAGCTCCAGGAAATTGTCGTCAAAGCATCAAGGGCCGCACCTCCGGGCGCGGCCCTTTTTGTATGGAGCGCAGGCCCGCAGCCCACTTCGCTCGAAAACGATCTAGAGTCTCCTGACGCGTTTTCTTGACGCGAACCGGTGGCCACTTCGCTCGAGAACGCTCTAGTAAGTCGTGCAGGCGTTCGACGCGGTGGCCGACGTCGAGGAATAGTTCACGCACAGCGACTGTCGTGGCCTGGTGTAGGCGACGTCGCTGAGATTGATGCCGCTCTTGGCCATCACATAGCCGATCGTCGGCATGTATTTGTAGCTGACTTCACTGAAGATCAGATAGGTGCCCGCAATCAGCAGCGACGCCGGGACCAGGCTCGTCACCACATCACCCTGACTGCGCGTGGAGGTCGTCACCGTGGCTTGCGTGGCGCCGGTGGCGATCGTTCCCGCCTTGCTCCACTGGATCCGCGCGATATTGGAGTTGTCGATATAGATTTCCGACAATGTGATTTTGGTCGGTGACGCATCGTACGGCGTCATGATGCCGACGGCGGCGCTGAAGAAGTTCTGCAGGTCGGTGTCGACCACCGCCGTTGCCTGCGAGGTCAGATCCGACGCGGCGCGCGCCATCAGCGTGACCTTGCGGTCGACCGCGACGCCGGATGAGAACTCGACGGTGCCCAAGAACATCACCAGCATCAGCGGCACGATGAAGGCGAACTCGACGGCGGCGAGGCCACGGCGGTCATGGCCGAGGGCGGCGACGGAGCGCAGCAAGGCCGCGGCCAAGGTTTTCATGACTTTGCTCATGAGCATGTGGCTCCGGCGGTCCCCGAGGGCTCGTTCTTGAACGTCGCGGTGGCGGTCAACAGCCGCTTGCCGTTCGCGAGGTTGGCGACGTTGAAGCCGAGCTTGGTGACGAACAGCGGCCACTGATAGTACAGCCGGACAACCACGACGTCGCCGTCCTTGCCGGGACACCATTTCGTGGTCGGAATGAACGCGTTGCTGGAGTCGATCGGCGGCGTGATGTTGACGCTGCCGAACGAGGAATAGCTGCGCACGTCGACAAATATGCCGTTGGTGCAATCGAACAGCGCGCTGACCCGGCCGCAGACGTAGTTCTTGAACTGCGCCTGGGTGTAGCTCAGGCCCTGGGCCTGACCGGTCATGACGAAGCGGGCCGAATCCTGCGTCACGGTCTCGAGCACCTGGCTGGCAAGGAAGATCATTGCCACTTCGATGATCGCGAACAGCAGTCCGAAAAACAGCGGTGCGACCATCGCGAATTCGACCGCGGTCACGCCACGGCGATTTCGGCGAAAGCGGCGGAGCAGGCCTGCGAAGGAACGTGCGGGCAGCGGCATCAACGACCCCGGATCAACATGGCGGCAACAACTAACCCAAGACTCATTGTTGAAGTGTTTCGCCGGGTCGAGACAGAGTGCTCCGATCCGTTAGGTCTTGCTTAACCATGTCGAACGAACGGCATCCGATCGGCCGCGGCCCCGGCGTGAGTGGCGCCGGAGCGGACACGTGCTAGTTCTGCGGCTTTCCTGCCGAGCCCGAACCGGAGGCCTGGGTGTTGAGCGTACCGGCCTGGTCCATGGTCGCCTTGAAATAGACGTCGCCGTCGCCGAGCGTGATGCGGCGCTGACAGACCGGCATGCAGCTGTAGGTCTCGCGATCGACGCCGCGATAGACGGTGACGAGCTGGTCGGTCGGGCCTTCGACCTGGATCTGGCGGTCCACCAGCACCTGACCGGTGCGGTCGAGCGCGATGAAATTGGTCGCGCCGTAGCCCTTGCCGGTTACGATGACAACCCCGCCATTCTGCAGGGTGACATCGGCAATCAGGGGATTGCCGACCACGATCGTGGCGATGCCTCCGGGCAGCTTGACTAGCTTGGCCTGATCGACATTGACCGCGATCCGGTCGGGATCGGGCGCTGCGAACGCGGGCGACAGCAGCACGGCTGCGGCCAGCGAGATGAATCCAATGCGCGTGACGGCGCGAATACGATGGGACTGAAACGACATACTGTACCCCGGGACGTTAACAGGCCGGCAAAAGCGATACGCAGCGGACCGGCGCCCGACGCAGGCGAATCTGACGGTAATTCATTTAAGAAGCGCAAATATCGAGCGCCGAATTGCGCGGATGTCACGACTTCCGGAGCGGATCGGCCAGCGGCCTCGGAATCTCGCGCCTATCCCGCAGGGCGCGCGGCCGCCGCCTCGCCGCCCGTACGCACATGGATCACCACGCGATCGTCGGCGTAGAGGCGCCGCCATCCATCGATGTGATCGAGAAATCTGGAGGCGGGCGTCGCCGGGTCGAGCATCACCGCATCGATGTCGTAGGTCTTGAGCAGATCGAAGAAGCCGTCGACGTCCTTGAGCTGGAGCGCGCGGTAATAGGCCATCTCGAACGTCTCGCCGTAAAGCTCGGCACGCCCGTCGACGAACACCGGCACCTGACGCCAGATCAGATATCCGCCGAACTGCAGATCGTTGAGTACGCGCCGGGCATTGTGCGCCTTCAGCGCGTCAACGGCAGCAGCGGGCGAATGGATCGGCGGCGGCGCGATGTTCCCCCGTGCCGCAACGAACCAGGTCGAGGCGCACAGCGCGGCGATGAATATCGCAGCCGGCGCAGCCTTGAGCCGGACAGTGCTCGCGGCACGCAGACCGAACTGGGTCGCCACCGGCGTCAACGCGGCCAGCGGCAGCAGCAGGGCGAACAGCTCGAGATTCCTGACATGGGACAGCGCCATGTGCAGCAGGCCCAGCACCAGGGCGATCCGCGGCAGCGGCAGCCTCACTCCACAATAGAGCGCCCCGCCGATCAGGCCGAGAATGGATAGCTCGAACGCATCGATGTGGCTGAAGTTCGCCGGCATCCACTCCGCAATCAGGTGCAGCAATTCGCCGAGGCTGAGAATCTTCGACGAGGCAAGGATCGAACCCCATCCGTAGGGGGTCGCGCAGCATGCGGCCAGCGCGCCGATACCGAATGCCGTCCAGCGCAGCGCCAGCGGCAATCTTTGCGCGGGCGCGGCATTCCACATCGCATCGAGCGCAAAGGCGCCGAGCAGCACCATCCCGAACAGGAAACCGCCATGCAAATTGGCCCAGAGGGCGATCAGCGGCAGCAGCCAGAACGACGGAGCCTCGCGACGTTCGCTTGCGACCATCAGGCCGTTCGCCCAGACCATCATGATCGGCAGCACCAGCACATGCGGGCGGGCCAGCAGATGCCCGCATGTCAGCACCAGCGCCGCCAGTGCGACCAGGCTCGCATAGATCGCCGGCAGCGCGCGGCTGAGAATGGCGGTAAGCAGCGCGAAGGTGGCGGCACCACATGCCGTGGCCAGCGCCGCGGGCCCGGTCCACCCGGCGAGATCATAGGCCTTCGCGAACAGGACCTGCGCCAGCCAGGACGACGACATCCATGGCTGACCTGCCTTGGTGAACGAATAGATATCGACCGACGGCAGCGCGCGATGGTCGAGGATCCAGCGACCGACCGCGATCTGCCAGTAGGTGTCGGAATCGGCGAGCAGCCTGTCGCCGACGATCAGCAGCAGCGCGTAGACGCCGCACGCCATCCAGAACCAGGCCGGGACCTCGGCGAACACGGAGGCCCTTGCCTGCGGGATGGTTGCGGTCTCAGCACTCATGCGGGCACGGGCCGGACAATGACGTCAATGCCGGAACGGATAGGCCAGCTGTCCGCCAATCTCGGCCGGCACGCCCTGCTCGGCGTCGACGCCGTAATCCTCCGGAAGCTTGCCTTCGGGCATGCGGAACGTTCCGAACAGGATGTCCCAGAGCGGAAACGTGCCCGCGAAATTGGTGTCGCCGCCTTCCTCGAGCGCGGTGTGATGCCAGCGATGAAACACCGGCGTCGCGATCACATATTTGAACGGGCCGAGTGTCCAGTTCAAATTGGCGTGGACGAAGGCCGAATGGAATGTGGTGAACGGGCCGACCCACAGCATGATGTTCGGTGAGATGCCGGCCATTAGCAGGATCACGTCGACCGTGATCGTGCCGATCAGGAGATTGACGGGATGGAAGCGCGCCGCCGAAATCCATTCGAGGTCTTCGGAGGAGTGATGAATGGCGTGGTACTTCCAGAAGCCGCCGCCGTGAAACATCCGGTGCAGCCAATACAGCATGAAGTCCGAGGCGACCAGGAAGACGATCGACTGCAGCCAGAGCGGAAGCTGCGACAGCGGACCGTGCCCGTTCTCATAGAACGCGATGAGATCGTCGGCGCCATGCACGTTGAAGACCGCGGCCGCGCCGACCACCAGGAGTCCGATGCGCAGCACGCGGGCGAACACCGGCACGAAGAACCAGTAGCAGACGTCCGTGACCAGCTCACGCTTCTGCCACCACGGCTTGCCGGGATTGCAGGCCCAGAAGTGGGTCAGCACGGTGAAGAACAATGCGAGGGCGATCGTGATCGGCACCACTCTCATCATCGTCTGGCCGAGCATCTCGATGACTTCAAGCGGAAGGGTGGACATGACAGCCTCATTCTACGGAAGCCTCATGGGTATAGATGTGCGCTTAAGGAGCCGTGAATAGACCCCGGCCGCGGCCGACCTCGGCAACAATCTGCAATTTTGGCGAGCCGCTTAATGCCAAATTTACTTTGCGCAACAACAGCGGGTTCCCCCGGAGTTTATGCGATCAAATTAACTGCACCGAAATCGTCGAACCGTAGGGTGCCGCCATGGTCACGGTGCTGAGAACGCCGGCCAGACCAAACCTAGTTCGACCAGCCACGTGTACACAGGAGTGAATTTTATGAAGAACCTCGTTTCGCGCTTCGTGAAGGATGAGTCGGGCGCGACCGCCATCGAATACGGCCTGATTGCGACCGGCATCGCCATCGCGATCATCGCTGCGGTCAACGGCGTCGGCACGAAACTCTCGGGTACCTTCAACTCGATCTCGGGCTCGCTGAAGTAAGCCGGTTCCGACGAGTTCGCATCAAAGGTCCCGGCAACCCCGGGACCTTTGCTATTTGTCGGGCTCCAATTGGCGGCCGCCTTCGAAGCGGCCGCCGGTCCTTTCCCGATTGTTCACCAATGGCCGCTAGCGTCGAGTCTCGACCGCAGCTCCAGCTTGACGGCATGAATCCATGATCCTCGACATCGCACGCTTGATGCTGTTTCCGGCTCTGATGGCCTTCGCGGCGGCGAGCGATCTCCTGACCATGACGATCCCGAACCGGATCTCGCTGGCACTCGCGGCCGGCTTCTTCGTGCTGGCGCCGCTGACCGGGATGGGCGTCCACGACATTCTTACCCATGCCGGCGCAGGCGCGCTGGTGCTGGTGGTGGCGTTCGGCATGTTCGCGATGGGCTGGGTCGGCGGCGGTGACGCCAAGGTGGCTGCCGCGGCCAGCCTGTGGTTCGGGTTCGAGCATCTGCTGCCTTATCTGGTGTTTGCATCGCTGTTCGGCGGTGCGCTGACCGTGCTGCTGTTGCAGCTCCGGCAATGGCCCCTGCCCTACCCGCTCGCGTCCCAGGCCTGGCTCAGCCGGCTGCACGACAAGCAGACCGGAATTCCCTACGGCATCGCACTCGCCCTCGGCGCCCTGCTGATCTATCCCGAGACGGACTGGATCAAGACGATCGATCTCGCGCACTTCGCGATGCGCTGAGAAAGCAGCGGTAACCGCTCGTTAAGGCGATTTAGATACGCCTCATTAACCATGCTTTGACGAATAGCTGGTCAACTCCCATCACGGCGGCGGCAGCGTCGCGGCGTCATGTGGAAAGTGAAGCGTAATGGATAAGGCCCGCATTCTGGTCCTGGCAATTGCAGGCTGCGCCGGCCTTGCGGCGCTCTATTTGGCAAGCGGAGGCGACGACAAGCCGGCGGCGCCTCCCCCGGTCGCGCAGCTGCCTACCGTCGACATCCTGGTCGCGAAAGCCGACATCGGCCTCGGCCAGGCGGTGAAGCCCGAGGATCTGCAGTGGCAGACCTGGCCGGCGGCGACCGCGAGCGCCACCTTCATGCGCAGGGACAGCAACGCCGATGCCATCAAGGATGTCACCGGCTCGATCGCGCGTGCCCCCTTCATCCAGGGCGAGCCGATTCGCGAGCAGAAGCTCGTCAAGGCGGACGGAAGCGGCTTCATGGCTGCGATCCTGCCGACCGGCATGCGGGCAGTATCGACCGAGATCTCGCCGGAGACCGGCGCCGGCGGCTTCATCCTGCCGAATGACCGGGTCGACGTCCTGCTGTCGAAGCGGGACAAGAATCCCGACCGCAGCGGCGCCGACATCGTCAATTCCGAGGTCATCCTGACCAATATTCGGGTGCTCGCGATCGATCAGGCACCGAAGGAGAAGGACGGCACCAACGCGCTGATCGGCAAGACGGTGACGCTGGAGCTGAAGCCCGAACAGACCGAGACGCTGGCGCGCGCGCGCCAGAGCGGCACCCTGTCGTTGGCGCTGCGCAGCATCGCCGACGTCAACGCGACCGACGTCAGGACCGACGACAACCCCCAAAAGCGCGGTGAGACGATCAACGTCATCCGCTTTGGCGTTGCCAACCAGGCAACGATGCAAAAGTGACCATGAGGACAGACGTGATGAAGGGCGGGGCAACTCAACGGACGATGCGGGCCTACATGGTCCGCGCATTGTCGTTCTCGGCGGTCGCAGCGCTCACGCTCAACCCGGCGCTGACACCGGTAGTGGCGAGCGACTACCGCGCCGCCGCCCCTGCCGCGGCCGATGGTCAGATGAACGCCCGTTTCCTTGCGCTCGGCGTCGGCAAATCGGTGGTGATCGATCTGCCCAGGGACATCAAGGATGTCCTGGTCGCCGATCCGAAGATCGCCAACGCCGTGCTCCGCTCGGCGCAACGCGCCTACATCATCGGCGCGACGGTCGGCCAGACCAACATCGTGTTCTTCGATGCGGCCGGCCAGCAGATCGCGGCCTATGACATCGCGGTCAAGCGCGACCTCAACGGTGTCCGTGCGGCGCTGCGTCAGGCAATGCCGAATTCCGACATCCAGATCGAGGGCGTCGGCGAGGGCGTCGTGCTGACCGGCAGTGCGGCGAGCCCGGTCGAGGCGCAGCAGGCCGGCGAGATGGCCGCCCGGCTGGTCGGCAGCACCGACAAGGTCGTGAATTCCATCACGGTTCGCGGCCGTGACCAAGTGATGTTGAAAGTCACGGTTGCCGAAGTCTCGCGCAGCCTGATCAAGCAGCTCGGCATCGACCTCACCGCAAATCTCAATTACGGCACGGCGGTGGTGAAATTTGCCAACGCCAACCCGTTTACGGCAAACAACGCAGCGCTGGTGCCCAACAACGCCATCACCACCTCGTTCGGGTCGGCGCCCTCGGTCTCCGCGACGATCCGCGCCATGGAAAGCGCCGGCGTCGTCCGCACGCTCGCCGAGCCGAACCTGACCGCGATCTCAGGCGAATCAGCGACCTTCATCTCCGGCGGCGAATTTCCGATTCCGACCGGCGTGACCTGTCAAACCACGACGAGCGGCGCGATCGGACAGTGCGTTCAGACCGTCAGCTTCAAGAAATTCGGCATTTCGCTCAACTTCACGCCGGTGGTGCTGACCGAAGGCCGGATCAGCCTGCGCGTGATGACAGAAGTGTCGGAAGTCTCGACCGAGAACTCGCTGACCGGCGGTGCGAACGGAACGACGATCCCTTCGATCAAGACCCGCCGCGCAGAGACCACGCTGGAAATTCCCTCGGGCGGCTCGATGGCGATGGCCGGCCTGATCCAGGACCAGACCAAGCAGGCGATCAACGGCCTTCCCGGGCTGTCGACGCTGCCGGTGCTCGGCACGCTGTTCCGCAGCCGCGACTTCGTCAACAACCAGACCGAAATGATGGTGCTGGTGACGCCCTATATCGTTCGCGCGGTGGCGCAGAAGGACCTGTCGCGTCCGGATGACGGTTTCGCCAATGCGTCGGATCCGCAGGCCGACCTGCTGGGCAGCATCAATCGCGTCTACGGCGTGCCGGGCCGCACCGAGCCGGCGCGGAATTACCGCGGCACCTACGGCTTTATCACGGACTGAGGCGGACGATGACACAGACCACATCCAGGACACCCGCCGGTACCAAGCGCCCGATCGCTATCGCAGCGGCCATCGTCGGCCTTGCCGTGACGCTCGGCGCCTGCCAGCACGCCGCCGACAACAGTTTCGCGTTGGACGCCCCCGCCGACTATCGCCAGCGTCATCCGATCTCGGTGACCGAGGCCGATCGCTCGATCGTGGTGTTCGTCGGCCGCAGCCGCGGCGGCCTGACCGCTGATCAGCGCGCCTCGGTGATAGAGATGGCAGGCGACTGGATGCGCGAGGGAACCGGCGCCGTGACGATCGACGTGCCGGTCGACACGCCGAACGCCCGGCCCGCCCAGGAATCCCTGCGCGAGATCCAGGCCACCTTCGCCGCCGCCGGCGTGCCGCCGCGCGGGATGCTGGTTCGCAAATATCACCCCGACGATCCGCGGATGATGCCGGCGATCCGGGTGAACTATCCAAAGATGAAGGCCACCGCGGGGCCGTGCGGCCTCTGGCCGGACGACCTCGGCCCGTCGATCCACAACAGGGCCTACATCGAGAACCAGCAGTACTACAATTTCGGCTGCGCCAATCAGCGCAACCTCGCCGCCATGGTCGAAAACCCGTCTGACCTCGTGCAGCCGCGCGCGGAGACCCCTGCCTACACGTCGCGTCGCAATATCGCCTTTGACAAGTATCGCAAGGGCACCACCACCGCCACGACGTATCCCGAGTCCGACAGGGCCAAGCTAAGCGATACAGGAAAATGATCACCTACGCGCAGCAAAACTCCGAAGAGCAGACGGACGCCACGTCGCAGGCCGTGGACGACCATATTGCTCCGGCGCCACGGGTTTCGGTTCAAGCGTTCTGCGAAACGGTCGAGACCGCCGCCGCCGTACAGTCGGCAGGCGAGGATCGCCGGCTGGCCAAGGCCCACCTCAAGATCCAGATGGGCGGCATGGCCGCCGCCGTCGAGGCGTATCGCTCGGCGCCAACGCCGAACGTCATCATCCTCGAGACCGAGGGCCGCGGCGACATCCTGACCGGCCTCGACCAGCTCGCCACGGTGTGCGACGCCGGCACCCGCGTGGTCGTGATCGGCCGCGTCAACGACGTCACGCTGTATCGCGAACTGGTGCGCCGCGGCGTCAGCGACTATGTGATCGCGCCTGCCCATGCAATCGATGTGGTGCGCGCGGTCTGCAACCTGTTCTCGGCGCCGGAAGCCAAGGCGGTCGGCCGCATCGTCGCCGTCGTCGGCGCCAAGGGCGGCGTCGGCGCCTCGACGATCGCCCACAACGTCGCTTGGGCGATCGCCCGCGATCTGGCGCTGGATTCCGTGGTCGCCGACCTCGACCTCGCGTTCGGCACCGCCGGCCTCAACTACAACCAGGACCCGGCGCAAGGCATCGCGGACGCCGTGTTCTCGCCGGACCGCGTCGATACCGCCTTCGTCGACCGCCTGCTGTCGAAATGCACCGACCATCTGAGCCTGCTCGCGGCGCCGGCCACGCTCGACAAGGTCTACGATTTCGGCGCCGAAGCGTTCGATGCGATCTTCGATACGCTGCGCACCACGATGCCCTGCATCGTGCTCGACGTGCCGCACCAATGGTCCGGCTGGACCAAGCGCGCATTGATCGCGGCCGACGACATCCTGATCGTGGCGGCGCCCGATCTCGCCAATCTGCGCAACGCCAAGAACATGTTCGACCTCCTGAAGGCATCCCGGCCCAACGACCGCGCGCCGCTGTACTGCCTCAACCAGGTCGGCGTGCCGAAACGGCCGGAGATCGCCGCGGGCGAATTCGCCAAGGCGATCGAGAGCCAGCCGATCGCCGCCATCCCGTTCGATCCGCAGATCTTCGGTTCGGCCGCCAACAACGGCCAGATGATCGCGGAAATTTCCGCCAATCACCGCGCGGTCGAGATGTTCCTGCAGATGGCGCAGCGGCTGACAGGCCGCGGCGAGACCAAGAAGCCGAGGGGGTCCTTCCTGTCGCCCCTGCTCGAAAAGCTGCGGTCCAAATAGTGGCCCGCGTGGAGTCAAGACGTCGTGTTTGGTAAGCGTAGCGGAAACGATGGGGACGTGCGGGCACCCAAGCCCGCCTTTCAGGCGCCGGAGCCCGCCGGCGCGCCACCGATGGCGCGCGAGTCCGTCGCGCCCACGATCTCGTCGCCGCCGCTGGCTCCGGCCAAGCCGCCGCCGGCCCCAACCGTCGAAGCCCGCCGCTCGGACAACTATTATCAGGTCAAGGCGACGATCTTCGGCGCCCTGATCGAGGCGATCGACCTTGCCCAGCTCGCCAAGCTGGACAGCGAGTCGGCGCGCGAGGAAATCCGCGACATCGTCAACGAGATCATCGCGATCAAGAACATCGTGATGTCGATCGCCGAGCAGGAAGAGCTGCTCGACGACATCTGCAACGACGTGCTCGGCTACGGACCGCTGGAGCCCTTGCTGTCGCGCGACGACATCGCCGACATCATGGTCAACGGCGCCGGCACCGTGTTCATCGAAGTCGCCGGCAAGATTCAGCGCACCGGCATCCGCTTTCGCGACAACCAGCAGCTGCTCAACATCTGCCAGCGCATCGTCAGCCAGGTCGGCCGGCGCGTCGACGAATCCTCGCCGATCTGCGACGCCCGCCTCGCCGACGGCTCGCGCGTCAATGCCATCGTGCCGCCGCTGGCGATCGACGGCCCCGCACTCACCATCCGCAAATTCAAGAAGGACAAGCTGACGCTGGACCAGCTCGTCAAGTTCGGCGCTATCACGCCGGAAGGCGCCAGCATCCTGCAGATCATCGGCCGGGTCCGCTGCAACGTGATCATCTCCGGCGGTACCGGCTCCGGCAAGACCACGCTGCTGAACTGCCTGACCAACTATATCGAGCACGACGAACGCATCATCACCTGCGAAGACGCCGCCGAACTCCAGCTGCAGCAGCCGCATGTGGTGCGGCTGGAAACCCGGCCGCCGAACATCGAGGGCGAGGGCCAGGTGACGATGCGCGAACTGGTGCGCAACTGCCTGCGTATGCGCCCGGAGCGGATCATCGTCGGCGAAGTCCGCGGACCCGAGGCGTTCGACCTGTTGCAGGCGATGAACACCGGCCACGACGGCTCGATGGGCACGCTGCACGCCAACAATCCGCGCGAAGCACTGTCGCGCTGCGAATCCATGATCACGATGGGCGGCTTCTCGCTTCCGTCGCGGACCATCCGCGAGATGATCTGCGCCTCGGTCGACATCATCGTGCAGGCGGCGCGCCTGCGCGACGGTTCGCGTCGCATCACGCACATCACCGAGGTGATGGGCATGGAAGGCGACACCATCATCACCCAGGATGTCTTCCTCTACGACGTGGTCGGGGAAGACGCCAACGGCAAGATCATCGGCAAGCACCGCTCCACCGGCATCGGCCGGCCGCGCTTCTGGGAGCGTGCGCGCTACTACAATGAAGAGAAGCGGCTTGCGGCGGCGCTCGACGCCTCCGACGCGCCGGCGCCGGTCTAGGGGAACGCAGGATGCAGACGCAAACCCTTGCCCTGGCCTTCCTCGCCGCCACGACCGTGGGCGGCATCGCCTGGGTCTTCCTGTATCCCTACCTCTCCGGGGAGAAGAAGGCCGAGTCCCGCCGCGCATCGGTGGCGCGCAGCGAGCCTACGACGACACGAGCTGTCGACCGCACGCAACGCTCGCGCCGCGAGCAGGTCGAGGGATCGTTGAAGGAGCTCGAGGCGCGGCGGCAGAAGGACAGGAAAGTCCCGCTCGGCATGCGCATCTCGCAGGCCGGACTGGAGTGGTCCGAGCAGAAATTCTGGATCATCTCCGGCGCCCTCGGCCTGTTCGGATTCGGCGCGGCATTTCTGGCCGGCGGAGGCATGCTCGGCGCGGCCGGCATCGGGTTTGCCATGGGTCTCGGCGTACCGCGCTGGCTGCTCGGCTGGCTGAAGAAGCGGCGGGAGAAGGCCTTCCTGCGAGCGCTGCCCGACGCCGTCGACGTCATCGTGCGCGGCATCAAGGCCGGTCTGCCGCTGTTCGAATCGCTCAAGGCGGTCGTCAACGACGCATCGGAGCCGCTGCGCAGCGAATTCCTCGCGATCATCGAGACCCAGGCGATCGGCATGCCGCTCGGCGAGGCCTGTTCCCGGCTCTATGAACGCATGCCGCTGCCGGAAGCGAACTTCTTCGGCATCGTGATCGCGATCCAGCAGAAGTCCGGCGGCAATCTGTCGGAAGCGCTCGGCAATCTGTCCAAGGTGCTGCGCGACCGCAAGAAGATGGCCGAGAAGATCCAGGCGATGTCGATGGAAGCGAAAGCCTCCGCCGCCATCATCGGCTCGCTGCCGCCGATCGTGATGATCCTCGTGTTCCTCACGACGCCGGACTACATCGCGCTGCTGTGGACCAACTCGATGGGCCAGCTGATGCTGGTCGCCTGCGCCGTCTGGATGTCGATGGGCGTGCTGGTGATGAAGAAGATGATCAACTTCGATTTCTGACGGTGCAGCATGATTGATTTCCTTATCGCCAAGCTCCACGACGTCAGGTTCATGACCATGCTGCTTGCCTTCTTCGCGGCAAGCGCGACGGTCTACACGCTGGTGATGCCGCTGCTCGCCGGCGGCGACCTCGACAAGCGCATGAAGGCGGTCGCCAGCGAGCGCGAACGTCTGCGGCAGCGCGAACGCGATCGGCTCTCCAAGTCGGAGAAGGTGACGCTGCGCCAGACGCCGAAGCAGGCCGTCTCCAGGATGGTGGATGACCTCAACCTCACCAAATGGCTGGCCCAGGAGGCGGCGCTCGACAAGCTCGTGATGGCCGGCTATCGCGGCCACGCCCCTTACGTCTATTTCCTGGCAGCACGCGCGGCGACGCCGGTCGTGATGCTGCTCGCCGCGATCATCTATACGTTCTTCATCGCCGGCGCGACCTGGTCGCTCACGCTCAAGATCGGCATTTGCGTCGGCGCGGCCTATGCCGGCCTCCAGGCGCCGATGCTGTTCCTGAAGAACGCGATCTCCAAGCGCCAGCTCCAGATCAAGCGTGCCTTCCCTGATTCGCTCGACCTGCTGCTGATCTGCATCGAGTCGGGCATGTCGGTCGAGGTCGCCTTCCGCAAAGTCGCCAACGAGATCGTCGGACAGTCGGTCGCGCTGTCGGAGGAATTCGCGCTGACGACCGCGGAATTGTCCTACCTGCAGGACCGCAGGACTGCCTACGAGAATTTGGCGCGCCGCACCGGGCTTGAGGGCGTGAAGTCGGTGTGCATGGCCCTGCAGCAATCCGAACGCTACGGCACGCCGCTCGGCCAGAGCCTGCGCGTGATGGCGCAGGAAAACCGCGATATGCGCATGAACGAGGCCGAGAAGAAGGCGGCTTCACTGCCGCCCAAGCTGACCGTGCCGATGATCCTGTTCTTCCTGCCCTGCCTGTTCATCGTGATCCTCGGGCCGTCCTACATCAAGATCGCTACGATGCACTGAGCGGCGCCGCCGCGCCGACCGCCTTCTCCTTCCCCCTGAAAGGGGGAAGGCCGGGATGGGGGGCTGCCGCAGACGACGCTGCATGCGGAGAAAGCAGATCCCCACCCGCTTTGCTCTGCGAGCAAAGCGACCTCCCCTTTTCAAGGGGAGGTATGGGGAACACACAGCCCGAATGAAGGTCTGTCTTCCCCTTCCCCCTGAAAGGGCGAAGGCCGGGATGGGGGTCTGCCGCAGACGACGCTGCATGCGGAGAAAGCAGATCCCACCCGCTTTGCTCTGCGAGCAAAGCGACCTCCCCTTTTCAAGGGGAGGTATGGAAGTTGCCGTGTTGGCTAGTCGTCCTTGGCGACGACAGGGGCGGCGCGCGACGCGGTCCGCGGTCCGTCCTTGCGGTTCAGCATGTCGCGGAGATAGGCGACGTTGGCCGCCGCCTCGTCTGCCGGCAGGTCGGCCTTGACGATGGTTTCGGCCTCCCCGAAGCGACCCTGAAGGCCGACCACGAGCGCAAGGTTCTGCCTGATACGGGTGTCGGCGCGGGCGCTGGCATAGGCCTGGCGCAGCGTCTCTTCCGCTTTCGGCAATTCCTTGGTCAGCATGTAGGACAGGCCGAGATTGGACAGCACCGACGGCTCGTCCGGGGCCAGTCGCAGCGCGCTCGCGTAATAGCGCCGCGCCTCTTCGTGCCGGTTCATCTTGTCGAGGGTGGTTCCCTGCACCGACAGGATCCGCCAGTCCGGATTGTCCGGACTGTGGGCGCGGCTCAGCACGTCGAACGCGGCCTGCGAATTGCCGTTGTCGGCCAGCGCGCGGCCATAGGCAGCGAGCAAAGCCTTGTTGCCGGGATTGGCGATCGTGGCCTGCTCCAGCATGGCGCAGGCCTGCGAGCGCTGTCCGCTCATGCGCAACGCCTGGCCGTAGGCGATCGCGGCGTCGACATCCTTGGGATTCTTGCGATAACGCTCGCCATAAACATCGGCGGCACGGCGCGGATCATCGGGCACCGGATCCGACTTGGACGCAATCGATCCCGTCACATCGGACATGGTCTGGCAGCCGCCAAGGCCAGCGGCGAAGACCGCCACGAGGGCTGCGGAAGCGAGATGCCGGGTCAGGTTGGACTGTCGACGCATGTCACTGTGACTCACGAAATCGGGCGAATGGTTCCAGCCGAGCGTGCCAGCAATAGACTGTTAACCCTAACGTCTGGTTAACTGGCGGTGCTGGCAACCGGCGGGCCCGGTTCCGGTCCTGCACGTCGCGTGAACCGCTCGTGCGCTACCATCCACCGCGAAAGGCGTGTAGTAGCCACCCACGACGCCAGAACAGCCGAGAGCCGCATGCCATCCGTGTTCGAGACCGCACCCGCTACCGCCGTCACACCAATCACCTTCGTCACCAAGTCGACATGGGATGCGATTCGGAGCGAGCTGCCGGCAGCGGCACGCCAGTTCGCGGAGGCGAATGGGTTTGAGGCGAAGCCCGGCAAGTCCCTCGCCTTGCCGGCCGCCGACGGCAGCATCGCGCAGGTGCTGTTCGGCCTCGAGGATGCCAGTGGCAGATCACCCGATCCGTTCCGGCCAGGCGCTCTGCCCGGCCTGCTGCCGCCGGGCGTCTACCGCTTTGCCAATGCGCCGCATGACACCAGGCTCGCCGCGCTCGCCTTCGCGCTCGGCTGCTATCGCTTCGCTCGCTATCGCACCAACAAGACGCCGGAGGTTCGCCTGGTGCCGCCCGACGGCGTCGATGCCGCCGAGATCACACGGATGGCGGATGCGGCGGCGCTGGCGCGCGACCTCATCAACACGCCGTCCAACGATATGGGGCCGGCCGAACTCGCCGAAGTGGCGCACGATCTGGCATCACGGTTCGGCGCCGACTTCACTTGCATCAGCGGCGACGAGCTCGCGCAGAATTTTCCGCTGATCCACGCCGTCGGCATGGCATCGACCCGCGCGCCGCGGCTGATCGACCTGAGCTGGGGCGATCCGGCCCATCCGAAGGTGACGCTGGTCGGCAAGGGCGTCTGCTTCGACACCGGCGGGCTCGATCTCAAACCGTCGAGCGGCATGCTGTTGATGAAGAAGGACATGGGCGGCGCCGCCAACGTGCTGGCGCTGGCGCAGATGATAATGGACGCAAAGCTGAAGGTGCGGCTGCGCGTGCTGATCCCGGCGGTCGAGAACGCGGTTGCCGGCAATGCGTTCCGCCCGCTCGACATCTTCAGGTCGCGCAAGGGCATCACCGTCGAGATCGGCAACACCGACGCCGAAGGACGGCTGGTGCTCGCCGACGCGCTGGCGCTTGCCGACGAGGAGCAGCCCGATCTGCTGGTCGATCTGGGCACGCTGACCGGTGCGGCGCGCGTGGCGCTGGGCCCGGATTTGCCGCCGTTCTACACCAATGACGAGACGCTCGCCGGCGACGTCGCAGCCCATGCGAAACGCGAGAACGATCCGCTGTGGCGCATGCCGCTGTGGCCGGCCTACGATGCCTGGCTCGACTCCAAGACCGCCCACATCACCAACGCACCGTCAGGCGGTTTCGCCGGCTCGATCACCTGCGCGCTGTTCCTGCAGCGCTTTGTCGAGCAGGCGAGAAGCTGGCTGCATGTCGACATCTACGGCTGGACGCCGTCCGCAAAACCCGGCCGCCCCGAAGGCGGCGAGTGCCAGGCCGCACGCGCGATCTACAAATTGTTGAGCCAGCGCTATGCATGATGTCAGACTGACGCCGGCCCGCGACGACGTCGCCGCAAAATATCTGGAGGGCAAGGTCAAGGCCGCGCGCTTCGTCGACGGCGAGGTATTCGAAGTCAGCGACGCCATCGCCCCGTTGCGTCATGCGCCTGCGGCCGATGCCGAGCAGATGACGCAGGCGCTCAAGGGCGAGCGCGTCACGGTGTACGATCGTAACGGCGAAGGCTGGGCCTGGGGCCAGCTCGCCGATGACGGCTATGTCGGCTGGATCCCCGAGGCCGCGCTGACCAAGCCCGGCGCGACGCCGACGCACAAGGTGGCGGTGCCGCGCACGCTGGCGTTTCCGGGGCCGTCGATCAAGCTGCCGCCGGTCGAGGCACTGGCGATGGGCACGAAGCTCGCGATTGTCCGCGAGGACGGTCCGTTCGCGGTGAGCCGCGAAGGCTGGCACCTGCCGCGCCGGCATGTTGCGCCGCTCGACGCGATGGCGCAGGATTTTGTTGCGATCGCCGAGCAATTCGTCGGCACGCCCTATCTCTGGGGCGGCAAATCGAGCCTCGGCATCGACTGCTCCGGCCTGGTGCAGATCGCGCTGACCGCCGCCGGCACCGGCTGCCCGCGCGACAGCGACATGCAACAGGAAGGGCTCGGCCGCGAATTGACCGCGGCGGAATCAAAGCATCTGCAACGCGGCGACCTGATCTTCTGGAAGAGCCATGTCGCCATCGTGCGCGATGCGACCACGATCGTGCACGCCAATGCGCATCATATGGCGACGGCGGTGGAGAACACGCAGGCCGCCATCGCGCGGATCAGGGCCGCCGGCAGCGGCGTCCTGGCGATCAAGCGGCTTTAATCAGCGCCACATGCCACACTCAATCCCGTCATCCTGAGGAGCGCGAAGCGCGTCTCGAAGGATCGACGGCCCCACTCGGGCCACGCCCCCTTCGAGGCTCGCCCAGCGGCGCAAGTGCGCCGCAAGGCTCGCACCTCCAGCGACAACGGCGAAGCCGTTGCGCGGGGTGACGTGGAACGAGAGAGCTACGTCGCCACGGTCCCCTCGCCGGCCGCTTCGATGCGGAACGCGGCGGCGAACAGCGCGCGGGTGTAATCGCTTTTTGGATTCTTGAAGAGCTCGGAGGCCGGCCCCTCCTCCTCGACCTTGCCGGATTTCATCACGATCAAATGGCTCGCGAGCGAGGCCACCACACGCAGATCGTGCGAGATGAACATGTAGGTGAGGTCACGCTTGCGCTGCAGGTCGCGCAGCAGGTCGACCATCTGGGCCTGGAGCAGCATGTCGAGCGCACTGGTCGGCTCGTCCAGCACGACGAAGTTCGGCTCCAGCACCACCGCGCGCGCGATCGAGATGCGCTGGCGTTGGCCGCCGGAGAACTCGTGCGGATAGCGGAAGCGCCATTCGGGATCCAGGCCGACATCCTTGAGCGCCTTGATCACCCGCGCCTCGCGCTCCTCGCGCGACAGCTGCTTCTGGTGCACTTCAAGTCCCTCGGCGATGATGTCAGCCACCGACATGCGCGGGCTGAGCGAGCCGAACGGGTCCTGGAACACGATCTGCATGTCGAGGCGGAACGGCAGCATCTGCTTGAAGCGCAGGCCCTGGATGTCCTTGCCGAGGAACACGATCGGACCATCCGACGAGATCAGCCTGAGCAGCGCCAGCCCAAGCGTGGTCTTGCCGGAGCCAGATTCGCCGACCACGCCGAGCGTCTCGCCCTTGCGCACCGCGAGGCTGACGCCATCGACCGCCTTGATGTGGCCGACGGTCGAGCGCAACAGCCCGCGCTTGATCGGAAACCAGACCTTGAGATTGTCCGTCGATATCACGACCGGCGCATCGGGCTGCGGCGGCGCCGGGTCGGGCTTCGGCTCGGCCGCCAGCAGCGCCTTGGTATAGGCGTGCTTCGGCGCGGTGAAGACCTGCTCGACCGGGCCCTGCTCGACGATCTTGCCGCCGTTCATGACGCAGACCGTGTCGGCGATACGGCGGACGATGCCGAGGTCGTGGGTGATGAACAACAGGCTCATGCCGAGCCGCGCGCGAATCTCCGCCAGCAAGGCCAGGATCTGCGCCTGCACGGTGACGTCGAGCGCGGTGGTCGGTTCGTCCGCGATCAACAGATCGGGCTCGTTGGCGAGCGCCATCGCGATCATCACGCGCTGGCGCTGGCCGCCGGACAATTGGTGCGGATAGCTCTTGAGCCGTGTCTCCGGCTCGGGGATGCCGACCTGGCCCAGTAGCTCCAGCGTCCGCTCCCGCGCCGCCGCACCGCTAATGCCGCTGTGCAACGACAGGATCTCGCCGATCTGGGATTCGATGGTGTGGAGCGGATTGAGCGAGGTCATCGGCTCCTGGAAGATGATCGAGATATCGTTGCCACGAATCCCGCGCATCTCGCGTTCCGACGATCCCAGGAGATCGCGGCCCTTGAAACGGATCGCCCCGGAGGGATGTGACGCCGCCGGATAGGGCAGCAGCCTCAATACCGACAGCGCGCTGACCGATTTTCCCGAGCCGGACTCGCCGACCAGCGCCGTGCATTCGCCGCGCTTGATCGAGAAGGAGACGCGATCGACCGCAAGCGAGTGGCCGAAGGCGACCGAGAGGTCGCTGACGTCGAGCAGAGGCTGGTTGGTCGCGTCCATGCGTCAGCCCTTCGAGAATGTCTTGCGCGGATCGAAGGCGTCGCGCGCGGCTTCGCCGATGAAGATCAGCAGCGACAGCATGATCGCGACCGAGAAGAAACCGGTGAGTCCGAGCCACGGCGCCTGCACATTGGCCTTGCCCTGCGACAGCAATTCACCGAGCGAGGGCGAGCCGGGCGGCAGGCCGAAGCCGAGGAAATCCAGCGCCGTCAGCGTCATCACCGAGGACGAGACGATGAACGGCAAGAACGTCATGGTCGCGACCATCGCGTTCGGCAGCAGATGGCGGAACATGATCACACGGTTGGAGACGCCGAGCGCGCGCGCCGCCTGGATGTACTCGAAATTGCGGCCGCGCAGGAACTCGGCGCGCACCAGACCGACCAGCGAGACCCATGAGAACAACAGCAGAATGCCGAGCAGGATGAAAAAGCCCGGCGGCAGCACCGCCGAGATGATCAGCAGCAGATAGAGCGAGGGGATCGCGGTCCAGATTTCGATGAATCGCTGGAAGCCGAGATCGATCCAGCCGCCGAAATAGCCCTGCACGCCGCCGGCGGCGATGCCGATGATTGAGGACAGGATGGTCAGCGTCAGGCCGAACAGCACCGAGATGCGGAAGCCGTAGATCAGCCGCGCGACGACGTCGCGGCCCTGGTCGTCGGTGCCGAGCCAGTTGTATTCGAGGTCGCGGCAGCCGGTCAGGCCCTTGCGCTTCACCACGTCCTTGCACTGCGCTTCGGTCAACAGCCAGGTCGGCTTCGACGGCACCGCGGTCGGCGGGTCGAGGTTGCGGCTGTCGTAGGAGTAACGGATCGGCGGCCAGATCATGCTGCCGCCCTTGTCGGCGATCTGCTTCTGCAAGTACGGATCGCGATAGTCGGCCGCGGTCTCGAAGTCGCCGCCGAAGGTGGTTTCTGCGTAGGTGAACACCACCGGCCAGTAGAGACGGCCGTCATATTTGACGACGAGCGGCTTGTCGTTGGCAATGAAATTGGCGAACAACGACAGCACGAACAGCACGACGAAGATCCAGAACGACCAGTAGCCGCGACGGTTGGCCTTGAAGTTCTGCCAGCGCCGCTTGTTCAGCGGCGACGGCGCAAAGCCGTGGCGGGTGGCGGGCACCGCCTCGCCGAGCGGCGATTGCGTCGTGGTTTCGACCGGCTGGGGCGCGAGCATCGTCATCAGACCTCCCGCGCCTCAAAGTCGATCCTGGGATCGATCCACATATAGGCGAGGTCGGACAGCAGATTGACCACCAGTCCGACCAGCGAGAAGATGAACAGCGTTCCGAACACCACCGGATAGTCGCGGTTCAGCACGCTTTCGAAGCCGAGCAGGCCGAGCCCGTCGAGCGAGAAGATGGTCTCGATCAGCAGCGAGCCGGAGAAGAACGCGTGGATGAACGCGCCCGGGAAGCCCGCGATCACGATCAGCATGGCGTTGCGGAAGATATGGCCGTACAGCACCTGCCCCTCGCTGCAGCCCTTGGCACGCGCGGTCATCACATATTGCTTGCGGATCTCGTCGAGGAACGAGTTCTTGGTGAGCAAGGTCATGGTGGCGAAGGCGCCGAGCGCCATCGACACCAGCGGCAGCGTCAGATGCCAGAAATAATCGATGATCTTCCAGTACCAGGGAAACTGCGCCCAGCCATCCGAGGTCAGGCCGCGCAGCGGGAAGATATTGAGGAACGAGCCGCCGGCGAACAGCACGATCAGGAGGATCGCGAACAGGAAGCCCGGTATCGCAAAGCCCACGATGATCACGGCCGAGGTCCAGGTGTCGAACCGCGACCCATCCTTCACCGCCTTGCGGATGCCGAGCGGGATCGAGATCAGGTAGGTGAGCAGCGTCATCCAGATGCCGAGAGACATCGAGACCGGCAGCTTTTCCTTGATCAGCTGCAGCACGCTGACGCTGCGGAAATAACTTTGACCAAAATCAAAGCGCGCAAAATTCCACACCATCAGCGCGAACCGCTCCGGCGCCGGCTTGTCGAAGCCGAACTGCACCTCGAGCTTCTTGATGAAATCCGGATCGAGTCCCTGCGCGCCGCGATATTTCGAGTTGGTGGCACCGGCTGCGCCCGCGCCCTGGCCGCGCTGCGCGCCGAAATCGCCGCCGCCACCCGACACGCGCGAAGTGCCGCCGGTGTCGGCGCCGTTGATCTGCGCGATGACGCGCTCGACCGGCCCGCCCGGCGCGAATTGCACGACCACGAAGGAGACGAACAGGATGCCGAGCAGCGTCGGCAGCATCAGGAAGATACGTCGGGCGATATAGGCGCTCATCGGCTATTTCTTCGCCTGTTCGAGCTTTGCGGCCTTGGCCGCATCATACCACCAGTTCTCTGGCGCCCCGACGCCCTGGGTATATTTCGCCAGCTTCTCGGTATGACCGAACTGGTCCCAATAGGCGACCGGATGCGTGTTGCGGTACCATTGCGGCACCCAGTAACGGCCGGCGCGAAACACGCGGTCGAACGCACGGCAGGCAATCGTCAGCTCCTGGCGATTATTGGCGCCGATGATCTTCTCGATCAGGGCATCGATTGCAGGGTTGGAGATGCCCGCCAGATTGTAGGAGCCCTTGGTCTTCGCCGCCTGCGAGGAGAAGAACGGCCGCATGCTGTCGCCAGGCGTCGCCGAAAAGTTGAAGCGCTCCATGGTCATGTCGAAGTCAAAATCTTCCACCCGCGCGCGGCGCTGCACGGCGTCGACGAGGCGGAATGTAGCCTCGATGCCGAGCGTGCCGAGATTCTTGATGTAGGGCCCGTGGTGCGGCTGCAGCGAGGGCTCATCGTTGAGGAACTCGATGGTCAGAGGCTCGCCGTTCGGCAGCACGCGCTTGCCGTCCTTGATCACGCAGCCGGCCTCGTTGAGCAGTTGCACCGCCTTGCGCAGCAGCGCGCGATCCTGGCCGGAGCCGTCGGACATCGGCGGCACGAACGGCAGGCCGAACACCTCGTCGGGCACCTGGCCGCGGAACGGCTCGAGCAGCGCGAGTTCCTCCGGCGGCGGCGGACCCTCGGCTACCATGTCCGAATTCTGGAACGGCGAGACGGTGCGCGCATAGGCATCGTACATGATGGTCTTGTTGGTCCACTCGAAGTCGAAGGCGTAGATCAGCGCCTCACGCACGCGTGGATCCTTGAACTTGTCGCGGCGCGTGTTGATGAACCAGCCTTGCGCGCCGGACGGCGTGTCGTCCGGCAGCGTCTCGCGCTTGACGCGGCCATCCTTCACCGCGGGGAAATCGTAGCGTGTCGCCCAGACGCGCGCGGTGAACTCCTCGCGGAACAAATAGCTCTTCGAGGTGAAGCCCTCGAACGCCACATCGCGGTCGCGGTAGAATTCATAGCGCACGGTGTCGAAATTGTAGCTGCCGCGATTGACCGGAAGGTCGGCACCCCACCAATCCTTGACGCGGTCGAATTCGACGTAGCGGTTGACCTCGAACCGGCCGACCTTGTACGGCCCCGAGCCGAGCGGCGTATCGAGCGTCGATTCCTCGAACGATCGCGTCGCGTAATAGGCCTTGGAGAAGATCGGCAGGCCCGCGACATAGAGCGGCACGTCGCGGGCGCGGCCCGCCGCGAAGGTCACGACGACGGTCGCGTCATCGGGCGCCTCGGCCTTGACGAAGTCGCGCAGCTGCACCTGGATCAGCGGGTGACCTTTTTCCTTCAGCGTGTTGAGCGAGAAGGCGGCGTCCTGCGCGGTCAGCTTGGTGCCGTCATGGAAGCGCGCCTCGGGACGCATGGTGAAGCGATAGGTCAGCTTGTCCGGCGAGATCTGCACCGACTTCGCGGCATAGCCGTACATCGCATCGGGCTCGTCATTGGCGCGCGACATCAGCGTCGCGAACGTCATGTCCATGCCCTGCGCACCTTCGCCCTTCAGGACATAGGCGTTCAACGAGTTGAAGGTGTAGTAGGACTGGTTGTAACCGCGCACCCACGGAATCACCGAGAAGGCACCACCCTTCGGCGCCTTCGGATTGATGTAGTCGAACTGCTGAAAATCCGCCGGATATTTCAGGTCGCCGAACACCGACATGCCGTGCATCTCGGTTCCGTTGTCGGCTGCCGCCGGCGCAGCACGCAATCCTGCAGCACTCAATGCACCGATGCCGAGACCGAGTGCGTGCCGACGGGTAAACAGCGCCATGCGCGAATCCTTAATCTTATGAACGCTTGAGCTTGGCTGCCCTGTCGGCGTCGTACCACCAGAGATTCGGGAATCCCGAGACGCCGTATTTCGGCAGCGGATCGGGATGGCTGAAGCGATCCCAATAGACATAGCGCTGCTTGTCGTAATTGAAGTGCGGAACAAGATAGAAGTTCCAGAGCAAGACCCGGTCCATCGCCTTGGCGGCGGCGATCTGATCGGCGCGGCTGTTGGCGAAAATGATCCGCTCGATGATGGCATCGACGGCCGGATTCTTGATGCCGGGGAGATTGTTCGAGCCTGGCCGGTCGGCAGCCTGCGAGCCGAAATTGTCGCGCTGCTCGTTGCCGGGCGAGATCGACTGCCCCCACACCTGGGTGGTCATCTCGAAGTCGAAATCGCGCACCCGGTTCTGGTACTGCACGGTATCGACGGCGCGCAGATTGACGGTGATGCCGAGACGCTCCAGGCTCGGTTTGTAGAACAGCGAGATCCGCTCCATCCCGGCATCGCCGCTGTTGCCCAGTATCTCGACCGTGAACGGCTGACCGGAAGCATCGACCAGCTTGCGATCGCGGATCTCGAAACCGGCTTCCTTCAGGAGCCGCGTCGCCTCGCGCAGATTGGCGCGGACGTTTTCTGGCGTGCCGCCGACCGGATCCGTGTAGGGCGTCGTGAAGACTTCCGGTGGCACCTTGTCGCGCACCGTCTCCAGGATCTCGAGTTCCTTGCCTTCCGGCAGGCCGGTCGCCATCAGATCGGGGATGCCGTCGAAATAGCTGGAATCGCGATGATACTCGCCGGTCGAGAGCACCCGGTTCATCTCTTCGAAATCGAACGCATAATTGAAGGCGCGGCGCAGCCTGGCATTGGCGAACTTCGGACGCCTCAGGTTGAACACCCAGCCCTGCATCCGGCCCTGATTGCGGACGGTGAAGAGCTCCTTGAGCAGCCGTTTCTCGCGCACCGGCGGAACGTCGTAGGCCGAAGCCCATTCCTTTGCGCTGCGCTCGCCGTACCAATCGAACTGGTCGGCCTTCAACGCCTCGCGCGCGACGGTGTCGTCGCGGAAATACTCGTAGCGCAGCTCTTCGAAATTGTTCTGCCCGATCGCGATCGGGATGTCCTTGCCCCAGTAGTCCTTGACGCGCTCCAGCGCCACCGATCGTCCGGCAACGAACTCCTTGATCCGGTAAGGACCCGAGCCGAGCGGCGGCTCCAGCGTGCTCGCGGTGATGTCGCGCTTCTTGCCCTGCGCGTCGGTGCCTTCCCACCAATGCTTGGGCAGGATGATGAGCTGGCCGGTGATCATCGGCAGCTCGCGGTTGCCCGGGCTGTCGAACGTGAACTTGATGTCGCGATCGCCGATCTTCTCGGCCTTTTCGATATGCCGATAATAGGCGCTGAACATCGGGCTGTTCGTCTTCCACGCCTCGAAGGAGAAGATCACATCCTCCGGCGTGACGGGCTTGCCGTCGTGCCAGCGCGAACCCGGCCGCAGCCGGTAGATCACATAGGAGAAATCATCGGGAAAGGCCGCAGCCTCGGCGAGTTCGCCATAATACGTGTCGGGCTCGTCGAGCGAGGCTTCCATCAGCGAGTCATAGATGCGGCTGACCGCCGCCGAGACCGTGCCCTTCAACCCGGCGACGACCAGGTTGAAGCTGTCATAGGTGCCGGGCTGGAACAGCCGCACCACGCCGCCCTTCGGCGCGTCCGGCTTGACGTAATCGTAGCGCTTGAAGTCGGCCGGGTACTTGATTTCGCCGTAGGTCGAGAGGCCGTGCCGCCATTTCAGCCCGTTGGGGGCGTCGTCGGCGAGCGCCGGCGTGATCGCCGAGATGCCGAGGTTAAGTCCGAGCGCCGGAGCCATTGCCGCCAGTGCGCTGCCTTGAAGGAGGTGTCGTCGGGTGATCGGCAAATTCGCTCTTCCTGCTTGCGGCCCCGGTTACATGGGACCCAATATAAGGCAACGGTTCGACAAATTACGTTGCTTTTTCCTCATGATGTCAGCCCGGGAACAATATCGGTGCGGCGAAACGTCCCTATAACAACCCCGCGACAGCGGATTGCCCATGCGAAAACGGCCAGGCATTGCCTGGCCGTTTCATCCACATGCTTGCGCGAAGCAAATCGTTACTTCGAAGCGGTCGGGAGCGGCGCCGGATGCTCCGAGTTCGAATTCAGATAGGCGATGATGTCGGCGCGCTCGCTGTCCTTCGGAACGCCGGCGAAGCCCATCGCGGTGCCCGGGATGAAGCCCTTCGGATTGGTCAGGAACTTGTTGAGGTCGTCGAAGCTCCAGTTGCCGCCCTTGGCCTTCATGGCCGCCGAGAAATTGAAGCCACGGCCTTCGCCCCTGGCCTCGTTCACGACGCCGAACAGGTTCGGACCGACGCGGTTGGGACCGCCCTTCTCGAAGGTATGGCAGGCCTGGCACTTCTTGGCGGCCGCCGCGCCCTTCTCGACCGAGGCGGTCTGCAGCAACTTCTCGATCGGCTCGGATGCGGCCGCAGCCGCCTCGCCGCCACCATGGGACTCTTCCTTCACCGCGATCTCAAAGCCCGGCTTTTCCGGCAGCTTCGCGGAAAACACCGATCCGGCGGCAAAGCTCATCACCAGGACGACGATGCAGGTGCCGAGAAGCGCACCGAGAATTTTGTTGAGTTCGAAGGAGTCCATTTCGGGTCAGGCTCCGGGCCTTGAATGTCGACTTCAGGCCGGGAATACGGCCGCGGGGAAAGACTTGGGAATCGGCCTTATCGCACCGCCCCAAGCAGGGTTGAGATATCGGTTTGCCCGCGCTCTGGCAACCCGTATAAACGCGCCGAATTCAACCTCCTCCCCGGCAATTTCCGCAGGCCGGACGGGCCCCGACACGAATGACCCAACCCCGCACCCTGGTGCTGATTCCGGCCCGCATGGCCGCCACCCGACTGCCCGGCAAGCCGCTGCTCGATATCGCGGGCGCGCCGATGATCGTCCACGTGCTGCGGCGGGCCGAGGAGGCCGGGATCGGCCGGGTCGCGGTCGCCACCGACACGGCTGAGATCGCTGAAGCGGTGAAGGCTGCCGGCGGCGAGGTCGTGATGACCCGCACCGAGCATCCCTCGGGCTCGGACCGGATTCATGAAGCAATGACGACCCTCGACCCGGACGGCCGTGCCGAGATCGTGGTCAATCTGCAGGGCGATTTTCCGACCATCACCTCTGAGACCATCCGCAGCGTGATGCCGGCGCTCGACGATCCCGCGGTCGATATCTCGACCCTGGCCTCGCGCATCCATACCGAGGAGGAGGATCGGGCCCCCAGCGTCGTCAAGGCGGTGGGCTCGCCGATCGGGGCAAATCGTTTGCGCGCGCTGTATTTTACCCGCGCCACGGCGCCTTATGGCGACGGACCGCGCTACCATCATATCGGCCTCTACGCCTACCGCCGGGCCGCTTTGCAGCGCTTCGTGGCGCTGCCGCCCTCGCCGCTGGAGCAGCAGGAGAAGCTCGAACAGCTGCGCGCGCTGGAGGCCGGGATGCGGATCGACATCACCATCGTCGACACCGTACCGCGCGGCGTCGACACCCCGGCCGATCTCGAAACCGCCCGCAGAATACTTTCCAAAGCCTGACCGGGTGCTAAAAGGCGCCGCAGGAAAGAACCCATGACCAAGAAGCTGAAAATCGCATTCCAGGGCGAGCCTGGCGCCAATTCCCATATCGCCATCGTCGAGGCCTATCCCGACGCCGAGCCGATGCCTTGCGCGACCTTCGAGGACGCGCTGGCCGCGATCACCTCGGGCGAGGCCGATCTCGGCATGATCCCGATCGAGAATTCGGTCGCCGGCCGCGTCGCCGACATCCACCATCTGCTGCCGGATTCCGGCCTGTTCATCGTCGGCGAATGGTTTTTGCCGGTCCGCCACCAGCTGATGGCGGTCAAGGGCACCAAGCTCGCCGACATCAAGAGCGTGGAGAGCCACGTCCACGCGCTCGGCCAGTGCCGGCGTATCATCCGCAAACTAGGGATCAGGCCGATCGTCGCCGGCGACACGGCCGGCAGCGCCCGCGATATCTCCGAGCGCGGCGACAAGAGCGTGGCGGCGATCGCCTCCCGCCTCGCCGCCGATATCTACGGCCTCGACATTCTCGCCGAGGACATCGAGGACGAGGCCCACAACACCACCCGCTTCGTGGTGCTGGCGCGCGAGGCCAAATGGGCGGCGCAGGGCTCGGGGCCGCTGGTCACCACTTTTGTTTTCCGGGTGCGCAACCTGCCCGCCGCGCTGTACAAGGCGATGGGCGGCTTTGCCACCAACGGCGTCAACATGACCAAGCTCGAGAGCTACATGGTCGACGGCAATTTCTTCGCCACGCAATTCTATGCCGACGTCGACGGTCATCCTGACGACCGCGGGCTCGCCTTTGCGCTGGAGGAATTGAAATTCTTCTCGCGCGAATTCCGCATCATCGGCGTCTATCCCGGCCATCCGTTCCGCGCGACGTTTAGCGAGACGCAGGAGTAGGCGGAGCGAGCGCAGTCTCTCTCCACGAGTCGTCCCGGCGCAGGCCGGGACCCATAACCACCGGCCTTCGTAAGCGGCACGGCGACAACCAGCTTGTTCAATAACCGGCGCCGCGGCGTATGGGTCCCGGCCTGCGCCGGGACGACGATCATGATGCGGCGTCGTTCTTCGCAAGCCCGAATGCCTCGGCCAGCAGGCTGTAGGACTTCTTCCGTGCGTCGTGATCGTAGACCGCTGATATCACCATCACTTCGTCCGCCTGGCTCACCGCGATCAGCGGCTGCAGCTTGGTCATCACGGTCGCAGGGCTGCCGACGAACAACCGGGCGCGGTTGCGCGCGATCGAGGCACGCTCGGCGTCGGTGTAGGGATAGGCTTGCGCCTCCTCGACGCTCGGCAGCGGCAGATATTGGCCACGGTCGCGGCGCAGCCGGTTGAGATCCATCGACATCGCGAGCTGCTCGGCCTCCGCGTCGGTCTCCGCCGTGACGACGGCGACTGCGAGAATCGCCTGCGGCGTCGCGCGCCAGCCCGACGGCTTGAAATGCGCACGATAATTCGTCATCGCCGCGACAGCGTCATGGGTCGCGAAATGATGCGCGAACGCAAAGCCCATCCCGACTTGCGCGGCGAGCTCGGCGGAATAGTCGCTCGAGCCGAGCAGCCAGATCGGCGGCAGCGGCGAATCGTCCGGCATCGCCACCACGTTGTTGTAGGGATGGCCGGCCGGGAAATCGCGCGTCTCCCACAAGGTCAGCTCATGCAGCCGCTCGAGGAAATCGTCGCCCTCGCGGCGATCGAGCCGGCTGCGCAGCGCGTAAGCCGTGGCGCCGTCGGTGCCGGGCGCGCGGCCAAGCCCAAGATCGATCCGGCCGGGAAACAGCGCCTCCAGCATCTTGAAGCGCTCAGCGATCACGAGCGGCGCATGGTTGGGCAGCATCACCCCGCCGGAGCCGACGCGGATATGCTGCGTCACCGCCGCGATCTGCCCGATCATCAGATCGGGTGCCGGGCTCGCGACGGAAGCGAGGTTGTGGTGCTCGGCGAGCCAGTAGCGTGTGTAGCCGAGACCATCGACATGGCGCGCCAGATCGATGCTGTTGCGGAGCGCAACGGCTGGCTTGAGCCTGTGGTGACGACGGACAGGTCGAGGACGGAGAGCGGAATCATGGCCGTCAACCTAGTGTGGCGCCACGGGGCGACAAAGGCCCCGGCCGCGCAGGGCAGCCCCACACCGGAAGGTCGGCATCGGCAGCCACGGATTTTGGGACGAAATACAACGATTCACTGACGTACCTGACTGCCCATAGCCGCTTTTTGACCTCCAACCAATCGCATAACATAGTTTTTATCTATATAATTCAAGTTATTAACCGCACCACTATCAAAGAGAACGCCTTGCCCACTATCGGCTCGCGATGGTCAATTTTTGCCATCTCGACGCATTCAATGGGCAATTTCCCATATCCGATGGGCTGTTTGATCCAACCCGTTTGGCCTATCTTACGCAGATCATATCCAGGCCAGACGTCTGCCCTCCAGTTGCGGAGCCCTTGCGTATCATGACCGAGACGATTTCCTCCGTGCCGAACGGGCAGCGTGCGCCGAAGACGCCGAAAATCTCCTTCGAGTTCTTCCCGCCGAAGACCGAGGAGATGGAGCGCAATCTCTGGGAGACCATCAACCGGCTGGCGCCGCTGACGCCGAACTTCGTCTCGGTCACCTACGGCGCCGGCGGCTCGACCCGCGAGCGTACCCATTCCACCATCACGCGCATCCTGCGCGAGACCGATCTGCTGCCGGCCGCGCATCTGACCTGCGTCAGCGCCTCGCGCGGCGAGATCGACGACATCGTCGACCGATACCATGAGGTCGGCGTCCGTCACATCGTGGCGCTGCGCGGCGATCCGCCCGGCGGCATCGGTACGCCCTACTTCACCCATCCCGACGGCTACCAGAGCTCGGCCGAGCTCGTCGCCGCCATCAAGCGGCGCCACGCCGATATCGAGATCTCGGTGTCCGCCTATCCCGAGAAGCATCCGGAAGCCGCTGACTTCGACGCCGACATCGATACGCTGAAGGCCAAGGTCGACGCCGGCGCTGCGCGCGCGATCACCCAGGTGTTCTTCGACAACGACCTCTACCACCGCTATGTCGACCGGGTGCGGGCGCGCGGCATCGAGATTCCGATCGTGCCGGGCATCATGCCGATGCACAATTTCAAGCAGGCCCGCAATTTCGTCACCCGCGCCGGCACCAGCGTGCCGGACTGGCTCGCCGAGAAGTTCGAGGGCCTCGACAACGACGCCGAGACCCGCAAGCTGGTCGCTGCCACCGTCGCCGCCGGTCAGGTGCAGAAGCTGTTCAAGCACGGCGTCGACACCTTCCACTTCTACACCATGAACCGCGCTGACCTCGTGTTCGCGATCAGCCATTTGCTCGGCATCCGGCCGAACGGTGCCCAGAAAGCTGCCTGACACATGTCCGTTCCCGTTTCTCCCAAGCGTAACGCTTTGCTCGCGGCTGCCCGCGAGCGCATCCTGGTGCTCGACGGCGCCATGGGCACAATGATCCAGGGCCTGCAGTTCGATGAAGCCGCCTTCCGCGGCGCGCGCTTTGCAGACTTCCACCGCGACATCAAGGGCAACAACGATCTCCTGATCCTGACCCAACCTGAGGCGATCACGGACATCCACGCCGCCTATCTGCGCGCCGGTGCCGACATCGTCGCGACCAACACCTTCTCCTCGACCTCGATCGCGCAGGCTGACTACGACATGTCGGACCTCGCCTATGAGCTCAACCTGCAGGGCGCGCGGCTGGCGCGCACCGCAGCGGAGCGGGTGAGCGCCGAGGACGGCAAGCCGCGTTTCGTCGCCGGCGCACTCGGCCCGACCAACCGCACCGCCTCGATCTCGCCCGACGTCTCCAATCCCGGCTATCGCGCGGTCACCTTCGACGATTTGCGCAAGGCCTATGGCGAACAGGCCAAGGGCCTGCTCGATGGCGGCGCCGACCTGCTGCTGGTCGAGACCATCTTCGACACGCTGAACGCCAAGGCGGCGCTGTATGCGATCGCCGAGATCATCGAGGAGCGCGGCATCGACGTGCCCGTGATGATTTCCGGCACCATCACCGACAAGTCAGGCCGCCTGCTCTCCGGACAATTGCCGGAGGCGTTCTGGCATTCGGTGCGGCATGCCAGGCCCATCACGATCGGCTTCAACTGCGCGCTCGGCGCCGAGGATTTGCGCGCCCACATCGCCGACATCGGCCGCGTCGCCAACACGCTGGTCTGCGCCTATCCGAACGCCGGCCTGCCCAACGAGTTCGGCCAGTATGACGAGACGCCGGACTACATGGCGCGGCTGATCGGCGAGTTCGCCGCCGCCGGCCTCGTCAACATCGTCGGCGGCTGCTGCGGCACCACGCCCGACCATATCGCCGCGATCGCCAGGGCCGTCGCCCCGCACAAGCCGCGCGCGGTGCCTGACATCGAGCCGCGGCTCAAGCTCTCCGGCCTCGAGCCGTTCACTTTGACCGACGCAATTCCATTCGTGAATGTCGGCGAGCGCACCAACGTCACCGGCTCGGCGCGCTTCCGTAAGCTGATCACCGCGGGCGACTACACCGCGGCGCTTCAGGTCGCACGCGACCAGGTCGAGAACGGCGCCCAGGTCATCGACGTCAACATGGACGAGGGCCTGCTCGATTCGGAAGCGGCGATGGTGACGTTCCTCAACCTCGTTGCGGCCGAGCCCGACATCGCGCGCGTGCCCGTAATGGTCGATTCCTCGAAATTCCACGTCATCGAGGCCGGCCTGAAGTGCATCCAGGGCAAGCCGATCGTGAACTCGATCTCGATGAAGGAAGGCGAGGAGAAATTCCTGCACGAAGCGCTGGTCGCCAAGCGCCACGGCGCCGCCGTGGTGGTGATGGCGTTCGACGAGACCGGCCAGGCCGATACGTTCGCGCGCAAGACCGAGATCTGCAAGCGCGCCTACGACATCCTGGTCAACCGGCTCGACTTCCCGCCCGAGGACATCATCTTCGATCCGAACATCTTCGCGATCGCGACCGGCCTCGAGGAACACAACAATTACGGCGTCGACTTCATCGAGGCGACGCGCTGGATCCGGCAGAACCTGCCAGGCGCCCACATCTCCGGCGGCGTCTCCAATTTGTCGTTCTCGTTCCGCGGCAACGAGCCGGTGCGCGAGGCGATGCACTCGGTGTTCCTGTATCACGCCATCCATGCCGGCATGGACATGGGCATCGTCAATGCCGGACAGATGATCGTCTATGACGACATCGACCCCGAGTTGCGCCAGACCTGCGAGGACGTCATCCTCAACCGCGATCCCGGCGCGTCGGAGCGGCTCTTGGCGCTTGCCGAGAAATTCCGCGGCAAGGAGAAGCAGACCAAGGAGCAGGATCTCGCCTGGCGCGAATGGCCGGTCGAGAAGCGGCTGTCGCATGCCCTGGTGCACGGCATCACCGAGTTCATCGAGCCTGATACCGAGGCCGCCCGCCAGAACGCCACCCGCCCGCTCGACGTCATCGAAGGTCCGCTGATGGCCGGCATGAACGTGGTCGGCGACCTGTTCGGCGACGGCAAGATGTTTTTGCCGCAGGTCGTGAAATCGGCCCGCGTGATGAAGCAGGCGGTCGCCTATCTGATGCCGTTCATGGAGGAGGAGAAGGCGCGCAACCTCGCCAACGGCATCACCGGCGGCCGCAATGCCGCGGGCAAGATCGTGCTCGCGACCGTGAAGGGCGACGTCCACGACATCGGCAAGAACATTGTCGGCATTGTGCTCCAGTGCAACAATTTTGAGGTCATCGACCTCGGCGTGATGGTGCCCGCCAACAAGATCATCGAGACCGCGAAGGCCGAGGGCGCCGACATCATCGGCCTGTCCGGCCTGATCACGCCCTCGCTCGACGAGATGAGCTTCCTCGCCGGCGAACTGGAACGGCAGGGCATGAACCTGCCGCTCCTGATCGGCGGCGCGACGACGAGCCGCGTGCATACCGCTGTCAAGATCGACCCGAACTATCCGGGCGGCCCGGTCGTGCATGTCAACGACGCGAGCCGCGCCGTCGGCGTCGCCTCCTCGCTGCTGTCGGCCGAGAAGAAGCAGGCCTATGCCGCCGAGGTGCGCGCCGAATACGCCAAGATCTCGACGGCGCATTTCCGCGCCCAGGCCGACAAGAAGCGGCTGAAGCTTCCTGACGCGCGCGCCAACAAGGTCGCGATCGACTTTGCGGCAGCGCCGCCGAAGCAGCCGGCCTTCTTCGGGCTGAAGAGTTTTGACGCCTACGACCTCGCGGAGCTCGCCCAGTACATCGACTGGACGCCGTTCTTCCAGACCTGGGAATTGACCGGCCGCTTCCCGGCGATCCTCGACGACCCCAAGGTCGGTGAGGTCGCCCGCTCCCTCTATGATGATGCGCGCACGATGCTCGACCGCATCATTGCGGAGAAGTGGTTCACCGCGCGCGCCACCATCGGCTTCTGGCCGGCGAATGCCGTCGGCGACGACGTCGAGGTCTATGCCGACGAGACGCGGAAGCAAAAAATCGCGACCTTCCATACGCTGCGCCAGCAGCTCGAGAAGCGCGAGGGCCGCTTCAACGCCGCGCTGTCGGACTTCGTCGCGCCTGTCGACAGCGGCGTACCCGACTATATCGGCGGCTTCGTCGTCACCGCCGGCATTGGCGAGGACGCGGTCGCCGACCGCTTCAGGAACGCCAATGACGACTACTCCTCGATCCTGTGCAAGGCGCTGGCCGATCGTCTCGCCGAAGCCTTTGCCGAGCGCATGCACCAGCGCGTGCGCAAGGAGTTTTGGGGCTACGCGCCGGACGAGAGCGCGTCGCCGGACGAATTGATCCTCGAGAAATACGACGGCATCCGCCCCGCGCCCGGCTATCCGGCGCAGCCCGACCACACCGAGAAGCGGACGTTGTTCGCGCTGCTCGATGCCGAGACCACGGCCGGCGTGAAGCTGACCGAGAGCTTTGCGATGTGGCCGGGCTCGTCGGTCTCGGGCCTGTATTTCTCGCATCCCGACAGCTTCTATTTCGGCGTCGGCAAGATCGAACGCGACCAGGTTGAGGACTATGCCGCGCGCAAGAGCATGACGGTCGCCGAGGTCGAGCGCTGGCTTGCGCCGGTGCTCAACTACATCCCGTCGCAGGACGGCGCCAAGGGGCAGCCGATCGCGCCCGCCGCGACGCCCGCCAATGACGAGGAGTTGGCCTCGCATCCGCAGGGCTGCACCTGCGCCGTGCACCTCGCCTGGCGGAAGAAGAAGGTGGGCGCGGGGTAGGCCTCGCCAAGACGTGTCATCGCCGGGCTTGACCCGGCGATCCATCTTCCAACAATCTTCTTGCGAAGATCGATGGATGCGCGGGTCATCTGCGCGAAGACGCGCTTCGCGCTTTTGCACGCGCATGACGAGCGGAGTTCCCCCATGCAATTCTTCTCCTTCTGGCGGTCGCTGGCGAGCTTTCGGGTCCGGATTGCGCTCAATCTGAAAGGCGTGCCGGCCGAGGTCGTGTTCGTCGACATCGATGCGGACACGCATCGCGCCGATGCCTATCGCAAGATCAATCCGCAGATGGCGCTACCGGCACTGGTGACGGACGACGGCACGGTGCTGTTCCAGTCGCTCGCGATCATCGACTATCTCGACGAGATTTATCCAACGCCGCCGCTGCTGCCGGCCGATCCGCTTGGCCGCGCCCGGGTGCGCGGGCTTGCGCTGATCGTCGCCTGCGAGGGCCATCCGCTGCTGACGCCGCGGGTGCGCCGCTATCTCGACCGCGAGCTCGATTTGCGCGACAGCCAGCAGAATGCGTGGCGGCGGCACTGGACAGTCGAGACGCTGGCGGCGCTCGAGGGCCACCTCGCCGGCCACAAGGCCACCGGCCAGTTCTGCCACGGCGACACGCCGGGCCTTGCCGACATCTGCCTGGTCGGCCACGTCACCGCGGCGATCAATCAGCAGATCAGCCTGTCGCCCTGGCCGACCGTGAAGCGCATCCACGAGACCGCAATGGCGCTGCCGGCGTTCGCCAGGGCACATCCGTCCGCGCAACCGGACACGCCCGAGGCAATGCGGGCGAAGTAGCGGGCGATGCAGCGATCTGCGTCGAACCGATTTCAAATTCGAATGTCAAACAGCTTGTTCGGTGTCATCACCCGCGCATGCGGGTGATCCAGTATTCCAGAGACGCCGGAGCATGAGCCGAGAGGCCGCGGCGTACTGGATCGCCCGGTCAAGCCGGGCGATGACAGTTGTGAATGTGGACGCAGCTTCGCATTCTCGCGACATGAATTGTCCGAGGCTTGCTTCTCGTTCCACCCTCTCTTCAAGCAGAGGGCGGAGGGAAAGCCGGGTGCCGATCGGTAAGCCCCGGTTGCGTGGGGAGGGAGCCTAAAGGGCGTGCTCACCTCACGCTCTCCATGCTCCGGCGAACACGCTCTTTGACCGTCTGCGCGATCGCGGCCGGCGCCTCGTCGGGGATCGCGAAGCACGAGCTCGCATTGATCTCGCAGAGCACGTAGGTGTCGGCGCCATCGGCATCGCGCGGACCGTAGAGGAAGTCCGCATCCCAGATCACCGGCAGCGACGCTTCATCGATCACCAGCGTCGCCATCAACTGCGGGATCCATTCGTCCTCCATCAGCCGTCGCAACGTCCTAAATTGCGGGGCATCGGGACCGTGCATGATGCGCGGTCCGGGTTGGGCCTCGGGTGCGTCGGGGCCCTCTGGAGGCGGCGGGATCAAGGCCTTGATCAGCTGGTGCCCGAAGCCCGCGACCTTCGATCCGCTGACATAGCAACGGATCATGCCCTCGGGCAGCCGCGGCTGGAAAGCCTGATCGATGATGCAGCCGCCCCATCCGAAATACGGCTCGCAATGCGCGATGAAGGCGTCCAGCGGCATCTCCTCGGGTTGGCTGCCGCGCAGCGCGTGGAGCACGCGAACCGTCGCGTCCGCATTCGGCAACGCTTCCACCTTCCAGACGCCCTGCCCGCCATTGCCGCGGTTCTGCTTGAGCACGCGTGGACCACCTGTGCGCAGGCGCGACGGGAATTCGGCGCGGAAGGCGTCGGCGGTGGCGTAGCGATGCGTGTCGGCGCCCCAACCCAGATGACGGGTCCGGTAGAGCACCTCCTTGACGCCCATCTTGAGGATGACGTCCGGATGGGCGCTGACCCACGGATGTTGCGTCGGATGTTTCGACGCGACCTCGCGCAGCAGTGGATCGAGCGCCGCGCGCGTCTTGCCTTGATGGATCGGATCGACCCAGACGAGGACGCCGTCCATCGTCAGCAACTGGTCGCGGACGGCATCGGCGAAACTCTCGTCATAGACGACGGGACAAGCCTCGATGCCGGAGGCTTCGAGCGCTTCGAAGACGCGGACGAAACGGTTGTTGTGTGGGGTCGCCTCCCGGCGCGCCGCGGCATCGCCACGCCACAGGATAGCTATTCTGGAACGACGGGGTGTGTGCTGTTCGGTGTCCATATCAAAGCTCCACGACGGGTTGGGTGTCGCGCAGAGCTTGGACCGAGGTCTCACGGGGAGTCTGCCTTTTCCCCGTAGCGAGGAATCTAGACGACCGCGCGCAGGTTTCAAGATGGAAGTGGAACCAATCCCGCTGAGCGGTTGAGAGCGAGGTTCAGCACCGACACCGTCCCTGTCATAGACGGTGAACTTTTGGTGATCCGCTTCAATCGCTCATGAATCCGCTTCGGCAAGACCGTTGACAGCAACGGACATTCGTCTTTTATTGCAGCCACGGGGATGTGCGATCTCCCCGCGAGGCGACATGCCCAAGAATCGCGTCCTGTTCACCAAGGGCGCACCATGTCGTCATACACATCGATCTCATCCGAAAAATTGTCTCGTCTCATCGGCACCGCCAAGGCGCCGACGCTCGTCGACGTTCGCCTCGATGAGGATTTCGCCGCCGATCCGCAGCTGATCCCGGGCGCGATCAGACACTCCCATCGCGACGTCCAGGACTGGGCTTCCCGCTTCTCCGGCCAGTCCGTGGTCGTCATCTGCCAAAAGGGGCAGAAGCTCGCCGAAGGCACCGCCGCCTGGCTGCGATGCGGCAACATTGCTGCCGAGGTTCTCGAGGGCGGCCATCTCGGCTGGAAAACGGCGGAGCTTCCCACCGTTCCCGCCGACAAGATTCCGAAACGCGACGGGCGCGGCCGTACCGTCTGGGTGACGCGATCACGGCCGAAGATCGACCGCATCGCCTGTCCGTGGCTGATCCGCCGCTTTGTCGATCCCGCGGCCGTATTCCTGTTCGTCGCATCAGCGGAGGTCGAGGCTGTCGCCGAACGCTTTGGGGCCACGCCGTTCGACATCGAGAACGTGTTCTGGAGCCATCGCGGCGAACTCTGCACCTTCGACATCATGGTCAAGGAATTCGGTCTCTCGACGCCGGCGCTGGAGCGGCTCGCCACCATGGTGCGGGCCGCAGATACCGCGCGGCTCGATCTTTCGCCGGAGGCGCCCGGATTGCTCGCCGCCTCGCTCGGCCTGTCGCGCATGTTCGACGACGACCTCGAGCAATTGAGCGCCGGCCTTATGCTCTACGACGCCTTCTATCGATGGTGCCGCGACGCGACCCGGGAAACGCACAATTGGCCGACCAGCAAGGTGAAGCCATGACCGACGTCGCAGCGGACCCAAAGGCGCGCGGACAGGAGCACGCCCACGGCATCTCGTTCAACGAGGCGCTTCTGGTGTGGATGCGCGTCGCCATCCTGAGCTTTGGCGGACCGGCCGGCCAGATCGCGGTGATGCATCGCATCCTGGTCGAGGAGAAGAACTGGATATCGGAGGGGCGTTTCCTGCACGCCCTCAACTACTGCATGCTGCTGCCGGGGCCGGAGGCGCAGCAGTTGGCGACCTATATCGGCTGGCTGCTGCACCGGACGCTCGGGGGCATCGTGGCAGGCGGGCTGTTCATCCTGCCCGGCATCTTCGCCATCATGGGCCTCAGCTATATCTATGCCGCGTACGGCAATGTCGGGTTTGTCGAGGCGCTGTTCTTCGGCCTGAAGGCAGCGGTGCTTGCCATCGTCATCCAGGCCGTGGTGCGGGTCGGCAAGCGCGCGCTGCGCAACCGGGTGATGATCGCGCTCGCGGCGACAGCCTTTGTCGCGATCTTCTTCTTCGCGGTGCCGTTTCCGCTGATCATCGGATTAGCGGCTGTCACCGGCCTCGTGGGGGTACGCCTGGGCCGGAGCGAATTTGCGGCCATCGAACATGGCGGCAAGAATTCCGCCGTGATCGACAGCATGCTTGGCGAGGCGGTGCCGGATCATGTCCGGCCCAGCGCGTCACGCGCCTTGCGGGTCGGCGCCGTGTGGCTCGCGCTCTGGCTGGTTCCGGTGTTCGGGATTCTCATTGCGCTCGGCCCCAACGACGTGTTCAGCCAGATCGCGATCTTCTTCAGCAAGATGGCGATGGTGACATTCGGCGGGGCCTATGCCGTGCTCGCTTATGTCGCGCAGCAGGCCGCGGAATATTACCACTGGGTCAGCCCGCGCGAGATGCTGGACGGGCTCGGCATGGCCGAGACCACGCCCGGACCGCTCATCATGGTGGTGCAGTTCGTGGGCTTCATGGCCGCGTTCCGCGAGGCCAGCGGGCTGCCGCCGATGCTCGCCGCCACGCTCGGCGGGTTGCTCGCGACATGGGTCACCTTCACGCCATGCTTCCTGTGGATCTTCGTCGGCGCGCCCTACATCGAAGCGCTGCGCGGCAACAAGGTGCTGGCCGGCGCGCTGTCGGCGATCACCGCCGCCGTAGTCGGCGTGATCCTCAACCTCTCGATCTGGTTCGCGCTGCACACGCTGTTTCGGCAAACCTTCCCGGTGCACGGGCTTGGCCTGTCGTTCGACGCGCCGGTGCCAGGCAGTATCGACTGGCCGGCGCTTGCGCTGTCGGTGGCCGCCGCGATTGCGATCTTCCGCTTCAATGTGGGGATGCTCAGCGTCCTCGCCGCGTCCTGCGGCGCGGGCGTGCTGCTGCGCCTGGCGGGCATCATCTGAGCTGAGACAGGCGCGCATCACAAGAACCTGGGGCAGCACAACACAACCAGGAGAACCGACCATGCAGAAGCGAAAACTCTCTCACCTGATCCTTGCGCTCGCGATCGCGGGCGCCGCCGTGCCCGCCCATGCCATGACCCAGGACGAGCTCGTCACAAAACTTCAGGCCGCCGGCTACGCCGACATCAGCGACGTCAAATCGACGGCCGAAGGCATGACGGCCAAGGCGATGAAGAACGGCAAGCCCGTGAGGCTCGTGATCGACAGCAGCGGTCAGGTCAAGGAACAGAACTGAAACCTCAGCGAAACACCGAAATCGAAGCGAACGAGGAACGATCATGACCAAATCAACTTTGGCGCTGTGCGTTGTCATACTTTGGCCTGCGATGGCTCTCGCGGCACCAACCGAGGTCAGCGAAAACCAGCAAGCCGTCGTCGCGTTGGCCGAGGCGGCTGCCATCCATCCGCCGTCGACCCAGACCTTGCGCGGCGTCGTCGACAGCATCGACGAACGCAACGATACGATCAGGATACGTCTGTCACCGGATCGGACAGAACCGTTCAAGGTTCAGGATGGCCTGCTGTTCAACGCGGTCCGCTTCGGCGATCCCGTCGCGTTCTCGGTGCAGGATATCTCGGGATTCCGGACCATCGTCGGGCTTTCGAAGGAATAGCGCCGCGGCCCTGACGCATCGAACTTTCGCACCTTTGATCCAAGCGAACCGGCATTGCTCAACATCAGGAGGAGCCGATGACCATCGACACAGAGCGCCGCAACTTCATCGCCGCGGCCGGCGTAGCCACAGCATCGGCAGTCGTGCTGGGTGCAAACCGCGCCGCTGCCGAAACCAACCAGCAGACAGGAGCCAGGGCCATGTCCTATCAGGCAAAACCGATGTCGTTCGATCCAAAATCGATCAGCGGCATCTCCGAGAAGATCCTCATCAGCCACTACGAGAACAATTACGTCGGCGCGGTGAAGCGGCTCAACGCCATCGGCACACAGCTAGCCGAACTCGACTTCGCCAAGGCACCGAACTTCGTGATCAACGGCTTGAAGCGCGAGGAGTTGATCGCAGCGAACTCGATGATCCTGCATGAAGTCTATTTCGATGGGCTCGGCGGCGCGGGCAAACCGGGCGGTACGCTCGCCGAGGCGATCACGCGCGACTTCGGCAGCATGGAGCGCTGGCGGGCGGAATTCGCGGCGATGGGCAAGGCGGAAGGTGGCGGTTCCGGTTGGGTGATCCTCGCCTACTCGCCCCGCGACAAGCGGCTGGTCAACCAATGGGCCGCGGATCACACGACGACGCTCGCCGGCGGCCGCCCGGTCCTGGTGCTCGATATGTATGAGCACGCCTATCACATGGACTTCGGCGCTGCAGCGGCGCGCTATGTCGACGTCTACATGGAGGCCATTCGCTGGGACAATGCAGCCCGGCTTTACGAGCAATACGCGAAGGAGACGTGAGGAGAGACGTGGAGCGGCACGGCTGGTTCCATTCGGCGGGCATGTTACCAAACACTGCCGCGTTATCGGCATTGAGAACGTGGCTCGACCACTCTAAATCAGAGCTTGCCCCTCCCCCGGCGCTGTCACCGCGCCGCTCCACCGAAGAGTTAGCCTATGCGACCCCACATCATCTGCCACATGGGCACGTCGATCGACGGCCGGCTCCATCCCAGCCGCTTCACCAAACCCGCCGCCGGCATCCCCGCCGACGTGCTGCGCTCTCATTACGAACGGATCCATGACGAATTCGACGCCGACGGATGGATCATCGGTCGCGTCACCATGAACGAGATGGCGAAGGGATCGCAGCGGCACATCGCCAACGCACCGAAACTGTCGCGCGAGCCGCATCTCGGCCATCGCGATGGCCGCAAGCTCGCGATCGGCATCGATCCGTCGGGCCGCGTGCATTTCGGCAAGGACAATGTCGGCGGCGATCACGCCGTCGCGGTGCTCGGCGAACAGGTTTCCGATGCCCATCTCGCCGAACTGCGCGAGGACGGCGCGTCCTACCTCTTTGCCGGCGCGCAGGGCGATGATCTGGCGAGCGCGATGGCGCAGCTTGCCGCCCTGTTCGGCGCCAGGACGCTGCTGCTCGAAGGCGGCGGCGGGATCAACGGCGCCTTCCTCAAGCACAGGCTGATCGACGAGTTCAGCACGCTGATCCATCCGGCGGTCGACGGCGTCGCCGGATCGCAAGGCATCGTCGACTATCATGGCCCGGAAGGCGACCGGCCCGGCGCCGGGCAGTCGCTGCGGCTCACCCATTGCGAGACGCTGGAGGGCGGCATGGTGTGGCTGCGGCATGCCGTCGAGCGCGCGCCGGGTTGACCGCTGGCCTGCCGCAAGGCAGCGATCTCAAATGCCGGCCGTGGCAGCAACGATGGTGTCTCTCAGCCAGCGGTGCGCCGGCATATCGTCGAAGCGGCGGTGCCAGCTCATGACGCTCTGCAGCTTCGCTGCGTCGAACGGCAATTCGCGCATCTCGATCGGATAGGCGCGGCGGAATTCGAGCGCGAGCTTTCGCCCCAGGATCGCAACCATGTTGGATTGCACCAGGACCGCGCCGGCGGACAGATAGGGGACATCGGCGGCAATGGTCCGCTCGGCATTGCGGGCCTGCAGCCAGGCGTCGACGAAGTCCAGATTCTCGCCGCTGGAGGTGATCGCAAGATGCGGCAGGCCGGCCAGCAGCTCGGCGGTCAGCTTCTTCCTCAAGGCCGGATGCCCGGCCCTCAGCACCGCGACGAAGCGGTCCTCGATCAAGCGCTGCGAGGCAAAGCGCTCGCTCTCAAGCGCGCGTGAGGAGATCGCGAGATCGAGCTCTCCGCGGTCGAGCCGGTCGGCAAGATTCAAGGTGCCACTCGGCAGCAGCGTCAGCCGCACCTTCGGCGCCTGCGCCCGCGCGGCCGCGAGGATCAGCCCGACCGCGACCACCGCGGCATAATTGTTCACCGCGATGGTGAAGCGCCGGTTCGCCTGCGCCGGATCGAACTGATCGCCCTCGACCGCGAGCTGCAACTCGTTGAGCGCCTTGCGGATCGGCAGCGCCAGCGCCTCCGCGCGCGGCGTCGGCAGCATGCCGGATGGCGTGCGGACGAACAGCCTGTCCTTGAGCGCGTGACGCAGCCGGTTCAGTGCGTGGCTGACCGCCGGCTGGCTGAGGGCAAGCGCGCTGGCCGCGCGCACAGCGCTGCGCTCGCGCATCACTGCGTCGAACACCAGGAGCAAATTGAGGTCGAGATTGCGCAGCCGCATATACCCATCATGCACGAAATGAATTGGTGAATAAAGACAATTCATTTGAATAATATCGCGGCGAGGCCCAGCTTCCGGGCATGTCCGAGATCCTGCACAGCGCAGTTCCCGCAAGACCGGTTCGCACCCCTGCGAGCGTGCTGGTCGGTGTCCTGGTCACACCGGACGCACCGGCTGTCGCCATCCCCGAAACCTTCGCGCGCTGGCGGGCGCTGACGCCGCTTGCGACGTGGTTGCCGATCATGCTGGGTGAACCGGGCTATGCCGACATCCTGAGCGGCGTTGCGGCCGCGCTCAGCCGCTCCGGCATGACGCCGCGCCAGCTGATCCTGCTCGGCGAAGGGCCGGTCGCGCGCAGCATGCTCGAACTGGCGCTGCAGGGCGAATTGCCGTGCGGCGGCATCGTCGCGATCGACGTCCCCTGCGGCGCGCTGCCGTTTCGCATCGTGCCCACGGTCACGGCGCTGCGGCTTGTCATTCGCCGCGACGGCGATGAGGAGCTGCGCGGCAATCTCATCGGCGCGCTGCGCTCAGCCGACCTCGACGCACGCATCATCACACTCGACCTGACGGCCGGCCGCGGTGCGGGCGCGGCAGCGAGCGTCACTGAAACCTTCGTTCTCGAGCTGGTCGCAACGATCAGCCGCCGGACAAAAGATGGAGTTGGCGACCTATGACACCGAAGGCCCTCATGATCACCAGCGCTTGTCTGGCGATCGCCGCCGCAATCGGCGCCGGCGCGTATCTCGTGCACCTGCGCGACGGCCGCACAGATCACGTGCCCGCGGCGGCCCAGGCCAAGGCGGCCACACCAGCCGTTCCGGTGACGGCGGCCAAGGTCCTGCAGCACGACGTGCCGATCGTGCTCGAAGGGCTCGGCACGGTGACGCCGATCAACACCGCGACGATCCGCACCCAGGTGCAGGGCACGCTCGACAGCGTCGACTTTGTCGAGGGCAAGCAGGTGAAGCGCGGCGACGTGCTCGCCAAGATCGACCCGCGGGTCTATGAGGCCCAGGTCGATCAGGCCGAGGCCGCGCTGGCCCGCGACGAGGCCAGCCTGAAGAACGCCAGGACCAACCTTTCGCGAACCCAGCCGCTCGCCAACCGCGGCTTTGCCACCCAGCAGCTGCTCGATACCCAGAATTCGCTGGTCTCGCAGGGCGAGGGCACGGTCGCGCTCGACAAGGCGGCGCTGGAGGCCGCGCAGACACAGCTGAGCTTCACCACCATCACCGCGCCGTTCGACGGCGTCACCGGCATCCGCCGCATCGATCCCGGCAACATCGTGCAGCCGTCCGACCTCAACGGGCTCGTGGTCCTGACCCAGCTGCAGCCGATCGCGGTGATCTTCACGCTGCCGTCCGCCGACATCCCGCGGGTGCAGCAGGCGCTCGCATCCGGGATGGTGTCAGTCGATGTCTATGATGCCAAGGACCAGCAGAAGCTCGACCACGGCAGCCTGATGCTGATTGACAACCAGGTCGACAGTTCGACCGGCACGGTGCGGCTGAAGGCGTCCTTCCCCAACGCCGGCCGCATGCTGTGGCCCGGCAACTTCGTCAACGTCCATCTGACCGTTGCTGTCAGCCACAACGCGCTCACTGTGCCGCTGACGGCGGTGCTGCAGGGTCCAAGCGGGGCCTTCGCCTATGTGGTCGGCCCCAACAACGTCGTCAGCGTGCGCAATGTCACAACCGGTCAATCGCGTGAGGGACAGGTCCTGATCGAGCAGGGCCTCGCGGCAGGCGAGACCGTCGTCACCGCCGGCCAGTACCGGCTCAGTCCGGGGGCGACCGCCGAGATCGTGCCCGACGACAAGAAGGACCTGGTCCAGAACGCGACCACCGCAAGCGCAGGCATGCTGCCATGAATATCTCCGAAGGTTTTATTCGCAGGCCGGTCGCAACCGCCTTCCTCGCCATCGCGATCACGCTGGTCGGCATGGTCGCCTTTGTGCGGCTGCCGGTCTCGGCGCTGCCGACGGTGGACACCCCGACCATCCAGGTGACGGCGCAGCTGCCCGGCGCCGACCCGCAGACCATGGCCTCCTCGGTCGCGACGCCGCTGGAGCGGCAGTTCGGACAGATCGCGGGCCTGACCGGCATGAGCTCGAGCAGCGGGCTCGGCAACACTCAGATCACGCTGCAATTCGCCCTGAACCGCAGCGTCGATTCGGCCGCGCAGGACGTGCAGACCGCGATCAATGCCGCAGCCGGGCAACTGCCCAAGACCATGCCGTCGCCACCGACCTTCCACAAGGTCAACCCAGCCGACGTGCCGGTGCTGCTGATCGCGCTGACGTCGGACACCGAGCCGCTGACCAAGGTCGACGATTACGCCGACAGCATCCTGGCCCAGAAACTGTCGCAGGTGCCCGGCGTCGCGCTGGTGACGATCGGCGGCATGCAGAAGCCGTCGATCCGGGTGCAGGTCAATCCGGCCAAGCTCGCCGCCGCGGGCCTCGACCTCGAGCAATTGCGCACCACGCTCGGCAACATCACCGTGAACCAGCCCAAGGGCGTGCTCTACGGCAATCAGCAGGCCTACACGCTTGCCACCAACGACCAGGTGCTGGTCGCGAGCAAGTATGACGATCTGATCATCGCCTATCGCAACGGCGCGCCGGTGCGCCTGCGCGACGTCGGCCAGGCCATCGTCGCCGCGGAAGACGTCACGCTGCACGGCTGGTACAACGACAAGCCCGCCGTCATCCTCGCGATCCAGCGCCAGCCCGGCGCCAACGTGATCAGCACGGTGGACGGCATCAAGAAGCTGCTGCCGCAGCTGGTCTCGGGCCTGCCGTCCGACATCAAGGTCCAGATCGCGTCCGACCGCACGCAGACCATCCGCGCCAGCGTCGCCGACGTGCAGTTCACCCTGCTGTTGACCATCGCGCTGGTGGTCGGCGTGATCTTCCTGTTCCTGCGCAATCTGTGGGCGACCATCATCCCCGCCGTCTCGGTCCCGATCTCGCTGATCGGCACGTTCGGCGTGATGTACCTGCTCAATTACAGCCTCGACAATCTCTCGCTGATGGGCCTGTCGATCGCGGTCGGCTTCGTCGTCGACGACGCCATCGTGATGATCGAGAACATCTCCCGGCACATCGAGGAGGGCCTCTCCCCGATGCAGGCGACGCTGAAGGGGGCGGGCGAGATCGCCTTCACCATCATCTCGATCTCGGTCTCGCTGGTTGCGGTGTTCATTCCGCTCCTGATGATGGGCGGCGTGATCGGCCGCATGTTCCAGGAATTCGCGGTGACGGTGTGCGTCGCCATCCTGGTGTCGGTCGTCGTCTCGGTGACGTTGACGCCGATGATGTGCGCCTATCTGCTGTCGCCGAACCAAGGCGCCGGCGCCGGCCGGGTGTCGCGTGCGCTCGAGCGCGGCTTTGTCGCGATCGAGACCGGCTATGAGCGGCTGCTCGCCGTGGCGCTGCGCTTCAAGGCCACGACGCTGTCGATCATGCTGGCCAGCATCGTGGTGACCGGCCTGCTCTTTGTCGCGATCCCCAAGGGCTTCTTTCCCCAACAGGACACCGGCATGATCACCGGCATCACCGAGGCATCGGCTGACGTCTCGCCGGCGCAGATGGCAACCTTGCAGCGCAGCGCCATCGACATCATCGCGAAGAACCCTGCGGTGGCCAATGCGACCGGCTATATCGGCCCGGGTGGCCCGACTGTCACCGAGAACAATGGCCGCCTGTTCGTGCTGCTGAAGCCAAAAGCGGAGCGCTCTGCTTCCGCGGATCAGGTGATCAGGCAGCTCGACACCGCGCTGCAGAAGATCAAGGGAATGTCGGTGTTCCTGCAGGCGACGCAGGACATCAATCTCGCCAGCCGCCTGTCCAAGACGCAGTATCAGTACACGCTCACCGACGTGAACCAGGACGAGCTCAATCTGTGGGCCGGCAAACTGTATCAGAAGCTGAAGACGCTGCCGGAGCTCGCCGACGTCGCCACCGACCAGGCCAACGCCGCGCGCCAGCTCAAGCTCGAGATCGACCGCGACGCGGCCGCCCGCCTCGGCATCGATCCGGCAGCGGTCGACAACACGCTCTATGATTCATTTGGCCAACGCCATGTCGCGCAGCTGTTCACGGCGCTCAACACCTATTACGTGATCCTCGAGGTCGATCCGTCGTTCCAGCTCGGCCCCTATGCGCTCAACCGCATCTATATCCGTTCGTCCGCCGGATCGATGGTGCCGCTGAGCCAGATCGCCAGCATCGATTACGGCACCGCGCCGCTCGCCGTGAACCATCAGAGCCAGTTCCCGTCGGTGACACTGAGCTTCAATCTCGCGCCGGGCGCGGCGGTCGGAACGGCGGTCGCCGCCATCCAGAAGGCGACCGCCGATATGCACATGCCCGCGACCGTTGCCACCAGCTTCCAGGGCAATGCGCAGGCGTTCCAGGCGGCGCTCGCCAGCACGCCGATGCTGATCGTTGCGGCGATCGTCGCGGTCTATCTGATCCTCGGGATGCTCTATGAAAGCACGATCCATCCGGTCACGATCCTCTCCACCCTGCCCTCCGCCGGCCTCGGCGCGCTGCTTGCGCTATGGGCCTTCGGCTTCGGCCTCGACGTGATCGGGCTGATCGGCATCATCCTGCTGATCGGCATCGTGAAGAAGAACGGCATCATGCTGATCGACTTCGCGCTGGAGGCCGAACGCCACCAGCACCTCTCCGCCGAGCGATCGGTCTATCTGGCCTGCAAGGCCCGCTTCCGCCCGATCCTGATGACGACGATGTGCGCGATGCTCGGCGGCGTGCCGCTGATGATCGGCACCGGAACCGGTTCGGAGCTGCGCCAGCCTCTGGGATTTGCGATCGTCGGCGGGTTGATCGTCTCGCAGCTGATGACGCTGTTCACGACGCCGGTCGTCTACATCTATCTCGACGACATCAGGCGATGGCTGGGCGGCCTGCGCAAAGGCACCGAGCAAGCCGCCTCTCGCCAATCCGAGGCTGTCCCGCCGCTAGCATGAAAGGAATGGACCGATCTGGCATGCGCGCCTCATCTCTCCCGCTTGCGGGAGAGAGAACGCAGGGCCTTTGCTCAGGCCGGTGTCAGAACTTGTAGCTCAACGCAGCGCGAGCAATGCTGAACCTGTTCTCGCGGCTGGCATTGTAACGGATCTGGCTCTCCACCGGATCCGTGCCCTGGAATGTCGCGGTCGTACCGCTTCCGCCGAGATCGACATAGAGGTATTCGCCGCGCAGCGTCCAGTTGCCGGTAAAGGCATATTCGAGGCCGGCGCCGGCGGTCCAACCGACGCGGACGTCGGAGTTGCTGCCAAGCCAGAGCCGCGAGAGGCCCGTGGAAAAGGCTTCCGAATTGACGATATTGGTCTTCACCTCGCCATAGGCCAGACCGCCTGTCGCATAGATCAGCAGGCGCTCGGTCGGCACAAAGCCGATGCGCCCCCGCACGGTGCCGAACCAGTCGATCTTGCTGGTGTTTTGAAAATTGTAGCTTCCTGTCGAGCCGTCAATGAAAGTGACGGTGGTGCTTCCACTCCGGGAAGAGTTCAGGTCGACATAGTTGAAGTCGGCTTCCACACCGAGGACGACCCTGTCGATCTGATAATTGTATCCGAGCAGTCCACCAGCGGTGATGCCCGCCTGGCTACGGTCCGAAACGGGGACACGAACGATGTTGTTGGGGCCGACGATCGAAACGACATTGCTGCTGGTGGTGATATTCCCGCCATCATACCAGCCGCCGCCCAGATTCACGCCGGCGTAGAATCCGGACCAGTTGAACGCGGGAGCCACCAATGGCGGAGCCTTGGTCCAGCTACGCTCCGGCAGGTCAGCGGCTGACGCCGCGCTGGCAAATCCCGTGATGAAAAGCAGGCTAGCCCCAACGATTGCAAAACGACGCACTTCCATTCCCCTTTGCCCTTGCCACAAGCAAGTCACCCCAAAAAGCGAGCGACCAAATCTCTGCCATGGAAGGAAGGAGTGCGACAGCATGCCTCACTCGAATTGCATTCTTTTCCGCGATCTGTGACGAAGTTGCAACGATCCGCGCTCACAACCTGGTGAGCGGACCTCTCTCGGATCATCTCTTGATCAACTCCTAGATCAACCAGAGATCAATCTGTTTCGAGTCAGAAACCATTCCTGCACGCGGCAACGAAAAACGCGACACCGCGCGCCACGTGCTCGTCGATCTCGGGGTCGAGCACTTTCAGGTCCACCTCGAACAGCGCCCGCAGCAGCATCGGCACCGCGATGATGTCGAGAAACAGGCGCGCCGTTGTCGGCAGATGCTCCGGGGCGAAGGCGGGCAACTTGCCGAGTTCATCGGATTGCGTCAGGTCGCGCAGCAGGTGAACGCCGAGCTCGGTGGCGAGCGCGCGCGCCCTGCGATTGACGGTGGCGGCAAGATCCGGAAAGCGATGCGCCTCCGCGATGGCGAGCCGCATCAGTCCGATCCGGTCGGCGTCAAGGCCCCAATGCAGCAGGGTCGAGGCGACGCTGGTGAGACGCTCCTCGACCGTCGCGCCGACCGGCGCATCCGCCTTGAACTCGGCGATGCGTGACAGGATGTCCCGCGTCACCACCTCGGTGAACAGCGCCCGTTTGTCGCGGAAGCGCGCATAGATCGTGCGCTTGCCGGAGCGCGCGGCCTCGGCGATCTCGTCGATGCTCGCGCCCTCGAACCCGCGCTGCAGAAAAACCTCGCGCGCCGCATCCAGGATGCGCCCATCGACCTCGCCGGCCAGCTCCTTCGGCGGCCGGCCGGCACGCACCTCGACCGGCCTCGCCTTGGGAGCCCGCGGCTTCTTCAAGGTACTGGTGGTCATCGCCTCTACCCGGGTGCCATTGGCCGGTCGCGCCGGCAACGCCCCGCAATATAGCCCTATCACATCTGGTTGTAAATAGAACGGTACAGTTCCGTTTCTATTGACGCTGCGCGGCCCCGGGACTATTTGCCGCGTAGAAACGAAACTGTTTCGTTCCTTTATGCAGGCCCGAACGGACCTCGCCGGACAGCAGGAGCCGCCATCATGTTCGAAGACACTGTTTTGGAGCGCGACCAGGAGGGGCATCCGGGCATCGAGGGCGCGCCCTCAGGTCCGGCCCCGCACGAAGCCGATGCCAAATCCGACCGGCCGGAGATCACCGCGAAGGCTCCCTCGCCGGAAGGTCCGGCCGGCAAGCAGCCCGCGCCGCAGGAAACAGTCCCACCGGAGGTTACCGGCAAGGCGCCGCGGCGCAGTTTCCTGCGCCGCCGTCCGGTCGTCTCCGCGATCGGCGCCGTGCTGCTCGCTGCTGCGATCGGCGGCGGCACCCTCTACATGGATTACGCCGGACATTTCGAATCCACCGACGACGCCTTCATCGCAGCACGGCAATCCGCGCTCGCCCCAAAAGTCTCCGGCTACATCACGGCCGTTCCGGTCACCGACAACCAGCATGTCACAGCAGGCGACGTGATCGCCCGCCTCGACGACCGCGACTATCGCGTCGCGCTGGCGCAGGCCGAGGCGCAGGTCGCGGCCGCGCGGGCCAGCATCGAGAATGTCGACGCACAGCTCGATGTGCAGCAGGCGCAGATCGCCGCCAACCAGGCCCAAGTGGACCAGGCGCAGGCGGCGCTGGTGTTCGCCCAGCAGCAGGCGACGCGCTTCCAGCATCTGGAGCAGACCGGCTACGGCACGGTGCAGAATTCCGAGCAGTACACCTCGCAGTTGCATCAGCAGCAGGCCGCGCTGCTGAGCGCGCAGGCGACCCTCAACCTCGCGCAGCGGCAGGTCGAATCGCTGAAAGCGCAGCGCAAGAGCGCGGTTGCCAATCTCGCCCAGGCCGAGGCGCAGCGCGACCAGGCACAGCTCAATCTATCCTACACGACGGTAACCGCCGCGCAGCCGGGCCGCGTCGTCAACCTCTCGGCTGCCGTCGGCCAGTTCGCGCAGGCAGGCACCAACCTGACCATGTTCGTGCCCGACCAGACCTGGGTCACCGCGAACTTCAAGGAGATCCAGCTCAACAAGATGCGGCCTGGCGAGAAGGTGACGCTGAAGATCGACGCCTATCCCGGACGCACGATCAAGGGCCATGTCGAGAGCGTGCAGCCCGGCTCCGGGACCGCGTTCTCGCTGCTGCCAGCGCAGAACGCCACCGGCAATTACGTCAAGATCGTGCAGCGCGTGCCGGTGAAGATCGTGATGGACAATCCGCCGACCGATGTCGCGCTCGGCCCGGGCATGTCGGTGGTGCCGACGGTGCGGATCGATGCGACGCCGTCGCTGCTCGAGCGTCTTGAGAAGCTCAATCTCGGGAGGCTGTGATGAGTGCCGCAGTGATCGACGCCAAAGGCATTCCGGTTCCGGCGGTCAGCGTCAATCCGTGGCTGATCGCCATCGTGGTTGCGCTCGCGAGCTTCATGGAGGTGCTCGACACCACCATCGCCAACGTCGCGCTGCCCTACATCGCCGGCGGCATGGGGGTGAGCGAGGACGAGGCCTCCTGGGTGGTCACCTCCTATCTGGTCTCCAACGCCATCATCCTGACCGCGTCCAGCTTTCTCGCCAGGATGCTGGGGCGCAAGCGGTTCTTCCTGATCTGCCTCGGCATCTTCACGGTGTCTTCGATCCTGTGCGGCTTCGCCTCGAGTCTGAACGCGCTGCTGCTGTTCCGCATCCTGCAAGGCCTCGGCGGCGGCGGCATGGTGCCGGTGGCGCAGTCGATCCTCGCGGATGCGTTTCCGCCGGCCAAGCGCGGGCAAGCGTTTGCGGTGTTCGGCATCGCCGTGGTGGTGGCGCCGGTGGTCGGGCCGACGCTCGGCGGCTGGCTGTCCGACAATCTGTCCTGGCACTGGTGCTTCCTGATCAACGCGCCGGTCGGCGCGTTTGCGACCGCCCTGATCGCGGCGGTGCTGCAGGAGCCTGCAAAGAAGGCCGAGCCGCAACGGCAGGAGGCCGGCTTCGATATCATCGGCTTCGCGCTGGTCGCGACCTTCCTCGGCGCGCTCGAAGTGATGCTCGACCGCGGACTCGAGGACGACTGGTTCGGCTCGCTCTTCATCGTCACATCAGCGGCGATCTGCGCCGCGGCATTCGTGCTGATGATCCCGTGGGAGATGACCCGGCGCAATCCGATGATCGACCTGCGGATGGTGGCGACCCGGCAGTTCGGCGCCTGCTTCCTGGTGATGCTGGCGACCGGCGCCATCCTGCTTGCGACCACGCAATTTTTGCCGCAGCTGGTGCAGCAGGATTTCGGCTACACCGCGACCTGGGCCGGCCTCGTGCTCTCGCCCGGCGGCCTCGTCACCATGGCGATGATGTTTGTGGTCGGCCGGCTCGCCGCCAAGGTGCAGCCGAAATATCTGATCGTGCTCGGCGCGCTGGTGATCGCGGCCTCGATGTACAGCATGACCAACGTCTATGGCGATCTCGGCTTCTGGTTCATGGCGCGCTCGCGCATGCTGATCGGCGTCGGCCTGCCCTTGATCTTCGTGCCGATCATGGCGGCGTCCTATGATGGCATCCCGCCCGACAAGACCGACCAGGCCTCCGCGCTGATCAACGCGGCGCGCAACACCGGCGGCTCGATCGGCGTCTCGATCGTGTCCAACGTGCTGACGCATCGCCAGCAATTCCACCAGAGCCGACTGGTCGAGCAGGTGACGCCGTCGAGCCCGCAATACCAGGACACGCTGCACCAGGTCACCGACTTCTTCGTCGCCCAAGGCAATTCGCTGGCACAAGCGCACCAACAGGCGATCCAGTGGATCGGGCAGCAGGTGCAGACCCAGGCATCGTTCCTGTCCTACATGGATGCGTTCTGGGTGCTGATGCTGATCTCGCTCTCGGCCATCCCGCTGGCGCTGACCTTGCGCAAGGTCAAGCTCGGCGGCCCCGTTCATGCCGGCCATTGAGGATCGCCGCGAAAGGTAATTTTCGAAAGCGCGTCGCCCTTCCGGCGGCGCGCTCTCAGTTGGCGCCTTCCCTCAACCCGCCCTGCGCCGCTGGCCGCGCCACCACAGGCCGAAGGCGATCGTGACCGCGGCAGCGAGCGAGAACCAGGTGATGGCGTATTGCATGTGGTCGTCCTTGAGCCGCACCTTGAGCGGCCCGGGCTTCGGCGTGCCGCTCTCCGGCACCGGCGTCTCAAGGTCGATGTAGAACGGCGCGACCTCACCCCAGCCGAGCGCTTGCGCCATCGCGCGGTGATCGCGCACGAACCATAGCCGCTTCGACGGATCTTCCTTGGGCGTCAGCCGGCCCGGCGGCTCCGGAAAGCGGATATAGCCGGTGAGTTCGACCGGCGCGCCGGTGACCAGGCGGCCGGCGACGCGATCCTCGACGGCGCGGTCCTGCATCGTGTTCTGGACAAAGCCGGCGTTGACCACGACGGTCTCGCCGCTGGTGAGTTTTGTCGGCAGGAACGCCCAGGTGCCGGGTCCGCTGATGTCGTCGCGCACCGCGGAGCCGGAGCTGAACACCATCGCATCCGGCTGTTCCGCGTAGGTCGCGGTCAAGGTGACGCGGCGGAATTCGTCTTTCGCTGAGCTCAGCGTCGACCATGCCGACGGCGGCGGCAGCGCCGCGGTCGGGGCGGCGAGCCGCGTGTCGAGCGCTGCGATCAGCGTATGCTTCTCGACCCTGCGCTGCAATTGCCAGACACCAAGCGCGATGCACACCGCGATCAGGATCAACGTGAAAATGCCGAAGCCGGCCGCGCTCGGCCGGCGCGTGGTGGTATCATTCATTTCGGGTCGCGCTCGATCAACTGGCCTTCGGCGGCCTTGTGGTGGAATTGCAGCGCGATCAGCAGCGCCTTCATGGAACGGAGCGGCAGGATCGTGGTCACCACGATCAGCGGCAGCCACAGCGCGGCATGGACCCAGAACGGCGGCTGGTACTTCACCTCGACGATCAGCGCCGCGGCGACCACGATGGCGCCGGCCAGCATGATGACGAAGATTGCCGGCCCGTCGCCGGCATCGATGAAGGCGAAGTCGAGGCCGCAGGCCTGGCAGCGCGGCGCCAGCGTCAGGAAGCCGGAATAGAGCTTGCCCTTGCCGCAGCGCGGGCAGCGGCAGGCGATGCCGCGCAGCGCGCTCTCGGTCACAGTGGGCGGGGTATCGGTCATCGGGTCTCTTCAAAAGCAAGGGGGCGGCCATCCGGCCGCCCCCTCTTAGCACGTCGGCTTGTGATTAGTGCGCGCCGTGGGCCATCGCCTCGGCGCCGCGGCCCCAGACGTAGATGCAGATGAACAGGAACAGCCAGACCACGTCGACGAAGTGCCAGTACCAGGCGGCGAACTCGAAGCCGAGGTGCTGCTTCGGCGTGAAGTGACCGGCATAGGCGCGGATCAGGCAGACCAGCAGGAAGATGGTGCCGACCAGCACGTGGAAGCCGTGGAACCCGGTCGCCATGAAGAAGGTCGAGCCGTAGACGTTGCCGCCGAACGAGAACGTCGCGTGGGCGTATTCATAGGCCTGCACGCAGGTGAAAAGGGCGCCGAGGATCACGGTGAGGATCAGGCCCTGCTTGAGGCCCTGGCGGTCGTTCTCCAGCAGCGCATGGTGCGCCCAGGTGACGGTGGTGCCGGAGGTCAGCAGCAGCAGCGTGTTGAGCAGCGGCAGATGCCAGGGATCGAAGGTCTCGATGCCGTGCGGCGGCCAGGTGCCGGGAACGGAGCAAGCGCCCATCGCCGTGCCGGCGCCGCAGCCGAACACCGCGTCGCGGGTGGCGTGCACCGCATCGGCCGGGAACAGAGCCGAATTGAAGAAGGCCCAGAACCAGGCGACAAAGAACATCACCTCGGAGGCGATGAACAGGATCATGCCGTAGCGATGGCTGATCTGCACCACGCGGGTGTGGTCGCCCTTGTACTGGGCTTCCTTGATCACGTCGCCCCACCAGCTCGCCATGGTGTAGAGCACGCCGATGGTGCCGACCCCGAACACGATCGGGGCGGCCGAATACATGTGGTGCATCCAGCCGATCGCGCCCACCGCCATGATGAAGGCCGAGATCGAGCCGACCACCGGCCACGGGCTCGGGTCGACGAGATGATAGTCGTGATGCTTGACTTGCGCCTCAGCCATTGCCGTCTCTCCATTCGCGTGCCGCGAGGCACGTCTTAAGTCTTTAATTCCAGAACTAGCCGCCCTTGCGCTGCTCCGCCTCGCCCGCCGCCACGGGCTTCGGCGCGGCGTCGCGCACGGGGAAGAAGGTGTAGGACAAAGTGATCGTCTTCAGCGTGTCGTTCTCGCTGTCCTTGGCCAGCGCCGGATCGACATAGAATACGACGGCCATCTCGCGCTTTTCGCCGGGCGCCAAGGTCTGTTCCGTGAAGCAGAAGCAGTTGATCTTCTGGAAATAGGCGCCGACCGTCAGCGGCGCGACGTTGTAGGACGCCTGAGCCGTGGTGGTGCGGGCCGACTGGTTGGTCACGGTGTAATAGACAGTGACGACCTGGCCGATCTTGACGTCGATATTGTTCTGCTCCGGCTCGAACTTCCAGGGCAGGCCCGGTGCGACGTTGGAATCGAAACTGACGGTGATGGTGCGCTCGAGCGGCGCATCCGAAGGCGCCGAGGTCGCGACCTGGGTGGTGCCGTTGAAGCCGGTGGTGCGGCAGAACCAGTTGTAGAACGGCACCGCCGCGTAGGACGCCCCTAACATCAGCACCACGACGAAGCCGCAGATCGACGCCACCATTGCATCGCGCGACAGCGTGCGGCGCGTGACCTTGGCGCGCTCGCCCTGCGGGCCATCCGGTGTCGGCTGGTTTGCCATCTCACTCACAGCGGCCGCACCAGCACGCCTGGCCCCTTGACGATGGTGACCGCGAAGAACAGCAGGACCATGACGCCGAGCGCGAGCGCAATGGCGATCGAGCGCTGGCGCCGGCTCCTGAGCTGCGCCTCGGTGAGGACGATTCCGTCTGGTTCGCGTTTCTCGTCCATTGATGTCCCATGCGCCCCCATCTCGCCCCCCGGCGTTCCCTATCCGATCAAGACAGGCGCAATCGCGCGGACCACGACCTCGGCGAGGAGGACGGCAAACAGCGCGAACAGATAAAGGATCGAGAACGCGAACAGCCGGCGGGTGGCGCGGTTGGCCGCAACGCCCTCGCGGCGGCGATAGACCTCGATGGCGAGCCACAGCATGCCGGCGCCCAAGACCAGCGAGGTGACGCCGTAGATCGCGTCGAAATAGCCGAGCGGCCACGGCGCCAGCGCCACCGCGACCAGCACGATGGTGTAGAGCAGGATCTGCAGGCGGGTCGCGTCGGGACCGGCGACGACCGGCAGCATCGGAATGCCGGCGCGCGCATAGTCGTCGCTGCGGAACAGCGCCAGCGCCCAGAAATGCGGCGGGGTCCAGAAGAAGATGATCAGGAACAGCAGGATCGGCTCGACCGAGAGCGTGCCGGTCGCGGCCGCCCAGGCCACCACCGGCGGCAGCGCGCCGGCGGCGCCGCCGATCACGATGTTCTGCGCGGTCCAGCGCTTCAGCCACATCGTGTAGACCACGGCATAGAAGAAGATGGTGAAGGCGAGCAGCGCGCCCGCCACCCAGTTGACCAGGATGCCGAGCGTCATCACCGAGAAGAAGGCGAGCGTGATGCCGAATGCGGCCGCCTCGGTCGGGGTGATGCGGCCGCGCGGGATCGGCCGGTTGGCGGTGCGCGTCATCAACGCGTCGACGTCGTTCTCATAGGCCATGTTGAGCGCGCCGGAGGCGCCGGCGCCGACCGCGATGCACAGGATCGAGGTGAAGGCCAGCACCGGATGCACATGCACAGGCGCGATCATCAGCCCGACCAGCGCGGTGAAGATCACCAGCGACATCACGCGCGGCTTCAACAGCGCGATGTAATCGCCCACTTCGGCCTCGGAGATCCGGGGCAACTCGATGGCATTGTGATCGACAACCGACAAGATCAGGTCCCGCTTCTATAAAGAGCACGGCGCACTCTTGAGTGCGCCGCACCGTCTTTGGATTTACTGCACGCGCGGCAGCACTTCGAACTGGTGGAACGGCGGCGGCGAGGTCAGCGTCCACTCCAGCGTGGTCGCACCCGCCCCCCACGGATTGTTCGCGGCCTGCTCCTTGCGGACGAAGGCATCGATCACGCCGTAGATGAAGATCAGCACGCCGATGCCGGAGATGTAGGAGCCCCAGGAGGAGATCAGGTTCCAGCCGGCGAACGCATCCGGATAGTCGACATAGCGGCGCGGCATGCCCGACAGGCCGAGGAAGTGCTGCGGGAAGAACACCAGGTTGACGCCGATGAAGGTGAACCAGAAGTGCGCCTTGGCGATGGTCTCCGAGTACATGTAGCCGAACATCTTCGGGAACCAGTAGTACCAGCCGGCGAAGATGCCGAACACGGCACCGAGCGACAGCACGTAGTGGAAGTGCGCCACCACGTAGTAGGTGTCCTGCAGCACACGGTCGACGCCGGCATTGGCCAGCACCACGCCGGTGACGCCGCCGACCGTGAACAGGAAGATGAAGCCGATCGCCCAGATCATCGGCGCCTTGAACTCGATCGAGCCGCCCCACATCGTGGCGATCCAGGAGAAGATCTTCACGCCGGTCGGCACCGCGATCACCATCGTGGCGGCGACGAAATAGGCCTGCGTCGCCGACGACATGCCGACGGTGTACATGTGGTGCGCCCACACCACGAAGCCGATGCCGCCGATCGCGACCATGGCGTAGGCCATGCCGAGATAGCCGAACACCGGCTTGCGCGAGAAGGTGGAGACGATCTGGCTGACCATGCCGAAGGCGGGCAGGATCAGGATGTACACTTCGGGGTGGCCGAAGAACCAGAACAGATGCTGGAACAGCACCGGGTCGCCGCCGCCGTCGGCGGCAAAGAAGGCGGTTCCGAAATTGCGGTCGGTCAGCAGCATGGTAATCGCGCCGGCGAGCACCGGCAGCGACAGCAGCAGCAGGAACACCGTCACCAGGATCGACCACACGAACAGCGGCATCTTGTGCAGGGTCATTCCCGGCGCGCGCATGTTGAAGATCGTGGTGATGAAGTTGATGGCGCCGAGGATCGACGACGCACCGGCGAGATGCAGCGACAGGATCGCGAAATCGACCGCCGGGCCCGGATGGCCCGAGGTCGACAGCGGCGCGTAGATGGTCCAGCCCGCGCCGACGCCGTTGGCACCCGGCTCACCCTCGACGAAGGTCGACATCAGCAGCAGCGCGAACGAGGCCGGCAGCAGCCAGAACGAGATGTTGTTCATGCGCGGGAACGCCATGTCCGGCGCGCCGATCATCAGCGGCACCATCCAGTTGCCGAACCCGCCGATCATCGCCGGCATGACCATGAAGAAGATCATGATCAGGCCGTGCGAGGTCACGAACACGTTATAGGTGTGCGTCTCGTGGAATATCTGGATGCCCGGATACATCAACTCGGCACGGATCGCGATCGACATCGCGGCGCCGATGATGCCCGCGATCACCGCAAAGATAAGGTACATCGTACCGATATCCTTGTGGTTCGTGGAGTAGAGATAGCGCCGCCATCCGGTCGGATGGTGGGCGTGATCATCATGGGCGTGATCGTCGTGTGTCGCTGCGCCTGTCGCCATGTTCAAAATCCTGCCTTGCAGTCCCTCTCGGACCTTGCGGTCCCGTCGCCCTTATTCCACCAGCGCCGTAAGCCTTGAGGCTTACTGCGCCGCCTGACCAGCCGAGGCGTAGGAATTCGCCGGGTTGGTCGCAAACTTCTTCTTCGCCCCCTCAACCCAGGTCGCGAATTCCTGGTCGCTGACGACCCGCACCGCGATCGGCATGAAGGCATGGTCCTTGCCGCAGAGTTCCGAGCACTGGCCATAGAACACACCGGTCTTGGTCGCCTTGAACCAGCTCTCGTTGAGGCGGCCGGGGACCGAGTCGATCTTGACGCCGAAGGCCGGCACCGCGAAGGAGTGGATCACGTCGGCGCCGGTGGTCTGGATCCGCACCACCTTGTTGACCGGGACCACCATCTCGTTGTCGACGCCGAGCAGACGGGGCTGCTTGTCCTTGTCGAGCAGCGAGTCGAATTCGAACTTGCCGTTATCCGGGTAGGCGTACGACCAGTACCACTGCTTGCCGGTGACCTTCACGGTGAGGTCCGGCTTCGGCACGTCGAGCTCCAGGAACAGCAGGCGGAACGACGGCACCGCGATGCCGACCAGGATCAGGACCGGGATCAGCGTCCAGGCCACTTCGATCAGGGTGTTGTGCGTGGTCCGGGAGGGGACCGGGTTGGCCTTGGCGTTGAACTTGACCACCACGATGATCAGCAGCGCCAGCACGAACAGCGTGATCACGGTGATCAGCACCAGAAGGAAATTGTGGAACCAGATGATGTTCTCCATCACCGGGGTCGCGGCTTCCTGCAGCGTGTGCTCCCACGGCGCCGGCTGTCCCATCTCGGCGGAGGCCGATCCCGCGGCGACTGACGCCAACCCCGCCACCGCCAAACCCAGCAACTGCCTGCCCAACCGGCCAATCGACATCTTCATGCCGTTCGCGCTCCCTTGATAATTCCCCAAAACACCTCCGGCACGTGACCGGAAATGCAGCACGATCCGCCCTGACTAATGGCCTTCCGGACATACCCGTCTCTGAGTCAAGGTGGGTACGGGAGCCAGATCGCTAGAACGCGTCGAAATCCAGCCTCTCAAACCATAATTCGCAGGCGCTCGCAATGCAGTAGTAGGGCCGAAAGCCATGCGCCTGCGATGAACCTGCCGCTTGCGATTTTTCCCGCAGAATCAAGCAAAAGTCGCCGAAACATGGCGGCACGCAGTTGACAGGGGGATTACCGGATGTACGCACAGGCAGGGCAGCCCACAGGAACCTGATTCGCTGCGGGCCGCCCCAATCCGGCGCGGGAATGGCTTCAACATCGCCTTCAAGGCGCCCTATTGCGGTATCAGTCGACTGATGCGTGCTACCGGCGGCCTCGACGGCTGGACCGACCGAACAATCAAAGGATCGACCCGGATGGGCGCTTCGAACATTCAGGCAGGACGAAAGGCCGGCTGGCTTGGCGGACTGCTGTTTCTAGCCCTCAGTCTCGGCCTGACCCAGGCCGCGAACGCGCAAGGCGCGGTGCGCTCGGTCCATGGCGACTGGCAGATCCGCTGCGACACCCCGCCCGGCGCCCAGGCCGAGCAATGCGCGCTGATCCAGAGCGTGGTAGCGGAAGACCGCTCCAACGCCGGCCTGACCGTGATCGTGCTCAAGACCGCCGACCAGAAGAGCCGCCTGATGCGCGTGGTCGCCCCGCTCGGCGTGCTACTGCCGTCCGGCCTCGGCCTCAAGCTCGACAACCAGGACGTCGGCCGCGCCGGATTTGTCCGCTGCCTGCCTAACGGCTGCGTCGCTGAGGTCGTGATGGACGACAAACTGCTCGGGCAGTTGAAGAACGCGAAGACCGCGACGTTCATCATCTTCGAGACGCCCGAGGAAGGTATCGGCTTTCCGCTCAGCCTGAACGGGTTGTCGGAAGGATATGACAAGCTGCCGTAGCCGAGCTTACCGGGCACCGCCCGCATAATAATCAAACAACTGCCCCGCCTCCGCGGACAGCCAGTCCGCCTCTCCCGTCATATAACCCTCGACCTGTCCGCTGACGCCGATCAGGAAAGAGATCGGCATGCCGTAGAGCGCGAATGGCGTGTCGAGTTCGGCGGCATCGACGCGCGAGACGAGGCCGCCGGGATCGAAGCCGATCGCGAGGCGGCGCAGCTTGAACTGCTTGACGTAGGGCGGCACCAGCGCGCGGTTGCGATCGGTGCTGATCGCGACGACTGCAAGATCATTGCGGCCGCTGGCGGCGAGCCGGTCCAGCATCGGCAACTCGGTCCGGCACGCCGCGCACCATGTGGCCCAGAAGTTCACCAGCACCAGCTTGCCTTTGAACGAGGTGAGATCGAGCGCGCCGCCGGCGAGCGCGGGAATCGCGACCGGCGGCACCGGGCGGGCGCCTTGAACCTGCGTGAACTGATGCCGGATGGTGCCGAATGGCGGCGGTCCCGACGCCGCGCGCACCGGTGCTGCCGGCATCGCAAGCGAGGCGCCGGCGCCAATCATGCCGGCGACGATGGCGCGGCGGGTTGGCGCGCGAACTGATGTCATGATGGGTTCTCCGCCTGGCTTGATTGCCGCATCGCTCACGACCGGATGTAGGACCAGCCGGCTTCCTGCAATTCGATGATGCGCCCGGGGCCGTTCGGCACCAGATCGACATTATCGAGCAGGATGACCGGATGGCCCTCGGCGCGCTCCATGCCGAGCTTGGTGGCTTCGCAGACCACGAAGCGGATGCCGGGCGTGAGCCCCCGCACCACCCGCAGCAGATCCTTCACCGGCGAGGTGTCGACACGCAGCATGTGGACGCCGGCATTGTAGGCGACGATTTCGATCTCGAACGGCTCGTTGCGCTCCTGATAATATTTCGGGAGGTTGAGCGCGGTCGAGATCAGCGCCCGCATCGTGGTCGGATCGTCGGAATTGATCGGCAGCACCAGCCGATGCATGCGCGGCTGCACGGCCTGCCTTGTGGGCTCGGGCTTCGAGACCGCCGCGACCGATCCGGTGAGCAGCAATGTCGCGGCGAACGGCACCACGAGTGCCAGCACCAGCCCGGCCGCGACCGTCAGTGTGCTGCGAGAGACGCGCATCGCGTCCCCCTCACGGCGCGATCGCGAACAAAGCGAACTGGCTGCGCTTGGTGTAGGCGACGATCGCGCTCAACGTCAGCAGCACCAGCGCAGGCACCGGCGAGCCGCCGATCACGAACAGATGGGTGATGGTCGCGCCGACCATGATGCAGGCGAGCAGCAGGCCGCCGAAGGCTGCGAGCGACGGCACCAGGATCAAGAGGGCGCCGAACAGCTCCAGCGATCCCGTGAGATAGCGGAACCACTGGCCGAGCCCGATATGCTGGAATTCCTCGACCAGCATCGGGACGCCATAGAGCTTGGCACCACCCGCCGCGGCAAAGGCCAAGGCGAGCAATCCCCGGACCACCCACAGCGTGACGGATTTCCAGCGCGACGGCGCCGAGGCAACAGCAACTGACATTGATCGCTCCCGAGATGTTCAAATCGACCCCACCGCGCGGCCATCTGACCGTTCGGCGGCAGGCCCGTGGCTTTCGGTGCACTAAATTCGGGAGTAAGATGAAAAGAACAAGTAGGATGCTTTTTGTGAGGTAGTATGAAAAAACTGACTATTGAGCCCGCCTCGCCTCCGGCGGCATCCGAACCGTGCAACGGCGACCTGTCGGCGCAATTTCATCGGGCGCTTTCGGTGCTGGCCGGGAAATGGAAGGGCGACATCCTCTGGCAATTGGTCGACCGCAAGCGGCGGTTCGGCGAATTGCGGCAGTCGATCCCCGGCGTGACCCAGCACATGCTGACCACCCAGCTCCGCGATCTCGAGGCCAATGGCCTCGTCAAGCGCACGGTCTATCCCGAGGTGCCGCCGCGGGTTGAGTACGAGATGACGCCGTCCGCCAGGGCGCTTAAACCGGTTTTCGACGAACTGTACCGCTGGGCCCAGGAGCATGGTTTTCCGACCTCGGCGCAGGGCGCGGCCGGCAAAGGCGGGCAGCCGAAGCCGCAATCCAGCGATGGCGGGCCGGAAGACCAGCCGCGCAAGGCGGATCGGCGCTCTCAAGCGCGATGAGTTCAGGTTGAACCGTCATCGTGCTTTAGCTCTTTGTTTAAGCATGATCTTTTCGGAAAACCGCTTCGCACTTTTCCGGATCATGCTCCTGATGACGACAAGGTGAGGATCGCGGGAGACTGCCGTGATCGATCGCATGGCCTCAGCTCTCGCGATTTGCCACCCCAAACCCTATGTTTGACGGTCGCCATCCGGGCCTGAACCGGGACCGGCACAGGTTTCCGGGTTGTGAGATGAGTTTTGCGCTCGTTTCTGCTTCATTTGCCCGAAATCCCTGCTGCAGGTTCCGCACTGGCAATCAGCCGCGCTTCAGGCAAGGATGACGAGGAATCGCCAAGGAATCGCATTGCGTCGGAGTGACCATGACCAATCCTGCTACCACCTCCCTGCTCGACCGCGCCAATCTGGACCGCGATGCCGTTCGCCGCGAGGTGGCGCGCGGGCTTGAAGGCGCCGACGACGGCGAGTTGTTCCTGGAGTACGGGCAGACCGAAGCGCTGGTGTTCGACAACGGCCGGCTGAAGCAGGCGACCTACGACACCTCGCAGGGCTTTGGCCTGCGCGCCGTCAAGGACGATGCGGTCGGCTATGCGCATTCCTCCGACGTCTCGATCCCGGCCCTGATCCGCGCGGCGGATGCGGTGGCGGCGGTGCGCGGCGGCTATGCCGGCAACTTCGCCGCGGCGCCGGCCCACACCAACATCAAGCTTTATGGCGACGACAACCCGCTGGACGGGCCGGCCTTCGAGGCCAAGGTGAAACTGCTCGGCGAGATCGACGCCTACGTCCGCGACAAGGACCCGCGGGTGCGGCAGGTCTCGGCCAGCCTGACTGCGACCTGGCAGGTGGTCGAAATCCTGCGTCCCGATGGCGAGAGCTATCGCGACATCCGCCCGCTGGTGCGCGTCAACATTTCCGTGGTCGCCGGCCAGGGCGACCGGCAGGAGAGCGGCAGCAAGGGCTATGGCGGCCGCGAAGGCTATGCCCGCTTCATCGAGACCAAGGCCTGGCGCGACGCCGCCGACGGCGCGCTGCGCGAGGCGCTGGTCAATCTCGAATCGGTGCCGGCGCCCGCCGGCGAGATGGACGTGGTGCTCGGCGCCGGCTGGCCCGGCGTGATGCTGCATGAAGCCGTCGGCCATGGCCTCGAGGGCGATTTCAACCGCAAGCAGACCTCGGCCTTTGCGGGCCTGATGGGCAAGCAGGTCGCGGCCAAGGGCGTCACCGTGGTCGACGACGGCACCATGGCGTCACGCCGCGGCTCGCTCTCAATCGACGACGAGGGCACGCCGACCAACCGCACCGTGCTGATCGAGGACGGCATTCTGGTCGGCTACATGCAGGACCGCCAGAACGCCCGGCTGATGGGCATGAAGCCGACCGGCAACGGACGGCGGCAGAGCTATGCCCATGTGCCGATGCCGCGCATGACCAACACCTACATGCTGTCGGGCGACCGCGATCCGGCCGAGATCCTGGCCTCGGTGAAGAACGGCATGTATGCCGCCAATTTCGGCGGCGGCCAGGTTGACATCACCTCGGGCAAATACGTGTTCCAGTGCACCGAGGCCTACAAGATCGAGAACGGCAAGCTCGGCGCGCCGCTGAAGGGCGCCATGCTGATCGGCAATGGACCGACCGATCTCCACAGGATCACCATGATCGGCAACGATCTTGCGCTGGATACGGGAATCGGCACCTGCGGCAAGAACGGCCAGGGCGTGCCGGTCGGCGTCGGTCAGCCGACGCTGCGGATGGAACGGATTACGGTCGGAGGAACGGGCTAGTGAGCAGCGGAAACGAAGTCGTGACGGCCAAGCCGACCAGTTGGCGCGGGCAGGCCGTCCAACTGGCCGCGATCGTGGCCGTCGTGTTCCTCGCCAAGGGCGCGATCGCCGAGCCGTTTTATGTGCCGTCGGGCTCGATGGAGCCGACGCTCTTGATCGGCGACGCGCTGGTCGCCTCGAAATTTCCCTACGGCTACGGCGCGGCGTCGCTGCCGATCCAGATCACGCTGCCGGAAACCGGCCGGGTGTTCGGCGAGACGCCGAAGCGCGGCGACGTCGTCGTGTTCCGCTGGCCGGGCGACCGCTCGCAGGCCTGGGTCAAGCGCGTGGTCGGGCTGCCCGGCGACCGCATCCAGATGCGGCAGGGTCAGCTCTTCATCAACGATCATCCAGCGGCGCTGAAGCCCGACGGCACCGGCTTTGCCGAAGACGATCGCGGCGGCGGCGAGGACGCCTACCGTTATATCGAGACCCTGCCGAACGGCGTCAGCCACGCGATCTTCAAGATCCGCGACAATGGCCGGCTCGACAACACGGCCGAAGTGACGGTGCCACCGGGCAATCTGTTCGTGCTCGGCGACAACAGGGACAATTCCGCCGACAGCCGCGTGCCGGTGCGCGACGGCGGCGTTGGCCTGTTGCCGATCGACAATCTGATCGGCCGCGCCGACGCCGTGGTCGGCTCCTGGGACATGGGCATCCGCAGCCAGCCGGTCTGGACCTGGCTGTCCGGCTTCCGCCTCGCGCGCTTCTTCACCTCGGTGCAGTGAAGCGCCGCTCGCTCTTTCGTCATGGCCGGGCACAGCCGTCCGAAGGACGGCGTCGCTTCCGCTCGCCTACGTCCCGGCCATCCACGACTTTCCTGCCTTCTGGTTTCCAACGACGTGGATGCCCGGGACAAGCCCGGGCATGACGTCAGGGATAAAGAACCTTCCTTGGGAGAGAGCGGAGCCGTGACCTTCGACGACATCAGGCACATCGCACTGGCGTGGCCGGAGGTCGAGGACGGCTCTTCCTACGGCACGCCGGCGCTGAAGGTGCGCAAGAAGATGCTGGTGCGGCTGAAGGAAGACGGCGACAGCCTGGTGATGCCGGGCGTACCGCCCGATGAACGCGACATGCTGGTCGAAAGCCAGCCCAAAGTGTTCTATTTCACCGACCATTACCGCGACTACCCGATGGTGCTGATCCGCCTGTCGAAGGCCAGGCGCTCAACCGTCGAACCGCTGCTGCGCCGGCACTGGCGGACGCTGGCGTCGAAGCAGGCGGTCAGGGATTACGATGCGACGGTGGCATAACGCTCATCCGTCATTGCGAGCGCAGCGAAGCAATCCATGTCACAGCATAACGGACCGATGGATTGCTTCGTCGCGGAGCCTGTCATCGGGCGCGCGTTCGCGCGACCCGTTGGCTCCTCGCAATGACGGGGAGAGACATGGAAGCATGACCCGGGATGAATTCCTCACCGCTACGCGGTGGAAGGCACGGTGGCCGGAGATCACCGTGCCGGCGGCTCAGGGTTAGCCTGTCGTCCCTGCGAAAGCAGGGACCCATAACCACCGCAGGAAATTGCAGGCGGGATCGAGGCCCCAGCGTCGCGAAACACCGGCATTTTTGGTTATGGGTCCCGGCTCAAGGCCGGGACGACGTGCAGAGACAACGGGGCGTCACCGCACCACGCCCGAGGTGAAGCCCGCCTTCCGGCGCGGCGGCTTGATCTCTTTTTTCAGGAAGCAATGCGCGTCGCGGCCGGCATAGCCGGGCCGGGCGTAGGTCCACGCGCGGCACTTGTTGTCGGCGGTACAGGCGGCCTGGCAGGCCTCGTCGCCGTCGCTGCTCTTCAATTCAAAATTCTTGTAGTCGCCGCCGAGGCGGTCGATCGAGGTTTCGACGGCGCCGTTGCGCGGCTCGACCACGCCCGCGCCGCGCACTCCGGACACGCAGCAGACGTCCTGCACCCGCGGCGGCACGCTATTCTTCAGCCAGCACACCGCGCCGTTGTTGACGTCGCTCGGATAGCTGAAGCTCCAGGCGCGGCAGCGCCGGTCGCGCTCGCAGGTGAGCGCGCAATCGGCGGGATCGCCCGACGTCACGGGCGCGTTCAGATAGTCGCCGCCGGGACGGTCGAAATTGGTCTGCGCCCATGCCGGGCGCGCGACGAAAGCGGCCATAAAGACCGCGAACATCACCACACACGCCCTAAAGAGGCGGCCTATCCCCATGAGATTGCTTTCAAATTCGCGCGGCCCCGCGCATCCTGCGGGCCGTCATTTGAACGCCATGAACCTGTACGGCTGATGAACGGCGGGTGCGACACCACCGCCGTCCGCGCGCGTTTCGAGCCCGGATTGGGGTTAGCCAGGGATTAAAGCGTGATGGCATTAAGTTCGATAGCCTGAATTTTTCAGGTAATTGGCGCATTCCTCGGGGGTGAAGGCGTCGAGTGCGTGGCCGATTGCGGCGCAGACCGCGTCGACGGTTCGCGCGGCAGCTTTGCGGAGCAGATGCTTGAGCTTGGCAAAGACCTGTTCGATCGGGTTCAGGTCGGGCGAGTATTTGGGCAGGAAGAAGAGTTTGGCGCCGACCGAACGGATGAGTTGGCGAACTGCTTTGCTCCTGTGGCTACCGAGGTTATCCAAGACGACGATATCGCCGGGTCGAAGGACAGGCAGAAGAACCTTCTCGACATAGGTGCGAAAGCTCACGCCATCGATCGGCCCCTCGATGAACCATGGCGCATCGATCCGGTCATGGCGCAAGGCCGCCAGGAAGGTCATGGTCTTCCAGCGACCGTGGGGAACCGTGGCAGGAAGTCTGTGCCCGCGCGGTGCCCATCCACGCAAAGGCGCCATATCGGTTCTGGTCCATGTCTCGTCGATGAAGACGAGCCGCTCAGCTTCGACGCGCCCTTGATATTTTGTCCACTGGGCTCGCCGCCGCGCGACCGCGGGTCGATCCCGTTCGCCAGCCGCCACGCTTTTTTTTGAAGCTTAGCTTCTCGGCGTGCACGAAGTCCCACACCGAGTGATAGTCGACCTTCAGGCCGCGTCCAGCAAGCTCGGCAACGAGCCCCCGTATAGTGAAATCGCCGTCCTTGATCCGCTGCGACAGCCAAGCCGCGTGGTCTCCCGAAACCGCCCTCGGCTTATGACCGCCCATCTGGCCAGGCTCAACGCTGCCGGTCTCCTCGACCCGCTGCATCCAACCGATTGCGGTGCTGATCGCGACCCCAAACTGCTTGGCCGCCTGATTGCGAGACATCCCGCCCTCGATCGCCGACACGACTCGCTTGCGAAGATCCAGAGAATAAGGCTTGCCCATCCATGCTGGCCTCCAACCCAGTCAGCATGGTGAATCAGAAACACACCGATTTGGGAATCCCAAATCGATTCAACCTAACCCCATCCCGCTCTAGAAGGCGTATTCCTGATAGGCCGGCTCCACCGAGCCCTTCCAGGGACCGTTGAACTTCTCCAGCATCTCCTCCGCCGGCGAGCGGCCGGTCTCGATGATGCGCTCGAGCGGTTCGAGGAAGCGGCTTTCGTCGCGCCCGAGATGATCGATCCGGCCGCGCCGCCGCAATCCGGCATGCGACAGGATCAGGCACTCCTTGGCGATCTCGAACAGATAGCGGTCCTTGATCCGCGACTTGAAGCCGAAACGCGGCACGTCATCGCGCAGCGCCTGGCGCTCCGGCGTGGTCCAGTGCCGGACGATGTCCCAGGCTGCATCGAGGCTGTCATTGTCGTAGAGCAGTCCGACCCAGAACGCCGGCAGCGCCGGCAGCCGGCCCCACGGCACGCCGTCGGCGCCGCGCATTTCGAGATAACGCTTCAGCCGCACCTCGGGGAAGATCGTCGAGAGGTGATTGGCCCAGTCCGACAAGGTCGGACGCTCGCCGGGGAAGGCGGCATTCTTGCCGGCGAAGAAATCCCGGAACGAAGAGCCGGCGACGTCGATATATTCCTCGTCGCGCTTGACGAAATACATGGGAACGTCGAGCGCGTAATCGACATAGCGCTCGAAGCCCATGCCGTCCTCGAATGCGAACGGCACCATGCCACTGCGCGCATTGTCGGTGTCGCGCCAGATCTCGGAACGGAACGACAAGAAGCCGTTGGGCTTGCCCTCGGTGAAGGGCGAGTTGGCGAACAGCGCGGTCGCGATCGGCTGCAGCGCCAGCGACACGCGCAGCTTCTTCACCATGTCGGCTTCGGAGGAGAAGTCGAGATTGGTCTGAACCGTGCAGGTCCGGAACATCATGTCGAGGCCGTATTTGCCGACCTTCGGCATGTAGTTTCTCATGATCTTGTAGCGCCCCTTCGGCATCACGGGGATCTGCGCCCGCGACCAGGACGGCGTCATGCCGAGACCGAGGAAGCCGATGCCGAGCGGGGTCGCGATCTCCCGCACCTGCGCCAGATGCGCCATCAGCTCCGACTGCGTCTGATGCACGGTCTCGACCGGCGCGCCCGACAATTCGAACTGGCCGCCCGGCTCGAGCGAAATCGCACCGCCGCCGGTGACGTCATAGAGCCCGATGATGTTGCCGCGCTCCATGATCGGCTCCCAGCCGAGCAGGAGCTTCATGCCCTCGAGCAGCGCGCCGATGCCCTTGGCGCCTTCATAGGGCACGGGCTGGTGGCCCTCGAGCGTGAACGGGGTCTTCTCATGCTCGGTGCCGATCCGGAATTCGGATTCGGGTTTCACGCCGGCTTCAAGCCACGCCACGAGTTCGTCGCGCGACTGCAGCGGCGTCATGTCGATCTGGTCACGCGCCATACGAAATCCAACTCAAGGGCGCTTCGATCGAACGCGCGCGGTGGCAGGGACATCCGCGAGCCACAACGGCTGCGGATGATGGGATCAGGACTATCATCGGGCAGGCGCGCCGTCTCGGGCAGGCACAGCCTTGCTATCGTTCTTGGTCTCATTGGCGTCGCCGCAGAAGCAGCCGAGCCGGTCGAGCAGACCGCATAGCCGGGCCGCATCGGCATCGGATAATTTCGAGCCGACATGCTTGTCGATCGCGGCCGAATAGGCGCTCCACATCTTCTTCTGCAGCTCGCGTCCAGCCTCGGTGATCTCGACGAACTGGCCGCGCTTGTCGATCTTGCATTCGCGCCGCGCCGCAAGCCCCTCGTCGACCAGCTTGTCGATCAGCCGCGACGTCGAATATTGCGGAATCAGCATCTGCCGCTCAAGCTCGACCGGACGCAGCTCGCCGGACGGCGCGCGGGACAGCTCGAGCAAGGCGTCATACCAGGCGAGCGGCGGAAAGCCGGCCTTCTTCAGATCCTGCTCGACGCAGTCCAGCACCCGACTCGGCACTCGCATCAGGCGGATCCAGGCGGAGGTCGCCTCGCTCGATAGCTTGCGTTTCATGGTCTAGCTCATAAGGTCCCGGAACCCAGTCTACCGCACTGAATGCATCTGCATCAATCTTGACTATTTCATGCAGGTGCATGTAGGCAATCCCTCTCCGGACGCCAAGAACAAGGGAAGGAATACCCCCATGAAGCTTTACTACTCCCCCGGCGCCTGCTCCCTCTCCCCCCACATCGCCCTGCTCGAGGCCGGCCTGCCCTACGACCTGATCAAAGTCGATCTGCGCGCCAAAAAGCTCGAAAACGGCGACGATTTCCTGCAGGTGAACCCCAAGGGCCAGGTGCCCGCGCTGGCGCTGGAGACCGGCGAGATGGTCACCGAGGGGCCGATCATCATCCAGATGATCGCCGACAGGGTCGCCGACCGGAAGCTGGCGCCCGCCCGCGACTCCAACGAGCGCTACAAGCTGCTCGAATGGCTGAACTACATCACGACCGAGCTGCACAAGAATCTCGGCCCGATGTTCGCGCCGGCGCTCGCCGACGACGCCAAGGCCTTCTTCAAGGACCGCGCCATGGGCAAGTTCAAATATGTCGAGAGCCAGCTCGCCGGACGCGAATACCTGATGGGCAACCAGTTCACGGTCGCCGACGGCTACCTCTTCACGATGATGATGTGGGCGAACGACCGGCTCGGCTTCGACTTCTCCGGCCTACCCAATGTGACGGCCTACAAGGCCCGCGTCGCGGCGCGCCCGAAGGTGCAGGAAGCGCTGAAGAAGGAAGGCCTGCTCAAGGCAGCCTGAGCTCTCAAGCCAGTTTCATCAGACGTGAAAGGGCCGGATCACGATCCGGCCCTTTCGTGCCCGACCAGAGCGTCGCGCGACAAGACGGCCTCGACCTATTTCCTTGTTCGCATTGCGGTTCCACCGCCGGAACTGGAAAGCTGGCAACTACGCATCTGCTGCCGGGCGCGTGCACCGCGCTTTCGGGGAAAAATGAGCGGTGCAAACCTTCGAAACGGGCTGGAACGAGTCAAATTTAATCCGCATTTTACCGGTTAAGACTAAGTCGTTGTATTTCCGGCTGAGGGCGTTGCTGTCCTTGTTCGAGCCATTCAACTGACCCACTATGACCCCCGGCGCGCCCTCCGCTCCAACCGGTCTGAAAATGTGACGATCGCCTCTACGCTTTTATTGATCAGCACCCTCGTTGGGCTGGCAACCAGTTTGTACTTTCGGGTTTGGACATTGATGCTGGTGTCACCGCTGATCGCGGTGTTCACGGCGATCGTGCTCCAATCCGACGGCTTTGCATTTGCCACCGGCGCTCCAATCGTCGTCGCCTGCCTCGCGTTCAGCCAACTCGCCTATCTCGTCGGCGCCTTGCTGTCGGCGGAGGCTGACGGCTCAGTTGTGGAAGAAATCGACGGCGTGCCAGGCGGCCACCGCGAGCATCAGATCCGCCGCCAGAAAAAGTAGCACCAGGCCGGTCCACAGCGGGCCTTTGCCACGCAGGCGAAGGGAAATCCGGCGCGGTCGCGGCAGCAACGCGTGTCTATCCGCGGTCTCGGCGGCACCTTCCTTGAACGTAGAACTCATGGCACGCCCACCCTTGATGCCGATCGTCGTCCCGACGATCGCCTTTGGCGATCGTCCTCGGTGATCGTCTTCGATCAACCCGGCGATCGACATGCGATCGCCCAGCAAGAGTGATGCCAGCAGCGTGGTGGCAGTGCGGAGCAGGCGTGGCGGGAGTTTGACCGGCGTGACCGTCACGCAACAGGATCAAGTCGGATCGATGACCCGGCCTGATCCTGTAGCGATTTGGAACGCGACGAAGGTTTACGCCGCCTGCTTCTTCGGCGGGAAACGGCCGTAGAAGGTTTCGCCCTTGGCCGCCATCTCCTCGAGCAGTTTCGGCGGCGTGAAGCGCGAGCCGTACTTCTTCTCGAAGGCGTGGCAGAGCGCGACGAAGTTCTTGGTGCCCATGAAGTCGATATAGGACAGCGCACCACCGGTGAACGGCGCGAAGCCGAAGCCAAGGATCGAGCCGACATCGGCCTCGCGCACGTCGGTGATGACGTGATCCTCGACGGTGCGCGCGGCTTCCACCGCCTGCACCACCAGGAAGCGCTGCTTCAATTCCTCGACGCTGAGGGTATCGGGATCGAGCTGCTTCGGCTGCAGGCTGGCGAGCCCCGGCCACAGGCTCTTCTGGCCCTTGCCCTTCTCGGGATAGTCGTAGAAGCCTTTGCCGTTCTTGCGGCCGAAGCGGCCCTGCTTCTCGACCATCTCGACCATCAGCTTCTTCTGCGCCTGGTCGATCGCGTTGGGGCCGAGATCGGCCTCGGTCGCCTTGGTGATCTTCAGCCCGAGATCGAGCGCGACCTCGTCCTGCAGCGACAGCGGCCCGACCGGCATGCCGGCCATCTTGGCGGTGTTCTCGATCATCGCCGGCGGCACGCCTTCGAGCAGCATCTCGTTGCCTTCGGAGATGTAGCGCATCACGCAGCGGTTGGCGAAGAAGCCGCGGGAATCGTTCACAACAATCGGCGTCTTGCCGATCGCACGCACGTAGTCGAGCGCGGTCGCCAGCGCGACGTCGCCGGTGTTCTTACCCAGGATGATCTCGACCAGCATCATCTTCTCGACCGGCGAGAAGAAGTGGATGCCGATGAACTTGCCCTGGTCCTTGAACTCCTCGGCCAGCGAATTGATCGGCAGGGTCGAGGTGTTGGAAGCGAAGATCGCGTCCGACTTCAGCAGCGGCTGCGCCTTGGCATAGGTATCGGCCTTGACCTTGCGGTCCTCGAACACGGCCTCGATGACCAGGTCGCAGTCCGAGACCGCGTTGTAATCAGATGTTGCCGAGATGCGCGCCAGGATGGCGTCGCCGGCCTCCTGCTTCATCCGCCCCTTGGCAATCTGCCCGTCGACCACGGTCTTGGCGTGGCCCTTGCCCTTGTCGGCGCTGTCCTGGTCGCGATCGACAAGCACGACGTCGATGCCGGCCTGCGCCGAGACATAGCCGACGCTGGCGCCCATGAAGCCGGCGCCGATCACGGCGAGCTTCTTCACCTTGGTCGGCGGCACATTGGCTGGGCGGCGCGCGCCCTTGTTCAATTCCTGCATCGACAGGAACAGCGAGCGGATCATCGCCGCCGCCTCCTTCGAGCGCAGCACCTGGGTGAAGTAGCGCGACTCGACGCGCAGCGCGGCGTCGATCGGCAGCTGCAGGCCTTCATAGACGCAGCTCATGATGGCGCGCGCGGCCGGATAATTGTCGTAGGTCTCGCGGCGATAGATCGCGTTGCCGGCCGGGAACATCTGCATGCCGGCCTTGGAGAACACCAGACCGCCGGGCAGCTTGAAGCCCTTCTCGTCCCACGGCGCGACCGCCTTGCCACCGCTCTTGATCCAGTCCTTGGCGGCCTTGATCAGGTCGGTCGCCGGCACGACGGCGTGAATCAGATTGAGCGCCTTGGCCCGATCGACCTTGACCGCCTCGCCCTTGAGCAGCAGCGTCATCGCATCCTGCGGCTGCACCAGACGCGGCACGCGCTGGGTGCCGCCGGCGCCGGGGAACAGGCCGACCTTGATTTCCGGCAGGCCGAGCCGGGCCTTCGGATTATCGGCTGCGACGCGGTAGTGACAGGCCAGCGTGATCTCGAAGCCGCCGCCGAGCGCAAGGCCGTTGATCGCGGCGACCCACGGCTTGCCCGAGGTCTCGATCGCGCGGAACGCCTGCGACATCTGGCGGCTCCGCTCGAACAGCATCTGGTTCGCGGCTTCCTCGCCCTTCTCCTTCAGGAGCTCGGCATAGCTGCGGTTCATGCCCTCGAGCATCGAGAGGTCGGCGCCGGCGCAGAACGCCTCCTTGGCCGAGGTGATCACGACGCCCTTGATCGCAGCGTCGCTCGTCGTCTGCTTGATGATCTCGCCGATCTCCTGGGTCGAGAGATCGTCGAACACGTTCATCGAACGATCAGGGATGTCCCAGGTGACCAGCGCAATGCCGTCGGCGTCGACTTCGAACTTGAAATTCTTGTAGGCCATCTCTTGCTCCCTCGGTGCCAGCGGCCGATCTCAGGCGCGGCGGTTGACTGTGAACCCGTAGGGTGGGTTAGCCGAAGGCGTAACCCACCGCGTCTGTTGCGTTGGCATGGCGGGTTACGCTTCGCTAACCCGCCCTACGACCGACGGCCGTTACACCCGCTCGATGATGGTAGCAGTGCCCATGCCGCCGCCGATGCACAGCGTCACCAGCGCCGTTTCCTTGTTGGTGCGCTCGAGCTCGTCGAGCACGGTGCCGAGGATCATCGCGCCGGTCGCCCCGAGCGGATGGCCGAGCGCGATCGCGCCGCCATTGACGTTGATCCTGGCGTTGTCGATGTCGAAGGCCTGGATGTAGCGCAGCACCACCGAGGCGAAGGCCTCGTTGAGCTCGAACAGGTCGATGTCCGACTTCTTCATGCCGGAGCGCTCGAACAGCTTTTCGGTGACGTCGACCGGACCGGTCAGCATCATCGCGGGCTCCGAGCCGATATTGGCGAAGGCCCGGATTTTTGCCCGCGGCTTCAGGCCGTGCTTTGCGCCCGCCTCCTTGCTGCCGAGCAGCACCGCGCCGGCGCCATCGACGATGCCGGAGGAGTTGCCGGCGTGATGCACGTAATTGACCTTCTCGACTTCGGGATGCGACTGGATCGCCACCGCGTCGAAGCCGGCCATCGCCGCCAGCGCCGCGAAGGACGGCTGCAACTGCGCCAGCGACTGCATCGTCGTGGTCGGGCGCATGTGCTCGTCCTTGGCGAGGATGGTCAGGCCGTTGACGTCCTTGACCGGGACCACCGAGTTCTTGAAGCGGCCCTCGTCCCAGGCCTTGGCCGCGCGCTGCTGGCTCTGGACCGCATAGGCGTCGACATCATCGCGCGAAAAACCGTATTTGGTCGCGATCAGATCGGCCGAGATGCCCTGCGGCATGAAATAGGCCGGCACCGCCATCGAGGGATCCATCGGCCAGGCGCCGCCGGAGGCGCCGATGCCGACGCGGCTCATCGATTCCGCGCCGCCGCCGATCACGAGCTCATGCTGGCCGCTCATGATCTGGGCCGCGGCGAAGTTCACGGCATCGAGGCCGGAGGCGCAGAACCGGCTGATCTGCACGCCCGGCACCTTCTCGCCGAGACCGGCCTTCAGCGCAGCGAAACGGGCGATGTCGGAACCGGCCTCGCCGACCGGATCGACCACGCCGAGCACGACGTCGTCGACGGAGTTTTCGGGAAGATTGTTGCGCGCTTTGAGTGCCGTCAGCGGCGCCGTGGCGAGCGCCAGCGCGGTGACCTCGTGGAGCGCGCCATCGGCCTTGCCGCGGCCGCGCGGGGTACGAACGTGATCGTAGATGTATGCCTCAGGCATGACGCCCTCCTTGATATGAGGATCATAATATATAACGGAAGGAAGCGCCGCCGCACGGGGGTGCGGCGGCAATTTTTCAGAACGCATCCGCGGCCAGTTCCATCGTGGTGGCGCTGCCGCTCTGGATCCGCGCCAGATGCACCGCGGTCTCCGGCAGCAGCCGCTCCATGAAGAAGCGACCGGTGACCAGCTTGGTGTTGAGGTAGGGCGTGGTGCCGGCGGCGATCTTGTCCTGCGCCACCTTGGCCATCTTCGCCCACATGTAGCCGAGCGCGACCAGGCCGAACAATTTCATGTAGTCGGTCGCGGCGGCGCCGGCATTGTCGGGCTTGGCCAGCGCGTTCTGCATCAGCCAGCCGGTGGCCTGCTGCAGATGACCGAGCGCGGTGGAAAGCGGAGCAACGAACGGCTTCATCGCCTCATCGCCGCCATGCTCCTTGGCGAAGGCTGCGACCTCGCCGAAGAACGCCATCGCGGCGCGGCCGCCGTCGCGCGGCAGCTTGCGGCCGACCAGGTCGAGCGCCTGGATGCCGTTGGCGCCCTCATAGATCATCGCGATCCGCGCATCGCGCACGAACTGCTCCATGCCATGCTCGGCGATATAGCCGTGGCCGCCGAACATCTGCTGCGCAGAGACGGTGTTGGCAAACCCTGTGTCGGTCAGCACGCCCTTCAGCACCGGCGTCATCAGGCCCATGTGATCGTCGGCCGCCTGACGGTCTTTCGGATCGTTGGAGCGGTGCGCGACGTCGCTCTTCAGCGCGGTCCACACCACCATGGCGCGCGCCGCCTCGTTGAAGGCGCGGATGGTGAGTAGGGTCCGGCGCACGTCGGGATGCACGATGATCGGGTCGGCCGCCTTGTCGGCCGCCTTGACGCCGGTCAGCGAGCGGCCCTGCAGGCGCTCGCGTGCATAGGCAACCGCGTTCTGATAGGCGACTTCGGACTGCGCGAGGCCCTGCACCGCGACGCCGAGGCGGGCCTCGTTCATCATCACGAACATGCCCTGCATGCCCTTGTTCTCTTCGCCGATCAGCCAGCCGGTGGCGTTGTCGTAGTTCATCACACAGGTGGAATTGCCGTGGATGCCCATCTTGTGCTCGATCGAGCCGCAGGTGACGCCGTTGCGCTGTCCGAGCGAGCCGTCGGCATTGACCAGCACCTTCGGCACCACGAACAGCGACACACCCTTGATGCCGGCCGGCGCGCCCTCGACGCGAGCAAGCACCAGATGAATGATGTTCTCGGTGAGATCGTGCTCGCCGGCGGAAATGAAGATCTTGGTGCCCGTGATCTTGAAGCTGCCGTCGGCCTGGCGCACCGCCTTGGTGCGGAGCAGGCCGAGATCGGTGCCGCACTGCGGCTCGGTCAGGTTCATGGTGCCGGTCCATTCGCCGGCGACCATCTTCGGCACATAGGTCTTCTTCTGCTCGGGGGTGCCGTGCACCAGCAGCGCCGCGGTCGCGCCCATGGTGAGACCGCCATACATCGAGAACGCCATGTTGGCGGAGATCTGGAATTCGCCGACCACCTGCGAGAGCGTCACCGGCAGGCCCTGGCCACCAAATTCAGTCGGCGCCGCCAGGCCGAGCCAGCCGCCTTCGGCGACCTGCTTGAAGGCGTCCTTGAAGCCCTTCGGCGTGGTGACGCTGCCGTCGTCATTGCGCTTGCAGCCCTCGAGATCGCCGACCCGGTTGAGCGGCTGCAGCACCTCCTCGCTGAGCTTGGCGGCCTCGCCGAGGATCGCCTCGCGCACATCGGCCGACGCGTCGGTGAAGCCGGGAAGATTGCCGTAGCGGTCGATCTGGAAAACGTCGTTCAGCAGAAAGCTGACGTCTTCAACGGGGGCTTTGTAGGTTGGCATGCTGGTCTCCCGGCTGGCCGTGGTCGCATGTGCGACTGACGCTGGCGCAGCTTTGTCGTTGGTTTGTTGGAGCGGACCTTATCCGGTTCCGGAGGTCCGCGGCAGGTCCTATCGAGACTGTGATTGCGACGTTGCGCCGCTTTGCTGCATCAACTGCTCGCCCATCAGCCGATGCAGCAGGTTGATCGCCTTGAGCGGACGCACCATCACCTTGAAATGCGTGATCCGGCCGTCAGCATCGAAGGTGATGATGTCGACGCCGTTGAGCTTGATGCCGTCGATCTCGTTCTCGAACTCGAGCACCGCGCCAGTGTCGTTGCGCCACTCGCCGAGATATCTGAAGGTCGGGCCGCCGAGCACCTTGGCGGCGCTGGTGAGATATTTGAAGGTGATGTCACGGCCGCGCTGCGGCGTGTGCACGACCGGGCTTTCGAACACCGCGTCGGGATGCAGCAGATCCCACAGAGCGGCGGTGTCGTGGGACTTCATGTAGGCGTACCACTTGTCGAGGCCCGGCTTGCTCATTCGGACGTCTCCTGCGGCGGGTTTGAAAGAAGCCTGAACACCGGCGCGCGCGACAAGGCGGCACGCCGATCACTATATGCATATTGACGCATATGCACAGTAACGCATAAAGTCAAGCGAACTTCAGAACGGTCTTTTCGGGAACTCAGATGGAGGTGGGCGTTGGCACTCGGTGACGCAATCCTCGCATGCCTCACGGAACGTCCGATGACGGGCTATGAGCTCGCCAAGACGTTCGATGCCTCGATCGGCTTTTTCTGGAAGGCCGACCATCAGCAGATCTACCGGGAGCTCTCGCGGCTGCGCGACAAGGGCCACGTCCAGGGCCGCGAGGTGGTGCAATCGGGCAAGCCCAACAAGCTGGTCTACACCCTGACGGTCGAGGGCCGCGCGGCGCTGAAGCATTGGGCGGCGCGGCCGAGCGTTCCGCCGTCGATCAAGGACGACCTGCTGGTCCGGCTCTATGCGCTCGACTGCGTCGACATCGAGCCGCTGCGCACCGATCTGATGGCGCGGCTTGAGCATCACCGCGACCGCTATGAGCGCTACGAGCGGCTGCTCAACAAGCGCTTTCCCGACGGCACCGCGCCGCCGGCCGATGTCGGCAAGATGCTGGGCTTGCGCATCGGGATGCGCCACGAGCGCGTCGTGATCGAGTGGTGCGAGGAGGCGCTCGACGCGCTGTCGGCGATCTCCGGTCGCGGCAATGTGCTGCCGCTCGACGACGGCAAGCGCGAGAGCAACGGCTAGAAACAAGTCTCCAACCTCCCCTTGAAAAGGGGAGGTCGCTTTGCTCGAAGAGCAAAGCGGGTGGGATCATCTCTCTCCACACGCAGCAGTGTGTGTGGCTGCCCCCCATCCCGACCTTCCCCCTTTCAGGGGGAAGAGAGAAGTTGGAGCGGCACCGCAGATCCCTGTCCTGATCCGGCGCAACAGGTTCCCGGATTCCCTAACTTTAAGGCCCGCCGGCCGCATTCCTTAACCCGTTATTTACCGTGACGGGAAAAAGTCAGCAGCTGAAGCAGACGACCAGCGCAGAATTCGATTGTCTCTTAACGGGAATGCGCGGGGAGGCTGCGGGCGCCGGGTGTAGCGCCGGAGTCGGGACCGGACGGAATCATGAATTCGCGCGTATCGTGGAGTGTTGACGGCATCGATCCCTCCGTCCGCGAAAGGGCCGAGGCGGCGGCGCGCCGCGCCGGCATGTCGCTGAACGACTGGCTCAATTCCACCGTCGGCGAACCGAGCCCGCCGGATTGGCGCATGGAGCAACGGCAGCAGCCGATGCCGAGCCGGGAAAGCCGCGAGGTCGCCGATATCCATCAGCGGCTCGACGCCATCACCCACCAGATCGAACAGATCGCAAAACCATTGTCGCGCGGCGAAGCCGTGCGCGCCGAAATACCGCGCGGCCAGCCCGCCGTCGCGCGGCAGCTGAACGACGCGATCTCGCGCCTCGATGCGCGGCTGTCGCAGATCTCGCGGCCGCAGCCGGCGCGCGAGCCGCAGCCCCAGCCGGTGCGTGAACCGCAGATGCAGCGCGAGCCGCAGATGCCGGACCGCCAGTTGCAGGAGCGGCAATTGCAGGAGCGGCTGCGCCAGACCGAGGCGGTCGAGCGCGCCGCAGCCCAGGTCTACCGCCCCTCGCCGCCGCTGAGCCCGGCGTCGTTCGATTCCGCGATCGCGGAAATCGCCGCACGCCAGAACGAGCTCGACGGATCAGCATCACGGCAGATGCCGCCGCGTAGCGCGCCGCCGATGCCGCCATCGGCCCCGCCGATGGCCGCCTACGCGCCGCCGCCGGCCGCGCCCGCCGGCCCCGACTTCTCCTCGCTCGAGCGCCATCTGCTCAAGATCACGAGCCAGATCGAGGCGCTGCAGCGGCCCGACCATATCGAGCAGTCGATCGCGGCCTTCCGCGGCGAGCTGGCGGAGATCCGCCAGGCCATCACCGAGGCGATGCCGCGCCGGGCGATCGAATCGATCGAGAACGAGGTCCGCTCGCTGCATCACCGGATCGACGAGATCCGCCAGGACAGCAGCAACGGCCACAGCCAGGCGATTGCCGGCATCGAACGCGCGCTGTCGGAGATCCGCGAGGCGCTGCGCACGCTGACCCCGGCCGAGCAGCTCACGGGTTATGACGAGGCGATCCGCAATCTCGGCGCCAAGCTCGACATGATCCTGCGCGCCAACGACGATCCGTCGACGGTGCATCAGCTCGAGAGCGCGATCGCGGCGCTGCGCGCCATCGTCTCCAATGTCGCCTCCAACGACGCGCTGCTGCAGCTCTCCTCCGACGTGCATGCGCTGTCGGCGAAGGTCGACCAGCTGTCGCAGATGTCGCGCAGCGACTCCCACGGCGATGCTTTTGCCGGGATCGAGCAGCGCATTGCCGCGCTGGCCTCGACGCTGGAAAGCCGCGAGCGGCCGGCCGGCTATGACAATGGCGATGCCATCGAAGGTGCGGTGCGCGCTTTGTCGGAGCGGATCGACCGCCTGCAGGTCGGCAATGACAGCTCGTCGGCATTCACCCATCTCGAGCAGCGCGTCTCGTATCTGCTCGAGCGGCTCGAATCCGCCGACCAGCGCTCCGGCAATCTCGGCCGGGTCGAGGAAGGGCTGCATGACATCATGCGGCACCTCGAGGCGCAGCACGCCCACATCGCCTCGCTCGCCGATGCCACCCGCAACTTCAATGGCGCCTCGCCGCAGCCGATGATGGATAGCGGCATCGTCGACCTGGTGAAGCGCGAGCTGTCCGACATCCGCTTCAGCCAGTCAGAGACCGATCGCCGCACCCAGGATTCGCTGGAGACCGTTCACAACACGCTGGGCCATGTCGTCGATCGCCTGGCGATGATCGAGAACGATCTGCGCACGGTCCGCACAGCGCCGCCCGCCCCCGCGCCGGCCGAACCGCGGATGGAAGCGCCGCGGATGGAGATGCCGCGCGCGGCGATGCCGCAGCCCAAGCCTGAAACATACAGGCCCGAGACCTACAAGCCTGAAACGTATCAGCCTGAAGCTTACAGGCCCGAATTGCCGAATCCGGCGCAGGCGCAGGAGCACTTCATGTCCGCGCCGCGCGAATTCCATGCCGCGCAGCCGGTCGAGCCCGCGCCGCCGCCGCTGCCGCCGCGCGCGATCAGCGAGATCCTCGAACCGCACGCGGCGTCCGCACGCGCTGCGATCGCACCGGAACTGCCGCCGGATCATCCGCTCGAGCCCGGCACGCGCCCCTCGGGCCGCATGTCGTCGCCGTCGGAGCGGATCGCCGATTCCGAGCGCGCGATCTCTGATCTTCCGGCCGGCAAGAAGGAGCCGGTCTCGACATCGAGCTTCATCGCCGCCGCGCGCCGCGCCGCGCAGGCCGCCGCCGTGCAACCCGTCAACGAGAAGGCGGCGCGCGCCGCGAGCAAGGCTGCAGCCAAGAAGGAGAAGGCCGACAAGGCCGCGAAGGCCGCTGCCGGAAAGGCCGGTGCACCTGCGACCGGCGCGCCGGAGGCCCAGCCGTCGACCATTACCTCGAAGATCCGCTCGCTGCTGGTCGGCGCGAGCGTGGTCGTGATCCTGCTCTCCACCGCCAAGATGGCGATGAACCTGCTCGACACCAGCTCCGCGCCGCAGATGCCGGCGATCGAGCACAGCGAGCCGGCCGCGCCCCCGGTGCCGCTGCAGCCGCCGGCCGAGAATTCCACGGTGCCTGCACCGGCCGCGCCGTCCGGCCTGCCCGGGCCGTCGATGACCTCGCCGACCCCGCTCGGCCGCCAGTCCAACAACACGCCGGCGCCGAACACGCTCGATAGCGCGCAGGTGACAATCCCGCAGGCCGCCGCGCCCGCCGCTGCTCCAGTGCCGTCAGCGGCTCCCACCCCAGCGACGCCGGCCGCCGCCAACGACATCACCGGCACAATTCCGACTGCGCCGCCGCTTGGCGGCAAGCTCGGCACGATCCAGATTCCCGCAGGCGAGAAGCTGCCCGACGCGATCGGCGGGCCGGCGCTGCGCACGGCCGCGATCAAGGGCGATGCGGCCGCGGCCTACGAGGTCGGCATCCGCTTCGCCGAGGGCAAGGGCGTGACCGCCAATCTCGACGAGGCCGCCAAATGGTACGGCCGCGCGGCCCAGGCCGGCGTGGTGCCCGCAATGTTCCGGCTCGGCACCTTCTACGAGAAGGGCCTCAGCGTGAAGCGCGACTTCGATATGGCGCGGCGCTACTACGTGCAGGCCGCCGAGCGCGGCAGCGCCAAGGCGATGCATAACCTCGCCGTGCTCGACGCCGATGGCGGCGGCAAGGGCGCCGACTACAAGAGCGCGGCGCAGTGGTTCCGCAAGGCGGGAGATCGCGGTGTCGCCGACAGCCAGGTCAATCTCGGCATCCTCTATGCCCGCGGCATCGGCGTCGAACAGAACCTCGCCGAGTCCTTCAAGTGGTTCAGCCTCGCGGCCGCGCAGGGCGACGCCGACGCCGGCCACAAGCGCGACGACATCGCCAAGCGGCTCGACCCGCAGTCGCTCGCCGCAGCGAAGCTCGCGATCCAGACCTTCACCCCGGAGCCGCAACCGAGCGATGCCGTGAACGTGCCGGCACCTGCCGGCGGCTGGGACAGCGCGCCCGCGCAGCCCGCAGCGGCAAAGCCCGCCAAGCAACTGTCGAAGCGGACCGCGGCGCTGGCCGCTCCAGCTCGCTAGAGCATTTCGGTTCTGATTGAATCAGAACCGAAGCTCTAGATTCTTGTTTTGACGCGTTTTCTTCACGCGAACCGGTGCCCACTTCGCTCGAAAACGCTATGAATTGAAAACGGCTGCGGCGCCTTGACGGCGCCGCTCTGCTATACCTCCGCGCTTCCGCCGTGTAGAGAGGTGCGCAGTCCCGCGCCATTAGCGCACGCGTTCCGGAGGAGCCGGTTTGTCTGTCGATGACCGTCAGGATGATGCAGCGGGAGCCCACCGTTCGTCGCCGACCGGTCCCCGCGTCGCGCCGCCGCGCGAGAGGTCGTCGCCGTTTGCCGCACGTCCCAACGCTCCGCCGCCGCAAGGCAACGCGCCGTCACCGCCCCGCGCCTTCCGGTTCTCGCTCTGGTCCATCATCATCTTTGTCCTGCTGCTGTCGAGCGTCGCCATCCAGGCCTACCGCGACTTGTCGACGCCCGGCGCCTGGGACTTCTGGCGCGAGACCTACATCGCGGCGAGCATGACGTCGGCGGTGATTCCCGATGTCGACATCGACGGATCGGGCCGCGGCCGGCGGGCGCTTGCGATCAGCGGCAAGATCGGTTCGGCCAGCGCGAGCTGGCTCCGCGACCGGCTCAGCGAGGCGCGTCTCAAACCTGGCGATGCCGTGCTGCTGTCGTCGCAGGGCGGCGCGCTGAACCAGGCCGCCATCATGGGCGAGGCTATCCGCACCCGCGGGCTCGTCACCGCCGTCGCCACATCAGACGCATCGGGCAAGCTCCGCCCCGCCGCCTGCGCCAGCGCCTGTGTGCTGGTCTTTGCCGGCGGCCAGACCCGTTATGGCATCGCGGGCTCGCGGCTCGGCGTGCATCGCTTCACGACGAGCGCACCGGTCAGCGATCCCCTCGCCGAGGCGCAACGCATCCAGGGCATGGTGCTGGGCTACATGACCAAGATGGGCATCTCCTCAGGGATCGTCGAGGCGATGTCGCAGACCTCGGATATCCGCTGGCTGAGCCCGAAGGAAGCGCTCGCGCTGAACCTGATCACCAGGCCGGTCGATCGGCCCTGAGGCAACACGGACGTCATTAATCTGAATTATCAACCACGTCCGCAGCTGAGCTGCAACGTGCGGCGAAAAATGCTCTCCGGGGCGGAATCTTTAGTCCCTCCCCCCGCCGATTTCGGTTATGCAAGAATGCGGCAATCGACCCGCGTTCGCCTGCTTCTTGCGCGCTGACCGGATTCGTTCAGCCGGAGAATGCCCGACCCGAACGACATCACGCCGTGATGCGGCCTTGCGCCCAACTGGCGGCGAACCGACAAGAAGCGACGCGCGTGCAGCTGTACCTCCCGATCGCCGACATTCCGGTCAATGTCTTCCTCATCCTGGCGATGGGCGCGGCGGTTGGATTCGTCTCCGGCATGTTCGGGATCGGCGGCGGCTTCCTGATGACGCCGCTTCTGATCTTCGTCGGCATCGCGCCCGCGGTCGCGGTGGCCTCGGTTGCAAGCCATATCGCGGCCTCCTCCTTCTCCGGCGCGATCTCCTATTGGCGCAGACGCGCGATCGACCCGCTGCTGGCCGCGGTCCTGCTGGTCGGAGGCACGATCGGCACCGCGCTTGGGGTGTGGACCTTCACCTTCCTGCGCTCGCTCGGCCAGCTCGACCTGATGATCGCACTGTCCTACGTCATCCTGCTGACGACGGTCGGCGGGCTGATGTTCTGGGAAGGCCTGCGCGCGATGCTGCGCGCTCGCCGCGGCGGTCCGGTCACGCTGCGCAAGCCCGGCAGCCATGGCTGGATCCACGGCCTGCCGCTGAAGCTGCGCTTCAAGCGCTCCAAGATCTACCTTTCCGTCATCCCGGTGGTCGTGGTCGGGCTCGTGATCGGCTTCATCGGCGCGGTGATGGGCATCGGCGGCGGCTTCATCCTGGTGCCGCTGATGATCTATCTGCTGCGGGTGCCGACCTCGACCGTGATCGGCACCTCGATGGTGCTCACCCTCGTCACCATGGTGTTCGCGACCCTGCTGCACGCGGCGACCAACCATCTGGTCGACGCCGTGCTGGCGCTGATCCTGATGATCGGCGGCGTCACCGGCGCGCAGTTCGGCGCCCGCGCCGGCCAGAAGATCCGCGGCGAGCATCTGCGCCTGCTGCTCGGCCTGCTGGTGCTCGCGGTCGGCATCCGCTTTGCAGTCGAGCTGGTGATCCGGCCGCAGGATCTCTTCACCATCCGCGAAAGCAGTGGCGGAGGCCCGCCATGAGATCGCGCGCGCTGTTCGCCATCGCCGGTGTCGTGACCGCAATGCTGGCGGCCGCGCCTGCGCATGCCGAGCGGCTGATCGTGTCGGTCTCCAACCACCGCGTCACGGTGACGCCGAATTATTCCGGCGGCGAGCTGGTGCTGTTCGGCTCGGTCGAAAAGGACGACAAGACGCCGCCCAATCGCGGCAATTACGATCTCGTCGTCACGGTCTCCGGCCCGCGCGCCGACATGGTCACGCGGCGCAAGGAGCGCAAATTCGGGATCTGGATCAACACCGATTCGCGGCAGTTCCTGCAGGTGCCGGGCTATCTCGCGCTGTTCTCCAACCGTCCGTTCGACCAGATCGCCTCGCCGGAGGTGCAGCGGCGTCAACAGCTCGGGCTCAACAACGTGCTCTTGATGCAGCGGGTCGGGCCCGACTATGCCGACGTGGTGCCCAACGATGCCTTCCGCAGCGCCTTCGTTCGCCTGCGCTCCGAGCACGGGCTCTACCGCGAGGCGACATCGGCGGTGACGTTCCTGACCCCGACCCTGTTCCGCACCGGCATCCCGCTGCCGGCGGAGGTGCCGATCGGCACCTACAATGTCGAGATCAAGCTGTTTGCCGACGGCGCGCTGGTGACCAAGACCGAGACCGCGTTCGAGATCGTCAAGGTCGGCTTCGAGCAGTTCGTCGCCACCACCGCGCGGCAGAACGGCCTGGTCTACGGCCTCGTCACCGCGTTCATGGCGCTGATGACCGGCTGGATGGCCTCGATCGTGTTCCGCAAAGACTGATCTGCCAGTCTTTCAAGCATCCTTGCGCTGCAACGCGCTTTCGAACGCATCGCTCAGGATCGAAAGACCAAGATCGATCTCGTCGTCGCTGATCGTGAGCGGCGGAGCGATGCGGAACACGCTCCCCATGCCGGGCAACTGCACGATGTTGGTGCTCAGTCCGAGCTCCATGCAGCGCTGCGAAACAAGCGTTCCGAGCGCTTCGTCGGGCTCCTTGCTGTGGCGGTCGCGCACGATCTCGATGCCCTGCATCAGCCCTCTGCCGCGTACGTCACCGATGCATTCGAACCGGTTCTGCAGGGCGAGCAGCCCTTCCCTCAACCGCGCACCCGCTATCCTGGCGCGCTCGACCAGTCTGTCGCGCAGGATGATCTCGATGACCTTCAGCCCGACCGCAGCCGGCATCGGGTCCGACACATGCGTCGTGTAGAACAGGAAGCCGCGCTCGTGACATCGCTCCTCGATTTCGGCTGACGTGATGACCGCGGCCAAAGGCAGGCCGGCGCCGAGCGTCTTCGACAAAGTGAGGATATCAGGCACGGCGCGGTCGCGCTCGAAGGCGAACATCGCGCCGGTTCGGCCGAGACCGGTCTGTGCCTCGTCGACGATCAGCAGCATGCCCCGCTCGCGGCACAACTTCTTCAATTCCGCGAGGTAACCCTCCGGCAAATCGATCAGCCCGCCGGAACTCAGGATCGGCTCGGCGATCATGCACGCCAGCGATCCGGTCGACTGGCGGTCGACGAGATCGAAGGCGTAGGCGAGCTCGGCCCGCCAATCGTCCGCATTGCCGAAGCGGGGACGATAGGGATTCGGCGTCGGGATCGCGAGCGAGCCGACGGGCGCTGGACCATAGCCCTTGCGGCCAGCCGAATAGGTCGTCGCGGCCGCACCCGACGTCATTCCGTGCCAGGACTGCGCGAACGCAACGGTCTCGAAGCCGCCGGTGAACAGCTTGGCCATCTTGATGGCCGCCTCGTTCGACTCAGCCCCCGTGCTCAGCAGCATGACGCGATCGAGCCCCGGCGGCAGCAGCTCCGCGAGCTGTTCGGCCAGCGAGACGACCGGGCGCGTGAGCATGCCGCTGAACAGATGATCGAGCCGTTCGGCATGCTCGCTGATCGTCCGCACGATCTCGGGGTGACCATGACCAAGCACGGCGCTCATCTGGCCGGACGTGAAGTCGAGGATGGCGCGGCCGTCGGCGTCATAGACGAAGGATCCGGAGGCGCGCTCGATGATCACAGGAGCGAACGTTCCGCCATAACGGATGAGGTGACGCCGCGCGCGATCCCAGAAGGATTTGTCGTCATTTCCGGCCATGCGCGTTCCCTTTGGTGAATCGCCGCGATTTCAGGTTCTCGCAGGGCATCCTATGCGGACACTGTCGCAATGGCATTGCGTTTTGGGATGCATTTGGCCGCCAATTGCAATTAATTGCGTCAGATGAGGTAAATGCGAAAGAAATGGGAACCACGATCGTGCTGGACGAGATCGACCGGAAAATCCTCGACGTGCTGCAGGTCGAAGGGCGCATCACCAATCTCGAACTGGCCGAGCAGATCGGCCTCTCGTCCGCCCCCTGCATGCGACGCGTCCGGACACTCGAAGAGGCCGGCGTCATCCGCTCCTATGTGGCACTGGTGGACCCAGCCAAGATCGGGCTCGGGTTCGACGTGATCGTCGAGGTCCGCCTCAAGCAGCAGACCAGGGAATCCTTCGAGCGCTTCGAGAAGAAGGTGACCGGCCTTCCGGAGGTGGTCGAATGCTGCATGATTGCCGGCGATTGGGATTACTCGCTCCGTGTCGTGTCTTCCGACCTCGCGCGTTATCAATCGTTCATCCTCGACCGCCTCATGCAGCGCGACACCGATATCGCGAGCTACCGCACCACCATCATCCTGCGGAAGGTCAAATCGACGACCAAGATCGATCCCTCGCTGTTCTGACCGCGGGGATCATAGGAGCAGCCCGACGCCCATCGCGATCACGCTGAGCGCCATCGCAGCGGTCGAGAGCCAGCCGAGCCAGTAGAGCCACCCGCCGATCACGAAGCGTCCCATCACCGGCTTGTGGCGGGCCATGAACATCAGCAGCACCATCACGGGCACCGCGAGCACGCCGTTGACGACCGCGCTCCAGTACAGCGCCGAGATCGGATCGATCGGGGTGAAGTTGAGCGCGATGCCGATGCCGCCCGACAGCGCCAGCACCGAATAGAATGCGATTGCCTCCTTCGGCTTGCGTGCCAGCCCGACAGACCACCGCCGTCCTTCGCCGACCGCGTAGGCCGTTGCGCCGGCAAGCACCGGGATCGCCAGCAGGCCGGTGCCGACGATGCCGAGCGCGAAGATCACCTCGGCAAAGGGTCCTGCGATCGGGCGCAATGCCTCGGCGGCTTGCGCCGAGGTCTGGATATCGGTCTTGCCGGCGGCATGCAGCGATGCGGCGGCGGTGACGATGATCGACAGCGCGATCAGGTTGGAGAACGCCATGCCGGTGATGGTATCGGCGCGGATGCGCGAGAATTCGCGCTGCGCGCCATAGTGCCGCTCGATCAGCGGATGCTTGCTGGCATCGATCCGCTGCTCCTCGGCCTCCTGCGAGGCCTGCCAGAAGAACAGGTAGGGCGAGATCGTGGTGCCGAGGATCGCGACAATGGTGGTGAAATAGTCCGCGCTCCAGGTGATGCGCGGCAGCAGCACGCCGGCCAAGGCCTCTGTCCACGACACCTTGGCAAAGGCGAGCGCCGCGACATAGGCGAACAGCGAGAGCGTCAGCCATTTCAGCACGGCAACGTAGCGCCGGTAGTTCATGAAGATCTGGGCAGCCACCGACGCCACACCGAACAGCACGACGTAGAGGATGGCCGGACCGCCGATCAGGAGCTTTGTCGCATCCGCCATGGCCGAGAGGTCCGCGGCGATGTTGACGGTATTGGCGATCGACAGCAGCGTCACCACGACGACCAGGAGCCAACTCGGATAATGCCGGCAGACATTGCCCGATATGCCGTGCCCGGTGACGCGGCCGACCCGCGCGGAAATCTCCTGGATCGCGGTCATCAGCGGGAAAGTCAGCAGCATGGTCCAGCCGATGCCGTAGCCGAGTTGCGCGCCGGCCTGGCTGTAGGTGCCGATCCCCGACGGGTCGTCGTCGGAGGCCCCAGTGATCAAACCGGGGCCAAGCGCCTTCAGGACATTGCGGACGCTGAACGGCTGGCGCGGGGCCTGCTCTGTCGGCGCGCTGCCCGACTTGCCGTCATGTTTTTGCGAGGTCTTGTGTGTCATGCGGTTCCGGCCGTCGCGACAACGAACCGGATACCGCGGGGTTCCTCCGATGAAACCTGTGGCTCTATGGCCGTAGCGTGGTGATGCTCACGTCACGCTCCTCTTGGGCGCGGCGGCGGGGCGGGTCACTAGGTAGATGCCGAGCGCGACCGGAACGATGCCGAGCAGATCGCGAAATTCGATATGCTCGCCGAGCACGAGGTAGGCGAACAGCATGCCGAGCGGCGGCATCAGGAAGTGATAGGCGCTGGCGGCGGTCGCACCACACACCTTCAGAAGGTGAAACCAGAGCAGATAGGCGAGGATCGAGCCGCCGAGCACCAGGTAGGCGAAGGCGCCGGCGAGCCGCATGCTCGGCACGATGTCACTGATGTTGGAGAGCGTGAAGGCGAACGGCATCACCGCGAGCCCGCCGGCGATGTTCTGGATGCCGTTGCCGATCCACAGGCTGCCCTTCGGCGCCAGCAGCTTGAACAACATGGTACCGGCGACGATCGAGGCGAGCGAGGCCAAGGTGAACAGGATGCCGTGCGGACTGTCGGTGCCGACCTTCAAGCGATGCCAGACGATGAAGGCGACACCGACGATGCCGAGCACGAGGCCCACGACCTTGCGCAAGGTCATGCTCTCGCCGAGGAACATCGCCGCCAGCATGGCGGTGAATACCGGATTGGCCGAGACGATCAGCGCGCCGAGCCCGGCGGAGACCGTCTTCAGGCCGGTATAGCCGAGCCCGAGATAGAGCGCGTTGTTGGCGACGCCGATCACGGCAAACACCGCCGCGTCGCGCCAGGTGAGATCCCATCTGTCGCTGCGCAGCCAGGAGACGGCAAGGATCAGGACGCCGGCGAGCGAAAACCGCGCAGCGAGCAGGATCAGCGGCGGGCAGTCGGTGACGCCGATCTTGCCGGCCACGAAGGCGTAGCTCCAGAGCAGGCAAAACAGCGCGATCAGCAGCGGCAGGGTATTGAAGCGGGCGCGGGGGGCGGCCAACGAGGTTGCGGCGGACATGGGAATTTCTCCTTCGCCCATGATCTAGGCCCGCGCCTTGATATTTGGAAATTAAATGATAAACTGACATTCAGTGGATTTCTTAATGGAGGCTGCGATGCTCGACCTGGAGCTGCTGCGCAGTTTCGTCTCGGTGGTCGATGCCGGCGGCTTCACCCGCGCCGGCGAGCGCGTTCACCGCACGCAATCGACTGTCAGTCAGCAGATCAAGCGGCTGGAGGAGGACGTCGGCCAGCCCTTGCTGATTCGCAGCGGCAAGGATGTCACCCCGACGGAAGCCGGCGAGCGGCTGTTGACCTATGCGCGGCGGCTGCTGTCGCTCGCCGAAGAGGCGCGTGACGTGGTGTCGCGCCCCGGCAGCGAAGGCGCGATCCGGATCGGCATCACCGAGGATTTTGCCGCATATCGGCTGACAAAATTGCTCGCGACCTTCTCGCGCAGCCATCCGAATTTGCGGCTCGACGTGCGCTCCGGCCAGAGCCTGTTCCTGTATCGCGATCTGGAGCGCGGCGATCTCGATCTCGCGCTGATCAAGCGCGCCGCCGATGAGAAGGGCGGCATCGCGGTGTGGCCGGAACGCGTCCACTGGGTCACTAGCAAGAGCCATCCGCGCGACATCACGGCCGGCTCGGTGCCGCTGATCGGCTTCGCCTCCGGCTGTCTGTATCGCGCCCGCGCCATCCACGCGCTGGAGAGCGCCGGCCGCAACTGGCACATGGCGTACACCTCCTCCAGCCTCGCCGGCATCCAGGCCGCGGTCGCCGCCGGCCTCGGGCTCAGCATCCTGTCGGAGATGTCGATCCAGGCCGAGCATCGCGTGCTCACCGCGAAGGACGGCTTTGCCCCGATCGAGCGGACCGAGGTCGCGCTTGTCGCAGCCCCCGAGGCCAGCCCCGCGACATTGCGGCTGGCCGACAGGCTCGCGGAGTATTGCGAAAGCGTGCAGGCGAAGGCGGCGTAGGTCGCGGCAACGCTCCGCATCCCGTCATCCTGAGGTGCGAGCCTCTTCGGCGAGCCTCGAAGGATGAACGGCCCGGGCGGTGGCCGTACATCCTTCGAGGCTCGCTCCGCTCGCACCTCACAGGATGTGATTTTTTTGCGGGGAGCCGAGCAAATTTGTCCGGATTGTTGTGCGATGTGGTTGTCTGGCGACGATGAATCGCGGGAGGCGACGATGGCTGCCGATGAGCTGTTTGGGGATTTGCCGGAGCAGGCAAAGCCGCCGGCTGAAGCGACAGCGCGCGGGGCGCCGCGGCTGCGCGAGCCGCAACGCGACCAGATCGCGTTGCGTGCGGTGGATATCGAGAGTCTGATCGGGGAAGACCATCCGGTGCGCCTGATCTGGTCTTATGTCGAAGGGCTCGATCTGAGCGATCTGGAGGACCGGATCAAGGCTCGCGGCGATCGCCCCGGTCACCCCGCGACATCGCCGCGGCTTTTGCTGGCGCTGTGGCTCTCAGCCACCAGCGAGGGCGTCGGCAGCGCGCGTGCCCTGGAGCGCCTTTGCGAGAGCCACGACGCCTACCGCTGGCTGTGCGGCGGGGTATCGGTGAACTATCACATGTTGGCGGACTTCCGGGTGGGCTGCGCCGATCTGCTCGACCGGTTGCTTTGCGAGCATTTGGCGGCGCTGGCGAAGGCCGGCCTGGTCGATCTGGAGACCCTGGCCCAGGACGGCGTACGGGTCCGCGCCAGCGCCGGGGCCGCCTCATTCCGGCGCGAGGCGACGCTGGACAAGCATCTGGCACAGGCTGAGGCGGTGGTTGAAGACCTCAAAGGAGAGGTTGAAGCACGCTCGGATGCCAGCAATCAGCGCATTCGGGCCGCTCGAGAGCGGGCTGCGCGTGAGCGCCAGGGCCGCCTGAAAGCGGCGCAGACGGCGCTCGCCGAGATCAAGCAACGGCGCAAAGAGCGTGAAGAAAAGCGTGGCAATGGCAAGAAGCCGAAAGAGCCGCGGGCCTCCACGACGGACGCCGATGCACGGGTCATGAAGATGGCCGGCGGCGGCTTCCGCCCCGCTTACAACGTGCAGGTGACGAGTGCGGCCGGCGAGCAGATCGTGACCGGGCTCAACGTTACCAGCATCGGGTCCGATCGCGGCTTGATGCGGCCGATGCTGGAGCAGCAGCGTACGCGCCCCGGCGGTCTACCCAAGCGCCATCTCGTCGACGGCGGCTTTGGCAGCGCCGAGGACATCGAATGGGCGCATGCCGAAGGTGTCGAGGTGTTTTGTCCGCCCACGCAATCCAAGCATGGCACAGACCCGTGCCTGCCGCGACGCGGCGACGGTCCGGGTGTGTTGGCTTGGCGCGCACGGATGGCAAGCGAGGCAGGCAAGGCCCGATACAAAACCCGCTCGACCTGCGAGTGCATCCATGCCCGCTGGCGCAACTGGGACCTGCGGCAATTGACCGTGCGCGGCATCGAAAAGGTCCGCGCCGTCGTGCTCTGGTTCGCCCTCACCAACAACATCTTGCAAGGTATCCGCCTCCGCGCCGCGTAAAAGCGAACTAATCAGTCAACTCAAACTCCATCATCGACCGACAACCAGCCCAGCCTCGCCCCAAACAGGCAAAAACCTCACAAGCTCTCAGGATGACGGGGATAGACGGCCTAATAACACCGTGACGCCACGAACGCATGCACGCGGTTGTCGCCAAGCACGTGGGCCATGAAGCCAGGCGATCCAAAGATCCTGGCGAACGCCGCGTCGCGGATGCTCAGGCCGCCGGTGTAGGCGCCGAACGCCGGCATCACCGCGCGCTCGCCGTCGGAGGCGAAACAACGCCGCTCGATCGAACGGCCGCGGGTCGGCACCCGGGCCTTGGGGTGCAAGTGGCCGGCGATCTCGCCGCTCGCGCCCGTCGGCTCATGGCGGAAAACGATCGGGCCGATCGCGACTTCGGTTGCGACCACCCCGCCGAGATCGGACGGCAGCGCCGGATCGTGGTTGCCCGAGATCCAGATCCAGTTGCGCCGCACCTGCAGCGCCGCGAGCGCCTCGCGATCCGGTTCCGACAGCCGCTCATGCGCATTGCGATCGTGAAAACTGTCGCCAAGCGCGATGACTTGCCGCGGATCGTGCCGCGCGATCACGGCGGCGAGCCGGCTCAGCGTCGCGACCGTGTCGTAGGGCGGCAGCAGCACGCCGCAGGAAGCGAAGCTCGAGCCCTTTTCCAAATGCAGGTCGGACACCACGAGCAGGCTTTGCTGTTCCCAGAACAGCGCGCCGGAGAAATCCGCCACGAAGCCGACATCCGCCACCGTGACCCTCGAAACGCGCATCTCGTCACCGTCTCGCAAAACCTGCGCGCCTGCCGTCACGTCCTGTTCCCCAAAATATGAGCCCGATTAAATCGGGTTATGTCGTCGCCTCCCGCACGAGTTCCTCGGCCGCCTCGGCCAGGAGCTCGTCGGATGCTTCGCCATAAACTGACTCGCGGCCGATTTCCAGCAGCGCGGGGACGGCAAGCGGAGAAACGCGATCGAGCGCCTTGTGGGTGATTCGGCCATGGATGCGCGAAAGCATGTCGCTGAGGCGGCGGAGATCGAGCAACCCTGTGGCGGCATCGCCGCGCGCGGCGCGCAGCAGCACATGGTCGGCTTGGTGCTTGCGCAGCACGTCGTAGATCAGATCGGTCGAGAACAGCACCTGGCGGCGCGACTTCTCCTCGTCGGTGAAGCGGCGCGCGATCAGGCCGGAAATGATGGCGCAATTGCGGAAGGTCCGCTTCATCAGCGCGGATTCCGCGAGCCACGCCTCGAGGTCGTCGCCGAGCATATCGGGATCGAACAGCGCATTGAGATCGAGCTTGCCCTGCCGGATCATGAAGGAGAGATCGCCGACGCCCCAGACCGCAACCGCATATTCGTTGGCGACGAAACCCAGCGGACGGGCGCGGGCGCGCTCCAGCCGGCGCGTCAGCAGCATGCCGAGCGTCTGATGCGCGAGCCGGCCCTCGAAGGGATAGCAGACCAGATAATGGCTGCCGCCGCGCGGAAAGGTTTCCACCAGCAGTTCGCGCACCGCGGGGACGCGGGAGAACTTTCGCTGCAGCGACAGCCAGTCGTGCACTTGGTCCGGCAGCGCGTTCCAGGCACGGCTGTTGTCGAGCAATTTGCGGACGCGCTCGGCGAGATAGGTGGAGAGCGGGAACTTGCCGCCCATATAGGACGGCACTTTTGCGTCTTTATCATTGGCGCGGGAGACGTAGACCTGGTCCTCGACCAGCGCCTCGTAGCGCACCACCTCGCCGCCGAACACGAACGTGTCGCCGGACACGAGGCCTTCGATGAACACTTCCTCGATCTCGCCGAGCATGCGGCCGCCACGGGCGATCGCGCCGGTCGATCCGGTGCCGCCGGCGCGTGACCGCACCAGCCGCACCTTCAGCATGGTCTCCTCGACGATGGTGCCGACGTTGAGGCGGTAGCTCTGCCGCACCTTGGGATTGGTGACGCGCCAGCGGCCCTGCTTGTCCTGCTTGATCCGCGCGAAACGCTCATAGGTCTTCAGCGCGTAGCCGCCGGTCGCGACGAAGGCGACGACGTCGTCGAAATCCGTCCGCGCCAGCGACGCATAGGGCGCCGCGGTCCTGACCTCATCATAGAGTTCGTCGGACAGGAACGGCTTGCCGCAGGCGCAGCCGAGCACATGCTGGGCCAGCACGTCGAGCGCGCCCGAGCGCAAGGGCGGCGTGTCCTGCGCATTCTCGGCGATGGCATCGATCGCGACACGGCATTCCAGCACCTCGAACCGGTTGGCCGGCACCAGCACGGCGCGCGAGGCCTCGTCGAAGCGGTGGTTGGCGCGGCCGATCCGCTGCATCAACCGCGACGAGCCCTTTGGCGCGCCGATATTGATGACGAGGTCGACATCGCCCCAGTCGACGCCGAGGTCGAGCGATGAGGTGCAGACCACGCCGCGCAGACGGCCGGCGGCCATCGCGTCCTCGACCTTGCGGCGCTGCGCGACGTCGAGCGAGCCGTGATGCAGCGCGATCGCAAGCCCGTCGTCATTCATGCGCCAGAGATCCTGGAACAGCATCTCGGCCTGGCTGCGGGTGTTGACGAACACCAGCGTGGTCTTGTTGCGCTTGATCAGCTCATAGACCTCGGGCAGCGCATGGCGCGCGCTGTGGCCGGACCATGGCAGCCGCTCCCGCGTGTCGAGCATCTCGACCACCGGCGGCGCGGCGCCGCCGGCGATGACGACGTCGGCGGACACGCTCTCGCCGTCCGGCTGCGGCACCAGGAAGCGCGCCAGCTGCTCAGGTTCGGCCACCGTTGCCGAAAGGCCGATGGCGCGCGCCTGCGGCGCGATGGTCCGGAGCCGCGCCAGCCCGAGCGACAGCAGATCGCCGCGCTTGGAGGTGACCAGTGCGTGCAGCTCGTCGAGCACGATGCGCTTCAACGAGGAGAACAGAAACGGCGCGTCGTCGGAGGCGAGCAGCAGCGCGAGTTGCTCGGGCGTGGTGAGCAGAATGTCCGGCGGATAGCGCCGCTGCCGCTGCCGCCGCGACACCGGCGTGTCGCCGGTGCGGGTCTCGATCCTGATCGGGAGCCCCATCTCGGCAACCGGCGTCTCCAGGTTGCGCGCGATGTCGACCGCGAGCGCTTTCAGCGGCGAGATGTAAAGCGTGTGCAAGCCGGCGGAGCGGCGAACGCCGCGGCCAGTGGAGCTGAGGCTGGGGCGCGATCTCGCGGACGCCGTTGCCTCTCCGCTTGCGAGATCGTCAGGCTCCCTCCCCCTGAAAGGGGGAGGGCTGGGGTGGGGGGCAGCCGCTTGCTCCGCGCCCGCGGCTGACCCCCACCCGTCCCGCGCAGGTGCGCCATTGCGTGCCCGAGCGAGCCGACCTCCCCCTTTCAGGGGGAGGTGAGAAGCGACATCACGGACTGGTCCCTCCCCGCTCAGTTCCGCCAGCGTCGGCAAGAACCCCGCCAGCGTCTTGCCTGCACCCGTGGGCGCGATCAGCAGCGCGGAACGCGCCTCGCGCGCTTTCGCCAACAGCGCGAGCTGGTGCTCGCGCGGCGACCAGCCGCGTGAGGCGAACCAGTCGCGAAACCGGCGCGGCAAGAGATCGGCCGTTTCCGACGGCGTGACGGAAAAGAGATCGAGCGTCGACACGCCCAAGAGGTAGGAGGTTCAGGCGGTTTCGTCGAGTGCGAGGAAATGGCGGCAGGTGGCAGGGGCTGCCACGCTTGCCTCGCCCCGCTTGCGGGGAGAGCCCTTGCCCCAACCCTATCCCCGCGAACAGCGGGGAGAGGGAGAAGGAAGACCCGCCCTATTCCACCACGGGCTTGTCGGAGATGTCCCAGTCTTTGCCGTTGAAGATCGAGATATAGAGCGTCTTCATCGGCGTGTAGTCGTCGGGCGTGTAGCTGTAATTGACGCCGTCAAGGAAGAAGGGCGAGTGGAAGCCGGCAAGCGCGAAGTCGCCGCTTTGCGGCGCAATGCCGCGTCACGGCAAATGCGTAGCGTGTAGACTCAAGTTTGAGTGCGGCAGATGACCATGCACCCTCTCCCCTTGTGGGAGAGGGTGGCTTCGATGCGAAGCATTGAAGCCGGGTGAGGGGTCTGTCTCCGCGGATGGAGACCCCTCATCCGGCGCGGATTGCATCCGCGCCACCTTCTCCCACAAGGGGAGAAGGTGAAGCGGTCACGGCTTGACGGCGACGGCGACGAGTCCGGGCGCCGGGATATTGTCTTCATTGCGCGCCGAGAGATCGTCGAGCAGCGCCAGCGTCAGCCCCGCGGCGGCGACGGAGGCGCGCACGTAAGGTGTACTATGGGCATAGCGCAGTCCCTCGCCGATAATGACACCCTCGCCGTCATGGGTCTCCGTCGTGAAGGCGAGCACGCCGCCTGGCACCAGCACGCGCGCGGCCTCGACGAGCACCGGCGCGAGATCGGCGACATAGACCATCGCATCGGCAGCCAGGATCAATTCGGCGCTGGCGTCAGGCTTGGCCGAAATGCCGCTGAGCATGTCGTCGACCTCGAGCTCGGCATAGAGGGCTGCGGCGCGCGCCTTGTCGATCATGCGCGGCGACAGGTCGATGCCGATGAAGCGATCGACATGCTCCGCGAACGCGCCGGCGGCCAGTCCGGTGCCGCAGCCGAGATCGATCGCGCGCTTGAAGAAGGCCGGCTTCTTTGCGCTCGCGCGCACCGACAGCACCGCCTTGAACAGCAGCGCCGGGCCGCGATAGCCGAGGTCGCCGACCAGCGCGGCCTCGAAGCGCGGCGCATATTGATCGAACAACGTCTGCACATAACCCGGCGGCATCGCGCTGACGGCCTCGACGCCGAGCTGCATCAGATGCAGGCCGGCGCCATGGCGGTCTTCGGGATCGGCGTCGCGCGCGGCGCGGAAGGCAGCGATCGCGGCATCGCGCTGGCCGAGCTCGAGGCGGATCTTGCCCAGCGTGTACCAGGCGGACGGGAATTTCGGCACCAGCTCGATCGCCTGTTCGAGCACCTCGGCGGCAGCCGGCAGATCGCCCTTCAATTGCAGGTCGCGTGCGAACTCGTAGCGGCGGTCGGCGACGAGGTCGCCGGAGGACAGAAACAGGCGGGGGGCCATTTCTTTTAAGGAACCAATCCTGGCCGGGTGCGGCCATCCATCAAAGCACGGACTTTTTCCGGAGATGGATGCGCGGGTCAAGCCCGCGCACGACGGTTAGATATCGTGGAATCAATGCCTATATGTCTGCCATGCGCCCGCAAGACATCCTGATGCCCGTCCCGGCCGGGCTTTGCTGCAAGCCCGGCGGCTTCCACATCGATCCTGTCAGGCCGGTCGAACGTGCCTTGATCACGCATGGCCATTCCGACCATGCGCGCGCCGGTCACGGCGCGGTGCTCGCGACCCGGGAAACGCTCGACATGATGCGGCTGCGCTATGGCGAGAATTTCGCTGGATCGACGCAGGCCGTCGCTTACGGCGAGGAGATCAGGCTCGGCGACGTCACGGTGGCGTTTCATCCCGCCGGGCATGTGCTGGGCTCCGCCCAGATCTCCGTCACCTGCAAGGACACCCGCATCGTCGCCTCCGGCGACTACAAGGATGCGCGCGATCCGACCTGCGCCCCGTTCGAGCTCGTGCCGTGCGACGTCTTCATATCAGAGGCGACCTTTGGCCTGCCGGTGTTTCTCCATGGCGACGCCGCCGGCGAAGTGAACAAGCTGCTGGCATCGGTCAAACTGTTTCCGGAGCGCGCGCACCTGGTCGGCGCCTATTCGCTCGGCAAGGCGCAGCGCGTGATCGCGCTCCTGCGCGAGGCCGGCTACGACGCGCCGATCTATCTGCACGGCGCGATGGAGAAGATCACGTACTATTATCAGGAACGGGGCATTGCGCTCGGCGAGCTCCGGCCGGCGCGCGGCATGAAGAAGGCCGAGCTTGCCGGCACCATCACGCTGGCGCCGCCGAGCGCGACAGCCGATGTGTGGACCCGGCGCTTTCCCGATCCGGTCACGGCCTTTGCGTCGGGCTGGATGCGCGTGCGCGCCCGGGCCCGGCAGGGCGCCATCGAGCTGCCGCTGGTGATATCAGATCATGCCGATTGGGACGGGCTGACGGCGACGATCGCAGCGACCGGCGCCGGCGAGATCTGGGTCACCCACGGCCAGGAAGACGCGCTGGTGCATTGGTGCAAGAGCAAGGGCCTTGCCGCGCGGCCGCTCGATCTGGTCGGCTATGGCGACGAGGATGAGGGCGACACGGCGGCGGTCACCGGCGAGGCCCAGCCCGCCGGCGAGGCCGAAACATGAATCGCTTTGCCCAACGGCTCGATCGCCTCGCCTACGAGCCCGGCCGCAACAACAAGATCAAGCTGCTGGTCGCCTATTTCCGTGAGACCGCGGACCCCGACCGCGGCTACGCGCTGGCAGCACTGACCGGCGCGCTGTCGTTCAAGCACGCCAAGCCGGGATTGATCCGCGATTTGATCACCGAACGCGCGGACCCGGTGCTGTTCGGCTACTCCTATGATTACGTCGGCGATCTCTCCGAGACCGTCGCACTGATGTGGCCGAAGTCTTCCCCCTCTCCCGCTTGCGGGGGAGGGTCGGGGTGGGGGTCTCTCCACGCGATCGACAAGCGGAAAAAGCCCCCACCCGGATCGGCCGACCGCGCTGACGCGCCGTCCGCCGATCCGACCTCCCCCGCAAGCGGGAGAGGTGAAGAAGGCCGCAAGTCCAGCCTCCACAACAACCCGCCTCCACCGACGCTGACGGACGTCGTCACCACGCTGCGCACGCTCGGCAAGGCTGAATTGCCGGCGCAGCTGGCGCGCTGGCTGGACGAGCTCGACGAGACCGGCCGCTGGGCGCTGCTGAAGCTCGTCACCGGCGCGATGCGGATCGGGATTTCCGCGCGGCTGGCGAAGACCGCGGCGGCGGCGCTCGGGACTAAGGATCCGCACGAGATCGAGCTGATGTGGCCCGGCCTGTCGCCGCCCTATCTCGAGCTGTTCGCCTGGCTCGAGGGCCGCGGCGACAAGCCTGTCAACCGCGATCCGACGCCGTTCCGCCCGGTGATGCTGGCGCATGCGATCGAGGATAGCGATTTTGCCAATCTCGACGCCGCCGATTTCAGTGCGGAATGGAAGTGGGACGGCATCCGCGTGCAGGCTGTCGCCGGCCGCGATGCGCGAGGCCACATCCAGGCGCGGCTCTATTCGCGCACCGGCGAGGACATCACCGGCAGCTTCCCCGACCTGGTGCCGTCGCTGCATCTTCCCGGCGCGATCGACGGCGAATTGCTGGTGCTGCGCGAGGGCCGCGTGCAGACCTTCAACGTGCTGCAGCAGCGGCTGAACCGGAAGGTGGTCTCGCCGACGCTGATCAAGGAATTTCCGATCCATCTGCGCGCCTACGACCTGCTCGGCGATGACGAAAAAGATTTGCGCGAGCTGCCCTACGTCGAACGCCGCGAGCATCTCGAACGTTTCGTCGCCAAGCTGAACGATCCGCGCATCGATCTGTCACCGATTGTCCCGTTCGCGAGCTGGGAAGAACTGGCTGCGGCGCGCGCCGATCCGAAAAGCGCCGGCGCCGGCGATGATGCCGACGCGGTCGAAGGCGTGATGCTCAAGCGCCGCGACGCACCGTATCTGCCGGGACGCCCTAAAGGCCCGTGGTGGAAGTGGAAACGCGATCCGCACATCATCGACGCGGTGCTGATGTACGCCCAGCGCGGCCACGGCAAGCGCTCGTCCTATTATTCCGACTACACGTTCGGGGTCTGGACCCGCGGCGATAACGGCGACGAACTCGTGCCGGTCGGCAAGGCCTATTTCGGCTTCACCGACGAGGAGCTGCTGCAGATCGACCGCTTCGTCCGCCGGAACACCACCGAGAAATTCGGCCCGGTGCGGCATGTCGTGCATGAGCCGGATCAGGGGCTGGTGCTCGAAGTCGCCTTCGAGGGCTTGCAGCGCTCACCGCGTCACAAATCCGGCGTCGCGATGCGCTTTCCCCGGATCAGCCGCCTGCGCTGGGACAAGCCACCGCGCGAAGCCGATCGCCTGGAGACACTTGAACGGCTGTTAATGACCATGACAGCGAATTAATTCGACCGCCGCATGGCAGCCATTGATCGCCGCTCACGGGTTTCCCATGTGCACCGCCGTGACCTATAATGCGCGGGCGATTCCGCCAGGAGAAAGCGATGCCAAACGACGTCAGGGACTTGCCGGCCGGCCAGAGTGACGGCCTGTACCGCTTTCTCGGCGGATCGCCACTCGCGGTGGCGTTCCGGCTGATCCTGCTTTCGATCCTGGTCGGCGTCGTGCTCGCCGCGATCGGCCTGGATCCCTGGAATATTCTCTACAGCATCCGCAGGCTGTTCCAGAGCATCTGGGACTTCGGCTTCGACGCGATCAACTGGGCCTGGCGCTACTTCCTGCTCGGCGCGGTGATCGTGATCCCGATCTGGCTGTTGTCGCGGCTGTTCGGCGCGCCGCGCGGCCGCTGATCCCAAGGAGTTCGCAGCCGATGCAATTGCGATTTGTCGGCTGCGGCGATGCATTCGGCTCCGGGGGCCGCTTCAACACCTGCTTCCATATCACCGGCGAGCGCGCCAATTTCCTGATCGATTGCGGCGCCTCGTCGCTTCCGGCGATGAAGCGGCTCGATATCGACCGTGATGCAATCGACCTGATCCTGATCACGCATTTCCACGGCGATCACTTTGCCGGCCTGCCGTTCTTCCTGCTCGACGCGCAGTTCTCCCGCCGCACCCGGCCGCTGGTGATTGCCGGGCCGCAAGGCATCGAAACCAAACTGCCCGAGGTGATGGAAGTGATGTTCGAGCATTCCTCCAAAATCAGGCAGCGCTTCGATCTCTCGGTCGTCACGCTCGCACCGCAGGAGCAGCGCAGCTTTGGCGAGGTGACCGTGACGCCCTACCCGGTCGTGCATGGCGAATCCGGCGGGCCGCACCTTGCCTATCGCGTCGAGGCGGAAGGTCGCGTCGTCAGCTACAGCGCCGACACCGAGTGGACCGACGCGCTGATCCCGGCCGCACAGGATGCCGACCTCTTCGTCGCCGAAGCCTATACCTACGACAAGATGGTCAAGAACCATCTCAGCCTGACAACGCTGGAAGCGCATTTGCCCGCCATCAACGCGAAGCGCGTGGTGCTGACCCACATGAGCGATGACATGCTCGGCCGCGTCGACGACCTGCCCTACACGGCGGCACACGATGGCATGGTGGTCGAGTTCTGACCATACGTCTGCCTTGTCGGCCGCTCCGCCCCCTCGCCACCGCATTGCTCTGAGAACAATTCCAGCATGGCCGCGCGACGGATGACGGGATAGAAACCTACATCCCTCGCAACTGTAGCCATGCACGCACCCATCCACCCAAAGATCACGACCCGCCAGGTGTTCGCCATCGCCGGCCCCGCGATGGTCGCCAACCTGACCACGCCGCTGATCGGCATCGTCTCGACCACCGCGATCGGCCGGCTCGACGATGCCGCGCTGCTCGGCGGCGTGGCGATGGCCTCGGTGATCTTCGACTGCCTGTTCTGGCTGTTCGCCTTCCTGCGCATGAGCACGCTGGCCTTCACCGCGCAGGCACAGGGCGCGGGCGAGATCAAGGAATATGCCGCGATCCTGGTGCGCGGCTTCATCGTCGCCGGCCTGATCGGCGCCGCGCTGATCGCGCTGCAGGCGCCGCTCGCCACGGTCACGTTCCAGCTGATGGGCGGCAGCGCGGGCGTCACTCACGCGGCCAAGAGCTATTTCATGATCCGGATATGGTCGGCGCCGCTGGCGCTGGCCAATTACGTCATCCTGGGCTGGCTGGTCGGCCAGGCACGCGCCAATCTGGCGCTCGTCCTACAGATCGTGGTCAATCTCATCAACGTGGCCGCCACCGTGCTGCTGGTGCAGGTCTATGGCGCAGGCATCGCGGGCGCCGCGATCGCCGCCGTGCTGGCCGAAGCCACAGGCTTTGCAGCCGGCATCATCGCGGCCTGGCGGATCTCGCAGGGTGGCTTCGCCGTTCCTGCGGCCACGCTGTTCGACCGCGCCAAGCTGATGCGCATGCTGGCGGTGAACCGCGACATCATGGTCCGCACCGCGGCGCTGATCGTCGTGTTCCTGTTCTTCACCGCCAAGGGTGCGCGCGAAGGCGACGTGACGCTGGCGGCGAATTCGGTGCTGAACAATTTCCTGCTGGTCAGCGCCTTCTTCCTCGACGGCCTCGCCAACGCCGCCCAGCAGCTGTGCGGCCCTGGCGTTCGTGATCCTGGCGCCGCTGCCCGGCGTGTTCGCGTTCGGCTTCGACGGCATCTATGTCGGCGCGACCTGGGCGCGCGAGATGCGCAATTTGATGCTGGCCTCGCTCGCGATCTTCCTCGCGGCCTGGTGGGCGCTCAGCGGATACGGCAACACCGGCCTGTGGATCGCGCTGATCGGCTTCTACGTCGCGCGCGGCGGCCTGCAGGGCCTGCGTTATCCGGCGCTGTTCAGGAAAACGTTCAAGGCTGCGTAGCCCGGCTAAGCCTCTCGTGTCCCGGACGCGGTGCGGCACGAAGTGACGCGCCGCAGAGCCGGGACCTATGTCAACCATGGGCCCCGGACCAGCAGCGCACCACGCCGCAACTCCGGCGCGCTGCACTGCATCCGGGGCACGAGAGAGTCGTTACCTCACCGGCCAGTCCTCGGCCGTGATGGTCGCGGCATCGGCGCCGACGATTTCCGACAGCGAGTCGCGGCCGGTGCGCAGCAGGGTCGAGGACAGGTCGCGCTTGATGTCCTCGACAAGGCCGATGCCCTTGTAGACCAGCGAGGAATAGAGCTGGATCAGGCTGGCGCCGGCACGAATTTTCGTCAGCGCGGCGCCGCCGGAGTCGATGCCGCCGACGCCGATCAGCGGAAATGCGCCTTCGACGCGGACATAGGTCTCGGCCACCATCCGCGTCGACAGGCGGAACAGCGGACGGCCCGACAGGCCGCCCTGCTCCTTGGCGCGGTTCTCCTCGCGCAAGGTCGAGGGACGCGCCAGCGTGGTGTTGGCGACGATCATGCCGTCGACGCGCCGCGAGCGGGCGATGTGCACGACATCGTCGAGTTCCGCGAGGCTCAGATCGGGCGCGATCTTGAGCAGGACCGGCGAATCCCCGGCATTCTTGCGCACGCGTTCGCGGGTATCGATGACCCGCGCCAGCAAATCGTCGAGCGCCGCCGATTGCTGCAGATTGCGCAGGCCCGGCGTATTCGGTGAGGACACATTGACGGTGAAATAGCTCGCGACCGGGGCAAACGTCTCGATCAGCTTCACGTAGTCGGCGACACGGTCGGACGAATCCTTGTTGGCCCCGACATTGACCCCGATGATGCCGCCGCCGGCGGCCCGCGCGGCGAGCCGCCGCAGCACGGCCTCCGCGCCGTCATTGTTGAAGCCCATGCGGTTGATCACGGCCTCGTCGCGCTCCAGGCGAAACAGCCGCGGCCGCGGATTGCCTGCTTGCGGCTTCGGCGTCACCGAGCCGATCTCGACAAAGCCGAAGCCAAGCCGCAGCAGCGCGTCGGGCACTTCCGCGCTCTTGTCGAAGCCCGCCGCCATGCCGATCGGATTCGGAAAATTGAGCCCGAAGGCGCGCACCGCGAGCTTGGGATCATCCACCCGCTGCCGGATCGGCGGCAGCAGCTTCAGGCCCTGGATCGCCATGCGATGGGCATCTTCCGGATCGAACCAGCGCAGCAGCGGCAGCGAGAAGGCGTCGAAGGCACGGATCACGGCTTGAGCTCCGGAACGTCGTGGCCGCCGTCGGAGCGCGCGCGCAGGTCGAGGATTTCGATGACAGCGCCGAGATCGAGTTCGCCATAGAGATGCGGGAACAACTCGTCGTTGCGCGACCGCTCCCAGCGCAGGGCATCGCCAAGCGCATCGGCATCGACCGCGACCAGGAACAGGCCGGTTTGCCCGTGGTAGTGCTTGCGCGCGGTCTCGGCGACCTGGGAGGCAGTTGAAAAATGGATGAAGCCGTCGCGCTGGTCGTCCGCGCTGCCCCGGTACACGCCCTGCCGCTCGGCCTCACGCCAGGCCGAAGCGGGGGTGATTTTGTAGATCATAGGCACGGGCCGGCGCTCCCTTTTGTCCTTGAATCTCTTGGGGTTTTATCCGGATTTGATGGGGATAGCCCCAGACGCCACCGGGCGAGCGAGGGACCGTATCGGCGGCGGCGGCGCAACTCAAGCGGCGCCGGGACACAGAAGAGGGCAGATTTGCGAAATTCGCGAGTTTCAGGCAATAATTCCTAGGACTGCACCCGGGGACATCCTCGATGGCCAAACAGCCCAAAGCCGCCCGACCGCTGACCCACGCTCAGGTCTGGGCCGCGCTCGACCGGCTCGCCGAACGCGCCGGCCTGTCGCCGTCCGGCCTTGCCAAGCAGTCCGGGCTCGATCCCACCACCTTCAACAAATCCAAGCGCGTGACCGGCGACGGGCGCGAGCGCTGGCCGTCGACCGAATCGCTCTCCAAGGCGCTGGCCGCGAGCAATGCCAGCATGGAGACCTTCGTGCAACTGCTCGGCGACGGCCCGCGCGGCGGCCAGTCGGTGCCGTTGATCGGCTTCGCCCAGGCCGGCGCCGGCGGCTTTTTCGACGACAGCGGTTTTCCCGCCGGCAAGGGCTGGGACGAAGTGGCGCTGCCGGCCACCACCGACGAGCACGCCTATGCGCTGGAGATCGAGGGCGGCTCGATGAAGCCCGCCTATCGCGAAGGTGACATCATCGTGGTGTCACCCGCGACCGCGATTCGCCGCGGCGACCGCGTCGTGGTGCGCACGACCGGCGGCGAGGTGATGGTGAAGGAATTGAGGCGCCGCACCGCCAAGGTGCTGGAGCTCGCGTCGCTCAATCCGGAGCACCCCGACCGCATGCTCGATGCCGAAGAGGTGGTGTGGATCGCGCGCATCGTGTGGGCGAGTCAGTAGCCGGGCGGGTCGATCACCGCATAACAAGTGTCGTCCCGGGCAAGCGAAGCGCGACCCGGGACCCATAACCACCGCACGTCGTGCTGAGCACGCTGGGGCCACATCTCGCCTCGACAACATGACCCTGTGGTTATGGGTCCCTGCTTTCGCAGGGACGACGGCGGAGATTGCGGGTGCGCTGCGTAGCCTACGTCGCGTAGTCCGGCTCCTTGCGGTCCAGCATCCGCTTCAGCGCATCGAAATGCCGCTGCGCCGGGGTCGGGCCGTTGTAGAGATGGTCGTCGCGAAAATCGCGCTTGGTCTTCTCAACCACATGCTGCGGCAATTGCTTGAGCGGCTGCTGGGTCCACATCGCGTAGATCTGCACCTGCGCCGCGCGCTCGATGTAATAGAGCCGGTCATAGGCGTCGGCGACGGTCGCGCCGACGGTCGAGATGCCGTGATTGGCCATGAACAAAATGGTCTTGTTACCGATCACCTTGGTGAGCCGTGCGCCCTCCTCGGGATCGAGCGCGGGGCCGGTGTAGAGATCGTCATAGGCGATCGCCTCCGACAGCCCGACCTCGGTCTGCCCGATCTCCTTGATGCGCGGATCCTCGAGGCGGGTCAGCGCGCTCGCATACGGCATATGGGTATGGAATACGGCCTTGGCCTGCGGCAGCGCCTTGTGGATCGGCGCATGGATGCAATAGCAGGAACGCTCGACCTCGCCCTCGCCGCGCTTCACCTCGGCATCGTCGATGCCGACCTCCATGAAGGATGACGCCGTGACCTCCGACCAATGCATGCCGAACGGGATCTGGTAGTAGCGGTCGGTGCGGCCGGGCACCACCAAGGTGAGATGGTTGAAGATGCCTTCCGAAAAGCCGTGGTTGAAGGCGAGCCGGTGCGCCGCCGCAAGATCGACCCGCGCCTGCCATTCCTCGGCGCTCGAACTGTCCTGCAGCGATGTCGGCGAAACCCTGAACTGCATGCGCATGCTCCCATCTGTGCCGGCCTCTCGGCGGAGGCCGTGCTCATTTTATGGGACGGAGTGTAGCGCAATCCGGCGCAACCTCGGCTGAAATTGCCGGGGATCAGCCATCCGCATTTTGCGGGCTCGCGTCGCAAACACCCCTGTCGTCCCGGCCTTGAGCCGGGACCCATAACCACGAATGGTCGTACGTTACGCCGCTGGGGCCGCCGCGCGGTTCGACGACTCGCAGCTGTGGTTATGGGTCCCTACTCCCGTGCGCAATTGCGCACTAAAGCGTGATGGCATTAAGTTCGATAGCCTGAATTTTTCAGGTAATTGGCGCATTCCTCGGGGGTGAAGGCGTCGAGTGCGTGGCCGATTGCGGCGCAGACCGCGTCGACGGTTCGCGCGGCAGCTTTGCGGAGCAGATGCTTGAGCTTGGCAAAGACCTGTTCGATCGGGTTCAGGTCGGGCGAGTATTTGGGCAGGAAGAAGAGTTTGGCGCCGACCGAACGGATGAGTTGGCGAACTGCTTTGCTCCTGTGGCTACCGAGGTTATCCAAGACGACGATATCGCCGGGTCGAAGGACAGGCAGAAGAACCTTCTCGACATAGGTGCGAAAGCTCACGCCATCGATCGGCCCCTCGATGAACCATGGCGCATCGATCCGGTCATGGCGCAAGGCCGCCAGGAAGGTCATGGTCTTCCAGCGACCGTGGGGAACCGTGGCAGGAAGTCTGTGCCCGCGCGGTGCCCATCCACGCAAAGGCGCCATATCGGTTCTGGTCCATGTCTCGTCGATGAAGACGAGCCGCTCAGCTTCGACGCGCCCTTGATATTTTGTCCACTGGGCTCGCCGCCGCGCGACCGCGGGTCGATCCCGTTCGCCAGCCGCCACGCTTTTTTTTGAAGCTTAGCTTCTCGGCGTGCACGAAGTCCCACACCGAGTGATAGTCGACCTTCAGGCCGCGTCCAGCAAGCTCGGCAACGAGCCCCCGTATAGTGAAATCGCCGTCCTTGATCCGCTGCGACAGCCAAGCCGCGTGGTCTCCCGAAACCGCCCTCGGCTTATGACCGCCCATCTGGCCAGGCTCAACGCTGCCGGTCTCCTCGACCCGCTGCATCCAACCGATTGCGGTGCTGATCGCGACCCCAAACTGCTTGGCCGCCTGATTGCGAGACATCCCGCCCTCGATCGCCGACACGACTCGCTTGCGAAGATCCAGAGAATAAGGCTTGCCCATCCATGCTGGCCTCCAACCCAGTCAGCATGGTGAATCAGAAACACACCGATTTGGGAATCCCAAATCGATTCAACCTAACCCCATCCCGCTCTAGGCAGGGACGACCATGGTGTGAAAGCTCATCGATCTACGACGACCGCGCCAGCGCGCCGTCGATCATGTTGACCGCGTTCTGTACGCCGTAGACCGCGACGAAGGAGCCGAAGCGCGGGCCCTTCTCCTGGCCGAGCAGCACCTGGTAGAGCATGTTGAACCAGTCGAGCGAGACGCCGGGACGGCCGTCCTTGCCCTTCTTGACCACGTCGAGGAACGGCTCGCGGCGGCCGATCTCATAGACCACGTTCTGGATGTCCTCCGCGGTCGCATCCGCCGGAATGTTGGCAAGCGCATCGCGCAGATCCTGCAGCGCGGCGCGTTCCCCGTCGGTCGGCTCGCGGAACTGCTTGGTCGGCGCCACGAAGTCGCGATAGTAGTTGATAGCATAGCCGACCATTGCATCGAGCTTCGGATGGGTCTGCGGCGTCACGCCCGGCCGGTAGCGGCCGATGAAGCCCCACAACGTCTCGGCATTCTCCGCGTTCGACGACGACACCAGCGTCAGCAGGAGCTGGAAGGTGACGGGCATGTCGGCTTGCGGCGGCTTGCCGGAATGGACATGCCAGACCGGATTCTGCAGCTGCTGCCGCGCCTCCTGCCGCGTGAAGCCGTCGAGGAACTGCTGGTACTCGTCGACATTGCGCGGGATGACGTCGAAATAGAGCCGCTTCGCCGCCTTGGGCTCGCGGTACATGAACAGCGACAGTGATTCCGGCGAGGCGTAGCGCAGCCATTCGTCGATGGTCAGCCCGTTGCCCTTCGACTTCGAGATCTTCTGGCCCTTCTCGTCGAGGAACAGTTCGTAGTTGAAGCCTTCCGGCGGCGTGCCGCCGAGCGCCGAGCAGATCTTGCCCGACAGCTTCACGGAGTCGATCAGGTCCTTGCCGGCCATTTCATAGTCGACGCCGAGCGCGTACCAGCGCATCGCCCAGTCCGGCTTCCATTGCAGCTTGCAGCGGCCACCGGTGACGGGAACGGTGACGCTCTCCTTGGTGTCGGGATCCTCATAGGAGATCGTGCCGGCCTTGGCGTCGTGTGCCGTCACCGGCACGTAGAGCACGAGGCCGGTGCGCGGACAGATCGGCAGGAACGGCGAGTAGCTCGCCGCCCGCTCCTCGCGCAGCGACGGCAGCATGATCGCCATCACCTTCTCGATCCGCTCCAGCATGCGGAGCAGCGCAGCGTCGAACCGGCCGGAGGTGTAATATTCGGTCGAGCTCGCGAATTCATAGTCGAAGCCGAACTGGTCGAGGAAGGCGCGTAGCCGCGCATTGTTGTGCTGGCCGAAGCTCGGATGGGTGCCGAACGGGTCCGGCACCTTGGTCAAGGGCATGCCGAGATGCTGCCCGAGCAGCTCCTTGTTCGGCACGTTGTCCGGCACCTTGCGCAGTCCGTCCATGTCGTCGGAGAAGGCGAGCAGGCGGGTCTTGATCTTGTCCTCGGTGAGCACGCGGAAGGCGTGGCGCACCATCGTGGTGCGCGCGACCTCGCCGAACGTGCCGATATGCGGCAGGCCCGACGGGCCGTAGCCGGTCTCGAACAGCACCTCGTCCTTCGGATTTTTCTTCAGCCGCGCCACAATCGCTTTCGCCTGCTCGAACGGCCAGGCGTTGGATTGTTCGGCGAGCGCCCGCAGGTCGCTCGGGCTGGCAGCAAGATCAATCACGGACATTCTTCAGGCTTTCTCCAAAAAGGCCGCGAAAACTAACGCTTTCGCGGCAAAATGCAAAGTTGCGCTCCCTCGCCCCGCTCTTTGCGGGGAGAGGGGTGGGGCCCTTTGCGTCAAAACGGGCTGATCGAGAAATAGCGCAGCCACAGATCGGTGAAGCGGCCTTTCTCCCAGATCCGGAACAGCGCCCAGTTCAGCGACTGCCGGAGCAGATCGTTGCCCTTGCGGACGGCGATGCCGACGCCCTCACCGAAAAAGCGGCTTTCGACAAACGGGCCGCCGGAGAACGCGCAGCATTCGGCGGAATCGGTACCGTTGATCCAGAACGCGAGCGAGATCGCATCGCCAAAGATGAAGTCGACCTCGCCGCGGCGCAGCGCCGCGCGCAGCGCATCGTTATCCGGATAGGAATGGATCTCGGCGTCGGTGAACATCGCCTTGAGATAGGCCTCGTGCGAGGTGCCGGCGATCACGCCGACCTTCTTGCCCTCGAGATATTCCGGGCGGATTTCCGGCATCACATTGTCGCGGCGCGACACGAAGCGTGCCGGCGCGCGGTAATAGGGATCGGTGAAATCGACCTTGGCGCGCAACTGCGGCGTCACCGCCATCGACGCGATGATGGCATCGCCCCGGTTGGTGGCCAGCGCATCGATCAGGGTCTCGAAGCGGCGCATCTGGATGGTGCAGGTGACCTTGATCTCGTCGCAGAGCGAACGCGCCAAGTCGACGTTGAAACCGGCCGGATTGCCGTCGGGCCCGGTGAAGTTGAACGGCGGATAGTCGGTCTCGGTCAGGAAGCGGATCACGGTGAGGCGCGACAGGTCCGGCCGGTCCGGGCGCCGCCGCGGGTCCCACAAGCCGGGCACCGCCTGTGGCGCGGCCTCGGCAGCGGCCTTGGGCGGCAGGGTTGGGGTCGGTGGCGCCGCAGCGGCGGGAGGCGGCGCAGGCGCCGTCTGTGCAGGAGCCGGCTTGGCGGACGGAGCGGGAGCCGGAGTTGGAGCCGTCTTGGCGGCGGGCGCTTGCGGTGCCTGAGTGGGGGGCGTCTGCGCGATCGCAGGGCCTGCCAAAGCCAGCAGGACAACCGTCATCCCCGCGGCCAGACGGGACTGGCGCGAGCGGACGGCAAGGGGCTGGGCGGACAGGTCTGGCATAACCGGCAATTTTAGGGAATTGAACGGCTTATAGACCATCCGGCGCCTGATGCGAGCGCCGATTGGGTTAATTCTGAGCCGGAAACGGGGATCAGAGATATCGTTTCAGATCGGCCGCGGCCTCTTCCGGCGTCCGTTTCAGATTGAACGGCGAAACGAAACGGCCGTCCCGATCCATCAGATAGATCAGCGCGGTGTGATCCATCGTGTAGTCGCCATCCTTCAGCGGCACCTTCTTGGCGTAGACGCGATAGCTCGACAGCACCTTGGCGATCGCGGCGGGGTCGCCGGTCAGGCCCTTGAGGTGCGGATCGAAGCTCGAAAGATAATCCTTCATCGCGGTGGCGGTGTCGCGTTCCGGATCGACCGAGACGAAATAGGCATTCACGCGATCGGCGTCCTTGCCCATCGCCTTCAGGACCTCGGAAATCTCGAACAGCGAGGTCGGGCAGACGTCCGGGCAATGGGTGAAGCCGAAGAAGATCAGCGTCGGCTTGCCCCGGAGGTTCTTGTCGGTGACGGTCTGGCCGGCCTGGTCGGTGAGCTGGAACGGGCCGCCGATCGCGGCCGGGGCGGCAACAGTGCGGAGGCCCCCGACCGCCCACAGCATCAGGAACAGGCCGACCGCGAGGCTGCCGGCGAAGGCGGCGAAGATCACCAGCGGGCGAGTGGTCCGAGGCATGGGCAGGACATCCTTGTCAGAAGCAGGCGGAGATGCCGGCCGTGATCATTTCAAAAAACACCGCAGTCCCGTAGTGGAACCAGAGCGCCGCAGCGGCAAGCAGGACCACCCCGCCGATGCCGGCAGCGCCCCACAGGATCGCAGATGCCACCCGGCCCTGCGGAGCCGTCACGAGCTCGGATCGGGTGGAGATCGGCTGAACCATACGGTTGAGATAAGCCGGGTTCCGGCAGGCAGCAAGCGCAACGGCGGTCGCAGGCCGTCAAATGATAGCGAGGCTACTCCCGGCAGCGGCCGGATCACGCCGGCGATGGCAGACGAGGATTAAATGCAGAGATCAGTCCGAGCTCAGTGCTCGGGCTTCGACGCCGAGGCCTGGGCGTTGAGGTAGCACGGCTTGTACAGCGCCTGCAGCTGCTTGCCGCGCAGGAAGATCATCCGGCGGGTCAGGCCACCGCGGTCCGTGATCCATCTGCGGACGGCCGGCGGGTACATCAAATACAGCATATGGGTGGCTTCGGGATTGGGGACCGGGCGGCCGTCGTCGCCGTAATCCCAGGCCGCATGGAAGCCGAGACTGGCGTGTGACGTCACACAAATCCGGTCATGAGGAACCTTGCCGAGCACGATGGTGCAGGCCGAGGCGCACAACCCGTCGATGATGACGGTCTCACCCGACGTGCGCAGGTCCTGATATCTGTCGACATAGATCCCGATCTTGCCGCCGCGATCGTCGGCGATTCTGACCACTGCCTGTGACGCCCCCATTCCCGCCAGCAGGAGAACCGCAGCGAGCAACCCCGTCATCAACTTCATTGGCCAGCCCCAGTCGAAACCGAATCTGTTGGTCTTGTGATGCAAGATGTCGCGAGCGTGTTGCGGCCGCGGATTTTTGTCCAGACGAGCGAAGCCGGTCAAAACAAATTCAAATTGGGTGTTGCGCGCGCGCTGCAGTTAAGCGTGGAAAAGGTCCCAAACTGGAACAGCCTGCCCCAACTGCTTGGTGCCGGGCCGCCACAGGCAAGCTCCATTTAGCGTTGACCGCATGCAATCGCGCGGTCTTCAATCGCCGCGGGACGGGGGGAATCAAACATGGCTGACGATGCGGATGTGATCGTGATTGGCGCCGGGCTGGCAGGCTTGGTCGCCGCAACCGAGATCGCCGACGCCGGCAAGCGCGTCATCGTGCTCGACCAGGAAGGGGAACAGAGCATCGGCGGCCAGGCCTTCTGGTCGTTCGGCGGATTGTTTCTGGTCGATTCGCCGGAGCAGCGCCGGCTTGGCATCAAGGATTCCGCAGACCTCGCACTGCAGGACTGGATGGGCACCGCCGGTTTCGATCGTGAGGAGGATCACTGGCCGCGCAAATGGGCGGAAGCCTATGTCGCGTTCGCCGCGGGCGAGAAACGCGACTGGCTGCGCGCGATGGGCCATCGCATCTTCCCGGTGGTCGGCTGGGCCGAACGCGGCGGCTACGACGCAATGGGCCATGGCAATTCGGTGCCGCGCTTTCACGTCACCTGGGGCACCGGTCCCGGCATCGTCGAGCCGTTCGAGCGTCGCGCACGCGAGGCCGCGAAAAGCGGACGGCTGGTGTTCAAATTCCGCCATCGGGTCGACGCGCTTGATGTCAGCAACGGCGTGGTCGACGGCGTGCGCGGCGTGATCCTGGAACCAACAGGCGTCGAGCGCGGCAAGAGTTCCTCGCGCAATGTCGTCGGCGATTTTAGACTTCGCGCCCAGGCGGTGATCGTCGCCTCCGGCGGCATCGGCGGCAATCATGATCTGGTGCGGCAGAACTGGCCGAAGCGGCTCGGCGAACCGCCCAAATTCATGATCTCCGGCGTGCCCGAACATGTCGACGGCCGCATGATCGGCATCACCGAAGCCGCCGGCGGCCGGCTGATCAACCGCGACCGGATGTGGCACTACGTCGAGGGCATCCAGAACTGGAACCCGATCTGGCCGCGGCACGGCATCCGGATTCTGCCCGGACCATCGTCGCTATGGTTCGACGCGTCAGGCAAGCGGCTGCCGGCGCCGCTGTTCCCGGGCTCCGACACGCTCGGGCAACTGCATTACATCACGGGCACGGGCTACGACTATTCGTGGTTCATCCTGACCCAGAGCATCATCAAGAAGGAGTTCGCGCTGTCCGGCTCGGAGCAGAACCCGGACCTCACGGGCAAGAGTTGGCGCATGACCATCAAGCGCGCCACCAACAAGGGCGCGCCGGCGCCGGTCGAAGCCTTCAAGCAGCACGGCGCCGATTTCATCGTGCGCGACAATCTTGCCGATCTCGTTGGTGCCATGAACAAGCTCGCTGGAAACGACCTGTTGCAGCTCGATGCCATCAAGACGCAGATCGAGGCGCGCGACCGCGAGATCACCAATCCCTACGTCAAGGATGCGCAGGTGATGAACCTGCACAATGCGCGCCGCTATATCGGCGACCGGCTGATCCGCACCGCGAAACCGCATCGGATCCTCGATCCCGAGCACGGCCCGCTGATCGCGGTGAAGCTCAACATCCTCACCCGCAAGACCCTCGGCGGCTTCGAGACCGACCTCGATTCGCGCGTGTTCGGCAATGATCACCAGATCATCCGCGGGCTCTATGCGGCCGGCGAAGCCGCCGGCTTCGGCGGTGGCGGGGTGCACGGCTATCGCTCGCTGGAGGGCACGTTCCTCGGCGGCTGCCTGTTCTCGGGCCGCAACGCCGGACGCGCGGCGGCGAAGGCGGTGGGCTAAGCCCGCCGGGGTAAACCGGCGGGCTTTGTTGTTGAGTCCGAATTTTCTTCAGGCTGTAGGTTTCTTCAGGCCGTCTCTTCAGGCTGTCTTGGCGAAAAGCGTCAGCACGCCGTTGGCGAGATTGACAGCGACAACCTGTGACGAGCTCAGGCCCTTCGCTTTAAGCGCGGATACTGCTTCCGCGGACCCCTCGATGGAACCCCGAAGGTTCCGCAGGTCGTCTTCGCTTGCCTTTGCTACGACAGCCTCGATCTTTGACCGGACGTCGGGCTGGAGGTCCTTGATGTTCACGACCTGTATGCTCCGGATGGTGGTGGACTCGTCAGACTGAGCCTGCGGCGGCGCCTTTGGTTGCGTTCCCTGCACTTGCGCCCAAGCAGGTGTTCCAAGCGAGAGCGCCGCAACGATGACGGATGCCGTAGAGATGCGCATGAGCATTCCTTTGGTTGATTGCCCCCAACATCCCGCGACAACGGACTATCCTTGCTTAAGGTTCCGGCCGGAAATCCGCTCGCTAGACTAGTGCAGTATAGTTATGGGACCGTCGCCGGGGGCGCTGCCAAAATATCGAAAACAACCCCATGCAAAGTAGCCGGCGGTGGCCGGCGTTCGACCAAGCAACTTGACACGTCGGGCAACTCAAGGATATTATTTCTAATATTCAGAAATTGCGCAAATGTCTCTCGCCCAAAGGCTGTCGCATATGGCATTTGCGGACTACTGCCACTGACGCTCCACGTCGCAGGCGGGAGAACGAACGCCCCTTAATTCGCGGCCACAGCCTAATCTCGTCTTGCTCTAGTCTGCCTCGGCGCTGAGGAAGCGGACGCCGAAGGTGCCGGCGTTGGCCTCGCCCCAATCGTAGAGCGCCTGCAGCATCGGCTTCAGCATCTCGCCGCGCTTGGTCAGGCAATAGCGCGAGGAGCCGCCGCCGCGCTTCTGCCTGACGAAGCCTGAATTGCAGAGATCGCGCAGGCGTTCGGTCGTCAACTGTCACACGGATCGACTCGGTCTGTCCGCAGGGACGTGACGTCGTGCTCTATCGGGTGAATGGCGGAGGTCATCGCATGCCCGGCCACTTCCCTGATGCGCATTTTACAAAACTGGCGGCCGCGCTGCTCGGACCACAGAACGGCGATATCGACGGCGCCGACACGATTTGGGCATTCTTTGCACGATTTCCGTGAGCGGCACTGCAAATTGCGCAGTGGCGGTGAGCCCCGCGGCGCGGTAGACAGTGCCCGCCATTCAAGTGGAGACCCAAATGAGCATTCAGCGTTTCGAAACCGGCCCGCGCATGAGCCAGGCCGTCGTGCACGGCAACACCGTCTATCTCGCCGGCGTCGTTGCCGGCAAGGCCGCGGGCGGCAGCGTCACCGACCAGACCAAGGACATCCTGTCGATCATCGACGGCCACCTCGCCAAGGCCGGCACCGACAAGTCGAAGCTTCTCAGCGCGACCATCTACATTACCGACATGAAGACGTTCCCGGAGATGAACGCGGTGTGGGATGGCTGGGTCTCGGAGGGTAACACCCCGGCCCGCGCCACCGTCGAGGCCAAGCTCGCGGCGCCGCAGTACAATGTCGAGATCATGGTCGTCGCGGCGAAGTAAACGCTGCGGTTAACGCGACGCAAATTGTCGCGACGGATATCGGATGCCCCGGATTGCAAATTGCAGTTCGGGGCATTTCATTTCGCACCTCACGCGCTGATCCGCGATCGCTCGCCCGCGGCCTCACCAAGATCGGACTGCAGCCAGCGGGCAATCCGGCGCCATGAACCGGCCAGAGCCCTGCAGCCCATGAACAGGCCGAGATGGCCACAGGGCTCGGTCTCCCTTCGCAGCCACGCGGGCGGCGTGCCCAACAGTCGCATTGTCGCAAATGCCTGGTCGGGCGGAACAACGATGTCGTCCTCCGCGGCGAGCAGGAAGGCAGGCAGCTTCACCGCGGCAAGATCGATCTTGCAGCCAAGCGCGACGAAGTCACCGGCCGCAATCCGGTTCTGACGATAGATCCAGTCGGTCACTTCCAGGTAGTAGGTGCCCGGCAGATCAAGCGTCTCGCTGTTCCAGCGCGTGAAACGATCGAGCAACGCTTGTGCATCCTCCGACTTGCCGTCGAGGCGCCGCTGCAGCACCGTTTCCACGTCAGGCAGGCTGAACGGAATGCTCCAGAGCTGCAGCATGTGCTTGCCACTGACGATCCCATCTCCCTGACGCACCATCGCCTCGAAGCCTTGCTGCGGCAGCGAGGCGACCATCCTGGAAAGCGCTGACGGCACCGAGACGTCGACCGGGCTGCCTGCAAGCACGAGCCGCCGTACCTTGCCGGGAAAGCGCGCCGCATAAAGCAACGACAGCCAGCCGCCTTGACAGAGACCTGCAAGGTCGACCGGCGGCCCGATCGTGTCGACGGCCACGTTGAGATCAGACAGATAGCTGTCGATCGAGAAGTATCGCATGTCAGGTGCCGCCGAGCGCCAATCCGTGAGATAGAGACGCGCAACACCCGCCTGCTGTAACGCCTCCATCAGGCTGTGGCCGGGGGCAATATCCGCGATCTGCGCGCGGTGCAGCGCATAGGGCGCGCAAACCAGCAGCGGCGGGCCTTTGACCGCGCTTGAAAAGTCCAGCACGCGCATCGACGGCAGTTGAAGCGCGACCGAGTGGGCCGTCGTCCAGGGCAGCGCCGCGTCGCCTGGCGCATCCGCCGGATCCGGCGCGCGATTGGGGTACCACTGCGAGTAGATGTCCAGCGCCAATCGTGTGGCTTCAAACGGCCACAGCCAGGCGTCCTGCATCCAGCTGGCGCTCGCACTTCGTTCCGATGGATCCGCCTTGTCGGGCAAGCTCATTCACCGATTGATCGTCACCAGGAAAGTCTGGCCAACGCAGGTCGAAGCCTTGACCCTGATCAGGGACCGACGTCAGGTCGAGCAGTCTACGCCAAACGAGCTGGAGCGGCAGCCACGCCGGGACGTCACGATCTCGCGATCCCGGCGCAGCTTGCGGTCTGGCTGTGACGGCCGTCGCTTCAGCGACTATGCCGCGCGTGCCGCGCCCTTCTCCGCATCGAGCCTGCGCGCGAACAGCCAGCGGAAATAGGTCAGCGGCGCATCGGCGCCGATCGCGAGCAGCTGATAGTCCGGATCAACGTCGAACACCTTCTGCTGGGCTTCGATGATGTCCTTGTCCTCATTGAAGGCCTCCTCAAGGGAATGCCGCAGCGACAGCGCGATGTTGGGGTTGTCGATGTCGAAGTCGTGCAGGTAATTCCAGAAGAAGTGCGTCGACGAGCGCGTCTCCGGCGTCATGAATTGCGCGTTGCGATATGAGCGCGTACCCGGAACCTGAGCGCCCTTCTCCACGCCCTGCCCGGCCGGCGCAAACGTGGTGTCGAGCGTGAAGATGCCCGGAACGATCATGCGGCCGATATTGCGGCGGTCGACCTTGTCGGCCCGGTTGGAAATCACCTTCTTGTGGTAGGGCGGCGCATCGGCGCCCATGTGCCAACGCTCGACGCGAAAACCGTCGTCCAGCTTCTCGATCGCGACCGGCTTGGTCTTGTAGGCGTATTCCTCGGAACCGCCGAGCGTGTTGGTGTGGACGAAGGCGAGATGCGCGAAGTCGCTGAGATTATCGACGATCAGGAGCCAATTGGCCTTGTAGTGCATGTAGCCTGGCAGGCCGCGCCATTTGGGATCTTCGAGCGGCGGATAATCCAGGATCAGTTTCGGATCGGCCTTCTCGGGATCGCCGGTCCAGATGAAGATCATGTTGTAGCGCTCGACCACGGGATAGCTGCGCACGCCGAGCTTGGCGGGGATCGCGTCCTGGCCGGGGATCTGGATGCATTTGCCGTCGGCCGCAAACTTCATGCCGTGATACATGCACCTGATGTCGTCGCCCTCGACGCGCCCCATCGAGAGCGGCGCGGCGCGATGGCAGCAACGGTCGTCGAGCGCGACCACCTTTCCGCTGGCGCCGCGGTAGAGCACGATCGGCCGCTCCAGGATGGTGCGCGCCAGCTTCTTGCCGTCGATCAGCTCGTGGTTCAGCGCCGCCACATACCAGGCATTGCGCAGGAAAATTCCGTCGTCGTCGGCCATCTCGCCCTCCCGATGCAAATTTGGTTGCGACGAGGTTAGGTGATTGCGATCCCCGGGATAATCCGATTTGGCTGGACACACTGTACCGCTGGATGGACAATCGGCCATGGAGTGGCGCGATTGGGAGCTGTTTTGCGAGGTTGTCGAGCATGGCGGCTTCACCGCGGCCGCGCGCGTGCTCGGACATCCCAAATCGAGCCTCAGTGCTGCGGTGCAGCGTCTCGAAGCCAATCTCGGGCTGCGGCTGATCGAGCGGACCACGCGACACCTGCGGCTGACCGATTCCGGCGAGACCATCTATCGCAAGGTGCGCCCGCTGTTCACCGCGCTGCACGACACCCACAGCGAGGCGCTGGCGATGAGCAGCGCGGTCGCGGGCACCCTGCGCATCAAAGCGCCCTACGAATTCGGCGCGCATCACGCAGGGCCGGTCGCCTGCGCGGTGATGGGCCGCTATCCGGAGCTCGCAATCCGGATCGATGTCGAGCACGACATCGTCAACCCGATCGCCGAAAACTACGACATCGTGTTCGCGATGCTGGAGACGCCGCTGCCGTCGGCCGGCATCGTGATCCGCCGCGTCTTCACCCTCGAGCGCGGCCTGTTCGCCGCGCCGGCGCTGCTGGAGAAGTTCGGCGAGCCGCGCACGCTGATTGAGCTGAGAAAGCTGCCGCTGTTGACCGGCCCGAGCGATCCGCCATGGGCGATCACCGCTCCCGGCGGTGCGGTCGAGCATCTTGCGGTCGACCGCGCGCGCCTCACCAGCTCGAATGCCCATGTCCGCCTGCAGGCGGCGCTCGCCGGTCATGGCGTGCTGCGGGTCACTGCGAGCTACACCCGCGCCGCGGTCGCGGGCGGCGAGCTGCGGCGGCTGTTGCCCGACCACGCCTGCGAGCCGCTGAACGTGCACGCGCTGTTGCCCGCGCGGCAATTTGTCCCGGCCAAGGTGCGCTGCTTCCTCGATGCGATGGAGGCGCATGCGCGGGGCGATCCGGAGGCCTATATCAGGCCGTGACCGCTGATTGACGGCTGTTTTGGCCCACCGCGATTTTCTCGGGAACCTGGCCGGCCCCGCGGCATCTAATGTCGATAATCAGTGAACGGTAAGGCGATCCAGCCATGCGCCAGGCCCGAGTAAAACACCCAGTAAAGCAACCCCCGCCGATCAGCTCTGGCGATGCCGAATTGGTGCAACGCGCGCTCGCCCGCGACGAGGCCGCGGTCCGCGCCATCATGCAGGCGAACAATCGCCGGCTGTTCCGGCTGGCGCGCGGCATCCTGCGCAACGACAACGAGGCCGAGGATGTGGTTCAGGACGCCTATGTGCGCGCCTTCACCCATCTGGACCAGTTCCGCGGCGACTCCAGCCTCTCGACCTGGCTGTCGCGGATCGCGATCAACGAGGCGCTCGGCCGCCTGCGCAGCAGGCACACAAGCGTGGAATGGTCCGAGCTGCCGAGAGGCGCCCTCGAGGCCCAGATCATCCAGTTCCCCTTGTCGTCAGCGGACGATCCGGAAAAATCCATGGCCCAACGCGAAATCCAGCATGTTGTCGAGCGCGCGATCGATGAACTGCCCGAGGCGTTCCGCCTCGTCTTCATCACCCGGGTGATCGAGGGCATGAATGTCGAGGAAACCGCTGAAATCCTCGCCCTGAAGCCGGAAACCGTGAAGACCCGCCTGCACCGTGCCCGGACCATGCTGCGCGACAATGTCGAGCGGAAGATCGGCCCCGTCGTAATGGAGGCCTTTCCCTTTGCGGGCAGACGCTGCGAGCGATTGACCGAGGCGGTCCTGAAACGGCTCGGCGCCACCGCATAGATTTTCGGGAACCCCTGCCCGTCCGCGCCATCCAACTCCTGTGCAAGCAAAACGTGCCGTGCGCTACGCCCGGCTCAACAGGAGTATCAAACCATGTTCGTTCGATTGAGCATCGCGGTCGCCGCGCTCAGCGTTCTCAGCGGAGCAGCGCTGGCACAGGGCGCAAAGCCGACCGATCCGCAGATCGCGCACATCGCCTATACCGCCGGCGTGATCGACATCAATGCCGCCAAGCAGGCGGAGGCGAAGGCTTCCAACAAGGAGGTCAAGGCGTTCGCCCAGGACATGGCGCGCGACCATGAGGCGGTGAACAAGCAGGCGCTCGACCTCGTCAAGAAGCTGAAGGTGACGCCGGAGGACAACGACACCAGCAAGGCGCTGTCGAAGCAGGCGGCCGACAAGCTTGCCGAACTCGGCAAGCTGACAGGCGCCGCCTACGACAAGGCCTATATCGACAACGAGGTCGCCTACCACAAGACCGTCAACACGGCGCTGGAGACGCAGCTGATCCCCTCGGCCAGCAATCCCGAGCTGAAGGGCCTGCTGCAGACCGGCCTGAAGATATTCCAGGGCCACCAGCAGCATGCCGAGCATGTCGCGGCCAGCCTGAAGTAAGGAGCGCGTGATGTCGCCTGGACGCTATCTCGCAACGCTGGCTTTGTTCGCGCTCGGCGCGACGGCTGTCCCGGCGCATGCGGCCACCATCCAGATCGTGATGGAGAATTTGGTGATCTCGCCGGCCGAGGTATCGGCCAAGGTCGGCGACACCATCGAATGGGTCAACAAGGACGTCTTGGCGCACACCGCCACCGCGAAGAACGGCGACTTCGATGTGACGATCGCGCCGAACAAGACGGTCAGGTCGGTTCTGACCAAGGCCGGCACGGTCGACTATTACTGCCGCTACCATCCCAACATGAAGGCGGTGCTGACAATCGCGCCGTAACTCGCGCGATGACCTCCAAGGTAATCGATCGATGCCTGCGAACCTTCGATAGTCCGGACAGCCGCACAGTCCGGCCCATCGAAGGAGAGCACCATGACCGACCACGCCACCATCGCCCGCAATTACATCGAGCTCTGGAACGAGCGGACGCCGAGCCGGCGTCGCGAGATGCTGAGCCAGAACTGGACCGCCGATGCGCGCTATGTCGATCCGCTGATGAGCGGTGACGGCCATGAGGGCGTCGACGCGCTGATCGCAGGCGTGCAGCAGAAGTTTCCGGACTTCACCTTCAAGCTGATCGGCGAGCCGAACGGCTTCGGCGACCATGTCCGCTTCTCCTGGGGCCTCGGTCCCGACGGCGTCGACAGCCCGATCAAGGGCACCGACTTCGCCATGCTGAAGGACGGCCGGATCAGGAGCATCACGGGCTTCCTCGACCAGGTGCCGGGCGCCTGACGCGACATACTTGCTTGACGCGTTTTCTTCACGCGAACCGTGCCCCACTTCGCTCGAAAACGCTATGGTCCGCTTCCACGCCGGTGATGTCGCTGCTAATCTTCCCGAAACACAGGGAGGACGCCATGAAGGCAGATTTCGCCTTCAAGACTTCTGTCATCAGCGACATCACGCCGGCGCTGCTGGCGATCGGCCGCGACGGCTTTCCGCACGCCCTGATCGGTTCGCTGCGCCGCGTCGCCGGTGTCGGCCACTGCATGGTGTTCTCGTTCACAGGCCCGCGGTCCGCCGCGTGCCTGCTCGACGTCGGCAACATCCCGACCGGGCGCGAGCTCGGGATCGCCTATTCCGAACATTTCCATCAGGCCGACCCGAACCGCGATGCCGTGTTCGAGGGACAGGCGCGGGCCACGCCGATCGTGCTGCCGAACTTTGCCCGCCGGATGTACAGCGACGGCTACCGCAAGATCTTCTTCGACGATTCCGACATCGTCGACAAGTTCGCCTCGGCGATCTGGACCGGCGACACCTGCTTCTATGTCAACTTCTACCAGATCACAGCGCAAGGCCGTTTCAGCCGCGAGCAGATCGCGCGGCTCGCCGCGGTCGCGCCCGCGTTGACGGCAGCGGTGGCGCGGCACTTCCAGCCCGACATGGCGCCGGATGCCGATCCGATCAAACGGCTGAAGACCCTGTTTGCGACCGCCGAACCGCTCGCCAGGCTGACCGGGCGCGAGAAGGAGGTTTGCCTGCGCATCCTGTCGGGCCTCAGCTCGGAAGCGATCGCCGCCGAACTCGGCATCGGGCTGCATTCCGCCCTCACCTACCGCAAACGCGCTTACGACAAGCTCGGCATCTCCTCGCAGAACGAGCTGTTCGCGATCGCGCTGCGCCTGATGGCGTCCGCACGCCAGCTGAACTGAGGGGGCCTTGAGCGGCGGCTTCCGTCTGTCCCCAACGGTGGGGACAGACCGGTGATGCATTCCGGCCTATGCTCGGTCCGAAACCTGAGGCCAACCTGAGATACACGTCGTGAGCACCGCTCCCCATTTCGACATCGATGTGCCAGCCTTCTGGCAGGACCCCTATCCGACGCTCGCGCGGATGCGCAAGCAGGCGCCGATCGCCTTCGTGCCGCAGCTCGGCAGCACGCTGCTGTGCAACCGCGACGACATCTTCGTCTCCGAGAAGCAGATCGACGTGTTCTCGTCGCATCAGCCCGAAGGATTGATGAACAGGCTGATGGGCCACAACATGATGCGCAAGGACGGCGATGCGCACATGAACGAGCGCAAGGCGATCTTCCCGGCCGTCTCGCCGAAGACCGTCAGATCGCACTGGACCGCGCAGTTCGAGCAGCATGCCGCGCGCATCCTCGACGAATTGAAGCCGGACGGCGTGGTCGATTTCGTGCAGGCCTTCGCGCTGCCGTTCTCGGCCCAATGCCTGAAGTCGATCACCGGCCTCACCAACATGCGCTTCCAGGACATGAACGCCTGGTCGCAGGGCATGATCGACGGGATCGCCAATTATGTCGGCGACCCCGCGATCGAGGCGCGCTGCCATGCGGCGACCTCGGGCATCGATGCCGCAATCGACGACATGGTCCCTAGGCTGCGCAAGACGCCCGATCTCAGCCTGCTCGGCGTGATGCTGCAAACCGACATGCCGATGGAAAGCGTGCGCGCCAACATCAAGCTCGCGATCTCGGGCGGCCAGAACGAGCCGCGCGACGCGATCGCCGGCACGGTGTGGGCGCTGCTGACCCATCGGGATCAGCTTACGCTGGCGACGAGCGGCGCGGTCCCGTGGCTGCAGGTGTTCGAGGAATATGCGCGCTGGATCTCGCCGATCGGCATGTCGCCGCGGCGGATCGCAAAGCCCTGGACGATCCGGGACGTCGCGTTCGAGACCAATGAGCGCGTGTTCCTGATGTTCGGCTCGGCCAACCGCGACGAGAAGCACTTTGACAGGTCCGACGCGTTCGACGTGCGCCGCGACGCCAGCAAGAGCATCGCGTTCGGCGCCGGCCCGCATTTCTGCGCCGGCGCCTGGGCCTCCCGCGCCATGGTCGCCGATGTCGCGCTGCCCGCGATCTTCAACCGGCTGAAAAAACTGCGCCTGATCGAGGATAAGCCGCCGCGGATCGGCGGCTGGGCGTTCCGCGGCCTGCTGGATCTGCCGGTGACGTGGGACGTCTAAAGCTTCGGTTCTGATAGAATCAGAACCGAAGCTCTAGCTCTTTTTTGACGCGTTTTCTTCACGCGAACCGGTGTCCACTTCGCTCGAAAACGCTCTAGGCGCGCTCACCGTCCCCAGCGCAGCACGACCGGATCGAGTGTCCGTGCGATCTCGATCAACCCGGCGCGGGTCGCCGGGTGCAGCGGCTGCAACGGGTGGCGCACCGTGTCGGACTTGATGACGCCGCCTTCGCGCATCAGGACCTTGCAGGCCTGCAGCCCGCATTGGCGGTTCTCGTAGTTGATCAGCGGCAACCAGCGCGCATAGGCCCGCACCGCTTCGTCGCGCCGGCCTGCAAAGAACGGATCCATGATCTGGCGGATGCCGTCGGGATAGCCGCCGCCGGTCATGGCGCCGGTGGCGCCGGCGTCGAGATCGGCCATCAGCGTGATCGCCTCTTCGCCGTCCCACGGGCCCTCGATCTCGGCGCCGCCCTTCTCGATCAGGCCGCGCAGCTTGTTCGCCGCCATCGGCACCTCGATCTTGAAGTACCTGATATTGGCAAGCTCCTTCGCCATCCGTGCCAGAAAATCCACCGAGAGCGGCGTGCCCGCAACCGGCGCGTCCTGGATCATGATCGGGATGTTGATGGCATCCGATAGCACCCGATAGAACTCATAGATGCCCGGCTCCGGCACGCGGAAGGTCGCGCCGTGATAGGGCGGCATCACCATGACCATGGCGGCACCGGCGGCTTCCGCCTCGCGGCTGCGCGCCGCGCACACCGCCGAGGAGAAATGCGTCGTCGTGACGATGACGGGAATCCGCCCCGCAACATGCTTGAGCACCGCATGCATCACGGTTTCGCGCTCGGCATCGGTCAGCACGAACTGCTCGGAGAAATTGGCGAGGATGCAGATGCCGTGGGAGCCGGCGTCGATCATGAAGTCGACGCAGCGCCGCTGGCCGTCGAGGTCGAGATTGCCGTTGGCATCAAAGATGGTCGGCGCCACCGGGAAGACGCCACGATAGGGACGCTTTGCGATTGATGTCATGATGACGACCTCTCAGGGCTTCATGTCAGATCTTGCGGAACGGCAGCGGCGGGCCTTCGAGCCTGCGCAGGCCCGGCTCGCGCCGCTCCAGCCACCAACCATATTGCTTCGGCCAGGACGCGAAAACCTCGCCGCTTCCGCCGCCAAGCGCAAGCTCGGCATGCAGCGGCCAGTTCGGATCGAACAGCGCCTCGCGGCCGATCGCGACCAGATCGGCATGGCCGTCCGCCAGAACATCCTCGGCCTGCTGCGGATGCAGGATCAGGCCGACTGCGATGGTGGCAACATCGGCGGCGCGGCGGATTTCGGCGGCATAGGGCACCTGAAAGCCGTAGCCGCGCGGGATCCGCGCCGCCGTCGCCGAGCCGAGCAGGCCGCCCGACGAACAATCGATCAGATCGGCGCCGCGCGCCCTGGCTTCCCGGGCGAATGCGATCTGGTCCTCGAGCGCGAGGCCGCCATCGATGCCGTCAACCGAGGAGATCCGTACCGACAGCGGCCGCTCCGCGGGCCAGGCCGCGCGCACAGTCTCGATGATCTCGAGCGGATAGCGCATCCGGCCGGCACGGTCGCCGCCATAGGCATCGCTGCGGCGGTTCGACAAGGGCGAGAGGAATTCGTGCAAGAGATAGCCGTGCGCGCAATGCACCTCGACGAATTCGAAGCCGGCCTCCACCGCGCGCAAGGTGGCGCGCCGCCATTGCTCGCGCAGCGCGGCGAGCTCCGCCACGTCAAGCGCGTGCGGCATCAGCCAGCCCTCTTCCATCGGGATCGCGCTGGGCGCCACCGTCCGCCACGGCAGGTCGCCACGGGCGCGGTCGGCCTCATCGAGTGCGGCATTGCCGTACCACGGTCGCTGCATGCTGGCCTTGCGGCCGGCATGCGCAAGCTGGATCGACGGCACGGCGCCGTTGTCCTTCAGGAAGGCCGCGATGCGCTCCAGCGGCGCGATCTGCTCGTCGTTCCAGATACCGACATCGCCATGAGTGATGCGGCCCTCGGCCGTCACCGCCGCGGCCTCGACCATCACGAGCCCGGCGCCGCCCTGGGCGAATTTGCCGAGATGCACAAGGTGCCAGTCATTGGCGATACCGTCGGTCGCCGAATACTGGCACATCGGCGAAATCAGGATGCGGTTTCGAGAGGTCACGCCGCGAAGCGTGATCGGCTGTAACAGAACGGGCTGCGACATCGGGACCTGCGGGAACGTGGTGGCGGGAAAACGGCCGCCGAAAGCTAGGCGGCGCGCCGCATCATCGCAAGCTGCACAACGGCGCAGGCGGCAGGACCTGGATGCATGCGCCGTGCACGCGATGGGCAATCATCCGAACCCGAAGCCCCGGGTGCAGAAATTTTTCCCGGTTGGTAAACACTTTCGTGTCACCGCCGTATCACGCCACCGATCGCAATTTGTGCTGGGCATGCCTACATTGCCGATATGAAAAAAATCGGATTCCTCTCGTTCGGGCACTGGACGCCCTCGCCGCAATCGCAGGCCCGCTCGGCCGCCGATGTGCTGCTGCAATCGATCGACCTCGCGGTCGCCGCCGAAGAGCTGGGCGCGGACGGTGCGTATTTTCGCGTCCATCACTTCGCCCGCCAGCTGGCCTCGCCCTTCCCGCTGCTGGCGGCGGTCGGCGCAAAAACCAGCCGGATCGAAATCGGGACCGCCGTGATCGACATGCGCTACGAAAATCCGATGTACATGATCGAGGACGCCGGCGCGGCCGATCTGATCGCGAGGGGACGCCTGCAACTCGGCATCAGCCGCGGCTCGCCCGAGCAGGTGATCGATGGCTGGCGCTATTTCGGATATCAGCCGGGCGAAGGCCAGACCGACGCCGACATGGGCCGGCGTCACGCCGAGATCTTCCTCGACATGCTGCGCGGACAGGGCTTTGCGCAGCCGAATCCACGGCCGATGTTTCCCAATCCTCCCGGCCTGCTGCGGCTCGAACCGCTCTCGGAGGGCCTGCGCGAACGCATCTGGTGGGGCGCCGGCTCGAACGCCACCGCGGTCTGGGCCGCGAAACTCGGAATGAACCTGCAGAGCTCGACGCTGAAGAGCGACGAGACCGGCGAAGCCTTCCACATCCAGCAGGCCGCCCAGATCCGGGGCTACCGCGCTGCCTGGAAGGAGGCTGGCCACACCCGGGAGCCGCGGGTCTCGGTGAGCCGCAGCATCTTCGCGCTGGTCGACGATCGCGATCGCGCCTATTTCGGCAATGGGCAGGAGGAAGACCAGATCGGCTTCATCGACGAGCGGACGCGCGCGATCTTCGGCCGCGGCTATGCCGCCGAGCCGGACAGACTGATCGAGCAGCTCAAGACGGATGAGGCGATCGCCGAGGCCGATACCCTGCTCCTGACCGTGCCCAATCAACTCGGCGTCGCCTACAACGCGCATGTGATCGGGACGATCTTGACTCAGATCGCGCCCGCCTTGGGTTGGCGCTGAGCTTGGCGGGATCAGGACCCGCGGCGGCCGTCTTCCAGGGGGTTGGTTGAGAAGGGACGATCCGCCGCGGGCTTGAACCGACCGTTCTCGCCGGAGGATGGTCGGTTCTATATGGCCAATGCGGGAACCGGCGAGATCGTTCCGGCGGAACTTCGTTCTCAAACGCGGAGAACTACGGAAACATAACTGCGCCTTGTGAGAAGAACAGGTCGAGTACAGTGCGTTAGACGCGCACGTTGCGTGAACAGATCGCCGTATTATCCCGGGAGAATCGCGGGAAGTCCGTCCGCGGATTTACTCTACGAATTTCGGTCAGGAATCCCTGTCGCGATCGCGGCGAGTGAGATCGAGACGCTCGACGCGCTCGTCAATCCGCCGGTTCAGTTCCTCGTCCTCTTTCGAAGTCTTGCCGCGGCGGCCGCGAACCACAAATGCGCATCCGATCAGAACGACCGCAAAGAGCGCGTAGTGCCACCATTCCATGCATTGATCTCAAATGGACGCTCGCGCATACGCGCGAAAAAGTTACCGTTCACCTGTAAGGGCGCACCGATCTTGGCGCGAAACTTGGCGCGTAATAAGGGTTGATCAGACAGGTCGCCGGAAGCCCCATGGCGGCCGCCTGGCACTGATCCAGCGACGCGAAGATGCAGTCCATTCGGTCGCCAATCAACGCACCGTAAACATGCATGCAGACGGGGTAGCGTGGATCATACATTTGTGCAGATGCCGGCCTTGTCGTGCAAAGCGCGCCTAGCGCAAGCAGCAGCGCTCCAAGCAACTTCACATCAGGTCTCCTGCTATCACGGCGAAATAGATTGGAGCGGGCGAAGGGAATCGAACCCTCGTATGCAGCTTGGGAAGCTGCCGTTCTACCATTGAACTACGCCCGCGATCTCAATTGCTTGAGGTCGCCCCTGTCGAGCGCGACCAGTCGGACCATAGCCCGGGCGGAGGCGGAGGATCAAGCGTGCATTCAGACCCGCCGCCGCTAGTGGCCCATCCTCACGAGCACGTCATCGATGACAAAGGGCGCGGCGGCGGATGCGTCGCAGGTGCCGCTGCGCGCGTAGATGCAGGCATCGGCAATGCCGACTTGGGCACAGCTCCGTCGTGAAAAGTCCGCCGGCAGATCGCCGGCGGCCTCGGGCCGCGCAAGGATGCGGTTGAAGGCCGGCTTGGTCGCCTGCAACAGCGGCGGCAGGATCAGTTCGGCGAGCGGATCGGCGGGCGCAAGCGCATAGAGCGGCACCGGGCCGACCAATCGTTCCCGCCCCGGCAACAGCTGGAAACGAACGTTGTAAAGCGCGAGCCCGCACATCTGCGGATCGCTGCGCAGTTCGGCGGCGAGCTGCGCTGCGCCGACGCCGCGCGTCCAATAGTCGCGCATTCCTTCGCTGGCGCCGGCGAGCGCCACCGAGAGCAACGCCCAACCGCCCATGACGATCGGCAATGCCCCGCGGCGCCATCCGCCTTTTTTGCGCAGCCATTGCACCCAATCGGCCGATCCGAGCGCCGCGACGATGATGAACAGCACCACCGACAGGAACACGAAGCGGTATTCCTTGTGTGCGATCAGGCTGTGGAAGACGAGGTTTGCGACCGCGACGGCCAGCAGCAACGGCGCATGCCGCGCGCCGCGCCAGATTGCGGCGAGCGGCAACACGATCGCCACCGACCACACGATCAGGAAGTTGATGAGATAGGCCGAGGGCGGCGTCACGCCGAATTCGGTCGCGCGATCGTGCAGCAGGTTTTCCTTGATATTGCCGATCAGCCAGGCGAACGGCACGGCACCATGCGCAAGGTCGATCGCGCCGGCAAGCAACAGCGCGGCAAGCCCGCCGGCGACCAGCGGAATCAGGTTGCGCCAGTGTGTCCAGCAGGCGCCGAGCGCAAGCACGGCGATGGCCGGCGCATACTGGAAGCGGCAGGCAAAGGCGAAGGCAAGCAACGCGCCGCCGATCGCGAGACGAAGCTGCGACGGACGATCGGTCACCAGCAGCGCCGCCGGTACGATCAGCGCCGTCGCCAACGGCTCGCCCAATGTGTGTGGCGCGAGCAGGATCAACTCAAACCAGATCGCGGCGGCGAAACCCGCAACGACCGCATGGGTTCGCGAGATCCGTGCGCCAAAGAACCAGGCGCTCACCACGATCGACAGCGACGCAGATGCAGCGACCAGACGCGGCACCAGGAAGGCGCCCGCGCCATCAGGCGCAATCGCGTCACCCAGCGCAACCGGGCCGGCCAGCAATGTCGGCAGAAACCAGCCGCGAATGCCTTCGCGCCATTCCCACGTCAAAATGCCGTCATGGCCGAGCATCCGCCACGCCGGCTCGATATACTGAAAGATCTCGTCGGGATACATCACGTTGGGCCAGACGGCGGCCGCAACGCGCACAACCAGCGCCAGCAACAGCAATGCGACCAGCGGGTGAAAACGCCCGGTCGCTCTCCCGGCCACGCCTTTGCTGCCGGGCGCGGTCTCGGCGCTCGTGCTCGTCATCGTTCCGCCGATCGTATCGTGGAGCAGCATGCTGGCGACCAGATAGCGGGCAAAGCCTTTAAGATGGGTGACCGGCAATTGGCGGGTCACACAGAGCCGGCCGCGACATGCTTAACTAAACGTCAAGATTCCAGATGCGCGGGACGACGGCGGCTGCTCTCGATCGAAGGCGCCCAGCCGACCACCAGCAAGACCCTGTTCGACGTGCTGCTGCCCGTTGCACGGCCCCGGCCGCAACCCTAAATCTGGGGTATGACCCGGACCACGCTGCTGCAGCGCGATCGCATCACGGTGAACGAGTTTCGCTGCACGGCGGAGCCCGGCGACAAGCCGTTCGTCGAGCAGTTCGCCTGCCATTCGGTGTCCTATGTGCGTAGCGGCAGCTTCGGTTGCCATTGCCGCGGCCTCTTCCATGAGCTGGTGGCGGGCTCGATCCTGGTCGGCCATCCCGGTGACGAATACACCTGCACGCACGATCATGTGGTCGGCGATGAATGCCTGTCGTTCTTCCTGGACCCGGAACTGGTCGAGACGATCGGCGACCGCGCGGCGGTCTGGCAGGTCGGCTCGGTGCCGCCGCTGCCCGAATTGATGGTGATTGGAGAGCTCGCCCGGACGGCGGCAGGTGGCAAAAGCGACGTCGGTCTCGACGAGATCGGTCACCTCCTCGCCAGCCGGCTTGTCGAGCTGGTCTCCGACCGCAAGGCAAGACCCCTCACCGCCGGCTTGCGCGATCGCCGCCGCGCCGTCGAGGCCGCGCTATGGATCGACGCCAATTCGCACCATCAGATCGATCTCGACGATGCCGCCGAGCAGGCCGGGCTCAGCACGTTCCATTTCCTGCGGCTGTTTTCCGCCGTGCTCGGCGTCACCCCGCATCAATATCTGGTGCGCTCGCGGCTGCGCCATGCGGCGCGACGGCTGGCGGACGACGACAGCCCGATCACCGACATCGCCTATGATGTCGGCTTTGGCGATCTATCCAATTTCGTGCGCAGCTTCCACCGCGCTGCCGGTGCCTCGCCGCTGAAGTTCCGCCAGGCCTCCCGCGGCGACCGCAAGATTTTCCAAGAACGCCTTGCACTGCAATAGCTAGGGTTCATCCGGTCCGCGCGTCTCATGACGCGCCCAACGACTGGAGACTCTATCATGTACGACCATATCGGATTGCGCGTCGCCGACCTCGACGCCAGCGTGCGCTTCTACACCGCAGTGCTGGCACCGCTCGGCTTCGTGCTCTGCTCGCGCGACGACAGCGGCGCGGGCTTTGGCCCCAAGGGCGAGCCCGCGCTCTGGCTGCATCTGCACAAGGGCAAGGCGCAAGGCGCAAGGCGGCGCACACATCGCGTTCCGTGCGCCGAGCCATGACGCGATCAGGAAATTCCACACCGAAGGCCTGAAGGTCGGCGGCAAGGACAGCGGCGCGGCCGGCCATCGCAAGGACTACAGCCCGACCTATTACGCGGCATTCCTGCTCGACCCCGACGGCAACAATGTCGAAGCGGTGTCCACGTAAGCCTTCATCGTCATCCTGATTTGCGAAAGGACTCAACTGCCATGGCTTCCATCTACAAGGACATCCCGATCGACGCACCGGCAGATCATGTCTGGGACGCGCTGCGCGATTTCGGCGCGCTGCATACGCGGCTGGTGCCGGGGTTCGTGACCGACACGCAACTCGACGGCGACGTCCGCACCGTCACCTTCGCCAACGGCACCGTGGCCCGCGAGACGCTGGTCGATTGCGACGACAAGCGGCAACGGCTGGTCTATGCGATCACGAGCGAACGGCTGAAGCAGCACTCCGCCTCGGCGCAGGTGTTTGCCGAAGGCGACGGGCGCTGCCGCATGGTGTGGATTGCGGACGTGCTGCCGCACGAGGTCGCGCCCTACATGGACGCGCAGATGGACCTCGGTGCTGCGGCAATGCAGGCGGCGCTGGCGCGATCGGCGAAGAGCGCAGCGTAGCGGGGCTGGCGGCCGGAAAGCTTTATCACCGTCACCCTGAGGAGGCCGCAAAGCGGCCGTCTCGAAGGGTCGACGGCCCGGCTTTGTCCACGGGCATGTTGAGACATCGGGGCCGTGCATCCTTCGAGACGCGGCCAAAAGGCCGCTCCTCAGGATGACGGTGTGAGAGTCGGAGACAATGGAGCAGAGCGCTTACGACAGCGCCGGCTGCGCCTCGACGACCGGCGCTGACTTGCCCCAGCGCGTCAGGATCACGCTGAGGCAGGAGAGCACGCCGAGCACGCCCATCGAGGCGGCGGCGAGTGCGAAGAAGTTTTGCGCACTCGCCTCATGCGTCGACAGCCACCAGCCGCCAGTGCCGATGAAGATCAGCCGCGCCGTCTGCGCCAGCACCGGACCGAGCACCTTCGCGGCACCCTGCGAGGAGAAATACATCGACATCGCGAGGCCGATGAAGGCGTACATCGGCGCGGCGGTGGAGAGATATTGGTGGCTGGTCGCCCGCACATGCGGATCGCTGGTGAAGAGATTGACCCAGAGATCGGGGAAGACGGCGATGAAGCTGCCGACCGCGCCGACCGACAGGAACGACAGCGTGCCCGCGGTCCAGGCGATGCGCCGCGCGCGCGCGACGCGCTCGGCGCCCACGGCCATGCCGATCATCGGCACCGAGGCGATACCGACCGCGAACGCGACCGAGGTCAGCATGAATTCGAGCCGCGCGCCGATGCCGTAGCCGGCGAGCACCGCGGTGCCGAATTGCGCCAGCATGTGGGTGAAGATCGAGATCGTCAGAACCGACTGCAGCGGCGAGAAGCAGGAGACGGCGCCCACCCTGAGGATGTCGATGAACATCGCCCATTGCACGCGCAGTCCCTTGAGCTTCGGCCTCACGCGGGCGCGGCCCGAGAACAGATACCAGCCCATCACGCTGATGCTGATCGAATAGGCGATCAGCGAACCCGCGGCAACGCCGCGCATGCCGAATTGCGGCACCGGCCCGAGGCCGAGCCCGAGCGTGCCGCCGAGAATGATCTGCCACACCGCCGACGACAGGATCATGGTCGACGGCAGTTTCATGTTGCCGGTGCCGCGCAGGATGCCGGCCATCGTGTTCATCAGCCAGGGCAGGATCGCGCCGCCGAAGAAAATCTGCGAATAGGCGATCGCCTGCGCCAGCACATTGCCGCGGCCGCCGAGCAGTTCGAGCAGGCGCGGACCGAAGATCAGCATGCCAAGCATGAAAGTGAGGCCAAAGGTCAGGCCGATCAGCAGCGCATGCATGGCCAGCGTCGAGGCGCGCTCGATCTCGCCGGCGCCGAGCGCGCGTGCGATCGCGGATGCGACGCCGCCGCCCATCGCGCCGCCGGACATCGTCATGGTCAGGATCACGCAGGGAAACAGCAGCGCCATCGCCGCAAGCGACTCGACGCCGAGCCGGCCGATATAGGAGGTTTCCGCGATCACGACGCAGGTGCCGGCGGAAAGCGCGATCACGTTCGGCCAGGCGAGCCACAGCAACGTCTTCAGGATCGGCCCATCGAGCAGCGCGTTGCGCGCCGGTCTCGTCACCGGCGGCGGCAGCGGCCGCTCTTGTTCGTCGACAGGTATTTCGGCGAGGCCGAGATCGGACATTTCCACTCCCGCGCGCGATCTGGGGAGCCGCGCCATGGTGTTTCCCTACCATGGCAACAGCGGATTCCACGTGCGCGGGACGCAAGGGGGGCCTGCGCGATTGCAGGCGAACCTTGCCGCTAGCCGATCGACCAGACCAATGGCGCGCCGGCGGCGCCATTCGGCTTCAGATGCACCGGAATATGCCGCCCGCAGCCGGCAGCTAGCCCCTCGAACAGACCTGTCAGGACGCTGGCGCAGGCCGGGTGATCATCGGCCACGTCGGCCATCAGCTTCCAGCCCTGCTGGCGGATCTCGAACTGGCCCTCGGACTCGCTGATCTCGGCGACATCGTCCTGCGACTCGAACAGAATACGCAGGAAGCTGACGAACTCGCTGGCGCCGCCGCGGGTGGCGCCGAGCGCCTGCGCAACCTCGTCATAATACTGCATGCCAATCAGCTTGCCGGTGAGGTGCAGCAGATAGCTCGCGTCCTCGGGGCCGAACACCTGCACGATGACCGGCGCGGCCGTCTTCACATATTCCATCGCGTAGTTGCGGTAGGCCTTTTCCAGCCGCGGTTTTGGCCAACTGTCGACCGGCAGCGCCGGCGCGGTCTTCGGATCAAACAACGGCGCCTCGAGATGTCGCGCAAACACGAGGCGCTGGTCGAGCTCGAGCGGATGATCGTATTCGCAATAGTAGCCCTCGAGCCCGTCCTGGCCGTCGACGCTCTGCTTGGTGCAGACGAAGCCGAGCCGGAGATCGCCGAGCGCGACACCATTGTTGGCGTGCCAGCCGCGCAGCATCGCGCGCGAGACCTCGCCGGGCACGCCGCAGATCGCGGTGCCCTTCCAGATCCAGCGCGGCGGCGGATAGCGGATCCAGGCCTTGCGATCGCTTTCGTACATGTATTCGACATGCACGCCGCCGATCCAGTTCGAGAGATAGTGATATTGCGCGGCCGCGACCGCAGGCGGCAGACCATCGAGGCCGAGCTTCTTCAAGCCGGGCAGGAAGCGCTCCTGCTGCTGGCGGCGAAACACGCGGAAGACGAATTCGGCGGCGGCGGCCGTGTCGCGCCGCGTAACCACGGTGAGGATCAGGCCGGTGAAGAAGGCATGATAGAGATCGGCGACGCTGCGCCATCTCCGCCACTGCGCTTCTTGCTGCGCTGAATCTGTCGCGGCGCTCATGTTCACTCCCGATCTCTTGTTTTGGTGGAGTGTGTCATCGTCAGCATGACGACGCAACCAAACCTAAGCGCGGTGTCATCGCCCGACTCGATCGGGCGATCCAGTATTCCAGAGACGGTCGTTGTCGATCGAAAGGCCGCGGCGTACTGGATTCCCCGCTTTCGCGGGGAATGACAGCGGAGGAATTCCGCTACACGCGAAAATGCTTGGAGAGCTTCAGGCCCTGCGCCTGGTAGTTCGAGCCGATGCGCTGGCCGTAGAGCGCATCGGGACGCTCGAGCATGCGTTCATAGACGAGACGGCCGACGATCTGGCCATGCTCGAGAATGAACGGCACCTCGCGCGAGCGCACTTCCAGCACGGCGCGCGCGCCCTTGCCGCCGGCACCGGCATAGCCGAAGCCGGGATCGAAGAAGCCGGCATAGTGGACGCGGAATTCGCCGACCAGCGGATCGAACGGCACCATCTCCGCGGCGTAGTCCGGCGGCACCTGCACGGCCTCTTTCGAAGCCAGGATGTAGAACTCACCAGGGTCGAGGATGAGGCTGCCGTCGGACCGCGCCTTGATCGGCTCCCAGAACTCGTCGACCGAATAGCCGCCGCGGCGATCGACATCGACGACGCCGGTGTGGCGCTTGGCGCGATAGCCGACAAAGCCGCCCGAGCTCGCGCCGGAGAGATCGACCGAGAGCGCAACGCCATGGGTGAGATCGGCATTGTCGGCGTCGACCAGCCGTTCAGCGGCGTGCAGCGCGTCGAGTTCGTCGGCCGTCAGGGTCGCCTCGCCGATCCGGAAACGCACCTGGCTGAGACGCGAGCCCTCGCGCAGCAGCACGGGAAACGTCTTCGGGCTGATCTCGGCATAGAGCGGGCCATGATAGCCGGCACCGATCATGTCGAAGCGGCGGGTGCCGTCGGCGATCACGCGGGTGAAGACGTCGAGCCGTCCAGTCGAGCTCTTCGGGTTTGCGGCCGCCACGATCTCCGGCGGCAGCGCCAGGCTCTCCAGCAGCGGGACGATGTAGACGCAATTGGTCTCCAGCACCGCGCCGTCGGAGAGATCGATCTCGTGCAGCTTCAGCTGGTCGATCCGCTCGGCGACGGTGGCACCGGGCCCCGGCAGGAAGCTGGCGCGGACGCGGTAGGCGATGTCGCCGAGCCGGAGATCGAGGCTCGCCGGCTGGATCTGGCTCTCGACAAAGTCGTAGGCGGGCAGAATGAGGCCGGCCTCCGCCATCTCCGCGATCATGCGGTCGGGCAGAATTCCGTTGGATTCTTCTTCCAGCGTGAACGACACGGCACGGTCCCTCGGGATGGCCCAAAATCAACCTCTGAGCGGCCATCAAGCCCCAATATATGGGCTTTTACGGGTTATCCGATGACCGTCTTGACGGAAAGGGCGCGAGGGAATATCAGCTGCACTTATCCCGTGGTGATTTGAGCCGGCCGGCTTGCAGCCACGTTAAATAAGTCGCTAAACAGGCCGGGGACAGTGTGATCCCGGCTTGTGGAGGTTTCTCCAGGCCGGTTTTTTTTGTGGCCATTTTCTTTGAATTGGCCACCTCGGAGGTCACATGTCTGAATCCAACGCTACCGCCCGCTTCCGTCCCGAAACCCGCCTCGTCCATGGCGGCACGCTGCGCTCGCAATTCGGGGAGACGTCGGAAGGGCTGTTTCTCACCCAGGGCTACGTCTACGACAGCGCCGAGCAATGCGAGGCGCGTTTCAAGGGCCAGGACCCCGGGTTCATCTATTCGCGCTATTCCAATCCGACCATTGCGATGTTCGAGCGCCGCATGATCGAGCTCGAGGGCGCGGAAGCCGCGCGCTCGACCGCGACCGGCATGGCCGCGGTGACCACCGCGATCCTCGCGCCGCTGAAGGCCGGCGATCATGTGGTGGCGTCGAAGGCGCTGTTCGGCTCCTGCCTCTACGTCGTGCAGGACCTGCTGCCGCGCTACGGCATCGAGACGACGCTGGTCGACGGCCTCGATCTCGACCAGTGGCAGCGCGCATTGCGGCCGAACACCAAGACCTTCTTCCTGGAGAGCCCGACCAATCCGACGCTCGACGTGCTCGATATCGCGGCGATCGCCAAAATCGCGCATAGCGGCGGCGCGCGGCTGATCGTCGACAATGTGTTCGCGACGCCGATCTGGCAGAGCCCGCTGTCGCTTGGCGCCGACGTCGTGGTCTATTCCGCGACCAAGCATATCGATGGTCAGGGCCGCTGCCTCGGCGGCATCATCCTGTCGTCGGAATCCTTCATCGCCGAGCACATCCATAATTTCATGCGCCAGACCGGTCCGTCGCTGTCGCCGTTCAACGCCTGGGTGCTGCTGAAGGGTCTCGAGACGCTCGCCGTCCGGGTCCGCGCCCAGACCGAAAACGCGGCGAAGATCGCCGAAGCGCTGGCGCAGCATCCGAAGATCACCCGGCTGGTCTATCCCGGCCGCGCCGATCATCCGCAGGCCGAGACGGTGAAGAAGCAGATGGGCGCCGGCTCGACGCTGGTCGGCTTCGAGGTGAAGGACGGCAAGGCCGGCGCCTTCCGCTGCCTCAACGCGCTGACGATCTCGCGCATCTCCAACAATCTCGGCGACGCCAAGAGCCTGGTGACGCATCCCGCGACCACGACGCATCAGCGCCTGGCGCCGGAGGCCCGCGCCGAGCTCGGCATCAGCGAAGGTTTTATTCGCTTCTCGGCCGGGCTGGAGCATCCCGACGATTTGATCGAGGATTTTGTGCGGGCGCTGGAGCAGGTCTGAGGCCGGGATAGAAGCCCCAACGAGACTGCGCCCCCTCTCCCGCTTGCGGGCAGGGCTATCGCATATGGGCCAGGGCTTTGAGGAGGTAGTCGTCGTTCCATGCGCATTTTTTGATGCGGTGGCTGATAGGGACCTTCGGCGGGTCGGTCATCTGCAGGATATTTTTTGCGATTCGCTTGAGGATGGCGATGTTGGCAGGTGCGTGGTCCTTGCGAGCTCGGTTCATATCCTCGGCGAGATGAACATCAAGCATCCAGTGCAGGCCGTTCTCGACCTGCCAATGGGCTCGCGTGATGTCGAGGGCCTGCTGCGGCGAGAACACGCGCGAGGTCATGAACAAGCGCGTCAGCGGCTCGGACCGATCACGCCGGGAAGTGATCCGGATGATGGCGGCATGGCCGGGCATCAGCGCGGTCTCGACCGGCACCACCTCAGCTTTCCGCCATTCGTCGCGGCCATGACCGCGTTCCGTCTGCTCGACAACCGGTGGCGAGGGCGCTCGTGCCAGCAGGCTCTCGGCTTCCTTGTGCCAGTGACCACGGTTGCCTTTCAGCGCCAGCACATAGTCCGCATTCTGTTCGACGACCGCCTCGGCCATCCGGCGATGGCAATGCAGCGCGTCGGCCGTGACGATCTTGTCAGTCAGATCAATCAGCGCGATCACCTTCAGGGCGGCCTCAATCTCGTTCTCGGCCGCCGTCGGCGACGCGGCCGCAAGGCAAAGCCGGGTTTGCGTGGCGAAGGCCGAGACCGTCAGCGGCGGATAGGCCTGCTGGCCTTGTTCATAGGCGCGCCGCAAGGCCTTGCCGTCGAGCGCGACCACCTCGTCTGGCGTGGCCACAGTCGTGCCGCTGGATTCGCCGAGCGCCCGGGCAAAACCCGCGGCAAACGACGCAAAAGCCTGCTCGAACGCCCGCGGATCCAGCAGCCGCAAAAGCCGCGAGAAAGTATCGTGGCTGGGGGCCACGTCGTAATCGATCAGGCGAGACAGCACAGCCCTACGGGTCTCCGCGAACAACGCAAATTCGGTTGCTGTCGCGGCCCCGCACAGGCTCGCGGCGACCATCATCACGATCAGGTCGCCCAACCGATGCGTCGCGTTTCCGGCTCGGGGGTCGGGAACCGATCCAAAACAGGTTTCCAGGCAGATGGCCGTTTCTCCTTCGAAAAACTGCCTCCCTCAAGAATCCCTATTCAGCCTCAACACAAGAAAAATCCATATGCGATTCCCCTGCGCTTGCGGGGGAGGGTTGGGGTGGGGGTCTCTCCACGAATCATATCGCGGAGAGAGCCCCCACCCGCCACGCTTCGCGTGTCGGCCTCCCCCGCAAGCGGGAGAGGCGAAGCAAGTGAACCTTACGTCGCCGCCGTCGTCACGCCGCCGTCGACCACGATGGTCTGGCCGGTCATGAAGGTCGACGCATCGGAGGCCAGATAGGCCACTGCGCCGGCGATCTCGTCGGGCTCGCCGATACGGCGGAGTGGCGTCGACGCGGTGCGGCGCTTCAGATTGTCCGGGTCCTCCCACAGCGCGCGGGCGAAATCGGTCTTCACCAGGCCCGGCGCCACGCAATTGACGCGCACGCCTTTCGGGCCCCATTCGCCGGCGAGGCTGCGGCACAGCGCAAAGTCGGCCGCCTTGGAGATGCCGTAGGCGCCGATCACGGTCGAGCCGCGCAGGCCGCCGATCGAGGAGATGATCACGACCGAGCCCTTGCCGCGCTCGGCCATCTGCGGGATCGCCAGCGCGGAAAGCCAGATATTGCTCTTGACGTTGGAGCCCATGATCTTGTCGAAGGCCTCGTCGGTGATGTCGAGCAGCGGACCGTAATAGGGATTCACCGCGGCGTTGCAGACCAGGATGTCGATCTTGCCGTAGTGCTTCAGCGTGCCCGAGATCAATCCTTCGACCTCCGCGCGGCGCGCGATGTTGCAGGGGATGACGAGCGCATCGCCGCCCGCCTTCTTGATGCCGTCGGCGACTTCCTGGCAGGCATCCGCCTTGCGCGAGGAGATCACGACCTTGGCGCCGAGCTTTGCCAGCAGCTCCGCCGAGGAGCGGCCGATGCCGCGGCTCGAACCGGTGACGACCGCGACCTGGCCGGTGAGATCGAACGGGGTGTTTTTCATTGTTGTTGTCTCCCTGACTTCTACCAGAACTCGTCATGCGCGGGCATGACCCGCGCATCCATCTTCTCAAGAGCGATGGGTTGCCGGGTCAAGCCCGGCAACGACAGCTCAACCCAGCAGTCCGCCGCCCTCGCTGACGCGACGGAGGTGGTAGTCGGTGTCGCCGAGCGTGTTCTCGATCATGGTCAGCCGCTTGAAGTAGTGGCCGATCTTGGCCTCCATGGTCATGCCGATGCCGCCATGGAGCTGGATCGACTGCTGGCCGACGAACTTCAGGGACTTGCCGACCTGCACCTTGGCGGCCGCCACCGCGGACGAACGCTCCTTGGCGTCATCGAAATCAGACGCCATGGTCGCGAACATCGACATGCTGCGGGCCTGCTCCAGCGCCACGAACATGTCGGCGGCACGGTGCTGCAGGCTCTGGAACGAGCCGATCGCAACGCCGAACTGCTTGCGGGTCTTGATGTACTCGACGGTCTCCTTCAGCGACTCGTCCATCGCACCGACGGCTTCCGCGCACAGCGCAGTACGAGCCTCGTCCGCCACGCGCTCGATCAGAGGCAGGCCGTTCTCGGGATCGCCGATCGCAGCGTCCGCACCGACCTCGACATTGGTGAAGGTGATGTCGGCCGCGTGCAGGCCATCCTGGGTCGGGTAACCTTTTTTGGTAACGCCCTTGGCGTCTGCCGGAACCAGGAACACGCCGATGCCGGCCTTGTCGCGCTGCGCACCCTTGGTGCGGGCGGTCACGATCAGCGTGTCGGCGTTCTCGCCGTTGAGCACGACGAACTTCTCGCCGTCGATCACCCAGCCGTCGCCCTTTTTCTTCGCGGTCGTCACGACGTCAAAGAGGTCGTAACGCGAGTTCTTCTCGAGCTGCGCGAAGCCGAAGGTCTTGCTGCCGTCGATGATGCCGGGAATGTACTTGGCCTTCTGCTCGGTCGAGCCGCCATGACGCAGGAAGCCGCCGGCGACCACGACGGTAGCGAGATAGGGCTCGACCACCAGCGCCTTGCCGAGCGCCTCCATCACGATCATGGTCTCGACCGCGCCGGCGCCGAAGCCGCCGTCGGTCTCCGCAAACGGCAGACCGAGCAACCCCTGCTCGGCGAGCTTGCCCCAGAGGGCCTTGCTCCAGCCGCCCTTCTCCTTCATGTACTTCTTGCGCGCATCGAAGTCGTAGGCATCGCTGAGGAGCCCGTCGACGCTTTCCTTGAGAAGCCGCTGCTCCTCGGACAGATCAAAATCCATGTTACCATCTCTCCAAAATCACGCGGGCGTCCGCCCTGATCTCCACTCGTCATCCCCGCGAATGCGGGGATCCAGTAATCGCCGGCAGTCGTTGTCTGCCATGACTGCCGCGGCGTACTGGGTCCCCCGCACCTGTGCGCAATTGCGCACAAGGCGGGGGACGACAGCTGAATGTGCGGCCTAAAGCCCCAGCACCGCCTTGCTGATGATGTTGCGCTGGATCTCGTTGGAGCCGCCGTAGATCGAAACCTTGCGGTTGTTGAAGTAGCTCGGCGCGATCTGCGCGGTCCAATCCATGCTCTCGTTGGAGCCGGCATCGCCATGCTCGTCATAGGGCGCGGCGAACGGACCGATGATCTCCATCAGGAGCTCGGTGGTGGTCTGCTGGATTTCGGAGCCCTTGATCTTGAGCACCGAGGACGCCGGATTGGGCTTACCCTTGCCGTGCTTGCCCTCGTCGGCGACGACACGGAGCTGGGTCAGCTCGAGCGCCTTGAGCTCGATCTCGCACGCGGTGAGCTTTTCGCGGAACGCCGGATCCTCGATCACCGGGCGGCCGCCGGCCTCGACCTTGGAGGCCAGCGCGCGGATGCGGCGCAGCCGCTCCTTCGATACGCCGACCCGGGCGATGCCGGTGCGCTCATTGCCGAGCAGGAATTTTGCGTAATCCCAGCCCTTGTTCTCCTCGCCGATCAGGTTCTCGTAAGGCACCTCGACGTCGTCGAAGAACACTTCGTTGACCTCAACGCCGCCGTCGATGGTCTGGATCGGGCGCACGGTGACGCCCTTCGACTTCATGCTGAACACGATGAAGGAGATGCCCATCTGCTTCTTCGCATTGTTGTCGGTGCGGCAAAGGCAGAAGATCATGTCGGCATGCTGGGCCAGCGTGGTCCAGGTCTTCTGGCCGTTGATGATCCACTTGTCGCCCTTGCGCTCGGCCTTGGTCTTCAGCGACGCGAGGTCCGAACCCGAGCCCGGCTCCGAAAAGCCCTGGCACCACCAGTCATCGACACTGGCAATGCGCGGCAGGTATTCCTTCTTTTGCTTCTCGTTGCCGAAGGTGTAGATGACAGGGCCGACCATGCTGACGCCGAAGGCGAGCGGCTGCGGCGCCGGATAGGACTGCAGCTCCTCGTTGAAGATGTAGTGCTGCACGGTGGTCCAGCCGGTGCCGCCATATTCCTTTGGCCAGTGGGTGACGCCCCAGCCCTTCTTGTTGAGGATGCGCCACCAGGTCACCATCTCGTCCTTCGACAGGTGGCGGCCTTCCTGCAGCTTGCGCCGTGTCTCCGGCGGCACGTTGTTCTTGAAGAACTCCCGCACCTCCTCGCGAAACGCTATCTCTTCCTTGGTGAAAGCGAGATCCATCGGATCCTCCTTTTGAAAGTTGAATTACCCTTCTAACTCTCTCGCTGTCGTCCCTGCGAAAGCAGGGACCCATAACCACCGGCCATCGCAACTGGCAAAGCCGGCCGCCGCTTGTGCCTCTTGCGAGGGCCGCGGCGTATGGGTCCCGGCTCGCGCTTCGCTTGGCCGGGACGACGAAATAACTACAACACCTCGAACAGGTCCGATGACGGCGTCGGTCATGAGCGGGGTCCTGATGCAGTCTGTTGTTGAGGTTGCGCTGTCTTCGGCTGCTGCTGGCGCAATTCGTGGCGCGACAGCTTTCCAACCGGGGTGCGCGGCAATTCAGCGACGAACTCGACCGCGGCCGGCAGCTCGTGCTTGCCGAGCTTGCCGGTCAGGAACGCGCGGAGATCGTCGACTGAGAACGGCTTTTCGCCGTCGCGCAGCTTGATGAAGGCTTTTGCCGCTTCGCCGCGGTAGTCGTCAACGATGCCGATCACGATCACTTCCTGCACGGCGGGATGGGTATAGATCGCCTGCTCGATCATCTGCGGATAGACGTTGAAGCCGCCGGAGATGATCATGTCCTTCTTGCGGTCGACCAGATAGAAATAACCGTCGGCGTCCATGTAGCCGATGTCGCCGGTGAGGAAGCGGTCGCCGACAAAGGCCTCCGCGGTTTCCGCGGGCCGGTTCCAGTAGCCCTTGGTGACGTTCGGGCCGCGGATACGGATTTCGCCGACCTCGCCGACCGGCATCACCCTGGTGGAATCCTCCAGCGACACCACGTCCATCTCGATGCCGGGCAGCATCAGCCCGATCGAGCCCGGCTTCTCCGGCCCTTCCTTCGGATGGCCGGTGCCGGGCGAGCAGGTCTCGGTCATGCCCCAGCCGCTCTTCAGCTTCATGCCGACGCGGCGCTCGAAGACCTTTGCGACCTCCACCGGCAGCGGCGCGCCGCCGGAGCCGGCGACCACCAGCGAGGAGAGATCGCGCCTGTCGAGATCGGGAAGCGAGGCGATCGCGATCCACATCGTCGGCACGCCGGGAAACACCGTCGCGCGCTTGACCTCGATGTCGCGCATCACCGCCTCGACGTCGAAGCGCTGGTGCAGCGAGATCAGGTGGCCGCGCCGGATCGTCGACAGCAGCACGACGGTCAGTGCATAGATATGAAACAGCGGCAGCACGCAGATCACGCGCTCGACCGCATTGCGTTCGAGCCGTCCCGGCTTGCCCCAGACGTCGTAGATCGACACCGCCGCGGTGAGATTGCCGTGGCTGAGCATGGCGCCCTTGGGCAGGCCCGTGGTGCCGCCAGTATATTGCAGCAGCGCAACGTCCTCGACGTCGACCGCGGGCCATTGCGCCGGTTTGGTCGCGCCGTCGATGAATTTCCGATGCGTCACGATGGCGGGATTGTCCGGCAACGCAGTCTGCGGCGTGCCGACCTTGCCCCAATTGTCATCCTCGCAAACGATCAGACGGTCGAGCAGACCCTTGGCGAGGAATTTCAGCGCGGTCGGCAGCAGCGCCGAGAGGTTGCTGGTGACCAGCACACGTGCGCCTGAATCGGACAGCTTGTGCGACAGCGCGATCTCGCCGTCGAGCGGCGACAGATGCACGACACGGGCGCCGGCCTTCAGCGCGCCGAAGAAATTGATCGGATGATCGGGCGAGTTGCCGAGAAACAGCGCGACCGACGTGCCCTTGCCGTAGCCGGCCCGCATGAAGGCGGCGGCGGCGGTCTCGACCAGGGCTTCCAGCTCGCTGTAGCTGATCTGCCGTTCCCGGAATTCCAGCACCGGACGCGCACCGAATTCGGCGGCCGCGTTCGAGAGCAGGTCCGGCAGCGTGCCGCGCGCGATCTCGTCGCTCCACCGCACGCCGTTGGGATAATATTGTTCGCCGGGATAGGTCATGGATGCCTTCGCAGGGACTCTATGAAGTCGTCATTCCGGGATGGCCCGAAGGGCCAGACCCGGAATCCATCAGGCCACATGCGCTGGGGCGCAATGGGTTCCGGGTTCATCGCTTTGCGATGCCCCGGAACGACACATGGTTAGGCCTTCGGCCAATCACGCCGCCTTCGACGCTGCGGCGAGCGAGGCGAAGGTCTTGCCCTCATCGGCGAGCCTCCTGAGCAGCGGCGCCGGCTCGAGCGAAGGATCGTTGGTCTCCTTGGCATAGAAGGCCAGACGATCGGCGATGTGCTTCAGGCCGACGGTGTCGGCCCAGAACATCGGACCGCCGCGATAGATCGGCCAGCCATAGCCATAGAGCCAGACCACGTCGATATCCGACGGGCGCGCCGCGATGCCTTCGGCAAGGATCTTCGCGCCTTCGTTGATCATCGGGTACATCATGCGCTCGAGAATCTCGTCGTCGCTGACGACGCGCTTCTTGCGGCCGAGGCGCAACAGCGTCTCGTCGATCAGCTTCTCGACTTCCGGATCGGGCAGCGCCGCGCGCGAGCCCTGCTCATACTTGTAGTAGCCCTTGCCGGTCTTCTGGCCGAACCGGCCGGCTTCGCATAGCGCGTCCGCGATCTCCGACTTGATGCCGCGGTCCTTGCGCGAGCGCCAGCCGATATCGAGGCCGGCGAGATCGCCCATCGCGAACGGGCCCATCGGCATGCCGAACTTGGTCACCACGGCGTCGACCTGCTGCGGCAGCGCGCCTTCGAACAGCAGCTTCTCGGACTGCTTGCCACGCTGCGCCAGCATGCGGTTGCCGACGAAGCCGTCGCAGACGCCGACCACGGCCGGCACCTTGGCGATCTTGCGGGCGATCGAGACGGCGGTGACCAGTGCGTCCGGCGCGGTCTTGTCGGCGCGCACGATCTCGCACAGCTTCATGACGTTGGCCGGCGAGAAGAAGTGCATGCCGAGCACGTCCTGCGGACGCTTGGTCGACTGCGCGATCTCGTCGATGTTGAGATAGGAGGTGTTGGAGGCGAGCACCGCGCCCGGCTTGGCGTACTGATCGAGCTTGCCGAACACTTCCTTCTTGACCGCCATGGTCTCGAACACCGCCTCGATAACCAGGTCAGCATCCCCGACGTTCTCGATACCGACGACGCCGTTGATCAGGGCCATGCGCTTGGCGGGCGCGTCCGCCGGGATGCCACCCCGCGCAGCGGTCGCCTCGTAGTTCTTCTGCATGATGCCCAGGCCGCGCTTCAGCTGCTCCTCGCCGGTCTCGACCAGGGTGACCGGGATGCCGGCATTGGCGAACGACATCGCGATGCCGCCGCCCATGGTGCCGGCGCCGAGGATGGCGACGCGCGCCACGTTGCGGCCCTTGGTGCCCTCGGGAACACCGGAGATCTTGGCGGCTTCACGCTCGGCGAAGAAGGCATAACGCTGCGCCTTGGACTGGTCGCCGTTCATCAGCTTCAGGAAGCCCTCGCGCTCCTTCTTCAGGCCCTCGTCGAACGGCAGGTCGATCGCGGCACCGACGGCGTCGGCAGCCGCGAACGGCGCCTCGAGGCCGCGCGCCTTCTTGGTCAGCGCGGCGACCGCATTGGTGAAGATCGAACGATCGGCCTTGGCCGCGGCGAGCTTGCTGTCGTCGTCGCGCAGCTTGCGCAGCGGACGCTTCTCGGCGACCACCTTGCGCGCAAAGGCCTCGCCGCCCGACGCCGGATCCTCTACGATTTCCTCGATCAGGCCGTTCTTGAGCGCCACCTCGGCGCTGATCGGATCGCCGCCGACGATCATCTTGACCGCGAGCTCGGGACCGACCGCGCGCGGCAGCCGCTGGGTGCCGCCGGCGCCCGGCAGCAGGCCGAGCTTCACCTCGGGCAGGCCGAGCTTGGCGTCCTTGGTGGCAACGCGATAGTGGCAGGCCAGCGCAACCTCGAGACCGCCGCCGAGCGCGTTGCCGTGGATCGCGGCAACGATCGGCTTCGGCGAGCTTTCCATCAAGCTCAGCACTTCGGCGAGGCCGGGCGGCTTCGGCGGCTTGCCGAATTCGGTGATGTCGGCGCCGGCGATGAAGGTGCGGCCGGCACAGGTCAGCACGATGCCCTGCACCTGCGGATCGTCGATCGCGGCCTTGATGCCATCGAAGATACCGCCGCGCACGGCCGCGCTGAGCGCGTTCACAGGCGGACTGTTAACCGTGACGACTGCAATGTTGTCATGACGTTCGAGCTTGACGACTTCACTCACCGGGACTCTCCCTGGATGCTTGTTCTTGCGTTGAGTAGCTGCACGACTTGCGTTGAGCCGCTACGATTAGACCAATTTCGCACTGCGAAATTTAATTCCACATCTTGACACGGAGGGTTATTTTGAAGCACGAGCCTTGTCAACGAGCATGACAAGGTCAGGGAATGAAGCGCGCCGGAAAAAAAGCAGCGACCGATCGCAATTTCGTCGTCGCGCTTTCCCGCGGACTGGACGTCCTGCGCGCATTTCAGCCCAATGACGGGCTGCTCGGCAATCAGGAGATTGCAGCCCGCACCAAATTACCGAAGCCGACCATTTCCCGGCTGACCTACACGCTGACCAAGCTGGGATACCTTACACCTGTACCGAAGTTCGAGAAGTACCAGCTCGCACCGTCGGCGATGGCACTCGGCTACGCCGCGCTCGCAAATCTCGGCGTTCGGCATCTGTCCGAACCCTATCGGGAAGAGGTGATGCGCGCGACCGGCGGCGCAGTCGCCGTCGGCGGCCGCGACCGTCACAGCATGATCTATTTCGGCCAGAGCCGGAACGGCCTGGCGCTCGGCGTGCAACTCGACGTCGGCTCGCGGGTGCCGATCGCAACCACGGCAATGGGACGTGCCTATATTTGGGCATTGCCACCCGAAGAGCGTGCGGCTTTATTACGCGAGCTGCGAGATCACTATGGCGGCCGCTGGGCCAAGATCCGCGACGGCATCGAGCGCTCCGGCGAGACGGTGGCGAAGCACGGATTTACCTTGTCCACCGGCGACTGGCAGGATGATGTCGCCGCGGCCGGCGTTGCATTGAAACTGAACGACGGAACCGGCCCCTATGCTTTCAATTGCGGCGCGCCGGCATTCCGCTTCACGGAAGATCGATTGCTCAACGACATTGGACCTCGCCTTGTCGCGATGGTAAGGAACATCGAGCAGGCGCTCGGTGGAATGGCGCCGCAATCCAAAAAAGAAACAAGCAAAAAGACCAGAGTAGGAGGGAAAGTTGCACGTTTGGCCGAGGGGATCAGATAGCCTCCATCACGTCCGGCGAAGCACATCGCAGGGCCGCTCGCACCGCTCGAAGACGGCGGGCGAGACGAGATGACGCAGGCACAGCTCGCGCAGGGGAATGATCCTCTGCTCGCGGTTCGCGACGTCAGCGTCGTGTTCGGCGGCATCATCGCGTTGAACGGCGTGTCGTTCGACATGCGTCATGGACAGATCCTCGGCCTGATCGGGCCGAACGGCGCCGGCAAGACGACGCTGTTCAACTGCCTGTCGCGGCTCTACCAGCCGTCATCCGGCGACATCCTGATGGAAGGCAAGAGCATCCTGTCGCGCCCGCCGCACCGGATCGCCGAGATCGGCATCGGCCGCACCTTCCAGAACGTCGCGCTGTTCCCCAACCTGTCGGTGATCGACAATGTGCGCGTCGGCGCGCATGCGCGCACCTCGAGCGACATCGTCAGCGACTCGCTGCGCCTCGCCTGGGTCCGCCGCGGCGAGCACGACATGAACAAGAAGGTGCACGACATCCTCGGCTATCTCGATCTCGAGGACGTCGCCCACACCGTGGTCTCGGGACTTCCCTTCGGGACCCAGAAGCGCGTCGAGCTGGCGCGCGCTTTGGCCGCCGATCCGAAGATCCTGCTGCTCGACGAGCCGGCCGGCGGCCTCAATCACGAGGAAGTCCATGTGCTCGGCGACCTCATCCGCAAAATCCGCGACGACCGTAAAATTACGGTGCTGCTGGTCGAGCATCACATGGGTCTCGTGATGTCGATCGCCGACCACGTCGTCGCGCTCAATTTCGGCCGCAAGCTTGCCGAAGGCACGCCGGCCCAGGTCCAGGCCGACCCTGATGTCATCAAGGCCTATCTGGGGAGCAAGGACCAATGACAGCGATGCTCAACGTCAAGGACCTGCGCGCCTATTACGGTCAGGTCCAGGCCCTGCACGGCCTCAGTTTCTCGCTCAACGAGGGTTCGTTGACCACGCTGCTCGGCGCCAACGGCGCCGGCAAGACCACCACGCTGCGGGCGATCTGCAACATGGTGCGCTCCACCGGCGCGATCGAGTTCGAGGGCAAGCCGATCGGCACCCGTTCGACCGAGAACGTGGTCCGCCTCGGCATCGCCCATGTGCCGCAGGGCCGCGGCACCTTCACCAACATGACGGTGGAGGAGAATTTGCAGCTCGGCGCCATCAGCCGCGCCGACACGAAGGCGATCGGCTCCGACATCGAACGGATGTACGAGCATTTCCCGGTGCTGAAGCAGCGCTACACCCAGCAGGCCGGCACGCTGTCGGGCGGCGAGCAGCAGATGCTCGCGGTGGCGCGCGCGCTGATGCTGCGGCCGCGGCTGATGCTGCTCGACGAGCCGTCATTCGGCCTCGCCCCGCTGATCGTGCGCGACCTGTTCCGCATCCTCGGCAAGATCAATCGCGAGGAAAAGGTGACCATCCTGGTGGTCGAGCAGAACGCGCAGCTCGCGCTCGAGCTCGCCGACCAGGCCTATGTGATCGAAACCGGACGGATCGTGATGTCGGGCAATGCCAAGGACATCGCGAACAACGAAGACGTCCGCAAATCGTATCTCGGCTACTGAGGAGCTGGCACAATGGAGCTTTTTGCCAACCAGGTCCTGGCCGGCATCGCCACCGGCGCGATCTATGCCTGCATGGCGCTCGCAGTGGTCATGATCTACCAGGCCATCGACCATCTGAATTTCGCCCAGGGCGAAATGGCGATGTTCTCGACCTTCGTATCCTGGCAGCTGATGCAATGGGGCGTGCCATATTGGGGCGCTTTCGTGCTCACCGTCGCGTTTTCGTTCGCCGCCGGCATTGCGATCGAGCGGCTCTTGTTCAAGCCGCTGGCGAAGGCGCCGATCCTGACCAACGTCGCCGGTTTTATCGCGCTGTATGCGATCATCAACAGCGTCGCCGGCCTGATCTGGGACTTCACCATCAAGCAATATCCGACGCCGTTCGGCTCTTCCCCGTTCCTCGGCAGCCAGCTGATCTCGACCCACCAGGCCGGCATGATCGGTATTACGCTCTTGATGCTGCTCCTGCTGTTCTTCTTTTTCCGCTTCACCCGGGTGGGTCTTGCGATGCGTGCCGCCGCATCGGTGCCGGAATCGGCGCGGCTGGTCGGCATCAACACCTCGTGGATGATCGCGCTGGGCTGGGGCATGGCCGCGGCGATCGGCTCGATCGCCGGCATGATGATCGCGCCGGTGGTGTTCCTCGAGCCGAACATGATGCTGGGCGTGCTGATCTACGGGTTTGCTGCCGCCGTGCTGGGCGGGCTGACCAGTCCGTTCGGCGCGGTGATGGGCGGCTTCCTGGTCGGCATCTTCGAGAACCTCGTCGGCACCTACATCCCCGGCGTCGGCAATGAGCTGAAACTTCCGATCGCGCTTGCGCTGATCATTGTCGTCCTGGTCGTCAAACCGGCAGGCCTGTTCGGTCGCGCCATCGTGAAGCGAGTTTGATCATGAGCGCCGCTGAAGAAGTCGAAGTCGTCACCGAAGGCCAGGCCGTCGAGGCCGTGCCAAAGCGCGCCATGACGCTGGGCTACGGCACGTCGCTCGTCGTGCTCGCCGCGCTGATCCTGATCCCGATGTTCGTGAAGAACTTCATCATCTTCCAGATGACGATGCTTCTGATCTACGGCCTTGCGGTGATGGCGCTCAACATCCTGACCGGCGGCTCCGGCCAGTTCTCGCTCGGTCAGAGCGCGTTCTACGCCGTCGGCGCCTATACCTCGGCGATCCTGATGGAGCATGTCGGCATGAACTATGCCCTCACGCTGCCGATCGCCGGCATCGTCTGCTTCGGCTTCGGCTTCCTGTTCGGCCAGCCGGCGCTGCGGCTTTCCGGCGTCTATCTGGCGCTCGCCACCTTTGCGCTCGCAACCGCGATGCCGCAGCTCTTGAAGCTGGGCTATTTCGAGCACTGGACCGGCGGCGTGCAGGGCCTGGTCGTGACCAAGCCGGATGCGCCGTTCGGCCTGCCGATGGGGCAGGACATGTGGCTGTATTACTTCACGCTGGTGGTCACGATCGCAATCTATATCGCTTCGGTGAACCTGCTGCGCTCGCGCTCGGGCCGCGCCTTCATGGCGATCCGCGACAACGAGATCGCGGCTTCCGCGATGGGCGTCGACGTCGCGCTTTACAAGACGCTGGCGTTCGGCGTCTCGGCCGGCATCACCGGCGTCGCCGGCGGTCTCGGCGCCATCGCGGTGCAGTTCGTGGCGCCCGACGGCTACACCATCCAGCTCGCGATCTCGCTGTTCCTCGGCATGGTGGTCGGCGGCGTCGGCTGGCTGCCCGGCTCGATCGTCGGAAGCGCCTTCATCATCTTCGTGCCCAACATCGCTGAGGGGATTTCCAAGGGCCTCTCCGGCGCTGTGTTCGGCGTGCTGCTGTTCCTCGTCATCTTCCTCGTGCCGCACGGCGCCAGGCAGGTTGCGATCGTTGCCCACCAGCTGGCCGCAAAGCTCAAGAAAAACTAACAGCCTATCGAAGCAAACCAGGAGACATTATGCTTTCTACGTTAAGGATCGCCGCGATTTCCGCGGCGATCGTCGCTGTTGCTGCGACGTCCACTGCCGCATTCGCCCAAAAGAAATACGACACCGGCGCGAGCGATACCGAGATCAAGGTCGGCAACATCATGCCGTATTCGGGACCGGCCTCCGCCTATGGCGTGATCGGCAAGACTGAAGAAGCCTACTTCAAGATGATCAACGATCAGGGTGGCATCAACGGCCGCAAGGTCAGCTTCGTCAGCTATGACGACGCCTATTCGCCGCCGAAGGCGGTCGAGCAGGTGCGCAAGCTGGTCGAGAGCGACGAGGTGCTCGTCGTGTTCAACCCGCTCGGCACGCCGTCGAACACCGCGATCCAGAAGTACCTCAACTCCAAGAAGATCCCGCAGCTGTTCGTCGCCACCGGCGCCACCAAGTGGAACGATCCGAAGAACTTCCCGTGGACCATCGGCTGGCAGCCGAGCTACCAGAGCGAAGCGCAAATCTATGCCAAATGGCTGTTGAGGAGAAGCCCGACGCCAAGGTCGCGATCCTCTATCAGAACGACGATTTCGGCAAAGACTACCTCAAGGGCACCAAGGACGGTTTCGGCGCCAAGGCGGCCTCCAGCATCATCATGGAGGAGAGCTATGAGGTCTCCGAGCCGTCGATCGACGGCCATATCGTCAAGATCAAGGCCGCCAATCCCGACGTGCTCTTGATCTACACCACGCCGAAATTCGGCGCCCAGACCATCAAGAAGACCGCCGAGCTCGGCTGGAAGCCGCTGCAGATCATCACCAACGTGGCGATCTCGGTCGGCAGCGTGATGCAGCCGGCCGGCTTCGAGAACGCCCAGGGCGTGCTCTCGGCCGCCTATGCCAAGGACGGCTCCGACCCGCAATGGGCCAACGATCCCGGCATGAAGAAGTGGAACGCATTCCTCGACAAGTACATGCCGGGCGTCGACAAGACCGACAACGGCGTCGTCTACGGCTATGGCGCCGCGCAGACGCTCGCCAAGGCGCTCGAAATGTGCGGCGACGATCTGACCCGCGCCAACGTCATGAAGCAGGCAGCGAGCCTGAAGGACTTTACGCCGGACACCCTGTTGCCCGGCGTCAAGATCAACACCTCGGCCACCGATTTCGCCCCGATCGCCCAGCTGCAGATGCAGCGCTTCAAGGGCCAGAAATGGGAACTGTTCGGCGAGATCATTTCCGGCGACGTTCCCTCCGAGTGAGGTTGCACTGCGGGAATAAAACAACGGCCTCCGCGATCCCGTCGCGGGGGCTTTTTGTTGACGCCCGACGCCGATGGTATTGAATACACGGCACAAGAATACGAGGTGGGGAAACCATGATTGCCGTACGCCCGTCCCTGACGGCGCTATTGTGCGCATTCGCTCTGATCCTGACGAGCTGCAATGCCGCGCTGGCGCAGAAGGCCTACGACACCGGCGCCAGCGACACCGAAATCAGGATCGGCAACACCGCGCCGTACTCGGGACCCGCCTCGGCCTATGGCGTGATCGGCAGGACCGAGGCGGCCTATTTCAAGATGATCAACGCGTCCGGCGGCATCCGCGGCCGCAAGATCACGTTCATCTCCTATGACGACGGCTACTCGCCAGCCAAGACCGTCGAGCAGGCGCGCAAGCTGGTCGAGGACGACCAGGTGCTGCTGGTGTTCGGCTCGGTCGGCACCTCAAGCAACGCCGCGATCCGAAAGTACATGAACGAGAAGCAGGTGCCGCAGCTGTTCATCGCTTCCGGCGCCTCCAAGTGGAACGACCCCAAGAACTATCCATGGACCATGGGCTGGCAACCGTCCTACCAGGACGAGGCGCGGGTCTACGCAAAATACATCATGAAGCACAAGCCCGACGCCAAGGTCGGCGTGCTCTACCAGAATGACGATTTCGGCAAGGACTACCTCAAGGGACTGAAGGACGCTTTCGGCGACAAGGCCACGATGATCGTCGCCGAAGAGGCCTACGAGACGTCGGAGCCCACAATCGACAATCGCATCATCAAGCTGAAGGCCGCCGGCGCCGACACCTTCGTCAGCATCACGACGCCGAAATTCGCAGCGCAGGCCATCAAGAAGGCTGCCGAAATCGCCTGGACGCCGCTGCAGATCGTCGCCAACGTCTCGGCTTCGGTCGGCGGCGTGATGCAGCCGGCGGGCTTCGAGAATTCGCAAGGCATCCTGTCGGCGTCCTACCTCAAGGACGGCGCCGACCCACAATGGGACAAGGATCCCGGCATGGAGAAATTCCTTGCCTTCCTCAAGAAGCATTATCCCGACGCCAACAAGCTCGACGGCGCCACCTCCTTCGGATACGCCGCCGCGCAGACCATGGTGAAGGTGCTGGAGATGTGCGGTGACGATCTGACTCGCGCCAATGTCATGAAGCAGGCTGCGAGCCTGAAGGATTATGTCCCCGACACGCTGCTGCCGGGCATCAGCATCAACACCTCGGCCACCGACTTCGCACCGATCAAGCAGCTGCGCCTGATGCGGTTCAAGGGCGAGAGGTGGGAGCTGTTCGGTGACATCATTTCGAGCAATCTGAGCAACTAGGACGACGCACGACATCAACGCAAACGTTTCGCGTGTATCGCGAGGCGCTTCCGCAACGCAGGTTTTCCTCGCAACGCGTTCGACTAAATGACGCCCTCCGCGACACCGCCGCGGGGGGCTTCCTGTTGCTGGCACCAGGCGAAAGGTATTCAATGTCGCGAGGGGCCGCGAAGTGCTCCCATTGCAAAAATCGTGACACATTCATGGTGATCCAAGGGAGATCAAAATGCCTGCTATCCATTTGCGATTGGGGGCCTTTTCGGCTGCCCTCGCACTGCTCGCGGCGGCCACGAGCCCCGCCGTCGCGCAGAAGAAATACGACACCGGCGCCAGCGACACCGAGATCAAGATCGGCAACATCATGCCCTACAGCGGAGCAGCCTCCGCCTATGGCGTGATCGGCAAGACCGAGGAGGCCTATTTCCGCAAGGTCAATGCCGAGGGCGGCATCAACGGCCGCAAGATCACCTTCATCAGCTACGACGACGCCTACACGCCGCCGAAGACCGTCGAGCAGGCGCGCAAGCTCGTCGAGAGCGATGAGGTGCTGATCATCTTCAATTCGCTCGGCACGCCGCCGAACTCGGCGATCCAGAAATACATGAACCAGAAGAAGGTGCCGCAACTGTTTGTCGCCACCGGGGCCACCAAGTGGAACGACCCGAAGGAATTCCCCTGGACCATGGGCTGGCAGCCCAACTACCAGAGCGAGTCCATCATCTATGCGAAGTACATCCTGAAGAACAAGCCGGACGCCAGGATCGCGGTGCTCTACCAGAACGACGATTACGGCAAGGACTATCTGAAGGGATTCAAGGACGGGCTCGGCGCCAAGGCCGCCTCAATGATCGTCGCCGAGGACAGCTACGAGGTGACCGAGCCGACGATCGATTCCCACATCGTCAAACTCAAGGCCACCGGCGCCGACGTATTCTTCAACATCACGACGCCGAAATTCGCGGCACAGGCCATCAAGAAGAACAACGAGCTCGGCTGGAAGCCGCTGCATTTCCTCAACAACGTCTCCTCGTCGATCGGCAGCGTGATCAAGCCGGCGGGCTTCGAGAACGCCCAGGACATCGTCTCGTCGCAATATCTGAAGGATCCGACCGATCCGCAGTGGAAGACCGACAAGGGCATGATCGCCTGGAACGCGTTCCTGGATAAGTATTACCCCGAAGCAAACCGCGCCGACGCGTCCGTGATGTATGCCTACACCGTCGCACAGGGCCTCGAGCATGTGCTGCGGGCATGCGGCGACAATCTGACGCGCGAGAACGTCATGAAGCAGGCCGCCGGCATCCGCGACCTCGAGCTCGGCGGCCTGTTGCCGGGCGTCAAGGTCAATACCTCGGCGACCGATTTCGCGCCGCTTTCGCAACTGCAACTGATGCGGTTCAAGGGCGAAACCTGGGAGCGCTTTGGTGAAATTTTGAGCGGTGACGTCGGCGGCTAACCCGAAATTGTCGACTAAAGACGAGAGCCCCTGCGGCGTTGTCGCAGGGGCTTTTCATTGAGACCGACCGCCTAAAATGCTAATCACGACAGCCAAATAAGAGAGCCCTCGAAACAAGGGGGCCGCGACACATCCGTCTGACGACAACAGGGAGAGAGACATCAATGTCCGCTACCACTAGACTTGCGGTCCTCGGAGCCGCGCTCGCGCTCGTCGCCACGTCCGGCAGCGCCGCGCTTGCCCAGAAGAAATACGACACCGGCGCCAGCGACACCGAAATCAAGATCGGCAACATCATGCCCTACAGCGGACCCGCATCCGCCTACGGCATCATCGGCCGCACGGAGGCCGCCTATTTCAAGAAGATCAACGACGCCGGCGGCATCAACGGCCGCAAGATCAACTTCATCTCCTACGACGACGCCTATTCGCCGCCGAAAGCCGTGGAGCAGGCCCGCAAGCTGGTCGAGAGCGACGAGGTACTGCTGATCTTCAACTCGCTCGGCACGCCGTCCAACTCGGCGATCCAGAAGTACATGAATTCCAAGAAGGTGCCGCAGCTGTTCGTCGCCACCGGCGCCACCAAGTGGAACGATCCGAAGGACTTTCCCTGGACCATGGGCTGGCAGCCCAACTACCAGAGCGAGACCCAGATCTACGCAAAATACATTCTGAAGAACATGCCGAACGCCAAGATCGCGGTGCTGTTCCAGAATGACGATTACGGCAAGGACTATCTGAAGGGTCTCAAGGACGGCCTCGGCCAGAAGGCCGCCAGCATGATCGTCGCCGAAGAGAGCTTCGAGACTTCCCAGCCGACGATCGACAGCAACATCGTCAAGCTGAAGGCCAGCAACGCCGACGTCTTCATCGACATCGCGACGCCGAAATTCGCGGCGCAGGCGATCAAGAAGATTGCCGAGATCGGCTGGAAGCCAACCCACTTCCTCAACAACGTGTCGGCCTCGGTCGGCAGCGTGATCAAGCCGGCCGGCTTCGAGAACGCGCAGGACATCATCTCCGCCGCCTACCTGAAGGACGCCTCCGACAAGCAGTGGGACAATGATCCCGGCATGAAGGAATTCTACGCCTTCATGGCCAAGGACTTCCCCGAGGGCGACAAGCTCGACGGCGGCACCGTAGTCGGCTTCGGCGTGGCCCAGACCCTGGTCCAGGTGCTCAAGCAGTGCGGCGACAACCTCACCCGCGAGAACATCATGAAGCAGGCGGCGAACCTGCAGGACTTCCGCACCGAGGTGCTGCTGCCCGGCATCAAGATCAACACCGCCGCGAATGATTTCGCCCCGATCAGCCAGCTGCAGCTGATGAAGTTCAAGGGCGAGAAATGGGAACTGTTCGGTGACGTCATCAGCGCCGACGTCGGCGGCTGATTTCCCGCAAATTGCCGGCTGAGAATGGCCCCCTGCGATACCGTCGCAGGGGGCTTTTCATTGGCCAGGGCACCCGCCCGCCGACCGGCCCGGGCGATGCCGCTTACACTTTGCCCGGCAATGCGCTAGGAAATCCCGCAAGAAACCGCCCCTCGCGCGGCGGCAACAACAAGGAGCTTTCGGGAAATGCCGATGCCGATCCGACACCGTGTCGCAACCGCCCTGCTCGGCCTCGCCGTCGCCACCGCGGCCGGCAATGCCGCATGGGCGCAGAAGAAATACGACACCGGTGCGAGCGATACCGAGATCAAGATCGGCAACATCGTGCCCTATAGCGGCCCGGCGTCGGCCTATGGCGTGGTCGGCAAGGCGATGGCCGCCGTGTTCAAGAAGGTCAACGACGACGGCGGCATCAACGGGCGCAAGATCAACTTCGTTTCCTATGACGACGCCTATTCGCCACCGAAGGCCGTGGAGCAGGCCCGCAAGCTGGTCGAGAGCGACGAGGTGCTGTTCCTGTTCGGCACGCTCGGCACCGCCTCCAACACCGCGATCCAGAAGTATCTCAACGCCAAGAAAGTGCCGCAGCTGTTCGTCGCCACCGGCGCCACCAAGTGGAACGACCCGAAGAGCTTCCCCTGGACCATGGGCTGGCTACCCAGCTACCAGAGCGAGTCGCGGATCTACGCGAAATATCTGCTCAAGGAGAAGCCGGCCGCCAAGGTCGCGGTGCTCTACCAGAACGACGACATGGGCAAGGACTACCTCAAGGGCCTGGAGGACGGCTTCGCCAGCGATCCCGCGCGGATCGCCGCCAAGGAGAGCTACGAGGTCGCCGAACCGACCATCGATTCCCATGTGGTGCGGCTGAAATCCTCCAACCCCGATGTCATCATCTTCTTCACCACGCCGAAATTCGGTGCCCAGGCGATCAAGAAGCTCGGCGAGATGAACTGGAAGCCGGTCACGATCGTGTCTAACGTCTCGGCCTCCACCGCGACGGTGATGCGTCCGGCCGGGCTCGACAACGCGCAGGGCGTAATCTCGGCGGCCTACGCCAAGGACGCCAGCGATCCGCAGTGGAAGGACGACGCCGGCATGAAGGCGTTCGACGATCTGCTCGCCAAATACATGCCCGACACCAACCGCGTCGATGCCTCGGCGATGACCGGCTACAACATGGCAACCACCATGGTCGAGGTGCTGCGCCGCTGCGGCGACGACCTCACCCGCGCCAATGTGATGAAGCAGGCCGCAAGCCTGAAGCAGTTTGCGCAGGGCGGCCTGTTGCCCGGCGTCACGCTGAGTACAAGTCCCGACGACTTCCAGCCGATCGAGCAACTGCAGCTGATGCAGTTCAAGGGCGAGCGCTGGCAATTGTTCGGCGACGTCATCAGCGGCGAAGTCGCCGGAAACTAAAGCCCGGATGGATATTGCCTCGATCGAGGCGGTCGCGATCTTCCCTTACCTCTCCCGCTTGCGGGGGAGGTCGGATCGCATCAAAGATGCGATCCGGGTGGGGGCTTTCTCCGCAATACGACTCGTGGCAGCACCCCCACCCTAACCCTCCCCCGCAAGCGGGAGAGGGAACACAGCGTGTAATGCGGCCCAATCTACCCACGTCCCGGCTCTCGCGAAGGTATAGCCATGACCGACCGTCGTCTGTTCCTGCGTTCGATCTTTGATGCCGCGGTGGCGGCTGCGCATCCCGATGTCGTGCTGGCATCGCGGCTGCGGCCGGCGCCGAAGGGACGCGTGATCTGCCTCGCCGCCGGCAAGGGCGCCGGCGCCATGGCCGCGGCGGCGGAACGGCACTATCTCGACACGCTCGGCCTTGCGCCGACCCGGCTGGTCGGCATCGCCACCACCCGCCATGGCCATGGTGTGCCGACCCGCCGGATCAAGGTGGTCGAGGCCGGCCACCCGGTGCCGGATGAGGCCGGCCTGCGGGCGGCCGACGATACGCTGCGGCTCGCCGCCGAGGCGACGGCGGACGATCTGCTGCTGGTGCTGCTGACCGGCGGCGGTTCGGCGAACTGGATCGCGCCCGTCGAGGGCGTGAGCTTCGCCCAGAAGCAGCAGGTCAACCGCGCGCTGCTGCGCTCCGGCGCGCCGATCGGCGAGATGAACATCGTCCGCAAGCATCTGTCGCGGATCAAGGGCGGACGGCTGGCGCGCGCCGGCCAGCACGCCGCCGAGATCGTCACGCTGGCGATCTCAGACGTGCCGCATGACGATCCCTCCGCGATCGCCTCGGGACCGACGGTACCGGATCCGACCACGCTCGCGGATGCCCGCGCGCTGGTCGCCAGATACAATCTCTCGGTCGATGACGCGGTCCGCCGTGCGCTTGACGATCCCAGGAACGAGAGCTGCAAGCCCGGCGATCCCGCCTTTGCGCGGGCAACGTTCGAGCTGCTGGCGAAGCCGAAGGCCTCGATCGATGCCGCGGTGAAGGTCGCGCAGGACGCCGGCTATGAGACCATCGCGCTCGGCGCCGATCTCGAAGGCGAGGCCCGCGACGTCGCGGCCGAGCATGCGCGGCTCGCGCTCAAGGCGCGCAGCGAAGGCAAGCGGGTCGCAATCATCTCCGGCGGCGAGCTCACGGTGACCGTGCGCGGCAATGGCCGCGGCGGGCCGAACCAGGAATACGCGCTGGCGCTGGCCGATCTGCTCAAGGATGTGCCCGACATCTCGGCGCTCGCCGCCGACACCGACGGCGCTGATGGCGGTGCCGGCAGCGCCACCGACCCCGCCGGGGCCGTGATCGATCAGGCGACATTCGCGAAGATGAAATCGATCGGCCTCGATCCGAGGGCCTATCTCGCGAACAATGACGCCACGGGCTTCTTCGCGCAGACCGGGGACTTGCTGCTGACCGGGCCGACGCTGACCAATGTCAACGATGTCAGGGTCATCTTGGTGGATTGAGTTACCGTCATTCCGGGGCGATGGCGGAAGCAATCCAGCGCGCCGCCCCAATCCTGCGCGCGACCTCAACGCGCGCTGAAGGTGAGGCCGGCACGCGCCTTCAGACGCTCGCGCAAGGCCGGCCCCATCAGCGCGCCTGGCGTCCAGATGCCGCCCTCGCCCTGCACGTCGCGCACGAGGCAGAGTGCGCTCTCGGCGATCATCTTGCTGGTCGAGCCGTAGCCCGGATCGCGGTCGCCGGTGACGACGGCCTCGACCCGCCCGCCATCCGGCACCTCGCCCAGAAAGAAGATGTCGTAGAAGCCCCTCTCGCGCGCTTCCCGGGTCGGGCCTGCTCCACTTTTGAGACCGCCGGTCCCGAACAAGGACACCACCGTGGCGAACGCCTCCGTCGTCACGCTCGCGATGTCCCCAAGTCCCGGCGCCACCATCATCTCGTCATAAACGAAGTCCCTGCCGTAGGGATGGCCCAACAGGAAGTTCGTGCGGTGCACGTTCTTGGTGTTGATCGGCGCCATCGGGAACGGCACGAGCCACGCGTGCAAGCTCGTGTCATATTCGGGGACGAGGCCCGACGGCTGAGACGGCCCGGTGAAGCCCGGCGTCAACGCGAACGGATCGGTCAGCAGCCGGATCAGGGCCGGGTCGCGCGCCGCGGCGGCCAGCGTCGCCTGAGCGCTCGCCGCGGTCCCACCGGACATGCCGCCCTTCACCTTGCGCAGACGAGCCTTGACCCGCCGCGCCGGGCGTCCGAATTTCTCGCGCGCTTTCTCCTGCAACGTGAGCACACCGAGGTCGAACGGGATGGAATCGAAGCCACAGGAGAAGACGATGCGCGCGCCGGTCCGTTTCGCCTCTTCGTGATGGACGTCGATCATGCGCCGCATCCAGCCCGGTTCGCCGCAAAGATCAACATAGGCCGTGCCGGTGGCCACGCAGGCCGCCACTAGCTCGGGACCGTGAAGCTGATAGGGCCCGACCGTGGTGACGACCACGGCCGCGCGCTCGCACATCGAACGCAGGCTGGCCGGCTCGGCGGCATCCGCCTTCACCAACGGCAAATCGTCCGGTGCGCCGATGTCGGCACGGATCTTCTGGAGTTTGTCGGTCGAACGTCCCGCAATTGCCCAGCACGGAGCATCGTCGCCGCGATAGGATGTCGCCAGATATTCGGCGATGAGACGGCCGGTGTAACCCGTCGCGCCATAGACGATGAGGTCGAAGTCCCGCTTCACGGCGCTGATCCTCCTCGAGCCCCCGGTAGCGCTCCCTTCAGATCCGTTAGCAAACGCTCGGTGCGCTTCGCGGCCACTTTGGCGAGGGGCCGTGCAACATTCGGCCGCACCCCGTCGCGCTTGACGGAAGATACCACAGTTCCCGCCCTTGGGCGCGCAACCTCCCGGCGATTTCCGGTCTTCCCTTGAGAGCCGTCGTGAGTACGGATGCTGGGTCTGGTCGGCGTGAGCCGGAAGCAGACAGCCGGCACATTTGAGCGCCTGTGGCCGCTTGCAAACGCCCTCCGACGGCCTACCATGGATTGGGGAGCTCACCGTGCAGGAGCGAAGCCATGGACCTCACCGTGGTGCCCATCGTCAAGCCGGATGAGACCAACTTCATCTTCGGCCAGTCGCATTTCATCAAGACCGTGGAAGACCTTCACGAAGCGCTGGTGGGCGCGGTTCCGCGCATCCGCTTCGGGTTGGCTTTCTGCGAGGCCTCCGGCAAGCGGTTGGTGCGCTGCTCCGGTAACGACGACGCCTCGCTCGCCCTGGCACGCGACAACGCATTGGCGATCGGCGCCGGTCACACCTTCCTGATTTTCCTCGGCGACGGGTTCTTTCCCGTCAACGTGCTGGCGGCGGTGCGCGCGGTGCCGGAGGTCTGCCGCATCTATTGCGCGACGGCCAATCCCACACAGGTGATCGTCGCGCAGACGGAGCTCGGGCGCGGCGTGCTCGGTGTGGTGGATGGCGCCTCGCCGCTCGGCGTCGAAACCGACGCCGACATCGCGTGGCGGAAGGATCTGCTGCGAAACATCGGCTACAAGCTTTAGACCGCGATGGGTTCGTCGCTTGGCGACGCCCGCATGCCGGACATGTATCAACCCAGCGCGTCATCGCGAGCGGATGGGCCGTCACGCCCCTCAAAACTCCTGCGCGAGCTTCGCCAGCATCTCCAGCAGCGCGGCGTGGTTGGCGGGGCCGAGCACCTCGATCAGCCGCGCCTCGTGCTTGTTGGCGACCAGCTTCTTGGCGCGCGCCAACACGGCGCGGCCCCTGTCGGTCAGGACCAGGATGTGGGAGCGGCGGTCGTTGGTGGAGCGCATCCGCGCGCAAAGGTCGCGGCTCTCCAGCGCATCGAGCATGGCGACGAAATTCGGCCTGAGGATGCCGAGCGTGTTGGCGATCTCGGTCTGGTTGCGGCCCGGATTCTTGTCGAGCAGCAGCAGCACCGAGAACTGCGCCGGCGTCAGCTGCAGCGGCGCGACGCAGCGCAGGAAGTCCTCGAACACCTTGAGCTGCGCACGCTTCAGCGAATAGCCGAGCAGTCCGGACAGTTCGCCCAGTTGCAGCATGCTGTCGTCCCCGGCAGGATCGACCGGTTCCCTGCGCAGGGCACGCGGTGATCGGACGGCATCGGCGGCGGTCTTGGAAACAGTCATCGCTCCAGGCTCGCAATCCCGGTACAAAAACCCCGCGGGACGCTCGGGGACCTTGAGATTATATCTAATAATCGTTATGCACTATATCAAATATCGGCAGCTATCAACAGCCGATATCGGCCGACCCGACCGGCACAACCGGTTGCGGCGGTCCGACGCCTAAGGGGGAGCGCCCGGCCTTGAACACAACGATCATGCTGTTCCTGCTGCAGGACGGCATCACCAATGGCGCGATCTACGCACTGCTCGGGCTGGCCCTGGTGCTGGTGTTCGCGGTGACGCGGGTGATCCTGATCCCGCAGGGCGAATTCGTGACCTACGGCGCGCTGAGCTACGCCATGCTGGCGACCGGCCAGGTGCCCGGCACGGTGCGGCTAGCCGTCGCGATGGGCCTCGTCGCCTTCGCCCTCGACCTGTTCTTCGCCCGCAAGGCGCTGCATGCGCGGCTGGTGATGCGATCCGTCGCGCTCAACATCGCCTTCCCCTTCGCGCTGCTCGGCCTCGTTTACGCCCTGGTTGGTCCCAACACGCCGATCGCCGTCAACATTGCACTGGCGCTCCTGATCGTGGCGGCGATCGGGCTGTTCCTCTACCGCATCGCTTTCCAGCCGATCGCGCACACCTCGGTGCTGGTGCTCCTGATCGCCTCGGTCGGCTGCCACCTCGCGCTGCAAGGCCTGGGCCTGGTGTTCTTCGGCGCCGAAGGCCTGCGCGCGCCGGCGCTGTCGAATGCCGCGCTGACCGCGGGCCCGCTGCGCTTCACCGGCCAGAGCCTCGCCGTCTACGCCCTGACGATCGGCTTCATCGTGGCGCTGTGGCTGTTCTTCGGCTACACCAAGACCGGCAAGGCGCTGCGCGCCACCGCGGTCAACCGCCTCGGCGCCCGCCTGGTCGGCATTCGCACCACCCTGTCGGGCCAGATCGCATTCCTGCTCGCCTCGGTGATCGGCGCGATCTCCGGCATCCTGATCGTGCCGATCACCACGCTCTATTACGACACCGGCTTCCTGATCGGCCTGAAGGGCTTCATCGCCGCCATCATCGGCGGCCTGGTCAGCTATCCCCTGACCGCGGTCGCCGCCATCGTGGTCGGCATCGTCGAGGCCTTCTCATCGTTCTACGCCAGCAATTTCAAGGAAGTCATCGTGTTCACGCTGATCCTCCCCGTGCTCGTGTTGCGCTCGCTTGCGGCGCCCGCGGTCGAAGAAGAGAAGGATTGAGCGCGATGACGCAGCGGCTCCCTCTCATCATCTTCGCGCTCGTGCTGGCGGTGATTCCGCTTCTTCCGGGCATTCCGCCGTTCTGGATCGTGCTGCTCGATAATATCGGCCTCGCCGCGCTGGTCGCGATGGGGCTGGTGCTGCTCACCGGCGTCGGCGGCCTCACCTCGTTCGGACAGGCCGCGTTCTGCGGTTTCGGCGCCTACACCACGGCGGTGCTGACCACCGCCTATGGCGTCTCGCCCTGGCTGACGCTGCCGGCTTCGCTCGTCGTCAGCGGCATTGCGGCCGTGCTGCTCGGCATCGTCACGGTACGGCTGTCGGGCCATTATCTGCCGCTCGGCACCATCGCCTGGGGCATCGGCCTGTTCTATCTGTTCAGCAAGCTCGAATTCCTCGGCCGCAACGACGGGATCTCAGGCATTCCGCCGCTCTCGATCGGCTCGTTCAAGATGCTGAGCCCGGATACGATCTATTACGCGATCTGGGTCGCGGTGCTGATCTCCGCGCTGCTGACCATGAACCTGCTGGACTCCCGCACCGGGCGCGCGATCCGCGCCTTGCGGCGCGGCCATGTCGCGGCCGAAGCGTTCGGCGTGCAGACGCCGCGCGCCAAGCTCCTGGTGTTCATCTATGCCGCGGTGCTGGCCGGCCTGTCCGGCTGGCTCTATGCGCATTTCCAGCGCGCCGCCAACCCGACGCCGTTCGGCGCGCAGGCCGGCATCGAGTATCTGTTCATCGCCGTCGTCGGCGGCGCCGGTTACGTCTGGGGCGCGGTGCTCGGCGCCGGCATCGTCGTGATCCTCAAGGAGGTGCTGCAGAGCTACCTGCCTTACATCTTCGGCGGTCAGAGCCAGCTCGAGACCATCGTGTTCGGCATCATGCTGGTGCTGCTGCTGCAGCTTGCGCCAACCGGCGTCTGGCCCTGGCTGATGTCGCGGCTGCCGTTCAAGTCGGCCCGCAAGACGCCCGACACATCGCTGAAGCTGGAGCATCGCGAGCGCGCGCCCGGTTCGTCTTCGGTGCTGCTGCACATCGACAAGGCGCGCAAGCAGTTCGGCGGCGTGATCGCGGTGAACGACGTTTCGTTCGACGTCAATGCCCGCGAGATCGTCGCGCTGATCGGCCCGAACGGCGCCGGCAAGAGCACGACCTTCAACCTGATCACCGGCGTCCTGACCGCAACCGGCGGCAAGATCTCCGTGCTCGGGAAGGAAGTGGAGAACGCGCCGCCCCAGGAAGTGGTCAAGCTCGGGGTTTCCAGAACCTTCCAGCACGTCAAGCTGGTGCCCGACATGACCGTGCTCGAGAACGTCGCGATCGGCGCGCATCTGCGCGGGAATTCCGGGGCGATCTCCAGCATGCTGCGGCTCGACCGCGCCGATGAGGCCAAACTGCTGGCGGAAGCCGCGCGGCAGATCGCGCGCGTCGGCCTGTCCGACCAGATCGACCAGCTCGCAGGCTCGCTGTCGCTCGGCCAGCAGCGCATCGTCGAGATTGCGCGTGCGCTGTGCGTCGATCCGATGCTGCTGTTGCTCGACGAACCGGCCGCCGGCCTGCGCCACATGGAGAAGCAGCGGCTGGCCGCGCTGCTGCGGCAATTGCGCGACGGCGGCATGTCGGTGCTGTTGGTCGAGCACGACATGGGGTTCGTGATGGATCTTGCCGACCGCATCGTGGTGCTGGATTTCGGCACCAAGATCGCCGAAGGCACGCCGGCCGCGATCAAGCGCAATCCCGACGTGATCAAGGCCTATCTCGGAGCCGCCGCATGAGTGCGCTGCTGTCGGTCACCGACGTCCACATCGCCTACGGCAAGGTCGAGGCCGTGCGCGGCGTCTCGCTCGACGTCGCCGACAATGAGATCGTCACCATCATCGGGGCCAACGGCGCCGGCAAGACCACGCTGCTCAACGCCATCATGGGCGTGCTGCCGCTGAAGGGCCGCACCACCTTTGCCGGCGTCGACATGGCGCCATTGGACATCGAGGACCGCGTCGCCACCGGCCTGAGCCTGGTGCCAGAGCATCGCGAGTTGTTCGGCACGATGAACGTCGAGGACAATCTCGAGCTCGGCGCCTTCCGGATTGCGAAGGCAACCGCAGCCGTTTCGCTGGAGCGGGTCTATACGCTGTTTCCGCGGCTCAAGGAGCGGCGCAAGCAGCTCGCCGGCACGCTGTCCGGCGGCGAGCAGCAGATGCTGGCAATGGGCCGCGCGCTGATGGGGGCGCCGAAGCTCTTGATGCTGGACGAGCCGAGCCTCGGCCTTGCCCCGATCATCGTCGCCGACATCTTCCGCATCGTCGGCGAGCTCCGCTCGGCCGGCGTCTCGGTGCTGCTGGTCGAGCAGAACGCCCAGGCCGCACTGCAGATCGCCGATCGCGCCTATGTAATGGAGCTCGGCGAATTCGTGCTGTCGGGTCCCGCCAGGGAGATCGCCGCCAACAAGGGCGTCGCCGCGAGCTATCTCGGCTTCCAGCACGAAGGCGACAGCGCGATTTAGACGGCGAAGCCGGCCTTCTTTCGAAGGCCGGCTTGTTACCTCAGCGGATCGCAAGCGGTTCACATCGCCGGGATGTATTTGCCGTCCTTGACCGTCAGCAGGATGCGCGAGCGGTCGTCGAGGCCGTAGCGGTCCTTTTCGGTCCAGTTGTAGACGCCTTGGCTCGCGACGATCTCCTTCTCGGAGATGAACGCCTGACGGATCGCCTCGCGGAATTCCGGCGTGCCGGGCTTGGCGGTTTTCAGCGCCGTCGGGATGATGCGCTTCAGCACCTCGAAGGCATCGTAGGAGTGGCCGGCGAACTGGCTGCGGCTGTTGGCACCGTATTTGGCTTCATAGGCGGCGTTCAGCGTCAGGCCGGGCTTCTTGGTCAGCGCGCTGTCTGCTTGCGTTTCCGGCGACATGATCGGGCCGGCCGACATGATGACGCCTTCCGCCGACGCGCCCGCGATGCGGATGAAGTCCATAGTGGCGGCGCCGTGGGTCTGGTAGATCAGGCCCTTGTAGCCGCGCTCGCGCAGCGCGGTCTGCGGCAGTGCCGCGGCGGTGCCGGACGCGCCGACCAGGATGGCGTCGGGATTGGCGGCGACGAGCTTCAGCACCTGGCCCGCGACCGATGTATCCGGGCGCGCGAAGCGCTCCTCATCGATCATGGTCAAGCCCATCGGCACGGCCTGCGCCTTGAAGTCGTTGACCCAGAGATCGCCGTAGGAATCCGAATAGCCGATATAGCCGACGGTCTTGATGTTGTGCGCCTTCATGTGCTCGTAGAGCACCTTGCCCATGATCGGGATCGACTGCGGCAGGTCGACCGACCATTTCGCGCGGGCCTCGTTGATCGGGAATGGCGCCAGCCCGAGATGCGGGATGCCGGCCTCGTTGGCGACCGTCGACACCGCGATCGTCGTCGGCGTGATGCAGGAGCCCATGATGATGTCGGCCTTGGACTCGGTGACGAAGCGCCTTGTATTTGTGGTCGCAGCGGTCGGATCGCCGGCGTCGTCGAGCACGATCAGCTTCAGCGGCACGCCGCCGATCTCCTTCGGCACGAAATCGAGCGCGTTGCGCTCGGGAATGCCGAGCGCCGCGGCGGGCCCGGTGGTCGAGATCGTGATGCCGATGGTGATTTCATTGGTCTGCGCCTGTGCGGGCGCGCCCGGCAGCGCGATTACAGCTGCGAGCGCCACGGCGGCGAGAGTGGCCTTCCTCATTCATTCCTCCCTGCAAGTAAGTCTTTTGGGTTTAAGCCGGTTTTGCGGGCCAATTCAGCCCCTTCTTTAGGTCATGAGGGACAGCGAGTCAGCCCTTCATGAAGCGGTCGATGATCTCCTGCGGAAATGGCGCCGATTTCAGCTTGTCGGGATCGTCCGGATGGCGACCAACCAGCACCCGGGTCTCAAATGCCTCGATCGCCAACGCCTCGCCCTTGAACACGCGGTGCACCACCTCGAAGCTCGAGCGCTTGATGCTGTCGATCCGGCTCTCGATGGTAATCCAGTCGCCATGAGTCGACGGGATGTGGAATTTCGCCCGCGTGTCGACCATAGGAATGCCGACCAGGCCGTATTTGTGAATCAGGTCCTGCTTCGAGCAACCGGCGGCCTCGAACATGATCGAGGTCGAGTCGTCGAACATCGCGAAATAGCGCGGGTAATAGACGATGTTGGCGGGGTCGCAATCGCCCCACTGGATCTGCACATCGCGCCGATGGACGAACATGATTTATCCTCGATTGAGCATGATCGATCCGGAAGAGCGTTTCATGCTCTTCCGGATCATGCGTCAGCGCGGCGCCATCCGGAGCGCGGCATCGAGCCGCACCACCTCGCCATTCAGATAGGGATTGTCGATCATGTGCAGCGCCAGCGAGGCGAACTCGTCGGCCTGCCCGAGCCTTCGCGGGAACGGGATCGCGGCGGCGAGCGAATCCTGCGCCTCCTGCGGCAGGCCGGCCAGCAAGGGCGTCATGAACAGGCCGGGCGCGATGGTCAGCACGCGGATGCCGAATTGCGCGAGCTCGCGCGCGATCGGCAAGGTCATCGCGACGATGCCGCCCTTCGAGGCCGAATAGGCCGCCTGCCCGATCTGGCCGTCATAGGCCGCGACCGAGGCCGTCAAGATCACGACGCCGCGCTCGCCGGTCGCGAGCGGCTCGAGCTTCGCCATATCTGATGTCGCAAGCCGCAGCATGTTGAACGAGCCGATCAGATTGACCTTGATCACCTTGTCGAAGTCGGCCAGCGCCATCGGTCCCTCGCGGCCGATCACGCGCTTTGCCACGCCGATGCCGGCACAGTTCACCAGCACCCGCGCCGCGCCATGCGCCTTGGCGGCGGCAGCGACCGCAGCCTCGGCGGCTGCCGCATCGGCCACGTCGCAAACGATCGGAATGCCGCCGATCTCGGCCGCGACGCTCTCGGCGAGCTTAGCGTTGAGGTCGCAGACCGCAACCTTGGCGCCCTGTGCGGCCAGCCGGCGCGCGGTCGCAGCCCCCAATCCCGATGCGCCGCCGGTGACGATGGCGGCCTGATCCTTCAACTGCATGGCATTCTCCTCTTCGAAATCTAGACGAGTGTGATCACCGATGCCGATGGCACCGGCGCGTAGAGCGCGTCGATGATGTCAGCGCGATGCTCCAGCACCGCGCGCTGGTTGATCGAGCCCTTGTCGGTGACCTCACCGCGATCGATCGACAACGGCGTATCCAGCAGGATCGCCCGCGCGATCCGGTTCGACGAGCCGGTGGCGCCGGCAAGCACGCGCGCGAAACGTTCGCGAAAGGCGGCCCGCACCAGCGGATCATTGGCCGCGGCCGCGATGTCGCCGGCGACAAGCTCTGGATTGATCAGGCGGCAGCCGTCGAGATCGAGGATCACGATCGCCGCGAGCTCATCGCGGTTGAGGCCCGCGATCACGACGTCGCGCACCAGCGGCGCGCAGGTGCCGACGAAGCGCGCCCGCAACGGACCGACGCTGACCCAGGTGCCGCTCGCCAGCTTGAAATCCTCGGCGATACGGCCATCGAAATCAAAACCGGCAGCGAGATCACCAGCGTTGGCCGGCTTCAGCGCATCGCCGAACTTGTAAAAGCCCTCCTCGTCGAACGCCTTGGCGGTCAACTCCGGCTGCCGCCAGTAGCCGGGCGTCACGTTGGGGCCCTTGGCGCGCACCTCGAGCTTGCCGTTGTTCGGGACGAGCTTCGCGTCATTGCCCGACACCGGAAGCCCGACATGGCCGGAGCGGCTGGTATCGGGCCGCACCGACATGAAGAACGGCGAGGTCTCGGTGGCGCCGAGCCCTGTCAGCATTGGCACGCGATAGCCCTTCTCCTCGACGGCGAGCGCATCGAGGCTGTTCCAGATGAACGGCGACAACGCGGCGCCCGAGAAGAACATCGCATGCAGCCGGGCGAAGAATTTCGCCCGCAAGGCAGCGTCGGCGCGCAGATAGGGCAGCAGCGATTCATAACCCTTGGGCACGTTGAAATAGACCGTCGGCGAAATCTCGCGCAGGTTTCGTACGGTCTCCTCGATGCCGCCGGGCATCGGCTTGCCCTCGTCGAGATACATCGAGCCGCCGTTGAAGAGCGTCAGCCCGACATTGTGGTTGCCGCCAAATGTGTGATTCCACGGCAGCCAGTCGACGATCACAGGCGGCTCGTCCTTCAGGAACGCCAGCGTCTCGCGCAGCATCACCTGGTTGGCGCAGATCATGCGCTGGGTGTTGATCACGGCCTTGGGATTGCCCGTCGAACCCGACGTCAGCAGGAATTTCGCGATCGTATCGGGGCCGATTGCTCCATGGATTGCGTCGAGGCGCGGATCCTCCGGCGTCGCCATGAGATCGGCGAGCCGGGTCACCCCGCGGCCGGGCACGATGCCTCGGCTGGCCGCGATCTCGACATCCGGCGCGACATTGGCGCGCAGCGCATCGGCAAATTTGTCGGCATCGTCGGCGAAAACGAGGCCCGGCGTCAGCAGCTTGATAACGAAGCTGAGCTTGCCGTAGTCGCGCGACACCAGCGAATAGGCCGGCGACACCGGGCAGAACGGAATGCCGGCATAGAGCGCGCCGAGTGCCATCAGCTCGTGGTCGATCGAGTTGCCCGACAGGATCACGATCGGCCGCTCGGCGGACAACCCGCGCGCGATCAGCGCCGACGCGATGCGCCGGGTCGTCTCCAGCAATTGCGCGTAGGTGATCTGCCGCCAACCACTGCCGGCGCGTTCGGCCATGAACACGCGGTTCGGCTCGGCCTTTGCCCAGTGATGCAGGCGGTCGGTGAGACGAACGGGATAATCGGTAAGACTGAACTTCGGGCGAAGATAGATCGTGCCGTCGTCGCGGCGCTCGACGCTGACGTCGGGATTGCCGAACGAGATCGGACGCAGCGGATGCGCGCTCGCAGCTGATACGGACGGCGCGGCGCTCATGTCGGCTTCACCTTGGCGGTCTTGCGGTCCAGAAAGGCGCGGATGCGCTTTTTCGCTTCCTTGTCGCTCTGCGCCACCGTCGCCATCAGCGATTCCATCAATAGGCCGGTCTGCGGATTGGCCTCGGCGATCATCGGCAGCGCCTGCAACACGGCGAAGTTGGTTAGCGGTGCGTTGGCGGCGACCCGCTCGGCAAGCTCCAGCGCTTTCGGCAGCGCGCCGTCGGCCTCGGTGAGATATTGCGAGAAGCCGTAGGCCGCGCCCTCGGTCGCCGAATAGACCCGACCGGTCAGCATCATGTCCGCCATCCGCGGCACGCCGATCAGGCGCGGTAGCCGCACTGATCCGCCGCCGCCGACGAAGATGCCGCGCTGGCCCTCGGGCAGCGCGAAATAGGCCGACGGCTCGGCGACCCGGATATGCGCGGCGCAGGCGAGCTCCAGCCCGCCGCCGATCACCGCGCCCTTCAGCGCGGCGATGACGGGCACGCGGCAATACTGGATGCGGTCGAAGACGCGGTGCCACATCTGGGAATGCACCAGGCCCTCGGTGGCGTCGCGCTCGGTCAGTTCGGAGAGATCGAGGCCGGACGAAAAGTGATCGCCGACACCATGGATGACGACGGCACCGATGTCGTCGGGAATCGCCGAAAAGCAGTCCCGCAGCGCCAGGATGATGCCGTCGTTCAGCGCATTGCGCTTGGCGGGCCGGTTGAGCCCGACCGTCAGCACCGCCCCCCGCGTCTCTATCTTGAGCAGCGCGGCATCGCCCGCGTCGGCAGCGTTTCCCATGGCGTTATTGCTTCCTGTTCAGAATAGTTATGTTTTATAATTATTGGCAGGAGAGTCAATATGGGACGCGTTCGAGACATCTGGGATAGCGGTCCGCCTTGCGATCGCGGACTGCCAATTCCGTCATCCTGAGGAGGCCGCGCAGCGGCCGTCTCGAAGGATGCACGGCCCGTCCGTGGCCGATTCATCCTTCGAGGCTCGCTCCGCTCGCACCTCAGGATGACGGTGATGGAGTTGGTACGCGCGGCTCCTTCCATCCGTCGTCCCGGCGAAGGCCGGGACCCATAACCACAGGATTGGGGTTGGTGAGGAAGGCTGTGGCCCCAGCGTCGCGCAACAATCACCTTCAGTGGTTATGGGTCCCGGCCCCCCGTGCGCAGTTGCGCACCAGGCCGGGACGACACTGAGTTTTTTGCGCCACTTGTGGATCATACGCCCGAATTCTCGCGGCATAATTTGCCCGAGCTTTGCATTTCTTTCTGCCCTCTCCTTGAAGAGGGCGCAGGGAAAGCCGGGTGCCGATCGCACCCATGGGTCCCGTGCAACAAAAAGCACGGGAGGTAGGACCACAGGTGTAACCGGATCAACCCGGCTGTCCCTGCGCGATGGTTTTACGGCTTATTTCGTGCTCTCCCCGGCGAGACTGGGCTTGTTTGTCACCGCCTTCGCAGAAACGCATTCGCGTTTCGCGAGGGGACACCGGCCGCTAGGGCGTCAGGACCACACGACTTCACCGTCCGCCTTATGCGCACTCGTCAGTCGCGGCGTCCACCGCATCCCACCGCGCGTTCGTGACGATGCGCAACGCCCCTCGATCCGGTGAGACGGGTTATCTATGCACCTGAGTTGAAGCCTTGCGCCGTCGGGCAACTCAGGGATAAGGGCGCGTCGTCATTTTTCTGCTCCGCGTGAGATGAGCACGCTTTTCAGACTCCTGAACCTCCTCCGAATGAGTGGACACCTGTAGTAGGCTCAGAGAGCCCGGAGGTGTCGGATGCAAGAGCGTCAACGTCGGTCGTTTACCGAGGAGTACAAGCGGCAGGCCGCTGAACTCGTGGTATCGAGTGGCCGGTCGATCACGTCGGTCGGCAAGGAACTCGGTCTGCGTGATTCGGTGCTGCGGCGCTGGGTGGAGAAGCTCCGGCAGGAGCCGGCAGCGGCGGCGCGGCGCCCCACGACGCAAGCGACGCCGATGCCGGCGGACCAGGCTGCCGAGATCGCCCGGCTGCGCGAGGAGAATGAGCGGCTGCGCATGGAGCGGGACATTTTAAAAAACTGTCCAGCGCCGTGGCGTGCCTGCGCGGGGTAGAAACAGCCTTGTGCTATCGTCTGAGGCCGGGAGGGTAGCGGCCGTCAGCTTATTGGAGGCACTGTCCCCGTTAAAAAACGTGGTCCATGGGTGCATGCGGACTTGAGAGTGGTGACGGCGCTCCGGCGGCGATCCCGATTAGGAAGATGACAAATTGGCATAACCCAGACCCTCCTGCCCATGATTGGACGGAGGACCCGCAATGCTCAAGACGACAACTGCAGATCGCCCGGAATTGAAGCCAGTCAACGTCGGGGCGGCTGCCATCGACATCGGATCAAAGATGCACATGGCCGCCGTGAACCCGGCCTGCACCGATGTCCCAGTGCGCACGTTCAGCACGTTCACACAGGACCTGCATAGTCTGGCGGACTGGTTCAAGACATGCGGTGTGACCAGCGTCGCGATGGAATCCACTGGCGTCTATTGGATCCCGGTCTACGAGATTCTGGAGCAGCGCGGGTTCGAGGTCATTCTGGTCAACGCGCGGTATGCCAAGAATGTGCCCGGGCGCAAGACCGATGTCAGCGATGCTGCGTGGTTACGCCAGCTTCATTCCTATGGGCTGTTACGCGGCAGCTTCCGTCCCGATGCCGAGATTGCGACCCTGCGCGCTTATCTGCGCCAGCGGGAGCGGCTGGTTGAATATGCTGCCGCCCATATCCAGCACATGCAGAAGGCTCTGATGGAGATGAACCTGCAGCTCCATCATGTCGTCTCGGATATCACCGGAGCGACTGGTATGCGGATTATCCGAGCCATTGTTGCAGGCGAGCGCAATCCCGACGTTCTGGCAACCTATCGAGACGTGCGCTGCCATTCTTCAACGGAGACGATCCGCGCGGCGCTGATCGGCAACGACCGGGAGGAACATGTCTTCGCTCTGACCCAATCGCTGGAACTCTACGACATCTACCAGGCGAAGATGCTGGACTGCGACCGCAAGCTCGAAGTCTTGATCGCCGCGCTTAGCAACAGAGAAGCAAAGCCGGTCGGAAAGCTATCCCAGCCACGCGTAAAGACCAAGCAGGTCAACACACCCACCTTCGATGTCAGGACCGCGCTGTACGGTGTGCTCGGCGTTGATCTGACTGAGATCCATGGGCTGGGTCCGTCACTCGCATTGAAGCTCGTCGGCGAGTGCGGCAAGGATCTGAGGGCGTGGCCAACCGCCAAGCACTTCACCTCTTGGCTCTGCCTCGCACCCGGCAACAAAATCTCCGGTGGCAAGGTACTATCTTCACGCACGCGGAGATCCTCCAGCCGGGCAGCCGCACTACTGCGATTGGCAGCCACAACCGTGGGGCGGAGCGATACGGCGCTCGGAGCATTCTATCGCCGGCTGTCCTCACGCGCGGGCAAGTCGAAGGCGGTGACGGCGACCGCCCGCAAGATTGCAGTTTTATTCTACAACACACTCCGGCATGGCATGAGCTACAGGGATCCAGGTGCCGACCAATATGAGCGACAATATCGCAGCCGCGTCCTCGCTAACCTTCAGCGCCGGGCCAAATCGCTCGGCTTTGTCTTGCAGGCCATTCCGTGCAACGCCAATCAGGCTGTTTCTTAGGAAGTCGATCGCGATCTTTGCCGGAACCCGGACATGAGCTTCCGCTTCATTGAGGACCATCGCGACGCCTATCCGGTGCGGCTGATGTGCGCCGTGCTCGGGGTCTCGGCGGCCGGCTATTACGCTTGGCGTGAGCGCCCGGTAAACGCACGCGCAACCACCAATGCCGCGCTGCTGGCTGCGATCCGACAGGTCCATCAAGACAGTGGCGGACGCTATGGCAGTCCGCGGGTCCATGCCGCTCTGCGGGTACAGGGACGTGGCGCCAGCCGTGGCCGGATCGAACGCTTGATGCATCGGCACGGCATCCGCGCCATCATGGCATCACCGCGTCGCGTTCGGACCACCGACAGCCGCCACGGCCTGCCGATCGCGCCGAACCTCATCGAACGTCATTTTGCAGCCGCGGCCCCAAACCGGATCTGGCTCGCCGATATTACCTACATTCCGACTGCAGAGGGCTGGCTCTACCTGGCGGCCATCATGGACCTCTTCAGCCGCAAGATCGTCGGTTGGGCGATGCGGGATCACATGCAGGTCGAACTCGCCTCGTCCGCCTTGAAGATGGCAATCCAGCAGCAGCATCCGGAAGGCGGATTGATCCATCACTCCGATCGCGGCGTGCAGTACGCCTCACAGGACTATCGCGCGATCCTGTCGGCCGCCGGCATCACGGCATCAATGAGCCGCAAAGCCGACTGCTACGACAATGCCCCGATGGAGAGCTTCTTCCATACCCTGAAGACCGAGCTCGTTCATCATCGCCAATATGAGACCCGGGCCGAGGCCCAGCGCGATATCTTCGCCTTCATTGAGGGCTTCTACAATCGAACTCGACTCCATTCCGCCATCGGGTACCTCGCCCCGATCGAGATGGAGCTAAAACCAGCTTAACCCTGTCCACTTTTTCGGGGGAAGATCACTCCCTCCCCCCTTGCGGTAGGGGAATCGCATATGGCTCAGGAGGGGTGTTGCCAAGCGGTTGGAACTGGATTCTTTGGGGGTCTCTCGATTGTCGAGGGAGACCCAAATGCGCAAACTCAGGCGCCTGTTTCGACCGCTCAAGGATCCACGCGCCGGCAACACGCGACACGATTTGTTGGAGATCCTCGTCATTGCCTTGGCGGCGACGCTGGCCGGCGCCAAGACCTGCACCGAGTTCGAGTTCTTCGGCAAAGGCCGAGAGCAGCTGTTGCGGAAGTTCCTGGAGCTTGGACACGGTATTCCTAGCCACGACACGTTCAGCAACGTCTTCCGCGTGCTGGACCCGAAGGGTCTGGAAGCGGTTTTGCGTAAGTTCAGCAAGAGCTTCGGCGTCAAGGGCGTGGTCAGCATCGACGGCAAGGCGTTGCGCGGAGCCTTCACGCGTGGCCGGCGGGCTACGCCGCTACATATGGTCAACGTCTGGGCGGCAGGCACGCGCATGGCGTTGCGCAGAGAAAGGCTCCCAATCGCAACGAGATTGCCGGCGCTCTCGAAGTCCTCGCCCTGCTCGATCTGGATGGTGCTCTTGTCACCGCCGACGCCTTGCATTGCCGGCCCGACACGGCGCAGGCCATCCGCGATCGGAAGGGCCACTATGTATTGGCCATCAAGAGTAATCGCGGCCGGCTCTTCAAAGCCGTCAAGGCGCTGCTCGATACGGCCCGGAAGCCAGCGCGGGCGAGCCAGCGAAGGACATCGGCCCACGGCCGCATCGAGCGCCGGCAGGCCATCGTCGTGCCGGCCCCAGACTTGGCAAAGCAATACAGCTTCCCTGCTATCGCTGTCGTCGGTCGCATCGATAGTTGGCGCGCCAAGGCCGGCAAGACAGCCAAACACACGGCCCGATACTTTCTGGCCTCACGCCGGTTGTCGGCCAAGAAGCTGCTCGAGGCCGTCCGCGCCCACTGGGGTATCGAGAACAACTTGCATTGGGTTCTCGACGTTCTGTTCGACGAAGACGCCTGCCGTAGCCGCAAGGGCCATGCCGCCGAAAATCTTGCCGCCATCCGAAAGCTGGCACTTAACGCTCTACAAGCCACGCCAGGTCCCACGCGCACCAGCCACAAAATGCTCCAGGCCAGATGGAATAACGACTTCCTTCTCTCCGTCCTCGCCCATATGCGATAGCCCTACCCCTTGCGGGCAGGGCTATCGCATATGGGCCAGGGCTTTGAGGAGGTAGTCGTCGTTCCATGCGCATTTTTTGATGCGGTGGCTGATAGGGACCTTCGGCGGGTCGGTCATCTGCAGGATATTTTTTGCGATTCGCTTGAGGATGGCGATGTTGGCAGGTGCGTGGTCCTTGCGAGCTCGGTTCATATCCTCGGCGAGATGAACATCAAGCATCCAGTGCAGGCCGTTCTCGACCTGCCAATGGGCTCGCGTGATGTCGAGGGCCTGCTGCGGCGAGAACACGCGCGAGGTCATGAACAAGCGCGTCAGCGGCTCGGACCGATCACGCCGGGAAGTGATCCGGATGATGGCGGCATGGCCGGGCATCAGCGCGGTCTCGACCGGCACCACCTCAGCTTTCCGCCATTCGTCGCGGCCATGACCGCGTTCCGTCTGCTCGACAACCGGTGGCGAGGGCGCTCGTGCCAGCAGGCTCTCGGCTTCCTTGTGCCAGTGACCACGGTTGCCTTTCAGCGCCAGCACATAGTCCGCATTCTGTTCGACGACCGCCTCGGCCATCCGGCGATGGCAATGCAGCGCGTCGGCCGTGACGATCTTGTCAGTCAGATCAATCAGCGCGATCACCTTCAGGGCGGCCTCAATCTCGTTCTCGGCCGCCGTCGGCGACGCGGCCGCAAGGCAAAGCCGGGTTTGCGTGGCGAAGGCCGAGACCGTCAGCGGCGGATAGGCCTGCTGGCCTTGTTCATAGGCGCGCCGCAAGGCCTTGCCGTCGAGCGCGACCACCTCGTCTGGCGTGGCCACAGTCGTGCCGCTGGATTCGCCGAGCGCCCGGGCAAAACCCGCGGCAAACGACGCAAAAGCCTGCTCGAACGCCCGCGGATCCAGCAGCCGCAAAAGCCGCGAGAAAGTATCGTGGCTGGGGGCCACGTCGTAATCGATCAGGCGAGACAGCACAGCCCTACGGGTCTCCGCGAACAACGCAAATTCGGTTGCTGTCGCGGCCCCGCACAGGCTCGCGGCGACCATCATCACGATCAGGTCGCCCAACCGATGCGTCGCGTTTCCGGCTCGGGGGTCGGGAACCGATCCAAAACAGGTTTCCAGGCAGATGGCCGTTTCTCCTTCGAAAAACTGCCTCCCTCAAGAATCCCTATTCAGCCTCAACACAAGAAAAATCCATATGCGATTCCCCTGCCCTTGCGGGGGAGGGTTGGGGAGAGGGGTGGCCCCGGGCGAGATGGTTGACAGAAGCGTCGCTCTCGCAATTCGACCGCGCGCCGCTGAAACGAAGGCCGAGAGAGCACACCGTGTGGTACCCCTCTCCCTAACCCTCCCCCCTTGCGGCCCGCAAGGGGGGAGGGAACCCTTCCGCCGTTGCCTTCCTCACACGTGCGCCAAGCAAGAATCCTGATTCTCCGCACCCCCGCTCACAGCACCTGATGCACGTCGATCACGACGCGGTCGGCGTGGCGGGCAGCGGAGGCGACGAAGATGTGCTGCATCAGCCAGCGATATTTTTCGGCACCGGTTTCGAACTTCGGCACGGTGCGGAAATAGATCAGCTTCGGGTCAACAGGCTCGCCGCGCTTGAGCCTCTCGAGCAGCTCGACCGGCCCGAAGCGGATGCCCTTGTTCTCGACATAGACGACCGCGCCGTCGTCGGTCTCGAAGGCGTATTTCGCCTCCAGCTCGATCAGCTCGTTGGGCCGGATGATCTGGAAGTCGGCGCCGAACGAGAGCACCTTGCCGTTGACGGTCTCGCCCCTCACCTCGCCGCCGATGATCGGGATGATGCGGCGGACGCCGGTGCCGATGTCGCCGGCGGACGTCACCTCCGCGATCCTGGCGGTGATGGTGAAGACGTATCTGGTCTGAAGCTCCGGTGCCATGGGTTCAACCAATCATGCGCTGCGGCAGCCAGGTCGCGAGCAGCGGGAACAGGATCAGGATCACCAGCCGGATCAGGTCGGTGATGACGAACGGCAGCACGCCGACAAAGATCGTCGACATGTTGACGTCCTTGATCACGCTCTTGATCACGAACACGTTCATGCCGACCGGCGGATGGATCAGGCCGAGCTCGACGGTCATGACGATGATGATGCCGAACCAGATCGGATCGAAGCCGAGCGCGGTCACCACCGGAAACACGATCGGCACGGTGAGGATCACCATCGCCATCGCATCCATCAGGCAGCCCAGCACCAGATACATCAGGAGGATCAGTGCCAGCACGCCATAGGGACCGATGCCGAGCCCGGTGAGGAAGGCGGTGACGTTCTGCGGCGTCTGGGTGATGGTGAGGAAATAGCCGAAGCAGAGCGCGCCGATCAGCACGGTGAATACCGCAGCCGCGGTGCGCGTTGCCTGCAGCAGCGACTGCAGGATGCCGTCCCTGGTCAGCTTGCCGCGGAGGATGCCGATGATGAAGGCGCCGACTGCGCCGACCGCGCCGGCCTCGGTCGGGATGAAGAAGCCGCCATAGAGGCCGCCGATCACGAACAGGAACAGCAGCAGCGGCGACCAAACGTCGCGCAGCGCGACGAAGCGCTCATGCCACGACGCCTTCTTGCCCGCCGGAAGGAAACCCGGCCGCGTCACGCCGATGATGCCGATCGTGATCATATGCATCAGGATCGCGAGCAGGCCGGGCACCACGCCCGCGATGAACAGCTTGCCGATGTCCTGCTGGGTGATGATGCCGTAGACCGCGAGCACGGTGGACGGCGGCAGCATCGCTCCCAGCGTGCCGCCGACCGCGATCACGCCGGTGGAGAACGACTGCGGATAGCCGAAGCGGCGCATCTCGGGATAGGCGACCGCCGAGAAGGTTGCGGCGGTCGCGACCGACGAGCCCGAGATCGCGGCAAAGCCGCCGCAGGCCGCGATGGTGGCGATACCGAGCCCGCCCTTCCAGTGGCCGACGAAGGTGTTGGCGGCGCGGAACAGCTCCCGGCTGATGCCGGAGACGGACACGAAGGCGCCCATCAGCAGGAACATCGGGATCACGCCGAAAGAATAATCCGTCACCGTGCGCATCGTGGTCTGGCCGATCAGCTTCAGCGCCGGCGCGAGGCCGGTGAGGTAGCCGAAGCCGGTGATGCCGACGAGGCCCATTGCCATGCCGACGGGCACGCGAAGCAGCATCAGCGCGAACAGGCTGACAAAGCCGATGACGGCGACAGTCTCCGGACTCAGGTCGAGACTCATGGCCGTCTACTCCGCCGTCTTGATCTTGGCATCGTGGATTTCTTCCGGATGGAAGATCAGCCGGTAGGTGCGGATCGCGATCAGCAGCACCGCCGAGACATCGCCGATCCACGACACCAGGAAGAACGGCCAGATCGGCACGCCGAGGTCCATGGTGACGATGTGGCCGTTTTTGGTGTCGATCACCTTGTCGATCAGCGTGTAGGTCTGCACCGTCACCACGAACAGCAGCACCAGCGTCGCGAAGATGTCGATCCAGCGCTGGTAGCGCGGCGAGGCATTGGCCCAGACCAGATCCACGGTGATGTGGGTGCCGCGATAGCTCGTCGCCGCAATGCCCCAGAAAATCAGGATGCCGAGCAGAAACTGGCCGAAATTGTAGTAGTCGGGGATCGTCACCGAGAAGAACTTGCGCATGAACACCGCAGTGAAGGTGTTGAGCGCGACGACGCCGACGAAGAATGCCGCCACCCATTCGATCGAATCGATGAAGCGGTCCATGAAATTCTTGCGCACCGGCTCGGGTGGACCGGTGATCGCGCCGTCTCGGGAGACTTCGGCAGGTTGCGTCATGCGTTGCTTCGATGAGCTCCCTCGCCCCGCTCTTGCGGGGAGAGGGTTGGGGTGAGGGGCTGCTTCCACGAGTCGTGAATGCGGTGAGACCTGTACCCCCTCACCCGGATCGCATCTGACGATGCGATCCGACCTCTCCCCGCAAGCGGGGAGAGGTGAAGGGGTAGCGCAATCAGATCCCCGCCTCGTACTTCTTCAGCGTGGCCTGCAGATCGGCATCGATCTTTTCCGCGTCACCGCCGGCCTTCTTCACGGCCTCGGCCCAGCTGTCGCGCAGCGGCTTGACCGCCTTCTTCCACTCGGCGAGCTGGTCCGCGGTCAGCGGATAGACCTCGTGGCCTTCCAGCGCCTTCATCTTGGTGCGGCCATTGGCTTCGAAATCGGTCCAGGGGTCGGTGACCTTGGAGGCCCACTCCGGCGTGCAGTGATCGTCGATCACCTTCTTCTGGGCGTCCGACATCGATTTATATTTGGCGAGGTTGATGTTGTAGGTGAACACGGTCGAATAGAGCGGCACGTCCATATGATACTTCACCACCTTGTCGATGCCGAACAGGAAGATCGAGCCCCAGGGAAGGTGATCTCGTCGGCCACGCCGCGCTCGATCGCGTCGCGCGATTCCGGCGCGGAGGCTTGCACATTGGTGCCGCCGAACATCTTGACCATCTCGCCGATGGTGCTCTGCGCCGGACGCACCTTCACGCCAGAGAGGTCGCTCGGCAACAGGATCTTCTTCTTGCCGTGCAGCGCACCCGGATCGTGGATGAAGGCGAAGCACAGCTTGGTGTCCTTCATCTCGGTCGGCGCGTATTTGTGGTACCACTCGTTCAGCGCGAGCGTGCCCTTCTTGCCGTCCGAGAACACGAACGGAAGCTGGCCGGCAGCCGCGATCGGGAAGCGGCCGGGCTGATAGCCGGGATTGACATAGGTGACATCGGCGATGCCGTCGCGCGCCATGTCGTAATGGTCGAACGCCTTGCCGAGCTGCTCGGAGGGGAACACGGTGACCTTGATGGTGCCGCCCGATGCCTTGTCGATGTCGGCGGCCCAGGCCTGCGTCGCCGGCACCAGCGGATGTGCCGGCGGCACCCATAGCGACACTTTGAGATAGACGGTCTTGTCCTGCGCCACGGCGGGAGCAGCGGCCGGCACAAGGGCCGCGGCCATCAGCAGGGCCAACAATTTATTCCTCATCACGTCTCCTCCTCTCCAGGACGGGCTTGGTACCCGCCTCATTACTTAACATGTTATCTAATTCGAGCGCATATTCAAGCCGAAATCCGCTGGCAGGACGCCTCGTCGCACCTCCGCCCTGTGCATCTCGCATTGCGGCGAATGCATTTCCTGGGCGAAACGCCCTTTGCCAGAACGGCTATATGATATAGTTGCCTTGGCAAGTTGATGGCGAACGCCCCGGCGCGGGCGCCCGACGGTCAGCCTATCGTATCGGGAGGAGCAGGTATTGCGGACAAAAGTAGCAATCATTGGCGCAGGTCCGGCCGGACTGTTGCTTGGGCAACTACTTCATTCTTTCGGCATAGACAACGTCATTCTTGAGCGGCAGACCCCGGACTACGTGCTGGGGCGGATCCGCGCCGGCCTGCTCGAGGAAGGCACGGTCTCCCTGCTCGACCAGGTCGGCGCCGGCGCCCGCCTGCATCAGGAGGGCCTGGTCCATCACGGCGTCGAGCTGGCGTTTGGCGGCGCGCGGCACCGCATCGACATGCATGCGGCGACCGGCAAGACGGTGACCATCTACGGCCAGACCGAGGTCACGCTCGACCTGATGAACGCCCGCAAGGCGGCCGGCCTGACCTCGGTCTACTCAGCGGCCGACGTCAAGCCGCATGATTTCGACACCGACCATCCGCGCGTCAGCTACGTCAAGGACGGCGTTGCCCACGAAATCGCCTGCGATTTCATCGCCGGCTGCGACGGCTTCCATGGGGTCAGCCGCGCCAGCGTTCCCGCTTCGGCGATCACCAGCTATGAGCGGGTGTATCCGTTCGGCTGGCTCGGTGTTCTTTCCGAGACCCCGCCGGTCTCGCCGGAATTGATCTACAATAATCACGAGCGCGGCTTTGCGCTGTGCACGATGCGCTCGACCCACCGCAGCCGCTATTACGTTCAGTGCCCGCTCGACGATCATGTCGACCAGTGGTCGGACGAGCGGTTCTGGGACGAATTGAAGCGACGCCTCGACCAGAAGGCCGCCGACGAGATCGTCACCGGCCCTTCGATCGAAAAGAGCATCGCGCCGTTGCGCAGCTTCGTCGCCGAGCCGATGCGGTTCGGCCGGATGTTCCTGGCCGGCGACGCCTCGCACATCGTGCCGCCGACCGGCGCCAAGGGCCTCAACCTTGCGGCCAGCGACGTGCATTATCTGTCGCAGGCGCTGCGCGAATTCTACGACGAGAAATCCTCGGCGGGTCTCGACGGTTACTCGGCGAAGGCGCTGGCGCGGGTCTGGAAGGCGGTGCGCTTCTCCTGGTGGATGACCTCGATGCTGCACAAATTCCCCGACGAGGGCGACTTCGCCGCGCGCATCCAGATCGCCGAGCTCGACTACCTCGTCAGCTCGAAGGCGGCGTCGGCCTCGCTGTCGGAGAACTATGTGGGGCTGCCGTTCTAGGCGAGATCCGCGGACCTAGGCCGGGTAAGGCGCGGCGTGCCCATCGACGGCGCGCGTACTGGACCCGTCATCCTGAGGTGCGAGCTTGCGGCGCACTTGCGCCGCTGGGCGAGCCTCGAAGGATGCACGGCCCGACTGGTGGCCGATTCATCCTTCGAGGCTCGCCGAAGAGGCGAGCACCTCAGGATGACGGGGATAGTATCTACTTGCGCTAGGCAGTCGTCGATGACGCTTTCAAACACCCACGCGAATCCCGTTTAAAACTTTGTAGGCGGTGAAACCGTCATCGACATCGCGTTCAATAGCGTCAACGCAACGCCATATGCGAGCTTCAGATGACCACCAATGCTTCCGTCGCCCCCGATATCCCCCAAGACGTCCCTCAAGGCTTCGAGCCGCTGTTCCGCAAGAGCCCGCTCACGGAGCCCTGGGAACCGCTTTACCAAAAGAAGACCGAACGGGCCGTCATCATCGGCCTGCGGCTCGCCCGGCCGCACACCAACGGCCGCGGCCTGATCCATGGCGGCCTGATCGCCGCACTCGCCGACAACGCGATGGGCTATAGCTGCGGACAGGCGACCGGCTGGACCACCTCGTTCGTGACGATCTCGCTCGCGGTCGATTTCGTCGGCTCCGCCAATGTCGGGCAGTGGCTCGCGATCGAGAGCGACGTGATCAAGACCGGCAGCACGATCTGCTTCGCGCAGAGCCTGATCAAGGCCGATGGCGTCACGATCGCGCGCGCCAACGGCACGTTCCGCGTGGTGCCGAAGAAGGCGCCCGTGACTTGAGGTGCTCTGAAGCGGAGCGCCCGGCTTGCCGCGGTAAACAGAAAGGCAAATTCCGCAACATCTCTTAACGTCGCCGCCATATCTCCACGACCGGGCGCGGGTAGGATCAATCGCATTGCGATTTGGAGATCGGCTCAAATGTCTTGGAAATTTTGGATGGTGCGAACCAGCATCGCGGCGTGCCTCGCACTGGTGACCTCAAGTTCGTCATATGCGGCGACAAGTCTGGACAGCCTGGCGGGCGGTTGGTCCGGATCCGGATCGATGAAGCCCTCGAACGGGGACTGGGAGAAGGTCCGCTGCAAGGTCGCCTACAACGTCACCAAGCCAGGCAGGGCGATCAGTCTGGATCTCCGATGCGCAAGCGATGCCTACAAGATGTCGCTGTCCGCAAACATCGAACAGAACGAAACGCAGCTTTCGGGCAACCGGTTCGAGAGCGAGTACCGGCAGGGCGGCAAAATCTCGGGGACCAACTCTGACGGACTGATCGAGGCGCGCATCGAGGGCGAGACGGTTGCCGCGCTGGTGACGATCCGAACCAAGGGCGACCACCAGTCGTTCGTGATGGAAGCGCCCGGCTCCTGGCTGTCGCAGGTCACCATCGAACTGAACAAGGACGCCAAATGACGGGCCACTTGCGCTAGAGCATTTTCGGTTCTGAATGAATCAGAACCGAAGCTCTAGCTTTTTGTTTTGACGCGTTTTCTTCACGCGAACCGGCGTCCACTTCGCTTGAAAACGCTCTAGCTAACCGAAGTGCCAGTCGGTGATCTCGGTGACGAGATCGATGAAGGTCCGCACCTTGGCGGACAGCAGCCGCGTGGTCGGATAGACGACGTGGATCGGCACCGCCGGCTGCTCGAACTCCGCGAGCACGATCCGGAGCCGCCGCGCTTTCAGCGATTCGGCGGCCTGGTAGGCCATCACCCGCGTCAGTCCGCCGTCCTGCTCGGCGTACTGGATGGCCGCATCCGAACTGTTGCTGGTGAAGCGCGGCGTGGGCGTGATGCGAATCTCCTGCCCATTCTCCATGAAGCGCCAATCCGGCGTCGCGGTCATGGCGCCGAACTGGATCGTGTCATGGGCGGTGAGATCAGCCGGCCGCTTCGGCTCGCCGCGGAGCTTGAGATAGCCGGCCGACGCCACCACGATGCGGCGCATCTGGCCGACATGCCGCGCAATCAGCGTCGAATCCGGCAGGTGCCCGAGCCTGACCGCGAGGTCGACGCCGTCCTCGACGAGGTTGATCCTGCGGTCCGACAGCCGCAGGTCGACACCGACATCGGGATAGCGCTTCAGGTAGACGCTCACGACCGGGCTGACATGGAGCCGCCCGAACCCGAACGGCGCCGAGATCACCAAGCGGCCCTCGGGACGGGTGCGCTCGCTCTCCACCGCGTCCTCGGCCTCCTCGACGTCGGCAAGGATCCGTCGCGCGCGCTCCAGATAGCGTGAGCCGGCGTCGGTCAGCGTCACCTGCCGCGTGGTCCGCTGCAGCAGCCGCGCCCCCAGCCGTTCTTCCAGCGCCGCAATCAGCCGCGTGATGGCGGAGGGCGACAGGCCGAGCTTGCGGGCGGCGGGGGCAAAACCCTCGAGATCCGCCACCGCGACAAAGGCCTGCATGGCGTCGATCCGGTCCATGGCACTATTGCATAATCGGCAACAGTGAAGTGTCAATTCACAAGATTGCCTACGATCCGGAAATACCCATGTTGGAGCGCTAGGACGACCGCTTTGGCGCCCGCATCGGGAGGCTCAGATGTCAGACGTTCGCAGCTATCCGAGCGATGTCGGGTTCACGCCTGCCGTGAAGGCGATCCAGACCCGCAAGGGTTCGCGCGATACCTATGCCGAGGTCGAGGCACATGGCGGCTGGCGCACCGAGGTCGATGAAACCCTCGCGGCCTTCCTCGCCAACACCAACAGCTTCTATCTCGCGACTGCCTCGGCCGACGGCCAGCCCTACATCCAGCATCGCGGCGGGCCGAAGGGGTTCATCAAGGTCCTCGACAAGCACTCCATCGCGTTCGCCGATTACAGCGGCAACCGGCAGTTCATCACCCAGGGCAATCTCTCGGAGAACCCGAAGGCCTATATCTTCGTGATGAACTATGCGTACCGGCAGCGCGTGAAGATCTGGGGCGAGGCGCGCGTGGTGGAAGACGATCCGGCGCTGATGCGCTCGCTGATGCCGCAGGGCTATCGGGCGCGGCCCGAACAGGTGATCCTGTTCAAGGTCGCGGCGTGGGACACCAACTGCCCGCAGCACATTCCGCAGAAATTCGACGCCGCCGACGTGGCGACGGCGCTCGCCTCGCGCGACCAGCGCATTGCCGAGCTCGAGGCCGAGCTGGCCGCACTGAAGGGCCAGCCCGCTCCCGCCGCAACGAGCTAGGCGGCCTGCTGCTGCAGCGGCGCCCAGGCGAATTCCGGATAGTATTGCTGCATCATCCGGCCGACATAGGCGGTGAGATTGTCGAACTTCTCGGTGCGCTCGCGCAGCGGCGAATCGAAGAACGGCGTCAGGATTCCCGCCAGCGCGCCGAACGCGGTGGCGTCGGTGCCGCAGGGCGCGTTGCCCATCAGATACGGCTTGTCGCCGAGCTGGACCGACAGCGCAAACAGCGAGCGGAGCGCGAGATCGACGTCCTCGTCGGGCCCATGTCGGCCGAGTCCGCTCAACAGATAGTTCTCGGCAACGCGGAACTGGGCGTCCTCGCGCAGCTTGTCGCGCATGTGATCGGGCGCGCCGTCGAAGAAGTGTGCCGGGCCCTTGGCGAAATTGGTGTCGTCGACCCAGCGCGCACCGACCAGCGCCCAGTAGACGTGATGCTCGATCATGCGCTCGAAGGCCCAGGCCTGAGCGCGCGCCTGCAGGCTCAGCGGCGCGTCGAAATCGAAACCGTATTTGCCCTCGATATGGGCACGGATGAAGGTCGAATCGGCGATCGTCTCGCCGTCATCGGCGATGAAGGGCAGCTGGCCCTTGGGAGAGGCCGGCGGCATCGCCTTTTCCTTGACGTAAGCGAGCCCGGCCATCTTGAGCTGGACCTCGGTTTTGGTCACGAAAGGGCTGATTTCAGGCAAGCCGAAACCCGTGCCAAAGCCAAAAAGCGTAATCATATGAAGCTCCCGATCGCCTGTGGTCGTGAAGTGAAGCTAGCGGCCCCCTGCTGCCAGCATGGTGTCAGCAGTAGTGGCATTCACTGTCGAGCGGGCCGACCGGTGCGAGGCGGCGAACCGCCTCGCGAACGCGCTTGACCAGCCGTGCCCGCCCGTAGGACCAGGCAGCGCCGATCGACTGTGCGACCAGCGCAACCAGGGCCCAGCGCAGGTCGCCGGAGGTGGAGTAGACCGTGACCAGTTGTTCCAGCGCGAAGCTCTGCGCTTGCCGGAAACTGAGTTCATCAAGATTCGTCATGGACAAATTCCCTTCACTTGAGGTGTTGTCCTGATATAGCCCCCACCTGCTGCCAACATGCTGTCAGCAGCAGACAGACGGGACGCAGAAAAGCCGACGCGCCGAGCGACCAACAGAGCTGCCGAGATGGTTGTAAGACACTCGTCAAGACAGCGGCCAAGAGACCTCAGAACAGACCTGAGAAGAGAGCGACGAAGAGAACTGCCATGAGACGCGCCGACCGGCTGTTTCAGATCATCCAGGTGCTCCGCCGCACCCGTAAGCCCTTGACCGCGGATGCGATCGCAGCCGAGCTCGAGACATCGAAGCGGACGATCTATCGCGACATCGCCAGCCTGATCGAGCAGCGGGTGCCGATCCGCGGCGAGGCCGGCATGGGCTACATCCTGGAGAAGGGTTTCGACCTGCCGCCCTTGATGCTGACACCCGACGAGATCGAGGCCTGCGTGCTCGGCGCGCAATGGGTGGTCGGACATGCCGATCCGGCATTGGCGCGCGCGGCCGAGGACCTGATGGCCAAGATCGCCGAGACCGTGCCCGACCGCCTGCGGCCGTTCGTGCTGGAGCCGGCGAGCCGCGCCCGCTCGGCCTGGAACCGGGAGCCCGACCGCATCGACATGGTCAGGACCCGCAGCCAGATCCACGAGGGCAAGAAGATCACGCTGAACTATCGCGACGAGCATGGCCGCGATAGCGAGCGCACGGTCTGGCCGATCGCGGTCGGCTATCACGAGGCGGTGCGGCTGCTCGCCGCCTGGTGCGAGCTGCGCAAGGACTTTCGCAGCTTTCGCACCGACCGCGTGGTCACCGCTGTCTATCACGACGAACAATATCCGGAGCGGCGCGACCTGCTCAGGGCGCGCTGGCGGCGCAGCCTGGTGTGGGAAGCGCCGAGGGACACCTGATGGCCGACAGTGACATCGATGCGACGGAGGCAAGCCCCTGCCAGTCCTGCGGCGCCTGCTGCAGCTATTCGGAGAACTGGCCGCGCTTCACCGTCGAGGACGATGCGCAGCTCGAGCTGATCCCGCCGCAATTCGTCAACACGCGACAGTCAGGGATGCGCTGCGACGGCGATCGCTGCTCGGCGCTGTCGGGGCGGGTGGGAGAGGCAACGCGCTGCGAGGTCTATGCGGTGCGGCCGGAAGTGTGCCGCACCTGCTTGCCGGGCGACGCGGAATGCGCGATGGCACGGCGCCGGCACGGGCTGCCGCTCATTCCGAGCGCGCAGCCGGCTTAAGCCGTCACCGTCGCGGTGAACTCCTCGTCGTCGAGCTCATCATCGACATCAGGCGCGAAGGTCGACAGCGGCTTGGTCGACAGCGTGATCGGCTTGCGGCCGCCATGCGAGACGGTCGCAACGCGGGCCGGTTCACGCGCCAGCGCGTAGAGCGTCGACCCGACGCGGCCGCCGAAATTGATCAGCTCGCGCTCGGTGCAGCTCGACGCAATCGCCACCGCGAGTGCGTGCAGATGGCTGCGGCGATAGCAGAATAGCGCCAGCCTCGCCCTGGCGTCGGGCGCGACATTGGCGACCAGCAGCGAAAGCCCGTTGGGATTGGCGCGGTACATCTGGCCGAGCAGGTCGTCCGCAACTGGGCAGGCATCGTTCTCGAATGCGTCGCGGCTTGAAAACATTTGCAAATCCCCCTTGATCCGGAAGATGCCGCGCAATCCTCTAACGAAAGGTTAACCACGGCCTCCGGTCGTTTCCGGGGCCCCTTGCCCGTTGCAGGCGAATCACATCCGCGCCGCCGCGGGCGGATGGTCAGTGATTCGAAAGGAGAGAAGATAAGGTCCGCGCGCCGCTCAGTTCGCGGCCATGTAGATCGACAGCGCGAAGCCGGTGAGGTGGTGCAGCGCCTGGTCGACCCCGATCAGGGTCCAGAACCAGGGATGGCCTGACTCCAGCGTCACGCCGAAATGCGAGGCGCAGATTCCCTTGCACCGGTCGACGATGATGTGGATCACGAAGTCGACGAAGGCGACGTACCAGAACCGCGGCGCCACCACCAGGATCAGGGCCAGCGCGACCGCCAGATGCACCAGGCAATGCGCGAGCAGCGGCAGCGCCCAGCCGGTCTTCTGGTCCTTGCCGATCGCCATCCAGGCGTTCTGCAGCATGAAGTCGGCGATGATGTGCTTCGCGGTGAGAAGCAACATCCATCCCACCAGGGCACCAACCGACACCGACGATGACATGGCAGGAAACAACAAGCTGACGCCCTTTTACTTCGATGAAAGTGATTGCAGGAAATCCGGGTCAGGCCGTCAGCACAATTCCGCGAACCGAAGCTTGTCTCATTTATGACATCTCCGGCGGCGGAATGCACCAGCGGTTACTGCGAAAATCACATCCTCCTCCCGGCGTCGATAGTGGCGATGGTCATGCGGCAACGCAACGCGGGGCAGCCGCGGTTAAGGTTACGGCGGCGCGCCGGTTTGCATTCCCGCCCGGGAGGTATATCGTCAGGATGCAGGAAATTTTCTTTCTTTTATAGTCATTTACGGATTCACCGGGCAGCGCCGCTGCCGATCCGGTTGCGGCCGAGGGCCGTCAAGCGCAGTCCCGGACGGGTGATGAGCCAGGTGATCAGCCATGAGTGCCGAAGCCCCCTCGCCTTCGCCAATGCCGCCGCGGCCGCGTCCCCCGGTCGCCAAGAGCAACCGCGCGCAGATCATCGTCTTCACCCTGCTGACGCTGTTCTTGAGCGCGATCACCGTGGTCGGCGGCCGGGTCTGGCTGCGCAATTCCGAGACGCTGGTGTTCGCGGTCGGCGACGCCAACGGCCCGGAGGCCAAGTTCGCGGCACGTCTCGCCGCCGTGCTGAAGACCAATTCGTCGCGGCTGCGGCTGAAGATCGCGCCGAACCCCGACAACGCCAAGGCACTGGCGCAGTTCGAGCGCCGCGACGCCGCGCTTGCCATCCTGCGCACCGATGCAAAGGTGCCGCCGCGCGCCCGCGCGATTGCGATCCTCGAACATGACGTGGTGCTGGTGCTCAGCCCCGGCGGCAAGAAGATCAAGTCGCTCGCCGAGCTCAAGAAGAAGAAGATCGCGGTGGTCGGCGACGGCGAGAACAGCGTCAATTTCGTCCGCAGCGCGCTCGAGATTTCCGACAGCCCCGACGCGGCGCAGCGGGTGCAGCAGGCGCCGCCGAACACCCCGTTCGACAAACTGTTCGCTTCCGGCTTTTCCGCCGTGGACGCGATCGAGCATGCCTCGAAGATCATAAAGGACAAGACCTACGAGCAATATGCCAAGCGCTCTGGCGGCTTCACGTTGAACGCGATCGACGCGGCCAAGGCGCTGGCGCGCAAATATCCGGCGATCTCGGAGGAGACGGTCTCGACCGGCATGCTGTCGTCCTCGCCGGCGATCCCCGATGACGACGTCGACACAATCGGGCTGGAATGGCTCTTGGTCGCGCAATCCTGGATGTCCACGACGACGGCCGCCGAGCTCGCGCGCATTGTCTATGAGAACAAGTCCGAGCTCGCGCTCGAGGACGGCTTCGCTTCCAAGATCGAGCCGGCGGCAACCGACAAGGACGCCTTCATCGTCGCCCATCAGGGCGCCGCCGAATACATCAACGACGACACCAAGTCGTTCATGGATCGCTACAGCGACATGATGTATCTCGGCGCCGCCGCGCTCAGCATCATCGGCACGATCTTCGCCGCGATCTACACCAAGATCACGCGCGTCGCGCCGGAGAAGGCGAGCGAGCTGGCGGGCCGGATCCTCGACATCGGCGAGCGCGTCGAGCACACCACCTGCGCCGAACATCTCGACGAATTGCAGGACGAACTCGAGGCGATCCTGCGCGGCGCAGTAATCGGCTTGCGCGACGGCACCGTGTCCGGCGACGGGCTCGACACCTTCAAGCTCGGCTACGAGCTGGTCCGCGACGAGATCGCGCTGCGCCGCGATCATCTCAAGCGCCACCCGGCGGCACCGGATGAAAATATCGTGGTGGTGAAGGCGGCGAGCGGGTGAGGGGCGCGAGTTGTCGTTGTTATCGTCCCCGCGGTCGCGCCACATACACCGCTGTCGTCCTGGCGAAAGCCAGGACCCATATGTGGACGGCCCCCGTGGCACAAGAGCTGTTTGGTGAGATCGGATCGCTTGCATCCATATGTCCGGCCTTTTGAGTGCGATCGAATGGATCGCTGGCCAAGATGGTTTGCGCGATGCGAGTTCCAAACAACCACGCGACCTGTTGGCGGCCGATGGGTCCTGCGGACTGTCTCGCATCGTTGCTCGATCGATCGCTCCATCTGCTCTTGCAGCTCCGGTCGGTCGGCGAGCGAGCCCGCCGGCCGGCCAATCTATTAGGCGGCGGCTGTCATGGGATTCATCCGTGCCGCCTCGTAACTCTCGCCCGTCGCCATCAGCTTCCAGGCGATGCGGGCCACTTTGTTGGCGAGCGCCACGGCCGCAAGCTTCGGCGGCTTGCGCTTGATCAGCGCCAGCAGCCAGCGCGAGTGATGACCGCGTCCCCGCCTCGCCTGCTGGATCACCGCTGTGGCCCCGACCACCAGCAGACGGCGCAGGTCCTCATCGCCCGCCCGCGTGATCTTGCCAAGCCTGGTCTTGCCAGCGGTGGAGTGGTCCTTGGGTGTCAATCCCAGCCAGGCCGCAAAATGACGACCAGAACGGAACGCGCGCGGATCAGGTGTCTTCATCACCAGCGCGGTTGCAACGATCGGACCGACCGAGGGGATCTGAGCCAAGCGCCGGCCCGTGGCATCGGCGCGGTGCCAGGCCATCAGCTTGGCCTCAATCGCCTCCAACTCACCCTCGAGCCTGATGCGCTCCCGGCCCAGCACCACAAACAGCTCGCGCGCCAGAACGGGAAGCGTCTCGTCCTGCGCGATCCGCGCCAGCAGTGGTTCGATCGCGTCCAATCCCTTGGGTGCGATCAGGCCATACTCCGCCGCATGGCCGCGTATCGTATTGGTCAGCTGGGTGCGCCGGACGATCAATCCGTCGCGGACACCCATCAGCATCAGCGCAGCCTGCTGCTCGGCCGTCTTCACCGGCACGAAGCGCATGCTCGGCCGGCTCATCGCTTCACACAGACCTTCTGCATCCCGCCCGTCATTCTTGTTCCGCATCACGTAGGGTTTAACCAATTGCGGTGCCATCAGCTTCACCTCGTGACCGAGCTTGGAAAGCTCCCGCGCCCAATGTTGCGAAGCCCCGCATGCCTCCATCCCGATCACGGTCGGCGGCAATTTGGCGAAGAACTCCAGCACCTGTTTGCGCGACAGCTTCTTGCGCAGCGCCACCTGCTCCCTCGCATCAACCCCATGCAACACAAAAATATACTTCGACGTATCAATCCCAATGCGGATAATCTGGTTCACGGACGGCTCCCATGTATGAGATCTAGACAACCTCATTCTGGCACACTGATGCCGTAGGGGGCCGTCCACACCATCAACCACCGCACTTGATGATGAACGGGATCGTGGCCCCAACGTCGCGCAACAAATTGAGATTTGGGGTAATGGGTCCTGGCTTTCGCCAGGACGACACTGAGTGTGTGGCAAAGCGAAACATTTTGCTGCGGGGGCTTGCGCCGTCGGGCGACTCAGTGGCGGGGCAGGTCGCCTGCCTCTCGGCGAGGGCGGAACTTAGTGCGGCCCGGCGAGCGTCCCTTTCAGCCCCTCGATCGCATCGGGACAAAGTGGCAATTTATTGCGACGCGATTCACAAGCGTTATTTCCGGAACCCGAGTTTGCGCCAATCATGCGGGCACTGGGCGGGATCGGTTTTTCATTCGTCCATTCTTTTAGACCCAGTAGACCGTTGGTTTGCGGCAACCGGCGGTCGGCGACTGCGTGGAAGAAGACGGCCCCGGCTTGCCCCTCTCGCTGGGGCCGTTTCTTTTTGACGCCGCAGAATCGGGGCGCCCTTGAGTTCGGCCTTCTCGGCTTTGCTGGAATATGGTTCGCCATGCTTCCCTTCAGCATGGGTTGGATTCTGATCAGATGACGGGCCTCATGATAGCTGACCCGCCGAGCGCCAGGCATCCGGCCTTACGAGGAACTTCTCCGCAAACGTGAGGTTACAATTGCCTCATATGGAGGAGAAGAAAATGAATAAGTTGATTGCAGGAAGCATCATTGCGATGGGAATGATGACGGCGGTGCATGCCGCAGAGACCATGTCAGCCGCGCCCGCCGAGAGCTGGACCGTGACCAACTACTACAAGCAGTCGGTCTACGATCCGCAGAAAAACAAGATCGGCGACATCGATGACGTACTGGTCGACAAGTCCGGCAAGATCAACGGGCTGGTGGTCGGCGTCGGCGGGTTTCTCGGTGCCGGAGAGAAAGATGTCATCATTCCCTTCACCGCCGTGAAGACGGAGAAGAAGGACAATAAATGGTGGCTGACCCTGAATGAGACCAAGGACGGCCTCAAGTCGGCGCCGGGCTTCAAGTACGACAAGGCGAGCACGACGTGGGTCCCTGAAGGCAAGTAGCCGGCCCCAGCGCAAATATCTGACGCCGCACGCGGGGTCTCGTCGAGACCCCGCGATCAGGGCCATCTCCAGCACTCGCCCCTGACGGGCATCATTCCCCAACCGGCATTCGTGCAAGAAAAAGCCCCGCGAATGCGGGGCTTTTTTGCTCACCACGTCTGGCGGCCATACCAGTCGTCGATCTCCTTCTGGGCCTGGTCCTTGGCGTAGCCATAGCGCTGCTGCAGACGGCCCTCGAGCTGGTCCTGCTTGCCGGCGATGACGTCGAGGTCATCATCGGTCAGCTTGCCCCATTGCTCCTTCACCTTCCCCTTCATCTGCTTCCAGTTTCCTTCAACCCGATTCCAATCCATCGTCAACCTCCATCATTTGGAGACCGATCAACCGAAGAGAGAGGCCATCGTTCCTAAGCTGCCCTGCGACGGATGGCCCCGTACCTGACGCCTCCACAATCGTGCGAGAGCACTGCAACGCAGTGGTGTAGATCGCTGTGTTACAAAGTGCATTTAACGCTAGACAGGTCACGCAGTGGGACAGGCCGTGTTGACGCAGCTCGCGTCTCTACGACACGGAGGAAGAAGCGATGACGACGTGATTCCGGAAGGCGTCATCAGCCAAATAGGAACGTCGATCACTATCGTGTGTTGGGGCTCATCTGCACCATTCATTCGCAGCGGAGCCGACCATCGCCGAAAAAGACCTCAACGCTCTCTTCCTCGATACACTCAAGGACATCTATTACGCCGAGAAGCAGATCTACAAATCGCTGCCAAAAATGGCGAAGGCGGCCGCGTCCGACAAGCTCCGCGCCGCCTTCGAGAAACATCACGACGAGACCGAAGGCCAGATCGAGCGCCTCGAAAAGATTTTCGAGCTCCTTGGCAAGCCGGCCCGTGGCAAGAAGTGCGATGCCATCGAAGGCATCCTCGACGAGGGCAAGGAAATCATGGAGGAATACGCGGACGCACCCGCGCTGGACGCCGGCCTGCTCGCTGCCGCCCAGGCGGTCGAGCACTATGAAATCTCGCGGTATGGCACGCTCAAAGCCTGGGCCGACAAGTTGAAGATGCCGGATGCCGTCAAACTGCTCGATCAGACCTTGAATGAGGAAAAGAAGACCGACGAGACGCTGACCTCCATTGCCGTCTCCGCGGTGAACGCCGAAGCGGCCTAAGGGGCAGTGTGATCCAGCTGAAGCTCGCGCACCCGATCGCCACTTGCCGCGACAAAGCGCAGCGTAAAGGGGCGAGGGCCGGCTGGAGGGTTCGGCCCGGCTCATCGACCGCCATCGAGGTGCCGGGCTTCTTGATTGCCTGTTCCACCCGCGCCCGCCGAGGAGAGCGCCGTGCGCCTCGACAAATCGACCCGTCGATCACCCCGCCGCCGCGTCCGTTGACATCCCGACGGCATCGAGGTGCCGTCCCTCATGATCCATATGCAGATAGTTCGGGTTGAACAGGCCGGCGCGCATCAGCCGGTCGAGATTGGGGACGGCCAGGGTCTTTCCCTTGAGCACGATCAGGCCGTCGGCGCGCAGCTCCTGCAGCGTCCGGTTGACATGAACCTTGGAGAGCCCGGTGGCGTCGGCAAGGTCGCCCTGGGTCAGCGGGAAGTCGCAGCTGTCGCCCTGGGTCAGGCCGGCGAGACGCAGGCGCAGCCAGATCTCGCAGAGCAGGTGGGCCATGCGCTCCAGTGCCGTGCGCTGGCCGAGGCTCATGGTCCATTCGCGCTGGATCGCGGCATTGACCAGGGTTTCCCACCAGAACGCGGTGACGATCCGCGGATGTCCGGCGGCGACCTTGTCGAAGAACTCGCGGGAGAGGTCGGCGACCGACACTGCGGTGACGGTACCAATCGAATGGTCCATCTCGCGCAGGATGAAGACGTTCACGTCGCAGATATCACCGGGCAGGAAGAACGACACCACCTGGCGGCGGCCGTCCTCGAATTGCTTGTAGCGGTAGGCCCAGCCGGACAGGATCAGATGGACGTCCTTCGGCTTCTCGCCTTCACGGACGATATCGACGCGCGGACCGAAGTGACGGACGCGCTCGGTGGACGCGCGATTGAGAATGGCATGGTCGATCGGCGAAAGCCGTACGAACTGCTCCAATTTCCGGACTAGCGACGCCAACGACATTGGTCTCCCCGGATGCTTAATCAGGTAACCGCCGGGCCGATTTCAATAACGTATGTTACATTGCACAGCTATTGCTGTATGTTCACTAGTGTACACACGCCGGAAGATGCGACGGTTGCATCCTCGATCGCTGTACAGATCTGGTACCAGTGGGGTGGCGTCAGCAAAACGTGACGCCTTCAGGCCGACGTCATTCAGACGAGCGGCACGCCGTAATAAGCGTCCACCGCCCGCGTCGTTCCTGTATCGGCCCAATTCCAATCGCGCTCACTGCCGTATTTCGGCGCGCCACGCAGCTGGCTCTCGGTCACGCCCGTGACGTAACCGCCGAGCCGCGTGTCGTATTTGAGCGACTGCCACGGCAGCGGATAATGATCGTTGCCGAGACCAAGAATGCCGCCGAAGCCGAGCACGGCGTAAGACACCCGACCGCTTGTCTTGTCGATCATGACGCGCTCGATCGAGCCGATCTTGCGCTCGTCCGATCCGTAGACCGCGGTGCCCTCGACCTTGTCGCTGCCGATGAGATTTCCGATCTCTTTTGCGTCTGTCGCCATGTCACATCTCCATTGATCTCCGGAGGCCAACGGTGGACCGGGGTCATCGTTCCTGCCGCATTGCCGCAGTTGCTGCAGAGCAAAACGACGTTCAGCCCGTCGGGGGATCGCCGCTGTCGTCAGGCGTCATGCCCGAGCCCGGCGTCTTGCCGGCGTCATTCAGCTTCGGATCCCGCGTCGCTTCGCGTGTTGGCGACTTTCGGGGGTCGGTCTTCTGAGCGGTCTGCGCGCGCTCCTTGTCGGCCGGCTGCTCCTGCCCCTTGTCGTCCTTGACGATACCGTGATTGGAATGTGCCATTGCCGATATCCCTTGGCTGATATCCCTAAAGATGTGCGGGCCCCGACGGTGAAATTCGCCGAGGCCCGTCACCGGAGTGGTCCACTGCCCCCGGGGTGAAGAGCAGTGAACACACGGGTGTTACGCGTGGCGCCGGAGATCGTTCCTGCGAAGCAAAAGACGAATTCGATCCGCCGATGTCATGGGTTAACGACGGCCTCCGGGGAACATGCCAAGTATTCCCGGTTCCAGACCGGAGGCGGCATGATCAAGAAGAAACGCAACAGGGCACGTCCCCCCGGATCGTTCGAGGACCGCCTGCAAAAGTTTGCCGAGGATGCGCGCCTTGCAGCGCGCAAGCTGCCGCCGGGGCGGGAACGCGAGACGCTGATGAAGAAAGCCAGACAGACCGAGGCCGTGATGGAAGTCAGTGAGTCACTGACGTTCCGCAAATAGGCCGCGCCGGACACCGGCCCATAGGGAGGGGCTGCGATGATCGAGGAGAGATTCGACTCACATACACTCGCCATCATGAATTTTGCGCTCGACCGGGTTTGTGCAGAAGCGCGTCATGGCGAGGAACACGCCACCCGCAAATACGTTGCCAAATACATCATCAAGTGCGCCAGGAGCGGCAGAACGACGCTTTCCGAGCTCACTGAAGCCGGACAGCAGGCGCTGACCAAGGTCACCGCCGCGGCGGAATAGCCGCTACAACCTGCCTTGCTCTCGTCATTGCGAGGAGCGAAGCGACGAAGCAATCCATTTCTCCGCTTGTGGAGCTATGGATTGCTTCGCTTCGCTCGCAATGACGTGGATAGAGCGACGCCGCCAGTCCCGTCATCCCTGCGCAAAGGCTTCGCCTTTGTCGCTGGAGGTGCGAGCGGAGCGAGCCTCGAAGGATGCACGGCCACGGTCGGGCCGTCGATCCTTCGAGACGCGCTTCGCGCTCCTCAGGATGACGGTGATGGAATCGTTTCAAATCATAATGCGACGATGACTACGCCGCCGGCACCCGGGCGCGGATCTCGGCGATCTTGCGCTTCAGTGCGGCCTGGCGCGCATCCGGCATGATGGCGGTGCGGGCTTCCGCAATCGCGGCGGCGAGATCGGGAAGCGCGAGCACGCCGTCGAAGGTCGGCTTGGCGAGCCCGTCGATGATCGCGTGCCAGTCCGCGATGCCCTGGCGATAGGGATCGCCATAGCCCTGGATCATGGTTGCGGTCTGCACCACCGCCGATGCGGCGGCCGGTTGCTTGGTGAGGCTGCGGTCGATCATGTGCAGCCAGCGCTCGACCCAGACGCGCTCCTTGGCATAGCGCACCGAAAACAGCCGCCAGCGCTTCAGGCCCGCCTCGATCCTGAGCCGGCGAACACTGAAGCGGTTGTTGGCGCTGAAGCGGATCGAGACCCTGCGGCGCCGCCAGCCGAACTGATCGAGCACGGTGAGGATCGGATCGGCAACCACTGCCGGCAAAGCGTCGATCAGCTCGTCGAGGCGGAGTTTCTTGACGTCGTCGGCCGAGCGCGCCGCAAGGCCGCCCGCCGCATTGACCTCGCCGAGCTTGAGCTGCGCAATCCGGATCGCGTCCTCATAGGCCATCCGCTCCGCCATCAGCCGCGCGATGTCCGCGAGAAGCGCGTCGTCGACGCCACGGCGCCCGACGAAGCGCTTCAGCCTATCGATATAGAGCTGGGCATAGCTCGTGCTCTGATAGGCGATCAAAAGATGGATGGCCTCGGTGACCGCGGGCCCGAGATGATCCGGACAAGCCTCGGGCAGCACCGGCGGTCCCTCGTCCTCGTCGCCGATGATGTCGGCGAAGAGATAGCGGAGCGAAGCCAGGAGACTGTCGTCATCCGGCACTGCGGCGCCTCCAGAACTGGTCACGGCGGGCTCATGCAGGTTTTGGCTCCGCAACCTGCGGCGCGGTGTGTTGCGCGAGCCGCTGCTCGAGCGTCGAGATATTCTGGAACAGGCGGGCGCTGAACAGCCGCAGGAGGTAGAAGCCGAACGCCGGGTTCTGGACGTAAAGCTGCTCGACCTGGTCATAGGTCACCGACAGCACCATGCCGCCTTCGACGCATTCCAGCGTCTGGGTCCGTGTGTTCGAGGGCGACAGCATGCCGAACTCGCCGACGATGGCGCCGACCGGCAGCTCGATGCCCGATTCGACCAGGCGGAAGCGGCCGCTGACGATGTAGAACATGCTGTCGGCCTTCTCGTCCTTGTAGAACAGGACTTCGCCCGCCGTGCATTTGCGCTCCGTCGTGAACGGCTTCAGCCACTCCATCGACAGATCGCTGTTGACCGATTTCTTCACGTTGCGGACCAGCTGCAGCATCTGGTGCAGGCGGTAGGTGTTCACCGGCAGCAGCACGGAATGCAGGATCAGCACGGCGTAATTGTGGGTCGGGATCGCGGTCGCGATCAGGATGATGTTGGTCAGGATGGCGAACACGCGCAACGGGATCATGGTCCGCATCGACAGCGTGGCGACCACGAAGATCGATGCGAATAGACTGCCGGCGGCGCCGGCGTGTTCCGCGAGGTGTGAGGTGTCCATCGGAAACCAACCAATGCTCAAGAAGTGAATAGATCGTCTTGTTAGTCGCTTCATTCCGGCCGGGGTCGCATCGCCCGCCGGCATCCCTGATATACGGTGAAAAAACGACGATTTGTCCGATTTCTCACATTCGCGGGCGCAAAATCGGGGCAAGATGGTTAGGCCTTTTGGGCCATTCGTCCAACGAACGGGCGTCCTGCTGACTTGATGCCGCGAATGGCCCGCGCGTTGACGGCCTCACGGAGGAGGGGCACGTTGTGATGCAGGCTCCGCCGCTCGCGGGCCCCTGATTCCAGCAGTTCATCGACAGGCAACCTCCGTTCTGATGTCCAAGCGGCTCGTCCTTCCGGCTTTGACCGCCTTCGTTTCGGCCACCGCCGGCCGCAACATGACCACGGCAGCCTATGTCGCGGTCGCGACCGGCGTCGCCATGATGACGCTGCTGACGGTGCAGCCGGCCTATGATACGGCCCCGCACTGGATCAATGCGCTGCTCTCGGCCTGCCTTGCCTATTTCGTGTTCGAATGGGTGGTGCGGCTGCGCCATATGCGACGGCAGGGCAAGCTGTGGTTCTATGCGCTGTCCAGCGCAGGCGTGGTCGATGCGATCGGCGCGCTGGCGGTGCCGCTCGCTTTGCTTTCCGGCCTCGATCCGAAGACGGCATGGCTGCTCGGCGTGCTCTGGGTGCTCAAGGTGGTGCCGGGCATTCCGGGCCTGCGTCAGCTCCGGCGCGTGCTGGTGGTGGAGTCCGGCCCGCTGCTCAGCGTGCTCGTGATCTTCCTGATGGTGGTGTTCCTGGCCTCGGTCGCGGAATATTTCCTGGAGCGGGACGTCCAGCCGCAGACCTTCGGCAGCGTGCCGGCGGCACTGTGGTGGGCGGTGGTGACGCTGACCACGACAGGCTATGGCGACGTGGTCCCGATCACCCCGCTCGGCCGCGTGGTCGCCGCGATGGTGATGATCTCGGGCCTCGGCGTGTTCGGGCTGTGGACCGGCATCCTGGCGACCGGCTTTGCCGCGGAAACGCGGCGCGACAATTTTCTGAAGACCTGGGAGACCGTCAGCAAGGTGCCGTTCTTCGCCCATCTCGGCCCGGCCGCAATCGCCGACGTCACCCAGGTGCTGCGGACCATGGACCTGCCGCCGCGCACCATGATCATCCGCAAGGACACCAATGGCGACTGCATGTATTTCGTCGCCGCCGGCGAGGTCGAGGTCGACCTGCCCGGGCGCAAGGTCAAGCTCGGCGAAGGCGCGTTCTTCGGCGAGATGGCGCTGCTCGGCAACGCCAAGCGCGGCGCCAGCGTCTCGACCAGCAAGGTGACGCGGCTGTTGGTGCTTGACCTGGTCGATTTCCGCCTGTTGATGGCAAGGCATCCCGATCTCGCCGAGACCATCGACGCCGAGGCGAAGCGGCGCGAACGTGAGAACCAATAATGGAGACCAAGATGGCTGACGCGGCCGACACCGCCAGCGGACCCGTGCTCGAGATTGCGGGAGCGCGCGCCACCATCCGCCTCAACCGGCCGAAGCATCTCAACCGCCTGCAGGCCGAGGACCTCGGCGAGCTCTTGAAGCTGTTCGACCGGATCGAGGCCGATCCCGCGGTTCGCGTGCTGGTGTTGACCGGGACCGGCCGCGCGTTCTCCGCCGGCTACGACCTCAACTCGGTGGCCGAGCGCGCGGTGAGCGCCAGCGAGCAGCAGAGTGCGGGCTCGGCGTTCGAGGTCATGGTCAACCGTCTGGAGGATCTCAGCGTACCGACGATCTGCCGGCTCAATGGCGGCGTCTATGGCGGCTCGACCGACCTTGCGCTCGCCTGCGACTTCCGCATCGGCGTCGATACCGCGGAGATGTTCATGCCGGCGGCGCGGCTCGGGCTGCACTACTACACCAGCGGCATCAAGCGCTACGCCACACGGCTTGGCGTCGACAATGCCAAAATGCTGTTCCTGACCGCGCAGAAGATTACCGCGCCCGAGATGCTGCGGATCGGCTACCTCACCGCGATGGCGCCGATCGACCTGCTCGACGAGGAGGTCGACAAGCTTGCGACGATTTTGGCCGGCAACGCGCCCAAGGCAATGGCCGGCATGAAGCGCGCGGTCAACGAATTCGCCCGCGGCGAGCTCGATGCAGCCGCCGCCGACGCCCGCCACCGCGACAGCATGCGCGGCGACGAGATCAAGGAAGGCATCAAGGCATTCGCCGAGAAGCGGGCGCCGCGGTTTTAACGCAGCGCTTCACACCACCGCACCGTCACCCTGAGAGGATGTGAGGCTTTGTCCTCATCTTCTGTTGTCGTCGCCCGGCTCGACCGGGCGACCCGGTACGCCGCGGCCTATCGGCTCAAGCACGACCGTCTCTGGAATACTGGATCACCCGCATGCGCGGGTGATGACACTGAGCAAGCTGAGTAAGCCAATTCCGTCATCCTGAGGAGCGCGCATCGCGCGCGTCTCGAAGGGTGACGGCCCGACTGTGGCCGTGCATCCTTCGAGGCTCGCAAGAGCTCGCACCTCAGGATGACGGGTCTAATGGTGTACCAGTCGTTGCGAACTCTCGCTGAGTCCCCTTACGCCCGCTTCGACCGCATCGCACGAACTTGTGCGATCTCCGGATCGCCCGCGAGCGCCTGGTAGCGCTTGCTGTCGACGGCGTAGATCGCGATACGGCCATCGGCGTCGGCGTGGACGCCCCAGCCGAAGCGTTTGCCGAGCGGCGAGGCGCGCATGCAGGCTTGGCCTCTGGAGAAGAACGCCTCGCGGGCGAGGCTGCGCTCCGTTTTCGCGGCCTTGTTGTTCGCAGCTTTGGCATCGAGCGCGCGGCCGGCCGCCGACGTGGCGAACACCACGTCGTCGGACGTGTATGTGTATGGCGCGCCTGATATCATCCGGTATTGCAGCACAGCGACGGTCGGCTGGCCGCCGCGCGGCTGCGGCTCCTCACCGTTCCGCGCCGGACAATCCTCCGCCACGCGGATGAAGGTGTTGAAGCAGTTGGTGCTGTACAGCATCTTTTGCAGTGTCTTGTTTTGCAGTGTCTTGGCCATCGCAACGCTCGTATCACACGCCGGCGGCCACAGCATGCTGCGCCGCCATCTCGTCGTCGGCTTCCGATATCCGTACAAACGCCGGGCGCGCGGTGATGCGTTCGGCATAGCGGACGAACACGTCCCGTTTCGGCACGATGCCGAACATCATGGTCCAGCTGAACGCCATGCCCCAGAGGATGTCGGCCGCCGTGATCTCTTCGCCGAGCAGATAGGGTCCTTTCGCGAGCTGCGCCTCCAGTGCACCCAGCATGGTGTCGTAATCAGCGTAGGGCGACTGGGTGATCGGCGCCGGCTCGCGCTTCATGAAATGGTCGATCACGGCCGGCTCGAACGAGGCGCCGTAATAGGCGATCCAGCGCAGATACGGGCCGCGGCGCGGGTCGTTCAGCGCGGGCGTCAGGCCGGCCTGCGGAAACAGATCGGCGAGATAGATGAAGATCGCGACCTGCTCGGTGACCAGCGCGCCGCCATGGCGGATCGCCGGCACCTTGCCGAGCGGATTGATCGCGAGATAGGCATCCTTGCGCTGCTCGCCCGCCTTCATGTTGAGGACATGCAAATCATAGGGCGCACCGAGCTCCTCCAGCAGCACGCGCGTGCCGGTGGCGCGGCTTTGCGGCGAGTAATACAGCGTGACGCGGTCGGTGGTGGTTGTCGCGGTGGTCATCGGCAGGTCTCCTTGCGCCGCCGGGCGGCATGGCCTCCTTATGTCCGCCTATACCTGACATCTTGTGTCAGGTATGATCTGCGACATGCGCGCGAGCCGGCTGTTTTCCATCCTCACCACCCTGCAGGCGCGGGGACAGGTCACCGCGCCCGAACTCGCCGAGGCCTGCGAGGTCTCGGTGCGCACGATCTATCGCGACATCGATGCGCTCTCCGCCGCGGGGGTGCCCGTCTATGCCGACCGTGGCGCCGAGGGCGGCTATCGCCTGCTCGACGGCTATCGCGTGCGGCTGAACGGGCTGTCGCAGGGCGAGGCCGAGGCGCTGTTCATGGCCGGCCTCCCCGGCCCCGCCGCCGCACTCGGCCTCGACGCCGCGATGGTCGCGGCGCAGACCAAGCTGATGGCGGCGCTGCCGGAAAATCTGCGGCCCAACGCGCGGGGCATGCAGCAGCGCTTCCATCTCGACGCGCCCGGCTGGTTCGGCGAGACCGAGGAGCCGCAACATCTGCGCGCCATTGCAGGCGCCGTGCTGCGCGAAAACCTGATCGAGATCCGCTACCAGAGCTGGAAGGCGGAGAAGCGGCGGCGCGTGGCACCGCTCGGCCTCGTGCTGAAGGGCGGCAGCTGGTATCTCGCCGGCCTCGTCGACGGCAATGTGCGCACCTACCGGGTGGCGCGCGTGCTGGATTGTGTGACGCTCGAGACGTCGTTCGCGCGGCCGGCGGATTTCGACCTCGCCGCCTATTGGCGGGCCTCGATCGAACGGCTCGAGGCCGAGCTGCATCCGAACCAGGCCACGGTGCGGCTGTCGCCGTTCGGGCTGAAACTGTTCGATGCGCTGGCGCACCCTTACGTGAAGGCGCGGATGCGGCTTGCGGAAGGCAGCGATGCCGACGGCTGGCGGGTCGCCACCATGCCGGTCGGCAAGACGGTGTGGCATGCGGCGACCGAGTTGCTGCGGCTCGGCGCAGAGGTCGAGGTGATCGCGCCCGCGGAGTTGCGCGACAAGATGGCCGAGCTCACGGGCGCGATGGCCGCGCGCTATGCCGAGGCGCCGGCGCGCCGCGCGGCCCGGCGCTAGAGCATTTTCGCTTCTGATTGCATCAGAACCGAAGCTCTAGCTTTTTGTTTTGACGCGTTTTCTTCACGCGAACTGGCGTCCACTTCGCTTGAAAACGCTTAGTACCGGCTGTCGGAGCTGATCACGAAGCGGTCGAGAAAATTGACCGGCAGGATATCGAAACGATCCAGCGTCAGCGTAATCCCGGTCACGAAGTCGATGCCCTTGATCGTGCCATAGAGGTCGATGCGCCGGCCGCGGCGCAGGCCGCGCGTTTCAGGATGTTGTTCGATATCGATATGGGCATAGATCGGATTGTCGAGCCGCGATTGGCGGTGCCAGCCGCGCTGCAGGAAGCTGAATTGCAGCACCGAGCCCGCGCCCCAGTCGATCGCGTCGAAGAAGCGGGTTTCCCAGGCGACCGGCTGACCCAGATAATGCGCAGCGATGAACGCGTCGCGTTCGAGCGCGGGGAGACGGTGCAGCTGCCTGTTGATCCTGCCCGCGGTGAGCGAGGCGTCGTTCGCCATTGTTCTTGTCGTCGCTTTTTTTCTTGTCGTTTCTTGTTTGGTCGCTTCAGTCGCTTTTGTCTTTGTCTTCGGCTTTATCTCGGGCGGGATCCGCCTTCAGGGAATTATACGTCCACGAATGTGACAGTATCTGCCACGGTCGCACGCGAAGTGCGGTAGCTGTTCACCTTGTGTGCATGATCGGCATAGCCGAACGAGATGCCGCAGACAACCCGGCGGTCGTCGGCCAGGCCAAAATGGCGGCGGATCAGGCCGGAATGGCGGGCGATCGCGGCCTGCGGGATGGTGCCGAGGCCGAGCGCCTGCGCCGCCAGCATGAAGTTCGAGACATAGCCGCCGCAATCGATCGCGCCGTAGATGCCGAGGGGCTCGTTGGTGTGGATCACGGCAATGTGCGGGGCGCCGAAGAAATTGTAGTTCTCCAGCGCCTGTTTTGCGTACGCCGCCTTGTCGCCCCTGGCGATGCCGAGCGTGTTGTAGAGCTGAAAGCCGCTTTCGCGGCGGCGCTCGAGATAGACCCCCACATATTCGCGCGGCGGCGTAAAGTCGTAATCCTCGCCGAGGCCGCGCGACGCCTCGGCATAGATCGCCTTGCGGAACCGTTCCTTGGCCTCGCCGGACACGATCAGGACCTGCCAGGGCTGGCTGTTGCACCACGATGCCGTGCGCTGCGCGGTCGCGAGGATGTGCGCGATGGTGTCGCGCGGCACCTCGCGCGGCTGGAACGCGCGCACCGAGTAGCGCTCGTTGAGCAGCTCCTCGAGCGCGCCGATGCAATTGGTTTCCTTCACGACCGCGTCCATCAGTGCTCACTTTCTTGCCCCGGACGCGGTGCGGCACGCAGTGCCGCGCCGCAGAGCCGGGGCCTATGCAAGGTTAGGTCCCGGCTCTGCGACGCGGCACTGCGTGCCGCATCGCGTCCGGGACACGAGAATCTTCAACGCCCCTTGGTGGGGATCTTGTTGTAGGGCACGTCCTTGTCGACCCGAATGTCGCCCGGCAGGCCGAGCACGCGCTCGGCGATGATGTTGCGCAGGATCTCGTCGGTACCGCCGGCGATGCGCATCGAGGGCGACGACAGCAGCATCTGCTGGAACTGGCCGTTGGCCTGCTCCTCATCGGTGCCGGTGAGGCTGCCGGCCGTGCCCTCGAGGTCCATCGCGTAGGTCGCGATGTCCTGCAGCATCAGGCCCGACACAAGCTTGCCGATGGAATTTTCCGGACCGGGACGCTCGCCCTTCGACAGCGCCGAGATCGCGCGGTAGCTGGTGTATTTCAGCCCGCTCGCCTTCACCGCCCAGTTCGCAAGCTTGGAGCGCACCGCCGGATCGTCGATTGCAAGCCCGTCCTCCAGCATCAAATTGGAGCAGAACTCGAACATCTCGGGCACACCGGTCGCGAGTCGCGAACCGATCGACATGCGCTCGTTCATCAGCGTGGTCAGCGACACGCTCCAGCCCTCGCCGACCGCGCCGAGGCGCTGGCTGTCCGGGATCACGACGTCGGTGAAATAGACCTCGTTGAACTCCTGCATGCCGTTGGCCTGCTTGATCGGCCTGACCTCGACGCCGGGGCTCTTCATGTCGAGGAAGAACATGGTGAGGCCCTTGTGCTTGGGCACATTCGGATCGGTGCGCGCGATCAAGAGGCCATAGTCGGAATAATGCGCGCCGGAGGTCCAGATCTTCTGGCCGTTGACGACCCAGTTGTCGCCCTTCTTCTCGGCGCGGGTGCGCAACCCCGCGACATCGGATCCGGCCGACGGCTCGGAGAACAACTGGCACCAGATCTCTTCGCCCGACGCAAGCTTCGGCAGATAGCGGCGCTTGGCGTCTTCAGAGCCCCAGGCCATCACGGTTGGGCCGCACATGCCCTCGCCGATCTGGAACGGCTGGGTCAATTTGCCGTAGACGCCTTCCTCCTGCTGCCAGATCACGCGCTCGATCGGGGTCGCGCCGCGGCCGCCATATTCCTTCGGCCAGTGCAGGCAGGCCCAGCCGCCCTCCGCCTTCTTCTTCTGCCAGGCCTTGCCGACCTCGACCATGTCGTGCCTGGCGAGCTTGATGCGGCCGAGCGACGACTTTGACAGCTCCTCCTCGAACTCCTTCGGCGCGTTGGCGGCGACCCAGCTGCGGGCGACGGCCCGGAATTCGGCTTCCTGCGGCGTGTCATCGAAATTCATCTCGCATTCTCCTGTCTCGTGCCCCGGACGCGGCGCAGCGCGAAGCGGTGCGCTGCTGAGCCTGGGCCTATTGTGGCCTTGTGGGTCCCGGTTCTGCGAAGCAGCGCTTCACGCTGCATCGCGCCCGGGACACGATCAATTCCTTCCCTTGGTCGGGATCTTGTTGAAGGGAACGTCCTTGTCGACCCTGATGTCGCCGGGCAGGCCCAGCACGCGCTCGGCGATAATGTTGCGCATGATCTCGTCGGTGCCGCCCTCGACGCGGGTGCCCGGCGCGCGCAGCAGCATCGCCTGGAATTTGCCGGCGACCTCGGCATCCTCAATCCCGCTCAAGGCGCCCGCCGCGCCCTGCAGATCGAGCGCGTAGGCCGCGACGTCCTGGATCATCGATCCCGCGACCAGCTTGCCGATCGAATTCTCCGGTCCCGGCCGCTCGCCCTTCGACAGCGCCGAGATCGCGCGCATGCTGGTGTATTTCAGCCCGCTCGCCTTCACCGCCCAGTTCGCCAGTTTCGAACGCACTGCGCGGTTCTCGATCGCCGGGCCGTCCTCCAGCATCAGGCTGTTGCAGAAGTCGAACAGTTCGGGGAAGCCGGTCGAAACGCCGGCGCCGATCGACATGCGCTCGTTCATCAGCGTGGTGAGCGACACGTTCCAGCCGTCATTGACAGTGCCGAGCCGCTGCGAATCCGGAATGCGCACGTCGGTGAAATAGACCTCGTTGAAATCCGAGGCGCCGCTCGCCTGCTTGATCGGCCTGACCTCGACGCCCGGGCTCTTCATGTCCAGGAAGAACATGGTGAGGCCCTTGTGCTTCGGCACATCAGGATCGGTGCGCGTCAAGAGGATGCCGTAGTCGGAATAGTGCGCGCCCGAGGTCCAGATCTTCTGGCCGTTGATCACCCACTCGTCGCCATGCTTCTCGGCGCGGGTCCGCAGGCCCGCGACGTCGGAGCCGCCGGCCGGCTCGGAGAACAGCTGGCACCAGATCTTCTCGCCGGACGCCAGCGGCGGCAGGTAGCTGCGCTTCTGCTCCTCGCCGGCGAACGCCATCATGGTCGGGCCGCACATGCCATGACCGATGATGAACATTGAGCTGAGGCGGCCGAACGGGCCCTCCTCCTGCTGCCAGATCACGCGCTCGATCGGCGACGAGCCGCGGCCGCCATATTCCTTCGGCCAGTGCAGGCAGGCCCAGCCGGCATCGGCCTTCTTCTTCTGCCAGGCCTTGGCGACCTCGAGGATGTTGGCGCCCTTGAGCTGAAAGCGGCCGAGTGAGGCCTTGCGCAGCTCTTCCTCATATTGCTTCGGCGCATTGGCCGCGATCCAGGCTTTCGCCTCGGCGCGGAATGCGCCCTCCTGCGGGGTGTCGTCGAAATTCATGACTCTGTCCTCTCCTGCGTTCCCCGGATGCGGCGCAGCACGGAGTGGTGCGCTGCTATTCCGGGGTCCATAGTAGCCCGATGGGTCCAGGCTCTACGGAGCAGCGTTTCACGCTGCACCGCGTCCGGGACGCGAGTACCCCTCACGCCGCGTTCTTCTTGCGCATGCGATCAATCAAGGCGTCTTCCCAATAGGACAGGCTGCCGAGGCCGAGCGCCACCGCGTTGGCGCGGCGGTAGTACATGTGGCAGTCGAACTCCCAGGTGAAGCCCATGCCGCCGTGGACCTGGATGTTGTTCTTGGCGCAGTGCTGGAACGCCTGCGTCGCGCTGATGCGCGCGGCGGCGGCGGCTTCCGGCAATTCGCCGGCATTGGTCGAGAGCGCCCAGGCGCCGTAATAGCAATTCGACCGCGCCAGCGTCGCCGAGACATACATGTCGGCCAGCATGTGCTTGACCGCCTGGAACGAGCCGATCGGACGGCCGAAGGCGATGCGGTCGAGCGCGTAGTCGCGGCCCATCTCCAGCGCGCGGTCGGCGCCGCCGACCTGCTCGAACGCCATCAACACGGCCGCGCGATCCAGCACCTGGGTGATCACGCTCCAGCCCTCGCCGGTGGTACCGAGCGGCTCGGCCTTGGCGTCCTTGAAGGTGATCTCCGCCTGACCGCGGGTCAGGTCGATATTGGTCAGCGACTTGACCTCGACGCCACCGGCCTTGAGGTCGACGATGAACAAAGAGAAATCGGATTCACGTCCGCTCGAACCGGTGCGCGCGGCGACCACGGCGAAATCGGCGATCGCACCATCGGCGACCGGCTTCTTGACGCCGTTGAGCACGCCGCCATTGGCGGTCACCTTGACCGCCTTCGGCGACGGATTGCCGTGACCCTCGAATAGCGCGAGCGTGCCGATCGCATCGCCGGAGGCGATCTTCGGCAGCCACTTCTGCTTCTGCGCGTCACTGCCTGCGATCAGGATCGCTTCGGCGGCGAGATAGACGGTCGACGAGAACGGCACCGGCGCCAGCGCGCGGCCCATTTCCTCCGCAATCACGCAGAGCTCGAGATGGCCAGCACCCGCGCCGCCGAACTGCTCCGGGATCGCGACGCCGAGGAAGCCCATCTCGGCAAGGCCCTTCCACAGCGCCTTGTCGTAGGGCGCCTTGCCGTCGAGCACTTCGCGCACGGCCTTCGGCGGGCATTGTTCGCTCAAGAATTTCCGCGCCTCATCGCGCATCTGCTTCTGTTCGTCGGAGAAATCGAAATTCATGGCGCTTACCTTTTTCTCGCTGTCACTTGTTCTTCGTCATTCCGGGGCGCGACGAAGTCGCGAGCCCGGAATCCATCGGGCTCCGGACTCGCTGCAAAATAGATTCCGGGTTCGCGCTTCGCGCGCCCCGGAATGACGAGTGGAGAGAGCATCGGCGTCATCACAGCACGATCACGTCGTCGCCGGGCTTGTCGGCATAGAGCCTCTCGACCAGTGCGGCGCGGCGCTCGAGGCCGGCGCGCTGGTTGATGTAGCCCTTGTCGGTGAGCTCGTTACCGTCGATCGATGGAGGCTCGACCATCAGCATCGCGCGCGCGATCCGCATGCTGCTGCCGGTGGTCGACGCGTTGTGGGCCTGCAGGCCTTTCCTGAGGCAAGCGACAACGTCGGGGTGCCGGATCACGTCGTCGTAAGTCGCCTCGGCATTGCCGACGAGCTGACGGCAGGCGTGCAGGTTCGGCCAGCACAACAGGCCGATGAACGCACGATCCTGCCCCGCAACCAGCGCGTCATGCACCACCGGCGTCGCGGCTGATATCGCATCGGTGCGCAGCGAGCCGACATGGACGAAGGTGCCGGTGGTCAGCTTGAAGTCCTCGACCACGCGGCCGGCGAAGATGATGCCTTGCAGCGGGTCCTCTGGATCGACGAACACACCGGCATCGCCGATGCAGTAGAAGCCTTCCTCGTCGAACATCTTGGCGGTGAGGTCAGGCTGGCCGAAATAGCCCGGCGTGACGTTGACGCCGCGCAGCCGCAATTCGTATTTCGCGCCGCACGGCACCATCTTCAGCTCGACGCCGGGGAACGGCAGGCCGATCAGGCCGACGCGCTCGGTGTCCCAATAGGTGCCGGTCGAGGTCGGCGCGGTCTCGGTCGAGCCCCAGCCGGTGTAGAACACGATGCGCTCGCCCGTGGTCTTCACCGCCAGCGCCTGCATCCGGTCATAGAGATCGTCAGGCAGCCGCGCACCGCCATACCCCATGATCGCGAGGTTCTTGAAGAAGCTCCGGCACAGCGCTTCGTCCTTCTCCATGACGGCTGCGAGCGCGGCATAACCGGCCGGCACGTTGGCGTAATAGGTCGGCGAGACCTCGCGCAGGTTCTTGATGGTTTCCTCGAGCTGACCCGGCATCGGCCGGCCGTCGTCGATATAGAGCGTGCCGCCGTCGACCAGCACCGGATTGAACGCAGCGTTGCCGCCCATGGTGTGATTCCACGGCATCCAATCGAGCACGGTCGGGATCGGCCCGGCCGTTTCACGGGGCCGCACCTGCATCATCATCGCCGCATTGGCGCACATCATCTCCTGGGTGTTGATGACGGCCTTGGGCATGCCGGTCGAGCCCGAGGTGAACAGCAGCTTGCCGACGGTTTTGGGCGTGATCTTCGCGATGGACTCACCGACCGCGGATGTCACCGGCGTTGCGGCCAGCTCGGCAAAGGCCACGCTCTTGATGCCCTCGCACGGACGCAGCACGTGAATGACGGTGATCCCTGTGAGATCGATCGCCTTCAGCGCCTTCTCGAAGGCAGGTCCATCCTGCACCATCACGGCGGCGGGCTTGATCAGGTTGAACAGATATTTGAGCTTGAGATGATCCTGGCTCATCAACGAATAGGCCGGCGACACCGGCGCGGCCGGCAGCCGTGCCTGCATCGCCGCCTGCGTCATCAGCGCATGCTCGATCGAGTTGCCTGACAGGATTGCGACGGGCCGGTCTGCGCCAATGTCGAGATCGAGCAGGCCCTGCGTCAGCGCATCGACGGTGCGTTTGGCTTCGCCATAGCAGAGCTTGCGCCACGCTCTGTCGGGACCGCCGCGCTGCGCGAGCCAGATGCGCTCCGGCGCCTGCGCCGCCCATTTGGCGAGATAGGCCGGAATGTGCGTCTCGTAGGCCTGCAGCGGAATCCGCGACTTCAGGACGATGGTGCCGTCGTCGCGCCGCTCGACCGCGATGTCACGCGCGAGCCAGTCCACCTTGCGAAAGGCGGGTTTTGTCAGCATCGCCGCGTCACCATCCATTTTGCGTCTCCCGGAATTTCTTGTCCTTTGCGGACTTTTTATCAGCGCCTGATATAGACAGGCTTTCGTTTCTCAAGGAAGGCCCTGATGCCCTCCTGAAAATCTTCCGAGCGGCTGCACAACACCTGATTGCGATCCTCCATCGCAATCACGGCCTCGATCGAGCCGGCATCGACGCTCATGTTGATGCATTCCTTGGAGAGGCGGAGACCGACCGGCGAGGCCGTCATCATCGCCTCGACATAAGGATTGGCTGCAGCATCGAGATCGGCGGCCTCGACCACCTCGGAGACAAGGCCGACGGCGAGCGCGCGGTCGGCATGGATGAAGCGCCCGGTGAGGATCAGTTCGGACGCGACGGAGACGCCGACGAGGCGCGGCAGGAAATAGCTGGTGCCGATGTCGCAGCCGCCGAGGCCGAGCTTGATGAAGGCGCAGTTCATCCGCGCGTTCTTTGCAGCGATGCGGATATCGGCGGCGAGCGCCAGCGCAAAGCCGCCGCCGGCGGCCGCGCCCTGCACCAGCGCGATGATCGGCTGCGGGCAGCGCCGCATCAGCATCACGATGTCGGCAATGCGGCGCTGCGAGTCGAGCGACTCCGTGACACCCGGTGGCTCGGTCTGCCCGCCGCGGCGCGCCATCGCGTGCTTGAGGTCGAGCCCGGCGCAAAAATTCGCACCGGCGCCCTTCAGCACCACCACGCGGGTGTCGCGGTTGCGCTGCAGGCCCTGGAAGTAGACGTTGAGCGCATCGATCATGGCGGGATCGAGCGCGTTCAGGCTCTCGGGACGATTGAGCGTGACCCAATCGACCCCGTCGTGATGTTCGATCAGCAGCGGTTGAGACACGCGTATGGTCCTCCCGACCCGTCGTCCCGGCCAAGCGAAGCGCGAGCCGGGACCCATAACCACAGGCTTTTGTTGTTTTGCGCGGCGCCTGCCAGCTCGCCCGTTACAGACGCCGCGGAGTATGGGTCCCGGCTTTCGCCGGGACGACAGCAGAATTCGCCGTTACCGCGGCGCCATGCGGATGGCGCCGTCGAGGCGGATGGTTTCGCCGTTGAGCATCGGGTTCTCGACGATGTGGACGGCGAGGTTGCCGTATTCAGAAGCATCGCCGAGGCGGGCCGGATGCGGCACCTGGGCGCCCAGGCTCTTGCGGGCTTCCTCGTTGAGGCCCATCAGCAGCGGCGTCAGGAACAGGCCGGGCGCGATGGTGTTGACGCGGATCTTCAGGCTGGCGAGGTCGCGCGCGGCCGGCAGCGTGAGGCCGACGACGCCACCCTTCGAGGCCGAATAGGCGATCTGGCCGATCTGGCCTTCATAGGCTGCGACCGACGCGGTGTTGATCGCGACGCCGCGCTCTTCGCCGATCGGGGCTTCGGTCGCCAGGCGCTCGGCGAACAGGCGCAGCACGTTGAAGGTGCCGATCAGATTGACGTTGATGATGCGGACGAACTTCGCCAGCGGATAGACGCCGTCCTTGCCAACGATGCGCTGCGAGCCGCCGATGCCGGCGCAGTTCATCAGCACGCGCGCGATGCCGTGCGCGGCCTCGGCCTTGGCGATCGCCGCCTTGATCGCCTCCTCGTCGGTGACGTCGGCATGCAGCGCGATGCCCTTCACCTCGGCGGCAACCTTCTCGGCGTTTTCCTTGTTCTGGTCGATCACGCCGATCTTGGCGTCCTTGGCCGCCATGGCGCGGGCGGTCGCGGCACCGAGGCCGGAGCCGCCGCCGGTGATGAGAACGGCAACGTCTTTCAACTGCATGGAGCAACCTTTCCTTGGGCGTTTCTTCTCTCAACTTCGAACTTGTTATCCGGCGGCGACCGCCGCCGTTTCCTTATCGGGATTGAGCACGCCGCCGAAGATCAAGGCTTCCATGTGCTTGATGTATTCGCGGCAGACCTCGTCGGTGACCGGACCGACGCCGACCGCGCGCGACATCGCGTGGCGGCCGAAGAACAGATGATCGCAGGCGCCGATCAGGCTGGTGTAGAACAACACCGGATCGATCTTGCGGAACTCGCCGGCCTTGATGCCTTCGGCGAGCAGGCGGCGATGAAAATCCAGCAGCGGCGCGACGAAGAATTTCGACACCTCGTCCGGAGCACCTGCCGAGCTTTCGTGCAGCAGATAATGGATCAACCGGTTCATATAGGGGAACTGGTGATAGGCGCGAATGATGCCGCCGATATGCAGCCGCAGCTTCGCGGACGGCGAGATCGGCTGCGCCAACAGGTATTCGAGCTGCGACATCTCGGTGGCGGCATCGCGCGCCAACAGCGCCAGCAACAGCCCGTCCTTGTTGCCGAAATGGTATTTCACCAGCGCGGCGTTGACGCCGGATTTCTGCGCGATGTCGGACAGCGACACCTCGATCGAGGCGCGCTCGATCATCAGCTCGCTGGCCGCCACCAATAGCTTGTCCGCCGTGGCGTTTTTGCCCGCGGCAAGTTTCGTCGGTACGCTGGTATTCAACTGCGCTCTGGTCCCGCTCTTGGTTCCGGACTCGCCGGTAAATCGAGGCCGCACATAACCCCATGGCGGGGCTGCACTCAAGAGTTAATTGATTGATTGACTAAATGCGGAGCCACCCCTTAATCCGGCCCAACTTTCAGAACCGCCCAATCAGAACATCAGGGAGATCAGACATGGCCGAGGCATATATCGTTGCCGCCGCTCGCACCGCGGGCGGCCGCAAGGGGGGACGTCTCGCCGGCTGGCATCCCGCCGATCTGGCCGCGACCGTGCTCGATGCGCTGGTCGATCGCACCGGCGCCGACCCGGCGCAGGTCGAGGACGTCATCATGGGCTGCGTGATGCAGGCCGGCGAGCAGTCCAACAACGTCGCGCGCAACGCGGTGATGGCCTCCAAGCTGCCGGAGAGCGTGCCCGCGACCTCGATCGACCGCCAGTGCGGCTCCTCGCAGCAGGCGCTGCACTTCGCGGCGCAGGCCGTGATGAGCGGCACCATGGACTGCGTGATCGCCGCCGGCGTGGAATCGATGACCCGCGTGCCGATGGGGCTCGCCTCCTCGCTGCCCGCCAAGAACGGTTTTGGCCACTACAAGAGCCCGGGCATCGAGGCGAAATATCCCAACATCGTCTTCAGCCAGTTCACCGGCGCCGAGATGATGGCCGAGAAGTACGGCCTGTCGAAGGACGAGCTCGACGAATATTCCTACAACAGCCATCAGCGCGCGATCGCGGCGACGCAAGCCGGCCGCTTCAAGGACGAGATCGTGCCGGTCAAGAGCACCCGCGCCGACGGCTCGACCGATACCCACCACATCGACGAAGGCATCCGCTTCGACGCCAGCCTCGACGGCATCAAGGGCGTCAAGCTGATCGCCGAGAACGGCAAGCTGACCGCGGCTAGCGCCAGCCAGATCTGCGACGGCGCCTCCGGCGTGATGGTCGTCAACGAGAAGGGCCTCAAGGCGCTCGGCGTCGCGCCGATGGCGCGCATCCATCATCTGACCATGATCGGCGGCGACCCCGTGATCATGCTGGAAGCGCCGCTGCCGGCGACCCAGCGCGCGCTGCAGAAGGCCGGCATGAAGGTCGACGACATCGACCTGTTCGAGGTCAACGAGGCCTTCGCCTCGGTGCCGACCGCGTGGCTGAAGACCACCGGCGCCGATCCGGCGCGCCTCAACGTCAACGGCGGCGCGATCGCGCTCGGCCATCCGCTCGGCGGCTCCGGCACCAAGCTGATGACCACGCTGCTGCATGCGCTGAAGCAGCGCAACAAGCGCTACGGCCTGCAGACCATGTGCGAAGGCGGCGGCATGGCGAACGTGACGATTGTCGAGCGGCTGTAAGAAACGTCGGTGAGGCCGTTACGGCCTCCACACAAAAAGTGTCGTCCCGGCCTTGAGCCGGGACCCATAACCACAGGTGCTTGTGGTTATGCCGGGCTGCGGCCCCAACTCATTTCAACAACACGAAACGGTGGTTATGGGTCCCGGCTTTCGCCGGGACGACCACCTTGTTTGAGGAACGCCTTGTGACCCACCCCTCTATCCACGCGCGCAATACGCCTGACAAGATCGCCTACCGGATGGCGGGCAGCGGCAAATCCATCACCTATCGCGAGCTCGACGAGCTTTCGAACCAGGGCGCGCATCTGTTTCGCTCGCTCGGCCTGAAGGCCGGCGACCACATCGCGCTCTTGATGGAAAACCGGCTCGCCTTCATGGAGATCTGCTGGGCGGCGCAGCGCTCGGGGCTGTATTACACGGCGATCAGCCGCTACCTGACGGAAGAGGAGATCGCCTACATCATTAGGGATTGCGGCGCGAAGGTGTTCATCACCACGCCGCAGTGCGCCGACAAGGTGAAAGGCCTGATCAAGGGCGAGCCAGGCGAACCGCTGTTCTACATGATGGACGAGCCGGCACCGGGTTTCCGCTCCTACGACAAGGAAGCCGGCGCACAGCCGACCACGCCGGTTGCCGACGAGGTCGCGGGCTACGACATGCTGTATTCCTCCGGCACCACCGGCCGGCCCAAGGGCATCAAGAAAGAGTTCGAGGGCAACCGGATCGACGTGCCGAACCCGTTCCTGCGGATTCTCACCGCCGACATGTGCGGCATGAACGCCGACAGCATCTATCTGTCGCCGGCGCCGCTCTATCATGCGGCTCCCTTGCGCTTCAACATGATGGCAACGGTGCTTGGCGGCACCTCGGTCATCATGGAGCATTTCGACGCCGAGGAATTTCTGAAGCAGGTCGAGAAGCACAAGGTGACGCAGTCGCAGCTGGTGCCGACCATGTTCGTGCGCATGCTGAAGCTGCCCGACGAGGTGCGCAGCCGCTACAAGGTCTCCTCGCTGAAGGGCGCGATCCACGCCGCGGCGCCCTGCCCGGTCGACGTCAAAGCGAAGATGATCGAATGGTGGGGACCGATCCTGATCGAGTATTACGCGGGCTCCGAAGGCAACGGCGTCACGGTTTCAACGTCGCAGCAATGGCTCACCCATCGCGGCACAGTCGGCCGCGCCGTGGTCGGCAAGGTCAAGATCCTGGACGAGAACGACGAGGAAGCACCGACGGGGCAGATCGGCCAGGTCTATTTCGCCGACGCGCCCGCCTTCACCTATCACAACGATCCCGAGAAGACGAAGAAAGCCTACAACGCCAGGGGATGGTCGACGCTCGGCGATGTCGGCTATCTCGATGAAGAGGGCTTCCTCTATCTCACCGACCGCAAGAGCTACATGATCATCTCCGGCGGCGTGAACATCTATCCGCAGGAGACCGAGGACGTGCTGATCACGCATCCCGCGGTCTCCGACGTCGCGGTGTTCGGCGTGCCGAACGAGGAGATGGGCGAAGAGGTCAAGGCCGTGGTGCAGCCGCACGACATGGCCAAGGCCGGCAAGGCGCTCGAGGCCGAGTTGATCGCGTTCTGCAGGCAACACCTGTCGCCGATCAAATGCCCGAAGAGCATCGACTTCGAGGCCGAGCTGCCGCGCACGCCGACCGGGAAGCTGGTGAAGCGGCATCTGCGCGACCGGTATTGGCCGAAGGCGGCGGGCAAGGCGTGACTTGCTTGCCCTCCCCTGAAAGGTCCTTTCAGGGGAGGGTTAGGCGGTGCTTTGCCCACTCAGAGACGCTGACACCAGCTACAGCGCCGCTGCCGGCTCGCAGGCGGCCGACGCCACGGCGCGCAGATGGAGTTGGCCGTGCTGGCCGGTGGCCGTGGTGGTCCACTGCGCGTCGATCTGCTGAAAATCATCCGACAGCTTGCCGCGATGGCTGCCGCCGGTCTCGAACGAGCCGTCGCCGTCGGGCGACCGCTCGAACAGCTCGACCTCGAGATCGGACAGCCGGACGAACATCCGCACCTTGATTTTGGTCACGCGACGGCCGACCTCATACGAACCGCAGCCGAGCGCTTCCGCGTTCTGCTCGTTCAGGGCGCGTACCTGGTCGAAGGTGATGACGACGTTCTGCACCGTCTTGTCACCATCCCACAGGAATTCGCCGATATAGGCGCGCGGCAATTTTTCGGTCAGCTCTTTGATATCGGCCGCACGCGCCGCCGGCAGCAGCAGCAGGCCTGCGGCCACGATCGTCAGAACGGGCCGCGCCATCCAGCCGGGCAGCATTGCAATCCTCGCGTGGCGCATGCGGTATGCATCCCCTGGCCAAAGTTGCTATCGTGAGAACAATGACCGCCAGCATACAGCCAAATGCGCTGGTTCTGCGGCTGTCCTGAACAGGTGATCCTTACGATGGCAGCCCTCCCCGACGTCCCGCTCCCCGCAACCATCCGCTCGCGTTATGTCGACGGGATCAACGGCTTGCGTATGCATGTGCTCGAAGCCGGCTTCGAGACATCCGGCCGTCCCTGCCTGCTGCTGCTGCATGGTTTTCCGGAGCTGGCGTTTTCCTGGCGCAAGGTGATGCCGAAGCTGGCTGCGGCCGGCTATCATGTGATCGCGCCGGACCAGCGCGGCTATGGCCGCACCACCGGCTGGAACGCGGACTATGACGGCGACCTCGCGTCGTTCCGTTTGCCCAATCTGGTGCGCGATGCGCTCGGGGTGGTCGCAGCGTTCGGCTATACGGATGTCGATGCGGTGATCGGGCATGATTTCGGCTCGTCGGTCGCGGCGTGGTGCGCGCTGATCCGGCCCGACGTGTTCCGCGCGGTCGCGATGATGAGCGCGCCGTTCGCGGGGCCGCCATCGCTGCCGTTCAATATCGCGAGCGCGCCGGCAAAGCCCGCGACTGAGGATCCCGTGCATCGTGAGCTCGCCGCGCTGCCGCGGCCGCGCAAGCACTATCAGTGGTATTATTCGACGCGTTCGGCCAATGACGACATGCATCGCGCGCCGCAGGGCGTGCACGACTTCCTGCGCGCCTACTACCATCACAAAAGCGCGGACTGGAAAGACAACAGGCCGTATCCGCTGCAGTCCTGGTCGGCGGGCGAGCTGGCCAAACTGCCGACCTACTATGTGATGGATCTCGCCAAGGACATGGCGGCGACGGTGGCCGTGGAGATGCCGTCGCGTGAGGCGATCACCGCCAACACCTGGCTGCCGGATCGGGAGCTCGCCTATTACAGCGCCGAGTATCAGCGCACCGGATTCCAGGGCGGGCTGCAATGGTACCGCTGCGGCACCTCGGGCGCGTTCACCCCGGAATTGCAGACCTGGAGCGGCCGCAGCATCGACCAGCCCTCCGCCTTCATCTCGGGCAAGCAGGATTGGGGCACCTATCAGCGGCCTGGCGTGTTCGAGGCGATGCAGACCAGGGCCTGCACCCGGATGATCGGCTGCCATCTGGTCGACGGCGCCGGCCATTGGGTGCAGCAGGAACAGCCGGACGAGGTCAGCCGGCTCCTGCTCACATTCCTGCGAGAGGCCGGCTCCCGGCCCTGAGCGCGCCGCTCGGTCCACGCTCATCTCATTGTTCTGAAAAGCGTTCTTCGCCAGATCCGCGGCGCCGTCCGGCGCGGCAGCGCCCGGATTCGGGGCCACCTTGATTTGACCCGGCGGCGGCGCGCTTCTATAGTTTAGAACTATTCTAATTCTAAACTGGAAGAACAGGGTGCGTTGCCGTGAAGAATTTTGCCGATCTGACCGAGCGCGAGGTGCTGGCGGTCGCGATCGCCTCCGAGGAGGAGGACAGCCGCATCTACATGACCTTCGCCGAGGACCTCGCCGGGCGATATCCCGATACCGCGAAGATTTTCGAGGAGATGGCCGAGGAGGAGCGCGGCCATCGCCACCGGCTGCTGGAGACCTACGAGCAGCGCTTCGGTCAGCACTTGCCGCCGATCCGGCGCGAGGACGTCAAAGGCTTTCTGCGCCGCCGCCCGATCTGGCTGACCAAGAACCTGCCGCTCGACACCATTCGCAAGGAAGTCGAGACCATGGAACTGGAAGCCGAGCGCTTCTATATCAGCGCCGCCGGGAAGGCCGAGGATGTCGGCGTGCGCCGGCTGCTCGGCGATCTCGCCGAAGAGGAGAAGGGCCACGAAAAGCTCGCGGTCAAGCTGACCGGCGACATCCTCAAGCCCGATGTGCGCGCAGAGGAAGACCGCACGCGCCGGCGGATGTTCGTGCTGCAGTATGTCCAGCCGGGACTTGCCGGCTTGATGGACGGCTCGGTCTCGACCTTGGCGCCGCTATTCGCCGCCGCCTTCGCAACGCATCAGAACTGGCAGACATTTCTGGTCGGACTTGCCGCCTCGATCGGCGCCGGCATCAGCATGGGCTTTGCCGAAGCACTGTCCGACGACGGCTCGCTGACCGGGCGCGGCTCGCCCTGGCTGCGCGGCCTGACCTGCGGCCTGATGACGACGCTCGGCGGCCTCGGCCACACCATCCCCTATCTGGTGCCCGACGCCTGGCCGAACGCATTCTGGATCGCGACCGCGATCGCCGGGATCGTGGTATTCTTCGAATTGTGGGCGATCGCCTTCATCCGCTCGCGCTACATGGACACGCCGTTCCTGCAGGCGGCATTCCAGATCGTGCTGGGCGGCGCGATCGTGCTCGCGGTCGGTATCCTGATCGGCGCGGCGTAGCTCTCTTCTCCCTCTCCCCGTTCTTACGGGGAGAGGGCTCGGGTGAGGGGCTGCCTCCACGAGTTGTGGCCTCAGTGAGACCTGTACCCCCTCACCCGGATTGCATCTAGCGATGCAATCCGACCTCTCCCCGCAAGCGGGGGCGAGGTGAAATGGGCATTGCCTTCGATCACGCACCCGCAATTCCGATCAAACGCGGCAGCCATGCGGCGGCTACAGCGCTTGCGGGCGGCAGCCAAACTGCCCATCATCGCGCCAACCAGAACCGGGAGCACGCCGTGGCCAAATCGCAATGGAGTTTTTCGACCGCCGTCGAACTGTCGGAGGCGCTACGCAGCAAGCAGGTCTCGGCGGTCGAGCTCGCACAGGACGCGATTGGTCGCATCGAGCGCCACGACGGCAAGGTCAACGCGGTCTGCGTCCGCGATTTCGAGCGCGGCCTCGCTGCTGCCCGCGCCGCGGATGCCGCGATCGCGCGCGGCGAGCACAGGCCGCTGCTCGGCATCCCGATGACGGTGAAGGAATCCTTCAACGTCGCGGGCCTGCCGACCACCTGGGGCTACCCGGCGCAGAAGGACTTCACGCCGACTGAGGACGCGCTCTCGATCACGCGGGTGAAGCACGCCGGCGGCGTGATCCTCGGCAAGACCAACGTGCCGGTCGGGCTCGCCGACTGGCAGAGCTACAACGAGATCTACGGCACCACCAACAACCCTTACGACCTCGGCCGCACGCCGGGCGGCTCCTCCGGCGGATCGTCGGCGGCGCTCGCGGCGGGCTACGGCGCGCTGTCGCTCGGCTCCGACATCGGCGGCTCGCTGCGCGTGCCGGCATTCCATTGCGGCGTCTATGCGCACAAGCCGACCTTCGCGCTGCTGCCGTCGCGCGGCCACACCGCGCCGCCGCTGCCGCCGCTGATCTATGAACGCGACCTCGCGGCGACCGGCCCAATGGCGCGCGGCGCGGCCGACCTGTCGCTGCTGCTTGACGTGATGGCCGACCCCGATCCGCTCGACGCCGGCAAGGCGTACAAGCTCGAACTGCCGGCGGCGCGGCATGCGAACTTGCGGGATTTCCGCATCCTCGTCATCGACACCGATCCGGTGCTGCCGACCGACAAGGCGGTTCGCGGCTCGATCGACAAGCTCGCCAGCCATCTCGACAAGGCCGGCGCAAAGGTCTCGCGCACGAGCCCGCTGCTGCCGGATTTCGCGGCGTCGTCGCGGCTCTATATGCGGATGCTGCTGTCGTTCCTCGGCGCAAACTTTCCGCCCGAGGTCTATGCCGGCGCCTGCGCGGCGGCGGCCGCGCTGCCGGCCGACAACACCAGCCTGCAGGCCGAGCGGCTGCGCGGCATCGCGCTCAGCCATCGCGACTGGGTGCAGGCGACGGCGGCGCGCTCGCGGCTCCGCGCGCAATGGCGCGAGTTCTTCAAGTCCTTCGACGTGGTGATCTGCCCGATCATGCCGACGCCGGCCTATCCGCACGATCATTCGCTCGATCAGGAGCAGCGCAGAATCCTGATCGACGGCGAACCGCACATCTACACCGACCAGCTCGCCTGGCCCGGCATCGCGACCCTGCCCGGCCTGCCTTCGACGGCGATCCCGACCGGCTTTGCGCTCGACGGACTGCCGCTCGGCGTGCAGATCGTCGGCCCCTGGCTCGAGGACCGCACGCCGCTCAAGCTCGCCGAGCTGATCGAGCGCGAGTTCGGCGGCTTCGTGCCGCCGAAGATGTTTGATGATTAGGCGAGCCGCTGAAGTCATTGCACGGCAATGACGCGCACCTAACTCTAATCACCGTCACCCCCGCGCAACGGCTTTGCCGTTGTCGCTGGAGGAGGCCGCGAAGCGGCCGTCTCGAAGGGTCGACGGCCCGACTGTGGCCGTGCATCCTTCGAGGCTCGCAAGAGCTCGCACCTCAGGATGACGGTATCGACAGCGCCGCTGCTCGCACAGAATGACGGACAACAACAGGGAGGAACACGATGAGCAGCGATCTCGAAGAGCTGACAAGACTCAACAAGGATTACGTCGACTCGGTTCAGAACTGCGACGTCAAGCGCTTCGACGAAATCCTGGCGCAGGATTTCTACTGCACCAATCCCGACAAGAGCCTGGTCGACCGTACCGCCTTCCTGAAGCAGACGGCGATCCCGGTGAAGATCAACGGACTGAAGGCCGAGGACGTCAAGATCCGCATCCTCGGCGATTTCGCCATCATCCACGCGCAGACCAGCTACACCAACGCCGACGGTGAGCCCGCGCACGGCCGCTACACCGATTGCTGGGCGCGGCAGAACGGCAAATGGCTCGCGGTGTCCGCGCATGTCGCGCGGTGACGGCGACGGTCGCAGCGTCACCCTCCGCTGTCATGCCCCGCTTCATGCGGGGCATCCAGTACTCCGCGGCTGCAGTTGATTCACGCGACTGCCGCCGCGGCGTACTGGGTCGCCCGGTCAAGCCGGGCGACGACAAGTTCGTCAGCTGTCAAACATGATCACGCTGCGCAGCGTCTTGCCGGCCTTCATGTTGGCGAAGCCTTCGTTGATCTCGGAAAGCTTCAGCTTGGCCGAGATCCAGTCCTCGAGATGCAGTCTGCCGCGCATGTAGAAGTCGACGAGGCGCGGCATGTCGACGCGGAAATGGTTGGAGCCCATTGAGGAGCCTTGAATCCTGCGCTCGCGCAGGAAGTCGAAACCGTGCAGCTCGATCTTCTGGCCGAACGGGATCATGCCGACGATTGTCGCGGTGCCGCCGGGCGCCAGCATGCCGAAAGCCTGCTCGGCGGTGTCCTTGCGGCCGAGCACCTCGAAGGAGTGTTGCACGCCGCCGCCGGTGAGCTCGCGCACCTGCTGGACCACGTCGCCGCGGGCCGGATCGACGATGTCGGTGGCACCGAGCTTCGTCGCGAGCTGCAGCTTGGCCGGATTGGTGTCGATCGCGATGATGCGGCCGGCGCCGGCGATCTGCGCGCCGTTGATCGCGGCCATGCCGACGCCGCCGCAGCCGATCACCGCGACGGTCTCGCCGGCGGTCACCTTGGCGGTGTTCACCACGGCGCCATAGCCGGTGATGACGCCGCAGCCGATCAGCGCGGCGAGATCGAGCGGCATCTCCTTCTTGATCTTCACGATGGCGTTCTCGTGCACCAGCATCTGCTCGGCGAACGACGAGAGATTGAGGAACTGGTGCAGCTTCTCCGACCTGTTCCAGGACAACCGGTTGGAGGCGCCGGGCAGCATCTTCACCGTGGTGTCGGTGCACAGCACGGTGCGGCCGGTGGTGCAATTGTCGCAGGTGCCGCAGAACACCGAGAGGCAGGTGACGACGTGATCGCCCGGCTTCACGTAATTGACGTCGGAGCCGACCTTCTCGACCACGCCGGCCGATTCATGGCCGAGCACCGCGGGCAGCGGATGCGGATACAGGCCTTCCATGAAGTGCAAGTCGGAATGGCAGAGGCCCGCGACCGCGGTGCGGATCAGGACCTCGCGCGGCCCCGGATTGGGCACGCTGACATCCTCGATCACCAGCGGCTTGTTGACTTCATGCAGAACGGCGGCCTTCATCGGGATCTCCCTTGGCGTTTTTGTTTGTTTGAACTGTGCGCTCGCGGGGCAGCCTACGCTGCGATGAGCAATTCGCCAACCTCGGCCATGCCGACGGCGCGATCGCCGAGCAGATGCTCGGTCATCCTGCGTTGAACGGTATTTTCCGCAAGCCGGAACGGATCGCCCGGCATCACGCGATGATCGATCACCATCCGCGACAGCAGCAGCCTACGTGCATCTCCGCGCATTTCGTGAATACGGCCGCCCTCCCATGCCAGCGCCACCGCGCTTGCGACGTGATAGAGCAGGCTGGTGGCGCGCCGCGCATCGCCCTCATTGTCGATGCTCCCAGCGACCTCGCGTGCAAACCCGATCGCGCGATCGCTGAGGTCACGCAGCCGGCTGCGCCAGGCCTGCGGCACGTGCGGGCTGTCATCGAGCCGCGCATGCAGATCGGCGGCGAGCGCATTGTCGGCGCCATGGCGGCCGACCGCGCGCTTCAGCGCATCGATCGCGACGATGTTGCCGGTACCCTCCCAGATCGAACCGAGATGCGCGTCGCGCAACAGCCGCGGCGTGACGAATTCCTCGATGTAGCCGATGCCGCCGCGCATCTCCATGGCGTCGCCGCAGACTTTTCGGGCATCGCGGGTGGCGCGAAACTTCAAGGTCGGCGTCAGGATGCGGAGCAGCGCCGCGGCATCCTGGCTGCCGGCCTCGGCGCGGTCTAGCGCGTCGGCGGTCAGGAAGCTCATCGAGAGCGCCTGCTCGGTCGGCAGCATGATCTTCATCAGCTGCCGCCGCGCCAGCGGCAGATCGATGATGCGCTGGCCGAACACCACCCGGCCCTTCGCGACCGTCATCGCATCGTGGAAGGCGCGGCGCATCAGCGCAGTCGACTTCACGCCGTTCGAAAGCCGCGACGAGTTCACCATCTCGGCCATCTGCACGAAGCCGCGGTCGAGCTTGCCGACCACGTAAGCGATCGCACCGTCGAGCTTGATCTCGCCGGAAGCCATCGAGCGGGTGCCGAGCTTGTCCTTCAGGCGCACGATCCGGTAGTGGTTCGGCGCGCCGTCGTCGAGGAAGCGCGGCATCAGGAACAGGCCGACGCCGCGTGTGCCTGGCCCCGCGCCTTCCGGCCGCGCCAGCAGCATCACCACCTTGGCATCGGCGTTGGAGCAGAACCACTTCTCGCCATAGAGCCGCCAGTGGTCGCCATCCTGCACCGCGCGCGTGGTCAGCGTGCCGACGTCGGAGCCGCCCTCCTTCTCGGTCATGAACTGACCGCCCTGCGTCAGTCTGCTCATGTCGGTCTGGGTCAGGCCGTCCAGATATTTCGCCTTCAAGGCCTCGCTACCGAAATTCGCCAACAGCTTGGCGCAGCCGTCGGTGACGTTGATCGGGCAGCCCATGCCGAATTCGGTCTGGTTGAACAGGAAGGTGAAGGCGTGCTTGGCCACCACAGGATATTTTTCGGGCCAGCCCATGATGCCCTTGCGGATCGACAGCGCGTGAATGCCGAACTCGCCGAACGCCACCTTCTCGATCTCGCGATAGGCCGGATGATATTCGATGTGCTGGACGTCGCGGCCGAACTTGTCACGCTGGTGCAGCACCGGCGTATGCCGGTCGGCAAGCCGCGCGCATTCGTCGAGAAGGCCGCCGGCCAGTCCACCGAGCCGGTCGAGATGCGGCTCGATGTGGCGGAACAACGCTTCAGGGAGATGCAGCTTCAGGAGGTCGGTCAGCGCGGGATCGGCCCGGTAGAAATTCATTCCCGTCGTATCGGGCGCCAGCAGTCCCGGCTGGTTGGTGGATGACGTTTTCTGATCCTGCTTGAGCGGCTGCATTGAATTCCCGGCTTCGCTTCTCATTTGTTTGAGCACGACTATCCTCCTCCGGCCGAGCAAAGGAAAGCCCAATGGATATTCCAAAATACAAGATCGCCCTGATCGTCGGCGCTGGCGAGGGCCTCAGCGCCTCGCTGACACGGCTATTTTCGCGGGAGGGAATTCGCGTGGCGCTGGGCGCCCGCAGCATCGAGAAGCTCGGCGCGCTCTGCACCGAAACCGGCGCGCGCGCCTATGCCTGCGATGCCACCAAGGCCGAGGATGTCGAGCGTCTGTTCGGCCTCGTCGAGCGCGAGATCGGAACCCCTGATCTCGTGGTCTACAACGCCTCCGGCCGCTCGCGTGGACCCTTCGTTGAACTCGTCCCCTCCGAGGTCGAGCGGGCGATCGCGGTCTCGGCGTTCGGCGGCTTCCTGGTGGCGCAGGAAGCGGCGAAGCGCATGCTGCCCAGCAAGAAAGGCGCGATCCTGTTCACCGGCGCCTCCGCCAGCGTCAAGGGCTATGCGCAATCGGCGCCGTTCGCGATGGGCAAGTTCGCATTGCGCGGGCTGGCGCAGAGCATGGCGCGGGAACTGTCGCCGCAGGGCATCCATGTCGCGCATTTCGTGATCGACGGCGGCATCCGCAGCGCCGCCCGCACCGAGCCCGCCGACCGCCCGGATTCGATGCTCGATCCCGACGCGATTGCGCTGAGCTACTGGAACGTGCTGCAACAGCCGCGCAGCGCCTGGACCTGGGAGCTGGAATTGCGGCCCTGGGTTGAGAAGTTTTGAGATGACGGAGATCATCTCTAAGGCGTAGGTTGGATATCAGCTGCCGCCACGTCCGTCATTGCGAGCGGAGCGAAGCAATCCATGCCTCATCTCGGGGAAGATGGATTGCTTCGTCGCTTCGCTCCTCGCAATGACGACAACAACTGAACCCGCGGGGGAAACATGACTAGCGAAATCAAGATCGAAACCGGCACCGACGAGCTGCTCTGCGTGATCCGCGACCGCGTCGCCATCATCACCTTGAACCGCCCGGATGCCCGCAACTCGCTGTCGGACACGCTGACGCCGGCGCTGCGTACGATGATCCGGACCTGCGGCGAGAACCCCGAGGTCGGCGTGCTGCTCGTCACCGGCGCCGGCAAGGCGTTCTGCGCCGGCGGCAACGTCAAGGGCATGGGCGCGCATCGCGACCCGAAGAAGCTCGAAATGTCCTATGAGGACAAGGTCGCGGACCTTCAGGAGCGCCAGCGCCTGCTGACCGGCGCACTCGCCTCGGTGCGCAAGCCGACCATTGCGGCGCTGCCCGGTCCGGCGGTCGGCGCGGGCCTTGCGATCGCGATGGCCTGCGACATCAGGATCGCCGCACAATCCGCCTTCATCTCGACCGGATATCTGCGCGTGGCGCTGAGCGGCGATTACGGCATGGCCTGGCTGTTGACACGGCTGGTCGGCACCTCGCGCGCCCGCGAATTGATGTTCACCTCGGAAAAGGTCGATGCCGTCAGATGCGAGCAAATCGGCCTGGTCAATCGCGTGGTGCCGGACGAGGCGCTGCAGGACGAAGCCTTTGCACTGGCGAAGTCGATGGCCGAAGGCCCGACTTTGGCGCTGCGCTACATGAAGGACAATCTCGACGAAGCGCTGCAGTTCGACTTCGCCGCCGCGCGTGACCATGAGGCCGAGCGGTTGATCCGGCTCACCACGACGGCCGATCACAAGGAGGCGGTGCAGGCCTTCATCGAGAAGCGCAAGCCGGTGTTCCGGGGTTCATAGGCGGACACGCACGGCGATCCCTACACCTCTCCCCTTGTGGGAGAGGTCGGAATTCAAGCGCAGCTTGAATTCCGGGTGAGGGTTCAGGTCTATCCGTGAGAGCGAGTTTGCCGAGAGGCTGCACCCCTCACCCGCAGCGCATTCCGCTACGCTGCATGCGCTGAGCAACCGGCGACATGGGTAACGGTTCAGACCGACGACATGGGTAACACAATTCTCGTTTCGTTCAGGTCTGTTGTTGGGGCTGTGGAGTTGGTCACCGCGATGGGCGATCGTGCCGAGCACGATCGGGCCATAGCTGACGGTCCAGCCGTCCGGGTCCTCGGCCAAGCCGACGGGCTCACCGATCAGCGCTTCGCTGATATAGATCGTGTTGCCCAACCACTTGATCTCTCCGTTGTGCCGGACCGAGCGGACGTCCTGACCGTCAGCGTATTCCGGCTTGCGCAAGACACCGTCGAAGCGGCGCGAGGAGGCCTGGTAACGGTCGGCTGGCGGCGTTGTCGAGCGATTGGTGAGGACGCTCTTCGTTGTAGAGATGCTGGAAGCTGTGCAAGCGCTTGAGCTGCTCGCGCATGGTGGGAGCCGGCGGATTGGCAACGTCTTGCAGCAGCGTCAGATGCATCCGCTCATGGCGGCCGTTCTGCTGAGGTTTGCCCGGTGCAATGCGCTCCGGCGTCACGCCGGCTTTGATCAGCTTGACCGACAGTCGTGACAATCCTCCGGCGCCGCGCGAGGCAAACGGCGAGCCGTTGTCCGAGCGCATGTAGAGTGGCAACCCAAACTCGCGCAACGCAGCGTCCAGCACAGGCCAGACATGATCCGTGTCGGTGCGTGCCAAGGCCTGGCAGCGCAGCAGATAGCGGCTATAGGCATCGGTGAGCGTCAGCGGTTCGCAGCGCATGCCGTCCCCGGTCAGGAACCAGCCCTTGAAGTCGATGCACCAGACGTCGTTGGCCGCCTCGCAACCGGCAAAGGGCGCGCTCGAGGGCGGCCCGCGCCGGCGCAGCTTGCGCTTCACCGTCAGCCCCTCACGATCGAACAGCTCGCCGATCGTGCTTGCCGCGGGCCATGCCGTCCGAGGTGACTTCCGTTCGAGAAAGGCCAGCACCTTGATCGGCCCCCAGCTAGGATGCGCCCGACGCACCTCAAGGCAGCGCTCAGCGATCTTCTCCGCAACGCTTTGTGGACGATGCAGCGGAGCTCGCGGACGATCGAACAGTCCGGCCGCGCCTTCTTCCTCGAACCGTGCAAGCCATTTGTAGCCCACCCGACGGCTCACTCCGAACCGCCGGCACACCGCCGCAAACGACTCCTCGTGCTTTTGTGCCGCCACCACAAACCGCATCCGTTCATCCACAGCACAGGTCTCCATCCACCCCATCGGCAAGTTCCTCCTTGCCGATCAGTTGACCCGTTACCTATGTCGCCGGTCTATTCTGTTACCTATGTAGCCGGTTAGGACCGCGCTACGGCCTCTCCCACAGGGGGAGAGGCAAGGAAAAAGCGTAGCCCGGATAGAGCCAACGGGATCAGAGCAAGATCAAAAAGAAAAGGGCCCGGTTCTGGGGAGGCCAGAACCGGGCCTAGTCAGTCAAACCGCAAGCGAGGACATCGCGGCCAAGCGGGAAGTGGCGGCAAGCCGCCAGCTGGCACAGGGAATGTCTTGCGGCTCGACGTGGATCTCTTTCGCGAAGCGCACCAGCTTCCAGTCGCCGGGGCTTTGCATAAAGGCATAGTCGGACTTGCGGGCGAGCCCGATCATCGTCGCATTGGAACGCAGCGTGTCGCCAAAAATGCGCTCGGCTCCGAGGGACGCCGCGCGGCATTCGAGATTCTTCAGAAGCGCCTTGCCAATGCCGTGGCCCTGCCACCGGTCATCGATCGACAGGCCGAACTCGACGCTCGACGTATCGGCATGGAAGGCATAGCGGGCTTCGCCGACGATGGTTTCGAAACCATCGACCAGCATCGTCGCGACCACCGTGAACCGGTCAGCCTCGCCGACATGAATGAAACGCTCGAGCTCCGTCTTCGGCAGCTCGCTCAGTGCGCCCAGGAAGCGGTTGTAACGGGACCCCGCGGAAAGCGATCGGATGTAGTTCTGCAGCTCTTCGCGGTCGCGCGGCTCGACGAAGCGCACCTTGATCTCGCTGCCGTCCTTGGCGCGCAGCACGTCAGAGTATTGCTTGAGATCGTCGAGATGCAGCGCAACCATGACACGCTCCTCGGGTGAAGAAATTGGCCGGCGCCCCTCCATCGAGGCGGCGCCGGCGACGGCGTCCTTCTCAGGCCCGCCAGAACGGCTTGTCGGTCTCGAACACGATGTCGCTGCGGGACATGCCGATGTCGTGCAGGTCGCGCTCCGTCCACTGCGACAGCTCGCGGCGGCGCTCGTAGCGCTCCCACCAGACATGCAGCGTCTCGCCGACCTGGTTCAGCAGCCCGATGCATGATGATCGGGCGTATGATGATTTGTCATCGATTCATGGGTGAAAATGGACATTTGCGGCTCCTATCGGTAACCTGTTGGCGGTAATATCGGAGCTATTCGGCCTGTTCACAAACGACACTTTGTACCGCTTCGCATGAATTAACGTCATGCATTAGGAGACCTTTCTGGCATGACCAGCCGCCTGCCTTCGCTGAACGGCCTGAGGGCATTCGAGGCCGCCGCGCGGCATATGAGCTTCACGCTGGCGGCGTCCGAACTGAACGTGACCCAGACCGCGATCAGCCATCAGATCCGGCGGCTCGAGGAGGAACTCGGCGTCCGCCTGTTCATCCGCCAGAACCGGTCGCTGAGCCTGACGCCGGAGGCCGCCGAATACCTTCCCGGCGTCCGCGCCGCCTTCAACGACCTCCGGCTCGCGACCGATCGGCTGCTGCGCCGGGACGACGATCACGTGCTGACGGTCTCGACCTTGGCGTCGCTCGCCGCCAAATGGCTGCTGCCGCGGCTGTCGGCATTCCAGGAGGCGCATCCCGGCATCGACGTCCGCATCACCACCTCGACCAGTCTGGTCGATTTCCACCGCGACAAGGTCGACGCCGCGATTCGCTACGGCCGCGGCCAATGGGCCGGCCTGCGCGCGGACTGGCTGATGGCGGACGAGCTGTTTCCGGTGTGCAGCCCCTCGCTGCTGCAGGGAAGCAAGCCGCTCAACTGCCCCGAGGATCTCAGGGATCACGTGCTGTTGCACACCAGCAACGCCAACAGCGACGATTGGCGGCTGTGGCTGACCGCGGCGGGTCTGCCGACCGACGTCTCCAAACAGCCGGGCGTGACGTTCGACCTCCTGTTCGTGACGCTCCAGGCCGCGATCGACGGGATCGGCATCGCGATGGGCCGCACCTCCTATGTGCAGGACGACATCACCAAGGGCCGGCTCGTGGTTCCCTTCAAGATCGCGCTGCCGGCGGATGCCGGCTTCTATCTGGTGTCGCCGCAGGGGCGCGCCGATACGCCAAAACTCTCCGCGTTCCGGTCCTGGCTCGGCGCCGCGGCACATACCGCGCCTTGAAGCGGCGTACGCTGCGCTCAAGCTCCGCTCGAAAGCGGTTCCACCAGATTTCCACCTACGGCTTTTTTCCGATGGCGGCGGCGCGATTTCGGGGTTGGTCGCGCCGGACAGGCGTGCCAAATTGCCGCACATGGCAGGGTAACTGCCTTGGCTGGCGAGACAATTTTCGCCGGCCCTTTTGTTTCGGGGAAGGAAAAGGCGTTATGTCGCAGTCGAGTTCACCACAAGTCCCGCAAATCAAGTCGCGTCTTGGCGCCATCCTGCGCGCGACCAGCGGCAATTTCCTCGAGCAATTCGACTTCTTCCTGTTCGGCTTCTATGCGCCCCTGATCGCCAAGGCCTTCTTCCCCTCCGAGAACGAGACCGCGGCGCTGCTCAATGCTTTCGGTGTGTTCTGGCTCGGCGCCCTGATGCGCCCGGTCGGCGCCATCGTGCTCGGCGCCTACATCGACAAGATCGGCCGCCGCAAGGGCCTGATAGTGACGCTGGCGATCATGGCGGTCGGCACCGTGGTGATCGCGATCTGCCCGACCTATGCAAGCATCGGCATTGCCGCTCCGATCATCGTCCTGCTTGCCCGCCTGCTGCAGGGCTTCTCCGCCGGCGTCGAGCTCGGCGGCGTCTCGGTGTACCTCGCGGAGATTGCCACGCCCGGCAACCGCGGCTTCTACACCTCGTTCCAGTCGGCGAGCCAGCAGGTCGCGATCTTCGTCGCCTCGATCCTCGGCTTCATCCTGAGCGAGAGCATGCCGGCCGCAACCGTCGCGGACTGGGGCTGGCGCATCCCGTTCTTCGTCGGCTGCCTGATCATCCCGGTGATCTTCTTCCTGCGCCGGACGCTGGAGGAGACCCCGGCATTCCTGGCGATGAAGACGCATCCGACGGCAAGCGAGGTGTTTGCCTCGGCGCTCGCCAACTGGCGCATCGTCATCCTCGGCATGATGATCGCGGTGTTGACCACCACGACGTTCTACTTCGTCACCGTCTACACGCCGACCTTCGGCAAGGCCGTGCTGAAGCTCTCGACCCAGGATGCGCTGCTGGTGACGTTGCTGGTCGCAGTGACCAACTTCATCTGGAATCCGGTCGGCGGCGCGCTGTCGGACCGGATCGGCCGCAAGCCGGTACTGCTGGCGATCGCCGGCCTGTCGCTGGTGACGGCCTATCCGGCGCTGCACTGGCTGGTGACCAATCCAAGCTTCGGCAAGATGCTGGCGGTCGAGATGATGTTCTCGTTCTATTTCGGCGTCTACAGCGGCACCATGCTGGGCTCTCTGGTCGAGATCGTGCCGGCGCATGTCCGCACCACCTGCTTCTCGCTGGCCTTTGCGCTGGCGGCCGGGCTGTTCGGCACCTTCACGCCGTTCGCCTCGACCTGGCTGATCCAGCAGACCGGCGACAAGGCTTCGCCCGGCTACTGGCTGATGTGCGCGGCCGTGCTCGGCATTGTTGCCGCGCTGATCGTCTATCGCGACGGCCAGACCATCGAGCAGCGCGCGACGGTCGCGGCGTGATCGTCTGCATTGCATCTGGGGCAGGCCGATCGCCTGCCCCGGCATGTTGCTTTCCATGCCAACAACGATAACAAGAGCGCATGGTTGATCTGACGCGCAGGTTCGACGTGCTGGTGATCGGCGGCGGCAACGCCGCGCTCTGTGCTGCGATCAGCGCACGGCGCGCCGGCGCTTCCGTGCTGGTGCTGGAAGGCGCGCCAAAATTCTACCGCGGCGGCAACACCCGCCACACCCGCAACATGCGCTGCGCCCATGACGCGGCGACCGAGATCCTTACCGGTCCCTACACCGAGGAGGAATTCTGGCAGGATTTGCTGCTGGTGACCGGCGGCCAGACCGACGAGGAACTGGCCCGCTTCATGATCCACGAGTCCAAGGACATCTTGAACTGGATCGTCGAACAGGGCGTGCGCTGGCAGCCCTCGCTCGGCGGCACCTTGAGCCTCGGCCGCACCAATTCGTTCTTCCTCGGCGGCGGCCGCGCGATGCTGAACGCGCTGTATCGCACAGCCGAGGAGCTCGGCGTCGACATCCTCTACGATGCCGAGGTGATCGATCTCAAGATCGAGGACGGCATGTTCCTCTCGGCGCAGCTGAAGCAGCCGGTCGGCGGCAGGACCGAGGTGCGCGCCTCGACACTGGTCGCGGCCGCCGGCGGCTTCGAGGCCAATATCGAATGGCTGAAGCAATATTGGGGCGAGGCCGCCGACAATTTCCTGATCCGCGGCACGCCGTATAATCGCGGCGCGATTCTGAAGATGCTGCTGGCCAAGGGCGTGCAGGAGATCGGCGATCCCACGCAGTGCCATGCGGTAGCGATCGACGCGCGCGCACCGAAATTCGACGGCGGCATCATTACCCGTCACGATTCGGTCGTGTTCGGCATCGTCGTCAACAAGCATGCCGAGCGCTTCTACGACGAGGGCGAGGACATCTGGCCGAAGCGCTATGCGATCTGGGGCCGCCTGGTCGCGGCGCAGCCGGACCAGATCGCCTACATCATCTTCGACTCGACTGTCGTGACGAGCTTCATGCCGACGCTGTTTCCGCCGATCGCAGGCGCGACGATTGCCGAACTCGCCGGCAAGCTCGAGCTCGACGCCGCCGCACTGGAACAGACCATCACCGGGTTCAACGCTGCGGTGCAGCCCGGCACGTTCGACCACACCATCCTCGACGACTGCCGCACGGAAGGGATCACACCGGCGAAGACGCATTGGGCGCGCAGGATCGAGACGCCGCCCTATCTCGCCTATCCGGTGCGGCCCGGCATCACCTTCACCTATCTCGGCACCCGCGTGAACAGGCAATCGCGGATGCTGATGAAGGACGGCAAGTCGTCCGCCAACATGTTCGCCGCCGGCGAGATCATGGCCGGCAACGTGCTCGGCAAGGGCTACGCCGCCGGCATCGGCATGACCATCGGCAGCGTGTTCGGCCGCGTCGCCGGGCGGGAAGCGGCGAAGAATGCGCGGAACTGAGGGCAAGGCTCGCGAGATGCACGGGACCAGGATCTTGCAGGAAGCCGACCGTCTGATGACGGTGTGCAATTCCTGCCGCTATTGCGAGGGCCTGTGCGCGGTGTTTCCCGCGATGGAGATGCGCCGCGCCTTCTCCGACGGCGACCTCAACTATCTCGCCAATCTCTGCCATGCCTGCGGCGCCTGCTATACCGACTGCCAGTTCTCCCCGCCGCACGAATTCAACGTCAATGTGCCGAAGACGCTGGCGGTGGCGCGCGCCGAATCCTATGCCGCCTATGCCTGGCCGCGCGCCTTCGCCGGTGCGTTTGCGCGCAACGGCCTCTTCATCAGCCTGATCGCGGCGCTGAGCGTCGCCGCCTTCATCTTCGGCTTCGCCGCGATCAACGACCCCGGCGTGCTCTATGGCATCCACACCGGGCCCGGCGCGTTCTACAAATTGATGCCGCACAATGCGATGGCGCTGCTGTTCGGCGCCGCTTTGCTCTACGCCATCCTGGCGCTGATGATGGGCGTGCGCGCGTTCTGGCGCGCGATCGGCGAGCCCATTGGCATGAAAACGGACCCGAAATCGCTGTTGCAGGCGATGCGCGATGCCGGCGAGCTCCGCTATCTCGACGGTGGCGGCGTCGGTTGCTTCAACGAGGACGATCATCCGACCGACCGCCGCAAGCTGTATCACCACTTCACCTTCTACGGCTTCGCGCTGTGCTTCGCCGCGACCTGCGTCGGCACGCTGTATCATTACCTGCTGGCGCGCGAGGCGCCCTATGCGTGGTGGGATCTGCCTGTGGTGCTCGGCACGCTCGGCGGCATCGGGCTCGTGGTCGGCCCGATCGGCCTCTTGTCAGAGAAATGGAAGCGCGACCCTGTGCTGGTCGACGAGCAGCAGATGGGCATGGACACCGCGTTCATCCTGATGCTGTTCCTGACCAGCATCAGCGGCCTCGCCTTGCTGCTGTGGCGCGAGAGCGCGGCGATGGGTCCGCTGCTCGCGCTACACCTCGGCGTGGTGTTCGCGCTGTTCATCACCATGCCCTACGGAAAATTCGTGCACGGCATTTACCGCTTCGTCGCGCTGGTGCGCTACGCGCGGGAACGGCAGATGATGGCGGAGTGATTAGTGGGTGGGGTTGCGCTACGCTGGCTTACCCGCATCCCGTCATTCCGGGATGCGCTGGAGGCGCAGGCCCGGAATCCATCGGGCCATAGAACAAGTGGTGGAGTGGATTCCGGGCTCGCCGCTTCGCGGCGCCCCGGAATGACAACTGGTTAGAGGTCCACCACCACGTAATCACTCTCCACCGCGACCTTGATGGTCTCGGCGACATACGGCCCCTTCACCACATTGGTGCCCGGCTCGACGCTGACCGGATAGGCGCGTACGCGGAAGCGACGCGGGTCGCAATAGGACTGGCCAGTGCGGATGTCGAACTCCCAGCCATGCCAGGGGCAGCGCAGGATCTCGCCGAGTTTGGTGTATTCGATCTCGCCGGGATCGGAGGATGACGCCAGCCCGATCAGCGGGCCCTCGCAGAGCGCCGCGCCCTGATGCGGGCAGCGGTTCAACAGGCCGAAGAACTCGCCCTTGACGTTGAACACGGCGATCGGCCGTCCGTCGATCTCGAAGAATTTTCGCGACCCCGGCGGCAACTCGTCCACCGGGGCAATCACATGACGCGCCATCAATTCTTCTCACGCATGATCTGATTCGGAAAACCGGTTCCCACTTTTCCGGATCATGCGACGCCGTACAGCTGCTTCGCATTGTCGAGATAGAACGCCTGGCGGTTGGCATCGCTGACGCCGGCCGGCAGCACGCGCGACGGCTCGTCGTAATCCCAATGCGGATAGTCTGTCGCGAACAGCAGCCTGTCCCAGCCGATCCACTCGATGGTCTGGAACAGATGGTCGCGGCTCTCCGGATCCTCCACCGGCTGCGTCGTCCACCAGATGTGGTCGCGGATGTACTCCGACGGCTTGCGCTTCAGATGCGGTACCTCGGCATGCAGCCGCGCAAATACCTTGTCGAGCCGCCAGGCCAGCGACGGCGCCCAGCCGAAGCCGGCCTCGACCATCACCATCTTCAATCTCGGGAAGCGTTCGAACACGCCTTCGAGCACCAGGCTCGCCAGCGCGGTCTGCTGGCATTGCGAATGGCCGACCATCTCCTCGATGTAATAGCTCGGCCAGCCCGATGCGGTGATCGGGTTGCCGCCGAAGCCGAAGGCGTGCACGCCGATCGGCAATCCTGCCTCCTGCGCCGCCTCGTAGATCGGCCAGTAGCGGCGTTGGCCGAGCGGCTCGACATTGCGGCTGAGCAGCAGCACCTGGACGAAATTCGTGTCCCCCGCGCGCTTGCGGATTTCGGCCGCAGCCGACACGCCGTCTTCGTTGGCGACGACGACCGAGCCCTTCAGGCGCAAGTCCTTGCTGGTCCATTTCTCGATCTGCCAGTCGTTGATCGCCGAGCAGATCGCGCCGGCGAGATCCTGGTTGCGGATGCCCTGCCCGGTGTTGAGCGGGTTGAGCACGCCGAGCGCGACATTGTTGGGATCGAGATGCTGCTTCTGCATGAAGGACAGCGACGAACCCTGCGGCCCGCCCTCCGGCGGATAGGCATCGCGGCGCGAGGCGTTGGGCTGCGCCTTCGGATAGGGCGGGCCTTCCATCATGCCCTGATAGGCATGGACGCCGAAGGTTTCGAGATGGCTGTGCCAGCGCTTGGCCAGATAAGGATGCAGCTCGTCCTTGGTCGCGCGTGCCGGATGGATGTCGCAATCGGCGATCGCGGTCTTGATGCCGGTCGACGCGGCCGCCTCGGGACGTTCCCGAACCTGGATGTTCATGGCGTCATCTCCTTCACCTTCAACCGTCCGTAGGTTGCGTGCGGATTGTCGATCATGATCTTGCGGACCAGATCCGGCGACAACCCCTTCGGCAGCACCTCGTCACCATCGAACTGCCAATGCGGATAGTCAGTCGAGAATAGGATCAATTCGTCCGACTGCATATGGTCGAACAGCCGGTTCAGGGTGTCGCCTTCCGGCGGTGCGTCGACCGGCTGCAGCGAGAAACGGATGTTGCTGCGCACAATCTCCAGAGGCGCGCGGTCGACCCACGGTGTTTCCATGCGCACGCCGCGCCAGAACTTGTGCAGCCGCCACAGGAACGGCGGCAGCCAGGTGAAGCCGGACTCCAGCATCACCATCTTCAAGGCTGGATGGCGCGCGAACACGCCCTCGACGATCAGGCTGGTGAGCTGGGTCTGGAACGCCTGCGCCTGCGCGACGTAATCCTCGATGTGGTAGGAGCCCCAGCCGACCGAGGTCGGCGGATTGTGATAGGCGCTGCCGGCATGGATGCCGATCGGCAGGCCGTGCCGTTCCGCCGCCGCGTAGATCGGCCAATAGTGACGCTTGCCGAGCGGCATGTCGCCCATCACGAGCATCAGCACCTGCACGAAGCGCTTGTCCCGCGCGCAGCGCTCGATTTCGGCGACCGCCTTGTCGGTGCTCTGCACCGGAATCACGATCGAGCCGCGCAGGCGATCGTCCTTGTCGAACCATTCGTTGACCAGCCAGTCGTTCAGCGCGCGGCAGAACGCATCCGCCATGTCTTCGGAGAACACCATCTGCACGCCGTAGAGCGGATTGCAGATGCCGTAGGCGGTGCCGAACCTGTCGAGCGCCTGGCTTTGCATGTCGACAAGGCTCGAGCCCGGCTTGCCCTGCGCGGGGCGCCAGTCCGGCCGCGACGAGATCGGCGAATTGGTGGGATAGGATTGCGAGATCAAATCCGTCATGCCGCGCGTCGTCACCTGGTCGCGCCAGTAATCGTTCATGTACGGCAGCAGGCTGGTGAGGTGAGGCACGGCGGGATGCAGATCGCAATCCACGCCGCCCGCGATCGACGACGTCATGGTGTTTCCTCCGGCACGCACGCTCTCACAACAACTGTCGGGCGCCGCTTGGTTGTTGTCCGCCATTCAAGCAGTCCATGCTGCGATCCGCAACTCGGCAGAGGCCGGTGTGGTGTGCTAGGAAGGCAGAACGCCCTACAGGATTTTCATGGCAAATAACGAGAAAGAGCGCCGATGAACGCACTCATATCCATCGCTGAGCAGGTCGCCGCGAAACTGATCGCGAACAAGCAGACGATTGCGGTCGCGGAATCCTCCACCGGCGGACTGATCTCCGCATCGCTGCTCGCGGTGCCCGGAGCATCGGCCTACTTCCTCGGCGGCGGGGTGATCTACACCCGCGACGCGCGGCGTGCGCTGATGGACATTTCCGACGACGCGATGCGCGGTCTCCGCTCGTCGTCAGAACCCTATGCTCAGCTGCTCGCGCGCCAGATCCGCGAACGCCTCGCGACCGATTGGGGATTGTCGGAAACCGGCGCCGCCGGCCCGACCGGCAACCGCTACGGCGATGCCGCCGGTCACAGCTGCATGGCGGTCGCCGGCCCGCAGCAGCAGGTCATCACCCTGGAAACCGCCAGCGGCGACCGGCAGGCCAACATGCAGGCGTTCGCCAAGGCGGCGCTGGAGTTGCTGCTGAGGAATTTGGCGCAATAATTTTCCACCGTCGTCCCGGCCAAGCGAAGCGCGACCCGGGACCCATAACCACCACTGCCAGCGTTCAAGAGCCTGGGGCCACAGCGGTGCGCCTCAATGACCTGCGGTGGTTATGGGTCCCGGCTTTCGCCGGGACGACGTGCGGAAAGAGTTCCGCTTTGGGTTAAGAAGCCTGTAGCCCGGACGGAGCGAAGCGCAATCCGGGGCAGCTCTGTCCGCGGCGCGAGTGTTCCCGGATTTCGCTTCGCTTCATATCCGGGCTACGCTTGCTGTCGCGCGCTATGGCCACACCCTGCATCATAACTCATTCCTGGGGTAATGGGTCCCGGCCTTCGCCGGGACGACGCGGGGGAGAGATTCGTGGACGATCAATCAGCGGAGCAATGCGGCGCGCGAAAACTCACTTCTCGCGGAACGAGCGCATGAACTGGTCGCTCATCGGCTTCATCAGATACGACAGCATGGTGCGGTCGCCGGTCTGGACGAAGGCTTCCACCGGCATGCCGGGGATGATCTTGACCTCGCTGCCGAGGCGCGCGACCTCTTCCGGGGGCATCGAGACGCGGATGGTGTAGTAGCTCTGCCCGGTGCGCTGGTCGGTGTTGACATCGGCGGAGACGCGGGTGACGACGCCGTTCAGCTCGGGCGTCGTGCGCTGGTTGAAGGCGGAGAGCCGCAGCACGGTCTTCTGTCCGACCTGCAGCTTGTCGATGTCCTGCGGGTTGACCTTGGCCTCGACCGACAGATCGTCGGCCTTCGGCACAATCATCATGATGGCGTCGCCTGCGGTGATGACGCCGCCGACCGTGTGCACGGTCGACTGCAGCACGACACCGTCCTGCGGCGCGCGGATGTCGATGCGGCGAAGCTGGTCTTCGGCGGTCACCTTGCGTTCGACAAACTCGCCGATCTTGTCGTTGGTCTCACGCAGGTCCTTCGAGACCTCGGAGACCATGTCCTTGTCGACCTGGATGATCTGCAGCTCGGTCTCGGTGATCTTACCCTTGGCCTGGGCGCGCGAGGCGATGTATTGCGCGCGCTCGCCGGAGAGCCGCGCCGCGTCCCGCTCCAGCGTGGTCAGGCGGGTGAGCTGCACCAGATGCTGCTCATAGAGCTGGCGGACGCCGACCAGCTCCTGCTGCACCAGTGCGATCTCCTTGTCCTTGGCGGCTTCTTGCGCCTGCAGGCCGGAGATCTCCTCGTTGAGCTGGGTGACGCGCTCGCGCAGCTGCGCCTTCTGGCCGCTGCGGCCGTTGACGCGCACCTCGAACAGCTTGGATTCGCTCGCCATGATGTCGCGAACGTCGGGATCCTTGGCCTGCTCCGTGAGCTGCGGCGGGAAGGCGATCTTGTCGTTGCCCCGCTGCTCGGCCTCGAGCCGGGCCGCGCGCGCATAGAGACCATTCAGCGTCTTGACCACGATCGCAAGGCTCGCCTTCACGACCGTCTCGTCGAGGCGCACGACGACATCACCCGCCTTGACCACGTCGCCGTCACGCACCCGGACCTCGCCGACCACGCCGCCGGTCGGATGCTGCACCTTCTTGACGTTGGACTCGACCACCACCGAGCCCGGCGCGATCAGCGCGCCGGAGATCGGCACCGTGGTCGCCCAGCCACCGACGCCGCCGCCGAGAACCAGAACCACGACGAGGCCGACGATCAGGTGCTTGCGGATCGAGAGACGTGCGTTGCGCGGCTGATCGGTCATGCGATCGCTCATGATTTGGCCGCCCCCGCATCGGCGACGATCTTGATCGGCGTCGGCACCGGCGGCGCGACGCGCTGCAGCACCTGGGCGAGCACGGTCTCCTTCGGCCCGAAGGTCTGCATGCGACCGTCCTTCAGCACCAGCAGCTGGTCGACGCCCTCGATGCCGACCGGCCGGTGCGCGACCACGATGACGATGGCGCCGCGTTCGCGGGCACCACGCACCGCACGGGTCAGCGCCTCGTCACCTTCGCTGTCGAGGTTGGAGTTCGGCTCATCCAGCACGATCAGGAACGGATCGCCGTAGAGCGCGCGCGCCAGCGCGACGCGCTGCGCCTGACCGGCGGAGAGCGCGGTGCCCTGCTCGCCGACCTGGGTGTCGTAGCCCTCGCGCATCTTGATGATCATCTCGTGCACGCCGGCTTCCTTGGCCGCGGCAATGATGCCGTCGGACTTGGCGTCGGGATCGAACCGGCAGATGTTCTGCGCCACCGTGCCGGCGAACAATTCGACGTCCTGCGGCAAATAGCCGACATGGCGCCCGAGCTCGTCCGACGACCACTGGTCGAGCGCGGCGCCGTCGAGCCGTACCTTGCCGCGCGCCGGCACCCAGACGCCAACCAGCGCCCGGATCAGCGACGACTTGCCGGAACCGCTCGGACCGATCACGCCGACGCCGCTGCCGGCTTCGACCGCGAAGGTGATGTCCTGCACGATGGCGCGCTGGTCGCCGGGCGCAACCATGGTCACCGCCTCGACCGAAAGCTTCTTCTCGGGCGCCTGCAGCAGCGTCTGCTCGGGGCGCGCCGGAATCTGCTGCAGCAGGCGGTTGAGCCGCTGCCAGCTCTGCCGCGCAGCGACAAAGCCCTTCCAATGCGCGATCGCGAGATCGACCGGCGCCAGCGCCCGTGCGCTCAGGATCGAGCCGGCGATGATGATGCCGCCGGTGGCCTCCTGGTGGATCACGAGATAGGCACCGACCGCCAGCACCGCGGACTGCAGCATCATGCGCAGCACCTTGGCAACCGCACCGAGCCCGCCGGTGACGTCGCTCGCGTGCTGGTTGCCGGAGAGATATTCCTCGTTGGCCTCGTTCCAGCGCTTGTTCATGCGCCCAGCCATGCCCATCGCCACGAGCACCTCGGCGTTGCGGCGGCTGGAGGCGGCGAGATCGTTGCGCCGCGCCGCGAGCGACATCGCTTCCTTGGCCGGCGAGCGCGACATGTATTCGGTGATCAGCGTCAACGTCACCAGAATGACGGCGCCGACCAGCGCGGTGACGCCGAGCAGCCAATGGAACGCGAAGCAGATCGCCATGTAGAACGGCAGCCAGGGCAGGTCGAAGAACGCACCGGGACCCATGCTGCCGAGGAAGGAGCGCACATTGTCGAGATCGCGCAGCGGCTGCAGGCCCTCGCTGCGATTGCCGGCCATCAGCGGCAGCCGCACGATGGTGTCGAACACCCGCGCATTGAGCGCCTCGTCGAGCGAGGTGCCGACGCGGCCGAGGATCCGTCCGCGCAAGAGATCGAGCACGCCCTGGGCGATGTAGAGCACCGCGGCGATGACCACGAGGCCGACCAGGGTCGGAACACTGCGGCTCGGCAGCACGCGGTCGTAGACCTGCAGCATGAACATCGAACCTGTCAGATACAACAGGTTGATCATGCAGCTGATGAGACCGACGCCGACGAAGGCACTGCGACATGCGCGCAGCGCCTCAGCCAGTTCGGAACGCCGGACAGCGGGCGCGGCTGCCATGAAAACTGTTCTCTGCAAACAAAAGCGTTACGTGATGACCACCTTGTATAGGCGTTTGCGGCCATCGTCCATTTCAAGTCGCGCCGACCAGAGCATGGTTCGCGGGCTATTTTTGTGATCCCACAGACAGTTGACGGAATAATTAGGGTTAACCGGCCGCGGAACCCGGCGCGGTAACAGGTGCGGTTTTCGGAAAGGGCACGAGAATGACCGACATCGAGACCCCGGCCGATCTCGCCAACCACATCGAGCAATACCCCGCTGCCGACGCCAAGCCCGGCCTCCGGGCGCCAGCGCGCCTCGGGGCGAACACCGATCCACGCGCCCCGCGGTGGCCTGAACAGCTGCACCGCAAGGTTCGGATTGGGGTCGGCCACCACGTTCTGGACTGGGCGCGCGATGCCATGGGTCCAGTCGGCGGGACCGAGCACCCGCGCCAGCGGGCCGGCACCGGTCGTCACGTCATGGTGCATTCGAAACCAGGCAACGTCGCCGCCGACACGGGCTTCCATCGTATCCATGAACCAGCTGCGGCCATGGCCATGGACGGCGCGCAGGTTGCGCAACGGAAAGGCCGTGGGATCGACCGGGTCGCCTGCACTTCCATCCAGGCCCGGCACCTCGACGGCACGTTCGCGCGGCAGCGTCACGCGCACCGTCGCGGTGGGCTGCGCCTCGCCTGCCGGCCAGAGCGTGTTGTCGACGACGCTGACCCGGCCGCCCTCGGTCAGGACGGTGACTTGGGTGCGCAATTCGGCCATCGGGGTCGGCCGCAGGAACCAGGCTGACGCTGAGATCGCGGTGCCCCAGTTGCGCGCGTCGGCCATCGCCTCGACCTCGGCGGTCAGCAGGCTCGCGACCGCCCCGCCCTGCAGGCCTGCGAACGGCCCCGCCGCCAGCGCGGTGGGCTTCCAGTGGTGCGGCGTGGCGAGCGGTTCGAAGATGGCCAAGGTGCGTTCCCTGAGGTGAGCAGGATTGAGCATCCGGGCAATCTGGCCACCAATATGCCGACTTCGCCGGCTCCCGCGTCGACGTCGCGATCCGCTATGGGCGGGAGCATGCCGCCGGGCTGAAGGTCGAGCCGCTGGTCCGGGTCCGCGGGCAGCCGGTCTGTGCGCCGGCGCTGGTCAAGGCGGGACTGCGGCGGCCGGAGGACCTGCCGCGCGAGGTACTGATCCATGTCACGACGCAGCCGCGGGCCTGGCCGGCCTGGCTGCAGCAGGTCGGGCTGCCGAATCTAGCACCACGCGGACACCTCTGGCTCGACAGCGTGCCGGCGATGCTGGAGGCCGCCGAACACGGGCTCGGCGTCGCGATCGCGATCGCCCCCCTGATCAAGGCGCGGCCGGGCTTCGGCAAGAGACTGGTGGCGCCGTTCGCGTTCGAGGCTGCGCCCAGCGAGACGATCTACCTGATCTCCCGCACCGAACAGGCGCGCGACCGACGAATTGCCGCGGTGCGGCGCTGGATCGCCGACGCGGTCGCCCGCGCTTCCTAAACCGCGGCGACCGCCGGCTCTGCGAGGACGCAGCGCGCCAGATGGCCGGGCGCGACCTGCACGCCGGGCGGCAAGCCTTCGCTGCAGCGCGGCTCGGCGAACTTGCAGCGTGGCGCGAACGAGCAAGCGGCCGGTGCGTGATCGAGCGAGGGCGGCGTGCCCGGGATGGTTTCCAGCCGCTGGCCACGCATCGCACCGTGGATGGTCGAGGCCAGCAAGCCTTTCGCGTAGGGATGAACCGGCGTGCGGACGATGTCGCGCAGGGCGCCCTGCTCGACGATCTGGCCGGCATACATCACCGCGACGCGGTCGCAGATTTCGATCGCGACGCCGATGTCGTGGGTGACGAATATGACCGACATGCCGAACTCGCGCTGCAACTCGCGCAGCAGCAGCAGGATCTGGATCTGCACGGTGGCATCGAGCGCCGTGGTCGGCTCGTCCGCGAGCAGGATTTTTGGCTTGCAGGCCAGCGCCAGCGCGATCATCGCACGCTGGCGCATGCCACCCGACATTTCGTGCGGATAGGATTCCAGCCGCCGCTTGGCGGAGGGGATCCGCACCACTTCGAGCATCTCGAGCGCGCGCGCGATGGCATCGCGTTCGCTCTTGCCCTCGTGGCGCATCACCGTCTCCGCGATCTGGCGGCCGATGGTGTAGACCGGATCGAGCGCCAGCGCCGGCTCCTGGAAGATCATCGAGACGGTCTGGCCGCGGAATGCGGACAGCGCCTCGTCATCCATCGCCAGCACATCCCGGCCCAGCACCGTCACGCGGCCGGAGATCTGCGTGCGCTTCTTCGGCAACAGCCGCATCAACGCGCGCAAGGTCACGCTCTTGCCCGAGCCGGACTCGCCGAGCAGCCCCAACACCTCGCCCTCGCCGAGCGACAGGCTGAGATCGTTCACGGCATGCACCGTGCGATCGCCGGTGAAGCGGATGTTGAGGCTGTTGATCTCGACGAGATTGGTCATGCGAGCTTGGGCACCCTGGCGTGGAAATCGGTCGCGCGCTGGAATGCAGCGCCGATCCGCAGCAATGTGGCTTCCTCGAAGGAGCGGCCGATCAGCTGCATGCCGACCGGCAGACCCGCCTTGGTGAAGCCCGACGGAATCGACAGCGACGGCACGCCGAGATAATTGACCGGCCGCGTGAACCGCGTCAGCCGCTGGATCACCGCTTCCGCGCCCGGACCGTTGCCGACGTCGCTCTCGGCGATCGTCGGCGCCGGCACCGGGGCCGACGGCGCGATCACGGCATCGACGCCGCTGACCGCCGCATTGTGCGCGGCGAGCGCGGGGCCGCGCCAGCGCATCGCCTCGAGATAGGCGACGGCGGGAATGGTCAGGCCGTTCTGCAGCCGCATCAGGACTTGCCCGCCGTAATCCTGCGGCCGCTCGATCATCCAGCGCTTGTGGAAGGCCGCGGCCTCGGCCGCGAGTACCAGCTGCGACGCTGCGCTGAGCTGCCGCTGATCTGATAACTCGACCTTGACGATCTCGGCACCTTCCTTCTTCAGGGTGGCAACCGTCTCGTCGAGGATGTGCGCCACCTCGGGATCGAGGTCGTCGACATAGAATGCCGTCGGCACGCCAATCTTCAGACCTTTCAGCGACTGTCTGGTCGCAGCCAGATAGTCGGGCACCGGCTGCGTCGACGCGGTGAGATCCTCCGGATCGGCGCCGGCCATCAGGCCGAGCAGCAGCGCGCAGTCCTCCGCGGTCTGCGCCAGCGGACCGACGGTATCGAGCGACTGCGACAGCGGCATCGCGCCGGCGCGGCTGACCCGGCCGACCGTCGTCTTCAGCCCGGTGACGCCGCAGAAATGCGCGGGCATGCGCACCGAGCCGCCGGTGTCGGAGCCGAGCGCCGCGAAGGTCAGCCGTGCGGCGACCGCCGAGCCCGAGCCTGACGACGAGCCGCCGGTGATGTGCTCGACATGCCAGGGATTGCGCACCGCGCCGTAATGCACGTTGTGGCCGGTCGGCCCGTAGGCGAACTCGACCATCTGCAGCGAGCCGAGCCGGACCTGTCCGGCATCCTTGAGCCGCTGCAACGCCGTCGATGTGGTCTTGGGCACAAAATCGCGGCGGATCAGCGAGCCACAGGTCACGACCTTGCCGGCGTCGTAATACATGTCCTTGTGCGCCAGCGGCACGCCGTGCAGCGGACCACGCGCGTTGCCCTTGGCGAGCGCGGCATCGGCCTCGGTGGCGGCGGCGAGCGCCTGTTCGGATTCAACAGCCATATAGGCGTTGAGGCACGGCTGCCACTCTGCAATGCGATGCAGCACGGCGCGCGTCACCTCATGCGAGGAGACTTTCTTGTCGGCAATCGCCTTGGCGACCGCAGTCAGCGTCATCAGGGCCGGCTCGGTGCTCATTTCGACACCTTTGCGATCTGCGCCAGCAGGAAGCTCGCGGGTTCGAGATCGAAGGGCAGCGTGCCGGAGATCGGTGCAAAACCGTCGAAGGCAGGCCCGATCGAATTGGCGATGCGGGTGGCAGTTTCGTCATCGGCGGGCACGTCGACGACGTGCGCGATCACCTTGACGTCCTTGGGAGTGGGTCTGGTCATGCCGCGTTTTCTCCTTTTGTTTTTGCCGGCGCGCGGCTGTGCCCTGAACCCGGAATGGCCATGTAGCACGCCGCTTGATGGCCCATTGTATCGAGATCGCTGAGTTTTGGCGTGTCGTTTGCGCAGAGCGGCTCCGCAAACGGGCAACGGGTGTGAAACCGGCAGCCCGGCGGCGGATCGATCGGATTGGGCGGATCGCCCGAGATCGGCGGCACCTCGGTGCGATTGTCGGGATCGGATGACGGCATCGCCGCCAGCAGCGCGCGGGTATAGGGATGCGCCGGCGCGTCCCAGACCGCATCGACCGGGCCGAGCTCGACGACCTCGCCGAGATACATCACCAACACGCGGTCGGAGATGTAGCGGACGACGTTGAGATCGTGGCTGATGAACAGATAAGTCAGGCCGAATTCGCGCTTCAGGTCGGCGAGCAAATTGAGCACCTGCGCCTCGACCGATTTGTCGAGCGCGGAGACCGCTTCATCGAGGATCACGAGCCGCGGCGACAACGCAAGCGCGCGGGCGATGTTGACGCGCTGGCGCTGGCCGCCGGACACCTCGTGCGGATAGCGGTTGGCGAAGATCTCCGGCCGCAAGCCCACCTTGCCGAGCAGCTCGCGCGCCAGCGCCCGCGCCGCGCCGTCGACCATACCGTGCACCTTGGGCCCGAACGCGATCGATTCCTCGATGGTGAGGCGCGGGTTGAGGGAGGCGTAGCTGTCCTGAAACACCATCTGCATGCCGCGGCGCAGGTCGCGCAGCGACAGCGACGGGCCGACCTGCATTCCGTCATAGACGATGTCGCCGGCATCGCGGGTCATCAGATGCATCAACAGCCGCGCGGTGGTCGACTTGCCGCAGCCGGACTCGCCGACGATGCCGACGGTCTCGCCCTTCATGACCGCGAAAGTGACGTCGTCGACGGCGCGCACGGTCTTGCGCGGGCTGAACAGTCCGCCGCGCACCGGGAAGTGTTTTGTCAGTCCCTTGACCTGCAACAGCGGCTGCGCGGCGCCGCCGATGTCGGCGACCGGCTCCAGCATGTCGGCTGAGAGATTGGCGTCGCTCATCGCACTAAAGCGCGATGAGATGGGGTTGAATCGTCATCGCGCTTTAGCTCCTTGTTTGGGCATGATCTTCTCGGAAAACCGCTTCACACTTTTCCGGATCATGCCTTAGTTCCTGATGTCCATGGCGCTGCGCATGCCGTCGCTCAGCAGATTGAAGCAGATCGAGACCGCGAAGATCATCGCGCCGGGCAGCGCGGCAACCCATGGATTGACATAGATCGCGGTGCGCAGCGTGTTCAACATCAAGCCCCATTCCGGCTCCGGCGGCTTGGTGCCGAGCCCGAGGAAGGAGAGACCGGCGGCGAGGATCATCGACACCGAGATCAGGCCGGTGGCATAGACAAAGATCGGGCCGAGCACATTGCCGAGCATGTGCACGCGCATGATGGTGAACGGACCGGCGCCGGAGGCGCGCGCCGCCTCGACGAAATCCATGTTGCGCACGCCGGTGGTGACGCTCTCGGCGACGCGGGTGATCTGCGGCACGAACACGATGGTCAGCGACACGATCGAATTGGTGATGCCGGCGCCGAGCGCCCCGGAGATCGCGATCGCCAGCAGCACCGAAGGGAAGGCGTAGAATACGTCGACGGTGCGCATGATCGCGGTGTTGAGCTTGCCGCCGACGTAACCTGCGACGAGGCCGAGCGAGGTGCCGATCACGAAGGCAAGGATCACCGGCAGGATGCCGATCACCAGCGAGAGGCGCCCGCCATAGATCAGCCGCGCCAGCATGTCGCGGCCGAGTTCGTCGGTGCCGAGCGGATAGCCCGGCGTACCGATATGGCGGAGGCGGCGGATCATCGAGCCCTGATAGGGATCGGCGAGATGCAGCCATGGCGCCAGCAACGCGGAGGCGAAGATCAGCACCAGGATGATGGCGCAGGCCATGCTGACCTTGTCGCGCCTGATGCGGCGCCCAACGGTCGCCCAGTAGCCACGCGCCTTGGTCGCGGGGGCGGCCTGCAATGCGGTATCGCTCATCGCGCTCATGGTTAGCTCCGCTTGATGCGCGGATCGATCGCGGCCTGCGCGATGTCGACCAGGAGGTTGAGCAGCACGAAGAACAGCGCCAGCACCAGGATCGTGCCCTGCAGCAGCGGCAGATCGCGCTGGAAGATCGCCGAGTTCAGCAGCAGGCCCGAGCCCGGCCAGGAGAACACCGTCTCGATCAGGATCGAGCCGCCGAGCATGTAACCGAGCTGAAGTCCCATCACCGCGAGCGCGGTCGGCGCCGCGTTCTTGATGACATGGCGAAAGACCCCGGTCTCGCGCAGCCCCTTGGCGCGCAGTGCCTCGACGAAATCCTGGCTCAGGATATCGCCGGTCAATGCCCGGACGGTGCGGGTGACGATACCCATCGGGATCACCGAGGTGGTGATCGCGGGCAGCACCAGGTAGCGCAGATGCTCCCAGTCCCACGCCCAGGCGCCGGAGCCGCCGGGCCCGGCGCCGACCGCGGGCAGCCAGTTGAGCTGCACCGAGAAGATGATGACCAGCACCATGCCGAGCCAGTAATGCGGCAGCGAGACGCCGGCGATGGCAAAGGAGGTCGCGACCTTGTCGACCCAGGTGTCGCGGAAATAACCGGCGATCAGGCCGAACAACAGGCCGAGCGTGAAGCCGATCATCGCAGCCGCGATCGCCAGCATCACGGTGTTGCCGACCGCGCGCAGCACCTCGGTCAGGACGGGACGGCCGGTTGCGATCGAATTGCCGAGATCGCCGTGGATCGCGCGCCACAGCCACAGGCCGAATTGCACGGGCAGCGGCCGATCGAAGCCGTAGGCGGCGCGCAATTGCGCGGCGAGCTCCTGCGAGGCATCGGCCGGCAGCACCGCAACCAGGGGATCGCCGGGCGTGATGTGCACGAGGAGGAAGCACACCAGCGCAACGCTGAGCACGATCGGAATGACGTAGACGATCCGTCTGGACGTATAGGCGAACACGAGATACCTGGCGTTTTCGAGCGCAACGAGATGCTAGGGCTCCCCTCCCCCTTGTGGGGAGGGGTTGGGGAAGGGGGTGGCGCGAGGTCGGTGGGTGTGGCTACGCCCCTCCCTAACCCTCCCCCACAAGGTAGGGCTATCGCATATGGGCGAGGACGGAGAGAAGGAAGTCGTTATTCCATCTGGCCTGGAGCATTTTGTGGCTGGTGCGCGTGGGACCTGGCGTGGCTTGTAGAGCGTTAAGTGCCAGCTTTCGGATGGCGGCAAGATTTCCGGCGGCATGGCCCTTGCGGCTACGGCAGGCGTCTTCGTCGAACAGAACGTCGAGAACCCAATGCAAGTTGTTCTCGATACCCCAGTGGGCGCGGACGGCCTCGAGCAGCTTCTTGGCCGACAACCGGCGTGAGGCCAGAAAGTATCGGGCCGTGTGTTTGGCTGTCTTGCCGGCCTTGGCGCGCCAACTATCGATGCGACCGACGACAGCGATAGCAGGGAAGCTGTATTGCTTTGCCAAGTCTGGGGCCGGCACGACGATGGCCTGCCGGCGCTCGATGCGGCCGTGGGCCGATGTCCTTCGCTGGCTCGCCCGCGCTGGCTTCCGGGCCGTATCGAGCAGCGCCTTGACGGCTTTGAAGAGCCGGCCGCGATTACTCTTGATGGCCAATACATAGTGGCCCTTCCGATCGCGGATGGCCTGCGCCGTGTCGGGCCGGCAATGCAAGGCGTCGGCGGTGACAAGAGCACCATCCAGATCGAGCAGGGCGAGGACTTCGAGAGCGCCGGCAATCTCGTTGCGATTGGGAGCCTTTCTCTGCGCCAACGCCATGCGCGTGCCTGCCGCCCAGACGTTGACCATATGTAGCGGCGTAGCCCGCCGGCCACGCGTGAAGGCTCCGCGCAACGCCTTGCCGTCGATGCTGACCACGCCCTTGACGCCGAAGCTCTTGCTGAACTTACGCAAAACCGCTTCCAGACCCTTCGGGTCCAGCACGCGGAAGACGTTGCTGAACGTGTCGTGGCTAGGAATACCGTGTCCAAGCTCCAGGAACTTCCGCAACAGCTGCTCTCGGCCTTTGCCGAAGAACTCGAACTCGGTGCAGGTCTTGGCGCCGGCCAGCGTCGCCGCCAAGGCAATGACGAGGATCTCCAACAAATCGTGTCGCGTGTTGCCGGCGCGTGGATCCTTGAGCGGTCGAAACAGGCGCCTGAGTTTGCGCATTTGGGTCTCCCTCGACAATCGAGAGACCCCCAAAGAATCCAGTTCCAACCGCTTGGCAACACCCCTCCTGAGCCATATGCGATTCCCCTACCCCACAAGGGGGGAGGGAACGAGACAGCGCGCCAAACCAATCCTCACGGCACGATCGAGACCGGCGAGAAGTCGACGAACCAGCTCTTCGGCTGCACAAAGCCCTTGATCTTCGGGCTCATGGCGCGCGGCGCGACGTCGTGCGCAACATACAGGAAGGCCGCATCGTCGACCGAGGCGGCATGCAGTTCGGCGAGCGCGGCGTCGCGGGCCGCGGGGTCGAAGGTCTGGCGGGCCTTCTTCACCAGTTCGTCGAACTTCGGGTTGTTGTTGAAGCCCCAATTGTTCGAGACCGGCGGCGCCATGCCCGATTGCAGGAAGCGCACCAGCGCGAAGAACGGATCCATCGCCGCATAGGTCACGTTGGTCGCATTCGAGCCGTTGGCCGACGGATCCTTGGCGCCGCGCCGCCAGTTGGTGAACAGCGTATTCCACTCGATAACGTCGAGCTGCACATCGAAGTAGCACTCGGCCAAAGCCTGCTGCAGATATTCGTTCATCGGCAGCGGCAGCATCTGGCCCGAGCCCGATGCCGAGGTCTGGATCTTGACCGTCAGCTTCTTGTTCGGACCGAAGCCTGCCTCCTGCATCAGCTTCTGGGCGGCCGGCTTGTCGTACTTGATCTGGAAGGTCGGATTGCCGCGCCACGGATGGCCGGGCTCGAACGTACCGGTCGCCGGCACCATCAGGCCCGCGAGCAGGCCGTCGCGCAGCCCTTCGCGATCGATACAGAGATTGGCCGCCTTACGGACGCGGATGTCGTTCCACGGCGAGCCCTCGACACGGGAGAACTGCCACGGCCAGACATGCGGCTCCTCGTTGGAATAGAGAGTGAAGCCACGCTGCTTGATCTCGGGCAGCGCGTCCGGCGCCGGCGCCTCGATCCAGTTGACCTGCCCCGACAGCAGCGCCGCGGTGCGGGCATTGGCCTCCGGCATCGGCAGCAGCACCATCTTGTCGACCTTCGGCACGCGGGCCTTGTCCCAATAGTTCTCGTTCTTCACCAGTTCGAGCCGCTCACGCGGGGTGAAGCTCGACATCTTCCAGGGGCCGGTGCCCGACGCGTCCTTGGCGAACGCGGCCCATGCGGCCTGCGACTTCGCCTTTGCGTCGGCGCCTTCGGCCTTGTCGTAGAATTGCTGCCACTTGGTCGGGCTCGCCATGAACAGATTGGTGAGATTGATCGGCAGGAAGCTGTCCGGCTCCTTGGTGGTCAACTCCACCGTCATGTCGTCGATCTTGCGCGCGGAGACCAGCGTCGGCATCCGCGAAGCGGTGACGCCGACCTGGCTCGCATCATATTGCGGCGCGGCCTGCTTCAGAACCTTGTCGACATTCCAGACCACGGCATCGGCATTGAACGGCGAACCATCGTGAAAGGCGACGCCGGGACGCAGCTTGAACACCCACTTGGTCTTGTCGGAATCGTCGACCTTCCATTCGGTGGCGAGGCCCGGAATCATCGCGCTCGCCTTGTCCGACGACGACAGGTCCCACATCGTCAGCGCGTCATACATCGTGAGCCCAGTGAAGCGATTGCCCTCAAACCCCTGATCAGGCTGCCCGAGCGTGCGCGGAATATCGGCAGCCGTCATCCCAATACGCAGCACGGTCTCGGCACGGGCGATCGCCGGCATACCGGCAGCAATCGCGAGCGCCAGCATGATCGCTGTCGCATTGGTCTTCCTGTTACGCATCTGAGCAGCCCCTTCGAGTCTGGTGACGTTTTGGTGATTATTTCTTGGGCAAAGCGTATGCAATGCCTGTGCCAAGGGGAATAGTTCTTCAGCAAATAACCGCTGGGCACGTCATTTCTTCCCACCTTAGACTAAGACGGAGCAATAGTGCCTATTCTGGCATCACGCTTGCAGGATTTGGTTCCGACTTCCCACCAATGGAGCCTTTATATGCGTGCGCGCAATTCGATCCTGATGGCAGCAATGGCGCTTGCCCTGACCGCGGGCTGGCCTGCCCTGTCTGCGCGGGCGGAGTCCATTGTGCGCTACGGCATTTCGATGGCCGACATTCCGCTGACGACCGGTCAGCCCGATCGCGGCGCCGGCGCCTATCAATTCACGGCCTACACGATCTACGATCCGCTGGTTGCCTGGGAGATGGATGTTGCCGACCGGCCGGGCAAGCTGGTGCCGGGACTCGCGACCGAATGGAAGGTCGACGACACCGACAAGACCAAGTGGCGCTTCACGCTGCGCAAGGGCGTCAAATTCCACGACGGCAGCGACTTCAACGCCGACGCCGTGATCTGGAATCTCGACAAGGTGCTGAACGACAAGGCACCGCAATTCGACAAGCGGCAGAGCGCGCAGGTCAAGACCCGCCTGCCCTCGGTTGCGAGCTACGCCAAGATCGACGACTCGACCATCGAGATCACGACAAAGACGGTCGACTCCTTCTTCCCCTACCAGATGCTCTGGTTCCTGGTCTCGAGCCCCGCGCAATATGAAAAACTTGGCAAGGATTGGGACAAATTCGCCAGCCAGCCCTCCGGCACCGGCCCGTTCAAGCTGACGAAACTTGTGCCGCGCGAACTCGCCGAGCTGACCAAGAACCCGGACTATTGGGACAAGAAGCGGCTTGCGAAGGTCGACAAGATGATCCTGATCCCGATGCCGGAGGCATTGACGCGTACCAACGCGTTGCTGGCAGGCCAGGTCGACCTGATCGAGACGCCGGCACCCGACGCCGTGCCGCAGCTCAAGGCCGCCGGCATGAAGATCGTCGACAACGTGACGCCGCATGTCTGGAATTATCATCTGAGCGTGCTGCCCGGTTCGCCCTGGACCGACATCCGCCTGCGCAAGGCGCTCAACCTCGCGATCGACCGCGACGCGGTGGTTGCCCTGATGAACGGGCTGGCAAAGCCCGCCAAGGGCCAGGTCGACCCGTCGAGCCCGTGGTTCGGCAAGCCGGGCTTCGAACTGAAATACGACCTCGCGGCCGCCAAGAAGCTGGTGGAGGAAGCCGGCTATTCCAAGGACAAGCCGTTGAAGACGACCTTCATCATCGCCCAGGGCGGCACCGGGCAGATGCTGTCGCTGCCGATGAACGAGTTCCTGCAGCAGAGCTTCAAGGAGATCGGCATCGATGTCGACTTCAAGGTGGTCGAGCTCGAGACGCTCTATACCCACTGGCGCAAGGGCGCGGCCGACGAGATGAACGCCGGCATCACCGCCAACAACATCGCCTACGTGACGTCGGACCCGCTGTACGCCATCGTGCGGTTCTTCCATTCCGGCCAGGTCGCTCCGGTCGGCGTCAACTGGGGCGGTTACAAGAACCCGAAGGTCGACGCGCTGATCGACGAGGCCAAGCAGACCTTCGATACCGCGAAACAGGACGCGCTGCTGGCGCAGGCGCACGCGCTGATCGTCGACGATGCCGCGCTGGTGTGGGTGGTGCACGACACCAATCCGCACGCGCTGTCGCCGAAGGTGAAGACATTCGTGCAGGCGCAGCACTGGTTTCAGGATCTGACGCAGATCGGACTGGAGTAGATCTCTCTGCCGTCGTCCCGGCCTAGAGCGGGATGGGGTTAGGTTGAATCGATTTGGGATTCCCAAATCGGTGTGTTTCTGATTCACCATGCTGACTGGGTTGGAGGCCAGCATGGATGGGCAAGCCTTATTCTCTGGATCTTCGCAAGCGAGTCGTGTCGGCGATCGAGGGCGGGATGTCTCGCAATCAGGCGGCCAAGCAGTTTGGGGTCGCGATCAGCACCGCAATCGGTTGGATGCAGCGGGTCGAGGAGACCGGCAGCGTTGAGCCTGGCCAGATGGGCGGTCATAAGCCGAGGGCGGTTTCGGGAGACCACGCGGCTTGGCTGTCGCAGCGGATCAAGGACGGCGATTTCACTATACGGGGGCTCGTTGCCGAGCTTGCTGGACGCGGCCTGAAGGTCGACTATCACTCGGTGTGGGACTTCGTGCATGCCGAGAAGCTAAGCTTCAAAAAAAAGCGTGGCGGCTGGCGAACGGGATCGACCCGCGGTCGCGCGGCGGCGAGCCCAGTGGACAAAATATCAAGGGCGCGTCGAAGCTGAGCGGCTCGTCTTCATCGACGAGACATGGACCAGAACCGATATGGCGCCTTTGCGTGGATGGGCACCGCGCGGGCACAGACTTCCTGCCACGGTTCCCCACGGTCGCTGGAAGACCATGACCTTCCTGGCGGCCCTGCGCCATGACCGGATCGATGCGCCATGGTTCATCGAGGGGCCGATCGATGGCGTGAGCTTTCGCACCTATGTCGAGAAGGTTCTTCTGCCTGTCCTTCGATCCGGCGATATCGTCGTCTTGGATAACCTCGGTAGCCACAGGAGCAAAGCAGTTCGCCAACTCATCCGTTCGGTCGGCGCCAAACTCTTCTTCCTGCCCAAATACTCGCCCGACCTGAACCCGATCGAACAGGTCTTTGCCAAGCTCAAGCATCTGCTCCGCAAAGCTGCCGCGCGAACCGTCGACGCGGTCTGCGCCGCAATCGGCCACGCACTCGACGCCTTCACCCCCGAGGAATGCGCCAATTACTGAAAAATTCAGGCTATCGAACTTAATGCCATCACGCTTTAGTGCGCAATTGCGCACGGGAGCCGGGACCCATAACCGCGAATGGGTGTTGTTGGAAAGCCGTCCGGCCGCGTGCCCGTTACGCCGGCCGCGGCGTATGGGTCCCGGGTCGCGCTTCGCTTGCCCGGGACGACAGTGAATCTGGCGCCTATTTCGTCGTCAACGCAAATGCGCCGTCCCAATCCTGCGGCGGCGGCTCTTTCTGGAAGGCGCGGATGCGCGCCTCATAGAGGCGATACAAGTATTGCAGCGTCTGCGCCTCGTCGGTCTTGCGGCCGCGCTCGATCGCGGCCAGCGCGCCGTCCCAATCGCGGCCGCGGTAGCAGGCGAGCATCTCGATGGTCAGGTTGCGCAGCCGCTGGAAGCGGCCCGATTGCGCAACGTCCTCGCGGCCGGCAATCGCATAGATCACCTCGGGTTCCTTCTTGCCCTTGACCATGATGAAGTCGAGCTCGAGGATCGCGAACTTCTCCTTCACCTCGAGCGCGGTCTTCGATCCCACGATGATCGGGAAGCCGTACTCCTTGGACTGCCCCTCCAGGCGCGCGGCCAGATTGACGCTGTCGCCCAACACCGAATAATTGAACTTGAGATCGGAACCCATGTTACCGACCACGCAGCTGCCGGTGTTGAGACCGACGCCGATGTTGAGCGGCACATAGACGTGGCCGCCCTCCTGCGCTTCCAGCTCGCGTTCCTGGTTAAGTTCGTCGACGCGCTCCAGCATGTCGAGCGCGGCGTCGCAGGCATTGAGGTGGTGCTGCTTGTCGTCGAGCGGCGCGTTCCAGAACGCCATGATGGCGTCGCCCATGTATTTGTCGATATAGCCCTTGCGGGCGAGAATCGCGTTGGTAAGCGGTGTGAGAAAGCGATTCATCAGCTGCGTGAGGCCCTGCGGATCGCTCTTGTAGGTTTCCGAGATCGAGGTGAAGCCGCGCATGTCCGAGAACATGATGGTCATCTCGCGTTCCTCGCCGCCGAGCACGAGCCGTTCCGGCGCATTAGCAAGCTGCTCGACCAGCGCGGGCGACATGTACTGCACGAACTGCGACCTGATCTGCCGGCGCTGGTGCAGCTCGCGCACGAAGGCGGAGAAGATCAGCGTCAGATAGATCGCCGTGGTCGACATCAGCGGATAGGTGAAATCAATCAGCAGCCGATGCTGGGAGTAGAAATACCAGGACGTGCCGATCAGCACCGAGGCGAACATCCCGCCGACAACGACGAGCGTGACCGGTCCGAATTTCGGCGCGAAGGCGATCACCAGCAGCCCCATGATCAGCGCGGCGAAGAATTCGATGCCGATGCCGTAATTGGGCTGCGCAACAACGTCGCCGGTCAGCGCGCTCTCCAGCACCTGGGCGTGAATCTCGACACCGGGCATCGCGGGCGTGACCGGCGTCGTCTTGATGTCGTTCAGCCCGATCGAGGAGGTGCCGATCAGGATGAGCTTGCCGGCGATCTTTTCCGGCGCGACACGCCCCTCCAGCACGTCGATGGCGGGGACATAGATCGAGGGATCGCGGCGCGCGTAGCGGATCCAAAGCTGGCCGTTGAGATCGGTCGGGATCGTGAAGCCCTTGACGCCGAGGCTCTTGATGCCGGCCTCGTCGGTCTTGATCAGGATGGTGCCCGCGCCGCTCGCCACCCGCAGCATCTCGAAGGTGAGCGACGGCATGGTGACGCCCTGGGCGACCATCATCATCGGCACGCGGCGCACGATGCCGTCGCGTTCCGGCCTGATCGTGAACAGGCCGCGGCCGGCGGCGGCCTCCTCGAGCACCGGCACGTTGCGCAGCAGGCCGACGAACTCGAACATGAAGCGCTGCGGCGCCTCGCCGAGCATCGCCAGTCCGGTGACCGGGAGCTTCTCGTTGAGGTCGGCGCGCACATTGGGACCGCCGGACTCGCCGAGCACGACGCGCGAGTTCCTGATGGCCTCGGCGAGGATGCTGTCATTGCTCGGAAGCTGCCTGAGCCTGGCGCGCATCTCCTCGTCGAGATTGCCGAACGTATCGGCTGCGATGTCAGGGTTGAGACGGTCCGGCTCGGCGAACACCGCGTCGAATGCGATCACGACGGCGCCGAGCCTGGTGAGATTGGTGACGATCTCGGCGATCCGCGTCCGCGGCCAGGGCCACTGCCCGAGCCGGGGATCGGCGAGGCTCTTCTCGTCGATGTCGACGATGGTGACGGGACGCGCGGTCTTCTTGCGGGGCTCGATCAACTGGAAGGTATCGAACGTCCTGACCCGCAGCTCCTGCACCGGAGCCGGGTCCATCACCCGCAGCGCCGCGATACCGATCAAAAGCACCACGCAGACCAGCCGCGCATAACCGAAGCGCCGTCCGAACCACCGTCGTATCGCCTTCAGCCGTCTCATGCCCTCTGGATATCACGCGCGGAGCATTGTTCCAATCGAACAAGCACCCGCGGTGCACAAACGGCCCGGCCAGGCGCGCCGCCAATGGCGGTACGGCCGCACGTCCGTCAGGTCACGTGAAGCAGGAAGTCGTTGTGGCTGAGCTGCGCGGGCGTGACGTTGCGAAGCGTAATGGTGTCGGCGCTGTCGACCGTGATCAGGGTATCCGCGGCGTTGGTCGGCGATTGCGTGACGTGCTCGCTGATCCAGGTATCGGGATCGATACCGCCGGTCGACAGGATCGCCGAAAGGTCGATCTGGTCGAGGCCGGGCGTAAAGTTCACGATCGTATCGTGGTTGAAATTCTGGTCAAACACGAACTTGTCCTGAAAGCTAGATCCGAAAAACACGTCCTTGTCGCTGGTGCCGGTCAGCGTCACCGGCTGGGGCGGATCCTGCTGGACGTTGAAGATCAGGTTGACCGTGTCGGTTGCGCCATGGCCGTCGGTCACGGCGAGCGCGATCTTGTCGGTCGCCGGCGGCGTCTGGCCGGGGTTGTAGATGAGGCCCGGCGTCCCGAGCGCGGTGTTGATGCCGGAGAGCAGCCCTTCCTGCGACGGCGGCGTGACGCTGCTGCCCGAACCGGCCGTCGGCGTGGCCGCCACGGTGAAGATCTCGTCCGATGTCGCATCGGCATCGGTCACCGTCAGGCCGGAGATCGTCTCGGTCCCGTCGCGATTTTCGGTGATGCTGACGTTGTCGGCGTGGATCACGGGCGCGTCGTTGGCGCCGACGACGTCGATCGTCAGCGTCGCCGTCCCGACGGCGTTATGTGCATCGATCGTCTCGACGGTGAACGTGTCGGTATAGTTGCCCTTGGCCAACGCGTTGATCGCGGCGGCGTCCGGAACATAGCTGTAGGTGCCGTCCGCATTGACCGTGAGCGAGCCGTAGAGGCCCGCGATCGGCGAGTTGACCGCAACGTGGTCCGAGTTGAGCGCGGCATAGGTCAGCGTCGCGGTCTCGCCGTGATCGACATCGTGGCCGTGGAGTGCGCCGGTGAGCGCGCTGAACGTGTCATCGGCGGCGGTATCGGTCAGCGTGCCGGCGTTGACGTCGGCGAGCGTCGGCGCGTCGTTGGCGCCGTTGATCGTGATCGTCACCGGCTCGGTGATGACACCGCCATGATGGTCGTCGATCTGGATCGTGTAGGTCAGCGTCAGCGTCTCGCCGGCGGCGAGATAGTCGAAATTCTGATCCGCGGCCGAGAAGGTCCAGGTGGAGGACCCCGTTGTGCCGCCGGTCGTATCCGTCAGCGTGCCCAGCGACAGCCAGTTCAGGATGGTGGATTCGTCCTCGGGGAGGCCCGTGGTCGAGCCGGCTTCGGCAACGCCGATGATCGTCACGCCGTGGGTGTCGCTGAGGTCCGCGTCGGTGAACGTCACGGTGCCCGTCGCGCCGTCCGGCTTCAACGAATCCGTGGTGTCGGGCAGTTCGGGGATGGTCGCCGACTGCGCCCCCGAGGTGACGACTGGCGTATCGTTGCTGCCAGTGATCGTGATCGTCACCGATTGGCTGATGACGCCGCCATGATGATCGTTGACCTCGACCGTATAGGTCAGCGTCAGTGTCTCGCCTACGGCGAGATAGTCGAAATTCCGATCGGCGGCCGAGAAGGCCCAGGACTGGGATCCGGTGACCCCGCCGGTCGAATCGGCCAGCGTCCCCAGCGAGAGCCAGTTCAGGACGGTGGACTCGTCCTCGGGGAGACCGGTGGTGGTCCCGGATTCCGCGACACCGGTGATGGACACGGTGTGGATGTCGCTGAGATCGACGTCCGCGAACGTCACCGCGCCCGTTGCGCCGTCCGGCTTGGATGAACCCGTCTCGTCCGGCTGCTCGGGAATCGCGGCGGTCCCCGGCGCCGACGCAAACGTCGGCGTGTCATTGGTGCCGGTGACGGTGATCGTCACGGGCTGGGTGACGACCCCGCCATGATGGTCATCGACCTGGATCAGGTAGGTCAGCGTCAGCTTCTCGCCGGCGGCGAGATAGTCGAAACTCCTGTCGGCCGCCGAGAAGGTCCAATGGCTCGATCCGGTCACGCCGCCGGTCGAATCCGCCAGCGTACCGAGCGACAGCCAGCTCAGCATCGTCGCCTGATTGGGAAGGCCCGCGGTGACGCCCGTTCCGGTGACGCCGGCCACGGTGACACTGTGGGTGTCGCTGAGATCGACGTCGGTGAAGGTCACCGTCCCGGACGCGGCATCTGATATTGCCGAGCCGGTCGTCCCGACGTGTTCCGTGATCGCTGCCGCCTGGGTCGGCGACGTGACCACCGGCGTGTCGTCGGTGCCGACGATCGTGATCGTGACCGGGAGCGTGACGACGCCGCCTTGATGGTCGTCGATCTGGACCGTGTAGGTCAGCGTCAGCGTCTCGCCTACGGCGAGATAGTCGAAACTCCTGTCGGCGGCCGAGAACGTCCAGGCGCGCGATCCCGTCACGCCATCGGTCGAATCGGCCAGCGCGCCCAGCGACAGCCAGCTCAGCACGGTGGCATGGTTGGCAAGTCCGGTGGTGACGCCGGCCTCGGTGACGCCGGTGATGGTGACCGAATGCGTATCGGTCAGGTCCGTATCGGTGAACGTCAACGTGCCGTGCACCGCATCCGGCACGGCGGAGTTCGTCGTCGCTGCGAGCTCGGTGATCGAGCCGAGCTGCGCCGAGGATGTCACGACTGGCGTGTCGTTGGTGCCGGTGATCGTGACGGTGAATGTCCTGAACGCGGTCTCGTTGCTAGGTGCGTAATTGTTATCCACGCGCGCGGTATAGGTCAGCGTCAGCGTTTCGCCGGCGGCCAGGAAGTCGAAGGCGCCATCGTCAATATTGTAGGTCCAGGTCGCCGAACCGATATTGTTGTTCAGCGGATCGTGCACGAGCTGCAGCGGGACCTCGACAGCATGGATGGCTGCAAGCTGCGCCGCCGTCAGCGACGAGGTGACGTCGCTACCCTCTGCGTCCCGATAGCTGGACGAGGTAAAGCTGACGATCGCACTCGGCTTGTCGCCGAGATTGACGTCCACCCATGCGATCCGGCCCGTCGCCGTGTCGAGCAGTCCGCTATGGGTCTGCCCGGCCTGCTCGGTGAATACCGCATTCTGTGTCACGACCGCCGGCGCCCCGGGGGCGTGGTCGGTCTTGCTGGCGGGGGCCTCTGGTCCGGCATGGCCGGTCAAGGCCAGCAGAAAGCTTGTCGGCAAGGTCACGTCGCCGCCGGCAAGCTTGAGGGTGGTCGTGACCGGCACGACGCTGTCCGTGAAATTCGTCGTGAGCTTGGTGTTGGGATTGTTGTTGTCGGTGAACTTCAGCGCGAAGACGTCCGAGATCAGCCGCTGCGCGTCGGCGGACAGCTGTGCCGACGAGACGAAGCTGACGCTGCCCTGGCCGTTGACGACGGTCTGGGTGCCGGCCTGATCGACGGTTGCGATCGGATTGAGCGTCGTCTTGTCGAACAGGATGTAGGAGCCGGTGGTCCCGTCAGGCTCGACGAGCACCTGGAATTTGGCCGGCGGCACGCCACCCGAGCCCTGCACGTCGAAATCGATCTCGACCAGCACCGCGGTGCCGCGGATGCCCATGGTCGCGACCGGCGTATCGACCTTCATGTCGCCGTGCTTGGCGGTCGCACCGGCAACGAAGGAGATCGTGCCCGAGACGAGGCTCATCAGCGACGAATTGCTCGACCCGTTCGGGTCGTAGATCATCTCGTTCAGCACCATCTTGGCGTTCGGTCCGAGACCGAACACGGTGCCGTCGATGAAGGTGATGCCGAGCGTCGAGTCGCTGCCGGACTGCACAACGTCACCCTTGTTGACGTTGTCGCCCTGGTTCAGGACGATCGCGACGCCGTTGCGGACGGCGGTGGCGCTGCCCGTCAGCTTGGTGACATGGCCGATGATCTTGGCCGGTTCGGCCGCGCCGCCGGCCTGGGCATACTGGGTGTAGCCGGTGAGCGCGTTGACGAGGTCGCCGGTGAGATGCGCGCCATCGGGCGACGCCAGCGCCGCGCGCTTCTCGCCCTTGAAGTAGTCGTGGAGGACGAGTTCCCGATCATCCTTCGCGATGACGAGGTCGAGCCCGGTCCGCTTGAAGTCGCCGGTGAACAGCAATTGCCCGTCGTCGACGGTGATCGCGCCGCGCGGCGCGTGCGTGGAAACGCTGTCGACATGAACCGATCCACGGGCATAAGCGTCCGTGTTCGGCAAAAGGCCGTCGAATTTCTCGACAAAGTTCACTGCGGATCACCGCACCACAAAGGTTAATGACTCAAGAATATCCGAACGATTTTGCCTGCATATCATCGGATAAAGCTCGGCGAAACTGTCCTTTGCTTGCGCAAGGTGCTTCGATCGCGCCGTTTGAGCGGGTGTGACTTGGCTCACTCTTGTATGAGTCGTGTAGTTCTGATTTGTGTGACGGTAGCATAAGGTGGGATTGCAGCCAAGATACGTATTTGACCACGTATTCGTGGTATTGACCGGCATTTCTGTACTTGCCTCTATTTCCCCGCAGCCCCGAGAGGGCATTTGACTCCAAATTCCCGGCCAAAGCTGTGAGTTAGCTTACAAATCACAGCAGTCCCGCGCGCGGACCGGCCGGTTAACCAGGAGGCAAGCATGAGACGGAAGACGGTGGATAAAGGTTCGCCGGTTCGTTTCACAAACCGGTAAAGTTTTCGGGACCCGGCCCACGCGCCCTTCAGCCTCTTGTCCGGTTTCCCCACATCTTAAATCGATTCGAACGGATCGCTTGCCATGCTGGACGGCATGAAACGATCCGGTCGCGTGCGCGGTGCAGCATCCACCCGCCGAAGAGCGGACAGGGGGTGTCACATGGGATTCTCGCTTCGCTCATTTGCGCTGCGCACCGTCATGCTCGGCGTCGGCCTGGCGCTGGCCGCGCCGGTCGCCGAGCTCAATGCCGCCTCGCTGCTTTCGCCCGGCCCGGCAACGCTGTTCAGACAATCGACCGAGCCGTTTGGCCTGGCGACCAGCCTGCTGGCCGACGGCGGCCTGCATGACAAATGGGCCGGCGTGCAGCGCCAGCTCGCCGACGAGCTGGTGCAACTCGCCATCTGTGAAGGCGACCGCACCGGTTGCGCATCGCCGGAGGCGCTGCGGTTCTTGGCGATCGTCGATGCCGGACGGGCGCGTGACGGCCGCGCCCGGCTCGGTGCGATCAACCGCGCGATCAACCTCGCGATCCGCCCGGGTAACGATCTTACGACCTATGGCGAGCCCGACGTCTGGGCGACGCCGCTCGCTACCTTTGCCCGCGGCAGCGGCGATTGCGAGGACTATGCGATCGCGAAATTCGTGGCGCTGCGCATCGCCGGCGTCGCGCCCGAAGACATTCGGATCGTCGTCATGCATGACCTCATCGGCGGCGAGGACCATGCCGTGGTCGCGGCGCGGCTCGACGGCCGCTGGCTGACGCTCGACAACCGCCGCATGGCGATGATCGAGGACGCCGACATCAGGAGTTTTCGGCCGACCTTCGTGATCGACCAGCATGGCGTCAGCCGATATGTCGATGCGCCGCTCGTCGCCGAGGCCGCGTGGCGGCCGGCGCGGACGCATTGAACCAGGCGATCGAAACTCGTTTCCGTCATTACGAGGCGCCAACGGGTCCGGCCGTTGGCCGGCCCGGTGGCTCGCAATGACGGTTATCCCGACGGCTGGACCGCTCAGAACATCAAATTGTCCTTCACCAGCACCCAGCGGCCGCCCTTGACCTGCTGCACCTGCGTGATGGTGTTGGCGAGATGATCGGTCTTGGAGAACTTGGTCGGCGGCGAGCTGAAGATGTCGAGGAATTTGTCGCCCGACTCCAGCGCGTCAAGCATCTTCTGGCCGGAGAGATCCTTGCCGGCCTTCTGTGCGTAGAAGGCGAAGGTCATCACCGCGTTATAGCCGATGATCGCCTGGGTGTTGGCGTCGGTGTTGAACATCTTCTTGTAGTTGACCAGCCAGTCCTTGACCTTGCCCTTGGCCGTGTCCTCGTAGGGAATCTCGAAGCCTGAGGCGGCATAGAGCCCTTCGACGGCTTCCTTGCCGAGCGCCGGCACTTCGAGCACGTTGGTCGGGGTAGCACCGAGGAAGGTCACGTCCCAGCCGAGCTTCTTCGCCTCGTTCATCGCGCCGATGGTTTCGCGGATCACGGTGCCGAGCACGACGAGGTCACAGCCGTCGGACTTCATCTTGGCGACCTGCGCCGAGAAGTCGGAGGCGCCGCGCTTGTAGCTCGTCACCGAGGCCGGCTGCACCTTCATCGCACCGAGCTGCTGAGTGAAGCCGTCGAGCACGTTTTTGCCGTACTCATCGTCCTGGTGCATGATGCAGGGCTTCTTGAAGTTCTTCCAGTCCATCATGTATTTGAGCGCGGCGCGCGTGCTCTCGACATAGGGCAAGAGGTTGTTGAACTTCAGCCGCTCCTGCGGCTTGGCGGGATCGAACTTGAAGGTGAACTCGGCGGCGGTCAGCGGGAACAGCTGCAGCACGCCGGCATCGAACAGGATGTCCTGCGCGGCCAGCACGGTCGGCGAGCCCATCGGGCCGATCATCGCGAACACCTTGTCGCGCTCGACCATCTTCTGCGAGGCCAGCACGGCCTTCTTCGGATCGTAGCCGTTGTCCTCGAGGATCATCTTGATCTTGCGGCCGTTGATGCCGCCGCTGGCATTGATCTCTTCCACCGCCATCTTCATGCCGTTGGACACCGGAACGCCCCAGACCTTGATCGGGCCGGACAGGTCCTGATGCGTTCCGATCACGATCTCGGTCGGCGAGATGCCTTCATTGGTGACCTTGGTCTGGGCTGCGGCCGGCAGACAGGTCAGCGCCAGCGCGCTCACCGCAAGGCCCAGCGCCTTCAGCGATTTCGACATTGCAGTCTCCTCCTTACAAAGGCCCATGTTGAGCGAAGGGTCGGGCCTGCTCGCACCTTCGCCAAGTCCGTCGTCGCATCTCTCCTTAGGCATGATCTCCGCGCAAACGCTGCGCGTTTGTCGCGGCGGATCATGCTCTATGCCACTGCCCGCGCGCCATACATGGCATCGATCTCGGCCGCGTAGCGCTTGTTCACGAAACTGCGCTTCAGCTTCATGGTCGGCGTCAGCTCCTCATCCTCGGGCGTGAGCTGGCGTTCGATCAGGTAGAATTTCTTGACGGTCTCGACCCGCGCGAATTTGGCATTCACCGCCTCGATCTCGCGCTGAATCAAATCCTGGATCTCGCGGGCACGGCACAGGCTCGCGTAATTGGTGAAGGGGATGTCCTGGTCCTGGGCGTATTTCTCGACATTCTCCTGATCGATCATGATCAGGCAGGTGAGGTAGGGCCGCTTGTCGCCGATCACGACGGCGTCCGAGACGTAGGGCGAGAATTTGAGCTGGTTCTCGATCTCGGACGGCGTGATGTTCTTGCCGCCGGAGGTGATGATGATGTCCTTCATCCGGTCGGTGATCTTGACGTAGCCTTCATTGTCGATCGCGCCGACATCGCCGGTATGCAGCCAGCCCTTCGCGTCGATCGTCTCGGCGGTCTTCTCCGGCTGGTTGAGATAGCCCATGAACAGGAAGTCACCCTTGATCAGGATCTCGCCCTTCGGGCAGATCATCACCTCGCCCCAGGGCGCGGCCTTGCCGACTGAACCGAGCTTGATGCGCTCCGCCGGCATCATGGTCGCGACGCCGCAATTCTCGGTCTGGCCGTAGACCTCGCGCATGTCGATGCCGAGCGCGAGATACCAGCGGATCAGATCCGGCGAGATCGGCGCCGCGCCGGTCAGCGCGATCCGGCAGCGGTCGAGCCCGAGCATGCGGCGGATGTTGCGGAACACCAGCCAGTAGGCCGCGCGGTTGGCGAGCCGCAGCGACAGCGGCGGCGTCTCGCCCTCCAGCCGGCACTCGGTCATCCGGTTGCCGATCGCAAGCGCCCGGGCGTACATCCAGTTCTGGAACGGCGTCGCGTCCTTCAGCGCGATGGTGATGCCGGAATAGAACTTCTCCCAGATCCGGGGCACGGCGAGGAACGCGGTCGGCTGCACCTCGCGCAGATTGTCCGGCACCGTCTCCGGGCTCTCGGCAAAATTCATCACCGAGCCGAGCGCGAGCGAGAGGTAATAGCCGCCGACCCGCTCGGCGACGTGGCAGAGCGGCAGGAACACCAGCCGCTCCTCGCTGTCTGTCGAGGGGTAGAGGTCATTGGCGTGGCGCATCTGGTGCGTCACGCTGCGGTTGGAATGCATCGCGCCCTTGGGCGGGCCTGTGGTGCCCGAGGTGTAGACCAGGATCGCGAGATCGGATGCGGTGCGGCTGCCGGTCATCTCGTCCCACAAGGCGTCATTGCCCTGCGCATGATTGCGGCCAAGCGCGGTGAACTCGGCAAGCGACAGCACCATCGGATCGGAGAAGCCGCTCAGGCCCTCCATGTCGAACACCACGATCTTTTCCAGCGTCGGACAGCGCGACCGGCAGGTCAGCACCTTGTCGAGCTGCTCCTCGTCCTCGACGAACATGACCCGCGTGCCGGAATCATTGACGAGATATTCGACCTGCGCCGCCGAATCGGTCGGGTAGATGCCGGAGGAGACGCCGCCGGCGCACAGGATGCCCATGTCGGCATAGACCCATTCCGGCACCGCGTTGGCGATGATCGAGGCGACGTCGCCGGGGCGGAAGCCGGTCGCGTGCAGGCCAAAGGCGATGTCCCTGGAGATCTGCAGCCATTCGCGCCAGCTGGTCGGCTGCCAGATGCCGAACTTCTTCTCGCGGATCGCGGGCCTGTCGCCACGCGTCTGCACCGCGAGCAGAAAGCTCCTCGCGATCGTGTCGGCAACCGTCAGAACCGCTGGTCCTGCCATGCGCGCTCCCTCCTCTGCCGCCTGTCTCACGTGCCGGGCCTTCGAGCCGGTCTTGTTCGCGAAGCAGGCCTGAAATCTAGCTCCAAGTCGTTCTCAACGCCAAACCTTCGCAGTGCCAACTTTAGTCGACGTCAATCTTCCTCAGCGCCGGCTTTCCTCAACGCCGATCTTCAACGCCACGTCTTCTTCTTCTTCCAGCGCCGCTCGCCCCGCGCACCCGCTTCCTTGGCGCCGAGATAGAACTCCTGGATATCGGGCGAATTCATCAACCGCTCGCAGGTGTCGTTCATGACCACGCGGCCGATCTCCAGCACATAGCCGTAATGCGCGGTCTCCAGCGCGATCTTGGCATTCTGCTCGACCAGCAGGATCGACATGCCCTGCTCCTCATTGACGCGGCGGATGATAGTGAAAATCTCCTTCACCAGGATCGGCGACAGCCCCAGCGACGGCTCATCGAGCAGCAGCAGCGTCGGCCGGTTCATCAGCGCCCGCCCGATCGCGAGCATCTGCTGCTCGCCGCCCGAAAGCTGCCCGGCCGGCTGGCCGAGCCGCTCCCTCAGCCGTGGAAAATAGCCATAGACGCGCTCGAGGTCCTGCGCCACACCGTCGCGGTCCTTGCGCAGATAGGCGCCCATCATCAGGTTTTCGCGCACCGACAGGAACGGAAACACCTCCCGCCCCTCTGGCACATGGCTGAGGCCGAGTCGCACGATCCGATCGGCCTCCATGCGCTGGATCGGCTTGCCCAGGAATTCGATCGAGCCCTTCTGCGGATCGAGGATGCCGGAGATCGTCTTCAAAACGGTGGTCTTGCCGGCGCCGTTGGCGCCGAGCAGCGTCACGATCTGACCGCGCGGCACCTCGAGGCTGATGCCGCGAATCGCCATGATCGGCCCGTAATAACTCTCGATATTGGAGAGTTTCAGGATGATGTCTGATGTGCTCATGCCATCATCCTCATGCGCCGAGATACGCTGCGACGACGTCGGGATGGTGCTGCACCTCCGACGGCGAGCCCATCGCCAGCACGCGGCCGTAGTTCAGCGCAATCACGCGGTCGGAGACCCGGTTGACCAGCGTCATGTCGTGCTCGACCATCAAGACCGTGATGCCGAGTTCGCTCTTCATGTCGCGGATCCAGAACGACATGTCGTCGGTCTCCTCGACATTAAGGCCCGAGGACGGCTCGTCGAGCAGGATCAGCTTCGGCTCCGAGCAGAGCGCCCGCGCCAGTTCGATCACCTTGCGCACGCCGTAAGGCAGGCCCGAGATCAGCTTGTCGCGGTAGGGCTCGAGATCGAGGAATTCGATCACCTGCTCGACCCGCCGGCGATGCGCCTTCTCGCCGGCGCGGACGCTCGGCAGGAACAACAGCTCCTGCCAAAGTTGCGTGGTGGAATGGCGATGGCGTCCGACCAGCAGATTGCTCAGCACGGTCGCATTCTCGAACAGCTCGATGTTCTGGAAGGTACGGGCGATGCCGAGCCTCGCGATATCGTAGGCCGGCTCCTGGGTGATGTCCTGGTCCTCGAAGAAGATCCTGCCCGAGGTCGGCGGATAGATCCGCGAGATCAGGTTGAAGATCGAGCTTTTGCCGGCGCCGTTGGGCCCGATGATCGACAGGATCTCGCCCTTCTCGACCGCGAAGCTGACGGCATCGACCGCCTTGAGGCCGCCGAAATGCAGGGACAGGTTCTCGGCGCGGAAATAGCTCATCTGTTCCGCTCCGATTTCACGTAGATCTTCTGCCGCTTGAAGGTCGCGCGCTTGTAGAGCGGGAACAGCTGGAAGAAGAGCTTGATCTTGAGCCAGCGGCCATAGAGCCCCAGCGGCTCGAACAGCACGAACACCACGATGATGACGCCGTAGATCGCGCCCTTCAGCCCGTTCGCTGAGGCGAACGCTGCAACCGCGTCCTGGATATGTCCCGCGCGCTCCGTGCCGGCGCCGAGGGTTGCGGCAATGCCTGCGATCACGCCGGGCATGTCGTCCTTCAGATAGGTCAGGAACGGATCGATCATGACCAGGAAGATCGCGCCCAGCACCGCGCCATGCAGGCTGAAGGTGCCGCCGATCAGGATCACGATGATGAACTCGATCGACAGCTGCAGCGTGAACATCTCGGGCGAGATGAAGGAGAGCTTGTGGGCGAACAGCACGCCGGCAAAACCGGTGATCGCCGCCGAGATCGCGAACGACTTCACCTTGTAGAGCGCGACATTGATGCCCATGCTGCGCGCCGCGGTCTCGCTGTCGCGGATCGCGACGAAGGCGCGCCCGGTCGGCGAGCGCAGCAGGTTGAGCGTGCCGACGATGGTCAGCACCAGCACCGCGAGGCAGAGATAATAGAAAGTCGGGCCGTCGCGCGACATCGTGGTGCCGAACAACTGTATGGCCTTGACCCGCATGCCCTCATTGCCATGGGTCACGCTTTCCCAGCGCGCCAGGATTTCCTCGACGATGAAGGCAAACGAGATCGTCGCGATCACGAGATAGATGCCCTGCAGCCGCAGCGCCGGAAATCCGACCAGCGCGCCGACCACGCCGGTCAACAGCCCCGCCGCCAGGAAATAGATCGGAAACGGCACGTTGAATTGCTGCAGATAGGCCGCGGTGTAGGCGCCGATCGCGAGAAACGCGGCGTGGCCGAGCGAGGCCTGTCCGGTGAAGCCGGTCAGGATCAAGAGCCCGACGCCGACGGTTGCATAGATGCAGACGAAGACGAGCTGGCTCATCAGATAGCTTGACAGCACGTAAGGCGCGATCAGCAGCACCGCCAGCAGCAGGCCGTAGGAATAGACATAGCCCGAATGCGGGAACAGCCTGATGTCGTCTTCATAATTGGTCTTGAAGAGAAACCGCATAATGTCGCTCCTCAAACCTTCTTGCGGACGTGAAGGCCGAACAGGCCCTCGGGCTTGAGCAGCAGCACCGCGAGCAGCACGATGTAGGGCGCGACGTCTTTCCATCCCTGCGGCAAATAGAAGCCGGCCATGCTCTCGATCACGCCGATCAGGACGCCGCCGACCACGGCGCCGGGGATCGAGCCGAAGCCGCCGAGCACCGCGGCCGGAAACGCCTTCAGCCCCAGCACCAGCCCGACATTGGAATGGATGAAGGTGATCGGCGCCAGCAGCACGCCGGCGCAGGTCGCCACCGCCGCCGAGATCGCCCAGACGATCGACACCACGCGCTTGACCGGGATGCCCATGTAATAGGCAGCCAGCATGTTCTCGGAGCTGGCGCGCATCGCAGTGCCGAGCGTGGTGCGGTTGAAGAACAGATAGAGCAGCGCGCACAGGATGATGGTCGCCGCGATCACCGACAGTTTGTCATAGGCGAGCACCAGGCTGCCGATCCTCAAGACGCCCTGGCTGAACGGGGTTTCGATCTTGAAGTCGTCAGTGCCCCAGATCATGCCGGAGATCGAGCGCAGGAAATAGCCGAGCCCGATCGTCGCCATGATGATAGAGAATTGCGGATAGCCGAGGATCGGCCGCACCACGACCCGCTCGGCCAGCATGCCGAACAGCGCCATGCAGATCACCGCGCCGGCGAATCCGACCCAGTAATTCAGCCCGAGCATGCCGATGAAGGTGAAGGCGAAAAAGCCGCCCAGCATCATCAAATCGCCTTGCGCGAAATTGACGACCTCGGTTGCCTTGTAAACCAGCACGAAGCCGAGCGCGATCAGGCCGTAAACGCAGCCGAGCGCGATGCCGCTGACGAGCTGCTGAACAAAGTCCAGCATCCTTCCCTCCCCGATGCCCGGCGATTCTTTCCGATCGCTCGTTGCATCCCGCCTTCGCACCCTTGTGTCGCAAGCGCTGAAAGCTGCCTATGTCCGCCCCGATTGAGCCAAAAGGTCCGATCCGTGTCAACAAACCCTTGATCCGTAAGCATCATCACATTTGCGGATAAATGCCGCAGCACGGACTAATACGGATATCAGCTTCGATTTGTCCTGCGCGATTCACCGCACCGAAACAGTTTTTGTCCAAGCTCACGCAACCGAAGAGCGCAATCCCGGATCGCCACCACACCATGACATCCGAACTGTCGGCACTCGCCGTGCGAGGGTTAACCAAGCGTTTTGACCGCCCGGCGGTCGACGCGCTCGATCTCACCATCCGTGTCGGCGAATTCTACGCGCTGCTCGGGCCGAACGGCGCCGGCAAGACCACGACCTTGCGCATGGTGGCGGGCCTGCTGCGGCCCGATGCCGGCTCGGTGTCGATCCTGGGCATCGATGCGCTGGCCGATCCGGTCGCCGCCAAGCAGATCATGGCCTGGGTGTCCGACGAGCCGATGATCTATGACAAGCTGACGCCGCTAGAATATCTCGAATTCGTCGCCGGCCTCTGGGGCATCGACCCCCGCACGTCGGAGCGGTCGGCGCACGATCTCCTGATATCGCTTGGGCTCGAGCCGCATCTCAACCAGCGCTGCGAAGGCTTCTCCAAGGGGATGCGCCAGAAGGTGGCGCTCGCCGGCGCGCTGGTGCACGATCCCCGCCTGATCATTCTCGATGAACCGCTGACCGGCCTCGACGCGCTGTCGGCGCGTCACGTCAAGGGCCTGCTGCAGGAGCGCGTCCGCGCCGGCTGCACCGTGATCATGACGACCCATATTCTCGAAGTCGCCGAACGGATGGCCGACCGCATCGGCGTGATCGCGGCCGGCCGGCTAATTGCCGAGGGCACGCTGGCCGAGCTGCGCGAGCAGAACGGCCGCAATGACACGACCCTCGAGGACATGTTCATCGCGCTGGTCGACACCGAGGCGGCGGCCGCGTGAGCTCGACCGCCCATCTCACCTGGTTCGTCCGCCACGAATTCCGCCTGGCCTGGCGCGAATGGCTGGCGATGATGACCGGCGGCCGGCGCCGGCGCAACCGCGCCGTGATCGGCCTGCTGCTATTCGCGGCGATCCTGCATCTGCCGGCCTATGCCGTGGTCGCCCGCTATGTCGACCTGCGGTTTCCGCTCGATCCGTCGTCGCTGATCGTGCTGACCGCGACGATCTTCCTGTCCTGGGCGCTGATGCTGTCGCAGGCGATCGAGTCGGTGACGCGGGTGTTCTATGCCCGCGCCGATCTCGATTTGATCATGTCGTCGCCGGCAAAGCTGACCAACATCTTCTCGATCCGGATCGCCGCGATCGCGCTGACGGTGAGCAGCATGGCGCTTTTGCTGTCGACGCCGTTCGTCGACGTGCTGGTCTATCTCGGCGGCCCGCGCTGGCTCGCCGGCTTCGGCGTCGTGCTTGCGATCGGGCTGTCGGCGGCGGCTGCCGCGATCGCCGTCACCGCTTTCCTGTTTCGCCTGATCGGGCCGAGCCGGACCCGGCTGGTGGCGCAGATCGTCTCCGCCGTCATCGGCGCGGGCTTCGTCATCGCCCTGCAGGTGGTCGCGGTGCTGTCCTACGGCACGCTGTCGCGCTTTGCCTTCCTGACCTCGGATACTGCGGCAAGAATTGCCCCCGCCCCCGACAGCCTGCTGTGGTGGCCGGCGCGGGCATCGCTCGGCGATCTCGACATCATGCTGCTGCTGCTCGCCGCCGCACTGGTGATGCTCGGCGTCGTGATGGCAGTATTCGCGCCGCGGTTTGCCGACACCGTCGCGAGCGTCGCCGCCAATCCAGCCGCGGTGACGCGGGGGCGCGCCCGCGCATTCCGCTCCGGCTCGCGGCAGCAGGCGCTGCGGCGCAAGGAGTTTCTGCTGCTGCGCCGCGATCCGTGGCTGCTGTCGCAGACCCTGATGCAAATGCTCTATCTGGTGCCGCCGGCGCTGATGCTGTGGCGCAGCTTCTCCGGCACCTCGACCGCGATCGTGCTGATCACGCCCGTCATCGTGATGGCCGCAGGCCAGCTCGCCGGCGGGCTTGCCTGGCTGACCATCTCGGGCGAGGACGCGCCCGATCTGGTGGCGACCGCGCCGCTGCTGCCTTCGCGCGTGACCCGCGCCAAGGTCGAGGTCGTGCTGATCGCGATCGCCGCCATCTTCGCGCCGCTGGTGGCCACGCTGGCATTTGCCTCGCCGCAGCAAGCCGCGGTCACCGCGATCGCGATCGTCATCGCGACCGCATCCGCCGCCGCGGTGCAACTCTGGTTCCGCGCCCAGGCCAAGCGTAGCCAATTCCGCCGGCGCCAGACCTCCTCCCGCATCGCGACCTTCGCGGAAGCCTTCTCGTCGATCGGCTGGGCGGCGACCGCGGCGCTGGTCCTGACGATCCCGTCGGCCGCGCTCGTCAGCGGCATTCTGACGCTGTTGACGCTCGTCATCGCCTGGAAGATCAGCCCCCGGCGCTAAAGCATGATGAGATTAGGTTGAGCTAGAACGGCGTCGAAAATTCACCTCTCCCTTGGGAGAGGTCGATTTGCGCAGCAAATCGGGTGAGGGGTTACGGTCTTTCGAGAGAGCAAGAGCCCTCACCCGGATTGCACTGGACGACGCTTCGCATCGCCAAGCGCAATCCGACCTCTCCCCGATGGGGAGAGGTGAACCGAAACCGCGGCGAGCCGATTTAACCAAAACTCATCTCGCTTTAGGCCTTCATCACCTCGATCACCGCCGCGGCGAACGCTTCCGGTGCTTCCTGCGGCAGATTGTGTCCGGCACCCGGGATCACGCGATGCGCCCGGCGGGCGGTGTATTTTGCCGCGCTGGCGCTGCCGTCGCGCGCAGGCGTCACGCCGTCGTCGGCACCGTCGAGCGAGATCGTCGGGACCGTGATCACGGGCAATGCGGCCAGCCGCCGCTGCACCTCCGCATATTGCGGATCCCCGTCGGCAAGGCCGAAGCGATGCCGGTAGCTGTGGATCACGACGTCGACATAATCGGGATTGTCAAATGCGATCGCGCTGCGCTCGAAGCAGGCGTCATCGAACGCCCAGCTCGGCGACCATTGCGACCACAATAGCTTCGCGATGCCGCGCCGGTTGGCGGCAAGCCCGGCGCGCCCGCGCTCGAGCTGGAAGTAATACTGATACCAGAGCGCCGCCTCGTGATCCGGCCGCGCCGGCACCATCGCATGTGCGATGTCCTGGATCATGTAGCCATTGGTGCAGACCAGCCCGATGCAGCGCTCCGGCCAGAGCGCAGCACTGACCGAGGCGGCGCGGCCGCCCCAATCATAGCCGGCGAACACCGCGCGCTTGATGCCGAGCGCATCCATCAGCGCCATCATATCGGCCCCGACCGCCGCCTGCTCGCCCGAGCGCGGCGTCGCCTTGTCGCGCAAGACCGTGGGTCCGTAGCCGCGCAGATAGGGCACGATGACGCGGCAGCCCTGCGCCGCCAGGTCAGGCGCGACGTCGACATAGGAGTGGATGTCGTAGGGAAAGCCGTGCATCAGCATCACCGCCGGGCCGTCGGCGGGGCCGGCCTCGCAATAAGCGATGTTGAGCACGCCTGCGTCGACATGGCGCAAGGGCTCGAGCCGCTTGGTAGATGATGCGCGCGGCGAAGGGGCAGTGTCAGTCACGCATAACTCCCTGATCGCTGTGATCTGGTCGACATGGTAGCGCGTCCTGCCGGATTAATCCCCCGGATCGTGTTGCACTCAGCGCCATGGAGCGATGCGCCGGTCTCATCATGACGGCACGCCAATTGCGCGATAGTCTCGCGGCCGCGGATGCCGCCGCAGACGGAACAGGTCATGCTGAGATTGCTCGCCGCGCTCGTCCTGCTCGCAACGTTGACCAGCCACGCCGTCGCGCAGGACGCCCAGCGCGGCGAATGCCTGGCGATGGCGAATGCGCCGCCGCGCGCCATACCCGTCAACTACCGGCGCGTCGCGGCCAAGGCCGACGAGGTCGCGATCACCTATGCCGGCCATTCGACCTATTACATCGACACGCCAGGCGGTATCCGGATCGCGACCGACTACAACGGCGTCTATCAGACCGGGCGGCTGCCCGATGTCGCGACGATGAACCGGGCCCACGCGACGCACTACACGCTGTTCCCCGACCCCAGGATTCCCCACGTGCTGCACGGCTGGGGCGAGAAGGGCGAGGCCGCGCATTATGCGATGCGGATCGGCGACGTCTATATCCGCAACGTCACCACCGACATCCGCCGCTATTGGGGCGAGGGCTCCGGCGGCGAGATGATCAAGGATGGTAATTCGATCTTCATCTTCGAGATCGCCGGCCTCTGCATCGGCCATCTCGGCCATTTGCATCACAAGCTCGATGACAGCCATTTTGCCGCGATCGGCCGGCTCGACATTGTGATGGTGCCGATCGACGGCACCTATACGATGTCGCTCGACGGCGTCTCCGAGATCACCAAGCGGCTGCGTGCCGCCGTCGTGCTGCCGATGCACCGCTTCGCCACCCCGCTCGACGAGTTCATGCGCCTGATCGGCCAGCAATTCGAGATCGACCGCCGCGGCGGCGAGCGCACTTTGCGGATTTCGCGCGACACCCTGCCGGCGACGCCGACGGTGATCATCCTCGACGGGGTCTGATGTCTCTTTCCAAGAAGAAGCAAAACCAATGGGAGTGAAAATCGATGGCCACCAGCACCAGCACTCTGCCCGCCTCCGCCAGCGGGCTCTATGCCAATCCGCGCGAAGACTGGCTCGCGCAATATACCGAGGAGATCATCGATCCCGACAGGCCGATCGTCGATCCGCATCACCATCTCTGGGATCGCGGGGGCTTGCGCTATCTGATCGAGGAGATGCGCGACGACATCGCCTCCGGCCACAACATCGTCGCCACCGTCTATGTCGATTGCCGGTCGATGTATCGCGCCGACGGCCCGGAGGCGTTCCGCCCGGTCGGCGAGGTCGAGTTCGCCAACGGCGTCGCGGCGATGGCGGCGAGCGGCGGCTACGGCAAGGCGGCGATTTGCGCCGGCATCGTCAGCCACGTTAATCTTCTGATCGGCGACCAGGCCAAGGCGGTGCTGGAGGCGGAGATCGCCGCCGGCAACGGCCGGTTCCGCGGCATCCGCCACTCCTCGGCCTGGGACGAGGACCCCAACGTCGCCCACATGTATGCGAACCGGCCGAAGGGAATTCTGCTCGATTCCACCTTCCGCAAGGGCTTTGCCTGCCTGGCGCCGCTCGGCCTCAGCTTCGATGCCTGGCTGTTCCACCCGCAGATCGGCGAGCTCACCGACCTCGCCCGCGCCTTCCCCGACACCAGGATCGTGCTCGACCATTGCGGCGGCCCGGTCGGCACCGGCCGGTTCGCCGGCAAGCGCGCCGAGACCTTTCCGGTGTGGAAGGCGTCGATCCAGGAGATCGCCAAATGCCCGAATGTCGTCGTCAAGCTGGGGGGGCTTGCAATGTGCCTGCTCGGCTACGACTTCCACCTCCGCCCCCGGCCGCCGTCGTCGGAGGAACTCGCCGCCGCCTGGCGGCCCTATGTGGAAACCTGCATCGAAGCCTTCGGCCCAAGCCGTTGCATGTTCGAGAGCAACTTCCCACCTGATAAGGGGCAGTGCAGTTACCAGGTGATCTTTAACACCTTTAAACGGCTTGCTTCACAATATAGCGAAGCCGAGAAGACAGCGTTGTTCTCGAAGACGGCAAAGGATGTCTATCGGCTCGATATCGGGTAAGCTCTCGACTCATGGATGACGGCATCACCATCCGACCGCTTCGCGAGGCTGATGCGGAAGCGGTGGTCGCACTTTACGCAAAGGCAGCTGCGGTGGAACCGCGGCTGGGACCTGTCACGCTGCCGCAATGGGACCAGTTCCTGAAGCTGCCGCAGAACCGTGGCGGGCGCGACTTTCGTATTGCCGAGCGGAATGGCCGGCTCGTCGGCCTCGCCGAATCCTCGTTGCGCGACCAGGGCGCGCATCATTCCCGGTTCCTCAAGATCGTCGTGGCGCCCGAGATGCGCCGCCGCCGGATCGGCCTCGCGCTGATCGACGACATCCTTGTGATCGATGCCGATCCCGATCTCACCGTGCAGACGCTGGTGAGCAGCGACTGGCCGGCAGGAATGGCCTTCGTGGGCGCCTTCGGCTTTGTTCATGTCGAGTCCGAGATCGGGATGAAGTGCGTCGAGCCGTTGCAACCGGCCCGCACCCTTGCGGCCGCCCGCGCCGCCATCGAGCAGGCGACCGACGTGACCGCTTGCGCGGCCGAGGTCGCACGGATCCACAATGCCGCCTATGCCTCGGACGCCGCGTTCCGCCTGTATTCACCGGAGGAGATGGCGCAGGTCCTGACCGAGAGCGAGGTCTGGATCGCGTCGGAGGATGGGCAGGTGTCGGGATTCTGCCTGACCGAGCCGGAGCGGAACTCGATGTGGATCGAATCGGTCGCCGTCGACCCGGCGCGGCAGGGACGCGGGCTCGGCCAGCTCTTGGTCTATCGCGTGCTGAGCGCACACGACGTCTCGGTTGAGCATCCCTGCTGGCTCAACGTCTCGAGCCGCAACGCCCCCGCGCTGAAAATCTACCGCCGGCTCGGCTTCCGGCCGCAGCACGAGACCTGCCGCTTCAGCGCCCCGCGCCGCGAGCTGATCGCCGCGCGTGAGCGCAAGCTTCGCTAGCCGCGCCTTACGCCCACTCGCCTTTCCGGAACACCGGCACGCTGCGGCCGTCGGCATGGATGCCGTCGATGTCGGTGTGGGCGGAGCCGATCATCCAGTCGATGTGGATCAGGCTCTTGTTGCCGCCCTGCTCGGCGATCTGCTGCGGCGTCAGCTTGTCGCCACCAACGAAGCATTTCGAGTAGCACTGGCCGAGCGCGATGTGTGAGGCGGCGTTCTCGTCGAACAGCGTGTTGAAGAACAACAGCCCGCTCTTCGAGATCGGCGAGGAATGCGGCACCAGTGCGACCTCGCCGAGGCGGCGCGCGCCCTCGTCGGTGTCGAGCACCTTGTTCAAGACTTCCTCGCCGCGCGAGGCCTTGGCCTCGACGATGCGGCCCTCCTCGAACTTGACCGAAATATTGTCGATCAGCGTGCCCTGATAGGACAGCGGCTTGGAGCTGACGACGTGGCCGCTGACACGCCGGCAGTGCGGCGTGGTGAACACTTCCTCGGTCGGGATGTTGGCATTGCAGACAATGCCGTTCTTGGCGGTTGAGGCGCCGCCTTCCCATTCATGGCCGTCGGCGAGCCCGATCGTGAGGTCCATTCCCGGACCGGAATATTTCAGCGCGTGGAAGCGCTGGCCGTTGAGCCAGTCGGTGCGCTCGCGCAGTCTGGCATTGTGCTTGTCCCAGGCCGCGACGGCACCGTCCTGATCGACCCGGGACGCGGCGAAGATCGCATCCGCCAACTTGGCCACCGCGACATCCTCGGCATCATCCGGGAACATCTGCTTCGCCCAGGACGCGCTCGGATAGGCGATGATGTTCCAGTTGGTGTCGAAATTGACGATCTTTTCCAGCGCCGGCTGGTAGGCGATCGAATTGGCCTTGCTGGCGCGCGCGACCTTGGCCGGGTCTTCGCCCGACAGCAGCATCGGATTGTCGCCGACGATCGCAAGCCGCGCGGTGTTGGCGCCGAACGCCTTCGCCATGCCCTCGTAGAGCCAGCCTGCGGCGCGATCGAAGCTCGCATCGTTGGCAAAGCGGTAGCGCGCCAGCGTGAGCTCTTCGTCGGAGAAGAACGGGGTCACGATACCGGCGCCGGCCTTGTAGGCATGCTCCACGACCCGCCGCACCAGCGGCATTGCCACTGAGGGCGCCGTCAGCAGCAGATCCTGCCCCGGCTGCAGCTGCAGGCCGACCTTGATCGCGACTTCGGCGAGCCGATCGAGCTTTACCGGATCGATCGAGGCGGAAAGATTGCGTTGATGTGCGGTCATGAAGTGTCCGGCCGTGTCGTTTGAGGGTGTTGAGGATTCGTAGTCCAATTCGATCCGCATTCGCAAGGTTCCCGCCCGCCGCGCCCGATCACGCGACGGCGAGCAATTGCCTCGAATTTTACCGCTTCACTGAATTAAGCACCCGGTCGACCATCTCGGGTGCGAGGCCAAGATAGTTTTTCGGCGCGGTGAGGCGGTCGATCGTCGCCCGATCGATCCGGCTCGCGACACATTGATCCGCAGCGAGCGCCTCGGCCAGCGTCAGGCCCTTGTCGTTGGCGACACGGCAGGCGTCGTAGACCACATCATGCGCCTCCTGCCGGCCGATCGCGGGCGCAAGGCCCATCATCACGGCCTCGGCCACAATCAGCCCGCGGCTGATGTCGAGATTGTCGGCCATCCGCTTCTCGTCGACGATCAAGCCGCCAAGCGCGAACTTGGCCTGATGAAGCGCGCCGGCGGTTAGCACGAAGCTCTCCGGGAGAGCTATCCATTCGGCGTGCCACGGGCCGGTGGCGCGCTCGAAATCCTGCACCATCGCGTCCAACATCAGGCCGGCATGCTGGCGCACCGCCTTGGCGGCGGCGAGCATCAGCTCCGACGAGATCGGGTTGCGCTTCTGCGGCATGGTCGAGGACGCGCCGCGTCCCTTCACGAACGGCTCGTAGACCTCGGCGAACTCGGTCGAGGCCATGATCATGATGTCGAGCGCGATCTTGCCGAGCGTTCCCGTGACCAGCGCCAGGAAATTCACCGCTTCCGCCAGACCGTCACGTGCGACATGCCAGGTCGAGACCGGAACGCCGAGGCCAAGCTCCTCGCACAGCGCCTTCTGCACCTCGAATCCCTTGTCGCCGAGCGAGGCCAGCGTGCCGGCGGCGCCGGCGAACTGGCCGACCAGCACCCGCGGCTTCATCTCTGTGAGCCGCGCGGCATGCCGATCGAAGGCCGCAAGCCAGATCGCGGTCTTGTAGCCGAAGGTCACCGGCAGCGCCTGCTGCAGATGAGTGCGGCCGGCCATCGGCGTGTCACGGTGCCTTTTCGAGAGATCGGCGAGGATGCCGCGCAGCGCGTTGATGTCATCCTCGACGATCCTGAGACCATCGCGCAGCTGCAGCACGACGGCGGTGTCCATGATGTCCTGTGTGGTGGCACCCCAATGGACATAGCGGCCGGCTTCGCCGCACTGCTTCGCCATCTGATGCACCAGCGGCAGGATCGGGTAGCCGACGACATCGGTCTCCTGCCGCAGCAGATCGAAATCGAACGCGGCAACGTCGGTCTGGGCAGTGATCTCCTCCGCCGCTTCCGCCGGGATCACGCCGCAGCGCGCTTCGGCCCTGGCCAGCGCGATTTCGACCTCGGCGTAACGGGAGATCAGCCGCAGATCGGAAAACACCTCGCGCATCTCGCTTGTGTCGAAGGCATCGCGAAACAGCACGGAATCGAGCACGGTGGTCGAAGCGGGGAAGCCGGACATGGGCAGATCCTTGGGCGCATCCTGTTGCCGATCGCAGTCGGCAACGTCCCTATCACGGCGCAGGCCTGCGCCCTACCCCTCGGGGGGCGCCTCGCCGAACACCTCGGCTGCGATCTTGCTGGTCTCGATCGCAGCCGGAATGCCGCAATACATCGCGACCAGCAGCAGCACGTCCTGCACCTGTGCGGCGGTGCAGCCGTTGGCCAGCGCGCCCTTGGCATGAACGCGGAATTCGGCCGGTTTGCTGCTCGCCGCGGTGATGCCGAGCATCACGAGGCTGCGGATCTGGTCGGACAGGCCGCTCCGCTCCCAGACGTCGCCATAGACATAAGCATTGATGATGTTTTGCAGCGGCGTGCCGAAATCGCCCGCGGCCGCCATCCGCTCGGCGACATCGTCCTCGCCGAACATCTTCTGACGCCGCCGCAGCCCGCGCGCATGGAGATCGCTGATGTCGACCATCGTCTGGCTCCCCTGTATGGGCTATTTATACGGATAATTATGGCGCACCTCAATATTGCGATAGGCCCGCCGCTTGCATTTCTGACGTATTTGTCCGTATAAATTTGTCAAAGCAGACACGGGAGGGACCGGAATGAAGTTACGGCTGGGGCTGCTTGCCGTCCTGCTCTCGGCACTTCCGGTCCTGCCGGCGCTCGCGGTGGACGGCTTCCCGCAACGGCCGCTCAAGATCATCGTGCCGTTCCCGGCCGGCGCCGGCCCCGACAATGTCGCGCGGCTGGTCGGCCAGCATCTGCAGGACGCCTTCGGCCAGACCGTGCTGATCGAGAACCGCGCCGGCGCGCTCGGCAGCATCGGCGCCCAGGAAGTCGCCCGCAGCGCGCCCGACGGCTACACGCTGCTGATGGGCACCAACACGACGCATGCCAGCAACGTCGCGACGCTCAAGAGCCTGCCCTATGATCCGGTGAAGGATTTTGCGCCGGTCATCCGCACCACCACGACGGCGATGGTGCTGCTGGTCAATCCGAAGCTTGCGGCCAAGGACCTGCCGCAGTTCCTCGCTTACGCCAAGGCGACCCCCAATCTGACCGCGGGTTACGGCTCCGGCGCGTCGCAGATCTCGATCGCGCAGCTGCAATCGCGCGGCGGCCTGTCGCTGATCGCCGCCTCCTATCGCGGCGTGCCGCAGGCGATGACCGACGTGATGGCCGGGGTGATCGACCTGACTTTCGGCGATTTCTCGGTCGCGATCCCGCAGATGCAGGGCGGCACCTTGCGCGGTATCGGCGTGACATCGGCGACCCGCAACGAGCTCACACCCGGCCTGCCCGCGCTGTCGGAAGCGATGCCCGGCTTCGAGGCCACGATCTGGTACGGGCTGTTCGCGCCGGCCGGCACGCCGGAGCCGGTGGTCAACAGGATCTACGCCGAATGCGCCAGGTACCTCGCAATGCCGGAGACCAAGAAGAAGCTCGCCGATGTCGGCGTGATCGTGGCGCCGCTGGCGCCCCCCGAGTTCGGCGCCTTCGTCAGGAGCGAGGTCGTGCGCTGGTCGGCGGAGGTCAAGGCGGCCGGCATCCAACCGCAATAGACGAGAGCTCCGTCGCATCATGGCTCGCGAGACACCCGTCGGCATGATTGGCCTGGGGCTGATGGGATCGGCCCTCTCCGCGCGGCTGATCGAGGCCGGCGTACGCGTAATCGGCTTCGACATCGATGCCGCGAAGAACGACGGCTTGAGGGCCAGCGGCGCCGAGTTCGCGGCCTTCGCCGCCGATGTGGCGGCGCGCTGCCGGACCATCGTCATCGCGGTGTATGACGCGGCCCAGGTCAAGGGATTGCTGCCGGACCTGGCGAACGCAACCGTGCCGCCGCTCGTGATCTGCACCACCACCTGCGCGCCGGGCGAGATCGCTGTGATCGCCGAATTCGCCTCGCGCTCGCGCCTTGCCTTCATCGAAGCGCCGATCTCGGGCACCAGCGCCGAGGTCCGCGCCGGCGCCGCAACCGCGCTGGTCGGCGGCGATCCCGACGTCATCGACGCCGCCGCAGCGACGCTCGACATTCTCTACCCGCAACGGATCAATGTTGGTGCGATCGGCAATGCGAGCCGCACCAAGCTCGCCATCAACCTGATCCTGCAGAACAACCGCGCCGCGCTGGCCGAGGGCATCGCCTTTGCCGAGAGCCTCGGCCTCGACGGCACCACGTTCCTTGCGACCGCGCGCCAATCGGCGGCATATTCCAGGGTCATGGACAGCAAGGGACGGAAGATGCTGGCGCGCGATTACTCGCCGCAATCGCATATCGCGCAGACCCTGAAGGATGCCGAGCTGATCCTGCAGGAGGCCCGCCGGCACGGCCTGCCCTTGCCGCTAACCTCGGCGCAGGCCGAGTTGCTGCGCGCAGCGATCGCGCTCGAAGGCCCGGACAGCGACAGCGCCGCGGTGATCGAGGCGATCCGTGCCGGACGCGGCCGGGATGAGGAACATTCATGATCAATTGTGCGATCGTGGGCCTCGGCCGCTGGGGCCGCGCGCTGGTCGAGGCCGCGCAGAACGAGCCGCGGCTCAGGATCACAAGCGCGGTGGAACCCGACAGCTCCGGTGCCGCCGATTTTTGCGCGGCTCATGGCTTGTTCCCCGCGACAAGCCTGGAGGACGTGCTCGCCGCGCCCGAGATCGATGCCGTGCTGCTGGCGACGCCGCATTCGCTGCACAAGGCGCAGGTGATTGCGGCCGCCGCGGCCGGCAAGCAGGTGTTTTGCGAGAAGCCGCTGGCGCTGCGCCGCGACGATGCCGCCGAGATGTTCGCGGCCTGCCGCAAGGCCGGCGTGCTGCTCGCGGTCGGGCATAATCGCCGGTTCTGGCCCTCGATGCGGGCGCTGCGCGCGGTCACAGCCGGCGGCGAGCTCGGCACGATCCTGCATATCGAGGGCCACAACAGCAACGAGAACTCGCAGACCGTCACGCAGGGCTGGCGGCTGTCGCCCCAGGAGTCGCCGGGCGGCGGGCTGACCGGCGCAGGGCTGCATGTGCTCGACGGCTTCGTCAGCCTGCTCGGCCCGGTGCGCCAGGTCTATGCCCGGTTGAGTGCGCGCGAGGCCGGGCCGCCGCCGCTCGACACTGCAACCTTGGCGATTGAATTTGTGAATGGCGTGAGCGCAACCCTTGCGACAATCCGCGCAACACCGTTCTATTGGCGCGTGCATGTGTTCGGAACGAAGGGATCTGCCGAAGTGCTCGACGAGGTGACGATGGTGCTGCGGAAATCCGGCGAGGCGCCCGCGACCACACGCTATCCGGCGGTCGACACGCTCGCCGCGGAACTCACAGCCTTTGCCGACGCGGTCGAGGGCAAGCAGCCGTTCCCGGTGCCGGAGGCAGATGTGCTGGCAACGCTCACTGCATTCGAGGCCGCCCTGCAGTCGATGCAGTCAGGTCATCCGATCGCCTGCCATATGGCATGCCAGTGACCCACCATGTCTGAACAACCGGACAGGGCGAGATCGTCCCGCTATCGCGACATCGCCACCGGACTGCAGAGGGACATCCGTCTCGGCACCTACGCGGTCGGCAATCTGCTGCCGACCGAGACCGAACTGATGGCAAGCTTCAGCGCGAGCCGCCAGACCGTGCGCGAGGCACTGCGCATCCTGATCGAGCAGGGCCTGATCGTGCGCCGCGCCGGCCTCGGCTCGGTGGTGATCGCGTCCGAGCCGCCGGTCTTGTTCACCCACAGCGTCAAGTCGCTCGGCGAATGGCTGCGTTATTCCAACGAGACCTACCGCGACGTCGTGGCTAGCAGCGATATCGTCGCCGACCGCAAGCTGGCCGGGCTCCTGAAATGCGAGCCCGGCAGGAGCTGGTTCCTGATCGAGGCGGTGCGCCGCTCGGACCAGTTCGCCGCGCCGCTCGGCTGGACCGAGATCTACGTGCTGCGCCGGTTCGCCGATGTCGTGACCCGCAGCGACCATGGCCGCACCCCGGTGCACGAGCAGATCGCCAAGATGTACGGCCAGGTCACCGAGCGCGCCCAGATGGAAATCTTCGTCCGGGGCATGCCGGCGCCGATTGCCAAGGCGCTCGGCGTCAAGACCGGCTCGCCGGCACTCACTGTGGTACGCCGCTACTACGGCCTGCGCGAGGAACTGTTCGAAGTCACCATCACCACACACCCCGAGGGGCGCTACACCTACACGATGGACATGCAGCGCTCGCTGCGGCCGAAGCTTTAGGGGGAAACGCCCTATCGCGCCCGCGCCAAATGCGTGCTGGCAGAGGTGTGCGCCATCTGCGGGGTGCCGCTCACGCCCCAGACCGCGACCGCGATCAGCGCGGCCGCCCAGACATATGGCACAGCATTCAGCTTCTTCATTCCGAGATCATCCCCACGTCCTGGGAGTGCTGACCAGTCTCACGACCCTGGTCGTGCATCTCACGACCGAGATCATCAGCGTCTCACCAGGCATCCGTCCTCACAACGCTACTAAGGTTAGACCTTGTCGGTTTCAGGACGCCTTCGTGCCAATCCGGAAATGATTTCGTCGGAACCGGGCTCTCTCATCCCAATTGATGAGACCGCGGGCACGACCGGCTTCGGCTCCATTCGAGACGAAGGCAAAGAGAATTTTCTGCCCAAATTTGAGTCAGACGCACAACAAACATTCCAAACGTGCAGCCACTGAACTCTTTTTGATTGTCGCGGCGACTCCGGCCGTGTCATCAGGGCGATGACAGTGTGATGACAGGGGCCTCCCGTGACTGCCCAACCGGCCAATCCGCAAGGCGGCTCCCGCCGCCACTCCAAGGAAACGCAGGAGGAGGTGGTGCGGTCGCTGGAACGGGAACTGAAGCTCCTGACCGAAGAGCGCCATGAGCGCGCGCTCCGGCTCGGCCTCGACATTGCAGGCAAGACGCCGAAGACGGACCAGTAGGGCCGCGGCCGCGTCTCGACCCTGAGGCACACGATCGCCACCGCTGATTCGCGCGACCGTCTGCCATGGCCGGTGTGTGCTGGCATGCGTCAGTCGTGATGCGGCCTGCTGCGGCCACTACGGCGAGGCCCTTGCGCGGGGAAACGGGACGATCCGATTCGAATGTCAAACAGCCAGGCTCTCAGTGTCATCACCCGCGCATGCGGGTGATCCAGTATTCCAGAGACGTTGATGCTTGAGCCGGGAGGCCGCGGCGTACTGGATCGCCCGGTCAAGCCGGGCGATGACAGTGTGGGTGGGGACATGGCATCGCCGTCTCGCGACATGTTTTGTCCGAGTCTTGCATTTCGTTCCACCCTCTCTTGAACAGAGGGCGCAGGGAAAGCCGGGTGCCGATCGCACCCATGGGCCCCGAGCAAAGGGTAGAAAGCTCGGGGGTAGGACCACAGGTGTAACCGGAGCAATCCGGCTTTCCCTGCGCGATGGGTTACGGCTTACTTCGTGCTCTCCCCGGCGAGACTGGGCTTGTTTGTCACCGCCCTCGCATCACGCCTTCGCGTGTTGCGACGAGACACCGGCCGCTAGGGCGTCAGGACCACACGACTTCACCGTCCGCCTCATGCGCACTCGTCAGTCGCGCATTCCGCGTCCACCGCATCTCACACCGCGTTCGTGACGACCGCGAAGCGCCCCTCGATCGGGTGAGACGGGCGTATTGAACATCTGAGTTGGGTCAAACGTCAAGTTAAATTCTGAAAAGCCGAACAAATAAATCGAGGATTGATAGCTCGTCGACTCTAGGATGGGTAGAGCGCAGCGAAACCCATCATTTGCGCCGCGGAAGGGAATTGATGGGTTTCGCTTCGCTCGACCCATCCTCTCGTTGCGCGTCTCGGTCAACCTCCAACGTTCATCGCATTATCGCGCGCTCTCCACGAACGTCACCGGCGTGCCTTTCGCAAGGCCGGCCGCGACGCGCCCCGCGTCCCAGTTGGTCAGCCGGACGCAGCCGTGGGACTCAGCCTTCGAGACCTTTGCGGGATCGGGCGTACCGTGAATGCCATAGCCTTCCGCCGAGAGGTTGATCCACATCGAGCCGACCGGGTTGTTCGGACCGGGCTTGATCGTGAAAGGCCGCTTCGACTTGACGCCCTTGAACTTGTAGTCGGGGTTGTAGCGATAGGTCGGGTTCTTGTTGATCGCCGTCACCTTCAACGTCCCGCTCGGCGTCGGCTTCTCCGCACTGCCGACCGTTGCGGGATAGAATGCAACCAGCTTCCCCGCAGCGTCGAACGTGCTGAGCGTCTGCCGGGTCTTGTCGACCTCGACGCGTGCAACCGGCGCCGGATTTCCCGCGTCGAGGACGTTGGCAACCGCGATCGTATCGCCGGCCTTGTCGAATTTCTGTCCGGGATTGAGCGCCTGCAGCAACTCCTCGCTCATGTGGAATTTCTCGGCGAGCGCTTCGCGTGGACTGCGGTAGCCCAGAGCCGGCAGATCCTTCATGCTTTCCATTTTCGGCGGCAGCTTCTCAAGGAACGGCCCTTTCACGTCCGCCTCTGCTATCGTGTAGTTGACGATCGCCGCCCCGTCGCTGGAGGCGGCGAGCTTGCTCCAGAGATCCGCCGTCACCGCCTTGTCGAACGACAATCCATTCGCCCCGGCAAAGGCGATCATCGCCTTCCGCGCGTTCTCGCCGAGCTTGCCGTCGATCTCGCCGGGGGAGAAATGCGCGCGATCGAGCATGATTTCGAGCCTCGCAACGGAGGCATTGACCTGGTGAGGGCCGGGCAATTTTACCGACGGCGGCGCCGCATCGTTGATCGAGGCCGCGTCGAGACCCGCGGCCGCCGCCGGCTCGGTCGACACAAGCAGCAGCACAACGGCAAGGGGCCGGAACATCTCGCATCCCAACGTGGCAACCTTCGGTAAAGCCACGGAAAGCTGCGAAGTTCCAATGCAAAGCGGCACCGCTAGCGGAGGTCGCATCACGGAGGTCTGTTTCGCCCAATGCGCGGCCGGCCTCATTTCCGCCCAAGAAAATGAGCGCTCTAGCAAAGGTTGGAAGTCGCTTTCAGAACACTTTTCTTGCAGTTCATTTTCAGGTGGGTGCTGCCATGACCTTGATCGATGGCTTGGGTTACCTCGCGTCGGCGCTTGTACTGCTGACGTTCTGCATGAGCACCATGTTGAGCCTGCGCACCGTCGCGATATTCAGCAATCTGGCGTTCATCAGCTATGGATTGGGCGACCGGATCTATCCGGTGCTCATCCTGCACATCATTCTGCTGCCGCTGAACGTGCTGCTGCTGTTCCAGATGGTTCGGCTGCTCCGCAAGGCCAAGCTTGCCGCGGCGACCGATCTTTCTCCGAACTGGCTGCAGCCGTTCATGCACGCAAAGCACATCAAGGCGGGAGAAACCATCTTCAGGAAAGGCGACGATGCCGACCTTCTCTATATGGTCGTATCGGGGCAGGTCAGGTTTCCGGAGATCGATCGCGGGGTATCGGCAGGCGAACTGTTCGGAGAGATCGGACTGTTTTCACTCGAACGGCGTCGCACGCAAACTGCCGTGGCGGCAACGGACGTGGATCTGCTGTGGATCAGCGACGCTGCGCTGAAGAAGCTGTGCGAGCGCAATCCAGGACTGTCGCTGTATTTCCTGCGACTGACGGCGACCCGGATGACGGAGAACGCGGCCCGCGCAATCGGGGCCGCCGCACCCAATCCGGCGTAACCGCGCCGGGAGTGCCTGCCGGTTCTACGGCGCGGACGAAACCGCTGGGCTCGGCAACGGCGCAAACTGCATCTCTGCGACGGCCGAGCCGGCGTATGCACTGGCGATCAGGATCATGACTCGAATGGCGACGAACATGGTGCCTCCTCAGTGTTTTTCTTGGTCTCTCAATGCCAGAGACTTCTTTCGCCCCGGTGAGGAAAGCTGGTTGCTGCAACCTTGAGGGCATTGGTAAGCGAGCCGTTTACGCAGCCATCGCACGACGTGGGAACCGTTTCACCACGTGGGAACCGTATCGACCGATCGATCGGAGCGCTAAACGCGCGGTTCACTGTCGCGGGGCATTGTTCGCCTCAATCAAGAAGGCGCAATCACAATGCCGATTTTCAGGACGATCCTTGTTGTCGTGTCGATTTTTCTTGCCGGTTTGTACGTTTACGACGCCAGCAGCAACGTCGACTTGCTCATGATGGCGCCGGTCGGCGACGTCGTTGCACGGCGCTGGCCGGAAGGGGATGCGTTCCGTCCCACGGCGGCCCCGGTCTCAGCCGCCGCTGCCGACCCGACGCCGGCGGCGCGCGTTAGGGAAACGTTTGCGATGTTCATCCCAAGGGACGGCCGGCGCCATACGCTGATGCAGCGCAGCCTGTAGCGGCTTTCGGTTCAGCCCAGGGATACGCCCGCCTTTGCGCGGCTCATGCCCAGGGTCACAATGCGATGCAGCAGACCCGCGTAGTCCAGTCCGTCATGCAGGGCCGCGGTTGCGAATTCCTGGCTCTTGGCGATCTCAGGATTGGGATTGGCCTCGATGAAATAGGGAACGCCATTGGTCGAGAGGCGGAAGTCGATGCGCGCGTAGCCGTCGAGCCCGAGCGTCCGGTAGATGCGTTTCGCCAGCCGTTGAATATGGGCGGATAGTTCCGGCGTCAGATTCCCGGCCGGCCCGTCTTCAATCCCGATGCGCTCCTGGTAGTTGGGATCGTGCTTGACCTTCTCGGTGGCGATGTGTCGCGCACTGTGACCGCCCATGCTGCCGAACTTCAATTCCCAGACCGGCAGAACCCGCAGCCTGTTGTTGCCGAGCACGCCGACATAGAGCTCCCGCCCTTCGATGAACTGCTCGGCGATGGCGGCGGTTCCGATCCGTTCGTGGATGAAGGCGACCCGCTCGGCGAGCTTCTCGTCGGTATCGACGATGGATGCCTGCGAGATGCCGAGCGAACCATCCGAGCTCAGGCTCTTGACGATCAGCGGCAGCGCCAGGCGCGGCGGCCGCTTGACCTTCCGGCGCATCGGGAACACGGCGAAGGCCGGCACCGGAATCCGGCGATGATGCACCAGCGTCTTGGACAGATCCTTGCCGCGCGCCAGGATCAGGCCACGCGGGTTGCACCCGGTATAGGGGATCTTCATCAGCTCGAGATAGCTCGCGATGTGCTGGTCATACACCACTTCGTAGTGGAATTCCTCCAGCAGCGTGAACACCACATGCGGCTTGAAATTTTCGATCGCGTCGCGGACCGGCTTGATTTCCTCCTGCACGCCGAGCGGACGAACCTCATGGCCGGCCGCGCGCAAGGTGCTCACGACGTCGTATTCCGTCTTCCAGGCATTGATCTCCTGGGCGGAGTAGCCGTCCGAGGAATCCGGCGGCACGAAGTCCGGGTGCATCAGCACGAGAATGCGAAGACGTTTCATAGCGCGATCCATTTCCGGCGCGACGGGCCGAACAGCGCGTGCATGGTCTTGGCGGTGAGCAGGATGGTGAAGTTGGCGACGAGCTTCTGCTCAGGGCCGACGGCGCGCAGATTGAGCTCGCGGCAGCGCGAGATCATATCATCAAGCACGGCATCGAGCGTCAGCTGGTTCTCGCCGGTCCAGCGCGCCACCAGCTGCCTGATCTGGGCGCGGTGCCGCCTGATGAAGAGTGAGGCGGCCGGATGCCGTTGATGCCGTGGATCGGCGGAGAACAGCTTGGACAGGTCGCGATCGTAGGTCTTCGGTGGATTGAAGGCGTAGAACGCCTGCTTCTTCTTGTAGTGCTCGCCGAGCGTCTGCTTGAGTGAATGTAATGGATCGACGCGCTCACGCGACGTGAGCAGCGGCCGCTTGCCGGCAATCTCGCCCATCAGCTCGTCGACATATTCGAGCTTCTTCAACGCAGGCCAGCCGGCATAGCGCGTCCGCCAGTTCGAACGCGGCCGCAGCCACACCGCGAAGGTTTCCGCAAAATCCTCGTCCGGATGGCTCTGCGCGTACCACAGCCGAAGATGCTGGACATAATTCCGGCTGGCCGGATTGGGCCGGTAGTAGCGCGGGTAGTGGCGCGACGACGGGCCGAACAGCTGTTGCCAGCGCCGGCGGCGTTGCAGCTGGTAGCCGTGCTGGATGACATGGCCGGCCTCGTGACGGAGAATGGCCATGCACTCGGACCAGGTGCCGCCCTCGACGTCGAGCATCATCTTCTTCTCGAGCTTCATCAGGCGAGGATGGGCGAGATAGAATGGAATGGCGATCCCGGGCGTACTTGACGGACTGAACCATTCGCTCGATATCCATGCGTGCGGCCGCAGCCGCAGCCCCCGCTCCTCGAGCTCCTCGTTGAGCGTTCTGACGCAGTCCGCGAGCCAAGTGCCCTCTACCCTCACCCTCAGGCTGCTGAGGCGTTGCTCCAGCAACTGCTCATCCGTCAGATTCTCCCAGGCATATTTGCGGCGCGGCATGGGTCTCCAGAAGTTGCGACAAATCGAAATCGGGATGCTGTCATAGGTTGCTGCCGGTCACAACCGCCCGGCCCTCGCGGCGGCCCCCGGTCGGGGCCGGGCCTTTGGGCACAGGTCGAGATCGGTGCCTCTTTTGAGCAAGGTCCGTTTGGGCCAGACGAGGACATTCTTATGAAGTCGGCGGGAACGGTTGGCCCACGGGATCGGACGAATGCGCTCCCAATGTCTGCCAGTGACAAATTCGCGACGGCAGCACTACGGGCAGGACCACCCGTTGTTAGGTTCGGCGCATATCTTGGACATGACCTCGGCGGCGTCGATCCGCGCCGAATTTGCCATGAGAATGCGTCGGACCCGGGCCGCATCAGCGGCGTCCATAGCTGTCAGATTCCGTGCTTCTTTGATAGCCGCGCTACAGGCCAAATCCGGATCACCGTCGAGATAGTCGGCGGTCGCAGTTAGTTCGGCAGGCGTCAGTGCCGCGATCGGTCCGCGAGCGAGAAGCCGCATGACATCCGCGGTCTCTTTTTCGTTGGGTCTCGTCCAACCGACCCCACTCAGTCTTCTTTCGAATCCGTTTTGCAAGGCGGCTTGGTGCGCAAACCACGCAAGCTGATCGTCTGGCTTCGCTTGCGGCAGTTCATCAGCCATGCCGCCCGCGAACAGAAATGCCCTGCAAGCCAGCGGCTTGTTTTCAAGATCGCGGAGTAAAGCTAGCTCAGCGCGGGTTATCGCGTTGATATGCTCGTCGTCGGCATAGACTTCGACCTCTGCTGCAAGGCTTATCCTGAGTGCCTTATTAGCTGCCACCCATCCACCTCGACCGAAGGCTGCTTGGGTCCGACGAAGGAATATCTCCCGGAGATTGGGATCTTGCGACGCCATCGAAGCGGCCAAAGGAAATCTGGCCAGGTTGTCGTCAAACGTTGCTTCGAATTCGTTAGGCCCGAATAAGAAGCCGTATGCCAGCCATGCGGCCACGGAGACGGCACCCAATGCCAGAAAGAGGCCTCGTCGATTCATCGACCCATCAGTCCAGGCGGCGACGACGGAAACAATCTCACGTTGTTGAATTACAATCCAGCCGCGGCGCTCAGTTACGCTTAACGCAATCCTGCTGACGTCTTTCGTGTAGATGGCAAATGGCAACCAAGCAGCTCGTAGCCCGGGCGAGCGAAGCGATACCAGGGATTGGTCACCGCAAGACCCGCATGTCGCTCCGCTCATGCGGGCTACGTGGTTGCGCTTTGCGTCGAAACCGCGAAGTGATCAGCGGCGGCCGGGGTCCTGCGCGGCGCGCACGGCCGCGGCTGCACGCCGCTGCAACAGTTCGCGCTCCCGCGTATTGCCGGCGAGATCAGCCGCGGCCTCGAACGCGACGCGGGCCTCGTCGAAGCGGCTCAGCCGGTGCAGCAAATCGCCGCGCACACTCGGCAGCAGATGATAGGATTTCAGCGCCGGCTCGTGCCCGAGACCGTCGACGATCGCAAGCGCGGCGAGCGGGCCTTCCGCCATGCCGATCGCGACCGCGCGGTTGAGCTCGATCACCGGCGAATTTACCAGCGCGGCGAGATCGCCGTAGAGGGTGGCGATGCGGCGCCAATCGGTCGCGTCCGATGTCCCGGCCTCGGCGTGGCAAGCGACGATCGCAGCCTGCAACGCATAGAAGCCGCCGGCGCCGCCGAGCTCGCGGGCGCGCGCCAGTGCGAGCTGCCCGCGGCGGATCTGCAGGCGGTCCCAGCGGGCACGGTTCTGGTCCATCAGCAGGATCGGCTCACCCTGCGCATCGGTGCGCGCCGCCATCCGCGAGGCGTTGAGCTCCATCAGGGCAGTGAGGCCGTGCGCTTCCGGCTCCAATGGGGCGATCGCGGTCAGCACGCGGCCCAGGCGCAGCGCCTCGTTGCAGAGCTGCGGCCGCAGCCATTGGTCGCCGGTTGCCGCGGTGTAGCCCTCGTTGAAGATGAGGTAGACGATTTCGAGCACCGAGGCGAGCCGCTCCGACAATTCCGCGCCGCGCGGCGTCTCGTATGCGAGGCCGGATTCCGACAGCGTGCGCTTGGCGCGCACGATGCGCTGGGCGATCGCCGCCTCGGTCTGCAGGAAGGCGCGCGCGATCTCCCCGGTGGTCAGGCCGCAGATCATTCTGAGCGCCAGCGCGGCACGGGCCTCGCGCGACAGAAGCGGATGGCAGGCGGTGAAGATCAGCCGCAGCAATTCGTCGCCGATATCGTCGTCTAGCGCGGAATCGAAATCGGGCATGGTCTCCTGCTCCCGCGCCAGATCGTGCGCAAGCATGCCGTGCCGCTGGCTGAGCATGCGATTGCGCCTGAGATGATCGAGCGCGCGGCGCTTGGCGGTCGCCATCAGCCAGGCGCCCGGTTTCTCCGGCACGCCGCTGACCGGCCAGTGCTCGAGCGCCGCGACCAGGGCTTCCTGGGTCAGATCCTCGGCGAGCGGCACATCGCGCAGCATCCGCGACAGGCTGGTGATCAGCCGCGGCTGCTCGATGCGCCACACGCCAAGGATCGTGGCCTGGATGTCGGCGGCGGTCATTTCAGCCATCGGTCGCCAACCGTCACGGCTACATGAAGGGACGCACCTCGCATGACAATTCCCAGTCCGGCATGTGATCGAGATGGAGCTGCATGAATTCGACGGCGCGCGCCACCGCCTCCTCCTTGTCCTTCAGCTCGAAGATCGCGTAGCCGCCGACGACCTCCTTGGCTTCCATGAAAGGGCCGTCGATGACGCTGAGCTTGCCATCTTTGATGCGCACCTCAGCGCCGGCCGTGCGCGGCAGCAATGCGCCGGTATCGAGCATGCGGCCGGCCTTGACCTCGCGATCGGCCATCGCGTGGATCGCCTCGCGCAGCGCGGGATTTGGCAACATCGGCTTCTCGGCGACCAGGACATACATGAAGCGCATCGCGTGCCCTCCCTACTCGCCGCACTGGTCGGCAAAGCCGGCAAAGGCGCGGACCTCGCAGGTGCCTTCCCAGCCCGGCATGTGGTCCCTGTGCAGCTGCATGAACTCGACCGCGAGCGCCACCGCCTCCTCCTTGCTGCGCAGCTCCGAGATGGCATAGCCGCCGATCACCTCCTTGGCCTCGACGAAGGGACCGTCGATGACGCTGAGCTCGCCGCCGACCAGGCGAACCTGTGCGCCGGTGGCAAGCGGCATCAGGCCGGCATTGTCGATCATGCGGCCGGCCTTGATCTCGCGGTCGGCAAGCTTGTGCATGGCTTCCAGCAGCGCCTCGGTCGGCTGCTGCGGCGGCTGGGACGAGAGGACGATCGACATAAAGCGCATGAAATGCTCCTGTTCCCGGCGAGCGGCAGGATTATTGCGGTGAAATCGGCTCGCTATGGGGGACGACGATCCGGGGCGGGCAGGATCGACAGGGGCTGGGAATTATTTTTGAGTATTGCTGCGAAAGAGGGCGACAACCCCCTCCCCGTCACCCTTGAGGTGCGAGCCTTGCGGCGCAATTGCGCCGCTGGGCGAGCCTCGAAGGGTGCGCGGCCCGGCTGGTGGCCCGTCGATCCTTCGAGACGCCGCTTCGCGGCTCCTCAGGATGACGGGGAACTAGGCCCGCAAGCGGGAGAGGCAAGCGACTCTACTGCTCGCGCAGCATGATCAGCGGGTCGGCGCTGTCGGGGACGCGGCGCCACTGAGCGTTGTCGTCGGCCTCGAACTGCCAGGTTTCGCCCTTGGGCGACATCAGGACCATCTGGCCGTGATCGAGCCGCCACAGCGTCGGATTGAAGGCCGCGACCGCCGGATCGCATTTGCCTTTCAGGAACACCTGGAAATTGTCGTTGCCGGCCTCGGTGTTGGTCAGCACCAGGACGCAGATCGCCTGGCCGTTGCCGCGCACCATTGACCAGTCGCCGATCATCTGGTCCATCGACTTCGCGAGCGAGCGCGCGGCGGCGAGGTTTTGCAGGATATAGACGCCCTCGTTGGTGCGCATGCCCTCGAAGATGCCGGTCTCGACCTCGGTGAAATCGATCACGGCCTCGCCGGCCGCGTTCTGCAGCCGCACGATGTCGCCGAGGCCCTTGATGCTCCAGCCGGTGATGTCCTTGGTGAAAGGCAGCGCGGCGGCGCAGGCCGGCTCGAGCTCGAGCTTGAAGCCTTGCGGCGTTGCATCCGGCTTCAGCGTCACGACGCAGGTCTTGCTGCGCTCGGTGGTGGCGAGCTCCCACTGCCCGATCATGTCCTTCTTCAACGTCGAGACATCCTGCGCGGCTGCCGGACCGGATGCGGCCAGCAGCAGCAGGAGCGCGACGTTGAAGCGGGACAGGGTCATCAGCGGCCCTTCACCGGGGTTTCGGCAACCGGCGTCAGCGGCGGCTTGCCGGCGAACCAGTTCTTGATGTTGTCGACCACGAGCTGGTCCATCGCATTGCGCGTCACCACCGAGGCCGAGCCGATATGCGGCAGCAGCACGACGTTCTGCATCGCCTTCAGCTCGTCCGGCACGTTCGGCTCGGCCGCGAACACGTCGAGACCGGCGGCCAGGATGGTGCCGGATTTCAGCGCCGCGACCAGCGCCGGCTCGTCGACCACGGAGCCGCGCGCGACATTGATCAGCACACCGCGGGGCCCAAGCGCCTTCAGCACGTCGGCATTGATCATCTTCGCGGTCGAGGCGCCGCCCGGCACGATGACGATCAGGGTGTCGACCGCCTTCGCCATCTCGATCAGATCGGGATAATGCTTGTAGGCGACGTCCTTGGAGGGATTGCGCGAATGGTAAGACACCGGCACGCGTGACGCCTCGAGGCGGCGGCCGATGGCCTGGCCGATCCGGCCCATGCCGACGATGCCGATCTTGCGGTCGCGCAACGAACCGACGCTGAGCGGATAGTTCTGGGTCTGCCACAGGCCGGAGCGCACGTAACGGTCGGCCTTGACGAACTCCCGCAGCGTCGCGATCAACAGGCCCATCGCGACGTCGGCGACCTCCTCGGTCAGCACGTCGGGCGTGTTGGTGACCACAATATTGTGATCGCGGGCGTAATGGGAATCGACGTGATCATAGCCGACGCCGAAGCTGCCGACGATCTCAAGCTTCGGAAACAACGCCATCGCGGTCTTGTCGGTCGCCATCGTGTGATAGGTGACGGCGATGCCGCGGATCTTGTCCTTCTTCTCGCCCGTTAGGCGTTCGAGGTCGCCGCGGCTTTCGGCCCGGTGCAGCACGTATTGATCGGAAAAGCCGTTCTCGAGGATTGGCCTGACAGGTCCATAGATCAACAGATCGATCTTTTCGGAAGAAATCGGGGCCATCAATTGTCCTTTCCTAACGCGCTCTCATGCCAACGCCGCAACAGAAGGTGCGAAACTAGCGCCAGCACCCCATAGATGACAATCCCGGCCAGCGATAGCAGCAGAAGTGCTGCAAACATGCGGGGAATATTCAGCCGGTAGCCCGATTCAGCGATCCGGAACGCCAGGCCCGAGCCGGCGCCGGCGCTGCCCGCCGCGATCTCCGCGACCACGGCGCCGATCAGCGACAGCCCGCCGGCGATGCGCAGGCCGCCGAGGATATAGGGCAGCGCCGCGGGCAGCTTCAGGAACAGCAGCGTCTGCAGCCGTGAGGCGCCATACAATTGAAACAATCCGGCGAGGTTGCGATCGACCGAGTTGAGGCCGAGCGTGGTGTTCGACAGCACCGGAAAGAACGCCACGATCCAGGCGCAGACGATCACCGCGGTCTGCTGCTGCAGATAGATCAGGAGCAACGGCGCGATCGCGATCACGGGCGTGACCTGCAGCACCACCGCATAGGGGAACAGCGAATATTCCAGCCATTTCGACTGGTTGAACAGCAGCGCCAGCACCACGCCGCCGATCGCGGCGGCAACGAAGCCTTCGAGCGTGGTCAACAGCGTGACGCCGAGCGATTGCGACAGCACCGGCCAGTCCGCAACCAGCGTCTTCAGCACCAGAAGCGGGCTCGGCAGCACATAGGGCTGGATGCCATAGGCGCGGACGATGGCTTCCCAGAGCACGAGGCCCGCGGCGAACACCGCGACGGGAAGCAGGAAGCGCACGAGATCCTGCGGAGACTTCATGCGCCCGCCTGCCCTGCATAGGACGGCGCCAGTGCACTGGAGACCTCGCGGCAGAGCGCGGCATATTCGGCCGAGGTGCGGAACGCCTCACCGCGTGGCTCGGACGATGTGATGCGAAACTCGGCATCGATCCGGCCCGGGCGCGCGGTCATCACGATCACGCGTTGCGAGAGATACACCGACTCGAACACCGAGTGCGTCACGAAGATGACGGTCTTGTGCAAATTACGCCACAGCGACAACAGGTCGTTGTTGAGGCGAAAGCGCGTGATCTCGTCGAGCGCCGCGAACGGTTCGTCCATCAACAGGATATCCGGGTCGGTGACCAGCGCGCGCGCCAGCGACACCCGCATCTTCATGCCGCCGGACAATTCGCGCGGATAGGCGGTCGCGAACTCGCTGAGCCCGACCTGATCCAGCGCCGCATCGATGCGCGCATCGGCATCGACGGCCGGCACGCTGGCAAGCTTCAGCGGCAGGCGGACATTGTCGCGCACATTGGCCCACGGCATCAGGGTCGGCTCCTGAAACACGAAGCCGATCCTGTGGCTGCCGCGCTGCTCGGCGCCGTGATGCGCGAGCTCGACCGTGCCGGCGCTCGGCGTGGCAAGACCTGCAATCAGGCGCAGCGCGGTGGATTTGCCGCAACCGGAGGGCCCGAGCAGCGAGACGAACTCGCCGCTCTCGACATCGAGGTCGAGCGGCCCGAGCGCCGTCACGCCAGAGTCATAGGTCTTGACGACGCCGCGCAGGCGCACGGCCGACCGGGCATTCGATCCAGACAACGCAGCCCCCGCCATCCGGCCGTCAGTTCTTCGGCCGGAGCTCGACGCCGACCGCCTTGTTGACGAAGCGCAGCGTGTAGCCCTGGCGATAGTCGATGGTGCTCTTGACCACGCCGGCGCGCACCATCTTGTCGAAGAAGCTCGCCATCCGCTCATCGGTCATGGCGCCGATGCCGTTCTTGATGGAATCGCCGGAATCGACAATGCCGTGCTCGCGCATCTTGGCGACGCAATAGGCCAGCAGCTCGTCGTTCATGTCGGGATTGAGCTTCTTGATCATCGCATTGCCGGCCGAGTTATCGCCGTAGACATAGTGGTACCAGCCGACAACAGAGGCATCGACGAAGCGCTGCACCAGATCCGGCTTCTTGTCGACCAGGTCGCGGCGGGTCTCGATCAGGGTCGAGTAGGAGTTGAAGCCGTAATCAGCGAGCAGCAGCACGTTCGGCTTGAAGCCGGCGGCCTTCTCCACCGCAAAGGGCTCCGAGGTGACGTAGCCCTGCATCGCGGTCTGCTTGTTCACGATGAAGGGCTGCGGGTTGAAGGTGTAGGGCTTCACCTTGTTTTCGTCGAAGCCGTATTCCGACTTCAGCCACTGGAAGTAGCTGGTGATGCCCTCCTTCGAGATCAGAAGCGTCAGCGGCTTCAGATCCTCGATCTTGCTGGCCTTGACCTCGGGATGGGTCAGGAAGACCTGCGGGTCCTTCTGGAACATCGCGGCAACCGCAACCAGCGGCACGTTGTTGGTGACGGCGTCGAAGGTCTGCAGCGAGTTCGCGCTCATGAAGAAGTCGAGCTTGCCCGCGATCAAGAGCATGCGGTTGTTCTCGTTGGGACCGCCGGGCACGATGGTGACGTCGAGGCCGTATTTCTTGTAGGTGCCGTCGGCGACCGCCTGGAAGAAGCCGCCATGCTCGCCCTCGGCGACCCAGTTGGTGCCGAACGAGACCTTGTCCAAGGTCTGTGCTCGCGCCGGGACAAGGGCCGCGGCAACGCAAAGGGCGGCAGCCAGAAGGCTCGTGGTTAACGCTCGCGGCAAAAAGGCCCGGATCATGGTTGGACTCCGTCTGACATTATGGCCCATGATGGAAGGCCGGGGCGCGGATCATGCCCCGGCGACGAGGATCGCGCCCGGAGACGCAGACGCCTCCATGATGTTAAACGAACTAGCCTGCAAATCCACCCAATGAAACGCTTGCTTGATGACTTCTCAGCTTCCGCCCCGTGACTGGACCGCCATCCACTGGCCCGATATCGCCGGGGACGCGGCCGCGCGCTGGATCGCGGTGCTGCCGCTGGCCGCGACCGAGCAGCACGGGCCGCATCTGCCGCTTGGAACCGACATCATGATCGGTGAGGCCTATCTGGCGCGGGTGCGCGAACTGCTGCCGGCGGCCCTGCCGGTGACGTTCCTGCCGCTACAGCCGGTTGGGATCTCGACCGAGCACATCGATTTTCCGGGCACGCTGACGCTGCCGACCAGGGTGGCGCTGAACAGCTGGATGGCGCTCGGCGCGAGCGTGGCGCGCGCCGGGGTGAAGAAGCTCGTGATGGTGACGAGCCATGGCGGCAACTCGGCCGCGATGCAGCTCGTGGCGCAGGATTTGCGCGCGCAACACGGCATGCTGGTGGTGACCACGAGCTGGTCGCGCTTCGGTACGCCGGACGGGCTGTTCGATGCCGACGAATTGCGCCACGGCATCCATGGCGGCGCGGTCGAGACCTCGATCATGCTGGCGAAATATCCACAACATGTTCGCAAGGATGCGATTGCCGACTTCAAGCCCGCGAGCGTGCAGATCGAGAAGAATTACCGCTTGCTGTCGACGCAGCGGCCGGCACCGTTCGCCTGGCAGGCGCAGGACCTCAATCCGAGCGGCGCGATCGGCGATGCAAGCAAGGCCTCGGCCGAGAAGGGCGAGCGGCTGATCGAGCACGGCGCCCGCGCGTTCTGCGAGCTGCTTGCCGATGTCGACAGGTTCGACCCGAGCATCTTTCGCGGCAGCTGATCGGAATTGCTTCGTCGGGGCAGTGGCGACGAAACAATTCACGAAGCCATATTTCCGGCCTCATCTCTCGAACCGGAACCGGAGAGCCTCCGTCCAACGGGCATGCGGACCACACCGGCGCCGCGCCCACACAGGATGGAATATTCCATGTCGATCAAGACCAAGTTTGCCGCCCTCGCCCTCACCGCGCTCGCCGTGACCGGCACCATCGCCTCCACCACCTCGCAGGCCGAAGCCCGGCCGTATGGCTGGGGTTGGGGCGTTGGCGCAGGCCTCGTCGGCGCCGCCGTTGTCGGCAGCGCGATCGCGGCCAGCGACAGCTACACCTACAACGGCGGCTATCGGCGCTGCGCCTGGGTGCGCCAGTACGACGCCTTCGGCAACTTTATCGGCCGCGTGCGCTCCTGCTACTGATCGACGACATTCAAGGCTGCGGATCCTGTGTTCGGCACGGGTCCTCATCCACCCCGTGCCGCAACAGACCCGCCCGGCAATCCCCCCGGGCGGGTCAATTGTTGTGAGCTCGCGACAGGCGGGCTGAGGTCACAGATATTTCGCGATCAGCCGGAAGTCGCGCAGCACGGCGCGGCCCTTCGGACCTCCGGCCTTCAGCGTGTCCTCCAGGCTGTGGCCGATGTGATCATGGATCAGCGCCTTCTTGGCGCTTTCGATCGCGCTCTCCACCGCCTGCAATTGCTGGGCGATCTGCGCACAGGGCCGGCCCTGCTCGATCATCTCGACGATGGTCTCGAGATGGCCGTTGGCACGCTTCAAGCGGCGGGCGATCGCAGCGTGCGGATGGTCGTCGGACATGCGGTTCTCCTATCCTCCCAGGAGGATAATCACGATCCTCCCGGGAGGATAGCAGAATCGGCTTGACAGGCCATTGTGCCGGGCGTAGTGCCCGATTGTCGGAACAATCGTTCCGCACCGGGGATCGCTCCCGGACGTCAACCCGACCACGAGCCAGCACAGAAGGCACATGGGCAGTAGCAACTCTGGCGACAGTAGCCCCGCAACGCCGGGACCATTGACGCCGCAACACAGCAAGACTGATCGCGCAGATAACGCCTGCGTGGACAGGTGGTCACGCCTCACGTAACCGCCTGATCCTCACCGGCCTGCCGCGCGACAGCGGAAGTGGAGGTGAGCGATGTTCGAAAAGCTCGCAAAATTCCGGCAAGCAAGCCCGCGGCGCGTTGTCGAGCCGCGGCGCATGCCGCCGCGTCCGGCTATGCATTGCAATGACAATCGGCCGGGCTTTCGCCGCCCGGCGGACCGCCGGCGGCCAACTCCGGTCTGTCATTGGGTCCTGATCGACGGCCAACTGGAATGCCGGTGGACCATCGACGACACCAGCAATGATCTCGATCAGCAGCAACGCGCGGGCCGACGCCTTGGCCCGCGCGCAACGTCAACGCGCCACGTGGTGAAAGCCCCGGCGCGGATTTAGGAGGCCGACATGGACGAAGGACCTAGGAGCCCGTCCAGATATGTTTTCGTGACGGGCATTTGTTGTAGAGTAGCAGGCTCAGGCTGCGTTTGCGAGGTTGAACAGCTTGAGGAGGTTATGGACGGTGCAGATCATTGTCCACTCGGCGCGCACTTTCTCGATGCCCCGCAACAGGAACTGGCGGAAGCCTCTTGCCTGTTTGATCTGCCCGAACACCGGCTCCACCACTTGCTTTCGCAATCGGTAGGGTGTTTCGAAGCCGCCATCGTCGATCTTCTTTCGCATGGCCTGTGTCAGCGGGCCGCCGACTTTTCCGTTCGCTACTGTCGGGTGTTTGGCGCGTCCGGGCGCGACATAGCCATCGATGCTGCGTGTGTCGAGCGCTTCGAGATTGGCTTCGCTGCAGTAGCCGGAATCCGCTGAGGCCTGCCGCGGCTTGCGGCCAAGATTGCTCTCGATGGCCTCGATCAGGGGCACCAACTGGCCCTGATCGCTGCCGTGCTGGGTCAGTTCTTGCGCGACAATGATCTGGGCATGTGCATCGACGGCCGCCTGGGCATTATAGGCCTGAACGAAGCCATCCTTCGACTTCATGATGCGGCTTTCCGGATCGGTGAAGTTGCGTTGCGCCTTGGGATTGGGTTCCTCCGATGGCAGCGCCGCCGGTTTGCCCGGCTTCTTGCGGCCTTCGGCCTGGCGCTGCTGTTCCTTTTCGGCCTCGATGCGGCGCTCTTCCTCCGCCGCCAGTTTGGCGTCCGCTTCCAGCGCCGCCATCGCTTGCTGGATCTTCGCCAGCCGTTTCTGCTTGTCGACGGTCCAGTCCGGCAGTTCGTCGCTGTTGCCGAAAGTCTCATCCTCCGAGGCATCCGCCGCCTCGGCGGCCGCCAGCATGCGAGCGACCTCGGCCTTCAATTCCGCCTCGCGCTTCTTCATGCGCTCATAACTCATCGCCTTGTGTTTCGACGCGTTCGCCTTGATCTTCGTACCATCCAGCGCGACATGACCGAGCTTGACCAGCCCGGCCGTCTCGCACAACTTCAGAACCTGCACGAATAGCGCGCCGAGCGCCTTCAAATGTCGCTTGCGAAAGTCGCTGATCGTCCGAAAATCCGGCGCATCCAGCGCCACGATCATCACAAAATCGTTCCGCTCCCGGCAGGCCTTGGCAATCCGACGCGACGAATACAGCCCACTCGCATAGCTATGCAGCAGCAGCGCCACCATCATCCGCGGATCAAACGGCGGCTGCCCAAGCCCGCTCACATAGCTGCCCATGATCTCCCTGAGATCGAGGCTCTCCCGCACCAGATCAACCATAAACCGCGAGACATGGCCTTTCGGCACGAAGTCCTGCACATTCGGCGGCAGAAGCAGCGTCTGATCGATGTTCCAAGGCCGAAAATACTTGCTCATCGCCCAATGTTGAATCAGACCCGACCAGATTTGAACAGCGACTATCCAGACAAGCTCCTAGTTGCCCCGTTGCGCGCCACTCAGGCGCAGCAGCGGGATTCTCGAACTGCATGACATCTGGAAATGCCGCTGCTCACGGCAGCGGAGACGTGCGCGCCTGACGGCTCCGCGTCCCTCCGCCGTGCCCCAGAGGGCGGCGAGGAGACGCGAAATGACCGAAACCACGACCACCCCAACCGCCATTCTCGATACCGCGCATGCCGGCGACATCCATGGCGCGCTCGGCAGCATCGCCCGCGATGACACCGCACCGCGCGCGACCTGGCTGGCCCGGCTGAAGACACTGCTCGCGATCGTCGGGCCCGGCCTGATCGTGATGGTCGGCGACAATGATGCCGGCGCCTTCGGCACCTACACCCAGGCCGGACAGAATTACGGCACCACGCTGCTGTGGACGCTGCTGCTCCTGATCCCGGTGCTCTATGTCAACCAGGAGATGGTGGTGCGGCTCGGCGCGGTCACCGGCGTCGGCCATGCGCGGCTGATCTTCGAGCGCTTCGGCAAATTCTGGGGCGCCTTCAGCGTCATCGATCTCCTGGTGCTGAACGCGCTGACCATCGTCACCGAGTTCATCGGCATCACGCTCGCGCTGAGCTTTCTCGGCGTCTCGCAGTTCTGGGGCGTATTGGCCTCGGCGGCCATCGTGATGCTGGCGGTCTCGACCGGAGACTTCCGCCGCTTCGAACGCTTCGGCATCGTGCTGGTGGCCGGCAGCCTGCTGCTGGTGCCCGTGATCCTGATGGTGCATCCGCCGATCGGGCAGATCGCGGCCGACTTCTTCGTGCCGAAGATGCCGCACGACGCCAAGCTCAGCGAGGTGATGCTGCTGATCGTCGCCATCGTCGGCACCACGGTGGCGCCGTGGCAATTGTTCTTCCAGCAGAGCTACATCGTCGACAAGCGGATCACGCCGCGCTTCATCCGCTATGAGCGGATGGATCTGTGCATCGGCATCGTGCTGGTGGTGGTCGGCGCCGTGGCGATGATCTCGTTCTGTGCGGCGATGTTCGCCGGACGGCCCGAATTCGGCAATTACACCGACGCGCTGGGAACCGCGGTCGGGCTTGAGAAATATGCCGGCCGGCTGCCGGCGGTGCTGTTCGCCCTCGCACTGCTCGATGCCTGCATCATCGGCGCGGCGGCGGTCTCGCTCGCAACGGCTTACGCGATCGGCGACGTGTTCGCGGTCAAGCATTCGCTACACCGCAAGCCGTGGGATGCGAAGGGCTTCTACGCCGTCTATTGCGGCCTGATCGTGCTCGCCGCCGTGCTGGTGCTGACGCCGGGTACGCCGCTCGGGCTGCTCACCAACGCGGAGCAGACGCTGGCCGGCGTGCTGTTGCCCAGCGCAACCGTGTTCCTGCTCTTGCTGTGCAACGACCGCCACATCCTCGGGCCCTGGGTCAATTCGACCAGGCTGAACCTGTTCACGGGCGCAGTGGTCGCGGCATTGGTGATGCTGTCGGTGATCCTGACCGCGGCGGTGCTATTCCCCGACCTCGGCGAGCAATGGATCATCGGCATCCTCGTCGGCGGCAGCGGGCTTGCGCTCGCGGTCACCGCGCTCGTCAGGCTGTACGAGATGTCGTCGCACCGTAACGCCTCCTTCCGCCCCAAACTCAAGCCGCCGCTGTTCGACCGCGACAGCTGGCGGATGCCGCCGCTCGACCGACTACCAAAGGCGCGCCTCAGCCCGCTGAGCCGGATCTGGATGCTGGTGCTGCGTGGCTATCTGGTCGTCGCCGCCGGTCTCGTGCTGCTGCGGATCGTCCAGCTCGCCACGGTGGGAGCGTGACCGCGCCTGGCCGCGGACGGCGATGGGGCGCGATCGTGTTGCTCAGGCTGGCACGCGCCATCCTGCGCGGCGCGACCGCGCTCTATCAGCGACGCGTGATTTCAGACGCCGGCCTGCGGTCGGCGCTCTCCATGGTGCGATGTGTCGAATGGGCTGGCGGACGGGTCCTGCTCGGCCGGGCATCGCAGCAGGTATTCATCAAAACGAGGGACGAAGAGAATGGCGGCATCGATTGAACGGTCGGGCGTCGACCCGTTTGCCACAGAAGCCTGGCCGATCGCAGCTGTTGGGGCCAGCCGGCTCGCGCTGTTACGTGACTGTCATGCTGGCGTGCAAATCGAAGAGGTATCTGGGGCGCCTCAGTTGCTATTGCGAATTATTTGCAATAAGCAACGGGGGATGCTAGGTGCTGATCTGGCTTTGGATGGAACGATACGGATCGGACCGGGGACGGCGGGCGATGATTTCAAATCTCGGGTGGCAAGCTGCCGCCAAATCTGCAGTGATGCCGGGCGAAACCGCCAACCGTTCGCCGAAAGCCGCGTCATGACCTGCGTCCGCCTCTTCCGGGTTCAGATCGCCGCCGGCGCAGCGCTCGGCGCGGCCACCCTCGGCACGCCGGCGACTGCGGCCGATCTGGCGCTCAAGTCTCCCGCCGCGCGGGCGGTCTACAGCTGGACCGGCTTCTATGTCGGCGCTCATGTCGGCTACGGCGACGGCACGCTCGGCCCCGGCACCAACCCAATTCTGGAACAGGGCGTGTTCTTTCCGCCCACCATCACCGGCGGGATCGGCGGCTTCCAGGTTGGGTACAACAAGGAATTCGCCAACCGCTTCGTGCTCGGCGTCGAGGCGGATGCGACGTTCACCGGCCCGACCGACCTGCCGCGGCGCACGCTCGGCCCGTTCAACTCGTCGATCGACTATGTCGGCACGGTGCGCGGCCGCGCCGGCTACAGCTTCGGCACCTGGATGCCCTATGTCACCGGCGGCTTCGCCTGGGGACACAGCCAGGTCAGGGTCAACGACACCGACGGCGAGGTGATCTCGGAGCCCGGCCAGTACCAGACCGGCTGGACCGCCGGCGCCGGCGCCGAGTTTGCGGTAAGCGGCAATTGGACCGCCAAGGTCGAATACGACTACATCGACCTGTCGCGCCGCACGCTCGGTCTCGCCGACTTCGGCATGCCCGGCGTCAGCATCGACCCGCGCATTCACCTGCTGAAATTCGGCCTGAACTACCAGTTCGGCGACTCCCCTTGGTCGGCCGCGCCGGCGCGGACCTTGCTGCCTGAGTCCACCGACTGGAGCGTGCACGCCCAGACCACGCTGCTGCCGCAGGGCTACGCCTCGTTCCGTTCGCCGTATTCCGGCACCAACAGCCTTCCCGGCCCCGGGCAGATGCAGCAGACCTGGACCACCACGGCATTTCTCGGCGTGCGGCTCTGGGAGGGCGGCGAGTTCTACTTCAATCCGGAGACGGCGCAGGGCTTTGGCCTCAACGGCACGCTCGGCCTTGCCGGCTTCTCCAACGGCGAAGCGCAGAAGGCCGGCGCGCCATACCCGAAGATCCGGCCGCAGCGCTACTACTTCAAGCAGACCTTCGGCTTCGGCGGTGAGCAGGAAGACGTCGCCGACGGTCCGAACCAGATCGCGGGCAAGCGCGACATCGACCGCCTCACGGTCGTGGTCGGGCGCTTTGCGGTCGGCGATTTCTTCGACGGCAATTCCTACGCCAAGGACCCCCGCGCCGACTTCATGAACTGGGCGATGTGGGCGTCCGCCGCCTACGACTTCCCAGCCGACCTGCCCGGCTATACCCGCGGCGCCGTGGTCGAGCTCAACCGCAAGGACTGGGCGGTGCGCGCCGGCGTGTTCCAGGTGCCGAATATGCCGAACAGCGACGTGCTGGTGTTCAACACCGGCGGCGCGGTGGTGGAATTCGAGGGCCGTTATTCGATCTTCGACCAGCCCGGCAAACTGCGCGTCGGCGTGTTCGGCAATCGCGGCAACACCGGCAATTACCGCCAGGCGCTCGCGATCGAGGACGCCAATCCGGGGCTCGACATCAACGACGTGATGGCAAGCATCCGCAAGGACAATCTGAAATACGGCTTCTATGTGAACGGCGAGCAGCAGATCGCAACCGACGTCGGCCTGTTCGGCCGCCTCAGCTGGAACGACGGCCAGAACGAGATCCTGTCGTTCACCGATGTCGACCGCAGCATCTCGGGCGGCCTGTCGGTGAAGGGCAGCCGTTGGGGACGGGCCAACGACACGATCGGCATCGGCGGCGCGGTCAACGGGCTGTCAGCCGCGAATCGCGACTACCTCGCCGCCGGCGGCCTTGGCCTCCTGATCGGCGACGGCGCGCTGAACTACAGCCCGGAGCGGATCTTCGAGACCTACTACGCCTATCAGGTGAACAAGAACCTGACGCTGACCGCGGACTATCAGTTCATCACCAACCCCGCCTACAACGCCGACCGCGGCCCGGTGCACATCTTCTCCGGCCGCATCCACGGGGAATTTTGAGACGCGCAATCTCCCAACGTCGTCCCGGGCAAGCGAAGCGCGACCCGGGACCTATAACCACCGCTGATTGGGATTAGCGCGAGCTGGGGCCACAGCGAGTCCGACCACAAGGTCCTGTGGTTATGGGTCCCGGCTTTCGCCGGGACGACAGCGAGTTTGCGTCGCCAGCCTGTAGCTTTTGGATTGGTCGGGGCGGCAAAAGCCCTCTCCCCACTCAGATATATGTAGACCCCCGGGCTTGCCGCAAGCCCGGGGTCATCCCGTAGAACGCGCGCCCAATCGAACCGAGGGAGTGCGGGATGAACGAACATCAGGTGGTGATATCAGGCGGAGGTCCGACCGGGCTGATGCTGGCGGGCGAGTTGGCGTTGGCCGGTGTCGACGTGGCGATTGTCGAGCGGCGCGCAAGCCAGGACCTCACCGGTTCGCGCGCCGGCGGCCTGCATGCACGAACGCTCGAGGTATTCGACCAGCGCGGCATCGCGGATCGGTTCGTCTCCGAAGGAAAGCGCCATCCAGTCGTGCACGTCCACCCGATGCCGCTTGACCTCAGCGACTTTCCAACCCGGCACAATTACACGCTCGCGCTCTGGCAGAACCATATCGAGCGCATCCTGGCCGGATGGGTCGGCGAGCTCCGTGTGCCGATCTATCGCCAGCGTGAGGTGACCGGCTTTGCGCAGCACGACGCCGGCGTCGAGATCGCGCTGTCTGACGGGCATTCGCTGCGAGCGCAGTATCTCGTCGGCTGCGACGGCGGACGCAGCCTGATCCGCAAGACTGCGAGCATCGAGTTCCCCGGCTGGAATCCGACCACGAGCTGGCTGATCGCGGAAGCGCAGATGTCGGAGGAGCCGCCATTTGGCTTCCGCCACGATACCGCCGGCATGCACGGGATCGGCAAGGTCGAGGACGGGCGCGGAATACGCTTGGTGCTGACCGAGCGGCAGTTGCAGACTACAGAGCCTGGCTTGAGCGATGTGCGCGCAGCGCTGATCGCCGTCTACGGAACTGATTTCGGGATCAACAATCCGACCTGGATTTCACGATTTACCGACATGGCGCGTCAGGCCGCCGCCTACCGCGACCGGCGCGTCCTGCTCGCCGGTGACGCCGCGCATGTGCACGCGCCGATGGGTGGACAGGGGCTCAATATCGGCGTGCAGGATGCGGTGAACCTGGGGTGGAAACTGGCACAAGTGATCATGGGCATTTCACCTGACGGTCTGCTCGACAGCTATCACGCTGAACGCCATCCGATCGGTGTCCGCGTGCTGCGCAACACGTTGGCGCAGGTCGCGCTTCGCCGCACCGACGACCGCAGCAAGGCGCTGGACGAGTTCGTGTCCGAACTGCTTAGAATGGACGAACCGCGCAAGCGCCACGCCGGCATGATGTCCGGGCTGGACATTCGTTACGGCCTTGCCGAAGGCCATCCGCTGCTCGGACGCCGCATGCCGGATCTCGATCTGATCCTGCCTGACGGTGAGGTTCGGGTCTTCGCCCTACTGCACGAAGCCCGGCCGCTGCTGATCAATTTTGGTGGCCTCGGTACCATCGATAGCACTGGATGGCCCGACCGGATTCAGCGGATCGACGCGACTTACAACGGCGCGTGGGAGCTTCCGGTGCTCGGAACCGTTCCGGCGCCGGCCGCGGTTCTGGTACGGCCCGACGGATATGTGGCGTGGGTTGGCGAGCGAACGCAGGTAGGGCTGACCGAGGCGCTGACCAAATGGTTCGGCGCGACTGCTGCGTGAACAGATGGCGTCTAAGCGGTAGCAGCATCGGGACTGCGTCCCCTCCCCCGCTTGCAGGAGAGGGGAACCGAAACCGCTACCGCCCTACCCCGCCGGCTGGAACGAATCCGCGCGCGCCATCGCCCAGGCGTCGCGGTAGCGGCGGTCCTGGGTGCCTTCGAGCAATTCGCCGGGGCGCAGCGCCGGATAGAGCTGTGCGAAGGTGCGGACGTCGGTGGTCGAAGACCGCTGCGAGAAGTGGATCGGCCGCAGATCCTTGGTGTGCTCGAGGCCGGCGGCCGCGAGCAGCTCGGTCAGCGCATGCAGCGTGTTGTGATGGTAATTGTACACGCGATCGATCTTGTCGGGCACGTAGAGCGCGCGGTTGCGGATCGGGTCCTGCGAGGTGACGCCGGTCGGGCAGCGATCGGTGTGACAGCTCAAGGACTGGATGCAGCCGAGCGAGAACATGAAGCCGCGCGCCGAATTGCACCAGTCGGCCCCGATCGCCATCGCGCGCGCCATGTCGAAGGCGGTCGCGATCTTGCCCGAGGCGCCGATCTTGATGCGGTCGCGCGCGCCGATGCCGACCAGCGCGTTGTGGACGAAATTGACGCCCTCGCGCATCGGCATGCCCAAATGGTCCATGAATTCGAGCGGCGCGGCGCCGGTGCCGCCCTCATTGCCGTCGACCACGATGAAGTCGGGATAGAGCCCGCTCTCCTTCATCGCCTTGCAGATCGCCAGGAATTCCCAGGGATGGCCGATGCACATCTTGAAGCCGGCCGGCTTGCCGCCGGACAGTTTGCGCATTTGGGCAACGAATTCCATCATCTGCAGCGGCGTCGAGAACGCCCTGTGATAGGCCGGCGAGATGCAGTCCTCGCCCATCGGCACGCCCCTGATCTTGGAGATCTCCTCCGACACCTTTGCGGCCGGCAGCACGCCGCCATGGCCGGGCTTGGCGCCCTGGCTGATCTTGAACTCGACCATCTTGATCTGGTCGTCGCCCGCGACGCTTGCGAAGAGCTCCGGATTGAAGGTGCCGTCGCGGTTGCGGCAGCCGAAATAGCCGGAGCCGACCTCCCAGATGATGTCGCCGCCCATCTCGCGGTGATAGGGGCTGACGCCGCCCTCGCCGGTGTCATGGGCGAAGCCGCCCTTCTTGGCGCCGGCATTCAGCGCCCGCACCGCGTTCGGGCTGAGCGCGCCAAAACTCATCGCCGAGATGTTGAAGACCGAGGCCGAGTACGGCCTGGTGCAGTCGGGACCGCCGATAGTAATGCGGAATTTCTGGTCGGCATGCGGCTTCGGCGCCACCGAATGGTGCATCCACTCATAGCCCTCGCGGTAGACGTCCTCCTGGGTGCCGAATGGCCGCTTGTCGAGCACCATCTTGGCGCGCTGATAGACCACCGCGCGGGTGTCGCGCGAGAACGGCATGCCGTCCTTCTCGCTCTCGAAGAAATACTGCCGCATCTCCGGGCGGATTTCCTCGAGCAGGAAGCGGACATGCGCCGAGATCGGATAGTTGCGCAGCACCGCGTGGCCCTTCTGGGTGAGATCGCGGATGCCGAGCAATGTCAGCGCGCCGAAGATGATCAGCGGGATCAGAACGATCTTGAACACTTTTGGATCGAAAATCCCGACCAGCAGCAGGAGCGCGGTGACGACGGCGCAGATTGTCAGCACGATGAAGCGTGGCGAGAACGGAAGCAGTATCGTGTCCATGGAAACCCTCAACCGGTCTGCCTGAAATCCCCTGTCGGCCGCGAGCCTAATCCAACTCGCGGAACAAGTGCTACACGGTTATACGGCCGAGCAGTCACAGATGTGACAACCGCCCGGATGGGCGGGTGTCCTCGTCATGATCGTTCAAGTTGAGCCCATCTGTTGCAGTGCAACGAGGGGGAGCCGCGCGAAGGCTGCACTCCCTCTCCCGCTTGCGGGGGAGGGTTGGGGTGGGGGTGTCTCCACACGCGAGGCTCTTTACGTGGAGAGAGCCCCCACCCGCATTGCATCTACGATGCAATGCGACCTCCCCCGCAAGCGGGAGAGGTGAAGAGGAGAATGCGCCGTTCGCCTAATGGTCGTGCGGCTGTAGCTCGTGCGGGATATGGCCCGCCTTCAGGCCATCGCTCTCCAGCCAGGCGTTGGTGGTGTCGAGGGCGCGTGCGATATGATCCGAGGTCCGGGAGAAATCGTAGGGCGAGCCGACCAGCGGGCAGAGCGGCGGCACGACGAAATACTCGACATCGGGGCCGATGTTCTCGAGCTCGTTGACAAGCTGCCGCGCGATCAGGAGCGTCAGCGCATGCAGCGCATTGGCGAGCGCGCCGACCGGCGGCGCCTGGTTGGCGCAGGCATGCCCGGTCGGCAGCACGATCAGGCGCTTCGCCCCATGCTTCACGGCGACGCGGACCGGCGTGTTGCTGGAGATCGCCCCATCGGCCAGGAAACGATCGCGGTAATGCACCGGCGTGAACGCACCGGGGATCGCGGTCGATGCCACGATCGCCTCCGCCGTCGAGCCTTCCGACAGCACCACGCTGTCGCCACTGATGATGTCGGTGGTGACGATGTGGATCGGAATCCGCGCGTCCTGAAGATTGCGGAACGGGATGTAGTCGTCGATCAGCTTGCGAACGCCGTCATGCGGGATCAGGAAGTCGCGCCGCCACAGGAAACCCACCAGCGTCCGCCAGGTCACCGGAAACACGTCGTTCCGGTTCAGGCCGCGCCAGATCTCGGCGAGCCGCGCGACGCCCGCGACCGTCGGGTCGCCGGCGTAGAACGCACCGTTCAGCGCGCCGACGCTGGAGCCGACCACCATGTCGGCGGCCACACCGTGGGCAGCCAGCGCCTGCAGCATGCCGACCTGGACCGCGCCAAAGCTGCCGCCGCCGGCAAACACAAAGGCGGTCTTCGGGGCATCCGGATCGGTGATGGACAAGGTGCAGCTCCCTCACTCGCCGCGTTCGGGAAACGGCTGCGCGGCGTTGGGGGCGTTATAGCAGCGCGAGAATGAGCGATGCTACTCACACCAGTGTCGTCCTAGCGAAAGCCAGGACCCATAACCACAAATGCAAAAGGCTGGAGCCCGATGGGGCCCCAGCCTTCGTCAAATCAGTTGCGGTGGTAATGGGTCCTGGCATTCGCCAGGACGACAATCTTAACGCTCGACGGCCTTAGCGCTCGACGAACGCCTTCTCGATCACGAAGTGACCGGGGGTATTGCCGCTGCCTTCCTTGAAGCCGCGGGTCTCGAACAGCTGCTTCAGCTCTTCCAGCATGCCCGGGCTGCCGCACATCATGATGCGGTCGGTCTCGATGTCGAGCGGGCCCTGATGCAGGTCGGTGAACAGCTGGCTGGAGGTGATCAGGTCGGTGATGCGGCCGCGGTTGCGGAACGGCTCGCGCGTCACGGTCGGATAGTAGGAGAGCTTCTCGGACAGCAGCGGGCCGAACAGCTCGTCGTCGCGCAGCTTGGCGACCAGCTCCTCGCCATAGGCGAGCTCGGAGACCTGGCGGCAGCCATGGACCAGCAGGATCTGCTCGTAGCGATCATAGACCTCGGGGTCCTTGATCAGGCTCGCGAACGGCGCAAGGCCGGTGCCGGTCGACAGCAGCAGCAGCCGCTTGCCGGGAATCAGATTGTCGGTGATCAGCGTGCCGGTCGCCTTGCGGCCGACCAGGATGGTGTCGCCCTCGCGGATCTTCTGCAGCTTGGAGGTGAGCGGGCCGTCCTGCACCTTGATCGAGAAGAACTCGAGCTCTTCCTCGTGATTGGCGCTCGCCATCGAATAGGCGCGCAGCAGCGGCCGGCCGTCGACCTCGAGGCCGATCATGGCAAACTGGCCATTCTGGAAGCGGAAACCGGAATCGCGGGTCGCCCGGAAGCTGAAAAGCGTATCGGTCCAGTGCTGAACGGAAAGAACTTTCTCTCGATAGAACGCGCTCATGTGTTTTCGTTTTCTCGACTGACCAGATTTAGAATGGTTTGATTTCTAGACTGCTCGCGACGGCGCAGAAGTGGCCGAAATCACTGAAGATCTCGCGTGTCCATTGCGCCTCTGCGTGAGATAGTCAAGATCAACTGGCGTGCAATTGCGATCCCGGAATGGCAGTCGTTCGATTTCGCGCAGAGGTTCAACCACGACATCGTTAACGCGTGGTGCTGCACGTAATTTACTTGCTGATATCCACGCCGATCTGGCAATTAATTGCTACGAAAACTTAGGCCGAAGGGAAAATGATCTCGTGGTCCTGATCAGCCAGCGAATCTTCCTGGAAACCATCAAAAAATATTGTCTGGCGCGCGAAATCGCGGTCGAGGTGCGGTCCGGCGGCTGGCTGGTCATCATGACCAGGGACAACGAGCGGCGGCTCGCGATCGGCTACGACGTCGGGCTGAACAGCGCGGTCGCGCATCAGGTCGCCAACGACAAATCGGCCTGCGCCGAGGTGCTGACATCGGCCGGCGTATCAGCCGTTCCGCACACGCTTTTTCTCGGCGCGAAGCTCAGCAGGCACATCCCGGGATCGGGCTCGCTGGAGGCGATGCAGCGGCTGCTCGACGAGCATCCGCGCGGGCTTGTCGTCAAACCCAATGAGGGGACATCCGGCGAACTCGTCTTCCGCGTCACAACGCGCGGGCAGCTGGAGACCGCGGTCGCGCGCATCCTCGCCGCGCATCCGAGCCTAGCGATCTCGCCCTATGTCGAGATCGAGGACGAGGTGCGCGTCGTGCTGCTCGATGATCGCGCGCTGATCGTCTACGGCAAGACGCGCCCGTCGGTGATTGGCGACGGCATCCACTCACTGCGCGCGCTGGCGCAGGCGGCGGCGACGGCCGAGCAGCTCAAGGCCCTCACCGAGGATTTCGATGCCGCCGCGCTCGACGCCACTCCACCCGCCGGCGAGCGGCGGCTGCTCAACTGGCGGCACAATCTCGATGCCGGCGCCGAGCCCGTGCTGCTCACTGACGACGCGACGCGCGAGGCCTGCGTCGCGCTCGCGATCAAGGCCGCGCAGGCCGTCGGCATCCGCTTCGCCTCGATCGACGTGGTGCGCGCCGACGGCGCGTGGCAAATCCTCGAGGTGAATTCCGGGGTGAAGATGGAAGCACTGGGCCGCCGGCATCCGGCGCTGGTCGAGGCGGCGTATTCGGCGGCGCTGGATCAGGTGTTCGCGTAACTTCGTCGTCCCGGCTCCCGTGCGCAATTGCGCACCAGGCCGGGACGACACTGGTGTTTCCGCTACTGGTTCTCGTCGAGCACCTTGAAGGCCTCTTCGAGCTGCGGCGAGATCGCGACGTTGAGCTTCTCGCCGGTCGGCAGGCGGGCGACGAACCACTTGTTGTAGAGCGGGACGATGTCGCGGTTCGAGGCGAGCCTGCGGAACGCGCGCTCGACCACCTCCTTCATCTGCGGCTCGCCCTTGCGGTACATGATGCCGTAGGGATCGTAGGACAGATAGTCACCGGTGACGCGGAACTTGTCCTGCGACTTGTGCCGCGCGATCAGGCCGTAGAGCAGGATGTCGTCGGTCGCGAACGCATCGGCCTTGCCGTCCACCAGCATCTGGTAGGACTGCTCGTGGTCGGGCGAGGTGACGATGTTGAGGCCGAGCTTCTGCTTGGCGTCGACATTGTGCATCGCCTGCTCGTTGGTGGTGCCCTTGGTCACCACCACCGTCTTGCCCTTCAGGTCGCCGACCTGGGTGACGCTAGATGCCTTCGGCACCATCAGCTTGGTGCCGGCCACGAACATCAGCGGCGAGAACGCGACCAGCTTGCCGCGCTCGGCATTCGCCGTGGTCGATCCGCATTCGAGATCGATCTTCTTGTCGACGACCGCCGGAATGCGGTCGTCGGAAGTGACCTTGACGTAGTCGACCTTGAGGTTGGCGTCGTCGACCTCGGTCCCGATCTCCTCGACGATCGCATCGCACAGCTCGAGGCTGTAGCCGATCGGACGGTTGGAGTGGTCGAGGAACGAGAACGGCGGCGAGCTCTCGCGATAGCCGATCCGCACCGTGTGCGTGGCCTTGATGTTGGCGAGCGTGGGGCTGAGCCCCTCGCCCGCCGGCTGTGCGGACACCGGTGCGGCGAGCAGGCTTGCTGCCAGCAGACATGCCGGCAGCAGTAGCCTCTCAGCCCGTATCGGCCTCCAGCGGGCGCGATGCATGAATGCCTCCCGTCAATGGCCGGCCATCACGGCGCCGGGTACCGCGTCCTGCGGCACCGCGTCGTCGGGCCCGAGCTCGTGCTCGGCCTTCAGCTCGCCCTCCCACTTCGCAACCACCGCCGTCGCCAGCGAGTTGCCGATCACGTTGGTGGCGCTGCGGCCCATGTCGAGGAAGGTGTCGATGCCCATGATCATCAATAGCCCGGCCTCGGGGATGTTGAACTGCGCCAGCGTCGAGGCGATCACCACCAGCGAGGCGCGTGGCACGCCGGCCACGCCCTTCGAGGTGATCATCAAGGTGGCCAGCATCGCGAGCTGCGTGCCGAGCGACATCTCGATGTGGTAGGTCTGCGCGATGAAGATGCTGGCGAAGGTGCAGTACATCATCGTGCCGTCGAGGTTGAAGGAATAACCGAGCGGCAGCACGAAGGCCGAGATGCGTGAGGAGGCGCCGAACCGGTTCAGCCCCTCCAGCGTCTTCGGGTAGGCCGCCTCCGAGGAGGCGGTCGAGAACGCGATCATCAACGGCTCGCGGATCAGCCGCAGCAGATGGCTGTAGCGTGGCCCGATCGCGATGAACCCGACGATGACCAGGATGCTCCACAGGATCAGCAGCGAGAGATAGAAGCCGCCCATGAAGACCATGAGCTTCCAGAGCACGCCGAGGCCGTTCTTCGAGACGGTGGCCATGATCGCGGCCCACACCGCGAGCGGGGCGAACAGCATCACATAGCCCGTGACCTTGAGCATGATGTGCGCGAGGTCGTCGATCAGGCCCATGATCGGCTTGGCCCGCTCAGGCATCGCGCCGAGCGCGACCGCGAAGAACACCGCGAACACCACGATCTGCAGGATCTCGTTCTGCGCCATCGCGTCCGCAATCGAGGTCGGGATCAAATGGGTCAAGAATTTTTCAAAGGAGAAAGCCGACACCGGCAGGCCGGTCGACTGCGCCTTGTCGGGCAGCGTGCCGGGGAAGTTGGCGCCGGGCTGCAGCAAATTGACCATCACGAGGCCGAGCAGCAGCGAGACAAATGATGCGGTGACGAACCAGCCCATGGTCTTGGCGAAGATGCGGCCGAGACGGGCGCCGCTTCCCATATGGGCGATGCCACCGACGAGGGTTGCGAACACCAGCGGCGCGATGATCATCTTGATCAGGCGCAGGAACAGCATCGCAATCAAATTGACGTCTGCTGCGATCTCGGCGCGACTGTCAGGAAAATAGTTGAAGACAATCGTCCCCATCGCGATGCCAAGGACCATCGCAATCAGGATGTACTGCGTAAACCTGTTCGACATTCTCTTACCCCCGTAAGTTCCCGACGAACGGCAAGTGTGGCAGATTTACGCAGCTAAGCAACACGCTTCGCGCCGAGCGGGCCTTTGCCGAAATGTTCCCGTTGTGGAATGCCAGCGCGAGGACTAGCGTTCATGCAGCGCACAATCTGTGCAGAGAGCTGCGCGCACCGCAGTCAAACTGCATGCGAAACGAACAACGCGAGGGGAGACATCGCCAATGAACGACACCGTCAATCGCCAGATCCTGCTTGTTGAAAAGCCCACCGGCAAGCTTGGCCCCGAGCATTTCCGTCTGACCAAGGGTGCGATCCCCGAGCCGAAGGACGGCGAGGCGCTGGTGCGAACGCGCTACATCTCGCTCGACGCCGCCAACCGCGCCTGGATGCACGGCGCCACCTACCGCGCCGCGGTCGAGGCCAACACCGTGATGGCCGGCGGCGGCATCGCCGAGGTGGTGGCGTCGAAGGACCCCGGCCTGAAGCCGGGCGACATCGTGTTCGGCGACACCGGCTGGCAGGATTTTGCCGCGGTGCCCGCGCGGCATCTGACCAAGATGCCGAAGCTCGAGCCGATGACGCATCTGCTCAGCGTGTACGGCATCGCCGGCCTGACCGCCTATTTCGGCCTGCTCCATGTCGGCAAGCCCAAGGAGGGCGAGACCGTGGTGGTGTCGGCCGCCGCGGGCTCGGTCGGCTCGATCGTCGGGCAAATCGCAAAGATCAAGGGCTGCCGTGTCGTCGGCATCGCCGGCGGCAAGGACAAGTGCCACTGGCTGACCTCAGAGCTCGGCTTCGACGCCGCGGTCGACTACAAGGACGGCGCCACTTACAAAGCGCTGCGTGCCGCCGCGCCGAAGGGTATCGACGTCTACTTCGACAATGTCGGTGGCGACATCCTGGAGGCGTGCCTCGCGCAGATGAACAATCGCGGCCGCATCGCCTGCTGCGGCGCGATCTCGCAATATGACGGCGTCCCCTCCGCGCACGGCCCGCGGGGCGTACCCGGCCTGATCGTGGTGAAGCGGCTCGTCATGCAGGGCTTCATCGTGATGGACTACATGGACCAGAGTCAGGCCGCCCTCGCCGACCTGCAGTCCTGGGTCGCCTCGGGCAAGCTCAAGGTGCAGGAGGACGTGATCCACGGGATCGAGAACACCCCGCAGGCGCTGATCGGGCTGTTGGCCGGCGAGAACCGCGGCAAGCGCATGGTGAAGGTGTAAGCGGCAGAGACGCTATTGATCCCGTCATCCTGAGGAGCGCGTAGCGCGTCTCGAAGGATGCACGGCCCCGCTGGTGGCCGTTCGCCCTTCGAGACGGCCGCTTCGCGGCCTCCTCAGGGTGACGGGGAGAGATTTGAGTGCGCTGGCCCTAATGCACCGTGCCCGGCGCCTGCGGTGCGGCTTGCGGCGGGGCGACCTTGCCCTTCTTCGCCTTGCGCCAGTTCTCGAACGTCTGCACCACGACGAAGAATGCCGGCACGAACAGCACGGCGAGGCAGGTCGAGGCGATCATGCCGGAGAACACGGTGATGCCGATCGACTTGCGGGCGTTGGCGCCGGCGCCGGTCGCGAGCACCAGCGGCAGCACGCCTAGGATGAAGGCGAACGACGTCATCAGGATCGGCCGGAAGCGGGCGCGCGCCGCATCGATCGCCGAATCCAACACCGACCGCCCGTCGCGCAGATGGTGCTCGAGCGCGACCTCGACGATCAGGATCGCGTTCTTGGCCGACAGCGCGATCAACAGGATGATGCCGATCTGGGTGTAGAGATTGTTCTCGATCCGCAGGCTGAGCAGCACCAGTGTCGGGCCGAGCAACGACAGCGGCACGGCCAGGATCACCGAGATCGGTGCGTACCAGCTCTCATATTGTCCGGCGAGCACGAGGTAGACCAGCAGCAGCGCCAGCGCGAACACATAGTAGATCTGGCCGCCGACCTCCTTCTCCTGGTACGACATCGCCGTCCATTCGAAGCCCGAACCTGGCGGCAGCGTCTTTGCCGCGATCTCCTCCATCAGCGTCATCGACTGGCCGGACGAATAGCCCTGCGCCGGCAGACCGATGATGGTGGCGGACGGATAGAGGTTGTAGAGGCTGATCAGCGACGGCCCGACCGACGGCGTGATCTTCGCCACCGTGCCGAGCGGGATCATGTCGCCATTGCTGTTGCGCACCATCATGTTCTCGATGTCGCGCAGCGACAGGCGGTATTGTGCCTCGGCCTGGGTATAGACCTGGAACGTGCGGCCGAACTTGGTGAACTGATTGACGTAGCTGGCGCCAAGATAGGTCGACAGCGCTGCGAAGATCTGGTCGGGGGTGACGTGCAGGATCTGCGTCTTGACCCGATCGACCTCGACGTCGAACTGCGGCACCATTGAGCGGAACGACGACTGGACGCGTTGCAGCGCGCTCTGGGTCTGGGCATTGGCGACGATCGCCCCGGTGACCGCCTGCAGCTTGCCGTAATCGGCATTGCCGTCACGCAGCTCGACCTGCATGGCGAAGCCGGCGGCGTTGCCGATGCCCTGGATCGGCGGCGGCGGGATCACCAGGATGCGCGCCTCCGGGATCACCGCGAGCTTGTCGTTGAGCCCGTAGACCAGCGAACGCAGATCCTCGCCCGGCCCGCGCGCGCTCCAGTCCTTCAGGATCAGATAGGCGACGCCGGCATTGGCGAGGCTTGAGGAGTTGTCGAGTGCGGAGATGCCGGCGATCGAGACCACCTGGTCGACACCGGGCGTCTTGCGGGCAATCTCCGTGACCCTGTCGAGCACCTGCTGGGTACGGTCGAGCGCTGCGCCGTCGGGCAATTGCACCGCGGCGAGCAGATAGCCCTGGTCCTCGATCGGGATGAAGCCGGTCGGCACCCGCGACAGGCCGTAGCCGGCGAGCCCGATGATAACAAGCGCGACCGCGACCGAGGTCTTGGCATGCCCGGCAATGCCGCCGACGACGCGTGTATAGCCACGCTCCAGCCGGTCATAGACGGCGTTGAAGCCGCGATAGAAGAAGTTGCGCTGCTCGGGCGGCGCGGGGGGACGCAGCCACAGCGCGCACTGCGTCGGCTTCAACGTCGCGGCATTGACCGCGCTGAGCAGCGCGGTGGCGGCGATCACCAGCGCGAACTGCGCATACATCCGCCCGGTCAGCCCCGGCAGGAACGCCGCCGGCAAAAACACCGAGATCAACACCAGCGTGATGCCGACGATCGGCGCGAACAATTCGTCCATCGCCTTGATCGCCGCGTCGTGGCCCGACATGCCGCGCTCGATATTGTGCGCGGCGCCCTCGACCACGACGATGGCGTCGTCGACCACGATGCCGATCGCCAGCACGATCGCAAACAGCGTCGAGAGGTTGATGGTGAAGCCGAGCGCGGCCATGCCTGCGAACGCGCCGATGATGGTGACCGGCACCGTGGTCGCCGGCACCAGCATCGCTCGCCAGTCCTGCAGGAAGATCAGGATCACGACCAGCACCAGCAAGCCGGCCTCGATCAGGGTCTTGTAGACCTCCTCGATCGAGGCATTGACGAATTTGGTGGTATCGAACGGCGTGTCGTATTGGATGTCCTGCGGGAACTGCTTGGCCAGCTCCGCCATCTTCTTCTCGACCGCCTTCTCGACCTGCAGCGCATTGGCGCCCGGCGACTGGAACACGCCGATGCCGGTCGCCGGCTTCTGGTTCAGCGAGAAGATCTGGCTGTAGGTCTGCGCGCCAAGCTCGACCCAGCCGACGTCGCGGACGCGGGTGACGTCGCCGACAGTGCCGGTCTTGACGATGATGTCCTCGAACTGGCTCTTGTCGTCGAGGCGGCCGTTGACATTCAGCGTGTACTGGAACGCCTGCCCCGCCGGCGTCGGTGGCGCGCCGACCTGGCCGGCGGTGACCTGCTGGCTCTGCTGCTGAATCGCCTGGATGACATCCTGCGGCACCAGCCCGCGGACCTGCAGCTTGTTCGGATCGAGCCAGACCCGCATCGAATACTGCCCGGCGCCGAACACCGTGACGTTGCCGACGCCTGATAGCCGCGACAGCTCGTCCCGGATGTTGATGGTGGCGTAGTTCGACAGAAACAGGCTGTCGTAGGTCCTGTTCGGCGAGGTCAGCGTCACGAACAGCAGGATCGAGGTCGACTTCTTCTGCACCGTGACGCCCTGGTTCTGCACCGCGGACGGCAGCTGCGCCAGCGCCGAGGAGACCCGGTTCTGTACCAGCACCTGCGCGAAATTGAGATCGGTGCCGATCTTGAAGGTCACCGTCAGCGTATAGGTGCCGTCGGCGCCGCTGTAGGACTGCATGTACAGCATGTCCTCGACGCCGTTGACCTGCTGCTCGATCGGCAGCGCCACGGTGTCGACCACCGTCTTGGCCGATGCGCCGGGATAGCGCGTCGTCACCTGCACCGTCGGCGGCACCACGTCGGGATATTGTGCGACCGCGAGATTGTACAGCGCTACGCCGCCAAGCAGGATCATCAGGATCGCGATGACGTTGGAAAGGACCGGGCGCTCGATGAAGAATTTCGAGATCATGGCGCGTCCCTATTTGGCCGGTGCCGGCGCCACGTCACCCTTCTGCACCTGCGGATCGACCTTCTGCCCGGGGATCGCACGCAGCAGCCCGGCGGTCACGACGCGATCGTCCGCCTTCAGCCCGCTCTCGATGACGCGCAGGCCCGCGTCGAGCGGGCCGGTGGTGACCTTGCGCTGCTCGACCACATTGTCGGCGTTGACCACCAGCACGTAGCGGCCGGCCTGATCGCTGCCGATCGCGACGTCAGGCACCAGCAGCGCGTTCTCCTGCTTGTTGAAGGGCACGCGAACCCGGACGTAGAAGCCCGGCAGCAACACGCGATCCGGATTGGGTATCAAGCCACGGACGGGAAGCGTTCCGGTCGACTGATTGACGGTCGGCGAGACGTAGTCGAGCTTGCCCTTGTGCGGATAGCCGGTCTCGGTCTGCAGGCCGACCTCGACCGGCAGCTGTCTGATGTCGTTAACCGTCATGCCGAGGCGGCGTGCTTCGTCGCGGACGCGCTGCACGTCCTGTTCACTGACGTTGAAATTCACATAGATCGGGTCGAGCTGCACGATGGTGGCAAGCTGGGTGGGCGACGCCACGCCGACCAGTTCGCCGACCGAGACCAGATGGTTGCTGACGATGCCGTCGAACGGCGCCGCCACATTGGTGTAGCCGTAATTGACCGCGGCGATCTTGGTGTTGACCTGGGCCTGCTGCAGACCGGCCTGCGCGTTGTCCCGCGTCGCGGTCGAGGTTTCCAGCGTCGCCTGTGAGACCGCCTGGCGCTGCACCAGATCCTGCTGCCGCTTGAAGTCGGACTCAGCCTGCTTCAGCGTCGCCTGCGCACCGACCTCGGCCGCCTGCGCCTGCTCGAGCTTCAGCTTGTAGGTCTCCGGCTCGATCGTGAACAGGGTGGTGCCGTCCTTCACCTGAGCGCCGTCCTGATAGTTGATCGACTGCAGGAAACCTTGCACGCGCGCGACCAGATCGACGGTCTTGATCGGCGCTGTGTTTCCGGTGGCGTCCAGATAGCGCGTGATGGCGCGCTGCACCGGCGGCGCAACCTCGACCTTGGGTGGCGGAGGCGCAACAAAACTGTTTTGCTCGCAGGCACTTAAACTGACAAAGGCGGATATGACGAAAGCTGAGCGCGTCAGTGGCGCGTTTCGCAGCCGCACAAAATTGCTCTGCATGAAATGTGCCGATGCGCGCGCATGCCTCATTTCCGAGCCTCAATTCAAATGACTTAATTGAAAGATAGAGATGTCGAAGCGAACGAAAAAAATCAGCCTGGTTCTTTCATAGCAACAATCCGCTTGCAGCGGAACTCGAAACCGAAAATGATGCCGCTCGCGAAGGTTGTTAGAGCAAGACTTTTCAGAACGCAGTTCAGTTGAGCCGGAGGCTTTCGGCGCGACGAGAGGATTTAGTCAGATGATCAATGCGTTGACACGAGCAACGAAGCTATCCGCATGGCTTGCGCTGGCGGCAATGATGAGCACCGCACCGGCGATGTCGCAGGCACCGAGCCAGGCGCAGCGCGACGCCATCAAGTCACAATGCCGCAACGACTATATTGCACACTGCTCCAGCGTTCCGCCGGGCGGCGAAGCGTCACTGCAATGCTTGCAGAAGAACATGGCAAGCCTCGCACCGGGTTGCGCCAGCGCCGTGAAGGCCGTGGAAGCGCCGGCCGCGGCGCCAAAGGCGGATACCGCGCCCGCGGCGGCCAAGACCGATGCAGCCAAGACCGACGCAGCCCCGGCGACGGCGGCCAAGCCCGCCGCTGAGGCCGCCGCACCGAAGGCGGCCGGGACGCCGTCCAACGCGCAGATTTCCGCGATCCGCAGCGCGTGCCGCTCCGACTATCCCAAGGTCTGCGCGGGTGTGCCGACCGGCGGCGCGCCGGCGCTGCAATGCCTCGAGAAGAACAAGGCAAAACTCTCGCCGGCCTGTGAGAAGGCGGTGGCCGGCGGTGGCGCCGCGCCGGCCGCCGGCGCTGCTGCGACGACGGCTGCGCCGGCCGCGGCACCGGCGGCAGCGCCGGCCGTGATCGTGCTGCGGCCGATGCGCCCGCGCGAAGAACTGTTCGTGCTGCGCTCGGCCTGCGGCGCCGATGTCCGCTCGATCTGCGGCGGCGTCCAACCCGGCGGCGGCCGGATCCTGCAATGCCTGGCGACCAATGCCGGCTCGCTCTCGCCGGAATGCCGCGACGTGCTGGCGCCATTCGCGGCGCGGTAATCCTGTTGTCACGTGACTGACCGCAAAGGGAGCCAACGATGCTGCGTATTGTCCTGACCGCCGCGCTGCTCTGCGGCACGACCGCCGTCTACGCCCAGGAGCTGACCACAGCGCAACGCGACGCCTGCATGGGCGACTACGAGAAGTTCTGCAAGAGCGTGACGCCCGGCGGCGGGCGCATCATCGCCTGCCTCGCCAAGCAGAGCGACAAGCTGACGCCAGCCTGCAAGAAGGTGCTGGCGGAGGCCGAAAAGAAATAGCCGCGCAGGCGGTGAGACGACATGTGCCCGGCGATTGCCGGTCACGGAGCCGCAGCACCTTGTTGATCAATCACAGGCCAATCAAGCCTCACCCCGGGAGAGGGAATATTGTGCGTTCATTATTGCTGATCGCCGCGACCCTGTTGTCCTTTGCCGCGACCATGACCTTTGAATCCTCCGACGCCAACGCGGTGGTTTGCGCCCGCGGCGTCTATCGCGCCGGATGCGCCGGCTATCGCGGCGGCGCCGTCGTCGTCCGCAAGCCCGTCGTCGCCGGCTGCCGCTGGGTATGGGTCGGCGGCGTGAAGGTCCGCCGCTGCTACTGAGCCTTTCAGCGCCAACAGGATAGTCGCCTCGCGCATTTTCCCTCTGGCGTTCCCGCCGGAGGGGGATTAGTGTGGAGCCAAATAGTAAGTACACTGTCAATCTGGGAGGCAGACGTTGCGGATCGCCGTGATCGGCGGAGGGCCCGGCGGGCTCTATTTCGCCTATCTCTGGAAGAAGCGTCACCCTGACGCCGAGATCGATCTGTTCGAGCAGAACGCCGCCGGCGCCACCTGGGGCTTCGGCGTGGTGTTCTCCGAGCAGGCGCTGGACTTCCTGCGCGCCGACGACCCGGAGACGGTCGACGCCATCGCGCCGCGGATGGAGAGCTGGAAGAACATCACCCTCAATCTGCGCGGCGAGAGCGTCGAGATCGACGGTGTCGGGTTTTCATCGATCGGCCGGCTGGAACTGCTGACCATCCTGCAGCAGCGCGTGCGCAGCGTCGGCATCACGCCGCGCTTCGACACCACGGTGCAGTCGGTCGACGAGCTCAGGGGTTACGACCTGATCGTCGCCGCCGACGGGCTGAACTCGATGGTCCGCCGCGGCTTCGAGGCCGCGTTCGGCGCGTCAGTCACGCATTCGACCAACAAATTCGCCTGGTACGGCACCACAAAGCCCTTCGCGACGCTGTCGCAGACCTTCGTGGCGACCGAGCGCGGCAGCTTCAATGCGCATCATTACCGCTACGCAAAGGACATGAGCACCTTCCTGGTCGAGTGCGACGCCGCGACCTGGGCGGCCTACGGCTTTGCCGACAAGAGCATCGAAGACTCGCAGGCGATCTGCGAAGACGTGTTCGCCGCGACGCTGGACGGCCACCGGCTGATCTCGAACAAATCGGTGTGGCGCAATTTTCCGTGGATCTGGAACGAACGCTGGTCGCACGGCAACATGGTCCTGATCGGCGACGCGCTGCATTCCGCGCATTTCTCGATCGGCTCGGGCACGCGGCTTGCGATCGAGGACGCCATCGCGCTGACCAAGGCGCTGGAGACCGAGACCGGCATCGCCGCCGCGCTTGGGCGCTACGAGAGCGAGCGCAAGCCGATCGTGAAGAAGCTGGTCACCGCGGCGCGGACCAGCGCCGACTGGTACGAGCATTTCCCCGCACACATGAAGCGCGATCTGATGGATTTCGCCTACAGCTACATCACCCGCTCCGGCCGGATCGACGACGCGCGGCTGCGCGCGATGTCGCCCGCCTTCATGGCCCGCTATGAAGCCGCAAAGGAACACTCATGACAGGGATCGCCGACCAGGTTCCACTGGACAATCCCGGTGCGCGCGAGATCGGCTTTGCGATACCCAAGCGCTACAATGCGAGCCGGATCCTGTTCGACAATCTCGCCAACGGAAATACTGACCGTCTGGCGTTGATCGGCCCCGCCGGGACGCGGACCTATCGCGAGCTCTGCGCCGATGCGGCGCGCTGGGGCCACGCCTTCCGGTCGCTCGGACTGAAGCGCGGCGACCGCGTGCTGTTGTTCCTCGACGACACGCCGGCCTATCCGGCCGCATTCTTCGGCGCGGTGCGCGCCGGCTTTGTGCCGCTGTTGATCAACACGCTGACGGCATCAGAGCTGCTGCAATTCTACCTGTCCGACGCCGGCGCGCAGGTCGCGGTGACGGATGCCGAATTCTGCACGCGCTTCAACGCGGAGGCCTGCAAGGACACCCCGCTGCGTACGCTGATCGTGGTCAACGGCGCTGCCGGCGAACATGCCGTGCCTGAGATGCGCAACGCCGGCGACTGGCTGCAAGACTTTCCGGGCGAGCTCGACGAGGCCGACACGCACCGCAACGAGATGGCGTTCTGGATGTATTCGTCGGGCTCGACCGGCCGTCCCAAGGGCATCGTGCATCTGCAGCACGACATGGCCTATAGCGAGCTCGCCTTTGCCCGCAACGTGCTGAAGCTAAAGCCCCGCGATATCTGCTTTTCGGTGCCGAAGATCTTCTTCGCCTATGGCTTCGGCAATTCGATCACGTTTCCCTTTTCGGTCGGCGCCGCCACGCTGCTGCTGCCGGGCCAGCCGAAGCCTGCGGCGATCTTCGCGGCGATCGCGCAATACCGGCCGACCGTGTTCTTCGGCCTGCCGACGCTCTACATCTCGCTGACCAAGGCCGAAGGTGCGGACGCGACCGATTTCTCCTCGCTGCGGATGGCGGTCTCGGCCGCGGAGGTGCTGTCGGCCGATGTCTTCAACGGCTGGAAAGAACTGACCGGGCTCGAGATCATCGAGGGCCTCGGCTCGACCGAGGTGCTGCACATCTATCTCTGCAACCGCGCGGAAAAGAAAAAGCTCGGCGCCGCGGGCCTGCGCGTGCCCGGCTACGAGATCATGCTGCGCGACAGCGACGGCCGCGAGGTCGCCGACAATGAGGAAGGCATCTTGTGGGTGCGCGGCGATTCCGCGACCCAGCTGTACTGGAACCGGCCCGACAAGACCGCCGAGACCGTGCGCGAGGACGGCTGGATCTACACCGGCGACCGCTTCGTCCGCGACAGCGACGGCTTCCACTTCTTCCGCGGCCGCGCCGACGATCTGATCAAGATCTCCGGCCAGTGGGTCTATCCGCTCGAGGTCGAGCTCTGCCTCGCCGATCACCCCGACGTCCGCGAATGCGCCGTCTACGCCGCCGAACTGCCGGACCGCCGCATGACGCTGCGCGCGGTGGTGGTGATGAACAAGGGCGGCTTCGATACCGATGAGGCAACGCGGCGGCTGCAGGACTACGTCAAGGCGAAGCTGCTGCCGTACAAATATCCGCGCGAGGTGAAGTTCATCGACGAGCTGCCGAAGACCGGCACCGGCAAGATCGACCGGCAGGCGGTGATGCGGATGTGAGGGCCGCGACGCCACCACTTGCTCGCTGTCGTCCCGGCGAAGGCCGGGACCCATAACCACAAATGTTTGTTATGCGAATGCTGGGTCCCCAGCTCACTGAAACAACAACCATTCGTGGTTATGGGTCCCGGATCGCGCTCGCTCCGCTCGCTTGTCCGGGACGACGGCGGGGGAGCTAGCTGCTGCCCAGCCCCGTCCCGCCATACAGCCACGCGATATCGTCACACCACTCCTCTTGCGACTTCGCGCTCATGATCGCGTTGCGGATGCGGGCGTGCTCGCCGGCGGGATGGTAGACGTGTTCGCCGATCGCGCGTGACATCAGCTGCACGCGCGCGGTGCGCGGGAAGCGCCTGATACGATAGGCATCGAGTGCCGCGGCCTGATCATCGTGATGGGCCAGCATGTGCGACAGGCAGACCGCGTCCTCCATCGCCTGGCAGGCGCCCTGCGCGAAATATTGCAGCATTGGATGCGCGGCGTCGCCGAGCAGCACGACGCGGCCGTCGATCCAGCGCTCATCGGGATCGCGGTCGCACAGCACCCAGAGCTTCCAGTTGGTGCCGTGGCGGATGATGTTCTGCGCGCGCTCATGGACGTGGGTAAAGCCCCTCATCACCTCGTCCTCGGAGACCGGCTTGCCGGCGACCGGCTCCGGTGCATCGTTGTGATAGGTGACGACGAGGTTGAACACTTTCCAGCCCGAGAGGGGATAATGCACGATGTGGCATTTCGGGCCGGCCCACAGCGTGGCGGCGTTCCAGCGCAGATCCTCCGGCATCTGCTCGGTCGGGATCACGGAGCGATAGGTGGTGTGGCCGGAGACGCGCGGCGGGCCGTCTGCCGTGACCTGCTTGCGGATGTTCGACCACAACCCGTCGGCACCGATGAGGAGACGGCCGTCGATGCGCTCGTCGCTGACGAGCTTTGCAGTGACCGATGAACCATCCTGTTCATAGCCGACAACCTCGCTGGAGACCCGGAGCTCGATCAGCTCGTGGTTCTGGCAGGCGCGCAGGAACACGCCATGCAGATCACCGCGATGCACCACCGCATAGGGATTGCCGAACCGCGCCCGAAAACTGTCGCCGAGATCGATATGGGTGATCTCATCGGCGGTCAGCGCATCCATCAGCCGCAGCTGGTCGATATAGACGGCCATGTTGCGCGCGGCCTCGCCGACGCCGAGATAGTCGAAGGCGTGGAACGCGTTCGGCCCGAGCTGGATGCCGGCGCCGATCTCGCCAAGCGCAGCTGCCTTTTCCAGCAGGATCGAGCGGATCCCCTTCTGCGCGAGGCCCAGCGCCACGGCGAGGCCGCCGATGCCGCCGCCTGCGATCAGGACCGGCTTGCTGTCTGCCATCAGCCCGACCTCCCCAAATGTTCGAGCGCGTCCTCGGCGCGCAGCGGCACCCGCGAAGACTCGTTATTGAGGTCGACAAGCTGAGTGAGCAGCCCAAGGAGCGTCTTGCGATCGGCCGGCTTCAGCGGCTGCAGCATCCGCGCCTGCGCCCTGCCGACCGAAGGCATGATGTCGCTGAGCACCGCAGCGCCGGCCCTGGTGAGATAGAGCAGCTTGACGCGCTTGTCCTCGGGCGACGGCTTGCGGGCGATGAATTCCTTGGCCTGCAGCCGCTCGATCACATTGCCGAGCGTAGAGCGGTCGAACGCGATCACCGCGGAGAGCCGGGTGGCGTCGATGCCGGGATGGGTCGAGATCGTGACCAGCGCGGCGTATTGCACCGGCGTCAGGTCGAACGCCTTGCACTCCTCGATGAACAGCGCGACCGCGATCTGCTGCATCCGTCGGAACAGATAGCCGGGCGCGGTGTAGACCGCGTCCATGGTGACGGGCGTTGGCTTGCTATTCGGCATCGGGTTGTTTGTCCGGGGCGGCGTCGGCGAACGCCTTGACCTGCTTCGCCGCGGCCTCTGCCTTGAGCAGGCGCGGATAGGCTGAGAGATCGACGCCGAAGCGCCGCGCATTGGCAAGCTGCGGCACCAGGCAGAGGTCGGCCAGCGTCGGCTGGTCGCCGAAGCAGAACGGTCCCGCCTCCTCCGCGATCAGGGTCTCGCAGGCCGCCAAGCCCTCGCGATTGGCCCAGGCCGCCCACTCCGTCACCTGTTCTTCGGGCAGGCCGAGCTGCCGCAGCCGCGCCAGCACCTTCAAGTTTTGCACCGGGTGGGTGTCGCAGGCGATCGCCTGCGCGAACGCCCGCACCTTGGCGCGCCGCAGCGGATCCTTCGGCAATAGCGGCGGATTGGGATTGGTCTCGTCGAGCCATTCGATGATCGCGAGCGACTGGGTGAGGATCGCGCCGGCGTCGCTTTCCAAGGTCGGCACCAGCCCCTGCGGATTGATCGCGAGATAGGCCGGCGCGCATTGCTCGCCCTTGCGCAGATGATGCGGCAGATGCTCTGAAGTGAGCCCCTTCAGATTGAGGGCGATCCGCACCCGATAGGACGCGCTGCTCCGGAAATAGCCATGCAGCTTCATCGGAACCTCCCTTGCATTTCGTCATTGGCTTGTTTCATTGACGCTAGCCATATTGTGAGTATACTGTCAATTAAATTGAACCGACAAGAATGATGGGAGGCTTGCCATGGAAGCCGTGCAGAAGACCCCGGAGCGCGAGGCGTTCTACAAGAAGATCGACGGCCAAAACCTCTCGGCACTGTGGAACGTGATGAACGATCTGATCACGCCGGAGCCGAAGAGCGCCTGCCGCCCTCACCTCTGGAAATTCGATCAGATCCGCGACTACATGAACGAGGCCGGCAGACTGATCACGGCCAAGGAAGCCGAGCGCCGCGTGCTGGTGCTGGAAAATCCCGGCCTGCGCGGCCAGTCCAAGATCACGACCTCGCTGTTCGCCGGCGTGCAGATGGTGGTACCGGGCGACATCGCTCCTGCCCATCGCCACGCCCAGTCCGCGCTGCGCTTCGTGCTCGAGGGCAAGGGCGCCTTCACCGCCGTTGACGGCGAACGCACCGCGATGGCGCCGGGCGACTTCGTCATCACGCCATCGATGACCTGGCACGACCATTCCAACGAAACCAGCGAGCCGATGTTCTGGCTCGACGGGCTCGACATTCCGATGGTGCAGTTCTTCGACTGCTCGTTCGCCGAAGGCGCCAAGGAGGATCAGCAGTCGATCTCCAAGCCGGCCGGTGCCAGCTTCGCGCGTTACGGCCACAATCTGCTGCCGATCGATCAGAAACGGACGTCGAAGACTTCGCCGATCTTCAACTACCCCTATGACTACACCCGCGAGGCGCTGGAGAAGGCCAAGGTCAGCGACGAGTGGGACGCCTGCCACGGCCTGAAGCTGAAATTCTCCAACCCCGAGACCGGCGATTTCGCGATGCCGACCATCGGAACCTTCATCCAGCTGCTGCCGAAGGGTTTCAAGACCGCGCGCTATCGTGCGACCGACGCGACCGTGTTCGCCGCGATCGAGGGCAAGGGCCGCACCCGGATTGGCGACCAGACCTTCGAGTGGGGTCCGCGCGACCTGTTCGTGGTGCCGAGCTGGCACTGGGTCACCCACGAGGCCGATGCGGACTCGGTGTTGTTCTCGTTCTCCGACCGCCCGGTGCAGCAGAAGCTCGACCTGTTCCGCGAGGACAGGGGGAATGCGTAAATTCGTCGTCCCGGGCAAGCGAAGCGCGGCCCGGGACCCATAACCACAGGGCTCGGTTGTTAAAGGCGCTGGGGCCGCAGCCGTTTCCGACAACCATGCCCTGTGGTTATGGGTCCCGGCCTTCGCCGGGACGACACCTTGTGTGTGGTGAACAGAATGGCCCTCACCGCCAGTGCAGCAGCCGCGTCTCCAGCCAGTTGATCAGCTTCCCGACCGCGAGCCCGAAGAGCGACAGGATCACGACGCCGGCGAGCAGCTGATCGGTCTGCATCAGATTGCCGGCCTGCAGCACGAAGGCGCCGATGCCGTATTGCGCACCGATCATCTCGGCGCTGACGACGAGCAACAGCGCAACCGATGCGGTGATGCGGAAGCCGGCGAGGATCGAGGGCAGCGCGCCCGGCCAGATCACGCGGCGCACGATGGCGTGGAACGGCACGTTGAAGCTTTGCGCCATCCGGATCAGATTGCGCGGCACCGCATCGACGCCGCTATAGACCGAGATCGCGGTCGAGAAGAACACACCGAGCGCAATGGTCGCGATCTTCGGCTCCTCGCCGATCCCGAGCCACAGGATCAGGAGCGGCAGCAGCGCGATCTTCGGAATCGGGAACAACGCCGAGATGAAGGTGATGCCGACGCCGCGCGCCATGGTCGACAGCCCGATCGCAAAGCCGACGACAACGCCGGCAACTGTGCCGAGGATCCAGCCGGTGCCGATCCGCATGATCGACCACGAGAGGTGCTGCCACAGCGCGCCCGACATCGCGAGCTTGGTGATCGCAACCGCGATCGCCGACGGCGCCGGCAGGAACAGCGGATTGACCAATCCTGCGCTGCCCGCGAGCTGCCACACCGCAATGACAAGCGCGAGCGCGATCCAGCCGGCATAGCGGCTGCCGCCGGGGGTAAAGCCGGCGCCGCGGAATGCGACCGGCCGCGTTGCTTCCGCCGACTGGTCGTTCGTCTCCTGCGGCGCGCGGTCAAGCATGCTGAACCTCGCGCTCGGCATCGATCGCCTCTTTCCGGATCAGCGACCACAGCTCCCCTTGAAGCGCGGCCAGCGGCCCGCGCGCGTCCGGCGCACCGCGTTCGGCACGCGTCATCGGAATGGTCACGATCTCCCTGACGCGGCCGGGGCGGCGTGACAGCACAACGACGCGGTCGGCGAGCCGCACCGCTTCCTCAAGGTTATGCGTGACATACACCGCGCCCATCGCGCCATCGGCGAGCAGGCCCACGAAATCCTCCATCAGGAGCTCGCGAGTCTGCGAATCCAGCGCCGATAGCGGCTCGTCCATCAGCAGGATCGCTGGTCGGACAGCGAGCGCACGCGCAATGCCGACGCGCTGACGCATGCCGCCGGACAGCTGTTTTGGGTAGGTCGCACGGAAATCGGAGAGACCGGTGCGGCGCAGCGCATCGTCGATCACGGCGCGGCGCTCGCCGGCGCCGAGGGGCGTGTGCAACAGCGGAAACGCGACGTTCTCCTCGACCGTATTCCACGGCAGCAAGGCAAAATCCTGGAACACGAAGGTCAGCGGATTGAGGCTGCCGGCCGGCGGCGCGCCGCGCAGCTCGGCGGCGCCCGCGGCTGGCCGCAGCAGGCCGCCGAGGATCGACAGCAGCGTGCTCTTGCCGCAGCCGGAGGGACCCACGATCGCGACGATCTCGCCGGCCGAGACCTGGAAGGAGACATCGTCGAGCACGTCGAGCGCGCCGAAGCGATGGCTGATATGGTCGGCGATCAGGTCCATGTCACCCGACTCTCCGCTGTTAGACCGTCATCCTGAGTAGCGCGAAGCGCGTCTCGAAGGATCGACGGCCAGGATGCATAGGGGCCGTGCATCCTTCGAGGCTCGCTTCGCTCGCACCTCAGGGTGACGGGTTGGGTGTTGTGCGCGCGGTCCGACATCAATCCGCCTTCACATGATCCTTGGCGATGATCGCACTGGCGTCAAACCCCTTGTCGACGAAACCCTGCTCCTGCAGCCATTTGATCTGGTTGTCGACGTTCTTCACGTCGAGCTTGCCGTCGGGGTCGATATAGGCGCAGTTGCCGACCACCTGCTCGACCGGCAGGTTGGTGTATTTGGCGATGATCTCGAGCAGCGGTTTTGTCCGCTCGTTGATCGGCGCCACGCCGTCCTTGATCGATGTGAGGATCACGTCGTGATATTCGTGGTCGGCACGGGTGAGCGCGGTGAGCAGCCTGGTCACCAGCGCTGCGTTGGTCACCGTCTTCGGCGAAGCGAAGATGGCGCCGAGCTGCCACGGCGTCTCGTCGCCGACCCAGCCGAGGAATTTCGCACCATTCGTGTCCATCAGCGTCCGCGCGGTCGAGACCGGCAACAGCGCCGCGTCGACCGTCTCGCCCTTCAGCGCCGCCGCCGCGTTCGACAGCGACTGGAGCGGCACGACCTTCACGTCGGACAGTTTGAAGCCGTATTTGTCGGCGAGCAGGCCGAGCGAATAATGGAAGCTGGAGCCGACCTGGGTCACCGCCACGCGCTTGCCAGCCAGATCCTTCGGGGTCTTGAGGCCCGCCGCGTAGGCGTTGTTGCTGGCGAAATAGCCGATCAGGGGATAGCCGGCCTTTTCGCGGCTCATGCCGCCGATCACCTTCAGCGTGCCCTTGCCGGCGAGGTTATAGAGGCCCGCGGTGAAGGCGGTGATGCCGAAATCGATGTCGCCCGAGGTGGTCGCGACCGCGATCGGCTGCGCTGCATCGAAGAATTTCAGCTCGACGTCGAGGCGGGCGTCGCGGAAATAGCCCTTGTCCTGCGCGATGAACACCGGCGCCGAGGATGACAGGCGCAAGACGCCGATCTTCGCTTTCAGGAGATCGTCGGCCCGCGCGATGCCGCTCACAGCCCAGACCAGCAGACCCGCGAGTGCGAGCCGCGCCCATCCCTTCATTGCCTTCCTCCGCCTAAAGTCCCTCGGGCACGGCCTGATCGCGGCCGATGAACGCGCCATGCGTGCTGAGCTGTTGTTGCAACTTTTCGACGGAAATGTCGCGCGGAATCGTGTTGCCCGACAGCGCCAGCGCCGCCGCGGTTCCCGCCGCCTCGCCCATCACAAAACAGGCGCCGGAGACGCGCGCGGCCGACTGCCCTTCATGAGTCATCGAGGCGCAACGGCCGGCGACCAGGAGATTGTCGATGCCCTCCGGCACCAGCATGCGATACGGCAACTCGTTGTAGCCGCGGCTCTCCGGGATCGGCGGAAACTCGAAGATCACGTCACCCGGCACGTGCTGTTCCTTCGGCCAGCCGTTGACGCCGATCGAGTCCTCGAACGAGGCGCAGCCCAGCACGTCCTCGCCTGACAGCATGTAGCCGCCGATCACGCGCCGCGTCTCGCGGATGCCGAGCTGCGGCGGCAGATCGACGATGTAGGAATTCTCGAAGCCGTGCACCGTGCGCAGGAACGCGAAGGCCTCGATCGCCTGGCGGCGGCCCTCGATCTCGCCTCGGGTCATATCGTCGGGGTCGATGCCCGAGATGGCGCCGCCGTCGCTTCGTGTCACCTGCGTGAAATTCACCCGCCACTCGATCTGCGATTTCTGCGGCCGCACGATCGCGGACTTGCGCGGGAATTTATGCGTGCCGGCGGCCTCGGCCTCCGCCATCAGCGCCGGGATGGTGCGCCACGCATCGCCCGCTTTTGCCGGATCGATGCCGTTGAGGCGGAACATCATCGAGGGGTAGAGCATGCCGCCTGCGTTGTCGCCGACTTCATAGGGTGCGCCGGCCCACACCGCGAGATCGCCGTCGCCGGAACAGTCGATGAAGATGCTGGCCACGACTGCCTGCCGGCCGGCCTTGGTTTCCACCATGAGCGCGCGAATCCGCGCGCCGTCCATCACAACGCCGGCACCGAGTGCGTGGAACAGAATGTCGACCTTGTGATGCGCCAGCAGATCGTCCGCCGCGATCTTGTAGGCCGCGGTGTCATACGCCTGCGCAAGGATCTTGCCGAGGATCAGATGCGGCGCGTTCAACCCGCCGAGCCGATCAATCCGTGCCAAGAGATCGGAGGCGATGCCCTGCACCACCCGGTGCATCTCGCCGAAGATGTTGGCGTGCAGTCCGCAGAAGTTGGTCACACCCGCCGCGGTGCCCATGCCGCCGAGGAATCCGTAGCGTTCGATCAGCAGCGTCCGCCGTCCGGCCCGCGCCGCGCCGGCGGCGGCCGCGATCCCGGCGGGTCCGCCGCCGAGCACCACCACGTCATATTCGCCATAGAGGGGGACCTGCCGCGCAGGTTCTTCGATCGTGCTCGCTCGCATCATTTCCGCCCTGAACAACGTTGATTGGGCCAACTATGAATTGATGCGGATTGCAGTACAATCCACTAAATTATGTAATCAGCTTTCTCGAATCGAGAAAGGCAAAGTAAAGGCAAGAGCAGATGGATACGCTGGTCAACCTTGAGGCCTTCCTCGCCACCGCCGACGCCGGCGGCTTCTCCGCCGCCGCGCGCAAGCTCAACGTCGCGACCTCAGTCGTCGCCAAGCGCGTCACCCAGCTCGAGGAACGGATCGGCACCGCGCTGTTCCATCGCTCGACCCGCCAATTGCGGCTGACCGAGGCCGGGCAGCAATATGTCCATCGCGCCCGCGGCGTGGTTGCCGATGTCGGCGATCTCTTGTCGCGGATGGGCGAGAAGCAGCGCGACCTCACTGATCACCTCCGCGTCAAGGCGCCGACCTCGCTGACGGTGGCGCGGCTCGCCGACGCCTTCACGATCTTCCAGAGACAGAACCGCAGCGTGAAGCTCGAGATCGTGATGATCGACCGCCCGGTCGATCCGGTGACTGAGGGTTTTGACATCGCGATCGGCGCATTCCCGCATTCCTTCGGCGGCGTCGTCGACGAGCCGCTGTGCCGGCTGCCGCGGCTCGTGTGCGCCTCGCCTGTGTATCTGAAGAAGCACGGCACACCGAAGCATCCGCGCGACCTGGTCGATCATCGCTGCCTCAGCTTCCTGCCGACCGGACCGGAATGGCCGTTCGAGGGGCCGCGCGGCCGCATCAATATCCAGCTGCGCCCGATTCTCTCTTCGAACGAGGGCCGCGTGCTGACGCAAAGTGCGGTCGCCGGCAACGGCATCGCCCTGCTCTCGCATTATCTGGTCGCGGACGCGCTGCGCGACGGCGCCTTGCAGCCGGTGCTCACTGAATTTCCGATCCCGGAACTATGGGTGAAGGCCGCCGTTCCGGAACGCCGCATCAATGCCGCCGCGGTGCAGGCGCTGCTGAAGACATTGAAAAAATCGCTGGCGCAATCGCTGTGACCCGACGACAGCCTTGCCCCTCGCACGCGGACCTGAGACAAGACCACGAAAGGATCGCCCGCTTGAAGCTCCTGATCTCAGTTTCGCTCGGCCTCATCATTGTCGCGACGCCCGCGGCGGCGATCGAGACCTGCCGCTTCATCGAGGCCAAGGCGGAACGCGAGGCCTGCTACCACCGCCAGGAGCAGGAGCTGGCGGCCCGGCGCAAGCCCGAAGCGCCTGCGACGCAATCGAGCGAATCGAAGACGTTCGATCAGCTGCAACAGATGCGCCGCGACGACGCGGAGGTCTACCGCAGCATCCGCGGCATCTGCAACGGCTGCTGAGCGGCGCGGCGGGTCTTACGCCGTGCCGCCACCCCAGCGGCCGGCGCGCTTCTCGGCGAAGGACGCGAGCCCTTCGGCCGCTTCGGCGGTCTGCCGCTTGGCCGAATGCAGATGGACGAGACGCTTGTAGGCCTCGTCGTCCACCGCCATGCCGCCGAACGAGCTTTCCATCGCGAGCTTCTTCGTCTCGGCCATCGCATCCGGTGCGTTGCCGAGCAGCTGCTCCACGACCTTGGCGCCGGCGCTTTCGAGATCGGCGAGCGGCACCACTTCATGCACGAGGCCGATGCGGCGCGCATCCTCGGCGCCGAAACGTTCGCCGGTCAGCGCATAGCGCCGCACCTGTCGGACGCCGATGGCGTCGCACAGCTGCGGGATGATGATCGCCGCGGTCAGGCCCCAGCGCACCTCGGTGATCGAGAACAGCGCGTTATCCGCCGCAATCACCACATCGCAGGCCGAGATCACGCCGGTGCCGCCGCCGAAGCAGCCGCCCTGCACCAGCGCGACGGTCGGGACCGGCAGCGTGTTGAGGCGCTGCACCGCCTCGAACGTGGCGCGCGACGCTACCTCGTTCTCCTCTGATGATTTCGGCCGCACGCCGTTGATCCATTTCAGGTCGGCACCGGCCTGGAAATGCTTGCCGTTGCCCTTGAGCACCACGACGCGCACCGGCTTGGTCGAGAGATCGTCGATCGCGGCCAGCACGCCCGCAATCAGCGCGCCGTCATAGGCATTGTTGACCTCGGGGCGATTCAGCGTGACGGTCGCGACCCCGCGCGCATCGAGGCTCCACAGGACTGGGCTGGCCGACATAACGTTTCTCCCTGGTTCGGCATTGCTCTTGCCTTGTACTAGCCTTGCACTATGGCGAGCGGAGATGCCTTGATCCATCACTTTCGAGCGCGCGCGACCGCGCCACGTGCATGACGGGTTGCGCGATGCCCCGCGCTTGTGGAAACTGACGCGGCACGTTGCAAGGAATTGTTCCACTCATGCGCATTTGCATTTTCGGCGCGGGCGCCGTCGGCAGCCATTTCGCGGTCCGGCTGGCACGCGCCGGCCACGATGTGTCCTGCGTGATGCGCGGGCCGCATCTCGACGCGGTCAGGACCAACGGATTGACGCTCGAGGTCGGCGGCACCAGGGTCACCGCAAAGGTAAAGGCGTCGGCCGATCCCGCCGAGCTCGGGCCGCAGGACGTCATCATCAGCACGCTGAAGGCCACCGGCATCGGCGCGCTCGCAACCGGGCTGTTGCCGCTGCTTCAGCGCGACACCGCGATCGTGTTCGCGCAGAACGGCATTCCCTGGTGGTACGATCTCGGCCTGCCGCCAAAACATCCCGCCATCCCCGATCTCGGCTTTCTCGATCCCGGCGGGCGTCTGCGCAGCGCCGTCCCGAAGGAACGGATCATCGGCGGCGTGATCTTCTCGTCCAACGAGGTGATCGCGCCCGGCGTGGCGGCGAACCTGTCACCGGATCGCAATCGCCTCCTGATCGGCGAGTGCGACGATCGGCAGAGCAAGCGCATCGCCCAGCTGCGTGCGGCGCTCAATGACGCCTCGATCGAATCGCCCGAGGTCACGGAAATCCGCGAGACGATCTGGTCGAAACTGCTCACCAACATGTCGATGTCGGTGCTCTGCCTGCTGACCGGGCTGACCGCACGTGCCGTCCGCGACGATCCGACACTGCAGGACGTCATCCCGCGCCTGCTCGACGAGGCCAATGCCGTGGCGACGCGCTACATCCCTGCGGTCAAGCGCGTCACCCGCAGCGGGCCGGCGCCCGACCACAAGCCCTCGATCCTGCAGGATTACGAGCTCGGCCGCGCCATGGAGATCGACGTGCTGGTGCGCGCACCGGGGGCGTTTGCCCGCGCTGCTGATCTCTCGACCCCGATGCTCGACCTGATGGCCGCGCTCGCGATCCAGAAGGCGCGTGACAAGGACCTGTATCAGGGCTGACAATCCGCCCCACCACGATAACAAGCAGGGACATCAAACCATGCACGTCAAGGACAAGGTCTGCGTCGTCACCGGCGGCGCGAGCGGGATCGGCGAAGCGGTGGCGCGCGCCTATGCGGAGGCCGGCGCCCGCGGCGTCGTGGTCGCCGATCTCAAGACCTCGCGCGACCGGCTCGCCAGCGTCGCCGGCGATATCGACGGGCTTGCGGTCACCGCCGATGTCGGGCTCGAGGAGGACATCAGGGCGCTGATCGCCGCGGCCGAGGACAAATATGGCCCGGTCGACGTGTTCTTCTCCAATGCCGGATTGTCGCGCAAGGGACAGGAAGGCGCGTCCGATGCCGACTGGGATGTGAGCTGGCGGGTGCATGTGATGAGTCACGTGTTCGCGGCGCGTGTGCTGGTGCCCGGCATGCTGGCACGCGGCTCCGGCTATCTCATCAACACCGCATCGGCCGCGGGGCTACTGGCCTCGCTGAACTCGATGCCTTACGGCGTGACCAAGAGCGCCGCGGTCGCGCTCGCCGAACATCTCGCCATCCAGTATGGCGATCGCGGCATCCGCGTCTCCGTGCTCTGTCCGCAATCGGTGCAAACCGGCATGACGACGCCGGGTCCGAGCGCGGCGCGCGTCGACGGCGTGCTGCAGGCACCAGAGGTGGCGCGGATGGTGATCGAGGCGATGGCCGAGGAGCGCTTCCTGATTCTCTCGCATCCGCAGGTGCAGGAATACATGCAGCGCAAGGCCACCAATCGCGAGCGCTGGCTCGCCGGCATGCGCCGCCTGCGCGACCGGATCTATGGCGGTGCGGTGCCTTAGGCAGTCTCACCGTCATTGCGAGCAAGCGAAGCAATCCATACCGGTGCTTGTAGAGAAGTGGATTGCTTCGTCGCTTCGCTCCTCGCAATGACGAGGTCACTCCTTTGGAGCTAGCGCGAATCCTTCGAGCAATCCGATGTACTTTTTCGCCGCCGGCGAAGCGTAAGCGCCTCGGCGTGACGTCGTGAGCTTGAGACCGGCGAGCGCTTCCGCCTGCTTCACGGCGGCGGCGACGCCATCGACCACGGGAACGCCGAATTGCACCGACAGCTCATGCGCAAGATCGGCCATGCCCGCACAGCCGAGCACGATGGCGTCGGCCCCCTTCTCCAGCGCCCGCGCAATCTCCGCCTGCAGCTTTGGCCTGGCGCCCGAGCCCGGCTTCTCGAGATCGAGCACTGCGACGTCGCAGGCAGTGACCACGGCGCGGTCAGCAAAGCCGTAGCGGCGGACCAGCTCTTCCAGCGGCACGATCGAGCGCGGCAGCGTGGTGACGATGCCGATGCGTTTAGCGATCTGTCCGGCCGTGACCAGCGCCGCTTCGCAGATGCCGACCACCGGGTAGCGCGCTGCCGACCGCGCGGCATCGAGCCCGGTGTCGTCGAAGCAGCCGATGATGCCGGCGGCCGCATCGGGCGTCTTCAACAGCGCCTCGATCAGGCCGGGAACGGCAAACGCCTCGTCGTAGAAGCCCTCGATCGAGGCCGGCCCCATCGACGAGGTGACCGCCACGATCTCGGTGCCGGATGCGGCAACCGCCTGCGCGGCGGTGGCGATGGTCGCGGTCATCGACACGGTGGTGTTGGGATTGACATCAGGATCTTTGTCATGGGTTACGACTCACGAATGCTTGGCCACCCACGCCGCGAACGCATCGAGCAACTCGGCCATCACCTCGCGGTCGTTGCGGCCGGAGCGCTTGAGGACATGGAAGGAGTGATCGGCCTCCTGCACCAGATGCAGCGTCGCACGGCTACCCAGCGCCTTCACCACAGGCTCGAGCAGGTCGAGCTCGGCCAGCGCATCGCGGGTGCCCTGCAGGAACAGCATCGGGACCTTGACCTCGGCGAGATGTTTGGCCCGCTCGCTCGACGGCTGGCCGGCGGGATGCAGGGGGAAGCCGAGAAACACCAGCCCGCGCACGCCGGCGAGCGGCGCTTTCGCCTGCGCCTGCGAGGTCATGCGTCCGCCGAACGACTTGCCGCCGGCGAACAGCGGCAGTTCGCCGCAACGCCGCGCAGTCTCCGCCACCGCGGCGCGCACCGTTGCCTGCGCGACGGCGGGCGGATCGGGCCGCTTGCTGCCCTTCTCCATGTAGGGAAACTGATAGCGCAGCGTCGCGATGCCGCGCTCGGCGAGGCCGACCGCAATCGACTCCATCGAGGCATGCGCCATGCCGGCGCCGGCGCCATGCGCAAACACATAAGCCGCACGCGGCTGCGCCGGGCGCAGCAGCAGCGCGGACACCGTGCTGTCGTCCGAGATCGTGATCGTGAGCGGTTGCGCGCCTGACGCGTTCAAGATGATATCTCGAAGAATTGTTGCGCCGTTAGTTCTAGCCGTAGGCCTTGATGCGCGCAAATGCCGCCGCGACGACGCCGCAAGTGAGATGGCTCACAGCCGATCAACATTTCCTTTGCAACATTGCCTTTGCAACATTTCCGTTGTTAGACCAAGAGCCGCCACTGTAGGATGGCGCGCAGCATGACACACGCAGAACGCGAACTTGTTTTCGGCGATTTTTAACATCTCGTCCATATGACGCGCGGGTACCACGAATTGGGGGACGGGGCATGCCTCGCAAGACGATCTTCTTCATCGGACTGCTGATTGTCGCCGGCGTCCTCTACTTCAAGGACGATATCGAAACGGTGGTGAGCGGCTTCCGCGTCAAGGTCGTCGACTACCAACCGCCGGCAAAGAGCGTGTGGCTGGATCAGAATGTCAGCGCCGAGCGGCTGCGCTGGTTCTATCACGCCGACCAGGGCACCCGGACCTTCGGCATTCCCCATGAATGGTTCATGGCGCTGGAACAGCCGACGGTGTGGCCGCTGTTCACGGCGGCGCCGCGGCTCAGCGAGACCAATTATCTCGGCCGCTTCGGCTTTATTCCCGACACCGTGATCCCGGGCAAGCCCGATGCGCTGCCGATCGGCTTCGCGCAGGGCACTCCGATGACGGATGCCAACGGCGCGCCCTGGCGCAACCCGCACAGCAAGGCCGACATGACCGGGGTCGGACTGACCTGCGCGGCCTGTCACACCGGAAGCTTCACCTATCGCGGTACCGAGATCGTGATCGACGGCGGACCGGCCAACACCAATCTGTTCGAATTCCAGAAGAGCGTCGGCGTCTCGCTGCTCTTGACCCGGTTCTGGCCGGGCCGCTTCTCGCGCTTTGCCGACGAGATCCTCGGCAAGGATGCGAGCCTCGACGAGCGCATGGCGCTGCGCGGCCAGCTCGATCTGGTGCTGAAGCAATACGCCAACATCAATTCGTTGGAGACCAAGGTCGCCGCCAACAGCGTCGAGGAAGGCTATGCGCGGCTCGACGCGCTGAACCGGATCGGCAACCAGGTGTTCTCGATCGACCTGAACAATCCGGACAACTACGCCTCGCATTCGGCGCCGGTGCATTTCCCGCGGATCTGGAACGCGCCATGGTTCAGCTGGGTGCAATATGACGGCTCGATCATGCAGCCGATGGTACGCAACGCCGGCGAGGCGCTCGGCGTCAGCGCCGAGCTCAATCTGCTCGACGAGTCCCGAGGCCTGTTCAAATCGAGCGCGCGGATCGACGTGCTGCACGAGATGGAGCGGATGATCGCCGGCGAGCCGCCCAGCGAGGACAAGGGCTTTGGCGGCCTGGCGTCGCCGAAATGGCCGGAGAAAATCCTGCCGCAGATCGACATGCCTCTCGCGACGATAGGCGGCGGGCTCTACAAGACGCATTGTCAGGGCTGCCATGGCCCGGCGATCAACAGCAAGGCGCTGCCGTCGGGCGAAGCCTTTGCGCTGTTCAAGGACAAGAAGCGCTGGATCAAGAACGACGCCGGCCAGCCGCTGCTCGACGTCGAGATGATTCCGATCAGCCTGATCGGCACCGACAGCGCGCAGGCCGAGGGCCTTGCGAGCCGCATCGTCGAGACGCCGGCCAATCTGAAGATCAAGGACGGCAGTTTCGGACCCGCGCTCGGCGACCTCGTCGAGAAGGCCGTCAACTATTGGTACGACCAGAACAAGACTCCGCCGGAGGATCGCAAGCGCATCAACGGCTACCGGCCGAACGAGATCCAGGCGCCGCTCGCCTACAAGGTCCGGCCGCTCAACGGCATCTGGGCGACGCCGCCCTACCTGCACAACGGATCGGTCCCGACCATCTACGCGCTGCTGTCGCCGGTGAGGGAGCGTCCCTCGACCTTCTATCTCGGCAGCCGCGAGTATGATCCCAAGGATCTCGGCTATGCCTGGAAGGACAAGATCAAGAACGGCTTCGTGCTCGACACCACCAAGCGCGGCAACAGCAATGCCGGACACGAATTCTCGAACGAGAAGCGCACCGGTGTGATCGGGCCGGAGCTGACGGAAAACGAGCGCCGCGCTTTGATCGAGTTCATCAAGACGCTGTAAGCCCCGAAGGGACTGCGCCCCCTCTCCCGCGAGGCAGGGCCACTGCAGATGCGCTCGATCCATCCACAAGCTCGTCATGCCCGGCCTTGTGCCGGGCATCCACGTCTTGGCTTCCGCGTGAGAAAGACGTGGATGGCCGGGACAAGCCCGGCCATGACGAGCTCGCTCGGCTCACTTCTGAGGCTTGCTCTCAACCCGTTCCTCACCCCTTCGGCGCGGGCTGCCGGCGCGCCGGGCGGGTCATGGCTTCGAGCTCGAGCAACTCGTTGAGCTGCGCCTCGGTCAGGAGCTTTTCCTCCAGCACGATATCGGCGACCGAGCGGTTCTCCTTCAGCGCACGGCGCGCCACGCGCGATGAGGCCTCATAGCCGAGCGCCGGCGCCAGCGCCGTGATCAGGCCGATCGAGCCCTGCACCAGGCTGCGGCAACGTTCGCGATCGGCTTCGATGCCGTCGACGCATCGCTTGGTCAGGGTATCGATCGCCGCGGTCAGCATCCGCAGCGAGCTCAGCACGCAGTAGCCGATGGTCGGCTCGAACGCGTTGAGCTGGAGCTGGCCGCCTTCGGCGCACATCGTCACCGTGAGATCGTGCCCGATCACGAGGAAAGCGACCTGGTTGACCACCTCGGGGATCACCGGGTTGACCTTGCCGGGCATGATCGACGAGCCGGCCTGCACCGCAGGCAACCGAATCTCGCCGATGCCGGTGCGCGGCCCCGACGACAGCAGGCGAAGGTCGTTGCAGATCTTCGACACCTTGACCGCGACGCGTTTCAGCACGCCCGAGAACAGCACGAAGGCGCCGAGGTCGGAGGTCGCCTCGATCAGGTTCGAGGCCAGCACCATCGGCTGGCCGGACAGCCGCGACAATTCCTCGACCGCAAGCGCGGCGTAGCGCGGGTCGGCGTTGATCCCGGTGCCGATCGCGGTGGCGCCGAGATTGACCTCGCGGAACAGCGAGGAGATCTCGTTCAGCCGTGCGACGTCTTCCTTCACGGTGGCGTGGAAGGCGTCGAACTCCTGACCGAGCGTCATCGGCACCGCGTCCTGGAGCTGGGTGCGGCCCATCTTCAAAACGTCGGCAAATTCCACCGCCTTGCCCTTGAAGGCGTAGGCGAGGTCATCCAGCGCGCGCACCAGCGGCTGGGTGGCAAAAATCACCGCGAGCCGCAGCGCGGTCGGATAGGCGTCATTGGTCGATTGCGCCATGTTGACGTCGTCGTTCGGATGCAGCGTGTGATAATCGCCAGGCTTCTTGCCCATCAATCGCAGCGCGACGTTGGCGATCACCTCGTTGGCGTTCATGTTGGTCGAGGTGCCGGCGCCGCCCTGGATCGCATCGACGACAAAAGACTCGGCATAGACCTTGTCGGTCGCGATCAGGGTGCAGGCCTTGTCGATCGCATCGGCCTTTTCGGGCGAGAGATAGCCGAGCCGCTTGTTGGCGCGGGCGGCCGCCTGCTTCACCAGCGCCAGCGCGCGGACGAATTCCGGAAAGTGGCCGACCGGCACGCCGGTGATCGGAAAGTTCACCACCGCGCGCTTGGTATGGATGCCCCACAGCGCGTTGGCCGGCACATCGTCCTCGCCGAGCAGATCGTGCTCGGTGCGGGACTGCGCCTGCTCGATCGGCACGGTGCGGACGGTTGCGATCGCAAGCTCGCTCACGCCGCCGCTCTCGCCGGAGGGTGGCGCGGCGCCCGCGGTGTTGGCGGTCTCAACCTTCGATTCGGCCATCGGTCCCTCCGTTACCTCTTGCAAATCCTGTCGTCAGCGACACCGGCCATGATGCGCCCGACAGGCATCGAAAGCCAATGCCTGTCGGCAGAGTGTTGCACACCGGTGAACGGAACGACGCGTGAAAAGCAGCATTGGTGCGCGCCGAACCGGGAATAGAGGACTTGCCTTATCCGTCACGATAACAACAGCTTATAGCTCCATCCCGCGGTTCGCGCCGCGGCAGATGCGGCTGCTTTCTCCGCGGCGCCATCGCGTGCTAGATCAGCATCGACTGGCGCAAGGGCGCTGCCGACATTGAACGAACCAAGGGCCAAAGCCGTGTCCAACAACAACGAAGCGATGACCATCAAATTCCGCTGTCCGGCGGAGCTCGAGGGCAAGATTCCGCCGCCGGTGCCCGCGTCATTAGGCCTTCCCGGATGGCTCAAGGCGATGCCGACGCAGTCCTTCAATGCGATGAGCAATCGCGAGGAGGATACCGTCAAGCGCTGCCCGCCATTCGTCGATGCGATGACATCAGGTTTCCTGTTGCCGCTGGTCTGCGATCTCAAGGTCGAGAATGGCGCGATCACATGGGACAACGACCTTCCGGCCGGGGGCGAGCTCGAATTCCCGCGCTCGCCGGTCGGATTCCACGACGAAAGCCAGGTGGTCGGCTCGCCGCTGTTCGAGGCCGACCGCTTCGTCATCAAGTTTGTCAATCTGTGGACCATCGAGGCGCCGGCGGGCTACTCGCTGTTCTTCACGCATCCGGTCAATCGGTTCGACCTGCCGTTCACCACACTGACCGGCCTGGTCGATTGCGATCTGTTTCACGACAGCTGGATTCATTTCCCAGCACGCTGGCACGACACCAATTTCAACGGCGTGTTGCCCAAGGGCACGCCGATTGCGCAATGCTTCCCGGTGAAGCGCGAAAACTGGGTCCCGCAGACCGCGGCGATGACGCCGGATGAAACATCGCGCGCACAGGAACTGTCCAAGAGGATCGCCCGCGAGTCTGGGCTCTATCGTCGGCAATTCCGGACGTAGATCGGCGGGCGAGACCGCGTCGCAGTCGGCTTCGGTGCAACCTGGCACGACTATCGATTCCGTCATCCTGAGGAGCGCGTAGCGCGTCTCGAAGGATCGACGGCCCCCAGCCGGGCCGCGCATCCTTCGAGGCTCGCCCAGCGGCGCAATTGCGCGCAAAGCTCGCACCTCCAGTGACAAAGGCGAAGCCTTTGCGCGGGGACGACGGGGTGGGTTCGGATTCGAATGTCAAACAGCGTGTTCGGTGTCATCACCCGCGCATGCGGGTGATCCAGTATTCCAGAGACGCTAGTGCTTGAGCCGAGGGGCCGCGGCGTACTGGATCGCCCGGTCGAGCCGGGCGATGACAGTGTGGGTGGGACGCAGGTTCGCATTCTCGCGACATGATTGCCCGAGCTTTGCATCTCGTTCCGCCCTCTCCTTGAACAGAGGGCGCAGGGAAAGCCGGGTGCCGATCGCACCCATGGGCCCCGAGCAAAGGGTAGAAAGCTCGGGGGTAGGATCACAGGTGTAACCGGAAACACTCCGGCTTTCCCTGCGCGATGGGTTACGGCTTATTTCGTGCTCTCCCCGGCGAGACTGGGCTTGTTTGTCACCGCCTTCGCAACCACGCTTTCGCGTCTTGCGAGAGGACACCTGCCGCTAGGGCGTCAGGACCACACGACTTCACCGTCCGCTTCAGTCACGTTCGTCAGTTGTGACATCAGCGTCCACCGCATCTCACCGCAACACCCGTGACGACCGCGAAGCGCCCCTCGATCGGGTGAGACGGCTGTTGCTATAGCATTGAGTTGCACTTCTGATAAAGCGAAATATTTTTGCCGTGGGGACTTGCGCCGTCGGGCAACTCAGTGGCAGGGGTGCCGCGCCCACCCGGCCCCATCTTCGATCAGGGGAGCGTCTCCCGATGGATCGGGCGCGGTCAAGCATTCGTTCTCGCTTAGGTTAGATCATCACGCATCGGTGTCCGCCTGACGACAGCAAGCGATGTAAGATGCCCGGCGCGTCACCTGAAGTTGAAATGACGGCGGCAACAAGGTTGCCGCCGCGGTGTGGGAGCGGAATATGAAGACCTTCGTTCTGCTGGCTTCAGTGCTTGCTATCCTCGCTGCACCGCTCACCGTTCGAGCGGAACAGCCGCCGATCCTCGACAGGACCCTGTTCTTCGGCGACGACGACATCGCCGGCGAGCGGATTTCGCCGGATGGGCAGTTCGTTTCCTTTCTGAAGCCCTATAAGGGCACCCGCAACATTTGGGTGAAACGAACCGGCGAGCCGTTCAGCGCCGCGCGCCCCCTCAGCGCCCAGACCAAACGGCCGGTCAGCGGCTATTTCTGGAGCCAGGATTCGAAATTCATCCTGTTTGTTCAGGATGCCGGCGGCGATGAGAATTTCAACGTGTACGCGATCGATCCGACGCTCGCAGCCGACCCGGCAACCGGCGTGCCGCCGACACGCGCGCTGACCGACCTGCAGCATGTTCGAACCGTGATCTACTCCGTGCCCAAGACCAAGCCTGACATCATCTATATCGGCCTGAACGACCGCGATGCCCGCTGGCATGACCTGTACGAATTGCGTCTGTCGACCGGCGAGAAGACGCTGCTGCGCAAGAACACGGAGCGCATCGGCAACTGGGTGTTCGATCACGACGGCACGATGCGGATGGCCGTGCGCCTGACCGCAACGGGAAACAAGGAGTTCCTGCGCATTGATCCGGATGAATTCAAGCTTATCTACAGCTGCGACGTGCTGGAATCCTGCGGCCAGTCGGGTTTCGACGCGGAGAACAGACTGGTTTACCTGGTGACCAACCGGGGACCACTGAATCTGACTGAACTGGAAATGCTGGATCCGGCGACCGGCGCCACGACGACGGTCGAAAGCGATCCGCAAAAGCGCGTCGATTTCGGTGGTGTCATCCTCTCCGTCGCGGATCATCGCGTTCTTTTCACGAAGTACGAGGACGACGGCGTTCGGCGGTACTTCAAGGATTCCGCATTTGAGACGCAGCTTCGCTGGCTGGAGTCGCAACTTCCCGGCAAGGAAGTGCGCCTTGGCGCTCGAACCACGGACGAGAGCCTGTGGATCGTCAGCGCGCACAGCGACACCGATCCGGGCGACATCTATGTGTGGAATCCGGGAGCGCAGACCCTGGCGCTGCAATACCGCGTCCGCGAGGCAATACCGCGTGCCGCGCTTTCGGAACGCCGGCCCTATCATTACAAATCGTCAGACGGGCTTGATATTCCAGCCTATCTGACACTGCCGAAGGGCTTGCCGGCGACGAACTTGCCCTTGATCGTCAATCCGCACGGCGGTCCCTGGGCGCAGGACATGTTCGGCTACAACGGCTTTGCTCAATTCCTTGCCAACCGCGGCTACGCCGTGCTGCAGCCGAACTTCCGAGGTTCAACCGGATACGGCAAGGCTTACCTCAACGCCGGAAACGGCGAATGGGGCCGAAAAATGCAGGACGACCTGACCTGGGGCGTGAAGGCGTTGGTGGCCGATGGAACGGTGGACCCAAAGCGGGTCGGCATCGTCGGCATCTCCTACGGCGGCTATGCGACGCTCGCCGGCGTGACGTTTACACCCAACCTTTACGCTGCAGCCGTGGATATCGTGGGGCCATCCAATCTCGTCACGCAACTCGACCTGATGCCGGCATATTGGGAAGCCGGCAAGAAGGCGATGTACACGCGCGTCGCAGATCCGACGACCGCGGAGGGCAGATCCCTTCTGATCGCCGCATCGCCGCTCACACGGGCGAGCGATATCGTGACGCCGTTGATGGTGGTCCAGGGCAAGAACGATCCGCGCGTCAATATCCGGGAGAGCAATCAGATCGTCGCCGCCGTCCGCGACAACGGAAAGCCCGTCGAATATCTCGTCGCCCCCGATGAGGGCCACGGCTTTGCACGACCGATCAACAATCTTGCAATGATGTCGGCAATCGAAGCGTTTCTGGCAAAGTATCTCGGCGGCCGTTACCAGGACGATGTCCCGGCCGACGTCGCGGCCAAGCTCAAGGAAATCAGGGTTGATCCGCTGACGGTCAGCGGCGCGGTTACCTCAAAGGAACCCGGCGCCGAACCGTCGAAGTAACAGCCTCAGGTCTGGCGGAGTTGATCTTATCTCCGCCGCTGCCCCAAAGGCCCAGGGCCGACATACATTCATGTCGGGTTCTACATCGCCGTTCGAAAGTGAAGCGGTCGCGAGTTTACGGGTGCAGGCTCCAGCAAAACTACCTGGGCTCGCCGAGGAATTTCGCAAACCCGCTGGGACGGAAGAAGAAGCGGCCATGCGATGACATGGTCAGCGCGGCCGTCGTGCGGCCGATCATTTGCGGCCGGCCGCGCAACGCCAGACGCAGATTGGCTTCGCCGCCGGCGCGGTCGCCCATTTCCAGAAGACAGGCGGAGTAGCTGAGGCGCGTCAGGGGGTCGTCGGGGCGCTGCGCCAGCACCTGACGATAGAGCTCCGCGGCGGCCGCGTAGTCGCCATCGAGCAGCAGCACACGCGCGAGCGCGGGCAGGATTGCGGGATGTCCCGGCGCCACAATGCGCAGCTTCTCCAGAATCTCGCGCGCTCGGTTGCGCTGATTGCAATCAGGCAGCAGCTGCGCGAGCAAGATCTGCAACTCGAGGGTCCCAGGCGCGAGAGCGATCGCGCTTTCGATCACGGCAACCGCCTGGTCGATGCGACCGGCCGCAGCCAATTGCCCTGCCAGTTCCTGAAATGCGGGAAGGAACGGTGGCCGCCGCGCGGTGGTTCGCCGCAACACATCGATCGCCTCGTTGCGGCGGCCGGCGGCGCCGAGCGCCGCGCCGAGCAGCGTCTCGATGCCGGCATCCTCGACGCGGCGGGCGGCTCGCTCGAGCGGCGCGATCGCCTCCTCGTTGCGGTTCTGCGCCATCAGCGCCCGCGCCAGGATCGAGGCCGCGCCGACATCGGTCCGGTTTGCCTTCAACACCTCCCCTGCCAGCCGCTCGGCCTCGACGACCTGCCTCATCTGCAACGCGACCACGGCGCGTTGCAGAACCGGGGATGGGCCGGGCCCACGATTGGCGGAAGGAGGCGGAGGTTTCGGCATGCGGCTCTCGATCAAATGGTCATCTCAGCCGTTACCATTGGCGCCGACGGAGCGTCCAGCGAAAGTCGCGTGAACGGTACCGGCGCCGGTCGAACACGGCACTTGGCACTACCCGGTTCCGCCCGGTTTTTCGACTGCTTAACCTATTCGATCTAGCCTGAATTGCCGTAACAGGGCCCGGCTTGATGTTCGCAACAACCCTCGAAACAATTCAGTCGACCGCGTCGAAGCGAACCGCCTACACACGTGGAATCCTCGCGCTGCTGGCCATCGCCATCGTCCTGAAGGCGGTGTGGTTGTGGCAGGTGGGGCTGGGGCATGGCCGCGAACTTGTCGACTTTGCCGCCTTCTACATCACCGCAAAGCTGGTCTGGCTCGGCGACATGGACCAGGCCTATCAGTTCGCGAAGCTCATCGTCATCCAGCGAGAGGCATCAGGCGGGCACAACGGCTTCATGTCGTGGACCTATCCGCCGCAATTTGGCCTGTTGCTGGCTCCGTTTGCGCTGATCCCGATCGGGCTCGCCTATCTGTTGTTCGCGGGCTCGACATTGGCGCTTTACTTCGCCGTGCTGCGTCGCCTTGCCGGAAGCCAGTTCGTGCTGGTGCTGATTGTCTTCTTTCCGACGATCGGGATCACGCTCGCATGCGGACAGAACGGTTTGCTCACGGCCGCGCTGATCGGGATGGTCTGCCTGTTCTTCGAAGAGCGGCCAGTCGTCGCCGGAGCGGCGCTTGGTCTCATGATCATCAAGCCGCATCTCGCCATAGCGTTAGCGGTCTACGCCATCCTGCGGCGCTCCTGGATCGTCGTGATGACGGCGGCCGCCGTCGTGCTGATCAGCTCGGCAATCTGCACGGCGGTGTTCGGCGTGGAGATCTGGAGCGCGTTCCTGCAAAGCGTACGCGATTCGTCGGTGTTCCTGGAGCAAGGCAACTATCCGATGCATCGCATGATCTCGATCTATGCGGCGTTGCGAACGGCGGGGTTGTCGGCGTCGGGATCGTTTATCGCCCAGGGCATCGTCGCCGTGCTGGCGCTCGCCGTCGTTCTCATTGCGGTCTACCGGACGATGCCCGCGCGTGAGAGCCTCGGCCTGACCGCAATCGTTTCGGTCTGCATCAGCCCTTATGCCTACGACTACGATTTCCTGGTCTTCAGCGTCGGCCTTGCGCTGTTGCTGCCGGCGCTGCTGGCAAACGCGCGGGAGTGGGAACGGGGAATCATCTACGCCTTGCCGATTCCGATCGGGGCGACCGGCTACCTGCAGGCGACGCAGATGGCGGCCTCCCACCAGCGCGCAGACTGGCTCGATGTGCTCTCGATCGGCGGCTTCGCATTCATTCCGCTGATCGCGCTGATTGTCGGAATTGTGCTGCTGCGCAGTTCAAGAACCGAGGCGATCAGCGAGACCAGTGTCAGATGCGCATCCGTTTGAAAATCGACTCCGGCAGCGCGCAGATGATGGTCATCACCAGCCAGAACCGTCTGGCCACATAGATCACATCGCGCGGCTTGGTCACGTCGGCCCGGAAGATATCCTCCGCAACCCGATCCGGATCGACCGTCAAAGGCGCCGGCAGCTTCATATGCGCCGTCATCCTGGTACGCACGAACCCCGGCTTGACGGTGACAACGCGGACCTTGCCGGCGAGCGCCAGACGATTGCGCAGGCCGGACAGGAATTGCGAGAAGCCGGCCTTGGACGCGCCGTAATAGTAGTTCGACGCCCGCCCGCGATCGCCGGCGACCGAGCTGACTCCGACGATGGTGCCCGAGCCCCGCTGCTTGAACGTTTGCGCGAACCGTTCGAGCAGCAGGCTGGGCGCCTCGAAATTCGTGCGCATGATCGTCGTCGCAAGCTCCGGATCGGTCTGGGCGCGCAGCTGGTCGCCGAGCTCGCCGACGACACACACGACGGTATCCGGAAGCAAGGGAAGGCCGGCGACAAAGCCGGCAAGCTGCCCGGTCTGCAAGACGTCCAGCACCTGAACCGACGTTTCGACGCCGCTTCGCGTCCTGATGTCGTCCGCGTTGCGCTTGGCGGCCTCGACATCACGGGCCGCCAGCATCACGCGCCATCCCGCTTTGGCATAGCGCAGCGCGGTCGCGTGCCCGATGTCCGAGCTGCCGCCAATCACCAGAACTGATTTTGTGTCGGTCATCAAATTCCAAGCCGTGCTGAGAGATGGGACGCGAGGCGCGTATTTGCCCCGGTCTGCCGCCGGATGTCCCGCAAGGCCGCGAGGCCGGGATATCCGGATTCGAATGTCGCGCGCGATTGTCGCGCGTCCTTGGCGAGGTACAGCCGGCCGCGGGCATCGACCACCAGCGCGTCGAGCTGGTCAAGAAACGCGAACAGCGTATCGGTGACAGGAAAGTCCATCGTTAGCGTATAGCCGCGAAGCGGAAACGACATCGGCCCTCCGCCATCGCCGAGCTGCTTGAGCACGGCCAGAAACGACGCATCGCCGCGCCGCGATACCCGATCCAGGATTTCGGCAAGGACGCGGCGCGCACGGTCGAGCGGAATCACGCATTGGTATTGCACGAAGCCACGCCGGCCGTAGATCCTGTTCCAATCGGCGATCGCATCGAGCGGAAAGAAATAGGGATCCCAATGCACCAGCCGCGGCTCGCCCTGACGCGCCGCGCCGCGGCGGAAGTACAGCTCGTTGAATGCCCGCATCGATGCGCGATTGAGCAGCCATCCGGGAAATCGCTCCGGCACCGACAGCCGCTGAGTGCGCGGGCCGGGGAACGGCGCGAGGTCGGGTCCCAGCATCTCCTTGTCGCGGCGCGTGGCGTGCTCGGCCAGATAGACCAGCGAGCGTCCGAGCGCCGCGCCGCGCGCAAGGCAATCGATCCAGGCCACCGAATAGGTGGCCGATGCGCTGCTTTCCAGCTGATCGATCGCCGCATCGAGATGGCCGGCGACGCGGGTGTCCTGCCGCAGCCACGCGGTCTCGATCGGGAGCAGCCGCAGCGTCGCATCGAGGATCACGCCGGTCAGGCCCATGCCGCCCACCGTCGCCGCGAACAGCGCGGCGTTCTCCGACCGTGAGCAGCTGACGATCTCGCCGCCCGGCAGCGCGAGGCGGAATGACTCAACGATAGTGCCGAAGCCGCCGTCGCGATGGTGGTTCTTGCCGTGCACGTCGGCGGCGATCGCGCCTCCCACCGTCACGAATTTCGTGCCGGGCACGACCTTTAAGAAGAAGCCGCGCGGCTCGAAGGCGGTGAGGATGTCCGCGATGGTCACGCCGGCTTCAACCGTCAATCGGGCGGTGGCGGCATCGAAGCTGCGCATCCGGTTCAGGCCGCGCGACGAAATCGTGGATTGCACACCGATCGCGGCATCGCCATAGGCCCGCCCTGCCCCGCGCGCCACGACGCCGGAGCGCGCAAGCAGATAGTCGCGCGCGCCTGCTTGGGTCTGCGGCGCCAGCAGCTCGGTCGACACTTTGGGATAGTTGCCCCAACCTGAGAGACGGATCCCGCTGGGATCAGAGGCCGCACTCACACGTTCTGGCAAGGCAACCGCCGGCATCGCTAGATGGCGGCGAGCATGATGACGCCGATCGCGCCGAGGGCGACCCAGCTGGCGCGATCCCTCAGCGCGAACGTCACCGGATCGTCGTCGATCAGGCCGCGCTGCGCGAACAGCATCACGCGGCCGATCCAGTACATCAGGATCGGGCAGCCGACCCAAAGCAGTTGCGGATGGCTGTACATCGCGCGAACCGTATCGGACGAGATGTAGAGCGTGAAGATCACGACGGCGTTGAAGCCCGACGCAGCCGCAAGGATCGCGACCATCGCCTTGTCCTCGATCTGGTAGCCGCGTGCCGCCAGCACGGCGCCGTCCGGCTGGCTGGCGAGCTCGGTGTAGCGCTTCACCAGCGCCAGCGACATGAAGATGAACAGCGAGAACGCAAGCAGCCATTCCGACATCGGCACGTCGATCGCGACCGCGCCGCCGATCACGCGCACGGTGTAAAGCGTGGCAAGCACGACGACGTCGACGGTCGCGATGCGCTTGAGCCAGAGCGAATAGGACGTGGTCAGCGCAAAATAGCCGAGCAGGACGCCGCCGAACTCGATTGATATCGGCATGGCGATCGCGAATGCGGCTGTTAGCGCCAGGGCCATCGCGCGGACGGCCTGCGACGGCGTGATGGCGCCGCTTGCGATCGGACGGTTGCGCTTGCTCGGATGCGCGCGATCGGCCGTGATGTCGAGAAGATCGTTCAGGATGTAGGCGCTCGATGCACAGAGCGAGAATGCGATCACCGCGAGCAGCGACGTCGCGGCCGACCCCAGCGCGAATTTGTGTGCGGTCAACAGCGGCACCAGCACCAGGGCGTTCTTGGCGTATTGATGCACCCTGAACAGCTTCAGCCAGCCGCGCACATCGGCGCGCGGAGGCGCGGCCAGCTCGGATGCGGCGGGGCGCGCCACGGACGACGCGAAATCGGGCAGTGCGGCCGTCGCGCCGCCGATGTAGTCGAAACCTTGAAGGAGCGCGGAAGGAAAGTCGTCGCTCTGTGCGGCCGGCGACTGGCTTCCCGGCGCGGCCGCCCAAGCGGTGAAGACGCCGAGATGCTCGGCAACCGCACTGACGAACGGCTCGGGATAGGTTTCCGAGCAGAGATAGACCGGACGGCCTTCGCCCAAGACCTGCAACAGGAACGTCACGGTGTCGCGGTCGAATTGCGCGCGGGACGGATCGAAGCGAGAGGCACCAGCGGCATGCGCCGATCGCGCTTCCGGTTCGAAGGCGGTGGCAATCGCCGCAGCGATGGCGCGAAAGCGGCCGGCAATCCCGGAGGGGAAATCCGCCGGGAAAGAGCTTTCCCCGATCATGACCTCGTCGACATCGACGACGAGCGGCCGGCTCCTTGACGGCAACGGATCGCGGAGGGCGTCGCGATCGCCCTGCTCAACCCGTTCTGGAAAACTAGCTCGCATGCGCGCGGTGTTCCGATGCCCCCTCCCCATTGTCCCGGGCTTTCCCTAACGCCGGGTGAACTTGTCGGGTGAACTTGGGCGCGGAATGGCAGGCGCGGCCAGGGCGGCTTCGCGGCCAATTCCCGGCCGCGACCAAACGGCGGCCGGTCACCGGCCTGCCGACCGCCTCCGCGACGACCGCCCGAAACGCCTATCGGCGGCTGAGCAGGATGCCACGCTGCTGCAGATCCCTGACGGTTTCGGACGGGATATCGAGCTCATCGAGGATGGCTTCATTATGCTCGCCCTGATATGCGGGCACGCCGGGGGACGGCAGCTCCGAGCCGCTGAAGATCCAGGGGTTGCCCGGCATGCGCACCAGACCGCCGGCGCGGTCGTCGACCCCGACCACCGCATTCCACTCCTTGACCCAGTCGGAGCTTGCGAATTCGTTGACGGTTCTCACCTGCCCGACCGCAAGCCCCGCCTCGCTCACCTGCGCCTGCAATTGCTCGAGATTTTCGAATGTCGTGAGCCAGGCACGAATTTCGGCGAGCAGACTTGCGAGGTTGTCCCTGCGCAGCCTGGCGGTGGCGTAGCGCGGATCGGCCAGCAGATCGCTACGCCGCATCATCGCGCAGTAGCGCGTGAACATCGGCGAATAGATCGGGCTGGCGGCGATCGTCAGCCGCGTGCCGTCGGACATTTCGAAGATATGGGATTCGTTGGCCGAGAGCGCGATCGGCTCACCGTCGGTATCGACCTCCGACAGCATCGCGCCGGCGCGCTCGTTGACCGACAGCATGGTCGCGGCCATCGACACGTCGACATGCTGGCCCTCGCCGGTCCGGTTGCGATGCTGGAGCGCGGCGAGCACGGCAATCACGCCCTGCAGTCCGGTATAGACATCGGCATGACTGCAGGAATCGCCGCGCGGTTCGGACAACGCCGCGCCGAAATGATCCTGCACGATCGAGGTGAGGCCGGTCTCGGCCTGCACCGTCGGTGCGAAGGCCGGCCGGTTTCGCCAGGAGGTGGACTGCCCGTAGCCGCTGAGCGACACGTAGATGACGCCGGGGTTGAACGCGCGGACGTCGTCATAGCCGAAGCCGAACCGCGCCAGGGTGCCGGGCCGAAAATTCTCGACGACGACGTCGGCGTCGCGGCACAGGCTGGCGACGATCTCGCGCGCCTCGGCGTAGTTCAAGTCGATGCTGAGATTTCGCTTCCCGGCATTCTGTTGCACGAAATACAGACCCATGCCGTTCACAAAAGGCAGCCCGGCGCGGCCGATATCGCCGGATGGCGGCTCGATCTTGGTGACCTCGGCGCCGAGGTCGCGCAGCGCCTTGGTGCAATGCGGGCCGGCCAGCACGCGGGTGAAATCGACCACCCGCAGGCCCTGCAGCGGTGCAGCAGACATCGTCAGTCTCCCTCGAAGACGGCAGTTGCAGGACCGGATGCAAAGAAGGCATCGGCACCGCGCTGACGATCCCTGGCCTGCCAGATCATGTCGTTGATCTCGACCTGCCGCGCATCGGCGGCGGCGATGCCGCCGCGCGCCTCGAGGTTCGCCTGCATCTTGATGCCGTTGATGACCTTGGTCGGGCCCGCGGCGAGTTGCCGGGCCAGGATCATCGACGACGCCGCAAGCTCCGCTTCCGGGACGACGAGATTGATGATGTTCCAGCGCTCGAATGTCTGGGGCGTGTGACGCCGACCGAGCATCGAGATCTCCTTGGCGCGCGCGATCCCGGCGCGCTGGGCGATCCGCTGGGTACCGCCGAGCAGCGGCAGCAAGCCGACCGCCACCTCGACCTGGCCGAAGAAGGCGGTGTCGGCAGCGACGATCATGTCGCAGGTCAACGCGAGTTCGAGGCCACCGCCGAGCGCGCCGCCGTTGACGGCGGCGACCGTGGGCACCGGCACATCCTCGAGGCTGCGCCAGACCTTTTCGAGCCCGGCCTGATCGGTATGCAGCTTGGTGCCCGTTCCCCAGGACGCCATCTCCGCACCGGCGCAGAAATGCCGCATCGCGCTGCGCAGCAGGATGGCGCGGCAGCCGGCCGCGACCACTGTGTGGTAGGCGCCGACCACTGCATTGATGAGTTGATCGTCGAGCAGATTATGCGGCGGTTTGGCCAGCGTGACCACGCCGACCTTGCCGTCGATCTCGTGAGTTACAATCGTCATGCCGTTCCCTCGCTCGATCCTGGGCCAACAGCCGGCTTCCGCCGCAGAACCGCGGCTGGCTGGCGTTTCCCCATCGCGGGCTGCTTTGCACAGTTCCCGCCGTTCTCAACGGTTTGAATGTCGCTCGTCATAACAAGCGTGACAACGTCAAGCTCTGCCAATTATGATGTCGAAAATTGCCAAGCGGCCGGGAGAGCCGATTCATCCGCCTGTCAAACTGTGCCAGGTGGACGCGGAGGAAGCCATGAAGCCGATCAAGATCGTGATGCCGATCTCGAGCGATCCCGATGCACCGACGCAGAGCCTGCTCGGCCTCGGTGCGCTCGCCGCTGAGCTCGCAGCACAGGGCGTCTCGGTTCGCGAGCTGTTCGCGCGCACCGGTCTCGATGCCACACAACTGGAAGATCCGCACGCGCGGATCTCGCATCGCCAGCGGCTGGCGATCTACCGCAACGCCATCAGGCTGGCGAAACGATCCGACATCGGACTGCTCGCCGGCGCGCGGCAGCGCATCAGCGATTACGGCATCTACGGCTATGCGCTGGTGTCGAGCCGGACATTTGGCGAGGCGCTGTTGTTCTCGCTCGATCACATCACCATGGCCGGACCTGCCGTGCGGCAGATCAGCTTCCGGATCGAGCACGGCACCACCGCGATCCTGCGCAGCCATGGGCTCGATCCGCTCGGCGAGCTCTTGCCATTTGCCGCGGAATTCTGGCGCAGCTCGATGACGGCGGTGTTCAGCCGCGTGCTTGAAGCACCCTTCCCGAGCAAGCGGATGATCTTTCCGTTCGCGCCGCCTGTGCATTGGCGCAACTACGAACGGATGTTCAACTGCCCGATCGACTTTGCTGCCGATCGCATGGAGTGGCACTTCGACGCCAAGGTCCTCGATCTGCCGTGCCCGAACGCAAATCCGATCACGGCCAAGATCTGCCAGCAGCTCTGCGACGTCGTGATGACCGAGCGTCCCGGCGAATCCGAGCTTGCCAGGCGGATTCGCGCCGCGTGCCTCAACAGTCCCAACCGGTTTCCGGCCGCACCGGAGATTGCTGCCCAGCTCGGGCTCTCGTTGCGAACCTTTCACCGCAGGCTGGCGGAGGACGGCCAGTCCTACCAGACGATCGTCGATGGGATGCGGCGGTCGGTGGCGACCGAGCTGCTCGAGAACACCCATCTGGCAATCGATCAGGTCGCCGAGCGCGTGGGCTTTGCCGACGCGACCAGTTTTCGAAAGGCCTTCAAGAAATGGACCAACCGCTCGCCCTCGGATTTTCGCCATCCGGAGCCACGGGAGCAAACCTAATGCGCGGTGATCGCGCTAGAACGCCCCGACCAGCATGATTGCCAAGCGCACGATCAGCAACAGGGACAGTCCGACCACCAGCGCCAGGAACTGTCCGAAGCGAACCTCGTCCGGATCGAGTGGAGAAGCCGACAGGTAGGCGCCGAAGAGCAAAGATTGACATTCCATGACGGCCCTCCATCAAGCATGCGTGCTTGCGGCGATGACGGTCTCAGCCGGCTCGATCCTGCCGGCGCACGATCCGAACCCGATGCTGGCATAGCCGTCCCTCATGCATTTGCCGCGAAGGATTATCTCGTCGCCATCCTGCAGGAAGCCGCGGCTCTCGCCATTCGAAAGCATTGCCGGTTGCGTCCCTGCGGCCGTGAGCTCAAGCATGCTCGAGAGCTGCGCCGGGCTTGGTCCCGAAATGGTGCCGGTGCCGATCAGATCGCCCGGCTGCAGGTTGCAGCCGTTGATCGAGTGGTGCGCCACCATCTGCGCCGGCGTCCAGTACAGGTATTTGGCATTCGAGGTGAGAATCGCTGCGGCGGGCTGGTGCGCGGCCCGCATCTGCGCAGTCGCGAGCAGCGCCTCGAGATGGACATCGAGCCCGCCATGGGACTGGTCGGCCGTATCGAACAGGTAATCGAGCGGACGCGGATCGGTCTGCGGGCGCACCAGCGCCGGGACGCGGAACGGAGCCAGCGCATCTGCGGTGACAACCCAAGGTGAGACCGACGTGGCAAAGCTCTTGCTGAGGAACGGTCCTAGCGGAAACATCTCCCAGCGCTGGATATCGCGTGCCGACCAGTCGTTCAGCAGCGAATAACCGATGACCTGCTGCGATGCCTCGGAGATCGGGACAGGCCGGCCGAGCTGGTTTCCGGCGGCGAGGTAGAAGCCCATCTCGAGCTCGAAATCCAGTCGCTCGCAGGCCCCGAACGTCGGCGCTCCGCCGGCCGCGGCGGGCGGGCGCTGTCCGAGCGGCCGCCGTACCGCGCCCCGCCCGACCTGCACGGACGATGCCCGTCCGTGATAGGCGATCGGGACCCATTTGTAGTTCGCCGGAAGCGGATTTTCCGGCGTCAGCAGCGCACCGGCCGCTTGCGCGTGATAGATGCCGGCATAGAAATCCGTGTAGTTCGACACCCGCGTCGGCAGATGGAGGGTCACGTCCGCCATCGGCGTCAGCACATCCGAGGCACGGCGCCTGATCTCGTTGGCCGCGCTGCCCTGGCCGAGCAGTTCCGCCGCGCGGCGCCGCACCACCCGCGTCGCGGCCGGTCCGAGCGAGAACAACGCATTGAACGTGCTGTCCTGCAAGGCCCGCCGGATCGACTCGCCGAGATCCTCGTCCGAACCGAGTGCCCGCTTCAGGTCAAACACCCTATCCCCGATCGCCGTACCTACCCTCGGCTGCGGCTCGGCCGCGGTGGAGAAAATGCCGAGTGGCAGATTCTGAATCGGGAAATCGGTCTCGTTGCCGTTTGCAGTCTCGACAAAGCTTCGCCGTGCCGGATCGTGCGTCTCGTCGAGCAGATTGGTCATGCTGTCCTTCTGGCTCGGCGGTCAGTGCAGTCTGCGCCGGATTTCACGAGGCTGCCGCCGCCAGGCCGGGGCGTTCAACGGCCAAAGCCGTTCCGATCTCGGACTGGATGAATTGCGCTGCGAACGCCTCGCGTTCGCGCGACGCACGCGCGCTGCGATCCGTCACCGAGAACAGCCACACGAACAGGAAGGCGAGTGGCATCGAGAACAGCGCGGGATTATCGTAAGGGAACAGCGCCGATGGAAAGCCCAGGACGGCAACCCAGACCGTCTTGCTCAGCACGACGAGGACGACCGATGCGGCCAGCCCGGCGAGACCACCGGCGACGGCGCCGCGCGTCGTCGTGCCGCGCCAGAACATCGCCATGACAAGCACCGGGAAATTGCAGCTTGCGGCAACCGACAGCGCGAGTCCCGCCATGAACGCAACGTTCTGGTTCTCGAAGACATAGGCCAGAAGAACCGCAGCGACGCCGATTGCCATCGCCGCGATCTTCGAGATCAGGACCTCGCGCGCCTCCGGCGCTTTTCCGCCGCACATCACCTGGCCGTAGATGTCGTGACTGACGGCCGAGGCACCGGCGAGCGTCAGTCCGGCGACGACCGCAAGAATGGTTGCAAAGGCGACCGCTGAAATGAAGCCCAGCAGGACCGGGCCACCCATCGCATGGGCGAGGTGGATCGACGCCATGTTCGGTCCGCCAATCAGATCGACGATCTTGTTGAACTGGCCGGATGCCGCGACGTTGAAATAACTGGGATCCGCCATCAGGATCGCCGCGGCGGCAAATCCCAGCACGGGAATCACCCAGCAGAAGTACGCCACACAAGTGGTCGCATAGAACACGGATTTGCGGGCAGCCGCAGCATCCTTCACGGTAAAGAACCGCATCAGGATGTGCGGCAGGCCGGCCGTGCCGAACACCAGCGCCAATCCGAGAGAGACCGCCGAGACCGGTTCGGCAAACAATCCGCCAGGCGCAAGGATCGCAGCCCCCTTGGGATGGATCCGGCTTGTGGCCTCGAGCAACCGCCCGAGGCTGAAATCGAAGTGCCACAACGCGGCAAGCGCGAGCAGCGTTCCGCCGCAGATCAACAGCACCGCCTTCGTGATCTGAACCCACGTGGTCGCCTGCATGCCGCCGACGATGACGTAGAGCATCATCAGAACACCGACACCGACGACCGCCAGGATGTAGTTGATGCCGAACAGGAGCTGGATCACCTTGCCCGCTCCGATCAGTTGCGCGATCAGATAGAACAGGACGACGACGAGGCTTCCAGTCGCGGCGACGAGCCGGACCGACGTGCGGTCGAGACGAAACGCGGCCGCATCCGCGAACGTGTAGCTTCCCAGGTTGCGCATGCGTTCCGACATCAGGAACAGCACGATCGGCCAACCCGTGAGAAATCCGAGCGCATAGATGAAGCCGTCGAATCCGTTGGCGTAGACCAGCGCCGAGATGCCGAGAAATGCGGCCGCCGACAGAAAGTCGCCGGCGGTCGCCAGCCCGTTCTGCAGCGGCGTGATCGAATGTCCGGCGGTATAGAAGCCGGCCTTCGAGCGCGTGCTGCCTGCCGAACGGTAGGTGATGACGAGCGTGATGGCGACGATCAGGGCGAACATCCCGATCGCGATCCAGTCGGTTCCACGCCCGCCCGTCACGGAGGCGCTTTGCGCCATCGCCGCGAACGGAACGGCCACAACGAGCGCTGCGGCCAGCAAACATCTGAAGATCATCGGCCAAGCTCCCGGTTGACAGTGCGGGTGAGTTCGTCGAACCGCGCATTCGACCGCTGCACATAGATGCCCGTGAAAATCACGACCGCCGCGACCATGGCGAGCGCGAGCGCGAGCGCGAAGCCCAGCGGCATGGCACTTCCCGCGATGCTCGCACCAAGTGCGGCTCTCACGGTCGAAATCAGCGCGATGAAGCCGAAGAACATCACCAGCGTCAGGATGGACAGGCTCCATCGCAGCCTGGCGCGTCCCGAGACAAGCTCCTTGAATGCCGCATCGGCAAGAATCTGCTGCGTCCGCTCACGGGTCAGTTGCGACATCCGGCTCCTCCCTCGGAGACATTGCGGACTGCCGTTCCCCGCCTGCGCGCGGTGCGTAGCAGAAGATCAAGGCTCCGGAGGCGTCTCCCTCGTTATGTTGCGAGCATCGGAATCCCGACCGCATCGGGCAAGGTGATATCCTGCCAAACTCCGCGTGATTTCATGCCACGCCGCGGTCCTGACGCTATTGGAGGAAGCGACGATGGCAGACCGGCGCGACAGGCACGAGCTCCGTGGCCTGCCCGCGCGCGCAAGCTTCAGCGTCGGGGCGGCAGCATTCGCCCGAGAACCTCGTCTTTCTTGACGAAGTGGTGCCAAGCGACGGCTGCGACGTGCGCGGCGAGAACCGCATAGATCACGTAGGCTCCTAGACCATGCAAGGTCTGGCCAACATGGGCTAAAGCGTCATCTCGGGGTAGCAACCGAGGCCATTGAAACAAACCGAACCACGGTAGCGAGTAGCCGCCCGCGCCGGAGAACATATAACCCGTCAGCGGCATGAACAGCATAAGCACGTAGAGAACGAGATGGGCGGCTTCGGCGGCGATATGGGTCAGTCGTCCGAGCGGGCGCGCATAGCCTGGCGCGCCCACCGCGAGTCGATAGGCGACGCGGAAGGCAAGCAGCACCAGGGCGCTCATGCCGAGCGACTTGTGGACCTCAAGCAAGGCCCTTCGCGACGGCGTGCCGGGGGTCTGTAGCCAGCAATAAAAACCGATGACGATGGCGAGGAGGATGATGGCCGCCATCACCCAGTGAAAGCTACGCTGAACGCGGTCGAAGCGCGGCAGCTGATTGTCTTCGTGGTCGGTTATGTTCACATCTGTAGTCACGATAACCACCAACCTTTGCGCGCCCGTGTTTGACTTTCGGAATGAATTGGCCTGCGCAATCACTGTAACAGGACCGGATGCTACAATAGCGGATCCTGCCGGACAGTTCGTCGAGCGGCTGTGCTCGAGCTGTGCAAGGATCCCTGCAGAATTTGGCAGCACTGCGCCTCATCGTTAAGAAGGGCTCTTCCGCGCTCATTCAAAAACTTCCGGGAGCTTGACGCTGAGATTGACCGAATCTTATCCGTCTGATCCGGGGCTTCCAGGCCAACAGGATCAGCATCAGTGAAGACACCGCCGCCGGCATGGCCACCGCAAAGAATAAATCCGCATTGGACCAGTTCATGCGGATCAATTCGCCGCCGATCACCGGGCCAAGAATGGAGCCGATTCGCCCAACGCCCAGACTCCAACCCACGCCCGTTGAACGCAGCGCTGTCGGGTAGTAGATGGCCGCCATCGCGTTCACGGCGGGCTGGCCGCCGACGATGCACAACCCTGTAATGCTCACCACCATGACGAGCATTGCCAGTGAAAGACCCGGTTGCCCGATAGTGGCGATAGTAACCGTCGCCACGAGGAAGACCGGCACAAGAACCTTGAGAAAGCCTATGCGGTCGATGATCGGGCCCATCAGCAGAGTCCCCGCGACACCGCCGATCTGTAGCGCTGTGCCGAGAAGCACGGCGGTCGACGTTGAAAAGCCCGCGCTCTTGGCAATGGTGGGGAGCCAGTTGGACAGGAAATACAGGTTCAGCAAATTCATGAAGTTGATGATCCACAGCAGCAGCGTCGTTCGCGCGCGTCCACCGCGGAACAGCTCGACGACGGGTACGGACTTGTGATCAGGTTCGGACATAATGAAGCGTGTGTTCGCCGTCACCACGAGGGCGGGGTCTATGCGCCGCAGACAGGCCGCCACCTGGTCCAGCCCTTTCCCGTGCAGCACCGAAAAGAGCAGGGATTCAGGAATCTGCGCAAATATCGCTATCGCAAGCAGCAGGGGAATTACGCCGCCAACGACAAAGATGGATTGCCAGCCCCAGATCGGTATCAATGCCGCTGAAATGATGCCCCCGAGAACGGCGCCAATCGTGAAACCGCAGGACACCAGCATCATCAGCGTCACGCGGTTACGTTTGGGGCTGAATTCGCCGGCCAGCGCCATTGCATTGGGCATGATGGCGCCAAGACCAAAGCCGGTCAGGAGCCGTATCCATCGCAGATCTTCGATGGTGGTGACAAATGGCGTCGCAAGCATGCAGAGAGCAAAGGCCAGTGTGGCCCAGATCAACACCGGGCGCCGACCCAATCGGTCAGCGAGCAGGCTGAAGAGCAGCGACCCGAGCAACATCCCAAGGAGGCCAGCGCCGAATACCGGCCCGAGCGAGGCCTTGTCCACGCCCCATGCCTCAATGATTGCTGGAGCAACAAAGCCCATCGCCTGAACGTCGAACCCGTCAATGATGACGGTAAGACCGAGCAGCACGAGAACCCATGCTTGAAATGCGCCAACCGGCTTCGCATCGATGACGGCTGGAATATCGATCACATCATCCGGACGAAGTTCCCCCGTCACTCCGAAACGAGAACTCGGCAAGGTCGCATCGTTCTGAATATTGAACACGTTTCACTCCACGATGCTGCGGCATGAATCCAGGCTGGCGCACTGTATGAGTAGATCGCAGTTGACAGAAAGGCATTGCGCGGCAAATCATTTATGCCATCGCGGCACAAATCGGCTGGAGCTGGATATGCGCGATGTTGATTGGGCAACTGCTATGCGGGTGCCGAACCGGTGAAAGGGCCGATTGCATGAACAAGCTTGGTCCAGGCAACCTGAGCACCGTGGAATTGTTTTGCGCGGCTGCCGAAGCCCGAAGCTTCACCGCGGCAGCGGCCAAGCTCGGCACCACGCCTTCCGCTGTCAGCAAGGCGGTGCAGCGGCTGGAAAATCGGTTGAGTACCAAACTATTCCAACGGAACACGCGGGCCATCCGTCTGACCGATGACGGCCGAACCTACTATGCCGCTTGTCGTGATTCATTGGAGAACATTCAAAATGCCGAGAGGATACTCGCGCGTCACCGCAGCACGCCGCGCGGCGTACTGCGCTTAAGCTTGCCCGACAGTTATGGCGTCAAGCGCGTGATCCCGTTGGTCCCACGATATGTCGAACGGTATCTGGGCCAGGTCAAAGTTGTGGTCTCGTTGAGCAATTCGCTGATCGGCTTTGTAGAGCAGGATTTTGACATGTCGATTCGATTGGGGGGAGCGAGCGACTCGAGGCTCGTCGCTCGCAAATTGCACGAAGCTCACTACTGCATCGCGGCTTCGCCGGCCTATCTTCGTCGAAACGGTATTCCAAGCCGACCTGAAGACCTGCAGCAGCACAGCTGCATCGGGCTCCTTTTGCCCGACACCGGGCAGGTTATGCCTTGGGCGTTTTCGGAAGAAGGCGGTGGTAGTCACCATGTCACCGTTCATCCGACCATGACGTTTGACAACCCATTCGGCGCTGTTGCCGCCGCACTCAGCGACGGTGGATTCGTGCGGTTGCTCGATTTCACCATTCAGGATTATCTCCTTAACGGTCGTTTGGTCGAAGTATTGACGGAATTCCGCCCCCCGCCTCAAACCGTCTCGGCCGTTTACCCGAGCAATCGTCACGTGCCGGCGAAAGTCCGGACCTTTCTGGATTTTCTCGTCGAATCAATTTGATGCGCCAATACTGCGTCCTTCAACTTCCGATCTGCGTGTGACGGAGCACGGGCAGCGCTTCACCATCGGCGAAGGCGCCGAACAACGAGTGCGGAATGATGGGCGAGGCGAGGCCGGACGCAGCCGCCTGTTTGGCGTATTTCGCGGCCACTGATGGGTCCAACGTGTTCACCGAAACGCGTATGCCCACGCCCGGCTGGACCAGCGTCACGGTGACCAGGCCGGCAGGCACGCGGGGAGCAATTGCAACCCACGTAATGTGTTCGAAGGCGTGACGCTGTGGGGCGGTGACGGTCGATTAAATGGCGATCCCGGGAAGACTCGAACTTCCGACCTACGGTTTAGGAAACCGTCGCTCTATCCGGCTGAGCTACGGGACCGCGAACCCGCAGCGAAGCATGCGGGCATGGCATCCCATAGCAGAGGCGGAGGCCTTTCGGAAGCCTCCGAAGCGAGCGTCTGATGCGGGCTCCCGATCGAAAAACTGACTCCTGTCACCGCGGCTGCCGGTCCGGCGGGCTTTGCTCGAGGAACTGGTCGACGGCGCCAAACACCTGCCAGCGATTGCTTTCCAGGAACAGGGAATGGGTGGCTTCGCCGATCTCGACCCAGCGCCGGTAGGGCGCGGCGGTCAATTGGCCGAACACGGCGCGCGACATCTCGAGCGGACAGTCGCGATCCCACTCGCCGTGGACGATCAGGACCGGCACGGTGAGCCGGGCCGGATCGTAGAGCGGCTTGCCCGCGGCCCAGAACTGGCGGCTATCGATCACCGTGCCGTTCGGCGCCATCAACTGCGACGGGCCGGGTCCGGCCTGGCCGCAGGCAAACGTCGCATCGGCCCAGGCGTTGAACCAGTGATCCGGCAGCAGCGCTGCCGCCTTGTCCGCAGGGACCCCGTTCAGCCAACGGTCCTTCGCGGCGGACCGATCGACGATGCGGAAGGCCCCGAGCGGGCCGCCGGCGTCGGCGAGACTCGGCGTGTCACGCAGCCATTGCGGCGCGATCAGGATGAGCCTGGCGACGGCATCGGGGTTCTCATTGGTGTAGCGCGACATTAATGTCGTACCCCATGACCAGCCGATCAGATTGATCCTCGCCAGATTACGGCGTGCGCGGATGAATGCGACCACGCTGCCGACGTCGCGAACGGCCACCGGCGTCCGCACGATCGGCGCATTGACGCTCGCAGGCAGCGCCATCTCCGGCGGACGCGTCGAACTGCCGTAACCCCTGACATCGACGAGGTAGACGTCGTGCCCCTGCTCGGCGAGGTGATCCATCCAGGACACACCATCGAGCCTCAGGTCGAACGAGGTCGAGGCCGGATAGGTCGAGCCCGCCACGAACAGGATCGTGTTGCCGGGCGTGAACCGGGCCAGGTCGGCGCGGCGCTTGTTGCGCACGAACAGGCTGATGCCGGCGGTATCGCTCGGCACCATCATCTCTTCGGTCACGATGTCAGGCAAACTCATGTTGCGGTCGTCCTCGTTCTTCTGGTCTCGCGGGCGTCACGCGAAGCGCCAGTCGAACCGGTCGCCGCGGCGGATGACGCGGCCGGCCGACGAGGCGGCAAAATGCGCGGTGAACACCGTGGCGCCGCTTTCCGCCGCCTGCTCCAGCAGCCAGCGGCGGGATTGGCGCGCACGCACAGGGTCCTCGCAGAAGGCGCTGTTCCAGTCGGGACGAAACACCTGCAGCGGCTGATGCATGATATCGCCGCTAAAGAATCCGGATTGGCCGGCATTGGCAAGCCTGATCGCCACGTGACCTATGCTGTGGCCCGGCGTCGGGTGAAAGGTGAGGCCATCGCCGACCTCGCCTTCGCCATCGACGATCTCGGCCTGCCCGCTTGCGACCACCGGCAGCACGCTATCCTCATAGACGCCGGCATTGAACCCCTCGCGCCCGGCCGGACCGCGCCAATGATCGTATTCGGCTTTCGAGAACAAATATCGCGCATTCGGAAAGGTCGGCACCCATCGGCCATCCACCAGCCGCGTATTCCAGCCGCAATGATCGACATGAAGATGCGTGCACATGACGTAATCGACAGCGTCAGGCGAGACGCCGGCCTCCGCCAACCGCTCGAGGAACGGCAGGTTCAATTGGTGAAAACGCGGCAGGCCGGGCCGGTTCTTGTGATTGCCGGCGCAGCAGTCGATCAGGATGGTGTGGTGCCGGGTTCGCAGCACCCAGCTGTGCACGCTGGCAATGAATCGCCCTTCTGTCACGTCGAGACAGTCGGGAATCATCAGCGCTTTGTGCTCGTCGAGCACGCGCGGATCCCAGTCCGGAAACAGGAAGCCAGGGGCAAATCCGGCGCCGCATTGTTCGGTCACCCGCCGGACCGTCACGTCGCCGATCGAATGGCAGCTCATGGCCTGCATCCCTTCCTGCACCGCAGTTCGCGTCGGCGATCACGGGCGCCGAACCTTGTTGCCTCAATGCCTCGCGGCATGCGATAATTGAAATCGATAGACTACATAACAGGCATAAGCCTCATGGATATGAACGCCCACACGCTGCCATTGCTGGTTTCGCTCAGCGTGATGCTCGACGAGCGCAACGTGACCCGCGCGGCGGCGCGGCTTGGCCTCAGCCAGCCCGCGCTCTCCGCGCAACTGGCGCGGCTGCGCGACGTCTTCGGCGATCAGCTGCTGACGCCGGCGGCATCGGGCAAGGGCATGGTGCTGACGCCCTGCGCGATCAAGCTGCGGGAGCCGCTGCGCGACGCGCTGCGGCGGCTCGACGACGTGGTGCGCACCCCGCCGGTGTTCGAGCCGAAGAGTTCGCAGCGGACTTTTGCGATCGGCGCCAACGACAATGCCAGCGCCATGCTGGGCGGGCGGCTGGTGCAGCGGATGCGCCGCAGCGGCGCCGCGACCACCCGGCTGGCGTTTCGCGCCGTCGACCCGGCACGGCTTGCGGCACAGCTCGAAGCTGGCGAGATCGACATCGCACTGGTCTCGAAGAACGCGCTGCCGAACGGGATGCCGCACAGGCCGCTGCTGGAAGAGCGCTTCATGATGGCGCAACGCAAGGCGCATCCGCGCGGCTCACGTCGGCCGTCGCTGAAGGAATATGCATCGCTCGAACACGTCATCGTCTCCGGAGACGGCGGCAGCTTTCGCGGCTTCGTCGACGACATCCTCGCGGCACGAGGCCTGACCCGGCGCGTCGGGGTCTCCGTGCAACATTACAGCGTCGTGCCTGTCATCCTGCAGTCGACCGATTTCGTCTGCACGCTGCCGGCGCGGTTCCTCGCGCGTTATTCCAATGTGCTCACCGCCATCGGGCTGCCGTTCGACGCCGGGCATTTCTCGCTCTACGCGACCTGGCACGCACGCTTCGACAACGATCCCGGCCATGTCTGGCTGCGGGATCTGCTTGCAGACTGTGCGGAAGATTAGCGCGCCGCCGGTCGCCTCGTCGTTACGCCACCTGTCTCGCCGGGCTCGCGGCCTGATCCGCCGCGCCGGCCCGGCGCGCCGGCAGAAACTCTATCGCCTCATCCTTCAGCGAGCCGAAGCGCAGCGTCACGATGTCGAGCGCATAGTTCTGGTAGAGCCGCCACGGCCGGCGCGAGCCCTGCTTGGGGAATCTGGCGGCAGCGCGCTGGATATAGCCGGAGGAGAAATCCACCCAGGGAAGTTCGGTCACGGTCGGGTCGTTCCGCCGCGGCGTGGCTTGCGCGTAGCCATTGGTCTTCATGTGGTTGAGCATGCGGCAGACATATTCGCAGGTCAGGTCGCATTTCAGCGTCCATGACGCGTTGGTGTAACCGAAGGCGGCGGCGAGGTTCGGCACGCCCGAGTACATCAGCCCCTTGTAGTTCATGGTCTTCGACAGATCGACAGGCGCGCCGTCGACATTGATCTCGAGCCCGCCGAGCACCTGCAGATCGAGGCCGGTCGCGGTCACCACGACGTCGGCGTCGAGCAAATTGCCGCTCTTGAGCTTGATGCCGCCGGGCGTGAAGGTCTCGATCTGGTCGGTGACCACAGACGAGCCGCCGCTGCGCAGCGATTGAAAGAGATCGCCGTTCGGCACCAGGCAAAGCCGCTGGTCCCACGGATTGTAGCTCGGCGTGAAATGGGTGGCGACGTCGTAGTCGGGGCCGAGCGCGTGGCGCACGCCGCCGAGGATCAGCTTCTTCACGCGCTCCGGATCGCGCTTGCAGAGCCGGTAGAAATACATGCCGAACAGCACGTTCTTCCAGCGCGTGAGGCCGTAGGCGACCTTCGCAGGAAGTCGCGCGCGCAACCAGTTGGCGACCTTGTCCTCGTCCGGCCGCGCCACGACATAGGTCGGCGAACGCTGCAGCATCGTGACATGAGCGGCGGTCTTGGCCATTTCCGGCACCAGCGTCACCGCGGTCGCGCCGCTGCCGATCACCACCACCTTCTTGCCGGCGTAGTCGATGTCGTCGGTCCACTTCTGCGGATGGACGACGCGGCCGGCGAGAAATCGGCGATGCCGGGGAAGTCGGGCGTATAGCCATGTTCATATTTGTAGTAGCCGCTGCACATGAACAGGAAGTTGCAGGTGAGGCGCTCGATCGTCTTCTCCGCCCCGCGCTCGACCTCGACCGTCCATTGCGAGTCGGTAGACGACCAGTCGGCACTGATGACGCGGTGATTGAAGCGGATATTCTTGTCGATGCCGTAGATGCGCGCGGTCTCGCGCACATAGTTCAGGATCGACGGACCGTCGGCGATCGCCTTCGGCTCGGTCCACGGCCGGAACGAATAGCCGAGCGTGTACATGTCGGAGTCGGAGCGGATGCCGGGATAGCGGAACAGGTCCCAGGTGCCGCCGATGCAGTCGCGGCCTTCGAGAATGGCGTAGCTGCGGTCCGGGCAGTTGGCCTGCAGATGGTAGCCGGCGCCGATGCCCGAGAGCCCCGCGCCCACAATCAACACGTCGAAATGCGCGGACATGCCCTGACCCTCCCGTGGCAGTATTGACAATCCGTATTGTCAGATACCTTGACATCTGACAATGCCCCATGTCAATAGACTTTCATGGCAAGCAGCAGCCGGAAAGCCCGCCTCTACGGCGGTATGGACGCCGAGGAACGCCGCGCCGAGCGGCGGCTCAGGCTGATCGACGCGGCGATCGAGGTCTATGGCGAGGTCGGCTATCGCGTCGCAACCGTGAAGGCGATCTGCGAGGCAGCCGAGCTAACCGAGCGCTATTTCTACGAATCCTTCGCCAACAGCGAAGCGCTGCTGATCGCAGCCTACAATCATGTCGTCGGTCATTTGCACGAGGAGATGATTGCCGCCGCCGCAGCCGCCGGCGACGATCCCGAGGCAAGGCTGCGTGCCGCGCTGACGCTGTATTTCACCCGGCTGAAGCAGCATCCGAAGCCGGCGCGGGTCTTCCTGCTGGAGATTTCCGGCATCAGTCCGGCGGTCGATGCCGTCAAGCTCGACGCCTTGCGGGTCTTCAGCGACATTCTGGTGCCGCCCGCGTCCGATCCGAAACGCGGCGACAAGGCCGCAATGGCGACACTGCTCTCGAACGGCATGGTCGGCGCCGTCATCTCGATCGCGCTGCGCTGGGTGTCGAAGCAATATCCGCAGGCGGTCGAGGACGTCGTCGCGATCGCCGCGAGCTTCTGCCGGGTGGCGCTGACCGAGACCAACAGCCACACAATTTCAACGTAGGAGACGAGCCGTGCGCGCAGCCGTGTTCAGGAACGGAAATATCGTCACCGACAATATCCCCGATCCTGTGCCGGCCGCCGGCCAGGTGCTGGTCAAGACGCTGGCCTGCGGCATCTGCGGCTCCGATCTGCACGCGCGCAAGCATGCCGGACACACCGCGAAACTGATGAAGCACTTTCCCGGCCGCAAGCCGATGGACCTGTCGCGCGACGTCGTGTTCGGCCACGAATTCTGCTGCGAAGTGCTCGACTACGGTCCGGCGACCCAGAGGCGTTTCAAGCCGGGCACGCGGGTGTGCTCGGTGCCGGTTCTGCTCGGCGCGAGCGGGCCGCAGGGCATCGGCTATTCCAACGATATCGCCGGCGGGTATGCCGAGCGGATGCTGCTGACCGAGCCCTTGATGATCGAGGTGCCGAACGGCCTCGCCGCCGAGCACGCTGCGCTGACCGAGCCGCTTGCGGTCGGTATCCACGCTGTGGCGAAGGCAGGTATCCGCGGCGATGAGGTGCCGCTCGTGATCGGCTGCGGTCCGGTTGGCCTGGCGGTGACCGCCGCCCTGAAGCTGCGCGGCCTGCATCCGATCGTCGCTTCGGACTATTCGCAGGCGCGGCGCGCGCTCGCGGAGAAGATGGGCGCCGACGTCGTGGTCAACCCCGCCGAGACCCAGCCGTTCACGGCCTGGGCGCAGCACGCCGAGATGACGCCGGAGCAGAAGGCGGCGCGGCCGCCGTTCCAGGCCTTCCTGCCGCCGCTCAAGCCCGGCCTGATCTTCGAATGCGTCGGCATTCCGGGCTTGCTGCAGCAGGTGTTCGAGGGCGCGCCGCGCGATGGCCGCATCGTCGTGGTCGGCGTTTGCATGGAGAGTGACACCTCCGAGCCGCTGCTCGGGGTGCTCAAGGAACTGTCGCTGCAATATGTCTACGCCTACACGCCGGAGGAATACGCGCTGGCGCTGCACCTGATCGCCGAGGGCAAGGTCGACGCCGCAGCGATGGTGACCGCCACGATCGGCCTCGACGGGGTGGCGCAGGCGTTCAGCGACCTCGCCAATCCCGAACGCCACACCAAGATCATCATCCAGCCCAATCGCTGAGCCGGGGCTTCGCGAGTTATCGCGGGCCGAAACGCCAAGGCGGTCGGGATCCGCCGATTTTCGATCACGTTTTGGCCCGCTTTCCGGATCCAGCCTCCGACCTTGTCGCTGATTTAACTTGCATATCGGGCGTCCCGGTTTTCTTATGCATGGTACCGGGCGCAAGCAGGCGCGACCTGTTTCGCTCTACGAAACAACGGGACTCTGCATCAGGCGGAGCTGAGCCTTTGGTCGACCTGCACCGGCTGGACGATGTCACCGCGCGCCTTGGCGACGTGGTTCTCGATCCCGCGACCTGGCCGTCCTTCATGGACGAGGTCTGCGCCGCCGTTGGCGCGACCGGGGCGGCGATGCTTCAGAGCGATATCCGTACCGAAGACATTCCGCGCTCGGAATCGATCTCCGACTATTTCACCAAGACCTATTTCCCGCAGAATTTTCATCTCACCGACATTCGCGCGGCCCGCGGCGTGCCGCTGATGCACGCCGGCGTCGCCGCCATCACCGATGCGGACCTGTTTGAGTCCGAAACCGAGATGCTGCGCGACCCTCTCTACGCCACGCTCGGCGAGTTCGGATTGAAATGGTTCGCCGCGGTCGGCTTCCGCGCCGGCCCGGCGTTGTGGGCACTGAGCATCCAGCGTTCACCGAAGGAAGGCATGTTCGATGCCGACGAGGTCAAGGCGCTCTCGCGCTTGTCGGCGCGGCTTACCGAAGCCGCGACGCTGTCCACCGTCGTCGGCCGCTCGGCATTATCAGGCGTCACCAGCGCGCTCGACCTGATCCAGGTCGCCGCGATTGCCGTCGGCCGCTACGGCGCCATCATCGGCATGAATAGCCAGGCGGAAGCCTGCCTCGGCCACGACCTCGCAATCCGCAACAATCGCCTCACGTTGCTCGACCGGCAGGCCAATGCCGATCTGACCCGGCTGATCGATCAACTGGCGCACAGCTCGGACCTGCAGCCATTGCCGTCATCGCCGATCGTGGTGCGCAGGATCGACAAGCGGCCGCTCGTGATCCAGATGCAGCCGGTGCCTCCCGCCGCGCGCTCGCCGTTCCTGGGCGCGCGCGCGCTCTTGTTGATCCGCGATCTCGAAGGCAACGCCGCGTTCGACCAGGCGCTGCTGGCGGCGACTTTCGAGCTGACGCCGGCACAGGCGCGGCTCGCCGCGCGGCTTGCGCGCGGGGATTCGGTCGAAACTGCTGCGCAGGAGGCCGGTGTTGCTGTTGCCACCGCACGCAATCAGCTCAAGACGATCTTCCAGAAGACCGGCACGCATCGGCAGGCGGAACTCGTCGCATTGCTGCACCGGGTGAAGTGAACGATTCAGATCGAATTGTTCCAATCTCCCACGCGCCGGGAGATCAGAAATTGTTCAACTATTCCAATCGCGTGCGGCACATATTCCACTGGACCAAGCAGCTGGAGTGCAGCTTAAAAGAGCAGGGAAATCGTCGGGTTCCGGGGTGACAAGCATCGTTAAAATGACGACAATCCGCTCACCCTGTCTGGTTCGGGTTTTGCTTGCAATGTCCGTGATGCCGTCACGATCATCGACGTTGGCTGTCGCCATTCTGGTCGCCGCTTCCATGCTGGCGCCGATGAGCGCGCACGCGCAATGGTGGCGCGGCACACCGAAGGACTTCGAGGACTGCGCCGACCTCGCCGAGAAGGCGAAGACCAAAGAAGACCGGACCGCGCAACTCGCCGATTGCAACGCCAAGTTTGCCGGACGCCGCAAGGTAGGCGGCGGCTACACCTATTACGACTTCATGCAGGACCGCAGCTTCGATATCGCCGGTCCCAATCCGACGCCGGACGAGCAGAAGAAGATCGATCAGGAATATACTGGTTACCTCGAGAAGCAGCGCCGCTCCCGCATCGTCGCCGCGTTCAACGCCAAGCAGCTCGAGCGGCAGGAAAGGCCGCAGGAGCAGCCGCCGCAGATTGAGCAGGCATCGCTGCACAACGAGCCGGCGAAGGCGCCTGTCCCGGTCGCGCGGCCGGTCAAGCCGCGCGTTACTGTCGTCCCGCTTCCCAAGGTGCGGCCGCAGGCGGGGAGCTGCGTCAAGGGCACGTTCTCCTGCGAATGGCCAAAGCTTTCCGAGGGACTGGACGGCTTGAAGAAGCTGTTCGCGCCGTCACCGCCGCAGCCGACCAAGCTCGCGAAGCGGAACTGATTTCCTCTTATCAATCGGTAATCACCATCGCCCAGAACCGGCGGTACGGCGACTTCGGATTGTCAACGAAGGCGACGCCCACGCGCTTGGCGCCCGGCATCAGCAGGTTCTCGCGATGCCCCGCCGAATTTTCCCACTGCTTCAGCATCTCGGCGAAGGCAATGAAACCCGCGCCGATATTTTCGGCGGCGCGCTGCTTCTTCAACGGCGCGATGCGCGTGAAGAAGCTGCCGCCCGCGGAATGGCTGACCGATCCGCCCGCCGACATCGCCTGCGCCTGCTTCAGCGCCATCGCATTCAGCTTCGCGTCGAGCTTCACTGCGGACATGCGGTTGGCGCGCCGGTAGGCACTGATCGATCCGGCATAATCGGCGGCACTTGCGGCCGTGGTCAAGCCGAGCACGAGGGTGAGCGCGAGGAACAGCAGTTTCATCCGAGGCCTTCTCTGCAATGGATCAGCGTGTGCGGCTGCGCTTGTGGTGCCGGGGCGTGACCGGCTTGTGCGCAGGCCTCGCCGATTGGCCTGATGCCGCGGCCGCCGCGCGCTGCTCCTGCAAGCGCGCATCATAGCCTGGCGAAGGCACCACGGTCGGCGGCGCGGCGCCGGCCGGGCCGCCACCAAGCGCAACAAGCGTGAGCAGCATGATGCAAGATCGTTTCATGATGTCACCTCCTTGGTCGAAGTGGCCAATGATCGCCGGCCTTCACGACGATGCCGCGCGAATCTGCTCGGGCGTCAGCCCCGGCGATCCCTTGTCGGCGGCCTCTGCCTTGCGGATCAGCGCGATGACGCGGCGCGACAGCGGCGCATCGAGCCCGCGGCGATCCGCAATCGCGGTGATTACTCCTTGCAGATAATCGATCTCGGTGCGGTGGCCGCGCTGCAGATCCTCCCACATCGAGGAGCGCGCCTCGGGATCGATCTTCATGGTGCGGCCGAGCAGCATGTCGAACAGCGTGTCCGGCAGTCGCAGCAAGGGCGGCATCCAGCTCGAAGGAAGCGGCGTCGGTGATACCGGCGCAATGCCTTCGGCGCGCACCGCGGCCAAGCCCTCGGCCATCTGGTCGGCAAGCAGTCGTCGCCAGCCGCGCTGCGCGAGTTGCTGCCGCAGCGGAATGTTGGACAGCGCATTGAGCGCATTGCCGAGATTGACGATCAGCTTGCCCCATTGCACGCCGTCGATATTGCCGGTGCTGTTGATCGCAAGGCCCGGCACCGAGAGCCGTGCGGCCGTGCCGGCGTCATCCTGCGCGATCACGATGTCGCCCGCGGTCGAGCGATGGAAGCGGCCGTCGCCGAGCGCGACCACATTGAACGGCACCATGCCGCCGAGCACCTTGCGGCCCGGCAGGCGGTCGCGCAGCAGCGGCACATTGCCGACGCCGTTCTGCAGGCTGATCACCGCGGCATCTGTGGGTGCGTGGCGCGCGATCACATCGGCCATTTCGGCGGTATCGGCGCTCTTCACCGTGACCAGCACCGTCTGAACGTCGCGCAAGATCGACGGATCGTCTGACAGCATGAGCCGGTCCGCGGTTACCGTCTGCTGCGAGCCGTCGAAACTGCTGACCCGCAAGCCATCAGCTGAGATCTCCTGGATCAGCCGCGGCCGCGCCAGCAGCGCGACGCGGCGGCCCGCCGCCGCCAGCATGCCGCCGACGAAGCAACCGATGCTGCCAGCGCCCGCAATACCGATCGGCCGGTCCGTGTTCATCTGGCTAAACGTCCGTTCATCGGGGATCGATAGCAGACCTTGGGTTGCCTGCCTATTTCGACGCAGCGCCCGGGCCGGCGTCTCGCCTTGTAACCGTCATGGGCCGAAGCTATGTTTCCCGCACGGGGCACGGTTGCGGCAGGAGACGATCATGGGTCTACTCGACGTACTCAACGGCATGCAGAACGCGCGGTCCGAGCGCGCCAAGCACACAATCCGACAGCTCGAGCGGCGGCGGAATGTCGCCGATGACGATGGCCATCCTGGCGCTGCTCGCCTGGAAGGCCGTCAAGCATTTCACCGGCGACCAGCCGGGCACCGCCTCCCCTGAGCCGAAACCGGCGCAGGCGCCGCCGCTCCCTGGCAACGTCACCGCGGGCCTGCCCGGCGGTACCGGCGGCGGCGGGCTCTCCGATCTGCTCAAGGGCGGCCTCGGTGGCCTTCTCGCCGGCGGCGCAGCCGGCACCGTGCTCAGCGGCGGCCTCGGCGATCTGCTCAACCAGTTGCAGCAGAAGGGCCATGGCGACGCAGCCAATTCCTGGGTCAGCAACGGCCCCAACAAGCAGATCGCACCCGGCGATCTCGCCAACGCGCTCGGCGCCGACCAGATCGACTCGCTGGCCTCGCAGAGCGGCATGTCGCGCGACCAATTGCTGCAGGGCTTGAGCCAGTATCTGCCCGACGCGATCAATCATTTGACACCGGACGGACGGCTGCCGAGCGGCGACGAACTGCACGGCAGGCTTTAGCGGCAGCGTTGATTCCATCTGAGGAGGACGACAGTCATGGGCGGCATCATCTGGGTCATCATCGTCGGCTTGGTCGCGGGGATCATCGCGCGGCTCCTGTCGCCGGGACCCAACAATCCAAGCGGCTTCATTCTCACCACCGTGCTCGGAATCGCCGGCGCGTTTCTCGCGACCTTCATTGGCCAGGCCATCGGCCATTACGGTCCCGAACAGGGTGCCGGCTTCGTCACCGCCACGATTGGCGCGCTGGTGGTGCTATTCATCTGGAACAGGCTGGTCGCGGCGCGCGTGATCCCGGATTTGGGAAACAAATAGCCGCTGCCGCTGCTTCAAAATCAAAATGCCCGGGCTTGGCCCGGGCATTTTCATTTCTGCAACGGCGCTTCGTCACTGGATCAGATGCATGCCCGCGTCCATGCGGACGAACTCGCCGGTCATGTTGCTCGACGCCGGGCTCGCCAGGAAGCAGACCAGATTGGCGATATCTTCGGCCGTCGACGCGACCTTCAGCGGCACGCGCGCCACCACGGTGTCGCGCACCTGCTTGGCGCCCGCCTCGCCGCGGCCCTTGGTGAACCAGGGCGTGTCGATATAGCCCGGGCACACCGTGTTGACGCGGATCAGCGGCGCCAGCGCGCGCGCCAGCGACTGCGTCATGGTGTTGAGCGCGCCCTTGCTCGCGGCATAGGCCACCGACGAACCGCCGCCGGAAATGCCGGCGACCGAGGAGATGTTGACCACCGCCGAGGGACGGCCAGATGCCTTGGCACCGGCTTCGAGCAGCGCGCGCGCGGCACGGACCATCTGGAACGGGCCGATGGTGTTGACGGCATAGATGCGCTGGAAGTCCTCCGCCGTCAGCCCGTCGAGATCGTGATGCGGCACATGCTTGGTGGTGCCGGCGTTGTTGATGAGCACGTCGAGGCGGCCCCAGCCCTGGGCTGCGGCGGCAATCTTCTTGCAGTCCTCATCGCGCGAGACGTCGCCCTGCACCACCAGCACCTCGGCGCCCTGCTTGCGGCAGAGTTCGGCAGTCGCCTCGGCTTCCGCCTTGCTGTTGGAATAGTTGATGATGATGCGCGCGCCCGCCGTGGCGAGGATTTGCGCGGTCGCGGCGCCAAGTCCTGATGCGGACCCGGTCACGATCGCGCACAAGCCATCCTTCGACATCTGCATTTCCCCTGTTGTTGTGAGCCAGATGAACTCCAGCGCTGGCATACCATATCGCGCGGAAAGATACCTGCAAACCGCGCAAGGCTCCTATGTCAAGGCTCCTATGTGTAGGCGTTCGGACCCTTTTGCAGGCTGGCCCATTGCGCATCGTCATGGCCGCAGATGATCTTGACGCCTGACGCTTCGATCCTGGCGATCTCGTCGAGCGAATTCAGGAACTGGTCGACGTCGAGGCTGTTCCGAGGCGAGGTCCGCTGATCGAGATTGGCGCGCACGCTGAGCGCGTCGGAGGCGAGCAGGAATTCGCCGCTCTGGTCGAGCTTGACCAGCGCGCCGGTCGTGCCCTTGGAATGTCCGGGCAGCGGGATCAGCGTCATTTTGCCGTCGCCGAACACGTCCATCTGCCGGTCGAAGATTTCCATCTTCAGCGGATGATCCCAATCCGCCCTGATGTATCCGCGATCGAACGCGTTGGCCGCGTTCGCCGCCTCGATCTCGAGCGCGTGGACGAAGATCGTCGCCTTCTTGAAGAAGGCGTTGCAGCCGCAATGATCGGTGTGCAGGTGAGAGCAGATCACGACGTCGATATCATCAGGGCCAAGGCCTGTCGCCTTCAGGCTCGTCAGCACGTGATCATCCGCCGGCATGATCGGGGTCATGTATTTGGCGAGCGTGCCGAGCCGCCCTTCGGGATCGGTCGCAACATCGGGATGGCATCCGGTGTCGAACAGCACATTGCCTTGCGTGTGCCGCAACAGCACGCAGGCGACCGGCAGGTCGATCATCTCGCCGCGCGCCGCATCCGGCAGATAGGTCCGCTTGGACATCCGCAGACGTCCGCCCGACAGCATATGCATCTTCATCGCATCACCTCTGATCTTGGCCTCAAGCTAAACATGAGTTCATAAAAACTCATATGCTTCTCGCACGGTCACGCCGGGCGCGGGCGTTGTCGCCGTGAACCTGCCGCCGGTTGCGGAAGGCGATCCAGTTTCATCTGGCGGACTGAACCGATGGCGCCGGCCGATTTTCCTCCGCGCCTGGCATACAAACCGAGGCGGTCCAAAGTCCACTATGCGGAATTCGTGCACCTCGTCCGGCTTCATGCCATCCGCGCAAGTGGCCCTGCGGGCAACGCTTGTCACGGCTATGGCTTTTCCGCATCATTGAGCGCAAGACAACATCGCAAGCAGGGCCTGCCGAACGGCTGGCCCCAAGCCAATCAACACGAGGAACGCTGTGGCGGAGAGTGAGAACATCGTCGCCGAGACCGCGGAAAAGATTTTCGCCGATCTCGCGGATGCCCAGACCATCAATCACGACAAGCAGGGCGCATGGAAGGCGCCGCTGTGGCAGGCGCTGACCGAAGCCGGCCTGCCGCTGTCCTGGGTGCCCGATGATCTCGGCGGTTCCGGCGCCAGTCTCGCGGAAGGTTTCAGCGTCCTCAACGTCGCCGGGCGGCATGCGATCGCTGTTCCGCTGGCCGAAACAATGCTGGCCGGCTGGCTGCTGACGCAAGCCAGAATCGCCTCCCCCGATGGCGAGATGACCGTGCTGCCGGCAAGCCCGAAGGACCGCATCACGCTCAACGCCGACGGCTCGCTCTCCGGCCGCGCCCGCGGCGTGCCGTTCGCAAAAGACGCAAAGCACTTCGCGGTGCTGGCTGATGGCAATGGCAGCATCTCGATCGCGCTGGTCGATGCGGCAAAGTGCCGGATCGAATCCGGCGTCGGACTTGGCGGCGATCACAACGACACCGTTACGCTCGACAAGGTGCAGCCGGCCGCGATCAAGCCCGCGCCGAAGGGCTTTGACCAGACCACGCTGATGCTGATGGGCGGCGTGGTGCGTAGCCTGCAGATCGCGGGCGCACTGGAGGCGATGCTCGACATCTCGGTGCGCTATTCCAATGAGCGCGTCGCCTTCGAAAAGAAGATCTCGAAATTCCAGGCGGTGCAGCACAACCTCGCCCGCCTCGCCGGCGAGTCGGCCGCGGCGCTGGCCGCCGCGACCTCGGCGGCCGACACCATTGCAAGCGCGAACTCGCTGAACAATGACGCAGTGTTCCTCGAAGCCGCCTCCGCAAAAATCCGCTGCTCGGAAGCGGCCGAGAAGGGCGGCGGCATTGCGCATCAGGTGCACGGCGCGATCGGCTTCACCAACGAGCACATCCTGCACCGCTATTCATTGCGTGCGCTGGCCTGGCGCGACGATTTCGGCTCGGAGAGCTACTGGGCAGTCGAGCTCGGCAAGCTCGTCGCCATCAGGGGCGCCGATGAATTGTGGCCGCTGGTGGCTTCGCGCTGAGATCAGGACAGAGACATCATGACCGCAGCCCTTCGTTTCGATCCGATCCGCCTGCCGGAAAAATGCGAGCAGCTCCGCAAGGAGGTGCGTGCCTTCCTCGCCGAGGAGATCGCCGCCGGCACCTTCGATCCCCACGCGCCGAACCGCGAGGACAATGACGCGCCGGAATTCTCCCGCCGGGTCGGCGCCAAGGGTTGGCTCGGCATGACCTGGCCGAAGAAATATGGCGGCCAGGAGCGCTCGTTCCTCGAACGTTACGTGGTGACCGAGGAGATGCGGGTGGCGAATGCGCCGACCCGGCGCTTCTTCGTCGCCGACCGCCAGAGCGGGCCGGTGCTTTTGAAATACGCGCCCGAGCACATCAAGATGGATATCCTGCCGCGGATCTGCCGCGGCGAGGTCTGCTTTGCGATCGGCATGAGCGAGCCGAATTCCGGCTCCGATCTGTTCGCGGCGAAGACCCGCGCCACCAAGACCGACGACGGCTATCTGATCAACGGCACCAAGATCTGGACCTCGTCGGCGCACATCGCCGACTACATGATCGCGATTTTCCGGACCTCACCGCCCACGAAAGAGAACCGCCGTCACGGCCTGACCCAGTTCCTGGTCAAGATGAAGCAGCCGGGCATCCAGGTGAACCCGATCGGCCAGATCACCGGCCAGTTCGAGTTCAACGAGGTGGTGTTCACCGACTACTTCGTGCCCGACGATCACGTGCTGGGTGAGGTCGACGGCGCCTGGAAGCAGGCGACGTCCGAGCTCGCCTATGAACGCTCCGGCCCCGAGCGCTTCCTCGAAACCTATTACGTGCTCACCGAACTGGTGCGCGCGGTCGGCAAGAACCCGGACACCCGCAGCGCCGAGGGCATCGGCCGCCTGGTGGCGCAGGTCCACACCATGCGCCGCATGTCGGTGTCGGTTGCGGGCATGCTGCAGGCCGGCAAGGAGCCAGTGGTGGAAGCCTCCATCGTCAAGGATATCGGTACGGTGTGGGAGCAGCAGCTGCCGCATCGCGTCCGCGATCTCGCGGCCTTCGTCGAGGAGACTGCGACCAACCGCGAGACGCTGGAAAAGCAGCTCGATTTTGCCATCAAGACCGCGCCCAAGCTGACAATCCAGGGCGGCACCACCGAGGTGCTGCGCGGCATCATCGCCCGCGGTTTGGGCCTGCGCTAAATTCAACGAGGACAGATCAATGACCAAATACACGGATATCGGCGTCGAGACCCACGGCCATGTCGGCCTGATCGAAATCCGCAAACCCCCGCTGAACTTCTTCGACGTCGCGCTGATCAACCAGATCGCCGACGCGCTGGAGGAGTTCGACAACAATATCGAGATCCGCGCCTCGGTGCTGGCCGCGCAGGGCAAGGCGTTCTGCGCCGGTGCCAATTTCGGCGATCCCGCCCGTCAGGAGCAGGAGGAGCGCGCCAAGAGCGATCCAGCCTCGAACCTGCCGATCAACCACCTCTATGTGCAGGCGGTGCGCATCTTCCGCAATAAGAAGCCGATCGTCGCGGCGATCCACGGCGCCGCGATCGGCGGCGGCCTCGGCCTTGCCGTCTCGGCCGACTTCCGCGTCGCCTGCCCCGAAGCGCGCTTCTCGGCGAACTTCACCAAACTCGGCTTTCACCCCGGCTTCGGCCTCACCGCGACGCTGCCGGAACTGATCGGCAAGAACAATGCCGAGCTGATGTTCTACACCAGCCGCCGCGTCACCGGCGAAGAGGCCTATCGCTGGGGCCTCGCCAACGTGCTGGTGCCGCAGGACCAGGTGCGCGCTGAGGCGATGAAGCTCGCGCAGGAGATCGCCGAATGCTCGCCGCTCGGCCTGGTCTCGACCCGCGCCACCATGCGCGCCGGCCTCGCCGACCGCGTGCTCGCCGCGACCAACCATGAGTTGGAAGAGCAGACCAAGCTGCGCGCGACCGAAGACTTCAAGGAAGGCGTCAAGGCCACCGCCGAACGCCGCGTCGCGAACTTCAGGGGGCGGTGAGACCCTCGCGCCCCTCTCTCTCAACGCGTCGTCCCGGCGAAGGCCGGGACCCATAACCACCTATGCGAGTGGCAAGACAAGCCGTCTCCCCTTGTGCCCTTTCCGCGGGCCGCGGCGTATGGGTCCCGGGTCAAGCCCGGGACGACGGTGGGGAGATGGCTCGCTAAACCTTCGGCACCACCAGCGCGTCCACAATCGTCACGCCCTGCCCCTCCGGGTGCACCAGCACCGGATTGACCTCGATCTCGGCGATCTCGCTTGCATGCTGCGCGGCCAGCACCGAAATCTGCGAGATCAACCGCGCGAGCGCTGCGACATCCGCTTTCGGCGCGCCGCGGAAGCCGTGCAGCAGCGGCGCGGCCTTCAGCGTCTCCAGCATCGTGGTCGCCTCCAGCGCACTGACCGGCGCCGGGCGGTAGATCACGTCCTTGAACAATTCGGTGGTGATGCCGCCGAGGCCCACCATCACCATCGGCCCGAAGGTCGCATCCGTCATGGTGCCGACGATGATCTCGACGCCCTTCTTCGCCATCGGCCCGACCAGCACGCCCTGGATCGCGGCATCCGGCCGTTGTTTCTGCACACTCTCCAGCATGTCCCGATAGGCCGTGAACGCCGCGCCCTTGGCGGCGATGTTGACGCGGACGCCGCCGACTTCGCTCTTGTGCGCGATCGCGGGCGACTGGATCTTCATCACCAATGGAAATCCGGCGCGCTCGATCGCAGCGTCGAGCCCGTCGCGATCGGCCACCAGCACCTCGTCCGGCAACGCGATCCCGGCGGCGCGCAGCAGTGACTTGCTGTCATGTTCGGAGAGTGTCTTCGACCTGAGATGCGCGGAGAGATCGTGCGTCGCCGACGCAGATGCCGCCATCTCCGGCGCGGGCTCGAAGGCGGCATAGTCCGCCAGCCGCCGCATCGCGACGCCGACATGGGTCAGCCCGGAGAGCACCACCACGCCTGATTTCGCCAGCTCCTGCCGCGCGAAATGCGACGGCAGCGTGTAGGAATAGAACACCACCGGCTTGTTCTGCGCCGCGATCAGCGGCTTCAGCTCGGCCTCCTTGAACGCCATCCGCGTCTCGCTCGACAGCGACAGCACGACCAGGGTCGCGTCGACCTCGTCGGAGGCGTCGAACAATTCGATGCTCTTCTGCAGGCCACCGGAGGAGACGCCCTGCGCGGTGACGTCGACCGGATTGCCCGCCGCGCCATAGGACGGCATCCATTGCTTGATCTGGTTCTGGATCGCGATCGAAAGCTCCGGCACGCGCAGGCCCTGCATCGACACGGTGTCGGCGCCCCAGATGCCGGCGCCGCCTGATACCGTCAGCACCGCGACGCAGTCGCCCTTCGGCAACGGATTGGTGGTGAGAACCGCGGCGATGGTGACGGCCTCGTCGAGGTCGTTGGAGACGATAAAGCCGTATTTCGCGAACACCGCGTCATAGGCCGCCGACCAGCCCGCCATGCTAGCAGTATGCGACGCGGCCGCGCGCTCGCCGGCGCCGGAGCGGCCGACCTTGGTGACGATCACGGGCTTCCTGAGCTCTGCCGCGCGCTTCGCCGCAACCAGGAACTTGTCGACGTCGCGGATGCCTTCGATGAACAGCAGGATCACGTCGGTCGACGGATCCTGCACCATGTAGTCGAGGAACTCGCCGGCGCCGAGATCGCTCTCATTGCCGGCGCTGACGACATAGCTGAGGGCTACGCCGAGCGCCTTGGCGCGATGATAGATCGCAAAGCCGATGCCGCCGCTCTGCGCGACGATGCCGATCCGCCGCTTGCTCGCGACCAGATCGGGCGCATCCGGCTTGACGTCGACGGTCGGGCTGAAGGTCGCGGCGACCTTCTGCGCCTGGCTGTAAAAACCTTCCGCGTTCGGACCGGAAATCCGCATCCCGGTCCGCTTCGCCAGCGCCACGATCGCGTCTTGCATGTCGGCGCTGTCGCCGCCCTCCTCGGCAAAGCCGGACGAGATGATGACCGCGTTCTTGACGCCGACGGAGGCGCACTGCTCCAGCGCCGGCAACACCGCGCGGGCCGGAATGACGATGACGGCGAGATCGACCGGCGCGCCGATCTCGGCGATCGACTTGAAGCATTTCAAGCCGTCGATCTCGTCATAATTCGGATTGATCGGATAGAGCGCGCCCGGATAGAGGTTCTTGCGCAGCATCGCGAGCAGCCGCCCGGGAATCTTCTCGTGATCGCGCGAGGCGCCGATCAGCGCGATGCTCTTTGGGGCGAAAAAGGAATCGAGCGGATGCGGCATGCGGCGTTCCAATTGTTGTTATTGCGCCCAACGATATTGGATCGTAGCCGCCGGCTCAATCTCTCCGAACAACCGCCAATCGTTCCGTCATCCTGAGGAGGCCGCAACGCGGCCGTCTCGAAGGATCGACGGCCACCAGCCGGGCCGTGCATCCTTCGAGACGCGCTACGCGCTCCTCAGGATGACGGAAAAATGATTTTGTAGCCCGTCATTTGCGAGCGAAGCGAAGTAATCCATCATCCCTCCACTTGCGGAAACAATGGATTGCGTCGTCGCTTCGCTCCTCGCAATGACGGCGGACTACGCCGTCAGCTTGAACGTCACGCCACAGAGCAGGAACTCATCCCCCGCCACCGCGCAGCCCCTGGCTTTCGCGGCGTCCAGCACCTTGGCCTTGTCGGCGACCTTGAACGTCAAGCCGCGCATGATCTCGGCGTCGCCCGTGACGAAGCGGAAGGTCGCATTCGGCAGCTTCACGGCGGCCTCCCCGCTCGCGGGAACGCCAACGATCCTGCCCCAATGCTCCGCGAGCGCCTGCGGCTCGGGGCTCTGCATCTCGACCTCGATCAGCGCCAAAGTCGTGTCCTTGCGGATCGACTTCTGCCAGTCCGGGCCGGCCGGTGGATATGGCCCGAGGATGTCGTCGCTGCCGTCGGTGTGGTTGAACTCGATGAAGGCGGCGCGGCAGTCGCGCGGGTGCAGCTGCACACCGTGGTAGGGCGCGTGCGTGATCACGTTCGCGGTGCGCACGCCGATCGCATTGGCCTTTGCGCCGCGCGCATCGGGATCCTCGCAGCAGAAGATCGCCATGTAGCCGCCGCGGCCGCCGGTCTTCTCGATAAAACGGCCGGCTGCGGTGCCGGGCCCCGGCTGGAACGGCGCGACCACTTCCAGCAGGATGGCGTCGACCGGCAGCAGCGCGTTCTCGAGGCCGTATTTGGCGACGTTGCCGTCGCGGTAGCAGACATCGAGGCCCATGATCGCGGAGATGTCCGCGATCACGGGGGCGAGCTGCGGCGCCACCAGGCAGATCTGCCGCAGCCGCATGTACTCGGCCATGTGATTGGTCACGGCTTATTGACCCTGGAAGGTGGGCTTGCGCTTCTCGACGAAAGCCTTGGCCGCTTCCTTGTGGTCGGCGGTGTCGCCGGTGCGGGTGTGGTGGATCGCCTCGCCGTCGAAGCAGGCTTCGAGCGTCATGGTCTCGGCATTGTTGATGTTGCGCTTGATGTAGCCGAGCGTCACCGACGGTCCCTGCGCCAGCGATCGCGCGAGTTCCAGCGCTTCCGCCTCGACATCGGCATCGGGCACCACCTTGGAAACCATGCCGAGATTGTAGGCCTCCTGCGCCGACAGCACCGGCGACATCAGATAGAGCTCGCGTGCCTTGGCGCTGCCGAGCATCTTGGTCAGGAAATAGGTGCCGCCGTAATCGCCGGAGAAGCCGACCTTGGCAAAGGCGGTGGTGATCTTGCAGGAGGCACTGGCGACGCGGAGGTCGCAGGACAGCGCAATCGAGAGCCCGGCGCCGGCCGCCGCACCGTCGAGCTGTGCCACCACGGGCTTCGGCATCTGGTGCAGGATGCGCGAGACCTCCATGCCGCGGCGAAGGTTCGCCATCTTGGCCTCGAACGGCAGCGGCGCGCGGCCTTCCGCCATCGACTTGACGTCGCCGCCGACGCAGAAGGTGCCGCCGGCGCCCCGGATCAGCACCGCGCGAACGTCGGTATCGTCCTGCGCGCGCCGTGCCGCCTCAAGAAGGCCGCGCGTCATGTCCGGATTGAGCGCATTGCGCCGCTCCGGCCGGTTCATGGTGATGGTGAGCAGGCCATGCTCGAGGGATTGGAGAACCATCTGATTGTCGCTCATGGCGTTTTGCCTTTCGTTGTTGTTTTGAATCCGTCGTTCCGGGATGGTGCGTAAGCACCAGACCCGGAACCTCGAGATCCCGGGTTCGATGCTGCGCATCGCCCCGGGATGACGCTTCGCGTCACTTCTTCACCAGCGGGCAGCGCGAGTCGGCGAGCGGCTGGAACGCCTGCTCGCCCGGCACAGTCGCGAGCAGCTTGTAATCGTCCCAGCGGCCCTTCGACTCCGCGGGCTTCTTGACCTCGAACAGGTACATGTCGTGCACCATGCGGCCATCCTCGCGAATCCGGCCGTTCTTGGCGAACATGTCGTTGATCGGGGTCTCCTTCATCACCTTCATGACGGCGGCCGCATCCGTGGTGCCGGCGGCCTTCACCGCCTTCAGGTAATGCGTCACCGAGGAATAGACGCCGGCCTGCGCCGAAGTCGGCACCCGCTTGACGCGCTCCATGAAGCGTTTTGAGAACGCGCGGGTGTCGTCATTGAGGTCCCAATAAAACGCTTCCGCCAGCAGCAGCCCCTGCGCGGTATCGAGCCCGACGCTGTCGATGTCGGTCACGAAGGCGAGCAGCGGCGACAGCTTCTGGCCGGTCTTGGTGAGGCCGAATTCCGCCGCCTGCTTGATCGCGTTGATGGTGTCGCCGCCGGCATTGGCGAGCCCGATCACCTTGGCCTTGGAAGCCTGCGCCTGCAGCAGGAAGGAGGAGAAGTCCGAGGTGTTGATCGGATGCCGCACATTGCCGAGCACCTTGCCGCCCGACTTGACCACGACATTGCTGGTGTCCTTTTCCAGGTCCTGGCCGAACGCATAGTCCGCGGTCAGGAAGAACCATGTGTCGAGCCCGGATTTCACCGCGGCAAGGCCGGTCACATTGGCCTGTGCGAAAGTGTCGAACACATAGTGCACGGTGTAGGGGCCACAGGCCTCGTTGGAGAGGCGGATCGAGCCGGGGCCGTTGAACATGATGATCTTGCCGCGCGCCTTGGCGATCTCACCGGCGGCGAGCGCGGTCGCTGACGCTGCGACGTCGAAGATCATCTCGACGCCCTGGTTGTCGATCATGTCGCGGGCGATGTTGGCGGCAAGGTCGGCCTTGTTGAGGTGGTCGCCGACCACGATCTCGACCTTGCGGCCGAGCACCGTGCCGCCGAAATCCTCCACTGCCATCTTGGCCGCGGTTTCGCTGCCCGAGCCGGTGATGTCGGCATAGAGGCTCGACATATCGAGAATGCCGCCGAGCTTCAGCGGAGGCTTGTCCTGCGCCAGCGACGCATTCGCCGAGATCGCAAACATACAGGCCAACACGCCGGCCAAAACTCGTCTCATTCAAACCCTCCCTTGAAGCACGGACGTCATTCCGTCAGGTCCGTTTCGAGGGCCGGATCATGCCGCATGGCCCGCACTGCAGCAAGCCGCAGCGGCAGCAATCTGTTTTCCGCTAAGCGGAATGACACACCGCGCCGGAGCTGCCGGCGCGGCGTCGATATCTTCCAACCGCGATGCGAGATCAGAGATGAAAGTCGGGAACGGTGGAAAAGGGCGTTCCCGCAGGCAGTCCAAGGAATAGGTACTGCATACCGTATTGTCCGGCGAACGTCGTTGCCGCGGCGTCCATGATGACATGGCCGCCCAGATCGAGATGCAGCTCGGGCCGGGTGATCGCCCCGAGCGTGTAGGCCGGCGCGATGGTCTCGTTGATATGCAGCGCATCGAAGGCGGCTGATACCGCCGACAGCGAAGCCGCGTTGCCGGCGAGGTCGACGACGCTGGCGCCGTTGGCCGCGAAGCCGGTCACGGCCAGCGCCCCCGTGCGGTCCGTCGACGACACGATATGATCGAACACGAGCTTGGAGGGATCGCCGAGCAGCGCCGTCGCCGCGGCATCGTAGATCGCGCTGCCGCCGTCGTTCAGCGTCAGGGTCGGCGTGCCGCTGATGACGTGAACCGCTTCGTTGAAGCCGAAGGTCAGTTGCACCAACGAGCCTGTCGCCGCAACGCCGCCGGACGGGGTCGCGGTGATCCCGGTGAGATGCGGCGCTGACGTGTCGAGGGTGAAGGTCAGGCTCGACGATGCGCTGACATTGCCGGCGGCATCGACCTCCTGCACCGTCACCGAATGCACGCCGTCGGTCGTGAACACCGGCGCTGATGTCGAGAAGCTCGAGGCGCCGTCGGCCTTGAAGCGGAGCGTGTCGGCCGCATCGGCCTTGTAATAGTCGATCAGCGGATTGCTGGTGATGTGATCGGCGCCCGAGAATCCGGTGTCCTGATGCAGCATCAGCATCGGCGTCATTGGCGCCTTGGTGTCGCCGCTGAAATTGATGGAGTTGCTTGCCGCACCGGCATTGCCGGCGATGTCGGTGTAACTTGACGCGGTGACGGACAGATTGGCCGACAGATGGTCGGTCACGTCGGCCGTGAAGACCGCGGTGTAGATATCGTGGCCAGCGCCGTTGACGCCGACATGGACCAGGCTGCCGAGTAGACCGCCATGGACGGCGATATCGCCGAGGGTGAAACCCGCGACCGCCTCCGAGAAGGTGAAGGTCATCAGCGCCGCGTCGCCTGCATGCAGCACGGTGTGATCGGCCGCCACCGACACCGTCGGCGAATGCGTGTCGCCGCCGATGTTGGCGGTGTTGCTCGCCGCACCCGAATTGCCGGCGTCGTCGGTATAGCTCGCGGCCGTGACCCGGATCGAGCCCGCCACGACGTCGTTGATATCGGGCGCGAAGATCGCGGTGTAGACGTCCTGGCCTGAACCATTGAGCCCGACATGGACCAGATTGCTCAGCGCACCACCGGCGACGACGGTATCGGTGAGCGCAAAGCCCGCGACCTCTTCAGAGAAGGTGAAGGTGACGACCGAAGTCTGGCCCGCCAGCACCATGCTCGGGCTTGCGGCAACCGACACCGTCGGAGCCTTGGTGTCGCCGGTGAAATTGATGGTGCCGCTGGCCGCACCGCTATTGCCGGCAACGTCGGTATAAGCAGATGCGGTGACCTGCACCGAGCCTGCCTCGGCATTGCTCACATCAGGCGTGAAGATTGCGGTGTAGATGTCCTGACCCGACCCGTTGACGCCCACATGGACCAGATTGCCCAGCGCGCCGCCGTGCACGGCGACGTCACCGAGCGCGAAGTCCGCAACCTGCTCGGAGAAAGTGAACGTCACCAGCGCGGTCTGGCCCGCCAGCAGCGCGTTGCGATCCGCCGCGATCGATACGGTCGGTACCAGCGTGTCGCCGCCGATAGTCGCGGTGTTGCTCGCCGCACCGGCGTTGCCGGCCGTGTCGCTATAACCGGACGCGTTGACCTGCACCGAGCCGGTCTCGGTGTCGCTGACATCGGGCGTGAAGGTCGCGGTGTAGACGTCCTGGCCTGACACGTTGAGCCCGACATGCACGAGATTGCTCAGCGCCCCGCCATGGACCGCCGTGTCGGCAAGCGTGAAGCCGGACACGGCCTCGGAGAAGGTGAAGGTCGCAACCGAGAGGTCGCCGGCCAGCACCGTGTCCGGATTGAGCGTGACCGAGACCGTCGGCGCCATTGTGTCGCCAGTGAAGTTGACGGTGTTGCTGGCCGCGCCGGTATTGCCGGCCGTATCGGTATAACTGGATGCGTTGACCTGGACCGAGCCCGACTCGGCGTTGGTGACGTCGGGCGTGAAGGTTGCGGTGTAGACGTCCTGGCCGGCGCCGTTGACGCCGACATGGATGAGGCTGCTCAGCGCGCCCCCGCTGACGCCGACATCGCCGAGCCCGAAGCCCGCGACCGCCTCGGAGAAAGTGAAAGTCACGACCGCGGTCTGACCGGCCAGCAGCGCGGTGTGATCGGCTGATACCGACACGGTCGGCGCCTTGGTGTCGCCGGTGAAGTTGATCGTGTTGCTCGCCGCGCCGGAATTGCCGGCGACGTCGGTATAGCTTGACGCGTCGACCTGCACCGAGCCCGCCTCGGTATTGGTCACATCGGGCGTGAAGGTCGCGGTGTAGACGTCATGGCCGGAACCATCGACGCCGGCGTGGGCAAGATTCCCCAGCGTGCCGCCATGGACCGTGACATCGCCGAGCTCAAAGCCGGTGACGGCCTCGGAGAAGGTGAAGGTGACAACGGCGGTATCGCCCGCGGTCAGCGCGGTGTGATCGGCGGCGACATGCACCGTCGGCACCTTGGTGTCGCCGCTGAAGGTGATGGCGCTGCTTGCGGCGCCGGCATTGCCGGCAATGTCAGTATAGCCGGATGCGTTGACCTGCACCGAGCCCGCCTCGGAATCGGCCACACCGGGCGTGAAGGTCGCCGTGTAGATGTCCTGATGCGCGCCGTTGACGCCGACATGGACGAGATTGCTCAGCGTGCCGCCGCTGACCGTCGTATCCGGTAGCGCGAAGCCCGTGACCGCCTCGGAGAAGGTGAAGGTGACGGTCGAGGTCTGCCCGGCCAGCAGCGAGGTCGGGGTCGCGGCAACCGACACGGTCGGCGCGATCGCATCGATCACGAGATGCAAGTCGGTCGCCGCATGGCTCACGTCGGCATCCTGCCCGCCGGGATCCTTGATCGTGCCGCCGTTGAGCGAGAGGCTCTGCACCTGAAGGTCGGAGGTGCTGTCGCCGTCCTGTACGGTGTAGCTGAACACCAGCGCCTGTGAACCGCTGCCGCTGACATAGCTCGCGGCCTTGCCGTCGTTGAGCAGCAGTTCCGGCGTGCCGGTCACGCTCACCGTGTTGCTGAAATTGACGGTGATGGTCACGACCTTGCCGGTGTTCAGCGTCGTGAGGTGACCGGTGGTATCTGATGTGACCGAGGTGATGCTCGCCTGCGACCTGATCTCGAGATGCGGCGTCGCCGAGCCATCCGAGGCAAGGCTCAGCGAGCCGGCCGTGGCGCCGGCGCCAAAGCTCAGATTAAGCGAGGCGAGCGTCGTGCCGGCGCCGTTCTTCACCACCAGCACGCCGTTCGCGTAGGACAGCGTGGCCGTTGCGTCATAGGCGAGGTTGCCGAAATCGATGGTGTCGCCGCCGGCAAAGCCGGTGACCGAGCTGCCGAACGCCGTGCCCGAGAACGCCGCGGCATCGAGCACGAGCTTGTCAGTGGTTCCGTCCGTGAAGGCGATAGCGCCGGTTCCCGCCGCGCCGTTCGCCGCCAGTTCGAGCGTGGCGCCCATGATGACGGTGCCGCCCGAATAGGTGTTGTGCGCCGACAGCACGAGGCGTCCGCCACCGGTCACCTCGACATCACCCGGCGTCGCGCCATCGGAGATCACGCCACTCTGGGTGACGGTCTCGCTGGCCGCGACATTGAAGATCGGATCGCCCGCGACGGTAATGTTGTGGGTCTGCGTAAAACCGTCGGTGAAGCTGATGCCGGTGCCGTCGCCGAGCTTCAGGATGCTGATGACCGCGCCGAGATTGACGTTGGACGAGATCGAGACAACGGTGCCGCTGCCGCTGACCGCGGTGTTGCCGGTGTAGGTATTGTTGCCGCCGAGAATGACGGTGCCGCCGCCGCTGATGGCAAGGCCGCCTGTACCCGCATTGGCGCCGGTGCCGCCACTGCCGCTCTGGTCGGCGATGTCGTTCGCAATCGTCAGCGTCTCGCCGTTGTTCGGCGCGAAGCTGAGATTGCTGTTGCCCTGGATGAAGATGCCAGAGCCGTACGCCGAGCCGCTGGCCTGGCCGATGCCATTGGTGCCGCCGGCGACGGCGTTAAAGCCTGAATCATTCGTGAGCGAGCCGCCCTTGATGGTCAGCGAGCCGCCTTGCTGAACGAAGACCGTGCCGCCGGCGCCGAGGCCGCCACCGCCGCCCGGCGCGCCATTGCCGTTGGTGCCGCCATTGCCGCCGCCAAAGCCTCCGACACCGCCAATGCCGCCTCCGCCACCGAAGCCACCATCGCCGTTGTAGCCGCCGCCACCGCCGAAGCCGCCGTTGCCGCCATCGCCGCCGCCACCACCGAAGCCGCCGTTGCCGCCATCAGCCCCGTTGCCGCCGCCGATACCGCCCCCCGGCCCGTACGGTGCGCGAACGCCGCTGCCGATCCACCCCGCCGCGCCGCCGCCACCGCCATTGGCGCCGCCTGATCCGCCATACCAGTAAAGCATAGTCCCGCCACCGAACGGGATCAGGTAACCGTCGCTCCCTTTGCCGCCCCCGGCGGTGTTGGGGACAATGCCGGGCGAACCGTTGGCAAAGAGATCCGAGTCCGAGCCTTGAGCGCCGAGGCCAATCCCGCCGCCGCCGCTGCTCCCGCCGCGTCCGCCCATCCCGCCGCCACCGCCGAAGCCGTAGCCGGACGTGATACTGCCCGTGCCGCCGCCACCGCCGTTGCCGCCGATCGCGGCGCTGTTGTGGAAGGTGACGTTGTCGATCGTGGCGCTGCCATTCGACGAGACGAACAGCGCGCCGCCGAGCCCGGCGCCGCCGCCGCCGCCGCCGCCGCCGCGGACGACGCCGCCGCCTGCGGCCACCGTGTTCTGGATGGTCAGGTTCTCGAGATTGACGCTGCCGGCATAAACGAAGAAGCCACGCTGGGCGTTGATGCCGTCGATCGTATGCGTGCCGCCGTGGCCGTCGCTGCCGTTGATCGTAACGCTCGACCCGCTCAGCAGATTGAGCGCATACAGCTCCGACGTGAGGCTGAAGTTGGCGGTGATGTTGATCGTGTAGTTGGCATTCTGCGCGGCGTTCACCCCGCCGGAATCCATCTGCAGGATGGCGGCGTTGAGCTCGGCAACGTTGGAGACATTGAAGACGCGGGTCGAGACGATCTGCACGATCGTTCCACCGTTCGCATCCTGCGAGAGCTGGAAACTGGTACCGGCGCCGACCCCGGCAAGGGTCAGCGTATCGGTCGTGGTGCCGTTCGAGACCGAGAGCGTGTTGCCGGACAGGCTGACCGTGTTGAGCGACGGATTCTGGGTGTTGTAGTGCAGCCCGGTCAGGTCGACGAACTGGCCGGGATTGAAGTTCGCGATCGTGTTGGTGAACGCATTGCCGCTCAGCGCAGCGTTGTCGATCTTCAGCGTGCCGGCAATGCCTGTCGTGAACGAGATGTTACCGGCTCCAGCGGCGCCGGCCGCGGCGAGCCACACCGTGCCCGAATAGATCGTCGTGCTGCCGTAGGTGTTGGCGGCGTGGCCAAGCACGAGCGTACCGCCGCCGTCGATGCCGAGATTGCCGCTGCCGGTCACGAGGGCGGTGTCGGTGACGGTCGTACCGTTCGCGATCGACAGGATCGAATTGCCGCTGACCGAGAGCGCGTCGTCGAAAGTGCCGCTCGATGTCAGCGACAAATGCGCGCTGCTCAGTCCGAACGTCCCGGTCAGCCCGGCGAGCTGACCCATCCCGAGCTGCAACGTCCCGGCGCCGGACAGCATGAACGTACCGGAGCCGCTGATCGAGCCGGTATCCGCGATCGTGCCGGACGATATGTCGAAGGTGCCGCCGTTGCTGGTGAGCTGAATGTCGTGCGTGAAGGTATAGCCACCGGTCGTGGTCAGCGTGCCGCCATTGAGGATCAGCGCGCCGGCCGAGCCGCCGATGTTGTTGTCGGCCGTGATCGACAGGGTGTTGCCGGCGTCGATCTGGGTACCACCGACATAAGTACTTGCACCTGTCAGCGTGAGCGTCCCGCCGCCGGAGACGACCAGCTTTCCACTCGTGCCGCTGCCGCTGATGCCTTTTTCGTCGGCGATGGTGTCGCCGATCGTCAGCGTCGTGACGGTTTGCAGGCCCTGGGAAAACGTGGGCACGGTGTGCGTCGGCGTGACGACCATCGTGCCCTGGATGAAGATGTCGCCATAGGCGGAGCCATTGCCCGCGCCGTTGGCGCCGGTGCCGCCAGTCTCGGTGGCATCCATCAAGGTGCCGCCGATGACGGTGAGCTTGCCGCCCTGCTGGACGAAGATATCACCGCCGGCGCCTAATCCGCCGCCACCGCCGCCGGCGAGCGAGCCGCTGCCTGCACCAAACCCGCCGGTACCGGGCGTACCGTTCGAACCGCCGCCGCCGCCGCCAAAGCCGCCATCGCCGCCGGTGTGCGTGTATCCGCTGCCGTTGCCGGAGCCACCGCCTCCGCCGGCGAAACCACCATCGCCGCCGCCATAAATGCCACCGCCACCGCCGCCGCCCATGCCGCCGGCGCCGCCGAAACCGATGAGGGTGCCCGAGGGGCCACCGCCGACCGAGTTGGCGCCACCGATGCCGCCGCCGCCACCACCGACACCGCCGCCGCCGCCACCACCACTCGCACCACCGCTGGCATGCGCGCCGTAGCCAATGCCGCCGTAATTGTCGGCGCCCTGCCCGCCGCCCGCCGCACCTTCGATTGTCGCCGGTGTGCCGCTCGCACTGTTCGCGCCGGTCGAGGGATGCTGGCTGTCGGAGCCCGCCTCGCTGTAACCGTTGGCGCCGTTGCCGTGATAGCCGTAATAGTCTTGGCCGCCGAAGCCGCCGCCACCACCGCCGCCGCCATTGCCGCTGCCGCCGTCGGCACCGATGCCGCCGCCTCCACCGCCACCGCCGGCCGGATCGACCGCGCCGCCATTGCCACCTTTGGCGGTGTTGCTGCCGAAATTGACGTTGTTCAGCGTGACGTCGGCATTCTGCCCGACGAACAGGCCGCCGCCAAGGCCTGCGCCGCCACCACCGCCACCGGTGCCGCCACCGCCGCCGCTTGCGACGGCGTTGACGATGGTGAGATTCTTGAACGTCACCTTGCCGGCGACGACGACGAAGCCTTGATAGCCGCGGGCGTCGATGACGTCGCTGTTGTCCTGGCCGCCGAGCTGATTGTTGTAGTCGGAGTTGCCGTCGAAGGTCAGCGTCGAGCCGCTCATCAGATTGATGGCCGGCAGATCGTCCAGCAGCTGCAGCGTGCGCGCGGCGCCAGAGGTCGAGAAGTTGATGATGTAGTCGGTGTTGGCCGCAGCCAGGCCGCCGCCGACGCTGATCGCCGAAATCGCGTTGTAGAGCTGGGTGTAATCGTGGACCGGATCGCTGGTCGTCAGCGTGAGAACAACAGGATTCGACACCAAGGACCTCGGCAATATCAGTGGCGACTGCGATCCGTCGCTGTTTCAAAAAATTGCCGATTAGTTACATTGCGCCGCAAGCCATTGGCAACAATAACGAATTCTCATTCCGCGCACGGACTTGAGATGGTGAAGCGGTAAGGTTGATGCGCGCCAGGACCGCGCTGCGCAGGTGCGGACGGCAATCTGCGTCACGATCAGGAACACAGAAGACGAGTCCACCCCTCGGAGGGTCCGGGCCATTGTGAAACTCGCAACACGACTTTGCGCGCAATGAGAAGTGCCGCAAAGAATTGATCCGCAATGCGTTGCCGAATCAAGGATGGCTCCATCGATGCCGTCTCGCTTCGCTTGTGGCTCCGATGCGATCTTTCCGTCAGACTGAGCTTATTTGCGACTGCGCTCCGAACGGAGCGCACCGGAACGACGAGTGCAGCATGATGCTTCCACGCGATACAGCATGGCGTCGCCGTCTGCGGGCGGTGACGATGACATTTTGCGCCCTCGCGATCGGCGCCTGCATCGGACGCGCCGAGGCGGCCGGATGCAGTTTCGAGAGCCAGGGCGAGGGCCGTGTTACCGCAGTAATCGACGCGCGCGGCTTTCGGCTCGACGACGGGCGTGAGGTCAAGCTTGCCGGCATCGAGGCGGCGGACAGGACGAAGGCCGCCGCCACGCTGTCGGCGCTGTTGCTCGGCCGCGACGTGACGCTGCGCGGACAGGACGACACGCCGGACCGCTATGGCCGGCAGCCGGCCTATGCTTTCCTCGAAGGCCAAGAGATGCCCGTGCAGGGTGAATTGCTGCGCCGTGGCCTCGCTCTGGTGTCTTCAGAGATCGCCGACAAGGACTGCGCCGCGGCCCTGATGGCGGCGGAGGCCGAGGCGAGGACCGCCCGATCGGGAACCTGGGCCGAGTCCGGCGTCATAAAAAACGCCGAAAGTTCCGACGATATTTTGACCGGGATCGGGCGTTTTACAGTGGTCGAGGGCAGGGTTTTGTCCGTGCGTCAGGCTGGCGCGACGACCTATCTGAATTTCGGCCGAAACTGGACTCGGGACTTTGCTGCGACTATTTCAAGGCGCATAGTCCCTGCGTTCGAGGCGGCGGGGCTTGCGCCCAAGTCTCTGGAAAATCGTAGGATTCGTGTGCGAGGCTGGGTGGAAGCACGACGTGGGCCGCGAATCGAATTGCTCCGGGTGGGGCAGCTTGAAGTGCTCGGCGGGAACTAGGGGCCGGGAGGCCATGCCCCGGCGGTTCACGGGACAATTTGTGGGTATTTGACGTGATTGAGCACGCAGGACGGCGTGAAGAGGGGACTGGCCGCCGCCTTTGGGCTGCGCCGGCGCTTGTCTGCGCGGCCCTGACGCTCTCGGCCTGCGGCAATATCGGCAATGTCGGCCGTTTCGAGCAGGCCCCCCCGACCGCAGCGGCGGCTCCGGCGAAGCCGAATCGCGTGGTGCAGCAGACGCCCAATAGCGAGCGCGAGCATGAGCGCATCCTGTCGGCCTATGGCGGCGCCTATGACGATCCGAAGCTCGAGGCCCTGATCAGCAAGACCGTCGATCAGTTGGTCGCCGCGTCCGAACGGCCCGACCAGGCCTACAAGGTCACGATCCTCAATTCCGGCGCGGTCAACGCCTTCGCGCTGCCGACCGGCCAGCTCTACGTCACGCGCGGCCTGATCGCGCTCGCCAGCGACACCTCCGAACTCTCCTCGGTGCTGAGCCACGAGATGGCGCATGTGCTGGCCAAGCACGCCGCGATGCGCGAGGACCAGGCGCGCCAGGCGGCGGTGGTGACGCGCGTCGTCACCGACATGAGCAGCGACCCCGATCTCACGGCGCTGGCGCTCGCCAAGACCAAGCTGACGATGGCGAGCTTCTCGCGGCAGCAGGAGTTCGAGGCCGACGGCATCGGCGTCGGGATCGCGGCGCGCGCGCATTTCGATCCCTACGGCGCGGCGCGCTTCCTGACCGCGATGGAGCGCAATGCCGCGCTCAAGGTCGGCAAGACCGCGCTCGATCCGCGCGCGCAGGACTTCACCTCGTCGCATCCGGCAACGCCAGAGCGCATCTCCAACGCGCAGACCACCGCGCGGCAATATTCGTCGCCCGAAAACAACGAGCGCGACCGCGAGACCTATCTCGCCGCGATCGACAACATCGTCTATGGCGAGGACCCCAGCGAGGGGTTTGTGCGGGGCCGCCGCTTCCTGCATCCCAAGCTCGGCTTCACCTTCACCGCGCCCGACAATTTCACGCTCGACAACACCGCGCAGGCGGTGATCGGCGTCCGCGAGGGCGGCAGCCAGGCGATGCGCTTCGATGTGGTGCGGGTGCCGGCCGAGCAGTCGCTCGGCGACTATCTGAACTCCGGCTGGATGGAAGGCGTCGAGAAGTCCTCGACCGAGGACCTCAACATCAACGGCTTTCCGGCGGCATCGGCCACCGCGCATGGCGACCAGTGGCAGTTCAAGGTCTACGCGCTGCGCTTCGGCAGCGACGTCTATCGCTTCATCTTCGCCGCCAAGCAGAAATCCACCGAAAGCGAGCGCAACGCGCGCGAGACCGTCAACTCGTTCCGCCGCCTGACGCTCGACGAGATCCAGGCCGCGCGCCCGCTGCGCATCAAGGTCATCAATGTGCAGCCCGGCGATACCGTGGAATCGCTGTCGCACCGCATGGCCGGCGTCGATCATCCGGCCGAGCGCTTCCGCGTGCTCAACGGACTCGATTCCCACGCCCAGGTGAAGCCGCGCGACCGCGTCAAGATCGTGGTGGATTGAGGCCGTACACGCACACCACCGTCGTCCCGGCGAACGCAGGGACGACGTGGAGAGAGAATGCGCTATTTCGCCTTCTCCTTGAGGAACGCGATGATGTCGGCGCGATCCTTCGGATCCTGAACCTCGTAGAACATCTTGGTGCCCGGAACCATGGCGTCCGGACCGGTCAGCCATTTGTCGAGATTCGCCTCGGTCCATACGATCTTCGAGTCCTTCAGCGCCGGCGAGTAATTGTAGCCCGCGACGGTGCCGGCGAGGCGGCCGACGACACCCTTGTGCATCGGGCCGACGTCGTTCTTCTCGATCGAATGGCAATCGCCGCAGCCCTGATACAGCGTGGCGCCGCGCGCCGGATCTCCTGCCGCCCGGGCGCTGTTGAGGGCGAGCAGAAGCGCAATCGCCGCCATCGCGGCGAGTTTGGCGTGCCGCGGCGCGATGGCGCCTGCGATCGAACGAATGGTCATTCCATGGGGCTCCTGTTTGCCACCACAACAGGAGCAGCCACGCTGCCATTCTATTCCCTGAAATTCCGCCTGCGGGCGCGGTTCCTTCAATCCTCGCAGCGGCCGACGTAATTGCGGATCAGATGATAATGCGCGCCCGTCCGGGCGTAGTCCTGATGCAGGCAGCCATCGGCGCGGTGGTGCAACTGCTGCGCGCCCTCGCAATTGAAATGCTCGAAATGCAGCCTGACCACGCGGGCGTTGTCGAGATAGGTCGCGAAATAGTGCCCGGCATTGGGCCGCGACCCGCACATATGCAGGACCGCATTGCGGATATCGGGCGGCAGATTGTCGATGCGCTCCGCGTTCCAGGGGTCATCGCGCGGAAAACTGCCCCCGCGGGCAAGGGCTCCCGATGGGTCCAGCAGACCCAGCAGCAGAGCGCCAATGGCAATCGGTGCGCGATATTCACGTGGCGTTCGAGCGGTCATGCCGTGCCGCCTCGATCGGCAGCTCAAGCTTGCCGCACAATGGCGCCGGACGCCAGCCGCATTGATCGCTGACATCAGCACGTCTTGTTGAAGTTTTTTCCCGCCTGCCAGGAATATCCGCGTCATCGGCCGATCTATTCCAAGCTGCCACCTCCGCAGCGCGCCGCGCGACAGGAGCATCCCCAGTGTTTCCCAACCGGTGCGGCGCCGTCGCTCGACTTGCCCAACTCGGGTGCGCGCTTGCTGCGCTCACACTCGCAGCAGCCACCGCTGCGCGCGCGGACGGTTGTCCCAAGGCGAGCGACGAAATTGCGACCGACCGGCCCGACGTAACCAATTCGAGTATCGTCGTGCCGGTCGGGAGCTTGCAGAACGAGAACGGCGTCAACCTGACCGGCCGCAACGCTGGCCGCAGCATCGACGGCAGCAACAGCCGCTGGCGGCTCGGCATTGCACCCTGCCTCGAAGCGCTGATCGACCTGCCGAGCTATACCGGCACGCTGAAGTCGCCGGGAGCCTCGGGCTTTTCCGACGTCGCGCCCGGCATCAAATGGCAGATCAGCCCGGTGCCGGGGAAGATCGACCTCTCGCTCACCGCCGGCGTCGCGCTGCCGACCGGTGCGGCCGAAATCGCCGGGCGCGGCGCGCAGCCCTACATCCAGCTGCCATGGTCCTGGGAGCTGCATGACGGCTGGGGCGTCAGCGGCATGTTCACGGAATTCTTCCGCCCCGCCGAACTGACCGGACGGCATATGTCGGAAGCGACCTTCGTGATCGAGAAGAAGCTGACCGAGCGGATGAGTGTGTTCACTGAGTATGTCGGCGACTATCCCGACGGCGCGCGGCCGACCCAGCTGATCAATTCCGGCGGTCTCTACCGGATCACGCCGACCCAGCAGGTCGACCTCCATATCGCGTTCGGGCTCAACCGCAACTCGCCGAACTATATCGTCGGTGCGGGGTATTCGTTCCGCGTCGACGGACTGTTCCGATGACGATGGGTGATGGGCCCATCTCCATCCACGCGGCGCTTCCACCTCCCCTTGAAAAGGGGAGGTCGCTTTGCTCGCCAGAGCAAAGCGGGTGGGGATCTTCTCTCTCCGCTTGCAGCGTCGCCTGCGGCTGACCCCCATCCCGACCTTCCCCTTTCAGGGGGAAGGAGAAGACCGGGCTGCGTGACTAATTGACTTCCGCTTCGCGCAGGCCGCTGAGCCACAGCGCCAGCAGCGTCCACACCGCGCCCGACAGGAGATAGGCGCCGGCCGAGATCAGGCCGAAATGGGTCGCCAGCAGCAGCGCTGCGAGCGGCGCAAAGCCGGCGCCGAACAGCCAGGCGAAATCCGAGGTCAGCGCCGAGGCCGTGTAGCGATAGGTCCGCGCGAAGCTCGAGGCGATCGCGCCCGACGACTGGCCGAACGACAGCCCGAGCAGCACGAAGCCGAGCACCATGTAGACGGTCTCGCCGACCGCACCGGCATCGAGCAGCTGCGGGGCGAAGCCGCTATACACCGCGATCGCGACCGCGGACCCCAGCAGCAGCGGCTTGCGCCCGACGCGGTCGGCGATCATGCCGGAGGCGATGATCGCGACGACGCCGACCGCGGCGCCGATCATCTCGATGATCAGGAAGCGCACCGGGCTTTCCCTGGTGAACAGGAACACCCAGGACAGCGGAAACACCGTGACCATGTGGAACAGGGCAAAGCTCGCCAGCGGCGCGAAGGCGCCGAGCAGGATGTGGCGGCCCTCCTGCTTGATGGTCTCGCCGACGCGCGCCGGCTCCAGATCGCGGCTTTCGAACAGCTCGGAATATTCATCGGTCGCCACCATGCGCAGCCGCGCGAACAGCGCCACCACGTTGATGGCGAAGGCGACGAAGAACGGATAGCGCCAGCCCCAATCGAAGAAATCATCCGCCGAGAGGTTGCCGGCGAAGAACGCGAACAGCGCGCTCGCCACGATCAGCCCGAGCGGCGCGCCGAGCTGCGGCACCATCGCATACCAGCCGCGGCGGTTCGGCGGCGAATTCATCGCAAGCAGCGAGGCGAGACCGTCCCACGCGCCGCCCCAGGCGATGCCCTGCGCGAGCCGCGCGGCGGCCAACAGCCAGATCGCCGCCACGCCGATCGTGTCGTAGCCGGGCAGGAAGGCGATCGCGACCGTGGAGGTGCCGAGCAGGACCAGCGCGATGACGAGCTTGGCGCCCTTGCCGTGGCGGCGGTCGACCGCCATGAAGATCACGGTGCCGAGCGGCCGCGCGGCGAAAGCCAGCGCGAAGATCCCGAACGAATAGAGCGTGCCGGTCAGTTCATTGACGAACGGGAAGACCAGCTTCGGGAACACGATCACCGAGGCGATCGCATAGACGAAGAAGTCGAAGAATTCCGAGGTGCGTCCGATGATGACGCCGATGGCGATTTCGCCGGGTTTCGCCTGCCCGTGACCTGATGCCGTCGGGGAGCCGTGAGCCATTGCTGGGGCCTGTGCCATCGCCGGAGACCGTCCTTTCGAGCATGATCCGGAAAAGTGGAAACCGGTTTTCCGAACAGACCATGCTCAAATTAGAGATGAGGCCACGGGCAGAATTTGCCGCGCGGTCCACCTCACCTTCTGACCTCCCATCCCGCAGTGCAACATTGGACAAATTGTCCAATGTCAACTTTGCTGCATCGCAGCTACCCGTTGGCGGAACTCATGAAATTCTAGCGGGGTGAGCCGTGCGCGCCTTGAAACTATTGGCCTTATTGCCGTTCGCGGCGTTCCTTGGCGGGTGCGATTTCGTCGTCCTGGCGCCCGCCGGCGACATCGCCGCCCAGCAGCGCGACCTCGTCGTGATCTCCACCATCCTGATGCTGGTGATCGTGCTTCCGGTGATGGCGCTGACCATCTTCTTCGCCTGGCGCTACCGCCAATCCAATACCGAAGCACCCTACGAGCCGGAGTGGGATCACTCGACCCAGCTCGAGCTGGTGATCTGGTCGGCGCCGCTGCTGATCATCATTTGCCTGGGTGCGCTGACCTGGATGGGCACGCATCTGCTCGATCCCTACCGCTCGCTCGGCCGCATCGCCGCCGACAAGCCGATCGAGAGCAAGGATGCCCCGCTCAATGTCGAGGTGGTCGCGCTCGACTGGAAGTGGCTGTTCATCTACCCGGATTACGGCGTCGCCGCCGTCAACGAGCTCGCCGCTCCGATCGACCGCCCGATCCGCTTCCGCATCACGGCCTCCTCCGTGATGAACTCGTTCTACATCCCCGCCCTCGCCGGCCAGATCTACGCGATGCCCGGCATGGAGACCAAGCTGCACGCCGTCGCCAACCAGGAGGGCACCTTCCGCGGCTTCTCCGCCAATTACAGCGGTGCCGGCTTCTCCGGCATGCATTTCGACTTCAAGAGCCTGTCGTCCCAAGGCTTCGACAAGTGGGTCGCCAACGCCAAGGCCAGCACCAACATGCTCGGCCGCACCGACTATCTGCAGCTCGAGCGTCCGAGCCAGAACGATCCGGTGCGGCTCTACGGCACCGTCGATCGCGATCTCTACAAGGCGATCCTCAACATGTGCGTCGAGCCCGGCAAGATGTGCATGAGCGAGATGATGGCGATCGACGCCAAGGGCGGCCTCGGCCGCGAAGGCCTCAACAACACCCTGCCGCTCACTTACGACAAATACGCCCGCCGCGGCGCGCCGCTCGGCACCGAGCCGACCTTTGTCGCCGGCATCTGCTCGATGGACGAGATCAAGGATGCGCCGTCGCGCGACGTTCTCGCCCCGCTCGATCTGACGCCGCTGCGCGGCGTCGGGCTGAAGCCGCCGCCGTTCTCGCCCGCCCATCCGTCATCGACGTCTTTGCTGCTCGGCCAGCGCCCGAAATCAGACTCCTGAGGAGCGCCGCATGAATCCCGATCTCATCAAGATGATCTTCGGCCGCCTCAATCTGGAAGCGCTGCCGTTCCATGAGCCGATCCTGGTCGGCACTTTCGCGGTGGTCGCGACCGGCGGCCTCGCGCTGTTTGCGCTGGTCACCTACTTCCGGCTCTGGGGCTATCTGTGGCGCGAGTGGTTCACCACCGTCGACCACAAGCGCATCGGCATCATGTACATGATCCTCGGCATCGTGATGCTGCTGCGCGGCTTCGCGGACGCACTGATGATGCGCCTGCAGCAGGCGATCGCCTTCAACGGCTCCGACGGCTATCTCCCGGCCCATCACTACGACCAGGTCTTCACCGCGCATGGCGTGATCATGATCTTCTTCGTGGCGATGCCGCTGGTGACCGGCCTGATGAACTATGTGGTGCCGCTGCAGATCGGCGCCCGCGACGTTTCCTTCCCTTTTCTGAACAACTTCAGCTTCTGGATGACGGTCGGCGGCGCCGTGCTGGTGATGATGTCGCTGTTCGTCGGCGAATTCGCCCGCACCGGCTGGCTCGCCTACCCGCCGCTGTCGAACATCGGCTACAGTCCTGACGTCGGCGTCGACTATTACATATGGGGGCTACAGGTCGCCGGCGTCGGCACGACGCTCTCGGGCATCAACCTGGTCTGCACCATCGTCAAGCTGCGCGCGCCGGGCATGACGATGATGAAGATGCCGGTGTTCACCTGGACCTCGCTCTGCACCAACGTCCTGATCGTCGCCTCCTTCCCGGTGCTGACCGCGGTGCTGGCGCTGCTGTCGCTCGACCGCTACGTCGGCACCAATTTCTTCACGAACGACTTCGGCGGCAACCCGATGATGTACGTGAACCTGATCTGGATCTGGGGCCACCCCGAGGTCTACATCCTGGTGCTGCCGGCGTTCGGCATCTTCTCCGAGGTGACCGCGACGTTCTCCGGCAAGCGGCTGTTCGGCTACACCTCGATGGTCTACGCCACGGTCGTCATCACCATCCTGTCCTACCTGGTCTGGCTGCACCACTTCTTCACGATGGGCTCCGGCGCCAGCGTGAACTCGTTCTTCGGCATCACCACCATGATCATCTCGATCCCGACGGGCGCGAAGATGTTCAACTGGCTGTTCACGATGTATCGCGGCCGGATCCGCTTCGAGCTGCCGATGATGTGGACGGTGGCGTTCATGCTGACCTTCGTGATCGGCGGCATGACCGGCGTGCTGCTCGCGGTGCCGCCGGCCGATTTCGTGCTGCATAACAGCCTGTTCCTGATCGCGCATTTCCACAACGTGATCATCGGCGGCGTGCTGTTCGGCCTGTTTGCCGGCATCAACTACTGGTTCCCGAAGGCGTTCGGCTTCAGGCTCGATCCGTTCTGGGGCAAGCTGTCGTTCTGGTTCTGGGTCTCGGGCTTCTACTTCGCCTTCATGCCGCTCTACGTGCTCGGCCTGATGGGCGTGACCAGACGGCTCCGCGTGTTCGACGATCCGTCCTTGCAGATCTGGTTCGTCATCGCGGCTTTCGGCGCGTTCCTGATCCTGCTCGGCATCGGCGCGATGCTGGTGCAGTTCGCGGTCAGCATTCTCAGACGCGAACAGCTCAAGGACACCACCGGCGATCCCTGGGACGCGCGCACGCTGGAATGGGCGACATCGTCGCCGCCGCCGGACTACAATTTCGCCTTCACGCCCGTGGTCTACGACAACGACGCCTGGTGGGACATGAAGCGCCGCGGCTACCGGCGCCCGCTCACCGGCTTCAAGCCGATCCATATGCCGTCCAACACCGGCACCGGCGTCATCCTCGCCGGACTGGCGACGGTGATGGGGTTCGGCCTGATCTGGTACATCTGGTGGCTCGCCGCCGTCAGCTTCATAGCGCTGCTCGCGGTCGCGATCGGCCACACCTTCAACTATCACCGCGACTTCCACATCCCGGCGGATGAGGTGGTGCGGGCCGAAGACGCGCGGACGCGCGTTCTCGCCGCGGGAGCCCAGCCATGACCGTTGCTACCGTCTCCACCCAAGGCTCCGAACCGGTCTTTCACGTCATCGACGAGCATGCGCATCCGGAAGGCGCCAGCACCATGCTGGGCTTCTGGATCTACCTGATGAGCGACTGCCTCATCTTCGCGATGCTGTTTGCGACCTATGGCGTGCTCGGCGGCAATTATGCCGCCGGCCCGGCGCCAAAGGACCTGTTCGACCTCAAGCTGGTCGCGCTCAACACCACGATGCTGCTGCTCTCCTCGATCACCTACGGCTTTGCCATGCTGACGATGGAGAAGTCGCGGATCGGCGCGACTCAGATCTGGCTTGCGATCACCGGACTGTTCGGCCTCGCCTTCCTCGGCATCGAGCTCACCGAGTTCGCGCACATGATCCATGAGGGCGCAACGCCGCAGCGCAGCGCCTTCCTGTCGTCGTTCTTCACCCTGGTCGGCACCCACGGCCTGCACGTCACCTTCGGCCTGGTCTGGCTGGTGACGCTGATGGTGCAGACCGCGCGTTTCGGCCTGACCGAAGCCAACCGGCGCCGGCTGATGTGCCTCTCGATGTTCTGGCACTTCCTCGACGTGGTGTGGATCGGCGTCTTCACCTTCGTCTACCTCCTGGGAATGCTGCGATGACAACAGACTCTCACGCCCTGCACTCCGCCGCCGGCGATCACGGCCACCACGCCCACGATGGCGCCGCCCATGGCTCACTGAAGACCTATCTGATCGGCTTCGGCCTCTCGGTGATCCTCACCGCGGTGCCGTTCTGGCTGGTGATGATCGGCGCGATCGCCGACAAGGCGGTCACCGCGCTGATCGTGCTGGTGCTCGCCGCGGCGCAGATCGTCGTGCACATGGTGTACTTCCTGCACATGAACACGCGGTCCGAGAACGGCTGGACCATGATGGCGCTGATCTTCACCGTGATCATGGTGGTGATCGCGCTGACCGGCTCGCTGTGGGTCATGCATCATCTCAACGTCAATATGATGCCCCTGCACGACATGAGCCAGATGCCGTGACGATGCGGGGCGCTGCAGGCCCTTCTTCACCTCTCCCGCTTGCGGGGGAGCGTAGGCCGCCGTCGGCGGCCGTCTCTGAAGAACGCCGAAGCAAAGCTTCGGCTACGTCGCATCGTAAGATGCGATCCGGGTGGGGGCTTTCTCCACTCAATGAACCTTCCGACTCGCGGCGACACCCCCACCCCAACCCTCCCCCGCAGGCGGGAGAGGGGGCGCAGTCCCGACGCGGCCGCAATTCTGCGCTCCGCCGTTACACGCTGCTCACGCTCGGCATGCTGGGCGTGGTGCTGCTGACCGCGCTCGGAGTCTGGCAGGTCGAACGCAGGACCTGGAAGCTGGCGCTGATCGAGCGGGTCGAGCAGCGTATGCATGCGGCGCCGATAGCGCCACCGCCGCCTTCGTCATGGCTGGCGGTCACCGCCGCGAGCGACGAGTACCGCCGCGTCACCGTGCGCGGCACTTTCCTCAATGCCGACGAGACGCTGGTGCAGGCCGTGACAACGGACGGCCCGGGCTTCTGGGTGCTGACCCCGCTGCAAACGGCCGACGGAACCACGGTGCTGGTCAATCGCGGCTTTGTGCCGCCTGAGCGGCGCGATCCCGCGACACGGCGCGACGGCGAGCCGCAGGGCACCGTCAGCGTCACCGGCCTCTTGCGAATCTCGGAGCCGAAGGGCGGCTTCCTGCGCAACAACGACCCCGCATCGGGCCGCTGGTATTCGCGCGACGTCACTGCGATCGCAGCCAGCCACGGATTGTCGAAAGTAGCCCCCTTCTTCATCGACGCCGATGCGACGCCCAATCCGGGCGGCACCCCGGTCGGCGGGCTCACGATGGTGCGGTTTCCGAACAACCACCTGATTTACGCGCTGACATGGTTCGCGCTGGCCTTTATGCTGGCGGGCGCGCTCCTGCGCATCATCAGCGGCGGGGGTCGCGCCGGCGCCGATCCAAGGTGGGACTCACGACGCGCCGCCGTGCGCCGCCTGATCGGCGCAGCCCGCAATCTGTCTCGCGACACAGGCCCAGATGCTCGAGCGCACATCGGATCCGCATGACGAAAAGGCCGCGACCGGCTCGGCCGTGATGCCGCACGCCGTGAGCGGAGCCGCCGGCATGCCGTTCGATCTCGCAGCCCCGGCCGACGTCGCCACCAACCGCAAGAACATGGCCCTGCTGGTCCAGCTGCGCTGGATCGCGGTGATCGGCCAGATCGCGACCATCGGCTTCGTGCAGTTCTGGATGGGCGTCGCGCTGCCGCTGATGCCGATGGCGGCCGTGATCTCGGGGCTGGTGGCGCTCAATCTCGTCAGCCTGCTGTGGCTGCGCTACCGCGCCGACATCAACAACCGCGAGCTCCTGATCGCGCTGACGCTCGACGTTGCTGCGCTCACCGTCCTGCTCTATCTCAGCGGCGGCGCCACCAATCCTTTCACATCGCTCTATCTGCTGCAGGTCACGCTTGGCGCGGTGCTGCTCGACGCCCCCTCGACCTGGTCGCTGGTGGCGCTGGTGTGCATGAACTTCGCCTGGCTGACCAGCTACTACCGGCCGCTGGAGCTGCCGCAGCAAGGCTTTGCCGATGCGTTCAACCTCCATATCGTCGGCACCTTCATCGGCCTCGTGCTCGACGCCGTGCTGCTCGTGGTGTTCATGACGCGGATCAACCGCAACCTGCGCGACCGCGACCTCCGCCTCGCGGCGCTGCGCCAGGACGCGGCCGAACAGGACCACATCGTCCGGATGGGGCTGCTGGCCTCCGGTGCCGCGCACGAGCTCGGCACGCCGCTTTCCTCGCTCTCGGTCATCCTGGGCGACTGGCGCCGGATGCCGGCGCTCGCCTCCGATCCCGAGCTGGCGCAAGACCTCGGCGAGATGGAGATCTCGGTGCAGCGCTGCAAGACGATCGTCACCGGCATCCTGCTGTCGGCCGGCGAGGCCCGCGGCGAAGGGTCCTCGCCGACCACGGTCGCCGCGTTCCTGTCGGCGCTGGTCGAGGAATGGCGGACGTCGCGGCCGTCGGCCACGCTGTATTTCCGCAACGCCTTCGGGGCCGACCTGCCGATCGTCTCCGACATCGCGCTCAAGCAGGCGATCTTCAACGTGCTCGACAATGCCGCCGAGGTCTCGCGCGACTGGATCGAGCTGACGGCGGAGCGCGATCGCGACAGGCTGGTGCTGTCGGTGATCGATCGCGGCCCGGGCTTCTCGCGCGAGATGCTGGCGCATGTCGGCAAGCCGTATCAATCGACCAAGGGCAGCCCCGGCAGCGGCCTCGGCCTGTTCCTGGTCGGCAACGTGGTGCGCAAGCTGGGCGGCGTGGTGACGGCGCGCAACCGGCCGGACATCGGCGCCGCGGTCAGGCTCGAGCTGCCGCTCTCGACGCTCGCGATCGGAGACCATCTTGACGGATGAACGCCAGCTCCTGATCGTCGAGGACGATTCAGGCTTTGCCCGCACGCTGAAGCGCTCGTTCGAGCGCCGCGGCTATGGTGTCGCGGTGTCGGCCTCGCTCGACGAGGTCCGCGATCTCCTGGAAGTACAATCGCCCGGCTATGCCGTGGTCGACCTGAAGCTCGCCGGTGGCGCCTCCGGTCTCGCCTGCGTCGAAGCGCTGCACGCGCATGATCCTGACATGCTGATCGTCGTGCTGACCGGGTTCGCCAGCATCGCGACTGCGGTCGAGGCGATCAAGCTCGGCGCCTGCCACTATCTGGCCAAGCCCTCCAACACCGACGACATCGAGGCCGCATTCCTTAAAGCGCAAGGCAATGCCGCCATCGAGGTCGGCGCGCGGCCGACCTCGATCAAGACGCTGGAATGGGAACGCATCCACCAGACCCTGATCGAGACCGATTTCAACATCTCCGAAGCCGCCCGCCGCCTCGGCATGCACCGCCGGACGCTGGCGCGCAAGCTCGAGAAGCAGCGGGTGAAGTAGGCGACAGAGGCCGACGACGCCAACGAGACACGCGAATGCGCGCCTGATTCAGCCGGCCGCCCCTCGCTCCGTCACGACATCGCGGCAACATCCGCCGCAGTGTCGATGTACTCCTGAAAACGGACCGCCTTTCCGTCGCGGTACTTGAAAACGTGGGCCCATTCGTTCGTTACGGTCTTGCCTGTTTTCTTTGCCCGCGCCGTGAGTGTACCCAAGACCACGACAGTGTCGCCCTGCTCGATCATCTCACGCGGAGCAAACTCGCTGAATTCCAGATTCTCGCCGACCTGGACGAAGAAGTTTGCAATCTGCTGCTTTCCCCTAAAGGTCCCAGCCCAAGGCAATTTGTCCTGGGGACCCGGGGTTATCCACGTGCAGTCATCATCGATCAGATCCCTGATGAGCGCTGGAATGTCACCTCGTTGAAAGGCTTCATAGCCCTTCCTGGTTGCCTCAACATTGGATGCCATCGGATTTCTCCTCGCTGCAAAATTGATCGGTCATCGTAACGTCGATCCAATAACGGCAGGGCGGCCAGCATAGCATGCCGGGCACCGATTGCCGTCGTCATCCGTGAAACAACTCAAGACGATTCTGGTCAGGATCGTTTACGTGGCTTTCGAGCCGTTCGGCATCCGGAGGTTTCGCGCGCCTCACCTCGATCGGGGGCTGAAATGGAACGCATCCACCGGATCCTGATCGAGACCGATTGCAGCACTCCGACATCGCCGCTTCGGCATGCACCGCCGTACGCTCGCGCGCAAGCTCGAGAAGCAGCGGTGAAGTATCTGCGGATCGACCGGCCCCGGATTTCGCTTCGCTTCATCCGGACTACGAATAGAGAGCCGCGTGGACGCAGCGTTGCCATTTCGGTGGCGTTGCAACGCGCGCCGCGCAAACAAAAAGCCCGGTCTTCCGACCGGGCTTTTCATCTGAAACCTTGCAGCGCCGCTTAGGCGGCTTCGTCGGCGACGCTGGTATCGTCGCCATCGCTGTCGAGATCCTCACCGTCGGCATCGCCCTCGCCTTCACCCTCGGCTTCCGCCTTGGCGCCGCGGCGCGGGCTCTTGGCGAGCTGGCCTTCGATCTCCTTGATCGCCTCGGTCTCGGTCGAGTGCTGCACGACCGCGATCTCGCGCGACAGACGGTCGAGCGCCGCTTCGTAGAGCTGGCGTTCGCTGTACGACTGCTCAGGCTGCGATTCCGAACGATAGAGATCGCGGACCACCTCGGCGATCGCAACGATGTCGCCCGAGTTGATCTTCGCTTCGTATTCCTGGGCGCGGCGCGACCACATGGTGCGCTTGACGCGGGCGCGGCCCTTCAGCGTCTCCAGTGCCTTCTTGACCAGCGCCGGCTCCGACAGCTTGCGCATGCCGACATTGGCGACCTTCGCGGTCGGAACGCGCAGCGTCATCTTGTCCTTCATGAAATTGATCACGAACAGCTCAAGCTTGGCGCCCGCGATCTCCTGCTCCTCGATCGCCAGGATCTGGCCGACGCCGTGAGCGGGATAGACCACGAATTCATTGGCCTTGAAGCCCTGACGCTGGGTCACGACCTTCTTCTCTGCCGGGGGCGGCGCAGCGGCCGGCTTGGCGGCAACCTTCGGAGCAGCGGCGGGGACGGCAGCCTTCGGGGCAGCCGGCTTCGGCGCGGCAGCAGCAGTCTTGGGGGCGACCTTCGCAGCAGCGGGCTTCGCAGCTGCCGCTTTCGCGGCAGTCTTGGCAGTCTTTTCTGGCATCACGCTTCTTTTGTTCTTTGAGGACTTTGCAGCCGCCGCCTTCTTGGCCCCCTTCACGGGCGCCTTGGCACGGCCCTTGGTTGCGCTGCGGGCAACGACAGCGGCTTTTTTCGTCGTCTTTGAAGCACTCTTTTTACGCGTTTTCTGTGACACAGCCTGCGCGCGGAAACTGCCACGCCCCTGTTCGATGTTTGCGGGAACCTCGAAGCCACAAGGTACGCATGGCAGGGGGTTCTTGGCCTGTAATGTGCCCAATATAGCACATTTTCCGCAAAAATCAATGGTTTACGCCCGATTCCGGGCATAACAGGGGACCCTCGGGTCATATGTCCGTCATTAGGGTTAAATCGGCGGCCCGGACGGAGGGCCGCGGCGGCCCAAGCCCGCCCTTATCGGGGTAGTCCCGAGGGTGACAGGCGAACTCAGTCGCCGCTGCCCGGATTCGCAGAAAAATATTTCTCGAACTTGCCTTCCTTGCCTTCCCACTCCTTGGCGTCCTCGGGCGAGTCCTTCTTCTGGGTGATGTTCGGCCAGCTCTTGGCGTAGTCGCGGTTGACCTCGAGCCACTTTTCCAGGCCCGGCTCGGTGTCCGGTTTGATGGCGTCAGCCGGGCATTCCGGCTCGCACACGCCGCAATCGATGCATTCGTCCGGGTGGATGACCAGCATGTTCTCGCCCTCGTAGAAGCAATCGACGGGGCAGACCTCGACGCAGTCGGTATATTTGCACTTGATGCAGGCTTCAGTGACGACGTAGGTCATCCAAAACTCCGAAACGATCCACTTTTTCCGGGGTTGCGTAGCGCAGGAATACCGGAGCCGCAAGGAATTGCTGGCCCTAAATAGCTATTCCTTGCCTCCTTGCAAATCCTCGCAAAGCAGGCGCGCGGACGCGGCGTCGCCGCGCCGCTCGGCAAAGCCGATCACTTTCAGCACACGGACGCTGTTGTCGAGCGCGACGGTGACGACGTCACCTAGCTTCACGGCATGGCCCGGCGATTTCTCGCGCGTGCCGTTGATGCGGACATGCCCTGAGGCGACGAGTTCAGCCGCGCTGGTGCGGGCCTTCACCACCCGCGCGTGCCACAGCCATTTGTCGAGGCGCTGTCGATCCAAGAATTAGACCAAAGGTTGGACTATTCCTTCCGGCCGGCGAGCTGCTCCTTCAGTGCAGCCAGCTTGGCGAAGGGCGAGTTCGGATCGATCGGCCGGTCGCGCTCGCGCGGCGTGCTCGCGCTCGAGGCATAGGGCCGATGCGACGGGCCGCCCTCGCGCTTGTCGCGCCCGCCCTTGTCGCGGCCGAAATCGCGGCCGCCGCGATCACGATCGCCGCCCTTGCGGCCGCCGCCGAATTTCTCGCCGCGCCGCTCATTGTCGCGATCGCGGCCCTTCCCCTCGAAGCCCTTGCCCTCGAACCGCTCGCGGCGCTGGCCCTTGTCGTCACGATTGCCCTGGCGATTATCTTGGCGGTTGTCGCGGGCCTGCGCGCCATCGGCCGGCGCGGCGGAGGCTGCCGCAGCGCCGTCAGCGGGTGCTGCGCCCGGACGCGGCGCGCGGAAATCGTGATGACGGCGCGGACGGCGATGCTGCTCGCGCTTCTCGCCTCCCCCCTCGCCGCCTTCGGCGGCCTGGGCGCCTTCGGCGGGCTTGTTCTGATGACGGCCGCGGTTGCGATCGTGACCGCGATGATGCGGCCGGCGTTCTCCATCGGAGCGGCCGCCGGGACGCCAGACCTCGACCAGTTGCGGTTCGGCCGGCGTCTCTGCGGCTGCGGGAGCAGCCTCGGCGGGTGCAGCCTCAGCGCTCGCAGTCTCCGCGGGCGCCTCAGTGGCAGCCTCAGGCGTCCCCGCAGCGGCTTCCACGGCGGGCGCGGGCTCGGCTGCGGCTTCAGCGGCGGGCGCTTCAGGAGCGGGTTCTTCGGCGGCGGCGGGCGCGTCGACGGGAGCGACGCGCTCCGCTGCGGCATCCTGGTGGGTCTCGATGACCACAGGCGTCGCCTCGCTGGCAACCACCTCGGCAAAGCCGACATCGGGCAGCAGCGCAGCCGACGGTGCGGGATCGCCGGACACCGGCTGATCGACAGCAGCTTCGGCCTCAGGCGCTTCGGCCTCGGGCGCAGCGGTAGCCTCCACTGCATCGGCCGTGACCTCTGCGGCGGCGTCGGCCGGCGCATCAGCGGCGGCATCGACCGGCACATCCGCGGCAGCGTCAGCACCAGCCTCGACCGGCGGCGTCTCGGCAGCGGCCGTCTCGGTGGTCTCGACCGGTGCCACCTCAACCGCCTTCGGCGGCAGCGGCGGACGACGGTCCATGCGATAGCCGAGCGCGCGCAGGATCGAGGCAAAGTCCTCGCCAGCCGAGCCGGTCAGCGAGGTCATCGCCTGCGTCACGACAAAGCCGCGGCCGTCGAAGGCGCCTGTGGGCTTTTCGCCCGGCGAGGTCTCGCGCCAGGCCAGCGCCGGACGGATCAGATCGGCAAGCCGCTCGAGGATGTCGACGCGCACCGCGCGTTCGCCGCACTGGCGATAGCCGAGCACGCGATAGGCATCGCGAGCGAGCTGCTTGTCGACCGGGAACGAGGTGCGGCCGCTCGACGCCAGATGCTGCACGTTCGACAGCGCGCTCATGTCGACATTGTTCTGCTTCTCGGCCCACAGCAGCGAAGCCAGCGAGCGCGCCGCGGGCTTCAAGAGCTGCGGGAAATAGATGTGGTAGGCGCCGAACCGCACGCCGTATTTGCGCAGCGCGGCACGCGAGGGCTGATCGAGATCCTTCATCTCGGCCGCGATCTTGCTGCGCTCGAGCACGCCGAGCGCCTCGACCAGTTGGAACGCGATGCCGCGGGCGATGCCCTGGATATCCTCGGCCTTGGAGAGTTCGAACAGCGGCCCGAGCAGTTTTTCGATATGCGTTTTGAGCCAGAGGTCGAGCCTGGTCTGCACCGCTTCGCGCGAGGCGCCGGTCAGCCGCTCGTCGGAAATGATGCGTAGCCGCGGATGCAGCGCGTCCTCGGCGGCCACGAGCTTCGCCACCGCATCGCCGGTCCAGCGAATGGTGCCGTCGGAGGTCAGCACGAACTGCTCGTCGGGCGCGGCGCCCAGTTTCTCGGCGCGCGCGTCGATCTCGCGCGCCAGCACCTGCTGGGCGGCGGCTTGCAGCGCCTTGGCGTCGCTGCCGGCCTCGGCCGCATCAGGTGCAAAGGTGAAACCATCGAGCCGGCCGATCACATGGCCTTCCACGATCACTTCACCGGTCTTGCCAATTTCCGTATTCAAAACTGAGTTCTCCCGCAGGCGGCGCATCAATACACTGGTCCGCCTGTCAACGAAACGCTCCGTGAGCCGTTCATGCAGCGCATCGGATAATTTATTTTCGAGATCGCGCGTGATCCCCTGCCAGTGCTCCGGGTCATACAGCCAGTCAGGCCGGTTGGCCACAAAGGTCCAGGTCCGGATCTGCGCGATCCGGCCCGATAGCGTGTCGATATCGCCGTCGGTCCGGTTGGCCTGGTCGACCTGGGCGCCAAACCATGCGTCAGGGATACGACCCTTTTGCATCAGGAAGCCATACAGGGTGGTCACGAGTTCGGCATGGGCGGCCGGCGATAGCTTCCGATAGTCCGGAACCTGGCAGGCCTCCCATAGCCGCTCCACCGCCTTAGCCCCATGCGCGAATTCGCGCACCTCGGCGTCGCGCGCGACATGGTCGAGCACGCGCTGGTCCTCGGCGATCGGGGCCCGCGTCAGTGCCTCATGATTGGGCGCCATCGCCAGCGACACCTGCAACGCGCCGAGCGAGGCGAAATCGAGCTTCGCGTTGCGCCATTGCAACATCTTGACGCTGTCGAAGGTGTGGTTCTGCAGCGCGTTGACGAGCTCCGGCTCGAACGGCGCGCAGCGTCCCGTCGTACCAAAGGTGCCGTTGCGCGTGGCGCGCCCGGCGCGGCCTGCGATCTGGGCGAATTCGGCCGGCGTCAGCCGGCGGAACTGATAGCCGTCATATTTGCGGTCGGAGGCGAAGGCGACGTGATCGACGTCGAGATTGAGCCCCATGCCGACCGCGTCGGTGGCGACGAGATAATCGACGTCGCCGTTCTGGAACATCTCGACCTGCGCATTGCGCGTGCGTGGGCTGAGCGAGCCCAGCACCACAGCCGCGCCGCCATGCTGGCGGCGGATCAGTTCGGCGATTGCGTAGACTTCGTCGGCGGAGAACGCGACGATCGCGGTCCGCCGCGGCTGCCGCGTGATCTTGCGGTCGCCGGCGAATTCGAGCTGCGACAGCCTTGGTCTTGTGATGATCGAAGCACCCGGCAACAGCCGCTCGATGATCGGGCGCATCGTCGCGGCGCCAAGCAGCAGCGTCTCGTCGCGGCCGCGGCGGTTGAGCATGCGATCAGTGAAGACGTGGCCGCGCTCCAGATCGGCCGCGATCTGGATCTCGTCGACCGCAAGGAACGACACATCGAGATCGCGCGGCATCGCTTCCACGGTCGAGACCCAGAACCGCGGCGCCTTCGGCTTGATCTTCTCCTCGCCGGTGATCAGCGCGACGTTGTCGACGCCGGCGCGATCCGCGATCTTGTTGTAGACCTCGCGCGCGAGCAGCCGCAGCGGCAGCCCGATCAAGCCAGAGGAATGCGCAAGCATGCGCTCGATCGCCAGATGCGTCTTGCCGGTGTTGGTCGGGCCAAGCACCGCGGTGACGCCTGCACCGGGCACGCGATCATTTCCGAACGAAGTTGAGAAAGCCATATTTTGCAGGTGTTTCTTGAATTGTTGGCACGATCTCCGTTCCGTCATCCTGAGGAGCGCGTCAGCGCGTCTCGAAGGATGCACGGCCGAGATTGATCCGTTTGCGGCGGTCTTGATGAGACAGCGGGGCCGTCGCCCTTCGAGACGGCCGCTCCGCGGCCTCCTCAGGGTGACGGTGAGGGATTGACGCTTTCGTCTTCACTCCTTCACGCGTCCTTTCGCAAAATCTGTCTCACAATGCGACGCTTTCTGCGCCCGGCTTAAGCTTCGGAACGAGTCTAGAACGAATCGCGCCCGAATCGGTGACTCCATTCCAGGCCTGAAACGTTCACCGCAACATCTCGGGTGGACCTGATGGCGGCGGCACTAGATCAAGTTTGAGAGGGCTCCACAAGCACAGGATATGCGGACTGAATTCCTTAAATTCCAGAGGGCCTGAGTCGAATCAGAAGCAGGCAAGAGTCAACTGGATTCCGGTGACGTCTGTTGCATTCCCTGGACCGCGGTCACCTCTCCCTGACCCGTCATCCTGAGGAGCGCGAAGCGCGTCTCGAAGGATGCACGGCCCGGCCGGTGGCCGTCGATCCTTCGAGACGCGCGCAAAAGCGCGCTCCTCAGGATGACGGTCGGGCAGCGTGGCCGCGATCAGATCCCCTACTGCGTCTTCGCCACGCGCGGCGGCGCGGCTGTGGTGACGAACGTGGTGGCTTCCAGCATGGCCTGGCCGAGCGGGGTCGGGATCGTCATGCGGAACGGCACCAGCAGGCGGGTGCCCGCGATCGGCACGAAGGCGATCTCGATGTTGCGCTGGGCGGCGAGGTATTTGATGACGGGGCGATCCGGGATGTAGCCCGAGACCGGCACGAAATAGAGCGCGCAGACCAGCGCCGGGCCGTGATAGCCGCGCTCGGCCTTGACGATCTCGACCCGTTTGAAATCGAGCTTGAGGTCGTAGCGCATGCGGCCGTCGAACACGCCGGCGCCGGTGCGGCAGACATCCGGGCTCATCAGTTCGGCATTGCCGGGCGCGCGCAGGAACGAGCCGGTCATCGGATCGAACACGCCCTTCTTCTGCGCATCCGACACAGGCAGGCGGTCGGCATCGACAGGCGGCTCCGGCTCGATGGTGGATTCCTTGATGGCGCCGTTGGCGAGCACCATCCGGATCGTCTCCGATTTCTTCGAGGTCTTGGTGGTCGCGGTGTAGGAGGCACCGACCAGCGATCCATTGACGACGCGGCCCTGCGAGGCGCCCGAGCCGCTGCCGCCGGAAAATGCCTTCAAGAGCCCCGCGGTGCCGCCCTGGGCGGTGGCTGAGAAAGAGTCGTCGCCGATTTCGATGGTCCAGCTGCCCTTGCCGACCGGGATACCGGCCAGGGTCGCCTCATACTGGGCGTCGACACGCCCCTGCGCGCTGGCGCGCTCGGCGCAAAACAGCAGGAGGGCACCAGCGCACAGGCCGATGAGCCGGCCGAGCGGGGGCAAAAGGGCAATCGTGGTGGTCACTTACGTACCTGACGGTCCTGCTATCGGCGCTCGGTTCGTTGTCCAATTTCGCCAAGTCACATCGGGATGTCACATCGGCCGGACAACACGCGCATCTCTTATGGAACCAAGACTTGCAGCCGAATACGCCCTTTATATGGTTGCTATATCCGGCGTTAAGTGGCTGGAACGGCTTATGAACCGCCGTTTCCCGGTACCGCCATGCGGCGATATAATCTTGACGCTTGGGCGATCTGCCCCTATACACCCGCGGTTCCTGGAAAATGGACGCGAATTCAAAACCCCTGCGCGGGCCGCGTGATCGCACGTGCCGCCAGTGGCGGGGATGCAATAAGGATTTTGTAAGATGTCCCGGCGCTGCGAACTGACGGCCAAGGGCCCCCAGACGGGCCACAAGGTGAGCCACTCCAACATCAAGACCAAGCGGCGCTTCCTGCCGAACCTGGCCAACGTGACCTTCATCTCGGATGCGCTCGGCCGCAACGTGCGCCTGCGCGTCTCGACCAATGCGCTCAAGAGCGTCGACCACAATGGCGGCCTCGATGCCTATCTGATCAAGGCCAAGGCCGAGGTGCTGTCGCCCCGCGCGCTCGACCTCAAGCGTGCGATCGAGAAGAAGGTCGGCAAGCCGGTGTTCGTGAAGAAGGCGAGCTGAGCTAGCGTAGACTCTCTTTTTCGCCTCGAATTAACGGCCGGATCTCGTGATCTGGCCGTTTTGTTTTGGGGGTGACGTTGGGCGTCTCCTTGCCAAGGGCGAGGCTCAAGCGCACTCTACATGATGAGGCAACGGCGGGCCTCGTGCACTAGCGGCTGGTACGCATGAACACTAAGCTTCGCGGATTCTCATTTGCGACCCGCTCATCGGATGACGAAAGTCCCGCAATTCAAGCGCTCGGTAGCGAGCCCGCAGGGCCGGCCCTGAAAGGAAAGGGTCTTCGAAGACCCCATACGGCGCAGCCTCGGTTGCCCGCCTTAGCTAGAAGTCAACTGACAGCATCGGGTTTGCTTGAGCTTATTGAGCCGCAGCGCGGGCCAAGCGACCTCATCGTTAGCACCGACAATTACCAAGCGCTGGCTGAGATCGTTACCGAAGTTCGCCGCGGCGAGGAACTGCGGCGGCACGGCCTTTCGCCACGATCCAAGCTGCTATTTTGCGGCCCGCCAGGTTGCGGAAAAACACTCTGCGCCGAAGTGCTAGCACGTGAGCTTAAGCTACCTCTGTTGGTAGCGCGGCTCGACGAGGTAATCACGACCTATCTCGGAGCGACTGCGAGCAATTTAAGAAAGGCGTTCGACGCAGCTGTTCAACTGCCTACAGTATTGTTTCTGGACGAATTCGATGCTCTCGCTCGCGCGCGAACCGATACAGCGGAGCATAACGAAATACGACGTGTCGTTAACAGCTTGCTCATGCTGATCGATCGCTTCGCTGGAAAAGGCCTGCTTATCGCCGCCACGAACCTTGAGGGCTCAATAGATCGAGCCGCGTGGCGGCGGTTTGACGAAGTAATGTTCTTCGATCAGCCAACGCTCAGCCAAGTTAAAGCGACGCTGAAGCTAAAGACGCGCAATTTTCCAGTCCAATTCGATGTTTCCAGCTACGCTGAGCGGTTTGAAGGCATGTCCTTTGCCGAGATTGAGCGCGTCTGCCTCAGCGCAATACGAGCTTCCGTCCTTGCAAGGAGTTCGGCAGTCACAGCCAAGGTATTTGAGGGCGCGATCCGATCTGAAAGGCGGCGCATCTCGATCAAGGAAAAAATTAGACAAAATACCTAAGGTTGGTTGGGGCAGCGATGGCGACATATGACCACTTGCCGCTTCGGCGGCTTGAGGGGACTCTCGAACGACGAACACACGGTTTCGGCAGCCCACCTCCTCGTGAAGCTAAAGCGCACGGCGCCCGCATCCAAACTGAGATTGAAGAAGTCGTTGCTTCTTACAACGAACTGCCAGCCGTCGAGGGAGTCGATCCATCATTAATCCTCAAGATATCGGTGGCCGGAAATGTTGACGAGGACGAATGGCGTAAACTCGGTCTAACTGTTCTATCGGTTGATGGTGACAGGTCGGTAGTCCTCTTTGCCGACGATAAGTCACTGCAGGATTTCCGAAACAAGGTGGAAGCTTATCAAGGCGAGATTCCCGACGGACGAAAGTCTCCCCAATACGCGGGTCTCGTCTCCGCAATAGAATCCGTCAGTTTGCTATCGGCATCAGATCGCATTGGCCGCGGCCTCAATCTTGAAGGCATCACCGCACCTGAAGATTTCGTTGAGACCGATGCCTACCTGCTCGATTTTGAGCTCTATTACCCACCTGACAAGGATGACATTGAGTTATTTCTCTATCGGCTGCGGCAAGCCATAGCGCCTGCTGGAACGGTACTGAGCACCTACTCTGGATTTCAGATGTTGATTGCTCGTGTCGAGTGCACCGGTGCGGCAGTCCGTGTCGCCCTGAACCTTCCCGAGGTAGCGGTTGCCGATATTCCTCCTCAACCCGACATACAACCAGAGGACTTCACCGAAATAGACGTAGGGGATTTGCCTGCAGGCATGCCACCGCTCGACGATGCTGTGGTCCTTGGCATAATCGATAGTGGCGTAAATTTTGGTCACCCCCTGCTTGCAACCACTGAGGCTGGTGCAATTGCAATGGACCCTACGTGGAGTGCTTCGGACACCGCGGGACATGGAACGTCAGTAGCATCGATCGCGGCGTTCGGTGACATCAGCGCTCGTGTTTCTGCTAAGAATTTTGATGCGCAGTTTCGAATTGCTAGCGCAAGGGTTGTCGACGACAGGGGTTACTTTCCGAAAAACCAGCCGGTCCCCGACTTGATGGAAACGGCGATTAGGCAATTATCCCGCGACTATGCCTGTCGGATATTCAACGTATCGCTTGGAAATCCAAAGAAGCCCTACCGAGGAGCAAAGCCAGAGGCTTGGGCAGCAACTCTCGACGCACTAGCGCGAGAACTCGACATCTTGATCATCGTTTCTGCGGGCAATCGAGACGATCTCACGAATTCCTATCGAGACGGCATAGTATCAGCTTATCCCCAATACTTACTGTCCGATGCGTCGAGGATCATTGATCCCGCGACCGCTGCTATCGCTCTTACCGTCGGATCAGTCGCTCACGGCAACGGACTTGAAGACGCGGACGAAGAGCTTGCTGGCATACGTCCAATATGCGGATTCGAGGAGCCATCGCCGTTCACAAGGTCCGGACCAGGAGTCCGGGGAATGATCAAGCCAGATTTGGTTGACTTCGGAGGAAACGCCGTTTGGGACGGCCCCACGGGTGGGCTTGTTAATGGTAATCAAAAGGAAGCCGCCGGCATTTGGGCAATGCATCACAAGCCCATCGAGAAACTCTTCAGATCGAGGTCTGGTACCTCGTTTGCAGCACCCAACGTTGCGTACAAAGCGGCTCTTCTGCTTTCCCAGATTCCAGACGCATCAGCCAACCTGCTACGCTCGCTTCTTGCACTGTCAGCAAATATCCCGAAGGCAGTTACTCTGCGCGCACGTGGCCTGAATGAGAAAACGGCCCCGATGGTTTGCGGATACGGAATCCCGAACGCGGAGTACGCCGTAAGCTCTGACGATGGTCGAGTTATCTTGCTCGCCGAAGATGAACTGTTGCTCGACCATTTCGCAGTCTTCGAGGTACCTATTCCAACTGAGTTTCAGAACACCAAGGGAACTCGTGAGATCAGGGTATCGCTCGCTTTTGATCCGCCTGCGCGCCATACACGAGCTGATTACCTTGGAGTTACGATGGGGTGGCGTCTCGTAAGAGGAACAGATGAAGCTGCTGTCTTTGATCGGTACCGGAAATGGACGAAGGAGGAGGGAAAGCCTCCAGAATTCCCGCAACGCCTAGTCTGCCCGACGGACGTTGGATCGTATCCCTCCGCTAAGGGCCGCCTTGTTTGATGGGCGCGAGCGCTGCAGGTCCTAGGGGTAATCCTAGGAGAAGCGCTATGACGATTTCGAGGGCGGAGGTGATCACAACGGTCGAGCGGCGGCGCCGGTGGTCGCAGGATGAGAAGGAACGGCTCGTCGCAGCGTCGCTCGAGCCCGGCGCCAATGTTTCCGAGGTGGCTCGCGTGGCCGGGCTTCATGTGAGCCAGCTGTTCAGGTGGCGTAAGGAGCTTTGCAGGCACGGCGAAGCGAGCATAGCGCCGTTTGTTCCGGTCGAGATTGGGCCGTCTGCGCTACCGCGGGAGGTGGCCGAAGCGCCGTTGACGCCAACGGCGCGTCGACGCAAGAGCCAGGGCATCATCGAGATTGATCTTGGTAGCGGGCACCGCATCCGGGTCGATGGCGACGTTGATGGAGATGCGCTACGTCGCGTTCTCGATGCTTTGGTCCGCCGATGATCCCGGTTCCGACGGGCGCGCGAGTGTGGCTCGCGACAGGCTACACGGACATGCGCCGAGGCTTTCCGTCGTTGGCGCTCCAAGTGCAGGAGGTGCTGCACAAAGACCCGCTCAGCGGTCATTTGTTTGTCTTCCGCGGTCGCCGCAGCGATCTTGTGAAGCTGATCTGGCACGACGGCCAAGGAGCATGCCTTTTTACCAAAAGACTCGAGCGAGGAAGGTTCATCTGGCCATCGGTTGGCGGTGAAACGGTAACGATCTCGCCGGCGCAGTTGAGTTATCTGTTGTCCGGAATCGATTGGCGCACCCCGCAAGAAACCCAGCGTCCGACGCGGGTCGGATAACCGTTTTGGGTTTGAATCTGCTGCTCGATCTGATTCAATGGCTTCATGAGCTCGAAGCCAGACGATCTTCCTGCGGATCTTGCGAGCGCCTACATGGCGCTGCTGGCCGAGCGCAAGGCGTTGCAAGTTGAGCGCGATATCGCAGTCGCGGATGCCGCCAGCGCGCGGGCGGAGCTGTCGGACAACGAAGCGTTGATCGCACATCTCGAACTGCGGATCGAGAAGCTCAAACGCGAACTGTACGGGCCGCGGTCCGAGCGCACGGCGCGGCTGATCGAGCAATTGGAATTGGAGCTCGAAGAACTCATCACCATGGCGAGTGAGGATGAGCTCGCCGCGCGTGCCGCGGCTGCAAAGGTACAGAACGTTCGGGCCTTCACGCGCAAGCGGCCGGTGCGCAAGCCTTGGCCGGACGACATCGAACGCGAGCGGGTCGTCATTGAGGCGCCAACGAGCTGCGCCTGCTGCGGCGGATCGCGCCTGGCGAAGCTGGGCGAGGATGTGACCGAGACGTTGGAGGAGATCCCGCGCCGGTTCAAGCTGATCGAGACGGTGCGGGAAAAGTTCACCTGCCGCGATTGTGAGAAGATCAGCCAGCCGCCCGCGCCGTTCCATGCCACACCGCGTGGCTTCATCGGTCCGCAACTGCTGGCGACAATCCTGTTCGACAAGTTCGGCATGCATATCCCGCTCAACCGTCAGAGCGTGCGCTTTAAGGCCGAGAGGATCGATCTGCCGCTGTCGACGCTGGCCGACCAGGTCGGCCACGGAACCTTCGCCGTTATGCCGCTGTTCCAGCTGATCGAGCACCATGTGCTCGCGGCCGAGCGCCTACATGGCGACGACACCACCATCCGCATCCTGGCGAAGGGCAAGTGCACGACTGGGCGGATCTGGACGTATGTGCGGGATGACCAGCCGTTCGCCGGGCCTGCGCCGCCGGCGGCGGTCTATTACGCCTCGAGCGACCGACGGGGCGAACATCCCCAGAAGCATCTGGCCGCCTTCGCCGGTATCTTGCAGGCGGATTGCTATAGCGGCTTCGAGCCGTTGTTCGATCCGAAAAGAAAAGCGATGCCGATCACGCCCGCATTTTGCCTGGCCCATGCGCGGCGGGGATTCTTCGAGCTGGCCGACATCGAGAAAACGGCCAGGGAAGGCCGCAAGGGCAAACCGGTCTCCCCGATCGCGCTGGAGGCGGTCAGGCGTCTTGACGCTCTGTTCGAGATCGAGCGCGCCATCAACGACCGCAATGCCGACGAGCGGCGTGCCGTACGCCAGGAGAGAAGCAAGCCGCTTCTCGATGGCTTGCACGACTGGCTGCTCCGCGAGCGAGAAACCCTGTCGCGCTCCTCCGAGGTCCTGAAGCCCATGAACTACATGCTCAGGCGCTGGGACGACTTCTCCCGCTTCCTCGATGATGGCAGGATCTGCCTCAGCAATAATGCCGCTGAAAGAGCGTTGCGCGGCATCGCGTTGGGCAGGCGCAACTGGACCTTCGCCGGCAGCCTGCGCGGCGCCGACCGCGCTGCCATCATGCTGACGATGATCACGACCTGCCGCCTGAACAACGTCGATCCCAAAGCCTGGCTCGCCGACGTCCTCGCCCGGATCGCCGATCTTCCCACTTCGCGTCTGCGCGAACTGCTGCCCTGGGAATGGAAGCTCCTGCGGCAAGCCAACAACCCCACCGATCAGCAGGCCGCCTGACCTTCACCCAACGCTATCTTACAGATCGCCACGCCCACGCGCATGCGTCAATCAGGCGGCCTTCGTCGTATGCGTACGTTGGATCTGACCAGCGAGAGAGTGGAACGCTTCAGGTTGGGACTTATCGCGGGAAACAAGACATCACCAAATACGGCGATACGTACTATGTCGCGGTATGGTGCTCACGGCGATGGGCCCCCGCGACAATCGAGAAGCAACGCTATGCTCTGACTGTTCAACTCCGGCACGAAAATCTGACGACCCTCTACCAAACACTTTCTCAGCCGATCAAGCTACGAGCATAGTTGCGTTGGCGCACAGTGCGTCCTACTCGAAACGACAGCCCGGCGGTGCAGGAAACTTGATGTTGCCCGTCGGCCGAATGCAACAAGACGCGGTCTCGACGCGCAGCTAAAATCGGACCTCATCTGAGACTTGAACCCTTGCGCCAAAACTCGAATTTCTCTAGCATTTTCAACGCGACACACCCTGTCCAGTCCTCGCAAAGAAAATATTCCTCTTCCCCGACACCCCAACTCAGCATTACAAATCCCGCGTCCCGCCTCCTCTGAGAGGGGCGTATCGCGATCGTCACGGACGTTGGGTGCGGGATGCGGTGGACGCGGTGGGTGCGCTTGACGAGCGCGCCTATCTGCGGACGGTGAAAGCGTGTGGTCCTGACGCCCTAGCGGCCGGTGTCCCCTCGCGAAACGCGTAAGCGTTTCTGCGACGGCGGTGACAAGCAAGCCCAGTCTCGCCGGGGAGAGCACGTATAAGCCGTAACCCATCCGCGCGGGGAACGCCGGGATCGCCCGGCCGTACCTGTGGTCCTACCTCCCGAGCTTTTTGTTGCTCGGGACCCATGGGTGCGTGCTGGCACCCGGCGTTCCCCGCGCCCTCTGCTTAAGAAGCGAGGGTCACACTGCCGCAAAGCTCGGGCCGATCCGGCCGCGAGGCTGCGCGCGCTCACCCTCTCCTGCTGTCTGACAGGTGAATCGATCCGAGCAACGCGCATGCGTGGCAACGCGTGAGTGGATTTTTCTTTGTGTGATGACGCATGGAGTAAAATCATCCATCGCATCGCGTGAGGAGAGATGGATTGCGCTGCCTCGCCAAAGCTTCCGCCTTCCGCCTTCGCCAAGGCTACGGCGGACAAGTCGCCAAAGGCTTCGGCGGACAAGACGGCGCGACAAGCCTCACAGTGACGGCGTTGCCATGGCTGCGACACGTCCGCTGACAGCTGTTGCCAATGACAGCGGTGTCATCACGCGAATCCATTCTGACGCTTGGAGTGCGCGTGAAGAAAGCCTTAACGCGCCGACGTTAACCGACAAAGAAAGCCTATAAATCACGGCAAAAAGCGGCTTGTTGCGCCGAGGCCCTCGGCGAAGGCGGAACGTTAATCACAACATCACTGCGCATCATCACGAGCGCATGAGGCGCATGCAAAACGCCACGATCTCTTCCAGATGTTAGTGTGCAAACAAGCCGTCCGACACGATTGCGATTCGACGCGGCCACGCCGCGCGGCTTCGAAAACCGTGAAGGACATCACGGCCGGCACAACTGATCGTGAGGCATGTGCGCCGCACTCTTGGGAACAAGCCAGGCCGTAACTACATCACGTCCAAAGAACGACTTCAGTACAAGGAATTGATCAATGCAAGTTCGCGCAGTCGATACGCGCGGAAGACTGGTGCCTGCACTCGCAACCGCCGCCGTGGCGGTGCTGGCCACCGCCGCCCTCGTCGTCCTCGAATTCCACCCGCCCCGCAATGTGCTGAAGGGCGAGCCCGGCATGATCACCTCCGCCGCCGCCAGCCGCGCCGGCGCCACCGTGCTGCCGACCGATCCGATCACGACCGGCAGCGTGAGCTACCGTTAAGGGCGTCGCTATTTCACCATTGTCGTCCCGGCGAAGGCCGGGACCCATTACCCCGGCTGTCTATTTGGTGCGACGCTGGGGCAACATTCCGTGTAACGGCAAGCATTAGTGGTTGTGGGTCCCGGCCTTCGCCGGGACGACAGCATTAGTTGCCACGCCGCCGCATTTTCGCATCCCTGCCCCGGCGTCTCGCCACAAGCCCGACCCCCACAGCCTCACGTAAGCTCTCCCCGCGAACAATAAGAACGCCACAGGGAGGCTCACGATGACATCGAAGGCCATTTGGACGGCCATCACGGCTCTGGCTGCGCTTGCGCTCGCGACACAGGCGCACGCCGCCGAGAAGAAATATGGCGCGGGTACCAGCGACACCGAGATCAAGCTCGGGCAGACCTCGCCATTTTCAGGCGCGGCGTCGGCCTACAGCGTGATCGCGAAGGCGCAGGCGGCGTACTTCAAGATGATCAACGACCAGGGCGGCGTGAACGGGCGCAAGGTCACCCTGATCACGCTCGACGACGGCTACTCGCCGCCGAAGACGGTGGAGCAGACCCGCAAGCTGGTCGAGCAGGAGGAGGTCGCCGCGATCCTCAATCCGCTGGGCACGCCGACTGGGCTTGCCGTGCGCAAATATCTCAACGACAAGAAAGTGCCGCAGCTGTTCGTCGGCGCAGGCGCCACGCTGTGGGGCGACTATGCGCATTACCCGTGGTCGATCGGCTTCCAGCCGTCGTACCAGGCCGAGACCGCGGTCTACGCGAAATATGTGCTGACCAACAAGCCGGACGCCAAGATCGCGCTGTTCTACCAGAACGACGACGCCGGCAAGGATTACGGCAACGGCTTCAAGAAGGGCCTGGGCGCGGAGAACACCGCGAAGATGGTGGTGGCGGAAACGACCTATGAATCGACCGATCCGACGGTCGACAGCCAGATCGTGAAGCTGAAATCGTCCGGCGCCAACGTGCTGTTCATGCACGCGATCCCCAAGCAGGCGGCGCAGGCGATCAAGAAGATCGGCGAGATCGGCTGGAAGCCGGACCTGTTCTTCCTCGCGGCGACCTCGACCTCGGTGTCCTCGGTGCTGAAGCCGGCCGGCTTCGAGTACTCCAAGGACATCATCTCGTCCTACTCGCTGAAGGATCCGAACGATCCGCAGTGGAAAGACGATAAAGACGTGATCGCCTGGCAGGGCTTCATGAAGAATTACTTCCCCGACGGCAATCTGCAGGACCAGTTGATCGTCTACGGCTATGTGGTGGCGGAGGCGACGGTGCAGGTGTTGAAGCAATGCGGCGACGACCTCACCCATGAAAACATCATGAAGCAGGCCGCCAACCTCGACATCGCGCTGCCGATGTTCCTGCCCGGCATCAAGGTGAAGACCTCGCCGACCGACTATTTCCCGGTCGAAGCGATGCGGCTGCAGAAGTTCAACGGGGAAACGTGGCAGCTGTTCGGGGATACGATCGGGAATGATTGAGGGGGAGTGATTGAGGGGGTTGAGGAGAAGTTGTCGAGCGACGACCCCATCCACATCGTCGTCCCGGAACTATCCACATCGTCGTCCCGGCGAAGGCCGGGACCCATTACCCCGAATGTGCAAGTGGCGGGACGCTGGGGCCACAGCCTGCTCCCACAACAGACTGCGGTGGTTATGGGTCCCGGCCTTCGCCGGGACGACGAGGAGGTTAGACTTCCGGGACGACGGGAGGTTAGATCCCCTTCTCCAGCAACGCCCGAAAATCCGCCCGCGCGCGCTGCGCCTCGGCCCGCGCCGTCTCCGACGCATCGCCGAGACCGAAATAGCCGTGAATGAGACCTTCGCCGGCATGATACGTCACCGGCACGCCGGCCGCCTGCAACGCCCGCGCATAAGCATGGCCCTCGTCGCGCAGCGGGTCGAACCAGGCGGTCGTCACCACGGCCGGCGCGACACCGGCGAGGGACTTGGCGCGCAGCGGCGAGACGCGCCAGTCGGCACCCTGCGCCGGGTCGGCGAGATAGTGCCCGCAGAACCACTGCATCGTCGCACGCGTCAGGAAATAGCCCTCGGCATTCTCCGCGCGCGACGGAAATCTGGCGTTCTCGGCCGGATCGGCAAAACCGCCGACCACATCGGCGACGGGATAGACCAGCAGCTGCCCGGCAAGCTTGATGCCGGCGTCGCGGCAGGCGAGTGCGGTGGTCGCGGCAAGATTGCCGCCCGCGGAATCGCCGGCGACGCCGACGCGGGAGAGGTCGCCGCCGAATTCGCCGATACGCGCGACCACGTCGCGGATCGCGGCGAACGCATCCTCGAACGCGCCGGGGAAGCGCGTCTCCGGCGGGCGCCGGTAGTCGACGGAGATCACGACAGCGCCGGTCTCGATCACGAGGTTGCGGGCCTGGCGGTCATGGGTCTCGAGATCGCCGGCGACCCAGCCGCCGCCGTGGAAGAAGATCACGGTCGGCGCCCGCCCGCTGCCGCTCCGATAGAGCCGCGCGGCGAGCTTGCCGGCCGAGCCCTGCACCTCGATATCCCGCGCGACATCGACCGGCGGCGGCGGCACCGCCTTGCGCGCCTCGGCCAGCGCGCGCAGCGAATCGCGCGCGCTCTGCGGCGTCATGGTCGTGGGGTCGCGCAGCGGCAGCAGCGGAATGATCTTCTCAATGACGGGATCGAGCGGAAGCGGCATGATCGTGCTTTCTCGGGAGCAGTTGCCGTCTATCTGACAACATGCTCCCGAAAAGCACAACCATCATGCCAACCATCATGCGACGTGTTGCGCGAGCTGCTCCGGCGCGGCCTCGCCCTCCTCGCCGGCGGGCTCAGCCTGCGCCGCGGGCGCAGCAGCAAGTTCCTTGGCCAGCGCGGTGGCGCCGACATAGTCGGTCTTGCCGGTGCCGAGCAGCGGCACCTTGTCGACGACGCGGATGTCGGCGGGCACCGCAAGCTCGGAGGCGCCGACGCTCTTGGCCTGGCGCTGCATCGCGGCGCGGTCGGCATCCTTCTGCGTGGTGAGCAGCACGATGCGTTCGCCCTTGCGCTGATCGGGAAGCGTGACCGCGACCGACATCGCCTGCGGCCACAGCGCAGTCGCCATCGTCTCCACCGCGGACAGCGACACCATCTCGCCGGCGATCTTGGCGAAGCGCTTGGCGCGGCCCTTGATTGCGATGAAGCCTTGCGCGTCGACCGTCACGATGTCGCCGGTGTCATGCCAGCCTTCGGGCAGCGGCTCGAGCACGCCGGGATTTTCGGCACGGAGGTAGCCGATCATCACGTTCGGGCCCTTCACCGAGAGCCGTCCGCCTTCCTCGATGCCGGGGACCGGATCGAGGCGATACTGCATCAGCGGCGAGATGCGGCCGACGGTGCCCTGGCGGTTCGCCATCGGCGTGTTCATCGCGAGCACCGGCGCGGTCTCGGTGACGCCGTAACCTTCGAGGATACGGATGCCGTAACGCTCCATATAGATCTGCCGCGTGCGCTCCTTCACCGCCTCCGCACCGGCGATCACGAGCCGCAGCGTGCGGAAGTCATAGGCATGCGCCGAGCGGGCGTAGCCGGTGAGGAAGGTGTCGGTGCCGAACAGGATGGTCGCGCCGGTCTGGTAGATCAGCTCGGGCACGATCCGGTAATGCAGCGGCGACGGATACATGAAGATCGGGATGCCGCCGAGCAGCGGCATCATCATGCCGCCGGTCAGGCCAAAGGAGTGGAACACCGGCAGGACGTTGAACACCTTGTCGTTGGCATTGGCATCGACCCGCGCCAGCGCCTGCGCCGCATTGGCGAGGATATTGCGGTGGGACAGCACGACGCCCTTCGGCGTGCCTTCCGAACCCGAGGTGAACAGGATGACCGCGGGATCGTTGGCGTTGCGGGCGACGCGCGGCGCGATGCCGGCGCGGAAGCCCGCGATCTTGTCGGCGAAGCCGATGCCGGCCCTGACGTCCTCGAGATAGACGACGCGCGCCTGGCCCGCGATCGCCGCGATCAGCTTGTCGAGCTTGCCCTTCTCGATGAAGGCCTGCGAGGTCAGCACGGTCTTGACCTGCGCCGCCTTCATCGCGGCCAGCACGTTGACCGGGCCGGCCGAGAAGTTGAGCATCGCCGGCACACGGCCGATGGTCTGCAGCGCAAAGAAGACGACCGCAACGCCGGCCGAGTTCGGCAGCAGCACGCCGACATTCTCACCGACCGAGGTGCCCTGCTCGAGCTTGCGGCTCAACACCTGCGCGCCGAGGATCAGCTTGCGATAGGTCAGCTTGGTGCCGAGCGCGTCCTCGACGATGATCGGCTTGCCGGTGTCGCGGTCGCGATAGGCGTGGCCGAGGCCCTCGAACAGCGTCTGGTCGAGCATCGCATTCTTGACCATGGCGTCGATCATGACGTCCTGCAGCGCGGCGCCGGCGGCGTTGCGGCGCGCCTTGCCGCGCAGCGACTGGTCGACCGGCAGCTTCACCGGCGGCAGGATCGAGATCGTCACCTTGGGGAACCAGGAGCGCTTGATCTCGCCGTTCTTCAGATAGCTGAGATGCGAACGCTGCGCGCCCTCGATGCGGACCGGGACGACGACCGCATCGGCCTTGTCGGCGATCATCGCGGTGCCGTCATAGACCTTCATCAGCGAACCGGAGACCGTGATGCGGCCTTCCGGGAAGATCACGACCGGCTCGCCGGCGGCAACCAGTTTGATCAGGTCGCGCGCCGCCAGCGGCTTGGACGGGTCCATCGTATAGTGCTTGATCATCTTCAGGAACGGCTTGGCCCACCACGCCTTGGAGATGCCGGTGTCGACCGCGAAGCTCGCATCGATCGGCAGCGTGGCGTGCAGCAGCGGGCCGTCGACCAGGCTGACATGGTTGGGCGCGATCAGCATGCGGGTGCCCTCGGGCGGCAGGTTCTCCATGCCGCGCACCTCGACGCGGAACAACGCACGGAACAGCAGCGCGCCGAAGTCGCGCACGCCCTCCTTGCCCCACTTGCTCAGCACGAACCAGACGGTGCCGAAGCTCGCGATGGCGAGGCCGAAGAAGATCCAGGCGATCGCAAGCCCCGCGGCCTGCAGCGCGCCGACGAACACCGCGCCGGCGACCATGAAGCCAGCCTGCAAAATGTTGCCGGCGGCGATGATGCGGGCGCGCTCGGACGGTGCGGTCCAGGCCTGCACGGCGGCAAACGACGGCACCACGAACAGGCCGCCGCCGAAGGCGAACAGGAAGAAGTCGGCCAGCATCCGGAAGCCGCCGAACGAGCTCGCAAATGCGGCCGCGGTGACCTCTTTGCCGAGCGAGGTGGTTGCGATCGCCCAGGCGAGGTCGAGGCCGATCACGCCCATCACGATGGCGCCGATCGGCACCAGCGCGAGATTCGGACGGACATGGCTCAGCTGCGCCGCGAACAGCGAGCCGGCGGCAATGCCGATCGCGAACACGGCGAGGCACAGCGTGACCACGCCCTCGGTGCCGCCGACGCCTTCCTTGATCAGCGCGGGCAGCAGCGACAGCACGATCGCGCCGACCATCCAGAACCAGGACACGATCACCATGCCGTCCCACAGCCGCGGTTCGGCGTAGAGCGACTTCAGCAGGCGCACGGTCGAGGTCCAGGGATTCTTGGTGATCGACAGATCGGGCGCGGAGGGCTGCGTCAGGGGGATGCGGGATGCGAACGCCCAGGACAGAACGGAAAGGCCGACGACGGCGGCGCAGATCCAGCCCATATGGCTGGCGCCGGCGACGAACATGCCGCCCGCAATGGTGCCGATCAGGATCGCCATGAAGGTTGCGCCCTCGACCAGCGCGTTGCCGGTTGCAAGCTCGGAGACCGAGAGCTGGTCGGGCAGCACCGCATACTTCACCGGACCGAACAGCGCAGCGACGATGCCGAACAGCGCCAGCGCGATGAACAGCAGCGGGATCGAATGGGTGAAGAAGCCGGCTGCGGCGAACGCCGCGGCGAAAATCTCGAAGAACTTCAGCCGGCGGGCGACGACGGACTTGACGTAGCGGTCGGCGAGTTCGCCGCCGAGCGCCGACAGCACAAAGAACGGCGCGATGAAGACCGCACCCGCGAGCTGAACCAGCGCCGGCCCCTGCTCGTTGGCGACGCCATACAGCAGCATGATGACCAGGGCGTTCTTCAGCACGTTGTCGTTCAACGCCGAGCAGAACTGCGACCAGAACAGCGGCGCGAAGCGGCGGGACGACATCAATTCCTTGATCATGACCGTTTCCTTGGGTTAGCGCGCGAGGCGCTGGCAGGTCTGCGAGTTCGGGTGGCAGAGAATGGTGAGCGTGGTGAAATGACGGAGATGCCGCAGCCTTTAGTCTTTTCCGCAACGTATCGGTTCGAACCGGCGCACATCCGCTGGCGCCGGAATACCGGGACATTGCTCGCCAGAGATGTACGAGACCTTATCCAGACCTGGGGTTGCTCGGCGCCGAGGCGAGTTCGCGGAGGACATGGTGAGCGCTTTGTTGAGGTTTCGGCGACAATTGCCGCCGGTACGGTTCAGGTCAGTTCACTCAACCCGCGGAACGGCGACCAACGGCAGTGGCGCGGCTTGCACCCGCCGCCGCCCGAGGCCGCCGGGCGCGGCGCGCGCCGATCCGCGCGCCGCTGCTCCAGGACACCTGCGACGTCGCAGGCGCGGGCGATCCGCTCGATCGGCTCCATCGCCGGGGAGAGGATGGCGCGGCCAAGGCCCTTCACGAGCTCGATCGCGTCATCGACAAGGGTGGTGGTCAATTGAAGTGCTAGGGTCTGCATGTGAGTGGCCTCCTAAGCAGACTTGAGCAACGCTCAAATTAGTAGTACGAAAATGACCATTGTTCAAGAAGAATCGCGACGTGACCGAAAAAAACTTCAGCGGCGGACCCTGCTGATCGAGATCGCGCGCCGATCGATCGCAACTAAGGGATTGAGATCATTGAAGGTTCGAGACGTCGCCGAGGCCGCCGGGTGCTCCATCGGCAGCGTCTATAATGAGTTCGGCGACTTCGACGGCTTGATCCTGACGGTGAACCGGGAGACCGTTGAGGCCCTGACCACACGGCTGAAGGCAATTCCAGCCGACGATCCCCTGCGCCAGCTGCACGGGCTCGCCGACGCCTATCTCGGCTTCGCGACCGAGCACACCAATCTGCTGCGCTCGCTGTTCGAGCACCGGATGGAGGACGACCGGCCATTTCCGGAAGATATCCTGGCGATGGTGATGGACGCGTTCGCGCTGATGCACGCGCCGCTGCTGCGGCTGCTGCCCGATCGCGCCCCCGATGATGTCGCGCTGCTGTCGCGGATGATGTTCTCCGCGGTCCACGGCATCATCTCGCTGGGCCTCGAGGAGCGCATGGTCGCGGTGCCGCCGGAGCGGCTGCGCGAGCGGCTCGCGCAGTTCGTCGACACGCATCTCGCGGGATTGGGCGTAACCCGCAGGCCGTAGTCAGGCTCGCGTGCCCGCGATCGTGCCGCGCTCATGTCTGGTTGCGTGCGACGCGCCCCGAGCGGCCGAGGGTCCAGAGCGGCTCAAGAAATACCACCCCGGTGCCGCCCTCCCGGAAGATCAGCTTGAACTCGATCCGTCCGTCCGCGGTGATGGAGGCCGAATGCAGTCCCGCATTGCCGTCGTATCGCAAGGTGTCGTCAAGGACATGCCCGGTGAAGCCGCCGGAAAAGCCAGGTCCGGGTGTACGGCTGTGCGGCATGGCCGGTCCATTCACGAGATAGCCGGTCGCGACACCATCCCGATCGACGCTCGTGACGATCATCATGAACTGGCGGTGCGAGTTGATCCATCCTTCGTCGCTCACCCAGACGCCGAGAAAGCGGCGGACACTGTCCGGCACGTCGTTTGCCGGCGCGTGAACGCGAAAGGCCGGAAGCGGCAACTGCTTCTCGACCGCCAGCGCAGTGATCCGCTCGACATCAGGGTTCGGTACAATGCCGTGATCCTGCGGCGCGAACCAGTTCGCCAATTCCGCCAGGGGATGCCGCATCCCGTTTGCAATCAGCGGCACGAATGCGAGCGCGGCGAAGGCGATCGCCGACAGGCCGGCGACAAGCAACCATCGGGGCAACACGGCCAAGCGTCCTGCAACGGCGCGCGGAGCGGATGTCGCGCCCGCGGCATCCCGCGGTGCGTGTTCGTGCAATCGCGAAATCGGCTCGGCATCCAGCCGGTAACCCCGGCGCGATACCGTCTTGATGATGCGGTGGTCGTCATCCCGCAGTTTCAGGCGCAGTTCGCGGATGCATTGGACCAGCGAATCGTCCGAAACCGCGACGTGGCCCCACACTGCCTCGTGCAGATCCTGCTTGGAGACCAGCCGCCCGGCATTTCTGGCGAGACAGCCGAGCACCGCGAACGACTTCGGCCTGAGATCAAGTTCGACGCCATCCGCGCGCGCGACGCCGCGGGCGAAGTCCAGCTCAAAGGCATCAAATATCAATACGGAATCAGTCGCCGGGTTCATAGAGGTCACTCCATGCACACAGACGGCACCAATCCGGGAAATTTAGCAGGAAAATCGTCGTTCTGTCACTTCTTCATCAGGACTTCCCCGCGGCGCGGCCGATAGTGGCGGACCGGCCCGGCATCATTTCCGGGCACGCGGGAGGTTGACCATGTCGAGGACGCCATTTGCCGTGTTGGTCGGGGGTGTCATCGGGGGAGTCCTGGCGCTCGCGGCGGTGCAATCGGGACACGCCCAAACGCAGGACGTCGTGAAGGTCGGCCTGGTGATGCCGTTGACCGGCGTTTTGGGGCCGGTCGGCAAACAGGCGGTCGCCGGGGCGAGGCTCTACATGGCGCAACACGGCGACACGGTCGCCGGCCGCAAGATCGAATTGATCGTCCGGGACGACGCCAGCGTGCCCGACAATGCCAAGCGCATTGCGCAGGAGCTGATCGTCAACGATAAAATCGCGATCCTCGGTGGCGGGCTGACGCCGAGCGTGCTGGCGCTCGCGCCGCTGGTCAATGAGAGCAAGACGGCAACCGTCGTCATGGTCTCCGGCACATCGATCGTGACCGATCGGTCGCCCTACTTCGTGCGCACCAGCTGGACGCATGCGCAGCAGGCCAGCGTGCTGGCAGGCTGGGCGGCGAGAAGCGGATCGAAGCGGGCCACCATCATCGCATCCGACTGGACACCCGGGCATGAAGCCGCCGGCGTGTTTGCGGCGAGCTTCATCGCGGCAGGCGGATCGATCGTCGAGGCGTTGAAAGTGCCGCTGGCCAATCCCGACTTCGCACCGTTCCTGCAGCGCGCGCGGGACGGCAATCCCGACACCCTGTTCATTTTCGTTCCGACAAGCCAGGCCGGCATCCTGGCCAAGCAGTTTGTCGAGCGTGGGCTCGACAAGAGCGGAATCAAGCTGATCGGCCCCGGCGACATCGCCGACGACGAGGACCTGCCGGGGATGAGCGATGCCATGATCGGCATGATCACGGCAGGGTTCTACTCGGCCTATCATCCGTCGGACCTGAACCGCGACTATGTCGCGGCGTTCCGCAAGGCCAATGCGAATGTGCGTCCGAACTTCATCAGCGTCAGCGCCTATGACGGCATGCATCTGATCTACCAGGCGCTGCACGCGACCGGCGGCAGGACCAACGGCGACGCGCTGGTCGAGGCCATGAAGGGCATGGCCTGGGAAAGCCCGCGCGGCCCGATGTCGATCGATCCGAAGACCCGCGAAGTCGTCCACAACATCTACATTCGCAAGGTCGAGAAGATTGGAGGCGAGCTCTACAGCGTCGAGCAGGAGACCTTCCAGGCGATCAAGGATCCCACCAAGGTCGCGAACAGGTAAAGCAGGACGGAGCGGCAACTCTTCCGGCGCGGCGTCGCTTCGACGCCTCAGACCCGGGTGCGCGCGATCGTGCCGGCGACGATCTGCATGGCAACGCCGAGCACCCAGCCCGCCATGATGGTCGCGGTCCAGGCGATGTCCGGCTCGCTGCGTAGCACGACGACGCCGACCGAGAAGAACGCAACCATCGTCGCGAGGAATGTGCCGACCGCGCTGAGCAGCTCCGCCGCGTCGATCTTGCGCGTCGAGTTCGTGTCCTTCGGATGGAAGAGCTTTGGCGGCGTATCGATGCCGACATAGAAGCCGATCGCGCCGCCCAGCATCATGAGCAGCAGGAAGGCCTGCGAGGTCAGCGCCGACACGCTCGAGCCGACATGGATGGCGACGAACAGACCGCTCGCGGCTCCCGCCAAAGCAAGGCCAAAGCGCTCCAGGACATGGGCAAACTTTCTGACGCGGCTGCGCATGGCTGTGCCTCATCAATGAATTGCACCGCTGGCAGGCTAGGCCTTTTCGCAGCATCGCGAAAGCCGCCGCCTCTCACATGGCTGCGACCACGCGACGCTATTGTGCGCCAGTTCACACCTATCGTGGCACAGAGCGACTAAACATCGATCCAAAGTAGCAATCGAATCCGTTACTACTACGTTGCGCGATCCGCTTCATTCCTTTCAGCGAGCGTCTTTCAATGCCGAGTCCCAAGATCATCATCCTGTCCGACGGCACCGGCAACGCCGCCTCCAGCGTCTGGCGAACCAACGTCTGGCGGATCTTCCAGTCGCTCGATCTGCAGGGCAACAACCAGGCCGCCAAGTATGACGACGGCGTCGGCACGTCGTCGTTCGTTCCGCTTGCGCTGCTCGGCGGCGCCTTCGGTTACGGCCTCAAGCGCAATATCCTGGATGCCTACAAGTTCATCTGCCGAAACTACGACCACGAGAACGATTCGAAGATCTACCTGTTCGGATTCAGCCGCGGCGCATTCACCGTGCGCACGCTTGCCGCACTCATCCTCGATCAGGGCCTGATCGTCGCGGACACCGAATCCGAGCTGCACGACGGCGCGGTGAAGGCCTATCGGGCGTACCGCGCCGAGGGCTACCATTCGATATGGCGCATCGAGGTGCTGTTCCGCGCGCTGCGCGATTACATCCTTGTGCCGGTGTGGGATCGCCTCCGAGGCCACAAGTCTTATGCAGAGATCGCCCGGAAGCAGGTCGCCGCGATCGAATTCATCGGCATCTGGGACACCGTCGCAGCCTATGGCCTGCCGATCGACGAGATGACCCGCGGCATCTCCAACTGGGTGTGGCCGCTTGAGCTGCCGAACCGGATTCTCAGCCCGCGGGTCAAGTGGGCGCGACATGCGCTGGCCCTCGACGACGAGCGCACAACATTCCATCCGGTGCTCTGGACCGAGCAGGAGCCGGGACAACCGGTCCCGGCCGTGCCCGCGACCATCGATGGCGAACGCCTCGTCCAGGTCTGGTTCGTCGGCATGCACGCCAATGTCGGCGGCGGTTATCCCGACGATGCCGTCGCGTTCGTGCCGCTGGCATGGCTGGTCGACGAAGCCGTCAAGCGTGGCCTGGTGTTCAAGAGCGCGCCGACCGCCGATCCTGATGCGATCAAGTCGATCAGATCGTCCGAGGACAAGGACGGCCGCCTCTATGATTCGCGCGCGGGCCTCGGCTCCTACTACCGGTATGGACCTCGCAAGGTCGCCGAGCTCTGCAACGATCGTTATGCCCGTGTCAGCGTGCCGACGCCGAAGATCCACGAAAGCGTGTTCGAGCGGATCGACAGCGGCGCCAATGCCTATGCCCCGATCGGACTTCCGCCGAACTACGTGATTGTGTCCCGCAGCGGCCAGATCACGCCGCTGGGCGAGACGACGTTCGAGACGCCGACGAGCGCACCGGCGCGTTATGCGGCGCAGGAGAAGCTGTGGAATTATGTCTGGATGCGCCGGATCGCCTACTTCGCCACGCTGGCGGCGTCGTTGCATCTGGCCGCGTTCTGGCTGTTCCACAACCAGCACAAGGAGCACGAATTCAGCTCCTGGTTCAGGATGATTTCGGAGCTGGTGCGCTTCGTCCAATCGTTCCTGCCCGATTCGTTTCACTGGTGGACGGATTGGTATGCCGGCAACCCGGAATGGTTCGCCGGCGGCGTCATTGCCGTTTTCCTGCTGATGGGCGTCGGCACCTCGCTCAGCGCCGCGATCAGGGACAGGATGCGGATCATCTGGCGCGACCGCGCGAACCCGACGCCGCTCTCCGGAATCGTGCACAATGCGATCTATCGATTCCGCACCAGCGCCATCTATCAGTGGATCCTCAACTTCGGGAAGCGACACGCCGTTCCGTTCCTGCTGACGGCCTTGCTGGTCTGGTTCAGCGCGACACTGCTCAGCCATTTCCTGTTCAATGCCGCCGACTCGATGGGCGCTTTCTGCACGGGCACCGCGGCCGACAAGCTCGTCGCCGTCGACAAGGGCGTCCCGCAGGACGCAGCCGACTTCGATACCAGCGCGATCTGTGCGCCGACCGGCCTCAAGGTCCGCACCGGGTTCAAGTACGAGATCGCGATCACCATGGCGGAGCCGTGGGAGGACGCCGGACGGGCGGTGACACCGGTCGGATACCGCACGTCGACGATCGAGGCCGCAAAGCGCTGGCGTGGTTACGCCACGATCTTCCTGCGGCGCGTCCTGTTCCGGCCGTGGTTCAGGCTGATCGCACGGGTCGGAGAAACCGGGGTCGACGAGTATTTTCTTGATCCGGCGCCGGCGCCCAATACCGACCCGCAGGTCTACAAGGCGCGGTTCACCGCCGATCGCAGCGGCGAGATCTTCCTCTATGTCAACCAGGCCGTCATCGGCCTGCCCTGGGTCTACAAATGGTTCTACGGCGATCACAAGGGCAAGGCGAAGGTCACGGTGCGGTTGCTGTAGGGGGTCGAGCCGCGCCCACAGGATCGCGACCCGACACGGAGCCGCCCGGCGTGATCCATCTGTGATCCAGCCGACAGTGCGGGTTGTAGATCAGCTGCTATGCTCCCTTTGCTAGACACCACGGATCCCGGGAGAGTGCTGACGCGCCAGTTTCATATCGAGCGGATATTTCTCACCAGCGATTTGGAGGCATCACCATGATTTCCACAATTCAGGCGTTTCCGACCACCGACGGTATCTTCGTGGTTTGGGAAGTCGCGACAATGATTCCGGGCTGCCTCGGCTTCGCGCTGTATCGCCAGCAGCAGGGCAAGGCCGCGACGGTGGTCGACACCTGGGTCGGGTTCGAGGATCAGGTGCAGGGCCACAAGTCCGGCGAGCATCGGCCGAGCACCGAATGGCCGGTGCAGAAGACCAACTGGACCGATTTCCTGGCACCCGTCGACGCACCGGTCCGCTACGGCGTGGTGCCCGTCCTCAAGGACGGCGATACCAAGGTAAAGCCTGCGTACAATGGACCATCGACATGGACCGACTACGTCTCCGCCACGCCGTCAGGTCCGCTGAAGCCATGGTTCAACCGCGGCACGATATCGGCGCAATGGCTGTCGCGCGCGATTGGTACCGCGCCCAAGGCCTCCCAGACGCTGGAGAAGGCGATCTCGACCAAGGGCAACAAGATTCGCGACTTCCTCAAGGGACAGCTTGGCGCCCGCCTGCTCGCACTGTTGGCCGATGCCAAAAAGGACAAGCGCGACGTCTATCTCGCGCTTTACGAGCTCAACGATCCCGAACTGATCGCGGCGCTGACCGCGCTGAAGGGCAAGGCCCATGTCGTGCTCGGCAACAGTACCGGCAAGTCCGACGCCACGGCAAAGGACACCGAGAAGAACGCCGGCGTGCTGAAGAAGGCCGGCGTCGACATCGTTCGCCGCAAGATCGCGCCGAGCCGCTATGCGCACAACAAGTTCGCGGTGTTCTGCGACGGCGCGCAGACACCGAAGGCAGTCTGGACCGGCAGCACCAACTGGACGCGCACCGGACTGTGCACCCAGAACAACAACGGGCTGGAGATCACCGACGACAAGATCGCCGCGGCCTATCACGACCATTGGAAGCTGATCTACGCCGACGGCAGCAAGTCGCCGAAGGCGCTGGCGGTGGCCGGCGATAAGGAATGGCCGTTCACGATCGGCCCATCGAAGGTCAGCGTCTGGTTCACGCCGACCACCAAGAGCGGCGATCTCAAGGAAGCCACCAAGATGATCGAGGACACCGAGCATGGCGCGGTGTGCCTGATGCTCAATCCCGGCAACAAGGGCCTGCTCGGCCCGATCCTGGAGAAGGCGCAGGACAAGAAGCTCTATGTCCGCGGCGGACTCAACAATTTCCCGGCACAGGGCAAGGACAGCCCGAAGGATCAGCTGCAGCTGCTCGCCGGCGACGGCCAGCAGCAGGTGTTCAAGGGCAAGCAGATCGCCGACGTGATCCGGCCCGCCGGCATCGACAAAACCGCCGACTGGTGGGAGCACGAGATCAAGGACACCGGAAAATTCATGATCGCCGTGCACAGCAAGGTGATCGTGCTGGATCCGGCCGGCAAGAACCCGGTGGTCATGACCGGCTCGCACAATTTCTCTGACCGCGCCAGCACCAAGAACGACGACAATCTCGTCATCATCAGAGGCGATTCGCAGCTCGCGCTAACTTACGCCGCGCGCATCGTCAGCATCTACGGCCAGTATCGGTGGCAGGCCTGGCGCAACACGCCGGAGGGCCAGAAGGACAAGGGGCTGAAGCGCAGCGATGCCTGGCTGAGCAACCGCATCGGCAAGGGCTGGGCGGAAACCGAGACGCGGTTCTGGCTCGGCATGACCTGACTGCCTGATCTCCGATCGGGGGTCATGACATGAAACACGGGGCAGCGTCGCGGCTGCCCCGCGTTCTTCCTCACTCCCTACGCCGCGCGGCCGACCGAGGCGTCGAGATGCTTCAGCCGCGGCAACACCTCCTGCTTCAACAGCCGCAGCGAATTGTGCCAGGCCTCGGGCTTGTGCTTGTAGTCGAAGCCGAACACCAGCAGCACGCCGAAGCCGCCGACCTCCTGGTAGATCTTCTCGATCTTCTCGGTGACGGTCGCGGGCGAACCGACGATCCAGTTGTTGCGGGCGCAATATTCGACGGTGACATCGCTGTCAGGCACGTCGGGCGAGGCTTTCAAATAATCCTTGAAACCGAAGTGACCGAGCAAGGGGAGAAAATACTCACCCATCATCCGGCCCATCATGTCGCCGGTCGACAGCCGCCACGCCTCCGCATCGGTGTCGGCGACGAACACCTCACGCACCATGCGCCAGTCCTTGCGGCTCGGCTTGCGGCCGGTCTTGGCGGCACCGGCTTCCACTGAGTCCCAATGGCTGCCGACATAAGCAGGATTGAGATTGAGGCTCATCGGAATGAAGCCGCGCTCACCGGCGAGCTTCAGCGTGTCCGAGTTCTTCGACAGGCCCGCAACGCCGATCGGCGGATGCGGCGCTTGCTGCGGCTTGATGTGGGGTTTGAGGAAATCGAACATCGTGTCCGGCTTGGTCACCGTCCAGAACTTGCCCTTGTGGGTCCACGGCGCCGGCTCGGTCCACATTTTCAGGATGATCTCGAGCGCTTCGCGGGTCATGTCGCGGTTCTGGCCGGACATGCCGTCGACATTGAACATCGCCCAGTCGCTCGGCAGACCGCTAGCCGCGACGCCGAAGTTCAATCGCCCGTTCGAGATGTGATCGAGCATCGCAACGCGGTTCGCGAGTTCGGCCGGGTGATGATACGGCAGGAGGAAACCGCCAGGGCCGATCCGCAGATTCTTGGTCTGCAGCAGCGCCTGCGCGACCAGCAGATCAGGCGACGGGTGCCGCTCCCAGGGCGCGGTGTGATGCTCGCCGATCCAGGCCTCCTGGTAGCCGAGCTCGTCCAGCCAGCGCAGCACTTGCAGGTCCCAGTCGTGGCCCTCCTTCAATCCGCACTCTGGCGGATGCGACGGCATCGCGAAGTATCCGAGTTCCATGGGCTTCCTCTCTTTGTCTGATGCGTGTCTTCCGCACGCGATGGAAGAGTACCCGCCATGGCCGCGGCAGAACAATGGCCTTATCGCTTGCAGCCGGGCCGGGATTTATGCGTAGGGCGTATCCTTCAGCATGGCCGCGATCCCCGAAAAGCTTCGCTCCATGATCCGCTGAAAGGCCTCGCGCGACGACGCGGCCGATCTGCGGGCCTTCTGCGCGCGCAGCCCTTCCGCATAGGCGACGGTGATTGCCGTCACCACCATCGAAGCGGCGAGCCGGGCATCGGCGTCGGCGAGCGGCCGCTTGATCGCGCCCGCCAGCACGGTTGCGAGATCATCGATGAACTCGTCACGCATCTCGCGCGCCCGCGCCGCGAGCGCCGGGCTCTCTGCGACGGTGCGCCAGAATTTCGCCGTTGCATCGGTGAATTTCGCGAACGGATGCGCGCGATCCGCCAGGCTCTGCACCAGCTTGCGCAGGGTCACGAGCGGCGCCTCGCCGGGCGCTCGCTCGGCAAACGCGGCCTTCAGAATCTGGCGGCTTTCCTCTTCGCGGTCGAAGAACAGATCCTCCTTGCGCGGGAAGTAATTGAACACCGTCATCCGGGAGACCTCGGCGGCCTCGGCAATTTCGGCCACCGAAACATTGTCGAAGCCGCGTTCCAAAAACAGCTCGGTGGCGACGTCCGAGATCGCCTGACGCGTCGCCTCCTTCTTCCGCTCCCGCAATCCGTCCCGATTTGACATGCGGAAATTTGTACCATACTAAATATTATACCCAGTATAAAAATATGGTGACGGCGTGACGCGTGAACGAACGGATGTGGTGGTGGTCGGCGCCGGGCCGACCGGACTGCTGCTGGCGATCGAGTTGACCCTGGGCGGCGCCGACGTGGTCGTCATCGAGCGGCTGACCGAGCCCGACCAGACCATCAAGGCCGGCGCGATCGGCGCCCTCGCAGGCGAAGCACTGGAGCGCCGCGGTCTTGCGGATGCAATGGATGCGGTCGAGCGCGCGATGGCGGAGAGTATGTCGACGCTCATGAAGGGCGCGGACGCCCGGACCGAACTGCCGTTCAAGAAATTCGGCGGTCACTTCTCCGGCATCTTCCTGATCGACCAGACACGGCAGCACGAGCCGGACCGGCGGCTGCGCGGCGTGAACCAGCAAGCCCTGGAGAAGATGCTGAGCGAACGTGCCCGCGCACTCGAGATCGAGATCAGGCGCGGCTGCGAGCTGATCGATTTCAGGGATCACGGAGACGGCGTCATGGCGCGGACGCGCGGCGCCTCCGGCGAGATCGCGCTGCACGCGGCCTATCTCGTCGGCTGCGACGGCGGGCGCAGCGCGGTGCGCAAGCGCGCGGGCTTCGACTTCCCCGGCACCGACCCAACCCTCACCGGGCACCAGGCCATCGTCGACCTCGATCATCCGGATCGGCTGCTGCCGGTCGGCTGGCGGCGAACGCCTGTCGGCATGATGGCATATGGGCCGATTCCCGGTCGGGTGTTCCTCGCCGAGTTCGACGGACCGCCGGCCGATCGCAGCGCGCCCGTGACGCGCGAGGAGATCGAGAGCACCCTGCGCCGGATCAGCGGCGCCGACGTCCGCGTCACCGCCGTCAGGACCGCCACGCGCTTCACCGACAATGCGCGGCAGGCCACCGACTATCGTAAGGGACGTATCCTGTTGGTGGGCGACGCCGCGCATGTGCACTCGCCGTTCGGCGGGCAAGGCTTGAATCTCGGCCTGCTCGATGCAGTCAACCTCGGCTGGAAGCTTGCGGCGGTTGTCTGCGATCGCATGCCGGACAGCCTGCTCGACAGCTACACGGAGGAGCGGCATCCGATCGCGGCGAAGGTGCTCGCCAACACCCGCGCCCAGGTCGCCTTGATGCGGCCGGACGTCATGACCGACGCCTTGCGCGACATCGTCGCGGAGCTGATGAGCCTCGACGAGGGCACCCGCTACTTCGGCGAAATGATCAGCGGCATCAAGATCCGCTACGACCTCGGCAGCGATCATCCACTGGTCGGCCGGCTCGCCGGCAATCTCGCGCTCGGCGACGACGGCGCCGAAACGACGCTGTTCGATCAGATGGAGGACGGCAGGGCCGTGCTGATCGACGCAACGGGCGGCGCCGCGTCGGCGATCGCAGCCCGTTGGGATGTCCTCGTCCGATGCGTGCCAAGACGTGACGCGTTAGGATGCAGCGGCCCTTCGCTGCTGATCCGTCCGGATGCCTGCATCGCCTGGGCGGCCGACGACGCCGATACGACGGGCCTCGACGCCGCACTGGTGCGCTGGTTCGGGCCCGCCACGCATTGACCTCCAGGCGAGGCGCGCTGTCAGCGCGCCCCGAACGTGGTCTTGCCGAACAGTGCCTTCTGCGTCGAGGGCTGCGAGCGCCAGTATTGCGGCGGCGCGTTCACCTCGCCGCCGAGCTCGGCGGCGGCGTGCCAGCCCCAGCGCGGGTCGTAGAGCATGCCGCGGGCGAGCGCGACCATGTCGGCCTTCCCTGAGGCGACGATCTCTTCCGCCTGCTTCGCTTCCGTGATCAGGCCGACCGCCATCGTGGTGACGCCGGTCGCCTCCCGCACCGCCTGCGCTGCCGGCACCTGGTAGCCGGGTGCGAGCGGGATCTTCTGCAGCGCCGAGACTCCGCCGGAGGAGACGTCCATCCAGTCGACCCCGCGCTTCTTCAGCTCCTTGGTGAACTCGATGGTCTGCGCGACGTCCCAGCCGCCCTCGACCCAATCAGTCGCCGAGACCCGGACGCCGACCGGCTTGCGATCGGGAAACACGGCGCGCACCGCATCGAACACTTCCAGCGGGAAACGCATCCGGTTCTCGAGAGAGCCGCCGTAGCGATCGGTGCGCTTGTTGGCGAGCGGCGACAGGAACTGGTGCAAGAGATAGCCGTGCGCGCTGTGCAGCTCGATCGCGTCGATGCCGAGCCGGTCGGCACGTTTTGCTGAGGCGACGAAAGCCTCGCGGATCCGCTTCAGCCCGGCATCGTCGAGCGCGACCGGCGCGGCCTCGCCATCCTTGTGCGGCACCGCCGACGGCGCCATCGTCTGCCAGCCACCCTCGGCAATCGGGATCAACTGCCCGCCTTCCCAAGGCCGCTGGCTCGAGGCCTTGCGGCCGGCATGGGCGAGCTGCATCGCGACCGCCGCCTTCGAATGCTTGCGCACCGAGGCCAGGATCGGCTTCAGTGCCGCCTCGTTAGCGTCGCTGTAAAGGCCGAGACAGCCCGGCGTGATCCGCCCGATATCCTCGACATGGGTCGCTTCAATGCAGAACATTGCGGCGCCCGACAGCGCCAGCATGTTGATATGGGTGAAGTGCCAGTCGTTGGCGGAGCCGTCGATCGCCGAATATTGGCACATCGGCGCGACCATGATGCGATTGGAGAGTTTCAGGCCGCGCAGTTCGATCGGTGAAAACAGGGTGCTCATGCGGAGGGTATCCGGGATCGGGGAAAGGGCACGCTTAAGATAGAGGCGGCGGCGGCCGCGATCACCAACCGTCTGCATCCCCGAACGGACCCGGGCGCAGATCAGCAATGCGGTAGCGGCGGCCCTTGGGCGCGGCGTGTCAGTCGTCCACCAGGGTGAATTGCAGCAGCAGATTGCGCTGGATCAGCGAGAAATTGTCGTCCGAGATCATGGTCAGCACGGTCTCGCCCTCCGCGGTGACATGGGCGTCGATGCCTTCCATGTTATCGATCTCGTTGCCGAGATCGGCGTTGAAGATCGCCGGGCCATCGACGAGCGCGCCGGGCGCGATCTCGGACAGCGCTAGGCGGCGGATGCGGATGCCGACGCCGCCGAGCCAGGAGAACTTCCGTTCCAGGATCAACAGAGCGCCTGACGGCAGCAGGACCGCGTCGCTGATGTCGAAATTCTCGGTGCGGCGCACGCTGAACTGGCCCGGGGTCTTGCCGCCGACCAGGAAGGCGATGAGATTGCCGTTGGCATCGAGCCCGCGCTCCGAGAACGCGATCAGCGTGCCGGCCAGCGGCTGGCCGTTGGGCATCACCTTGGGCACGAAGACCAGCGCCTCCAGGCCCTTGTTGGTGGGCAGCTTGCGCGCCGCCGGCGGCAGCGGCACCACCTCGCCGCGCGACCGGGTAAAGCCCTTCGAAAAATCGTAGCGCAGCACCTGGTTGACCCGCTCGAGCCCGACATAGGCGAACGAGCCGTCGAGCGCGAGCGATTCCGAATCATACCAGCCGCGGGTGGCGGTGATCGGTCTGCCGTCGGCCCCTAGCAGCGGCGCCGCCTCGACATCCTCGAGCCCGACCATCTCCCGGCCGCGATAGACGATGCGGCCGGTGAACCAGCTGCCCTGGTCGCTGACCGCGATGAAGCGCTCGCCTTTGGGATCGAGCCGCAATGCGGAGAGGCCGCCGAAGCCGAAGAATGACGAGGTCAGGATCAGGCCGCTGCGATATTCCAGCGCGCCGAACCGCGTGCGCGCACGATCGCGGATGTCGAACGACGGCAGCGGCCGCGCATTGACCTCGACCGCGACAGGTTCGTCCACGCGGTGACGGCCCAGCCTGCCGGACGGTCCCGGCGTCAGCGGCGGCTCGGTGGCGCTCTGTGCCTGGGCGAGACGCGGCAGCGCGGCCGCCGACAGTCCCGCCGCCATATCTCGAAGGAAACGGCGGCGGCTAAGGTATGAGCGCATGTCTCACGAGTGGAGGCGGCGCCGGGTGCCTTGGGCGGGCGCCGAGCCATGGGTCTCGCTGAACAGTTCGGCGAGCTTTTCGGTGATGGCGCCACCGAGTTCTTCGGCGTCCACGATGGTGACGGCGCGGCGATAGTAGCGCGTCACGTCGTGACCGATGCCGATCGCGATCAGCTCGACCGGCGAGCGGGTCTCGATCTCGTCGATGATGTGACGCAGGTGCCGCTCCAGATAGTTGCCCGGATTGACCGACAGCGTGGAATCGTCGACCGGAGCACCATCGGAGATCATCATCAGGATGCGGCGCTGCTCGGGACGCGCCAGCAGGCGCTTGTGCGCCCAGTCGAGCGCCTCGCCGTCGATGTTCTCCTTGAGCAGACCCTCGCGCATCATCAGGCCGAGATTTTTCCGCGCGCGACGCCACGGCGCGTCGGCCGACTTGTAGATGATGTGGCGCAGATCGTTGAGACGGCCGGGATTGGCCGGCTTGCCGGCGGCAAGCCACGCCTCGCGCGACTGCCCGCCCTTCCAGGCGCGGGTGGTGAAGCCCAAGATCTCGACCTTGACGCCGCAACGCTCCAGCGTACGCGCCAGGATGTCGGCGCAGGTCGCGGCGACCGTGATCGGACGGCCGCGCATCGAGCCGGAATTATCCAGCAGCAGCGTCACCACGGTGTCGCGGAAGGTCGCCTCCTTCTCATGCATGAAGGACAGCGGATGATAGGGATCGGTGACGACGCGCGACAGCCGCGCCGGGTCGAGGATGCCCTCTTCGAGATCGAACTCCCAGGCGCGATTCTGCTGCGCCATCAGGCGGCGCTGCAGCCGGTTGGCAAGCCGCGCCACGATGCCCTGCAGGTGCGCGAGCTGCTTGTCGAGATAGGAGCGCAGCCGCTCCAGCTCGTCATGATCGCAGAGATCCTCGGCCGCAATCACCTCGTCGAATTTCGGCGCAAACGCATGATATTCCGGACCGCGCGGCTCGTTCTGGCCGCGCGAATTCGGCCGCGTCGCCTCGCCCGGCGTCTCGTCGTCGCCGAGCTCGCCGTCGTCGAACGTATCGCTGGTGGAGGCCTGCGCGCTCTCCATCGCGCTTTCGCTCATCTCTTCTGCCGTGGTCTGCGCCTGGTCGGCGCTCATCTCCTGCGCGGCGTCGGAATCGGGCGACCCCTCGGAGCCGGACTGATCGCTCTCGCCGTCCTGGTTCTCGTCCTGATCGTCGTCATCGTCGGAATCCATGTTGCGGTCGTCGCCGAGGTCGAGCGCCGACAGCAGATCATGGACGAGGTCGCCGAACTTGGCCTGGTCCTCGGCGAAACGGCTGAGCTTGTCCAGCCGCGAGCCGATCTTGTCCTCCAGCGTCGGACGCCAGAGATCGACCATCTTCTTGGCGGCCGCAGGCGGCGCCATGCCGGTCAGGCGCTCGCGCACCAGCATCGCCAGCGCATCCGACAGCGGCGCATCGGCACGGTCGGTGATCTCGTCATACTTGCCGCGGTGGAAATGATCGTCGAGCATCGCGGTCAGGTTCTTGGCAACACCTGACATCCGTCGCGAGCCGATCGCCTCGACGCGCGCCTGCTCGACCGCCTCGAACACGCCGCGCGCCTGCGGATTGCCCGGCATCAGCTTGCGATGCACCTTGGGATCGTGACAGGCGATCTTCAGCGCGATCGAATCGGCATGGCCGCGCACGATTGCCGCATCGCGCTTGGTCATCTTGCGCGCCGGCTCCGGCAGCCGCGCCTTGCCGGGCGCAAGGCCGGGACGTTCGGCGGCGAAGCTGACCTCGAGCTCCGGCTTCTTGGCGATCGCCTTCAGGCACGCCGATACCGAGCGCTTGAACGGCTCGGTCGGCGCTTCCTTCGACCCGGGACGGAATTTGATGTTGGAGGTTGTCATAGTGATTTCGTAAGCCAGTGGCGCGTGACGCCGCCGGGATACCCCTCAATCGAACCGAACTCTTTATATCCGTTGGCGCGGTAGAAACCCGGCGCCTGGAAGCTCATCGTATCCACATAGGCGTGCGTCGCTCCGAAGCGCCGCGCCTCGTCCTCGATCGCCTTGATCAGCTTCGCGCCAAAGCCCTTGTTGCGAAACTTCTGCTCCATCCAGAACAACTGGATGAACAACACCGCGGTCCAGACCTCGCCGACGATGCCGCCGACGATCTTGTCGCCTTGCCGCAGCGAGATGGCGAAGCGCTTGTACTTCTGCTTCCCCATCTTCTCGTTGTTGTAGCGGAGCAATCCGCCGAGCACCGCCTTCTTCGTCTGTGTAACTGTGCGCTCGACGGAGATTTTCGGCATGGGCTAGCTGAGCGCCACGTTGACCGAGGATTCCGGCAGCTCGACGTTGAAGCAGCGCTGGTAGAATTCGGCGACCAGCGGCCGCTCCAGCTCGTCACACTTGTTGAGGAAGGTGACGCGGAACGCGAAGCCGATATCGCTGAAGATGTCGGCGTTCTCCGCCCAGGTGATCACCGTGCGCGGGCTCATCACCGTCGACAGGTCGCCATTGGCGAACGCGTTACGGGTGAGGTCCGCAAGCCGCACCATCTTGTTGACGATGTCGCGGCCTTCCTGGGTGCGGTAGTGGCGCGCCTTGGCCAGCACGATCTCGACTTCCTCGTCATGGGCGAGGTAGTTCAGCGTGGTGACGATCGACCAGCGGTCCATCTGGCCCTGGTTGATCTGCTGGGTGCCGTGATAGAGGCCCGAGGTGTCGCCGAGGCCGACCGTGTTGGCGGTCGAGAACATGCGGAACGCCGGATGCGGCTTGATCACCTTGTTCTGGTCGAGCAGCGTCAGGCGGCCGGAGACTTCCAGCACGCGCTGAATCACGAACATCACGTCCGGGCGGCCGGCGTCGTATTCGTCGAACACCAGCGCGATGTTGTGCTGCAGGGCCCAGGGCAGGATGCCGTCGCGGAATTCGGTGACCTGCTTGCCGTCCTTGACCACGATGGCGTCCTTGCCGACGAGATCGATCCGGCTGATGTGGCTGTCGAGGTTGACGCGCACGCAGGGCCAGTTGAGGCGGGCCGCAACCTGCTCGATGTGGGTCGACTTGCCGGTGCCGTGATAGCCGGTGACCATCACGCGGCGGTTCTTGGCGAAGCCGGCGAGGATCGCAAGCGTGGTGGCGCGGTCGAAGCGATAATCGCTGTCGACTTCCGGCACGTGCGGATCGACTGCGGAATAGGCGGGAACTTCCAGATCGCTATCGATCCCGAAGACCTGCCGCACCGACACCTTCATGTCGGGCATTCCGACGGGTTCTTGCTCTTTGGTCTGGACGGCGGTCGTCATTCATCCTCCGAGGTCCCGGGCATTCCCGAAACCAGATTAGGTCATTTGGCTGCGGATGGGGTGCTTCGCACAAGCCTAGCAGAGAGCAACGGCTGGCAGAAGCCCGCGGGCAAATCAAAGTTTCACTGTTCTATCATAAAGATAGGAGTGAAACTCGGTTTTTGGAAGGCTGCCCTGCAAATCCCGCCGTACTTTCGCCGCAGCGCCAATGCGGCCTGCCCGGCCGGGCACTTTTCAGCCCGGCGGGGAGTTGATAGCTCTCAGATCGATATCACCGCCACATGGGAATTTTGTGACTTCATTCCTTGACCCCTTGATTGCGTTCGTTTCGGCCCATGCCTGGCTCGCCTATCTGACCCTGTTTCTGGCCGCCTTGCTGGAGGCGGTGCCGGTGGTCGGCTCCCTGGTGCCGGGCTCGACCATCATCCTGGCGCTGAGCGCGCTGGTGCCGGGCGGCGAATTGAAGCTCTGGCCGGTGCTCGCCGCGGCGGCTGCCGGCGCGATGCTCGGCGACGGCACGGCCTATATGATCGGCCACCGCAGCCAGCGCGAGATCCTCTCGGCGTGGCCGCTCTCGAACTACCCGCGCGTGGTCGCGCAGAGCGAGGCCTTCTTCAACCGCTGGGGCGTGCTCGCGGTGTTCTTTGCCCGCTTCGTGCCGCCGATCCGCGCCTTCGTGCCGATCACGGCCGGTGCGCTCGACATGCCGCCGGCGCGCTTCTACGCGGTCAACATCCCCGCGATCCTGCTCTGGGCGCCGGCGCATGTGCTGCCCGGCGTGCTCGCCGTCACCGCGCTGCATGACTATGCCGGGCTGCCGCATCACGGGCATGTCGGCAAGCATCTCTGGATGTTTGCGGTGGCTGGCGGCGCCGTCATCCTGGCGCTCGCGATCTGGACCATCCGCCGGCGGCATGGCGGCAGCCTGATCGAACCGGCCAGGCCGGCCAAGTAGCTGTCAGAGACTGTTGGTCGCGCCGGCCCGCCCGGGTGCCGGGCCGACATAGCGCGCGCGAGGCCTGATCAGCTTGCCGAGCTGTAGCTGCTCGCTGGCATGCGCGATCCAGCCGACGCTGCGGGCCATCGCAAACAGCGCGAGCTCGCTGCCCGCCGGCATCCGCAGCGCATGCACCAGCACCGCCAGCGCGTAATCGATGTTGACGAATTCGCCGGTCGCCTCCGCGATCCGCTCCGGCACCTCCCGGGTGAATTTGCGCGGTGCGCCGGCCCGCGTCAGCGCCTCGAGCAGCGAGATCGCGCGCGGGTCGCCCTTCTTGTAGACGCCGTGCCCGAAGCCGGCGAACCGCTCGCCCAGCGCGACGCGTTCGCGCACCACTGGCGCAACGTCGTTATCGATCATTGTCCTGACCAGGCGCGAGGCGAGCACGCCGGCGCCCCCATGCATCGGCCCCTTCAGCGCGACGAGCCCCGCAATCACCGCGTCGTACAGATTGAGCCCGGTCGATGCCGCGCAGCGCGCGGTGAAGGTCGAGGCGTTCAGTTCATGCTCGGCGAGCAGCACCAGCGCGCGGCGGATCAGATCGGGCGCGTGCTTGTTGTCCGATGTCCAGACCCGCGCCACCTGCTCGTGCAACAGGTCAGCCGATGGCGCCGCGTTCAGCATGGTTGCGACCAGCAGCCGCAGAATGCGGGCGCCGACCATCGCGCGGCCATCGGGCGCACGGGTGAAGGCGCCGGGATCGGCGCTAGCCGCCAGCGCCAGCACGGCGACCGTGCGGTCGATCGGCTGGGCACGGCGCGCGGCCTCCGCGATCGCGCGCATTTCATCCGAAACATGCGGACAATTGTCTGAGGTGAACGGATCGACGCCGGTGACGTCCCAGAGCAGCGTCGCGGTGTGCTCCAGGGTGTCGCGCTCGGCGAGATCGACGCAGTTCACGCCGCGATAGATCGGACCCTGCTCGGTGATGGTTGCGATCGCCGAATCCATCACCGGCAGGTCGGCGTCGAAATTGCGCAACCCGCGCGGCTCCGGCGACGGCACGCGGCGCTCCTTCAAGCCCCTTATGTCCTCGGCACGGTAGCGGTGGCTGCGCGAGTCCGGCGATGGCTCGGAGCGGATCAGGCCGCGGCTGACATAGGCGTAGAGCGTCGCCGGCGAGATCGCGAGCTCGGCGGCGGCTTCCCGGGCGGACAGGTAGAGCTCGGCGGATTTTTTCATATTGATTTATATAATCAAGATTGATCAACTCGTCGAGAGACCCGACCTTTGTGGCGTGAAGCAAGGAGATCGGGCCATGAATGTGCATCTCACCAAGAGTCAGATCGGTCTGGACGGCGTTCCCGCCGCCGAGACCGTATTGAGCCATGTCGACGGCGAGCGCGGCGAATTGATCATCGCCGGCGAGCACGTCGCCAACCTCGCGGGCAAGTCGAGCTTCGAGGGCGTCACGGCGCGGCTGTGGAACGGCGCCACCGGCAAGTCGCTGAGCGAAGCCAATGTCCGCGCCAGCCTCGGCGCCGCCCGCGAGCGCGCCTTTGCACGGCTAGAGGACCTGCTGCCGGCGACGCGCGGCATGTCGATCGTCGACGGCTTCCGCGCCGCGATCGCAGGATTGCGCGGCGAGAACGGGCTCGAGCACGAGGCGACCATTGTCGGCGCCTTCCCGGTGATCGCCGGCGCCCTGGTCCAGCGCGCCAGGGGCAGCGATCCGATCGCGCCCGAGGCGAATGCCAGCCACGCCGCCGACACGCTGCGGATGCTGCTGGGCCGTAAGGCCGCGCCGTGCGAGGTCGCCGCGCTCGACGCCTACTTCGTCACCGTCTGCGATCACGGCATGAACGCGTCGACCTTCACCACAAGGGTGATCGCATCCACCCAGGCCGACCTGTTCGCGGCCATCACCGGCGGCTATTGCGCGCTCACCGGTCCGCTGCATGGCGGCGCGCCGGAGCCGGTGCTGGAGATGCTGGATGCGATCGGCACCCGCGAGCGCATCAAGCCCTGGGTCGACGACGCGCTGGCGCGCGGCGAGCGGCTGATGGGGTTTGGCCATCGCGTCTATCGGGTGCGCGACCCTCGGGCCGACGTGCTGAAGGTCGCGATCGAACGCCTGGAGGCCGACGGCGCCGACCTGCCGTTTGCCGGCGAGGTCGAGGCCTATATCCGCAGCGCATTGCGCAAGAAGAATCCGGAGCGGCCGCTCGAGACCAATGTCGAGTTCTTCACCGCGATCCTGCTCGACGGGCTGAAAATCCCGCGGCAGGCGTTCACGCCGATCTTCGCCGTGGCCCGCGCCGCGGGCTGGACCGCGCATGCGCTGGAGCAGCGGCGCACCGGACGGCTGATCCGGCCGAGTTCGTCCTATGTCGGGGCAGTGCCGAAGGGCTGAGGCGCCGGCAACTCTATCTCCTTCCCCCTGAAAGGGGGAAGGTCGGGATGGGGGTCAGCCGCATACGACACTGTTTGTGGAGGGAGCAAATCCCCACCCGCTTTGCTCTGGCGAGCAAAGCGACCTCCCCTTTTCAAGGGGAGGTAAGAGACAACGCATCCTCGTCGCTGGACGACCGGCTTACGCCTCGCGCACCACGGTCTTCAGGTAATTATACGCCTTGATGATCTCGATCAGGCGATCCTCGGTGGAGCGGTCGCCGCCATTGGCGTCGGGATGGTGCTGCTTGACCAGCGCCTTGTACTTCGCCTTGACGTCTTCCAGCGTCGCGCCGGCGCCGAGCCCCATCACCAGAAGCGCCTTGCGCTCGGCATTCATGACCTTGCGGGTCTCGGGCTTCGGCTCCGCGCCGCCCGGTCCGGGGCGCCAGCGGCCGCGGCCGTTGAGCTCGGAGAACACGTGGAACGGATCGGAAGCGGCGTCGAGGCCGTCGTCGCCCTTCTTGCCGCTGTTGGCGCCCATCTTCCAGGTCGGACGATGGCCGGTCAGCGCGTCCTTCTGGTAGCGCGCGACGTCGTCGGGATTCATGCCCTGGAAGAAATTGTAGGACTGGTTGTACTCGCGGACGTGATCGAGACAGAAGTGCCAATACTCGCGCGAATTCTCACGGCCCTTCGGGGCGCGGTGCGCGCCCTTGTTCTGGCAACCCGACCACTCGCAGGCCACAGCCTGCTCGCCGGCCTGCGCCGTGCGCTTCGCACTCACCTTGGTCGGCTTAATGCGAATGGAGTCGAAGAACTTTGATGAATCGATCGGCATGTTCTCTTTGACTACGCAATGCACAATTCTTCAAGTCTTGACATTGCGCAGACCTCGTTTCCCGCTTGCACCATTGACGAAAAGCCGTCGCGGACCTAACTCCGCCGCCATGAGCACCAAAGACACTATCATAAACAAGTTGCGTGAAGCTTTCTTGCCGGAAAGCCTCGACGTGGTCGATGAGTCACATCTGCATGAGGGCCACGCCGGCCACAGGCCAGGCGGCGAGACGCATTTCAGGGTATATATTGTGTCTCCGGCCTTCGAAGGGAAGAGCCGGATCGAACGCCATCGCATGATAAATGCGACGCTGGCGGAGGAACTCGCCGGCTCCGTGCACGCGCTGGCGATCCATGCACACGCCCTCGGGGAAAAGCCGCGCTAGTTCGCGCGTGCCTCAAGACGCCGCCACAGTTTTCCTCTATTGAGGACGGATACTTCGGCGACGGACCTGCACCATATGCGGGCAGGTTAGCGTATTGCATCGCCACCGATCTATGTGGGGCCGTTGATGATCCCTTGCTGGCCACGCCTCCGGGCGATCGCAACCGCCGCCGGCCTGCTCCTGATCTGCACAATGCGCCCGGCCGCGGCGCTGGATATGCCGAGCCCGTTCGTCCAGGAGGTGCTGATCAAGAGCATCCTGGTGTCGCTCAACGACGCGGTGGCGGCGAACAATTTCACCGTGTTCCACGCCAAGATCTCAAAACCGTTCCGCGACCAGTTTCCGCCCGACAAGCTGAAGACGATCTTCAAGGACCTGGTCGACAAGCACGCGGTGTTCGACGCCGTGGTCGCCAGGCCGATCGTGCTCGATGAGGACGCCAAGATCGACGACAAGGGCGTGCTGCGGCTGAAGGGCCATTTCGACACCACGCCGAAGCAGGTGAAGTATCAGCTCGGCTTCATCGCCTCCGACGGCGCGTGGAAGCTGTCGGGGATTTCGATCGATATCGAGTAGCCGGCGCGCCTATCAGACCCGTCATCCTGAGGAGCGCGTAGCGCGTCTCGAAGGATGCACGGCCACCAGCCGGGCCGTCGCCCCTTCGAGACGCCGCTTCGCGGCTCCTCAGGGTGACGGTGATGGATCGGTATCAGCCACCGAGGCTAAAACGCCGTCCCCGCCCGCTTCGGCTTCTTCTCGTCGTGCTCGGCCTCGCGCGGGACCGCGACGATGCGCAGTGCGGTGATGCGGTTGCGCTCGCGGCGCAGCACGCGGAAGCGGAAGCCGTGGAAGGTGAAGCTCTGGCCGCGATCGGGAATCGAGCGCGCCTCATGGATCACGAGGCCGGCGACTGTGGTCGCCTCCTCGTCCGGCAGGCGCCAGTCCATGGCGCGGTTGAGATCGCGGATCGGCACCGAGCCGTCGACCACGACCGAGCCGTCCGGCTGCGCCCGCACACCGGCGACGACGACGTCGTGCTCGTCGGAGATGTCGCCGACGATCTCCTCCAGGATGTCCTCCAGCGTGACCATGCCCTCGACCTCGCCATACTCGTCGACCACGAGGGCGAAGTGGGTCTTGCGGCGGCGGAACGCCTTCAACTGCTCGGAGACCGGGCGCATCTCCGGCACGAACCACGGCGGCAGCGCGATCGCGGAGGCGTCGATCGCCGACATGTCGCCCTCATTGGCGCGGATTGCGCGCAGCAGATCCTTGGCGTGCAGCACGCCGACGATGTTCTCCGGCTTCTCGCGCCACAGCGGGATGCGGGTGTATTCGCTGGCCAGCACCTCGCGCACCAGCTCCTCCGGCGGCAGGTCGGCGTTGACCATGGTCATCTCGGTGCGGTGGACCATCACGTCGGAGACCTGCAGCTCGCTCAGGTCCAAAAGGCCGCCGAGCATGTCGCGGTCCTGCTTCTCGACCTTGCCCTCGTGATGCAGCAGATCGACCGCGCCACGCAGGCGTTCGGTCGGCGACAGCACCGCCTGATGCGTCCCGATCTTGATGCCGAGCAGCTTCATCAGCGCCAGCACGATGGTCTCGATGATGGTGAGCAGCGGCCCCAGCACGAAGATCGTCAGCCGCATCGGCCGCGCCACCAGCAGCGAGATGCGGTCGGGCGCGTTGATCGCGATGGTCTTGGGCAGCACCTCGGCGAACACCACGACCATCACGGTCATGACCGCGGTGGCGTAGAGCACGCCGACATCGCCGAACCAGGCGGTGAACACGCCGGTCGCCAGCGCCGAGGCGCCGATATTGGCGATGTTGTTGCCGAGCAGCAGCGCGCCGATCATGCGCTCGCGCATGTTGATCAGCTTCGAGACGACGCCGGCATCGCTGTTGCCCTGTTTCGACAGCCGCAGCATGCTGGCGCGCGAGGCGCCGGTCAGCGCCGTCTCGCTCGCCGCGAAGAACGCGGAGATGAAGAGACAGACCAGCACGATCGAGAAGGTTAACCAGCCCACTGGCTTGATCCGTGGTTTAGGCCTTCAGCTTGGCTTGCAGGAAATCACGCACCAGCTGTGGCTCGACATTGTTGGCGATCACGGCGCGGCCGACGGCCTCCAGCAGGATGAAGGTGAGCTTGCCGCGCTTGACCTTCTTGTCCTGCGCCATCAGCGCCAGCAGCGCGTCGGCGTCGGCAAGACCTTCCTGCGTGAAGCCCGCGATATCCTGCAGCCGCGTTGGCAATCCTACCGCGGATAGATGACGCGCGATGCGGGTAGCATCGTCGGACGAAATCATGCCGAGCTGCGCCGAGAATTCAGCTGATAGCACCATGCCGACCGAGACGCCCTCGCCATGGAACAGGCGGTCGGAGAAGCCGGTCGCAGCTTCCAGCGCGTGGCCGAAGGTGTGGCCGAGATTGAGCAGCGCGCGCTCGCCGGTCTCGCGCTCGTCGCGGGAGACGATCGCGGCCTTGGCACGGCAGGAGGTTGCGATCGCGTGCTCGCGCCCGGCGCCGCCTGCGAAGATGTCGGCGTGGTTCTTCTCGAGCCAGGCGAAGAGGGCCTCATCGCCGAGAATGCCGTATTTCGCGACCTCGGCGTAGCCGGCGCGAAACTGGCGCGGCGACAGCGTGTCGAGCACTGACGTATCGGCGATGACAAGCACCGGCTGGTGGAACGCGCCGATCAGGTTCTTGCCCTGCGGCGAGTTGATGCCAGTCTTGCCGCCGACGGAGGAATCGACCTGCGCCAGCAGCGAGGTCGGCACCTGCACGAAATCGACGCCACGGCGCAGGATCGCGGCCGCGAAGCCGGCGAGATCGCCGACCACGCCGCCGCCGAGCGCGATCACCAGATCGTTGCGCTCGATCTTGGCCGCGACCAGTGCTTCGCTGACCTGCGTCAAGGTGGCATAGCTCTTCGAGCCCTCGCCCTCCTCGACGACGATCCGCGAGGTCGGCACGCCTGCAGCTTTGAGCGACGCCTCGGCCGGCTCCAGCCAATGTTTCGCGACGGTGCGGTCGGTGACGATGGCGGTCCGCACGCCGGGCCGCAGCGCCGCGACGCGCTCGCCCAGCGACTGCAGCACGTCGCGGCCGATGACGATGTCATAGGCGCGGTCGCCGAGCGCGACGTCGACGGTAACGGAGGCGGAATGTTTCAAGGGCGCAGTCATGAGGTCGCGTTCAATCCATCAGATGGTGGCTCGTCGGCCGGGCGCACGCCGCACAGATGCGCATGCAGGGCCTCGAGACATTCGTCGACGATACGGTCGTGCGGCACGTCGCGCGAGGCGATCGTCAGGTCGGCGTTCTGGTAAACCGGCTCGCGCTCGCTGAGCAACCGGTTGACGGTCGCCTCCGGGTCGGCGGTGTGCAGCAGCGGACGATCGGCGCGGCGGCGGACCCGGCGCATGATGATATCACTGTCGGCCTTGAGCCAGATCGAGATCGCGCGGTCGCGGATCCGATTGCGGGTCTCCTCGCGCATGAAGGCGCCGCCGCCGGTCGCCAGCACGATCGGGCCGCTGTCGAGGATGCGGGCGATCACCCGCGCCTCGCCGTCGCGAAAATAAGGCTCGCCATGGGTCTCGAAGATCTCCGGGATCGTCATGCCGGCCGCCGCCTCGATCTCGGTGTCGGCATCGGTGAACGGCAGCTTGAGCCGCGCCGCCACCCGCCGGCCGATGGTCGATTTGCCGGCCCCCATCATGCCGACCAGCACGATCGACCGCGTCCCCAGCGCGGCCGCGATGTCGGCCTCCAGGGTCGGGTGGGTGGGCGCCGGTACGGCTGCGTCGGACATCAAAAAGCTCGGATATTGGGACGAATTGTTCAGAATTCGAGCCACCTATACTACCCCCGACGACACCGTTACCAGCGACTCTTGTGCAACGGCGCGGGGAACATGTTGGATGATTTCATTGGTTAATTCGCCGCCTGAGTCGCCTCCATGCCCAGCCTGTTCCGCTTCCTGACGGTCGTCGCCGTGATTTTCGGGATCGGGTACGGCATCGTTTTCGCGCTGGCGAATTTCGTGACCCCTAAGCCGCGGGAAATGAGCCTGACCATCCCGCCGGATAAGTTCCTCAAGAAATAGGCGCTATGAGTCTTGGCATGCCCGCTTCCGCCAAGATCACCAAGACCCCCGCACAGGCTCCGGCCAAGACTGCTCAGCCGAAGTCCTCCGACGCCAAGCTGACTGCGTTGTTCCTCGACATGCTCGCCGCGGAACAGGGCGCAGGCCGCAACACGCTCGACGCCTATCGGCGCGACCTCACCGACTTCTCCGACTACCTCGCCCAAGCAGGCACCGATTTCACCGGCGCCGACACCGAGAGCCTGCGCGGCTACCTTGCCGACCTCGATACCAGGGGCTTCAAGTCGTCGAGCGTGGCGCGGCGGCTGTCGGCGATGCGGCATCTCTATCGTTTCCTGCTCAACGAGCGGGTCCGCAGCGACGATCCGGCCGCGATCCTGTCCGGGCCGAAGCGCGGCCGCGGCCTGCCCAAGGTGCTGTCGATTGCCGACGTCGACCGCATGCTGACCCGCGCCAAGGAGCTGACCGTGAGCGACGTCTCGCCGGCGCAGCGGCTGCGCGCGCTGCGCCTGTACTGCCTGCTCGAGGTGCTCTACGCCACCGGCCTGCGCGTCTCCGAACTGGTGTCGCTGCCGGTCTCCGCGGCGCGGCGCGATGCGCGGATGATCGTGGTGCGCGGCAAGGGCAACAAGGAGCGGCTGGTGCCGCTGAACAACGCCTCGCGCCAAGCGATGGCGGACTACCTCGCGGCGCTGGAGGTGATGAAGCCGAAGGCGAAGAAGGCCGCGCCGTCGAAATGGCTGTTTCCATCCTCCGGCGAGAGTGGCCATCTGACCCGACAGCACTTTGCCCGTGACCTGAAGGAGCTCGCCGCCGCCTCCGGACTTGCGCCGCGGCTGGTCTCCCCGCACGTGCTGCGCCACGCCTTCGCCAGCCATTTGCTGCATAATGGCGCGGACCTCCGCATCGTGCAGACCCTGCTCGGTCACACCGACATCTCGACCACCCAGATCTACACCCATGTGGTCGAGGAGCGGCTGAAGAGCCTGGTCCGCGACCTGCATCCGCTGGCCGAGAAGTAAATCCGGCGGGCGTTGAACGGTTCGGGACATCGATACCTTCACCTCATCCGTCTTGACTTCGGCGGCATCTCCGCAGAAACAGCGTCACCTGCCTGCGATCCCGAAGCGTGCATTCTGCCCGGATGCGCGTTAACCGATTGAAGTTACAAAACTTCTCTTCTCTACGCCGAAACCGCTTCGCCCCTCGCACCCTTCCTCCCTATATTGAGTTGATGCCCGACCCGATGCGCAGCTATCTCGACTTCGAAAAACCCGTCGCCGAGCTTGAATCCAAGATCGACGAGTTGCGTGCGCTTGCCGCAAGCGGCAGCGACATCGGCGACGAGGTCGCACGGATCGAGGACAAGGCGGCGCAGGCGCTCACCGAGCTCTATGCCAATCTGACGCCGTGGCAGAAGACGCTGGTGGCGCGGCATCCGCAGCGGCCGCACTTCACCGATTTCATTGGCGGCCTGATCACCGAATTCACGCCGATGGCCGGCGACCGCAAATTCGCCGACGACGAGGCCCTGATCGGCGGCTTCGGCCGCTTCCGCGGCGAGAGCATCTGCGTGGTCGGCCAGGAGAAGGGCGCCACCACCGACAGCCGCATCAAGCACAATTTCGGCATGGCGCGCCCCGAAGGCTACCGCAAGGCGGTGCGCCTGATGGAGATGGCCGACCGCTTCGGCATCCCGGTGCTGTCGATCGTCGATTCCGCCGGCGCCTATCCCGGCATCGGCGCCGAGGAGCGCGGCCAGGCCGAGGCGATCGCACGCTCGACCGACGCCTGCCTGTCGCTCGGCGTGCCCAATGTCGCGATCGTCACCGGCGAAGGCATGTCGGGCGGCGCCATCGCCATCACCACGGCGAACCGCGTGTTGATGATGGAGCACGCGATCTACAGCGTGATCTCGCCGGAGGCGGCGTCCTCGATCCTGTGGCGCGACGGCACCAAGGCGCAGGAAGCCGCCAACAGCATGAAGATCACCGCGCAGGACATGCTGCGCTTCGGCGTGATCGACCAGATCCTGAAGGAGCCCTCGGGCGGCGCTCATCGCGACCCCGCCGCGATGATCACCACCACGGGCGACGCCATCGCCCAGGCGCTCAACGACCTACGAAATCTTGATCCGGACGCGATTCGCAAACAGCGCCGCCAGAAGTTCCTCGATATCGGCCGCAAGCTCGGCTGAGGCGCCCAAACCGCCGTATTTTTTGCCGAAATCGCCTGATTTTGCCGTAATTGGGCCCTGAGCAGGGTCTTTAACGTTCCTTGAACCATGCCTGCTACCGTGAGGGCCGTCAGCCCCTGTTCAGGTTGCGAGCTGGGGGTGTCGAAGGCTAATATTTTAGACAATGGCTTCAGGGCATATTCGCCGTGTTGGGGTCGCGAATAACGCCCGGTGGGTGTGGAGCTTCGGACTTGACTCATCGCACGCTCGTACGCGCGCTTCTGACCTCGGCGGTGCTCGCCGCGGGCATCTTGCTCGCCGGTTGTGACAGCGACCAGATCTCGCTCGCGCAGAACGCCAAGGCCAATCAGCCGGTCACGCCAAAACTCCTCGCCGCCATGGTCGAGAAGGACATGGATCTGCAGTCGCCGATGCTGGTCCGCCTGTTCAAGCAGGAGGCCGAGCTCGAGATCTGGAAGCAGGACCGCTCCGGCCGCATGGCGCTGTTGAAGACCTATCCGATCTGCCGCTGGTCGGGCGACCTCGGTCCGAAGGTCCGCGAAGGCGACCGCCAGGCGCCCGAGGGGTTCTATTCGATCAACCCGAGCCAGATGAACCCGCAGTCGGCCTATTACCTGTCGTTCAACACCGGCTATCCCAACGCGTTCGACAAGGCGCTCGGCCGCACCGGCTCGCAACTGATGGTGCATGGCGACTGCTCGTCGCGCGGCTGCTACGCGATGACCGACGAGCAGATCGCGGAAATCTATTCGCTCGGCCGCGAGTCGTTCTTCGGCGGCCAGAAGGCGTTCCAGCTGCAGGCCTATCCGTTCCGGATGACGCCGGTGAACATGGCCAAGCACCGCAACAATCCGAACATGCCGTTCTGGAAGATGATCAAGGAAGGCTATGATCATTTCGAGGTGACGAAGCAGGAGCCGAAGGTCGACTTCTGCGAGAAGAAGTACGTGTTCGACGCCGTCAAGGCACCGAACGCTGTGCGCGATCCGGTGTTCGATGCCTCCGCGAAGTGCCCGGCCTATGTGATCCCCGACGAGATCGCGAGCGCCGTGCGCGAGAAGGAGCAGCAGGACGCCGCCGAGACCTCCAAGCTCGTCTCCAAGGGCACGCCGGTGGCGCGCCTCAACACCGGCATCGACGGCGGCATGAACGCGATCTTCGCCTCGAAGATTCCGGAAGGAAACACCGGTCTCTCCGAAGGCGGCGACAGCCAGGCGCTGCAGTCGATGTCGCTGGCGCGCGCGCCGGGCACGATCCCCGGCACGGTCAATCCGCCGCGGCCCAATCTGGCGGTCCAGCAGGAACAGCCGGTGGTGGCGACGACGTCGTCGACCACGCCGTCGCCCACCACCCGTGTTGCTTCGGCCAACGCGTCCGACAAATCCGAAGGCTTCTTCTCCAGCTTTGCCCGCAAGGTCGGGATCGGTGGCGCCGCTGACGCGACCCCGGCGGCCGCCGCGCCCAAACCGCCGGCTGCAGCCGCTGCCGCGCCGGCCAAGCCGAAGGTCGCCGAGGCCAAGCCGCAATCGGTGGTTCGCGTCGCACCGAAGGCGGAGCCGGAGCAGGCCGCCAAGCCCGCGCCAAAACCGTCGGTCACCGACACCGCCGCAGCCGCACCGGCCCCCGCGGCCACCGGCACCCAGCTCGCCGGCTCCGCGCCGGTGGTGCAGTCGAACTCGTTCGACACCCGATTCTCGGCGGTGAAGTAGGCGCGGCGCCCCCCGTCGTCCTGGCGAAAGCCAGGACCGATAACCACCGCATTCGGTGATGAACGGGATCGCGGCCGCAGCGTCGCGCAACAATGGCCATTTGGGGTAATGGGTCCTGGCTTGCGCCGGGACGACATCGAATTTGTTGCCGCATCGAGGGACGTACATCCGCATTCTCGCGACATGATTTGCCCGAGTCTTACATTTCGTTTCGCCGCTCTGAAAGCAGAGGGCGCAGGGAAAGCCGGGTGCCGATCGCACCCATGGGCCCCGTGCAAAGGTAGAAAGCACGGGGGTAGGACCACAGGTGTAACCGGAAACATCCCGGCTTTCCCTGCGCGATGGGTTACGGCTTACTTCGTGCTCTCCCCGGCGAGACTGGGCTTGCTTGTCACCGCCCTCGCATCACGCCTTCGCGTGTTGCGACGAGACACCTGCCGCTAGGGCGTCAGGACCACACGACTTCACCGTCCGCTTCACGCACATTCGTCGACTGCACGCTCGGCGTCCACCGCATCTCACCACAACACCCGTGACGATGCGCAGCGCCCCTCGATCGGGTGAGACGGACGATTCATACACTGAGTTGCACTTCTGATAAAGCGAAATATTTTTGTCGCGGGGGCTTGCGCCGTCGGGCAACTCAGTGGCACGCGCGCGTGAGGGAGCCCACGCCACGCGCTCACCTCACTGTCATTCCGGGGCAGCCCGCAGGGCTGAGCCCGGAATCCATTCATCCACCAACATTGCGGCCCAATGGATTCCGGGCTCTCGCTTCGCGAGCCCCGGAATGACAGCGGAACAGCGGCGGCCTCGCATCATCGTCACCCATCGCCACCACATTCCTCTTGCCAATCACGCGCAGACGATCGTGAGATGCGACACGAGGCACAGCCGGGAGGTTGCGATGGATGATCGAACCGTGCGGGCGGCGCTGCAGCGCCATTGGGAGGCGTCGGACGCGAGCGATTTCGCGCGCGAGCATGAGATCTACCACGCGGATGCTGTGCTTGATTATCCGCAATCGGGCGAGCGAATCCGCGGCCGGCGCAACATTCAACAGAGCCGCACGGTGCAGCCGAACAGGAAGCGCTTCACGATCCAGCGCATGATCGGTGGCGGCGACCTCTGGGTCACCGAATTCGTGCTGACCTATGACGGCATCCCGTCCTACACGGTGAGCATCATGGAATTCCGCGACGGCCAGGTGGTGCACGAAACGCAGTATTTCGCCGACCGGTTCGAGCCGTCGCCGTCGCGCGCACACCTTGTCGAGCACGTCGGCGGAACGCCGACGCGTTGACCGCGTAAGAAGACTTGCGACTGCGCTGGCCGGTGACGGCTACATGCCGTGGCTTTCAAAGACCTTCTTGCAGCTGGAGCTCAGGCTGGCCCGCTTCATCTGCAGACAGTTCTGCACGGCGCCGTCGTTGCCGAGGTCTTTTCGGCAGAAGCGCTGTGCATCGCGCGAGCACGCATTCTGTTCCGCCTTGGTGCCGGAATGCTGCGCCAGCGCGGCGCCGCTGCTCATCATGGCAACAGCACTAAGAGCTACGATCGAAAGATAACGCATGGATGAACTCCTCCCGCTGCCCAACGGCAGCCGGAGCCGTTCGTTCCTGTGGAACCACGGATTCTACGGCGCCAGATACCGCAGCAGTTCCGGATCGTTGCGCACCTCGCCCGCGCCGCCCTGCAGCGCGACGCGGCCGCGGTCCAGCACATAGGCATAGTCGGCGACGCGCAGCGCGAGGTCGAGATGCTGCTCGACGATCACGACCGAAATGCTCTTGGCGAGCTCGATCAGCCGCTCGGTGATCTCCTCGATGACGCCGATCCAGACGCCTTCGGTCGGCTCGTCCAGCAGCAGCAGTCTTGGATTGCCGAGCATGGCGCGGCCGATCGCCAGCATCTTGCGTTCGCCGCCGGACAGCGTGCCGGCCGGCTGGTCGAGGCGCTGGCCGAGCTTCGGGAAGATCGCCAGCACGCGATCGACCGCGCTGGCATCCGAATTGGACAGCGAGCCGACCGCGAGATTGTCGCGCACCGAAAGGCGGGCGAACACCGAATGCTCCTGCGGTACATAGCCGATGCCGGAGCGCACCCGCTCCTCGGTGCGGCGCCGGGTGATGTCGCGGCCGTCGAAGAACAATTCGCCTTGCGAGCTTGCGAGCTCGCCGACGATGGTCTTCATCAGCGTGGTCTTGCCGGCGCCGTTGCGGCCGAGCACCGCGACGCCGCCGCGCCAGGGAATGCCGATGTTGACATCGAACAGAACCTGGCTGCGGCCATAACCGGCATCGAGATGCCTGATATCGAGGAAGGACTGGTCAGGCACGGCGAAGATAAATCTCCTGGACACTCTTGTTGGCCTGGATTTCCGCGACGGTGCCCGACGCCAGCACCTTGCCCTGGTCGAGCACGGTGAGGCGGTCGCAGATGTCGCGGATGAAATCGAGGTCGTGTTCGACAATGACGAGCGAGCAATGCTGCTTGATCGGCTGCAGCAGCTCGCCGGTGACGCGGCGCTCCTCGAGGCTCATGCCGCCGGTCGGCTCGTCCAGCAGCAGCAGCCGCGGCTTGCCGGCGAGCGCCATCGCGATCTCGAGCCATTGCTGCTGGCCGTGCGACAGCGCCGCGGCGGCATCATGCGCGCGGTCGGCGAGGCGGAACTGGGTCAGCATCGTCATCACCTGATCGTGCAGGCTCTTGCGGGTGCGCGACAGCACCAGATCGAACAGCGAGGACTGTGCCTGCAGCGCCAGCAGGATGTTGTCGTACAGCGTCAGCGTCGGCAGCACCGAGGTGATCTGGAATTTCAGGCTCATGCCTGCGCGGGCGCGCTCGGTCGGTGTGAACGCGGTGATGTCGGCGTTGATGAAGGACACCTTGCCCGTGGTCGGCACCTCGGCGCCGGCGACGCATTTCATCAGCGTGCTCTTGCCCGAGCCGTTGGGGCCGATCAGGCCGTGAAACTCGTTCTCGCCGACGGTCAAGCCTGCGCCGTCCAGCGCGGTGAGCTTGCCGTACACCTTGCTGATGCCTGACGCCTCAAGGAGCGGCATTGCCGGTCTCCTTTGGCGACTTGTTTGGTCCCTTGTTTGGCCCCTTGCCGAAACTGCCGACCCGCTCGCGCTCGCCGAGCACGAAGGAGATCAGCCCGAGCGGGCGGAACATGATGACCAGCAGCAGCAGCACGCCGAGGATGATCGGCCAGACGTCGCGGTAATTGTCCGACAGCCAGAAGCTGACGCCCTCGATGATCACAGTGCCGATCACGGCGCCGATCAGCGTGCCGGAGCCACCGAACAAGACGTAAAGCACGACCTGGGTCGAGAACACGACGCCCAGCATGTTGGGCCAGACGAAGCCTTCGTGGAAGGCATAGAGGCTGCCGGCGAGACCGGCGATGGTGCCGCCGACCGCGAAGATGATCGCCTTCAGGTGCTGCGCCTTGTAGCCGAAGAAGGCGATGCGCTGCTCGTTCTCGCGCAGGCCGGCGAGCGCGAGACCGAATTGCGAACGGACCAGGAAGCGGCTGAGCAGGTAGACGACGACCAGGATGCCGAGCACCATGTAGTAGTAGACCGGCCCTTCCTCGAGCTCGTAGCTGCCGAGCGTGAGCGGCGGGATCGACGGGATGCCGTTCTGGCCGCCGAGATAGTACCAGCCGCGCGCCAGCCGGTCCGCGGCATAGGAGCCGGTCAGGGTGCCGAGCGAGACGAAGATCACGCTCGAGGGATAACGCCCGAGCAGGAGGAAGCCGCCGAGCAGCAGCGACGCGGTGAGCCCGATCAGCGCGCCCGCAGGCAGGATCAGCAGGATCGACGTGACGTTGAGGTCGCGCGCCATCAGCGCCACGCCGTAGCCCGCGGCACCAAAGAACAGCGCCTGGCCGAAGCTCATGATGCCGGCATAGCCCCACACCAGGTCGAACGACAGCGCGAACAGCGCGAGGATCGCCACGCGGGTGGCGAACACCGTGAGATAATCCTGAAGCACCCACGGCAGGACCAGTGCGATCAAAAGCACCAGCCCTTCCACGATCGGCAGGACTTTCCATCCTGCCGATGCCTGTCCCGCCGGCGCGCTTGCGGCCGGTGTACCCTCACCCGTCACGACATCTGGCTCCTCGCCGAGGCGTGCGACGGCCTGCTTTGCTCCACTCATCGATCGCTCAGCATTCCTTGGGATCAACGAGACCGTTGCTGCGTGCCACGATCTCATAGTTCCCGCCTTTGGCAACGGCCGTGTACATTTTCATCTTGCAGTGACGCTTGCCGGGAACCATCTCGGCGGGGCCGCCGGGCCCTTCGGCGATCTTGGCGTGGTCGAGGGCGGCCGCGACCGAATCGCGGTCGACCTTGCCGGCTTCCTTGACCGCCGCTTCCCACAGCTTGAGGCCGCGATAGGTTCCGGTTGCGGCGCTGCCAGCGGCGAACAGGATGTTGCCGGGAAACTCCTTATCATAGGCCGCCTGGAGCTTGGCATCGAACGGACTCTCCTTGGTCAGCACCTTGAAATAGTCGAGGCAGCTGGCAAGGCCCTCGATCTCGTTGGCCTGGTTGATGTTGAGCGTGTTCTCGTCATAGTAGACGCAGGCGAGCCGCCCGCCGTTCTTCAGGAAGCCGGCTTCATAGAGCTGCTTGAAGAACGGGCCGACGCCCGGCGGGATCACGGTGTTGAAGACGACGTCGACCTTGTTGGAGACGATGCGGTTGACGGTCGACGAGAAGTCGACCTGGTCGAGCGGGTAGTATTCCTCGAACACGACCTCGCCGCCGTTCTGTTCGATCACCTTGCGGGCGTAGACGTTGAGCGTGTGCGGCCAGACGTAGTTGGCGCTCGGCAGCGCGAACTTCTTGCCGCCGTTCTTGATCAGCCAGGGAATGAATTCGTCGCATTGCTGCGCCGGGTCGGCCCGGTGCAGAACAGATAGGGCGTGCACTCCTTGCCCTCGTAGAGCTGCGGGTAGATGTAGAGCGTCTTGCCGCGCGCCACGATCGGGTCCTTGATCGCGTTGCGCATCGACGAGGTGATGCCGCCCAGCACCATGTCGACCTTGTCGCGCTGGATCAGCTTGCGGACATTGCCGACCGCGACCGATTCGTTCGAGGCGGTGTCCTCGATATAGAGTTCGAGCGGCCGGCCGAGCAGGCCGCCGCCGGCGTTGATCTCCTTGATCACCATCTTGGCGACGTTGGCGTCGGCGTTGCCGGCATAGGCGATCGGGCCGGTCAAATCGGTCGCGATGCCGACCTTGATCGGGCCGTCGGCGGCGTTGGCCCAGTCGGGCCTGACCACCCAGCTGCCGACCCCGGTCGCGAGCGCGCCGGTCGCGAAGGCAAAGTTGCTCATGAAGCGGCGGCGCGTAAGGTTCATGCGTTCAATCGACATCTGATTAGACCCCTTTCCCAGCAATGAGGCCTTGCGGCCGGAATTTGATGAAGGCAATGGCGAGCACGAAGACGAGGACGTCGGCGACAACAGGCGACATCACCCATGGCAGCGCCGCGCTGAGCGTGCCGATCAGACCGGCACCGGCGACCGGCCCGATGAAGGAGCCGACCCCGCCGACCATCACGGCGACGAAGCCCTGGATCAGGAATCGTATGCCAAGATCGGCAAAGAGGCTGAACACCGGTACGATCAGCGCGCCGGCAAGTCCGGCCAGCGCCGCGCCGAACGCGAAGGTCGCGCCGTAGATCAGGGGCGTCGAGATGCCCGAGGCGCGCGCCAGCGCCGGGTTCTCCAGCGTGGCGCGGACCCGCAGCCCAAAGCTGGTGCGCGCCAGCAAGAGATAGCAGCCGCCCATCACCAAAAGCGTGATCACGATGATGGTGAAGCGCCAGGCCGAGATGTGGATCGAGCCGAGGTCGATCGAACCGCCGATCGGCTCCGGCACCGTGAGATAGAAGCCGCCGATCAGGCCGCGCACGCTTTCGCGGATGATCAGGCCGAGCGCATAGGTGCCGAGCATCGCCACGATCGGCGCGGCGTAGAACCGCCGGATGATCAGCGCCTCGAGCACGAAGCCGAGCGCGCCAACCACAAAGGGCGCGGCGATCATGCCGGCCCAGACCGGCGCCCCGTGGGCGTAGGCCAGATAGGTCACATAGGCTCCGAGCAGGACGAACTCGCCCTGCGCGAAGTTGAAGATGCCCATCATGCTGGCGATGATGCCGAGCCCGAGCACGACCAGGACGATGATCGCGCCGAAGCTGATGATCTCGAACGCCGCGGCGAAGCTAGTGGCCATGGCGTCCGATCCGTACCCTGTGCGTCTGCGACAAGCGGCGCCTCACATCTTCTTCCAGTCGCCGGCCTGCTCGAAGGCATGCGCGGCGCGGTAGATGGTCTGCTCCTCGAACATCCGGCCGACCAGCATCAGGCCGACCGGCAGCCCGTCGACCATGCCGCAGGGCAGCGACATCGCCGGGTGATGGGTGATGTCGAACGGCGCGGTGTTGGAGATCATCTCGAGCGCGCGGGCGACATATTCCTCGCGGCTTGCATTGGCCTCGGGCAACTTCGTCGCCTTCATCGGCGTGGTCGGCATCAGCAGCAGATCGTAATCCTTGAACGCCTTGTCGTAGGCCGCGGCCAGCCGGCGGGAGATGTTGAGCGCCTTGCCGTAGAAGCGCGGACCGAAATTGTTGTTGATGTAGGTGCCGAGCATCATGAACAGCTTGGTGGTCTCGGACAGGGAATCCGCCTGACGGCGCCAGCCGCGATGGAAGTCCATCAGCGAGGTCGAATAGAGGTCGGAGCGGCTGAGGCCGTAGCCGTCGCCGAACATCATGGTCTGGGTCAGGCCTTCGGTGCCGATCGGGGTCCAGATCGCACCGCCGGCCATGTGCATCGGGATCGAGACGTTTTCGACCGACGCGCCGAGATCCTTGAAGCGCTTGGCCGCCTCGCGGACGCTTTCGTTGACCGCGGCCTCGGCGGTCGGCTGCTCAAAGCCTTCCTTGAGGATGCCGATCTTCATGCCTTTGACGCCGGCCCCGAGCGCCTTGGTGTATTGCTCGACCTTCGGCGCCTTGATGCGCGGGTCATAGCCGTCGTCGCCGGCGATCACTTCGAGCAGCAGCGCATTGTCTTCCACCGTCGCGGTCATCGGGCCGGTGTGGTCGACGTAGATCTCGATCGGCATGATGCCGGTATAGGGCACGAGGCCCCAGGTCGGCTTCATGCCGTAGGTGCCGCAGAACGAGGACGGCATGCGGATCGAGCCGCCCTGGTCGCCGCCGATCGCCATGTCGACCTCGCCGAGCGCGACCACGACACCGGAACCCGACGACGAGCCGCCGGCCGAATAGCCCATCTTGTGCGGATTGTGCACCGGCCCGTAGGACCCGGTGTGGCTGCCGCCGGACAGGCAGAAATGTTCGCAGTGCACCTTGCCGGCGATCTCGGCGCCGGCGTCGAGCATACGCGTGACGATGGTGGCGTCGAAATCGGGCATATAGCCTTCCAGCGTCGACGAACCGTTGGTCATCGGCACGCCGGCCAGCATGATATTGTCCTTCAGCGCCACCGTCTTGCCCTTGAGCTTGCCGGAACTCGCGCCCTTCACGGTCGCCTTGCGGTACCAGGCGTTGCGCGGGTTTTCCTCTGGGCTCGGGCGATAGCCCGGCGTGCGCGGATATTTCACCACCGGCAGCTCGTCCGGCATCGCGGCCACGACGTTGTAGGCATCGATCGAGCCCTGCATCAGGCCGCGGAACGAGGCCACGTCCTCATCGGTCAGGGACAGGCCACACTGCTCGGCGACGGCACGAAGTTGCGTTGGCGTGGGAAGGACGACGGTCACGGCGCTCTCCTGAAGCTTTTGAACTTGGAATTGATCCCCTCGGCGCAGGGCAGCAGCGGCGCGTTGGCACGCGCGAACCGCTCACCCCGTCGCTGTATTCAAAACGGAAATATTTTCCTTTTCAAGTATTATTTCGCAAAACCCCTCTCCCGCTTGCGGGGGAGGGCCGGGGTGGGGGTGCCGCCACAAGTCGTATCGTGGAGAGAGCCCCCACCCGGATTGCATCTTCGATGCAATCCGACCTCCCCCGCAAGCGGGAGAGGTAAGAAAGGTCAGATCGCCCTGACCACCCTGAAGTCGAGGCCGTCGGCTTCGGCAAGATACATCGGCATCCTGGCATGGCCACTGCGAACCGTCACGGGCCCGCGCGGGCCGCGGTAGACGAGGTTGTCAGCTGCCGCGAGCAGCGGCCGCATCTCCAGCGTGCCGGCGCGGCTGGCGGCGGCCTCGAGCAGGCAAAATCCTTCATAGGCGGACTCGCTGCACGATCCGACCGGCGGCGCGAACGGACCGAACATCGCGCGATAGCGGTCCCTGAATTCGTCGCCGGCCTGCGAGCCGGCGCCGGGGAAATAGCCGGAGGCGCAGAATAGGTTCTCGGTCTTGTCAGCGCCGATCCCGAGCAGCGCCGTTTCGTCGAAACAGGTGGCAAAGCGCAACGTGGTGGCGGCGAGCCCGGCATCGGCGAAGGCGCGGTTGAAGGTCACGCTGTCGGTGCCGATCAGCGAGATCAGCACCACATCGGGCTTTGCCGCACGGATCCGCGCCAGATGCGCCTCGTGATTGTCCTCGCCGACCGGGACGAACTCCTCGCCGACAACCTCGCCGCCGGTCTCCTTGATGTAGCGCTTGACCGCGCGATGCGACTGCCACGGCCAGACATAATCGCTGCCGATCAGGTACCAGCGCGAGGCACGCTTCGCCTCGGCCAGCCAGTGGATCGACGGCCGGCTCTGCCAGCGCGGCGTCTCGCCGATCGCGATGACGCCCGGCGTCCGCTCGCCGCCCTCATAGACCGGCGTGTAGATGTAGGGGATGCGGCTGCGAGTGATGAGGTCGCGCAGCGCGACGCGCACCGCGCTGGTGTGCAAGCCCATGATGAGATCGACTTCGTCGGACGCGATCGCCTGCTCGGCGCGGTCGAGCACGTCGTCGAGCGGCCCGCCGGCGTCGTAGACCGAGAACTCGATCTCGCGGCCGAGGATGCCGCCGCGCCGGTTGATGTCGGCGACAGCGAGCTGCGCGATCGAGGTGGCGGCTGGACCCCACATCCCGGGCGAGCCGGTGCAACAGACGAAGCCGCCGATCCGCAGCCGGTTCCGGGCACCGCGCGGACCGAAACCACCGCGATCCATCGGCGAAAATACCCGATCGGACGCCGACGCCAGGTTCCTGAACAGCAGGGACGGCGGGAACGGGAGGCCTCCACCCCTGTAATTCAAGTTTCTTGCCATGACGTTGAGCCTCGAATGCACACCTGCTCCTGTCTGGCACCGGCCCGCCGCGGCGAGCGCGGCATCGCCCTCACCGGCGACGGTACCATTCTAGATCGTCTTGATCACATTGAAGTCGAGACCGTCGGCTTCGGCAAGATAGATCGGCATTTCGGCGCGGCCGTCGCGAATGGTCACAGTGCCGCGCGCGCCGCTGTAGACGACGTTGCGCCCGGCGGCGAGCAAGGGCCCCAGCGACAGCGAGCGGGCACGGCTGGCCGCCGCCTCGAGGAAGCGCATGCCCTCGTAATTGGACTGCCCGACCGAGCCGATCGGCGGCGCGTGCGCCCCGAACATCGCACGGTAGCTGGTCCGGAAGTCGTCATTGGCGCGCGAATCGACGCAGCCGAAATAGCCGGAGGCGCAGAACAGGTTCTCGGTCGCGTCGGGCCCGATGCCGAGCATCACGGTCTCGTCCATCGCGCCCGCATAACGCAGCGTGGTGGCGGCGAGCCCGGCCTCGGCAAAGGCGCGGTTGAAGGTGATGCTGTCGGTCCCGATCAGGGTGATCAGCACGACGTCGGGCCTGGCGGCGCGGATGCGCGCCAGATGCGGCTCGTGATTGTCCTCGCCGAGCGGAACGAATTCCTCGCCGACCACCTGGCCGCCGGCTTCCTTGATGTAGCGCTTCACCGCGCGATGCGCCTGCCAGGGCCAGACATAGTCGCTGCCGATCAGGTACCAGCGCCGCGCCTTCTTGACCTCGGCGAGCCAGTGGATCGCCGGCCGGCTTTCGGCGCGCGGCGTCTCGCCGATCGCCATCACGCCATGCGTCCGCTCGCCGCCCTCATAGACCGGCGTGTAGACATAGGGGATACGGCCGCGTGTGACCTTGCGCAGCGCAAGGCGGACCGCGCTGATGTGCGAGCCCATGATCACGTCGATCTCGTCGAAGGCGATCGCCCGCTCGGCGCGGCGCACCACGTCCTCGATCGGACCGCCGGCGTCGTACATCGACAATTCGACCTCGCGGCCGCGGATGCCGCCGCGCTTGTTGATCTCGGCGATCGCCAGCATGACGCTGTTGGCCGAGATCGGTCCCCAGATCCCGGGCGCGCCCGAGAAGGTGATGAAATTGCCGATCCGGAGCTTGCCGTCGGTGCCGCGCCGGCGCGAGGAGCCCGGCCGGACGGTCAAAGCAAGATCGGCCGCGCTGGATGACGGGCTTCGAAACAGGTGCGGCGGCGCGACGGGCAAGCCGCCATACGCCTGAAAAGAGACCGTCGAGAGCACGCCAACTCCTGTCTGGGAAGCAGTACGCAACGCAGCCAGCGGGCGGTCGCGGCATCCGCCCTTTGGTTGGGGGAATATCCTAGGGGAAAATATTGAATATTCAACAATTGAAGTGCATATAGAAACGGCATGCGTTGCCGGACATTCATTCACCGGGTCAGGAACCAGGTCTCACGCCGTGGCTAAACCGCCGAAAGAAAATTCCCCGATCACCGAACATCTCACCTACCTGCTGGCGCAGGCCAACCGGGAGATCAACCGGCAGTTGGAGACGCGGCTCGCCAAGGAAGGCGTCCCGGTCGAGCAATGGCGCATCCTTAAAGTTCTATCCGACGGCAACGGCCACTCGATGGGCGAGCTCGCCGACGCGGTGCTGCTCAACCATCCGACGCTGACCAAGATGATCGACCGCATGGTGTCGGACGCCCTGGTCTACCGCGTCCAGGACCCCAAGGATCGCCGCAAGGTGCTGATGTTCGTCTCCGACCGCGGCAAGGCGCTGTGCCGCAGACTGAACTCGCTCGCGGTGAGCCAGGAAGAGCACATCGTCGAGAGCTATGGCGACAAGTCGACCACCGAGCTCAAGCGCCTGCTGGAAAGCCTGATCGGCAGCGCCAACTGACGCCGCGACGGGCCTGACGCACCGACGGGGCGCGCCGTCCTGGCCGCTCTCGAACCCTCAAAAAAGACCGGCTGCAAATGTCGGGACGCGGCCATGTGCTGCGTCCTTTGGGCGCGCCCGCGGCGCAGCCTTCGCGCCCGGGCGCTTGAGGTCCACCCGATCCACAGATAGCGAGGACACCCCGTCATGCCTTCGATCACGCCGTTCCTCTGGCTCGACAACAACGTCCGCGATGCGGTCGCGTTCTACAAGTCGGTGTTTCCGAACGCCGAGATCGAGACCGTCAGCGACTTCATGGCGAGTTTTGAGCTCGAAGGGCAGCGGTTCTACGCGCTCAATGGCGGGCCGCAGCACAAGTTCAACGAGGCGGTGTCGTTCTTCCTCAGCGTCGAGACCCAGCAGCAGGTGGATTACTTCTGGGAAAAGCTCACCGACGGCGGCCAGGAATCGCGCTGCGGCTGGCTCAAGGACCGCTTCGGCCTGTCCTGGCAGGTGATCCCATCCGCGCTCGGCCGCTATCTCAGCGACCCCGACCGTGTCAGGGCCGACCGCGTCATGCAGGCGATGCTGAAGATGCAGAAGATCGTGATCGCCGACCTCGACAAGGCCTACGCCGGCTGACGGCGATGCGGCTTCGACGGCGGGCCAATCGCCCGCCGCGTCATTGGCTGCGGCGGCTTACGCGTACCGCCCGTGGCAGTGCTTGTACTTCTTGCCTGACCCGCAGGGGCAGTCCTCGTTGCGGCCGACCTTGCCCCAGCTTGTGGGGTTGTTCGGATCGCGGTCGGCGGCGGACATTGCCGGCGCCAGCGAGGCCTGGGCGTAGGTGGCTTCGGTCAGGCGGGCCTGGGCGAACTCGTCCTCGCCGGTGTTGGGATCGAGTTTGTGCGCTTCCATCATCGGCAGCGGCTGCGGCGGCTCCTCCGGCGGCACGATCTCGACCCGCATCAATTGCGCGGTGACTGCCTCGCGCAGATGCGCGCTCATCTCCTGGAACAGGTTGAAGGCTTCGGTCTTGTACTCCTGCAACGGATCGCGCTGGCCGTAGCCGCGCAGGCCGATCACCTGGCGCAGATGGTCGAGCATGATCAGGTGCTCGCGCCAGAGATGGTCCAGCGTCTGCAGCAGGATGGTCTTCTCGACGTAGCGCATCACGTCGGGGCCCCATTGCGCGACCTTCGCCGCCATGCGCTCGTCGACATGGTTCTCGATGCGGTTGAGCAGCTCCTCGTCGGCGATGCCCTCTTCCTTGGCCCATTCGTCGACCGGCAGGTCGACATCGAGCACGCGCTTCAGCTCTTCCTTGAGGCCCGCGGTGTCCCACTGCTCGGCATAGGCATGCTCGGGGATGTGCTTGGTGACCACGTCCTCGACGAAGGCGTGGCGCATGTCGGTCACGGTCTCGACCACGCTGTCGTCCTTCATCAGGTCGACGCGCTGGTCGAAGATCACCTTGCGCTGGTCGTTCTGGACGTTGTCGAACTTCAAGAGGTTCTTGCGGATATCGAAGTTGCGCGCCTCGACCTTCTGCTGCGCCTTCTCGAGCGCCTTGTTGATCCAGGGATGGATGATCGCCTCACCCTCCTGCAGGCCGAGCCGCTGCAGCATGCTGTCGAGCCGGTCGGAGCCGAAGATGCGCATCAGATCGTCTTCCAGCGACAGGAAGAATTTCGAGCGGCCGGGGTCGCCCTGACGGCCGGAACGGCCGCGCAGCTGGTTGTCGATGCGGCGGGATTCGTGACGCTCGGAGCCGATGATGTAGAGGCCGCCCGGCTTCTTCACCGTCTTGGCGGGCTTGTTGCCCTTGGCAGGCTCGACCTCGAAATCCTCTTCCGCCTTCAGCACGAGTTCGCGGAAGCGCTCGATGTCGGCCTTGATCAGCTCGATCTTCCTGGCCTTCTCGGCCTCGTCGGTGATTCCTCCGGTCTCCTGCTGGATCCGCATCTCGAGCGAGCCGCCGAGCTTGATGTCGGTGCCGCGGCCGGCCATGTTGGTCGCGATCGTGATCGCGCCCGGCACGCCGGCTTCCGCGACGATATAGGCTTCCTGCTCGTGGAAGCGGGCGTTCAGCACAGCGAACAGCTTTGCCGGCTTGCCGGCGCGCGCCGCAGCGTAAAGCTTCTCCATGCCGGATTCGGCGCCGAAGTCGATCTGCTTGTAGCCGTGCTTCTTGAGATACTCGGCCAGCACTTCCGATTTCTCGATCGACGCCGTGCCGACCAGCACCGGCTGCAGCCGCTTGTTGGCGCGCTCGATCTCGGCAAGGATCGCGGCGTATTTCTCGTTCTGGGTGCGGTAGACCTCATCGTCCTCGTCGAGGCGCGCCACCGGCAGGTTGGTCGGGATCTCGACGACCTCGAGCTTGTAGATGTCGAACAGTTCGTCGGCTTCGGTCAGCGCCGTGCCGGTCATGCCGGACAGCTTCTGGTACATCCGGAAATAGTTCTGGAAGGTGATCGAGGCCAGCGTCTGGTTCTCGGGTTGGACCGTGACGTGCTCCTTGGCCTCCAGCGCCTGGTGCAGGCCTTCCGAATAGCGGCGGCCCTGCATCATGCGGCCGGTGAACTCGTCGATGATGACGACCTCGTCATCGCGGACGATGTAGTCCTTGTCGCGGGTGAACAGCGTGTGCGCGCGCAGCGCCTGGTTGACGTGATGCACGACGGAGACGTTCTCGACGTCGTACAGCGACTCGCCCTTGAGCTGGCCGGCGTCGCGCAGCAAGTTCTCGAGCTTCTCCATGCCGCCTTCGGTCAGCGTCACCGTGCGCTGCTTCTCGTCGACCTCGTAGTCGTCCTTCTTGGCGAGCTTCGGCATGAAGGTGTCGATGGTGTTGTAGAAATCCGAACGGTCGTCGAGCGGGCCGGAGATGATCAGCGGCGTGCGCGCCTCGTCGATCAGGATCGAGTCCACTTCGTCGACGATCGCATAGAAGTGCTCGCGCTGGACCATGTCCTCCAGGCGGTACTTCATGTTGTCGCGCAGATAGTCGAAGCCGTATTCGTTGTTGGTGCCGTACGTGATGTCGCAGGCATAGGCGGCCTTGCGCTCGGCGTCGTCGAGGCCGTGCACGATCACGCCGGTGGTCAGCCCCAGGAACGCATAGATCTGGCCCATCCAGGCGGAGTCGCGGCGGGCGAGGTAGTCGTTGACGGTGACGACATGGACGCCCTTGCCGGCGAGCGCGTTGAGATAGACCGCGAGCGTCGCGACCAGCGTCTTGCCTTCGCCGGTCTTCATCTCGGCGATGTCGCCCTCGTGCAGCACCATGCCGCCGATCAGCTGAACGTCGAAATGGCGCTGGCCGAGCGTCCGCTTGGCCGCCTCGCGCACCGTAGCGAAGGCCGGAACCAGGATGTCGTCGAGCGTCTTGCCGCCGGCGAGCTGCTGCTTGAATTCGGCGGTGCGCCCCTTGAGCTCGTCGTCGGTGAGTTTGACGAGGTCGGGCTCAAGCGCGTTGATGGCGTTGACGCGGGACTGATAGCCCTTGACCCGACGGTCGTTGGATGAGCCGAAAAACTTGCGGGCGAGCGCGCCGATCATGCGAAATTCCTGTTCTTCGGTCTTGAGTTAGGTCTTGAATTTAGGTCTTGGATTGCAGCCTGAGATGGTCCGCCAGATCGCCTATCAACTCACCGTGACGCGCTACGGTTCGAGCCCCGACCCGGGGCTCCTCCGCCAATTGAGTGGGAAACAGGCCATCCTGGGTTCAACGGCGAAAAACGCAGCAAAATAAGCGCTCTCACCGCCGACACGGTTGGCCAGAGATATGGCCCGGTCGGGGGGTTGTCAACGCTGGCAAGATGTCAAGGAATTCATCATTTTGACAAGACTTTCGCGTTGCCAATGTAACACGATTGGGCGAGTGTCCGCCCCGCTCGAGCTCCCCCCCTTTGAGACAAGGATTTTGCATGACCACCTCGCCTCCGGAAACCAAAACCGGCCTGCGCCTCGGCCTCGCCACCCTGGCCGCCACGGGCTGTCTTGTCGCAGTGCTGGCTGCCGGCCTTCCGGTCCGCGCCGCGGAATCCGACCCGGTGCTGGCGAAGGTCAACGGTTCCGAGATCCATGCCAGCGACGTGGCGCTCGCCGAGGAGGAACTCGGCCCGAGTCTGGCCCAGATGGACCCCGCGACCAAGAAAGACAACGTGCTGTCGTTCCTGATCGACATGAAGATCGTGTCCAAGGCCGCTGAGGACAAGAAGATCGAGAACAATGACGACTTCAAGAAGCGCCTCGCCTTCACCCGCAACCGCCTGTTGATGGACAGCCTGCTTGCCAGCGAGGGCAAGGCGGCGACCACCGACGACGCCATGAAGAAGGTCTATGACGAGGCGGCGAAGCAGATCACCGGCGAGCAGGAGGTGCGCGCCCGCCACATCCTGGTCGAGACCGAGGACGAGGCCAAGGCGATCAAGGCCGAGCTCGACAAGGGCGCCGACTTCGCCGAGCTCGCCAAGAAGAAGTCCAAGGATCCCGGCGCCTCCGACGGCGGCGACCTCGGCTTCTTCACCAAGGAGCAGATGGTGCCGGAATTCTCCGCGGTCGCCTTCTCGCTCGAGCCGGGCAAGATCTCCGATCCGGTCAAGTCGCAGTTCGGCTGGCACATCATCAAGGTTGAGGAAAAGCGCAGCCGCAAGGCGCCCGACTTCGAGCAGGTGAAGGCCCAGATCGAGACCTATGTGACCCGCAAGGCCCAGGCCGACTACGTCGCCAAGCTGCGCGAGGCCGCCAAGGTCGAGCGCCTGGACAAGCCGGCCGACGCGGCGACCCCGCCGGCGGATGCGGCCAAGGACGCGCCGAAGCCCGCCGACAACAAGATGGCGCCGGCGAAGAAGTAAGCGTCACGAGACGACGCAGTTGCGATGGCCGGGCATGTCCCGGCCATTTGCGTTTCAGGGGTGATGTGTAGCCCGTAATAAAGCCAGCTCGCGAGCTCTTCCCCTTCCCCCTGAAAGGGGGAAGGTCGGGATGGGGGTCAGCCGCATACGACACTGTTTGTGGAGGGAACAGATCCCCACCCGCTTTGCTCTGACGAGCAAAGCGACCTCCTCTTTTCAAGGGGAGGTGAGAGGCGGCCCGGACCAAGTTTTTTGAACAATTAGTGACAGCCGCAATCGTGGCTTCGCCCTCTCCCGCTTCGGCCTGCGAGATGATAAGCAGCGCTTCCCTCCCCGTAGCCGGAAGCGCCTCATGTCCACCGCCGTCTCCCCCCTCGCCCCGCCAGACGTTCCCGAGATGCCCGTGATCGCGGGTGTGCGGCTTGCGACCGCTGCCGCGGGCATCCGCTACAAGGGGCGTACCGACGTGCTGCTCGCGCTGCTGGACAAGGGCACCACGGTGGCCGGCGTCTTCACCAAGTCGAAATGCCCGTCGGCGCCGGTCGAATGGTGCCGTGCCAAGCTGAAGGGCGGGAACGCGCGTGCGCTGGTGGTCAATTCCGGCAACGCCAACGCCTTCACCGGCAAGACCGGCAAGGTGTCCACCGCGCTGACCGCGCAGATCGCGGCGAAGGCGGTCGGCTGTTCGACGTCGGAGGTGTTCCTTGCCTCGACCGGCGTGATCGGCGAGCCGCTCGACGCCACCAAGTTCGACGGCGTGCTGGCGCAGCTTGCGGAGACCGCGACGGCCGATCGCTGGATGGACGCTGCCAAGGCGATCATGACCACCGACACCTTCCCGAAGGTCGCCACCGCGACCGTGAAGCTCGGCAAGGCCAAGGTGACGATCAACGGCATGGCCAAGGGCGCCGGCATGATCATGCCCGACATGGCGACCATGCTGTCGTTCATCTTCACCGACGCGCCGCTGTCGGCGTCGGTGCTGCAATCGCTGCTCAAGACCGGCGTCGAGGACACCTTCAATGCGCTGACCATCGACGGCGATACCTCGACCTCGGACACGCTGCTGGCGTTTGCAACCGGCGCCGCGGCTGCCAATGGCGCGCCAAAAATCTCGCGCGCCAGCGACCCGCGCCTGAAGGCGTTCACCAAGGCGTTCCAGCAGATCCTCGCCAATTTGTCCGAGCAGGTGGCGCGCGACGGCGAAGGCGCGCGCAAGCTGGTCGAGGTCGTGATCGAGGGCGCGACGACAAAGCCGTCGGCGCGCAAGATCGCGATGTCGATCGCCAATTCGCCGCTGGTGAAGACCGCGATCGCCGGCGAGGACGCCAATTGGGGCCGCGTGGTGATGGCGGTCGGCAAGGCCGGCGAGCCCGCCAACCGCGACAAGCTCTCGATCTCCTTCAACGGCATCCGCGTCGCCAAGAGCGGCGCGCGCGATCCGTCGTACAACGAGAAAGAGGTGTCGGAGGCGATGAAGGCGCCGAAGATCCAGATCAAGGTCGCGCTCGGCCTCGGCAAGGCCCGCGACCGCGTGCTGACCTGCGACCTCACCAAGGAATACGTCGCGATCAACGGCGATTACAGGTCGTAAGCATCGCCGTCATCGCGAGGAGCTCGCGACAAAATTGCAAAGCAATTTTACGCTGAAGCGACAACCTGTCGGCCGTAGCTTTAGCGAAGGCGGAAGCAATCCATCTGTTCGAGCGTGCAGAGAGATGGATTGCTTCGCTTCGCTCGCAATGACAGAATCTCCGCCAACACCGCATCTGGACCTTGGCCCCGCATGGCTGACATCAAGCTAACCCTCGTCGTCGCCTGCGCGCTGGTCGATGCCGACAAGCGCGTGCTGCTGGCGCAGCGCCCCGCGGGCAAGGCGCTGGCCGGCCTGTGGGAATTCCCGGGCGGCAAGATCGAGCCCGGCGAGCGTCCGGAACAGACGTTGATCCGCGAGTTGCACGAGGAGATCGGCATCACCGTGAGCGAGCCGTGCCTCGCGCCGCTGACTTTCGCCAGCCACGCCTACGAGACCTTCCATCTGCTGATGCCGCTTTACATCTGCCGGCGCTGGGAGGGCATGGTCGTGGCGCGCGAAGGCCAGAACCTCGCCTGGGTGCGCGCCAACAAACTGCGCGACTACCCGATGCCGCCCGCGGACATCCCGCTGCTGCCGCATCTGATCGATTTGTTGCTGTAGTCTTCTTCGCCTCTCCCGCTTGCGAGGGAAGCGCGCTGCCAAAATATCGAAAACAACCCCATGCAAAGTAGCCGGCGGTGGCCGGCGTTCGACCATGCGACTTGACGCCTCGGGCAACTCACGGGTATTCTTCCAATATTCCGAAATCGCACAGACGGACGCTCGCCCCAGGGCGTATGGCAGTTGCGCGCTTCGGCCGACGTTTCCAGTCATGGCCGATAGCCGGATGCGATAGCCCTGCCCGCAAACGGAGAGGGAGCCCTGGCACTTCGCGTCCCTAACGCTTCGCGCCCTTCACCGCCGCTTCAAGACTCGCCATCGCCGAGCCGGGCCGCAGCGGCTTCGGCTGGCTGTCATGCGGCGCCCAGCCGGAGAGCCAGACGATGTCGAAGGTGGCGCGGATGCGGCCGTCGGGATCGGCGAAGCGTTCGCCGTAGATTTGCGCCATGCGCAGCATGGTGGCGCGGCGGGTCGGGGTGTGACGGCGCTCGCGCAGCACGTTGGTCGCGCCCATGCGCCTGAGATCGGCCATCAGCGCGAACGCGCTGGCATAGCGCACCACGACGCGGTCGACGTCGGTGACCGGCAGCGCGAAGCCGGCCCGCTGCAACAGCGCGCCGATGTCGCGCAGATCGGCGAACGGCGCGACGCGCGGCGACAGCCCGCCCTCGCATTCGGCCTCCGCCACGGCAAAACTTTGCCTGAGCTCGGTCAGCGTGTCGCCGCCGAGCATCGCCGCGAGCAAGAGCCCGTCCGGCTTCAGCGCGCGCCGGATCTGCGCCAGCACGCCCGGCAGATCGTTGACGAACTGGAAGGCGAGCGCAGAGACCGCGAGATCGCGCGATTCCGGCGGCAGGCCGAGCGACTCCGCCTCAGCAAAGCCGATCGCATCAACCGAGGCGACCCGCCCGCGCAAGGCGTCCGCGAGCCCGTCGCCCGGCGTCCAGACGTCGACGCCTGAGGAAAAGCTGCGCGACACCGCCTGCAAGCGGTCTGCCATGTCCTCCGTGGCGCGCTCGAGCAAAAATGTCGCCGCCCCCTCGCGCCGCGCGCGCGCAAGCCGCGCACCGAGCAAGGCGCGATCGAACAGAATGGGGGCAGTTGCCGGGGTCGGTGCCATGCCGGCTGGTTACGCCGGACCGCGGTCGCAGGCAATGCGCCTTGAGCCAACGCGGCTCAAACGCTAGCCTCGACTTCCATGGACGCCGAGGCATCACCGACACGCTCCGTTGCAAGCCATTTGCGCAGCGCGCTCGGCGCGGTCGGGGGCGCGTGGCTGCGCACCGCGCGGCTGGCGCTCGACATCGCGCTGCCGACGCTGTGCGTGTCCTGCCGCGAGCCGGTTCATGGCGAGGGCGTCTGTGCGGCGTGCTGGGCCAAATTGTCGTTCATCGCACAGCCGTTCTGCCCGCGGCTCGGCATTCCCTTCGTCTATGACCCCGGGCCCGAGCTGCTGTCGATGGAGGCGATCGCCAATCCGCCGTCCTACCACCGCGCCCGCGCCGCGGTGCGCTATGACGACGTCGCGCGCACGCTGGTGCACGCGTTGAAATACCAGGATCGCACCGATCTGGCGCCAACAATGGGCCGATGGATGGCGCGCGCGGGGAAGGAATTGCTGCAAGAGGCCGACATGCTGGTGCCGGTTCCCCTGCACTGGCGGCGCGGCTGGAGCCGGCGCTACAACCAGTCCGGCGCGCTCGCCAAGGTGATCGCGCGCCAGAGCGGCGTCAAAATGGTGTCCGAGGCGCTGCGGCGCGTCCGCGCCACCGAGCAGCAGATCGGGCTGTCGCGCAAGGACCGCGCCAGCAATGTGCAGGGCGCATTCGGGGTCGCCGCCGAACGCAAAGCTGAGATCCAGGGCCGCCGCGTGATCCTGGTCGACGACGTCCTGACCTCGGGCGCGACAGTCGATGCCTGCGCGCGGGCGCTGCTGCGGGCCAAGGCGTCGCAGGTCGACGTGCTGGTGTTCGCCCGGGTTGTCGATACCCACCGCGCTCCCATATAATCTCGTATTCTGGTTCAACCGAGCGCACCATGACCGCTGCCATCGAAATCTACACCCGCCCGGGCTGCGGTTATTGCACCGCGGCCAAATCGTTGCTGACCCGCAAGAACGCCGCGTTCACCGAATTGAGCGTCGCCAGCAACCCGGCCTATCGCGACGAGATGTACGACCGGGCCGGGGCCGGCACGACCTTTCCGCAGATCTTCATCGACAAGACCCATGTCGGCGGCTGCGACGAGCTCTACGCGCTCGACCGCGAGGGCAAGCTCGACCGCCTGCTCAGCAACGGAGGCGGCGCCTGATGGCCGACAGCACCACTTTCACCGCCGCCATGGTGCAGATGCGCACCGGGCTGCTGCCGGAGCCGAGCCTGGAGCAGGGCACGCGGCTGATCCGCGAAGCCGCGGCGCAGGGCGCCAACTACGTGCTGACCCCTGAGGTCAGCAACATGATGCAGCTGAACCGCAAGGCGCTGTTCGAGCACTTAGCGAGCGAAGAGGACGACAAGTCGCTGCAGGCCTACCGCGCGCTCGCCGCCGAATTGAAGATCCATCTGCATATCGGTTCGCTGGCGCTGCGCTATTCGCCGGAGAAGGCGGTGAACCGCTCGTTCCTGATCGGGCCCGAGGGCAATGTGCTCGCGAGCTACGACAAGATCCACATGTTCGATATCGATCTGCCGGGCGGCGAGAGCTATCGCGAATCGGCCAATTACCAGCCCGGCGAGACCGCGGTGATCTCTGACCTGCCCTGGGGCCGGATCGGATTGACGATCTGCTACGACGTGCGCTTCCCGGCGCTCTACCGCGCGCTGGCCGAGGCCGGCGCCTCCTTCCTCACGGTGCCGTCCGCCTTCACCCGCAAGACCGGCGAGGCGCATTGGCACACGCTGCTGCGCGCCCGCGCCATCGAGACCGGCTGCTTCGTGTTCGCCGCGGCGCAAGCCGGCCTGCATGAGAACAAGCGCGAGACCTTCGGCCATTCGCTGATCATCGACCCCTGGGGCGAGATCCTCGCCGAGGGTGGCGTCGAGCCGGGCGTGTTCCTGGCCGAAATCGATCCCGCCAAGGTCGAGACCGCGCGCAAGACCATTCCCTCGCTGCAGCACGGCAGGCGTTTCGGCATCGCCGACCCCAAGGCGGGCCCGGAACATCTGCACCTGGTCCGGGGTTCGGCATGATCCGCTACACGCTGCGCTGCGAGCACGGCCATCAGTTCGAGAGCTGGTTCCAAAGCTCCTCGGCCTATGAATCGCAGGAGCGGCGTCATTTAATCGATTGCCCGGCCTGCGGGTCGAGCAAGGTCGAGCGCGCGATCATGGCGCCGCAGATCATCGGCAAGAAGGGCCGCGAAAAGGCTCAGCCAGCCCCCGCAGCGTCGCCTGCCCCCGCCGAGGCACCCGCCGGCGAATCGACGTCGCTGATGATGGCGCAGGAACGCGAATTGCGCGCCAAGCTGAAGGAGCTGCGCGACCACATCGTCAAGAACGCCGACAATGTCGGCGAGCGCTTCCCCAACGAGGCGCGCAAGATGCATTACGGCGATATCGAGCATCGGCCGATCTATGGCGAGGCCTCGCCCGAAGAGGCGCGCGCGCTGATCGACGAGGGCGTCGAAGTCTCGCCGCTGCCGACGCTGCCGGAAGACAGGAACTGACGCGCACCGTTTCGCTCTCGTCATTGCGAGGAGCGAAGCGACGAAGCAATCCAGCTTCATGCTTGTTGCGCTATGGATTGCTTCGCTTCGCTCGCAATGACGGGTGGGCTAAACCGGCGAGCCCCCGAATGACCCCCGAGACATTTCCCTCCTGGCAGGTCTGGGCGTTTCTTTCGGCCATCTTCGCGGCGCTGACCGCGATCTTCGCCAAGGTCGGCGTCGAGGGCATCAATTCCGATCTCGCCACGCTGATCCGCACCGTGATCGTGCTGATCACGCTATCGGCGATCCTGTTCGCGACCGGACAGTTCACCCAGTCCGGGCCGATCTCGGCCAAAACCTGGCTGTTCCTGCTGCTGTCGGGGCTCGGCACCGGCGCCTCGTGGATCTGCTATTTCCGCGCGCTCAAGCTCGGCCCGGCGACGCTGGTGGCGCCGATCGACAAGCTCAGCGTGGTGCTGGTGGCGCTGTTCGGCGCCGTCTTCCTCGGCGAGCGCCCCTCGGCCTATGGCTGGCTCGGGATCGCGCTGATCTCGGCCGGCGCGGTGCTGATCGCGGTGAAGGGCTGACCTACGCCGCGATCAGCAGCGCGACGCCGATCACGATCAGGACAATGCCGAACACCTCACGCAACGAGAACGGCTGCTTGAGCGAGAAATACGCCACGCCCTGCGCGAACAGCACCTCGATCAGCGCCAGCGTGCGCACATTGGCGGCGGCGGTGAGCGCGAAGGCCAAAAACCAGAACTGCGAGGAGAACGCACCCATGAAGCCCGCGAACATCGAGGGCCGCCACAGGCCGAGGATTTTCCGCAGCACGTCGGGCGCGCGCAGCAACAGATAGACCGACAGGATCAGCGTCTGGACGAACAGGCTCCACATCAGCGTGTAGGAGGCCGCCGTCACGAACGAGACCGACGGCACGGCAATGATCGCGCCGCGAAAGCTCACCGCCGAGATCGCGAACACCGCGGCCGCGCCGAGGCCGAGCACGGTCGGGCGCAGGTCGCCAAAACTCTTCTGTCCGCCGGGCCGCAGCGCGGTGATGACGACACCGACCGTGGCGATCACGATCGCGATCACCTTAGGCGTCGTGAGATGGTCGCCGAGGAAGATGAAGCCGAAGATCGCGGTCTGGATCGCCTCGGTCTTCATGTAGGCCGTGGTCACCACGAAGGAGCGGTCGTTCATCGCCAGCAGCATGAAGCCGGTGCCGACGATCTGGCTCAGCGCGCCGGACAGCAGCCACGGCCAGAACGACGACGCCGGCCACGGCACGGCATCGCCGGTCAGCAGCACCGCCAGCGCGAAGAACACCACCGAGAACGGCAGGCCGAACAGGAAGCGGATATTGGTCGCGCCCCAGGTCCCGAGCGGCCCGGTCAGATGCCGCTGCATCGCATTGCGCGCCACCTGCCCGAACGCAGCGACGATGGTGAAGGGGATCCAGAGCGAGGCGATCGTGAGCATGCGGGATAAGGGAAGTGTGCCTGGGCGGGAGTACGCGCGCAGCGTGCCCGGCGCGGCGCGTGCGGTCAACCGACGCGCCGCATGACAGGGCTGGGCGCCCGCCTCAAACTCGCTGTCTTCCCTGCGAAAGCAGGGACGACACCTATCGTGTGGCCGAGACCTTCAGCTCACACCTCCTCCGCCACCACCATGTAGTTCACGTCCATGTCGGACGAGACGCTCCATTTGTCGGCGATCGGGTTGTAGACCACGCCGGCCTGCTCGGTGACGGTGAGACCGGCGTCGCCGAGATAGCGCTCGAGCTCGGCCGGGGTGACGAACTTGCTCCACTCATGGGTGCCGCGCGGCAGCCAGCGCAGCACATATTCGGCGCCGACGATCGCCAGCGCAAAGCTCTTCCAGTTGCGATTCAAGGTCGAGACCACCATCAGCCCGCCGGGCTTGAGCATCGCCGTGCAGCGCTTGACGAAGGCGCCGACATCGACGACATGCTCGACCACCTCCATCGCCAGCACGATGTCGAAGCGCTCGCGCACGTCCATCTCCTCGATCGTGGTGCAGCGGTAGTCGATCGACAGATGACCCTTGTCGGCGTGCAGCCTGGCCGCTGATATGTTGGTGGCGGATGGATCGATCCCGATCACCTGGGCCCCTAACCGCGTGAACGGCTCGCACAGCAGCCCGGCGCCGCAGCCGATGTCGAGCAGGCGCAGGCCGGACAGGCAGTTCAGGCTCTTGGCGTTGCGCTCGAACTTGCGGCAGGCGGCGTCGCGGATATAGGTCAGGCGCAGCGGATTGATCTTGTGCAGCGGCGCCATCTTGCCGTGCGGATCCCACCATTCATCCGACAGTTTCGAGAACTTCGCGACCTCGGCCGGATCGACCGAGTTGGCGGAGGCGTTGGAAAGCGTTGTGGCCATGATTGCGCGCGCCCCTATCGCGCGGTGATCGAATTGCGGAACGATAGCGGCGAGGCGATGGTCTTGATGGTCTCGATGCCCTCGCCGACGCCGCGAATGGTGACGTCGCCATAATTGAGCAGCCGCCCCATGATGCTCTGGTTGACGTCGACGCTCTCGACCTTGTCGAGGCTCATCTCGAAGGTGCGCCGCTTGATGAAGCCGCTCTTGTGCACCACGCGGAAATTGGTGACGTCGGTTTCCGTGGTCCAGCGATGGAACCAGGCCGTGACGGTCCAGTAGAGTGCCGCAACGGCGACCACTGCAGCCGCCGCCAGGCAGGCCAGGGTGAGGCCGTCGACCGCCGTCATCCGCGACAGGATCAGGAGCACCAGCACCACGATCCAGGCCCCGATCGCCGGCAGATAGAACATCCAGTGCGCGTTGGTGGAATACAGCACCTTCTCGCCAGGCTGCAGGATTTCGTCGATGTAACGCCCCATCCGATCCGCCTTCGAATTACCCTCGCGCTACCCTTGCGTTACCCTCGCGCAACAGCCCGCCCGCAACCGGTAGAAACACCCCAAAAGACCCTCAAGGGACCCCCAGGAAGCGGCTTGCCCCCGGGCGCGGCGCTATGTATACGCGCCTTTCGGTCCCCGCGCTTGCGGTTTTCGGCGTGGGTTAACCTACTTATCCTCTTAAAGGAATAGACGCGTCGTCATGGGCCGCCTCGTGATGAAATTCGGCGGTACGTCCGTCGCCAATATCGATCGCATCCGCAATGTCGCGCAGCATGTGAAGCGCGAGGTCGACGCGGGCCACGAGGTCGCCGTCGTCGTCTCCGCGATGTCCGGCAAGACCAACGAACTGGTCGGCTGGTGCACCGACGCCTCGCCGATGCACGACGCGCGCGAATATGACGCGGTGGTCGCCTCCGGCGAACAGGTCACCTCCGGGCTGCTCGCGATCGTGCTGCAGGGCATCGGGATCCAGGCGCGCTCCTGGCAGGGCTGGCAGATCCCGATCAAGACCTCGGAAGCGCATGCCTCGGCGCGCATCCTCGACATCGACGGCACCGAGATCATCACCCGCTTCAAGGAGCGCAAGGAAGTCGCTGTCATCGCCGGCTTCCAGGGCATCAATCCGCAGACCGGCCGCATCACCACGCTCGGCCGCGGCGGTTCGGACACTTCGGCGGTGGCGATCGCGGCCGCGCTGCGCGCCGACCGCTGCGACATCTACACCGACGTCGACGGCGTCTACACCACCGACCCCCGCGTGGTGCCGAAAGCGCGCCGGCTCGACAAGATCGCGTTCGAGGACATGCTGGAGCTGGCCTCGCAAGGCGCCAAGGTGCTGCAGGTTCGCTCGGTGGAACTCGGCATGGTGCACAACATGCCGATCTTCGTGCGCTCCAGCTTCGACAAGCCTGAGGATATCGACCCGCACGGCACGCCGCCGGGCACGCTGATCTGCAGCGAGGAGGAAATCATGGAAATGCACGTCGTCACCGGCATCGCCTTCTCCAAGGACGAAGCCCAGATTTCCGTGCGCCAGATCGAGGACAAGCCCGGCGTGGCCGCGGCGATCTTCGGGCCGCTCGCGGATGCCAACATCAATGTCGACATGATCGTGCAGAACGTGTCCGAGGACGGCAAGACCACCGACCTCACCTTCACCGTGCCGGCCACCGACTATAATCGCGCCAAGGACACGATCACCTCCGCCAAGGCCAAGATCGGCTACATCAGGCTCGACACCGCGACCGACGTCGCCAAGGTCTCGGTGATCGGCAGCGGCATGCGCAGCCACGCCGGCGTCGCCGCGAAGGCGTTCAAGGCGCTGGCCGAGCGCAACATCAACATCCGCGCCATCACCACCTCCGAGATCAAGTTCTCGGTCCTGATCGACGCCGCCTACACCGAACTCGCGGTGCGCACGCTGCACACCCTGTACGGGCTGGATCAGGCGTAGGGTTAGCAAAGCAGCCCTCGTCATTCCGGGGCCCGCGAAGCGGGAGCCCGGAATCCATTCCACCGCTTGGCTTGCGGCCCGATGGATTCCGGGCTCGCGCCAAGGGGCGCGCCCCGGAATGACGAGCGGATGGCCCCGGCCCCTCACACTCGGAACAGGCGGTCTCCAGTACCCCCGTCCCGGAGTTAGAATTTCTCTTAGCGGGCGCAGCATTGAGCTGACGCAGACGTTATTTGCTACTGGCAGGCGTTTTGCTTGGCAAAGCGAGCCTCGATTGGCTATACGGCCAGTCAGGTGGGCTGTCGCAAACTGTGGCACAGTTTCAGCGATCCCGAATCGGCGGGAACTGGCGCGAGCGGCGACGCCGAATGACTAAAATTGTTGTTTTTGACGAGTTTTGCGCCAGCGGCCGGCCGGCCCGGTGCGCCGGCCTCGTGGGGAGGGATTGAAGCATATGCGGAGCGCGTCGGGAGGCCCCCGCATCCTGTTGAGACGGCTCCGCGAAACCATGGCGGAGCAAGTCTCCGCCCAGGAGCGCCTCGACAAGATCGTGGTGCTGATCGCGGCCAACATGGTGGCCGAGGTCTGCTCCTGCTACGTGCTGCGCGTCGACAACACGCTCGAACTCTACGCCACCGAAGGTCTGAACCGCGACGCCGTGCACCGCACCGTGATGAGCGCGCATGAGGGCCTGGTCGGCCTCGTCGCCAGCGAGGCGACGCCGCTCAATTTGTCCGACGCGCAAAGCCATCCGGCCTTCGCCTACCGCCCGGAAACCGGCGAAGAGGCCTACCACTCGTTCCTCGGCGTGCCGATCCTGCGCGCCGGCAACACGCTCGGCGTGCTGGTGGTGCAGAACCGCGCCAAGCGCACCTATGTCGAGGAAGAGGTCGAGGCGCTGCAGACCACCGCCATGGTGCTGGCGGAGATGATCGCCTCCGGCGAGCTTGCCGCGCTGGCCCAGCCCGGCGCCGAGCCCGCCGCACGGCACTCGCTGCACAAGACCGGCGCGGTGCTCTCCGACGGCATCGCGCTCGGCCATGTCGTGCTGCACGAGCCGCGCGTCGTCATCACCAACTACATCGCCGAGGACCTGCCGAAGGAGGTCAAGCGGCTCGACACCGCGCTGGCCAATCTGCGCGCCGATCTCGACCGCATGCTGGAGCGCGGCGACGTCGCCGAAGGCGGCGAGCACCGCGAGGTGCTGGAAGCCTACCGCATGTTCGCCAACGACCAGGGCTGGTCGCACAAGCTGCATGAAGCGGTCGCCACCGGCCTCACCGCGGAAGCCGCCGTCGAACGCGTGCAGTCCGATACCCGCGCCCGCATGCTGCGCTCGACCGATCCCTATCTGCGCGACCGGCTGCACGACCTCGAGGATCTCGGCCACCGCCTGATGCGGCAGCTGGTCGGCCAGGACCATGCGCCGTCGCGCGAGCAGCTGCCCGACAACGCCATCCTGATCGCCCGCGCGATGGGTCCCGCGGCGCTGCTCGACTACGACCGCAAGCGGCTGCGCGGCCTGGTGCTGGAGGAAGGCACCGCGAACTCCCACGTCTCGATCGTGGCGCGCGCGCTCGGCATTCCCGCGGTCGGCGAAGTGCCGAACGCGCCCGGCATCGCCGATCCGGGCGACGCCATCATCGTCGACGGCATTTCCGGCGAGATCTATGTCCGTCCCTCCGCCGAGATCGAATCGGCCTACGCCGAGCGCGTCCGCTTCCGGGCGCGGCGGCAGGCGCAATATTCGGCGCTGCGCGACAAGGCGTGCGTGACCAAGGACGGCCAGCCGGTCGAGCTTCTGATCAATGCCGGCCTCACCATCGACCTGCCGCATATCGAGGACACCGGCAGCGCCGGCATCGGCCTGTTCCGTACCGAACTGCAGTTCATGGTGAGCCCGAGCCTGCCGCGCTCGAGCGACCAGCTCGCGCTCTATCGCACCGTGCTCGACGCCGCGGGCACCAAGCCCGTCACCTTCCGCACGCTCGACATCGGCGGCGACAAGGCGCTGCCCTATATGGAGACCGTGACCGAGGAAAATCCCGCGCTCGGCTGGCGCGCGATCCGGCTCGGCCTCGACCGCCCCGGCCTGTTGCGCGGCCAGATCCGCGCGCTGCTGCGCGCCGGCGGCGGCCGTGCGCTGAAGATCATGTTCCCGATGATTTCCGAGATCGCCGAGTTCGACCAGGCCAAGGCGATCGTCGAGCGCGAGCTGACCTATCTGCGCCAGCATGGCCATTCGCTGCCCGAGCGCATCGATATCGGCACCATGGTGGAAGTGCCGGCCCTGCTCTACCAGCTCGACGAGCTCCTGAAGAAGGTCGACTTCGTCTCGGTCGGCTCCAACGACCTGTTCCAGTTCCTGTTTGCGGTCGACCGCGGCAACGCCAAGGTCTCCGAACGCTTCGACATCCTGTCGGCGCCGATCCTGCGCGCGCTGCGCGACATCGTGCGCAAGGCCAAGACCGCGAAGAAAGCCGCCTCGCTGTGCGGCGAGATGGCCTCGAAACCGATCGGCGCGCTGGCGCTGATCGCGCTTGGCTACCGTTCGCTTTCATTGTCAGCAACTGCGCACGGCCCGGTCAAGGCGATGATCCTCGACCTCGACGCCACGAAGGCCGAGGCGATGATCAATCCGCTGCTCGACGCGCCGGTCGGCAGCGTGTCGATCCGCGCGGCGCTGACGAAATTTGCGGAAACCGAGGGGCTGGCCTTGTAGCGACGCTGTCGTCGCCGCTGCCGCACTTTCTCGCCTCCCGCAATTCGAGACACCACCATGCTACCCGAAGCCAAACTCGACGTTCTGCTCGCCCATCATGCCTCGCTCGAAGCCGAGCTGCTCGGCCAGGTCAATTCCGAGCGCTATGTGCAGATCACGCGCGAGCTCGCCGAGCTCCATCCGTTGATCGACGCGGTGAAGCTCTATCGCTCCGCCCGCTCGGAGCTTGCCGATACCGAGGCGATGCTGGCGGATGCGGGGACCGACCCCGAGATGCGCGGCATGGCGGAAGCCGAGCTGGAAACGCTGCAGGCGCGCATCGGCGAGCTCGAGCAGAATATCCGGATCGCGCTGTTGCCCAAGGACGCGATGGACGACCGCAACGTGGTGCTGGAAATCCGCGCCGGCACCGGCGGCGACGAGGCCTCGCTGTTCGCCGGCGACCTGTTCCGGATGTATGAGCGCTTCGCCGGCCTGCAGGGCTGGAAGGTCGAGGTGATTTCGGCGAGCGAAGGCACCGTCGGCGGCTACAAGGAAATCATCGCCGAGGTGCAGGGCCGCGGCGCCTTCGCCAAGCTGAAATTCGAGTCCGGCGTGCACCGCGTGCAGCGCGTGCCCGACACCGAGACGCAGGGCCGCATCCACACCTCGGCCGCGACCGTCGCGGTGCTGCCGGAGGTCGAGGACGTCGACGTCGACATCAAGAACGACGATCTGAGGATCGAGACCATGCGCGCGGGCGGCGCCGGCGGTCAGCACGTCAACAAGACCGAATCGGCGATCCGCATCACCCATCTGCCGACCGGCATCGTGGTGATGATGCAGGACAGCCGCTCGCAGCACAAAAACCGGGCGTCGGCGATGAACATATTGCGTTCGCGCATCTATGACGCCGAGCGCCAGCGCGTCGAAGCCGCGCGCTCCGCCGACCGCAAGGAGAAGGTCGGCTCCGGCGACCGCTCGGAGCGCATCCGCACCTATAATTTCCCGCAAGGGAGGGTCACCGACCACCGCATCAATCTGACGCTCTACAAGCTGCCGCAGGTGATCGCGGGCGAGGCGCTTGGCGAGCTGATCGATGCGCTGACCACCGAGCACCAGGCCGCGCAGCTCGCGGCGCAGGGCGCGGCGGCGTGAGCGCTAGCGTTTTCGAGCGAAGTGGACACCGGTTCGCGTGAAGAAAACGCGTCAAAACAAGCAGCTGGAGCTTCGGTTCTGATTCAATCAGAACCGAAAATGCTCTAGCGTTTTTGCGACTGCCTGAAGTGGCGCAGGATCTTGCCGAGCGCCGGACCGGCCGTGGTCAGCTCCTCGAGGTGAATCTTCGACAGCGCTTGCAGCTTGCGCTCGCCCTGCGCCGTCAGCGTCACCAGAACACGCCGGCCGTCGGCGGCATCGACCGCCCGCGTCAACAGTCCGAGCTTCGTCATCCGGTTGACCAGCTCGACCGCGGTGTGATGGCGGATCAGCAAATAGCGGGCGATATCGCCGACAGTGGTTGGCTCTTCGCCGGAGAATCCCTTGATGGCGAGCAGCGCCTGATGCTGCTGCGGCGTCAACCCGGCTTGCTGGGCCGCCTGTTCGCTGAACGCAAGGAAGCTGCGCAGCTGGTAGCGAAACCGCGCCAGCGCCGGGTAATCGACCGTCGCGGCCGCGGCGCTGCGCTTTGCGGTCGCGGCCGGCGCGCGCCGCTGCTTCGATTGAGGCATTCGCTGGTCCTGCTCCCGGCTCGCTCCGCCGGACGGCAGGAGCGGTGCGACGCTATCAAGTCCAGGCCCGGCGGACCATCCTACCGGCCGCCTTTGCACTCATGTTTTCAACGGTTTGACGGTCGAGTGGCGCGGCCGGGTGGCATCACGGCTGCGGCCAGTGATCGTAGCTCGAACTCAAGATCTTCAGCAGCACGATCTGGAAGGCGACCGGAATCCGCGGGCTCCGGCGGCGGATCGACCTCTCCAGCGCCTCGGTGATCTCGCTCTTGGTGAGATGCCCGGCCGAGGCACGCTCGACCAGATCGCCCCAGACCTCCGACAGCGATTTGCCGGTATGATGCGGCGCCGGGATCGATATCCCGCGCGTCTCGGCCCAATCGATGATCTCACGCATGGTTTGCTGTCCGCAGTTTCGCGCGGTCGCAAGATGGCGCGCCGTGAGCAGGCGAAGCAGATCGTCCGGCGGCGTCCAGCCCAGCTTTGGCGGCACTTCGTCGAGCAGTTCGGCCGACAACTCCTTCAGAACGTTGATCGCGCGGATGCTCAGGGTGCTCGATTGCTCAGCGCCGCCGTCCTCGGTCACGGCGTGCTCTCCGGGATTTCCGACGCGATTTGAAGGCTCGTGGATCATCGCCTCTCACTACAGGACCCGCACCCGGGCGGTAAACCCAGATATATCGTATTCCGACATTAATTCCATCGTAGACCGATATGATTCGACGAAAGGCGACATTGACTAAATATGCCGGTGGGGAATTGTAGCTGCGACGGGCTGCTCCATCGCAGCCGGCGCATCCAGCCGCCGATCGATCCGATCCGGCGACCGATGAACATGCGCGCCAAAAATCAATTTAATTGGAGGATAGTGAGCGATGAGCACCAAGGATTTCCTGCCGCGCAGAACACTGAACGTCTCGCGTCGCACCCTGCTGCAGGCCGGTGCCGGCCTGATCGGCGGCAGCGTGCTGCCGGCCTCGATCGCGTCGCGGGCATTCGCCGAGGACCACCCGGCGATCGGGACCTTTCCCGCCGGCTCGTCCGGCTCCTCGGCCTTCATCGGCATCTCGGTCCCGCGCACCGGCACCTATGCGGTGCAGGGCGAGGATGAGCTCAAGGGCTATCAGCTCGCGATCGAGCACATCAACAGCGGCCACGAGCTGATCAAGAAAATCTCGCCGAAGACCTCAAAGGGCGTGCTCGGCAAGGACCTGAAGTTCGGCGTTGCGGATTCCGCGGCGAAGCCGAACGAGGCCGTGCAGGCGCAGCAGCGCTTCATCAGCGAGAACAAGGCGGTGATGATCACCGGCGGCACGTCGAGTGCGGTCGCGGTCGCGCTGAACAAGCTGGCCCAGCGCGAGAAGGTGATCTTCGTTTGCGGCATCTCCGGCTCCAACGACACCACCGGCAAGGATTGCGTGCGCTACGGCTTTCGCCAGAACTTCTTCGGCCAGACTGCCGCGGCTGCGATCGCGCCGGTGCTGATCAAGCAGTTCGGCAAGAACAAGAAGGCCGCCTATCTGACGCCCGACTACACCTATGGCCACACGGTGACCAAGTCGATGCAGGACCGCCTCGCCGAGGCGGGCTGGACCACCGTCACCAACCAGGTGTCGCCGCTCGGCGCACCCGACTATTCGTCATATCTGCTCAATGTCGCGAATTCCGGTGCCGACGTGCTGATCAACGTCAACTGGGGCCACGACGCCGTGCTGTCGACGCAGCAGGCCAAGCAGTTCGGCGTGCTCGACAAGATGAAGCTCGTGGTGCCCTACCAGGTGCCGTTCATCGCCCGCGAGACCGGCGGCCTGATGCAGGGCGTCTACGCCGCGACCGACTATTGGTGGACCATCGAGGACAAGTATCCGCTGGCCAAGATGTTCAACGAGACCTTCGAGAAGAAGTTCGGATACAAGCCGGAATGGGGCGCCGAGAACGCCTATGTCAGCTTCGCGCACTGGGCCCGCATGGTCGAGGAAGCCGGCAGCTTCTATCCGCCCGACGTCATCAAGGCCTACGAGAAGGGCGAGACCGTCCCTTCGCTGGTCGGCGACGTGCATTATCGCCCCGAAGATCACCAATGCGTCCGCCCCGTCATCATCGTCCGCGGCAAGATGGAAAAGGAGATGAAGAACAAGGAGGACTATTACGAGGTGATCGAGATCGTCGCCGGCGACGGCTTGATGCAGAAGCCGGATGCGTTCGGCTGCCATCTCGGCGACTACACCTGATCAACGTGGGACGACCCGGCGCCGTGGGCGGGGCGACCCGACCCGCGGCGCCGCTTTGTGTCGAAACGCATCCTCCATTGACTGGGCCGACTGAACGCACGCCATGATCAACTGGCCAAATTTCGTTTCGCAACTTTTCAACGGACTGGCGCTCGGCGCGCTGCTTGCGTTGATCAGCTCCGGACTGACGATCATCTACGGCACGCTCGGGGTGCTCAATCTCGCCCACGGCGCCATGTTCATGATCGGCGGCTACGCCGGATACGTGACCTATTCCTACACCGGCTCGTTCATTCTCGCCGTGATCGCGGGATCGCTGTTCGTGATGGCGCTCGGCGTCGCGATGGAGCGGATCATCATCCGCCACTTCTACCATCGCCCGCATGAGGACCAGCTGCTGGTGACGTTCGGCCTCGGCATCTGTTTCGTGGAGATCGTGCGGCTGATCTTCACCAGCCAGTCGCAGGTGGTGCCGCCGCCGGCGCTGCTGCAGGGCATCACCTCGATGGGCTTCCTGTTCTACCCGACCTACCGGCTCGCCGTCGTCGGCATCGTCGCGGTCGCGCTCGGCGCACTGTTCCTGATCCTCTACCGCACCCGGCTCGGCATGATCGTGCGCGCCGGCATCGAGGATTCGGTGATGGTCGATTCGCTCGGCATCAACGTCTACCGCGTCTTCATGATCGTGTTCGGCATCGGCGCGATGGCCGCGGGCTTCGCCGGAATCATCAACGCGCCCGTGGTGTCGCTGACACCCGGCGTCGGCGACGACATCCTGGTCGAGACCTTCGTGGTGGTGGTGATCGGCGGCGTCGGTTCGTTTCCCGGCGCGATCCTCGGCGGGCTGATCGCCGGCGAGATCATCAGCATCACCTCGATGTTCAACCCCGGTTACGCCTACGTCATGCCGTTCGCGGCGATGACGCTCGTGCTCGTGCTCAGACCGCACGGCCTGCTCGGCACGCAGGGCCGCGAATGACGACGGATTATTAAATGCTGAAACAGCGCCCATACCTGATCGAGTTTCTGACGGCCGCCGGCCTGATCGCCGCGCCCTTCGTGCTGCCGTGGCTCGGCTTCGCACCCAACACGGTGAACCGGATCCTGGTCTGGGGCCTGTTCGGGCTCGGCTTCGACATCCTGTTCGGCTTCACCGGCCTGCTGTCGTTCGGCCAGTCGGCCTTTTACGGCACAGGCGGCTTCGTCGCCGCCTGGCTGCTGACCCGCGCCGGCTTTCCGAACGTCGTCCTCGCGCTCGTCATCGGCATGATCGCGGCGGCCGCCGCGGGCTATCTGATCGGCCTGATCGCGCTGCGCCGCACCGGCATCTATTTCGCCATGATCACGGTGGCGATCGCGGAGGTGTTCTTCTTCGTCGAGTTCAATCCGCTGTCGGACTTCACTGGCGGCGAGAACGGGCTGCCCGGCGTGCCGACCCCGAGCTTCAATCTCGGCTTCACCACACTGCACTTCACCACCGGCTGGTCGCTCTACCAGTTCCTGGCGCTGTGCTACTTCATCGGCGTCGTGATCGCGCTGCGCATCGTGCGTTCGCCGGTCGGCGCCGTGTTCAGCGCGATCAGGGACAATCCGCTGCGCGCGACCGCGGTCGGCCACAACATCCACGGTTACAAGCTGACCGCCTTCGTGATCGCCGCCGCCTATGCCGGTTTTGCCGGTGGCCTGCTGGGCGTGCTGCAGGCCTTCATGCCGCCCGACGCGTTCACTTTCGACACCTCGGGGCAGCTCGTGATGCAGACGGCGATCGGCGGCCGCGGCACGCTGTTCGGGCCACTGGTCGGCGCCGCGGTCTGGCTGTCGCTGCAGGACTTCCTGCAGGCGGCGCTCGGGCTCGGCGCGGCCTGGAAGCTCGTGCTCGGCATCGTCTTCGTGCTGCTGGTCTGCTTCCTGCGCCGCGGCATCATCGGCGGCCTCGCCGATCTCTATCGCCTCCTGACCGGACAGCGCGGCGCCAAGGAGCCGGACGAGAGCGCGTCCGAGGTTGTCGCTGTGGCAAGCGAACCCCGTGCCGCGGAGGTTGCCGCACCGATACCTGCGCCGCCCCGCGCCGACAGCATGTTGGCCGGTCCCATTCTTCAGGCCCGAGGCCTGACCAAGCGCTATGGCGGCCTGCTCGCCAACAGCGGTATCGATTTCACCGTCAATCACGGCGAGCTGCGCGGCATCATCGGCCCGAACGGCGCCGGCAAATCGACCTTCTTCAAGATGCTAACCTGCGAGGTCCACCCGACCTTGGGCACCATCGTATTTGGCGGCCGCGACATCACCGGGATGAACGTCACCGACGTCTGTCAGCTCGGCCTGACCAAAAGCTACCAGGTCAACCAGCTGTTCGCCGGCCTGACGGTGCGCGAGAACCTGGTGATCGCGGCGCTGTCGGCGCTTCGCGGCAAGTTCAAGCTCGATCTGTTCCGCAGCATCGACAGCATCCCCGGCCTGTCCGAGCGCGTGCAGCAGACGCTCGAGCTGGTCAATCTGACCTCGAGGCCCGATACGCCCGTGTCGGAGCTCGCCTATGGCGAGAAGCGGCGGCTCGAGATCGGGCTGGCTCTGGCAACGTCGCCGAGCCTTTTGCTGCTCGACGAGCCCTTGGCCGGCATGAGCCCGCGCGAACGCGTCGAAACCGTGAAGCTGCTGAAGTCGATCAGCCAGGGCCGCACCATGATCATCATCGATCACGACATGGATGCGCTGTTCGAGCTCGCCGAGCGCGTCACCGTGCTGCAGGAGGGCCGCGTGCTGGTCGAGGGAACGCCGGAAGAGATCAAGAACAATTCGACCGTCCAGGAAGCCTATCTTGGCGGCGTGCATGGAGTGCTCGCCGCATGAGCCTGCTCGAGGTCAATGGACTAAACAGCTATTACGGGGATTCCCACATCCTGTTCGACGTCTCGATGCGGGTCGAGCGCAACGAGGTGGTGGCGCTGCTCGGCCGCAATGGCGCCGGCAAGAGCACGACGCTGAAGAGCCTGATGGGCGTGGTGACCCCGCGCCGCGGCTCGGTGATGTTCGACGGTGTCGAGATATCCGGCAGGAAGAGCCACAAGATCGCGCAGGCCGGCATGCAGCTGGTCCATGAGGAGCGCCGCATCTTCGGCAGCCTGAGCGTCGAGGAGAACCTCGTGATCGCCGGCCTGACCGCCTCGCAGCGCTGGCCGCTCGACCGCATCTACGAGATGTTCCCGCGGCTCCGGGAGCGGCGGAGCAATCGCGGCACCGACCTGTCCGGCGGCGAGCAGCAGATGCTGGCGATCGCGCGCGCACTGGTGCGCGATCCGAAGATCATCCTGCTCGACGAGCCGTTCGAGGGACTGGCGCCGGTGATCGTGCGCGACCTGATGAAGGCGTGCCGCGATCTGGCCGAGGCCGGACAGACCATCGTGCTGGTGGAGCAGAACCTCGCCGCGACGCTCGCGCTGGCGCAGCGCATTTACATCATCAACAATGGACACATCGTCCACGAAGGGCCCGCGCAGGAGATCAAGGCGCAGCCAGAGGTCCTGCAGCGCTATCTCGGGGTTTAGCCCGCAAGTTCAACCGGCAAGCGCCGCGATCATGCGCTTGGCATGATCGGCGAGCACGTCCATCTCCTCCTTGCGGGTCTGCGCCGGCAGCAGCGCGACGCCGGCCTTCACCGGCATCACATGCATATGCAGGTGAAACACCACCTGACCGCTGGCGGGTTCGCTGAATTGCTGGATGATGATGCCATCGGCGGAGAACGCCTTCATCGCGGCGATGGCGATGCGCTTGGCCGACCGCGCCACCGCCGCAAGATCGTCTTCCGCGATGTCGAGGATTCCGCGCGCGGGCGCTTTCGGAATGACCAGCGTATGTCCGGGCGACCGCGGCATGATGTCGAGAAAGGCAAAGGTCCGGTCGGTTTCATGGACCTTGAAACTCGGCACCTCGCCCCGCAGGACCCTGGCGAAGATGTTCTGGTCGTCATAGCCCGTCATGGTCGCGCATTCCGGATCGATGCGTTTTAGGCGCCGACCGTGCGCGCCGGCAGCAAAGGGTGCAAGTGATATCGACGCCGCATCGACCATCGGCTAACAACGCGCGATGAGCGCATCAACAGGACATGGCAGCCAGACCGTCGAGAGCGCCCGGCGCGCACTCGCCGCGCGCCTCAAGGCGGCCGGCGGCGACGCCGCCGAACTCGACGCGCGGCTCTTGGTCGGCGCCGCGCTGGGGCTCGATCTGACCGGCTTGATCACGGCAGCGAAGCGCGCGCTGACCTCTGACGAATCCGATCGCCTCGAGCGCCTCGCAGTGCGCCGCCTCGCCGGCGAGCCGGTTGCGCGCATTCTCGGCGTGAAGGAATTTTGGGGACTGCCGCTGCAGCTCTCCGCCGCCACGCTGGTGCCGCGGCCCGACACCGAGACCGTGGTCGAGCGCGCGCTCGAACTGCTGCGCGCCGACGGCACCGCCGGCCGCGCCCTGCGGATCGCCGATCTCGGCACCGGGTCCGGCGCGATCCTGCTGGCGCTGCTCTCGGAATTGCCCAACGCGCATGGCTTCGCCACCGACATCTCGGCCGAGGCATTGCAGACGGCGAGCCGGAACGCCGCCGAGCTCGGACTTGCCGATCGCGCGACCTGGATCAAATGCGATTACGGCAGCGGGCTGACCGGCGCGTTCGACCTGATCGTGTCCAATCCGCCCTACATCCCCTCCGCCGATATCGCCGGCCTCGACATCGAGGTGCGCGAGCATGATCCCCGCGCGGCGCTCGATGGCGGTGCCGATGGGCTCGACGCCTATCGCCCGCTGATTTCGCAATCAGCGGGTCTTTTGGTCTCGAACGGACTTTTGGTTGTGGAGGTTGGGCAGGGCCAGAGCGGCGACGTTGAAGCCCTGATGACGGCGTCCGGGTTATCCCCAACGGGGCCGCCCAGGGCCGATCTGGGCGGCGTTCCGAGGGCCATTTCCGCCCGTCGGCTGCCCCGATAAAGTCCTATTGGAACGCAAAAAAACCTCTTGGAATATCCCCCGGGAACGACTACGTTCCGGGCACAACATCGGTGCTGGCCCCGTAATCGTTACGGGTGATGACCAGGGTTCAGCAGAGCCCGCCGATCGAAAGGTTCCAGGAACGCAGGTCACATTGAGCGCAATGGCTGAAAGCTGTGCTGCTCTAGACCGCCAAGCGAACGAAAGCCTGTTATTGCGCTTGAAGACTTACGCACGAGAACTGGGCCTGTCTCAACGGGCGCAATGATTTGGTCGCTAGCGAGATCCGCTGGCGGCGGTTGGGGAACGCGTCTTTGCTGAACGCGACTTTGCTGAACGAGATGGTCGGCGACATCGAAGCCACTTCGAACGGGACTGCGATTCCGCGTGCCTTGGCGCGCGCCGAATCGAACGGACTGCAATAACTTCAGGGCTGGAATAAAAGGCGACAGATGAGAAACGGTCAGAACAACAAGCGGATGCGCAACCGGAATAACAACAATAATAATAACAACAACAATAACCGGCGCGGCCAGAATCCCCTGACACGGGTGTACGAATCGAACGGACCCGACATCAAGATCCGTGGCACGGCCTCCCATGTGGCCGAGAAATACGTCCAGCTGGCGCGCGATGCGCGCTCCTCCGGCGACCCGGTGGCAGCTGAAAACTACTACCAGCACGCTGAGCACTACTACCGGATCATCGCAGCGGCGCAGGAGCAGTTCAGGCAGAATCAGCAGCAGCCGCGCCCCGACGCCGAGCCGATCGCGACCGACGACAGCGACGACGACAGCGATGGCTATTCAAGCTTCGGCCAGGAGCCGGGCTTCGTGCCGCAGCAGCAACAGCCCTTCGTCCGCGAGAACGGCCAGCCGCCGTACCAGCGCGAGCAGCCGCCGCGCGAGCGTGAGCAGCAGCCGCGCGAGCACCGCGAGCGTGAGCATCGTCCGCAGCCGCAATATCAGCCGCAGCCGCCGAACCAGCCGCAGCCCGTGCTGGCCGATGCCGGCGGTGTCGATCGCCTGCCCTCGTTCATCACCGGTGGCGCCCAGCCGCAGGTCAACGGCGCCTATGAAGGCAATGGCGGCGCAGAACGCGGCGAACGCAGCGAGCGCTTCCCGCGTCGCCGCCGCCGCCCGCACGGCCCGCGTGCCGACATGGCGGCGCAGCCCGCGCCGAGCGACGACTTCAATCCGGGCAACGAATAACCCTGAAGATCTCCCACCCTCCCTTCGCGGGGAGGGTGAATAAATCGGGTCACTGGAGCTTCGGTTCTGATTGAATCAGAACCGAAGCTTTTTGTTTTGGCGCGTTTTCTTCACGCGAACCGGCATCCGCTTCGCTCGAAAACGCTCTATTCCGGGTGAATGGACTTGCGCGTCGCCGTCGATGACGGCACCAGCACCGGCCGCAATGACGGGATCAGCTGCGTGCGCTCGCGGCGCGCGGGGATCGCGCGATAGACCTGCTTGCTCGCTTCCACGATATGCACGCCGGCGAACGGCATCGACAGCGCCGCGCCGAGGCGCTCCCACGCCATCGCCGAGCGCAGAAACCAGCTGCCCTGAACCGGCGGCATAAACAACGCCTCACCCCACGACGCCGGCGTGAACCAGGTCTGCCGCAACAGCTGCGTGATCTGCGCCCGCGAATAGGGCCGGCCATGGCCGAACGGCGTGGCATCGGTGCGTGTCCAGACGCCGCGCCTGTTCGGGATGATCGCGATCAGCCGCCCCGACGGCGACAGCACCCGCCACACCTCGCGCAGCAGCCGCTCCGGATCATCAGACATCTCCAGCGCATGAACCAGCAGCACGCGGTCGACCGCGGCATCCGGCAGCGGCATCGAGAATTCGTCGATCAGGGTCGCCAGCGCAGGCCGCCCGGTCGGCCATTTCAGCACGCCCTGGGCCGCCGGCATGAAGGCGATGCAGCGCTCGGAGGTGTCACGGAACAGGCCGAGATAGGGCGTCGGATAGCCGAGACCGAGCACGCGCTGGCCCTCCGCGTTCGGCCACCGTGCACGGATGCCGCGGTTAATCAGCTGCCGCGCCACGATGCCGAGGCGCTGAGAATAAAAGTCGCGCAGGTCGATGACGTCCATGCCCTAGCCTAACATGCCCCCTGCTGCCGGGGAGCGCCGAAATTTGCGTTGCCGCCGGAGCGTTAACGCCATATTTCACCCCTATACTGGACGCGTTAAAAGCATGATCCGAAAGCGTGGGCACCAGCTTTTTCGAAACATCATGCTCTGACCTGTCCGTCCCGTTTGTTCGTGGAGATATCATGACCGCCGAAATTCGCACATTCAGCTGCCTCACCGACAATTTCGGGTACCTGATCCACGATCCCGCGACCGGGGCGACCGCGTCGATCGACGCGCCGGAGGCCGGCCCGATCATCAAGGCGCTGGAGCGCGAAGGCTGGACGCTGACCGACATCCTGATCACCCATCACCATGGCGACCATGTCGGCGGCGTCGCCGAGCTGAAGCAGAAATATGGCTGCCGCGTCGTCGCCCCGCACGATAAGTCGGCGAAGATCGCCAATGTCGACCTGCGCGCCGCCAATGCCGACGTGATCAAGGTCGGCAGCCTCTTAGCCCGTGTGGTCGAAACGCCCGGCCATACGCTCGACCATATCTCCTATGTGTTCGACGGCGAGAAGGCGGTGTTCGCCGCCGACACGCTGTTCTCGATCGGATGCGGGCGGGTGTTCGAAGGCACCTACCCGATGATGTGGGATTCGCTTTTGAAGCTGCGCTCGCTGCCGGACGATTTTCGTCTGTATTGCGGCCATGAGTATACCGCCTCGAACGTCAAGTTCGCGCTCACCATCGAGCCCGACAACGCAGCCTTGCAGGCGCGCGCGGAGGAAGTGACCAGGCTGCGCGCCGAGAACAAGCCGACGATACCCGTGCTGCTCGGCGACGAGAAGAAGGCCAACGTGTTCCTGCGTGCCGACGAGCCGGTGGTCGCGGCCAAGCTGCACATGAAGGGCGCCGACGCTGCCCAGGTGTTCGGCGAGCTGCGCGAGCGCAAGAACAAGTCGTGATGGCCGACCTTGATGTCTAAGTTCTCGGCTGCCGACGTCATCGCGCGGCTCGCGCTGAAGCCGCACCCGGAAGGCGGGCATTATCGCGAGACGTTTCGCGACGAGAATTGTGACGCCAATGGGCGCGCCCGCTCGACCGCAATCTACTTCCTGCTGGCGCGCGGCGAACGCTCGCACTGGCACCGCATCGACGCAGTCGAGATATGGCACTATTACGCCGGCGCGCCGCTGACCCTGCGGATTGCTGAGGACGGCGAGCCGCAGCATGCGATCACGCTCGGGCCTGACGTCATCGGCGGCGAGCAGCCGCAGGCGATCGTGCCGGCGAACGCCTGGCAAGCCGCCGAAAGCAGCGGCGACTGGACGCTGGTGGGCTGCACGGTGGCACCGGGTTTCGAGTTCGCGAAATTCGAGCTGGCGCCGAAGGACTGGGAGCCAGCGTCGTAGAATCTTTCCCCGTCATCCCCGCGCAACGGCCTTGCCGTTGTCGCTGGAGGTGCGAGCCTTGCGGCGCAATTGCGCCACTGGGCGAGCCTCGAAGGATGCACGGCCCCAGTCGGGCCGTCGCCCTTCGAGACGGCCGCGTTGCGGCCTCCTCAGGGTGACGGTGAAACAGGCTTCGCTTTGCTCACCCTATTTTCTCAGCACCATGTCTTTCGCCGCGATCAGGCCGCCGCCGGCGATCAGGATCGCGGCGATTGCGATGTTCGCGCTCGGTTTGGCAAAACCCGCGAGGATCAGGAACGCGGTCGAGAGCAGCGGCGTGGCATAGGATGCGGCACCGAGCACGCGGATGTCGCCGCGCTTCATGCCGATGTCCCAGGCAAAGAACGCAGCTCCCACCGGACCGATGCCGAGCGCCACAACAGCAAGCCATTGCAACGGCGTTGCGGGCCACACCGTGGTCTCCGCCATCATGTGCACCAGCGCGGCAAGCACCGCGGTCGCAAGGCAGAAGCCCGTCACCGCATCTGTCGGCACTGCCTTGAGCCGGCGCGACATCACCGAATAGGCGGCCCAGACGAACGCCGCGACGAAGGCCGCCGCAAAGCCTGGAATCTGCTCTGCTGTGAAGGCGCCGGTATTGCCCGCGAACAGCAACACGGTGCCGGCCAGACCAAGCAGTGCGCCGACGATATGATGGATCGCAAGCCGCTCGCCCGGCAGTAGCGACGAGAACAGCACGATCAACAGCGGCCAGAGATAGTTGAGCAGGCCCGCCTCCGCCGGCGGCGCAAAACGCAGCGCCAGGAAATACAGCGCGTGATAGCCGAACAGCCCGCCGACGCCGACGACCCAGGCAATCGGCGGCTGCTTCAATGCGCCGAAGGCTGCGGGACGGAACAGGAAGCTTGCGAACGCAACCGCGGCGCCGATCGCGAAGGTCATCGCGGCGAGCTGGAACGCCGGGATCTTGCCGGTCGCGACCGTCATGACCGACAGCAGCGACCACATCAAAATGGCGGTCAGTCCGACGAGGGTGGCAGTTCGGGTCGTCATCACGGCTTATCCGGCACGGCCGGACACGAGCGCAAGGCGCTCAGGGTGCCGCAGCCATCTACATCATCGCTTTCGGCTGCCCTTGTACAGACGTGAATGCCCGGCACAAGGCCGGGCATCACGGTTCGATCGGTCGCGCCTGCGACGCGAGGACGCTTGTCGCGTCAGGCGTGATACTGGCCGCCGTTCACGGTCAGCGTCGAGCCGGTGATGAAGCCGGCATCGTCGGCGGCGAGGAACACCACGGCGCGCGCGATCTCCTCGGGCTCGCCGAGCCGATTGACCGGGATCTGCGGGATCACGTTCTTCTCGAGCACGTCCTTCGGCACCGCCTGCACCATTTCGGTGTTGATATAGCCCGGGCAGATCACGTTGACGGTGATGCCGCCCTTGGCGTTCTCCAGCGCCAGGGCCTTGGTGAAGCCGATATCGCCAGCCTTTGCCGCGGAGTAGTTGACCTGGCCGAACTGGCCCTTCTGGCCATTGATCGAGGAGATCGAGATGACACGGCCGAACTTGCGGGCGCGCATGCCCTCGATCACCTGGCGCGTCATGTTGAACAGCGAGCCGAGGTTGGTGTTGATCACGGCATTCCACTGCTCCAGCGTCATCTTGTGGAATGCGGTATCCTTGGTGATGCCGGCATTGTTGACGAGCACGTCGACCGGGCCGAGATCGGCCTCGACCTGCTTCACGCCGGCCGCGCAGGCGTCGAACGATGAGACATCCCACTTGTAGACAGGAATGCCGCTCTCCGCCTTGAACTTCTCCGCCGCGGCGTCATTGCCGGCGTAGCTCGCCGCCACGCTGTAGCCCGCCGCTTTCAGCGCCTTGCTGATCGCAGCTCCAATGCCCCGCGTTCCGCCCGTCACCAATGCAACACGTGCCATGTCCGTTTCCTCCTTGGCCGTCTTTTATAACCGGATCGCTCCGGTCTTCGCACTCACTCAACAAAGCGCGATGAGATCAGGTTGAATTGTCATCGCGCTTTAGCTCCCTTTTTTGAGCATGATCTTTTCGGAAAACCGCTTCACACTTTTCCGGATCATGCCCTCGAAACAAAAATGCCCGGCACAAAGCCGGGCATCTTTTCTATCAGCTCGCGCCGCGGTTGACAGATGATCTTTTCATCACCTAACCGACCTCGCTGCCTTTTGTTCAGTCGCGTGCAACGCACATAGCGATGCCCATGCCGCCGCCGATGCAGAGCGTCGCGAGGCCCTTCTTGGCGTCGCGCTTCTGCATTTCGTGCAGCAGCGTCACCAGCACGCGCGCGCCGGACGCGCCGACCGGATGGCCGATCGCGATCGCGCCGCCATTGACGTTGACCTTGGCCGGATCCCAGCCGAGGTCCTTGTTGACGGCGCAGGCCTGCGCGGCGAACGCCTCGTTGGCCTCGATCAGGTCGAGATCGGCGATGTTCCAGCCGGCCCTCTTCAGCGCGGTGCGCGACGCCGGGATCGGTCCGGTGCCCATGATCTTGGGGTCGACGCCGGCCTGGCCCCACGAGACGATGCGGGCGAGCACCTTCTTGCCCTGCTTGGCGGCTTCCTTGGCGGTCATCAGCACGACAGCAGCTGCGCCGTCATTGATGCCCGAGGCGTTGCCGGCGGTGACGGTGCCGTCCTTCTCGAAGGCCGCGCGGAGCTTGGCCATCGCATCGATCGTGGCGCCATGACGCGGATACTCGTCGGTGTCGACCACGATATCGCCCTTGCGGCTCTTGATCGTGACCGGGACGATCTCGTCCTTGAACTTGCCGGCCTTCTGCGCCGCCTCGGCCTTGTTCTGGGAGCCGACCGCGAACTCGTCCTGCTGCGAGCGGGTGATCTGGTACTGCTTGGCGACGTTCTCGGCGGTGTTGCCCATGTGGTAGCCGTTGAAGGCATCCCACAGCCCGTCCTTGATCATGGTGTCGATCAGCTCGAGGCCGCCCACCTTGACGCCGCCGCGCAGATATTGCGCGTGCGGGGCCATGCTCATGGATTCCTGGCCGCCGGCGACGACAACAGAGGAATCGCCGTTGAGCAGCGCCTGGTAGCCGAGTGCCACCGTGCGCAGGCCCGAGCCGCAGAGCTGGTTGACGCCCCAGGCCGGGCTTTCCACCGGGATGCCGGCCGCAATCGAGGCCTGGCGGGCCGGGTTCTGGCCCTGGGCGGCGGTGAGGATCTGGCCCATGATGACTTCGGAGACCTGACCGGCTTCGACACCGGCACGCTCCAGCGCCGCCTTGATGGCGATCGCGCCGAGGTCGTGGGCCGGTGTGGTGGCAAACGCGCCGTTGAAGCTGCCGACGGGGGTGCGGGCGGCGCTGACGATGACGACATCGTCTGACATGGGACATCTCCTATTGGTTGTAGCTGGGTTTCTCGACGGCGGGCGGCCGGTCTGCCGGGCCTGTCTCTTGACGGCTATCCTGTAAACCTCGTTGGGACATGTCAATCGAACTGTCACGCAAATCGCGCCGCGACGCACTCAAAATGACGCTCTTGGCACTTTCCTGAGCAATCCCTTTGCTTTGAGATTAACCGTGCCGCACAAAACGGTAGCCGAACCGCTTTGAAAATGCTTACCTTTGCTGCGATGCGTTGCATTTAACCCAGCGGCGATGCCGTTCGGGTTCCAGGTTCTTCGGTGTTGAAGTGAGAGCCCATGGCAAAATCTGAACAACCGACCACGATCAAGAAATACGCGAACCGGCGGCTCTATAATACCGGTACGAGCACCTATGTGACGCTCGAGGATCTCGCGGCGATGGTGAAGGAAGGCGAGGATTTCCTCGTCTATGACGCCAAGACCGGCGACGACATCACCCGCTCCGTGCTCGCGCAAATCATCTTCGAGCAGGAGAACAAGGCCGGCCAGAACCTGCTGCCGACCACGTTCCTGCGCCAGCTGATCCGGTTCTATGGCGACAGCATGCAGATGGTGGTGCCGAAATATCTCGAGCAGTCGATCGATCAGCTGACCCGGGAACAGGAGAGATTTCGCAAGCAGATCGCGGGCGCCCTGAGCGGTACGCCGTTTGCTCCGCTGGAAGAGCAGGTCCGCCGCAACATGGAGCTGTTCCAGCAGACCTTCTCGATGTTCAAGCCGTTCGTGCCGCAGCGCGGTGGTGAGGCCGAGAAGCTGCCGGAGCCTGCGGCTGACGATGGCAACATCGACGACCTTCGCCGCCAGATGAAGGACATGCAGGAACGCCTCGAGCGCATGTCGCAGCCGACGAAGAAGGACGAGTAGGTCCTGATCGCCGATCGGCCGGACCGACCGGCCGCACCATGGATCTGATGCCGGCGAACCCGGCGTCAGGCGCCGCTAACCTCTCTTCAGCCGGCGTTCGCTGCGTCTATGCAAGTCGGCGGCAGACGAGATCGATTTCGATCAACGCACCATAGGCTAGACCGGTCACGCCAACGCAGGTGCGGGCCGGCAGGCGATCGGACGGGAAGTAGCCGCGATAGATCTCGTTCATCGCCGCATAATCGTCCTCGAAGCGCGTCAGATAGATGCGCGACATCACGATATGCTCGAAGCCGAGATCCAGGCCCGCAAGCACCACGCGCAAATTCTCCATCACCGCGCGAGTCTGCGCCGCGATGCTGCAGGGCAATATGCCGGGTGTGGCTGGCGTATCCGGCATCTGGCCGGTGACGAAGACGAAGCCGTCGGTCTCGACCGCATGGCTGAACGGCGCGACCGGCTTCGGGCCACCGGATATCATGTGAAACTGCAACGACGTCTCCTCGTCTGATCTTTGATCGTTAGGTTTGCGGCGCGTGATCGAAGACGCGCTTGCTGAGGATGGCATGGACGCCCCAATTGCCGTCCACCACCTGCGTCACGCCGAAATCCACCGCCACCGACATCAGCGCGATCGCCTCGTCCTCGGTGAGGCCTTTGATGTTCATTAGGAAGCGGCGCATCTTGCGAAACGCATCCTTCATCGCGAGATCGAGCGACGAGGTCGCATAGACCTCGCTCTGCCCGTTGGCGCCGAATTCGGCGAGATAGTTGGGATGACTGAAGCCCATCAGCACCCAGTCGGCTTCGGTCTCGATTAGTGGATAGGTGAGATCGGCGAAGGGCTGATTCGTGAACGTGTTCTTCTTGTGCAGGATGACCTGGAATGTGCCGGTCATCGAACATTCGATGGCGGTGCCGCCGAGTTCGCCGTCACCCTGTGCAGCATGAGGATCGCCGACCGACAGCAGCGCGCCTGGCACCGACACCGGCAGATAGATCGTCGAGCCCTTGCCGAGCCGCCAGTTGTCGAGATTGCCGCCGAAATATGCGGGCGGGACGGAATCGACAAGTTCGGCCTCGCGCGGCGCCAGCGCGATAACTCCGAAATGCGGACGCAGCGGAATGCGGATGCCGTCGAGCACATCGTGCCGGCGCCGTACCGATGATGGCGGGATCGGAATACCCGGATAGTCGTAAGTCTTGTGCAGCGTCCCGAACGGATCGGTTTGCGGCTCCCAGCGGTAGGAATACAGCGCTCGTGCATGCGGCGCGTCATCGTCGTCGATGATCTCGTAGACCGTCACCGCCTCATGGGCGTTCTGCTCGGCGAGGAATTCCTTGTAGTGATAGCCCCACCAGGCCGCGACGCTGCTACCGAACACGCGCCCCTTGAAATTCGGATTGCGGCTCGCGCGCGGCACGATGTCGAGGATGCGGATTTCCAGTACGTCGCCTGGCTCCGCGTCCTTCACGGCCACCGGCCCGGTGCAAATGTGCACGCCGAATCCCTCGCCGGCGCCGCGGCCATAGATCGAGGCATCGAGCGGGCCGGCGCCGCGACGATCGACGTTCTTCCGATCGCGCGTCCAGTGGAACACACTCTCGGCGCCCGGATCGCCCTTGATCATGCGCTCGGGATCGTCGGAGGCGTGCTGGGTCAGCGTCTCAATGGTGATGGTGTCGCCGGAGCCGATCTCGACCTGCGGTGGCAACGAACGGCTGAAATATCCCCAATGCACGCGCGAAGCGTCGGCGGCGAGATGGTGATGGCGCGCCGCGTCCGCGACCTCCACGTCATGCGCGTTAAAGGGTGCGGCGGTCTTGCGCACGAGCGCGACATGCCGGCTGCGCAGTTGCGCCAGGGCTTGTTGAGGCCAGCCGCGTTGGCCGGCTGTGGCTGTCGATGCGGCTTGGCGCTCGGCTTCATGCTGGCGGAATTCGCGCGGCGATAGACCGAAGCGCTGGCGAAAGGCGCGGCTGAAATGCGCGGAGTCGTTGAAGCCGACGCGGAAGGCGATCTCGGAGATCGAGTGATGCGCCTCGGCGGGGTTGGACAGATCGGCCCAGGTGCGCTGCAGCCTGCGCTCACGTAGGTAATGCGTGAAACTGGTGCCGGCACCCTCGAACAGTTTTTGCAGGTAGCGTTCTGAAATGCCCTCAGCGCCGGCGATCTTCGCCGGCGTCAGATCGGGATCGTCGAGGCAGCGTTCAACGGTCTCGCACAGGCGATGCAACGTCGCCGCCTTGGAGGCGCTGCTGCCGCCGAGATCGCTTGCCGTATCGCTGTGCTGACACATGAATGTCGGCAGCAGATCGGCGAGACTTCGCGCGAGCGCGGTCCATTCGACATCGGACAGCGCTTCGAGATCGCGCGCGGCGAGTTCCATCATCTGCGCAAATACGCTGCCAAAGCCACCGGGCGGAAGCACACGCGTCTCACCGTCTTGCGGCGTGGTGCGGCGGCGATACGCCGGTTCGGAAGCCACCGACAGCACCACCGCGCGCATCTCGCGCTGGAACGATACGCTCCAGTCCCCCGCGCGCGGCAGCAGCAGAAGATGTCGCGCCGCGACGATCTGATAACCGGCCGCCGTCTTCAGTGCCACCCCGTCTTCGATCGGCAGGAGCACGAGCGGATGATCGGCTACCACATCGCTGCGCAACGACACCGATTGTGGCCCTGCCGAAAGCCTCGCCAGCGTCACGCCCTGAAAATTGCGCCGCACCGCGGTGGCATGGCCGGCATGAGTGGTTGTGGCGGCCGTCGGCTGCAAGCCGACAGACGCCAGGACGTCCCGCCAGGCCTCGGGGCGGTCGCCTTCGGAGTAGGATTCACTCGTGAATGGACGCGGCCTCATGCACCGACCTTCGGAGCCAAAGCCAAGCAATCTCCATGCCAGCCCAAAGGATGACACGTCCTGCCCTGTGGCCGGCGCCTGATCAGTCACACCGGAACACGTTCTTGCGGATGGTCCCGTGCACGCCCCAATTGGCGTCGACCACCTGCGTCACGCCGAAATCCGCGCCCACCGACATCAGCGAGATCGCCTCGTCCTCGCTGAGCTTGTGCACCGTCATCAGGAAGCGACGCATCTTGCGGAAGGCGTCGCGCATCGCGCGGTCGAGGCTGGAATGATCGGCGATTTCGAGCTGCGCATTGGCGCCGAGCTCGGCGAGATAGTTGGGATAGGTGAAGCCGTAGACCGACCAGGCGTCGGGAGTTTCCAGCATCGGATGTATCAGGCCTTCGAGCTGTGTGCCGCCGAGATCGCGATGCTTGTGCAGGATGAACTCGAAATCGCCGGTGAGCGAGGTCTCGATCGCCGTGCCACCGAGCTCGCTGTCGCCCTGCGCGGCATGGGGATCACCGACCGAGAAGAACGCACCGGGCACCGCGACCGGATAGAACATCTTGGCACCCTTGCCGACGCGCCAGTCGTCGATATTGCCGCCAGTATAGCTCGGCGGGATCGAGGACACGAAATCCTGCTCCGACGGCGCGAGGCCCATGGTGCCGAAATGCAGCCGCGCGGGCACACGGACATTGCTCAGAATATTCTCGCGCTTGACGATGGTGGCGTGATCAACGCGCACGCCGGGATAGTCGATGGTCGAATGCACGATGCCGTCGGGATCGGTCTGCGGCGTCCAGACATAATTGTAGACCGCCTTGGCGAAGGGTTCGCCCAACGTGTCGAGCTCGAAGATCGTCACCACCTCGCGCGGCTTCGGCGCTTCGATCAAGTCGTGATAGTGAAAGCCCCAATTGGCCGCGACATTGGAGCCGAAGCATTTGCCGGCATGGCAGGCCTTGCAGGCCGGCCTTGGACGCACGTCGAGAATGCGCACCTCCAGCACGTCGCCTGGCTCGGCGCCTTCGATCGCCACCGGGCCGGTGAGCAGATGCACGCCGACGCCTTCGCCGGAGCCGCGGATGAACGGGCCTTCGGTAGGCCCCGAGCCGCGCCGCGCCACCGCCTTGTGCTCGCGCGTCCATTTGAACACGCTCTCGGCGCCGGGATCGCCCTCGATCATGCGCTCGTAATCGTCATTGGCGTGATGCGTCAGCGTCTCGATGGTGGCGCGGTCGCCAGACTTCAGCGTCAGCGCCGGCGCCACGACCTTGCTGAAATAGCCCCAATGCACGGTCTTCGCAGATACCGACAACAGATGATGTTTCACGCAAAGGCCCTCACGCGGATGCAAGCGGACTGATTTTTGTTCATGCGATTTCGGCCTCCATGGCATTGAGGAAACGCTGCGCTACCGGATTGCGCGGATTGCTCAGCACCTCATTGGCCGGGCCATCCTCGATGATCGCGCCGTCCGCCAGCAGCACCACGCGATCGGCGACTTCACTGGCGAAGCGCAGTTGATGCGTTGAAATGATCATGGTGAGGCCGTCTTCCACCACAAGGCGACGGATGACTTCAAGCACCTCATTGACGAGTTCGGGGTCAAGCGCGGAAGTCGGTTCATCGAGCAACAGCACGCTGGGATTCGGCGCGATCGCACGGGCGATGGCGACGCGCTGCTGCTGGCCCCCGGAGAGATGCCGCGGCAGCGCATCGGCACGGTGGCTGAGGCCAACGCGCGCGAGCAGTTCGGTCGCCCGGCGATCCGCATCGGGGCGCGACACGCCATGCACCCAGCGCAGCGGCCCGGCGATATTCTCCCTCGCGGTGAGGTGGCCGAACAGGTTGAACTGCTGGAATACCATGCCGACGCCGACTTCGGCACGCGCCTGCGCCAGCAGCCGCGGCGACAGCGCCTTGCCGTGATCGTTGAAGCCGAGCCGGCGACCGCCGACCTTGATGCTGCCGTCGTTCCAGAGCTCGAGATTATTGATGCAGCGGAGCAGCGTGCTCTTGCCGGAGCCGGACGGCCCGAGCAGCGCGATCACCTCGCCGATCCGCACCGCGAGATCGATGCCTGCGAGCACCACCTGCTTGTCATAGCTCTTGCGCAGCGCGGCGATATCGACGGCCACGTTGTTTCGCGCCAGCATCTCGGTGCGTTTGGCACGATCGATACGCCCGGGCTGCGAACGCGGCGGCGGCAATTCGGCGACGCCGACATCGGGCAGGATCTCAGGCGGCGTCTCGTCCGCCGCGGTCAGCGGATCATCGAGCCCCTGCGCCCGATACCACGGCATCATCCGCATCAGCCTCATCTGCTTCGACGCGCGGTCGAGATCGAACAGCCATTCGAGGAACAGCTGGGTGCCGGCGATCGCCGCAGTGAGGAACAGATAGATCAGGCCGGAAGCGAAGAAGATCGAGAAGAAATCGAAAGTTGCCGACGCCATCTGGGTCGAGCGCAACGTCAGCTCCTGCACGGCGATCACCGACGCCAGCGACGAATTCTTCAATGCGCTGACGGTCTCGTTGCCGAAAGCGGGGATCATCGAACGGATCGCCTGCGGCGCGATGATCCGGCGCATCAGGACGCCGGGCGTCATGCCGAGCGCCTGCCCGGCCAGCACCTGGCCGCGATCGACGCCGAGCACGCCGGAGCGCAGCATCTCGGCGATGAATGGCGCTTCGTTGCAAGCCAGCGCGAGGCCGGCGGCGAGAATGGCGGGCAGCTTGATGCCGATCTGCGGCAGGGCGTTATAGGCGAACACCATCTGCAGGATCAGCGGTGTGCCGCGAAAAATCACAGTGTAGACCCGGGCGAAGGACGCCAGCAGCTTGAAGCGGCTGAGCTGCATCCACGCCAGGATCACACCGAGGACGAGGCCGCCGAGTAGACCGAGGGCGGTGACCTGCAAGGTCGCCTGAATGCCCTCGATCATATACGGCATGGTCAAATAGTGGAGGAACAGCTCCATGGAGCGGGCCGTCCTTTTGTCAGCGCTGGCCTTATTTGACCATCAGCAGACCGGGCTCGATCAGGTTCTCCGGATCGAGGTTCCACTTCTTCAGCAGCGCGAGCTGGTCACCCGACTTGTGGATCTCGGTCAGCGCCGCTTTCACGGCATCGCGGAATTTCGGCTCGTCCTTGGGCACGGCGATGCCGACGCGATACGGTATCGTCACCGCGATGGCTTTTTCGAGCTTATCCGGATAGGCCTTCACCGCATTGTCGACGGTGTTGACGTCGTTGACATAAGTATCGGCGCGTCCGGCCAGGATCGCCTGGATGCAGTTGGCGTTGTTGTCATAGAGCTGAATGGTCGGCTCAGGCTTGCCCTCCTTCTTGCACTCCGGCACCAGTGCCTGGATCAGCGGGACTTCGACGTAGCCGGTGTTCTCGGCCGCCGCCGCGCCGCACATCGAGGTATTGATGCCGGTGATCTTCTTCGGATTTCCTTTGGCGACCAATACGCCGTCGAACACCTTCGAATAGGTGATGAAGTCGGCCGCCTTGGCACGCTCTTCCGTGGCGTAGATGTCAGAGATCACAATGTCGGCCTGACCGCTGGCCAGCGTGGTCAGGAGTGCGGCGAAGGTCACCGCCTTGTAGGTCAGCTTGAAGCCGAGGCATTCACCAATCTGCTCGCCGAGATCGATATCGAAGCCGACATATTTGCTCGGATCCTTCGGATCGATCGACTCGTAGCCTGGCGTATGCGGATTGATGGCGTTGACAAGGGTCTTGCCCTTCCAGTCCGGATATTTCGCCTGCAACTCGGCACAGGCGGCCGGCGCGGCGGCCTTGGCGCCGGTCGGGGCACCGACGCCCACAAGCAGCAGGGCCCCTAGCGCCGCGATATGCATCAGTTTGTGCGTGCGCGGAAAAGATTGCGTGACCATTCGATCCCTCTTTCGACATTGTCATGGCGCAAGCCACGGTCCAAACCTCGAAGAAGTAAAAGCCGATCGCCGCCGGAAAACTTGTCTGGGAACGCACAATAAATTGGATGAACCCGCGCCAAAGCTTGGGCACGACGCGCTCATATTTTGAGCAACCTCTGCCGAGAACGGAGCGGGAGGGCGGTGATCAGCCGATCATCGCGCTTCAGCTCGCGGCGGGCACGGCCTTCTCGGTCGCCCCGTTCCACGGCCGGTCCGGCGAGGCGAGGCCGATCAGGCGGCCCTGGATGAAGTCGCAGCCCCACTCGCGCAGCATCACGGCGGCTTCTTCGTCCTGCACCCATTCGGCGACCGTCTTGATCTCAAGACGGCGGGCGAGATCGATCAGCGTCTGCACGAAGGCGCGGTCGTCGGCCGAGCGCACGATGTTCTGCACGAAGGCGCCGTCGATCTTCACAATATCGACGCCGAGCTTGCGCAGGTTGCGGAACGAGGTGTAGCCGGCGCCGAAATCGTCGATCGCGATCCGGCTGCCGAAATTCTTCAGCCGCGTGACGAAGCCACGGACATCGTCGATGTCCTGGATCGCGACCGTCTCGGTGATCTCGACGATCAGCCGCTCGCCGACGCCGGGATGCGCCCGCATCAGCGATTCGATGGTCGCCCACCAGTCCGGATCCATCGTGGTGTCGGGCGAGATGTTGAGGCTGAGCTGGACATCAGGCGCGGCGGCAAGCTCGGCGATGGCGAGCTCCAGCACGCGATGATCGACCATCCGGATCAGGCCGAGCCGCTCGGCGACCGGTACGATATCAGGCGCGAGCAGCGCCCGGCCGTCGTCCTGCTCCATGCGGACCAGGCACTCGTAAAACGAAGCCTGCCGCGAACGCGCATCGACCACCGGCTCGAAGCCGATCACGATACGGCGCTCGTTCAGCGCGGTGACGATCTCGTCGGTGACGCGGATGTTGACGCGGCGCTGGGCGTCGCGCTCGACATTCGGCTTCCACAGCGCGAACGATCCGGCGCGGCGGCTCTTGGCGGCGTCCAGCGTCTCCTGGGCGCGATTGACCGCCTCCTCCGCCGACCTGGCATGGCGCGGGATGGTGACGGCGCCGATCGACACGGTCACCGACACCGGGCCGGATTTGGTCGGCACCACCTCGTCGCGGACTGCGGCGAGGAAGCGCTCGGCCGCGACATTGGTGTCATCGACGGTGCAGTTGCGCAGGATCAGGCCGAACTTGTTGCCGGAGAAGCGGCCGAGCATGTCGCCGCTGCGCAGCCGGGCGCGGATCCGCTTCGCAACCTCGGCGATGACGGCGTCCGCGACATCGAAGCCGAAGGCATCGTTGACCCGCGCCAGGTGATCGATGCCGATCAGCATGAAGGCGCAGGAGGTGCGGAAGCGCGCGCACTCCTCGATCGTCTCGGCGAGCGAGGCGATCAGATAGGTGCGGTTGAGCTCGTTGGTCAGCGGATCGTGCCGCGACAGCTTCATGAGCTGCTCGTCGCGGGCGTGCCGTTCATTGTTGATGCGGACGACGCCCTGCACCAGCGCCGGCCTGCCGTCGGCGCCGGCAAACCAGCAGCCGGTCTCCTCGATCCAGATCACCGGCGCCGAGGTGACGGCGCGCACGCCATATTCGATCCGGTAGGGAACGCCCTCCCCGCTGCGCACAGTCGCGGCCTGGCCGAGCGCATCTGATCGAACCGAACGCAATGGCTCGATCAGCTTGGCGAGCTCGGCGCCGCTCGCGAGCGCAGCGACGGGGATATCCGGGAAGACCGTCGCCGCATTGTCGCTCCAGGCGATCGCGTCGCTCGCCAGGTCCCAGGCGAATGTTGCCTGGCCGAGCGAGGCGAGGATGCTGGCGGCTGGCGGGACAGGTGGCATCGAACATGTCTCGATTTGGGACGGCGCCCGGTGATTCTGCACGCCCTCAAGATAGTGGTTCCGGCGAATCCAACGCTAGGAGAAGTTGATAAATAATCTGGAAACCACGTTTACGACTGCCGGGGAACGAACTGGGGATGGCGGGCATGACCCTTGCCACGGGGGTGTTGCGGAGGGACGCAACGTCCCAGAGTATGACGGTCAACGGGTCTGCGTGCGATGCCTGATATCGATCAATCGGAAATCCTGGACGGCGAGGTTACAGGCGAACCTGCAGCCCCCTGCACCGCCTTGGTGCAGCTGGCCGCTAACACCCATTGGGCCCCCAAGATCCCGCTACCCCACGCCGATCCGTCGTTCGTGGCCCAGCTGATCGCAACCGCCGCCCACGAACCGCAGACGTGCGAGCTGCGGCGTGGGTCATTGGCCGACGCGCAGAGCGCCTACGGCCCGCACATCGACGAACGCCGCAGCGTCGCGCGGCGCACCCGGCAGATCATCTAGATTCCGGAAGAGTATCAGCGCTGCGGCGCGTCCGACGGCGGCTGGCCGCCCGGCTGCAAATCCGGCGAGGTCACCGTCGGCTTTGGCGCGGACTGATCGAGCAGCACGGATTCCGCAACCGACGCCGCCGGAGGGACGGTTGCGGCCGGCGGTGGCGCGGCGGGCGCCGGTGTGACGACAGCGGCCGGGGCCGGCGCGGGCTCGGCGACCGGCGCGGGCCGTGGCGCCTCAACCGCGGCGGGCTGCGATTTGCTGGCGCTCGGCGCCGCGACCACCGCGCGGCGGCGGGCGCGCAGCGCAATTCCGGAAATGAAATCGACCAGCGCCAGCAGCGTGAGCAGGCCATAAGTCGAGTTGCCGAATTTCGGCCAGAGCACGAATTCGGCGGCGGCCGCACCGAACACGATCAGCGACAGCAGGTGGTCGGTGAGATATTTCGCGCCAGGGCGCGCGCCCTTGATGACCTCGAGCAGCAACAGCAGCACGCCGGCAGCGAGCAGCATGTCGCTGAGCGTGATCTGCCACTGCTCGCCCGAGAGCAATGTCAGCCTGATCAGCGGGTCGGTGACGGACACGCCGGGCATCAGGAAGGCGATGATGTTGTAGACCGCGAGCGGAACGAGCAGCAGCGGAAAACCGACCATCGGGGCTTGCGCCTTATTGAGGGAGAACCAGCATTGCGGCGATGCCTACGCTTCGCCGCGGACGCGCCCGTCTTGACCGGCCTCGTTGGCCGAATTCAGGCGCAGCGCCGTTTTGTTCGGAGCATGATCTTATCGGAAAACCGCTACACACTTTTCCGGATCATGCCCTGCGGCGCGACAGCCGAATGTCCGATCAGGACTCTTTCTTGGCCTTCAGGACCTGGCGGCCCTTGTACATGCCGGTCTTCAGGTCGAGGTGGTGCGGGCGGCGCAGTTCGCCGGAGTCCTTGTCCTCGACATAGGTCGGGGTCTTGATCGCATCAGCCGAACGGCGCATGCCACGGCGCGACGGCGAGGTTTTTCTTCTGGGAACGGCCATGACGGTGTCCTCTAGGGGTGTTGCGGAGGCATCGTCCGAAATGGGGACGAGCGCACAGCGCTTCAAAGCGCCAGCTGCGATGCCGGTAAGGCCGCGCTTATAGAGGAAGGCACCGCGTAAATCTAGGGTCCGATACGGTAAAATCCGCCCGAAATCAGCCTCAGGAGCCGCGATTTTCGCGCCAGCAGCGCTCCACCGCATTGCCCCTCGCCATATAGGTCCCGGACAGCCTGCGCACCCCCGGACCCGGGTTCCGGGCGCTCCGTTTGACCGGATTCGGCAGGATCGAAGCCATAAGCGCGGCCTCGCGGGCTGACAGCCCGGCTGCCGACCGGCCGAAGGCATATTGCGCCCCCGCTTCGGCGCCAAACTGCCCGGATGGGCCCATTTCCGCGATGTTGAGGTAGATTTCCAGGATTCGCTGCTTGGGCAGCACGAAATCGATCCAGAGCGCCAGCGGCAGTTCCAGCCCCTTCCGGATCATGCTGCGGCCGGGCCACAGGAACAGGTTCTTGGCGACCTGCTGGGTGATGGTCGAGCCGCCGCGCGCCGCCTCACCATCCCCGGCATCGTCGATCACCTCGCGCAGCGCGCCCCAATCGACGCCCCGGTGCTTGCAGAAATGGGCGTCTTCCGCGCCGACCACGGACCGCGGCAGATACGGCGACATCGCGCCGAAATCGATCCAGTGCCGCGTCACCGGGGCGCCTCGCAGGGTCCGCCACGCCATCAGGGCCGAGACCGGGTGGCCGGTGCGATAGAACGGCGTCACCAGATACGGCAGCACCAGCAGGGCCAGCAAAAGCAGCAATAAAATTCGGACGATGCGCAAAACGAGGGTTTCCGGGGAGAACCTCTCCAGGAAGGATTTGGGCCCCGCCCGCCAGGACATGGCCGGCGCTGTCAGACGTCTGTGGGATAATTCACGGTTTTTCCAGCACTTTTAAGGCGCGAATCCGTCGCAGGGTGGAATTGACGAAGCCCGTGCCATCAACGATTGTCCGGCCGAAAATCGATCTGGAGCAATTCTTAATGACGACCGGTACTGCAGAGTTTTCCAAGCGGCTGGACCAGACCGCGGAGGATACCGAAGCCCTGCTCGCGAAACTTTTGTCCGACACGACCGAAACCGACGAAATCGTGCGCCCGAAGCGGCTGATCGAGGCGATGCGCTATTCGAGCCTCGGCGGCGGCAAGCGGCTGCGGCCGTTCCTCGCGGTCGAGAGCGCGGCGGTGTTCGGCATCCCGCGCGAAGCCGCCCTGCTGGTGGGCGCCGCGCTCGAATGCATCCACTGCTATTCGCTGATCCACGACGATCTGCCGTCGATGGACAATTCCGATCTGCGCCGCGGCCGCCCGACCCTGCACAAGACCTATGACGAGGCGACCGCGATCCTGGCCGGCGACGCGCTGCTCACGATCGCCTTCGACATCATCACCCGCGATGCGATCCACAAGGACGCCCAGGTCCGCCTGCTCCTGACCCGCGCGCTGGCGCGCGCCTCCGGGATCGGCGGCATGGCCGGCGGCCAGATCCTCGACCTTGCCGGCGAAGGCCGCTTCGGCGATCGCGAGCCGGTCGACGTCGCGCGCCTGCAGCAGATGAAGACCGGCGCGCTGCTCCGCTTCGGCTGCATCGCCGGCGCGATCCTCGGCCAATCCTCGCAGAAGGAGTACCAGGCGCTCGACGATTACGGCAAAGCGCTCGGTGAGGCCTTCCAGATCGCCGACGATCTGCTCGACGTCGAGGGCGACGCCGCCGCGCTCGGCAAGCCGGCAGGCGCCGACGCCGCGCTCGGCAAGACCACTTTCGTCACCCAGCTCGGCATCGATGGCGCCAAGCAGCGCGTGCGCGACCTGCTGGCGCGCGCCGATGCCGCATTGTCGATCTTTGACGGCAGGGGCGACGTGCTGCGCGCGGCAGCCCGCTTCGTCGCTGAGCGCAAGAACTAGCCGAAAGCCGCGTGAAATGAACAAGGAGCCCGACGACCGCCTTGTTCGTTTCCGCAAGCTGCCGATGCCGGTCCGCGTCGTCGTGGGCCGGCCGCGCACCTTCGTCTCGCTTGGGGTCGGCATCCTGGCTGCCCTGCTGGTGCCGGGAGCGCCGCGCATTGTCACGCGCCTGCTCGCCGGATGGGACGCCTTCGCCGCGCTGTATCTCGTTCTTGCCTATGCGATGATGCTGCGCTGTGGCGTCGCCTATATCAAGCGAAGCGCCATATTGCAGGACGATGGCCGTTTCCTGATCCTGCTGGTGACTGCGTTCGGCGCGCTGGCGAGCCTCGCAGCCATCGTGTTTGAACTCGGCGCAGCCAAGGGCAGCCCGGCCGGACTGGCGGCGGCGATCGTCACCATCACGCTGTCATGGACCATGGTTCACACCGCGTTCGCGCTGCACTACGCTCATGAATTCTACCGCGGCAAGACGCCCGGCGGATTGCAGTTTCCGAGCGGCGACGAGCATGTCGACGCCGATTACTGGGACTTCATCTACTTCTCGTTCGTGATCGGCATGACCGCGCAGGTCTCCGACGTCGGCATCACCGACAAGATCATCCGCCGCACCGCGACCGTGCACGGCGTCATCTCGTTCGTGTTCAACACCGCGCTGCTGGCCCTGATGGTGAACATCGCGGCGAGCGCGATCTAGCTGCTCACGAGTTGCAGACTCGACATTGCCGCCGCCGAGGCCGGGGCAGCCGCCGAGATCCGTTCATGGCGACACTGCGGGAGGGACCTTCGGTTCGGATTTGGCTCGTCACGACATTTCGTGCACGATCATGGGAACGAGAACAATACCACGGAGGACGTCATGCAGGGCGCAACCGCACCGGTTCCATTCGCGCGATCGGGCACGATCGGCCGCATGGCCCGAAACCTTGTCGCCCTCGCGCTGCTGGCCGGCTGCGCCGCGGGCTGCGGCATGGTCGACGCCGTGTTCGACGGCTTCAAGCATGCCAAGGCCGTCGAGGAAGATCTCCTTGCGGCGGTCGGGGTCAAACCACAGGTCGGATTCAACTGGCGCAATGGCCGGCTGACATCGGTGACCGTCACCTTCCCCAATCTGTTACAGGACAAGCCGCTGCGGGAACTCTCCGACGCCGCGCGCAACGCGGTCGGCAAGGAGTTCAAGCAGCGCGCCGACAATGTCGTGCTCGCCTTCTCGCTGGGGCCGTCCACGACGACCTCGGCACATGCGGAGCAACCTCAGGGCAAGAACTGAGCTGGCGCGGATTTATTCCGCACCTTTGGTCACGTGCCCCTGATACTGCGGCAGGTCGTCCAATATCGCGTACCACGGCGCCTTGGAGCCGACGAAGATATGCGCGGTCGGCCGGATCGCCGGCGCATCGCGCAGCGTTCCCATCGTGACATGGACATAGGCGCCGTCGCGGACAAGCGAATAGAGCAGCGAGCCGCAGCGGCCGCAATGCGCGTCGTGGGTCAGCTCATTGCCGTAGATCAGCAGACGATCGGCGCCGCTGACGACAGCGAATTTTTCGCGCGCGATTCCTGCGAACGGCTTGAACGCCGATCCCGTGGTGCGGCGGCAGTTCGAGCAGTGACAATTCAGCGCATAGGAAAATGCATCAGCCACCTCGTAGCGCACGTCGCGGCAGAAGCATTCGCCCGTCAGGATGCGATCGTTCGAATTTGCAGATGCGGTCACGGCTTTCTCCTCACGCGGAATTTTGCTAGCGGCCATAGCGCAATCCGGTGGTTCATGGCTAAATCCTAGAGCCCTTTCCGTTCCGATTGAATCGGAACGGGGGCTCTAGATTCCTGTTTGACGCGTTTTCTTTACGCGAACCGGTACCCACTTCGCTCGAAAACGCTCTCACAGACCAAAACCCTGCCGGGAGGACCAACCAATGAGCCAAGATCGATCCAGCGTCGAAAATGTCGTGCAAACCTATTTCGACGGTCTCTACGAGGGCGACGCCGACAAGCTCGCCGCGGCCTTTCATCCAAGCGCCGACCTGCGCTGGGTGGAGAAGGGCGAGCTGAAGGTCCTGACCGTGCCGGACTGGCTTGCCTGGGTGCGCAAGCGGCCGTCGGGGAGGGCCGAGGGCAAGGCTCGCGAGGATTTCATCGTCACCATCGACCGCTCCGACGACAACACCGCCTTCATCAAGGTGCGGTGCCAGCTGCCGCCGCGCTACTTCACCGACTATTTGGTGGCGATGAAGCTCGCCGATGGCTGGCAGATCGTCTCGAAGTCGTACCGCTACGACCTGCGGGACTGACCGGCGGACCCGCCGTATCCCTACGACGGCATTGTGAGACACCCCAGCGGTCCGGCTCCGGCCGGACCGCATTGACTGCCGGTGGTTTCCGGGCGAATTGAGCCCATTATGGAAGCCAAGTTTCAGATTTTTCTCACCCTGCTCGGCGTGCTGGCGGGAACCGCGCTGGTGGCGCGGCGGACCGATATCGCGCCGGCGATCCTGCTGCTGCTGACCGGCGTCGTGCTCGCCTTCGTGCCGGGCATGCCGTCGCTGGAACTGCCGCCGGAGCTCGTGCTTCTGGTGGTGCTGCCGCCGCTGATCTATTCGGCGAGCGTCGCGATGAGCTGGCGCGAGTTCAAGGCCAATCTGCGGCCGATCATCCTGCTGTCGGTCGGCTGCGTGATCTTCACCGCCTTCATGGTCGCGGCGGCGACCCATTATCTGATCGGCCTGCCCTGGAGCGTCGGCTTCCTGCTTGGCGCGATCGTCGCGCCGCCGGACGTGGTGGCGCCGCTTGCGATCGCGCGCAAGCTCGGCCTGCCCCGGCGCGTCCTGGTGGTGCTCGAGGGCGAAGGGCTCGCCAATGACGCGACCGCGCTGATCCTCTATCGCTTCGCGCTGGCCGCCATCACCACCGGGCTGTTCTCGCTGCCGAAGGCGACCGGCACCTTCCTCGTCATCGTCGCCGGCGAGATCGCGTTCGGCACGGCGATCGGCTGGCTCAGCCTGCGCGCCCGCCGCAGAGCCCGCGATCCGCAGGTTGAAATCACGCTGTCGCTGATCACGCCCTATCTCGCCTACTGGATCCCGGAGCATTTCGGCGGCAGCGGCGTGATCGCAACCGTTGCCTGCGGTCTCTACATGAGCTGGAACGGACCGCTGTTGATCTCGGCCGCGACGCGCCTGCAGGGCATCTTCTTCTGGGACCTGGTCATCTTTCTGATCGAGGGTCTGCTGTTCCTGATGACCGGCTTCCAGATGCGCTCGCTGTACGAGAAGTCGAAGTCGTTCCCGCTGCACGACATCCTCACCGCCACCGTGCTGGTCGCCGTCATCGTGATCGTCGCGCGCTTCCTCTGGGTGTTTCCCGGCACCTATCTGCCGCGCTGGATCAGCCGGAGCATGCGCGACCGCGATCCGCTGCCGTCGTGGCGGGCGGTGTTCGTGGTCGCCTTCACCGGCGTGCGCGGCGCGGTCTCGCTTGCCGCGGCGCTGGCGCTGCCTTTGACATTGCCTGGCGGAGACGCCTTCCCGTATCGCGACCTGATCCTGTTCGTCGCCTTCGGCGTGATCTTCGTGACACTGGTCGGGCTCGGCCTCGGCCTGCCGCCGGTGGTGCGCTGGCTCGGCCTCGCCCAGGACGGCCGCAGCGAGCATATCGCCGAGCATGAGCAGGAAATCGCGGCGCGGCGCGAGGCGCTGAATGCCGCGCTGAAGTCGCTCGATGCCATCACCGACGACCGCGAGCTTTCCGACGAAGTGGTGAAGCTGCTGCGCTCGCGGCACGAGATCCGCTTCAACCAGCTGCCCGATACGCTCGACCCCGAGAAGCACGACGTCTCCGCGGCCGGCACCGCGCTGACGCGGGAGCTGATCTCCTCCGAGCGCAAGTTCATCCATATGCTGCTGCGCGACGGCAAGATCACCGACGAAACCAGGCGGCGCATCGAGCGCGATCTCGATCTCGAGGAAGCGAGCCTCTCCAACCGGGAGTATCGCAGGATTCCGTTGTAGGTTTGCGTCGCCCCTGTGAAGCGCGAGCCGGGACCCATAACCACCGTCGCTGGTTTGGCGAAGGCTGCGGCCCCAGCGTGCTCCGACAATTTTTTTCGGTGGTTATGGGTCCCGGCTTTCGCAGGGACGACAGCATCATCTACTCCGCCGCCGCGTTCTGCCCGGAGCCGCCGACAAAGCCGGCGGGATCGCCGAACCGTTCGATCATCACGGCGGTAAGGTCCTTGGTCTTGCTGGTGACGCAGGCGCCGGAGCGCACGGTGTAGCGATCCTGGTGCGCCACATGCGGCGGCGCCTCGCCCTTCTGCAGCGCGCGGGCCGCCTCCATCACCAGCTTGCGGAAATGCATGATACCGAGATCGGTCGGGCCGAGATGCTCGCGGGTGCGATCGGCGATCGGGCCCTGGCTGTCCTGCACCGCGGCGTCCTGTTCGGAGACGCCCTTGATGCCGGTGTAGCTCTTGGTCCGCTGCAGCTGGCGGTCGATCAGATAGTCGTTCGCCTTGTTGCGCCGCGGCACGTAATTCTCGTCGACCACCGCCATCACGCCATTGCCGTTGCGGTAGCCATCCCGTTCCGCCTCGGTCAGCGGCCGGTCGGGATTCCACGCATAAGTGTAGATCCAGCAACTGGTGTCGCTGACCGGCACGAAGGTCTGGCCGAACATGTTCTCACCCGGCATCGAGCTCGGTGCGTAGCTGTGGAACGGCATCAGGAACTGGGCGATGCGCCAGTAGATGTTGTCGCTGCCGGTGAGCCGCCCGCCCGCGACCGTCAGCCCGGCCTCATGCGGATTGATCTTGATCACGGGCCGCGGATCCTCTGCGATCCAGCGCATGTGGTCGGTCGCAACCCGCGTCAACGGGTTCACGAAATGCTTCTTGATGTCGAGGATCTCGTTCTCCTGCTTCTCGAAGGAGAGATGCGCGAAGGTGAAATGCGCGGTGTCGATCGAGCCTTCCACCGCCTGTACCCAGTTGCAGTCCTGCCACTTCTTGGTGACGAAGCGGTGCGAGGCCGGCAGCAGCGCCATCTCCAGCGCCGGCAATTCGGGCATCGCCTCGACAGGGCCCATATAGGCCCAGATCACCTCGCCCCATTCGCGCACCGGATAGGACTTGATGCGGATCAGATCCTTTGCATTGAGGTCCGGATAGGATGTCGGCATGTCGACGCAGCGGCCGTCGGTGTCGAACTTCCAGCCGTGATAGACGCAGCGGATGCCGCATTCCTCGTTGCGGCCGAGCCAGAGATTGGCGCCGCGATGCGGGCAGTATTGATCGATGACGCCGACCACGCCTCTGCTATCGCGGAAGACCAGCAGCTCCTCGCCCATCACCACGATCTTCTTCGGATCGCTGTCCGGCTCGGGGAGTTCTTCCGACAGCAGCACCGGGATCCAGAACCGGCGCAGGAGCTCGCCCATTCCCGTCCCCGCACCCGATTCGGTGAGGAATTTGTTGTCTTCGGCGCGAAGCATGGACGACCTCCCGATTTATTTTCGGTTCTATTCGTAGGATGGGTAGAGCGAAGCGAAACCCATCACTTGCATCCGCGCGGTGACGATGGGTTTCGCTGCGCTCTACCCATCCTACGCACCACGCTCATCCTCACACCGGCCGTTCTCCCTTGACGGTCACGCGCGTGCCCGAGCGGGTGTGCGGCCAGTAATCCCACATCGCGCGGTGCTGGGCGCAGCGATTGTCCCAGAATGCGATGGCATTCTCGGTCCAGCGGAAGCGGCACTGGAACAGCGGGTTCTCGCCGTGCTGGTAGAGATAGGCCAGCATGGCGTCGCTTTCGTCGCGCGGGATACCGACGATGAAGCGGGTGAAGCCGCGGTTGACGTAGAGCGACTTCTTGCGCGTCACCGGATGGGTGCGGACCACCGGGTGCTCGGCGCGCGGATATTCCCGTTTGTCGGCGACGCCGTAATTCGCGTACAGCCCACGATAAGTCTGCTCGCCGTCGTGCAGCGCGGTGAGCCCGTCGAGATAGGCCTTCATGCGATCCGACAGCGCCTCATAGGCGGCGTACATGTTGGCGAACAGCGTGTCGCCGCCGCGCGGCGGGCATTGCTTGATGTAGAGGATCGAGCCCATCGGCGGCTCGAGGTCGCAGGACACGTCGGTGTGCCAGCCCTCGCCGTTGGCGCGTGGTGAATCCTTGTCGGCATAGATCTTCATCAGCGCCGGATCGCCCTCGTTGGGCGCGGCGGGATGCACATGCAGCTCGCCGAACTTGCGGCCGAAGGCGAGATGCTGGTCGGGGCTGATATGCTGGTCGCGGAAGAAGATCACGAGGTTTTCGGCGAGCGCGCGATGGATCTCGTCCATCTGGCGGTTGGAGCGCACATCGCCGGAGACCAGCTTGCCGATATCAACGCCGGAGATTTCGGCGCCGATGATCGGCGTCAGCTTCTCGACGCCGATGGTCTCATAGGGCTCGGATTGGTCGGCGAGGTGGCGATAGCGCGGACCCTGCTTGCCGGACAGTGAGCTCATGGGCGTTCTCCCGATGGTTCTTGATTAGGAGCATGGTAGCGCGCATCGGCAGAAGCGCAATCCGCACCGCAAACATGCCCGTCGTCCCGGACAAGCGCAGCGAAGCGGAGCGCAGATCCGGGACCCATAACCACAGGATCGGGTTTTGCGAAGGCTGGTAACCCGCATCTCGCGCCACAACCACCGCCTGTGGTTATGCGTCCCGGCTCCCGTGCACAATTGCGCACTGGGCCGGGACGACGGCTTGTGTGGGTCACGAGCGGAGTGAAACTACTCCGCGGCGCCCGCCTGCTCCGGCACCTTGGCGCCCGCGCCGTACTTCTGATCGATGTAGTCGATCACCAGCGCCTTGAAGTCGGCGGCGATGCCCGGACCGCGCAGGGTGCGGAACTTCTTGCCGTCGACGAACACAGGCGCAGCCGGCGCCTCGCCGGTGCCGGGCAGCGAGATGCCGATATCGGCATGCTTGGATTCGCCGGGGCCGTTGACGATGCAGCCCATCACGGCGACGTTGAGCTCTTCGACGCCGGGATACTTGGTCTTCCAGGCCGGCATCTCGTCGCGGATGAAATCCTGGATCGATCGCGCCAGCTCCTGGAACGTGGTCGAGGTGGTGCGGCCGCAACCCGGGCAGGCCGCGACCAGCGGCACGAAGGTGCGGAAGCCCATGGTCTGCAGCAATTCCTGCGCGACCTGCACTTCCAGCGTGCGGTCACCGCCGGGCTCCGGCGTCAGCGAGATGCGGATGGTGTCGCCGATGCCCTGCTGCAAGAGGATGCCGAGCGCGGCCGAGGACGCGACAATACCCTTCGAGCCCATGCCGGCCTCGGTGAGGCCGAGATGGATCGCGTAGTCCGAGCGGCGCACGACTTCCTGATAGACCGCGATCAGATCCTGCACGGCGGAGACCTTCGCCGACAGGATGATCCTGTTCTTCGGCATGCCGAGCTCTTGGGCGCGGGCCGCCGACAGCAGCGCCGACTGCACCATGGCCTCACGCGTCACCGCGCGGGCGTCGCGCGGATTCGGCAAGGCGATGTTCTCGTCCATCAGCTTGGTCAGCAGCTCCTGGTCGAGCGAGCCCCAATTGGCGCCGATGCGCACCGGCTTGTCGTTCTTGTTGGCGATCTCGATGATGTCGGCGAACTGGGTGTCGCGCTTGTTCTTGAAGCCGACATTGCCGGGATTAATGCGGTACTTGTCGAGCGCTTCGGCGCAGGCCGGATACTCGGCGAGCAGCTTGTGGCCGATATAGTGGAAGTCGCCGATCAGGGGCGTGGTGATGCCCATCTTGCGCAGGCCGTCGCGGATGTGCGGCACGGCGGCAGCGGCTTCTTCGCGGTCGACCGTGATGCGCACCATCTCGGAGCCGGCGCGGGTCAAGGCCGCGACCTGGGCGATGGTGCCCTCGATGTCGGCGGTGTCGGTGTTGGTCATCGACTGCACGACGATCGGCGCACCGCCGCCGACGGCGACGTTGCCGACCATGACTTGCGTGGTTTGGTGCCGCGGCGCGGGGCCGGCGACGTCGTCGTCTTGCGGCAAAATCTCGGGCTTGTTCATGGCGTCTCGAATATCAGGTTTTGGTGACATTCACCAAGGGGGCGATGGGCCCCGCGGGAGGCGGGCCAAACGGGCATGTTTCGGAGTGAATTCAACAGCTTATGGCGCCGATTGAGGCCAAAGGCAAGCCATGCAGCGGCGTCCTGCATGATCCGCTATATTGGGCCGAATTGGGGTGAATCAAAGGGCAAAGTGACAGCTTTTCATGTGACCTTGAGCATCTTAGCATCGTCTTAAGATCATTCCGGGAGGGCGCGACATGGCCGGCCATAGCGAGCTGATCACCACGGCGGAACTCGCCGACATCCTGACCCGGCCGGATCTCCGCCTGTTCGACTGCACGACCTATCTGGAGCCGGCGCCTGCCGGCAGCGGCGTTCCCTATATTGTCGTCTCGGGCCGCCAGACGTTCGAGGCCGGCCACATCCCCGGCGCGAATTTCCTCGATTTGCAGGCCGAATTCTCCGATGCCCGTACCGAGCTGCGCTTCATGATGCCGCCGACAGCCCAGCTCGAGGCCGCGTTCGGCCGCCACGGCATCTCGGCCAACAGCCGCGTGGTGCTGTATTCGATCGGCACCGCGATGTGGGCGACGCGGTTCTGGTGGATGCTGCACTCGCTCGGCTTCGAGGGTGCCGCGGTGCTCGACGGCGGCATCGACAAATGGACCGCCGAGGGACGCGACATCGAGACCGGGCTCGCCGGCGGCTATCCGCCGGCCACGTTCCCGGCGCGGCCGAAGGACGGCACGTTCGTCGACAAGCATGACGTGCTCGCCGCCACCACGGAGAGCGACACCGTCATCGTCAACGCGCTCGGCCCGCAATTCTACAAGGGCCTGGAGCCGAGCCGCTACGGCAGGCCCGGCCGCATCCCCGGCAGCGTCAGCGTGCCGGCCGCAAGCTTAATCGATCCCAAGCACAAGACGTTCGTGCCGCTGGCGGAAGCCGAAGCGACATTCGCCGCGCAGGGCATCAGCAAGGACAAGCGCGTCGTCGCCTATTGCGGCGGCGGCATCTCCGCGACCATCGACCTGTTCCAGCTGCATCGGCTCGGCTACGACATTCTCACGCTCTATGACGGCTCGATGGGCGAATGGGCGAAGGATGCGTCGCTGCCGATCGAGGTGGGGTAACGGGGGCACGGACTGCTCTCCCCTCACGTCGCCGCTGCGAGAGCTGTTGAACCGTCATCCTGAGGTGCGAGCGTAGCGAGCCTCGAAGGATGAACGGCCCGGCCGGTGGCCGTCGACCCTTCGAGACGGCCGCTCCGCGGCCTCCTCAGGGTGACGGTGATCGACGTGAGCACGCGCCCTCACCGCTTCGTCGTCCCTGCGAAAGCAGGGCCTCATAACCACAGGATTGAGTTGCTGAAGCGCGCTGTGGCCCCAGCGTCGCGCAACAATCATCGTCGGTGGCTATGGGTCCCGGCCTTCGCCGGGACGACGGTGAACGTGCGGCGCGGCCGGTGAGGCCGCAGCGAGTGCGTCGGCGCGGCAATCAAGCCGGCTTCTTGACGATCTCAAAGCCCCGGGCCGCCAATTCCTTCAGGATGTTCTTTGCCAAATGGGAGCACTCATCAGGCTTGATCCAGCAAGCACTCCGCCAATCCGGATCATCCTCTTTGGAATATGCGGTGAACGCCGACCGGATTCCGGCTTCAATTGCATCGGTGGCATCGATTGGCATCGGCGCGCCTCCAAGGCATCCCTCGCGTGGGAGATAACACGGAATGTTAGTGGCGATGTTGGCGTAGATCAACACCGTCCCGGCTCGCCACGTCGCATCGGCTCGCTGCAATTGCGCCCGTCGACAATAGAGAAACGTAAATCTTCGCCGCTAGGCTGCCGCCGTCTGCCCGGAGATGGTCATGCAAGCCACCGCGTCGATCGCCACCTGCTTCAGGAAATTCGCCGACTTCAGCGGCCGGGCGCCACGCGCCGAGTTCTGGTGGTTCTTCGGCTTTTGCCTGCTGGTTCTGCTCGCGGCCCATCAGCTCGACACCGCGATCTACGTCGCCATTGCGATGGCGCTGCCGATGTTGGCGGTGACGGCGCGGCGCTTTCACGACAGCGGCCTGACCACCGGGCTCGCGGTGTTCTTCGCGGTCGCGCCGTTCGCCATCTTCTACTTCTTTGCCGCGATCCAGGATCGCGTCGAGGCCTGGTTTGGCGTTCACGTGCCGTACGGCCTGATCGCCGCCATCCCGGCGATTTGCGCCTTTGCCTTCTCTGGTTTCTGTTTCCTCGCCGCACTCGCAAGGCGAAGCCAGCCGGCCGCTACGACGGCACGAACGGGGCCAGCGCTGGTCCATCGGGAGCCGTTCCGCTTGATGCGGCCGTGGGCGCGAGGCAGGAGGCGGAACGCAAGGTCTCCGGTTTTTCCAAAGCCGTCATGGCCGTATTCGCCATCCCGCCGGATGGCGGGACACAGGCCGTCGCGGACAAGGCCGACCCTGGCGTCACCGCCGCGTGCAACATCGTCGTCGATCTCTGCGCGCGTTACGGGCACGGCATCTCCTCGCCGCCTTTCGACGCGCTGTTGTCAGGGACCGGGGCGCGACTTGAAGCCGCCGGCTGGCGCGTGATGGCGGACGGCGGCGCGGAGATCGACCTGAACCATCGGGCAAGCGTCAGCGTGGTGGGCAAGCACGCGGCCGACCTCCGCAAGCAGGCCGGACCGATCGACGTCGACAGCCTTCTGCAGCAGGAGAGAGCGCAGTTGCAGGCGGCCGAAACGACCACGCCGGAGCAGGATCGAACGGCGGCCTACTACGCACTCGACGGAGCCGATGCGGATGCATTCATCGCGATCGAGAAGCAGCGCCAGGACTACAACACCTATTTCAGGATACGCCTTGGCCTTGCCGAACGGCATGAGCCGGCGGCGATGGAGACGCTACGCTTGTCGACGCTCTACCAGTCGTTCCGCCACGCGTTCTCCGATGGCCCGCCGACCTACCCGGCGTTCGGCCAGAGGATCATCAAGGGCTATCAGCCGATCCTCTACCGGGACGGGCTTGGCACTTCACTTGACGTCACCGATCTCGGCGCCGGCAGCGCGAAGATGCTGTCCGACCGCGGCCTGCATCACGCGGCGCTCTATGTCGATCTCGAGATGCATGAGCGGATGATGTAGCGAGCTGCGGTATTAACCATCCGCGCCAGTTCCATGCCGGAACACCGTACTGATCCGGATTCCTGACGAGCCAGGACGGTCGTAATACAATCCCTGCCGGCACGACGGTAATTTGCAGAGCATTTTTCACGTTTGGGTTTTTACAGGCCTATTTCAACCGGCAGAAAAGGACCGTCCATGTGACGGTCCTTTTCGATTCAGCGTCCTGGCTGCGCCCTTCGGTCTCTGGGCCTCACGCCGGCACGTTCGGGTCCGGCGTCACCTTCGGGTCGGGCTTGTTGACGAGATAGAGGCCGGCGATCACCAGCAGCGCGGCGACGCCGAATACCGGCGTCAGCGTGTCGTGCATGATGAAATAGGCCGCGACCACGCCGAACAGCGGCGTGATGAAGGTGAAGGCCGACAGCTTGCTGGCCGAATAGGTCTTCACCATCGCAAACCAGATCACGAAGGTGCAGCCCACCACCCAGACCGCCTGATAGGCGAGCAGCGAGATCGACAGCACGCTCGGCACATGCTCGATGCGCTCGCCCGCAATCCAGGCGGCAAACCCGGGGATCGGAATCGAGATCGCGACCTGGTAGCCGAGCGCCTTTTCCGGCGCGGCCTGGCGCAGGCGCGTGCCCTTGGCGACCAGCGTGGTCGCGGCCCACAGCGCGCCGCCGCCGACCACCATGAGATCGCCGAGCAGAACCTTGGCGTCGACATTCGGTTGCGGCACGCCGATCGCGAGCGCGACGCCGGCAAAGCTCAGCGCAAGGCCGCTGCACTGCACGGTGGAGAGACGCTCGCCGAGGAACTGGTGCGAGCCGAGCGCGACGAAGAACGGCGCGGTGTAGAGGAACACCGAGGCGCGCGACGCCGAGGTGAAGACGAGCCCAGTGAAGATCAGCACGAACTCGCAGCCGAACATCAGCCCGGCAATCACGCCTGGGACGAGCGAGCCGTCGCGCTCGAAGAATTTGACGCCGCGCAGCCAGCCGACGATCAGCATCACCGGCAGCGCGCCTGAGGAGCGGATCATCGCCTGCAGCATCGGCGGCACATCGGGCAGCGCGAGCTTGACCGCGAGCTGGTTGAAGCCCCAGCTGACGCACAGCATCAGCATCACGGCGATGGCGCCGGGCGGCAGCCCATGGCCGACACTGACGGGCCTCGTGACGGGGGCTGTGATCGCTTGGGTCGACATGTTTCCTCGTGGGCCGGCTTGGTGCCGTGTTGTTAGTAGCCGGTTAGGCTCCCTCGCCCCGCTCTTGCGGGGAGAGGGCTGGGGTGAGGGGCTCTCTCCATAAATTCGATAGAGGCGAGCGCGCGGTGAGCCCCCCTCACCCGAAATTCGCTGACGCGAATTTCGACCTCTCCCCGCAAGCGGGGCGAGGTAACTCGAGAGCTGCGCCGATCAGCAGAACCATTGCGCATCACGTCTTCTGGCAATGCGCGCAGGTGCCGGCGATCTCGACGACGGACAGTTTCGGGATGAAGCCCGAGGCCCGCGCCGCAGCCGTCAGGCTTTGCGCGACCGGTGCGGCCGGGATCTCGCCGACCGAGCCGCAATGGTCGCAGATCAAAAACGCCACCATCGAGGCTTCGTCATGGTCGTGCGCGCAGGCGAGGAAGGCGTTGCGGCTCTCGATGCGGTGCACGAGGCCGTTCTCCATCAGGAAGTCGAGCGCGCGGTACACGGTAATCGGTGCCGGCCGCGGCATCGTCTTGGCCAGCTCGTCGATCACCTCATAGGCGCCGAGCGGGCGATGGCTCGACAGCAGCGCCTGCAGCACCTGACGCCGAATCGGGGTGAATTTCTGGCCGCGGCGCGCACAGACCTGCTCGGCATGCGCCATCGCGTCCGCGGCGCAGCGGCCGTGGTCGTGATCGGGGGCAGGAAAGGTCGGCTTCGCGAGGCTCATTGCCCGATATGTAGCATTTTTGCGCCCATTCCCATAGCCCGGCCGCTCCCAGTCACTCGTCGCGTTGCAGCCATGTGCGCCATGCGGGGCAGCCCCCCGTTAACCCGGCATGCAGAATTCATAAGCAAGCTTATTATATCCAAAGCTTATGGAAGGATGCACCTATGCGCGGTTCCGTGGACACGGACTTCATGTTTACGCTGGGCGAATTGTTCCGGCTGATCCGCGTCTATGCCGACAAGGAGGCTGCGCGCTACGGCATCACCCGCGCGCAATGGGCCGTGTTGTTCAGGATCGAGCGCAGCGAGGGCATGAAGCAGACCGAGCTCGCCGAGCTGCTCGAGATGCAGCCGATCACGCTGACGCGGCTGATCGACAAGCTCTGCGACAATGGCTGGATCGAGCGCCGCAGCGACGACAGCGACCGCCGCGTCAACCGCCTCTATCTGAAGAAGGCCGCGCGCCCGCTGCTCGGCAAGCTGGCCGGCCTGCGCTCCGAACTCACCGCGACCGCGCTCGAGGGCATCAGCCCGGCCGACGCGCACCGCCTGCTCACGCAATTGGAATCGATCAAGGAAAACGTTCGCAATGCCATCCAAAGCCCAGCCGGCGAACCCTCCCGAAAGGAACAGCGCTATGGCTGAACCCGTGCTCAAGCTGGCGCCCGAGCAGAAGAGCAATCCGGAAACGCCCGCGCCGTCGGGCAAGGCCAGCCGCGCGCCGCGCCGTCGCCTGATGGCGGGCCTGCGGCGCTATCGGCGGGTGCTGCTGCTGGTCGTGCTGCCGACCGTGGCTGCGATCGGCGGCATCGTGTTCTATCTCAATGGCGGACGCTATGTCGGCACCGACGACGCCTATGTCGGCGCCCAGAAGGTGCTGATCACGCCGGAGATCTCCGGCAAGATCGACAAGATCGTCGTCAAGGAAGGCCAGCACGTCAGGAAGGGCGACGAGCTGTTCGAGATCGATCCGGTGCCGTTCCGTCTCGCGGTCGCGCAGGCCAAGGCCGCGCTCGACCAGACCAGGACGACCTATGACAATCTGGTCGACAACATCAAGATCAACACCCGGATGCTCGAATTCGCCCAGCAGAGCATCGAATTGAAGAAGAAGGACGTCGACCGCAAGTCGACGCTCGCCAAGCAGAATTTCGGCTCGCAGCTCGATCTCGACAACGCGGCGAACGCGCAGGTGACGGCCGAGAGTCTGGGGCAATACATCAAGCAGCAGATTTCCAAGGACAAGACCCAGCTGCTCGGCGATGTCGATTTGCCGATCGAGCGGTTCCCGCCCTATGCCCAGGCCAAGGCCAAGCTCGACGACGCGCAGCGCAATCTCGATCACACCGTGCTGCGCGCGCCGATGGACGGCGTCGCAACCCAGGTCGACCAGATCCAGCTCGGCCGCTTCGTCGCCGCGGGCGCGCCGGTGTTTTCGGTGATCGACGTCGACCATCCCTGGGTCGACGCCAACCCGAAGGAAAGCGACTTCACCTATGTCGCGGTCGGCCAGCCGGTTGAGCTCGACGTCGACGCGTTCCCGAACCATCGGTTCAAGGGCAAGATCGGCTCGCTGTCGCCCGGCACCGGCGCGCAGTTCGCGATCCTGCCGCCGCAGAACGCCACCGGCAATTTCGTCAAGGTGGTGCAGCGCGTGCCGGTGCGGATCTATTTCGACGAAAACGATCCGTTCGTGAAGAAGCTGAAGGCCGGCATGAGCGTCTACGCGACGATCGACACCAACCACCGCCGCACGCTGGCGGGCCTGCTCGGGCTGTCGCCGGCCTCGGCGCACCCGGACCACCAGGACTAAGACGCGATGAATGCACCGTCACCATCCGGCATGCGCCGGAACATGGTGACGATCTGCGCAATGACCGCGACGATCATGCAGGCGCTGGACACCACCATCGCCAACGTCGCGCTGCCCTATATGCAGGGTTCGCTGTCAGCGTCGCAGGACCAGATCAACTGGGTGCTGACCTCCTACATCGTCGCGGCCGCGATCATGACCGCGCCGGTGGGCTGGATCGCCAACCGCTTCGGCCGCAAGCGCATCTTCATCATCTGCTCGGCCGGCTTCACCTTCGCGTCTGTGCTGTGCGGCCTGGCGCAGGACATCAACCAGATGGTGCTGTTCCGCCTGCTGCAGGGCGTATTCGGCGCAGCGCTGGTGCCGCTGTCGCAGGCCGTGATGCTCGACTCCTATGCGCTGCATGAGCGGGCCAAAGCGATGTCGATCTGGGGCATGGGCGTGATGATGGGCCCGATCATGGGGCCGTCATTGGGCGCCTGGCTGACCGAGACCTATTCCTGGCACTGGGTGTTCTTCGTCAATCTGCCGTTCGGCGCCTTCACGGTGCTCGGCCTTGCAATCTTCATGGACGAGACCAGGCAGGACCACAATCTGCGCTTCGACTGGTTCGGCTTTGGCGCGCTCGCGGTCGCGATCGGTGCGCTGCAGCTCGCGCTCGACCGCGGCGAGCAGCTCGGCTGGCTCGAGTCCAACGAGATCATGATCGAGTTCATCGTCGCGGCGGTCGGCTGCTACTTCTTCTTCGCCCATTCGTTGACGACCGACAGGCCGTTCATCCAGTTCGCGATCTTCAAGGACCGGAATTTTCTCGGCGGCGTCGTGTTCATGACGGTCATGGGCCTCGTGCTGTATTCGACCATGGCGCTGTCCTCGCCCTATCTGCAGAACGTGGTCGGCTATCCGATCATTACCGCCGGCCTGCTGCTGGCGACCCGCGGCGCCGGCACCTTCGTCGCGATGATGCTGGTCGGCCGCATGATGCGCTACATCGAGGCGCGGACGCTGATCATCTCCGGCCTGGCGCTGACCGCGGCCTCGCTGTTCCAGATGACCGGCTGGACCGACATGACCCAGGCGAACGAGATCATCGTCGTCAGCGTGGTCCAGGGCTTTGGCTTCGGCCTCGTCTTCGTGCCGCTGTCGACGGTGGCGTTCCTGACCTTGCCGAACCATTTGCGCACCGACGGCACCTCGATGCTGACGCTGTTCCGCAACGTCGCGAGCTCGGTCGGCATCTCGATCGTGATCGCGCAGCTCACCGAAGGCGGGCGGCGGATCTACGCAAAACTCTCGGAGCAGATCAATCCGTTCAACCACGCGCTGCAGATGCCCGACATATCCGGCATGATGAACCTCAACACCGATACCGGCCGCGCGATGGCCGACAGGATGGTCGCCGCGCAGTCGCAGATCATCGCCTTCTCGCACGACTACCAGCTGGTGATGCTGTTCATCCTGGTCTCGATCCCGCTCGCGATGATGATCGGCTCGACCAAGGCCGCGCTGCGTGCGCAATCGGCGCCGCCGGACCACGCCGCGGTGATGGAGTAGGTTTCCATTGTCATTCCGGGGCTCGCGAAGCGAGAACCCGGAATCCATTCATCCACTACGCCTGCGGCCCAATAGATTCCGGGCTCGCGCCAAGTGGCGCGCCCCGGAATGACGAGGGGAATGCCGCCGCTTCTCCGCTCACACCCCTCCGAAAGCGCAAGACCCCGCAGCCGCAATCGCGTTGACTTTCCGACCTCGCCTCCCAATACTCCCTGGAAAACAAGCAATACCCGTCACAGCAATGACGGCTTCAGGGAGGACGCGATGCCGACTTCACGCAGGACGCTGCTGAAGACCTCAGCGGCTGCCGCCGCTGCTTTCAGCTTCGATTGGACACGGGCGCAGGCGCAGGCCGAAACGGTGCGGATCGGCGTGATCTACGACCTGACCGGCCCGTTCGCCGCCGGCGGCTCGGTCGCCTCCTCGATCGGCACCCAGATCGCGATCGATCTCGTCAACGAGAAGGGCGGCGTCGGCGGCAAATACAAGATCGCGCCGGTCAATGTCGATTCCCAGAGCAAGCCCGATGTGGCGATCAACGAGGCCAATCGCCTGATCGACCAGGAGAAGGTCGACATCCTCAACGGCGTGTTCGCGAGCTCGCACGCCGTGCCGCTCGCCGCCAAGGTCGAGCAGCAGAAGCGCATCCTCTGGATCACGACGGCGGTTTCGACCGCGGTGTTCAAGGACAAGAACCTGCAATATGTGTTCCGCGCGCAGATTCATTCCGACCAATACGGCCAGGCGTTTGGCGGCTTCCTCGCCGAACACGCCAAGGCCAGGCTCGGCATGGAGCCGAAGGACGTCAAGGTCGCGCTGATCCATGAAGACGGCCCCTATGGCGTCGGCGTCGCCGCCGCCGACGAAACCTTCGCGAAAGAAGCCGGGCTGCAGGTCGTGCTCAAGGAAGGCTACTCGGCCTCGGCGCCCGACCTCTCGGTGCTGGTGACGAAGCTGAAGCGCGCCAAGGCCGACATCATCTCGCATGCCGGCTACAACCCCGACATCACGCTGTTCCTGCGCCAGGCGCGCGAGAGCGGGCTGAAGTTCAAGATGCTGTTCGGCGCCGGCGCCGGATACAGCCAGCTCGACAAGCTGCGCACGGCGTTCGGCGCCGACATCGACAATTTCTGCAACATCGACCCCGTTCCGGCGCAGCTGCTCGATCCGGCCAAGCTGGCGCCGGGGGTCGGCGACCTCACCAAGACCATGGTGGCGCGCTATCGCGACAAGACCAGCGCCACCGAAGTGCCGCCGCACTGCTCGATGGGTTTCAACCAGACCTGGGTCCTGCTCAACAACGTGCTGCCGGTCGCCAAGGAGAAATATGGCGGTTTCGATCCCGAGGCAATCCGCAAGGCGGCGCTCGACGTCGACATCCCGCCGGGCGGCACCATCCAGGGCTATGGTGTGAAATTCTATCCGCCTGGTACCCCGATGTCCGGCCAGAACGAGCGCTCCACCCCGGTCGTGATGCAGAACGCCGGCGAGCGCATCACCGTGGTGTGGCCGACCAACATCAGGACACAGGACCCGGTGTTTCCGCTGCCGAAGGGATCGGTGTACGGGGCGTAGGGGTCGATTGTTTACCGCGGCTTGTTGGGAACCATCCCCGTCATCCTGAGGTGCGGCCTCTTGGCCGCGTCTCGAAAGATCGACGGCCGCCAGCGGGGCCGCGCACCCTTCGAGGCTCGCTGCGCTCGCACCTCAGGATGACGGGTCTAGCATAGGCAAGTCTGGGACGAGAGTAGTCACGCAGCAACCAGCGCACCGCTCGTTACAACACCACCCGCCTGCCCTCATCCGCGGCCCAATAGCCAGCGTAATTCACCTTCGTCGTCTCATACGCCAGCGCCAAGTCGGCGAGCGGCGCGCGGCCGGTTGAGACGCATTCCATGAAATCCTGGATCTCCTGCAGATAACCGCGGGTCCATTCCTCCTCGAGACAGACATATTGCCAGCCGGTTTTGCGATCGACCTTCTCGGTGATGTAGACCGAGGCCAGCTTCTCCTCTGATGTCTGGTAGCTCGTCAGATGCGTGTTCGGCGTGATGTTGGCGAACAGCGAACCGCCGCTCGTGTAAGTCTCGATCAGGTTGCGCACGCCGCCCATGATCATGTCGCCGGAAAACACCGTTGCCTTGGTGCCGTCGGAGAAGGTCGCGGTCAGCGTGCCCCAATCCTCGACGTCGACCGGATTGGCCTTGATGAAGGCGCGCTCCTCGGGCTTGAGGCCGGCGGTGACATTGCCCACGTCGCAGGTAACGCTGGCAACATTGATGGTCTCGCCGCGGGCTTTCGCCTCGACCTGCTTGAGATAGAGCACGGCCGAGAGCGGATGGCAGCCCATCCGGATCAGCGACCCGCCGCCGGTCATCGCCCACTCTGCGGCGTGCGCGGCATGCGAGCCGGAATGGCTCTCCTCGCCCTTCATGAACAAGATCTTGTCGCGCGTGGCGCGGATGATCTCCGCGGTCTTGGTCACCGCCGGCGCGTAGATCCAGTCCTCGGCATACATGAACAGCTTGCCGCTGCGCTTGATCGCGGCGCGGGTCTTTTCCATCTCCTCCATCACGCGCTGATACATCAGCGCCTTCGCCACGTGCCTGCCGATCGGCGCCTTGTCGCCGGGCTGCCCGAAATAGCCGCTGAACGGTTTCTCGCAGATCACGTGCTTGCCGGCCTGCATCGTCTCCACGATCATCGCGGCGTGCAGGTTCGGCGGCGTGCAGATGTCGATGACGTCAAGCTCGCGGTCGGCAACCAACTCGGCAAAGCTGCGATAGGCGTTCGGGATTCCGTGCTTGCGGGCGAACTCATTCACATGATCGCCGCGCGCCGCGACCGCCCTCACCTCGACATCGACGCCGTAGACGCGCCGATAAGCATACATGTGCAGCTCAGACACGAAGCCGCAGCCGGCCAGACCGATCCTGATTTTTGTCATTTGATGTCTCCGCGGTTCAGGCTGATGCAGAGTAGCGCGCAGCCATCGCGGCGTCGAACGCATTTGCCATCGCGCCATGCGGCGGCGTCAATCCCGTGAACAGCTTGAACGCATCCGACGATGCGTTGATCGCGAGGTCGCGTCCGGTCAGCACATTTGCGCCCCTGGCTTTCGCCGCGGTCAGCAGCGGCGTCCAGAGCGGCGTGTAGACGGCGTCGGCGACCCACATCGAGGGACGCAGCAGCACATCCGGCACCGGCGTGTCGCGGCTTGGCAGCATGCCGACCGGCGTTGCGTTGACGAGGCCGGCGGCGCCGTCCACCGCGGCCGCGACGCTCGTGGCGCTGACAGCAAGGCGATCCGCCAACTGGGCCGCAAGCTGCGCGGCCTTGGCGGCATCGGCATCGAAAATCCGGAGCTCGGCGACGCCGAGACCAGCCAGCGCAAACGCGATCGCCTTGCCGACGCCACCGGCCCCGATCAGCGCGATCGGACCGCGCGGCGCGGTCGTCAGCAGCGGTTCGATCGCGCGCGCAAAGCCCGTCGCGTCGGTGTTGTGCCCGACGAGCCGTGCGCCATCGACGACGATGGTGTTGACCGCGCCGATCGCGCGCGCATCCGGCGCGAGGTCATCGAGCAGCTCGACGACCGCCTCCTTGTAGGGAAAGGTGACGTTGACGCCGACAAAGCCGAGCCGCCTGATGCCGTCGAGCATCGCGCGCAGATCGTCGCGCCCGGCGCCCTTGACCTCGATCAGCTGGTAGTGCGCGCGGATGCCCAGCGCTGCGGCCGCCTGCTCATGCATCGCAGGCGCCGCCGAATGCGCGATCGGATAGCCAATCAGGCCAGTCAGAAAACGGTCGCGCATTGTCCCTCACGTCAGTCGCGCTCAGCTCATGCGGTCGAGCCGAGCATAGCTGTCTTCCATGCCGTGCTCCATGCCGGTCGCGAGCATCGCCGCGCGCGCCCCGGCATCCGGCAGCGTCATCCGCAATGTCATGAGGGTGCCGGTGCCGTCGGGCGCGAACGTGGTCTCGACATGGTTATCGGGCGTCGGGTCGGGCAGATGCATGCGCCCGATATGCACGATGCGGCTGAACGGTTCGAGCGCGAGATATTCGCCGGTCTGATAGAAGCCGCGGCCCTTGCCGTCGCTCCATTCGAAACGGATCTTGCCGCCGGGCCGCGCTTCGCTGATGCAGACCGGCATGGTCCAGCCGTCGGGACCGAGCAGCCACTTCTGCAGCAGCTCCGGCTCGGTGTGCGCGCGATACACCGCCTCGGGCGGCGCAACGAAGCGCCTGATTACGACGACATGGCGGTCGCCTTCGGTGGTCAGTGTCAGCTTGCTCATGTGAACCCCTCACTTTTCAGGCTTCATCGGGGCCAGCACGCCGTCCAGCCGGTCGTAATTGGTTTCGAGCGCACGCCTGAGCATGCCGAGCCATTGATCGATCTCGGCGACTGCCGTCGGCGCCAGCCGGCACGGGCGCTTGGTGCCCTCGACCCGCTTCACGATCAGGCCCGCGCCCTCGAGCACTTTGAGATGGCGGGAGATCGCGGGCTGGGTCATCTCGAACGGCTCGACCAGCTCCATCACGGTCGCCTCGCCGAGAGCGAGCCGCGCCAGGATCGCCCGGCGGGTCGGATCGGCGAGCGCGGCGAAGGCGGCATCGAGGTTGGCCATGCTTGATCTCGTCTCCGTTATATAAATAATTTGTTATATAGCCAATTGTGCATAGTCAAATGAAATCCGCCGCGGGAATGCGCGCAACGGATTTGTCAGTCTTTTCAATGCTGGATTTGCGCGCCGGTGACAGCGCGCGACGGCAGGCGTCCCAGCCGGCTAGACGTCGAAGAACACCGTCTCGTTGTCGCCCTGCAGATGGACGTCGAGCGTGTAGACGCCGCCCGCATCGACCTTGCGCTTTGCAATCAGTGTCGCGCGGCGATCGGCGGGCACCAGCGCCAGCACGGAATCGGCGGCGTTGCCGGCCTCGTCGTCGAAATAGATCCGCGTGTAGAGATGCAGCAGCATGCCGCGCGCGAACACCGCGAGCGCGATGTGCGGCGCCTGCGGCTTGCCGTCGGCATCGGGCACCACGCCGGGCTTGATGGTATCGAAGGCGTAACCGCCGCTCTTGTCGGTGCCGCAGCGGCCAAAACCCTTGAAGGACGAATTGGGCAGCGCGCGCGCATCCTGCGGATCGGAGAAGCGGCCCTGGCTATCGGCCTGCCAGATCTCCAGCATGCAATCCGGGATCACGGCGCCGTCGCCGTCATAGACCTTGCCCTCGACCCGGATGCGCTCGCCCGAGACGTCGCCCGTCAAGAGGTTGCTGGTGAAGGCGTCGTTCCATTCGTATTCGCCGTTCGGCGTCAGGCCGTATTTGAAATAGGGACCGACCGTCTGCGAGGGCGTGATTCCATCAGGACGCGGGTTCGACACGTTACTTGGTCTCCATCGGCGTGGCGTTGCGGCCGCGCAGCACGATATCGAAGCGGTAGCACAGCGCCCATTCCGGCTTGGTGTTGTCGAGATCGAACGAAGAGATCATCCGCGCCCGCGCCTTCGCATCGGTCACCGAGTTGAAGATCGGATCGAACGGGAACAAGGGATCGCCGGGGAAATACATCTGCGTGACCAGACGCGAGACGAAGGAATGCCCGAACACCGAGAAGTGGATATGCGCCGGCCGCCAGGCGTTGTGGTGATTGCCCCAGGGATAGGCGCCGGGCTTGATGGTGATGAACTTGTAATAGCCCTTGGCATCGGATTGCGTCCGCCCGGCGCCGGTGAAATTCGGATCGAGCGGCGCCGGATGCTGGTCGACGACATGGATGTAGCGGCCGCAGGCATTGGCCTGCCACAACTCGACCAGCGTGTTCGGCACGCCGTGGCCGTCCTCGTCGAGCACATAGCCGTGCACGATGATGCGTTCGCCGAGCGGCTCGCCCTTCGCCTGGATGGTGAGATCATTGTCGTGCTCGCGCACGGTCTCATGACCGTAGACCGGCCCGGTCAGCTCCGAGAGCGTGTGCCGCATCGGGATCAGCGGCTTTTGCGGCGAACGCTTCACGGTGGAGCGATAATCCGGCGACAGTCGCGCCGGATGGGCCGCAAGCGATTGCAGCGGGTACAACAAGGTCATGGCGAATTCCTCCGCGGCCCACGCGCCCCGTGAGCTCACATCAGATCATTATAATGCATAACCAAATTGGGGAAGGGCTGTTTTCAGCTCTCCCAAGCCATTGGATTAGTTCAGCTTTTCGATCGCGACCGCGACGCCCTGGCCGACCCCGACACACATAGTTGCCAAGGCAAGCTTCCCGCCCCGCTTCTCCATGCCGTGCACGGCGGTCAACACCAGCCGCGCGCCGCTCATGCCGAGCGGATGGCCGAGCGCGATCGCGCCGCCATGCGGATTGACGAAATCGGCATCTTCCTGGACGCCGAGCTGACGCAGGACGGCGATGCCCTGCGAAGCGAAGGCTTCGTTGAGCTCGATCAGGTCGAAGTCCGACACCTTGATGCCGAGACGCTCGACGAGCTTCCTCGTCGCCGGCACCGGGCCGATGCCCATGATGCGCGGCGGCACTGCGGCCGAGGCGAGGCCGAGGATTTTTGCGCGCGGGGTCAGGCCGTGCTTCTTCACCGCAGCTTCGGAAGCGAGGATCATCGCGGCGGCGCCGTCATTGACGCCGGACGCGTTGCCTGCGGTGACCGTGCCCGGATTGCGCACGATCGGCTTCAGCTTGGCGAGACCTTCGAGCGTGGTTTCGGGACGCGGATGCTCGTCCTTGTCGACGGTGATGGGGCCGGCCTTGCCGCCGGGCACCTGGACCGGCACGATCTCCTCGGCGAAATAGCCCGACGCGATCGCCGCGCCCGCGCGCTGCTGCGAACGGATCGCCATCGCGTCCTGATCGGCGCGCGACACCTGGAATTCCTCGGCAACGTTCTCGCCGGTCTCCGGCATCGCATCGACGCCGTACTGCGCCTTCATCAAGGGATTGATGAAGCGCCAGCCGATCGTGGTGTCGTAGATTTCGGCGGAGCGCGCGAAGGCTTCCGGCGCCTTGCCCATCACGAACGGCGCGCGCGTCATCGATTCGACGCCGCCCGCGATCGCAAAATCGATCTCGCCGGCGCGGATGGCGCGGCCCGCGGCACCGACCGCATCGAGGCCGGAGGCGCAGAGCCGGTTCAGGGTCTGGCCGGGAACCGACTCCGGCATGCCGGCGAGCAGCAGCGCCATGCGCGCGACGTTGCGGTTGTCCTCGCCGGCCTGGTTGGCGCAACCGAAATAGACCTCGTCGACCTGATTCCAGTCGAGCGTCGGATGCTTGGCCATCAGCGCCTTGATCGGGGCCGCGGCGAGATCGTCGGCGCGCACCTTGGCGAGCGAACCGCCGAAACGGCCGATCGGGGTCCGGACGGCATCGCAAATGAACACATCACGCATTGAATCTCTCCCTGAATGCCGCGACTTAGGCGCCGGATCGGCTGGAACTTGAGGTGGGTTTTAGGAGCGTGCCCGCGGCAGGTCAATTGACCGGGACGCGCGTCAAGCGCGCATTGCCGTGATGTCTTGTCATATCTTAGGCCGTGGAGAGGGTGGAAAACCCGGCTCTCGCGGATAGGAGCGCACGACGAAATTTTGTAGTTTCCGCTTCCTCATGACCATCCAGCAACCCATTCCCGCTCCGCCCGAGCCCGCTCCCGCCGCCGAGGCGTCGTCGCGCGTCACGCCGATGATGGAACAGTATCTTGAAATAAAGGCCGCCCATCCCGGCCTGTTGCTGTTCTACCGGATGGGCGATTTCTACGAACTGTTCTTCGAGGACGCCGAGATCGCCTCGAAGACGCTCGGCATCGTGCTGACCAAGCGCGGCAAGCATCAGGGCATGGACATCCCGATGTGCGGCGTGCCGGTCGAACGCTCCGAGGATTATCTCCACCGCCTGATCGGCGCCGGGCATCGCGTCGCGGTGTGCGAGCAGACCGAAAATCCCGCCGAGGCAAAAGCCCGCGGCAACAAGAGCGTGGTCCGCCGCGGCGTGGTCCGGCTGGTGACGCCGGGCACGCTGACCGAAGACACGCTGCTCGACGCCCGCACCAACAATTATCTGATCGCGATCGCGCGCGCCCGCGGCTCGGCCGGCGCCGACCGGCTCGGGCTTGCCTGGATCGACATCTCGACCTCCGAATTCATGGTGACGGAGTGTTCAACGGCGGAGCTCGCGGCGACGCTGGCGCGCATCAATCCGAACGAGGCGATCGTCACCGACGCGCTGTACAGCGACAACGAGCTTGCGCCGACCTTGCGCGAATTGCCGTCGGTGACGCCGCTGACCCGCGATGTGTTCGACGGCGCCACTGCCGAGCGGCGGCTGTGCGACTATTTCGCGGTCGCGACCATGGACGGCCTGTCCGCGATGTCGCGGCTGGAGGCGACCGCTGCGGCCGCCGCCGTCACCTATATCGACCGCACCCAGGTCGGCAAGCGTCCGCCGCTGTCACCGCCGGCGCGCGAGGCGGCCGGCACCACGATGGCGATCGATCCGGCGACCCGCGCCAATCTCGAACTGACGCGGACGCTGGCCGGCGAGCGCCGCGGTTCGCTGCTCGATGCGATCGACTGCACCGTGACCGCAGCGGGCTCGCGGCTCCTGGCGCAGCGCCTCGCCGCGCCGCTCACCGATGTGGCTGTCATCGCGCGGCGGCTCGACGCCGTCACGGCCTTCGTTGCGGATTCGGCGGCGCGCGAAGACATCAGGACCGTGCTGCGCGCGGCGCCCGACATGTCGCGCGCGCTGGCGCGGCTCTCGGTCGGCCGCGGCGGCCCGCGTGATCTCGCGAGCCTGCGCGACGGCATCCTTGCCGCCGACCAGGCGCTGGATCTGCTCGCGCAACTTGCCAATCCGCCGGCCGAGGTGTCGGCCGTGATGGCGGCGTTGCAGCGCCCGTCGCGCGATCTGGCGCAGGAATTTTCCCGCGCGCTCTCCGAACAACTTCCGCTGATCAAGCGCGACGGCGGCTTCGTCCGCGAGGGCTATGAGGCCGCGCTCGACGAGAGCCGCAATTTGCGCGACGCCTCGCGCCTCGTCGTCGCCGCGATGCAGGCGCGCTATGCCGAGGACACCGGCATCAAGACGCTGAAGATCCGGCACAACAATGTGCTCGGCTATTTCGTCGAGGTCACCGCACAGCACGGCGACAAGCTGTTCGCGCCGCCGCTCAATGCGACCTTCATCCATCGCCAGACGCTGGCCGGGCAGGTTCGTTTCACCACCTCGGAGCTCGGCGAGACCGAGGCGAAGATCGCCAATGCCGGCGAGCGTGCGCTCAATCTCGAGCTCGAAATCTTCGAGCGCCTGAGCGCGATGGCGCTCGCCGCCAGCGACGATCTGCGCAACGCCGCGCACGCCTTTGCGATGCTCGACGTCGCGACCGCCTTGGCCAAGCTTGCGATCGACGACAATTACGTGCGGCCCGACGTCGACGGCTCGCTCGGCTTTGCGATCGAGGGCGGCCGCCATCCCGTGGTCGAGCAGGCGCTGAAGCGCGACGGCCAGCCGTTCATCGCCAATGCCTGCGATTTGTCGCCGGCGCCGGGACAGAAATCCGGCCAGCTCTGGCTGATCACCGGCCCGAACATGGCCGGCAAATCGACCTTCCTGCGCCAGAACGCGCTAATCGCGCTGTTGGCGCAGATCGGCTCCTACGTGCCGGCGTCGCGGGCGCGGCTCGGCATCGTCGACCGGCTGTTCTCGCGCGTCGGCGCCGCCGACGATCTGGCGCGCGGACGCTCGACCTTCATGGTCGAGATGGTCGAGACCGCCGTGATCCTGAACCAGGCCAGCGAACGGTCGCTCGTCATCCTCGACGAGATCGGCCGCGGCACTGCGACCTTCGACGGCCTGTCGATCGCCTGGGCCGCGATCGAGCACCTGCATGAGAGCAACCGCTGCCGCACCCTCTTTGCCACCCACTACCACGAGCTGACGGCGCTCTCGGCCAAACTACCGCGGATGTTCAACGCCACGGTGCGGGTCAAGGAATGGCAGGGCGACGTCGTGTTCCTGCACGAGGTGCTGCCGGGCTCGGCCGATCGCTCGTACGGCATCCAGGTCGCAAAACTCGCCGGCCTGCCGCCCGCCGTGATCACCCGCGCCAAATCGGTGCTGGCCAAACTCGAGGCCCAGGACCGCGGCCAGACCGCGCGCGCCTTGGTCGACGATTTGCCGCTGTTCGCAGTCCCCTCGCGCGCCGCCGCCGAGGACAAGCCGCCAAGCGAGACCGATCTGCTGGTCGAAGCCGTGAAGGCGCTACATCCCGACGAGATGTCGCCGCGCGAGGCGCTGGATGCGCTCTATGCGCTGCGGGCGAAGCTGCCGAAGTAGTAGCCTCGTAGCCCGGATGCTGCGAAGCGAAATCCGGGAACGCTCTCTCCGTCGCACGACCGCCCCGGATTGCGCTGCGCTTCATCCAGGCTACGGATCACCCCTTCTCCTTCCCCCTGAAAGGGGGAAGGTCGGGATGGGGGTCAGCCGCAGACGACGCTGTTTGCGGAGAGAGCAGATCCCCACCCGCTTTGCTCTGCGAGCAAAGCGACCTCCCCTTTTCAAGGGGAGGTTAAGACGCACCATACGCTTTCGACGTTCTCCCGCTCTTCCTCCGCCCGATCTGCCACAGCACCAGATTCCAGACGATGCAGGTGGCGAGCGCGCAGCTCAGCCCGATCGGCGAGCCGAATTGCGCCACCGCGACATGCAGCACGGCGACGCCGAGGCCGAAGCCCATCAGGCCCCAGGCGCTGTTGGCGAGCACGGCGGCGGTGGCAGGTCCGCCAATGCGCGGATGCAGGATCAGCATCATCGAGGAGAACACGATCGGGAACAGCGCCATCACGCCGGTGACGCGCGGGCCGACCCAGCTAGACGCCGTGACCACGGTGCCGACCAGGCTCGCGACCAGCGCGGCGCGCAGCGGAATGTCGTACCAGCGCCGCGCGATCAGCGGCATCTTGGCGACGTGGCGATAGGGCCTGAGCAGCGGAATGCAGATCGCAAAGGTGACCGCGTTGACGAGCAGTCCGCCGGCGAGCGACCAGCCGAACTGGCGGATGATGGTGGCGAGCACCAGCCACACCGCGATCGCAGACCCCGCGCTGATCCACATGCTGCGGCGCTGCGCCAGCACGGCGTAGGTCAGGCCCATATAGATCGTGGCCGCATTGACCGGCAGGCTCGCCAGCGCGCCCTCGGCGATGAAGGCGGCATCATGATCGAGCGCGAGGAAGGTGTAGGACGGCCCGGCCGAGATCGGCAATGTCGCGATCAGCGCGCCGATCACCGGCCCCGAGCGTTCCGTGATGATGGATGCGCTGACCACGAACGCGGCCGCAACCGCCATGCGCAACACGAGGATCAGGACGAAGTGGAGTTCGGGGGACATCGAATGTCGTCCCGGCGAAGGCCGGGACCCATAACCACGACTATTCGTGGGGAGCGAAAGCCATCGGGCAGCGGGGCTTGAATCGAGAAGACACGGCGTATGGGTCCCGGCCTTCGCCGGGACGACACCGGTGAAAGCCGCTACACCCGCTGCATCGACACCGAAACCTTCGGGCCGTTCTTGATGGTCTGATAGACCACGCAATAGCGCTCGGTGAGCTTCAGCAGCAGATCGAGCTTGTCCTGCGGCGCGTCGGTGCCGATCTCGAAGCGGAGGCGGATTTCGCGGAAGCCGACCGGGGTCTCCTTGTCGACGCCGAGCGTGCCGCGGAAGTCGAGATCGCCCTCGGCGAACACATTGCCGACTTTCAGCGGCACCTCGACGGCGGTCGCGACCGATTTCAAGGTGACGCCGGCGCAGGCGACCAACGCCTCCAAGAGCATGTCGCCGGAGCAGAGCTCGAGCCCGGAGCCGCCGGTGGCGGGATGCAGGCCGGCGACCGCGAGCGCGCGGCCGGTCTCGACCTTGCAGGAGATGCTCTCATTGTCGATCGAGCCTTTGGCCTTCAGCGTGATCACGGCGGCCTGGGGGTCGGTCTTGTAGCGCTCCTTGATCGGAGCCTGCATTGCGCGGAGTTCGGCGGAGTCCATGGTTCTGCTCCCGGCTGTTCTTCTTTATTCCGATGTAAGGCCTTAGCGAGCCGATGTCACCACCACATCGCCTCGCCGGCGCTCGATTTGTCCGTGACGTCACGCACCTGCCGGTCCAGCGAGCGGTCGAGCGCGGTCAGCACGCGGCGCTTGAAGGTGTCGAACAGCTCCGATTTGCGGTCGCGCGGCCGCGCCAGGTTGATGGTAATCTGCTCGAACAGGCGGCCCGGCCGCGGCCGCATCACCAACACGCGGTCAGCCAGCACCACGGCCTCGTCGACATCATGGGTGACCAGGATCAGGGTCGGCCTTGTGTCGGCCCAGAGATCGAGCAGATGGTCCTGCAGGTCACGCCGGGTGAAGGCATCGAGCGCCGAGAACGGCTCGTCGAGCAGCAGCACTTCCGGCTGCGGCACCAGCGCGCGGGCGATCGCGACCCGCTGCGCCTGTCCGCCGGACAATTCGCGCGGCCAGGCGGCCGCTTTGTCGCTGAGGCCGACGCGGGCCAGCGCCGATGCGACCCGCTCGCGCCTCGCCTCGGCCGGGAGATCGGCGAGGCCGAAGCCGATATTGTCTGCGACGCTGAGCCAAGGCAACAGCCGCGGCTCCTGGAAGATGATGCCGATCTCGGCATGCGGCGAGGTGATCGCCGCATTGTCGAGTATCACGCTGCCGGTGCTTGCGCGATCGAGGCCGGCGATGGCGCGCAGCAGCGTCGACTTGCCGCAACCGGAACCGCCGATGATGGCGACGATCTCGCCGGGTTGGATCTCCGCCGAGAAGCGTTCCAGCGCGTGGACGCCGTTCGGATAGGTCTTGCCGACGTCCTTCAGCGCGAGCATCACTGCCCTCCCCCCGCGCCGAACGCATCCTGCCAGCGCAGCAGCGGCTCCGTGGCGATTTCGATCAGCCAGTCGGTCAACTTGCCGAGGATCGCGAAGATCACGATCGCGGCAAGGATCTGCGCCGGCTTGCCGAGCTGCTGGCCGTCGATCAGGAGATAGCCGAGCCCTTCGGACGCCCCCATGAATTCGGCGGCGACCACGAACATCCACCCCAGGCCGAGCCCGACCCGCAGCGACACCACATAGGCCGGCAGCACGGCGGGCAGCAGGATGCGGCGGATCATCGCAAAGCCGGACAGGCGGAACACGCGGCCGACCTCGACGACCTTGCGATCGACCGAGAGAATCGCGCCCATCACGCCGAGATAGACCGGAAAGAACACGCCGACCGCGATCAGCGCGATCTTCGAGGTCTCGAAGATGCCGAGCCACAGGATGAACAGCGGTACCCAGGCAATCGAGGGAATCGCGCGCAGCGCTTGTACCGTCGGGTCAAGAAGTCGGCGCGCCAGGCCCCAATAGCCGGAGATCGCACCGAGGATGGTGCCGCCCACGACGCCGAGCGCAAAGCCCGCGCCGACCCGCCACAGCGTCGCAAGGATATGGCGCGACAGCTCGCCGCTCCGGGCGAGCGCGACGATGGTCTCGAACACCTTTGACGGCGGCGGGACCAGGCGGCCGTTGGAATAACCGAGGGCGACGACCAGTTCCCAGCTCAGCGCCAGCGCCAGCGGCAGCGCGAGCCCGAGCACCGGTCGCGCATAACGCGGCCACCGCGCCAGCGCCGCACGCGGCGCGGCCGTCTGTTCCAGCGCGGGCAGGTCAACGGTCATGGCCATAGCAAGAACTATTCTTCCGGCGGGATTGCAAGGTGGGCTGGCCCAACTCCACCCACGTCGTCCCGGGCAAGCGAAGCGCGACCCGGGACCCATAACCACAGGACGTAGTGATTGAGATAGCTGGGGCCACAGCTTTGTCCAACAATAAAGCCCTGTGGTTATGGGTCCCGGCTTTCGCCGGGACGACGGAAGCTAGTTTGGCGACGGTGGTTAGTTGGTCGGCAGCGGGACCTGGTCGTCGATCAGGCTGTCGAGCGCGGCTTTGACGTCGGTCTTGGCGTCGATCACGCCGGCCTGCTGCAGCGCGAGACCAGCCGCGAGAATTGATTCGCGTTGCGGCGCGCCGATCCGGCTGTGGGTCAGCTCGGTGCGCTCCTTGAGCTGCTTGTCGACCACGGCGTCCGGCAGCTTGGTGACCGCAATGAAGGTCTTCTTCAGCTCGTCATAGTTGGCCAGCGAATATTTCCGCGCCTCCTCGTAAGCTGCGAGCACGCGGCGGACGATATCCGGATGATCCTTCAAGAACTGCTCGCGCACATTGAGGATGCCCCAGGTGTTGGCGTCGGCCTTGCGGTAGAACAGTTTTGCGCCGTCCTCGACCTCGGCCTGCGCCATCATCGGGTCGAGGCCAGCCCAGGCGTCGACGTCGCCGCGGATCAGCGCGGTCTTGCCGTCGGCGTGCTGCAACAGCACCGGCGTGATGTCCTTTTCGGTGAGGCCGGCGCCGAGCAGCGCGCGGACCAGGAAGATATGCGGATCGGTCCCACGCGTCACCGCGACGCGCTTGCCCTTCAGGTCGGCGACCGAGGCGATTTTGGAATCCTTGCCGGTGACCAGCGCGGTCCATTCGGGCCGCGAATAGACATAGATCGACTTGATCGGGTTGCCGTTGATCCTGGCAACCAGCGCCGCCGAGCCCGCGGTCGAACCGAGATCGATCGAACCGGCATTGAGGAATTCGAGCGCCTTGTTGGAGCCGGCCGACTGCACCCAGACAATGCTGATGCCGTCCTTGGCGAACTCCTTCTCCAGCAGGCCCTTCTGCTTGAGGACCATCGACACCGGATTGTAGGTCGCCCAGTCGATCCGGATCTCCTTTGGCGCGTCGGCGGCAAGCGCCGCGCCGGGCACCAATGTCGAGACCGCGAGCAGCGCAGCGAAGGCGCGCCGGGAAAATTTCTGCATTCGTCGATCTCCTCGAGACGATTAAGAAACAATCTTTTATTTCAATGAGTTAGCCTTGCGGTCAACGAGAAAATCTCTACCCTTTATGAGATGGTGCGAGAACGACTTGCCCGCAGCGCCGTTGAGGGAGCATGGAGCTGCTGTCGTTATACTTTGGTCAGTGACAGCAACGGCTTCGTCCGATATCGGATGGACGTATGGACAGCATCGTAGCCGACGACCGCGCTGAAGCGGATGATCGTTTCGAGACCGTGCGGATCACCGCGGCGGTCAACGCGCTCGCCGAGCAACATGCCGGCCGCGAGGACCAGTTCCGCGCCGCGATGGCGCAGCTGCTCAAGGCCGAACTGATCGCGGCGCGCGCCACGGCGCAGGCGCTTCTCTTGAAGGATCGCCACGGCCGCCGCTGCGCCGAACGGCTCTGTTTCGTGCAGGACGAGATCATCCGCATCCTCTATGCGGCGGCGACCCGGCATCTCTATCACTCGCCGATCCCCTCGGGCGCCGAGCGCATGGCCGTGGTCGCGACCGGCGGTTATGGCCGCGGGCTGATGGCGCCGGAATCCGACATCGATCTGCTGTTCATCCTGCCCTACAAGCAGACCGCCTGGGGCGAGCAGGTCGCCGAAGCCATCCTCTATTGCTTGTGGGACATGGGGCTGAAGGTCGGCCACGCTACCCGCTCGGTCGATGAATCGATCCGCCAGGCGCGCGGCGACATGACGATCCGCACCGCGATCCTGGAAACCAGGTTCCTGACCGGCGACCAGCCGCTCTATGACGAACTGGTCGAGCGCTTCGACAAGGAAGTGGTGCAGGGCACCGCATCGGAATTCGTCACCGCCAAACTCGCCGAGCGCGAGGAGCGGCACCGCCGCGGCGGCCAGTCGCGCTATCTGGTCGAGCCCAACGTCAAGGACGGCAAGGGCGGCCTGCGCGACCTGCACACGCTGTTCTGGATCGCCAAATACGTCTACCGCGTGCGCGAGACGGATGAGCTGCTCGAGCGCGGCGTGTTCGACGCGCAGGAGTACCGCACCTTCCGCCGCTGCGCCGACTTCCTGTGGTCGGTGCGCTGCAACCTGCACTTCTTCGCCGGACGCGCCGAGGAGCGGCTGTCATTCGACATGCAGCGCGAGATCGCTGTTAGACTCGGCTATACCTCGCATCCCGGCATGCAGGACGTCGAGCGCTTCATGAAGCACTACTTCCTGATCGCAAAAGACGTCGGCGACCTCACCGCGATCCTGTGCGCCAAGCTCGAGGAGGAGCACAACAAACCGGCGCCGGTGCTGAGCCGGATGGTGGCGCGGTTCCGGCCCGGCACCAAGCGGCGGCGGGTGGCGGGCAGCGACGACTTCATCGTCGACAACAACCGCATCAACCTCGCCGCGCCCGATGTCTTCAAGCACGATCCGGTCAATCTCATCCGGATCTTCCGCCTCGCGCAGCAGAACAGCCTCGCCTTCCATCCCGACGCGATGCGCACGGTGACGCGCTCGCTGAAGCTGATCAACACCCAGCTGCGCGAGAACGACGAAGCCAACCGCCTGTTCATGGAGATCCTGACCTCCGACAATGCGGAGACCGTGCTGCGGCGGATGAACGAGACCGGCGTGCTCGGCCATTTCATCCGCGCCTTCGGCAAGATCGTGTCGATGATGCAGTTCAACATGTACCACCACTACACGGTGGACGAGCATCTGATCCGCTGCATCGGCTACCTGCAGGACATCGAGCGCGGCGGCAACGAGGAGTTCACGGTCGCCAGCGACCTGTTCCGCAAGATCCAGCCCGAGCACCGCCCGGTGATCTATATCGCGACGCTGTTGCACGATATCGCCAAGGGCAGGCCCGAGGATCACTCGATCGCCGGCGCCAAGGTGGCGCGGCGGCTGTGCCCGCGGCTCGGCTTCTCCGCCGCCGACACCGAACTGGTGGCGTGGCTGATCGAGGAGCACCTGACGATGTCGACGGTGGCGCAATCGCGCGACCTGTCGGACCGCAAGACCATCGAGAATTTCGCCGCCGTGGTGCAGTCGGTCGAGCAGATGAAGCTGCTGACGATCCTGACCACCGCCGACATCCGCGGCGTCGGCCCCGGTGTCTGGAACGGCTGGAAGGCGCAGCTGTTGCGCACGCTGTATTACGAGACCGAGCCGGTGCTGACCGGCGGCTTCTCGGAGGTCAACCGCGCCCAGCGCATCGCGGTGGCGCAGGCCGAATTTCGCCGCGCCTTCACCGAATGGCCGGAGGCGGAGCTCAACGCCTATATCGGCCGGCACTACCCGGCCTACTGGCTCAAGGTCGAGCTGCCACGCAAGATCCGCCAGGCACGCTTCATCCGCGCCAGCGAGCAGGCCGGCCACAAGCTCGCGATCAATGTCGGATTCGACGAGATCCGCGCCGTCACCGAGCTGACGATTCTGGCGACCGACCATCCCTGGCTGCTGTCGATCATCGCCGGCGCCTGTGCGTCGGCCGGCGCCAACATCGTCGACGCGCAGATCTACACCACGACCGACGGCCGCGCGCTCGACACCATCTCGATCTCGCGCGAATACGACCGCGACGAGGACGAGGGCCGCCGCGCGACGCGGATCGGCGAGATGATCGAGCACGTGCTGGAAGGCAAGCTGCGGCTGCCCGAGGCGGTGGCGAAACGCGCGGTGCGCAGCAAGACGCGACCGTTCATCGTCGAGCCTGAGGTGACCATCAACAACCAGTGGTCCGACCGCTACACCGTGATCGAGGTCTCCGGCCTCGACCGCCCCGGCCTGCTCTATCAGCTCACCACCGCGATCTCGAAGCTCAACCTCAACATCGCCTCCGCCCATGTCGCGACCTTCGGCGAACGCGCCCGCGATGTGTTCTATGTCACCGACCTGCTCGGCGCCCAGATCACGGCGCCGACCCGGCAGGCCGCGATCAAGAGCGCACTGCTGCATCTGCTCGCGAGCGAGGACCAGGCCGCGAAGCCCGCGGCGCAGATCAATGCGTAGGGTGAGCATGCAAGACCCGTCATCCTGAGGAGGCCGCGCAGCGGCCGTCTCGAAGGATCGACGGCCACGCTCGCACCGCGTGAGAACCCAACCCGCGGGCATATCCGGGCCGTGCATCCTTCGAGACGCGCGCAAGAGCGCGCTTCTCCAGCGACAAAGGCGGAGCCTTTGCGCGGGGATGACGGTGAAAGACTGCATGACGGTGAGAGACTGCGCCGCCCCTCACGCTTGTCGCCGCTCGTCGTCAGCCGAACAACCGCATCAGCAGGGCCTTGCCGACCGGCGCGGCGCGCACGCCGCTGAAGGCGCGGACATATTCGCCGGCATAGAAGGCGCGCACGACGTTGACCCGGGTCGCAACCGCATCCTCGAAGCGGACGCCGAAGCCGTCGCGGGTGCGGCGGACCACGGTCGCGGTCACGCTCTGGCCGTAGACATTGCATTTGATCGCGGCGCCAATTGCGGGCGGCGCAGGATCGATAAAGCGCGCGCCCGAGATCGAGATGTCGGCCATCCGGACCAGCCGCGACTCTGTGCCTTCGTGGATCAGGATCGGCTCGTCGCGCTCGAAGCGCTCGGCCTTGCGGCGCCGCGGCTGCTCGATGCAGATGAAGCAGACGATCGCGAGCACGACGCAATTGTACAGGCTCCAGGCCAGCGCCAGCCCGCCATAGGCGATGTTCTCGCCGCGCAGGTGCAGGATGAATGCATAGGCGATCGCCAGCAGGGTGATCAGCAAGGCGCTGCCATAGAGCCGCAGCAGCGGCCATTCGATGAAGCGGCGGTTGCGGTCGCCGCCCTTGGCCGTCACCTTGAATTTGTGGCCCTGCGGCTTGGCAAGTCCGGTCACGACCGCCTTCAGGACCGCGGGGGCGGCGATGTATTGCGAGACGTCGGTCATGATCGCAAGCGAGCGGCCGCGCGAGATCCAGGCCATCGTGAAGGCGTGCCAGACATAGAACGGCATGAAATATTTCAGCAGCTCGAAAAGATCGGCATGCACCGCCTTGATCCCGAACAGCAGATAGAGCCAGGGCACGACCAGGCCGAGAATCTTGGTGCCGTAGACCGCCGACCAGCTCATGAAGGCATCGACCAGCGACAGCCGGTCCGTGAAGGCGAGCCTGGATTGCCGTGAGAACGGCCCGCTGCGGCCCCTGAATATCTGCATGAAGCCGAGGCACCAGCGCCCGCGCTGGGTGATGTATTCCTTCAATCCCTCCGGCGCGAGGCCGAGGGTCAGGCGCTCATTCAGATAGATCGTGCGCAGGCCCTTCTCCTTCAATCGCAGCGTGACGAGATAGTCTTCCGTCACCGAATCGGTCGGGAAGCCACCGATCTGCATCAGGCCGGAGAAACGGATCAGCGATGATGTGCCGCAGCAAAACGCGGTGCCCCAGGCATCCTTGGCCGGCATCAGGATATCGAAGAAGAAGCGCTGCTCGTCGGGCCAGACGTCGGTCGCGGCGAGATTGGTCTGGATCGGATCCGGGTTGATGAAATGCTGCGGCGTCTGCACGACGCCGACACTGCCGTCCTGCATCAGGCTCATCGCCCGGGTCAGGAAGTCCGGCATCGGGACGAAGTCGGCATCGAGGATCGAGATGTACTCCGGCCTCTCCGGCGGGATGGATACGTGCCGGAGCGCATGATTGATGTTGCCGGCCTTGGCGTGGCGGTTGTCCGGACGGGTCAGATAGTTGCAGCCGAGCTCTTGGGCGAGCCGGCGCAGCCAGAGCCGCCGCCCATCGTCGAGCACCCAGACGCGGTAATTGGGATAATTCAGGCCCGTTGCGCCGATGATGGTGCGTTCCAGGATCGCCTTCTCCTCATTGTAGGTGCAGATGAAGACGTCGACGAGCGGCGCATCTGTCGACGCCCTGGATCGGCGAAGGACCGCATTGACCTCGGGCGAGCGGTCGATGGTCCTCGAGAGGAACAGCAACGACAGGCATACCGCGATCATCGAGGCCGCCTCGGCCACCACAAAGGGATAGCCGACCAGCGCATCGGCGGTGAGGCCCGGAGGCGGCAAGGTCTGGGTCACCCGCCAGACGAAATAGTGGAGCAGCAGCACGAACGACACGCCGGTCATCATGACGCGGGCCAGCGTGTGCTCGCGCCGGAGCAGCGGCAGGATCGCAAGGCAGGCGCCAAAGGCGACCAGCCCGGGCGCAAAGGCCGCCATCATGACTTTGCCGCGTCCCCGTTGAACACCACCCGCCCGGTGCGGCCGACCGCGCATTCCTTGCCCGTGCTGTCGAGCGCCGGCATCGAGACCGTCACCCGATACGGTTCTTTGTTCAGCGCATCCGGATTGATCGCAAGGTTCGCGGGCGCGCCCGATGCGCCGGTGAGATTGACGATCTCACCCTGGATCGCCGCGCTGCCGTCATTCGGCTCGAAGCTCGCCTGCTCGCCGAGCCGGAGGCGGTTGTAGACGCCTTCGGTGACATTGGCGGTGACCACGGCGCCGCTGCAATCGAGCAGCTTGAGCAAGGGCTGACCGGCCCGGACATCCTCGCCGGGCGACGTCATCATCTCCCAGATGCGCCCGGCGACCGGCGCCTTGATGTCGGCTTCCGCCCGGTTGACGTAATGCAACTGCTCGACGGCGATCTCGTGGGTCAGCCAGTCGATCTCGGCATCGGCATGCGCCAGATCGGCGCGCAGATCGCTGGCGCGCTGGCGCATCTCCTCTTCGCGTTGAGCGGAGCTCGGCCGGTCGTTGTAGCTGTCGCCGAGATAGGTGCCGCTCCTGACAGCGGTGAGCTCAACCTTGGCGGCGTCGAGCCGACGGCGGGCACCGATCTCGGTCTGCTGGGCGATCGCCTGCTCGCGCGTCAGGCGGGCCATTTCGACCGTCGAGACGCTGCCTGATTTGATCAGGGACGAGGCCCGCTCGACGGCGGCCACTGCCTCCTCCCGTCGCGCGGCCGCGGCCTCGATCGCCGACTGGATTTCGGCGATGCGCGCCTCGAGCTGAAGGATGCGGCCATCGCGGAACTGGCCCGCCTGGCGGGCGAGGTCCTGTTGCGCGGTCTCGGCGGCCGCGAGCTTGGCGGCCAGGCTCGGGCGCTCGTTCTCCAGCCGCGACATCTGCCGCCGGAGATCATCGAGCCGCACGCGATCGCCGCGCGCGTTGACGACATGAAGGATCGCGTCGCCCTCATGAACCACGCTGAGTTGTGCGGAGCCCTGCGGCTTCGCAGTCACGGTCCCGTCGATCGGCGACCGCAAGGTCACGATCCTGGCGTTGACCACGGCCTCCACGCTCGAGGTCTGCAGCACCGCCTTCAGCGGCAGCCATCCGAAGACGGCGACGATGGCAAGGCCGATGCCGACCTTGAGCAGGCGGCGAACCCATCGGCCGGAGCCTCGGGGCGGTTCGGGATGGGGAGCGCTATCGCTGACGGGCTCGCTGACCGGCTCGTCGTGCGCCGGCTGCAACCGATCTTGCAAATCGCGCTGCAACCCTCGTGCGCCCGATTCCTCGTCCTTGCTGACGGACGTATGATCGTCAGGAAAGGGTTTCTGCTGTGCCTGATTCATGATGACCGGCCCCTGAACTGTCAGTGCGCGAACCAACGCACAGCTCTGCGGAGCGATGCCGTCGCCAGGCCGATCCAATAAGCAGGTGCTTCAAAAGCGGCTAAAGCGAACCGGGCATCTTTCGGAAAAATTGCTGCAATTTGCCACGGTCGGGAGCCTGGCGCGGGAGTGAGGTCATCGACCTGTTCCGCCGGTCATTCCCGATGCGCCATTGCGCATCTGAGAGCCTGCGGGAACTGAGCCCGGAATCCATCAGGGCCGGGGCTAGTCGGGGAATGGATTCCGGGCTCTCACGGAGGCTGTTGTCGGACCCGTTTTGCGCGACCCAGGCGTGAGCAGCCAGCGCGTCGGTCCCGGCAGCCTGCCGGACTTAGAGTCTAGGGCGGGCTACGGCCCTGGATCTCACATGTCTAATTGCGGCTGTAGCGCTGCCAGGCTCGCCCCCAGCAAGGCCAGGTAGCTGGCATGACAGACCACAACGCCAAAATCGAAGGCGTCGAGCAGATCGATCCAATTGTCGGCCCATGGGTTGTCGACCGGCACGCTCGCCGTTTGCTTGCCACCGTCGATCACGAAAGGCTGGAAGCTGCGATCGCGTCTCTGCCCCCGCGTCTCGAGCGCGATGTCATCGGAGCAAAGGATCAAATGCAGGCGAGCGTTCGGCAATTTCAACCTCCAGATCTCTGATCGGCGACTGTTGAATCCGGGATGCCTACTGTTATCGAGTTACCCAATAAGCGTAGTCGCCGGGAAGGAACGCGCCATTGAACGGAGGTTGATCCGGCCGTTACATTCGGATGGGGACAACATACTTAGGTTTAGCCGCAACCTGAACCTGAGCGTATCAGGTGATTTCGCTTTTCGCGCGATCTCACCCACGCGGGCGGATTGCCACAGGCCCCCACGATCTCGTCCCGACGTCGAGAAAGCTGCTAATGTCCGGCCTGTTGGGAGGGCGACGTTGTCGCCGCTGATGATAGCGGTCACCTAGCGACGCAGCGCGGCCCATCATGGCCAAGTGCTGGATGGCAAGTGCTGGTGATGCCGATGATGCACAACCCGACCAAGAAGTACTGGTCGACCGAGCAATGGCTGCTCGGCGGCATGGTGCTGGCTTGGGCGGGAACCTGCGCCGGGCTGTTGCTCGGTCCGGAGCCCGCAGCGACCGCCCATCTGGCTGCCCTGGCGGCGCTGGTCGCCGCGCTCGCCGCTGCATTGCTGATGATGCGCGTGGTGGGCCGCACCCAAAGGGAGATGGAAGCCGCCTTGCGCGGCCGGGTGCGCGGCGAAGAGCGCGCGATCGAGGCGCTGCGCAACAGCGAGGCGCAATGGAAGGAGGTGTTCGAGCACAACCCGGTCATGTACTTCATGGTCGACGCAACGGGCCTCGTCCTGTCGGTCAACACGTTCGGCGCGGCACAACTCGGCTACACCGTCGACGAATTGCTCGGACAATCCGTGCTGCGGGTGTTTGCCGCCGAAGACCGGGATATGGTCCTGCGCAACGTCGCGGCCTGCCTCGACAATATCGGCCAGACCCACGGTTGGGAAATCCGCAAGGTCCGCAAGGACGGTTCAAGGCTTTGGGTTCGCGAAAATGCCAAGGCCGTGCGGCGGCTGGGCGATCAGTTGATTGTCCTGATCGCATGTGAGGATATTACCGAGCGCAAGCAGGCCGAGAATGCGCTGCAGCAGAGTGAAATGTACCTGACCGAAGCCCAGCGATTGAGCCACACCGGCAGCTTTGGCTGGCACGTCGCCAGCGGCGAGATGATCTGGTCGGAAGAAACGTTCAGAATCTTCGCGTTCGACAAGGCTCCTTGCATCAAGCATGGCACGGTCCTGCAACGCGTCCATCCGGACGATCGAGCCCGCGTGCAACGGACCATCGACCGCGCCTCGGTCGACGGCAAGGACTTCGAGCACGGCTACCGATTGCTGATGCCCAATGGGGCGATCAAATATGTCCACGCCCGGGCGCATGCGGTGACCAACATCTCGGGCGACACCGAATTCATCGGAGCGGTCACCGACGTGACCGCCCGCAAGCGGGCCGAGGCGGAATTGCACGAAGCGCAGATCAACCTCGCCCACGTCACGCGCGTGACGGCGCTCGGCGAGCTCGCTGCGTCGATCGCCCATGAAGTGAACCAGCCGCTTGCCGCCGTGGTCACCAACGCCGCGGCATGCCTGCGGTGGCTCAACCGGGCGGCTCCCGATCTGAACGAAGCCCGCGGGGCGGTCAGGTCGATCATCAGCGACGGCAACCGGGCGGGCGAGGTCATCCAGCGCGTCCGCGCCCTGGTGAACAAGACGACCGATCAGAAGGCGCCGCTCGACATCAATGCAGCCATCAACGAGGTGATCGGCCTGGTGCAGCATGAACTGCAGAGCCACCTGATATCCCTGCAGCTGGACCTCGCTCCCGCGCTGCCGCCTGTTGTCGCCGACCGTGTCCAGCTGCAGCAAGTCATCCTCAACCTGGTCCTCAACGGCATCGAGGCGATGCAGCCGGTCACGGACCGGCCGCGGGAACTGGTGATCCGGACACGCATCGATCCCGCCAAGCATGACGATGCCGGGCAAATCCTGGTCACGGTCACCGACTGTGGCGTCGGGATAACGACCGAGAATGCCGAGCGGCTGTTCGACGCCTTCTACACCACCAAGGCCAGCGGCATGGGAATGGGCTTGTCGATCTGCCGCTCGATCGTCGAAGCCCACCGGGGTCGCCTGTCCGTGGCCGGAAATGCCGGCCCCGGCGCGACATTCCAGTTCACCTTGCCATTGCGTGAAGAGGATCATGCATGGTGACCGGACCCGCGGCATCACCTCCCACGCACGCAAGCGCCGGCGATCCGGCCGTCTTCGTCGTCGACGACGACGCGTCAGTGCGGGACTCGCTGAGCAGTCTTTTCCGGTCGGTCGGTCTGCGGACCGAAGTGTTCGGATCGGCCCATGAATTTCTCCAGCACAAGCCCCCGGATGTCCCGAGCTGCCTGATCCTGGACATCAGGCTGCCCCGGCTGAGCGGCCTCGACTTTCAGGCCGAACTGGCCAAGGCCGACATTCATATTCCGATCATCTTCATGACCGGCCATGGCGATATCCCGATGACGGTCAGGGCCATGAAGGCCGGAGCGGTCGACTTCCTGACCAAGCCGTTCCGCGACCAGGACATGCTGGATGCCGTCACCACAGCGATCGAGCGCGACCGGAATCGTCGCGATGAGGCCAAGGCCCTTGCACACCTGCGCGCAGCCTTCGCGACCCTGACCGCCCGCGAGCGCCAGATCATGACACTCGTGACGACGGGGCTCATGAACAAGCAGGTCGCCGCCGAAATCGGGGTGGCCGAGATCACGGTGAAGATACACCGCGGCCACATCATGCGGAAAATGGCGGCTAAATCGCTGCCGGATCTGGTCAAAATGGCGCAGATCCTTCGGATCGGACCGGCATCCGGCGGGCCGCAAACCTAAGTATGATTCTCCGATCCCGACTGGCGACGCACTGTGCCTCCGCGTCCACGCACAGACCAAAGCCCGTTCTGGCCGTCCCAGGAAGGACCTCCTTGTCCCACCCGCCAATGATATCCATCGTCGACGACGACATGTCGGTTCGCACCGCGACCCACAATCTCGTCAGGTCGCTCGGCTACGCAGTCGAGACCTACGCGTCGGCTGAGGAATTCCTGCACTCGCCCCACCTGAATGAGACATCCTGTGTGATAGCGGATGTCAGGATGCCGGCCATGAGCGGGCTCGACCTGCAGAGCCATTTGATCGCCAGCGGACGGCGCTTTCCGTTCATTTTCGTCACCGCCTTCTCCGTCGAAAGCGATCGCGCCCGGGCCCTGAGGGCGGGCGCGATCTGCTTTCTGAGCAAGCCCTTCGACGGCGACGTCCTGATCAAATGCCTCGACACGGCCCTCGCGCAGAACGGAAGCGCGCCCGGCGAATGAGTTCACATCAGACATACGCAAGGATGATGCCGCCAAACATCAGGACAAGTTGCGCCTGGACGATAGTGGCGCGAGATTGCGCGCCGTCGTCCTTCGCGAAGATCGACGGCCAGGACAGCATCAGAGACAGCATCAGACATTCTGATTGGCAAATGGCAATTCCTCGGAGGGAGGTCGCCATGCGTGCGGAACCGCGCTGCGCCCAGTGTGACAGCGAAGAGCCCAAGATCATCAGTTTGCGAAATCCGGCGGGCGAACGCTATTGCGGACGGCTCTGCCTGTACAAAGCTCAGGAGGAATTCACTCGCTGGCTTTGGCGTGCGAATGCGGAGGCCGCGTCATGACCGGCCGTTGCGGGAATCCGGGGTGCAAGCGCCCGTTCGGGCTGATCCGGCACAGCTGGCATTTCGAGCAGTTTTGCTCCGTGAAGTGCCGCGAGATCTACAAACAGCAATTGGAGCGCAACAAGGCCTATTGGAAGTGGCTCTATCCCTTCCCCGGCAGCCGCGGCCCGGCGAGGAAACTGGTCTGACCGCCAGGATTAGACTTTTGTTCTGACGCGTTTTCTTCACGCGAACCGGCGTCCACCCCGCATCAAGTGCGGGACATGCTTCGCTCGAAAACGCTCTGGCAACGCGCAAAGGAGTCCCCATGACGACGGTCGATGCGATGCTGGTAGGAGCGATACTCGCATGGGTGCCTTCGCTCATCGTCTTCCTCTATATCGTGCGCGATCTGCGAAACATGCCGAGCGAAGATCTCGATTGATCGCCTCGGGCGGCTGATGAAATTGGCCGCTATATCTCCACGCCCTCATGCTGCAGCAGCCAGCGCTTGCGCTCCAGCCCGCCGCCATATTTGACCAGTGAGCCGTTGGCGCCGATCAGGCGATGGCAGGGCACGACGACGCTGATCGGGTTCGAGCCGTTGGCATGGCCGACCGCACGCATCGCGTTCGGCACTTTCAGTTTCGCCGCCAGCGCGCCGTAGCTCATGGTGGTGCCCGGCGAAATCTTCGGCAGCGCGTGCCAGACCCTCTGCTGGAACGGCGTGCCGGCGACGCGCCATTCGACATCCGCGAGCCGATCGAGATCGCCCTTGAAGTAATCGGCGAGCGCCTCGCGCATCGCCGCCGGCGCGCGGCCGTCCCGCAGCGTCACCGTGCCATAATGCAGCCGCAGCAACTCGAGCATGCGTCCTTCATAGTCGTCCCAGTCGAGCGCGCGCAGCACGCCGTCGTCATCGGTCACCAGCAGCGCGGTGCCGATCGGGGTCTTGAGACGGTCGAGGTTGAAGCTCTGTGCAGTCTTGCGGTCGGCCATGGTCATCGCTCGGAAACAGGTCGCTCGGCATACAATTCACCGCCCGCGTGCTAGCGTCCACCCGAATTCCGGTGAAGGGGGACCGCATCATGCTTTTGCTTGGCAATGTTCTGGTCGCGGCGGTGGCCGCGCTGCACATCTATTTCCTTGTGCTCGAGATGTTCCTGTGGACCAAGCCGTTGGGCTTGACGACCTTTCGCAACTCGGTCGAGAAGGCGACCGACTCGGCCGTGCTCGCCGCCAATCAGGGGCTCTATAACGGCTTCCTCGCCGCCGGACTGATCTGGGGCCTGGTGCACGGCAATCCGGCCTTCGCGTTCCAGATCAAGACATTCTTCCTGCTCTGTGTGATCGTCGCCGGCGTCTACGGCGCCGCCACCGTGAGTCGGCGCATCCTTTATGTGCAGGCGACACCTGCGGCGCTGGCGCTGATCCAGCTCTGGCTCGCTTAAGGCGCGGGCGCGCTTTTGTTTTTCTTGAGCGTGATCCCCTCGGAAAATCGCTTCACACTTTTCCGGATCATGCTCAAACGCGACACTGCGCGCAGGGCGCATCGCCTTGCAATGCAACCACGCTTCCTCCATCATCCCTGATAACGGTGACATCCGTGGGCTTGAGGCTTGCGGACAAGATCACCGGCAACATGGGAGGTCACGGACATGAGGAGCGTGCAATTGCTCGCTGCGACAGCGCTTGCCATCGCGTTGTCGGTTACATCGGCCGCCGCGCAGAAGAAGTACGACATCGGCGCGACCGACACCGAGATCAAGATCGGCCAGACCGTGCCGTTCTCGGGCCCCGCATCCGCCTATGCCGGCATCGGCAAGACCCAGGTGGCCTACATCAAGATGATCAACGAACAGGGCGGCATCAACGGCCGCAAGCTGAACCTGATCCAGTATGACGATGCCTATTCGCCGCCGAAGGCGGTCGAGCAGGTGCGCAAGCTGGTCGAGGGCGACGAGGTGCTGTTCACGTTCCAGATCATCGGCACGCCGTCAAATGCCGCCGTGCAGAAATATCTGAATACCAAGAAAGTGCCGCAGCTGCTCGCCTCCACCGGCGCCTCGCGCTTCTCCGATCCGCAGAACGCGCCGTGGACCATCGCGTTCAACCCGAACTACCAGTCCGAGGGACGCATCTACGCCAAATACATTCTGGCCAATCACCCCAACGCCAAGATCGGCATCTTCTACCAGAACGACGATCTCGGCCGCGACTACATCACCGGCCTGAAGAGCGGGCTCGGCGACAAGGCCGCCAGCATGATCGTCGCCGAAGTGTCCTACGAGCTGACCGACCCGACGGTAGATTCCCAGATCGTCAAGCTGAGGGCCTCCGGCGCCGACCTGATCTATGACGCCTCGACGCCGAAATTCGCGGCGCAAGCGATCCGCAAGATCGCCGACCTCAACTGGACCCCGGTGCACATCCTCGACATCAATGCGAGCCCGGTGTCGGCGACGCTGAAGCCCGCCGGTCTCGACATCTCCAAGGGCATCATCTCGACCAACTACGGCAAGGACCCCGCCGATCCGCAGTGGAAGGACGATCCCGGCGTGAAGGCCTATTTCGCCTTCATGGACAAGTATTATCCGGAAGGCGACAAGCTCAACACCGTCAACACCTACGGCTACTCGACGGCCGAGCTCTTGATCCAGGTGCTGAAACAGTGCGGCGACGACCTCACCCGCGAGAACCTGATGAAGCAGGTGACCAGCCTGAAGAAGTTCGTGCCGAGTCTCGCGCTGCCGGGCATGTCGATCACGACCGGACCGAACGACTATCGCATCAACAAGCAGATGCAGATGATGAAGTTCAACGGCGAGCGCTGGGAGCTGTTCGGCCCGATCATCGAGGACACCGGACCGGCGGGTTAGACAGAGCCGCATCGAAGCTTCCTCCCTCTCCCCGTTCTTACGGGGAGAGGGTTGGGGTGAGGGGCTGCTGCCGCGCAAACGGAGCTAGTTGCGCCCGCGGAGAGTCCCCCTCACCCGGAACGCATCTGATGATGCGTTCCGACCTCTCCCCGCAGGCGGGGCGAGGTCAAGAAGGCCGGCGCCGCGCTGCTCAGGCCACCCGCCTTTCCGCACTGCCCCCTACTTTCGTTGACTGAAATCGCTCACCTTTTCGGCGCCGCTCGTCTTGCGTTGCAGCAAGCGTTCCGCCAGTATCCGGCGCAAGCGATGGCGACCGTGGGACTTGAACCCGCGGACAAGATCATCGGCCAACCATCAGTCACGTGAGGGAAACAGCATTATGAGGAACGGGATTTTACGTCTGGTCACGGGAACGGCGCTCGCAGTCGCGCTGTCTGCAACGTCGGCCTCCGCGCAGAAGAAATACGACACCGGCGCGAGCGATACCGAGATCAAGGTCGGCCAGACCGTACCCTTCAGTGGCCCGGCCTCTGCCTACGCCACCATCGGCAAGGCCCAAGCCGCCTACATCAAGATGATCAACGACCAGGGCGGCGTGAACGGCCGCAAGATCAACCTGATCCAGTATGACGACGCCTATTCGCCGCCGAAAGCGGTCGAGCAGGTGCGCAAGCTCGTCGAAAGCGACGAGGTGCTGCTGACTTTCCAGATCATCGGCACACCGTCGAACGCCGCCGTGCAGAAATATCTCAATGGCAAGAAGGTGCCGCAGCTGTTCGCCGCCACCGGCGCCTCGAAGTTCACCGACCCGAAGAACTTCCCATGGACGCTCGGCTTCAACCCGAACTATTTCAGCGAAGGCCGCATCTACGGCCAGTACATCCTGAAGGAGTATCCGAACGCCAAGATCGGCGTGCTCTATCAGAACGACGACCTCGGCAAGGACTATCTGAACGGCATCAAGGCCGGCCTCGGCGACAAGGCGGCGAAGATGATCGTGGCCGAAGCCTCCTATGAGGTGTCCGACCCGACCATCGATTCGCAGATCCTCAAGATCAAGGATGCCGGCGCGGACCTGTTCTTCTCGGCCTCGACGCCGAAGCAGGCGGCGCAGGCGATCAAGAAGATCGCCGAGCTCGGCTGGAAGCCGGTGCACATCCTCGACATCAACGCCACCTCGGTCGGCGCGGTGATGAAGCCGGCCGGACTCGAGGCCTCCAAGGGCGTGATCAGCGTCAGCTACGGCAAGGACCCGCTCGATCCGACCTGGAAGGACGATCCGGGCATGAAGCGCTACTTCGACATGATGGCGAAGTACTATCCGGACGGCGATAAGGATTCGAGCTTCAACGGCTACGGCTATTCCACTGCGCAGCTGTTGGTTCACGTGCTCAAGCAGTGCGGCGACGACCTGACCCGCGAGAATGTGCTGAAGCAGGCGACCAACCTGAAAAATGTCGAACTCGACCTCGCGCTGCCCGGTATCAAGGGCAACACCACGCCGAACGACTATCGCGTCAACAAGCAGCTGCAGATGATGAAGTTCAACGGCGAGCGCTGGGAGCTGTTCGGCCCGATCCTCGAGGACGCCGGCCCAACGGGCTAGCGCTTCGTGCAGGTTTGAGATGCAATCGGCGGCCTCCGGGCCGCCGATTTTGTTTTTGCGGTCTATGCAGGCTCTACCACCGTCACCCTGAGGAGCGCGCTCTTGCGCGCGTCTCGAAGGGTCGACGGCCACCAGCGGGGCCGTGCATGCTTCGGGGCTCGCTCCGCTCGCACCTCAGCATGACGGGGATGGAGATCGTTGCGTCCGATCGATTTCCGCGCGCTCTATTTTGGAATCTCGCCAAACGTCTTCCCCACCGGCAGCACCGCATGACGGATCAGCCGCGAATCCTCGACGCCGGCCTGGCGGTGCTTGACCGCCTCGCGATAGACGGGGTCACGGATCATTTCGACGAAGGCTGCGACGCTTGGGTATTCCGCGATGAAGCAATGGTCCCAGCGCTCCTCTTGCGGACCGATCAGCATCAGCTCGAAGCGGCCCTGCCAGACGATGCGGCCGCCGAGCCGCTCGAACACTGGGCCGCTCTCGCGGCCGTAGGCGGCATAGGCTTCGGCGCCGGTCGCCTTGCGGCCGTCGGGATAGGCGGCCCATTCGCGCAGCCGCACCAGATTGAGCATGTGGATCGGGCCCGGCCGGTTGTTGTCCCGGAATTGCGCAAACACTTCTTTGGTTGGATCGATATGGCCCATGCGGTGCTCCCTGTTTCTTTGTTCCATCCTTATTTAGGAACGCGCCGCCTCACCTCCTAATCCCCCGTTAAGCTTTGCGTAACCGCCCCTTAAACCGGGAACGCTAGCGTGCCCGCGGTCAGGGTGTGAGCGTTGCGGATGGCGTGGGGACGTAAAAAAGGCGGTGCGCGCAAGGAGCCGCTGTTCGGGCTTCCGGCTGCGCTTGCCGACCTCAGACTGTCGCCCTCCGATCGCATTCCCGGCGGCGGCGACGACAAGCCAGCCAAGTCCAAGCCCAAAAGCAGCGACAAGAGCAGCGAATCCGGTGGCGAGAAACCGCGCCCGTCGCGCAGCGGCAGCAAGCGGCGGAGCAAGTCGCGCGGCTTCGGCATCGGCCGCCTGTTCTATTGGACCGCGGTGCTCGGCTTGTGGGCCGGCATTGCGGTGATCGGTGTCGTGGTGTGGGTCGGCGCGCATCTGCCGCCGATCCAGTCCCTGGAAATTCCCAAGCGTCCACCGACGATCCAGATCGTCGGCATCGACGGCTCAGTGCTGGCGCAGCGCGGCGAAATGGCCGGCGCCAACATCGCGTTGAAGGATCTGCCGCCCTATCTGCCGAAGGCGTTCATCGCCATTGAAGATCGCCGCTTCTATTCGCATTTCGGCGTGGACCCGGTCGGCATCCTGCGCGCCGCGGTGACCAACATCCTGCATCGCGGCGTCTCGCAGGGCGGCTCGACCCTGACGCAGCAGCTCGCCAAGAACCTGTTCCTGACCCAGGAGCGTACCATGCAGCGCAAGCTGCAGGAGGCCGAGCTCGCGCTGTGGCTGGAGCGCAAGCATTCCAAGAACGAGATCCTCGAGCTCTACCTCAACCGCGTCTATTTCGGTTCCGGCGCCTATGGCGTCGAGGCCGCCGCGCAGCGCTACTTCGGCAAGTCGGCGAAGAACGTGACACTGCCGGAAGCCGCGATGCTCGCGGGCCTCGTCAAGTCGCCGTCGCGGCTGGCGCCGAACCGCAATCCTGAAGGCGCCGAGCAGCGCGCGCAAATCGTGCTCGCGGCGATGGCGGACGCCAAATTCATCACCGAGGCCCAGGCCAAGGCCTCGATCGGCCAGCCCTCGATCGCCGTGAAGCCGGCCGGCGCCGGCACCGTGAACTACGTCGCGGACTGGATCGGCGAAGTGCTCGACGATCTGGTCGGCCAGATCGACCAGGACATCGTGGTGCAGACCACGATCGATCCGAAGCTGCAGAACGTCGCGGAAGCCGCCGTCATCGACGAGCTCGCCGCCAAGAGCGTGAAGTTCAATGTCAGCCAGGGCGCGCTGGTGGCGATGACGCCCGACGGCGCGGTGCGCGCCATGGTCGGCGGCCGGAACTATGCCGAGAGCCAGTACAATCGGGCGGTCACGGCGAAGCGGCAGCCGGGCTCGGCGTTCAAGCCGTTCGTCTATCTCACCGCGGTCGAGGCCGGGCTGACGCCGGACACGATCCGCACCGACGCGCCGCTCGACATCAAGGGCTGGAAGCCGGAGAACTACACCCACGAATATTTCGGCTCCGTGACATTGACCCAGGCACTGGCGATGTCGCTGAACACGGTCGCGGTGCGGCTCGGCGTCGAGGTCGGTGCCAAGAATGTGGTGCGCACCGCGCACCGGCTCGGCATCTCCTCGAAGCTCGAGCCCAACGTCTCGATCGCGCTCGGCACTTCGGAAGTGTCCGTGATCGAATTGGTCGGCGCCTATGCGCCATTCGCCAATGGCGGCTACACTGTGTCGCCGCATGTGGTGACCAAGATCCGCACCAGCACGGGCAAGCTGCTCTATGACCGCCCGGCCGATCCGCCCAACCAGGTGATCGAGCCGCGCTATGATGCGATGATGAACAGCATGATGCGCGAGACGCTGATCTCGGGCACTGCGCGCAAGGCGGAGATCCCCGGCTGGACCGCCGCCGGCAAGACCGGCACCAGCCAGGATTACCGCGACGCCTGGTTCATCGGCTACACCGCCAAGCTCGTCACCGGCGTCTGGCTCGGCAATGACGACAATTCGCCGACCAAGAAGGCAACCGGCGGCGGGCTACCGGTCGAAGTGTGGACCCGCTTCATGAAATCAGCGCTTCAGGGCGTGCCGGTCGCGGCGATCCCGAACTCGCAAGGCAGCTGGGCGCCGGCGAACCTGATGCAGGTTTCGTCGCAGATCACCGCGCCTTCTGCGCCGCCGATGCAGATCCAACCGCAGACGCAGGCCCCGCCGCCGGCGCCGGTCCCATCCGGGGGCGGTTATTATCGCCCGCCCCCGCCGACGCCGGCACGCGCGTCGGTGCCGCCCAACCCGAACGCGCGGCCGGAGGCTGCGGCGGGACTGGATGGCTGGCTGGCCGATCGGTTGTTTCGGTGAGCGATAGGGCCGACGGTCGCGCCCAACTTCGGTCGTCATCCCCGCGAATGCGGGGATCCAGTACGCCGCGGCCTATCGGCTCAATTACAAACGCCTCTGGAATACTGGATCGCCCGCTTTCGCGGGCGATGACAGCAGAGGTGGCGGAGACAGCAGCTACTCCTGAATCCCGTAGCGGTGCAGGTCGTTGCCGTGGGTGTCGAGCCAGTTCTTGGCGCGCGTGACCGAGGCGCAGACCTTGTCGACCACCCGCCAGAACCGCGCCGAGTGGTTCATCTCGACGAGATGGGCGACCTCGTGCGCGGCGAGGTAATCCAGCACGAAGGGCGGCGCCAGGATCAGCCGCCACGAGAACGACAGCGAACCCGCCGAGGTGCACGAGCCCCAACGGCTGGACTGATCGCGGATCGAGATCCGCCGCACCCGCACGCCGAGTTCCGCGGCGTGCAGCTGCGCTGATTTCTGCAGATCCTTGCGCGCCTCGCGCTTGAGGAAGTCATGCACCCGGCGATCCATGTGCTCGACGCCGCCGGCGACGCACAGGATCTTCTCGCCGCTGTCGCGCGTCTCGGTCCACACCGTGCCGCGCTCGCCCGAGCGATGCACCAGCCGATGCGGCACGCCGCGCAGCGGCACCACCGTGCCGGGCTGGAACGGTGCCGCCTTCGGCAAGCGGCCAAGACGGGCGGCGATCCAGCCACCATGGAGATTTGCGAACTCCTTGGCTTCGATAATCGTGCCGCGCGGCGGCATCGTCAGGATCGCTTCACGATCGGTCGGATGTATCCTGAGCGTGTAGCGGCGCGCGCGCCGGTGCCGTCGCAGCCTCACGGTGAAGAACTGGGAGCCGTGTCTGACCAATACGGTCGCGGGTTCGGCAGGCCGCCGATAAAGGAGCGCGCGAGTAGCCATTTCTGAGAGTCCGGGGAGCAGGAGTTCGCCCGAACTTTGCCATATCCGCCGCCAGGGAAAGCGCTCGGCGCAAAAACAAATCATTTGCCCAATATACAGGGGCTGGCCGTTAATTGACCTCTACCGGCAGGGGTCGGAACCGGAATTTTTCTGATGAATCCGGTTCGCAAGCAAGGCCCATAGAGTGAAACATTATTCACCCCTTGATCTCAGCCTGATTTGAGATTCTTTTAGTTAAATCAGTGACTTGCGCGACCGCGAAAATCGCGGCCGGGGCGATACCTATTCGGCCGCGGCGACCAAGGAAAGCCGCGTATTGGCTGCCGAAACCATGAAATCGGAGATCCGCGGCACGATTTCGGAGCGGAAACGCGAGCCGTTGAACACGCCGTAGTGCCCGACGCCCTTCTGCACATAGTGCACGCGGCGATGGTTCGGGATCGCGGTGCAGAGCGCGTGCGTCGCTTCGGTCTGGCCGAGGCCGGAGATGTCGTCCTTCTCGCCCTCCACGGTCATCAGCGCGACGCGGCGGATCTTCGAGGGATCGACCGGCTTGCCACGATGGGTCATCTCGCCCTTCGGCAGCGCGTGCTTGACGAACACGAGGTCGACGGTCTGCAGGTAATACTCCGCTGTGAGGTCCATCACGGCGAGATATTCGTCATAGAATTCGCGGTGCTTGTCGACGAGGTCGCCGTCACCCTTCACCAGATTGGCGAACAGCGCCTTGTGCGCGTCCATGTGCCTATCCAGGTTCATGCTGATGAAGCCGTTGAGCTGCAGGAAGCCCGGGTAGACGTCGCGCATCACGCCCGGATGCGGGAACGGCACCTTGGTGATGACGTTGTTGCGGAACCATTCGATGCCGCGCTCTTCGGCGAGGTTGTTGACCGCGGTCGGATTGCGCCTTGTGTCGATCGGGCCGCCCATCAGCGTCATCGACAGCGGCACGAACGGATCGTGGTTGGCTTCCATGACGGAGACGGCCGCAACGACCGGCACCGAGGGCTGGCACACCGCAATCACGTGCATGTTGCCGCCGAGCGCATGCAGCATCTCGATCAGGTAATCGACGTAGTCGTCGAGATCGAACCGGCCAGCCGCAAGCGGCACCATGCGCGCGTCGGCCCAGTCGGTGATGTAAACCTCATGCGTCGGCAGGAACGCCTCGACCGTGCCACGCAGCAGCGTCGCATAGTGGCCCGACATCGGCGCCACGATCAGCACGCGCGGCTGCGGCGAGCGCAGCGGACGCGTCAGCTTGCGATCGAAATGCAGCAGGCGGCAGAACGGCTTCTCCCAGATCGAGCGAACCTCGACCGGCGTGCGGATGCCGTTGACCTCGGTCGTCGGCAGGTTCCAGTCGGGCTTGCCGTAGCGGCGGGTGGTGCGCTCGAACAGCTCACAGCTGGCCGCGATCGATTTGCCGAGCTGGGTGTGGGTCCACGGATTGAGCGGGTTCTGAAACAGGATCTTGGTGGCGTCGGTCACCGCGCGCGCCGGATTGAGCGACGCCTGTGCCATTTCGTACATCCAGTACAACGGCGTCGTGAGTGCCGGACCGCCTTCCGCCGCTAGTGGCGGGGCACCGCCAAATTCACCGATGGGCATAGTGTTTCAGACCCCTGTTTTGCGCCGCAGCATCCTGACGAATGCGTAACAATGCGTCAATGCGCCGCTAGCCAAATGTGGGGGTGATATCGGGCTAATACACCGAGATTCCACGCGAAAGTGACATTTATTCACCACCTGACAGCAGCGACCCGTTGTGCTTGGCGCTCTGCAAAAGGGCAAGGAAGGTCGCAAAAGAGGCAGCAAACAGGATCGCGTTGATGACCAGCGCCCACACCATCAGGTCGGCGCGGAAGACGTGATCGATCAAGAGCGAGCGCATGCCTTCGAACACATAGGTCGGCGGCAGCGTCCAGGCGACGACTTGCAGCCATCCCGGCAGCACCTCGACCGGATAATAGATGCAGGCCAGCGGCATCACCGCGAACATCAATGTCCAGACGATGCTTTCCGCCCCTAACCCGTTGCGCAGCACGAGGCCCGAGGCGAACACGCCGACCGACCAGCTGGTGAAGATCAGATTGCAGAAGAATGCGATCAGCGGCAGCCCGATGGCGTAGAAGTTGAAGCCGAAGAAGAACAGCGCCAGCAGCGTCATCGGGATCACGCCGATGGCGAGCCGGATCACGCTCATGATCATCAGCGAAAGCAGGAATTCGATCGGCTTCAGCGGGCTCATCATCAGGTTGCCGAGATTGCGCGCCCACATCTCCTCCAGGAACGAGATCGAGAAACCGAGCTGGCCGCGGAACAGGATGTCCCACAGGATCACCGCGCCGATCAGCGTGCCGCCGGCCTTGGCGAAGAAGCCGGATGACTGCGAGATGTAATTCTGCAGGAAACCCCAGGTGATGATCTGCAATGCCGGCCAGTAGACCAGCTCCAGCAGCCGCGGCCATGACGACATCAACAGATACCAATAGCGCAGCACCATCGCATTGATGCGGTGCAATGAAATCCCGCGCTGGTGGTGGCTGACGAGTTCGCTCATGGCGCGCCCTCCCGGATGCGGCCGCGCGCGACGTCGAGAAACACCTCTTCCAGCGTGTCGCGGTTGTAGCGCGCCATGATCCTGTCGGGGCTATCGTCGTCCTGGATCTTGCCGCGTTTCATGATGATGACGCGATCACAGAGACGCTCGACCTCCAGCATGTTGTGCGACGCCAGCAGGATGGTCGCGTTATGGGTCTTGCGGTAGGTCTCGAGATGCTGCCGCACCCAATCGGCGGTATCCGGGTCGAGCGAGGCGGTCGGCTCGTCGAGCAGCAAGAGGTCCGGCTCGTTGATCAGCGCCTTCGCCAGCGCGACGCGGGTCTTCTGCCCGGCGGAGAGCTTGCCGTTGGAACGGTCGAGGAATTCGGTGAGATCGAGATCGGCGGCGAGCTGGTCGATCCGCTCGCGCAAATGCTTCACGGCATAGAGGCGCCCGAAGATGGTCAGGTTCTGCCGCACCGTGAGCCGCATCGGCATGTCGACATAGGGGCTCTCGAAATTCATCCGGCCCAGCACGTCATAGCGCTGCTCGGGAATTTTCGCGCCGAGCACCGCGACGCTGCCCGAGGTCGGCAGCACCAGGCCCATGATCATCGCGATCGTCGTGGTCTTGCCGGCGCCGTTGCCGCCGAGCAGGCCGGTGATGCTGCCACGCGCGATGCGGAAGGAAATGCCGTCGACCGCGCGGGTGGTCTTGTAGACCTTGACGAGATGCGCGACGTCGATCGCGGCCGATCCGCCCTGTTCAGCCGCGGGCGCTTCATGAGCCGTGGGCGGTTGCCCCTGACTTGTATCGCTCTGTTGCATCTGGCCGTTCATTGAGCCATTGCGACAATAAGCGCAAGGCTTGCTCCGCATCGTTGCGCTAAGTCGCGAATTTGTGCGCCGCCCACGGCACAGCTAAGGTCCCGAGATGACCGACGTCGCTTCCGATTTCCGCCAGCCCCGCCGCTATGTCCGCCTCGATACGATCCTGCGGCTGCGCTGGCTCGCCGCGCTCGGCCAGCTGGTCGCGATCTTCATCGTCGCCCAGGGACTGGAATTCGACGTTCCGATCGTCCCCTGCGTCACCATCGTGACATTCTCGGCGCTGCTCAATCTGGCGCTGCAGATCGCGTTCAACCCGATGCAGCGGCTGGAGCCGGTCTATGCCGCGGCCCTGCTCGCCTTCAACATCGTCGAGCTCGGTGGGCTCCTGTACTTCACCGGCGGGTTGCAGAACCCGTTCTCGTTCCTGTTCCTGGCGCCGGTCCTGATCTCGGCCACGGTGCTGCCGATCCGGCTGACGATCGCGCTCGGCTGCGTTGCGGTCGCCTGTGCCTCGGCGCTGTTCTTCTACCATCTGCCATTGCCCTGGGATGGCGACGATCCGCTGGTGCTGCCGCCGATCTATCTGATCGGCGTTTGGCTCTCGATCCTGCTCGCGATCGGCGTCACCAGCCTTTACGCATTCCAGGTGACCGAGGAGGCGCGTCAGCTCTCCGATGCGCTCGCCGCGACCGAGCTGGTGCTGACGCGCGAGCAGCATCTGACCCAGCTCGACGGCCTCGCCGCCGCAGCAGCCCACGAACTCGGCACGCCACTGTCGACGATCTTCCTGATCTCGCGCGAGCTCGAGAAGACGGTGCATGACCCGGCCATCACTGGCGACCTGAAGACGGTGCGGGAACAGGCGCAGCGCTGCCGCGACATCCTGAGCAAGATCGCGCAACTCTCCTCGAGCGGCGCGCCGTTCGACACCATGAAGCTGTCGACCCTGATCGAGGAGGCGGTGGCACCGCATCGCGATTTCGGCATCAACATCAAGGTGCGGCTTGCTGTCGCAGCAACGAGTGAACCGGTCGCGGCACGCAATCCGGCGATCCTCTATGGCGTCGGAAACATTCTCGAGAATGCGGTCGATTTCGCGCACCAGACCGTCGAGGTGAACGCGTGGTGGAACGCGGAAACCATCGAGATCGTCGTTTCCGACGACGGCCCCGGCATTGCGCCTGATATGCTGAAGCGGATCGGCGAGCCGTATTTGTCACGCCGCCGGGGCGCAGATGAAGCCCAAAACGCCCGTGGAGGCTTGGGTCTGGGCGTTTTCATCGCAAGGACGCTGCTGGAACGGACCGGCGCCAAGGTGTCGTTTACCAATCGCACCTTCCCCGATCACGGCGCCGTGGTGCAGATTGTCTGGCCGCGCGAGCGCTTCGAGGAAGCCGCGCCGGGCGACGAAACCGCAGCTTAAGAACGATTCTTAATCACAACTCTGGCATACCGGATGCAGCCGACGCGACTTTCGGCTGCCTTGGCAGCGCCACGGTAGGAGCCCATATTGTGGGTGTCTGCCACAGGGAAAAATGGACCGTGAACGCCATCACTGAACTGAATGACCATGCCGACCGCTCGCTCCTCATCGTCGAGGACGACAAGCCGTTCCTGGAGCGCCTGTCGCGCGCCATGGAGACGCGCGGATTTGCGGTGAAGTCATGCGACACGGTGTCTGATGGTCTCGCCGAGATCGGCCGCGCCGCGCCCGCTTTCGCGGTCGTCGACCTCAGGCTTGGCGACGGCAACGGCCTCGACGTCGTCTCCGCGTTGAAGCGCAAGCGGCCGGACGCACGCGCGATCGTACTGACCGGCTACGGCAACATCGCCACCGCCGTCACCGCGGTGAAGATGGGCGCCGTCGATTATCTGTCGAAGCCCGCCGACGCCGATGACGTCGTCGCAGCCCTGCTCGCAACCGGCACCGAGAAATCCGAGCTGCCGGCCAATCCGATGTCGGCGGACCGCGTGCGCTGGGAGCACATCCAGCGCATCTACGAGATGTGCAACCGCAACGTCTCGGAGACCGCGCGCCGCCTCAACATGCACCGCCGCACGCTGCAGCGCATCCTCGCCAAGCGCGCCCCGCGCTGAGCGGTTGCTTCACATGCTTTAGCGATGGCCGGGCCTTGCTGCCCGGCCATTTGCTTTTGTAGCTTTCCTAGGGTGGGTAGAGCGCAGTGAAACCCACCAACCTCGCGCCGCGGCGACAAGCGACGGGTTTCGCTCCGCGCTAGTCTAGTCATCCTACGGCTCTATCTCCGTCACCCTGAGAGGATGTGAAGCTTTGTCTTCATCCACTGTTGTCGTCGCCCGGCTCGACCGGGCGACCCAGTACGCCGCGGCCTATGGGCTCAAGCACGACCGTCTCTGGAATACTGGATCACCCGCATGCGCGGGTGATGACACTGAGCAAGCTGAGTAAACCAATTCCGTCACCCTGAGGAGACCGCGAAGCGGACGTCTCGAAGGGTCGACGGCCACCAGCCGGGCCGATTCATCCTTCGAGGCTCGCTACGCGAGCGCCTCAGGATGACGGAGTGACGACCTTGCTCGTCTCTAAAACTCGTGCCCCTGCGGATCGACCAGGCGGTTGATGCGCTGCGCCGCGGCAATGGCAAAGCGCACCGTCATCGCCTTGCGCGTGGCGGCCGGCAGGCGGTGCTCCGGCGCCTCGCAATGCAGATGCGCGCCATAGGCGTCAGCGATGATCAGGCCGGTGTCCACGGGGAAGATCTCGCACGGCAGATCCTGCGTGAAGGCGAAGAACAGCCGGTCGCAATGCATCCGGTAGTCCTGCCATTTCTGATCGGCGCGCAAATCCTCGACCGACGACTTGATCTCGACGATCCAGATCTCGCCGCGCTCGTTCAGTGCGACCAGATCGGCGCGGCGGCCGGACGGCAGCGGCAGCTCGCTGATGCAGGAAAATCCGAGCGATCTCAGAAGCCTCGCCGTGCCGCGCGCGATCGCAAGGGCGGTGTCCGACTGGCGTCGGTCGGGCGCGGGCACAAGCGCGATCTGGCGGGCGGGCGATTCCATCTGCCGAGAGTAGCCGATTCCGTTGCGTGGCGGCAGCGCCGGAATCGGCCGCAAATTCGCACCCAGGCCGCCGCGATTTCGGCCTCAAGCCACCGCGAAGCCGATGGAACCTTGGTTCCGAGGGACGAAACCACTGGAGGAGAGACCCATGCGGTCACGCATCTCGCTTCGCTCACTCGTCTTCGCTCTCGCAACCCTTCCGCTGCCCGCCGGACTGTCCTCGGCCATCGCCAGGCCCGTGGTCGAGGTCGCCTTCGTGCTCGATACCACGGGCTCGATGGGCGGATTGATCGAGGGCGCCAAGCGCAAGATCTGGTCGATCGCCACTGCGATCGTCGATTCCAATCCCGACGCCGACATCCGGATGGGCCTGATCGCCTATCGCGACATCGGCGATGAGTATGTGACCAGGAAGGTCGAGCTGACGCGCGACATCCAGGATCTCTACGCTAATCTGCTGGAATTGAAAGCGCGGGGTGGCGGCGACTGGCCGGAGAGCGTCAACGAGGCGCTCGACGTCGCCGTCAACAAGATGCAATGGACGCAAGGCCGCGACAGCACGCGCATCGTGTTCCTGGTCGGCGACGCCCCGCCGCACATGGACTATGCGCAGGACACCAAATACCCGGTCACGCTCGCGGTCGCCAAGCAACGCGACATCATCGTCAACGCCGTACTCGCCGGCAACGCGCAGGATACCGAGCGGGTGTGGCGCGATATCGCGCAGAACGGCAACGGCGAGTTCATCCCGATCCCGCAGGATGGCGGCCAGATCGTCACCATCGAGACGCCGTTCGACGAGGACATCATCATCCTGCAGCGCGAGATCAACGGCACCGTGATTCCCTACGGCCCGCGCGCGCTGCAGAAGCGTACCGAATCCAAGACCCAGCAGCTGTCGAGCGTCGCCGCAGCTTCGCCGGCGCGCGCCTCGGAGATGGCGAGCTTCATCAACAAGCGGTCGAAGGCGACCTCGGAGGCGGTCACCGGCGATGGCGACCTGGTCGCCGACGTCGCAGCCGGCCGCAACGATGTGGCGAAGGTCAAGGAGGAGGAGCTGCCCGACAATCTCCGCGCCATGAAACCAGAAGCGCGCAGCGCCGAGATCGACAAGCAGATTACCCAGCGCAAGGCGCTCAACGAAAAACTCGCTGCGCTGGTCGCCAAACGCGACAAATACGTCGCCGAGCACCGCAAGAGCGCGCCGAAGGCGTCATCGTTCGATCGCGTGGTCGAGGACACGCTGAAGGCCCAGATCAAGCGGTAGGGCAGGCCATGCTCTATCCGTTCCCTCCCCCGCTTGCGGGGGAGGGTCAGGGTGGGGGCTTTCGCCGGGTGGGAGCGGCGATTGTTTACGAGGAATATTTCGCGCCCGCGAAGCCAACCGAAGTGTTCGCGATCGACCGTCGAGAGCCCCGTTGTGGAGCGACCCCCACCCCACCCTCCCCCGCAAGCGGGAGAGGGAGCCAGCGAGTTACGGAGGCTACGCGAGATCCAGCGGCAACCCGAGGATCACGCCTTCGTTCGCCCGCAGGTCGAGCACGCCATCGACCCTCTCGCCCTGCCGGTCCATCAAGGTCGAGAGCAGGACCTCGTTGTTGAAGCCGATCGCGCTTGAGGAGATCGACGCGGGGACCGCCCCGAAATTCAGCGCGATCACGGCTACGCCCTCCGCGCTGCGCCGCCGGTAGAGCAGGACATCGCCCTGCGCCGCCGCCGGTTCATAGCTGCCATGGACGAGCTGCGGCAGCGTTCGCCGCAATCTGATCAGCGCCTTGTAGAGGTTGAGGATCGACGCCCGCTCCGCCTCGAGGCTTGCGACATTGTCGCGCGCAAAATCCTGCGCGAGCGGCAGCCAGGGCCTCGCCGTCGAGAAGCCGGCATGGCGTTCGGCACTCCATTGCATCGGCGTGCGGCAGCCGTCGCGGCCGACGCCGATGTCAGGCACGTTCTTCTCGAAGGGATCACGCACCTGATCCGGCGCGATCGCAACCTGGCGCATGCCGATCTCGTCGCCGTAATAGAGCGTCGGCGTGCCGCGCAAGGTCAGCAGCAGCATCGCCGCGACCGGGGCCTGCGCCGGTCCCACCCGGCTCGCCACCCGCGGCCGATCATGATTGCCGAGCACCCAGTTCGGCCACGCGCCCGGCGGCAGCGCCTTCTCGTAATCGGCGATGATCTGCTCGACCGAGCGCGCGCTCCACAAGGTCGACAGCAGCGCGAAATTGAACGGCATCTGCGCGCCGCGCAGATTGTTGCCGTAATAGGCAACCAGCCGGTGCAGCGGCAGATAAATCTCGCCGATCAGCACGCGGTTGTCGAAATCATCGGTAACGCGGCGCATCTCGGTGATGACGGCGTGCACCTCGGGCTGATCGGTCGAATACTGCGTCAGCAGTTTCTCGTGCGGCGGCCGGCCTTCGCGATAATGCGGATTCGGCGGGTTGTCGCGGAATTCGGCGTCCTTGATCAGGTGCCAGATCACGTCGACACGAAAGCCGTCGACGCCCTTGCGTAGCCAGAAGCGCATCACGTCGTAGACCGCCTCCCTGACCTCGCGATTGCGCCAGTTGAGATCGGGCTGCTGGGCGAGGAAGGCGTGATAATAATATTGGCCGGAGGCTTCGTCATAGGCCCAGGCGCTGCCGCCGAACTCCGACAGCCAGTTGCCATCCGGCGCCGGATCGCGCCAGATGTACCAGTCGCGCTTCGGATTATCGCGCGAGCTCTTGGCCTCGACGAACCAGGGATGCTGGTCGGAGGTGTGGTTGGGCACAAGGTCGAGGATCAGCTTGAGGCCGCAATCGTGCGTGGCCGCGACCAACGCGTCGAAATCCTCGATGCTGCCGAACAGCGGGTCGATGCCGGTGTAATCGGAGATGTCGTAGCCGAAATCGGCCATCGGCGACGGGAAGACCGGCGACAGCCAGATCGCGTCGACGCCGAGCCGTGTCAGGTAGGGCAGCCGCGCGATGATCCCCCTGAGATCGCCGACGCCATCGCCGTCGCTATCCCCGAACGAGCGCGGATAGATCTGATAGAAAATGCCGCGCCGCCACCAGTCCCTGTGGTCCTGATCCATCCCGCTCCCCCCTCGCTCGTGGTCCGGCCCCGTGTCCCCGGAGCCGCCCATCGGTTCAGGGATGGCGCACAATTCAGTACGGAAAAATGGCGCTGCAGCGCGTCAGTGCCGGGCGATTGCGAGCTGATAGATCGTGATCAGCACCTCGAACAGGATCAGGAAGACGATGATCAGCTCCAGTCGCAGCGAGCGGCTGGTATCGATGATATCGGTCAGCACCTGCGCGGTCTCGGCAACCACCGCAAGCTTGCGATTGAGCGATTCCGCACGCTCTTTCAATTCATATTCGTCCTCGAGCCGGGCATAGAGCCGCTCGAGCTGTGGCTTGTCCCAGAGGATGTCGGGCTTCTCCGACACTTCGACCGGGCCGGCCACGCGATGCCGCACCAACAGCGCGTTGCCGATGTGCTTGAGGATCGCGACGCGGCCGCGATGGACCCGCCCGCCCTTGGCGAGCTCGCGCGCCAACGGCTCGGTCGTGTCGAAGACGGCCCGGACCTCGCGCTCATGCCGCGCCAGCACCACGCTCTTGGCCAGCGCCTCGCCGACCAGGATCAGCCGCTCCGGCGACAGGCTTTGCAGATAGATCGGGCCGCCCGGCGGAATCTGATCCTCCTTCTCGGCGGCGAGCTCGATGATCGCGATCTCCTCCTCGCGCCGCGTGAACAGGCCGGTCATGCGCGACTGCAGGCTGCGCAGGAATTCATCCTCCTCCAGCGCATTGAGGCCGATCAGGACGACGACGCCGTAGCGGAACAGGATCGCCACACCATTGTCATTGACGCGAAATGCCAAGGGTGTGGTGGCCAGCACGTCGCCGCGCTCGAGGCCGGACGTGTTGATGCGGTCCGCGACGAAGAAGGCGCGGGCGGTGGTCCGGGGTCCGCCGAGCGGCGAGTTGGGAGCCTGGGTCATGGAGTTCCGGACTGCGAGGACTAACTCATGCGCGAGAGCAGCCGCATACCGGCCCGCTCTCGATGTGCGCTGCTGGAGGTGACCTTATCACGGTCCATTTTGGGATCACACGCCGGGGCAGATGCATTTCCGGTGCGTGTTGACGGCGTTTCCCGGTAGCCTATGGTGCCCCCCATGACCGAGACAACCGAAACCAAACCGAAGGCCGGCGCGATCATCGTGCCGGTGACGCTGTTCGAGCAGAACTGCACCATCATCTGGCACGAGCCGACCAAGAAGGCCGTGGTGATCGACCCCGGCGGCGACGTGCCGAAGATCCAGGCCGCGATCAAGCAGACCGGCGTGACGGTCGAGAAGATCTGGCTGACCCATGGCCATATCGACCATGTCGGCGGCGCCGCAGACTTGCGCGATGCGCTGCAGGTCAAGATCGAGGGCCCGCATATCGCCGACAAATATCTGCTCGACAATGTGGTCTCGAGCGGCGAGCGCTTCGGCATCACCGGGGTGCGCAATTTCGGTCCGGATCGCTGGCTCGACGAGGGCGATCAGGTCTCGATCGGCGACCTCACCTTCGACATCCTGCACTGCCCCGGCCATTCGCCGGGCAGCGTGGTGTTCTTCAACAAGGACCTGCGCTTCGCCCATGTCGGCGACGTGCTGTTTGCCGGCTCGGTCGGGCGCACCGATCTGCCCGGCGGCAGCCATCCGACGCTGATCCAGTCGATCAAGGAGAAGCTGCTGCCGCTCGGCGACGATGTCGGCTTCATCTGCGGCCACGGCGCGGGATCGAGCATCGGCCAGGAGCGGATGACGAACCCGTTCCTGACCGGCGAGATGTAGGCGCGCGAGGCGCGGATATCTCAGGGCTGTTTCATCAGCCCCGCGGCCGTCAGCGCCCGGGTGATGACCGCGCCGACGTCGACGCTCTTGCTGCTCCGCTTACGCGGCCGGTCGCTCTTGCGACCGGATGCGACCTCGGGCGCTTCGGCAGGCACCGGTATCGTCATCGAAATCGTGTCGGCGCGTTCAAGCGGGATTCCGGTCGGCGCGATATGCGGCTGACGGACCTTGTCGGTCAGGCCGAAGAAGCTCGCGATATGATAGGACGAGGAGATTCCGGCCTCGATCAGGAACGCGCCTTCCACGCCATAGCGCTCGTCATTGTCGGCAAGCCCAAGCGGCGTGCCATGCGCCATGGCGGTGATGCTGAAGGATTCGACCAGCGTTTCGCCATCGGCGTTCCACCAGACCTCGCGGGGATGGCCGTCGACATCCGACTTCGACATTGCGGCCAACGGCAGGCCGTGAACGTCGAGCCACTGCCGGACGATCGCATCGGCATTGGCAGGACTGACGGTGCGGTCGGCGCTGCCGTGCCACACCGAAATTTTCGGCCATGCGCCGCTATGCGTGGACGCATTGCGCACGAGACCGCCGAGCTCGGGCGCGGACAGCGCGCTCGCATGCATCATCGCATGCAGCGCCTCGCGCAGATCGGTGGCGACGCCGTACGGCAGGCCGGCAACGATGGCGCCGCCTGCGAACACTTCCGGATAGGTCGCGAGCATGACCGAGGCCATCGCGCCGCCGGCGGACAGTCCCGTCACATAGATGCGACGCGGGTCGATCTCATGCGCGCCGAGCATATGCGCGACCATCTGCCTGATCGAGGAGGCCTCGCCCTGCCCGCGCGCGATGTCCTGCGGATTGAACCAGTTGAAGCAGGTGTTGCCGTTGTTGGCGGCCTGCTGCTCCGGCATCAGCAGCGCAAAGCCGTAATGCGCCGCCAGCGCCGACCAGCCGGCACCGAGATCGTAGGACGCGGCGGTCTGGCCGCAGCCATGCAGCACCACGACGAGCGCGGGCGACCGCGCGAGCTGCGCGGGCACGAACGAGAACATCCTGAGATCGCCGGGGTTGACGCCGAATTCGGTCGTCTCGACGAGCGCCGTCGGCACGGCCGGCGCGAGCGCGCCGAGACCGCTGAACGCGTTCATCTTCGGAAGATGACGCAAGAATTCGACGTTGTTGACCAGAGACAACAGCAACTCCTGAGGTGATTCATTCTTCTGTGTCACCCGATCAGATAATTGCTGCACTGCGAAATGAAAAGACCGTGCGCTGTCCTTCCCCTGCGGAATTGTGAGAATCGGCGTTAACGCGTGATCAGATGGTGAAGCGCGATGAATAGTTGCCGTAGCACCTTGTTTGAGCATGAACTTTTCGAAAAAGCGCGCCAAACCTCCAAGGATTCGTGCTGTCGCGCGGCGCATCCATGACAGAAATGCGGCTGAAATAATGACCGACAGCACAAACAATGCGCATGCCGTAAACAGCGCCAGACGTGCTGATGTTGCGCTCTCGACGGCGAAGAAGACCGCACCGATCGCGGCGACGCCGGCCGCGTTGCCGATCTGCGTCGTCGTGCCGTACATGCCGGAGCCGGCACCGGCGCTTGCGGGCTTCACGCTCGACAGCACCGCACTCGACAGTGGCGCCATCACCAGCCCCTGACCGTAACCAAAGATCATCAGCACCAGCGCGAGCAACAGCGCCGATGGCGCTGCGATCACCTCAACCGTCGCGATGAGCACGGCGAGTCCCACAATCTGCACAGCGCAGCCCTCGATCAGCACCAGCGTGCCGCGATACCGGGCGCGCACAGCGCCGTGACGCGAGGCGATCACGAAGGTCAGCGCCAGCGGCACGAACACCAGCCCGGCCTGCAACGGCGGAATCCGCAAGCCCTTCTGCATGAACATGGTCATGACCAGATAGAAGGACAGATTTGCGAAGAAGAAGCAGAACACCGCGACCAGGCCGCGCATGAAGGCCAAATCCGACAGCAGCGACAGATCGATCAGAGGCATGCCGCCACGGCGCGCGACGCTGCGCTCGAGCCGCACGAAGGCCGCGATCACGGCAACGCCCGCCGCCATCACCAGCCACAGCCACGGCGTCCAGTTCAGATCGTGACCGAACAGCAGCGGGCCGATCAGGCACAGCAAGCCCACAAACAGCACGATCGCGCCGGGAAGATCGAGCCGGGTGCCGGCGCGGCGCGGCGCGATCGGCATGATCTTCAGCGCTGCTGCGATGATGACGACCCCGAACGGCACGTTGACGAAGAACACCGCGCGCCAGCCGAGGCCCGCGAGATCGAGCGTCACCAGCGCGCCGCCGAGCGCGAATCCGGTCACGCCGGCGAGCCCCAGCACGATGCCGTAGATACCGAAGGCCCGCGCGCGGGCAGCGTCGGAGAACAACAGATGCAGCGTCGCCAGCACCTGCGGCACCATCAGCGCGGCGGTTGCGCCCTGCGCGAGCCGGGCCAGAATCAGCTCCGGCCCGGATTGCGCGAGACCGCACCACAGCGACGTCGCCGAGAAGCCCGCGACGCCGGCGATGAACACGTCCCTCGCGCCGTAGATATCGCCGAGCCGGCCGCCGGTGACCACCAGCGTGGCGTAGGCGATCAAATAGATCGCGATCACCGCCTCGATTTGCGCCGGCGTTGCATGCAGCTCGGCCGCGATCGTCGGGATCGCAACGTTGACGATGAAAGCATCGACGCCGAACATGAATTGCGCTGACACCACGATCGCCAGCACCCACCAGCGGCGGGAGGTTTCCGCGCGCGTCACGACGATCTGGTGCATGTGGTGCGGTCCTGCCCGAAATGAGATTGCGGCCGACATCAGCAGATTCCGGTCATCCCTTCGATTACCTCGGAGGTAGGCGTTGGTTCATCCATGGCTCTCCCGCCGATCCGCAGCGTCGACGGCAATTTGCGTTGATGCGCTGGGAAACATTCCGGATGGCGGCAATCGCCGCCGAATTGCGCAACAACCATGCGAGCGCCGCAGCCTCGGAGCATTGCCTTGCCCCGGGCCACCCCGTAGGTTGGCGGAAAGCCCCGATAACAATAGTCCGGAGAGAACGACCTATGGCGCGCCTCAAGTTCGGAGCCTTCCTCGCCCCGCATCATCCGATCGGCGAGCATCCGATGCTGCAATTCCGCCGCGACCTCGATTTCGTCGAACAGCTCGACGCGCTCGGTTACGACGAGTTCTGGTGCGGCGAGCACCATTCTTCGGGCTGGGAGACGATCGCCTCGCCGGAAATGTTCCTGGCCGCCGCCGGCGAGCGCACCAAGCGCATCAAGCTCGGCACCGGCGTGATCTCGCTGCCCTATCACCACCCCTTCAACGTCGCGCAGCGCATGGTGCAGCTCGACCACATGACCGGTGGCCGCGCCATCTTCGGCTCCGGCCCGGGCGCACTGGCCTCCGACGCCCACACGCTCGGCATCGACCCGATGACCCAGCGCGATCGCCAGGACGAGGCGATCGCGGTGATCCGCCGCCTGTTCAACGGCGAGCGCGTCACCGCCAAGACCGACTGGTTCGAGATGCACGACGCGGCGCTGCAGATCCTGCCGCTGCAGGAGGACATGCCGTTCGTGGTGGCGTCGCAGATCTCGCCGTCGGGCATGACGCTCGCCGGCAAGTACGGCATCGGCATCATCTCGCTGGGCTCGATGTCGACCCAGGGCCTGATGGCGCTGCCACAGCAATGGCAATTCGCCGAGGACGCCGCCGCGAAGGCCGGCACCACGGTGAGCCGTGCCAACTGGCGCGTGCTGCTGTCGTGGCACATCGCCGAGACCCGCGAGCAGGCGCGGCGCGAGGCCGGCGCCGGCCTGATGCGCTGGCACAACGAATATAATGTCGGCACGTTGATGCGGCCGGGCCTGACCGCGTTCGCCTCGCCGGATGAGGCGGTCGACAAGACCGCCTTCGTCGAGGGCGCAGCGTCCACCATCGGCACGCCGGATGATCTCGTGAAGATGATCAAGAACCTGGTCGATGTCTCCGGCGGCGTCGGCACCATCGTCGGCTTCGCGCATGACTGGGCCAATCCGGAAAACACCCGCCGCAGCTGGGACATGGTCGCACGCTATGTCGTGCCGGAGATCAACGGCTATATCGACGGCTTGCGCAAGTCGCGCCAGTTCCTGATCGACAACCGTGCCGTGTTCGAGCGCGCCGGCCAGGCGGTGATGGCCAAGATCATGCAGAACGACAAGGCCGCCGCCGCCCTTCAGCACACCGGCACCGGCCGTGTTGCGATTCCGGCTGTGAATGCACCCGATCTCGCGAAGGCCGCGGCGAAGCAGAAGGCGTGAGCGCACGGGATGGCTCCACGCGACGCGGGAAAGATTGGGCGTCCCGCCCTCCCCGCGTCGTCCTGGCGAAAGCCAGGACCAATAAGCACAGGCGATAGTTGTGAAAGGGGTCGCGGCCCCAGCGTCGCGCAATAGCGAGCGGCTGGGGTAATGGGTCCTGGCTTTCGCCAGGACGACGATGAGGATGGTTCTCGATTTCAACCTGTCAAACAGCTTGTTCGGTGTCATCGCCCGGCTTGCCGCCTTCGCTAAAGCTTCGGCGTGCCTGGGATTCGTGGCCTCGTCGAAGCCTTGGCGTAGACGGGACCGGGCGATCCCCAGTATTCCAGAGACGCTGGTGCGTGAGCCGAGGGGCCGCGGCGTACTGGATCGCCCGGTCAAGCCGGACGATGACAGGTGTGGATGGGGACATAGCCTCGCGTTCTCGCGACATGATTCGTCCGAGCTTTGCTCTTCGTTCCGCCCTCCTCTCGCAGAGGGCGCAGGGAACGCCGGGTGCCGATCGCACCCATGGGCCCCGAGCAAAAAATAGAAAGCTCGGGGGTAGGACCACAGGTGTAACCGGAAACAACCCGGCTTTCCCTGCGCGATGGGTTACGGCTTACTTCGTGCTCTCCCCGGCGAGACTGGGCTTGCTTGTCACCGCCTTCGCAAGACGCGTTAGCGCATTGTGAAAAGACACCTACCACTAGGGCGTCAGGACCACACGACTTCACCGTCCGCTTCGTGCGCTCTCGTCAGTCGCGCAATCGGCGTCCACCGCATCTCACACCGCGTTCGTGACGATCGCGATCCGCCCCTCGATCGGGTGAGACGGACATATTGAACATCTGAGTTGGGTGAAACGCGAAGCGGAAATTTGCCCGTCGGGTTAATTTGTCGCAGCCTGATACCCTGGCGACGCTAGCCTATTTCGCCTTGTGACCCGGTGGCGGCAGTCGACCGAGCAAGTGGAGGAAACCAGGGGTACCGTCCGCGCACTCAATTCCGCGTAACGAGGCGTGTTGACCTAGATCAATATCAACCTCCGTTCTTCTGCATCAAGTTCGGTTAGCGGCGCACTCCACTGTTTCGGCCACGCGATAACCCGATCTTTGTTCTTCCTCGACGCGGCAGTCCAACCGGGAGAAGGCTCGTATGGCGATGCTTGGCGAAATAAGCCATACCACCACCTACCGATACGCTACGCCTGTCACCTTCGGTACCCATCGAGCTATGTTCCTGCCGCGACGCGGCGCCTCCGCGCGGTTGCTGAGCTGGTCGGTAGAGACCAGCGTGCCCTCAACGATCCGCTGGGTTACCGACTCCCGGACCAACGCCATAACGGTGATGGATTTCAGCGAGCCGTCCAGCGAACTCAAAATTGCGTTCCAGGTTCGGGGAGTCTACTTCGGCGTAAAGGGAATAGAGGCGTTTCCTCTCGAGTCTCGGGCCGATGAGGTGCCCGTACAATACACCCCGGATGAGTGGACCGACCTCGCTGGCTATCTGCGTCCTCATGCCGAGGATCCCGACGGCAGCGTGGCGGCATGGACCAAGAATTTCGTTGCGGGTGATCAGGATCAAACCATCGATGTTTTGCAGCGCATGCTCAGCTCGATTCGCTCCTTCAGCTATTGCGCGAGGGATACTGAGGGGACGCAATCGCCTTCCGATACTCTCCACAAAAGATCTGGCACCTGCCGGGACTTTGCCTGGCTGATGATCGAGACCTTGCGCCGGCTCGGGTTCGCGGCGCGCTTCGTCAGCGGCTACCTCTATGATGCAGCCTTGGATGGTGGCGCCGTTGGCATGACCGGCTCCGGCGCAACGCATGCCTGGCTGCAAGTGTTTCTTCCCGGCGCCGGTTGGCTGGATTACGATCCGACCAACAGCATCAGTGCCGGATTTGATCTGATCCCGGTGGCGATCGCTCGCCATCCAGGTCAGGCGATCCCGCTGGCTGGTTCGTGGATTGGCGATGCGAAAGACTATCTGGGGATGTCGATCGACGTCGCAGTCCGCAAGATCGGCGAGTTCCGCGATCCCTCCGAGGGGTAGCGGCCAGCCGCGAGGCATTGATCGCCGGCCCGTATCGACGACCACCGATGGCCAATCAATCAAGCGCGCCCTTGGCGACCCGTCACGAGGCCGTAAAGAAGCAGCAGAATGATCGAGCCGACAACGGCACCGATGAAGCCTGTGCTCTCCCCGGGCCCGTACCATCCAACAGCCTGGCCAAGGTAGGTCGCTACGAACGCGCCGACAATTCCCAGAACGGCCGTGAGGATGAAGCCCTTGGGCTCCGACTTGTCGCCAGGCATGATGAACTTGGCGATTACTCCGACAATAAAACCAATAATAATCGTCCAGATAACGCTCATGGATTTACCCCGCAGCTTCAGCAACAGACTGTCGGAATTGACCGGCGCCAGTTTTTCCCGCGTTGATCTACATCAAGCTTGGTCATTTGGAGTGGCCACAGGAAAGGTTGGGCAAGGTGCCGGGCGGCCGGCAGGTTCGACCACGAACATCACTGCAAACGCCGGATCGTCATAGCCCGTGGAGGCGACAAGCGTGTCAGCACTGGGAGCGCAGGCTGAGGGCTCTCCTCGAACGCCGCTTTCTCGATTTCGAACTGCAATGCGCCATTTGTATTGTGGACGCAGCGCCAATTCGCGTCTCTTTCTCTATGCGCTCCTGGTCTTTGATCTGGTCTCACTTCTGTTCATCATCGGCACATCGTTCCTGCCGCGCAGCGAATTGGTGCGGGGCCTCGATGTTACTTTTGGTATCGCCTTTCTGATCGAGTTGATTTTGCGCATGGCAGGAAGTCGTCGGGTGAGCCGCGAACTGCTCAGCATCACGACCTGGACCGACGTCGCTGCGATTGTATCCTTGCTGGCGGCAACAGCGAGCGAAGCCGCCGGCTTCTTGCGCGTACTCCGCACGTTTCGGCTGTTGCGAACGTACCGGGTGGTGCAATTCCTCCGTGAAGACAGCGTCTTCTTTCGTCGCAACGAAGAGCTGTTGATCGCAATCATCAATTTGTCCGTCTTCGTTTTCATCATGACGGGCGTGGTTTACGAAACGCAACGAGGCGTGAACCCCGGCATCAAGAACTACGCAGACGCACTTTATTTCACGATTACTGCGCTCACGACCACGGGCTTTGGCGATATCACTTTGCCGGGAACGCCGGGTCGCATGATTACGGTCGTGATCATGATCTTCGGCGTCACGCTCTTCCTGAATCTGGCAAAGGTATTGTTCAGCCCAAGCAAGGTGCGGTTCAGCTGCCCTTCCTGTGGTCTTCTTCGTCACGATATCGATGCCGTCCACTGCAAGGCGTGCGGCACCGTGCTGAATATTCCTGACGAGGGCGCCGTTTAGGAGGTGATGCCGCCCCTCCGCTGCGCGAGAGGCGAAAGGTCATGCCACCGCGCCGATCCCCACGACGTCGAACCGCCGCCCTTCTGCTGGTGTGGCAGCAAAGGCTGCATGATGGCCGTGCCGAGGCCGACGGCGTAAGGCTCAGGCTTCCGCTTGGAGGCGGACCGGCGACAGAACGGCGCCACTGTCAATGGAGAGTCGCGCAAGCATCTCGCGCAGCAGCAGGGCAGCCTCCTGTCGCTCGTCGTCGGACATCAACTTGAAATTGGCATCGAGCTTGAAGTGGGGCATCTCCGCGCGAACCTCGTGCTTTTCTTTCAAGTTCTCGTGGAGGTCGATCACCCGGTAGGTATGGATGGGATGGCTGAAGCCCTTCACCTTGATCGGCTCGCACTCCTCGCAGTAGACCTCATCCTTGACGTGGGCGAAGGTCTCGTAGGCGATGAGGATCTCGCCCGGCGTGGCGGCGGACTCCAGTCGAGCCGCAAGATTCACGCCGCTGCCGATGATGGTGTATTCCATGCGATCCTCGCTGCCAAAGTTGCCGACGGTGCAGTAGCCCGTGTTGATTCCGATCCGGCACTCCAGCGGCTTTTCGATGCCCGCATCCCGCCAGATGTGCCTCAGGTCGTGCAGCCTCTCTCGCATGGCGATGGCCATCTTGACACAGGCCAGGGCGTCTTCCTTGACGCCCTGCGTCTCCGGGTCACCGAAGAATGCGACAATGGCGTCTCCAACATACTTGTCGACGGTCGCACCGAAGGACAGCGCGATCCGGGACATCTCTGTCAGATAGTGGTTGAGAAGCTGCGTAAGATCCTCGGATTCGAGCCTCTCCGACGTCTCGGTGAAGCCGGCGATGTCCGAGAAGAAGACTGTCAGCCGCTTGCGATCGCTCGTAATTCTAACTTCCTGCTTGCCGGAGAAGATCGAATCATAGACCTGCGGCGATAGGTATTTGGCGAGCTTGCTCGATAGCGCCTCCAGCCTCTTGTTCTTGAGCGCGATCTCCTCGGATGCCAGCCGCACGCGCTCGTTGGCCTCCGACAGTTCCTGCGAGCTGAGCTCGAGCGAGCGCTCGAGCAGTGCGCGTTGATTGTCCGCACTGGCATAGCCGGCATCGAGGGCAGCGATGAACGCCTTCAGCTCCTCCGGAACTTCGTCCTTGATGCCGAGATGCTTCCGAAGCTGGCGACTGAGGAGGCTATGCATGCCGAACTCCCCATAGAAGCGGGACGCCGGCTCTGCAGAGCCGTCATCCCGCTGTACAGTTCGTGCCTGAGCAGGATCGTTCCTCGAAATTGCTACGCTTTCTTGAACCCTGCTCAATGCTTTGACGCGTTTTCTTCACGAGAAGCCGGCGTCCCATTTCGCTCGGAAACGCTCTAGTGCTCCGAAAAAACGGTTATCGTCATCGTCTGGTTATGCAGCCGGCAGGCTTCGCCCTGGCTAAACGGCGCGAGCTCGCCATAGGAGTAGAACCCCGCGATGGTGGCATCGTCGCCGAGCACCTCCCGCACGGCTTCGGTCTCTTCCTCGGTGCGTTGATCCATCACGAGCTTTCGCCCGACGCAGCTGACCAGCAGCGCCAGATCCGGCTTCTGCCCTCCAAGTCCCTTCATGCTCGTCTCGGCCGCGGCCCTGGCGCCCTCAACGAGATCGTCAACATTGGTCTTCATAAGCTGAGCAGTTCCGCCCTGGGGGATGTCGCCGGCGAAGGTCATGGACTTGTTCTGCTCGTCGATCGACAGGATGGTGCGCACCACGCTCACCTTGGAGTTGGCCTCGGTGACTGCGATGGGAAACAGAAGTGCGGATGCCGGCAGCTTCTCGGCATGCGGCCCCAGATACGTCTTGTAGAGATCGAGCGCGTTCCGTCCGTCGAGCTCGTAGAGCACGTTCCCTTCGGCTCGCGTGATCTCGCGGATCGGCCCGAACGACTCCCAGCCTCCCATCGAACCATACCCAATCTTGAGATGGTCGCCGTAGAAGCCGATGGCGGCCGCGCATTGCGGGGTGGCGCCGCTTTCGTCGACCACCAGGGTTTCGGCGAAGTTAGCGCCGTCTCCGGACAGCCCGCCGGTCACCGACACGGTCGAGGCGACGCCGCTGGCGATGCCCTTCGCGAGTTCCGATCCGTTGACCTTCAAGCCGTCCGACATGACGAACACGTGGCGCAGCGTGTCGTCGTTCAGCTGCCGGGCAAGCTCCTTTCCAACCTCGAAACTAGTCTGTCCCTCGCCAATCGTCGCGTGGGCTGCCCGGAAGTTCGTGTGATCGAACCCTATAACGGTCGCCACCAACGAGTCGTCCGTGACTTCATCCCCGGCAATCTCGCCTGAGGTCGAGCCCCCGATCAGCATCGCCCCGGGAAAATGATCCCGAAGCTCGCCCGTCAGCGCTCTCTCCTTCAGCAACTGCTTTGCACCGAATGCAAATATGAGTCTCTGCAAACCTGCCTCGGCAGCCGGCAATTCCGGAGTCCAGCCGCGGCTTTGAATCCACTGGTATTGGGCATGTTGCATGACCTTTTCCTCCTGCAAGATAAGGTGATCATGCCGATGAAAATGTCTAACGAGTCAGGGTCTCTGCACGACCACCTTCACCAATGACCATTTGCGGCGCATCTGAAATACGACTTCGCCACATGGAAGCCATTTAGCTTATACTCAAGTGGTTTGATTTAAAAGGATTACTCCTTTTTCCTTTTTCGTCTTTACTCGACCACGAATAGGACGGCTGGGACTTTTCAACCACAGCAGGCTTCGCCGCGACTTCGGGTCCATACATCGGTAATTGGTTCGCCACACCAGAGTACCGTGCACGATAGAGCATGGTTCAACACCTCGCGAGAGTCAGTTCTCAAAACTAGCTAGTCGATCGCGCCGATGAAGAGTGGGAGCAGCAACAGCCCGAAGTCATGATGAGATTTTGCGATGAGATGTCACCTTTCGTGGCTGAAGCAGACGTCCGTGAGTACACGCTCCGGCACAAGCCCTATCGAGACAGGGCCGCCTCTCTGCTCGCGAGAGAGGTGAAAGATTACGCCGCCGCGCCGATCCCGACGACGTCGATGCCGTCGACGCGGCCGCGGATCGGGAGCCGGCCGAGATCGTGCACGGGGAACGGCGGCGCGGCGGCGAAGCGCGCCATCGCCGTGCGCGAGGCGAGAAAGCCGCCATCGACCTTGCGGCTCAACTCCTCCAGCCGCGCCGCGGTGTTCATGACGTCGCCGTTGAACACGATGGCAGGCTTGACGTCGCCGATCTCGCCGACGATCACGGGTCCGAAATGCAAGCTGCCGCGGATTTGCGGCGCCGCGCCGAACTCGCGTTCGAACTGCGGTGCTGCCTTTCGCAGTGCATTGCGCATCGCCACGAAACACCGCAACGGCCGGCATTCCACCGCGCCAAGGCGTTCCGGCCAGGTCACGATGACCTCGTCGCCGACATAGTTCAGCACCTCGCCGCGATAATCGACGACGGACTCCGTGAGCAGGCGGAAGGTGCGATCGAGAAAACGATGAATGCCGATGCCGCCGAGCCGCTCGGCGAGCCCGGTCGATCCCGCGATATCGACGAACAGCACAAAGCGGTTCTCCTCGACCGGAGAGTGGTAGCGGCCGGAGACGAAGTTCATGAAGACGCGCGGGCCGATCAGATTGGCGATGCTGAAGCCGAGGTTCAGGATCACCGAGACTGCGGCGGAATAGGCGATGCTGACTCCAAAATCCGCGATCGAGGTTTGCAGCGGAAACCCGGCAACCCGCTCACCGACCTGGAGCAATTGAATGACGATAATAATCCCGGCGTAGATCGCGCTGCGTACAGCAAGAAGTCCAATGAAGGACAGGCGATTGAGTCGCTCCATCATCGGGCCCCGAAGGATGAACAGTTCGACCCCTCCGATCGCCACGCAGGTGACGAGGGCATAAGCGAAGCCCGCCATCAGCGGCCCAATTGTGTGACGGCCTTGCACGAGATTGATTCCGATGCTTGCCACCGCGCCCGCGACAATGATCGCTGCGAGATAGCGCAGCCGACTTTCAAGCTTCGCGTTCATGCTCCCGTCGCGGTGACGGCGTCACCCCGCTCCCTGATCGAACGCCTTGCGCAGCGTGACGTAGCCTGCCTGCTGCTGGCTCCAGTTGCGGCCGCCGGTGATGGCGCCGTCGACGACGAGGTCGTGGCCGTTGATGAAGCTCGATTCGTCGCTCGCCAGAAACACCGCGGCATGCGCGATGTCGTCGGTCAGGCCCGCGCGCGGGATCGGCTGCGCCGCCTTGTAGACCTCACGCATCACCGCCGCGGTCTGCTCGGCGGCTTCGGTCGACAGTCCGAGCGCCTTGCCGATAATGCCGGTGGCGATCGCGCCGGGCGAGATCGAGTTGACGCGGACACCGGACTCGCCGAGCTCCATCGCCACGCATTTGGTGAAATGAATAACCGCGGCCTTCGCCGCACCGTAGACCATCGACGAGGAGAAGCCGGCGAGCCGTCCGGCGATGCTGCCATTGTTGATGATGCTGCCGGAGCCCTGTTTGCGCATGATCGGTGCGGCATGCTTCATGCCGAGCATGACGCTGCGCACCAGGGTGGCCATCGCGGCGTCGAACCGCTCGACGTCGAGGCCCTCGATGCCCCCGGTCTGCGCCGGGCCGCCGGCATTGTTGAACAGGCAGTCGATCCGGCCGAATTTCTCCACCGCCAACGCGATCAGCGCCTGCATCTGTTCCTCGACCGTGACGTCGGTCTGACGAAACACGCAAGTCCCGCCGAGCTGTCGCGCCAGCGCCTCGCCTTCCGGCGCGCGCCGGCCGGCGATCACGATCTTCGCGCCTTCCGCGACAAAGACTTCCGCCGTGCGCAACCCGATGCCGCTGGTCGCCCCGGTAATCACCGCGACCTTGCTGTCCAGCCGTCCCATGCCGATCCCCCAACTGACGTATGATGTTGCAGATATTCCCCAGCCACTTCGGACAACGCAAGCACAGCCACGCTTGCGCGTTTGCGAGGTCCGCCTGTGGCCAGAAGGCCACAACTGCGGTTTTTCGGTCGCAGCGGCCTTATTTTGGATCGCCTGTTCACGTGAACTGGAACGAGCGATGGCGAAGTGGATTGACGAATTCAGGGCGGGTTGGCGGGGCGATTCCCAGCCGTCGACGCTGCTTGCGGGCACCTTCGCGGTGCTTTGTCTCGTTTTGGCCACGGCCGCGCGCTTCGGGCTCGCCCAGATCAGGCCGGACGTGTTCTTCACGCCCTATTTCCCGGCGGTGTTCTTTGCGACCGCCCTGGGCGGTTTCCGGATCGGGATTGCAACCGCGTTGGCCAGCGGCCTGCTCGGCGTTGTCCTCAATTTCAGCGGCACGACCGCCGATCCGGCCCGCTTTGCGCTGCTGATGATTTTCTGGGTGGTGTGCGGCATCGCGATCTGGGGCGTCGAGCACTACCGTTCCCTGGTCGCGCAGCAGCGCGAAGTCTCGAAGCGACTGATCGAGGAGGAACAGTACCGCAAGATCGTGGTCGACGAATTGCAGCACCGGCTGAAGAACAAGTCCTCGACAATTCACGCCGTGCTGCACCAGGCGCTGCAGGACCGGCCCGAGGTCTGGCAGCGCATCGACCATCGCATCCGCGCGCTCTCGGCAACCGACGATCTGATCGCGCGGGTCGACGGCTATGGTTGCGATATCAAGGATTTGCTGCGCTCGGAGCTCGGGCCTTACGGCCATGTGCGGTTCAATCTGAACGGCGAGCAGCTGTTCCTGCCCGCCAAGCTCGCGGTCTCGCTGGCGCTGATCTTCCACGAGCTCGCAACCAACGCAGGAAAGTATGGCGCCTTCTCCTCGCCGCGCGGGTTTCTGCAGGTATCGTGGTCAGTCGACGATGGACGTCTCAACGTGATCTGGGACGAGACCGAGGGACCGGTGGTCGAGGCGATCGGCGAAGCAGGCTTCGGCACCAAGCTGCTGAAGTCGGCGCTGCGGCCGTTCGACGGCAAGACCGAGATCAGTTACCTGAAGACCGGTGTTCACTGCACGATGCAGTGCAAGCTGCCCAACTGTTGATAAGTCTGCTTTTCGGTACACGCTCATTGTTTGCGCGTGCCGATGCAACCACGCGGGCCGCAATCGCTTTCGGCGGCGGGCGAAGCCGCCATTGATACTCTGTTAATGACGATTGCCGCGACGGCTTGCGAAAGCTACCGCGGTCTCATTCTGTCACGGCATTTCGCAAGTCCGCTTAACCAAAACTACAACGGACTTTGCCAAGGTCGGCACATGCACAGTTTCACCAGGAACGATTTTCAGGCGGGCGCGGCAGCGACCGGCCAGGACGACATTTCCAACAATGAATTGCGCATCCTGCGCGACCTTCTCCAGCTGCTGCCGGCGGGCGTGACCGTGCAGGACGAGCAGGGCCAGTTCATCCTGGTGAACGAAGCCGCCGCAACCCAGTTGCAGCTCGCCGCCAGCGCGAGCCAGGCGTCGCCGGTTGATGAACGCCACGCCGCCAATCTGGACCTGCTGCGCAGCGGCCGCCCGGTGGTACTCGAGGAAGTCCTCTCCTGTGGCCCCACCAAATACGTGTTCCTCACCTCGCACCGGCCGGTCCAGATCGCCGGACGCAATCTCTTGATTTCGACCTCGACCGACATCAGCGAGCAGAAGGCCTTCGAGGACCAGCTGTTCCGCTCGGCCTATTACGATGAACTCACCGGCCTGCCGACCCGCCGGGTGATCGAGCATCGCGTCAACGGCCTGATCCGCGACACCTCGCAGAGCTCCTTCGCGCTCGCCTTCCTCGATGTCGACAACTTCAAGCACATCAACGATTACTACGGCCACGCGATCGGCGATGCGCTGCTGGTCGAACTGTCCAAGCGGCTCGGCCACGCGCTGCGCGCCACCGATATCCTGTCGCGCATCTCCGGCGACGAATTCCTGCTGCTGCTGAACCCGATCAGCGGCGATGACGAGGTTGCCGAATTCATCCAAGTGATGCAGGAGCGGCTGAAGGCGCCGTTCTTCATCGAGGAATCCGAGATCTTCGCCTCGACCTCGATCGGCGTCAGCCTCTATCCGATGCATGGCAGGAGCTACGAGGCGCTGCGCCAGAACGCCGACATCGCGATGTACCGGGTCAAGAACAACGGCAAGGGCGCGACCGCGTTCTTCGACAACAGCATGGAGCGCGAGGCGCTGGCGCGGATGAAGATCGAGCAGTCGCTGCGACTGGCGATCCTGGAGAAGCGCTTCTGCTGCGCATTCCAGCCCAAGGTCGATATCCGCAGCCTGGAGGTCCAGGGCATCGAGGCGCTGGTGCGGCTGCGCGACGACGAGGGCGTGATCCAGGCGCCGGGCACCTTCATCAATCTCGCCGTCGAACTCGGACTGATCGACGAGCTGACGTTCCTGGTGCTGGCGGAGATCGTCAAGTCGATCGACCTGATCAACGACACGTTCGGCCCCACCGCGACGATCAGCATCAACGTCGCCGCCAAGCAGGCCTCCAACGTCGAATTCATGCGCCGCTTCGCCCGCGCGATCGAGGAGACCGGCTTCCCGAAACGCTTCATGATCGAGGTGACCGAGGACGCGTTCGTGACCCGGTCGCATTTCCAGGACCAGATCCTGCCGATCCTGCGCGGCATCGGCGTCGGCATCTCGATCGACGATTTCGGCATCGGCTATTCGTCGCTGTCGGCGCTCGCGGACATCACCGCCGACGAGATCAAGATCGACCGCTCCTTCATCACCGACATCCATCAACGGCCGCGCAGCCAGGGCATCCTGCGCGCGATCGAATCGCTGAGCGACGCGCTCGGCATGACCGTGATCGCCGAGGGCATCGAGTCCTACGAGGAGCTCACCTATCTGCAGGCGGCGACCAAGATCCGCTATGCCCAGGGCTATTACTTCGCCAAGCCGATCTTCCTCGAGGACCTCAAGCCGGCGACGCCCGTCGCCAGCGAGACGCGCGCCAGCATGTCAGCACGCCCGTCGCAGGAGAACCGCCAGTCCTATTCGCGCGCCAGCGGTTTTCGGCGGTAGCGCGCTTCTCTTCACCTCGCCCCGCTTGCGGGGAGAGGTCGGAATTCAAGCGCAGCTTGAATTCCGGGTGAGGGGGAGCTTCCGCGAAGCTATGCGTCAGTGAATTTGCCGAGATAGCCCCTCACCCCGACCCTCTCCCCGTAAGAACGGGGAGAGGGAGAAGATCGCGCTACTTCTCCAGCACCGGCAGCGGCGACACGCTGTCGTTGGCGGAGCCGGCCTGCATCGTGATCAGCGTCATCGAGACCATGTCGTAGTAGCCCATGATGCCGATGATATCCAGGATGTCGCGTTCGCTGAACTTCTCCAGTGCGGCCTTGTAGACGGCATCACTGACCTTCTTGTCGCGATAGAGCGCGATGCCGAGATCGTAAAGCGCGGCCTCGTCGTCCTTCATGGCTTCGGGCCGCATGCCACGGGCGATCGCATCCGCGATCTTCGGATCGAGCCCACCCTTCATCGCCAGCGGATAATGCGCGGACCATTCATATTGCGCGGTCCAGTGCCGCGCCGTGATCAGGATCGCCATTTCGCTGAGCCGCGCCGGCAGCGAGGTGTTCCAGCGCAGATACTCCGACAAGTTCGACAGTTTCGGCGCCAGATCGGGATTGCGGAGATAGGCGCGGTAGGGCGGCGCGGTGAATTTGGCGTTGCGCGGCGGCGCGCTGATCATGTCGACCCAGGCCTTCTGCGCCGGCGACAGATCCTCGGCCTTGAGCGGCGGGAAGCGGGTGGCCTCCTCAGCTGGCGCGGCCTGCGTGCTCAATGCCAGCACGGCCAGAAGTCCTGCCCCGAGTATTTGTCTGGTGTGAAGTATTTTTCTGGTGCGAGGTATTTGTCTCGCGTGAAGTCTTTTTCTCATTGTTGCTCTCCCTTTCGCCGCCTTGCCGGCCGCGGGAGCTTAATTGCGATCAAGGGAGATGCAACGAAATGAGGATTATCTTCAGCGCCTCAGCCGCAGCGCAGCTCACGCGTCTGCTCGCGGCTTGCGCCCCGCCGCCTGCGCGCGCTCGGGCCACACCTACCGCCACACCGGACATCAGCCTATATTGGAGACATTCGAAGCGGCGCCGAGGTGTCAGTCATGCAGCCTGTGTCTATCCTCCTGAACATTCTCTGGATTCTGATCGGTGGCGCATGGATGGCGTTCGGCTGGCTGGTCGCCGCCGTGATCATGGCCATCACCATCATCGGGCTGCCCTGGGCGCGCGCCGCCTTCAACATCGCGGTCTACACGCTGCTGCCGTTCGGCTCGCGTGCGGTCCGCCGCGACGAGGTCACCGGCACGTCCGATATCGGAACCGGACCGCTCGGCGTGATCGGCAATCTGATCTGGTTCATCCTGGCCGGCTGGTGGCTCGCGATCGGCCACGTCATCACCGCGATCCTGCTCGCGGTGACCATCATCGGCATCCCGTTCGCCTGGGCGCATCTCAAGCTTGCGGGCATCGCGCTGTGGCCGATCGGCAAGGTGATCGTGCCGGCGTGAGGCGACCGTAGCCGCTCAGAGCCGAAGCTCTAGAGCCAATCCCGCGTCGTCTGGCTGCACGCCTGGTAGTCGCGCCGCCAGATGAATCCACGGCCACCGCACGGCGGAGTTGGGCGCGAGGTGGCGGGGCATTCGTTCCTGACCCGCGCGCCGGTGCCCCAGCCGTCAACCACGCAAGCGCCCCGTGAGGTCCTGTGGCAACCGTCGCCACAGCCCTCCGCAGCATTGGCCGCCGTCAGGCCAAGGAACGCACCGGCCGTCAGAACCACGAGCAAACATGCCCTCATGATGTCCTCCATTACCCCGTCGGTTGTGATGCTCCATTCACATTGCGCTATGAGCCTAGGCGATATTAATCGCGCTCGCCACCGAATCCATGCGCACATTCCGGTGGGTGGGTTCAGTGCGCCGCCTCACAGCCGGGGATGTCGAACACCGCGGTCAGGCCGCAGGGCGAGTTGAGCATCTTGCCGCCCTCATGGCCGACGCCGGGCACGTCCCAAAGCCGGTGGTTCGGGGTACCGCCGTCGCGCGCCTGCATCGCGGCGAAATAGGAATGCCCGCGCGCGTAGCGATACGGTCCCTCGGCTTCCGCCATGCAGGACTTGTCGAGCGCGGGATGATCGGGATTGGTGTCGAGCGTTCCCAGGAGATAGATGACGCGGCGCGCGACATAGGCCTGCTCCAGCGCCGTCGGCGAAGGCTCGGCGAGATAGGGCGGGCGGTCGTCCATGCCGAACTTCCATTTGTTGTAGCCATGACAGCTCGCCGCGATCGCGGGAAGCGGCCGCTCTCTGGTGAAATAAGCATAAGAGGACGGATTGGCGACCACGTAGCGCACGCCGATGCCTTCGCGCAGCAGCACCTGATCGCCCTTCACCGCGATCGCATAGCGCTGCACCACCTGGCCACCGCCGGAATGGCCGAACACGACGACGTCCTTCAGGTTCGGAAACAGTCTGCGGTCGCCAAGCTTGACCAGGATGGCGTCGAGCGCCTCGAACGAGCTCGCAGCACTCGGCGCAATCGCAGGCTCGCCGCCCTGCCAGCCATAGAGGCTCCAGCGCAGCGTCTCCGCCGGCAGCTTGAACGCCTCGACGTCAGGCTCGATCAGGAATTGCGGCGCGATCATCAGCGTCGACTTGCCGGCATCGCCGGCAGCGGCCTGCGCGCTCAGCGCCGCGCGGAAATAATCGTCGGCATTGCGCAGCACCCCGTGCAGCACGAGGACCGCGCGAGTGACATCCGGCAGCGGATTGGACCAGTCGGCCGAGAGGTAGAGCGGAAACGTCGCGCTGCCGACGGCAACGCGTCCGCTGGCGATTTCCTTGACCGGCTTCTGGTCGCGCTCGGTCTGCGCCTGCGTGGCCGACGCGATCGGCGCGTGAACGGTCGCGACGAGCAGCGTCAATGCTGCAAGCCAGGCCCGATGATGCATGGTTCAACTCCGTGGTGCCGCCAGCGGCGATGCGATGAAGCTTGATCATGGCGCGTCAGGCGCCGATTCACCCATGAATTTTCGGAAAGCTTCGGGACTGCGCCTCAGGCCGCAAGCCGACCGCGATTGTTCGCGGCGAGGATCGGGCGGATCAGGCGGCCGAACCGCTCGGCCTCCTCGTCATGCAGATAGCCGGACAGGCAAAAGGAGTGGCAGCCGGCGTCGATGAACTGCTGCAATGTCGCGGCGCATTGCGCAGGATTGCCGACCACCGCGATGCCGGCGCCGGGCCGCACCCTGGTGATGCCGGTCCACAGATGCGGCATCAACAGATCGCCATAGTCGCGCGCGAGCTGCTGCACGCGCTGGTTGGCCTCGGAGCGGGTGTACAGCGTCTTCATCTCCTGCTTCTGCCGTTCGGTGGCGTAGCGCACCAGCTGATCGGCCGCCTCCCAGGCGTCCGCCTCGTCCTCGCGGCAGATCACCTGCAGCCGCATGCCGAAGCCGATCGCCTCCTCGCGATCATGCGCCCGCGCCATCCGTCGGATCTCGGCGATATTCTCCGCGATGCGCTCCGGCAGATCGCCCCAGAACAGATGGACGTCGGAATGCTTCGCCGACACCTCCCAGGCCTGCCGCGAGCCGCCGCCGAGATAGAATTTTGGAAACGGCTGCTGCAGCGGACGCGGCCTGATATGCGCGCCGGAGATCGTGTGAAACTTGCCCTGGAAATGCACCGGGCCGCGCGTCGTCCACAGCGCCTTGAGGATCGAGACCTCCTCCTCCATCAGCGCGTAGCGCTCTTCCTTGGGCTGACGCACACCTTCGGCCTCGACCTCGCTCTCGTTCTGGCCGGCGATCAGATTGATGCAGATTCGCCCGCCCGACATCTGGTCGAAGGTCGAGATCATCTTGGCCATCAGCACCGGGTTGATGTAGCCGGGCCTTGCTGCGATCAGCGGCTTGATCCGCTCCGAGCGCGCCGCCATGAAGGCGCCGGATATCCAGGCCTCCCAGCACACCGAGCCGACCGGGATCAGGAGATACTCAAACCTGGCGTCCTCGGCGGCCTTGACCACCCGCTCGCAGAGTTCCGGCGACCCCGCGACCTGCGCCTCCATCAGCCCATAGGCAGTGGTGTCGCCATGCGTGGGCAGATACCAGCCGAATTCCAGCGGACGCATGGGCAAACTCCCTCGAAAGACGGCCTTTTATGAAGCCTGTCATATTGGCAGAGGCAGTTTACAGCCCTTAACCGGCCGGACAACGCCGTTGCCGACCTTGGGGCAATCAGCTAAATGAACCCCTGCACGCACCCGTAGCTCAGCTGGATAGAGCGTTGCCCTCCGAAGCTGGACCGGTGACAGACCAGATCCCTCGAAAACTGCAGGTTTTCTGACGCGCGGTGCGTCATTTCCACATCTCAGGCACACCCGGGCCACGTTTAGCCGCCTTCGCAGCGATCGCCCTAGCGTCAAAAGACTGATCCGCGGAGCTAACTCGATAGAAGGTAGCACTTCGAATCTTGCGCGAGCTATGCCAGGGTTAAAACTTCAAATTGCCCGCATTGCCCGCGAAGCGACCGGATGGACACGCCAAATCTTGACACGCTCATGCGAGTGGCCGCCTTCGAGCGCGTCCGAGGGCTGAATGAAATTCACGACCATCTGACCACCACGGAATTGAAGCCCGGATTTCTCTTTCGGGGAGAACGCATCCCGCTGGTCAATCCCCAGCGAGGTATTTTCAAGCCACAACAGATGCGGTTCTTGCTGTCGATTAAGACGGTCTTCCCGAAGCCGGGCGCCAAGGTCTGGTATGACGACCAGAGGGAAGTCCATCGTCAGATATTCCATGGGGATGAGAGCGTGGACTATGCCTTCATGGGCAAAAATCCGGATGCCGCGGATAATCGATGGTTGAAGGAAGCATCCGAAAACCAAATACCGATCATCTATTTTCTTGGGATAGCACCAGGCCGTTACCAAGCCCTCCTACCGACCTTCATCTCTGGCTGGGACGGCCACACTCTAAAGACGCGCGTAACGTTCGGACCTAATCCGGAAACCCTAGCTCCCCCAACGGATAGCGCGGAACGGCGATATGCGCTGCGCACAGTCAAGCAACGGCTGCATCAAGCTACTTTCAGAGAGGCCGTGATAGCTGCTTACGACGGGCGCTGCGCGTTCTCTGGCCTTCCCGAGCCCCTACTATTGGACGCGGCGCATATCATTGCCGATAAAGACGAGCGGCTGGGCCAGCCATTGGTCACGAATGGCATTCCTCTTTCAAAAATCCACCACGCAGCCTTCGACGCCCACCTAATCGGAATCGATCCTGACTTTGGCATGCATGTTTCAGATCGACTGCTCGGCCAAAGTGATGGTCCTATGCTAGAGGCATTGAAACAGTTGAACGGTAGAAACATTCGCCTACCCGGCAGGGCAAAGGACCATCCTGACAGAGATCGACTGGCTATGCGTTTCGAACGCTTCAAGTCGGTTACGTGATAGCAATGCGCTTCTTGCTACAACCAAGACAATTCAAGGCGACAAGACAACCGATCAGCCGTTCGGGGTAAATCGGCCCGAGCCAGTTCAGGAAGCGACCATGATTCCGGAAGAGCATGAGAATGGACCCATTTAGTCCGGAAGCGTGCAAGAATCAGCGGCAGGTGTTTGTAAGCGCAAGCGATCCGAAAGCGGACAGATTGATGTCCGAGGACCCGATGGACGAGCACTGCGCCTGCCCTCGCTAGTTAAACATGCCTCCGCGTGGAAGGACGCGATTGGCACACCGATAAGTGAAGCTTCGCAACGAACGAATGTTTAACGAGCCTCCCCGAGTGGGCACGAGATCGGCCCGATTTGTTTTACCGTCGCCGCAGAGTCTCCAGAAGTTCGGCTAGCCGTCGCTCAATGTCTTCGAGCTTGGCACCAACGAGCAATTGATCACGATCAGCCATCGATAGAACCGCCATCAATACCGCATCGCAATGCCTGATCAGCGTAACCAGATGATCTCCGCTCGGACCGTAGTGTCCGGCGAACCAATTCTTCACAGTGCGCTCATTGGCTCCTGTCCAAGCCGCAACAATCTTCACATGCGCGGTTGTCTTCCCAAGCTCTTCGTTTAGGGCAGACGCAACTCTTGCGGCAAAGACTTTTGAGTGCACTTTGTAGCCAGCTGCGAGGTCGTCATTTGGCGCTCGAGGAAACAAGTTGCCCTTTTTTGGAAACGACATTCCCTCACCCTGCTTCTTATGATTGTCGAACCACGGCGGCCGCAAGGTAACCGCGAGAAGAAGGCTATTCGACGAGGGCGCGGTTTGATGCGTCGACGTTCCACCGCAGACAACGGGCAGGGCGACAGCAAGCAGGCGGCGGCCTATGTTCGCATGTCAACTGATCATCAAAAGTATTCGACCGAGAACCAACTGACGACCATCGAACGATACGCAGAACAACGAGGCCTCCTCATTACCGAGATATTCGAAGACTCAGGTCGAAGCGGACTGAGAGTCGACGACCGAGAGGGCCTCCAACGGCTCATGCGCGAAGTCCAGACCGGACAGGCCGCCTTTTCGGCCATTCTTGTTTACGATGTTAGCCGCTGGGGGCGTTTCCAAGACGCAGATGAGGGAGCTTACTATGAGCATGTCTGCTCTCGAGCGGGAATTCGGGTTCACTATTGCGGTGAGCAGTTCGACAACGATGGCAGCATTGGATCGGTTCTGCTCAAGAGCGTTAAGCGGGTTATGGCTGGCGAATACAGCCGAGAACTATCCGTCAAAGTCTTCGCGGGCCAATGCCGACTGATCGAACTCGGCTTTAGGCAAGGAGGCCCGGCCGGCTACGGTCTTCGACGTCAGCTGATTGACGAGAACCGAATTCCGAAAGCGATTCTCAACAGAGGAGATCGAAAGAGCCTTCAGACCGACCGGGTCGTGCTTACACTCGGGCCAACAGAGGAGGTTGAGCAGATTCACGAAATCTATTCGCTTTTCGTTGAGCGAGGCAGGTCAGAAGCGGAAATTGCGTCATACCTCAACGCAGATGGCGGTCGCACAGACTTCGGCCGCCCGTGGACTCGTGCCTCGGTCCATCAGATTCTCACGAACGAAAACTATATCGGGAACAATGTCTTCAATCGAGTTTCGTTCAAGCTAAAGCAGAAGAGAGTCGCAAATAGTCCCGAGACTTGGGTTCGCTCCGAATCCGCATTTCCCGCGGTTGTCAGTCGCGCGCTCTTTGAGCGAGCCCACGCTATTATAGATGCACGAAGCGCTGGTTACTCTGATGAAGAACTTCTAGCACTGCTTCAGACGGTGCTCGATGAAGAGGGCTATCTTTCCGGAGTGGTAATCGATGAGCGCGACGACGTGCCGTCGGCGAGCGTATACAGGCGCCGCTTCGGAAGCTTGACCAGAGCTTACAGTTTGATCGGATACGTCCCTGATCGCGACTATTCCTACATTGAAGTCAACCGTCGAATTAGGGACGCTCACCCAACGGTAGTTAGCAAAATCGTCAATGGCTTCGAGCTCGCGGGTGGCCACGTGTCCCGCGATGAAAGCCAACTCCTCATCGTCAACGGTCAGTTCTCCGCGGCCATCGTAATCGCGCGAGCGGCCAGCTATGGGGCAGGATACCGATGGCACATCAGATTGGATACAGGTCTCTTTCCCGATCTAACGATTGCGGTTCGGCTATGCACGTCAAACACAGACATATTGGACTACTACGTCTTTCCTAGCCTTGACCTCACGATACCGCATTTGAAGCTTGCCCAAGACAACGCACTTTCCTTAGACGCGTATCGGTTTGAAGCGCTCGATTTTCTGTATTCGCTGGCTCGACAGTGCTCATTTGGAGAAGCGGCATGAATAGTCATGTGGCATCAAGCTATCTGCGACGCGAGATTAAGATCATTCCAATCGACCAGATTCGGATCCTCAATCCACGAGCGCGCAGCCAGCGACACTTTCGCGAAATCGTGAATAGCATTGCAAGTGTGGGGCTGAAGCGCCCTGTAACAGTGAGCTCCCGAACATCGGAAGCAGATCCGTGTCAGTATGATCTTGTGTGCGGGCAGGGCCGAATCGAAGCATTCACTCAGCTTGGCCAGCGCGAAATACCCGCCATCGTAATCGACGCTGACGAGAGCGACTGCCTAGTCATGAGCTTGGTCGAAAATTGCGCGCGTCGCCAACACCGTGCAATCGACCTCCTTCAAGACATAACAACATTGCGCGGGCGCGGTTACGACGATCGAGAGATCGCGGAGAAGATTGGCGTCACTGTCGACTATGTCCGAATGATTAGCAGTCTATTAGAAAACGGAGAGGAACGCCTCGTAAATGCCGTCGAAATCGGTGTCCTTCCCCTGAATATGGCGATCGAGATCGCAAAATGTGATGACAATGAAGTTCAACGCGCACTGGCACAGGCGTATTCAGACAAGAAGTTGAGAGGGAAGAAACTCGTCGCGGTTCGTCGCCTAATTGAGCAGCGTCAGAGGCGAGGCAAACACCTCCACGGCCAATCCTTCGGCCGTCGGGAGACGTCGAAGCGACCTCTTACCAGTGAATCCATGATTCGAGTCTATAGGCAGGAGGCAGATCGGCAACGGCTTCTGATAAAGAAAGCCGAAGTGACGCAGAACAGGCTTCTGTTTATCGTTGAAGCTATTCGGGCTCTAAGTGAAGATAAGGAGTTTGTCAGAATACTTCAGTCGGAAGAGCTCGCTCTAATGCCCTCCATCCTTCAGGAGCGACTGGCAGCGGGAACAGGCGTATGAACCGATATGTTGGCCCGGACGCGTTGAGAGAAGTGCTTCAAGCATTCAGCTCTGAGACTGTGGTTTTAGAGATTCAAACTATCCTTCCCGTGCGAGCTATCGGCAAGACGGTGAAGGCTAGTCACAAGTATCAACAGATCACGTCCTCGATCAAGGAAATCGGGATCGTTGAGCCGCCAGTCGTTTGCCGCGACAAGCAGAGGCCAGAGACCTACCTTTTACTGGATGGCCATCTTCGTATCGAAGTCCTTAAGGAGCTTGGGCGCACTCAGGTGGAGTGTATCCTCTCCCATGACGACGAGGCATTTACCTACAACAAGCGAATAAGCCGATTGTCTCCCATTCAAGAGCAGAGAATGATTGCCAAAGCAATCGAGCGGAACGTTCCGAAGGAGAAGGTCGCGAGGGCGCTGAATATCAATACGCGGAGCCTTCTGCGGAAGGCGACGCTTGTCGACGGTATTTGCGAAGAAGTGGTAGCGCTGCTCAAAGATAAGATCTGTCCGTTGGCGACCTTTGACGTCCTACGGAAAATGATCCCAATTCGACAGATCGAGGCTACAGAACTTCTAATCAACGCCAACAACTACTCTGTGGGCTACGTCTCTGCGATACTTGCGGGCACCCCACAAACGCAGCTCGTGGATACGGCGGCGCCTAAGAAAATGAAGGGAATGACAGCCGAAGCCTTGTCACGAATGGAAAGTGAACTTGCGAGACTCCAGCAAGCAATGACATCCATCCAAGACACATACGGCCAGGATCATCTGCACCTAACAGTCGCAAGAGGCTATTTGGCAAAGCTTGTCGGCAATCCAAGGATCGCAAAATACCTTGAGAAACATCGACCGGAGTTTCTGAGCGAGTTCAAGAATATTGTCGAGATGACCTCGACTATTGGAGCCGACTAAGCCTCGGTTAGTAAGGGGACCCGGACCCTAGTAAGCGCGGGGACCACGGGAGAAGCCGCCCTTTGAGGCGGAGCAATCGTGGCGATGGGGATGGCGGCGAACCCGCACGGAGCCCATCAGGCTGGTGAGCTTTCACCAGCTCGCAGGATCCAAGTCGGACTGCCATCTCCAACGTTCGGCGGCTGGCATTCCGGCCTTGGGTAGACGAATGGACCGTGGCCCCGGCAAGGCAAAGCTCTGTCGATCGAATTCTGAAGAGAAATCAATGGTTACACCGACAGAATTGTCGTCGACTTCACCAGCCGTCACACGGGCGGCACCCAAATAGATGCGGAGCAAAGGAGCAAACGCTGGCGCCGGCGGTATGCCTCCGGGTGGCGGCGGCATGGATGGTATGGATTTCTAAGTCCAACCACCGAGCTTAACAACAAGAAAGGCCCGGCAGCAGTGCTGGGCCTTTTGCTTTGGGACCGCAACTGAACTATGCGGCGTGTCGGCGCGCCATTTCTGTTAGGGCGTCGAGCCCCTTTTCCGTCAATGAATAAGGCGCTGCCTGCTCTTGGCTGGTCTTTTGCACTAATTCCTTCCGCTTCAAATATTGCATGAGAGCATTTATCGAAGCGTGCGGTATTTTTAGAGCATTTTTCAAATCTCTGATCCGCAATGATCGTGCATTGCGTATAGCCGCGAGCACCGCGCGAACGCGATCTGATTCGACAGGCAACCGAGGCGCGTGCGCCAAACGGGCGTCCGGTTGGCGTTGCGGATGGTTTAACCCTGTCGCATTGATCTGATAGACGGTTCTATCAGCAAGTCCTTCCTGCGCTACGACAAAGTGCCTAGCAACAAAGCCATCGAGGATCTGCTGAATAATTTTCTCTGGTAGCAATACCGCAAGCCTTATCTTGGTTGCATCGGTTGCATAGGCTCCCGGAATTGCCGAAAGCACTCGCGCCTCATCGTGTGACAGCAAAACAGTCTTGTCCTTGGTGCGCGAGACGACCTCAAGAATTCTTTCTGGGTCCCCGAATTTCACGAGCCCTCGCGCGTGAAGTTTGACCACAATCTGACGAACTCTTTGAAGAGTGATGCCTAACCTTTCGGCGAGTTCATCACCGTGCATCGGCCGGTCTAAAACATCGAGCAAACGCCGCGCGCCAGGGCCAGGAAGTGCGCTACCGTGCCGAATTCGGTCCGGAATAGTCTTGAAGCGACAGTTTCTTCCACGCGGGGTGAAATACCACGCGTTCATCTCGCCGCGCCTTGCAAGTCCGAGCTCCCTCAGTGCTTCTAGTGCCTTTGCTGCTTTTTTGAGATCAAGCTTGGCTCGTATTGCAATTTCAGTCTTGGATTCCTTGCGGGATCTAAGCGCGGCAAGGCAAGCCGCTTGGGATTCAGTCAGAACGAGACTCTGAACTTTGGTATCCATGCTGGCTCTCCGCCTGATTCGGGCAATGCAATGGTGTGGGGCACATAGCGACAAAACACAGGCACCGTCAGCAACAATCCACAACGCGATCAGATAGCTCAATCTCCCCACGAGGGCGCATACATCCGGGTCACTTGCCAGCGCCCAGTTCCGACACGCCCTGGGTGCGCCGACGCCCGCGATCAGCCAATTATGGGTAGCGATGTCCTAGAAGGATTTTCGGTGTGTTCATCCTATGCCGCCTGTGTCGACAGTGAGTTTCAATCGGATCCTTGGGGGTAAGCGCGCATTTCTCGGCAATCGGTTAAGGCAGGTCAGTTGAGGCCGCAACACCGCTTGTATTTCTTTCCCGACCCGCATGGGCATGGCTCGTTACGGCCGACCTTTCCGAAATTTGGTGCCTCCTCTCTGAATTGGCCGCCAACTTGCTGGCCGATCCGCCAGGCATTGAGGGTTTCGATGTAGTGCGGAATGAGATCAGGAGCTTTGGCGGTAATCTCGTCGATCTGTTCTTTTGGAAGCGTGCTTTCGCCACGACCGATCTGCACAAGGGCGACGAGGCCTGCCAGTGCACTGAGCGCGTCCCCATCGCCACCCCGCACTTTGGCCCAGGCTTCGGGGCGCAGTTGCAGGGCGGTGTCGAAACCGTCGATCCAGATTTCCCAGAGAATCTCATTGTGTCGCGTATCGACGTCGAACAACGGTTCGTAGTGTCCGCCCCCGCGCTGAAGCTCGGCTGCGACGGCGTTGTAGCGCTCCATAATCAACCCAACCAATTGCTCCGCTTGGTTGGTGTTTCCGAAGACGGGCGCCGCATCCTTGTTCCCACGGCCCCATACCATCGGTAGCCATTCGCTGGGCATGATCAGGTCGGGACAGACAAGGATGCCGGCGAGGAACCCGTCGAGCTCGGAGAGTAACATCGCCTCGTCATCGTCCAGGCTGGCGAGTAGCTTCTCAAGCTGCTTTAGGCGACGTGGAATATCTGACATTTGGGTTTCGACTCGATACCGGATGTTCCAGGTTGGCCCTTGAATTCTCGGAGAGCATGACCGCGGTATTATTTTATGTCAGGCCGTGGCTTGACGTGACGCACCGATCAGCCATTCGTTTAATTTCGACCATCGCCTGCGCCCCGAGACATTCCGAACAGCGATAGCGACAGCCTTCTTCTGACCAACAAGGACGACCAGCTTCTTGCCGCGGGTGACTCCGGTATAAAGCAGATTTCGTTGCAACATGGCGTAATGCTGGGTCATGACCTGTTTGCCGTCAGGGCGTGTGAGACAAATTGAAGGATTTTGCGGAGGGAGGATTTCTGGTTCATCGTAGCCACCAGGAGCGAAGATGAAGCAGAAATCCGGACCGGGCAAAGCGCCGGCAGAACAGGTACTAAGGGACATTCGGCGCCAGACCCGCCGGCAGTATTCGGCGGAAGAGAAGATCCGCATCGTGCTGGAAGGACTGCGGGGCGAGGAGAACATCTCCGAGCTCTGCCGGCGTGAGGGCATTGCCGCCTCAATGTATTACGGCTGGTCGAAGGAGTTCCTCGAAGCCGGTAAGCGCCGCCTGGCGGGCGATACGGCGCGTGCGGCGACCTCCGGCGAGGTGACGGATCTCCGTCGTGAGACGGCCGCATTGAAGGAAGTCGTGGCCGACCTCACCCTTGAGAACCGCCTACTCAAAAAAAGCATGAACGGGGATGGGGAGGACGAGGCATGAGATATCCTGCGTCCGAGAAGGCCGAGATCATCCAGTTGGTCGAGCAGTCGCACCTGCCGGCCAAGCGCACGCTGGACAAGCTCGGGATCCCACGCGCCACGTTTTATAGATGGTATGATCGCTATCGTGATGGCGGCGTCGAGGCGCTGGCTGACCACCGGTCTCGACCTGACCGGATATGGAATCGCATCCCCGACGATGTGCGGGGCCAGATCATCGACCTGGCGCTGGAGCTGCCCGAGCTGTCGCCGCGCGAGCTGGCCGTGCGGTTCACCGACGAACGGAAGTATTTTGTCTCCGAGGCATCGGTCTATCGGCTGCTGAAGGCGCATGACCTCATCACCAGCCCCGCCTATGTGGTGATCAAGGCGGCGAACGAGTTCAAGGACAAGACCACCGCCATCAACCAGCTCTGGCAGACCGACTTTACCTACCTCAAGATCACCGGCTGGGGCTGGTACTACCTGTCGACCGTGCTCGATGACTTCTCGCGTTACATCGTCGCCTGGAGGCTTGGTCCCACGATGTGTGCCTCCGACGTCACGGCCACACTCGACCAGGCACTCGCGGCCTCCGGCCTTGACCACATCACCGTCGCGCACCGGCCGAGGCTTCTCAGCGACAATGGTTCGAGTTACGTCGCGGACGATCTGGCCAGGTGGCTCGAACACAAGGGCATGCAGCACGTGCGCGGCGCTCCGTATCATCCCCAAACCCAGGGAAAGATCGAGCGCTGGCATCAGACCCTGAAGAACCGCATTCTGCTCGAGAACTATTATCTACCTCACCACCTCGAACGGCAGATCGGCGCCTTCGTCGAGCATTACAACCACGTCCGCTATCATGAGAGCATCAAAAACCTGACCCCGGCTGACGTCTACTTCGGCAGAGCCGAGACCATCCTAACCGAACGACAGCGCATCAAGCGTGAGACCATCGCAAACCGCCGCTTGCAGCACCAACTGCAGGCCGCTTAAACTCCAACAACAGATGAGCCAGAGCCTCCCTTCTCGAAAAGCCTGATTAGTCGCAAATTATCTGACGACGGACAGTCATGACCGGAATCACAATGGCGGGATATTCTGAGCCCTGACTCTTGTGGATCGTCGCTGCGTAGGCGGGCACCAGTGTGTCGAGTTCGCCAAAGGCGTAAGTAACCGCGCGACCGTCAAAACTGGCTAAAAGCTCACCGTCGTCGAGATCGACCTCGTCAATATAACCGATGTCGCCATTGTAGACCTCCTTGTCGTAGTCGTTCTGAATTTGCATGACCTTGTCACCAGGTGCGAAGGTCCATCCAAAGCGTTCGACCTTCTTCTCGCCCGCTGGATTCAATGCCGCTTGCAGCTCAATATTGAGCGAGCGAGCCCCCACACCGCCTCTATTCATTGGGCACAGGACCTGAATGTCACGGATGGGATCGAAGCCGAAGCGCGCGGGGATCCGGGTCTTCACCAGCTCGACGATGCGCCGCACGGCGATTTCCGGCTCTTCCGCTTGGACGAAATAGAAATCGCTATCGCTTCCAGGCGGGCTGAGATCGGGAATGATGCCTTGGTTGATGCGATGGGCGGTGGTGATGATGCGGCTTTGCGCGGCCTGCCGGAACACCTCGGTCAATCGCACCACTGGTGTGGAGCCAGAAGAGATTATGTCCGCTAGCACCTGGCCCGGCCCTACGGAGGGAAGTTGGTCAATATCGCCAACAATCAAGAGAGCTGCGGTGGCAGGCACAGCCTTCATGAGTGCCTGCATCAGCATGACGTCCACCATGGAGGCTTCGTCGATAACCAACAGGTCGCAATCGAGTGGATTGTCATCACCGCGCTTGAACCCACCCGTCTTTGGGTCGACTTCAAGTAGCCGATGGATGGTTTTTGCTTCAAATCCTGTCGCCTCGGTCATGCGCTTGGCGGCGCGGCCGGTGGGCGCGCAGAGCAGAAGCTCCACGCCCTTCGCCGCGAGAATGCGCAAAATACCTTTGACGATGGTGGTCTTGCCGACGCCCGGGCCTCCGGTCATCACCAGGGTTTTCGACATAAGCGCCAGTTTAATGGCCGCGACTTGGCTTTCCGCAAGGGCAAGCCTGATCCGTTCCTCGACCCACGGCAAGGCCTTGTCGGGATCGATCCACGCCCAAGGAAGCTTACCATTGGCAAGTTGAACCAGCCGCTCAGCAATGATGCGCTCGGCCCGGTGCAGACCTGCCAGAAATACACAGCGTGTTTCGCCGACGCTATCGGCAACGACCGTGCCCTCCGATGTTTCAAGATCAAGTGCCGTCCGAACGAGGTCTATCGGAACCTCGAGCAGCTTCTCGGCCAACGGCATCAGGTCGTCCAGCGGTGTCAATCGGCGTTCAAATTTGACCCCTCGTATTGCCTCAGGAAGTAATGTTACCCGGGATGAAGGTCTACGAACTGCCCCAGACCGGTCTCGAGCCGCGGCCAGCTCGGTGGAGAGGCTGTGGGCGGGGCGGAGTGCTCATCACACGCAGCGCCGTCCACAGCCTCGGGCCGTATTTCATCCACGGGCATGGATACGATGGCTGTCTCCGCCACCTTCCGCCGGAGGGACCGAAGCAGGCGCTGAACGATCGAATGCTGCTTGTCGCTGAACATCGAGGGATCGATCGTGGCGAGCCTGCCCACGATGGCCAGTGCAGTGAGCTGTGGCTCGACGGCGAGCCAGTTCTCGATGATCGCGAGATGGGGATCGAGCTTCGAGGGCATGCGAATACGCGTTTTGTATCGCTGTTTCGGCCGGCGGTGCGTGGCCCGCACTTCGGCGGTTTTTGCCGCCGTGCCGAGCGATCGGGCAAACGAGAGCGGATCAGCCGGCGATACGGTGGGAACCTTCGCAAGACCGCGCTTGCCGATCCGTTCGCCGAGCTCTTCCTGCGCCGTGCGGATCGTGGCAAGCAATTGTATGGGATCGAGAGTCCGATACGTGTGGCGCAGACGGCGCTTGACCGCTGATGGGAGTTTCGGGTGCCCCAGTGCACGTTCGTATGGTGTGGCAGGCGGATGATAGCGTTTGATGATCTTGGCACCCTCGCGGCGCTTCTCTTTGAGCTTGAATGACGGCTGGAAGAAGTTCACCAGCAGGCGCGCCGCCGCGTAGAGACGTGCCATCACGCGGGCCGTCTCGACCCCGTCGAAGCGCCCGTATCCGACGAGCCGCCGGACCACCGCACCGTTCTTCTGCTCCACGAAAGCCTGATCGTTCTTTTTGTAGGCACGTGACCGCGTTACCTCGATCTTCTGTGCTCGGCACCATGGAACGACGACGTCGTTCATGAACGCGCTGTCGTTATCGAAGTCGGCGCCACAGATCACCCACGGGAACAGGCCCTGCGCTCGCTTCATCGCTTCCACGACGAGGCTGCCATCGCGTGTCACCAGGGGCAGGCATTCCGTCCATCCTGTTGCGATGTCCACCATGGTCAAAGTCTGGATAAACGAGCCGGCGACGCTGGTCCCACCGTGCGCGACCATGTCGATCTCGCAAAAGCCTGGCGGCGGGTTTGCCCAGTCATTGAAAGTGCGGATCGGCACCTCGCGTCGAATCGCCGAGTAGAATCCGACTCGCCGCCGGCGCCCCCCAGCAGCCGCAATTTTAACGTCGATCAACATCCGATCGATCGTCGCCGCGCTCAGAGTTGTCAGCAGCGCACGCTCTGCGCTCGTTGGCTTCAGCCGGCCATGCCGCTCGAGTGCGGGCAACAGCACTGGGATCATCGATACGAGGCGCTTACCGCAGACGCGATCGGAGGCTTCCCACAGCGCGATCAGCGCGTCGCGCACGCTGGCGTATTTGCGTCGCCGACTTGTCGCTGGTTCGGTTGGGCTCGTTGCCCCTTCGTCCAGTGGTGGCCTGGGCCTGTCCCTTCCGGCAACCGACAGTGCTCGCACCGCGTGCTTGCGGTGCCAACCCGTCGTCGCTGTCAACTCGTCAAGGATCCGTCCCTTCTCAACTCGTCCAGCCGCACGGTAGCGCCTCGCCACCACGGCCAACACCTCGCGCCTTGCGCCCATGCTGATCCCGCTCGCCATTGGCGCCACCGACCTGATTCGGTAACGCCGCCCCAGTCATCAGCGGAATTGTTCGGTAACATTTTCGATGAGGCAATGCGCCCCTCATCGGCGTCCAATTTTGACCCCTTTGCGCGGCGGGCTTTGCTGGTAGCGCTCGTCTCGTCGGAGCTGGCCGGGATAGCGGAGGCGAGACGAGCGCGGGTGGCGTGATCGTCGTCTCGGCTCTTGAACCGCCAGCTATCGTTGCCGGTCTCGACAATGTCGCAGTGATGGGTCAACCGGTCGAGCAGCGCGGTGGTCATTTTGGCGTCGCCGAACACGCTCGGCCATTCGCCGAAGGCGAGATTGGTGGTCACGATGACAGAGGCGCGCTCATAGAGCCGGCTGACGAGGTGGAAGAGAAGCTGGCCACCGGACTGGGCGAAGGGCAAATAGCCGAGTTCATCCAGCACGATGAAGTCCATCCGGGTCAGATGCTCGGCGAGCCGTCCTTGCCGTCCGTTGCGGGTCTCGGTCTCGAGGCGATTGACGAGGTCGACTACGTTGAAGAAGCGGCCGCGAGCCCCGGATCGGATGCAGCTTCTGGCGATGGCAATGGCCAGGTGGGTCTTGCCTGTGCCGGTGCCGCCAACCAGCACGACGTTGCGTTGTTGGGCGATGAAGCCGCCGCCAGCGAGATCATTGACGAGAGTCTGATTGATCGGCGTGCCGTCGAACTGGAAGTCGGCAATGTCCTTGGCAAGCGGCAGCTTGGCAATGGTGAGCTGGTATTTGATCGACCTGGCTTGCTTCTCGTTGATCTCGGCGTTGAGCAGGTCGCCGACAATGCGCTGAGGTTCGTGCTGGCGTTTGACGGCAGTTGCCATGATCTCGTCGAAGGCAGCCTTCATGCCGTAGAGCTTGAGTTCGCCCATGAGGTCGAAGATTTGGGTTCGTTCCATCAGATGGTCCTCCGGAGGTTGTCGTAGCGGGCACAATCGGCGATCGGCGCATGACGGAGCGTCAGTGCGGCCGGCGTCATGATGTTGGCCGGTGGGGCGGGTTCACGTTGACGGGCCAGGATATTGAGCACGACATCGGCGGAATGGACGCTGTGACTGAGCGCTTCAGCACAGGCTGCTTCCACCGCGGGCAGACCGTCAGTCAGCACCGCGTTGAGGATGTCGACCATCTGCCGATTGCCATCGTCGGTGCTGGCAAGCTTGCGCCGGATCCGCTCGATCGCGGCCGGCAGCACCCAGTCTTTGAAGGGAGCACCGTTGCGCAAGGCGCCGGGTTTGCGGGCGAGCACCGGCACATAATGCCAGGGGTCGTAGACGGTATCGCCGCGGCCAAAGGATCGCGGGTGCTCGGCAACGATGCGTCCATCCTGACGGATCACAATGCGATCGGCATAGGCTTGAACCTCGACCGGTCGTCCGACTGCGCTGGCTGCGACCGAGTATTTGTTATTGTCGAAGCGCACCAGGCAGGTCTTCGAGACCGATGCCGTCACCGCATGGAAGCCGTCGAAGCGGCCGGCATAGGGAACGAGTTTGGGGCGTTCGGCTTCGAACACTTCCCAGATCGTCTGATCGACCAGCTCCGGATGGCGATGAGCCTTGGCGTAGGCGATGCATTTGTCGAGCAGCCAGACGTTTAACTCGTCGAGGTTTTTGAACCGCAGCCGCGGCGTGAAGAAGCGTTCCCTGACCAGCCCGACCTGGTTCTCGACCTGCCCCTTCTCCCAGCCCGACGCTGGCGTGCAGGCGACCGGATCGACCAGATAGTGGCTGCACATCTGCAGGAAGCGGCGATTGTAGAGACGCCCTTTACCGACGAAGATCGTCTCTACGGCGGTCTTCATGTTGTCGTAGATGCCGCGGGTGCAGGTGCCTTTGAACAGGGCGAACGCCCGGTCGTGGGCGTCGAACACCATCTCCTGCGTCTCCCGCGGATAGGCCCGCACGAACAGCATGCGGCTGTGACAGAGCCGGACATGGGCGGCCTTCACCATCACCGTGGTGCCGCTCAGCAAGACCACCTCGTGGCTCCAGTCGAACTGGTAGGCTTCGCCGGGGGCAAAGCTCAGCGGGACATAAGCGGCCGCGGTCGATTGCCCGCGTTCTTTGCTCCACCGCCTGGCGTAACGCCGCACGGCATCGTAACCGCCGTCGTAGCCGCTCCCGCGCAGCTCTTCGAAGATCCGGATCAGCGTCAGCTGTTCACGAGCCGGTTTGGTCGCGTTCGCCGCCAGCAGCCTATCGAGCTCCGATGCCCACCGCCCCAGCTTTGGTCGTGGCTGCACCTGCCGCTCGTACTCGAAGGAGGTCCCTCCGGACCTCAGCACCTTCCGGACCGTGTTCCGCGACACCTTCAGGTCGCGGGCGATCTCCTTGATCGTCTTGCCCTTGATGAAGTGCTCGCGCCGAATCCGCGCAATCGTCTCCACGACCAGCATCCCCGACCACCTGCTTCATTCCAAAGCAGGCAGCGCAACAGACCAACCTACAGGGGGCGCATTGCCTCATCGAAAATGTTACCGAACAATTCCGCTGATGACTGGGGCGGCGTTACCGAATCAGGTCGGTGGCGCCAATGGCGAGCGGGATCAGCATGGGCGCAAGGCGCGAGGTGTTGGCCGTGGTGGCGAGGCGCTACCGTGCGGCTGGACGAGTTGAGAAGGGACGGATCCTTGACGAGTTGACAGCGACGACGGGTTGGCACCGCAAGCACGCGGTGCGAGCACTGTCGGTTGCCGGAAGGGACAGGCCCAGGCCACCACTGGACGAAGGGGCAACGAGCCCAACCGAACCAGCGACAAGTCGGCGACGCAAATACGCCAGCGTGCGCGACGCGCTGATCGCGCTGTGGGAAGCCTCCGATCGCGTCTGCGGTAAGCGCCTCGTATCGATGATCCCAGTGCTGTTGCCCGCACTCGAGCGGCATGGCCGGCTGAAGCCAACGAGCGCAGAGCGTGCGCTGCTGACAACTCTGAGCGCGGCGACGATCGATCGGATGTTGATCGACGTTAAAATTGCGGCTGCTGGGGGGCGCCGGCGGCGAGTCGGATTCTACTCGGCGATTCGACGCGAGGTGCCGATCCGCACTTTCAATGACTGGGCAAACCCGCCGCCAGGCTTTTGCGAGATCGACATGGTCGCGCACGGTGGGACCAGCGTCGCCGGCTCGTTTATCCAGACTTTGACCATGGTGGACATCGCAACAGGATGGACGGAATGCCTGCCCCTGGTGACACGCGATGGCAGCCTCGTCGTGGAAGCGATGAAGCGAGCGCAGGGCCTGTTCCCGTGGGTGATCTGTGGCGCCGACTTCGATAACGACAGCGCGTTCATGAACGACGTCGTCGTTCCATGGTGCCGAGCACAGAAGATCGAGGTAACGCGGTCACGTGCCTACAAAAAGAACGATCAGGCTTTCGTGGAGCAGAAGAACGGTGCGGTGGTCCGGCGGCTCGTCGGATACGGGCGCTTCGACGGGGTCGAGACGGCCCGCGTGATGGCACGTCTCTACGCGGCGGCGCGCCTGCTGGTGAACTTCTTCCAGCCGTCATTCAAGCTCAAAGAGAAGCGCCGCGAGGGTGCCAAGATCATCAAACGCTATCATCCGCCTGCCACACCATACGAACGTGCACTGGGGCACCCGAAACTCCCATCAGCGGTCAAGCGCCGTCTGCGCCACACGTATCGGACTCTCGATCCCATACAATTGCTTGCCACGATCCGCACGGCGCAGGAAGAGCTCGGCGAACGGATCGGCAAGCGCGGTCTTGCGAAGGTTCCCACCGTATCGCCGGCTGATCCGCTCTCGTTTGCCCGATCGCTCGGCACGGCGGCAAAAACCGCCGAAGTGCGGGCCACGCACCGCCGGCCGAAACAGCGATACAAAACGCGTATTCGCATGCCCTCGAAGCTCGATCCCCATCTCGCGATCATCGAGAACTGGCTCGCCGTCGAGCCACAGCTCACTGCACTGGCCATCGTGGGCAGGCTCGCCACGATCGATCCCTCGATGTTCAGCGACAAGCAGCATTCGATCGTTCAGCGCCTGCTTCGGTCCCTCCGGCGGAAGGTGGCGGAGACAGCCATCGTATCCATGCCCGTGGATGAAATACGGCCCGAGGCTGTGGACGGCGCTGCGTGTGATGAGCACTCCGCCCCGCCCACAGCCTCTCCACCGAGCTGGCCGCGGCTCGAGACCGGTCTGGGGCAGTTCGTAGACCTTCATCCCGGGTAACATTACTTCCTGAGGCAATACGGGGGGTCAATTTTGGACGCCGATCCCCCGGCTTAGGGGGTCAATATTGCAGGCCGAATGACAATTTGGTGCCTTACCAGCGTTCCCCAAATGACTCATCTGGGTGCCGTGCATCACCATTTCTGGAGCAAAGATGACTGAAGAGTTTCTCCCAAACGCTCTCTACTCGACAATCGTCGATCGCCTGATCCCGGTCGCCGGCACCGGCAATGCCAAAGCGATTATTGCCGCGCTTGAGCCGCTCACGAACGACCGGCTGGACCTGCTCGCCGATCGTTTAGCGGCTTTGGCACACCCTGCCCGGTGACCGGTCTCGTGACCGACAACGAGATCAAGATCGCGCTCGGCGAGCGCGGCGACATCTGGCCGAGCTGCATACGGGGCCACATCATGGTCGCCGATCTTGATGATGATCTATGGAAGGTAACTAATCCTCCTTCGACCCACCCCATAGGTGCGCGGAGCACCGGCTAAGACCTAATTAGCATTGCCCCAGGGAGCCCAACCACCCTAGATTGAGCTCCAAATGGCTCCTCTTGAACTAGGCTTTTCAACGGCTTCGGGGATAGGATGGCGCCGGAGGACTCAGATCGAACAAAACGTGCCATTGAGGCGTCCGCCGAAATCTCTTGTGTGTCGAAGGGCTTTGTCCCGCGCCGCCAATAACCTCAAACCCTTGTCGCGAAACGATGGATAAGCGGACTCTCACCGAACGCGACATCTGCACGAAGCTCATCCTGCCAGCCCTGAAGCGCGCGGGCTGGGACGAGATGTTGCAGGTCCGCGAGGAGGTCTTCTTTACCAATGGCCGGATCATCGTTCGCGGAAAACTGGTCACTCGCGGCAAGGCTAAAAAGGCCGACTTCGTTCTCTATTTTAAACCAAATATCCCCGTCGCGCTCATAGAGGCGAAGGACAATAACCACGACGTCGGCGACGGCATACAGCAAGGCCTAGAATACGCTGTCACGCTGGGCATTCCGTTCGTCTTCTCTTCGAACGGCGACGGCTTCCTGTTCCATGACCGCACCGGCCAGACTGCGACCAAGGAAATGAACCTCGGCCTGGACGCCTTCCCATCGCCCGCTGATCTATGGGCGCGTTATTGCGCTTGGAAGGGCCTCGGCCCAGAAGCTGAGCAGATCGTGCTTCAGGACTATTTCGACGATGGCGGCGGCAAGACCCCGCGGTATTATCAGGTGAACGCTGTCAATGCAGCGATAGAAGCCGTTGCCGCTGGCCGAGACCGTGTCTTGCTTGTGATGGCGACTGGCACCGGCAAAACCTACACCGCTTTCCAGATCATCTGGCGACTGTGGAAAGCAGGCAAGAAGAAACGCATCCTGTTCTTGGCCGATCGAAACGTGCTGATCGATCAGACAATGGTGAACGACTTTCGTCCGTTCGGTGCGGCGATGGCGAAGCTCTCGACTAGCTCCAAGACCATCGAGAGGCAGGACGGCTCGACTGTCGACCTAACACTCGCGCTCGACAGGAAGCGGCGCATCGACACCGCCTTTGAGATATATCTTGGACTCTATCAAGCGATCACGGGTCCGGAAGAGAGCCAAAAGCTCTACAAAGAATTCTCTAGGGAGTTTTTCGACCTGATCGTAATCGACGAGTGCCATCGCGGGAGCGCGGCAGACGATTCTGCGTGGCGCGAGATCCTCACCCATTTTTCGGGTGCAACTCAAATAGGCCTGACCGCAACGCCCAAGGAGACAGAATACGTTTCGAATACCGACTACTTCGGCGAGCCGATGTTCACTTATTCTCTCCGGCAAGGCATCAGCGACGGGTTTCTTGCGCCCTATAAGGTAATCAAGGTTCACATCGACCGTGATATTGAAGGCTATCGTCCTGAACTCGGCCAGCTCGACCGCGATGGCAATGAGGTTGAGGACCGCATATACAACACGAAGGACTTCGATCGGACGCTGGTGCTTGACGACCGCACCTTACTCACGGCGAAAAAGATCACCGAGTTCCTCAAGGAGAGCGGTGACCGATTTCAGAAGACCATCGTCTTTTGCGTCGACGAGGAGCACGCGGCTCGGATGCGGCAGGCCCTAGTCAACGAGAACAGAGACCTTTGCGACGACAATCACCGCTACGCTATGAGAATTACTGGCACTGATAAGGATGGGCAGGATCAGCTCGGAAACTTCATCGACCCGGAATCGCGCTATCCGGTTCTGGTTACGACTTCACGGCTGTTATCAACCGGCGTCGATGCTCAGACCTGCCGCCTGATTGTGCTTGATCGCCCAGTGGGCTCGATGACGGAATTCAAACAGATCGTCGGACGCGGCACCCGCGTTCACGAGGATACTAAGAAATTCTACTTCACTCTGATCGATTTTCGCGGCGCAACAAACCACTTTGCCGATCCGGAATATGACGGGGACGCGGTGCAGATCTACGAGCCGGACGCAGACGACCCGATCACGCCTCCGGACACGGCGGGCGAGCCGAACGACATCGGGAAGCAGATCAGACGCCTTACAATCTCCCGGAGGACGAAACCATTGTCGATGGGCTAGGTTTTCCACAACCGACTGGCGGTGGCTCTCGAAAAATCTACGTGGACGGTGTCGGCGCGCGTATCGTGGCCGAGCGTGTTGAATACCTCGACGAAAATGGTCGACTCGTGACCGAAAGCCTTCGAGACTTTACCAAGACGGCGCTGAAGAAGCACTATGCCAGCCTCGACGACTTCCTCAAGCGCTGGAAAGCAGCCGAGCGTAAGCAGGCGATTATTGATGAACTTGAAGCCGAGGGGCTCGCGCTCGATGTCATTGGCGACGAACTCGGCAAGAATCTCGATCCGTTCGATCTAATCTGCCACGTCGCCTTTGATCGAAAGCCGTTGACGCGACGCGAGCGGGCCGACAACGTCAAGAAGCGTGACGTGTTCACGAAATACGGTCCGCAGGCGCGCGCCGTCCTTGAAGCGCTCCTCGAAAAATACCGCGACGACGGTGTTCTCAACCTTGACGACGCCAACGTGCTCAAGATCGCGCCATTCAGCGCGATGGGCAGCGTCGTTCAACTCATTAATTCGTTCGGCAGCAGGGAGAGCTTTGAAAAGGCCGTCCACGAGCTGCAGGACGTTCTGTATCAGGAGACTGCTTGAACCATGATCGTCCGGACTACTGTAAAATCTATTCAAGATCTCATGCGTCAAGACAGCGGCGTCGATGGCGATGCGCAGCGTATTAGCCAGCTCTGCTGGATGTTCTTCCTAAAAATCATCGACGATCAAGACCAAGAGCTAGAACTCACTAAAGACGCTTATCGCTCGCCCATCCCGAAGAATTATCAATGGCGTAATTGGGCAGCAGACCCGGAGGGCATTACGGGGGAGGCATTGCTCGCCTTCATCAATGGTGAACTGTTTCCAGCGCTCAAGGGCTTGGCTGTCACCGCAAGGTCGGACGGTCGCCGTCGCATGGTGCGCGACGTGTTTGAGGATGCCTTCAACTATATGAAGTCTGGGCACCTTGTCCGGCAGGTGATCAACAAAATCAGCGGGATTGATTTCAACAATCTGGACGAGCGTCGCCACTTCGGCGAGTTCTATGAACAGCTTCTCAACGATCTGCAGAGCGCGGGCAATGCCGGCGAATATTACACGCCACGCGCCGTCACCGCCTTTATGGTCGATCGAATAGACCCGCACCCCGGCGAGATCCTCTTCGATCCCGCCTGCGGCACAGGCGGCTTTCTGACTTGCGCGATACGCCACATGGAGAAGGAATACGTCCGCACGCCCAAGCAACGCGAGAAAATGCAAGGAGCCTTGCGCGCGGTGGAGAAAAAGCCACTGCCTCATATGCTCTGCGTCACTAATATGCTTCTAAACGGCATCGAGGATCCGAGCTTTGTGCGCCACGACAACACCCTCGCTCGACCACTGATCTCCTGGGGCAAGGATGAGCGGGTGGACATCATTCTCACCAATCCGCCTTTCGGTGGACGCGAGGAAGATGGCATTGAAGACAATTTTCCAACCTTCCGAACTAAGGAGACGGCGGATCTCTTCCTAGCCCTCATCATCCGGTTGCTGAAGCCGGGCGGGCGGGCCGCCGTAGTGCTGCCCGATGGCAGTCTATTCGGCGAGGGCGTGAAGACGCGGCTGAAGGAGCATCTGATGGAGGAGTGTGACCTTCATACCATCGTTCGCCTGCCCAATTCGGTGTTTAAGCCGTATGCCTCGATCGGCACTAACCTTTTGTTCTTCGAGAAGGGTAGACCGACGAAGGACATCTGGTTTTACGAGCACCGTGTGCCAGAATCTCAAAAAGCCTATTCGATGACGAAGCCCATCCGGCTCGAGCATTTTCGGGGCTGCATCGACTGGTGGGGCGGTAACGCGCGCAAGGGGCGCGAAGAAACCTCGCAGGCCTGGAATGTGAGTGCCGAGGAGATCAAGGCTCGCGGCTTTAATCTAGACAGTAAGAACCCGCACGCGGTGGACGACGACCATGGCGACCCGGCAACGCTTCTAACAGATTTGAACATCGCCGAGGCTGAGGTGGCGACCCTGCGCAACCAATTGAAGGCAATCCTCGGCGAGGCTCTCGCCCGATGAACGCGGAACGCCTGCTCAGCCACTACGAACGGATTGCCGATGCCCCCGGCGCCATTGCACGATTGCGCCGCTTTGTGGTCGAGCTTGCCGCGCATGGCAAGCTCGTTCCACAGTATGCAAGCGACCAACCCGCGTCGGAATTGCTGAAGCGGATCGGACACGAGCAGGCCCGGTTGGTGAAGGTCGGGAAGGTCAAGAATGCTAAGGCACCCGAGCCAATTCGCGATAGTGAGCTTCCGATCGAATTGCCGAGAAACTGGGCTTGGGCGCGACTGTGCGAAATCGGGAAGCTTTCTGGCGGCATGACACCCTCGATGAACCGGCCCGATTTTTGGGCAGGTGACGTCGTTTGGCTATCGCCGAAGGACATCAAGTCGGACGAGGTAGCGGATTCCGAGCTGAAGATCTCAGCGTTGGGCCTCGCGGAAACACGGCTGGAGCTTTACCGGCCAGGTTGCCTTTTCATGGTCGCGCGAAGCGGCATCTTGAAACGAACCTTTCCAGTCTCGATCAACCGGGTTCCCGCCGCCGCAAACCAGGACATGAAGGTGCTAGTGCCCTTCCTCCATGGACAGGAGCGTTTTCTGCAAATTATGTTTCGTGGATTAACCAATTTCATCCTTCGGGAACTCGTGAAAACAGGAACGACGGTCCAAAGCCTCAAATACGCTGAGTTCGAGCAACAACCTTTTCCACTCCCACCCCTCGCTGAGCAGCGGCGCATAGTCGCCAAGGTCGATGAACTGATGCTGTTATGCGACCGGCTGGAAGCTGCGCGGGTGAGCCGCGAGACGGTGCTCGACCGACTGACGGTGGCAAGTCTTACTCGCCTCAGTGCGCCCGATCCCAAAACCTTTCAAGCCGGCGCCCGCTTCGTGCTCGACACGCTGCCCGCCCTCACCACGCGCCCCGACCAGATCAAGCAACTGCGCCGGACCATCCTCAACCTCGCCGTGCGCGGAAAATTGGTCGCGCAGGCTCCCTCGGACAAGCCGACGTCGGAGTTATTGAAACGGATCACCAAAGAGAAGGCGCAACTTCTGACGACCGGCGCCATCCCGCGCCAAACGAAAGCCGTTCGCGATCCGACCAAATTGACCGAAGAACTTCCCGCGTCCTGGTCGCCGATTGCCCTTGGTGAGGTCTGCAATCTAGTGACAAGTGGATCGCGCGGCTGGGCCGAGTTCTATTCGACTTCTGGCTCCGGATTCATTCGGGCGCAAAACATCCGGTTCGGTAAGCTGCGCCTTAACGATCTAGCCTTCGTCAATCCGCCATCGAATTCCGAAGGCAGCCGAACACAAGCCACCAAGGGCGATTTGCTTGTCGTCATCACGGGCGCAGGCGTGACAAATCCTGCGCTGCTGGATCACGATCTGGGTGAGGCATATGTCAGCCAGCATGTAGCTCTTGTGCGACCGAGTGACCCGCAGCTTTCAAGCTGGCTGCTTCTTTGCCTCATGGCTGATGCGGGCGGACGCGCTGAACTCGTCGAGCGCGCTTATGGATCTGGCAAGCCGGGCTTGAACCTCGACAACATTCGCTCGCTTTCCATTCCGCTCCCACCCCTCGCCGAACAACACCGGATAGTCGCAAAAGTCCACGCTCTGATAGCGCTCTGCGACCGCATAGAATCACAACTCATCAACGCCGCAGAAACGCGTCGTCGACTTCTAGACGCCCTGCTCGCCGAAGCGCTTGCTCCAGCGGAACCTTGCGAACGTGAGGCCGCAGAATGACCATTCGTCACGCGATTTGGAAGGTCGGCGAGAAGCCCGTTGGTCTCACGTCGTCGTCTCTCGTGAGCGAGCAGCAACTCGAAGATATGATCGTTGCCGCCCCTGAAATTCTGCATGACCAGTGGATGCTCATCGGTCGACAGCAAGATACCGGCTTTGGTGGCCGCATTGACCTGCTCGCGATTGCGCCGGATGGCGCGTTGATCTTGATTGAACTCAAGCGAAACAAGACGCCGCGCGAGGTCGTGGCCCAAGCGATCGACTATGCAACATTTATAGAAGGATTAGAGTCGGACAGGATTGCCAGTATCTACAATGATTTTGCGCCGGGCCGCAATCTTGCTACCGATTTTCTAACCCGTTTTGGGCAGCCACTCGACGAGGAGACGCTCAATGACAGTCATCAGATCGTTGTTGTAGCCGCCGCCATCGATGCCAGCACGACGCGCATTGTTCGCTACCTCAACGAGCGAGACATCGCGATCAATATCCTCTGCTTCCAGGTTTTCGCCAACGGCGACGAGCGTCTGTTGAGCCGTGCTTGGCTCATCGATCCTGCGGAAACTCAAACGAATGCGACGGTCACGGCGGCCCGAGAGAAGGAGCCGTGGAACGGCGAGGTCTACGCATCGTTCGGGCATGATGAAGGACGATTGTGGCCCGAGGCTCGCCAGTATGGCTTTATCTCCGCCGGTGGTGGGACTTGGTATAGTAACTCGCTAAACTTGCTCAACGTAGGCGATCGGATCTGGGTGAAGGCGCCCGGTCATGGATTCGTGGGAGTGGGCAGGGTCAAGGGCAAGTCAGTCCCGGCCTCAGAATTTAAGCTTCCCACATCGTCGGGCGACCGGCCCGCCCTCGACGTTCTGAAGGGCAATTATCATCGCAGCTTGCAGGGCGACCCTGATCGCTCCGAATATTTTGTGCCAGTGGATTGGCTGCAAACCGTTCCAATTGAGGAAGCGGTTCAAGAGGTTGGAATGTTCGGAAATCAGAACACTGTGTGCAAGCCGAAGACACCAAAATGGCGATTTACAGTCGAGCGACTTAAGCAGAGGTTTGCAGACTACGACAAATCATAAAGCTGGCCGAAGAAACCAGCCCTCATGATTTTTCCAGAGTGACCGCTAGCTAAATAGCAACAGAAAACCCTATAACGCGGCTAGCGAACGAATGACCCCTGATTGGCGGCAGCCACGAAGGTCTGAGCAGCATCTCTGTTCTAAGAGACTATGCGAGCGATAGATTCTGAAGCTCGCCTCTGATCTCCAATAACTCACGCACAACCTCGCAGACATTCTTTGCGAGGCTGGGGGTCGCAGCATAATCGTTGGCATGGGCTACGTGGTTTCGTAGGTGCTCAATTCTGCGTAACTTCGCTTCCAACGATTTGCGCTGGTTCTCCGGGAATTGGCGCGCCACGATCGTTGTCTTGTCAAAAAACTGCGTAAACAAAAGCGACTCAACAAACCCGTCGTCTGCCCTAGCATCGCTCATTTCATCTTTGATCTTTTGCTGTCTTCTGGCTGCCAATACTTCAAGCCAGCCGGATTCACTCGGATGTCTTTTCTTGATGAACTCGGCCATAGTAATTTCAAAGCCGGTAATTAGTGCGAACAGTGTTGCCCTTACCGGCAATCTTTGTAGATCAGAAAGGCTGACTAGGCCAACAATCTTGGCACCTGAGATCACCAGCCGACATGGCCTTTGATCTGCATCGAGAATGAAATCTAATATGCTCGCATCAGCACCGATCAGGTATTCCTCTGACAACGGAAGAAAGCACCCTCGAATGGTGCCTTGTGTCGAACGATCTCTCTGAGAGAACGCGTTGAACATGCCGATAAATCTGGCATTCTCGTTAGCAACCGGAATAAAATCATAACCAGGGCGATTTCGTTCCAGAACGTCGCGAATCAATTCGTCCTGAGTGCACGTTGCCAGCGAGCTAGCAGGGGTCGATATCAATTCAACTGCCAAGCCGGAATGAAGCGTCGTGAAGACGTCACCCACCCCCGAGAGATTTGAACTCGCCCACCCCTTGGCCACCATAGCTTCCCCAACAACAGACTTTCCCAGTCTAGCAGGCTCGACCCCTTCGTGCCGACCCCCGCCACAATCCCGGCACCCTCGGCAGGCGCTTTTCTGGCGCACCCTACACGATTCGAACGTGTGACCTTTGCCTTCGGAGCCCTACGCCGCCCCCAAAACAGCCCGCCAAGGCCGTTGCCGACCTTGGGGCAATCAGCTAAATGAACCCCTGCACGCACCCGTAGCTCAGCTGGATAGAGCGTTGCCCTCCGAAGGCAAAGGTCACACGTTCGAATCGTGTCGGGTGCGCCAGTTTTTCTCTATTTTTCAGCGCGATATGCGCGCCCGAACCGAAATTGCAGTTCTGTCCCATTCGAGCGAGTAAGCAATCGCCGAGTTTAACCAGTTGTTCGGGAGTTTGAAGCAAAGGCCTCTGGCCAATCTCAACGCCTGCGGGTTGCTGCCCAGCGTCAGGTCCGCTTTTCCGAGCTAGAAACCTGGATGCGCCAGCAGCGAGCGTTACTCTCCACCAGGAACGATACCGCCAAGGCGATCAACTACCTTCTCAACCGCTGGACGGCGTTCACCCGCTTCCTCGACGACGGTCGTGGCTGCTTGTCAAACAACGCAACCGAACGCGCGTTGCGTGGCATCGCGATCGGAGACTTTTGCCGGCTCGGACGCTGGCGGTGATCGCACAGCCGCCATCTATACGTATCCGTCCGAGGGCGGCCGTCTTGCGAGTTTTTCCGATCTGTAGCTGACTGTCCTTATGGACGGACATAAGGACAGTGCGGTGCTGAGCCGCATGGATTTGGTGGAGACCGGTCGGCGGCGACGCTGGACGCGTGCGGAGAAGCTCAGAATCGTAGAGGAGAGCTTCTCGGGGCCACGACTGGTGTCGGCGACGGCTCGCCGGTATGGGATATCACGTCAGCTTCTGCTGAGCTGGCGCAAGGCTTGGACCTGTCATGATCCGGCCGAAGAGGATTCGATCGGCCCGACATTCGTCCCTGCGATAGTTGCGGCAAGTACGCCGCCAACGACGGAAGCTGTCGAGACAGGTCAGATCGAAATCGTGAGCCCTCAGGGGCTGCGCGTGGTCTTCGGCCCCGGTGCGGATATCGAGGCGGTCGTTCGAATTGCTCGGGGCCTGGCGCGCCGATGATCCCGATCCCGACGGGCGTGCGGGTGTGGCTGGCGACGGGCCATACCGACATGCGGTGCGGCTTTCCGAGCCTGGCTCTGCGCGTGCAGGAAGTGCTCAAGCGCGACGCCATGGGCGGCGGTCTTTTCTGCTTCCGGGGCAAACGCGGTGATCTATTGAAGGTCATTTGGCACGATGGCCAGGGCGCCTGCTTGTTCACCAAAAGACTCGAGAGAGGCAGGTTCATCTGGCCATCGGTTGCTGGTGAATCGGTAACGATCTCTCCGGCGCAGTTGAGCTATCTGTTGTCCGGGATCGATTGGCGCAACCCTCAAGAAACCCAGCGTCCGACGCGGGTCGGATAGTCGTTTTACGGTTTGAATCTGCTGCTCGATCTGATTCAATGGCTCCATGATATCGAAGCCGGATGATCTTCCATCGGACCTTGTCAGTGCCCTGGCGGCGCTGCAGGCCGAGCGTGAGGCGCGACAGAAAGCCGAGGCGAAGGCCGCCAACTGGCAGGCGCAAGCCGCGAATGCGCAGGCGAAACTGTCGGATACCGAGGCGCTGATCGCTCATCTCGAGTTGCGCATCGAGAAGCTGAAACGCGAACTGCACGGGCAGCGATCCGAGCGCTCGGCACGGCTGCTCGAGCAGTTGGAGTTGGAGCTCGAAGAACTCGTCACCACGGCGAGCGAGGATGAGCTTGCCGCACAGGCCGCAGCGGCGAAGACGCAGAACGTCCGCCCCTTCATGCGCAAGCGGCCGGTGCGCAAGCCATGGCCTGACGATATCGAACGCGAGCGCGTCGTCATTGAGACTCCAACGACCTGCGCCTGCTGCGGTGGATCGCGGCTGGCGAAGATCGGTGAGGATGTGACCAAGACGCTGGAGGAGATCCCGCGCCGCTTCAAGCTGATCGAGACGGTACGCGAGAAGTTCACCTGCCGCGATTGCGAGAAGATCAGCCAGCCGCCCGCGCCGTTCCATGCCACGCCGCGCGGCTTCATCGGCCCACAATTGCTGGCGACGATCCTGTTCGACAAGTTCGGCATGCATATCCCGCTCAACCGCCAGAGTGCGCGCTTTAAGGCCGAGGGGATCGACCTGCCGTTGTCGACGCTGGCCGACCAGGTCGGCCACGGGACCTTCGCCGTCATGCCGCTCTTCCACTTGATCGAACGCCACGTGCTCGCTGCCGAGCGCCTTCATGGCGACGACACCACCATCCGTATTCTGGCGAAGGGCAAGTGCACGACCGGGCGGATCTGGACTTATGTGCGGGATGACCGGCCGTTCGCCGGGCCTGCGCCGCCGGCAGCGGTCTATTACGCCTCGAGCGACCGACGAGGCGAGCATCCACAGAGACATCTGGCCGCCTTCGCCGGCATCTTGCAGGCGGATTGCTACAGCGGCTTCGAGCCGCTGTTCGACCCGCAGAAGAAGGCGCTGCCGATTACGCCGGCGTTTTGCGTGGCCCATGCGCGGCGGGGCTTCTTCGAGCTGGCTGATATCGAGAAAAATGCTCGGGAAGGCAAGAAAGGCAAACCGGTCTCCCCGATCGCGCTGGAGGCTGTCAGACGCCTCGATACGTTGTTCGAGATCGAGCGCGCCATCAACGGCCGCGGTGCCGGCGAGCGGCGTGCCGCTCGCCAGGAACAGAGTAAGTCACTTCTCGAGGACATGCATGCCTGGCTGCTCCGCGAGCGCGAAACCCTCTCGCGTTCCTCCGAGGTCCTGAAGCCGATTAACTACATGCTCAGGCGCTGGGACGGCTTCGCCCGCTTCCTCGACGACGGCAGGATCTGCTTGACCAACAATTGCGCTGAGCGCGCATTGAGAGGCATCGCCTTGGGAAGGCGCAACTGGACCTTCGCCGGCAGCCAACGCGGCGCCGACCGTGCCGCCATCATGCTGACGATGATCACGACCTGTCGCCTCAACGACGTCGATCCCAAGGCCTGGCTCGCCGACGTCCTGGCCCGTATCGCCGATCATCCCGCATCGCGTCTGCACGAGCTCTTGCCCTGGGAATGGAAGCTCCTGCGCCAGGCCGACAAGCCAGCCAATCAGCAGGCCGCCTGACCTTCACCCTTCACCCAATGCCATCATAGACCTCGCCGTGCCCGCGCGCATGCGTCAATCAGGCGGCCTCCGTCGTATGCGTACATCTATACGTTGATCGAGACCTGCAAAATGAATGATGTTGATCCGCAACCTCGGCTAGCCGACCTGCTGGCGCGGCTTCCTGATCATCCCGCCAGCCAAGTCGCCGATCTGCTTCCGTGGACTTGGAAAGCCGCTCAACAATCCAAGACTGCCGCCGCAGCCTAAACGCGCTCAAGCACCGCGGCCGGGGTCTTCGTCGGACGCGTACGAAATGGACGACCACACTGCGATTGGATTGGCTGAGCGGGCAACAGATGGAAGCGGCTGTTGCACAAAACCATTTCTACTGCGCGATCTTGTAGAGGGTAAGAACGATAAGTTAGGCAACGAAGGCGAAGAGATTCTGTGGATTGGCCAAAACTACGCGGTCTACCGGCAAGGTCTTCTCGCTGCGGCAACGACTGGACCCGCCGCTTCAAAAAGATCGCCAACGACGCCCATCTGCTCAACGCTGGATCCGCGATCGACATGCAGAAGCGCGATTGGACCTTTGTGACGCTGTGCCTCGCTGGAGCGATTTTAGCGGCCGTCGGAAGTATCAAGGTCGCTATGGGCTATAGGGCCCATCGTGCCGCATCGGACTTCAGCAGTTCGCATCGGCCCCGCTACCCCTTGGACATGGCGCGGCCTACCCGCTCTTGGGGGCGTTTCGGGTTTGGTTCCCTTCCACGCCCTGGTTTATTTTGTGGCATGTCCCGGATTTAGGGCGCACAATCACCATATCACCGCTCGGTACCGTGGCAAACATCGGTGATGAGAACGCCGGTCGCGCTCCCGCCAATCCCGAAGGGATGGAGCAGCGCATGCATAGGCATCGTCGTATTCAACAAACTGAAACGCTTCAAAATAGACTGGCACAAGCGGCTGTTCGTTTGCGCCAAGAAGCGACCGGCACTCTGCCGCGCATCGAACGCGAGCGCCTTATCCGCAGAGCCCAACAAGCCGATACGGCCTCCCAGATGAACGAGTGGCTTTCCTCGCCCGGGGGCTGAGCTCACTGGGTTCAAGCGGGCCGCCGCGATGCTTCCCTGGAACGAAAAGCCCGGCCACGCGGGGGCCGGGCTGATCGGATATATATTCGAAGTTGGACAATCTATAGAACTAACGCGTATCGACCCTGCAGTCGATGCACAAAGCGATAGTAAACGTCCGTAACACCACGGTGTCCTGAACAGGGCGTGACCAGCGAGTGCTCCCGCCGCCACGACATCGCCGGTGCCGAGAATGTTGATGATGGTTACAGCCGGCGAGCGCTTCGGTCTTAATCCTTGACTAAGCGACGCAGGTGGGTGAGCGTCACGAGAGGATCACGGGTGCCTGGGCTTGACTTGCGCGGAATGCTCTGGATAGCGCGGTCGGGATGATTGACGCCGCCGGCGCGCGGTGATGGGTTGATCCCGGTTCGGAGCGGGCAACGGGGATCAGAATGACCAGCGAGTCGCAGCTGCGCGAGAAGCTTCGGAAGATCGAGGCGTTGTTCGTGGGGGCCGGAACTGCTGGTGAGCGCCTTGCAGCGGAAGCCGCGCTGCAGCGGGTGCGGGCCCGGGTCGAGGAACTTGCTCGCCACGATCCACCGATCGAACAGCAATTCTCACTTCCCGACCAGTGGTCTCGGCACCTGTTTCTGGCGCTTTGCCGCCGATATGGGCTGCGGCCGTTTCGTTATCGCCGACAGCGACGTAACACGGTGATGGTCCGTGCGTCACGGGGCTTCGTTGATCGAGTCCTGCTGCCCGAGTTCACCGAGCTGGAGGGTGCGCTGCAAGTGTATCTGCACGAGGTAACGCTGCGCGTGATCCGCGAAGAGATCTACGACGACGCCAGCGATGCGCAGGAAGTTCCCGACGCCGTGCCGTCGAACTGATCAAGCGGCGAGCTTTGGCTCCGAACCATCGCGCTCGGCTTTCCAATTCCACGGCAGCAGCGTGTTCAGCTGATTGATCTTGGTACGTCCGGAGACGATGCGCTCGAGAACATCAGTAAAATAGTGCCGTGGGTCGATGTCGTGAAGCTTTGCGGAGTTGATGAGTGATGCGAGAGTGGCCCAGGTTTCGGCGCCGCCCTCACTGCCTGCGAACAGATAGTTTTTCTTTCCCAGCCCGATCGGCTTGATGCTGCGTTCGACCGTATTGCTGTCGATCTCGATGCGCCCATCATCGATGAATCGCGTCAGGCCATCCCAATGGTTGAGGGTGTAGCGGATCGCCTTGCCAAGGCCGGATTTCTTCGAGACTTCCAGCAGTCGCGCCTCGAGCCAGGGCTTGAAGTCCTCGATCAGCGGTCTGGTGTCGGATTGTCGCACCGCAGCTCGCTGCGTCGCCGGCAAACCGCGAATGCGATCCTCAATGGCGTAGAACATCGCGATCCGCTGCAGCGCTTCCGCGGCAATCGGCGATTTCGTCGCGATGTGGACGTCCCAGAACTTCCGCCGCGCATGCGCGAAGCAGAACGCCAGTTGTACCAGACGGCCGCCGTTTTTAATCAGCCCCTTGTACCCGGCGTAGCCGTCGACCTGCAGGATGCCGTCGTAGTCTCCAAACAGCTGCCTGGCGCGGATTGCCTTGCGATCCTCGGCGAACACGTAGACTACTGCCGGCGGCGCCGGGCCGCCCCACGGGCGGTCGTCGGTGGCGATCGCCCAGAACTGGCAGACTTTGGTTCTGCCACGGCCGGGATCGAGAACTGGCAGCGGCGTCTCGTCGGCAAACAGCCGCGGGTAGGACATCACTGCGCGGCGCAACAGCGCGTGAAGCGGCTTCAGCCACCAGGCGACGCGGCCCATCCACGAGGCCAGCGTTTGCCGGTCGAGCGTGATGCCTTGGGCGGCAAACATCTGTTCCTGGCGATACAGCGGCAGCTGGTAGCCGTATTTCATCACCGCGACGTGGGCCAGCAAGGCTTCCGTCACCATTCCACCGTCGATCGCCTGGGCCGGCGCGGGTGCCTGCAGAACACCCTGGCGGCATCCCCGGCAGCCGTACCGTGGACGCATGATGCGCTTGACCCGGTACTGCATCGGAATGACGTCGAAGGCTTCCTTGACGGTCTCCCCGATCTTGTGCAGCTGCTCGCCGCAGCAAGGGCAGATGTGGCTCTCGATATCGATCACGACATCGATGCGCGGCAAATGCTCCGGAAGCTTCCCCCGGTTGCGTCGCGCCGGTCGCTTTCCACGGCCCTCCGCTCCGTCAGGCAGCCTGCCTCCGGTCACGTCGTCGTTGGCGGCGGCACGAACCGCCTGTGCCCTGATGGTGAAGAGAGACAGCTGTCCGATATCCAGTGTCTCGGAGCGCGGACCGAAGATCGTGCGCTTGTACTGGGACAGGATCATCAGGAGCTTGTCGTTCTCCTGGATCGCAGCGTCGCGTTGGGCGATCGCTGCATCACGCTCGGTCGCCAGCGTGCTGCATTCCTCCGACAACGCCGCAAGCCGTGACGATAGCGTCATCACGGCTTGTCGGAGCAATGCTGGATCGGAAGGCAAATCACTCATGCAGAGCGATTCTACAACAACTCCGCATGAGTGACGAACGACTCTTGATAATGATCAACCAGCTCGCATCGGCTGATCCACAACTCGCATCGGCACACGCTTCCAGTCCGAGCCATCGAGCAGCACCGAGAGCTGAGCATGAGATAGCGACATGACGCCTTCCTTGATCGGCGGCCAGGTGAACTGCCCCTCGATTCTTTTGTAGTAAAGGACAAGGCCGCTTCCATCCCAAGTCAGGATCTTCACGCGATCTCGGCGCTTGGAGCGGAAGACATAAAGTCCGCCGTCGAACGGATCGGCTCCAAAGGCCTCGCTCACCAGCATCGCCAGCGAGTCCATGCCGCGGCGGAAATCGACCGGCTGCGTCGCAATCCAGATCGACAACCCAGCTCGAAGCCCGATCATCGACCAACCGTCCCGACCGCCGCCAGCACCTCGCACAGTGCCTCCCGGTCGACTGTCCCCCTGACACGGATGCGAATCGCGCCGACCTCGATCTCGATCGCCGCCTGCTCCTCACTCGGGCGCCCACAGCCGGTGATCGCGACCGGCACAAAGCCAGGTGGCATGCCTCTGTCCCCGCGCTCCGCGACCTGCGCCCGCGTAGCCTGGCGACGCCAGAGAAACAACAGGCTTGGACTGATGTCGTGTCGCCGCGCCACTGCGGACACGCTTGCACCCGGCGCAAAACTCTCCGCAACAATCGCCGCCTTCGCATCGGTCGACCAGCGCCGACGTCGGCCCGTCCCGGTGATGATCTCGACACGCTGCAGCGTGTCGGCGCCGTGTTCGAGGATAGGCATATGCCTATCCTTATCGCTATCCTTACGACTATCCTTTGACATTGTGACCTCGCGACAAACCATTCCGCGAGATCTTCCTAGCCGACCAGATCAACCCTCAGCGCGTGGTCTCCGCATGACGCTCACGCAGGTGGAAAGGAACTGCCATGCATTGCAACCTCGATGTTTTCAAGGACGCCTTGTTTTGGGGTGCAATGGCCTTCGGCGTGTCGCCAATCGTCTTGAGTGGCGCGCTTCTGGTGTGGCTACATTGACAGTCTCCGAACGACCGACGCAGGATAGTCATAGGTCTGATCGCGGTCGGTCATCGCCACGACGCAGGCCTGCAGGTGTGGTCCTGAATTCGAGATCGCGCGTAGCAGGTCGGTCGTGAATGTCGCAATGCCACAGCGGCGAGGCAGCGAATTGCCGATCAGCGCAATCCTGCGGGGCGGCGTCACGTACGAGCCTCTGCCAAGGCGATCGGATCACCGGGCGTGGCTGATTGAACGGCTCGGGTTGAGGGCTCGCAGAGCCTCTGCAAGAGCGAAGCGATTGGCCGGGCCGCCGGATACGCAATCAGGGCGGTCAACCCATTGGCGCCAACCTCGATGCTGCTACGGCCACCGCCAACGAATACCGCCTGCCCGATCGATACCGTGGCCAATCCGATCGCCGCATGTCCGTCGAGAACAAGAATCCAGGTCTCCGGTTCGGCGAGCAGCGCCCAGCTTGAGGCCTCCTGCAACTCAACGCGCTCGAGCACGAAATGCCGGCTGGCGACGAGAACCGTCCGTTCATCGGTGAGGTGGGTCGGGCGGCTGGGGGTCGAAGCGGCCAGGTGTTGGCAACCGCGACGCCGTTTTCGATGTGCAATTCACGCGCTCTGTCATAGTCGAACAGGCGGAACGTGGTGTCGCTGCGCTGCTGAAATTCGGCCAGCACAATGCCGGCGCCGAGGGCGTGAATGGTGCCGGCGGGAATGGAGATGACATCGCCTTTCGCAACTGGACGCCATTGAACCAGGTCGACGATCGAGCCATTGGCGATTGACGCCCGCAATTCCCCTGTGGCGTCACCCGGTGCTTCAAACCGATGCCGATCTACGCGCCCGGCTCCACCGAGATGATGTACCAAGCTTCGCTCTTACCGTTCGGCATCCCCTTCGCGCGCGCGAAGGTGTCGTCCGGATGGACCTGGATGGACAATGGCCCGCTTGTGAACAACAGCTTGAGCAGCAACGCAGGGACAGGAGCGTTCTTGTCGGCTCGACCGAACCACAGCTCCCCCACGGCGTCACCCGTGCCGTCGATGTCGCTCCATGGCTGGAGATGGCTGACGCCCCAGGGCTTGTGCACGGCCCGCACGGAAGCGTGTTCGATGGGCATGGTTGTCCTGACGCGTTACGCGCACCCCGGAGCGACGTGCCGCTGCTCGATCTCGTCGATTACGATTTTTTTGGCTAAGGCGTCGCGTCTCCGGACACGCCTTCTTGCAGGAAGCCGGTGACGCTATCGATGATATGGAGATTGGTGCATCCAATAGCAAGCTTTTCGCGATGCGCGGTCGCTATAGTAGAAGCAGTGCTTACAGCCATTGCCTTGGCGATTTCTCTCGACATCGTGCAAGAAAGGGCGTCTGCTGCAGTTATCACCGTCCACCCTTGGCTGCTATCGGTGACTGAGAGACCTGTACTCCCGCCGCAGAGAGGGAGGTCAGTATGTCCACCATCCCAAAATTCAAACTGCATGAGTGGATCGTCCCTCCAGTAATGGTGCCGGTTTTCCTCGGTCTGATGATTGCAGGAGCGGTCATTATCCAGTGGTGATGCCGCGGCAGCGGATATCCGGCGCGATGCCCCATTGAGGCGCCGCCGCACCGTCGTGGTGGGCAAAGGCCGCGTTCCGCGACGAGTCGCGGCGTGAACGTACGCCTACAAGAGGAGGACTCCATGTCCCTTACACAATTCCGCGTCGATGACGGACTGCATGCCATGGACGGGTTGCGACTTTTTGCCCGAGATGGAACTGAACCGGTCGAAGCGTTCATAGGCCGCAAGGTGATGGACGTCTGGGCCGAGTCGATTGAGCACCTTGGTGGAAGACAAAGTCTGTTCCGCAGTCAATACAACGCGCTTGGCAAGCTGAACCTTGCGGCGCTTGAGCGGATCGTGAGCGCGAAATACCAGCGCGGCGCCGCGGCCAACCGCCAGCATCCCTTTGTCGAGGTTCTGGTCTCGGACATCACGGAAAGCGGCGAGGTTCTAAATCTAAGTGAACTCGTGCGCGAGCCTTTGCCGCCGGCATTTCATAGGCTGGCTTGAGATCTGCCCCGCGAACAGATGGCGGATGTTTCGTAAGAAGAAGGTCTTGTGACATGCCGCTCACGCGAGGAGGATTTCGGCCCTACGACTATGACCGGATGGTGGTTTGGAAGTGGCATGCGCAATTCAGCTCCGCTGCCATGGACGACCTGGATGGATCGACTGGAAGACATCCATCACCACATCGCCGGTGCGTACCTCTTGCGGTACGCTCAAGAGCGGTCTTGGAGAGGGATAACGGCCGTCTGTCGAACGGTGAGCAAGTCAACCGCCTCGCAGCTTTGTCTTTGAAGCGTGGCGAGTCAGTTGATTTTGGTAGCTATTGGCCGCGGCACTCGAAAGGTGTTCATGCCTAAGCAAAAGCTTCACGCGCACGAAGAAGTCTTTAAAGATCATGTCTCCGGTCAGTATGACGAAACCATATTTCGTTTCAGAGTGCCGGGTGGCTGGATTTATACGCACACTATTATCCGGTTTGGTTCGGTCGATAAAAACTATGTAGCCGATACTTTCGTTCCCGACTCTACAGTGGACATGGATCTTCCAATTCATCCCACGGATGATCCGCGACGCGATCTATGACTTGGTCGCGCAGCCGGCATGACGAAGGAAGCAGCGTTACTGCAATTCAACTCTGTCCAGACGCAGGCGAGCAGTTAAAGGCACTTGGCCACGACGATCACCCGAACGTGAGCAATCTGACCGGCTATTCCTATCGTATCCGTCCGAGGGCGGCCGTCTTGCGAGTTTTTCCGATCTGTAGCTGACTGTCCTTATGGACGGACATAAGGACAGTGCGGTGCTGAGCCGCATGGATTTGGTGGAGACCGGTCGGCGGCGACGCTGGACGCGTGCGGAGAAGCTCAGAATCGTAGAGGAGAGCTTCTCGGGGCCACGACTGGTGTCGGCGACGGCTCGCCGGTATGGGATATCACGTCAGCTTCTGCTGAGCTGGCGCAAGGCTTGGACCTGTCATGATCCGGCCGAAGAGGATTCGATCGGCCCGACATTCGTCCCTGCGATAGTTGCGGCAAGTACGCCGCCAACGACGGAAGCTGTCGAGACAGGTCAGATCGAAATCGTGAGCCCTCAGGGGCTGCGCGTGGTCTTCGGCCCCGGTGCGGATATCGAGGCGGTCGTTCGAATTGCTCGGGGCCTGGCGCGCCGATGATCCCGATCCCGACGGGCGTGCGGGTGTGGCTGGCGACGGGCCATACCGACATGCGGTGCGGCTTTCCGAGCCTGGCTCTGCGCGTGCAGGAAGTGCTCAAGCGCGACGCCATGGGCGGCGGTCTTTTCTGCTTCCGGGGCAAACGCGGTGATCTATTGAAGGTCATTTGGCACGATGGCCAGGGCGCCTGCTTGTTCACCAAAAGACTCGAGAGAGGCAGGTTCATCTGGCCATCGGTTGCTGGTGAATCGGTAACGATCTCTCCGGCGCAGTTGAGCTATCTGTTGTCCGGGATCGATTGGCGCAACCCTCAAGAAACCCAGCGTCCGACGCGGGTCGGATAGTCGTTTTACGGTTTGAATCTGCTGCTCGATCTGATTCAATGGCTCCATGATATCGAAGCCGGATGATCTTCCATCGGACCTTGTCAGTGCCCTGGCGGCGCTGCAGGCCGAGCGTGAGGCGCGACAGAAAGCCGAGGCGAAGGCCGCCAACTGGCAGGCGCAAGCCGCGAATGCGCAGGCGAAACTGTCGGATACCGAGGCGCTGATCGCTCATCTCGAGTTGCGCATCGAGAAGCTGAAACGCGAACTGCACGGGCAGCGATCCGAGCGCTCGGCACGGCTGCTCGAGCAGTTGGAGTTGGAGCTCGAAGAACTCGTCACCACGGCGAGCGAGGATGAGCTTGCCGCACAGGCCGCAGCGGCGAAGACGCAGAACGTCCGCCCCTTCATGCGCAAGCGGCCGGTGCGCAAGCCATGGCCTGACGATATCGAACGCGAGCGCGTCGTCATTGAGACTCCAACGACCTGCGCCTGCTGCGGTGGATCGCGGCTGGCGAAGATCGGTGAGGATGTGACCAAGACGCTGGAGGAGATCCCGCGCCGCTTCAAGCTGATCGAGACGGTACGCGAGAAGTTCACCTGCCGCGATTGCGAGAAGATCAGCCAGCCGCCCGCGCCGTTCCATGCCACGCCGCGCGGCTTCATCGGCCCACAATTGCTGGCGACGATCCTGTTCGACAAGTTCGGCATGCATATCCCGCTCAACCGCCAGAGTGCGCGCTTTAAGGCCGAGGGGATCGACCTGCCGTTGTCGACGCTGGCCGACCAGGTCGGCCACGGGACCTTCGCCGTCATGCCGCTCTTCCACTTGATCGAACGCCACGTGCTCGCTGCCGAGCGCCTTCATGGCGACGACACCACCATCCGTATTCTGGCGAAGGGCAAGTGCACGACCGGGCGGATCTGGACTTATGTGCGGGATGACCGGCCGTTCGCCGGGCCTGCGCCGCCGGCAGCGGTCTATTACGCCTCGAGCGACCGACGAGGCGAGCATCCACAGAGACATCTGGCCGCCTTCGCCGGCATCTTGCAGGCGGATTGCTACAGCGGCTTCGAGCCGCTGTTCGACCCGCAGAAGAAGGCGCTGCCGATTACGCCGGCGTTTTGCGTGGCCCATGCGCGGCGGGGCTTCTTCGAGCTGGCTGATATCGAGAAAAATGCTCGGGAAGGCAAGAAAGGCAAACCGGTCTCCCCGATCGCGCTGGAGGCTGTCAGACGCCTCGATACGTTGTTCGAGATCGAGCGCGCCATCAACGGCCGCGGTGCCGGCGAGCGGCGTGCCGCTCGCCAGGAACAGAGTAAGTCACTTCTCGAGGACATGCATGCCTGGCTGCTCCGCGAGCGCGAAACCCTCTCGCGTTCCTCCGAGGTCCTGAAGCCGATTAACTACATGCTCAGGCGCTGGGACGGCTTCGCCCGCTTCCTCGACGACGGCAGGATCTGCTTGACCAACAATTGCGCTGAGCGCGCATTGAGAGGCATCGCCTTGGGAAGGCGCAACTGGACCTTCGCCGGCAGCCAACGCGGCGCCGACCGTGCCGCCATCATGCTGACGATGATCACGACCTGTCGCCTCAACGACGTCGATCCCAAGGCCTGGCTCGCCGACGTCCTGGCCCGTATCGCCGATCATCCCGCATCGCGTCTGCACGAGCTCTTGCCCTGGGAATGGAAGCTCCTGCGCCAGGCCGACAAGCCAGCCAATCAGCAGGCCGCCTGACCTTCACCCTTCACCCAATGCCATCATAGACCTCGCCGTGCCCGCGCGCATGCGTCAATCAGGCGGCCTCCGTCGTATGCGTACTTCCTATCGCAAGCCCGGCGACTACAAATTCTCGCAGGTCTGGTACGAGCGCGCGCTGAAAGCCGATCCGAACCGTTTACTGACGTCAGTATTACGGCCTGTGGCAAATTGAGCAGGGCAACCGCGATCAAACGCACGAAAATGCAGAAAGGCCGGGCATCGCTGCCGGGCCTTTCTTTTTCTTTTGAACGCTGCACGGTTGGACTTAGAAATCCATACTACCCATGCCGCCCATGCCACCACCCGCAGGCATGCCGCCGCCTGCGTTCTTCTTCGGCACCTCGGCCACCATGGCTTCGGTGGTGATCAGCAGTGCCGCGACGGAGGCCGCGTTCTGGATCGCTACGCGAACCACCTTGGTCGGATCGATGATGCCTTTGGCGACCAGGTTGCCGTACTCGCCCGTCTGCGAGTCGAAGCCGTAGGCGTACTGGTCCTTCTCGAGAATCTTGCCGACAATGACGGAGCCGTCTTCACCCGCATTCATCGCGATCTGGCGGGCCGGATAGGAAAGTGCCTTGCGCACGATCTCGACGCCGGTCTTCTGGTCGTCGTTCTTGGCGCGAAGCCCCTTGAGGTGCTGGGAGGCACGGAGCAGGGCGACGCCGCCGCCCGGCACGATGCCTTCCTCGACGGCCGCGCGGGTCGCATGCATCGCGTCATCCACGCGATCCTTGCGCTCCCTCACCTCGACTTCAGTCGCGCCGCCGACGCGGATCACTGCGACGCCGCCCGCGAGCTTGGCCAGACGCTCCTGCAGCTTCTCGCGGTCGTAGTCCGAGGTGGTTTCCTCGATCTGCGCCTTGATCTGGGCAATGCGGGCCTCGATGTCGGCCTTCTTGCCGGCGCCGTTGACGATCGTGGTGTTTTCCTTGTCGATCATCACCTTCTTGGCGCGGCCAAGCATCTGCAGCGTGACGTTCTCGAGCTTGATGCCGAGATCTTCCGAGATCGCCTGGCCGCCGGTCAGGACCGCGATGTCCTGCAGCATGGCCTTGCGGCGATCGCCGAACCCCGGTGCCTTGACGGCCGCGACCTTCAACCCGCCACGCAGGCGGTTGACGACCAGGGTGGCGAGCGCCTCGCCTTCGACGTCTTCAGCGACGATGACCAGCGGCTTGCCGGTCTGCACCACGGCCTCGAGCAGCGGCAGCAACTCGTTCAGCGAGGACAGCTTCTTCTCGTAGACGAGAATGTAGACATCATCCATTTCAACGCGCATCTTGTCGGCGTTGGTGACGAAGTAGGGCGAGATGTAGCCGCGATCGAACTGCATGCCCTCGACCACCTCGAGTTCGGTCTCCAGCGACTTGGCTTCCTCAACCGTGATGACACCCTCGTTGCCGACCTTCTTCATGGCGTCGGAAAGGAACTTGCCGATTTCGGCGTCGCCGTTGGCAGAGATGGTGCCGACCTGGGCGATTTCCTCGTTCGAGGTGACCTTCTTGGAATTCTTGACGAGGTCGGCGACCACGGCTTCCACCGCCAGGTCGATACCGCGCTTCAGGTCCATCGGGTTCATGCCGGCGGCAACCGACTTGGCGCCTTCACGAACGATCGCAGCCGTGAGCACGGTTGCGGTGGTGGTGCCGTCGCCGGCTGCGTCTGCCGACTTGGAGGCGACTTCGCGCACCATCTGCGCGCCCATGTTCTCGAACTTGTCTTCAAGCTCGATTTCCTTGGCGACGGTGACGCCGTCCTTGGTGATGCGCGGTGCGCCGAACGACTTGTCGAGAACGACGTTGCGGCCCTTCGGACCGAGCGTCACCTTTACCGCGTTGTTGAGGATTTCGACGCCGCGCAGCATGCGGTCGCGGGCATCGACGCCGAATTTGACTTCTTTGGCTGACATAATGATCTCCGCTTTCAACTGGTCAGATCCCAAGACCGCGCGACTGGGCGCTCTTGAAGGATGAGATTTCAATTGCGGCCTCATCCTTCGAGAACCCGGCTGCGCCGAATCCTCAGGATAAGGAAAACTGGCTAGCGCTCAGGCGGCCTTCTTTTTGGCCGTGGGAAGGTCGGTGAGGACGCCCATGATGTCGCTTTCCTTCATGATCAACAGTTCCTGGCCATCGATCTTGATCTCGGTGCCCGACCATTTGCCGAACAGCACGCGGTCGCCGACCTTGAGGTCGATCGGAATCAACTTGCCCTTCGTCGCGGCCACCTGGGCCCACGGCGATGACTTCGCCCTGCGAGGGCTTTTCCTTGGCAGTGTCCGGGATGATGATGCCGCCTGCGGTCTTCCCTTCGGCGTCGATGCGTTTGACCACGACGCGGTCGTGGAGCGGACGGAATTTCATGCGATCCTCCTCGGCTTTTGTGATTATTTCTGGATTGGCAGTCGCAATGAGCGAGTGCTAGCCGCCCTCACATAAGCCTGCGACACCGGGGCACAAGGGCTGTGACACTGGGCGCAGGGACTACGACCAAGAATGCTAAACTTCAACTTGAGTTTCTTGACGAGGAAGGCCCGGGACGATGGCTACCAGGCAAAGTAGGAGAACCACTGTGCGCGTGGCCGTTCCCGCACCGCCCCTGACAATTGCTCTGCCGCGCAGCTTCTTGGTCTTGACCGAAACCCGCGTCTTTCCGGCCATGATGTCTTTGAGGACCTTGTTGATGTCGGTCTTGGTGAGATCCTTGACCCGCCGGGTCCCTATGAGCGGAATGATGTGACGCTCAATGCGGCCAGTGTCGGCGGTGATTGTCGACGGCTTCTTCGGTCGCCAGCCTTTTCCGAGGATGAGCCCGGCCTGGAGGTCAGCGAGATAGCGGACGCAGAGCTCCTTCACAGTGATCGCCTTGTGATCGAGCTGACGATCTTCAACGGGATCATCACCCCCAGCGACCCGACCAAGTTGCACCTTTGCCTCTCGGCGTGCAGTCTCTGGCGCCCAGGCTCCGTGAAGCCCAATTGTATAGCGACGCGAGCGACCTCTTATTCGATACAGGATGACGTAGCTTCGCTTGCCCGAAGTGAAGATGCGGAGTCCGAAGCCAGGCAGTTCGCCGTCCCAGATGACGTAGTCTTCTCCCGGGCCTCCGCCGCCTCGACAACCCTCTTCGTGATCTTGACCATGACATTCCTTCATTCCGGGCACGATCTCTCGCGTAAGCAGTGCGTAAGCACGCGGGAGAAAATCGGGGCGTGTTTTCGGATAGGAACGTCGCTTGTGTGTTTGAGAATATCCAGCTGCTTCAGTTGGATAGCGTAGCGTAGCGTGCCCTATCGCATTTTTCGGATGGGCACGTTATCTTGCTCCGAAGGCAAAGGTCACACGTTCGAATCGTGTCGGGTGCGCCAAACTGCCACCATTCAGAATGGCCGTGCGAGTTTTCCACCGTCGTGTAGCGCTACCTCGTGGCTTACGTCGAACGACTCGATCGCCTCCGGAATCGCCGTTTAGCGACGGATGACACAGAGCGCGTGGCGCTCATAGCACTCGATCGTCCGAGTCGGCCTGAGCGTTGCACGGGTCTGCACGCCGCTCCTTTCATCGGACGGTTCGGGTGAGCACGGCATTGCCGCGAACGCCTCGGTCGCGCAGCGTGCGCAGCACTTGATCGGTGTTCTCCCAATCCGATACCAGGCCGATCTCTGGATGAAGCCGTCCACTGGCGACGAACTGCACAAGCGTCTGCAAATCACGCCCGTCCAGCACATCGCTATCGGTATAGTGAAAGTGGCGGATCGTACCCGACGCTGGCCCCTCCCAAAACCGAAAGAAATCGATTGAGGGTGCTACCCGGCTCGCTTGGCCGAACCAGATCAGCGCGCCGCGTGGACGGAGTTTGACGAGGCCCGCTTGCAAAGATGTGCCCCCAACCGATTCCAGCACCACATCGAACGGCGCCTCAGCGTCGGCCACGTCATGCACGACATGTGCTGCACCGAGCTCTCTCAAGCGGGCCCCCCGCTCTGGAGAGCCGGTCACGACGGTTACTTCTGCGCCGCCCATTGCCGCGAGTTCGGTGAAGAAGTGCCCGACCCCGCCCGAAGCGCCAGTCATCAGAACGCGGCGGCTTGCCAACGGGCCCGTCACCCGTAGCAGCCGTAGCGCCGTCAGTCCCGCCAAAGGTAGAGCCGCCGCAACAACCTCGCTCACCGTGTCGGGCAGAGTCGCGATCTGAGCGGTCTTCACCGCCACCCGCTCGGCCCAGCCTGCCGACGACGGATGCGCTACGACCCGCTCGGCCACAGCTGGTCCAGAGCCGTCCGCCGCTGCGCGCAGCACCGTTCCGGCGATGTCCTTGCCCGGACGCCAGTCCTGAGATGGGCGCTCCAGCAGGAAGGTCTCGCCGCGATTGACGGAGAAGGCAGCCACTTCGACGACCGCCTCGTCAGGCGCCGTCTTCGGTTCGGGAACGTCCGCCAGCACTACCAGCCGCTGGGCATCCGTCGATGGGATGAAGGCTTTCATGATCTGCTCCATGTCACGAGGCCAATCGCCTCACGACAAAGAGTGGGATCCTTGGTATTCTTTGGAAAGAAGGCACTTGAAAGTGGTATAGGTTCCGAAAGGATACCAATGAACGTAGATTTCGATGTCATGATGGATGCCTGCCCGACGCGGCAGGTGCTCGGACGGATCGCCGACAAATGGACCATGCTGGTGGTGCTGGCGCTGGACGATGGAACGCTGCGCTTTTCTCAGCTCCGAGCCCGTATCCGAGGTGTCACGCAGAAGATGCTGACGCAAACGTTGCGCGGCCTGGAGCGCGACGGCATGGTCTCGCGCGAGGTTTATCCAACCGTGCCAGTAACGGTGGAATATACCCTGACCCCGCTGGGGCGCAGCCTCGGCGACGCCGTGACGGTCATCCGCAACTGGGCCTATGGCAACATGCTGCAGATTGAGGCGGCCCGCGAGCGCTACGATACGGCGCAGTCTTAGCGCCAAGCTCAGCACCAGCCCACGGGACGCGAGGTCGAGCGGCGGGATTGCGTATTGCGAATACGGCTTTGGGCCAAGTTGCCCTTGGGGTTTGGTGAGTTCTGGACATGAGGAAAAAGACCGGAGCATGGGCATGGACTCCGGGTGGTCCGCTTCGTTTCTGGATGCGTTTTTCGAGTCCGCCTGCGTCGAGCTTCCGATCTGGAAGGTGTGATCAGGGTCGAAGCGGACGGAACCCGCACTCCTTTGACGCAGGAGGGCGCATGGGACGCAACGTGGCGCCGGATCTCCGAATTACGGACCCGCGATCCGACCGGTCGCTATGAGTGCGGTCACAGCATTAATTTCGGGAAGTAGACCCAACTTGGGATCAACCCAATCACCCGATTCCTGAGCTATGAGCAACCGCTCTGGGCACATCTCGTCGCCCCTGGATGGATCAGCACGTTTGCTATCGACGAGGAAGCGGACGCTCTGGCGACATCGGGAGACTGCCGCGGTAGTGGGAAATCGCAGGCCATCGCAGTCTGGCCAATTGGAGTGCGTGGTAGGCTCCGGCATCATAGCGCAACGGCGAAGCAATAGTGCCCATCTTGATCGGCCGTGGTGCGCCATTTGCGTACAAAACCACGAACATTTCCGTTCTCAGCCTGTTTGCCGGCGACGGCAGCCAGGAGGATATCCTCGGCGCCTTCACCCTTCTCGCTGTGCAGGCGATGAAACGCCTCGCGCGCTGCCGAACGCCAGCCGCTCCGCCAGCACGGCGGCCTGGGTGCGCGATCCCACCCCGAGCTTGCGCAGGATGGTCGAGACATGGCCCTTGACGGTCTGCTCGGCGATGCCGATTTCGGCCGCGATCTGCTTGTTGAGCTTGCCTTCGACGATCATCGCCAGGATGCGCAGTTGCTGCGGCGACAGCGAGGCCGCGCGCGCCGCTAGCTCCACGTCCTCGCTCTGGATCGAGCCCCGGCCGCCGATGTTCGGCGGCATCCAGATTTCGCCGCCGAGGATGCGCGTGATGGCGTCCGCCATCGCCGGCAGGCCGAGCGATTTCGGGATATAGCCGGAGGCGCCATAGGCGATGGCGCGGCGGATCGTGGCCGCATCCTGCCGCGCCGAGATGATCGCAACCGGCACTGTCGGAAACTGTGCGAGCAGGACGAAGAGCGCCGCAAACCCCTGGATGCCCGGCATCGTCAGGTCGAGCAGGATCAGGTCGATCTCCTCGATGCGGCCGGGCACCGCCGCCAATACCTCGTCGAGCGACTGGCAGGGAATGATCTCGAGATCTGGAAGCACGGCCGACAGTGCGCTCTGCAGCGCGGCCTGCACCAGCGGATGGTCGTCGCCGATGACGATGCGTGTGGTCATGCCGGGTGACGGTCCTCATGGGTGGCGAGCCGGCGGGTCAAGGCCTCGCCGCTCAGGAAACGTCGCAGCGCAGCCGGCTTGACCGGCTTGAGCAGGATCTCGCAGCCGCGCGCCTTCGCCGCGCTGCGAACCTCCTCGCTGCGATCGCCGGTGATCAGCAGCGCGCGCACGTTGTACGCCGATGCGCGCCTGAGATCGTCAAGAAAATCGAGGCCGCTGCGGCCGCCGTCAAGGTGGTGGTCGAGCAGCACGACATCGGGCGGCCCGGCGGTTGCTGCCGCCATCGCCGCGGTCGGGTCTGTCGCGGTCACGACATGATGGCCCCAGCCCCCGAGCAGCGCCATGAGCCCCTGCAGGATCGTCGCATCGTTGTCGAGGCACAGGATCGTCAGCGGTTGCTCGGCCGGCAGCGGCGCAGCCGCAGCGCGCGCGCGGCGCAGCGTCGCACCGGGACCGGACGCCAGGGGTATGGTGACCGCAAAACAGGAACCGTGGCCGGGACGCGAGCGCACGTTGACCGTGTGTCCGAGCAGGCGCGAGATGCGGTCGACGATCGCAAGCCCGAGGCCGAGCCCCTTGTCGGCCGCGGGCACGAGCCGCTGGAACTCCTCGAATATCCGGTCGCGGTCCGCCTCGGCGATGCCGATACCGGTGTCCCAGACCTCGATCCGGAGCGCGCCGGCCTTGCGCCGGCATCCCAGCAGGATACGGCCCTTCGGCGTGTAGCGCACCGCGTTCGACAACAGATTCTGCAGGATTCTGCGCAGCAGATGCGGATCGCTCCGCACCACACAGGCGCAATCAACGACGTGCAAGGACAGGCCGCGCTCACGCGCCATGGCATCGAACTCGACGCTGAGCTGCGCCAGGAGATCGGCGATCGGTAAATCGACCGGCTCGGCGCGCACCGCACCGGAATCATAGGAGGAGATGTCGAGCAGCGTGTCGAGCATATGCTCGGTCGAGCGCAGCGCCGTGATCGCGCTGCCGGCCAGCGTCCGGTCCTTGTCGCCGGCGCTGGGCCGTACCCGCAAGCTTTCGTCAAGCGCCGACAGGAATAGCCGCGCCGCGTTCAGCGGCTGCAGCAGCTCATGGCTGGCGGCTGCGAGGAAGCGCGTCTTGCCGAGATTGGCGTGCTCGGCGTCCGCCTTGGCACGCTCCAGCGCTTCTGTCCGCTCACGCACGCGCAGCTCCAGATCCTCATTGGCCCGGCGCAGCGCCTCGGCGGCGCGATGCCGTTCGGTGACGTCGGTATAGGTCGAGACGTAGCCGCCGCCGGCGATGCGGTCATAGACGATTTCGAGCACGGTGCCGTCCGGGCGTTTGCGCTCGTAGACATAGGGCCACACTTGCGTCGCGACGTCGCGATTGACCAACAGCGCGGAGAACTCGGCCGCCGCGTATTCGCCGCGGTCGACGTTGAAGGCGATCAGATCGGCGAGCGGCAGGCCGACGCGCACGAGATCGCGCGGCAGATCGAGCAGCTCGATGAAGCGGCCGTTCCATGCCGAGATGTTGAAGTCGGCGTCGAAGGCGCAGATGCCCTGCGGCACGCTCTCCAGCGTGCTCTGCAGGAGGTGGCGGTTGAAGCGCAGCGCTTCGGAGGCCTCGTCCAGCATCGCCATCGCCGCGCGCCGCGACAGCGAATGGCCCTCGAGCGAGGCCGCGATCACCACGCGCGCCGACGCCGCGCCGATGGCGCCGGCGAGCAGGTTTTCCGTGAAGCGGATCGAATCGAGATCGACAAGGCCCGACGGGTCGAGCGCCGGCGCATGGCCGGCGCGGCGCGCGGCGAGATAGGCGTCGAAGGCGGCCACGCCGCGTTCGCTGCCGACAAAGCGGATCGCGAGCGCGCGCAGATCATCGAGCCGGACCAGGACGCGCGACGACAATGGCGGGGCGGTGCCACGCGCCGCGCCCTGCGTGAAAGCCGCAGCCTGATTGCGCTCGATGGTCGATTGCCGTCCGAGCAGCGAGAACAGCACGAAGCAGGCGATATTGACGCCGAGGCTCCACAGCGTGGCGTGCGAGATCGGATCGAGCCCCTCGAGACCGAACAGCGCGCCCGGCTTGAGCCATGGCAGCAATCCATCGCGCGCGATCGGCGCGAGCGCCGGCCATAACAGCCCGGCGGACGGCAGCAGCAGCGTATAGGCCCAGATCACGAAGCCGACCGCGATCCCGACCGAGGCGCCGGCCTTGTTGGCGCGCGGCCAGAACAGGCCGCCGATGAAGGCCGGCCCGAACTGCGCCACCGCCACGAACGACAACAGGCCGATCACCGTCAGCGGATAGCCGTGATTGACCAGACGGTGCATCAGATAGGCCAGCAGGAGGATGCCGACGATCGAGAACCGGCGGACCGCCATCAGCGTGCGCGACACCGACCAGTTCGCCGCGCGCCCGCCGAGGAAGCGCCAGCGCAACAGCAGCGGCATGATGACGTCGTTGCACAGCATCGTACTCAGCGCCACCGCGGTCATGATCACCATGCCGGTCGCGGCCGACAGCCCGCCCAGGAATGCGATCAGGCTGACGGTCTTGGCATCTGAGGCGATCGGCAACGAGATCACGTATGTGTCGGGATCCATCATGCCGCCGAACCGGGCCAGGCCCGTCGCGGCAATCGGCAGGATCAGCAAGCTGAACGCCGCAAGATAGAGCGGATAGAGCCACGCAGCGGTGCGGGTATGCGCGGGCTGTTCGTTCTCGACGATCGCGACATGGAACGCCTGCGGCAGGCACAGGAAGGCGATCGCCGAGATGATGATGGTCGCCGGCCAGAGCGGCTGGCCGATATCGAGCGACAGGACCTGCGCGAGCTCCGGATCGAGACGAACCTGCGACAGCAGCTCGCCCGGTCCGCCGGCGATGCCGAACAGTACGAACAGCGCCACGATCAGGAACGCGACCAGCTTGACCACGCTCTCGAACGCGATCGCCAACATCAATCCGCGATGATGCTCGCTGGCATGAACATGGCGGACGCCGAAGATGATCGCGAACAGCGCCATCGATGCGGCGACGCCAAAGGCGGAGTCCTGCCAGAACTGCAACGCCGCGCCGCCGGCCCGTTCCGGCTGCAGGATGAGATAGTCGAAACTCTTGCCGACCGCCTTCAGCTGGAGCGCGATATAGGGCAGCACGCCGAGCAGCGAGGCCAGGGTCACCAACGCGGCCAACGACTGGCTCTTGCCGTAGCGCGCGGCGATGAAATCGGCGATCGAGGTCACGTTCTGCGCCTTGGCGATCGCGATCACCTTGACGAGCAGCGGCTGGGCGAACAGCAGCACCAGCGTCGGGCCGAGATAGATGGTGACGAAGTCGAGCCCGCTGGTCGCGGCCCGGCCGACCGACCCGTAGAAGCTCCAGGAGGTGTTGTAGACCGCGAGCGTCAGGCAATAGCTGACCGCGGCCGTCCACGATGTCGGCGACACCAGCGGACCGTCGACGCTGCGCCGGTCGCCCCACCAGGCGATCAGGAACAGCGCGGTCACATAGGCCGCCGAGATTGCGAGAACGAACCAGCCCTGCAAGGACACCTCACGCACGAGATCGGCCCGCGACAGGTCGCGGGCCGCCGATACTAGAGCGTTTTCCAGCGAAGTGGACACCGGTTGGCGTGAACAAAGCGCGTCAAGACAAAAACCGAGGGCATCGACGGCCGGATTCGGGACCCGGCCGTCGATCGAGCCGTTGGCTTAGGCCGCTTCGCTGGCCGGGCGCGGCTGCGACAGCCCCCTGAGCGCCAGGTTGACCACGACCGCCACCACCACATTGGCCACGAGGGCGATGAGGCCGGTGTAGATGGCAACCTTGCCCGCGCCGAAGTCGATGCTGTGCAGCGGCTTCAGACCGTCCGACCAGGCGAGCAACGAACCGCCGACCAGACCGACCGCCCAGCCGACCAGCAGCGACGTGCTCGAGAACCAGTTCAGGTAGAGCCCGAACACCAGCGCCGGTAACGTCTGCAGGATCCAGAGACCGCCGAGCAGCTGCAGGTCGAGCGCGAACTGCGTCGGCATCAACAGGATCGCGAGCAGCGCGCCGACCTTCACCAGCATCGAGGTGATCTTGGCGACCTTGGCCTCGCCAGCCGGCGTGACGGCCGGGTTGATCCAGACCTTCCAGAAATTGCGCGTGAACAAATTGGCGGCGCCGATGCTCATCACCGCCGCCGGCACCAGCGCGCCGATCGCGATCGCGGAGAAGGCAAAGCCCGCGAACCAGCCCGGGAACAGGATCTTGAACAACGCCGGCACGACGTCATTGTTGCTGGCGAGCTTCAGTCCGGCCGCGTGGCCCATATAGCCGAGCAGCGCCAGCAGGCCGAGCAGCAGCGTGTAGGCCGGCAGCAGCACCGCGTTCTTGCGGATGGTGTTGCCCCCCGATGACGCGAAAATGCCGGTCAGCGTATGCGGATACATGAAGGCCGCGAGCGCCGAACCCAGCGCCAGCGAAGCATAGGGGACCACCTGCGCCGGTGCCAGCAGGATGCCGCCGGAGCCTTTGGCCTTGAAGGCAGCGTCCGCCGCGGTGAAGATCTCGCCATAGCCGCCGAGCTTCGACGGCACGATCGCGATTGCGGCGATCACCACGATATAGATCATGATGTCCTTGACGAAGGCGATCAGCGCCGGTGCGCGCAGGCCCGACGAATAGGTGTAGAGCGCGAGCACCAGGAAGGCGAGCACGAGCGGAATCTCGCCGTGCAGGCCGAGCGCCTTGATCGCGACCTCCATGCCGATCAGCTGCAGCGCGATGTAGGGCATCGTCGCCAGCACGCCGGTGGCGGCCACGGCAAGCTCGAGGCTGCGCGAATTGTAGCGGCCACGCACCACGTCGCCGGCGGTAACGTAACCCTTGTCCTTCGCGACTTTCCACAACACCGGCATCACCGCGAACACGAAGGGATAGACGATGATGGTGTAGGGCAAGGCAAAGAAGCCATAGGCGCCCACCGCATAGACCAGCGCCGGAACGGCGATCACGGTATAGGCGGTGTAGAAATCGCCACCGACCAGGAACCAGGTGATCCAGGTCCCGAACTTGCGGCCACCGAGGCCCCATTCGTCGAGGTGGGCGAGCGTCTCCGGCTTGCGCCAGCGCGAGGCGACGAAGCCCATGCCGGTGACGAGCACGAACAAGGCGATGAAAACGGCGAGCGCCGCGCTGTCGACATCATTCAACATTGCGCACGCTCCTGTAGACGATCCAGGTGAGGAGCGAGGTCAGCGGCACCCAGGCAAGCTGATACCAATAGAAGAACGGGAAACCGAACAGCATCGGCTCTTTGATGTTGTAGAAGGGCACGATCATCAACCCGATGAACGGCAGCAGCAATAGCAGGCGTATCAAGCTCTCCTCCCCTGTCGTGAGAATGATGCGCGCTTCGCTGCGCGCGACTTGCGCACGCTATAGCGCCGATGGTGCTGTTTTCTGCCCCCTACATTCGCTCTGCGGCACCCCCATACTTTCGTATCGTCGGGCAGAAGTTCGTCGCCCCTCGCGCGAGGACGAGCGGAGGTTGTGCCGGCTGCAGGATAGCGAAGCTTTAAAGCCCCATCGCACTTTGGCGTACAGCAGCCTAGCTTGCTCCGAAGGCAAAGGTCACACGTTCGAATCGTGTCGGGTGCGCCAAGTGGCACTCCAGAACCCACCGTTTGCGCTTTCAACGGCGATGGGTGCGGCGGTAGCCGCCAGACGCCGTCCCCATGCGTCAGTGAGCCGGGCCGGCGAGGTTTTCAAAAAGGCTCGATGCTCGCCTCTGAGCCGACGACGCCTCGACGATCAGTCGAGGCGTCGCGCGCGAATGACATGCGGTCCGGCTTCGCCCATTGCGTCGCCCTTTGGAGCACCAAGATAGCGAACAGCGATGGCGGCGAGACCAAGGTCCTCCAGTTCCTGAAAGCCTCGTTCATGCAGATCCTTCGACAACTCCGATGGGTCGAAATAGCTCAGCCAGGGTTCTCCGATGGCGGCCGTACGCGCGGCTACGGCAGCCACGTTTGCGCGGCGCTCGGGGGAATAATTTTCGAGGGGCTCGGAGTAATCGAACACGACCTCCGACCTCGGCACGCTCGCGATGAACTGAAGTATCGCGGAGATGGCGTCACGCCGCAGATAAGGCACGACTCCAAGCCAGAGGAAGAATGCGGGCTGGGCCGGTTGAAATCCGGCGGCAATCAACCCTTCGGCAAGGCTCTGACGCTCGAAATCGACTGGGGCAAATGTCAGTGACGCAGGTGTGGCAAGGCCCGCTTCGGCGATGCGTTCGCGTTTCCACGCTTGCGTCGTTGGATGATCGACTTCGAATACGCGCAACCCCAGCGAAGCGTGCGGATTTCGTAGTGAAAATGTATCGAGCCCCGCTCCCAAAATTGCGACCTGACGGACTCCACGCGAAACAGCGGCATCCAGACAATCCTCGGCAAAACGGCTGCGAGCAGCCATGAATATTCTCATCTGCCGTTGTGCGGGATCAACCGAAACGGCATCGATAAGGACACCGGCCTCCTGACCAAGAAGAGAGCGGGCAAAAGTATCCTTGAAGATCCCGGCGCCGTCCAGAGTCTGGTGCGCGGCTCGCTGGATTGCCGCCCCTAGAGCCGTACGGCTGGGCTGTCCATTCTGCATGCAAGTCCTTCCCTGAGGTCGCTTCCGCGCGATTGCGATCAAGCGCTCTATAGGGCATAATCCTTACACTGTAAAGATTGAGGACCCAGGAGCGCGATCATGCCGGCAAGGCCGAAGAAACGCCCCAAGAGCTACCACCATGGCGATCTGCGCAATGCGCTTCTCAAAGCGGCGCGAGAAGTTCTCGAAGAACGCGGTCCATCCTTCGTGGGTTTGCGCGAGATATCTCGACGAGTCGGCGTCTCCGCGCCTTCCGCCTACCATCACTTTCCCAGTCGCGATGCGATCGCGCTTGGCTTGGCGGAGCAAGGCGCGAGGGAAATGGCCGAATGCCTTGCGGTCAGCTCGCGCGACGAGAGGGGCACCCTGGCTCCTTACGGTGAAGCCTACGTCGCGTTCGTGCGCGCTAATCCCGCGCTCTATCGATTGATGTTTGGCGAAGGTTTTCCCGCAGTTTCGCAGTACAGTCAGGCGATGCGCGACCTTCGGAAGCGCTCCTACGACATCATGAAATCCAATCTGGAGAAGAAGCTGTCTGACGCAGAACTGCCGGCTGCGGGGCTATTTCTCTGGGCGCTTGTGCATGGTCTCGGGTTGTTGCTCATTGATGGCCAAGTCGTGCCAGGCAAAGACCGTAAAGACATCGTTCATCGGGTTCTCCAGCTTGCCGGGACCGGCCTCGGCGACGCTCGGGCGTGAGGGTTTTGCTCGAGTCCCGAGGAGGTAGATCGGCAACGAGCGACTGCGCCGGCCGCCAGCCGGGGTGTCGAGTTACTGGGCAGGGGCGTCCGGCGATGGGGCGGTTTCGCTGCCAGGGTTTGGCGGCCTATACCGCCGGGCGCCCGTTTCGGTCCGGCTGCGGAGTGCCGCCAGCTTCGACATTGCGCCAATCCGAGCGCGCGTCTTCCGCGCTTTCGAAGATGTGCGCGGCGACGCCGCGCCTTTCCAGCGCTTCGCCGAGCTTGATGCGCAGGAAGCCCGACGTGGTGTAACGGGAAACGCCGGAATAAAAACGATCGGTCAAGCCTTGCACCATCGCCGAATATTCGTCGAGCAATTCGGGAACGATCGAGAAGTTGTCGTAGTTGACGATCGCATAGACGCGGCGATCGAGGCCGCCGAGCCTGGCTTCGACGGCGTGCGCGATCGCATCGATGTCGCTCCTGCTGCGCAGCGCGAAGCGTTCCAGGTTGACGAAGAACAGGTTCTGCTGCGGGTCCAGCGTGAAGCGCCGGTCGAGCGGAATCGTCAGCAGATCGCTGCGCAAATCCATCGGGCCGTCGCGGAAAATCCGCGCGTCCATCAGCGGCGGATCGCGCGGAATCAGCGGCCTGAATTCCATCAGGCGGAGGATGTCGCGCTCGATATCGATGCCGGGCGCGACCTCGATCAGCTCGAGCCCCCCTTCGGTCAGCGCAAGCACGCAGCGCTCGGTGACATAGTGCACGGTCTGCCCGCGTTTGGCGGCGAAGGCTCCGCTGAAGGTCACATGTTCGACTGTCTCGACGAATTTGCGGGCTTTGGCTTCCTCAGTGATAACCAGCCTGCCGTCGGTTACGCCAATGCGCTGGCGTCCCGCGCCGAACGTGCCGACGAAAATCACCTTCTTGGCATTCTGGCTGATGTTGATGAAGCCGCCGGCACCGGCGAGCTTGGGACCAAATTTGCTGACATTGAGATCGCCGGCGCGATCGACCTGGGCGAGACCCAGGAACGCGGCGTCGAGGCCGCCGCCATCGTAGAAATCGAACTGATAGGGCTGGTCGATCACCGCCTGCGTGTTGATGGCGGCGCCGAAATCGATCCCGCTCGCCGGCACGCCGCCGATCACGCCGGGCTCGGCCGTCAGCGTGATCAGGTCGATCACCCGCTCCTCGTTGGCAACCGAGGCGATGCCTTCGGGCATGCCGATGCCGAGATTGACGACACTGTTGGCCTTGAGCTCGAACGCCGCCCGGCGCGCGATGATCTTGCGCTCGCTCATCGGCATCGGCGGCAGCGAGCCGGCGTGCAGCCTGATCTCGCCGCTATAGGCCGGGTTGTAATGCGTGCCAAAGGTCTGCCAGTGGTTTTCCGGTTTGGCTACCACGACGCAGTCGACGAGGACACCGGGGATCTTCACCTGGCGCGGGTTGAGGCTGCCGCTTTCGGCGACGCGCTCGACCTGAGCGATGACAATGCCGCCGGAATTATGCGCCGCCATGGCGATCGCCAGCGCTTCCAGCGTCAACGCTTCCTTCTCCATCGTGAGGTTGCCGTCGGCGTCGCCGGTGGTGGCACGGATAATCCCGACGTCGATGGGAAAGGTTTTGTAAAACAGGCACTCCTCGCCGCCGAGCGTGACCAGCTCGACCAGATCCTCGATGGTGCGGGCGTTGAGCTTGCCACCGCCCTGGCGCGGATCGACGAAGGTACCGATGCCGACGCGCGAGATATGGCCCGGACGACGCGCAGCGATGTCGCGGAACAGATGGGTGATGACGCCTTGCGGCAGATTATAGGCCTCGATCTGATTTGCGATCGCAAGCTGCTGTAATTTGGGCGCAAGCCCCCAGTGGCCACCGATCACGCGCCTCACCAGGCCCTCGTGTGCGAAATGGTTGAGGCCGCGGTGCTTGCCGTCTCCCTGACCGGCCGCATAGACCAGCGTGAGGTTGCGAGGCTTGCCTTGCGCGTAGGGAGCGTCAGTTTCGTTGGCGAGATAGAGCTCCTCGAGCGCGAGGGCGATCTCTTCGGCAAAGCCGATGCCGACAAAGCCGCCGGTCGCGACCGTGTCGCCATCGCGGATCAACCGCACCGCTTCGGCGGCTGTGACGATCTTGCCCTTCTCCGTCGTGCGCAGATAGGACAGGGCCGGATGCTGGCTCACGTCATTCCTCCCGATTAAGCGTAGATCCTGGAGCCCCGTTCCGAATTCAATCGGAAGGAGCTCTAGACCAACCCGGTGACGTAATAGACCGCGATCACGAAGAACACCGCCAGCGTCTTCAGGCAGGTCACCGCAAAGATATCCTTGTAGGACTGCTGGTGCGTCAGCCCGGTCACCGCGAGCAGGGTAATGACGGCGCCGTTGTGCGGCAGGGTGTCCATGCCGCCGCTCGCCATCGACGCGACGCGGTGAAGCACCTCGGGCGGGATGTGCGCCGCCTCCGCCATGGCGATGAAATCCTTTGCCATGGCGGCGAGCGCAATCGACATGCCGCCCGAGGCCGAGCCGGTGATGCCGGCGAGCGAGGTGACGGTGATGGCTTCGTTGACGAGCGGATTGGGGATCGCCTTCAGCGCATCCTTGATGACGATGAAGCCGGGAAGCGCCGCGATCACGCCGCCGAAGCCATATTCGGACGCGGTGTTCATCGCCGCCAGCAGCGCACCGCCGACCGCGGCCTTGCTGCCTTCGGCGAAGGTCTTTCTCAATTTTTGGAACGCGAATGCGAACACCGTGAGAATGCCCGCGATCAGTGCGCCCTCCACCGCCCAAATCGCCTTGATGCTGGCGATCGGCGTCGCAATCGAATGGTCGAGCGCGAGCGTCAGATCGTAGCTCGCGCCATAGACACGCTCGATCAGGCCGCCGAACACGCCGGGAAAGCCACCGAGCAGCAGGTTGACCGCAAACACCACGATCAGCGGCAGAAAGGCGACCAACGCCGGCGCCAGTTCCTTGGTATCGACCGGTGGCGGCTCGTTGCTGTGCCCCTCACCATAGCCCTCGCCGGCAATCACCGCCTGGCGTCGGCGCCATTCGAGATAGAGCAGGCCGAACACGAAGATGAAGATCGCACCGATCGTGCCGAGGATCGGCGCCGCCCCGTTGGTGGTCTTGAAATAGGTGGTCGGAATGATGTTCTGGATTTGCGGGCTGAACGGCAGCGAATCCATCGTGAACGAAAAGGCGCCGAGCGCGATCGTGCCGGGAATCAGACGCTTTGGAATGTTGCCGGCCCGGAACATCTCGGCGGCGAAGGGATAGGCGGCGAACACCACGACGAACAGGGAGACCCCGCCATAGGTGAGCACCGCGCAGACCAGCACGATCGCCAGCATCGCGCGCTGGCTGCCGACAAGGCCGATCACCGCCGCCACGATCGATTTGGAGAAGCCGGAGAGCTCGATCACCTTGCCGAACACCGCGCCCAGCAGGAACACCGGGAAATACAGCTTCGCGAAGCCAACCATCTTGTCCATGAAGAGACCGGTGAAAGCGGCCGGCACCGCGCTGGGGTCGGTCAGCAGTACCGCGCCCATTGCTGCGACCGGCGCGAACAGGATGACGCTGAAGCCGCGATAGGCGACGAACATCAGGAAAACGAGCGCGGCCAGTGCGACCAGAAAGCTCATCTGTTTCTCTCCCGGGGTGTTGTTCTTTTCGGACTCTTCTTGCGCATTCGAGATGCGTCATCCCGCGAGCAGAGCAAGCTCCAGGCCAGATGCCTCGCGATGGTGCAAAATGCTTGAAATTCCGGCAATTCGACCGGCAGCCGGGAGATTAGGGCTGGGAGTTGCCTGTCAACTTTCCGAGACTCGCGACAGTTTCAGTCTCGATCGTCAGACAGGCGAGGAGTCCGATGCGGCCAGTCCGAACTTGGCGAGCTTCTTGTAGAACGTCGCCCGCGAGATACGCAGCATCCGGGCCGCTTCCGCAATCTGCCCGTTGGCGGCCGCGAGCGCGCCTTCGAGCGTCCGCTTCTCGAATGCAGCCTCGGCCTGGGCATAGGGGACGACGGCACCCGCCGCCTGCGGCGCGACGCCCCTGCCCTCGGCGCCAACCGACAGGATGCGGGCGAAATCGTCGCCGGCGAGGCGGCCCGAGTCACTGAGAATAAGCGCGCGCTCCAGCACATTGCGCAGTTCACGGACGTTTCCGGGCCAGTCATAGCAGGCGAGCGCGGCGAGGCCCGACGGCGTGATCTTGGCGTTGAGGTAATCACCGGAACGGACAATATCCTCCAACAGCCTTGCGCAGATCTCCGGAAGATCACCGGCGCAATCGCGCAACGGCGGCAGCGCGATCGTCAGCACGTTGAGGCGGTAGAACAGGTCGGCCCGGAAGGTGCCTTCGTTGACACGCTTCTGCAGGTCGACGTTGGTCGCAGCGATGACGCGGACGTCGACTTTCGTGACCTTGTCGGAGCCAACCGGCTCGATTTCCCGCTCCTGCAACACCCGCAGCAGCTTGCTCTGCAGTTGCAGCGGCATTTCACCGATCTCGTCGAGGAACAGCGTGCCGCTATCGGCGCTCCTGAACTTGCCGTCACGACCTTTGCGGTCGGCGCCGGTATAGGCCCCCGGCACTGTCCCGAAGAACTCGGACTCGATCAGCGTATCCGGGATAGCGGCGACATTGACGCTGACGAAAGGCTTTTCGGCGCGCCCCGAAGCGTTGTGGATGGCCTGCGCCAGCAGCTCCTTGCCGGTTCCGGTTTCTCCGGTCAGCAGAACCGTCACATTTTGGCGGGCCGCCCGGCGGGCGAGTTCCTTGGCGCGCCCGATACGCTCGGTCTTGCCGACATAATCATCGAAGGTGAACCGCGCGCTGCGCGGTTGCGACAATTGCCGCTTCGCCAGCCTGAGGTCGCTTTCGAGTTGGCCCATCCGCGCAATCAGCGGCTTCAAATTGTCGAGACGGTCCAACAGCACGAAGCCGATCGCGCCGATGACGTTCCTGTTCTCGTCCTCGATCGGCATGCGCGTCACCACAAGCTGCTCGCCGCCGAGCTCCATGATATCCAGAAGGATCGGCTCGCCGGTGTCGGCCACGCGGCGCATCAGACTGTTCGGGATGATCTCCTCGATGGGGCGTCCGATCGCCTCGGAAACGTGTCCAAGGCGAAGCGAGTGAAGATATTTTTCATTGACGTAAACGACGCGCCCGTCGCGATCGATCGCGATGGCGCCTTCGCAGAGATCATCCAGGCGCTCAAACAGCGTTTCCATGGCGCGTGCGCGGATGGTCGCGGGATCGCTGACGATGGGCTGGCGATCGGACATCGGTTGCGAATGGCCCTTCAACAATGAACGAACGCGGATGGTGACCCATGCGTCCCGTCCCACGCTCCACTTGTCTCCAGAAGGGGCTGGACCTGCGAAGCTGACTGGTTTGCGGCAAATCTAGCAGGAGATTGCATGACTTCACATCAGCGCGGGACAAAACTTCGCGGCCGGCGCAGCGCCGCAGCTGCATCGTCCGTACGATAATAGTATCGCAATTTCAATGATATAGATGTTCGATATTCTGTTCGGAGCGGCGCGCCATTCAAATTGGTGATTTGGTCAGCAACGCGCGCGAAACGCGCCGTCAGGCCAACTCATCGGCAGCGTCACCGATGCCGGCGTAGATCACTTCAAGGTCCGCCTCGGTGACGCAGTAGGGCGGCATCACGTAGATCGTATTACCGAGCGGCTGGCCGATGCGAGCCGGCGGAAGCCCCTCAGCTTCGGCTCAGCAGTTGCCAGGTCGACGTGGCATGCGCGATCGGCTCGCCGGCCGCGGTGGAGGCCTGGGACTGCACGAAGAAAGTCTTCCGGCCCCTCTTCAGGAAACTCGCATGACAGGTCACGCGCCCTTCGCGGACAGCGCCGAGATACTGCACCTTCATCTCGAGCGTGGTGCCGGGACCCGCGACGTGGTTGACGAGATGCCCCATCGAGATGTCGAGCGCTGTTGCGAGAACCCCGCCATGCAGCGTCCCTTGCGGGTTGAACAGCGGCCTCTCGACGTCGAAGGACACGATGCACGTCTCGCCCTGATAGGCGATCTCCAAGCCGAAGAAGCGGGACAGGAAGAACGACCCGAATTCCTGCCGCTCATCCTCGACGGCGCGACGCAACATCTGCTCGGCGATATCTCTCATGACGATGCTCTCATGACGACGCTTTCCTGGGCGATCGCACGAAGTTCCGTCCAAACTCTCCGAACGCACCTTCGACGGCGAATCTCTCGAGCCGATCGTCGGTCCAGCCGAGCCATTCCGCAAGCACCTCACTTGTATGTTCGCCGAGCATCGGCGGCGGCGTGGAAGGCGCCGGCGGTTCGTCGCCGAACCGCGCTGGCCTGGCGATGAATTTGACGTCCCCCGCGGCCGGATGGCTGACGGTCTGGACCATTCCCCGCTGCGTGAGTTGGGGCGTCTCGCAGACTTCGCCGACCGACTTGATCGCACCGCAGGGAATGCCCGCTGCGCCGAGTGACTGCAGCCAATCGGCGCGGGTCCTGCGGGCGAAGAGCGGTGAGAGGATCGCGACGAGTTCGTTCCGGCTCGCCGCGCGTTTCGGGGCGGTTGCGAAGCTGACGTCTTCGATGAGGTCCGGACGGCCGATGACGTCGCAAAACGCCGTCCAGAACTTGTCGTTGGCGACCCCGACATTGATCCAGCCATCGCTGGTCTCGAACGGCTCGTACGGGCTGATGGTCGGATGGACATTACCCCTGCGCTTCGGACTTTCTCCCGAGGCGAAGTACATGCCGGCGTTGAACGTCAGCAGCGACGCCATGGCGTCGAGCATCGAGACGTCAACCCGTCCGCCCTCGCCGGTGCGGCTCTTCCTCATCAGGGCGGCCAGCACCGACTGCGATGCGTACAGGCCGGTGACGAGATCGGCGATCGAAGTGCCCACCTTGGTCGGCGGTCCGTCCGGATCGCCGGTGATGTCCATGACGCCGGATTCGCCCTGGAGGATCAAATCGTAGCCGGGACGCAAGGCGTCGGCACCGGTGCGGCCGAACCCCGAGATGCTGCACAGGATGATGTCGCCCTTGCGGGCGCGCAGCGCGTCGAAGCCGAGACCCCACTTGTCCAGCGTACCCGGGCGGAAGTTCTCGATGACGACGTCCGCCACGGAGGCAAGTTCGAGCGCCGCGTCACGCCCTGCCGGCGACTTCAGATCGATGGCGCAACTTCGCTTGTTGCGGTTCACTGACAGGAAGTACGCACTCTCACTGCCGATAAAGGGCGGCCCGTAGCGACGGCTTTCATCGCCCTGCCTGGGATCCTCGATCTTGACGATGTCGGCGCCGAGATCGCCGAGCTGCATCGTGGCGAAGGGTCCGGAGACCACCCGGCAGAGGTCGAGGACCCTGATGCCCGACAGCGGCTCGCGATCAGACGATCGCATCGGCGAGGTCCTTCATCGTCGGCACCAGGATGTCGGGCTGGTGCGGCGTGATGCCGAACGGGCGGCTGCGCCGGTCGATGAAGGCCGTCCGCATGCCGGCGGACTTGGCGCCGATGCAGTCGAAGGCATGATTGGCGACGAACAGCACTTGCTCGGGCTTCACGCCCATGATCTCGGCCGCCTTGGTGTAGGTCGCGACATGCGGCTTGAACGAATTGGCCTCAGACACCGAGATCACGCGATCGAACGGGACCTTGTGATACGCCTTCGCGGTCTCGAGCATGTCGGGATCGCCGTTCGAAAGCACCACCAGTTTGTATTTGGCTTGCAATCGCGCGAGCGCTTCCGGCACCTCGGGAAACGGCACCAGCTTCTCGATCTCACCGACGAGGTAGCGCACATCGTCCATCGTGTGGTCGATCCCGGCGCGGTCCATCACGTGGGACACCGCGCGGTGCCCGATCTCGCGATAGGGCGTGTGCTCGCGATGCAGCAGCGCATCGATCATCGAATTCTCGAAATGGGTGCGGCGCCACCACGTGACGAAGGAATTCGGATCGCCCTTCCAACCCTTCTTCTCAAGAAACGGCGCCGCGATCCTGGTCAGGCCGCCCTGCATGTCGACGACCGTGCCGTACTGATCGAACATGCAGATCTTCACTTCGCGTTTGATCGTCTCAAAGCTCATGGGTGCCTCCTTGGTTCAGACCAACTGGATACTCGCCACATCATCATGGATGAAATGGATTTGTGGTCTTTCACTATTCACGGTATGAATGACGACATGAACCTTCGATCCATCGACCTCAACCTGCTCGTCGCATTGGACGCGCTGCTGACCGAGCGTCACGTCACCAAGGCCGCCGACCGCGTCGGCCTCAGTCAACCGGCGATGAGCAATGCGCTCAACCGGTTGCGCGCGATGTTCGAGGACGAACTGCTGGTGCGGACGACGACCGGGATGCAGCCCACGCCGCGCGCGACCGAATTGGCGGAGCCCTTGCGCCAGGTGCTTCGCCAGGTCGAGCGCGTGATGGCGAGCGATGCCGGCTTCGACCCACACCGGACCGAGCGCACCTTCACGATCAGGATGTCGGACATCCTGGCCTGCCTGCTGCTGCCGAGGCTGGCCGCTGCGCGGCCGGCGGACGGGCGGATCTCCTACAACACGATCCATCTGTCGCCTGCCCTGACGATCGATGCGCTGGAGCGGGACGAGATCGACGTCGCGGTCAGCATGGGTCTCGATCACTCCGCATCGATCCGTTCGGAGACGCTGCTGCGCGACCGCATGGTCTGTCTGATGCGGCGCGGTCACGAGATCAAGCACGGCCGGCTGACCTTCGAGCGCTTCATCGCGCAGGAGCACATGAAGGTCTCGATGAGCCCGACCGATCTTCGCTTCGTCGACGACGTGCTCACCGAACGTGGCCATCGAAGACGCATCGCCCTGAACGTACCGCATTGGCTCGTCGTGCCTCATGTTCTGAAGAAGACCGATCTGCTCGCGGTGATGCCGCGGCAACTCGCGGCCGTGCTGATGGACGACGAACTGCGGATGGAGGACCTGCCGTTCGAGTCCGCGCCATTCGACTGGATGTTGTACTGGCATCGCAGATACGACCAGAGCAATGCCAACGGTTGGCTCCGCGACCGGCTCAGGGCGGCCTGCTCCGATCTAGGTTAGGCGCCGATGTCCACCGGTCTCCGCGCGATCGACGGCTGACTTCCTGCGTCAGTGTCCGCGATCGCTGACGCATCCTCCAGCGATCGTCCTTTCGTCTCGAACCCGAACACGAGAAAGACCACGGCCTGGAAGACAAGGATGCCGGCCAGTGTCGTCAACACGCCGGTCAAGCCTTGCCAGGCGAAGATCGCGACCACGACGTATTGAACCAGCGCGGTTGCGATGCGTCCGGACGTGGCGCAGATCGCCGTGCCGCGCAGCCGGTAGCGAGTCGGGAAGAGTTCCGGGACGTGCATCGCAAACCCTGTCGCCAGCATCACGTAGATCGCGGTGACGAGCAGGAAGCCGACGCCGGCGAGCGCAACGCCGTCCGGCATATAGGGATAGGCGATACCGAGCGCCGCTGCCGCGATCGACGAGCAGACGATCGACAGCCGGCGCCCGAGCCGGTCCGCCAGTATGAGGCCGATCAGCGATCCGACCGGCCCGCCCAGCGCCATCACCGTGGTGTAACCCAGCGAGGAGACCACGCTGTGGCCGCCCTTGACCATGAAGGTCGGCAGCCAGCCGATGAACCCATAGAGGCTGAAGCCGACGACGATGTGCAACAGGCTACCGAGCAGCGTGCGGGTGAGATATGGCGGCTGGAACAGGCGCCACACCGGGCCGGGAGGCTGCTGCTCCGTCGCGCCGGCGGCGACCGGAGCGAGCGCGCCGTTGCACGCGGCCTCCGCCTCGATTGCCGCGAGAATTTTCTCGGCCTCATCGGCGCGCCCATTGGCGGCGAGCCAGCGCGGCGATTCCGGCATCGACTTACGCAAGATCCAGACGACCATCGCGAGGACGCCGACGAGGCCGAACATGTAGCGCCATCCAAGCGTCGGGATCACCCACAGGCCGATCATCGACGACGCGAACAGCGAGAAGTTGGTGATTACGGCGAGCAGCCCGATCCAACGCCCGCGCGAGGCGGCCGGCACGAACTCCGTCAAGGTCGCGTAGCCGACCACGATCTCCGCGCCGAGGCCGATGCCGATGACGAAGCGCAGGCCGATCAGGACAATCATGTTGGGCGCGAAGGCCGCCGCGATCGACGCCAGGCCAAAGATCGCGAGGTTCATCTGATAGGAGAAGCGGCGGCCGAAGCGGTCGCCGAGGATGCCGGAGAACCAGGCACCGATCGTCATGCCGACGAAGGTCGCGGAGACGAAGGCGGCGTTGAGCTCGAGCGTGGACCAGCCTTCCTTGAGCACGGTCCCCAGCACGCCGCCGGCCAGATAGATGTCGAATGCGTCGAGGAACATGCCGGCGCCGATCAGCGCCAGGATGCGCCAGTGGAATGCACAGATCGGCAGCCTGTCGAGGCGTGCGCCCGCGTTGATGTCGATGTCGGCGGATCGCGCCATTCAAACCTCCCTGACCGGCCTTGTGGGAGCCGGATGCTGCGGTCATCGATTGATGACGCGCAGGGGTTCGCCGTCCAATTCAAATCGAAAATTCGACTATTTGGCGCAGTGATGAAGCTGACGCGCGATAGTGCGCGGCGATCTCACTGATGTTGGCGACTGCAGACGCAAGACGCGTCAGGCCAACGCATCGGCCGCAGCCCCGATGCCGGCGTAGATCTCATTGAGATCCGCCTCGGTGACGCAATAGGGCGGCATCACGTAGATCGTATTGCCGAGCGGCCGCAGCAGCAGGTTTCGCCGTTCGAAGAACGCCAGAAGTTTTGGGCCAATGCCTGCGAGATAGCCCGCGTCGTTTGCCTTGAGGTCGAGTGCGGTGATGGTGCCGGTGCGGCGGACATTTTCGAAGCGCGGATCGGCGCGGAAGGGTGCAATCAGGCGCTCCTGCATCGCGGCGACCGAGGCGACGCGCTCGTGCGCGCCGCGTTGCCAGAGTTCGAGATTCGCGTTCGCCGCGGCGCAGGCGACCGGGTTCGCGGTGTAGGAACTCGAATGGAAGAACATCCGCGAACGATCGCTGGAATAATGCGCATCGTAGATGTCGGCGCGGCAAAGCGTCACCGCGAGCGGCAGCGACCCGCCCGTGAGGCCTTTCGAATAGCAGGCGATATCGGGCGTGACGTCGGCCTGCTCGCACGCGAACAAGGTGCCGGTCCTGCCCCAGCCGGTCATCACCTCGTCGGCGATGAACAGCACGCCAGCGGCTTCGCAGATGCGCTTCAGCTCCTTCAGCGCCCAGGCGGGATACATCAGCATCCCGCCGGCGCCCAGGATCAGCGGCTCGACAATGAACGCGGCCACGTTTTTGTTGCTGCATGCAGCTTCGAGCGCATCGAGCGTCGCCTGCTCATGGCCGGCGGCAGGAAACGGGATCGAGGCGACGTCGAACAGCAGCGGTTCGTAAGCCGCATTGAACACGCCGCGCGCGCCGACCGACATCGTACCGACCGTGTCGCCATGGTAGGAGTGCTGCATGACGACGATGCGCGTGCGCGGCACGCCGATGTTATGCCAATAGCCGAGCGCCATTTTCAGCGCCACTTCGACGCTGGTCGAGCCAGAGTCGGAGAAGAACACATAGTCTAACCCATCAGGCGCGAGCTTCAGGAGTTGCGCGGCAACGGCTTCGGCCGGATCGTGGGTATGGCCGGCAAAAATGATCTGGTTGAGCTGCTCCGCCTGGCTCTGGATCGCCCGCACGATATGCGGATGGCAGTGGCCGTGGGTCACGACCCACCAGGATGCGATCGCGTCGATGATCCGGCGGTCATCCGCGGTGTAGAGATAGGCGCCTTCGCCGCGCACGATTCGCGTCATCGGGCCGTGCAGCGCGTGCTGGGTGAAGGGGTGCCAGATCGGCGATCTCTGAGAGGGCATCATGGAATGAAATCGTCGCGTTGGAACGACGCCTTAAACGCGGCCTGCAATGTGTCGGCCGCAAGCGGCGCAAGCCAGGGCAATCGGCCCAACCGGCGGACCTGCCCGATCTCGCAAATGGCGCGCTCGCTCTCCGGATTGCTGTCACCGATGAAGGCGATGCCGAGAAGATCGATCCGGCGCTTGCGGAGCGCCTCGATCGACAGCAGCGAGTGATTGATGGTGCCGAGCGCGCTGCGGGCGCACAGCACCACGGGAAGCCGCCATCGCTCGAAGATGTCGATATAAAGCGTGTCGTCATTCAGCGGCACCATCAGCCCGCCGGCGCCCTCGATCACCAGCGGCCGGTCACAGGTCGCCGGCAAATCGAGCGCGGCCGGATCGATGCGTACGCCGTCGATTTCGGCAGACTGATGCGGCGACGCCGGCGTTCGCAACCGGTAGCGCTCGGGCACGATGCGATCGGGCGCAAGACCGCCGAGCCGCGCCACCAGCTGCGCATCGGTCTCTTCTTCAAGGCCGGACTGCACCGGCTTCCAGTAGTTCGCGCCGAGGAAGCCGGCGAGGCCCGCGGAGAAGATCGTCTTTCCGATCCCGGTATCGGTGCCGGTCACCACGATCCGGCAGGTCATTGCGACCAGCCCCGAGTCTCCTCGACCAGCGCATCGAGCAGTGCGCCCACGTCGTCCTCGTCGACATTGAGCGTCAGTGCGATACGGAGCCGCGCGGTGCCCGCCGGTACTGTCGGCGGCCGGATGCCGCGAATGTCGAAGCCGCGCGCCTGCAGCCTGGATGCAAGCAGCATTGCGCGCGCATTGTCGCCGACGATATAGGGCACGATCTGCGAGCGCGACGGATAACGCCAGCCGCGCAGATCGAGCTCGCGATGCGTGAACGCGACCAATTCTGCGAGGCGCTGCTGATGCTCGGGCTCCTCCTGCAGGATCAAGAGCGCTTCGCGTACGGCCACGGCCACAAGCGGCGACGGCGCGGTGGCGAAGATGAACGGGCGGCAGCGATTGACCATGAAGTCGCGCAGCACGGCGGGCGCCGTGACCAGCGCGCCCGCGGCGCCCAGCGCCTTGCCGCAGGTATGAACGATCACGAGGTTGTCGCGTCCCTCATAGGGCGCAGTCAGCCCGCGGCCCTGCGCGCCAAAGACTCCCGTGCCATGCGCCTCGTCTACCATCAGGAACGCGTCGTGCCGTTCGGCGATGGCGACGAGGTCATCGAGCGGCGCGACATCGCCGTCCATGCTGTAGACGCTTTCGACCACAATCCAGACCCGGCCGGTTCCGCCCTGAGCGCGCCAGCTGCGAATGGTGTCTTCGACCGACCCGGGATCATTGTGCTCACTGAACCGGAACTCGGCCCGGCCGGCCCGCGCGCCTTCATGGATGCTGGCATGCACCAGCGAATCGAGCACGAGCAGGTCGCCGCGCTGCGGCAGCGTGGTCAGCACGGCGAAATTGGCGACGTAGCCGCCGCCGAAGAACAGCGCGGTCTCGGCGCGGAAGAACGCGGCGGCCTCGGCCTCTAACCGTTCGTGCTCCTCGCAATTGCCGCGCAGCAGCCGCGAGCCGCCGGCGCCGATCGGCGTGCCGGCCTCGAGCGCGGCCGCAACCGCATTCTTGATGCGCGGCGCGCTCGCCAGCGCCAGGTAGTCGTTCGATACGAAATCGATGCCCGAGCGCGGCTTGAGACCGCGCAGCCGATCGTCCTTGCTCAGGGCGTGCAAGGCCGCGGCGTAATCAGCGACCTTGGTCGCATGGATTGCGCTCATGTTTGCTCACAAAAAAAGGTTGTCGAGCGGGCGCAGATTGCGCCCGCGCGCTCACCGAGGATTGCGGTCAGGCGAGACGGGACGTGATGCCGAGCCTATCAAGCAGATCGGCATCGCGATCGCGCTGCGGGTTCTTGGTTGTCAGCAGCACATCACCGATGAAGATCGAATTGGCACCGGCGAGGAAGCACATCGCCTGCAGCTCATCGGTCATGTATTGCCGCCCGGCCGACAACCGCACCACGCTGTTCGGCATCATGATCCGCGCGGTGGCGACCAGCCGCACCAGCGCGATCGGGTCGGGCCGTTCCGCGGTGTCGTTGACCGGGACGCCCTTGACCTCGTTCCACAGATTGATCGGCACGCTTTCCGGATGGCTGGGGAGATTGGCGAGCAGCATCAGCATGCCGAGCCGGTCTTCAACCTGCTCGCCCATGCCGATAATGCCACCGCAGCAGACCTTGATGCCGGCGTCACGCACATGCGCCAGCGTATCGATGCGATCCTGCAGGGTGCGGGTGGTGATGATCTTGTCGTAAAACTCCGGCGAGGTATCGACATTGTGGTTGTAGAAATCGAGCCCGGCCTCGGAGAGCCGTTCGGCCTGATCAGGCGTCAGCATGCCGAGCGTGACGCAGGTCTCCATGCCCAGCCCCTTCACCGCACTGACCATGTCGCAGACCTGATCGAGATCGCGGTCCTTGGGACTACGCCAGGCGGCGGCCATGCAGAAGCGGCTTGCGCCGGCATCCTTGGCGCGCTGCGCGACGGCGACCACCTCATCCCGCGGCATCAGGCGGGTCGCCTTCAGGCCGGTGTCGTAATGCGCGCTCTGCGAGCAGTAGCCGCAATCTTCCGGACAGCCACCGGTCTTGATGCTGAGCAGGCTCGCGGTTTCGACGTGGTTCGGATTGAAGTTGGCGCGATGGATGCCCTGCGCCTGAAACATCAGGTCGGCGAACGGCAAATTGTAGAGCGCTTCGGCCCCGCCGCGCTCCCAGGTCTTGCGCAGCGGGGCGCTGCTGCTTCTGTCGGTCCGTTCGATTTCCACCACATCAACCATCGGGCTTGCCTTCTCGTTTGCGATGGATCATAGATAATATTACGGATTATCTATGATCGTTGACTTAGAATGATGCTAGCTGAGGTCGAGCGGGAGCGCATCCGTTTTTGTGATAGATAATCTATGACCGGTGAAGCAGAGAACAGGACCACCGCCGGACGCATCGCCGGCGCGATCGGCGAGCGCATCATCAGCGGCGAATTGCTGCCCGACGCCCCGCTGCGACAGGATCATGTCGCGCGGGAATTCCACTCCAGCCACGTCCCGGTGCGCGAGGCCTTCAGGCAATTGGAGGCGCAGCACCTTGTCGTCGCCGTGCCGCGTCGCGGCGTGCGCGTTGCGCCGCTCGACACCAAATCGGTGAAGGAGATCGCCGAGATGCGCGCCGCGCTCGAAGTGGTCGCGCTGCGCAATGCCGCCCCGAGGTTCACATCGGCGCATCTGGCGCGGATCGAACTCGCGCTCATCGAAGGCGACAACGCCGAGACGGTACAGGATTTCGAGATGGCCAATCGCGCCTTTCATCACGCGCTGGTGGCGCCTTGCGCGATGCCGCGTCTGCTCGCCAACCTCGACGGGTTGCAGCTGGCAAATTCGCGGCTGGTGTTCGCGATGGCGCGCAACGCCGGCTGGCGGCCGCGGCCCAGCCAGGATCATCGCATGATCCTGCAGGCCGTGCGCGCGCGCAATATCGAGCAGGCCTGCGGCCTGCTCGCACGCCATATTCAGACGATCGAGCGTCTTGCGCTGCCCGCAGCCTGATCTGGGATTTGCAATCGCTTGCGGGGCGCGAGGCAGCTAGGCGATCGCTACGATCTCCAGCTCGTGATCGCCTGCCCCGACGACGTCGCCCACGGCTTTGCCCATCAGCGATCTCGCCACCGGCGCTACAAAGGAAATCGAGCCGGCCTTCGGATCGGCTTCGTCCTCGCCGACAATGCGATAGGTCTGCACGCGTCCATCGGCGCGGCTGAAGGTCACGGTGCTTCCGAACGCAACAGTGTCGTTCGAGGCAGGTTCTGGGACGACCTGCGCCGTGCGGAGCCGTTCCGCGAAATAGCGAACGTCGCGCAACGGAGCCGCCGACTGCCGTCGCCGTTCGTTGACGTCGTCCAGCTGCTGCGCAATCTCGTGGGCCTCGCGCGCCTCCTGGAACTGACGTTCCAACGCCTTGCGTCCTGCCTCGGTCACCAGATTGGGATGTGGCGAAATCGGACGGTCCGGCAACAGCGTCTCAGACGCGGTCTCGGCACTCTCTTCCTTGGTGAAGGCAACGCTCAAGCCAGAACTCCATCGGTGAGGCCGGCAGTATAGCCCCGCTGCACCCGCGCCGCTAATGCGCGATGGGATTAGGCCGGATCGTCATCGCAGATTAGCTCGTTGTTAGCGCATGATCTCTCCGGATCATGCGCTAATGCGCCGCGGGTTGTTCCGTCTTGCCCCTACGCCCGAAGCGGTTCTTGGCAGCCTCGCGCCAGCGCTGGATGGTGACGTAAAGCATCGGCACCAGGAAGATACCGATCGAGCTTGCGGCGAGCATGCCGCCGAACACCGCCGTGCCGACCGCACGGCGGCTGATTTCCGCGGCGCCGGTCGCGACCACCAGCGGCACCAGGCCGAGGATGAAGGCGATCGAGGTCATCATGACCGCACGGAAGCGCATTTGCGCGCCCATCATCGCCGCCTCCGTGATCGGCCTGCCGGCCTCGCGCTGCTCCTTGGCAAACTCGACGATCAGAATGCCGTTCTTGGCGGCGAGCGCGATCAGCACCACGAGGCCGATCTGGCCGTAGAGATCGAGATTCAGGCCCGCGAGCTTGATGCCGAGATAGGAGCCCAGCACGCCGACGGTGACCGACAGCAGCACGGGGATCGGAATCGTCCAGCTCTCATACAGCGCCACCAGGAACAGATAGGCAAACAGCACCGCGAGCGCCAAAATAATACCGGTCTGGCCGGAGGCCGCCTGCTCCTGATAGGCGGTGCCGGTCCATTCGTAGGAATAGCCCGCCGGCAGCGTCGTCTTCGAGAGTTCGGCCATCGCGGCGATCGCGGTACCCGACGATACGCCGGCCGCCGGCCCACCATTCACCGTGACCGAACGATAATTGTTGTAGCGCGTGATCACCTGCGGGCCGGTGACGATCCGCAAGGACGCGATCGAGCGGATCGGCACCATCTCGCCGCCGCTGTTGCGCACATAGATCTGCCAGATGTCGGGGATGTCGGCGCGGTTGGCCGCATCGCCCTGCACATTGACCTGCCAGGTGCGGCCAAATAGATTGAAATTGTTGACGTAGATACCGCCGAGCGTGGCCTGCAGTGCGGTGAACACGTCGGCCATGTTGAGGCCGAGCGCCTGCGCCTTGGCACGATCGATATCGAGGAAAATCGATGGGTTGGTCGCGGTGAAGGTCGAGAACACGCGGGTCAGCCGCGGATCGCGGTTCGCCGCGGCGATGAGCCCGCCCATCACGCTGCCGAGCGCGGCCGGATCCTGCCCCTCGAGCGCCTCGAGCTGATATTCGAAGCCGCCGGAGGTCGAGAGCCCGATGATCGGCGGCAGGTTGAACGGCAGCACCGACGCCGAACGGATCTGCGATCCCGCGATGAACGTCTGCCGGATCGCGGCCTGCACCGAATCGGTGACCGCCTTGCGGTCCTCGAACGGTTTCATGCGCGCCACCATGAAGGCGGAATTGGGCTCGTTGCCGCCGTCGAGCAGCGAGAAGCCAATGATCGACAGCACGTGGTCGATCGCCGGGTTCTTCTTCAGCAGCGCCTCGACCTGCTTGGTGACCTCGCTGGTGCGCGCCACCGACGCCCCGTCAGGCAGCTGCACCGCGATGAAGAACGCACCCTGGTCTTCCTCGGGCAGGAATCCGGTCGGCGTGATCTTCGATACGCCGAACACCGCGCCGGCAAACACCAGCACCGCGACCAGCGACAGCACCGCGACGCGGACCAGCCGTTGCACCACGCCGGCATAGCCGTCGCGCACCCAGTCGATGCCGCCGAGCACCCGTCCCATGATGCCGCGCCGCGGCCCGCCATGGCGCAGGAACACCGCGCACAGCGCCGGTGACAGCGTCAGCGCGTTGAGCGCCGAGATCACCATCGCCGCACTGATCGTCACCGCGAACTGGCGGAACAGCGTGCCGGATATGCCCGGGATGAACGCAATCGGCACGAACACCGAGAGCAGCACGAGCGAGATCGCGATGATCGGCGCCGTGATCTGCGCCATCGCCTTCTTGGTGGCATCGGCCGGCGACAGCTCCGGCTCCTCCTCCATCACGCGTTCGACGTTCTCAACCACGACGATGGCGTCGTCGACCACGATGCCGATCGCGAGCACCATCGCCAGCAGCGACACCGTGTTGGCGGAATAGCCGAGCGCCAGCAGCACCGCGAAGGCGCCGATCAGGCTGACCGGAACCGCGACCGCCGGAATCACCGTGGCGCGCAGATTGCCGAGGAACAGGAACACGACGAGCACGACGAGCACGAAGGCCTCGCCGAGCGTCTTGATCACCTCCTTGATCGTATCGGAGACGAAGGTCGTGGAGTCGTACTGCACGAGATAGCTCAGCCCCGGCGGAAACCGCTCGGATAGCCGCGCAAGCGTCGCCTGCACCGCCTTGGCCGTGGTCACGGCGTTGGCGCCGGGCGCGAGATAGATGCCCATCGGCACGCCGGGATTGCCGTCGATCCGCGATTCCGAGTCCATGTTCTGCGCGCCGATCTCGACGCGGGCGACGTCCTTGATCCGCAGCACCGATCCGTCCGGATTGGCCCGCAGCACGATGTTGCCGAACTGCGTCGAAGTGGTCAGGCGGCCCTGGGTCTGCACGTTGAACTGGAATTGCTGGTCGTTCGAGATCGGACGCGCGCCGATGCGGCCGACCGGCGCCTGCACGCTTTGGGCCCGGATCGCGGCGATCACGTCCGACGGCGCCAGATTGAGGCTGGTCAGACGCTGGGTGTCGAACCAGATCCGCATCGAATAGTTCAGCTTGGCGAACAGGGACGCCTGGCCGACGCCGGGCGTACGCGAGATCGCGTCCAGCACGTTGATGATGGCGTAGTTGGTGATGAACAGCGGGTCCTGCTCGCCGCTCTTGCTGTACAGCACGATGAACTGCAGCACCGCCGAGGATTTCTTCTGCACGGTCAGGCCCTGCGCCTGCACCTCGGTCGGCAATTGCGCGAGCGCGCTCTGCACCCGGTTGTTGACGTTGACGGTGTTGATGTCGGGGTCGGTGCCGAGCGCGAACGAGACCGTCAGCGTGTAGCTGCCGTCATTGCCGCTGGTCGACTTCATGTAGAGCATCTTGTCGACGCCGACGACCTGCGCTTCCAGCGGCTGGGCGACGCTGGATTCGACCACCTCGGCCGAAGCGCCGGGGAACACGGCCGAGACCGTGACCTGCGGCGGCACGATGTCCGGAAACTGGGCGACCGGGATCTGCATCATCGCCAGCACGCCGGCGATCGTGATCACGAACGCGATGACGATCGCAAGCCGCGGACGATCGACGAAGACAGCGGAAATCATGGGTTGTTGCCCGTCGATTTCGGCGTGCTGCTTGCGCCGCCGTCCGCCGAGACCTTCATGCTTGACTGGATCAGCGCGCTGGCGGGCCCCGGCGCGACCACCTCGCCCGGCCTGACCTTCTGCAATCCCTCAACGACGACCTTGTCGCCGAGCGCGATGCCGCTCGTCACCGCCGCAATCGTCGAGGTCGATTGCCCAAGCTGGATCCGCTTTTGCTCGGCCTTGTTGTCGGCGCCGACGACGTAGACATACTCACCCTGCTGATCCGACAGCACCGCCGAGCGCGGGATCGCCAGCACCTCGACCGGCTGCACGCCTTCCAGCAGCACGGTCACGAACTCATTGTCGGTGAGCTCACGGACCGCACCGCCGGCTGCGACGGACGTGTACGTCGACGGGTTGGGAATGGTGCCACGCAAGGCGATGGTGTCGGTGTTCTGCGCGATCGTGTTGTTGACGAAATTCAGCTCGCCAACCTGGTCGTAGAGCCGGCCGTTTGTCAGACGCACTCGGATGATAACGGCCTTGAAGCCGCCGCGGGTCGCGTAGCGGTCGCGCAGATCGAGCGCCTCGCGCACCGGCACGGGGAAGGTGACATACATCGGGTCCTGGCTGACGATGGTCGTCAGGGTTCCCGAGCTCGGCGTCACGACGTTGCCTTCGGTGACCGCGGTGCGCCCGATCCTGCCGTCGATCGGCGAGTGGATCTCGGTGTAGTCGAGATTGATCTGGGACAGGTCGACCTGGGCCTGCGCGGCCTGCACCTGCGCCTCGAGGCTCTGCTGGTTGGCGACCGCGGCATCGACGCTCGATTGCTGGCCGGCCGGCCCGCCGAGCAGGGACTTGGCGCGATCGGTGGTCAGCTTGGCGTTGACCAGGGTCGCCTGCAATTGGGCGACCTGCGCCTTCTTCGATGCAAGGTCGGCCTCGAACGGGCCGCGCTCGAGTTGATATAGCAGGTCGCCGGCCTTGACTTCGGAGCCTTCGACGAAGTTCCGCTTCTCCAGGAAGGCGGTCACGCGTGCCACTACGTTGACGCGGTTGGGGGCCTCGATGCGTCCCAGAAATTCGTTGGTTTCGGTGATCGGCCGCTTCACCGCCTCGAACACGCCGACGGCAGGAGGCCCGGGTGGGCCCGCCTGAGCATGCGCCGCCGAAATCCCGATAGCCGCCAATCCCGCCGATACCAGAAGCCCTGCCAATCCCCCGAGCATTCGTTCCGGACCACTCATGCTGTCCAACCCTTCGGCTACCAACAAGCTCTACCAGACGTCGAGTTCCCTCAGACCGGGAAGGTCAGGATGGGCAAGGTGCAATGCAGGAGATCATAACGCGCCCAATCCGACAATCCTGGAACCGGATCGCCCCGGTGCGGTGATCCCGACGACACGCCACTGTGAGAAAGCGCCGCGACGCTGCAATGACACGGCGATCACGGCCACACCGACAGGCCCGGTGCGGGCGCCGGACACCGAAAGCTCCCGTCAACGTGATGACGTGCGCGCGACTTCAAGACGGTCGAGGTCCGGTATTGATGCCTGGAGGACGCCGGCAGACGATTGCTGCCGACAAGTTAGCCAATGCTTGCGCATGTTCGGCGGCGAATTGAAGGGCGAGGCGTCGCCCATTCCGCTCACAACGCGATGGCGTTCTTCAAACGGGACGTCGTCTGATAAGCGGGCGACTCCAGATGTTGGTACAGCCATGGCCGCGCGCGCTCGCCGCTGGCTTCGTGCACGCCGTCGAAGATGGCCATGTCGATCGCATGCGGGTGATCAGATGATGCGTAGACCGACTGCATTTCCGCGAACTTCTCATCCCGCCCCAGTTCCACCGTGTTGCCGCCGTTGCGGCTGCCAATCTCGACGAACAGTGGACACGGGCAAATCAGGTACGCCAGCTCTGCGCCTGTGTACCTGGCGCGGCTGCTGCTGAAATGGATGTAGGTCGCAAGTTCGACGCCGAGATTCCTGCTGATGACGGACGACATCAGAAGCTTCTTCTCGTCGCGCATATATCCGGAGACGACGGTCGGCCGCATCCGCCCCGTGGCGGCTTCCAGATGGAGCACGAGAAATGCGCCCCACGACACGCCATACGCGCCGACGTTCAAACCTGACGCTCCGGTCAGCTTCCTGCAGACGATTTCGCCGGCGTCGATCGATGCGCATGACACGTTGTGCGCGGAGACGCCATGGGATGCCAGCATCGCGGCGATGTTGTTCTGACTTGCCTGATCTCCGATCTGGACGATGTAAGGACACCAGACGACATAGCCGTCCCGGCACAGGCTTTTGCCGAGCGCGTTCATGTAGTCGTTGTCGGCATCATCGAAGCAGCGCTCCGGCGTGCTCGCCATGCCGTGGCCGAGCAGGATCAATCCCTTGAACTCACCGTCGGGAATGCCAAGGCATCCGCGCACCGGTACGCCGCACTCCAGATCGAACTCGACCTTCACGACCGAGAATCCGTCCGCCGGCGCGCGCCAGAGAATCCGGATCTCGTCGCGCGACGGCCGATAAAGCCGCGGCCCCTGGAAAAGAGACCGCATCTCGCGTCGAATTTCCGGGCCGGTTGCGACCGCGCGCAGCTTGCCGCTTGTCGCGATATCGAAGAACGACCGGCAGAACTTGTCGTAGCCAAGCGTCGGCAAATCGATATTCGCGCATGATCCCCTGCAATGACTCAGCGCCAGCGTGTTGTTGCCGGCAACCGACGAGGGGCCGACCAGTGTCATCAACAATCCGGAAAGAGCCCTGCGGCTGATCATCGGCCCTCCCCGAGCCCGCTTGCGGTTCGATTGAATGAGACAACGTGGCCCTAGCAGGCGCCACAGATCGCGCGGACACAAATTAAAGGATGTTCATCGTCGAATGATCGCGCGCGGCGTTGCAATCCCGCCACGCTGGAAGGCCGAACGCATCGACGATACACGCCGAACACGTTTCGAGACGCTTCAGGATATTTCTGACTGTCGCGCGGCTTCAATTCCGCCATACAAGGCAGAGGCGCCATCGCCGGACTTCGATTGTCGGGTCTTGATCGTCAGGTCTTGCTTGTCGGGTTTTGGGATTGACCTCAGCGACTTTGGCCGGCCGCGGACCGAGCCGCAGCCAAACGAGCAACGCCCGGCACATCTGCGCGAGGGTCGCAAACAAGACCGGCGAAACGCGGGGATTCACCATGATGCCCTTCGACGTACCGGAATAGCCCGGACTCGTGGGCTGGGCCGAATTGCTCTACGCAATATTTCCGAGGCCGAAGGGTTTATCTATTGGTTAACAAGTTTGTCGGGATGGCCGATGACGAATGACCTGCACGAGCGTCTGATTGAACTGGCCTATGAGGCCGCCGTCCTCCCCGAGTTGTGGCCGAACGTCCTGCATCAGGTCGGCGGGATCGCCCGTGCGCGCGGTACCGTGCTGCTGACGGCGGCTCCGCATGACGTCCGATGGATCGCATCCCCCGACATGCACGACGACACGGCGGCCTATGTCGAAGGCGGCTGGCACCAGCGCAACGGGCGGTTGCCGCGCCTGCTCGCGGCCAACCATGCCGGCTTCCTGCGCGACATCGACGTGTTCGATACGCCCGAGGAGGTGCAGCAGGATTTCCAGATCCGCGAGTTCTTCCGGCCGCGTGGGCTCGGCTGGGGTGCCGGCACCGCAATCCCGGTGCCGAGCGGCGACATGCTGATCTACAGCGTCGAGCGCGAATACCAGCACGGACCGATCGAGCCGGAAGCGATCGAGCAGCTCGATGCGCTGCGCCCGCACCTGGCGCGTGCCGCATTGCTGTCGGCCCGGCTCGGGATGGAGCGCGCCAGGGCGGCAACCGAGTCGCTGGCGATGCTCGGACTGCCCGCGGCCGTGCTGCGGCGCGGCGGCCGTCTGATGGCGGCCAACACGCTGTTCGACCGCCTGGTGCCCGACGTGATGCAGGATCGCGCCGAGCGCCTGGCGCTGGCGGCGCCCACCGCCGACGCGCTGTTCGCCCAGGCGCTTGCAGCGCTCGATCAGGGGCTGATCACCGTCGAGGTCCGCTCGGTGCCGATCGCGGCACAGGACGATCGCCCGCCGCTGATCGTGCATCTGGTCCCGATCCACGGTTCGGCGCGTGACCTGTTCGATCGCGCGCTGGCGATCGTGATCGTGACGCCGGTGGTACCGGCCGAGGTGCCGACCGCGGAGGTGTTGCAGGGCCTGTTCGACCTGACGCCGGCGGAAGCGCGCGTCGCGCGCGGCATCGGCGAGGGACGAACCGTCGAGGCGATCGCCGTCGCATTCGGCATCTCCCGCGAAACCGTGCGCAACCAGCTCAAGGCCGTGCTGGCGAAGACCGGGCTCGGCCGGCAGGTGGAGCTGGCCGGACTGCTCGCCGGCGCCAAGGTGCCGCCGGGTCCGTCCGCGGACTAAACAAAGCGTCGCGCAGTTCTCGGATTTTGGGGCGGTAGGGCCTCAGGCCACGTTCAGGCGCGCCTGGAAAAAGCCGGCAACACGACCGACGGCATCGGCCGTCATCGGATCATTGTCCGCGAAGTCGAAACCGTGCGCCTTGCCCGGGTATCGGACGATCTCCGCCGCGGCACCGACCGACTTGCCGAGACCGACGAGCTCCTCGCCCTTGGCGAGCGGCACGTTGCGGTCGGCCTCGCCGTGCAACTCGATCATCGGCGGCAGATGCTTGACCTCTGGCACAACCTTGTCGGGCATGCCGCCATACAGCACGGCCAGCGCAGCCACCCGCTCGTCGCGGGCCGCCGCGGCCGCGGCAACATAGCCGCCAAGCGAGAAGCCGAGCAGCCCGATCCGGCCGGAACTGTCCGCGCCCGCCAGCACCGCGGTCACCACGGACGAGACCCGCGCGGCCCAGACATCGAAGCGCCCAGTCTCATAGGCCTCGCGGATCACGTGCGTGTGCATCGTCTCGAACGCTTGCTCGTCGGCCGGCGTGTAGTAGCGAACGAAATAGGCGTCGATGCCGTCCGCGGTCAGTGCATTGGCATAACGCTCATAGGCCCGCGGCCTGAGATCGAAGCCGCGCGAGCCGTGCAGGACAAGCACGGCCGGCCGTTTGCCGGTGCGCCCGGAAGCAAAATGGTTGAACGCGACGCGGCCTTCACTGGCATCGACGCTCCGCGTCTCCGCCGGCACCGCCGCAAGCGAAGGCGATGCGGCCAGCAAAGCAAGGCCGCCAAGCAGGCTCCTTCGGCTGATTGCGTGCATCGAAACCTCGATTGGACTGCGCAGCCCGATAGCCGGGCCGCGCCGCTATATCATGCCGAACGGCGCGCCCGATAGCCTGGCCGGTGATGCCGGCATCGTCGCAGCAGACGGTGGCGGCATCCGCCGGCGATCGCTAAAGGACCAGATGTTCAAACGGCGCCGGTTGCGCTAGTGATAGCTCCCCTTCCATCCGTGCGCCCGTCCGGCGCCTGTCCAGTCAATGAGTGCATCTGAATGGCCGAAGCCGACCTCGACGCCGTCATCCGGCAAACCGCAAGAGCGCAGACCAAGGCCGTGATGGCGGCCGCGAAGAAGCGCCAGGCCGTCTGGGTCGCGCGCGCGGCCAAGGCCAAGGACAAGGAGACCAAGGCGCGCTTCCGCCACCTCGCCAAGAGCACGATCCTGAACGCCACCGCGACCGCCAAGCGGTTGCAGAATTCGGCGGAGAACGCAGCCGACGCCTATGCCCGCGCCATGAAGAAGGCGATGGAAGAGCCAGCGCCGGCCAAGAAACCCGAGAGCAAACCTGAGAACAAATCTGAGAAGAAGCCCGCGAAGAAGAAAGCGGCCGCCTGATAAGGAGCACGCATGCTCACTGTCCATCATCTCGGCAAGTCGCAATCGGAACGGATCATCTGGCTCTGCGAGGAGCTGGAGATCGCCTATGAGCTGAAGTGTTACGCGCGCGATCCCGTCACGATGCTCGCGCCGGCCGACTACAAGGCGCTGCACCCGATCGGCACCGCGCCCGTCATCACCGACGGCGATCTGGTGTTGGCCGAGTCCGGTGCGGTCGTCGAGTACATCACCGCCAAATACGGCAACGGACGGCTGACGCTGACATCAGACCATCCTGATCTTGCGCAATTCCTGTACTGGTTTCACTTCGCCAATGGCACGCTGCAGGCGCAGATGGGCCGCAGCATGATCCTGAACCGCCTCAACCTCGCGGCCGACAATCCGATGCTGGTGGCGACCAAGGCGCGGGTCGACCGCTCGTTCGATCTGATCGAAGCGCGGGTCGGTGGCGCGCGCTATCTCGCGGGCGACGAATTCACGACGGCCGACATCATGATCGGCTTCTCGCTCACGACCATGCGCTATTTCCTGCCCTACGACCTCGGCCGCCGCCCCAACATCAGGGACTATCTCGGCCGCATTGCCGCGCGCCCGGCCTATCAGCGCGCGATGCAGAAGGGCGATCCCGGCATGGCGCTGCTGCTGACGTGAGGCCGTGATGCCGCGTTACGTCGCCCTGTTGCGCGCAGTCAATGTCGGCGGCACCGGCAAGCTGCCGATGACCGAATTGAAGGCGATGTGCATCGACGCGGGATTTGCCGACGTGCTGACCTATATCGCCAGCGGCAATGTCGTGTTCTCCTCGAAGCTCGCAGCTGCAAAGGTCAAGGCCGCGCTGGAGAAGCGGCTGCAGGCCTATGCCGGCAAGCCGGTCGGCGTCGTGGTCAGGAGCGCCGACGAGATCGCCGCGGTGCTGCAGGCCAATCCGTTTCCGAACGAGCCGCCGAACACGACGGTGGCGATCTTCCTCGACGAGCCGCCGGCCAGGAACGCCCTGAAAGACGTCAAAGGCCAGCAGGACGAACAGATGCGGCTCGGCAAGCGCGAGATCTATGTCGCCTATGGCAGCAGCGGCATGGGCCGCTCGAAGCTGAAGATCCCCGCCGCCGTCCAGGGCACCGCACGGAATATCAACACGATCGCGAAGCTCGCCTAGTTGGCAGCGGGCGACGATTGAGCCCCGTCCGAGAACCTACCCCCGTCATCCTGAGGAGCGCGCTCTTGCGCGCGTCTCGAAGGATCGACGGCCCCGCTGGTGGCCGATTCATCCTTCGAGGCTCGCCCAGCGGCGCAATCGCGCCGCAAGGCTCGCACCTCAGGATGACGGGTTGACTGGATCGACTCGTGCGTCGAGCAACACGTCGCTAGCTCTCCCGCACCGCGAATCCTTCGGCGCTGAGCCTCGTCAGCACATCTTCCAGATGGGCGCGGTCGCGGGTTTCGATCACGAGCTCAAGCAGCGTCGCCTTGGCCGGCAGATCGGAGAAGGTGCGCTGGTGCGAGACCTCGATGATGTTGGCGCCGGCGTCCGCAAGCAGGATCGACACCGCCGCCAGCTGTCCGGGCCGATCGACGATGTCGAGCGCCAGTTGCGTGAGCCGTCCCTCGCGGGCGAGCTCGCGGGTCAGGACCGAGGCGATCAGCCTGGTGTCGATATTGCCGCCGGTCAGCACGAGGCCGACTGACTTGCCGGCGAAGCGCTCCGGTGCAGCAAGCACCGCCGCGAGGCCGGCGGCGCCGGCGCCCTCGACGACCGTCTTCTCGATCGAGATCAGGGTTGCGACCGCGCGCTCGATCTCGTCCTCGCTGACCAGGATGATGTCGTCGACGAGCTCGCGGACAATTTTGGTGGTGATCTGCCCGGGCGACTTGACCGCGATGCCCTCGGCGAGCGTGTCGCCGCGCATCGGCAGCTGCTCGCCCCTGACGGCATTGTGCATCGATGGATAGAGCTGCGCCTGCACGCCGACGATCTGCACCGACGGCTTCAGCCCCTTTGCGGCCGTGGCGATGCCCGAGATCAGCCCGCCGCCGCCGATCGGCACCACCAGAATGTCGAGCTCCGGCACTGCCGCGAGCATTTCGAGCCCGATCGTGCCCTGGCCGGCAATGATCAGGGGATCGTCATAGGGATGCACCAGGATGAGGCCGTGCTGCGCGGCATGCACGCTGACAAACGCAAAGCATTCTTCGAGCGTCTGTCCGGTGATGATGACCTCGGCGCCGTGCCGCCTGGTGTTCTCGATCTTCACCATCGGCGTGCCGATCGGCATCACGATGGTGGCGGGAATGCCGAGCCGTTTGGCGTGATAGGCCACGCCCTGGGCATGATTGCCGGCCGACATCGCGATCACCCCGCGCTTGCGCTCGTCTGATGACAGCGCCTGCAGGCGATTGAGCGCACCACGCTCCTTGAAGGTCGCGGTGAACTGCAAATTCTCGAATTTGAGGAACAGGCGGCAGCCGCAGATCTCGCCCAGCGTGCGGCTCTCGTTGCACGCTGTGACCATGACCGCGCCCTTGATGGTTTCGGCGGCGCGGCGCACGTCGGCAAGAGTTACGCTGGCGGCGGTTACGGCGGTGGTATCGGAAGGATGCGGCATCGGGTTTCGCTTTGGTCCGTTTCGTCAGACGGAACCTAGCGGGTTTCGGCGCCGAAGACGACCGCGCTATCGTGCGGTCAACACCTGTTCCTGCGGCTCTTGCTCCGGCCTGGCCGGCCCTGCCAGCTCGATCTCATCGCATGTCAGGCAGACCAGCGCGGTGCGGAAATGCCTGTCGAGCACGATGGTGCGCGTCCTGCCGCACTGGCAGCGCATCGGCTTATCCATGGGAGATCGGCCCGGGTTCGAGATGCAAGGAAAGCGTGCGCTTAGCTATCCCGAGCCGGTTAACCCAATATGACGTGCCGCCGGACAATTCGTCGCGCTGCCTTTTTGAGCATGATCTCTTCGGAAAACCGCTTCACACTTTTCCGGATCATGCTTCAGAAAAACCCCGCGCTAAGATCGAGGCCATAGCTTGCCCGCAACGCCGCGACGAACAACACCGCCAAGAGGAACAGCAGAGCATGCCGGGCGATGCTGCTCCGAAGCGAATTGGCCGCAAACGCGCGAGCAATCGATTGAGCCAAAGCAGTCATTGGCGACCTCCAGAGCCACACCCCGAGATTAGGTCGCGCGCAACGCGGCGAGGTTCAATGCGGCTCGCGGAACGGCCGGCGGCGTGGCGATGCGCCCTGCTCCGAATCGCGCTGCGTTCGCATTCGATTCCTGAAGCGATGACCGACCACGATGAGCTCGCCCTCGGCGCGGATCGCGCTGTCGTCCGTCGGGGCGGGCGACAGATTGTCTTGCGTCACGGCCTCCAGCGCCTGCAGGAACTCGCGTCCGGCCGATGTGATCTGCCAGCCTTCGACGTCACGCAGCACATAGAAGCTGCTGAAGATATCGAGCTCGGGAACCCGCGACGCCAGCCGCTTGATCCGCGCATGCCAATCGTCGCCGCTTGACGAGAGAATGGCGAGGTCGTGCTTGAGTGAATCGAGTGTGGCCCTGCCGGTGACGTGACTGGCCAATATTTTCAGAATCGCAACTTGGATGCTCAACTCGACGCCTCGACCGCCACGGTTCTTCTTGTTCTGCGCAGCCGCTCCGGAAATTATCGCGCTGATGACTCCAAGGTCCAGTCATCAGCGCCAGTTATCCAGACCCGGCGCAACGGTATCGATTTACGCTGCGCGCGATGTCCCGACGCGGCGCTCGGGCCGCTGCGACGACATCGATTCCTCTTCCATATCCTGTGGCGCGCCCCAAAATTCCTGCACCGTCGGCCCTTTCTTCAGCCTTTTGTCGCGCAGGAAGCCGAGAATTTCGTGCGGCCAGACCCGGCGTCCCATCTGCGTGTACCAGCGCATCGCATGGCGAAGTCCGGCATCGCGGTGAAACAGCACGCGGAGCAGGGCCTTCGGGCGGCTTTGCAGCACCATCTCGGTGAACTTGAACCAAAGCAGCACGCGCCACGGCGGCATGTGCCGTGTCGCAAGCACCTGATGCTTGTAATCCCAGAGCCGGCGATCGGTCTGAATCACGCGCCGCTCGGACGCGAGCCGGAAGTACGGCGTCCAGCGATGCGGCGTGACATAGAGCATCTGAATCTGATCGGGGTCGTAGGACAGAAGCTGCCGCAGCCCGCGCCAGTGATCGCGATCGGTCTCTTCCTCGAAGCCGACCACCCAGGTTGCCATCGACAGGATGCCGTGCTGGCGCATCAGGCGGATCGCCTCGCGATCGATCGTGGTGGTCGCGCCCTTGCGGATCAGCTCCAGCGTCTTCTCGTCGGTGTTCTCCATGCCGAGCAGGAAGCGCTGCCAGCCCGCCTTCTTGTAGAGATGCAGGATGTCGGCATCGCGCACGATGTCGTCGGCGCGGGTCGAGCCGACCAGGATCAGGTCGACATTCTCCGCGATCAGGGCTTCGAGAAATGTCCGCCAGGCCTTCTTCGAGACGGTCGGATTCTCGTCGGCGAAGTTGATCACCTTGACGCCGTGCTCGCGATAGAGCCGCGCCAGCTCCTTGGCGAAACGCACGGGATCGCGATGCCGCCATCGCGTCCAGAAACCGCGCTGACCGCAATAATTGCAGAGATGCGGGCAGCCGCGCGAGAACTGCACGACGACCGCGCGCAGGCCGCCCCAATAGCTGTAGCTGTTATGATCGATCAACTCCCAGCCGATTCGATAGGCGTCGAGATCGCGGATCACAGGCGCAGGCGGCGTCACGCGCGGCCCATAGTCATCGCGGAATGCGATGCCGTTGATGATGCGCAGATCGCCGCCGGTCTCCAGCGCCCGCATCAGACGCCGCGCGGTCTCTTCGCCCTCACCGCGCACGATCGCGGTGACGTAGCGCTCCTCGCGCAGGATCTCGCGCCAATGATAGGTCGGAAACACCCCGCCATAGACGATCCGCACATGGGGGACGGCCTTGACGACGGCCTGCGCGACCTCGGCGATGACAGGATGGCCCGACGTCGAGCCGGAATGACCGAACAGGACGGCATCCGGCGAAAACCGCGATGCCTCCGCCACCATGGCTTCGACCGGCATCGACCCGAACTCGGCATCGAGAAGACGGACGTCGTGTCCGTCGTCGATCAATGGCCCGCCGATCGATAGCAGGCCGAGCGGCGGCAGATGGTCGTCCGGAATCCGGCTGCCGATCGCAGGGTGAGGCACGTTGACGAGAAGAATGCGCATGGATGATCGCTCCCGCTTTGGTTGGCGTGATCGTTCGTCCCCGCATTGTGTGGTAGGAGAGCCCGACCCCCCGGCCGGGTTTGAGAAGAGAGCCGCAGGCGCGGCTTGACACGCTAAAGCGTGATGGCATTAAGTTCGATAGCCTGAATTTTTCAGGTAATTGGCGCATTCCTCGGGGGTGAAGGCGTCGAGTGCGTGGCCGATTGCGGCGCAGACCGCGTCGACGGTTCGCGCGGCAGCTTTGCGGAGCAGATGCTTGAGCTTGGCAAAGACCTGTTCGATCGGGTTCAGGTCGGGCGAGTATTTGGGCAGGAAGAAGAGTTTGGCGCCGACCGAACGGATGAGTTGGCGAACTGCTTTGCTCCTGTGGCTACCGAGGTTATCCAAGACGACGATATCGCCGGATCGAAGGACAGGCAGAAGAACCTTCTCGACATAGGTGCGAAAGCTCACGCCATCGATCGGCCCCTCGATGAACCATGGCGCATCGATCCGGTCATGGCGCAGGGCCGCCAGGAAGGTCATGGTCTTCCAGCGACCGTGGGGAACCGTGGCAGGAAGTCTGTGCCCGCGCGGTGCCCATCCACGCAAAGGCGCCATATCGGTTCTGGTCCATGTCTCGTCGATGAAGACGAGCCGCTCAGCTTCGACGCGCCCTTGATATTTTGTCCACTGGGCTCGCCGCCGCGCGACCGCGGGTCGATCCCGTTCGCCAGCCGCCACGCTTTTTTTTGAAGCTTAGCTTCTCGGCATGCACGAAGTCCCACACCGAGTGATAGTCGACCTTCAGGCCGCGTCCAGCAAGCTCGGCAACGAGCCCCCGTATAGTGAAATCGCCGTCCTTGATCCGCTGCGACAGCCAAGCCGCGTGGTCTCCCGAAACCGCCCTCGGCTTATGACCGCCCATCTGGCCAGGCTCAACGCTGCCGGTCTCCTCGACCCGCTGCATCCAACCGATTGCGGTGCTGATCGCGACCCCAAACTGCTTGGCCGCCTGATTGCGAGACATCCCGCCCTCGATCGCCGACACGACTCGCTTGCGAAGATCCAGAGAATAAGGCTTGCCCATCCATGCTGGCCTCCAACCCAGTCAGCATGGTGAATCAGAAACACACCGATTTGGGAATCCCAAATCGATTCAACCTAACCCCATCCCGCTCTAGAGGTTCGGCACCTCCGCCGGCGCGATCGCGGTCAGCCCGCCGAAGCGGCGCTCGCGGCGATGGAAGGAAGCGAGCGCGTCGGCGAGATCGTCGGCGTCGAATTCGGGCCACATCCGCTCGGTGAAGTGCAACTCGGCATAGGCGCCTTCCCAGAGCAGGAAATCCGACAGCCGCTTCTCGCCCGAGGTGCGGATGATCAGGTCGACGTCACGCAGGCCGGCCTCGCCGGTGATGAGATCGGCGAACGTCTCGCGGTTCAGCTGACCGACGCCGGCGGCACGCGCGGCCGCGTTCAGGATCGCATCGCGCGCCGAATAGTCGATCGCGATGCGCAGATGCAGCGTGGTGCCGTCGGCGGTCGCGGCCTCGGCGCGCGTGATCGCGGTCGCGATGCCGTCGGGCAGCCGGTCGCGGCGGCCGATCACGGTGAGGCGGACGCCGTTGCGCATCAGGGCTGCGATCTCGTTGGCGAGGTAGAACCGCAACAGCCCCATCAGCGCCGTGACTTCAGCCTTCGGACGGCGCCAATTGTCGCTCGAGAAAGCATAGAGCGTCAGCGTGCCGACGCCCTGGTCCGGCGCGGCCTCGACAATGCGGCGGATCGCCTCGACGCCTGCCTCATGGCCGCGTAGCCGCGACAGGCCGCGCCGCGTCGCCCAGCGGCCGTTGCCGTCCATGATGATGCCGACGTGGAGCCGCATGGCGACCTCCGGCTTGAGCGCAACGTTGCTTTGCATCACAAAGTCTCCGGACAAAAAATGGGATGATCAAACCGGCTGGATGCCAAGGCGGGCAGACGCGCCTTCGTCCTTGCCGGCTGCTTTTTCAGGCTTGCCGGCGGACTTTTCAGCCGTGCCGGCGGCCTTGGCCGCATCGCGCACCAGTTGCTCGAGCACGGCGAGATAATCGAGGAAGCGGCGGCGGCCGCTCTTGGTCAGGCGGCAGGTGGTGTGCGGGCGATTGCCTTCATAGCCCTTGATGACGTCGACGAGGCCGGCCTCCTGCAGCACCTGCAGATGCCGGCTGAGATTGCCGTCGGTCAGGCCGCAGAGCTGCTTCAGATCGGCGAAAGCGAGCCCTTTCGGATGCGCCATCAGCGAGGTCAGCAAGCCGAGCCGCGCCTTCTCGTGGATGACGCGGTCGAGGCCATCATAGGCGAATGGCGCGCCGGTCATGTCAGTCTTCGGCATCATGGCCTCCGGAAGCGAAATACAACAGTGCTGCGATCAGCAACTGGCCGATCGCGAAGGGCAGTCCCATGGTCCAGGGCGACAGCGCGTGGCTCTGGCTTGCGATCAGCAGCACCGTGAAGCCGGACAGGAAATACCAGGCGCCACCGAACGCAATGGTGCGCGGCAGCAGGCGGACCGAGGCGAACACGCCGAGGCTGACCAGCACCTGCCACAGGCCGGGCAGCATCCACAGCGTCTCGGGCGCGAACTTCCATTGCAGGATCGCGAGCAGCACGCCGGCAATCGCCGCTGGAACGAACTGCTCGATCGCCTGCTGCACCATCGCGTCGGCGAGGCCGGAATGATGCCGCCGCGAGCGCGCCTGCATCTCGGTCCAGATCAACCCCGCGGACAGCAGCGCGGCCGCCGCCCAGCCCGCGAGGAACGCGATCGGATGCCCGGTCGGATCGTCGAGCCAGAGATATTGCGCAAGCGCCGTGACGAGCGCGATGCCGCTGGTGGCGGCAACCGTCGCCGGCCCGTAGCCGCGGAATGCGGTTCCGGCCGCAATCTGGTTGCGGATCGCGAGAATGTCGGCCAACGCCTTGTCGAGGTCGCGCATGATTCGCCCGAACTTTGTATTGCAAAGTATACGGGATCACCAAGTAAACGCAAGCGGCATCGCGCCGCCTGCCGATCGGCATGCTTAACGGCCGGTTACCGCACCGATTGCGGCGAATGTGCGCCGCCTCACACCTTCACGAGGCTCGCAAAGCCGCCATAGATCATCCGCTTGGCATCGAACGGAACGTCGCCCTTGCCCATCGACGCCAGGCGCGGATCGGCCATCACCTTGGCGTTGATCCGGTCGCGCTGGGCGCGCGACTTGTAGGTGATCCAGGCGAACACGACGGTTTCGCCGGCCTTCAGTTTCACGCTTTGCGGAAACGACGTCCATTTGCCCGGCTTGACGTCGTCGGCGACCCATTCGCGATAATCCAGCGCACCATACTCGCGCCAGACCTTGCCGGCCTTCTTCGAGAGCTGCGCATAGGCTTTGAGTTTCTTTTTCGGCACGGCGACGACGAAACCATCGACGTAGGGCATTGGCGTTTCCTTCGATCATTCGACCGTCATTGCGAGGAGCCAACGGGTCGCGCGAATGCGCGCCCGATGACAGGCTCCGCGACGAAGCAATCCATTTCGACGCTTGCTGCGCGATGGATTGCTTCGCTTCGCTCGCAATGACGATCAGGAGTGACAGCAGGATGCCTGAACCGACGCCGGTTGGTACTGGTCACGTAGCCGCACCCAATCCATCGGATAGGGCAAGCCCTCCTCATGGCGGCCGAGCGGCGTGAGGTCGAGATAGTGATAGGCCGCATTCATCATGTCGAGGCCGCGCGCGAAGGTGGAATAGGTGTGGAAGACGGTGCCGGTCTCGTCGCGGAAGAAGACGCTGATACCGGGCAGCTCGGGCCCGTAGAGCGGGGTCGTGCCGTAATTGTATTGCGCGTTCCCTGCGTCGATCTGCTGACGCGTGAACGAGACGCCATAGTCATAGTTGAAATCATTGTCGCCGGACGATATCCAATCGAAGGTCCAGCCCATCCGCTTCTTGAACGCCTCGAGCTTGGCGAGCGGCGCCAGCGAGATCGCGATCATCGTGGTGTCGCGCGCGGCGAGATGCGGAACCATGCGCTCGAAGCCATCGACCCAGAACGAGCAGCTCTTGCACGCTTCGTCCCAGTCCGGCGCGAACATCACGTGCTGCACCACGAGCTGCGGCCTGCCCTTGAAGAGATCGCCGAGCGTCACCTTGCCATCGGGTCCGTCGAACACATAGTCCTTGTCGACCTTGACCCAGGGCAGTTCGCGGCGCTGCCGGCTCAGCGCTTCGCGGGCTTGCGTCAGCTCCTTCTCGCGCGCCATCAGCGCCTTGCGGGCCGCAATCCATTCCTCGCGCGACACGATGTTGTGCTGTTGCATGGGGTTCTCCTTGGGATGCTCCCTGTTCAGGCGTCGACGAAGTGTTCGAGATTGCCGAGAAATTCGGTCCAGCCACGCTGGTGGTTGTCGCGGGCGGTCTCATCGACGAACTGCGCGTGATGGAAAGTGAGCAACGTGCCGCCGGCATCGGGCTTGATCGATACCGTCACCTCGGACTCGCGCTCCGGGGTCGAATGCCAGGCCCAGCTGAACACGAGCTTTTCGTTCGGCACCACCTCGCGATAGATGCCGCCGACCTCGTGATATTCCCCGTTGGTACCGGTGAACTTGATCCGGTAGCGTCCGCCAACGCGGACATCGAGCTCGGCCTGGGTCGTGCCGGGCTTGACCTGCCCGGGACCGAACCACCGCGCTAGGTTTTCCGGCTCGGTCCACGCGGCGTAGACTTTTTCCGGCCGCGCGCGGAGCCGCCGGGTGAGAGTGAGGCTTGGACGCGCTGCGAGGCCGGCGTCGGCGGCGACTGCGGGCTTGTTGGCCGATTGATTGACCATGGGTCTTCCTCCACAAAAGCGGCAAGGCGGTCGAGATTGTCGGACCAGAATTGCGCATAGCGATTGAGCCAGTTCATCGCCTGCTCCATTGGCCTTGCGGTGAGCCGGCACGCCACCGTGCGGCCGGTCTTTTCGCGCGCGACCAGGCCCGCATCCGTGAGCACGTCGAGATGCTTCATGATCGCCGGCAATGACATCGCGAATGGCTGCGCCAGCTCGCTTACCGACAGGCTGTCCTGCTCGCCGAGCCGCGCCAGCAGCGCCCGGCGGGTGGGATCGGAAAGCGCCGCGAAGGTGCGGTCCAGCGTCTCGTCCTGATACTTAACCATACGGTTTAGTATAGACGCAAACGGCGCGGCGTCAAGCGCCCGCCTTCACGATCGCGCGAAGATGGACTCACCGCCAAAACGGGCGTCGGGAACGTCTACGAGAGCCATCTTGCGCGGAGCTGGCTCTGAAAATTCGCTAGTCGGGATAGACCGTCCGGTGCCGCCGATGATACCGGCGCGGCGGCGGTGGCGCGCTGAACAAGAAGCGCGGATTTTCCCCGCAATAGAGGTACCGCCCGGACACGCTCGCGAGACATTGCTCGTAGGTTCGGTAGGCGCATTCGCCGGGATAGCCGAGGCTCGGGCCCTGCGCGCACCACGGATAGTCATAGGGATCGGCGGATGCAGGCGCGATGCTCGCCGCACCGGCAAGCGTCATCGTTGCAAGGACAAGCACTGTCAATTGCGATCTGCGCATGATCCGAATCACTCCGACTTCCCGAGATGCCGCAGTTAGTGAAGTGCGGCGTCTCGGGCAAGGTCCCTGAAGGACCTCCCCGCGCCGCCAGGCGTGCGAGGTCTACTCGACCTTGAGGCCGGCGAACTCGACCACCTTCTTCCATTTGTCGGTCTCGGCCTTGATGTCGTTGCCGAAGGCGTCCGGCGTCTCGATCAGCGAGTCGCCGCCGAGCTCGACCAGACGCTTGCGCATGTCGGGTTCGGCAAGAACGGCGTTGATCTCGCTGTTGAGCTTGGCGATCAGCTCCTTCGGCGTGTTCTTCGGCGCGCCCATGCCGAACAGCGCGCTCGCTTCATAGCCCTTCACGGTCTCGGCGATCGCGGGTACGTCGGGCAACCGCGAGGAGCGCTCGGTCGTCGTCACGCCAAGCGCGCGCAGCGAACCGGAACGGATGTGCTGGATGATCGAAGGCATGTTGTCGAAGATCACCTGCACCTGGCCGCCGAGCATGTCGGTGATCGCAGGCGCGGCGCCGCGGTACGGCACGTGCTGCATCTTGCAGCCGGTCATCGACATGAACATCTCGCCGGACAGATGCACCGAGGTGCCGTTGCCGGACGAGGCCATGTTGACCTTGCGGGGATTGGCCTTCACGTATTCGATGAATTCGGCGACGTTCTTCGCCGGCACGTCCTTGTTGACCGTCATCACGTTCGGCACGCGGTTGAACGAGGCCACCGGCGCGACGTCGCGCACGAAGTTGAACTTCAGATTGGCGTAGAGCGAGGCGTTGATGTAGTTCGCCGGATTGACCAGCAGCACGGTGTAGCCGTCCGGCTCGGCGTTGATCGCAGCCTCGGTGCCGATATTGTTGCCGGCGCCCGGCTTGTTCTCGATCACGAATTGCTGGCCGAGCTTCTCCGACAACCGCTGCCCGACCAGCCGCGCGATGATGTCGGTGGCGCCGCCGGGCGGATAGCCCACGATCCAGCGCACCGGCCGCGCCGGATAGTCGGCGGCGGACGCGCGGCCGATCGCGAATGTCGAAATCCCCGACCCGATCAGGCCCAGCGCGGTACGGCGTGAAATCATGAAGTTTCTCCCGATCCAGCAGGGTTTGGCGCCCTGCCCGTTTCTGTTGCGTTGCGTGCGGCGCGGTTTTAACAAACAATGTCTGGTGCGGCCAGTGCGACACGTGCGCCACCGACCGCGACGAAAGGCTAAGCTTCGGCTCTGATTGCATCAGAACCGAAGCGCCGAATTCTTGCATTGAGGCTCTGGACCGAAAAGGATCGCGCATGTCCGTCAAGGTGAATGGGCTCGACCATCTCGTGATCAATGTCACCGATGTCGTGCGCTCGGTTGCCTGGTACAGCAGGATCCTCGGCATGGAGGTGAAGGTGTTCGACCCCGGCAACGGCAAGACACCGCGCACCTCGCTGGTGTTCGGCAACCAGAAGATCAATGTGCGGCCGCGCGATGCCGACAAGGTGGACTGGTTCACCGCCGATCACGAAGCGGCGGGCAGCGACGATCTCTGCTTCCTGACCTCGAGCACACCGGAGGAAGTGGTCGCGCATCTGAAGGCCAACGGCGTCAAGATCGAGGAAGGCCCGGTGGCCAAGCAGGGCGCGCGCGGCGCGCTGCGCTCGGTCTATTGCCGCGACCCCGACGGCAGCCTGATCGAGATCTCGTCGTATCAGGATTGACTCGAGGTAACTCTCCCCGTCATTGCGAGCCAAGCGAAGCACCGAACAATGACGCGCAATTGCGCGCCTGCGGTTCGCGGTGTTGCGCCCCGCGGAATAACATCTGGATTTGCCCGTAGCCGTGCACGGTGGCACAAAGGCTGCCGACAAGAACAAGCAAGCAGCCGCTGAAGCGGCGCGCGGGAGGACATATGACCAATTCAAAGCCAGTGCCGGGCGTCGTGGGACCGTTTGCGGGGCTCGACGTGCCGTGGCTGCTCCGGATGCGCGCCGAGGTGCGCCGCGATCATCCGTTCCTGATCTGGGCCCCGTTCGATGCGCCGGCGCGGCGCTGGAGCTACGGCGAATTCCATGAGCGTGTCGGCGCACTGGCCGCGGGCCTCGCCAGGCGCGGCATCCGGCAGGGCGACTATGTCCTGATCCATCTCGACAACTGCATCGAGGCGATCACGTCATGGTTCGCCTGCGTCGAGCTCGGCGCCATCGCCGTCACCACCAACACCCGCTCGGCTGCGGCCGAGATCGAGTATTTTGCCGGCCATTGCGGCGCGGTCGCTGCGATCACCCAGCCGGCCTATGCCGAACTGCTTGCCACGAACTGCAAGGGCCTGCGCTGGATCGCGGTGACCTCGCATGATGCCGGGCAAGCGCCGGCACAGGCGCCCGCGCGCGGCGACAGCTTTGAAGCGCTGTTTGCCGACAGCGCCGACCGGCCGCAGCGCCCGACCGATCCGCTCGCCCCCTGCAGCGTGCAATACACGTCGGGCACGACATCGCGGCCGAAGGCGGTGCTGTGGACCCACGCCAACGCATTGTGGGGCGCCAAGATCAATGCCGCGCATCAGGACCTGCACGCAACCGACGTGCACCAGACCTATCTGCCGCTGTTTCACACCAACGCGCTGGCCTATTCGATGCTGGCGAGCCTGTGGGTCGGCTCGACCTGCGTGATCCAGCCGCGCTTCTCGGCAAGCCGGTTCTGGCCGGTGGCGCTCGAGCACGGCGCGACCTGGACCTCGACGATCCCGTTCTGCATGAAGGCGCTGCTCGAGCAGGAGATCCCCAGGAATCACAAGTTCAGGCTCTGGGGCACCGCGGTGAACGAGCCGCCGGCATTCGCGGTGTTCGGCGTCAAGATCATCGGCTGGTGGGGCATGACCGAGACCATCACCCACGGCATCATCGGCGAAGTCGACCAGCCGAACACGCCGATGTCGATCGGCCGCGCTGCACCGGAATACGAAATTCGCATCACCAATGATGACGGCACGCCGACCGGCGTCGGCGAGACCGGCAATCTCCTGATCAAGGGCATTCCCGGCCTGTCGCTGTTTGCCGAATATCTGCACAACGAGAAGGCGACGCACGAAAGCTTTGACGAGCACGGCTATTTCGTCACCGGCGACCGCGTCACGCTGCTCGAGCGCGGCTACATCAGGTTCGGCGATCGCTCCAAGGACATGCTGAAGGTCGGCGGCGAGAATGTCGCGGCCTCCGAGATCGAACAGGTGATCGCAGTGGTGCCGGGGGTCCGCGAAGCCGCCGTGGAGGCGAAGAAGCACCCGATGCTGGACGAGGTGCCGGTCGTCTTCATCATCCCGCAGACCGGCGTCGCGGCGTTGCCCGCCGATCTGCACGACAAGGTGATGGCCGCCTGCCGCTCGGCGCTCGCCGACTTCAAGGTGCCCCGCGAAATCCGCTTCGTCGACGAGATGCCGCGCTCGACGCTGGAGAAGGTGGCTAAGGCCGAGCTAAGGAAGATGCTGGAGTGACGCGGCCCTGGCCGCGTCAATTCACCTCGAACCGGATCGGCAGCTTCTTCGGGCCGTTGACAAAATAGGCCTGCGTCATCTTCACCTCGCCGTCGAGCGACAGCGATTTCAGATGCGGCAGCAGTTCCTCGAACAGGATGCGCATTTCGAGCTTGGCGAGATACTGGCCGAGACAGAGATGCGCGCCATAGCCGAACGCGACATGGCGGTTGGGTTTGCGGTCGCTGCGGAAGCGATAGGGTTCCTCGAACACCTCCTCGTCGCGATTGCCCGAGGCGTAGCACAGCATCAGCCAGTCGCCTTTTGCGATCTTGCGGCCGCCGAGCTCGGTGTCGGCGGTGGCCGAGCGCATGAAGTGCTTGACCGGCGTCATCCAGCGGATCGCCTCGTCGACCAGGCCCGGGATCAATTCCGGGTTGGCCTTCACCCGGGCGAATTCCGCGGGGTCGTTCGCCAGCGCCCAGATCGCGCCCGCAGTCGAGGATGAGGTGGTGTCGTGCCCCGCGGTTGCGACGATCATGTAATAGCTGGTCTGATCGTGCTCGGGCATATAGTCGCCGCCGATCTTGGCGTTGGCGATGACGGTGGCGAGATCGTCGCGCGGGTTCTGGCGGCGATTTTCGGTGATCTTGCGGAAGTAGGCCGAGAAGTCGGCGATGATCGCCTGCAACATCACGGCGACTTGTTCCGCGCTTAGCGCGTCACGAACGCGCGCCGTGTCGGGATCCTGCGGGCCGAACAGTTCCTGCGTCAGCTTGAGCATGCGCGGCTCGTCCGCCTCCGGCACGCCGAGGATCTCCATGATGACGTGCAAGGGATAGCCGAGCGCGACGTCCTCGACGAAGTCGCAGGCGCCGCCGCGGTCGAGCATGCGCTGCACCGTGGCGCGCGCAATCTCGCGGACGCGGCCTTCGAACTTGCCGAGATTGGCCGGCATGAACCAGCCCTGCGTCAGCGCGCGGTATTTCGGATGGTCGGGCGCGTCCATCTGCACCAGCGAGCGCACCAGATTGGGCCCGCCCGTGATCTTGCGAACGCGTTCCTCGAGCGCCTGGTTGGTCAGCGTGGTCGGGCGGTCGGCATTGTGGAACAGGTCGTTCTGACGGCTGATCGCCTGGATATGGGCGTGCTTGGTCACCACCCAGAACGGATCGAATTTCTCCGGCCGCGCGATGCCGAGCGGATTGTTGGCGCGCAGCCAGCGATAGGCGTCGTGGATGCGATCGTCGGCATAGGCGACCGGATCGACGAGGCTTGCCGCGATGTCTGCGGGGATGTCGAGATCCCCGGTCGTTGCCGTGTCCATGATCGTCCTCACCCGCCAAAGCATCGGTCGCGCCGATGATCACCGGAATCTAGGCGGAGGTAAGGACGAGGACTTGCGTTGATTGGCTAAACACTTCACCTCCGCGTCATTGCGAGGAGCGAAGCGACGAAGCAATGACGGCGAAGGCCGTTGCGGCTCAATAGTGCCCGAACGCCACCGGGCGGAACGCCTGCAGCAATTGCTGGTCGAGCTTGCCGCCCATCTCCTCCATCATGGAGAACGCCTTGGCGTGGGTGAACTGCAGCCGGTAGGCGCGCTTCTCGACCAGGGCGGCATAGACATCGACGATCGTGGTGACGCGGACGATGTCGCTGATCTGGTTGCCGCTGAGGCCGTTGGGATAGCCGGTGCCGTCGAGAAATTCATGATGGTGCAGGATCACGTCGAGCATTTCCGGCGGAAAACCGCCCTGCGCCGACAGCGCTTCATAGCCGCGGCGCGGATGCTCGCGCATCTCGGCCATTTCCTCGACCGTCAGCGCGCTTGGCTTGTCGAGCAGCGCAACCGGAACGAAGGCCTTGCCGACATCGTGCAGCAGCGCGGCGCGGGCGAGCCGGCGCTGGTCGTCCTCGCGCATGCCGAGATGCTGCGAGAACGCCACCGCGAAACCGGTCACGAACAGGCAGTGGCGATAGGTCTCCTGGTGGTGGCAGCCGACCGTGGTCAGCCATTCGCGCAGCGAATTGTGCTTGATCGCCTTGAGGATCTTGTTCTCGGCGGCAACGATGTCCTCGAACTTGAGCGGCTCGCCGGCGCGCATCCGCTCGAACATCTTGACCATCACGCCGTGCGCCGCCTCGACGCCGCGGTTGAGCGCCTTGCCGCGATCGGACTCGTCATAGCCGCTGTTGTCGGGAAATGCGGCGCGGATGCGCTGCAGGATGCCGCGCGCATCGAACGGCCGCGAGATGGTGTCGGTGGCGCCGAGCGCCCAGGCCTGCATCGAGGCGTGATGCAGCGCATCCGCCAGCACGAACAACCGCGGCATCTCGCGATAGGCGTCGGCCTGCAGCTTGGCGCGAACCAGTTGCACGGCTTCGGGCGAGCGCAGGTTGATGTCGACGACGATGCCGGAGAGATCGCGGGCCGGCTGCTCGGGAATATCCGAGGTCGGAATGGTATCGACCTCGCCCACCGAGCGCAGGATGCTGGCGAGTTCGTTGCTTTGATCGCTTCGATCTGACGCCAGCAGGAGACGGCGCTTCGAAGTCTGGTTATTGGCCAAGGCAGTCATGACATCCCCGTCGCGGTAACGACCGACGCCGGACGCTACCTGACGATGCGTTCCCTCCGACTTAATGGGGATGCTGAACGGCGGTTAAGCGCAATGGATACAATTTGAGCGACCGCAAAATCCGCCAGCAAAATCAGGTCGGCCGGAAATAAAGTCAGCCGGCGGCAGCAGCGGCGGATCGTGAATTTTTGCGGCGCCGGTCAAGAAAAAAGCGCAAGAAAAAACGCCGGAGAGCTGTCGCGCTCTCCGGCGTCTTCATTCGTTCAGGCCATCAAGCCTTCTTCATCGCAGACTTCACGGCCTCCGCGGTGATCGGCAGGCCGCGGACGCGGGCGCCGACCGCGTTGAAGACGGCGTTGCCGATCGCCGGCGCCACCACCGTCACCGCAGGCTCGCCGACGCCGGTCGCCTTCTCGCCATTGGCGATGACGTTGACCGCGACTTCCGGCAGCTGGCTCATCCGCAGCGGCGTGTAGGTGTCGAAGTTGGTCTGCTCGATGCCGCCGTCCTTCAACGTCGCCTTCTCGAACAGCGCAAGCGACATGCCCCACAGCGCCGCGCCCTCGACCTGGGCCCGGATGCCATCGGGATTCACCTGCGTACCGACGTCGGTCGCCACCGTCAGCTTCTTCACCGTCACCTCGCCCGATGGCGCAACCGCGACATGGGCGACGCAGGCGGTCCAGCTCGCCGTGGCGCGCTCCTGCGACGACACGCAGGCCACGCCCATGCCTTCACCCTTGGGCAGCTGCTTGGTGCCGTAGCCGGCGAGGCCCATCGCGGCGAGCAAGGTGTTGCGGAGACGCTGCGCGCCGCCGTCGTTCTTGCCCTTGCCGTCGAGCAACGAGATGCGCAGCTGCGCCGGGTCCTTGCCGGTCGCATGCGCGATCTCGTCGATCATGCTTTCGACCGCCCAGAACGTCCAGCCCGGCGCCACCGAACGGAGCTGACCCGACGGGGTGGCGTTGTGCGCCATCTCGTTCTTGATCGCCCGCACATAGTGGTTGGGCACGGTGTAGAAGAAGTCCGCCCCGTTCACGGTGAACGAGTCCAGCGGGCCCTTCTTGTCGACCGATGGCGTGAGGAAATCAGGGATTCCCCAGCGCTGGGTCGGCCAGGCCGAGACCACGTCATGGCTCATCGCGACGATCTTGCCGTCGCCGTCCATGCCGGCTTTCACCTTCTGCAAGGTCAACGGACGCGAGAAGTCCATCGTCATGTCGTTCTCGCGCGAGTAGATGACCTTGACCGGCTTGCCGACAGCCTTGGCCGCCTGCACCGCCGGCACCATCATGTCGGCGTCGAGACGCCGGCCGAAGCCGCCGCCGAGCCACATCTGGTGCATCACCACGAACTTCGGATCGATCCCGGCGGCGCCGGCTGCGATCGCACCGGAGCGCGTCGCGAACTGGTTGCCGGAATAGATATGCAGGATGTCGCCCTTGAACTCCGCGGTGGCGTTCATCGGCTCCATCGGCGCGTGGATGTTGATGTTGGTGGTGTATTCCGCCTCCAGCACCTTGGCCGCCGTGCCGAACGCCGCGTTCGGATCGCCGTCCTTGACGAAGAACTCGCCGGAATCGCTCAGTCCCTGCAGCCGCTTGGCCTCGGTGAACAGCGATTCGCTCGACAGTTTTGCGTTCGGGCCGCTGTCATAGCTAATCTTCAGCGCCTCGGCCGCCTTCTTCGCCTGCGCGAAGGTATTGGCGACCGCGACGACCCAGCCGGTCGTGGTTGCGGTCTTGTCGTCGAGGGTGACGGCCTTGATGAAGCCGGGCAGCTTCTTGGCCGCGCTATCGTCGACCGACTTCACGGTGGCGCCGTAACGCACCGGTGGGGTGACCAGCGCACCGTAGACCATGCCCGGCACCATCACGTCGATGCCGTATTTGGCCGTGCCGTTGACCTTCAACGGAATGTCGATCTGCGGCACCGAGACGCCGATCATGGTGTACTGATCGGGCGTCTTCAGCTTGAGCGCCTTCAGGTCATCCGCCGTGAAGGTCTTGGTCGCCTTGCCGCTCTTCACCACGTCGGCAAACGACATCGATTTCTTCGACTTCGGATGACTGATCGTGGACGCGCGCACCACCAACTCACCGGCCGGCACGCCCATCGCGGCCGCCGCCGCCTCGGTCAATGCGATCCGGCCGGCAGCGCCGGCGCGGCTCATGGCGTCGAAGTTCATCATCGTCGACCAGCTGCCGCCGGTGATCTGCGCGCCCAGCACGGGATCGTTGAACTTCGGATCGTTGGAGGCGAGCTGGACCCGCATGTCCTTCCAGTTCGCGCCGAGCTCTTCGGCCACGATCTGCGCCATGGTCGAGGCGACGTGCTGGCCCATATCGGCCTTGCCGCAGGTCACGGTGACGAGACCGTCCGGCGCGATCGAGTACCAGACGCTCGGCTCGAAATTGGCGGGTGCGGGCGCCGCGAGCGCCTGGTCGATGCTGGGCACGGCGGCGTAGCCGAGCACGAGGCCGGTTGCAGCGGTGCCGACCAGGAAGGAGCGGCGGCTGAGATCGGTCGTCTCGGGAGCGAGGCTTTTCACGTGCTTGTTCATGTGGCCCTCCGCTCGGATCCGGTGGCCGATGCGGTGCGCATGTCGGACGCAGCACGCATGATCGCCTTCTGGATTCGTGAATAGGTCATGCAACGGCAGAGATTGCCGTCCATATGCGCGACCACTTCCTCTTTCGTCGGATTGGTGTTCTTCGACAGCAGCGCCGCCGCCTGCATGATCTGCCCGGACTGGCAGTAGCCGCATTGCGGCACCTGCTCGGCGACCCAGGCCTTCTGCAAGGGATGATCGCCCTTGGCGGAGAGTCCTTCGATGGTGGTGATCTTCTTGCCGACGGCGTCGGCGACGGAGGTCTGGCAGGACCGCACCGCTTCGCCGTTGACGTGAACCGTGCAGGCGCCACAGAGACCGGCGCCGCAACCGAATTTGGTGCCCGTCATCTGCAATTGCTCGCGGATGACCCAAAGCAGCGGCGTGTCATTGGCCGCTTCGACGGACATATTCCGTCCGTTGATATTGAGATTTGGCATCTCTCTCCCCTTCCGGTGTCGGAAGCCGCTTACGGCGGCTACTCACTGTTGGGTCACGCCTGGCGCCCACCGGGTAAGCGACAGTTGCCGAAACAATGATCCGGTTCCCGGCTGGAGGCAATCCAATTTGGAATTGATCGAAAAGAATAAATATCGAAAACTGCGCTTTGTGCGATGCGGCAACGGCATGAAGCTTTTGAAATGCCAGTATTGATGCCGTATCGATGCCTCCTACCAAGGTCGGTAGCGCTGCCGGACCTGAGATCGACAACAGAAGGAGCCCGTCAATGGCCAAGCTCAACCGCAGCGGTGTCGATATCTATTACGAGATCCACGGCAGCGGCCCGCCCTTGATCCTCACCCACGGCTATTCGTCGACCTCGGCGATGTGGCAGGGCCAGATCGAGGCGCTGTCGAAGCGGCACAAGCTCATCCTGTGGGACATGCGCGGGCACGGGCTATCAGACTATCCCGACAATCCGGATGCCTACAGCGAGGCGGCGACAGTCGGCGACATCGCAGCCCTGCTCCACGCCGCCGGCGCCGACAGGGCGATCGTCGGCGGCCTGTCGCTCGGCGGCTACATGTCGCTGGCCTTTCATCGCGCCCATCCGGAGCGGGTGCGCGCGCTATTGATCATCGACACCGGCCCTGGCTTCAAGAAGGACGACGCCCGCGAGGTCTGGAACCAGCGCGCCCGCGACACCGGCGACCGCTTCGATCGCGAAGGGCTCGAGGTGCTGAAATCGCTGAGCGCCGAGCGCGCCTCGGTCACCCATCGCAACGCCAAAGGCCTCGCGCTCGCCGCGCGCGGCATGCTGGCGCAGCGCGACGCGCGGGTGATCGAATCATTGCCCGTGATCAAGGTGCCTTCGCTGGTCGTGGTCGGCGCCGACGACACGCCGTTCCTGGCCGCCTCCGACTACATGGCGGCGAAAATCCCGGGCGCGCAGAAGGCGGTGATTCCGAATGCCGGCCACGCCGTCAACATCGACCAGCCGCGGGCCTTCATCGCCGCGGTGTTGCCGTTCCTGGATGGCCTTGAGGCCGGCTCGCCGGGAAAGGCCAAGTGAAGAACCCGTGAAGGACAAGCCATGAAATCGATCGCCATCGCCCTGCTGATCGTGGCGGCCGCAACCGACGCGAGCGCCGAAAAGCTGCCGCCGTTCGGCGGCCCGGCCACGCCGACCTTCACCGCGACGCTGTCGAACACCACACCGCTGGTGTTCGGCATGGGCATAGCCGACGCGCAACGCGCGCTCGGCACCCCCTTCACCTATGTCCGCGGACGGCCCGGCAACGAGATTTTCCTGACCTTCCGCGATATCGGCGGCAGCGGACTGTTTCCGCACCACGACCGTCTCTACCTGCAATTCCGCAAGGGCCGGCTGGCCGGCTGGAAGGGCGACTGGGGCGAGAACTGGATGTGGCGCTAGAGCTTCGAACGCGTCACCAAGACCTTCATGCAACCCCCAACATGACAAGGATGGACCATGGGACAAGACATCAAACTGAAAGCGTCAGACGGATTTGAACTCGGCGCCTATCGCGCCGATCCGGCCGGCGCGCCGAAGGGCGCGATCGTCGTGATCCAGGAGATTTTTGGCGTCAATCACCACATCCGCTTGGTCTGCGACCGGCTGGCGAAGGAAGGCTATGTCGCGGTTGCGCCATCGATCTTCGACCGCATCACGCCGAACTTCCAGAGCGGCTACTCCCCCGATGAGGTCGCCGAAGCGCGCAAATTCGTCGCCAACCCGGACTTTGCCGCGATGCTGCGCGACAGCCAGGCGGCGATCGATGCGGTGAAACCGGCCGGGCCGGTCGGCATCATCGGCTTCTGCCTCGGCGGCAGCATCGCCTATGCCGCCGCCACCAAGCTGACCGGCCTCTCGGCCGCGATCGGCTATTACGGCGGCGCCGTCGTGCGCTTCGCCGACGACAAGCCGACCGTGCCGACGCAGCTGCATTTCGGCGAGAAGGACGCCGGCATTCCCTTGAGCGACGTCGAGACCATCAAGTCGAAGCGCCCCGAGGTCGAAATCTTCATCTATCCCGGCGCCCAGCACGGCTTCCATTGCGACGAACGCGCGAGCTACGACAAGGCGAGCGCCGACATCGCCTGGCCGCGCAGCATGGAATTTTTCGCGAAGCATTTACGCTGATCGTCATTGCCGGGCATAGCCGTCCGAAGGACGGCGTCGCTTCCGCTCGCCTATGACCGGCAATCCATCGTCTTCGAAAGAGTCTTGCCGGATGGATGCGCGGGTCAAGCCCGCGCATGACGAGCGGTGGTCAGAACCAGCGTTCGCCGACGAACACCGTGTCGCCCGGACCCATCGGCGTGCCCAGCGGCACCACGAAGCGGCCGGAGCCGGACGCATCCGTATGCGTCAGCGTCACGCTGTCGCGGCGGGCGCGCGGCGAGAAGCCGCCGGCAATCGCGACCGCGCTTTCGACGGTCATGTTCGGCACATAGGGATACTGGCCGGGCGCTGCGACTTCGCCGAGGATGAAGAACGGCCGATAGGACTCGATCTCGACCGCCACCGACGGCTCGCGGATGAAGCCGTTGCGCAACCGCGCCGAGATCTCACCGGCGAGACCGGCGGGCGTGCGGCCGCGCGCCGGCACCGAGCCGATCAGCGGCATGGTAATCGCGCCCGCGGCGCCGATCGCATAGGAGTTGGTCAGGCCTTCCTGGCCATAGACCACGACGCGGAGCTTGTCGCCCGGGCCGAGATGATAGCCATTGTCGTAACCGGCGGGCTCACCCGGTGCGGCGGCCAAGACGATCGGGGCGGCGACCGGCGCGGCATATCCATAAGCGGGGGGAGCGCTGGCGAAGGCCGAGCGCAATGCGCTGATCGCCCCGCCGCCGCCAGCATCGGCAACCGGAGCGGGTGCGTGGGCCGGGCCGTAGCTGACGGCATCGACACCTTGCGGGCCGACCGCAACCGGTCCGGACGTGCTCATGCAGCCGGACAACGCGAGCGCAGCCATAACGGCAGTGATCGGCAATCGTAACGCGCGTGCAACCGGCACCGGACTTATCCCTCAACGGCGAGACAAGCCTAGTCTTGCACCACTTATGGTTAATAAAGGGTTTTCGAGGATCGAACGGGAAGCCGGAAAACCCGGCCTCCCATCGATTTGCAGCATCAGGACCGCGTTCAGGCGGCGCTGACGCCGACGCCGATCGGGCAGGACACGCCGGTGCCGCCGAGCCCGCAATAGCCCGCCGGATTCTTGGCGAGATACTGCTGGTGATAGTCCTCGGCGAAGTAGAATTCGCCGGCCGGCGCGATTTCGGTGGTGATCGCGCCGAGGCCCTTGGCGGCAAGCGCCTTCTGATACATAGCCTGCGACTCGTCAGCCGCTTTGCGCTGCGCGTCGCTGAACGTGTAGATCGCGGAGCGATACTGTGTGCCGATGTCGTTGCCCTGGCGCATGCCCTGCGTCGGGTTGTGGTTCTCCCAGAACGTCTTCAACAGCTTCGCGTAGGAAATCTTGTTCGGGTCGAACACCACCAGCACCCCTTCGGTGTGGCCGGTGCGCCCCGAGCACACCTCCTCATAGGTCGGGTTCGGCGTGTGACCGCCGGCATAGCCGACGGCGGTGGTGTAGATGCCGTCGCCGAGTTCCCAGAACTTGCGCTCCGCGCCCCAGAAGCAGCCGAGCCCGAACACCGCCTGTTCGAGGCCTTGCGGGTAGGGCGGCGTCAACTTGCTGCCATTGACGAAATGGGTGGTCGCGGTCGGGATCGGCGTCGCGCGGCCCGGTAGCGCCTCGGTGGCGCTCGGCAACGCGGTGGTCTTGCGCATGAACAACATGGATACCTCCGGGCGGGACATCGGCCGACGCGGCAACGGCCTGCGGGCCGGCTGTCACCTATATATGTCCTTACGCAGATGATGGCAGCCCCGTTACTGAGGGCTGCGGCCAAGAGGGGCTGCAGCCAGGTCAGTCCCGCGCGTAGCCGATCAAGGGCTTGCGCGGCCGGAACAGGATCATCAGCAGGATGCCGGCAATGCCGAGCACCGCGAACACCGGCTGCTCCAGAAGCAGGCGGATCACGTCGTTCCAGATCCAGGGTCCGAAGCGATCCACCCAGGCATGAAACGCCTGCTGGCTCGACTGATGGATATCGTTCCAGAACTGGCCGAACTGGGTGAACCGCAGGCTCTGGTCGGCGACGTAGCGCGCCCCGTCATAGACCATGAAGATGAAGCTGCCAGCCAGCAGCAATAGGCCGATCAGACGGAAAAAACCGCGGATCATGCGTCACCCTAACTCCCTGTCGCGCCCGGCGCGCCGTCAGGCCTTACCGGGCGCCCCCCGGAAATTCAACCTCTTCAGCGGCTTATCCGGCCCCCGCAGGCCCGATTTCCGGCCCTTTTTGGGCCCCGAAAGCGTTGACGCTTGAGCCTGCGCCATCTATAAGACCGGCCGATGGCGGCGGGCGCAATCCTGCCGCCGCTGTTCTTTGGACAGTGCCGCATGCGGGGGCAGCATTATGCGCCTTGGCATGGCCGCCTCGAGGACACCTTGGACAAATACATCAGAGTTGAGATTTGAACCGGCCGGTGCGCGCAAGCCCGACCACGAGCGATCACCGCCGAAGGATAGTTAGAGAACCATGGCCAACACCACTTCCGCCAAGAAGGCGACCCGCAAGATTGCCCGCCGCACCATCGTCAACAAGTCGCGTCGCACGCAGATGCGTGGCGCGGTGCGCACCGTCGAGGAAGCGATCAAGAGCGGCGACCGCGAGGCGGCGCTGAAGGCGATGAGCAAGGCCGAGCCCGAACTGATGAAGGCAGCGCAGCGCAACATCATTCACAAGAACCTCGCGAGCCGTAAGGTGTCGCGTCTCACGCAGAGCATCGCCAAGCTCGCCAAGTGAGCTGACGAGTGAGACGACCAGTGAGCTGACGCGCAGCTGACTGAAGAACACATTTGTCACGAAGCCCGGCTCGCGCCGGGCTTTTTGTTTTTGTCTCAACTTTTGTCGTGGAAGTTTCATAGCGCGAGAACAATGGTATCCGTCCGAGGGCGGCCGTCTTGCGAGTTTTTCCGATCTGTAGCTGACTGTCCTTATGGACGGACATAAGGACAGTGCGGTGCTGAGCCGCATGGATTTGGTGGAGACCGGTCGGCGGCGACGCTGGACGCGTGCGGAGAAGCTCAGAATCGTAGAGGAGAGCTTCTCGGGGCCACGACTGGTGTCGGCGACGGCTCGCCGGTATGGGATATCACGTCAGCTTCTGCTGAGCTGGCGCAAGGCTTGGACCTGTCATGATCCGGCCGAAGAGGATTCGATCGGCCCGACATTCGTCCCTGCGATAGTTGCGGCAAGTACGCCGCCAACGACGGAAGCTGTCGAGACAGGTCAGATCGAAATCGTGAGCCCTCAGGGGCTGCGCGTGGTCTTCGGCCCCGGTGCGGATATCGAGGCGGTCGTTCGAATTGCTCGGGGCCTGGCGCGCCGATGATCCCGATCCCGACGGGCGTGCGGGTGTGGCTGGCGACGGGCCATACCGACATGCGGTGCGGCTTTCCGAGCCTGGCTCTGCGCGTGCAGGAAGTGCTCAAGCGCGACGCCATGGGCGGCGGTCTTTTCTGCTTCCGGGGCAAACGCGGTGATCTATTGAAGGTCATTTGGCACGATGGCCAGGGCGCCTGCTTGTTCACCAAAAGACTCGAGAGAGGCAGGTTCATCTGGCCATCGGTTGCTGGTGAATCGGTAACGATCTCTCCGGCGCAGTTGAGCTATCTGTTGTCCGGGATCGATTGGCGCAACCCTCAAGAAACCCAGCGTCCGACGCGGGTCGGATAGTCGTTTTACGGTTTGAATCTGCTGCTCGATCTGATTCAATGGCTCCATGATATCGAAGCCGGATGATCTTCCATCGGACCTTGTCAGTGCCCTGGCGGCGCTGCAGGCCGAGCGTGAGGCGCGACAGAAAGCCGAGGCGAAGGCCGCCAACTGGCAGGCGCAAGCCGCGAATGCGCAGGCGAAACTGTCGGATACCGAGGCGCTGATCGCTCATCTCGAGTTGCGCATCGAGAAGCTGAAACGCGAACTGCACGGGCAGCGATCCGAGCGCTCGGCACGGCTGCTCGAGCAGTTGGAGTTGGAGCTCGAAGAACTCGTCACCACGGCGAGCGAGGATGAGCTTGCCGCACAGGCCGCAGCGGCGAAGACGCAGAACGTCCGCCCCTTCATGCGCAAGCGGCCGGTGCGCAAGCCATGGCCTGACGATATCGAACGCGAGCGCGTCGTCATTGAGACTCCAACGACCTGCGCCTGCTGCGGTGGATCGCGGCTGGCGAAGATCGGTGAGGATGTGACCAAGACGCTGGAGGAGATCCCGCGCCGCTTCAAGCTGATCGAGACGGTACGCGAGAAGTTCACCTGCCGCGATTGCGAGAAGATCAGCCAGCCGCCCGCGCCGTTCCATGCCACGCCGCGCGGCTTCATCGGCCCACAATTGCTGGCGACGATCCTGTTCGACAAGTTCGGCATGCATATCCCGCTCAACCGCCAGAGTGCGCGCTTTAAGGCCGAGGGGATCGACCTGCCGTTGTCGACGCTGGCCGACCAGGTCGGCCACGGGACCTTCGCCGTCATGCCGCTCTTCCACTTGATCGAACGCCACGTGCTCGCTGCCGAGCGCCTTCATGGCGACGACACCACCATCCGTATTCTGGCGAAGGGCAAGTGCACGACCGGGCGGATCTGGACTTATGTGCGGGATGACCGGCCGTTCGCCGGGCCTGCGCCGCCGGCAGCGGTCTATTACGCCTCGAGCGACCGACGAGGCGAGCATCCACAGAGACATCTGGCCGCCTTCGCCGGCATCTTGCAGGCGGATTGCTACAGCGGCTTCGAGCCGCTGTTCGACCCGCAGAAGAAGGCGCTGCCGATTACGCCGGCGTTTTGCGTGGCCCATGCGCGGCGGGGCTTCTTCGAGCTGGCTGATATCGAGAAAAATGCTCGGGAAGGCAAGAAAGGCAAACCGGTCTCCCCGATCGCGCTGGAGGCTGTCAGACGCCTCGATACGTTGTTCGAGATCGAGCGCGCCATCAACGGCCGCGGTGCCGGCGAGCGGCGTGCCGCTCGCCAGGAACAGAGTAAGTCACTTCTCGAGGACATGCATGCCTGGCTGCTCCGCGAGCGCGAAACCCTCTCGCGTTCCTCCGAGGTCCTGAAGCCGATTAACTACATGCTCAGGCGCTGGGACGGCTTCGCCCGCTTCCTCGACGACGGCAGGATCTGCTTGACCAACAATTGCGCTGAGCGCGCATTGAGAGGCATCGCCTTGGGAAGGCGCAACTGGACCTTCGCCGGCAGCCAACGCGGCGCCGACCGTGCCGCCATCATGCTGACGATGATCACGACCTGTCGCCTCAACGACGTCGATCCCAAGGCCTGGCTCGCCGACGTCCTGGCCCGTATCGCCGATCATCCCGCATCGCGTCTGCACGAGCTCTTGCCCTGGGAATGGAAGCTCCTGCGCCAGGCCGACAAGCCAGCCAATCAGCAGGCCGCCTGACCTTCACCCTTCACCCAATGCCATCATAGACCTCGCCGTGCCCGCGCGCATGCGTCAATCAGGCGGCCTCCGTCGTATGCGTACGAACAATGCGCATTGCTGCGCAACGAACTGCGTGTCATGTTTCGTCGTGTCCGTAGTTCTACCGGCTCGGTATGCTTAACGCATCGCACTCGCGCAGATTGTTCGGCGCTAAGCGCGATAAATGGAATAACGCGCAGCATCGCGCGTTGAAAACGCGAGCGGGGTTACCCTGCAAAAGCAATCGAGAAAAATGACGTCTCGCGAGTTACTTATGCACATAGCGCTGAGCAGCGATTGGAAAAATGACCGGCGCGAGACCAAATGTAAATTTTCTATGAAAAATTTTTGGTATTGCACCGTCATTTGTGACGCGCGCGATTCTGTACGCTGATTCAAAACCTTGCTTTCGCAACTCTGCATCCGCAACGCCGCAACAGTCGCGAAGAGTCGCGGTCCCCGTCGAATCCACGGATTGTCAGAAAATGCGCTTGGTGTATTTATTTGTTGTTCGCGACGCCCACGGCTCTCCAGATCAGCGCGGTTTGAGACCCAAGGGCGGACGTGCAAATCGGCGGCGGTGTGCGCGTTAGCGACGCTTTCCAAGCGAAGCTAGATTGATAACTCATAGCAATATGAGGACGGTTGGCCTGTGTCAAAATTTCTCCGGCGATGTCCCCGGCAATTTGGGGGATCGAACAAGAGAGACCAGGACAGTCGTCGGAATCCGGCATCGGGAACGCGGAGTAAGTGAACGAATTGACGGCGACACGCGGCGGCGAAGCGCCGGACATTTTTAGTGTTCGGTAGCGGCAGTTCGAAACTAAGACACTAGCAAGCTGACAACTTGCCGCGATACGTCGCGGCAGGAGGGGGAGGACTTATGCCTTACGGTATCATCACTGCAGTCGATCCAACGACAGCCGAAGCGCAAATCTCCAGTGGTGCCGTAATCAACCCCTCGGACGCCAGCTCTCACCCCAAGAGACCGTCGAGTACGCGCTGACCTCGCGGGACGCATCTTCTCCAAACAGCTGATCTGTCCGGTGGCGCATGGTCGCCACACGGAAGAGCTTTGTCCGGAGCAGACCGCGCCCGCTGGAGGTCGCGTCGTGGCAGGAACCCTGCACGGCGTTTTCGCAACAATTTTCTCTCAGACTTGGAAGTACGAAGGCTATGACGAATACGGAACAGGATCGCTGGTCGCGGGTGAAGGGCCGTCTGCGGACGAGCGTTGGCGAGGACGTTTACACGAGTTGGTTCGCACGGATGGATCTGGAGAGCGTGCACGACGAGAGCGTGCACCTGTCGGTTCCGACCCGGTTCCTCAAGAGCTGGATCCAGGCGCATTACGCCGACCGCGTGCTCTCGTGCTGGCAGGCCGAGATGCCGGAAGTGCACAAGATCGATCTCACCGTGCGCTCCGCGATCCGTGCGATGGCCCCGGCGAAGGAGCCGGTTGCGCCCGTCGAAGCGCGCCGCGTCGAGCGCACCGATGGCCGTCCGGCGCCTGAACTGCGCTCGTTCGCGACCGCGCCGGTGTCCGCAAGCCATGACGCGCTCGGCGGCTCGCCGCTCGATCCGCGCCTGACCTTTGCAAGCTTCGTCGTCGGCCGCTCCAACACGCTGGCCCACGCGGCTGCGCGCCAGGTGGCGGAAGGACGCCGCGGCGATCCGGTGATGTTCAACCCGCTCTACATCCATGCCGGCGTCGGCCTCGGCAAGACGCATTTGCTGCAGGCGGTGACCTGGGCCGGCAATTCCGGCGGCGAGCGCAAGGTGCTGTATCTCACCGCCGAGAAGTTCATGTACGGCTTCGTCGCAGCGCTGAAGACGCAGACGGCGCTGGCGTTCAAGGAAGCGCTGCGCGGCATCGACGTGCTTGTGATCGACGATCTGCAGTTCCTGCAGGGCAAGTCGACGCAGGCCGAGTTCTGTCACACGCTGAACGCGCTGATCGACGCCGGCCGCCAGGTCGTGATCGCGGCCGACCGTCCGCCGTCGGATCTGGAAAGCCTCGACGACCGCGTGCGCTCGCGGCTCGCCGGCGGTCTGGTGGTCGAGATGGCTTCGCTCGGCGAGGAACTGCGGCTCGGCATCCTCAAGTCGCGCGTCGCCGCGGCCCGCGTCCACCACGCAAGCTTCGAGGTGCCGGAGGAAGTGCTGGACTATCTGGCGCGCACCATCACCCATAATGGCCGCGACCTCGAAGGCGCGATCAACCGCCTCTTGGCGCACTCCAAGCTCAACAACCAGCCGGTGACGCTGGAGATGGCCGAGCGCGAGGTGCGCGACCTGATCCGCCCGCAGGAGCCGAAGCGGATCAAGATCGAGGACATCCAGCGCGTGGTCGCCCGGCAGTACAATGTCAGCCGCTCCGACCTCTTGTCGTCCCGCCGTACCGCCAATGTGGTGCGCCCGCGCCAGGTTGCGATGTATCTGGCGAAGACGCTGACGTTGCGCTCGCTGCCGGAGATCGGCCGGCGCTTCGGCGGCCGCGACCACACCACGGTGTTGCACGCCGTGCGCAAGATTGAGGCACTGGTCGCCAAGGACACGACGCTGTCGGAGGAAGTCGAATCGCTGAAACGTCAGCTGCAGGAATAAGGCCGTCGCGTCAGGCTGACGCGTTTCGAGCGAAGTGGGTACCGGTTCGCGTCAAGAAAACGCGTCAAAACCAGAATCAAGAGCCTCGTTCCGATTCAATCGGAACGGGGCTCTTGCTCGTTCCATGGCCCTCCCCTTTTCAAGGGGGAGGGCCAAACATTTTTCCGGCCCAAAACGTGGGGAACGGGGACCCTTTTGCGCCCGTTTCCCTTGCACCGGCCGCCCATCCGCGCCACCTTGCGGTCCCCCCGTGGGTTTGATCAAATCCGGTATTGATCCGGCTTTTCGGGTTTCCAATGCCGCGGTGCTGCCCTGAACGGCCGCCCGGCTTTTCCATCTGAGGGATCTGGCGGGTATTGCAATGAAGGTCACCGTCGAGCGCGCGCAACTGCTGAAATCGCTGGGTCACGTTCACCGCGTGGTCGAGCGCCGCAACACCATCCCGATCCTCGGCAACGTGTTGATCCGCGCCGAAGGCGCCAAATTGTCGCTGAAGGCGACCGACCTCGACCTCGAGGTGACGGAAACGTTGGCCGCCGAGACCGGAACCGCCGGCTCGACCACGGTGCCGGCGCACATGTTCTACGACATCGTGCGCAAGCTGCCCGACGGCTCGCAGATCGTGCTGGAAGCCGACGGCGACCGCTCGGTGCTCGCGGTGAAGGCCGGGCGCTCGCGCTTCACGCTGCAGACGCTGCCCGAGAGCGACTTCCCCGGCCTTGCCGCCGGCGACATGACGCACTCCTTCTCGCTGCCGGCCTCCGACATCAAGCGCCTGATCGACCGCACGCAGTTTGCGATCTCGACCGAGGAGACCCGCTACTACCTCAACGGCATCTATCTGCACGCGGCCGGCAGCGCCAAGGCGGCGACGCTGCGCGGGGTTGCGACCGACGGCCATCGCCTGGCCCAGATCGACCTCGCGCTGCCCAAGGGCGCAACCGGCATGCCCGGCGTGATCGTGCCGCGCAAGACGGTCGGCGAGGTGCAACGGCTGATCGAGGGCGACGACGCCGAGATCTCGATCGAGCTGTCGGACGGCAAGATCCGCTTCACGCTCGGCAATGTGGTGCTGACCTCGAAGCTGATCGACGGCACCTTCCCGGACTATGGCCGCGTCATTCCGCAGAACAACGACAAGGAACTGGTCGTCGACAAGAAGGATTTCGAGGCCGCGGTCGACCGCGTCTCGACCATTTCCAGCGAACGCGGCCGCGCCGTGAAGCTCGCTTTGTCCGCCGGCAAGCTGGTGCTCTCGGTGACCAATCCGGATTCCGGCAGCGCCACCGAGGAGCTCGAGGTCGAATACGCCTCCGACGCGCTCGATATCGGCTTCAACTCGCGCTACCTGCTCGACATCGCGGCCCAGATCGAAGGCGAGGTCGCGGTGCTCAAGCTCGCCGACCCCGGCTCGCCGACCCTGGTGCAGGACAAGGACAGCAAGGGCGCACTCTACGTGCTGATGCCGATGCGGGTGTGAAATTCACTCTCGTCATGGCCGGGCTTGACCCGGCCATCCATCAAACAAAATGACTTATTGGGTGTACATCCCCGCCAGCAAGCCCGGTGGAACCCTGTACGTCGGCGTAACCAACAATCTGGTCCGGCGCATCTACGAGCATCGCGAGGGGCTGGCAGAGAGCTTTACGAAACGGTACGGGATCAAAACGCTGGTCTACTTTGAGGCGCATGAGACTATCGCAGCGGCGCTTCAGCGCGAGAAAAACATCAAGCACTGGTCGGGCGAGTGGAAAATCGATCTGATCGTCGGCGGCAATCCCGATTGGCGAGATTTATATGATGAAATTGTCCGCTGACGCGGACGATGGATTGCCGGGTCAAGCCCGGCAATGACAAGGTAACATGACCCCGTCCCGCATTCATCGCCTGTCGCTGACGCATTTCCGCAGTTACCGGACCGCGACGCTGCAGGTCGCGGGCGACATGGTGGTGCTGGTCGGGCCGAACGGCGCCGGCAAGACCAATTGCATGGAGGCGATCTCGTTCCTGTCGCCGGGCCGCGGCCTGCGCCGCGCGACCTTGGAGGACATCGCCGACAATCAGGGCGACGGCTCCTGGGCGGTCTCGGCCGAGGTCGAGGGCGCACTGGGCCTCGCCACGCTCGGCACCGGCATCGATCCGCCGACCGGCGAGGCGGGCAACACACGGCGCTGCCGGATCGATCGCGAACCGGTGGGTTCCGCAACCGCGTTCGGCGACCATCTGCGTATGGTGTGGCTGACGCCCGCGATGGACGGCCTGTTCATGGGCGCCGCGTCCGAGCGGCGGCGCTTCTTCGACCGCCTGGTGCTGGCGATCGATTCCGAGCATTCCAGCCGCGTCTCGGCGCTGGAGCGTTCGCTGCGCTCGCGCAACCGCCTGCTCGAGGTGCGCAACTACGACGACCATTGGTGTGACGCGATCGAGCGCGAGACCGCGGAGCTTGCGGTCGCGGTCGCCGCATCGCGCGGCCAGACCGCCGCCAAGCTCGCCGTGATGCTGCGCGAGCGCGGCGCCGCGTCGGCCTTCCCGTCCGCCGAGATCATGCTCGACGGCTGGATGGAGAATGCGCTGCTGCAGGAGCCTGCAACGGCGGTGGAGGACCGCTACCGCGAGATCCTGCGCGCCAGCCGGTCGCGCGACGCCGCCGCCGGACGCACGCTCGACGGCCCGCATCTGACCGATCTGCAGGTGATCTACGCGCCGAAGAACATGCCGGCCCGCGATGCCTCGACCGGCGAGCAGAAGGCGCTGCTGATCGGGCTGGTGCTGGCGCACGCCACGATGGTCGCGGAGATGACCGGTATCGTGCCGCTGCTCTTGCTCGACGAGGTCGTCGCCCATCTCGATCCCAACAGGCGCAAGGCATTGTTCGACGAACTCGCCAAGCTCGGCGCGCAGGTCTGGATGACCGGCGCGGACCCTGCCGCCTTCGTCGACATCGGCCCGCGAGGGGAGATTTTCGACGTCGAACCCGGCCGCGCCACACCGCGCGGCTGAGGCGTTGAATCAGCCTCCACGAAGGGTCCGAATCTGCCGCCGAATCGGGCTTTTCAGAGCCTCCGGAATCGGCCTTTGAAGACCTTGAAAAAGGTCTAAAAAATCCCATCTATTCAATAGTTTGTGGACAGAGACTTTGCGCTAGGCGCAACTCCTCTTTCATGGCACAAATAGCACGATCAGCGCCCCATCTTGCGCCGCTGATTCGGGACATCCTCGAAGGCCTCACATGACAGAACCTGCCCGGCAGACCCCTGCCGAATCTGAGCATCCCATTCCGGCCGAATACGGTGCGGAATCGATCCGGGTGCTGAAGGGCCTCGACGCCGTCCGCAAGCGGCCCGGCATGTATATCGGCGATACCGACGACGGGTCCGGCCTGCACCACATGGTCTACGAGGTCGTCGACAACGCGATCGACGAAGCGCTCGCGGGCCATGCCAGCCGCGTCCTGGTCACGCTCAACGCCGACAATTCCGTCACCGTATACGACGACGGCCGCGGCATTCCGGTCGACATCCACAAGGGCGAGGGTGTCTCGGCGGCCGAGGTCATCATGACCCAGCTGCATGCCGGCGGCAAATTCGACCAGAATTCCTACAAGGTGTCCGGCGGTCTGCACGGCGTCGGCGTCTCCGTCGTCAACGCGCTCTCCAGCAAGCTCGGGCTGCGCATCTGGCGCGACGACAAGGAGCACTACATCGAATTCGCCCACGGTGATGCCGTGGCGCCCCTCAAGGTGGTTGGCGACGCCCCGGGCAAACGCGGCACCGAGGTCACCTTCCTCGCCTCGCCCGAGACCTTCAAGAACATCGAATATGATTTCGCGACGCTTGAGCATCGGCTGCGCGAGCTCGCCTTCCTCAACTCCGGCGTCAACATCGTGCTTTCCGACATGCGCCACGCGGTCGAGAAGCGCGAGGAGATGCACTATTCCGGCGGTGTCGAGGAATTCGTCAAATACCTCGACCGCAACAAGAAGGCGATCGTGCCGGCACCGATCATGGTGCGCTCGGAGGCCAACGGCATCGGCGTCGAAGCCGCGCTGTGGTGGAACGACAGCTACCACGAGAACGTGCTGTGCTTCACCAACAACATCCCGCAGCGTGACGGCGGCACCCATCTGGCCGGCTTCCGCGGCGCGCTGACGCGCCAGGTCAACGGCTATGCCGAGGCCAATGCGAAGAAGGAAAAGATCGCGCTGACCGGCGACGATTGCCGCGAAGGCCTCACCGCGGTGCTGTCGGTGAAGGTGCCCGATCCGAAATTCTCGTCGCAGACCAAGGACAAGCTGGTGTCCTCGGAGGTTCGACCGGTGGTCGAGAACGTCCTCAACGAGGCGCTCGCCGCCTGGTTCGAGGAGAATCCGAAGGAAGCCAAGGAAATCGTCGGCAAGGTGATCCAGGCCGCCGCAGCCCGCGAGGCTGCGCGAAAAGCCCGCGAGCTGACGCGCAAGAGCCCGCTCAGCGTCTCCTCGCTGCCCGGCAAGCTCGCCGACTGCCAGGAGAAGGATCCGGCCAAATCCGAATTGTTCATCGTCGAGGGCGACTCGGCAGGCGGCAGCGCCAAGCAGGGCCGCAACCGCGAATTCCAGGCGGTGCTGCCGCTGCGCGGCAAGATCCTCAATGTCGAGCGCGTGCGTCCCGACAAGATGCTGTCGTCCGAGCAGATCGGTACGCTGATCACCGCGCTCGGCACCGGCATCAGCGACGATTTCTCGGTCGAGAAGCTGCGCTATCACAAGATCATCGTGATGACCGACGCCGACGTCGACGGCGCCCATATTCGCACGCTGCTGCTGACTTTCTTCTATCGCCAGATGCGCTCGATCATCGATGGCGGCTATCTCTATATCGCCCAGCCGCCGCTCTATAAGGTCTCGCGCGGCAAGTCCGAGCAATATCTGAAGGACGAGCGCGCGCTGGAGGATTATCTGATCGCGACAGGGCTCGACGAATGCGTGTTCAAGCCGGCCTCCGGCGACGACCGCTCGGGCCGCGACCTGCGGTCGCTCGTCGAGGACGCAAGGGTGATCCGCTCGGTGCTGCGCAACCTGCACAGCCGCTACAATCGAGCGGTGATCGAGCAGGCCGCGATCGCGGGCGTGCTGACCCCCAGGATCACCGGCGATATCGAGACCGCCAACTCCGCGGCTGATTACATCGCCAAGCGGCTCGACGCAGTTGCCGACGAAGTGGAGCGCGGCTGGGTCGGCACCTTCACCGAAGGCCAGGGCTTCCAGTTCGAGCGCACCGTGCGCGGCGTCAAGGAAGTGGCCGTGATCGACGACGCCTTTCTCGGCTCGGCGGATGCACGCAAGCTCGACGAATATGCGACCAGGCTGCAAGAGATTTACGTGCGGGCGGGCAAGCTGCGGCGCAAGGATATCGAGCAAATCATCCACGGCCCGATCGACCTGTTCGAGGCCGTGACCGATGCCGCCCGCAAAGGCGTCTCGCTGCAGCGCTACAAAGGTCTCGGCGAGATGAACCCGGAGCAGCTCTGGGAGACCACGCTGGACAAAGAGGCGCGCTCGCTGCTGCAGGTGAAGATCAAGGAAGTCGACGAGGCCGACGACATCTTCACCAAGCTGATGGGCGACGTGGTCGAACCGCGCCGCGAGTTCATCCAGGACAATTCGCTCAGCGCCACCATCGACATCTAAAGGCCTGCACCCCGACCAAATGACGCATCCGTGACGGCGCGATCGGCGCTGTCGCACGGCTACCTTTCGGGTGGATGCTGCATCGGAAACTGTGTTACGGTGCCGAACTGCCATTGATTCCGTTGTGGAATTTTGAATGGCCGAGTCTGAATCCAAGTCTGCATGATGCGTTAGGGGACATTCCGCGTGCCGCCGATCCAATACATCGTCGAAGGCGGCCGCCGCCTTTCGGGCACCATTGAGCCGTCGGGCAACAAGAATTCCGCGCTGCCGATCATCGCCGCGGCGCTGTTGACCGAGCATCCGGTCACGCTGACCAACGTACCACGCATCCGCGATACCGAAACGCTGGTCGAGCTGTGCCGTTCGGTCGGCGCCGCCGCCGAATGGACCGAGCGCAACACGCTGCAGATCCACGCCAAGGAGATCCGCGCCGCCGATCTCGACCCGGCGCTGTGCGCGCGCATCCGCGCCTCGATCCTGCTCGCGGGTCCGCTGCTCGCGCGTTGCGGTGAGGTCGCACTGCCACCGCCCGGCGGCGACGTGATCGGCCGCCGCCGGCTCGACACGCACTTTTTGGCCTTCGAACAGCTCGGCGCCACCGTGACCGCGACGCACCGGCTCGAATTCCGCGCCTCGCGGCTGAAGGGCGCCGACGTGTTCCTCGACGAACCCAGCGTCACCGCGACGGAGAACGCGCTGGTCGCCGCCGTCGCCGCCCGCGGCACCACCTATCTGCGCAACGCGGCCTCCGAGCCGCATGTGCAGGACCTCGCGAATTTCCTGGTCGCGCTCGGCGCCAAGATCGAAGGCATCGGCACCAACACCATCACCGTGCATGGGTCGGCGACGCTCGGCGGCACGACCTACGCGATCCAGCCCGACCATATCGAGGTCGGCTCACTGATCGGGCTTGCCGCGGTGACCCGTTCGCCGCTGCGCATCGCGCGCGCCGGTGTCGAGCATCTGCGCTCGATCCGGATGGGCTTCGAGCGGCTCGGCATCGTCTGCGGCATCGAGGGCGACGACCTCGTCGTGCCATCGAACCAGACCATGAAGATCCAGGACGATTTCGGCGGCCATGTGCCGAAGCTCGAGGACCAGCCCTGGCCGGCGTTTCCGGCCGACCTGATGTCGATCGCGATCGTCACCGCGACGCAGTGCGACGGCGTCATCCTGATGCACGAGAAGATGTTCGAGTCGCGGATGTTCTTCGTCGACAATCTGATCGCGATGGGCGGCCGCATCGTATTGTGTGACCCGCATCGCGCGATCGTCGCCGGCCCCAGCCGGCTGCGCGGCGCGCCGATGAGCTCGCCCGACATCCGCGCCGGCATGGCGATGCTGCTTGCCGCGGTTTGCGCCGAGGGCACCTCCACCATCAACAACGCTGACCAGATCGAGCGCGGTTATGAGCGGATCGAGGAGCGGCTCAACGCGCTCGGCGCCAGGATCAAGCGGATCCCAGCGCGATCGTGATCCGGGCATGATCCGGAAACGTGCGAAGCGGTTTTCCGGTCGGATCATGCTCAACCAATAACTCAGGGCACGACGACCTCTGCGTGAGATCGTCGCGTTTGGGCAGCTTGGCCATCCTTCCGGCCGGTTTGCCGTGCTAAGCGTGCCGTCATGACCTGCATCGACAAGATCGACCCGGCCGCGTCGCGCGCGGCCGTCGTCCCCTCTCGCAAGCTGCTCACGGCCGAGCTCGCGGAAACGCTGAAGCTCGCGGTGCCGCTTGCGCTGACGCAACTCGGGCAGATCGCGATGATGACGACCGATCTCGCCTTCATCGGGCGGCTCGGCAGCGAGAACGTCGCCGCCGCGGCACTGGCGCATACCGTGTACTTCGTCAGCTTCACCATCGGTATGGGCATGATGTCGGCGGTCTCGCCGCTGGCGGCGCAGGCGTTCGGCGCGCGCAACCCGCGCGTGATGCGGCGCGCGCTGCGGGTCGGGCTGTGGGCCGCCTTCTTCATGGTGCTGCCGCTGATGGCGCTGCCGTTCCAGGGCGAGCGCATCCTGCTCGCGCTCGGCCAGAGCCCGGCCACCGCGCATCTGGCGCAGCAATATCTGTTCGGGCTGGCTTGGGGCATCCTGCCGGCGCTGTGGTTCATCGCGCTCCGGGGCTTCATGAGCGCGGTGAACCGGCCCGAGCCGGTGCTGTGGATCACGCTCGCCGCGATCCCGGCCAACGCGCTGATGGTCTACCTTTTGCTCTACGGCAAATGGGGCATGCCCGAGCTTGGCATGTTCGGCGCCGGACTGGCGACCACGATCGTCAATCTCGCCACCTTCGTCGGCGGCGTCTGGTTCGCGGCGCGCCGCCGCCCGTTCCGCAAGTACCACGTGTTCAGCCGCGCCTGGCGCATCGACTGGCCGCTGATGGGCAAGCTCGTCGCGATCGGCGCGCCGATCTCGATCGCCTTCCTGCTGGAATACGGCCTGTTCGGCGCGGCCGGCCTGTTGATGGGGCTGATCAGCACCACGGCGCTGGCCGCACACCAGATCGCGCTGCAGATCGCGGCGATCCTGTTCATGGTGCCGTTCGGCGTCAGCATGGCCGCCACGGTGCGGGTCGGCCAGGCGGTCGGCCGCCGTGATACCGAGGCGGTGCAGCGCGCCGGCTTTGTCGCGGTCGCGCTCGCCGGCGTGTTCATGAGCGTCATGACGCTCGCGGTGATCCTGGGGCGCTTCGAGATCGCGGCGCTGTTTCTCGGCGAGGCCTCCGACGCCACCGCGCAGCTCACCGCGGCGCTGCTGTTGATCGGCGCCACCTTCTTCATCGCCGACGGCGTGCAGACCACCACCGCCGGCGCGCTGCGCGGCATGAACGACACCCAGGTGCCGCTGCTGTTCGCCGTCATCAGCTACTGGCTGGTGGGATTCGCGTCGGCCTCCGCGCTTGCCTTCTGGGCGAAGCTCGACGCCGCCGGCGTCTGGATCGGGCTGTCGCTCGGGACTGCTGTCTATGCGACCCTCCTTATCTTGCGTTTCCGCCTGCTGGCACGCAGACTGGTTGGATGAAGGTTGCTCGATGAAGGTTGACGAGGTCACGCCGAACGTGGATCCCGCCGCGCTGCTCGCCGGCGCGCAGTTCATCGATGCGTTCAGGATCGCGACCACGCATCCCGATCTCGATGCCCGGCACGCCGCAGAGGCCATGGTGGCGCGGCAACCGCGCTGGATCGAATGGCTGATCGCTCTGCGCAATCTGCTGGTCTCACCGTTCGGCCTGAAGACCTCGGGCGCGACGCAGGGCGTGGCGCGTGACATGATCGGAATATTTCCGGTGGTCAGCGAAACGCCGGAGCGGCTGGTCGCGGGCTTCAACGACAAGCATCTCGACTTCCGGCTCGTCGTCGACGTCGCGCCCGAAGGACCCGCGCGCAGCATCACCGCGACCACGCTGGTGCTCACCCACAATCGGCTCGGGCGCGCCTATCTCGCGGTGATCCTGCCGTTCCACCGCCTGATCGTGCCGGCGATGCTGCGCAAGGCCGGAGGCTAGCGCATGGCCCTGTCGGTCGACCTGTTCTTCTCGTTTCGCAGCCCCTACAGCTATCTTGCGCTGCCGAAGACGCTGCAGATGGTCGCCGACTACGACGTCGCGGTGAATTTGCGGCCGGTCTATCCGCTCGCGGTGCGGGTGCCCGGCTTCTTCAAGAAGACCGATCCGCGCTTCGCCCGCTATGTCGTGCTCGATTCCAGCCGGGTCGCCAAGCACGAGAACATCCCGTTCCGCTTCCCGCGCCCGGACCCGATCGTGCAGGACATGACGACGCTCGACGTCGCCGAACACCAGCCCTACATCCACCGCCTGACCCGGCTCGGTGCCGCAGCCCAACTTGAGGGCCGCTCGCTTGCCTTCACCGCCGCGATCAGCCGCGTGCTGTGGGACGGCTCGGTGAAGGGCTGGAACGAGGGCAATCATCTGGCGGTGGCCGCGACCGCCGCAGGCTTCGATCTCGCCGCGATGGACGCGGCTGTCGCCGCCGATCCCGATCGCTATGAAGGGGTCATCAAGGGCAACGAGGACGCGCACGCCGCGTCCGGCCATTGGGGCGTGCCGACCTTCGTATTCGAGAACGAACCGTTCTTCGGTCAGGACCGTATCGACCTCCTGATCTGGCGCTTGGAGAGCAAGGGCCTGACGCGCCGCACGGCGTAGTCCGCAATCATGCCGCGCTCTTCTCCGGAGTGTCCGCGACGATCTTCTCGGAAGCCTCCTCGTTCGTGCACCAATTGCCGTGACAGCGCTTGAGGTCGTTGAGGTTCTGCCGCATCTGCTCGAGCGAGAAGCCGAGCGCGTAGAAGCGTTCGGCGGCATCGACCGGCAGGCCGCGGATCAGGCCGTCCCTGCGGACCGCGCCAACCTCCTCGGTGTAGGCGTGCAGCGCCGCATCGACCGGCGCCATGTCGGCCGGGCCGCTGCCGGCGCGCAATGCGGTCGCGACCGCGACCATATAGGTGACGATCGCCTTGCTGACGTCGGCGAGCGGCCGCGCCAGCCTGGCCTGGATATCGGCCGGCAGCGGGACCACACAGGCCCGCCCGATCATCACGACATCATGGCGCAGCCGCTGGATCGTGCGCAGCAGCGGCCCGGTATCAGGCCCCGACGACAGATGCATCGAGCGCTCGCGCTCGGCCTCGAGGCCGGTCGCGTGCAAATTTGTCACCGCGGTGCCGATGCCGTCCTGGATCCGGTGCAGCGCGTCGTTGTCGAGACCGCGGGTCAGGCCGGCGAGCAATTCGGCGAATGCCGCCGAGAGCAGTTCCAGGAGCTTCGATGCATTGACCCTGATCTGGCTGACCGCGCGCGACGGCAGCACCAGGAACGAGATCGCAAGCCCGGTGAGCGCGCCGACCGTGACCTCGAGGACGCGATCGATCGCCGAATCCAGCGGGTTGGAGTGATGCATCGTCGGCAGCAGCAGCACGATCACCGCCGTCACCGTCGCCGAGTTCAGGCTGGGATTGAGCGCGGCGATGAAGGCCAGCGGCACGATCGCCAATACCAGCAGCGCCAGCAGGCTGCCCTCGCCGGAATGCGGGATCAGCACCGCGATGGCGCCGCCATAGATCGCGCCGCCGATGGTGCCGAGCATGTAGTCACGGGTCGCCTTCAGCGAGCGGCCGACGCTCATTTGGGTCACAATCAGCGAGGTCAGCACCGCCCACAGCGGCAGCATCAGGTTCAGCGCCAGCGCGATGGTATAGGCCGCGACGCCCGCGGACGCGATCCGGACCGCGAGCGCCAGCTGCGTCTTGCGGGTCCAAAGCTGGTCGTACATGCGTTTTGCGAAGGTCCTCATGCACCCTGATCCGCAATCAATGGAAAGGCCCGTGTCACATGATTTGAAGCCAAGCGAGTTGGAGCATGGCTGCTGCCCGCGGCGGCAAGGTGGCTTGAAAGGCCAAACCTGCCCGCCTACCCTGCGCCGCAAAATTGAGGAAACACGATGGCCCACGAAACCGCAACGCTCGCCGCCTACGTCGCCGACCTGAAATATGCCGACATCCCGCCGGCGGTGCTGGAGCGCGCCAAGGTTTTGACGCTGGATTTCCTGGGCAGCGCGATCCGCGCCCGCCGCGATGCGGAATCGACGCCCTCGCTGATGAAGATGCTGGAGGCGCTGGCGCTCGACGGCAAGGGCGAGGCCACCGTGTTCGGCGACACCAAGACCTGGACCCCGGCGGTCGCGGCGCTGCTCAACGGCGCGCTCGGCCATTCGCTCGACTTCGACGACACCCACGCCGATTCCTCGCTGCATCCGAGCGCGCCGGTGGTGCCCGCCGCCTTCGCCATCGGCGAGATGGTCGGCGCCTCCGGCCGCGACGTGCTGACCGCGATCGTCGCCGGTTATGAAGTGTGCTGCCGGCTCGGCAACGCGCTCGACCCGACCTCGCATTACGCCCGCGGCTTCCACCCGACCGCGACCGCCGGCACCTATGGCGCCGCGGCGGCGGCGGCCAAGCTGTTCGGCCTGTCGAAGGATCAGATCATCTCCGCGTTCGGCGTCTCCGGCAGCCAGGCTGCGGGCTCGCTGCAATTCCTGGTCAACGGCGCCTGGAACAAGCGCTACCAGGTCGGCGCCGCCGCGATGAACGGCGTGATCGCCGCGACTTTGGCACGCAACGATTTTGTCGGCTCGAGCGAGGCGATCGAAGGCAAGCACGGCCTCTTGGTCGGCTACAGCGACGATGCGCATCCGGACAAGGCGGTGGCGGGACTGGGCCACACCTACGAGACCCTGAAGATCGGCGTGAAGCCGTATCCGAGCTGCCGCTACACCCACGCCGCGATCGACGCGCTGATCGCGATGCGGCGCGAGCACAATCTGACCCCGGACCAGATCAAGAAGGTCGAGATCGGCCTGCACCGCAATGGCATCACGCTGACCGGCGACGCCGCCACCAAGCGCCACCCGACCTCGGTGGTCGGCGGCCAGTTCTCGATGTTCTTCACCGGCGCGATCGCGCTCGACCAGGGCCATTTCGGCTGGGACGATTACGACCGGCTCGGCGATAAGGCGATCGACGCGCTCGCCGACAAGTTCGACGTGGTGCAGGACGACCGCCTCGAGGTCGGCCGCACCCATCCGTTCGGTGCCCGCGTCTCGATCACCACCGATGACGGCGTGCATGAGCGCCTCTATGCCGATCCCTCCGGCGAGCCGACCTCGTTCCCCGACGCGCAGGCGATGCAGCAGAAGTTCCTGACGCTGGCCCGCCCGGTACTCGACAAGCGCGCCGACCAGCTCGCCGACGCGATCCTGACGCTGGAGCGGTTCGACCGCGTGGAGAAGGCGACGCAGTTGGGGCGGCAGTAGGGGCGGCGCTCGTCGTTGCAGCGCAAGCGCCACATCCACGGCTGTCGTCCCGGCCTAGGAGCTTGTCTGGATAGTCGCTGTTCAAATCTGGTCGGGTCTGATTCAACATTGGGCGATGAGCAAGTATTTTCGGCCTTGGAACATCGATCAGACGCTGCTTCTGCCGCCGAATGTGCAGGACTTCGTGCCGAAAGGCCATGTCTCGCGGTTTATGGTTGATCTGGTGCGGGAGAGCCTCGATCTCAGGGAGATCATGGGCAGCTATGTGAGCGGGCTTGGGCAGCCGCCGTTTGATCCGCGGATGATGGTGGCGCTGCTGCTGCATAGCTATGCGAGTGGGCTGTATTCGTCGCGTCGGATTGCCAAGGCCTGCCGGGAGCGGAACGATTTTGTGATGATCGTGGCGCTGGATGCGCCGGATTTTCGGACGATCAGCGACTTTCGCAAGCGACATTTGAAGGCGCTCGGCGCGCTATTCGTGCAGGTTCTGAAGTTGTGCGAGACGGCCGGGCTGGTCAAGCTCGGTCATGTCGCGCTGGATGGTACGAAGATCAAGGCGAACGCGTCGAAACACAAGGCGATGAGTTATGAGCGCATGAAGAAGCGCGAGGCGGAATTGAAGGCCGAGGTCGCTCGCATGCTGGCGGCCGCCGAGGCGGCGGATGCCTCGGAGGATGAGACTTTCGGCAACAGCGACGAACTGCCGGACTGGACCGTCGACAAGCAGAAACGGCTGGCGAAGATCCAGCAAGCGATGGCGGCGCTGGAAGCGGACGCCAAACTGGCGGCGGAGGAAGAGCGCCGCATCGAGGCCGAAAAGGAACAGCAGCGCCAGGCCGAAGGCCGCAAGAAGCCGGGCAAACCGGCGGCGCTGCCATCGGAGGAACCCAATCCCAAGGCGCAACGCAACTTCACCGATCCGGAAAGCCGCATCATGAAGTCGAAGGATGGCTTCGTTCAGGCCTATAATGCCCAGGCGGCCGTCGATGCACATGCCCAGATCATTGTCGCGCAAGAACTGACCCAGCACGGCAGCGATCAGGGCCAGTTGGTGCCCCTGATCGAGGCCATCGAGAGCAATCTTGGCCGCAAGCCGCGGCAGGCCTCAGCGGATTCCGGCTACTGCAGCGAAGCCAATCTCGAAGCGCTCGACACACGCAGCATCGATGGCTATGTCGCGCCCGGACGCGCCAAACACCCGACAGTAGCGAACGGAAAAGTCGGCGGCCCGCTGACACAGGCCATGCGAAAGAAGATCGACGATGGCGGCTTCGAAACACCCTACCGATTGCGAAAGCAAGTGGTGGAGCCGGTGTTCGGGCAGATCAAACAGGCAAGAGGCTTCCGCCAGTTCCTGTTGCGGGGCATCGAGAAAGTGCGCGCCGAGTGGACAATGATCTGCACCGTCCATAACCTCCTCAAGCTGTTCAACCTCGCAAACGCAGCCTGAGCCTGCTACTCTACAACAAATGCCCGTCACGAAAACATATCTGGACGGGCTCCTAGTGCGCAATTGCGCACGGGGGCCGGGACCCATGACCACAGGGTAGGGTTGTTGGAAACAGGCCGTGGCCCCAGCGTCACGCAACAATTGGCATTTGTGGTAATGGGTCCCCTGAGTTCACAAACGAAGTGCAACACTTCCTTGAGGAGGTGTTGCGATGGGGCGGAGTTACGAGCAGCTATCCCTGGACGAGCGATGCGAGATTGCCCGGCTTTCGGCCAATGGCAGCTCGGTCCGGCAAATCGCGGCAGCTCTGGATCGCTCGCCATCAACGATCTCTCGGGAGCTGAACCGCAATCGAGGGGTCCAGGTCGGCTACAAACCCGGCTATGCCCAGCAACAGATGCGAGCACGGCGCTGGACGGGCGTACGCCTCGAACGGGAGCCCGGCCTGCGCCGTGCGGTGTTGGAACGCCTGGGTCGGGGCTGGTCGCCCGAGCAGGTCGCCGGCCGGCTGGCCCGCGAACACGGCCGCAAGGTGATCTCCCACGAGACCATCTACCGCTTCATCTACGCCCAGATCCGACGCACCTCGGACTTCAGCTGGCGGCGTTATCTGCCGCGCGGCAAGAGCAAGCGCGGTTACCGCGGCAAGAAGGGCGGCAGTCCCGCAAGCTTCATTGAAGGCCGTGTTTCCTTGGATAAACGGCCTATCGAGGCCGACGATCGCAGCCCCCCCCGGTCATTGGGAAGCCGACCTGATGATGTTCTCCAAATACGGTCAGGCCATCCTGACTGTGCATGAGCGCACCTCGCGCCTGCTGCGCGGCATCCGCCTCGCCAGCAAGGTTGCGCGCGGCGTCGCCCGTCATCTCGTTCGCTTGTTCGCATCCCTGCCACAGGACCTGTGCCAGACCGTCACCTTCGACAATGGCACCGAGTTCGCCTGTCACACGGCGCTGCACCGCCTCGCGATCGAGACCTTCTTCTGCGATCCGCACGCGCCCTGGCAGAAGGGCGGCATCGAGAATGCGATCGGTCGAATGCGACGCTTCATCCCGCGCAAAACCGACCTCGCAACCCTCCCGACGCGCCGCTTCCATCAGTCCATCAACGCCTACAACAACACCCCGCGCAAATGCCTTGACTTCCAAACTCCCGCCGAGGCCTTCTCCCAAGTGTTGCACTTCGAGTGTGAATCCACCTCCCGGCCTTCGCCGGGACGACGATGGGGATGGGTCGCAATTCAAGGTGTCAAACAGCGCGGTGTCATCACCCGCGCATGCGGGTGATCCAGTATTCCAGAGAAAGGGATGCTTGAACCGAGAGGCCGCGGCGTACTGGATCGCCCGGTCGAGCCGGGCGATGACAGCTCAGGATGGGGACGCAGCTTCGCATTCTCGCGACATGATTCGTCTGAACTTTACTTGCTCACCTCACTGTCATTCCGGGGCTCGCGAAGCGAGAGCCCGGAATCCATTGAGCCGCATTACATGAGGAGAGATGGATTCCGGGCTCATGCTTCGCATGCCCCGGAATGACAACTCACTTAATCCGCGCCATCGATGATGACAAAATCCCCGTCCGAATATTTCTGCCGGATCGCTTTCGCGGCCTGATATTCGGGGCAGGTGTAGCATTCCATCGCGGTGGCGCGATCCTTGAACTCGATGACGAAGTTGCGCTGGCGGGTCGCGCCTTCCATCACCTCGTAGGGACCGTTGCGCACGATGAAGTTGGCGCCGTATTTCGCGAACACCGGCATCGCGGCGGCGAGATATTCGGGGTAACGGGCTTCGTCGTGAACCGTGACGTGCACGATCCAGTAGGCTTTCGGCATGATGATCTCCGGCTGAGGCGTTTCCTGAGGGAATTGCGGCGCATCTGGTGCGAGATGCGCCGCGGCATCAGAAAATTCCTCACGCGGAGATTCAAATCACGATCGCGCGGGTGTGTGACGAAAACGCTCTAGTCAATTGCCGCCCGCGAGCCGCGCGCCAGTGGACGTCGCTGTGACGACGTCACGGACCAGGTCGGACACACCGTCCGCCGCGGGCGGCATGTTCGGCGAGCGGCCGAGGCGGACGATGACGAGCCGCTGCGACGGCACGATAATCACATACTGCCCGATCGTGCCCTTGGCGAAGAAGGCGTCGCGCGGCCAGCCGTGCGCGACGCGGTAGTTTGCGCCAAAGCTGTCGCCGAGATTGGTCCAGAAGCCCGCGCCGATGCCGACCCAGGCATTCGCCGTCGGCGATGCCGAATATGTCACCCAGCCCTCGGGCAGGATGCGTTTTCCCCCGACGACACCGTCATTGAGGTAGAGCTGGCCGAGACGCGCCCAGTCGCGTGCGCTCGCCATCATCGCGCCCGATCCTTCCGGCGTGCCCGCAGCATCGAACTGCATCACGACATTGCGCATGCCGAGCGGACCGAACAATTCAGCCCGCGCGAACCGTATCACATCGGCGGCGTGGCCACCGGCCGCGTTGCGGATCAGATGCGAGAGGATGATGAAATTGCCGTCGTGATAATTCCACGCCTTGCCCGGCGCAGTCTCGAGCGGAATGCTCTCGGCGTACGCGGCCATGTCCGGCTCCATAAACTTCATCCGGTTGACCGGCTCGAGCGCGGAGGCCAGCGAGGCCTGCAGCGAGCTGCCGAGCGCGAGGCCCGCGGTGTGGCGCAGGAGCCGATCGACCGTGATCGCGTGGCGCGGATCCTTCGGATCCTGCCAGGCGGCGATCGGCACCGGCTGGTCGACCGCAAGCTTGCCGTCGCGCACCAAAATTCCGATCAAGGCCGAGATCACCGATTTGGTCACGGAGAAGCCGAGCAGCGGCGTATCGGTGCCGATGCCGTCGGCATAGCGCTCGGCGACGATGCGGCCATCCTTCATGACGACGACCGCGCGGGTGCGGCGGAACGGCGGCTCGGCCGGCTCCGCGAAGGCGCGATCCAGCGCGGCCGCGAGCTGCGGGGTCTGTGGTGCAACGATTGCGGGACCGGCGATCTCCGGCAGCAACGCGGCCTGCGGCCTCGAGGGCGGCAGCGGGCCATCGGCAAGCAGCGCACCATGGTCGAGCGTGCAGCCGAACCCCTCGCGATAGACTGCGTGGCTGCCGCCAAGCCCGAACAGTGTCACGGTGACGTCCTTGCGATCAAGGTCGACCTCGGTGTCCATCGCCCAGGTGATCAGGCCGGTTCCCGGCATCGCGTCCGTGGTCTCGGCCAGGTTTCGCCTGGGGTCGAGACCGCTGACGAAGGTCTCCGAGCAGACGATGTTCGCAACAAAACCGGTCGCGACCCTGGGCACATCGCGGGCGCGGGCGGCCGAGAGCGCCAGCGCGCCGAAGGCGGTGCTGGCAGCGAGAACAAGAAAGAGCTTTCGACGGGTCACGGGATCCTCCGGCAATGACGCGATGGGCGTGGCCGGGATCAGGCCGCAGGGGGCGCGAGAGCGCTCGCCGGATTTGGAAATGCGGCTGGCCGAGGATTGGCGACGGCTCGCCGATTCTGGAATTATCGCGTGATTACAATAGGCTGCGTAACAAGTCCCCTCTTCCCTTCTCCCCTTGTGGGAGAAGGTGGCGTGGTCCTAACCGGCTACATAGGTAACAGAATAGACCGGCGACATAGGTAACGGGTCAACTGATCGGCAAGGAGGAACTTGCCGATGGGGTGGATGGAGACCTGTGCTGTGGATGAACGGATGCGGTTTGTGGTGGCGGCACAAAAGCACGAGGAGTCGTTTGCGGCGGTGTGCCGGCGGTTCGGAGTGAGCCGTCGGGTGGGCTACAAATGGCTTGCACGGTTCGAGGAAGAAGGCGCGGCCGGACTGTTCGATCGTCCGCGAGCTCCGCTGCATCGTCCACAAAGCGTTGCGGAGAAGATCGCTGAGCGCTGCCTTGAGGTGCGTCGGGCGCATCCTAGCTGGGGGCCGATCAAGGTGCTGGCCTTTCTCGAACGGAAGTCACCTCGGACGGCATGGCCCGCGGCAAGCACGATCGGCGAGCTGTTCGATCGTGAGGGGCTGACGGTGAAGCGCAAGCTGCGCCGGCGCGGGCCGCCCTCGAGCGCGCCCTTTGCCGGTTGCGAGGCGGCCAACGACGTCTGGTGCATCGACTTCAAGGGCTGGTTCCTGACCGGGGACGGCATGCGCTGCGAACCGCTGACGCTCACCGATGCCTATAGCCGCTATCTGCTGCGCTGCCAGGCCTTGGCACGCACCGACACGGATCATGTCTGGCCTGTGCTGGACGCTGCGTTGCGCGAGTTTGGGTTGCCACTCTACATGCGCTCGGACAACGGCTCGCCGTTTGCCTCGCGCGGCGCCGGAGGATTGTCACGACTGTCGGTCAAGCTGATCAAAGCCGGCGTGACGCCGGAGCGCATTGCACCGGGCAAACCTCAGCAGAACGGCCGCCATGAGCGGATGCATCTGACGCTGCTGCAAGACGTTGCCAATCCGCCGGCTCCCACCATGCGCGAGCAGCTCAAGCGCTTGCACAGCTTCCAGCATCTCTACAACGAAGAGCGTCCTCACCAATCGCTCGACAACGCCACGCCAGCCGACCGTTACCAGGCCTCCTCGCGCCGCTTCGACGGTGTCTTGCGCAAGCCGGAATACGCTGACGGTCAGGACGTCCGCTCGGTCCGGCACAACGGAGAGATCAAGTGGTTGGGCAACACGATCTATATCAGCGAAGCGCTGATCGGTGAGCCCGTCGGCTTGGCCGAGGACCCGGACGGCTGGACCGTCAGCTATGGCCCGATCGTGCTCGGCACGATCGCCCATCGCGGTGACCAACTCCGCAGACCCAAACGCAAGGCAAAAGGCTGTGGACTTGAGGACAACGCTACGCGTTGCCCTCAGGGTCCACAGCCCCAACAACAGACCTGAACGAAACGAGAATTGTGTTACCCATGTCGTCGGTCTGAACCGTTACCCATGTCGCCGGTTGCTCAGCGTGGACGCAGTCCACGCCGGATGAGGGGTCTCTATCCGCGGAGAGAGACCCCTCACCCAGCGCCTGCGGCGCCACCCTCTCCCACAAGGGGAGAGGGTGCAGCGGAGCCCGTGGCAACCACTCACACCACGCTCGCCTTCAGCTTCCGGTACTCCGTCGGGGTCACGCCGGTGGTCGCCTTGAAGGCGCGGTTGAAGGGGCCGAGCGACTGGAAGCCGGCGTCCATCGCGATGGTGATGACGGGGACTTCAGCCTGGGTTGGATCGGCGAGCGCGGCCTTGGCCTCCTCGATCCGGTGATTGTTGAGGAAGACGCTGAAATTGCGGTAGCCGAGCCGCTGGTTGATCAGCCGCCGGAGACGATATTCGGGGATCTTCAGCCGGGTTGCCAGCGTGCCGATCGTGACGTTGTCGTGGCGATAGAGCCGCTCGTCCGCCATCAGCCGCATCAGGGCATCGACCAGTCTCTGGTCCGCCGCCTCCTCGACCGCGGCCGGCTTCGTCAGCACGACGGCCTCCGCCGGCACCGTGAAAAGGTCGGCGCCGTCGACGCGCATCATCGCCCAGGTGATTGCGGCCACGATCGCGGTGAGCACGGCCACGTTCAGCAAATTGGCCCATTCCACGGTCACGCGGCTGCCGGCATAGGCGATCTGAAGCAGCGCGTTCATGCCGCCGTACAGCGCAGATGCGGCGACGATGAAGACGCGGACGCGGCGGCGGCGCTCGACCAGATCTGCCGACCACGATCCGATGGTTTGCACCACCGCGAGCGCAACGAAGACGAGCGTGAGCGAATTGACCATGATGATCGCGACCCGCGCGTGACCGGCGGGTGCAATCCACATGCAATTGACGAAGCTGTAGGCCACGACCGCGGCCCAGATCAGACCGTGCCACCAGCGCAGCTGAAACGCGTCATCGAACAGCGCGCGCGTGAACAGCCAGAAGACCACGATATCGCCGGTCGAGAGCGCGATGAGTGGCGCGTGCCAGTCCGAGACCGGCGGCCCGGCACCAATCGACGCGGTCACCGCATGCGCGGCCGAACCAAGCGCGAAGGCGGCCGCAAGCCGCCCGGACAGCGCCTTGCGAAAATCAGTGAGCAGCAAGGCGGCAAGCACCAGCAGCAGCGCCACGCTGGCGCTGCGCAGGGAGAGTTCGAGTGCGGCCGATGTCATTGCCGGACAATCGTCGGTCGGACAAGGTTTTTCAAGATGGCTCGTGCTGCCAGCGCTGACGTGTCGTCACCCAGATATCGACCACATCGCCCTCGAGCTTGCCCGGCCCTTCGTTGACCGCACCGAGCCGCCGCGCCACGGCCTGCGAGGCGATATTGGCCGGATCGATGCAATGGATGATCCGGTCGACGGTGAAGTTGGTGAACACAAAGTCGATCGCGGCGCGCGCGGCTTCCACCGCATAGCCCTTTCCGCGATGTGCCTTGGCAATGCCCCAGCCGACCTCGAAGCCCGGCCATTCCGGTGGATAATATGGGCCGACCCGGCCGATGTAGCGGGCGGAGGATCTCTCCTCGACCGCGAACATGCCAAAGCCATGCAGCGCCCAATGGCCGGAGATGACGGCGGCATTGCGCCAGCCCTTCAGCTCCGAGGTGACCGGCTGGTGATCCGGCGTGATGAAGCGCGCCGTCTCGGGATCGGACAGCATCGCTGTGTTGTCGGCGATGTCGGACGCGCGCCACGGCCGCAGCCGCTCCGTCTCGATCGCGGGACCATCGACCTGCAACAGCTTTGCGCCCGGCCTGATCAGAGAAACCATCGCCTCCTCCAGTTTCCAAGTTTACGCTGTTATCACGCGTGCGCCCACGTCAGAAGTATTACGTCGTCCCGGCGAAAGCAGGGACCCATAACCACCGATGTGTGTTGCTAGCGAAGGCTGGGGCCCCAGCTTTGCGTATCAACTTACATTCCTGGTTATGGGTCCCGGCTCGCGCGGAGCCTGTCATCGGGCGGCGCTTCGCGCCGACCCGTTGGCTTGGCCGGGACGACGGATAGAGAGTATGATCGCGGCAAAAGAGAAGGAGACTTTCCATGAGCTGGCAGCCCTCGACCGATCCCGAACTCGGCGATCCCCAGACCTGCGACGCGCTGGATCTGATCATCGTGCCGCGCACCCGCGATCTCGGCGACGGCTTTGCGGTGCGGCGCGCGCTGCCGCATGGCAAGCGGCAGATGGTCGGGCCCTTCATCTTCTTCGACCATTTCGGGCCGGTGCAATTCCTCGCCGGCAAGGGCATGGACGTGCGGCCGCATCCGCATATCGGGCTCGCCACCGTCACCTATCTGTTCGACGGCAGCATCATGCACCGCGACAGTGAGGGCAACATCCAGGAGATCCAGCCCGGCGCCATGAACCTGATGACCGCGGGCCGCGGCATCGCGCATTCCGAGCGCACCCCCGACGTGCAGCGCCGCGACGGCCAGAAGATGCTGGGACTACAGAGCTGGATCGCGCTGCCGGCGGGCAAGGAAGAGATCGCGCCGTCGTTCCAGCATTATGGCGCGGGCGACCTGCCGATGATCTCCGAGCGCGACTTCACCGCGCGCGTGATCGCGGGCTCTGCCTTCGGCATCACTTCGCCGGTCAGCATGGTCTCGCCCTGGTTCTACACGGAGGTCACCGCACAGGCCGGCACCTCGGTGCCGCTGGACCCCGATCACGAGGAACGCGCGATCTACCTGGTCGACGGCGAGGTCGAGATCGCAGGCGACCGCCATGAGGGGCCGCGCCTCCTGATCTTCCGACCCGGCGACCGCATCACCGTGAAGACGCTGCGGCCGACCCGCATGATGTTCCTCGGCGGCGACGCCCTGGAAGGGCCGCGGCACATCTGGTGGAATTTCGTTTCGTCGTCCAAGGAGCGGATCGAGCAGGCCAAACAGGACTGGAAAACCGGGCGTTTCGCGCAGGTTCCGCACGAACACGAGTTCATTCCGCTGCCGGAGTGAGCTATTTCCTGTGATAGCCTCTGGCGCCCGCACGCCTCGTGCGGGCGCGCGTCTTTGCAAGCCACCTAGAAAGACCAAGCCGATGTCTGCGATGCTCTCAAGCGATTTGCCCCTGCCCCGGATCGGCCGCGGCAAGGTGCGCGATATCTACGCCGTCGGCGACGATCGGGTGCTGCTGCTCACCACCGACCGCATCTCGGCGTTCGACGTCGTGATGGCGGAAACCATTCCGATGAAGGGCGCGGTGCTGACCCAGATCAGCGCCTGGTGGTTCCGGCAACTCGAAGGCACCGTGCCGCATCACATGATCAGCGCCGATGCCGACGAGATCATTCGCGCGGTGCCTGAGCTCAAGAACCATCGCGCCGACATATTGGGGCGCGCGATGCTCTGCAAGCGCACCACCGTGTTCCCGGTCGAATGCGTGATCCGCGGCTACATCTCCGGCTCGGCGTGGAAGGAATACGCGGCCGACGGCACCCTTGCCGGCGAGAAGCTGCCGGCTGGCCTGGTCGAGAGCGAGAAGCTTGAGCCTTCGATCTTCAGCCCGGCGACCAAGGCCGAGGCCGGCCATGACGAGAACATCACGGTGGCGCGGGTGCGCGAGATCGTAGGCGCCGACGTTGCCGCGACGCTCGAGAAGATGGCGCGCGACGTCTACGGCTATGGCGAACAGACCAGCCGCGCCCGCGGCATCATCATCGCGGATACGAAGTTCGAGTTCGGGCGCGACAAGGACGGCCGCATCATCCTGATCGACGAGGTGATGACGCCGGATTCGTCGCGCTTCTGGGCGGTCGATGCCTACAAGCCGGGTCAGCCGCAGCCGAGCTTCGACAAGCAGCCGCTGCGCGACTATCTCGATGTCGAGCGCCACGCCGGCCGCTGGAACGGCGACGCGCCTGCCCCGCCGCTGCCGGCCAGCGTGGTGGACGCGACCAGCAAGCGCTACCTTGAGGCCTACCGCCGCGTGACGGGGACCGAGCTGAAGGTTTAGCTACCGTCCTCATATTCGATCTATCACCGTCACTTTTGATCTATCGCCGTCACCCTGAGGTGCTCGCGAAAGCGAGCCTCGAAGGGTCGACGGCCACCAGCGGGGCCGTGCATCCTTCGAGGCTCGCTCCGCTCCCACCTCAGGATGACGGGGAAAAGAACGGCGTGCGCCGCGACGTGCCGCCCTACGGAAATTGCGCTCGTGGTCGCGGGATTGCGCGTACCTCACCACTGGTGTCACTCTCCGGGCACAACAAGAACACCCAGGGAGCGCCCCATGTCCGAACCTGACTCCGTGCTCGTCGAGCGCGATGGTCCGGTGACCATCGTCTCGATCAACCGTCCGCATTGCCGCAACGCCGTCGACGGCGCCACTGCACGCAAACTGTATGACGCGTTCACAGCCTTCGACGCCGATGCGAGCGCGTCGGTCGCGGTGTTCACCGGCACCGGCGGCTATTTTTGTGCCGGCGCCGATTTGAAAGCGGTGGCGGCAGGCGACCCCAACAAGAAGCGCGAGATCGGCGGCCACAACACGATCGCGCCGATGGGACCGAGCCGGCTGCGGCTGTCGAAACCCGTGATCGCCGCGATCGAGGGCTTTGCAGTCGCCGGCGGCATGGAGCTCGCGCTATGGGCCGACATGCGCGTCGTCGCCGAGGACGCGACCTTCGGCGTGTTCTGCCGCCGCTTCGGCGTGCCGCTGATCGATCTCGGCACCATCCGCCTGCCGCGGCTGATCGGCCATTCGCAGGCGATCGATCTGATCCTAACCGGACGCCCTGTCGGCGGCGCCGAGGCGCATCGCATGGGGCTCGCCAATCGATTGGTGCCGAAGGGCGAGACGCGCGCGCACGCCATCGCGCTCGCCAAGGACATCGCCCGCTTTCCGCAAAACTGCATGCGCGCCGACCGCCTGTCGGCGCTGCGGCAGTGGGACCTCGACGAGGAAGAGGCGATCAGGAACGAGATGCGCGGCGGGCTCGATGTGATCGCCTCGGGCGAGACGCTGTCGGGCGCAACACGCTTCGCCTCCGGCGTCGGCCGTCACGGCGCCTTCGGCAAGGAATAGGATCATCTGTTCCGACGGATGCAAGGCGGCCTCTCCACGCAGCAGAGGCCGCAGCGCCTGCCGCGGGCGTGAAGCCGATTCAGCCGAACGATCAGCACGTTGCGCCGCGCGCGCGGGAAGTGTGACCACGCCGTAGGACAAGATCACATGCTGCCATGAGAAGCTTTGCCGATTTTTAACCTGACAACCCGCTCGCCGAATTGCATCGTTGAGATGACACAATCCCGGGGCGGCGACTGTCATGGAGCGGCTTATTGAAGTAAGAAGGCGGAGCGAAATATTTTCGCCAGCCTTCGATTTCAAAATGTTTCTTCGTTTCGCAAAAAAAATATCTTCGCTACGGACAACGCGCGCACTATCTCAGATCAAGATCGTCGAATTGCCTCGCCTCGGCGCAATCACCGGCGATGCGATGTCCGAGCGACCGGATGTTCTGCGGGATGTTTCAGCGACGGCGCTGGAACACATGCAGCGCTGTTTGCCGCAATCCTGGTCAGGGCTGACCCGCGCGGATCTTTTATACGTATTCGCCTCAACTGCGGCGCATAATCTCAGGCCCTACGGCAAAGGATGTCCGTCGCAGGACTACAGTGAGCTGCTGCGCTCGGAGCATCTCGACTGCTCGAACTACGGCCTGCTGACCTATTATTTTTCACGTCTTCTCCTCGGCGAAGCAGATCGCAGGCCGCTCTCCTTTGTCGGATGGGACGGAGGCGCCGTCGGAAATCATCAGATGCTGTTCGTGAGCGAGCCCGGCAAGACGCCGCATCTGGCAATCGATCCGACCCTGGGCATCGCCTGCATCGCGAGCTTTGACGATATCGCATCGGGCAAGCCGGTTCCGCCTGATGCGATCGCGATCATCGGCGCGACGGAACAACTCAGCGCTTCAAGAGTTGCCTTCATTACGGCACTGCTGGAGGGGCAATTCCGACCATCCGATCTCCTGTACTATTTCCCGACGGTCGAGGACTATCTCACGCGGTACGGCAACCCGTTCGATTGGCCGACGCCGGCCATTTCCATTCTGCGAAACCGGCATTCCGGAGATCGTTGAGGCAGCGGGCCGCCGATGCATAGCGTCATTCAGACCAGATCGCACAGCATTCTCGTTCTCTACGACCCGAATGCCCTGGCCACCGAATTCGTCCGTCAGCACCTGATGGCGATCCAGCGCCATTCGAGGCATGACGTGGCCTATGCCGCCGCGACGTTCGATTGCAAGGCCGACTTTCCACTCGAATTGTTCGATGCGCTTGTCATTCATTTTTCGGTGCGCATGCCGTTCGAAACGATGTCGCCCTCGTTCGTAGAACTGGTGTCCAGGTTCAGCGGACCCAAGGTGCTGCTGATCCAGGACGAATACGACATGCCGCGGAAGGCGTGCGCCTTGATCAGGAAGCTCGGCGTCGACACGATCTTCACGACCGTGCCCAAACCGTTTGTCGAAAAGTTCTATCCGCCCGACGAACTGCCGAACGTGAGGTTCAGATCCTGCCTGACGGGCTATGTTCCCGACGAACTGCCGTTCGAGTTGGCCACGCCGCTGGCGGAACGACGCCTCTGGCTCGCTTACCGTGGAAGAAGGCTGCCGATCTGGTACGGGCAATTGGGATTCGAAAAATCCACCATCGCGCAGCGGATGAAGGCTGAATGCGCCGCTCGGAATGTCCCCCACGACATCGAATGGGAGGAAGACAAGCGGGTCAACGGCTCCGCCTGGTTCACCTTCATGACAGACACGAGAGCCATGCTCGGGACCGAGAGTGGCGCCAATATCATGGACGCATGGGGTGATATTCGCAGCGGTGTCCTGGCGATGGCGAAGGAGCAGCCGGATCTCAGCGATGACGAGCTTTACCGGCGCGTCGTCGCTCCGCATGAAAACAATGTCAGCATGGGCCAGATGAGCCCGAAGATCTTCGAGGCGATTGGACTGAAGACCGGGCTGGTGTTGTTCGAGGGATCCTACTCCAACGTGATCAAGCCCGACGAACACTACATTCCGCTCCGGAAGGACTACAGGAATCTGGATGACGTGCTGAAGCGGCTCGCCGACGTGCCTAGCCTGCAAAAAATGGTCGATCGCGCCTATCACGACGTCATTCTAGGCGGCGCGTACGGCTACCACCGATTTGTCAGCGACATCGACGAGGCGATCGAGCAAGCCAGCACGCTTGGTCCACCGCGCGAGCGGCGGCCGACATTCGCGCTGGTGCGTATCGATGCGCAACAACAGAGCTGGTCGGCAGTGACCCCGCATTTGCCTCTCACCGCACCGATCGAGCTCCGTTCGCCACCGCCGCCGCCTCGCCTTCTCACAGGCAGGGCGCGCGACCTCTGGCTTTTGGTGCCGGAAAAAGTGAGGACGCCCTTGTCAGCGCTGCTCGGGCCCTCGGCCAGGCGCATCAAAGCGCGCTATCGGCAATGAAGCGCAGGTTGCTTCGCGCCCGATAGGCCACGCACTGATCTTCCACGATAGCCACGGCAATGCAGCCGCCGGGCTTTCGCGTGCGCGCGTTAGGAACCCGTCGTCACAAAAAACTGCTGTCGTCCTGCGCCGCGCTCGTCTACGACTGACCGCGAAATTTCAGGATATTCTTCAACGTGATTGGTCGATCGGCTTATTACGGCTCGCGGGCGCGGCGGGCCATGCACGACGTGCTCGGCGGGAGCGCGGCCAGTGTGCTCGGCATCACGTTCGGCCTGTCCTACGCGCTATTGATCTTCGCCGGGCCATTGTCGCCCTATCTGTCGTACGGCGTCGCGGCGACTTTCATCTCCTCGGCCGTGCTCGCGACATTCATTGCGCTTGGCAGCTCGCTGCCGTTCGCAGTCGGCGGCCCCGACACCTCCACCGCCGCGGTGACGGGAATCCTGATGGCCTCGCTGGTCGAGCGCATCGGTGCCGCCAATCCGGCGGCGCCGCTGCTCGGGCCCGCGCTGATCACGCTCGGACTCTCGACCATCATCACCGGCCTGACGCTGTGCGGCCTCGGCCTGACGCGGATGGGCCGCGCGATCCGCTACGTCCCCTATCCCGTGGTCGGCGGCTTCCTCGGCGCGACCGGCCTGTTGATTGTGCTGGGTGCGGTCAGGGTGATTACCGGTTACCCCGTGCAGCACGACACCCTGTTCCGCTTCACGAATGTGATCACGATTTCCGAGCTCAGCGCCGCCTGCGCGATGGCGCTGGTGTTGTATCTGACCTGGCATCGCTCGCGCACACCGTTTGGCCTGCCGATCATCCTGGTCGGCGGCGTGATCGCGGCGCATCTCGCGTTCTGGATCATCGGGCTCACGCCCGAGGAAGCGCATCTGACCGGCTGGACCTTCGCGCCGCCGCCGGCATCGACCTTCATGCTGCCGTGGCACATGGCCGAGCTTGGGCATTATCCGTGGTCAACAGTGCCGGACCTGCTCGGCAACCTGATCGCCGTCGTCTTCGTCACGGCGGCGAGCACATTGTTCAACACCACCGGCATCGAGGTCGCGGTGCATCGCGAGGCCAATCTCGAGCGCGAGCTCAACATCACCGGCTTCGCCAACATCCTGACCGGCGCGCTGGCCGGCTATGCCGGCTGCATCTCGGTGAGCCGCTCGATCCTCAATTTCTCCAGCGGCGGGCGGGGCCGGCTGTCGGGGCTGACGGTTGCGGCCATCTCGCTTCTGATGCTGGCGGTGGCGCCGCAGCTGCTCGGCTACATGCCGAAATTCGTGCTCGGCGGGCTGCTGCTCTATCTCGGCGCCGACCAGCTGCACAAATGGATGATCGAATCGCGCAAACGGCTGTCGCAGACCGAATATGTGTCGCTGCTGGCGATCATCGTCATCATCGTGGCCTGGGGATTCGTGCCCGGCATCCTGATCGGCGTCATCATCGGCTGCGCCACCTTTGCGCTCAGCGCGGCGCGGGTCGAGGCGATTAAATACGGCTTTGACGGCTCGGAATATCGCAGCTCACTGGATCGCTCGCGCGACGACCAGGAGGTATTGCTGGCCCATGGCGGCAAGATCCAGGGGGTGACCCTGCAGAGCTATTTGTTCTTCGGCTCCGCCAACCGACTGTACCAGCACGTCAAGACGCTGCTGCGCGAGCACCCGGAGTGCCGCTATCTGCTGTTCGACTTCAAGCTCGTCACCGGCATCGATTCATCGGCGGCCTACAGCTTTGCGCAGATCAAGCGCAGCGCGCATGAGGTCGGCGTCGAACTGGTGCTGGTGCATCTCACGGCCAAGGCCGAGCAGGTGCTGCGCTCCAGCGATTTCATCACCGAGGGCGTTACCATGATCGACGAGCTCGATCGCGCGCTGGAGTGGAGCGAGAACCAGATCATCGGACAACACCAAGAGCTTGCACAGGAGGAAGCCGATCTGCGCGGCTGGTTCACGGCGATGCTCGACAGCCAGGACGACGCCGACACGCTGATCCGGCGCTGCCAGCGCATCGAGGTCGACGCCGGCGAGATCATCGTGCACGCCGGCGACGCCGCCGATTCCATGCACTTCATCCTCGATGGCCGCCTCGGCATCATGGTGCCGGCCGAGGACGGCCGCACCACGCGGGTGCGCAGCCTCGGCCGCTACACCACGATCGGCGAGATGGGCCTCGTCGCGCACACCCCGCGCAGCGCGACCATCCAGGCCGAGACGGCAAGCGTGCTCTATGTGCTGAACACCCACCAGTTCGCGGCGATCCGCGACGAGGACTCTGAGCTCAGCCACAAGCTCCTGACCTATTTCGTGTCAGTGATGGCGGAACGGCTAACCTTCGCCAACCGCACCATCGCGGTGCTGCGAAGATAGCGAGTGACCTGGCGAGTTTCGCTGCCGGCCACGGCGGGACTCGGCTCCCTCTCTCGCTCGCGGGGAGGGTTCGGGTGGGGGTTTCACCACGAGTCGCCCAGTGGAGAGAGCCCCCACCCGCACCGCGCCTTCGACGCGATGCGACCTCCCCCGCAAGCGCAGGGCTATCGCATATGGGCCAGGGCTTTGAGGAGGTAGTCGTCGTTCCATGCGCATTTTTTGATGCGGTGGCTGATAGGGACCTTCGGCGGGTCGGTCATCTGCAGGATATTTTTTGCGATTCGCTTGAGGATGGCGATGTTGGCAGGTGCGTGGTCCTTGCGAGCTCGGTTCATATCCTCGGCGAGATGAACATCAAGCATCCAGTGCAGGCCGTTCTCGACCTGCCAATGGGCTCGCGTGATGTCGAGGGCCTGCTGCGGCGAGAACACGCGCGAGGTCATGAACAAGCGCGTCAGCGGCTCGGACCGATCACGCCGGGAAGTGATCCGGATGATGGCGGCATGGCCGGGCATCAGCGCGGTCTCGACCGGCACCACCTCAGCTTTCCGCCATTCGTCGCGGCCATGACCGCGTTCCGTCTGCTCGACAACCGGTGGCGAGGGCGCTCGTGCCAGCAGGCTCTCGGCTTCCTTGTGCCAGTGACCACGGTTGCCTTTCAGCGCCAGCACATAGTCCGCATTCTGTTCGACGACCGCCTCGGCCATCCGGCGATGGCAATGCAGCGCGTCGGCCGTGACGATCTTGTCAGTCAGATCAATCAGCGCGATCACCTTCAGGGCGGCCTCAATCTCGTTCTCGGCCGCCGTCGGCGACGCGGCCGCAAGGCAAAGCCGGGTTTGCGTGGCGAAGGCCGAGACCGTCAGCGGCGGATAGGCCTGCTGGCCTTGTTCATAGGCGCGCCGCAAGGCCTTGCCGTCGAGCGCGACCACCTCGTCTGGCGTGGCCACAGTCGTGCCGCTGGATTCGCCGAGCGCCCGGGCAAAACCCGCGGCAAACGACGCAAAAGCCTGCTCGAACGCCCGCGGATCCAGCAGCCGCAAAAGCCGCGAGAAAGTATCGTGGCTGGGGGCCACGTCGTAATCGATCAGGCGAGACAGCACAGCCCTGCGGGTCTCCGCGAACAACGCAAATTCGGTTGCTGTCGCGGCCCCGCACAGGCTCGCGGCGACCATCATCACGATCAGGTCGCCCAACCGATGCGTCGCGTTTCCGGCTCGGGGGTCGGGAACCGATCCAAAACAGGTTTCCAGGCAGATGGCCGTTTCTCCTTCGAAAAACTGCCTCCCTCAAGAATCCCTATTCAGCCTCAACACAAGAAAAATCCATATGCGATTCCCCTGCCCGCAAGCGGGAGAGGTGCAGCGAGCATGCGGATGCGCTACAGCAATCCCCGGCTTTCGCTCGCCGCGAGTTCGTCCATCAGCGCCTTGTCCTGGTAGCGCGCGAGCGAAAGGCTGCGGGCGAAGGCCGGCACGGGCGCGCCGACGACGGCGCGGGCACAGAGATCGCCGGTGGCGCAGGCGCCCATCGTGCCGTAGCCGGACAGCGCGGTGGCCAGGAACACGCCTGGTGTCTTGGCCGCCCCGATCAGCGGCCAGTTCTCCTTCGCCATCGGATAGTAGCCGCCATAATGCACGCGGTCGCGCGGCAGCGCGCCGAGATAGTGCGCGAGCCGTGGCTGCAGCCGGCTCGCCGCGCGCAGCACCACCTCGGGAAAATAGGGATTCAGCTCCGGCTCGCGGACCGGCTCCGTGGTCTGCTCGGCATTGAAGGCCCAGCCGAGCTTGATCCACTCGCCGTTATCGCCGCCGTCGGGCCGGCAATGGATGCTGCCCGGCATCGGCTGCAGCAGGCGCGAAAATTCCGGCGCAGCTGCAAGCGCCTCGCGCTCGTCATCGGACCAGGCCAGGGTCTGGCCGTCGAGATCGATCGCAAACGGCATTTTGCGATCGACCGCGCGGTTGCGGTCGGCGAACGCGATCTTCTGCTGCAGCACGTTGACGATCGGAAGCTGCTCGCCATGCATCGCCGCCACATGCGCGGCAAACGGGCCGGCCGCATTGACGATGATATCGGCCTTGATGGTTCGTCTCGCGCCATCGGCCAGCACATCGACGGCAAAGCGATCGGTTTTCGCAATGCCGACGACTTTTGCCTGCTGGAATTGCGCACCAAGCGGCCGCATGGTCTCCAGCATATACTGGCCGAGCTGCTGGCCACTGATGTCGCCGGCACGGCGGATGTGCAGCGCGGTCGCGACCTCCTTGTCGAAGGTCGGGTAATGCGCCTGAATCAAATTGCGCCCCTGCAGGACGTCGACACCATCGGGCGCGCTGTGCCAGTCGGCCGAATGCGGCGGCACATAGCCGCTACTCGATCCTTCATGCATGCGGATCAGCTTTGCGGCCTGCTCGCCATAGCCGGCGTGTAATTGCTGCAGCAATTCTTCAGGTCTCTCCTCGCGCGTGACCAGGAGATATCCGCGCCGCGTCATGTGGATGCGGTTGCCGCTGCGGCGCGCGATCTCCTCCATCAGGTCGGTGGAGTGATTGGTAAAGTCGGCCATCGTCGGGTGCGGCCACCAGTTGCGGTAATTCTCGCCCGACTGCGCCGAGGTCAATGCCATCGGCTGGCCCTCGTCGACGATGAGCAGACGCGCGCGCTTGTGCTCGACCGCGAGGTAATAGGCCGTGGCGATGCCGACAATACCCGCACCGATCACCAGGATTTCGACGTCATTGGTCTTCACGCGGAGTCTCCCAAAGGCCCGCAGCGGGACCTGCGATGATTCAAATTGTCCCAGCGATCAGGTGAAGCTGCCCGCATCGCGCAACGCCTGACGCTGCGCCGAGCGCAGCGTCTTCTGCGTTTCCTCGATATGCTCGCGCAGCAGCCGGACGGCCTTCTTGGCCTCGCCGTCGCGGCAGAATTCGAGCAACTTGTAATGCTCGCGTTGCGGACGTTCCTTGCCGGTCGCTTGCGACACCAGCGCCCGCGTGAAGCGGCCGACATGGCCGTAATTCGCCTCGATCATTGAGAGCAGGCGCGGGCGATTGCACGGCGCGTAGAGTGTGGCGTGGAATTTCCAGTTGAAGGCGCCCCATTGCGCCGGATCAGGTTCGGTGTCGTAGGCGCGCAGGATTTTCGTCGCCTGCTCGAGATCGATCTCGCCCATTGCGGGGATCGCCAAACGCAACGCATGACATTCGAGCGCGATCCGGATCTCGAGCAGCTCGATCACCTCGTCGACCGACAGGTCGGAGACGACCGCGCCGCGGTTGGGCAGGAACGTGACAAAGCCCTCGGCCTCGAGCTGGCGCAACGCCTCGCGCACCGGGATGCGGCTGGTCCCGAACCGGGCGGCGAGTTCGTCCTGACGCAGCTGCAATCCGGGCGCGAGCTCGCCCGAGCTGATCGCAGCCCGCAGCGCTTCGCGCACGGTATCCGGCGCGGAACCGTGCGGTCCGGCCGCTCGAGGGCTTGTTGCGGTTGCAGGTTCCATCCGGCTGCTCTCTCGCTGGGTGACCCGGCCATGATATCCGACCGGGTCACGATTGTATAAAATCGATTTGCCGATTATGCAATGCCATGTATAAAATCTGGCCTTATCGTATCCAATGCTGCCGACGATCGAGACCCACCTGATGAATCAGACCTTCAAGCAATTGATCTGCATAGCTTTTCTTTCAATTGCGGTATCCGCCCCGGCACAGGCCCAGTCGGCCGGCGGCACGCTGGCCAAGATCCGCGACGCCGGCGAGATCCGGCTCGGCCACCGCGACGTCTCGGTCCCGTTCTCCTATCTCGACGACAACCAGAAGCCAGTCGGCTTCGCCATGGACCTCTGCGCGCGGATCGTCGAGGCGGTGAAGGACGAGCTCAAGCTGCCCGCGCTGCAGACCAGGCTGCAGCCGATCCAACTCTCGACCCAGATCCCGCTGATCGAGAACGGCACCATCGACATCGTCTGCGGTCCCGCCACCAACACGCTGGAGCGGCAGAAGGTGGTGGCCTTCAGCACCACGATTTTCGTGTCGAGCATCCGCGCGGTGGTGCAGAAGGACGCGCCGATCAAGAGCTTCGAGGATCTCGCCGGCCGGCCGGTCTCGCTGACCTCAGGCTCGACCTCGATCGGGCTGTTGAGCGCGCGCGCCCAGGCGAAGACCTTTCAGACCAAGAATATCCTGACGCCGGATCATGCCGCCTCGTTCCTCGCACTGACCACCGGGCGCAGCGATGCCTTCGTGATGGATGACATCCTGCTCGCCAGCCTGATCGCGGGCAGCCCCAACCCCGCAAACTGGCGCATCATCGACGACAGCCTGCGCACCGAGCCCTACGGGCTGATCATCCGCAAGGGCGATCCGGAGTTCAAGGCGCTGGTCGACAAGACGCTGGTCGCCATGATGAAGAGCAACGAATTCCAGCAGCTCTACGCAAAATGGTTCACGCAGCCGATCCCGCCGAAGAACGTGAACCTGAATTTCCCGATGACCGCGCCGCTGAAGGACGCGGTCGCCAATCCGAACGACAAGGGCGTGTGAGGGCACTCCATCCGGCGGCCGAACGGAGCCGGTCAGTCTCGCAATGACGCGTCCCGCGAACACGGCACTGTTGCGGCGAAATCACCGGTTCCCGTCAACCGCATGTTAGGCAGGAACCGAACTCCCAAGAAGAAACCTCGGGCCATTGTAACATCTGTGAGTTTCGAATAGCGGCTCCTCATTGGGAAACGCCGCCATGTCCGTACCCAATCTCAAAATCCGCGGCCGCACGCTGCTCGCCGCCAAGGTCATCTTCAACTTCGGCCAATCCGCGATCGATTGCGTGGTGCGCCGGATCACCGACGATGGCGCGACCATCGAACTGGAAAGCGGGCTCGGGATTCCCGAGCACTTCCAGCTCTCGATCGCCAGCGAAAGCGCGGTGCTCGCCTGCAGGCGGACCTGGCAATCCGAAAAGCAGATCGGGGTCGTTTTCGAACTGCAGCAGGCCGCCGACACCGCCGCGTCGAATGAGAAGGCATCAGGCGAGCATGGCGGAGATCAGGTCGTGCGCCGCCAGATGCTGGCCCTGCGGGCGGCGCTCGATCAAGTGCCGCTCGGCATCGTTCTGCTCGACCCGAGGCTGAATGCCCGTTTCATCAACCAGGCGTTCCGGCGGATGTGGGCGCTGTCGGATGCGGTCGCCGACCGGCATCCATCCTTTGCCGAACTGATCTTCCACGGGCGAGATACCGGCGCCTATGACATACCGGCAGACCGGATCGAAGCCTATGTCGCCGAGCGCATCGAGCGCGTCGCGCGGAACGAGAGTTTTCAGCTCGATCTGCGTCGCAGCAAGGGCGACGTCATCCGCATGCAATGCACGCCGTTGCCCGACGGCAGCCGGATGCTGAGCTACATGGAGGTCACCGATATCGTCCGTCAGTCGGATGAGTTGAAGGCACTGCGCGACGCGCTGGAAACCGTGCAGGACGGCGTGCTGCTGCTCGACAGCGAGCTCAGGGCGACATTCATGAATCAAAAAGTGCGGCTGTTCTGGGAGATCGACGAGCAGGAGGCGGCGGCGCGCCCGACCTATGCCTCGTTGATCACCCGCGCGCGGCGGGCGGTCGATCCGGATGCATCGCCGAGAGAGCTCATGGGCTTTGCGAGCAAACGGATCGCCGAGGTCAAGGCAGGCGATCATGTCCGCGAGCTGCAGACCCCCGACGGCCGCCGCCTCCGGGCGCATTGCACCACCATGGCCGGTGGCGGCCGCATGATCACCTATTACGACGTCACCGATTTGATCCGGAATGCGGAGCAGCTCGAGCGGCTCGCGACCACCGATCCGCTCACCGGTCTGTTCAACAGGAGGCAGTTCCTGTTCACGCTGGATGCCGAGTGGAGCCGTTTCCAGCGCTACCACCGCGCGATGTCGGTTCTGACGGTCGACATCGATCACTTCAAGGACGTCAACGACCGCTATGGCCACGCCATCGGCGACGAGGCGATCAAGGCGATGGTCAGCGCCTGCCTGCACGGCAAGCGGAAATCCGACATTGTCGGCCGGGTCGGCGGCGAGGAGTTCGCCATCGTGCTGCCGGAGACGAATCTGTCGCGCGCCAGGATCGTTGCGGAGCGCGTCCGCAAGCGCATCGCCTCCCAGACGCTGCGCGTGCGTGATGCACCGTTCCAGATCACGGCGAGCATCGGGATCGCCGAAGCCTCGCTCAGCATGGCCGGCACGGAAGCTCTGATGAGCGCCGCCGACCAGGCGCTGTATCAGGCGAAGGCGCAAGGGCGGAATTGCTGCGTATGCTGGACGCCGCCAGCGCCACCAGGGCTGGCGGCGGAGTAGCATCGCGTCCAGAAATCATCGGAGAGAGCCGCGATCACGTCGCAGTTCCGTCGCCCGACAATCGCCGGACGACGGATCGGCAAGGGTTACAAGGGTTAGACTCCCGCCATCATCACGTATTTGATCTCGACATATTCATCCATGCCGTGGCGCGAGCCTTCGCGGCCGAGGCCGCTTTCCTTGACACCGCCGAACGGTGCGACCTCGGTCGTGATCAGGCCGGAGTTGACGCCGACCATGCCCGACTCCAGCGCTTCGGCGACGCGCCAGACGCGGCCGATGTCGCGCGAATAGAAGTAGGAAGCGAGGCCGAACGGCGAGGCGTTGCACATCGCGATCACGTCGGCTTCTTCCTTGAAGCGGATCACCGGTGCGAGCGGACCGAAGGTTTCCTCCTGCGCAACAAGCGCGTCGGGCCGCACATCCGACAGCACGGTCGGCTCGAAGAAGCTGCGGCCGAGCGACGAGCGCTTGCCGCCGGTCACGATCTTGGCGCCGCCCTTCACGGCATCGGCAATATGGCGCTCGACCTTCTCGATCGCTTTCATGTTGATCAGCGGGCCCTGGGTTACGCCTTGCTCGGTGCCGTCACCGATCTTCATCGCCGCGACCTTCTTCGACAGCTTCTCGACGAACTGATCGTAGATCTTGTCCTGGGCGTAGATGCGATTGGCGCAGACGCAGGTCTGGCCCATGTTGCGATACTTCGAGACGATGGCGCCTTCGACGGCAGCATCGATATCGGCATCGTCGAACACCACGAAGGGCGCGTTGCCGCCGAGCTCGAGGCCGAGCTTCTTCACGCCGACCGACGCCTGCCGGTACAGGATCTTGCCGACGTTGGTCGAACCCGTGAAGCCGACGAAGCGCACCGCCGGATGTTCGCACAGCACCTTGCCGATCGGCGGCGCATCACCGGTGACGATGTTGAGCACACCCTTGGGCACGCCGGCCTTCTCGGCCAGCACAGCCAGCGCGAGCGCCGACAGCGGCGTCTCGTTGGCGGGCTTCAGCACCACCGTGCAACCCGCGGCCAGCGCCGGCGAGACTTTTCGCGTGATCATCGAGTTCGGGAAATTCCACGGCGTGATGGCGCCACAGACGCCGATCGGCTGCCGGATCGCGAGCAGGCGGGCATCCGGACGCTGGGTCGGGATGGTCTCGCCATAGACGCGGCGGGCTTCCTCCGCGAAGAATTCGACATAGGCCGCGCCGATATCGACTTCACCGAGCGCCTCGGCGAGCGGTTTGCCCTGCTCGGAGGTCAGGATCAGCGCGAGGTCCTCGCGGTTGGCGATGATCAGGTCGAACCATTTGCGCAAGATGTTGGAGCGCTGCTTGGCGGTCAGCTTGGCCCAGGCCGGGAATGCGCGCTCGGCGGCCTCGACGGCGCGGGTCGCATCATCGGCGCTGAGCTGCGGGATCTTGATCAGTTCGGCGCCGGTGGCCGGATTGTTGACGGCAAATTCTGGCGTGCCGACCCAGGCGCCGTCGATGTAGCAGCGGTCGCGCAGCAGCGACGGATCTTTCAGGCGGTCCTGGAGGGAGGCTGCGGATTGCGTGGCGCGTGCGGCAACGGGCGGGGTCATGACGTTACTCCTCGAATTTCCTTGGATTTACTCGAATTTCCCGGGATTTTCTCTTGGGGGTATTCGCGGCCTATATAGGCCGGAACGCGCCGCGATGCACCGGCGGCGGGAGCGACCCTGCTTCGAGGAATAGGGAGGGCTGGCGCTGATTTACGCGGCGTTGCGCGCGATCAGAGCGCGCCGCCGGACATATAGGTCTCGCGGCGGCCGATCATGCGCTCGGCGGCGGCCTTGGCATCCGCCTTGCTCGAGGTTGCACAGGTGCGGTATTCGAGGTCGGCCTGCGCCCGCGCATCGCGGCGGCCGAACCAGGATTTGGCGCCGGTCAGCAGCAGCGCCAGCGCCTGTGCGACGTTCTCGACTGCCTCGAATGAGTGCAGGGCGCCGGTACCCGCGTAGCGGACTTCATAAAGTCCCGGGCTGATCGGCGCCTCGATGTTCTCTCCGCGGCCCGGCCGCGGGTAGCGCTTCCATTCACTCCATGTCGAAATCATTTGCTGCGTCCCCGCAAGGCGGGAAATGACGAATCTTTTCGTCAAATCCATCCCAATCCGTCGCACCGTTTGTGCAACGATCTGAATGCGTTATTGCAAAAAATCACGTGCGAAAATCAATTTGTCGATCACGTTACCGTGGCCCGCCCCAGAGGTCACCCGGACTTGCGCGGAGTCCACCGCAAAATCTGCGCGCGTGGTGAACATCCGCTGAGCAGGACCGTTCCTGCCATCCGGCCTTCACGACATCGCGACATCATCGCATCGCGCCCGCCTTGCGGGAGCGGAAAAGCGGGAGGATGATCCGCCCACTTCAAAACAATAAACCCCACCGGAGGAAGCCCCCAATGCAAAGCAAGGCTCAGATCGATCAGGTATTGCGTCAGAAGAGCGAGGCAAAGGAGATTCCCGGCGTCGTCGCTATCGCGGCCACAGGCAAGGACGTGATCTACCAGGGCGCGTTCGGCAACCGCGACCTCTCCAAGAGCGATCCCATGACGGCGGACAGCGTGTTCTGGATCGCCTCGATGACCAAGGCGGTGACCTGCGCGGGCGCGATGCAACTGGTCGAGCAGGGCAAACTCTCGCTTGATGAGCCGATCGGCAAGCTGCTGCCCGATCTCGCCGCACCACAGGTGCTGGAAGGCTTCGACGCCAAGGGCGAGCCAAAGCTGCGGCCGGCGAAAACGCCGATCACGCTGCGCCAACTCATGACCCACACCGCCGGCTTCTGCTACGACCTGTGGAACGCCGACATGGGCAAATACATGGAAAAGACCGGCACGCCCGGGATCATCTCGTGCCTCAATGCCGCGCTGAAGACGCCGCTCGCCAACGAGCCCGGCACACGCTGGGAATACGGCATCAATATCGACTTCGTCGGCAAGGCCGTGGAAGCCGCATCCGGCAAGAAGCTCGATGCGTATTTGCGCGACCACATGTTCGCGCCGCTCGGCATGAGCGAAACCGGCTTCAAGATATCGGACGACATGCGCAAGCGGCTGGTCGGCATGCATGCGCGCGGCGAGGACGGCGCGCTGGCGGCAATCCCGTTCGAGCTCGAGCAGAACCCTGAATTCCACATGGGTGGCGGCGGGCTGTATTCGACCGCGGCCGACTACATCAAGTTCTGCCAGATGATCCTCAACAAGGGCAAAGGCAACGGCAACCAGCTGCTGAAGGCCGAGACCGTCGCGGCCATGGGGCAGAACCAGATGGGCGACATCAATGTCGTCAAGATGACGACGGCGGCGCCGCCCTACACCAACGACGTCGACCTCTATCCCGATCAGGTGAAGAAGTGGGGGTTGAGCTTCCTGATCAACACCGCCAAGACGCCGGAAGGCCGCAGCCCCGGCAGCCTCGCTTGGGCGGGTCTCGCCAACACCTACTACTGGATCGATCCGTCGCGCGACGTCTGCGGCGTGATCCTGACTCAACTGCTGCCGTTCGCCGACAAGCACAGCCTGGAAGCCTTCGCAGGCTTCGAGAAGGGCATCTATGCCGGGCTCGACGCCGGCAGCGGGCAGCGGGCGGCTTAAGGTTCCGATCAAGCAGCGAGACATCCCTCCCCTCGCGGGGAGGGATTTTTCACGTCCGCCATAGATCGGGCCTGTCCTGCCGACATCAAACGACTAAGATCGCGGAAAAAGCGCGGCGACACGAACACGACCACGAGGAGGACGATCTTGGCACCCGGGATCTCGGTACCCAAAATCTTGGCACCCAAGGCAGACAGCTATGTCTGCGGCATTTACGATACGCCGCTGCTCGGTGAAACCATCGGCCGCAGCCTCGACCGCGCACGGGCGCGCTGGGGCGACCGCGAGGCGCTGGTCTCGCCCAGCCACAATGTCCGCTGGACCTGGAACGACTTCGCCGAGCGCGTCGAGGCCTTAGCGGCCGGCTTCCTCGCGCTCGGGCTGCAACGCGGCGAGCGGATCGGCATCTGGTCGCTGAACCGGCCGGAATGGACGCTGACGCAATTCGCCGCCGCGAAAGCCGGACTGATCCTCGTCACCATCAATCCGGCCTATCGGCTGAGCGAGCTCGAATTCGCGCTCGGCAAGGTCGGCTGCGCCGCGATCGTGACCGCGACCGCGTTCAAGACCTCGGCTTATATGGAGATGCTGAACACCCTGCTACCCGAGCTTGCGAGCGCAGAGCCAGGGCATTTGCGATCGGCGCGGCTACCGCAATTGCGCGCCGTGATCCAGATCGGCGGACCGGCAGCATCAGCCACCATTCCGTTCGAGCAGGTGTCGCAAATGGGCGGCGAGCGCCATCGCGAGCAGCTTGCCGCGCTCGGCGACAGCCTGCAGTTCGACGATCCGGTCAACATTCAATTCACCAGCGGCACCACCGGCTCGCCGAAGGGCGTGACACTGACCCATCACAACATCCTCAACAACGGCTACTTCACCGGCCGCGCCATGCGCCTGACCGAGCAGGACCGCATCTGCATTCCGGTGCCGCTCTATCACTGCTTCGGCATGGTGATGGGCAATCTTGCCTCGGTCACGCTCGGCACCACCATGGTCTATCCCGGCGAAGGCTTTGACCCGCTGGCGACGCTTGCGACGGTCGCGCAGGAAAAATGCACGACGCTGTACGGCGTGCCGACCATGTTCATCGCCGAGCTCGACCATCCGGAATTTTCGCGCTTCGACCTGTCGTCGCTGCGCACCGGCATCATGGCCGGCGCGCCCTGCCCGATCGAGGTGATGAAGCGCGTCAACACCGAGATGAACATGCGCGAGGTGACGATCGCCTACGGCATGACCGAAACCAGCCCGGTGAGCTTCCAGAGCGCGACCGACGATCCGCTGGAGCGCCGCGTCTCCACCGTCGGCCGCATCCATCCGCATGTCGAGGTCAAGGTCGTCGATCTCGACGGCAAGGTGGTGCCGCGCGGCGGACGCGGCGAGCTCTGCACCCGCGGCTACAGCATCATGCTCGGCTATTGGGACGAGAAGGAAAAAACGTCAGACGTGCTCGACGCCAATGGCTGGATGCACACCGGCGATCTCGCCGTGATCGACGATGAGGGCTATTGCAACATCGTTGGCCGCATCAAGGACATGGTGATCCGCGGCGGCGAGAACCTCTATCCGCGCGAGATCGAGGAATTCCTCTACCGCCATCCGAAGATCCAGGACGTCCAGATCTTCGGCGTCGCTGACCAGCGCTATGGCGAGGAACTGTGCGCCTGGGTCAGGGTCCGCCAAGGCGAGACGCTGACTGCCGACGAAGTCCGCGCCTTCTGCCATGGCCAGATCGCCCACAACAAGATCCCGCGCTACGTCGAATTCGTCGAGGAATTCCCGATGACGGTGACCGGGAAGATCCAGAAATTCGTGATGCGCGATGCGGTGGAGAAGCGGCTGGGATTGAAGGCTGCGAAGACGGCTTAAAGGCGAGCGCCCTATCTCAACATCGTCATGCCCGGGCTTGACCCGGGCATCCACGTCTTGGTTTCCACGGCAAGAAAGACGTGGATGGCCGGGTCAAGCCCGGCCATGACGGGTGGAGAGGTCCGGCCCTACACCAACAGCCCCTTCCCTTTCGCCAGATCCTTCAGCGACACCAGCGGCCGGGCGCCGATGTGCTGGATCACTTCGGCGGCGGCGAGTGCGCCGAGGCGGCCGGCATTCTCATGGCCGACATTGCGAACGAGGCCGACCAGGAAGCCGGCGGCGAACAGGTCGCCGGCGCCGGTGGTGTCGACCAGCCTGTCGATCGGATAGGCCGGCGCCGACACGACGCCATCCTTCGACACGACAACACAGCCCTTCTCGCTGCGCGTCACGACGCCGAGCTTGGTATCCTTGCCGAACTGCTTCAGCGCAGTGTCGAAGTCAGCGGTCTGGTAGAGCGAGTGCAACTCGGACTCGTTGGAGAACACCAGGTCGACAATGCCCTTGCGCATCAGGTCGAGGAATTCGTCGCGGTAGCGGTCGACGCAGAACGAATCCGACAGCGTCAGCGCGACCTGGCGTCCGGCGCCATGCGCGATGGTCGCCGCCTTGACGAAGGCGTCCTTGGCGTTCTTCGGATCCCAGAGATAGCCTTCGAGATAGATGATGCTGGCAGAAGCGATCTGCGCCGGATCGATGTCGTCGGGCGTCAGGTCCTGCGCGGCGCCGAGATAGGTGTTCATGGTGCGCTCGCCGTCCGGCGTCACCAGGATGTAGCAACAGCCGGTGGCCGGACCGGCCTTGGCCGGGGCGGTGTCGAAGGCGACGCCGGCGGCGCGGATGTCGTGGATATAGAGCCGGCCGATCTGGTCGTCCTTGACCTTGCCGACATAGGCGGCGCGGGCGCCGAGATTGCCGACGCCGACGATGGTGTTCGCAGCCGAGCCGCCCGACACCTCGGTCGCCACCCCCATGTCGCTGTAGATCGCGGTGGCGCGCGCTTCATCGATCAGCTGCATCGAGCCCTTGGTCATGCCGTGACGGGCAAGGAACCCCTCATCGGTCTGCACCAGCACGTCGAAGATCGCATTGCCGATCCCGAGAACGTCATATTTTGCGTCAGCCATAGACCTGCCCTGTGTTAACGCCACCCAACAAGAGCCGCGACCTATCACGTTAGGCCTCGGGGCAGCAAGCAGGGCTCCATGTTCCGTCACCCTGAAGGTGCGAGCGGAGCGAGCCTCGAAGGATGCACGGCCACAGTCCAGGCCGATTCATCCTTCGAGGCTCGCCCAGCGACGCAATTGCGCCGCAAGGCTCGCACCTCAGGATGACGGGTTTAGTGCAGTAGCGCTGGCAGCCAATCGTGCGACTGCTATACAGACCCCATGTTCCGCTCCTTCCTCACCGTCTCCTCGGGAACGCTGGCCTCACGACTGCTCGGCTTCGTGCGCGATTCCGTGATCGCGGCGCTGCTTGGCGCGGGGCCGGTGGCGGATGCGTTCCTGGCGGCGTTTCAGCTGGTCAATGTGGTGCGGCGGCTGTTGTCCGAGGGCGGGCTGAATGCTGCGCTGGTGCCTGCCTGGCTCAAGGTTCGCGACCGTGACGGCGACGCGGCGGCGCGCGCCTTCGCCGGCCGCGTGCTCGGCACCGTCAGCGCCGCCGTGATCGTGGCCGCGCTCGTGATCGGCGTGGTGATGCCGCTGGTGATCGCGGCGATCGCGCCGGGTTTCGTCGGCCGCGACACGCTGCAATTCGCCGTCGACAACGCCAGGCTGATGCTGCCCTATCTCGCCTTCGCCGGTCCCGTCACCGTGATGATGGCGCTGCTCAACGCCGAGGGCCGCTTTGTGCTGACCGCGTTCTCGCCGCTGTTGTTCAACATCGCGCTGATTTCAGTGATGGCCGTGCTGTTGCTGCGGCAGCAGGAGGCCGTGCAGGCTGCGCTGGTGATGGCGGCAACCATCGGCGTTGCCGGCTTGCTGCAGCTCTCGATGCTGGCGCTGCGCGGCGCAAGCCTCGCCTCACCGCTCCGCATCTCCTTCGATCCGGAGATGCGCGGCTTTCTCGGCCGCGCGATCCCCGGCATGGTCGCGAGCAGCGCGCCGCAATGGCTCATAGTAGCCGGCGCGGTCATCGCATCGACCTCGCCGTCGGCGGTGTCCTGGCTCTATTTCGCCAACCGCCTGCTCGAGCTGCCGCTCGGCATTGTCGGCGTCGCCATGGGCAGCGTGCTGATCCCGGAGATGACGCGCGCCGTACGCAGCGGCGAATCCAGCGCAATCGCGCGTGCGGAATCGCGCGCGCTCGAGCTTGCCGCCGGGCTGACGCTGCCGGCGACGCTCGGCCTGATGCTGCTGAGCGGCCCGATCGTGCGGATGCTGTTCGAGCATGGCGCATTCACCGCAGAGGACACCGCGGCCACCGCGCAGGCCCTGATCTGGCTGACGCTAGCGCTGCCGGCGCATGTGCTGGTCAAGGCGCTGTCGCCGGCGTTTTTCGCGCGCGAGGACACGCTGACGCCGCTATTCGCGACACTGAAGGCCATCGTGGTCGCGATCACCGCCGCCTTCCTGCTCGGCCATATCTTCGGGGCGAGCGGAATTGCCGCAGGCATTGCGCTCGGCGCCTGGAGCAATGCGCTGTCCCTGATCCGCAAGGGCGCCGCGAGCTTCGGCTTCTCGATCGACGCCGATGCGCGCCGCCGGCTGCCGCGCATCCTCGCCGCGGCGCTCGCGATGGGCGTCCTACTCTGGCTCGCGGCGGGTGCCCTGCCGGCGGGCAGCCACGGTTTCGTGCAGGCGGCCGCCCTCCTCACGCTGATTGCGGCCGGCATCGCCGGTTACGGGCTGTTCTTGCAGCTTTTCGGCGTCACCGGCTGGCGCGAGGCGGTTAACGCCGTCAGGCAAAGGCGCCCCGCCTGACTTGCGCACGCGGGGCTTAAATGGCAAACGACGCCGCAAAGCCGACCATTTCCGGGAATCGAGACCATGGCGTTCGTTGAACGGGTTTTCTCAGGCGTCCAGCCGACGGGCAATCTGCACCTCGGCAACTATCTCGGCGCCATCGTCAACTTCGTGAAGATGCAGCAGACCCATAACTGCATCTATTGCGTCGTCGACATGCATGCGATCACGCAGGGCGTCGAGGTCTGGGGCGGCCCGGCCGAGCTCGCGCGCAACACCCGCGAGGTGACCGCGGCCTTCATCGCCTCGGGCATCGATGCCAGGAAGCACATCGTGTTCAACCAGAGCCAGATCGCCGGCCATGCCGAGCTGACCTGGATCTTCAACTGCGTCGCCCGGATCGGCTGGCTGAACCGCATGACGCAGTTCAAGGAGAAGGCCGGCAAGGACCGCGAGAACGCCTCCATCGGCCTCTACGATTATCCGGTGCTGATGGCCGCCGACATCCTGCTGTACCGCGCGACCCATGTGCCGGTCGGCGAGGACCAGAAGCAGCATCTGGAGCTGTCGCGGGATATCGCGCAGAAATTCAACAACGACTTCGCGGATTCGATCCGCGGCCACGGCTTTGCCGACGGCCTGTTGTTCCCGCAACCCGAGCCGCTGATCACGGGGCCGGCGACCCGGGTGATGAGCCTGCGCGACGGCACCAAGAAGATGTCGAAATCGGATGCGTCGGACAATTCGCGCATCAACCTCACCGACGACGCCGATACCATCGCGCAGAAGATCCGCAAGGCGAAGACCGATCCGGAGCCGCTGCCGTCGGAGGAGAAGGGCCTGGAGCCGCGGCCCGAGGCCGACAATCTGGTCGGCATCTATGCTGCGCTGGCCGGCGTCTCCAAGCAGGACGTGCTGACGCAGTTCGGCGGCGGGCAATTCTCCAGCTTCAAGAACGCGCTGGTCGAGGTGTGCGTCGCAAAACTGGCTCCGATCGCCTCCGAGATGAAGAAGCTGGTCGCCGATCCCGGCCATGTCGACGCAGTGCTGGCCGACGGCGCCAACCGCGCCCGCGGCATTGCCGACGAGACCATGCGCATCACCAAGGACATCGTCGGCTTCATCCGCCCGCGCTAGGGAGAGCGTTCAACGAACGCTGTCGGTTCGTGAGGACACCCGACTACGTCAGAGACGGCTGGTGTCTCGAAGATGGCGAGGAGTACCATCGCGCGGCTCCGGCAACCTTTCACATCCCGGATCTGGCGCTGCGGCGCCTTCTCCAGCCTGGCGACCTCGCCAAGTTGATCTTCAAGATCGCCGTCGAGGGTGACGAACACGGGGCCGTGGAGCGAATGTGGGTGATCGTCCGCGAACGTACCCCGACCGGCTATATCGGGATGCTGGACAACCAGCCCAACTCGATCGCAGAAAACGATCAATTCTGGCTCGGAACCGAGTTGCCGTTCGAGTATCGGCACATCATTGCGGTCGCCCACGCCGATGAGGCCAGTGTCGCACTTGCGAAGGCGCCCGCTCCTATCCCGTGGGATCGCGCAAGCTAGAACGCGCTCCGACGCTGCAACGCCGCTTGTCGGAAACGGCCGCGCCGTGGCACCATGGGCCTTGTTTGAGCATGATCTGGTTCGGAAAACCGCTTCACACTTTTCGCTGACGCGGCCTCCGGCTCCGGATCATGCTCGTGGCCAGCACCGGGAGATGCATGACCACCCAGCGACGAAGCTACGAGACAGGTCACAAGCCGAAATGCCTCGTCATCGTTGACGACACGGCGGAATGGGATCGCGCGGTCTATTACGCCAGCCGGTGGGCGATCCGGGTCGGCGGCGGCGTCCTGATGCTGCGGGTGATCGAGACCGAGGACCAGAACCAGCAATGGCTCGGGGTGGCCGACATCATGCGCGCGGAGGCCGAGGAGGCGGCCAATGAGGCGCTCGACCGCGCCGCCGGCCGCGCCAACGGCATCGCCGCGATCACCCCGGAGCGGGTGATTCGCGAGGGCGACCCTGTCGAGCAGATCCTCGACGTGATCGACAAGGACGTCGATATCGCGATGCTGGTGCTGGCCGCCAATCCGGGCGCCGAGGGGCCCGGACCGATCATCACCACCATGGCCAAGACTATGGGGGCGTTCCCGATCCCGGTGACCATCGTGCCCGGCGGCCTGACCGACGCCGAGATCGACGCCCTGTCCTAGCATTATCGGGCCCGAAACCGCTCCAGAGCATGGATGCGGGCCCGGAACCGCGGTTTTGCGGCTTGATCGCGGGCTTTTTAATTGCCATCTGACTCCTTGATTTGACGCGTTTTCTTCACGCGAACCGGTACCAATTCGCTCGAAAACGCTATAACGGAACCCAACGCGCCGGCCTTGAACCGGCGACGCCGGAGACAGCAAATGTTCATCCAGACCGAAGCCACGCCTAATCCCGCCACCCTGAAATTCATTCCGGGCCGCATGGTGCTCGACAGCGGCACCATGGAGTTTTCCTCACCTGAGTCGGCGCGACGCTCGCCGCTTGCCGAACGGCTGTTCGCCGTCACCGGCGTCACCGGCGTGTTCTACGGCGCCGACTTCGTCACCGTGACGAAGGCGGACGGCGACTGGCAGCACCTCAAGCCCGCGATCCTCGGCGCGATCATGGAGCACTACATGTCCGGCGCGCCGCTGCTCGCCGACGGCACCGCGGCCAGCGACGACGCACGCGATGAGGAAGACGAGTTCTTCGACGAGGCAGACGCCGAGACGGTCGAGCAGATCAAGGACCTGATCGAGACCCGCGTGCGTCCCGCAGTCGCCAATGACGGCGGCGACATCACCTTCCGCGGCTTCAAGGACGGCATCGTCTATCTCAACATGAAGGGCTCCTGCGCCGGCTGCCCGTCATCGACCGCAACCTTGCAACACGGCATCCAGAACCTGCTGCGGCACTTCGTGCCCGACGTGCAGGAAGTCCGGCCGATGTGATGGAGCGGCGAATGGCGCGTGGCGAATGGCAAATAGCGTTCTCCTGTAATTGCCAATTCGCCATTCCCTGTTCGCTATTCGCCCTCCCATGATGATTCTCGCCATCGATACCGCGCTCGACGCCTGCTCCGCGGCGGTGCTCGACACCACCTCCGGCAATACTATCGCCATCGAATCCCAGGCGATGCAGCGCGGCCATGCCGAGGCGCTGATGCCGCTGATTGCGCGCGTAATGAAAGAGAGCGGCATCGGCTTTGTCGGGCTTGACCGCATCGCCGTCACCACCGGCCCCGGCAGTTTCACCGGCCTCCGCGTCGGCCTCTCGGCAGCGCGCGGCCTCGCGCTGTCAGCGGAAAAGCCGGTGGTCGGACTGTCGACGCTCGCCGCCTATGCCGCGCCTGTGGTTGCCGAGAATGGCGAGCACCCGATCCTGTCGGCGATCGATGCGCGGCACGATCACGTCTATTTCCAGCTGGTGGGCGGCGACGGCAGCTTGATGCTCAAGCCAAAGGTTGCGCCGATCGCGGAAGCGCTCGAGGCCGCACAGTTCGGCGCGCTGCATCTGGTCGGCAACGCCGCCAATATCCTTGCCGAGCGCTGGCCCGCGGACGCTGCGCCGCCGGTCAAGGTCGACAGGCAGCCTGCGCCCGACATTACCTGGGTTGCCTGGGTCGGCGCGGCCGTGGATCCCGACACTGCGCCGCCGCGGCCGTTCTATCTGCGCGCACCCGACGCGAAGCCGCCGAAGGATCGCCTCGAAGTCAGCACGCCGCCATCGACATGACCGGCTGGCTGTCACGATGGTGGGGCGGCGGCACGCCCGCGGTCGAGCCCGCATCCCTGCGTGACGCGGCGCGGCTCGCGCAATTGCATGGCGCGTCGTTTCACCGCGGCTGGGGCGAAAGCGAATTCGAGGCGATGCTGACCGAGCGCAACACGCTGGTGCACCGGTTGCGGCAGGGACGCAAGGTGATCGGCTTTGCCGTGTCGCGGATGGCGGCGGACGAAGCGGAAATCCTGTCGATTGCGATCGATTCCAATCAGCGCGGGCGCGGCCTGTCGCGCGACCTGCTCTTGACCCATCTCGGCCATCTTGCCGGCCGCGGCATCCGCACCATCTTCCTCGAGGTGGAGGAGAACAATCAGCCGGCGCGACGGCTCTATGAAAGGGCCGGATTCGGCGTGATCGGCCGCCGCGAACGCTATTACAAGCAGCCCGGCGGGGAACATTTGAACGCGCTTCTGATGCGGCGCGACTTGTCGTAACATCCGCGCGATGGCAGAAAAGCCCCGCTCTGCCACCCAAGGTTTGAAGAATACGGCCCGAAACACATGACCACGGTGAAAATCCCGCCTGCGCATAAAAATACTGGCATCGAGGCGCGCTGCGCCGCGACCGGCATGCGCATGACCGAACAGCGTCGCGTGATCGCGCGGGTGCTGGCGGAGGCCATGGATCACCCTGATGTCGAGGAGCTCTATCGCCGCTGCGTCGCGGTCGACGACAAGATCTCGATCTCGACGGTCTATCGCACCGTCAAGCTGTTCGAGGACGCCGGGATCATCGAGCGTCACGACTTCCGCGAGGGCCGTGCGCGCTACGAGCAGATGCCCGAGAGCCATCACGACCACCTGATCAATCTGCGCGACGGCAAGGTGATCGAATTCACCTCCGAGGAAATCGAGAAGCTGCAGGCCGAGATCGCGCGCAAGCTCGGCTACAAGCTGGTCGATCACCGCCTCGAGCTCTATTGCGTCCCGCTCGACGAAGACAGCAAGTCGTAAACCGGGTGGGCTTCGATCTCGTCATCTTCGATTGCGACGGCGTGCTTGTTGACAGCGAAGTGATTTCCTGTCGCGCGCATGCGGAAACGCTGACCCGTCACGGCTTTCCGATCACGCCGGACGGCGTGCTGAAGCGCTTCCTCGGCGTCTCCGACCGCGAGGCGCGGCGAATCGTGGAGGGCGAAATCGGCCGCGCATTGCCTGACACCTTCGAGGCCGAGGTCAAGCATGCGACGCTCAGTCTCTATGCCGACGATCTCAGCGCGATCGCGCATGTCGGCGACGCTATTGCCGCGCTCGATCTGCCGAAATGCGTGGCGTCCAGCGGCACGCCGGAAAAGATCCATCACGGCCTGACCTGTGCCGGGCTCTACGACCAGCTCGCGCCGCACATTTTCTCCGCCACGCAGGTCAAGCGCGGCAAGCCGGCGCCCGATCTCTTCCTGTTCGCCGCCGGGCAGATGGGCGCCGCCCCCGCGCGCTGCGTCGTAATCGAGGACAGCGTGGCCGGCGTCACCGGCGCCCGCGCCGCCGGGATGACCGTGCTCGGTTTCCACGGCGGCAGCCATTGCACGGCGGACCATGAGGACCTGCTGCGCCAGGCCGGCGCCGCCGTCACATTCGCCGATATGCGCCAATTGCCCGATTTGATCGCCCAGGCCGGCCAAAAACAGGGCTCGATCGCTGGCTTTTCGCCGGTTTAATAAGCTATATTTCAGCCCCGGCGCCCCGATGGCGCCGTTTCCTTTTCGCATTCAGGGTTCCATGACGACGCCGCGCAAGCTGCACATCAAGTCCTATGGCTGCCAGATGAACGTCTACGATGCGCAGCGCATGGTGGACACGCTGGCCAGCGAGGGCTTTGTCGAGACCGCGAGCGCCGACGACGCCGACCTCGTGATCCTCAACACCTGCCACATCCGCGAGAAGGCGTCGGAGAAGGTCTATTCCGAACTCGGCCGGCTCCGCGTCGCCAAGGATGAGGCCGCGCGCCAGGGCCGCGAGATGAAGATCGCGGTCGCCGGCTGCGTCGCGCAGGCCGAGGGCGCCGAGATCATCCATCGCGCGCCGACCGTCGACATCGTGGTCGGGCCGCAGAGCTATCATCATCTGCCCGAGATCTTGAAGCGCGCCAAGCAAAACGGCCGCGCGCTGGAAACCGAATTCCCGGTCGAGGACAAGTTCGGCTTCCTGCCGCAGCCGAAGCCGGAGGCGATCCGCGCCCGCGGCATCTCCGCCTTCGTCACGGTGCAGGAAGGCTGCGACAAGTTCTGCACCTTCTGCGTGGTGCCCTATACGCGCGGCGCGGAAGTCTCGCGTCCGGTCGCCAGGATCATCGACGACGTCAAGCAGCTCGCCGACAACGGTGTGCGCGAATTCACGCTGATCGGACAGAACGTCAACGCCTATCACGGCGAAGGTCCCGACGGCCGCGTCTGGCCGCTCGGCAAGTTGCTGCAGCGGCTCGCCGCCATTCCCGGCGTCACACGGCTGCGCTATTCGACCAGCCATCCCCGCGACGTCGACGACGAGTTGATCGCGGCGCATCGGGATCTGCCCGAGCTGATGCCGTTCGTGCACCTGCCGGTGCAATCGGGGGCGGACCGGATCCTCGCGGCCATGAACCGCAAGCATACCGCCGATGACTACCGGCGCGTCATCGACCGGTTCCGTGCCGCGCGGCAAGACATTGCTTTTTCATCAGATTTTATCGTGGGCTTCCCCGGAGAGACTGAGGAAGAATTTTCCGCCACTCTCGCGCTTGTCACGCAAATCGGGTACGCTGCGGCATATTCATTCAAGTATTCGCCACGGCCGGGCACGCCGGCGGCGGAGATGCGGGAGACGGTGTCAGCAGCCGAGATGGACGAGCGCTTGGGGCGGCTTCAGGAACTGATCGACAGCCAGCAATCGGCCTTCAACCGGGCCGCGATCGGCACGACAGTGGAAGTGCTGTTCGAGCGCGCCGCGCGCAATCCGGGCCAGATCGTCGGCCGTACCGCCTATTTGCAGCCCGCCCATGTGATGGCATCGCCTGACATTATCGGCCAGGTCTTCCCGGTGAGGATCGACAGCCTCGAGCGCTACAGCCTGATCGGCGAGCTGGCGACGACAGCCGCACCAAATTTCATTTCGCAGACCATTGGAGCCTGAAATCCTTGCCCAAAAGCGCATCGGATTCGCCTTCGCTTGCTCCCAGCCGCAAACCTGACCGCGACATGCAAATTCCCCCTGAGACCCAGGTCGTCATCGATTTCGACGACAATCGCGCCGCATCCGCACTGGTCGGCCCTTACGGACAGAATCTGGCGCTGATTGAGCGGCGGCTCGGCGTTGTGGTCGATTCCCGCGGCAATCACCTCACCATCGCAGGCTCCCGCGACGGCTGCGACGCCGCGCGGCGCGTGCTCGAGACACTCTATGCGCAGGCCGTCGAAGGCCACGATCTCGATCAGGGCGAGGTCGAAGGCGCGATCCGGGCCGTGATCGCACAGGGATCGCTGTTCGAATTCGACAACAAGACCGCCAAGCCGACTTTCGAGACCATCAATTTGCGCAAGCGCCCGGTGCGCGCCCGCACCGCGGCGCAGGATTCCTACATCCGCGCGCTGAAGCGGCACGAGCTGGTGTTCGGCATCGGCCCGGCCGGCACCGGCAAGACCTGGCTCGCGGTCGCCCATGCGGCGCAACTGTTCGAGCGCAAGGAGGTCGATCGCATCATCCTGACGCGGCCCGCGGTCGAGGCCGGCGAGCGGCTCGGCTTCCTGCCCGGCGACCTCAAGGAGAAGGTCGATCCGTATCTGCGCCCGATCTACGACGCGCTGTACGATCTGATGGATGCCCGCGTCGTCGAACGCGCGCTGCAGGGCAACGAGATCGAGATCGCGCCGCTCGCCTTCATGCGCGGCCGCACCCTGACCAATGCCGCCATCATCCTCGACGAGGCGCAGAACACCACGACGATGCAGATGAAGATGTTTTTGACACGTCTCGGCGAGAACAGCCGGATGATCGTCACCGGCGACCCGTCGCAGGTCGACCTGCCGCATGGCCAGGCTTCAGGGCTCACGGAAGCCGTGAAGCTGCTCGATGGCGTCGAGGGCATTGCCCAGGTGCATTTCAAGGCCGAGGACGTCATCCGCCATGAATTGGTGGCGCGCATCGTGGCCGCCTATGAGGGATTGCCGCAAAAGCCGGCAAACGCCAGATCTTGAGACCAATAGCTTCGGCCGCGAGCCCGCACGACGCGGGTTCCGGCCATAACGCAGATTTTGAAACGACCGTGTCTGCTTGTCCTGCAACTGAGGTTCTCGTCACCGCCGACTGCTGGCAGGCCGAGCCCGACGCCGACGCGGTGATTCATCGCGCGATCGAGGCTGCCGCCACGATCGCCGACGCCGATGTTGCCGATGCCGAGCTTGCAGTGATGCTGACCGACGACGCCGGCATCCGCACGCTGAACGCCAACTGGCGCAGCATCGACAAGCCGACCAACGTGCTGTCGTTTCCGGCGCTGCAGCCGGAAGGCGCCGGCGGCGACGACGATGCTCCGCGCATGCTCGGCGATATCGCGATCGCCTATCAGACGACGCGGCGGGAGGCCGATGAAGAACAGAAGCCGTTCGACCATCATTTGAGCCATCTCGCGGTGCATGGCTTCCTGCATCTGATCGGTTACGACCACGAGAACGACGACGATGCCGAGGACATGGAGGCGCTCGAGCGCGAGATCCTCTCTTCTCTCGGCATTCCCGACCCCTATGCGGACCGGACCGCCTGACATGCCGGATTCCGAACCAACCCACGACAATCCGCGCAACGTGGGCAACCTGCCCGCCGTGGTGCACGAAGGCGAGGTGCAGCGCCCCCCCGCCGAAGGCTGGCTGGTGCGCGCGATCCGCACGCTGTTCGGCTGGAAGGCCGGCTCGGTGCGCGACGACCTGCAGGTGGTGCTCGACGCCTCGACGCCCGACGACGTCGGCTTCTCGGCGATCGAGCGCACCATGCTGCGCAACATCCTGTCGCTGAACGAGCGGCGGATCGCCGACGTCATGGTGCATCGCGCCGACATCGTCGCGGTCAAGCGCGACATTCCGCTCGGCGAATTGATGAGCCTGTTCGAGAGCGCGGCGCATTCGCGGCTCGTCGTCTACAACGAAACCCTCGACGACCCCGAGGGCATGGTGCATATCCGCGATTTGCTCGCCTTCATGACCGCGAGAGCGCGCGTCACCGACGCGACCAAGACGCGACGCAAGAAGCCGTTCCCGGCGGGCCTCGACCTGCGCAGCGTCGATCTCGCGCTGCCGCTGGCGGACGCCAACATCATCCGCAAGCTGCTCTACATCCCGCCGTCGATGCGAGCGATCGACCTCTTGGCGCAGATGCAGGCCTCGCGCATCCATCTCGCGCTGGTGGTCGACGAATATGGCGGCACCGACGGGCTAGTGTCGATCGAGGATATCGTCGAGCAGATCGTCGGCGAGATCGACGACGAGCACGATTCGGACGAACCCCCGTCGATCGTTCGCCAGGCCGACAACTCCTTCATCGCCGATGCGCGCGCCAGCCTCGACGATGTCCGCTCGGTGATCGGCGAGGATTTCGTGATCGGCGAGGCCGGCGAGGAGGTCGAGACGCTCGGCGGCTATCTGGTGTCGTTTGTCGGCCGGCTGCCGGTGCGCGGCGAGGTGATCTCGGGGCCCGGCAATTACGAGGTCGAGGTGCTCGACGCCGATCCGCGGCGGGTCAAACGGGTGCGAATCAGCGCGCGCAAGGAACGGCCGACGCCGCGCAAGGAGCGCGAGCGGCGCCGCGAGCAGACCCCGGACTCCGGAACGCCACAGGCGAATGACAATTTGCCGCCGCCCGGCGAGGGAGCCGGACCGCAGTGAGACTCTCCGACCGGCTCCGATCGATCGGCCTTGCGGTCATCCTGACCTGGGGATGGAAGCGCGCCGTCCTCGCGCTCACGGCCGGCGCGTTGTCGGCGCTGGCGATGGCCCCGTTCAACGCCTGGCCGGTTCTGTTTTTGACCTTCTCCATCGCGGTCTGGCTGATCGACGGCAGTGCCGCCGGGCGCTGGCGCGGCGTGCCCGCGGCGGCGCTGTCCGGCTTCTGGTTCGGCCTCGGCTATTTCGTGCCGGGCCTGTACTGGATCGGCTACGCGTTCTTCGTCGATGCGCAGACCTTCGCCTGGCTGACGCCATTCGCCGTGCTCGGCCTGCCCGCCTATCTCGCGCTGTTCACCGCCTTCGGTTTCGCACTGGCGCGGCTGATCTGGCCGCGCGACGCCTCGCGCGTGCTGGCGCTCGCGGTCAGCCTGACGATATCGGAGTGGCTGCGCGGTCATCTCCTGAGCGGCTTTCCGTGGAATGCGTTCGGTTACGCGCTGACCGAACCATTGGCGCTCGCCCAGACCGCGTCGCTGATCGGGCTGTGGGGCATGACGTTCCTGGCGATCGCGATCTTCGCGAGCCCCGCCGTGCTGATCGACGGCGCCTCACGCGGCCGCAAGCCGTGGCGCGCACCGGTCGCGGCCGTGCTGGTTCTGGCGGCGATGCTGGCGTTCGGCGTAGTCCGCCTCGCGCAGGAGCCGACCAGGATGGTCGACGGCGTCAAGCTCCGCATCATGCAGCCCGATCTGCAGCAGGACGCCAAGTTCAACTACTCCGCCAAGGCGGCGGTGATGCAGAAATATCTCACTCTGTCGGATCGGGCCTCGGGGCCGCACTCCACGGGCGTGAGCGATTCCACCATCCTGATCTGGCCGGAATCCGCGTTTCCGTTCTTCCTGACCAAGGAAGCCGACGCGATGGCGCAGATTGCCGAGCTGCTGCCAAAGGGAACCGTGCTGATCACAGGCTCGGTGCGTGCGCCCGACCTGCCGCCCGGCGTCCGCGTCACGCGCGCCTACAATTCGATCTACGTCATCGACCATGATGGCAGCGTGCTGGCGGTCTACGACAAGCTGCATCTGGTGCCGTTCGGCGAATATCTGCCGTTCCAGGACTGGATGGAGAAGCTCGGCTTCGAGCAGCTGACCAAGATGCAGGGCGGCTACATTCCGGGCACCATCCGCCGGACCCTAGACATTCCGAATGCGCCGCGCGCTTTGCCCCTGATCTGCTACGAGGCGATCTTTCCCGGCAATGTGGTGAGCCGCGACGACCGTCCCGGCTGGATCGTCAATGTCACCAATGACGGCTGGTTCGGAATCTCGACCGGCCCCTATCAGCACTTGCAGCAGGCCCGGCTGCGCTCGATCGAGGAAGGCCTGCCGATGGTGCGCGCCGCCAATACGGGCATCTCGGCCATCATCGACCCGGCTGGGCGGATCGTCGCTCAGCTTGGGCTCGGCATCGAAGGCGTGCTCGACGCCGGGCTGCCCGCGGCGCTGGCGCCGACGATCTATGCGCGCATCGGGAACATCCCCGCCGCTGTGATTGTGATCACAGCGCTGCTGTTCGTGCTGCGGCGACGTTTTGTGAGGCGAAAAGCCTGACCACACATATCGGCAGTTGTCGCCGAACCCGAAAAAGTGTCGAAATTTACCTCAGCGCGATTCCACCAGTTGACAGATCGACTGTGCACTTCGCATTGTACGGGTCCACGCGAAATCACAAGCCAAGTCAGCCCCTTTGCGCAAATTGTCCGCATTTCGTCCCGATCCTCCTTGCAGGATTTGACGGCACCGGCGCCTGAGGCATACTCCACTTCCAACTTGCCTCAGCCACGGGCGCGCAATCCCTTAGGAGAGTTGGAAATGTCCACCAAAGCGCCCAATCCTGTTGACAAATATGTCGGCAGCCGCGTCCGCATGCGACGCATCATGCTCGGCATGAGTCAGGAGAAACTGGGCGAGGCGTTAGGCCTGACGTTCCAGCAGGTGCAGAAATACGAGAAGGGCACCAATCGTGTCGGTGCCAGCCGGCTGCAGCAGATCTCCGAAATCCTGCAGGTGCCGGTCTCCTTCCTGTTCGACGGCGGCCCGAGCGGCATCAGGACCGCCGACGGCTTCAGCGAGGGCGCCTCGCCGAGCTATGTCTCGGATTTTCTGGCAACCGCAGAAGGCCTGGCCCTGACCCGCGCGTTCACGCGCATCGCCGACGCCAAGCTCCGCCGCAGCATCGTCGAGCAGATCGCGGCGCGCGAGGCGCCCGAACAGGCCTGATCCGGCCATATCCGTTTGAGAGATCGTCAAATCTGGAATATGTCATTCCGGCGCACGCCAAGGCGCGATCAGTCGTCGCGACTTAGCTCGTTGTTTGAGCATGATCTACCCGCAAACGCTTACGCGTTTGCCGCGAGGGAAAGCCGCTTCGCAGTTTTCCGGATCATGCTCGCGTGCGCTGAATGATAAAGCGAACTCACAGGCAGCAACAACAACATGTCCAGCAACCCGTTCGAAACCACGTCGATTCTCGACGGCATTCGCCGCTGGGTCGAGATCGAGTCTCCGACGGAGCGGCCGGATCAGGTCAACAGGCTGGCTGATCTCGTGGCCTCTGAATATCGCGACCTGCCGGCCACCGTCGAACGCATTGCGGGACGTGACGGCTGCGGCGATCATTTGGTCGCGCGCTCGTCCTGGGGGCAGGACGCACCGGGCATTCTGGTGCTGAGCCATCTTGATACAGTTCATCCGATGGGATTCATCGATCGGTTACCATTCAAGATCGAAGGCGACAGCGCGTTCGGCCCCGGCATCTACGACATGAAGGGCGGCGCCTATCTCGCCTATCATGCGTTCCGGCAGATCTGCGCAGATGACGCGCGCCCGCCGCTCGGCATCACCCAACTCTACGTCTCGGACGAAGAGATCGGCAGCCCAACCTCGCGGGCGCTGATCGAGGCCGAGGGCCGCAAGGCCAAATACGTGCTGGTGACCGAGCCCGCGCGCGACGGCGGCAAGATCGTCACCGGACGCAAGGGCGTCGCGCGCTTCGACGTGCATATCAAGGGCGCACCGGCGCATGCAGGCACGCGCCCCGAGGACGGCCGCAGCGCGATCCGGGAGCTCGGCCATGTGATCCTGGCGCTGGAGGCGATGAACGATCTCAAGCGCGGCATCACCGTCAATGTCGGCGTCGTCCGCGGCGGCACCAAGCCGAACGTGATCGCCGAGGAGGCCTATGCGGAAGTCGACCTGCGCGTGCCGACCATCGCCGATGCCGACGAGCTGGTGCCGAAGATCCTCGGGATCACCGCGCGCACCGAGGGCGTCGGCGTGAAGGTGACAGGCGAATTGAACCGTCCGCCCTACGAGAAGAGCAACGCCGGCGCCGCGCTTTACGAACACGCCAGGGAGCTTGCCGCCGAACTCGGCTTCGAGCTGCTCGACGTCTTCACCGGCGGCGGCTCCGACGGCAATTTCACCGCGCCGCATACCGCAACGCTCGACGGTCTCGGCGTCGACGGCAAGGGCGCGCATACCCATTACGAGCAGCTCTATGTCTCGTCGATCGAGCCGCGCGCGCGGCTGCTCCACCGCCTCTATCAAACGCTGCGATGATATCTGCGCCTGACGACAATGATCGTGATCCATCCGACGACGGCGCGATGGCACATTCGCGCGGCTCGTTTTTCGGGCGGCGCAAGGGCCACAAGCTGCGCGCGCACCAGGCCGATCTGATCGACAATCTGCTGCCGCATCTGGCGCTCGACATCGCTGGCCCCGCGCCTGCGACGCTGACCGAATTGTTCGATGACGGGATCGGGGATGTCAGGCTCGAGATCGGCTTCGGCGGCGGCGAGCATCTGATCGCGGAAGCGCAGGCATTTCCGGCGACGGGCTTCATCGGCTGCGAGCCCTATGTCAACGGCATGGCGAAGATTCTGACTCACATCGAGGCGCAGAATATCGGCAACATCCGCCTGTTCGCCGGCGACGCGGCCGAGCTGTTGGCCTGGGCACCGCCGCGCGCGCTGGCGCGCATCGACCTGATTCATCCCGATCCCTGGCCGAAGCGGCGGCACTGGAAGCGGCGCTTCGTGCAGGATGCAACGGTCGCTGCCATGACACGATTGCTGCCGCCGGGCGGCGAATTCCGCTTCGTCAGCGACATCGACGATTATTGCGCCTGGACGCTCGCACATCTGATGCGCTCGCCCGACTTCGCCTGGCTCGCCGAGCGTGCGATCGACTGGCAACAGCCGTGGCCCAACTACACGATGACGCGCTACGGCGCCAAGGCCGAACGCGAAGGGCGCAAGGCGGCGTATCTGCGATTTCGTCGCACGTCTTAGCATCGTCGTTCCGGGGCGATGCGTAGCATCGAACCTCAGGTGCGCAATTGCGCGCCGGGGAACCTCGAGATTCCGGGTTCGCGCTCGACCACCGGCCGCACGTTCTCGTGCAGCGGCACTTCCCATGCGAGCATGGCGGCACGATTTTGGGTTTGGGAAGCATGCATTATGATCCGTCATGCTGAGGAGGCCGCAACGCGGCCGTCTCGAAGCACGACGGCCCGGCTGCAACAGCTTGGCCGTGCATCCTTCGAGACGCGCCTGCGGCGCTCCTCAGGATGACGGAATTGGCTTACTCAGCTTGCTCGGTGTCATCACCCGCGCATGCGGGTGATCCAGTATTCCAGAGACGGTCGTGCTTGAGCCGATAGGCCGCGGCGTACTGGGTCGCCCGGTCGAGCCGGGCGACGACAACAGTGGATGAGGACAAAGTTTCACATCCTCTCAGGATGACGGAATCAAGTTGGCGTGCCTACCGCGACTTCCAGAAATCCACGACGCGCTGCGCGGTCGACGGCATCAGGCGAACGAAATTCACCCGCGCCCCTTCGATATCCGCCGGTGACGGCACGCGGTTGGCGCCGAGCCGCATCAGGATCAGGGCGCGTACGGTCGGCCATTCGAAGCCGATCGTCTTGCCGGCGATCAGGATCGGGTCGTAGCGATCGCCGGAGATCAGGCGGTCGAGCGTGACGATCTTCACGCCGGTCATCGCGGCGAGCGCCGCCACGCATTCCTCGTATTTGAACGCCTTTGCGAAGCCTGCCACCGCCGCCTCGTTCAATTCGCCGGCGCGATGCAGCGCCAGGATCGCGCGCAGCGCGGCTGCGAAATCGCGGCCGACGACCTCAGCGACCACACCCTCGATCTCGTTCATCGCGAGCTTGATCTCGGCCTGCCGTTCCGGCTTGGCGACGCTATGCAACCGGCGGCGGATCACGTCGATCGAGCCGGCCAGCAGGCTCTTGAGATGCTCCGGCGGAAGATCGTCGCGGCGTCCGATCCGCAGCGTCAGCACGCCGTCCCGACCGGCGCGACGCACCAGCGTCGCAAAGGAATCGTCGGAGAACGCGGCGCCGGCATTGCCGGCGGCGCATCGGATGACGTCGCGATCGCCGCGACGGATGATGACATCGGTCAGCGCAGTCGAAAGCTTCGACCGCTCGGCCATCGCAAGCAGATGACCCTGGCCCTTGGCATTGGCGATCTCGACCAGCACGGAATCGTCGATGACGGGTGATTTGCGCAGCAGCGGGCCCGCGATCGCGACATCATCCTCACGGGCGAGTTGCCCGACCAGATGCCGCGGCGCATTGGCAAGCGGCGCGAGCCGTTCGGCGAGATCGATCCGTGCCGCAAGCTCGGCATGCGGGACCAGGCTGGTCAGCACCCCGTCGAACAGGTCGATATGGTCGGCGCGAAAGCTCCCGGCGCCCTGCAGGAACAACTCGCCGAGCCGCCGTGCGGCCTCGGCGCGGCGCTTGGGGTCGCCGCGGCGAACGATGTCGTCGAGTTCCGGGATCAGCGCAGGGGCTGTCGTCATGAGCCTTGTCCAAACCGGCGGCTTCTGCCGGTTTTCGGCAATCTATGGTCCCGTTCGTAAACGGAGGGTTAGGTCGAATCTGCTCCCGGGGAACGGCAAAATCGCGTTCCGCCTGAAACGGAGGCCTTGCCGGCCCCGGGCAAAAGAGCTATATCCACCGCAACTTATGGTATCTCATACGATCGCGTAGGAGAGTGGGCCCCCCGGGACCCGCTCTTTTTTATTACCTGACGGGACCCAGCGAGGCCGGGTTCGGTTTGGGTAGCGTTAGCGGCCACTTAAGGCCATTTGAACAACACAACAGACCTCAGCAGCCTCTAGACCTTAGACAGCCTTTGACACTCGATATGACCGAACCGACCGCCACGTCCGTGGACACCGAACTGCTCGCCGAGCCGCGGCTCGTCGTCGAGCCCGGGGTCGCGGCGCGTGTCGCTGCGGTCGCGGTCCCGGTGCTGCAGGGCATGGGCTATCGCCTGGTGCGCATCAAGGTCTCGGGCGACGCCGGCTGCACCGTGCAGATCATGGCGGAACGGCCCGACGGCTCGATACAGCTTGAGGATTGCGAGGCGATCTCGCGGGCGCTGTCGCCGGTGCTCGATGTCGCCGACCCGATCGAGCGCGCCTACCGGCTGGAGATCTCATCGCCCGGCATCGACCGCCCGCTGGTGCGGCGTTCCGACTTCGAGCGCTACACCGGTCATCTCGTGAAGATCGAGATGGCGGTGGCGCATCAGGGCCGCAAGCGGTTCCGCGGCCTGCTCGCCGGCGTCGAGGGCAATGCGGTGCGCATCAAGCGCGACGATCCGCGCACCGGCGAGGACGCCGAGGTCCTGCTGGTGATGGAAGACATCTCTGACGCGCGGCTGGTGCTGACCGACGAGCTGATCGAGGAATCGATGCGCCGCGGCAAGGCCGCCGAGCGCGAGCTGCGCCGCGAGCTTGGCCTGGCGCCGCCGCAGCCGGCCCACGCCAGGAAGAGCGATCCCGCGAAGAGTCAGAAGCCGAAACCCAAGCCTGGTAACGAGCCCGGCCGGAAGCCGGCTCCGACCAACACCAAAAAGCACCGCCTGGCCGCCGAACGCGCGCGCCGTGGCGAGATCGATCCATCCGAAGGAGACTAAGCCATGGCAGTCAGCGCCAACAAACTCGAACTGCTGCAGATCGCAGACGCAGTTGCGCGCGAAAAGTCGATCGACCGCTCCATCGTGATCGCGGCGATGGAAGACGCCATCGCCAAGGCCGCCCGCGCCCGCTACGGCAGCGAGACCGACGTCCATGCCGAGATCGACGCCAAGAAGGGCGAGCTTCGCCTGACCCGCCACATGCTGGTGGTCGAAATCGTCGAGAACTCGTCGAACCAGATTTCGCTGCACGATGCGCAGCGCGCCAATCCGGGCGCCCAGGTCGGCGACACCATCGCCGATACGCTGCCGCCGCTGGAATATGGCCGCATCGCCGCGCAGTCCGCCAAGCAGGTGATCGTGCAGAAGGTGCGCGAGGCCGAGCGCGACCGGCAGTACCAGGAATTCAAGGACCGCATCGGCGACATCGTCAACGGCATCGTCAAGCGCGTCGAATATGGCAGCGTGATCGTCGACCTCGGCCGCGGCGAAGCGATCGTGCGCCGCGACGAGATGCTGCCGCGCGAAGTGTTCCGCAACGGCGACCGCGTCCGCGCCTATATCTTCGACGTCCGCCGCGAGACCCGCGGTCCGCAGATTTTCCTGTCGCGCACCCATCCGCAGTTCATGGCGAAGCTGTTCGCGCAGGAAGTGCCGGAAATCTATGACGGCATCGTCGAGATCAAGGCGGTTGCCCGCGATCCGGGCTCGCGCGCCAAGATCGGCGTGATCTCGCGCGATTCCTCGGTCGACCCGGTCGGCGCCTGCGTCGGCATGCGCGGCTCGCGCGTGCAGGCCGTGGTGAACGAGCTGCAGGGCGAGAAGATCGACATCATCCCGTGGTCGCCCGACATCGCGACCTTCGTGGTCAACGCGCTGGCGCCGGCCGAAGTCGCCAAGGTCGTGATCGACGAGGACCGCGAGCGCATCGAGGTCGTGGTTCCCGACACCAACAACCAGCTGTCGCTGGCGATCGGCCGCCGCGGCCAGAACGTCCGCCTCGCCTCGCAGCTGACCGGCTGGGACATCGACATCCTGACCGAGCAGGAAGAGTCGGAGCGCCGCCAGGCCGACTTCGAGAATTCGACCCGCGTGTTCATGGAAGCGCTCAATGTCGACGAAGTGGTCGGCCAGCTGCTCGCCTCCGAAGGCTTCACCTCGGTCGAGGAACTCGCGCTGGTCGACATCAAGGAACTCGCCGGCATCGAAGGTTTCGACGAGGAGACCGCCACCGAGCTGCAGACCCGCGCCCGCGAATATCTGGAACAGCTTGAGGCCGAACTGGAAGCCAAGCGGAAGGAACTCGGCGTCGAGGACGCCATGAAGGACGTGCCCGGCGTCACCGGGAAGATGCTGGTGAAGCTCGGCGAGAACGACGTGAAGACCGTCGAGGACCTCGCCGGCTGCGCCACCGACGATCTGGTCGGCTGGACCGAGCGCAAGGAAGGCGGCGAACCGACCAAGCATGCCGGGTTCCTCGATGGCATCGAGGTCTCGCGCGACGAGGCCGAGGCCATGATCATGCAGGCCCGCGTGAAGGCCGGCTGGATCACCGAGGCCGACCTCGCCAAGCCTGCTGCTGAGGAGGCCGAGGCCGCCGAAGCAGAAGCGGCGACCTAAGGAGATGGCCCACGGATGCTCGCTCAGCCTGACCCCGATCTCGACGATGGACCGCGGACGCAGAAGTCCGCGACCACGCGGATGTGCGCGGTCAGCCGCGAGGTGCGTCCGATCGACGAGCTGATCCGGTTCGTCGTCGCCCCTACCGGCGAGGTGATCCCGGACCTCAAGCGCAAGCTGCCCGGCCGCGGATTGTGGGTTTCCGCATCGCGGCGCAGCGTTGCGGAAGCGGTCCGTCGTCACCAATTTAGCAAGGGATTCAAGCGCGACGTCCGCGTTGCGCCGACCCTTCCCACCGACACCGATGCACTCCTGGTACGCAGCGTTACCGAGGCCCTGGCGATGGCCGCCAAGGCCGGTCAGGTCGTTTCGGGCTTCGGCAAGGTCGAGGACGCACTCAACCGGAACGAAACTGCAGCCCTGATCCACGCTTCGGACGGCGCCGCGGACGGAATCCGCAAATTGGACGCGATCGTCCGGCAAAGGGGCGAAAAACGTGGTGAATCGCCGGTAATCCCCGTCGTCAATGTTTTGACGTCGGAAGAATTGGATTTGGCACTTGGGCGGTCAAATGTGATACATGCTGCGCTGCTCGCGGGCCCGGCGAGCAAGACGTTCCTGTCGCGCTGCCAGATGCTGGTCCGATACCGGATGGCCGACGACGACAAGACCGCCGAAGCGGCCAGAAATTCCAGAGCGTGATCCGGGAAGGCGGACGCCGTCTTTCCGACCGGATCATGCTCAGCAAAAGACGACGTTGAAGGATTTGTGCGGCACACGCACAGCGAAACGAGATTAGGACTGCTGAATGGTTGATACCAAGACCCCTGGCGACAAGACTCTGAGTGTCCCGAGCAAGACGTTGTCGCTGAAGCCGCGCGTCGAGACGGGCACCGTGCGCCAGAGCTTCAGCCACGGCCGGACCAAGCAGGTCGTGGTCGAGAAGCGCGGCAAGCGCCGCGTCGGTGGCGACGGCCCGGGCGAGGCGCATGCGCCGGAACCCGTGGTTGCAAAGCCTGCGGCGCCCCCTGTCGCCAAGCCACCGCTCGGCCGCCCCGCGGCCCCGCCGCAGCGTAACACCCGCTCCGGCGTGGTGCTGCCGACCTTGACCGAGGACGAGCGTTCCGCGCGCGCCAATGCGCTTGCCGACGCCCGGCAGCGCGATGTCGAGGAACGCCGCCAGGCCGAAGAGGAAGCCAAGCGCCGCGCCATCCGCGAGGCTGCCGAGAAGACGGAGCGCGAAGCCGCCGAGGCCCGCCGCAAGGCGGAAGAGGAGCGCCACCGCCACGAGGAAGAGGCCAAGCGCAAGGCCGAAGTCGAGGCCAAGCGTCGCTTCGGCGAGGGCGAGGCCAAGCCCGGCGCGGCACCAGCCGCAGCTCCGGCCCGGCCCACCGCAGCCGCACCTGCGTCTTCTGCGCCGGCAGCCCGGACACCGGCAGCCCGCCCTGCGACCACGACGACCACGCGTACCCCTGCCTCCGCGCCGAGGCCCCCGGCGGTTGCCGCCGAGGCGGACGAAGACGAAGCTCCGCGCATGGTGCGCCGCCCCGGCGGTGCCGTGCGTCCGGTCGCCGCGCCGAAAACGACCCATAAACCCGCTCCGCAGAAGGAGCGCGGCCGCCTCACCTTGACCACCGCGCTCAACGCCGACGACGTGCGCGAGCGCTCGATCGCCTCGTTCCGCCGCCGTACCCAGCGTCTGAAGGGGCACGCGTCCAACGAGCCGAAGGAAAAGCTGATCCGCGAAGTCATTATCCCGGAAGCCATCGCGATTCAGGAACTCGCCAACCGGATGTCGGAGCGCGCAGTCGACGTCATCCGCATGCTGATGAAGCAGGGCGCGATGCACAAGATCACCGACGTGATCGATGCCGACACCGCGCAGCTGATTGCCGAGGAGCTCGGCCACAGCGTCAAGCGCGTCGCTGCCTCCGACGTCGAGGAAGGCCTGTTCGACGTTGTCGACGATTCCAGCGACACCGAGCCGCGTTCGCCCGTGGTCACGGTCATGGGCCACGTCGACCACGGCAAGACCTCGCTGCTCGACGCGCTGCGCCACGCCAACGTGGTGTCCGGCGAAGCCGGCGGCATCACCCAGCATATCGGCGCCTATCAGGTGACTTCGCCGGAAAGCGGCAAGAAGATCACCTTCATCGACACGCCCGGCCACGCCGCGTTCACCGCGATGCGCGCGCGCGGCGCCAAGGTCACCGACATCGTGGTGCTGGTGGTCGCCGCCGACGACGGCGTGATGCCGCAGACGATCGAGGCGATCAACCACGCCAAGGCGGCCAAGGTGCCGATGATCGTGGCGATCAACAAGATCGACAAGCCCGATGCACGGCCCGAGCGCGTCCGCACCGAGTTGCTGCAATATGAAGTGCAGGTCGAATCGCTCGGCGGCGACGTCGTCGACGTCGAGGTCTCGGCCAAGAACAAGACCAATCTCGACCGGCTGCTCGAGATGATCGCGCTGCAGGCCGAAATCCTCGACCTGAAGACCAATTCGGAGCGTCCGGCGGAAGGCACGGTGATCGAGGCCAAGCTCGATCGCGGCCGCGGTCCGGTCGCAACCGTGCTGGTGCAACGCGGCACGCTGCGCATCGGCGACATCATCGTGGCCGGCGCCGAAATGGGCCGCGTCCGCGCACTGATCTCCGACCAGGGCGAGAATCTCGACGAGGCCGGTCCGTCCGTGCCGGTCGAGGTGCTCGGCTTCAACGGCCCGCCGGAAGCCGGCGACCGTCTCGCCGTTGTCGAGAACGAAGCCCGCGCCCGCCAGGTCACGAGCTACCGCGCGCACCAGAAGCGCGAGAACGCGGCGGCCTCGATCTCCGGCATGCGCGGCTCGCTCGAGCAGATGATGTCGCAGCTCAAGACCGCGGGCCGCAAGGAGTTCCCGCTGATCGTCAAGGCCGACGTGCAGGGTTCGCTGGAAGCGATCCTGGGCTCGCTGGAAAAGCTCGGCACCGACGAAGTCGCCGCCCGCATCCTGCATGCCGGCGTCGGCGGCATCTCGGAGTCCGACGTCACGCTGGCGGAGGGCTTCAACGCCGCGATCATCGGCTTCTCGGTCCGCGCCAACAAGGAAGCGGCGGCCGCGGCCAAGCGCAACGGCATCGAGATCCGCTACTACAACATCATCTACGACCTCGTGGATGACATCAAAAAGGCGATGTCCGGCCTGCTCGCGCCCACGCTGCGCGAAACCATGCTGGGCAACGCGCAGATCCTGGAAGTGTTCAACATTTCCAAGGTCGGCAAGGTCGCGGGTTGCCGCGTCACCGACGGCACCGTGGAACGCGGCGCCAATGTTCGCCTGATCCGCGACAACGTCGTGGTGCACGAAGGCAAACTGTCGACGCTGAAGCGCTTCAAGGACGAAGTGAAGGAAGTGGTCGCCGGCCAGGAATGTGGCATGGCGTTCGAGAACTACGGCGACATGCGTGTCGGCGACGTGATCGAGTGTTACCGCGTCGAGACGATCCAGCGCTCTCTGTAAGTCCAAATCTTACGAAGCGCAGATCTAAATAAGCGTTGGGTCCATTTAACTGAAAATGCGACGACGTGGCCGGACTTTAGTCCGGCCACCCGCGCATTGTCTGATTGAAAGCAAAGCTAGGACATTGATGCCCGCGGCCTCGGCCTGCGGGCGCGACGGTTTTGGAAGAAGGTCATGCCCCGTCAAAAGAAAAGTTCCAGCCCCGGCGGCTCACAACGTCAACTGCGCGTCGGCGAAACGGTTCGCCATGCGGTTGCCGAGATTCTGTCGCAGGGTGAGGTTCACGATCCCGATCTCGAAGGCCACATCATCACCGTTCCCGAGGTGCGTATGTCGCCGGATCTGAAGCTCGCGACGGTCTACGTGATGCCGCTCGGCGGCCGCGACACCGACACGGTGATCGCCGCGCTCGAGCGCAACAAGAAGTTCCTGCGCGGTGAGATCGCGCATCGCGTCAACCTGAAATTTGCACCCGACATTCGCTTCCGCGTCGATGAGCGGTTCGACGAGGCGGAACGCATCGAGAAACTATTGCGAACACCTGCGGTGCAGCGAGACCTTGCACCCGATTCGGACGACGAGTGATGACTGTGATGACGACCAACAGCGTTGCCGACGCGAAGGATTCCGACGCGCGCGACGCTGAGCGGGATGGTTTTGCCGGGCAGCGCAGCGACGAGCCGCGCCGCACCAACAACGACCCGCGCCAGAAGCAGGGCAAGCAGAACCAGCAGCCGCGCCGCGACAAGCGCGACGTCCATGGCTGGGTGGTGCTCGACAAGCCGATCGGCATGACCTCGACCCAGGCGGTCGCCGTGCTCAAGCGCCTGTTCCAGGCCAAGCGCGCCGGCCACGCCGGCACGCTCGACCCGCTCGCCTCCGGCGGGCTGCCGATCGCGCTCGGCGAGGCCACCAAGACCGTGCCGTTCGTGATGGACGGCCGCAAGCGGTACCGTTTTACGGTGTGCTGGGGCGAGGAACGCGACACCGACGACACCGAGGGACGAGCCGTCAGGACCAGCGAGAGCCGGCCGACCGCCGATTCGATCCGCCAATTGCTGCCGCGCTTCACCGGGGTGATCGAGCAGATCCCGCCGCAATATTCGGCGATCAAGGTGCAGGGCGAACGCGCCTATGATCTGGCGCGCGACGGCGAGACCGTGGACCTGAAGCCCCGCCCGGTCGAAATTCACGAATTAACCCTTGTGGAACATGGAGATAACAGCCAGTCCGTGTTCGAGGCCGAGTGCGGCAAGGGAACCTATGTCCGGGCCCTGGCCCGCGATATGGGCCGGATTCTGGGCTGTTTCGGCCATATCTGCGCACTGCGGCGGACCCTGGTCGGTCCGTTTACCGAAGCGGACATGATTCCGCTGGAACAGTTGGAGGCTTTGTGCAATAGAGCCGCGTCTGGCGAGGGCAGCCTCGCCGACGCGCTTTTGCCCGTTGAGACCGCGCTGGACGACATCCCGGCACTGGCCGTCACACGGGCTGATGCGGCAAGGCTCCACAGGGGCCAGGCCGTTTTGTTGCGCGGACGGGATGCGCCCAATACTAGCGGCACAGTCTATGTCACGGTGGCAGGCCGACTTCTCGCGCTTGCCGAAATTGGCAATGGCGAACTCATCCCCAAGCGCGTGTTCAACCTGAACGGACTGACCGCCAGTCCGGCTCGCAACAATGAAAGTAACTGACGATGTCGATTACCGCGGAACGCAAAGCGGAAGTCATCAAGACGAATGCCAACAAAGCCGGCGACACCGGCTCGCCCGAGGTTCAGGTCGCGATCCTGTCGGAACGCATCAATAACCTCACCGAGCACTTCAAGAGCCATGTGAAGGACAACCATTCACGCCGCGGCCTCCTGAAGCTCGTGTCGACGCGTCGCTCCCTGCTCGACTACATCAAGCGCAAGGACGAGGCGCGCTACAAGGCGCTGCTTGAGAAGCACAACATCCGTCGTTGATTTTGAGAAGCACGCGCGCGGGGTTCGCGCGCGTTTTCGCATGATCGTCCGTGAACTCGGGCTTTCGAATTGTCGAAAGATGATCATGCGCAACAGCATGGCAATCGCGCCATGCACACTAGCGTTCAGCAGCAATCCGGCCGCTGGACCGGGCAAGATGCCCAGATGACCGAAAGGATGGACGCCATCCGAAATCCACGGACCATGGCAGGATCGCCGGATACTGGTCGCGACAGCGCATCAGTGTCTCGCCGTCTTGGCATGGTCTTTGTGTTTCAGGGCGCCGTGCTTTCGTGAAACCATGAAAGAAAACCGAGATGTTCAATTCGCATTCCGTCGAAATCGACTGGGGTGGACGTCCCCTTAAACTAGAAACCGGCAAGATCGCCCGGCAGGCCGACGGCGCCGTGCTGGCCACCTACGGCGAGACCGTGGTGCTCGCCACCGTCGTCGCGGCGAAGTCGCCGCGCGAAGGCGTCGACTTCCTGCCGCTCACCGTCGACTACCAGGAGAAGACCTACGCCGCGGGCCGCATTCCCGGCGGCTATTTCAAGCGCGAGGGCCGTCCGACCGAGAAGGAGACGCTGGTCTCCCGCCTCATCGACCGCCCGATCCGTCCGCTGTTCGTCGACGGCTGGCGCAACGAGACCCAGGTGATCGTCACCGTCCTGTCGCACGACATGGAGAACGATCCGGACATCGTGTCGCTGGTCGCTGCCTCCGCCGCCCTGACGCTGTCGGGCGCGCCCTTCAAGGGCCCGATCGGCGCCGCGCGCGTCGGCTTCGCCAATGACGAATACGTGCTCAACCCGACGCTCGACGAGATGACCGAGACCCAGCTCGATCTGGTCGTCGCCGGCACCGCCGACGCCGTGCTGATGGTGGAATCGGAAGCCAAGGAGCTCAACGAAGACGTGATGCTCGGCGCGGTCATGTTCGGCCACCGCCACTTCCAGCCCGTGATCAACGCGATCATCGAGCTCGCCGAGAAGGCCGCCAAGGAGCCGCGCGAAGTCACCACGATCGACAATTCGGAGATCGAGAAGGAAATGCTCGGCATTGCCGAGCAGGAGCTGCGCAAGGCCTATGCGATCCCGGTCAAGCAGGAACGCTATGCCGCGGTTGGTGCCGTCAAGGAGAAGGTGCTGGCGCACTTCTTCCCGGAAGGCCAGGAGCCGAAATACGACAAGCTCCGCGTTGCCGGCGTCTTCAAGGAACTGGAAGCCAAGATCGTCCGCTGGAACATCCTCGACACCGGCAAGCGCATCGACGGTCGTGACGCCAAGACCGTGCGCAACATCATCGCCGAAGCCGGCGTGCTGCCGCGCGCCCACGGCTCGGCGCTGTTCACCCGCGGTGAGACCCAGGCGATGGTCGTGACCACGCTCGGCACCGGCGAGGACGAGCAGTACATCGACGCGCTGTCGGGGACGTACAAGGAAACGTTCCTGCTGCACTACAACTTCCCGCCCTACTCGGTCGGTGAAACCGGTCGCCTCGGCGGCACCAAGCGCCGCGAGATCGGCCACGGCAAGCTCGCCTGGCGCGCGATCCACCCGGTGCTGCCGCCGCATCACGAGTTCCCGTACACGATCCGCGTGGTCTCCGAGATCACCGAATCGAACGGCTCGTCCTCGATGGCCTCGGTCTGCGGCGCTTCGCTGTCGCTGATGGACGCCGGCGTGCCGCTGAAGCGGCCGACGGCCGGTATCGCCATGGGCCTGATCCTCGAAGGTCAGCGCTTCGCGGTGTTGTCGGACATCCTCGGTGACGAGGATCATCTCGGCGACATGGACTTCAAGGTCGCCGGCACCGACCAGGGCATCACCTCGCTCCAGATGGACATCAAGATCGAGGGCATCACCGAGGAAATCATGAAGGTTGCGCTTGGCCAGGCCAAGGATGGGCGCATCCACATCCTCGGCGAGATGGCCAAGGCCCTGACCGCGGCGCGCGCCGAGCTCGGCGAATACGCACCGCGCATCGAGACCTTCAAGATCGCCACCGACAAGATCCGCGAAGTGATCGGCACCGGCGGCAAGGTGATCCGCGAGATCGTCGAGAAGACCGGCGCCAAGGTCAACATCGAGGACGACGGCACCGTGAAGGTCGCCTCCAACGACGGCGAGGCGATGAAGGCCGCGATCAAGTGGATCAAGTCGATCGCCTCCGATCCGGAGATCGGCCAGATCTACGAGGGCACCGTCGTCAAGGTGATGGAGTTCGGCGCGTTCGTGAACTTCTTCGGCGCCAAGGACGGCCTCGTCCACATCAGCCAGCTCGCGGCCAGCCGCGTGCAGAAGACCTCCGACGTCGTCAAGGAAGGCGACAAGGTCAAGGTCAAGCTGCTCGGCTTCGACGATCGCGGCAAGACCCGCCTGTCGATGAAGGCGGTCGACCAGGAGACCGGCGAGGACCTCGAGGCCAAGCAGAAGCCCGACGCACCGGCGCCGCGCGAAGCCGCCGGCGAGTAAGCCAAGGCAAATTGTTACCAAATCGACTGTGACGAAAAGGGCGGCCCGGTGGCCGCCCTTTTTAGTTTGTGGAGGTCGGACGCAAATCAATCTCCGCTGATCACAATGCGCGGTTTTGACCCGGCATTGTGACCGACATTGCTGGAACCCGTTCACAACTTACGCCTAATATCGGGGCGCCTTCCCAGCACGGAGATTCACGATGCCCTTGATGTCCCGACGCCATCTGATCATCGCAGCGACCGGCATCGCCGCGGCCGCCGCCTCGTCACGCACAGCGTTCGCACAGGCCGCGGCGCAAGCGCCCAGCGGGCCGTTCAAGATCGATCCACTGACCTACCCGACCAATGCGCTGGAGCCGCATATCGACGCCAAGACGATGGAAATCCACCACGACCGGCATCATCAGGCCTACGTCACCAACCTCAACAATTTCGCCAAGGACAATCCGCAGATCGCGGAGAAGCCGCTCACCGACGTGCTCGCCAATCTAGGCAATGTGCCGGACGCGATCCGCACCGGTGTCCGCAACAACATGGGCGGCCACGCCAACCACACGATGTTCTGGCAGATCATGGGACCGAACGGCGGCAAGGCTGACGGCGAAGTGCTCGCCGCGATCGACCGCGACCTCGGCGGCATGGAGAAATTCCAGACCGATTTCAATGCCGCGGGCGGGCGCGTGTTCGGCTCCGGCTGGGTGTTCGTCACCGTAACCAGGGACGGCAAGCTCGCGATCGAGACGCGGCCGAACCAGGACAACCCGATCATGGACGGCAAGCGCGCGCTGCTCGGCAACGATGTCTGGGAGCACGCTTATTATCTGACCTATCAGAACCGCCGGCCCGATTACCTCAAGGCGTGGTGGAACACGGTGAACTGGAAGGCCGTGGCCGAGCGCTATGCGGCAGCAAAGGCCGGCACGCTCGGGATATGAGCCGGCAGGGCTCGCTGGCCACAAGCGGCCGCGCTAGGTTTGAAAGCCCCGCGAGACGCTCGTGGGGCTTGTGGGGCCTTCTTTCTTGGGAAGGCCCGGCTGTGCGCCCGGAGGAGCCGACGATGACGCTGCCGACGATCCGCCCCGGCCGCCCCGGCGAATATGACGAGATCGCGCGCATCTGGATGGAGAGCTGGACCTCGACCGGGCTCACACCACGGAGCGATAGCCTGTTGAGCGATCTGCGCGCGCGCCTGCGCCGCGAGATCGACAATGGCTGGAGCCTGTTCGTCGCCGACGATCGCGGCACGATCGCCGCGATGCTGGCGCTGCATCTGCCGACCTTGCTGCTCGACCAGCTGATGGTCGCGCCAGGCCATCAAGGCCGCAGCCTGGGACGCCATTTGCTCGCCTTCACCCGTGAGCAATTGCCCGACGAGATCTGGCTGAAATGCGTCCGCGAGAACGACAAGGCCTGGCGCTGGTACGAGCGCGAGGGCTTCGTGTTCGAGAAGGAGGAGCCCAATCCGGCGACCGGTTTCATGATGAAGCACTATCGGTGGAAGAAGCGATAGAAATCCCGCGCTCGCTTGCGGACAATAGCTACACGCTCTAGTTTGTCAGGGTCGCCACATCAACTTCCGCTCATCGCGCTATGTTTCGCACCCTCGCCGTCGCCCTCCTCGTATCATGCTTTGCCGCAACCGGATGGGCTCAGTCCCCTTCGACATCGCCCGCACCGCCCGCCCCCATCAAGCCCGCCGCGAAGAAGGCTGCGCCGAAGGCCAAGGCGACCGTTAAGCCGCCCGTTGCCGCGGAGACCGGTCCGTGCCGGCTCGGCGTGATCTCGGTGCTCGGAAATCAATTCGCCGTGCAGAAGTTCGGCGTGACCCCCTTCGAGTACGAAGGCGCCGATGTTCAGATCGACTGGGGACTCGACGATCTCGTGTTCGCGCGGGTTCGCGTGGCAACCGGCAATGACCCCGCGGTGCGCAGGATCAGCTATCCGAAGAACGCGTTCGACCCGCTCTACCATCCGAAGCCACATTTGCTGCCGGATCCAAGCGAGGACCTGCCGGCGATCGTTCAAAGCTTCACGTCCAATGCGAACTGCGACCGCTACCTCGTCGTGACCAAATTCAGGCTGCGTCCGCAGAACACCAACCTCGACCTCAACGGCATCGGCACCTACAATCAGGGCCTCGGCTCGATGCTCAGGCACTCGCATGTGTTCGCCAATGTTGCGCTGACGCTGCTCGACGGCAGGAGCTACGCGAGGATCGACCGCACATTGGTGAATATGCGCAACAGATTCTCCGAAGGCATGAGAATGACAGAAAATCCGCTGAAGCATCTCGACAATTCGGACTTTCCCGCCCCTCCCGCGGCCGCGGCCTCCAGCGCGACGCTGCGCGAGAAAGCCCGCGGGCTCGTTGCGGAACAGCTGGACCAGGCGCTGCCGGACTATCTGAAGGGCGAATAGATCGGCCCGCGGACCAGGCCAACGAATCGAACCACACTGGCAGGCGCGTTTTCCGCAGCCATAGTCCGTTACCAGGACGATGCAGACATGCGATGAAACGTGCGCTGCTCGTCCACGCCGAAGAAAGGGTTCGCACCATGATCAAGCTGTACTGGTCGCCGCGCTCGCGCTCGTTCTCCGCCATCTGGCTGCTGGAGGAATCCGGCCTCGCCTACGAACGGGTGCTGACCGATATCAGCACGGGCGCGCAGAAGTCACCGGACTTCCTCAAGATCAACCCGATGGGCAAGGTGCCGGCGCTGACCGACGGCGACGCGCAACTCGCCGAGGCGGCGGCGATCTGCGCCTATATCGCCGACCGCTATCCGGAGACAAAGCTCGCGCCGGCAACAACGGATCCGAAGCGCGCACGCTATCTGCAGTGGCTGTTCTTCTCGCCGAGCTGCATCGAGCCGGCGCTGATCCAGCTCTTCACCAAGTTGGAAGTGCCGACCAGCACCGCGGCGTGGGGCAGCGCGGCGCAGGTGTTCGACGTGCTCGACGCCGAGCTACAAAAGGGACCGTGGATTCTCGGCGATCAATTCTCGGCCGCCGACATCGCGATCGGCGCGGGGCTGAATTTTGCGGTGCGCGTGTTCAAGATGGTGCCGCCGCGGCCGTCCTTCGACGCCTATATCGACCGCTGCGTGGCGCGGCCCGCATTCCAGCGCGCGGAGAAGATCGCGGCGGGGTGAGGCATGTAGCCCGTTGGCTCCATCCGGCTGTGTCTTAACCTCCCCTTGAAAAGGGGAGGTCGCTTTGCTCGCCAGAGCAAAGCGGGTGGGGATCCGCTCTCTCCGCATACAGAGCATCACCCGCGTCTGACCCCCATCCCGACCTTCCCCCTTTCAGGGGGAAGGAGAAGCGCGGATTCCCGAACAATTAACCCGGCACGACGCAGGGATCGACGTCCTGCGCGTAGTCGACGCCGTCGATGCCGAAGCCGAACAGGCGGAGGAACTGGCTCTTGTATTCACCGAGATCGGCCAGTTCGCCGAGCGTCGCGGTGGTGAGCAGCGGCCAGCGCCGCGACACCTCGGTCTGCACCTCGGGCGAAAGCTCCCAGTCGTCGACCCTGATGCGCTGTTCGTTATCAAGCTCCACGCTCTTGCCGAGGCGCGTGCGGAACAGGCGGTCGATCTGCTCGATGCAGCCTTCATGGAGCCCGAGCTGCTTCATGACCTTGAACAGCACCGTGCCATAGAGCGGCACCACCGGGATAGCCGAGCTCGCCTGGGTGACCACGGCCTTCAGCGCGACGACGCGGGCCGCGTCCGGACCGAGCCGGCCCCGGATCGCTTCCGCCTTGCGGTCGAGGTCGACCTTGGCGCGGCCGAGCGTGCCGTTCCAGTAGATCGGCCAGGTCAGTTCGCTGCCGATATAGGTGTAGTTGAGCGTGCGGAAGCCCGGCGCCAGCACGCCGGCATCCGCGAGCTGGTCGATCCAGCGCTTCCAGTCGTCGCCGCCCATCACCGCAACCGTGGCCGCGGTTTGATCCTCGGTCGCCGGCTCAAGCGTGGTCTGGAAGACCTCGCCGGTCTCGGTGTCGAGCGTCTTGATCTCGACGGGGGCGCCGAGCGGCTTGATGACCGAGCGATAGGTCTTGCCGGTGTCGGGATCGGTCCTGGCGGGAGCCGCCATGCTGTAGACCAGCAGGTCGAGCTGACCGAACTTCTCACGCACGCGATCGATGAAGTTCTGCTTCAGCTCGTCGGAGAAGGCATCGCCCTCCAGCGTGAGCGGAGACCGTCCGATCTTCTCGGCCTCGATCTCGAAGGCGCGGTTGTTGTACCAGCCGGCGCTGGCGGTTCTCTTCTCCGAAGGCTCTCGCTCCAGCGACACGCCGATGGTGTCTGCACCGCCGGCGAAGGTCGCAACGATGCGGCTGGCGAGGCCATAGCCGGTCGAACAGCCGAGCACGGCGACGCGCTTGGGGCAGTCCGCGACCGGGCCCTGGCGGAGAACATAGGCGATCTGCTCGCGAACATTGGTGGCGCAGCCGACGGGATGTGCCGTCGTGCAGATGAAGCCTCGCACGCGCGGTTCGATAATCATTCCCACCCCATTCCGAATCGTTGCAATGTCCCCATTCGCTCCCTCGGCAAGCAAGGGGAGGCGAAATCACGCATCAAGCCGCCTGAACACCAGCGTGGCGTTGGTGCCGCCGAAGCCGAACGAATTCGACAGCACGGTCGTGAGCTTGGCGTTGTCGATGCGCTTGCGCACGATCGGCATGTCGGCAAACACCGGATCGAGCTCGGTGATGTGGGCGCTTTCGCAGATGAAGCCGTTGTTCAGCATCAGCAGCGAATAGATCGCCTCCTGCACGCCGGTGGCACCGAGCGAGTGCCCGGTCAGCGCCTTGGTCGCCGAGATCGGCGGGCACTTGTCGCCGCTGCCGAACACCTTGCGGATCGCCTCGATCTCCGGCGGATCGCCGGCCGGCGTCGAGGTGGCGTGCGGATTGATGTAATCGACCGGCGTGTCCACCGTCGACATCGCCATGCGCATGCAGCGCTCGGCGCCCTCGCCCGACGGCGCCACCATGTCGTAACCGTCCGAGGTCGCGCCGTAGCCGACGACCTCACCGTAGATCCGCGCGCCGCGCGCCTTGGCGCGCTCGAGCTCTTCCAGCACCACGACGCCGGCGCCGCCGGCGATCACGAAACCGTCGCGGCTGATGTCGTAGGGACGCGACGCGGTGGCCGGCGTGTCGTTGTATTTCGAGGACATCGCGCCCATGGCGTCGAACAGCACCGACAGCGTCCAGTCGAGTTCCTCGCAGCCGCCGGCAAAGATGATGTCCTGCTTGCCGATCTGGATCGTCTCATAGGCGTTGCCGATGCAATGGTTCGACGTCGCGCAGGCCGAGGAGATCGAGTAGTTCACGCCCTTGATCTTGAACCAGGTCGCGAGCGTCGCCGACGCGGTCGAGGACATGCCCTTCGGCACCGCAAACGGACCAACGCGCTTCGGGCCCTTGGCGCGCGCGATATCGGCGGCTTCCACCAGCGTGCGCGTCGACGGCCCACCGGATCCCATGATGATGCCGGTGCGGATGTTGGAGACTTCGTTCTCCTCGAGGCCGGCGTCGCGGATCGCCTGTTCCATCGCAACGTGATTCCAGGCCGCACCTTCGGCAAGGAATCGCATTGCGCGGCGATCGATCACCTCGGCGGGATTAAGTGTCGGCGCACCGTGCACCTGCGAACGGAAGCCGAGCTCCGCGGCCTTCTCCGCTCGCGAAATGCCCGACTTTGCCTCGTAGAGGCTCGCAAGCACTTCCTGGGTGTTGTTACCGATGGATGAGACAATCCCCATCCCCGTGATGACAACCCGCCTCATGTTCGCCTCGCCCTGCCTTTATGTTGCCGCATGATGATCCTGCTCAAGATAGCGCCGTGCCCTGCTTGAACAACCCGACCTTCAAGTCCTTGGCGCGATAGATAATCTCGTCGTCCATGGAAAGCCACCCGTCGGCAATTCCAAGCACGAGCTTTGACCGCATCACGCGCTTGATGTCGATGTTGTACACAACCTTGCGCGCTTGCGGCAGCACCTGTCCGGAGAACTTCAGCTCGCCGAGGCCGAGCGCGCGGCCACGACCTTCGCCACCGATCCAGCCGAGGTAAAAGCCGACCATTTGCCACATGGCATCGAGACCGAGGCAGCCCGGCATCACCGGATCGTTCTTAAAATGGCAACCGAAGAACCAGAGATCCGGCTTCACTTCGAGCTCGGCGCGCACCAACCCCTTGCCGTACTCGCCGCCGGTTTGCGAGATGTCGCTGATGCGGTCGAACATCAGCATCGGCGGCAGCGGCAACTGGGCGTTGCCGGGACCGAAAAGCTCGCCCCGCCCGCAAGCCAGCAAATCCTCGTATTCGTAACCGCCGCGCCGATCCAGCATCCTCTTCCACCTCTCATGTCCCGATGAAGCGCTTTTGCCTGGCCGGACCTTGATCTACCGACGGGAACCGGAAATATCCTGTCCCGTATCTTGGCGCTACCTGGGCACGCTTCCGGCCTGTTATCTCTGCCGAAAGCGCATATGTGGTCCGCGCGCTCTCTAACATAGGGCTAACTGGGCGGCAAAGCGGCATTCCGATGATAAATTACCGCTTCTCCTTCGGTTTCTACCGCAGCTTGGACTCGTTCTAGTTGCGAAAAACTTGCATCTGATAGCCATCCTTTTTATATTTATGAGGAATATTGCCTGAGTTGGGTGCATAGAGTGGATATGAACGAAGAAGTACCGGCTGTGAACGATGACGCCGTGCTCCCGGCCGCGCGGGGCGCTGGGCATCACCCTGCCCTGACCGGCTGCCCGTGGCATGACGTCAACGAGATGCTGCAGTCTGCCGGTCTCCGGCCGACGCGGCAGCGCATGGCGCTGGGCTGGCTGCTGTTCGGCAAGGGTGCCCGCCACCTGACCGCTGAAATGCTGTACGAGGAAGCCACGCTGGCCAAGGTTCCGGTGTCGCTGGCGACCGTCTACAACACGCTCAACCAGCTCACCGATGCCGGCCTGCTGCGCCAGGTCAGCGTCGACGGCACCAAGACCTATTTTGACACCAACGTGTCGACGCACCACCACTTCTATCTCGAGCACAATCACGAGCTGGTCGACATTCCCGACCCGAATCTGATGCTCACCAAGATGCCGGACGTGCCGGAAGGCTTCGAGATTTCCCGCGTCGACATGGTCGTGCGCCTGCGCAAGAAGCGCTGATCCCAGCGCTCGTCATGCGCGGGCTTGACCCGCGCATCCATCGTTCTCAGCTAAAATCCTTCTTTTGATGGATCGCCGGGTCATAGGCGAGCGGAAGCGACGCCGTCCTTTGGACGGCTAAGCCCGGCGATGACGCATATTTTTGCGTCAGTCCACCTTCTCATCGGCATAGACGCCCCAGAGGCGCTGCTGCTCGATCCAGCCGTCGAACCCGTTGCCGGTGACCCGGCACCAGTTGTTGGCGCATTTCCTGACCTGCGCGACGACGCCGGCCTGCAGGCGGGCCGCAATCGCACTGGTGGCGTCGGGGCGATCGTACAGCGAGGCCAAATCGTCCTTCTTCTTCATCGTGACGACAGCGGTGCGGCGGCCGGACAGCAGGGAGTGGTACACCCAGCCTTCGGCGCCCTCGGAATCGCGGACCCGGCGCCAGTTCTCGAACTCGGCGGTGATTTCGACCGGCAGTCCCGACCGCGTGTAGACCCAGGCGACGTCATTGTCCTTGGTCGGGCCGGCCCTGACGTTCACATGATCGGATTTCAGGCTGACATAGCGCGGGATCGGCAATCCGCTGGTGGTCGGGTTGGTATCCTTGGCGGAATGTCCGGGCATGACCGACGCACTCAGGATGCTGCCGACCAGCGCCACCAACGAACCGAAACGCCAGAACGCCACCATCAACTCGTCTCCTGCCGAGATGCCCAACCCGCATTCGGCGAGTTGCAACCGATACAAACGCCCAAAAACCCGGGCCCCCTGCGCCGTTCGCTCCCGCACCCCACGTCCGAGGGGTTCTTGTCTTGGCCCGGCCTTCTGCTAGAGAGAACGGAAGGCCTTAAGAGCCAGAACACCCGAATTTCCCCTGACGAAAGCCGGGGTAAGTAACGGGGAACCCTAGGAAACGCGAAGGAAACGCCGGGACAGCGCGGCTATCAGCAGTGTCGAACAACCGGGTTAATGAGGCCTCAACGGTTTGTTTTTTGACAAGCCGCGCGCCTCATGAAAGCAGGACATGTCGGTGAAGAAAAAGCCTCTCGTCGTCGTCACCCGCAAGCTGCCGGACTCGATCGAGACCCGGATGCGCGAGCTGTTCGACGCCAGATTGAATCTCGACGACACGCCGATGACGCCGGAACAGATCGCCGAGGCGGCAAGGACCGCCGACGTGCTGGTGCCGACCGTGACCGACATGATCCGCGAGGACGTGATCAATCAGCCCGACTGCAAGCTGAAGCTGATCGCCAATTTCGGCAACGGCGTCGACAATATCGACGTCACGGCGGCGCATGCGCGCGGTATCACGGTGACCAACACTCCGAAGGTGCTGACCGAGGACACCGCCGACATGACCATGGCGCTGATCCTTGCGGTGCCGCGGCGCCTGATCGAGGGCGCCTCGATCCTGACCGAAGGCAAGCAGCATTGGGCCGGCTGGTCGCCGACCTGGATGCTCGGCCACCGCATCGGCGGCAAGAGGCTCGGCATCATCGGCATGGGCCGCATCGGCCAGGCGGTGGCGCGCCGCGCCCGCGCGTTCGGCCTGCAGATCCACTATCACAACCGCCGCCCGGTGGCGCCCATGATCGCCGAAGAGCTCGGGGCAACCTATTGGGAAAGCCTCGACCAGATGCTGGCGCGGATGGACATCATCTCGGTGAACTGCCCGCACACGCCGGCCACCTTCCATCTGCTCTCGGCGCGGCGGCTCAAGCTGATCCGGAAAGAGGCCTACATCGTCAACACCGCGCGCGGCGAAGTGATCGACGAGGACACGCTGATCAAGCTGATCGAAGCCGGCGATGTCGGCGGCGCGGGCCTTGACGTCTATGAGCACGAACCCGCGGTGAATCCGAAGCTGGTGCGGCTCGCCCGGGCCGGCAAGGTGACGCTGCTGCCGCACATGGGCTCGGCCACCATCGAAGGCCGCGTCGAGATGGGCGAGAAGGTGATCATCAACATCCGAACCTTCCTCGACGCCCACAAGCCGCCGGATCGCGTGCTGCCGAGCATGCTGTGATTTCGTAACCGGGACTACGCCGCGCTCCATCCAAGCCACGCAGCTCCAACCTCCCCTTGAAAAGGGGAGGTCGCTTTGCTCGCCAGAGCAAAGCGGGTGGGAATCTGCTCTCTCGGCTTGCAGCGTCGCCTGCGGCTGACCCCCATCCCGACCTTTCCCCTTTCAGGGGGAAGGAGAAGAGAGAATCCGTAGCCCGGACGAGGGGCGAGCTGCCAAAATATCGAAAACAACCCCATGCAAAGTAGCCGGTGCGGCCAGCGCTCGACCAGGCAACTTGAAACCAACACTCGCTGTCGTCCCGGCGCAGGCCGGGACCTATAACCACCGATAGTCATTGTTTCACAGTGCTGGAACGACGAGTCCCGCTCCCAACTTCCGCTGCGGTTATGGGTCCCGGCTCCCGTGCGCAATTGCGCACTAGGCCGGGACGACGATGTGGTGAGGGCCCGTCCTATTTCTTCCGCCGCGCCTGCTTGCGCCAGTCGGCGACGAACGACACGAACGCGGCGAGCGCCGGCGGCGGCTGGCGTCGGCTCGGATAATAAAGAAACGGTCCGTCAAACGGCGGGCACCAGTCGTCGAGCACGCTGACCAGCGCGCCGGATTTGACGCCGTAGTGGACATAGCCCTCGAACGTCGCCCAGTAACCGACGCCGTCATGAACTGCGCGTAGCGCGAGGCCGAGATAGGTCGCGATCAGCCTGGCCGGCGGCGAGACCTTGACCACGCGGCCGTTCTTCTCGAACTCCCAATCGAAGATCGCGCCGCTGCCGAAGCGGGTGCGGATGCAGGCGTGCTTCAGCAGATCTTTCGGATGCATCGGCCGGCCATGCTTCGCGACATAGTCGCTGGAGGCCACGACCGCGTAGCGCTGTTGCGCACCGAGCGGGACCGCCACCATGTCCTGCGCCAGATGCTCGCCATAGCGCACGCCGGCATCAAAGCCCTGCGCGACGATGTCGACGAACGCACTCTCGGCGACGATATCGAGATCGATTTGCGGATATCTGGCGAGGAAGGGCGCAATCATCGGCGCCAGCACCAGATCGACCGCGGGCGGCGGCGCGTTGATGCGCAGCCGCCCCGACGGCTCGGCGCGCAGGCCGCGCACCTCTGTGATCGCGTCGGCGACATTGACCATCGCCGGCGCGACGCGGGCAAGCAGCAGCTCGCCGGCTTCGGTCAGCGCGACGCTCCGCGTGGTGCGGTTCATCAGGCGGACGCCGAGCCGCTCCTCCATGTCGCGCAGGCGCTGGCTGAGGCTCGAAACCGAGACGCGCTGCTCGAGCGCAGCGCGCCGGAAGTTGCGCGTGCGCGCCACCGCCACGAAGGCATCGAGGTCTCGAAGGTCGAAATCCTGCATTGTTCGATATAGTGAACAAGCTATTCGGGATTGTCCAGCTTATCGGCAGACACGGGCCGGCCCATATCAGCCGCGGCATTGGCGGCGGATCACCCGCCGCGCTGTCTAGGGAGCTCCGCCATGGACACACGCAAACTCGGTTCTACCGGCCCCACCGTCTCGCCGATCGGGCTCGGCTGCATGGGCATGTCCGACTTCTACGGCCCCACCGACCGCAGCGAGAGCATCGCGACCATCCATGCCGCGCTCGACGCCGGCATCACGCTGCTCGACACCGGCGACTTCTACGGCATGGGCCATAACGAGATGCTGATAGGCGAGGCCCTGGAGAGCCGCAGCCGTGACAATCTGCAGATCAGCGTCAAGTTCGGCGCGCTGCGCGATCGCAACTACGGCTTCCTCGGCTACGACAGCCGTCCCGCTGCGGTGAAGAATTTCGCCGCCTATTCGCTGCAGCGGCTCGGCGTCGATCATATCGACATCTACCGCCCGGCGCGGCTCGATCCCAACGTGCCGATCGAGGACACGATCGGCGCGATGGCCGACATGATCAAGGCCGGCTGGATCAGGCATATCGGGCTATCAGAGGTTGGCTCCGACACCATCCGCCGCGCCCACAAGGTGCATCCGATCGCCGATCTGCAGATCGAATACTCGCTGGTGTCGCGCGGCATCGAGAGCGACATCCTGAACACCTGCCGCGAGCTCGCCATCGGCATATCAGCTTACGGCGTGCTGGCGCGCGGGCTGATCAGCGGGCACTGGTCGAAGGACCGGTCGGGCGCGAAAGATTTCCGCTTGCTGAGCCCGCGCTTCCAGGCCGGCAATATCGACACGAACCTCGCACTCGCGGACCGGCTGCGCGTCATTGCTGCCGAGATCGGCGCCTCGCCGGCGCAAGTCGCGATTGCCTGGGTTGCGGCGCAGGGCAACGACATCGTGCCGCTGGTCGGCGCGCGGCGGCGCGAACGGTTGAGCGAAGCGCTCGGCGCGCTCGATGTGACGCTGACCGCGGCCCATCTCGCCGCGCTGGCGGACGCATTCCCGCCCGGAGCGGCCGCCGGCGGACGCTATCCAGAGGAGCATCTGAAGCACATGGACAGCGAGAAGCGCGCGTCCTGACCTCAGCGATGCCCGCTCAGATCGGCGATGCCAGGCGCATCACCGTTGAGCGGGTTCTGCGGATCGCGCCCATAGCGCAGGGTTTCGAACCGCATGGCGCGCGCATCCACCATCAGGAGGCGGCCAACCAGGCCCTCGCCGAAGCCGACGATCTCGCGGATCGCCTCCAGCGCCATCATCGATCCCATCACGCCGGCGAGCGCGCCCATCACGCCGGCTTCGGCGCAGGCCGGCACCGTGCCCGGCGGCGGCGGCTCTGGAAACAGGCAGCGATAGGTCGGGTTGAACACGCCTTGCGCATTCTTCTCGTGCGCGCGGATCGTGGTCAGCGAGCCGTCGAACTGCCCAAGTGCCGCCGTGATCAGCGGCCGCTTGGCGAGGAAGCAGGCATCGGCAACGAGATAGCGGGTCTCGAAATTATCGGAGCCGTCGAGCACGAGGTCGTAATTTCCGATCAGAGCCATCGCATTGTCGGCGGTGAGCCGCACCGGATGGGCCTCGAATTTCACATGCGGATTGAGCGCATGGATCTGCACGGCTGCGCTGTCGACCTTGCGCTTGCCGATGTCAGGCGTCGCATGGATGATCTGGCGCTGCAAATTGGAGAGCGAGACAATATCGTCATCAATCACGCCGAGCCGGCCGACGCCGGCGGCAGCGAGATACATCAGCACCGGCGCGCCGAGACCGCCGGCGCCGATCACCAGCACGGACGCCTGCTTCAGCGCATTCTGCCCGGGGCCGCCCACCTCGCGGAGCACGATGTGGCGGGCATAGCGTTCGAGTTCGTCGGCACTCAGCATGATGACTTCCTGCGCGCTGTACCCTGAACCGGAGCGCGGTTGTTGCCGACCAAGCAGATGTGCTTAATTGCGTGGACGTCAATGGTTTCGGTCATTCCCGGCGGATTTGTCATGAGATCGGTGCTTTCGGCAACATTGATGGTCGCGGCCATGATGGTCGCAGGCGTGGGTACCGCGCGGGCCCAGATGACACCGCCTTCGACCGCCGGGACGAAGCCGAAGACCGTCGCCACCGTGCCGGTGCGTCCGGGGCTGCAAAAGCCAGAAGACACTGCGAATGCGATGGCGCAGGCCGAGCGGCTGGCGCTGCAATCCGACCTCGCCTGGGTCGGCGAATATAACGGCGCGATATCAGGCGACGTCAGTGAGCGCATGGTCAATGCGATCAAGGAATTCCAAAAGAAAAGCGGCGGCAAGCCGACCGGCGTGCTGAACCCGCAGGAGCGCGGCGCGCTCGCCGACACCGCGCGGCGGAAGCAGGAGGGCGTCGGCTGGAGGATCGTCACCGAGCCCGCCACCGGCGCGCGGCTCGGCATTCCCACCAAGCTGGTGCCGCAGCTCACCAGCGACGCCTCCGGCGCCAAATGGACCTCGCCGACCGGCACCGTCCAGGTGGTGCTGACGCGGCGCAAGGAAGCAAGCCCAACCACCGCCAAGCTTGCCGAACTGGAAAAGAAGGAGCCGGCCGGCCGCACCATCGACTACACCGTGGTGAAGCCGGACTTCTTCGTCCTGTCGGGCATGCAGGGGCTGAAGAAGTTCTACCTGCGCGGCACCTTCAAGGGCGACGAGGTCCGCATCCTCACCATCCTCTATGACCAGGCGACGCAAGCCACCGTCGAGCCGGTGGTGATCGCGATGTCGAGCGCCTTCAACGCATTTCCGTCGGGCGTGCAGGCCGGCCCGCCGCCGCGCAAGACCGTGGAGTATGGCACCGGCGTCGTGGTCAGCGACGACGGCGCTGTTGTCACCGACCGCGTGGCCACCGACGACTGCATCGCGCTGACGATCCCGGGCTTCGGCAATGCCGATCGGGTCGCCGAGGACAAGGATCATGATCTCGCATTGCTGCGCATCTATGGCGCGCGCGGGCTGAAGCCGCTCAACATCGCAGGCCAGGCGACGCAGACTGCCCTCGACATCACCGGCATCGCCGATCCGCAGAGCCAGGGCGGCGGCGCGGCCGCGAGCAGCGTCAAGGCCTCCGTCGCGCAGCTCGGCGGCGGCGATGCCGCGCTGTCACCGCCGCCCGCGCTCGGGTTCTCCGGCGCGGCGGCGCTCGACGGCGGCGGCAGGTTTGCCGGCATCGCTGTGCTGAAGTCCGTCATCGTCGCGGGCCCGGCGAACGCGGCGCCGCCGGCGCAGGCAGCATTGGTGCCGGCCGATACGGTGCGCAACTTCCTGAAGTCGCACGGCGTCAACGCGTCGGGCGAATCGGCGGACGCCAAGGCCGCCGTCGTCCGCGTGATCTGCGTCAGGAAGTAGGGCTCGCGTGTCCCGGACGCGGTGCAGCGTGCAACGCTGCTCCGCAGAGCCGGGACCCATTTCGCAAATGACGCGTCCAGAGCCTTCTCCGTTCCGAAATCGGAACGGGGCTCTAGATTCTTATTTTGACGCGTTTTCTTTACGCGAACCGGTACCCACTTCGCTCGAAAACGCTCTAGAATTGGGCCCCGGCTCAGCAGCGCACCACTTCGTGCTGCGCTGCGTCCGGGGCACGAGAATCCCTCACTCCAGCGCGAACCGCACCCCTGGGCGAGCGAGGCCGCCGGCAATGCCGACCGGGGTGCCATCGGCGCGCCAGCAGGCCGCGCCCGACATGGTGCCGTCAGCGTGGAACTGGATCGCGTTCATGCCGCCGGCCACCGTCGGCACCACCTGCACCCTGTGGCCTTTCGCTGACAGCGCGGCGCGGACGGTCTCCGGCACCGCTCGCTCGACCTCCAGCGCATTGCCTTCGGTCCAGACCCGCGGCGCCTCGACCGCTTCCTGCAGGCTCATGCCGTGGTCGATCAGGTTGATCAGCGCCTGCATCGCGCTCGGGAAGATGCGCTTGCCGCCGGGCAGGCCGAGTGCGTAAGCGAGCTTGCGGTCGCGTAGCACCATCATCGGCGACATCGAGGTGGTGACGCGCTTGCCCGCGGCGAGTGACAGCGCATGCCCCGGCCGCGGATCGAACAGGTTCATGTAGTTGTTCGGCACGGTGCCGAGGCCCGGGATCAGGATCTTGGCGCCGAACAGATTGTTGATGGTCTGGGTGGTCGCGACCACATTGCCCATCGCATCGGCCGCGGTCATGTGCGTGGTGTGTGCGCTTTCGAGCTGCGTGACACCGGCGCTCCAGGCCTGCGCGCGGTCGGAATCGATTGCGCGGCGGCGCTCCGCGGCATAGGCCTTCGAGGTCAGCCGCTCCACCGGGACGTTGATATAGGCGGGATCGCCGCTGGCGGCCGCGCGATCGGCAAAGGCGATCTTCAGCACCTCGGCGAGATAATGGATGGTCTCGGTCGTGCCGAAGCCGAGGCCTGCGATGTCGTAGCCTTCGAGGATGTTGAGCATCTGCGTGATGTGCACGCCGGACGCCGCGGGCGGCGGCGGCCCAAGGATTTCCCAGCCGCGGTAGTCGCAGCGGATCGGCTGCCGCTCGACGGTTTTATACGCCGCGAGATCCTCCTGCGCGATGAAGCCGCCGTGCTTCTTCATGTAGTCGACCAGGATGTCGCCGAGCGGCCCCTGGTAGAGCGCGTTATCGCCGTGGTCGGCGATGTATTTCAGCGTCTCGGCATATTCCGCCTGCACCACGCGCTCGCCCGGCTTCAGCGGCGTGCCATCAGGCAGATAGATCGCCGCTATCGGCTTGTCCTTCAGCATCTCCACGGCGCCGTCGGTGATGCATTCGTGCAGATAAGGCGTCGCCGCATAGCCGCGTTCGGCATGCTTGATCGCGGGCTGCATCACGTCGGCAAGGCTCATGGTGCCGAAGCGGCGCAGCGTTTCGCACCACGCCTTCAGTGAGCCCGGCACTGCGACCGCCTTCGGTCCGTTCAAATTCTCATTGCCGACGGTGTCGAACACGTCATGTGCCGAACCGGGCTTCGAGGTGTAGGTATCCGGCCGCACCGCCTGCGGCACCGTGCTCTGGCCGTCGATGAAGCGATGGCTGCCGTCGGCGAGACGAATATGCGCCATGCCGCCGCCGATGATGCCGACCATCATCGGCTCGACCACCGTCAGCGTGAACAGCGTGGCAATCGCCGCATCGATCGCATTGCCGCCGGCCGCGAGCATCTCGGCCCCCGCGCTCGACGCCAGTGGATGATTGCTCACCACCATGCCGCGGCTGCCTATGGCCGGCTGCTTCTGACATTGAAAACTCGTCGCGGCGCGATCGCGCCAGTTGCTGCCCATGATCCGCACTCCCATTGTTGTTATTTTTGACACTTCGGGCACCAGAACGTCGAACGGCCGTTCTGGGTGAATCGCCTGACGATGCCCGCGCAGCCCGAGGTGCGGCATGTCTCGCCTTCGCGGTCGTAGACCTGGAAGGAATGCTGGAAATAGCCGAGATCGCCGTTGGTCAAGCGATGGTCGCTGATCGAGGAGCCGCCGGCCTTGATCGCCTGGTTGAGCACCGAATGGATGGCGCCGACCAACCGTTTGGCGTGATCGGTCGGCTCGGCCTTCTTGGTTGCGAGCGTCGCGGCCAATCGCCGCGGCGAGAGATGCGAGCGAAACAGCGCCTCGCAGACATAGATGTTGCCGAGTCCCGCCACCACGCGCTGATCGAGCAGCGCCGCCTTCAGGCTGGTCTTCTTGTTGTGGCAGGAGTGCGCCAGCATCGCCGCGTCGAATTCATTGCCGAGCGGCTCGGGCCCGAGCCCCTTCAGCAGCGGCTCATCCTCGATCGCGTTGCGGGCGATGATCTTCATATAGCCGAAGCGACGCGGATCGTTGAAGATGACAGCCGCGCCCGACGACATATGGAACACGACATGATCGTGCGCGCGATCCTCGCTGCGCGGATGGTGGAATTGCCCTGGCGTCGCCGTGCCCTCTTCCTTCAAGACGCGGAACGAGCCCGACATGCCCAGATGCATCAGCAGCACGTCGCCTGACGTGAGGTCCGCCATCAAATATTTGGCACGGCGGCCGAGCCCGGTGACGGTCTGGCCTTCGAGCCGGGCGATAAAGTCTTTTTGAAACGGAAACCGCAAATCCTTGCGGCGGGCCTCGGCTTTGAGGATCCGGGACCCCTCCATGGCCGGCTGCAGGCCGCGGCGGACGGTCTCGACTTCGGGTAATTCCGGCATGGCAGGCATTCACCTTTTGGAAGTGACGTGATAGCGCCATTGCGGCCGCCGCGCTATGGTTGAGCCAGGAGCGTTTTTGAGCGAAGCCTGTCCCGCACTTGATGCGGGATGGGTACCGGTTCGCGTGAAGAAAACGCGACCCAAAATGGCAAGAGTATGAGTTGATGGATCGGCCGAATCAAACCACGCATTTCGGCTTCAGGGACGTGCCCCTGGGCGAGAAGCAGACGCTGGTGAACGACGTGTTTCACAGCGTGGCACAGCGCTACGACCTGATGAACGACCTGATGTCGGTAGGCCTGCACCGGGCCTGGAAGGACGTCATGATCACGGCGCTCGATCCGCCGAAGGGCGACCGGCCGTTCGCGCTGCTCGACGTCGCCGGCGGCACCGGCGACATCGCGTTCCGCGCCGCCAAGACCGCAGGCTCTGGCTTCCATGCCACGGTCTGCGACATCAATACCGACATGCTCGCCGTCGGCCGCGAGCGCGCCACCAAGCAGCATCTCGACGACCGCGTGTCGTTCGTCGAGGGCAATGCGGAGACGCTGGGCTTCGGCGACCGCGCGTTCGACGCCTACACCATCGCATTCGGCATCCGCAACGTGCCGCAGATCGACCTCGCGCTGCGCGAGGCCTATCGGGTGCTCAAGCCCGGCAGCCGCTTCCTGTGCCTGGAATTCTCCACCGTCGACGTGCCCGGCCTCGACAAGATCTACGATCTGTTCTCCTTCAAGGTGATCCCGCCGCTCGGCCGCGCCGTCACCGGTGACGCCGAGTCCTATCAATATCTCGTCGAGTCGATCCGCAAATTCCCGCGGCCGAACGCGTTCGCCGAAATGATCGGCGCCGCCGGCTTTGCCCGCGTGAAGTGGCAGAGCCTCTCCGGCGGCATCGTGGCGCTGCATTCGGGCTGGCGTTTGTGATCTCTGCACTGACCCACATTGCGCGCCTCGCCCGCGCCGGTTTCGTGTTTGCGCGCGAAGGCGTGTTCGGCGTCGTCGATCCGTCACTGGTGCCGCCGCCCGGACAGCTCGCGCTGAAGCTGGCGCGGCTGATCGAACGTTCCGGCGCCAAATCCGGCCCGCGGCTGTCGCGCGCGCTGACGCGGCTCGGACCGGCCTATCTGAAGCTCGGGCAATTCCTCGCCACCCGGCCCGACGTGGTCGGCGTCGCGATGGCGCGCGATCTCGAAAGCCTGCAGGACCGGCTACCGCCCTTCGCGCAGGAAGAGGCCGAAGCGGTGCTTGCCCAATCGCTGGAACGGCCGGTGTCGCAGGCCTTTGTCCAGCTCGGTCCGGCGGTTGCCGCCGCCTCGATCGCACAGGTGCATCGCGCCGAGGTCGAGCGCGACGGTGTGCGCCACCAGGTGGCGGTCAAGGTGCTCCGGCCCAACGTCGCCGCGCGCTTCCGCCGCGACCTCAGCGACTTCTTCTTTGTCGCGCACAAGGCCGAGGCGCATTCCGCCGAGGCGCGGCGCTTGCGGCTGATCGAGGTCATCAACACGATGTCGCGCTCGGTCGCGATGGAGATGGACCTGCGGCTCGAGGCGGCCGCGTTGTCCGAGATGGCCGAGAACACGCGCGACGATCCGGATTTCCGCGTGCCCTCGGTAGATTGGGATCGCACCGCGCACAGCGTGCTGACGATGGAGTGGATCGACGGCATCGCGCTGAACGATCACGCCCGGCTGAAGCAGGCCGAGGTCGATCTGCCCGATCTCGGCCGCAAGGTGATTCAGAGCTTTCTGCGTCACGCGCTGCGCGACGGCTTCTTCCATGCCGACATGCATCCGGGCAATCTGTTCCTCGACGAGGCCGGCCGGCTGGTCGCGGTCGATTTCGGCATCATGGGGCGACTCGGGCTGAAGGAGCGGCGCTTCCTTGCCGAAATCCTGCTCGGCTTCATCACCCGCGACTATCGCCGCGTCGCCGAGGTGCATTTCGAGGCCGGCTATGTGCCGAGCCACCATTCGGTGGAGAATTTCGCGCAAGCCATCCGCGCCATCGGCGAGCCGATCCACAATCGCACCGCCGAGGAAATCTCGATGGCGAAGCTGCTGACGCTTCTGCTCGAGGTCACCGGCCTGTTCGACATGCAGACGCGGCCCGAGCTGATCCTGCTGCAGAAGACCATGGTGGTGGTCGAGGGCGTGGCGCGCGGGTTCGACCCGAAGCTCGACATCTGGAAGGTCGCCGATCCCGTGGTGCGCGAATGGATCACGCACAATCTCGGCCCGGCCGGACGCATCCAGGGTGCGATATCCGGCGCGGGCGAGCTCGGCCGCATCGTCGCCAACCTGCCGACCATCGCCAACCGCGCCATGACCGTGCTCGAGCAGCTGGAGACCATGACGCGGGAGGGCCACATGCTGTCGTCGGATACGATCGACGAAATGGCCCGCGCCGAGGCCCGCAAGGCGCGGCTGCAGACCGTCAGCCTTTGGGTCATTGCCGTCGCCCTGATCGGAATCTTCTTCGCCATCCGCGGGCATTGATTGCAATGCATGCATCATGTGATAGCATCGCTATCATTGTTTGAGCATGATCTCTTCGGAAAACCGCTGCACACTTTTCCGGATCATGCCTGAGGGCATGCCATGGCCAGCCTGACCATCCGCAAACTCGACGACGCGCTGAAGGCCTATCTGCGGCTGCGCTCTGCCAAAAACGGCCGCTCGGTCGAGGAGGAAATCCGGGTCATCCTCCGCGAGCTCGCGGAAGGCGGCACGGAGCCCGTACAGACGCCCGGCGCGGGTTCCACGACAGTCACAGCCCCTGTTCCACGCGCCGCCAGCGCAGCCGGCGAGCCCCGTGTCACCCTGATCATCGGCGGCGGGATTGCGGCCTACAAGGCGCTGGATCTGATCCGGCGGCTCAAGGATCGGCACATCCAGGTCCGCTGCGTGCTGACCAAGGCGGCCCAGCAATTCGTCACCCCGCTCGCCGCCAGCGCGCTGTCGCATGAGCGCGTCTACACCGACCTGTTCGACGCCGAGAGCGAGTTCGACGCCGGCCATATCCGCCTGGCGCGGGATTGCGATCTGATCGTGGTGGCGCCGGCGACCGCAGATCTGATGGCCAAGATGGCCCAAGGCCATGCCGACGATCTCGCCACCGCCACGCTTCTCGCGGCCAACCGGCCGATCCTGCTGGCGCCGGCGATGAATCCGCTGATGTGGAACAACCCGGCCACCCGCCGCAATGTGCTTCAGCTCCGCCGCGACGGCGTCCATACCGTCGGCCCCAATGCCGGCGAGATGGCGGAGGCGGGCGAGGCCGGCGTCGGGCGGATGGCCGAGCCGACCGAGATCGCCGCCGCCGCCGACCGCATGCTGCGGCCGCCGCAGCCGCGCCCGCTCGCCGGCAAGCGTGTGCTGATCACGGCCGGCCCGACCCATGAGGCGATCGATCCGGTCCGCTACATCGCCAACCGTTCGTCCGGCAAGCAGGGCTTTGCCATCGCCGCCGCCGCCCGCGCCGCCGGCGCCGAGGTCGTGCTGGTGACCGGCCCGGTCGATCTCGGCGATCCGCAAGGCATCTCTGTCATGCGGGTGGAGTCCGCGCGCGACATGCTGCACCGGGTCGAGGCGGCGTTGCCGGTCGACGTCGCGATCTTCGCCGCCGCGGTCGCCGACTGGCGGGTCGCCAACGAAGGCAGCCAGAAACTGAAAAAGACCTCGGCCGGCATGCCGCCGCTGCAGCTGGTCGAGAACCCCGACATCCTCGCGACGATTTCGAAGCTGAAGGAAAAGCGGCCGCCGCTGGTGATCGGCTTTGCCGCCGAGACCGAGCATCTGATCGAGAACGCCAAGGCGAAGTTCGCGCGCAAGGGCTGCGACTGGATCGTCGCCAACGACGTCTCGCCGGCGACCGGCGTGATGGGCGGCGACCGCAATACCGTTCATTTGCTCTCGCGCGAGGGCAAGGACGTCACCGTCGACTCCTGGCCTGTCATGACCAAGGAGGAAGTCGCGACCGCGCTGGTGTCGCGCATCGCAAGAGCCGTAGGAACCGCATCGTGAGCGCCACCATCAAGATTGAAGTCCACCAATTGCCGCATGGCGCAGATCTTCTGCTGCCGATCTATCAGACCAGCGAGGCCGCCGGGCTCGACCTGCTGGCCGCGGTGCCGCGGTCGGCGCCGCTGATTCTGCTGCCGGGACGCTACGAGATGGTTCCGACCGGGCTGACGATCGCGCTGCCGCCGGGCTACGAGGCGCAGGTGCGGCCGCGCTCCGGCCTGGCCGCCAAATACGGTATCACCGTGCTGAACTCGCCCGGCACGATCGACGCCGACTATCGCGGCGAGATCAACGTGCTCCTGATCAATCACGGCCACGAGCCGTTTTCGATCCGGCGCGGCGAGCGCATCGCGCAAATGGTAATCGCGCCGGTCACCCGGGCCGAACTGGTTCCGGTTGACGTGCTGTCGTCAACCGAACGCGGCAGCGGCGGCTTCGGCTCGACCGGACGCTAGAAGACGACCGGAGAAGTGTGCGGACTACTCCGAAAGATCACGCTGCTCGCGCGAGCCCCCGCGCGAATACGGAGTCAATTCGCGTAAAATCCACACCGCCCGTGTGCATTTTTTCACAGCGGATTCTGCGTTCACGGTCTGGACTCTTACTCGCCGAGTCCCGTTGGGACTATTCTGGTTTGATTCGAGCACGACGGGGGTCTTCGTCGGGCTATCTGGGTCCTGCTTGGGCATGATCCCCGGACGAACGTTATACGTTTGCCGTGAGGGAACACCGGTCTCCTCTTTTCCGGATCATGCCTGGGGTTTGTGCGTTCTGGGGCAACATATGTCGGGCGTAGTCGCGGCAATGCGTCGAACCCTGCTGTCATGCACCTCACTGGCGCGCGACGGCCTGCTTGGGCTCGCCATCACCGCACTGCTGCCGGCCCGCACGTCGTTTGCCGCCGAGAGCCTGGTGGCCCAGGCGATGTCGGATCATTTCGGCTTCAATCATCAGGAGGTCGCGGTCCTCGCGACGTCGTTTGCGCTGGTCGGCTTTTCCGCCGTCGCCGCGATCCTTTTGATGCGCACCCGCCTGCGCGCGACGAGGAACGAGGAGCAGCTGCAGTCCGAGATTTCGGACCTGCAGGCGCAGTCGGACCGGCTGCGCGCGCTGCTGTTCGTCGAGCCGCAGGTCCTGATCTCGTGGGCCGCGGGCGACAACCGGCCGCAGATCTCAGGCGATACCTCGCTGGTGATGTCGCAGGAAGGCTCGCCGCAGCGCGTCCTCGCCTTCGGAACCTGGCTGCCGCCCGAGCCGGCGCTGCAGATGGATCACGCGGTCGACGCGCTGCGCGAAAAGGGCGAGGCGTTCCTGCTCAACCTCTCGACATCGGCCGGCCGCGCCATCGAGGCGATGGGTCGCGCGATCGGCGGCCAGGCCATTGTGCGGATCCGCGAGCTCGGCGGCCTGCGCCGCGATCTCGCCGAATCCAACCTGCGCTACAAGACGCTGCAGGAGGAGACCGAGCTGCTGCGCGATTTCGCCGCCGCCGCGCCGTGGCCGATCTGGGCCAAGAGCCTCGAGGGCAATCTGCGCTATGCCAACGCAGCCTATGTCCGTGCCACCGAGGGCAAGAGCGTGTCCGATGCGCTGCAACGCAATCTCGAGCTGCTCGAAAGCGACCAGCGCACCGAATTGACCCGCGCGCTGAACGACAATGCCAATTATACCGCACGGCTGCCGATCGTGGTCAGCGGCGAGCGGCGGATCTACGACGTGCAGGCGCTGAAACTCTCCGGCGGCAGCGCCGGGATCGCGATCGACGCCAGCGAGGCCGCGGCGCTGCGCGCGGCGATCGCGCGGATGGTCGAAGCACACCGGCGTACCCTCGACCAATTGTCCTCGGGCGTCGCGGTGTTCGATGCCGACCGGCGGCTCACCTTCTACAACGAGTCCTACCGCCGGCTGTGGGGCCTCGACCAGGCCTTCCTCGACAGCAATCCCGACGATTCCAGTGTGCTGGACCGGCTGCGCGCCAACCGCAAGCTGCCGGAGCAACCGGATTTCCGTGCCTGGAAGGCCAAGCTGCACGAGGCCTATCGCGCGGTCGAATCCGAGACCTACACCTGGTTCCTGCCTGACGGCCGCGCCATCAGCGTCGTCACCACGCCGAACCTCGAGGGCGGCGTCACCTATCTGTTCGACAACGTCACCGAGAGCCTCGACCTCGCGCGCCGCTATGACCGCCTGACGCGGGTGCAGCGCGAAACCCTCGACAATCTCGGCGAAGCGGTCGCGGTGTTCGGCAGCAACGGCCGCGCCGAGCTGTTCAACCCGCCGTTCGCCAAGATGTGGAAGCTGCCGGCCGATGCGCTGCAGGGCGAGCCGCATATCGAGGCGGTGGAAGCATTGTGCAGGCCGCTGTTCGACGATGCCCTGACCTGGCGGACGCTGCGCGAGCAGATCACCGCGATCGAGAACCGCGCCCAGGTCGCGCTGAAGCTGGAGCGCAAGGACGGCAGCGTGCTGAATTGCATGACCATCCCGCTGCCCGACGGCAAGACCTTGCTCGCCTTCCAGGACATCACCGACACCGAGAATGTCGAGCGGGCGCTGCGCGAGCGCAACGAGGCGCTGGAAACCGCCGACCAGATGAAGGTGGATTTCGTCCACCACGTCTCCTACGAGCTGCGCGCGCCGCTCACCACCATCATCGGCTTCGCGCATTTCCTCAGCGATCCCTCGACCGGGCCGCTGACGCCGAAGCAGGCCGAATATCTCGACTACGTCACCAAATCGACCAACGCGCTGCTGGCGCTGACCAACAACATCCTCGATCTCGCCACCATCGACGCCGGCGCGATGAAGCTAGAGCTCGGTCCGGTCAATATCGGCCAAACGATCGAGGCCGCCGCCGAAGGCATCCAGGATCGGCTGGCGACCGACCGCATCACGCTGAAGGTCGATATCGCGCCCGACATCGGCGCCTTCGTCGGCGACGAGCGGCGCGTGGTGCAGGTGCTCTACAATCTGCTCGCCAACGCGGTCGGCTTCTCGCCGCATGACGCCACCGTCACGATCAGCGCGCACCGCACCGAGCACAGCGTGGTGTTTGCGGTGACCGATGCCGGTCCCGGCATTCCCGCCGAGATGCGCGACAAGGTGTTCAACTGGTTCGAGAGCCATTCCCACGGCTCGCGGCATCGCGGCGCCGGGCTCGGCCTGTCGCTGGTGCGCTCCTTCGTCGAACTGCATGGCGGACGGGTGCGGGTCGATTCGACCGTAGGCCGCGGCACGACCGTGACCTGCGACTTCCCGATCGACCAGACCGCCCATCGCAACGCCGCAGAATGACGGCGACCTCGACATTCTCCGTGGCGCTCGCGAACGAAACCGCGACAGCGGACCTGATGGCCGATCTCGCGCTCCTGATCGGTGCCGGCGACGTCGTCACGCTGTCGGGCGACCTCGGCGCCGGCAAGACCGCGGCCGCCCGCGCGCTGATCCGCTACCTCGCCACCGACGACACGCTGGAAGTGCCGAGCCCGACCTTCACGCTGGCACAGAGCTACGAGCTGCCGTCGTTTCCGCTGGTGCATGCCGACCTCTACCGCATCAACGACCCAAGCGAACTCGAGGAGATCGGGCTGGCGCCGCTGCCCGACGACATCGTAGCGCTGATCGAGTGGCCGGAACGCGCGCCCGGCGCGATGCCCGCGGATCGCATCGACATTGCATTCACGCACCGCCCGGCGCTCGGATCGGCGGCACGCGCGGCCGAGATCACCGGCCATGGCAAGGGCGCGGCAAAGGTCGCGCGGCTCAACGAGCTGCGCCAGTTCCTCGATCGCGCGGGCTTCCTCAATGCCCGGCGCGAACGCATGCCGGGCGATGCCTCGACGCGCTCCTATGCGCGGCTGCGCACCGACGACGGCACCGTAATCCTGATGAACTCGCCGCGCCGCCCCGACGGCCCGGCGATCTACAACGGCCGGCCGTACAGCGCGGCGGTGCATCTCGCCGAAGACGTCCGGCCGTTCGTCGCGATCGGAAACGGCCTGCGCAAGCATGGCTTCTCCGCGCCCGCGATCCGGCATACCGACCTCGAAACCGGCTTCCTCATCACCGAGGATCTCGGCGCCGAAGGCGTGATCGAGGGCGACCCGCCACAGCCGATCACCGAGCGCTACGAGGCCGCCGTCGACATGCTGGCGGCGCTGCATCGCGAGGTGCTGCCCGACACGCTGCCGCTGACATCGGACGAAAGCTACGACATCCCGGTGTTCGATATCGACGCCTGGCTCATCGAGATCGGGCTGATGCTGGAATGGTACCTGCCCGACCGCGGCGTGCAGCCAAGCGAGGAGCTCCGCGCCGATTTTCTCGGGATGTGGCGGGGACTGCTGGAGAAGCCCGCCGCGGCACCGCAGACCTGGGTGATCCGCGACTTCCATTCGCCGAACATCATCTGGCTTGCCGAGCGCACCGGCATCCTGCGCGTCGGAATCATCGACTTCCAGGACGCGCTGCTTGGCCCGGCGGCCTATGACGTGGTGTCGCTGCTGCAGGATGCGCGAATCGACGTGCCCGAACAGCTCGAACTGTCGCTGCTGACCCGCTACATCAAGGCGCGGCGCGCGACCGACGAAAACTTCGATCCGGCCGCCTTTGCCGAGCTCTATGCGATCATGTCCGCGCAGCGGAACACCCGCCTGCTCGGCACCTTTGCGCGGCTCAACCGCCGCGACGGCAAGCCGCAATATCTCAAGCACCAGCCGCGGATCTGGACCTATCTCGAAAGGTCGCTGGCCCACCCCGCGCTGACCAGCTTCCGCATCTGGTACACGGCCAACGTCCCTCCCCCAGTACCGTAGTTTACGGGTTATTAGCCTCAGGTCCCCTAAGGTTGCCGAGGCCGCACCTCATCAATGGCGCGGCCGGATCGGGAGCGGGACCACACGATGGCGACGGAACGACGCAGGGGCGATCGTGTCACGTTTGAGCGCGGCATCGCCGCGCACATGATGGGCATTGACGGCACCTGGCGTCGCGACTGCACCATGGAAGACGTGTCCGAGACGGGCGCCAAGCTCACCGTCGAGGGCTCGGTCGAGGGCCTGAACCTGAAGGAGTTTTTTCTGCTGCTGTCGTCCACAGGATTGGCCTATCGCCGCTGCGAGCTGGCATGGGTCAACGGCGACCAGATCGGCGTCAACTTCCTCAAACAAGGCGACAAGAAGAAGAAAACTGCCAGACGCGGTGCACAGGCTGCTGACGTCTAGGTTGTTGCCGTCTTACGGCCGTCATGTCCGGTGACTATGGCGTCTGATCGATGTGCTTGCCGAATCGCCGTGATATGATCGGCGCCGAGAGATGATGACCGAGAATATACGGAAGATGCCCGTCACCCCCCACAAGGCCATGGTGCTCGCTGCGGGCCTCGGCGTGCGCATGCGCCCGCTGACCAACACGATGCCGAAGCCGCTGGTGAGCGTCGCCGGCCAGCCGCTGCTCGACCATGTGCTCGACAAGCTCGCCGGCGCCGGCGTCAGCGAAGCCGTCGTGAACGTGCATTATCTGCCCGACCAGATCATCGAGCACGTCAAGACCCGCAGCCGCCCGCGCGTGATCATCTCCGATGAGCGCGACGAGGTGCTCGGCACCGGCGGCGCGGTCGTGAAGGCGCTGCCGCTGCTCGGCGATGCGCCGTTCTTCCATCTCAATGCCGACACGATGTGGATCGACGGCGTGCGCTCCAACCTGGCGCGGCTGGCGGAAGCCTTCGATCCGGCGCGGATGGATATCCTGCTGCTGATGGCGCCGACCGCCTCGAGCATCGGCTATAGCGGCCGCGGCGACTATTCGATGTTGCCGGACGGCGCGCTGCGCAAGCGGCGGGAGCACCAGGTGGTGCCATTCGTCTATGCCGGCGCCGCCATCATGTCGCCTTCGCTGTTCGCCGACGCCCCGGCCGGCGAGTTCTCGCTGACCAAGGTGTTCGACCGTGTCAACGAGCAGGAACGGCTGTTCGGCCTGCGCCTCGACGGCGTCTGGATGCATGTCGGGACCCCCGACGCGATCCTGGCCGCGGAAGAAGCTTTCCTGGAAAGCGTCGCGTAAGCCGTTCGCTGCCGTCAGCCTTCAGCGTCGATGGCCAGCACCGCAAAACTCGCCAGCCAATGTTCGCCCATATAGTCGCCGGCGATATGCGGCAGGCCGGCGTCGAGATGGCGCCGCGCAGCATCCTGCAGGATCGGACGACGAGCGTCGGCCTCCGGCAATGCGCCGGCCAGAGCCCGCCAACACCATGCGCGGCTGAGATTGAGCCCGTCGAGATGCGCAAGCTTGCCGTCGGTCCGATCGGTGACCGTGGCGGGCCGGAACAGGGTTGCCGGCTCGTGTTGGAGAAGTCGCGGCAGGAAGCGGTCGAACCAGGGCAGGAAGTCGCCGGGCGAGAGCAGCCGGCGCATGCATTCGGCTTCGATCAGCGCAGACGACTGGAAGTCGTCGCCGCTCGGCTCGCCCCAGGCGGGGCAATCCTGATCGGCGCCGTACCAGCGCAGCGCGGTGTGGCGTAACAGCGCGCCGAACGCATCGTCGTGCCTCGCCGCGGCGTAGTCGGCAGCCATGCGAAGCCCGAAGGCGGTGTTGAAGTGCGTGCCGACCCGCACCGGATACGTCGAGAGCGGCAGGAAATCGCGAAAGCGCTGTGCGAAGATCTCGGCCAGCGGCGCAGTCCGCTCGCGCCAGCTGATGTCGTCGAGCGATGAGAGCTCCGCCGCGAGTTTCAACAGCCAGCCCCAGCCATAGGGCCGCTTGAAGCCGCGCGCGGTCGGAGCCGCGAGATAGGCGCATTCGGCCGCGATCTTCTCGGCAACGAACTGCGCGTCGAACAGAGCGCGGATATCATCCGCGGCTTCGAATGCCGGATATCGCCGCAACAGCCGCGCGAGCATCCAGTAGCTGTGGACGCAGGAATGCCAGTCATAGCTGCCGAAGAACACCGGATGCAGTTCGCGCGGCGTGCGCGCGTCCTGCGCCCCGGCCAGCACATGATCCGGCTTGTTCGGATATTCGCGGCCGACATGGCCGAGCGCGATGCGGGCGAATCGAACGGCGAGGTGTTCGGTCAGGATCGTCTCGCTCATGGTGAGGCATTCTCCTTTCGCTCGCGCCGGACAAGCATCTCGATCAGGCGCGGCGTCATATAGATCGGAAACTGTGTGGCCGCGAAAAACAGTGCCGTCATCGGCGACACCGCCGCGCCCATCGCCGACCAGACCAGTCCGACATTGCGGTTGCCGAGAACGAGACCGCTGGTCAGCCGCGCGGCCAGATTGCCCGGCGTGAGCAGCGCGCCAAGCGCTTGCAGGGCGAGATTGCAGCCGAAGGCAAGGCCGACACAGGTAGCCGCGGCGAGCGGCTGCGCCTCGATCTGCGCACGCATCCCGGCCATGGTGGCAACCGCAAATAGCAACAGCGAGGCGAGCACGAGCGCGTCGATGACGCCCACATGCTGCTCCAATTGCGCGCCGGCCCGATGGCGAAGCAGCAGCGCCAGCGCGCCGGCGCCACCGACCAGCAGCGCCAATCGTGTGGCTAGCGCCAGCGGATCGAGCGCGAGATCCGCAAATCCCGCCGCAATCAACGGCACCGTGACCGGTGCCAGCGCCATCGACAGCAGCGTCACCGCAAGCGGAACGGTCGCGTCGAGGCCGAGCATGCGTGCGACTGCCGCCGTGCCGCTCGACGGTGGCGCGCACACCGACAGCACCAGCGCAACGATCAGCTCCGGCCGAAGTCCGGCGCCGCGCGCCGCGAAACCGACCGCAAGCGGACAGGCCAGCATCGCGAGCGCCGGCAACAGCAGCCAGACCAGCGGGCGCCGCAGCGCGCGCCGGAACGCCGCGCCATCGACCTGGAGGAAGGTGCCGAGCACCAGGACGAAGATCGCCATCGCCATCAGCGGGCGCACGCCCGCCGCCAAGGCAGGGAAAACCAGCCCGGCCAGGACACCGATGATCAGCAATGTCGGCCCGCGCGGCACGAGTTTCGCCAATGATCGCTCCAAATCCTTTCACCTCATCGCCATGTCCGCGGCGACCATAGGCCTGGGCAAATCATTGTTGAAATCGATTATTACTATGAGCATTATTGTTTTCATGAATTTAGCTGCTATCGATCTCAACCTGCTGGTCGCCTTCGAAGCCTTGATGGAGGAGCGCCACGTCACCCGCGCGGCCGAGCGCATCGGGCTGGCCCAGCCGTCAATGAGCAGCGCGTTGCGGCGGCTGCGGACGCTGTTTGCGGACGAACTGTTCCTGCGCGCCGGCGCGGGCATGCAGCCGACAGAAAAGGCACTGGCGCTGGCCGGGCCGATCGGCGAGGCGCTGCGGCAGGTCAGGAGCGCGCTGGCACCCGATCAGGCCTTCGATCCGTCCACCGCGCGACGGCGCATCACCATCGCCGCAACCGACTATGGCGATCTCGTTGTGGTGCCGGAACTGACGCGTTTGCTGCGCTTGGAAGCACCTCACACCGACCTCGCCGTGCGCCCGCTGACCGACGCGACGGCTGCCTTGGCGAAGCTGGAGCGCGGCGAACTCGATGCGCTGATCGGCGGCCACCTGCCGGACTCGCCGCGCTGCATCCGGCACCGGCTGTTCGAGGAGCGCTTCGTCTGCATCCGCGACGCGGTCCGCGCGGGCCGATCGGAGCACCTGAGCCTGGACGATTATGCGACCCTGCCGCACGCGCTGTTCTCCGCGGTGGGCGGCGATGGCCTGCCGAGCGTGATCGACGCGCTGCTGGCGCGCCGCGGCTTGAAGCGGCGGGTGGCGGTGACGCTTGCGCATGTGGTGGCCGTTCCCTTCGCCGTGGCAGGCACCGATCTCATCGCCACGATGTCCGAGCGCGTCGCCCGGCGCTTCACGGATCTCGCCGATGTTGCTGTTGTCGCACCGCCGATCGACGTCCCTGCCTTCGCAATCGACCTCATCCATACCAGCCGCGCCGCCCAGGATCCGGCGCTACGCTGGTTCCTGGATGCCGTCGACCGCAGCAGCAGCCGGCTGCGCTATTGAGCGGTGACGGTTGATCCACAGGGGTGGCTAACGACGGCCGCCCCTCCCTATATTGGCGCCTGATCCGAATCAGGCAGCCCATGCGCGTTTTCAGCGTTCCCGTTTCTGCGCCGTTTCTGCGCACCGTCATCTCGGCGCTGGTCGAGGGACGGTTGGTCGCGGGATTTGACGCGCGCAGCGATCCGGCAAAGCTCGCCAACGCCACGCTCTATCTGCCGACCCGCCGCGCCGGACGGCTGGCGCGCGAAATCTTCCTCGATGTGCTCGATTCCGACGCCGCGGTGCTGCCGCGCATCGTCGCGCTCGGCGAGATCGATGAGGACGAGCTCGCCTTCGCCGATCAAGGCGACGACGTCGGAGGCGCCGCGCCGCTGGAGATCCCGCCAAGGCTCGGCGAGCTCGAGCGCCGGTTGACGCTCGCGCATCTGGTCGCGGCCTGGGCCAAGACGCCGGTTTCGGCGCCGCTGGTGGTCGGCGGACCGGCCTCGACGCTGCAGCTCGCCGGTGACCTGGCGCGGCTGATGGACGACATGGTGACGCGCGGCGTCGACTGGCGCGCGCTCGACCGGCTGGTGCCGGACCAGCTCGACAAATACTGGCAGCATTCGCTAGACTTCCTGCGCATCGCGCGCGACGCCTGGCCGAATTACCTCAGGGAGATCGGCCGGATCGAGCCGGCGGCACGCCGCGATCTGCTGATCGAGGCAGAGGCTGCTCGGCTCACCGCGCATCACGCCGGCCCGGTGATCGCGGCCGGTTCGACCGGCTCGATGCCGGCGACAGCGAAATTCCTGCACGCGGTGGCCAAGCTTCCGAACGGCGCCGTGGTGCTGCCCGGGCTCGACACCGACCTCGACGAGGAGTCCTGGGACACGATCGGCGGCGAACGCAACGACGAAGGCCGGTTCACCACGCCGCCCTCGTCGAACCACCCGCAATTCGCGATGCACGCGCTGCTCGACCGCTTCGGCATCAAGCGCCGCGATGTCGAGAGCCTTGCTGAGCCGGCACCGCTCGGCCGCGAAGTGCTGGTGTCGGAGACGATGCGCCCGTCGACTGCGACCGCGCAATGGCACGACCGGCTGGAGCGGCCCGAGGTCGTGGCGCGGATTTCCGCCGGGATGACCAATCTCACCGTGGTCGAGGCGCCCAATCCGGAGATGGAGGCGCTGGCGATCGCGGTCGCGATGCGCGAGGCGCGGCATCTCGGCAAATCGGCCGCGCTGGTGACGCCGGACCGCGCGCTGGCACGCCGCGTAATGGCTTCGCTGACGCGCTGGAAGCTCGAATTCGACGATTCCGGCGGCGATGCGTTGATGGAAACGCCGGCCGGCGTGTTCGCCCGCCTCACCGCCGAGGCGGCGGCGAAGGGGCTGGAGCCGCCGACGCTGCTCGCGCTGCTCAAGCATCCGTTGTTCCGGCTCGGCGGCGCGCATGGCGCGCTGAAACGTGCGATCGAGGTGCTGGAGATCGCGCTGTTGCGCGGCACGCGGCCGCAAGCGGGAACCGGTGGTCTTGCACGCGACTTCGCGCGCTTCCGCGCCGAGCTGGTGAAACTCAACAGCGGCGAAACTTCCTCGCTGCATCGACAGGAGCAACGCGCCCGGTTGCGGGACCGCGACCTCGATCAGGCACAGGCCTTGATCGAGAAACTTCAGGCGGCGCTGGCGCCGCTCGAAGGCATGGCGTCGTCAAAGCCCTATGATTTCGCCGAGCTGGCAGCGCGTCATCGCGAGGCGCTGATCGCGCTGTCGGCCGATCAGAACGGTGTTGCTGTCGCATTCGAGGAGCGTGCCGGCGCGGCGCTGGCGTCCGCGTTCGACGAACTGCTGGCCAAGCAGCAGCCGAGCGGGCTGATGACGCCGCTCGCCGATTATCCCGAGGTGTTCCAGACCGCGTTTGCCGACCGCATGGTGCGGCGGCCGGAATCTGCGCGGGCGCAGCTCAATATCTACGGCCAGCTCGAGGCGCGTCTCACCGAGTCGGATCGCGTCATCCTCGGCGGCCTGGTCGAGGGCGTCTGGCCGCCGGCGCCGCGGATCGATCCCTGGCTGAGCCGGCCGATGCGGCATGAGCTCGGGCTCGATCTCCCCGAGCGGCGCATCGGCCTCTCCGCGCACGACTTTGCCCAGTTGCTCGGCCATGACGAGGTGATCCTCACCCATGCCGCCAAGGTCGGCGGTGCGCCGGCGGTCGCTTCGCGCTTCCTGCATCGGCTGGAAGCTGTTGCAGGCGAAGCGCGCTGGAAGGCGGCGACTTCGGCCGGCGAAACCTACGTGCAATATGCCGCCGAGCTGGACCGCCCCGACAAGGTCGAGCCGATCCCGCAACCGGAGCCGCGGCCACCGCGCGAGGCGCGGCCGCTGAAAATGTCTGTTACCGCGATCGAGGACTGGCTGCGCGATCCCTACACGATCTATGCGCGCTATATCCTGCGGCTCGATCCGCTCGACCCCGTCGACATGCCCCTGTCGGCGGCCGATCGCGGCTCGGCGATCCACGAGGCGCTCGGCGAGTTCACGCAGGTCCATGCCGACGCGCTGCCCGCCGACACCATGCGCACGCTGCGCGAGATCGGCGGTAAGTATTTTGCGCCGCTGATGGAGCGGCCCGAGGCGCGCGCGCTGTGGTGGCCGCGGTTCCAGCGCATCGCGGCGTGGTTCGCCGAATGGGAGCAGGCCCGGCGCGGTGGTATCGACGCTATCAAGGCCGAGATCCGCGGCGAGATCGGCATTCCCCTCGACGATTCCAGGACGTTCGTGCTCTCCGCGCGCGCCGACCGCATCGAGCGGCGCGACGACGGCAGCTTTGCGATCCTCGACTACAAGACCGGCCAGCCGCCGACCGGCAAGCAGGTCCGCATGGGCCTGTCGCCGCAGCTTACGCTGGAAGCCGCAATTCTGCGCGAGGGCGGCTTTGCCGAGATTCCGGCCGATTCCTCGGTCGGCGACCTCGTCTATGTCAGGCTGAGCGGCAACAACCCGCCGGGCGAGCAGCGTTCGCTGGAGCTGAAGATCAAGCCCAGCGACACGCCCCAACCGCCCGATGAAGCCGCCGACAGCGCGCGACGCAAGCTGGAAGCCCTGATCCGCGCGTTCGACGACGAGCAGCAGGCCTACACCTCGCTGAATCTCTCGATGTGGGCGAACCGCTACGGCGCCTATGACGACCTCGCGCGCATCAAGGAATGGTCCGCGGCCGGCGGACTGGGGATCGAGGAATGGTGAAGGCACCCCGTCCCATTCCGCCCGCGGTGCGCGATGCGCAGGCGCGCGCGTCCGATCCGAAGGCGTCGACCTTCGTGTCGGCCAATGCCGGCTCCGGCAAGACGCATGTGCTGGTCCAGCGCGTCATCCGCCTGCTGCTGTCAGGCGTGCCGCCGGAAAAGATCCTCTGCATCACCTTCACCAAGGCTGCCGCGGCCAACATGGCCGAGCGCGTGTTCACGACGCTGGGCCATTGGGTCACGCTCGACGACGCCGCGCTCGACACCGCGATCCGCGAGGCCGGCATCGCGCATCCATCCGACACGCTGCGGCGCGAGGCGCGCAAGCTGTTCGCCTGCGCGCTGGAGACGCCGGGCGGGTTGAAGGTGCAGACCATCCACGCGCTGTGCACCCGCCTGCTGCAGCAATTTCCGTTCGAGGCCAACGTGCCGGCGCGCTTTGCCGTGCTCGACGACCGCGACCAGAACGAGATGATGGAACGCGCCAATCTGGCGGTGTTCCTCGAGGCCTCGCGCAATCCCGACAGCCCGATCGGTCGCGCGCTGATGACGGCGATGGCCAGTGCGGCCGACGTCACCTTCAAGGACGTGGTCCGCGAGGCCTGCCTCAGCCGCGACCACTTCATGGCCTGGACCGATGCCGCCGGCAACGCCGCGGCCGCCGCCGCGCAGATGTCGGCGGCGCTCGGCGTTTCCCCTGACGATCGCATCGAGGATGTCGAGCGCGCGATCGTCGACGGCCCCAACCTGCCGCGGTCGAGCTGGCGGGAAATGGCGACGCTCCTCGACACCAGCAGCAAGGCGGATCAGAAGCAGGCCGAGAGGCTGCGGAGCGCGCTGAATTTCACCGGTGCAGCCCAGGTCGACGAGTATCTCGGTGTGTTCCTGACCGATGACCGCGCGCCTCGCGCGTCCGTCATCACCAACAACTTCATCAAGAAGAATGCTGTCGCGGGCCACCGCTTCGAGGCGGAGGTCGACCGCCTCGGTCCCCTGATCGAGCACCGCCGCGCCGTGGTTGCGCGCGACCGTACCGAGGCGCTGATCCACATCGCGACCGCGGCCGCCGCGCACTACCGGCGCGAGAAGCTGGAACGCGGCCTGCTCGACTATGACGATCTGATCGACAAGACGCTGGCGATGCTCGACCGCGTCTCCTCGGGCTGGGTGCATTACAAGCTCGACCGCGGCGTCGATCACGTGCTGATCGACGAGGCGCAGGACACGAGCCCCCGGCAATGGGACATCGTCGCCCACATCATCTCGGAATTCACCTCCGGCGCCGGCGCGCGCGACGGCCTCGTGCGCACCGTGTTCGCGGTCGGCGACGAGAAGCAGTCGATCTTCTCGTTCCAGGGCGCTGCGCCCCGCGAGTTCGATCTGCGCCGGCGCGAGCTGAAGCGGCGGTTCGAGGAAGCCGGGCTGAAATTCGATCCGGTGTCGTTCACCTATTCGTTCCGCTCCGGGCCGGTGATCCTGCATTCGGTCGACCATGTGTTTCGCGAGCAGGAGATCTTTCGCAGCATTCACGCGGTCGAGAACGGCTATCCGATCCACAATGCGATGGCCGATGCCGGTCCAAGCCTGATCGAGCTCTGGGATCTCGCGGTGGCTGACGACCGCCAGGACATCGAGGGCTGGCGCGCGCCGTTCGACGGCGTCTCGGTGACGAGCCCCGAAGTGAAGCTTGCGCGGCGCATCCAGGCCGAGATCAAGCGCCTGGTCACGAGCGGCACCATGACCGGCAGCGAAGGCGGGCGGCGGGCACTGCGTTATGGCGACATGCTGATCCTGGTGCGGCGGCGCGGCAACGCCTTCGACGCGGTGATCCAGGCGCTCAAGCACGCCAACATTCCGGTCGCGGGCGCGGACCGGCTGAAGCTGACCGAGCACATCGCGATCATCGACCTGATGAACCTCGCCGATGCGCTGCTGCTGCCGCAGGACGATCTCGCGCTCGCAGTGGCGTTGAAGAGCCCGCTGTTCGGCCTCGATGACGACGACCTGTTCAAGCTGGCGTATCAGCGCCGCGGCTCGCTGCGCGAGGCACTGGCGGCACAGGCGTCGGCCGATGAACGATTCTCGGCCGCGCTGTGCCGCCTCGAACAATGCGAACGCCGCTTCACCCAGGAGACGCCGTTCGCGTTCTACGCCGGGCTGCTCGGCGGCGATGGCGGGCGGGCGCGCATCCTGCGCCGGCTCGGCCACGAGGCCAACGACGCGCTCGATGAATTCCTCGAGCTTGCGCTGGGCTATGAGCGCAAGGCGCCGGCCTCGCTGCAGGGCTTCATCGCCTGGCTGCGCGCCGCCGACACCGAAGTGAAGCGCGACATGGAGATTTCGCGCGACGAGGTCCGCGTCATGACCGTGCACGGCGCCAAGGGCCTCGAAGCGTCGGTGGTGTTCCTGGTCGACACCACGACCTCGCCGTCGGACACGCAGCGGCTGCGGCTGATCCATCTGCCGCAGGGCAACGCCGCACCGCATGCGCCCGGCGTCGTGGTGTGGGCCGGCAAGAAGGCCGAGGATCCCCCCAACGTCGCCGATGCGCGCAAGGCGATGCTCGGCGACACCGAGGACGAGTATCGCCGCCTGCTCTATGTCGCGATGACGCGTGCGGCCGACCGGCTGATCGTCGGCGGCTGCATGCCCGGCAACATGAACACGGTGCGGAAATCCTCCTGGTACGATCTGATCACCAAGGGGCTCGCCAACGCCGGGCTCAAGCTCGAGGAAATCGAGACGCCGGCCGGCAAGGTGATGCGCTATTCGCGGCCCGACGACGTCGCCGATCTCACCGGTGCTGCTGCGGCAACGGCCGCGGCGCCGGTCGCGCTGCCGTCGTGGCTGCGGGCTGCGGCCGCACCTGAAGCTTCCGCCGCGGGCGTGCTGCGCCCGTCCGATCCGGCTGATGACGACAGCCATCCGATTCGAACCGGCGAATCGGTGCTGCTGCGCGCCCGCGCCCTGCAGCGCGGCACGCTGGTGCATCGCCTGCTGCAGTCGCTGCCCGATGTCGTCAGCGAGCGGCGGCGCACGGCCGCGCTCGGCTATCTCGCGCGCAATGCCGATGGCTGGAGCGAGGCGGAGCAGGCCGCGCTCGCCGAGCAGGTGCTCGGCCTGATCGCCGATCCGCGCTTTGCCGCCGTGTTCGCGCCAGGCAGCCGTGCGGAGGTCTCGATCGTCGGGCGGCTGGAGCGGCCGGGCCAGCCGAAAGCGCTGGTCTCGGGCCAGATCGACCGGCTGGTGGTGACGCCAAATGACGTCCTGATCGTCGATTTCAAGACCAACCACACCCCGCCGAAGACCGCCGCCGAGGCCCCGCGGGGCTATGTCCGGCAGCTCGCGCTCTACCGCGCGGTGCTCGCCAGGCTTTATCCCCAGCTGCCCATAAGGGCAGCGCTGCTTTGGACCGAAACACCTGAAATCATGGAGATTTCGGCCCCCGCGCTGGACGCCGGGCTGGCATAAGATCATGTCAATGTGACCGAGCTTGACCCGGCAAGGGGGCGTTCATAGGTTTGCCCCATGCTCCCGGGCGCGATTCTCAACCGCGCCCTTTGTCTCAACCGAACGAGGTACTCACATGGCCGTTGGCAAGGTTTCTGACGCCGATTTCGAAGCCGAAGTGCTCAAGGCGACCGGGCCGGTGGTCGTCGACTTCTGGGCCGAGTGGTGCGGCCCTTGCCGCATGATTGCGCCCGCTCTCGATGAAATCTCCGGCGCGATGGGCGACAAGGTCAAGATCGTGAAGCTCAACGTCGACGAGAGCCCGAAGACCGCGTCGAAGTACGGCGTGATGTCGATCCCGACCCTGATGATCTTCAAGGGCGGCGAGATGGCGTCCCGTCAGGTCGGCGCGGCTCCGAAGGCCAAGCTGCAGCAGTGGATCACCGCCGCGGTCTGATCCGTTTCGAATTGACTGATTTGCGGAATGGCCGGCGCCAAGCCGGCCGTTTTGTTTTTTGAGATTGATCCTGCTCGTCATGGCCGGGCTTGACCCGGCCATCAATCTGCTTCCGAAAAGGCGTTCTTGCGAAGATCGATGGACACGCGGGTCAAGCCCGCGTGTGACGAAGGTTGCCCGCGGTCATCTGATCCACCCCGTCGCCAGCGCCGAGGCGAGCTCGGCCTGGCCGTGCTGCCGCGCCAGCGCTGCCATCGCCGCGTGATCGTAGGGCACATGGCGGAACGTCACGTCCCAGCCGCCATCAACCCGTTCAAGGATCGCGTACCGCGCATCGGGCGAGCCGGCCTCGACCACATGCGGATGCGGCTTGCCGGCGCGATAGCCGGGCGAACCGACGCTGCCGGGATTGATGATCAGCCGGCCGTCGCGCAACCGCACCGCGCGGGCGATATGGGTGTGCGCGCAGAGGATCAGCGATTGCCTCACGCCGGCGGCCCTCGCCTCGATCGTCTCAAGCGCGGACATCAAAACTTCGCCGCCCGGCAGCACCGTGTCGAGCCAGTAGGTCTCGTCATCTTGAGGCGTTGCGTGACAGAGGAAAACCTCGTCGCGATAGACCGCATTCGCCGGCAGCGTGCGCAGCCAGTCGAGGTGCGGAGGCTCGAGCTGGGTATAGGTCAGCCGCTCCCATGAGCCCATTTTCTCATGCGGACGGTCGATCAGATAGCGGTCGTGATTGCCGAGCAGATGGACGGCATCGAGCGCCATCAGCACATCGATTGTCGGCCGGGCGTCGAGCGGCCCGCTGACCATGTCGCCGAGATCGACGATGTCGGAGATTCCCTGGGCGCGAATGTCCGACAGCACGGCTTCCAGCGCGAGGTGGTTGCCGTGGATGTCGGCGATCGCAGCAAAACGCATGATGTCAGTCGTTCCCCTTGCGTGCCCCGGACGCGGCGCAACACGCGGTGGTGCGCTGCTGAGCCGGGGCCCATTGCGTCGAGATGGGTCCCGGCTCAGCGGAGCATCGCTGCGCGCCGCTCCGCGTCCGGGACACGAGATTGATTATGCAGGAGGCGTGCCGTTGGCAGCAAGCACCGGGCCGGCCAGATAGAGCGAACCGGTGATCAGGATGCGTGGCGGCACCTCATAGGCGAGCGTGGCGAGCCGTTGCAGCGCGGCGTCGACGCCACCAGCGATCTCGACGCGCATGCCGAGCGCACGTGCGGCGTCCGCGAGTTTATCCGGCGCCATGCCGTTGTCGCGGCCGGGTACCGGGACCGCGATGATGTGGCGCGTCAGCCCGGCGAAATTGGCGAGGAAGGCATTGGCATCCTTGTTGGCCATCATGCCGGCGATCACGACGAGCGGCCGCGACACCCGCTCCTCGAGATCGCCGAGCGCTGCGGCCGCAACGCGGCCGCCCTCGGCATTGTGTCCGCCATCGAGCCAGACCTCGGAGCCCTGCGGCCCCTGGCAGACGAGCGTGCCGGAGGCCAGCCGCTGCATCCGCGCCGGCCATTCCGCATTGACGATGCCGGCCTCATAGGCGGCGATGTTGAGCTTGAACGTGTCGATCGCGCGCAGCGTCGCGATCGCTAGGCCGGCATTGTCGAACTGGTGCCGGCCGAACAGCTTTGGCGCGGCGAGATCCATCAAGCCGCGCTCGTCCTGATAGACCAGCCGGCCGCGCTCGACGCCGACATGCCATTGCTGGCCGGCCGCATGCAGCGGCGCGCGCATGCGGCTCGCCTGCGCCTCGATCACGGCCATCGCTTCCGGCGCCTGCTCGGCAGAGATCACCGGCACGTTGCGCTTGATGATCGCGGCCTTCTCGCCGGCGATCAAACTCAGCGTGTCGCCGAGGAATTCCATGTGATCCATGCTGACCGGCGCGATCACCGCGGCGAGCGGCGTCTCGACCACATTGGTCGAATCCAGCCGGCCGCCGAGGCCGACCTCGAGCAACGCGACGTCGGCCGGATGCTTGGCGAACAGGCAGAACGCCACCGCGGTTTCCATCTCGAAGATGGTGACGGGATTGCCGGCGTTGATGCGCTCGCAATCCTCGAACGTGGCGCGCAGCTCATCGTCGCCGACCAGCTTGGCGCCGCCGACGGCACCGAGCCGGTAGCATTCGTTGAGCCGCACCAGGTAAGGCGAGGTGAAGACGTGCACGCGCAGGCCAGATGCCTCCAGGATCGCGCGCAGATAGGCGATGGTCGAGCCCTTGCCGTTGGTGCCGGCGACATGGATCACCGGCGGCAGCTTGCGCTCGGGATGGTCGAGCCGCTCCATCAGGCCGCGCATGCGATCGAGGCTGAGATCGATGCGCTTCGGATGCAGCGCTGATATCCGCGCGATCAACGCCTCGAACGAGGGTTGCGATGGGGCGGCGCTTGCGGTCACGCGTGCGGCGCGGCCGGCACCGTCTCCGGCGCCGTGACGATCTGGGCCGGCTCGGTGACGGCGACGGTGGGCTTGGAGGCGGTTTCAAGTGCCGGCGACTTGGTCAGCAGGCGGCACAGCCGCGCCAGCGTGGCCTTGATGTCGTGGCGGTGCACGACCATGTCGACCATGCCGTGCTCGCGCAGATATTCGGCGCGCTGAAAGCCTTCCGGCAGCTTCTCGCGGATGGTCTGCTCGATGACGCGCGCGCCGGCAAAGCCGATCAGCGCGCCCGGTTCGGCGATCTGGATGTCGCCGAGCATCGCATAGGATGCGGTGACGCCGCCGGTGGTCGGATTGGTCAGCACCACGATGTAGGGCTGCTTCGCCTCGCGCAGCATCTGCACGCCGACCGTGGTGCGCGGCATCTGCATCAGCGACAGGATGCCTTCCTGCATCCGCGCGCCGCCGGATGCTGCGAACACGATGAAGGGCGACTTCTTCTCGACCGCGAGCTCGAGCCCGCGCACTATCGCCTCACCGGCGGCCATGCCGAGCGAGCCGCCCATGAAATCGAAATCCTGCACTGCGACCACGACACCGGCGCCTTCGAGCTTGCCGTAGCCGACCTTGATCGCGTCGTTCAGACCGGTCTTGGTGCGGGCGTCCTTGATTCGGTCGACATATTTGCGCTCGTCGCGGAATTTCAGCGGATCCGCCGTCACCTCGGGCAGCGCGACGTCGAACCAGGTCTCGTTGTCGAAGACCGACTTCAGCCGCGCCACCGCGCCCATGCGCATGTGGTAGTTGGAGCCGGGGATTACAAACTGGTTGGCCTCGACGTCCTTGTAGAACACGAGCTGCCCGGAATCCGGACACTTGATCCAGAGGTTTTCCGGCGTCTCGCGGCGCAGGATGTTGCGGATCTTCGGCCGGACGACGTTGGTGAGCCAATTCATGGTTCGCTCCGAAATGCGGGTCGGTCCCGCACCAGCTGGATATATGGCGGGCCGGGCGAACCCGGCAAGCCGCCGTCGGCGGCCTTGTTGCCGCCAAATGTGGCTTATTCAGCGGCCTGTTTGGCGCCCCGGACCCCCTGCGCCAGCGTCGACACCAAATCGGCCACCGCGGGCACGGTCTTCGGCGTCGCGCGGCCCTCGGCATCGAGGCTACCCCGCACCACGTCGACGATCGCGGTGCCGACCACGGCGCCGTTGGCGTTTTCGGCGATGGCGCGCGCCGTGTCCGGGGTGCGGATGCCGAAGCCGACGCAGACCGGCAGCCTGGTGTGACGCTTGATGCGGGCGACGGCTTCCGAAACCGCGTTCGAATCGGCAGTCGCAGCGCCGGTGATGCCGGTGATCGAGACGTAGTAGACAAAGCCCGAGGTGTTGGCGAGCACCGCCGGCAAGCGCTTGTCGTCGGTGGTCGGCGTCGCCAGCCGGATGAAGTTCAGCCCGGCCTTCATCGCGGGGATGCAGAGCTCGGTGTCTTCCTCCGGCGGCAGGTCGACGATGATCAGGCCGTCGACGCCGGCTTCCTTGGCATCGGCCAGGAAGCTGTCGACGCCGTAGATGTAGATCGGATTGTAGTAGCCCATCAGCACGATCGGCGTGGCATTGTCGTCCTTGCGGAAGTCGCGGACCATCGCCAACGTCTTGCGCAGCGTCATGCCACCCTTGAGCGCGCGCAGGCCGGCGGCCTGGATCGACGGGCCGTCGGCCATCGGATCGGTGAAGGGCATGCCGATCTCGATGACGTCGGCGCCGGCCTTCGGCAGCGCCTTGAGGATGTCGAGCGAGGTCTTTGCGTCGGGATCGCCGGCCATCACGAAGGTGACGAAAGCGGAGCGGCCCTGCTGCTTCAGCTCGGCGAAACGTGCGTCGATACGGGTGGTCACTTCTTCCTGCCCTTCAAGATGTCGCCGACCTGCGGCACGTCCTTGTCGCCACGGCCCGAGAGGTTGACCACCATCAGGTGATCCTTCGGCCGCTGCGGCGCGAGTTCGGACAGTTTCGCGATGGCGTGCGCGGATTCCAGCGCGGGGATGATGCCCTCGAGCCGCGACAGCAGCTGGAATGCGGCCAGCGCCTCCTCGTCGGTGGCCGACAGATATTTCACGCGGCCGGTCTCGTGCAGCCAGGCATGCTCGGGGCCGATGCCGGGATAGTCGAGGCCCGCCGAGATCGAATGCGCTTCCTCGATCTGGCCGTCGGCGTCCATCAGGAGATAGGTGCGGTTGCCGTGCAGCACGCCGGGGCGGCCGCCGGCGAGCGAAGCCGCATGCAGCTGCGTCAGCCCATGACCGGCCGCCTCGACGCCGAAGATCTCGACCGAGGGATCGTCGAGGAACGGATGGAACAGACCCATCGCATTGGAGCCGCCGCCGATGCAGGCGACCAGCGAGTCCGGCAGGCGGCCCTCGGCCTCCTGCATCTGCTTGCGCGTCTCGTGGCCGATGATCGACTGGAAGTCGCGCACCATCATCGGATAGGGGTGCGGACCCGCCACGGTGCCGATGCAATAGAAGGTGTTGTGCACGTTGGTGACCCAGTCGCGCAGCGCGTCGTTCATCGCGTCCTTCAGCGTGCGCGCGCCCGACTGCACCGGGACCACCGTGGCGCCCAGCATCTCCATGCGGATCACGTTCGGCTGCTGCCGCTCGACGTCGACCGCGCCCATATAGACCACGCATTCGAGCCCGAAACGCGCGCACAGCGTCGCCGTCGCCACGCCGTGCTGGCCGGCGCCGGTCTCGGCGATGATGCGCTTCTTGCCCATGCGGCGCGCGACCATGATCTGGCCGAGCACGTTGTTGACCTTGTGCGAGCCGGTGTGATTGAGCTCCTCGCGCTTCAGATAGATCTTCGCGCCGCCGAGATGCTCGGTGAGCCGTTCGGCGAAATACAGCGGCGACGGCCGGCCGACATAGTCCTTCAGATAGACGTTCATCTCGGCCTGGAACGCCGGATCGGCCTTGGCGTCGGCATAGGCCTTTTCGAGATCGAGGATCAGCGGCATCAGCGTTTCCGCGACGAAGCGTCCGCCGAAAATGCCGAAATGCCCGCGCTCGTCGGGACCGCTGCGGAAGGAATTGGGCAGGTTAGGATTCATCGAACCATCAGTTCTTGGGTTGCGCGGGCGGCGCGGATGAAGGCGCGGATCAATTCGGGATCCTTGACGCCGGGCGCGCGCTCGACGCCGGACGAGACGTCGACCCCGCCGGCGCAGGTGACGCGGACGGCTTCAGTGACGTTCTCGGCATTGAGCCCGCCGGAGACCATGTAGGGCAGCGCGAGATCGAGATTTTCCAGCACGTGCCAATCAAAGGGCGCGCCGAGGCCGCCCGGCCGCGTGGCATCCTTTGGCGCGCGGGCATCGAACAGGATGCGGTCGGCGACGCTGGCATAGCCCGGCAGCGGGGCGAGGTCGGCTGCGGTCTCGACCGGCAGCGCCTTCATCAGCGGCAGGCCGAATTTCTGCTTGAGATCACGCAGCCGCGCCGTGGTCTCCTTGCCGTGCAGTTGCAGGATATCCGGCCGCAGCGTCTCGATGATGTTCTCGATGGTCGCGTCGTCGGCGTCGACAGTCAGCGCGACCTTCACGGCGCGGCCCTTGGCCTGCTTGCCGAGCTCACGCGCGGTTTCGAGGCCGATATGGCGCGGCGACGGCGGAAAGAACACGAACCCCACCATGTCGGCGCCGCCCTCAAGCGCGACGTCGAGCGTCTCGCGCGTGGACAGGCCGCAGATTTTGACGAGCAGGGGCATGGTCTCGAAACGGGGCTTCAAAACGGGTTTTCGGGCGGCCGGAACCGGGGTGCACCCCGGTCCGACGGGGCGGGTTCTACAACGTCGCGCCCTGCTTGTCTCGCCCATTGGGCCCGTAAAAACCAAGCTGGGCCGGCGCCGGGCGGCGCTGCGCCTCGTCCCGAGAGGCAGCGGCCCTGAGGTCGGCGAGTTCGGTGCGGACGTGGCGGGCGTCGGCCTCGTGCTGCCGGGCGGCGCGGCGCCAGCGCCCCTGCCTGAACCAGGTCGCGATGCCGCCCGCGAGCACGCCGAGGATCGCGGAGACGATGATCACGACGAACAGCGGCAGTGTGACCGCAACCACAGGCGTCACAGAGTTGAAGGGATCGAACGACACCGTCACCCAGTGACGGTTGGCGACCGCAAAGATGATGAAGATCAGTCCGAGCGGAATGACGACCACTGCCGTGAAGAACTTTCGCATGACCATCTCTCGCAGCGATGGAGGCAGTGCGGGCAGATCACCCGCAACACGGCAACGCGTGACGCCGCGCGTTAGGCGTCGGCCTTGTTAGGCGTCGGCTTTGGGCGCGTCGACCTTGGAGGCTTCCGCGTCGGCGTCGCGATTGAGGCGCTCGCGCATTTCCTTGCCGGTCTTGAAGAACGGCACGCTCTTCTGATCGACCGGCACATGCTCGCCGGTTCGCGGATTGCGGCCGGCGCGCGCCGGCCGATGCTTCACCGAGAATGCGCCAAAACCGCGCAGCTCGACGCGGTCGCCACGCGCCAGCGCCGCGACGATTTCGTCGAGAATCGCATTCACAATGTTCTCGACGTCCCGCTGGTAGAGGTGCGGGTTGTGCTCGGCGATACGCTGAACAAGTTCGGATTTGATCATCGAAAATGGGATCCGGGCTCTTGCGGAAACCCATTTCCGTGAAAATGCCGTGCACTGTCAAGACGCTAAATCGATTTAGAGCGTCGGGAAATCACGTGACAAATAGCCCAATTAGGGCATGCGGCGATTCCCGCGGAGCGGGAATACCCTGATGAGTACGCGTTTGACAGCTGGCTAGTCGGTTCCCATCGGGCTCCACAGTGCCAGCATGCCATCGAGCCCGAATCGATCGACCGCCTGGGCCACGCCGCCCTGCTCGATCCGCCGCGCGATGCCGCCGAGGCCGAACGCATCGAGTGTCACGGACGCCGCCGTGCGCAGGAAGGTCAGGTCGCTGAATCGCGGATTAAGCTTGTAATTGCGCACCGGCAGGTCGCTTTTGACCTTCTTCTCCGCAACCAGCCAGGCGATCGCGGTCTTCTCGTCCCCGAGCTGATCGATCAGCTTGAGGTCGACCGCCTGCCGGCCGGTGAAGACGCGGCCGTCAGCGACCTTCTCCAGCAGGGCGTCATCCATGCCGCGCCGTTCCTTCACCAATCCACGGAACCATGCATAGGAGTCCTTGACCAGACCGTCGATCGCGGCGCGGGCCTCCGGGCTGGTCGGCTCGAAGCCGTTGGGCGCCGCCTTCAGCGGCGAGGATTTGATCTCCTCCATCTTCACGCCGACGGTCTTGAGCAATTCCGACACGTTCGGAAACTGGAACAGCACGCCGATCGAGCCGACCAGCGAGGTCTGCTGAGCGACGATATGATCGGAGGCGATCGCCGTGATGTAGCCGCCCGAGGCCGCCAATCCCTCGACCACGACGACAAGCGGCTTCTTCGCCTTCAACTGCACCAGCGAGTCGTAAAGCTGCTCGGAGCCCGCGGTGGTACCGCCAGGCGAATTGATGTGCACGACAACAGCCGCATAGCTCGACTTGCCGAGCCGCTCCAGCGCCTCGACGCGCTCCTGGTCGCTGCGGATCAGTCCGTCGATACTGACGCGCGCGATCGCGTTCGAGGTCGTAAAGGTGCCGCGCCCGCCGGCGGCGATCACGCCAACGCCTACGATGGCCGCGATCGCAATGACCGCAGCGGCGACGCGCCAGAACGTCAGCTTGCGCCTGATACGGCGGCGGTCGACGATCACGTCTGAATCCAGCGACATCCGATCTCTCCAGAAATAGTCAGCGCGCAATCCGCGCGTTTTGCAGTCGCAGCGTCACTATCAGCTTAGCCAAATACATCAATTGCGACGCAATATGAAGAAAACAAGGCCCCAACCTCCCCTTGAAAAGGGGAGGTCGCTTTGCTCGCGAGAGCAAAGCGGGTGGGGATCTGCTCCCTCCACATACAGCGTCAGTCGCGGCTGACCCCCATCCCGGCCTCCCCCTTTCAGCCCCTTTCAGGGGGAAGGAGAAGACAATTTCGCTCCGCTCCATGCGGGCTACGGGTCAACAAAAAAGGCCCCGGCTTTCGCCGGGGCCCCAATCGTTCGTCTAGACCGAACGAATGCTTACTTGTCGGTGCCGCGGTTCTTCAGCGCGGTGCCGAGGATGTCGCCGAGCGTCGCACCCGAATCGGAGGAGCCGTACTGCGCGATGGCTTCCTTCTCTTCGGCGACTTCCAGCGCCTTGATCGAGACCTGCACCTTGCGGGCCTTCTTGTCGAACTGGATGACGCGGGCATCGACCTTCTCGCCGACGGCAAAGCGTTCGGCGCGCTGGTCGTTGCGATCGCGGGCCAGTTCGGACCGCTTGATGAAGGTGGTGAACTCGGTGCCCGAGATCCGGACCTCGATGCCGCTTTCCTTCACTTCGAGCACTTCGCAGGTCACGACCGCGCCCTTCTTGACGTCGCCCGGCTCCGCGAAGGGGTCGCCTTCGAGCTGCTTGACGCCGAGCGAGATCCGCTCCTTCTCGACATCGACATCGAGCACCACGGCCTTGACCATGTCGCCCTTCTTGAAGTTGTCGATGACCTGCTCGCCCGGAAGCTTCCAGTCGAGGTCGGAGAGATGGACCATGCCGTCGACATCGCCGTCGAGACCGAGGAACAGACCGAACTCGGTCTTGTTCTTGACCTCGCCTTCGACAGTCGAGCCGACCGGGAACTTCTCGACGAAGACTTCCCAGGGATTGCGCATGGTCTGCTTGAGACCGAGCGAGATACGGCGCTTGACCGAATCCACTTCCAGCACCTGCACTTCGACTTCCTGCGAGGTCGAAACGATCTTGCCGGGGTGCATGTTCTTCTTGGTCCACGACATCTCGGAGACGTGGATCAGGCCTTCGATGCCCGGCTCGAGCTCGACGAACGCGCCGTAGTCGGTGATGTTGGTGACGCGGCCGGTGAAGCGGGCACCCAGCGGGTACTTGGCTTCGATGCCCTGCCACGGATCGTCCAGCAGCTGCTTCATGCCGAGCGAGATGCGGTGCGTCTCGTGGTTGATCTTGATGATCTTGACCTTCACCGTCTGGCCGATGGTCAGCACCTCGGTCGGGTGGTTGACGCGGCGCCAGGCGATATCGGTGACGTGCAGCAGGCCGTCGATGCCGCCGAGATCAACGAACGCACCGTAATCGGTGATGTTCTTGACCACGCCGTCGATCACCTGACCTTCTTCGAGGTTCTGCACCAGCTCCTGGCGCTGCTCGGCGCGGGTCTCTTCGAGAACCGTGCGGCGCGACACCACGATGTTGCCGCGGCGGCGGTCCATCTTGAGGATCTGGAACGGCTGCGAGTTGTTCATCAGCGGCGCAACGTCGCGGATCGGACGAATGTCGACCTGCGAGCGCGGCAGGAACGCCACCGCACCGTCGAGGTCGACCGTGAAGCCGCCCTTGACCTGGTTGAAGATGACGCCGTTGACCTTTTCGTTGTTCTGGAACGCCTTCTCGAGCTTGCCCCAGCTCTCCTCGCGGCGCGCCTTGTCGCGCGACAGCACGGCTTCGCCGAGCGCATTCTCGATGCGGTCGAGGAACACCTCGACTTCGTCACCGACCTTCAGATCGCTTTCACGGCCGGGGCCGGCGAATTCGCGCAGCGCGACGCGGCCTTCGGTCTTCAGGCCGACGTCGATGACGGCCATGTCCTTCTCAATTGCAACCACCTTGCCCTTGATGACCGAGCTTTCCTGCAAATTGCCGCCGGCAAAGGACTCATCGAGCATCGCGGCGAAATCGTCGCGGGTCGGGGTATAGGAAGACACAGTATTCGAAGCCATTTGTTCTCCAGCGCGGGATTCTTGCCGGCCGTTCGGGTTGATGGGCGCACCGCGCGTGAAGTGTCAGGGTTCCGCAAACCCTGACGACCGCTTGTTGCAGGAGGCGCAACAGCGGGCCGGCAGCATGACTGCACGTTCGGTACGTTTGAATTGTCCGGAGCCTGAAACGAAAATATCGACTTCAAGACCTGGGAGCGGGCGTTCCTCCAGATGCGGCGAGGGCTAAAACCCGGCGCCGGCCCGCTCAGACACGGCCTCGACATGGTCGATGGCGCTCCGAACGGCGCTGATATAGCCCCGGAGGTCATTTTGGGCAAGCTGGAAATGCCCGATTTACGGGCGCTTAAGGCTGATCGCGCCCGCGGCTGCGCCTCAACGCCTTGTTGACCGCGTCGCGCGAAATGCGGCGCAGGAGCGGCGCCCTGGAACCCGCCCTTAAGCAGCACCCCACTACGATGGCACCGTTAAAAACAGGGGGACTACCGATGAAAAACTTTGGGGTGCTGGCCGTGTTCGCCGTCCTGACAATTGGAAATGCCGTCGCCGCGCTGCCGGGCGCCGCACCGGCCGGGCACGTTGCTTCGGCCCGGGCGGTGCAGCCGCTTCTGACCATGGCCGAGCAGGAACTGCCGTTCGACCGCTACTGGTCCAAGAACTAAACCAAGAACTGATCCAAAACTGATCCAAGTGGTCCTCGCCGGACCCGGAGCGTGATGACCTCTTCATCGCGCTTTTTCTTGTCCGAACCTCGCTGGATCAGCGCCTGGCGCGTGCCGCCTCGACAATCGCGATGGCGGCGCGGACGCCGGCCTCGATATCGAGGTTGGAATTATCCAGCGTGTGGGCGTCCGCCGCAGGCCGCAGTGGCGCAATCGCCCGGTTCTTGTCCCGATCGTCGCGCTTTAGAATGTCGGCGAGCACCGCTTCCTCGTCGGCGTCCTCGCCGCGGGCACGCGCCTCCAGCGTGCGCCGCCGCGCCCGCACCCGGGGATCGGCGACCACGAAGATCTTCACGTCGGCATTCGGACAGATCACGGTGCCGATGTCGCGCCCATCCAGCACCGCCCCGGGCGGATCGGCGGCGAATTGGCGCTGGAAGTTCACCAGCACCTCGCGCACCTCGGGAATCGCCGACACCACCGAGGCGGCATCGCCGACCCTCTGGGTCTTGAGGATCGGATTGCCGAATTTTTCGGGATCGAGCTCGAGTGCCGCGGCCACCGCCAGCACCTTGTCGCTAAGATCGGCGCCGGCTTCGATCATGGCATAGGCCACCGCGCGGTAGATCACGCCGGTGTCGAGATGGCGATAGCCGTAGTGGTGGGCGAGCCGCTTGCCGAGCGTGCCCTTGCCCGAGGCCGCGGGTCCGTCGATGGCGATGATCATGCGAAATCAGCTCCGAGCGCGCGCATCATCGGAATGAAATCCGGAAAACTGGTGGCGATGAAGCCGGTGTCGTCGATCTTGACCGGCCGATCGGACGCGCAGCCCATCACCAGCGCCGACATCGCGATGCGGTGGTCCATATGGGTCGCGACCAGGCCGCCGCCCGGCACATGGCCGCGGCCCTCGACGATCAGGTCGTCGCCAGACACTTCGACCTTGACCCCATTGACCCGCAGCATGTCGGCGGTGGCTTCAAGCCGGTCGGATTCCTTGACGCGCAGCTCCTGCAGCCCGCGCATGATCGTGGTGCCCTCGGCGAAGGCGGCCGCAACCGCCAGCACCAGATATTCGTCGATCATCGACGGCGCGCGCTCCGGCGGCACCTCGACGCCCTTCAGCTTCGAGGCGCGCACGCGCAATTGCGCCATCGGCTCGCCGGCATCGCCGCGCACATCACTCTCCTCGATCGAGGCGCCCATCTCGCGCAGCGTGGTGAACAGCCCGGTGCGCAGCGGATTGGTCATCACGTCGGAGAACACCACGTCGGATCCCTGGACGATCAGCGCCGCAACGATCGGGAACGACGCCGAAGACGGATCGGCGGGCACCACGACGCCGGCGCCGTGCAGCTCGGGCTCGCCGTTCAGCGTGATCCTGCGGCCGTGGCTGCCTTCCTTCTCCGAGGAGATCTCGGCACCGAAATGCTTCAGCATCAGCTCGGTATGGTCGCGGCTTGCCTCCTGCTCGATCACAGTGGTGATGCCGGGCGCGGACAGCCCCGCCAGCAGCACCGCGGACTTGATCTGGGCCGAGGCGACCGGCGTCTTGTAGACGATCGGCACCGGGTAGCGGGCGCCATGCAGGGTGAGCGGCAGCCGGCCGCCCTCCCTGATGTCGCTGGTCCGGGCGCCCATCAGTTCCAGAGGGTCGAGGATGCGGCGCATCGGCCGTGTGCGCAGCGAGGCGTCGCCGTCGAAGATGGCCGCGATCGGACAGCCGGCCACCGCGCCCATCACCAGGCGGCAACCGGTGCCGGAATTGCCAAAATCGAGCGGGGCTGAGGGCTGGGCGAAGCCGCCGACGCCTACGCCTGCGACCGACCAGGTAAACGGGGCCGTGCGCTCCACCTTGGCACCCAGCGCGCGCATGGATTTGGCGGTATTGAGGACGTCCTCGCCCTCCAGCAGGCCGGAAATGCGGGTTTCGCCCACCGAAAGCGCCCCCAGGATCAGGGCACGGTGGGAGATCGATTTATCGCCGGGAACGCGGACTTTGCCGGCCAGGGGGCCGCAGGCGCGCGATTCCAGCGGGGTTGGGCTGTCAGAATGGGCCAAGATTGTGTCCTCTCGCGCCGCGGCAGGTATCACATAGGCAACACCGCGTCACGCGCCCGTCACTTGCGCGCAAACCGCTATTGACAGCGGCGGCTCAACTAGCCAAGTGAAGCACCGTTTTTCAGCAAAATTCTGGGATGACCACGTTGGCCAAGTCCGAGCTCGGAACCAAGCGTATTTGCCCGACCACGGGCAAGAAGTTCTACGACCTCAACAAGAATCCGGTGATCTCGCCCTACACCGGCGAGGTCGTGCCGATCGCACCCGTGGCCCCGCCGCGGGGCCGTGGCGCCACCGTCAGTTCGCCTGCGACCGCCGCCGAGATGCCCGAGGCGGCCGAGACCGAGGAGTTGGTCTCGCTCGAGGAGGCCGATGCCGAGGAGAACACCGGCAAGGTCAAGGCCGTGGTTCCCGAATCCGAGGACGATATCGAGGTCGACGAGACCATCGATGACGATGACGACGATGATTCGACCTTCATCGCCGATGAGGAAGAGGGCGACGAGGACGTGACCGATATCATTGGTGACGTCGGCGGTGATGAAGAGACTTGAGATCGGCGCCGATCTATGATCAACGGTGCTGCCGCGCGAGTCGCTTAGGCCGCGCGGGCCGGGATCGATCCCCCAGGGTCATCCCAACTGGATAAGGGGCCATAGCTCAGCTGGGAGAGCGCTTGCATGGCATGCAAGAGGTCGGCGGTTCGATCCCGCCTGGCTCCACCACGCTTCGCCCTTCGGGCTACGCGTGGCGCAGCCACGAGTTGCCTGAAGGGCGAAGCGTGGTGTCCGGCGTAGCCCGAAGGGCGAAGACGGACTGCCAACGGTTCTATTCCCGTCCGGATTCAGTGGGTGCGAATGTGGTACGTCTACATCATCCGCAGCATCAACTTCCCTGATCAGGGATATGTTGGCGCCACCGAGGATCTGAAACGACGGATTCCCGAGCACAATGCCGGCAAATCCGCGCACACCTCAAAGTTCCGGCCCTGGCAACTCGTTTGGTACTGCGCATTCCCGGACAAATACAAAGCCCTGGCATTCGAGAAATACCTTAAATCCCACAGCGGCCGCGCCTTCACCAAGAAGCGCCTCTGACAGCTCCCCCTACTCTCCCAGCACTGTATTCAGCCGGTCGCGCAGCGCGACGATCTCATCCTTCATCGCCAGTAACTCGCCGACCGTGCAGTCCGAGGCTGCGAGGATCGACTGCGGAACGACCTTGGCCTTTTCGCGCAGCGCGTGGCCCTGCGGCGTCAGCGCGATCAGGACCTGGCGCTCGTCCTCGGTGCTGCGGGTCCGCTTGATCAGTTCGGCGGCCTCCAACCGTTTGAGCAGCGGCGTCAGCGTGCCGGAATCCAGGAACAGGCGCTCGCCGAGGTGCTTCACCGGCACGTCGTCACGCTCCCACAGCGCCAGCATCACGAGATACTGCGGATAGGTCAGCCCGAGCCGGTCGAGCAGCGGCTTGTAGACGCGGTTGAAGGCGTGCGCCGTCGAATAGACCGCAAAGCAGATCTGGTTGTCGAGCCGCAGCGCCTGATCCGCCGCCGTAGGTTTCCTGACCATGATTCCCATCGAATCCATCTCGTTTCCGGGTCATTCTGGGCTCACTGGAGCCGGGATTCAATTGCGAACAATTAAATGTGAGGCCGCAGATTTTATATTGCGCGCAATCTAATTGCGTGCAACATAGACCGCGTCGAACACGAACTCAAGTCCACCGAAGTCCAAACCCAAGGGAGACCACCATGTCTGTGAACGTGCTCTACAAGACCAGCGCCAAGGCAACCGGCGGCCGCGACGGCCATGCGGCAACGCTCGACGGCGCGCTCGACGTCAAGCTCACCACCCCGAAGGAGCTCGGTGGCGGCGGCGGCGCCGGCAACAATCCGGAGCAGCTGTTCGCGGCCGGCTATGCCGCCTGCTTCATCGGTGCCATGAAGTTCGTCGCCTCCCAGGGCGGCCCGAAGGTTCCCGCCGATGCCTCGGTGACCTCGACGGTCGGTATCGGCCCGCGCTCGGCAGGCGGCTTCGGCCTCGCCGTCGAGCTCGCCGTCTCACTGCCCGGCCTTCCCCGCGATGAGGCCGAAGCGCTGGTCGAAAAGGCCCACCAGGTGTGCCCCTATTCCAACGCGACCCGCGGCAATGTCGACGTCAAGCTGAGCGTCGTCTAATTCGCCTTCCGCCCAATGGTCCGCCACATCAGCGTGGCGGACCATTGCATTTGAGCGGACTTTTTCATTTGAGGGCATTGCATTTCGAATGCCAGTTCGCTTGGCGAACGCAGGCGCAGCCCACTGCATGGGCCTGCGCGGACGGGAGCATTGCTGCCCTTTAAAGGCTCTGGGACCTCGTTTTTGAGTCCCAACTGAGTGAAGGTTGCTTCCATGAATACCCCAGCGGTGACGGGCGCGATGACCGGACTGCGCGTGATCGATCTGACGCGCGTGCTCGGCGGCCCGTATTGCACCCAGATCCTCGCCGACCACGGCGCCGACGTGATCAAGGTCGAGCCGCCCGCCGGCGACGAGGTGCGCGACTGGGGCCCGCCCTTCCACGAGGAAGACGCGGCCTATTTCGTCGGCATCAACCGCAACAAGCGCTCGATCGGCCTCGACCTCGCCTCCGAGGGCGGACGCGTGGTGCTGATGAAGATGCTCGAGACCGCCGACGTGCTGATCGAGAATTTCAAGCCCGGCACGCTCGACAAATGGGGCATCGGCAACGACGTGCTGCGCGCGAAGTTTCCGCGCCTCGTGCATTGCCGGATCTCCGGCTTCGGCGCCGACGGCCCGCGCGGCGGCAATCCCGGCTATGACGCGATCATCCAGGCGATGACCGGCATGATCGCGGCCACCGGCTCGCCGGAGAGCGGCCCGATGCGCATCGGCGTGCCGCTGGTCGACATCACCACCGGGCTCTATGCGGCGATCGGCATCCTGATGGCGCTGTCGGAGCGGCAGCGCTCGGGGCTCGGCCAGTTCATCGAGACCACGCTGTACGAGACCGGGCTCGCGATCATGCATCCGCACACCGCGAACTATTTCATGCATGGCAAGCCGCCGTCGCTCACCGGTAACGAGCATCCCAACCTCGTGCCCTACGCGATCTTCCCGACCAGGACCGACAACATCTTCATCGGCGTCGGCAATGACGGCACCTTCCGCAAGCTCGCCAAGGAAATCGGCAAGCCCGAGCTCGGCACCGATCCGCGCTTTGCCCGCAACAAGGACCGCATCGCCAACCGCGATGCGCTGCGCCTCGAGCTTGCCGCGGTGTTCAGCCAGCACGAGGCCGAGCCGCTGTGCAACCGGCTGCTCGCGGCCGGCCTGCCGGCAGGCCCGGTGCAGAAGATCGACCAGGCGCTGACCAACCCGCACACGATCCATCGCGGCGACGTCATCGAGAAGGATTGGTACAAGGGCGTCGCCTCGCCGATCCGCCTCGAGCGCACCAGGCCGAGCCTGCGCCGCACGCCGCCGAAGTTCAGCCAGCACGCCGCGGAGGTGCTCGGCGAGTTCGGCTACTCCAAGGACGAGATCAGCGGCCTAGTTGAAAAGGGCGTGGTCTGCGGTCCCCAGCGCAAACGTTGATCCTCACGCCTGCTCTGCGATGCAACGTCGCGTCCGGCGTTGCCCCGCACGGACGCGACCGCAATCTCCGCCTTTTTTACCGCTTCCCTTTGCTTCGGCTTCCCCCCTACCATGACTTTCGTTTATACGGTCATTTGAACGTCATCCGGCGCTGTTAACGCGCGCAACGAAAGATGGCGTTCCAACCGGGAGGGGTTTTGATGATCTTTCGACGACTCGGCGCTGCTGCGGCAGCCGCTGCCGCGCTTGCATTCGCGTCGCCTGCATTTGCGGTGACCGAGATTCAGTGGTGGCACGCGATGACCGGCGCCAACAACGACGTCATCGTCAAGCTGGCCAACGACTTCAACGTCGCGCAATCCGATTACAAGGTCATTCCGACCTACAAGGGCGGCTACGCCGACACCATGAACGCCGGCATCGCCGCCTTCCGCGCCGGCAACGCGCCGCATATCATGCAGGTGTTCGAGGTCGGCACCGCGACGATGATGGCCGCCACCGGCGCCGTCAAACCGGTCTACAAGCTGATGGCCGATGCCGGCGAGAAGTTCGACCCGAGCGTCTACCTGCCCGCGATCACCGGCTACTACTCGACCTCCAAAGGCGAGATGCTGTCATTCCCCTTCAACTCGTCGTCGACCGTGATGTGGGTCAATCTGGACGCGCTGAAGAAGGCCAACATCGCCGAGATCCCGAAGACCTGGCCGCAAGTGTTCGACGACGCCAAGAAGCTGAAGGCGGCCGGCTACGCCACCTGCGGCTTCTCCGGCTCCTGGGTCACCTGGGTCAATCTCGAGCAGCTCTCGGCCTGGCACAACGTGCCGCTCGCCAGCAAGGCCAACGGCCTCGACGGCTTCGACACCGTGCTCGAATTCAACGGCCCGCTGCAGGTCAAGCACCTCGAGAATCTGGTCGAGCTGCAGAAGGACAAGACCTACGACTACGCCGGCCGCACCAACACCGGCGAAGGCCGCTTCACCTCGGGCGAGTGCCCGATCTACCTGACCTCGTCGGCCTTCTTCGGCAACGTCAAGGCGCAGGCCAAGTTCAACTTCACCGCGGCGCCGATGCCGTACTATCCCGACGTCAAGGGCGCGCCGCAGAACTCGATCATCGGCGGCGCCTCGCTCTGGGTCATGGGCGGCAAGTCGGCCGAGGAATACAAGGGCGTGGCCAAGTTCCTGACCTTCCTCTCGGACACCGACCGCCAGATCTGGATCCACAAGGCCTCGGGCTATCTGCCGATCACCAAGGCAGCCTACGCCAAGGCCAAGGAAGAGGGCTTCTACAAGGACCAGCCCTATCTCGAGACCCCGCTGCTCGAGCTCACCAACAAGGAGCCGACCGCGAATTCCCGCGGTCTGCGCCTCGGCAACATGGTGCAGCTGCGCGACATGTGGTCGGAGGAGATCGAGCAGGCGCTGGCCGGCAAGAAGACCGCCAAGCAGGCGCTGGACGCCGCCGTCGAGCGCGGCAACCAGATGTTGCGGCAGTTTGAAAAGACCGCCGTCCGCTGACATGATGCCTTCGGCATGATCCGGAAAAGTGCGAAGCGGTTTTCCGGAAAGATCATGCCCAAACGACGAGCTAAAGCGCGACGACTGATTCAACCTAATCTCGTCGCGCTTTAGGGCCATCAACCGGCAGGCCGCAACCTAGCGGCCTGCTTTTTGCCGAGACCATGCAAAAGCAAGCGATCTTCCAATCAAAGCTGTTGCCTTACGCGCTGGTTGCCCCGCAACTCGCGATCGTGCTGATCTTTTTCTACTGGCCGGCCGTGCAGGCGGTGATCCAGTCCTTCCTGCTGCAGGACGCGTTCGGCCTGTCCACCAGCTTCGTCTGGTTCGAGAACTATCTCGAACTGTTCAAGGAGCCGGCCTATTTCGCCGCGATCGTCAGGACCTTCGCGTTCTCGTTCGCGATCGCGGCCTCCTCGCTGTCGTTCGCTCTGTTGCTTGCGGTGATGGCCGACAGGCCGCTGCGCGGCTCGACGCTCTACCGCACGCTGCTGATCTGGCCCTACGCGGTAGCTCCGCCGGTGGTCGGCGTGCTCTGGGTGTTCATGCTGCACCCCTCGCTCGGCGTGCTGTCGCGCTATCTGCGCGGCATGGGCATCGACTGGAATCCGCTGCTCAACGGCGACCAGGCGGCGGCGCTGATCATCCTCGCCGCGGCCTGGAAGCAGATCTCCTACAATTTCCTGTTCTTCCTCGCGGGCCTGCAGAGCATCCCGAAGAGCGTGATCGAGGCCGCCGCGATCGACGGCGCCCGCCCGATGCGGCGGTTCTGGACCGTGATCTTCCCGCTGCTGTCGCCGACCATCTTCTTCCTCCTGGTCATCAACATCGTCTACGCCTTCTTCGACACTTTCGGCATCATCGACACCATGACCCGCGGCGGTCCGGGCAAGGCGACCGAGACGCTGGTCTACAAGGTCTATACCGACGGCCTGCTCGGCGGCAATCTCGGCTCCTCGGCGGCGCAGTCGGTCATCCTGATGGCCATCGTCGTCGTGCTGACCGGCATCCAGTTCCGCTTCGTCGAACGCAAGGTGACCTACTGATGGTCGAGGAGGAAGGCTTCCAGCGCTATCTGGCTCACGCCATCCTGTGGATCGGGATCGCGATCGTCGCCTTCCCGGTCTATCTCGCGATCGTCGCCTCGACCCAGGACAACGCGGTCATCGCCAACGGCCAGATGTCGCTGTTGCCCGGCGGCCATTTCCTCGAGACCTACTACCAGACACTGTTTGTCGGCACGAGCGGATCGACCCGCGAGCCGGTGCTCAACATGATGCTGAACTCGCTGATCATGGCGCTCCTGATCGCGGTCGGCAAAATCGCGATCTCGATCATCTCGGCCTACGCGATCGTGTATTTCCGATTTCCCTTCCGGATGGCGATCTTCTGGATCATCTTCATCACGCTGATGCTGCCGGTCGAGGTGCGCATCTATCCGACCTACAAGATCGTCGCCGACCTGCATCTGCTCGACAGCTATGCCGGCCTGTCGCTGCCGCTGATAGCCTCGGCCACCGCGACGCTGCTGTTCCGCCAGTTCTTCATGACCGTGCCGGATGAACTGCTCGAGGCCTCGCGGATCGACGGCGCGGGCCCGTTCCGCTTCTTCTGGGATACGCTATTGCCGCTGTCGCGCACCAACATGGCCGCGCTGTTCGTGATCCTGTTTATCCTCGGCTGGAATCAGTATCTCTGGCCGCTGTTGATCACCACGCGCGACGACATGCAGACCATCCAGGTCGGCATTCGCAAGATGATCACCACGACCGACGCGCTGACCGAATGGCCTATCGTGATGGCGACCGCGCTGCTGGCGATGCTGCCGCCGGTGTTCGTCGTGGTCGTGATGCAGAAACTGTTCGTGCGCGGATTGGTGGAGACGGAAAAGTAATGGCTAACGTCACGCTGCGCAGCGTTCGCAAGACCTATCCCGGCGGCTTCGAGGCCATCAAGGGCGTCGATGTCGACGTCGGCGACGGCCAGTTCTGCGTGCTGGTCGGCCCGTCCGGCTGCGGCAAGTCCACGCTGCTGCGCATGGTCGCGGGGCTCGAGACCATCACCGGCGGCGAAATCGACATCGGCGGCCGCGTCGTCAACCAGGTCGAGCCCGCCGACCGCGACATCGCGATGGTGTTCCAGAATTACGCGCTCTATCCGCATATGAGCGTCTACAACAACATGGCCTACGGCCTGCGCAACCGCGGCATGGCCGAGACCGAGATCAGGACGCGTGTCGAGGAAGCCGCCCGCGTGCTCGAGCTCTCGCCGATGCTGGAGCGCAAGCCGCGGCAGCTCTCCGGCGGCCAGCGCCAGCGCGTCGCGATGGGCCGCGCTATCGTGCGCCAGCCAAAGGTGTTTCTGTTCGACGAGCCGCTGTCGAACCTCGACGCCAAGCTGCGCATCGCGATGCGGGTCGAGATCCGCAAGCTGCAGCGCCGGCTCAACACCACCTCGATCTACGTGACCCACGACCAGCTCGAGGCGATGACGCTCGCCGACATCCTCGTGGTCATGAATGGCGGCCAGGTCGAGCAGATCGGCAATCCGCTCGACATCTATCAGAGGCCGGCGACCACCTTCGTCGCCTCGTTCATCGGCGCGCCGCCGATGAACCTGATGCCGCTGCGCTCGGACGAGCTGAAGTCCCAGATCACCGGTGCCGACGGCGCCGGCATCGCTGGGATCCGGCCGGAGGATTTCGTCATTACCAACGAGACGGTATCCGGCGGCGTCGCGCTCGGCCTGACCGTCGAGGCGATCGAGCATGTCGGCGCCGAGACCTTCGTCTATGGCAGCCGCCAGCGCGAGCAGCAAAGCGTGGCCGCCAATCCCGGCGAGCTGCCGCCGGGCGAGGTGATCGTCCGGGTTCCCGGCGCCACCGGCCCCGCCATCGGCGAGCCGATCCGGGCGGTCGCCCCGCGGGACAAACTGCATCTTTTTACCGCTGATGGCCGCAAGCGGGTCGGACAATAACCAATCGGGAACGATTGGGAGCCATGCTGGCGCGTTTTCGAGCGAAGTGGACGCCGGTTCGCGTGAAGAAAACGCGGTCAAAACAAAAGGCTGGAGCTTCGGTTCTGATTTAATCAGAACCGATATGCTCCAGGCGGCATTTACGCTGGTTTCAGAGGCGCTTGAACGCTATCCAGATCACTCCCATATTGGCTTGTGACCGACGGGCAAGCGGCCCGCCGGTTGCATGGGGTGCCGCAAGGGCCCCTCAAAGTCGCTTCGAGAGGACTTTGTAATGTCTCGTGTTCCATCGTTGTCCAGTCCGTTCCTTCTGGGATTCGACGAGATCGAGCGTGCGCTCGACCGCGTCGTGAAGGGCGCCGACGGCTATCCTCCGTACAACATCGAGCGGTGCGACCGTACCAACGGTCAGCCTGAGCGGCTTCGCATCACGTTGGCGGTGGCGGGCTTCACCCGCGACCAACTCGATGTGACCATTGAGGAAAATCAGCTCGTCATCCGCGGCCGCCAGCAGGACGACAAGGCTCGGCAATACATCCATCGCGGCATCGCCGCGCGCCACTTCCAGCGCACCTTCGTGCTGGCGGAGGGGATGCAGGTGCTGGGCGCGGATCTGAAGAACGGGCTGTTGTCGATCGACCTGGCCAGGCCAGAGCCTGAACGGGTCGTTAAGACAATCGCTATCAGTGAACACGAATAATAGAAACCAGGAGCGGACTCGACCGCTTATCTGACTGAGGAGTCGAGACCATGAGTGAAGCGAGTATCATCTACCAATCCGACAGCGTCACGCCGGAAGCGCTGGCCCATCTGGGCGAGGGCCATATCGCCTATGTGAAGCAGGTCCGTTCCGAGGACGTGCCCGACCTCTTTCCGCAGGCGCCGAAGATCGCGCCGGGCCTCAAGCTGTTCGCACTGCATGCCGCCGACGGCACGCCGATCATGCTGACCGACAGCCGCGAAGCCGCGATCGCGAACGCCTGGAGCAACGAGCTGCAAGCCGTCAGCGTCCACTGACGCTGCGCTGAATTCAGCATCCGCTGATACAATGCGCGGGCATGCCTCGACACCGGTCGAGGCGGCCCGCGCATTCTTATTTTGGCGCCCCGTCCTGCGGGTAGTTGCAGCTGTCACAACTTTAACGAAGCCCGCGGTAAGCTTCCCTGATCTGACGCCATCAGTGCGCGGGTGCCTATGATCAGTCGATCGTCTAACTGGGGTCTTCTGTTTGGCGGACTGGCCTCGCTTGTCGTCGCCTGCTGTCTCACCCTCGCTTGGTCGAGAGAGCCCGGCAGCTTTGTCATGTTGCTGGTGATGTTCGTGCCCGCTGTCACGATCATGGGCGGCCTCGCTGGCGGGTTTCTGTTCGGCATCGTCGGTACCATCATTGCCCTCGGCAGGCATCGCATCGAGGCGTCGCCACTGAGTTATGCGCTGCTGGGAGGACTTGTTTCCCTGGGAGTGCTGGTGCCGTACGCGTCGTGGATAGCGGGCGGGATCCTTCCAGCGCTGCAAGGGCGGCAGGGTGTTTATGTGTTGCTTCCGACCGGGCTGCTGCCGGTTATGATCGCGGGCCTCCTTGTTGGATCGAAAGTCGCCTCGGAGCAGAACGCGGACGCAAGACGTGGCGCGCAGACAACTCCACCCCCGCTCGAAGGTGGGTCTCCTACTTAAGCCGCGGGCTGAGGCTGGGCCGCGACAGGTCGCGAAGCTCATCAATCATGTGACGGTCCGCGTTGACGCGGCGAGCATCGGGCCCATGCACAGCTGCACCTCGCCCGGCACATTGTAGGTGCGCATGATCGCGCGGCTGTCGCGCATGCCACAAGCCTCCCGCTGCACCACGAACATCCAGAGCGCGTGGCCGGCCTCCCGCACCAGAACGCGCCGCGCCTGCAGCCCGGATGCCGGCGCGCCCGAAGCCGGTTGCGCGGCATCGAACTCGCGCAATTTGGCGAGGGCTTGTTCCAGCGCACGCCCCATTCGTCCGAGCGCAGAAGCCTTCTCCTCGGCGAGCTCGTAAGTGAGGACGTCGAGGGGAGTGCGAAAGCGAAAGTCGAGGGACATCGGTATCCCCTGGGGCCGCGTGCATGATGATGCGCCCCAGATTCTTCTGGGGTGATGGAACGGTTGTCAATAGGCGCTCACGCCGGTGCCTTGCGCAGCTGACCATGGCGGCGGCCCCCGTTTCGCTGCGCGCCATTCCATGTTGTAATCAGTTCCCGTGACCAACAGTCCGCGCAGTCCTGAACCTCGGAGAAGGCAACGCGACAGGGGGAATTTCCAGCAAAGTTTTGTCAGACGCAAAATCGAATTGAGGAGATGCGACCATGCAGAAGAGCTCGCTGATCAGTCTCATTGCTTCGGTGCCGATCGCCATCCTGGCAACCGGCATCGCGATCTCCGCGCAGGACAAGTACACTCTGCAAGTGCCTGGTGGGCTCGCATTTTCCGAGTTCAGGGGATACGAGGACTGGCCGGTGATCGCGATCAGCGAGAACGAAGGCGTCATTGCCGTGATCCTGGGCAATCCGGCGATGATCGGCGCTTACCGAGAGGGCGTGCCCGGCAATGGCAAGCCGTTCCCGGACGGCGCCAGGATGGCGAAGATTCATTGGATCCCGAAAAAGCAGGAAGCGTATCCCGGCCAGCCGACGGTGCCGGGCGCCCAGCACGACGTCGACTTCATGGTGAAGGACAGCAAGAGATTCGCCGACAGCGGCGGATGGGGATACGGCGCGTTCGAGTATGACGCGGCGACCGATGTGTTCAGGCCCGCCACCACGGCGGACAATCCACCGCAGGAAAACGACGCGAAGTGCGGCTACGCATGCCACACCGTGGTGCAGAACCGCGACTACGTATTCACCGAGTACGGAAAGCGGTGAAGGGCCGGATTGTGTGAACCAACGCTCCGTCAGCCGCGCTGCGGATATCCGGCTTCAGTTTCTCGCTGAACCGAAGTTCTCCGCGCTGATGGCGCGGTCCAGGGCTTCGATCAACGCCTGAACCTCGACGAACTTGCTGCGTGCCCGCTCCGCCTTGTCACGATCGAAGGGAGCGGCCAGCACTTTCGCATGCGTGTCCCTGTCCTCGACCATGCGATCACGGGCTTTCTTCAGTGTTTCAAGTCGCTCGCTCATCTGGGTCCTCCCGTACGTAGCTGCTCATTCGTAACCAAGGACTCAGCCGAAGTTGGCCGGAAGCTCACCCTTCCGGAAGAAGACCGTAGGCTCATCATCATAGTCACCGATTTCGGGATCGCCGGTGGACGAGAATGCAACGACGGCGAGCTTGCTCAACGCCAGCCGCTCCGCCGTTCGCAGCGCGCCATTTGCCGTTTTGCAGACGATTGGAGAGTCGGGCTTCAGATACCCGCCTTTGCCGGCGTTGAATGCCTGCACGACGTAGGTTGTTTCGCGGGCCATGAAGGCTCCTTAAGCTGCCGAGGGATGCGGTTGATGCAAAAGACTGCGAACGCTGCGCTCAGCGTTTCATCGCTTCCATGAGCGCAGAAATCTTGATCGTGGCGAAACTGGAAAAGGTGTCGGACACGGCATATGGCAAAACGATCTGTTCGTTGTGCCTCATCGCACCGCAGGTATAGACGACGTTGGGGACGTAGCCTTCGCGCTCGGACGGTTCAGGCCGCAACAACGGCTCGCTCGAGCGTGCCAGCACCCTGGATGGGTCGCGCTTGTCGAGCAGCGCCGCCCCGATCGAGTATTTGCGGACCGGGCCAACACCGTGCGTCAGCAGCAGCCAACCTTCATCAAGCTCGATCGGCGACCCGCAATTGCCGATCTGGACGAACTCCCAGGGAAATTGCGGCCGCAGAACGGCCTGACCGCCTTCCCATGTGTAGAGGTCGTCTGAATAGATCAGGTACAGGTTCTCGTTATCCTGTCGCGCGATCATGGCGTATCTGCCGTCGATCTTGCGCGGGAACAGCGCCATGCCCTTGTTGCGTGCCGCGGCGCCCCGCAAGGGCGTCAGTCGAAACGACATGAAGTCGCTGGTCTCGATCAATTCGGAACGGATCGCCCGTCCGCTGTAGGCCGTATAGGTCGCGTAGTAGGCTTTTCGATCACCGTCGCTGAATTCAACAAAGCGCGCATCCTCGATGCCGTTGGATTGGGATTCGGTGATGGGAAAGATGACGCGCTCGCTGAGCTCTTCCTCACCCTTGAATGTCAACTCGACACGCTCGCCATCCGGACCCGATATGCGATGGGAAATCCGAGGGAGCGAGGCGAGGCGAGCCGTCGGATCAACGGTCAGGCTGCCATCGGCAGCGATCGTTCCGGTTCGAAAAGTCAGTGACGACACGTGCCCTTCGCCGATCGCACGCAGACTGATGACGACGCATATGCCGCCGTTCGGCGCACCCGATTGATCGGGGTGCGGCACGATGCTGGGATTGAATAAGGCAGAGGCTTCGAACGAATACTCACTGAGAAAATAGGCGCCAACGAGCTGGCGCTGGGTCTTTGAAAAGACGCCATGCGTCGCGAACGCGTCTTCCATTTCATCCGCGCGGGCTTCGAAGGTCTCCAACAGGTTCCGATGGCGGCCCTGGAAATTGTCCAGGACGTCCGCGAGCTGAGCGGCAACGGCATCCGGATCGAGTGCGAGAACCCGATCGACGATATGATTTGCGCGTATTTTGTCGGTCGGATTCAGATCGCGCGGTTCGGTCGCCGGCTTGAACGGCCGCACGATGACCCGCGCGGGATCGGGGCGCAGATGAAGCGCCTGCCGATTCAGAAAAGTAGCTTGTGACACGGCATCCTCGGCTCGCTGGATTGGAGGGTGAAATTCAGGCGCCTACAGCCCGCAAGGCCGCAGGCCTGGTCAGGCTGGTGTTGACGCGCGCGAGCTGGCGCATCTCTGCAAGTCCGAGGAGATAGCAAACAACCGATTCGCCACCGCGGTTTTCGTTGGCACGATCGGGGTGCAATCCATCGCGGCAACTTCCAGTTTGCGAATCGACCAACGCCACCGACAGATCGTTGCTGCCGAGAAACCAGCCGAAGGCGCGCGCTGCCATGGCCTTCCATTCGGCATCGCCGCTCGCGCGCCAGGCCGCAAGGCAGGCTGCGATCGTCGCCGTTGCTTCCACGGGCTGCTGATCGAAGGCACGGGGATGTTGCCGCTGCTCGCCGAACCCGGCGGTGCCGACCGGACGGAAATGACCCGCTGCTGTGGTTTGTTGCGTCATGAGCCAGCGCAGGGACCTCAATCCAGCATCGAGATATTCTGGCACTTTCGTCGCCACGCCCGTCAGCATCAAGGCCTGCGGCAGCCGCGCGTTGTCGTAAGCCAGCCCTTCTTCAAACCACACCCAGTCCGGCGTCTGGACACACGCCAGGCAAGACATCAAGCGGTCGGCAAGAGACAGCCGGATCGCCCTGGCGTGGAGATTGTCCGGCGTCACTGCGCAATAGGCGTCCAGGCCCAGAAGCATGAATGCCCACGCTCGCGGTGAACGAAAGCTCTCCGCGGTCGACAATGCCTCGGCGAACAAGGCCGCGGCCCATCGGCGCCGCGACGGGCTCAGATCACTGCGCGCGGCCTCGCCCAAGGCCCATAGCGTTCGCCCATTGCTGTCTTCGGAACCTTTGTCTTCAAGCCAGGTTCGATTGAAGCCCATGAAATTGCGAAACTGCCTGGTATCGGGGTTCCACGCGTGCTGCACGAAAGCCGCAAAGCGAGTCGTCAACAGCTCCGGCAGCGGCTGTTCACCCGGATTGTTCAGCGCGCAGGCGAGCAGCAGTGCGCGGGCATTGTCGTCGACGCAATAGCCGTGCGCGCGATCGGGCACCGAATGGACCGCGTGCTGGAACAGGCCGGTATCGTCGCACATCGACAGGAAGTGGCCGATCTGCATGTCCGGCGGCGCGGGACTGCGGAGCTCCGGCGATCCTACGTCGGAGCGCGCGAAGAGCTTCGGCCGGTGCGCTTGCCGTGCAGTCTCGAAGACCGCCATGTAACGCTCGGCCGTGCGTTCCCATGTCATCGTTCGGCTCGCCGCGTAGGCGCGCCGCGACATCGCCTGCCGGCGAGCGTCATCGGTGAGCAACTTTGCGATTTCGTTGCCGATCGCCGAGGCGTTGCCGAAAGGCACCAGAACGCCGCATCCATCTGCCAGCAGCTCGCGCGCGTGCCAATAGGGCGTCGAAACGACCGGCCTCCCCAGTCCGAAGCTGTAGGCCAGGGTCCCTGACGTCATCTGGGCTTCGTTGAGATAGGGCGTGACGTAAACGTCGCACATCGAGATGAATTCGAGCAGCGTCGCCAGATCGACGAACCGGTCGAGGAACACCACCTGACCGTCTATTCCGAGTTCGCGCGCTCGCGCCATCAGGCTCTCGCGATACCCCTCGCCCTGGTTTCGAACCAGGTTGGGGTGTGTTGCGCCGAGCACGACGTACACCGCATCCGCGCAGCGTTTCAGGATCGACGGCATGGCGTCGATCATGACTTCGATGCCCTTGTTCGGTGACAACAGGCCGAATGTCAGGATGACCGACTTTTCCTCAAATCCGAGCCTCGCCTTCGCTGCATCGGGCTCGACAAAGGCGACATCGGGAATGCCGTGGGCGATGATCTCGATCTTGTCCTCCGGCACCAGATAGATATCGCGCAACAGCTCGCGCCCCTTGTCGGCCATTACCACGACCTTCGACGACAAATCGACGATGCGCTCCATGACCATACGTTGCCTGGCCGTCGGATCGGCCAGCACGGTATGGAACGTCGTCACCACCGGCATGGTAAGGCGCGACAGCAGCACGAGGATATGAGCACCGGCTTCACCGCCGAAAATCCCGAATTCGTGCTGCAGGCACACGATGTCAAACTGGCCGGCATTGAGGAAATCCGCGGCGCGCGTGTAATCTTCGAGATTGCCGTCCTTGATCTGAAAAGCGACCGCCAAGGGATAATCATAGACTTGACCCCGATCGGTCATCGCCACGATGCAGGCCTCAAGATCCGGGCGCGAAACCGATATCGCGTTTCGCAGATCGGTCGTGAAGGTTGCAATTCCGCATCGGCGCGGCAACGAGTTGCCGATAAAGGCGATACGGCGGGGCGATGTCATGTCTGTACCTCGATGATCCGGCTTGATGTCGGAGCGTGCACGGCGCCGGATGCGGCGGCAGATTTGGCCGTTCGTTCTGCGCAATCCTGCATCAGGGCTGCAATTGGATCAGGTCCCGGATAGGCGATCAAAATACTCATTCCCTCCGGGCCAACCTCGATGCCGGCGCTGTCGGCTTCGGCAAAAATTGCGTCCCCAACGGAGGTAGCGGTCGACCCGATGCGCCCGCTCCCTTCGATCACAAGGATCCAGGTTTCCCGGTCGGTATCGAGCGCCCAATGCGAATTCGCCTGAAGATCGATCCGCTCAAGAACGAAATGCGGACTTGCGACGAGAACCTTCCGGACATCGGTGAGACGTCGTGGAGGCGATTGCGTTGGGGGTGGCCCGGCAACCGAGGCCGCCACGGCGCTATCCTCGTGCAGCTCCCGATTCCGGCCAAAGTCGAACAAACGGAATGTCGTATCGCTGCGCTGCTGGATCTCGGCGAGCACGATATCAGCTCCGAGAGCGTGGATTGTGCCGGCGGGGACGAAGATGACGTCGCCCTGCATGACAGGATGCCATTGCGCCAAGCCGGCAATCGTGCCGTCCCTGATCGCTGCGCGCAAAGCCTGCAGCGTAAGATGTTGCTTTAGCCCCAGCGCAACCCGCGCCCCCGGCGCGGCCGAAAGGATGTACCAGGCCTCGGTTTTCCCGTTCGGCAGACCGAGGGCGTGCGCAAGCTCATCATCCGGATGAACCTGGATCGACAGGGGTTGGCTGGTAAACAGCAGTTTGAACAGGAGTGCCGAAATCGGCGCGCTCTCGCCTGTACGCTCAAGCCACAATTCTCCAACGGGATCGGCGGAAGCGTCGATGCGGCTCCAGGGACGCAGATCGACGCGCCCCCACGGCTTGCGGGTGATCTGTATCGAGGCTTGCTCGACGGTCATCTAATGTCCTGACCCAAAACGCGCATGTCGATACGACAGCCGTTGGTCGATTCCGCTCGGAAGATTTGGCGTGGCTAAGACGTCGCACTTCGCGACAGGCGCTGTCGCAACGATCCGGTGACGTCATCTATTCAATTGGCTACTCTGACGCCCGATAGCAACCTGCGCTCTCTTCGGCCGCCCGCACTTTCTCCCGCTCTCGTGCGGACTGTGTCGCAGACCTCAGCAGCCGCGACAGATATTCTTTAGCTTGGCCGCGATTCGAGCCTCTTCCGCAAGCAACGGATCTTTGTATTCAGCTCGCGGCGTGCGGTTATCGACCGCCGCAGGCTCCTTCGGCTTCGGAGGGAATGCCGCGTCGTAACAGCTGAGGCGCGCGCCCGTGCTTTCGATCGCGCGGCAGTTCGGTTCTGCGGCGAGCGCGCCTTGCGCGAATGCGCCTAGCGCCAAGGCGAGAACAAGCGTCTTCATGCAGGTGCCTTTCCGGGCAATATTCAATCTAAAAATCCCATCGTCTGTCCTTCTTGCCCGCCGACTATTGCCTTGCTCGCCTTCGGTCGAGCCGTGCGCCCGGCGAGGTATCGACGCAGCCATTGAAGATCGGCCGACGCTTCTTCACGTTTCGAGCTGATCGAACTCATCAGGCATCAGGACCTGGCCTCGCGGCGTGCATATCCGCACGTCCATATAGCCGTCCTGCAGAAGCTCCCTTGCCTTCGACAAAGCAGCGGCGATCGTGGCGCGGCCAAGGTTGACGCGACCGAATTGATGGTTTCCGCTGACCAGATATTGGAGCTGCGTCGTCTTATCCATGCAAGGCGGCCGCAGCAGCCACCAGGAGCAGAAGAAATAACGGGACGATCACCGGCGGCACGATCCAATCGGCCAGGCGAAATCGAGACACGTATGCTCCTCATCTTTGTGGCGGGAGCCCTACGTTACCCTCAGTCACCGGTGAATGCCGTGGATGGACGGTGATGACGCGACTCTACGCTCAGGTCCGGCAAATAGCGAGCTTTTAAAACCTGGTGCGGTAACAGCGCCAGGTCCATGGCGCCCCGGACCACGCAAACGCCCTAGCTGCCTGAACGCTCCGTCAGCCGCGCGCGGATATCCGGCTTCAGCACCTTGCCGACCTTGGACCGCGGAAGATCGTCCCAGACCTCGATTTGCTTCGGCGTCTTGATGCTGCCGATCTGCTGCTTGACGAAGGCGGCCAGCGCTGTTGCATCGATCGTTTGGCCGGCGCGCGGCTGCACCACCGCGACGATCCGCTCGCCCCATTTGTCATCGGCTAACCCGATCACCGCACAATCCTGCACCGCTTCATGGGCGCGCAACGCGTTCTCGACCTCGATCGAGTAGACGTTGAAGCCGCCGGTGATGATCATGTCCTTGGCGCGATCGACGATGTAGAGATAGCCATCGCCGTCGATGTAACCGATGTCGCCGGTATGGTGCCAACCATGCGCCGAGGCTTCCGCCGTAGCCTGCGGATTCTTGTAGTAGCCCTCCATCACCAGCGAGCCGCGCACCACGATTTCGCCGCGCGATCCGGCCGGCAAGAGCTTGCCGTCGCCGTCCATGATACCGGCCTGCACCAGCGGGCTGATCCGCCCGGCGGACGACAGCCGCTGCATCGCGATCGTGCCGTCCGGATTGTAGTGATCGGCCGGCGCCATCATCGAGATCATCATCGGCGCCTCGGTCTGGCCGAACAGCTGCGCCATCGGCCCGATCCGCCGCAAGGCTTCCGCGAGCCGCGCCGCCGAGATCGGCGCCGCGCCATACCAGAAGCATTGCAGCGAGCCGAGATCGGCCACATCGAGCTTCGGGTGATCGAGCAGCATGTAGATCACGGTCGGCGGCAGGAAGGTGTGGGTGACGCTGTAACGCGCGATCAGCGTCAGGAACTCGCCGATATCAGGGTGGTGCATGATCACGATGCGGCCGCCGAGCGCCATGATCGGAAAACAAAGCACTCCCGCGGCATGCGTCAGCGGCGCCAGCGCGAGATAGACCGGACGGCCCTTGAACGGATAACCCATCAAGGTCAGCGCGGTCATCGCCTCGATGTTGCGCCCCGACAGCATCACGCCCTTGGGCTTGCCGGTGGTGCCGCCGGTACCCGGGATCATCGCGAGATCATCGATCGTGTCGCGTTCATAGGGATCGTCGGCGAGACCGCTCAGCCAGCGGTCGAACGACGGCGCGAACGGCAGCTCGGTATCGAGACAGACCAGCGCGCGCAGCTTGGGCAGGTCCTGCCTGACCGCGTCGACCATCGGCGCAAAGCTCGAATGGAACAGCAGCAGGCTGCAATCGAACTGGTCGAGGATGAACTTGTTCTCAGCCGCCTCGTTGCGCGGATTGATCGGGCACCACACCGCAGCGGCGCGCGAGATGCCGAATACGCAGGCGAAGGCGAGCGGATCGTTGCCTGACAGGATCGCGACCTTGTCGCCGGGAGCAATGCCGGATCGGTCGAGCCCGCGCGCGATCCGGTAACTCAGCCTTTGCACCGCGCCATAGCTGAGGTCGCGTCCGTCCATGGTCAGACACGGCGCGTCGGCGCCGAGCGAGGCGCCCTTGTCGAGATAATCGATGAAGCGCATGGCGGGCCTCGCGCGCGAGGCGGGTGGCGCGGACGACCGCCCCACCCGCGATTGACTCAGTCGTGCACAGTCAGGACCGGCTTGCCGACAAGCCCGAAGCTGCGCAATTGCCCGAGCAGTTCGTGATGGCCGAACGCCTGGCAGCCGGAGGCGAAGCCGACACGCTTGGGCGGCTGCTGCAGCAGATGCGCCGCGGCATAGGCCTGCAGCATGCCGGTCTGCTTGTAGTTGCTGTTGCCGTAGATGACGCAGTGCGCGCGCCCCAGCGGGCCGGAGGCGTACACAGAATCCATCGACTTGTTGACGCGCGGGTTCTCGCGCGGTGGCATGGTGTTCATCACGCCGGCTGCGGTCTGCGCCAGTGCGGCGTAGCGGTCGTCGGGGTTCATGTCCTTGGTCGCCTCCAGCGCGGCGGCGACGATCTGCGGCACGCCCAGCATCAGCGCGCGGTTGAACACGCCGCCCAGCACCTTCACGTTGGCGACGCGCGGATCGCGCTTGAACCACACCGGATGCGAGGTGCCGCCCCAGGGCAGCGCCAGCGCCAGCTCGTGCTGGCCGGGGATGGCGAGGTTGTAGAGGCCGGCATCGGGCTGATGCTCGACGTACTTGTTCTGCTCCAGGTAGTAGGCCTTGGCCATCGCGGCGTTGACCAGGATGGTCTGCGTCGAGGCGATGGTCGGGCTCCCGCCCCAGAACACGGCGATATCAAGCGTGTCGAGGCCGGGCGTCTCCAGGCAGAGCTGCGCGGCGATCTCGCCGGTGGTGTACATCTGCGCGATGCCCGGCGCCAGCAGCAGGCCGGCATTGGCGAACCTCTTGCCAAACTCCTGCTCGAGCGTGATCAGCCAGTCCTGCTCGCCCGTGGTGTCGGTGTAGTGGCACTTGGCAGCCAGACAGGCCTGCACCACCTCGACGCCGAACTTGGCGAACGGGCCCACGGTGTTGAGCACCACCGAGGCGCCCTTGAACAATTCGGTCAGTGCGGCCGCGGTGTGCGGCACCGTCACCACCTCGTACTCGGCGGTCTCGATACCGGCCACGTTCGACTTCATCGCGGCGTTGAGCTTCTCGGCGCTGCGGCCGGCGGCGATGAAGGGGATGTTGTACTCGCGCAGATATTCGCAGACCAGCCGGCCGGTGTAGCCGGAAGCGCCATAGACGATGACGGGCTTCTTCTCGCTCATTGCGATCCTCCGAAATGCTTGTTGTCGGCTTTGTTGCTACATGCCCATGCCGCCATCGACCGGCAGGCCGATGCCGGTGATGAAGCGGGCGTCGTTCGAGCACAGGAACACCGCGGCGTCGGCGATGTCGGAAACCTCGGCGAGCTTGCCGAGCGGCGTCTGCTCCACCACCGAGCCGACGGCGGCGTTGACGTCGGGCGCCAGACCGATCTTCACGATGTCATTGGCGAGCTGCAGGCCCATGTCGGTCGGGATCAGGCCGGGATAGATGCAATTGACGCGCACGCCAAAGCCGAGCTTGCCGGCTTCCATCGCCGCGACCCGCGTCATGCGGTCGACCGCGGATTTGGTGCCGGAGTAGACGGCGATGCTCGGGAACGCGATCGTCGCCGCAACGGAAGCGATATTGACGATCGCGCCGCCCTTGCCGGCGGCGCCGCCCGGCCGCATCGCGCGGAAGGCATGCTTCATGCCGAGCACGGTGCCGACGATGTTGACGTCGCACATGCGGCGCGCGTCCTCGGCCTTGATCTCGCTGACCAGCGAGGTGATCTCGATGCCGGCATTGTTGATCAGGATGTCGTAGCCGCCGAGGGTTTCGACCGTCGCGGCGGCAGCCCGCTCCCATTGCGCGTCGTCGGTGACGTCGAGCTTGACGAAGCCGGTTTTCACGCCGGCCTTGGCGATCTCGCCGGCGGTGTCTTTGCCGACGCTTTCGAGAATATCGCCGATCATGACCGCGGCGCCGGACCGTGCCAGCGCCTGCGCGATCGCCGCGCCAATCCCCCGGGCGCCGCCGGTGACCAGGGCTTTCCTGCCTTCAAGGCTCTTCGCAGTCATGACGTAGTCCTCCCTTTGCTTGGTGATTGATCGGTGCTGTGGCGATCGGCGGGCCGGGGGCCTTGCGCATTCTCTGCGCATTGGTGGTCGCGGCCGGCGTCGGGGGGCGCAGCGATGGCGCGCCCGGCGGTGCATTTCCTCCTGTTTGTCGTTTAGGTCAGCCGTCTTGACGGTTGTCCAAATTATTGCGCCAACCCTCGTCCAGTAACTTGACACTTGTCAAGCCTGAATTTGACAAGTGTCAAATAGGATGGTGTGTGAAGGGATGGAGCATGCCGCGGTCCGCGCGGTATAGTCTCGGCAAGGAACAGTCAGACGAAAGGCACGAGATGGCGCGGCAAGCGACGGGAGCGGCCCAACGCGTGGCGGTGGCGGCCGAGGCGCTGCGCGACGAGAAGTTCAGTGCGCGGCGCATCGAGCTTGCGGAAGCCGCGCTGGAAACGCTCGGCGAGCTCGGCTTCGCGCGCACCAGCCTGCGCGAGATCGCGCAGAACTCCGCCTTCACGCACGGCGTGTTTCACTACTACTTCAGCGACAAGCTCGACCTGATCTGCTGCTGCGTCCGTCACTACAAGGCGAAATGCGTGACGCGCTATGACGAGGTGGTGACGTCGGCGCAAAGCCGCGACGAATTGACCGAAGGTTTTCTCGCCAAGCTCGCGGCAACGTTGCGGGACGAAGCCCGCATGCACCGGCTCTGGTACGATATGCGCTCGCAGGCGATGTTCGAGCCGGCGTTTCGCAAGGACGTGCTCGAGATCGACAAGAGCCTGGAAGCGATGATCTGGCGCATCGCCACGCGCTACGCCGAGCTCGGCGGCAAGCGGCCGGCATCCTCTCCGGCCGCGCTCTACGCGTTGCTCGACGGCCTGTTCCAGAACGCGCTGCTCAGACACCTCGCCAACGACGAGAAGGCCGTTCCGGATCTGCTCGACGAGGTCCGTCGTCTGCTGCCGACGATCTGCTGAAGGGTTGCGAAGACCTGAAACGATCGCCAACGCGTTGGCGTGCGCCAGCGCCTGACGCATCGGCTATGCTCTGATGACAGTGGCGCGAAAACAAATTCGCGATTACGCCGCGCTCGCCGGCGGCAGTGCGAGCACCGAGTAGATCGCCTGCGCGTCGCGCGAGGCACGCAGCTTCTTGGCGACGTCCTGGTCGCGCAGCAGGCGGGCGATCCGTGCCAGCGCCTTGAGGTGGTCGGCACCGGCGCCTTCGGGCGCCAGCAACAGGAAGATCAGATCGACCGGCTGGCCGTCCATCGCCTCGAAATCGATCGGGCGCTCGAGGCGGGCGAAGAAGCCGAACAGCTTCTCCAGTTTGGGCAGCTTGCCGTGCGGAATGGCGACGCCATAGCCGACCGCCGTGGTGCCGAGCTTCTCGCGCTGCAGCAGCACCTCGAAGACGGCGCGCTCGTTCTGCCCGGTCAGAGCCGACGCACGCGCGGCAAGTTCCTGCAGCGCCTGCTTCTTGCTGATGACTTTTAAAGCCGGGAGAATCGCCTCGGGTGCGACCAAATCGGTAATCGGCATTGGGACGTTCCGAGGTGAATGAACCGTCAGGTTGCGAAATAGGCTTTACAGCGGCGGCGTCAAGAAGTTGAGGTGGGATGCGGGCTTAGCCCGGGTCCAGCTGGCAGGGCTTCTACTCCAACGTATCGGCGGTGCCAACACCTGCGAACCCTGTTCCGCCCCCCTTATTGCTGGAGGCGGCGGACCATAAGCAGGGCCGGCTTCGGACGTCAATGCCATCTCTCGTATATCCTCAGGGGCTCATCGCGGGCGGGTCGACCCAGCCGACATTGCCGTCCGTACGGCGGTAAATGATGTTCACCCGGCCGCTGCCGCCATGCTGGAACACCAGGCAGGAGGCGCCGGACAGGTCGAGCTCCATCACCGCTTCACTGACCGACAGCCGCTTCAGCGCGGTGGTTGCCTCGGCAATGATCACCGGGCTGTATTCGGTGACCTCGTCGTCGTTCTCGGGCGCCTCGATGACGTAGCTCGGCGCGTCGAGCCCGGCGCCGTTCAATTCGGCAAGCGCTGCGTTAGCGGCATAGGTCTTGCGGTGGGAGCGATCCTTGAGCCGGCTCTTGTAACGGCGCAGGCGCTTCTCGATCATCAGGAGCGCAACATCCGCGCTGGCATAGGCGTCGACGGCGTTGGATTCGGCTTCCAGCGTGATGCCGGAATCCAGATGCAGCGAGCAATCGGTTCGGAAGCCGAAGCCATCCTTGCTCAGCGTGATGTGACCGGAATAGTTGCCATCAAAATACTTTCGCAGGACCTCGTCGGTGCGCTCGCTGACGCGCGCGCGAAGCGCCTCGCCGATGCTGATGCTCTTTCCCGAGATACGAAGGGTCATTTGATGCCTCAATTGCTGGATGCCTCGATCACTCTTGCAGGAGCATGATGCTTGCTGGGCTTCCGGTCACCTTCCTTCCTGGACGACGCTTCACCTGGAAAGGTTGAGACTATCGCGATTTGACGCGAACGCAACGAGCGCATGGTCCGGTCCGTACTCGGACGGGGTCATGCTCAAAGAGTAACCTAAACGGGGGCTGTATCGCGCGACCGGTCGGACGAGGAGGCGGGAGCCGAAAGGGCATTGCCAAGCATGCTCTGTTTGTCACGGCGGCGCTGCACCGAAGATGGGATCCGCATCGCTTCGCGGTACTTCGCGACGGTGCGGCGGGCAATATCAATGCCCGAGGCGCGCAAACGTTCCACGATCGTGTCGTCGGACAGGATCGCCGACGGCGCCTCGCCGTCGATCAGTTGCTTGATGTGGTGACGCACCGCTTCGGCGGAATGCGCCTCGCCGCCGTCTGCGGACGCGATCGAGGCGGTGAAAAAATACTTCAATTCAAAACTGCCGCGATTGGTCGCCATGTATTTGTTGGCGGTGACGCGCGACACCGTCGATTCATGCATCTGGATCGCATCCGCCACCGCCTTCAGATTGAGCGGCCTCAAGTGCGCGACGCCATAGGTGAAGAACCCGTCCTGCTGGCGGACGATTTCGGTCGCGACCTTCAGGATGGTGCGGGCGCGCTGATCGAGCGCGCGCACCAGCCAGGTCGCGTTCTGCAGGCAGTCGGTGAAGTACGACTTGTCACCGTCCTTGCGGATCGTCTTCGACAGTTCAGCGTAATAGGTCTGGTTGACCAGAACGCGTGGCAGAGTGTCGCTATTGAGCTCGACATGCCAGCCGCCGTCGGGGCCGGGACGGACATAGACGTCGGGCACCATGGTCTGCGTCCGCGCGGTGCCGAACTTCAGACCGGGCTTCGGATCGAGCCGGCGGATCTCCGCGATCATGTCGGTGATGTCTTCGTCGTCGACGCCGCAGAGCTTTCGCAAGGCCGCGATGTCGCGCTTGGCGAGCAGGTCGAGATGCTCGACCAGCGCCTGCATCGCCGGATCGTAGCGATCGAGCTCACGCAGCTGGATCGCCAGGCACTCGCTCAGGTTTCGCGCGCACACGCCCGGCGGATCGAATTTCTGCAGCACCGCGACGACCTCGTCGACCGCCTGCTGCGACGCACCGAGCCGCTCGGCGGCCTGGCCGAGATCGGCGGGCAAATAGCCGGCGTCGTCGACCAGATCAATCAGATACTGCCCGATCATGCGCTGCGCCGGCCCCGAGAACGCCACCGCAAGCTGTTCGGCGAGATGGTCGGCGAGCGTCAGCTCGGCGGCGACGAAGGCTTCGAGATTGTACTCGTCGTCGCTGGAGGCGCCACCGCCCCATTCGGTATAGACAGAGGGTGGCGCGTCCTGCGCGGCGCGCGCGGCCGCCTCCGCCGGCTCCTCGGAGAATACGTTGTCGAGACCGGTATCCAGCGTCTGCTCGATCTCGGCGCGGGTGCCGAGGTCGCGGTTCATCCATTCCTCCTGGCCGGGCTCGAAGGCGGTCTCGCCGCCCGAGCCTGCCGCCATATCGGGATGATCGCCGTCATCCCCGTAGCTGCTGGAACCGTCGGAATCGCCGTAATCGGACCGTTCCATGGCCGGCTCGCCCGCCACTGGCGGTTCCGGCCCGTCGGCGGCGCGATCGAGCAGCGGGTTCCGTTCCAGCTCTTCCTCGACAAAGGCCGACAGATCGAGGTTCGACAGTTGCAGCAGCTTGATCGCCTGCATCAGCTGCGGCGTCATCACCAGCGACTGCGACTGGCGGAACTCTAGTCTTTGCGTCAGCGCCATGGAGGCAAGAACGACCCTAAAAGTTGGCTCGATTCTTGCTTATCTTAGTCCGCGAAGCTTGTATACGGCTTGACGGATGCAATTTTTGGGGTATGCGCGACCAGCAAGAGTGGACGCCCGGTTTTGCGGCCGATCGCGCGTCAGATTCTCTAATTAGCGCATGATCTTGTCGCCAAACCGCTGCACACTTTGGCAGATCATGCGCTACAGGCGGAATTCCTCGCCAAGGTAAAGCCGACGTACATCGGGATCATTAACGATCTCCTCTGGGCTTCCCTCAGTCAAGATCTCACCGGCATAGACGATGTAGGCGCGGTCGGTCAGGCCGAGCGTCTCGCGGACGTTGTGGTCGGTGATGAGGACGCCGATGCCGCGGTTGGTGAGATGGCGGACGAGGTCCTGGATGTCGCCGACCGCGATCGGGTCGATGCCGGCGAACGGCTCGTCGAGCAGCATGTAATTCGGGCGGGTCGCCAGCGCCCGCGCGATCTCGACGCGGCGGCGCTCGCCGCCGGACAGCGCGATCGACGGGCTTTTGCGCAGCCGGGTGATGTTGAATTCGTCGAGCAGCGAATCGAGCTCATGCTCGCGCTTCTTCTTGGAGGGCTCGACGACCTCGAGCACGGCGCGGATGTTCTGCTCGACCGTGAGGCCGCGGAAGATCGAGGCTTCCTGCGGCAGATAGCCGATGCCGAGCCGCGCGCGCTGATACATCGGCAGCTTGGTGACGTCATGGCCATCGAGCTCGATCGCGCCGCGATCGGCCTTGATCAGGCCGGTGATCATGTAGAATACGGTGGTCTTGCCGGCGCCGTTGGGCCCGAGCAGGCCGACCGCTTCGCCGCGGCGCACATAGATGCTGACGCCGCGCACGACCTGGCGGCTGCCAAAACTCTTTTCCACGCTATGCACAGCCAGATAGCCCGGCCGCTTGATCAGCTGTGGCGCAGCCGGAGCGCTGTTTCTGGCGGGACGCGCACGCGCCGGCGCTGCAGCGGGCTGCGACCGCGGCAACTCGACGTCGGGAACGGGGGCGGCGCGCGCCATCGGGGGCGCGTCGCGCACCGGTGACGTCAGCATCTCGCCGAAGGAATCGCCGAGCGCCGTGATGTCGTCATGCGAGCGCGCAAATCCGGTGCTGCGTTTCGCAGGGCGCCGCCGGAACATGCCGAGAAAATCCACCATCCCCGCTTCGCTTCAGCCTTTCACGGTAATCCGGCGACTTTGCCTGCGGACCAATCGATTCGCACGCGAAGGCGCAAGCATGATCCGGAAATCTGGATTCCGGCCTCCCCTCGCGACAACAGCGGACGCGTTTGCGCGGAGATCATGCTCAAACAACACGGCAAAGCGCGATCACCCGCGCCTTGAATGAATGGATGCCCCTGACCGGCCAACATGACTCCCCCTCAAGGCGCATCGTTTGGCCGGGCCGCTGCAGTAGATACAGCCTCACCCCGCGCGCTTCAACCTCGCAGCCGCAAAATATTATCTAATGCATTGATTTATCTTGATTTTGGTGGTTTGGCGGAAGCTGACGGGGGGCTTACGGGTGCGGTCGGCGCCGGCGCGCCGCTGCAGTCTTGTCCCTGAACGACCATGGCCTGCACCCTGCCGGTGTCGGATTCCACGCGCGAGACGCCGGTCGTCATGTCCACAAGCAGGCGATCGCCGCGCACCACGTTCTGGCACTGGGTCAGCACCACCTGGCTGCCGCTGCCGCCGAGCATGGTGATCAAATTGGTCCTGGTGTCGAAGATCGCGGTCGTGCCGGTGACGACCTGATCCTTCTGGGTCACGACGACATCGCCCTTCGCTTCCAGCCGCTTGATCGAGGACGCGCCGGCGGGGCCGGGTGTCATCGGTTGCACCGCAGTATCCCGGGGCGGGTCCTTGGATGGGGTGGCCCCCGGGGCAGCCGCCGGCGGCTGGGTTGATTTATCCTCGTAGAACACGACCAGGATCTTCGAGGTCATGGTGGTATCGCCCTGCACGACCTTCACATTGCCGGAGAAAGTCGCCTCCTTCTTCTTGTCACGCATTTCGAGCACGGCCGCCTCGATCTTGACCGGCTGGTTGCGGTTCTGCGCGAAGCCCTGCATGGCATTGGGCACGGCCGCGGTGCCCTGCCCGCGCGCGCTGTCGGACGCCATCAGAGCGAGGAGAGCGACGATTGCGGCGCGCGAAAGCAGCATCGGCATGACGATCCTCGCGCCACCGGCGCCTATTTTGGCTTGCCCGGAACGAGTTGAAGCGGCGATGGGGCCACTGGAGGGGTTGCAGGGGCGGCAGGGGCCGCGCCGGGGGCAGCCGGCGCTGGACAGCCGCCCTTGCCGCTCTGTCCGCCCTGCGACTGGATGAACAGGCCCTGCACCTTGCCGTTGTTGGATTCCACCCGCGACACGCCGGTGGTCATGTCGACCAAAAGGCGGTCGCCGCGCAGCACGTTCTGGCACTGGGTCAGCACCACCTGACCACCGGCGCCGCCGAGCATGGTGATCAGATTGGTCTTGGTGTCGAAGATCGCGGTCTCGCCGGTGACGACCTGGTCCTTCTGGGTCACCACGACATCGCCCTTCGCCTCCAGCCGCTTGATCGAGGACGCGCCGCCGGGGCCTGGTGTCGCCGACTGCATCGGCGCAGCACCCTTGGCGGCCGCGGCCTTGCCGGCCGGCGCAGGTGCCGGCGCCTGGGTCGACTTATCCTCGTAGAACACGACCAGGATCTTCGAGGTCATGGTGGTGTCGCCCTGCACGACCTTCACATTGCCGGCGAAGGTCGCCTCCTTCTTCTTGTCGCGCATTTCGAGCGAGGCCGCCTCGATCTGGATCGGCTGGTCGCGGTTCTGCGAAAAGCCCTGCATGGCGTTGGGAACGCCGGTCATCGTGCCCTGCGCGGACGCAGTGCCGGCTGCGAACAGCGCGAGCAGAAGGGCCGCCATTGCGACGCCGTGCGGAAAAAATCTCATCATCAAAATCATTTCGTGTTGGCGGATTTGCGCGCCTTCGGTGGCGGCGGAGGAGGCGGCGCGGGCTCGGCAGGCGGGTTGTTGTCGCCGAGCTTGTCCAGATTCATCACGACATTGCCTTCGAACCGCACAAGCTCGCCGCTGTTGTAGATCCGCAGCCGGTCGGAGGTCAGCGTGCCCTCGAGCAGCTTGACGTCGACATGCTCGTCCGACGACACATTGCCCTTGTTGATGTCGACGAAGGCCTGCGTCAGCTTCGCCTCATAGCCGGTGGACGATTGCAGGAAGATATCCTGGCGCAGGTCGAGCAATTGCTTCTTGTTGTCGAAGAAGCCGGTGCGCGCGTCCATCGTCACCGTCGACTGATCCTGCTGCGCCACCTTGGCGCGGATGGTCTTCAGCTCGACATGGTCGGGATCGGTGACGTCCTGGATCGCCGCCTTGGCCCACATCTCATAGGGCCGCCCATCGGCCGAGAAGCCGGCGATATGCGGCGATTCCATCGTGATCTTGGTGCCCGACACCACGAGGTTGTCCATCTCGAGCGGCAGCTTGGGGATCACGTCGTGGAATGGATTGAACACCGAGATCGAGATGATCGAGGCCATCGACAGCCCGACCACCGCAGGTACCGCGATGCGCAGGATCCGCACCATACGGCTGTGCCGCGCGGCGGCGGCAAAGCGCGCCTCGAGGCCCGTGACATAGGCTGGATTCTGAACCGAATTCACCTGAGCTCCAGAGGCGCGAAATCGCCCCTATTCTAGCCGGAGCCGCCCAAATATGCAGCCGGGACCCGGCGTCGCGCCCCCCAGCCGACTTCAACCCGGACCACGCGTGAACAGTTTGGCCGAAACGGGGCGGAATCGCCCCTGCTGCGACGAATTCGGCGCCCATTACGAATGGGCGAAAATGTCCTCGGCCTCCCAGCCGTCGAGATCGAGCCTAGCCCGCGTCGGCAGGAATTCGAAGCAGGCCCTGGCGAGATCCGTCCGTCCCTCGCGCGCCAGCATGACATCCAGTTTGTCGCGCAGCGCGTGCAGGTGCAGCACGTCGGACGCGGCGTAGGCGAGTTGGGCTTCGCTCAGGCTTTGCGCGCCCCAGTCGCTCGACTGCTGCTGCTTCGACAATTCGACGTTCAGCACCTCGCGCACCAGATCTTTCAGGCCGTGGCGGTCGGTGTAGGTGCGCGACAGGCGCGAGGCGATCTTGGTGCAATAGACCGGCGCCGGCATCACGCCGAAGGTGTTGTAGAGCACCGCGACGTCGAACCGCGCAAAATGGAAGATCTTGGTGACTTTCGGATTGGCGAGCAGCGCCTTCAGGTTCGGCGAATCGGTGTGTCCCTTTGGAATCTGGATCACGTCGGCGGTGCCGTCGCCGTTCGACATCTGCACCACGCAGAGGCGGTCACGATGCGGATGCAGTCCCATGGTCTCGGTGTCGATCGCCACCGAATCGGTGTAGCGGGACAGATCGGGCAGATCGCCGCGATGCAGGCGGATGGTCATGAAATAAGGCCTCGGGTCTCGGATCGATTCGACGGGCGACACTAGCGCTCAAACGCCCGGGAGGCGAGCGGATAGGCCGTTTCCGGGCGGCTCGGCCTTGCGTTTTCTGCCGGGCTCTTGCCGTTTCCCGACACGGCGGCCCGGCATCGCGCCGCTCTGTTGCATTTGCATCACGCTGCAATTCAAACGATCAGGGATGGGATGATCGGCAGCCACGCAATTCCTATATATGGAAGCTCGGGAAACGTCGCGGTTATTGATCGCACTTCCGCGCATTTTTGCGCTTCGGCACCGATGAAATCCGCGAACGGCGCCCCCATTTGTGCCGGGCCGCTCGCACGCCCTTCTCATCATCTGAAATGAGCCTCATGTCGGAACAGACCCTCGCCGCGCCGATCGACGACGACCAGCAGGAGCGCGGCTTTACGCGCTATCAGTCGTTCCTGATCGCGCTGCTTGCCTTCACGCAGTTCACCCTGATCCTCGACTTCATCATCATGTCGCCGCTCGGCGCCATCCTGATGCCGTCGCTCAACATCACGGCCGGGCAGTTCGGCGTCGCGGTGTCGGCCTACGCCTTCGCCGCCGGATTTTCCGGCATCCTCGCCGCCGGCTTTGCCGATCGATTCGACCGCAAGCGGCTGCTGCTGTTCTTCTATGTCGGCTTCATGCTCGGTACCGTGCTTTGCGCGGTGGCGCAGAATTTCCACGTGCTGCTGCTCGGCCGCATCGTCACCGGCCTGTTCGGCGGCGTGATCGGGTCCGTCGTGCTTGCGATCGTCACCGACCTGTTTCCGCTGCAACAGCGCGGCCGCGCGATGGGCGTGCTGCAGACGGCGTTCGCCGCGAGCCAGGTGCTCGGCGTCCCGGCCGGACTTTTCCTGGCCAATCACTGGAACTGGCACATCTGCTTTGTCGCCATCGTCGGCCTGTCGATCGCGGCGATCGCCGTCATCGCGCTGGTGATGGAGCCGGTCGACGGGCATCTCAAGCTGCAGCACGACAGCAATCCATTCCGCCATCTGGTCGCGACCGTAGGACAGCCGCGCTACACGCTGGCTTTCCTGGTGACGACGCTGCTGGCGACCGGCGGCTTCATGCTGATGCCGTTCGGCAGCGCCTTCACCGTGCACAATCTCGGCATCGACATCGTCCATCTGCCGACGATCTATCTGGTCTCCGGGCTGTTCAGCATCCTCATCGGGCCGTTGGTCGGCCGCGCCAGCGACAAATTCGGCAAATATCCGACCTTCGCGTTCGGCTGCGTGGTGTCCGTCATCATGGTGCTGATCTACACCAATCTCGGCCACGTCTCGCTGCTGACCGCGATCGTCGTCAATGTGCTGATGTTCGTCGGCATCTTCTCGCGCATGATCCCGTCGCAGGCGTTGATGTCGGCGATCCCCGATGCCAGCCAGCGCGGCTCGTTCAGCGCGGTCTCAGCATCCGTACAGCAGTTGTCGGGCGGGCTGGGCTCGGTGTTCGCGGCGGCGATCATCGCCGAGAACCCGGACGGTTCGCTGCTGCACTTCGACCGTCTCGGCTACATCGTCGTTGCGACGACCCTCATCTCGCTGACCGCGATGTATTTCGTGCAGCGGCCAATCGCGCACCGCGCCGGCCGGCGCATCGTCTGACGGGAGGTGCCGGGCGGTTGACGAAGTTCGGTAGCTACACTTGAAGCAAGGAAACGAGAGGAATTGCGCAGAATGCCTTGTCAAGCAAGACCTTGCGAAGGTGCTGCGCAACGCCGCGTAGCTTCGGGTGGTGCTCCACCAACCGCTTGGTGCGAGCGACCGCGGACATCACTCCGGCGGCTTGTCGGCCCAGCCTGGTGAGCGGAATGAAACTGTCGAACAATGGCTCGTCGTCATTGCAGAACAGCCGCTTGTATTCATGCGAGCCGAAGTCGAAGTCGCGATAGTGCCGGCCGGCAAAATGATGGATGATTTCCTGCATCAAGAGCAGACCGGGGCTGAATTTCGCATTGCCTGACAAAGTGTAGGTGTTGAACATCGTCGAGAAGCGGTGGCCGTCGGCAACCACGGCGAAGATCGCGATCACTTCCTCGTCGCTTTCGAGCGCGTGAATTTCGATGGCACGGCCGCCGTGGGGCAGCTTTGTCGTGCAGGCGGTGCGGATGAATGTCTCCACGGCGCGTTCGGCGAACACATTGGACAGCTTGCGCTCGGCCAGCCGCTCCGACTTCACGCGGAAGAACCAGTCGAGCAAACGGGCAATATCGGCGTCGGCAGAGGCGACGTGATAGCGGTAGCCGGTCAACTCAAGCAGCTTGCGCTGCTTGAGCTTCATGCGGCGGGAGGGATTGTCGATCAGGCTTGCGGCCGTCGCGCCCGGCTCGATTGTGCGCTTCGGGCAGTTGAAGACCGGGGGCTCATGAGGCAGCAGCGCCAGCGGATTTTGCACGTCGCGCCACTGCGCCGGCTGTTGGCGCAGCACCAGCACGTCGCCCTCGTCGCGCTTGGCGAGCATCGCGATGACTGCGTTGAGATCGGCCTTCGTGGCACCGGCGGCGAACTCGCGATCCCACAGGCCCATGTTGAAGGTTGCGTGCTCGCCACCCATGAAGCTCGCGCGGCGCACGCCCAGCGCTGTTTGCAGGGCAAGCGGCAGCAAGCCCCGTGGTTGGCCGTCGCCGTCACGCATAACAACGATGAAAGGCGACAGTCCTGCGCGCTCACCGACATCACGCTGCCACGGGGCGAGGAAGTCGAAGCGCTGAAAGGGCGTGATGGAATGGTTCGAGCGCTCAAGACTCCGCCAAATCGTCTCGGCGGCGTCGAGATCGTGGACGACATCGACGGCGGCGATGCGCGCTGGTTGAGCCCGCGCTGCGTGGCTTTCGATCGCGATCATCCCCTAGCCCTGTCGTAGTGCGTAGTCCCAGCGCAGCTGAGGCCGTCCGGTCGGCGCACCATCTGAGCGTAGTTCGATGTCGGGACAGAAATGGTAAAGTGTCGCAGGACGAGAGAAGGGGGGTTACCTCCATCGTTTATCGGTTAGTCATGAGGCTATCGGTTCCGTTTTGGATACACCGACCGTCAGGCTCCTTGTTGACCACGGAACGACGTATTCGGCGGCCACGTGGCTCGCTGGTTTTGTCGATGTTTGATCAGGTAGCGTTTGGCTGTGACGCTTGAGGCACGAAATTGGCGACACCCCCCTCAGTTCCTGAATCTGGACCTGGATCTGAAGTCGAACTCGGACCTCGGTGCACTCGTGGCGCATTTGGATCAAAACGTCGTCGTCATCTCGCATCAGGAATTCGAAGGGCAGTTTCTGCTTGTTCTCGAACTCGCCGACGAAGAGCGCGCTCGGGATTGCACGTTGGTGCACACTGCAGTTTCTGACGATCGTTGACGAGCTTCCCGACACGATGCGCGAGCTTTGGAAGGGGTGCACCTCGCGTACCTTCTCCTACGGATTTGAGGGAGGATGCGATGGTGCCGCGCTGGACACGACAATCCCGGCGGATTTGCTGCTCCGGATAGGACGGGCCGGCGCTGAACGTCGGGATCACGGTGTCTCCCTATCGGCCCGATTGAAGTGCGAGCGATCTCTGGAGCGACGCAGCGCGCGTAGGGCAGACGGTTGATGGCGTGATCGCCGTCTCGCCCCACCCTCGGCGGGTTACGCCTTCGCCGCACCCACCCTTAGGGATGCTGAGCGATTTCAATCGCTTAAAAAGGGGGTGGTGCCCAGGAAAGGACTCGAACCTTCACGGCCGTTAAGCCACTGGCACCTGAAGCCAGCGCGTCTACCAATTCCGCCACCTGGGCATGTGGAGCGGCTTAGTAAGGATCGGTTACGCGCTTGTCAAATTCGGGATTGGAAATTCAAATAGCCTGTACAGGATTGGGCTGATGGCGTATCGCGAGAGGCGCTAAATGCGCTCAATCGCTCTCGAATCCGGCAGGAATTTACCTCATGGCATCGAACCTGGAAACGCTCGTCACAGTCTTCGGCGGATCGGGTTTTCTGGGACGGAACGTGGTCCGGGCGCTGTGCAAGCGCGATTACCGCGTGCGGGTAGCGGTGCGGCGGCCCGAACTGGCCTTCCATCTGCAGCCGCTCGGCCGCGTCGGGCAGATTCATGCGGTCCAGGCCAATCTGCGCTACCCGGCCTCTGTCGAGGCGGCGATGCGTGATTCGCATATCGCCATCAATCTGGTCGGCATCCTGGCCGAGGGCGGCGGGCAGAGCTTTGACGCCGTCCAGGTGAAGGGCGCGGAGACCATCGCCAAGGCGGCGGCTAGCGCCGGCGCCCGGATGGTCCACGTTTCGGCGATCGGGGCCGATGAGAATTCGCTGTCGGGTTATTACCGCGCCAAGGCGGCCGGCGAGGCGGCGGTACAGGCGGCCTTGCCACAGGCCACCATCATGCGGCCGTCGCTGCTGTTCGGGCCGGAGGATCAGTTCACCAACCGCTTTGCGGCCTTGGCGCGGATGTCGCCGGTGCTGCCGCTGGTCGGCGGCGGCACTGGCAAGCTGCAGCCGGCCTATGTGGCCGACGTTGCCAAAGCGGTGGCCGATGCCGTCGACGGCAAGGCGAAGCCGGGCGCGACCTACGAGCTCGGCGGGCCGGAGGTGCTGACCATGCGCGAGGTGATGGAGATCATCCTCCAGATCACCCAGCGCGACCGCATGCTGGCGCCGCTGCCGTTCGGCCTCGCCAAGCTGCAATCGTATGTCCTGCAGTTCGCGCCGGGGCCGTTCACGCTGACGCCCGACCAGGTCGCGATGCTGCGTTCGGACAATGTGGTGTCGGATGCCGCCAAGGCCGCCGGGCTCACTTTCGCCGGCCTCGGCATCGCGCCCGATTCGATGGAAGCGATCGCCCCGCAATATCTCTGGCGCTTCCGCGCGACCGGGCAGTTCCAGAAGAAGAGCGCGTAAGCACTCTCTCCAAGCGTCGTCCCGGCCAAGCGAAGCGCGAGCCGGGACCCATAACCACGAATGTCCAAGGTGCGCACCGCTGGGGCCACAGCTCTTCATGACTGAAAGAGCTGTGGTTATGGGTCCCTGCTTTCGCAGGGACGACGGTGGAGTGTACCTTACCTTCCCATCGCCAGCGCGATCAGGCCGAGGGTGCCGACGATCACGCGCCACCAGGCAAAGAACGTGAAGCCGCGGCGGGTGACGAAGTTGAGGAACGCCCGCACCACGATCATCGCCGTGATGAACGACACCACGAAGCCGACCGCGATGACGCTCAGATTGTCCGAGGTGAAGTCGGCGCGGTTCTTGTAGAAATCATAGGCGAACGCGCCGACCATGGTCGGGATCGCGAGGAAGAACGAGAACTCCGCCGCCGAGCGCTTGTCGGCGCCGAGCAGCATCGCGGCCACGATGCTGGCGCCGGAGCGCGATACGCCGGGGATCATTGCCAGGCACTGCGCGACGCCGATCCAGAAATACATCAACAGCGGGAACCGGGTCGCATCGTCCTCGTACACCTTGAGATCGAGCTGATCGACCCAGAGCAGGACGGCGCCGCCGACGATCAGCGTGAAGCAGACCACCCACGGATTGAACAGGAATTCCTTGATGTATTTGCCGGCGATCAGGCCGATCACGACGGCAGGCAGGAACGCCACCAGCACGCCGATCACGAAGCGGCGGTCGTCGGGATTGGAGAACATGCCGAGCGCGACGCGCCACAATTTGACGAAATACAGCGCGACGATCGCGAGGATCGCACCGAGCTGAATCAGGATCGCAAAGCTCTTCCAGAAATTGCCTTCGCCGAGATTGAAGAAGCGTTCCGCGAGCAGCAGGTGGCCTGTCGAGGAGACCGGCAGGAACTCGGTGACGCCCTCGACGATGCCGAGAATCACCGCTCGCAGCATATCCGTCATCATGATGTGGCCTGCCCCGTGTGGAAAACGGGATTCTTCTCGCTTATTCGCACATTGGCCGCAATCGCAAAAAATCGTCAAACAATGGGTTACCTGACCGATTTGCTGGGCTATAGCGTTTTTGTGACCCGCACCGTCTGCGGGGGTGGCTACCGGTTTGCGTGCTGACGCGACATAGAGACGACCGGGTCAGGTCTGGCCAAATCACAGACCCAGGTCACACAGGTTGATGGTTTCTTAATCGCCGCGGAACTACCAAGGACTTCATGTACACGCTGTATCACCATCCGTTCTGTCCGCATTCGCGATTCATTCGCCTCGTGCTCGGCGAGTACGGGCTCGATCTGCGTCTGGTGGAGGAGCGGGTGTGGGAGCGGCGCGAGGCATTCCTGGCGCTCAATCCGGCGGCAACCACGCCGGTCCTGATCGCCGAAGGTTTTCCGCCGATTCCGGGGGCGCCCGTGATCGCCGAATATGTCGACGAGGCTCATGGCCTCGATGCCGGCGAGCGGCGGCTGATGCCGACGTCGACGGCCGAGCGCGTCGAGGTGCGCCGGCTGGTGGCATGGTTCAACGAGAAATTTTTCGAGGAAGCCTCCAACCCTCTGGTGACCGAGCGGATCTACAAGCGCTTCATGAGCGAGGACAATGGCGGCGGCCCGCCGGCCCCCGACATCATGCGCGCCGCCAAGGTCAATGTGCGCTATCATCTGAGCTATATCGGCTGGCTCGCGAAGACGCGGAACTATCTCGCCGGCGACCGCCTCACCTACGCGGACCTCGCCGCCGCGGCGCATCTTTCGGCGATCGACTATCTGGGCGACGTGCCATGGAGCGAGGACGACGCAGCAAAGGCGTGGTACGCGCGGGTGAAATCCCGCCCGTCGTTCCGCCCGCTGCTCAGCGAATGGCTGGCGGGGGTGCCGGCGTCGCGCACCTATGTGGACCTCGACTTCTGAACCCGGCGGTCCGGCTCTCTCCTGCCGATCTCAAGGCGGCACTGACGCGCGAGGCGCGCGCGCTCGGCTTCGATGCCGTCGGCTTCACCGGCCCTGACGCGATGCGCGAAGCCGGGCAATACTTCCACGAGTTCCTCAACTCCGGCGGCCATGGCGACATGGACTGGCTCGCCGCCAATCCGGAGCGGCGCGCCGATCCACGCGTGCTGTGGGGCGGTGTGCGCTCGATCATCATGCTCGGGGTCAATTACGGGCCCGACGACGATCCGCTAAAAATTCTCGCGCGTCGATCGCATGGCGCGATCTCGGTCTATGCCCAGGGCGACGACTATCACGACGTGATCAAGAAGCGGCTGAAGATTCTGGCGCGCTGGCTCACTGCTGCGACCGGCGACGAGGTGAAGGTGTTCGTCGACACCGCCGCCGTGATGGAGAAGCCGCTCGCACAGGCCGCCGGCATCGGCTGGCAGGGCAAGCACACCAATCTGGTGTCGCGCGAGTTCGGCTCGTGGCTGTTTCTCGGCGCGATCTATTCCGCCACCGAGCTGCCGCGCGACGATAGCGAAGCCGATCATTGCGGCAGTTGCCGCGCCTGTCAGGACATCTGTCCGACCGCGGCGTTTCCGGCCCCCTACACGCTCGATGCGCGGCGCTGCATCTCGTATCTGACGATCGAGAACAAGGGCCCGATCCCGCACGAATTCCGCAAGAGCATCGGCAACCGCATCTATGGCTGCGACGATTGCCTCGCGGTGTGTCCGTGGAACAAGTTCGCGCAAGCGGGACGTGAGCAGAAGCTCGCGGCACGCGATGCGCTGCGCGCGCCCGCGCTCGGCGAGCTGGCGCGGCTCGACGATGCCGCTTTTCGCGCGCTGTTCACGAAGTCGCCGGTCAAGCGCATCGGCCGCGACCGCTTCATCCGCAATGTGCTGATCGCGATCGGCAATTCCGGCGATACAAACCTTGCCACTGAGGCACAGCGGTTGCTCGACGATGCAAGCCCGCTGGTGCGCGGCGCCGCGGTGTGGGCGCTGTCGCAACTGATCGCCCGCGATGCGTTCGCGGCGCTGGCCTCACGCGCTGGCGGCGAGCCTGATGTCAGCGTGCAACAGGAGTGGCGCGCGGCAGCGGCCTCTTGATTTCATCGCGGCATTCCCGTCATGGTCGACAACCATGACAAACCAGCCCTTCTTCACCAGGCACGGCGACGGCTTCATGCCGACGGCTGTTGCGAACGGACCGTGGAGCCCGGAATCGATGCACGGCCGCGTCGTGATCGGCCTGCTCGGCTTCGTCATCGAGCAGCGTCACGGCTCCGACGACTTCGTCCCGGCGCGGCTGACAGTCGACATGTTTCGGCTGCCCAACATCACGACGCCGGTCGAGGTGACGACGAAACTCGTCCGCGACGGGCTCCGCATCAAGATGATCGAGGCCGAGTTTGTCTCCGGCGGCACCAGCATGGCGCGCGCCTCCTGCCAGTTGTTGCGCAGGACGGAAAATGCGCCGGGCAATGTGTGGTCGCCGCCGAACTGGACGGTGCCGCGGCCTGCGGACATTCCAAAGCCGGCCGATCCGAGGCTCGGCATGAACGGCAAATGGGAGACGCGGCCGATCGCAGGCCACATGGGTTCGCTCGGCGAGCGCCGGCTCTGGATGAGCGAGGTGCGCGAGCTCGTCGCCGGCGTGAAGATGACGCCGTTCGTCCATGTCGCGACCGGCGCGGATTTCGCCAGCCCCTTCGCCAATGCCGGCGACCAGGGGCTCGGCTACATCAACAGCGACGTCACGATCTATCTGCACCGTTTGCCGGTGACCAACTGGATCGGCTTCGAGGTCGTCAACCACCACGCCACCGACGGCGTCGCGATCGGCGAATGCTGGCTCTATGACGAGAAGGGCCCGATCGGCACGTCGACCGTGGCGGCGCTGGCGCAGCGCAAGCCGATGACCAATCCGCCGCCGCCGTAGACTCTCGCCATCGTCGCAGGATTCTCACCCCGTCATTGCGAGGAGCGCAGCGACGAAGCAATCCATATATCAGCGTATGCGGAGCGATGGATTGCTTTGCTTCGCTCGCAATGACGGCGAATTACTCGGCCAAATGCCGCTTCATCTCCGGCCGCTCCTTCAGCGCGGCACCCTGCTTGCCTACGATCTTGGCGATCCGCTCCGGCGCAAAATTCAGATCGACGAAGGCCGGCGCGGTGTTGGCGACCTCGTGGTATTCCGTGATCTTGCCGTTACGCAGCCGCATGATCGCGACGCCCTCGAACATCGCCCGCGCCCCCTTGGCTTCCGGCAAGGTCGAGCGGTAGCTGAACGTGTAGCGCGCATAGAGCGTCGCGCCGTCAGAGACGGGATCATGCATCACCCAGCGGAAATCGGTCGCGGTCCGGTAGAACCAGTCGTCGATCATCTCGGCGATTTTGGCGTGGCCCTTGAACGCGCCGTAGAACACGTCATGATAGACGCCGTCCTCGGTGAAGAGATTTGCAAACGCCTTGCCGTTGCGCTGCTCGACCGCGTCGCAGAACGCGCGCAGCATGTTCGTTGTGTCCATTGGCGTTTCTCCCCGGTGTGTGTGGCCCATCCTTCGAGGCTCGCTTACGCTCGCACCTCAGGATGACGTCTTTATCCGTAGCCGTCACCCTGAGAGCTTGTGAGGTTTTTGCCTGTTTGGGGCGAGGCTGGGCTGGTTGTCGGTCGATGATGGAGTTTGAGTTGACTGATTAGTTCGCTTTTACGCGGCGCGGAGGCGGATACCTTGCAAGATGTTGTTGGTGAGGGCGAACCAGAGCACGACGGCGCGGACCTTTTCGATGCCGCGCACGGTCAATTGCCGCAGGTCCCAGTTGCGCCAGCGGGCATGGATGCACTCGCAGGTCGAGCGGGTTTTGTATCGGGCCTTGCCTGCCTCGCTTGCCATCCGTGCGCGCCAAGCCAACACACCCGGACCGTCGCCGCGTCGCGGCAGGCACGGGTCTGTGCCATGCTTGGATTGCGTGGGCGGACAAAACACCTCGACACCTTCGGCATGCGCCCATTCGATGTCCTCGGCGCTGCCAAAGCCGCCGTCGACGAGATGGCGCTTGGGTAGACCGCCGGGGCGCGTACGCTGCTGCTCCAGCATCGGCCGCATCAAGCCGCGATCGGACCCGATGCTGGTAACGTTGAGCCCGGTCACGATCTGCTCGCCGGCCGCACTCGTCACCTGCACGTTGTAAGCGGGGCGGAAGCCGCCGCCGGCCATCTTCATGACCCGTGCATCGGCGTCCGTCGTGGAGGCCCGCGGCTCTTTCGGCTTCTTGCCATTGCCACGCTTTTCTTCACGCTCTTTGCGCCGTTGCTTGATCTCGGCGAGCGCCGTCTGCGCCGCTTTCAGGCGGCCCTGGCGCTCACGCGCAGCCCGCTCTCGAGCGGCCCGAATGCGCTGATTGCTGGCATCCGAGCGTGCTTCAACCTCTCCTTTGAGGTCTTCAACCACCGCCTCAGCCTGTGCCAGATGCTTGTCCAGCGTCGCCTCGCGCCGGAATGAGGCGGCCCCGGCGCTGGCGCGGACCCGTACGCCGTCCTGGGCCAGGGTCTCCAGATCGACCAGGCCGGCCTTCGCCAGCGCCGCCAAATGCTCGCAAAGCAACCGGTCGAGCAGATCGGCGCAGCCCACCCGGAAGTCCGCCAACATGTGATAGTTCACCGATACCCCGCCGCACAGCCAGCGGTAGGCGTCGTGGCTCTCGCAAAGGCGCTCCAGGGCACGCGCGCTGCCGACGCCCTCGCTGGTGGCTGAGAGCCACAGCGCCAGCAAAAGCCGCGGCGATGTCGCGGGGTGACCGGGGCGATCGCCGCGAGCCTTGATCCGGTCCTCCAGATCGCTCAGATCGAGCCCTTCGACATAAGACCAGATCAGGCGCACCGGATGGTCTTCCCCGATCAGACTCTCGATATCCACCGCACGCAACGCGATCTGGTCGCGTTGCGGCTCGCGCAGCCGCGGCGCCCCGCGCGCTGTCGCTTCAGCCGGCGGCTTTGCCTGCTCCGGCAAATCCCCAAACAGCTCATCGGCAGCCATCGTCGCCTCCCGCGATTCATCGTCGCCAGACAACCACATCGCACAACAATCCGGACAAATTTGCTCGGCTCCCCGCAAAAAAATCACATCCTGTGAGGTGCGCGCCCTTGCGCGCCTCGAAGGGCGGCGGCGTGGCTAAATCTCCGCCACCGCGGCGATGATCCGCGCGATGTCCTGCGGTCGCGACAGCCGGTGATCGCCGTCCTGGATCATGGTCAGCACCACGTCGTCGGCCGGCAGCCGGTGCACCAGCGCGAACGCGTGCTTCCACGGCACGTCGGGATCCTGCGCGCCCTGCAGGATGCGCACCGGACAGCCGACGTCGATCTTGCTTCCGAGCAGCAGATGATTGCGGCCCTCCTCGATCAGGTTGCGGGTGATCGGATAGGGCGAGCCGTCACCATAGTCCGACGGCCGCAGCCACAAGCCCTTGGTCTCGATCTCGGCGCGGATCTCCGGCGGGAACGCCTTCCACATCAGCTCCTCGGTGAAATCCGGCGCCGGCGCGATCAGCACGAGGCCGGCGAGCGACGCACGGCCGCTTCCGCGCCTCGCAATCTCGCGCGCCAAAAGCAGCGCCATCCAGCCGCCCATCGAGGAGCCGATCACGACCTGCGGCCCGCTGCAGAACTGCGAGAACACAGCAAAGCTCTCCTCAAGCCAGCGGCCGATCGTGCCGTCGGCGAAATCGCCGCCGGATTCGCCATGGCCGGAATAGTCGAACCTGGTGCAGCCGCGGCCGTGCTCGGCGGCCCATGCGTCGAGCGCGATCGCCTTGGTGCCGGTCATGTCGGACTTGAAGCCGCCGAGCCAGAACAGCCCCGGCGCGCCAGTTGCGCTGCCGGGAGCGGCACCGGCACGGGCGCGCACCGCGATCCGGCGCGCCCCACTGCCCTCGCCGACCTCGATGAAGGCGGGTTCCTGCCCGGATGCGGCGGTTTGGCTCATGGTTCGGTCACTCGCGTGTCAGACATCTGCTTTTCAATCGTCGTGCGGCGCCGGTCAACGGCGGCAAGTCCGCCTTGCGGAGGAGCAGTGCCCGCTATATGTGCCGGGCGTGGCTAAAATGCCTCGCAATTGACGGTTTTGCCGCTTAGAAAGCGAGTTCGCTTGCCCGTTGCAGCATCTTGCTTCAAAATATCCGCCTTCCCTTTCACAACTTTGGAGAGTTACCCATTCGCCGTCCCAATAGAGCCCCGCCCACAGTCGCCAAAGACGGGCCGCGCACCAATGATGAGATTCGCAACGCGCAGATCCAGCTGATCGATGCCGCCGGTGTCAACCAAGGCACCGTCGAAACCATGGTGGCCATCAAGATGGCCATGGAAGCCGGCATGGACCTCGTCGAGATTTCGCCGAATGTCAGTCCTCCGGTCTGCAAGATCATGGACTACGGCAAATACAAATATTCCGCGCAGAAGAAGGCCGCCGAAGCCCGCAAGAAGCAGAAGGTCGTCGAGATCAAGGAGATCAAGCTCCGCCCGATGATCGACGATCACGACTATGACGTGAAGATGCGCGCCATGCAGCGCTTCTTCGAGGAAGGCGACAAGGTCAAGATCACCTTGCGCTACCGCGGTCGTGAGATGGCGCACCAGGAGATCGGCACCAAGCTTCTGGACAAGGTGAAGGCCGACGTGGCCGAGTTCGCCAAGGTCGAGCAGGACGCGAGGTTCGAGGGCCGCCAGGTGGTGATGGTGCTGGCGCCGCGCTAGTTCGAGTTAATCGATTTCAGCATTTGGAGCGGCCCGCCGGATCGGCGGGCTGTTTCGTTTCGTAGCCCGATGCTGCCAACCTCCCCTTGAAAAGGGGAGGTCGCTTTGCTCGCCCGAGCAAAGCGGGTGGGGATCATCTCTTTCGGCAGGCCACGGCGTCTGCGGCTGACGCCCATCCCGGCCTTCCCCCTTCCAGGGGGGAAGGAGAAGAGGCCGGGTCCCACCCGCCGGTTCCATCCCGCAAAGCGTTGCAAAACAGCCGATCCTCTGTCATAAGCCGGCCTTCGCCGCCCGGCTGATCAAGGGCTGCCGTGGCGACGTATCGTGCAGGTTCTTTCAATTCGGAAAAAACCATAGCACTTCCAACGCTCTAACGAGCATTTTAGCCGACCGAACGCCTCTTTGGGCGATATTCGTGTTGGGCGACAGGAGAGCCAAATGCCCAAGTTGAAGACCAAGTCGGGCGCTAAAAAGCGCTTCAAGGTGACTGCCACTGGCAAAGTCATGCACGCCCAGCGCGGCAAGCGCCACGGCATGATCAAGCGGACGAAGAAGCAGATCCGTCAGCTCCGCGGCACCCGCGTGCTGTTCAAGACCGACGGCGACAACGTCAAGAAGTACTTCTTGCCGAACGCCTGATCGCGCTGATCCGCTTGAACCCCGCCGCGACCGTGCGGCGCCCCGTCACCTCTTCTTAGATCTCAAGGATTTCCGTCATGTCTCGCGTCAAACGCGGTGTGACCTCTCACGCCAAGCACAAGAAAGTCTTCAAGGCCGCCAAGGGCTATTACGGCCGCCGCAAGAACACGATCCGCACGGCCAAGCAGGCCGTCGAAAAGGCCGGCCAGTACGCCTTCCGCGACCGCAAGCGCAAGAAGCGCACCTTCCGCGCGCTCTGGATCCAGCGCATCAATGCCGCGGTCCGTCCGTTCGGCATGACCTACAGCGTGTTCATCAACGGCCTGTCCAAGTCGGGCGTCGTCGTCGACCGCAAGGTGCTGTCGGATCTCGCGATCCACGAGCCGGTTGCGTTCCAGGCGATCGCCGAGAAGGCCAAGGCCGCGCTGGCGGCCTGATCCTAGCGGGCGTTTAGCGCCTTGTGCGAGTAGCGCTGGGCGACTTCCGCCCGGCAGAACGCCGTGAACGAGCGGTACATAGTGCCGCTCTCGTTCTGGTATTTGGCGTCACAGCGCTTGAGCCGGCTCGCATAGACCTTCTTCTGCGATGCTCCGAGGCCGGGCAGGAAGTCCGCCTCGCATTTCTTCTCGACGGCGGCGCCGAGCAGGACGTCGCCGCTCGCCCCGAACTCGCAGACCCGAAACACCTTCATCGCGCCGTCACAGCTGCGCTGGGCGTTGATGGTGTCGACGATCTCGTCCTGGGTCATGGACTTGTCCATGCAAACCGCCGCCAGCGCCGGTGTGGCTGATATCGACATGATGGCGGCCAAACTGGCCATGGCAACTCGGGCAGCGGTCAGGCGGGGTCTCAAGGGCATCGGGCGGTCTCCTCACATCCCACTTGGGTAGCGTCCCCCGCGCGCGGGGTTCAACCCTGCCGGTCATATGCCCGAAATGACCGGCTTTTTGCTTGACGTTACGGCCTTCGGGCGGCGACAACCCAGCCGAATTTTTGGCGCATGGTCCGCAAAGGCGAGCACCGGTTCGGGTACCGGTTTGTCCCGCCAGATCATGCGCCGCTCAAGCGCAGGAATTGACCGTGTCCGACCTCGCAACGCTCGAAAAGTCCATCCTCGACCAGATCGCCGCAGCCGGTGACGAAGCCGCCCTCGAGGCGGTGCGCGTCTCCGCCCTTGGCAAGAAGGGCTCGATCTCGGCCTTGCTCGCCACTCTCGGCAAGATGTCGCCAGAGGAGCGCAAGACGGAAGGCGCCAGGATCAACCTCGCCAAAGATACGGTGACCCAGGCGCTCGCAGCCAGGCGCGACGTGCTGAAAGCGGCCGCGCTCGATGCGCGGCTTGCGGCCGAGACCATCGACGTCACGCTGCCGCTGCGCGAGGCGCCGGCGGAGACCGGCCGCATCCATCCGCTGAGCCAGGTGTTCGAAGAGGTCAACACCATCTTCGCCGACATGGGATTCGCAATCGCCGACGGTCCCGACATCGAGACCGACGACTACAACTTCACCAAGCTGAACTTCCCGATCGGCCATCCGGCGCGCGAGATGCACGACACCTTCTTCTTCAATCCGAAGGAGGACGGCTCGCGCATGCTGCTGCGGACCCACACCTCGCCGGTGCAGGTGCGTACGATGCTGACGCAGAAGCCGCCGATCCGCGTGATCTGCCCCGGCCGCACCTATCGCATTGATTCGGACGCGACCCACACGCCGCAATTCCATCAGGTCGAGGGCCTCGTGATCGACAAGGGCTCGCATCTCGGCCACCTCAAATGGATCCTGCACGAGTTCTGCAAGGCGTTCTTCGAGGTCGACCACATCAACATGCGGTTCCGGCCGTCGTTCTTCCCGTTCACCGAGCCGTCGCTCGAGGTCGACATCCAGTGCCGCCGCGACAAGGGCGAGATCCGCTTCGGCGAGGGCGAGGACTGGATGGAGATTCTCGGCTGCGGCATGGTGCATCCGAACGTGCTGCGCGCCTGCGGCATCGATCCTGACATCTACCAGGGTTTTGCCTGGGGCATGGGCATCGACCGCATCACGATGCTGAAATACGGCATCGCCGATCTGCGCCAACTGTTCGAAAACGACGTCCGCTGGCTCAACCACTACGGCTTCAAGCCGCTCGACATCCCGACGATTGCGGGGGGATTGAGTTCGTGAGCCTCGTTCTCAACCACACATGCACCGGGACTCTCTCCGTTCCCTCCCCCCTTGTGGGGGAGGGTCAGGGAGGGGGGTAGCCCAGGATGCCGCACGCAGTCGTCAGCGAACGTCAGCGCAACAAGGCGAAGCAGCTTCGCCAGACGATGACGCGCGCCGAGACGCTGCTGTGGCGCCACCTCAAGGCAAATCGAATGGACGGCATCGGATTTCGCCGTCAAACGCCGATCAAGAACTACGTCGTCGACTTCGTCTGCTTTTCCGCAAACCTCATCATCGAGCTCGACGGCGAGACGCATGATTTCGACGAACGCCAGAAGGCGGACGAACGTCGTGATGCTTTCTTCAACTCTGAAGGCTTTCGGGTTCTGCGCTTCACCAACGAGCAGGTGATGTCGAACCTCGAGGGTGTCGTAGAGGCGATCCGCGAGGCGACTCAAGCCGGAGCAAGCGGCTTACCCCCCTCCCTGACCCTCCCCCACAAGGGGGGAGGGAACGGAGAGGCCGACCAAAACAACTCTGTAACCACCAACAAGAACCGAGGCATGCAGCCGTGAAGTTCACCCTCTCCTGGCTGAAGGAACATCTCGAGACCGACGAGCCGCTCGACAAGCTCGCCGACAAGCTCACCATGATCGGGCTCGAGGTCGAGAACATCGAGGACAAGGCGAAGGCGCTCGCGCCGTTCACCATCGCGCGCGTGATCTCGGCCGAGCAGCATCCGAATGCCGATCGCCTGCGCGTCTGCATGGTCGACACCGGCGACGGCGGTGCGCCGGTACAGGTGGTGTGCGGCGCGCCGAATGCGCGTGCCGGGCTGATCAGCGTGTTCTCGGCCCCCGGCACCTACATCCCCGGCAAGAACATCACGCTCGGCGTCGGTACCATCCGCGGCGTCGAGAGCCGCGGCATGCTGTGTTCGGCGGCCGAATTGCAGATCTCCGAGGATCACGACGGCATCATGGAGCTGCCGGCCGACGCACCGCTCGGCAAGGGCTATGCCGATTGGGCCGGGCTCGGCGATCCCACCATCGAGATCAATCTGACGCCGAACCGGCAGGACTGCACCGGCGTGCACGGCATCGCGCGCGACCTGTCCGCCGCCGACATGGGCAAGTTCAAGGACCAGGGCATCAGGCCGATCAAGGGCGAATTCCCCTGCCCCGTCCAGGTGAAGGTGGAAGACACCACGCTGTGCCCGGGCTTCGCGCTGCGGCTGGTGCGCGGGGTGAAGAACGGCCCGTCGCCGGAATGGCTGCAGAAGCGGCTGACCTCGATCGGCCTGCGCCCGATCAACGCGCTGGTCGACATCACCAACTTCATGACCTATGACCGCGCCCGCCCGCTGCACGTGTTCGACGCCAGGAAGGTGATGGGCAACCTCAGCGTACGCCGCGCGAAGGATGGCGAGACGCTGCTCGCGCTCGACGGCCGCACCTACACGCTCGACAGCAATGTCTGCGTGATCGCCGACGAGCACGGCGTCGAATCGCTCGCCGGCATCATGGGCGGCGAGGCGTCGGGCTGCGACGACAACACCACGGACGTGCTGATCGAATCGGCGCTGTGGAACGAGATCAACATCGCGCAGACCGGCCGCAAGCTCGGCATCAATTCGGATGCGCGCTATCGCTTCGAGCGCGGCGTCGATCCGGCCTTCATGGTGCCCGGGCTCGAGCTCGCGACCAAACTGGTGCTGGAGCTGTGCGGCGGCACGCCGTCCGAGAACGTCGTGGTCGGCAAGCAGTTCGGCGAGGACCGAATCATCGACTTCCCGCTCAGTGAGGTGAAGCGCCTTGCCGGCATCGAGGTGCCCCTGGTCGAGGTGAAGCTGATCCTCACCCGGCTCGGCTTCATGCTGGCCGGCAACGGCCCCGTGGTGAAGGTCGCGGTTCCGTCCTGGCGCACCGATGTGCACGGCAAGGCCGACATTGTCGAGGAGATCGTGCGCATCGTCGGCGTCGACAAGGTGCCGATGACGCCGTTCGAGCGTGGCGAGGAGCCGCGCAAGCCGGTGCTGACGCCGATGCAGCTGCGCACCCGCCGCGCCAAGCGCGCGCTCGGCGCGCGCGGCATGGTGGAGGCCGTGACCTGGTCGTTCATCACCAATGACGCGGCAAAGCTGTTCGGCGGCGGCCAGAGCGAGCTGGTGCTCGCCAACCCGATCGCGGCCGATCTCTCCGACATGCGGCCGAGCCTGCTGCCCGGCCTCGTCGCCGCGGCTCAGGCCAACATCAATCGCGGCACTCCCGACGTCGCGCTGTTCGAGGTCGGCCAGGTGTTCCGCGGCGACCGGCCGGAAGACCAGCTAGTAGCCGCCTCCGGCGTGCGCCATGGCTATGCCTCGACGAACGGAGCGGGCCGTTCCTGGACCGGCTCGGCGACAGCGGACGCGATGGACGCCAAGGCCGACGCCTTCGCCGTGCTGGCGGCCGCCGGCGCGCCGATGCAGGCGGTGCAGATCGTCCCCGGCGGCCCCGCCTGGCTGCATCCGGGACGCTCCGGCACCATCCAGATCGGCCCGCAGAACGTGCTCGGCACCTTCGGCGAGCTGCATCCGCGCGTGGCCGAGGCGCTCGGCGCCGATGGTCCGATGATCGTGTTCGAGGTGATCCTCGAGCGCATTCCGGAAGGCAAGCAGCGGGCAACCCGCGCCAAGCCGGTGCTGGAGCTCTCGGCCTTCCAGCCGGTGTCGCGCGACTTCGCCTTCATCGTCGACCGCAGCGTCAAGGCGGGCGACATCGTCCGTGCGGCGCAGAATGTCGACAAGAAGCTGATCACGGCTGTCACCGTGTTCGACGTCTATGAAGGCAAGGGTATCGATCCCGACAAGAAGTCGATCGCGATCGCAGTCACGATCCAGCCGCGCGAGAAGACGATGACCGACCAGGAGATCGACGCCGTCGCCGCCAAGGTCGTCGCCGAGGTGACCAAGAAGACCGGCGGCACGCTGCGGGCGTGAGCCGCCAGGCAGGCTGCGCGACTCCCTCTCCCGCTTGCGGGGGAGGTGGGTCGGGAACGTACGCGGACCTATCACCGTCACCCTGAGGAGGCCGCGTAGCGGCCGTCTCGAAGGGTCGACGGCCCGACTGTGGCCGTGCATCCTTCGAGGCTCGCTCCGCTCGCGCCTCAGGATGACGGGTCTGAATGGCGGGCGCTTTGTATCACGACATGAGTTCGTTCGCCGGCTAGCTAGTTGAACCTATTCCCCTCCCATGACCTCCCTCACCCTCCTCCCCTCCGACATCTCGACCAGCATCGCGCTCGCGATCTGCGCGATCGCGTTCGTGTCGGGCACGGCGCGCGGCTTCTCGGGGTTCGGCTCGGCGCTGATCTTCATGCCGCTCGCAAGCAGCGTCGCGGGACCACGGCTGGTAGCGGCTCTCCTGCTCATCATCGATTTCGTCGCCGCGGCGCCGCTGCTGCCGAACGCCTGGACCCATGCCGACCGCAAGGCGACCGCGGTGATGGTGGCCGGCGCGCTGGTCGGCGTTCCCATCGGCACCTACTTCCTCACGGTGCTCGAGCCCGTGACCACGCGCTGGATCATCTCCTGCTTCGTCGCGGCACTGCTCGCGCTGCTGCTGTCGGGTTGGCGCTACCACGGCAAGGATCACGCCGCGCTGTCGGTCGGCGTCGGTGGCCTCTCCGGCTTTTGCAGCGGCCTTGCGCAGACCGGCGGCCCGCCGATCGTCGCCTACTGGCTGGGCCGCCCGATCTCGTCGGTGATCTCGCGCGCCAACATCGTGCTGTTCTTCGGCGCCTCGGATTTCTTCTCGCTGATCAGCTACTGGTTCACCGGACTGATCACGATCGAGTCGATCAAGTTCTCGCTGATCGTGGGCCCGGTCTACGGCATCGGCGTCTGGTTCGGCGCCTCGCTGTTCGGCAAGGCAAGCGAGCAGGTGTTTCGCGCCATCTGCTACGCGCTGATCGCGGCGGCCGTCATCGTCGGCCTGCCCGCGCTTGATGGCATCTTGCGTGGCGGCTAGGTGACGGTGCACCTCGCCCCGCTTGCGGGGAGAGGTCGGATTGCGTAGCAATCCGGGTGAGGGGGTACAGGTTCTTCAACGTACACCGCCTGGCCGAGAGAGCCCCTCACCCATAGCCGATGCTTCGCATCGGCGTTCTTCTAAGTAAAGGACGGCGGCCGTAGGCCGCCTACGCCTCTCCCCGCAAGAGCGGGGCGAGGGAGACAAGCGAGGAAGCAATGATCGATCGCCGCAACGCATTGAAACTGGCGCTCGGCAGCGCTGCGATGCTCGCGTCGCCCGTGCGCGCGCAGGGCACCAAGCCGCGCACCCGCATCGTGTTCCTCGGCACCAAGGGCGGCCCCCGGGTCGGCAACGGCGCCTCCAATCCGGCCAATCTCGTCGTCGTCAACGACACGCCGTTCGTGATCGATTGCGGCATGGGCGTCAGCCGCCAACTGGTCAGCGCCGGCGTGCCGATCCCGTCCGTGAAGTACATCTTCATCAGCCACCATCATTCCGATCACAATCTGGAATACGGCAATCTGTTCTACAACGCCTGGGCGGCGGGCCTCTCGACGCCGATTCATTCGTTCGGTCCTAAGGGTATCGAGGCGATGACCAAGGAATACTGGGAGCTGAACAAGTTCGACGTCGAGACCCGGATCGAGGACGAAGGCCGGCCCGATCCGCGCAAGCTGCTGATTGCGAAAGACATCACCGACGACGGCGTGGTGCTGAAGACGGCAGATGTCACCGTCACCGCGTTCCGCACGCCGCATCCGCCGATCACGGACAATTTCGCCTACAAGTTCGAGACCCCGGACGGCACCATCGTGTTCTCCAGCGACACCGCCTACAATCCGAAACTCGCCGAGTTCGCCAAGGGCGCCGACGTGCTGGTGCACGAATGCCTCTATGTTCCCGCGGTCGATCGGCTGGTCGCCAAGACCAGGAACGGCGCGACACTGAAGAAGCATCTGCTCGACAGCCACACCTCGACCGAAGACGTCGGCCGCATCGCAGCCGCCGCCGGCGTGAAGACGCTGGTGCTGAGCCACTTCGTCCCCGGCGACGACCCTAATGTCACCGACGACGACTGGACCAGGGACGTGAAGACGAATTTCTCCGGCCGGATCGTGGTGGCGAAGGATCTGATGGAGCTGAAGCTGCCGGAGTGAAGGGCGGCCGGTGTCTCCCGCAAAACGCGAATGCGTTTTTGCGGAGACGGTGACAAACAAGCCCAGTCTCGCCGGAGAGAGCACGAAATAAGCCGTAACCCATCGCGCAGGGAAAGCCGGGATGTTCCCGGTGACACCTGCTTTCTACCTTTGCACGGGGCCCATGGGTGCGATCGGCACCCGGCTTTCCCTGCGCCCTCTGATCGAAGAGTGGCGAAACGAACGGCAAAACTCGGGCAAATCATGTCGCGAGAACGCGAAGCTGCGCCCCTTTCCCAGCTGTCATCGCCCGGCTCGACCGGGCGATCCAGTACGCCGCGGCCTCACGGCTCAAGCACCAGCGTCTCTGGAATACTGGATCACCCGCATGCGCGGGTGATGACACCGAGCAAGCCGTTTGACATCTTGAACCGTGAACCAACCCAACGGCCGCCCGCGGTGCCCGATCTCACCCCGCCCATCAATTCATCGGCCCGGTGGACCGATGCGGCGCGCGGCGCTTTTGTTTTGCGGCGGGCGCTGCGGGCTCCGGCGCCGCATCCTTCAGCGCGCCGATCCGGCGCAGCGCGGCGTCGGCGGCGCGCTCGCCCGAGTCCCAGGCGCCATCGACGGTGCCCCACAGCGTCTCATGGGTGGCCTCGCCGGCGAGATACATCGCGCCGATCGGCTCGCTCAAGATCTTGCGGGAGAACTGTGCGCCGGGCACTGCTGCCGACATCGCGCCGAGGATAAAGGGCGATGCATTCCAGCGCGTCGCGCTGGTCTGCTTCACCGCAGCGCCGACCTCGCTGCCGTAGAGCTTGGTCAGCCATTCCACCGCGAACGCGGACATTGCCTTCTCGCCCTGCGCCGACAGATCGCGGCCGAAGGACCCCGCGACGTCGATCGTGCACAGCGAGGAGCCCGCGATATTGCCGTAAAGAAGCGCCGTCCTGGTCGAATTGCTTTGCTCGATAATCACGTCATCGCGCGACAGCCCGAGCGGATTTCCGGGGAGCTGCAGCGCGATGCGGTCGTAGCTGCCGAGGCTGAGCTTGGCTGCGGCATCGAGCGCACGCTTCGGAAGTTCCGGCGCAAACTTGATATTGCCGCTCGCAAGCACATTGCTCGAGACGGTGACGATGGCGGCGCGCGCCGTGATCTTGCCTGTGGGCGTCTCGACCATCACGTCGCGATTGCTCCACAGGATGCGCTGCGCCGGCGTCGAGAGCACCATCGGCAGCTGCTCAGCGAGCTTGGCGATCAGCGTACCGAGCCCCTGTCGGCAGGCGATCGCGGTGTTGCGATCCTGCGCGCGCACCTTGTCGACGGCGGAGAGGTCCTTCAGATCCTTGCCGCTGAAATTGCCGCCGAGCAGGAATTCCGCGGTGCCGGCCCAATCGCCGAGATCCTTCGGCATCGCCGCGGCGCAGGCGATATCGGCCTTGCGCGACGCGTCGTCGACGGCGCGGTTGGCGCGCACCAGCGCCGCCAGGAATTCCTCGGTCTCGCCCGGGCGGGCGTAGCGCCGGCCGATGCGAATCTTCTGGCCTGCGGGCGCCGTGACGATGTCGAGGCCCGCGGAGCGGGCCAGCCGGATCATCGGATTGGTCTCGGGATTGTGCATCCAGCGCGCGCCGCGGTCGAACGGCACGCCGAATGTCGATGCATCGGTCTGGCAGCGGCCGCCGACCTGGCCCGACGCCTCCACCACGATCACCTTGCGGTTGGCGGCGACGATCCTCCGCGCCGCGGCAATGCCCGCGGCGCCAGCGCCGATCACGACGATGTCGGCCTCGCGCGGCGGCGGCGCGGCAAGCACCCGGCCGCCCAGCGCGGGCGCCAGCGCGAGAGCTGCGGACGCCGACAGGAAATCGCGACGGGTCACTGTCATGACATAGCTTCGAGCATGGTTTCCGGGGACTTGCAGAAAACGGGAACGCTTCGCGAACTGTGCCGCATCTCACCGACCGCAGCAACCATCATGGTAAATCAATCATGATTGATCCGCTGATGGCATGAACTAAATTGCAACGGCTTGCGACCATGATTAAGTCAACACAAGCGGTCGTAGAACCGCTGGGGGGAATCCATGGGCTTAATGCTCGATACCGTCGGTAAATGGATCGCGGGGTACCTGCAGAAGGAAGTCCCCGGTTACGAGCCGTTCACGCCGAGCGACCCGGACCATCTGCGGGGCATCATGCAGCCCGGCGATGTGCTGCTGGTCGAAGGCAACAACCGGATTTCCGGCATCATCAAATACCTCACGCAATCGACCTGGTCGCACGCCGCACTCTTTGTCGGACCGATCGACAGCGCGTTCGAGCCTGACGGCGAGCAGCATGTGCTGATCGAGGCCAATATCGGCGAGGGCGTGACCTCGGCGCCGCTGTCGAAATATCTGTCCTATCACACCCGCCTCTGCCGTCCGGTCGGCCTGTCGTTCGAGGACCGCACCACGGTGTGCCGCTACGCCATCAACCGCATCGGCTTCGGCTACGACACCAAGAACATCGTCGACCTCGCGCGCTTCCTGTTTCCGCTGCCGATCCCGCAGCGCTGGCGCCGCCGCATGATCGCGTTCGGCTCCGGCGATCCGACCAAGATCATCTGCTCGGCGCTGATCGCGCAGGCATTCGACGCCGTGCGCTATCCGATCCTGCCCAAGATCACGCGCGCCGCCAGCCGCAAGGCGCGCCGCGAGATCCTGCATATCCGCGATTCCTCGCTCTACATGCCGCGCGACTTCGACATCTCGCCCTATTTCGAAGTCGTCAAACCCACCATCGTGCACGGATTCGACTACACGGCCCTGCACTGGGCCGACAAGCAGAAGCCGCTCCAGGAGGTAGCGGGCGAATTCAGTGTGTTTCCAGAATCTAAGTCGCCGCCGCTTGTTCCTGAAGCGATTGACGAAGAGGCGACGCTTCCGGCTGCGGCTGCGGAAGTGATCACCGCGGAGCCCACACCGGGGTGAGCGTTCAGAACGTCGCCGCCAGCGTCAGCCTCACGGCAAGCGGTTCGGCGGGATGCACATGGCGGTCGGCGACGCCTTCGATCGGTTCGCCCGGCAGCCGCGACAGATAGTAATATTCGATCTGGTTGGTCTGTGCGTTGAAGAGATTGAGGACGTCGAGCTGCAGCCGCATCCCGTTGTCGAATTTGTAGCCGGCGCGAGCGTTGACGATGAACGACGACAGCGAGCGGACGCTGTCGTCCTCGATCAGCGGGCGCGGGCCGAAATAGCGGGCGCGCAGGCTGCCGAACCAGCCGGTCTCGCGGCCGAAGGTGACGCCGCCGCTGGCGACCCAGGCCGGCGCACCCGGAATGTAATTGCCGACCGGATCGACATCCGTGAAGCGCGCGCGGGTATAGGCGAGATCGAAATCGAGGCTCATCCACGGCGAGAGCTTGTATTGGTTGGTCCACTCGACGCCGACCCGCCGGCTCGGCCGGCTCGGCTCGGTGGTGCCGGCATCGCCGACGAACAGCAGCTCGGAATCGAAGTCGAGCACGAACACCGCAAGCGACGAGGTCAGACCGTCGATCGCCCTGGTGCGGATGCCGAGCTCGGCGCCCTTCGAGCGCACCAAAAGCGGCACGCGATCGAGCGGCGTCACCTTGTCGTTGGGATCGACCGTGATGGTCGCGCCGCGGATATCATTGGAATGCAGGCCGAAGCCGGCATTGCCGTAGAACTCGGTCTTGGCCCAGGGACCGAGCACGATGCCGGCCTTCGGGCTCGTCATCGCCGCCTGCGCGTTGCCGGAATTCTGCGGCGTGTCGCTCAGCACATGGCCGGCGAAATAATCTTCGCGGATGCCGACGGTGGTGCGCAGCCAATCAGTCCAGCGCGCGGTCGTATCGGCCCACAGGCCGACACTGCCCTCCTGGACCTGGTCGTTGCGCACCGTGGAGAGGATCTCGCGCTGCACCGTCTTGAACAGGCCGACATTGATGTCGTCGTAGCGGGTCTGCACGCCCACCCGCGTCTGGGTGTCAATGCCGGCGACGCGGACATCGACCGCGTGGCTGGCATCGAAGCCATAGACGGTGCGCTTATCAGTCTGGCTGAACTGGTCGCCATTAACGGGATCGTCGAGAAAATAGGTGAAATCGTTGTAGAGCTGCAGCGAGGAGCGGATCACATAGGCGTTGAGCTTGGTCTGCCCGTACTCGCTCGACTGCGCCCAATTGCCCGACAGGCTGAAGCGGCTCGAGGTACCGCCGTCGGTCGGGTTGAGCGAGCCGTAGCGGTCGATCAGGCCTTGGTCGATAGCGCGCTGCGCCACCTGGTCGGTCGAATTCCAGCCGTTGGAATAGGCCATCGCGGTCAGCGAGAAGCCGTCAGTCGCGGTACCCTGGCTGTAGCGCAGCACGCCGTTCAGCTTGCGGATGTCGTCGGGCACGGCCCACGGGCCGTTATATTTGTTGGCCTCGAAGGCCGCGAGCAGCGTGCCGTCACCGACCTTGGTCGAGCCCGCGGCCATCGCGCGCTGATAGAAGAAGCTGCCGGCGGTCAGCTCCACGATATTCTTTGGCAACCGGTCGAGATAGTTGATGTCGACGGCGCCGGCAGAGGCGAAATCGCCCTTGTCGGCGTAGTAGGGACCCTTGCGGACGTCCATCGACTGGATGAGCTCCGGAATCAGGAAGTTGATGTCGGCATAGCCTTGGCCGTGACCATGGGTCGGCATGTTGACCGGCATGCCGGCGACGTTGATGGCGAGATCGGTGCCGTGGTCGAGATTGAAGCCGCGCAGGAAATACTGATTGGCTTTGCCTTCGCCGGAATGCTGGGTGACGATCAGGCCCGGCACCACCTCCAAAACCTCGCCGACGCGCGAGACCGGCCGTGCATTCACCTCGTCGCCGCTGATCTGCCGCGCGCTTGCCGCGGTCGGTTGCAGGCTGGAAGACACCGTTGCGGAGCCGCCGGTGATTCCGTTGGTCGTAGACGTGGACTGGCTCGGTTGCGGCGCGGCGGGCTTGCGGCCGCCGGCGGCTACATGGTGCGGACGCTGAATCGGCCTGGCACGCTTGGGCTTCGCCTGATCGGGCGACGTCACCGTCACTGGCGGCAGCTGGCCGGGCGCGTCGACGGTTTGCGCTTCGGCAGCGGGCACAAACGCAGCAATGGATGCGGCGGCGGGAAATATCCGCCATACGGTCCGACGCAACGCCCATGCCCCCGCATGATACCTGCTACAGTCACGCTACGACCGCACCAGCTTCAACCAACCCGGCGAAACGACGCTAGCAAGCACGGTATGACGTTACAAGAAAAATGTCATACCGTGCGGCGGCCTGCCAACACGGATAGTCCATGCAACGCATCACCATCACCATCGAGGATGATCTGCTCGCGGAGATCGACGCCGCCGCCGCGGCGCGCGGCTATCAGAACCGCTCCGAGATTATGCGCGACCTGGCGCGCGCCGGCCTACAGCAGAGCGCGGAGGAAGCGCCGTCAGGGCAATGCGTCGCGGCGCTGGTCTATGTCTATGATCACGCCGCGCGCGATCTGTCGAAGCGGCTCGTGCAGAATTTTCACGGCCATCACGACCTGTCGCTGGCGACGCTGCATGTCCATCTCGACGACGACAGCTGCATGGAGGTGACGGCGCTGAAGGGCGCCAGCGGCGAGGTCCGGCATCTCGCCGACCACGTCATCGCCGAACGCGGCGTGCGTTACGGCCGCGTCGTAATGATCCCGACCGCGGCGGACAAGAAGCCGCGCAAGCGTGGACATCGGCACACGCATGATTGAAGATGCTCACCTCGCCCCGCTTGCGGGGCGAGGGAGAAGAAAGTCACGCCGCCCTCGCCTTGGTGCCGCTCGGGAGGCCGGCGCGGGCGAGGCCGCCATAGAGCGCTTCGCCCGGCATCTCGGATTTCAGGATCGCGCGTACCGCGACCAGCCGGTCGAGGTCGATACCGGTCGGAAATCCCTTGCTCTCGCAGAGGAAGACGAGATCCTCGAACACGACGTTGCCGGTGGCGCCCGGTGCGAACGGGCAGCCGCCGAGGCCGCCGAGCGAACCGTCGAGCACGCGGGCGCCTTCGTCGAGCGCGGCGGAGGCGTTGGCGATGCCCATGCCGCGGGTGTCATGCAGGTGGACGCAGACCGGCTTCGATCCGGCGATCTTCACCGCCCCCCGCGTCAGCTCGCCGACCTGCTTCGGCCCGGCATAGCCGACGGTATCGGCGATCGCGACCATGTCGACGCCGGCCTCGTAGAGCTTCTCGGTGAGGCGCAGCACTTCCCTGGGATCGACGGCACCGACGATCGAGCAGCCCAGCGCCATCGAGATCGCGGCATTGACCACCGGCCTGTGCGCGCTGGCGTCGCGCAGCTCGCAGAGCCGCTTGATGTTCTCGATCGCGGATTCGCGCGAGCGGTTGGCATTGGCCTGGCTGTGCTCCTCGGTCGCCGACACCACGGAGGCGATCTCGGCGACGCCGGAGGCCAGCGCCTCGTTGACGCCGCGCTCGTTCAGCGCCAGCGCGACGCCATGCGCGCCGGGCAGCGCGGCAATGGTCGCGACGACGTCGCGGACATCGACGAACTGCGGAAAGGTTCTTGCCGGCAGGAACGAGCCGACCTCGAAATGCCGGACGCCCGCGGCATATTCGTCGCGCACCCAGCGCTGCTTCGCCGCGGTCGACGGGAACGTCTTCACGAGCTGCAGACCGTCGCGCAGGCCGACTTCGCGCAAGGTTACCTTGTCGTTGGGATAGATATCTTGGACGCGGGTCATGTCAGCCTCACGCAGCGTTTCCGGTTGATGAAATCTTCTGTTGTGCCAGCTCGGCGCGCACCGCGTCGGTGTCGGCGCCAAGCACCGGCACTCTCAATCCTTCGCCGATATTGCTGCCGTTCCATTCGACCGGCAATGCGGGGACGCGGAACGGCTTGCCGTCGGCGTTCACATTGTTGACGAGCCCGCCGGGCCGCAGCACGTGCGGGTCCTGCAACAAATCTTCGGGCCGATTGATCGGCGAGAAGCAGATGTTGAGCGCGTCGAGCCTGGCCGACAGATCAGCCACGTTCCAGCCTTTGATCACCTCGGCGACACGCGGAATGATTCGGTCGCGCGCCATGATGCGGTCCGTGGTGGAGCGCAGCGTCGGATCGTCGGCGAATTCCGTCAGGCCAAACTCGCGGCAAAAACTCTGCCAATGGCCTTCTGTGACGACCCCGATGAAGATGCGATCGCCGCCGGCGGCATCGAAGATGTCGTAGATCGGCCAGGCATGCTCGCGCTCCGGCATCGAGCGCGGCTTGCGCCCGGTCATCTCGTACTCGACCATGTGCTGGGCGACCAGGAACAGGCAGTTCTCGAACAGGCCGATGCGAATATCCGCGCCGTTCCTGTTGCCGCCCCGCTTCTGGTAGAGCGCGGCCAGGATCGAGATCACCCCGAACATACCGCCCATGATGTCGTTGGCGGAGGAACCGACGCGCTGCGGCTTGTCGCGTGTGCCGGTCATCGCCGCGAGGCCCGACATCATCTGCACGACCTCATCCAGCGCCGGGCGATGATCGTAAGGGCCCGACAGAAAGCCCTTGTGGCCGGCGATAATCAGCTGCGGATATTTCGCGCGCAACTCATCGGCGCCGAGGCCCTGCTTGTCGAGCTGGCCGTCGCGAAAGTTCTCCAGGAACACGTCGGCGCTAGCGAGCAGCCGGTGCATCGTGTCGCGGTCCTCGGGCTTGGCGAAATCCAGCACCACGCTGCGCTTGCCGCGGTTGAACAGCGGGAAGAACGACACGCCCATGCCGCCGAGCGAGCGGGTCTTGTCGCCGGCGGGAGGCTCGACCTTGATCACCTCGGCGCCGAGTTGCGCCAGGATCATCCCGCAGGTCGGCCCCATCACCATGTGGGTCATCTCGACGACCCTCACGCCCTCCAGCGGCAGTCCGCTCCCGGTCATCGGTTTCTCCGTACTCGTTGCGCTCTTGTTCTGACGCGTTTTCTTCAGGCGAATCGGTACCCGCTTCGCTCGAAAACGCTTTGCTATCGGCGCAGGTTAGGCTTCCGCACGCTATCTGAAAAATATAATCTGTCGAATAGTGTATTCGCGGTTCTAGAACGCTGAACCCTCATGGATTCCCGCCAGCTTCGCTATTTCATCGCGGTTTACGAGCAGCGCAACCTGTCGCGGGCGGCGGACCAGGCCAATGTCGCGCAGTCCGCGCTGAGCCATCACATCGCCAATCTCGAGGCGGAATTTGCCACGCCGCTGTTTGAGCGCAAGCCGCGCGGCATGGAACCGACCGCGGCGGGCGAGCGGCTCTATGAGCACGCCCGCATCATCCTGCGCGCGATGGCGGCGGCCGAGCGCGAGATCAAGGAGGGCGGCAGCGAGATCGCCGGCGACATCTCGATCGGCATGGCCAATTCCGGGATGAAGGCAATCGGCGTGCCGTTGATGCGGACGGTGCTGACGAAGTATCCGAACCTGAAGCTGGCGCTGACCGAAAGTCTCTCCGGCGCGACACTGCTGCATTTGATGAGCTCGGAGGTCGACCTGGCGCTGGTCTACAATCCGCCCTCGGAAAAGGACCTGATCGCCGAGCCGGTGCTGGAGGAGCAGATGTTCTGCGTCGGCACCGAGAAATTGATCGGCAAGAAAAGACCGATCACGTTCGAGCAGGTTGCGCAACTGCCGCTGATCCTGCTCCGGCACGGGCTGTCGGCCCGCGCCCTGCTGGACGACCCCGTGCCGCTGAAGCGGCTGGAGGCCAACGCCATCCTGCATCTCAATTCAACCAGCGGCATGATCGGCGCCCTGACCGCGGGCCTCGGCTGCACCATCGCGACGACGCACTTCGTGAGAGAGCCGTTGCAGGCAGGGGCGCTGGTCGCACGCGAGGTGATCGAACCCAAGCTGAACCGCACGCTCTATCTGTGCCGCCTGCGCAACCGGCCGATGACCTATGTCATGGAGGAAATGTGCCGGCTGATCCGCTCCCTGATCGCCGAACAGGTCGGCCGTGGCGCGTGGGAGGCGACGCTCCTGATCTAAAGCGCTTTCAAGCGGAGCCTGCCCGCACTCGATGCGAAATGGGCACCGGTTCGCGTGAAGAAAGCGCGTCGGAAACAGCGCTATCGAAAATATCGAACGATCTCTTCGATATGTTCGTCTGGATTTCTGGCTTCCGGCTGCCAAACATGCGTGACCGGCACGACCTCACAAGAACGGCGGCCGCTGGACCATACGGGGAGGACCATCATGAGCGCCGTCGAACTCGGCTCGGTTGCCGATCTCGCCAAAACGACAGCCGGGCCCGACGGGATTTCGCGGCGGCTCGAGGCGCTGCCCACCTCCGCCTATGTCTGGCGGCTGGTGATCCTGCTCTCGCTCGGCGGCTGCTTCGAGATCTATGATCTGTTCTTCACCGGCTACATCGCGCCGGGCCTCGCCCGCAGCGGGCTGATGACCACGACGACGCAGGCCTTCTTCGGCTTCTCCGGCATCGGCGCCTTCGTCGCCGCGACCTTCGCCGGCCTCTTCATCGGCACCTTCTGCCTCGGCTTCCTCGCCGATCGTTACGGTCGCAAGGCCGTCTTCACCTATTCCCTGCTGTTCTACAGCGCGGCCTCGATCATCATGGCGTGCCAGACCACGCCTGGCGGCCTCTTGCTGTGGCGCTTCGTCGCCGGAATCGGCATCGGCATCGAGATCATCACCATCGATGCCTACATCACCGAGCTGGTGCCGAGCTGGATGCGCGGCCGGGCCTTTGCGATCAACCAGGCGGTGATGCTGTCGGCGGTGCCGATCGTCGCAGCACTTGCGTGGTGGCTGGTGCCGCTCACGCCGCACGGCATCGACGGCTGGCGCTGGGTGGTGCTGATCGGCGCGGCCGCCAGCATGGTGATCTGGGTGCTGCGGCTCTACGTGCCGGAAAGCCCGCTCTGGCTGGCCCGCCACGGCCGCGTTGCCGAGGCCGAGAGGATCATGCGAACGCTCGAGGCCTCATCGGGTGCGGCTGCTCCGCGCCCCGCCCCCACGGTCACGATGGTGCCGGCACGTGCGCCGGTCAGGACCGGCTACGCCGATTTGTTCAGGCCGCCTTACGCTTCGCTCGTCGTGCTGTTCATGATCTTCAATTTCTGTCAGGCGTTCGGCGTCTACGGCTTTTCCAACTGGGTTCCGGCGCTGCTGGTCGAGAAGGGCATCAACGTCACCAAGAGCCTGCAATATTCCTTCATCATCGCGTTCGCCTATCCGCTGGCACCGCTGTTGGCCGCAACCTTTGCCGATCGCTTCGAGCGCAAATGGATCATCTGCGGCGCGGCTGCCGCGATCTCGGTGTTCGGCCTCGCGTTCGCGCAGCTCACCGAGCCGGTGCTGCTGATCGCCAGCGGCGTGCTGGTGACCGGCGCCAACATGACCCTGTCCTACGCCTATCACGCCTATCAGACCGAGGTATTCCCGACCGCGATCCGGGCCCGCGCCGCGGGGCTGGTCTATTCGATGAGCCGGCTCAGCGCGACCTTCTCCGGCTTCATCGTGGCGTTCATGTTGAAGGAGGCCGGCGTCAGCGGGGTGTTCGGCCTGATCACCGCGGCGATGCTCATCGTGATCATTGCTGTCGGTGTCTGGGGACCGAACGTCCGCGGCAAGCCGCTCGACGCCTGATCGCGACATAAACGGCACTTGCCGAAGCCATATTGGGTGTCTACCTCTGCGCTCGTCATTCTGCAGAGGTACCCCAGTCATGTTGGACGCCGCCGTCAAGGCGCTTTCGCAAATCCTGTCGCCGCCAATGCGCACGATCCTGTGGCGTTCGATCGGGCTTGCGCTGGTGCTGATCACCGTGCTGGCGATCGGCTTGCAGCGGCTATTGAGCTGGTTTGCCGACACTGGCGAGGTCTGGGCCGAAGGCATGCTCGGCCCCAACTTCCATTCCACGCTGCACGTGCTGTCCTGGATCATCTCGATCTCGGCAGGCCTTGGCGTCGTGCTCGGCGGCATCTTCCTGATGCCCGCGATCACCTCGCTGGTTGCGAGCTTGTTTGTCGACGACGTCGCCGACCATGTCGAGCGCGAGCACTATCCGGCCGACCATCCCGGCACGGCGCTGCCGGTCACAATCGCCACGATCGAGGGCGTCAAGACGGCGCTGCTGACGATTTTGGTCTACCTGGTCGCGCTGCCGTTCGTGCTGTTCGCGGGCGCGGGCTTCATCATCTTCTTCATCGCGACCGCCTGGCTGCTCGGCCGCGAATATTTCGAGCTCGCGGCGATGCGGTTCCGCTCGCCTGATGACGCCAAGGCGATGCGCAAGGAGAATGCGGCGACCGTGTTCACCGCCGGCCTGTTCATCGCGGCCTTCGTCTCGATCCCGATCGTCAATCTGGCGACGCCGCTGTTCGGCATGGCGTTCATGGTGCACATGTACAAGCGGCTGTCAGGTCCCCGGCGCGAGGTGATCGAGCCGGCGCGGCGAAGCAACGTGCCCTCGGTCTAGGCCGGATCTGCCGGCACCGGCAGCGATGCCGGCACCCGATCGCGCGCCAGTGGCACCAGCAGCAGCCCAATGATCGCCACGCAGGCGAGCATCGCCCATGCCTCGTTGACGGTGAGCGCGAGCGATGCCCGCTCGACCAACGGCCGGATGAACGCGATTGTCGCTTCATCCGGTGGCCCCGGCGGACGGTCGATCAGCAATTTTGGATCGAGCCCGATCGCCTGCGCCGCGGTGACATCGCCGGCCAGCAGGCGCGCACGGAAATCCTCGCCGTAGATCGAGCTTCGGCCGTAGAGGATGGTGTCGATCAGGGCGATCCCGATTGCGCCGCCGAGATTGCGCATCAGGTTGAACAGTCCGCTGGCGTCGGCAACCTCCGCCTCCGGCAGCGCGCCCAACGCAATGCGCGTCGGCGGCAGCAGGCAGAACATGATCGCGACGCCGCGCACGACCTGCGGCCAGAACATCTCGCCGAAATCCGCCGTGCGGGGCTGAAACGCGCTGAGGCCGAGACCGAGCGCGAACAAGGCGAAGCCCGCACCGGTCAACCACCGCGCGCCGATGCGGCTCTCGAGGATTGCCGCGAGCGGCGCTGCGATCAGCTGCGCAACTCCGGTGACCAGCATGATCGTGCCGATCTCGAAGGCATCATGGCGGCGAACGAAGCCGAGAAACACCGGCATCAGATAGGTCGATCCATACAGGCCGATGCCGAGGCAGAAGCTCAGGGCGCAACCGACCGCGAACGAACGCCGCCTGAACAGGTTCAATTGCGCAATCGGATATGCCGCGCGGAGCGTGCGCCGGATCAGCAGCGCCATCCCGACGATGCTTCCGATCAGCAAGCTGACGCAAAGCATCGAGAGCCAGCCGCGTTGCGGCGCTTCCTTCAGGCCAATCATGAAGCTTGCGAGTGCGGCCGCGAGCAGCACGAGCGACCATTTGTCCAGCCTGGAGAGCACCCGCAGATGCACAGCGTCCCTCGGAAGCAGCAACGATGTGACGGAGGCCGCAATTACTCCGGGGACAACATTGATCAGGAACAGCCACGGCCATGACCAGGTCTGCGTGATCCAGCCGCCGACGACGGGTCCAATGGTCGGTGCAAGCACCGCGACGACGCCGCCGATCGTGGTGGCCACCGCGTGAAGGCGCGCCGGGAACAGGATGAACACGGCGGAGAACACCGCGGGGATCAGCACGCCGCCGGAAAATCCCTGCAGCACGCGAAATACCAGCAGCACGGCGAAACCGCCGCTGAAGGCGCAGCCGATCGACGCGACCGTGAACAGGCTGACGGCGATGACAAACAGCCATCGCAACGACAGCGCATGCGTGAACAATCCGGTCAGCGGGATAGCGATCACCTCCGCGATCAGATAGGCGGTCTGGATCCAGCTCATCGCCGCCGGCGAGATCGCAAGCGCGCGTTGGATCGTCGGCAACGAGGTCGCGACGACCTGGATGTCGAGGATCGCCATGAACATGCCGAGGCACATCAGCAGAAAGCCGGCCCAGGTTGCAGCCGATGGGCTGTCGGTGCAGTGCCCCGCCCGGCCGCTCATGGCGAGCGTGGGCGCGGCCAGCCGGACACGGAGAGCGCGCGGCTCTCGGCGCGAATCCGGATGGCAAGCACCGCGAGATTGAGGACGGTGAAGATCAGCGCCAGCACCGGCAGATGCAGTGCGAACGGCAGCAGCGCGATTTCACCGACGACGACGGCATAGTTTGGATGCGGGAAAAGCCGGTAAGGCCCGGACGCGACCAGCGGCGCGCCCGGCAGCACGATGATCCGCGTGGTCCATCGCGGCCCGAGCGCGGCGAGCACCCACAGCCGCAGGCCTTGCAGCAGCAGAAAGGCCGCGAGCGCGGCCAGATTGACATCCTGGTCGCGGCCCCAGATCCACAGCGCGATCAGCCAGCCGGCGTGAACCAGCACGATGAGCGGGTAGTGATTGGCGCCGACCTCGATCGCGCCTCGCGCCAGCAGTCGCGCCGTGTTGCGATGCGCGAGCACGAGCTCGCCGAGACGCTGCAGCGTGACCAGCGCAAGGATGATCGACGCGAAGCTCACGCCGCGTGCCTGAGCGCAACGCAGCTGAGCGTGAAGCCGGGCCCGAGCGCCGTGAGCAGCGAGCGTGGCGGCAATCCCTTGGCGCGGGCGCGTTCGAGGACAAAGAGAGCCGTCGGGGCCGACATGTTGCCGCAAGCAGCGATGACCTCGCGTTCGTGGTCGAGCGTGCCCTGATCGAGCGCAAGCGCGCGCTCCAGCGCGGCGATGACCTTGGTGCCGCCGGGATGGCAGAGGAAGCGGTCGATATCGCCGGCCGTCAGCTGCATCCGCGTCAGAATTTCGGCAACGGCCGGCCCGAGGTTGTCGCGGACAAAATCCGGAATGGTGCGCTGAAAGACGACGCCGAATCCTTCCGGATCGACCGTCCAGCCCATGATGTCGAGCGTGTCTGGCCACAGCTTTTCGCCGGACGCCTCGATCCGCGTCGCACCACCGTCTCCGGCGCGTAGCACGATCGCGGCGGCGCCATCGCCGAACAGGCTGGCCGCCACGATATTCGCCTTGGTGAGTTCGTCGTGCCGGACCGCGAGCGTGCAGAGCTCGAGCGCGACCAGCAGCACGTTGGCACCCGGTCGCGCTTCCGCCAGCCTCGATGCGATCGACAGGCCCGACACGCCGCCGGCGCAGCCGAGGCCAAACACCGGCACGCGCGACACATCCGTTCGCAGTCCGAGCTTGCCGGCGACGCGCGCATCCAGCGTCGGCGTGGCGATGCCGGTCGAACACACCGTGACGACGATATCGATGTCGCTGCCGGTCAGGTTGGCACGGGCGATCGCCTTGCGGGCGACGTCGACATACAGCGCCTCCGCACCCTCGAGAAAGGCTTGCGTCCGCTCCGGCCAACTGCGCCGTTCGAGATACCATTCGATCGGCTTCACGCCGTAGCGACGCTGAATGCCGGTGTTGGCGAACAGGCTGGAGAGCGTCTCGAATTCGGGATAGCGGTCGGCCAGAAGGTTTCGCGCGGCCTGCAGGACTTGTCCCTGGTGGAATCGATGCGGTGGAACCGCGGTCGCCATGGAGACAAGCGCGGCCGTCTGCCTGTTGTAGCTCATCGTAGCTCCGGTTCCCCCGCTGTGTGGAACCGCGCGATTAGCAAAATATTTCAGACGCTCACCACACAGGTGAGAGCACTGCATTCACTATAAGTTGACCCGCCGGCGATATCAGTGCCGCGCCTCGCGCAAATCACAGCGCGCAGGCTCGATCAGGAAGCCGCTGCGCCGAACTTGCGCATCACGTTCTTCACGAAGCCAAACGGCACCGGCGACAGCGGGCCGGCCGGTGCGCGCTTGATCAGGGCGACCAGGAACAGCGCCAGCATCGCGAGCCAGAAGCAGAGCCAGAAGCCGTCAATATAGGCGAGCGTGTTGGCCTCGCGCTGCACCAGTGCCGCAAGCGTGCCGACGGCGCGGCCCGTCGCTGCCCCAATGCCGTGACCGGAAAAACCCTCCGTCAACCGCTGCAGCCGGTGCACGACGTCGGCATCGCCACTCTGGACGTATTGCCCAAGATAGTTCGAGTGGATCTGCTCGCGAACCCGCAGCCAGGTGCCCATCAGTGCGATGCCGATCTCGGCGCCGCCGAGCCGGCAGATCTGGATATAGGCTGCGAACGCCGTCGCCCGTGACGGATCGGAGTTCGACAGCGCCATCATGATGATCGGCAGCAGCGTGAGCGCCTGCCCGACCGACAGCAACAGCACGATGCCGACAAAATCCTCCCGCGCCCAGACATGGCTCAGCTGGGTGCCCCAGAGATTGGCCGCAGCGAATGCCGAGAAGCCGAGCACCACGACGACGCGCGGATCGAGGTGACGGAGCAGGACAATCGAGACCGGCACCAGCACGAACATCGGCAGCGCGCCATAGGTGAACAGCAGCACGCCCGATTGCTCCGGCCGCAGCGCACCGACGGAGCCGAGGAAGTTCGGCACCAGCGACGAATTCGACAGGCTGGTCAGCGTGTAGAGCAGGATGACGATCAGCGAGAGCCCGATATTGCGCGAGAACAGCACGTTGAAATGTGCCCAGGGCTGGCGCACCAAGGTCTCGTTGATCATGAAGCCAATGATCAACAATCCGCCGCCGATCAGGAGCGCCATCACCGTGCCCGACGACAGCCAGTCCAGCCGGTTGCCCTGGTCGAGTCCGGCATAGACCATCGACACTCCGGCGCCAAGCAACAGCATGCCGCCCCAATCGGCATTGCGCAGAAGGTCGCGATTGACGGGCTCGTTGGGCGTGCCGAGATAGACCATCAGGCCCATCAGCGGCGCCACCACCGCGCCCTGCCAATACAGCCATTGCCAGCCGAGGTGCTCGACATAATAGCCGACCAGCGAGCTCGATGAGTCCAGCGCAAAACCGACCCGGATCGAATACATCGCGATCGCCGGCAGCCACCAGCGGATCGGCAGGTTGCGCAGGATGATCATCAGGGTCGCCGGCACGAAGGTGCCGAGCAGCATGCCGTGCGCGACGCTGAGCGCGATCAACGTCGTGTAGTCGCGCACGAACGGAATGATCAGGGAGACCACGGCGTAGATCAGGCTCGGGACCCCCAGCACGCGCCGCAGCCCGAACGCGGTGGCGAGCCAGGCCACTGCGGGCGCGACGAAGATCTGCGAGCCGATCGCGGCGGTCGAGAGCCAGGCCCCCTCGTCGAAGCTGAGCGAGAACGCGCCGCGCAGGTCGGGCAACCCGACCGTGGTCAGGCGGCTGTCGAAATTCGCCAGGAACGCGCCGAGCAGCACCGCGCCCACGGCGAACAGCGGAAAGCGCGCGATGTCGCCGCGCGAGACCGGACCATGACCGCGGTCGTCACTTTCCACCATTGGCGGCCGCCTCGCCGGTGTTGATCCGCGTGACGACCGACATGCCCGGCAGTAGCCGCTCGAGCAAGGGCTGGTTCTTCTCGAACTGGATCCGCACCGGGATGCGCTGCACCACCTTGGTGAAATTGCCGGTGGCGTTGTCGGGCGGCAGCAGTGCGAATTGCGATCCGCTCGCCGGCGCGATGCGCTCGACGACGCCGCGCAGCTTCTGGCCGGAGAAAGTATCCACGGTGACCTCGACCGGCTGGCCCGGCCTGACGTTGGTCAGCTGGGTTTCCTTGTAATTGGCGATCACATAGACGTTTGGCAGCGGCACGACATTGATCAGATTGGTGCCGATGTTGACGTAGTCGCCCGGCTGCACCTGGCGCTCGCCGGTGACGCCGTCGAACGGCGCTACGATCTTCGTGTAGCCGAGCTTGAGCCTGGCCTGAGCGAGCTGCGCCTTGGCGGCGTCGAGATCGGCGGCGCGCTGCTTCTTGGTGCCCTGCAGGACCTCGAGCTGATGGCGCTGCGCAGCGATCACCGCGCGGCTGGCCTGAACATCGGCCTCTGCCTTGGCATAGGATGCGGTTGCCTGCTCGAGCCGTTGCCGCGTGCCGGCATCGGTTTGCGACAGCGACTGCTGACGCTCTTGCTCCTGGCGAGCCAACGTCTGCTGCGCCTCCGCGGACAATCGCGAAGCCTCGGCCTGCGCGATGGTCGCATATTGCAGCTCGACCTGGTTGTTGAGGTTGTCGAGCACGGCCTGCGCGCCGACCACGCCGGCCTCGGCCTGCGCGACCTGGGCCTGGTAGTCCGCGGGATCGATCTGCACCAGCAGATCGCCGGCCTTGACGCGCTGGAAATCGGAGATAGCGACGGTCAGAACTTCGCCGGACACGCGGCTGGAGAGCTGGGTCAGCTCGGCGCGCACATAGGCATCATCGGTGGTCTGGATCGTGGCGCTGCCGACCCACGCATCCCAGCGCGTGGTCGCCACCGCGACAAAGGTGAGCGCGGCGAGCACGGCAAACAGCGGAATGGCGAAGCGGCCCCAGAAATTGCTCGCCGCAGGCTGCGGCTTGGCTGGCGCCGGTACCGGTGCAGGCGCGGTCTGACTGGCTTGTGACGGACCGCCCTGAACCTGCTCTGTCACGCCTCACTCCCTCGGTTACGCCGGAACGCGAGACAATCGGTTAGCACATGAAGACGATCATGGCTCAGATGGTCTTTTCCGGCCACCGGCAAAGATCATTGATCAGACATACTTCGCAACGCGGCCCGCGGGCGAGGCAGGTATAGCGGCCATGCAGGATCAGCCAGTGATGGGCGTGCAGCATGAACTCGGTCGGGATCACCTTCTCGAGTTCGAGCTCGACCTCGAGCGGCGTCTTGCCGGGCGCGAGCCCGGTGCGGTTGCCGACGCGAAACACATGGGTGTCGACCGCCATCGTGTGTTCGCCGAATGCCATGTTGAGCACGACATTCGCGGTCTTGCGACCGGCACCGGGCAATGACTCGATCTCGGCGCGGGTGCGCGGCACCTCGCTGCCGAATTCGGCGATCAACTTCTCAGAAAGCGCGATGACGTTCTTCGCCTTGTTGCGATAGAGCCCGATGGTCTTGATGTACTCGCGCACTTTGTCTTCGCCGAGCACAAGCATCTTCTCCGGCGTGTCAGCGATCGCAAACAACGCCCGTGTCGCCTTGTTGACGCCGGCGTCGGTCGCCTGTGCCGACAGCACCACCGCAACCAGCAGCGTGTAGGGGTTGAGATGCTCGAGCTCGCCCTTCGGCTCGGGATTGGCTTTGCGGAACCGGTCGAAGGCCTCGTAGACCTCCTCTGCCGTCCACGGCTTTGGTTTTGCGGCCTTCTTGACGGCCCTCTTGGCCGCCGTCTTTGCCGCGCGTTTGGGCGGCGGCTTTGGCGTTTTCGCGGCCTTCTTCGGCGCGGACCGAACGCTTGATGAGCTGGCGCGTTGAGGGCGGATGATTTTGGCCATGAACGGGATATACTGATACGTCATGACCGCAGGCAACGACTTTGATCCGAGCGACGACCTCAGGGCCAGTAATGTTGAGACTGGTGACCTCGAGGCTGATGACGCCGGGGCCGAGCCAAAGCTGTTCTCGGCATTGCTGACGCCGCACCGCTCGCTGAACCGCACGGGCTTTATCGTGCTGATGTCGTTCGTCACCGTGGTCAGCTTCATCGCCGGCGTGGTGTTCTGGTGGCTGGGCGCCTGGCCGATCTTCGGCTTCTTCTGGCTCGACGTGCTGGTGATCTACTGGGCGTTCAAGGTCAATTTCCGTACCGCCAGAGCGAGCGAGGAGATCACGGTGACGCCGTCGGAACTGCGGGTCCGCCGGATCAGTCACCGCGGCCATGTGGCGGAATGGGTGCTCAATCCGCTCTGGGTGCGGTTCGAGCAGATCTCGCACGAAGAATTCGGCATCGAGCGGCTTTATCTGGTGTCCCGGGGCCGCCGGATCAGCATCGGCAGCTTCCTCAGCCCCGATGAAAAGGCTAGCTTTTCCAAAGCCTTGACGGCGGCGCTGAACACCGCGAAACGCGGCCCGACCTACAACCCCATCGCTTGAGTAAGCTCATTTGAGCATGATCTTGTCGGAAAACCGGTCCCCACTTTTCCGGATCATGCTTGTCAGAAATCGGGTGGTTTGGATGCGCCATGGCTCCTAAATCAGACACCATGATGACACTCGCCATACATGACCAGCGCCTAGCCAAGCCGGGCCCCCAGAACGCCGCGCTGCGCGACTATGATTCGGTGCGGCGCGCCATCGCGTTCATCTCGGAGCAATGGCGCACGCAGCCGACCATCGAAGCGATGGCGGATGCCGCCGCCGTCACGCCCGATGAACTGCACCATCTGTTCCGCCGCTGGGCCGGGCTGACGCCGAAGGCTTTCATGCAGGCGCTGACGCTCGATCACGCCAAGCACCTGCTGCGCGATTCCGCAAGCGTGCTCGACGCGGCGCTCGACTCGGGCCTGTCGGGGCCGGGACGGCTGCACGATCTGTTCGTCACGCATGAGGCGATGTCGCCCGGCGAATGGAAGACCGGCGGCGGCGGCATGACGCTGCGCTACGGCTTCCATCCCTCGCCGTTCGGCACCGCGATCGTGATCGCAACGGACCGCGGGCTCGCTGGGCTTGCCTTCGCCGATCCCGGCGATGAGCAGACCTCATTTGCCGACATGAAGCGGCGCTGGCCGAACGCGACCTTTGTCGAGGACACCGGCGGCACCACCGCACTGGCGCAGCGCGTGTTCGATACACGGCTGTGGCGGGCGGACCAGCCCCTGCGCGTGGTCCTGATCGGCACCGACTTCGAGGTGCGGGTGTGGGAAACGCTGCTCAAAGTGCCGATGGGTCGCGCGGTGAGCTATTCCGACATCGCCTGCAAGATCAGCAACCCGAAGGCCTCGCGCGCCGTCGGCGCCGCGGTCGGCCGCAACCCGGTGTCGTTCGTGGTGCCCTGCCATCGCGCACTCGGCAAGAGCGGTGCGCTGACCGGCTATCACTGGGGCATCACCCGCAAGCAGGCAATGCTCGGCTGGGAAGCCGGCCAGGTGGGCTTGCACTGATCGTCTTCAAGCGAAGCGTCCGGCCTCTCACCGTCACCCTGAGGAGCGCGCTTATGCGCGCGTCTCGAAGGGTCGACGGCCCGGCCAGTGGCCGTGCATCCTTCGAGACGCGCTTCGCGCTCCTCAGGATGACGGATCGAAGAGGCTGATCGCCTCCTCAGCCTACGCCGCGAGATCGACCTTCGATGCAACCGTGGAATCGGCGTTGAGCCGATAGACCACCGGAGCGCCGGTCGCGAGCTCGCGCTTGAGAATCTGCTCCGGCGAAAGCTTCTCCAGCACCATGATCAGCGCGCGCAGCGAATTGCCGTGGGCGGCGATCAGCGTGCGTTGGCCGCGCAGCACGCCGGGCAGGATCTCCTGCACATAATAGGGCAGCGTGCGCGCCAGCGTGTCCTTCAGGCTTTCGCCGCCGGGCGGCGGCACGTCGTAGGAACGGCGCCAGATCAGGACCTGGTCCTCGCCCCACTTCTTGCGGGCGTCGTCCTTGTTGAGGCCGGAGAGATCGCCATAGTCGCGTTCATTGAGCGCCAGATTCCTCGTGGTCGGCAATCCGGTCTGGCCGATCTCGGCGAGCATCAGCTTCAGCGTGTGCTGCGCGCGCGTCAGGTCGGAGGTGAAGGCAACGTCGAACGACAGGTCCTGCGCCTTCAGCTTGCGGCCGGCGTCCTTGGCCTCGGCGACGCCCTGCTCGGTGAGATCAGGGTCCTTCCACCCGGTGAACAGGTTCTTCAGATTCCATTCGCTCTGACCGTGACGAACGAGCACAAGAAGACGATCACTCATTTCAGATTCCGTTTCGCTTAGCTGGATTTGATCTCGTCGGGCGATCTCAGTCGCTCAACCCGAGCACGTCGGCCATCGAGTACATGCCGGGCTTCTTGCCATGTGCCCACAGCGCCGCCTTCAGCGCGCCCTGCGCGAACAGCGCGCGGTCCTCGGCATGATGCGACAGCGTGATGCGCTCCGAGGGACCGGCAAAGATCACGCTGTGATCGCCGGCCGCGGTGCCGCCGCGCAACGAGGCAAAGCCGATATCGCCCGCACGCCGCGCGCCGGTCAGGCCATCGCGGCCCCGCGCCCAATGCTGATCGAGCGCGATCTTGCGTCCGGCAGCGGCGGCTTCGCCGAGCATCAGGGCGGTGCCCGACGGCGCATCGATCTTGGACTTGTGGTGCAGCTCGAGAATTTCGATGTCAAAACTCTGGTCGAGCGATTGCGCGACGCGCTTGACCAGCGCGGCGAGCAGATTGACGCCGAGGCTCATATTGCCCGACTTCACGACGATGGCACGGTCGGTGACGCTCCGGATCACCGCATCGTCGGACTGCGACATGCCGGTGGTGCCGATGACGTGGACGAGGCCGCGCTCGGCCGCGATCGCGACATTGGCGATGGTCGCGGCCGGTACGGTGAAATCCAGGATGCCGTCGGCGCCCGCCGACATCGACCACAGATCGGCCGACAGCGCGACGCCATTGGCGGGAAGGCCGGCGAGCACGCCGGCGTCCTTGCCGAGCAGCTCCGAGCCCGGCGCTTCCAGCGCGCCGACCAGCACCGCCCCCGGGGTTTCGGAAATCACCCGCGTCAGCGTGCGGCCCATCCGGCCGCCGGCTCCCGCAACAATCAGACGCATGTCAGCCATGGCTCACCTCTGCAGGCCGTATAAAGCATGATCCGGAAAAGGGGAAACCGCTTTTCCGGGCCGAAATCATGGCTCTAACGGACGAATCCCACGGCTGTTCCCGGCAATCGAGCCGGCGGCCTGGTGTCCGGGCTACGGGCTGTCGTGCCCCTCGATGATGATCAGGTCGGCGATCGAATGCGGCTGCCGCACCTTGAGGTTGGCCTGGTATTCCGGCGAGTTGTAGCAGGCGAGCGCGGTCTGATAGTCCGGGAATTCGATCACGACGTTGCGCGAGCGGCTCTGGCCCTCGACGCCGGTGAACTTGCCGCCGCGAACAATGAACTTGCCGCCGAATTTCTGGAAGATCGCCGGGTTCGCCGCGATGTAGGGCTTGTAGCCCTCTTCATTGTGAACGTCGACGCGTCCAATCCAGTATCCCTTCGCCATCTCTGTTCTCCCTCGTTGTTGTTCAGGCGAGCGCCTCGGCGATTTCGGCGTGAATGGCTTCGGCTGCGGCCTTCGGATCGGCAGCTTCCATCACCGGACGCCCGACCACCAGATAGTCGGCGCCGGCGGCGATCGCACGGGCCGGCGTCATGATGCGCTTCTGGTCGCCGGTCGCGGAGCCCGCGGGGCGGATGCCCGGCGTCACCAGGTTCATCTGAACGCCCACGATCTTGCGCAAGGCTGCGGCTTCCTCGGGCGAGCTGACGAGACCGTCGACACCGAGCGCCTGCGCCTGCCTGGCGCGCGCTTCGACGAGATCGGAGACGCTGAGGCGGTAGCCCGCGGCCTGAAGATCGTTGTCATCGTAGGAGGTCAGCACCGTCACCGCGAGGATCTTCAGGGTAGAGCCGGCGCGCGCCTCGACTGCCGCCTTCATGGTCTGCGGATAGGCATGCACGGTGAGGAAGGTGGCGCCGAGACCAGCGACGCTTTCGACCCCGCGCGCGACCGTATTGCCGATGTCGTGCAGCTTGAGATCGAGAAACACCTTCTTGCCGCTGCCTGCGAGCTGCTTCGCGAGCGTGAGGCCGCCGGCATAACCGAGCTGATAACCGATCTTGTAGAAGGTGACGCTGTCGCCGAGCCTGTCGATCATCGCCTCGGCGCTAGCGACGGACGGCAGGTCGAGCGCTGCAATCAACCGGTCTCTTGGAGCGATCTTGGCTGGGTGCATGTCACCTCACATCATGCGTTGGGAATAGTCGACCAGCTGCCGCACCAGTCCCCGCATCGCGTCGATGTCGGCCTGGTGCTTCAGATGATCCATATCGTCATAGGCCTGCTCGGCGAATGACAGCGCGAGCTGGCTCGGGATCACGGTGGCGTGGCACGCCGACAGGATCAGGCGCAGCGCCGCCAGCGCGCGCGTGCCGCCGAGCCGGTTGCCGGATGCGGCTGCGATCGCGAAAGCGCGGCCATGGAACACCTGGCCGCGGGCCTCGTGCGGATCCTGCACGCGGCTTACCCAGTCGATGGTGTTCTTCACCAGCGCCGGCACCGAGGAATTGTATTCTGGCGTCACGATCAGGACGCCATGGTGGGCGCCGATCATCCGCTTCAAATTGACGGCATGCTGCGGCACGCCCGATTTCGCCTGCAGGTCGCCGTCATAGATCGGCAGCGGAAAATCGCCGAGCGAGATGCGCGTGACGTCGGCCCCCAGCTGCGCGAGCTCATGTGCCAGCACGGCAGCCAGCTTCGTATTGAGCGAGCCGGATCGAAGCGATCCCGGGATCACGAGGATTTTCAGCGCGGACATTTCGAAATCGCGGTTAGGGCGCGCGCCGCCCAGCGCGACACCGCAGGGCGATCAGCCCTTGCGATACACCCAGACCCGCGCGGGCGGAAGGTTCATCCAGATCCGCTCGGACGCCTCTGTGGACACGCCGGGCAGCGACTTCGGAATCGGGGGCACCACCGAATAGGTGAACTGCACGAAGGGCGCACCGGGAGCGAGCGCCAGGAAGGCGTCGCGAACCAGCCTGAGACGGGTCAACATCGGCTTGGTGACCAGCGGCAGGCCGGAGACCATCGCGGAGGCCGGAGACTTCAGCACCTCCCACAGCGTATCGCGAAGCCTGTAGGCGTCACCCTGGACCACCTTGGCCTGCGGATAGCGTTCGCGCAGCAATGCGCAGAAACCGGGATTGTATTCGACCAGCACGAGCCGCTTTTGATCGACGCCATGCTCGATCAGCGCGTTGGTGATCGCCCCGGTGCCGGGTCCAAGCTCGACCACCGGACCTTCCGCATCAGCATCGACATATTGCGCCATGGTGCGGGCCAGCAGCCGTCCTGACGGCATCACCGCGCCCATATGCAGCGGCTTCTCCATCCATGAACGGAGAAAACGAACCTCGTCGTCGAGACGGAGGGGCTTCTTCGACGCACGCACGGACGATTGCAGGGGCATGTCGCTACCAGGCGGGACCGCACAATCGAGCGGTTGTCAGAAAACGGTCATAAAGACGTATAGATCGAAGCCGTTACGGTCAAGCGCGACGACAACTACTGGGTGGTGCGGTTTCCGAAGAAGTCCTTGACCTTAGAGAAGAAACCCGCCGCCTCCGGCTGGGTTGCACCGGACGACAGCTTTTCGAACTCCATCAGCAATTCCTGCTGCTTCTTGGTCAGATTCTGCGGCGTTTCGACCACGACCTGGACATACATGTCGCCGGTCTGGCGCGAGCGGAGCACCGGCATACCCTTTGATGCGATGCGGAATCGTCGGCCCGACTGGGTGCCGGAAGGCACCTTCACCTTGGTCTTGCCCTTGTCGATGGTCGGCACCTCGAACTCGCCGCCGAGTGCCGCTGTGACCATCGAGATCGGCACGCGGCAGTGCAGGTCGGCGCCGTCGCGCTGGAAGAATTGATGCGTGGTCAGCGACAGGAAGATGTAGAGGTCGCCGGGCGGGCCACCGCGGACACCGGCCTCGCCTTCGCCGGCGAGACGAATGCGGGTGCCGTCCTCGACTCCCGGAGGAATGTTGACCGACAGCGCGCGGTCGCGCGTCACCCGGCCGGAACCGGCGCAGGAGGTGCAGGCGTCCTCGATCATCTGGCCGCGGCCCTGGCAGCCGGGGCAGGTCCGCTCCAGCGTGAAGAAGCCCTGGGCCTGCCGGATACGGCCGGCGCCACCACAATGCGAGCAGGTCTTCGGCTTGGTGCCGGCCTTGGCGCCGGTGCCCGAGCAGGATTCGCAGGTGACCGAGACCGGGATCTCGATCTGCGCGGTCTTGCCCTGGAAAGCGTCCTCGAGCGTGATCTCCATGTTGTAGCGCAGGTCGGCGCCGCGCTCGCGGCCGCCGCCGCCGCGGCGCTGCCCGGCCATGCCGAACAGGTCCTCGAAAATGTCGGAGAAGGACGAGGCGAAGCCGGCGCCGAAGCCGGGACCGCCGCCGCCCATGCCTTGCTCGAAAGCGGCATGGCCGAAGCGGTCATAGGCGGCGCGCTTGTCGCCGTCCTTCAACACCTCATAGGCTTCGTTGATTTCCTTGAACCGGACCTCGCTGCTGGAGTCGCCCGGATTCTTGTCCGGATGCCACTTCATCGCGAGCTTGCGGAAAGCCGTTTTCAGCTTAGTCTCGTCCGCGTTCCGCTCGACCTCGAGGGTCTCGTAATAGCAGCGCTTGGTCGACATCCTTCAATTCCGTCCGGAGTTCATCGCCATCGCCAAGGATTGCGCTTGTAGGGATTGCGCCTGTCTGGAAGATGCAGCGATCGCCTTAAAGAAAAATGACCCCCACTCCTCCGAGACGCGTCGCGTGCTCTTTGGTGCGAGGGTCATCATCTCAAACCCGCTTAAGCAGACTTCTTGTTGTTCTTGTCGTCGTCGACCTCGGTGAACTCCGCGTCGACGACGTCATCCTTGGCAGCGTCCTTGGCCGCATCGGCCTCGGCCTGCTGCTTGTACATGGCTTCGCCGAGCTTCATCGAAGCCTGCGCCAGCGTGTTGGTCTTGGCCTTGATCGCCTCGGCGTCGTCGCCCTTCAGCGCTTCCTTGAGGTCGCTGACGGCGTCTTCGATTGCGCGGCGGTCGGTGTCCGGAATCTTCGAGCCGTGCTCGGCCAAAGCCTTCTCGGTCGAATGAACCAGACCGTCGGCGTGGTTCTTGGCGTCGACTGCCTCGCGGCGCTTCTTGTCCTCGGCCGCATTGGCCTCGGCGTCCTTGACCATCTTGTCGATGTCGGCTTCGGACAGACCGCCGGATGCCTGGATCCGAATCTGCTGTTCCTTGCCGGTCGCCTTGTCCTTGGCCGAGACGTTGACGATGCCGTTGGCGTCGATGTCGAAGGTCACCTCGATCTGCGGCATGCCGCGCGGAGCCGGCGGAATGCCCATCAGGTCGAACTGGCCGAGCATCTTGTTGTCGGCCGCCATTTCACGCTCGCCCTGGAAGACGCGGATGGTGACGGCGCCCTGATTGTCTTCGGCCGTCGAGAACACCTGGCTCTTCTTGGTCGGGATCGTGGTGTTGCGGTCGATGATGCGGGTGAACACACCGCCCAGCGTCTCGATGCCCAGCGACAGCGGGGTCACGTCGAGCAGCAGCACGTCCTTGACGTCGCCCTGCAGCACGCCGGCCTGGATCGCAGCGCCGATCGCGACGACTTCGTCGGGGTTGACGCCCTTGTGCGGCTCCTTGCCGAAGAACTGCTTCACCACTTCCTGGATCTTCGGCATGCGGGTCATGCCGCCGACCAGCACCACTTCGCCGATCTCGCCGGCGGTCAGGCCGGCATCCTTCAGCGCCTTGCGGCACGGCTCGATGGTCTTCTCGACGAGGTCGGCCACCAGCGCCTCGAACTTGGCGCGGGTCAGCTTCATCGTCAGATGCTTCGGACCGGTCTGGTCAGCCGTGATGAACGGCAGATTGATTTCGGTCTGCGTGGTCGACGACAGCTCGATCTTGGCCTTTTCAGCGGCTTCCTTCAGGCGCTGCAAGGCGAGCTTGTCGTTGCGCAGGTTGATGCCCTGCTCCTTCTGGAACTCGTCGGCCAGATAACCAACGAGGCGCATGTCGAAATCTTCACCGCCGAGGAAAGTGTCGCCATTGGTCGACTTCACCTCGAACACGCCGTCGCCGATCTCGAGGATCGAGACGTCGAAGGTGCCGCCGCCGAGATCGTACACGGCGATCGTGCCGGTCTTCGACTTATCGAGACCGTAGGCGAGCGCGGCAGCGGTCGGCTCGTTGATGATGCGCAGCACTTCGAGGCCGGCGATCTTGCCGGCGTCCTTGGTGGCCTGACGCTGTGCGTCGTTGAAATAAGCGGGCACGGTGATGACGGCCTGCTCGACCTTCTGGCCGAGATGCGCCTCAGCGGTCTCCTTCATCTTCTGCAGGATGAAGGCCGAGACCTGCGAGGGCGAATAGGTCTTGCCATCGGCTTCGACCCAAGCGTCGCCGTTCGATGCCTTGACGATCTTGTAGGGAACGAGCTTCTTGTCCTTCTCGACCATCGGGTCGTCATAGCGGCGGCCGATGAGGCGCTTCACCGCAAAGAACGTACGCTCGGGATTAGTCACCGCCTGGCGCTTCGCCGGCTGGCCGACGAGGCGCTCGCCATCGTCAGTGAAAGCAACGATCGACGGCGTCGTCCGCATGCCTTCCGCGTTCTCGATCACCTTGGCGTTTTTGCCATCCATAACGGCAACGCACGAATTCGTCGTGCCGAGGTCGATCCCAATGACCTTACCCATGGTTTTGATATCCTCATTTGTTGCGGCAGGTTGGTTGGGCCCTGACGGCGCTCCGTACCGAACCCCCAGACGTTCACATACTCGCGATATTGCGACGGTGAGCCTGATATAGGAGAGAGGGTCCTGCCCGCAAGGACTGGACGCAACGTTGAGGCCTGAAAAGACTGACGTTTGAAAGATTGTGTCAGCCCGACTGCGGCGCCGGTTCAGGCCCGAAGCGAGTCCGTAGCGAGCCCAAGGCACGCCCCGAGACGGGCCCAAGCTACGCCCAAGCCAAGTTAACAAATCCGCAATGATTCAGGGCGCCGTCGGCCGCGAACGTCCGCCGCGCGACGTCATCGCTGTTGAGTGAATACTCACAAACGTCGTATGCGAGAGCGGCGCACGGCCGAGGCGCGCTGTTTGGCCGCTGGCCCGCCGCAGGCGGTGGGCTCGTGGAAACGTCGGGAAGCTGAAAAGTGCCAGCCAATCAGGGCGAAAAGCCCATGGAATCGGGCCCGCGGGCCCTGAGCGGAGATTTGGTGGCCTGTTGCAGGGACATCAAAACCGCTAAAAGCGGTCCGACTGAAAGAGGCCATCCAGCCCTGCACCGGCCCCGTTGCGTGGCCACCAAGCAAAACCGGTAGATCCCCCCATGATGCCTTTTCGAGTTCTCGTTGCGGTTGCCTTGCTGATTGCTGCCACCTGTCGTGGCTTCGCCGCCGACGTGGTGTTTCCGCCGGGCGCGCATGTCGGGATGAAGCCGCTGGTGGGCCTCAACCGGGCCAAGTCGTTCATCGGCTTCGAGACCGAGGACCAGGGCGTGAAGGTCCTGATCGCCGACCTGCCCGCGGACGCCTACGCCGAGGTCGTGAGCGCGTTCAAGGCCAATCCCGCCGGCACCGGGAATATCAAGCCCGAGAGCCTCGAGACGCCGGCCGGCCTTGCCTACTACACGGTGGAGAGCGGGCGCGACGGCGCCAGCAATGTGCGGCGCTATTCCATGATCCTGCCGGGGCCGACCTTCTCCGGCTATGTCGCGGTGCAGGTGCCGGAGAATGCGAGCAAGATCTACACCGACGACGCCGTGCGGCAGATGTTCGCCACCGCCCAGATCCGCAACGAGGTGCCGGTCGACGAGCAGCTCGGCATGATGCCGTTCAAGGTCACCGAGCTCAGCGGTTTCAAGAATATCCGCATGCTGGCGCCGGGCGCGGCACTGCTGTTGGCCGACGGCGACGAGAAGGCCCTCGAGACCAAGCCCTTCTTGCTGCTTGGCATCATCGGCTCGGCCCCGGCCACGCCAGATGATCGCGGCCGCTTCGCCCAGCAGATCGCGACCACCATCCCCGGCGTGCGCGACGGGCGGATCACCATGTCCGAGCCGATCCGTATCGACGGCCAGGCCGGCTTCGAGACCCGGATCGACGCCGTCAGCGGCAAGGACAACACCCCGGTGACCATCGTGCAGTGGCTGCGGTTCGGCGCGCAAACCTCGATGCGCATCATCGGCAGCTCGCCGCGCACCGATTGGGAGAAGGCCTTCCCGCGCTTCCGCGCGGTGCGCGACGGCATCCAGCCGCGCGGCTGATCTCTTTCGTCGAGCCCTCAGAAAAATCGGACTTTCGCAGCTCCGCGAACGGAACTAGCCTCCTCGCGCGATATCACACAAAGCGAGGAGGGCGCGATGTTGGATCGACGACAGATTGTTGCAGGCCTTGGCACGATCCTTGGCTCGATGGCGCTTGCGACGCTGGTTCCCAGGAATCTCTGGGCGGCCGCGATCAAGCCTGACGACGGCTCAGCGCTGCTCGTGATCGACGTGCAGAACTGCTTCCTGCCCGGCGGCAGCCTCGCGGTGAAGGACGGCGAGCAGGTCGTGCCGGTGATCAACAAGATCGCCAAGAGCTTTGCCAATGTGGTCATGACGCAGGACTGGCACACGCCCGGCCACGTCTCCTTTGCCTCGGTCCATGCCGGCAAGAAACCGTTCGAGACCATCGACCTTGCCTATGGCAAGCAGGTGCTGTGGCCTGACCACTGCGTGCAAGGCACCGACGGCGCCGCGCTGTCGAAAGAACTCGCGATTCCGCAGGCCGAGCTGATCATCCGCAAGGGTTTTCACAAGGACGTCGACAGCTACTCCGCCTTCACCGAAGCCGATGGCAAGACCACCACCGGGCTTGGCGCCTATCTGACGGCGCGCAAGATCAATCGCGTGTTCGTCGCCGGGCTCGCCACCGATTTCTGCGTGGCCTGGACCGCGCTCGATGCGCGCAAGGCCGACTTCGAAACCTTTGTGGTGGAGGATGCCTGCCGCGGCATCGACACCCAGGGATCGCTGGCCAAGGCCTGGTCCGACATGGACAAGGCCGGCGTCAAGCGCATCCAGTCGTCGGATATCGCGTGAGACATTGGATCAGGCGGTGATGTCGGCGCTTGGGGCGGCCTTGGCGCCGCCCTTCGAGACGCCGACCAGCGCCGGACGCAGGATGCGCTCGCCGATCATGTAGCCGGCTTGCACGACCTGCACCACGGTGCCCGACGGCACTGACGGATCAGGCACCTCGAACATCGCCTGCTGGAAGTTCGGATCGAACTTCTCGCCGATCGGGTCGAACTTCTTGACGCCGTTCTTCTCCAGCGTGTTGAGCAGCGAACGTTCGGTCAGCTCGACGCCTTCGAGCAGCGCCTTCAGGCCGGGGTCGGCGGCTTCCTTGGTCTCGGCCGGCACGGCGTCGAGCGCGCGCTGCAGATTGTCGGCGATATCGAGCACGTCACGGGCGAAGCCGGTGATGCCATAGGTCTTGGCGTCGGCAACCTCGCGGCGGGTGCGCTGACGGAGGTTCTCCATCTCGGCCAGCGTGCGCAGCGTCCGGTCGCGCGCCTCGGCGAGTTCCTTGGTCAGCGCCTCGGCCGATCCCACCTCGGGATCGTCAGGCATGATGTAGGGCTTCGAGACCACGGGCTCACCCGTCGGCGCCGAATTCTCGGTGTTGTCATTGGCCCGGTTCGGATCAGTCATGGCTTACCTTCTCGAAAACTCGCGTCGGTTCAAATCTTGGGGATTGCTGCCCGGGATATCGTGCTTTGAGCGGCGAAAATCAAGCGCAACATACCGGTTAGGGCCAGCGCACCTCCACTTCGCGTCAGGAAACCCGTCAAATGAAACCGAATTTCGCTCCGATCAGCCACCCAGCATCTTGCTGACGATCCGCGCGGCATAATCCACCGTCGGGATCACCCGCGCATAGTTCAGCCGCGTCGGTCCGATCACGCCGAGCACGCCGACGATCCGGCCCTGGGCGTCGCCGTATGGCGCGATGATGGTGGAGGAACCCGACAGCGAGAACAGCTTGTTCTCCGAACCGATGAAAATCCGCACGCCTTCGCCGCGTTCGGCGCGGCCGAGCAGATCGATCACGCCGCGCTTGGTCTCGAGATCGTCGAACAGCGACTTGATGCGCTCGAGATCGTCGAGCGCGTGCAGATCCTCGAGCAGATTGGCGTGGCCGCGCACGATCAGCTGGCGGTCCTCGTTCGCGCCGCCGGACCAGCTCGCGATGCCGGCCGCGACGACTTTTTGCGTGAGCTGGTCGAGCTCGGCGCGGTTTTGCGTCAACGCCGTCTCGAGCTCGAGCCGCGCTTCGGCCAGCGTCCGGCCGCGAATCCGCGCATTGAGGAAATTGGTCGCTTCGGTCAGCGCCGAGGACGGCACGCCCGGCGGCAGCGCCAGTACACGGTTTTCGACCTGGCCGTCTTCGCCGACCAGCACGACCAGCGCCTTCTCCGGCTCCAGCCGCACGAATTCGATATGCTTCAGCCGCGCATTCGACTTTTGCGTCAGCACCACCGCCGCGGCACGGGTCAGCCCCGACAGCTGCGTCAGCGCTTCGCCAAGCGCCGCCTCGACGGATTGCGCACGGCCGACGGCGGCAAGCTGGGTCTGGATCGATTGCCGCTCGGCCTCGGTGAGGTCGCCGACCTGCATCAGGGCGTCGACGAAGAAACGCAGGCCGAGTTCGGTCGGCAGCCGGCCCGCCGAGGTGTGCGGCGCATAGATCAGGCCGAGCTGCTCGAGGTCCGACATCACGTTGCGGACCGAGGCCGGTGACAACGGTAATGCGATCAGACGCGAGATGTTGCGCGAGCCGACCGGCTCACCGGTCGCAAGGTAGCTCTCGACGATTTGGCGAAAAATGTCGCGCGACCGCTCGTTGAGCTGGGCGAGCCCCGCATGCGGTGCGATCAGGCCAATCGGATCGTGATGAGTCACACTCCAGTCCCTCACAATTGCTGCCTAATTTGTCGCTCCCGGAGGCCGGTGACAAGCATGCATTCAGCCCCCCGGTACCGGGCCAACCCGGGGCCGAAAACCCTTGCCGCTGCCCGTTCCCCCTCCTACAAGCACGCCCAGCCATATATCTCGGATTCTTGGAGGATTTCATGCGGCCAAGCCGCCGTGCGCCCGATGAACTGCGTCCCGTGTCGCTGGAACGCGGCGTCGTTAAATATGCCGAGGGTTCCTGCATGGTGAAATTCGGCGACACCCATGTGCTCGTGACCGCCACGCTGGAAGAGCGGCTGCCGCCCTGGCTGAAGGGCCAGGGCCGCGGCTGGGTGACCGCCGAATACGGCATGCTGCCGCGCGCCACCCTGGAACGCACCCGCCGCGAGGCCTCCGCCGGCAAGCAGGGCGGGCGCACGGTCGAGATCCAGCGGCTGATCGGCCGCTCGCTGCGCGCGGCCGTCGATCTGGAGGCGCTCGGCGAGCGCCAGATCACAGTCGATTGCGACGTCATCCAGGCCGATGGCGGCACCCGCACCGCCTCGATCACCGGTGCCTGGGTGGCGCTGGCCGACTGCATCAACTGGATGAAGACCCGCAACATGCTGAAAGCCAACGTGTTGCGCGACAATGTGGCGGCGATCTCCTGCGGCATCTACCAGGGCACACCGGTCCTCGACCTCGACTATGCCGAGGATTCCGAGGCCGACACCGACGCCAACTTCGTCATGACCGGCGACGGCCGCATCATCGAGGTGCAGGGCACCGCCGAGAAGACGCCGTTCTCGGAAGGCGAATTCCTGGCGCTGATGGCGCTGGCGCGCAAAGGTGTCGCGCGTCTGGTCGACTTGCAAAAGATCGCGGTGGCGTAGTCAGATTGGTCATGCATCGCCGAATCACCGGAAGGCTCGTCATCGCCACCCATAATCCCGGCAAGCTCGCCGAGATGCGGGAACTGCTGGCGCCGCACGGCGTGGAGGCGGTGTCGGCCGGCGAGCTCGGCCTCGCCGAACCCGAGGAGACCGGCGACAGTTTTCGCACCAATGCGGCGATCAAGGCGATATCAGCGGCGAAGGCGACCGGACTACCCGCGTTTGCCGACGATTCCGGCCTCGTGGTCGACGCGCTCGACGGCGCACCCGGGATCTACTCGGCGCGCTGGGCCGGCGAGGGCAAGGATTTCATGGCGGCGATGACGCGGATCGAGCGGCTGCTGCAGGAGCGCGGCGCCACCGCGCCGGACCGCCGAGGCGCGCATTTCGTCTCCGCGCTGTGCGTGGCGTGGCCCGACGACCATCTCGAAGAGGTCGAGGCCCGGGCCGATGGAACCCTGGTTTGGCCGCCACGCGGCACCGCCGGCTTCGGCTATGATCCGGCCTTCCTGCCCGACGGCCATACGCGGACCTTCGGCGAGATGACCAGCATCGAGAAGCACGGCCTGCCGCCGCTAGGGCTCGGCCTGTCGCATCGCGCCCGCGCCTTCGTGAAGCTCGCGGAGATCTGCCTTGAGCCACGCTGAACGAAAAGCCTTCGGCGTCTACGTGCACTGGCCGTTCTGCCTGTCAAAATGCCCGTATTGCGATTTCAACAGCCACGTGCGGCATGCGCCCATCGATGAGGAGCGCTTCGTGCGCGCGTTCGCCCGCGAGATCGAGACCACGGCCGCGCGGGTGCCGGGGCGCGAGGTCACTTCGATCTTCCTCGGCGGTGGCACGCCTTCGCTGATGCAGCCGCAGACCGTCGGCGCCGTGCTCGATGCGATCGGCAAGCATTGGTCGGTGGCGCGCGACGTCGAGGTCACGCTCGAGGCCAACCCGACCAGCGTCGAGGCGACGCGCTTTCGCGGCTATCGCGTAGCCGGCGTCAACCGCGTCTCGCTCGGCGTGCAGGCGCTGGACGACGCCTCGCTGAAGGCATTGGGCCGCCTGCACACCGCGCGCGAGGCGCTCGACGCGGTTGCGATCGCGCGAAGCGCGTTCGACCGTTACTCGTTCGATCTGATCTATGCGCGGCCCGACCAGTCGCCGCAGATGTGGGCGAGCGAGTTGAAGCAGGCAATCTCGGAAGCCGCCGAGCATCTGTCGCTCTATCAGCTCACGATCGAGGAAGGCACGCCGTTCTTCGGGCTGCATGCCGCCGGCAAATTGCAGACGCCGGACGAAGCGACCGCGCGCGCACTCTACGACGTGACACAAGAAGTCTGCGCCCGCGAGGGATTGCCGGCCTACGAGATCTCCAATCACGCCCGCACTGGGGCGGAGTGCAAGCACAACCTCGTCTACTGGCGCGGCGAGGAATATGCCGGCATCGGCCCCGGCGCGCATGGCCGGCTCGACATCGATGGCGTCAGGCACGCGACCGCGACCGAGCGGCGCCCCGAGGCGTGGCTGTTGAATGTCGAGGAACGCGGTCACGGCGTCGTCACCGATGACAGCCTCAACAGCGAAGAGCGCGCCGACGAATTTTTGCTGATGGGGCTGCGGCTCGCCGAGGGCATCGATCCCAAGCGCTATGCGGCACTGTCCGGCCGCCAGCTCGACCCGCAGCGGATCACAATGCTGCGCGAGGAAGGCGCGATCGCCGTCGACGCCGACGGACGGTTGCGCGTCACGAAGTCGGGATTCCCGGTGCTCGACGCGGTCGTCGCAGATCTCGCCGCCTAGAGCCTATCCCGTTCCGATGAATCGGAACGGGGCTCTAGATTCTTGTTTTGACGCGTTTTCTTCACGCGAACCGGCATCCACTTCGCTCGAAAACGCTCTGCGTGCACGCTGCCAAAATATCGAAAACAACCCCATGCAAAGTAGCTGGCGGGTGCCGGCGCTCGACAAGGCAGCTTGACCGCCTGACGAAAACTAAGCCCCAAAACTCTTCGGCGAGCCCGCAACCGGCGTGCCGCCGCCGGACGCCACCTTCATGACCGCCAGGCCGCGCTCATTGGTGCCGTCGGAGCGGAAGCGGAACAGACCATCGATACCGGCAAAGCCGGATGGATTGGTCAGCGTCTCCGGCGCGAAGCGTTGCGCGCCTTGGGTGCGCGCCAGCGCCGCCATCAGCGCGACGGCATCATAGGCCAGCGTCGCGGTACGCACCGGCTCGCCGCCATATTTGGCGCGATAGCGACCGGCGAAGCTGCGGAATCCGGACGGATCGGGCGCGGCATAGAGCCCGCCCTGCAGCACGGGGCTCGCGAACACCCGCGGATTGTCCCACAGCCCGGTGCCGAGCAGCTGGATGTTGCGCAGATTGGCGCCGGCAGCGGTCAGCGCATCGGCGGTCGCGACGACCGAATCGCCATCGTCGGCGATCAGCAGCGCATCAGCCTGGCCGAGCGCCTGCGCCACGGTCCGTGCCGGCGTTGCGCGATCGGCGCCGTATTTCTCGAACGCGACGACGCGGCCGTTCTTGCGGCCGACCGCCTGCTTGAACGCGGCCTCGACCACATTGCCATAGGCGTTGTCGGGCACCATCGCAGCGAACGAGCGCTTACCGATCCCGGCCGAATAGTCGACGATCCGGTTGATGTCGGACTCCGGCAGGAAGCTCAAGAGATAGACGCCGCGTCCGGCCACGCTTGAATCGGTCGAGAATGCGATCACCGAGGTCCCGCGCGGCCGCGTCAGTTGCGCGGTGGCCGGCACCGAGCCCGCGAACAGCGGTCCCAGAATGATCTCGGCGCCTTCGGACAGCGCCTGCTGGGTGCCCTGCGCCGCGCCTTGCGAACTGCCGCCATCGTCCTTGATCAGCAGCTGAATGTTCGGGTTCTGAAATTCCGCCAGCGCCATCTCGGCGGCGTTCCGCATCGACTGGGCGGCGAGCCCGGCATTGCCGGACGCCGACAGCGGCAGGATCAGCCCGATCTTGACTTGCCCGGTACCGACCGCTTGCGGCTGTTGCTGCGGGCCGGCGGGCCCTGCATCCTGGCCGCCGCCGAACGGGCTGGAAAACTGGCTCAGGCTTTGCTGGATTCCGGAGCAGGCCGACAGCAGCGGCGCGCCCAGGATAAGGCCAAGTGCAGTCCGCCGGGTCGTGCCCGACGGCGGGGACTTGTAGTGGTGCGGGCCTTCCATCGTCTCTCTTCTCTTGGCCGACCATGATCGGCCAGGACTCCATCCAGCTCTGATGAGGCGGGTGGATTCAGGCATATTGTCGGCGAATAGTTAACCGGAACAAAAGGATTATGGCCCCGCGGCGCCGTTGCCGCGACCCACATTTCCGGAGCAGCGACCTTCAAGCAACACCCCTGCGGGTGTGGCGCAAGCGCTGCCATCCCTCTAGATTGGCATTATGCGCGCAAAAGCCAGTTCCCTCCACAGTCCGGACGCCACGGCGGCGGGCGCTGCGGCCAAAACCTTTTCGATCGGCGGCCAGCTGCTGGCCGCGCCAAGGGCTACGCCCGGGCTCCATCTGGTCGCGACCCCGATCGGAAATCTCTCCGACATCACCCTGCGCGCGCTGGAGACGCTGGCGGGCGTCGACGTCATCGCCTGCGAGGACACCCGAATCACGCGCCGGCTGACCGAGCGTTACGCGATCACCGCCGAGCTTGCGCCCTATCACGAGCACAACGCCGCGCAGGCGCGGCCGAAGATCCTGGAGCGGCTGGCGCAGGGCGCCTCGATCGCGCTGGTCTCGGACGCCGGTACGCCGCTGATCTCAGATCCCGGCTTCAAGCTGGTGCGTGAGGTCTGCGCCGCCGGGCATGCCGTCATCGCGGTGCCGGGGCCGTCGTCGGTGTTGACGGCGCTGTCGGTCGCGGCGCTGCCGACCGACCGGTTCTTCTTCGAGGGATTTTTGCCAACGAAGGAGCAGGCGCGACGCGCGAGGCTCACCGAGCTGGCGCGGATCGATGCGACGCTCGTGATGTTCGAATCGGGCAATCGCGTGCAGGACACGCTGCGTGATCTCGCTGCGATCATGGGCGGGCGCGATGCCGCAATCTGCCGCGAGCTGACCAAGCTGCACGAGGAGGTCAAGCGCGCGCCGGTCGCCGAGCTCGCGGCAGGCGCGGACGCGCTGGAGACCCGCGGCGAATTCGTGCTGGTCGTCGGACCGCCGGCCGATGATGCCGGCGTGATGGACCAGGACGCACTCGACGATCTGCTGCGCGGGCAGCTTGCGCGCGGCAGCGTCAAGGATGCGGTCGCGCACGCGGTCGAACTGTCGGGCCGGCCGCGCCGCGAGGTCTACGCCCGCGCCCTCGAGCTGGCGAAAACAGCCGGGGACGACAATGGCGAAGACTGACAGCGCCTCGCCCGAGCGCGTCGCGGCGTTCCGCACCGGCATATCGGCCGAAAGCCGCGCCGCAGCCCTTTTGATCGCGAAGGGCTATCGCATCCTTGCAAGACGCTTCCGCACCCCCTATGGCGAGATCGATCTGGTGGTGCGGCGGCGCAATCTGCTCGCCTTCGTCGAGGTCAAGGCTCGCGCCAGCCTCGATGACGCCGCCTATGCGGTGACGCCGCGCCAGCAGCAGCGCATCGTCAATGCCGCCCAGGCCTGGCTGATGGCGCATCCCGAGCATGCCGAATTTGATCTCAGATTCGACGCCGTTCTGATTGCGCCGAAGAGCCTGCCGCGCCATCTGTTAGCGGCATTCGACGCCAGCCCTTAAAGTTACCTCCAGACCTCGCGGGATACGCTTATGAAATTGAAGATCGCCGTCCAGATGGATCCCATCGCGCGCATCAACATCCGCGGCGATTCCACCTTTGCGCTGCTGCTCGAGGCGCAGAAGCGCGGCCACGGCATTTCCTACTACACGCCGGATAGACTGTCGCTGCGCGGCGAGGAGCTGGTGGCGCCGGTGCAGCCTCTCACCGTGCGCGACGAGGTCGGCAATCACTTCACGCTGGGCGAACCGAAGCGCGAGGCGCTCAACGGCTTCGACGTCGTGCTGCTGCGGCAGGATCCGCCGTTCGACCTCGCCTATATCACCTCGACCCATTTCCTCGAGCGCATCCATCCGAAGACGCTGGTGGTCAACGACCCGGCCAGCGTGCGCAACGCGCCGGAAAAGCTGTTCGTGATGAATTTCCCGCAGCTGATGCCGCCGACCCTGATCTCGCGCGACCTCGACGAGATCAACGCATTCCGCGATCAGCATGGCGCCGTCGTCATGAAACCGTTGCACGGCCATGGCGGCGCCGCGGTGTTCCGCGTGATGCCGCAGGACATGAATTTCGGCTCGCTGTTCGACATGTTCTCGGTCACCTTCAAGGAGCCCTGGGTGATCCAGCGCTTCCTCCCCGAGGTGAAGCATGGCGACAAGCGCATCATCCTGGTCGACGGCGAATTCGCCGGCGCCGTCAACCGCGTGCCGGCGCCGGATGACCTGCGCTCCAACATGGTGCGCGGCGGCGCGGCCGCGGCGACCGAGCTCTCGGATCGCGAGCGCGAAATCTGCGCCACCGTCGGGCCCGCGCTGCGCGAACTTGGCCTGCTGTTCGTCGGCATCGACGTGATCGACGGCAATCTCACCGAGATCAACGTCACCTCGCCGACCGGCATCCGCGCCATTCAGCGGCTCAACGGCCCCGACGTCGCGGCCAGGGTCTGGGATGCCGTCGAGAAGAAGCGCGCCGCCAAATAACCCTCCCTTGTGCGCCGCACATGCTGGCTGAATTCCAAAGCGCGATGAGATCGGGTTGAATCATCATCGCGCTTTAGCCTCTTGTTTGAGCATGATCTTTTCGGAAAACCGCGTCACACTTTTCCGGATCATGCTTTAGCCAGCGTTCGACCGCGCCAGCGTTCGCCTTATTCTTCTTGCCAGCTTGCGCGGGCGAGGGCAGCATTCTCTTGCCTGCGTCAGGTCAAGCGGCGGGTCAATGGGCAGGCATCAACGCGAAAATCTCATAAAAAATGTGGAGGAAGACGTTATGACGCTCAATGTCTCACGACGATCCTTGCTCGCGCTTGGCGCCGGTCTCGGCGCCAGCACCATCCTCGGCGGCACGGCCGAGGCGCGCGCTCCCAAACTCGGCACGCAGACACCCTATTGGCACCGTTTCACGCTCGGCGATGCGGAAGTGACCGTCGTCTCCGACGGCCCGCTGCCGCTCGGCGATCCCTCCGGCACCTTCACCGGCGTGCCGAAGGAAGAAGTGAAGAAGATGCTGTCCGACAACTTCCTCTCGCCCGACAATGTCGTGCTCGAGCAGAACTCGCCGATCGTCAACACCGGCGACAAGCTGATCCTGTTCGATACCGGCATGGGCACGTCGCAACTGTTCGGCAAGACCACCGGCCGGCAGCAGAAGAGCATGAAGGAAGCCGGCATCAAGCCGGAGGACATCGACGCCGTCGTGCTGTCGCATGCGCATATCGATCATATCGGCGGCATTGTCGATGCCGACAACAAGCCGCTATTCCCGAACGCGCAGTACTACATCGCGCAGAGCGATCTCGATTTCTGGACCGACGAAGGCAAGATGGGCAGTCCGTTGAAGGACTTCATCGTGCACGCCCGCAAGAACCTGCTGCCGGTGCGCGACCGCATCGTGTTCTTCAAGGATGGCCAGGAATTCCTGCCCGGCGTGCAGGCGATCGCAGCGCCCGGCCACACCGTGGGCCACACCATCTTCATGGTGAGCTCGGGCGGCAAATCCTTCGCCTTCCTCGGCGATCTCTCGCATCACGCGGTGCTGCTGCTGGAGCGGCCGCGGATGGAGTTCTCCTACGACACCGACCCGAAGCAGGCGGCGGCCTCGCGGGTCAAGCTGCTGGAGATGCTGGCCGCGAACAAGACGGCAGTGATGTCCTATCACTTCGCCTGGCCGGGCTATGGCCACGTCGCCAAGGTCGGCGAGGGCTTCCACTACTATCCCGAGCCGATGCAGATGATGCTGTGATCGCCGCGCATCCGGGGGCGGCGCACGTCGCCCCCGGATGTTCCCTTAATGTTCTTGCGCTGGGCAGCCCGCTCCGCTACCTTGGGTGGCGGAAGATAGGGGCAGCATGGTCCAGCGGGTTTCTACCGTCGCTTTCGAGGGGATCGAGGCCCGCGCGGTCGACGTGCAGGTGCAGGTCACGCCGGGACTGCCGGCCTTTGCAATGGTAACTACTATTAACCCCAAGAAGGGATGATATAGCGGCAGCGACTTCGAGCCATTTCACACCGAATTGAGGCGGCTTAGGTCGGCTGATATCGGGTTCGTTAACGCCCAAGGAATTTCAGGTGCGAAACGAATGTCGGATACAAATTAACGGCTGCGCAGAGGTTTGCCGTTTACACGGTCCTTTGCGCGGTCTGTTACCTCAACGGCGAGCCACACTACGTCAAGACGATGCGGATCGATCATGTCCTCCCGCGCACATCGAAGGACGATCCCGAACGGATCTCGACGGTCCCAGGGAATACGGGCTACGAGATGACTTTGATCTGACTCTTTCGAAGATCGGTTGCCCACGCGTGATGCGTACAACAAGGAGCCGTCAGGCCGACGCCAGTCATCCAGAGGTATGTCGATCGAGCGAGCGCAAGGCAGCGGAAACCAAAGCTCTTGCTGAGAGAGTTGTTACGAACCGAGCGATATCGAGGCCTTGCGCACGATCGAAATGGCTATCGATCAAGCCCCCCCGCTCGACCCAAATGCCTCGAGCCGCTGATCAAGCTGTACGAGGAGCATCAGCGGCAAGCGCAGGTTCCAGAATTTCGGTTGACGACGCAATTTGCGATCCTGCATGAGCGTGGAGGGTATCGCATTGTCCAGACCACATGCCCTCTGAGGCCACGACGCATCCTTCATCGCTGTGCCCCAATTGCGGTGACGTCACTCCATGGAACGGTGCACGTTGTCTCGGTTGCGGCCGCTCTGATTCAAATCGATTGATGCCAATGATCCGGTCGAGCGAAGAACTTCGCCCGAATAGTTAGTTACGGGCGAAGGTCGTGTGATGTCTACCGTGGGTATAGCGGGAAAGGACCTTCATCCCGACCAGCCGTACGAACCATCAAGTGAGCGAACTCGCTACTATCGACATCCGTCGTGGACACCCAAAGCAGGTCCTCGGGTATTGAGTGCTCTGCAGCGAGCCGTTCAAACATTGCCGAAGTTATGTCGTGATATCGCTCAAGGGCCGCTTCGTTCCTGTATTGACAGAGGATTGTGTAGCATGCCCCTACGGGCGTCCGCTCCAATACTACGATAAATGGCACGAAGCTCAGATCTGGCCCACGAAGATCTGTCTCCGAGACGGCCTGCAAAACGCTACGTAGTGTACGCTGCAACGGCTCTTCTTCCTCGATGACCCAACCGTTGTTGCACCCAATCGTAACGACGATGCGTGCGACAGACTCCGGCAACCGCAGGAAATCCTTTCGATCACCTCCCATTGTTACCGAGCAAGTGTATTTTACTGGATCAGACGAGTGTGCTGCTTGTTTCAGCTTGGGCAATCCGCCAAGCAACGAGACAAAGGGGTCGGCCATCACTCCACCGCCTGCCTTGAGTTATACTGCTGTGCGGCCGCGTCGCGTACGAACCGAAGCGCTTCAATCGCCTGCACGAGCCTGGAACGGTCCACCTTTTTCAGGAAGAGGATGCTGTTCGGCCCGTACACGAAGAAATTCTCGCGCTCGGAGTCCTCTGTTTCAACTCGCCGATAGTCCCCGAACGTTCCGCCCTCGGCAATCGCTCGCGTAAGATCAGCAAACTCCTGTGCGGACTTAGGCCCATCCGTCTTCAGAAACGTCTCGATATCAAACGTGTCTGTCGTCTCTTCCAAACTGCCACGCCATCCGGCCAGCGGTCCTTTACCTCGATTGGTCATTCGTATCTCGTCTCCTGTCATATGATAAATTCGGCCGTCACAGGCCGCACACAGGAGGACGAATTAAAAGCAGCGGAGCAAAACTCAATCCGGTAGAGCAAGACTCTCGAACATGGGAGATCCTCCTTGTTCAACTTCGTACGACGAGCCAAAGAACTTCTTCACTTCAGGCAATATGATCTGCAGCCGCGCTTTACGCTTTGCAGTCAACTTCATTTGCCCGGCAATCGCCTTCTTCGCTGCACGATTAAGCCGCATGCGGAAACGATCAGCTGAAGTATCGTTGCCGTGCTCCGCATGCACTGCCTCATCCTTCTTGATGAAGTGACGGCGGATAACACTAGGACGTTTCAATTGGCTCGACTTCGCGAACCTTATGAATCGTTCAAGCACGTCAAAATCCTTATCGTCTCCAAACTTGATCTCTGTAGCGGACGGCTTATTGAGGTATAAATGGTCGTAAACAATCGAGCATAGGAAGGCGACATGATGCTCGTTATTGGGGTCCAGCTTGAGCTTTTTGAATAGTTGGTCGCGTTTGCGGAGATGCTGCTTCTGCTGCGTGATCTCTGGGGGCAGCTGCAATCCAGATTTCCCAGCCACACTTCGCAGCAGCTCGAATTCATCGATGATCAATTGTCCACGTGGCTTCATTGGAGCTCATCATGTCCGTTGATTGCACTCGGATGATGTCCAGGGCCTTGGGCACATATCGTCGGCGCCTCGTGGCTGCCCCGGCCTATCTGGCGGCCAAGGGTGTCCCTCTGACCCCCGACGACCTCAGGGCTCATGCCTGTCTGCACCACAAGTTTCCGACCAGCGGAAAGTTCGAGCGATGGCCGCTGCGGGGCGAGCATGCCGGCATCGAGAGTGAACTGCCGAAAACGGCGGTGGCAAGTACGCTTGAGCCGCTGATCTGTATGGCCGAGCAAGGCCTGGGTATCGCCTACATGCCGGACTTCGCCATAAGCCGGCAACTTCGCGAAGGTCTGCTCGTCACCGTGCTCGATGACTACACCGATCGCTCCGGACCGCTTCGGGTGCTATGGCCGTCGAACCGCCATCTCGCTCCCAAGCTCAGGGCATTCGTAGACTTTCTCGCAGCGAATCTTGTCCCGGCCGTCGAAGGCGAAGCAGGATAAGGGTCGATCTCGATCGGCGCGGGGGGTGAGCAATGTCGGTGGCACTTTGTGACCGCCTCCGCGGTCCTGAGGTTAATGTACAGCTCGGATTTTGTGGACTGCGTAACAGGCAAGTCAGCCAAACTTTTCTCGGTCGTCCGCTTAGGGTCAAACTCGGAAGTCGGAACGCGCAACCGTAACGTTCCGCTTCACCCCCGACACCGGACTTTCGATAGCAAGCGCGGCACTTCCGAAAAGGGCCAACAACGGACATCCAGCCTGACGGATTGCTTGATTTTGCATAGACCTACCCGCAGGGTGCGCCTAACTTTTGTCGTGCCAGTCTACGTTGAGCTCAAGTCGCAAAATCGGAAGGAGTGTTCAAATGCTGACGAAACGCGATCTTCTTCGTTCGGCCGCCTTGGCTGCAATCACTGCCTCAACGGCGAAGTCCGTCCCAGTGCACGCACAGACGAGCGCCGACCGTCCTGGGTTTTTCAAGGCAAAAGACATTGCGGAAGCAGGTTTCATCTATGGCCTGCCAATCGTGATGAACTACGGGGTCATGTACGAGTACGCCGTCGATCGCAATTCGGGGCAGTTCAAAGCCCCCTTCAATCAGATCAAGAACGAGCCCAACGTCTTCACCTACAAGGACACCGCTATTGTCACGCCGAACAGCGACACCCCTTACTCGTTCGTGTGGATGGACCTGAGGGCAGAGCCTTTCGTCCTTTCGGTCCCGGCGGTGGACCCCAAGCGCTACTACTCGGTCATGCTCTGCGACGGCAATACCTATAATTACGGCTATATCGGCAGCCGTGCCACGGGAAGCGAGGCCGGCGATTACATGGTGGTCGGGCCGGACTGGAAGGGCACGACCCCGCCCGGCATCAAGAAGGTGTTCCGGTCGAGCACACAATTTTCATTGGCGGGCTATCGCACCCAGCTATTCAGTGCTGACGACCTCGACGGCGTGAAGAAGGTCCAGGCGGGCTACAAGGCACAGACGCTGTCCGACTACCTGAAGCAGCCGATGACCACGGCTGCTGCGCCAGCCATCGACTTTCCGAAAATCAACACGGAACTCGCGAAGACGAACTTCTTCGAGTTTCTCGACTTCGCGCTGCAATTCGCCCCGCCGCAGGAGAACGAAAAGGAGATACGCGCGCAGCTTGCCAGTATCGGCGTCGGACCCGGCAAAACCTTCAACTTCAAGGACCTGCCGTTGGAGCAAAAAGTCGAAGTCGGTTTGGGCATGAAGGAAGGCGAGAAGAAGATCGCCGAATATCTGGCCAATGTTGCCGGCAAGGAAATCAACGGCTGGCGGGTCAGTTCGCTGTTCGGCGACAGTGCTTTTTACAACGGCGATTGGTTGAAGCGCGCTGCCGGCGCGAAGGGTGGCATATACGGCAACGACGCAGTGGAGGCGATGTATCCCGCCAGGCGCACCGACAGCGACGGTCAGACGCTCGACGGCAGCAAGAATAATTACACGCTGACATTCCCCGCGGGGCAGTTGCCGCCGGTGAATGCCTTCTGGTCGGTGACCATGTATGACGGCAAGTCACAGTTGCTGATCGAAAACCCGATCAACCGTTATCTGATCAACTCGCCGATGTTGCCGACCATGAAGACAAATGCGGACGGGTCGCTCACGCTTTACATCCAGGCCAAATCGCCGGGCGCCGACAAGGAATCCAACTGGCTGCCTGCTCCAAACGACACGATTTACCTTGTCATGCGGCTCTACTGGCCGAAGACCGAAGCACCTTCGATCTTGCCTCCGGGCGAAGGGACATGGCAGCCGCCCGGCATAAAGCGGGTCGCATAGAACGACCGAGATAGCGGCCACCCGCAGGTACGAGCACCGCGCTGGTCAATTTCATCGCCAGTGCGCGCGGCTGCCTGAAAGGATGGATTGTCGCCTTTGGGTCAAACACGGAAGTCGGAACACGCAACAGTAGCGTCCGCTTCACCCCGACACCGGACTTTCGATAGCCCGCGCGGCACTTCCGAAAAAGGCCAAGAGGCGACATGGGATCGCGTCAATAAATGAAAGAAGCCGCCAACTGAGGCGGCCTCTGGTCGAGCGCTCCGGCAACACCTTTTTTGGGGCCACGGGGCCGGTACTGGGGCCATCTACCGGCCCGGGTGGTCGGTCGGGCCAGGTTGCGGGGAATTACCCTGAAATAAACATAACGGCGGCTGCCAGTGCGACAGGGCAAAGCCCGAAAACTACAGCGAGCACCTTGTAGAGTAGGTCGTCCGGCATAACGCAACCGTCCTCTCTTTTAGGTTGAAGACGTAAGCCGGGAAAACTCGGTAACGCCAGTGCAGTTTGTGCCAAGCCATAAAAGTTATATCACCGGAACTCCGTTCACCCACGGAGAGCGCCGGAAGGCGCTCGGCTACATTGTGAAGATGACAATCAGGATCAGCACGGAAAGTGCGATTGAGACGCAGCCAGCCATCGTTATCCGATCCCATTTCATGCTGTGAACGTTTGAAGCTGTGGCCGGTCCGCTCGTTGATTTGGGTCATGAAACGCATTGCGACCTGTCGAAACTTATATGCCTAGAACAGTGAATAGGGCCTCTCTGTAGTCCTACCGAGAACGGGCGAGGGCGCTGCGATGCCGGATGTTCGTCATCGTTCCTTAAGGGTCCTGTCGAGGCGCAACTTATGCGGGGACCGCGCTACCCCGGATACCGATTTCGGCGAGATAGATCCCTGGGCCTTTGCGTAGCTCCTCGTGCCTGAAGCATAAAACGATGACGAAGGTTGCCAATGGACCGTTCGATCCCTTGAACCGACAGGGTCGCTTGGTAGGATGCTTCGATGAACCGGCATGGCGTTGGGGTGCAATTGACGGTCAGTGATGCGCCCGTTGTGGTCGACGCAAGCTCCGATGCGCCTGAAGCGCGTGTCGCAAGCCGGCTCTCTCTCTGCTTGGCATACGGAATGATCGCCGCTTTGTCCGTGGTCTCCAATGCGAAGGCACAGGAGGCAGAGCCGCGATCCTACTCTAATACGCCTATCGGGTTGAATTTTCTGATCGCAGGTTACGCTTACTCGCAAGGCAAGCTCGCGTTCGATCCTAACACGGCGATTGCCGACACTACATTCCGCTCCGACACCGGGGTGCTGGCCTATGTTCGGTCCTTCGAGCTTGCGGGCCAGTCTGCCAAGCTTGATGTGATCGTGCCGACATCATCCTTCGCCGCGCATGGCCTCGTGAACGGTGAGCCGCGCGAGCGGGAGACGTTGGGCTTGGGCGATCCGCGATTTCGCTTCTCGGTCAACTTGTTTGGGGCACCCGCGCTCTCGGCGAAGGAATTCGCCAGCTATCGGCAGGATCTAATCGTCGGAGTAAGCATGCAGGTCTCCGCGCCGGTCGGGCAGTATGACAACACGAAGCTGCTCAACCTAGGCGGAAATCGCTGGTCATTCCGGCCCGAGTTCGGGATTTCAAAGGCATGGGGTCCATGGACCGTCGAGCTAGCCCCAAGCGTAACTTTCTTCAGCAACAACACCGACTTCTTCGGCGGCAATACGTTCTCGCAGGCTCCGATCTATGCCGTGCAGGGACATGTCATCTACACGTTTCAGTCCGGCGTATGGATGGCGCTGGACGGGCTCTATTTCGCGGGCGGCCGCACGGCCCTCAACGGCGTCAAAAGTGATAACGAGCAGGCGATAACGCGAGCTGGCTTGACGGTCGCCTTGCCGATCAATCGACAGAACTCACTCAAGCTCTCTGCCAGTACCGGCATCACGACCCGCACAGGAAGCGAACTGACGGCAGTTGCTATCGCATGGCAGTATCGTTGGGGCGACGGATATTGAGGAAGGATGTCGTATGGCAGGGCGACAGTCCGTAGCGGTTCTGGTCGCTCGATCAGGCGCGGGCCATCGTCGCGGTAAGACAGCAATGCAGTTTTGGCTAGTTGCCTTATCATGGCGATCTTGCACGTGGACCTTCGCCGCTGCGCTGGCGGTCGCATTTTTGCTGGCGACGCTGGGTCAAAGTCAGGCGGCTGATCCAGGGCCCAAACGAGTTCTGATGCTGCATTCATTCGGTCCTCGTTCCAAACCTTGCAGCGACTACGCTCAGGCCATTCGCACAGAAATAGACCTGCGCTCGCAGAGTTCGGTGGAATTTCTGGAACATTCACTTGTGAATGCCGGCCAATCTCAGGAAAAATTGGAAGGTGCCGTCGTTGAGTACCTTAGCACCCTCTACACGGACCATCCGCCCGACCTTATCGTGGCCCTCGGCGCACCGGCAGCCAGTTTCATCCAGCGCCATCGTCAGCTTATTTTTCCAATGGTGCCGATGATCATTACAGCCGTAGACCAGCGCTTAGTTCAATATGAAAAACTGACGGATAATGACGCTGTAGTGTCGGCCACGAATGATGTTCCGTTTCTCTTCGAGAATATCATGCGCGTCTTGCCCGACACAAAGACCATCGCAATTGTAAACGGCACTTCCCAAATAGAGCGATTTTGGACGGAAGAAATGCGTCGAGAACTCGCGCCACTCGCGGGCCGGGTCGAGCTAAAATGGTACGATGAACTTCCATTCGACGAGCTTCTTAAGAAAGCAGAACATCTTCCGCCTCATACCGCAATCTTCTTTGTTCTAATGAATGTCGATGCGGCAGGGATAACACACGAAACGGGCAATGCTCTGAATAAGCTCGCTGCCTCAGCCAGCGCGCCGATTTTCTCTTTCGATGGTTCTTTTTTCGGAGAGAATGTCGTTGGCGGACCGATGTTCTCTCCGCTTGAGGGAGGGCGGATAGCCGCAGCCGTTGCCATTCGCATCCTTGAGGGAGAAAAAGCAGGCAATATCAAAACTCCGGCCATTGAATACGCGTCGCCAAAATTTGACTGGCGGCAAATGCAGCGGTTTGGGATCAGCGACAGTAACCTGCCTATTGGCAGCACCGTCTACTTCCGACAGCCAACGGTTTGGGAGCGGTATAGGTGGCAGATCGCATCCATCGTCGCGGTTCTTCTGATACAGATCGGGTTTATCTCGGTCCTGCTGCGTGAGCATCGTCGGCGTCAACTTGCCGAAGTGCAGGCGCGGCAGCGCATGGCTGAACTTGCTCATGTCAATCGCTTCTCGACTGCTGGTGAACTGACCGCCTCAATCGCTCATGAAATCAACCAGCCGCTCGGGTCCATTCTGACCAATGCCGAGACCGCAAAGGTAATCCTGCAATCTCCCAGCCCTGACATTTCCGAACTGAACGAGATTGTGGACGATATTTTGAACGATGACCGGCGCGCTAACGAGGTCATCCGGAGTATGCGCAGCCTTCTGAAAAGGGCACCCTTCGAACTGAAACGTCTCGACCTCAATGACGTCGCGCGGGAAACCATCGAATTTCTCTCGGCGTTGGCTGTCGCGCGAAAGGCCGAGTTGATCGGCGTGATAACGCCGGGTGCGCTTCCGGTGCTCGGCGACCGCATCCAGCTTCAACAAGTCATTCTGAACCTTGTCGTGAACGGGATCGACGCGATGAAGGACATGCCGAGCGAAAATCGCATCATCAGCATCCGAACTTCGCGGGTCGAAAGCTTCGCTCAGCTATCCGTGTCAGATCATGGTCCAGGCATTCCCGAAGACAAACTAGAAAGGGTCTTCGCGCCGTTCTACACCAGCAAGGCCGAAGGCATGGGGATGGGACTATCCATCGCGCGCACTATCATCGTGGCACACAAGGGGCTGATATCAGCGAGAAATAGGGATCACGGTGGCGCGTCGTTTAGGATCAGGCTTCCTCTTGTTAGTTGACCCAGAGCGGCGGCTCCGCGCCGAAAGCCACCGTCGAGCCGATCCATCCGAAGGCCATGCCGGTGGCTGCAAGAAGGCGAGTGGATCGGTCGTCAGTCAGCAGGGCGGCGCACTTGCCCGATCCCGCCTATGGGCCTCCCGGTCGGTCGTGTTCGCTTGATCTGGATCAAGCCCTCCGCGCGAGAGGGGGGACTAGGCTCTCTCACCCGCAACTTGCGTGGCCAAGGCTGAAGGCGCGTCCGTGAGAACACTCCGTCAGATCATCTCCGGAGACGAGATCATCCAGCTTGTGATCCGGCTGGGTTTGCTCGCGGTCCTGATCGCCTGGACACTGCTCCTGATCCGTCCGTTCGTGCCAATCCTGGCATGGAGTGTCGTGCTCGCCGTTGCGCTTAATCCGGTGTTTCAGCGCCTCGCCAAAATCCTCGGCGGCCGGCCCAAACTTGCGGCAGCGATCCTAACCCTTATCAGTCTTGCCGTTGTCATCGGGCCCGCGACGTGGCTCGGCATGGGCGCAGTCGACGGGATCAGGGATCTTGCCGGTCAAATGACGGCGGGCGAGATGTTGGTTCCTTCGCCACCTCAATCGATCAAGGATTGGCCACTCGTCGGGCCTCGGCTCTTCGATCTCTGGGATCAGGCCTCGACCAATCTGCGTTCGCTTCTGCGCGAAGTGGTGCCCTATCTCAAGCCCCTCGCGACGACCTTGCTTGGATTTGCCGGCAATGCCGGTGTGGGGACCGTGAAGTTCCTGCTGTCCGTGGTCGTGGCTGGCGTCCTGTTTCCATATGGCCCGCAGCTCGTGGTCGCGGGTCGTGACTTTCTGTCACGGATCGTGCCGGACCAGAGCGAGCACTTTCTGGACCTCGCGGGTACCACCATCCGTGCGGTCGCCCAGGGTGTGATCGGCGTCGCGATCCTCCAATCCTTGCTCGCCGGCATTGGGTTCAAGCTGGCCGGTATCGCCAGCGCGGGACTGCTGGCGTTCGTGGTGCTATTGCTGTCGATCGTGCAGATCGGCGGAACGATCGTTATCCTGCCGGTCATTATCTGGATCTGGACCGACAAGGAATTCCCGATCGCACTTCTGCTGACGGTGTTTCTCGTGATCGTATCAGTGCTCGACAACATCCTAAAGCCGCTCGTCATGGGGCGAGGCCTTACTACGCCCGCACTCGTCATCCTGATCGGGGTGATCGGGGGAACCCTCGTCCACGGCATCATTGGCCTCTTCATCGGACCGATCATTCTGTCGGTGGCTTGGGAACTGACGGTTGCCTGGATCCGTACCGAACGCGCTCCGCAGCGGGGAGATGTTGGCTATGGGCCGCCGCGCTCTCTTGATCTGCATCAAGGCGTCTCTTCAGCCCCTTCGCTGGATAACAATCGCTGACCCACCAAACCAAGAGCATGGCCGAGTCCGCGATGGGAGCACGCGATGGCAGTCCAGTTCCTGCTTGGCACCGTCATCAGCGTGATCAACATCGTGATTCACGCGCTCGTGACTGTCGTGGCAATCGGCATCGCCCGCACCGCCGGATTGTAGCACACGGCACTGCCTCGATCGCACCTGATGGCTGTGATGGTCACGACAGCCGTCATTTGGTGGTCGCACACACGGTCGAGGTCCTGGTCTTGGCGCTTGCCTACGCCATGGTCGACGCGACCACCACGACCTGCTGCAAAGGTGATGATCGCCCTGACCTGCGGCGGGTTCACACTCGACAGCGCGATGGAAGCCCAGCCGCGGCGGACTGTCCGACGACGACGTCGTCCTTCGGGAGAACGCGTTTCTCGGCTACCATGTAGTCGATGATCCAGAGATCGACCTGCGCCACCGAACGTCCGGCGTCGTGGAAGTTCGGATTGGTACAGTTTCCGACCATGGAGAAAAACGGCCCGTAGAGACCGTGCTCGGGAATGTCGATGGCGGCTGCACCATATCCGCTGCCGACCGGCGCCACCACGAAGTAGCCGCCGGCTTGAGCGAGACGCCATGGTTCATGATCGCGAGCGGGAAGGGGCCGTAGCCGACGGGGCGAACATCGGGAGTAGCAGCGGCCGCGCGCAGATCTCCTCCTAGGTACGGACATTGTCCTCGGCGATGGCCGGCAAGCCGACGGCGGCAAGGAGCCCAAAGCCGTCAAGAGCGGTCGGAAGATTGCGGCCAACTGCCTACGCATCGTCGCCGCCGTCAGCCGGTATAAGTGAGCGCCACGATGATCGGGCCGAGTACGGTCAGGACGACATTGCCGATGGCGTAGGGCACTGCGACGCCGAGTACTGGGGTCTGACTCTCGGCGACTTCGCAGGCTCCGGTCACCGCAGCATCGACGGTCATGGCGCCAGCCAGCGCCCCACAGGTGATGACCGGATTCATGTGCAACACATAGCGCGCAAACAGCGTCGCGACGATCAGCGGCACGAGCGTGACGACCAAGCCCATGCCCACCAGCAAGGCCCCGTGCGCCTGTATCGCAGCCCAGGCCGCGGCTCCGTTGCCGAGGCCGACTGCTGCGATGAAGCCACCGAGCCCGAGATCGCTCAGTGTCTGCTGTGCCGCGCGTGGTAACGCTCCGATGGTCGGCCGGCGCGACCGCAGCCAGCCGCAGACGAGGCCAGCGATCAGCGCGCCGCCGCCGCCGCCCAAGGTCAGCGGGATGCCGCCGACCCTGAAGCTGACGAGACCCGCGAGGAGGCCCGCGGCGATGCCGGTTGCGAGAAAGGCGATGTCGGCGCGGTCGCCGGAGCGCAGGATCTGCCCGACCTTCGTGGCGGCGCGCTCGATGTTGCGAGTGCTGCCGACGAGCGTCATGACGTCCCCGACATAGACGCGGGTGTCCGGGCCCAACGGGACCTCGCGGCCCATCCTGGTCAGCGTGCGGAGATAGACGCCGCGGGCGTCGTTGCCGACGCGTTCAGCGATCTCCTTGATCGATCGGCCATGGAGATGGCGGCTGTCGACGAGGACGTCGATCACGTTGCCCGGGATTGCCTTCAGGATTTCGTCGGCATCGATTTCGTTGCCGATGACCGGCTTTGCCGCGACGAGGGCAGCGGTTCGCCCGGCGACGACGATGTCGTCGCCGGGTTCGAGAATGGTGTCGAGGCGCGGCTCGATATCGGCTCCCTGCCGCACGATTCGCTCGACGACAGTGCGGCTGCCAATTTCCTCTTCGACGTCCTTGACCGTGCGTCCCGCGGCGGCCAATACCCGGTACGCGCGCGCCTGGAATTTGCGATAGTGGAGATTTTCACTCTGTGGCGGGTTGCCGCCGGAAAGCTCCGCCTCTAGCTTCGCCGCCTCCGCCTTCAAATCGATCCGCATCAGTTTCGGTGCGACAAACGGCACGTACAGGAGCGTGAGAATATAGCCGAGGACATAGGTGACGGCGTATCCGGCTGCGATGTTTGCTTCCTGCTGCTTCAAAGCATCACTGGACAGGCCGACCTGCGCGAGCGCTCCGGACGCCGTGCCGATGATGGAAGATTGCGTCAGCCCACCGGCGGCAAGTCCCGAGGCCGTGCCCGGATCGAGCTTGAACGTGAATGCAAATATCAAAACGAGGATGAGGCCTGTGCTGCCGAGCACGAGCGCCATGCCGACCTGCGCCAGGGTGCGGATGCTCAAGGAGGCGAAGAATTCGGGGCCGGACCGGTAGCCGATCGTGAACACAAACAGGCTGAACAGAAGCACGCGCAGCACCGACGGGAATGTAAAGGTCCCGAGCTGACCAATGAGAACGGCCACCACCAGTATGCAGGCTGTCGTTCCGATCGAGAAACCACGAATCTTGACTCGGCCCAGCACCGTGCCGATGGCGATCGAAAGCAGCAGGAAGATTTCCGGAGCGGTGGTGATCATCCACCTGACGGTACCCATGGCGCATGCCCTCCAGCCATTTGCGCGGAATCTGGTCAGTGAAACCCGGCGACGCTTGATTCAGATCAATCCTGCGGCCTCAAGGCCATCGTCGATAAGAGGGGCATGTCTCGGTGCTTCGGTGCTTGCCACAGGCTCCTTCTGCAGCGCGGCACAAAAGAAAGAGCTTGATCTAGATCAAACCCGCCGCCGCGTTTCGCAGATTGATCTGAATCAATACTGGCAGCCGATTCTCCTTCCTGAATGCGCCTCATCGGTGACGGAGTTGATTATGCGGAAATCCGTGCTCTATCTGATCCTCGCGGGCGCGACCTGGCCATGCGCAGCCCATGCGCAAGTTAAGATCGATATGGCCCGTGTGACATGTGCCGACTATCTAGCGCTTTCAGCCGAAGACTCGGCGGTCTTTTCTGCGTGGATGAGCGGTTGGTTCAATCAGAAAACCGGTTACGTGTTCGTTGACTTGAATGCCTATGCTCGAAACGTCGCGAATGTGAAGTCGTGGTGCGCTTTAAACCCGACGCAAACCGTGATGGCCGGTCTTCAACGCGCAACGGCTCAATAGCGACCACAGGCGACACTGGAGGCCTTATGAAACGGACCATCATTTCCAGCTTCTGTGTGTTGATCCTGATGAATATTACGCCAGCCCACGCCCAGGTCGTGATTGACCTTTCGGTGCTCACCTGCAAGCAGCTCCTTGATTCAGATGCCGGGCGACAGGCCCTGATAAGTTCGTGGATGGGCGGCTATTTCAGCGCGACAAAGAATCTCAGCGAACTCGACATCCGCTACGTTAAGCGGAACGCGAAGGTTGTAGGCAGCTACTGCAAGACGCACAGGTCGGATACCGTCATGAATGCAATGCAGAAGAACTGGCACTAGACTTAGCGTCCGGGCCTGCCGGCACTCTCTTTTGGAGGCTGACCCACGATGGGGTTGAGCCGAAGTTGCCAGCTTAAGGGCGGATCTTCGCGGTTGACCAGGTCGACATCGTCACATGCAGTATGAAGCCCGGCGGCGCGCATCTCCGCGGATCCGTCAGCAATACTTTTTGCCTGGCTCAAATCACCAGCGCGGTGTTAACGGGTCATTCCGGTCGCACATCTGCGGACGGCTCGGCGAGTCCGGCGCACCGTCGTTCTCTCGACGCACACTCCGTCGAACCGACAGTTCCGTTTCGATGAGGAGACGGTTGTCGTCGATGCCAGCTCGACCATGCCCAAGTTGCGATTTTTTCCCGCCGGGTCATGCTCGTGTGACGTGTTCACAGTAAGTGGAAGAGGAGCCGGCGCCAGGGCCCGCGCGCCAGGCTCCTCCCCGAAACGCGACCGCGTTGCGTCCCCAACGGTCCCGTCCCGAAGGAAGCGTGCGCCAATCGGGTTGCTCATTTGCTAACGTATTCGAGGCGGCCGACTAGGAACCTTCGTGTTTTTTCTGCCTAAGAGATTTGGGCCAACTTTTCGTTCGTGGAGGTGGAGTTGAAGCGCTCCTGGACCACCGAAGAAATAGAAAACTTAAAAGCTATGGCGGGCAAATTACCCGCTAGCAAAAACGCCGAGCAATTGGGCCGCGGTCCGGTGCGATCACAATGAAGGCGCACAAGCTTCACGCTGATCGCCGGAAACCGTTTGCTCCAGTCGTGGCCGTTGCGGGTGAACAGGCGTACGTGCTGGCCGTCGCGCTGGACGATGAGGCGGTGCCAGTCGTGCTTGATTTCATGCAGCCAGTCGGCGCCGGCGGGCACGGCCGTGGCACGGCTGGGCGGGCAGGGCTGATCAGAGCCGGATGGGCACCTTAGCTCGCCTTCCGGCGCGGCTTGGCCGACGTCTTCTTGGTTTTCGTTGTTTTGGCTGCCGCCGCCGGCTTGCCCGGACGCTCGATGCTCTGCTTAAGCGCGTCCATCAGGTTGAAGACATTGCTCGGCGCGGGCTTGCGGATTGCCGCGATCGGCTGACCCTTCCGCTTTTGCTCGAGCAGCTCTTGCAGAGCCTGCTCATAATGATCTTCGAACTTTGTCGGCTCAAAATGGCCGGACTTCTGCTCGACGATGTGTTTTGCGAGATCCAGCATGTCCTTCGTGATCTTCACGTCCTGGATATCGTCGAAATATTCCGCGGCGTCTCGAACCTCGTACGGATAGCGGAGCAGCATGCCCATCAGGCCCTTGTCCCGCGCCTCGAGCGCGATGACGTGCTCGCGATTGGTCAGCACCACGCGGGCGAGGGCGACCTTATCGAGCGAGCGGATGGTTTCGCGAATGACGGCGTAGGCATCGTGGCCGACCTTGCCGTCCGGGACGATGTAGTAGGGCCGAACGAGATACAGATCGTCGATCTCGCTTCTTGGCCACGAACTCGTCGATCTCGATGGTTCGGGTGGATTCCAGCGCGATGTTCTCAAGCTCGTCCTTCGTCACCTCAAGATATTGGTCGGTGTCGACCTTGTAGCCCTTGATGATGTCGTCTGATGCGACCTCTTCGCCGCTGTCGGCGTCAACCTTGAGATACTTGATCCGGTGGCCGGTTTTCTTGTTGATCTGGTTGAAGCTGATCTTGTCGGATTCAGACGTCGCCGGAAACAGTGCGACCGGGCACGTCACAAGCGACAGCCGCAAGAATCCTTCCAATTGGCGCGCGGGGCCATACTCAAACTCCACCTAAACTCAATGAGTCCAATATAGGCGGAGGGGCAGGGAAATGGAGTCGCAAGCGCGACATTAGGCGCATCAGCCGATAGGAACTGCTCGCGCGGCCAGGACTTGCCCGGGAACCAACCACGGGAGCGACCGTGACGGGCGAGGCTTTTTATCTAATGGTGTTGTTATGGCTCATTGGTGCTTTTCTGCTGGGCGCCGCGCTCACCTATGGCGTCATACGAGCAGGGCGGCTGCGACGGAGTGAGCGAGCACGCCTAGACCAAAACACGGCGCGGACTCAGCGGGCGGAAGACCCGCACAAACGTCCATTTTAGGATCTAGCAGTCCGGACAGCTATCGCCGATCCCGCGCAAAACGTCCTCGATCGCGGCCAGGCACTGCTCGGGGGTGGCGCCGGGAAAGGGGTGGTTCCAAGCCGCCTCACGGGCGCGGTTCCTTGCATCCGGATCGTTGCGGTCGAGCGCGTGTCCGTGGTGTTCACATTCGCGAACGGCGTGGTGTTCGATCAGAGTGCCCAGCGCCCAGCCTTCGAGGCTGCGATAAGCGGGGCGGTTGGCCTGCAGGGGCAGGCGGCGTTGTGCGTTGCTCTTCATGATGTGGTCTCGAATCGATCGACACCACCAGTTATAGCACCCCAGTCAAGTCAGCCCTGGGGGCCCGCCCAATTGTACCCGCTATTGCCTCCTGGAACTTGGTACGCAGGAGCTGGCGTTCACGCGCCACTCGCTGGAACGAGATCAACGTTTCGCAATTCATTGCCAATGACACGCTACTATTTCGATCTACGCGAAGATGGCGTCCTCGCGCCCGATGAAGAAGGCTTGGAGTTTGACAGCCTCGAGGCAGTCAAGGAAGAGGCGAGCCGCTCGCTGCTCGACCTTGTCCGTGACCAGGTGCTGGAGCGCGGGTTTCGAGATGCGGCAGTTGAAGTTCGCGATGGAGCCGATCGGGTTCTCAATGTGGCCGTCCTGTGGACGATGAAGCGCCTTGATTCTTGATCATCAGGGCTTCGCCTAGCTGTCTTCCTGATGGAGATAGTCAGGCACAAATCGCGCCTGCCATGAGATCAGGCCGCGACGCCTGAGGTCGTTATTGATCTGGATCAACTTGGCCGCGCGGTTCAAGCCACGCTGGAATTTCTACCGATGGGATTGACACTCTCGGCAGGTGCGGGATGATGGTTCCGGCAGTGACGATCAAACCGTCGTTGAATTTGGTTCGCGCAAAATCCTTAGCTTCTGCCTCTGTTGCGAACGTCTTAGTTAAGCGCGGATGTCGCCGCCTTGACAGCGTGCCATCTGTCGGAACTTCAAAAGTGACATACCACGTGTGCTTCATACCGCGATACCGCCACCCAGTATCGGTCGCCTGTCCTCCGCGCCGGGACGATAAAAAGCCATCACCGGGATGAAGCGGTGACGGCTTCTCTTTCGCTCGTGACCGCGAACAAGCTCTTACCGCCGCGCCCCAACGCGATTGACGCCACCATTCATGTTGCCACCGGCGTTATGACGAACCGCAGCGCGTGCCACCGGACGAGGCCTCAGCACGACGCCTGCGCGGGCAACGCAACCAGCCGGATATTCAGTGTACTGGCAGTACACGACCGCCTTGGCTGGCGCTGGATTGAGGGTGACGCCTGCAAGCCCCAACAGGGCGCTAGCAGCAATCCCGGCAACAGTCGCTGACTTGATCGAAAGACGCTTCCTCGAATGCATCGCGGACCTCCCTTTTTCGTGCCTGCGGAACAGATGCACGGGAGCCGCCTCAGGTGCGGCTGAACATAGCGTAAGCGCCAAAGGATCGCTGACGTTGACCTAGATCAAAGGAGCTGGGACGCTGTGTGGCCTTCTAATAGCCTCGACGCTGGTAGCGAAGAGGGCGGCGCGTGACAATCGCTGCTGGGGCCATCCACCAGCCCGCTTGGAGCGGCGGCCCGGATGGTCACATGAACAAGGCAAATGCAGTAAGGGCGACCGTGCAAATTCCGAGCACGACAATGCCGATGTAAAAGAAAATCTCTGGCATAGAGCAAGCCTCTGGTGCTTGCTAAATCAGCACACGGCCCGGCTCTCGTCTGAGCAAAATTGCTCACTTTTCCTCTCTTGCAGGGGAGCGCCCGACTACATCATAAGGATGAAAATTAGGACCAGCACGGAAAGTGCGATTGTGGCGCAACCGGCTATCGTTATTGCGTCCCATTTCATGCTGTGAACGCTGGAGCCGTTGCCGTTCCGCTCGTTGATTTGGATCAAGAGCGAATTGCGACCTATTGAAATTTATGTGCCCAGAACAGTGAATAGGCTTCTCGATGTGAGCGATGGCGATTTTATTTCGCTGTGTATGTCGATGGCTTGCCGCCCGTAGAGATCAGCCCGCGTGACACTGCAAAAAAAGCCATGGGCGCGGCAAGTGTGTCCGAGATCGCACTTTTTCGTCGGCTTCCGGGCGTATTGCGGGTGTGGGATATCATCATCACCGCCCTGCCTTCGGCTTTTATCGGTGACTGAGAGTGTTGCGCTCCCGCCTGACCTGGGGAGTGCATCACATGCCGGAATGTCATTCCCCTCGCATGATCGAGCGATCTCGCTGCCCCAAGTGCGACATTCGCATGATGCTGGTCTATGTCGAGCGCAGCTTTGCTGGTCCCGATTTGCACACGCTTGTATGCCCTAAGTGCGAACTGGCGTACAAGGCGCTGGCAGACCAATGAAAGAACCAAGCGGGCTGGCTCATCCGCCCTTTCACCAGAGCCGCCGGTCGTCAACGATCAAGCCAGCAGCGCGTAGGAAAAGGCAGGAGGGGCTAAATGCAGCGGGCCTATGCAAACGCGCAGTGCTCTGACGCGCACCACGGGCCTCCCTATTCGCTTTCCGGGTCCCTCGGGGCGCATCATGAACCGCCGGGACCGCGCGACCGCATCCATTGAAGAAATCTGGCGCGAGAAAATCCGTGGTTGCAGCTTCAGGCGAGGCAACACGTCTGCCTAGGACGCGCCCAGCTCGACGAAGGTCTCGCTGCATTTGCGGGCACGATCAATCCGCACTCACCGAAGCAGCTTGTCCCAGCTTCCCAGATCTTCGCCTGGCTCGCCGATGAAGACGCGAGTGGCGAAAGGCCTCACGGCAACGACCAGCAATAGTGCAAGGTGTCGTGCATAAACCTTTGTATATGAGTGTTGCCATTTTGTTACGGAGGTCTTGCCCGACACACACTACGCTCTAGGCTGGTAGTGCAAGTGGTTTGCACGCGAGCGTGCAGTTGAGAGAGGGGACACTGGGATGAGAAAGTTCTTAGCCGCCGCTGTCAGTTTCGCGGCAATTGCAATGGCCGCCGCACCTGCATCGGCCGCCGACATGGCCGTCAAGGCCCCGCCTCCGGCTCCGCTGCCGGTGATCTACAACTGGAGCGGCTTCTACATAGGCGCCAACGGCGGCTGGGGACAGAGCCGGAATTGCTGGGATTTCGTGGGGGTGGCCGGTACGGTCATCGGTGACGGCTGCCGCGAGCGGTCAGGAGGCCTCGTCGGCGGGCAGATCGGCTACCGTTGGCAGGCCAATCAGTGGGTGTTCGGCCTGGAAGCCCAGGGGGATTGGGCTGATCTCAGCAGCCAGCGTGTCAGTATTATCGCTCCGGCGTTCTCGACCCGCACGACAACGGACGGCATCGGGCTTTTCACCGGCCAGATCGGCTACGCCTGGAACGCCTCACTGTTGTACGTGAAGGGCGGCGCGGCGGTCACAAGCAATCGTTTCAGCATCCTTAGCACGCTTACCGGCGCCGAACTGGCCTCCGCAAGCGCGACCCGCTGGGGTGGGACCGTGGGTGTGGGCTGGGAGTACGGCTTTGCACCAAATTGGTCTGCCGGTATTGAATACGACCACCTGTTCATGGGGGACGCGAACAATTCGTTCTCTGTCGCCAATCCGATTGTTGCCGGTGCGCTCAATCGGATCAGCCAAGACGTCGATATGGTCACCTTGCGCATCAACTACCGCTTCGGCGGTTACGGCGCAGCGAGATACTGACCTCGTCCTATTCCAACTTCTCCCGTAAACTGGGCCGGCAGAAATGCCGGCCGATTTTGTTGGAGGGAATATGTCTGAAGAACCCGTCAGACGGGCGATCCGACCGCAATCGAACCGCCGCCAGGCTGCTGCCGTGGTTGCAGCTTCAGGCGAGGCAACACGTCTGCCTAGACGCGCCCAGCTCGACGAAGGTCTCGCTGTATTGCGGGCACGATCAATCCGCACGTCCCAAGGCAACTCATTCCGTCGTCCCGCATCCAAGCTTGGCATATTGATGAACAATGAAATGCTGAGCGAGATACAGGTCCCGACCGGACGCCGATCACCAAGTTCCGAAGCCGGACCAGCCGAACTGCCCTCGTCGTGCCGCCAGAAGCATCTGCGGCTGGACGTTTCGCCTCGGTCGAGCCGCAACATGCAACTTCTTGCGTTGTCGCTTGCGATCGACGGTTTCAGGCGGGCGTGTATCCGGCAGCATCGCGAAAGAATTCGCCACCCCCGGGCTCTGTGCGACGGTAATTGGCGATTCGGTCACATCCGACGAAGTTGCGACCTCGGTCGGCTCGGCCACGGGCGCAGCGGCGACGATCACCGGCGATCGGGTATCGAAGTCAACACGCTCGGGCCATTTGCGATCCGAGTGGATACGTACGGCCGGCCGGTTCGCAGCCGCCTGATCGACGGTCGGGGCTCTCGGCAGCGAATAATCTGCAACAAAGAGCAGTGCGAGCAACACTGCTCCGACCTTCCAGAAATATGCCGCCAGTGGCATGCCGGTCGCTCCGGTGCGCCCCGAACCATTGACCTTGGGCTCGTCCTGTTTCGTCGTCTATCGAGCCGCACGGCGGCGACTGGAACCGGTTCTGGCTCACTTTGCCCGCGCCATCATCATTGCCCATCGTGCTCTGTTAATAGACACCGCGCCGCACGGCGCGCCGTGTTTGGCGGAAATCGCGACGGTCGACACGACGCGCAGTCACGCGGGCGCGCCGGTACGTGATGGCCTGCGCTTGATCAACGCTTAACTCGACGCCGCGCGGTGTCACCTGCGGCGAGACCGGAACGGTCGCCAACACCACCGCTGCAAACAGCAGTCCGATAAGTGAGAAAGCTCTCATTGCACCTACTCCCTGTTGTCACATTGGGTAGACGGCAAAGGCTGTCTGGTCTGTGTGCCTATTGTCGACAACTGTTATAGGCAATCTGATAGATCGGCGGAGTGTTGATCTAGGTCAATCAATTAATACTCCTTCGTCTGAGCAGCTCGCAAAAAAGGCGGCCGAGAAAGCCGCCTCTTTCGCGATGCGTAGGTGGAGCCCCTACTGACAGAAATACATCTGACCGTCGTCAAGTTTAATTGCGCCACCCGGTGTGCATTTAATGCTGTTACGCGCCGAGTAATCATCCCATCCGGAATAACCGTAGTAGGGGCTATGTCCGTGGTAAGCCCTGTGGACGTAGTGAGCTTGCCCAAAGTAAGGATCAGTTTGGGCCGCGTAAGCGCCGCGCCAATTGTTGTTTCCCCAATTGTTGTTTCCCCAAGCGTTAGGCGCAGCCGTGGCGGCGATAGCGGCACCCGTGCCGACCGCTGCGACGCCTGCGCCGACAACACCTGCCCCGTAGTAGGCCGCCCGTCGGTTCTGACGACGCGCAACGCCCGCAACGCTCACGGGGGTTAGCGGGCGACCAACCCGCGCCTGGGCGCTCTCGACTGACAGCGAGATGCCGCCTTGCTCAGCCCAACCAAAGGAGAACAGTGCTGCACAACCGAAGGCAGAAGCTGCGTATCCCTCCGCTAAGGGCCGCCTTGTTTGATGGGCGCGAGCGCTGCAGGTCCTAGGGGTAATCCTAGGAGAAGCGCTATGACGATTTCGAGGGCGGAGGTGATCACAACGGTCGAGCGGCGGCGCCGGTGGTCGCAGGATGAGAAGGAACGGCTCGTCGCAGCGTCGCTCGAGCCCGGCGCCAATGTTTCCGAGGTGGCTCGCGTGGCCGGGCTTCATGTGAGCCAGCTGTTCAGGTGGCGTAAGGAGCTTTGCAGGCACGGCGAAGCGAGCATAGCGCCGTTTGTTCCGGTCGAGATTGGGCCGTCTGCGCTACCGCGGGAGGTGGCCGAAGCGCCGTTGACGCCAACGGCGCGTCGACGCAAGAGCCAGGGCATCATCGAGATTGATCTTGGTAGCGGGCACCGCATCCGGGTCGATGGCGACGTTGATGGAGATGCGCTACGTCGCGTTCTCGATGCTTTGGTCCGCCGATGATCCCGGTTCCGACGGGCGCGCGAGTGTGGCTCGCGACAGGCTACACGGACATGCGCCGAGGCTTTCCGTCGTTGGCGCTCCAAGTGCAGGAGGTGCTGCACAAAGACCCGCTCAGCGGTCATTTGTTTGTCTTCCGCGGTCGCCGCAGCGATCTTGTGAAGCTGATCTGGCACGACGGCCAAGGAGCATGCCTTTTTACCAAAAGACTCGAGCGAGGAAGGTTCATCTGGCCATCGGTTGGCGGTGAAACGGTAACGATCTCGCCGGCGCAGTTGAGTTATCTGTTGTCCGGAATCGATTGGCGCACCCCGCAAGAAACCCAGCGTCCGACGCGGGTCGGATAACCGTTTTGGGTTTGAATCTGCTGCTCGATCTGATTCAATGGCTTCATGAGCTCGAAGCCAGACGATCTTCCTGCGGATCTTGCGAGCGCCTACATGGCGCTGCTGGCCGAGCGCAAGGCGTTGCAAGTTGAGCGCGATATCGCAGTCGCGGATGCCGCCAGCGCGCGGGCGGAGCTGTCGGACAACGAAGCGTTGATCGCACATCTCGAACTGCGGATCGAGAAGCTCAAACGCGAACTGTACGGGCCGCGGTCCGAGCGCACGGCGCGGCTGATCGAGCAATTGGAATTGGAGCTCGAAGAACTCATCACCATGGCGAGTGAGGATGAGCTCGCCGCGCGTGCCGCGGCTGCAAAGGTACAGAACGTTCGGGCCTTCACGCGCAAGCGGCCGGTGCGCAAGCCTTGGCCGGACGACATCGAACGCGAGCGGGTCGTCATTGAGGCGCCAACGAGCTGCGCCTGCTGCGGCGGATCGCGCCTGGCGAAGCTGGGCGAGGATGTGACCGAGACGTTGGAGGAGATCCCGCGCCGGTTCAAGCTGATCGAGACGGTGCGGGAAAAGTTCACCTGCCGCGATTGTGAGAAGATCAGCCAGCCGCCCGCGCCGTTCCATGCCACACCGCGTGGCTTCATCGGTCCGCAACTGCTGGCGACAATCCTGTTCGACAAGTTCGGCATGCATATCCCGCTCAACCGTCAGAGCGTGCGCTTTAAGGCCGAGAGGATCGATCTGCCGCTGTCGACGCTGGCCGACCAGGTCGGCCACGGAACCTTCGCCGTTATGCCGCTGTTCCAGCTGATCGAGCACCATGTGCTCGCGGCCGAGCGCCTACATGGCGACGACACCACCATCCGCATCCTGGCGAAGGGCAAGTGCACGACTGGGCGGATCTGGACGTATGTGCGGGATGACCAGCCGTTCGCCGGGCCTGCGCCGCCGGCGGCGGTCTATTACGCCTCGAGCGACCGACGGGGCGAACATCCCCAGAAGCATCTGGCCGCCTTCGCCGGTATCTTGCAGGCGGATTGCTATAGCGGCTTCGAGCCGTTGTTCGATCCGAAAAGAAAAGCGATGCCGATCACGCCCGCATTTTGCCTGGCCCATGCGCGGCGGGGATTCTTCGAGCTGGCCGACATCGAGAAAACGGCCAGGGAAGGCCGCAAGGGCAAACCGGTCTCCCCGATCGCGCTGGAGGCGGTCAGGCGTCTTGACGCTCTGTTCGAGATCGAGCGCGCCATCAACGACCGCAATGCCGACGAGCGGCGTGCCGTACGCCAGGAGAGAAGCAAGCCGCTTCTCGATGGCTTGCACGACTGGCTGCTCCGCGAGCGAGAAACCCTGTCGCGCTCCTCCGAGGTCCTGAAGCCCATGAACTACATGCTCAGGCGCTGGGACGACTTCTCCCGCTTCCTCGATGATGGCAGGATCTGCCTCAGCAATAATGCCGCTGAAAGAGCGTTGCGCGGCATCGCGTTGGGCAGGCGCAACTGGACCTTCGCCGGCAGCCTGCGCGGCGCCGACCGCGCTGCCATCATGCTGACGATGATCACGACCTGCCGCCTGAACAACGTCGATCCCAAAGCCTGGCTCGCCGACGTCCTCGCCCGGATCGCCGATCTTCCCACTTCGCGTCTGCGCGAACTGCTGCCCTGGGAATGGAAGCTCCTGCGGCAAGCCAACAACCCCACCGATCAGCAGGCCGCCTGACCTTCACCCAACGCTATCTTACAGATCGCCACGCCCACGCGCATGCGTCAATCAGGCGGCCTTCGTCGTATGCGTACGAAACGGCAAGCGCTGCCTTTCTTACATACTTCATGAGTCTCTCCGGCCCGCTGATGGATCGCATCGATCTGCGGATCGAAGTGCCCGCCGTGACCGCGGCCGATCTGATCCTGCCGCCGCCGGCGGAGGGCTCGGCCGAGGTCGCCCGCCGCGTCGCGGCCGCGCGCGACATCCAGCTCGCGCGTTACGCGGCGGCCGGCATGCCGCAGGTCCGCACCAATGCGGAAGCGCCGAGCTCGCTGCTCGAGACCATCGCGCAGCCCGACGCGCATGGACAGAAGCTGCTCCGCGAGGCGGCCGAGACCATGCACCTCACCGCGCGCGGCTATCATCGCGTGCTGCGGGTGGCGCGCACGCTGGCCGATCTCGACGGCGCCGAGACGATCGGCCGGCTGCACCTCGCCGAAGCGCTGTCCTATCGTGCGTTGGCCGACGATTTGCGCCGCGCGGCGTAGCGTTTTCCGGCGAAGCCTGTCCCGCACTTGATGCGAAGTGGGCACCGGTTCGCGTGAAGAAAACGCGTCAGAACCGAAGCTCTCTCCCGTTTTCCGCCCGATGCCCGCCGCGTCAACGCGGCAGTAACCACTCTCATTTACCCTCCGCAAACCATAAGCACCGCGATCCGCGGCGAGCTTGGGTCGAGCGAGTTGTGTCATGTTGCGTTTGAAGATTCTGGCCTCGGTGGTCCCGCTTGCTGTGGCCGCGGTATTTGCCCGCGCTGAATTACTGCCGGGTCCGCGACCCTGCATCGAGGTTGGCGGCGCGACGATGCAGATCGCATCGATCTCCTGGCTGGCCCAGCTTCACGTCAGCTTCACCGACGATCCCGGCCTTGCCACGGTCCGGGTCCAGATCGCCGACAGCGCCGAGACCGCCGACTTCACCGTCATCGACGACATCGACGATGCCGAGGCCGGCGCCTGCGAAGGCAACGCCGTGCCGCAGCTGATCGGGATTTCCGGCAATCCCTCGGCGAGCGATCCGGTGATCTACCTTTCGCATGACGCTCCGTCGGATTATCGCGTCTTCGTGCAGTCGAAGACGTTCTCGGCCCGCGATGCCGCGGCCCTGATCGTCAGCGCCCGCGGCGAACACCGCCGCCTTGAGGCGGCGTTGCTTGCCCCTCGCGCGCCCTCCGCCGCTCGGGTCCTGGCAGAGTTAACCCTTCGCTAACCCTGTTCCGAGGGCAACGCGAAACGGCCACCAACTTCAAGCACTTTGCAAGGTGACCGACGCATCGTCGTCGGCAGATCAAGCACTCTCAGGGCCACCATTGATGGGGCGTTTCTTCCGGATCAAGTTGCGCCTTCGCCGCTTCCTGCGGCGCCATTCCTGGCTCGCGACGATCGTCCGGTCCTTCACGATCTTCTCCGTCGCATTCGGCAGCGCCTTCGGGTTCATTTCGGGCGCCCTCTCGCAGCAAAGCGGCTACGATCCCAATGCATTCGCGATCGGGGTCAGCTTCCTGTTCGCGCTGGCCTGCCTCTGGATCGTGACGCTCGGCATCCGCCTGCGGCTGATGCGCAGGAGGTTGCGCACCATCGCCATGCACAATGAGGCGATGGCCGACCGCAACTGGGAACTGCAGGAAGCCGAACAGCGCGCCTCTACCCTGTTCGAGGCGCAGGACGATTTGATCGTGCTGCGCGACCTCGACGGCCTCATCACCTACGCCAACGACGCCTATTGCGAGCTGGCGCAGTCCTCCCGCAGCGAATTGATCGGCGGCAGCGCCACGCTCAAGGTGCTCGAACAGGGCGACACCGCGCTCGAAGCCAACGGCACGCGGGTCTACGACCAGAAGATCGAAGGCCCGCTCGGGCCGCGCTGGATCGCCTGGCGCGAGGGCCTCGTGCGCAACGATGCCGGCGCGCCTGCCGAGATGCAGAGCGTCGGCCGCGACGTCACCGACCGCACCGAGAGCGAGCGGGCACTGGCCGAAGCGCGCGATCAGGCCGATGCCGCCAACCGCGCCAAGTCACGTTTCCTCGCGATGGCGAGCCACGAGATCCGCACCCCGCTGAACGGCATCATCGGCATGAGCGGACTGCTGATGGACACGCAGCTGACGCCGGAGCAGACGACCTACGTCAAGGCGGTCAAGACCTCCGGCGACGCGCTGCTGGCGCTGATCGAGGAGCTGCTCGACTATTCCAAGATCGAAGCCGGCAAGATCGATCTCGAGCACCGCGCCTTTGCGCTGTCCGGCCTGATCGAGGACATCACCGAGCTGCTGGCGCCGCGCGCGCAGGCCAAAGGCATCGAGATCGCCGCCTATGTCGACGAGCGGCTGCCGATGCAGGTGGCCGGCGACGCCGCGCGGCTGCGCCAGGTGCTGCTCAATCTCGCCGGCAACGCCATCAAGTTCACCGCGAGCGGCGGCGTGGCCCTGATCGTCGAGCCCGGCATCTGGCCGAACGAGATCAGCTTCCTGGTCCGCGACACCGGCATCGGAATCGCACCGGAAGCGCAGCAGCGCATCTTCCGGGAGTTCGAGCAGGCCGACGACCGCATCGCGCGCAGCTATGGCGGCACCGGCCTCGGCCTTTCGATCAGCGACCGCATCGTGAAGCGAATGGGCGGCCGCATCACGCTCGCGAGCACGCCGGGCTCCGGCTCGACGTTCGAAGTATCGATCCCGCTCGCCGCCGCCGACACCGGCGAGGCCAACGGCTTCGCCGCGCCCGACCTCACCGGCCAGTCGATCATGCTGGTTGCACCGCACAGTATCGAGGTTTCGCTGATCTCGCGGCGGTTGCAGCGCTGGGGTGCGCAGACCTGCATCGTGTCGGACACCGGTGTCGCCGAGGCGCTGTTGCCGGAACGAAGCTGGCACGCCGTCCTGATCGACCACACGCTAGGCACCGCGGCGATGGAGGCGTTTGCCCGCGCGGCGCGCCTCCATGCGACCCACCGCATCGTGATGTTCACGCCGGCGACGCGGCAGGAGCTGTCGGCCTCCGAGACGGCCATGTTCACAGGCTATCTGGTCAAGCCGCTGCGCGCGGCATCGCTCGCCGCACGCCTGACCGCATCGCCCGAGATCACGGCGCCGAGCCTTGTCGGAGATCAAAGCCTTGCGATCGAGGCACTTGCCGAGCCCGCGCCCGCTACGGCCGCGGCGCCGGACAAGGGGCTCTCGATCCTGGTCGCCGAGGACAATGAGATCAACGCGCTTTTGATGCGCTCGCTGCTCACGAGGCTCGGCCACAACGTGGTCATCACCACCAATGGCGAGCAGGCAATGGAATCCTGGCTGTCGGCGACGTCAGCCGGCACGCCCTATGATCTCGTGCTGATGGACATCCAGATGCCCCGCCTCAACGGCATCGAGACCACCAAGCAGATCCGCGGCCATGAGGCCGGCCAGTCCGGACGCCGGACCCCGATCCTGGCGCTGACCGCCAACACGCTGGTGGAGGACCGCTACGCCTGCTTCGAAGCCGGCATGGACGGCTTTCTGATCAAGCCGCTCGACCGCGAGAAGCTGGAAGAAGCGCTCGCCGGCCTCGCCGCCGCGCGGCATATCGCGGCGTAGTGCGCCACAAACCTCGCGTCGTCCCGGCGAAGGCCGGGACCCATAGCCACGAATGTCAATTGGTGAACGATCGTCTCGCCGCGTGCCTTTTGCAAGGGCCGCGGCGTATGGGTCCCGGCCTACGCCGGGACGACACCACAGATGTGGTTAGCTTTAGCGGACCAGAACTTACAGCCGGCGCAGCGCGACCGATTGCACCACGTGGTCGGCGCCCTTCTTGAGGATCAGCGTCGCGCGGGGGCGGGTCGGCAGGATGTTATCCTCGAGATTGGCGAGGTTGGTGCGCTCCCAGATCGCGATCGCGGTCGCGGTCGCTTCCTCGTCCGACAGCGGCGCATAGCGGTGGAAATAAGACCTTGGATCGGTGAACGCGGTATCGCGCAGCGCCAGGAAGCGCTTGATGTACCATTGCCGCAGCGCAGCCTCGTCGGCATCGATATAGACCGAGAAGTCGAAGAAGTCGGAGACGAACGGCACTGCCTTGCCGTCGCGCGGCAGCCGCCCGGTCTGCAGCACGTTGACGCCCTCGACGATCAGGATGTCCGGCTGGTCGATCTCGACCCATTTGTTGGGCACGATGTCGTAGGTCAGATGCGAATAGACCGGCGCGCGCACGCGACGCCGTCCCGCCTTGATGTCGCTGAGGAACGACAGCAGCGTCGGTAGGTCGTAGCTTTCCGGAAAGCCCTTCTTCTGCATGATGCCCTGCCGCTCGAGCACGGCATTCGGAAACAGGAAACCGTCTGTCGTGATCAGGTCGACCTTCGGCCGCGGCGACCAGCGCGCCAGCAGCGCCTGCAGCACGCGGGCCGTGGTCGACTTGCCGACGGCCACCGAACCGGCGACGCCGACGATGTAGGGCATCTTGCGGTCGCGGATGTTGAGGAATTGACGCTGCGAATAATACAGCCGCTGGGTCGCGTCGACATAGATCGAGAGCAGCCGTGACAGCGGAAGGTAGATGTCCTCGACCTCCTGCAAATCGAGGCGGTCGTGCATCGAGCGCAGACGGTCGAATTCGCCCGGCTCGAGCGTCATCGGCGTATCGTCGCGCAGATGCGACCATTGCTGGCGCGTGAAGGTGCGATAGGGGTTGTATTGCTGATCTGGTGCCCGGATGTCCATGAGGCTGCCCCTCTCTATGCGCTCGGTCATGTGCGCTAGTCGCGCTTGCGCGACGCCTTCTCTTCCAGTCCCGACATCGAAGTGCGCTTCTCCAGCGCGGCCTCGACATCCTCCAGCTTCACGCCGCGTGATTTCAACAGAACCAGCAGGTGAAATACGAGATCGGCACTTTCCGCGATGAGATGATCGCGGTCATTCTCGACCGCGGCGATCACCGTCTCGACCGCTTCCTCGCCCAACTTCTTGGCGCAGTGCTCCGCGCCCTTGTCGAGCAGCTTGCGGGTGTAGGACGCCTCGCCGCCCGCTGCAGCGCGGGCGTCGATGGTGGCGGCCAGATCGTGGACCGTGAAACGCGACATCAACTCAACTCAACATGCGCAGCGGCACCGCTCTTGTGCTATCCCTAAGTGGGGACTTAGCATTTTTGTGACAAGGAGTCCCAGATCAAGCTCTAGGGATCGAGGCGCATCGGCAGGCCGGCGCGCACCATGTGATCCTTGGCCTGGCGGATGGTAAATTCCCCGAAGTGGAAGATCGACGCGGCCAGCACGCCGGTGGCGTGGCCCTCGCGGACGCCATCGACCAGGTGATCGAGATTGCCGACGCCGCCGGACGCAATGACCGGTACGGGAACACTGTCCGCGATCGCCCGGGTCAGCGGCAGGTCAAAGCCCTGCCTGGTACCGTCGCGGTCCATCGAGGTCAGCAGGATTTCGCCGGCGCCGAGCGAGACGACCTCCTGGGCATATTCGATGGCCTCGATCCCGGTGGCATTACGCCCACCATGGGTGAATATCTCCCAGCGGTCCGAGCCGCCGGCGCGCTTGACCCGCTTGGCGTCGATCGCGACCACGATGCATTGCTCGCCGTACTTCTCGGCCGCTTCCTTGACGAATTCCCGCCGGCTGACCGCAGCCGAATTGATCGAGACCTTGTCGGCGCCCGAGCGCAGCAGGGTCTTGATGTCGTCGACGGTGCGGACGCCGCCGCCGACGGTCAGCGGCATGAAGCAGGCCTCCGCCGTCCGCCGCACCACATCCAGCATGATGCCGCGGTTCTCATGGGTGGCGGTGATGTCGAGGAAGGTGAGCTCATCGGCGCCGGCAGCGTCATAGGCGATCGCGGCCTCCACCGGATCGCCGGCGTCGCGCAAATCGACGAAGTTGACGCCCTTGACCACGCGCCCGTCCTTGACGTCGAGGCAGGGGATCACGCGAACCTTGAACATATCTCTGTCTCCTAGGCCGCGCTGCGGATCAGCTTGAGCGCGGCGGCCGGATCAAGCCGCCCGTCATAGAGCGCACGGCCGACGATGGCGCCGGCGAGCTTCCTGGCGCGCGGCTCCAGCAGTGCCTTGACGTCGTCGATCGAGGCAAAGCCGCCGGAGGCGATCACCGGAATGGAAATGCGATCGGCGAGCGCGATCGTCGCCTCGAGGTTGAGGCCCTTGAGCAGGCCGTCGCGGGCGATGTCGGTGAAGATGATCGCAGCGACCCCGGCATCCTCGAAGCGCTGCGCGATCTCGAGCGCCGTCACATGCGAGGTCTCGGCCCAGCCTTCGACCGCGACCTTGCCGTCGCGTGCATCGAGGCCCACCGCGACGCGGCCGGGGAATCTCTTCGCCGCGCCCTTCACGAGCTCCGGATCGCGTACCGCCGCGGTGCCGATGATGACGCGGGTGATGCCCTTGGCGAGCCAGGCCTCGATGGTCTCGAGGTCGCGGATGCCGCCGCCGAGCTGCACCGGCATGGTGACGGCCTTCAGCATCGCCTCCACGGCATGCGCATTCATCGGCTTGCCGGCGAAGGCGCCATCGAGATCGACGACGTGGAGATATTCGAAGCCCTGCGCCGCGAAGCTCGCCGCCTGCGCCGCCGGATCGAGATTGAACACGGTGGCGCGCGCCATGTCGCCCTGCTCCAGGCGAACGCACTGGCCGTTCTTCAGATCAACCGCTGGAAAGAGAATCACGGCTTCCACTTCAAGAAATTGGCGATCAAAGCGAGGCCGAAGCGCTGGCTCTTCTCGGGGTGAAACTGGGTGCCGATCGCGGTGTCCTTAGCCACGATCGCGGTCACCGGCCCGCCATAGTCGGCACGCGCCAGCACGTCCGCCTCATTGGCGGCGTTGAGGTGATAGGAGTGCACGAAATAGGCGTGACGCCCCTTCGGCCCGAGCGGCAGCCGCTCCAGCACCGGGTGCTCGCGCACCATATCGAGCGTATTCCAGCCCATATGGGGGACCTTCAGGCTTTCGTCGCGCGGCGCGATCTTCTCGACATCGCCGTCGATCCAGTTGAAGCCTTCGGTGATCACGTGCTCCTTGCCGCGCGTCGCCATCAGCTGCATGCCGACGCAGATGCCGAAGAACGGCCGCGCCTTGACCCGCACTGCCTCGGTCAGCGCTTCCAGCATGCCGTCGACCGCGTCGACGCCGCGGCGGCAATCGGCGAACGCGCCGACACCGGGCAGCACGATGCGATCGGCGCGATACACCGCATCGGGATCGCGCGTCACCTTGATGGCTTGCGGATCCTCCATGCTGCGCGCGGCGCGCTCAAACGCCTTGGCCGCCGAATGCAGATTGCCGGAGCCGTAATCGATGATTGCAACCGTCATCGCGATCCTCCTGGCTCTGGAAACAATCCGATAATGCCGCCCTGCGGCATCGGCGGCGGCTTTGAGAATGACTGGCCGGGAACGTCCCGGGTCGGCGGCGGCCCGCCGCGATCCACCGACCGCTGATCATTGACGACGCCGCGATGCCGTGCGGTCCAGCGCTCGAAGAAGCGGTGCTCGGCGGCCAACACATTGTCGGCCACGACGATGTCAAGCTGGCGCCATTTGCGCCGCGACAGGGTCCAGCGTTGCACGGTCGCGGCCTCCAGCCCGAGCAACAGCATCAGCACCAGATCGACGAAGAAGATCGCGCCGCGGCCGACGCCGAACTTGGCCAGGGCGAAATCGATCGCAAAGGTCAGCAAGAGCCAGCCGATCAGCGCCAGCCAGAGCCTGTTCCAGGCAAGCCAGACAACGCCCGCAACCGCGGCCCAGAAATGGAAACCGTCGCGCACGAAAACGAACTTGTCGGTCGCCGCGAGATCGGCGCCGTTGGCCACGGGGGCATGCACTGTATAGACCGGCATCGAACGCTCCGCCGAGGATGGACTCTTACTTACGGCATGATCTTCCGGAAAACCGGTAGCCACTTTTCCGGATCATGCACCCGGAGATCAGCCGCCGAGCTGACCCTTGGTCGAGGGCACTTCGCCCTGGGCACGCGGATCGATCGCAACCGCCGTCCGGAGCGCCCTCGCCAAACCCTTGAAACAGGATTCGGCGATATGATGGCTGTTCTCGCCATATAGGGTCTCGACGTGGAGAGTCACGCCGGCGTTCATCGCGAAGGCGTTGAACCATTCGCGCACCAGCTCGGTGTCGAACTCACCGATCTTGTCGCGGGGGAATTCGGCCTTGAAGACCAGCACCGGGCGGCCGGAAATGTCGATCACGACGCGCGACAACGTCTCGTCCATCGGCATGTGGATCGAGGCGTAGCGGGTGATGCCGGCCATGTTGCCGAGCGCCTGCTTCACGGCCTGCCCAAGCGCGATTCCGACGTCTTCGGTGGTGTGGTGGTAATCGACATGGAGATCGCCATCCGCCTTCACCGTGATGTCGATGCGCGAATGGCGGGCTAGGAGGTCGAGCATATGGTCGAAGAAGCCGATCCCGGTCGAAACCGTGGATACGCCTGCTCCGTCGAGGTTGACCGTCACCTCGATGTCGGTCTCCTTGGTCTTGCGCTTGATGGTTGCGGTGCGCATGAAGTTTAAGCTTTCCCGTGCCGAAAACGCCGGTCTTTTAACAGGCTGATGTCACCTTCGCTACTGCGGGATGACCTCGAAATGCCCCAACTTCCGGCCATGGTGACCGGAATTCGTTGCTAAATCGCCCCGATTGTAACCCCCTGCCCGACCGCCTAAATCTGCCCGGAAGAGAGGTAACCTATGCAAGCATCCCAAAATGAGCTGCCGGTCTGGCATGGCACCACGATCTGCACGGTCCGCAAGGGCGGCAAAGTGGTGATCGGCGGCGACGGGCAGGTCTCGATCGGCCAGACCGTGATCAAGGCCAATGCCAAGAAGGTCCGCCGGATCGGCAAGGGCGACGTGATCGGCGGCTTTGCCGGCGCCACCGCGGACGCCTTTACCCTGTTCGAGCGGCTGGAAAGCAAGCTGGAGCAATATCCGGGGCAGCTGACCCGGGCGGCCGTCGAGCTCGCCAAGGACTGGCGGACCGACCGCTATCTGCGCCGGCTGGAGGCGATGATGATCGTGGCCGACAAGGACGTCTCCCTGGTGCTGACCGGCACCGGCGACGTGCTGGAGCCCGAGTCGGGCGTGATGGCGATCGGTTCCGGCGGCAATTATGCCCTCGCCGCGGCACGTGCCCTGGTCGACACCGACAAGGACGCCGAGACCATCGTCCGCCGCGCGCTCGATATCGCCGCCGATATCTGCGTCTACACCAACCGGAACGTGACGATCGAGACGATCGGCGGCTGAGCATGGCCGGCTCCTTCAGCTTCCGACCAATGACGCGGGACGACCTGCCGCAGATCAAGCGGTGGCTGGCATTGCCGCATGTCCGGGAATGGTGGGGCGATCCGGCCGAGCAATATGCGCTGGTCAGCGGCGACCTCGACGAGCCGGCGATGGACCAGTTCATCGTCGCGACCGAGGAGGGCGATATCGGCTATATCCAGTGCTACGACCTGACGGCGTGGAATTCGGGCTTCGGCACGCATCCGGCCGACACGCGCGGCATCGATCTCTTCATCGGCGAGCCGACGATGATGGTGGGCGGCCACGGCTCGGCGCTGATCCGCGCCTTTGTTGACGAGCGGCTGGCGCAAGGCGCGCCACGCATCGTCACCGATCCCGATCCGGACAACCCGCGCGCGATCCGCGCCTATGAGAAGGCCGGTTTTCAGAAGCTCCGCATGGTCGAGACGCCTGACGGTCCGGCGCTTCTGATGGCTCGCGAAGCATGACGCTCGCGCACAAGCCCGTCACCGGCGTTTCAGCGTGGCAATGGCTGGCGATCGCGGCCGCGGTGCTCGCGCTGCAGGCGGCGCTGCTCTATGCGATGGGCCGCTTGCCGATCTGCGCCTGCGGTTATGTCAAACTCTGGCATGGCACGGTTCAGAGCTCGGAGAATTCGCAGCACATCGCCGATTGGTACACGCTGTCGCATGTGCTGCACGGCCTGCTGTTCTACGGTCTGACCTTCCTGCTGCTGCCGCGCCTCGCCTGGCCGGGGCGGCTGATTGTCGCGATGCTGATCGAGGGCAGCTGGGAGCTCGTCGAAAACTCCAACTGGATCATCGAGCGCTACCGCGCCGGCACGATCTCGCTGGACTATTATGGCGATACCATCGTCAATTCGGTATCGGACACGCTTGCGATGATTGTCGGCTTCCTGCTGGCGCGCAAGCTGCCGATCGCCGCGACCGTCGCGCTCGGCGTCCTGTTCGAAATCGTGATGCTGCTCCACATTCGCGACAATTTGACACTGAACATCATCATGCTGATCCACCCGTTCGAGGCGATCAGGCAGTGGCAGGCAGGGCCGCCCATCCTTTAGCGGATCATGCCCTGGAAGACCGCCGCTTGCCGAGACCGCCATTTCAACCTAGCTAGAGACAATGACCGACTTCTCCCCCCGCGAAATCGTTTCCGAACTTGACCGCTTCATCGTCGGCCAGACCGACGCCAAGCGCGCAGTGTCGATTGCGCTGCGCAACCGCTGGCGGCGGCTGCAGCTTGCCGGTTCCCTGCGCGAGGAGGTTCTGCCCAAGAACATCCTGATGATCGGGCCGACCGGCGTCGGCAAGACCGAGATCGCGCGACGGCTGGCCAAGCTCGCCGGCGCGCCGTTCCTCAAGGTCGAGGCCACCAAGTTCACCGAGGTCGGCTATGTCGGCCGCGACGTCGAGCAGATCGTCCGCGACCTCGTCGAGGTGGCGATCGCGCAGACCCGCGAGCGCAAGCGCAAGGATGTCCAGGCCCGTGCTCAGCTGGCCGCCGAGGAGCGCGTGCTGGATGCGCTGGTCGGCCCGGGATCGAGCCCGGCGACGCGCGAGTCGTTCCGCAAGAAGCTGCGCGCCGGTGAGCTCAACGACAAGGAAATCGAGATCGAGACGCAGTCGGGTGGCAGCGGCATGCCGATGTTCGAGATCCCCGGCATGCCCGGCGCCCAGATGGGCGCGATCTCGCTCGGCGACATCTTCGGCAAGATGGGCGGCCGCAGCAAGACGCGCCGCCTGACGGTCGAAGGCTCGCACGAGATCCTCGTCAACGAGGAATCCGACAAGTTGCTCGACACCGATCAGCTAGTGCAGGAGGCGATCAGCGCGGTCGAGAACAACGGCATCGTCTTCCTCGACGAGATCGACAAGATCTGCGTGCGCGAGAACCGCCAGGGCGGCGACGTGTCGCGCGAGGGCGTCCAGCGCGACCTGTTGCCGCTGATCGAGGGCACCACGGTCTCGACCAAGCACGGCGCTGTTAAAACCGACCACATCCTGTTCATCGCCTCGGGCGCGTTCCACATCGCCAAGCCATCGGACCTGCTTCCCGAATTGCAGGGCCGCCTGCCGATCCGCGTCGAGCTGCAGGCGCTGAGCCGCGACGACATGCGCCGGATCCTGACCGAGCCGGAGGCGTCGCTGATCAAGCAATATGTCGCGCTGTTGAAGACCGAGGGCGTCACGCTCGACATCACCGACGGCGCGATCGACGCGCTGGCCGACATTGCGGTCGCGGTCAATTCCACGGTCGAGAACATCGGCGCGCGGCGGCTGCAGACCGTGATGGAGCGGGTGCTGGACGAGATTTCCTTCACCGCGCCCGATCGCCACGGAGAGACCATCCAGGTCGACGCCGACTACGTCACCAAGCATGTCGGCGACCTCGCCAAGAACGCCGATCTGAGCCGGTTTATTTTGTAGGCGCAGTAGCTAAAATCGTCGTCCCTGCGAAAGCAGGGACCCATAACCACCGGCGCCCATTGTTGAAGCAAGCTGCAGCCCCAGCGTTGGTCAAACGAAGGCCTGTGGTTATGGGTCCCGGCTCGCGTGGAGTTTATCATCGGGCGGCGCTTCGCGCCGACCCGGTGGCTTGGCCGGGACGACAATGAGTTTGAACGTGGGATGGTGGCAAAACCCCTGGCGCCTGATGCTGGCCGTCAACGCCGCCGTGCTGGTCGGGGTGTTCCTGCACAAGATCGCGCTGCCGCCCTTCGTCCCCTACATCCATCTGCTGGTCGATTATCATTACGGCTTCACCAAGCGCGCGCTGATCGGCGCGATCGTGTCGCTGTTCACCGACAGGGTGCCGGTGTGGCTGGTGTTCGCGCTGGCCGGCGCGATCTGGCTGATCACGCTTGGCCTGTTCATCAGGCTGTTTCAGCGGACATTCGGCTTCGACGACGCGCATTGGCCGTTGTTCGTTTTCATCGCGGGATCGCCGTTCTTCCTGAAGAATTTCATGCACACGCTCGGCCATTTCGACATCTATGGCTGTGCGCTCGCGATCGTGCTGCTGCTGATCCCGGCGCGCTCGGTCATGTACGTGGTGATTGCGGCGCTGGTCTCGATCCTGCTGATCCTGGTCCATCACATCTTCGTCCTGATGTATGTGCCGACGATTGCCGCCATCGTTGTGCTGCGCTTCTACCTGGTGCAACGCGTGACGCCGCGGAACGCCGCCATCGGTCTCGTGGTGCTTGCCGCAGTCGGCATCCTATTCCTGGTTGCGCAGTTCGCCGGCACGGTCGACGTGCCCTATGACGAGTTCATCCGCCACCTGCAAAGCCGGATGGCCGATCCGTCGCGCATCGACCTGCTTGAGTTCGGCTACATCTGGTACCAGCCGCTGTCGAAGGAGTTCGCCGATACCTGGGCGCGCATGCCCTCGAACATCCTCGGCGTCCCGGTCTTTGCGCTCTTGATCTGGCTGCACACGCCGCTGTGGCATTATTTCGCGCGGCTGATCGAAGCGCTCGCGAGCGAACTGCATCGCCGGATCGTGATGTCAGCGCTCGCCGTGATCAGCGCCGGCTATCTCGTGATGTTCGTGACCGTGTTCGATTATTCGCGCTGGATCTCGAACTGGGCGGTCTGCATGTTCCTGATGCTGCATGCCGTGAAGATGCTGCCGGCGTCAAAGGACGTGCCGACGATTCCGTCGGACGATCGCAAGACGACGATGTCAGGCTGGATCGTCACGCTGATCCCGCGCGTCGGGATCGTCCGCCCGTTCTAATATTTTTCAGCGCGCGCGCCGGACGCGAACATAAAGCGCGCCCTCGCCGCCATGGCCGATATGCGCTTCCTCGAAGCCGACCACCAGCGAGCGGAATTCCGGCAGGCTGAGCCATTCCGGCACCTGGCGGCGCAGCACGCCGCGCTCCGAATCCAGCCCGCCGACCTTGCCTTTGCCGGTGATGACCAGCACGAAGGTGAGCCCGTCGCTGTGCGCGCGTTGCAGGAAGGTGAACAGCACGCGGTGTGCGCGGATCTGCGTCATGCCGTGCAGATCGAGCCGGGCATCGATCTCCTGGCGGCCGCGCGACAGCTTTGCCCGCTCCCGGCGGCCGATCGGCGCCAGCGGCGGCGCTTGCGGGCGCGGCGGCGGCGCAGCCTTGACCGAATTGACCGGCTTGACCGGAATGGGTTTCGCCGCGGCGTGATGGGTGGCCGGATCAGAGGCGGCGGCATGCGCCTTCGCGGCGGCCGCTCGCTTGCGCAGCGGCTTGACCTGTTTAGCCACGCTCTCCCAGAGCGCACGCTCCTCCTCGCTCAGCGCACGCTTGCGCCGCGACGGAGCGGACAGATCGGGGATCGGCGCGGGTCGTTTCATTGATCGCGGTGATGGCGAGTGCGCCGATAGCGCCGCTTCTCCGGTTGCGGAATGTCAGGCCGGGCTACCGGCAACGGCACCGGTTCTGCCACAGGCGCCGCCTGCGCGACAGAGGTCGTTGCAGCCGGCGCCGGGGACGCGGCATCCTTCGCGGCCGGGGTCTGGGCGGCGTGATTGGCCGCGTCTTTCGCCGTAGCCTTGGCAATACCGGCCGTCGGCACATCCGCGGCGTTCGCCGCCGGCTGGTCCTTCTGCGGATCGGTCTGCGGAAACAGTTTTGCGATCCTGGCCGACGGTCGCTCGTCCGGAACAGGCAGCCTGTGGCCGCGCGCGACGGGGTCGAGACCCCTGGGCACCAGCATGACGAACTGCATGTTGTGCCGCAGCCGGCCCGAGACCTTTCCGGCGTCGGCGCCGGCGCCGAAATAGAGATCAGCGCGCGCCGGGCCGACGATCGCCGACCCGGTGTCCTGCGCGATCATCAGCCGGTGGAACGGCGTCTTCGATTGCTCGGAATCGATCGGCAACTCGCCGGCGATGAAGAACGGCGTGCCGTAGACATGCAGCGCCTTGTCGACCGCGATCGAGCGGCCCGGCGTCAGCGGCACGCCCTGCGCGCCGACGGCCTCGTCCTTGTCGGACAGCGGGACATGCCGGAAGAACACGTAGGAGCGGTTCGATCGCCGCAGCTCGTTGGCGCCGTCAGGGTTCTGCTCCATCCATTCCCTGATCTTCTGCATCGACATCTGGTCCTTCGGGATGATGCCGCGGTCGATCAGGGCGCGGCCGACCGCCGTATAGGGATAGCCGTTGTGCGCGTCGTAATTGATGCGCAGCGTGGTGCCGTCCTCGAACTTGATTCGCGCCGAGCCCTGGATCTGCGCGAACAGGAGATCGGTCTGGCTCTTCAGCCAGGCGAGTTCGAGCCCGCGGCCGGCGATCGCGCCATCCTCGATCTGGGCGCGGTCGCAATAGGGCACGAGCTTGCGGCGGCCGATCTTGCGGTACACCGCGCCGCCATTGGGCAGGCCGACCGAACTCTGCGTCTTGCCGCGCACGAACAGGTTGGAGGGACGGCGATAGACCGGAACGTTGTAGACGTCGGTCTGGGTCCGCGATCCCTCGAGCACCGGCTCGTAGTAACCGGTGACGAAGCCGGCGTCCTCGCCGAGCCGCGAGATGCGCAGCGGGACGAAATTCTGCTCGAAGAACTCCTTGGCCTTGACGCCGTCGCCGAGCTCGAGCCCCTTGGCGATCCGGCAGGGATCGCGCAGCGAGCTGCCGAGTGCTTTCGAATCCGCCGGCGCGCCCTGCTGGGCCGCGATCGGCTTGCAGCTGGTGCGAAACGCCTTGTAGGCGGCGAGATGGTCGTCGTCGCTCCAGCCGGAGACGTTGGCCCAGGCGAGCGGCTCATACTGGCTGCCGCTGACCTGCAGCGGCAATTCCAGATTGGGATAGGGGATCGGGTGAGAATGCTCGTGCCGCGGCGGCGGGTGCCGGCTCGACCGGTAACGCGCAGCGATCGCCGCGGTAGAGCACAGCACCGCGAGCGCGCAGCACGCGACCGCGAGGCGCCCGTAGCTGAGATGTTTAGTGAGCGCTTCCAGTTCCAACCAGCTTCCAATTCGGATCGCGGGAAGTCGAGTCGCGGGCGAATGTCCAGACGTCGGTGATGTCGGCGACCTTGTCGGGGCTGCCGTCGACGATGGTGCCCGCCTTGTCACGCGTCACCGAGATCATCTGCGATACGAAGCGGACGGTGAGTTGCGTCGAGCGATCGCGCGCCTCGGCGCTGACGATTTCGGCCTTGTCGATCGAAACGAACCGCGTCTCGGTCTTCTGCTCGTGCTTCTCGCGATCCTTGATCGCGGTCTCGAAGCTTTCATAGACCTCGGTCGACAGCAGGTCGCGCAGCGCGCGGCGATCGCCATTGGCAAAGGCCAGCACGATCATTTCATAGGCCGAGCGGGCGCCTGAGAGGAAATGCTGCGGATCGAACGAGGGATCCTGGACAGCGACAGCGTCGAGACCCTGCGCCAGCGGCGTGCCCGGTTCGGCAGTGCCCTTCCAGCGGTCGGAAGGTTCCGCCGGCTCGGTTGACGGCACCGGCGGCGGCTGGTCGATGACCGATCCCGGGATCGGCACGACGTTGTTATCCTGGCCACGCTGCAAGACGTTGGGAGCGGCGCGATCATAGGGCGGCCGCTCGCTTCCCGTGCGCTGTCCAAGAACGCTGCGCAGGCGCAGGAAGATGAACACGGCCAGCGCCAGGAAGATGATGGTGTAGATATCCACGTCGAATTCGCTTTCTGGTCTCTGCCGGCAACCGGCCGGGGTCAAAGCGTTCCCGGTCGGGAACGGCAGAGATTACATCACCGTTTGAGTCCGCAGCATGTAGGCACGAAACTATGCCTGGCCAATGGCGCTTTTTGGCACGGGCAAGTGTAGCGCGTTTTAACCCCGGGGGGAAACCCGTTCCTTGCAAGAAATCGCGCATCTTCAATAATTTAGGAAGCTGTTAAGAGATTGGGCGGAGTTGCGCCGGCAGCGCTTTGCCAAAGAATTTGGCCGCACCGGCGCCCCGGCGCGCCCGCTCGTCCTGCTTGTGGACCGAGCCGGGCCTATGATAGCCACTCGCCCAGCATCGGCATTCCCAACACCTTAACGCGTGCCGTCGGACACTCTGTCCATCGAGCGCTGCTCCAGGAGACATTTCATGACCAATGGCAACGGCGCCCCCGTCGAACAGGCCCCTCCCCAGCTCAACGTGCTGGCGCAGTACACCAAGGACCTGTCGTTCGAGAACCCGAATGCGCCGGCCTCGCTCGGCCAGCAGCAGCAGCAGCCGGCGATCAACATCCAGATCAACGTCTCCGCCAACAACCTGTCGGAAAATGAGTACGAGGTGATCCTCTCGGTCGAGGGCAAGGCCGAGACGGCTGGCAAGGTGATGTTCAGCTTCGATCTCGCCTATGCCGGCGTGTTCCGGATCGTGAATGTGCCGAAGGAGAACCTGCACCCGCTGGTCATGATCGAGTGCCCGCGGCTGCTGTTCCCGTTCGCCCGCGAGATCGTCGCGACCTCGGTCCGCGACGGCGGCTTCCCGCCTTTGTTGCTCGATCCCGTCGACTTCCTCGGCCTCTACCGCCAGAACATGGAGCGGCAGGCCGCCGCCCAGGCCGCCTCCGGCGTCAAGCCGAGCTGAGCTGAGCCAGAGAATACCGGCGCCTAACCCCGTCATCCTGAGGAGCGCGTAGCGCGTCTCGAAGGATCGACGGGCTCCGCTGGTGGCCGTGCATCCTTCGAGGCTCGCAAGAGCTCGCACCTCAGGATGACGGAACTGCGCGCCGCGCCATCCCTGTCAGTGCGAGCAAAGCGAAGCAATTTATCGCACCTCCAGCGACAACGGCGAAGCCTCCGCGCGGGGATGACGGAACTAAGAGTTCAAGCCGCCGGGGCTTCAGCCGGCGCTGGCGACGGCAAATAATCATTCCAGATCGGCTTGTCGCCGAGCGTGGCAACGAAGGCCTGGTGGGCTTCCCGATCGGCGTCGCTGACGCGCGCCAGCAGCGGGGTCTCGCGCTGCCGCCGCGGCGAATCACCATGGCTGCCCGCACGCGCATCCGAGGTTTCCGACGCCAGGATGAGCTGCGACTGCCGCGCCCCGATCAGGTCGATATAGACCTCGGCCAGCAACTCGGCGTCGAGCAACGCGCCGTGCTTGGTGCGGCGGGAATTGTCGATCTGATAGCGCGAGCAGAGATCGTCGAGCCGATTCGACACGCCGGGATGCTTGCGGCGCGCCAGCAGCAGCGTATCGACCAGCCGGTCCTTCGGGATCACCCGCCGCTTGATACGGTCGAGCTCGGCGTTGATGAAGCTGATGTCGAACGACGCGTTGTGGATCACCAGCGGCGTATCGCCGATGAAGGCCAGGAAGTCGTCGACCACTTCATTGAACAGCGGCTTGGAAGCCAGGAACTCGGTCGACAGCCCGTGCACGGCGAACGCTTCCGCCGGCATGTCGCGCTCAGGATTGATGTAGACGTGGTAGGTCTGACCCGTCGGCATGCGGTTGAACATCTCGACACAGCCGATCTCGACCAGCCGGTCGCCGCGCAGCGGATCGAGGCCGGTGGTTTCGGTATCGAGAACGATTTCGCGCATGATTTGAAGCAATCCGGAAAGCGACGAATCAGACGCGCCGCTTCGGCATCTTAGCAACCTCGGCCAGAATGTCGCGGATACACGCCCGCACCGGATCAAGTCCGTGCGAGGTATCCACGATGAAATCCGCGCGCTTGCGTTTTTCGGCGTCCGGCATCTGCTTGGCGATGATGGCGTCGAGTTTCGCGGCATCCATCGTACCGCGGGCCAGCACGCGCTCGCGCTGCAGTTCCGGCGAGGTCGTCACGACCACAACGGCATCGACGCGCTTCTCGCCGCCGGTCTCGAACAGCAGCGGTATGTCGACCACGACGATCGGCGCACCGGCCACCTCCGCATCGGCAAAGAATTTCTGCCGCGACGCGCCGAGCATCGGATGCACGATCTGCTCGAGCCGCTTTATCGCCGCAGCGTCGTGCACCACGCGCGCCGACAGCTTGGCGCGGTCGACCTTGCCATTGGCGGTGGTGCCGGGAAAAGCGGCTTCGATCGCCGGCGCGGCTTCGCCTTCGTAGAGCTGATGCACAGCCGCATCGGCGTCGTAGACCGGCACGCCGGCTTCGATGAATAATTTGGCCGTGGTGGATTTCCCCATCCCGATCGAGCCGGTCAGTCCAAGAATCAACATCGGATCAACATCGCATCAACATCGGTTCAGCATCTCTCCGTCATCATGCGCCTCACACCGCAAGCAGCTTCTCGCGGCGCAGGAACGCAAGCAGCGACAATAGCGGCAGGCCGAGGATGGTGAAATGGTCGCCTTCGATCCGCTCGAACAGATGCACGCCCAGACCCTCGAGCTGGTAGGCGCCGACGCTGGTCGTCACCGCCGCCCCGGCCTGGTCGAGATAGACCTCGATCTCGCCGGCCGCGAGCCGCCGCATCGTCATGCGGGCCACGCTCACGTCGTCGAACAGAGCCCTTCCGTCACGCGCCACCGCGACGGCTGAATGCAGCTCGTGGGTCTGCCCGGCAAGCAGGCCAAGCTGCTCGCCAGCCTGCGCGCGGCCGGTAGGCTTGCTGAACATCCGCTGCCCCAGTGCCAGGGTCTGATCGGCGCCGACGACATATTGGCCAGGCTTCTGCCTTGAAATGAACAGCGCCTTCTCGCGTGCGAGCAGCGATGCGATCTCGCCCGGCGCGGAAAGGCCGGAATCCTTCTGCACCGCGCGCTCGTCGATGTCGGCGGGCAGCGCCTCGAAATCGAGCCCGGCGTTTTCGAGCAGCATCCTTCGCGCGCGGCTCTGGGACGCGAGGATCAGCTGCTGTGGGCCGCGCCAAATGCTCATCGTGTTCTGATCACTCCGACGGCCGTGCGCGCTGGCGGTCGTTATAGAGCTTCATGATCGCGGCCGCCGTCTCCTCGATCGAACGCCGCGTCACGTCGAGCAGCGCCCAGTTGAACTTCGCGCTCAGGCGCCGCGCAAACGCGACCTCGTCGGCCACCGCCTGCTTGTCGATGTAGGTGTCGTTGTCGCGGTCGCCCATCGTCAGCAAGCGGTTCTGCCGGACCTGGATCAAGCGCTCGGGCGTCGCATGCAGACTGACCACCAAGGGCTTCTTCAGGGTCTCGAGCTGGTGCGGCAGCGGGATGCCCGGCACCAGCGGCACATTCGCGGTGCGGATGCCGCGGTTGGCGAGATAGATCGAGGTCGGCGTCTTCGAGGTGCGGGACACGCCGACCAGGACGACGTCGGCGTCCTCGAGGCCTTCGACATGCTGACCGTCGTCATGGATCATCGTGTAGTTCAGCGCGTCGATCCGGGCGAAATATTCCGCGTTGAGAACGTGCTGTGCGCCGACACGTCCGGTCGTCGCGGCGCCCAGATACGCCTCGAACAACTGCATCACCGGCCCGATGATCGACAGGCTCGGAACGTTGATTTCCTTGCACTTGCCCTCGAGCCGGCCGACCAGGTCCTTCTCCAGCAGCGTGAACAGGACGATGCCGGGCGATTCCTCGATCTCGTCGAGCACGCGATCGAGCTGCTTCTGGCTCCGCACCAGCGGATAGACATGCTCGACAGCCGTCACGTTGGCGTATTGCGCGGCGACCGCGCGCGCCACCGTGATCAGCGTCTCGCCGGTCGAATCAGACACCAGATGCAGGTGGAAATAGTTGGAGGTCGTCGGCACCAGAGCCCCTGTCTATCCTGTGAATCCCTGTGGAGGTCGAGGAGAAGAATCCGGGTCCGCCGCCCGGCCCCTGTATATCTCGCCCCTTTCTTCACAGCACTGCCGAAAAGGACAAGTCGAGGTCATGGCAAGGATGATAGTGAACCGGTGTGGATTTGTCTCTTGATAAGCTGGCCACGGAGGTGCGCAACCGATTGAGTCAAGGAACAGATTCCGGATACCCGTCTCGGCCGGCCGCAATGTTGAGGGATGTGAACAAGCCCGCAAGAACCGCTGGATCGCGTTGCATGAGTCAAATTCACCGCCACTTAGACTCAAACCTTAGATTCTAAACTTAATTAGTTTTAGGAAAGCCGTGTGAGCGGATATGTATCCGTCCCTCGCTTGCAGCGCATTGCTCGCAACGCCGAGCCCGCCCGAACTGCTCCCTGAAAGGCATCACTGCGATGTTGTACGACTGGATCAAGGCGCTGCACGTCATTGCCGTGATCTCCTGGATGGCGGGCATGCTCTATTTGCCGCGGCTGTTCGTCTATCATTGCGAGGCCGAAGCCGGCTCGAAGCAGTCCGAGACCTTCAAGGTCATGGAGCGGCGGCTTTTGAAGGCAATCATCAACCCGGCGATGATCGTGACCTGGCTGGCCGGGCTTTATCTGGCCTGGGCCGGACACTGGTACCTTTCGGGCTGGTTTCACGTCAAATTTACGCTGGTGCTCGTCATGTCGGGTATCCACGGCTTTTTGTCCCGCTGCGTGAAGGATTTCGCCGCCGACCGGAATCAGCGTAGCCAGAAATTCTACCGCATTATCAACGAGGTGCCGACGCTTCTGATGATCCTGATCGTGATCATGGTGGTCGTGAAGCCGTTCTAGACATCGCGATGCCCAGGAAGCATGCTTCAGTCCTTCTTGCGAAGGACGGATCGATTTTCTATATAGGTTTTATCCCACCCCACGCAGGCGGATGTGGTCGCGTTTCGGTTCTTTTCGGGCCGGCGCCGCATCAGGTTTGAAGCCCAAACGGCACTTTCCTGGCTGAGACCTGCGGACCTTCCTTTGGCGTCCGCTTTTTCCAAGCCACCTCGCACCCCTTCCCTACTTACTTCCTCACAGGACGACCCCAATGCGGGAAATCAAACTCCAGGACCTCAAATCAAAAACGCCGGCCGAGCTCGTCTCGTTCGCGGAAGAGAACGGGGTCGAGAATGCCAGCACCATGCGCAAGCAGGAGCTGATGTTCGCAATTCTCAAGCAGCTCGCGATCGCCGAGACCGACATCATCGGTGAAGGCGTTGTCGAGGTGCTGTCCGACGGCTTCGGCTTTCTTCGTTCGCCCGATGCGAACTATTTGCCCGGCCCCGACGATATCTACGTTTCGCCGTCGCAGATCCGCCGTTTCGGCCTGCGCACCGGCGACACGATCGAAGGCCACATTCGCAGCCCGAAGGAAGGCGAACGCTATTTCGCGCTGCTGAAGGTCAACACGCTCAATTTCGAAGACCCGGAAAAGTCGAAGCACAAGGTCAATTTCGACAACCTCACGCCGCTGTTTCCCAATCAGCGTTTCCGCATGGAGCTTGAGGATTCTACCAAGAAAGACCTTTCAGCACGCGTGATCGATATCGTCGCGCCGATCGGCAAGGGCCAGCGCGCGCTGATCGTGGCGCCGCCGCGCACCGGCAAGACGGTGCTGATGCAGAACATCGCGCACTCCATCACCGCCAATCATCCCGACTGCTATCTGATCGTGCTTTTGATCGACGAACGTCCGGAAGAAGTCACGGACATGCAGCGCTCGGTGAAGGGCGAAGTGGTGTCGTCGACCTTCGACGAACCCGCGGTGCGTCACGTCCAGGTCGCGGAGATGGTGATCGAGAAGGCGAAGCGCCTCGTCGAGCACGGCCGTGATGTCGTGATCCTGCTCGATTCGATCACGCGCCTTGGCCGCGCCTACAACACCGTGGTGCCGTCATCCGGCAAGGTGCTGACCGGCGGTGTCGACGCCAACGCGTTGCAGCGCCCGAAGCGGTTCTTCGGTGCTGCGCGCAACATCGAGGAGGGCGGTTCGCTGACCATCATCGCGACCGCGCTGGTCGATACCGGCAGCCGCATGGACGAAGTCATCTTCGAAGAGTTCAAGGGTACGGGTAACTCCGAGCTGATCCTCGACCGCAAGGTCTCGGACAAGCGGACCTTCCCGGCGATCGATATTGCCCGCTCCGGCACCCGCAAGGAGGAACTCATCACCGATCCGCAGGTGCTGAAGAAGATGTACGTCCTGCGCCGCATCCTCAATCCGATGGGCACCATGGACGCGATCGACTTCCTGCTCGACAAGCTCCGGAACACGAAGAGCAACTCGGAATTCTTCGATTCCATGAACACCTGAGGCCACGGCCGAAATGGATAGGGCGCTCCGCACAAGCGGGGCGCCTTTTTTTATGCTGCGGATTTGCTGCAGCTGGGTGCAGCATAGATTGGGTCGTTTCGGCGCGTCGAATATTTATACAACTGTATGATATAATTTATATTTCTGTCGCACAGGTGTGACCCAGGCCGGCGCTAGTGCAGCATGATTGCTGCGCGGCGGCAGCAACGAAATTCGATCATGCTGCACCGCAGCATATTGCGATATTGCTTGCGAAATGGAAGCGGCATTGCCTTTGCCGATTTGCTGGAAGAAATAGGCGATGCATCCGCACGACCAAACCATCTTTGCGCTGTCCTCCGGACGGCCACCGAGTGCGATCGCCATCATCAGGCTGTCTGGCCCAATGGCCGAGTCGGTCATTGTCGGCTTGGCCGGCAAGATGCCGGTTCCGCGAATGGCGACCCGGGCGCTGCTCCGCGATTCGAGGCAACAGCCGATCGATGACGCAGTCGTGTTGTGGTTTCCAGGGCCGGCAAGTGCCACCGGCGAGGACGTCGCCGAATTCCATGTCCATGGCGGACGCGCGGTTTTGTCGGCGATGTTCGACGCGATCGCGGGATTCGAGAATGTGCGGGCGGCCGAGCCCGGCGAGTTCACGCGGCGGGCATTCGAGAACGGCAAGCTCGACCTGACCGAGGCCGAAGGCCTCGATGATCTGATCCACGCCGACACCGACCGTCAGCGGCGCCAGGCGCTGCGGCAGCTGAAGGGTTTGCTCGGCGATCGCGCGCGGGACTGGCGCGAGCGGATCATCGCGGCGTCGGCGCTGATCGAGGCCGGGATCGATTTTTCAGACGAAGGCGACGTGCCGGCGGAGCTGATCGCGCCGGCGCTCGAGCGGATCGGGGCGCTGCATGATGAAATCAAGCAAGTCCTTGCGGGGCAGGGGCAAAGCGAGCGGCTGCGCGACGGCCTGGTGGTCGCGATCGCCGGCCCGCCGAACGTCGGCAAATCGACCCTGATCAATCAGCTCGCCCGGCGCGAGGTCGCGATCGTCTCGCCGCATGCCGGCACGACGCGGGATGTGATCGAGGTGCAGCTCGATCTCGACGGCTATCCGGTCACGGTGATCGACACCGCAGGGATCCGCGAGACCAATGACCCGGTCGAGCAGGAGGGCGTCCGCCGCGCCCGGGCCCGCGCCTCGGAGGCCGATCTCGTGCTGTGGCTGGCCGACAGCGGCGGCGCCAAGGTCGGGCATGGCGGAACGACGCCGACCTGGTTGGTACGAAACAAGATTGACCTCGTCAGGGCTCCGTCGGGTGAGGGTGGCAATTACCCCGAATTCAGGATCTCGGCTGCCCGCGGCGACGGCCTCTCCGAGCTCATCGCCGCACTGGTCGGTTTCGCTCACGACTATTTTGCGACCAGCGAAGGCGGTTTGATCAGCCGGACTCGGCAGCGCGGATTGCTCCAGGAGACGGTCGAATCTCTCCAGCGCAGCATCGACGTGGTCGGGCAGGGCGAGGAACTCGCCGCCGAGGAACTCCGAAGGGCGGCCTATTCTCTGGGCCGTCTGCTCGGTCGGGTCGATGTCGAGGACATCCTGGACGTCATCTTTCGCGAATTCTGCGTCGGGAAGTAGCGGCACCCTTCTGTTTCACGTGAAACATGGTTTCGATCTGGTTAACGAACCCTGGTCCCGTTTCACGTGAAACAATCGCGTCGCGTTGTTGTGCTGTTTCAGGTGAAACACCACCGTCGGTCATTGAGCGCGAAGCGACTTGTCTCTCGGCCTGACGACCCCAACTTCGTTCTTCCGGCTTTCATCACTCCGCGATAGAAGTCCCGTCATGACTTCCAGGGCAGACTCATTTGACGTCATCGTCATCGGCGGCGGCCATGCCGGCTGCGAGGCCGCGAGCGCGTCTGCCCGGATGGGCGCGAAGACCGCCCTTGTGACCCATCGGTTTGCGACCATCGGCGCGATGTCCTGCAATCCGGCCATCGGCGGGCTCGGCAAGGGCCATCTGGTCCGCGAGGTCGACGCTCTGGACGGCCTGATGGGCCGGGTCGCCGACGCCGGCGGCATCCAGTTCCGCATGCTCAATCGCCGCAAGGGCCCGGCAGTCCGCGGCCCCCGGGCCCAGGCCGACCGCAAGCTCTATGCCGCCGCGATGCAGGCGGCGATCACCGAGACCGCGAACCTGAGCGTCATCGAAGGCGAGGCAGACGAGCTGATCGTCGTTGATGGCCGCGTCACCGGCATTCGCCTGGGTGACGGCCGCGAGCTTTCGGCGGGTGCGGTTGTCATCACGACCGGCACCTTCCTGCGTGGCCTGATCCATCTCGGCGAGAAGAACTGGCCGGCGGGCCGGGTCGGCGAAGCGCCGGCCATGGGCCTATCTGCCTCGTTCGAGCGGGCCGGATTTGTGCTCGGCCGGCTCAAGACCGGGACGCCGCCGCGCCTGGACGGCACCACGATCGACTGGTCCGCGGTCGAAATGCAGCCCGGGGACGATCCTCCGGAGCCGTTTTCGGTGATGACGGACCGGATCACGACGGCGCAGATCCAGTGCGGCATCACCCGGACCACGCCGGCGACGCACGAGGTGATCCGGGCCAATGTGCATCGTTCGCCGATGTATTCCGGCCAGATCAAGAGCTCCGGACCGCGCTATTGCCCCTCGATCGAGGACAAGATCGTCCGCTTCGGCGATCGCGACGGCCATCAGATCTTCCTGGAGCCGGAAGGGCTCGACGACACCACGGTCTATCCCAACGGAATCTCGACCTCGCTGCCGGAGGAGGTCCAGCTCGCGATCCTCGCGAGCATCCCCGGCCTCGAGCGGGTGAAGATGGTCCGGCCGGGCTATGCGATCGAGTACGACCACGTCGATCCCCGCGAGCTCGATCCGACCCTGCAGACCAAGCGTCTGCGCGGGCTTTTCCTGGCTGGCCAGATCAATGGCACAACAGGTTATGAGGAGGCGGCGGGGCAGGGCATCGTCGCCGGGCTCAATGCTGCGCAGGCGGCCGGTGGGGCCGATCCGATCGTGTTCGACCGCGCCGACGGCTATCTCGGGGTGATGATCGATGACCTCGTGACCCGCGGGATCACCGAACCCTATCGGATGTTCACCTCGCGCGCCGAATATCGGCTGACGCTGCGGGCCGACAATGCCGACCAGCGGCTGACCGACAAGGGTATCGCACTCGGATGCGTCGGAACGGCGCGCGCGGAGCGTCACCGGACCAAGATGGCGGCACTGGAGGCCGCCAAGACCTTGGCGAAGTCGCTCGCGATCACCCCCAACGAAGCGGCCAAGCACGGGCTGTCGCTCAACCGCGATGGGCACCGCCGCTCGGCGTTTGAGCTGCTGGCTTATCCCGAGATTGAGTGGCCTGCGGTCCAGGCGATCTGGCCCGAGCTGTCGGCCATTGACCCTGCTATCGCGGTGCATCTCGAGATCGATGCCAAATACGATGTCTATCTGAAGCGCCAGACCGCTGACGTCGACGCCTTCCGGCGCGATGAGGGCCTGGTTCTGACCGATGTCGACTATGCCGACGTGCCGGGTCTCTCGAATGAAGCGCGCGCCAAGCTTGAGAAGGCGCAGCCGCGGACGGTCGGGCAGGCGGGTCGGATCGACGGCATGACGCCGGCGGCGCTTGGCATTTTGGCCGCCTATCTGCGGCGCGAGGCGCGACGGAAATCAGCCAAGGCCTCCGCCTGACGTTTCACGTGAAACGTACGAGCTGAGCGCTTATCTTTGCGGGGTGGAGACGATTCCGTCGTCTCCGAGACCCGCGGTCTACCTCCCTTTCGTTCAGACAGCCCGACCTCCGCCCAGAATGGCCCCAGCCTCGCAATCCGCAGAACTCACCGTCTCCGCCAAGGACAAGGCGGCAGCGCTCGCGCTGACCCCTGTTTCACGTGAAACAGAGGCGCGGCTCGATCGCTACATCGCCCTCCTCCTGGAATGGCAAGCGAAGACCAACCTCGTCGCGCCATCGACGCTGCCGAATCTCTGGACCCGCCATATCTCCGATTCGCTCCAGCTTCTGAACCTCGCGCCCTCGGCCAAATCCTGGGTCGATCTCGGCAGCGGCGGCGGCTTTCCTGGCGTCGTCCTCGCCTGTGCCTTGGCCGAGACGCCGGGGGCATCGATCCATCTGGTTGAACGAATCGCCAAGAAGGCCGCATTCTTGCGCGAGGCTGTCAGGGTGACGGCGTCGCCGGGGACGGTGCATCTCGCTGATATCGGGGATACTGTGGATAGAATCGCGGGGCCCATCGATTGCGTCACCGCACGGGCGTTGGCTCCGTTACATCAACTGATCGGCTTTGCGGAGCCGTGGGTCAAAAAGGGCGCCAATGCGCTGTTTTTGAAGGGGCAAGATGTAGAGGCCGAATTGACCGAGGCCACTAAATATTGGATTATTGAGCCAAAGCTACACGCCAGCCGTACCGGCGGACAGGGCTGGATCGTCGAACTCGGGTCAATCGAGCGGCGCTAGGGGACTCCGCAAGAGCAAATGGTATTTTGGTATGACCGTGATGGACGAGGTTTATCAAGAGGATAGGACGTCGCAGCCGCCCGGCCAGCCGCGCATCCTGTCGCTCGCCAACCAGAAGGGCGGCGTCGGCAAGACAACCACAGCGATCAATCTTGGCACGGCACTCGCGGCGATTGGTGAGCGCGTCCTGATCGTCGATCTCGATCCCCAGGGCAACGCCTCGACCGGCCTCGGCATCGATCGCCGCAACCGCAGCTGCTCGACCTACGACGTCCTGATCGGCGAAGCGCCGCTGCGCGATGCCGTGGTCGCGACCGCGGTGCCGCGGCTGCATATCGCCGCCTCTACCATGGATCTCTCCGGCCTCGAGCTCGAGCTCGGCACCACGCCGGGCCGCGCGTTCCGGCTGCGCGATGCGATCGCCGGGCTGAACAACAACGTCTCGCCGGAAGCCGACTACACCTACGTGCTGATCGACTGCCCGCCCTCGCTCAATCTGCTCACCGTGAACGCGATGGCGGCGTCGGATGCGATCCTGGTGCCGCTGCAATGCGAGTTCTTCGCGCTCGAAGGTCTGTCGCAATTGCTGCAGACCGTGGAGCAGGTGCGCTCGACGCTCAATCCGAGCCTGTCGATCCACGGCATCGTGCTGACCATGTTCGACTCGCGCAACAACCTCTCCAACCAGGTCGTCGCCGACGTGCGCCAGTTCATGGGCGACAAGGTCTACGACACCATGATCCCGCGCAACGTGCGCATCTCGGAAGCGCCGTCCTACGGCAAGCCGGTGCTGGTCTACGATCTCAAATGCGCCGGCAGCGATGCGTATCTCAAGCTCGCCACCGAAGTGATCCAGCGCGAGCGCGAGCTGCGCGCGCATTGACGGTGCGCAGGATGGGTGGAGCGAAGCGAAACTCGTCACTCTCCTTGCGCGCTGCGATGGGCTTCGCTGCGCTGACCCATCCATCGATTCTGAAATTCAAGTCTGGAGTACTGCGCGTGAATCCAAGGGAGCTCGCAACAATGGCCGATGAAGCGCGTTCGCGACTGGGGCGCGGGCTGGCAAGCCTGATCGGAGATGTCGGCGGCGAGGCCGCGCATGTCGAGCGGCCGCGCAACCAGCGCAAGGTGCCGATCGAATTCCTCAAGGCCAACCCGCGCAACCCGCGGCGCAGCTTCGCCGACGCCGAGCTCGGCGAGCTTGCCGATTCGATCAAGGCGCGCGGCGTGATCCAGCCGATCGTGGTGCGCGCCATCAAGGGCGTGCAGGACCGCTACGAGATCATCGCAGGCGAGCGCCGTTGGCGCGCCTCGCAACTCGCCGGGCTGCACGAAGTGCCGATCGTGCCGGTCGAGGTTTCTGATTCCGACGCGCTCGAGATCATGATCATCGAGAACGTCCAGCGCGAAGACTTGAACGCGATGGAAGAGGCGCAGGGCTATCACGCGCTCGCCGACGAGTTCAAACGCAACCAGGAAGACATCGCCAAGATCGTCGGCAAGAGCCGCAGCCATGTCGCCAACATGATGCGGCTGACCAAGCTGCCCGCCGAGGTGCAGGCGCTGATCTCCAAGGGCGATCTGTCCGCCGGCCACGCCCGCGCGCTGATCGGCGTGCCGGATCCGCTCGCTGCCGCGAAGCGCATCGTCGCCGAGGGCCTCAACGTCCGCCAGGCCGAGGCGCTGGCGCATGAGGAGGGCGTGCCGGAGCGCAAGCCGCAGAAGGCGCGTAGTGGCAGTGCGGCCAAGGTCGACAAGGATGCCGATACGCTGGCGCTCGAGAAGCGCGTCAGCGATGCGCTCGGCCTTGCCGTCACCGTCAGTCATCGCGATCCCGGCGGCACCGTCCAGATCAGCTACCGCAACCTCGAGCAGCTCGACGAGGTGGTGCGGCGGCTCGAGGGCGGCTAGCGGTTTCGTCATTCCGGGGCGCGCGTCAGCGCGAACTATGGTGCGCAATTGCGCACCTGAGAATCTCGTTTCACCACATCCAGATTCCGGGTTCATGCTTCGCATGCCCCGGAATGACTCCATCAAATTCACCCCCGCCGCTTCGCATTCGCCGCGATCGACAGCAGCGCGCGCTGTGCGATCACGGCGGCGAGCGCGGCCTGCTTGCGCATGTCGAGCGCTGCGGTCGCGAGCTGATCGATCACATTCACCAGCCGCGGCGGCGTGAAATTGCGCAGCGCGATCTCGACCATGGGTTTGCGCGAGAAGTGTAGCCGCGGAAATCCGCTCTCGAGCACGGTTGACGCCGGCGCGCCGTCCGCGATCGCAAGCGCCGATTTGTGCAGCCACGCCGCCTGGCGCTGCGCGGCCGAGATGATGACGCCGGGATAGGTGCCGGCGACCATTGCTTTGGTGAACTCGCTCTCGACCAGCGCAGCGTTGCCGGCGAAGGCGCCATCGACGATCGGATCGAGTTTCAGCTCGGAGGCGTCGGAGACCACGGTCATGACGTCGTCGAGCGTGATCTCGCTTTTGCCGTGGGCGAACAGCGCAAGCTTGCGCAGCTCGTTGCGCGAGGCCATACGGTCGCCGCCGAGCAGCGACATCAGCACCGCGCGCGCATCGGCGGCGAGCCGCAGATTGGAGAGACGCAGCTCGTCCTCGATCAGCTTGGTGAGGTCGCGTTCGGTGTCGGGATAGCAGCCGATCGCGACCGCATTCTTGGCGCGCTCGCAGATCTTGCGGAGCGGCGATTCCGGCCGCAGTTCGCCGGCCTCGATCACGATGCGGCAATCCTTCAGTGCGGCAGTCTCGGTCAGCGTCTCGACGCCGCTCGAGAAGTTGCGCGAGCCGGCGCGGACGCGGATGGCGCGGCGGCCGCCGAACAGCGGTACGGTCATGGCTTCATCGACCAGCCGCGACGGCTCGGCGGCGAGCTCGTCGCCATCGAGCCGCACCAGCGAGAACGGATCGTTGGGATCGTCGACGGCGGAGGCCATCAGCGCGTCGGCGCGCTCGCGCACCAGGCCCAGGTCCGGACCGTAAAGCAGGATGATCGGACGGCCGGCGTCAGGCCGGGCGAGGAAGCTGTCGATCTCTTTTCCGCGAAGTGCTGCCAATGCGGCGATCAGGTTCCGGTGGCGAAGAAGGAGGCGAGCCGGGTCTGGATGTTGTCGGCGATCTCCTGCGCGGCGCGGTCCTCGGCGTCGCGGAAGGCGCGGGCGCGGGAGTAGCGCTGGTAGGAGCCCGGCATGTCATAGGACACGCGCGAAAACGTGGTGCCGCTCATCACCGACTTGTTCGACGCGATCTCGACCAGGTTGAACTGGGCGTCGATGCCGTAGTTCTCGCTGGTCGGCAGCGCGGTGGTCGGGTCGAGCATCAGTGAGGCGCGGTTGGTGGTGAAGCGCAGCACCAGCCGGTGCGTCGGCGGCACGCCGGTGGCGGTGCCGTAGAGCTTGAAGGCGAGCGCGTTGCGGACCTCGACGCCGACCCGGGCCTCGCGGGAGGCGTTCGGCTTGTCGACCGGCGGAACCTCGACGGCCATCAGCTTTTCGCGCAGCGCGGACGACGACCCGTCGAGGGTGCGCTCGGCATACATCGGCTGGAAGCATCCGGCCGTCAGCGCGGCCAAGGCGGCCACGGCCAAGAGCCGAGCAGCGATCCCAATCCTAGCCGACAACATTGACGATCCTCATGGGCACCACGATCACCTTGCGGACGGGTTTGCCGCCCAAGGCGGCTTTTACCGCATCGAGCGCCAAAACGGCAGCCTCTATATCCGCATTTTGCGCCGCCCGTGGCACGGTAACATCACCTCGTTTTTTACCGTTGACCTGGACGACCAGGGTCACGCTGTCTTCGACCAGCAAATCGCGTTCGATTTGCGGCCAATCGGCCTCGGAAACCAGCCCCTCCCGGCCCAGAACCACCCAGCACTCCTCGGCCAGATGCGGCATCATCGGCGAAAACAGCTGGACCAGGATGGTCGCAGCCTCCTTGACCGCCCAAGCGACATCGGGCGCTGGCTTGTCGCCTTTGGCCAGCACCTCGGCCAGCGCGTTGGCGAACTCGCGGATATGGGCGAGACACACATTGAAATGCAGCCGCTCGATCCCGGACGACACCTTGTCGAGCGCGCCATGGGCCGCCTTGCGCAGCGTCAGCGCCTCGGGTCCGAACGTCGCCGGCCGGGCCGCCGGCGCCGTTTTGGCGATCTCGGCCGATTCGTTCACCAGCCGCCACAGCCGCTGCACGAAGCGCGCAGCGCCCTGGACGCGTTCGTCGCTCCAGATCACGTCGCGGTCTGGCGGGGAGTCCGACAGCATGAACCAGCGCGCGACGTCGGCGCCGTAGCTCGCGATGATGTCGTCGGGGTCGACGGTGTTCTTCTTCGACTTCGACATCTTCTCGATCGGGCCGATCTCGACGTCTTCGCCGGTCGCCAGCAGCACCGCACGGCGGCCGTTGCCGCCAACCTCGATCTTCACCTCGGCCGGCGTGACCCAGCTGCCGTCGGCCTTCTGGTAGGTCTCGTGCACCACCATGCCCTGCGTGAACATGCCGGCGAACGGCTCGGTCATGTCGATATGGCCGGTCGCCTTCATCGCGCGCGTGAAGAAGCGGCTGTACAGCAGATGCAGGATCGCGTGCTCGACGCCGCCGATATACTGGTCGACCGGCATCATCCGGTTAGCGACCGTGGGCGTGGTCGGCGCCGTCTCGTTCCAGGGATCGGTGAAGCGCGCGAAGTACCAGGACGAGTCCACGAAGGTGTCCATTGTGTCGGTCTCGCGCACCGCCTTGCCGCCGCACTTGGGACAAGTGACGTGCTTCCAGGTCGGATGATGGTCGAGCGCGTTGCCGGGTTTGTCGAAGCTGACATCCTCAGGCAGCGTCACCGGCAGCTGGTCATCCGGCACCGGCACCACGTCGCAGGTCGGGCAGTGGATCACCGGGATCGGGCAGCCCCAATAGCGCTGGCGCGAAATGCCCCAGTCGCGCAGGCGGAAATTGACCTGCCGCTCGCCGACCGGCGCGTTACCGCGCAGCTCGCTCTCCAGACGCTTCGCAACCTCTTCCTTCGCCTGGTCGATCGTCATGCCGTCGAGGAAGCGGGAATTGATCATGCGGCCGTCACCGTCATAAGCGGTGTCGGTGATGAAAAACGTCTTCGGGTCCTGGCCCTCGGGGCAGACCACCGGCACGTTGCCGAGGCCGTATTTATTGACAAAGTCGAGGTCGCGCTGGTCGTGCGCCGGGCAGCCGAAGATCGCGCCGGTGCCGTATTCCATCAGCACGAAGTTCGCGACATAGACCGGCAGCTTCCAGCTCGGGTCGAACGGATGCACCGCCTTGATGCCGGTGTCGAAGCCCTGCTTCTCGGCCGTGTCGATGATCGACTGCGCGGTGCCGATCTTCTTGATATCGGCGATGAACTCGGCGAGCCTGGGATTCTTCGCGGCAGCGGCGACCGCCAGCGGATGATCCGCCGAGATCGCCATGAATTTTGCACCGAACAGCGTGTCCGGCCGCGTGGTGAAGATCTTCAGCTCGGTCTCGCCGGCCGGCGTCGTCGCCGCATCAAGCGCGAAGCGGATCAAGAGGCCTTCGGAGCGGCCGATCCAGTTGCGCTGCATCAGCCGCACCTTGTCGGGCCAGCGATCGAGACCGTCCAGCGCCTCCAAGAGCTCCTGCGCGTACTTCGTGATCTTGAAGACCCACTGGCTCATTTCCCGTTGTTCGACAACCGCCCCCGAGCGCCAGCCGCGGCCGTCGATCACCTGCTCGTTGGCGAGCACGGTCATGTCGACCGGATCCCAGTTCAGCTTGCGCTTCTCGCGCTCGGCGAGGCCTGTGCGCAGCATGTCCAGGAACATCTTCTGCTGATGCTTGTAGTAGCTGGGGTCGCAGGTCGCGAATTCGCGTGACCAGTCGAGCGACAGCCCGATCGAGCGCAGCTGCTTCTTCATCGCGGCGATGTTGTCGTAGGTCCACGCCTTCGGCGCCACCTTGCGCTCGATCGCGGCATTCTCCGCCGGCAGGCCGAACGCGTCCCAGCCCATCGGGTGCAGCACGTTGAACCCCTTGGCGCGCATGAAGCGCGCCAGCACGTCGCCGAGCGTGTAGTTGCGGACATGGCCGATATGGATGCGCCCCGACGGGTACGGGAACATCTCGAGCACGTAGTATTTCGGCCGCTTATCGTCGTTCTTGGAGGCGAAGATCGCCTTTTCGTCCCACAGGCGCTGCCAGCGGGGTTCGGATTCACGGGCGTTGTAGCGTTCGGCGGTCATGAAATCGCAGGGATTTTGGGTGGCTTTGGGTGATTTTCGGGTCCCGTTCGGGGACGGCGGACTAGGCCACAAAATCGCCCATGGGGTCAACGGCTTGGGGCCTCCAAACGCCCCATCCCGTCGCGCAGCCGCCCTGCCGCTGTCGCAGGGGAGAAGGGCCAGGCTGAGATGGTCGCCGCACGGGAGCCCGTCAGGAATCCATCCGGTGTCGTCACCCGGCTTGACCGGGTGACCCAGAGACGTCCGTGCCTGAACCGAGAGGCCGCGGCGTACTGGATCGCCCGGTCGAGCCGGGCGATGACAGCACCATAGAAGGCACGATTTCGAATCCTCGCGACATGTTTGTCCGAGTTTTGCCGTTCGTTCCGCCCCCCTCCAATCAGAGGGCGCAGGGAAAGCCGGGCGCCGATCGCACCCATGGGTCCGGTGCAACAAAAAGCACCGGGGTGGGACCACAGGTGAAACCGGAAGCATCCCGGCTTTCCCTGCGCGATGGGTTACGGCTTATACGTGCTCTCCCCGGCGAGACTGGGCTTGCTTGTCACCGTCTTCACAGGACGCGTTAGCGTTCTGTGAAAAGACACCTGCCGCTAGGGCGTCAGGACCACACGATTTCACCGTCCGCCTTGGCCCACGTTCGTCGCGTGCACTTCGGCGTCCACCGCATCCCACCGCAACGTTCCTGACGATCGCGAGCGCCCCTCAATCGGGTGAGACGAAGGATTCATACCACTGAGTTGTCCTTACGATAAACCGAAATGTTTTTGCTGCGGGGGCTTGCGCCGTCGGGCAACTCAGCGCTAGAGCGGGATGGGGTTAGGTTGAATCGATTTGGGATTCCCAAATCGGTGTGTTTCTGATTCACCATGCTGACTGGGTTGGAGGCCAGCATGGATGGGCAAGCCTTATTCTCTGGATCTTCGCAAGCGAGTCGTGTCGGCGATCGAGGGCGGGATGTCTCGCAATCAGGCGGCCAAGCAGTTTGGGGTCGCGATCAGCACCGCAATCGGTTGGATGCAGCGGGTCGAGGAGACCGGCAGCGTTGAGCCTGGCCAGATGGGCGGTCATAAGCCGAGGGCGGTTTCGGGAGACCACGCGGCTTGGCTGTCGCAGCGGATCAAGGACGGCGATTTCACTATACGGGGGCTCGTTGCCGAGCTTGCTGGACGCGGCCTGAAGGTCGACTATCACTCGGTGTGGGACTTCGTGCACGCCGAGAAGCTAAGCTTCAAAAAAAAGCGTGGCGGCTGGCGAACGGGATCGACCCGCGGTCGCGCGGCGGCGAGCCCAGTGGACAAAATATCAAGGGCGCGTCGAAGCTGAGCGGCTCGTCTTCATCGACGAGACATGGACCAGAACCGATATGGCGCCTTTGCGTGGATGGGCACCGCGCGGGCACAGACTTCCTGCCACGGTTCCCCACGGTCGCTGGAAGACCATGACCTTCCTGGCGGCCTTGCGCCATGACCGGATCGATGCGCCATGGTTCATCGAGGGGCCGATCGATGGCGTGAGCTTTCGCACCTATGTCGAGAAGGTTCTTCTGCCTGTCCTTCGACCCGGCGATATCGTCGTCTTGGATAACCTCGGTAGCCACAGGAGCAAAGCAGTTCGCCAACTCATCCGTTCGGTCGGCGCCAAACTCTTCTTCCTGCCCAAATACTCGCCCGACCTGAACCCGATCGAACAGGTCTTTGCCAAGCTCAAGCATCTGCTCCGCAAAGCTGCCGCGCGAACCGTCGACGCGGTCTGCGCCGCAATCGGCCACGCACTCGACGCCTTCACCCCCGAGGAATGCGCCAATTACCTGAAAAATTCAGGCTATCGAACTTAATGCCATCACGCTTTAGGGGGCTGTCCCATCCATCCGCATTCCGGGGCATGCGAGGCACGAAGCTGGCATCCGTTGGGCCGCAGAACTAGGGCACGTCCTCGCAAATGCGGCGTCTGCTTTACCCATCAAGAGGCGACACAGAACTGATCTGGATGCGTGTCGGCCTTGGGTCAATAGCGATCATTGACGCGCGCGTGGAATGTCCACTCACGCCTGACAAGCAAACATTAATTTGCGCGGCCGCCATGCCTCCTTGACCTAGGTCAATACTCTCCGCCCGGGTTTACCTTGGAGATAGCAACTAACTGTCGGAGCGACTGCACTCTTGGCCTTGTGCGCAACACCGATGAAGGAGCTGCAGATGGGTATCCTTGACGAGCTAATTGGCGGTGGGCAACGCCAGAAGGAGTACCGGGATTTCGTTGATCGATACGAACAAGGAGACCCGTCCCAGGGCTACTCTGATCAAGAGGTTCTCAAGCGGTATGGTGATGTGTCACACGCCGTGCCGCCTGACCAGTACGCGCAGGCAGCGATAGAAGCGTTGGCCAAGCTTTCGCCGGAAGAGCGCGGGGCGTTCGTGAAGATGCTGCAGGAGCGAGCCACGGCGCGCGGCGTGGCGCTACCGAGACAAGTGGCGCCCGAACCGAAGGAACTGGGCGAGGTGCTCACCGATCTGCATGGGAAGCCCGGTCAGCTCCGGGATATTCTCGTCAGCGGCGACGCCCAGCCTCAAGAGCAAGCGCAACCGTCGAACCCGATCATCGACATGCTTGCGTCCCCGCAGGCAAAGGCTGTGCTCGCGGGCATCGCGGCCATGGTGGTCAAGCGTGTCATGCAGGGTTCATCCCGAACCGCGTAGCGTCCGCGTGAGGACCACAAGAAACCCGTAGCATCTGCGTTGGGCAGAGATCAGGCCAAGGTCCGGTTGGGGCCAAAAGCCGCCCTTGGTACTGAACCGGACAGGGTTCGCTCTTCTCCAATGAGCCGACGCCACGATGGCTAATGGGACCTTCGGCTATGGGCCATCAACGGGAGTGCACATGGGTAAGCCATACCGTCCTGCTATCGCGCCCTGTTCCTGCTCTGGGGCTGCCGGGCCGCGATCCGTTCGTCGTGTGTTCACGGCGGACAGGTTCCATTGATTTAGATCAATCGCGGCCGACACCCTCGGGGTGCACATGCGCCCCGGGGCCGGACACGGAGATGATGGCGCGGCAGCGACGCTAATCAATCTGGTGTCGACGTCCTGGTGACGACGTTCGACCCAGGTTCGCTCCTGCGCAATCTGCCTGACGCAAGAGGTGCGGAGGAACGACCGGAGATCAAGCCGCAGTCCCGACTCACTTCACAACACACCTCACAATCAAAATGGAGAGAATGCCATGGCCGCAAATCTCGTTTCTGTTGTGATGCAATTCCTGACCCCTGACATGGTCGCAAAGATCGCTTCTGTCTTGGGCATCGACCGCAATGTCGCGCAAAAGGCGATTGGCGGCGCCATCCCGGCACTGCTTGCCGGCTTGGCGGACGTTACCGCCACTCCCCAGGGAGCCCGCCAACTCAGCAGCTCGTTGGCCCAGCAACAACCCGGATCGCTCGACATTCTCAAAAGCCTGATCGGTGGTTCGGGCCAGAACAACCTCGCGGAAACCGGATCCAACATGCTCTCCGGTCTATTCGGCGGAGGAGCGCTGGACACAATCGCACAATCGATTGGCAAGTTCGCGGGAATCGACGGCCAAGCCAGCAAGTCATTGCTCGGCATGCTTGGCCCGGTGGTTCTCGGGACATTGGGCCAGCAGCAGCGCAGCGCCGGCCTGGATACGAACGGTCTCGCCTCGCTTCTCGGCTCGCAAAAAGATCAGATCGTCGCGGCGATTCCGTCCGGCCTCGCCGACCATCTGACCTCTGCCGGCCTCATCGACAGAGCAGCGGGAGTTGCGCGTAGCGGTGCTGCGGCAGCTTCAGCCGCCGGGAGCCGTATTGCCGGAGTCTCGGAGCGGACCAGTGCCGAGGCCAGCCGGGCAGCTCAGGCCACAACAAGCGCAGCGTCGTCGCAATTGTCCTACTGGTTAGCGGCGGTGGCCATTCTGGGTGCTCTCGCCTGGTATTTCTTCCAGCCAAGAACTGAAACGGTTGCCGAGTTGCCGCGTCCCGCCGCAGTGCAGCCTGGGACTGCAACCGTGGGCCTCGCTCCATCAGACCTGACGATTGGAGGCGTGAGTCTGACGAACAAGGTCAACTCGTCCGTCGGCACCTTGAGATCCGTGCTGCCAACGATCACGGACGTTGCTTCCGCCCAGGCGGCCATCCCCAAGCTCCGGGAAGCAACAGCCCAATTGAATGAAGTCAGCGACCTTGCGGGAAAGCTCAGCCCGGAAGGAAAAAGTGCTCTTGCCAAGTTGATCGCAACAGCAAAGCCGACCATTAACCAGATGTGTGACAACGTGCTGGCAATGCCGGGTGTTGGTGACGTTGCCAAACCCACGATCGACGAGCTTCGCCGCAAGATCGAAACACTGTCGCGATCCTGATTTCGCTGATGTTGAGCCGTGCGCCCAGAAGCGTGCGCGCAACGGCGAAGGATGATTCACACATACGCGTCAGGAGATGACCAATGGTAGACAAGACGAGCTTCACCAAGGATGAATGGACGCTGCTTCTGAAGAGCCCAATGATTGCGGGGATGGCCATCACGGCCGCCGAACCCAGCGGGCTGTGGGGCCTGCTCAAGGAATCATTCGCTGGCGGCGCCGCATTGAGCAAGGTTGCGACCGACTCCAACGCCAACGGCCTCGTGAAAGCGGTGGTCGCCGATTTCTCGACCAGCGAGGGGCGAAGCGCCGCTCGCGATGGCCTGCAGGCGGAATTCGCCGGCAGCAAGCCCCCGGAGATGAAGACTAAATCCATCGATTCATTGCGCCAGGTCTCGGCATTACTCGGAGCCAAGGCGCCGGGTGATGCAGCTGCGTTCAAGGATTGGCTACGTCAGATCAGCCAAAGCACTGCCGAAGCCTCTAGCCCGTCTTATTCGTCAGAGTGCGCCTGAGAGGCTGGCGAGCGTGGTGTAAAGCGCTGATGCGGCGTAGGATTCGGTTGCAAAGCCAACCCCATCACCTCAACCGCGAACGCCAGGCCCGCCATGACCGATGATACGATTCTGCCCTTCTCGTTTCCAGCCGTTCACGCCAAGAAAGTCACAGCTGCCTTCGATGGCGGTCGGCTGACCTCGAACGGGGGCGTGATGCTTCTGGCGATGGCCGAGCGGCGTCTCGGCTTGGCCGACAATTTGGCCCGGGTGTTCCCGGATCGGCGCGATCCGACGCGGGTCGTGCACAGCCTTGTCGATATGTTCCGCGCGCGCATGTTCGCGATCTGCTGCGGCTACGAGGACGCCGACGACCTCGATCATCTGCGGTCCGATCCCGCATTCAAGCTGGCCTGCGGACGGCTGCCGGACACGGGTCGCGATCTGTGTTCCCAACCGACGCTGTCGCGGCTGGAGAATGCTCCGCGCCTGCGCGACGTGATCCGACTGACCTACACTTTGGTCGACGCATGGATGGATAGCTACCCGCGCGAGCCGGCATCCGTCACGCTCGACATCGATGATACCTGCGATGTCGTCCACGGCCATCAGCAGCTCTCGCTGTTCAACGCTCATTATGACGAACGCTGCTTCCTGCCGATCCACGTCTACGACACGGAGAAGAGCCGGCCCGTGGCGGTCGTGCTGCGGCCCGGCAAGACGCCGGGCGGCGTCGAGGTGCGTGCCCACCTGCGCCGCCTGATCCGGCATATCCGGACGCGGTGGCACAACACGCGAATTACGTTCCGTGGCGACGGGCACTATGCCCGGCCGGAGGCAATGGCGTGGTGCGAGACCAACGGCATCGACTACATCTTCGGTCTGTCCGGCACCAAGCCGCTCGCCAGAAAACTCGACGAGGCCGCCGACGACATCCGCACGCGACGCGCCATCGAGAACCTGCCGGTTCTGCGTGGCTATACCGAGACGCGCCACAAGGCAAAGTCCTGGGATCGCGAACGGCGTACCGTCGCCCGTATTGAGGCGACGATGCTCGGCCTCGACATCCGTTTCGTCGTCACCAGCCTCGATGTCGGCTCGGCCGAGTGGATCTACGACAGCCTGTATTGCGCGCGCGGCCAAGCCGAGAATCTGATCAAGCTGCATAAGACACAGCTCGCCTCCGATCGCACCAGCTGCCGTTCGGCGCTCGCCAATCAAGTCCGCCTCGTTCTCCACACCGCCGCTTATTGGCTGATGCTGACCGTGCGCGACGCGATTCCCAAAGCCCGGGAATTGGCCACAGCCGAGTTCGCGACGCTGCGTCTTCGTCTCTTGAAACTCGCTGCCCGTGTGGTCGAGACCACGAGCCGCATTCGCCTTGCGTTTGCCGCGGCATGTCCCGAAGCCGACCTGATCCGCGGCTTGCCAGGCGCGCTGCTGCCTCTCGGTCCTTGACCGGCGGGGCGTCCGCCCCCCGTTCGCCCAACCTACACCTCAAGCGCGTTGCAAAGTACGGGTCGGTCAGGCGGTGAAAAGCCGAAGGCAATCCCGCGCGCCTCGTCAGAGCAGATGTGCGGCCACATCAATCGGACTAAAAAAAGCACTCTCACGAATAGGACGGGCTAGCGAGGGCGGCAGCCTGTTCGGTGGAGGCGTTCAGGTGAGCGACGCTGAAAAGGCGACCCTGGCCGAGATATCGAGCGCGCTCGGCGTCTAACGACACGTCCGCAATGTACCAGAAGCAAATCCCCGACGCCGCGCGCTGAAGGGAAAGGGACGTCAGCCGCCTGGCGCCTTCATGTTGACGATGAATTCAACGGGCGCGTCGGGGGCCATGCCCGCGACGCCTTTGAAAGAAGCGTGCAAATCCTGCCAACGGACCGGGCCGTTGGCCGCCTGCAGCGCAAAAACAACGCGCTTCCTTGAGCGTTCAACGCGCACTTCGACGAAGCTTTGATAGAAGGGCGCATGATTGAAATCGAAGATGCCTGACAGGGTTTCGGTTGAGACGGGCCATGCGCCAAAGCGCTTGATCCAGGCCCAGACCGGTTGTTTCCATGCCGGAGTTTCGGTGTCGAGTTTGGCGCGGACGGCATCCGGACCTGGATAGAAAGCCCAGGTCTCTACCGGCAAGACATCCGGCCACCCCAGTGCGCCACCGATGCTGAGATACGCTCCGCCGCCGCCGTTGACGAAGTGATAGATCGGGCGCGCGCCGCCCGCGACGTCTTTATACTGGACATAGAACTCGAAGGCGTGGGTGTCGCCGGCCATCACGACATCGACGCCGGCGTTCTCAAGCGTTGCAAAAAGAGCAGAGAAGGCGTCGTCGCCGGTGCTGGTATCCGTACCTCCTGCATATTTTGGGTGACCTGGAATAACCATGGTGAATTTTCCGCGCGCACGCGCCAGTGCGTCGGTCAACCACGCGCGTTGCCGATCGTCTATCGTACGCAGAATGCCCGTATCGATCGCAATCAAGGCAAAGTCCGCGGTCTGAATCTCGAAGAACGGACCCCGCTGCAGGCCGTTCTGAATACCGTAGAGTTCGCGAAGTCGCTGTGCCCGATCAACCAGCCGATCGATACGATTGGTGCCGGTACTGGTGAGATTGAGGTCAGTGTCGGCACGCGCCGCCAGCGCTGCGCGCGCGGCTTGCGGCTCCAGGAAGTTGGCGTTGAAGCCTTCCAGCGCATCGAACCAGTCATGGTTGCCCGGGATCGCATAAATGGGCTTCCTGAATCCCTTGAACGGCAGGTGAAAATTCTTCTCGTAATCCGCCATGGCGCCGGCCGGATAGATGACGTCGGAAGCAATGATGAGGAACTTGACATCGTCCCGCCGTCCGATCTCCAGGTAACGCTCGATCAGTGCGTATTGCGACGCATCGCCTTCGCCGGGATCGCCGATGACGATGAAGCTGAAATCCTGATCGTCGATTCCTGGCGGAGCCACCCGAAACAGCTTGTCGATTTTCCCGCCATAGGCCGACAGGACGCCGTCGACCATGCCGGCACGCCAAGTGTCGACGCGCAGTTCGGCCATCTTCTGATAGAAAGCGCTCGCCCAGCTTTCCGTGTTGAAGTACCAGGTGAATCCCCAGATCGTGTTGACGGCAACAAACAACACAGTGAGCGGCAAGCCAAGGCGGATCGTCAAACCCACGGCTGAGGAAAGCGAACTTCGCGCGTCGCGCAGCGATGCTGCGAACGACAGTCGTGCATCAGTCCACCCCCGAACCAGACGCCGCGGCAAAGCTTGCAACTTGACATCCTGTCCGGAGAACCGCAGCCGCCATGCTATTCGCTCGAAGGGACGGGTCAGCAGCCGCCAGCCCAAGCGCAGCGGTAGTACCAACAGCGCTCCAAACAATATGGCCATCAGGATCCCCGACGGTGGCCACGACCGGAGAGATCAGACCGAGCCAGGTATCGCTGGATTCCATGCGGGCGAGGTGCACGACAAACAGCACCGCGCCCACGACCATCAGCCACTGCAATTCGGTGCGTCCCACGATGGGCGCGCTTGATGCACGGGATGCGAGCCCTGCGGCAAACAGTTCATGGCTGTCGAAGTTGAGCCTGTTATCGGGGTGCTTATTGGTCGCATCGGATGTGTGGTCACGCTCTCGGTGCTCCGTCGGCGCCACAAGCAGGCGCCATCCCGCCGAGGCGGCATACCCGGCGACCGCTACGCCGAGCGCGATCTGCAGACCAAGTGTTTTCCATACCCAAAAGCCAATCAGAGCCAGCATGAAGCTGGACAGGCCGTTTACGATCGCGACCGTTCGCGACGTGCCCGATGGAGGCCCGAAGACCGCTTGACTGGCTTTTACGACGCCATCGACCACCAGAAACGTCAGAAATATCGCGACAACACCAGAAGCAACCAGGGACGGACTGAGATACAGGACAAGGGCGGCAGCGGTCGCAAGAATGCTGGTGACATACGAAGCCGGATGGGTCCGAAGCTGCGGACTGGCAAGAGTCTGGTAAAGGTCGGCCATCGCAACCGCCAGCATGGGAAGGCCGAGGAATTGCAGGGACCAGGTGCCAACCGCGAACGGCGCCGCCAGCGCCAGCCCGCCGATTACGACGAGCCCGATGCCGGCCGTCACGCGAGTAAGATGTGCGGACCAGTGCCGCATCAGCGAATGCCTATTTGCAGCATTTTCTCGCTCGCAAGCCCACCGGATGCACCGAAAAGTCTAGTCTGAGCGACCGTTGCGCGCGGCAATCTGTCCGCAAAGGAGACCCACTAACTCGCGTCGTCTGATTGCCGTGCCCACGGCCTTCGGGCCAAGCCTAGCATATTTCCCTGCCGAGATTCCGGCCGGATCTGCTCAAACCCCTCGTCGCCAGATCGGATGAAAAACGACGGTGGTTGCAGAAGCCAACAAGATTCGACTTCCGCTTCGGGTCAAAAGCCAACGTTTTCAGGAGGCGCCGCCAACGCCGAGCACGGCGGTGCGTACCGTCCAGCCAACCACTCTAGGGGTCCGCGCGTGCGCCATCGGGAGTGTCGAACCTATTCGCTTCAAATTGCGCAGAGCTCTGTTCGGCAAACTTTGTGAACGACGTCACATATCCGGCCGGCGATCGAATGTAACATCGGCGCCAGGGGCGCAGGATGAACTCGATCGACAACGCTAAAAGCACCGAGCGTCCCGACGGCACACCCTCAGCGGTCCGTGCAATGGAGCGGGGCATGGTCGATCCATCAGAAGCAAAGCGGCTCGTCGAGGTCATCATCAAGAACTTGCCGGCTCCGGTCCCCGGGCAGCGGCCGGTTCACACGCTCGGCATCGGCGTGACAGGCAAATTCGTGGCGTCGAATGTCGCGCGCACCTATTGCACCGCGGAGCATTTCAACGGAAAGCCCGTCGACGTGTCGGTGAGGTTCTCCAACGGATTGGGGGGGCCGGAGCGGCATGATGGATGGTCCGATGTCCGGGGAATGGCGACACGTTTTCACCTGTCGGACGGGACGGCAAGCGACCTGATCGCCACGACGCTTGCCGAATTCTTCGTCCGCAATGTCGAGGAATTTTTCGGATTCTCGGAGGTCGCGACGCTCGCGCCGTATCAAAGAGAGACCTGGTGGCGCAAGCTTGGCGACCTCTTGCAGCTGAAGGTGCCTAGGCGCAACCCGTACCCGAGCGAGACCAAGAGTGTCGATGCGGGAGCACTCCATTACGCCGACCAGCACCGGTTTGCACAGCTCGGAATATTTCAGGTCGGCCTGATCGGCGCGCCGGTGAGCTATGCCCGCGCGGCCTATCACGCCGTCCACACCTTCTGGGTGACGGCACCCAATGGCGTTCGCCGCCCCGTTCGCTTTTCCTGGCAGCCGGTCGCAGGCGTTTGCAACACCGATCCCCTCGCCGCGCCGCGCGATGACTATCTGCGCGCGGAGCTGCGAGACCGCCTGCGGCGGTGGCCGGCCCGATTCATGCTGATGATGACGATCGGCGAATCGGGCGATGAGCTCAACGATCCCACAAAGCCCTGGCCGGGGACACGAATCCGGATCGCCATGGGGACCCTGACGCTGATCAAGGTGGCCGAAGATCAGGAAAAGGCCGGCGAACGCATCAGCTTCAATCCCAACCGTCTCGCGCCCGGCATCGAACCCTCTGAGGATCCGATCCTCAAGGCCCGCCTGGGCGCCTATGAAGCCTCGCGTGAAATGCGCGGCGGGTGTCCGTTCAAGTGGAGGCCGGATGATGCCAAGTGATGCAGGTGTGCTCGATCGCTTTGTGGACTGGTTGCCCACGACCCTCTTCTTCAAGCGCGCGGCGTCATGGATCCTGGTGCCCTACTGGGCGCGAAAAACGCCGGTGAAACCTCTGCCCGGTGGTCCCCACGCGTCGTTCCAGCACGGTGACAATGTTCAGTGCATGATGAATCTGATCATGCCGCTCAAGGTCAAGTCGCCGATCGGACGAGCGGAAGCCGCGCTGGCGATCGCGCAAAACAAGGATGCGATCTATGCCGGATTGAACAACGTCGGCACGGTGCACTTCGCGCGCTTCGTCATCGTCGGCGACAACATTTGCATGTTCTCCGTCTATGACGGGGATTTCACCAATTACATTCGTGACTTCATCGCCACGATCGGCAGTGTGTTCGATGCCGTGGTCGGACTCGTCGAAGGCGGAGATGACGTGATCCCTTGCGAGAAGAATGTCGATGCGTTCATCCAATGGGTGCACGAGCGCGACCTGTACCAGGTGCCGGACACCGCCACCGATTTTCTGAGAGATCAGGAAGCCTTGAATGGAGACAAGGCCGTATCACCCGTCAATGACGAACTGACCCTGCTGCCGCGCAAACTGGTGCTGCAGCTTCGCGCCAATCCGAACGTTTCGCTCGGCAGCGGCTACCGGGCCTATCCCGGATTTTCGGCGGCTCAGGTCCGCGAACGATTGGAACTGGGCTGGTGAGCGCCATGATCAACTTGGCTGATCTGCAGGGCAATATCTTGCGTGGCTACACCAAGAAGCCGTACGTGCGCTACCTCATCCTGGAAGTCGCCGATCGCGTGGCGGCCAGGCGCTGGCTCGCCGCCTCGACATCCGGCCGCAGCGATGGTGTTCCGCAGATCACGAGCGGAGACTGGGGGGCAAGCAAGCCGGACACCTGTTTCAACATCGGCCTGACCTACGAGGGATTGCGCGCCCTCGGCACGCCGAGCGCTTCGCTTGAAATGTTCCCGAACGAGTTCATCGAAGGCATGACCGCCCGCGCCTTGAAGCTCGGGGATGTTGGACCGAGCGCGCCGGAAACCTGGCCGAAACCTTTCAACGAGCCCAAGCGGATCCATCTCATCGCGACGATCTACGCCGAGCAGGCCGAGCAGCTGGACGACGTCCAGAAGCGCGCCCTCGCCGACACAAGCGCCGTCACACTGGTCGGCACCCGCGAGGGCTGCAGCTTCCCCGATGACCGCGTTCACTTCGGCTACCGCGACAACATCATGCAACCAAGGTTCGAGGGCATTCATGACTCGGATCGCTATGACGACGGTCAACCCAGGGCTCCGCTCGGCACCGTATTGCTGGGGCATCGGACCAACCTGGAAGGTTTGATGTGGCGGGTTCCTCAGCCCGAAGAGTTGGGACACAACGGCACCTTCAACGCCTTTCGCGTGTTGAAGCAGGACGTCGCAGGCTTCGAGGAATATCTCGATCAGGCCGCCGACGAATTGCTCAAGGACACCCGGGCCGTCGGCGAATTGCTGCCGCCCGGCGCTGAAGCGAAAATCTGCCAAATCCTCTCGATCGAAGGCCCGACGCCTCGGGCTGCCCTGCGCGAGATCGTCGCCGCCAACCTGTGCGGCCGATGGCGCGATGGCACGCCGCTGGCCCTTTCGGCAGACGTGCCTGATCCCAATCTCGTCAAGGCGGCGGATTTCGACTACGTCGGCGAGTCCCGTTGTCCCTACGGAGCCCATATCCGCCGGAGCAACCCGCGGGGCGGACAGATCGTGCAACGGGTGGCGAACAACAGCCGGCGCCTGGTTCGGCGAGGCGTGCCTTACGGGCCAGCCTATGATCGGACGCAGCCGCGCAAACCCGAACCGGAGCGAGGCCTGCTGGGCAACTTCATAGGGGCAAACCTTGGGGCCCAGTTCGAGGCCATGTCCTGCGATTGGCTGAACCTCGGCCTGCAGGATCCGCGCATCACCGGATCCAACGATCCGGTCACGGGCGCCAACGATCCGGCCGCCAGCTGGTTCGACTTGCCGCTCAAATCCGGCAGCACGATCCGGCTGCGGGGATTGCCGCGATTCGTCAGTACCCAGGGCGGCGCCTACGCGTTCCTGCCGAGCCTGCGGGCGATCCGCTATTTGGGATCGCTGACGACGTAGGTCGCCCAAACACAGGTGCGCGCGAAAGAAGTGCGTAAAAGCAAGCCCGTTCCGATTCCATCGGAACGGAAACGGCGCTGGATTGGCTAGCTCAGCAGCCGCACCAGGTCATCAGCCTCACGCAGATCGCGGGACGTTTCCGCGGATGCAAATTTCGCCCGGGTCGAGATCAGCAGGTCTCGTGCTTCGGCGCGTCTGGATGCGCTCTCGCTGGCGCCGAGCAAGCGCGCGATGCTGATCGCCGTGCGCAATTCCCAACCGACCGCCCCGAGCTTCCGGGCAGAGGCAAGCGAGCGTTTGAACAGGCGCATGGCAGCCCGGTCGTCTCGCAATGGTTCCTGGCACAACAGCGAGCCGTGGATTCGATCGATCTCGGGAGCAGCCCAGCGCTCGCCGGTTCGCTTCACCAGGGACGCAGCCGAAGCCGCGAAGCTTCGGGCCCTTTCGATCTGCCCGATCCGTCCGAATTCGGTGGCGAGCAGAATCCGATAGAGCGGCATCTGAATGCACCGATCCTCGACGGGTAGTTTTTCCAGCAGGCCGCACAATTGCTCGAGCACCTTGGGCGCAGAGCCTCGTGCCGCCAGCGCAGAGGTCGCCCATAACGGACCAATGACCCGGTACATCGGATAGCCAAACTCATCGGCGACCTTCAGGCCGCGTTCGACGCTGGCAAGGTTGGCCGCAAGATCGCCTTCATACCAGTGATCGGACACGCCAAGAATGGAGGCAAATGCCAACATGAAGGGATGCCCGATCTCATTGGCGAGCTGCCGCGCCGTCTCACAGCACTCTCTGGCCCGGCCGGGCCGACCCAACAGCCATTCGATGTGTCCGGAATAGACCAGCGACACGATCAATGGATCATGCTGATAGATCTGGACCAGTTTGCCGTGATCACGAGAATTGTAACGGGCGCTGATCAGCGCGGCGAGCTCGCTCGCCTGCTCCAGACGACCGAGAAAGAAATTGGCGATCAGGGCGGCGGTGTACGCCATGAGGGCAGCCTCGTCGTCGCGCCACTCCTCGGCCCTCCGGACGAAATCCTCCGCATGCTCGAGGCCCTTGGTGAGCTCGCAGTTGACCAGCTTCGCTATGGCACTTCCCCACAGCACCGTCGCCTTTTCGCGCGTGGTGCCATGGCTCGCGCAAAGCTTGAGTGCGCGACTGTAGGATCCATAGACGTGCGGATCGGACCACCCTGCGTTCGCGGTGTAGGCCATCGCCAGGTTGGATTGCAGCGCGATTTCAGCTTCGAAGCGCTGCTGTGAAGCGGGCAGCCGCGGAATCAGCGAGAGGCCTTCGCGCAGATGGGCCACGGCCTCCTTGGTGGCTGATCGGCGGAGCGCCGATTTGCCGGCCTGGAGCCAGGCCTCGATCGCTTCCGGAATGTTGCCTGCGCGCGCATAGTGATAGCCGAGCACGGCAGGCTGACTGCTCTCCCGGATCGCGGCCTCCTGAAGCATCCATGACGCGACGCGCGCATGGAGCTCGCGCCGTTCCTCCTTGAGCAGCGAGGAGTAGGCGGCCTCCTGTATCATCGCGTGCCTGAACGCGAAGATGGCGCCCTGGGATTGCTCGACGCGATACACGATCTCTGCGCTCTCCAGCGCCCGCAACGCGTGTTGCAGCGTTTGGTCCCTGCCTGGAAGGACGTTGAAAATTCCTTCATAGCTGAATTGCCGCCCGAACACGGAGGCGATCTGGGCGACACGCTTGGCCGGACCAAGGCGATCAAGGCGCTCCATCAGTGAGTCTTGAATACTCGACGGCACCAACGTTTCGGGCAATTTCCTGCTCAGCGTCAAACCGTCAGCGGTGCGCTCGACCGTGCGGGCATCGATCACGGCCCGCGTAAACTCCTCGATGAAAAGTGGCACGCCATCCGTTCTTGCAACGATCTGGCTGGTGATCCGGCGTGAGACGACATCGCCGCCGGCAACGGCTGCAACCATTTGCTCGCATTCGTGCGGTGCCAGCTTTTGCAGAGCGATCCGTCGAACTGCCGAGCCCGGCAACCAGTCTGCCTGGTAGTCATCGCGATGCGTGATCAGGATCATCACCCGCTCGCCAGAACAGCGAGCTGTTATTCGTCCCACCAGTTCGATGGTGGTCGGGTCGATCCACTGGACGTCCTCCGCGACAATCAGGATGGGCCGCTTGCGCGAGGCCGCGATGAGAACATCGATGAACGCCTGAAAAGCCCGGTCGCGCTCAAAGGGAGACCCGAGGTCCACGGGTTCGTATTCCGAGCAGGCAGGTATCGACAGGACAGCCCCGTAGTAGCTCAGCGCGTTCGTGACGTTGGGGGCTTCTCTTGCCAAAAACGAGCGCAATTTTGCCAATGCGAGTTCCGCATCGTCGGCCTCCTGGATGCCGGTCACGCGCCTGAGCCGCTCGATTTCCGGGGCAAGCGGCGTGTTGACGTGGAACGGCGAGCATTGCAGCGACACAACACCGCGGCGCGAGGCATCAAGTGAGCTGCGGAACTGACGGATCAGGCGTGACTTGCCGATGCCGGGCTCGCCGGAAATGACGCCGATATGTCCTGAGCCCGCGACCGTCTGCTGCCACATCTCGGCAAGCAGTGCGCTTTCGCTGGTCCGGCTGATCATCGGAGCAAGAGGCAACCTCTGCGCCCTGTCGAACCGGCTCTCGCTGGGCGCGAGAGCTTCCGCACTCCAGGCGTCGACCGGCTCCTCCACGCCCTTGAGCGGTCGTCTGCCAAGCGGCACGTAGTTGAATGTTCCGCGGGTCAGCTCGTAAGTGCTCGCCCCGACCACGACGCCATTCTCGCCGGCGAGCCCTTGCAGGCGGGCCGCGACATGTGCGGAGCTGCCGAACACTTCCCGCCGTTCGGGGGGCTCGCCGGGCACGCTGCCGACGACGACCACCCCGGTATTCACCCCGATCCGCACACCAAGGCGGACGAAGCTGCCATCCGACAGCGGAAACTGATGTTCCTTGATCGCCGCGGCGACCGCCAGCGAAGCACGCACCGCGCGTTCGGGATCGTTTTCATGCGCTTGTGGCACGCCAAAATAGGCCAGCAATCCGTCGCCAATCAGTCTGGCGATGTGGCCGCCATAGCGCTTGATCTCCTCGTCACAGATATCGCGGTAGGTTTTGATGATCGCAAAGAATTCTTCGGGATCGATGCTCTCACTCAGGGGTGTCGAGCCGACGATGTCGACAAATGCCACGGTCAGCTGCCGGCGTTCGGCATGCGGAGCCTCGCTCCCGACATTCGTCGGCAACCGGGTCCACTGAGGTTCGCTCGCCTGATCCGGATTCGGCAGGCTGCTCATGACGCCACCATGTTCTGGTTCCGCCGTACCTGCCGCGAGGCCAGGTAGACGGCAAGTCCCCGTTGTCGCTGCCAATCCTGCGCTCAGGCAGCCGGTTCCAAGGGATAGAACACCATGTGCTCGCAGTCGTACAGCTGATTTTGCGCCGGAAAATGCTGCTTTGGAAGGGCGACGCGTCCGCCTCTCTTGAGGGCGGGTCCACCACCGCTGCACGGCGATACAGTCAGCTCGCCAGCGCCATGCCGGCTTCGTCCAGCGTCTGTAGGAACCCGTGCTCGATCACGGCGTTGCGGCCGCGGCGCTTGGCGGCGTAGAGGGCGGCATCGGCGGCTTCGATCAGATCGCCGGGACGCTGGGTGTCGTTCGGTTTTGTGGTCGCGACGCCGACGCTGACGGTGACGACGCAATAGCTCGAGGGCGCATGCGGCACCGCGAGGCCGAGCACAGCGGTACGCACCGTCTCGCCGATCGCGAGCGCATGTGCGGCGTCGGTGTTCGGCAGCAGCAGGCAGAATTCCTCGCCGCCATAGCGGCCGGCAAAGCCCATGGTGTCGGCGGCGATCCCGGCCAGGGTTTCGCCGATCCTGGTCAGGCAGACGTCGCCCTCGGGATGGCCGTAGGTGTCGTTGTAGAGCTTGAAGTGATCGACATCGATCATCAGGAGCGACAGCTCGCAATCATATTGCTGCGCCCGCATCCATTCGAAATCCAGCCGGCTCTGGAAGCCGCGGCGATTGGCAAGACCGGACAGCACATCGATCGAGGCCATCACGGTGAGACGGTCATTGGACGCGACGAGCTCGCGCTCGCGCTGGCTGAGTTGCGCCGCCATCGCGTTGAAGGCGCGCGCCAGCGGGACGAATTCCGCCGGCAGCCTGTGCTTGGCGACGCGCGCCGACCAGTCGCCCTCGCCGAAGCGCCGTGCCATGCTGGTCATCAATTCGATCGGATGGATCACGAGCCGTTCCGCGCCGACGAGGGCACCCAACAAAACGAAAAGGCAGACGAAGCCGAGCTGCAGATAGGCGGTGCGGATCTCGCGGCTGATCGCCGCCGTCACCTTGGCCTCATCCATGCTGACGATCAGCCGCGACTGCGTTCCGGTGATGCGGGCGAAGCTCAGCGTGCGCTGGCCGCCGTCGGCTGCGGTGAACGACACCGAGCCGGATGGTTCGTCATAGCTCAGCGCCTTCTCGGCAATCGCCGCCATCAACGGGATGGTGTCGAGCGAGCGGCCGATCAGGCTCGCATGATCCGCCGGTGCCGCGACCACCACACCGGTCGAGTCGACCAGCACCGCCGACATGCCGGGCTGGCCGCCGAGATTGGCCATGATCTGCGACAGCCAGTCGATATTGATGCCGGCGACCACGACGGCATCCTGCTCGGGATTGATTGCGGCCACCGGATAGGCCGCCATCATCATCGGTCGGCCATTGGTCCTGCCGCGCAGATAGTCGCTGAACACGAAGCCGCGGTTGTCCTGCGCCTTCTTGAAATATTCGCGGTCGCCGATATTCATCCCGACCTGGCTGTTGAGGGTCGAGCACTGCACCAGCCCGTCCCTGGAGACGAACATGATGCTGCGGATCCAGGGCAGCACCGTCGGCAGGCTGGCGCGCAACACCTCGCAGCTCTGTCCGATGCCGCCGGAGGCACGGATATAGGCGGCCGATTTCAACATGGTCTCGACCGAGGAGACCACCTCGCGCTGGGTTTCGGCGGCGTGCGCGGTCAGATTGGCATAGCCGGCGGCGGCATGCGCGATCTGCGTTGTGCGGAAATTTTCCAGCGTGCGGACGCGATCGAGCATCAAGGGCGCGACCAGCATCAGCGCAAGCAAGGCCAGCCGGGCGCGAATTCCCAGAACCTTCTTGAGTTTGACGCGGTTGCGGTTGAAATTGACGCCCGACATTCTATTCCCTTGCCCGTGCGCAAGGTAAAATGAAGGGCTTCAAAAAGCCTTTCCCGAATTTGGTAAAATTCGAGCCAACCCCCGCATCCTGTCAGAGAACGGCACAAGCATGACGCAAAGCCCGACCACGCCGTTATCGGCCGATTCACCACACGGCCTCGCCGCCGTGGAGCGGGAGATCGCGCATGCCTGCAAGGAAGCACGGCGCGACCGCGCATCGGTGACGCTGATCGCGGTGTCGAAGACCTTCGCTGCCGACGCAATTTTGCCGATTATCGGCGCGGGACAGCGCGTATTTGGCGAAAATCGCGTGCAGGAGGCCAAGGGCAAGTGGCCGGAGTTAATCCAGGTTAATCCAGGATTGAAGCTGCATCTGATCGGGCCGCTGCAGTCGAACAAGGCCAAGGAGGCGGTCGCACTATTTGACGCGATCCATTCGGTGGATCGCACCAGCATTTGCGAAGCGTTAGCCAAGGAAATCAAAAATCAGCAGAAGCACCCGGACCTGTTCGTCCAGATCAATACCGGCGAGGAGCCGCAGAAGGCCGGCGTCGCGCCGCAGGACGCCGATAGCTTCATCGCGGCGTGCCGCGACAAATATGGCCTGCCGATCTCGGGGCTGATGTGCATCCCGCCGGTCGACCAGGCGCCGGCTCCGCACTTTGCCTTGTGCGCCAAGATCGCCGCGCGCAACGGGCTGAAGAATTTGTCGATGGGCATGAGTGCGGATTTTGCCGTGGCGATCCAGATGGGCGCCACCCATGTGCGGGTGGGCTCGGCGATCTTTGGGACACGGACGGCGGTGCACGCGTAGCGGCGTCGGGGCTTCCGCTAGCATCACACCGCGGACTGCCGTCATCGAACCCGTCATCCTGAGGAGCCGCGAAGCGGCGTCTCGAAGGATCGACGGCCACCAGCCGGGCCGTGCATCCTTCGAGACGCCGCTTCGCGGCTCCTCAGGATGACGGTATTGCCTTGGTCGTTGGAAGGATGTCTGATCGCGTGCCCTTTTCTGAGGCCGCGAAGTATGGGTCCCGGCCTTCGCCGGGGCGACGGTGTGTGGCGCCTGCGCGGGTTACGCGAACTTCACCGACACTTTTCCGATCGCGCCGAAATCCGCCTGGAAATGATCGCCGGCCGCGATCGGCAGCGGCGGGTGGCAGGTGCCTGTGGTGACGACCTGCCCTGCCCGCAAGGTCAGCCCGAGCGCGCGCAGCTCGTTGGCGCACCAAGTGAGTGCTAACAGGGGATCACCGAGCACGTTCTTGCCGTGGCCGGTGTAGCGCTCGCCGCGCAGCGTGATGGTCGGACGCTGCTCGACCAGATCGATCGCGCGCCAGTCTGCTAACGTTGCTTCTCCGAGCACGAACAGATGCGCGCAGGCGTTGTCGGCGATCAGCTGCGCTTCGCCGGCGGAGACGAAATCGGCGAAGCGTGAATCCGGAATCTCGATCGCCGGATGCAGCGTGGCGACGGCGTCAAGCACCTCCTGCACGCTGTAGGGCGTCGCGCGCGGCACGAGATCGCGTGCCATGCGGAAGGCGTATTCCGGTTCTCCGACGCGCATCGCGTTGCCCTTCATCGACGCGGTGCCGCCATCTGCAATCAGCGTCTCGGCGAGGATGCGTCCGGCGAGCGGTCCCGCGACATTGATGTGCTTCTGGCCGGCCTCGCTGGTCGCCGCGATCTTCCAGCCGAACAGTTTTTCGCGCGACGTCTTCTCCAGCGCCGCCTGCACTGCATAGCCCTCAGCGCGATCGCGCGGCCGCATGGCGCCGTCGAGCGCGCCGAGTTTTGTTCCCGCGTGCCAGTGATCGTGCAGGACTTTTGCGGCGGCTGCGATTTGGTTGTGGTCGAGCATGGTTTTTCGCTCCCCCGGAATCATTTTTGGGAATGTTTTCGTGTTGTGCGCAATCTCAGCACAAACGCGTCGCGCTTGTCGCGTGGGAAAACCGATGCTCAGCTATTCCACCACTCTACTCGATGACGATCCTGGTCTGCGGCGACATCCGCCGCAACAGCCGCAGCATCGACGCCTTCGTCATCGAGACGCAGCCCGCGGTCGGCCCGAAATTCGGCCGCGCCAGATGCAGGAACACGGCGCTGCCGCGGCCGGCGATGCGCGGTGCGGCGTTGTGGTCGATCTCGACAATGAAGTCGTAGAGATGATCCGCGCGGGTCAGGCGGTCGCCGCCCTGCTCCCCCGCGAGCCTGATCGGCTGGTTGTAGTGGCGATCTCTGGGGTCCTCGCACCAGGCATCCTCGCGGCGGATCGGCCGGGCCGGCAGCAAGGTCTTTGGCAGACGGTGCCGGTCGGCGCGCCACCAGAGTTGCCTCGGATGGAAGATGCCGCGCGGGGTGCCGCCGTCGCCTTCGCGCTTGTTGGCGAGAATTCCGCCGCGCCCGAGCGCCACCGGCACGGTCCAGCCGTCGGCCGAAAGCCAGCCGCGGCGCGGGTCGCCGGCGGCACGCCGGACTTCGATGAGCGAGAGCGGATGATCACGTTTCTCTGTCATATAAGTGATTGAAATAACTGATGTTCCTTTCAGAATCGTTCCAAACTGAACTTGCCTTGGACGAGCAGATCATTCTATCTCCCGGCATTACAGGACATTCACGTCCTGCCCCGCCGGATTTGAGGTAAGCTGCGTTGCCTTGTGAATCGGTAACGATCGCCTACCTGAGAGCGTATCTAGCCTACGTACGGCCATAAGCGCTGCCCGCTTCTGACCGCCCCGCCCCCGAAGGATGACCCTATGGCCAATGCCCGCAAGATCTTGATCGTGGATGACGATACCGATCTGCGCGATACGCTGGTCGAGCAGCTGTCCCTGCACGAGGAATTCGAAGCCTCCGCAGTCGACACCGGCGCCAAGGGCGCCACTGCCGCCAAAGCCAATTCCCCCGATCTGGTCTTGATGGATGTCGGCCTGCCCGACACCGACGGTCGCGAAGTGGTTCGCAGCCTGCGCAAGGGCGGCTTCAAGGCCCCGATCATCATGCTGACCGGCCACGACACCGATTCCGACACCATCCTCGGCCTGGAAAGCGGCGCCAACGACTATGTGGCCAAGCCGTTCCGCTTCGCGGTGCTGCTGGCCCGGATCCGGGCGCAGCTGCGCCAGCACGAGGCCAGCGAGGACGCGGTGTTCTCGGTCGGCCCCTACTCGTTCCGCCCCGGCTCGAAGATGCTGACCGGCGCCAATGCCAGGAAAGTGCGGCTGACCGAGAAGGAAACCGCGATCCTGCGCTTCCTCTACCGCGCCGGCCAGATGCCGGTGTCGCGCGAGACCCTGCTCCAGGAAGTCTGGGGCTACAATTCCGGTGTCACCACCCACACGCTGGAAACCCACATCTACCGCCTCCGCCAGAAGATCGAGAAGGACGCCGCCAACCCGGAAATCCTGGTGACGGAAGCCGGTGGCTACAAGCTGGTGCCGTGATACGCTTCGCGCTCAACGATTCGTGAAATCGAGGCGCACCGCGGTTACCGGCCCTGAATGTCGATCGATGATGACGTAGCCCTGCTCGAGCGGGTCCCGACGATGCGTCTGTTGGGCGAAAGCTCCTTGCGCATGCTGGCGATCGGCTCCGAGCAACGTGATTTCAATGCAGGCGAGGTGCTGTTCAAGGTCGGCGACGCTGCTGATGCCGGCTATGTCGTGCAGCGCGGCACGTTCCGGGTCGAGGAAGGTGGCGCCGAGATCATCGCGGGCCCCGGCGCGCTGATCGGCGAGCTCGCGTTGATCGTCGCGATGAAGCGGCCGTCGACCGCCACCGCGCTGGAGCGCGGCTCCGTGATCCGAATCGCGCGCAGCTTGTTCCAGCGCGTGCTGGAAAGCGACCCCGGCGCTGCGCGCCGGCTGCGCGACGAACTCGCGCTGCGCACCAGCCAGCTCGCGAGCGATATTTTGATCGCGGGCGGGAAGCTGAGCACGTAGCCGCCGTCGTCCTGGCGAATGCCAGGCCCATTACCCCGAATGTCGATTGTCAAGCTGAGCTGTTGATCCAGCTTCCAAGACAACAGGGGTTGGTGGTTATGGGCCCTCGCCTTCGCCAGGGCGACGATAAAGTTAAACCTCCATCACCGCCGTCACCGGCACGTGGTCCGATGGGCGCTCCCAGCCGCGGGCGTCGCGGGTGATCTTGAAGTCGCTGACGGAATCCTTCAGCGCGCGCGAGACCCAGATGTGATCGAGCCTGCGGCCACGGTCGCCGGCGGTCCAGTCGGCGGCGCGGTAGCTCCACCAGGTGTAGACCTTTTCCGACATCGGGATCCGCTCGCGCGCGATGTCGAACCATTCGCCATGCGCTTGCGCCGCGAGCAGCTTCTCGGTCTCGACAGGCGTGTGCGAGACCACCTTCAAGAGCTGCTTGTGCGACCACACGTCGTTCTCATGCGGCGCGACGTTGAGGTCGCCGACCAGGATGTGGCGATCGTCGCCGCGCGGATGCAGCGGCTCGCACGCCTTCATCTCGTCGAGGAATTGCAGCTTGTGCTCGAACTTCGGATTGAGCGCGGGATCGGGAATGTCGCCGCCGGCAGGCACGTAGAAATTATGCAGCACCACAGGCTTTGCGAGCTGCGCCTTTTCTCCGAAGGACACCGAAATGTGCCGCGAATCGATCTTGTCGCAGAAGGTTCGGATGTCGGTCGTCTCGAACGGCAGGCGCGAGACGATGGCGACGCCGTGATAGCCCTTCTGCCCGTTCAGCGCGACGTGCTCATAGCCGAGCCGCTTGAAGCGCTTCAGCGGAAACGCATCGTCGATGCATTTGGTCTCCTGCAGGCACAGCACATCCGGCCGCGCGCCCTTCAGGAATTTGGCGACGATGTCGATGCGCAGGCGCACCGAGTTGATGTTCCAGGTGGTGACGGAGAACCGCATGAGAGCTGCGTCTTAGCACGGTTCTCGCGCTGGATTGGCGCGTTGTCCACAGGGGACTCTGGGCACCTCGCCCCGCTTGCGGGGAGAGGCGTAGGCCGCCATCGGCGGCCGTCCTAACGAACGCTGAAGCGAAGCTTCAGCGATGTCGCATGCAAATGCGATCCGGGTGAGGGGGACTCACCACGTACTCACGTCTCTCGAATTTGTGGAGACAGCCCCTCACCCCAACCCTCTCCCCGCAAGAGCGGGGCGAGGGAGAAGAACCGGCTAGCCCGGCGACGAGCCCGGATAGGTCGTGAAGTCGATCTTGAACAGCCCCGGATCGGGCTTCTGCGTCGCGTCGAGATTGTAGACCGCAACTGTGGTGTCGTAGCCCTGCGGATCGGTGACGGTCCACTGCTTGAGCTTGCCGTCCTTGGCGCCGACCATCAGCAGGAAGCGGCTGGTGCCGATCAGCGCCTGCTTCTCCTCGATGGTAATGCTGACGAACAAATCATCGGCGGTGACGCTGATGACGTTGGTGTCCTTCATCAGGTCGATGCGGTCCGACAGCAGATAGCGCAGCGGGGTCTGCGACAGCGGATAGACGTCTTGCGTTGCGAGCCTGCGGTCACGCACCGCGACCGACGAGCCGTCGGCGATCACCTCGATCGGGCTCGGATCGTCATATTCGAAGCGCAACTTGCCGGGCTTCTGGATGTAGAAATCGCCCTTGGTCTTGGTGCCGTCGGGGCCGACCTGGACGAAATTCCCGACCAGCGTCTGCAACGACGACAGATAGGCCGAGACCTTGGCGGCCTGCGCCTTCTGGTTGGCGTCGAAGGTCTGGAAGATGTTGGCGGGGACGTTGCGGCGCGGATCGGGAATCACCGGGTTCGGCGGTGCCTGGGTGGCGCCCGTGGTGGTCGGGCCCTTGTCCGCGTTGGTCTGCGCGCCGGCGTCCTTCGCAGCGTCCTTCGCCTTCGGCGCAGCCTTGGGTCCAGCGCTGGGTGCGGGCTTCGGCGCCGGCGTGTTCTGCGCGGTGGCGGCGCCGGCGATCGCGGCGGCGGCGAGAACAGCCAGCGCGGTGCGCATGCCGCGGTCAATGAGGTGATTTGCCATCAGATATGTCAGGTCTCTGTTTGACGCTCGTCCCGCTTGGTCGGATTTTATCCCGCCTCTTCCGAGGGAGATATGGTTTTTCCGTGATGATCGCCCCCGATCATCAGAACTGGCCTTCTTCTTCCCCGACCAGGATTTCGCGCTTTCCGGCGTGATTCGCCGGGCCGACAATGCCCTCAAGTTCCATCCGCTCCATCAGCGAGGCGGCGCGGTTATAGCCGATCTGCAGCCGGCGCTGGATGTAGGAGGTCGATGCCTTGCGGTCGCGCTTGACGATCGCAACCGCCTGCGTGAACAGATCGCCGCCGCCGTCGCCACCCATGCCGGTGGCATCGAACACGGCGCCGTCCTCGTCGGTCGGCTCTTCCGCGGTGACGGCTTCGAGATATTCGGGCTGGCCCTGCGTCTTCAGGTGACGCACCACCTTCTCGACTTCCTCGTCCGACGCGAACGGGCCGTGCACGCGGCTGATTCGGCCGCCGCCTGCCATGTACAGCATGTCGCCCTGGCCGAGCAGCTGCTCGGCGCCCATCTCGCCCAGGATGGTGCGGCTGTCGATCTTCGACGTCACCTGGAAGGCGATGCGGGTCGGGAAGTTCGCCTTGATCGTGCCGGTGATGACGTCGACCGACGGACGCTGCGTGGCGAGGATCACATGCAGGCCTGCGGCGCGCGCCATCTGCGCCAGGCGCTGCACCGCGCCTTCGATGTCCTTGCCGGCGACCATCATCAGGTCGGCCATCTCGTCGACGATGATGACGATGTAGGGCAGTGGCTCGAGATCGAGCTTCTCTTCCTCGTAGATCGCCTTGCCGCTCTCCTTGTCGAAGCCGGTGTGCACGGTGCGGGTCAGCTCTTCGCCCTTGCCCTTGGCTTCGACGAGGCGCTGGTTGTAGCCGTCGATGTTGCGCACGCCGAGCTTGGCCATGCGCTTGTAGCGCTCTTCCATCTCGCGCACGGCCCATTTCAGCGCCACCACCGCCTTCTTCGGATCGGTGACGACGGGCGTCAACAGATGCGGGATGCCGTCATAGACGGAGAGTTCGAGCATCTTCGGGTCGACCATGATCAGGCGGCACTGATCCGGGCGCAGCCGGTAGACCAGGCTGAGGATCATGGTGTTGATCGCGACCGATTTGCCGGAGCCGGTGGTGCCGGCGATCAGCATGTGCGGCGTGCGCGCGAGGTCGATGATGACGGGGTCGCCGCCGATCGTCTTGCCGAGGCACAGCGGCAGTTTCGCCACCGAATCGACGCTCTCCTTGGCGACCAGCAGCTCGCGCAGATAGACCTTCTCGCGATGCGCGTTCGGCAGCTCGATGCCGATCGCATTGCGGCCGGCGACGACGGCGACGCGAGCCGACAGCGCGCTCATCGAACGCGCGATGTCGTCGGACAGCCCGATCACGCGAGACGACTTGATGCCGGGCGCCGGCTCGAGCTCGTACAGCGTGACGACCGGGCCAGGATTGGCCTTGACGATCTCGCCGCGCACGCCGAAATCCTGCAGCACGCCTTCGAGCGCTCGCGAATTGGCTTCCAGCTCGGCCTTGCTCAGCGGCTGGCGGTCGCTCGCCTTCGGCGCACTGAGCACGGAGACCGACGGCAGCTCGAACTTGTCGGAGTTCTTCTTCTTCGGCTTCGGCTCGGCCTTCTTGCGCGGGGCGCGGGCGGCGGGAGCTTCCTCCTCGTCCTCTTCCTCCTCGTCGTCGAAGGCGTGAGCTTCGTCCTCGTCATGATCGTCGTCTTCGGCAGCGGGCGCGATCGACGGCGCGGTGCGGCCGGCGCCGATATTGGGCTCCTGGCGCTCGAACGCGGCCGTGCGGCCCTGCGCTCCGCTCGACACCAGCGATTTGTAGGCGGTGGTGAACAACCAGCCGAGCCGGGCCTTGGTGCTCATCAGCGCGTGGAACAGCCAGCCCAGCGACACCGAGCTGCGGTCGCTGTCTTCCTCCTCGACGAACGGCTCGTCGTCATCGGTGATCGGCGTCAGCTCGTCGTCCTGCTCCTGGGCGCCCCAGCCGCAGGCGAACAGGAAAGCTGCTGCCATCGCGACGAACAGGATCAGGCCGAGCACGACGCGATAGATGAAGCCGGGCGGACCGAACACCACAGCCGGCGCCCGCAGCAGCGCGTCGCCGACGACGCCACCGAGCCCTGTCGGCAGCGGCCATGAAGTTTTGTGCGGCCAGCAGCTTGCAAAGCCCGCCGCGATCACCGTGCACAGGATCCAGCAGCCGAGCCGCAACGCCTCACGGTCGAACGGACGGTGCGTCAGCATCCGCCAGCCCCAGACAGCCACCGGCAGCAGCAGCATGATCGCGCCGAGCCCGAGAATCTGCATCAGGAGGTCGGCGCCGATCGCGCCGGGATAGCCGAGCACGTTGCGGATCGCGCGCGAGGTGGCGTGGCTCAGCGACGGATCCTGCACCGACCAGGTCATCAGCGCAGCCGTGATGGCGCCGGACAGCGCAATCAGGCCGAGCCCGGTCAGTTCACGCAGCCGCCGCGCCAGCGCCTCGCGCAGCGAGAGCGGCAGATGGCCGACCAGGGGGATGACACGTTCGATCGCTGGCATACTCAATCTTCGCGCTTCGCGATTAACCCAGGGTTTCGACCAGGCGATGCATCGCCTCGGCCGTCGATTCACTGTCGGAGACCAGCGCAAGGCGGATATAGCCCGCGCCCGGATTGGAACCGTCGTTCTGCTCGCGCGCCAGATAGCTGCCGGGAATCACGCGAACGCCGGCGTCGCGATAAAGCCTGACCGCCGCGGCCTCGTCGCCGCCGCGATCCGAGACGTCGAGCCAGACGCAAAAGCCGCCGGCGGGACGCTTGTAGCCGTAGCGGTTGCCGAGGATCTGGTCGGCGAAATCGAACTTGATGCGATAGAGCCTGCGATTCTCTTCGACATGCGCCTCGTCGCTATAGGCGGCGACCGCGACATGCTGCAGCGGCACCGGCACTTGCGGTGCGGCGACATTGCGCAGTTCGTGGAACGCGGCCAGGAACTTCCTGTCGCCGGCGGCGAAGCCGACGCGCATGCCCGGCAGGTTCGAGCGCTTCGACAGCGACTGGAACGCAACGACATTGGTAAAGTCGGGACCGCCACATTCCAGAATGCTGCCCGGCGCTTCGCGGGTGTAGATCTCCGAGTAGCACTCGTCGCTCAGGATGATGAAGCCATGGCGATCGGCGAGCTGCTTCAGCCGCGTGAAGTAGGCGCGCGAGGCGACCGAGCCTTGCGGATTGGCGGGCGAGGCGATGAAGAACGCCACGGTGCGCGCCAGCGTCGCCTCGTCGATCGAATCGAGGTCGGGCAGAAAGCCGTTGGCGAGCGTGGTCGGCAGATAGATCTGCTCGCAGCCGGCGGCGCGGGCGCCGGCGCCATAGGCCGGATAGAACGGGTTCGGCATCAGGATCGCCGGCCGGCCCTTGCGCGGCGAGACGTAGCGCGACGCGGTGATTGCGGCGAAGAACAGCCCCTCGCGGCTGCCGTTCAGCACCATCACCTCGCTCTCCGGATCGACCGGACGTGGCAGTTGGAACCGGCTTCCCAGCCAGGTCGCGACTGCGCGGCGGAACGGCTCGATGCCCTTGGCGATCGGGTAGCGGCCGAACTCGGCGGTGTGCTTGGCGAGCACCGGCCCGACGAATTCCGGCACCGGGTGCTGCGGTTCGCCTAATGACAGCGTAATCAAGGGCTTGGCGGGCTGATACGGCGCCAGCAGCTCGGTCGTACGCAAGAACGGGGAACGCTCGGCCTGGCCGGCGGAGGCGACATCGCCGGCGCCCTGCGCCAGGCCGGATGAGGCGGTCATTGCCATGGTTGAAATGCCAGCACTTTCACTGCGGTCGGGGGTAAGGGGGACCCGACCGTAAACCGATCAAATCACCATAGATAGGGCGAGGTTAAGACGCGATTAACCATCGGCGGCGCGGCACGATGTGCAGGCGCGTGATATCAGCACTGGCCCCGCAGAACCGCACCGAAATTGCACCGAGACATGATTCACCGCCGCGCCATCAGGGCCCTCATCATCACGGGCGAGCGCGAGGTCCTGCTGATGCGGATTCGCCCGCCGCACGGCGGCGACAGTTTCTGGATCGCACCGGGCGGCGGCATCGAGGGCGACGAGACGCCGGAAGCGACCTTGAAGCGGGAACTGGCCGAGGAATTGGGGCTGACCGAATTCGCGCCCGGCCCTGCCGTCTGGCGGCGTCACCACACCTTCAATTGGGGCGGCCGGCGGATATCCCAGAAGGAAGAATACCGGATCGTTCAGGCTGACAGATTCGATCCTGTGATGGCCGACAAGGTCGAGGCGAAAGTGCTGGATTGCTTCCGTTGGTGGCCGATCGCCGATCTGTCCGACGCGCGTGAGCGGCTCACACCGCTGTCGCTCGCCGATATCCTTGAAGGATATTTGCGCGATGGCGCACCCAACGAACTGCCGACCGAGGAGGTCCTGATCGACTGACGAGGCTCGCCGGACACGTCGCGGATTCGAGCGATCCGCGATCCCTCGCGCCGGCGAGTCACGGTCTGTCCTCTCCTTCCCCCTGCAAGGGGGAAAGTCGGGATGGGGGTCAGCCGCAGGCGACCGTGTCTGTGGAGAGAGCAGATCCCCACCCGCTTTGCTCTGACGAGCAAAGCGACCTCCCCTTTTCAAGAGGAGGTTGGAGCTGCGCGCGCTCGTCATGCCCGGGCTTGACCCGGGCATCCATCAATTAGGCAAGAGTCTTGCGAAGCAGGATGGATGGCCGGGTCAAGCCCGGCCATGACGACCGCAGGAACATCGGCACAGCGCGCGCCTTAGCGCGCCGGCAGCTTCTCGAACGACGGCTTGCCGTCGGGCACATGGTGGAAGGTCTGCTTGTCGCAGGTGTAGATCGTCATCTGCGGGGTGAACACACTGGGGTCGTCGAAGGTGCCGACCTTCAGGATCGTGGCGGGCAGGCCGGGCACCTTGGTCACGAGATGCGTGCCGCATTCGGGGCAGAATTCGCGCGTCACGGCGCGCTCGAGGTCCTTGCGGGTAAACTGCTTGGGCTCGCTGGCGGTGTATTTGAAGCCGGTGGTCGGCATCGCCATGAACATGTTCGGCCCGCCGCCGGTGATGTACTGGCATTCGCGGCACAGGCACTGCGCCGCCATCATCGGTTCGCCCTCGGCCTCATAGCGCACGTTGCCGCAATAACACCTGCCTTGCACCTTCATGACATCCTCCGGTTTTTGTTGTCTGTTTTGTTGTCTGTAGCCTGTCCTTCCACAATGGCAGGCAATTCCGACATTATTTTCTCAAACGGACGAAAAAAGAAAGGGGCTCCAACTTGCGCTGGAGCCCCTCAACGGTCCGGACATTGCCGGGTATGTGCCCGAACCGTAGTTCTGGGAACGACCGCTTGGGGAGGTCGCGCCCCGGGAGAACTCACATGTTGTAGGCGCGCTCCGTGTGCTCGGTGATGTCGAGGCCTTCTCGCTCGGTCTCGACGTTGGCGCGCAGGCCGACGATCACGTCGACGATCTTGTAGAGGATCGCCGAGCCGATGCCCGACCACACCAGCGTGGTGGAGACGCCCCAAACCTGGGAGATCATCTGCGCCGCGAAGTCGTAATCGGCAACCTTCGGCGGGATCGCGGTGTAGTCGATGATGCCCGCGCCGCCGAGCGCCGGGTTGACCAGGATGCCGGTGCCGAGCGCGCCGATGATGCCGCCGACGCAGTGGACGCCGAACACATCGAGCGAGTCGTCATAGCCGAGCGCGTTCTTCACGACCGTGCAGAAGAACAGGCAGACCACGCCGACCACGAGGCCGAGCACGATGGCGCCCATCGGACCGGCGTAACCGGCCGCCGGGGTCACCGCGACGAGGCCCGCGACTGCGCCCGAGAGCGCGCCGAGCAGCGAGGGATGGCCCTTGATGATCCATTCCGCGAACATCCAGGCCAGCGCCGCCGCGGCAGTCGCCACGAAGGAGTTGGTCATGGCGAGCGCAGCACCACCATTGGCTTCGAGGTTGGAACCGGCGTTGAAGCCGAACCAGCCGACCCAGAGCAGCGAGGCGCCGATCATGGTCATGGTCAGCGAGTGCGGAGCCATCAGCTCCTTGCCGTAGCCGGTGCGCTTGCCGATCAGCAGCGCGCCGACCAGGCCGGCGATGCCGGCGTTGATGTGCACCACGGTGCCGCCCGCGAAGTCGATCGCACCCTTCTTGAAGATCCAGCCGGCATCGGCGTTGATCTCGTCGAGCTTGGCCTGCGCCGCGGTCTTGGCCGCACCGTCAGCCGCAGCGGCGAGTGCCTTGGCGGCATCCTGGATCGCGTCCGGGCCCGGCCAGTACCAGACCATGTGCGCGATCGGGAAGTAGATCACGGTGACCCAGATCGGGATGAACAGCGCGATGGCCGAGAACTTCATGCGCTCGGCAAAGGCGCCGACGATAAGGGCCGGCGTGATCGCCGCGAAGGTCATCTGGAAGCACATATAGACGAGCTCCGAGATGTTGGCGTCGACCGAGAAGGTCGCAGCCTTGGAGTCCGGCGTGACACCCATCAGGAAGGCCTTGGAGAAGCCGCCGATGAAGTCGGAGCCGCCGGTGAAGGCGAGGCTGTAGCCGTAGAGGGCCCAGAGCACGGTGACGATGCAGACCGTGTAGAACACCTGTGCCAGCACCGAGAGCATGTTCTTGGAACGGACCAGACCGCCATAGAACAGCGCAAGGCCGGGGATGGTCATCAACAGCACGAGCACCGTCGAGGTCAGCATCCAGGCGTTGTCGCCCTTGTTGACGGTTGGCTCGGCGTAGGCGGCGGTCGCGGCAAAGAGGCCGACTGCGAGGGCCGCCAGTCCCGCGCCATAGGGACGCTTGAACGTCATGTTATTTCACTCCTGAGGTCTTAAAGGTTTGAGCGCGAAATCAGAGGGCCGCGGCATCGGCCTCGCCGGTGCGGATGCGCACGGCGTGCTCGAGGCTGATGACGAAGATCTTGCCGTCACCGATCTGTCCGGTCTTGGCGGCGGAGGTGATGGCGTCGATGGTCTTGTCGACCTGATCGGAGGCGACTGCGACCTCGATCTTGATCTTGGGCAGGAAGCTCACGGCATATTCGGCGCCCCGATAGATTTCCGTGTGCCCCTTCTGGCGGCCGTAGCCTTTGACTTCCGTCACCGTGAGACCGTGAACGCCAATGGCGGTCAGGGCGTCACGGACCTCTTCCAGTTTGAATGGCTTAATGATCGCCATAACAATTTTCATGAGTCCTATCCCCGCTTGGGCCCGGCGCGAACGAACGCCGGGAGTTTCGACTGAGGGTCACCACGCGGAGGACTTCCACTACGCGGGCACAGCCAGGACCCTTAGAATCAAATGCCGTGCCAAACGGCGGGGGGTCGCTAATGGATTATGAATCAGGACCTTTTCCCGCTTTGCCGGGGGAATGTGCCCCTGCGCTATTCCGTCGCGCCTAAAATATAATCAGGTCTGTCTAATTCGGAAGCACGTCAGGGTCTGGACACAATTCTGCCCAGCGGCGGGGCAGGGTTAGGTATTCAAATAAGGTATTGCCGGGCCATTAGGCGGCGTCCCGCGCTGCAAAGACCTTGTCGATCAGCCCCCATTCGAGCGCCTGCTCCGCCGACATGAAGTGATCGCGGTCCAGCGTTCGTTCCACATCGGCTTCCGAACGCCCGCAATGCTGCGCATAAAGCCGGATGATGCGCCGCTTGGTTGCCTGCATCTCGGTGGCATGGATCAGGATGTCGGACGCCTGACCCTGGAAGCCGCCGAGCGGCTGATGGACGTGGAGGCTGGCGTTCGGCAGCGCCGCGCGATGACCGGGTTCGCCGGCCATCAGCAGGAACGATCCCATGGAACGCGCGGTGCCCATGCACAGCGTGTGCACCGGCGCCTTGATGAACTGCATGGTGTCGTACATCGCAAGGCCGCTGGTGACCACGCCGCCATACGAGTTGATGTAGAGGTTGATCGGCTTGTTCGGGTTGTCCGCCTCGAGGAACAGAAGCTGGGCGCAGACCAGCCCGGACATCGCATCATTGACCTCGCCGTTGAGGAAGATGATGCGTTCGCGCAGGAGCCTGGAATAGATGTCGAAGGACCGTTCGCCGCGCGCCGACTGCTCGACGACCATAGGGACGAGTTGCATCATGTCGCGCATCGGCGACCTCCCATGTCAGTAGATGATGAAGCTTTTGATCAGGCCGCGCGCATCAGGCAGCGGCCGTTGCTGTTGGCCGCGCGCGGTGGCCTTGCGCTGACGTCGCAGGTTTCCTGAATGATGCGAAACCGGGTGCCGCCGACCTCGTTCGGCTCGATCCGGAAGGTGACGCGGCTTTCGCGAAACGGCGGCCTGGAATCGCGCAGGCGATAGCGCACTTCTTCGCCTGCCACCGACGATTCGGGTTCGGCTTCGGACAGGTCGCAATCGGGCAGCCAGCGTTCGCGCAGCGCAGGAATGGTCACCGCGCGCCACACCTTTTCGGGCGGCGCATCGAGTTCGTATTCGAGGACAAGGGCGGCGTCGGCGTGATCAGGCTCAACTGTGTCGCTCATTGATCCATGTCCTTCAACAGCTCGGAGAGCGCTTCGATGCGCTTCGGCCAATAGGCGCGGTAGCGGGCAAGCCAGGTCCCGATGCTGGCGATCCCGTCCGGGTCGACTTCATAATTCACGAAGCGGCCCTGCCGCTGCTCACGCACCAGCCCCGCCGCGCGCAGCACCGCCAGATGCTGCGACATCGCCGGCTGGCTGATCTGAAGTCCGTCGCGCAAGGCGCTGGCATTCAGGCTGCCGCCTGCCAGCTTCTCGAAGACCTTGCGGCGGGTCGGATCGGCCAGCGCCTTGAAGATATCGGTGTCGACCATGACAACACATAAGCATATACTTATGTGTCGTGCAAGCCTGAACTGGCTGAAGCGGGCGCCTACTGCAGCGCCTCGCCGTGCTGCGAGATGTCGAGGCCCTCGAGCTCCTGCTGCATCGAGACGCGCAAGGGGACGAAGGCGCTGACCAATTTCAGCAGCACGAAGGTGACGCCGCCGCACCAGACCAGCGTGGCGACGACGCCGTACAGCTGGATCAGGAGCTGGTTCGGATTGCCCTCGAGCAGGCCGGCCGTGCCGCCGATCGCCGCTGAGCCGAAAACGCCGGCGAGCAGCGTGCCGGTCAGGCCGCCGATGCCGTGGACGCCGAACACGTCGAGCGAATCGTCATACTGGAAGCGATGCTTCAGCCAGGTGCAGGCCCAGAAGCAGACGAGGCCGGCGATGATGCCGATGATGATGCCGTGCCACGGCGCGACGAAACCTGATGCCGGGGTGATGGTGCCGAGCCCTGCGACCGCACCCGAGATCATGCCGAGCACCGAGGGCTTGCGACGCGTCGCCCATTCGATCGCGCCCCAGGTCAGCGCGCCCGCGCAGGCCGCAAGGTGGGTGGCGGTGATCGCCATCACCGCGCGCGAATTGGCTGATAGTGCCGAGCCGCCGTTGAAGCCGAACCAGCCGACCCAGAGCAGGCCGGTGCCCATCACAGCGAGCGACAGATCGAACGGCGACAGGTTCTCGCTGCCATAGCCGTGCCGGTTGCCCATCACCTTGGCCGCGACCAGGCCGCTGATTCCAGCGGATAGATGCACGACGAGGCCGCCGGCGAAATCCATCACACCCATCTGGGCGAGGACGCCGCCGCCCCACACCCAATGCGCCAGCGGCACATAGGCGAAGACGAACCAGCCGATCGAGAACAGCACATAGGCGGAGAACCGCATGCGGTCGGCGACCGAACCCGCGACCAGCGCCACGGTGATGATCGCAAACGTCATCTGGTACAGCATGAACAGCGCTTCGGGGATGGTCTTCGCCGCCGGATTGACGCTGTCCATGGTGATGCCGGCCAGGAACCAGCGGTCGAGCGAGCCGAGCCATGGACCGTCGCCGACAAAGCTCAGCGAGTAGCCGAAGGTGACCCAGAGGATCGAGACGATCGCAACGGCGGTGAGGCTCTGCGCCATCGTCGCCAGCACGTTCTTCTTGCGCACCATGCCGGAATAGAACAGCGCAAGCCCCGGGATCGTCATCATCAGCACCAGCGCGGTGGCGACGATCATCCAGGCGGTGTCGGCGGGGTTGATGCCGGAGGCGTTGGCGCCGGGATCCTGCGCGAAGGCCGGCGTGGCCCATGCGAACAGGATTGGAGCATTGATCGGCGCAGCTGACATCGCTGCACGAAGAGCCCGTGCCCCCATCATCATTCCCCGGCGTGGTTTCTTGGCGTGATTTATTGGCGTGTGGATTTGGCGTGCGCCGGCGTCGTTGCCGGCGGCGATCTCGATTGAGCTTCAGAGCGCGTCGTTGTCGGTCTCGCCGGTGCGGATGCGCAGGGCGTGGTCGATCGGCGTCACGAAGATCTTGCCGTCGCCGATCTGACCGGTGCGGGCGTTCTGGGTGATGACGCTGACCGCCTTTTCGGCGAGCTCGGTATCGACGGCGATCTCGATCCGGAGCTTGGGCAGGAAATTCACGACATATTCGGCGCCGCGATAGATCTCGGTGTGGCCCTTCTGGCGGCCATAGCCCTTCACCTCTGTCACCGTCATGCCGTGGACGCCGATCGCGGTCAGCGCCTGGCGTACCTCATCGAGCTTGAACGGTTTGATGATCGCGACGACGAGTTTCATGGCTCAGGCCTTCATTCCCTTGAGGTTTTCCGTGTACGCCCGTCCCCGAGCCGGCGCGTGCCGTACCGGTGGGCTTGCACGTGCCACCGCCCGGAACGGCAAATTGCCATCCCGGGGCCGGCATTTCGCGTCCGCCAAATCTGGCAGCTTTCTGGGCAAATGGCATAAAAAAGTTGCAGGTTGAAGCGGAAAACATGCGCAGCGGGTGAGCGCCGTCACTGTACGGAATGGAAACGCTCGGCCACAATGTGGCTTTCCCGCCCCGGCCAGCGGTCCTTGCTGGCCCGTTCTCGCCACAGCGCGTGCACTCGCGCCCCGAGGAAACAGAAAATGTCGAACCGAAACTGGTTTTATGCATCCGAAGGCCAGCAGAAGGGCCCTTTGCCTGAAGCTCAGCTCCGCGACCTGATCACCCGTGGCATGGTGGGGGCCGATACCCTGGTGTGGACCGAGGGCATGGCCGGCTGGCAGAAGGCCGGGGAGATTCCGGGCCTGGTTCCGAGCGCGGCGGGCGCGCCGCCGGCGTTTCCGCAGGCCGGACCGCCGCCGGTGGTGGCATCCGGAAGCTACAGCGGAGGAGCACTGTCGGCCGATTTCCCGATCTGGGGCCTGTTCGGACGCAGCCTCCTGATGTTCATCGGCCAGATTTTCGTGATCCCCGCGCCGTGGACCGCGACCGCCCTGTATCGCTGGTCCATTCCGCACATCCGCGTGCCGGGCCGGCCGAATCTCGGCTTCACCGGACAGCCGCTCGACATCTGGTACGTCTTTATCATCCTCGGCCTGCTGACCTACTCCAGCGCGGCCAACAGCACGATCGTTTCGCTGCTCTCCCTCGCGGTGCAGGGCTTCCTGAGCTGGATGATCGTCCGCTGGATCGCGGGCCGCCTCAGCTCGAACGGTCAGGAGCTGCCGATCTCGTTCAAGGGCAGCCCGGCCGTCTATGTCGGCTGGTATGTGCTGATGGTGATCTCGGCCATCACCATCATCGGCTGGGCCTGGGTGATGACCGCCTGGATGCGCTGGATCTGCCGCAACATCGAAGGCACCCGCCGCGAGGTCACCTTCAATGCGACCGGGCTCGAGGTGCTGTGGCGCACCATCGTGTTCGCAGTCGGCTGCAGCTTCCTGATCCCGATTCCGTGGGTGCTGCGCTGGTACGCGAACTGGATCATCTCGCAATTCGCGCTGACCGAGCGCGGCGCCTACGCCGAGGCGTAAGCTCGCAGGGCGCTCCCTCTCTCCGGCCTTGCGGGGAGAGGGGCGCTCGCGGAATGCCGACTTTCTCACCCCCGCCAACGGTCCGCTGACCTGTTTCCGCTGGTGCGTCCGCCTCGAGGAAACGAAATGTCGAACCGATCCTGGTTTTATGCATCCGAAGGCCAGCAAAAGGGCCCGTGTTCGGACGCCGAACTCCGCAACCTCTTCGCCAGGCGGAAGGTGAGCGCGGATACGCTGGTCTGGAGCGAAGGGATGTCGAGCTGGACCAAAGCCGGCGACGTCCCCGGCCTCCTGAACAACGCGCCACAGCCGACGAAGCCCTTCGGTCAAGGCGCGGCTCGGCTGGATCCATCATTCGGCAATGGCGACGCCTCGCTGGACCAAACCCTGGGAACGGGGAAAATCCAGGAACTGGACATCACCCTCGGGAGACTGCTGAAGTTCTACTGGCTGTTTCTTTGGCGGTCGTTTCTCGGATCAGTCGTGATCGGCTTTGTGCTCGGATTCTTCATCGGCTTTGGGTTGAGGCTGTTCGGTGCGCCGCCATCCCTGACAAAAACCATGAGCAGCCTGGCTGGCGCCGTCGTTGGTGTGGTCTGGTCGATTGTCTGCCTGCGGATGGCGTTCGAAAAGAAATACAGCGACTTTCGAATCGCATTTGTGCCGCTCGACACCGGGCACGATTGATCGCGCGGACGAGGCGGCGTGGCGCAATCTCTATTTGCGTTCGCGCACCGAGCCCTCTTGCGCGACGGACGCCACCAGCGTGCCGTCGGGCTTGAAGATCAGGCCGCGGGTCAGGCCGCGGCCTGACTGCGCGCTCGGCGAATCCTGCGCGTACAGCAGCCATTCATCGGCGCGGAACGGGCGGTGAAACCACATCGCGTGGTCGAGGCTTGCCGGCATCATGCGCCGGTCGAACAGCGTGCGGCCGTAGCGCGCCATCACGGCGTCGAGCAGCGAGAAATCCGACGCATAGGCGAGCGCGCACAGGTGCAGCGCCGGATCGTCGGGCAGTTTCGCCGCGGTGCGGATCCAGACATGGATGCGGCCGTCGTCGATCTTCTGGCCGAAATAGCGGCCGAGCTCGACCGGACGCAGCTCGATCGGCCGGTCGCTCTCGTAGTAGCGGCGGATGAACTCCGGCATCTCCTTGAACATCGGCTGCTTCGAGACTTCCTCCGCGGTCAGCTTCTCAGGCGGCGGCACGTCGGGCATCTTCTCCTGATGGTTGAAGTTGCTCTCCTCGTCGGCATGGAACGACACCATGATGGAGAAGATCGCGTTGCCGTGCTGGATCGCGGTGACGCGGCGGGTGGTGTAACTCTTGCCGTCGCGCAGCCGCTCGACCTGGTAGATGATCGGGATCTGCGGATCGCCGGGCAGGATGAAATAGCAATGGATCGAATGCGGCAGGCGGCCCTCGACGGTGCGGCAGGCCGCCACCATCGCCTGGCCGATCACTTGGCCGCCGAACACGCGCTGCCAGCTCGTCTTCGGGCTGTTGCCGCGGAATAAATTCACCTCGAGCTGCTCGAGATCGAGGATGGACAATAGGTCGATCAGGCTCTTGGACATGGGGGCTTTCGTTGTCGTCTCGGCGTCATTTCGGGGCGATGCGCCAGCATCGAGCCCGGAATCCCGAGATTCCGGGTTCTCGCTTCGCGAGCCCCGGAATGACCGTCGGGCTTGTTTCTGCCCCCTGTTTCGCCCAGCTATTATCAGGTAGCAAGCACAGTCTGAGAGCGCAGGGCGCGTAAAGGAAGGGCATGCCGGCACAGCGTAGTATTGTCATCTGCGGCGGCGCATTTGCTGGGTTGGCGCTGGCCGTGGCGTTGCGCCAGGGGCTTGGGCCGGACATCCCGGTCGTCGTGGCCGATCCGGCGCTCAGCCGGCGCCCGAGCCGCGATCCGCGCGCAACCGCGATCGTGGCGGCCTGCCGGCGGCTGTTCGAGACGCTCGGCGTCTGGGGCCAGGTCGCGCCCACCGCGCAGCCGATCACGGACATGGTCGTGACCGACTCCAAGCTGGAGGACGCGACGCGTCCGGTGTTTTTGACTTTCACCGGCAATGTCGAGCCCGGCGAGCCGTTCGCCCATATGGTCGAGAACCGCTATCTGATCGATGCGCTGGCGACCCGCGCCGAGGCCGAGGGCGTCGAGCTGCGCGCCACCGCGGTGTCGAGCTTCGAGTCACGGCCCGATGGCGTCACCGTGACACTGGCCGATGGCACCGTGATCGATGCGAGCCTGCTGGTTGCCGCCGACGGCGCGCGGTCGAAGCTGCGTGAGCGCGCCGGCATTGCGACCCATGGCTGGGACTATGATCAATCCGGCATCGTCGTCACCGTCGGGCATGAGCGCGCGCATCACGGCCGCGCCGAGGAGCATTTCCTGCCCGCCGGCCCGTTCGCGATCCTGCCGCTGACCGGCAATCGCTCGTCACTGGTGTGGACCGAGACCCGCAAGGACGCCGCGCGCATCATTGCGTTGAACGACGAGGAATTTCACGCCGAGCTCGAGCAGCGCTTCGGCCTGCATCTCGGCGAGATCAAGGCGCTCGACAAGCCGCGCGCGTTTCCGCTCGGCTATTTCGTCGCGCGTTCCTTCATCGGCGAACGGCTGGCGCTGATCGGCGACGCCGCGCATGTGATCCACCCGATCGCGGGGCAGGGGCTCAACATGGGCCTCAAGGACGTCGCTGCGCTCGCCGAGGTCGTGGTCGATGCGGCGCGGCTCGGCATGGATCTCGGACAGGCCGACGTACTCGAGCGCTATCAGCGCTGGCGACGCTTCGACACGATGGCGATGGGGGTTGCCACCAACTCGCTGAACTTCCTGTTCTCCAACGAATCGACGCTGCTGCGCACCGTGCGCGACATTGGATTGGGCCTCGTCGACCGCGCGCCGCCATTGAAGGAGATGTTCATCCGTCAGGCGGCGGGCCTGTCCGGCGAGGTGCCGCGGCTGTTGAAGGGCGAGGCGCTGTAGCGCCAGGAGGGATCGTGATCGGCAGCAAGGCGATCCGTCGATTGTTGGCCGCGTCGCTTCTGATGGTTCTGCGGGTCACCGACGCGCCGGCCCAGATGGCGAGGCCGGAACCGTTTGACACGCCTGTCCCGGAAGCATGGCGCGCGCCGTTTACGCGCTTCCTGAGCGGCCTGAATGTCAGCGATGCGGTAGCTACCGTCGAAGCCAGCAGGGCGGTCGTTTTCCAAAATCCAGCCGGCGGTCCGGAGAGGATGATTATCAGGGTCAGGCACAAAGAGGCCTGCACGGTCGATCAGGATGAGTGTCTTACGGTCATCGCTCACATCGAGAACAACGAACTGGTCTCCGACGCGATGTTCTATGCCGGCGACAAAATAAGTTATGGCGACTTTAAACCCAGGGTTCCGGGCGTGCGGTCATTGCCGATCTTCTTCTACGGCAGGCAGCAGGTCGTCGCCGTGATCGTCACCGCGAAGGGGCTCGTGGTCAGCAGTCATTCGGCGGAAGCGCCAAAATGATGCGGTCCGCAGCACCGGCAATCATTTCTGTGAAATGAAGCCCGCCACCGCGTCGATCAGGTCGGGGTCGAGCGGCCGTTCCGGCTGATTGTAGCTCGCCACATCGTCGGTCGCGTCGGTGACGTCGACCAGCACGTGGTTCATATCCGGTAGCCACAATGATTTGGCCGCGACGTCGGCGGTGGTGAGCGCGAGGAAGTCGAGCCGCGCCAGCTGATGATCGCGGCCGCCGGCGATGATCAGTGTCGGCCCGGTGATCTTTCGCATCGGATCGATCGGATCCTCGGTAAAGCCGGATGCGATCGAAGGCTGCATCGCGGGCGCGATTGCAAGCGCCGGCGGCGGCGGGTCGACGATCTGCCCGGCCATGATGTCATCGATGGCCTTTCCGATCGGCGCGAATTTGTCCGGCGGCAGCTGCTTCTCGAGCTGCGCCTTCAGCAGATCGCCCTGCTTGCGCGCCGCCGTTGCCAGCAGCACCAGCCGGTCGACCGGCCCGCGTTGCGCGGCGAGGATCGCGACCAGCCCGCCCTCGCTGTGCCCGACCACCGCAACACGAGAGAATCGGCCGCTGCCGCGCAGGTAGTCGATCAGCGCCGCCGCGTCGCCGACGAAGTCCTTGAAGCGAAAGTCCTCGGGACGACCGAATTCCTTCTTCCATTCGCCGGCGCCACGCTTGTCGTAGCGCAGCGTCGCGATGCCGCGCGCGACCAGCTGCTCGGAGAGTTTATTCAGCGTTGCCGGCTTGAGCTGCGGCCCGTTGCCGTCGTGATCGGTCGAGCCGGAGCCGGCGATCAATAGCGCCACCGGCGGCTTTGCGATGTCGGGCGGGACCGTCAGCACCGCGTCAATGGGGCCGATGCGCAGCCTGCTCTCGTCAGCTGCGGCGCTCGCCAGCGAGACGAGCAGCAGCAGCCATGTGACGAGGATGCGCATTTGGTCCTCTTATCGGAGCATGATCTCCGCGCAAACGCTCCGCGTTTGTCGCGAGGAAAACCGCTTCACACTTTTCCGGATCATGCTCTAGATTCTTGATTTGACGCGTTTTCTTCACGCGAACCGGCGTCCACTTCGCTCGAAAACGCTCTAGTCGATCTTGCGCGCCTCTTCCGGCAGCATGATCGGGATGCCGTCGCGGATCGGATAGGCAAGTTTTGCGGACCGTGAGATCAATTCCTGCCGCGCGGCGTCGAATTCCAGCGGCCCCTTGGTGATCGGGCACACCAGGATTTCGAGCAGCTTCGGGTCGGCGGTGCTGTCGAGATTGTCGGTCGTTGAATTCATTGCGGTCTCCGACTGGAGCGTTTTCGAGCGAAGTGGGCACCGGTTCGCGTGAAGAAAACGCGTCAGAATAAGCTCGCCGTCATGTAGCACAATCAAATGCACGCTGTCAGCGCTTCGCCATGCGCAACAGCTCGTCGATTGCGGCCTGCTGCCGTGCTTTCGGGAGCGCCTGCTCGGACAGCGCGTAGCCGATGAACGCCCAGTAGAAGATTTGCGCGCGGCCGCGCGCCACGTCGTCGGGGAAGCCGGCCTGCCGGAGCAGGGTTTCGATGTAGCCGATCCGGCGCTGGTCGACCTCCAGCACGGCGGCGCGCGCTTCGGCATCGACGGTGGCCCAGCTGCGGACCGCGCGTTCCAGCGCCAGCCGCGCCGAGAAGGCGCGGCGCAGCAACAGCGCCAGCGCCTCGTCGCCTTTCGAAATGGTCTCGAGCTCGGCGATCACCTGCTCGGCGGCGACCTCGCGCCAATGGCTGAGGATCGCGCTGCGGTAGGCGGCGATGTCGGCGAAATGCCAGTAGAAGCTGCCGCGCGACACCCCCATGACCTTGGCCAGCGGCTCGGCCTTGAGCGCCGTGAAGCCGGTCCTCGCCAATGTCTTCAGGCCCTGATCGAGCCAGTCCTTGACTGAGAGCTGTTCCGTCATGGTTCCCCGTCCGCCCGTCTACCATACACAACTGTATTGACAGGCGCCAGCGGCCGGTGTCATATCCATACAGTTCTGTATGGAGAGTTCCGATGCGTGATCTCTTGCTTCAGGGTGCCGGTGTCGTCGCCATTGTGGTCAGCCTGATCCATGGCGTCCTCGGCGAGACCAAAGTGTTCGCGCGCGCCACGATCGAGCCGCCGCGGCTGCGCTTGCTGCTCCGCCTGGTCTATCAGGCCGGCACCGTCGCCTGGATCGGCGGCGGCGTGCTGCTGATGGTAGCGCCGACGATGGCGTCGGATCCCGCGCGGCACTGGATCGTGGCGACGCTCGCCGTCGTGTTCGGCTTCGCCGCGCTGGCCAACGCGCTGGCGACCCGCTTCCGTCACTTCGGCTGGATGGCGATGAGCGCGGTCGTGGCGCTCGCGGTCGCCGGCTATTAGCGAGGAGCGATCATGACGAATGTTCGCGTCACCGTGAGCATCGCCGATGGCGTCGCCGACGTCAGGCTGAACCGCCCGGACAAGCTCAATGCGCTCGATCCTGCGATGTTTACCGCGATCGCTGACGCCGGTGCGCAGCTGGCGGACAATCGCAAGGTCCGCACCGTGGTGCTGTCCGGCGAAGGCCAGGCTTTCTGCGCCGGTCTCGACATGGAACGCCTGGTCGCGACGACCGAGGGCGAATCCATCCTGCCCTTCGTCGATCTCGGCCGGCGGACGCACGGCATCGCCAATTTCGCGCAGCATCTGGTGTGGCTCTGGCGCGAGCTGCCGGTGCCGGTGATTGCCGCCGTCCACGGCATCGCCTTCGGCGGCGGTTTCCAGCTCATGCTCGGCGCCGATGTCAGATACCTCGCGCCCGCCACGCGCCTTGCCGTCATCGAAGCCAAATGGGGGCTGGTGCCCGACATGGCCGGCACGCAGCTGATGCGCCATCTCGTGCGCGAGGACGTGGTCCGTGAACTGACCTACACCGCGCGCGTGTTCTCCGCGGAGGAAGCGCTTGGCTACGGCTTCGCCACGCGAATTGCGGAGCGGCCGCGCGAGGCCGCGCTAGAGACGGCGCGTGCGATCGCGGACCGCAGCCCGGACGCGATCCGCGCCGCCAAGCGGCTGCTCAATCTGGTCGCCGACAGCGATGCGGCGACCGGGCTCGCAGCCGAGACCGCCGAGCAGGCCCTTCTGCTCGGCGCGCCCAATCACATCGAGGCCGTCAGGGCGAATCTCGAGCGACGGCCGCCGCAATGGAGCTTTGCGTGACCACTGGTCCAGGATTCGATCTCGAACGTCTCATTGCGACCAATGCGTCCGCGGCCTTCAACCGGCTGGCCGGCTTCGAGGTCGTCTCCGCCGGTGCCGGCGCGGTGGAACTGCGCATGCCCTGGCGCGACGATCTCACCCAATATGCGGGACATCTGCACGCCGGCATGATCGCGGCCCTGCTCGACACCGCCTGCGGCTTTGCCGCGGCGTCGATCGCGGGTTCCATCACCGCATCGCATTTCTCGATGAATTGTCTCAAACCTGCCGTGGGCCGCTGCTTCATCGCCAAAGGCACCACGCTGCGTGCGGGACGCAGGCAGGTCTTTGCGCGCGCGGAACTGTTTGCGGAGAACGAGCAGGGCGAGATGTCGCGGGTCGCAACCGGTGAAACCGTGTTGGTTCCGCTGGACGTTTGAGGTGTCCGATTGCCGTATGGGTGCGAAATTGATGGAGCTATCAATTTCGGTGGGGAATCGGCTTACGCGCGGATAACCATGCTACCGAAAGTTGAGAAAAATTATCGAGACCGACATTCAATCGGCCTAGCTTGTTCGCGCGAACAACCATGGACCGATGCATGTTTCGTGTTCTTACGTGTCTTTCAGGTGAGCATGACTGGCGGCTCGTCCTGCTCGCCGGACTGGTCTGTTTCGTTGCCAGCATCGTTGCCGTCAACATCTTCCATCGCGCGATCGCCACGCAGGCGAGGACGCGCCTGATCTGGATCGCGATCGCAGGCGCTGCGATCGGCTACGGCATCTGGGCAACGCATTTCATCGCGATGCTCGCCTACGAGCCGGGCGTGCCGACCGGCTACGGTATCGTCCTGACCGCGCTGTCACTCGCCGCGGCGATGATGCTGACGTCATGCGGCCTTGGCCTTGCCGCCAGCGACCCCAGCCGGTGGCGTGCGCCGGTCGGCGGCGCGGTGATCGGCGCCGGCATCGCCAGCATGCACTATCTCGGAATGTGGGCGCTCGAAGTGCCGGGCCATGTGGTCTGGTCGCTCGACCTCGTGGCGGCCTCCATCGTGCTCGGCATGCTGTTCGGCTATGCCGCACTGGCGATCGCGGTCCGCCATCAGGACCGCTGGATGTCGCTCGCCGCGGCGCTGTTGTTGACGCTTGCGATCGTGTCGCATCATTTCACCGCGATGGGCGCGGTCGAGATCGTTCCGGATCCGCTGCAGGCCCCCGCCGCCCTGTCGCTCTCTCCGGCCTTCCTCTCCATCGTGATCGCGGGCGTGGCGCTTTCGGTGCTCGGGATGAGCCTGGTCGGCGTGCTCGCCGATCGCCGCCTGGCGCTGCGCACCCGCCGCTTCGAGGAGATCATCAGCCAGCTTTCGCTGGCGCGGCAGCAGGTCGAGGCGTCGCAGAAGGAGCTGGAGGAACACAGGTTCCGGCTGGATACGGCGATCAACCACATGGGCGAAGGTCTCTGCATGTTCGATGCGGAGAAGCGCCTCGTCGTCTGCAATGACCGCTACGCCAAGATGTACCGGCTGCCGCCTGAATTGCTGCTGCCCGGCACGGCCCACCGCGAGATCATCAGACATCGGATCGCCAACGGCATCCTCAAGGGCGAGACCAGCGACAGCGCCGCGACGCAGGTGCTCGCGACATTGAATGCGCTGCCAGCGGGCGAGATCAGCAGCCGGGTCGACGAGCTTGCCGACGGCCGGCTGATCTGCGTGACGCGGCAGCCGATGCCCGGCGGCGGCTGGGTGGCGACGCATCGCGACGTCACCGAGCAACGGCGCTCCGAGGCCAAGATCACCCATATGGCGCAGCATGACGCGCTGACCGATCTGCCGAATCGCGTGCTGCTCAAGGAATGGATGGAGCAGGCACTCTCCGGCGCCCGGTGCGGCGGGCCGAGCCTCGCAGTGCTGATGCTCGATCTCGATCGCTTCAAGGACGTCAACGACACGCTCGGGCATCCGGCGGGCGATGCGCTGCTCAAATCGGTGGCCGCACGGTTGCGTCGGTGCGTCAGCGATACCACGCTGATCGCGCGGCTCGGCGGCGACGAGTTCGCGGTGATCGACTACGTCACAGATCCGATCGCGGAAGCGGGCTTGCTTGCCGAGAAGATCAGAAAGGCGCTCAGCGAGCCGATCGATCTCGGCGATCATCGCGTGACCACCACGACCAGCATCGGCATTGCGATCGCACCGCGCGACGGCACCGATTCCGACGAGGTCCTGCGCAGCGCCGATCTTGCGCTCTACTCGGCCAAGAGCGGCGGGCGCGGCTCGTTCCGCTTCTTCGAGCCGGAGCTCGACCGGCTGTTGCAGGCCCGGCGCAGCCTCGAGCGCGACATGCGCAGCGCGCTCGTCAACGGCGAGTTCGAGTTGCACTATCAGCCGTTCATCAATGTCGCGAGCGGGGAGACCTGCGGCTTCGAGGCGCTGTTGCGCTGGCATCACCCGCAGCGCGGCATGATATCCCCGGCCCAGTTCATCCCGCTGGCGGAAGAGACCGGCCTGATCGTTCCGCTCGGCGAATGGGTGCTGCGCACCGCCTGCGCCGAGGCCGCGAAATGGCCCGACGATCTCAAGATCGCGATCAATCTGTCGCCTGTGCAGTTCAGGAGCCCGGACCTGGTCCCGGTGATCGTGCACGCGCTGGCGAGCGCGGGAGTTTCGCCTGAGCGGCTCGAGCTCGAAGTCACCGAAACGGCGATCATCCAGGACAGCGAGGCGGTGTTCGCGGCTCTCAGCCAGCTGCACGATCTCGGGGCGCGGATTGCGCTCGATGATTTCGGCACCGGCTACTCGTCGCTGAGCTTCCTGCAGAAGTTTCCGTTCGACAAGGTCAAGATCGACCGCAGCTTCGTGTCCGAACTCGCCGGCGCAACCGACGAGTCGCGCAGGATCGCGCGCGCGATCGTTCGATTTGCCGTCAGCCTCGGCAAGACCACGACGGCCGAAGGCGTCGAGACCAGGGAGCAGCTCGACATCCTTCGGGCGGACGCCTGCGTGGAAGTGCAGGGCTTCCACTTCAGCCCGCCAGTGCAAGGTGAGAAGGTCGCACAAATGATCGGTGGATGGAGCACGGCATCCGCGCAACGCCCGGCAGTTCGATTGGCAATGGCGGGCGCCGCTTCCTGACCGCGGGACCGCGGCGGCGGACCGGATCCGTATGAGGCGTAAGGCCGCAGCAGGCGGTCAAAACCGGATTGCGCGTGGAGAGCAAAGCGGTTTTCGCAACCGTTAGAATAGCTCTAAAGCCAGGCCGCAAACGCGCTTGCTTGACTTGGCAATCACCTCAGTTTTGTTCACGCATGTGCTCCGCGCGACGGTGTTGCGGGCATGACCGAAAACGGAGGGGAGATGCGCGTGAAAGTGATTTTGAGTGCGGTGCTCGCAGCTTGTGTTCTGGGGCTGATGGGATCGGCGGCACTCGCCGACGGCTACAAGAATTGCACGAAGCTCGACAAGGCGTCGTGGAAACCGGCAAGCGATGCCGAGGCCAAGGCCAAGGCCGCCGGCTACGAGGTGCGCCGCTCGAAGATCGAGGGCTCCTGCTATGAGGTGTACGGCGTCAAGGAAGGCAAGCTCTACGAGCTGTTCTACAGCCCGGAGGATCTCAGCCTGAAGCACACGATCGCGAAGTGAAGCAGGCGCGATGATCGAGGCGGCGTCCGGTGCGCGCGGCGCGACCAGCGTGCAGGTCTGGGACCTGCCGCTGCGGCTCTGGCACTGGGCGCTCGCCATCCTCGTCCTCGTCGCATGGGTGACACCCAGCACCCATGACCGGCTGCACCGGCTCGCCGGTTACTCCGTGATCGGGCTGCTGGCGTTCCGGCTGATCTGGGGCTTTGCCGGCACCCGCTACGCGCGCTTCGGCAAGGTTGGCGTCCGGCTGCGCGCCGCGCCGCGCTACATCTGGAATCTCCGCCGCGGCATCACCGGGCGCTATATCGGGCTCAATCCCGCGGGCACCGTGATGCTGGTGACGCTGCTGTTCCTGCTCGCGGTCTCGGCGATCACGGGCGCGATGGAGGTCACCGTCACCTTCTTCGGCGTCTGGTGGGTCGAGGACACCCACGCCTACGCCTCCGATGCCGTCCTCGTCCTGGTCGCCCTGCACGTGCTCGGCGTCGTCGTGGTGGGGTTGCTGCAGCGCCAGAATCTGGTGCGCGCGATGTTCACCGGACGCAAGCAGCTTCGTAATCGCTGACGTGGAAGGCTGAGAGCGCCTCACTGCACCGGCGGGTCGCCGCTGGTGCGCTTCTTGGCGAGATCCATCTCGGTGACGGCGATCAGGATTTCGGCGCGAGTCTTCAGGTCGGGCGCCTCCAGCATGGCCTGCTTCTCGGCCGGGCCATAGGGCGACATCATCGCCAGCGCATTGACCAGCGCCTCGTTGGGCGCGGACTCGATGCCCTCCCAGTCGACCTTCAGATTGTTGGCTTCCAGGAAATCGGCGAGCACCTCGAGCAGTGCCTTGCGGTCGACGGCGTCCTCGCCCTTGCGCGCGGTGAAGTCGCCGGTGAAGGAGAAGAAGTCGACCTTGCACTGCCGGTACGCCGTCTGCACGGACAGCTCCTCGACCACCTTGAAGCGCGCGACGCCGGTCAGTTCGAGGATGTAGCGGCCGTCGCCGGATTCGGCGAGCTGGGTGATGCGGCCGACGCAGCCGATCCGGAACAGCACCGGCTTCGCCTCTTTGTGCGAATGCGCCACGTCGGGCTGGATCATGCCGATCAGGCGGTGGCCGTCGCGCAGCGCGTCGTCGATCATCGCGAGGTAGCGCGGCTCGAAGATGTTGAGCGGCATCTGGCCGCGCGGCAAAAGCAGCGCGCCAGGCAGCGGGAACACCGGGATGATCTCGGGGAGCTCGCCGGGCCCGCGATATTCGGCATTGATCGGCATCTGCAGTCCCGCTGCTGTGACGGGCGTGCGTTACGAGAACAGGATCGTCGACAACCGCTTGCGCCCGTCGACGGTTGCCTCATCGGTGCCGCCCCACGCCTCGAAGAACTGCACCAGCTGCTTGCGCGCGCCGTCGTCGTTCCACTTGCGGTCACGCTTGACGATCGCGAGCAACTGCTCGGTCGCCTCAGAGCGCTTGCCCGCCGCATTGAGCGCGGTCGCGAGATCGAATCGAGCCTGATGATCGAGCGGGTTTGCGGCGACTTTCTGTTCTAGCTCCGCGATCGGTCCGACCGACTGCGCCTGCTCGGCGAGATCGATCGCCGCCTGCACCGCCTTCACCGCGGCATCGTTGCGCTTGGATTCCGGCACCATCGCGAGCGTCTGCTTGGCCTGCTCGACCGCGCCGGTCGTCATGTAGCATTTGGCGAGGCCGGCCAGCGCCGCGATGTTGGTGGCGTCATGCGCCAGCACCTCGGCATAGATCTGCGCCGCCGCTTCGGCGTCGCCCTCGGCGAGCACGGCGTCGGCCTCGGCCAGAATCTCCGCGAGATTCGGCTCGCCGGCGGCGGGCACGCCCTTGGTGATCTTGTCGATGAAGGCGTTGACCTGGCTCTCCGGCACCGCGCCCATGAAGCCATCGGCGGGCTGGCCGTTGACGAAAGCGATCACGGCCGGGATCGACTGGATGCCCATCTGGCCGGGAATCTGCGGATGCTCATCGATGTTCATCTTGACCAGCTTGACCCGGCCCTTGGCGTTGCGGACCGCCTTTTCCAGCATCGGCGTGAGCTGACGGCAGGGACCGCACCAGGGCGCCCAGAAGTCGATCATAACCGGCTGGCGGCGCGACTCCTCGATGACGTCCTTGACGAAGGTCTGGGTCGTCGTCTCCTTGATCAAATCGGGCGCTGCCTGGGGCGTGGGGCCGCCCTGCTCCATTATCGTCACGTTGTCCTCACCTGGTCTTCTGAGGTCGGAAATCCGGGGGCGTTCTAGCACGCTCCGCACGGCACGTTCAGCCGTTCTGTCAGGCTAGAGCATGATCCCGGAAAAGTGGGAACCGGTTTTCCGAAGATCATGCCCATAAATGGCGGTCGGCCAGCAAAATTCAATCGCTTGGCGTCCGTCCTGTTCCATCGGAGATCGGGTGGGTTCGCGCTCCGGCCCGGCCGAACCCTTCACTGCAACAGGGGGCGCCCATGGCAAAGGCCTATTACAGCACCGTGTTCGAGCAGCCGGCCGGCGACGTCTGGAAAATCATCCGCGATTTCAACAATTACCCGGTCTGGGTCCGCGGCGAGGGGGTGAGCGAGATCGAGCAGGGCAAGTCCGGCGCTTCCAGACCTACGAATTTGCCGGTCTCCCGACCCAGCGCGACGCTGCGGGTCACCCCGGTGGTCGGCGGCGATCGCGCCTTTGGTCGGCGGTGTTCGATTGCGACGCCGACCGCCGCGCCGAGCTGGCCCGGACGCTGGCCGGCTGGTTCGAGACCTGGCTCGAATCGCTCCGGGACGAGATGGCTGTGAGGCCGGTTCCGGTCGAGACACAGGTAGAAATCATCGGGCTGGCCCGATTTCGGCCGATTCGAGCTCAAATTTTAAGGAAACCGTGCGATTTCGTGAGGCCCGGACTGCGCTTCTTGTGTTGCATTCACAGACGGCATTTGGCATAGCTCTGCCGTTGTCGGCGAGCGATCGCCGCCAGTTCGGATGCGGGTGTAGCTCAGTGGTAGAGCACGACCTTGCCAAGGTCGGGGTCGAGGGTTCGAGCCCCTTCGCCCGCTCCAAACTTTCTCGCTGACCGAGCTGACGCCTGATGAAGCCCGCCCGTCAAAGCGGGCTTTTTGCTTGTCAGGCGGCGCCGGCGCGCGAGATTTTGCGCCGACGATCGCGCCGCTCCGGCGGGCCCTTCATTAGCCGTCAAACGATGCATTCTCAAAACTGATAGAAATCTGTGGTTGTGTCGGCGTTGAAATGGCTGCCGCTCGCCTTCCGATGCGGCAAGCAAGTGCATGATGTCGATCAGCCGGACGCCAGATACCGTCTTCAACCGCAGCCTGGCGCGCGCAAGCGTGGCAGCGCTGGTCGCGCTCGTCGGCAATTGGGCATCGTCGCCGGTTTCAGCACAGCAATTGCCTAGCGACTCGGCGTATACCGCGGCGCCCAGCTTTGCTGCCGCGCCGGAATTTGAGCCCGCCGAAGAACGCCGGCGGCCGCGGGTGTACATCACGACGCGATCAGGCGGCGGCCGGCAGAACTTCTGCGTCAGGACCTGCGACGGCCGCTTCTTCCCGCTGCCGCGCGTGAGCGAGGCGGCCAATGCCGGGGCATGCGAGGCGGCCTGTCCCGCCGCCGAGGTGAAGCTGTATTCCGGCTCCGACATTGACGGCGCCATGACCGAGCAGGGCGAGACCTACAAGACGCTCGCAAACGCATTTCGATTTCAGCGCGAGATCGTGCCGCAATGCTCATGCCGCACCGGCGCAACGGCCGGCCTCTCGCCGATTGCGATCGAGAACGATTTGACGCTTCGCACCGGCGACATCATCGCCGCCGATGACGGCTTCAAGATCGCGGCGATCTCCAGCGGGCAGAAGCGCAGCGTGCTGTTCAGGCCGCTGTCGAAAGCGAAAGCGCAGGCACTCGGCCTGGCGCGGATTTCGTCGCGATAGAACCGTCGCGAGCGTTGGCGTCGTTTGGATATCGCGTGCGGTGCAGAACGGCTGTTGGTCTCGTTCGCAAGGTGGCGTTCGGCGACGAAACTGGTTTTGAACAGTTTTGACATCTTTAGAAACGACAGCGGCTGTTGACTTGCCCAAAATCTGTCGCTTAGATTGCTTCCAGATTATTTTATTATTTTTCTAATCGTTGCATAAGGGGTGGGACATTTCGAATTTCCTTGCCGCTCCAATCGGCCTGAACGGCCCCGATTGGACCTGATCAGCTCGACGCACTGACTGAGCCCGGCAGCTTTTCCGCTGCTGCATGGCTTTTGCATTTTTTGGCTCTCGAGCGGTTCGTTTCGGCTGATCTCGCCGGTTCGCACTCCGATTTCTTCTGCTGATTTCTGAAGTCCGCCGACTACTCGCATTGCACAGCAACAATTGATCACGCGAAGGGGATTACCATGGCTACATTTATGGGCACATCGGGCAACGACACGGTTACCGGCACGCCTAACGGTTCGAACACCAATGACACGCTGCAGGGACTTCAGGGCAATGATACGCTCATCGGCGGCGATGGCGCCGACTCCCTGGACGGCGGCACTGGACAAGACTTCGCATCCTACATCGACTCGGGCACCGCAGTTGTAGCAAGTCTGGCGAACCCGGCTGTCAATACGGGTTTCGCGGCCGGGGACACCTACACCTCGATCGAAGGCCTGATCGGCAGCAACTTCAACGATACGCTGACTGGCAACGGAAACACCTCTTTCCTGCAGGGCGGATTGGGTGCCGACTCGATCATCGGCGGTTCAGCCAACGACTACGCCGACTACGCCAACGCAAGCGCCGGACTTACGGTCGACCTCGCCGATCCCACCCAGAACACCGGGGAAGCCACCGGCGACACATATGTCAACATCGCCAAGATCAGAGGCTCGGCGTTCGACGACACGCTGATCGGTGACGCTAACGGTAATACGTTGCGTGGCGGCGCCGGCGCCGACGTGCTCAACGGCGGCGGCGGCTTCGACTTTGCGTCCTATTCCGACTCGGGCGTTGGGATCACGGCAGACCTGGCAGACTCGTCCCAAAATACGGGCGAAGCCGCCGGCGACACCTATATCTCCATCGAGGGACTGCGTGGCAGCGACTTCAATGATCATCTGATCGGTGACGGCAACATCAACCTCCTGCAAGGTGGTCTCGGTGCCGATACGCTGGATGGCGGTGCCGGCTTCGACTATGCCGACTATTTCAACGCGACAACCGGCGTCGTCGCCGACCTGGCCAACTCGGCGCTGAATACCGGAGAAGCCACCGGCGACGTCTACATCTCGATCGAAGCCATTAGAGGAACCGCATTCAACGATACGCTGATCGGCGATGCCAACACCAATTTCCTGCGCGGCGGGACCGGCGCGGACTCGCTCGACGGCGGCGCAGGTTACGACTATGCCGATTATGGCAATGCGACCACCGGCGTTCTGGTCGATCTCGCAAACAACGCGCTGAATACCGGCGAAGCCCTGGGCGACACACTCACCTCGATCGAAGGCATTCAGGGCGGTGCCTTCAACGACACACTGATCGGCGATGGAGGTAACAACAACCTGCGCGGCCAGGCCGGCGCCGATTCGCTCGACGGTGGCGCAGGCTTTGACTTCGCGGATTACGGCAATGCTGCGACGGGAGTGGTCGCAAGTCTCGCAACTCCGGGCGTCAACACCGGCGACGCCGCGGGCGATAGCTATACTTCGATCGAAGGTATCATTGGCTCGGCGTTCAACGATACCCTGACGGGCGATGGCGGAGACAACAATCTGCGCGGCGGTGCTGGTGCCGACGTGCTGGACGGCGGAGCCGGCAATGACGTTGCGGAATATGTCAACGCCACCGCTGGCGTGCTCGCCAGCCTGGCTACTCCCGCCTCGAACACCGGTGAGGCTGCCGGGGACACCTACACCTCGATCGAGGGACTGAGAGGGTCGAACTTCAACGATACCCTTATCGGCGACGGCGGCGACAATCTGCTCGACGGCATCGGCGGCGTCGATTCGCTCGTCGGCGGTTTGGGCAACGACATCTACATTCTCGACAATGCCCTCGACGTCATCACCGAGAATCCGGGAGAGGGCATCGACACCGCGGTCGTCACCGGCACCTTCAACTACACGCTGGCTGCCAACGTCGACAATCTCTTCATTTCGACGTCTGCCAATGTTTCGGGCACCGGCAACGGGCTCGCAAATTTCATGACTGGCGGCTCGGGCAACAACACGCTGGACGGCGGAATTGGCGCCGACACGATGGTCGGCGGGCTCGGCAACGACACCTATTACGTCGACAATGCCGGCGATGTGGTAACCGAAAACAGCGGCGAAGGCACCGACACCGTTCACACCACGATCACCTATGGCCTGACCGCAAACGTCGAGAATCTGATCCTGGACGGATCCGGTAATCTCACCGGCAGCGGCAACGCATTGAACAATGTTTTGACGGGCAATGCCGGCAACAATTCCCTCTACGGCAACGACGGCAACGATACCGCCTACGGAGGTGCCGGAGCTGACGTCCTCGTTCTCGGCAACGGCGATGACTTTGGCGATGCCGGCGACGGCAACGACTACATCTATGCCGGAGCCGGCAATGACGTCCTGATCGGCGGAACCGGGCTCGACGTCCTGCTGGGCGAGGACGGCAATGACGTGATGTATGGCGGTGCCGGCTTCAACTATCTGTTTGGCGGTGCCGGCACCGATACCTTGATCGGCTCGGGAGGCACCGGCGGAAGCGACGTCAATGTGATGTTTGGCGGAGACGGCACCGACTTCCTCTATGGCGGGAACAGCACCAACTACTTCTACGGCGGCACCGGCGTCGACACGATGTACGGCGGCTCGGGCCTGAATATCTTCATCTCGTCGGGCGAGACCGACGGTAACCTCATCTACGGCGGTTCGGGCCAGAACTACGTCTACGGCTCCAACGGCGGCGATACGGTGACCGGCGGCAGCGGCGTCGACGTGTTCCTGATGGGCACCGGGGCCGACAACATCAGCGGCGGCGGCGGCGTTGACTATGCCTGGGGTGGCGGTGGGGCCGACACCTTCAACATCAGCGACACCAGCCAGGAGGTCATGGTCGTCCAGGACTTCAATACCGGCGGAGTGAACGACTTCGTCAACTTCGCGGGTACATCGCTGCATTCGTTCGCCGATGTTCAGGCCGCGGAGACCTACGTTGCCGGGATCAACACCACGATCATCACCGACGCCGCAGGCAGTGCGGTTTGGCTGATCGGTGTCGCGCCGGGACAGCTCGACGCCAGCATGTTCAAGTTCAGCTGAGGGCTTTTGCCCTGATCCGTTGAGCTTGACGGCTACGCGCACGAAAGAAGGCCGCCCCTCGAGGCGGCCTTCTTGATTCCGGATGCGATCGCGATCGCCGCTCCCGAGCGTTAGGTTCGTTCAAATATTACGCTGCAGTGCGGAATGCCTTGTTCTCCGGCAGCCGGCGCGGGAAAATTTCGTCTCAATTTGTTTTGACCGCAGTGCACCCTGATCCATGCGCTTTTCAGCGTCGATGGATGTGCTACCATTTCGCGGTCTGACCTACCTCACAGACCGCCACCATCATCTCTCAGGGCGTTCAAAATCAATAACAGGCAAGCTGCAACGGCTTGCGTAGGGGAGTGACGCGATGAAGTCCGCTTTCAATCGATCAATACTTGCGTTCGCGGCGATTGCGCTGCTGGCGGGGACAACCTTCGCCAGTGCACAGCAACAAACCGACAAGAACCGTGCGCTGAAGAAGTACGAATCCGGCACCAAGGAGTTCTGGACCCATCCGCCGGATGACTGGTTCCTCGGCGACGAGACCGAAGCGCAGAAGGGCTTGGCCCCGCCGTCCGGTCCGCCGACCGGCGCCTCCGACGCCGAACTCGCGGCGATGATGAAGAAGATCAAGCTGCCGCCGGGCTTCAAGATCGAGGTCTATGCCTCGAACGTGCTGGCCGCCCGCCAGATGGCCTGGGGCGACAAGGGCACGCTTTTCGTCGGCTCGTTCGGCCTCGGCAACGTCTATGCGATCAAGGACAACAACGGCAAGAAAGAGGTCAAGACCATCCTCAAGGGCCTCAACATGCCGACCGGCCTCGCCTTCCAGGATGGCTCGCTCTACGTCATCGCGGTCGACAAGCTGATCAAGTATGAGAACGCCGAGGCCAATCTCGACAAGCTTGGCAGCGGCAAGGTGGTGTATGACGACATGCCGTCCTACGCGGCGCATGGCTGGAAATACATCGCCGTCGACAAGGAAGGCTGGTTCTTCCTGCCGTTCGGCCCGCCCTTCAACATCGGCGTCCCTCCGACCTCGGTGTCGCAGATCCGCCGCGTCGATCCGAAGACCGGCAACGCGGAAATCTATGCGCTCGGCGTGCGTAACTCGGTCGGCGGCGACGTCGATCCGCGCACCGGCAAGTACTGGTTCACCGAAAACGCCCGCGACTGGATCAGCGACGATCTGCCGAGCGACAAGCTCAACATGATCTCGAAGATCGGCGAGCACTTCGGCTATCCCTATTGCCACCAGGGCAACCTGCCCGACACCAAGTTCGCGATGGGCCACAAGTGCTCGGAGTTCACCCCGCCGGTCTACAATCTTGGCGCGCATGTGGCTCCGCTCGGCATGAAGTTCTATACCGGCAGCCAGTTCCCGGCCGAGTACAAGAACAGCATCCTGATCGCCGAGCACGGCTCCTGGAACCGGCATAAGTACCAGGGCGGCCGCATCGTGCGGATCACCGCGAGCCCCGACGGCAAGAACGCCAAGCAGGAAATCTTCGCCGACGGCTGGATCCAGGGTGACCAGGGCTATCTCGGCCGTCCCGCCGATATCCTGCTCGACAAGGATGGCTCCATCCTCGTCGCCGACGACTGGGCCGGTGCGATCTATCGCATCAGCTACAGCAAGAAGTAACGGTTGAAGGTCAGGAGGCTGCGGTGGCCATGCGGCGGCCGCAGCCTCTGTTGCGATCGGATAACGGAACCACCTTGTCATGCCCGGACTTGATCCGGGCATCCATCCAAACCAAGAAACCCCCTTCAAGCCAGATGGGTTGCCGGGATCTAGCCCCGGCAATGACACGCGGAGAAAACTGGCAATGCGTAGTGCCTCACTCGGAGTTTTATTGGCGGCAATTCTGCTGGCGTCGTCCGCCCAGGCCGCCGACGTCGCCGCCGGCAAGGAGAAGGCCGAAATCTGTGCCGGCTGTCACGGCGACAACGGCATCTCGCAGACCGAGAACATTCCCTCGCTGGCCGGCCAGCTCGACCAATTCATTCAATGGCAGCTGGTGTTCTTCCGCGCCGGCGCGCGCAAGAACGAGCAGATGCAGCCGATCGTCGAGCAGCTCAACAACGAGGACATCCGCAATCTCGGCGCCTATTTCGCCTCGCTGACGCCGTTCAAGGGCAGCAAGGACGACAATCCGGAATTGTCCGAAAAGGGCAAGCAGGCCGCGGCCGGCCGCCGCTGCGCCTCATGCCACACCGACACCTATGTCGGCACCAAGGCGGTCGCCCGCATCGCCGGCCAGCGCGAGGAATATCTCGTCAAGGCGCTGCACGACTACAAGTCGGGCGTCCGCTCCGGCGGGGCGCAGGCCGCGATGGCCGACGTGGCGTATCCGCTGAGCGACGAGGAGATCACCGCGCTTGCGCATTATCTGGCGCATTTGTAAGCACCATAATCGGGTCGCACGAATACGCGCTTGATTTGCGAAATTGCTCCACCTCCCCTTGAAAAGGGGAGGTCGCTTTGCTCGTGAGAGCAAAGCGGGTAGGGATCTGCTCTCTCCGCACGAAGCATCGCCTGCGGCCGACCCCCATCCCGACCTTCCCCCTTTCAGGGGGAAGGAGACGTCAGCGCGTCGCCCGGATCGAGATCTGTATTACGCGCCCCGCTGCTTCTCATACGCCTTGAGATGCGTGTAGGCGGTGCGCAGCTTCGGCACCGGGATCTTGGCGGCGTCGGCGCGGACGATCAGGTCGCCGATCACGTGATCGGCCTCGACCGGCAGCCCCGCCTTGATGTCGCGGAACATCGATGCGGTCATCGGCGATCCTTCGGCGGTCAGAAGCCCACGGGTGCGCTGGAAGAACGGGCCGCCAGGCCCATGGCCGGCGTCGGCCGCGATCGCGCTGCATTCGTCGAGGATGCCGAGCAGGAAATCCTGGCCGCCGGGCGCCGCCAGGATGTTGCCGACCGAGGTCCGCATCAGGCTGGTGGAGGCGGCGAGCGAGGCCAGGAACACCCACTTCTCCCACATGTCCTGCATGACGTGGTCGCTTGCGGCCGCACCATTGATCGAGGAGAACGTGTCCGCGATTGCGCGCACCCGCTCCGACGTGCCGCCGGCGCGTTCGCCGAAACCCAGCGACTGCATCGGCTGCAGCTGCACCACCTCGCGCTTCTCGTTCAGCGTCGCCGCGATCGCGCAGAGCCCGCCGAGCACATGCTGGGCGCCGAATGTCTTGTCGAGCGCATCGAGATGCAGCATGCCGTTGAGCAGCGGGATGATCGCGGTCTTGTCGCCGACGGCGGGCGCAAACGACTTGATCGCATCTTCGAGATCGAACGCCTTGCAGCTCAGCAGCACGACGTCGAATTTGTTCGAGAGCTTGTCGGCCTGCACGCTCGGCGGATTGTTCAGCGTGACATCGCCGTTCGGGCTCTTGATCACGAGTCCGGCCGAGGCGAGTTCGGAGGCGCGGCGGGGCCGGACGAGAAAAGTGACGTCGCGGCCGGCCTGAAGCATCCGGCCGCCGAAATAACCGCCGATCGCACCGGCGCCGACCACGAGAACACGCATGGGAATTTGTCCTTCTTTGTTGTTGCCCGGGGAAGGGGCGAATCGCGAATGAGGAGTGGGGAATAGATAGGGCCGCTATTCGCTAGCCGCTATCCTTCGCCCGCTCATCTCACTTTCCCGACACCAATTCCTCGACTTCGCGCAGCTGCTCCTTGCCGAAGAAGATTTCGTTGCCGACGAAGAAGGTCGGCGAGCCGAACGCGCCGCGCTCGACGGCGGCCTGGGTGTTGGCGATCAGCTTGGCCTTGACGTCCGCGTCCTGCGCGCGGGCAAGCAGCTTGGCGCCATCGAGGCCTGAGGACGTGAGGGCTTTGGCGGCGATCTCAAGGTCGTCCATCTTCTTCGGCTCGACCCACATATGATGGAAGGCGGCTTCGACGTACTTCTCGAACACGCCTTCGAGCTGGGCGGCGACCGCCGCGCGCATCAAATTCAGCGTGTTGACCGGGAAGAACGGGTTCCAGACATAGGGCTTGACCTTGAAGCGCTTGAGGAAGCGCTCGGTCTCGATCTGCTGGAACTCCGGCTTGTTCTTGACGCCCGCCAGCGTCTCGGCCGGCGACTTGTTGTTGGTGGCCTTGAAGATGCCGCCAAGCAGGATTGGGACATATTCGAATTTGACGCCGGTGCGCTGCTCGATCGCCGGGATCGCCTCATGGCTGAGGAAAGCGTTGGGGCTGCCGAAATCGAACAGGAATTGCGGATTTGGGCTCACGGCGGTCTCTCCCCTCGGCTTGTCTAGTTTGGGCTTGTTTGGCGTGTCTCTAGGATGGCCCCGCTGTCGCAGGCGCCATCAGGAGAATATGATACTCATCATGTGAGCCGCAGCGCGCGATGTCAAATCAGCCGCGTGATGGTTTGCTTGCGCCATACCAGGGCGTAATAGGCCATCTGCAGCACGAACATGGTTGCAAAGGTGACGGGATAGGCGATCCAGATGCCGCTGATGCCGACGGCGCGGCTCAGCAGGATCGCAACCGGCACCTCGACCAGCGTTATGGCCAGGATCGAGATGAACAGTGGTATCCACACCGTGCCGCCGGCGCGCATCGCGCCCGAAAACACCGTCGCCATGCCGAACAGGACCATGCTCCACAGCACGATGTACAAAAGCTGCTGCGCGAGCGCGAGCACCGCGCCGTCGACGATGAAGCAGCCCATCAGGGGCCGCGCAAAGAGATAGCCGAGCACGACCAGTCCGCCCGTCAGCGCGAGATTCATCTCGATCCCGGTCCTGACGATGGCGCCAACCCGGCCGGAATCGCCGCGGCCGATCGCCTGCGCACCGAAGATCGACACCGATATCGCGATCGAGATTGCCGGAAACTGCACATAGCCGATCACCTGGTTGACCGCGCCATAGGCCGCGGTGGCGTCCGAGCCGAAACCGTTGACGAGGCCGAGCAGCACCAGCTCGGCGAGCGAGACCACCACCATGCCGATCGCGGTCGGAATGCCGAGCCGCAGCACGATGCGCAGCAGCGCGCCGTTGGGCCGCATCGCGCGCAGGAACGCCGCGTCGAAAGCGAGCGGATGCCGGTGCCGCAACATATGGACATGCAGCCACAGCAGCGTGACCACGCCCGAGACGGCTGAGGCGACGGCGGCGCTGGCCACGCCGAGCATCGGCAGGCCGAGCCAGCCGCGGATCAGCGCCGGCGTCACCACGAGGCCGACGATCGTCGACACCGTCAGGGCGAGCAGCGGCGTCACGGTATCACCGACGCCGCGCATCATTGCCGCGAGCAGCAGGAATGCGAAGGTCACCGGCATCGTGATCATCATGATCCGGGCATAGGACACCGCGGCGTCGAGTACGTCCGGCGGCGTGGCGAGCGCGATCAACAGCGGCCGGGCGAACAGGCCGCCGAGGATCGCGATCGCGAGCGCCAGCAGCAGCGTCACGGTCATGGTCGTGCCGGCGACCGCCTTCACCCGGCCGGGCTCGCGGGCACCCCAGGCCTGGCCGATCATGACCGACGCGCCCGCGCTCAAGCCGATCACGAAGGAGATGAAGAAGAACATCACCGGGAAGAACACCGACGCAGCCGCGAGCGCGTCGACCCCGATCATCTGGCCGAGATAAACGCCGTTGATGGTGCCGAACAGCGACTGCAGCACGTTGCTCAGCAGCATCGGCGCGAGGAACGACACGAAGGCTTTGCGTAAGGAGGGAGGCTTGGACACTTTCAACTTCCAAAGAATGGGGACAGTCACGAATCAACGATCCGCCGAGTGCCCGCTATTTCGTACGAAAACGCGCTAGTCCGCTTGATCGCTATAGGCGAGCCTGACTGCGTGATCGCGGATGTCGGCCGGCCAGTCCGCGATGAGCGTCGCAAAGCGGCGCCGGTCGTGGGCGAACAGGGCGCGGATCGCGTCCTCGTAATGCGGCCGGTTGCCGGCCATCGTTGTCATGAAGCGATAGGCGGCATCCTGCGCGCTACGTGTCCGGTCCTTGTCGCCGCTGGAGCGCCGCGCCTCGTCGATCAATCTGCGGATCGCAACCGACGCGCCGCCCTTCTGCTGGGCGAGCCAGTCCCAGTGCCGCGGCAACAGCGTGATCTCGCGTGCGACGACGCCAAGCTTCGGACGTCCCGGGCCGCGCGGCGCGACCGGTGCGGGCGGCTCCTCGTCGAGCGGAGGCGCTGGCTTCGGCAGCCGCGCCAGCACATCGTCGATCGAGCCGCGGAAATCGATGTCGACCAGCGCTGAGGTGCGGCCGTCGAACACCAGGATCGCGGCGTCCTTGCGCCGATCCAGCAATTGCCTGGCGGCGCGCGCAACCTCGGGGAGGTCACCGGCCCCGATGCGACGCTCGCCTTCGAAGGCGACATAGGCAGGATTCATGGTAGACCTTTCCGATTGCGCGACATATCGCCCGGGTAATTCTTGGCAGTGACGGCGTGTGGATCTCGACTTTCCTGTTCCCGGCTGGCACCAAACGCCGTCCGATTGCGCTGATTTTTCAGAGGACGCTCATGCTGACGGTTCATCATCTCAACAATTCCCGCTCGCAGCGCGTGCTGTGGCTGCTCGAGGAATTGGGCGTGCCGTACGAGATCGTGCGCTATCAGCGGCAGCCCGACATGCGGGCGCCAAAGGAGCTGCGCGCGATCCATCCGCTCGGCAAGTCGCCCGTCGTCACCGACAATGGCAACACGATCGCGGAATCCGGTGCGATCCTCGAATACATCATCGCGACCTACGGCAATGGCCGCCTGATCCCGCAAGCCGATACGCCGGAGCGGCTGCGCTACACCTATTGGCTGCATTATGCCGAGGGCTCGGCGATGACGCCGCTGCTGCTGAAGCTCTTGTTCACCTTGATGCCGAAGCGCGCGCCGGCGCTGCTGCGGCCGCTGGTGCGCAAGGTGTCCAACACGGCGCTGTCCACGCTGGTCAATCCTCAGATCAAGCAGCACATGGCCTATTGGGAAGGCGAGCTCGGCAAGAGCGAGTGGTTCGCCGGCAGCGACTTCTCCGGCGCCGATATCCAGATGAGCTTTCCGCTGGAAGCCGCCGCCGCGCGCGGCGGGCTCGAGGACGGCCATCCCAAATGCGTCGCGTTCCTCGAACGCATCCACGCCCGCCCGGCCTATGCGCGCGCGCTGGAGAAGGGCGGGCCGTACGAGGTCGGCCGATAAAATCACGATCATGGTGATGTTTTATCCGGGTGTAATTGCTTTGTCAATAACACCCGGGTATAAACAGTCTGTCGACACGACAGGAGCCGCCATGAAGACCGAGGACCGCAAGCTCGCCATCGCCGACTACAAGAAGCGCGCCGCGGTCGCCGGCGTGTTCGCGATCCGCTGCCGCGCGAGCGGCGAAGTCTGGGTCGGGCAGGCGCTCGATCTGGAGAAAATCCAGAACCGCATCTGGTTCACGCTGCGGATGGGGAGCCACCGCAATGTGGAGCTGCAGCGCGTATGGTCGGCGCACGGCGCGGACAATTTCTCGCTCGAAACGCTGGAGCAGATCGAGGACGAGGAACTCGCTTATGTCCGCGAGACGCTGCTCAAGGAGCGCGTGCAGCACTGGCGCGCGCAGCTCAAGGCGTCGGCAATCTAGCCGCGTTCAGCGCGATGTCTGCGCGCCGCCGGCTGACGGCAGTGCCTGCACGGTGACGCCGGGCGGCGGCACGTCGTCGTCGGGCACGAAGAAGTCCGACATCAGCGGCACCGAGGGATCGACGCGGTAGCGCTCGAAATCGCGCACCCCATTGGCATAGAGCACCTTGTCGTCGATGCAGAAATGGCCGGTGAATTCGCGCGACGGCCGCGTGACGATTGCGTAGGCCGCATCGCCCATGATCTCGGGCGTGCGGCTGGCGCGCATCATGGCGTCGCCGCCGAGCAGATTGCCGACCGCGGCGGTTGCGATCGTGGTGCGCGGCCACAAGGCATTGACGGCGACGCCTGAAGATTTCAGTTCGCCGGCCAGCCCGAGTACGCACATGCTCATGCCGAATTTCGCCATCGTGTAGGCGGTCGAGTGCTCGAACCATTTGGTCTTCATGTCGAGCGGCGGCGACAGCATCAGGATATGCGGGTTCTCCGCCTTCTTCAGATGCGGGATGCAGTATTTCGACACCATGAAGGTGCCGCGGGTGTTGATTCCCATCATCAGGTCGAACCGCTTCATGTCGGTCGCCTGCGAATTGGTCAGGCTGATGGCGCTGGCATTGTTGACGCAGACGTCGATGCCGCCGAACTCGGCGACGGTGGCTTCGATCGCCGCCATCACCTGTGCTTCGTCCCTGATGTCGCAGAGCACCGGCAGCGCCTTGCCGCCGGCGGCGCGGACCTCGTCGGCGGCGGTGTAGATCGTGCCTTTCAGCTTCGGATGCGGCTCGGCGGTCTTCGCCGCAATCGCGACATTGGCGCCGTCACGCGCGGCGCGAAGCGCGATCGCCAGCCCGATGCCGCGGCTCGCGCCCGAGATGAACAGCGTCTTGCCTTTGAGCGATGTCATGGCAGCCTCCTGTTAGGGACGCACGGACCGGTGGCCCCCTCTCCCCTTGTGGGAGAGGGTTGGGGGTGAGGGGTACCTCTCCACACGGCGTACTGCATGGATGGACCGCGACCCCTCACCCGGATTGCATCTAATGATGCAATCCGGCCTCTCCCACAGGGGGAGAGGCAAAGCGGAGCGAGCGGCGCAGTCATCACATCACCTCATCACATGTTCTACCCATCCGCATGCAGCACACGCCCGCGCGTTTCCGGCAGCGCGTAGGCGGCGATGAAGAACACGCCATAGGCGGCCACCGCAAAGATCGCGATCGCGTTGGCGAGCGTCGTCGTGGTCGAAAGCGCGCCGACCAGGAACGGGAACAGCGCGCCGATGCCGCGGCCGAAATTGTAGCAAAAGCCCTGGCCGGAGCCGCGCAGCCGGGTTGGATACAGCTCGGTCAGGAACGCGCCCATGCCGGAGAAATAGCCCGAGGCAAAGAAGCCGAGCGGGAAGCCCAGCACCCACAGCACCTCGTTGGAGATCGGCAGCTGGGTATAGAGCAGCACGATCGCGATGGCGCCGATCGAGAAGATCAGGAACAGGTTGCGGCGGCCGATGCGGTCCGCGAGCCAGGCGCCCACCAGATAGCCGATGAACGAGCCGATGATCAGGGTCGCGAGATAGCCGGTCGAGCCGACCACGGAAAGCTTGCGCTCGGTGGTGAGGAAGCGCGGCACCCAGAAGGTGATGGCATAGTAGCCGCCCTGCATGCCGGTGCCGACCAGTGAGGCCAGCAGCGTGGTCTTCAGGATCGGCCCGTGAAAGATCTCCCACAATGCAGCGGGTTTGCTGCCAGTCGCCTGCTGCTGCGCCATTGTCGCGGCCGAGATCTCGGGCTCGGTGACGTAGCGGCGCAGATAGAACACCAGCAGCGCCGGCAGCGCGCCGATCGCGAACATCCAGCGCCAGGCGTTTTCTGCAGGGAGTACCGAGAACAGGATCGCCTGCGCCAGCACCGCAAGGCCCCAGCCGATCGCCCAGCCCGACTGCACCGAGCCGACCGCGCGTCCCCGATATTGCGGCCGGATCGCCTCGCCGATCAGCACCGCGCCGGCCGCCCATTCGCCGCCGAAGCCGAGGCCAAGCAGCGCGCGGGCGATCAGCAGCTGGTCGAAATTCTGCACCACGGCGCAGACCAGCGAGAAGAACGAGAACCAGATGATGGTGAGCTGCAGCGTCTTGACCCGGCCGATGCGGTCGGAGAGGTAGCCGCCGAGCCAGCCGCCCACGGCGGACGCCAGCAGCGTCACGGTGCCCGCGAGGCCTGCGGTGCCAGGATCCACCTTCCACAGCGTGATGATGGTGCCGATCACCAGCGGATAGATCATGAAATCCATGCCGTCGAGCGTCCAGCCCGAGGCGCAGGCCCAGAACGTGCGCCGCTCCTGCAGGTTCATGTCGCGATAGAAGGCGAGGAGGCTGGTGTCCTCGATCTCTGCGACTTCAATTGATTTGGATTCGGCCGTGCTCATGCGCGTTCCCCGGAGAAATCTTTCACCGGCTCTTTGCATCCGCGGCCGGACTTGCGCGGACCGCCAATCTACCGCGATGTCGCAGGCTGGGCAAAGCCGCGTTTACGCTAGCTTTTGTTTTGACGCGTTTTCTTCACGCGAACCGGTGGCCATCCCGCATCAGGTGCGGGACAGGCTTCGCTCGAAACGCTCTTTAGTGTCCCGCGGCCTCCGAGCCACGCGTGCGCGGGTCGGGCGCGCCGAGCAGACCATTGGTCGTGACCATGATCGAGTTCGCGGAGGAGTAGCCGAGCGGCTCGACCGGTTTGTGGCCCTTGGCCTTCAACTCGGCCAGCACCTCGTCGGGAAAGCCTTTCTCGATCCGGACCTCGTCGGGCAGCCATTGGTGATGCATCCGCGGCGCGGCGACTGCGGCTGCGATATCCATTTTGTAGTCGATCACGTCGACGATGATCTGCGTCACAGCCGAAATGATGCGGCTGCCGCCGGGCGATCCCGTTACCAGCATCGGCTTACCGTCCTTCAGCACGATGGTCGGCGCCATCGACGACAGCGGGCGCTTGCCGGGTCCCGGCAGATTGGCCTCGAAGCCGACCAGGCCGAAGGCGTTGGAGGCGCCGGGAGCCGCGGTGAAATCGTCGAGTTCGTTGTTGAGCAGCACGCCGGTGCCGTCGGCGACGAGGCCGACCCCATAGGGGAAGTTCAGCGTGTAGGTGTTGCTGACGGCGTTGCCGCCGGCATCGACGACGGAATAATGCGTGGTGTTGTCGCCCTCATGCGGCTGTTTCGCGTTGCGCACACCGGTCCAGGGCGTGGCATGGGCGAGTTCGATGGTCGCGCGTTGCCTGGCGGCATAGGCCTTGTCGGTCAGCAACTGCGTCGGCGCATCGACGAAGGCGGGATCGCCGAGATAGCGGGCGCGGTCGGCATAGGCGCGCTTCATCGCCTCGATCATCACATGCAGCGAGGCGGCGGAGCCCTGCTTCATGTCGGACATCGGAAAGCCCTCGAGGATGTTGAGGATTTCGAGCAGCACGACGCCGCCGGAGGACGGCTGCGGCATCGAGACGACGTCGTAGCCGCGATAGCTGCCGCGGATCGGCGTGCGGATCACCGGCTGATAGGATTTCAGATCCCCGAGGCTGAAGATGCCGCCGGCATTCCTGATCCCTGCGACAAGCTTCTCGGCGACCGCGCCCTCGTAGAAGCCGCGCGGCCCCTGTTCGGCAATTGCGGTCAGCGTCGTCGCGAGATCGCCCTGGATCAGGCGGTCGCCCTCACGCAGCGGCGTCCCGTCGGCGTGCGAGAATGTCTTCGCCGAGTTCGGCCAGCGCGACATGCGGCGATACATGTCCGACAGCGTGTCCGACGTGTCGTCGGTGACGATGAAGCCGTCGCGGGCCAGATCGATCGCGGGCTTGACGATCTGCGCCAGCGTGAACTTGCCGGAGCCGTATTTGTCCAGCGCCAGCGCGAGGCCTGCGACCGTGCCGGGCACGCCGATCGCAAGCGCGGAGTTGCGCGACTTGTCCGGATCGGGCTTGCCCTCAGCGTTCAGGAACATGTCGCGGGTTGCGGCCTGCGGCGCGGTCTCGCGATAGTCGATCGCGACTTCTTCATTGCGCCCGGCGAGATGGATCACCATGAAGCCGCCGCCGCCGATATTGCCGGCGCGCGGATAGGTCACCGCCATCGCAAAGCCGGTGGCGACCGCAGCGTCGACGGCATTGCCGCCCTGCCGCAGAATGTCGGCGCCGACCCGCGCCGCAAGCTTCTCCTGCGCCACCACCATGCCGTGTTCGGTGCGAATGCTTTGAATCGCATCGGTGGCCGAAGGCTCGTAGGCGCGACGCTGCACCTGGCCGAGGGCCGGCATCGCGATGCCAATCACCAGGAGAACGGCAAACAGCCGTCGCGACATCGTTGCCGTCAGCGCCATCGAAATGTCCTGCCCTGTTCATCGCGGTATCAGCAAACCGGCTCATGCTATATGGGAACGGATTGAAGCGGCAAAAGCCTGCCTGCGGTTCGACTTGAGGAATATGTTTCGCGATGACGGCAACAATGCAGACGGCTACTGATGATGCGAAGGCCACCACCAAGGTCTATCCTGGCCGCGCCGCCGTCGTCAGCTGGATCTTCTTCGACTGGGCCGCGCAGCCCTATTTCACGCTGATCACGACCTTCGTGTTCGCGCCATACTTCGCGAGCTTCGTCGCGCCCGATCCCGCGAGCGGGCAGGCGCTGTGGGGCTTTGCCACGGCAGCCGCAGGACTTGCGATCGCGCTGCTGTCGCCGGTGCTAGGTGCGATCGCCGACGCCAGCGGCCGACGCAAGCCGTGGATCGCGGGCTTCGGCGTGCTGCTGGTGATCGGCGCGAGCGCGATGTGGATCGGCAAGCCCGGCAATCCCGACATCATCCCCGCGCTGCTGCTGGCCTATGCGATCGCGAGCGTCGGCGTCGAGTTCGCGACCGTGTTCAACAATGCGATGATGCCGACGCTGGTGCCGCCCGACAGGATCGGGCGGCTGTCCGGCACCGGCTGGGCCACCGGCTATATCGGCGGCATCCTGAGCCTCGTGCTGGTGCTCGGCTTCCTCGCCGCCAACGCCGAGACCGGCCGTACGCTGTTCGGCTTCACGCCGCTGTTCGGTCTCGATCCCGTCATGCACGAGGGCGATCGCATCACCGGGCCGCTGACCGGGCTGTGGTTCATCATCTTCGTGACGCCGATGTTCCTGTTCACGCCGGACTACCCGGCGAAACGCCCGTTGCGCGAGGCGGTCGGCGAAGGCCTGCGCGGGCTCAGGGAATCATTGGCGGGTCTGCCGAAGCGGAAATCGATGGCGCGGTTCCTGCTGGCAAACATGATCTACACCGACGGGCTGGTCTCGCTGTTCGCTTTCGGCGGCATCTATGCCGCCGGCACGTTCGGCTGGGACACGATCCGGATCGGCACCTTCGGCATCATTCTGGCGGTGGCCGGCACGTTCGGCAGCTGGCTCGGCGGCAAGCTCGACGATGCGTTCGGGCCGAAGCGCGTGATTACCTGCAGTCTTGTGATCCTGCTGTTTGCGATCGTCGTGATTCTGACCGTGAACAAGGATTCCATCCTGTTCATTCCAGTCGCGCCACCGGTGCCCGGCGGCCCGCTGTTCGCGGGCGCTGCCGAGCGCGCCTATATCGTGCTGGGCTGCCTGATCGGCGCCGCCGGCGCGCCGCTGCAGGCGGCCTCGCGCTCGCTTCTGATCCGCCTCGCGCCGCAGGATCGCATCGCGCAGTATTTTGGCTTGTTCGCGCTCACCGGAAAGGTGACGTCGTTCATCGGCCCGCTGCTGATCGGCGCGATCACCGCGGCGACCGCGAGCCAGAAGGCCGGCATGGCGGTGCTGGTGGGGTTTTTCGTGGTGGGGTTGGTGTTGCTGGCAAGGGTGCGGGAGTAGGTTGCTTCGTCATGCCCGGGCTTGACCCGGGCATCCATCGTCCTTCGCGAAATTTTCTTCAGGAGATGGATTGCCGGGTCAAGCCCGGCAATGACGATGCTGCGTCAATGCCGGAAGTGCCGCACGCCGGTGAACACCATGGCGATGCCGTGCTCGTCGGCGGCCTTGATCACCTCGTCGTCGCGCATCGAGCCGCCGGGCTGGATCACCGCGGTGGCGCCGGCCTCGATGCAGGCCAGCATGCCGTCGGCGAACGGGAAGAACGCGTCGGAGGCGACCACCGACCCCTTGGTCAGCGGCTCGGCAAGCTTCAGCTCGGCCGCCGCATCCAGCGCCTTGCGCGCGGCGATGCGCGCGGAATCGACCCGGCTCATCTGGCCGGCGCCGATGCCGACGGTGGCGAGGTCCTTGGCATAGATGATGGTGTTCGACTTGACGTGCTTGGCGACACGGAAGGCGAATTTGAGATCGCGCAGCTCGGCGTCGGTCGGCGCGCGCTTGGTCGCCACCTTCAGGTTCATGTCCTCGACCACAGCGTTATCGCGGCTCTGCACCAGCAGGCCGCCGGCAACGGTCTTGGCGGTGAGGCCGGTCGCGCGCGGATCGGGTAGCGCGCCCGCAAGCAGCAGGCGCAGATTGCGCCGGCCGGCGATGATCGAGATCGCCTCTTCGGTTGCGTCGGGCGCGATGATCACCTCGGTGAAGATGCCGATGATGGCGCGTGCCGCGTCCGCATCGAGCGTGCGGTTGACTGCGATGATGCCGCCATAGGCCGAGGTGGAATCGCAGGCGAGCGCGCGGGCATAGGCGGTGGCGAGATCGGGACCCTCGGCCACGCCGCAGGGATTGGCGTGCTTGACGATGACGCAGGCCGCGGTGCGCTGCGGATCGAATTCGCCGACGCACTCATAGGCCGCATCGGTGTCGTTGATGTTGTTGTAGGATAGTTCCCGGCCCTGCAACTGCCGTGCGGTCGAGACACCCGGGCGCATTTCCGGCGTAGCGTAGAACGCCGCGCTCTGGTGCGGATTCTCGCCATAGCGCAGCGGCTGGAGCAGCCGGCCGCCGATCGCGCGGAAGTCCGGCGCGTCGGTCTTCATCTCCTTCGCAAACCAGTTCGAGATCGCGGCGTCATAGGCTCCGGTGCGGGCATAGGCCTTGGCGGCGAGCCGGCGGCGCAGGCCGAGCGAGGTCGCGCCCTTGTGCGCGGCGAGTTCGTCGAGCACGGCCTGATAATCCTGCGCCTCGACCACCACGGCGACGTCGTCATGGTTCTTCGCGGCGGCGCGGATCATCGCGGGACCGCCGATGTCGATGTTCTCGATGCACTCCTCGAAGCCGGCGCCTTTGTCGACGGTGGCCTCGAACGGATAGAGGTTGACCACAAGAAGGTCGATCGGCGCGATGCCGTGCGAGGCCATCGCCGCGGCATGTTCCTTGTTGTCGCGGATCGCGAGCAGGCCGCCATGCACCTTCGGATGCAGTGTCTTGACCCGGCCGTCCATCATCTCGGGGAAGCCGGTGAGTTCGGAGACGTCCTTGACCTTCAGCCCGGCCGCCGCGATCGCTTTGGCGGTGCCGCCGGTCGAGACCAACTCGACGCCATGGTCGGCCAGCGCCCTGGCGAAATCGATCAGTCCGGTCTTGTCGGAAACGGACAACAGAGCGCGGGTCACGCGGCGAAGCTGTTCGGTCATTCTAGGAAATCCCTGGCTGTTAAGGCAGCCGGGTAGCATGGTTTGGTGCCCTACGAAACCGGTCTCCGAGGCCGATTCCCCCGAAATTGCGGATGATTGGGTCGAAATCGGTCGGCCCTGTCTAACCGTCACCCTGGGAGGATGTGAAGCTTTGTCTTCATCCACTGTTGTCGTCGCCCGGCTCGACCGGGCGACCCAGTACGCCGCGGCCTATCGGCTCAAGCACGACCGTCTCTGGAATACTGGATCACCCGCATGCGCGGGTGATGACACTGAGCAAGCTGAGTAAGCCAATTCCGTCATCCTGAGGAGCGCGGAGCGCGTCTCGAAGGGTCGACGGCCACCAGCCGGGCCGTGCATCCTTCGAGACGCGGCGTAAGCGCCGCTCCTCAGGATGACGGTCGGGAGTCGTTCGGTCGCCCTACAGCGGCAGTTCCGGCTCGCGGCGGGCGTTGCGGCGCGCGTTGGTGGCGGTGGCCGAGGTCGAGGAGCGCACGAAGCTCCAGCGGATCGTGGCGGCCTGCCTTGCGTCCTGGCGGATCACGATCTGGGAGGTGCGGCGCGGGCCGTCATTGCCGGCCAGGAACACGCTGTCCTCGAGGTCGACCTTGTCGTCCATCGCCTCGAAGGTCCAGACGTCGCGGTTCGGCAGCACCAGCATCACGCCGCGGGCATCCGACAGCCGGCTCGCCTTCACTGAAGGATGCAAATGGAAGCGCAGCGCGAAATCGGCCTCGCTGCCCTTGATGCGGCCGCCCGGCGCCGGCGACAGCGAGTCCTCGCCTTCGAGCCGGGTGCCGTCCTGGGAGACCATCAGCACGCGGCGGTGGATCACGCCGAAGCGCGAGAGATAGCCGTCATGCGAGGCGGTGAGCACGTCGCCGTCGGGGACGGCCTCGCGGTAGCTCTCGACATTGTTGGGGCCGCTGGTGATCGGCGCGCCGCGCAACAGCCGCTTCATCGCCGACAGCTCGACGAACTGGCACGACGAGGTGTCGCGATAGGTCAGCGTCGCATGCGCGGCGGTGGAGCGTGCGAACGGCCGCCAATTGTCGCGCCCGGTCGACGGCATGCCGCAATTCACGACGATGCGGCTCGGCCCCGAGGAGAGTTCGAACGACAGGCAGCCGGCATGCGCATCCTGGCTGACGCTTGGCGGCGGCGGCGGGCCGGTGTCGATGATCAACGCCGTGGTGCCGGCATCGAGGCGCTGGAAGCCGCTATGCGGCATGCTCGCCATCGGCACGCCGCGGGTGTCGTCATAGGCGAGCAGCGTCGCGACCAGATCGGACGGCGCGGTCGACATGCCGTTGAACAGCGCGAAGCTGCCGTCGCCGTGACGGAAGAAGCGCAGCATCGGCATCATGCGGTCGATGGCGTTGAGCAGCGCCGACGGCGGCGCGATATTCCGTGCAGCAAAGGTCTGTCGCAGCGGCAAGAGATCGCTGAGCAGCTCGACCAGTGCGCCGGGGTTGCGCGAGATGTGGCCGCCATCGGGCAGGATCTGGCGCTGCAATTCGTCCGACAGCTTGCGCGTGGTCGTCTTGATATTGCGCGCCTGGTTGGCGAGGCAGAGCGAGGCGTAGCACAGCGCGATCAGCACCTGCAGGCGCGGCACGCCGTCATTGTCGAGGATGGAGTAGCGCAGATAGCGGATCTCGCGCGCCAGCCCGCGCAGATATTTGCGGTAGAATTTTCCGTCGGTATCGCCGAGCACCAGCGGCGCCTGCGACAACAGCGAGATCACGCGCCGCGCGCGGACATCGGCGCGGCGCTCCAGCGGCCGCCTGCGCGCCTGGTTGGAGATCCAGTCGTCGACCAGCGAGCGGGCGTTGGCGCGGGTCAGCGCGGTGTCGGCAGCGCGCAGATGGCGCAGCCAGCCGAAGCCGAGCAGGGCGGCTTCCCAATCCTCCGACGGCGGCTCGAGGTCGAAGATCGAGCGGCCGTGGCAGGTGACGATCTTGCCGGCGAAGACGAATCGGCCGGCATAGATCTCGGCGGCGCGGGTGGCGTCGGCGGTCCTCAGATCATGCGGGGCGATGATCAGCCGGTCGGTGCGGCCAGGCCACAGCCGCGACAGCGCAACCGTGCTCCCGCTGGCGCGCGCGATCACGCTGCGCGCGAAGCGGCCAGCAATCAGCGTCGAGATGCGTCTGCTTTGAGCGACCGACACGCCTAACCTTGAGGGGAGGGAATTTTCAACGAATCCTTATTTAATCCGGAAACGCGGCCAAGACACCCTCTTGATACCGCACGAATCACTTCGAGCTTAGAAGACTGAAGTTTAAAATCAGGACTTAACCAGCCTGGCGGCGTAAAACCCGTCCAGCCCGCCCAGCCGTGGGTCGGCATTGGGCAGATGGCAGGGCAGGGTGCGCAGATCGCCGTCGGCGGTAATGATGTCGTCGAGGCCGGCGACCTCGTCCTTCTCGACCGGCGCACGGCGCAGGCCCGCTTCGCTCGCCAGCAGCGCTGCAATCGCCTGCTCGCCTTCTTCCGGCTCCAGCGAGCAGGTGCAGTAGACCAGCGTGCCGCCCGGCTTCAGCAGATGGGTGGCCTTTTGCAGCAGCCGCTTCTGCAGGGCCGATAGCGCCGCGATATCGCCTTCCTGGCGCAGCCAGGCGACGTCGGGATGGCGGCGGATGGTTCCGGTCGAGCTGCAGGGCGCGTCGACCAGAATACCGTCAAAGCTTCCGGCCGCAGCAGACCATTCGGCGGCGTCGGCGACGACCGTCTCGGCCTCCAAGGCCAACCGCGTGAGATTGTCGCGCAGCCGCGCGACCCGCGCCGGCGAGCGGTCGATCGCGGTGACATGCGCGCCTGCCAGCGCGAGCTGGGCGGTCTTGCCGCCGGGCGCCGCGCAGAGGTCGGCGATCGCCTTGTCCTTGATGTCGCCGAACAGCCGCACCGGCAGCGCGGCGGCGGCGTCCTGCACCCACCAATGGCCTTCGGCAAAGCCCGGCAGCATCGTGACGGACCCCTGCAGCAGCGTGCGCACGGTTCCCGTCGGCAGCGTCTCGCCATGCAGGCGGCTCGCCCATTGCGGCGCGTCCGACTTCACCGTGAGGTCGAGCGACGGCTCATGGCCGAGCGCCAGCGCCATGTCGCGCGCGGTCGATTCGCCGTAATGCGCGTCCCAGCGCGCCAGCATCCATTGCGGCAGGTCCAGCGTCTGCGTGCTGGTCTCATCGATCAGGCCCTGGCCCTCGCGCGCGCAGCGGCGCAGCACGGCGTTGACGAGCCCGGCATATTTCGCCGCGCGCCGGTCCGACTGCACCAGCCGCACCGAGAGATCGACCGCGGCGTGATCAGGCACATCCATCCAGAGGATCTGCGCGGCGCCGATCAGGAGCGCGCTCTGCGCGCGCGGCGCATCGGTCGGGATGCCGCGATCGAGCAGGCGCGACAGCAGATGGCCGAGCGTGCCGAGCTTGCGCAGGATGGTCGAGACCAGCCGGCGCATCAGCGCGCGGTCGCGATCGGCGAGTGATTTCAGGCCGGGATGCGCGCCGGCGCCGTCGAGCTGATCGTCGAGCGTGCGGTGCTTGTGCAGCACGCCGTCGAGGATGTCGGCCGCGATACGGCGCGCCGCGAGACCGGGGACTTCGGCAGGAACTGCAAATCTTGAAGGAGGCATGTAGCGGAGATATCTCGAAGGTGCTGGAGTTACATTCGGCTCATGCCATCAACTCGAAAACACCTCTGGCATGCGAATATGCCAAATGTAAGAATCGCCTTGCGGGATTTCGCGATCGTGATGCCGTCACTGAGCCGACACTGAGATACGAATTGCGCTGGCAGAAAGTTTTGCCAAGAAAGTCTGCCATGTCTGAGAAATCTGCGTCTGAGAAATCTGCATCGCCGCCGGAACCCGTGGCGCGCAAGCCATTGACGCCGGCGGCGCAGCGCGCGCTCGCCGAGGCCGCGGCGCGGCGCAAGGCCGCCGAGGAGCTAGCCGCGCAGGAAGCGGCCGCACGGCCGAAGGAATTCCAGGGCCCGAAGGGGCCGGAACCGACCCGCTACGGTGATTGGGAGACCAAGGGCATCGCCTCGGACTTCTGAGAGCCGGACTTCTTAAGGGTCTTGCGAGAGTCTTGCCTGGCGGTCCGACTCAGGCCAGTCTGGGAATATGTCCCCATACGAGAGAATAAATCCTTATCGTGGGACGGGACGTCCGCCCTTCCGAAGATCACCGTGGGGCCGGCGCGTCTCGGCGGCGCTGCCCTGGGTGTTCGTTCTCGGCATCGCCGTCGGCAGCATGCTTCCGATCCGCCAATGGGTGCCTCAATGGGTGCCGTCGCACTGGTCGTTGAACCGGTCGCGCGACACTGACGTGATCTGGCAACGTGCCGGCGCGCCTGACGCCAGGCACAGCGTCGATGTCGTCAGGACGATCGATGGCGACACCTTCGAGGCGCGGGTGCATCTCGCGCCGGGCCCTGATCTCTTCACGCGGGTCCGGCTGCGCGGCATCGACGCGCCGGAGCTGAAGGCGTCCTGTCAGCACGAACTGCAGATGGCGGAAGCGGCAACCGTCGCGCTGCGCGACCTGCTCGGCCAGGGCGATGTCGCGATCTACAATATCGGTCCCGACAAATATCAGGGACGCGTCGTCGCCGACGTTGCGACGAAGAAGACCGACAACGTCTCGGCGGCGCTGCTCGCGGCCGGCCATGCGCGCGCCTACAATGGCGGCCACCGCTTCGGCTGGTGTGGAAATTTGATCCGCTAAGCGCCAGCGATCACATCCACCGTTCCACGGCACCGGATCGGCAAACAAAAAGCCGCGCGTAGGCGCGGCTTTTCTTCGGTGAGAGATTTGTAGTGATCAGCGGGTGACGACGACCGTCGTGCCGACCGAAACGCGCGAATAGAGATCGGTAATGTCGTCGTTCAGCATGCGGATGCAGCCGTAGGACACGAAGCCGCCGACCGAGCCCGGCCGGTTGGTGCCGTGGATGGCATATTCGCCGCCGGTCAGCGTCATCGCGGCCACGCCCATCGGATTGGCCGGCGAACCGCCCGCAATCACGTTCGGGATGCTCGGCTTGTCGCGCTTGACCTCGGCGGGCGGCGACCAGGCCGGGTAGCGATACTTGCCGTCGATCCTTGTGGTGCCGGCCCACTGCTTGCCGGACTTGCCGACGCCGACCGGATAACGCACGGCATGGCCGGAATCGAGAATGAGATACAGCCGCCGTTCGTTGGTCTTCACCACGATGGTGCCCGGCTCGTAAGCGTCACCGTGCATTCCCACCATTTCCGGCCGCGCTTCGGCCGTCTGCGACATCGAAACAACAGCACCAAGGGTGGCAGCCAGCGCCACCGCAACCTTCAACGACATCAACCTCTCCACTTCCCAACGGCCCCAATGAGGGAGCCAAAAACGAAGGTGCAGAGCCCTGAAAAAATGGGCCCGCCGGTCTCGCGCACGCAATATTAACTGCGTGTCTTAACCGGGTGGTTTCACACCGGCCGCGAGAACCGTCCTGATGGCGGGAGAGAAGAAAAAGTTCGGATTAAAGTAAATGACCTGAAAACAACACTTGGCCACAAACGCGCCACAGTGCTGCCTTGCCTCTGACAATCCCGTGAAAGGGTCCACCCCGTGAAAATGGAAGAGGCACCGTTCGGAACGGCGTGGTGGGAGGAAGGGGCGTGCGTTTAGATCTACTTCAGTGCAGGCAGCGCGGAGAGCGCTTTAGTCGCGGGGGCGCCCGGGTGATCCCCGACATATCTGACGACCGTTTGCTTGACGTAGTCGTGCTGGCGCGAATTGGAAGCGATCGCCCATAACGCTGTCGCTGCAAGGATCATCTGCATGGCGCCGGCATCGCCATATTTTGCTTTCAAGCCGGCAATGGTGCCTTTGGGACCGCCCGTCATTTCAACGGCCGTCTTGGTAATGTCGATCGCTACGAGTTCGGACGTGTTCGCGGCGGCAGCGAAGTAGTCGACGATCGGCATGACATAGCGGCTGTCGCCGGCAGCGAACGATGCGCCCCACAAGATATCCAGGTGGGTAGGCCGGGTGATTTGCAGGTCTTCGAAGCGAGTCGGAATACCTGCGAACTCGGCGTTGAGTGTTTGATCGAAACCAAGGTTGGTGAATTTGGCCCGAAGCATCTCGGCCTTCGCCGGTTGGCCGGACAACCGCGCGGCGGTGATCAGGGCATAGGAGGCTTTGACGTCCTTAACGATCGGGACAAGCCTGTCGATGTGTTCCGGGTGAGACTTGAAATCGGCCGCCAGCAAGCCTGTCAGCGGAGGAAATGCAATCCAGCTTGTTGCGGTATTTTGCACGCTAGCGAAAATCTCGGTGAGACGCTCCGGTCGCGGATCCTGGTAAAAGTAAGCAAAATTATCGGGGGGCAGCGTGGACGCCTGTTGGGCGGGCGCGGGCAACGTGCTGAAGAGAAAAACAGGGATCGCGCAGGCCAGCTGGACTGCGCGACCAATCAAATGCCGGAGCAAGGTCACCTCTCGTGGTGCCTACTTTTTGTTCTGCCGGTTCTCGACGAGGTCGTCGACCACGGCGGGATCGGCCAAGGTCGAGGTGTCGCCGAGGCTCGACGGCTCGTCCTCGGCGATCTTGCGCAGGATGCGGCGCATGATCTTGCCGGAGCGCGTCTTCGGCAGGCCGGGCGCGAACTGGATCAGATCCGGCGAGGCGATCGGGCCGATATCCTTGCGGACCCAGGCGACCAGCTCCTTGCGCAGCGCTTCCGTCGGCTCGGTGCCCTTCATCAGCGTGACATAGGCATAGATGCCCTGGCCCTTGATGTCGTGCGGATAGCCGACCACCGCGGCTTCCGACACCGCCTCATGCGCGACCAGCGAGCTCTCGACCTCGGCGGTGCCCATGCGGTGGCCGGAGACGTTGATGACGTCGTCGACACGGCCGGTGATCCAGTAATAGCCGTCGGCATCCCGCCGGCAGCCGTCGCCGGTGAAATACTTGTTCTTGTAGGTCGAGAAATAGGTCTGCTCGAACCGGGCATGATCGCCATAGACCGTGCGCATCTGGCCGGGCCATGACTTGGTCAGGCAGAGATTGCCCGAGGTCTCTCCCTCCAAGGTCTTGCCGTCGGCGTCGACGATCTCCGGCACCACGCCGAAGAACGGCCGCGTCGCCGATCCCGGCTTCAGCTTGGTGGCGCCCGGCAGCGGCGTGATCAAGATGCCGCCGGTCTCGGTCTGCCACCAGGTGTCGACGATCGGGCAGCGCTCGTCGCCGACCACGCGGTAATACCATTCCCAGGCTTCCGGATTGATCGGCTCGCCGACCGAGCCGAGCAGGCGCAGCGATTGGCGCGAGGTCTTCTTCACCGGCTCGTCGCCGCCCTGCATCAGCGCGCGGATCGCGGTCGGCGCGGTGTAGAAGATGTTGACCTTGTGCTTGTCGACCACGTTCCAGAAGCGCGAATTGTCCGGGTAGTTCGGCACGCCCTCGAACATCAGCGTGGTCGCGCCGTTACAGAGCGGCCCGTAGAGGATGTAGCTGTGACCAGTGACCCAGCCGACGTCGGCGGTGCACCAGTAGATGTCGCCGTCGTGATAGTCGAACACATATTGATGCGTCATCGAGGCGAACACGAGATAGCCGCCGGAGGTGTGCAGCACGCCCTTCGGCGTGCCGGTCGAGCCTGAGGTGTAGAGGATGAACAGCGGGTCCTCGGCGTGCATGTGCTCGGCCGGGCATTCCGTCGTCACCATCTCGGCGGCCTCGTGATACCAGAGGTCGCGGGTCGGGTTCATCTCGATCTTGCCACCGGTGCGCTTCACCACCACGACCCAGTCGACGCCGCCGGTCTTGGCGATGGCGGCATCGACATTGGCCTTCAGCGGCACCTTCTTGCCGCCGCGCAGGCCTTCGTCCGCGGTGATGACGACCTTCGAGTCGCAGTCCTTGATGCGCTGGGCGAGGCTGTCCGGCGAGAAGCCGCCGAACACCACCGAATGGATCGCGCCGATCCGCGCGCAGGCCAGCATGGCGTAGGCCGCTTCCGGAATCATCGGCAAATAGATCGTGACGCGGTCGCCCTTCTTGACGTTCCGGGTGCGCAGGATGTTGGCCATCTTGCAGACTTCGTCGTGCAGCTGGCGGTAGGTGATGTGCCTGGACTCGGAGGGGTCGTCGCCCTCCCAGATGATCGCGGTCTGGTCGCCGCGCTTCTCGAGATGCCGGTCGATGCAATTCCAGGCGACGTTCAAAACGCCATCCTCGAACCATTTGATCGAGATGTTACCGGGCGCAAAGGAGACGTTCTCGACCTTGCTGAAGGGCTTGATCCAGTCGATCCGCTTGCCGTGCTCGGCCCAGAAGCCGTTGGGGTCCTTGACCGAGCGCGCGTACATCTCGCGATATTTGGCGTCGTTGACGTAGGCGCGCTTGGCCCAATCGGCCGACACGTCATAGATCTTCTCGGACATCGCTTTCCTCCACTCATTGCCGATCGCACACGACGCGACGGCAAGCCGTCTTGATCATTGCCGCGATTATGCGTTGCCGCATTCCGGCCCGGCAAGGAAAAAGGACTGTCACTTTCGTCGCGGGAAGCCGCCGGACATTCCGCCGGCTTCCGCATCTGATGGGCGGTTTACCGCGCCTCGTTGACGAGAGAAACCTATGCGCGATCACGCGCACCGCGTCACTGGTCTCTTGGTCGTAGTGATGTCGCTCCCAGCGCCGCTCGCCGCCACCGCGGCAAAGTCGCCCACGATGACGATACGCCGGCGCCGATTTAGATGGACGGCTTCAGGCAGAGTTGAACGAAGTGTCGGACGCCGCTGCGCTGCTCGCCGCTGACAATTGCTTGGCCGGCGACTGGCGTGGCCTGACGGCCCGCGGCCGGAAATTTTGTCGAGACGACACCGGCGACCTCCGCAATCCCTGCCCGCGGGCCAGCGGTTCGGCCACCGGCATTAGGCGGCATGCCAGCGCGGAATTGGCACGAAGGGGCACGATCTCCGACCTGGTCTGCGCGAGTCCGGCCCGGCCTGCTCGGCCCTCCCAAACCCGGTTCCGGGCAGTGATCTCGCCATTTTGACCGGTCCCGGAGGGACCAAAATCAAGGTTACGGGGCGAATGGCACCCATGAAAGGTAATTAGGAACCGTCAATAACTGATTCGCGACTCGCAATGTCGGCCCCGACGCCCTAAATCGCCTTTCCGAGGCCGGGACGGCCCGACCGGAACGAAGCCCGAAGCAACGGCATTACCGGGAGAACAGCGGAGCAAGGCGTCTTGGAAGTATGATGGATCAGCAGAACATCGCGGCTGTGCGGCCCATGTCCGCCGATCCCGCTGTCGCCCTGGCGAAGGCGCTAGGCCAGTGGCCCAAGCGGCCGCAGGCAAAGTTGCAGCCGCCGCGGGCCAAGCTCAACCTCGACGCGCCCATCAAGACCTCGGTCGAGGATCTCGCGCGCGATCTGGGCCTGCGGCTCGGCGACCAGAACGAGCTGACCATCCGCCGCATCAAGCGCGGCAAGAACTATTCATTCGTTCGTGCCAATGGCTCGCGGGTCCGCGATGCGCGGACGATCCGTCGGCTGCACGCCATGGCGGTTCCGCCGGCCTATCGCCAGGTGCGCTATTCCAGCGATCCTAGCTCGCATTTGCAGGCGGTCGGCCGCGATGCCGCAGGTCGTTTGCAATACCGTTATCACGCCGATTGGGAGAAGGTCCGCGAGCAGCGCAAGGCGCATCGCCTGGCCAAGCTCGTGGCGGCGCTGCCGAAGATCCGGCGCAAGGTCTCGGCGTTCCTGTCCGGCGAAGAGCCGACGCGCGAATTCGCGCTGTCGGCGGTGATCGAGCTGATCGCGCGCACCGCGATCCGGCCCGGCAACGAATCCTATGCCCGCCTCAACGGCACCCGCGGCGCCACCACGCTTTTGAAGTCCAACGTCACGCTGGAAGACGATTCTCTGGTGCTGACCTTCAAGGCCAAGGGCGGCAAGGCCGTGCGCAAGGAATGCGACGCGGCCAAGCTGGTGCGGGCGATCGGCATTCTGCGCGGTGTCCCGGGCAAGCGCATGTTCCAGTATCACGACCGCTCCGGCGTCGTTCGCGCCGCCTCGACCACGGCGGTGAACGCGTTCCTGCGCGAGATCGCCGGCATCAAGATCTCGCTGAAGGATTTCCGCACGCTGATGGCGTCGGCCGTCGTCGTGGAGTCGCTGTCGCGGATCACGCCGGCCACCAGCCAGCGCGGCCGCAAGCGCCAGGTGCTGGATGCGATCCGCGCCGCCGCCGACCAGCTCTCCAACACGCCGGCGATCTGCCGCAAGAGCTACGTCCACGACACCATCGTCACTGCCTTCGAGGACGGCATCCTCGAACGCTTCGCCGCGACGATGGGAGGCTACCGCACCCAGTCCAAGCGCGAGCAGCTGCTGGCGCAGGTGGTGATGGCGGCCGGGGCGTAAAGCTCCGAACTCTACGTCGTCCCGGCGAAGGCCGGGACCCATTACCCCAAATGTTGATTGCGGAAACAAGCTGGAGCCACAGCGCGCTCTAATAATGCTCGCCTGTGGTTATGGGTCCCGGCCTGCGCCGGGACGACGGTGGACTTCGTTGGAACGCTAAAGCCCACCCATCTTGCAGACGTACTTCCATTCCTCCGCAGTCACCGGCTGCACCGAGAGCCGCGAATACTTCACCAGCGCCATGTCGGCGAGTTTCTTGTCGGCCTTGATCGCGGCCATCGTCACCGGTGTCTTCAGCGGCTTGTCGGCCTTGATGTCGACGCAGACGAACTTGCCGGTTTTGTCGGTCGGGTCCGGATAGGCCTCTTTGATGATCTCGGCGATGCCGACGATCTCCTTGCCTTCGTTGGAATGATAGAAGAACGCCTTGTCGCCCTTCTTCATGTTGACGAGGTTCTGCCGCGCCGTGAAGTTGCGCACGCCGGTCCAGGCTTCGCCCTTCGCGCCCTTGGCGACCTGCTGGTCCCACGACCAGACTGACGGTTCGGATTTCACCAGCCAGTAGTTCATCGCAACTCACCCCGTTCCAAAACGCCGATTGCGCGGCAATCTACAGGCACACGGATGCCCGCGACAAGCGCGGGCATCCGATCAGAGCGTTTTCGAGCGAAGCCTGTCCCGCACTTGATGCGGGATCGGTACCGGTTCGCGTTGAAGAAACGCGTCAAATGAAGACGCCATCACGCTCACTGTTTCAGATATCGATCGAAGAATTTGGCGATGTCGGTGAACGCCTCTTTCGTCTCGGGCGCATCGGCGTTCATCTGGTACTGGGCGTGCGACTGCCCCTCATAGACATTGAGGTCGGCAATCACGCCGGCGCGCCGCAATTTGCGATGGGTGCGAACCGTGTTGCTGAGGAACAGGTCGCGCGTGCCCGATGTCAGGATGGTCGGCGGAAAGCCCTTGAAGTCGCCGTAGATCGGCGAAATGTAGGGGGTCTTCAGACTGGTCCCGTTTGCATAGAGCTTCGCCGCGCGGCCGAGCCATCCGTCCCAGGTCACCAGCACATTGTCGATCCACTCATTGCTGGCGTAGCTGTCGCCGATCTTGTCGATGTCGGACCACGGCGTGCCCGGCGCGATGGCGGCCGGCAGCGGCAGCTTCTCGTCCCTCGCGCGCAACACCATCGCGAGCGTCATCGCGCCGCCGGTCGAGGTGCCGAAGATCGCGAGCCGGTGGCGCTCATGCGACCTCAAGACCTCCTTCCACACCGCCATCGCGTCATCAAGCGCGGCCGGATAGGGGAAGTCCGGCGGCATCCGGTAGTCGACCGAGATCACCTTGAAGCCGCCAAAGCCGGCCATCATGATGGCTTCCGGCAGCGCCGCTTCGCCGGGGCCGAACACGTAACCGCCGCCATGGACGTGAATCAGCAGGCGCCGCCGGTTCTCGAGCGCGATCTTGTTCGGCGTGACGATGTAGCAGTGCACGCCGGCAATTTTGGTCTCCTCGACCTTGACGCCGAGCTTCGCCTTCATCGCCGGAAGACCCGCGATCAAAAGCTTGGCGTGGCGATCGATCAGCTCCTTCCATTCCGCTGATGTCTTCGGGTCGGCGTTGAAATGCGGCGGATAGGGCGCGCCGATGATCGCCTGCATTTCGGGAGAGACGTCGCTGGTGGGATTGCCGATCGATTTGAGCGGCGCGACCCGCTTGCCGTTCTCGGCATTGGTCGCGGCCTCGCTCCTGGCAAGGTCGTCGTATGAGGCTGCAGTTTGGGCGTGAGCGATAGCGGACGAGGCGGCGAGGGCGAGTGCAAGGCTGAACGAAACAAGGCTGAAGGAGACGATGACGCGTTGCGGTTGACGCATGTGTTTTTCCCTTGGGATCCGCTTTTCGATTCTTAGACCGGGATCCGACGGTTCGCCGCCACGCTAGTACAGCGCCTTCAGGCCGTGAAGGGCGGCTTGCGAGACGCTTTGGAGCGCATTTCTCCGGCCTGAGCGGTCGCGCCAGCAGGCGTCGATTGTTTTGAAATCTGGAATGGTCTCTGCCGCAATCCGGCGATTGTGCCGATGCGCTTTTTCTGTGAACGGTCGCCGCTCGTTCGACGGAGATCACATGCTTCTCAATCGCCGCACGTTCACGGCCTTGACCGCAGTTTCGGTCGCGACGGCGACAGTGCTGCCGTCCCAGGTGCGCGCCGCAGGGCGTTCCTCGTTCAAGGCGATCGCCTTCGACGGTTTTCCGATCATCGATCCGCGTCCGGTCTTCGCGCGCGTGGAGGAGATGTTTCCGGGCAGGGGTGCCGAGTTGAGCGCCTCCTGGCGCACGCGGCAGTTCGAGTATGGTTGGCTCAGGACGCTTGGCGGACGCTACACCGATTTCTGGCGCGTCACCGAGGACGCGCTGGCCTTCGCGGCCAAGGCGATGAAGATCGAGTTGTTATCCGAGCAGCGCGACCGACTGATGCAGACCTATCTGGAGCTGAAGGCGTGGCCGGACGTCGGGCCGGCGCTGCGGCAGCTGCGTGATGCGGGCCTTCGCATGGCGTTCCTGTCGAATCTCACCGCGCCGATGCTCGATGCCGCCATCAAGAACTCCGGGCTTGAGGGGCTGTTGGAGCCTCACCTCTCAACCGACAGGGTTCAAGCCTTCAAGCCCGATGCCCGCGCTTACCAGATGGGCGTCGACGCGTTCGGTCTACCGAAAGAAGAGATCGTCTTTGCGGCGTTCGCCGGCTGGGATGTCGCCGGAGCGAAGTGGTTCGGCTATCCGACCTTCTGGGTCAACCGCGCCACCGCGGCAGTCGAGGAGCTTGGCGTCGCGCCTGACGGAATGGGATCGGGATTGAACGACCTCGTCGCTTTCGCGACGGCGCGGTGACTAGAGCGCGATGACTTTTCTTCGAATCGTCATCCCGCTCTAGCTCTTTGATTTGAGCATGATCTTTTCGGAAAACCGCTACACACTTTTCCGGATCATGCTCTAGCCTTCGGCCTTGAACGGACGTGTCAGCAGGCCTTCGATCGCCGCGTCGATCGTCAGCCGGTTGCTCAGGATAGCGGCGACTGCGTTCGATACCGGCATATCGACCTTTCGCGAGGCGGCGAGCTCGCACAAGACAGGCGCAGTGAATGCGCCCTCGGCGAGCTTGCCGACCGGCGCGGCTTCACCGCGCCCGAGCGCGACGCCGAGCGCGAAATTGCGCGATTGCGCGGTCGAGCAGCTGAGCAGCAGATCGCCAAGTCCGGACAGGCCGGCGAGGGTTTCGGCGCGCGCGCCGCAGGCGCGGCCCAATCGTGCGAGCTCGCTGAAGCCGCGCGTGGTCAGCGCGGCGAGCGCAGAGGCACCGAGATTTCTGCCGACCACGATGCCGGCGGCGATCGCCAGCACGTTCTTGGCCGCGCCGCCGATCTCGACGCCGCGCACGTCGGTGGTGTGATAGGGCCGGAAGGTCGCCGAACCGAGCGCCTGCACGAGTGCACTCGCCAGCGCCTCGTCCCTGGCGGCCAGCGTCACGGCGGTCGGCAATCCGCGCGCGACGTCGTCGGCAAAGCTCGGTCCCGACAGGATCGCGGGCACGGCGCCGGGTGCTGCCTCCGCGATCACCTCGGTCATGAATTTGTGGGTGCCGTGCTCGATGCCCTTGGCGCAGGCGATGACGGGCGTATCAGGTTTGAGGTGCGACGCGATATGTCCGACCGCCGCGCGCAAATGCTGCGCCGGGGTCACGGCCAGAATGATGTCCGCGCGGGCGGCAGTAGCGATATCCGACGTCACGACGATGCCAGGATCGAGCTGGACGCCAGCCAGCTTCGGATTGACTCGCGTCGCCTGGATCTGCGTCGCATGCTCGGCATTGCGCGCATACAGCGTCACCTTGCGTCCGGCGCGCGCTGCGACCTCGGCCAATGCCGTGCCCCAGGCGCCGGCACCGATCACGCTGACTGACTTATGCGCGGGCATCAAAACCCTCGGTTCAATGTCCGGCGCGGCTGTTGGCGTAGCCGGCCGGCGCCTTGGCGTTGGCATCGAGCAGCCAGCGGGCGCGCGGCGGCGCTTCCATCGTGTCGGTCAGCCCGAGCGCCAGCCGCTCGGCGCCGGCCCAGGCGATCATCGCGCCATTGTCGGTGCAGAGCGCCGGCGGCGGGATGATCAGCGTGGTCTGCGCCTCCGCCGCGACATCCTGCAGCGCGCTGCGGATCGCGTGGTTGGCGGCAACGCCGCCGGCCGCGACCAGCGCACGCGGCGTGCCGAACCGCTCCTCGAACAGCTTCAAGCCAACGCTCAGGCGGTCCGCGGTCGATTCCAGCACCGCCGCCTGGAAGCTCGCACAGAGATCGCTGATGTCCTGCGGTTCGAGCGGCTCCAGCCGGCTCGCTTCATTGCGCACCGCCGTCTTCAGTCCCGACAGCGAGAAATTCGCATCGGGCCGGCCGAGCATCGGGCGCGGAAAGGCAAACCGCGTCGGGTCGCCGCCGGCGGCCGCGCGCTCGACCTCCGGCCCGCCCGGATAGGGCAGCGACAGCATTTTCGCCACCTTGTCGAAGGCCTCGCCCATCGCGTCGTCGACCGTGGTGCCGAGCCGCACATAGTCGCCGACGCCGACCACGGCGACGATCTGGGTGTGGCCGCCCGAGGCGAGGAACAGGCAATAGGGAAACGCCAGCGCGCAGGTCAGCCGCGGCGTCAGCGCGTGCGCCTCGAGATGGTTCACCGCGATCAGCGGCGTGTCGTGCACCATCGCGATTGCCTTTGCGGTGGTGAGACCGACGATCACGCCGCCGATCAGGCCGGGTCCCGCGGCGGCCGCAACCGCCGACAATTGGCCATAACTGACGCCAGCCTCCTTCATCGCGGAGGCGACGATGCCGTCGAGCAGGTCGACATGGGCGCGCGCTGCGATCTCCGGCACCACGCCGCCGAAGCGGGCGTGCTCGTCGGTCTGCGAGCGCACGACGTTGGAGAGGATTTTTGCCTGCCCGTCCGCCTGCCGCTCGACCACGGCGGCTGCGGTTTCATCGCAGGTGGTTTCGATCCCCAACACCAGCATCGGTGGTTCGTGTCCCAATTTCGGCCCTTGTGCTACGAGCATGATCCGGACGGGCCGGAACCGGGTTCCGGCCCGATCTGCTCACTGGAAATGTTCCCTCCGGGGTAGCATTGCGAGGTCTTGAAGTGCAATCGGTCGGCAAGGTCCATTTTTCAAGGTCCAATCCAAGGTCCAATCCAAGGCTGGAGGCCTGAACCGTGACGATCCTTGTCACGCGGCCGCATCCGGACAATGACGCCACGCTCGCGACGTTGCGGGGGCGCGGCTTTGACGCCCTCGCGGCGCCGGTGTTGCGCTTCGAGCCGCTGCCGTTCCACGACGATGACGATTCAGATTATGACGCCGTCATCCTGACCAGCGCCAATGCGCTGCGCGCGGTCGATCTCACGGCCAGCCGGCTGTTGCTTCTGCCGCTGTTCGCGGTCGGGGCGCACACCGCCGATGCCGCGCGCGCCGCGGGCTTCGACAGGGTGATCGTGGCCAAGGGCGACGCCGGCGGCTTGCGCGATCTCGTGCTGGCGCGGGTCAAGGCCGGTGAACTCGAGGCCTCGGCGACGCTGCTCCATCTCGCCGGCGCCGACCTCTCGCGCGATCTGGCGGGCGAACTGGGCGAAAAGGGGCTGACCGTCGTCACCCACACCACCTACCGGATGGCGCCGGTATCAGCTTTTCCCAGGGAGGTCAGCGACGCCTTCATGGCGAACCGGATCACCGCGGTGCTGCATTATTCCCGCCGCAGCGCGCAGGCGTTCCTGGACGCAATACGGGCCGATGGTCTCGAGATATCGGCCCTCGCTTTGCCGCAATGCTGCATTTCGGCGGCGGTCGCCGCAGTGCTCCGTGACGCCGGCGCGACCAAGCTGGTGGTGGCTGCACAGCCCGACGAAAACGCCCTGCTCGAGGCACTCAGCCGCACCCTGCGGCCGTGAGCGGCATAATTCTTTCGTCTGGACATGATGTTAGGCGGTGCCCGGTTTTTCGGATCGTGCTCTAAGAACTTCGGCCGATTCTGCTAGAATGTGCGGCCAATAGTTTTGAGGACCCCCTGCGATGGCTGAAGAAAGGCCCGACGACCCAGGACCTTCGCCGGATTCCCGGCCCAAGCGCGCGCCGCCGACCATCGATCTTGAGGCGACCGAGGTCTCCAGCGAGCCGCCCAAGACGGAGGGGGCCGAGGAGGCTCCCAAGGAAGCTGTCAACGAGGCTGCCGAGGCGGACGCTGCCGCGGCTGCAGCCGAGCCCCAGCCCGAAGCTGCGCCTCAGGCGGAGCCGCAGCCCGAGACCGCCTCCGTGGCGCGGGACACTGAGCCGGCGCGGCCGGTGTCGCCCTGGGTGGTGGCGCCGGTATCGGGCGCAGTCGCGGCGGCGCTGGTGATCGGGGTCGGCTCGCTGCTCGGCTGGCCCGCGGTGCAGACGGCCTCGGCGCCGCAGCCCGGCGCGGTAACGATCGACGAACTCGGCACGCGCCTGGCCGCGCTCGAAGCAAAGGCCAGCCGGCCGGCCACGGCTTCTGCCGATCCCGCGGCGACGGCGCGGCTGGAGGCGCTCGACAAATCGATCGCCGCACTGCGCACCGAGCTTGCCGCAACGCGGGCGCAATCCGACAAGCTTGCCGCAGCGGTCAACGACGCGAAAGCCGCACCGCGCGATGGCGCAGCTGCGCCGGACATCTCGGGCATCACGGCGCGCATCGACAAGATCGAGGGTGCGGTGAAGGCGCAGGGCGCCGCGATCGCCAGACAGGACAGCAAGATCGCCGACACCAAGGCCGAGGCGAAGGCGGACGATGCGCCGCTGCGCCGCGTGGTGGCGGCATCGCTGCTCGACGTCGCGGTTCGCCATGGCGATCCCTTTGCCTCCGCGCTCGAGACCGCGAAAACGCTCGCCGACGATCCCGCGATGCTGAAGCCGCTCGAGACGTTCGCGACGTCAGGTGTGCCGAGCCCGAACGCGCTGTGCCGCGAGCTGATCGAGATCGTGCCGCAACTGGCGCCGCCGGCGCCGGAAGCGGCGACGGCGAGTGCCGGGCTGGTCGATCGTTTGCAGGCCGGCGCCTCCAAGCTGATCCGCATCGAGCGGACCGATGGCACGGGGACCGATCGCGGCAGCATCGTCGCGCGCGTGACATCGGCCGCCGTGCATAATGACCTCGCATTGACCGAGCGTGAGTTGAAGTCGCTGCCGCCGGCCGATCGCACCGCGGCGCAAGCCTGGCTCAACAAGGTGGACGCGCGCCGCGCCGCGCTCGACGCGTCGCGTAAATTTGCCGACAACGCCATGGCGGCGCTCGCCACGGTCAACCAGTAAATCTTTGCAATAGGTTCTTGATGATCCGGATCATTCTGTTCCTGCTGCTGATCGCGCTCGCTGCAGCGGGCGCGGCCTGGATGGCCGATCAGCCCGGCGATCTCGTGATGTCATGGGGCGGCTTCCGCCTGACGTCCAAGCAGCCGATGTACCTGCTCGGCATCGTCATCGTCGTCGCGATGGTGGCGGGCGTGATCCTGCGCGGGCTGTGGAAGATCCCCGGCCACATCCGTCGTGGCAGGCGCGAACGGCGTCACGCCCGCGGCCGTCATGCCATCACGCAAGGCCTGCTCGCGATCGGGCATGGTGATTCCGCAGGCGCCCGCGCGCATGCCGAAGTGGCGCGGCGCCATGCCGCCAGCGATCCGCTGGCGCTGTTGCTGCACGCGCAATCGGCGCAGCTCGACGGCGACCGCGACGGGGCGCAGCGCGCCTTCCGCGCCATGGCCGAGCGTCCGGACACGCGGTTGCTCGGCCTGCGCGGTCTGTTCATCGAGGCGCAGCGCGCCGACGATCCGGTGGCGGCCGTGATGATCGCCGAGGAAGCGCTGAAAATGTCGCCATCGTCGTCATGGGCCTCGCATGCGGTACTCGGCTTCTGCTGCGCCAAGGGCGATTGGGCCGGCGCGCTGTCGATCATCGACAACAACCAGACCGCCGGACTGATCGACAAGGCGACCTATCGGCGGCAGCGCGGCGTGCTGCTGACGGCGCGCGCACTGGAGTTCGAGACTGTCGATCGCGACCTGTCGCGCGCGAGCGCGATGGAGGCGGTCAAGCTGGCGCCGACGTTGATTCCGGCCGCCGTGCTCGCAGCCAAATTCGAGAGCGAGGCGCATCAGGTGCGCCGTGCGATGCGCATCGTCGAGACCGCGTGGCTCGTGCAACCGCATCCCGATCTCGCCGATGCCTATTCCCATGTCCGGCTCGGCGATGCCGCGCGCCAGCGCCTGGTGCGCGTCGAGACGCTGGCGGCGAAGACTCCAGGCCATATCGAAGGCGCGCTGGCGATCGCGCGCGCTGCGATCGATGCGTCCGAATTTGCGAAGGCGCGTGCGGCGCTGGAGCCGTTCATTGCTGCGCCGACGCAGCGCGTCGCGCTGCTGATGGCGGAGATCGAGCGCACCGAGCACGGCGACAGCGGCCGAGCGCGGGCCTGGACCTTGCGCGCGGTGCGCGCGCTGCACGATCCGGTGTGGACCGCGGACGGCTATGTCTCGGATCGCTGGCGCCCGGTGTCGCCGGTCACCGGGCGTCTCGATGCCTTCCAGTGGCAGACGCCGGTGGCGGCGCTGCCGTCCGACAAGGGCCATGCGATCGAGCCCTCGCCCTTCGAGGAGGCGATGCTGGCGCCGCGGCGGGTCGAACCGCCCAAGGAGGTGGCCAGCGAGCCGGCGGCGGCCAAGCCGGTTGAGCCGGTTGAGGTCAAGCCGGTCGAGATGAAGCCGGTCGAGATGAAGCCCTTGGAGCCGGCCACGCCGCCCGTGCAGGATAACGCCCCGCTGCCGGCCGCCATCGAGGCCGAGCCGGCCCCGGCCGAACCCACCGCAGCGGAGCCCGCCCTGCCGCCGGCCGCCGAACCGGCGCCCCCGGCTCCCCTGTTCCGCTCCCGGACCGACCTGCCCAAGGCCACGCCGGCGCCAATCCCGGCCGTGATCCCGATCATCCGGGCCCCCGACGACCCCGGGGTCCACGAGGACGGCCCCGTGGACGAATTTGCGGAACAAATCGGCCCGCCCAAGGCCCAGATCGGCGGCTGGCGCGGATTTCTGGCGCGTTTGGGCAGCTAATTCGCGGTTAGGTAACGGCTGTGCGGTTATATAACCGCAGCTTCTTGCCAATCGGGGTCATGCCCGATATCAGGTGGCGCGAATTATCAGGCGTAGCCGAACGGTTCGCCGCAATAGCTCAGTCGGTAGAGCACGTCATTCGTAATGACGGGGTCGGGGGTTCGAATCCCTCTTGCGGCACCACCTCCCATCCGCCACCGTTCTCCACCGTTCATTTTGGATATGCAAGACACTGAAAACAGTGATCTTTTGTACTATTCTGTTCGCTCCTGTTCTTTCCCGTTCGTTGACAGCCACGAAAACTGTGGTTCTTTAGGTGGTGCTCGACTCTGCGGGCGATTCCGAAAAGACCACACTTCGGAGCGAGGAACATGGCGGGCGCCAAACTAACGGACAAGGCCATCAAGCACGCTAAGCCTGGCGAGAAGCTGGCGATTTTATCTGACGGTGGTGGCCTGCAATTATGGCTGACGCCGACGGGCGGGAAGCTCTGGAACTACGCCTACCGGTTTGGCGGCAAGCGCAAGCGACTGGCAATAGGGCCCTATGGCAAGGATCCGGCCGGCGTGCCGCTGGAAGCAGCCAGGAAGCGGAGGGATGAGGCGGCGGGCCTCGTCCGCGACGGAGTGGACCCGGCGACCCGGAAGCGGCAGGTGAAGGCTGCCCGCGCGGAGGCTCACTCGAACGCGTTCTCGGTGATCGCGGCCGAGCTGTTCGCCAAGAAGCAGCGCGAAGGGGTCGCGGCCGCGACCGCGGGCAAGCTGGAATGGCTGTTAGGTCTTGCCAAGGCCGATCTGGGATCCCTGCCTATTGCCGACATCTCAGCCGGCGAGATCCTCCGGGTTCTTCAGCCGCTGGAAGCGGCCGGCAAGCTCGAGACGGCCAAGCGGCTGCGGGCAACCATCGGCGCGGTGTTTCGCCATGCCGTCGCCACCGCACGCGCGGACAACGATCCGACACTAGCCCTGCGCGGCGCAATCGCTTCACCGAAGCCGCAACACCGCGCCGCGATCACCGATCCGAAGGCGTTCGGTGGACTGTTACGGGCCATCGAGGGCTTCATGGGGCAGCCGACCACGAAGGCCGCGCTGCAACTCATTGCGCTGCTCGCCTGCCGTCCCGGCGAACTGAGACACGCAACTTGGAGGGAGTTCGATCTTGACGGTTGCGCGTGGGAGGTTCCTGCCCAGCGAACGAAGATGCGCCGGCCGCACCGCATTCCGCTGTCGACGCAAGCTGTGGCGATCCTGAAAACGCTGCATCCGATCACCGGGCACGGCGCCGCCGGACTGGTGTTTCCGGGTCTGCGTAGTGTGAAGCGGCCGATCAGCGAGAACACGCTGAACGGCGCGCTGCGGCGCATCGGGTTCTCCCAGGACGAGGCGAGCGCGCACGGTTTCCGGTCGACGTTTTCCACCCTCGCCAACGAAAGCGGCCGATGGAGCGTCAATGGCATTGAGGCGGCGCTGGCGCACATCGAACCCAACGCGGTGCGCAGGGCCTATGCGCGCGGCGACTATTGGGATGAGCGCGTGAAGATGATGCAGTGGTGGGCCGACTATTGCGACACATTGCGCCAAGGCGGGCGCGTAGTTGAATTCAAGGCGGCATCAGTGTGATCCGGTCTCTAGGAGGCAACAGCCGCATCGGTGCCCGATTCGAGATGGCCGGCAAAGGCCCGCTGAAATCGTGATGCGCCAAAAGCAATGGCTAACACCCGAAGAACTTCCCCCCGCGGATTGAGTGCTCCGATAAATCCGATCCTTCTCCAGGATTTTTGCGATCGACTCCGGCTCAGCAGCTCTCATTTCGACCAAGCTACAATTCGTTCGGCCTCGGGCCGAATGATGACCATTCTTGCAAAGAAGGGGATAGGAAGGGCGCGAGCAGGAAGGGCCATAAAAGAAACGTTGGATTTAGCGGCATCGGTACATTTGGAAAAACTTCGGAGAGATATGGCCCGCGGTCGTATCGATGTAGGTAAGCGTGCTGCCGAAGGGTTGTGCCGCAGGCTCGATTCCTTCGTGGGCGAAGTTGATCGGCTTCCCCCAAGTTCCAAGCATCTGCTGAACAAATCTGTAGAGCGCCCACTGGCGTGCGGCTTTTTCGACACCAGCACATTCTTCTCGGTGCTCGACGCGATGGCTGCCACCTTGCCGCGCCTTTCCCCCAAGGTCCGCGCCGACGCCGCCTACGCTGTGCTATTCGCGCGGGACGCAGATCGAGAACCGAGCGCCGGGTTGGGTTGGGTTCGTGAGGAGGGATCAATGGGTCCTGTCTCAAGAGACACCTGCACATTGCTTTGGGAGGAGCTCGACGCTGAAACCAGGCGCAAGTGCGAGATGACGATCGAGGGCAAACTGCCGAAGGACATCTCGCTTTTCAGGATACTCGCCGACACGCTCCGAATCCCCGCACACTCATTCATGCGCGGTGCACCACCATCGCTCTATCGCGACTATGCGAGATCCGTCGATCGCATCTGGGACAAACTTGGTATCAGCAAGGGGCGCCGTCGGTACGATCCCGATCCCACCAAAAGTCAGCTTAGCGCGTTCGCAAAGTTCGCCAACGAAGCTCTCGCAGCAGTTGGGATCGAATCGCATGTGTCTGACAGGCAAATCAGGCAGGCTCTCGGACAGCGAAAAAAGCAGCGGCATCAGTAGCTCAATATAACCCATTGAATAAGTTTATTTATATCCGCGCCCCGCTCGGCTAATTCCGGACCATTAGACTAGTCCGATCACCGGCCTCATTTCTCCGCAAGAACTCGTAGCGCAATCCCGCGAACGAGCGCGAAGAAGAGGTTGTGCATGGGTCAACAACTAGCTGCCGACCTGGCTGTTTCTCTCCCCGCTGCCATGACGATCGATCAGTTTTGTCGCTCGTACTGCGTCGGCAAGACGAAAACTTACAGCGAGATCAAGTCCGGTAGGCTGAAAATCCGCAAACTCGGATCGAAGACAATCATTGCTCGCGCGGATGCCGAAGCATGGCTGGCCTCGTTGCCCCTTGCGAATGCGGTCTAGCTCATCCCCAAAACCACGCCCGGCGGCACGATCCGTCTTTGCAGGATCAATCGTGCATACCGGGCTCAGAGGAGTTTTGAACGTGAAGTCGAATAGCAAGCGCCTCGACGATATTCAATTAATTTCCAACCGCCTGCTATTCTCGTGGCGGCCGGTCACGGTCGAGCTAAGCACGGTCCAGTCGAGCATCCGTGCCGGCCAGTCTGTTGCGTCCCGAGTGGGCGTCGCCCCTGCTATCGCTGACGTGATCGCCAATCTGGCCGGCCTTAAAAGTGAGGTGCGCTGATGAGCGGAGCGACCATCATCGATGCGTGCCGGAACGAGAGGTTCTCCGAATGAACCCACCGAAAATGCCGATTCACATAGGCGACTTCTTGCGCGACACCGGCCATCTGCGGGCGGCTGGAATCGGCTCCTACCTACTGCTGCTCTTTCACTATTGGTCGACCGGGTGCCTACCGGACGATGACGAGCAGCTCGCGTGTATCGCCCGTACATCACCCGCCGAATGGAAAAAGGCCAAGCCAGTCCTGGAGAAGTTCTTCAAACCGGGGTGGAAACTTCGGCGTGTTGAGGAAGACTTGGCGAGCGCGCGTGAGAGCTACGAAAGGAGAGCAAAGGCGGGCGAAAAGGGTGGCAAAGCTAAAGCAATAGCACAGCAAAGCTGTAGCAATGCTACAGCCCTGCCAGAGCAACCTTTTACCTTTAACCAAGGTAAGAAAGATTCAGACGCTAACGCGTCTGGCGCCGAAGCGCCGCCCGACCATCGGAAGCGGCTGTTTAGCGAAGGGCTAGCGAAGATCGCAGCCATGACCGGCAAAGGCCCAGACGCATGTCGGTCTTTCGTCGGCAAATGCCTGAAAGCAGCCGGCGACGACGCCGTGATCGTGCTCGGCCTCATCGAGGATGCGGAACGCAATCGTGTAGTTGACCCGTCAGCGTGGATCGCTGCGCGGCTTAAGGGAGGCAGCAATGGAACGGTCACCAGCCCAATCATTCAAGCAGCTGACGATCTCCGTCGGCAAATTGCCAGCTTCGCTGGCCCAGGAGCAGGCGCGGAGCCGGTACGCGGCGGATCGGGCGAGGCTACTCCTCGGCTGCTATCGCAAGGGTGACGCCAACGATCCCAATACCTACGTAGCTGCGATAGCCGCAATGCTGGCGCGCTATCCCGAGGAGGTGATCACCGTGGTCACGCATCCGATGTCGGGGTTGCCGACCCAATGCAATTGGCTGCCAACGGTTAAGGAGGTGTACGACGCCTGCGAGGCAGAGATGCGTCCGATCCAGCAGCGGGCTGCGCGCGAGAATCGCATCAAAGAGCAACTGCTAGCAAGGGAGGAGGCAGACCGGGCGACGCGACCGACGCTCGGTCAGCTCAAGGCGAAGTACGGCGAAAATTGGGGGCTCTCTGTCGACGCGAGAGTCGAAGACGATCGTAAAGCGGATAGTCGACAGGCTATGGAGCGCGTCAGACGCGAATACTAAGCGTGACGGCGTGACAGCTCGCGCGCTTACGTGCCACACATGGCACGGGGCCGTTTGATATTGCTTAGTACTATCAAGGGGAGAGAGACGAAGGCCGGAAACTGTGCTGTGGCACAGCCTTGTGTCATGGCACAGCCGCTTCTGTGCGGCGTCTTTGCGGCGTCTTTTGCTATTCTTTCCGTCGTTTAGCCGAGACGCCCGCCGGCCCTGCCGCGCTTGCGGCCAAGCGCGGCTGCGGCGGGAACTTTGCCATCCGCGGGCATCGATTCGGCAATTTCGCCGATGGCGACCTTGCCGTCATGACGGTAGCGCCGATCACGACGCCGGGGCGCTTTTCGCTTTAGAGCCGCGGCGTATTAGAGATATCCCTTATTGTCTTCGATGCCTCGGAACGCGGATCCATGGACCTCCTCCGGGGGCCATAGTTCACCGTTCAGTATGCTCTGCCTCGTTAGCGCCGGCTTTGCCCAGCCGGTCAGAACGTTCCGACGCCATCGCCTCAACCGTTTCAATGACACGCTGGCGGCTCGCCCGATCCCGGATGGAGCGAAAGGCTCGAAGGAGTCGGAACGCATCGGCAGCGTCTTTGCTCAGTCTCTCCTTCGTCAAAGCTCGCCCTCGCATGATCGGCCAAATCCCTCAGTCTAACTAAACTTGGCATCCCTGTTCAGCCGTGGTGAGCGAAGTGGCTGTGCCATGAGTCTCGCCTGACCTGGATCGCCAGCGTCTTTCCGCACCTCGCGGGCATCGCCGGGCGCCTTTCCTATCCACGAGCAACGCGAAGACAACTTTGATAGATGATGATTGCTTTGTGCCACTTTTGGCAAATGACGATGGGTCAACGCTTAGTAGGCCGTCTTCCTCCTCGCAGAGGCTTAGGAGGCGGCTCGCCCTTCGGCGGAACAAGAAAAAGATCCGGGATGGTTGCTTCAAGGGCGCTCGCGAGCCGTTCCAATACCGCGACGGACGGGTTCTCCAGCCCCCTCTCTAATCGACTCACGTACGTTCGATCAATCTCCGCATCTACGGCCAGAGCCTCTTGGGAGAGTGAGCAACCGACCCGTAGCCGGCGAATATTCCGAGCAACCAGGGCATTCGCGTTCATGCGCGAAGGCGAACACTGAGGTGACTATTAAACCACGGACAATAGTGCTATGATTGGTCAGCGATTTCCGTTTTGGGGGACGGCATGCATTCAAGAAGATGGAGCGGCCTATTAGCTTGCCTGGTCCCGTTTGTTTTGATCACAAGCAATGCAAATGCCGCAGGCGTCACGGGCAGCGTCGATTGTGACCCCACAACGAAGTATTGTTCGATCAAGGGGCTCACAATTGAAGGTGAAATCAGTGATACGACTACGGTCGCGCTCTCCCGGCTGATCGAAACTTTTGGTCGTCTGAGAGATCCAAGTGTTCCATCCAACACTCTTTCGGGCACTATGATTAGGCTGAATAGTCCAGGAGGATCGGTAACGGCGGCGATGGCCATCGGTAGATTGCTGAGAAAAAATAGGATGACAGCATCGGTAAATCCCTACGCTTCCTGTCTCAGTTCGTGCGTGCTTATCTATGCGGGCGCGGCCACGAGGCTTGGCTATAATGAATTTGCACGGGTTGGTATTCATCAACCCTATTTCCAGGTACCGAACCAGAAGCTCGATGCCGAGACCGTTCGCAAAAACTACGATGCGATGCTCGCGGATCTACGGTCCTATTTGCGCGAAATGAACGTCTCCGAACGGCTGGCTGATGAAATGATGAAGACGCCACCGTCGAGCGTCCGGCTCCTGACCGCGGAAGAACAGGAGAGCTTTGGGCTAAGTGTGATCGATCCTGTCGAACGTGAAACTTCCGCTTTGATGGAAGCACAGAACTTGGGTTTGGATCGAATGGAGTACAACCGACGCGATGCACACGCTATGAAGACGTGCCCTCTTGATTCAAGTTTTTTCAGCTGCCACGACCGCTTGATGAAAACGGGAATATCAAATCTCCCCGATCTTAGTAAGTTTGGTACGCCGGTCGAGTGATTTGGTCTAAGCTCTGAGCGAACTGGCTGTGCCATCTGAGCGAGTCGGGTGTACGTGCCAATTTGATGCTTGGCCTGTGCTTAAAGCAATGCTTCGACCTTTCTTCAAGCATACCGGAAGCAGCTACCCGGTCCCACAAGCCCGCCTTCGATCGTCTCAACGGAATCCAACTGTCCGAAGAAACTCAGCGTCGAGTGATGCCTGATGGACATCGAGCCAGGCTTTGGGCTTTTCATACGAGGGCATGATCGACCGCAAAAAGGACCAAAAGGCCCTCCCATGCGAGCGGTGCCTAAGATGCGCCAACTCGTGGGCGACCACGTACTCTAGGACCGATCTCGGCGCGAAAACGAGCAGCCAGTTGACCGTTAGATTGCCGGCGGGACCGCACGATCCCCATCCGCCTTTCATATCGGCGACCCGGATCGAGCGAGGCTGGAGGTTGAACTTAGCCGCGTACGCAGAGGCAATCTCTCGGACATCGCGGCGAACTCGCTGCTTGAGCCAGACAGAGATTTCGGTGGCAACCGCAGCGTCATGATCTGCTCCGACCCATGACGGAACATCGACGACAAATCCGCGGTGGTAGCTGATCTCGATATGCGCTCCATCATGCCGCCGGACAGTCAGACGCGCCATCCGCCCCCGGTACGGGATCTTGGAACCGGTCGCAAAACGAGGGACGAGGGGGCGACGGGCGGCATACAGGTCGACCTCACGTAGGGCATTGAACAGCCACCGCCGCTTCCGCCTCAAGAACGCATCGATCTCGTCATCGTCATCACTCGTCAGGGCCAGAACCTCGACGCGACCCGGCGTGACGGTGATACGTCGCTCGGAGACGGTGGCGGACCGTCGAAGGGCGTAAGAGACCTTGGTCTGACCGATACGAACCACTCCCATCAGCGGACTCCCGCATAGGCGTGGACCGCGTAATCCTCGATCTCATCCCCGAGGACGTTGGTGTCGTTCAAGACAAGCGGACGCAACAGACCGCGGACTTCTCGCCGCAACTGCTTCTTGTATCCATCCATGAAGAACCATGACGGCTGGCTGGCTTGGGCCTTGGCATAGAGATCACCGATTTCTACGGCGACCGTTTGCAGAGGCGCCCGATCTCCTTCTGGCGCGTGCGGCTCCATGATCCGCAGGATGGCGAAGGCGCGCTCGTCCATGCCCAGTTCGTCATGGGCGCCCGCCTCGGTCGTGATCCCGCTAGTCAGGTCTTCGAAGTCTTTGAGCCCCTCAGCGGCGGCGATCTGGCCTTCTTCGAAGCGGCGGATGATCTCCAGCACCCGCTCGGAAAAGCGGCCGTATTGGGCGGGGTTCTTGTCGACCAGTTCGCGGGTGACGCGCTTCAGTTCAGCGGCCTTGCGCACGAACGCCTCGTGAAGCTCTTCCTCTGACTTCTCCTCGGTTCGGAAGTCGTCCTTGAAGTCAGGATCGGTGATGTTGCGGAGGCGGACGGTCGTGGTCAGGCCGGTGGCGCGGACGTGATCCTGCAGCATGTCCCTTATCTTGCCCGAGTAGGTCAGGTAGTCGAGACTTTCGTCCTTAGTAATCGCCTGCTGGGCCAACCTCAGGAATGTCGCCGTCCACTTCATATCCTGGGTAAAGTGGAGGATCGCGGGATCGGGTGACAGGTCGCCGTAGGTCCGCACGAAGTGACGACCCGACCGCTGAAGCTCGAACCAATCATCCTCGCGGCCATTGGAGACTAGCTTCTCAGCGGCATAGGTGGCCGCCTTCTCATCCATGCCGTCGAGGCCCATCAGCCGTCGCTGGCGCATGAACCGGGCATGGGCTTCACGCATATCACGGCGCAGGAGATCGAGGTCGCGTAGGGCATTCTGAACATCCTCGGCGCGATAGGAGGACAGGGCGTCGTCGAGGTGCTGCGTGATGCCGATGTAGTCCACGATCCGGCCGTGCGGCTTCTCGACTGCCGTGCCATCTGGCCCCTTGATCGAGCAGGTGCGATTGGTGCGAGCAATGGCCTGCAGCAAGCCGTGCTCGCGCAGCGGCTTGTCCAGGTACATGACGTGCTCGTTGGGCGCGTCGAAGCCGGTCAGCAGCTTATCGCAGACAATCAGGAAGCTCGGCTCGTCAGAGCTGCCCTTGAACGCCTTTTTGGCGACCTTCTCCCCTTCGGCGTCGAGGTAATAGGCGCGCAGCGCGGTGCGGATGGCTTCTACGTCCGGGTCTTCGCTCGGCTTGTCGTCCTCTTGGCTCTTGGAAAAGACACAGGCGATCATCCGGTCAGCCTTCGACGCCGCATCCGCCTCAGCCATGCCACCTTTCGCCAGATCGGCGGCTATCACCTCGACCAAGGCAGCGCGGTAGAGGACGACGGCCTCACGATCGATGGCGACGATCTGTGCCTTGAAGCCATCCGGGCGGCAGGTCTGCTTGAAGTGCTCCCAGATGTCGCGGGCGATTAGCCGGATGCGTTCGGGGTGTTTGGCGATCAGGGCGAGGCTGACGCCCCTCTGCTTCAACTTCTCGCGCTTCTCGTCGGATAGATCGACGAACCAGCGGTCAAACACGATGTCGATCTCGGCCTCGTTGATCGACCATTCGGTCTTCCGACCCTCGTAGAGGATCGGCACGGTGGCGCCGTCACGCACGGCGTCGTCGATCCCGTATTTGTCGAGGTAGGTCTCGCCCGGCTCGCTGAAGCGAGCATAGGTGTCCTTGTCGGCCTTCTTGATGGGTGTGCCGGTGAAGCCGAAGTAGCGGGCGTCAGGCAGGGTCGCCTGAAGGAAGGCGCCGAGGTCTTTCTCCTGCGTGCGGTGGCACTCGTCCACCAGCACGATCCAGTCCTCTGAGTTCGGGATCGGCTCGTCGGAGCCTTGAAACTTGAAGATGGTCGAAAGCAGGATTTGGCCTGAGCCGCCACGCGCCACGGCCTCGCGCAGTTCGCCCACCCAAGCCGCCTGTTTCGGGTTGGGTAGACCACAGGCGACGAAGGTCTTGGAAATTTGGTCATCCAGATCAATCCGGTCGGTCAGAACGAGGATGTTGGGGTTCTGAAGCGTCGGCGCGTCCAGCATCAGATGGGTCTTCAGCTTCAGGGCAAGGAACACCATCGTCAGGCTCTTGCCCGAGCCTTGTGTGTGCCAGATCAGGCCCTTCTTCTTGCTCCCCTCGACGACGCGGTTCACCGCTTTGTTAACGGCCCGGAACTGCTGATAGCGGCAAACCTTCTTGATCCGCCGCCCGTTGTCGGGGTCAGCCTCGAAGACGATGAAGTGGGCCAAGAGATCGAGCAGCCGCGACGGCTCCAGCAGACACCACAGGTCTTTGGTCAAGTCGTCGGCGAACTCGTCGCGCGAGCGCGGCCACGGATCGGGCCACGGGGCGAAGAACTCCGACGGGGCGCCGGTCGCGCCATATAGCGTCGCCATGCCGTCGGTGACGATGTTGAAGACGTTGGGATAGAACAGGCGCGGGATGTCGCGCTCATACTGCTTGATCTGCTCGAACGCCTGACCAGAGCGGTCCGCCGCCTTCAATGGACACTTGGCCTCGATCACAACCAGCGGGATGCCGTTCACAAATACCACAAGGTCAGCGATCCGCGACCGCTGCGCCTCAACTTTGAACTGACGCACGACGTGGTAGCAGTTCCTATCGGCCCGCTTAAAATCGATCAGAGCGACCGGCTTCTCCTTGGCCTCGCCTTTCAGTCGCCGGGAATAGGCACCGCGCAGACGCCGCTGCCATTCCTCACCGTCCGACAAGGTGGAGAGGTCGCTGTAGATCGCCTTGGCATCCTCGACTCCCATCCCCTCGTTCAAAGCCTGGAGAGCCTCGATCAGCACGGGCTTCAGCAGGACGCGGTTCGCCTCCTGCCGCATCGCCATCGCCGCCTCGGGATGAAGCGCGACGTAACCCATCGCCATCAGGGCATCGAGCGCGGGCTTTTCGGCGAGGCGGTATTCGCTCATGCGGGCACGCGCACATGGCCGAAGAGGAGGTCTGACTGAAGAGCCGCCTTCATGCGGACGAGACGGATATGCTCCTCACCTGACCGCACCATTGCCAAATCCATGTCGGTGATGGTCTGCGAAAGCTCGATCTGGGTGGGAAGATCAGGGAGGGGGACTTCGACTTCCGCGATGGTATGAGCATCCAGCTTCTTGGTCCCATGGGTAGCCGTGTTCACCTGCTTGAGTAGACCGTGCTCTTGATGCTGCAGGCACAGCTGGACGAACTTCGGGATAGCTCGACCATTTGGATGAAACGCCTTGATGTCCTGATTGTAAGTGGCAGCCATCGCCGTTGTGGCAGTGGGAATCGCCTTCGCGAGGATCATCCCCCGTACGACAAGGAGCAGCGTTCCGTTCGGAACCATCTTACACGCGCCCCCAATCGCTTTTTCAGCCACGGTACTTTCAGCGCGAGTGACGACCGGACTTTTCATATCGCGAGGACAAATCCACGGAACGTCGCCGTTCCAGAGAGATTGATCAGCCTTGGGAGGTGTGCCTCCACTCGACCATCGGCCAAGGTCTCCGAGCTTCACAGGTTCCCAAGCAGACTCCTCAAACGCGGCGTGAAGCGTAGCAGCCCGCACGCGGGACATATGCATTATTGATGCTCTGTTTGCCAAGATGGCTTCATCTACCGACCGCAGCACCTCGGCGATCCGCCGCTGCTCATCGACCGGGGGGAGGAGGATTGGCAGCAGTTTCGCGGTGCCTCTGCTCAACTCTTTAAAGGTGCTTCCGCCCGCCGCCGCCGTCAGCAAGTCCCTCTTCGCGTTTAGCCAGTGACAGAGAAATTCGGGGACGCAGTCGCTCGAACAGGCAAAGTTCAGGAAGCCCTGATTGGTGGCCATTGGCATGTCATTGATCACCGCGTAGCCGATGGTCGCTCGCGACGTCATCAGGACGGTATTCGGTGGATTAAGCTTGAGCGAGCACTCCTTCAGCGCACGCTCGGAAACTTGTGCTTCGGTGGTGGCTATCCGAGTTTGCCCCAAAGGCAACGAGGTGACATCCGATGGTGTCGCCCACGGCACCGTCCCATGAGTCCAATATGCGCCGTTGGACTTCGACGGCGTCGTGCCGCCGGATAGCGCAGCTATCTCTCCCAGTTTTGCTGGGAGCCAGCCCTTCGGCACCTCACTCGACATAGCCGAGCCTTTTCAGGTGTCCAAACATTACCGCCTCTGCCTCGTCGCGCTTGGCGATCAGGTCGTGGAGTTTGGCGACCTCGGCCGCCACATCAACAGCCTCGGCATCCGCGCCGGTCTGGACATAGCGGCTGATGTTCAGGTTGAAGCCGTTGGCCGCGATCTCAACCACCGGCACGACGCGCGCCAGCTTCTCGATGTCGACGAAGCCATGGAAGGCATCCGTTAACATCCGCACGTTGGCGTCGGTCAGGTGGTTCTGTGCCTTGCCCGATGTGAAAGTGGCGTCGCCGTTGATCACCAGCACCTTGCCCTTGCGCTCGGCGGGTTTGGCTTTCCGGACGATCAGGATCGCGGCCGGTATGCCCGCACCATAGAACAAGTTAGGCGCCAGCCCGATCACCGCCTCGATGATGTCGGCCTTCAACATGCCCTCGCGAATGCGGCCCTCGGCACCTCCCCGGAACAGCACGCCATGCGGCACCACAACGCCCAGCATACCGTCGTCCTTTAGCGAGGCGATCATGTGCTGAACGAAGGCGAGGTCGCCGTAGCCCTTGGGCGGCACTCCGTACACATCACGACCGAACGGATCGCCGTTGACCCAAACCTCGTGACCCCAGACCTTCTGCGAGAAGGGCGGGTTGGCCATCACTCTGTCGTAGGCGCCGACGCCGGGCGTGAACTCCTGCGCACGGGGGTCGTATCGCTTGGGGTCGAGGATGGTGTCGCCTTTGCCAATGAAAGCGTCGTCGATGTCGTGGAGGAACAGATTGATCTGGGCGATGGCCCAAGTGTCCAATTCCTTCTCCTGCCCATAGAGCGACAGGCTGCGCGGGTCTTGACCCTTGTGCTTCAGGTGCTGGACCGCCTCCAGCAGCATGCCACCCGAGCCGCAGGTTGGATCGTAGATCGACATACCGGGTTGGGGATCGAGGCACTCGACGATCAGCTTTACGACCTGCCGCGGGGTATAAAACTCGCCGCCCTTCTTGCCTGCGCCCTCCGCGAACTGCTCGATCAGATACATGTAGGCGTCGCCTAGCATGTCAGGCGGGACGTCCCTGTTCCGCAGCCGGTGTTTCTCGAAGTGGGCGAGCAGCTTCTCCAGTCGGGCGTCGGGGAAGCGTTCCTGATTGGCAAAGTCCACGTCACCGAACACGCCGCGAAGACGCAGGTTGGCATCTTCAATAGCGGCGAAGGCGTTGTTCAAATGCTGGCCGATCTGGGTGGAGTGCTTCCTAACAGCGGTCCAGTGATGCTGCGGCGGAACATGGAAGCGGTGCTCGTCGGGATCGGCAGCCTCCTCCCGATCTCCAGTCTCAGCCAGCAGAACCTCAAATTCCTCGTCCCACACGTCACAGAGGCGCCGGTAGAACAAGAGAGCGAATATGTAGTCCTTGAACTTCCCCGCATCGACGTGACCGCGGAGGATATCCGCAGCCTGCCAGAGATGTCGCTCCAGCTCCTCAAGCGTCATCCAACGTACTGATTTATCGAGCATTCCGCCCCCGACTCGTACAACTACGACCACCCTGACCATTGCGGCCGCTTATCACGTCTTGATCTCGCCAAGCATACGGGCAATTGCCGTGGAGGCATATGGCTTACCGCTCTCCCTGGTAAAGCCGACCCGGGCGAGTTCAGCCGAGATGTCCCCGAGCGAACGTCTGTTTACATCGAGTCCGCAGGGGCGTGAGAAGAGTACGGTTCAATGCGCCACCGCCAAGTTCAGCGCGGAATCGGAGACTACGGCGACACCTACTACCTCGTCGTGCACTGAGAGCGGTTGAGCTACGCAATCGATCGGGAGCGATTCGCGGATGTAGTGGAACTTCTGCATCAGGCCGAAGTACAGATCTACGAGCGAGCGAAGCTGCGGATCAGCTAACAAGCCTAGCGATCGCGCCGCTTCATCGCTGCATGCCGCTCGGTCTAGTCGTTCTGTGCAACGTTCAAACACGCGATTTATCCTCGGCAACCCCGCAATTCTGTGGTCCTTTTCGTGGTCCGTTTTAAGAATCGCGCAAGAAATTTCGAGCAAAATCAATCCAATGCGCCCTAAGTGCGATGCTCTCTTGCTACTTTGCATGGGGTTGTTTTCGATATTTTGGTGGGAGCCGCAGCCACCGGGCGTGATGGTGCCACTCTCGAAGGCGCATAAGCGTTCAACGTCGTCCGGCCGTGGCGGACCAGCAGAAGGTGGCTGCGATCAGAAAGCGAAAGCGCCCCTGGATCGGATCCAGGGGCGCTTTGCGTTGAGAGTGCGTCCGCTGCGTTACTCGGCGACCGTCTGCACGACGTTGCCGATTGGCCGGCCCGTTGCGATCGGCTTCTCGGTCTTCGCCATCATCGCGTCGTATTCGGGCAGCGTCTCGAGCTGGGTCTTGGCCTTCATCCAGACCACCTTGTAGCCGCCTGCCTTCAGCTTGCGCAGCAGCGTCGGCAGCGCCTGCGCGGTGTGCTTCTGCAGGTCGTGCATCAGGATGATGCCCTTGTGCTCCTTGTCGAGCTTGGTCATCACGTTGTTGATCACCTCGTCCGCGCTCTTGGACTTGAAGTCGTTGGAGTCGACGTCGACGGAGAACATCGCGATGTTGCGGGTGCCGAGATAGGCGGTTGTCGCCGGCGTATGCGCCAGTGCCGGGAAACGGAAGAACGGGGCCGGGTTGGCGCCCAGCGCCAGCTTCACCGCGCTGAAGCCTTTCTCGATCTCGTCCTTGGCCTGCTGCTCGGTGAGCTTCTTGTTCGCCAGATGCGCATGCGACCAGGTGTGGGCGCCGATGGTGTGGCCGGCGGCGGCGACCTGGCGGAGGATGTCAGGGTGATAGGTGGTGTGCAGGCCGATCGGGAAGAACACCGCCTTGGTGCATTCATCCGCCAGCGCCTTGAGCACGGCGGGCGTGGTCGGCCACGGACCGTCGTCGAAGGTCAGCACGACCTCCTTGTCGGTCAGGAAGTCATACTGCTTGTACTGCAGGAAGCCGAAGCCCGGGCCGCCATTGGTGTCGACCACGACGGTGCGGCTGATGCCCAGCGCATCGGGGTTGGCGCATTTGGGTGCGGCCGCGACGGGAGCCGGCATCGGCGCCGGCGCGGGGGCCGCGGCCGGGGCTGCCGCCTGGGTGGCATCGGCGCGCTTCGACAGCGCGGCGGTCGTCTCGACATCGTCCCTGGCGGCCTGTTTCGCCGCCGCCGGAAGCGGCTCGGCCTTGGCTGCGGCCGTGGTTTGCGGAGGAGCCGCGTCGGCACGCGGGGAGGAGGTCCAGAACCACACACCGGCGATCACGATCGCCGTTACAACACTGGCCAGCATCAGGCCCAACGCACTACGCATCGCTTCTACTCTCTCGGAACTCGGGATACGCCACAGCCGTAACGAGCGATTAATGCCAACAAGGTCTTAACGCGATCCCAACACGGCGCCGGAACGGCAAGAAAAAGCGGTCCTTACCCAGCCGCCGCTCAGCTGGAAGCGATTATTGACCATGCAGGCGGTGATCCCCGGAATGTTCGGGATCTCGGCTGGATCGCGATCTCGCCGCACAGCGCACGGCCGCCGCAGAGTGATTGGCGCCGGATCGCAGCGGGCAGGCCTGCGGCGACGAGACGCAGGCCGTCCCCGGGCGGCCGTCTCCGGCGGAGCCGGCTCGCTCCGCCGTTTCAAGCTTCTCCGCGGCACTGAAACGCTATAGACCAGCGGCGCATTCGCTGGAGCCTTTGTCCGTTCCGATGGAATCGGAACGGGGCTCCAGGTTCTTGTATTGACGCGTTTTCTTTACGCGAACCGGTACCCATCCCGCATCAAGTGCGGGACAGGCTTCGCTCGAAAACGCTTTTGTAGAGGCTTTGAAAGATGACCCGATTTCTGTTCGCCGTCGTTCCGCTGGTTCTGTTGACGTCGGCCGCCTCGGCACAGCAGCAGGGGCGTGATGCCTGCTCACGCGATGCCTCGCGGTTCTGCCGCGCCCATCTCAGCGAGGGCGATCAGGTCGTTTTGGCCTGCCTGAAGCAAAATCGCGCCCGGCTGAGCAAGGCGTGCCAGCAGACGCTGATCGATCACGGGCAGTAAAAGCCGTTATCACACCTCAGCCGCCATAGAGGTAGTTCGGCAGCCACAGCGTCATCCCCGGCCAGAGATACATGATCACCATGCAAAGGATCACGATCAGCATGTAGGGCATCATGCCGGCGAAGATCTGGTTGAGTGTGACGTGCTTTGGTGCGACGCCCTTGAGGTAGAACGCCGACATGGCAACCGGCGGCGAAAGGAACGCCGCCTGCAGGTTCACGAACACCAGCGTGCCCCACAGGATCGGGTCGATGTTGAAGTGCTTCAGCATGGGCAGGAAGATGGGCACGAAGATGATAATGATCTCGGTCCATTCGAGCGGCCAGCCGAGCAGGAAGATGATCGCCTGCGACAGGATCATGAACTGCACGGGCGTCATGTTGAGCGAGAGCACCCAGCTTTCCAGCAGGGCCTGACCGCCGAGGATGGCGAACACCGCCGAGAACAGTGCGGAGCCGACGAACAGCCAGCACACCATCGCGGTGGTCTTGGCGGTCAGGAACACCGCTTCCTTTGTGCGCTTCCAGTCCAGCGTGCGGGCTTGCACGGCGAGGAGGAAAGCGCCGGCGGCGCCGACAGCAGCGGACTCGGTCGCGGTCGTGATGCCAAACAGGATCACGGCCAGCACGACCGCGGTGAGGATACCGAGCGGCATCACGGACGAGGTCAGGAGCTTGAGCACCTCGAAGCGCTCGCCGTTCATGCGCCAATAGGAACGCGCGGTCCACAGGGCCAGGATAGCCGCGCTGACGGCGAACCAGAGATAGAACTGGAAGTCCGGCCCCTTGTCGGCGCGCGTCGGTTCCGCCGATACGGCACTGCCCAATTGCTCCAGACCCTCGACCGCTCCCGATGCCGCGGCCGCCTGCTGGTGGATCACGACGTACCACCAGACGGTTGACAGCGTGCCAGCGGTCAACAGGAACGGCACCAGCGCAACCAGGCCATTCTGCAAGATCGCCCGATAGCTCATCGGCTTGCCGTCGAACTCGACGCTCCTTGCCTTGCCGGGCGAAATCAGAGCCTTCAGCAGGGCGACGAACAGGTTGGGCGAATAGAGCGTCTCAAATCTGGTGATCCAGGCAGGGACCTCGACCCGGGTCTGCTCCTCCGGCAAGGGCGGAGCGATTTTTGGATTTATCAGTGCCCAAGCCACGATATAGACCAGGTATAGGAAGGCCAGGAAAAAGCCCGGGAACATCGCGGCCGCGTACAGCTTGACGATGGATTGTCCGGCAACCGCCGCATAGACGATGATCATCACCGAGGGCGGGATGAGGATCCCGAGCGTGCCGCCGGCGGTGATGACGCCGGACGCGAGCTTGACGTCATAGCCGGCCCGCAGCATCGGATTGAAGGCGATCACGCCCATCAACACGACCACCGCACCGACCAGTCCGCTGGCGATCCCCCAGAATGTGCAGACGATCAGGGTCGTGACCGCGAGCGAGGCCGGCATGCGGCGGAACGCGAGCTGGATCGAATGGAACATCTTGTCGACTAGCGCGCCGCGCTCCATCACGTATCCCATCAGCACGAACAGCGGGATGGAAATCAGCACGTCGTTGGTCATCGCGCCGTAGGTGCGCTGGACCATCAGCTCGAAGACGCGGTTCTGCGTCCAGTGCTGCGCCGGGTCGTAGAAGGCGATGAAGCCGAAGAACATGCCCAGCCCCATCAGCGTGAAGGCCGTGGCAAATCCCATCATGATGACGACGACGATAAGCGCCAGCATCAACAGACCGAGTGCCGGATCGCTCATGTGTTCACGTCCCCGCCCATGCCGCGCTGCCGTGCCATTTCGTCGATCCGCTGCGCGCCCTCGATGGCGAGCTTGCGCGATTCCTCATCGACATATTCGCTTTGCGCGAGCTGCTGTTCGACCACATCGATCTCGGTGACGTCGGCGAGCCGGCCCGGCCATTCGCCCGTCTTCAGGCACGCGATGCAGCGCACGATCTCAGCCAGCCCCTGCAGCATGATCAGCGCGCCGGCGATCGGTATCACCGATTTGAAGTGGTAGATCGGCGGGCCATCCGCCGTCACGTTGGAGTGCTCGGCGATCCGCCAGGAGTCCGCAGCGTAGAAGGTGCCGGCATAGATCAGCGCTGCGATGCCGGGCAGGAAGAAAACGATGTACAGCACGAGGTCCAGCGAGGCCTGGGTGCGCGGCCGCATCGAGGAATAGAGGAAGTCGCCGCGGACATGGGCGTTCTGCGCCAGCGTGTAGCCGCCACAGAGCATGAACAGCGTGCCGTACAGCATGTTGTCGAGATCGAAGATCCACGCCGTCGGCATGTTCATGACGTAGCGCTTGAACACTTCGACGCAGACGACGCTCATCAACAGGATGATCAGCCAGGCTGCGGCCTTGCCGACCCAGGTACTCAGGCGATCAATCGAGTACAGAAAACCCTGGACGCTCATGTGGTACGACCACCCGGCGCTAGACAGTGCCATGGCACAAAGCGCCATCCGGGTCGTGCCCTGGATGTCGCCTTGCGGCAAGCAGGATCAGATATTCTTGGCCGCCGCGTTGGCGCCAAAATAGTGTTCAAACGCCGTGCGGCGGCTGACCACTGTATCCATCTCCCATTGCAAAGCCCTTTTCGCGAAGGCGATCTGCGATTGCAGGATCTCCTTGAAGATCGGATTTTCCGCAGCCTTCTTCTTCACGATGTCGTCGTAGAGTACGAGCTGCTGCTTCAGGATGCTGTCGGGCGTCTTGTAGAACTTGACGTTATCCTTGGTCTGCAGCTCGATGTAGTCCTTCGAGTAGCGATCGATCGCCTTCCATGACATTTCGGCCGAAGCCGCTTCGACGGCGTTCGATATGATGGCCTTCATCTTGTCGGGCAGCGCATCGTATTTCGTCCTGTTGAAAGTGATCTCGAATTGCTCGGCGTTCTGATGGTAGCTCTGCAGCATGCAGATCTTGGAGACGTCGGGGAATCCGAGCACGCGATCGGACGTGGCGTTGTTAAACTCGGCCGCATCGAGCAGGCCGCGGTCCATTGCCGAGACGATTTCGCCGCCCGGCAAGGCGTTGACCGCGGCGCCCTGCGCCGAATACAGGTCGATGGAGATGCCGACCGTCCGGAATTTGAGCCCCTTGAGATCCTCGGTCTTGGAGATCGGCTTCTTGAACCAGCCGAGCGGTTGAGTCGGCATCGGTCCGTAGGGGAATGAGACGACATTGGCGCCGATCGACTCGTACAGCTTGGCGAGCAACTCCTTGCCGCCGCCGTATTTGTGCCAGGCCAGCAGCATGTTGGCATCCATGCCGAAAGCGGGTCCCGAGCCCCACAGGGCGAGCGCCGTCTGCTTGCCGTAGTGATAGACGAGCACGCCGTGGCCGCCGTCGAGCACGCCTTTGGATACCGCGTCGAGCAAGCCGAACGCGGGCACCACGGCACCCGCCGGGAGCACCTCGATCTTGAGATCGCCGCCGGTCATGTCGTTGACCTTTTTCGCGTAGTCGAGGGCGTATTCGTGGAAAATATCCTTCGAGGGCCAGGTGCTCTGCCAGCGCATGTTGATCGGCCCTTGGGCGCTGACGACGGTCGGGGCGACGACGGCGGTGGCAGCGCCTGCCGCAGCCGCTTTCAGAAAGCGACGACGACTGGAAGTCTTGTCCTTGGTTCGTGTGATCATGGTGTTCTCCCGAGGTGAACGGCCCTTGGGTGGGTCGGTCGTTTTCTATGTTGGCCGCAAGTCTAGGCGTCGGCGCTCAAATTTACCAAGCGACGCGGTGACGCGACTCGCCGGGTGGCGCCGCCTTGATCGGCTCGATGAGATCAGCCGGCAGTCCGGCCGAGGGCCAGATCCGTTGCGATGCCCCGTCGTGGGGAGAGGCGATTGCGGGGCGGTCGCCGGATCAGGTGCTACTTCCCGCCGCGGTCGCGACCACCGGGATCACCTCCTTGGCGGCGCGGTCCGGGGTCTCGTCCTTCCAGCGCACCGATCCGAACGGGCGCTCCAGCATCCGGCGCACGCGGACCGGCTCGGCGCCGATGTGGAAGTCGGCCGCCTTCTGGTGCAGTTCGCGTTCGATCTGGGTGGCGCGGTTGCGCTGGCGCAGGAAATCGAGCCAGGTCGGGCAATGATAGCGCTCGGTCCACAATTCGGGATCGGCGATGTCGCGCGCGATCGACCAGCCATAGGCGCCATTGCGCTGCCGGCTGAGCTGCACATCCTGCATCACATTATGGAAGGCGCGGGCATTCTCCTGCGCCACCCGGTATTCGATCTCGACCACCAGCGGCCCGCTACGTCCAGAAAGTTGCAGCCGCACCTCGGGATCGGCCAGCGCTTCCGTCGCGTCCTCGTTGCGCGCGCCAATCGGCGGCATCCGCAGCCAGAGGCCGAGCAGCGGCGACAGCAGCATCAAGCCGGCGGAGATCAGCAGCGCCATCTCGACGCCGCCCAAATCCGTGATACGTCCCCAGCCCCAGCTTCCGATTGCGATGCCGCCGGCGATCGAGGCTTGAAAGGCCGCCAGCGAACGGCCGGCGACCCAGCGCGGCGCCGAGAGCTGCACGCCGATATTGAACAGCGCGACCGCGAGCATCCACGCCGCACCGGCAACCACCAGTGCTGCGGCGGTGATCACCGGCTCCTTGCTCAGGGCGACTGCGGCGATCGCCGCGCCCATCGACAGCGCACAGGCGCGAATCGCGGCTTCGCCGCTGAGCCGGCTGCGGATCTCGCTGATGTTGAGCGCGCCGATCACGGCGCCCATGCCGAACGCGCCGAGCATGATGCCGTAGGTCTGCGCGCCGCCATGCAGCAGGTCGCGCGCCACCAGCGGCATCAGCGCCGAGACCGAGCCGCCGATGATGCCGGTCACCATGGTGCGGGTCAGCACGATCCTGATCGACGGCGAGTTGGTGATGTAGCGCACGCCGGAGACGATGGCGCGGTTCAGCCGTTCGCGCGGCAGCCGCGACGGTTCGCTGACGCGATTCCACATGAACAGCACGACGAGCAGCGGCAGATACAGCACGGCATTGGCCGCGAAGGCCGCCACCGCACCTGCGGAGGCCACCACGATGCCGCCGATCGCGGGGCCGAAGCTGCGCGCGATGTTGTAGCTGATGCCGTTCAGCGCGACCGCGGCAGGCAGCGTCTCCGACGGCACCTGCTCGCTGACCGAGGATTGCCAGGCCGGACCGAACAGCGCCATGCCGCTGCCGACGACGAAGCACAGCGCGAGCAGGATGTTCGGCGTCACCAGATTGAGCCAGGCCAGCACCGTCAGGGTGGTGGCGCCGGCCAGCGCGATCGCCAGCGACACCAGCGCGACGATGCGGCGGTCATGCATGTCGGCGATGGCGCCGGCCGGCATCGAGATCAGCATCACCGGCAGCATCAGCGCGGTCTGCACCAGGGCGACCTTGTCGGCCTCCGAGCTCATCTGCGTCATCGCCCAGGCGGCGCCGACGCCCTGGATGAGGATGCCGAGATTGGAGAGCAGGCTGGCGAGCCAGATTCGCCTGAAGATTGAATGCCGCAACGGTGCAGTGATACTGTCGGGACGCTTCCGCGCTTCGGTCATATCCGGTTCCGCTTGGCCTGCTATAGCTTGTTGAATGATTCCGGCAGCATCAACTGATGCCCGCGAAACGCGTGTCCTGTCCAGCAATTACGGTATCCTTGGCGGGCGTAGGGCACAGCTAAAGCCCTGAAAGGCTTGGGGAAGGGGAATCGATGGCGCTGTCGCGGCGGAGAATTCTGCAAGGGGCCGGCGCGCTGTCCCTGCTGGCGGGCCGGCTTGCCGCCCCGGCCCTGGCTCAGTCGGCCTTGGCGCAGCCGGCGCCGGCCGGCGACATCCCGCCGATCCTGTTCGTGCAGGGCAATGGCGATCACGCGCCGCTCTGGATGACGACGCTCTGGCGGATGGAGACGAACGGCGTGCCGCGCGAGCGCCTGGCCGCGCTCAATTTCACCGACCCGCTGGCGCGCACCGACGACAAGGTCGAGCAGGCCAACCGCTCCTCGACCGAGGACCAGCACCGCGAGCTCGCCGAGGCGGTGAGGGAGCTCAAGCAGCGCAGCGGCGCCGCGCGCATCGCGCTGGTCGGCAATTCCCGCGGCGGCAATGCGATCCGCAACTACATCAAGAACGGTGGCGGCGGCGACGTCAGCCACGCGGTGCTGTGCGGCACGCCCAATCACGGTGTGTATGCGTGGGATGACGGTCTCGGCAACGAGTTCAATGGACGCGGTCCGTTCTTGCGCGCCCTGAACGACGGCGACAGCGAAGTGACTGTTGGCACCGCATTCCTGACCTTGCGCAGCGATGGTCTCGACAAATATGCGCAAGCCGACGGCCGCTTCGTCGGCAAGCCGGGCACGCCGACCAATGTCACGGCGGAAGGCCCGGCGCTGAAAGGCGCGACCAACCTGGTGCTCGGCGCGGTGGACCATCGCGAGACCGGGTTTCATCCACGGGCGTTTCGCGAGATCTACCGGTTCATCGCGGGGCACGAGCCGTCGCGGATCGAGATCGTGCCGGAGACGGCGGTGCGGCTGAGCGGCCTCGTCACGGGCACGCCCGGCGGCGTGCAGACCAACCGTCCGGTGCCGGGCGCCACGGTCGACATCTACCATGTGTCGGCGGAGACCGGCGAGCGCAGGGGCGGGCCGCTGCACAGCTCGCAGACCGGCGCCGACGGCCGCTGGGGTCCGGCGCAGGTCGATCCGTCCTGGCCGCTCGAATTCGTGCTGACCTCGCCCGATGCGATGACGACGCACATCTATCGCTCGCCGTTTCCGCGCTCGTCCGAGATCGTGCATCTGCGCGCGGCGCGGCCGCAGCTCGCCGCAGATGCCGGCGCAGGCGCCATCGTGCTGATGTCGCGGCCGCGCGGCTATTTCGGACTACCGCGCGATATCGTGCTGTTCGACGGCAAGGAATCTTCAACCAGGAGCGCATCGTGATGCGGACCTGGCCGGCATTGGAGAATCGCATTGCGGTCGCCGAGCTGACTTATTAGGTCTGGTGAAGGTCCGCGCGCCTTCATGGCGCCGGGATCGCGTGGCTGGATCGGCCGTTGCGTGAGGCAGGAAGCGAGGACCATGAGCATAGCCGAAGTCTACGACATCACGGTCACGCGGCGGCCCCTGGTCCCGCCGGCGCCGCCGCGCGCGCCCGACGATATGACCGCGCTGCAGCGGATGCGGGTGATGCGCAACTCGCCGATCGAGACCTGGGGGCAGCGCGCCTATGAGGACGATATCGTCCAGGGCCGCTTCCTCCGGCACTCGAGCTTCATTCTCAACACGCCGGATGCGATCCGCCACGTGCTGGTCGACAATTACGAGAACTATACCCGTACGCCGGCCGGGCTGCGCGTGCTGCGTCCGATGCTGGGCGAGGGACTTCTGATCGCCGAGGGCCGGGCATGGAAGCATCAGCGCCGCACGCTGGCACCGGCGTTCACGCCGCGCGCGGTGACGACGCTGGTGCCCTCCATGATTGCAGCAGTCGACGAGACGATCGCCAAGCTGAAGGCCGCGAGCGGCGGTCCCGTCGATCTGCGCGAGGCGATGCAGCGCATGACGCTGGAGATCGCCGGCCGCACCATGTTCTCGTTCGGCATGGATCGGCACGGTGCCGCGCTGCGCGACTTCGTGATGGAATATGGCAACACGCTGGCGCGGCCGCATATGCTCGACCTGGTGTTGCCCTTGAGCTGGCCGACCCCGCAGGATTTCCGGCGCGCCCGTTTCCGCAAGCGCTGGACTGCTTTTGTCGGCATGCTGATGGCCGAGCGCCGCGCCGCCGGCAAGGATGACAACGCGCCGGCCCGCGACCTGTTCGACCTGATGGGTGCCGCGCGCGATCCCGAAACCGGCCAGGCCTTCACCGACGCCCAGCTCGGCGACCAGGTCGCCACCATGATCCTGGCGGGCCACGAGACGACCGCGACCGCGCTGTTCTGGGCGCTCTATCTGCTGGCGCTCGATCCCGAGACCCAGGAGCAATTGGCAGCAGAAGTCGGGAGTGCGGCGAGCTCAGGCGTGCTCGACATCGAGCGGCTGAAATTCACCCGCGCCGTGGTCGATGAAACCATGCGGCTCTATCCGCCGGCGTTTTTGATCGCGCGCGCGGCAGGCGGGCCCGATACTATCGCGGGTCGTTCGGTCAGGAAGCATGACGTGATCCTGATCGCGCCGTGGCTGTTGCACCGGCATGAAAAACTGTGGCGCGAGCCGAACGCGTTCGTGCCGCAGCGTTTCATGACGGAGACGCCGCCCGATCGCTTCGCCTATCTGCCGTTCGGGGTCGGCGCGCGGGTCTGCATCGGCGCGCATTTCGCGCTGGTCGAGGCGACGCTTGCGCTTGCGAAGCTTATCGGCGCGTTCCGCGTCGCGCTGGCCGACAAGGATCCAGTGGTTCCGATCGGCGTGGTGACGACACAGCCGAACCGATCCCCGGTGTTTACGATCAAGCCGCGCTAACCTTGCGCGGCGGTGTCCCAATGCTCACCTAGGTGCTCACCATGAGCGATACGCAGGCCCATTTCGCAGTCCTCAGGCAGACGACCGATCCGGCCGTCGTCGATGCCATGCAGCAACTGATCACTGACGGCCATGATCGCGAGCTTAATCGCATCAACGTTCTGGATTTCTCGCGCCGCACCGGGCTCGACGAGGAGCAGGTGATCTCCGGCTTCCTGCATGCCTCCCGGCTTGGCCTGTTCGACATGAGCTGGAACGTGCTCTGTCCGGGGTGCGGCGGCGTGCTCGATGCGCATTCGACGCTGAAGTCGCTGCGCCATGACGACTACAATTGCGCGCTCTGCGCAGCCGGTTACGAGGCGTCCGTCGACGAGCTGGTCGAGGTTGCCTTCACCGTCAGCCCGCGGGTCCGTCGCATTGCCGCGCACGAGCCGAACACGCTGCCGATCTGGGAATATTTCCGGCAGATATTCTGGAGTTCGGGGATCGAGTTCGACGAGAGCTCGGTGTCGACCCTGATCAACGAGGTGACGTTGGAAGGGCTCGAATTGCCGCCCGGCGAGAAGGCGATCCTGTCGCTCAATCTGCCCAGTGAATTCGTCATCGTGTTCGAGCCGGTGACGCATTCGGCGCACTTCTTTGCCGTCGAAGGCGAGCCCACCACCGATCGCCAGCAGTTCTCGATCGCATTCAACCAGTCGCATGCGCCGACCGGCACCTCGACGATGCGGCCTGGACCGCTGCGGCTCTCGCTGGAGAATCATGCCGACGTTCGCGTGCTGCCGTCGGTATGGATCGCGGGCGATCCACTGCACAAATTGCTCGGCAAGCGCAAGCCGATCCTGACCGCAAAGCGGATGCTGTCGAACCAGACCTTCCGCGATGTGTTCAAGGCCGACAATCTCACCGTCGACCAGCGGCTGAAGATCACCGCGCTGACCTTCCTGTTCACCGATCTGAAGGGCTCGACCGCGCTCTATGAGCGGGTCGGCGATCTCGCCGCGTTCGATCTGGTGCGCGCGCATTTCCACGCGCTGCTCGAGATCATCGCCTCCGAGCACGGCGCTGTGGTCAAGACGATCGGCGACGCCGTGATGGCGACCTTCATCCGGCCCGAGCACGCCTTGTCGGCGGGCCTGCGCATGCGCGCCGCGATGAAGCAGCTCAACACCGAGCGCGGCAAGGAAGATCTGATCGTCAAGATAGGCATCCATGAGGGACCGTGCCTCGCGGTGACGCTGAACGAGCGGCAGGATTATTTCGGCCAGACCGTGAATATCGCGGCACGGGTGCAGAGCCTGTCGACGTCGCAGGAAATCCACCTGACCCAGCCGGTGATGGAATCGGCGGAGGTCGCGGGCATTCTCGATCGCGAGGCGATCAAGCCGATCCAGAAGGAAGCGGCGTTGCGCGGCATTGCCGACAAGCTCGTGGTGTACGAGATACCGTAGTCATATTGCTGAAACGTAATGCTTGCCGAAACGTAATGCCGCTGCGGGAACCCGCGCGGATTGCGCCGGTTCTGTTTCCACGCCATATAGATTTCAACAGGGCATGATCCCGATCATGCTCAGATCAAACAGGCTTCATTCCACAGAGAGAGCGATGCTCGACGGACTCCGCCAATTCATTGCCGATATCGTCTCCCCCGATGCACAGGCCGACCGCAGCTTCGACGACGGCGATTATCGGCTGGCGGCGACCGCGCTGCTGGTGCATGTCGTCTCGCTCGACGGCGAACCGACAGTGGCCGAAAAGCGCAAGCTGCACAGCCTGATCGAGAGCCGGTTTCAGCTCGATCCCGGCACCGCCGACAAGCTGATCGCCTCCGCCATGCGGGTCGAGGGCGAAGCCGTGGATCTCTATCACTTTACCAGCGTGATCATGCGCTCGGTGAACGAGGAGGGACGGCTGCGCATCGTCGAGATGATGTGGGAGCTGGTCTATGCCGACGGCCAGGTCAGCGAGTTCGAGGACAATGTGGTCTGGCGCGCCGCCGATCTGCTCGGCATTTCCTCGCGCGACCGCATCGACCTCAAGCATCGGGTCGCCGAGAAGCAGGCGGCGCTGCCAAAAGGCCCCTGGGGCACCGCGGACGCGGCAATCTGACACGATGGCCGGCGCGCAAGCGGAGGCCCGTTTCCGGCGTCTCGGATGACGAAACTTTAATGTCCGCCGCGATTGCGGGCAATCCGACTGAAAATCTGGCGTTTCATTGCCAAACCAGCGCCTAGCCGCTGTCCACAAGCTTACACACGGCTTGCGTCCCACCGCATGCCTATGCTCTCGTCGACCTGTTGGGGACCTCACTAGAATTTGCAGTAAGAGTTTGATCGTGGCTGAGCGTGTGACGCTGATAACCGGGGCATCGGCGGGCATAGGCACCGAACTGGCGCGCGTGTTTGCATCAAATGGCCACCGCGTGGCGCTGGTGGCGCGGCGCGCCGATCGCCTGAAGGTGCTCGCCGACGAGCTCGGGGCCAAGGGCGGCACGGCGCCGATCGTGATCCCCTGTGATCTCCAGCAACCCGATGCCGGCGATCGGATCGCGCAGGCCCTGACCGAGGCAGGGGTCGAGGTCGAATATCTGGTCAATAATGCCGGTTTCGGCCTGTTCGGCCTTGCCGTTGAGCGCGACCGTGCCGAACAGCTCAATATGATCAACGTCAACATCCGGGCACTGACCGATCTGACGCTGCGCTTTGCCGACCAGCTGATCCGCAATCGCGGCGGCATCCTCAATCTCGGCTCGATCGCCGGATTCCTGCCGGGCCCCGGCATGGCGGTTTACTATGCCAGCAAGGCCTATGTGCTGTCGTTTTCCGAGGCGTTGCGCTGTGAACTGGCGCCGAAGGGCGTGCGCGTCACCGTGGTTTGCCCGGGTCCGGTGCCGTCCGAGTTCCAGGACCGCGCCGGCTTTGCCCCCGGATTCGATTCTGCCATCCTCAACGTTGCGCCGGCGGAGGTCGCCCGCCAGGCCTATCGCGGCCTGATGGCCAACAAGCGCGCCGTGCTGCCCGGCGCCTTCATCAAGCTTGTGCCGTTCCTGCTCCGGCTGTTTCCGCGCTCCTTCATCCTGACCGCGGTCGGCGGTTTTCAGCTGCGCAAGCGGTAGAGCTTCCAAAACACCCCCAGCATCGCTGTTAAGGCTGTTTCTGGCCCGCGATTTGCTTCGCACGGGTGTGCGCAAACTCACACGATGTTAACGACCGCTTAGCTATGATCGCGCCTTACGTGCCGAATCTTCAAGCAGAGGCCAAATCTTCAAGCAGAGGCAATGTCGTTCCGGTCTGACCAAAGCCGTGTCGTGGTGCCCTTCGCGAGCCGAAGGCCGGCCGCGGTCACGCCGGCGGACCAAGCGTTGCTACGGCCGGTGCTGATCGTGCTGCATCGGGAGACATCGACGCCCGGCCGGATCGGCAACGCGCTGCGCGCGCTGGGCTACCCCCTCGATATCCGCCGTCCGCGCTTCGGCGATGCGCTGCCCGACACGCTCGAGGCGCATGCCGGCGCGGTGATCTTCGGTGGCCCGATGAGCGCCAACGATCCCGACGACTATGTGCGGCGCGAGATCGACTGGATCGCGATCCCGCTGCGCGAGCAGCGCCCGTTCCTGGGTATCTGCCTCGGCGCCCAGATGCTGGCGCGGCAGCTCGGCGCCGACGTCGCGCCGCATCGGCAAGGCCGGGTCGAGGTCGGCTATTACCCGATCAGGCCTTCGGCGGCGGGCCGCGCATTGTGCCCGGACTGGCCGGCGCGCGTCTATCACTGGCATGGCGAAGGATTTCGATTGCCCGACGGCGCGGAGCTGCTCGCCGCGGGCGATGATTTCCCGGTGCAGGCGTTCCAGTTCGGCAACGCCTTCGGCCTGCAATTCCATCCCGACGTGACCTACGCGATGATGCATCGCTGGACCACACGCGGGTGTGTGCGGATGGATTCGCCGGGCGCTCAACCGGGCCATCTGCACTTCACTGAGCGCGCCGTGCACGATGCCGCCGAGCGCGCCTGGCTGAAGCGTTTCATCGATGGCTGGATCGCGCGCGTGCCGCAGCCGGTGATGCTGCAAGCCGCGGAATAGCCGCCGCGCGGAATTTCGCGCCGCCGTTTCATTTGCGCCGATGTGCTAGGAGCCCGTCCAGATATGTTTTCGTGACGGGCATTTGTTGTAGAGTAGCAGGCTCAGGCTGCGTTTGCGAGGTTGAACAGCTTGAGGAGGTTATGGACGGTGCAGATCATTGTCCACTCGGCGCGCACTTTCTCGATGCCCCGCAACAGGAACTGGCGGAAGCCTCTTGCCTGTTTGATCTGCCCGAACACCGGCTCCACCACTTGCTTTCGCAATCGGTAGGGTGTTTCGAAGCCGCCATCGTCGATCTTCTTTCGCATGGCCTGTGTCAGCGGGCCGCCGACTTTTCCGTTCGCTACTGTCGGGTGCTTGGCGCGTCCGGGCGCGACATAGCCATCGATGCTGCGTGTGTCGAGCGCTTCGAGATTGGCTTCGCTGCAGTAGCCGGAATCCGCTGAGGCCTGCCGCGGCTTGCGGCCAAGATTGCTCTCGATGGCCTCGATCAGGGGCACCAACTGGCCCTGATCGCTGCCGTGCTGGGTCAGTTCTTGCGCGACAATGATCTGGGCATGTGCATCGACGGCCGCCTGGGCATTATAGGCCTGAACGAAGCCATCCTTCGACTTCATGATGCGGCTTTCCGGATCGGTGAAGTTGCGTTGCGCCTTGGGATTGGGTTCCTCCGATGGCAGCGCCGCCGGTTTGCCCGGCTTCTTGCGGCCTTCGGCCTGGCGCTGCTGTTCCTTTTCGGCCTCGATGCGGCGCTCTTCCTCCGCCGCCAGTTTGGCGTCCGCTTCCAGCGCCGCCATCGCTTGCTGGATCTTCGCCAGCCGTTTCTGCTTGTCGACGGTCCAGTCCGGCAGTTCGTCGCTGTTGCCGAAAGTCTCATCCTCCGAGGCATCCGCCGCCTCGGCGGCCGCCAGCATGCGAGCGACCTCGGCCTTCAATTCCGCCTCGCGCTTCTTCATGCGCTCATAACTCATCGCCTTGTGTTTCGACGCGTTCGCCTTGATCTTCGTACCATCCAGCGCGACATGACCGAGCTTGACCAGCCCGGCCGTCTCGCACAACTTCAGAACCTGCACGAATAGCGCGCCGAGCGCCTTCAAATGTCGCTTGCGAAAGTCGCTGATCGTCCGAAAATCCGGCGCATCCAGCGCCACGATCATCACAAAATCGTTCCGCTCCCGGCAGGCCTTGGCAATCCGACGCGACGAATACAGCCCACTCGCATAGCTATGCAGCAGCAGCGCCACCATCATCCGCGGATCAAACGGCGGCTGCCCAAGCCCGCTCACATAGCTGCCCATGATCTCCCTGAGATCGAGGCTCTCCCGCACCAGATCAACCATAAACCGCGAGACATGGCCTTTCGGCACGAAGTCCTGCACATTCGGCGGCAGAAGCAGCGTCTGATCGATGTTCCAAGGCCGAAAATACTTGCTCATCGCCCAATGTTGAATCAGACCCGACCAGATTTGAACAGCGACTATCCAGACAAGCTCCTAGTCTCGCCACGGCTGCAGCGCGCGGCCGCATGGCCGCGCGAGCTCATCAGAACAAGACAAGGCATCACAACAAGCAAAGGGAGATCGCCGTGAGCTATGAACACATCCTCTACGACGTCAGCGACAGGATCGCGACCATCACGCTGAACCGCCCCGACCGCATGAATGCGTGGACGGCGATCATGGAGCGCGACGTGCGCCACGCGATGGAGGCGGCCGCCAGCGACGACAATGTTCGCGTCATCGTGCTGACCGGCGCGGGCCGCGGCTTCTGCGCCGGCGCCGACATGGAAGCGTTGAAGGGGATCGATCCCAACGAGGTCAGGCGCGGCGAGGGCGTTGCGTTCGACATGAACCGGCGCGCCGACTGGCAGACGCGCTATGCCTATTACCCCGCCATCAAGAAGCCCGTGATCGCAATGCTCAACGGCGCCACGGCAGGCATCGGCCTGGTCCACGCGCTCTATTGCGATCTGCGCTTCGCCGCCGACAGCGCGGTGTTCACCACCGCCTTTGCGCGGCGCGGGTTGATCGCCGAGCACGGCATCAGCTGGATGCTGCCGCGCATCGTCGGCCACGCCAACGCGCTCGATCTGTTGATGTCGGCGCGGCGCGTGTCGGCCGAGGAGGCGCTGCGCATCGGCCTCGTCAACCGGCTCTCTTCGCCGGACAAGCTGCGCGAGGAAACCTACGCCTATGCCCGCGACCTCGCCGATTTCGTCTCGCCGAGCGCGATCGCTGTGATCAAGCGCCAGGTCTATGACGTGCCGTTCCAGACACTCGCCGAAGCCACCATCGACGCCAACCGCGAGATGCAGATCGCGCTGAAAGGCAATGATTTCAGGGAAGGCGTCGCGAGCTTTGTGGAGAAGCGGCCGCCAAGGTTTACCGGGACGTGAGGGGGAGGGTTGGGCTTGAGTTTGCTGCAACCAGCCCGTCTTCGCCCTTCGGGCTACGACGAGGCAGCCTTCGCTACGAGAGGGCTTGCCTAGCCGAAGCTCGCGAAGCGAGCGAAGGCTGGTGGAGCCAGGCGGGATCGAACCGCCGACCTCGTCATTGCGAACGACGCGCTCTCCCAGCTGAGCTATGGCCCCATTGCGGCCGGGTGTTGCTGAGTATCCCGGCCGTCAGTCGGGCGCCATTTACAGTCCCGCCCAAGGCCAAGTCAAGAACGCTGAAACAGCGGTTTTCGGCCTTTACCGCCGGGAACTTCCCTTGTTTGCGGGGGGATGAACCGATATTTAGAGCGTGATCCGGACCGGTACGGCCGCGCCAGCGCAAAGTGTGGAGCGGTTTTCCGAAAAGATCCTGCTCAAACAAGAAGCGCGATGGCGGCTCAGTCCGGTCTCGTTGCGCCTCAATTGGTCGTCCCACCCGCGAGCCCCCATCATATGCGCGCTGTTCTCGACATCGTCATCATCATCCTCGACCTCTATGTCTGGCTGCTGATCGCCTCCGCTATCCTGTCCTGGCTGGTCGCCTTCAACGTCGTCAACACGCGCAACCAGTTCGTCTCCGCGGTGGCCGAGTTCCTGTACCGGATCACCGAGCCGGTGCTGCGGCCGATTCGCAACGTGATGCCGAATCTGGGCGGGCTCGATATCTCGCCGATCATCGTGATCCTGATCATCATGTTCATCCAGCGGGTGATCGCCTATTACATCTATCCCAATGTGATCTGATCCTTCGCGATGGAGCCTCGCTGATGGAGCCTTGGTAATGGATCCTTGGCGCTATTCCACCGAGGGCATCAGCATCGCCCTGCGCGTGACGCCGCGCGGTGGCCGCGACGACATCGACGGGATCGAGACGCTGGCCAATGGCCGCTCGGTGGTGAAGGTCAGGGTGCGCGCCATTGCCGAAGGCGGCGAGGCCAATCGCGCGGTGACCGAGTTGTTGGCCAAGGCGCTCGGCGTGCCCAAGGCCAGGGTGAAGCTGTTGTCCGGCGCCACCTCGCGGCTGAAGCAGATCGCCGTCGACGGCGACCCGAAAGGGCTTGGCGAAACATTGCGGAAGTTGACGGCGGCCGGGCCGAACCAGGAGACGAAGGACTGACATGACCGCCCGCATCATCGACGGAAAAGCCATCGCCGCCGAGCTTCGCGCCCGCGTCGCCGACGAGGTTGCCCGCGTCAAGCGCGACCATGCGCTGACGCCGGGGCTCGCCGTCGTGCTGGTCGGCCACGATCCCGCAAGCGAGGTCTATGTCCGCAGCAAGCATACCCAGACCCAGGCCGCCGGCATGGCCTCGTTCGAGCACAAGCTGCCCGAGGACGTGTCGCAGGCCGATCTGCTGGCGCTGATCGCGCGGCTCAACCGCGATCCCTTGGTGCATGGCATCCTGGTGCAGCTGCCGCTGCCGAAATCGCTGCACACCGAGACCATCATCAACGCGATCGATCCGGCCAAGGACGTCGATGGTCTGCATCCGAACAATGCCGGCCGGCTCGCCGGGGGCCTGGCTGCGCTGTCGCCCTGCACGCCGCTCGGCTGCATCATCCTGACCAAGAGCGTGCACGCCTCGCTCGAGGGCATGAACGCGATCGTGATCGGCCGCTCCAATCTGGTCGGCCGTCCCTTGGTGCAATTGCTGCTGAACGAGAATGCGACGGTGACGATCGCGCATTCGCGCTCGCGCGACCTGCCAAAGCTCTGCGCCCGGGCCGATCTGGTCTATGCGGCGGTCGGCAAGCCCGAGATAGTGCGGGGCGACTGGCTGAAGCCGGGTGCCACCGTGATCGATGTCGGCATCAACCGGATTCCGGTGCCCGGCGGCAAGCCGAAGCTGGTCGGCGACGTCGCATTCCAGGAAGCGCTCGGCGTCGCCGGCGCGATCACGCCGGTGCCGGGGGGCGTCGGCCAAATGACGGTGGCGTGCCTGTTGGTCAACACGCTGCGCGCCGCCTGCGCGATTGCCGGCCTGCCGGTGCCGGCGGTCTAGCCTTTCTTACCTCGCCCCGCTTGCGGGGAGAGGTCGGATTGCATCGTCAGATGCAATCCGGGTGAGGGGGTACAGGTCTCCTCACGTTTCACAACTCGCCGAAGCAGCCCCTCACCCCAACCCTCCAAGAGCGAGCTTCGCTCGTCTCGACCCCGCAAGAGCGGGGCGAGGGAGTTCTCGCAGCGAGATCTATTTCTTCTTCGCCCGCTCGATGCCTTCGAGGATCAGCTTGTGGGCTTCGTCGGCGTCGCCCCAGCGCAGCACCTTCACCCACTTGCCCTTCTCGAGGTCCTTGTAGTGCTCGAAGAAGTGCTGGATCTGCTGCAGCGTGATGTCGGGCAGGTCGTTGTAGTTCTGCACCTTGTCGTAGCGCTGGGTGAGCTTCGATGACGGCACCGCGATGATCTTCTCGTCACCGCCGGCCTCGTCCTCCATCAGCAGCACGCCGACCACGCGGACGCTCATCACGGCACCTGGCACGATCGCGCGGGTATTGACGATCAGCACGTCGCAGGGATCGCCGTCGCCGGACAGCGTGTGCGGGATGAAGCCGTAATTGCCAGGATAGCGCATCGGCGTGTAGAGGAAGCGGTCCACCACGAGCGTGCCGGCCTCCTTGTCCATTTCGTATTTGATGGGCTCGCCGCCGACGGCAACCTCGATGATGACGTTGACGTCGTGGGGCGGATTTTTTCCGATCGATATGGCGTCGATACGCATGGATTGCTCCGCGTGGCCTTTGGAAGTTGAGGACGGTGTGATTTTATTGGCGCCGCCGGGCCGCGAAACAACCTCCCGCCCGGCCGTAAGGCCGGGCTGGCCGTCGCGTGCAACGCTCAGGCTGGTTTAGCCTTGCTGCAGCTGCGAGAGAAGCAGGATTTTCAGTTGGTCCAGGCGAAAGCGACCTTGTCGAGCGATTTTGGCCCGAACCGCTCCGAGGAGCGCGCCACCATCCGGCCGCCCAGCGCACGGTAAAACTCGGTCGCCGGCTCGTTGTCGGAGAGCGCCCAGATCACCATGCTCTTGAGGCCGCTCTGCAGGAGGTCGCGGCGGGCGGAGGCGAACAGGCGCCGGCCGAAGCCGAGGCCCTGGAATTCCGGCCGCAGATAGAGCTCGTAGATCTCGCCTTCGAAGTGCAGGCTGCGGGCGCGGTTGCGGCCGTAATTAGCGTAGCCCGCGATCCTGTCGCCGAACACCAGCACGCTGACGCGGCTGCCCTTGCGGATGGCGCTGTCCCACCACTGCGGGCCACGGCGATTGATCAGCTTTTCGAGTTCGGCGCCGGGGATGATTCCCTGATACGCCGAGCGCCAGGCTTCGTCATGGGTAGACGCCACCGCAGCCGCGTCTGCAGCTTTGGCCGGCCGGACCTCGATTAGCGTTGTGCTCATGGACCTAATCAAAGCAAGTCGGAGCGCGGCCTTCAAGGTCCATCGTTAATTATCGGTTAACGTGTGGATTTTTTGCATCAGTGTCATGAATACTTGTACCGAAAGAGGACACTCACGGGGCTCAAGTGACCAACCGCCGATCCGGTGCTGTGCAAAAGCGTGGATAGCGAGCGCTCTATGACAATGCCGCAGGTCAGAAAAGGCCCATCCGGATTTGATTCGGCGGCGGGATTCCGCAAGCGAATCAAAGCGTGCCGCGGGTGCATCGATCCTTCCGCACCTGCGCCGTCGCAGTGGATTTTCGCGCCCGTCCGGCCTATGGCAGCGGCGGTATCTGTGCGCGCCAAAACCGGCCTAATTGCGGGTGGACCGCGATGACGCTCTACTTCCTGATCAAATATCTGCATGTGCGCCATCGTGATCCTCGGCACCGGGACCGGGATCGCCTTCTTCATGCTGATGGCGCATCGCACGCGTGATGCGGCTTTCATCGCACGAACGGCGGCGATCGTCGTGATCGCGGACATGATCTTCACGCTGAGCGCCGTGCTGCTGCAGCCGGTGAGCGGCGGACTGCTGATGATGCTGTCGGCAACGAGCCTTACCGAGCGCTGGCTATTGGTTTCGCTCGCACTCTACGCGCTGGCCGGTGTGTTCTGGGTTCCCGTCATCTTCATGCAGATGGAGATGCGCGACCTCGCGCACGAGGCGGCCGACAAGGGCCACCCGCTGCCGCCGCGCTACTTTGCGCTGTTTCGCCGCTGGTTCCTGTTCGGGATTCCCGGCTTCGGATCGGTGATGATCATCCTGTGGCTGATGATCGCGAAACCCGTTTAGGACTCCCATGAGTGACGGCGTATCACACAACATCCTCGTGCTCGGCGCGTCCGGCCTGATCGGGCGCTACGTCACCGACGATCTGCGGGCCCGCGGCTTTCACGTGATCGGGATCGCGCGTCACTTCACGCCTGCACAAAAGATGAGCGCCGCCGACCTCGAACTCCCGGTCACGTCGATGGATGCTGCGGCGCTGACGCAGCTGCTTCGCACCCATGAGGCCGATGTCGTCGTTAACTGCCTCGGCGTGTTGCAGGACGGCCCGGGCAGCGACACACGCGCGGTGCATCGCGACTTCGTGGCGCGGCTGCTGCAGGCCGTCAGCGACAGCCACCGCGCCATCCGTCTGGTCCATATCTCGATTCCCGGCGCCGCCAATGAGGACCGCACCGCCTTCAGCACCACCAAGCGCGAGGCTGAACGGCTGATCGCGGCGTCCGGCATCGCCTACGCGATCCTGCGTCCCGGCTTCGTCATTGCGCCTTCGGCCTATGGCGGCAGCGCCATGCTGCGTGCGCTGGCGGCGCTGCCGGTCGATCTGCCGGCCGATGAGGCGGCGACGCCGTTCCAGCCCGTCGCAGTCGAGGATATCGCCGCGACCATCGCCTGGCTCGCTGCGCGCGACGTCGCCGACAAAGCGGTGCGAGCAGTGACATGGGACCTGATGCAGCAGCAGCCAATCTCACTCGGCGGCGTCATCGCCCAGTTTCGCTGGTCGTTCGGCACGGCGAAGGATTTCCGTGTTCCGACGCCGCCCTTCCTGATCGATCTCGGCGCCCGCCTCGGCGATCTCTCGAGCCGGCTCGGCTGGATGCCGCCGCTGCGCTCCAATGCGATCGCCGAATTGCGCCGTGGCGTCACCGGCGATCCCACAGCCTGGATGGCAGCGACCGGCATCGTGCCGAAGACCATCGCGCAAGCCGTCGGCGGGCGCCCCGCGACCATTCAGGACAAATGGTTCGCGCGGCTGTTCCTGATCAAGGCGCTGATCGTCGCAAGCCTCGTGCTGTTCTGGGTGGCGTCCGGCTTCATCGCGCTGGTGATCTCCTATGACGCCGCGGCCGGCATCTTGCGCGCACACCATTTTCCGCCCGCGTTGGTCGGGCCGGTGACCGTGCTGACCAGCCTGATGGACATGAGCATCGGCGTGCTGATCGCGATCCGCCGCACCGCAGCGTTCGGTCTTGTTGTCGGCATCATCGCCTCGCTCGGCTACATGATGGGATCAGCGATCCTGACCCCGGACCTCTGGATCGAGCCGCTCGGCGCGCTGGTGAAGACCGGACCTGCGGTCGTGCTGATGCTGGTCGCGTTGCTGACATTGGATAACCGATGAGCGTGTGGCCCGACGATGACGTGATCCTCTACGACGGCGTCTGCATCTTCTGCTCACGCTGGGTGCAGTTCGTCATCGCGCGCGATCCAGCGCGCCGCTTCCGGTTCACGCCGATCCAGTCGGACTACGGCACGCGACTGGCAAAGACCTTCGGCATCGACCCCGATGATCCCGACACCAACGCCGTGGTTCATGGCGGCGTCGCCTGGATGAAGTCGGACGCCGCGCTGACGGTGCTGAGCCATCTCCCCGGCTGGGCATGGACCCGCGCGCTGTTCGCAGTCCCAAAGCCGCTGCGCGACGCGGTCTACAGCCTCATCGCCCGCAACCGCTACAAGATCTTCGGGAAGTACGAGACGTGCTTTGTGCCGGACGCGGATATGCGGGCGAGGGTGCTGGAGTAGCTTCCGTCGTCATTGCGAGGAGCGAAGCGACGAAGCAATCCATGCTTCCGTTATGCCGCGCGATGGATTGCTTCGCTTCGCTCGCAATGAAGAGAGGCTATTTGCGCGGCGACGCGGCCAATATCTCCTTCGCCGCCCGCTCCCCCGAATCCCGCGCGCCATGTGCCGTCGAGAAGAAGTGCGGCGAGGTGGCTTCGCCGGCGAAGAACAGCCGGCCGTCGACTGGGGTGGCCAGGACGGCGCGTTTGTCGGCGTGGCCGGGCAGCGCGTGCGAGTAGGAGCCGCGGGCGAACCGGTCCTGCGCCCAGCGCGATTCGCTGAGCGGCTTCAGCTTGCGGCGGAAATCGTTGCCGAGGAAGGAGACGATCTCGTCGATGCTGTGCGCGGCGATGGCGCCGTCGCCGGCATCTTCCAGCTGTCGCGCAAAACGTCCGCCGAAGAAGCCCTCGATGCAGGGCTGGCCGAACGGGCGGATGTGGTAGGTGCCCATCTCGGTGCGCATGGTGGCGCCGCGCAGATTGCCTTCCTTCGGCAACGCCTCGGGCTCGGCGAGCGCCAGCGTCACCTTATCGGCGAGGCCGAGCGGCAGGGCGTGCGCGGCCTCGCGCTTGTCCGGCAGCGCAGGCGAAAAGCGGATCGCCTCGTCGGCGATCAGATTGGTCGGCACGGTGACGATCACTCTGTCTGCTTCCAAGGTGCCGCGCGAGGTCTCGATGCGGATGCGCGGGCCTGCGTGGTCGATCAGCTTGACGATGCAGTTCAGCGCAACCGGCACCTCGGCGCCATAGGCCGCGACCAGCGCGCCATAGCCGCGCCTGACACGCCAATTGACGTTGCTGTCCTGATAGGCGTCGAAGTCGAGGATCGAGAGCTGGTCGAGCTCGCAGCCGTTCACATAGGTCGAAATTGCATCGATCATCGGGTTCCAGCGGTTGCCGGGCTCGAGATAGCGATCGGCAGAACTGTCCTTGCCGCCCTGTGCGGCCTGCTCGATGCGATCGTAGAATTCGTCGAGCGCAAGCATGAACGCGTCGCGCTCGGCCTGCGGGAACGCCTTGCCATAGGCGCGCTCGCGCCACGGCGGCAGGTCCTTGTTGAGTTCGAAGTCGAGCTGCTGGGCGATGCCGACAAAGCTGTTCTGGTCGGCCGAATGCAGCCAGCCGCAGCCGACGTCGAACACGACGTCAGGCGCGGCCTGGATGGTATGGGCGCGGCCGCCTAGGCGGTCGCGGGCTTCCAGCACGATGGTGGAGAGGCCAGAGTGCTTCAGCGCATGCGTGGCGCCGAGGCCGGCCGCGCCGGCGCCGATGATGGCGACATCGATCGTGGAGGGAAGCGAACTCATGTCCCGGCTCTAGCACGTCCGCTGCCGGGCCTGAAGCCGCCACATGCATGACTGCATCACCCGCGAATGCGGGTGATGCAGTATTCCAGAGACGGTTGTGATCGAGCCGACAGGCCGCGGCGTACTGGGTGCCCCGGTCAAGCCGGGCATGACAGTGGGGCTTACGCCACCGCTTACGCTACGGCTTCTTTGGCCTTCTCGGCGCGCTTGCGCTCGTTCGGGTCGAGATGCTTCTTGCGCAGCCGGATCGACTTCGGCGTCACCTCGACGAGTTCGTCGTCTTCGATATAGGCGAGCGCCTTTTCCAGCGTCATCCGGATCGGCGGCGTCAGGCGCACCGCTTCGTCCTTCGAGGTGGTGCGGATGTTGGTGAGCTGCTTGCCCTTCAGCACGTTGATCTCGAGGTCGTTGTCGCGGGTGTGCTCGCCGACGATCATGCCCTTGTAGACCTTCCAGCCCGGCTCGATCATCATCGGGCCGCGGTCTTCCAGCTTGAACATCGCATAGGCAACCGCTTCACCCTGGTCGTTGGAGATCAGCACGCCGTTGCGGCGGCCCTGGATCTCGCCCTTGTAGGCGGCGTAGCCGTGGAAGATGCGGTTCATGATCGCGGTGCCGCGGGTGTCGGTGAGCAGTTCGCCCTGATAGCCGATCAGGCCGCGGGTCGGCGCGTAGAACACCAGCCGCAGGCGGTTGCCGCCGGACGGGCGCATCTCGATCATCTCGGCCTTGCGCTCGCTCATCTTCTGCACGACGACGCCGGAATGCTCCTCGTCGACGTCGATCACGACCTCCTCGATCGGCTCCTGCCAGGCGCCGGTCGCCTCGTCCTTCTGCAGCACGACGCGCGGGCGCGACACCGAGAGCTCAAAGCCCTCGCGGCGCATGGTCTCGATCAGGATCGCGAGTTGCAATTCGCCGCGGCCGGAGACTTCCATGGAATCCTTGTCGGAGGCCTCGACGACGCGCAGTGCGACATTGCCCTCGGCCTCGCGCAGCAGGCGGTCGCGGATCATGCGCGAGGTCACCTTGTCGCCTTCGGTGCCGGCGAGCGGCGAGTTGTTGACGATGAACGACATCGACACCGTCGGCGGATCGATCGGCTGCGCGGTCAGCGGTGCCTCGACGCTGGGATCGCAGAAGGTGTCGGCGACGGTGCCCTTGGTGAGGCCCGCGATCGCGACGATGTCGCCGGCGTCGGCTTCCTCCAGCGGGGTGCGCTCGATGCCGCGGAAGGCGAGGATTTTGGTGATACGCCCCTGCTCAATCGTCTTGCCGTCGGCGCCGAGCACCTTCACGGCCTGGTTCGGCTTGATGGAACCCGATGAGATGCGGCCGGTGATGATGCGGCCGAGATAGGGGTTGGCTTCGAGGATGGTGCCGATCATGCGGAACGGGCCCTCTTCGACCTTCGGCGGCGCGACGTGACGCACGATCAGGTCGAACAGCGGCTGCATGCCGGCGTCATGCGAAGCTTCCGGGCTGTCGCCCATCCAGCCCTGCTTGGCCGACCCGTACAGGATCGGGAAGTCGAGCTGCTCCTCCGAGGCATCGAGTGCGGCGAACAGGTCGAACACCTCGTTGATGACTTCGGTCGGGCGTGCGTCGGGGCGGTCGACCTTGTTGATCACGACGATCGGCTTCAGTCCGACCTTGAGCGCTTTCGACACCACGAACTTGGTCTGCGGCAGCGGGCCCTCGGCGGCATCGACCAGCACCAGCGCGCCGTCCACCATGTTGAGGATGCGCTCGACCTCGCCGCCGAAATCGGCGTGGCCGGGGGTGTCGACGATGTTGATGCGGGTATCTTTCCACTGCACCGAGGCCGCCTTGGCCAGGATGGTGATGCCGCGCTCGCGCTCCAGATCGTTGGAGTCCATGGCGCGTTCGGTGACCTTCTGGTTCTCGCGATAGGTCCCGGATTGCTGCAGCAGGCGGTCGACGAGGGTGGTCTTGCCGTGGTCGACGTGGGCGATGATGGCGACGTTACGAAGGTTCATGGCTCTTCTTCTGGTCGTGCAATGGTCAGATGCGCGATCTCGCCGGACCAATTTGGCCGGCCGCTCGCTCACGTGGCCCAATCCGGGCCCGGATCACGCTCATACCCAAGAAATTTGACGGGGACGCATCACCCCAAAAAGGAAGCCCGGTCAGAGGACCGGGCACCTTGCGCGTTGCGGCGCAATATAGTCAGAAATCGCCAAAAAACAACGGTTTATTGGCCGTTTGAGAGCCTGATTTTGGTCCCGAAAGCGGGTTTTGAGGGACTTTTCGGCATTGATCCGGCGATGTTACCGGGTAAGCGTAAACACGATCAGCCCAAATCCGCCGAGCGCCACCAGCAACCCGAACGAGGTCAGGGGATCGCTGCCGGATCCGGCGCCGAATTTGACGTTGAGGATGGCGCACAGGACACCCGGGATCAGCAAGATCACCCCCACGACAAGCATGAAAGCGGTGGCGCAGCCGTTGCGTTGCCGCGGTTCCGGGGACCGACTGGGCGGGGTCTGGTCGAAATTGTTGATCACTGTCGACCTCTAGCTCCCCTTGATCGCGGCGCGGATCAGCATGACGCCGGCGAAGCCGACCGCGAGCCCGAGCAAAGCCAGAAAGAGGAGCCCGGGATCGGGGCTCGCCGAGGTGAAGGCGCCGACGCCGAACAGGACCGCGCAGAGCCCCGGCAGCAGCAGCGCCACGCCAAACAGCGCCATGAATGCGGTCGCGCAGCCGCCGCGCTGCGGAGGGAGCCGTGGAGGCAACGAGGGTGGAGATCCATCCGGATTGATGGGCCGGCTCTCGTCGCTCATCGCGGCACCTCCTCACGTTGCCGTACTTCACGATAAGTCTGGCCGGCCATCGCGGCGCGGATACCGTCGATCTTTCCGTCCCGATAGAACAGATTGTAGGTGTCGAACGGGATGATCGCGCCGCTCTCGGTGACGAAGTGGATGCAGCTGCGCTTCACGTTGCCGACGCAGAAATTGAAGCGATCAAGAAACTGCACAATGGTGACGCGGAAGACGTTCTCGTAAGTCAGGCCCTCCGGCACCTCGAAGCTCGGCAGGCAGCACAGCAATTCGCAGACGCGCTCGCTTGTATTGAGCGGTCCCGACGACAGCGAGAACAAATCGACGAACTTTTCCCGCAGCACCGGGTATTTTTCCGGGCTGATCGTGTTGGGCATGACAGCGACGAGCTGCTCCTGCGGGATCAGCGAGGTCAGCGGCAGCACCTTGTCGCCATTGCGTAGGCCGTAGCCGATCGAGATGCTCTCGGGATTGCACGGCAGCGGGATCATGTCCTTGTCGCCGAATACTCCGGTCTCGACCACGCGCTGGCGGATCTCCGACAGCATGATGCGGTCGGTGTCCTTGTTGAAATGCTCGTTGCGGCCGGCGTCCTGCACCGGCTGCAGCGTGACGCCGCGCACGCACTTCCAGGTGAGCGCGTGGCGGACGATGTCACCGATCTCGGCATCGTTGACGCCGCGCTTGATGGTCGCGACCAGCGTGGTCGAGACGCCCTCGCGCTCGAGGTTCTCCAGCGTCTGCTGGCGGATCTTGCGCAAATCCGCACCGCGCAAATTGACCAGCGCCTCGCGCTTGAGCGAATCGAACTGCAGATAGACCTCCAGCCCGCGTCTGTTCTCGGCGAGTTTTGCGACGAAGTCCGGCTCGCGCGCGATTCTGAGGCCGTTGGTGTTGATCATGACGTGGCGGATCGGGCGGGCGCGCACCGCATCCAGGATGGCGAAGAAGTCCGGATGCAGTGTCGGCTCGCCGCCGGAGATCTGCACGAGATCAGGCTCGCCCTCGCTCGCCACCAGCGCGTCGAGCATCTTCTCGATCTTGGCCAGCGGCGTGAAGCTGGTGCGCGCCGGCGAGGAATCTGCAAAGCACACCGGGCAGGTCAGGTTGCAGTGCTCGGTGATCTCGATCAGCGCCAGGCAGGAATGCTGCTCGTGGTCCGGGCACAGCCCGCAATCATAGGGACAGCCGAATTCGGTGTGGCGCTGGAAGGCGAGCGGCCGGTCGCCGGGCTTGATGAAATCCTTGCACAGCCGCCAATAGGCGGAATCGGTCGAGACCAGCGTCGATTGCACGCCGTGCTGCTTGCAGCGCTTCTCGTACCAGACCTCGTTGCCGAGGATCTGGATCTTGGTCGGCACCACGGTCAGACAGGTCTCGCAAAGCGATTGGGTCTGGCCCCAGAAGATGTACGGGCGGGCCTTACGCAGCGGCGCGTTCATGCTTCAAGCTCACATTTGGGGCCGTCGCCAGCATGATGGCGGCATAGATCATGACAAACAGCGACAGCAGGTGGAACAGCGAGAACGGCCCGATCAGCGCGCCGTAGGGCTTGATGAACTCCCATACGAAGCGCTGCAGGCCGTAATAGAACAGCACGAGGTAGAATCCATTGGTGATGACGGCGGCGTTGCGGTTCAACACCATCACGACGTAAAAGGCCGCGAACGCCGCCATCGCCAGGCTCTCATAGAGCTGCACCGGATGGCGCAGCACGCCGTCGCCGAAATCGTGGCCCCAGGGCAGCGCGGTCGGCGTGCCGTAGGTGAAATCCTCCAGCCCCGCGAAATAGCAGCCGAGCCGGCCGACGGCGACGCCGACCGCGAGCGGCAGCGCGAACCGCGCGCCGGTGCGCAGCGAGATGCCATGCAGCCATTTGTAGAGCTCGATCGCGACGATGCCGCCGGCCAGCGCGCCCTCGACCGAGCGGGCGATGCCCGGCATGCCCGAGAACCACAGGTTCAGGGTGCCGAAAATGTAGGCGCCGATACCGGCGCCGAACACCAGCGCGGCGATGTAGGAGAGCTCGAAGGATTGCCGGGGAAACTGCAGGGCGCGCTGGCGTGACAGCCACCACATGGCGATCGCGGCCGCGCCCCATGCTGCGACGTCGAAGACGGCGTGAAGTTCTGCCCCACTCATGAGGCGAGTGTAGCGTGATTTTCGCGTTGGGCGATATAGGTTCTCCCTCTCCCCGTTCTTACGGGGAGAGGGGCTTCCATCCGGCGAGCACCTCGTGGCCAGTTGAGCAGTGTGCCTCGCCCCTCACCCGGATCGCTAGCGCGATCCGACCTCTCCCCGCAAAGAGCGGGGAGAGGTAAGCAGCGTCCTAATTCGCCGGGTTGTCCTCGCTGGGATACACCCCGCGCAGCACCTCCTCGAAGTGATCCTTGACCGCCTCGTTGCACAGGCAGGAGCGCAGCCGCAGCTTGTCCGGGTCGCGGATCACGATGGCACCGCGGCGGGTGTCCAGCACGCCCTCCGCCTTGAAGTTCTGGATCACCCGGCTGGTGTAGCTGCGGCCGACGCCGAGCAGGGTCGAGAGCTGTTCATGGGTGAGCGGCACCACGCCGTTGCCATTGGTGCGCTCGATCGCCGAGATGATCCATTTCGCCGCGCGCTGCTCGATCGAGTGGATCGCATTGCAGGCGGTCGACTGGAAGATCTGCGCCAGCATGCAGTCGGCATAGCGCGCGAAGATGTTGCGCACCGAGATCGACTTCAGCTTGGCGGCGTCGAGCTTGCTGATCGGCAACCGCGCGAACGGGCCACCGAACTTGACGGTGATGCGGGTATAGGCCGGCAGGAAGCCCTGGCTGACGATGCCGCCGACCGCGCCTTCGCGGCCGACCAGGATGGTCTCGACATCGCGCCCGTCCTCATTGGGCACCATGTAGGACGCCAGGCTCGGTCCGCATGGGAAATGCGCGATCTGAACGTCGTCGCCGGGATTGTAGAGCAGATCGCCGGCCGCAGCTTCGAGCAGCGCAAGATGCGGCGCGATCAGCTCGTAGTCGGCAGCGTTCAGCCGGCGCAAAAGATTGTTGAACGGCCGGTCACTCGTCCCGGCCAACTCGGTCCGTTTGGCAATCATTGGAAAATCCTGGAGACCCAACGCGGACGATAATCGAAAAGTTCCTGGATTTATGTTCACTAGTGAACAGACGGCGTCGCTCGCGATGTGATGGGTTTCATCCTGGGAACAGCCGGCGTGCTTTCGGGCGCCGGTCGCGGGCCATCCGGCCGGACTGATCCGGTCTCTCATCCATGCTTCAGAGCGTTTTCGAGCGAAGTGGATACCGGTTCGCGTGAGGAAAGCGCGTTTAAACAACAAGCTCTAGCAAACGGAAACTGGCGCGCCATGGACTTCGCACCCAATGCCGGCATGCCCGGTGACGTGCTCGTCGTCGAGGACGATCCGATCATCTCACTCTATTTCGAGGACACCATCCTCGGCTTCGGCGCCCGCACGGTGCGCACCGCGGCGAACGTCGCCCGCGCGCTCGAACTGATCGCCGAGCGGGCGCCGGATTTCGCGCTGCTCGACGTCGGCCTCGTCAGGGGCGAGAAGACGTTCGCGATCGCCGAGCGGCTCGATGTGCTGAAGGTGCCGTTCGCCTTCGTCACGGGTTACGGCGCTGATATCAGGCTGCCGGCCTCGCTCTCCGACAAGCCCCGGCTGACCAAGCCATGCTCGAGCGAGACGCTGGAGGCGGCGCTCAGGCGTAGCGGGAAGTGAGGAGCTTAGCGCCGCGAGCCGATGCAGAGCTCGGCAAGATCGGCCTCCATCCCCTTGAGGGAGGACAGCGGCGCGCCCGGCGGCACCTTGTCCTTCGCGATCGAGGCCGCGCGCACTGCTGAGGCCTGCTCGGACAAATCCAGGAAGCGCTTCAGCGCCTTCGATTTGTTTCGCTTTGAAAACGCCTCCAGCGCAGCTTCGGTGGCCTCGGTCGGATTCTTGCGCAGCAATTCATCGTTGCCGGTCGCCAGCGGCGAGACTGCCGTGAGCTTGATCCGGCTCACCAGCGCGTAGCGGTCGAACTGCTCGAACACCGTGTCGAGGATTTTCGCCTGCTGCATCGGAGCCGCCAGCGCGAGGTATTTCTTGACGTCCGCGTTCTGCTGCAGCCTGTCGAGCTCGGCGGCCGCCGGAAATTTCTCGGCATAGACCTTCTGGTCGATCAGCGCGTCGGTGCCGTCGATCAGCCGCGCACCCCATTTGATCACGACGTCGCGGCCGCGCGCTTCGAGCTGGCCGGCTTCGATGCCCTTGCTCGCCAAACAGGCGGGATCGGCATTGTCGCGCAGCGATTTACCGAACTCGGCGCTCAACGCCTTGCCATAGGCCGAATTGAAGGCGTCCCGGATCTTCGCCGCCTGCGCATCGGGCACCGGCTGCGCCGACGCCAGCGACGGCGCGAGCAGGAGAAGGGCGGCAATCAATGGCGTGGCGCGTCTCAAATCGGCTACTCATCAATCAGGCCCGGGCCGGAAGCGGCTGGGCCTGATATGGTCGCCCGAACCGCTCGCGCGGTTCATCACTGGCCTGTCGCCGGATGACACCGGCTTCGCGACGAGCGTGCTCGCAGCCGGCGCGTTCGTCGTCTACCATCCATTGAGTCGGATTCGGCAACGCACAGGCATCGGGAGGCTGTCATGGCGATCAGGACGTCTGCCGCTGCGCCCGCAGCGGCGCTATCCCTCGGGCTGCTCCTCGCGCTGCCGGTTGCAACAGTGGCCGGTGCGGTCCTGCCGCTGGCTTCGGCCGTCATCGGTGGTCTGGTGTCTCCAGCCGTCGCCGGGCCGGTCGCCCTCACGAACGGGCAATCGGCCGCGCGCGAAACCTACGACAATGCCGTGAAGAACTTCGTCTCGATCCTGCGCCAGCGACGCGCGCAGATCGATTCCAGGCAGCCGCTGCCCAACCTGCCGGGCCAGGCCCTCTATCTTGCCCGTGTCGAGATGATGAGCGCATACAAGGATCTCACCGATGCGCTGCCGTCCAGGATCGGCAGACCCAACAGATTCGGTATTCCTCCAGCCTATTTTGACGCCGACAATGAGCCGCTGCTCGATGAGTACAGGGCGCTGTTTGACGTGATGGAGGCGCCGCCCGCGAGCGCACAAGGATCTGATACGCCGTTCAAGGACGTGGTCGACCTGGCGACGGCGATCGCGCGAGCCAAGGGGCTGGATGCCGCGAACGCCGCGGCCGCCGGCCGTATCAGTCTCGGGCTTTTCTTCGCCGAGACGAACGGCAAGCAAAATGCCGGCAATGCGCGGTCGAACACCTACAAGGGAAGCCTGCAGAGCGGTCCGTCCGAAGATCGCAACGGTCAAAGGAAATGGTCAGCCATCAAGGGATCAATCGCAACCCTCGATCCGGCACTGAGCCGTCGCGACGACAGGGAAGAAGTGCGGGCTGGCAATCTCGATCACAGGTTCAATCACTGGACCGCGGTGCGGGATGCGCTCATGAACGCACACGCGGATATTTTCCCGCAGGTCCCCGCGATCGCAAAAGCTCTGCCCGATCCGATCGATCAAATGAAGCTCTTTGAGCTCATCCAGATCATTCCCACCCCGACCAGGGCTGCGCTGCAGTCAGGCAACCTCGTCGGCTACAGAATTTCCGATCCCAGGATCATGGGATATTTGAGAAACAACAGCATCTTCGCCTTCGGCCGGGCCGACAGGGCAAGAACCTCTGCGACCTTCCGCGAAATCCTCGATGCGATGTGGCTCTTCAACGCCAAGTTCGAGCAGGCGCTTGCCAGGCTCAAGGAGATCGAGGCCGGCAAGCAGGGATGACATCGGCTGGCGCCGATCGGACTGCGGTTTCGCCGCGTGCTCGGGGCGTCACAGGTCGATCAGAGCGGACCGAGCAGGGCCCATCGCGGCTCGCAGAATTCCTTCACGGCAGAAGCGACGCCGCTGCTGATGATGTTGCGGCGCTCGGGCGAGTCCATCTTGAGTTCTTCGTCGCGGTTGATGATCGAGCCCGCCTCCAGCAGGACTGATGGCATCGAAGTCTTTCGGAGTACGATCAGCTCGTCATAGCTGTAGACGCCGGTTTCCTTGTTCAGCAGCGGGTGCTGGTAGCGCCCCATGATGGCCTGGCTGTATTGCTCGGCATACTGAAGTCCCTGGGCCTTCATTTCCCTGGCGACCAGTTCGGCGAACAGCAGGCTCGTCTTGAACTCCGGATTGTCCCGGGAGACGAAAACGGAGTAACCGCTGAAGCGATCGCTGAAGTGGCTCTTCTTACCCTCGAATTCCCATTCCTCGAGCATCTTGTTGGGCACGGAATCATGGTGGATCGACAGCAGGAGATCCGCGTGCAGATTGTTGGCGGCGGCGACCCGCTTGAACAGGCTGGGTCTGGCCCTGCCTTCGGTCAGCAGCAGCCTGGTCTCGGCAAAGCCTTCGGCCTTCAACCTCTCCTCGATCAGCCGCGCAAGGCGCAGGTTGAAGGCGAACTCGGTGACATTCCGGGCGCTGATCGCGCCTTCCGATTCAGCGGTATGTCCCACATCGAGAACGATCCGGAATGTCGAGGGATCGCATCTGGCTGCGGCCGGCTTGAGCACGGACGGCGGCAGGGCGACCGGCCCAAGGGCGGCAAGCCGCGTGGCGCGGTGCTTCGGCTGAGCGCGGTGCCTTGCCAATTTGGCCGGCCTTGTCGACTGCCTTGCCGACTTCGCGCGCTTTGGCGATTTGGCGTGCTTGGATGAAGTCTTGAAAAGATCAGGCAGCCAGCCGGCATCGCTGACCTCGATCGGCAACAGCGCGAACACGGCAATCGCGACGACAGCCAGGCGGCGCGGCCGCAACCCCGCGACGATGCCACCGAGCACGCGAATCAACTCGCAGCGCCTCATGCTCTGCCCCCCTTCGGGCGCCCCCAGCATAATGGCTCTGATGTCGATACCGGAAGAGGCCGCTGACGTCCATCCCCGGCCAAATCGCGTCTGGGCAGGGAGTGCGGTTTCGTCGCGGCTGCGACCCGATTACACCGGCTTCGGGTCGAGCGTGATCGCCCACAGCTCGGCGTCAACGCGGTCGCGCAGGCTCACCGTCATCTGCCCGCTCTTGCCGTCGATCCTGACGTGACCAAAGAACTGCATGCCGGCCGACGGCGGCAGGTTCTGGTTGGCTTCGCCGGGCGCCTTGATGAACTTCACCTCGGGGCCAAACGTGTTGTCGAGCTCGTTCGGACCGAACGTGCCGGCATGCAGCGGGCCGGAGACGAATTCCCAGAACGGATCGAACTCCTGGAACTGCGCCTTGTTCGGGTTGTAGTAATGCGCGGCCGCGTAGTGCACGTCGGCGGTCAGCCACACCGTGTTGACGATGCCGGCCGTCTTGATGAAGCGCAGGATGTCGGCGATCTCGAGCTCGCGGCCGCGCGCCGGGCCGTCGCCCTGCGCAAACGCTTCCGAACCCTTCTTGTTGGCGGCATCGTCATAGACGATCAGCGACAGCGGCATGTCGGAGGCGATCACCTTCCAGGTGGCGCGCGAGTTGAGCAGCGCGCGCTTCAGCCAGGCCATCTGGTCCGGCCCGATGAAATAGGCGTCGGGGCCGTATTGCTCCTGCAGGTTCGGACCGTTGGGGCCGCGATAGCTGCGCTCGTCGAGCATGAACACGTCGAGATGCGGACCGTAGCTCAGCGTGCGATAGACGCGGCCCGGCTCGACGATGCTCTCGCGCATCGGATACATTTCGTGGAAGGCTTTTGCCGCGCGCGCGGCCAGCACGGTGATGTCGCGTTCCTTGTAGGACGCCGGCAGCTGCTTCGACAGCGACCAGTTTGTTGGTCACCTCGTGGTCGTCCCACTGCACGAAGATCGGCACCTCGGCATTGAAGGCGCGGACATTGCTGTCGAGGAAGTTATATTTGTGCGCGGCCCGGTACTCGTCGAGCGTCTCGGCGACCTTGGCCTTTTCGGGAATCGTGACGTTCTTCCAGACCTTGCCGTCAGGAAGCTTCACCTCGGAAGGGATCACTCCGTCGGCGTAGATGGTGTCGCCGGAGTGCAGCAGGAAATCCGGATTGTGCTTCTTCATCGCGGCGAAGGTGATCATGCCGCCGTCGTCTGGGTTGATGCCCCAGCCCTGGCCGGCGACGTCGCCGCCCCACACGAAGGAGACGTCGCGACGGTCGCTCGGCGCGGTGCGGAAGCGGCCGACCACGGGCTCGCCCACGACGTCGATATGGGCGAGGTCGCGGAAGCGGACGCGATAGAAGATGTCCTGGCCGGAGGGCAGGTTCTCCAGCAGCATTTTTGCGGTGAAGTCGCTCTCGGGCAGCGCCGCGATCGGCGGCAGCGTACGGGCATCCTTGAACGACTCAGTGGTGGCGACCTCGACCATCATCTGCGCCGGCCGGTCCGCGCGCGCCCACACCACGCCACCGTCAACGCCGACATCGCCGGATTGCACGCCATGGGTGATCACAGGGCGATCGGCGGCGCGCGACAGATAAGGCATCGCGATCACACCGGCGCCAGCCGCAGCCGCCGTCGAGAGAAAGCGTCGGCGGGTGAGGTTTCGCGAAAACCGGATCGTCATGGGGAGCCTCCTCAGGTCACAGCGACAATGCGCCGCACGCGTGCCAAGACCTAGAAAAATTCCATGACGGAGAGATTACAGGAGGAAGCACAGTGTGAGGTGAGCACGTATGTCGGGCTCCCTCTCCCGCTTGCGGGGGAGGGTTGGGGGTGGGGGCTCTCTCCACGAATCATATCGCGGAGGGAGCCCCCACCCGCCGCGCTCCGGCGCGCAAGAGCGCTGCCGAGCGCGGCGGCCTCCCCCGCAAGCGGGAGAGGCGAAGGGAAACTCATGAAGATTTGTAGAGGTCGCGTAAGCTTTACGCCGTCCCCGCCGCCCTGAATTGCGTCGCGGTCCGCTGCAGATTCTGCGGCATGCTCAGCAGCAGCGCCTTGCGGTCGGCGACGGCGTTGTGGAACTGCTCGAGCGCGATGTTGAAGGCGGTCAGCGTGCCTTCCTCGATGGCACCATGCTCGAAGCAGTCGAGCGTGTGGCGCAGGATGTCGTCGGCTTCCGCCTGCATCTGGTCGAGTTCTTCGGTGGAGTCGCTTTGCCGCGCGGTTTTCAGCATCTCCAGCAGACGCTCGCGCTGCGAGGTGTTGGTGTTGCGCTCGTCCTGCTTGAGGTAGCCGGCGAACCACGCGCCGGCCGAGCCCATCGCCGAGAATGCCATCAGGCTCCACCAGATGTAGTCGCTGTAGCGGTCGAGGAAGGTCTTCTCCTCGCCGTCGACGAAGGCGGCCGCGCCGGGATGCACCGGAATGGTGGCGTCCTTGTCGGTGTCGGGCGTCTCGATCTTGGCCGCGAGCGGAAAATCGTTCTTGAGCGACTGCCGGATCGCGAACAATTGCCGCGTGAATGCCGCGACCGTCGCGTCCGACACGCCCTTTCGCGCGACAATGTGGTGCGAGAAGCTGATCGTCTTCACCTCATCGTCGGGCCGGTCGGCCGAGCCGAGCGAGCCGGCGGGAATTTCCGCGGCCTCGTAGGCCGGATGGTTCTGCGCGATCGCCTCGGAGGCGTCGATCGGCAGGAAGGTCGGCTCGCCGCCATCCTTGATCGACGCCGTGATCGCATCGATCGTGATCTTGCTGTTGGCCGGACCGACGGCGAGATAGGCGTCGGCCTTCAGGTTCTTGATGGCGTCCGCGGCCTCATTGGCCGGGAACTGGACGATCTCGACCTTCATCGGGTCGACGCCATACTGCTGCAGGATCAGCTTCAGCAGGTTGACATTGGCCGGGGTGCGGCCGACGACGCCGATCTTGCGGCCGGCGAGTTGCGTGATCTTGGTGATCTTCGCGGCCTTGCGGCCCTTGCCCTTTGCCGCCGGCGGGGCCCACATCACCACGACATTCTTGCGCAGCACCGCGACCGCCTGCGCATTCTTCGGCACCTCGAGATCGCCGCGAATGATGGCGAGGTCGGCCTTGCCGTCGGCCAGCGTCTGCGCGCTCGCGGTGGCGCCGTCGGTCTGCACCGGTCTTAGCTTGACCTGGGTGTGCTGCTGGTTGTTGAAGGCCTGCGCCAGCGCCTGAACCACCTTGAGGTCATCGCTGTTGGCGGGACCGACGGCGATCCGCAGCGTCACCGGGCGCACCGCGAAATAATAACCTGCGGTCAGCGCGCCGACGATGGCGAGCGCGCCCGCGATCAAGACGAACATCAGCCGCCGCTTTGCCGAACGCAGCGGCTTGGGCGATATGCCGGCGGGGCCGTCTGTCATCGATCTCGCAATCGTCGGGGCTCAATCTCGCAAACTACCAACGCGCATACATCCCACATTTGTAGCAAATTCCTGAGGATACAGATGTTACATCTGCTTCATGGTTACCAGCGGCGATAGGACGCGATTTTGGCCTTATTTTCGGCGTGGATGCCACCCGGAGGCCGGTTGGTAGAGCGTTTTCCAGCGAAGTGGACACCGGTTCGCGTGAAGAAAACGCGTCAAAACAAGAATCTAGAGCCCCGTTCCGATTCAATCGGAACGGAATAGGCTCTAGGCTAAGGTCGGCGTCAAACGGGAGGGTTGCCATGGTCGAACGGCTGTCAGCGGAAGCAAGGAAGGCCGCCCTTTGGGAACTGGCCGGCTGGTCGGAGCTGGCCGGGCGGGAGGCGATCGCAAAGACCTTCGTCTTCAAGGACTTCAACGAGGCCTTCGGCTTCATGGCCCGCGCCGCTTTGGTCGCCGAGAAGAATGACCATCACCCTGAATGGAAGAACGTCTACAAGACGGTCGAGGTCGTGCTGGCGACCCACGATGTCGGCGGGGTGACCAAGCGCGACATCGACCTCGCCAAGGCCATGAACGCGATCGCACGGCAGCTTGGGGTCAATTGACCCAGCCAGCCGCAATCTTGCGCCGGTTGGCCGACATCCCCAGATTCGAAGCGTCCGCCGCCCAACTGTCGCGGCGTCGAGGAACCCGGCGATGACATCGAGCGAACACGGTGTGGGATTTGGGCCTGCCGACCGGCTGGCGCAGGACCCGGAAAGCGTGCGCCGCCGCTTCTGGATCAAGTTCAAGAAGGTGGTGGCGAACCTGCCCTTCGCCGAGAACCTCTTGGCGGCCTATTACTGTGCCTTCGACCGGCAGACGCCGCGCCATGTGCAGGCGGCGCTGCTCGGCGCAATCGCCTATTTCATTCTGCCGTTCGATTTCGTGCCGGACATGCTGCCCATCCTCGGCTTCACCGATGACGCCGCGGTGCTCGCAACCGCGCTCCGCCTGGTGGCAAGCCACATCACATCAGAGCATCGCGAAGCCGCGCGTGCCGCGCTGAAGCGCGGGGTGCCGGAAGAGGGAGCGCCGCAGGCGTAGTGCGAAGCGCAGGGTAACCCGGTGATTCCTTCACCTCCCCTTGAAAAGGGGAGGTCGCTTTGCTCGCCAGAGCAAAGCGGGTGGGGATCTGATCTCTCCGCTTGCAGCTTCGCCTGTGGCTGACCCCCATCCCGACCTTTCCCCTTTCAGGGGGAAGGAGAAGACGGACCTGTGACCCAGATGAAGCGCAGCGTAATCCGGGGTGAGACCGTCAGCTCACGCACGAGGCCCCGGATCAGGCTGCGCCCCATCCGGGTCCCAGGAGGCTACCGTTTCTCACCGGCGCGCAGTTGGGAACGCGTATTTTTTTCCGCGTCCCACGCCTGGAACTGCTTGAACAGCGCCTCCTTGTCGGCGTCGCTCTGCAGACGTGCGGCCGCCGGGCTCTGCTTCAGGAATTCATCGAAACGGCTGCGCGAGACGGCTTCGACGCCATGGCGGTCGAGCCATTGCTGGGCCACCGGCAGGCGTTGCCAACCCGGCAGCGGCGCCGACAAAGAGACCTCCCGCCACTTCGGATGGAACGGCGGATTCTGGAACGTCGGAAATTTCGTGAAGAAGGCATCCACGAAATTAGCCAGCTTGTGGTAGCGCTCGGTGTTGGGCGCCCAGTTGTAAGCCGCAAGCACGGCAGGAACGGCGATCGTGTCGACGCGATCCTCTCCCGAAATCAGGTTGGGATAGTCCTTGGCCGACAGGCTCGCGGGCAGATAGTCGCCCTGCAACGGCTTCTCGTAGTTGACCGTCACCAGGTGGAACCGATCGTCCTTGAAGCCGCTCACGGACTTGTAAGGCTTGCCGCCACACACGATCACGGCGTCGATTTCGCCGGCCTTCAATTTCTCCAGCGCGATGCGCTGCTCGACATAGACGACCTTCGGCTTCATTCCGAGCCGCTCGAACACGGTCAGCGCGGTCACGAAGGTGCCGCCATTGGGAAGGTCGACGCTGACGGTCTTGCCCTCAAGGTCCCTGAGATTGCGGATCGATTTCGACGCGATCACATGCATCTCTTCGTTATAGAGCTTGGTCACGTAGGTGAATTGCTTCTTGATATCTTTCGCGATGCCCTTCCGCTCGAGATATTCGAGCGTGTCAGACCGAACGATGCCGAGATCGACGCCCTGCAGAAACAGGATGTCGGCGACGCTCTGCACCGAGCCGCGCCCGACGATCGGCAGAATGCGCAACTTGTTGCCGTCGTCGAGCACGGAGGCGAGATCGGCGCCGAACTGAACATAGGTGCCGCCGATCGTGCCGGAGATCAGTGTGACCGTGTTGGCGTTGAGGCTCTGCTTGGTGCTTACCGAGCCGAACTGAAAGATCGCCTTCAGGCTGTCGCTGACCTTGGCCGGGTCGAATTCGGTCTGCTCGGCCCGTGCCGCCAGGCCGCAAATCATCATGCCTGTGAATAGTACCAATCCAAACAAGCGTCGCATGTGTCCCTCGAGAAAAGCTTGATTCTGAGATGAGCCTAGTTTTGCAATTGCGCGAGGCGTTGCTGTGCGGGCTGCGAGCCGAGTTCGGCAGCCTTGCGATACCAGAAGCGCGCTGCATCCGGATCGGGCGTGATGCTCCGTTTGTCCAAGGTCCCCAGCACGTCGGGATCGTAGGTGCGCGCCAGCAACAGCGCCGCGTCCGCGTCCTGCGCATCTGCGGCCCGCTCGAGCAGCAGCCGCGCCGATACGATGTCGCCGATCGCAAGCAGGCTGTTGGCCCGCTTCAGGAGGCCTGCGATGTCATCCGGATCGAGGCGTCTTGCCGGTGGCGCCGCCGGTGGTGGTGGCTCGATCGGCGCAGCCGCGGGCGTTTCGCGCGCGACGACGTCGCTCTTGATCGCTTCCTGATAGGCGGCCGCGATCTGCGCGCGTGACGGCGGGCTTGCAGTGGCGGGCGACACCTCGGTGGCCGCGGCGCGAACCGCTTCCGCGATTTCCGCGCGGGCCTCGATCGGCGAGACGCCGACCAGCGCGGCCTTGGCGCTCACGACCGCGTCGCGCACGCTGCCGATGGACCACAGCCCGACCACCGCAGCCGCGACAAGTGCGACGGCCGAAATTGTCAGCAGGCCGGTGCGGAGGCGCGAACGTGGAATCGTGGTGCGCCCGTGCCAGTCCGCGTCGTCGATTGGGCTTGAAAGAAAAAGCGGGGCGGGTTCGTCCGCGCCGATGTCGATGGCTGCCCGATGTGGTCGCCGGTAGCGATAAGGTGCAAATTCAGGATCGTTGATATCAGCGTTGATCGCGTCGCGTGGCGGATCGCTGCCGTGAACGTGTGTTGGCTTCCCCACCATGATGATGCTTCCCCGATACTATGACGCAACAATCGGGCATCTCTGGTGTCTGGTTGTTGTTCTTGTTGGGGTCCCTGAGCGCCCGTTACGGACTCTTAATCGCCTTGCGATTGGGCCCAAAAAGCGACCTTGGTCGCTTCGAATCGGGAGAAATTTGGGTTTGATTGCGGCAGCGCGCGCCAATTCAGAGAAAACTCACAAGGTTTGCTCACGATTGCGCGCGCCGCGCTGAAGCGCGGGGTAGACGGATCGTCTCTCGACCCCCGTCATCCTGAGGAGCGCGAAGCGCGTCTCGAAGGATGCACGGCCCGGTCCGGGGCCGTCGTGCTTCGAGACGGCCGCTCCGCGGCCTCCTCAGCATGACGGTGATAGTGAGACGCGCGCGGTTATCCGCCGTCCTCAACTTCCCGGATGCAGGATCACCTTGCCCATCGCCTTGCGGCCGGCGAGCACCTTCAGCGCTTCTGCGGTCTGCGACAGCGGGAAGGTGCGGTCGACATGCGAGGAGATCTTGCCTTCCGCGGTCCACTGCACGAGCTTCTCGAGGTTCTTGCGGTTCTTCTCCGGATTGAGCCGCGCCCAGGCACCCCAGAACACGCCGCGGATATCGCAGCCCTTCAACAGCGCAAGGTTGAGCGGGATCTTCGGAATGTCGCCGGCGGCAAAGCCGATCACCAGGAAGCGGCCTTCCCATGCGGTCGAGCGCAGCGCCGCCTCGGCATAGGAGCCGCCGACCGGATCGAACACGATGTCGGCGCCCTTGCCGCCGGTCAGCTTGCGCAGACCCTCTTTGAGATCTTCCTTGGCGTAGTTCAACGTCAGCTCGGCGCCGTGCTGCTTGGCGAATGCAAGCTTCTCGTCCGACGACGCGCAGGCAATCACCTTCAGGCCCATCAGCTTGCCGAGCTCGCACGCGGCAAGTCCGGTGCCGCCGGCGGCGCCGAGCACCGCGAGCGTCTCGCCCGGCTTCGGGCTGGCGCGGTCTTCCAGCGCATGCAGCGCAGTGCCGTAGATGATGATGATGCCGGCGGCGCGGTCGTAATCGAGATTGTCGGGAATCTTCACGATCGAATTCGCCGGCAGCGCGATCTTGTCGCGCGCGCCGTTGTGGCCGCACGACGCGACGACGCGGTCGCCAACCTTGAGATCAGTGACACCAGCGCCGACGCTCTCGATCACGCCAGCAACTTCGGCGGCCGGCGAGAACGGGAACGGCGGCTTGATCTGGTACTTGCCCTGGATCATCAGGATGTCGAAGAAGTTCAGCGCCGCCGCCTTGATCGCGATCACGGCTTCGCCCGGACCGGCCACCGGATCGGGCACGTCGGCCAGCACGAGATCGTCGGGTTGACAGTATTGCGAGCAGAGGATGGCTTTCATGGACACACCTGAGTTTCGGACGCAAAAAGACCTGAAAGCTTCATGCCGGATTTGCGGCGGAGCGACAATACAATGCGGAGGGATCAAACTATGTTTGAAAAAGGCCTGCTAGCGAAAAAGCGCATTCTGATCACCGGCGGCGGCTCCGGCCTGGGCGCGGCGATGGGCCGCCGCTTTGCCGAACTCGGCGCCGAATTGATCATCTGCGGACGCCGGCAGGAACTGCTGGAGGAAACCGCAGCCAAATTCCGCAGTGAACTCGGTGCGAAGGTCTCCACCGCGCGCTGCGATATCCGCGACGGCGCGGCGGTCGAAGCGATGATGGATCAGCTGTGGCAGGACGCGCCGATCGACGTTCTCGTCAACAATGCTGCCGCAACCTTTATTGCGCAGAGCGAACATCTGTCATTCCGTGCGGCGGACGCGATCCTCGGTCCGACATTGCACGGCACGCTGTATTGCACGCTCGCCGCCGGCCGCCGCTGGATCGAAGGCAAGCACAAGGGCGTGGTGCTCTCGATCCTCTCGACTTCGACCATCACCGGCCGCGCCTTCACCGTGCCGTCCTCGATGGCCAAGACCGCGGTGCTGGCGATGACCAGGAGCCTTGCGGTGGAATGGGGGCCGAAGGGCATTCGCACCGTCGCGATCGCGCCCGGATCGTTTCCGACGGCTGGCGCAACGGGGCAATTGCGTCCCGAAGGGCGCGGCGAGAGCTGGGCGCTTCGCAATCCGCTCGGCCGTTCCGGCGAGCATTCCGAACTGGCCAATCTCGCGAGCTTCCTGATCTCCGATCAGGCCGGCTACATCAATGGCGAGATGGTGGTGCAGGACGGCGGCGCGCACCTGCGCAGTTCCGGTGCCGAGGACCTGCTGCAATGGACTGACGCGCAGTGGGAGAAGCAGCGCGCGGCGCGCGCCAAGGGCTGACGATCGACAACAAGCACCGAGCAAGCGCTAAGAAAAGGATGGACGCGCGATGCGGCTGCGGCTGACGCGCGCGTGCAGGCGTAACTGCCTTCCCAAAAAGGCGTTTCCCGGTTATCCATCCGAGCCGGCGGAGGGGAATCGCCGGGCCATCTTCCAGTCACAATGATGAGGGAACCAGTTGGCCGTGCGGCAAATACTGACATCATTGGTTGCCTGTAGCCTGGTGTGCGGGATCATCTCGCTTGCGCCGGCGCAGGCAGCGCCCAAAAAGGATGCGGCCAAGGATACGGCCAAGGACGCAGCCAAGCCGTCGCCTGCCGCGGCTGCGGCCGGTGGCGCCGAGCCGACGTTGATCGGCCAGTTCGGCACCTGGGGCGCCTACACGGCGTCGCCCAACGGCAAGAAGGTGTGCTTTGCGCTCGCCAAGCCGTCGTCTTCGAAGACCAGCCCGCCGAACCGGCCGCGCGATCCGGCCTATGCCTTCATCTCGACCCGTCCGGCCGAGAAGGTCGTCAACGAAGTCTCGGTCATGATCGGCTACACGGTGAAGCCGGGCTCGGAATCGACGCTCCAGGTCGGCGGCGGCACTTACGCGATGTACACGCAGGGCGATGGCCTCTGGATCAAGAATGCGGCCGAGGAGGAGCGGATGGTGGAAGCCATGCGCAAATCGGCCGAGGTGACGGTAAAAGCCGTCTCGGCCAAGGGTACCGAGACGATCGATACCTTCGCACTGAAGGGCCTGGCGCAGGCGCTTGACCGGCTGGGGCAGGATTGCCGGCGCTAAGACCGGCTCAGAAAGGCAAATTCGAGGTATTTGGTGGCTTTCCAGCGCCGGCTGGAAGGCCTATTTGAGGTTTCATGACCGACATCCAGTCCACCAATGCTGTGCCCGGCGCCCATGCGCCGCTCGAAAAGGTTCCGCTCGAGATCTATGTGCCGCCGGCGAAGCCGTCGCTGATCGGGCTGTCGCGCGCCGAGATCGCCGATCGCCTGGGCGAGATCGGGGTTTCGCCGTCGCAGCGCAAGATGCGCACCCAGCAGCTCTGGAACTGGATGTATTTCCGCGGCGCCAAGAACTTTGCCGAGATGACCAACGTCTCGAAGGACATGCGCGCCGAGCTCGAGAAGCATTTTACCGTCGACCGTCCCGAGGTGGTCGCCGAGCAGATCTCCAACGACGGCACCCGCAAATGGCTGCTGCGGCTGCCGAGCGGCGACAAGCTCGAGCGGCCGCACGAGGTCGAGTGCGTCTACATCCCCGAGACCGATCGCGGCACGCTGTGCGTTTCCTCGCAGGTCGGCTGCACGCTGAACTGCTCGTTCTGCCACACCGGTACGCAGCGGCTGGTGCGCAACCTCACCGCCGGCGAGATCGTCGGCCAGGTGATGGTGGCGCGCGACCGGCTGAATGATTGGGCCGACCGGGAAGACGGCACGCGCCGCGTCACCAATATCGTGATGATGGGGATGGGCGAGCCGCTCTACAATTTCGACGCGGTGCGCGATGCGCTGTTGATCGTCGGCGACAATGAAGGCATCGGCATTTCCCGCCGCCGCATTACCCTGTCGACCTCGGGCGTGGTGCCGAACATCCAGCGCACCGGTGAGGAGATCGGCGTGATGCTCGCGATCTCCTTGCATGCGGTGCGCGACGAATTACGCAACGAGCTGGTGCCGCTGAACCGCAAATATCCGATCAAGGAGCTCTTGCAGGCCTGCCGCGACTATCCCGGCGCGTCCAATGCGCGGCGCATCACCTTCGAATATGTGATGCTCAAGGGCGTCAACGATTCGCTCGATGACGCCAAGCTGCTGGTCAAGCTGCTCAAGGGCATTCCGGCGAAGATCAATCTGATCCCGTTCAATCCGTGGCCGGGCACCGCCTACGAGTGCTCGGACTGGGAGCAGATCGAAAAATTCTCCGAATACATCTTCAACGCCGGCTACTCCTCGCCGGTGCGCACGCCGCGCGGCCGCGACATCCTCGCCGCCTGCGGCCAGCTCAAGTCGGAGACCGAAAAGCTCTCGGCCCGCGAGCGCCAGGCGCTGCGCGCGATGGCGATGACGGACTAATCAGATGGCCTTGATCGGCCGCCTGTTCGTCGTCGCCTTCGGCTTCCTGATGGCCTGCTTCGTGGCGGGCATCATCGTGGTCGTTGCGGTGCTGTATCCCGAGATCAGCGATTTCGGCGGCCAGATCGACCAGAGCGCTGTGAACATCGTGCTCGGCTTCGGCTTCATCTTCATCTCCGGCTTTGCGCTGCTGCCCGCGCTGATCGTGGTGCTGCTGACCGAGGCCTTCTTCATCAGGAGCGTGCTGGCTTATGCCGTCGGCGGCGCGATCGTCGGCGCGGCCTGCTATCTCGGCCTGGTTCCGTTCGATCCCGATACGATGCATTTCCAAGGCATCGTGCGCCGGCACATGGAGATCATGACCGGCGCCGGCATCGTCGCCGGCCTGGTCTACTGGCTGATCGCCGGCCGCAGCGCCGGTGCCTGGCGCGAGCGCTCGCGTCCCTTGCCGCCGCCTCCGCCATTGCCGTCGCAATCGCGGCAGCCGTGATGCTTCCCATGCCTCGCCGCCTCGGCTAAACCGCGCGCCATGAACCGGACCGGACTCTTTATCGCGCTGGCGCTCGCGCTCATCATCGGGATCCTGTTTGGGGCCTATCCCGAACTCGACCTGAAGCTGGCGGCCTTGTTCTACGATGCCGCGCAAAACACCTTTCCGCTGAAGATCGATGCGGTGGCGTCGTTCGCGCGCGATGCGGCGATGTGGATCGCGTGGGCGCTGGTGCTGCCGGCGATCGTGACCATCGTCTGGAAATTCATCCGCCCGGAGCGGCCGATGCTGATGTCGGGCCGCGCCGCGGTGTTCCTGCTCACCACGATGCTGCTCTCGGCCGGCGTCCTCACCAACCTGACCTTCAAGAATTATTGGGGCCGGCCGCGGCCGGTGTTCGTGACGCAGTTCGGCGGCGACCTGCCATTCATGCCGTGGTGGGACCCGCGCGGCGGCTGCCCGCGCAATTGCTCGTTCTTCTCCGGCGAGGGCGCCACCGCGTTCTGGACCTATGCGCCGGCGGCGCTGACGCCGCCCGCCTGGCGGCCGCTGGCGTTTGCCGGGGCTACCGTGTTCGGCATCGTCACCAGCGGCTTGCGAATGGCCTTTGGCGGGCACTTTTTCACCGACGTCGCGATCGCGGGCCTGGTGTCCTTTCTGGTGGTCTGGCTGTTCTATGCCCTGATCTACCGCTGGGCCTCGACCCGGCTGACCGACGAGGCGGTCGATGCGGCGCTGACCCGGCTCGCGATGCCGGGCTACCGGTGGATGCAGCGGTGGCGCCGGGGCAAGGCAGAGCCCAGCGAGCGTGAGGCCTGATTAAAGGCGTGCCCCGCCTTCCGAAATTTGATATTCGGCCTGCCAAACACCACCCATTTTCGACCGATTGGACCGTTCCATGAGCACGATTCTGAAAAGCCTGCCCACCGGCGAGAAAGTCGGCATCGCGTTCTCGGGCGGGCTCGACACGTCAGCGGCGCTGCTCTGGATGAAGCTGAAGGGCGCCAAGGTCTTCGCCTACACCGCCAATCTGGGCCAGCCCGACGAGGCCGACTACGACGCGATCCCGCGCAAGGCGATGGATTTCGGCGCCGAGAAGGCCCGCCTGGTCGATTGCCGCACCCAGCTGGTCCATGAGGGCATCGCCGCAATCCAGTCCGGCGCATTTCACATCTCGACCGGCGGCATCACCTATTTCAACACCACCCCGCTCGGCCGCGCGGTGACCGGCACCATGCTGGTCGCGGCGATGCAGGAGGACGGCGTCAACATCTGGGGCGACGGCTCGACCTTCAAGGGCAACGACATCGAGCGCTTCTACCGCTACGGCCTGCTGACCAATCCGTCGTTGCGGATCTACAAGCCCTGGCTCGACCAGCAGTTCATCGACGAGCTCGGCGGCCGCGCCGAAATGTCGGCCTTCATGACCGCGCAAGGCTTCGCCTACAAGATGAGCGCGGAGAAGGCCTATTCGACCGACAGCAATCTGCTCGGCGCGACGCATGAAGCCAAGGATCTCGAAAGTCTTTCGAGCGGCATCACTATCGTCAACCCGATCATGGGCGTGCCGTTCTGGCGCGCCGACTGCGATGTGAAGGCTGAGAAGGTCGTGGTGCGCTTCGAGGAGGGCCAGCCGGTCGCGCTGAACGGCAAGACGTTCGCCGATCCGGTCGCGCTGTTCCTCGAGGCCAACGTGATCGGCGGCCGCCATGGCCTCGGCATGAGCGACCAGATCGAGAACCGGATCATCGAGGCCAAGAGCCGCGGCATCTACGAGGCGCCGGGCATGGCGCTGCTGCACATCGCCTACGAGCGGCTGGTCACCGGCATCCACAACGAGGACACGATCGAGCAGTACCGCATCAGCGGCATGCGGCTCGGCCGCCTGCTGTATCAGGGCCGCTGGTTCGATTCGCAGGCCTTGATGCTGCGCGAGACCGCGCAGCGCTGGGTGGCGCGCGCCGTCAGCGGCGAGGTGACGCTCGAGCTGCGCCGCGGCAACGACTACTCGATCCTCAATACCGAGAGCCCGAACCTGACCTATGCGCCGGAGCGGCTCAGCATGGAGAAGGTCGAGGACGCCGCCTTCACGCCGGCCGACCGCATCGGCCAGCTGACGATGCGCAACCTCGACATCGCCGACACCCGTGCCAAGCTCGGGCTGTACAACAAGACCGGTCTGCTCTCGAGCGGCGAAGGCTCGCAGATCTTTCAGCTCGAGAACGACAAGGACTGAGATCGCGAGCGGTAGACACAAATTCAGTGTCGTCCCGGGCAAGCGAAGCGCGACCCGGCGAAGAAGCAATCCATCTCCGTCATCCTGAGGAGCCGCGCAGCGGCGTCTCGAAGGATGCGCGGCCCGGCTGGTGGCCGTCGATCCTTCGAGACGCGCTACGCGCTCCTCAGGATGACGGAACCATGAGATCGTCGTGCAAGCTTCGCTTGGTCCACCCTACAATTCACTTCACCCTCAGCGCATCGAGCAGCGAGCGAAACGCCCGCGCGTAGTCCGTGCCGGTCTTGCCGATGTCGGGACCCGCTGACACCGCAACCGCGGCTTCCGTCACCGCGCCGAGCAACAGCCGCGCCAAGGGCTCGATTGGTTGCCTGGCGATCACGCCGGCGTCCATTGCAGCGGCCAGCGCGCGCGGAAATTTTCCGCCGAAATGCTTGGCATCGATCTCGCGCCAGCGCTCCCAGCCGAGCACGGCGGGGCCATCGCGCAAAATGATCTGGCCGGTCGGGCCCTTCGAGCACGCCGCGAAATAACCCTGCGTCCCTGCCGCCATCGCAGCGAGCGGGTCGTTCTCGGCGCGCGAGATGCGGTCGAGATCGGAGACGAGGTCGAGCGACACCTGCTCGAACACCGCCTCGAACACCGACTCCTTGGTGGCGAAGTGATGGTAGACCGCGCCCTTGGCGACGCGCGCCCCAGTGGCGATGTCGTCCATCGTCGCCGCCGCAAAGCCGCGCTCGCCAAACATGCGCCGCGCCGCCTTGATGATCGAGGCTCTGGTCTTTTCGCGCCGCTCGGCCTGGGTTGCCATGGCGCATCTCTAGCGCAGGTTCCGTGTCGGCGCCAGTTGACTTACCGACTCTCAGTCGATAAATACCGACCATAAGTCGGTAAATGGAGATGCCGTGATGCCCTCGCTCAAGACGCTGCAAGCCTTCGCTGACACGGTCGAGTCCAACGACCATGTCGGCGCGATCCGGAATTTCTATTCAGCCGACGCCCGCACCCAGGAGAATGACGGCGAATGGCGCGTCGGCCGCGAGGCGCTGGCGGCGCGCGAGGCGGCGGTGCTGGCCGCTGTTGCCGGCGTGAAGACGACGCGGCTCGGGCCGCTGCTGCTCGACGGCGATCATTCGGCGATCTGCTGGCGGTTCGAGTTCACGGCCAAGGACGGCAAGGTCCGCAGCATGGAAGAGGTCGCCTGGCAGACCTGGCGCGGCGAGGAGCTGGTCGAGGAGCGCTTCTTCTACGATCCGCAGCAGATGGCGCGGTGACGGACGCGCGTTCGCCGCATTGACGGTCCGCTCCCTCGCCCCGCTCTTGCGGGGAGAGGGGTGGGGTGAGGGCTCTCTCCGGCAGCACCGCGCGCGGATAGACCTGTACCCCCTCACTCGGAACGCATCTGGCGATGCGTTCCGACCTCTCCCCGCAGGCGGGGCGAGGTAAGGCGGAGCCCGTTGCTCGCTTCAGTGCCCCTCACAATCGCTGCACCAAAATAAAATGGCCGGGATCGCTCCCGGCCATTTCGTATCGCGATGTCTCGCCGGCTCAGCGCGGCGGCGGTGCGGCGGAGGCGGTGCCGCCGTTGAGCAGCGGGGTGATGCGGCGGACGGTGACGCGCCGGTTGATGCGGCTCGGTCCGTCGGTCTGCTCCTTCAGATATTGCGAGCCGTAGCCCTGCGAGGTCAGGTTCTCGGCCGGCACGCCGAACTGCTGCGTCAGCAGCTCGGCCGCGGATTGCGCACGGCGGTCGGACAGCGACAGATTGTCGGTGTCGTTGCCGGTCGCATCGGTGTGGCCCTCGATCAGGAACACCTCGCGCGGATTGCGCTGGATCGCCCGGTTTAGGCCGTCGGCGATCGCCTGCAGCTTGGCCGCCTGATCCGGGGGAATCTGCCAGGACCCTGAGTCGAAGTTGATGCTGTTGACGTCGATCGAGGGCATCAACATGCGCACGTTCGGGCTGTAGCGGATTTCGTCGAGCGAATAGCGCCGCGCGATCCGGTCCACCGGCGGGGCCTCCATGGTCTGGTAGATCACATCCGGCGCCGCGCTGTCGGACTCGACGATGTAGCGATCATAGGGGATGCGGACCACCGGCGGCGGCAGGTCGACATAGAAGCCGCCGACCGCGGCCGGATCGCGATAGGAGTTGTCGATGATGACGAGCTCGCGGCCACCCTGATCCCTGCGGATCCGGCGCAGCATCTGCCCGTCGGGACCGACCACCGTGATGATCTCGCTGCCGTCGGGACGGATCACGACGGTGCGGGTCTCGCCGCCGACCGTCTCGGTGCGGATGTCGCGGGCCCCATAGCGGAAGCGATAATTGTCGTCGCCGCGGACATAGGCCTGTCCGCCCGGATCGCGGATGATGATGCGGTCCGGCTCCGTGTAGATGGTGCGGCCGCCTTCGACGACTTCCTGCCGTTGGCCGTGCAGGTCGGCGATGGTCGCACCGATGACGGCGCCGGCCACCACGCCGGCACCGACTGCGGCGCCGATCGCGAGCGGCCTCAGATTGTCATGCCGCGGCGGCGGCGGCAGCGGTGCTGCGACGGTCGGCGCGGTCCGGAAGGCCGAGGAAACCGTCGGTGGGGCGTATTGCGCCTGGCCGGGCGGCGGGGTTGCGGCCGCCGAGCCGGGGACAACAGCCGGCGCCGAGGGGCCGGCTGGACGCGCCGCTGGCGCGCCCATGGCGGCTCCCGCGGCGGGCGGCACGGCGGGCGCAGCACCAGCAGCTGGCGGCGTGCCTGGGCGTCCCGGCTGACCCGGAGCCGGTGCTGCTCCAGGAGCTGCTCCGGGTGCAGCGCCGGGCGCGCCCATTGCGGCGCCTGGGGTCGCCGGCGTTCCGGGCGGAGTGGCCGGACGTCCCTGCTGACCCGGCGCCGCTGGCGTCGGCGTTGCGCCGGGCGCGCCCATTGCGGCGCCTGGGGTCGCCGGCGTTCCGGGCGGTGTACCCGGACGTCCTTGCTGACCCGGCGTCGGGGTCGCGCCGGGTGCCGCGGCGGGCGGAGTGGCCGGTCGTGCCGGCGGCTGTCCCGCTGCGGGAGGCGTCGTCGCTGAAGGCGCGGGCGTTGCCGGAGATGTCGCGGCGGGCGGCGTGCCCGGCGGTTGCTTGGCGCCAGGACGTTCACCGCCGGGACGTTCACCACCCGGACGATCACCAGGCCGGCGTTCGGCGGGAGCCGTCGTCGGAGCTGCCGGCGTTGCGGGGGCGGGCGTTGCTGCCGCGGGAGGCGGCGGCGTCGCGGGGCGTGCTGCCGGAGTTGCGCCCGGTGCCGGCGTCGGCGGCGTATGCGCAGCCGGGGGTGGAGGCGGCGGAGGCGTCGCCGGACGCTGCGGTGCTGCGGCAGGCGGCGGTGGCGTCGGCTTCGCCGGTGCAGCCGCGGGCGGCTCCGGCCGTGCGGGCGCGGCGGGCGGTGCGGGGCGAGCAGGCGCTGCCGCGGGCGGTGGCGGCGTGGGGCGCGCAGGTGCAGCGGCGGGCGGAGGTGGCGGCGTCGGGCGTGCCGGAGCAGCGGCCGGTGGCGGCGGTGGCGGGGTCGGCTTCGCGGGCGCCGCGGCCGGCGGCGGCGCGGGACGCGCAGGCGGCGCAGCTGCCGGAGGTGGTGCCTGCGGATGCGGCGCGGCTGCGGGCGGTGCCGGATGTGCAGGAGCACCCGGCGCGGGCCGTGGCTTTGGCTTTCCGTCAGGTCCGGTTTCTTCCTTTGGCTGCGCCTGTGCGACGACCAGCGGCGAGGTTTGGGCGTGCGACGCTGAGGTGGCGAATTGCATCACCGTCAGCGCAGTCGTGGCAAGCAGCACGAGACGAAGGTTTGTCATGATCTTGGAGTCCCCGGGCGGAAAGTCTGGGCAGGAAGGAAAGAAAAGTGTGCACCGAACAATTCGGCAGGACGATGAACGGCCAGCGGTTAGGCCGGATTGTGGCGAGCCACGAATCATCGTCGAAGTTTATTTCGACATTATAACGGGTTGCATGCGCATTTGTTCACCGCGCATTCAGAAGAAACGCTCGGACATAGTTGCAACCGATGGGGAACTGAGGCGCGGGGCTGATTCACCCCGCAGAGTCAATCTGTCGCAGATGGTGGACCGGATGGTCCCGGCGGTCCGCGCACCGGTAATTCGTCAGGCATGTTGCCGGGCAGTTCGTCGGGTCGCGGCGGCTCGCCGGGCTCGCGCACCGGTGCTGGGATCTCAGGCTGCGGATTGCCCGGCGGAATTCCCGGCGGCGGCTCGCTCGGCGTGCCTGGTGTCGACGGCGGAATCTCTGGGGGCTCGATCGGCATCACATCGAGACCTTGCCGTTGTCGCCGACGCAGGGTCGCGTCGTGCTCATTGATCGCTCCATCGAAATTCGAAGCGATAACGGATCGCGCGCCGCGGCGTTCCTGTGCGCCTCATCCGGGCGTGTGGCAGACCGCCTCGATATTGTGCCCGTCGGGATCGAGCACGAACGCGCCGTAATAGTTCGGGTGATAATGCGCGCGGATGCCGGGCGCGCCGTTGTCGCGGCCGCCGGCAGCCATCGCGGCCTTGTAGAAGGCATCGACGGTGGCGCGGTCCTTGGCCACAATCGCGATATGCACCGGCTTGTTCATCGCGCCTTCGCCGCCGATCCAGAAGTCCGGCTTGCCGTTGGCGCCGAAGCCCGCCGCAGGCGCGTGCCCGGTCACTTCCGCCGGCACCTCCATGATCAGGCCGTAGCCGAGCGGCGCCAGCGCCGTCTGGTAGAACGCCTTGGCGCGCTGATAGTCGGAGACCGAAAAGCCGATATGGTCGATCATCGCAAGCCTTCCTTCTGTGGATGCATTCTGTCGTTCCACCTCCCCTTTTCAAAGGGAGGTCGCTTTGCTCGCCAGAGCAAAGCGGGTGGGGATCTGCTCTCTCCGCGCACAGCGTGGTCTGCGGCCGACCCCCATCCCGACCTTGCCCCTTTCAGGGGGAAGGGGAAGACAAGTCCGTCGTCCGGAGCGGACGACCCTGTCCGCGGGCTCATCTACGATAGATGATTGCGAGCCTCCCTTGATGTGCGCAATTGCGTCCGCGTTCTCGCTTCACCTCCCCTTTTCAAGGGGAGGTCGCTTTGCTCGCCAGAGCAAAGCGGATGGGGATCTGGTCTCTCCGCAGATAATGTTGTCCGCGGCTGACCCCCATCCCAACCTTCCCCCTTTCGGGGGGAAGGGGAAGACAAGCCCGTTACGCCGCCTTGCCTGATGCCCGCCGTTGCCGCAGGAAGCGGCCGAGCAGCCTTCGCTTGCCCTTGCGCGGGATCAGGTCGACGTCGCTGACCAGCTTCGCCCCGCCCTTGCGGCGCTCCAGCACGATCTTGCGGCTATGAAACGCTTCCAGCTCGACGCGATGGGCGACGCTGACGATGGTCGCCTTGGGCAATTCCGTCGTCACCATCTGCATCATCTTGTCCTGGCTCTTCTCGTCGAGCGCAGATGTCGCCTCGTCGAGCACGACGATGTCGGGGTTGTGCAGCAGCAGGCGGGAAAAGGCGAGGCGCTGCTTCTCGCCGCCGGACAGCGTCTGGTCCCACGGCGCATCCTCCTCGATCTTGTCCTTGAGATGGTCGAGGCCGACCTTGTGCAAGGCGTCGCCGATCTGCTCGAGATTCCAGTCCTCGGCAGCACCGGGATAGGCCACCGCGCGCCGCAGCGTACCTGTGGGCACGTAGGGCTTTTGCGGCAGCATGAACAAGCGGCGGTCCGCATGCAGGCTGACATTGCCGCCGCCCCAGGGCCACAGCCCGGCGATGGCGCGGACCAGCGTGCTCTTGCCGGTGCCGGATTCGCCGGCGACCAGCAGCCGTTCTCCCGGCTCGATTACGACTTCGGTCTCGGCGACCACGGCGGTGCCGTCGTCGAGCGTGACCGAGAGGTCGTTGAGGCTCAGCATGGCCTCACCCTTGGTCTCCCTACGCTCGATGCGGCCGAACCCGTCGCCGGTCTCGGCGCGTTCGAGCCCGTCGAGCGACATCATCAGCGAGGCGATGCGGCGCGCGCACGCGTTCCAGTCGGCGAGCCGCGGATAATTGTCGACCAGCCAGCCGAACGCGGTCTGCACGATGCTGAAGGCGGAGGCCGCCTGCATCACCTGGCCAAGCGTCATGCTGCCGTCGAGGAATTTTGGCGCGCATAACAGCAGGGGGACCACTGGCGCGATCAGGCCCGATCCCTGCGACACCAGCGTCGTGCGCATATGCTGTCCGGCAAGCCGCGCCCATTGCCGCAACACGTTCGAGAACGTCTTGTCGATGCCGTCACGCTCTTCGGTCTCGCCGCCGAGCAGCGCGATGCTTTCGCCGTTCTCGCGCACGCGGGTCAGGACGTAGCGGAATTCGGCTTCCGCCTGGTTCTTGTCCTCGGAGATCTGCACGAAGCGGCGGCCGATCGCCGCGATCGAGCCGGACGCGATCGCGGCATAGATAATCGCGGCGATGACGAGGAAGCCCGGGATGTTAAACGACGAACCACCGAGCGTCAGGGTCAGGGCGCCGCCGATCGTCCACAGCACGACGATGAATGTGACGGCGGACAGCAACGCCGACGTCACCCCGGCGATGAAGTCGACCGGCGAGTCGGTCGCGATGCGCAGGTCCTCGGCGATGCGGTATTCCGGGTTCTTGTGATCGCCATCGACGAGGTTGAGCTGGTAGTAGCGGCCATTCGTCAGCCAGCGCGATACCACGGCGTTGGTCAGCCAGGCACGCCAGCGGCGCTGAATGCTCATGCGGCCGAACACCTGGGCGACGCCCAGGAGTACGCTGCCGATCGCGAGCGGAAAGAAGATGGTGGTCAGTTGGAAGACCGTGGCCGAATCGCGCTTCTCGATCGCATCGAAGATCGCGCGATTCCAGACATTGATGCCGTACTGAACGGCGACATTGGCGACGATGAGCAGCAAGAGGCCGATCGTGAACAGCCATGCCAGCCGGTCGCCGCTCCGGCCCCAGTAGCCGCGCGCGCTGATCCAGAACCGCGTCAGCAAATAGTCCTTGCGCGCCTGTTCGGCCTCTTCGGCCGACAGTTCTGGATCGGGTTCGACGATTTCCGGCGGAGGCGGCTCGATATGATCGCCGTCTTCGGCAATGATCTCGACGAATTCCGATTTGTCGTCAGCTTCGCCTTGCGCAGTGTCGCTGCCGTCAGCATCGCTTCGTTTCGCGCCCGGTTTCCGAGCCGAAGTGGTCTTGGCCGAAGTGGTCTTCGCCGAAGACGACCTGCGCGAAGATCCGGATTTTGCTGCAGCTTTGCCCATGCCGCGACAACGCCAGGCAAATCAAACGGTTCCTCGCGGGTTCCTGCGACCGGCCATGCGCTTCGCGAAGTGATGGAGAAGAGTGCGACAAAACAACTCGACGGGCAACTCAGCAAAACCTGTCAAGCCCGCACAACGAAAATATTTCGGTTTATCGGAATGGAAACTCGGTGTATGGTTCGCCCATCTCACCCGATCGAGGGGCGCTGCGCATCGTCACGGGTGTTGCGGTGAGATGCGGTGGACGCCGAGCGTGCGAGAGACGAAAGCATGTGAAGCGGACGGTGAAGTCGTGTGGTCCTGACGCCCCAGTGGCTGGTGTCCTCTCGCAAAACGCCGTTGTGTCTTGTGAGGGCGGTGACAAAAAAGCCAAGTCTCGCCGGGGAGAGCACGAAGTAAGCCGTAACCCATCGCGCAGGGAAAGCCGGATTGCTCCGGTTACACCTGTGGTCCTACCCCTGTGCTTTTCTTGTTGCACAGGGCCCATGGGTGCGATCGGCACCCGGCTTTCCCTGCGCCCTCTGCTCAACGAGAGGGCGGAACGAGATGCAAGACTCGGACAAATCATGTCGCGAGAGCGCGGATGCACGACCCACAAGCCGTGCCACACATTCGCCGTCGTCCCGGCGAAGGCCGGGACCCATAACCACCGATGCTGCTTGTCGCGCAACGCTGCAACGACGAGTCCCGTTCACAACACCCGCCGCGGCGTATGGGTCCCGGCCTGCGCCGGGACGACACTGTGCTTGCGATACCCGCGTCCATCATCACGACGCCGGCGCCTGGTCGCGCCGCAGCCGGCGCGAGCGCGCGGCCTTGTGCAGCACGCGCGCGAGCTGCTCGGCCGAATAGGGTTTCTGCAGCAGCTCGAAGCCGCCGCTGCCCTGCTGCGACAGCACCTGGCTGTAGCCGGAGGCGAGCACGATCGGCAGATCGAGCCCCTGCCGGCGGATCTCCCCCGCAAGTTCGATGCCGCTCATGCCGGGCATCACGACGTCGGTGAACACCAGGTCGAACCTGTCGGGGTCGACGGCAAGCTCTTCCAAGGCCTGGGTGGCGTTCTCTACCAGCACGCAGGTGCAGCCGAGCTGGGTCAGCGTGTCGGCGGCGAACTTTCCGACCTCGACATTGTCCTCGACGATCAAGACCGACGCCGCGGTCCGATCGACCGAAGGCGCATCCTCGGCGCGCAGCGATTGCGCGCGCTGCTCGCCGACGACGCGCGGCAGATACAGCGTGAACGTCGAGCCCTTGCCGACGTCGCTGGTGACAGTCACCTCGCCGCCGGATTGCTTGGCGAAGCCGAACACCTGGGACAGGCCGAGGCCGGTGCCCTGGCCGATTTCCTTGGTGGTGTAAAACGGCTCGAAGATGCGGCCGAACAGATCCTGCGGAATGCCGACGCCGGTGTCGGCCACCGACACCGCGACATGGCCGTGCGGGCTCGGCGGGTTCGCTGCTCCGGACGGCAGGCTGTTGACCGGGCGGACCGCGATCGTGAGCCGGCCGACGCCGTCCATGGCGTCGCGCGCGTTGACCGCCATGTTGATGATCGCGGTCTCGAACTGGCCGGCATCGGCGTTGACCAGGCAGGTTTCGTCCGGCACTTGCGCTGTGATCTCGATGCGCGAGCCGATCAGGGTCGCGATCATCTCGCTCAGGGTCCGCACATTCTGGCTGGCGTCGAACACCTCGGGCTTGAGGGTCTGCCGGCGCGCGAATGCGAGCAGCTGGTTGGTCAGCTTGGCCGCGCGGTTCACGGTGTTGGAGATCGCGTCGATGTAGCGCTGCCGCCGCGGCTCCGGCAGGTCCGGCCGCCGCAACATGTCGACCGAGGCGCGGATCACTGTCAGCAGATTGTTGAAATCGTGCGCGACGCCGCCGGTGAGTTGGCCGAGCGCCTCCAGCCGCTGGCCGTGCCGCAGCGCCTCCTCGGCCTCGATGCGCCGGTTGGCCTCTTCCTGCAGGCGCTGGGTTCGCCGGAAGGCGAGCGCGAGCAGGCCGAACAGCAATGCGGTGGCCGGGATCCCGAAGACGAGGTGCTGGGCCATGGTCGACATCCAGCGCGACCGGATCGCCGAGGTTTCCAGCCCGGCGCTGACATAGATCGGGTATTGGGCCAGTCGCTGATAGCGCATGCGCCGTTCGATGCCATCGGCCGGGGACTGGATCGTCATGGCGCCGGCCTCGGGATTGGCGACGATCTGCCGCCCGAGCGGCCCGCCCGGCTCGAACCTGACGTCGCGGTCGACGACGGGGAAGTGCGCCAGCACCGCGCCGTCGGTCCGGATCAGCGCCAGGAAGCTGCCGGGCTCGCGGCCGATCCGCGCATAGAAATTCACGAAATATTCCGGCAGCACGGAGGTCTGGATCACGCCGGCAAAGCTGCCGTCCTCGTTGTTGCGGCGCCGGCCGACGCCGAAGAACCGCGAACCCAGATAGGGCGGCCGCGGCGTCAGCACCTCGCCGATATAGGTGCCGATGTCGCCCTGGGCGTGAATCCGGAAGTATTCCCGGTCCGAGAAATCGATGTCGGGGGCCGGCTGCACCAGGCTGTTGACCAAGGCGCGGCCGTTGGCATCGAACACCCAGATCGATTTCACCTGGGGAAGCGCCTCGGCGACCTTGCGCAGTCGCTGGTGCAGGTCCTTGTCGCGCGCGACGATGTCGCCATCGCCCATGCCGCGGATAACTTCGGTAACCTCGGCCAGGCTGCGGTCGATGGTCTCGAACACCTTGAGCGCGTGCTCATGGGCGACATCAAGCGTGCGCTGGATTTCCTGGTCGGCGGCCTCGTTGATCGAGATCCAGGACATCGCGGAGGCGAACGCGAACAGCGCCAGCGGAAGGGCCAGCGCGGCGGCCATCATCCATTGCAGCAGTCTCAGCGAATTGCGTTGTGCAGTCGGCACGGGCGCTCCGGCTCCTTGCGGACCTTAACGCAAACCGTTGCGCCGGAGGAAGCGAAACCCCGCCTTGGCGGTGTGGCCTTGGGATGTGGCGCCGGGGCGCTTTCGCCGTGGTGCAGCGCCGGCCAAGGCGGATCGATCAATCGGGCGCCGGCTTGCGTTCGGGGCGGCGCCGGGCCGATGCCGCGCGGTGACATCACGGACCCGTTAGCGCCTCGTCGGCAGTCAAGCGGAAAATCGACCCGGATGACGCTTCCCGGCGCTGTTTTTAGGAGTTCTAAAACCTCTCACGGGCAAACGCTTGACCCTGTGACTACCTGCTGAAACACAGGCCGCATGACAGGCGATCCAAACAGCTCCCAGGTTAATCTCCAGGACAGTTTTCAGGACATCCGGCTCGGACATGCGGATCGCGGTTTTGTCGGAAAGATCATCAGGCTCGATGCGCTCGTGACGGGCTCATCGCTGTCTCCGCAGGAGCTGGAGCAGCGCCTGGTCGAGATGGGTTTTGTCGAGGGCGCGCGCGTGGAAATCCTGCATGAGGGCACGATCCGACGGGATCCGATCGCGGTGCGCGTCGACAACATCACGATCGCGCTGCGTCGGAGCGAAGCCATGGCTGTGATCGTCGAATGACCGCTGCATCCCTGCGTCTGGCGCTGGTCGGTGCCCCGAACACCGGCAAGACCTCGCTGTTCAACCGGTTGACCGGCAGCAGCCAGAAGGTCGCCAATTATCCCGGCGTCACCGTCGAGCGCAAATCCGGCGGCTTCGTCACGCCGGAGGGCCGCAGCGTCACCGTGCTCGACCTGCCCGGCACCTATTCGCTGCGCGGCCGCAGCCCGGACGAGGAAATCACCCGCGACATCGTGCTCGGCCGCTTCGACGGCGAGGCGGTGCCCGATCTCGTGCTCTGCGTCGCAGACGCCACCAACCTGCGGCTGACCTTGCGGCTCGTGCTCGAGCTGAAGCGCGTCGGCCGGCCGATGATGCTCGTGCTCAACATGATCGACATCGCGAAGCGCCGCGGCGTCACGATCGACATCGATCGCATGTCGCAGGAGCTGGGGCTCCCGATCGTGACCTCGGTCGCGGTGCGCAAGGGCGGCGTCGACGAGCTCCTGAAGCGGACCGACGAATTCCTGGCCCGGTCGCATGAGGCGGCGGCCAGCGAGTGGACCACGCCGACCATCGCCGACCTCAAGGCGGCGCAGCGCGAGGCGGACCGCATCATCGCCGCCGCCGTGACGCTGCCGGCCAAGCCCGACACGCTGACGACGCGGATCGATTCCGTCGTGCTGCATCCGGTCTGGGGTCTCGTGATCCTTGCCGTGATCCTGTTCGTGATGTTCCAAGCGGTGTTCACCTGGGCCCAGCCGGCGATGGAATTGCTGTCGGACAGTTTTGCCGCGCTCGGGCAATTGATTCACGGCGTGCTGCCCGAAAGCTGGGGGCTGCTGCAGAGCTTCCTGCAGAACGGTGTGATCTCCGGCGTCGGCAGCGTGATCGTGTTCCTGCCGCAGATCATCATCATCTTCCTGTTCATCCTGCTCCTGGAAGATTTCGGCTACATGGCGCGCGCCGCGTTCCTGATGGACCGCATCATGGGCGGCGCCGGGCTGCATGGCCGCGCTTTCATTCCGTTGCTGTCGAGCTTTGCCTGCGCGATTCCCGGCATCATGGCGACGCGGGTGATCGACAACAGGCGCGACCGCCTGACCACGATCCTGATTGCGCCGCTGATGACCTGCTCGGCGCGGATTCCGGTCTACACGCTGATCATCTCCGCCTTCGTTCCGTCGACCACGGTGTGGGGTTTCGTCAATCTGCAGGGGCTCGTGATGTTCGGCCTCTATGCCGCCGGCATCACCAGCGCGCTGACGGTCTCGGCGATCGCGAAGTTCTTGATGTGGCGCGACCATGCGCCGGCGCCGTTCATGCTGGAATTGCCCGACTACAAGGTGCCGCGGCTGCGTAGCATCGCGATCGGGGTGTTCACCCGCGCCAAGATGTTCCTGTACCGCGCCGGCACCACGATTCTCTCGATGATGGTGCTGATCTGGTTCTTGGCATCGTTCCCGCAGGCGCCGGCCGGCGCCGAGGGGCCGGCGATCAACTACAGCTTTGCGGCGATGATCGGCCATGCACTCGAGCCGCTGCTGCGGCCGATCGGCTTCAACTGGCAGATCGCGGTGGCGCTGATCCCGGGCATGGCGGCGCGCGAGGTCGCGGTTGCGGCGCTCGGCACCGTCTATTCGATCGAGGGCGGCAAGGAGGCGGCCGACCAGATCGGCCAGGTGCTGGCGCAGAAATGGACGCTGGCCACCGCGCTGTCGCTGCTGGTCTGGTACATCTTCGCCCCGCAATGCGCCTCGACGCTGGCGGTGATCCGCCGCGAGACCGGCAGCGCGAAGTGGATGGTGGTGACGTTCATCTACATGCTCGCGCTGGCCTATGTTGCGAGCTTCCTGACCTTTAACCTGGCGCAGGCGCTGGGGCTGCACTAACGGGACCGTCCGGCTCAATGGGTGCAACTGGTCGAATGACGAAGTAGAGTTCATTCGCGGGCGCGCTACCGGCGTCCGCTTGTTCCCTGCGAGACCACGCAATGTCGACGTTCGGCCTGGAGCGGGTATTTTCGCCGCGAAGCATCGCGATCGTCGGCGGCAGCTCGCGACCGTCGTCGCTCGGCGCGGCGGTGCTGCGAAACGTCAAGGCGAGCGGCTTCACCGGCCGCGTCGGGGTGGTCAATCGGCAGTATGCCGATGTCGACGGCGAGCCGACCGTTCCGGATCTGAAGTCGCTGCCGTTCGTGCCGGACCTCGTCGTCATCAGTGCGCCGGCGGCAGCGGTCCCGGAGATCGTGGCGGAGGCTGGCCTCGCCGGCGTCGCCGGTGCGGCGATCCTGTCGGCCGGTCTCGGTCACGGCGCGGGCTCGCTCGCGGAGACCGCGGAGCAGACGGCGCGGCGGCATGGCATGCGCCTGATCGGGCCCAATTGCATGGGCATCATGGTGCCGCATGCGAAGCTCAATGCGAGCTTCGCCGCGCATCAGCCGTCCGACGGGCACGTCGCCCTGATCTCGCAGTCCGGCGCGGTCGCGGCGGCGATGATCGAGTGGGCGGCGGAGCGGCGGCTCGGCTTCTCCGGCATCGCCTCGATCGGCGACCAGCTCGATGTCGACGTCGCCGACCTGCTCGATTATTTCGCGCTCGACGATCATACCAGCGCGATCCTGATCTACCTCGAGGCCGTCAAGGATGCGCGCAAGTTCATGTCGGCGGCGCGCGCCGCGGCGCGGCTGAAGCCGGTCATCGTCGTCAAGTCGGGACGGATGGCGCCGGGCGCGAAGGCCGCCGCGACCCACACCGGCGCGCTGGCCGGCTCGGACGCGATCTACGACGCCGCGTTCCGCCGCGCCGGCATGCTGCGGGTCTACGACCTTCGCCAGCTGTTCGATTGCGCCGAGTTGCTCGGCCGCGGGTTCGTCCCGCGCGGCAACCGGCTGGCGATCCTGACCAATGGCGGCGGGCTCGGCATTCTCGCGACCGACCGGCTGGCCGAGCTCGGCGGCGTTCCCGCGACATTGACGGCGGAGACGATTGAACGGCTCGACAAGGAGTTGCCGCCGGGCTGGTCGCGCGCCAATCCCGTCGACATCGCCGGCGATGCGGATGCCGCCCGCTACGTGGTGGCGCTCAATGCGCTGCTCGATGACGCCAACAGCGATGCGGTGCTGGTCGCGAATGTGGAAATGGCGGTGGCGCCTGCCGAGGGGATTGCCGAGGCCGTGGCGCAATGCGTTCGCGATCGCAGGTCGAAGCGGAGTGCAGTGGCGGCCCTGGTGCTCGCGGCGTGGGTCGGCGCCGACGAGCGCACCGGCGCGATCTTCGAGGCGGCGAGGATTCCGCATTTCCCGACCGAGGACGATGCGGTGCGCGCCTTCATGTATCTGGTGCGCTATCGCGAGGCCTCTACCGCGCTCGCCGCGATCCCGCCGGGTATCGCATCGGTGTTCATGCCGGAGACCGCCGCGGCGCGGCATGTGGTCGTGAAAGCATTGTCGGAGGGGCGCGCCTGGCTCGATCCGCCCGAGATCGTCGCCCTGTTCGAGGCCTACGATATCCCGATCGTGACGACCATCGTCGCCGAGAGTGCCGAGGATGCCGCCGAGAAGGCGGCGCCGTTCCTCGCCGAGGGGCGCGCGATCGTGGTCAGGGTGTTCTCGCGCGACATTCGCCACGCCTCCGACGTCGGTGGGATCATCCTCGATCTGCGCACCAGGGACAGCGTCGTCGAGGCCGCCAGAACCGTGATGGAGCGCGCACGAAGCGCGCGGCCCGGCGCGAAGCTGCAGGGCGTGACGATCCAGCCGATGATCGTGCGACGCGCGGCGCGCGAACTGATCCTCGGCATCGCCGACGATCCGACCTTCGGTCCGGTGATCGTGTTCGGCCGCGGCGGCTCCGCGGTCGAGGTGATCAACGACAAGGCGCTGGCGCTGCCGCCGCTCGACATGAATCTGGCGCGTGAGCTGGTCGGACGCACCCGCGTCTCGCGGCTGCTCGGCGGCTATCGCGATGTGCCGGCCGTTCCGGTCGGTGTGGTGCCGCTCACCCTCGTCAAGCTGGCGCAGATGGCGGCCGACATTCCCGAGGTCGCCGAACTCGATATCAATCCGATGCTCGCCGACGAGAGCGGCGTGCTCGCGCTCGATGCGCGGGTGGCGATCCGCAAGCCGGCGCTGCTGTTTGCCGGCCAGACCCGGCTCGCGGTGCGGCCCTATCCGTCGCAATGGGAGGGCGAGCTTGCGTTACGCGACGGCTCGCGCGTCACGGTGCGCCCGATGCGGCCGGAGGACGAGCCGATGGTCGGCGAGTTCTTCAAGCGCGTGACCGCCGAAGACCTCCGGCTGCGCTTCTTCCACGCGATGAAGGAATTCTCGCACGCATTCATCGCGCGCCTGACCCAGCTCGATTATGCGCGCGCGATGGCCTTCGTGGCGCTGGACCCGAACACCGGCAAGATGATGGGCGCGGTCCGGCTGCATTCGGACTCGCTGTACCAGAACGCTGAATACGCGATCCTGCTGCAGTCCGATCTCAAGGGCAAAGGGCTTGGCTGGGCGCTGATGCAGCTCTTGATCCACTACGCGAAGGCGGAGGGATTGAAGCGGCTGTCCGGGCAGGTGCTGACCGAGAACACCACGATGATCGGGATGTGCCGCGATCTCGGCTTCACCGTCACGATGGATCCGGACGATCACAGCATCGTCGATGTCGTGCTCGATCTCGATCGGCCTGGCGTCGATGCCGTCGGCGCTGACATCCTGATCCGGACCGCTGCGGCCGGCCGCTGATAACAGCGCCGGCCGCGGCCGTGTCGGATCAGATCTGGCGTTCGACCAGCTTGAACTTGAGCTCGGCGATCGCTTCGGAAGGGTTGAGGCCTTTCGGGCACGCCTTGGCGCAGTTCATGATGGTGTGGCAGCGATAGAGCCGGAACGGATCCTCGAGATTGTCGAGCCGCTCGCCGGTCGCCTCGTCGCGGGAGTCGGTGACCCAGCGTGTCGCCTGCAGCAGTGCGGCGGGGCCGAGGAAGCGTTCGCTGTTCCACCAGTAGCTCGGGCAGGAGGTCGAGCAGCAGGCGCACAGGATGCACTCGTAGAGGCCGTCGAGCTTCTCGCGGTCCTCGTGGCTCTGCCTCCACTCCTTCTGCGGCGTCGGCGTCGTGGTCTTCAGCCACGGCTCGATCGAGGCATACTGGGCGTAGAAATTGGTGAGGTCGGGAACGAGGTCCTTCACCACCGGCTGGTGCGGCAGCGGATTGACCTTGACCGCGCCGCCAGCGCCGACGTCGTGCATCGACTTGGTGCAGGCCAGCGTGTTCTGGCCGTCGATGTTCATCGCGCAGGAGCCGCAGACGCCTTCGCGGCAGGAGCGGCGGAAGGTCAGCGTCGGGTCGATGTGGTTCTTGATCCAGATCAGACCGTCCAGCACCATCGGGCCGCAATCATGGGTGTCGACATAATAAGTGTCGACGCTCGGATTCTTGCCGTCGTCCGGATTCCAGCGGTAGACGCGGAATTCGCGCGTCTCGGTGGCGCCTGAAGGCTTCGGCCAGGTCTTGCCGCCGGAAATCTTCGAATTCTTCGGAAGTGCGAATTCAACCATGCTTGCTCGCCTTCGTTCTCAGTAGACCCGCGCCTTCGGCGGGATGTACTGCACGTCGTTGGTCATCGTGTAGTCGTGGACGGGACGATAATCGATCGCCGTCTTGCCGGCCGGATCGATCCAGGTCAGCGTGTGCTTCATCCAGTTCTTGTCGTCGCGCGCGGAGAAATCCTCGCGAGCATGCGCGCCGCGGCTCTCGGTGCGGTTGGCCGCCGAATCCATCGTCACGATCGCCTGCACGATCAGATTGTCGAATTCCAGCGTCTCGATCAGGTCGGAATTCCACACCAGCGAGCGGTCCGAAACCGAGATGTCGCCGACGCCGCCATAGACCTTGTGGATCAGGTTCTGGCCTTCCTGCAGCACGTCGCCGGTGCGGAACACCGCGCAATTGTTCTGCATCACATGCTGCATGCTGTCGCGCAGCTTGGCGGTCGGCGTGCCGCCGGAGGCATGACGGAAGTGGTCGAGCCGGCCGAGCGCGAGGTCGGACGAATCCTTCGGCAGCTCCGGCTGCTTGGCGTTCGCCGTCAGCTTGTCGGCAAGGCGCAGCGCGGCAGCGCGGCCGAACACCACGAGGTCGATCAGCGAGTTGGAGCCGAGGCGGTTGGCGCCGTGCACCGAAACGCAGGCGGCTTCACCGATCGCCATCAGGCCCGGCACCACCGAATTGTCGTCGCCGTTGCGCTTGGTCAGCACCTCGGCGTGATAGTTCGTGGCAATGCCGCCCATGTTGTAGTGCACGGTCGGCACGATCGGAATCGGCTCGCGGGTGACGTCGACATTGGCGAAGATCTTCGCCGATTCGGAGATGCCCGGCAGCCGCTCATGCAGCACCTTCGGATCGAGGTGATCGAGGTGCAGGAAGATGTGATCCTTCTTCTTGCCGACGCCGCGGCCTTCGCGGATCTCGATCGTCATCGCGCGCGAGACGACGTCGCGCGAGGCGAGGTCCTTGGCCGACGGCGCGTAGCGCTCCATGAAGCGCTCACCTTCGGAGTTGACGAGATAGCCGCCTTCGCCGCGCGCGCCCTCGGTGACGAGGCAGCCCGAGCCGTAGATGCCGGTCGGATGGAACTGGACGAACTCCATGTCCTGCAGCGGCAGGCCGGCACGCAGCACCATGCCGCCGCCGTCGCCGGTGCAGGTGTGCGCCGAGGTGCAGGAGGCGTAAGCGCGGCCATAGCCGCCGGTCGCCAGGATCGTGGTCTGGGCGCGGAAGCGATGCAGCGTGCCGTCGTCGAGCTTGAGCGCGATGACGCCGCGGCAGACGCCCTGGTCGTCCATGATCAGGTCGATGGCGAAGAATTCGATGAAGAACTCGGCCGAGTGGCGCAGCGACTGGCCGTACATCGTGTGCAGCATGGCGTGACCGGTGCGGTCGGCGGCGGCGCAGGTGCGCTGCGCCTGGCTCTTGCCGAAGTCGATGGTCATGCCGCCGAACGGACGCTGATAGATCTTGCCGTCCTCGGTGCGCGAGAACGGCACGCCCCAATGCTCGAGTTCGTAGACCGCGTCGGGCGCGTTGCGCACCATGTATTCGATCGCGTCCTGGTCGCCGAGCCAGTCCGACCCCTTCACGGTGTCGTACATGTGCCAGCGCCAGTCGTCCTGGTGCATGTTGCCGAGCGAGGCCGAGATGCCGCCCTGCGCCGCAACGGTGTGCGAGCGGGTCGGGAACACCTTGGTGATGCAGGCGGTGCGCAGGCCCGCTTCCGAGCAGCCGACCACGGCGCGCAGGCCCGCGCCGCCGGCGCCGACCACGACGACGTCGTAGGTGTGGTCCTGGATCGGGTAGGCCTTGCCGTTCGTGGCCGGGCCACCGTTGGTGGCCTTGCCGTTTCCTTCACCGGCCATGGGTTATACTCCCGACGACAATTTGAGGATTGCGTAGATCGAGGCCAATGCGACCGCGACGCAGAAGAAGTTGTTCGCCATCACGCTGGCGATCTTCAGCTTCTCGTTGTGGATGTAGTCTTCGATCACGACCTGCATGCCGATCTTCATGTGCCAGGTGCTGGCAATGATGAAGAGCAGCAGGATGATGGCGATCGGGATCGAGCCGAGGATCTGCGCCGCGCCGGCATGGTTGCGGCCGGTCAGCATGATCACCACCACGATCACGGGAACGATCAGCAGCGTCATCGCAACTGCGGTGAGGCGCTGGCGCCAGAAGTCGCCGGTGCCGGTATGCGCGGACCCGAGACCGCGGACGCGCTCCAGCGGCGTGCGCATCGAGGAACGGCCGCTCATCGTCCACCTCCGATGGCGTAGACAGTCCAGATCAGGACGGTCAGCGCAACGCCGGCAACCAGCGCACCCCAGGTCAGCGCTTCGCGCTCATTGGCCTTGAAGCCGTAGCCGAGATCCCAGACGAAATGCCGGATGCCGCTGCACAGATGGTGCATCAGCGCCCACGTGTAGCCGAACACGATCAGCTTGCCGATCACACTGCCGGTGAAGGCCTGGACATTGGCGTAGGCGGAGGGGCCGGAGGCGGCTGCGATCAGCCACCAGGCGAGCAGCAGGGTGCCGAAATAGAGTGCCACACCTGTGGCGCGGTGGACGATGGACAGCGCCATCGTCAGCGTCCACCGGTAGGTCTGCAAATGGGGTGAAAGCGGTCGTTCGATCCTGGCGGTCATCGGCGGGCTTTATGGTGTGAGGGACCGCGGCCGGCCCATCGGGGAACGCGGTAGAGGTGTTCTATTTACGGAGTCGGATCAGCCCGCGCAACGGCCAATTAGCCTTCGGTCGAACCGAAGTTCATTGTTAGACTTGCCGAATTCTGGTTGATCCGCAGTGTGGTATACCAGATGCAAGGCCTGATGAACTAAGAAGTGAATCTTGATATCTGCGTGTGGCCAGGCGCGATTAACTGCGCGCTGACGGGCTCCGGAACGCGTCGATTTTGCCCCACTGTTCCACCAGATAATCGACGAATGCCCTGATCTTAGGCGATGCCAGGCGCGACGGCTGAAGCATCAGATGCAGCGGCGTCGGCGCCGGCTCATGGTCGATCAGCAGCCGTTGCAGGCGGCCGCTCGCGAGATCGGACTGCACTTGCCACGACGGCACGCGGACGATGCCCGCACCATCCCGCGCCGCACCAACCAGCGCGTCGAGGCTATTCATCCAGAGCCGACCGGATATGCGGAATTTGCGACCCGTCTTCGAGCCATCAGCAAAGCGCCACTCCGCGCTTCCAGGCGAATCGGAAAACACCAGGCAGTCATGACCTGCAAGATCGCCCGGCGTCCGCGGCTCGCCGCGCCGCGCCAGATAGTCCGGCGATGCGCACACGATCATCTGGAGATCGGTGAGCTTGCGCGTGACCAGCTGCGAATCGCGCAAGCGGCCGATGCGAATGGCCAGATGGATGTCTTCCTCGACCATGTCGACGGCGCGGTCGATCAACAGCAGGTCGACGGCAACAGCGGGATAACGGCGCAGAAACTCGCTCAGCAGCGGCGCGATCACGAGCCGCCCGATCAGGCTCGGTGAGCTGATCCGAATCCGACCCGATGGCTGGTGCGGGTCGCGCGCCAGCGTCGCCTCGATCTCCCTGACTTCGCCGAGAATCAATTTCGCGCGCTCGTAGAGGATGCGGCCGTCATCGGTGAGTGCGAGCTGACGCGTGGTGCGCAGCAGCAGGCGGGTGCCGAAATGCTCTTCCAGGGCGCTGATCTGGCGGCTCACCGCGGTCAGCGAGCTCGGCAGCGAGCGCGCCGCCGCCGACAGGCTGCCGGTATCGACCGCGCGGACAAAGGCCGCCATCGCCGCTAGCTGGTCCAAGCCCGATCCTTCCGTATTTCGCAAGAGAGTTTGCTCATTTCGAGCAAAACTCCCGTATTTGAGAAGGGTCTAGTCTGCCCGCTCCCCGATTCGAGGAGCGCGACATGGCCTCAACTTCCCTCCATCCGAATTCCCTCGGACGCCGCAGAACCGCCGGCCGCGCCAGTGCCGACGATCCGGCCATCCTGCTTGTTTTCTCGTGCGCCGGCCTGCTAGTCGACGTCCTGGCGTTGCTGATGCAGGGCGCAACGCCTTCAAACCCACTCCGCTTTGCTTTGATTGCGGCGGCTGCTCCGTTGGCAGCGTTGGTCACGTTGTGGCTGGCCGACCGCACTGACGCGAACGTCTCCCGACGACGGGAAGGGTGATGGCCGGCCTCGATCCGAAAGAACTGCTCGAGCTTGCACTGCTGCTGATCGCGGTCGGAGCGCTGTCCGGCTTTCTCGCCGGGCTGTTCGGCATCGGCGGCGGCGCGATCCTGGTGCCGGTGTTCTACGAATGCTTTCGCCTCGCCGGCGTGCCGCTCGAGGTGCGGATGCCGCTGTGCATCGGAACCTCGCTCGCGATCATCATCCCGACCTCGCTGAGTTCGTTCCGCGCGCACTACCGCAGGGGGGCCGTCGACATGGAGATATTGAAGCGCTGGTGGCTGCCGATCGTGATCGGCGTCGCCGCCGGCAGCGTCACCGCGCGCTTTGCGCCGGAGCGGCTGTTCAAGATCGTGTTCGTGATGGTGGCGTGGTCGGCGGCCGCGCGATTGCTGCTGGCGCGCGAGACCTGGAAGTTCGGCGACGATGTGCCGAAAGGATTTTTGATGCGGGTCTATGGGTTCTTCGTCGGCCTGCTGTCGACGCTAATGGGCATCGGCGGCGGCCTGTTCGCGAACCTGCTGATGACCTTCTACGGCCGGCCGATCCACCAGGCGGTCGCGACGTCGTCCGCGCTCGCGGTGCTGATCTCGATTCCCGGCGCACTCGGTTACGTCTATGCCGGCTGGCCCGCCGCCGCGCGCTTTCCCGACGTCGCAGCGCTGCAATTGCCGTTCGCGCTGGGTTACGTCTCGCTGATCGGCGCGCTCTTGGTGATGCCGACCACGCTGATCACCGCGCCGCTCGGCGTCAAGGTTGCCCACGCGCTGTCGAAGCGCGCGCTGGAGGTGGCGTTCGGGGCCTATCTCTTCATCGTCGGTGGACGGTTCGTGATCAGCCTGGTGGGCGGCGCATAACCTCCCCTTGAAAAGGGGAGGTCGCTTTGCTCGCAGAGCAAAGCGGGTGGGGATATTCTCTCGCCGCGCATGCAGCGTCGCCTGCGGCTGACCCCCATCCCGACCTTCCCCCTTTCAGGGGGATGGGGAAGACAGACCGCCTCCGGATTGCGCTAGGCTCCAACCGGGCTACGATATCTGATCTACAGGGCTAGTCCTTCAATCGGATCATGCTATTGCCCCAGTATCGCAGATCGCCCTGGCTCTCAAAGTGGCCCGCACTTGCCAATGCCTGAATCCGGGCAGCGATCGTTTCGCTGTTGATCGCTAGCCCGATGTCTGTGCACTCCACAAATGCCTGACCCACAATCATCATCATCTTCCGCCATTGTCGCTCCATGACAGAGAAGATGATCCGGTCGAGTTCGGTAACCGACACAGACCGGCTTAGCGAAACCTCGTCCCATGTGAGCGTGCTGCTGATCCGCGGGGGCTTGGGCCGCGGCTTCAGCTCCGGATGCTGGTCATAGATGTCGAACAGTTTCCCGTATACGATTGCGCAGGCCTTGGTCAGATGCTCCAACAAGGCGTCGCATTCGACCTTGTCGATTCCCTTCGTGGCGATGACCGCACGATCGAGTGCTCGGCCTACGTTGCGCAAGCGTTTCTTTAATTCGGCCGCCCGCTCTCGATCCATGCCAAAGGCCTCGTGACCTACGCCTTGTAAATATCCTTATACGTATCGCGCAAAATGTTTTTCTGCACCTTGCCCATCGCATTGCGCGGCAGTTCGTCGACGACGAAGACGCGCTTGGGCATTTTGAATTTGGCGAGCCGCCCGTCGAGCGCTTTCAGCACCGAGGCTTCGCTGATGTCGGCGCCCTTGCTGCAGACCAGCACGGCGGTGACGCCTTCGCCGAAATCGGCGTGCGGCACGCCGATCACGGCGGATTCGATCACGCCGGGCATGGCGTCGATCTCGCTCTCGATCTCCTTCGGATAGACGTTGAAGCCGCCGGAGATCACGAGATCCTTGCCGCGGCCGAGGATGTGGACGTAGCCCTTGCCGTCGATCTTGCCGAGATCGCCGGTGATGAAGAAGCCGTCGGGCCGGAATTCGGCTTTTGTCTTTTCCGGCATCCGCCAGTAGCCCTTGAATACGTTCGGGCCTTTCACCTCGATCATGCCGATGGTCTCCGGCGCGAGCTGCTTGCCGGACTCGGGATCGGTCACCCGCACCGAGACGCCGGGCAGCGCGAAGCCGACCGCGCCGGGCACGCGCTCGCCGTCATAGGGATTGCTGGTGTTCATGTTGGTTTCGGTCATGCCGTAGCGCTCGAGCACGGCATGGCCGGTGCGCTCCGACCATTCGCGATGGGTGTCAGCGAGCAGCGGCGCGGAGCCCGAGATGAACAGCCGCATATGCTTCGTCGCGTCCTTGTTCAGGCCGGGATTCTGCAACAGGCGGGTGTAGAAGGTCGGCACGCCCATCATCACGGTCGCGCGCGCCATCAGCTTGATGATCAGGTCCGGATCGAACTTCGGCAGGAAGATCATCGAGGCGCGCGAGAACAGCGTCACGTTGCTCGCCACGAACAGGCCGTGGGTATGATAGATCGGCAGCGCGTGGATCAGCACGTCGTTGTCGGTGAAGCGCCAGTAGTCGACCAGCGAGTAGGAGTTCGACGCCAGATTGTCGTGCGACAGCATCGCGCCCTTGGAACGGCCGGTGGTGCCTGACGTGTAGAGGATCGCGGCGAGATCGTCATTGCCGCGCGGCACGGTGGTGAATTCCTTACGAGCCTTGTCGGCGGCCTCGGTCAGCGAGCCCTTGCCGCTCGGATCGAGCGTCTCGACCTTGGCGCCCACCTTGGCGGCGATCGCCGTGATGCCTTCCAGCTTGGAGGGATCGCAGACCACCAGCGCCGGCTCGGCATCGGTGATGAAGTATTCGAGCTCGTTCAGCGTATAGGCGGTATTGAGCGGCAGATAGACGCCGCCGGCGCGCACGGTGGCGAGATAGAGCACCAGAGCCGGGACCGATTTCTCGGTCTGCGCCGCGACGCGGTCGCCCGGCTTGACGCCGCGCTCAACCAGCACATTCGCCATCTGGCCGGCCCGCGCGATCAGATCGCCATAGGAGATGCGGCTGCCGTCGAACTGCTCGATCGCGAGCCGGTTGGGGTCGTCGAGGCCGTCGAACAGGCGGGAAAACAGGTTGGCGTTGGTGGTCGTGTTCATGCAAACATTCCCCGAGGGGCGAAAGAGCCGGAAAGGCTAGTGCCGCCGATTTGAAGTTCCTAGCCAGGCGCCGCGAGTCCTACTAGGAACTTCAAATCGATAAGCGGCACTAGATTAATTAGATTACTTCGGAAGCGGGGCACTAGCGCTGGATTAGCAAAAACGCCCTTCGGAAAGCAACGGAGACAGTTTGCATGACAAATAATGGGAAACGCGTGGCCTGGGTCACCGGCGGCGGCACCGGAATCGGCGAATCCGGGGCGGAATTCCTGGCTGCGGACGGCTGGACGGTGGTGGTCTCCGGCCGCCGCGAGGAAGAGCTCGACCGCGTGGTGGCCAGCATCACGACCAAGGGCGGCAAGGCCGAGGCGATCCCGCTCGACGTCAGCAACAAGGCCGACGTCAACAAGGCGGCCGAGACCATCGTCGCAAAGCACGGCCGCATCGATCTCCTGGTCAACAGCGCCGGCATCAATGTGCCGAAGCGCAGCTGGGCCGACATGGAGCTGGAAGGCTGGGACAAGCTGGTCGAGATCAACCTCAACGGCGTGCTCTATTGCATGCGCGCGGTGCTGCCGACGATGCGCAAGCAGCAGGACGGCTGCATCATCAACGTCGCCTCCTGGGCCGGCCGCCACGTCTCGAAAATGCCGGGCCCGGCCTACACCACGACCAAGCACGCGGTGCTGGCGCTGACCCATTCCTTCAACATGGACGAATGCGTCAACGGCCTGCGCGCCTGCTGCCTGTCGCCGGGCGAGGTCGCAACGCCGATCCTGAAGCAGCGGCCGGTGGTTCCGAGCGAAGCCGAGCAGGCCAAGATGCTGCAGCCGGAAGATTGCGGCCGCACCATCGCCTTCGTCGCCAGCATGCCTGCGCGGGTCTGCATGAACGAGATCCTGATCAGCCCGACGCATAACCGCGGATTTATTCAGACGCCGGCGAACAGGGATTAAACTCAACTCCCTCAACGGGTCGTCCCTGCCAAGTGCGCAATTGCGCACGGGAGCAGGGACCCATAACCACAGGGTCGGATTGTTGGGCGCGCTGTGGCTCCAGCGACACCTGATAACGGCCATTCGTGGTTATGGGTCCCGGCTCGCGCTTCGCTTGGCCGGGACGACGGCGTGGACGGTCTACGTCACTCGATGATCTCGTTCAGCTCCTTGCCGGAATGCTCGGGCACCCACAGGAAGACACCGACCGCCATCGCGATCATCAGCACGGGAATACAGAGGAACGCCAGCGCGAACGAGCCGGTGTGCTGCTGGAGCGCGATGGACACGAACGGGAACAGCACGAAGCCGACGAAATAGGCGATCGCCCATACCACGCCGTTGGCGGCGCCGCGGATGCGGGTCGGGAAGATTTCCGCAGTCAAGGTCGTGCTCGGTCCCCAGAAGCCGAGGAAGCCGAGGCACCAGAGCAGCCCGAACGTCCAGAGCAGGACGCGGTCCTCGGAATAGACCCAGAGCGTCATGAAGATCGCACCCTCGATCAAGGTGATGATGAAGGCGCGCCGGCGGCCGATCTTGTCGATCAGCCAGCCGACCAGGCACAGTCCGAGGAAGCCGCAAAGGCCGTAGAACACGTAGAACAGGCTGTATTCCGTCGTCGACCAATGCTTCTCGGTCGATAGATACAGCGGCATCCAGGCGCCGACCGTGCCGTAGATGCAGGTACTGGCGCAGGCCACGAACAGCGCAACCAGTGTTGCGGGCAGCACGTCGGGCAAGAACACCTGGCGGATGCCGACCGATTTGGCCTTGCCGAACCAGGCGCCATCGTCGGCGCTGACCGTGCCGCCGCGCGCCAGCGTCTCCGAGATGCGCCGCTTGCGATCCTGCGCGCGCACCCAATAGGGCGATTCCGGGCAGGTGGAGCGGATATAGATCGCGAGCAGCGCGATCACGCCGGGCACCATGACTGCGACACGCCAGCCGAAATTGGCGGCGACCAGTCCGGTGATGGCGCCGGCGAGCGTGGCACCGAGGCACCAGGCCGATCGCGTGATGGTGATCACCCGCCCGCGCAGCCGGGCCGGCCAGGTCTCGGCCACAAGCATCGAGCCGAGCGACCATTCGCCGTTGAGCGCGAAGAACAGGAACGAGCGCGCGATCACGAAGACCGTAAAGGTCGGCGACAGCGCCGCGACCGGCATCAACAGCGAGAACAGCGCGATGTTGACGGCGAGCAGCGTGCGCCGGCCAAACCGGTCGGCCAGCCATGGCCAGAAATAGAGGCCGGCGATGCCGACGAACAGCGCGATCTGCATGCCGGAGCGATATTCCGGCAGGCTCAGCGAAAATTCCTTGATCACCATCGGGGAGACCAGCGCGAAGATCACGCCGTCCATGCCGTCAAAGCCCCAGCCGAGTGCGTTGGCGGTGGCGATGTGCCAATGCGTTTTCGTCACCTCCGTGCCGCCGGCGACCGCGCGGTAATTGGCGTATTGCAGGTGCTTCTGCTCGAGTGGGCCGATGTCGCTGCTGGCCTCGTTCGCCGCAGGCGCGGCGTGGCCATCAGCCGTGATGCTGCTCATGATTGGTCCCCCCACTGCCGCCTGCTGCGACGTTGCGCCACAATCTCAGGCTGAACCAACCGACGAGCGGCGGCAAGCGAATTGCTCGCGGCAGCGCACCCGTCCATTCCGCTGAATGGAATGGTCGACGGAACGGACGGAGCGCCGTGCGTACGCAGCGCGAGCCCACCGGTTTCAGGAATCACAAAGAATTATTTCCGGAAACCGCCGGGAAAACCTGCCGTAGCTCGGCCAACGACGACGCAGACACCGAACAACACGCGCCGTTGTCCATCATCGCCGGCGATGCCTCGCCGGTCGGATATCTCATCGGGAGACGAAACCATGTCGAAGCGTATTGCCTATCTCACTGCCGCCGCCTTCAGCGCGCTTGCGATCACCGCCACTGTCGTGGCCCCGGTCCGCGCCGAGGAAAAGACCGTGATGGTCGGCGGCGCCGCGATGTTCCCGTCCAAGAACATCGTCCAGAACGCCGTCAATTCGAAGGACCACACCACCCTCGTCGCCGCGGTGAAGGCCGCGGGCCTGGTCAGCACGCTGGAAAGCAAGGGCCCGTTCACGGTGTTCGCGCCGACCAACGCCGCGTTCGGCAAGCTGCCGGCCGGAACCGTCGACAACCTCGTCAAGCCGGAGAACAAGGCGACGCTGACCAAGATCCTCACCTACCATGTGGTGCCCGGCAAGCTCGAGGCCTCCGACCTCACCGACGGCAAGAAGCTGAAGACCGCCGAGGGCGAGGAACTCACCGTGAAGAAGCAGGACGGCAAGGTCTGGATCGTCGATGCCAAGGGCGGCACCTCGATGGTGACGATTTCCAACGTCAACCAGTCGAACGGCGTCATCCATGTGGTCGACACCGTGCTGATGCCGGCGACGTAACACCTGGCGGCCCGATTTAGTCCCCGAACGCCCCACGAAACAGCGAGCCGGAGCCTCGCCCCGGCTCGCATTTTTGTGACCAGATGGGGCGGCCTATATCAAACTGATAAGGCGCGATCCCGTAACGGAACGCCGGTTCCCGGCGTATAACCCGGTAACGACCACGAGCAGAGATATGCCATGACGAGCCTTGCCGTCAGCGACCACCAGGCAGAGACCGCAACGCCGGCGAAGGTGATCCAGCCGGTCTGGGTGCGGATGGTGCACTGGATCAACGCATTCGCGATGATCCTGATGATCATGTCCGGCTGGCAGATCTACAACGCCTCGCCGCTGTTCGGCTTCACCTTCTCGCGGAGCATCACGCTCGGCGGCTGGCTCGGCGGCGCGCTGCTCTGGCACTTCGCCGCGATGTGGCTGTTGATGGTCAACGGCCTGGTCTATCTGACGCTCGGCTTCGCCACCGGCCGCTTCCGCAAGAAGCTGCTGCCGATCACCCCCGGCGGCGTGATCTCCGATACCAAGGCGGCGCTGACCTTCAAGCTGTCGCATGACGATCTCAGCAAGTACAATTCGGTGCAGAAGCTGCTCTATACCGGCATCATCATCGTCGGCGTCGTCATCGTGCTGTCCGGCCTGTCGATCTGGAAGCCGGTGCAATTGCACTGGCTGGTGACGCTGTTCGGCGGCTATGACTTCGCCCGTTATGTTCATTTCACCTGCATGGCGCTGATCGTCGCCTTCCTGGTGATCCATGTCGCGCTCGCACTGCTGGTGCCGAAGAGCCTGCGCGCCATGATCATCGGTCGTTAGGGAGAGTGTCATGGGTCGCTTGCGCAAACTCCTGATCCCCGGTGTCGACAAGAAGCTGCTGGTGCGCGACGCGGTGAAGACGATGCCGGAGCTGACGCGCCGCCGTTTCATCACGGCGGGGACCAGCCTCGGCGCGCTGACCCTGCTGACCGGCTGCGACGTGGTCGATTCGTCGTCCGCGGAAGAACTGCTGAAGAGGGTCTCGAAGTTCAACGACGCGGTGCAGGCCTGGATGTTCAATCCGGATGCGCTGGCGCCGACCTATCCCGAGAGCATGATCACCAAGCCGTTCCCGTTCAATGCCTATTATGATCTCGACGATGCGCCCGAGGTCGCGGGCGCGGACTGGAAGCTCGAGGTGCGCGGCCTGGTCGACAACAAGAAGTCGTGGACGCTGGACGAATTGTACAAGCTGCCGCAGGTCAAGCAGGTGACGCGGCATATCTGCGTCGAGGGCTGGAGCGCGATCGGCAGCTGGACCGGCACGCCGCTGCGCGATTTCCTCAAGATCATCGGCGCCGACACGCGCGCCAAATATGTCTGGTTCCAGTGCGCCGACAAGGACGGCTACAATTCACCTTTGGACATGCGCACGGCGCTGCATCCGCAGACCCAGATGACCTTCAAATTCGGCGACGAGATCCTGCCGCGCGCCTACGGCTTCCCGATGAAGATCCGGGTGCCCACAAAACTCGGCTTCAAGAACCCGAAATACGTGCTGTCGATGGAAGTCACCAACGACTACAAGGGCGGCTACTGGGAAGACCAGGGCTACAATTCGTTCAGCGGGAGCTGACGCTCTCCCCTCGTCATTCCGGGGCTCGCGAAGCGAGAGCCCGGAATCCATTGTGACACAGACTGTGTGGCCAAATGGATTCCGGGCCTGCGCCTTGCGGCGCATCCCGGAATGACAGATTGCCTTACGGCCCCACCTTCCGCTGAAACGCCGACAGCAGCGCGCCGAGCGCGAGCATCGCGGCCGAGACATTCAATGCAAATGACAGGCTGCCGACGGCATCCGTGATCGCGCCGACCACGATCGGCCCGAGCGTCTGGCCGATGCCGAAGGCGATGGTCATCGCCGCGATCGCGGTCGGCCAGGCCTCTGGCGGGTAGTTGAAGCGCACGAAGGCGGTGGTCGACCCCACCACCGCGAAGAAGGCGACGCCGAACACCAGCGCGGAAATCGCAAGCAGCAGCGGCGAATGCCCGAAAATCGGTAGAGCCGCGCCGAGCGCGTTGACGCCGAGGATGATGGTGGTGGCGATCCCGCCGCGGTCGAGCGCCAGCACCCGCCGCCAGAACCAGGGCGTCACGAACGCGCTGACGCCGATCAGGCTCCAGAACGCGCTCTGGGCGACCGCGCCGCCGCCGCCATCGCGGACATAGGCGATCATGAAGGTCATGTAGGCGATGTAGCCGGCGCCGAACAGGAAATAGGCGGCAAGATAGATCAGCACCGGCATGATGGCGAATTTGGTCCGCACGATGCCGGCGGCTGCATTGCCATGGAATGGCGCAAGCAGCAGCGGCACGGTCATGATCGCCGAGAGCAGGGTCATCGCCCACCACACAATCCACCATGAGCCCGCGCCAAAGCCCTGCAGCACGAAGGGCGCGATCAGGCCGGATGCCAGGATGCCGACGCCCGGCCCGGCATAGAACAGGCTGAGCAGGAAGTTCGCGCGCTCCGGTCGCGATTGCGCAATCGTCGCCGCGAGTGCGCCGCCGCCGACAAAGCCGATTGCGGCGGCGAAGCCGACCAGCAGGCGGGCAAAGCTCAGCACGACGAAATTGCCCGAGAGGGCGCAGAGCGCCAGCGACAGCGCGCAGGCCACCGTCGACCAGCGTACCGATGTGGCAAGCCCGAAGCGCTGGATCAGGCGCGAGGCGAACAGCGCGCCGACCAGATAGCCGGCGGCATTGATCGTGTTCATGAAGCCGGCGGCCGAATAGGACCAGGCCAGCGAGTCGCGCATGTCGGGCAGCACCAGCGAATAGGCAAAGCGGCCGATGCCGAGACCGACCGTCGGTGCGAGCGACAGAATCAGGATCAGCCGCGCGGGATGCGGATAGGACGGGGCGGGGGCTCTCACAATTCACTCCGGCAATGCGGCCATTGTGGCAGGCCGCAGCGGCGCTGCCCAGCGCCGGAGGCCGCAACACTGTCGTGCGCATCGGGCAATCAGGCGATCAGGACCAGCGCGACGCCGATCACGGTGAGCAGGGTTCCGGCGACGATCCGCGCGGTGATCTCGACATGTTTGAGCAGCATTGCGCTCAGCGCCACGGTGACCAGCGGATAGATCGCAGCAAGCGGCGCCACCAGCGTGATCGGGCCGTTGCGGACCGCGGCGAACAGGCTGAGTGCGCTGAGCCCGTTGCTGATCCCGGTCAATGCGAACCAGAACCGGCCCTCGCGCGGGGCCTGCACCACGAAGCTGCCCTTGCGGATCCGCTGCACGGTCAGCACCACCAGCGAGGACATGATGTAGCCGATCAGGCAGGCCCAGAGCGGGCTCGGCCAGATCGCAAGCCCGAGCTTGGCAATCGGGGGCACGATGCCGCGCACCAGGGCGCTGGCGAGCGGCAGCAGCAGCGCCCAGCTGCGCCAATGGCCGAGGTCGCGCGGCCGGGTCACGGTGATGACAGCCGCGCCCGCCACCGCGACGACGAGGCCGGCGAGCTGCTGAGGCTCGATCGGCTCGTGCAGCAGCACCACGGCGGCGGTGACCGCAAACAGCGGCGCCAGATTGCCCAATGTCGAGGTGATGACCGGCCCGAGCGCCCGGTTCGACGCGAAGGTCAGGAGCGTCAGCGACGCCGGGAAGAACAGGCCGATCGCCATGAAGATCGGCAGGCCGCGCCACACCACCGGCTCGCCATGCAGGATCAGCGGCGACATCAGCAGGAACAGCAAAGTGAAGGACGGCACGCTGATTGCGGCGCCCGACAGCGGCTCGACGGTGCGCAAGCCAAGCTGCGCCAGCACAACGCCTGCGCCGAGGAAAATGGCGGAGGCGAAGGCGTAGACGATGGCTGCCGTCATGAGGTCCGTCTTGTTGGCTTCTTGGGGCGCGGTTGGCTCTGTGGGGCCATTTTGGCCCTGTCCGAGGCGCCTTGCCAATCCGCTCAGGGCGTTTTAGCACTCCGCCCGGATTTCCCCGCTCGTCATGCCCGGGCTTGACCCGGGCATCCATCTTCAAGGCTTCTTCGAAGCGGGATGGATTGCCGGGTCATTTGTGCGAGGACGCGCTTCGCGCTCTTGCCCGGCAATGACAACAAACAGTTAGCTCGAGGTAACACCATGGCGACCCATAAACTGCTGCTTCTCCCCGGCGACGGCATCGGCCCCGAAGTGATGGCCGAGGTGCAGCGCGTGATCGACTGGCTGAATGCGCAGGGCATCGCCAGGTTCGAGACCGAGCAGGGGCTGGTCGGCGGCTCCGCCTATGACGCCCACAAGGTGTCGATCTCCGAGGGCGACATGGCCAAGGCGACCGCGGCCGACGCCGTGATCTTCGGCGCGGTCGGCGGTCCGAAGTGGGACAGCGTGCCCTACGAAGTCCGCCCCGAGGCCGGCCTGCTGCGGCTGCGCAAGGATCTCGGCCTGTTCGCCAATCTGCGCCCGGCGGTGTGCTACCCGGCGCTGGCGGATGCCTCGAGCCTCAAGCGCGAGGCGGTCGAGGGTCTCGACATCATGATCGTCCGCGAACTCACCGGCGGCGTCTATTTCGGCGAGCCGAAGACCATCACCGATCTCGGCAACGGGCAGAAGCGCGCGGTCGACACCCAAGTCTACGACACCTACGAGATCGAGCGCATCGGCCGCGTCGCCTTCGATCTGGCGCGCAAGCGCCGCAACAAGGTGACGTCGATGGAGAAGCGCAACGTCATGAAATCGGGCGTGCTCTGGAACGAGGTCATGACCCAGGTCCACGCGCGCGAATACAAGGACGTCACGCTGGAGCATCAGCTCGCCGATTCCGGCGGCATGAACCTGGTGAAGGCGCCGAAGCAATTCGACGTCATCGTCACAGACAATCTGTTCGGCGACATGCTGTCCGACATCGCCGCGATGCTGACCGGTTCGCTCGGCATGCTGCCGTCGGCCTCGCTCGGCGAAGTCGACTCCAAGACCAGGAAGCGCCGTTCGCTGTTCGAGCCGGTGCACGGCTCGGCGCCCGACATCGCGGGCAAGGGCCTCGCCAACCCGATCGCGATGATCTCGTCGTTCGGCATGGCGCTGCGCTACTCCTTCGATATGGGCGATCTCGCCGACAAGGTCGATGCCGCAATCGCGGCCGTGCTCGCCAGCGGCCTGCGTACCGCCGACATCAAGTCGGAAGGCACCACGTCAGCCAGCACGACGCAGATGGGCGAAGCGATCCTGAAGGAATTGCAGAAGCTGCACGCGTAAGGACTGCGTCGTCATTCCGGGGCGATGCTGCGCATCGCTCCGGAGTGATCGCAAAACAAAAATGCCCGGCCGGAGCCGGGCATTTTCGTATCGGCTGTGCGCCGAAATTCTCAGTACAGCGGGAAGTTCCGCGGATAGCCGCCAACGTCGGCCGGCGTGCTGAGCGGCTGGCGATCGATCGGACGGTTGTTGTTCTCGCGCGCGAACGAGGGGTAGCCGATCTCCGGCGGATAGGCGTAGTCGTTGAACTTGCGGTCGCCCGGCAGCACTTCGGTGCCGGCGTCCAGCCACGAGCGCGTGGTGACGTAGACGCGGGTGCGCGGACCCTGCTGATAGACGCGGTTCGGACCCTGCTGGCCGTAATAGCGGCGGCCGTCGCGGTCATACTGCTCTTGCTGCTTGCGCGGGCTCTGCGCGCTGGCCGCGGTGACACTGAGCGCGGTTGCGGTGACGGCAGCCGCGGCAAGCAACACCACGAGCTTGTTCGCGGCAGGGAATTTCAAGGTCATCGCATCCTCGTCATTACGGCCCCGTCGGGGGGCTGGCGCGTCCGCCAAAATCACTCGGAACATATTGTAGCCTTGGTGGGAAGCCCGTCACTAGGTCAATTGCGCCACACCGGTCCAGATAATGCAGCCGGTAGAGCAAAAGTTTCATGTAAACCAGTGTCTTGCCACGGTCTTGCCATCAAAGGGCGCCGCGCAGAAGCGGGTTCGCGCTGCCCATCACCCAGTCGGCCGACATGGCCGGCGGGCCGGAGGTAACGCAGTCGGTACGGCGCAGCTCGGCATGCGCGAACAGCGCGGCGAGCCGCAGGTCATTGCCGGCGGCCAGCAGGGTCAGGCGGTTCAGCATGCAGACGATCGCGGCGCGCTGGGCCGGCAGGCCGGCGCCTTGGCAGGTCCAGCCGGAGATGCGCAGATCGGGCGCGTCGGCCTGCTTGAGGAAGCCGAGGCAACTGCGGCTGCCGTCCTGCCGCACCGGGCGCAGCAAGGTGACGCTGCCGAACTTGCTGTCGACGATGCCGGCGGCCTCGAGCTCGCGGACGCCGCCCGGGTCGAGCCGCCCGGCAATCTCGGTGACCGCGGGTCCCACGGCCTCGCCGCCGGGGCGGTAGATTTCCAGCTCCGCTGCCGGCGCGCCGTTGGCATCCGCCCAGCGGAAGACGTCCTTGCGGCCGCCCTCGGGGTGCCGGAAGATTTCGTAAGCCTCTGTTTTATCTAGCGGATCTTGCCGGCTGATGGCAAAAGCCGGCGTCGAGCGACCGGCCAGGCTCCAGCCTGTGGCGGCGGGGGCCGCCATCGCCGTTGCGTCCGGCAGTTGCTTCCATAGATAGGTGCCGAGGACGGCGAACAGCGCGAGCACGGCGACATAGGCGAACAGCCGGGAGAGCGTGGCGTAGACCTCGTCGACGAAACTCGTCAGCGCGGACGGAGTTCTCGTATGATGGGGTGCGGCCGGACCGGCCTGAAAGAAACGCATCAAAACGCTCAAATGCTGCGCAACGTTGTCTTGACGGGGTTTCTCGCATAGAAGCGCTGCCTCTTCCCTTTCCGCTGTCAGCGGGGGAACGGGCATTTTTCGTCGGAGAGTGAACGATGGGTTACAAAGTCGCGGTGGTCGGAGCGACCGGCAATGTCGGGCGCGAAATGCTCAACATTCTCGACGAGCGCAAATTCCCCGCCGACGAGGTCGTCGTGCTGGCCTCGCGCCGCAGCGTCGGCGTCGAGGTCTCCTATGGCGACCGCACGCTGAAGGTGAAGGCGCTCGAGCATTATGATTTCTCCGACGTCGACATCTGCCTGATGTCGGCCGGCGGCTCGGTCTCCAAGGAATGGTCGCCCAAGATCGGCGCCGCCGGTGCGGTCGTGATCGACAATTCGTCGGCCTGGCGCATGGACCCGGACGTGCCGCTGATCGTGCCGGAGGTGAACGCGGATGCCACCGCCGGCTTCACCAAGAAGAACATCATCGCCAATCCGAACTGCTCGACCGCGCAGCTCGTCGTCGCGCTGAAGCCGCTGCACGACAAGGCCACCATCACCCGCGTCGTGGTCGCGACTTATCAATCGGTGTCGGGCGCCGGCAAGGACGCGATGGACGAGTTGTTCACGCAGACCAAGGCCGTCTACACCAATGACGAGCTGATCAATAAGAAGTTTCCCAAGCGCATCGCCTTCAACATCATTCCCCAGATCGACGTCTTCATGGAAGACGGCTTCACCAAGGAAGAGTGGAAGATGATGGCGGAGACCAAGAAGATCCTTGATCCCAAGATCAAGCTGACCGCGACCTGCGTGCGCGTGCCGGTCTTCGTCAGCCACTCCGAGGCCGTCAATGTCGAGTTCGCCAATCCGATCACGGCGGACGAGGCGCGTAACATCCTGCGCAATGCGCCGGGCTGCCTCGTGATCGACAAGCACGAGCCGGGCGGCTACGTCACGCCGTACGAGGCGGCCGGCGAGGACGCGACCTATATCAGCCGCATCCGCGAGGACGCCACGGTGGAGAACGGCCTGTCGTTCTGGTGCGTCTCGGACAATCTGCGCAAGGGCGCGGCGCTGAACGCGATCCAGATCGCCGAAGTCCTGATCAACCGCAAGCTGATCACCGCGAAGAAGAAGGCGGCGTAGAGCATGATCCGGAAAAGTGCGAAGCGGTTTTCCCTCGCGACAAACGCGGAACGCGTTTGCGCGGAGATCATGCTCAAATAGCTGAGCCGAAGCGAAACGCGGGATACGGGTCAGGAAGCGCGTGTCATGGCGGAACAACCGGCGACCTACCGGCCCAATCCGACGCTGAAGCGCGTCGAACGTCGTTTCGAAAACCTGCTCTTCAACAGCCGCTGGCTGATGGCGCCGTTCTATTTCGGCCTTGTCATCAGCCTCGCGGCTTTGCTGCTCAAGTTCTGCATGGAGCTGTGGCACTTCATCCTGCATGTGCCGGATGCCAAGGAATCCGACATCATTCTCGGCGTGCTCTCGCTGATCGACATCTCGCTGACCGGCAATCTGATCCTGATCGTGGTGTTTTCCGGCTACGAGAATTTCGTCTCGAAGATCGATCCGGAAGGGCACCCGGATTGGCCGGACTGGATGACCAAGGTCGATTTCGGCGGCCTGAAGCAAAAATTACTTGCGTCGATTGTTGCGATCTCGGCCATTCAGGTGCTGAAGGCGTTCATGAACCTCGATACCGCGTTCGATCCCAGCAAGCTCGCCTGGCTGGTCGGTGTGCACCTGGTGTTCGTGGTGTCGTCCTTCATGCTCGCGATCTCCGACCGCTGGGGCAGCGGCCATCACGGCGGCGAGTAGATTCTACTCGCCCGATTTCATCGCGTCAGCGAACGCTGATGAATTCCTTCGCCGTCCTGTCGAGCACGAACAGCGAGCCTTCGGCGACGCCGAAATAGGCGCCGTGCAGTTGCATGTCACCGCTCTCCACGCGTTCGCGCACGAACGGGAAGGTCATCAGGTTCTCCAGCGAACGGAACACCGCGGCCTTCTCGATGCGGGTGACGAAGTCCTGCATGCTCTCATGCTCGCGCTGCTCGACGACCTCGCCCGGCTTGATGAACATCTGCATCCATTTGCCGATGAAGTCGCCCGGCGTCAGCGGCTTGATCTTGTCGATGAAGGCGCGGATGCCGCCGCACTGGGCATGGCCCAGCACCACGAGATTTTTCACCTTCAGCACGGTCACGGCATATTCCAGCGCGGCCGAGACGCCGTGGGCGTTGCTATCGGGCTGGTAGACCGGAACCAGGTTGGCGATGTTGCGGACCACGAACAACTCGCCGGGGCCGGCATCGAAGATCACTTCCGGCGAGACGCGGGAGTCGCAACAGCCGATCACCATGGTCTCGGGGAACTGGCCGCGCTCGGACAGGTCCCGGTAGCGGGACTGCTCGGTCGGCAGCCGCTGTGTGGCAAAGGCGTGGTAGCCGTCGATCAATTGCTTCGGAAAGGACTGCATGCCACTGCCTAACCACAAGCGCATGTCCGGAACAAGACTTTCGGCGTCGGGACTGAAATGATAGGGCCGGGGCTTGAAAAGCGGCGGCCGATCAGTGCCTAAACAATGGACGTTCGCTAGAGCATGATCCGGAAAAGTGCGAAGCGGTTTTCCGAAAAGATCATGCTTAAACAACAATCTGCCAAAGGCCTTGAGGAGACCACCATGACCCGTCCGCGCCGCAGCCTGTTGTTCATGCCGGGATCGAATGCACGGGCGCTGGAAAAGGCCCGGACGCTGCCGGCGGACGGCATTATCCTGGATCTGGAGGATTCCGTTGCCCCCGACGCCAAGGCGGTGGCTCGCGAGCAGATCGCCAAGGCGGTCGCCGCCAAGGGCTTTGGCAAGCGCGAGGTCCTGATCCGGATCAATGCCCTCGACACGCCCTGGTGGGTCGACGACATCGGCATGGCCGGCAAGGCGCAGCCGGATGGCATCCTGGTCCCCAAGATCTCCACCGTCGACGATCTCAACGCGGTTGCCGACCGCCTCAGCGAAATCAATGCGCCCGCCTCGATCCGGGTCTGGGCCATGATCGAGACCGCGCGCGCGGTGCTCGACGCCGACAAGCTCGCCGCCGCATCGAAAGACTCCGAAACCCGGCTCGCCGGCTTCGTGTTCGGGCCCAACGATATCGCGCGCGAAACCCGGATCCGGATGAAGCCGGGCCGCGCGGCGATGATCCCGATGATCACGCATTGCATCCTGGCGACCCGCGCGCACGGGCTCGAAATCCTCGACGGGCCCTATAGCGACATCAGCAATGTCGACGGCTTTGCAGAGGAATGCGCGCAGGGCCGCGATCTCGGCTTCGACGGCAAGACGCTGATCCACCCGAGCCACATCGACGCCTGCAACGCGATCTTCACGCCGCCGGAGGCTGAGGTCACTGAGGCGCGCAAGATCATCGCCGCCTTCGAACAGCCGGAGAACGCCTCGCGCGGTGCGATCCAGCTCGACGGCCGCATGGTGGAGCGGCTGCACGCCGAGATGGCCAAGCGCACGATCGCGATCGCCGACGCGATCGCCGCGATGGGGCATTAGCAGGGATTCTTCCCTTCTCCCCTTGTGGGAGAAGGTGGCGCGGACGCAGTCCGCGACGGATGAGGGGTCTCTATCCGTGGAGGCAGACCCCTCACCCGGCTTCGCTTCGCGAAGCCTGAGCAACCGGCGACATGGGTAACGGTTCAGACCGACGACATGGGTAACACAATTCTCGTTTCGTTCAGGTCTGTTGTTGGGGCTGTGGACCCTGAGGGCAACGCGTAGCGTTGTCCTCAAGTCCACAGCCTTTTGCCTTGCGTTTGGGTCTGCGGAGTTGGTCACCGCGATGGGCGATCGTGCCGAGCACGATCGGGCCATAGCTGACGGTCCAGCCGTCCGGGTCCTCGGCCAAGCCGACGGGCTCACCGATCAGCGCTTCGCTGATATAGATCGTGTTGCCCAACCACTTGATCTCTCCGTTGTGCCGGACCGAGCGGACGTCCTGACCGTCAGCGTATTCCGGCTTGCGCAAGACACCGTCGAAGCGGCGCGAGGAGGCCTGGTAACGGTCGGCTGGCGTGGCGTTGTCGAGCGATTGGTGAGGACGCTCTTCGTTGTAGAGATGCTGGAAGCTGTGCAAGCGCTTGAGCTGCTCGCGCATGGTGGGAGCCGGCGGATTGGCAACGTCTTGCAGCAGCGTCAGATGCATCCGCTCATGGCGGCCGTTCTGCTGAGGTTTGCCCGGTGCAATGCGCTCCGGCGTCACGCCGGCTTTGATCAGCTTGACCGACAGTCGTGACAATCCTCCGGCGCCGCGCGAGGCAAACGGCGAGCCGTTGTCCGAGCGCATGTAGAGTGGCAACCCAAACTCGCGCAACGCAGCGTCCAGCACAGGCCAGACATGATCCGTGTCGGTGCGTGCCAAGGCCTGGCAGCGCAGCAGATAGCGGCTATAGGCATCGGTGAGCGTCAGCGGTTCGCAGCGCATGCCGTCCCCGGTCAGGAACCAGCCCTTGAAGTCGATGCACCAGACGTCGTTGGCCGCCTCGCAACCGGCAAAGGGCGCGCTCGAGGGCGGCCCGCGCCGGCGCAGCTTGCGCTTCACCGTCAGCCCCTCACGATCGAACAGCTCGCCGATCGTGCTTGCCGCGGGCCATGCCGTCCGAGGTGACTTCCGTTCGAGAAAGGCCAGCACCTTGATCGGCCCCCAGCTAGGATGCGCCCGACGCACCTCAAGGCAGCGCTCAGCGATCTTCTCCGCAACGCTTTGTGGACGATGCAGCGGAGCTCGCGGACGATCGAACAGTCCGGCCGCGCCTTCTTCCTCGAACCGTGCAAGCCATTTGTAGCCCACCCGACGGCTCACTCCGAACCGCCGGCACACCGCCGCAAACGACTCCTCGTGCTTTTGTGCCGCCACCACAAACCGCATCCGTTCATCCACAGCACAGGTCTCCATCCACCCCATCGGCAAGTTCCTCCTTGCCGATCAGTTGACCCGTTACCTATGTCGCCGGTCTATTCTGTTACCTATGTAGCCGGTTAGGACCACGCCACCTTCTCCCACAAGGGGAGAGGGTGGGCTGCGCTATGGTCGCGCGCCAAACCTCTCCGTCGCCCATGCATAGAGGCTGCCAGGGATCGGCGCGTCCTTGCCGCGTCCCTTTGGCGAGATGTGCAGGCCGACGATGGCGGGGTCGTTCAGGTACCTCGAAATATCCGACGGCTCGAAGAACTGTCTCGGCTCGGCATGCACCGCGTAGAACGAACGCTTCGGCAGCGCGTGCTGCAACTCGCCCTCGCGGCGCGCCAGCGCGGTGAGCGCTGCCGGACCGAAGATCGCGACGCGGATGTCGGCGAGGCGATTGGATTTGCCGCGCAGCCGGCGCATCGCAAAGGTCACGCGGTGACGCAGCGCCAGCCAGTCCGGGGTCAGCTCGTCCTGCTGCATCAGCGCTTCGAAGGCGCGCACGATCGGATCGTCCGGCGGCAGATACAGCACCGAGTTGCCGAGTTGGCGCGGACGTTCCCAGGCAAAATAGGGCTTTGCCGGATCGATCTCGACGCCCTTCAGCAGCAGCACATCGGCATCGAGCCAGAGGCCGGCGCGCTGCCGCATCAGCCGCATACGGAAGAAGTCGCTGAACTGCAGGATGGTCCAGTCGCGCCACGAACCGTCCGGCTCGGCCGGACGCAGTCTTTCCGAGAACGAATGCGGCAGCACCGCCTCGGCCTCGGCATTGCCGACGCCGTCAGGCAGGCCGGGAATCGGATCGAAGCTGTAGACGGTGACCTTGTGCCCAGCCGCCACCTGCGAGCGCAGGCAGGTCTGGCGCAGCGCGTCCATCGAGCCGTGCCAGAAGGTGACGATGTCAAGCAGCATGCGCGTCAGCTATCAGCAAGTCTGCGGCGAGGCAATTCGGCAAGCAAAAGCCCCGGCGCCCGAGGGCACCGGGGCTCGATGATACGCTGCCGCTCAGGCCCAGGCGCGCTCCTTGAGCTTGGCCTCAAAGGTGTCGATCGACGTCTTCTTCTCCATCGTCAGGCCGATGTCGTCGAGGCCGTTGATCAGGCAATGCTTGCGGAACGGATCGATCTCGAACTTGACCTTGCCGCCGTCGGGACCGCGGATCTCCTGGTTGGGAAGATCGATGGTCAGTGTCGCATTGGCGCCGCGCTCGGCGTCGTCGAACAGCTTGTCGAGGTCCTCCTGCGACACGCGGATCGGCAGGATGCCGTTCTTGAAGCAGTTGTTGTAGAAGATGTCGCCAAACGAGGTCGAGATCACGCAGCGGATGCCGAAGTCGAGCAGCGCCCAGGGCGCGTGCTCGCGGCTCGAGCCGCAGCCGAAATTGTCGCCGGCGACCAGCACCTTCGCGTTGCGATAGGCTGATTGGTTGAGGACGAAATCCGGGTTCTCGCTGCCGTCATCCTTGTAGCGCTGCTCGGAGAAAAGCCCCTTGCCAAGGCCGGTGCGCTTGATGGTCTTGAGGTACTGCTTCGGAATGATCATGTCGGTGTCGACATTGATGATCTTCAGCGGCGCCGCGACGCCTTCCAGCGTGGTGAACTTGTCCATCGTTGCACTTCCCGGTCAAAATGAGGGATAGGGGCGGTTATTTATCGCGAATGCGACAGCGGTAAAAGGGCCATTTCTGCAGGGCTAGCCCGCATCGGCCTCAATCGCCTCCATATCGGCGTCGGAGAGGCCGAAATGGTGGCCAATTTCATGGATCAGCACGTGACGGACGATGTGACCGAGGGTCTCGTCGTGCTCGGCCCAGTAGTCCAGGATCGGCCGGCGGTACAGCCAGACCAGGTTGGGCAGCCGGGCGACGTCGCCATGGCTCTGCTGCGGCAGGCCGATGCCGTGGAACAGGCCGAGCAGGTCGAACTCGCTTTCGGCCTGCATCTCGTCGAGCACCTCGTCGGTCGGGAAGTCGTCGACGCGGATGATCAGACCCTCGCAGAGGGCCCGGAAGGTCTCCGGCAGGCGCTCGAAAATCTCGTGCGCCATGGCCTCCATCTCGTCGAGCGAGGGGGCTTTGGCTGTGGTCCACATGACACTCCTTTAGCGCGAGTGCCTCAGGCGGCGCCAGCGCAGTTGACCTTGGCGGTGCAATGGGAGACCGTGCGGCCCAAGATTGGGGCTCAAGGTGGGCGTGATGAAACGGATCGTGGCGGCAGTGCTGTTGGCTGGTGCAGTCGGGCTCTCGCTTCCGGCGGGAGAGGCGCAGGCACAGAGCGCGGCGGCTGAAGCGCGCATCGGTCAGGCGGACCCGGTTGTGCGCGAGCGGGTCGTCGAGCGCCGCCGGCTGAAGCGCGTGCCGATCTACCGGTCCCGGCCCGATCATTGGGAACCGGATGTCATCCCGCGCTACAATCCCGGTCCGAACGCCGTGCGCGACTGCACGGCGACCTATGTCCAGGAGCACCGGCCGAGCGGCACCGTGATCACGCCGCGCATGAACTGCTTCTGGCGGCCCGGCTAGCTGGGCCGACGTCGGCTTGCCGCACGGATCATTGCGGCAGCCGCGATCAATCCCATCGTTCCATAGACCACGAACGCCATCAGCATTTGCGTGAGCGGGCTCGCCGTTCCCATGCCGCCGCCCGGTCCCTGCGAGGCGAGCGCGAGATCGGCGAGCATGATGGAACCGCTGAGCGTCGCGAACGCGGTACGAAGCAACCGCGCGCGTGTGCCTGCTTGTGTCACGGCAACCTCCTGCAACAAAGAGCACGCGAGATACGACCATAGTCTGTGGCGGGTTTTGCGTGTGAACGCGAAAATTCGCGCGACGCGTCGGAACCTGAGCGCATCAGCGGCATTCACAATCGTGGCGCAGTCATTCACATCCCATTCACGTCGTCCGCACTCTGCTTGCGATCTGCGTCGCGGCAACGGCGGTCGATTCGCGCGCTAACGCGAGGCGTCGTTGCTAGACGTGACATCAAGGGATCAAGGAGAAGACTCATGAAGGTGATGAAGGTTCTGGGGCTCGCGGCCGTGGGTGCCGTGCTGGTCTTGGCGGCGCCGACCGAGCGCGCAAATGCGATGTCGCTGGCGACGCCAGGCGCGGCCGCAAAGGTTCAGGACAACGCGAACCAGACAACCACGCAAGTGGGCTGGCATCGCGGCTGGGGTCGCGGACATCACCGTGGCTGGGGCCATCGTCGCCACTGGCACCGCTGATCGCGCGGCGTATCAGCGCAGTTGAGACACAGGCCCGTGAGCAACGGGCCTGTTGTCGTTTGCAGCCATCAAACCGGCAGATTCGCGCGCGCGAGATGATATCAATCGCAATCTGCAGGAGTTGATCATGATGAGATGGATCGGTGTTGCCGCGGTCGCTTGTGCCGTCGCATTGACGGCGCCGGCATCCGCAACCGCGGCGGCATCAGCCAAGCCGCCGGCCGCCGCGCAACAGCGGCACGCAGGCAAGGCGACTGACTTCAGCGCGCAGCGCCATCATCACCATTACCAACGCCACCATTATCGCCACGGCTACCGGCCATATTACCGGCCGTACTACCGGTCCTATTCCACCTACCAACCCTACGGCTCCTACTATTACGGGCGGCCCTATTACTATCGGCCCTATCCATACGCCGCGCCGGCGCCGTTCACCTTCGGCTTCGGGTTCGGTCCGTTCTGGTGAGCCGCGGTTCGCGCGCAACTGCGCGGAGCCAACAGAAAGGGCGGCTCCGATCGCCGGGCGCCGCCCTTTGCAGTGAGAAGCTGCCTGATCCGGTCAGGCCGCGCGGATCTTGTCCAGGAATGCGTTGACGTTACCGCGCAGCGTTGCCGATTGCTGACTGAGATCGTCCGCGGCCGTCAGCACCTGCGTGGCCGCCGATCCGGTCTCGGTGGCGGCTTCGTTGACGCTGCCGACATTCGCCGACACCTCGCTGGTGCCGCGCGAAACTTCCTGGATGTTCTTCGAGATGTCGCGGGTAGCAGCGCTCTGCTGCTCGACAGCGGCGGAGATCGCCGCCGCGATTTCGCTCATCCGCCCGATGGTGCCGCCGATCGCCCGGATCGCGGCGACGGCTTGACCGGTCTCCTGCTGGATGGCCGCGATCTGCGAGGAGATGTCCTCCGTCGCCTTGGCGGTCTGGGTGGCAAGCGCCTTCACTTCATTGGCGACCACCGCGAAGCCTTTGCCGGCCTCGCCGGCGCGCGCCGCCTCGATCGTTGCGTTCAATGCCAAGAGATTGGTCTGCGACGCAATGTTCTGGATCAGCGAGATCACCTCGCCGATCCGCTGCGCAGCCGCGGCCAGGCTCTCGATGGTCGCGTTGGTGCGATCGGTCTCGTCGACCGCCGCCCTTGCCGTCTGGGCCGCCTGCGTCACCTGGCGGGTGATCTCGCTGATCGAGGCGTGCAATTCCTCGGTTGCGACCGCGACGGTCTGGACATTCGCCGAGGCCTCGTTGGATGCGGTGGCAACGAACGTCGCCTGCCGGCTGGTTTCCTCCGCGGTGGCCGACATGCTTCCGGCGGTCGCGTGCATCTCGGTCGAGGCCGCGGTCAGGGCGTTGAGCGCTTCCGAGACCTGATTGTCGAAGGTCGCGATGTGGCCCTCGACAGCGCGCTGCCGGGCCTCCTTGCGCAGCTGCTCCTCGCGCTGTTCGGCTTCGAGGCGGCGCGCCGTGATCGCATTCTCCTTGAACACGCGCAGCGACTTGGCGAGACCGCCGACCTCGTCGCTCCTGTCGTCGCCGACGACCGCGATGTCGAGATCGCCCTCGGCGAGCTTCGTCATCTCCTCCGTCATGCGCGATAGCGGCCGCGCGATCTGGCTGAACGCGATCCAGGCGAGGATATTGAAGGCACAGAGCAGCCCGGCGGCGGCGCCGAACAGCAGCACGATGCGGGTCTGGTCGGCGGTGGCGATGCCCTGGTCACGTGCGGCCTGCATGCCCTTCACATTGGCGGCGATCAGGCTGGCGACCGCCTCCATCGCGGTCTGGCGATGCTTGGCCGCGACATTGCGCGAGTAGGCGAAGGCGTCCTCCAGCTTGCCCGCGGTGACCAGCTCGAACACCTTCGCGCTGGCCTCGCGGCGGTCCTTGACCGCGCGGCGCAGCGTGTCGATCAGTTGCTGCTGTCCGGCGTCCGATGTGACGGACGCCAGGCGGTCGACCGCGGCAAGCGTCGCATCGGTTGCCTTGTTGTAGGCTTCGATGTTGGAGGCGATCGCCTTGGTATCGGAGGCGCTGAGGATGACATTCTTCTCGCTGACGGCCGCGCTGTTGAAGTTGCTCTCGGCTTCGAGGCTGTACTGCACGCGGCGGGCGTTGCCATCCACCAGGTCGGACGCGGTCGCCGACAAATGGCTCAGCGCCAGCGAGGCCTGGACGACGATGCCGATCGCGACCAGGGCGATAATGGCCGCGGGCACCGCGATCTTGGCAATGATGGGCAAATTCTGAAACTTGATGGTCATTTCCGGTCCCACGATAATGCTGCTGTTTCCATCGGCTCACCCGGCCGATGCGGCACGTGTGAGGACGCGATGCCACGGCTTGGCCTGCCGGCCGCGCCATGGAAACCGAAGTCGTCCTGAATTTTCTGATTGATTGTCCGTTAACCCTAGCCACCAACCCTTAGCAAAGGGTTCACGCTCGGTAGCCCGGTGACGGCATCAGGGCGCAAAGCCCTTGGCCAGCAAGACAATGCCTTGCGCACCCGCTTTGCGATCACTGGAGATCTCGACATATTCAGGCGATTCCGACCAGGCGCGGAATGCGGCTTCGTCAGGGAACGACATCAGCACCAGCTTGTCGCGATCCCAGGTGCCTTCGAGGACCGCGGGCTGCTCGTAGGCCGACAGCAGCCGCCCGCTGAACTTCCTGAACACGTCGAAGAAGCGCGCCTGATACCGATCATAGGCGGCGCGATCGGTCATCTTGAGCTGCACGATCACATAGACAGTCACTGGCGTTGCTCCCGGACTTTTCGTCGCATCGTTTGCGCGTTCATGGCGCATTCACTCAGGGATTTCTAGCGTTGCGCCGGGAGCGACCGCAATGAACGCAATGCAACCGGCTGCCATGCAGCGTGGTTCTGATTGCTGTTGTCAGGGAGGTTCTGAAGATGACGGAAGGGTATTTGCGGCGTGGCTTGGTGCGCCGTCTCGGTGTCGCGGCGGCCGCGGTCTTCTCGTTGTCGATTTCAGCGCAGCAACGCGCCGAAGCGCTGTCGCTGGCGAGCCCGGGCACCGTGCCCGCGGCGAAGTCTGCGGTCGACGCAATGACGACGGAGGTCCGGCATGGTGGTGGCGGCGGCCATGGTGGCGGCGGTCACGGCGGCGGAGGTTTTCATGGCGGCGGCTTCCGCGGCGGTGGTTTCCATGGTGGCGGATTTCATCGCGGTGCCTTCCACCGCGGCGGCTTTCGCGCGGCGCCGGCGTTCCATGGCGGCTTCCATCGCTATGGTGGCATCCATCGCCACTACGGTGGTTACCACCGCTTCTATGGCGGCGGGTACCGCTACGGCTACCGCCGGCACTTCCATCACCGGCGCTACGTCTATGGATCGTCCTACTACTATCCGGCCTACTATCATCACCGCCGTTGCCGGGTGGTCTGGACCTATTACGGGCCGCGCCGGATCTGCCGGCCGTATTGGCATCACCGTCACCACTGGCGGCCGTATGGCTACTGGTGAAGGTTGAAATGACAGCGGGCGCCAAACGGCGCCCGTTTTGTCAGGTCACTCCCGCTGGAGACCGCTCTAGTCCCAGTTCTTCAGCCTCCAGGGCTTGATCTTCCACGGCGTCAGGTTTTCGATCCGCCACTGCGTCCAGCGCTCCGGCGGCCAGTGGCTGAGGCGCGAGGTCTCCTTCACCTCGGGAGGCGGATCGATGATGCGTGGCGCGGCGCGGCGGCGCTTCTGCCGCGTCGCCTCGCTAATCATGTCGACGAATTCGCGCTTGTCGTCAGCCACGTCCGGCTCCCCGCGAAGCTTGTCCTCGCAAGGAGGCAGTGTGCGTGCGCCCCGTTAACGAGCCGTTTCCACAACGGCTCGAGCTTGAGACAAGCAATAGCGTTTTCGAGCGAAGTGGTTCCGGTTCGCGTGAAGAAAACGCGTCAAAAAGAGAACTGGAGCTTCGGTTCTGGCCAGAACCGAAGCTCCCTCGTTTACCGCCAGTCGCGGACGTCGACGAAGTGGCCGGCGATCGCGGCGGCAGCGGCCATCGCGGGCGACACCAGATGGGTGCGGCCCTTGAAGCCCTGGCGGCCTTCGAAGTTGCGGTTCGAGGTCGAGGCGCAGCGCTCTTCCGGCTTCAGCTTGTCCGGGTTCATCGCAAGGCACATCGAGCAGCCCGGCTCACGCCATTCGAAGCCGGCCTTGACGAAGATCTTGTCGAGGCCTTCGGCTTCCGCCTGCTCCTTCACGATGCCCGAGCCCGGTACGATCATCGCGTTGACGTGGGCGTTGACGGTCTTGCCCTCGGCGATCTTCGCCGCGGCACGAAGGTCCTCGATGCGGCCGTTGGTGCAGGAGCCGATGAAGACGCGGTCGAGCTTGATGTCGGTGATCTTGGTGCCGGCGGTCAGGCCCATATATTTCAGCGCGCGATGCTTGGAGAGCCGCTTGGCCTCGTCCGCGATCTTGTCGGGGTCGGGCACAAAGCCGGTCACCGAGATGACGTCCTCAGGCGAGGTGCCCCAGGTGACGATCGGCGGCAGCTTGGCCGCGTCGAGCCTGAGCTCGTGGTCGAAATGCGCGCCATCGTCGGAGCGCAGCGTCTCCCAGTAGCGCATCGCGGCATCCCAGGCCGCGCCCTTCGGCGCCTTCGGACGGTCGCGCAGGAAGTCGAACGCCTTCTGGTCGGGCGCCACCAGGCCGGCGCGCGCGCCGCCTTCGATCGACATGTTGCAGACCGTCATGCGGCCTTCCATCGAGAGCGCACGGATCGCCTCGCCGGCATATTCCAGCACGTAGCCGGTGCCGCCGGCGGTGCCGATCTCGCCGATGATCGCCAGGATGATGTCCTTGCCGGTGACGCCTTCCGGCAATTTGCCGTCGACGACCGCGCGCATGTTCTTGGCCTTCTTCTGGATCAGCGTCTGCGTCGCCAGCACATGCTCGACCTCGGAGGTGCCGATGCCGTGCGCGAGCGCGCCGAACGCGCCATGGGTCGAGGTGTGGCTGTCACCGCAGACGATGGTGGTGCCGGGCAGCGTAAAGCCCTGCTCCGGGCCGATGACGTGGACGATGCCCTGACGCTTGTCGAATTCGTCATAATACTCGATGCCGAATTCCTTGGCGTTCTCCGCCATCACCCGCATCTGCTCGATGCTTTCAGGATCGGGGTTCGGCTTCGAGCGATCGGTGGTCGGGATGTTGTGGTCGACGACGGCGAGCGTCTTCTCGGGCGCGTGCACCTTGCGGCCCGCGGCGCGCAGGCCTTCGAATGCCTGCGGCGAGGTCACCTCGTGCACCAGATGGCGATCGATATAGAGCAGGCAGGTGCCGTCGTCGGCCTCGTGGACCAGATGGTCGTTCCAGATCTTGTCGTACAGCGTGGTCGGTTTGGACATGAGCTTGTGCTCCAAAAGAAATTCAGTGGTGAGTGGCGTGAGCGCGCCGCGGCGCGCGAGCAGGCGAAAGCGTCCAGGCAGCGTTACGCTGCGCGCGTAAGCTCTGACGTTGCCGACGTCGCAAAGCGCCCGAAGAAGCGGCCGGGCAGCCGCGAGCGATCGTCGATCACGACGCGCTGGCAGGGCTGGCTTGCTTGATCCGGAACCATTCTAAATTTCTAACACAGGGCTGATATCCGCGACAATCGATCGATGCGCGGGGCGCCTCTTCGTCATTGCCGGGCTCGACCCGGCAATCCATCCATCTTGAGCAGGAAGTTCCTCTTCCTGATGGATGCGCGGATCCCGGCTCCGCCAAAGGCTTCGCCGAGGCTTTGCTGCGCTGGCTCGCCGTAGCTTTAGCGGAGGCGGCAAGCCCGCGCATGACGAGTTGAGGCTGACCCTCGATATAGGTATGCCGCAACAAAAAAGCGCGGGGCAGGCCCCGCGCTTTCGGTCAGACAACCCTTTCGGGGTGAATTACTCGCCGACGGCGGTCTGGCGGTCCTGCTTCTCGACGATGCGGGCCGACTTGCCGCGCAGGCTGCGCAGGTAATAGAGCTTGGCGCGACGGACCTTGCCGCGGCGCACGACCTTGATCGAGTCGATCATCGGCGACATCACCGGGAAGACGCGCTCGACGCCCTCGCCGTAGGAGATCTTGCGCACGGTGAAGCTCTCGTTGAGGCCCTGGCCGGAACGGCCAATGCAAACGCCTTCATAGGCCTGCACGCGGGTGCGTTCGCCTTCGACCACCTTCACATTGACGATGACGGTATCGCCGGGGCCGAATTCCGGGATGGTTTTGGTGGCGGCGAGCTTGTCGAACTGCTCTTTTTCGAGCTGCTGAATCAGGTTCATCGAAATCTCCATCGGCGGCGCGCCCAGCCTGTGCGGGCTGCGCAAACGTCCATCTATCCTGCGCGTGTGCGGATTAGGCCGTGCCTATAAGGCAAAGCGCAGGGTTTGTCACCCGTCTGTCGTGTTTTTTGTCCCTCGCGGAGCGGCTTTTTGGCCGGCCTTGCGGGCCCAGAGGTCCGGCCGGCGGTCCGCCGTGAGGGCTTCGGATTGGGCCAGCCGCCAGGCGGCCACCTTGGCGTGATCGCCGGAAATCAGGATTTCGGGGATCTGGCGGCCCTCGAACTCCTGCGGGCGGGTGTATTGGGGGTATTCCAGTAGTCCTTCGGAGAAACTCTCCTCGGTTCCCGAGGCCTGCTTGCCCATCACTCCCGGCAACAGGCGGACGCAGGCGTCGATCAGGGCCATCGCGGCGATCTCGCCGCCCGACAGCACGTAATCGCCGATCGAGACCTCCTCGAGCCCGCGGGCCTCGATCACCCGCTGGTCGATGCCCTCAAAACGGCCGCAGACGATCAGCGGGCCGGGGCCGGCCGCAAGCTCCGCGACCCGCTCCTGGGTCAATGGCCGACCCCGCGGGCTCATCAGGAGGCGCGGGAGGTCAGGCGCAATCGCCGCGGCGTCGATCGCCGCCGCCAGCACGTCGGCCCGCAGCACCATGCCCGGACCGCCGCCGGCCGGCGTGTCGTCGACGCTGCGGTGCTTGTCGGTCGCCGACGCGCGGATGTCGCGCGCCTCCAGCGCCCAGAGCCCGCCGGCCAGCGCCTTGCCGGCCAGGCTGATGCCGAGCGGCCCCGGAAACATGTCCGGGAACAGGGTCAGCACGGTCGTACGCCATGGTGTCGCTTGGGTTGTCATGGCCTCTGGTTACGGCACCACGGCCGTGAGGTCGAGGCTCTGCATCATGGCGGCGGCGTCGACCGCGCGGCGGAAGTCGGCAAGCCCAAAGGTCGCGACATTGATCTTGCCGAGATCAAGCAGGCCTTCGGCGGCGAGGCCGGCGAGCTGGCCCGGCGCGGTGCGGTCGTACATGAACTGCCCGACCACCTCCCAGTCGTTGGCCAGCATCTCGCGGAAGGACAGTTCGAGCGGTACGTCGGCGCTGCCCATCAGCACCATCCGGCCGCCGCGCTTGAGCGCACGCAGAGAGGACAGCGTGGTCGAGGTGCTCCTGGCGGCGCCGAGCAAATCGAGCCCGACATCGGCGCTGCCGCCGGCGGCGCGGCGGATGATCGCAAGATCGCCTGCGGCATCGCCGGTGACGATAGCGGGAATGACCCGCGGGCCAAACGCATCGCGCAATTGTTCGAGCGCGGCCTGCTTGCGTCCGACCGCGACGACGCGGCCCGCGCCCATCGCGACCGCGAGCATCACGCCGCCCGAGCCGAAATAGCCGGTCGCGCCGTTGACGATGATGGTCTGCCCGCCGCGCAGGCCGGTGCGCTGCAATCCGCCGAACGGCACGATCAGCTTGGCGAGCCCGATCAACTCAGTCGCCGGTCTGTCGTCGAGATTGGCAAGCGGCGTGACGCAGGCGGCCGGCCAGTGCGCGATCTCGGCGAACACGCCGTCGCGCCAGCGCGCCTGCAACGCGAACGCCTCCGGCGTCGTCACCGTCGCGGTGAGGCCGATCAGGATCTGCGGCGGATCGCGATCCGGCACGTCGCCGCGCAGATGCGGGCTCAGGAACACGCGGTCGCCGCTCGCAACGTGCGTGACGTTCTCGCCGGTGGCGACGACGCGCGCGATCGCGTTGGTGCCCGGCACGAACGGCATCGGCGGCAGGCTGTAGGGCAATGCGCCCGACAGCAGCCTGTTGGTGTAGGACAACACCATGCCGGCCTCGATCCGCACCACGACGCCATCGGGCGCGGGTTTCGGCGTCGCGACATCCTCGAAGCGAAGATCATTGTGGGCGTGCAGCCGCCAGGCCTTGTGCGTGCTTGTCATTGGGATGCTCCGTGAGACCATTGCTTAGGTAGCCCGAATGGAGCGAAGCGCAATCCGGGAATCACGCAAGCAACGAGGAGCGGCCCCGGATTTCGCTGCGCTCCATCCGGGCGATAGCTTCAACCTCCCCTTGAAAAGGGGAGGTCACTTTGCTCGCGAGAGCAAAGCGGGTGGGGATGTCAGCTTGCAGCGTCGCTCGTGGCGGACCCCCATCCCGGCCTTCCCCCTTTCAGGGGGAAGGAGAAGACAGACGGTCGCCCGGGCTTAGTCGCGTTATGAGTCACGCCGTCGTTCGCTCGTCGCCAAGATGCCGCGCCAGCGCGATGGCGAGCGGACAGATCGCCAGCGCCGTGATCGCGGTGGCCGCGGTTGCGAGTGTCGGGCCAAGTGCGTCACCAAGCAGGCCGTAGAGCACCGGCGCGAACGCGCCCGATCCGATCGTCCCGGTGTAGAACAGCGCGAACGCGCGTTCGGTCCGATGCGCCGGCGTGAGTTCGGGCACCGTGCCATAGAGCACGGATGAGGTGCCGTTGAGCATCACGCCGAGCAGCGGCAGCAGCACCATGGTCGGCGCAAGCGGCAGCGCCAGCACCGCGGCGATCAACGCCGCCGTGCCGCCTTCGGTGATCAGCACGGTGCGCAGCGTGCCGACGCGTTCGCCGAGCCAGCCGCAGGTGAATTTTCCTGCCGCGCCGCCGATGAAGACCAGCGCCAGCGCGAGGCCGTTGGTCGGCAGCGCAGCGCCCTTGTCGCGCAGCAGGAACGGCAGGAAGGTGAGAAACCCCATCCGGACCGCAGTGTCGAGGATTCCGATCGCGAGCAGCCAGGAGAACCCGCCGCCGGCGCTTGCGTGGCGTGACGCTGCGGCCGTCTTGCGCTCGGCGCCTTTGCCGACCGAGGGCATCCACAGCGCGATGCAGATCGCTACGAGCAGGCCGGCCAAGGCGAGCACGAGCAGCGTGTGCCGCCATGACATGATCACGAGCAGGATCGAGGTCAGTGCCGGGATCGCCGCCTTGCCGAGATCGCCGGAAAAATTATAGATTCCGAGCGGCCCACGCGCCGCCGTGCCATAGGCGCGCGACACCGCGGCCGAAGCGATCGGATGCTGCGTGCTCGAGCCTGCGCCGGAGAGTGCGAGCGCGAGGCCAAGTCCGATGACGCCGCCGGAGAATCCGGCGAACACGTAGCCGAGCGCCGACAGCGCCGTGCCCGCGATCAGGATGATCTTGCCGTCGATCCGCTCTGCGATGCGCCCGACCGGAATCTGCAGTCCGGCCATGGCGCCGGCATAGAGCCCGCGCAGCAGCGCCAATAGCCCGTAGCTCAGCGCGAATTCAGCCTGCCAGACCGGCAGCAGCACGTAGATCAGGTCGGTGTAGCCGTCGTGGAGGGCGTGGTTGAGCCCGGTCACGGACAGCGTGCGCGTCGCCCGGGCGTGGTCGGGACGGGATGCGTCGATTTCCGCGGATGCGCTCATTGTCGTCGTCCGGAGCAAGAAAATCTAAAGATAGAACGAGGGTGCATTTGAGTGAGGTCTCTAAAAATCAAGATACATTAGTGGCTTGCTGCGCAATATGCGCCCGATCGATCGCTGTCACAAATCAGTAATAATCGGATCATACATTAGAAAATCTGATATTGAGGGGTCATGTTCGTCCCGCGCCGCAGCCTGCCGCCGCTCAATGCGGTTCGCGCCTTCGAGGCCGCCGCACGCCTCGGCAGCTTCAAGGAAGCCGCCGCCGAGCTCAGCGTGACCCATGGCGCGGTCAGCCAGCAGATCCGGCTGCTCGAGGAATGGCTGGGCGCGCCGGCGCTGTTTCGGCGCTCGGTCCGCCGTGTGGTGCTGACGCCGGCGGGCGCGGCCTTGCTGGCGGAATTCGCGCCCGCGCTCGACCGGATTTCCGCCGCCGTGCAGCAGCATCGCGAGCGGCGCGGCGATGCTGTCGTCGCGGTGCTGCGCGTCAATGCGCTCGCGACCTTCAGCTTGCGCTGGCTGTTGCCGCGGATGAGCCGGTTTCGCGCCGAGCATCCTGATATCGAGGTGCGTCTCGCCACATCGAACGATCCGGTGGATGCGCTGCCCGAACGGTTCGATGTCGTGATCCGCGGCGGGCCCGACACGTTCCACGGTTTTTCATCCCGCTTCCTGGTGTCGGAGCGGAGATTGCCGGTGTGCAGTCCGTCGCTGCGAACGCAAGTGCCGTTGAATGAGATCGCGGACCTCGCCAAGCACACGCTGCTGCATGTCACCTCGATGCCGCGGCTGTGGCGCGACTGGCTCACCGAAGCGGGGCAATCCGCGCTGGAGCCGGCGGCCGCGCTGACCTTCGATCATTTCTATCTGACGATCCAGGCCGCGCTCGACGGTCTCGGCGTTGCGATGGGACCGACCGCGCTGATTGCGGATGATCTCGCGGCCGGGCGTCTGGTGACGCCGTTTCCGGCGATCAGCCTGCCGGCGCGCAGCTACTTCGCGTATTTTCCGGCGGGCCGCAGCAACGATCCGCACAGCGCAGTGTTCTGCGACTGGCTCGAGCAGCAAGGCCGGATGACGGGCTGAAAATGTCTCTTGATCAAGCCGCCGACGGATCGTCGCCGTCGATTTCCTGCGGCAGCTCGATCACGACGCGGCCGCCGGCGAGATCGACCGTCGGCACCACGGCGTTGGTGAAAGGCAGCAGCATCGTCGCGCCCTGCGGCGGGGCGATCTCGATGATGTCGCCGGCGCCGAAATTATGGATCGCGATCACCTTGCCGAGCGGCTGCTCCGATGTCGTCACCGCGGCGAGCCCGATCAGGTCGGTGTGGTAGTATTCACCGTCATCGGTTTCCGGCAGGCGGTCGCGCGGCACGTAGAGCTCGAGGCCATTGAGCCGTTCGGCATCATCGCGCGAGGCGACGCCCTTCAGCGTCACCACCAGATGATCCTTGGCCTCGCGCGCATGCGTGACCTCGAACTGGCGCGCGCCGTCCTTGGTCATCAGCGGCCCATAATCCTTCACGGCCAGCGGGTCTTCGGTGAAGGTCCACAGCCTGACGGCGCCGCGCACGCCATGCGCAGCGCCGATACGGGCGACACAGACCGGTGCTGTCACCGCAGCAGCCGTTCAGCTTATGCCTTGGCGGCGGCTTCGGCCTGCGCCTTGCGCTCCTTGCGCGGCACGGCCTTTTCCGGGTTGTTGCGCGCGGTGCGCTTGACGACGCCGGCAGCGTCGAGGAAGCGGGTGACGCGATCCGACGGCTGCGCGCCCTTGGCGAGCCAGGCCTTCACCTTGTCCATGTCGAGCTTCAGCCGCGCCTCGTTGTCCTTCGGCAGCAGCGGGTTGAAGTGGCCGAGACGCTCGATGAAGCGGCCATCGCGCGGAAAGCGCGAGTCGGCGACGACGACGTGATAGACCGGACGCTTCTTGGTGCCTGCGCGAGCGAGGCGGATAACAACGGACATTTAGTTCTCCTTCAAAGGTCGATGCGTTCGATTGATTGGCATTCCGCGTCGCGCCGGCCGCATTTGAGCCGTCGCGACGAATTCCTCATTTCTTCTTGCCCGGGAAGCCGCCGAGGCCCGGCAGCGTCGGCTTGCCGGTAAGCCCGGTCAGGCCCGGCACGTTCGGCAGGCCGCCGCGCAGCCCGACCGGCAAATCCTTCGGCAAATTGGGCAGGCCGCCGCCGGCGCCGCCCTGCATCTTGTCCGCGAGCGCCTTCATCTCCTCGGCCGAGGGCGGCTTCATGCCGCCGCCAAAGCCCATCGCCTGCGCGATGCCGGCGAGCGGGCCGCGCTTGCCGCTTCCCATGGCCTTCATCATGTCGGCCATGTTCCGGTGCATCTTCAGCAGCTTGTTGACCTGCTCGACGCTCTGGCCGGCGCCGGCCGCGATGCGCTTCTTGCGGCTGGCCTTCAGGATGTCCGGGTTCTTGCGCTCCTGCCGCGTCATCGAGTCGATGACGGCGACCTGGCGCTTGATGATCTTGTCGTCGATGCCGGCGGCCGCGATCTGGTTCTTCATCTTGGCGATGCCGGGCATCATGCCCATCAGGCCGCCGATGCCGCCCATGTTCGCCATCTGCTGCAGCTGCTCGCGCATGTCGTTGAGGTCGAACTGACCCTTGCGCATGCGCTCGGCGGTGCGCGCGGCCTTCTCTGCGTCGATATTGGCGGCGGCCTTCTCAACCAGCGAGACGACGTCGCCCATGCCGAGGATGCGGCCGGCGATGCGGTTCGGATGGAAGTCTTCCAGCGCATCAGTCTTTTCGCCGGTGCCGAGCAGCTTGATCGGCTTGCCGGTGACTGCGCGCATCGACAGCGCGGCGCCGCCGCGGCCGTCGCCGTCCACTCTTGTCAGCACGATGCCGGTGAGGCCGACGCGCTCATCGAACGCGCGGGCAAGGTTGACCGCGTCCTGGCCGGTGAGGGAGTCCGCGACCAGCAGCACTTCATGCGGGTTGGCGGCGGCTTTGATCTCGGCCGCCTCCTTCATCATGTCTTCGTCGAGCGTGGTGCGGCCGGCGGTGTCGAGCAGCACGACATCGTAGCCGCCGAGCTTGCCGGCTTCCAGCGCGCGCCGGGCAATCTGCGGTGGCATCTGGCCGGCGACGATCGGCAATGTCGGAATATCGAGGTCGCGGCCGAGCACTGCGAGCTGCTCCATCGCCGCCGGGCGATAGACGTCGAGCGAGGCCATCAGCACCTTGCGCTTGTCGCGCTGAACCATGCGCCGCGCGAGCTTTGCGGTGGTGGTGGTTTTGCCGGAGCCCTGCAGACCGACCATCATGATCGGAACCGGCGGCACGGAGTTGATATCGATGGTCTGGCCGTCGGAGCCGAGCGTGGCGACGAGCTCGTCATGGACGATCTTCACCACCATCTGGCCGGGCGTGACCGACTTGACGACGGTGGCGCCGATCGCCTGCTCGCGGACCCGGTCAATGAAACTGCGGACCACCTCGAGCGCGACGTCGGCTTCGAGCAGCGCGCGGCGCACCTCGCGCATCGCGGCATCGACGTCCTTTTCGGTCAGCGCACCGCGCCCCGTCAGACGATCGAGAATGCCACCAAGCCGTTCCGACAGATTGTCGAACAATGCCGTTGTCCTTCGTTGCGCCCGTGAGCGCGCGTCATCCGTTTCTCGTCATACCCCGCGAAAGCGGGGTATCCAGTACGCCGCGGCCTCCCGGTTCAATCCGGGCTGCTCTGGAATACTGGATCACCCGCTTTCGCGGGTGATGACCACATAGTCCGCCTTGGCACCGTGCCAAGACGGTGTACCCAGGACGATGGTCCAAACACTTTCGCGCCCGAGGGCGCATCGCGCTGTCGGGCGTTGGCCTCTGGTCTCCAGGACCAGTGGGCGGGTCGAAAAGACGGATCTTTCCGAGAAAGTGGCGGCGTTAAACGCTGCCGGGGGCGGAAAGTCAAGGAAAGTTTCGCCGCGATCGGCACGGCATGCCCAGTAAGGCGCTGAAATTACTTCATTTTGTCGGATTGGTTCCGAATTCGCCGGTGCCACCCATATAAACGGCGCCCGCCTCCTATTTGGGAACCCGCTTGCCCATCATCACCCGCCGTCGCCTTCTCGCAACCTTGACCGGAGCCGCCGCGGCGATCGGCGTGCCCTCGATCTGGATGTCCTATATGAAAACCTATGACGGCCCCGTCTCCGATCATTTCGACGGCCTGCACTTCTTCGATCCGGATGGCTCGCCGCCGAAATCGCTCGGCGAGGTGCTGCGCTGGCAGTTCGGGGGCAGGCGGCAGCGCGCGGTCTGGCCGGAATGGGCGCCGAGCCCCTATGCCGATACGCCGCCGCCGCGCGTCGACGGCGACAGGGTGCGATTCTGTTTCGTCGGCCATGCCAGCTGGCTGATCCAGACCGGCGGTCTCAACATCCTGGTCGATCCGGTCTGGTCGATGCGCGCCTCGCCGTTCGGCTTCGCAGGTCCCGTGCGGCACAACGATCCCGGCATCGCCTTCGAGAAGTTGCCTAGGATCGACGTCGTGCTGGTGTCGCATGGCCATTACGATCATCTCGATGTCGCGACACTGTCGAGGCTCACTGCGACGTCTGCACCGCGGGTGATCACGCCGCTCGGCAACGACGTCACGATGCGCGCATCGGATGCCGCGATCAAAGCCGAGGCATTCGACTGGCATCAGCGCGTCGAGCTCGGCAGCGGCCTTGCCGCGACGCTGGTGCCGACGCGGCACTGGTCGGCGCGCGGCCTGTTCGACCGCAACAAGGCGCTGTGGGCGAGCTTCGTGCTGGAGACGCCGGCCGGCAAACTCTACATCGTCTGCGATTCCGGCTATGGCGACGGGCGGCATTTCCGCCGCGTCGCCGACGCGCATGGACCGCTGCGGCTCGCGATCCTGCCGATCGGCGCCTATGAGCCGCGCTGGTTCATGCGCGACCAGCACATGAATCCGGAAGACGCCGTCAAGGCGCTGGCCGATTGCGGCGCGGCGCAAGCGCTGGCGCATCACCACGGTACGTTCCAATTGACCGACGAGGCGATCGACGCACCGGCGATCGCCCTCGGCGAAGCGCTCGACGCGGCAAAAGTGCCGCGCGAGAAGTTTATGACGTTGAAGCCCGGGCAGGTGTTCGAGATTTAAAGGCTGTCATCCCTGCGGGACGCACGTGCCCCGGATGCAGCGCAGCGCGCGAGCGGTGCGCTGCTGGTCCGGGGCCCATCGCGCCAGCAAAGCAAGAGTGGGTCCCGGCGCTGCGGTGCATCGCTTCGCGCTGCGCCGGGTCCGGGACACGAGAGTAGCTTCTACTTCCCCTTGATCGCCCAGGATACGCTGACGCTCACCGACAGCGTTTCCTCGCCCTGCGCGACCGGTGCGCTGGAGGCCGTCATCGGCGCGGCCATCTTGCCGCGGTACACCGGCACGGGCGCGCTGGCCTCCTCGGAAATGTTGATCGGCTCTCCGAGCGTGACGCCGGCGGCTCTGGCGTAGATCTCCGCCTTGCGGCGCGCGTCGGCGATCGCCTTGTCGCGCGCCTCGTCCAGCACCTTCGAGGCCTGTGACACCACGAAGTTGATGCCGCCGATCTCGTTGGCGCCGGCGCCGACCAGCACGTCGACCAGGCTGGCGACCTTGGCGACGTCGCGCACCTTGATGGTGACGCGGTTGGTGGCGCGGTAGCCGCTGACGGTGGGGGGCCCCGACACGCGGTCGGGCGCATGTTTCGGCTGCAGCGATAGCCGCGAGGTCTGGTAGTCCTTCTCGTCGAGGCCCGCGCCCTTCAGCGCGCCGAGCACCTTCGCCATCGCAATGTTGTTGGCGTCGGCGGCCTCGCGCGCGGTCTTCGCGTCTGTCGTCACGCCGCCATCGATCACGGCCTGGTCCGGCGCCACCGAGACGGTGGCTTCGCCGGTGACGGAAATCGCCGGTGGCGGCACCTGTGCCAATGCCGGGGCGGCAATCAGCGAAAGGGCAAGGGAGGCGAGGGCAAGGGTGGCAAGGGTCAGCTTCATGGGTCTCACTTCAGGGGCACGTAAACGTTGATCACCAGCTTGTCCTCCGCGGTCTTCAGCGGATCGGTGATGTATTCCTCGATAAAGGTGTCCTTGGCTTCGAGCTTCTTGTCGTCGAGGTGATTGGTGATCGCCTCATAGGTGTTGTCCATGTTGTCGTAGGACCCGCGATGGACGAACTTCAGCGCCTTGCCGTCGGGCGAATTGCCCATGCTCATGTTCTTGCCGAGGTTCTTGACGTCCTGATCAACCGGGATTTCCGCAATGAAAGTGAAGCCGGTGTCGTCGGTCGAGGTGTAGACGATCATCGGATTGCCCGATGCCTTGATGCCGCCCTTGTCGAGCAGCGCGGTGAGTTGCTTGAACGCCTCGATCAGCGCGTCGAAGGCCGAATCCCAATTGGCGGTGCCCTTCAGCATCACGACCTTCTTCGGTTCCAGCGTGAACGGCTCGCCGAACGGATCGGCGGTCTGCACCGGGGCGGCCGGCGGCGGCGCCGGGGTCTGCGACGCGGCGGGGCTGTCGGCCGGCGACTTGGTCTCGGCCGGAGGCGGGACCGGCGTGGCCGAGGGCGCCGGAGCGGGGGTTGGGCTCGGGCTGGCTGCCGGAGCGGGCGAGGCGGCCGGCGACTGGGCGGGCGCCGGGCTTGCCAGTGCGATCGCGGCCAAGGGCAGCAGCGCGACCAGGGCCGCGCGGAGCGTGCTGATACGGTTCATTCGGTATTCTCCATCCCCATCCTCAAACGGCCGCTCGATCTGTCCCGGCGCGCGCGGTCCGCGAGGTGCGCTATTCCTAACACGCAAGTTCTGCATTCGTCCCATGACAGATGTGTCACGGAGCCATTCCGACTGGCCAATCAGCCATCACTCGCCATATAACCGGGCGGAATTTGGGAAAATCGATGAGCGCGCTCGCCAATCACGCATTTGCCAAGATGAACGGCATCGGCAACGAGATCGTCGTCGTCGACCTGCGCGATTCAGAGGCGCAAGGTCGGGCACAGGTCTCGGCGGCGGAGGCGCGCGCCGTGGCCTCGCCGGCCGGTGTTCCCTATGACCAGTTGATGGTGTTGCAGCCGCCGCGGCTCGACGGCACCGAAGCGTTCATCTCGATCTACAACAATGACGGCTCGGAGGCCGGCGCCTGCGGCAACGGCATGCGCTGCGTGGTGCGCCGGATCTTCGAGAAGACCGGCCAGACCGCGGCGACGTTCCAGACCCGCGCCGGCCTGCTCAATTGCTGGCAGGGGCCGGCGCCCGATCTCTACACGGTCGACATGGGCGCGCCGAAGTTCGGCTGGCAGGACATTCCGCTGGCGGAGGAATTCCGCGACACCCGTTACATCGAGCTGCAGGTCGGGCCGATCGACAAGCCGGTGCTGCATTCGCCCTCGGCGGTCTCGATGGGCAATCCGCATGCGATCTTCTGGGTCGACGACGTCAATGCCTACGATCTCGAACGGTTCGGGCCGCTGCTGGAAAACCATCCAATCTTCCCGGAGCGTGCCAACATCACGCTCGCCCATATCGTCGATCGCGACCACATCACGATCCGCACCTGGGAACGCGGCGCCGGCCTGACCAGGGCCTGCGGCTCGGCGGCCTGCGCGACCGCGGTGGCGGCGGCACGGCTGAAGCGCGCCAACCGCATCGTCGAGATCACGCTGCCCGGCGGCAAGCTCGGCATCGAGTGGCGCGAGCGCGACGACCACGTGCTGATGACCGGCACCGCCGATTTCGAATATGAGGGCCGCTTCGATCCGGCGCTATTCGCCAGCGTCGCTTAATCGCTATGGGCGTCGACGTCGTCACCTTTGGTTGCCGCCTCAACGCATTCGAATCCGAAGTGATTCGCCGCGAAGCGGAGCAGGCGGGGCTTACCGAGACCATCGTCATCAACAGCTGCGCCGTCACCAACGAGGCGGTGGCGCAGGCGCGCCAATCGATCCGCAAGTTGAAGCGCGAGCGGCCTGAGGCGCGCATCGTCGTCACCGGCTGCGCGGCGCAGACGCAAAGCCAGATGTTCGCAGAGATGGCCGAGGTCGATCGCGTCGTCGGCAATGACGAGAAGATGCGCGGCGCTGCCTGGCAGGCGACCCGCGCTGCGTTCGATCTCGGCGGAAGCGAGAAAGTCGCGGTCGCCGACATCATGGCGGTGACCGAGATGGCGCCGCATCTGCTCGATGGATTCGAACGCGGCCTGCCGCGGGTGTTCGTGCAGGTGCAGAACGGCTGCGATCATCGCTGCACCTTTTGCATCATCCCCTACGGCCGCGGCAATTCGCGCTCGGTGCCGATGGGCGCGGTGGTCGATCAGGTCCGCACGCTGGTCGAGCGCGGCCATGTCGAGATCGTGCTGACCGGCGTCGATCTCACGAGCTACGGCGCCGACCTGCCGGGCGCACCGAAGCTCGGCCAGTTGACCCGGCAGATCCTGCGCCATGTGCCCGAGCTGAAGCGGCTGCGCATCTCCTCGATCGATTCAATCGAGGCCGATCGCGACTTGCTCGATGTCATCGCCGACGACGCGCGGCTGATGCCGCATCTGCATCTGTCGCTGCAATCGGGCGACGACATGATCCTCAAGCGGATGAAGCGCCGGCATTCGCGGCAGGACGCGATCGATTTCTGCGCGCAGCTGCGCCGGCTGCGGCCGGACATCGCGCTCGGCGCCGACATCATCGCGGGCTTCCCGACCGAGACCGAGGAGATGTTCGCGCGCTCGCTCGATCTGGTCGAAGAATGCGATCTCACCTTCCTGCACGTGTTTCCCTATTCGAAACGCCCGGGCACGCCGGCCGCGCGGATGCCGCAGGTTGCAGGCGGGGCGATCAAGGAGCGTGCCAAGCGGCTGCGCGCGGCCGGTGAAGTCGCGCTAGCGCGACGGCTTGCTGCGGAGGTCGGCGCGACACGCGAGGTGCTGATCGAAAGCAACAGGCAGGGCCGTACCGAGCAATTCCTGCCGGTCGCGATCAATGATGATGTGCCGGGCACGGTGCGGCGGCTGGCCGTGACGGGCCATGACGGTGCGCGTCTCATCGGGGCGTGCGGCGACGCTACCTAGCGCTCAGTGCCCTCAGCGACGTCGAGACAATTAATGGCGACTTCTTCGCCACCTTGCTCCGATCACCGTCCCCACGATCGATGAAAGGCAGACCACTGTTCCCATGATAGTCACGGGCTCCGGCGCCATCCGGAGTGTTTCCGGTTACACCTGTGGTCCTACCCCCGAGCTTTCTACCCTTGCTCGGGGCCCAAGGGTGCGATCGGCACCCGGCTTTCCCTGCGCGCTCTGTGAAGAGAGAGGGCGGAACGACAAGCAAGACTCGGGCAATCATGTCGCGAGAATGCGGACGCATGACCCGCAACTGGCGCAACAGATTAGTGTCGTCCCGGCGAAGGCCGGGACCCATAACCACCCAAGGTGATTGTTGCGCGACGCTGGGGCCGCAGCTTTCCTCACCAACACAACCCTGTGGTTATCGGTCCCGGTCTTCGCCGGGACGACGGTGGAGTATGCGGAGAGAGTCGCGCGACGAATGCGAAGCTGCGTCCTCATCCTCATCTGTCTTCGCCCGGCTCGCCGCCTTCGCTAAAGCTTCGGCGCGCCAGGGATTCGTGGCCTCGTCGAAGCCTTGGCGTAGACGGGACCGGGCGATCCAGTACGCCGCGGCCTCTCGGCTCAAGCATCGGCGTCTCTGGAATACTGGATCACCCGCATGCGCGGATGATGACACCGAATACGCTGTTTGACAGGTCGAATCGAAATCGGCCCGCGCATTGCGCGGGAGATGATCAACGGCTGCGTTCGCCGGGCTTTGGCGGCTGCGACGCGCGGACTTGCCAGAACCGCAGCATGCGGTCGGCGTTGGCGTGCGTTATTCGCGTGAACTGGCTCTTCGCGTTGGCGAGTTCGACCGGCCCCATCGATCCGGTCGAATAGCGGCATTCCATCACCGCGGCCGTCGTCTCCCAACTCAACCCCGCGGCCCGGCAGGGCACCAGCAGACCTTCGCTGCGGAGACTTTGCATCAGGGGGCGGATCACCTCGATGCTGGCCTGCGCAAGCTCCGCCAGCGCAGCGATGGTTTCCTCATACATTCGTTGTCTGGCGAAGCCGAGCAGGGCGGCCTCGTTGAGCTCGCCGGAACCCTTCAGCCTTGCGATGTGGCGCCTGGCTGCGGTGAAGTCCCGGGCCCGCGACATCTCGCGCTCGACGCCGGCGACGACCCCGGCGATCGCGTGGCGGATCTCCTCGAACAGATGCGCCGGCGCGTGTTGCAGCAAACGGCTGCGCACCTCTTCCGTTGCATCGTGCAGGAGTTGAACGCGGAGCTCCGGGGGCAGATCCGCGCGGATCCCGGTCTGGACGGCAAGCACCGGGTCGTGCTCGGCCTGCGCGAGGATGATTGCGAACCCGTCCGCCGACACCTTGGCGCCGGGATTGCTGACCAGGCGGTGACTGACGCTCGCGAACCGACGGGCCAACAGCGCGTCGGTGACGACTTCCTTCAGCCACCAGCGGCCGGCGACGGCGAGCAGATGCAGCTCGCTCTTGGTCTTCGCGATCTCGACCAGATCTTCCGTGTTGAGACGCGACGATTCCTGCAGGATCGGCCGGGCGATCCTGATCTCGTCATTACCAGCGAGACGGCGAATGATCGCGGGCGGTGCCTGGGTGACCGGTGCGAGCTGTTCGCTGATGTCGGTGAGCGCCATCCGGGCGCTGATGTCGGCAAGGGCCCGCAACTCGATGGTCTTCACGAGGCGCTCGAGCACATTGTCGAACAGCTCGACCTGTTCGCTGTTGAAGCTGCCGGCGGAGGCCAGGAAAAGGCCGGTGACGCGCTTCGCCGCTTCTATGCATTTTTCGGCGGAGCCGGCGCGTATCGCAGCCTCGACTTCGTCGACAATCCCTTGCCCAGCATTCAGCATTGCTCGTCCTGAGCCGTGGTGGCGCGCTTTTTCTAAGCCTCCTGCAGGACTACCGGATGGGCCTGAATGTTCCGTAAAGGATAATTGTCCGTAAAATCACGGAGATCACTGCCCGTTCCAGCCGCAGCTCCTGAGCCGCTCCTGCATATGTTTCGGCGCGGGCGCGACGACATGCACCGGCTCCTTGTTGCGTGAGATCGGGATGCCGATTTCGCGGGAATGCAGATGCAGGGTCGGCTCGCCGAAACGCGGACCGTTGCCGTAGATGTTGTCGCCGACGATCGGCCAGCCCATCGCCGCTGAATGCACCCGCAGCTGATGGGTGCGGCCGGTGACCGGCTCCATCGCGAGCCAGGCGAGGCCCTCGCCGCGTCCCAGCACCTTCCAGTTGGTGATCGCCTTCTGCCCATCCGGATCCGGCTTCTGCCACCAGCCGCGCTCGGCGTTGAGCCGGCCGAGCGGCATGTCGATGGTGCCTTCGTCCTCAGCGGGCCCGCCCTCGACCACGGTCCAGTAGGTCTTTGCGATCTTGCCGTGCTTGAACAACAGCCCGAGCGAGGCGGTCGCCTTGCGGTGGCGTCCCAGCACGAGGCAGCCGGAGGTGTCCTTGTCCAGCCGATGTGCCAGCACCGGCGGCCGCGGCAGGCCGAACCGCAGCGCGTCGAACGAGGCCTCCAGATTGGGCCCGCCCTTGGGGCCGCGATGCACCGGCAGCCCCGCCGGTTTGTCGATCACCAGCATCAGTCCGTCGCGGTGGAGCACGCGGCCCAGGATTTCTTCCGCGGTCAATTGGGGAACATCAATCAATTCGTCGAGACTTTCGTTTATGGGCCGAAACGGCTAACACGTCCCTGGTGCGGCGGATTTGACATTCGCTTCTTGTTTCCACGCACCGGCGAGCGAATGTCAAATCCGAAAAGCCGCACCAGAATCAAAATTTTCTAGTGTCCCTTCGGCTCTAACATTCGCAACAGAGCTAGCCGCAACGGGATGCGAATGTTAGAGCCGGACACTAGGCATGAACGATACCACTGCGGGAACTCCAAAACAGAGCTGGTGGCAGCGCCTGAAGGGCGGCCTGAAGCGTACCTCCGGTGCGCTGGGGACGGCGGTCGCCGATCTCGTCACCAAGCGCAAGCTCGACCGTGCCATGCTCGATGACATCGAGGATGTGCTGCTGCGCGCCGATCTCGGCACCGAGGTCTCGGTGCGGATCGCGGAGGCGGTCGGCAAGGGGCGCTACGACAAGGCGATCTCCGCCGACGAGGTCAAGTCGGTGGTTGCGACCGAGGTCGAGAAGGTGCTGGCGCCGGTGGCCAAGCCGCTCGAGATCGATGCCGCCAAGACGCCCTTCGTCATCCTCGTCATCGGCGTCAACGGCTCCGGCAAGACCACGACGATCGGCAAGCTGGCCGCGAAATTCTCCGCCGAGGGCCGCAAGGTCATGCTCGCCGCCGGCGACACGTTCCGCGCCGCGGCGATCGAGCAGCTCAAGGTCTGGGGCGAACGCACCAAGTCGCCGGTCATCGCGGGCGCCCAGGGTTCGGATTCGGCAAGCCTCGCCTTCAGCGCGCTGACCGCGGCGAAAGAGCAGCAGCGCGACGTGCTGCTGATCGACACCGCCGGCCGGCTGCAGAACAAGTCCGAGCTGATGAACGAGCTCGAAAAGGTCGTGCGCGTCATCAAGAAGGTCGATGCGTCGGCGCCGCACGCCGTGCTGCTCGTGCTCGACGCCACGGTGGGACAAAATGCGCTGTCGCAGGTCGAGGCGTTTCATCGTACGGCAGGTGTCACCGGCCTCGTGATGACCAAGCTCGACGGCACCGCGCGCGGCGGCATCCTCGTCGCGCTGTCGGAGAAGCACAAGCTGCCGGTGCATTTCATCGGCGTCGGCGAAGGCGTCGAGGATCTCGCCCCCTTCACGGCGAAGGATTTTGCCAAGGCAATTGCTGGAATCGAGTAATTCATCCTTCGAGACGCGCGCAAGTGCGCGCTCCTCCAGCAACAACGGCAAAGCCGTTGTGCGGGATGACGGTGGGATACGAGAGGTCGTCATCCTGAGGAGGCGCGGAGCGCCGTCTCGAAGGATGGCCAAGACACGAGTTCAATGGACTGAATTGATGGACAAGACCCAACCACATCCGCTGTTCAAGCTCGCGACCGAACTCGGGCCGCTGCTCGTGTTCTTTGTCGCGAATGCCAAATACCATCTGTTCGTCGCAACCGGCGCGTTCATGGTGGCGATCGTCGCGGCGATGATCGCATCCTACGTAGTGACCAAGCACGTGCCGATCATGGCGCTGGTGACCGGCGCGATCGTGCTGGTGTTCGGCACTCTGACACTGGTGCTGCACGACGAGACCTTCATCAAGGTCAAGCCGACCATCATCTACGGCCTGTTCGCGGCCGTGCTCGGCGGCGGGCTGCTGTTCGGGCGTTCCTTCATCGCCGTGATGTTCGACCAGATGTTCAATCTGACGCCGCAGGGCTGGCGCATCCTCACCATGCGCTGGGCGCTGTTCTTCGCCGGCATGGCTATCCTCAACGAGATCGTCTGGCGCTCGCAGACCACGGATTTCTGGGTGAACTTCAAGGTGTTCGGCGTGACGCCGTTGACCATGATCTTCGCCATCGCGCAGATGCCGCTGACCAAGCGCTATCACCTGGAGCCGGTCTCGCTGGAGACCAGCGAGGCGGACGCGGGCGATCTGCGCAAGTAACTGATCTCTTGTCCCGGACGCGGTGCGGCGCGCAGCGCCGCTCCGCAGAGCCGGGACCTATCTCACCAGGCAGGCTTCGTTGAGGTGCAGGCCCCGGCTCCGCAGCGCATCACTTGCGTGCTGCGCTGCGTCCGGGGCACGAGACAGAAATCAGCTCTTCTGCTTGGCGATGATCTTGTCCTTGATCTTGTCGTAGGTCGCCTGCGGCAGGATGTTCTTCTGCACCAGTTCATCCTTGCCCTTGTAGGGGCGGCCCTTGATGATCGCGGCCGAATAGGCCTTGCCGACGCCAGGCAGCGCGTCGAGCTGGTCGGTGCTGGCGCTGTTGATGTCGAGCAAATCGTCCTTCGCCATCCCCGTTGTCTTCTGATCAGGGGCGGCTGCCTTCGGCGCGGGAGCCATCCTGGTCTCGGACTTTGCGGCGGGCGCGGCCGGCTGCGGGGTTTGAGCGAACGACGGCGCGGCCGTCATCATGCCGAGCGTGAGCGCGGTGGCGAGCAGTGAAGCGAGCGTGGTCTTGCGCATATGTCCCCTCCAGAGGAACGTTGATGTCAACGCCAGTGAGTTGGGGCTGCGTTCATGGCGTTGCCATGGCCGCGAAATGAACCGCAGATAAACGTGTCTAATTATTTTGTCGCAGCCTTCGCGCGCAATCTGTTCGCGCAGCCGCGGAACGACGCCGCGATTATTTGTTCGCGCGCAGCGCCTTCTCGATCTCGGCCTTGAGCACGCTGTTGACGTTGTCAGGTGTCACCGGGCCGACCAGCTTGTAGACGATCGTGCCTTCGCGCCCGACCACGAAGGTCTCGGGCACGCCATAGACGCCCCATTCGATCGAGGCGCGGCCGTTGCCGTCGACGCCGACGATGCCGAACGGATTGCCGTAGCGGCCGAGGAAGCGCCGCGCATTCTCCGGTGAGTCCTTGTAGTTGATGCCGATGATCTGGAAGCGCTTGTCCTTGCCGAGCTCGGTCAGCAGCGGCGCCTCGTCATGGCAGGGCACGCACCACGACGCCCAGACATTGACGATGCTGACCTTGCCCTTGAAGGCGTCGGGATCGAGACCCGGCACCGGCGTGCCGTCCCGCACCAGGCCGTCGAGCGCGGGCAGGGCGGTCTGCGGCGCGGGCCGTCCGATCAGTGCCGACGGGATCTTCGAGGGATCCCCGCCATAGAGCCGCAGCAGGAACAGTCCGGCGAGCCCGAGGAAGAAGATGAGTGGCAGCACCACCAGCAGGCGGCGGGTTTGCGGCGGGCCGTTTGTCGCCTGCTCGCTCATCTTATATCCGCCGCGCTGCGGCCGGAGCGGCGCATGACGCCGCTGGCCTCGATCTCCTTGAGGCGGCCCTGCTGCCGGCGATAATCGGCGCTGATCCAGATGATCAACAGCAGCACGACCGCCGCGACCAGCGCATAGGACGTCACGATGAAGGAAGCGTAGGGACCAAGCGACATCGTGTCATGCTGCCTGTTGGTTAGCTTGCATCATCTGCAAGCTGCGCACGCGCCGGCGCAGGATCTCGTTGCGCATCGCCGCCAGATGCAAGGTGATGAAGAGCAGCGAAAACGCGATTGCCATCACCAAAAGCGGCCACAGGAACGCCTTGTCGAGCGTCGGTCCGCCGGCGCGAAACACCGAGGCCGGCTGGTGCAGCGTGTTCCACCAGTCGACCGAAAACTTGATGATCGGGATGTTGATCGCGCCGACCAGGGTCAGGACTGCCGCCGCCCGCGCCGCGCGCGACGGGTCCTCCACCGCGCGCCACAGCGCCATCAGGCCGAGATACATCAGGAACAGGATCAGCACCGAGGTCAGGCGGGCATCCCATTCCCAATAGGTGCCCCACATCGGCCGGCCCCATAGCGAGCCGGTGACCAGCGCGAGGAAGGTGAAGGCGGCGCCGATCGGAGCTGCGGCCTTCGCGGCGACGTCGGCAAGCGGATGCCGCCACACCAGCGTGCCGAGCGCGGCCACGCTCATGACGCCCCAGACGAACATCGACAGCCACGCATTCGGTACGTGGATGAACATGATCTTCACCGTGGCGCCCTGCTGGTAGTCATCGGGCGCCATGGCCGACCCGTAGAGCCCGACGGCGAGCAGGATCGCGGTCAGGCCCGCGAGCCATGGCAGGATCCGCGCGGTCAGCGCCAGGAACTTGGTCGGATTGGCGAGGTCGGTCAGCGTCATGGCACCCTGATAGTCGTCCGATGTGCCGCAGGCAATTGGCCGAACTGCCCTCGTCGAGATTTGATCTGGCCCAATTTGATCTTGCGCATTTCAGTCCAGCCCGTGCCGCAGGCTCGCGGCGGCGGCAAACGGGCCGATCACCAGGCTGGCAAGTGACAGCGCGCAGAGGATCGAGAACGGTGTTCCAAAGGGCAGCGGCCCCGAGATCGCGGCCTGGGAGGCCGCAACGCCGAAGATCAGCACCGGGATCGACAGCGGCAGCACCAGCACCGCGAGCAGCAGCCCGCCGCGATGCAACGTCACCGCCAATGCCGCGCCGATCATGCCGGTGAAGGTCAGCGCCGGTGTTCCCGCCAGCAAAGTCGCCGCAACGGCCAGCGTCGCTGTGCCGTCGAGATTGAGCAGCAGGCCGAGCACCGGCGTCGCGATGATCAGCGGCAGGCCGGCGGCGATCCAATGCGCCAGCGCCTTGGCCGCGCAGGCGAGTTCCAGCGGCGTCCGGCTCATCACGATGAGGTCGAGCGAGCCGTCCTCATGATCGGCCGTGAACAGCCGGTCGAGGGTGAGCAGGCTCGCCAGCAGCGCACCGAGCCAGAGAATGGCCGGGCCGAGCCGTGACAGCAGCGCCAGATCCGGCCCGACCGCGAACGGCATCAGCACCGTGACGGTGAGGAAGAACAAGACCCCGATCAGTGCGCCGCCGCCGACGCGCAGCGCGATGCGGATGTCACGGCGGATCAGTGCGGCAAGCGCGCTCATGCCGCGCCTCCGCGGTGGTTGCTGCGCCAGCCGATGTCGCGCCGCGTGCTCGCTGTGCTCCCTCCCCCCTTGTGGGGGAGGGCTGGGGAGAGGGGTGGCCTCGGGCGAGATCGTTGAAGCGAACGTCGCCTTCGCAATCTGGGCCCTGCGTCGCGGAGATGCTGACGGATGGAATTCGTCGTGTGGCACCCCCCTCCCTGACCCTCCTCCACAAGGGGGGAGGGAACGGAGACACGGTTGCGCAATGGCGGGCGAAGCACTGCGCTCATGCCGTGCCTCCCATCCGCAGGTCGCGCGCGGCGATGCCGAGCGGCAGGTGGGTCGCCGCGACGATCAGGCCGCCGCTGGCGAGATGATCGCGCATCAGCCCGACGAACAGCTCCTGTCCGGCCGCATCGAGTGCCGATGTCGGCTCGTCCAACAGCCAGACCGGCCGCCGCACCGAGAGCAGGCGCGCGATCGAGAGGCGGCGGCGCTGGCCGGCGGAGAGGTAGGCCGCCGGCAGATGTGCGGCGTGGTCGAGCGCCACGGCGGCAAGGCAGCCCCCGGCGTCCTCCGTCTCGCCGCCGAGGAATTCCCGCCAGAAGGAAAGATTCTCCGCAACGCTCAGCGCCGGCTTCAAGGCATCGCGGTGGCCAAGATAGTGGGCTTGCTCGGGCAGGCTGAGCTCGGCGTCGCCGCCCTCGAGCACGATCGAACCCTCGGCGGGAACCAAGAGCCCCGCGATCACGCGAAGCAGCGAGGTCTTGCCCGCGCCGTTGGGACCGGTGACGGCGAGCGCCTCGCCGGCGGTGGCCGACAGATCGAGGCCGGAAAACACCTCGCGTCCGCCGCGCACGCATTTCAGATTTCGTCCGGAGAGCTGCATGGTTCGTCTTGTCACAGCCCTCTGAAATCTTTCGCTACCGCGTGAGAATTTTTGGGTCGCGCAACGCTGTCGCACGCTTGTCGGTGTGGCGGTGCTTCTAGAAAGGTTCTATAAGCCCGGAACTTGATGCAGCACACACAATCGGCGGCCGCAAGCCATCCAGGCCATCCCTCGGCCAGTGTCGTTCGCCGGTGTTTAGTTACCCTTGCCGGGTATAACTGAAAATTGGGATTCCTCGCATGACCTCGCTCGACAGCTTCAAATGCCGCAAGACCATGAAGGTCGGCGGCAAGTCCTACGTCTATTACAGCCTGCCCCAGGCAGAGAAGAACGGACTGAAGGGAATTTCGAAGCTGCCGTATTCGATGAAGGTTCTGCTCGAGAACCTGCTGCGCAACGAGGATGGCCGCACCGTCAAGAAGGAAGACATCGTTGCGGTGTCGAAGTGGCTGAAGAAGCGCCAGCTCGAGCACGAAATCGCCTTCCGCCCGGCGCGCGTGCTGATGCAGGATTTCACCGGCGTTCCGGCCGTGGTCGATCTCGCGGCGATGCGCAACGCGATGCAGAACCTCGGCGGCGATGCCGAGAAGATCAACCCGCTGGTGCCGGTCGACCTCGTCATCGACCACTCGGTGATCGTCAACTTCTTCGGTGACAACAAGGCGTTCGCGAAGAACGTCACCGAGGAATACAAGCAGAACCAGGAGCGCTACGAGTTCCTGAAGTGGGGCCAGAAGGCGTTCTCGAACTTCTCGGTGGTGCCGCCCGGCACCGGCATCTGCCACCAGGTCAATCTCGAATATCTCGCGCAGACGGTGTGGACCAAGAAGGAGAAGATGACGGTCGGCAAGAAGACCGGCACTTTCGAGGTCGCCTATCCGGATTCGCTGGTCGGCACTGACTCGCACACCACGATGGTCAACGGCCTCGCCGTGCTCGGCTGGGGCGTCGGCGGCATCGAGGCGGAGGCCTGCATGCTCGGCCAGCCGCTGTCGATGCTGCTGCCTGAGGTGGTCGGCTTCAAGCTCAAGGGCCAGCTCAAGGAAGGCGTCACCGCGACCGACCTCGTGCTGACCGTCACCCAGATGCTGCGCAAGCTCGGCGTGGTCGGCAAGTTCGTCGAGTTCTTCGGCCCGGGCCTCGATTTCCTGTCGGTCGCGGACAAGGCGACCATCGGCAATATGGCGCCCGAATACGGCGCGACCTGCGGCTTCTTCCCGGTCGATGCCGCGACCATCGATTACCTGAAGACCTCGGGCCGCAAGGCCGATCGCGTCAAGCTGGTGCAGGCCTACGCCAAGGCGCAGGGCCTGTTCCGCACCGCCAAGTCGGCCGATCCGGTGTTCACCACCACGCTGACGCTCGACCTCGCCGACGTCGTGCCGTCGATGGCTGGACCGAAGCGCCCCGAAGGCCGCATCGCGCTGCCGGCGGTGTCGACCGGCTTCGCCACCGCGCTGGTCGGCGAGTACAAGAAGCCCGAGGGTGAGACGAAGCGCTTCGCCGTCGAGGGCCGCGACTTCGATCTCGGCCATGGCGACGTCGTGATCGCGGCGATCACCTCCTGCACCAACACCTCGAATCCGAGCGTGCTGATCGGCGCCGGCCTGTTGGCGCGCAAGGCGGCAGCCAAGGGCCTGAAGGCCAAGCCGTGGGTGAAGACCTCGCTCGCGCCGGGCAGCCAGGTGGTGGCGGAATATCTCGCCAATTCCGGCCTGCAGACCGATCTCGACAAGGTCGGCTTCAACCTGGTCGGCTTCGGCTGCACGACCTGCATCGGCAATTCTGGCCCGCTGCCGGAAGACATCTCGAAGTCGATCAACGAAAACGGCATCGTTGCCGCCGCCGTGCTGTCGGGCAACCGCAACTTCGAAGGCCGCGTCTCGCCGGACGTGCAGGCGAACTACCTCGCCTCGCCGCCGCTGGTCGTTGCGCATGCACTTGCCGGCACCGTGACGAAGGATCTCGCGGTCGAGCCGATCGGCATCGGCAAGGATGGCAAGCCGGTGTTCCTGAAGGACATCTGGCCGACCACCAAGGAGATCAACACCTTCATGAAGAAGTACGTCACCGCGACGATCTTCAAGAAGAAGTACGCCGACGTGTTCAAGGGCGATACCAACTGGCGCAAGATCAAGACCACGGAAAGCGAGACCTATCGCTGGAACATGAGCTCGACCTATGTGCAGAACCCGCCCTATTTCGAAGGCATGAAGAAGCAGCCGGACCCGGTCAACGACGTGGTCGACGCGCGGATCCTGGCGATGTTCGGCGACAAGATCACCACCGACCACATCTCGCCGGCCGGTTCGATCAAGCTGACCTCGCCCGCCGGCAAGTTCCTCAGCGAGCACCAGGTGCGCCCCGCCGACTTCAACCAGTACGGCACGCGGCGCGGCAACCACGAAGTGATGATGCGCGGCACCTTCGCCAACATCCGCATCAAGAACTTCATGCTGAAGGGCGCTGACGGCAATATTCCGGAAGGCGGTCTGACCAAGCACTGGCCCGACGGCGAGCAGATGTCGATCTACGACGCGGCGATGAAGTACCAGCAGGAGGAAGTGCCGCTGGTGGTGTTCGCCGGCGCCGAATACGGCAACGGCTCGTCGCGCGACTGGGCCGCCAAGGGCACGCGCCTGCTCGGCGTGCGCGCGGTGATCTGCCAGAGCTTCGAGCGTATCCATCGCTCCAACCTGGTCGGCATGGGCGTGCTTCCGCTCACCTTCCAGGACGGCACGTCGTGGTCCTCGCTCGGCCTGAAGGGCGACGAGAAGGTCACGATCCGCGGGCTGCAGGGCGACCTGAAGCCGCGCCAGACCCTGACCGCCGAGATCGTCTCCGGCGACGGCGGCAAGCGGGACGTCCCGCTGCTCTGCCGCATCGATACGCTGGACGAGCTCGATTACTACCGCAACGGCGGCATCCTGCACTATGTGCTGCGCAAACTCGCGGCCTAGGCCCTTTGTTTGAGCATGATCTCCGCGCAAACGCTTGCGTTGTCGCGGGGGAAACCGGTTCACACTTTTCCGGATCATGCTCTAACGCGGATTTGTGATCGGTGCCTCACCGCTTAGTGAGTGGCGACTAAAAAGAAGGCGGCCTATGACAGGGCCGCTTTCTCGCGTTTTGGGGCACGCAAGTTCAGGGACAAACTTCATGCTCCGTACAATTACGGATGGAAATCATCACGACTGGTTCGCAGTATGACAGCGATGATGGCCTATAACTCGATCTCGCGATGGTCCAGCGCTCTTGGTATTTGCGCGATCGTTGCTGTCATCCGCCCCGCTCACGCCGATCCGCGTGCTGTCGTCGAACTCTTCACCTCGCAGGGGTGTTCGTCCTGTCCGCCCGCGGACAAGATCATCGGTGATCTCGCCAAGGACCCCAACGTCATCGCGCTGAGCATGCCGATCGACTATTGGGACTATCTCGGCTGGAAGGACACGCTGGCCGATTCCCGTTTCAGCGCGCGCCAGAAGGCCTATTCGCACATGCGCGGCGATCGCGACGTCTACACGCCGCAGGCCGTGATCAACGGCTCCGCGCATGTGATCGGCAGCGATCGGGCGAGCATCGAGAGCGCCATCAAGGATACCGAGAAGAGCGGCAGCGTGATGTCGGTGCCGGTGACGCTGACGCTGACCGGCAAGCAGATCAACGTTTCGGTGGCCGCGTCGAAGTCGCCCGCAGTGTCGCGCGGCGAAGTCTGGATCTGCTCGATCTCGAAGTCGGTGCCGATCTCGATCGCGCGCGGCGAGAACCGCGGCCAGGAGATCACCTACCACAACGTGGTGCGCAATCTCCTCAAGGTCGGTGACTGGAACGGTTCGTCCGGGAGTTGGACCGTGCCGCTGGAGAACATCACGCGCGATGGCGTCGATGCCGCGGCGGTGTACGTCCAGGACGGCAATCGCGACAAGCCGGGCCCGATGCTCGGCGCCGCCTTCACCTCGCTTCGCTAGCACCTTGCGGCGCCACCTTCCGTCGGTCGCGCCATTGGGCGGCACGCAGTTTGTCGTGCAGCCCACGCGGGAGGCGACCGACATGCATCCAGAGATATACTGAAACGAACGCGGTGAGCCTCTGGGCGCGTCTCGATCGCGCGTGCCTTGAGCAGGCTCCCAAAAACAAAAAGGACCAACTTTCGTTGGCCCAGTGTTGGGATTAACTCCCCTGCGAACAGGCCCGATCCCGACGGCCCCGGGGGGCTGGGGGCTGAGGAATCCGGAACCGAAAGGACCGGGCCAACGCAGGATTTTCTTTTCGCAGGGCAGCGGGGCGGGCGATGGGCGGAAGTGGGGCAGCAATATGATTCCGCTAACGTTCCCGTGACTCTCTGGTTTTCCGGATAATCTGCCGCGCCAGACCGTGGTTAAGACCCGGTTGCATCGCGAATGGCCCCTTGCAGGCCCCCTCGCTTAGCGCAATCATGTCAGCGTTGTGACGATCCCGAAAAGGGGGGACCGGCTTTCGGACCATGATCGTCACTGGGATGACAGGAGGCGCTCGATGAGTCTGATCTCGGAGGACACTGATCCGAGCGGGAGCCGCGCCGCGGCGCGCCCCGCCGCCGCGATCCCGCAGCCCAACCGCGTGACCTTCAATCGACTAGAGCTCAACCGCATTCTCAATCTCTACGGCCGCATGGTCGCCGACGGCGAGTGGCGCGACTATGCGATCGACTTCCTGAAGGACCGTGCCGTGTTCTCGGTGTTTCGGCGCGCGTCCGAAATGCCGATCTACCGGATCGAGAAGGATCCCCGGCTTGCGCGCAAGCAGGGCATGTACAGCGTGATTTCGGCGACGGGCCTGATCCTGCGTCGCGGCCATGAACTCGAACGCGTGCTGTTCGTGATCGACCGCAAGCTGTCGGTGGTGTAGCCCCACCTCCCCTTGAAAAGGGGAGGTTGTTTTGCTCGTCAGAGCAAAGCGGGTGGGGATTTGCTCTCTCCGCACACACAGCGTCGCCCGTGGCTGACCCCCATCCCGACCTTCCCCCTTTCAGGGGAAGATAGATTATCTCGGATGTCGCTTCGCTCATTCGGGCTGCGGATTGTCGGCTAGTCCGCCGGCACGGTCGCGCCGCCTTCGCCGAGCGCGCGCTGCATCATCACGGTATCGAGCCAGCGGCCGAATTTCAGGCCGACACCCGGGTGTGTCCCGATCATCTCAAAACCGCAGCGGCGGTGCAGTCCGATCGAACCGGCATTGGCCGAATCCCCGATCACCGCGATCATCTGCCGGAAGCCGCGGGCGTCGCATTCGGCGATCAGGCGCTCCATCAGCTTGAGGCCGACGCCGCGGCGATGGAGCGCAGGATCCAGATAGACCGAGTTCTCGACCGTGAAGCGATAGGCCGGCCGCGGCCGGTAGGGGCCGGCATAGGCATAGCCGGCGACGCGGCCGTCGAGCTCTGCCGTGAAATAGGGGAAGCCGCCATCGATCAGCGCCCTGTAGCGGCGGGTCATCTCGGCGAGGTCGGGCGGAATCAGCTCGAAGGTCGCGGTCCCAAAGCGAACCGCCTGCTCATAGATCGCGGTGATCGAGGGCAGATCCGCCTCGGCGGTCGGCCTGATTTCCGGATTGGACATGGTGGCGACAGTATTTTTGCCACGCCCAAAAGAAAAGCCCCGGCCGCTAGGGCCGGGGCTTCGGTCGATCCCTTCGCTCGAGGCGCTTAGTCGCGCTGGCCGAGCAGCTGCAACAGCAGCGTGAACAGGTTGATGAAGTTCAGGTAGAGCGACAGCGCACCAGTGATTGCCGCACGCTCTGCCATCACGCCACCCTGCGAGGCGTAGCCGTAGATGTAGTCGTTCTTCAGCCGCTGGGTGTCCCAGGCGGTGAGGCCCGCGAACACCAGCACGCCGACCACCGAGACGATGAACTGCAGCGCCGAGCTCGCCAGGAACAGGTTGACCAGGCTCGCGATGATGATGCCGATCAAACCCATGAACAGGAACGAGCCCATGCCGCTCATGTCACGCTTGGTGGTGTAGCCGTAAAGGCTCAGCGCACCGAACGTAGCCGCGGTGATGAAGAACACGCGCACGATCGAGGTGTGCGTGTACACCAGGAAGATCGACGACAGCGACAGGCCCATCAGTGCCGAGAACACCCAGAACAGGAGCTGGGCGGTCGCAGGCTGCAGGCGGTTGATGCCGGCCGAGATGACGAACACCATCGCAAGAGGGGCGAGGATGAACAGCCACTTCAGCGGGCTCACGAACATCGCGTAGCCGAACTGCGTCAGATAGGCGTTGCCGAACTTGGCGACGGCGGCGGACTGGTCGCTGGTCACCGCACCCATGTAGACGCCGAGCGCGGCAAGGCCGGTGATGGCGAGGCCGATGCTCATGTAGTTGTAGATGCGCAGCATGTAGGCGCGCAGACCGGCGTCGACGGCCGCAGCGTCAATGCGCCCGGCGGCCCGGCCGAAAGGAGAAGCGTAATTGCGGTCTAGGTCCGACATGGTCGAATTCCCGTGGTTGGTCCCGGTGGAGCGCAAGGGATTTGCGGCGCCGGTCGTAAATCTATCTCAGATGGCTCGGTTTGCGGAATATTAATTCCGTGTCATTCAACCGACCATCCGGCTCGATTGGTATGTGGGAAATTAACACATCCGACGCAAGCTTCCACGCGCGGCCGAATGTCGCTCTGCGCGAACAGTATAGGGAAAAACGGCCTCGGTGCCGCTACAAATTGTCACAAATTCCGCAGCACCGAGGCCGGCTTCTGATTCAGCGCGAGCAGCGTTCCGGCCAGCCCCAACCCAACCGTGACGATCAGCGCGGCGACCACGACCAGCGCGGCGCTGCCGGCCTGCCAGATGAAGCTCAGCGTCATCAGTCGCGTCACGATCAGCCAGGCCGCGATCGAACCGGCGATCACACCGAATAAGGCGGTTGCAAAACCGATCATCAGATACTCTAGCGCGTAGGCGCCGAGCAATCGCACCCGCGTGGCGCCGAGCGTCTTGAGAATCACGGCGTCGTAGACGCGGTGGCGGTGACCTGCCGCGAGCGCGCCGCCCAGCACCAGGATCGCCGAGATCAGCGTCACCGCGCTGGCGCCGCGGATCGCTAGCACCAGATTGCTGACCACGCTGCCGACCGTCTCCAGCGCCTCGCGGACCCGCACGCTGGTCACCATCGGGAACGCGTCGGTGACCTGCTTGATGATGCGCGCATCGTCCGCGTTGTCAGCATGTGGTTCGGTCAGCGTCGCGACATGGCTGTGCGGTGCGCCCCTGAAGGCATTCGGCGAGAACACCAGCACGAAGTTGATGCCGAGACCCTGCCAGTCGATGTTGCGCAGGTTGGCGATCTTCGCCGATACGTCGCGGCCGAGCACGTTGACCACGATCTCGTCGCCGATCTTCAGATCCAGGCCGTCGGCGATCTTCTTCTCCATCGAGACCAGCGGCGGTCCGCTGTAGTCCGGCCCCCACCATTCGCCCTCGACGATCTTCGAGCCCTTGGGGATCTCGCCGGTGTAGGTCAGGCCGCGGTCGCTCTGCAGCACCCATTCCGAATCGACTGACGGCTTGAGCTGGTCGCCCTTGACGCCGCGCGCGGCGACGATGCGCCCGCGCAGCATCGGCACGTCCTCGACGGTCGAGCCAGGCGCGATCTGCGCCAGGAAGGCGGCAAAGCGGTCGGCCTCGGTGGAGGGGATGTCGATGAAGAAGAATGACGGCGCCCGGTCCGGCAGCGCGGCCAAAAATTGCCGGCGCAGATTGCCGTCGATCTGGGTGATGGTGACGAGCACCGCGAGCCCGAGCCCGAGCGACAGCACGACCGACGGCGTCAGCGCGCCCGGCCGGTGGATGTTGGCGATCGCGAGCCGCAGCATGGTGATGCGGCTGCGCGGCAGCCGGCGCGCCACCGCCATCAGGATTTCGGCGATCCCGCGCAACAGCAGGAACACCGCGATCGAGGCGACGACGAAGACGGTCGCGACCCGCTTGTCATAGGCAAGCCCGATCGCAACCCCGATCAGGAGCGCGATCACCACGGCCATCAGCGCCAGATAGCTCCAGCGCGGGCGGTGCCACTCGCTGGTGATGGTCTCGCGGAACAGCGCGGCGACCGGCACGTCATGCACCCGGCCGAGCGGCCACAGCCCGAACGCCAGCGCGGTGAGCTGGCCGTAGAGGAAGGAGAGCGCTAGCTCGTCGGGATGCAAGGCGGGCACGACCGGGAGCGGCAGCAGCTTGCCGAACAGGCCGACGATGACGAAGGGCAGCGCGGCGCCGAGCACGAGCCCGATCACCGAACCGATCCCGGCCAGCACCACCACCTGCGTGCAATAGATCGTGAAGACGTCGCGACCGGTGGCGCCGAGCGCCTTGAACGAGGCGATGACGTCGCGGCGCCGGTCGATATGGCTCTTCACGGCATTGGCGACGCCGACACCGCCGACCAGCAGCGCGGCCAGGCCGACCAGGGTCAGGAACTGGGTGAAGCGGTTAATGGTGCGCTCAAGCTGCGGCGAGGCGTTGCTGCGGCTGCGGACCTCCCAGCCGGCCTCCGGTGCCGCAGCCCGCGCGCCGTCGATCAGCGCGGTGGTGGCGCGATCGTCGTTGGCGCCCTCGGGCAGCTTCACCCGGTAGATCCAGCGCACCAGGCTGCCCGGTTGCAGCAGGTCGGTGGCGTGCAGGCTGGCTTCGTTGATCAGGAAGCGCGGGCCGAGGCCGACGCCGCCGGCGAGCTTGTCGGGCTCGGCCGCCACCACGCTGCGGATCTGGTAGGTCGCGCTGCCGATGGTGACGCGGTCGCCGAGCTTGAGGTCGAGCCGCGCCAGCAGCGTTGAATCGGCCGCCGCGCCATAGACGCCGTCGCGTTCGGCGAGCAGGTCGGCGACCGGCATGTTCGGCTCGAGCGTCAGTTCGCCGAGCATCGGATATCTGCCGTCGACCGCCTTGAGCTCGACCAGCGCGAGCTTGCCGTCGCCGCTGCGGGCCATCGCGCGGAGTGTGGCTGCGACCGAAACCTCGCCGCGCGTGCGCAAATAGGCGATCTCGTCGGGCTTGGCCTCGCGCGAGATCAGCGAGAACGCGACGTCGCCGCCGAGCAGCGTGCGCCCCTCGCGCGACAGGCCGTCGCCGAGGCTCGCGGCGACCGAGCCGACGCCGGCAATCGCCATCACGCCGAGCGCGATGCAGGCGATGAAGACGTAGAAGCCGCGCAGGCCGCCGCGCAATTCGCGCAGCGCATATCGGAAGGCAAGCGACGACGCGCGACCCTGGATAGCGACTTCGGACGCAATGCTCATCTCGTGGATTGTCCGTCGATGCGGCCGGAACGCAGCCGCACGACGCGGTCGCAGCGCTGGGCGAGCGCGAGGTCGTGCGTCACCAGCACCAGCGTCATGCCGCGCTCGGCGTGCTTGGTGAACAGCAAATCGACGATCTGCTTTCCGGTCGTCTCGTCGAGATTTCCGGTCGGCTCGTCGGCGACGAGGATCGCGGGATCGGGTGCGAGCGCACGCGCGATCGCGACGCGCTGCTGCTCGCCGCCGGACAATTGCGTCGGATAGTGATGCAGGCGTTCGCCGAGCCCGACCGATTGCAGCTCCTGCGCGGCGCGCGCCGCGGCATCGGGATTGCCGGCGAGCTCGAGCGGCACGGCGACGTTCTCCAGCGCGGTCATGGTCGGGATCAGATGGAACGACTGGAAGACGATGCCGACCTGGCGACCGCGGAAGCGCGCCAGCGCATCTTCATCGAGGGCATTGAACGCGGTGCCGTTGACGACCACTTCTCCACTGTCAGGACGTTCAAGCCCCGCCATCACCATCAGCAAGGTCGACTTGCCCGAGCCCGACGGGCCGATCAGGCCGATGGCCTCACCCGCTGCCACACGAAGGCTGATATCTTTGAGGATATGAACCCGTGCCGCGCCGGTGCCGAGCGAGAGATTGACGTTCCTGACGGCAATGGTGTCCGGCTCGACGTCGGTCAGTGAAGAGGATTCGATGAGACTGTCCATGGTTCGGTCATATGGCACTTCCGCGGCTGCGGTCGAGGGCCGGTTGAGAATCTTCGTGCACATACTCGTGTTGCTTATGGGCTTGATGACGGCGGCAAGCGCGCAGACACCGGGACCGGAGAAGGGCCCCGCGGCAGGTTCGGCAAAACCGGTCAAAATGGTGGTCCTGGGCGATTCCCTGAGCGCCGGTTACGGCCTTCCTGGCCCGGCGGCGTTCCCGGTCCGGCTGCAAAAGGCCTTGGAAGCCAAGGGGATAAAGGTCGAGATGACCAATGCCGGGCTGTCCGGCGACACCGCCTCAGGCGGCCGCGAGCGGCTCGACTGGTCGGTGCCTGACGGAACCGATGCGGTGATCGTCGAGCTCGGCGCCAACGATGCGCTGCGCGGCATCGATCCCGCGGTGACGCGTGCCGCGCTCTCCGACATCATCACAAAGTTGCAGGCGCGCAAGATCGCCGTGCTCTTGTGCGGCATGCTGGCGCCGCCGAACTATGGCAGCGACTATGCAGCGAAGTTCAACGCGATCTATCCGGATCTGTCGAAATCCCTTGGCGTGCCGCTCTATCCATTCTTCCTCGACGGCGTTGCTGCCGATGCCAAGCTCAACCAGGCCGACGGCATGCATCCGACGGCAGCGGGCGTCGACATTGTCGTGAACAACATGCTGCCCACGGTGGAGGCATTTCTCGGCGCATTATCAGGGCAACGCAGTTGAATCGCAGGCAGCGAGCCGTGTGGTGTCCGTAGGTTTACGAGCTGTTAACCGGTCATGCTTCGCAGAGTCACATATCTCGGGTACAAATAGGCATCGGTGATTCGTCACCGGGGTCTGTTACAGGGTGCGGGCTCCCAAAACTCGCGCCAAGCATCGAGGATTATTGCGATGCCGCGTCTGTTCACTGGACTGGAAATTCCGGCCGAAATCGGCCAAACCCTCTCCAGCTTGCGTGGTGGCCTTCCCGGCGCACGCTGGATCGATCCCGAAAATTATCACGTCACTCTGCGCTTCATCGGCGACATCGATGGCATGTGGGCCAACGAGATCGCAACGATGCTGTTCCGGGTGAACCGCAAGCCGTTCGAGGTCAAACTGCAAGGCCTGTCGAGCTTCGGCGGACGCAAGCCGCGCGCGGTGGTTGCCGCCGTCGAGCCGAGCCGCCCGCTGATCGAACTGCAGGCCGAGCTCGAGCGGATGATGCAGCGGATGGGGCTCGATCCCGAGGGCAGGAAATTCACGCCCCATGTCACGCTCGCGCGTTTGCATGACGCCTCGAGCCAGGACGTCGCGGATTATCTGTCCGTGCGCGGCTACTTCCCGAGCCGCAGCTTCCTGGCGGACCGCTTCGTGCTGTTCTCGTCGCGGGCGTCGACAGGCGGCGGCCCTTACGTGGTCGAGGATTCCTACGCGCTCTGCGCGTAAGGCATCGCAGACCGCGGCTTGAGGTGTCAGGCAGCCCGTGCGGTCGGCCGTGGTATGCAAGGGCCTGCGCCCGCATACCCGTTGCCTGCATGGCCGTTGGCACAATTCCCGACTTGCATTTTTCCGCGCACTAGGGCCGTAAGGTGGGCCCATGTTGTCCACCTCGCCGAGTTCCTTTCTCGAACACTACAACGCCCTGGTCGCCTCCGGCGCGATCGAGGCCGATCCTGCGCAGGCGCGCGCCGCTGAAGCGTTCGGCGCGCTGGACGAGCGGCTCGCGAGCTACAAGCCGCAGCGCAAGCAGGGCCTGTTCGGACGGCTGTTCGGCGGCGACAAGGACGACAAGCCGCCGCGCGGCCTCTACGTCCATGGCGAGGTCGGCCGCGGCAAGACCATGCTGATGGATCTGTTCTTCCAGCAGAGCCCGGTCGAGCACAAGCGCCGCGCGCATTTCCACGAATTCATGGCCGAGGCGCATGAGCGGATCTACGGCTACCGTCAGCAGATCGCGCGCGGCGAGATCTCGGACGGCGACGTGATCGGGCTTACCGCGCAGGCGATCTTCGACGAGGCCTGGCTGCTCTGCTTCGACGAATTCCACGTCACCGACATTGCGGACGCGATGATCCTCGGGCGGCTGTTCGCAAAGCTGTTCGATCTCGGCACCGTCGTGGTCGCGACGTCGAACGTTGCGCCAGACGACCTCTACAAGGGCGGGCTCAATCGCGCGCTGTTCCTGCCGTTCATCGCGCAGATCACCGACCACATGGATGTGCTGCGGCTCGATGCGCGCACAGACTTCCGGCTCGAGAAGCTCGTCGGCGTGAAGATGTGGCTGGTGCCCGCGGATGACGCGGCTCGCGAGGCGCTCAACGCGGCGTGGCGCAAGATGACCGGCAACGCGCCGTGCAAGGCGCGCCTTATCGAGATCAAGAAGCGTCTGCTGATTGTGCCGTGCTCGTCGCATGGCGTCGCACGCTTCAGCTTCGCCGATATCTGCGAGAAGCCGCTTGCCGCGTCCGACTACCTCAGGCTCGCGCACGACTACCACACGATCCTGATCGACCACATTCCGGTGATGGACTACGCCGAGCGCAATGCCGCCAAGCGCTTCATCTCGCTGATCGACACGCTCTATGACAATGCCGTGAAGTTGATGGCCTCGGCCGAGGCCGATCCGGTGTCGCTGTACCTTGCGGAAGACGGCATCGAGGCGATGGAATTCAAGCGCACATCCTCGCGCCTGATCGAAATGAGCTCGGAATCCTATTTGGCGCTGCCGCATGGCCGGAAGGACTCCTCCGCAAGTGGCTCGTCGACCGGCCTGGTCGAGACCTGACACTCAGCCTCGAAATTCGGCCTCGAAATTCGGTCTTGCGCGCGGTGCGGTTCGGAGCAACTTTCCGTGTCTCCGGGACGGATGTTGCTGGCATGCCTGATCGAATTCCAGGCAGGGCCCGCAATTGGGCAGGCCGCGACTTGAATGGATCATTCGAAAGGGATAACCACCCTTGCAACCGACTTCCCTCCCTCCTGCACCCAGTTCAAAGGACTGATTTCCCATGGCACGCGACAAGATTGCTCTGATTGGCTCCGGACAGATCGGCGGAACGCTGGCGCACCTCGTTGGCCTCAAGGAACTCGGAGACGTCGTGCTGTTCGATATCGCCGAGGGCGTGCCGCAGGGCAAGGCGCTCGACATCGCGCAGTCGTCGCCGGTCGACGGCTTCGACTCCAATCTGGTCGGCGCCAACTCCTATGAGGCGCTCGACGGCGCCAAGGTCTGCATCGTTACCGCGGGCGTGCCGCGCAAGCCGGGCATGAGCCGCGACGATCTCCTGTCGATCAACCTCAAGGTCATGGAGCAGGTCGGCGCCGGCATCAAGAAGTACGCCCCCGACGCCTTCGTCATCTGCATCACCAACCCGCTGGATGCGATGGTGTGGGCGCTGCAGAAGGCTTCGGGCCTGCCGCACAAGAAGGTGGTCGGCATGGCCGGCGTGCTCGACTCCGCGCGTTTCCGCTACTTCCTGGCCGACGAATTCAACGTCTCGGTCGAAGACGTCACCGCCTTCGTGCTCGGCGGCCACGGCGACACCATGGTGCCGCTGACCCGCTACTCGACCGTTGCCGGCATCCCGCTGCCCGACCTCGTCAAGATGGGCTGGACCTCGCAGGCGCGGATCGACGAGATCGTCGATCGCACCCGCAATGGCGGCGCCGAGATCGTCAATCTGCTCAAGACCGGCTCCGCCTTCTACGCGCCGGCGGCGTCGGCGATCCAGATGGCCGAGAGCTATCTGAAGGACAAGAAGCGCGTGCTGCCCTGCGCCGCCTATCTCAACGGCGAGTACGGCGTGAAGGACATGTATGTCGGCGTGCCTACGGTGATCGGCTCCAAGGGTGTCGAGCGCATCGTCGAGATCGAGCTGGCCGGCAAGGACCGCGAGGCCTTCGACAAGTCGGTTGCCTCGGTGCAGGGCCTGGTCGACGCCTGCAAGAAGATCGCGCCCGATCTGCTCGGGAAGTGATCTGAGTTAGCAATGGCCCGATAGGCGGTTCCGAGCGCCTGTCGGGTGCAAGGTGATGAAATTCCGGCGAATTTTCTAGTTGCACGAGGCCTGGTATATGGTATGCCAGATTCAGGCTGACGTGAAGTTCGCCGCACGAGGGTTTGGGAGCGACGATCGATGAATATCCATGAATACCAGGCCAAGGCTCTGCTGCATGAATTCGGCGTGCCGATCTCGCGCGGCGTGCCGGTGCTGAAGGCTGAAGAAGCCGACGCGGCGGCCAAGCAGCTTCCCGGCCCGATCTGGGTGGTGAAGAGCCAGATCCATGCCGGCGGCCGCGGCAAGGGCAAGTTCAAGGAAGCATCCGCCGGCGACAAGGGCGGTGTCCGGATCGCCAAGTCGGTCGCCGAGGTCGACGCGTTCGCCAAGCAGATGCTCGGCGCGACCCTAGTCACGGTGCAGACCGGCCCGCACGGCAAGCAGGTCAACCGCCTCTACATCGAGGAAGGCTCCGAGATCGACAAGGAGTTCTATCTCTCGATCCTGGTCAATCGCGAGACCTCCGAAATCTCCTTCGTGGTGTCGACCGAAGGCGGCGTCAACATCGAAGAGGTCGCGCATTCGACCCCGGAAAAGATCGTCTCGTTCTCGGTCGATCCCGCCACCGGCATCATGCCGCACCACGGCCGCACCGTCGCCGAGGCGCTGAAGCTGAAGGGCGATCTTGCCAAGCAGGCCGAGAAGCTGACCGGCCAGCTCTACACCGCCTTCGCCGCCAAGGACATGGCGATGCTCGAGATCAACCCGCTCGTCGTCACCAAGCAGGGCCAGCTCCGCGTGCTCGACGCCAAGGTGTCGTTCGACAGCAACGCGCTCTATCGTCACCCGGACGTGGTGGCGCTGCGCGACGAGACCGAGGAGGACGCCAAGGAAATCGAGGCGTCGAAATACGACCTCAACTATGTCGCGCTCGACGGCACGATCGGCTGCATGGTCAACGGCGCCGGCCTCGCCATGGCGACCATGGACATCATCAAGCTCTACGGCATGGAGCCGGCGAACTTCCTCGACGTCGGCGGCGGCGCCAGCGTGGAGAAGGTCGCGGCCGCGTTCAAGATCATCACCGCCGATCCGAACGTGAAGGGCATCCTGGTCAACATCTTCGGCGGCATCATGAAGTGCGACGTGATCGCCGAAGGCGTGGTCGCCGCGGTGAAGCAGGTCGGCCTCAAGGTGCCGCTGGTGGTGCGCCTCGAAGGCACCAATGTCGAGCAGGGCAAGAAGATCATCCGCGAGAGCGGCCTCAACGTCCTGCCCGCCGACAATCTCGATGACGCAGCACAGAAGATCGTGAAAGCCGTCAAGGGAGGCTAACGATGGCCGGTCATCTCGACGCTCCGACACCGCTGGAAGAACACCGCAAGCTCGCGGTTTTCGCGGGCGAGTGGAATGGCGAAGAGATGGTCTATCCGTCGCGCTGGACCGCGGGCGGTCCGGCGAGCTCGCATGTCGTCGCGCGCATCGCGCTCAACGGTTTCTACCTGATCCAGGACAGCGTGCAGACCCGCGACGGCAAGGAGAGCTTCGCCACCCACGGCGTCTTCACCTACGACCGCGACGATCGGGCCTACAAATTGTTCTGGCACGATTCGCTCGGCTACTATCCGCCGTCGCCGGCGTCCGGCGGCTGGGCGGGCAAGTCGCTGATCCTGGTGCGCGGTTCGTTGCGCGGCAACGCCCGTCATGTCTACGAGGTCGTCGACGACAACACCTACAACATGAAAATCCAATTCTCGCCTGACGCGGAAGGGTGGGCCGACGTGCTCACCGGCGTCTACCGGCGTGTTCACTGAAACCCTTCACCGCTCGTCTCGCGAAAGCATCCCATGTCCATTCTGATCGACAAGAACACCAAGGTCATCTGCCAGGGCTTCACCGGCAAGAACGGTACATTCCACTCGGAAGCGGCGATCGCTTACGGCACCAAGATGGTCGGCGGCGTGGCGCCGGGCAAAGGCGGCTCGACCCATCTCAACCTGCCGGTGTTCGACACCGTCGCGGAGGCGCGTGCGAAGACCGGCGCCGACGCCAGCGTGGTCTATGTTCCGCCGCCGGGCGCGGCGGATGCGATCTGCGAGGCGATCGATGCGGAGATCCCGCTGATCGTCTGCATCACCGAGGGCATTCCGGTGCTCGACATGGTGCGCGTGAAGCGCTCGCTGTCCGGCTCCAAGTCGCGGCTGATCGGGCCGAACTGCCCCGGCGTGATGACCGCCGGCGAGTGCAAAATCGGCATCATGCCGGCCAACATCTTCAAGCCCGGCTCGGTCGGCATCGTCTCCCGCTCCGGCACCCTGACCTATGAGGCTGTGTTCCAGACCACCCAGGAGGGCCTCGGCCAGACCACCGCGGTCGGCATCGGCGGCGATCCGGTCAAGGGCACCGAGTTTATCGACGTGCTGGAGATGTTCCTGGCCGACGAGAAAACCAAGTCGATCGTCATGATCGGCGAAATCGGCGGCTCCGCCGAGGAAGACGCCGCCCAGTTCCTCAAGGACGAGGCCAAGCGCGGCCGCAAGAAGCCGATGGTTGGCTTCATCGCCGGTGTCACCGCACCTCCCGGCCGCCGCATGGGCCATGCCGGTGCGATCATCTCCGGCGGCAAGGGCGACGCCGGCTCCAAGACCGCGGCGATGGAAGCGGCCGGCATCAGGGTGTCGCCGTCGCCGGCGCGGCTCGGGCACACGCTCGCGGAGATGCTGAAGTAGCCGCCTTCGGGCGAGGTTCCCTTCGGGGTATGGCGCGGTTTCCGGCGGGTTCCCGTCCGGGAACCGCGCATTTTTACGCGCATTACCCGCCGATCGGGCGGATCAATAAAATATGAAACCATATTCATTTCTTGGTTCTTTTAGGCAGGAATATCTGTCCTAGATAGGGTAAAGGGTAACGACCCAGCCGGCGCTCTTCTCAGACCGGCACTTGCGCCGTCTTCCACGCGCGAACCGAAAAAAATCACCAGGACTGCCTCATGTCTCGCCAAGACGCGAACGCCGCTTTTGCTCTCTCATCCTTCCTGCAGGGTACCAACGCCGCCTACATCGACGACCTCTACGCCCGCTACGAGCAGGACCCGTCGTCGGTCGACGCCGAATGGCAGGATTTCTTCAAAAGTCTGAAGGACGCCCCGGCCGACGTCCAGAAGAACGCCGAGGGCGCCTCGTGGGGCCGCGACAACTGGCCGGTGACGCCGCGCGATGAGCTGACCTCGGCGCTCGACGGCAACTGGGCCCAGGTCGAGAAGGCGGTCGGCACCAAGCTCGCCGCCAAGGCGCAGGCCAAGGGCGCCGCGCTCTCCGACACCGACGTGCATCAGGCCACCCGCGATTCGGTTCGCGCCCTGATGCTGATCCGCGCCTACCGGATGCGCGGCCATTTCCACGCCAAGCTCGACCCGCTCGGCATCGAGGCGCCGCGCGACCGCGAGGAGCTCGACCCGCGCTCCTATGGCTTCACCGAGGCGGACTTCGATCGCAAGATCTTCCTCGACCACGTGCTCGGCCTCGAATACGGCACGCTGCGCGAGATCGTGCAGATCTGCGAGCGCACCTATTGCCAGACGCTCGGCGTCGAGTTCATGCACATCTCCAACGCCGCGCAGAAGGCGTGGATCCAGGAGCGCATCGAGGGGCCGGACAAGGAGATCAGCTTCACGCCGGAGGGGCGCCGGGCGATCCTCAACAAGCTGATCGAGGCGGACGGCTTCGAGAAGTTCTGCGACACCAAGTTCACCGGCACCAAGCGCTTCGGTCTCGACGGCGGCGAATCGCTGATCCCGGCGCTCGAGCAGATCATCAAGCGCGGCGGCAATCTCGGCGTGAAGGAGATCGTGGTCGGCATGCCGCATCGCGGCCGCCTCAACGTGCTGACCCAGGTGATGGGCAAGCCGCACCGCGCGCTGTTCCATGAATTCAAGGGCGGCTCGGCCAATCCGGACTCGGTCGAAGGCTCCGGCGACGTCAAGTATCACCTCGGCGCGTCCTCGGACCGCGAGTTCGACGGCAACAACATCCATCTGTCGCTGACCGCCAATCCGTCGCATCTCGAGATCGTCGATCCCGTCGTGATGGGCAAGGTGCGCGCCAAGCAGGATCAGCACGGCGATCCGCCCGACATGCGGATCTCGGTGCTGCCGCTCCTGATGCACGGCGACGCGGCGTTCGCGGGCCAGGGCGTGGTGGCGGAATGCTTCAGCCTGTCCGACCTGAAGGGCTACCGCACCGGCGGCTCGCTGCACTTCATCGTCAACAACCAGATCGGCTTCACCACCTATCCGCGCTACTCGCGTTCGTCGCCCTATCCGTCCGACGTGGCGAAGATGATCGATGCGCCGATTTTCCACGTGAACGGCGACGATCCGGAGGCCGTGGTGTTCGCGGCCAAGGTCGCGATCGAGTTCCGGCAGAAATTCCACAAGCCGGTCGTGATCGACATGTTCTGCTACCGTCGCCACGGCCACAACGAGGGCGACGAGCCGGCGTTTACCCAGCCGGTGATGTACAAGCGGATCGCCTCGCATCCGTCGACGCTGGAGATCTACGCCAAGCGGCTGGTCGCCGACGGCGTGTTGACCGAGGGCGAGGTTGAGAAGGCCAAGGCCGATTGGCGCGCGCGGCTCGATGCCGAGCTCGAAGCCGGCTCGGGCTACAAGCCGAACAAGGCCGACTGGCTCGACGGCAAATGGGCAGGATTCAAGTCGGCCGATCAGGAAGAAGACGCGCGCCGTGGCATCACCGGCGTCGATCTCGCGGTGCTCAAGGACATCGGCCGCAAGATCACCAACGTGCCGGACGGCTTCCGCGCCCACCGCACCATCCAGCGCTTCCTCGACAATCGCGCCAAGGCGATCGACACCGGCGTCGGCATCGACTGGGCGACCGGCGAGGCGCTGGCGTTCTGCACGCTGCTGCAGGAGGGCCATCATGTGCGCCTGTCCGGCCAGGATTCCGAACGCGGCACCTTCTCGCAGCGCCATTCGGTCCTGATCGACCAGGAGGACGAGAGCCGCTACACGCCGTTCAACCATCTCGGCGGCGAGGATACGGGCCACTACGAGGTCATCAACTCGCTGCTGTCGGAAGAGGCGGTGCTCGGCTTCGAGTACGGCTACTCGCTCGCCGAGCCGAACGCGCTGACGCTCTGGGAAGCGCAGTTCGGCGATTTCGCCAATGGTGCGCAGGTGGTGTTCGACCAGTTCATCTCCTCGGGCGAACGCAAATGGCTGCGCATGTCGGGCCTCGTCTGCCTGCTGCCGCACGGCTACGAAGGGCAGGGACCGGAGCACTCCTCCGCGCGCCTCGAGCGCTACCTGCAGATGTGCGCCGAGGACAATATGCAGGTGGTCTATCCGACCACGCCGGCGAACTACTTCCACGCGCTGCGGCGCCAGCTGCATCGCGAAATCCGCAAGCCGCTGATCCTGATGACGCCGAAATCGCTGCTGCGTCACAAGCGCGCCGTGTCGCGGCTCGACGAACTCGGCGAGAACGCCACGTTCCACCGCATCCTGTACGATGACGCGCAGATGCTGCCGGACGAGAAGATCAAGCTGGTGCCCGACGACAAGATCCGTCGCGTCGTGCTGTGCTCCGGCAAGGTCTATTACGATCTGTACGAGGAGCGCGAGAAGCGCGGCATCGACGACATCTATCTGATGCGCATCGAGCAGCTGTATCCGGTGCCGCTGAAGGCGCTGGTGCAGGAGCTCGGCCGCTTCAAGAATGCCGAGGTGGTCTGGTGTCAGGAAGAGCCCCGCAACATGGGCTCCTGGCACTTCATCGAGCCCTACCTGGAATGGGTGCTGAACCAGATCCACGCAGCCAACAGGCGGCCGCGCTATGCCGGCCGTCCGGCGTCGGCGGCGACCGCCACCGGCCTGATGTCGAAACATCTGGCGCAGCTCAAGGCGCTGCTCGACGACGCACTGAACTAACGATCTTCACCAACACCATGCCCCGCGAAAGCGGGGCATCCGGTATCCCGTCATCCAGCACAAGCGCTGTCGTCACGGAGTACCGGATCGTTCGCTTTGGCGGCGGTGGCGAGACAAGTTTTACGACCGCAAGGTTATCGGGGAAAAGACCATGACTGAAATTCGCGTTCCAACGCTCGGGGAATCCGTGACCGAGGCCACGATCGGCCGCTGGTTCAAGAAGGCCGGTGAGGCCGTCGCGGTGGACGAACCGTTGGTGGAGCTGGAGACCGACAAGGTCACCATCGAGGTGCCAGCGCCGGTCGCCGGTACGCTCGGCGAGATCATCGCAAGGGATGGCGAGACCGTCGCCGTCGGCGCACTGCTCGGCCAGATCAATGACGGCGCTGCCCCGGCCAAGCAGGCTGCTGCCGCTGCGCCCGCCAAGGCTGCCGCGCCGGCCGCTGCGGCGGCTGCCGCCGCTCCCGCACCGGCTGCGCCCAAGGTGCCGCCGGCGGATGCGCCGCTCGCGCCTTCGGTGCGCAAGCTGTCCGCCGAAAGCGGCGTCGATGCTTCCACGGTCCCCGGTTCGGGCAAGGACGGCCGCGTCACCAAGGGCGACATGCTGGCCGCGATCGAGAAGGCCGCTTCGGCGCCGACCCCGGTCAACCAGCCGGCTGCCGCGGTGCAGGTCCGTGCCCCGTCGCCGGCCGACGACGCCGCGCGCGAGGAACGGGTGAAGATGACCCGGCTGCGCCAGACCATCGCGCGCCGCCTGAAGGACGTGCAGAACACCGCCGCGATGCTGACGACCTTCAACGAGGTCGACATGACCGAGGTGATGAAGCTGCGCGCCCTCTACAAGGACACGTTCGAGAAGAAGCACGGCTCGAAGCTCGGCTTCATGGGCTTCTTCACCAAGGCCGTCGTGCAGGGCCTGAAGGACATTCCCGCCGTCAACGCCGAGATCGACGGCACCGACCTGATCTACAAGAACTACTATCACATCGGCGTTGCGGTCGGCACCGACCGCGGCCTGGTGGTGCCGGTGGTGCGCGACTGCGACCACAAGTCGATCGCCGAGATCGAGAAGGGAATCGCCGATTTCGGCCGCCGCGCCCGCGACGGCCAGCTCAAGATCGACGAGATGCAGGGCGGCACCTTCACCATCACCAATGGCGGCATCTACGGCTCGCTGATGTCGACGCCGATCCTCAACGCGCCGCAGTCCGGCATCCTCGGCATGCACAAGATCCAGGAGCGGCCGATGGTGGTCGGCGGCAAGATCGAGGTGCGGCCGATGATGTATCTGGCGCTGTCCTACGATCACCGCGTGATCGACGGCAAGGAGGCGGTCACCTTCCTGGTGCGCGTCAAGGAGAGCCTGGAGGATCCGGCCCGCCTGGTGCTGGACCTGTAAGGTCATTCGCGCGCGGCGCCCGATTACCTCGGGCGTCGCGTTCTGTTGGGTGCTTACGTTTGGGGATCAATGTGACGGATAAGGTCGTTGTCATCACCGGCGGTAGCCGCGGCATCGGCCGCGCCACCGCGCTCGCTGCTGCCGCGCGCGGCTATCGCATCGTGGTCGGCTATGCGTCCAATCAGGCGGCGGCCAATGAGGTCGTCGCCGCGATCGAGGCCAGGAACGGCAAGGCGATCGCAGTGAAATGCGATGTCGGCAGCGAGCAGGACATCCTGGCGCTGTTCAAGGCCGCCGATAGCTTCGGAACGCTCGGCGCGCTCGTCAACAATGCCGGCATCGTCGGCAAGAGCGGCGTGCGTGTCGACGAGATGTCGGCCGAGCGCATCCAGCAAATGATGGCGGTCAACGTCACCGGCAGCATCTTGTGCGCGCGCGAGGCGGTGAAGCGGATGTCGACCAAGCACGGCGGCGAGGGCGGCGTCATCGTCAACCTCTCCTCGGTCGCGGCGCGGCTCGGCGCGCCCAACACCTATGTCGACTATGCGGCCTCCAAAGGGGCGATCGATTCCTTCACGGTCGGCCTCGGCTACGAAGTCGCCGGTGAAGGCATCCGCGTTGCGGGAATCCGGCCCGGACTGATCGATACCGACATCCACGCCGCGGGTGGCGAGCCCGATCGCGCGCATCGGCTTGCCCATATGGTGCCGATGAAGCGCGTCGGCACCGCCGACGAGATCGCAAACGCCATCGTTTGGCTGATCTCGGACGAGGCCTCCTACGTCACCAGCGCGATCCTCGACGTGTCGGGCGGTCGCTAGAGCGTTTTCGCGCGAAGTGGGTACCGGTTCGCGTCAAGAAAACGCGTCAAGACAAGAACCTGGAGCCCCGTTCCGATTCAATCGGAACGGGGCTCCAGAACACGATCAAGAAGCGGGAAGCGGTCTTCCGACGAGGTCGCGCCCGCCCAACTGTCACAGAGTTTAGCTACAGGACCTCAATCATGGCTTCTTACGATCTCGTCGTCATCGGCACTGGCCCCGGCGGTTACGTCTGCGCGATCCGCGCGGCGCAGCTCGGCATGAAGGTTGCCGTCGTCGAGAAGGATGCGACGCTGGGCGGCACTTGCCTCAATGTCGGCTGCATGCCGTCGAAGGCGCTGCTGCACGCCTCCGAGATGTTCGAGGAGGCCGCGCACTCCTTCGCCAAGATGGGCGTCAGTGTCCCGGCGCCGAAGCTCGATCTGCCCGCGATGATGAACTTCAAGCAGCAGGGCATCGACGGCAACGTCAAAGGCGTCGAATTCCTGATGAAGAAGAACAAGATCGACGTGCTCAAGGGCACCGGCAAGATCCTCGGCGCCGGCAAGGTCGAGGTCTCCGGCGACGGCAAGACCGAGACCGTCGAGACCAAGAACATCGTGATCGCCACCGGCTCCGATATCGCGCGCCTGAAGGGCATCGAGATCGACGAGAAGCGCATCGTGTCGTCGACCGGCGCGCTGTCGCTGGAGAAAGTGCCGGAGAAATTGTTGATCATCGGCGCCGGGGTGATCGGGCTTGAGCTCGGCTCGGTCTGGCGGCGTCTCGGTGCGGACGTCATGGTCGTGGAATTTCTCGACCGCATCCTGCCCGGCATGGACGGCGAAGTGGCAAAACAATTTCAGCGCATGCTGGAGAAGCAGGGCTTTGTCTTCAAGCTCGGCGCCAAGGTCACCGCGGTCGACACCTCGGGCAAGACGCTGCAGGCCAAGATCGAGCCGGCCGCCGGCGGTGCCGCGGAAACCATCGAAGCCGACGTCGTGCTCGTCTGCATCGGCCGCGTGCCCTACACCGAGGGGCTCGGGCTGAAGGAGGCCGGCGTTGCGCTCGACAATCGCGGCCGGGTTGAGATCGACGCGCACTTCTCGACCAATGTGAAGGGCATCTACGCCATCGGCGACGTCGTGGCCGGGCCGATGCTTGCGCACAAGGCGGAAGACGAAGGCGTTGCCTGTGCCGAGATCATCGCGGGTCAGGCCGGCCACGTGAACTACGATGTCATTCCAGGTGTTGTGTATACCACGCCGGAAGTGTCGTCGGTCGGCAAGACCGAGGAAGACCTCAAGCAGGCCGGCGTCGCGTATACCGTCGGCAAATTCCCGTTCACTGCAAACGGCCGCTCCAAGGTCAACCAGACCACCGACGGCTTCGTGAAGGTTCTCGCAGATGCGAAGACGGATCGGGTGCTCGGCGTGCACATTGTCGGCCGGGAAGCCGGCGAAATGATCCATGAAGCCTGCGTTCTGATGGAATTCGGCGGATCGGCGGAAGATCTGGCCCGCACGTGCCACGCGCATCCGACCCGCTCCGAGGCGATCAAGGAAGCCGCGCTTGCGGTCGGCAAGCGCGCCATCCATATGTGATCGAACATCCGGCGCGCGTGCCGGGTAGAGATCATAGTGATGCTGCGCCGCCTGCTTCAGCCGTTCTGGGTCCTGCTTGCGATCATCTTCCTGATCGAGGCCTGGCTATGGGACCACGTCGAGCCGATCGTGGCGCGGGTGGTCGCGTGGATTCCGCTGCGCGCGCTCAAGCAATGGCTTGCCGACCGGGTCGATTCGCTGTCGCCGGCGATGACGCTGATCGTCTTCGTCGTGCCGGTCATCCCGCTGTTTCCGCTGAAGCTGGTCGGGCTCTGGCTGTTGGCGAACCAATACTGGCTCAGCGCAGTCTCGCTGATCCTGTTCGCCAAGATCGTCGGCGTCGGCGTGACGGCGTTCCTGTTCGACGTGACGCGGCCGAAGCTGCTGGAGATGCCCTGGTTCGAGGCACTCTATAATTTCGTCATGGGGCTGCGCGCCAAGGCCACCGCGCTGGTCGAACCGATCAAGCGGCGCATCCTCGAGATGATCCGCGGCGACGGCGACGGCTGGTCGGCGCGTACGCTGCGCCTGATCGCGCGCTTCCGCAAAAGCGTGCATGAGACCAGCAAGGTTCTCTAAGCAGCGCTTTTACCCCGTCATCCTGAGGTGCGAGCCTTGCGGTGCGCTTGCACCGCTGGGCGAGCCTCGAAGGATGGACGGCCCGGCCGGTGGCCGTCGATCCTTCGAGACGCGCGCAAGGGCGCGCTCCTCCAGCGATAAAGGCGAAGCCTTTGCGCGGGGATGACGGTCCGAAAGCAGAGCCCAGCCCTTCAATGCAGATGCAGCAAATGCGGCTGGAACAGGCCGAGCAGCGTCATCACGATGCCGGCCAGCGTGACCAGACCCGACACCCAGGCCAGCGCGATGATGCCCGTGATGATCGTCGCTGACGCCAGCACGATCGCGATCTGGAAGGCGGCGGAGGCCAGCTCGAAGTGATGATACTTCGCGGTGGCCTCGTCGCGCTCATGCTCGGCGTGCTTGGCGCGTTCGGCGAGTTGCTCTGAACCCTCGCCGGTCTCCGGCTCCGAACGATAGCGCGCCGCGGTCTTCTGCCAGTCGTCGATCTGCTTCTGCAACGCAGCCCTGGCCGCCTCGTCGGTGGTGGTCGCGAGGTTCAGCTTGCCCTGATCGGCCGCGGTCTGCACCGCGGTACGGCGGGTGCTCTTGGCCTGGAAGAAGGCCCAGAGGTTGGACGCCTCGACGTTCTTGCTGATCGATTCGGTCTGGGCGCCCTTGCCGAGCGTCTCCGACAGCGCCAGGCAGAGCGCGATCACGGCGATCAGGAGTGCGATTTTCTTGTTCTCACCCGACGCATGCTCGGCATGCTCCGCGTGCTCCATACTTTCATGTGCGCTCATGATTCCCCTCCGGATGAGACCGCGCCACGATTGCCGAATGCAGCGCACAAGGCAAGGGGCGGGCGGTTTGTGGCAGTCCTATGAATATGAACGGCGCATGATGAACCGCGCATTGATGGGGAGCGAAGCCCGCGCCGTGTTCTGAACTCAGATCCGGGCGTTCAGCCGCGCGGGTGCGCGGAGCGATAGACTTCGAGCAGGCGCTCGCTGTCGATGCCGGTGTAGATCTGCGTGGTCGACAGCGACGCGTGGCCGAGCAATTCCTGGATCGCACGCAAATCGCCGCCGCGGCTGAGCAGATGGGTGGCGAAGGAGTGCCGCAACGCATGCGGCGTCGCGCTGTCGGGCAGGCCGAGCGCGCCGCGCAGCCGCTCCATGGTGAGCTGGATGATGCGCGGGCTTAAGGGGCCGCCGCGGGCGCCTATGAACATCGGCCCGGTCGGGCTGAGCTGGTGCGGGCAGATCGCCGCATAGTCCGCGATCAACTGCAGCACGTTCTGCAGCACCGGCACCATGCGGGTCTTGTTGCCCTTGCCGGTCACGACAAGCACGTCGCCTTCGCCCGGCTTCGGCACGTCGCGGCGCTTCAGGCCGAGCGCCTCGGAGATGCGCAGGCCCGAACCGTAGAGCAGCGCCATGACGGCGGCATCACGCACCAGAATCCAGGTCTCGCGGGTTTCGTCAGCGCGCTCGTCGGCGTCGGTAAAGCGTTTGGCCGCTTCGATATGGATCGGCTTCGGCAGGCTCTTCGCCACTTTGGGCGCGCGGATCGCCGACAGCGCGCCGACCTTGCCCTTGCCTTCGCGTTCCAGGAAACGTCCGAACGAGCGCAGGCCCGCCAGCGCCCGCATCAGCGATCGCCCGCCGATCTCGTCTGCGCGGCGCATCGCCATGAAGGCGCGGACATCGCTCGCCTCGAGCGCGGAAAATGCCTTGAGCGTCACGCGCGCGCCCCAGTGTTCGGCGAGGAAAGCCAGGCATTGGCGTACATCGCGGGCGTAGGCCTCGAGCGTCTTCGGCGACAGTCGCCGCTCGGCACGCAGATGCGACAGCCAGCGCGTCATCTCCTGCGTGACTGAGGCGTCGGCGCAGTCGAGCTCGATCGGTTGAATGGGCTGATCGGTCCGGGCCATGTCCGTCTCTTAAGGGCTATTGGCGCTGCGATTCTCCTGATTATATCGCACTGCCTTCGTTTACCGTTCGCTAAAGCGGCGCAGCGGTGTTAGAGCGTTTTCGAGCGAAGTGGGCACCGGTTCGCGTGAAGAAAACGCGTCAAAACAAGAAGCTAGAGCTTCGGTTCTGATTTAATCAGAACCGAAAATGCTCTAGCCCGTTTCGGTTCAAAGTTCTGATTCAATGGATCACACCACACGCCCCGGCCCAGCCGCAGCATCGACGACAGGCGTCGTCGACGTGCTGGTGCCTGTCGCGTTGAACCAGACCTATTCCTACCGCGTGCCGCGCGGCATGGAGCTTGCGCCCGGCGACGTGATCTGCGTTCCGCTCGGGCCACGCGAGGTCGTCGCGGTGGTGTGGGCCGAGAATGCCAGGCCCGATCCGCGGCTGCACAACCGGCTCAAGGACGTCAGCGAGAAGCTCGATGTTCCGCCGCTGAAGGCGGAGCTGCGCCAGCTCATCGACTGGGTCTCCAATTACACACTGTCGGCACGCGGCATGGTGCTGCGGATGACGCTGCGGATGGGCGAAAATCTCGGGCCCGAGCGGATGCGCCTCGGGGTGCGCCTGGTCGGCGAGCCGCCGCGGCGCCTGACACCGGCGCGCCGGCGGGTGATCGAGGTGCTGTCGGACCGGTTGCTGCACGGCAAGTCGGAGGCGGCGCGGGAGGCCGGCGTCAGTTCCGGCGTGATCGACGGCCTGGTCGACGAAGGCACGCTGACGGTCGAGGCCATGCCGCCGCCGGCGGCGCCACCTGTTCCGGATCCCTCCTATGCGCAGCCGGATTTTTCGCGCGAGCAACGCAGCGCGGTCGACGTGCTGCGGACACTGGCTGCGAGCGGCAGCTTTCACGTCGCGCTGCTCGACGGCGTCACCGGTTCCGGCAAGACCGAGGTCTATTTCGAGGCGATCGCCGAGAATATCCGCCGCGGCAAGCAGACGCTGATCCTGATGCCGGAAATCGCGCTGACCGGCCAGTTCCTCGACCGCTTTGCGCAGCGCTTCGGCGTGCGGCCGCTGGAATGGCATTCAGAGCTCACGCCGCGCACGCGGGCGCGCAACTGGGCTGCGATCTCCGAGGGCAAGGCGCCGGTCGTGGTCGGCGCCCGCTCCGCGTTGTTCCTGCCCTATGCCGATCTCGGCCTCATCATCGTTGATGAGGAGCATGACCAGGCCTACAAGCAGGACGAGGGCGCGCATTATCACGCGCGCGACATGGCGGTGGTCCGCGCCCATATCGCAAAGATCCCGATCGTGCTGGCGTCGGCGACGCCCTCGGTCGAGAGCGAGGTCAATGCGCGCAAGGGGCGCTACCAGCGCGTGGCGCTGCCATCGCGGTTCGGCGGCCAGCACATGCCGCATATCGAGGCGATCGACATGCGCCGCGCCCCACCGCCGCGCGGGCGCTTCATCTCGCCGGTGCTGGCCGAGCAAATTCGCCATGCGATCGAGCGCCGCGAGCAGGCGCTATTGTTCCTCAACCGCCGCGGTTACGCGCCGCTGACGCTGTGCCGCGCCTGCGGTCACCGCTTCGCCTGCACGATCTGCGATGCATGGCTGGTCGATCACAGATTCCGCCAGCGGCTGGTCTGTCATCACTGCGGCTTCTCGATGCCGCGCCCGAACATCTGCCCGCATTGCGCGGCCGAGGAATCGCTGGTCGCGGTCGGTCCCGGCGTCGAGCGCCTGCAGGAGGAGGCAGCTCACATCTTCCCCGAGGCCCGCACCATGGTGCTGTCGAGCGATCTCATCACCTCGATCGAAACCATGCGCAGCGAGCTGAACGAGATCGCCGAGGGCCGCGTCGACATCATCATCGGAACACAGCTGGTGGCGAAGGGGCACAACTTTCCGCGGCTCAACCTGGTCGGCGTCATCGATGCCGACCTCGGCTTGAGCAACGGCGATCCGCGCGCCGCCGAGCGGACGTTCCAGCTGCTGAACCAGGTGGTCGGCCGTGCCGGCCGCGATCAGGGCCGTGGCGTCGGCTATCTGCAGACGCACCAGCCTGAGCATCCCGTCATCAAGGCCTTGATCGCCAATGACCGCGAGGCGTTCTACGCCAGCGAGATCGAGATTCGCGAGCGCACCGGCTATCCGCCGTTCGGCCGACTGGCGAGCCTGATCGTGTCCGCTGGCGACCGTCCGACGGCGGAAGGCTTTGCCCGCAAACTCGCCGCGGTCGCGCCGCTCGATGAGCGGATCCAGGTGCTCGGCCCCGCCGAGGCGCCGCTTGCCGTCATCAAGGGCCGCTACCGCTTCCGCCTGCTGGTGAAGTCGCTGCGCAATGTCGACCTGTCGCAATATCTGCGCGAATGGCTTGAGGCGGGCCCGAAGACCAAGGGCAATCTGAAGCTCGAGGTCGACGTCGATCCGCAGAGCTTCCTTTAGGCAGCCCGCAAAGAAAAAAGCCTGCCGTCATTCTCGACGGCAGGCCTTTGGCGCGAAGCAGGCCTCGCGGCCGTTACGCAACGCAACGCTTACTGAACGCGTTACGAGACGACCTCGGCGGTGACGCGGCCGACGCCGGCACCGGTCAGGCCGATGGCGCGCGCTGCGCCGGTCGAGAGGTCGAGCACGCGGCCGCGGATGAACGGGCCGCGATCGTTGATGGTGACGACGACGCTGCGGCCGCCATGGGTGACGCGAAGCTTGGTGCCGAACGGCAGCGAACGGTGGGCCGCGGTCATGGCGTTCTGATTGAAGCGCTGGCCGGAAGCGGTGCGGCTGCCGGATTCATTGCCATAGAAGGAAGCCATCCCCGAGAACGACGAGTGGCCGCCGGACGGCTGGATCGATGCATTGGCGTCGCGCCAGGACGAGCCTTCGGCGCGGGCGTGGTGATGATGGTGGTGGCGATGATGGTGGTGCCTGGACTTCGCGGACGCCTCCGTCACGGTGCCCCCGACCAGAAGAGTTGCGGCTACAAAAGCAAGCGCCGTACGCGAGCGGGTACCCTTGCCCGCCGCCTTCTTGATATTCAGCATTGATAAGACCCTCAGACAGTATTGCCGCTAACACGGCAAGTGGACCCCCGTCCCTTCGTTGACCAATGCCGTTTGGTTTCGCAATGAGGCACGAATTGGGCAGTAAATCCCGAATGTCTCGTGTTGAAATATCTTGTTACCGCTTCGGGGTATTCGAGCGAGGTTCCGTAATCTTGCCCTTTAACCAATTTTTAATGGTAACTATACTCATGAATACTGATTAGAGGCGCGACGGTAAGTTTTCGGTAAGTAATCGCCAAATGAAGCGGACGCCCGTTTTGGGTTCCCTGCGCGAGAGCCCATAGGCCCATGCAGATTTTCGATGGAACAAATCTGCGGTGACCTGAATCGGTGTTGGCGGGACGGGTTTCCGCGCGCCGAATTTTTATGATTCGGCGGCTCGCTGCGGTCGCCAAAAAGCGCGTGCGACAAGGCGGCTCGCACGATGCCGTCATGTTGCACCTGCGCGATTGCTATGTTAGCAAAGCCGCGATTTTAACGGTCCCGGCACGTCCTGTGCCGGTCGAAAATCGAAGTCCCGCTTGAATTCCAAGGGCTTGGATCGCTAGGCGCTGCTTTGGTGGCGACGGTTTTTCCCTTGCGAATTTGACAGCAAAAAAGAGCGAGCTCGTGGCTGCTGAAGATCCGTCCGTTTCGGGAGTGTCCGGTCGTTACGCAACGGCCTTGTTCGAGTTGGCGCGCGACGAGCAATCCGTCGATCAAGTCAGGGCCGACCTCGACAAATTCGAGGCCATGCTCAACGAGAGCGCCGACCTCAAGCGTCTCGTCCGCAGCCCGGTGTTTTCCGCGGACGCCCAGCTCAAGGCGCTGACCGTGGTCCTCGACAAGGCCGGTATCTCCGGCGCGTCGGCCAGATTCCTCAAGGTGCTCACCGCCAATCGCCGGCTGTTCGCAATTGCCGATGTGATCCGCGCCTATCGCGCGCTGGTGGCGAAGTTCAAGGGCGAGGCGACTGCGGAAGTCACCGTCGCCGAGCAGCTCAATGACAAGAATCTCGACGCGCTGAAGGCCGCACTGAAATCAGTGACGGGCAAGGACGTCGCGCTTAACGTGAAGGTCGATCCCTCCATTATCGGTGGCCTCGTGGTCAAGCTTGGCAGCCGCATGGTGGATAGTTCGCTTCGCACCAAACTCAATTCGATCAAGAACGCGATGAAAGAGGCAGGCTGATGGACATCCGCGCCGCAGAAATTTCTGCGATCCTCAAGGACCAGATCAAGAATTTCGGCCAGGAAGCCGAGGTCACCGAAGTTGGCCAGGTGCTGTCGGTCGGTGACGGTATTGCCCGCGTCTACGGTCTCGACAACGTTCAGGCCGGTGAAATGGTCGAGTTCGAGAACGGCACGCGCGGCATGGCGCTCAACCTCGAAACCGACAACGTTGGTATCGTGATCTTCGGCGCCGACCGCGAAATCAAGGAAGGCCAGACCGTCAAGCGCACCCGCGCCATCGTGGACGCGCCGATCGGCAAGGGCCTGCTCGGCCGCGTCGTCGATGCGCTCGGCAACCCGATCGACGGCAAGGGTCCGATCCAGGCGACCGAACGCAAGCGCGTCGACGTCAAGGCGCCGGGCATCATTCCGCGCAAGTCGGTGAACGAGCCGATGGCCACCGGCCTCAAGGCGATCGATGCGCTGATTCCGATCGGCCGCGGCCAGCGCGAGCTGATCATCGGTGACCGTCAGACCGGCAAGACCGCGATCGCGCTCGACACCATTCTGAACCAGAAGCCGCTCAATGCCCAGCCGGACGAGAACCTCAAGCTGTATTGCGTCTACGTCGCGATCGGCCAGAAGCGCTCCACCGTGGCGCAGTTCGTCAAGGTGCTCGAAGAGCAGGGCGCGCTGGAATACTCGATCATCGTCGCGGCCACCGCGTCGGATCCGGCGCCGATGCAGTACATCGCGCCGTTCACCGCCTGCACGATGGGCGAATACTTCCGCGACAACGGCATGCACGCCGTGATCATCTATGACGACTTGTCCAAGCAGGCCGTCGCCTACCGCCAGATGTCGCTGCTGCTGCGCCGTCCGCCGGGCCGCGAAGCCTATCCGGGCGACGTGTTCTATCTGCATTCCCGCCTGCTCGAGCGCGCGGCGAAGCTCAACAAGGACCACGGTTCGGGCTCGCTGACCGCGCTGCCGGTCATCGAAACCCAGGCCAACGACGTGTCGGCCTACATCCCGACCAACGTGATCTCGATCACCGACGGCCAGATCTTCCTGGAAACCGACCTGTTCTTCCAGGGCATCCGTCCTGCGGTGAACGTCGGTCTGTCGGTGTCGCGCGTCGGTTCGTCGGCGCAGACCAAAGCGACCAAGAAGGTCGCCGGCAAGATCAAGGGCGAACTCGCGCAGTACCGTGAGATGGCGGCGTTCGCGCAGTTCGGCTCGGACCTCGACGCCTCGACGCAGCGCCTGCTCAACCGTGGCTCGCGCCTGACCGAGCTCCTGAAGCAGCCGCAGTTCTCGCCGCTGAAGATGGAAGAGCAGGTTTGCGTGATCTGGGCCGGCACCAACGGCTATCTCGATCCGCTGCCGCTCAACAAGGTGAAAGCGTTCGAGGACGGCCTGCTGTCGCTGCTGCGCGGCAAGAATGCCGACATCCTCGATGCGATCCGCACCAGCCGCGATCTGTCCGACGACACCGCCGCCAAGCTCAAGACGGCCGTCGAAGGCTTCGCCAAGACGTTTGCATAACGAATGGGACGTCGCCCGGCTCGCCGCCGGGCGTGACGAACGGAGGCTTGCGATCTGACCGTTGTGGTCGGATCGCCGGGGTGAACGAAGAATGGCGTCACTAAAAGACATGCGGGTCCGCATCGCCTCGACCAAGGCGACGCAGAAGATCACCAAGGCCATGCAGATGGTCGCAGCCTCGAAGCTGCGCCGCGCGCAGAACGCCGCCGAAGCGGCGCGGCCTTATGCCACCAAGATGGACGCGGTGATTTCCAACATCGCCGCCGCGGCCAATGGCTCGCCGGGCGCGCCGCCACTGCTTGCGGGTACCGGCAAGAACGACGTGCACCTGCTGCTGGTCTGCACCGGCGAGCGCGGCCTGTCCGGCGCTTTCAACTCGGCCATCGTGCGCCTGGCGCGCGAACGGGCGCAGTCGCTGCTCGCGCAGGGCAAGGAAGTCAAATTCTTCTGCGTCGGCCGCAAAGGCTACGAGCAGCTGCGGCGGACCTTCGAGAAGCGCATTGTCGAGCATCTCGACCTGCGTTCGGTGCGTCAGATCGGCTTCGTCAACGCCGAGGACATTGCCCAGAAGGTGCTGGCGCGGTTCGACGCCGGCGAGTTCGATGTCTGCACATTGTTCTACTCGCGTTTCCAGTCGGTGATCGCGCAGATCCCGACCGCGCAGCAGATCATCCCGCTCGAGGTGGTTGCGCCTGCGGCCAGTGCGGCTCCCGCCACGTCCTACGAATACGAGCCTGAAGAAGACGAGATTCTCGGCAGCCTGTTGCCGCGCAACCTCGCTGTGCAGATCTTCCGCGCGCTGCTGGAGAACAACGCCTCGTTCTACGGCGCGCAGATGAGCGCGATGGACAGCGCGACGCGCAACGCAGGCGAAATGATCCGCAAGCAAACCCTGATTTACAACCGGACCCGCCAGGCCCAGATCACGAAGGAGCTGATTGAAATCATCTCCGGCGCTGAGGCGGTCTAAGGCAGATTTCGAAGGAGAACAGTCCATGGCTACAGCAGCCAACCAGAACGGTCGCGTCACCCAGGTCACGGGCGCCGTGGTCGACGTGCAGTTCGAAGGCCACCTTCCGGCGATTCTGAATGCGCTCGAGACCAAGAATGGCGGCAATCGCCTCGTGCTCGAAGTCGCGCAGCATCTCGGCGAGTCGACGGTCCGTACCATCGCGATGGATATCACCGAGGGTCTGGTCCGCGGTCAGGAAGTGACCGACACCGGCGAGCCGATCCGGGTGCCGGTCGGCGAAGGCACGCTCGGCCGCATCATCAACGTGATCGGCGAGCCGATCGACGAAGCCGGTCCGATCAAGTCCGAAGGCCTGCGCGCCATCCATCAGGAAGCGCCGACCTACACCGACCAGTCGACCGAAGCCGAAATCCTCGTCACCGGCATCAAGGTCGTCGATCTTCTTGCTCCGTACGCCAAGGGCGGCAAGATCGGCCTGTTCGGCGGCGCCGGCGTCGGCAAGACCGTGCTGATTCAGGAACTGATCAACAACGTCGCGAAGGCGCACGGTGGTTACTCCGTGTTCGCCGGCGTCGGCGAGCGTACCCGTGAAGGCAACGACCTCTATCACGAGTTCATCGAATCGAAGGTCAACGCCGATCCGCACAATCCGGATCCGAGCGTGAAGTCGAAGTGCGCGCTGGTGTTCGGCCAGATGAACGAGCCGCCGGGCGCCCGCGCCCGCGTCGGCCTGACCGGTCTGACGGTCGCCGAGCACTTCCGCGACCAGGGCCAGGACGTGTTGTTCTTCGTCGACAACATCTTCCGCTTCACCCAGGCGGGCTCGGAAGTGTCGGCGCTGCTCGGCCGTATTCCTTCGGCGGTGGGCTATCAGCCGACGCTCGCGACCGACATGGGCGCGCTGCAGGAGCGCATCACCACCACCCAGAAGGGCTCGATCACTTCGGTGCAGGCGATCTACGTGCCGGCCGACGACTTGACCGACCCGGCGCCCGCCACCTCGTTCGCGCACTTGGACGCCACCACGGTGCTGTCGCGCGCGATCTCGGAAAAGGGCATCTATCCGGCGGTGGATCCGCTCGACTCGACCTCGCGCATGCTGTCGGCGCTCGTCGTCGGCGACGAGCACTACAACACCGCGCGTATGGTCCAGCAGATCCTCCAGCGCTACAAGTCGCTGCAGGACATCATCGCCATTCTGGGCATGGACGAACTGTCGGAAGAGGACAAGCTGACGGTCGCCCGCGCCCGCAAGGTCGAGCGCTTCCTGTCGCAGCCGTTCCACGTCGCCGAAGTCTTCACCGGCTCGCCGGGCAAGTTCGTCGACCTCGCCGACACCATCAAGGGCTTCCGCGATCTCTGCCAGGGCAAGTACGACCATCTGCCGGAAGCGGCATTCTACATGGTCGGCACCATCGAAGAAGCCGTCGAGAAGGGCAAGAAGCTCGCCGCCGAAGCGGCCTAAGCTTTGGGATGTCGTCATCGCCGGGCTTGATCCGGCGATCCATCGCACCAGAAGCATTTTGACTGATGGACCCGCGGGTCGAGCCCGCGGGTGACAGCGCAAAGAACGGAAAGACCATGGCCACCTTCCACTTCGATCTCGTCTCTCCCGAAAAGCTCGCCTTCTCCGGCGAGGTCGATCAGGTTGACGTTCCCGGTGTGGAGGGTGATTTCGGCGTGCTCGCCGGACATGCTCCCGTCATCGCCACGGTTCGTCCGGGCATCCTGACGATCAGGGCTGCCGGCAAGCGCGAGAGGGTGATCGTGCTCGGTGGTCTTGCCGAGGTGTCGGACAAGGGCCTCACTGTGCTTGCCGACGTTGCGACCGCGATTGAGGACCTCGATCGCGCGAAGTTCGCCGAGACAATCACCGAGATGCAAGAGAAGCTCGCCGAGAAGGAGGGCTTCGAGCTCGACAACGCGATCGAGCGGCTCGATCACTTCAAGAGCATCCAGCACGAGCTCAACGCGACGGCGATGCACTAAGGCGCGATTGCTGACTAGCGATCGCGCCCTTGCGTCCGGATGAGCCGGACCTCCTTGTGAAATCGCTCACACATTTCCAGTCATCGGCTACGAAACTTGAACAATTCAACGCTCGCCGCAGCCTGGCGGGCGCTGAATGCTTGTTGCGCCTGCGAGCATCTGGCGGCATTCTGCCCGACATATTTGGGTTCCGGGGCTGGTGCTCATGAAGCGCAAGATCGCGGCGATCTTTGCGGCCGATATTGCAGGCTATAGTCGATTGGTTGCCGAGGATGAGGAAGAGACGCTGCGGCGGCTCGCCTCCTATCGGCAAGTCACCGACGATTTCATCGCGAAATGCGGTGGCCGCATCTTCAACACCGCGGGCGATGCGGTGCTTGCGGAATTCCCCAGCGCCGTTGAAGCCGTGCGCTGCGCGATCGACATCCAGGAAAGCCTGCGCACGCGCAACATGGCGTACCCGCCAAGCCGGCAGATGGCGTTTCGAATCGGCATCACCATCGGCGACGTCGTCGAGCGCGACGGCGATCTGCTCGGCGATGGCGTCAATATCGCCGCGCGGCTCGAAGGCCTCGCCGAGGTCGGCGGCATCTGCATATCGCGCGCGGTGCACGAACAGGTCGCCAACAAGCTGTCGGTGCAGTTCGCCGACATCGGCGCGCAGGAAGTGAAGAACATCCCGACCCCCGTGCACGCCTATATGGTGGCGATGCGGCGCGAGGACGGCACCTACGCGACGCCACAGGTCAAGAAGCCGGTCAAGGCCGCACCTGCGGGTGCGCCGGCCTGGATGTGGCCCGCCGCCATCACCCTGGTGCTATTGGCGGCGATCGGCGTCGGCGGCTTCCTCACCTACACCAAGCTGGAAACGTCGGCGACGAAGCCCGCTTCCGTGGCGAGCTCCACTCCGACATCCGTGCCCGTGGCATCCGCTTCGCCGGCGCCATCGGCGGCACCGTCGCCATCAGCATCGACGGCGCCGTCTGCCCCGGCGAAACTTGCGCCTGCGCCGAATCTGGCCGCGCCGGCCTCTCCGGTGCCGCCGTCACCGCCACCTTCGATTTCATCGGGCGATAAGTTCGTCGCCGACAGCACTCCCTTCGTCAGCGACCGCACCCGCAGCGCGCTGGCGACCGAATATTTGCCCGCGGGCGATTCCAAGGCGGTTGCCCTCAACATCAACGGCTTCGTCGGATGGAGCGTGGCGCAGCCGAGCGAGGACACGGCGAAGACGGCGGCACTCGAGCTGTGCCAGAAGCGCGCCGACAATGCCAACTCGCCGCGCAAGTGCGAACTGTACGCCGTCGGCAACACCGTCGTGTATGCCCATGGCCAGCCTCCGCTGCCGCCCTTGCCATGGGTGAGGCGCGATGCGCTGGTCGAGAAGCCGTACGCCACCAGGGACGTTCCGCTGCTGCGCGACCCGGCCAGGGCCCGGCTCGACAACCTGTTCGTGCCGGGGCGCAAGACGCGGACCATCGCGCTCGGTCCGGGCGGGCAATTCTTCTTCAATTCGGGCATCGATTCGCTCGAGGAATCGGCGCGCCGCAACCTGCAAGCCTGCGGCGCGGTCGCGGGCGTGCCCTGCACGATCGTCGTGGTCGACGATGTCTTCGTGGTGCCGATTCCGACCACGTTGCGTGTCACGGGTTTCTTCAGGGCCGCGGACAGCTCGGTCATCGCGCCGGGCGAACGCAATGAAGTTGCACGGAAGCTCGCCGATGCGACGGCAGGTTGGAATGCGATCGCGGTCGGCGCGCAGGGACGGCCGGGGCTCGGATTGAAGGCCGCCAACGAACAGGCCGCGGTGAATTCGGCGCTCGGCGAGTGCGTCAAGCGCGACAGCGATTGTCGTGTCATCGCGATCGGTCCGTTCGCGGTCGGCCCGAACTAGAGCATGGTTCGGAAACTGTGAAGCAGTTTACAGCGAGAATCGTGCATAAATGACAAGTTGCGGCGCGATGACGAATTGGCCCGATCGCATCGCGATTTCATCCCTGATGTAACGGACAAGATGCAGTGCTGACTTTCTCCACCGATGCTCTCCGCCCGCAGGACCGTTTCGAGCACTGGTGCGACGTACGCGGCAAAAGCCTATTCGGGGTCACGATCGAGCTCGACCGTGACAAGCGGCCCGATTTCCGTGGACGGTTTTCCGCAACACCGGTGGGCGGCGCCGTGCTGGCGGAAATGTCGGCGTCGTCCTATCGCGTCAGCCGGACCTCGTCCGACATCGCGCGCGTCCCGAGCAACAGTCTGCATCTTGCGTGGCAGGTGCGCGGGCCCGGTCACATGGATATTGGCCGCGATCGCGTCCAGTACGTGCGCAACGGAGATCTGGTGTTCGGTCACTCCAATCTTCCGTTTGCCTCGAAACCCGAACGCACCGACGGCTTTCATTTCTACAGCCTCAAGATTCCCATCACCAGCGAGCTTGTGCTCGATGCGCGGATCGAGGACGTGCCGCCGGTGATGCTGTCGCGGGATGCCGGGCTGACCCGGCTTGTCGGCGCCATGTTCCGCGCGATGACGCATGACCCCGCGCAGGCTGGGGAGTTCGCCGGCGACGTCACGCACATGGTGCGTCTGGCGCTGCTTGCGCGCGGGCGCGTGCGGCCACGCCAGGATGAAATCCGTGCCGCGCTGCGTGCGGGCTACCTCCACGCCGCGCGTGAAATCCTGCTCCGCGACCTGCATCGGCCGTCGCTCACGCCGGCCGCGGTCGCCACCGAGCTTTGCATTTCACTTCGGCAATTGCATGCGCTGTTCGAGCCGACCGGCCTGTCGTTTGCGCGGACGCTGACGGCGGCAAGGCTGAGGGAGGCGAGGCGGTCTCTCTACCTCATGCAGGAGCGTGGCATTGACGAGATCGCGTTCTCATGCGGCTTCGACAGCATCGCGACGTTCTATCGCGTGTTCCGCGCGACCTACGGCATGACGCCGGGCGATGCGCGGCGCGTTGCGCCCGCAGATCAGCCGGCGAATTCCGCAAACCGGGTGGCGACGGCGCGATAGACGTCGCGCCGGAACGGCACCACGAGATCGGCGACGCGGTCGAGGCGCTCCCAGCGCCATTGATCGAATTCCGCGGGCTGGTTGTTGCGCGGCGTCAACGGATCGATCTCGTCGTCGCGCCCGGTGAAGCGCAACGCAAACCACTTTTGCCGCTGGCCACGAAATCGTGCAAGACGGTGTGTTTCCGGCACATGATGGGACGGAAATTCGTAGGTCATCCAGTCGGTCTCGCCGAGATAGTCGGCGTTGACCGCTCCGGTCTCTTCCCACAATTCGCGCATCACGGCCTGGCGCGGATCCTCGCCCGCGTCGATGCCGCCTTGCGGCATCTGCCATTCGAGGCCGGGCAACACGATCTCCGGACCATCGTCCTTGATCCGGTGGCCGATCAGCACGCGTCCAGCGGTGTTGAACAGTGCAATGCCCACGTTGGGGCGATACGGCTTATCTGATGACATCTCGGTTGCGTGAGTCGTGGCTCTATTTGGCCGCCAAACCGGCGAATTCCTTCACGACGCGCTCATAGACCGGGCGCTTGAACGGCACAATCAGTTCCGGCAGATTCTTCATCGGCTCCCAGCGCCAGGACATGAACTCGGCCTTGTGGCCTCCACCACCGGGATTGGAGACGTTGATCTCCTTCTCCTCGCCGGTGAAGCGCAAGGCGAACCATTTTTGCCGCTGGCCGCGATAGCGGCCTTTCCAGGCGCGCCCCGCGACAGTGCGCGGGATGTCATAGATCAGCCAGTCCGGGACCTCGCCGAGCTTTTCCACTGATTTGACGCTGGTCTCTTCATAGAGCTCGCGCCTTGCGGCCTGAAACGTATCCTCGCCGGGATCGACGCCGCCTTGCGGCATCTGCCAGACATGAGCGTCGTCGACATGCTCGATGCCGCCGGCGCGGCGTCCGATGAAGACCAGCCCGGCGGTGTTCAGCAGCATGATGCCGACGCAGGTTCGATAGGGCAGGTCTTCATAACGTGCCATGCTGCCGCTACCTCGTACAGTTTCCGGAGCCGCCGACCCGGCCCCCCGGCAAGGTCTCAAGCTGCACCAACGGATTGATCTTTAGCCCGATTTTGATTTCAGCATCGCCGTTGTCAATGGCACAAGCATGATGCCCTTGGAGTCCAGTGTCTTGAGCCAGGCGCCGAGCCGTTCGATCGAGACCGGCAGGGCCGAGGCGACGCCCACGGCGGTGCCGCGTTCCTTGGCGATCGTCTCCAGCTTGACCAGCGCGCGGTCGATCTCCGCCGACGTCGGCACCGCGTCGATGGCGAAATCGGCCCTCGCGAACGGCAGCGCCTGGCCGGCGGCGAGGCTCTGCGCGACGCTGCGCGGGGTGGAACCGTCATCGAAATAGCTCAGGCCGCGCTTGGCCGCTTCGCGGACGATGGGTTGCATCACGGGATCGGTTGCGACGAACCGGGCACCCATGAAATTGGCGATCCCGGCGTAGCCCTGCAGGCGGCTCAGGTGCCAATAGAAGCGGTCGAGATTCTGCTCGCTGCCGAGTGTCGTCAGCAAGGTCTGCGGCCCCGGATCGTTGTCGGGATAGTCGAACGGCTCCATCGGGATCTGCAGCAGGATCTCGTGGCGCTGGGTCCGGGCGCGTTCCGCAAGCTTGCCGGGGTCGGCGCCATAGGGCGTGAAGGCCAGCGTCACGGCCGGCGGCAGCTTCATGATGGCATCAGTGGTCTTGGCGGCACCGACGCCGAGGCCGGCGACCACGATGGCGACCACCGGCATCCGGCCCGCCTTGGCGCGGTCGGCGTCGGCCGCATAGACCGTGAACGGCTTCAGGCCGTCGGCGACCACCGGGATCATCCCGTAGCGCGACTTTTCCAAAAGGCGGGGGTCGATGCCGGCCATCGCGAGCGCCGGCGCGTCGCCATCGCTCTTGTCGGCGGGATCGGCGGCGCCGATCACCACGTCCTGGCGCTTGCCGCTGGAACCGTCGATGATGGTGACGGTCTTCGCGTCCTTGGCGTCGCCGACAGCGGCCGGCACCTTGGCGGGGGATTTGGCCGCCGGTTCGGCCTGGCCGGCCGGGGCGTGCTTGTCGTCGGCGGCTGCGGGCGGGGGTGTACGGAGCGCGATACGGGCCATCGGTTCGCCGCCGAGCGGATTGTCGTTGAACAGCGCGACGCCACCGAAACCGACCAGCACGAGCCCCAGCAGCACGGCAAGCGCCTGCATCGCCGTGAATGGCAGGCGGACGCGGCGCCTCCTGCCCTTGGTCGTCTGCCCAAGCGGCGTGCTCAGTTCATCGGCCGCCTCTGCCATGACCCTCCCCGAATCAACAGGGCGAACGATAGCACGATGCGGTGCATTCCCGCGCCCCGGCCTCCCCGTCGAAGCACAGGTGCAGAAAGCAGAAAGGGCGGCCCGAGGGCCGCCCTTTGCGCCAGATCGATGGAAAAGATCAGTTCGCGGCCTTGTTGCCGGGCTTGTCGACCGCGGCCTTGTCGCGCGCGGCCTCAGGCGCCGGCGTCGCGCTGGAGGTCGACTTGATGCCGTGCAGCAGGTCGTCGGCCATCTTCAGCGCCTTGTCGTCCTTGGCATCCGGCGGCACATAGGACTGCGAGCCGGTCTTCTCGTCGCCATCGTTCTTCAGATGGCCGCGCAGCGAGGCCTCGCCCTTGGTGTCGGTGCGCGCTTTCAGCTCTTCCGGCACGTCCTGCAGCACCTCGATGTCGGGCACGATGCCCTTGGCCTGGATCGACTTGCCCGACGGCGTGTAGTAGCGCGCGGTGGTCAAGCGCAGCGCGCCGTTGCCCGAGCCGAGCGGGATGATGGTCTGCACCGAGCCCTTGCCGAACGAGCGGGTGCCGACCAGCGTCGCCCGCTTGTGGTCCTGCAGCGCGCCGGCGACGATTTCGGAGGCCGAAGCCGAGCCGCCGTTGATCAGCACGATGACCGGCTTACCCTTGGTGAGGTCGCCCGGATGGGCGGCGCGGCGCTGGGTTTCCTCGGCATTGCGGCCGCGGGTCGAGACGATCTCGCCACGCTCCAGGAACGAATCGGACACCGTGACCGCTTCCTCGAGCAGGCCGCCGGGGTTGTTTCTGAGGTCGATGATGTAGCCCTTCAGCTTGTCGCCGATCTGGCCCTGCAGATTGGCGACCTCCTTCTTCAGGCCTTCGGTGGTCTGCTCGTTGAAGGTGGTGATGCGGATATAGGCGATGTCGTCGGCCTCGACGCGCGCGCGCACCGAGCGGACGCGGATGTTGTCGCGCACCAGCGTAACGTCGATTGGATTGTCCTGGCCCTTGCGGATGATCTTGAGCTTGATCTTGGTGTTGACCGGACCGCGCATCTTCTCGACCGCCTGGTTGAGGGTGAGACCCTGCACCGCTTCGTCGTCGAGATTGGTGATGATGTCGTTGGCCATGATGCCGGCCTTCGAGGCCGGGGTGTCGTCGATCGGCGAGACGACCTTGATCAGCCCGTCTTCCATCGTGACCTCGATGCCGAGGCCGCCGAACTCGCCGCGGGTCTGCACCTGCATGTCGCGGAAGCTCTTGGCATCCATGTAGCTCGAGTGCGGATCGAGGCCGGACAGCATGCCCGAGATCGCGGATTCGACGAGCTTGGAGTCATCGGGCTTCTCGACATAGTCGCTGCGCACCCGCTCGAACACGTCGCCGAACAAATTGAGCTGGCGGTAGGTGTCCGACGTCGCGGCGCGCGCGCTCGATCCCATCAGCACCGCGCGGGGCTGCGTGACGAAAAGCGTCAGGGCCGCGCCGGTGGCGGCGCTAAGGAGAATTACCGAAGTCTTGCGCATCATCCGCGAACCTTTTCGCCTTCATTTGCGGCCCACCATGGACCTGGATCGATTGGAGTGCCGTCTTTCCGGAACTCGACATAGAGCACTGGCTGGCTCGCATTGGTCGCGAGAATGGATGCAACTTGGGACGTCGACCCCATGGTCGCAACCGGCTCCCCCGTAAGTACAAACTGGCCGATGTTTACCGAAATACGCTCCATCCCGGCGATCAGGACATGATACCCGCCCCCGGCATTGAGGATCAAGAGTTGTCCATAGCTGCGGAAGGGACCCGCGTAAACAACCCAGCCGTCACACGGGGTTGTGACCTGCGCGCCCGGCTTGGCTGCCAAAGAAATGCCTTTTTGTACACCGCCCGCGCCGTCGGAACCGCCAAATTCGCGAATCTTGGTGCCATTCACGGGATAGGAGAACAGGCCCTTGGCCGAGGCAAAGGCGACCGCCGGGCTCAGGCGGGCGGGGTCCTTCAGGGCCCCCAGATTGGGCTTGCCGTTAACCGTGGCGGGCGCCCCCTGGAGGCTGGCCGTGGCCGCCGCCTTGGCCGCGCTCTTGAGATCCTGCTCCATCTTGGCGATCAGGCTCTGCAAATTGTCGGCCTGTTTGGACAGCGTAATAGCGCGGGCGCCTTCCGCCTCCATGTCCTTTTCGGCCGCGCTCTGCTGACGCTGCCGTTCGTCGACCAGCGCCGCAAGGCGGGTCTGGTCTTCCCTGAGCTTGTCGCGGTCGCCCGCCAGCGCGTCGCGCTCGGTCGAGATCGTCTTGCGCAGCGCCACCAGTTCGCCGAGGTCGGCGGCAAGCTTCTCCGCGCGAACGCGCAACTCCGGCACCACGGCGCCGAGCAGCATCGCGGTGCGCAGCGATTGCAGCGCGTCCTCGGGCCGCACCAGCAGCGCCGGCGGCGTGCGTCGTCCGGCGCGCTGCAGCGCGGCCAGCACCTCGATCACCTCGGAGCGGCGTGAATCCAGCGAGCCGCGGATTTCACGCTCGCGGCCGTCGAGCGCCTGCAAGCGTGCCTCGGCGTCCGCGATCCGCGTCTCGACGCCGCGTACCTGGCCGGCAATGTCGATCAGCTGCTGATTGAGCTTGCTGCGGTCCTGGCCGATCGCGGCGATGTCGGCCTTCAGCTTCTCCTGCAGTTCGGTCGCCTTGCGCTGCTGTTCGCGCGCGGCCTCGAGCTCCTGCTCGCGCTGCTTGATGGCATCGGGCGATGTCTCCGCCGCGGTGGCCTGCTGCGCCGGCGGCGCGGATTGTTGCGCTGGAGGTGTCGCTTGCGCGTGCGCCTCTGCCAGCGGATACGCAGCGAACATGGCGATCGACAACGGCAGCGACGCCGGCAACCAGAAGCGGCGCGCGGTGCCGAAATACGAAGCCAAATACGAAGCTGTGTCCCGCTTGTGCTGCATCCGAGTGCGTTCAGCGCTTTCGACTGTCCGTCGCCGCGCCTCAGGCGCGGTGATAGGGATGGCCGGCCAAAATGGTTGCGGCCCGATAAATCTGTTCCAGAAGCATGACGCGGACCATTTGGTGCGGCCAGGTCGCGGAGCCGAATGCAATACGCAACGAAGCCTTGCGCTGCAATTCGGGCGAAAGTCCGTCGGCGCCGCCGATCACGAAGACAGTATGCGCCAATCCCTCGTCGCGCCAGCGGCCGAGCTGCTGGGCAAAGCTTGCGCTGTCGATGCTCTTGCCGCGCTCATCGAGCGCCACCAGCGCGTGCTTGTCAGGCAGCAAAGCCGAGATCGCCGTGGCCTCTTCGGCGATGCGCGCGGGCGTGTCACGCGCGCGGCTCTCCGCAATCTCATGAATGTCGAGGCCGCGAAAGCCGAGCTTGCGGCCGATATCCTCGAAGCGCTCGCGATAACGCTCGGCGAGCTCCCGTTCCGGGCCCTGTTTCAGGCGGCCGATGCAGATGACGACGAGGCGCATCAACGCAGACTAGCTGCGCTGCAGCCGATTCGCATCGGCTTCGACACCCCTTAGACCGCCGCGACCGCCGGGTTCTGAGTCCACAACCGCTCGAGATTGTAGAACTCACGCACCTCGGGTCTGAACACGTGCACGATCACGTCGCCGGAATCGATCAGCACCCAGTCGCAATTGGGCATGCCCTCGACATGGATGCTCTTGACCCCGTTTTCCTTCAGGCCCTTGGTCACATTTTCCGCGATCGCACCGACGTGCCGGTTCACCCGGCCGGTGGTGACGATCATGTAGTCGGAATATGCGGATTTGCCGCGAAGGTCGATGGTGACCGTCTCTTCCGCCTTCATATCCTCGAGGCGGGAGAGGATCAGGCTCAGCGTCTTGTTGGCATCCGGTTTGTCGGCATCCGGTTGCGCCTGCAAGGCCGCGGTTTTCGTCGATGTTTTACGCGCAGTCTTTGGAACCTTGGGTAAAACAGACTTGGACAATACAGATGTGGCCAGGGACCATTCCTTTCACTGTATCGCGGGTGCCGAATCCTCGGCCCCACGCACCATATTACGCATGTGGGGTTAATGGTTTCAATATTCCAGTAACCCTTTTGCGCTTCACGCCGTCCTCCAGCTCCCATCCGGGTTCCGGAGTCCGGTCGAAGACAGATTGGATTTCATTCCTGTCAGGAACACCCAGGCCGGGGCCTGCTGATCGGCCAGCCGGGTCGCCTGATTTTCGGGCAAGCGATAGCGCATGAGCGCCTGCGCCGCCGGTGCGGCAAGGGCGCGGAAGCTTTGGGGCGGTCGGTCGATCACGGCAATCGGCACGTCGGAGGCGATGCGCCGCCAATCTTTCCAGCGATGAAATTGCGCGAGATTGTCAGCGCCCATGATCCAGACGAAGTGCACGCCGGAGACACGGCGGCGCAAGTGGATGATCGTGTCGACAGTGTAGCGGACACCAATGACAGCTTCGAGACAGCTGATGTCGATGCGCGGATCGTCGGCAACGCGGCGCGCGGCCGCGGCGCGCTCGGCGAGCGCGTGCAATCCATCATGGTTCTTCAGCGGATTGCCCGGCGTCAGCAGCCACCACACGCGGTCGAGCTGCAATCGCTTGAGCGCGAACTGACTGATGGCGCGATGCGCGGCGTGCGGCGGATTGAACGAGCCGCCGAGCAGCCCGATGCGCATGCCGTTGGTATAGAACGGAAGCGCCTGGGCTGCGGAGTGCGGCACGGTCGGGGCTTGCTGCAATGGTCTACCGTGCGCGTGCGACAATGGTCACGGCCGTGTCTGCCCGGTGCCGTGGACGCGGTACTTGAAGCTCGTCAGCTGCTCGGCGCCGACCGGGCCGCGGGCGTGGAATTTGCCGGTGGCAATCCCGATCTCCGCGCCGAAACCGAACTCGCCGCCGTCGGCGAACTGGGTCGAGGCGTTGTGCAGCACGATTGCCGAATCGACCTCGTTGAGAAATTTTTGCGCGGCAGCGGCATCCTCCGTCACGATCGCATCGGTGTGATGCGAGCCGTGATTTTGAATATGCGCAATCGCTTCATCGAGGTCGTCAACGATCTTCGCCGAGATGATCGCGTCCTCATATTCGGTGTCCCAGTCCTCGTCGGACGCGGGCTTCACCCTGGCATCGGCGCCTTGCACGAAGGTGTCGCCGCGCACCTCGCAACCGGCATCGATCAGCAACTCGACCAGCGGTTTCAGCTTCGTCGCGGCGGCCTTGCGATCGACCAGCAGGGTTTCGACGGCGCCGCAGACGCCGGGACGGCGCATCTTGGCGTTCAGCACGACCGCCTTGGCCATATCGAGCCTGGCGCTGGCATCGACATAAATGTGGTTGACGCCCTCGAGATGCGCGAACACCGGAACGCGTGCTTCCGCCTCGACGCGTGCGACCAGGCTCTTGCCGCCGCGCGGCACGATCACGTCGATGCCACCGTTCAATCCCGTCAGCATCAGGCCGACAGCCGTACGGTCACGGGTCGGCACCAAGGTAATCGCGGCCTCAGGCAGGCCGGCTTCACGCAGGCCCTGCACCAGACAATCATGGATCGCGCGGCAGGAGCGGAAACTGTCGGAGCCGCCGCGCAGGATCACGGCGTTACCGGACTTCAGGCAAAGCACGCCGGCGTCGGCGGCGACGTTGGGGCGGCTTTCGAAGATCACGCCGATCACGCCGAGCGGCACCCGGACGCGCTCGATGGTCATGCCGTTCGGACGCTGCCAGCTTTCGGTGACGGCGCCGACCGGATCAATAATTTCGCGCACGGTGGCTACGCCATCGGCCATGCCGGCGACGCGCGCCTGCGTCAGTGTCAGGCGGTCAACGAAGGCAGAGGTCATGCCGGCAGCCCGCGCCTCGGCGACATCTTCGGCATTGGCGGCGAGAATGGCCGGCGCGTTGCCGCGGATCGCGCGCTCGATCGCGGCGAGCGCCCGGTCCTTCTGCTCCGGCGGCGCCAGCGCCAGCACGCGCGCGGCAGCGCGCGCCTTGGCGGCGAGGTCGGTCATCAGGGCGGCGAGATCGGCGTTGCCGTCGATCGCCTTCAGGGGCGCGCTCATGGAAATCCCAGCTTGGATTAAGGCCATGTTCTAGCATGGCAATTGATGGGTTGGCGAGGCACGGAACCGGCATGGCAGGTGGGCGGGAGGCCGCCCCCGTCGGCCAATGACCTATTTGGCCGGGATCGCCCCCGCCGGGCCGATCACCAGGTCGTCGCGATGGATCATCTCGGACCGGCCGCTGATGCCCAGAATCGCCATCACGTCGGGCGAGGAGCGGCCCTTGATCTTCTCGGCGTTCTCGGCGTCGTAGGCGACCAGGCCGCGGCCGATCTCATGGGTGTCGGGCCCGCGCACCACCACGGCATCGCCGCGGGCGAACTGGCCGTCGACCCTGATCACGCCGGCCGGCAGCAGGCTCTTGCCGGCGCGCAGCGCCGCGACCGCGCCGGCATCGATGGTCAGCGTGCCCTTCGGCTCGAGCGAGCCGGCGATCCAGCGCTTGCGCGCGGTGACCGGATTGGCCGGGGTCAGGAACCAGGTGCAGCGGCCGCCGTCGGCGATCGCCTGCAATGGGTGCTCGATCTTGCCGGAAGCGATCAACATGTGGGTGCCGGCGGTGGTCGCGATCTTCGCGGCTTCGATCTTGGTCGTCATGCCGCCGCGCGACAGTTCGGACCCGGCCGAGCCCGCCATCGCCTCGATCTCCGAGGTGATGCTCTCGACCACCGGGATCAGCTTCGCGTCGGGATCGACCGCGGGCGGCGCGGTGTAGAGGCCGTCGATGTCGGACAGCAGGATCAACAGATCGGCGCTGGTCATGGTGGCGACGCGGGCGGCGAGGCGGTCATTGTCGCCGTAGCGGATTTCGGTGGTCGCGACCGTGTCGTTCTCGTTGATCACGGGCACCGCGCGCCATTCGAGCAGCTTTGCGATGGTCGAGCGCGCGTTGAGATAGCGGCGGCGTTCCTCGGTGTCCTGCAGCGTCACGAGGATCTGCCCGGCGCCGATATCGTGATGGCCGAGCACCTCCGACCAGATCCGCGCCAGCGCGATCTGGCCGACCGCCGCGGCCGCCTGGCTCTCCTCGAGCTTCAGCGGTCCGCGCGGCAGCTTCAGGCGGCTGCGGCCGAGCGCGATCGAGCCCGACGACACCACCATGATCTCGCGGCCGCCCTTGTGCAGCTTTGCGATGTCGTCGACCAGCGCGGCGAGCCAGGACGCCCGCACCTCACCGGCCTGCGAGTCGACCAGCAGCGATGAGCCGACCTTGACGACGATGCGGCGAAAGTTCTTGAGCGCGGGGCGTTTCATGGGTGCGGTCTGGCAGGAAGATGGAAGCAATATGCGCCACGAGGTGGCTGGGGAAATCGAGGTGCCGTTCAACCCTGCGGCAGCGGCGTCGCCCACGGCTCCGCCTGAGCCTTGGCCTTGTTGGATACCGGCGCCTCACCGATCACGTCGACCAGCGTGCGCAGCGCGTCCTGCACGCCTTCGCCGGTCACGCCTGACAGCAGCAACGGCGTCTTCTTCGCGGCCCGCTTGAGGCGGTCCTTCTGCTTCTTCAGCTCGTCGGGCGCGACCGCGTCGATCTTGTTGAGCGCGACGATCTCGATCTTGTCGGCGAGCTGGCCATCATAGGCTTCGAGCTCGGTGCGCACCGTCTTGTAGGCCTTGCCGGCATGCTCGCAGGTTGCATCGACCAGATGCAGCAGCACGCGGCAGCGCTCGACATGGCCGAGGAAGCGGTCGCCGAGGCCCGCGCCCTCGTGCGCGCCTTCGATCAGGCCGGGGATGTCGGCGAGCACGAATTCACGGCCGCCGTAATTCACCACACCGAGCTGCGGATGCAGCGTGGTGAAGGGATAGTCGGCGATCTTCGGCCGCGCCGCGCTGACCACCGACAGGAAGGTCGATTTGCCGGCGTTGGGCAGGCCGACCAGGCCGGCGTCGGCGATCAGCTTCAGCCGCAGCCAGATCCAGCGTTCCTCGCCCGGCGCACCGGGATTGGCGTTGCGCGGCGTGCGGTTGGTGGAAGATTTGAAATGCGCGTTGCCGAAGCCGCCATTGCCGCCTTCAGCCAGCACGAATTTCTCGCCGAGCTCGGTGAAGTCGTGCAGCAGCGTCTCGCGGTCTTCGTCGAACACCTGGGTGCCGACCGGCACTTTCAGCATGATCGACTTGCCGTTGGCGCCATGGCGGTCCTTGCCCATGCCATTGGTGCCTTTTGGCGCCTTGAAGTGCTGCTGGTAGCGGTAGTCGATCAGCGTGTTCAGCCCAGAGACGGACTCGATGATGACATCGCCGCCGCGGCCGCCATTGCCGCCGGAGGGACCGCCGAACTCGATGAACTTCTCGCGCCGGAACGCGACGCAGCCATTGCCGCCGTCGCCCGAGCGAATATAGACTTTTGCTTCATCGAGGAATTTCATGATCTGCTCTAGTTAGGGCAGGGGGGCCGCTGCGGCAACCCGGAAAGGCCCTGACTTCGGCGAAAAGCCTTAATTTTCGGGCCTTTTTGCGGCCCCGGCTTGTTGTTTGAGCACGATCTTCTCGGAAAACCGCTTCACACTTTTCCGGATCATGCTCTATGCCGGCCTTCGCCGCACCAGGAATTTCTGCATTCCTTCAAGCACCAGCTCGCGGCGCTGATTATGCACGGTCGAGCGCAGCGTCACGACGCCGGTGGTCCGGCCCGGGACGAGCTCGATCACCTCCAGCGCCGGGTAGATGGTGTCGCCGGCATAGACAGGTTTCAGGAACTTGCTCGACTGTTCCAGGAAGCCGACCAGCGACTCCTCCACGACATAGGGGAACAGGCCCGCGCCGGGCGCGGTGTGCACCAGGGTCTGGAAGCCATGGGCGAGCAGGTCAGGCATGCCGCGCGTGCGGCAATATTCGACGTCGTAATGGATCGGATGGGTGTCACCGCTGGCGGTCTGGAACGCCGCGAACACCGCCGAGGTCTGGGTCCGGCTCGGAATCACGAAGCGCTCGCCGAGCACGAAATCCTCGAACCAGCGCTGCGCGGGGACCATGCGATGCTGGGTGGGGTCGAATTCGCTCATGCGGCGTTTCCTGCTCTTTTTGTTACCGGTGTGAGCTACCGGTATCGCAGCGATACAGGTGCGGCAATCCGTTCAATTCGTCATGCCCGGGCTTGTCCCGGGCATCCACGTCTTTAAAACCGGGCGACTCGGAGCGAAGACGTGGATGGCCGGGCGTAGGCGAGCGGAAGCGACGCCGTTCTTCGAACGGCTAGGCCCGGCCATGACGAAGGAACGCAAGTCTATTCATGAGCCTGTTCGCAAAACTGTCCTCCTATGACGATCGATCGGCGCGGCTCGCCGGCATCGGATTGATGCTGCTGTCGATCTTCATGTTTTCGTTCGGCGACGCGATGGGCAAATTCATCGTCGCCACCTATTCGGTCGGGCAATTGCTGTGGCTGCGTGCCTGCGCGGCGCTGCTCGTGCTGCTGCCGATCGTGTGGCAGCGGCGGGCTGATTTCCTGCATCTGGAGCGGCCGTGGCTGCAATTGCTGCGTGTCACGCTGTCGACGCTGGAGGTCGCCGCGTTCTTCCTGGCGACCGTCTATCTGCCGCTCGCCGACGTCATCACCTACTATCTGGCCGGGCCGATCTTCGTCACCGCGATGTCCGGCCTCGTGCTCGGCGAGCATATCGGCTGGCGGCGCTGGACCGCGATCCTGGTCGGCTTTTGCGGGGTGTTGATCGCGCTGCGGCCATCGGCGCAGACGATCAGCTGGCCGGCGATGATCGCGCTTGGCGGCAGCCTGTCGTTTGCGGTGCTGATGCTGATCACGCGCTCGCTGCGCGCGACGCCCGATATCGTGCTCGCGACATCGCAATTCGGCGGCACGTTCATCCTGGGCGCGGTGCTCTCGCCGTTCGGCTGGGTGACGCCGAGCGCCGGCAGTCTCGTGCTGTTCTTCACCGCCGGCATCATTTCGGTCGCGGCGCTATTGTGCGTCAATCGTTCGCTGAAGCTCGCACCGGCGAGCGTGGTGGTGCCTTACCAATATTCGATGATCGTCTGGGCGGTGATCTTCGGCTTCGTGGTGTTCGGCGACGTGCCGTCCTGGGCCACCATCGTCGGCGCCGCGATCATCATCGCGGCCGGCCTCTACATCTTCGTGCGTGAGCAACAGCTCGGACGCGGAGACTCTTCGGTGAATCCGCCGGCATGAAATCGCACGGCCGTCATTGCGAGCGAAGCGAAGCAATCCACCCTGCCGCGAGCGGTGAAATGGATTGCTTCGTCGCTTCGCTCCTCGCAATGACGCGATTTATCCGTGCCGCCGGGTCGAACTATTCCAGCTCTTCAGCGAGGCCCAGACGCCGCGCGACAGCCGGAAGGCATCCACCGGGCTCGATGAGCCCAGTGCCTCGAAGCGATGCAGCTCGACGCCGCTCCACTGGAAGCCGCACTTCTCCAGGATGTTGCGCGACGACGGGTTGACGACGCGGGCGCCCGCGATCAGCTGGTCGAGATCGAATTCCTCGAAGAAGTAGTCGATCACCGCGCGCGCAGCCTCGGTGCCAAAGCCCTGGCCCCAATGGTCGACGCCGAGCCAGTAGCCGAGTTCGGCCGCGGTCTCCTCGCGCCAGTCGATGCCGACCATGCCGATCGGCGTGTGATTGTTCTCGATCAGGAAGACGGTCTCGCGCCCGCCCGCGCCGAGTGCGCGCACGAAGTCGATGGCGTCGTCCTGGGTATAGGGATGCGGCAGGCGGCGGGTGTTCTCCGCGATGCGGCGGTCGTCGGCGAGGCGTGCAATTGCTTTTACGTCCGCGAGCGTCGGCTTGCGCAATGTCAGCCGTTCGGTCTCGAGGACGCATGCTCTTGCCTCGCGCAAGGTCGGCGTCGGGATGTCCTGCAACATGTCGAGCTCCTGTGATGCGACAATCGGTACGCAACGCTTGGAACGTCACGCGCGGTCGAACCGGAACGCGCGCAACGAAAAGGGGAGGCCGGTCATCCCGCCTCCCCTTGGAGCCCTTTGCGACTCCGCCGGTTCAACAGGACCCGGCGGACTCATGTGTGTCCACCGTCTACTCGGCCGCCTCCGCCATCGGAATAACCGATACGAATGTGCGGCCGTTGGCTTTGGCACGGAACTCGACATGACCCTCGATCTTGGCGAAGAGAGTATGGTCGGTGCCCATGCCGACATTAAGGCCAGGATGCCAGGTGGTGCCGCGCTGACGCGCGATGATGTTTCCGGGGATCACGCGCTCGCCACCGAACGCCTTGACGCCAAGGCGCTTGCCCTTGGAATCACGTCCGTTACGCGATGAACCGCCTGCTTTTTTATGAGCCATAGCTCGTCTCCGACTTCGCTTTGATCTCTAGATCAATTCCTTGACGGAATCATTTCACGTTTTGTCACGCTTCAAATCTGAAAGCGCGACGATCACTTCTTGTTAGCTCTTGGCCGCGGCCTTCTTGGCCGGAGCCTTCTTTGCGGCCGGCGCCTTTGCGGGCGCCTTCTTCTTGGCCGCCTTCGGTGCTGCGTCCTCGCCATCATCGGCGGGCGCTGCGACCTTTTCCTTCTTCGGCCGCGGGCCGACGGTCGGCTGGGCGTTATCGGCGAGGATCTCGGTGATGCGAAGCACCGTGAGCTCGTCGCGATAGCCGCGCTTGCGGCGTGAATTCTTGCGGCGACGCTTCTTGAACGCGATCACCTTGGCGCCGCGCTTGTGCTGCAGCACTTCGGCCGCAACGGTGGCGCCTGCCACGGTGGGCGTTCCCAGCACCGGCGTGTCACCGCCGAGCACCAGAACTTCGCCTAGCTGCACGATCGTGCCGACATCGCCGGCGATCTTGCCAATCTCGAGTACATCATTCGGAACGACACGGTACTGCCGGCCGCCGGTTTTGATGACTGCGAACATCGTTTGATTCCTTCGTGTTCGGTTCCGGCCTCGGACGGTTAGCCCGGGTCGGCTTTTTGTTCAGTCGCTATGGGTTATGTGTTTCGCGCGAAGGGAATGAATTCCCAAACTGGATCGCACAAAAACGATCGGCGCGAGAAAATCCCCGCGCCGGATGCGCGGACTTATAGCCGCATACGACCGAGAGTCAAGGTAAAGCGGGGCAAAAACCGGCCAAAAATGAAGGGTTTGGCGTGATTTTGGCCCAGATTGGCCTCAAGCCGCGGTCTGGGCGGCGGCCCTGGCGTGCCGGCGGATGGTCTGCGGCGGCTGGCCCAGCACCCGCAGGAACGCCCGCCGCATCCGTTCGCGGTCGGCAAAGCCGGTTTCGCCGGCGATTTCGTCCATCGAATGGCGGCCGTCGCCGATCAATTCTCGGGCAGCCTCGACCCGGAGCTGCTCGATCGCCTTGGCGGGCGACTGCCCGGTCTCGGCGCGGAACGCGCGGCTGAACTGGCGCGGGCTGAGCCGTGCGATCTCGGCGAGCTCCTCCACCGAGAGTTCGTTGCGCAGGTGAGCCTTGGCATAGTTCAGCGCGTTCTGGATGCGGTCGGATTTCGGCTCGAGCTCGAGCAGCGCTGAAAACTGCGACTGGCCGCCGGTGCGGCGGTGATAGACGACAAGCTTGCGCGCCACCGAGCGCGCGACCTCGATGCCGAGATCATGCTCGACCATCGCCAGCGCCAGGTCGATCGTCGCGGTCATGCCGGCCGAGGTCCAGATCGGCCCGTCGACGATGTAGATGCGGTCCTAGTCGACCTTGAGCCTGGGAAATCGTGCCTGCAATTCTGCGGCAAATTGCCAGTGCGTGGAAACGCGCCGGCCATCGAGCAGGCCTGCCTCAGCCAGTGAAAAAGCGCCGATGCAAGGCGCGGCGATGCGCTGCGATGCCGTCATGGCGTGGCGAATGTAGTCGGTCAATTTTGGCGACGCCGGATGAAGCTCATGGCCGGCGCCAATGAACAGCGTGTCGAAGCTGCGATCGCCAAAGGCTTCCGTTTCGACATTGAAGCCGGCAGAGGATCGCACCGGGCCACCGTGCTCCGACAGCAGCGTGACCTCATAGAAGCGTTCGCCTGCGATCAAATTGGCAACCTCGAAGGCGGTGATGGCGGCAAACCCCATCACCTGAAACTCCGGGAAGACGACGAAGCCGATCTCCTGCATAGAACCCTCCGACGGGAATCTGTGTCCTAAAAAGGTGTATATATGACATTTGAGACATGCAAGGGGGCCTGTAGAACCTGAGCAGCGGCCAAGTCCGGCCGTCCAGGTCAAACAGGAGACCAACATGACCAAGTCAGCCAAGGGAACGGCGCTCGTTACCGGTGCGTCGTCCGGAATCGGTGCCATCTATGCGGACCGGCTCGCACGGCGTGGCTACGATCTGATCCTCGTCGCACGCAACCGTGAGCGCCTCGATGGGCTCGCCAGGCGTCTGTCGGCGGAGACAGGCCGATCGATCGAGATCGTTGCCGCCGACCTCGCCAAGCGCGGTGACGTTGCACGGATCGAATCCATTCTGCGCAGCAATGCCGGCATCAGCGTGCTGGTGAACAACGCCGGCGTCGGTGCCACCGCGCCGCTGCTCGCATCCGATGTCGACAAGATGAGCGACCTGATCGCGCTCAATGTCGACGCGCTGATGCGCCTGACCTATGCGGCGGTGCCGGGATTGGTCGCGCGTGGCAGCGGCACCATCGTCAACATCGCCTCGGTCGTCGGCGTCGCGCCCGAAATGCTCAACGGCGTCTACGGCGGCAGCAAGGCCTTTGTGCTGGCGCTGACCCAGTCGCTGCAGCATGAGCTGAAGGACAAGAACATCCGGGTCCAGGCGGTGCTGCCGGGCGCCACGGCGACTGAGTTCTGGGACGTGGCCGGCACGCCGGTCGAGCATCTGCCCAGCCAGATTGTGATGAAGGCGGAGGACATGGTCGATGCCGCGCTGGCCGGGCTCGATCAAGGCGAAGTCATCACCGTGCCGTCGTTGCCCGAGGTTGCCGACTGGCAAGCCTATGAGGCCGCCCGTCAGAAGCTGATGCCGAACCTGTCCCGCAGCACGCCTGCGGCGCGCTACGGCGTCAAGGCAGCCTGACGCCTTGCGAATTGCCTCCCGCGCCGGCCAAAGCGCCGCGCGGGAAGCAACCATTTGAGTTCCCGGTCGTTAGTGCTGGGAACCTCAAGCGGGCAGGCAAGGGCTAAATGGCTGACGACGCTGGACTGACCACGGGCATCGCGCACCACGGTGCCGCGCGGCTGCCATCTGTCGACATCGACAGCTTCAACATCGAATTGAAGGACGACGAGGGCTTCCTTGGCGATCGCGCCTCAAAGGGCGCTTTCCGCAAGATCCTGGACCGCTGGCGCAAGCCACTGCGCAAGTCGGATGAAGATCCGTTCGGCGACGAGCCGTCGGACAAGATCAGCAAGAAGAAGCTCGATGAGTTGCTGGTCGGCGACGACACCGAGGCCTCCGCGGTCGTGCACAGCGCGATCGAGGAGTTCGCGCAGGAACTCGCCTATGTGACGCGGCGCTTCCTCAACACCAAGGCCTGGGCGAAGACCGAGCGCATCGTGGTCGGCGGCGGCTTTCGCGACTCCAGGCTCGGCGAGCTCGCGATCGCGCGCACCGACATCATCCTGAAGTCGGAGGGTCTCAAGGTCGATCTGGTGCCGATCCGCTTTCACCCCGATGACGCCGGCCTGATCGGCACGCTGCATCTGGCACCATCGTGGATCTTCGAGGCCCATGACGGCGTGCTCGCGGTCGATATCGGCGGCACCAATATCCGCTGCGGCGTCGTCGAGACGCGCTGGAAGAAGGAGCCGGATCTCTCCAAGGCAACGGTCTGGAAATCGGAGCTGTGGCGCCACGCCGACGACGAGCCGACGCGCGAAGGCGCGGTGAAGCGGCTGGTGAAGATGCTGAAGGATCTGATCGCCGAGGCCGAGAAGGCGAATCTCAAGCTCGCGCCATTCATCGGCATCTCCTGTCCCGGCGTCATCAAGGAGGACGGCTCGATCGAGAAGGGCGCGCAGAATCTGCCGGGCAATTGGGAGAGCAGCAAATTCAACCTGCCGGCGAGCCTGGTCGAGGCGATCCCGCAGATCGGCGATCATGACACCGCGATCGTGATGCATAATGACGGCGTGGCGCAGGGGCTGGCCGAGGTCCCGTTCATACAGGATGTCGCGCGCTGGGGCGTGTTGACGATCGGAACCGGGCTCGGCAACGCCCGCTACACCAATCGCAAGAAAGACAACGGCAAGGACGACAAGAAAGCCGAGAAGAAGGACAAGGACGACGAGGGCGACAAGAGCGAGAAGAAGGCCAAGAAAGCCAAAAAGGCCGACGCCTGAGCCTCGGACGCTTGAAGCTCGCTTGTGTCAGCCGATCGCGCGGTAAGGTTGATCGGTTAGGTTAAGATCGGGTTCGCGTTGCCGTTTCGGCGTCGGCCGCTACCGTGACCCGTGTCGCTCCCGCCGACCGGCGAAGCCGCACTTCCCGGCCAGCATTTTTGAGAAGCGGCACGGGACCGCCAGTTTTTGTCGCGTCCTGGCGGTCCCACCACTTTCTACCTCCAATTGATCCGCTCGAAAAAGCCGGCGATCTCGGCGGCCGCGCGGTCGGGGTCCTCGCGATGCGGGAAATGCCCGACATCGGGAAACATCTTCAGGTCCAGATTGGTGAAGGTCTCGCCGAGCCGGTCGGTCCAGGCATAGGGAAACAGCGGATCGTGCTCGGCCCAGCGGATGCAGGTCGGCACGCTGATCGGCGGCAGCGCGGGGGCTTCACCCTGCATCATCTTCACGCGCCCCGCATGAGAAGCGCGATAATGCGCAAAGCCGCCGGCGAGATTGCCGGGCTTGAAGAAATTGTCGGCGAAGTCTTCGATCACGTCGTCGAACGCAGCCTTGCGGTGTGCCCAATTGTGCAGGAAATGGCTGATATAGATGCGGCAATTGTCGCGGCTGGCGCCGACCAGCGCGGGCGCCATCTCCATCTGGTGGAACGACTGGTACCAGATGTGGTTCAGCCGGTCGGGCGCCGCCATCCGCGGGCCGATGCCGGGATAGACGAAATCGAAGAAAAACAGGCCGGCGATGCGCTCGGGCGCCTTGCGGGCGAGCGGCTGCATCACCGCGCCGCCGACGTCGTGACCGACCACGCCGGCCTTGTCGATGCCGAGCGCGTCGAGCAGCGCCAGCATGTCGTCGGTATGCTGATCGGGCCCGTAGGGGCCGGTGGGCTTGTCGCTGTCGCCGAAGCCGCGCAGGTCGGGCGCGATCAGGGTGTAGCGGTCGGCGAGGCGCGCCATCACCGGCTTCCAGGTCAGCCAGAATTCCGGCCAGCCGTGCAACAGCAGCAGCGGCTTGCCGCTCCCGGTCCGCGCGACGCGGAACGCCGCGCCATTGGCCCGAATCGTCACATGCTCCATGGTCCGCTCCTGCTCCTTCTGGTTGGCCGGCGCGCCGACCGAACCAGAACCGTCCCGCTAGCGCTTTGTTTCCGCGCGCTTTCTTGCATCACCCCCGGTGCTTCGATGGGGCGAGGCACGGCTGACGGAAATATTGTTGCAGCGCCTTGTCTGGCCCGCCATCCTCGCCTAGAACACGCCCCGACCGCGGGTGGCGCAAATCACCCGGGCCATCGGAGAGGTGGCAGAGTGGTTGAATGCACCGCACTCGAAATGCGGCATAGGTGCAAGCCTATCGGGGGTTCGAATCCCTCCCTCTCCGCCACTCAAACCAGGCAAGGTATTGAGCAGACTCCTCTATTTGGACGAGCAGCGGTCGTCGGGAGGCGTCGTAATCGTTTCAAACGCCCGGCAAATCAGGAGGCGCAGCCGGTACCGCCGCTTTGACCTCCGCCAGAGCCGCTTGCAAGGCGGCTTCCTTAGTGTGGTCGAGAGAAGTCTTTAGCACCGTGCCACCTTCTCCTTTGAGCCTCTCAAGAACCTTGTCCGCCGTGACTTTGCGCACCAGTACGAAGAGCGCTGCGGTTCCGGGTTGAACGGCGGCAGCAGTCTCTTTCATCCATTTGTCGTTGATGCCGACATCCGTTAAATATCCGCTGAGCGTGCCGGACGCGGCGCCAAGGGCAGCACCAGCAAGCGGCATCAAAAAGATCAGGCCAATCAGCGTGCCCCAAAAGGCGCCAGTAGCCGCACCAGCAGCCGTGGTATTGATCAGTTGATTTAGTTTAATGTTTCCTTTGCTGTCTTTCACCGCGATCACGGCATCGCCGAGTTCGATCAAATACTCCTTCTGCATGGCCAGCAATTTTTGACGAACTTCCTCCGCCTTCGCCTCGGTTGGAAATGCAATTACGACAAGGTCACTCATCTGTTCTGCTCCTCTACTCGAACGAGAAAATCTTCTTCCAGTCGTTCTTGATGCCGATCACTGTCCAGTTTTTCATCTTTGCCTAGAGCGCCTGCGTGACGGTCCCGACCTTGGTCTCCCGGCAGGCCTTGCGCCGAAGCCTGAAATCCGAGCACGCGCTTGTCCCACGCCTCGCAGGCGAGCCGGTCGGCTTCCTTGCGTGCCCGCTCTGCCGCCGCCCGGACCGATCCGTCGTAAATCGCCTCGCGTGACTTGGTGCCCATGGCGAGAGGATCGCTGGGCCACGCGAGACAGGCAAGCCGCTACGGATTGCGGTGGATAGCGTGGCGGACACAACAGAGGCGCCGGGCCGGTCAATCCTGCTCATCGACCGCTCGACATCAACACGCGCAAGGATGAATTGAATAAGCCAAGGCGCAGGCAGGCGCTCGACCAAACGCGCAATGTTGATCATCCGCAGAGATAGCGCTGCGCGAACACCCGCAGCGGCTCGGCCTTGACGAGCCACTGCGCGGCATATTCCGACGGGATCACGATGCAGTGTCCGGTGCGGACCTCGCGCGGACCTTGGCCGGTTCGCTTTAGCGCGGCATACAGCTCTGGCTCGATGTCGAACATTTGGCAAAACTGTGTCACCGTCAAAGCCGTGGAAATGTCAGGCCGTGGTTCCTGCGCTTTCATCAGCGACATCCTTAACTTGATAGGGTGCCTACCAGCTGACAGCCCTTCAAGCGGGTAACCCGTGTTTACAACTGTCACTGCAACAGTGATGGAGCACGTCGATGAATTGGAGGTTTGATCTAGATCAAAAGCGCGAAGCTCCCGCGCGCGACGCTTCGGACAACCCGCGGTTCGCTATGTGCGGGTGTCCGCGGCTTTCCTCTCGAAGAAGGAGTGCGCCAATGTTCCGTCGAGTTCTCATCGCTTCGGCAGCCGCAGCCATGCTGCTGGTCACTTTCACTCCCGACGACGCGTTCGCCCGACGTGGCGGCGGTATGCGTGCTGGAGGCTACCACGGCGGCGGCGCTGTCGCGGTTCGAGGACCACGGGGCGGCGCTGTCGCTGCTCGTGGATATCGGGGTGGCGCTGTCGCTGTGCGCGGCGGGCGCTACGGCTATCGCGGCTACGGTGTCGGTGCAGCGGCAGTGGGCGCGGCTGCAGTCGGCGCAGCTGCGACAGGGGCCTACTACCGCAGCGGCTGTGGCTACGACGCCTACGGCAACTGGGTTTGCCCGAACTACTGAGCGGCGCGACGCCGCTGGCCTATAGATGCTCGAAGCCGATGGTGAAGTCATCGGCAGAGCTTTCCGTGACATAGACGATGCAAATGGTCAGACCCACCGTGTTTGCGCTCGCGCTGTGCGTTGTTTCCTCCGCACAGAGTATGCCGTATGTCCCGCTCCAGCAGCTGAACAATTCGGTCATTCAAGTCCGCCAAGGATGGGGGCTCGCACGACGGCGGCAGCGTCAGCACCGCGCTCTCCTGAAATCAGGAGAGCAGCACGGACGGCACGCCAGCGTCAGCAAGCGGCAGCCAGCGCTCGTACCGCGCCACCATCGCGAGCCGTCGCAACCGCTGATATTGAAAAGGGAGCGCCAGCGTCGGACAGGCTACCGATAGCGAACGTCATCGCGTCATCGTCTCGACGCAGATGATGGCATGGCAACCTGGTCACTTCGCCCGCTTGAACACCAACTCCAGCGTCACACCTGCGGGTGTGCGCGGGTTCGTGAGCTTCAATTCCTCGTCGGTAATCGACGTGACGATCCGGCGCTGATTGGGCGCTCCGACGAAATTCGGAACCGAACTCGTCTCGATGTTGAGGTGAGCCGTCTTCGTGCTTTCGTCCAGCGTGTAGGTTCCGGTGTAGGCAACCACGCCCGACGCAACGGCCATGGCTTCCTCGGGGGACGGTCGTGCTGGGTCGCCCGACGCATACTTCGGTACGTCGGTGCGCACCGTGATGAAGTGGAAGCGGCCGTCGGCCGTGTAGGTCACCGCGCCTTGGGCGCTTGGCCGCGGCACGGCGCTGCCATCCTCCCGCTTACCTGTGCTGGACACGTAAATCCACGTGCCGACGAGTTGATCCTTGAGCGACTTTCCTTGCGCCTTGCTGTTGCTTGGGAAAGCAGGGATTGTGACCAACGCGATTGCACAAAGGCCAAATATGCAACGCCTGTTCATGAGACCCCCTAAAGTTGGTCCAACCACGGTACTTCAAAGGCTGGTGAGCGAAAATAGTGGGTCCCAAATCGAAATTGTCTCTCCTCCCCGGTGGGGTCAGGCGAAAGCATGCTTGCACTCGCCAGATAGCTGAACGCCAAATGAGAGCGTTAAAGCTCACGGGTTTCGCGGAAGGGGCGGCGGACTCCCTCTCCGCCATCCTTCGCTCTGCCGCGCTTTGGGTAGCAGGCCACCCTGCCGGATCAGGGCCAAGGCTGTCTCCCGAAGCTTTGCGCGGACTCACCGGCTCCTCAACATGACACAGACGGATTTGGGCGCGCGACTCGCGCAACCGTTGTCGCGGACTACCGGACGCGCATAGCTCAGACGCGGCGGCAGTTGCGCAGCCTCGATCGGATAAAAGCTCGCGTCATTGCTGGCGCGCGTATGCCGACTTCGAAAGCAGCGCCGCGCCTCGGTTAACCTTAATTTTTCCTTTCGATTGTCGATAAAGTTTTATCGATTATCCTGGTGACAGTTGAGCGGTGTGACGAACCGCGCGATGAGAGGCAGCGAAGAGCCGAGTGGCTCGACAACCTCTCTGAAATCGAAGGGTGGGCAGAGCGCAGTGCCAGCCACCTTTCGGGCTGTCCGGCGGCGGCCGGCAGGGCAAATCAATTCCTGAAGTGCATTTGATTGCCAGGCTGCGGTGCATCTCGCGCCGCATAACGTAACGCTTATCAATCGGGATTTTCCAAGATGGCCTTCGCGCATTTCTTGATCGCGGTCGGTGCCGTTTCTTTGTTGCTGGCCAGCTTCATCGCATTTGCCCTTTGGAGAAACGCGCTCCATTCGAGGGCGCGAATTTAGCAACAGGCGAGATTGAGCTCCGACGGCCTCGTTCATGGGGATGAGCGAGGCTGGCGGGATGGCCGCACCGCCGCGCGGCCTGACAGCCGAGCACCGCGCCTTCCACCTACCCCAAGGCGACGCGTGCTCGGCTGTTCACTCTCTGATCAGCCGCATTGTTCGAAACATTGATTGCGTGAAAGCAATTGCCGCTGGCTACTTTGCATGGGGTTGTTTTCGATATTTTGGTGGGAGCCGTGGCCACCAGGCTGCAATCAGATCCGTGCCGAGGGAGGACCCGGACAATCCCGTCTATCGCTAGCGGGTATACGCAGCGAGGTCCAACCTGCGCCCGATCGCGATCGCCTCGAGGAAAGTCTCGTCGTGGCTCACGACCAGCAGCGCGCCGTCATAGGCGCGCAGCCCGGCCTCGACCGCTTCCATGGAAGCGATGTCGAGATGATTGGTCGGCTCGTCGAGGATCAGGAGCGGCGGCGGCGTCACGCCGCCTAGCACACAGGCGAGGCCGGCGCGAAGCAACTGCCCGCCGCTCAGGCTGGAGACGATCTGTAAGGCTGCATCGGCGCGAAACATGAAGCGAGCCAGCGCCGCGCGACAGGCGTTCTCGCCGGAATTCGGATTGATGCGCCGGAAATTATCCAGGATGGAGGCCGAGGCGTCGAGCAGGCCGACCGCCTGATCGAACATCGCAAAGCGGGTCATCACCTCGACAGTGCCGCGCGACGGCGACAGCTCGCCGCTGACGAGCTTGAGCAATGTCGTCTTGCCGGCGCCGTTGGGGCCCGTGATCGCGACGCGCTCCGGCCCCGAGATGGAGAAGGTGAGATCGCGCAGGATCAGCGCCTCCGATGCGTAACCGACGTCAGCGGCTTCGATCCGCAGCACCATCCTGCTCGCCGGCAGATGTGTCGATGGCAGTTGCACCGAGAACGGTCGCAACACCTCGATGCGTTGGCGTGCCGCGCTGGCAAGTTCGAGCGCTTGCGTCCGCCGGCGCTCGGCGAGCCGGGCGTTCTCGCCGCCGCTATCTTCGGCGCGATCCTTCCGTAGCCCGGCGGCGATGCGCGGCATGTCGCCCTTGGCGCGCTGCTTCGCGCCGGCGCCGTCCTTGCGTGCTTTCCGTTCGGTGGTTTCCCTTGCCTTGCGGTCGATCTCGGCGACGCGCTTCTCGGCATCCGCCAGATCGTGCCTTGCGGCCGAAAGCTCGACGTCCCTGCGCGCGCGGTATTGGCTCCAATTGCCGCCGTAGCGCCTGGCCTCCAGCGAGGTCAGTTCGACGATCGCATCCACGGTCTCCAAGAGCTCGCGGTCGTGGCTGACGATGATGGCGCCATGGCGCCAGTCGGCGAGCAGGTCGATCACCGCCTCGCGTCCCGCGCGATCGAGATTGTTGGTGGGCTCGTCGAGCAACAGAAAGTCGGGCTCTGCAAAGGTCAGCGCGGCGAGGCGGGCCCTGGTGGCCTGCCCGCCGGACAGTGTTGTCAGTGGCGCGTCGAGAGCGGTGCTTAGTTCGACGCGCTCAAGCGCGGACGCGATACGCGTGTCGAGCGTCCAGTCGACATCCGCAAGCTCGTCAGTGGTCGCAAGGCCCTGTTCGGCGCGGCGCAGGGCGGCCAGTGTGTGGCGCGCGCCGAACAGATCGATGACGCATTGGTCCGGTGTCAGCTGAACCGTCTGACGCAGCATGGCGACGCGTCCCTGAACCGAGACCGTGCCGGATTGCGGCGTGCGCCGGCCTGCGATCAGGTCGAGCAGTGTCGTCTTGCCGACGCCGTTCCTGCCGACAAGGCCGGTGCGTTCGGGTCCGAAATTGAGATCGATGTTGGAGAGGAGAACCCGGCCGTCAGGCGCGGACAGGGTCAGATTCGAGAGCGAGATCGATGCAGGCATGGTGATGGATATCCCCGTGGGCAAGGCTGATGGGCGTTGCGGTCAGGGTGAAATCCATGGCTATCGGCATCCTCTCGGATTGATGGTCGCAGTGATGTAGTCGCGTATTGGGCCGGGATCAAGGCGCGACGGGTGTCGTCACGCCGCCGCGGCGAAGGTCCAGCGGTCGGGATCGGGCGTGTGGCCGATCAGGGCGAGGCCATAGGCGATCGATTCGAATTGATCTGCCGAGGTCAGCCGCGCCGCGCCAAAGCGCTCGGCGAACAGGCGCTGCACGGCCGGCACGAACGAGGTGCCGCCGGTCAGGAACACCTTTTCCACGTCGTGCGCGGTGATGCCGGACTTTGCCAGCGCCTCGTCGACGGTTGCACCGAGCCGCTCGATGTCGTCGGCGATCCAGGATTCGAAATCGTCGCGCGTCACGGTCGCGCCGATATCGATGCCTTCGCGGGCAAACCGGAACTCGACGCGGTCCTGGCTCGACAGCGCGACCTTGGTGTCCGATACGGCGCGGTAGAGCGCAAAGCCGAGATCGTGGTCGACGATGGTGATGAAATCGTGCAGCGGCGCCGGATCGAGCGCGGTGCGCGCGAGTTGCTGCAATTCGCGCAAATCGCCATTGCCCCTCATCATCGCGAGCTGATGCCAGCGGGCGAGGCTCGAATAATAATGGTTGGGGATCGGCAGCACCTTGTCGAACGAGCGGTAGTTGCTGCCCTTGCCGAGCCGCGGCGAGACGATGTGGTCGACGATACGGTAGTCGAAGGTGTCGCCGGCGATGCCGATGCCGGCATGTCCCAGCGGCTCGGCGCGCAGCGCGCCGCCCTTGCGCGAGAAGCGCATCACCGAGAAGTCGCTGGTGCCGCCGCCGAAATCGGCGACCAGCACCGTGGCGTCGTGGTCGAGACTGCGCGCAAAGGAGAACGCGGCGCCCACCGGCTCGTAGACATAGCGCGCGTGTCCGGCGCCGAGCCGCTCGAACGCGGCGCGGTAGCGCTGCATGGCGAGCTCGTCATTGGGATTGCCGCCGGCGAAGCGCACCGGGCGGCCGACCATGATGGTCGGCGCGCCGAGATCGAACCCGTCGCCGGCATGGCGCGTCAGCGTGCGCAGGAACGCCGCGAGCAGGTCCTCGAACTTGTAGCGCTGCCGGAAGATCTGGGTGGTGTTGAAGGCCGAGCTCGCCGCAAACGACTTGAACGACTGGATGAAGCGATGGATCGTCCGTCCCTCGAGGAACTGCTCGATCGCCCAGGGGCCGCCCTCGGCGCGCGGGTGCAGGCCGGCGCCGGGCCGATCTTCCCAGAAGCACAGCGCGGACACATAGACGCTATGCGTGCGGCCGCCATGGTCGAATCTGACCGCCTCGACGCGGCCGTCGCCGTCGGACAGCGCGACCACAGTGTTGCTGGTGCCGAAATCGACGCCAATCGAGACGGCGGGCGGGGCGCTCGACATGTCATGCTCGGATTTGTGATGTAAAGGGGGGTGGACCTTTAGCGGCTTTGGCCGGACTTGCCAACCCTTTCTGACGCGCTGCGCGCACTCCGGGAACAGGCTGTGACGCCAGGATGACGAATGTTCAGCGAAACGTGAATCGGCCCGCTCTTCCCGTCCTGCGCGCCCGCTGCTCTATACCGCCGGACAGGGTTCACGGCACAGCATGGCTAGGAGAAGCGGATGACACTCAACCCCACGGCCAAAAATTATCGTGTCGCGGTTGCTGCTTACGAGGCCGGCCGTCCCAGCTATCCCGCCGATATTGTCGCCGCGCTGCCACTCCAAACCGCGCATTGCGTCGTCGATCTCGGCGCGGGAACCGGCAAGTTCACCCGCTTGCTGCTTCCGCATCTGTCCTCGACCGCGCGCCTGGTCGCGGTCGAGCCGGTTGCCGAGATGTCGGCCAGGCTGACGAACGAAGCCGGGATCGAGGTGATCAACACGCGCGCCGATGCGATCGATCTTGCAACCGGCAGTGTCGATCTCGTCACCTGCGCCCAGGCGTTCCATTGGTTCGACAACGAGCCGTCGGTCGCTGAGATCGCGCGACTGTTGCGTCCCGGCGGGACGCTTGCGCTGGTCTGGAACAACAGGGATGACCGCGCGCCGTGGGTCGACGCGTTGTCCGTCATGATTGAAGGCTACGCGGGAGACACGCCCCGGCAACGCTCGGGGCGTTGGCGCTGGATCCTGAACGATCCACGCTTCGTGCTCGAGAGGGAAATCGTGCAGGACCATCCGCATCGGATGGGGCGACAGGGCGTCTATGAGCGCGTCGTGTCGACCAGCTATGTCGCTAATCTTCCTGATGCAGAGAAGGCAGTCCTTCGCGAGAAGACGGACGTCATCCTGCGTGAGGCCGGTCTCGGTGACGCCGACGAGGTGGTGTTTCCGTACGTCACGCATCTCTATCTGCTGAAGCGGACCTAGATCCGTTCATAACATTCACCCGCCAAGCACGACTTTCCACTTCCCATCGGCGCCACGGCGCAGCGCCGGGTCGCCGATGCGGGTGTGTTGTGCGAGAAAATCGATGAAGGCGCGCACCCGCGCCGGCAGCGGACCGGCATGGCCGACATAAACCGCGTGGATGTCCTCGCGGTCGCCGGGATTGAGGTTTTGCAGCACCGGCACCAGACGCCCGGCCTCGATATCGGGACCGATGTGGAACAGCGCCAGCCGTCCCAGCCCGATGCCGCCGAGTGTGAGTTGACGCGCGGCTTCGCCGTCGCTGACGCGGGCAACCGGTGGCGGCAGCGCTTCGTCGATCCGCTCGGCACGGCGGAACGGCCAGCCGCGGATGCTGCGTGGAAAGGTCCAGCCGATGCCACGGTGCGCAGTGAGGTCGGCCGGCGTCTTCGGAACACCGAAGCGGGCGAGATAGGACGGCGCGGCGACCACCACCATGCGGCTGGTGCCGAGCTTGCGCGCGATCAGCCGCGAGGCGCCGAGCGGACCGACCCGGATCGCCACATCGGCTCGCTCCTGCATCAGATCGACCAGCGTGTCGGTCAGCACGATGTCGAGCGTGATGTCCGGATGCTCGCGCATGAAGCGCGGCAGCAGCGGCATCACATGCAGCATGCCGAACGGGATATTGCTGTTTACGGTAAGATGGCCGCGCGGCACGCAGGAGGCGGCCTCGCGTTCGGCCTCGTCGATGTCGGCGAGGATGCGCTGGGCGCGTTGATAGAAGGCCTGTCCCTCCTCGGTGAGCTGCAGCTTGCGCGTGGTGCGGTTGACCAGCCGCGTGCCGAGTCGCGTCTCGAGCCGGGAGACCAGCTTGCTGACGCCCGACGGCGTCTGGCGCAGGCTGTTCGCGGCAGCGGTGAAGCCGCCGAGATCGACGACACGGACGAACACGTCCATCTCGCCGGAGCGATTGGTGTCTGACCGGGCCATCTTGAATTCACGTCACAAATGATTGGATTGCGGCCATTCTAATCCTTATTGGTCCGGACCGCTATGTCGCATTGCGGAATCCTCATCCGGAGCGACACATGCCTGCTGCAGTCCTTGCCTTGACCGCCGGTGCCTTTGGCATCGGCACCACCGAATTCCTCATCATGGGACTGCTGCTGCAGGTCGCCGCCGACATGCAGGTATCTGTATCAGCGGCGGGGCTGTTGATCTCCGGCTACGCGCTCGGCGTGTTCGTTGGCGCACCGATCCTGACGCTTGCAACGCGGCGGATGCCGCGCAAGGCGGTGCTGCTGGCGCTGATGGCGATCTTCACGCTCGGCAACGTGGCCTGCGCGCTGGCGCCGAACTACGAACTGCTGATGGCCGCGCGCATTCTCACCTCGCTGGCGCACGGCACCTTCTTCGGCGTCGGCTCGGTGGTGGCGACAAGTCTCGTCCCGGAAGACAAGCGCGCCTCGGCGATCGCCACGATGTTCATCGGCCTCACGGTCGCGACCCTGCTCGGCGTGCCCTTCGGCGCTTGGTTCGGCCTGATGCTCGGCTGGCGCGCGGCGTTCTGGGCCGTGGCTGTGATCGGCGTGGTCGCTTTCATCGTGCTGGCCGTGCTGGTGCCCGGCCATGTCGGCGCCAAGGACAAGCCGGCGCCGCTGCGCGATGAGCTCGCGGTGCTCGGCCGCCCGCAGGTGCTGCTCGGGCTTGCGATGACGGTGTTCGGCTTCGGTGGCCTGTTCGCGGTCTTCACCTACGTGCAGCCGATCCTGACCCGGCTGACCGGATTTTCCGACGCTGCGGTGTCGCCGATCCTGTTGGTGTTCGGTGCTGGACTAGCGATCGGCAACGTCGCGGGCGGCCGGCTCGCCGACAAGGGACTGGCGCGCGCATTACTGGTTTCCCTTGGCGGCCTTGCTGCCGTCCTCGTCGCGCTTGCCGCCGTGGTCTCGATCAAGGCGCTGGCGGTGGCGCTGCTGTTCATTCTCGGCATCGCGGCGTTCGCGACGGTGGCGCCGCTGCAGCTCCGCGTGCTCGAAGCCGCCGGCGTGGAGGGGCGGACGCTGGCCTCGAGCCTGAACATCGCAGCCTTCAATCTCGGCAATGCGCTCGGCGCCTGGGCCGGCGGCGTGACCATCGATCGCGGCCTCGGCCTCGGCGCGCTGCCGCTGGTGGCGGCGCTCATCACCGCGGTCGGGCTGTTGCTCGCGCTGTGGAGCCTGCGTCTCGATCGGCCGGTCGTCCTCGCCACGCAGTGCCCGGCGGAGTGAATCGCAGCGACACCGCCGACGTCCATTCCAACGGCGCGTCGGAGGAGATTCTCGGCGCCGCGATCAAGGGCCCGCCGCGACAAGGTGTGAGTCCGTTGCAGGGTCCGCCAGCGTCGCGCTCTCACGCCTGCGCGGTGTGCTCGCAGACTTGCCTGCGGTATTCCGCCGGCGTCACGTTCATGTGCTGCCGGAACACGCGGTTGAGATGGCTCTGGTCGGCGAAGCCGGCAAGCAGCGCGATCTCCTTCAGCGCCACGCGGTCCTTGCGCAGATGCTGGCACGCATGCTCCACCTTGCGCCGCAGCACATAGGCATGCGGCCGCATGCCGTAATGCACCCGGAATTTGCGGGCGAACTGGATCGGCGTGCAATTGCAGATGGTCGCCAGCTCCTCCAGCGTGATGTTTCGGAAGATGTTCTGTTCGATATAGTCCTCGATCAGCCTTGCATGCGCCGGCCTGAAACGCCCCTGCGCGCACGGCATCTTGAACTCGATCGCCGCATATTTGCGCAGGATGTGCACGCTCGTCTGCAATGCCAGCGCGTCATAGCAGAGGCGTCCGCCCGGACCTCCTGCGGCAACCTCCTGAACCATCTGGTCGTTGATCCAGGTCAGCATCGGATCTTCGGCCTTGAGCAAATCGTGCAGTTCGATCGTCTCGGCATCGCGGTCGAAGGCATCGCTCGCGGTCTTCATCATGAGCGCGGGAGCGATATAGAAATGGGTGACCTCGATGTCATTCTTCCAGTGCCAGCTCGATGGCTCCGCGCGGGTCAGCAATGAGGTGACGCCGCGACCGACGTGATCCTGCTTCCACGCGCCGGTGACACGCCGATTCATCGACGTCACGCCGTCGCGATAGAGCACGAGGAGGAAGTTGGCCGACGGCGGAACCCAGATGTCCGACGGCGCATAACGGAAAATCCGCAGCCGGAAATCGTTCCGCCCGACCGCCGCACTATCCAGCTTCAGCTCGCCGGGAGCGTAGCGCGGCAGCTCCTCGACCGTGATCAACTGGCCCATCGCGCGAGCCTCCTCCTTGGAGTCTGTCCCTGGAATCCCTGGCGCAGTTGACCGCTGCTTCTTGGCCGGATGGCTGGGCGCAGAATAGGCCACTTTCGCCGGTTGCCAAGCCGACCAATGGCCGGTGGTTCGATTGAACGGCGGCGTTCAAGAGATTGTCGGTTTCATCCAAGCCATCAGGTCGAACGGCCCGTAGCCTGCCCTGCGTTTCGGCACACTGCGTGCGGCCGAGACCCAATTGACGCAACGCACCATCATCCGGCGACACGGCGGGGTGGGAGCGTGTGTGAAGCAAAACACAGGAGGAAACAATGACCGAGGCCGTCACAAGGTCCAACGGAAGCAATGGTGCGCGTGCCACGACCAAGCTCGACGCCGTTGTCGTCGGCGCCGGCGTCGCCGGTCTCTATCAGCTGTTCCGCCTGCGCGAGCAGGGACTGAACGTCAGGGCGATCGATGCCGGGTCAGGCGTCGGCGGCACCTGGTACTGGAACCGCTATCCCGGCGCGCGCTTCGATTCCGAAGGCCACACCTATCAGTACCTGTTCTCCGAGGATCTCTACAAAGGCTGGAGCTGGAGCGAGCGGTTCCCGGGCCAGCCGGAAATCGAGCGCTGGCTGAACTATGTCGCCGACCGCCTCGACCTCAAGAAGGAAATCCAGTTCAGCACCACGGTCAGGAGCGCGCACTTCAACGAGGCGACGCAACGCTGGCTGGTGACGACCGACCAGGGCGATGTGATCGACACCCAGTTCCTGGTCACCTGCTGCGGCATGCTCTCGGCCCCGCACGTGTCCTTCCCGGGACAGGAGACATTCAAGGGCAAGCTGTTCCACACCGCGCGCTGGCCCAAGGGGCCGATCGAGCTCGCCGGCAAACGCGTCGGCGTGGTCGGCAACGGCGCGACCGGAATCCAGGTGATCCAGACGATCGCGGCAGAGGCCGGTCATCTCAAGGTGTTCATCCGCACGCCGCAATACAGCATCCCGATGAAGAACCCGAAATGGGATGCGTCGGATGCCGAAGCATACAAGTCGAAATTCAAGTTCCTTACCGAACGGCTGCCGAAGACGTTCACCGGATTCGAGTTCGACTTCGAGCACGCCTGGGCCGATCTGACGCCGCAGCAGCGTCGCCAGGTGATCGAGGACTGCTGGAACGACGGATCCCTCAAATTGTGGGTTGCATCCTTCGCCGAACTGTTCTTCGACGAATCCATCAACGCCGAGATCACCGAATTCGTGCGCGAGAAGATGCGCGAGCGGATCAAGGATCCCAAGCTGTGCGAGTTGCTGATTCCGTCGGATTACGGCTTTGGCACGCACCGGGTGCCGCTGGAGAGCAATTTCCTCGAAGCCTTCCTCCGGCCCAATGTCGAGATCGTCAGCGTCAGGGGCAATCCGATCGCGCGCATCACGCCCGAGGGCATCCAGACCGCCGACGGCACTGTTCACGAGCTCGACGTCATCATCCTGGCGACAGGGTTCGACGCCGGCACGGGCGCATTGACGCGCATCGACATCCGCGGTCGCGACGGCCGGTCGTTGAAGGAGGATTGGGGCCGCGACATCCGCACCACGATGGGCCTGCAGGTTCACGGCTATCCGAACCTGTTCACAACCGCGGTGCCGCTCGCGCCCTCGGCCGCGCTCTGCAACATGACCACGTGCCTGCAGCAGCAGGTCGAGTGGATCGCCGACTGCATCAAGTATTTGCGCGGCAAGAGCCTCAACGTCATCGAGCCGACCATGGACACCGAGGATCAGTGGGTGGCGCATCACGACGAGACCGCCAACGCAACGCTGATCGCGAAGACCAACTCCTGGTACCTGGGCTCGAATGTCGAGGGCAAGCCGCGCCGGGTGCTGTCCTATTGCGGCGGCGTCGGCACCTATCGCCAGAAATGCGACGAGGTTGCCGCGAGTGGCTATCAGGGTTTTGCCATGCAGTAGCGCCTGGTCGTGATCCGGCGCTGCGGTCTTCTGACCTGCGGCGCCGCCACGATCGATCACATCACAAAGCAAATATGGGAGGACGACAATGAGCACGAATTTCAGTGCGGCAGCAGATGCGATTCTCGACGGCGTCGTGACATCCAGCCCGCGCGTTCCCGGCGTCGTTGCCATGGTGACCGATCGCCATCGCAACATCTATGAAGGCGCCGCCGGCAAGCGCCGCCTCGACCAGGCGGCGGACATGACGACCGACAGCGTGTTCGCGATCTTCTCCACCACCAAGGCGATCACCGGGACGGCCGTGCTGCAACTCGTCGAGGGGGGCAAGCTCGATCTCGATGCGCCGGCCAAGACCTATGCGCCCGACATCGGCAAGCTCCAGGTCATCGAAGGTTTTGACGACAAGGGCGAGCCGCGGCTCCGTGCGCCGAAGCGCGACATCACCACGCGCATGCTGATGGTCCATAGCGCAGGTCTGAGCTACGACTTCATCAACCACACCTACAACCGCCTCGCGCAGGAGAAGGGGCAGCCCAGCGTCATCACCGCGTCCAAGGCGTCGCTGATGACCCCACTGCTGTTCGATCCGGGTGAGCGATGGGAATACGGCACCAACATGGATTGGTGCGGCCAGATCGTCGAAGCGATCGCCGGCCGCCGGCTCGGCGAGGTCTTCAGGACGCGTATCTTCGAACCGCTCGGCATCAAGGACACGTCATTCGAGCTCACCGACGCGATGCGTCGCCGGCTCGCCGGCATTCACGCCCGCAACGCCGACGGCTCGCTCACGCCGATGGATTTCGAGCTGCCGGCCAATCCGGAAATCCACATGGGCGGCCACGGGCTTTACGGCACCATCGGCGACTACATGCGCTTCATCCGGATGTGGCTGAACGACGGGGCCGGCGAACACGGGCGCGTCCTGAAGGCAGAGACCGTGCGGATGGCAGAAAAGAACCATCTCGGCAACAACAAGGTCACCGCCATCACCGGCGTGATCACCGCGCTCGCCAACGACGCCGAGTTCTTCCCCGGCCAGTCGAAGTCCTGGGCGCTGAGCTTCATGATCAATGACGAGCAGGCCCCGACGGGCCGCCCCGCCGGCGCGCTCGGCTGGGCCGGCCTCGCCAACCTGTTCTACTGGATCGACCGCCAGAACGGGTTCGGCGGATTCTGGGCGACCCAGATCCTGCCGTTCGGCGATCCGACATCCTTCATCGGCTACATGAATTTCGAGACGGCGTTCTACGAAGCCCTGAAGATGCGCAAGGCGGGTTAGGACTCGCAGCCTCTCTCGCGGTTGAGGACGTTTCAGCCGTTTGCGAGCAACTCCGTGATCAGCGACGCCGCCTTGATGCCGGTGCCGCTGATGATGACGACGGTGCGCTCCGCCGGACGGATCGCGCCGCGTTGCTTCAGCACGTCGAGCGCGGCGGCAGCCGAGGCCGAGGTCGGCTCGACGAACAGGCCGGTGTGCGCCAGCCGCTTCAATGCGGCGACGATGCCGTCTTCGGGGATCGCGACGGTGCCGCCGCCGCTCTCCCTCAGCGCCGCGATCATCTGCTTCAGCCGCAGCGGATGCTTGATCGCGGTGCCCTCGGCGATGGTCTTGCGGACCGCGCGATCGACCGGCGTGTCGAGGCCGGCGGCAAAACTGGCATCGACCGGCGAGCAGTTCAGCGGCTGCGCGGCAAACAGGCGCGGCAGCCGCGCGATCTGTCCGGCCGCCAGCAGCTCCTTGAAGCCGATATAGCAGCCGAGCAGGCTGCTGCCGGCGCCGACCGGCATGATGATATTGTCGGGCGCGGTGAAACCGAAATCCTCCCAGATCTCGTAAGCCAGCGACTTGGTGCCCTGCAGGAAGAACGGCTGCCAGTTGTGGCTGGAATAGAAGATCTGTTTCGATTGGCGGATCGCTTCCGCCTCGGATTCCTCGCGCGGCCCTTCGACCAGCTGCACCTCGGCGCCGAAGGCGTGCATCTGCGCCACCTTCATCGGCGACGTCGTCGCCGGCGCAAGGATCCGGACCCGCATGCCGCCGGCCGCGCCATAGGCCGAAACGGAGGCGCCGCCATTGCCGGAGGAGTCCTCCAGCACCGCATCGACGCCGAGCTGGCGCAGGAAGGAGAGCATCACCGTGGTGCCGCGATCCTTGAAACTCGAGGTCGGATTGAACCATTCGAGCTTGAAGTGCGGCCGCAGCTCATCCCACGGCTTCTCGACGACAGGCGTGCAGCCTTCACCCATCGTGATCGGCTGCCTGATCTCGACCGGCAGCGCCGCGCGATAGCGCCACAGCGACCGCGTCCCACGATCGATGTCGTCGCGGGATATGCCCGGCAGCGGTGTGATCAGCAGCGGCTTGCCCTCGTCGGAGCACCAGCGCGGGACATCCAGCGGATAAAGCTTTCCGGTGAGCGGGTCGATGTAGCTGGGTGATGGCATCAATTCAGTCCTCAAGTCGCGGGCGGGCCGGACGCGTCGCGACCGAGCACGAAAGCCGGCAGGGTCGCAAGCTTGTCACGAACCACGATCGGGGCGGGCGCCCCTTCCGGCAGGTTCATTCCGGCCCGATTATGCCACCAGGTCGGCAAGTGCACACGTGCCGTGCCGAACAGATCATACGCCGATCCCGCGACAAACAGGCATCGATTGGCCGGCACCGGCAGTTCGTCGAGCGCGAGCTGGTAGGGTTGTGGCCGCGGCTTGTAATAGCCGGCGCGCTCGGCCGTCACGAAGACAGCGAGGGGAACGCCGATCCGCTCGGCTGCGATGCGGCCGAGCCGCTCCGAGCAGTTCGTCACGACGCCGAGCGCGACGCCGGCCTCGTGCAGCGTCCGCAGCACCTCGCGCACCTCGGGCCAGGGATCGAGCTCCGCGTAGCGCGCGCCAAGCTCCTCGGCACGTTCGAAGGGCAGCCCGACATTGTGCGCGGCCTCGCCCACCAGATCCTCATAGGGCCGATAGCGTCCAGTGGCGTAGGTGTTCTTGAGGTACTCGGCCCGCCAGCGCAGCCCGGCTTCATCGGAGCCCGCGACCTTGTTCCAGAGCGTCCAGCTGTCGAGCAGCGCGGTCAAGAGATCGAACAGAACGGCGTCATAGGCTCGAATCATGGGCTGAGCGCCGTCTTCTACCATCCGCGAAACCGTTCCCATTGCCTGACGGCGTCCGAGCCGGCGGCAATGACGTGATAGCGGTCGTGCTGGGCTCCGGTCGCGCAGGCATGGTTCGGCAAGATCCGCACCTTCGTGCCGACAGGCAGCGCGGCCTGCGGCGCGGTGCTGCCGGGACGGACGGCGATGATGCCGTGCTCCTGATTGGTTTCGGTCACGATCAAATCGGGATAGGGCCGTCCATCGATATCGCAGACGATGCCGTAGCCCTGGTCGATCGGCTGTTTCGCGGTACCGCGATCGCGCGACAGTGCCATCCAGCCCGCGTCGATGAAGGTCCAGCCGCGATCGGCGCGATGGCCGATCACCGTCGCGAGCACCGACAGCGCAATGTCCGCGACCGCGCAGACCCCGATTCCGGCCATCACCAGATCGAACATCATGAAGACGCCGGCGCGCACCTCGGTGACGCCATCGAGCCGGCGTGCGAAATGCGCTGTCGGCGTCGAGCCGACGCTGACCACGGGGCAGGGCAGTCCCGCCGAGCGCAGCACCTCGGCGCAGGCCACCGCGGCGGCGCGCTCCTGTTCGGCGGCTTGTTCGAGCGCCGCCACGCTGCGGCAGGAATAGGATTCGCCGGCGTGGGCCATGACGCCGCGCAATTCGGCACCACCTTGATGCAGCGCGCGGCCGATCTCGACCAGCAGCGGGTCATCAGCACCGACCCCGGCGCGATGGCCGTCGCAATCGATCTCGATCAGCACGGGAATGCGGTCGTTGGTCATGCGCGCCATTGCGGTGACGGCCGCGGCCTGTTCCACGCTGTCGAGCACCACGGACAGGTCCACGCCCCGCCGCCGCAGCGCGGCCACGCGATCGAGCTTCTGCGGCGCGACGCCGACGGCATAGAGGATGTCCGTTACGCCCGCCGCGGCAAACACCTCCGCCTCCTGCAGGGTCGAGACCGCGGCCGGGCCGGCCGCACTGTCCATCACAGCGCGCGCCGCCGGAATTGATTTCGCGGTCTTCAGATGCGGGCGCAGCGGCACGCCGAGCCGCGCCAGCCGCGTCTTCAGGCGCGCGATGTTGTGCAGCATCCGGTCCTCGTCGAGAATCAGGCAGGGCGTCTCGATCCCGGCGAGGGAATGCGTTGTCGTCGAAACGGGGGCTAATGACATGCGGCGAGACTAGCCGTTTCCATGCTAAGTGCAATTTACCGAATGTCATTCCTATATTAAGTCTGGACTTAATGATCTCGACCGACGACATCCGCTTTTTCACAGCGATCGCTACAGCCCGCTCGCTGGCGGCCGCGGCGCGGGCGCTCGACGTCACGCCATCGGCGGTCTCGCAGCGGCTGCAGAGCCTCGAGCAGCGCTTGGGCGTTCAACTGGTCAGCCGTTCGGCCCGGCGGCTGACGCTGACCGATGAGGGCGAGCTCCTGGTGTTGCGCGGCGGCGCGCTGCTCGACGAGGCGACGGAGTTGACGGAAGCGCTGCAGACGCGTCGCGGAACCATCTCGGGCCATCTGAAGATCCTTGCGCCGCTCGGCTTCGGGCGTCGCTACATTGCCCCGGCCGTCGCCGCCTTCCGGTCCCGCCACCCCGACGTATCGGTCGAGCTCGAACTGTCCGATCGGCCCGGACGCGCCGCCGGTGCGTGGGACGTCATGATCCACATCGGCGCCTTGACGGATTCCACGCTGCGTTTGCTGCGTCTCGCGCCGAACGAGCGCTATCTCTGCGCCTCGCCGGCCTATCTGAAGCGCCGCGGAACGCCGGCGAGCCCGCAGGATCTGCGTGGGCATGATTGCATCGCGTTGCGCGAGAACGAGGAGGACGTGACGCTCTGGCGGTTCTCGCGCCGGCGTGCTGCGGCGGCGCCTGATGTCATCCGGATCGAGCCGATGCTGTCGAGCAATGACGGCGAGGTGGTGAAGGCCTGGGCGCTGGCGGACCACGGCCTGATCGTCAGGTCGGAATGGGATGTCGCCGAGGACCTCGCCTGTGGCCGGCTGGTGCGTGTCCTGCCGAACCACCGTCTGCCGCCAGCCGACATCGTTGCACTGCTCAACCCCGGCCGCAGTGGCCGGGCCCGGCGCACGCAGGCCTTCGTGGAGCATCTGCGCGCGGCCCTCTCGCCGCCGCCCTGGCGCGGCAGGCCGCGATGACTGCAATCGCCTACGCCACGCCGGCCTGCTTGCTCAGATAGCTCCTGGCAAAGTCGAGATACCAGTCGAGGCAGCCGGGATTGGCCATCGCATCGCGGTTGATGACCTTCTCGACCGCATGGCCGAGCAACAGCTTCTTGACCGGCAGCTCCTGCTTCTTGCCGGACAGCGTGCGCGGAATTTCCGCCACGACGAAGATGTCGTTCGGCAGGAAGCGGCGCGACAGCCCGGCCTCGACCGCCTTGTTGATTTTTGCCTTCATCGCGGCATCGAGGGCAACGCCCTCGCGCAGCACCACGAACAGCGGCATGTAGCTGTCGCGTCCGAGATATTCGAGGTCGACGACCATCGAGTCCAGCACCTCGGGCAGCGCCTCGATCGCCGAATAGAGCTCGCTGGTGCCCATCCGCAAGCCGTGGCGGTTGATGGTGGCGTCGCTACGGCCGTAGATCACGCAGGAGCCGTCGGGGTTGATCTTGAGCCAGTCGCCATGCCGCCACACCGGGCCGCGGCCGCTTCCGTCGAAATTGTCGGGATAGGTTTCGAAGTAACTGGAAAGATAGCGTGCGTCGCCGGGATCGTTCCAGAACCGCAGCGGCATCGAGGGCAACGGCTCGGTGCAGACGAGCTCGCCGACCTCGTCGATCACGGCGCGGCCCTGCTCGTCGAAGGCCTCCACCGCGCAGCCGAGCAGGCGGCATTGCATGATGCCCGGCGTCTGCGGCAGTTCGCGATTGCCGCCGATGAAGGCGCCGGCGAAATCGGTGCCGCCGGAAATATTGGCCCACCACATATCGGCCTGCGCGGCGTTGCCGTTGCGCTTCGAAAGCGCGGCGAAGCGCTCGTTGAACCAGGCTTGCGTATCGGCGCTGAGCGGCGAGCCGGTCGAGCCCAGCGTGCGCAGGTCCGAGAGATCGCCCACAGCAGTGAGATCGATCTCGGCCTTGGTGCAATTGGCGAAGAACGCCGCGCCCGCGCCGAAGAAGGTCGCCTTGGCATCGGCGACGAAGCGCCACAGACTGGTCCAGTCTGGCTTGTCCTTGCTGCCGCCGGGACTGCCGTCGAAGATGCAGCAGGTGGTGCCGTTGAGCAGGCCGTTGGCCTGGCAATTCCACATGATCCAGCCGGTCGACGAGTACCAATGAAAGCGTTCGCCGAACGAGTTCGGCTGATAGCTGCAGCCGATGTCGTTGTGCAGCGTCGAGAGCGGCAGCGCCACCACGATGATGCCGCCATGGCTGTGCAGGATCGGCTTCGGCAATCCCGTGGTGCCTGAGGAATAGACGATCCAGAGCGGGTGATCGAACGGCAGCCATTCCGGCTCGAAGGCGTCGATCTCCGCACTCTCGCCCGCGAGGATGGACGACAGCCGCGTCTCGGCTGGCGCGGCTTCGCTGTGCAGGATGACGTGCTGCACCGTCGGCAGCGCGCGCCGCAGCTCCTCGATCACACCTTGCCGGTCATGGCGGCGGCCGGCATAGGTCACGGCATCGCAGGCGATCAGCACCTTGGGCTCGATCTGCTTGAAGCGGTCGATCACCGCGGGTGCCGCCATATCCGGCGCGCAGACGCTCCAGATCGCACCCAGGCTCGCGGTCGCGAGAAACGCGATGATGGTCTCGGGGATGTTCGGCAGATAGGCCGCGACGCGATCGCCCCGGCGCACGCCGTTGGCCTTCAGATGCAGCGCCAGCGCGGCCGATTTGCGCTGCAGCTCCGGCCAGCTCGTCTCCGAGAGCTTGCCGTCCTCGCCGCTCGCGATCAAGGCCGGCAGCCCCGCGGCATGCGCCGGCGCGACATGACGGAAGACCTGGCGCGCATAATTCACCGAAGCGCCGGGAAACCACACCGCGCCCGGCATCTTGCGCTCGGCCAGCACCGCCGAATGCGGCGTCGGCGAGCGCAGATCGAAATAATCCCAGACGCTCTGCCAGAATCCGTCGATATCGGTGACCGACCAGCGCCGCATCGCCTCGAAGTCAGCAAATTCAAGGCCGCGCGTCTGCTTCAGCCATTGGCGATAAAGGGCCATTTGCGGGACGTAAGGTGCGGTCATGGGTGGTTTCCGGATTTTCTTTGTCATGGCGTGCGCGCATATGGCGTGCGGCGCTGTCTTAACATGGTGACGCAGGCACGGGGAACGCAGTCGAGCCACGGCTTGCGTCATATTCTTACCGCCGTCGCAGCGTGCTATGCCGTCGGGTGCAAGGCTGATTCCGTGCGCATCCGATAGAGAGCTGCGATGTCCGTCGGCGAACTCTTCATCCTCGGCTTCTACGGCAAGGTCGTCCCGCCCTGGCTGAGCGAATTTGCCGCGCGGTTCGGGCTCGGCGGGGTGATCCTGTTCGATTATTCCTGCCAGACCCGGCAATACGACAACAACATCGCGTCGCCTGAACAGGTGCAGTCGCTCTGCGCCGAGATCGCGGCGCTGCCGTCGCGGCCGCTGGTCTTCATCGACCAGGAGGGCGGTCTGGTGCGCCGGCTCAAGGATGGCCTTGGCTTTCAGCCGCTGCCGAGCGCGAAGGACTTTAATCTGCTCGCCACCCCCGAGAAGCAGGCCATCCTGCAGGCAAGCTATCGCGAGCTGCGCCGGCTCGGCATCCGCTTCAATTTCGCGCCTGTCATCGACGTCGACTTTAACCCTGACAATCCCAATATCGGCAGGGTCAAGCGATCCTATTCGGCCGATATCGGCGAGGTCGAGGCCAATGCCGGCCTGGTCGACGCCGCGGCGCGGCAGGCAGGCGTCGGGCTTTGCCTCAAGCATTATCCGGGCATCGGCGGCGCGCACGTCGATTCCCATATGGAGTTCATGGACATTTCCGATGCGTTGCGGCCGGAGCAGGAGGAGCTGTTCTACGCGCTGGCGCCGCACACCTTCGGCGATGCGGTGCTGGTCAGCCACGCCATTGTCCGGCAGTGGGACGCGCAGCATCCGATGACGTTGTCATCGAGAGGGATCGGCCGGCTCCGCGGCCGCTTGCCGGAGACGCTGCTGATCACCGACGACATGCAGATGCAAGGGCTACAGAAGGCGCTGGGCACCGGCGCGGCCAGCCTGCAGGCGATCGCCGCCGGCATGGATATGATCTGCATCGGCAACAATCTGTTCGACCAGGAGCAGGAGATGGCCGGCATCGCCGCGGCGGTCGCGCGTGCGGTGCAGGACGGGGCGCTGGATCAAGCCGCGGTGCAGCGATCCTTTGCGCGCGTGCAAAAGCGCAAGGCGCTGCTCGCCTGATGGCGTTGAACCAAATTTTGCGCCGAGCGACCACAGGGGACGGAACCAAATTTCATGACCGCGATTTAACACTGACGCTCATCGGGGCTAACAACCATGAAGATGCTCAAGCGTCTCTTCCGATTGACCTGGCTGCGCCGCGTCGCCCGCAACCCCGCCGATCTTCCGCCTGCCTCTATCGATCCCGACGAATTCACCCGCCTGCTTTGTAGCGGGCGCAGCGAAGATCTGCGGATCCTGGCAAAGCGGCTGAGCCAGCGCTCGCGGGCCCACGCGTAGGCGGTGAATCGATCCAATCGCGAGGCCGGTCTTACGCAGAACCGGCTAGTCCGGCGCGCGACCGCGGCTCCAGCTCGAGTCTCGATGCATCAGCTACTGCTTTGCCTTTTCGTGATTGCCGATCCCAATCGCCTTGTAGTCATAGGTCGGGTAGAACTCGGTGTGATAGGCGCCCCACGCGCTGTTCTCGATGATGCGGTTGACCTCGCGCAACCGCGATGCCGGCAGCCGCAGCGTCACCACCTGGCCGACACCCATCATCACGTACCAGCTGACGACCTCGACACCTTCGGGCGGAAACGCCTTGTAGAAGCCCTGCCGCTCCAGCTGCGCGTTCAACTCGCTGAGCGGGCGCGACTGATCATGCTTGAAGAAGATCGTGAGCATGACGGCGTTGTCCGCCGTCGGCGCTGCATCGCTGGTCGGCGGGGTCTGGGCTTGCGCGGTGGCGCCGACCAGCAGTGCTGCGGCCAGCGCCGCCATCGTCATCCAGGATCCGTTCCGCCCTCGCTGCATTGCCGCGCCCTCATTGTTGTTCGAGAGGCGGCGATCATCGCGGCGCCTGCCGCGGCTGTAAATTGACATTCGCCTGACCTGTCGCGTTGGGCCGATGTGAACTGCCTCACACGCATAGGCGCCGCCGTGCTGTATGCCGGTGCCATTCCAATGCCCCAGAGGGATGATCGATGTCGACCCAGCGGATGGCGTATTGGTGGTTCAGGTTCGTTCTTTCGGGACGGTTCCTGCAAAAGTTCCTTCGGTCCTGAAGGCCGAGCCGCGGCCCAGGTCTTGGACAGTGCAACCCAAAACGGGGCTGAGAGGCGAGCGGCCGAACCGCCGAAGGTAAACGCCTGACCGTGAAGCGGCCGGGACGAAGCCGGCCCGGTATTCCCGTAAGAATACTGTCATTCGACTCGAATATGCGACTTTCGTTGCCAAATCAGCGGTAATCTGCGCCTGCTTGGCGGGTCGGGGCCCGAGGTCACAGTTGCGTCACCCGTAGTTTTACGGAGTCCCCCGTTAACGCGGCCACAAGTTCACCTTTGGTAAACCATACTTATGACGCAGCATGACAATCGGGCCGAGGTGCGCCTTCCGACCTGGGTGGGTGGAACCGCATCGCTCGAAACGCCGCCGCTCGAGCTTCCGGAGGCCGCCGCCCCGCGGGCGCAGGTGGCCACGGACGCCGGCGCCGCGATCGTCCGCCAGTTCAACGGACCCGTGACGGCGCTGCTGCTCTATATGAATGAGCTCAAGCAGCACAGCCATCAGTTCGCGCACGCCCCCGGCAACGGCGTCTATCTGCGCCAGGTGATCGAGAACGCGCTCGAGCAGACCGAGCGGGTGTCCGCGATGCTGAAGCAGATTTCCGATCTCTATCCGAACGCGATACCGGCCGCCGATCTCAAGCCGCCGGGGGACGACAAGCCGGCGGGTTCAAGGTCGCCCGAAATCATTTTCGCGCCGGAGGCCGGGCGCAAGCCGTTGACCAAGCGCGAGCGTGAGGTGCTCAGCCTGATCAGCGACGGCTACTCCAACAAGCAGGGCGCGCTGCGGATGAACATCAGCCCGCGCACGTTCGAGAGCCATCGCGCCGAGGCCATGCGCAAACTCGGTGCGCGCAACACCGCCGATCTCGTCCGCAAGGCTCTGCTGCACTCCGCCTGAGCGGGGGTGGCGGCTCTCAGAAATCGTCTTCCGCGGCGAAGCACAGGCGCGGTGCGGGCCGGGCTGCCGGGGCAGCGGCCTTCGGTTCGTCCGGAACGATCGTGACCACCCAGGCTGCCGTCGCGCCGGACCTGCTTTCGACAATCGCGCGCACGCGTCCCGTCACGGTCGCGCCGGCGGACCGGACCGTGGCGGGCCGGCCGTTGAACTGGGCCATGCGGAAGCGGCGGGCCTCCTTGCGATCGGTCGTCTGGTACGTGAACATCAGCTCCCCCGTGCGTCCACGCAATTCTGGGGATTCAGCGTTATCCGACGGTGAAAATCGTAAACCGTAGAAGTACGGCTTGGCGCTCAGTTGCTGGTTTCCTGGCAACTCAGTAGCCGCGCATATTGCGCCTTGACCGTGGCGTAGCATTCGCACGCGGTCCTGATCAGTCCATCCGCGTTGGTGATCTCGATGTGACCACGGCTGTAGTGGATGAAGTTCGCCTGTTGCAGGGTGTGCGCAACCAGCGAAACGCTGTTGCGGCGTGCGCCGATCATCTGCGCCATCGCCTCCTGCGTCAGGACGATCTTGTTGCTGCCGGAGAGATCGCGCGTCTGCAGCAGGCATCGTGCCAGCCGCGACTCCACGGTGTGGGCGGCGTTGCAGCCCGCCGTCTGCTGGATCTGGGCATAGACGGCGAGCCCATGCCGGATCAACATCGCGCGCAGCGTCGGGCTCTGGCCGGCAGCTGCCCGCAACGGCTCGAGCTCGATCGTCGAGGCGATGCCCGGCACCAGCACCATCGCGTTGTTCAACGTCCGCCCTTCGACGAGCGGGGCGAAAGCACCATAGATGCTGTCGCGGCCGACCATCGCGACCTGGACGCGCTCGCCTCTTGCCAGCTTGACCACCAGCGAGATCACGCCCTTGTGCGGCATGTAGGTCCGCTTGAGCATCTCGTCGGTCTCGATCAGGACCGAATCGGCGGTGAGGTCGACCGTCCGCAGATGCGGCCGGATCAGCTCAAAATCGCTCTCCGAGAGCGACGACAGGAATCCGTTGGGCGATCGCGGAACCGTATCCAAAGCAACCTCCTGCCTTCTGGCAAGCTTTGTCTCTGGGCACCAGGGCTGACGCGTGCAGCTGGACGTTCTTGCAACCTATTCTGGCACGTGTTGGTTCCAATGGGAACACGTCTTGGTTCCAATAGGAATAGACCGATCGCCGCATGATGCGGTTTGCGTGCTCAGGCCGGCCGGCGCCGGTCAATCTTCCGGCCCGATCAATTGTTCGGCGTGCGCCTTGACGGTCGCATAACATTCACACGCCGCCTTCCGCAGACCGTCGATATCGGTGATTTCGATATGACCGCGGCTGTAACGGAGGATGCCGGCCTGCTGAAACCCGTGCGCGACGATCGAAACCGCGTTGCGGCGGACGCCGATCATCTGCGCCAGCATCTCCTGGGTCAGCGGCAATGCTTCGCTGCCGCACAGATCGCGCGCGCGCAGCAGCCATCGTGACAGCCGTGCCTCCACCGGATGCGAAACGTTGCAGGCGACGGATTGCTGCGTCTGCGCCATCAGCGCCTGCTCATAGAGCGCGACCAGGGTCCGGAAATCCGCGCTGCGATTTGCTGCCTCGCGGAACTCCTCCGCCCGCAGCATCGAAGCCGTGCCCGGCACCACGACGATCGCGTCGGCAAGCGGCGGCCGCTCATGCAGCGCGGCGGATGCACCGACGATTCCGTCGCGACCAATGGTTGCAATCTCGACCGATTGCCCGTCGGACAGATTGACCACCATCGAGACCACGCCGCCGTGCGGAAAGTAGACCCGCTGCACCGGTGTGCCGGCATCGGCGAGCACCGTTTCCTTGGTCAGGTCGACGGTTTCCAGAAGCGGATGGAGCTGCGCGTACTCCGTGGGGGGAAGTGCTTGCAACAGACGATTGGGCGGGCGCGATAGCGCGGACATTGGAGCTCCTGCCGAGGGCGGGAGCACTACGGTCTCGCATCACCTACTCTTGGCGTGTGGAATGAAAGCGAACATAGCTTGCCTGTCCAATTGCACAAGGGTTGTGGTGCGAACTCTATACCCTCTAGGGGGCGGACGGTCCGCCGCATCGGCCTGCGCGGCCATCGGGATGGATTCGAGCGACAAGCATCGCGCGACCAAAGGTTGCGGCTTTGGCGCGCATTTATTGATTTCCATTAACTCTGATCCGTGCAGACCGCGCGTCGACGTAGCCGTGATTCCGGCTGTCTGGTCGGCAGCGCCAGGATGCGGCAAGTCCTGCAAATGCGAGACGAATTCGCCGCCGCGACAACGGCGCGTTGCCGGCCTTGCGCGGCGTCATCCAGCGGCAGCGCCAGGCGGCCCGTAAATCACCCGCGAGGCCATTCTGGGTATTTGTACGGACCAGCCCTTTAACGAACGGGTAGCGCGGACAGACCAGTGTGGCACGGGTCGCCGTGTGAAACTTGCGGCGTCGCGTCAATCGTGTTCATCCAGAAGGGTATCAGTATGTCCGGCATCGTTCTTTCGGCATCGGTCCGTCAAAATCTGCTTTCGCTGCAGTCCACGGCCGACCTGCTCGCCACCACGCAGAACCGCTTGTCCACCGGCAAGAAGGTCAACACTGCGCTCGACAATCCGACCAACTTCTTCACGGCGCAGTCGCTCGACAACCGCGCCAGCGACATCAACAACCTGCTGGACGGCATCGGCAACGGCGTGCAGGTGCTGCAGGCGGCCAACACCGGCATCACCTCGCTGCAGAAGCTCGTTGACAGCGCCAAGTCGGTCGCCAACCAGGCCCTGCAGGCCGCGGTCGGCTATTCCCAGAAATCGCAGGTGACGACCGCAGTGGTCACCGGCGCGACCACCGACGATATTCGGGGCACCGCCACCTACAGCAATGCCACCCTCGCTGGTACGGCCGTCAACAATAATCTCACGACGCCTGCGGCGATCACGACCGCCACCAAGCTCGTCAGTGCGACCAACGCGGATACCCTGGCGACGACCCCGACCGGTGTGATCAACGTCAACGGCAAGTCGATCACGTTCTCGACCTCGCAGACCACTTCGACGACCGATTCGGCCGGCAACGTGACCCTCGGCACCGGCACGGGCAGCACGCTGACGGTCGGCGACCTGCTCACGGCGATCGACGGCATCACCGGCGCGGCCACCGCCTCCACCGTGTCGGCTGGTGGTGCGCTCCAGATCAGCACCGGCACCGCCCAGGATCTCAACATCTCCGGCTCGGGGCTGGCCGCCTTCGGTCTTACGGCCGGAACCACGGCACGCACCGTGGCAACGCCTTCACCGCTGGATGGTTTGACGCTGACGATCGGCGCGACCGGCAACGGCACCGCCACCAACATCACCTTCGGCAGCGGCACGGGCAAGGTGAAGTCCCTCAACGACCTGAACGCCGCACTGTCGGCCAACAACCTGCAGGCGTCGCTCAGCGCGGGCGGTGCGCTCACCATCAGCACCACCAACGATGCTGCGTCCGCGACCATCGGCACGATCGGTGGCACGGCAGCCGCTTCCGGCAAGCTGTTCAACGGCCTGGCGGGCAGCGCCCCGGTGCAGGATCCCAATGGGCTGGCGAACCGCGCCAACCTGGTCAACCAGTACAACAACATCCTGGATCAGATCACCACGACGGCCCAGGACGCGTCGTACAACGGCATCAACCTGCTCAATGGCGATCAGCTCAAGCTGACCTTCAACGAGACGGGCTCCTCGACCTTGAAGATCCAGGGCGTGACCTTCGATGCCTCCGGCCTCAACCTTACCAAGCTCGTGGCCGGCACCGACTTCATCGACAACGCCTCGGCCAACGCCACGCTGAAGACGCTCAACTCGGCGAGCGGCCTGCTGCGCACCCAGGCTTCGACCCTCGGTTCGAACCTGTCGATCGTGCAGATCCGCCAGGACTTCTCGAAGAACCTGATCAACGTGCTGCAGACCGGCTCGTCCAACCTGACGCTGGCCGACACCAACGAGGAAGCGGCCAACAGCCAGGCGCTGTCGACCCGCCAGTCGATCGCGGTGTCCGCGCTGGCGCTGGCCAACCAGTCGCAGCAGAGCGTTCTGCAGCTGCTCCGCTAAGCGTAGCCACGACAGACATCAAATAGCGAGGCGGCGGAGGAAACTCCGCCGCCTTTGCTTTTGCGTGCGTTGATCACCCCGCCGGTTTCAACCAATGGGCGATCGCGCGCTGATGCGATCCGACGTCATGGCCGCGAATGTTTCGCAGGGCTTATCGATCCTTCGCGCTCATTTGGTTCAAATTGCGATGACCGTTGGAACGGCCTCTTTCCCGTCCGGGTGGTAAGGGCCTGTCCTGGTGAGACTGTCCGTGATGTCGTGATGCTCGTCCGACGGCTTGAGAGCTTCACCGTCCGTAGTTGCACGGACGGCAAAATTAACGTCGCCGTGAAGCCGGCCAAGTTATCGATGCGAGGCGAGCGTTCTGTAGCACCTTGAGGGGACCGATTCATGGACGATCTGTTGCGCGAGTTCCTGACGGAGAGCAGCGAGAGCCTGGATACGGTCGACAACCAGCTGGTGCAGTTCGAGCAGGATCCGAACAACGCGAAGATCCTGGATAACATTTTCCGCCTGGTGCACACCATCAAGGGCACCTGCGGCTTCCTCGGGCTGCCGCGGCTGGAAGCGCTGGCGCATGCCGGCGAGACCCTGATGGGCAAATTCCGCGACGGCATGCCGGTGAAGGCGGAAGCCGTGACGCTGATCCTGTCCTCGATCGACCGCATCAAGGAGATCCTTGCAGGGCTCGAGGCCACCGAGGCCGAGCCTGAAGGCAACGACCGCGGTCTGATTGATCAGCTGGAAGCGATGGTCGAGCGCGGCATGGCCGCAATGGCCGCTGGTGAGACGGCCGAAGAAGACGTGCCTGTCGTCGAAGCGCCGTCCGTGCAGGCTGACATGACCCAAGCGATGACTGAAGGCACGCTGGTGGTGCAGACGCTGGAGCGTCCGCTGCGTCCGGGCGAGGTCTCGCTCGACGAGCTCGAGCGCGCCTTCCGCGAGACCGCGACCGAAGTCGCCGCACCCACTGCCGTTGCCAAGCCTGCGGCCGTGGCTCCCGCTGCCGAAGCTGCCGAGCCCGCGAAGAAGCCGGCCCGCAAGGCCGCCGGTGAGGATGTCCAGGAAGGCGACAAGATCGCCAACCAGTCGATCCGGGTCAATGTCGACACCCTCGAACACCTCATGACCATGGTCTCCGAGCTGGTGCTGACCCGCAACCAGCTGCTCGAGATCTCAAGGCGCAACGAGGACACCGAGTTCAAGGTGCCGCTGCAGCGGCTCTCCAACGTCACCGCCGAGCTGCAGGAGGGCGTCATGAAGACGCGCATGCAGCCGATCGGCAATGCCTGGCAGAAGCTGCCCCGCATCGTCCGCGACCTCTCCGGCGAACTCGCCAAGCAGATCGAACTGGAAATGCACGGCGCCGACACCGAGCTCGACCGCCAGGTGCTCGACCTGATCAAGGATCCCCTGACGCACATGGTGCGCAACTCCGCCGACCATGGCCTGGAGACCACCGCCGAGCGGGTCGCGGCCGGCAAGCCCGAGCAGGGCACCATTCGCCTCTCCGCCTATCACGAGGGCGGCCACATCATCATCTGCATCGCCGACAATGGCCGCGGGCTCAACACCGAGCGGATCAAGGCCAAGGCGCTCCAGAACGGCCTCGTCACCGAGGCTGAGCTGGAGAAGATGACCGAAGCCCAGACCCACAAGTTCATCTTCGCGCCGGGCTTCTCGACCGCAGCGCAGGTGACCTCGGTATCCGGCCGCGGCGTCGGCATGGACGTGGTGCGCACCAACATCGACCAGATCGGCGGCACCATCGACATCAAGAGCGTGGCCGGCGAGGGCGCCTCCGTCACCATCAAGATCCCGCTGACCCTGGCGATCGTCTCCGCCTTGATCGTTGAAGCCGGCGGCGACCGTTTTGCCATTCCGCAGCTCTCGGTCGTTGAGCTGGTACGGGCCCGCGCCAACTCCGAGCACCGCATCGAGCGGATCAAGGACACCGCGGTCCTGCGGCTGCGCAACAAGCTGCTGCCGTTGATCCATCTCAAGAAGCTGCTCAAGATCGACGACGGCGCGACCACCACCGACGCCGAGAACGGCTTCATCGTGGTCACGCAAGTCGGCAGCCAGACCTTTGGCATCGTGGTCGACGGCGTGTTCCACACCGAGGAGATCGTGGTCAAGCCGATGTCCACCAAGCTGCGTCACATCGACATGTTCTCCGGCAACACCATTCTGGGCGATGGCGCCGTGATCATGATCATCGATCCCAACGGCATCGCCAAGGCGCTCGGCGCCTCCGGCTCCTCGGCCCATGACATGGCCGAGGACAATGCGAATGCCCACGCCTCGAGCGGCGAGCAGCTGACCTCGCTGCTGGTGTTCCGCGCCGGATCGAACCAGCCCAAGGCGGTGCCGCTCGGCCTCGTCACCCGGCTGGAAGAGATCGCAACCGACAAGATCGAGCTCAGTAACGGCCGCTACATGGTGCAGTACCGCGAGCAGCTGATGCCGCTGGTGCAGATGGCCGGCGTCGAGGTGCAGACACAAGGCGCGCAGCCGATCCTGGTGTTCGCCGACGACGGCCGCTCGATGGGGCTCGTGGTCGACGAGATCATCGACATCGTCGAGGAGCGGCTCAACATCGAGGTCGCAGGCTCGCAGGACGGCATTCTGGGCTCGGCCGTGATCAAGGGCCAGGCCACCGAGGTGATCGACGTCGGCCACTTCCTGCCGATGGCGTTTGCCGACTGGTTCTCGCGCAAGGAGATGCGCCCGTCGGCGTCGGCGCAGTCGGTGCTGCTGGTCGATGACAGCGCGTTCTTCCGCAACATGCTGGCGCCGGTCTTGAAGGCCGCCGGCTACAAGGTGCGGACCGCGCCGAACGCCCAGGAAGGGCTCGCCGCGCTGCGCTCCGGGCAGGCCTTCGACGTGGTGCTGACCGACATCGAGATGCCCGAGATGAACGGCTTCGAGTTCGCCGAGAACATCCGCTCGGACCACAATCTGATCGGGCTGCCGATCATCGCGCTGTCGGCGATGGTGTCGCCGGCGGCGATCGAGCGCGGCCGGCAGGCCGGCTTCCACGACTATGTCGCCAAGTTTGACCGTCCCGGACTGATCGCGGCGCTGAAAGAACAGACCGCCGAGCTGCGTCGGGCGGCCTAGAGCATGATCCGGAAAAGTGGGAACCGGTTTTCCGATCGGATCATGCTCAAACAAAGGACTCGAAGGAAACAGGATCGATGACCAGCAAGACCGAGACCAGCGAAGGCGCGATGGCCGAATACGTCACCGCCGTGATCGGCGGGCAGCTGTTCGGGCTGCCGATCTCGCGGGTGCAGGACGTGTTCATGCCGGAGCGGCTGACGCGCGTTCCCTTGTCGTCGGCCGAGATCGCCGGCGTGCTCAACCTGCGCGGCCGCATCGTCACCGTGGTCGACATGCGCGCCCGGCTCGGGCTGCCGAAGGCCGCTGACGGCCAGCCGCCGATGGCGGTCGGGGTCGACCAGCGCGGCGAATCCTATGGTCTCCTGATCGACCAGATCGGCGAAGTGCTGCGGCTGCCCGACGACAGCCGCCAGGACAACCCGGTCAACCTCGATCCCCGCATGGCCAAGCTCGCCGGCGGCGTCTACCGCCTCGACGGCCAGCTCATGGTCGTCCTCGATATCGATCGTGTGCTCGAACTGGTGCCCAAGACAGCTGCTGCAGCGTAACGCTCCGTCGCGTAGACGGCGGATTCTACAAGGAGGCCAACACATGAAGACATGTCTCGTCGTCGACGATTCCGGTGTGGTGCGAAAGATCGCGCGCCGCATCCTCGAAGGAATGCAGTTCACCGTCATCGAGGCCGAGGACGGCGCGGTGGCGCTCGAAGCCTGCAAGCGGGCGCTGCCCGACGCGGTGCTGCTCGACTGGAATATGCCGGTCATGGACGGTTTCGAATTCCTCGTGCAGCTTCGCCGCATGCCCGGCGGCGATCAGCCCAAGGTCGTGTTCTGCACCACCGAGAACGGCATAGACCACATCTCGCGGGCGCTGCATGCCGGCGCCAACGAGTACATCATGAAGCCATTCGACAAGGACATCGTGATCGCGAAATTCCAGGAAGTGGGCCTGCTGGCGCTCGATGCGTCGGCCGAAGCCTGATAGCCAGTTTCACCCTTTTGTCCTTGCGAGGCTCCCGTGACGCCCCCCGACTACGAGTATCTGCGTAAACTCCTGAAGGACCATTCCGGCCTCGATCTGTCTGCGGACAAGCAGTATCTGATCGAGAGCCGCCTGTTGCCGCTGGCGCGCAAAAGCGGCCTGTCCGGCATCCCCGACCTGGTGGCGAAGATCAGGGCCGGCTCGTCCACGCACACCGTTCAGGTGGTCGAGGCCATGACCACCAACGAGACCTTCTTCTTCCGTGACAAGGTGCCGTTCGAGCATTTCCGCGATACCATCATGCCGGAGGTGCTGAAGGCGCGTGCCGCGCGCCGCAGCGTCCGGATCTGGTGCGCCGCCGGCTCGACCGGGCAAGAGCCCTATTCGCTGGCGATGAGCCTGAAGGAAATGGGCGCGGCGCTTGCGGGATGGCGGGTCGAGATCATCGCGACCGATCTGTCGCAGGAGGTGCTGGAGAAGGCGAAGGCCGGCATCTACAGCCAGTTCGAGGTGCAGCGCGGGCTGCCGATCCAGATGCTGGTCAAGTACTTCAAGCAGTCGGGTGAACTCTGGCAGATCAATCCCGAGTTGCGCTCGATGGTGCAGCACCGTCAGCTCAATCTGCTGCACGATTTCTCCGCGCTCGGCGCTTTCGATGTGGTGTTCTGCCGCAACGTGCTAATCTATTTCGATCAGGACACCAAGATCAACATCTTCAACCGTCTCGCCCGCTCGATGGAGACCGACGGCTTCCTGGTGCTGGGCGCCGCCGAGACCGTGGTCGGTCTGACCGACACGTTCAAGCCGATTCCCGAACGCCGCGGCCTGTACCGGCCGAGCGGGGTACGGCCGGCGCTCGCCATGCCGAGGGCCGCCATGGCGGCCGGATATTGAGCGATGACTGAAGACGGCAAATCCGTTGAGCGGGTCACGTTCAGCCGGGGCGTCGATGTCTGCATCATGGCCATCGACGGCACCTGGCGGCGCGACTGCCAGCTCAACGCCATCTCCGATAATGATGCGTCGCTGACGGTCGAGGGTTCCATTCAGGGGCTCAACCTGAAGGAGTTCTTCCTGCTATTGTCCTCGACCGGGCTTGCCTACCGCCGTTGCGAGCTGGTCCGCGTCAACGGCACCGAAATGGACATCAGCTTCCTCAAGGGCAAGCCGAGCAAGCGCCGGGCGACCGCCGACGAAGAGCGGGCCAGAGCCTGACCTGACTTGACCTGATCTGAATTGGCCCGACCCGGCCAGGCGGGCACGGCCTGCCGTCAATCCGAATGCGTGGAACGGATGGTCGTCCCAAGGGTTGGCGCGTGTTGGGGCGTCGTCGGACGATCTGCATGATGGCGCCAAACCCGGGGGCTGCCGGCCCTGCGGGTCAATTCAGAAGGCGCGCCGGTGCCTCAGAATAGCGCATCCGATCGAGTGCCATGCCGAGGCCGGCGTCGCAGGCTCTCAGGGCCGTGGATGCGGCCTCGTAGCGTGGGGTGACGTCGTCAAGCACGGCGATGTTGGCGGCGGCGTCCTGCTCGGCCAGCAATGCCTCGCGCGCAATCGCCGCTTCGATCAGTCGCAGGCTCGCCCGGAGATGGCCGATCAGCGCGACGAGGTCCGTCACGATCAGGTTGCAGGGATCGTTGCCCTCGTCCAAACGCCCTGCAACGCCGTCCGCCGCTGCATTTACCATGCATGTTTTCTCCACCGTCCCCGGTTTTAGGGAACGCGGTGCTACTTGTGCGTTAAGCGGACGTCCCGTACAAATACGGGTCCATTGATCGAGATGGTCGAGTTACTTCTTGTGCGGTCGGGTCAGCACGCTTCACCACTGATGGACGATGCAAATGGTTGAGAATGGCGCTCCTCGCGGGGAAATTTTCGTGGTCGACGACGAGCCCGCCGTCCGCGAGACGCTTTCCGTGGTCCTGTCGACCGCTGGTTACAAGGTGATCTGCTTTGCGGATGGTGCGGCGCTGCTCTCGGTGGCGCGCAGCAGGACGCCGGCCTGCATCCTGCTCGACGTGCATATTCCAGGCAAATCCGGCCTCGATATCCTGCGCGAGCTTCACGGCGAGGATTATCCGGCGCCGATCTTCATGATCTCCGGTCAGGGCGACATCCAGATGGCGGTCAGCGCCATCAAGAACGGCGCGCTCGATTTCATCGAGAAGCCGTTCCGCGGCAACGAGATCGTCAGCCGTCTCAATGAAGCGATCGACGCCTACACGCGGCGCCAGGCCGAGGCCTCGGCGTCGCGCATCGCCGCACTGCACTTCCCGGGGCGCGAGCCGCTGACCCGCCGCGAGCGCGAGGTGCTCGAGCAATTCACCGCGGGCGCCTCCAACAAGGAGGCCGGGCGTCATCTCGGCATCAGCCCGCGCACGATCGAGGATCACCGCGCAAACATCATGAAGAAGCTCGGCGCGCGCAACGCCGCCGATCTCGTCCGCATCGTGATGACGGCGCAGCGCCAGAGCTAGCAAAGGCTGCATTCCGCGCTGATTTCCAGATTGCGGAGTTTGTGCGGAGCACGCCCGGCACACCGGCGGCGAACGGCACGTCTGCGCCTTGCGCGGGGCGACAGGTCCCGAAATCGAGTATATGCGTTGCGCAGGGCATGCGCTGAGACGACGCGCGTGCAGGCAATCTCGAGACACGCAATATCGAAGCACGCAATATCGAGCACATGGCGCACCGAAGATGACGAAGAAGAACAAGACCCCCGATCAATTGCGCAGCGCGCGCTGGTTTGCGCCCGACGATCTCAGAGCCTTCGGCCATCGCTCGCGCGCGATGCAGATGGGCTACGCGCCGGAGGAGTGGCGCGACCGGCCGGTGATCGCGATCATCAACACCTGGTCGGACGCGCAGCCCTGCCACATGCACTTCAAGAGCCGGGTCGACGACGTCAAGCGCGGCGTGCTGATGGCCGGCGGCTTTCCGCTCGAGCTGCCGGCGCTGTCGTTGTCGGAATCGCTGCTGAAGCCGACCACAATGCTCTACCGCAACATGCTGGCGATGGATGCCGAGGAGCTGTTGCGCGGCCATCCGGTCGACGGCGTGGTCTTGATGGGCGGCTGCGACAAGACCACGCCAGGGCTCCTGCTCGGCGCCACCAGCATGAATCTGCCGGCGATCTATCTGCCAGCGGGGCCGATGCTGCGCGGCAACTGGAAAGGCCGCACGCTGGGCTCCGGCTCGGACGCCTGGAAATACTGGGACGAGCGCCGCGCCGGCAAGATTTCCGACAAGGATTGGGTCGACATGGAGGCCGGCATCGCCCGCAGCTATGGCACCTGCATGACGATGGGCACGGCTTCGACGATGACCGCGATCGCGGAAGCGATCGGCATGACCTTGCCGGGGGCCTCGTCGATCCCCGCGGCCGACGCCAACCACATCCGCATGAGCTCGGAGGCCGGCCGCCGCATCGTCGAGATGGTATGGGAGGATCTCACGCCGCAGAAGATCCAGAGCCGACGAGCGTTCGAGAACGCGATCACGGTCGCGATGGCGATGGGCTGCTCGACCAACGCCATTATTCACCTCATTGCGCAGGCGCGCCGGGCCGGCCAGGATATCTCGCTCGATGATTTCGAGACGGCGAGCCGCAAGGTGCCCGTGATCGCCAATGTGCGGCCGAGCGGCGACCACTATCTGATGGAGGATTTCTTCTATGCCGGCGGGCTTCCCGGCCTGATGAACCGGATCAAGCAGCATCTGCATCTCGATTGCGTGACCGTGTCAGGCAAGACGTTGGGCGAGAACATCGCAGGCGCCGAAGTCCATATTGACGACGTCATCCGCACCGTCGACAATCCGATCTACAAGGAGGGCGCGCTTGCGGTGTTGAAAGGCAATCTCGCGCCCGACGGCTGCGTCATCAAGCCTTCTGCCTGCGATCCACGCTTCCTCAAGCACACCGGGCCGGCGCTGGTGTTCGACGATTATCCGTCGATGAAGAAGGCGGTCGACGATCCCGATCTCGATGTCACGGCCGATCACGTGCTGATCCTGCGCAATGCCGGGCCGCAGGGCGGGCCGGGCATGCCGGAATGGGGCATGCTGCCGATCCCGACCAAGCTCGTGAAGCAGGGCGTGCGCGACATGGTGCGGCTGTCCGACGCGCGGATGAGCGGCACCAGCTACGGCGCCTGCATCCTGCATGTCTCGCCGGAATCCTATATCGGCGGTCCGCTGGCGCTGGTCAGGAACGGCGACCGCATCACCCTCGACGTCGCCGCGCGCACCATCAATCTCGACGTGCCGGAGGCGGAGCTGGCCAGGCGCCGCGCCGAATGGAAGCAGCCCGAAAAGCGCTTCGAGCGCGGCTATGGCTGGATGTTCTCGAAACACATCAAGCAGGCCAATGAGGGCTGCGACTTCGATTTCCTGGAGACCGGTTTTGGCAAGCCGGTGGGAGAGCCTTCGATTTACTGACCGTCGTTCCGGGGCGCTGCGCAGCAGCGAACCCGGAACCTCGAGATTCCGGGTTCGCTCGCTGTCGCGACCATGAGAAAGCAACGCACCGATGTCAAAACTCAGCGACGCCACCCGCAACAAGCTGAAGACCGTCTCCACCGCAACGGTTGCAACCGCACTGTTCAAGCGCGGCTTCCGCATCCAGATGATCCAGGACGTTCACCCCCTGAGCCCCGATCAGCCGACCATGGTTGGCGAGGCCTTCACGCTGCGCTACATGCCGGCGCGCGAGGACCTCAACACGATCGAGGTGTTCCGCGATCGCGCGCATCCGCAGCGCAAGGCGATCGAGGACTGCCCGGCCGGCAGCGTGCTGGTCATGGACAGCCGCAAGGACGCGCGCGCGGCCTCGGCCGGCGCCATCCTGGTGACACGGCTGATGAAGCGCGGCTGCGCCGGTGTCGTCACCGATGGCGGTTTTCGCGATTCTGCCGAGATCGCGCGGCTCGGCTTCCCGGCCTTCCATCACCGCCCGAGCGCGCCGACCAATCTGACGCTGCATCAGGCGATCGACGTTCCGATCGGCTGCAGCGACGCGCCGGTGTTTCCCGGCGACGTGGTCCTCGGCGACAGCGACGGCGTCATCGTCATCCCCGCTCATCTCGCCGACGAGATCGCCAATGAGACCTTCGAGATGACCGCGTTCGAGGATTTCGTCACCGAGCAGGTTCAGAACGGCCGCGGCATCTTCGGCCTCTATCCCGCGACCGACGAGCAGACGCTGAAGGATTTTGCGGCGTGGCGGACGGCCAAGGGGCGGTGACACGCCTCACTCTCCGCCGTCGTCCTGGCGAAAGCCAGGACCCATGACCACAGGGAGGAGTTTGGCGAAGGCCGGCTGTTCCGCACCGTGGTACTGCTACCTCTTTGCTCGATAGATCACGCGGTTGATGGTGTGGACGGCCCCCTACGGCATCAGTGTGCCAGAATGAGGTTGTCTAGATCTCATACATGGGAGCCGTCCGTGAACCAGATTATCCGCATTGGGATTGATACGTCGAAGTATATTTTTGTGTTGCATGGGGTTGATGCGAGGGAGCAGGTGGCGCTGCGCAAGAAGCTGTCGCGCAAACAGGTGCTGGAGTTCTTCGCCAAATTGCCGCCGACCGTGATCGGGATGGAGGCATGCGGGGCTTCGCAACATTGGGCGCGGGAGCTTTCCAAGCTCGGTCACGAGGTGAAGCTGATGGCACCGCAATTGGTTAAGCCCTACGTGATGCGGAACAAGAATGACGGGCGGGATGCAGAAGGTCTGTGTGAAGCGATGAGCCGGCCGAGCATGCGCTTCGTGCCGGTGAAGACGGCCGAGCAGCAGGCTGCGCTGATGCTGATGGGTGTCCGCGACGGATTGATCGTCCGGCGCACCCAGCTGACCAATACGATACGCGGCCATGCGGCGGAGTATGGCCTGATCGCACCCAAGGGATTGGACGCGATCGAACCACTGCTGGCGCGGATCGCGCAGGACGAGACGCTTCCCGTTCTGGCGCGCGAGCTGTTTGTGGTGCTGGGCCGGGAGCGCATCAGGCTCGAGGGTGAGTTGGAGGCGATTGAGGCCAAGCTGATGGCCTGGCACCGCGCCGATGCCACGGGCCGGCGCTTGGCTCAGATCCCCTCGGTCGGTCCGATCGTTGCAACCGCGCTGGTGATGAAGACACCTGATCCGCGCGCGTTCCGTTCTGGTCGTCATTTTGCGGCCTGGCTGGGATTGACACCCAAGGACCACTCCACCGCTGGCAAGACCAGGCTTGGCAAGATCACGCGGGCGGGCGATGAGGACCTGCGCCGTCTGCTGGTGGTCGGGGCCACAGCGGTGATCCAGCAGGCGAGGCGGGGACGCGGTCATCACTCGCGCTGGCTGCTGGCGCTGATCAAGCGCAAGCCGCCGAAGCTTGCGGCCGTGGCGCTCGCCAACAAAGTGGCCCGCATCGCCTGGAAGCTGATGGCGACGGGCGAGAGTTACGAGGCGGCACGGATGAATCCCATGACAGCCGCCGCCTAATAGATTGGCCAGCCGGCGGGCTCGCTCGCCGACCGACCGGAGCTGCAAGAGCAGATGGAGCGATCGATCGAGCAACGATGCGAGACAGTCCGCAGGACCCATCGGCCGCCAACAGGTCGCGTGGTTGTTTGGAACTCGCATCGCGCAAACCATCTTGGCCAGCGATCCATTCGATCGCACTCAAAAGGCCGGACATATGGATGCAAGCGATCCGATCTCACCAAACAGCTCTTGTGCCACGGGGGCCGTCCACATATGGGTCCTGGCTTTCGCCAGGACGACGATGGGGAGGTATCCGGGCTACGATGTCCTACACCTCCGCCTTGTCCGCCATCCCGACCGCCCACAGCGCGAACGCGTAGACGATCGCGACCTCGTCGAGGCGGTTGAAGCGGCCGGATGCGCCGCCGTGGCCGGCGCCCATGTTGGTGCGCAACAGCACTGGGCCGCCGCCGCGCATGGTGGCGCGCAGCCGTGCGATCCATTTCGCCGGCTCCCAATAGGTGACGCGCGGATCGGTGAGCCCGCCCATCGCAAGGATCGCGGGATAGTCCTTCGCCGCGACATTGTCGTAGGGCGAATAGGACAGGATGGTACGAAAATCCTTCTCGCTCTCGATCGGGTTACCCCATTCCGGCCATTCCGGCGGCGTCAGCGGCAAGGTGTCGTCGAGCATGGTGTTGAGCACGTCGACGAACGGCACCTCGCCGACGATGCCGGCGAACAGCTCGCCGGAGCGGTTCGCCACCGCACCCATCAGCATGCCGCCCGCCGAGCCGCCATGACCGACGATGCGCTTGGCGCTCGTATATTTCGCATCACACAGCGCGCGGCCGGCGGCGGCGAAATCGTCGAACGTATTGGTCTTCTTTTCGCGCTTGCCGTCGAGATACCAGCCCCAGCCCTTGTCGGCGCCGCCGCGGATATGCGCGATCGCATAGACGAAACCGCGGTCGACCAGCGAGAGCCGGTTCGCCGCAAACGACGCCGGCATCGCCATACCGTAGGAGCCGTAGCCATAGAGCAGCAGCGGCGCGTTGCCGTCGCGGGCAAAGTCCTTGCGATGCAGGATCGAGACCGGCACCTGCGCGCCGTCATGCGAGGTCGCCATGATGCGCGTGGTGACGTAGTCGGCCGGGTTGTGGCCGGATGGGATCTCCTGCCGCTTGCGCAGCACCCGCGTCCGCGTCGCCATGTCATAGTCATAGACTTCCGACGGCGTCGTCATCGACGAATAGGCAAAACGTAGATTGGTGGTCTCGAACTCGTAGCCGCCCATGGTGTCGAGCGAATAGGCCGCCTCGTCGAACGCGATCGCGTGCTCCTCGCCCGTCTTGAGGTCGCGGATGATGATCGCCGGCAGCGCGTTGGCGCGCTCCAGCCGCACCATGTGGCCGGCATAGAGCTCGACGTCGAGCACATAGACGCCCTCGCGATACGGGATCAGGTCGTGCCAGTTGGTGCGCTCCGGCGCCGCCAGCGGCGCGGTGACGACCTTGAAGTCGATGGCGTCGTCGGCATTGGTCAGGATGAAGAGTTCGTCGCCGCGGTCGGCGATCGAATATTGCACGCCTTCCTCGCGCGCCGCGACGAGCCGCGGCGGGGCGTCGGGATTGGCGATATCGATCAGCCGCTGCTCGGAGGTTTCGTGGTCGCCGCCCGCGATCACGCAGAAACGGCCGCTGGCGCTCTCGTGCAGATGGGTGAACCAGCCGGGATCCTGCTCCTCATAGATCAGGATGTCGTCGGCCTGTTTGGTGCCGAGCTTGTGCCGCCACACCTGCATCGGGCGGTGATTGTCGTCGAGCTTGACGTAGAAGAAGCTCTTGGAATCCGCGGCCCAGACCACGCCACCATCGGTTTCCTCGACGATATCCTCGAGATCGCCGCCATCGGCCCAGCCGCGCACCCGAATGGAAAAGTATTCGGAGCCCTTGGTGTCGGCGCTCCAGGCGTGCAGCCGGTGATCGTTGGAGTGCCGGCTGCCGCCGAACTTGAAATATTTGTGGTCCTTCGCCAGCGCATCGCCATCGAGCACGACATGCGCGTCGCCGCCGTCGCGCGGCGTGCGGCAGAACAGCTCGTGCTGACCGCCCTCGCGGAACTTGCGGAAATAGGCGAACGGGCCGTCCGGCGACGGCACGCTGGAATCGTCTTCCTTGATCCGCCCGCGCATCTCCTTGACGAGCTGCTTCTGCAAGCCGTCGGTATGGCCGAGCAGGCTCTCGGTGTAGCCGTTCTCGGCTTCGAGATAGGTCCGGATATCGGGGTCGAGGATCGAGGGATCGCGCAGCACCTCCTGCCAGTTCGGATCCTTGATCCAGGCATAGTCGTCCGTCACCGTGATGCCGTGGGTGGTGAAGGAATGCGGCCGGCGCGGCGCGACAGGGGGTGAATTCTTGGTGGTGGATTTGGTCACACGATCCTCATATGCGGGGTTCCGCCTTATATCGGGATGAATGTGGCGATTGCCAGATCGACAGGTCCGTGAGGTGCACCATGCTCACATGTCCGTGCCCCGGACGCAGTGCAGCGCGCAGCGATGCACTGCTGAGCCGGGGCCCATGTTTGCCGGGTCCCGGCTCTGCGCAGCAGCGTTGTCACGCTGCAGCGCGTCCCGGACACGAGATCGAATTACCCGTTCCTCAGCTTCGCGCCCGAATTGCCGCCGGACATCGGGATCTGGTTCACCGCCAGCACCACGGCAAATGTAATCACCAACATCGCGATGCCGAGCACCGCGATCGCGGCGAGGTCGCCGCCTTCGTTGAGATCGTAGATCAGGACCGACAGCACCTTGGTCTGCGAGGTGAACAGCACGATCGCGGCCGACAGTTCCCGCATCACGCCGATGAAGATGAAGCACCAGGTCGCGATCACGCCGGTGCGCAGCAGCGGCGCGGTGATCTGGCGCAGCGCCTGCAGCCGCGTCGCGCCGAGGATGCGGCTTGCCTCCTCGAGCTCAGGATGGATGGTCGCGAACGCCGCCTGCAATTGCTGATAGGCCGAGGGCAAATTGATGGTGAGGAACGCCAGCAGCAGGATCCACAGCGTGCCGTAGAGCACGAAGGGTGGCCGCGTGTAGCTCAGGAACAGGCCGACGCCGAGCACGGCGACCGGCGCGGTGGCAAGGAAGCCGAGCACGCGATGGCCCGCGATCACCTTTCGCGTCGTCACATAGGCGATGACCAGCGCCAGGATGGTGCCGATGGTCGCGGTCGCGGCGCCCAGGATCACGGTGTTCTTCAGCGCCAGTTGCGTCGACGACAGCTCCGTGAACACGAAGACGATGTTGTGCAGCGTCAGCGTCGACGGCGTCACCAGCGTGGTCGCATTCGGCGAGAACGCGGCGTTGAGCAGCGCGAAGTAGGGCAGGAACACCGGGTTGAGCAGCACCAGGAGGCAGAAGCCGAGCGCGGCCCAGCGCCATCCTTTCAGCTCCACGCGGCGCGGCGCGCCATATTTGCCGCCGATCACCGAATAGCCGCGCCTGCCGAGCAGCGCCTTCTGGCCCTGCAGCAGCAGGATGGTCAGCACCAGCAGCGGCACCGCGGCGGCGGCCGCCAGCTCGAGTTTTGGCGGATACTGGAACAGGCTCCAGATCTTGGTCGTCATGGTGTGGAAACCGGCCGGGAGCGCCAGGATCGCCGGCGAGCCGAACAGCGTCATCGCCTGCAGGAAGGCGATCAGGGCGCCCGCCACCAGCGCGGGCATGGCGAGCGGAATCGTCACCCGCCGCGCCGTGGTCCAGGCATTGCCGCCGAGGATCGCGGAGGCGTCCTCCAGCTCGCCCGGCATGGTGTCGAGCGCATTCGCCACCAGCACGAACACGAACGGGAAGGTGTAGCAGGAGATCACGAAGATGATCCCGGTCATCGAATAGATGTTGAACAGCGCGTCCGCGTCCTCGCCCGCGAACAGCCGGTAGAGCTGGTTCAACAGCCCCGAATTCGGCGCTGCCAGCAATTCCCAGGCGACCGCGCCGAGGAACGGCGGCGTCACGAACGACGCCGTCACCAGCGCGCGGATGGTCTGCCGGCCCGGCATGTCGGTGCGCGACACCAGCCAGCTCAGCGGCGCCGCGACGATGCAGCAGATCACCGCCGACGTGGTCGCGATGATCGCAGTCGTCAGCAGCGGATCGAGGAAGTCGGGATTGCTGAACAGCGTGACGAAGTTCTGCAGCGTCGGATGGCGGTTCTTGTCGGTGAAGGCAAACACCGCAAGCCATGACAGCGGCAGCAGGATCAGCAGGATGAGCACCGCCGCGAACAGCCAGAGCACCGGACGCGTCCAGTCGATGCGGGCGCGGGGGGCTGGGGAGGTGGTTGTGGTTGTCGTCATGTTGACCCGCGGTGAACTTTCTCAGCTCCCTCGCCCCGCTCTTGCGGGGAGAGGGTTGGGGTGAGGGGCTGCTTCAGCGAGCACGGTACGTGGAGGGCCCCCTCACCCGCCGCGCATCTTGCGATGCGCGGCGGCCTCTCCCCGCAAGCGGGGCGAGGCAGGGAAGCATGCGCCGCGGCTCGCATCCTCACACCCGAAACAACTGCGCATAGCGCGTCTTGATCTCTTCGGTCATCGCCTCCACCCCCGCCGGATCCTCCTTCATCAGCTTGATGTCGGCGAGCCTGCGCCGGCCGGCCTTCGGCTGCACCTGGGCGTGCAGCGAATATTGTCCGGTGAAGTCGACGAAGAATTGCTGGGTCTCGCGGGTGTGCAGCCAGGCCTGGAACAGCTTTGCGGCGTTCGGATGCGGCGCGCCGGCGAAGATGCCTGTCGGTCCCGAGATCGTCGGCGTGCCCTCGGTCGGATAGACCGGCTCGACCAGCTGTCCGGCCTCCTTCAACAGCACGATGCCATATTCATTGCCGTCGGCCATCACGGCGCGTTCGCCGAGCGAGAGCTTCTTCGGCGGGTCGGTCGAGGACTGCACCTGCATCACGCGCTGCTTGGCGAGCTTCTCCAGATACGGCCAGCCGAGCTCGCGGACGATCTGGAACGTCGTGGTCATGATGGTCCCGCTATAGGCCGGATGGCCCTTCACCATCTTGCCCGCCCATTTCGCGTCGAGCAAATCGGTAAAGCTTTTCGGCGCGTCCTCGGCCTTCACCAAATTGGTGTTGTAGGCGATCGACGACAGCCACAGCCGCGTGGTCACGGCCATCCCGTCCGGATCGCGATAATTGTCGGGAAAATACTTCGCGACGTCCTCGGGCACGAACGGCATCAGCCAGCCGCTCTTTTTCCATGGGATAAAGTGCGAGGCATCGGCGCTGTTAACGACGTCGGCGGCATGGATGTTGGCGTCGAATTCCTGCGCGACGCGCTGGAACAGCCGCTCCGAGCCGGAGCGCTCGATCTGCACCGCGATGCCGGGATACGCGGCCTCGAACGCCTTGCCGAGCTTCTCGCCGACCGGCAGGTCCATCGACGAATAGAACACCAGCGTGCCGTCCTTCTTCGCGGCGGCGACGAGGCCGGGCGTGATCGCTGTCGACTCGGGCGCTGCGGCGCGCGCGGGCGATGCGAACACCGTGCCGGCTGCAAGCGCCGCAGAGCCTTTCAGGACATCGCGTCTGGAAATTGGTTTCCGCATCGCGTCCCTCCGTTTCTTGTTCATTAACGGCTGAGCGCGCGGCAGCGCTCGGGCGGCAGTGTCAGCCAGACCTCGCTGCCTTTCTCGACCGCGGTTTCCGCTGGCGTGGTCACGCGCAGCGAGGTGCCGTCGGAGGTTTCCACCATGTAGTCGCGGTTCATGCCGAGATAGACCTGCCGCGTCACGATGGCCTTGAGCGTGTTCTGCGTTGCGGCCGGCGCGTGCGTCGAGAGCTGGATCTCGTGCTGGCGGATCGCGACCGGCGCGCTCTGGCCGGCTGTCAGTTTCGCGCCGACCACCTCGAGCGTCGCGCCGGCGAATTCCACGTGGGTCGCATCGCGCGCGGTGCCTTTGATGACATTGGCAGCGCCGATGAAGCGCGCGACGAATTCGGATTCCGGCCGCGCATAGATGTCCTCAGGCGCGCCGAGCTGGTCGATCTTGCCGGCGTTCATCACCGCGATCAGATCGGCTGTCGTCATCGCCTCGGATTGATCGTGGGTGACGTAGACCGTGGTGTAGCGATATTCGTCGTGCAAGCGGCGGATTTCGAACCGCATCTCCTCGCGCAGATTGGCGTCGAGGTTGGACAGTGGCTCGTCGAGCAGCAGCGTCTCGGGGCCGACGATCAGCGCCCGCGCCAGCGCGACGCGCTGCTGCTGGCCGCCGGACAACTCGCCCGGATAGCGCTGCGCCAGCGGTTCCAGCTTGGTCGTCGCCAGGATCGCGCCGAGTTTTTTCGCGATGGTGTCGCGATCCATTTTGCGTAGGCGCAGGCCGTAGACGATGTTCTCGGCCACCGTCATATGCGGCCACAGCGCGTAGCTCTGGAAGATCATCGACATGTTGCGCTGCTCGGGCGGCAGCGTGCGCGCTTTCGACGACACCACGCGATCGCCGACGCGGATTTCGCCGTCGGATGGTTCGAGGAAGCCGGCGATCAGCCGCAGCGTCGTGGTCTTGCCGCAGCCGGACGGCCCGAGCAGGCAGACCAGCTGGCCGTGATCGATCGTCAGCGAGACATCATCAACTGCGACAAACGATCCAAACCGCTTGACCAGGCCGCGCAACTCCACCGATGCCAAGCGATCCCCTCCATTTTGTTGTCTCGCAGGGATCCGTGCCCGGCTGTTGCCGGCAGTAAAGCTGAAAATGATGACGGCGAATAGTGTTCGTGCCCCGTAATAAAGTCGTGGCTCCTGTTCGTTGCGTATCCCCCACCACTCTCCCGTCATCCCCGCGCAAAGGCTTCGCCTTTGTCGCTGGAGGAGCGCGCTCTTGCGCGCGTCTCGAAGGATGCACGGCCCGGATATCTCGGCGTACTCCGATTCTCTCGCGGCGGGGGCTCGGCCGTCGATCCTTCGAGACGGCGGCTTCGCCGCCTCCTCAGGATGACGGGGAAGGGGTTACTCTGCGTCGATGAGCCAGTCGGCTGATCGTGCCCCAATCCGACTGAATCAGCGCTTCCTTCTTCGCCCGGCTCCAGCCCTTGATCTGCCGTTCCGCGGCGATGCCATCGGTGATGCGCTCGAAATACTCTGACCAGACGAGGACCACTGGTCGACGGTTCAGAGTGTAGCCGGGGAAGGTACCCGCATTATGCTGATCGATGCATGGCGCAAGATCGTCGCCCGTGGCACTGCCGACGTAGAAGGACTCGTCGGCACAGCGAAGCATGTAGACGTAGATGCTCATGGCGATGATCCTGCCCTTGCGCGTGGATCAAGAATGGCGTGAATGTGGCCACGGTCAATGAGCAATGCTACTCCATCATCCCGCGAACACCTCGACCCGTCATCCCCGCGCAAAGGCTTCGCCTTTGTCGCTGGAGGAGCGCGCTATTGCGCGCGTCTCGAAGGATGCACGGCCCGACTATTTCCGCGTCCAGAGTTCTCGCGGCCACTGCGGGGCCGTCGATCCTTCGAGACGCCGCGCAAAAACGCGGCTCCTCAGGATGACGGGCTTCAAGCCGCGGCTTTCTGCTCCTACGCCTTCACGTTCTCGCCGAGCCACTGGATCGCGGCGTCGGCACCGGCCTTGCCGTGTGGAATATTCAGCGCGGTGAGCGCGACCTCGACGACGCCGAGCGTGCCGAGGATCATCGGCGCGTTGACGTGGCCCATATGCGCGATGCGGAAGGCCTGACCCTGCAAATCGCCGATGCCGGTGCCGAGCACCACGCCGCATTTCTCCTTGGCGTAGCGCTGGATCGCGGCGGGATCGGCGCCCTTCACGGTCACGGTCGTCACCGTGTTGGAACGCTCGGCGGCTTCAGTGATGTTGAAGCCGAGCACCTGGCCTTCGGCCCAGGTGGCAACCGCGCGGCGCACGGCTTCGCCGAGCAGCCGGTGCCGTTCGAAGGCATTCTCCAGGCCTTCGGCATGCAGCATGTTGATCGCCTCGCGCAGTGCGAACAACAGATGCACCGGCGCGGTGCCGGCATATTTGCGGTAGTGCTCCGAGCCTTCGCGCTCGGTCCAGTCCCAATAGGGCGTGCGCAGATCGGCCTTCTTGTGTGCGTCCCAGGCGCGGTCATTGGCGGCGACGAAGCCGAGGCCGGGCGGCGTCATCAGGCCCTTCTGCGAGCCGGACATCGCGACGTCGACATACCATTTGTCCATCTCGAACGGCATGCAGCCGAGCGAGGCGACTGTGTCGACCATGAACAGCGCGGGATGGCCGGCGGCCTTGATCGCCCTGCCGATCGCCTCGATGTCGTTATAGGCGCCCGACGCGGTGTCGACCTGCACGGCGAGGATTGCCTTGATGTTGTGCTCCTTGTCGCGGCGCAGCCGCTCCTCGACCTCGGCCGGACGGATCGCGCGGCGCCAGTCACCCTTCAGCACCTCGACCTCGGCGCCCATCGCGGCCGCCGCCTGGCCCCAGCCGATCGCAAAGCGCCCGCTCTCCAGCACCAACACCTTGTCGCCGCGCGACAGCACGTTGGAGAGCGTCGCCTCCCAGGCGCCGTGGCCATTGGCGATGTAGATGTAGGATTTGCCCATGGTGGCGAACAGTTTTGAGAGATCGCGCAGAAGGCTCTCGGTCAGTTCGACCATCTCGGCGGAGTAGATATCGAGCGCCGGGCGATGCATCGCCTGCAGCACCTGATCAGGCATCGTGGTGGGCCCGGGGATGGCCAGAAATTCCCGGCCCGCGCGAACGGTCATCGTCCTGTTCCTTATGGGTAAAGCAACGCAAATCATGCGTGTGAGGGGTCAAGTGCCGAGGATATTCCATCGCGGCTGCGATTGCGAGCCGGACAAAGCAATCCAGCGTTTCCAAAACCGCGGGACACAGCCCTCATTTACCGATCGCTTTGACCACCGCGCGCCAGACCTGGTCCTTGAACTCCGTCGCGGCGGGGCTTGGGATCTGCGCGACCGTGCCGTGGTTCTTGCGACAGGCCTCGACCAGCCGCAGCACCCAGATTTCGCCGTCGGTGTAATAGAGGTCGCCGCCGCCGTTGCGGCCGGCGAGGGTCGGGCCGATGCCGGTCACCTGATATTTCGCGGTGACCACGCCGGCGGACTCGAGATCGGTGGCGAGCAGCGCACGTTCGGCGTCGAGATCGGCGGCGATATGATGGGTCACCGCGCCGGTGTAGTGGCTGACGCCGACGCCGCGGTCGAGCGTCGCAGCGCCAAGCCACACCGGACGCTTCTCCTCGCCCTGATCAAGCACCTTCCAGAAGCGGACATGGTTGCGGCGATCCGCGCTCGTTCCAACCGGTTTCTCGAAGGCAAGGTCTTCACGGCGATCGAGATAGAACAGGTTGCTCACCGGCGCATCCTTGTAGGGACGATCGAGCAGCACGGAGCCTACGATTTCGATCGAGGATTTCAGCGTGACCGGATCGGCGGGATACCAGCCGGCCTCGTGCATCGCGCAGACCACGTCCCTGGTGTCGCCGATCAGCCCGACATTCATCGGATCGCCGGGAATGCCCTGCGCGGTGCGCGTCACCATCGGCAGATTGGCAAGGCCCTTCTGGTGTTCGTAATGCGTCCACAGTGCGGGCAGCAGCACATAGGCCGCGATCAGGTAGATGACGAGGGCGCACAGAAACAGCTGCAGATAGCGCAGGCGTTTGCGCCGGCGCGCCACGGACGGATTGATCTCGAGATCGGTCACAGCGGCCTCCTTACCTCTCCCGCTTGCGGGGGAGGTCGGATTGCATCGAAGATGCGATCCGGGTGGGGGCTATTTCCGCAATATGACTCGTGGAGAGAGCCCCCACCCCGACCCTCCCCCGCAAGCGGGAGAGGGGTGCACTGACGGTGCGGAACGATTCAATCTCACCTCTGACTAGCGCCGCGTCTCGCGGCAGCCGGCGGCCTCGGCTTCCTCGACCGAGCAGAACCAGCGCGTACCCTTGCTGATCTTCATCTCGATCTTGGCGTACCAGCGGCTGGTCGGCTGGTGAAAGATGCATTCGCCGGAGCGATTGACGTTGCCCTTGATGGTGCAGTCGGGCGAGGGCGCGACGGGGCCGGAGGCCGAGGCGAGCAGGATCGAGCTGGCTCCGTCCGGCGGCTTCACCGCCCCGAGCACATTGGTCTTCTTGTTGCGCACGCGCCAGTCCCACGGCGCGATGAACGCGCCCTGCCACATCCCGGCCTTGGCCTCGCGCGCCGCCTTCTCGTCCGCTTCGTAATCATGCGAGGCGCGGGTGTAGGCCAGCGCCCAGCCATTGCTGACCAGCCATTTCTGGATGTCCTCGCCGTCGACCTCGCAGCGCGCGATAGTGCGGCCGCGGCGATCGACCGACCGGGGATGGCAGGTCCAGCTCTTGTTGCCGGCATGCTTGATCAGCTCGTCGCGCGCGGCGACGCCGCAGGTCCAGCGTTCGCCCTTGGTGTTGAGGCAGAGCTGGTCGGTCGATGGCGCGTCGACACCGCCGAGCCGGATGCGGGCGCTGCCGATCTGGATCTGGTCGCCGTCGCGGATCTTCGGCACGCCGGTGATGTCGGCGGCGACAGCCAGGGTCGGCAGCGCGAGCAGCAGGCCAGCAGTGAGCAGCGTCTTGAACATCGGCATTCCCGGCCAGATTCTTGTCGTTCAAAGGGCTTGAGCGTCTCGACGTCGGTGCACAAGGATTGTGCGGGCAATTGGGCAACCGTGCCAGTGCCGGAGTGTTTCCGCCAGTTTCAACTTCGCGTCATCCGCTTCTTCGCCAGCGCGAGACCCATCAGCACGAAGGCCGACGTCACCTCGGGCCCGCCGACCAGGATGCGGGTCGGGGTTTTCATCTTATTCCATTCATAGGCCTTGTAAGGCCCCTTGCGGCCGCCCTCGCCGAGGCCCTGCACGATGCAGTGCAGCGCCGGCGTGAAGGTCGAGACCGCGGCGCCAAGATGCGCCAGTGCCATCAGCGCCAGCGCTGCGTCGAACGGGTTCATTTCGTGGGCGATTAGCTCGTTCGTGACGTAGCCGAGCACGCGGGCGCGGATCAGCGCGAACACGTTGCCGGGATCGATGATCCGTTGCGCCGCCAGCGGCAGCGCGACGAAGGCGGCGTAGCAGCGGCCGAAATAGGCCGAATAGAGCTCCGGCAGATAATAGATGTGCGAGCGCGGATTCTTGAACGCGCCGCTTTCGACCAACCTCTTCTGGAAGGCGATGATGCGATGCACCGTCTCCAGCCGCTGCGGCGTCTCGATGATCTTCCAGCGGGTGAGGTTGCGGAACGAGACCTCGAGGATGTCGAGGTTCAGCGTCGGATCGAGGTCGTTGCCGTAGGGGCGGTCGCCCGCGAGATTGTCGATCCAGGTGACGACGCCGCCCTCATAGTCGATGTTGTCGTTGAGCGGCACGGTGACGCGCGGCTCGTTGGCGCCCGCGCGCACCTGGTAGCCGCGGTAGAAGTCGAGCAGCGGCTGGGCGAGGATCGGATCGTCGGAGCCGGCCTGGGTCGCGGCAGAGAACGAGCAGGCCGTGGTGTCGCAGTCGGGCACATAGATGCCGAAGCCGAGGTCCTGCTTGATCTGGGCGAAGAAGCGCGAGAAGCGCGGATGCCGCCCCGGCGCCAGCGCGGTGATGACTTTCACGACGGAGCCGTCATGCGACGGCACCTCCTCGGCGCTGGTCTTCAGGCAGAACTCGACCATGTCAGAGATCGCGCGCCGCGCCGCGCTGGTCTCATCCGGCGACGCCAGCCCGGTCTCGACAAAGCCGAGCAGCGCCTCGGTGAAGAACGCGTCGTAATAGGCCGAGCGGTGGCGGATCTGCACCGGCTCCCACATCGGCTCGGCGATCCCGCGCCAGGCCGGGTTGATCAGCATGCGCGCCGGCGAATGGGCGATGAAGATCCGCGCCAGGCTGAACAGCAGGGTCGAGTTCTTGTAGCCGCGCGCGTTCAGCCCGGTCAGCGCCATCAGCATCTCGCGGCCGCCGACGTCGGGGTCGCCGATCAAATTGAAGGCGGCATAGGTCGGGATGAAGCCGCCGTTCCTGCGGAACGAGCGTACGAGATGCGCGCCGGTCAGGCGGATCACGCGGTCGATCTCGGCCATCCCGGGCACGCGCCCCGGCGCCGGCGCGGCCGGCGGGGCCGGGTGGCGGACGCCGATATCGTCCATCAGTGCCGCGACGGGCGCGCCGATCGCGGCCCAGTCCGGCGCCTCGGCATCGCGCGCCTCAATCAGCGCGGCGCGCAGGCTGGCAAGCCGCGCGGGGTCCTTCAGCGCGGGCAGGCCGGTGCGGCGGAGCAGCGCGCGCAGCGGCGGATTGCCGAGCGCGGTCCGGTAAAACTTCCCGAGATGGGCATCGCCGCCGCGATAGGACTGCAGCACGGGGTCGCAGACGTCGTACAGCGACGGGCCGTCCTTGGCTGCGGTCAGCGACCGGCACACGGCGCCTGCGATCTCGTGAAAGCCCATGAAACTCTTTCTGTTGGAACCGGTTAACGCTGCCATCAGGCAGTGTTTCCCGCGCCCCGCCCCGGATTCCGGCAAGTCGTTGGAAAGCTACATGAATCCTTACAAAATACAAATGTGATCGAAGTCACGTAACGGGATCTTAACGGCGTCAATGGCCTCTGCCGGGCGGCAGCATGCGGCAAACCGGGTTGCTCCGGCCGCCCGGTCGGGTTAATGGAATGTTTGTTGCAGCGCCGCAAATTGAGCTCAATCGACGGCACACAGGCTTCAACCCCATTAAACCTGAATGTCTCTGACGCGACTAACTGGCGCGATCTCGTGTGAGCATGATCGGGATAAAGATTGGGACTAGGAACGCTATGAACCTTAGGCAGCCTCATATTTCCCGTCGCACCATTGCCTTCGCTGTGGCGGTGGCCGGCACGGTGTCGCTGGCGATCGGCGCCCATGCCGCGCTCAACAAGCGGACGATGGATATCGCCAAAGGGACCGTCGGGGCTGTCGCCACCGACACCACCGGCAGCATCCCGGCCGGCACCTCCCGCCTCGCGCTGATCATCGGCAACGGCCATTACCCGGACGCTGCGGCCCCGCTGGCCCAGCCGATCAACGATGCCCGCACGCTGTCGTCGGCGCTGCGCCGCGAGGGTTTTGACGTCGACGTGGTCGAGGACGCGACCCGCGACGACATGGTTCGCGCGGTCGAGCGCATGAAGGCCAAGATCCGTCCCGACACCGTCGTGATGCTGTTCTTCGGCGGCTACGGCGTGCAGGTGGGTCGTGAAAGTTACATGATCCCGGTCGACGCCACGATCTGGAAGGAAGCCGACGTCAAGCGCACCGGCGTCAGCGTCGAGTCCGTGCTCGATGCGATGAAGGAGCGCGGTGCCAAAGCCAAGCTCGTGGTGCTCGATGCCTCGCGCCGCAATCCCTATGAGCGCCGCTTCCGCGCCTTCTCGCACGGCCTCGCGCCGATCTCGCCGCCGGAGAACACGCTGGTGCTGACCTCGGCGACGCCGGGCAAGGTCGCCGACGATTCCAGGGCGCCGAACAGCGTGCTGGTCTCCGAGCTGATCAACAACCTCAACGCCCAGGCCGGCGCCGAAACCGCCTTCAACAAGACCCGCGTCGCGATCTCGCGCGCCAGCGAAGGCGAGCAGGTGCCGAGCGTGTCGTCCTCGCTCTTGGAAGACATCAAGCTCGGCGGCTGAGCCCCGGCCTGTCCTGCGCGGGCGTGGCTCGTGCATTCATTCCCAAAATTGCGAGCGGCGTATGTGGAGAGAACCCCTCTCCCCAACCCTCCCCCACAAGGGGGGAGGGAGCCTGACATGCGTGCTCACCTCACATCGCGCGGCGGCTCATCGCTCATCTGTCTCGGTTTCTTGATCGCGTAAGGAAGCCACCAGCGGAACGGTTCCCTCTCCCCTTGTGGGAGAGGGTTAGGGAGAGGGGTGCCGCTTGCTCTGCTGCGAGACGTATCGCGGAGCCGCCGCGCGACGCTGACGACTGTATCGCTGCTCAAACTGCGCGAGCACTCTTCGCACTACTTCGCGTCCGCGCTCGCGCCCACCGGCCGCACCGGATCGCCTTCGCGCAGCAGTGCGCCGGCGCGGGCGACCACGATGTCGCCTTCCTGGATGCCGTCGCGGATCTCGACCTGGCCGGCCGACATCAAGCCGGTCTCCACCCGCCGCGTCTCGACCCGGCCGCCGCGGATCACCTGCACCACGGTGCCGGCGGTGGAATACAGGATCGCGGTCAGCGGCACCGCGACGCCGCAGCTCTGCCCGGTCTTGATCTGCGCCCGCCCGCTCGAATTCACCAGCAGCCGCTTGTTGGCGCTGATGGCGATGAACACCTGGCCGAGCTGGCTGTTCGGCTCGATGGTCGGCGCGATCCGCCGCACCTTGCCGTCGACCTCGCCGGCGCCGATGATCTTCAGCCGCGCGGTCTGCTCGGTCTTCAGCTTGGCGATGTCGCGGGTCGGCACCATGCCGACCAGGTCGTACTCGCTCTTGGCGATGATCGAGAACAGCGCGTCCTTGCCGGAGGCCGGCGCGCCGACGATCGCCGACGACGCCGAGATCGTGCCCGCCACCGGCGCGGTGATATTGGTCGAGTTGGTGCCGTCGGTCAGCTTCGCCAGCACCTGGCCGGCGGTGACGGTGTCGCCGGGATCGGCATTCACGTCCGCCACCTTCAGCCCGAACCGTTCGGGCCGGATCTGCTGCTCGTCGCGCGGCAGCACGATGCCGGACACCTCGACGATATTGCCGAAGCAGAATTTTGAGGCCTTCAGCACCGTCACCGCCGCGCCCTTCGGCACAGCGTCCGTCTCGCCCGCGGCGGACGCGGGCGCGGCGGTGAGCAGCAACAGCGCGGCGGCGGTCAGCGCAGAGGCGCGCATGCGAGGCAAAATCATCGGCGGACTACTTCCACAATGAGGGCCTCCTGAATACCAGATGCGGCCTGGCCGGGCCAGCCGGCTGCGCTGCGTCGGCCGCGCCCGCATCCGCCAGCCCCAGCTTCGCCAGCTCCTCGGCGCGCCAGATGTGGCGCAGGATCTCCGGGTTGACCCGCTCGGCATGCGTCACCGGCAGCATGTGGCCGGCGGCCGGCAGATGCCGCAGCTCGGCGCCATCAATCAGCAGGGCGAGCTTGGCGACAATGCGCTGCGTCACATGGGGCGACAGCCCGCCCGACAGCAGCAGCGTCGGCACCCTCAAGCCGCGGGCGGCGGCCGCCACCCCGTCCAGATCGAGCGCGGCGTTGAAATCGTAGGGCAGCTTGTCGGCCTGCTCGATCATCCGCAGCCGCCCGCTGGGCGAGAACTGCTCGCGCGGGCCGGAGCCGGCCCAGAACGCGGTGAACGCCTCGACCGCCTCCATCACGGCGCCGTCGAAAACATCCTGCGACACGATCTGCGCCGTGCGCGCGAAGCGATCGTAGAGCCGCGCATCGGCGGGCGAGTCGAGCAGCGTGTGATCCGGGAAAGGGCGAAGCGGTTCAAACGACGAGCTGTTGCGTGATGACCCGTCACGCAACAGCGTGGGAAGCACCGGCTCGATCAGCGTCAGGCTGCAGATGCGCTGCGCGTAAGCCGACGCGGTCGCCAGCCGAAACGCGATCGCCCCGCCAAAGGAATGCCCGATCAGATGGATCGGCCCCTCGGCCTTTGCGAGCCAGGGCTCGAGCAGCGCGATCTCGCCATCCAGCGTCCGCGGCCAGTCGCGCCCAATGGCAGCAACGCCATAGCCGGAAATATCCGGGGCCATGAACCGGTAGCCGCCGAGCGCGGCCGCCAGCTTCGTCCATTGCCGTCCCGACCCCAGCGAGCAGTGCAGTGCCACCACCGACGCCGCCTCAGGCGTCCCGTTCAAACCCGTCATCAAACCCATCCTGCTTGTTCTTGTTTACGCGACCGCGCGTCGCGTCATGACGCGAACGACGCGGGGGATGGGTTATTCCTGGGACGGGCGGGAGGGTCGTGATCGTGATCACGGAGGGAGTGGGATTCACTGGATGGTGATGGGGCGCTCCGCAGATTCAACTACTAAAAATGGCTGCGATGAAGGAAGCGGGCTCGCAAGCTTTGTCGACCGGCGCAACGGTAACCAGTTTGGCCGTCCAAAACTGCGCCAATCGTGACGCCCTGCTTCGAATCAGACATCCTCGTCTCCCGCACCGGCTAGTTTGGCCCGATCAGGTCGATATGACCCGGAAATATCCTTCCTATTAGACATCTGTCTAACGTCGTAGTGCAAATGCACGCTTGAGATGTTGAGGAATGTTGCTGCAAACTGCAATTGAGGGGCGTCATTTTTTATGAAGATGCGGGCAAAGAACGAACGTCGTCAGGCACCCCGAGCGAAGGCAAAAAAGGTAGATGTAGTCTATCGAACTTCGCACGGCAGGATGCTCGTCGGGCGGATCGAAGATGCGCTTGCCGGCGCAGCGCTAGATTCTGTGCGCGGCAAAGTGAATCTGATCTTCACATCGCCGCCTTTTCCGCTCGTGTACAAAAAAAAATACGGGAATGAGACCGGCGATACGTATCTAAAATGGTTGAAGGGATTGGCGCCTCAGTTGTCGGAGATGCTAGCGGACGACGGCTCGATAGTAATTGAGATCGGGAATTCGTGGGAGCCGGGCGTGCCAGTCATGTCTACGCTTGGTTTGGAGGCCCTTTTGGCGTTCAAGCGTGCTGCAAATCTTCATCTTTGCCAGCATGTCATCTGCCATAACCCGGCTCGGTTGCCGAGCCCTGCTCAGTGGGTCAATGTCACGCGAGAGCGGCTATCCGCCTTAGGATGTTCTGTACGCGACATCCACCATACGTGAGTGAATGAGTCCTTTAAGGAGTTAGCCGTAACGGAGCTGACGACGAAAAGACTGTTGCTCTCCTTCTCCGTCGAACTCGGTTGATGAATCTGAGCGTCAACCGCATCCGTCTAGCGCTTAGAATCATAGGTGCTCACAAGGGCGCTCGCACAATCGTCTTCCATGAAGATATCGAAGCATGCGGCGTCATTCAGGAAGTCCTTTCGGCGGCAAACGTGTTGGCGGGCGTCTATCATTCAAAGATGACGCTCCGCGACCGTGCAGAAGTCCTGTCCTCTTATCGCCACGGAAAGATTGATGTGCTCGTCACGTGCCGAGCTCTCGACGAAGGCTTCAACGTTCCTGAGACCGAGATTGGAATTATCGCGGCAAGTACAGCGACACGCCGCCAGCGTAACGGCGTTCAAGCTGTGGAGGTTGACGGTAGGCTCGTCGCGCAACGAGAGCATCTAGGTTTTGGTCAATACACTGCGGCCGATCATTCGCTGAGGTTTCACCGCACGGTTGCTCTGCCGGACGGCGAGATAATGATAGATGATTTGTCCGGCGTGGGGGGCTTATGGACGGTTGTTCGAGATCAGCGGTTTGCTTGGGTTAGTAAAAAAAACTGGAACTCCAGACATTTCCAACGGATCCATGGTCCAGTTGATCAGGACGTTCGCAGGGCGATTGTCGATCCGCATCAATGAGCGATGAAGTGCGCCGGAGCCATTCTCCAAATATGAGTTCTGATTTCCGGAATTCTCCTTGACGCCTCCCCCAACTCACCGCTACAACTTCCCCCGTCCCGCCCGGCAAGAGGGGCGTATCGCGATCGTCACGAACGTGCGGCGGGATGCGATGGACGCTGGCGGCGCGCGAGACGAAGCGCGTTAGCCGGCGGACGGTGAAGTCGTGTGGTTCTGGCGCCCCAGTGGCAGGTGCCTCCTCTCCGAAACGCGAACGCGTTTCGTTGAAGACGGTGACAAGAAAGCCCGGTCTCACCGGGAAGAGCACGAAGTAAGCCGTAACCCATTGCGCAGGGAAGGCCGGATGTTCCGGTTTCACCTGTGGTCCTACCTCCCGTGCTTTTTGTTGCACGGGACCCGCGGGTGCAATCGGCGCCCGGCCTTCCCTGCGCCCTCTCCTTACGAATGAGGGTGGGTTGATCGCATGACTCGGGCGCAATGCGCCGCGAGATTGCGAGCGCATATCCTCACGCTGTTTGAAAATTGAATCAGGAACGCGGCCACACATTCGGTGTCGTCCCGGCCTAGTGCGCAATTGCGCCCGGGGGCCGGGACCCATTACCACCGCTGCTTGCGGTGGCGTTGAGTTGGGGCCGCAGCCACGTTCAATCCGAAGATCGGTGTTTATGGGTCCCGGGTCGCGCTTCGCTTGCCCGGGACGACGAGGAGGGAGCGCGGCCACAGCGCAGCGTCAGCGCACGATGCGTTTCACGCGCGCCTTCTTCTTGGCGATGGGGGCTGGCGCCAGTTCGGCCTCGGCGGCGGCCTGGGCCTCGCGCGCTTCGCGCAGCGCGCGCAGCCGCTCCATGTTCTTGCGGATCGCGGCCGCGTCGCGCTCGACCTCGGCGATGGCGCGGGCGCCTTCCTCGGCCGCCATCCGCTGGCGGTCGGCTCTTGCAAGGCTTGCGGGCGATGGAGCGGGCTTCCTGGCGTTCATCGGCATCCTCTCAAGGGCATGATCCCCCGCGCAAGCGCGTCGCGTCTGTGTCCCGCGGCGCAGCCGTCTCGCCAAACGGCGCGACGCAGCGTTCTCAGGGATCACGCGCAACAGCACATGCTAAAACCCGCCCAATCCGGGTGGATCGAGCGGGCAGCAACGTCATCCCAGTACATCCGTGGAATGACGAACCGGCATAATCTCCGCGCAAACGCTAGCGTTTGTCGCGAGCGAAAAGCGCGTCGCGCTTTCCGCCAAAATCATGCCCAAGCAGGAATCTCAGACGATCTGAAGATTCTCGGCGCTGGTCTTGCCGCGCATCTTGTCGGTCTTCAGCTCGAACGAGACCTTCTGTCCTTCAGCGAGGCCAGTCAGACCGGCACGCTCGACCGCGCTGATGTGAACGAACACATCCTTGCTGCCGTCGCTCGGCTCGATGAAACCAAAGCCCTTCTGGCCGTTGAACCACTTCACAGTACCTGTCGCCATCTTCTCTTCTCCAAAGCGCGTAAGCGCGTTTTTGCGCAATACTGCGCGTCACATCCATTCAACTGGCGATGTCTTTGGAGGAGGGCCGTTCTGACCATTCAACAAGGCACAACGGCTAATCGAATGGGACGAATATACACACTTTCCCCGCGAATGCAAGGTTCCGGCGGTAGCGGGTTCCCGCCGATGGATGATCGCTGCTGTTGAGCCGTCACCCTGATGAGCCTGCGCAGCAGGCGTCTCGAAGGGTCGACGGGCACGAGCGGGGCCGTGCATCCTTCGAGACGCCGCTTCGCGGCTCCTCAGGATGACGGGATTGGGTGGATGCGTCCGGTGAGGAGTGATGTGCGCGCCGGCTACTCCGCCGCCGCCTCCGCGCTCGGCTCACCCTTCCAGCTCAGAATCTCCGCGGCGAGGATCGGGTGATTGAATCCCTTCAGCACGAGGTCGTCGATGGCGCGGCCCTCGACATGGGGCTCGACGATGCCGTAGACGCGGCGGCTCACCACGATCTGGCCGGCCTTGGCATCGCCGCACAGGCGGGAGGCGAGGTTGGTGACGCTGCCGATCGCGGCATATTCCAGCCGCTGCTCGAAGCCGACCTGGCCGAGCGTGGCGTAGCCGACGGCGATGCCGATGCCGAACCCCAGGCTATGCCCGCGGTTGCGCCAGCGCTCGGTCAAGGGGCCGATGGTGTCGCGCATCTCGAGCGCCATCTTCACCGCGCGCAGCGTGTGGTCTGCGAGCAGGATCGGCGCGTTGAACAGGATCATCACGCTGTCGCCGGCATATTTGTCGAGCGTGCCCTCATACTTGAAGATCAACGTGCCGAGCGCCGCGTGATATTCGCGCAGCACGTTCATCGCCTCTTCCGGCTCGGTCGCCTCGGTAAAGGCGGTGAAGCCGCGCAGATCGCAGAACACCACGGTGACCTCGCGGCGGTGGCTGGCGAGCAGCCCCTCGGGACTGTCGGAGGAGGCGATCAACTGCGCCACCTGCGGCGCCAGGAAGCGCTCGAGCTTGCGGATGCGCTCGATCTCGGAAAGCTGGGTCTCGACGCGGGCCTCCAGCGACTTGTTCCAGTCCTTGAGCTCCTCGGTCTGCTCGCGGAGCTTGTCGGCCTGCTCGCGCACGGTGGAATGGGCCTGTTCCAGCGCGTGGCTCTTCTGGTCCACTTCAGTGAACAGCCGCGCGTTGCGCATCGCCAGCACCGCCTGGTGCGCAAAAGTCTTCATCAGGCCGATCAGGCTCACGGGGAAGTCGCCCGCCGCCTTGCGCAGCACCACCAGCGAACCGAGCACGCCCTGCTGGTCGACCAGCGGCACCACCAGCACGGAGTGGAAGCCGGCGCCGACCACGACATCGCGCAACGGATGATCGCCCTCGCCTGCGAGATCGGGGAAGGCCAGCGGCTCGCCATTGGCCGCGGCATCAGTAAGCGGGCTGTTCGCCGCATCGATCGCGCGATGACGGCCCTCCGCTTCAGCATCGATGCCGATCGATTGCGTCAGGTTGAAGCTGCGGTGTGCCGCGTCATAGCCATAGATCAGCACGGCGTCGGCATGGGTGATCTCGAGTGCGCGGGCGGCGACCGTCGGCAGCACGGCGTTGAGATCGAGCGAGGACGCCACTGCGCGGCCGACCTCCTCCAGCACCTTCAGCTCGTTGATCGATTGCGCGAGATCCCGCGTGCGCTCCTTCACCTTCCATTCGAGGTCGGAATAGGTTTCCGCAAGCTGCGAGGCCATGCTGTTGAATTGCCCGGCAAGCTCTTCCAGCTCGTCCGCGGTCTTGACCTCGATGCGATGGCCGAAGTCGCCGGCGCCGAGCCGCCGGGCGCCGGTGCGCAGCGCTGTGATCGGCACCAGCATGCGGCGCGCCAAAATCGTGCCGGCGATGATTGCGACCAGGAGGCCGAGCGCGATCAGCAGCGCGATGCGCACCAGCTGGTCGCGGATCGGGGAGAGCGCCTGCGACGTCGGCTGCTCGACAAACACGTGCCAGCCGAGATTCGGTGCCGCGCTCGCTGTCGTCAGCACCGCGGCGCCGTTGATATCGGTACCGGAGGCGAGCCGCTTGCCGGGGGGCGACAGCACTGCTGCGACCTGTGGCAGCGCGGCGAGATCCCTGCCGACTTCGGGGCCCTTCGACGAACTCGCCAGCACGCGCCCCTTGGCGTCGACGACATAGGCGAAGGCGAGACGGCCGACCTGGGAATCGCCGAAATAGTCGCTGAGGAAGCGCAGGTCGATCTCGGCCACGGTGACGCCGGCATTGAAGCCGGAATGCTGCTCGCCGATCGACATAAAGGGCCGCCCGTCGCGGAAAGTGGCCGGCGCGTAGGCGGTGCCGCGGCTCACTGCCTCGATGAAACGGGGGTCGCGGGACAAGTCGGCGTTGGAGTTCAGCGTGACGGTCTGGCGCGACAGCCGCAGCAGCTCGCGGCCCTGGCCGTTGATCAGCATGAGCTGGCTCACCGCCGGCACCTGGCCGAGCAGCTGGGCATAATCGGCGCGGCGCAGCTCGATGGTGTTGGAGGAGGCGCGGGTCACCCAGGAGATCTGCCGCTCGAGGTCGGAGATCGCCTGCTCGATGCGCTTGGCGGTGGCGTCCGCCTTCTCGCTCATCGCGTCGGTCAGCGTGCTCCTGATGCCGCGGTAGCTGATCCAGGTCTCCAGCGCGCCGTTGACCGCCAGCACGAATACGACAAGCCCGACCAGCGCGAGGACGTATTTGGCGAACAGGCCGCCGCGCAGGAACCAGATCTTGCCGTTGTCCGTCACCCCGTTCATCCAGTCTCGTCCGCCCCCTCGCAATCGGGTGCGCCGCATCATCCGGCGCTGTTTAGCACGGATCGGCGGGGCAGGGCGGAGCCTCCCGTCGCATGGTTAGCCCCGGATATTGGCGGGGGATATCCGGGAATAATCAGCGATTGAACAGCTGGCGCAGCACGTCGTTCATCGCCGGATTGTCGTGCTGCTCGGCGGTCGTGCCCGGCGGGGGATTGGGCGGCGGGGGTTGGTCGGCGGCCGGCGGCGCGTCGGGCGCTGATGGGGCCAGGTTGCGGCTCGGGCGGGACGCGTTGCCCTGGTTCATGGTGGAGAGGCCCTGCTGCAGCAGGTTGCCGATGGTCTCGCCAAGCTGTCCGCCGAGCGGGTTGCTCTGGCCGCCGCCCCCTGGAGGCTGGCCGGTGCCGGGCTTTGCGCCGGTTCCGCCGCCCTGCGCGCCGTTGAGCAGATTGCTCAGCCCGCTGAGGCCTTGGTTCAGACCTTGGGTCAGACCTTGGCCATTCGCGCCGAACAGGCCCTTGCCCATTTCCTTCAGCTTGGCATAGGCGGCCTCGGGATTGTCGAGGATGCCCTGCATCTCCGGATAGATCCGCGGGCTGACCCAGGGGCCCTCGACCATCACGGGAATGCCGAGGCCGACCGGATTGCCGGCGCGGCCCTGGCCTTCGGTGGTCATCACGAGCTGCGGCTCGACGCGAAACCCGATCTGCCTGGTGTTGAGGTCGACGGTGCCGACCCCGCTCATCTTCACCAGCGGGCCGATCAGATTGAGATCGGTGGTGACGGCCTGGCCCTTGTCGATCTTGAACGACGCCGAGAGCTGGCTGAGATCGGTCGAAAGCTCCTCACTTTCCTGCCAGCCCGACAAGGTGCTGGTGGTGAGGCTGCGGATCATCTGCGCGATGTTGAGGCCGATGATCTTGCCGTCCTGGAACACGACGAAGGCGGTGCCGCCGAGATTGCCGACGATGGCGCGCTCGCTTCCGCCCTGCGAGGTGAGCGCGATCTTGGCCTGCATGCGTCCGTCGAGCTTGTCGAACTCGGCGAGGCTCTTCAGCACCGGCAGCGCGCGCACCCCGGCAAGGTCGAGCCGCAGCGCGTAGGTTGGAGCCGCGCCCCTCGCGTCGATCGTGAGATCGCCATTGGCGGTGCCCTCATAGGCGCCGAGATTGGTGAGCCGCCCCTTGAGCACGCCGCTGTCGACCGAGGCATCGATCGCTGCCGACGCGAAGCGGCCGTCGCCGATCACGAGCTCGGCCGCCGAGATGCGCGCCTGCGCGTCGACATAGTTGAGCCCGCCAAGGTCGATCGAGGCGTTGCTCCAGCTGTTCGTGCCCAAGGGCTGCGTTGTGCCGGACTGGCTCGGCGTCATCGCGATCGCAATGCGCTGGAAGTCGAGATCGAGCTTCACCAGCGGCTTGTTGCTGGCGAAGTCGACCGAGGCCCAGCCGGTGAAGCCGCCGTCACCGAGCGTGCCGGACACGCCGTTGAACATCACGACCGTGCCGTTCAACCTCAACTCGGCATTCGCCTTGATCGCCGCGGGCAACAGGCCCGGCGCATCGATGTTGAACTCGGCCGGCACGCTCTGACGCTCCAGCGGCGCTTGCGGTTTGGTCGCGCGGATCTCGAACTTCAGCGGCTTGTCGCTTGCGCGCGCGTCACCCGTGACCACGATCTTGCGGTCGGCGGCGATGGTCGCGTCGGCGTTGAGCGTCTCGATCCGGTTCTCGACCCGATCGCGCACATTGGAAAACACGATGGTGCCGCCGCTGACGCTGACATGCCGGATCGTGATGCCGCCATTGTCGGACGCGGCAGACTTCGCCGGCGGATTGTGGTCGCGGGTGCGCTCGCGCTGCAGCGGCAGGTTGATCACAGGCTTGACGATGATGAGGTCGGTGATATCGGGCCGGCCCGACCACAGGCTCGACAGCGTCATCTCGGCTTCGACACTGGCGGCAGCGAACCGGTTGTTGACCTCGCGCTCCCGCGGGTCCTGCAACACGACGTCGTTCAGCGTCACATTGACGGTCGGCCAGAGGCCAATCTTGGCGCCGCCATTGATCGCGAGCTTGTAGCCGGTCTCACGCTCGACCCGCTCGGTGATACCGGAGGTGAGGTAGGAGGTCGGAATCCCGACCGCCGCCACCAGCGCGATGATCACAATCACGGCAGCAATGGCGGCCCCGGCAAATCTCAGTGCTCTCATGTCGTCGTTCCAGGCCGGGCAAGCGGGGTTCCGCCGCAGAAAAACACGGCCGATCGCACGAGATTATCCCGCAAACGGGACCTCGCTCCAATGAGGCGAAAAATAATCCGTTACCAGCATGAACTTATGTGACCTCTCACACACTCCCATGAGGGTGATTTTTGCTAACCGAGCGTCGGGGACTGCTTGGATCGATTTGGAAGGCAGTACAATGAACAAACAGGCCGAATTTGCGGTCATTCTGAAGATGAACCCGATGTTCGCCGATCTCGGTGCGGACGAGTTGCAGCGGCTTTCGGGCCTCTGCCACACCCAGCAGCTCTCGGCCGGCGAGGTGTTGTTCCAGAAAGGCGATCCCGGCGACGCCCTGTTTGGGGTCCGCCGCGGCCAGATCCGGATCGAGACCGGGGCCTCCGACGGCAGCCGGCTCACGCTGAACTTCATGGGATCCGGCGATCTGTTCGGCGAAGTCGCCGTCCTCGACGGTCAGGATCGCACCGCGGACGCGACCGCGGGCGAAGCCAGCGAATTGTTCGTGCTTCGGCGGGAGGATTTCCTCAGCTTCCTCGAGCGTGAACCGAAGGTCGCGGTCAGGCTGATCGAATTGTTGTGCCAGCGCATCCGCTGGCAGAGCGAGCGGATGGAAGAATCCGTGCTGCAGCCGTTGCCGGTCCGCCTCGCACGCCGGCTGTGCGCACTGGCCGAGGATTTCGGCTCCGAGGTGCACATCTCGCAGGAACAGCTCGGCATCTTCGTCGGCGCCGCGCGCGAAAGCGTCAACCGGCAGCTGCAGACCTGGCGCAGGGACGGCATCGTCGACCTGCAGCGCGGCCGCATCATGCTGCACAACATGACCAAGCTGACGGCGGTCGCGCGCAACGACTAGAGCGTTTTCGAGCGAAGTGGATACCGGTTCGCGTAAAGAAAACGCGTCAAACGAGAAGCTAAGCGAATTGCCTGCAACGCGCGCGCGAGGGCCGCGAATGTCTCGCGCGCGCTGCTTCTCCTGCCCAAAAGACTTGCTTGCGGGAACAGGCCGGAGTCGCTTTCATTGCAGCCGGTTCTTGGGGTGACACCCAGCCTTGCTGGCCTCACGCCATCCACCAGCAAACCCCTGCGGTCTATTCCCGTTGACCGCAGGGGTTTTGCGTTCCTCGCCGTCGGCGCGACCGCGTCATCGCTCTGCAGAGCGGTAGAATCGTCGAGAAAAGCACTGCGGCTGAAGCCCGCATGCGCCGCAGCGGGCATCAATTCAGGCATCGACGTGGTATAGACCGACCAAAGGGAGTCGGTCATGGACAGCCAGAACACGGACGGCAAGCCGCCGGTCAAGTCGCAGGAGGATCTGCGCGCGCATTTCGGGCAAGTGAGCCCGCTCGCGGAGAAGAAGGTCCTCAATCATCTCGACAAGTTCTGCCGCGATTTCATCGCACTGTCGCCGTTCCTCATCATCGCCACCAGCGACGGCAAGGGCCATGCCGACGCCAGTCCGCGCGGTGATGCGCCGGGCTTCGTCTCCGTGATCGACAACAAGACGCTGCTGATCCCGGACCGGCGCGGCAACAACCGGGTCGATACGTTCGGCAATATCCTGGCCTCGCCCGGGGTCGGGCTGATCTTCCTGGTGCCCGGCATCAACGAGACGTTGCGCGTCAACGGGCGGGCGGAGATCTCGCAGGAGCCGGATCTGCTGACCCCGCTCACGGTGCAGAACGTCACGCCGATCATCGGCGTGAAGGTGCATGTCGATGAGACCTACTTCCATTGCGGCAAGGCGCTGATGCGCTCAAAGCTCTGGAATCCCGCCACGCAGGTCGAGCGCCACAGTTTCCCGACGCTGGGCCGGATCATCGCCGAGCAGACCGCCGCCGTCGAGGTCGATGTCGCCGAGAAGGCGATGGAAGAAGCCTATCGCACGAGACTTTACTAGACCGCGATGAGATTGGGTTGAATCGTCATCGCGCTTTAGCTCTTTGTTTGAGCATGATCTTTTCGGAAAACCGCTTCGCACTTTTCCGGATCATGCTTTCGGGCTTGACGTGATTATCTCGAACAGCAGCCATGACGGCGCTGCGCTCTCTCGCCCCGTTCTTACGGGGAGAGGGTTGGGGTGAGGGGCTGCCTCCTCAAATTCAATGCAGGGGAGTGCGCGGTGAGTCCCCGTCACCCGAAACTCAAGCTGCGCTTGAGTTTCGACCTCTCCCCGCACGCGGGGCGAGGTGAAGCGGAGTCCGATGCTCGGTTCGTGATCTGGCTCTAGCCCCACCACCAGCGAGGCGCGATCTCGGCTCACTCCGCGGCAGGTGAGATCATGCTCGGCGGGCCGGGCGGCTTCTTGGCCTCGTCGGCCGGGTGCTCGCTCGGGGTCAGCTCGTGGTCGGCGTGCGAGACGACGAGCCGCTTGCCGAAGCGCCAGATCAGGCTGCCGATATCGTCCATCACCATGAACATCGCCGGCACGAACACCAGCGACAGCACGGTCGAGAAGATCAGGCCGCCGATCACCGCGAGCGCCATCGGCGAGCGGAATTCGCCGCCGGCGCCGAACGCAAGGGCCGACGGCATCATGCCGGCGGCCATCGCGATCGTGGTCATCACGATCGGGCGGGCGCGCTTCATGCCGGCGTCGATCATGGCGTCTTCGCGCGCCTTGCCGTCGCGGATCGCCTCCACCGCGAACTCCACCAGCATGATGGCGTTCTTGGTGACGATGCCCATTAGCATCAGGATGCCGATCCACACCGGTGTGGTGAGCTGCTTGCCGGTCAAGAGCAGCGCGCCGATCGCACCGCCGATCGAGAGCGGCAGCGAGAACAGGATGGTGATCGGCTGCAGGAAGGTGCCGAACAGCAGCACCAGCACGGCATAGACCATCATCAGGCCGGCGGTGATCGCGGTGGCGAAGCCGTCGGACAGTTCGGCGAGGCTCTCGGCGTCGCCGGACGGGCTGACCTTCACGCCCTTGGGCAGGCTCTTCATGACCGGCAGGTCGTAGATCAGCTTGGTGGCGTCGCCGAGCGCGGCATTGCCGACCAGATCGGCGGCGACGGTGGCCTGCCGCTCGCGGTCGTAGCGGTTGATGCTGGTCGGGCCCTGATCGAGCTGGATGTCGGCGACCACGGACAGCGGCACGCCGCCGCGTTCGCCACGCTGGCCGAGCGGCACGCGCAACTGCTCGAGCATCTGCAGGTCGCTGCGCGCATTGTCCTCGAGCTGGACGCGGATCGGCACCTGGCGGTCGCCGGCGTCGAACTTGGCCAGCGCCGGGCCGACGTCGCCGATGGTGGCGACGCGGATGGTCTGCGACAGGCTCTCGGTCGAGACGCCGAGCCGCGCCGCGAGCTCGGCGCGCGGACGGATGCGCAACTCGGGCCGGTCGAGTGCGGTCTCCGAGATCACGTTGGCGATGATCGGGATCCGCTTCATCTGCGTCGCCAGTTCGCTCGCGACGTTGTTGACGATGTTGCTGTCGGTGCCGGTGACGACGAGCGAGATGGCGCGCAGGCCGTTCTCGTCGAGGAACCAGAATCTGATATCGGGAACGTTCTCGAGCTCCTTGCCGATCGATAGCTCGAGCTCGCGCTGGGTGATCTTGCGGTCGGCCTTCGGCGTGTAGTTGATGATCAGCGCGGCGCGGCGCACTTCTTGCGTGCCCGGCGGCACGCGGCCGCCGTCGACGAAGATGCTTCTCACCTCGGGCCGCTTGCGCAAGCGAGCCACGATTTCCTCGGTCACCTTCTCGGTGTAGGCGAGCTGCGAGCCGGGCGGCAGCTCCATCGCGAGCAGCGAGCGCGCGGTGTCCTGCGCGGGCAGGAAGCCCTGCGGCAGCAGCGTGATGCTCCAGATCGACGCGGCAAAGACCGCAAAGCCGATCAGCACGGTGACGTAATGGTGCTTCACCGACCAGGCGACGAGGCTGTGATAGCCGCGCAGGATGGGGCCGGGCGGCGGGTCGTCGTGGTCGTGGTGCTTGAGAAAATAGGCGGCCAGCACCGGCGTCACGAAGCGCGCGGCGAGCAGCGAGAAGAACACCTGCACCGACACGGTGATGCCGAACTGCTTGAAGAACTGTCCGGCGATCCCCGACATGAAGCTCGCCGGCGCGAAGATCGCGATGATGGTGAGCGAGATCGCGATCACCGCAAGGCCGATCTCGTCGGCCGCTTCAAGCGCGGCACGATAGGGCGACTTGCCCATCCGCATGTGGCGGACGATGTTCTCGATCTCGACGATGGCGTCGTCGACCAGAATACCGGTCGACAGCGTGATGGCGAGGAAAGAGACCAGGTTGAGCGAGAAGCCGAGCAGGTCCATCGCCCAGAATGCCGGGAAGATCGACAGCGGCAGCGAGACCGCCGCGATGATGGTGGCCCTGATATCGCGCAGGAACAGCAGCACGATGATGACGGCGAGGATCGCGCCCTCGAACAGGGTCGAGATCGCGGCTTCGTAATTGCCCTTGGTGAACTCGACCGAGGTGTCGATCAGCTTGAGGTCGACGTCGGGATAGGCCACCTTGAGCGCGTCGATCCGCTTCTGCACCGCGGCCGCGACCACCACGTCGCTGGCGCCCTTGGAGCGCTTGATGCCGAGCGCGACCACCGGTTCGCCGTTGAAGCGGGCGAAAGTGCGCCGGTCGGCGATGGTGTCGGTGACGGTGCCGAGGTCGTCGAGCCGGATTTCGCCGCCGCCGAACAGCGGAATCATCGTGCCGGCAAGCTCGTTCAGCGTCTTGGCGCCGGCCAGCGTCCGGATCGCCTGGTCGTTCTTGCCGATCTCGGCGCGGCCACCGGCGACGTCGACATTGGTGCCGCGCAGGATCTGGCTGACATTGACCGCGGTGAGCCCCACCGCCTGCAGCTTGTCCGGATCGAGCGAGACCAGGATCTCGCGCTCGACACCGCCGATGCGCTCGACTTGGGCGACGCCGCGAACGCCCTGCAGCGCGCGCTTGACCACGTCGTCGACGAAATAGGAGAGCTGCTCCGGCGTCTTGCCGGGCGAGATCGCGGCATAAGTCACGATCGGCAGGCCGATGACGTCGACGCGCTGGATCAAGGGCTCGGTGACGTTCTGCGGCAGGTTGGCGCGGACCCGCGTCACGGCGTCCTTGACGTCGTTGAGCGCGCGGTCGGTGTTGGTCTCCAGCGCGAACTGGATCGTGGTCACCGACAGGCCGTCGGTGATCGAGGACGAGATATGGCGCACGCCCTCGACGCCGGAGACGCCGTCTTCGATCGTCTTGGTGACCTGCGACTCAAGTTCGGACGGCGCGGCGCCGAATTGCGAGACCGCGACCGAGATCACCGGAATGTCGGCGCTCGGCAGCCGCGTCACCGCGAGCTTGGTGAAGGAGACATAGCCCAGCACGAGCAGGATGATCGAGAAGACGATCGAGGGAAGCGGGTTCCGGATCGACCATGCCGAGATGTTCAAAGCCATTAGCGTGCCCGATTACCGTGTCCGAGTGCGATCGAGTTCGTCGGCGAACATGGTCTTGATCTGGTCGCCGTCATGCAGCGAGGTGCCAGCATCGGCCACGACGATTTCGCCGACGTCGAGGCCTTCAAGGATTTCGGTCGAGGTGTCGGAGGTCAGCCCGACGCGCACCCTGCGGGTCTCGACCGTGTTGCCCTTGACGACCTGCAAGGTCAGGCGGTCGATCGCGGTGCGCGGCACCGCGACGCCGCAGGAGCGCTTGGCGTCGATATTGGCGCGCGCGAACATGCCGACCTTCAGCGTCGGATTGTTGTTGATGGTGATGCGGACATGCCCGAGCTGGGTGGCGCGGTCGATCTGCGGCGAGATCAGGCGGACCTTGCCGACCATGTCGGGCGCATCGTCGCGGCTGATCCGGACATTGGCGCCGGGGTTGAGCTTCAGCAGCTGGAAGCCCGGCACCTCGGCGTCGAGCTCGATCTCGTTGTTGATCGATATCCTGAACATCGGCGGCGCCTGCGGCGAGGCCGGCGCGCCCGGTGCGGTGCGCACCTCGGTGACGAGGCCGGCCGCCGGAGCGCGCAGCACGATCGGCTTGGCATTGCCCTGGGCGGCCTGCTGCGGCGGCGGGGTCAGCCGCGCCAGTTCCTGGTTCTCGGTCACGGTGTCGCCCTCGCGGACCAGCACGTCGGTGACCTTGGAGCCGTCCTGGTCGACATTCACCTGCGCCTCGCGGCGCGGCACGATGAAGCCGGTCACGCGGACCATGTCGGAGAAGCAGGCATTGGTCGACTTCGTCACCACCACCAGCGCCTGGCCCGGCGTCTCCTTCTCCTCCGGATGGGAGCGGTGCTCGAAGGCGTAATAGGCGACAGCGAGGATGATGACAAACAGCGTGCCGAGCGCAGGCTTGAGGTACTGGGAAAAATTCATCACCGGATCAATCCAGAACTTGTCGCGCCAGAACTTGTCGCGCCAGAACGTGTCGCGCCATGGGCGCTCGTCGAAGTCTCATCCCGCCCGCCATCATATTGTCTGAGCATGCGAAAGGCCGGTGTCCATTGTTGGGGATCATGCCCTGACGTCATGTGAGGCGGGTCACGTGTGGGCCGCTTTGGACCTTGGTCCAAAGCATTGACCCAAAAGCAAATGCGCCCCGCCGGGGTGCGGGACGCATTGTAACCTCAAAAAGGCGGTCCGCCACGCCCATCGCTTCCAGATCGCTTGGAGGTCACTTGGAGGCGGTGGCCTTGTTTTCCATGTTCACGACCTGCACGCGCCGGTTGACGTCGGCCATCGGGTGGCCCGGGTCCTTCAGCTTGCTCTTGCCATAGCCGACGGTGACGAGATCGGTGCCGTTGATGCCGTATTTGTCGACGAGATAGCGCTTGATGGCGTCGGCGCGGCGCTCCGAGAGGCCCTGATTGTACTCCTCGCCGCCGGCGGCGTCAGTGTGGCCGGCGACCACGAAGGTCGAGCCCTTCAGATCCTGATTGGTCAGGGCGCGGCCAAGCGCCTGCACCGACGCCAGCGACTTGGCGCTGATGTCGGCGGAGTTGTAATCGAAGTTGATCTCGAGATCGATCTTGGGCTTGTCCTGGACGATGGTCGCGATTTCCTCGCGTTCGGCCGAGGACAGCGAGCGGGTGGCGCGGCCGCGGACGCTCTGCACGAATTTGGCCTGGTCGGCGTTCAGCTCGGGCGAGGTGGTCTGCGGGCCGGCCGACAGGCCGCGGGTCAGCGACTTCTTCTCGGGCGTCAGCGCCTTGATGATCTGGTCCTCGGTGACGTTGTCACCGGCGCGGACGGCGGTCATGCCGAACGACAGCACGGCGCCGGCGGTCATGATTGAAAAGATCGCGGCCTTTGCCGACGGTTTGAACATCTCGGTCCCCTCCTGCGCGAGCTGGCGCGGTTCCAGGTAATTATTCAGATTGATTGCCGGCAGCGGCAGCCGGCACGCACCCTCTGATTAGTCGCGCAATTCCATCAGCGGTTCGAGCGGCGGGCAGGCCTCGTTCGATGGGTCATTGCACGCCGTAGTCGGCGAATTCCTTGACGATATTCGGATCCATCGCCTTGGCGTTGGCGATGTCGAGATCGCCTTCCGCGACCGATCCGTTGCGCTTCTTGGCAAGGCCGCGCCCGTACAGCGACGAGGTCAGCCGCGGGTTGATCTTCAGCGCGGCGTCGAAATCGGCGATCGCGTTCTTGTTCTGCCCGCCCTTCAGGTTCATCAGCCCGCGGCTGTCGAGCGCATCGACGAAATTCGGACGCAGCCGCAGCGCCTCGTTGCAGTCCTTCAGCGCCGCCTGCAGGTCGCCGATCACGGTGCGGACCCAGCAGCGGTTGTTATAGGCCTCGACGTCCTTCGGGTTCAGCCGCAGCGAATTGGTGAAATCCTTCACCGCGAGGTCGTAGGCACCCTTGCTGGCATAGACCTGGCCGCGGCGGTACAGCGCCGCCGCATCATCAGGGTTCTTGTCCAGCTTTTCGCTCAGGCTCTTGATCGTCGGATCGTCGGCAAGCACAGGCGAACTGCTTGGCGCCGGCGTCGGCTGGATCACCACCGGCGGGGGAGGCGCAGGCGGCGGCAGGGCGATCTCGGGCGCCTTTGGCGGGGGCGGCGTCGAGGTCGGCGCGGTGGCGACGGGCGCCTTTGGCGGCGCTGGTGCCGGCGTCGGCGCGGTCGCCGCTGGTGGCGTCGGCGTTGCCGCGGGCGGCGCCGGCGGAGGTGAAACCGGTGGTGCGGCTGCCACCTCGGGCGACGGCGATGCGGCAGGCGCGGGAGCCGGTGCAGCGGTCGACGGCCCCGCCGCGCCGCCTGGACTGGCTGCGCCGCCTGGAATGGCTGCGCCGCCTGGAATGAACGAGAAGTCCTCGGCCAGCGACGAGGAGATCCACGGCACCTGTTCCTGGCGCGAGGCCCGGGTGACGCCGACGCGGGTGCGGTTCAGCGTTTCCTCCGCCATCAGGTCGGGGGTGCGGATCTCCTTCAGGAGTTCCCGCACGAACAGGCTGTGGTCGTTGCCATTGTCCGAGATGACGGACGACAGTGCCGCCGAATACATCACCAGCGTACCGTTGGGCGCGATCACCGGGGCGAGCCCCGCCGAGAAGCTGCGGAAACGGCGCTCGAACGGGTTGCGCCTCGAGGCGTCGACCAGGGCGATCTTCACCCCGGCGCCGCGGCTGTTGATCTCGCCGAGCACGGTCTCGAGGCTGAAACCGTCGCGGCGGACGTCGGCCTCGGCCCAGATCTGGGCATCGACCGGGATCATGTAGCTCTGCCGGTTCGACTGGATGCCGTAGCCCGAGAAGAAGACCAGGGCGACCGAGCCCGGCTTGATCCTGCCGTAGAGCCTTTCGAAGGCGCGGCGCATGCCGTCGCCGGTCAGGTTCTCGCCGACCTCGACGGTGAAGCCGTCGCGCTTGAGCTCGTCGGCGACGTCACGCGCGTCGTTGATCGGTTCCTTCAGCGGCGCGTCGGCGTCGGGATATTTTGCGTTGCCGATCACCAGCGCGAAGCGGTCGCCGGCGGCGAAGGACAGGGTCGGCGACGCGATTGAAAAGATCAGCGTGGCGAGCAAGGCAAGGCGGATTTTCATAATCGCGGCAAATCCAGATCGCGGCTTCCAATGAAATGGCGCCGCTTCGAGCCTGCGCCTCGGGGACCTTACTCTAGAGCCATTTCCGTTCCGATGGAAATCGGAACGGGGCTCTAGATTCTTGTTTTGACGCGTTTTCTTGACGCGAAGCGGTGGCCATCCCGCATCAAGTGCGGGACAGGCTTCGCTCGAAAACGCTTGGGCGAAAACCCATTATCAAACCACGGCCAAACCCCCGTCAACGGCTTGCGGCGCCATCGCTAATCGCGGCAGTGGTGGCGAGGCCGCAGTGCAACAGCCGCGATCATGGCCGCCATCGCCGTCGTGGCATGGTGCGGGTTCCTGCGACCGGATAATGTGATTGCACTCACAGAGGCGCTCGCCCCCTTTTGTGCGCTCGTCGCACTTCGCGCGGTTTGACCTTTGCGCGGTGCGATGGCTTTGTGTCCGGGACGGCAAGCCGTGCATAACAAGCCTTCAAAGCAAAACAAGCCACGCAAACAAGAGCGAAACCGATGGGAAACGCCTACGAAATCTACGCCCTGCGCTATGCGACGATGTCGCCGCGCACGCCCCACCTCAACTTCCTGGTGCCCGATCCGCACGACACCACCGCGCAGGATCTCGATTATTTCGTCTGGCTGGTCCGCGGCCACGGACGCGACATTCTGGTCGATACCGGCTTCAATGCCGAGGAGGCCAAGGCGCGCGCCCGCAAGCTGACGCTCAATCCGGTTGATGCGCTGGCCGGCTTCGGCGTCAGCGCGGATGCGATCCGCGACGTCATCGTCACCCATCTGCATTATGACCACGCCGGCAATCTCGACCGCTTCCCGAACGCCAGATTCCATCTGCAGGAACGCGAGATGAGCTACGCGACCGGCCGCTGCATGTGCAACGGCATGCTGCGCCATCCGTTCTCCATTGAACACGTCACGCAGATGGTGCGTCACGTCTATGGCGAGCGCGTCACCTTCCATTCCGGCGACGGCGAAATCGCGCCCGGCGTCACCGTGCATCGGGTCGGCGGCCATTCCGACGGCCTGCAGGTGGTGCGGGTCGAGACCGCGCGCGGTCCGGTCGTGCTGGCATCCGACGCCGCGCATTACTATGCCAACCTGCACAAGCGCAGCCCGTTCCCGATCGTCTACAATGTCGGCGACATGGCGCAGGGCTGGGAGACCGTCGAGCGGCTCGCCGGGCATCCGGACCGCTTCATCCCCGGCCACGATCCGATCGTCAGCGAGATCTATCCGCGCGCCAGCGACAAGGTCGATGCGTTCGCGCTGCATCTGGCGCCGTCGCGATCGTTCGCGAAATAGCCTCGCCGGTTCGGCGAGGCGCGTCCACAGCACCTCAAGAAACGTCAAAAAGAAGAAACGGTATGACTGACACCAAAACTCTCGGGTTCATCGGCCTCGGCGTGATGGGTGAGCCGATTTGCCGCAACCTGGTCAGGAAGAGCGGCAAGCGCGTCGTGGTGTTCGACCTGTCGGCCGAACCGCTGCAGCGCTTGCGCGCCGACGGCGCCGAGGTGGCTGAGACGGTCGCCGATGTCGTCAGGCAGAGCGACGTGCTGTTCCTCTGCCTGCCGAGCGCCAAGCATGTGCGCGCGGTGTTCGAGGGCGACGGCGTCTTGAAGCATGCGAGGAGCGGCCAGGTGGTGGTCGATCTCGGCACGTCGTCGGTCAGCCAGACCCGCGATTTCGCCGGGCAGTTGCAGGCCAAAGGCGCGGCCTGGGCGGACGCGCCGATCGCGCGCACCCGGCAGGCAGCGCAGGACGGCACGCTCAGCGTGATGGTCGGCGCGGAGCCCGCGCTCTATGCCGCGATCGAGCCGTTGATCCGCTGCTTTGCCACCGACGTCACCCATTGCGGCGACGTCGGTGCCGGGCAGGTGACAAAAATCCTCAACAACATGGTGCTGTTCGAGACCGTGAACGCGCTGTCCGAGGCCGTCGCGGTGGCGAAGCACAATGGCGTCGATCCGAAGCTTTTGCTCGATACCCTGTCGAAGGGCTCGGCCGACAGCTTTGCGCTGCGTAACCACGGCATGAAGGCGATCGTGCCAGGCGTGTTTCCGGAGCGCGCGTTCTCGACTGAATATGCACTGAAGGATTTGTCCTACGCACTGGAGCTCGCGGCCGATGCCGGCATCAAGATCCGCGGCGCGGAGCTGATTGGCACGGTGTTGCAGGAGGCGATCGACAAGGGATCGAAGGACAATTACTTCCCGGTGATTGCGAAGCATATCGGCGGGGCGTAATTCCCTCCGTCGTCATTCCGGGGCTCGCGAAGCGAGAGCCCGGAATCCATTGAGCCACTTACTTGCGGATGAATGGATTCCGGGTTCGTGCTTCGCACGCCCCGGAATGACGGGGAGATAGAGCTGCGTAGGGCGGGGCGCGAAGCCAACCCCCAGCGTCGTCCTGGCGAAAGCCGAGACCCATTACCACAAATGTCGCTCGTTGCGCTTCGCTGGAACGACGATTCGCCTTCACAACACCGGCCGCGGAGTATGGGTCCTGGTTTTCGCCAGGACGACAGCGGAGTGCGTGGCCTAATACGCATCCTTCGCGTCGGCCTCTTCGCTGGTTTGCACCAGTTCGAGGCTGGTCTCGATCTTGCCGAGCAGGCGTCCGAGATCACGGCGTTCCTGCGCGGACAGGCAGGAGATGATCTCCTGCTCCTTACGCAGCAGGCGCGGGATCAATTCTTCGTACAGCGCCTGGCCCTTCTTCGTCAGCTGCAGGCGGAATTCGCGGCGGTCGTCGGCGTTCTCGACGCGCTCGACGATCTCGCGCTCCATCAGCGCCGATACCGCGCGGCTGATGGTGGATTTATGCGTGCGGGTGCAGTGCGCGATGTATTGCGCGCTGCAGGGATCGCTGCGGAAGCCCAGCGTGGCGAGCACCCGCCATTCCGGAATGTCGAGGCCGTAGCGCGCCTGATATTCGCTCGATAGCGCCGAGCTCACCTCGGCCGCCAGCCGGTTGAGGCGAAACGGCATGAAGTGGAACAGGTCGAGGCGCTTCTTTCCTGGCGCGGCATTGTCACGCACGTCCGCCTCCACGGCGCTGCGCGGCCGCGCTGGAGGCTGGCTTGCAGAGGTCCTGGCCAAAAATCTCTCCAATTTGAGTTGACGGCGGCCCCGACTGGGGGTTTAAGATAGTTGCAAGTGAGACTAATTTAGCAAGGTCGCGGCCGACCCGCAAGGTCCTGGTCGCAAGCCGGTCACACAGAACCGCAGCCAAGGGCCGCGGCGCAAGGGAACATCCAGGGTCATACGATGGCACAAGCCAATGCGGCAAACGCGAATACGGCACAGGCCAAAACCCAGTTCGGCTATCACCGCCACCCCGACCAGGAGCGCTCGGGCGCCAACATGGCGGAGCATCCGGTCGTCGTGGTCGGTGCCGGGCCGGTGGGGCTGTCGCTTGCGATCGACCTCGCGCAGCGCGGACAGCGCGTGGTGCTGCTCGACGATGCCGACCGGATCGGCGAAGGCTCGCGCGCGATCTGCTTCTCGAAACGTTCATTGGAGTTCTGGGACCGTCTCGGCGTCGGCGACCGCATGGTCGCGAAGGGCGTGGTGTGGAGCGTCGGCAAGATCTTTCACGGCGCCTCGCAGCTTTATCAATTCAACCTACTGCCCGAGGAGGGTCACAAGCGGCCCGCCTTCATCAACCTGCAGCAGTTCTATGCCGAGGCCTATCTGGTCGATCGCGTCGAGCAGCTGCCCGGGATCGATCTGCGCTGGCGCAACAAGGTGATCGCGCTGGAGAGCCGCAATGATGGCGTCGCGCTGACCGTCGCCACTCCTGAAGGCTCATACCAGGTGCATACCTCTTTCGTCGTCGCCTGCGACGGCGCCCGTTCCTCGCTGCGCCAGATGGTCGGCGCGGATTTCGCGGGGCAGGTGTTCGAGGACCAGTTCCTGATCGCCGACGTCAAGATGACCGCGGCGTTCCCGACCGAGCGCTGGTTCTGGTTCGATCCGCCGTTCCATGCCGGACGTTCGGCGCTGCTGCACAAGCAGCCCGACGACATCTGGCGGATCGATCTGCAGCTCAATCCGGATGCCGATCCGGTCGCCGAGAGGCAGCCGGAGAATGTGCGGCCGCGGATCGAGCGCATGCTCGGGCATGACAAGTTCGAGTTCGAATGGATCTCGCTCTACAAGTTCCAGTGTCGCCGGATGGCAAAATTCATCCACGGGCGGGTGATCTTCGCCGGCGATTCCGCGCATCAAGTCTCGCCGTTCGGCGCGCGCGGCGCCAATTCCGGGCTCGAGGATGCCGAGAATCTGGCGTGGAAGCTCGACCGCGTGCTGCGCCGGCTGTCGCCGGAAGGCTTGCTGGAGAGCTATCATATCGAGCGCAGCGCAGCGGCGGATGAGAACATCCGCGAGTCCACCCGCTCTACCGATTTCATGGCGCCGGCGACGAAGCAGGAGGCGCGGCTGCGCCAGGCGGTGCTGTCGCTCGCAGAGGATACCGAGTTCGGCAAGCGCATGGTCAATGGCGGCCGGCTGTCGGTGCCGTCGGTCTATGACACGCCGCTGTCGAGCGGCGATCGCGACAGCTGGCGCGGTGGTCCGCGGCCGGGCGCCTCGATGCTGGATGCCCCAGTGACCGAGCAAGGCGGCGGTTCCACCTATCTGACCGACGTTTTCATCAAGCAGGGAACGCGTTTCACGCTGCTGGAGTTTGGCATTGGCGCGGCTGCCGATGTTCCCGATGGCGTCGGGAGCATCCGGGTCGGCGGCGAGGGCGGGTTGGTCGACACGCAGGGCCTTGCCGGCAAGCGCTACGATGCCGAGCCCGGCACCGCCTATCTGCTGCGGCCGGACGGCTACGTCGCGGCGCGCTTCCGCAACGCGGCGCGGCCCGCGCTCGATGCGGCGCTGGCGCGCGCCGCCGGCCTGAACTGAGGAGCGGTCATGGCGCTGTCGACCAGTTCGAACTTCGCAAAGCCCGATGACGCCTTTCGCGCCATCGTCGAGGCGCATCGCGGCCTCACCGAGGCGCAGAGCGCTGATCTCGATGCCGCGCTGGTTTTGGTGCTCGCCAACCATATCGGCGATCTCGACGTGCTGCATGAAGCGATCACGCTGGCGAAGCGGCGGATGCTGGACGCGAGCCAGCAGCAACAACAGCAACAACAATAGACTGATCAAACGGACAGGATTGAACTGATGGCCAAAGGTTTTGCATCGACCACGGATCTCGCGGAGAAGAAGGTCACCTTCTCCGAGATCGGCACCGATCTCTACGCCTTCACCGCCGAGGGCGATCCGAACACCGCCGTCATCGTCGGCGAGGACGGCTGCCTGGTGTTCGACGCGCAGGCAACGCCTGCGATGGCGAACAAGGTGATCGAGCGGGTCAAGACCGTTACCGACAAGCCGATCAAATATGTCGTGCTGTCGCACTATCACGCGGTGCGCGTGCTCGGCGCGTCGGCCTATCACGCGCAGGGCATCGTGGCCTCGCAGGAGACCTACCGGCTGATCCAGGAGCGCGGCCAGCAGGACTGGGATTCCGAATATGGCCGTTTTCCCCGTCTGTTCCAGGATGCCGCGAGCATTCCCGGCCTGACTTGGCCGACGTTGACCTTCGAAGGCGAGATGTCGATCTATCTCGGCAAGCGCGAGGTGCGGCTGATGCAGCTCGGTGCCGGCCACACCTCCGGCGACATCGTCGCCTGGGTGCCGGACGCCGAGGTGATGTTCTCCGGCGACCTGATCGAATATCACTCGGCCTGCTATTGCGGCGATGCGCATCTGCGCGAATGGCCGATGACCTTGAACGAGATCCGCGCCTTCAATCCGAAGGCGATCGCGCCGGGCCGCGGCGATGCGCTGAAGGGCCTGGAGACCGGACGCGATGCGATCGCGATGACCCGCGATTTCGTCACCACGCTGTATGGCGCCGCAGAAAGCTCGGTCGCCAAGGGCCGCAGCTTAAAGGAATCGATGGCCGCGACGCGCGAGGTGATGGATCCGAAATTCTCGAAGTTTGCGATCTACGAGCACTGCCTGCCGTTCAACGTGTCGCGCGCCTATGACGAGGCATCCGGGATCGACGATCCCGTGATCTGGACCGACAAACGCGACCAGGAAATGTGGGCCGCCCTGCAAGGAGGAGGATAGAAATGAACATCAACACCTCGCCTGATCAGATCGTTCGCAGCTCGGGGCAAGTGACGCCGGGCTACATGTCCGGCTTCGGCAACAGTTTTGAAACCGAGGCATTGCCCGGCGCGCTGCCGATGGGGCGCAACTCGCCGCAGCGCTGCGCCTACGGGCTCTATGCCGAGCAGCTCTCGGGTTCGCCGTTCACGGCGCCGCGCGGCACCAATGAGCGCTCCTGGCTGTATCGCATCCGCCCGTCGGTGCGGCATTCCGGCCGCTTCGCCAAGGCCGACGCCGGGCTGTGGCGCACCGCGCCCTGTCATGAATACGACATGCCGATCGCGCAACTGCGCTGGGACCCGGCGCCGATCCCGAAGCAGGACATGACCTTCCTGCAGGGCGTGCAGACCATGACCACGGCGGGTGATGCCAACACCCAGGCCGGCATGGCGGCGCACATCTATCTCATCACCAAATCGATGGTCGATCAGCATTTCTACAATGCCGATGGCGAGATGATGTTCGTGCTGCAGCAGGGCAATCTGCGTCTGGTCACCGAGTTCGGCCGCATCGATGCCGAGCCGGGCGAGATCGTGGTGATCCCGCGCGGCGTCAAATTCCGCGTCGAGATTCCCAATGGTCCGGCGCGCGGCTATCTCTGCGAGAATTACGGCGGTGCGTTCACGCTGCCGGAGCGCGGCCCGATCGGCGCCAACTGCCTGGCCAATTCGCGCGACTTCCTGACGCCGGTGGCTGCTTACGAGGACCATGACACGCCGACCGAGCTCTACGTGAAGTGGGGCGGCGCGCTGTTCAAGACGCAGCTCGCCCATTCGCCGATCGACGTGGTCGCCTGGCACGGCAATTACGCGCCCTACAAATACGATCTGCGCACCTTCTCGCCGGTCGGCGCGATCGCGTTCGATCATCCCGACCCGTCGATCTTCACGGTGCTGACCTCGCCGTCGGAGACCGCCGGCACCGCGAATATCGACTTCGTGATCTTCCCGGAGCGCTGGATGGTGGCCGACAACACCTTCCGCCCGCCGTGGTACCACATGAACATCATGTCCGAGTTCATGGGCCTGATCTACGGCGTCTACGACGCCAAGCCGCAAGGGTTCGTGCCGGGCGGCATCTCGCTGCACAACATGATGCTGCCGCACGGTCCCGATCGGGAGGCGTTCGAGCACGCCAGCAATGGCGAGCTGAAGCCGGTGAAGCTGACCGGCACGATGGCCTTCATGTTCGAGACCCGGTTCCCGCAGCGCGTGACGCAGCATGCCGCGACGTCGTCGACGCTGCAGGATGATTACTCGGATTGCTGGAAGGGGTTGGAGAAGAAGTTCGACCCGAACAAGCCGTAGAACTTGTGTCACTCGTCATCGCCGGGCTTGACCCGGCGATCCATCGCACTTTCGGAAGATGGATGCCCGGGTCAAGCCCGGGCATGACGACTTTCTGATTGGAGAAATCAGTGCCCCACCCCAACGACCCAAAACTCCGCTCCTTCATCGACGTCGCGCCGACCTCGGACTTCCCGATCCAGAACCTGCCTTACGGCGTGTTCTCGTCGAAGGATGGCCTCGCGCCGCGCATTGGCGTTGCGATCGGCGACTTCGTGCTCGACCTCTGGGAGCTCGAGCAGGACTCGCGGCTCGATGTCGGGCCACTCGGCGTGTTCTCGCAGCCCTCGCTCAACGCCTTCATGGCGCTGGGGCCAAAGGTGTGGTCGGCGACGCGGGCGCGGATCAGCGAGCTGTTGCGCTCGGATCATCCGGAGCTGCGCGATAACAGGGAATTGCGCGCGCGAGCGCTGGTGCCGATGGCTGACGTCAGGCTGTACATGCCGTTTGCCGTTTCGGGCTACACCGATTTCTATTCGTCGAAGGAGCACGCCACCAATGTCGGCGTCATGTTCCGCGGCAAGGACAATGCGCTGCAGCCGAACTGGCTGCACATGCCGATCGGCTATAACGGCCGCGCCTCGACGGTGGTGGTGAGTGGCACCAAGGTCCGGCGCCCTCGCGGCCAGCTGAAGCCGCCGACCGCGGAGGTGCCGAGCTTCGGCGCCTGCAAGCGGCTCGATTTCGAGCTGGAGATGGGCGTGGTGGTCGGCCAGGCATCGCCGATGGGCGAGATGCTCACCGAGAAGCAGGCCGAGGAGATGATCTTCGGCTTCGTCATCCTCAACGACTGGAGTGCGCGCGACATCCAGCAATGGGAGTATGTGCCGCTCGGGCCGTTCCAGGCCAAGGCATTCGCGACTTCGATCAGCCCGTGGGTGGTGACGCGCGAGGCGCTGGAGCCGTTCCGGATGCGGGGCCCGGCGCAGCAGCCGGAGCCGCTCGCCTATCTGAAGCAGGCACAGCCGAACAATTATGATCTGCAGCTCGACGTCGCGCTGCGCGCCGGCGCGATGAACGAGGCGAAGACGATCTGCAGCACCAACTTCAAATACATGTACTGGTCGTCGGTGCAGCAGCTGGTGCATCACGCCTCGAGCGGCTGCGCGATGAATGTCGGCGATCTCCTAGGCAGCGGCACGATCTCCGGCCCCGAAAAGCACCAGCGCGGCAGCCTCTTGGAAATCAGCTGGAACGGCACCGAGCCGGTCGAGCTTGCCAGCGGCGTGACGCGCACGTTCATCGAAGATGGAGATTCGCTCGTGATGCGCGGCTGGTGTCAGGGCGACGGCTATCGCGTCGGCTTTGGCGAGGTCGAGGGCACGATCGTTGCGGCGGAGTAATTCGCGCGGGCACTTCTTCACCTCCCCTTGAAAAGGGGAGGTCGGTTTGCGCAGCAAACCGGGTGAGGATCTTTTCTCTCGACGAACGCCAGCGCCCGCGGCTGACCCCCATCCCACCTTCCCCCTTTCAGGTGGAAGGAGCCCGAGAGCAGGGCAGCCTCACCGCTCCTCTGGCCTGATATCCTTCAGCCGTGCCGTATTCGCCGCGACATCGTCGAGGCTGTATTTCAGATGCACCCGCTTGTCCGACGGTGGCTGGTTCACCGTGCAAACGCCTGGCCGCCACGGCTTGGCGGGGCGGATCGGCCGCGGCGCGAAGCCGCCGCCGCAGTTCGGGCAGACATTGCCGAGCCTGGTCTCGGCGCAGTCTGCACAGAACGTGCATTCATAGGAGCAGATCCGCGCGTCCACAGCGCTCGGCGGCAGGTCCTTGTCGCAATATTCGCAGTTCGGTCGCAGCTGCAGCGCCATGGCTTTCCTCAGCTTCTTGGATGCCGCGCACACCGCCGCACCTCTCCCCTTGTGGGAGAGGTCGGATCGCAAGATGCGATCCGGGTGAGGGGTTGCGGTCTCTCGACAGAGGATGCTTCGCGGAGAGAACCCCTCACCCCAACCCTCTCCCACAAGGGGAGAGGGAGCCCACTGCCGATGCCGCGGCATCGAACCAATTCGCACAGATGATCGCAAGTCGCGCCACCGAAGCGAACGGCGTATTTCCCTCGATTTGTGCCATCACGTCTGTAGCGACTTAAGCGGCAGCTTGGTGCTCTCCTTCAACCGGTCGAGCACGATCGAGGAGCGCACATGCGCGACGCTCTGATGTGGCATCAGCACGTTGTTGACGATATCGGACAGGCTCTTCAGGTCGCGCAGCATCACCTTGAGCACGTAGTCGGCATCGCCGGTCAGCGCATAGGCCTCCTGGATGTCGTCGACGCGGTTGACCAGCTCGCGAAACCGCTTGGCATTGTCGGGCGAATGGGTCGCGAGCGTGATGTGGATGAAGGCGATCAGGCCGAAGCCGAGCGCCTCGCCGGCGAGGTCGGCATGGTAGCCGGCGATCACCTTCTCCTCCTCCAGCCGCATCCGGCGCCGCGAGCATTGCGAGGCCGAGAGTCCGACCAGGTCGGCCAGCTGCTGGTTGGTCAGCCGGCCGTCATCCTGCAGCGCGGCGAGCATTTTGAGGTCGAAGGCGTCGACTTCTGGCATGCGTAAAATGTCCATTTCATGCACGGATCGTGCGCGATATTAGCAAAACAGGGTCCATTTTGCACGCACGTTGCGCGGCAAGTGACGGAAACTGATCCCCAGACAAATCAGGGAGTTACCGTCATGGGTCCGTTTCCGCACGATGCGCCGCCAGCCGAGATCAGCGCCGACAATCCGATGGGCACCGACGGCTTCGAGTTCGTCGAATATGCCCACCCCAATCCCGGCGAGCTGCACGCGCTGTTCAAGCTGATGGGCTTTGTCGCGGTGGCTCGCCACCGGACCAAGAGGATCACGGTCTATCGCCAGGGCGACATCAACTATCTCGTCAATGAGGAGCCGGGCACCGACGGCTTCAACTTCGTTGCCGCGCACGGCCCCTGCGCGCCGTCGATGGCGTTCCGCGTGGTCGATGCCAAACTCGCCTATGAGCGCGCGATCGCACTCGGCGCGGAGCCGGCGGATGTCTCGTCCGCCGGGAAGACGCTCGATGCGCCCGCGATCAAGGGCATCGGCGGCAGCCTGCTTTATTTCGTCGATCGCTACGGCGCCAAGGGTTCGGCCTATGATGCCGAGTTCGAATGGTTAGGGGCCGCCAACCCGCGCCCCGCGGGTTCGGGGCTCTATTACATCGATCACCTCACCCACAACGTCCATCGCGGCCGCATGGATGTCTGGACCGGCTTCTATGCAAAGCTGTTCAACTTCCGCCAGATCCGCTTCTTCGACATCGAGGGCCGCGCGTCCGGCCTGTTCTCCCGCGCACTGACCAGCCCGGACGGCAAGATCCGGATTCCGATCAATGAGGACGCCGGCGATTCCGGGCAGATCGAGGAATATCTTAACATCTATCACGGCGAGGGCATCCAGCACATCGCCTGTGGCGCACGCGACATCCATGCGACGGTCGAGACGCTGCGTTCGTCCGGCCTGCCGTTCATGCCGTCGCCGCCCGAGACCTATTTCGAGCGGATCGACGCCCGGCTGCCGAAGCATGGCGAGGACGTCGCACGGCTAAAGACCAACGGCATCCTGATCGACGGCGAGGGCGTGGTCGAAGGCGGCCAGACCAAGGTGCTGCTGCAGATCTTCTCGGCGAACGCGATCGGGCCGATCTTCTTCGAATTCATCCAGCGCAAGGGCGACGACGGATTCGGCGAAGGCAACTTCAAGGCGCTGTTCGAATCGATCGAGGAAGACCAGATCCGCCGCGGCGTGCTGAAGGTCGATCACGCGGCGTGACAGCTGAGTGCAGCCTCGCCGCATGACTTCGTCATTGCGAGCGAAGCAATCCATCGCACCGCTTGTGGAGGCATGGATTGCTTCGTCGCTTCGCTCCTCGCAATGACGGCAGAGATTATTTCCCCGCTTTCCACGCGCTCGTCACGTCCCCGATATCAGCCAGCTCCGGCTCGCGGATCGCGGACGGCGTGCGCGAGAAGCGCGGCGCGGGGGCGGGCTGGGTGACGCCGTGGCGCTCGACGAACACCTGGCGGGCGGCCATGTGCGGATGCTTCGGCGCTTCCTCCATGGTCAGGATCGGCGCGAAGCAGATGTCGGTGCCTTCCATGATCGTGCACCAGTCGGCGCGCGACTTGCTCTTGAAGACCTTTTCCAGCTTCGCCTTCAGCGCCGGCCAAGCCTTGCGGTCCATCTGGGCATCGAAGTCGGCGTCGGAGAGGTCGGCATGCTTGCGCAGCAGCGCGTAGAACTGCGGCTCGATCGAGCCGATCGAGATGAAGTTTCCGCAGGAGCATTCGTAGACGCCGTAGAAATGCGCGCCGCCGTCGAGGAAATTCTGGTCGCGGCCGCCGCTCCAGCGGCCCTGCGCGCTCATGTCGTAGAACATCGACATCAGCGACGCTGCGCCGTCGCACATCGCGGTATCCACCACCTGGCCCTTGCCGGACTTCTGCGCTTCCAGCAGTGCCGCGAGCACGCCGACCACGAGATAGAGCGCGCCGCCGCCGAAATCGCCGACCAGGTTGAGCGGCGGCACCGGCTTCTCCTTGGTGCCGATCGCGGCCAGCGCGCCTGTTATCGAGATGTAGTTGATGTCGTGGCCGGCGGCGTTGGCCAGCGGGCCTTCCTGGCCCCAGCCGGTCATGCGGCCATAGACCAGCTTCGGATTGCGTGCGAGCACGACATCGGGGCCGAGACCGAGGCGCTCCATCACGCCGGGGCGAAAGCCTTCGATCAGCGCGTCGGCATGGCTGAGCAGGTCGAGCGCTTCGGCAATGGCGGCCTTGTTCTTCAGATCGAGCTCGATGACCTTGCGGCCACGCGTGGCCACCGCCTTCAGATTCTTGCCTGCGCCGACCCGGTCGAGGGTGATGACCTCGGCGCCCATGTCGGCGAGCAGCATGCAGGCGAACGGGCCGGGGCCGATGCCGGCGAATTCGACGATGCGGAAACCGGCGAGCGGGCCCGAGGCGCGAGCGGCGGTCTGGGAGGCAGGTTTATCGAGCACTTTGCTGTTCCGTTGGTTGTCGGGTGTTAGGCGGCTGAGATGGTGCGGCGGGCTTGGTGCCGCACTTCATGCGTTCTCCCAGCCGTCCGTGGGACGGCATTTTTAATTAGCTGATTAGCTAAATTGTCTCGCCTAATGGGGGAAGTGGCAAGCGTCTTTTGCCCCGAAGCGCCGGTAAAACGGAGTGCTGGTAAAACGCGAACGGCGCGCATCGCTGCGCGCCGCTCCTCGACTTGTGTTTAGGCGCTAAAGCGCGATGAGATCAGGTTCAATCGCCATCGCGCTTTAGCCTTTTGTTTGAGCATGATCTTTTCGGAAAACCGCTTCGCACTTTTCCGGATCATGCTGTATCAGCCGGCCGCGGTCACGGCCCGCTGTCCCATCACCTTGATCAGGTTCGCGCGATAGTCCGCCGAGCCATGGATGTCGGCGAGCAGCCCGCTCGCCGGGATCGTCACGCTGTCGAGCGCGCTGGCCGACCAATTCGCCTTCAACGCTCCCTCGATCGCCGGTACCCGCATGACGCCGCTTTGCGACGCGCCGGTTGCCGTGGCACGGACGTCGCCCGACTTGGTCTTGGCGACGAACACGCCGGTCAGCGCAAAGCGCGAGGCCGGGTTCGGAAACTTGGCATAGCCCGCCTTGGCCGGGACCGGGAACGACACCGCGGTGATGATCTCGCCATCCTCGAGCGCCGTCGTGAACAGGCCCTTGAAGAAGTCTTCCGCCGATATCGACCGCTTGTTGGTCTTGACCGTCGCGCCGAGCGCCAGCACCGCCGCCGGATAATCCGCCGCCGGGTCGTTGTTGGCGAGCGAGCCGCCGATCGTGCCGCGATAGCGCACGGCGGGATCGCCGATCATCGACGCCAGATTGGCGAGCGCGGGGATCGCCTTCTGCACGGCGTCGCTTTGCGCCACATCGTAATGCGGCGTAGCGGCCTTGATGGTGACAGTGTCGCCCGAAACCTCGATGCCGATCATCTCCTGCACCTTGGAGAGGTCGATCACGTCGGAAGGCGCGGCGAGACGCTGCTTCATCACAGGAAGAAGGGTTTGTCCGCCGGCAAGGAATTTTGATTCCGTGCCCTTGGCGAACGTTGCTGCTGCGTCGGCGACCGAGGAAGCGCGGTGATAATTTGTCTCGTACATGGCTCTTCCTCCCTCAACCGTGGATGGCGTGCCAGACGCGATCGGGCGTCGCCGGCATTTCAAGCTTGTTGTTGCCGATGGCGTCCGTGATCGCGTTGATCACGGCAGCAGAGGCGCCGATCGCGCCGGCTTCGCCGCAGCCCTTGACGCCGAGCGGGTTGCCCGGACACAGCGTCGTGGTGTGGGAGAGCTGGAACGACGGCAGGTCGTCCGCGCGCGGCATGGTGTAATCCATGAACGACGCGGTCACGAGCTGACCGGTGTCGTCATAGACCGCGCCTTCGAGCAGCGCCTGGCCGATGCCTTGCGCGAGGCCGCCATGGACCTGGCCTTCGACGATCATCGGGTTGATCAACCGGCCGAAATCGTCGGCCGCCACGAAGTCGATGAAGGAGGTCTTGCCGGTGCCCGGATCGACCTCGAGCTCGCAGATATAGGCGCCGGCCGGGAAGGTGAAGTTGGTCGGGTCGTAGAACGCCGTCTCCTTCAGGCCGGGCTCCATGCCGTCAGGCAGATTGTGCGCGGTGTAGGCGGCAAGCGCGACCATCGGCAGCGCGATCGACTTGTCGGTGCCGGTGACCTTGAACTCGCCATTCTCGATCACGATGTCGCTCTCGGACGCCTCGAGCGCATGCGCCGCGATCTTCTTGGCCTTGGCCTCGACCTTCTCCATCGCCTTCACGATCGCCGTACCGCCGACCGCAAGCGAGCGCGAGCCGTAGGTGCCCATGCCGAACTGCACCTTGTCGGTGTCGCCATGGACGATCTGCACCTGGCTGATCGGGACGCCCAGGCGTTCTGAAATCAGCTGCGCGAACGTCGTTTCGTGGCCCTGGCCGTGGCTGTGCGAGCCGGTGAGCACCTCGATGGTGCCGACCGGGTTGACGCGGATTTCCGCCGATTCCCAGAGACCGACGCCGGCGCCGAGACTGCCGACCGCCTTCGACGGCGCGATGCCGCAGGCCTCGATGTAGCAGGACACGCCGATGCCGCGCAGCTTGCCATCGGCTTTCGCCTTGGCCTTGCGGGCCGGGAAGCCGGCATAGTCGATCGCCTTCATCGCGGCATCGATCGAGGCGTGGAAGTCGCCGACGTCATACGCCATGATGACGGGCGTCTGATACGGGAACGCGGTGATGAAGTTCTTTTTGCGCAGCTCGGCCGGATCGACCTTCAACTGCCGCGCTGCGGTCTCCATCATGCGTTCGATCAGATAGCTCGCTTCGGGTCGGCCCGCGCCGCGATAGGCGTCGACCGGCGTGGTGTTGGTGTAGACGCCGATCACCTCGGCATAGATCGCCGGAATCACGTACTGGCCCGACAGCAACGTCGCGTAGAGATAGGTCGGCACCGCCGAGGAGAACAGCGACATATAGGCGCCGAAATTGGCGTGGGTCTTCACCCGCAGGCCAAGGATCTTGTTGTCCTTGTCGAGCGCCATCTCCGCCTTCGAGACATGGTCGCGGCCATGCGCGTCGGTGAGGAAGGCCTCCGTGCGGTCGCCGGTCCACTTCACCGGGCGGTTGACCTTCTTCGAGGCCCACAGCGCCACCATCTCTTCCGGATAGATGTAGATCTTGGAACCGAAGCCGCCGCCGACGTCGGGCGCGATCACACGCAGCTTGTGCTCGGGTGCGATATTGTAGAATGCCGACAGCACGAGGCGGGCGACGTGCGGGTTCTGCGACGTGGTGTAGAGCGTGTAGTGCTCTTCGGCCTGATCATAATGTGCGACCGCCGCGCGCGGCTCCATCGCGTTCGGCACCAGGCGGTTGTTGGTGAGCTCGAGCGTCACCACATTGGCCGCCTTGCTGAAGGCGTCCTTCACCGCGGCTTCGTCACCGAGATGCCAGTCATAGACGATGTTGCCGGGGGCTTCGGGATGCAGCTGCGGTGCGCCCGGCTTGATCGCGGCCTTGATGTCGGCCGCGGCGGGAAGCTCTTCATAGTTGACGACGACAGCTTCGGCGGCGTCCTTGGCCTGGTTCTTGGTCTCGGCGATCACGACCGCGACGGCCTGCCCGACAAAGCGCACGGTCTCCGGCGCCATCGCCGGCCACGCGCCCATTTTCATCGGCGAACCGTCCTTCGAGGTGATCGCCCAGCCGCAGATCAGATTGCCGACCTTGTCGTCGACGATCTGCTGCCCGGTCAGCACCGCGATCACGCCGGGCATCTTCATGGCCTCGGCTGAATCGATGCCCTTGACCTTGGCATGTGCATGCGGGCTGCGGATGAAGTGAGCGTAGCTCATGCCCACCATCTTGACGTCGTCGACGTAACGACCCTGGCCGGTAATGAACCGGCGATCTTCCTTGCGCACGACGCGTGCGCCAATTCCTTCAACACCCATGGTCTGGTCCTCCCGACCGGAGATTCGTTTTGCCGCCGTTTCCATCGAGACCGGCGGTGATGAGCTTGATCGTGTGCGACGCGCGGGCTGCTATTCGGCGGCCTGCGCGACCTTCATGCGGCCGGCAGCGTCGAGCACCGCCTTGACGATGTTGTGGTAGCCGGTGCAGCGGCAGATGTTGCCTTCCAGCTCGTGGCGAACCGTTTCCTCGTCGAGCTTGCCGCCATGGCGGTGCACGATATCGACCGCGGACATGATCATGCCGGGGGTGCAATAGCCGCACTGCAGGCCGTGATTGTCGCGGAACGCCGCCTGCATCGGGTGCAGTTCGTCGCCCTTGGCGAGGCCTTCGATCGTGGTGACGTTGGAGCCCGCGGCTTGGCCGGCCAGCATGGTGCAGGATTTGACCGCCCGTCCATCGACATGGACGACGCAGGCGCCGCACTGGCTGGTATCGCAGCCGACATGGGTGCCGGTGAGGTTCAGGTTTTCGCGCAAGAGGTGCACGAGGAGGGTTCGGTCCTCAACGTCGACCGAGACCGCCTTGCCGTTTACCGTCAATTTGACTGTAGACACGCGTTTCTCCCAATAGCTTCGTTATGGGCCCAGTAGATCACGCTTCATGTGGGGCGTAACCGCGATCAAAGTCGTAGTCGCGGCCCTGTCATGAAGGCGCCGGGCTGTGTTTCCGATCCTAGCAGGCGGCCGTTCAATGAGCAATTTGCAAGCTGCCAGCGACGCGCTCCGGCGCGATCAAATTGCGCTGCGGCGCAAGCGATTCTCGGCAGCCTGACGGTGCTCGCGACGTGCCGAAAATCGTCGCCGTGATTGCTACTACCTTCCGCCTATAACGGCGCAAAGACGTTGCTGTCATTTTCATCGCCGACGCAGCGACGGAGATCGCTGGTTCATGAAATTGGGTAGCGATCCGCGCGCGCGATGCATCCATCGCGGCAACGAAACCATATTGGAGGAAGCCAATGAAGCTGAGGAGCGGGATTTTCTTTGCCGGTGTGTCGCTGGTCGCCATGGTGATGGCAGGCATTGGTGCGTCGAGAGCCAATGATTCCGTCGTCAAGGCGGCGTCCGATCCGAACGGATGGGCGATCGCCGGCCACGACTACGGCAATACGCGCTTCAGCCCGCTGAAGCAGATCAATTCCGAGAATGCCGGCAAGCTGCAGCTGGTCTACTCGCTGTCGCTGGCCTCGCTGCGATCCAACGAGTCTTCGCCGGTCGTGATCGGCAAGACGCTGTACGTGTCGACCTCGTGGGGCCCGAAATACGTCTATGCGATCGATGCCGCGACCGGCGCGCGCAAATGGACCTGGCAGCCCGATATTCCCGATGACGTGCTCCAATACGCCTGCTGCGACGTCAACAGCCGCGGCGTGTCCTACGCCGACGGCAAGATCTTCGTCGGCCGCCTCGACGGCAAGCTGACCGCGCTCGACGCCGAGACCGGCAAGGAGCTCTGGACCTCGACGGTGGTCGACTACAAGCAGGGCTCGGTCATCACCTCGCCGCCGCTCGTGGTCCGCGACAAGGTCATCACCGGCTTCGGCGGCGGCGAATACGGCGTTCGCGGCTCGTTGCAGGCGTTCTCGCTCAAGGACGGCAAGCTGCTCTGGCAAACCTACACGGTGCCGGCGCCCGGCGAACCCGGAAGCGACACCTGGAAGGGCGACACCGGGCTGCATGGCGGCGGCGCCGCCTGGCTGGTCGGCTCCTACGACGCCAAGTCCGACACGGTCTACTGGGGTACCAGCAATCCGGGACCGTGGAATACCGCGGTGCGCTCCACCGGCGATGGCAATTTCGGCAAGCTGACCAACCTCTACACCGCCTCGACGCTGGCGATCGACCCCAACACCGGCAAGATCAAGTGGCATATCCAGGGCACGCCGGCTGACGCCTGGGACTATGACGGCGTCAACGAGCTGCTGCTCGCCGATTTGAAGATCAAGGGCAGTGAAACGCCCGTTCTGATGAAGGCCGACCGCAACGGCTTCTTCTTCGTGGCCAACCGCGAAACCGGCAAGATGATCTCGGCCGAGAAGTATGTCTTCGCCAACTGGGCCAAGAAGTGGGACATCAACACGATGCGGGCGGAAGAGGATCCGGACAAGCGCCCGGGCCCCGGCCATCCCGCCAAGGACATCTGCCCGAACCTGATCGGTGGCAAGAACTGGCAGCCGATGTCGTTCAACCCGGAGACCGGCCTGGTCTACATCCCGACCAACAATGTCTGCATGGACTGGTCGGTCAGCGACGTGAACTACAAGCGCGGCGTGTTCTATCTCGGTGCCGAATTCCCGACCAAGGAAGGCCCCGGCGGCTTCCTCGGCGAGCTCGTGGCCTGGGATCCCGTCGCCAACAAGAAGGTGTGGGGCATCAAGGAAGACCTGCCATTCAACGGCGGCACGCTGACGACCGGCGGCAACCTGGTGTTCTCGGGCAATCTGCACGGCGACTTCCGCGCCATCGATGCCAAGAACGGCAAGGTCGTGTGGAGCAAGAACCTCGGCAGCGGCGTCGGCGCCGGTCCGGTGACCTATTCGGTCGACGGCAAGCAGTATGTCGCGATCGTGGTCGGACGCACCGCCGCGCTGCCGGCCTTCCTCGGTGACATCGGCAAGAAGATGGTTGCCGCAGCGCCCGAAGGCGGCTCGCTGTTCGTGTTCGCCCTGCAGTAATGCATCGTCCAAAGGAGGCAGCATTGTCCGTGTCCTGCATCAACCGGAACGAAGTGCCCAAACGTGCGCCCGGCGCCCAGTTGGGAAAGGCGATCCGGACCGTGCTGCTCTCCACCGCGCTGCTCGCGCCGGCCTTCTCGGCCGGCGCGGACGAGGCCAAGCCGTCGCTGCGGCTCTGCGCCGATCCCACCAACCTGCCGTTCTCGAGCGACGACCCGGGCAAGCCCGGCCTCTATCTCGAGATCGGCCAGGCGGTGGCGCAAAAGCTCGGCCGCACGGTGAGCACCAATTGGTACAAGTCCTATTTCGGCAAGCGCACCGTGCGGGAGACGCTGCTCAGCAAGCAGTGCGACGCCATGGTCGGCCTGCCCTTGATCGATGATTTCATGGGCCCGGCGGTGATCTTCTCGAAGCCGATCACCCATGAAGGCTATGCGCTGGTCGGCGCCAGGGATCGCAAGCTGGCCGGCATCGACGACCTCAGGGGATTGCGGGTTGCGGTGCAGTATCAGTCGACGCCGCAGAACCTGCTGGCGCTGCGGGACGATATCCAGAAGGTCACCGTGCTGAGCCCGGAGGAGGGCATGGCGGCCCTCAACCAGGGCAAGGTCGACATCGCCTTCATCTGGGCGCCGGTGGCGGGTTGGCTCAACAAGACCAGCTATGGCGACGAATATCAGATCGTGGCGACCGAGGGCGACGGCCTCTTGTGGGCGACCGCGATCGGCTTCGCCAAGGCGTCCGGCGCCCTGCGCGATGAGGTCGACGGCGTGCTGCCGTCGCTGCAGCCGGAGATTTCCGCCCTGTTTGCCAAATATGGCGCGCCGAACGGCGCCCCGGTCAAGTTCGGGCAGGCGGCCCCGGCGACGACGTCGTCCGTTGGGGCAAGCGAACCCGTCACGGTAGGGCAGGCGCCCGCGGCCGAGAAGCCGCTTCAGACCGCGGCGACCACCGGGGATGTCAAAGGGGATGCCAAGGGGGACGCCACGGCGGGACGGGAGGTCTTCAACGGCACCTGCGCCCATTGCCACGGTCCGGACGCGGTGCAGGCCGAGCGAAAGATCGATCTCAGGCTGCTGAAGAAGCGCTATTCTGACGACATGGAATCGACCTACTGGAAGACGGTTCATGACGGGCGGCCAGCCAAGGGCATGCCGGCCTGGAAGGACGTCTTCAGCGACGACGAACTCAGAAACGTATATGTCTATCTGCAGAGCGTGCAGGATACCGGCGGCTCGAACTAGCCGCTGCAATCCGCAATAGGAGCGTTTTCAAGCGAAGTGGATACCGGTTCGCGTGAAGAAAACGCGTCAGAACATGAATCGAGAGCCCCGTTCCGATTCAATCGGAACGGAGGCTCGATCAGTGCGAGGGTCCTCATGATGGGGTTCCTGATCATCGACGATCACCCTCTGTTTGGCGAGGCGCTTGGCAATGCCATCCGCATCTCGCACCCGGATGCCCGGATCTATGAGGCGACCTCGATCAAGGGGGCGCTCGGCATCCTCGCCAGCGAGCCGAACATCGATCTGGCGCTGCTTGACCTGCTGCTGCCCGATGTCGTCGGCTTCTCCGGCTTCCAGAAGATCCGGGATCGCTATCCGCGGCTGCCGATCGCCATCGTCTCGAGCGAGGAAGACAAGCACACCATCCGCGAGGCGCTGGAGATGGGCGCGGTCGGCTATTTGCCGAAATCGACCTCGCTCGGCGAGCTCTCGCAGGCGATCGCGCGCGTGCTGAGCGGTTCGGTCTCGGCGCCGCGGGATTTCGTGGCGGTCGGCGCGCTGGACCATTCCGAGACCGCGCGTACGCTGCGCGAGCGGATTCAGAAGCTGACGCCGCAGCAAATCCGTGTGCTGCATCTGATTATCCGCGGCCTGCAGAACCGCGAGATCGCGACCGAACTCAAGCTCGCTGAATCCACCGTGAAGGCGCATGTGACCGAGATCCTGCGCAAGCTGAAGCTGTTCAGCCGCAACAAGGCGATCATCGAGCTCGGCAAGATCCCGCTTCCCGTCCCCGACGCCTGCGCGGGCACGAAGGCGGAGAAGGCGCCCTAGGCTTGCTGCACTGCGAGGCACGCGCATTGAAGGTCGCCCCTATAGGCTGCCGGTCGGCTTTGGGATAACGTCGTGCGCACAATGGCTGTCATCAGCGATCCGAGGGAGGACGGCGCAGCATTGACCACGACCGCGCCCCTGGCGGACGAGCCGCGGCTCGGAAAGGCGGGTGCACCTCGACTGCTGATCGTCGAGGATCACCCGCTGTTCCGCGCCGCCCTGATCGGCGTGATCGGGGCCGAGTTTCCCGATGCCGAGGTGCTGCAGGCGACCTCGATCGACGGTGCGCTGGACGTGATCGCCGCGCGCGACGGCCTTGATCTGATCCTGCTCGATCTGTCGATGCCCGGGACCACGGGCCTGCTCGGCGCCTACCGGGTGCGCGCCGCCGCGCCGCGCAGTGCGCTGGTGATCGTGTCGGCGCATGACGATTCCCGGATCATCGGCGGGGCAATCTCGCTCGGTATTTCCGGCTTCATCCCGAAATCGACGCCGAAGGTCGAGCTGGCGCGGCTGTTGCGCGGTATCCTCGAAGGCGCGGTGTGCCTGCCTACCCGCTTCCGCGACACCGCTGCTGCCCGCAAGGGCCAGGCCGAGACGCGTGAACTGATGCAGCATCTCGGCCAGTTTACCGCGCAGCAGCTTCGCGTGCTCGATATGATCTGCCGCGGGCTGCAGAACAAGCACATTGCCTATGAGCTCGATATCTCGGTGACCACCGTGAAGGTACACGTCTCGGAGATCCTGCGGAAGCTCGGCGTGCGCAGCCGGACCGAGGCCATCATCGCGATGTCGAAGCTCGACTTCGGCAAGCACGACCACGCGCCGGTGACGGCCTCGCCGTCCCGCGACGCCTAGAGCCTTTCCCGTTCCGATGGAATCGGAACGGGGCTCTAGGTTTTTGTCTGGATGCGTTTTCTTCACGCGAACCGGTATCCACTTCGCTCGAAAACGCTCTGGTCATAGCCGCGCGGCCGACTGCTCCGCAGCCAGCAGGAACGACAGCAGCGAGCGCATCTCGGCGGGCTTGATCGGCTTCTTCAACAGCTCGTGGCCGTAGGCCGACACGTCGGAGGCGGCCTTGGCCGAGTAGTCGGCGGTCACGATGATCGCCGGAACCTTGGCGTTGATCTCGCCGCGGATCACGTCGACGGCCTGGATCCCGGTCTCGCCATTGTCGAGGTGCAGGTCGGCGATGATCGCGTCGGGAATGCCGTCGAGCGCGTGGATGCGCTCCAGCGCCTCGGTCTTGGAGATCGTCACCGCGACGTCGCAGCCCCATTTCTCCAGCAGGTGGGCGAGACCCTCGGCGCTCGAGAGGTCGTTCTCGATCAGCAGGATTTTTGCGCCCTCCATGCCGCCATAGCGATAGTCGACGCTGGCCTGCTCGCGCACCGGGACCGCAACCGGATCGAGGGTACGCGGCACGGTGACCGAGAACACCGAGCCCTTGCCGGCGCGCGAGTTCAGCCTGATGTCATGGCCGAGCAGGTCGGCAAACCGCCGCACGATCGAAAGGCCGAGCCCGATGCCTGCCTTGTCGCCGGCACTGGCTTCGCCGCGCTGAAACTCGACGAAGATGGCCTCGCGCTGGGCTTCCGGGATGCCCGGCCCGGTGTCGTGCACCTCGATGCAGATATCGTCGCCCCTCTGGCGGCACCCCATCAGCACCGTGCCACGCTGGGTGTAGCGCAGCGCATTGGCCACAAGGTTCTGCAGGATCCGGCGCAGCATCAGCGGATCGGAGCGAACCACCGCGGACGACGGCATGATCTTGAAGCCGAGGTTGCGCTTGGCGGCGGTCGCCACGAATTCCTGCTCCAGCGGCTCGAACAGCGAGGCGATCGCGACCGGGCCGAATTCGGGCCGGAGCACGCCCGCATCGAGCTTCGAGATGTCGAGCAGCGTCCGCAGCATGTCCTCGAGCGTCGCCAGCGAACGGTCGATCTGGTCGGTCAGCGCGACGCCCTTGGGCTCGGTTGCCATTTCGGTGAGCGCGGACAACGTCAGCCGCGCCGCATTCAGCGGCTGCAACAGGTCGTGCGTCACCGAAATCAGCACCGATGATTTCAGTGAGCTTGCCGCCTCGGCCTGCTGCTTGGCCTGCAGCAGGCGTCCGTTGGTCTTTTCCAGCGATTGCAGCGCCTGCTTGAGCTGCTTGGTGCGGTCGCGGACCTGCTGATCGAGCGCAATTGCGGTCTCGAACAGCGAGAACGCGTTGAGCTGCTGGTCGGTCGAACGTTCGACGCGCGACATCAGCGCCGCGTTGATCTTGCGCAGCTTCTCGGCCTCGCGTTCGAGGGCCGCAATTCGCGTGGTCTTGGTGTCGGTCATTGCGGCGCGACAGCCCGCTTGCCGATGGCGATGCCGGTCAGCGTCTGGTTGACATGCATGGAGCGATACTGCTCGCCATAGGTCTGAAAGCCAATCACTTTGTTGCGGCGATAGAGTTCCGACATCTCCCGCGACAGCTGGCGCTGCTCGACATCGAGTCGGCGCAGCACGCATTCGAAGCCGATGAACATCGAGACCTTGCCGAGGTCCTCGGTCAGCTCCTCGAGCAGGCGGCTGGTCACGTCGATCGGATCGCGCTCGCGCGCCACCGTCAGCACCATGCCCTCGTCGATGGCGCAGAAGAATTGCAGCGACCCGTCCGGATTGGTGCGCTGGATCGACCGCGCGTAATAGGCGCCGCCGACGCGGACCAGGACCGGATGGGCGGCAAAGGAGAACAATTCGAGCTTGCTCTCGCTGAGGCCGACGGCGCGGGAATATTCCAGCGCGGCCGGCTCGGCATTCAATTCCTTGACGATGCGGTGCTCGGTATCAGCCTCGGTCACCACCATCTTGGTCGAGGTCGGCTCGAAATGATCGCATTTGAACAGGCGGAACGGCAGCCGGGTCCGGATCAGGATCAGGACGGCGGCGTCGGTAAAGGCCTCGCCGCCATGGAACACCCAGGACTTCTCGAAGCGCAGGCCGTCGCCGGCGGAGCCGCCGACCACCGGAATGTCGCCGAGCGCTGCATAGATCGCCGACATGATGGTCTCCTCGCGCTGGCACATGCCGTCGATGAAGAGCAGCCCGAAGGAATCCTCGGTGTGGTCGCAATGCTCGGTCCGTTGCGCGAATTCGGTCTGCAACTCGGTGCAGATCGAGCGGCCGTGATCGACCCGGAACGTCGCGAGGTCGAACAGCGGCCGCGCCGCGATGACGAAATCGGCCGCGTTGAAGCCCATCGCGACGACGCTGTCCTCGTCCCAGCCGCCGGGCGACAATTCGCCGGCCGTGGTGCAGCCGAAGATCGGAACGTCGGGCATCCGGCGGGACAGTTCGGCAATGAATTCCTGCGGGTCATAGAACGGCGACACGAACACCACGAGCATCGCGAGATCAGCTGACGCCAATTGGCGCGCGATCTCGTCCGCTGCTTGCCGCGGCCCGTCGGTCTTTGCCTGCACCACGACAATGCTGTCGGTGGCGCTGCCGTTCTCCTTCGCCAAAGGCGTTCTCCCTGAGCAGGATTTTTTGTTTTTCTTGGCGCGGCCGGTTGAGGCAGCGCGGGTCGTAAGGGCATACGGGCCCATGCCGCGATTGGTTGCGGTCAGGCCCGCCGATAAATTCTAGGTCGTGAGGGGGAATGTCATTGGCCGGACTCTGCCGGCAGCTTCGCTCGCCGCAAGCGCCAACGGCGCCGGTCGACGCGATGACATGGGACACCTCCCGATGTGTTCTCCTGGCCCGGGCAGGGACAGGTTTGATCGGTTCTAAACTATCGGGTCGGTCCCGCGCGTCAATCACCAAGCCCAACCTCCTGGCCCGACCAAGGTAGTAGCGTGCCGATTCAGGCGAACTTGTTGCCCATTTACCGGGCCTTATCGATTCTGCCTTAGTTTTGCCCTCCGGGGTCTGGGGCGGGTTGCTGCCGGACCCCGCGTGGTTTTCAGAAGGAAGACGGGGGTTGGAATGCCGGGACTCAAGCGATCGCTCTCGATCAGGTTCCCAACCCTCAGATTCCGCGCCAAGATCATGCTCGGCTTTGCCGTCACGCTGGCGCTGTCGGCCGCCACCATGGGCTTCGCCTATATGGGCTTCGAGCGGGTTTCCGCCGGCGTCGGCTCCTTTCGCCAGAGCGTCGCGGAAGCCGATCTCGCCCGCAACATCGACCGCGAACTGATCTCCTATCGCTCGCTGGCACGCTATTACGTCGCGACCGGCAAGGAGGACGACGCCAAGGCGGCGCTCGCCGCCGAAGCCAGCCTGAAGGACGCCATCATGGCGTCGATGAAGGGCACCACCAACCCGGCCCGGCTCGAGCAGATCACCAAGCTGGAGCGTGAATTCCGCGCCTTCACCAAGATCTTTGCCGAGATCGTCCGGATCAAGGACGAGAGCGCGCAGACCGCGCAGAACAAGCTCGTCCGCAGCGCAACCTCGATGCGCTACAAGCTCGACGATCTCCCGAGCAATGCCGATGATTCCGAGCTGCAGTCGATCCAGTTCGGCGCCAAGAAGGTGGCTGACCAGCTGCAGTCGATCACCGGGGCGGTCAACACCTTCGTCGTCAACGGCGACAAGACGGTTGCCTCCAGCGCGCTCGCCCGGCTGAAATTCGCTGACAATCTGGTGAAGGGGATCACCTCGCAGAACGAGCGGATCACGCAGGCGGTGAAGGAAATCACTGCGCTGCTCGAAGAATATCGCGAGGCGCTCGCCAAGCTGATCGCCAACGCGAAGTCGATCGACGAACTGACCGTCGAGATGACGGAGTCCGCGGCCGCGATCAGCCAGGGCGCGGCGGCGATGAAGTCCGATCTGTTCGCCGACCAGAAGCGGCTTGAAAGCGAATCGCACACGATGATCGGCGATACCGAGCAGCTGATCCTGATGCTCGCTGCCGGCAGCTTCGTGCTCGGGCTGGTTTGGGCGTTCCTGCTCGGCAAGGGCATCTCGCGGCCGATCGCGGCGATGTGTGCCGCGATGCGCGAGCTCGCGGCGGGCAATTTCGATGTCGTGTTGCCCGGCCTCGGCCGCCGTGACGAGCTCGGCGAGATGGCCGGCGCCGTCGAGGAATTCAAGGTTCAGGCGGTCGCCAAGGCCGAGCGCGATGCCGCGACCCAGGAAGCGCAGAACAAGGCCAGCGCTGCGGCGCGGCGCACCGAGCTGATTCGTTTTGCCGACGAATTCGAATCCGCCGTTGGCGCGATCGTCTCCAACGTGTCGGCCTCCGCCGTGCAGCTCGAATCCGCGGCGGGTACGCTGACGCGGACTGCGGAGACCACGCAAAACCTGTCCAGCCAGGTCGCCGGCTCCTCCGAGGAGGCCTCCAGCAACATGCAGTCGGTGGCTTCGGCGACCGAGGAATTGTCCGCATCCGTCGACGAGATCGGCCGCCGCGCCAAGGAATCCAGCCAGATCGCCGATTCCGCTGTGCGCCAGGCCGAGCAGACCGACGCCCGGATCGGCAAGCTCTCGCGTGCCGCGCAGGAGATCGGCGACGTGGTCAAGCTGATCACGGCGATCGCCGAGCAGACCAATTTGCTGGCGCTGAACGCCACCATCGAGGCCGCGCGCGCGGGCGATGCGGGCCGCGGCTTCGCGGTGGTCGCCTCCGAGGTGAAGTCGCTGGCGAGCCAGACCGCCAGGGCCACCGACGAGATCTCCAGCCACATCTCGGGCATGCAGGCCGCAACCCAGGAATCGGTCGCCGCGATCAAGGAGATCGGCGGCACCATCGGGCAGATCTCCGGGATCGCGACCAACATCGCGAGCTCGGTCGAGCAGCAGAGCGCTGCAACGCAGGAGATCGCGCGCAGCGTGCAGAACGTCGCGCAGGGCACTCAGGAAACCGCCTCGAGCGTCACCCAGGTCACCCGCGGCGCCACCGAGACGGGAGCGGCCTCCGAAGAGGTGCTGAATTCAGCCCGCTCGCTGTCGGTCGAAAGCTCGCGGCTGCGCGAGGAGCTCGACCGCTTCATGGCGAATATCCGCGCCGCCTAGACCCACAAGTGTCGTCCCGGCGAAAGCCGGGCGGAGGCCGGGACCCATAACCACCACTCATTATTGTTGAACATGCAATGCGCCGCGTGCCCATTGCCATGGCCGCGGCGTATGGGTCCCGGCCTTCGCCGGGACGACGGGATTAATTGCTTCCGCCAGGACGACACGATCAATCCCGCCTGAACTGCTTTCAGTGATACGGCGATTTTCCTCGGGTTTCCGCATTGCGGGAACCCTCGCCAGCCTGCGGCGTTGACGTCGGGTGGCGGGCATTCCGTTTGCCGCAATCCTGGGAGGGAGAACCTTGGAACGCATCGTTCCGGGGGTTTTCTCATTGGTCCATTCTGATGACACTGCAGCGGACACAGTTGAGCTCTGCGAAAACGACGGACGGGACTGCGTCGCCGGCTGCACAGAGCGACGACCGCGTCATCGAGACCTCGATCCCGCTTCGGCTCGACAATCTCAGCTGGAGTGGCTTCCACACCCGCGTCGTGCTGGCGCTCGGCATCACCTGGATTCTCGACGGGCTCGAGGTGACGCTGGCCGGTGCGCTGTCGGGTGCGCTGAAGGACAGCCCGACGATGCACTTCACCAACGCCGATGTCGGCCTCGCCAGCAGCGCCTACCTCGCCGGCGCCGTGCTCGGCGCGCTCGGTTTCGGCTGGCTCACCGACCGGATCGGGCGCAAGAAGCTGTTCTTCATCACGCTCGCGGTTTACCTCTCGGCGACCGCCGCGACCGCGCTGTCGTGGAACGTCGCGAGCTACGCGCTGTTTCGTTTCCTCACCGGTGCCGGCATCGGTGGTGAATACACCGCGATCAATTCGACCATCCAGGAACTGGTGCCGGCGCGCTATCGCGGCTGGACCGATCTCGTCATCAACGGCAGCTTCTGGATCGGCGCCGCGATCGGCGCGCTGAGCGCGATCGTCCTGCTCGATCCCGCGTTGCTTGCGCCGGACCACGGCTGGCGGATCGCCTATTTCACCGGCGCGGTGCTTGGCCTCGTCGTGCTTTTGATGCGGATGTGGATTCCGGAAAGCCCGCGCTGGCTGATGATCCATGGCCGCCCGGAAGAAGCCCACAGGATCGTGGCCGATATCGAGACCTCCGCGCTGGGTCACGAGCAGCCGAGCGAGGGTTTTGAGAAGATCAGGATTCGGATGCGCGATCACACGCCGCTGCGCGAGGTCGCGGTGACGCTGTTCTCGACCTACCGGCAGCGCTCGCTGGTCGGGCTGACGCTGATGGCCGCGCAGGCCTTCTTCTACAACGCGATCTTCTTCACTTTCGCACTGATCCTGACCGATTTCTTCGGCATCGCCGCCAGCCATGTCGGCTGGTACATCCTGCCCTTCGCTGCCGGCAACTTCCTCGGCCCGCTGCTGCTCGGCCGCCTGTTCGATACGGTGGGCCGCCGCACCATGATCACGCTGACCTATGGCATCTCCGGCGTGCTGCTTGCGTTGTCCGGCTATCTGTTCTCGATCGGCGTGTTGAGCGCGCAGACCCAGACCATCGCCTGGATGGTGATCTTCTTCTTTGCGTCGCCCGCGGCGAGCGCCGCCTATCTCACCGTCAGCGAGACGTTTCCGCTGGAGGTTCGCGCGCTCGCGATCGCCGTCTTCTATGCCGTTGGCACCGGCATCGGCGGCGTGATCGGACCGGCGCTGTTCGGCGTGCTGATCGACACCGGATCGCGCAACAGCGTGTTCGCCGGCTACCTTCTGGGGTCGGCACTCATGATGGTCGCCGCAGCCGTCGCGTGGCGCTATGCCGTCGCGGCCGAGCGAAAGCCGCTCGAATCCGTCGCGCGACCACTGGCATTTGTGGAGTAGACTAGGATGAAGCATAACGTGGCTGAAATGCCTGTGGATGATGACATCACCCCTGACGCGACGACGGACAGCGTGCCGGCGCCGGCGTCGCTGATCCCGCCGCTGGGACAGACCGCGGTGCTGCTCGATATCGACGGTACCTTGCTCGATTTCGCGCCGACGCCGCGCGAAGTCTGGGTGCCGCCGGAGTTGTCGACCACGCTGAAGCAACTGCATGAGCGCACCAACGGCGCGCTGGCGCTGGTCAGCGGCCGCTCGCTCAACGACATCGACCTGATCTTCGCGCCCGACCAGTTTCCCGCGATCGGCGGCCATGGTGCCGAGATGCGGCTGCAGCCGGACAGCGAGGCGGTCGCCGCGCACGCGCCGCCGCTGGACAAGGAGTTGAAGCGCCGTCTCGCCGCGATCGCCAAGCTCAGCCCCGGTATTCTGCTCGAAGACAAGGGCTATTCGCTGGCGCTGCACTATCGGCTGGCGCCGCATGCGGAGAAGGCGATCTATGAAGCGGTGTCGCTGATCCGCGCCGAATTGCCGACCGCGCCGATCGAGGTGCTGCCGGGCAAGAGCGTCTGCGAGATCAAGCACTCTGGCTTCACCAAGGCGACCGGCGTGCTCGAGCTGATGACGCATGAGCCGTTCAGGGGGCGCCGCCCGTTCTTCATCGGCGACGACGTCACCGACGAGACCGTGTTCGGCATCATGCCCGACTTCAATGGTCTCGCATTCTCCGTCGGCCGTCGCGCAACCGGCGTCGCCGGGCATTTCGACGGGCCGAGCGATGTGCGCGAATTCCTCGCGCGTCTGCTCGACGACGATAGGGACGTCAGCCTGTCCTAACCAAATCATCTGCATCGCACGCCGCGTCGCGCATTCCTGAATGCGGTTGTTTTGCGTCATGACGTGCATCTCGCATGAATTTTTCTTTTCGCGAGTTCCCGCGAGTTCCTTCACGCTTCGCCAGAATTTGGTTTCAATTGGGAGATTCGTTGATCCGGAACCATCTTGATGAATGGTTGTTAATACGCGAGTTGACCAACAGGAGGGGACCTGGTGAACCTCGTCGTCGTATCGAACCGCGTCTCGCGCGGAAAACCCAATGAACCCATGACGGGGGGGCTGGCTGCGGCATTGTTGCCGGTGGTGGAAAAGACAGGGGCAATATGGGTTGGTTCCAGCGGACGTGTCCGCGACGGGAACCACAAGGAACCTTTTGCAGAGGTCGAAGCTCTCGGTGCGGGCGCGCTGGCGATGCTCGATCTGCCGGCCGCGCACTATGGCGGTTACTACGAAGGCTTTGCCAATTCGGCGCTGTGGCCCGCGATGCATTCGCGCGCCGATCTGATTCGTGCCTCGCACGAGGACTACACAAGCTATCGCGAAGTGAACGCGTTCATGGCGCGCGCGCTGTTGCGCTTCCGCAAGCCCGATTCCGTGTTCTGGGTCCAGGACTATCATTTCCTCGCACTCGGTGCCGAGCTGCGCGATCTCGGCGTCACGCAGCCGATCGGCTTCTTCCTGCACACGCCATGGCCGGCGCGCGCGGTGATCGCAGGCGTGCCCAATCATCGCGCGCTGATCGAAGCGATGCTGTCCTACGACCTGATCGGCTTCCAGACCGACGAGGACTGCGAGAACTTCCTGAGCTACGTGCAGCACGAGCTCGCGTTCGAGGTGCGTGACGGCGTCATCAACTCGTCGTTCGGCCACAGCCGCGCCGCGGTGTTTCCGATCGGCATCGATCCCGGCAAATTCGCGCAGCAGGCGACCAAGGCGATGATGCATCCCGACGTGACGCGGCTGCGGCGCAGCCTCAACGGCGAGAAGCTCACGATCGGCGTCGACCGGCTCGACTATTCCAAGGGTCTCGTCAACCGCATCAAGGCGTTCGACAAGATGTGGACGCTGCACCCGGCGCTGAAGCGCTCGGTGTCGCTGCTGCAGATCGCAACGCCCTCGCGCGGCGCGATCGAGGCTTACGGCAATCTCGCGAGCGAGGTGGCAAAGCTCGTCACCGACGTCAATGGCGTGCATGGCGAGGTCGACTGGACCCCGATCCGCTACCTCAACAAGGGCTTTGGCCAGGGCGTGCTCGCCGGCCTCTACCGGACCGCGCAGGTCGGCGTGGTGACGCCGCTGCAGGACGGCATGAACCTCGTCGCCAAGGAATATGTCGCAGCGCAAAACCCGGCGGATCCCGGCGTGCTGGTGCTGTCGAAATTCGCCGGCGCGGCGAACGAACTCGACGCCGCGCTGCTGGTCAATCCGCACGACATCGACGGTATGGCACGCACCCTGGCGACCGCGCTCGCGATGCCGCTGACCGAGCGGCGGATGCGCTGGGAAGCCATGATGGAGAAGCTCAACAGCGGAACCATCCAGCAATGGTTCGCGGATTTCATCGAGGCGCTGCAGGATACGCACAGTGCGGGAAACGCGGCGCTGCCTGAGCCACCCAGCCTGTGGCCGCGCCGCACGGCGGATCTTGCCGCGCGATATCACTAGTCGCATCGCATAGCAGGATGGGCATGCTTGTGATTGCCCGTCCTCATGCATCGTCGTCGTCCGATTCAACTGTCAAACAGCTAGTTCGGTGTCATCACCCGCGCATGCGGGTGATCCAGTATTCCAGAGGCGCCTGTGCTTGAGTCGAGAGGCCGCGGCGTACTGGATCGCCCGGTCGAGCCGGGCGATGACGGCGCGGGTGCATCACACACGATCGTCGTCCTGGCCTAGTGCGCAATTGCGCACGGGAGCCAGGACGACACCGATTGTGTTGCACGAGCTCTCTCTGAGTCATGCTTTCGCATTCTCGCGACATGATCCGCCCGAGCTTTGCATTTCGTTCCGCCGCTCTTCGAACAGAGGGCGCAGGGAAAGCCGGGTGCCGATCGCACCCATGGGTCCCGTGCAACAAAAAGCACGGGAGGTAGGACCACAGGTGTAACCGGGAACATCCCGGCTTTCCCTGCGCGATGGGTTACGGCTTACTTCGTGCTCTCCCCGGCGAGACTGGGCTTGTTTGTCACCGCCTCGCGAAGATGCTTCGCATCTCGCGGGGGACACCTACCACTAGGGCGTCAGGACCACACGACTTCACCGTCCGCCTCATGCGCACTCGTCAGTTGCGCAATCGGCGTCCACCGCATCTCACCGCAACACCCGTGACGATGCGCAGCGCCCCTCGATCGGGTGAGACGGGCAAATCTATACACCGAGTTGTGTTTCGGATAAAGCGAAATATTTTTGCTGCGGGGGCTTGCGCCGTCGGGCAACTCGGTGGCACGGGGGCGCGCCGTCAGTTCCGGCTATTTATTTTCGACCGCGCGGCACTGACGCTCTCGAATAAGCCATGATGCGTTCGAGCAAGGCACCGGCCCTGATCAGATCCGCACGCTCGCGGGCTGTGAGGTGCGTTTTCACGGCTTCGGTGAGCCAGCGCTCGCCGCGTGCGCGGCTGTCGTCGAGAAATCGCTGCCCGGCCGCACTGAGCCGGAGCCTGACCTTGCGCCGATCTTTGCTGTCCGGCGTACGCACGATCAGCTTGCGTGCTTCGAGGGAGCGCAGCGCCGCAGCAAGATTAGAGGAGCGCATGCCCTCATCGGACGCGAGCACCGATGGTGTGGCCGTTTCGCCGTGGCGGTCGATCGCACCCAGCACCAGCAGTCTGGCCCAAGATCGGTCGTCCGCAGTGGCTTCACGGCGTAGCCGGCGGGAAACGCCCATCAACTGCCTTCGCAATCGCGTGATGTCGTTCGTCGGGCGTTGAATTCTCATATTGCTACTATGAGATAGCTATTTATCTATAGCAATAGAGCGATGGGCGTTCTCTCGAATGTTTCCGAGCAGAAGACGCTGCGGTGCCGCCGAAGTTCCATACCATTCGTGACGACCGGAGCCCCCCATCCTGCGAAAATCGGTCAAGGAGATCATGATGACATCCAGCACTTTAAGAACATTGATCGAGGAAAAACCATTCGTGGCTTGTCCAGGAGTCTTCGACTTAGTCTCTGCCAAGCTCGCCGATCGCACCGAGGCCGACGCGCTTTACATGACAGGCTATGGAGCAGTGGCGTCCTATCTCGGCCTGCCTGATGCCGGTCTGGCGACATACTCGGACATGCTCGATCGCGTGCAGGCAATTGCCCAAACCGTGCGCAAGCCGCTGATTGCCGACGGCGATACCGGTTACGGCGGCCTGCTGAATGTTCATCATACCGTCCGCGGCTACGAGAGGGCTGGAGCTGCAGCGATCCAGCTCGAAGATCAGCAGAGCCCCAAGAAATGCGGCCACACGCCGAACCGGCACGTGATCCCCGTCAAGGAAATGATCAACAAGCTGACGGTCGCGAGCGAGGCGCGCTCGTCAAGAGACGTTCTCATCATCGCGCGCACCGATGCACGTACGTCGCTCGGCCTCGACGAGGCGATCCGCCGTGGGGAGGCATATGCCAGAGCCGGGGCAGACATTATTGTCATCGAGAGTCCGGAATCGGAAGCCGAGATGCGAAAGATCGGATCGGCCCTGAGCGTTCCGCTGCTCTCAAACCAGCTTCACGGGGGCCGGACCCCCATCCTCAGTCAGGAAAAACTCAAAGAAATCGGCTACCGGGTGGCGATTTATCCGACAGCGGGGCTCCTCGCCACCGCTTATGCATTGAACAATGTCTATAGTTCGCTGGTTGACGACAAGCCGGTGCAGGCGCCGCTCTATGACTTCAACGAGTTCACCTCGTTGATTGGCTTTGAGGAGGTGTGGGATTTCGAGAAGAGGTATGCCTCACTGGAAGCGGGCTAAGCCCCTGCATGACTGATCTCTCTGATGGTCCGCCGGAAGTCTATGACCGCACGGCGATCAAGCTCCACTGGGCGACCGCAATGCTCGTTGTGATCGAGTTCCTGATCGGCAGGACAACCAACCTCCTGCCGCGCGGTCCGCTTCGGGTCGACATCTGGTCAGTGCACGTCATACTCGGGTTTGCGCTCGCCAGCGTGGTGGTTTCGGGGATGCTTTGGCGCGTCACTCGTGGCCGTAGATTGCCGCCGCCTGACCGCGGTGTCCTTCACCTGGCCGCGCTGGCGACGCACCGGCTTCTCGATGTGCTGCTGCTGATCATGGTCGCGTTGGGCATCACCAACGTGTTCGCACACGGTTTTCCGCTGTTCAACCTTTGGCACTTTCCGAAACTCGGCAGTGGCGAATTCATGCACGGCGTCAATGCGTGGCACGGCTCGATCGCAAATGTCGTTATCGTCGTGGCGCTGTTTCATTCCGCGGCCGCACTATTCCATCATCATGTAATCAAGGACGGAGTTTTACGCAGGATGTGGCCAAGCCTGACCGAGCGGTGAGAAGCGCCGTGTGAATCGCAAACGCTGAACTGCGTTCCTCTTTCGCAGCCATCGCGTCGACCGCATCTCGCCGCAGCACGCGTGATGATCGCGACGCGCCCCTCAATCGGGTGAGACGGACGGGTCGTGGCATCACATCGCTGTACCGGTAAACAGAAATTGTTGCTGCCGGCCCCTGTGCCATCGGGCAACTCAATGGCAGGGGGCCGCGCCCCCTTCATGCTTCCGTCATTCCCTGGTGCGCAATTGCGCACCTGAGGGCAGCCCGCAGGGCCGAGCCCGGAATCCGTTCATCCGCCGAACGTGCCGCTCGATGGCTTCCCTGGAACGGCGACAGGCGGGCGGATCGGATGCATTGGTTGATTTGCGCTGGTCTCTGACCGGCCACCGGCCAAATCGCGCGCAAAGCGGCGCTGCGCGGTTGATATCGTCGAAAATTTACCCAATCTTTTCAATCCATTGGGGAAATTTCGCGCTCCGGCCCCGCGCTCCCTTGCAAAATCCGCCCCGTCCCTTCAAGAGAGGGCCTCCCGGAGAGATGGCCGAGTGGCTTAAGGCGCACGCTTGGAAAGCGTGTGTGCGGGAAACCGTACCGTGGGTTCGAATCCCACTCTCTCCGCCACTTTGCCCCAAAATTTCGTACCTCGAAACGGAGACAGGCCCGAAAACTCGGCCGTTTTCGTGAATTTTTTTACTCTGGAGAATGCCGGCCGTACTAAAAACGAGCGGCAAATGGGGCTGGAGAACGTGTTTTTCTCCGAATCCTAGGACGTCGGGAGTTGGTACAGTACGGCATTTCGGCGAAAAACAAGGCCCTCTTGGGGGCCGGTTTTGAATCTCTCTCGCTCAACCGAAACGGGCTTGGATCGATATGCTCGGTTTGCGTTCGCCCGCGATCAGTTCAATTGCCGCGGCACGGTTAGGGTTAGGTAATAGCCAGCCTCGCCGGCTGATCCGACGAGCTGCGTCGCGGATGGGTTATCGCGGGAAGGGAACTACTTTTGAGCAACCTGCTGGCCTTTCAGTGACTTACCGGCAGATTGAGCGCCTACTTCCCGAGCAACAAAACTACCGGCTTCATGCACAATCGCCTCTCTGGAATCCCAGCGCTTCCGATTTGCATATCTCGTTCTGTGGACGCTCTCGGTGCGGAGACAACTAAAGGCGGGGAAAGCTATCCGTTGAAGCGTCCACGAACGGTTACGGCCGCCTAGAGGTCAATCGGACGGTCGATTCTTCGACGCCCCCCGTGCTCGATACGAAAGTGCAACCCGCCAACGCCGATGGTCGGGTCGCATCTGATGCGCGACTGTGCAATCTTCGGCCTTCTGGGGCCGCAAATGCAACTCTCCACCAATTTCGATTTCTTGACAGTTCATGATGCCAAGCTGGCCCAGCTTGCGTCGCGGGCCGAGGATTACTTCCAGGATGATCCTGTCACGGCCATCATCAAGCTTCGCCAATTTGCGGAGTTGATGGCCAAGCTCGTGGCTGACGGTAGCCGAGGTGGAGGCAATGCAGGCCACCCAGCCGCGTAGCCTTATGGGCAAGGCGACCCAGTTCCCCGTAGGTGCGCCAAGGCTTCAGGCAATAAGCGACGATCACTTCGCCGAGCAGCCTTACCTGATCGACCCGACCAGGACTGATCCTGAGTTGGAGTTGCTATGGCTCCATCACGCAGGATACAGCATCGTGGAAGCTGCGGTTTGTTCCGATGGACCGAGCATCCTCGGTTCCGAGACAATTCGCTGCGTGGCCCTGAACCGACTGGATTTGGTCCAAAGCCGAACGGTTATTCTGAACAGGCTCAAACTAAATCGAACAAAAATCATGGAAGACCTCGAGAGCGACTTGGGAGCCGCAGCAGACCCCGCGCTGATCGCGCTGCACGTTCAATCGGCCTTACGCAGGATCAATGACATGAAGCAGAGCTGCGGACCGGAGCAGCCGTTCTCGGCGATGGCGCGCGCATTCGTGGACGCCTTCGAGGGGGAGCTTCAAGCTTGGATGCAGGCCAAACTTGTGCGAGACCGGGTAGAAGAGTCGGCTTCGACCTGAAGCGAACGGCTTCCCTCGGTCCCGGACTGTCCGTGCGATGGACCGACCAACCTTAGTGCTTTTCTCTCTCTACCGAGAAGTATCGCTTTGGGTGGCGCTCGCGAAACTTGGCGAGAGCGCGCGGCAAGATCGTGTGTGCGATATAACCTGGCGCGAGTATCCGGGGGCCGGATTCAGCATCATCGCGGATCCGTCCGGCAGCTTGTCCAATGTTGTCAAGGCTGTCCAAAGTGTGCCTCGCCTCGTCATAGAAGCGGGCGCCGCGCCTGGTGAGGACCAACCTGCGTCCTTCCCTGATGAAGAGCTGAAAGCCGATGGCTTCCTCGAGCCCGGCTACCAAACGGCTCACTTGCGGCTGTGTCCGACCGATGGCCGCGGACGCGCCAGTCACCGTACCAATCTCGACAACTGCTGCGAATGCACGCAACTGGCTGACCGGAAGCATCTCATTCTCCAGAGGCATGAACTAATGTGAATTATGCATTTTCCACATTGGAGGGGCAAGTGTTATCGAGATTTGCGTCAGAGGACAGCTTGCCTCCGCATTGGGAGAACCGTTCCATGGAATACGAAAAGTCAGCCGCGAAGGAGGCTTCACGTGCCGCGTTTCGTGGCATCGTTGCTGCGATTACTACGCCGTTTACGCCCAGCCTGAGCATTGACGAGCCCGGCCTCCGCCGTAACATGCGTCATCTGACAGATACGCTGGGCGTCGATGGCGTGTTCTGTGGCGGCGTGATGGGCGAGTTTTGGGCGTTGACCAACGTCGAGCGCAAGCGCGTGCTGGAAATCGTCGTCGAAGAAGCGCGCGGCAAGTGCAAAGTGATTGCCCATACCGGGCATCACAGCGCCAATGAAACCATCGATATGACGCTGCATGCCGAGCAGGTGGGAGCGGATTTCGTTATCCTGATGACGCCCTACTATCCGACGGCCAACGAAGAGATGATCGTTGACTGGTTCACTTTTGTTGCATCGCAAGTCCGTATCGGCATCTGGCTCTTCGACACCGCATTCTCCGGACGCCCCGCGATATCTCCGGCGACAACGGCCAGGCTGGCTGAGATTGAAAACATCTGCGGCGCCAAGATCGCCCGACCGCTGGAACACTATCTCGAAGTCAAGCGCCTTTGCGGCGACCAGCTTGTACTGAGTTCACCGTCGGAGGGTGAATTCTTGAAGATGATGCGGGATCACGGGCAGGTGGTCCATCAATCTTCAGCGGCGCCCTATCTCCTGCAGACGAAGACGTGGCAGCCCATGCGAGAATACGCAGCTCTTGGGCTGCAGGGAAAGTTCGATGAAGCGGAGCGCGTGTCAAGAGCGCTCCAGCCGCTGCGCCCAATTGCGAAGCAATGGTTGATTGAGCGCTATCATCAAACCGACATTCTACAAATTGCGGCGGTCAAGGCCTGGTCCGAAATGCTCGGCATGGCGGCGGGCCCGGTTCGCACGCCGCTCTTGCAAATGTCGCCGCAGGATCGCGCTACCTTGCGCAGCGAGCTCGAACAAGCGGGATTGCTCTCAAAGGCGATGATGTCGCTGCCGGTGACGCTGGTGCCGTCCTTCAGCTCTATGAAGGCGCAGGGCACTTCACCCCATCTGGAATCGGGCTTTGCCACAACTGCTGCCAGCAACACGGCGGGATGCTTGTAAAGCACATCCTCGACCTCGACGGATGAGATGTTCTCGCCGCCCGAGATGATGATGTCCTTCGAGCGGTCCTTGATGATGATGTAACCGTCTTCATCGATCACACCGAGGTCACCGGTGTGGAACCAGCCGCCGGCAAAGGCGTCCGTGGTCGCCTTCTCGTTCTTCAGATAGCCCTTCATGACCACGTTGCCGCGAAACATCACCTCGCCCATGGTGCTGGCATCACGCGGCACTTCCTGCATGGTCTCAGGGTCGAGCACGGTGACGGCTTCCTGCAGGGGATAAGGCACACCTTGTCGGCGTTTCAGCATGGCCTGCCTTTCGAGCGGCAGCTCGTTCCAGCCCCGCTGCTCGGCGCAGATGGAGGAGGGGCCATAGACTTCGGTGAGCCCATAGATGTGGATCAACTTGATGCCGAGCTTCTGCGTGCCCTCGATCACCGGAATGGGCGGCGCCGAGCCACCCATCAATCCCGTGATGCTCCACTCTGGTGAACTCTTGGGAGCATCGGGTGCATTGATGAGCATGTTGTAGACGATCGGCGCGCCGCACATGTGAGTGACGCGATGTTGCTTCATCAGAGCGAAGATCTTGGTTGGATCGACCTTGCGCAGGCAGACGTTGACGCCGGCGGTCGCCGCTATGGACCATGGAAAGCACCATCCGTTGCAGTGAAACATCGGTAGGGTCCACAGGTAGACGGGATGCTGTCCGAGGTTGGCTGCCAGAATGTTGCTGATGGCGTTGAGATACGCACCACGGTGATGGGTGACGACACCCTTCGGGTTGCCGGTCGTTCCCGATGTGTAGCTGAGCGCAATGGCGTTCCATTCGTCCTCGGGGTAACGAGGCAGGAACTGCGGATCGCCTTCGGCGAGAGCGGCTTCGTATTCGGTCTGGCCGATCCGCACGCCATCTCCGAAAGCCGGATCGTCGACGTCGATGATGAACGGCATCGGCCCGGCCATCAGCGCGATCGCCGCCGCAGTCAGGCCGGAGAATTCAGGATCGACAAAGATGACTCTGGCGCTGCCGTGGTCCAGCTGAAACGCGATTGAGGCCGCATCGAGCCGCGGGTTCAGGGTGTTCAGTACGGCGCCTGCCATCGGCACGGCAAAGTGAAGCTCATGCATTGCCGGCACGTTCGGCAGCATGGCCGCTACGGTGTCGCCTTCGCCGATCCCAAGTGCCACGAGCCAGCACGCCAGCCTCCTGCACCGATCATAGGTCTCGGCCCACGTGAAGCTGCGGCCTTCATACAGAGCGCTGGTGAGATGTGGATATACGGCGGCCGTGCGAGCCACGAGGCTCAGCGGCGTCAGCGGTTGAAAATTGGCCGGGTTCTTGTCCAGACCAATGTTGTAGGGGTTCCCCATGTCTCCTCCCGTTGCACGGTCATTGGGCTGGCGTTCAGAGCGTCTGGTCGCGGGCCAACCGGGCGCCGCCTTAGCATCGCGCCCGCACCCGCAGAATCGGTCAACTGACGTATTGTCGAATAGCGATGCGCGGAAGAAATTCCGGCCATCTGTCTACGAGCCAACTGGGCCGGATGTTCGTCCCATGAGACTCGATTCGTCGAGATTTGATCTGCATCCGGAATGCCCGGCGGCCGTCGTGTGTGGCCGGTGCCGCAGGGGTATTGCTCAATATGGATGCACGCGTGCGGGCGCATTCCGTCGCTCCGCTCGTCTGCGCCCAGTCGCCTATGCAAGGAGCTAACCTATGGACACCGTCACCGCCTCGTCGTCCTGCACGTGCGTCCCGGACACACCTAACACGGATGCCGTGAAGCATCCTCTCGATCCCTTGACGGCTGCCGAAATCGGCGCGGTGATCCGGATCATCCGTAATGATCTACAGTACGGCGCCGACTTTCTCTTCGAGACGATCGAGCTTCTCGAGCCTGAGAAATCACTCGTACGTCTGTACAAGCCGGGAGATGCCATAAAAAGGGCGGCGCGGGTCAATCTGTTCAAGGTCAGGGAGGATGGCATCTGGCGCCTGACGGTTTCTCTTGCGGAAGAGAAAGTCCTCACGTCGAAATACGTGCGAACCGCCAAGCCGATGATCCAGCTCGAGCAGTTCACGGCCATCGAAGACGCCGTTCGTGCAGCTCCCGAATTCATTGCGGCCTGCAAGAAGCGCGACATCGAGGACATGTCGCTTGTCTGTATCGATCCGTGGTCGGCGGGCAATTTCGACATTCCGGGTGAGGATGGCCGATATCTCGCGCACGTCTTCGCCTGGCTGCGTCTGCGGGAGAACGACAATCTCTATGCGCACCCGATCGGCGGCCTGAACGCCGTGGTCGACATCAAGACCTACGAGATCATCCGCGTCGACGACCATGAGATCATCCCGATTCCCAAGGCGGAGGTGAACTACGAGGCGGAGTTCATCAAGGGTCCACGAGCGCCCTACAAGCCCCTCGACATCGTTCAGCCTGAAGGTGTCTCGTTCAGGCTCGATGGCCGCCGCCTGGAGTGGGATCGCTGGTCTGTGCTCGTCGGCTTCAATTCGCGCGAAGGTCTGACCCTACATGACATCAGCTACGACGGGCGGCCGATCGCGCATCGCGCGTCGCTGGTGGAAATGGTCGTGCCGTACGGCACCACAGACAAGGGGCACTTCCGGAAGAATGTCTTCGACATCGGTGAGTACGGCATCGGCAAGCTCGCCAATTCGCTGAAGCTCGGCTGCGATTGCCTCGGTGTCATCGCCTATCTCGACGCACATCTCGCGACGATGGACGGCAACGTGGTCACCATCGAAAACGCCATCTGCATCCATGAGGAGGATGCCGGCCTGCTGTGGAAGCATTGGGACTTCCGCTCCAACAATGTCGAGTCGCGGCGTGCCCGCAGGCTGGTCATCTCCTGCATAGCGACGGTCGCCAACTACGAATATGGCCTGTTCTGGTACTTCCACACGGACGGCTCGATCCAGTTCGAGCTCAAGGCTACCGGCATCATCAACACCGCCGCGTGCCATCCGGGCCAGCCCGGCAAATACGGCAAGGAAGTCGCGCCCGGCGTCGTGGGCCACATTCACCAGCATATCTTCTGCGCGCGGCTGGACATGAACGTCGATGGCGACAACAACAGTGTCGTCGAGCTCAACACCCAGGCCGATCCCTGGGGACCCGACAATGTCTATGGCAACGGCTTCTACGAAGAGGAAACGGTTCTGAAGACCGAGTTGGGCGGTTGCCGCCAGGCTAGCCTTGCGACGCATCGAGCCTGGAAGGTCATCAATCCCGGCCGCAAGAACTGGGTCGGCACGCCGACGGGCTACAAGCTCGAGGCAAGTCATCCGGTGACGCCGTTCATCCATCCCGAGTCGCCGTCGGGCAGGCGGTCGACCTTCATCAAGAACCAGCTCTGGGTCACCGCCTTCGATCCCGAAGAGCGCTATCCGGCTGGCGAACACATGAACCACTCGGATGGAACGGGAGGTGTTTCCGATTTCGTCAGGAACAACCGGAACATCGAGAACACCGACATCGTGCTCTGGCACGTCTTCGGACTTCACCATCAGGTCCGTCCTGAGGACTTTCCGGTTCAGCCCTGCATCTTCACCGGTTTCAAGCTGATGCCGAGCGGCTTTTTCGACCGCAATCCCGGCATCGACCTCGCGCCGGACAGCAGCGCCGCAAGCTGTCATGCGCAGGCCGGCGAATAGGGCACGGCTCGCTACCGCATTCTTCGCAGTGCAGCCCATCCGGCCGGCATCGTCGGCCGGTCGGCTCCCGTCTGCGGCCATCGCTTTTGCGATCTTTGTGAGTTCCGCCGCGCGCGTCCTTCCCGCGCTGCTGGCCGTCTCCATCCAGAAGGACCTGGGCTGGCAAATCTCCGACGTCGCCTGGCCGATCACGTTCGGCATCGCCGTCTCTGCATCTGCATCGCCGCTCGCTACGCGTGGCCTCGAACGATGGGGCGTTCGATGGCCGCTCGTCGTCAGCCTGGTTCTCCTCGCGGTATCGCTCGCATCGACGACGCTCGCGACGTCGCCCGGGCACCTCGTTCTGGCCTGGGGCCTCGGACTTGGCTGCAGTGGATCCTTGAGTGCATCCATCCTGGGCGCGATGGTCGGCAGTCGTCGCAGCGCGGCGCATTGCGGCACACGCTTTGGCCTCCTGACGTCGATGCAGTTTCTCGGATCGGCGGCAGGATTGCTGCTCGCATCGCGCGCGGTCGAGGCATTCGGTTGGCGCATCGCGTTCCATGCCGCTGCAGTCGTCGTCCTGACCACGGCCTTCGTGGTCGTCCTCCTCGTCCCGGCATCTGGACGCGAAGTTACGCCGCAGCAGTCGGCATCCAGCCGGCATGCGCCGTCGTATCCGGAGGGGAGGGGGTGGCGATTCTGGGCGCTGGCTGCGATCTTTTGCATCTGCGGCGCATCGACATCCGGCTTGATCGACAGCCAGCTCAGCATCCTCTGCATGGGCGCGGGTCTCGGCCTCTCGTCGAGCGCCGACGTGATGGCCATCTTCCTGCTTGGCGGCGCGATCGGAAGTGTGGCGAGCGGGTATCTCGCGGATCGTTATCCAGCACGAATGCTGCTGGCGGGCTACTTTGTCGCCCGCGCGCTCATCCTGCTTTGGCTGCCGTTCACAGGCCTCAGCGTTGTCGAGCTTGCCCGGTTCGGCGCGCTCTATGGCCTCGATGCGGCGCTGACGTTTCCAGCGCTGGTGATACTGATGTCCGCAAATCTCGGCAGCCACGGCATCGGCGCGGCAATGGGCTGGATGATGGCGGCGCACGTGGCAGGAGCCACCATCGCTTCTGCCGGCGTCGTGGCTCTTGGCCTTGCAGGCTATGCGATCGGGTTCGCGAGCGTTGGCCTGACTTGCCTCGTGGCCGCGGGGCTTGCGGTGCTGCTTAAGGATCCGCCTTCAAATGAAGAGCCATTCCGCTGAAACGATCGCGAAGTCGGTCAATGGCCGGCAAGCTTCCGGGACCGTCGGGAAGGGTTCTCCGCCAGCAGCAGTCCTTCGGATACCGCAAGTGCTGCGAGCCGCGTGCGCGAATCACAGCCCATCTTTGCGAGGATGTGCTCGATGTGTGTTGAGACTGTGCGGGGCGACACGAAGAGCTGCTCGGCGATGTTGGGATTTGACGCGCCGCTGGTCACGAGGTGCAGGATCTGAATCTCGCGGAGCGAGAGATTGTACGGCCAGCGAATACATTCTTCGGTGATCAGGAGGATGTTTCCGCGGCAGGGCGTGATCGTGACCTGGTGGCAGCGGCCGGCCTCGTCCGGCTAGACGAAGCGTTGCGGTTTCGAGGACTTCGCCTTCTCCAGCATGAGCCGGCGAAGCTCTCCGCCCTCGCCGAGATGCGGCCCCGGACTACGGTTGGGCAGGTGAAATGCAAAACCATTCGGCGAGACGGCGAGCGCGTAGGAGCCGGGCGCCAGCTCATCGGCCAGAAGCTGTGGTGTCCTGAGCTGATCGCAGATGTTCAGCAGGATCGGGCGGAAACGCTCCGTCATCTCGCGGTGCTCGTCCTTGGCGTGCGCCTCCTTGGACCAGCTCATGTGGATGGCCCCGATGTAGCGGCCGTCCGCGACGCGCAGGCACATTGTCGAGCCTTCCCTGAATCCATCCGGCATCAGGTATTCCTGAGCGGTGAGTGTATCCGGCAAATAGAGATTCCAGTCACGCTTGTAGTCTCGCCAGCGCAGCGAGTGCGTGTCCTTTTCGCGCGCGATGGCGTAAGCCGGGCAGGCGTTAGGGAATCCGTCGAGCACGTAGGACATCGTTCTGTCCGTATACCCTTCGACGGCCAGAGAGCGGTGAGTTCGGGATATCGGATCTATTGCGACCAGGGCAATCGCCTCGCTCCTCACGAACTCGCGCAACAGACGGGTGACCTGCGTCGCCTGATCAATGATCTGATCATTCAGGACTGCCGCCGGTGTATCGAGCCGGACCGTGGCTGACATTGTATGGTCGATCGCTGCCGATTTCACGGTGAGCCTCCAGCTCGTGAAAGATCTTGTCGACGGTTCGTGATCGAATCTTCTTCTTGGTCGCTGACGGTCGGTTTTCTGGTTTGGCCGGATCGAGGTGCTTTACGCAATCTCAGGGCAACAACCGCTCCAACCAACGCAAGGTGCCACGTCATTACTGTGGCCCTTCGCTCTGCTGACCCCGATGGTCCCGGATCGAAATCAGCACCGCCTGAAAGCTACACGAGTACCTTAGGGCTGCGCGCCTGGCGAGTCAAAGGAACGTCACAATTCATGCGGCCCAAAGTCAACGTTTCTGACGTGGGCGTGCCGGCAGCGTCGTTGGTTGATGAAAATCCGGGCTGGGCTTGCTGAGCAAATTGTCACCCCGGTCTCTGTTCGTGCCCGCAGTGTAGCTCGGGAGACTTCCGGGTCGCTCCAACGCGCCCGCTAAAATCGGTCAGCTGACGTATTGCTGAAAATCGGCGGGAAACCGAAGCTTCGATCCTGCGGTGCAGGTCGAGGGCCGCAATCACCCGACGACGCGTGGATGCGCCGTCGTCACCCAACACGAAATCCCGCCCGGTCTCGGTCGCGATGCCGAGAACCTGTGCGCGCGATTGCAGGAGGTCGCTCAGATGGTTTTGAGACTCACCAGACGTTCAGTGACCGCGGGCATCGGCGCGGCTGTCGCGGCGCCATTTGTTGGACGATCGGCGTTTGCAGCACGGCCGATCATTCTCGGCATTCCCTACTGCCAGACGGCGGCCGCGGGGGTTGCGGATCATCAGGACTTTCTGAACGGCACGACGCTCGCGATGGAGGAGATCAATGCCGCGGGCGGCATCCTCGGCAGGCCGCTGAAGCTGTTCACGACGGACATGAACGTTCTGTCGCCAGAATCCTCCAAGCAGGCGCTTGCCGCCTGCGTGGACGCCAAGGTCGACGCCATCTCCTTTGCTTTCACGCTTGTCCCGCTGCCGGCGATGGACGCGACCGTGAAGTACAAATGTCCGTACATCAACGGCAACGCTCAACGCGCCGGCACCTCTGCCGTCAAGGCGCATCCGGATAAGTACAACCACATCTTCCAGTTCTGCCCGTCGGAGGTGAACTACGGATGGAGCTATGCTTCCTGGCTGGAGGACGAGGAGCAGCGGGGCGTCTGGAAGCCGAAGAACCGCAAGGTTCATATCATTCAGGAGCAGATCGGTTACTGCCAGACCATTTCGCGTGCCGCGCAGGAGGCGATCAAGCGGCGCGGCAAGTTCGAAGTCGCCCGCATTACGGATATCCAGTATCCCGTGCAGGACTGGGCGCCGGTCATTCGCGAGATGAAGGAAGTCGATGCCGCCGCGATCATGGTGGACCATTGGGTTGCCGCTGAATACGCCGCGTTTTGCAAGCAGTTCGTTGCAAGCCCCGTGCGCGACTCGCTCGTCTATCTCCAGTACGGCCCGTCCCAGCCGGAATTCCTCGAGCTTGCCGGATCGGCTGCGAACGGCTTCGTCTGGGGCACGACCATGGGCATTTATGGCGACGAGAGAGGTCTCGCCTACAGGCAAAAGTACAAAAAACGTTTCCCCGGCATCGCGGGGCTCGCCTACACCGGCATCGCGTACGATCAGACCTACTACCTCAAGAAGGCCTGGGAGGCTGTTGGCGATCCCCGGAAGTTCAGCGAGGTCTGCGACTGGATCCGCGCCAATCCCCAGCGTGGCGTTTGCGGTCACGTCGACATGGGTAATCCCTACCAAGAGGCGAGGCATTTCCCCGACAATGGAGGAGACGAGCTGCAGGCGCAAAAGCTCGAGGCCGGCGTCGCGCAGCTCTACGTGCAGATCCAAGGAGGCGAGCACAAGATCACCTATCCCGGTCCGGTCTCGGAAACGAAACTGATCGCTGCGCCGTGGTGGAGCTGATGCTCAGACGACTGTCTCCGAGCAGCGGGGTTGAACAGGGCGGAACAGCCACCCTGTTCTCCTGCAGTGGAATTTCGCTCGATCTCGGCGGGCGTGAGATTCTCCGCGAGATCAACCTGCACGTCCAGGCCGGGGAAGTGCTTGGCATCATCGGCCCCAACGGCGCGGGCAAGACGAGCTTGTTTGAAATCCTCTCCGGACGGATGCCTCCGAAGAGCGGCACGGTGTGGTTCAAAGGCGAGAATGTCACGAGCTTGCCGTTGCATTCCCGTTCGCGTCTGGGAATTGGCCGCACCTTTCAGACGCCGGTCGTCCCCGACGAGTTGACGGTCGGTGAGACATTCAAGGCGGCGCGTCAGGCCTATCGGCCTTTCCTCACCAAGTTCGACGCCGAATATGGCGCCGACCTTGTCGGTCTGAAGATCAGTGAGGACACACCGGCGATGCAGCTCGATACCTTCAACCGGCGCAAATTGTTGTTGGCCTGCCTGCTGATGCGCCGGCCGTCGCTGCTGCTGCTGGACGAGCCGGCGGCGGGCCTGATCAATTCGGAGGTCGACGAGATCGACAAGCTCCTGCGCATGCTCGCCAAGGAGATGGATGTCGCGATCCTGATTGTTGAGCATCGCATCGAGCTCCTCGGCATGATCGCCGACCGCATTCTGGTGATGGACGCCGGAGAGGTCATCTCCGAGGGCTTGATGGACGACGTCATGGCGGATCCCAAGGTTCACGCGGCCTATTTCGAGGACTTCAGCGAAGAGGCCGACGCATGAACATCTCCGTGAGCAATCATTTGCCGGGCGCTCCGGCGCGGCAGCCCTCGCGCGAGGTCTTGAACGTCCAAGGATTGTCTGCCGGCTACGGTCCGGTCCGCGTCATCCACGACCTGGATCTCGTCGTGCAGTCCGGGGAGCGGATTGGCATCGTCGGCCTGAACGGCCACGGCAAGTCGACGCTGTTCTATGCAATCGCGGGGCTCACCGGCTGGCAGCGTGGCTCGATCAAACTCAACGGCAGGGAGGTGGGTCGCACCCGAAGCCAGGGACCGGGGCGCTACACCCACGAAATCGTGCGCGCGGGTTTGGCGCTGATTCCCCAGGGCGACGAGATCTTCCACGGCCTGACCGTCGAGGAGCATCTCGATTCCGGGGCCTACACCGCGACGGCGTGGCGCGATCGCGCCGCACGCAAGCTCCGCATCCTCGAGATATTTCCACCGTTGCGGAAGCTGATGGATGTACCTGTGGGGCGCCTGTCGGGGGGCGAGCGACGCATGGTGTCGATCGGTCGCGGCCTGATGACCGATGCGTCGCTCTTCCTCGTCGACGAGCCATCGCTCGGGCTGGCGCCCAAGATCGGCAAGAGCGTGATCAACGCGCTGATGGCCGTCAAGCTCGGAGATGCCGCCATGATTATTGCGGAGCAGAACGTTGCATTGCTTGAGGGACGGGTCGATCGCGTCATCGGCATGCATGTCGGCAAGCTCAAGGGTGAGGCCTCGGCGGCCCTCGCGTTGAACGTTTATCGAAAGGCGTAAAACGTGGATATCTGGTTTATCGTCAGCAACACCATCGTCCTTGCGTGCATTTACGGCACGCTCGCGATCGGAATTTCGATCACGTGGTCGAGTCTTGGCCTGCTCAACCTGTCTTACGGATTCATTTTCGCATTCGCAGGGTATGGCGCCTGGTTGTTCGCCCAGAACGTCTCCGCATGGGGACCTGCAGTGCTGGCCGCGGGTATCCTCGCCGGCGCGCTCGGCGGTGTAATCATCTGTGCGATCGGATTCATACCGATCCACGACAAACCGAATTTCACCATCCGCGGTTTGATTGCGACGCTCGCGATCAATCTGATCGGCACGCAATTCCTGCTCTGGTGGTTCGGTCCGCGTTCGAAGAATCTGCCGGATATCTTCGGCAACTGGTCGCTATCCTTGCCGGGCGCGGTCTTCACGGCCGACAAGGTCGGCAACGTGGTGACGTCCATCGTGATACTGGCGGTCGTTCTCAGGTGGATGCAGTCGAGCCGCCGTGGCCTCGAAATCCGCGCCATGATGATGAATCCCCACGCGGCCTCCATCGTCGGCATCGGCGTGCGGCGCACCTCCTTTTACGTCATGGGCATCACGGGCGGATTGGCGGGTCTCGCGGCCGTCCTGCTTTCTCAGACCTATTACATCTCGCCGTTCGGCGGACTGATGCCGATGATCAAGGGCGTCAGCATTGCGCTTTGCGGCGGACTCGGCAGCGTGCGCGGCGCCGTCATCGCCGCGATCGTGCTCGGCCTGAACGAGGCGCTGACAGGCATGTCGATCGGCGGCCGCTACGTTCTCATCACCCAGTTCGTCGTGATTATCGCCATTCTCTTGGTTCGTCCGCGCGGCATTGCCGGGCTGCTCGACAAGGCGAGGGAGGCCTGAGCAATGTCTCTTGATAGCGGCACCAAATGGCGCAACCCACTCTTCGTCTGGGGCGGCAAGCGCGACGTCGAAGAACTTCCAACCATTCCGTTTCGAAGCCATCAGGAGGTTTGGGAAGGGACTCGTCAATCGAAGACGAAGCTGAACCCGGTCGGCCGGCTGCGCTACTATCACAAGTGGCCAGGCCACGGCAGGACGATGTGGAATCGTCTTCGCTACTGGCCGACGCGCCGCCGGGTGCTGCGGCTGCGCGGGGAATACAATCCCAAGACGTTGCGCGCGGAGAAGACGATTGTCGACAAGCGGCCGATCTGGTGGGTGTTGGGGCTACTCGCGCTGGCGATCGCTCCCCTGTTCACGCCCGGCGACCTTCAGAACACGCTGCTGACGGCGGGAGCCACGTTCGGCATCTATTCCGCCATCAGCCTGTGCTGGATGCTCATCATGGGCACGGCGGGTGTCTTCTCGCTCGCCACCTACGCAGTGGTCGGGACGGCCGCGTTCGTTACGGCGCTGCTTGCGGTCAAGTTCGCGCTGCCTTGGTGGCTGTTGCCCCCGATCGGCGCGCTGGTGGGTCTGGTCTTCGGCGGGATCATCGCGCTGCCGGCCACGCGGCTGGATGGCTTCTACTACGCGCTTCTCACCCTCGGGCTCAACGAGCTCTGCCGGGTCTACTTCATCACCTCGAAGGAATTCGGGTCCGCCAATGGCGGCCTGTATGGCGCAACGACCTACGTGCCGGAAGATTGGTCGCAGTTGGGTCAACTGCTCCTGGCGTATTACGCCTGCTTCGGCCTGATGCTGCTCGCGTTGCTGCTCTACCGGTTCGTGAACGGCCGCAGGCTTGGGCGAATCCTTCGCATGGCGCCCGAAAAGCGCGAGGCCTTCGCCGAGGCGACCGGGGTGAACTTTCGCCAGGCGCGTGTCTGGGTGTTCCTCATCTCGTCGGCGGCGCTGGGCTTCATCGGCGGATTCTACACCTCGAATTTCGGCGGCGTGGCGTTCTCGATCTTCAACTTCGACACCGTCCTGCTCGGCCTCGCCATGCTGGTGATCGGCGGCGTCGGACGTGCGGAAGGCGCGGTGGTCGGTACGCTCATCGTCGTGTTCTTTGACCAGGTGCTGAACACATGGGGGCCCGCGCGCTTCATGATCATCGGCCTCATCATGCTGCTGGTCGTTCTCTACCTGCGCAACGGGCTATTTGGGATCAAGGCGCAGTTCCGTGCCTGGCGCGACAAGAAGAAGAGCGAGCGGAGGTCGACGCGGGCGGAGAAGGGCGGCGAGATGTTGCCTGAGGAGGCGACGGAGACCGACGACAAGAGCATCATCTATCAACGTCGCTACGACAAGATGACCCGCAATCATCTTAAGACGCTGGTGTCGCCGGAAGTCATCGAGGAGCATCGCCAGTCCCTCAATGGACAGCACAGCGAGGCGCTCGAACGGCTGCTGATCTATTTCCGCACGCGTCCTCAGGTGGAGAAGTACGCCATCATGGCCGTGGAACGCTTCGAGGGGTACCGCATCGTGGCGCTGTCCGGACATCGGGGCGTGGCGCCGCGCGTGGTCGAGGACAGGATTTACTCGACACCGGATGAGGCCTGCCACGGCGTCTTCATGCGACGCGTTCAGGACCTGCTGGAGTCCTGATCGAACTTACGAATGAAGCTTTGTCCGACCTGCGCGGCGGACATCGGGACGATCGCAAACGAGGGAGTTGGTGGTGGCACCGGTCAGGCTATTTGGCTACACGGACAGGATCTCGGTCAAGCCGGGCGAGGCCATCCAGTTTCATGTCAGCTCCGAGGGGGCGGACACGGCTGAGGCGCAACTGGTGCGCTTGATCCACGGCGATGAAAATCCGGCCGGACCTGGCTTCGTCGAGGAGGAGGTGGCATGCGCCGCCAACGGCACATGGCGGGTCGAACGACAGTTCACCCAGGTGGGATCGTTCCTCGAGGTCGATGACCCCGCAGGCCGGTTAGCGTTCGAAGGCAGTTTCACCCTGTTCGCCTTCGTTCACCCGACCTGGCCTGCGTCCGGGAAACGCCAAAGCGTCATCGGCCGATGGGACGGTGATCGGAAGCAGGGCTATGGGATCGGGCTCGACGAGAAGGGCTATCTGAGGTTTTGGATCGGACGCGGCGAAGATGCCGTCGACTGCCTGGCTGCCGATACGCCGCTACAGGTTCAGATGTGGTATTTCGTAGCCGCGACTTTCGATGCCAAAACCCGGCGTGCGACTTTGTATCAGGTCGGTGTCGGCAACCGGTACAACGGCCTGTTGGGCAAGGTCGCACTGGTCGATTACGATTCTCATGCGTCCGCGATATTCCGGACCGGACCCGGCAACCTCGGCACAACGCCGTTCCTGATGGCAGGCTCGCGCAGGCGCGACGCGCAGCAGCGTGCATGTGTATCGGAGTTTTATTGGGGCAAGATCGACCGGTGCGGCGCGTTTGATCAGGCGCTGCAGCCCGGCGAGCTCGACACGATCAGAAGCGGCCTCGTCCCCGCGATGGAAAGCCTGGTCGCGTACTGGGACACGACCGCGGGATACACCGACCGCGGCATCGGCGATCTCGTGGTCGACGTCGGGCGGCACAAGCTGAATGCCGGAGGATACAACCGCCCGGTTCGCGGCCAGACCGGTTGGAACTGGGATGGCTTCACCGATTGCTTCCGTCTGGCTCCGCACGAGTTCGGAGGCATCGAGTTTCATGCCGACGCGCTGACCGACTGCAATTGGAAGGCAACCAGGGTCGTCACCCTGCCACGCGGTCTCAAAAGCGGCTGCTATGCCATGCGGCTGCGCTCTGGCAGGGGAAAGAGCTTGAGCGAGGAGCATGTCGTGTTCTTCGTGCGGCCGGAAAAACCGCAGGCGCGGATTGCATTTCTGTTTCCGACGTTGACCTACCTTGCCTTTGCGAACGAGCGCTTGTGCTTCGATCATCCGGAGCGCGAGGCCTTGACGGGTCAGCCGGCCGTGCTGTCCGGCATCGATATCGAGATGTACGCGCGAGCCGATTTCGGGCTGTCGACCTACGACATGCACGCCGACGGCAGCGGCGTGTGCTACAGCTCCTATCACCGTCCGATCTTGAACATGCGGCCGAGATACAGGATGCCGAGCCTGGACGTGGCGTCGGGATTGGCGGCCGATCTCTCGATCATCGCATGGCTCGACCACAGCGACTTCGATTACGAGGTCCTGACCGACGAGGATCTGCACCGCGACGGACCGGCGGCATTGTCGCCGTACGCCTGCGTCATCAGCGGCGCGCGACCTGAATACTACACCGAGCGCATGCTGGACGCGACCGAGGACTATATCGCCGACGGTGGCCGCTACATCTATGCGGGCGGCAATGGATTCAACGCTACGGCAGGCGTTCGCGACGGCGAACCATGGATCGTGGAGTGCCGGCGCCGCGATGACGGGTACAAGCCGTGGATATCGCGCTACGGCGAGCACTACATGGCCACAGACGGGATGCGCGGCGGCCCCTGGAAGGTGCTCGGACGGGCAACGCAGAAGCTGGTCGGGATCGGCTTGAGCAGCTCGGGCGGCGGACGAAGCGAGCCATACCGGCGGATGCCGGACAGCTATCACCGCACCGTGTCCTGGATCACCAAAGACATCGATGGCGAGATTATCGGCGACTTCGGCCTAGCCAACAACGGCGCCGCGGGGCTGGCCCTCGACTATTACGATCGTGCCTTGGGCACACCGCCGCACACCAGGATCATTGCATCGTCGGGGGGACACACCGATAGCTATGTCGTGAACCAGCAACTCGTTCTCTATTCCTACCTCGGCCTCTATGGGTCGTATGACTGGCGCGTTCATGCAGACATGACCTACTTCACGGCGCCCCATGGGGGAGCCGTGTTCGCGTGCGGCTCGGTCGCGTTCGCGCAATCGCTGCCGGTCAACAATTTCAGGAACAGCTCATCCCGTGTGCTGGCCAACGTCGTCGAGGCGTTCGTCGGGACGGGCAGGTTGCCCGGGTTCGCCTGGGTCAACGAGGAAAAGCAGTGGGCCTAAAACATCCGTCACGGAATGCCGCGCCGGTACGTCCAGCCGGCACGGTTCACGTCGGACATTTGCAGATTCCGGAGAGCTGAGGATGCTGCCTCTCGATTACGAAAGGTCTCAGGACCGCGACATCATCGTCCGGGACCGGTTCGACGGCTTCCGCCGCGAGTTTCTGCGGACGCTCGTGACGCCCGAGGTGATCGAAGAACACCGCCGGTCGCCGCTGGGCCAGCACAGCGAACGGCTCGAGCGTCTGTTGATCTATTTCCGTCAACGGCCGCTCGACGAAAGATATGCGGTCAAGGCCGTAGAGCCGTTCCGCAAGTATCAGGTGGTCAGGCTGTCGGGGCATCGGGGGACTTCCCCGCGCGTGGTTGACGAGGCCATCTACGCGTCAGCGAACGACGCCTGGCATGGTCTGTTCCTGCACTGCATTCGCGACCTTCTCGAAACCTAGAGATAGCTGCAACACGCTGGGTGGGGCACGAGCCTCGTTCAGCTTCTCGATTGGAAACTCCGCACCATGGCGCAGATCAAGATATTCGGCTATGCAGACAAGATCTCGGTGAAGCCCGGCGACACCATACAGTTTCATGTCAGTGCCGACGGCGCGTCCACCGCTGAAGCCCATCTCGTGCGCTTGATCCATGGCGACGAGCATCCGCATGGTCCGGGATTCATCGAGGAGGAAATCGACTGCGTCGCCAACGGCACCTGGCGGGTCGAGAAGCAGTTCACGCAGGTCGGATCCTTCCTTGAGGTCGCCGACCCCGACCGCAAGCTCGCGCTGGATGGCAGCATCACGCTTTGTGCATTCATCTGGCCGACGTGGCCGGATGTCGGGCATCGTCAATGTCTGCTCGGCCGCTGGGACAATGACAAGAATCACGGCTACGGCCTCGGGATCAATCCGAGCGGCAGGCTGGAGTTCTGGGTCGGGAGCGGGAACGAGGTCGACTATCTGCAAGCGGAGCTGCCGTTGCAGAAGCAGGCCTGGTATTTCGTTGCGGCCACCTTCGATGCGCGAAGCGGTCGCGCCACCCTCTACCAGGAAGGAGTCGTGAACCGTTACAACAGCCTGCTCAGCAAGGTCGCGCCGGTCGAATATCGCTCGCATGTGTCGGAGGTGTTTCGATTCAGGCAGAGCAACTTGCCCGAGACGCCGTTCCTCGTGGCCGGCTCGCGCGACTGGCACGCACTCCGCGGCCATTTCGTGTCGCAGCTCTACTGCGGGAAAATCGATCGCTGCGGTGTGTTCGATCGCCTGTTGGGTCGCGAGGAGCTCGACGCGATCCGCTCGGGCGGGCAGCCTCCATCATACGGCATGGTGGCATATTGGGACACCACGAAGGGTTACACCGATCGCGGCATCGGCGATGTCGTGGTCGACATCGGACCACACCGTCTCGATGCGAACGGGTACAACAGGCCGGTGCGCGCACAGACTGGCTACAACTGGAACGGCCGCAACGACTGCTTCCGTCTCGCCCCGCATGAATACGGCGGCATCGAATTCCATGCCGACGCGATGATCGACAGCAACTGGAAAGTCACAAAGACGCTCGAGCTGCCCGAAACGCTGCGCAGCGGCGCGTACGCGATGAGGGTACGCGGCGGCGACGGCAAGGGCCTGGCCGAGGAATACATCGTCTTCTTCGTCCGGCCGCGCGTTCCGAGCGGTCGCATCGCTCTGCTGTTCTCCACGGCAACCTATATCGCCTATGCCAACGAGCGCTTCGCGACCGACGGCCACATCGTGCAGCCGATGGCCGGTCAGCCGCCGACGATCTCCGAGGTCGACATCGAAATCTACGAAAATCCGGAGTTCGGCGGAGGCTGCTACGACTCGCACGCGGATGGCGCCGGCATCTGCTACTCGAGCTATCACCGCCCGATGGTCAACATGCGACCGAAATACCGAATCTCCGCGTTCGACCTGCCCTGGAATTTTCCGGCTGATCTCTCGATCCTGGCGTGGCTCGAGCACAAGGGATACGACTACGACGTTTTGACCGATGAAGATGTTCATCTGGAGGGTGTCGCCGCAATGGCCCCCTATGCATGCATCCTCAATTCGACGCATCCGGAATATCATTCCGAGCGTATGCTCGATGCGCACGAGGACTATATCGCCGGTGGCGGACGATTCATCTGCATGGGCGCGAACAGCTTCTGCTGCAATGTGGCGTTTCGCGACGACGAACCGTGGATCATGGAGTGTCGCAAGACCGGAGGACACTGGATAGCCTGGGCGGCACGGCCGGGCGAATACTACCTCGCCACGACGGGGCAGATGGGCGGGATCTGGACCGGCTTCCAGCGCTGGGGGCAGAAGCTGGTCGGCAACACGTTTGCCGGCGAGGGCTTCGCTCATAGCCAGCCCTACCGGCGGATGCCGGATAGCTATGATCCCGCGCTGGCCTGGATCACCGAGGGGATCGAGGGCGAGATCATCGGCGATTTCGGCCTGGGCAACGGCGGGGCGGCGGGCATCGAGATCGACTGCTACAAACTGGGGTTCGGCACGCCGCCCAACACCAAGATCATCGCATCCTCAGGCGGTCACCCCGACAACTACATCGCCCACGACGAGGAGGGGGCGCACGCGCATCAGGGTTTCAGCGGGACGCACAACTACATCCTGCGGGCCGATATGGTGTACTTCGAGGCGCCGAACCATGGTGCGGTGTTTGCAACCGGATCCATCGCATTCGGGAGTGCCCTGCCCATCGACGGATTCGAGAACAATGTCTCGCAGCTTCTGAGCAACGTTGTGAATGCGTTCGTCAAGCCGGGACCGTTGCCGGGCTCGTCGAACAGACCCATGCAGAATACGGAAAGACTTGAACGAGTTGGCCTCTAGCGTCACCCGGGCCATTCTCACCCCGCCGCGCTACTACAATCTCCGAGGCGTCCGGAAGCTGGTTCGTCGGCGCGACGAGTACGAGCAGATCTTCGCGGGCCTGATCGATGAACTTCCGCTCAATCCCAACTGCGATCGGCATGCCTTCCGCCTGTCGATGCTCGGCGCCATGAACTGGACCGTGTTCTGGTTCAAGGCAGGCGGCCCGCTCAGCGTCGACCAGGTCGGCCGCCAGATCGCCCTCATGGTCCGCGGCGCTGCGATCGATCGCTCCCGCAAGCGATAGCCGGCGCTGCACGCCGCGACCGGGTACCGATTTGTGTCACCCTGCCGAAGCGCTGTCGGTTGGAACCGCAAGCGATGCTTGAAACAGGACAGCGAGCAGCTGTGCGGGCTTCACGTCACGGAAGGCGGGCAGAAGGTTCGAATCCATCGGCAGGATGAAGTCTTTTTGGCTGTCCTGATATCGGATCCACAATCCGGCAAAGTGAATTGCCGGCGCAAGCAGCAGCATCGGTTCGCACGAGTTGCCATCGTCGATGCTGGACGAGATCGCTTCGCGCACCGAGGGCGCTTGAAGCGCATTGAGAGAGCTGGTGACGTATGGCCCCTCGTTCAGTTCGGCCAGGCGGTAATCTCCGTGGTCTGTCAACACAGCATGAGCCGCAGCAATCGGCTCAAGAGCGTCGCTCCTGTCATAGATGAGAAACCGCCAACCGAGGATGGTCACTACGGAATCGAGTGCAGGTAACTCAATTGTCGCGGGAGCCTTGATTGTCGCGGTAGCCTTGGCCCCGGCGTCGTTGGGCCGGATCAGACGACGCAACGTGTTCAATCGCAGCAGTGCAATGCGATGCGGTGCGCAAAGCTGGAGGTCTTCGGGATGGTCGCTGTGCGCGAAGCTTAGCTTGGGCGTCGCAAAGCCCCGCGTGGATGCTCGCTTGATCATGCCGGCAAGGACGGCGTTGCGGGCACCATCTGAAAGATCAGCTGCTGAGATCGGCATGCGCTGCCCCCTTGGTGTAGTATGTGTCCGTCCAGGCGCCGCAGTTGATATAGCCGCGCGGGAATTCCTCGGCGTCGATGTCCGAGAGGCCCCACCAAGGGTCCGCGATCGCCAAGCCGCGGTCATCTTGCTGGTGCGCACCGGGCGCGGGTTCACCGGCGTAACCTTTGATCGTGACAAGGTGGGCCCCGCCGCCATTCCACACGATGCGCATGCATAGCGGGCGTGTGCCGCCGATCTCTTCCTGGGTCTCTTGAAAGGACGCGGGTCGGCGCGCCGTCCATTTGCTGAAATGGCCAACGCGGAACAGCGACGACATCAGGTAGCCGTAGACATTACATGTCTCGTTGCCGCCCACGCAGCAATCATCCTGGCCCAGTTGTCCGTTCGCGATGTCGCATTGGGTTACTGTGCTGGAGGGCCGATAAAAATGGGCGACGCTCGCCGCGACGGCGGCCCAGCACCAGTTTGACTTTTCCTGCTGCTGGTTCTTGAAGTCGAGCAGCCGCCATCTTGATTGCGTGAGCGGAGGCAACTCAATCGGGACGCAGGTTGCGTTCACGAGAGAAGCGGTTTCGTCTGCTGTTGAAGTCACGATCGTTCCTCCGGTTTCGCGGTGGAGGTCGAATATCCGGAAGGCAGGGTTAGTGTCCCGGCCCCGCCAGGCTCACGTTTGGCCTCAATCAATGTCGCCTTGAACGTCGGACAATTTTTGAGGATATCGAACGCCTGGCCGGCAATCTCCCTTCCAGCACGCGTATCGCTCGGGTAATGGACACCCGCCACCTCTCGATTGCGGCCAATGCGATCGGCCAATGCGATGAGCGCCCTTTTTGTATGCTGAGGATCGATCTCCGCAAGCGACAGCGCGATCAGGTGGCTTTCGAGCGAATGCGCGCTTGGAAATGAGGCGTGCCCCGGCGAATTGATCAACGGAACGAGAGCAGGGCAAATCTGCTGCGGCCGAGCCCGATTGAATTTGAGCTTGAAGTGAATCGCGACCATTTGAGCGACCCGGATCGCCATCTCAATGATCTTGAGCGTGTTGGGGTGTGACCACGCTGACATCATCAAGACCTCGGCAAAGTAGCCGCGGAGTCTCGCATTTTGATCGAGAATTTCCCCGATCAGGCGCGGGCGCTCGTCGCGAGCCATGGCGGCCAGCTGATCAATTTCGACAACAATTTTTGCATGATCCGTTGGCGGACCATCGTGCTGAATATAGCGGCGCCAATTGGTCTCGCCGAACTCCGCCAGGGCGATCACGCCAAAGAGGTCGGGTTGCCACCCCGACCAAGGGAAAACCGCATTGAAATTGAAGTCCGACTCACGGATTTCACCGCCCAGCGGATCGAAGATCAGGAAAGGTGCGCCCTGTGGCGGTGGCGAACCAACATAGGCTCCGCCTGCGCCATAGCTCTGACCGCCAGCACCACCGCCACCGCCATCTCCGCCGCCGTCGCCGCCACCGTCCCCGCCGCCATCACGCAAATGAAATTGCATCGCAACCTCCCAGCTCCAATGATCATTTTGTCAAATCGGGTCACTCCAATTCACACAGGAAGTCCTGCGGCTTCCAGTCTTTGCACGTAAAGCGAGGCCTGCTCCGCTTTGAAAGGGCAACGCGGTGCATAGTGAGATACAGTGAACTGCGGCAAAACCAACCGATGGTGCTTCGCCATCAGCGAGGCGTCCTCATGCCGGCCGACGGCCACCAAGCTTGCCGCCGCGATCCTGATCGCGTTTCCATACCGTGGATTGAGGCTGAGTGCCTTTCGCGACCAGCGAATGGCTTCCTCATAGGTGCCGTTCAAATAATGATTTTGGCAGAGCCGTGAATAATTGACAAAGGCTTGTTGATCCAGCGGGGACAGCCGAATGGCCCGTTCGGCGCGCTCAATTCCCGACGCTGCCTGGCCGATGAAGCCGTATGTTGCGCTGCTGAACATCCATGCCCAGGGATTGTTTGGCGACGCCGCAAGCGCACGATCAAAGCAGTCCAAAGCCGTGTCATAGTCAAAATGGAATGCGCTCCGCGCGTGCCCTTGCAGTGAAAGAGCAAGTGCGTCGGATGGATCGCGTTCGATGGCGCAGTTCGAGAGCCGAATGATCTCGGCGACTTCGGCGTCGGGATCGGTCGATCGGCCCTCGGCAATGTTCAGCATATGCCAACGCGCAGAAAATGCATATGGTGCCGCATAGCCGTCGTCCTCCTCGCGCGCCCGTTCCAACAGGGTCCGAGCCCGCGAAAAGCTCGCGAAGTCCAGCTTGTAGAGCAGGTCAAGCGCGCGCAGAAAATAATCGTACGAGTTTAAATTGTGGGGACGCTTCCGCATCGCGCGTTTGACCTCGGCCTGTTGCACATGCGCCGAGATGCGACCCACGATCATGAGGGCGATTTCGTCCTGCAGGCCGAAGATCTGCTCGATATCCGTCTCGTATTTTTCTGCCCATATGACCGATGCCGTCGATAAGTCCCCGAGCTCAACAGAGAGCCGAATTCGACTGCCGGCGCGCCGGATCTTGCCGCTGAGAAAATACCGCACGCCAAGCCGTTCGCCGGCCACCGTTCCGTGATCGACGGCGCGGCGATCGATCATCATGGTCGACCCGCGAGCAACAACCAGAAGATGACGAATATTGCTGAGCGTTGCGATGATATCGTCGACGAATCCCTCAGCGAAATAATTGTCGTCGGCATCGTCTGAAAGACTGACGAATGGCAGGACCGCGATCGAGGGCAGTCTTGCGCGTTTCGCAGGCGAGCCCGCGAACCCGACTGCCGCACCGCGATCCACCCCCGGCAATCGTAACGAGAACGCGGTGACGGCCCGCGTCAAATTCTTCAGCCGAAGGTCACCAAGGCTGTCGAATTTCAGTTCTCCGACGCCATCAAGATTATCGAGCATGGCCGACGACATCACGATCCCGCCCGCCGGCGCAGCCGTCTGAAGGCGCGCGGCGATATTGACGGCGCTTCCGTAGACGTCATCGAGATCGAAGATGACGGGCTCCCAATGGAGACCAATTCGAAATGCGATGCGACGCTCGGGAGAATGCTGGCTTTCCCGAAGCAGGATTTCCTGCTGCAACTCGGTGGCGCATTCCACGGCATCCGACGGGCTCTCGAATACGGCGAGAAACCCGTCGCCGGTATTCTTTACGATCTCACCGCGATGGGAGACGATGGTCGGATCCGTGGTTTCAACACGGAGGGCGCGAAGGCGTTGATGGGTTTCGAACTCGGCCGCTTCCATCAGCCGGGTATAACCAACCACATCAGCCGCTAGCACCGCGCGATGCGCGCGCTCAAAGGGAGGCGCCACTTGAGGAGACAACACAGGGTCAATCTGCACTGCCATGCTCAACACCGGCGCGTTGTGACCTTGTCTGTATTTTAGCATGACGAAACGCCGCTGTCGCCGCCCGGTTGGAAGGCGTCGGTAGGTGAGGACGGCCAGGCCGGTTGTCCGGGAATCAGGTGCAGATGAGGGCCGGCGGTCGGTGCGGACATATCTCCTCCACGGATGAAAGACCAATGGATAGCCCGACAGGGTGGCGGTGAAGCCAGCCCGGTCGCATTTCGATAAGAGATATTACCGGGTTGAGAATCCTGCCCTTCGTTATGCAGATTGAGCCATGCAGCCTCCTTCAGTGGCTTATGGACAATCCGCGCAGCTCAGCATGCAGGTGATCTCGGGGGCCGGATCGGACGCGGACGCGACAACATCCCGGGATTTTGCAGTTTGTGTGAAGCCTCTCATAGGGGCCATGGAGTTTTTCCGGCACAAGCAATTCATTGTGTGTCAAAACCGCTTCAGAGTAATAACTGGGGCCGCGGACTGACTGGCATCCAGCCCGCGAGCGAGGAATAAGGCTGTGCAAGCGGCGGCCGGCCTGCTCTCGGCCGGGTGCCACATCGTTGGTTCTCATCCAACGCTATCGATCGCGATTTGAATGTGAAGCACCTTACAGTGCCGAGAATTATTGAGGCGGCGCGACGAGCGAGCTTCGTAGACATTGAACCAGAACGTCCAACGCCGGCCCGTGGAGATCAGTTGCGACGAGCAGAGCGGGGGGGGGCGCAACAGCACAGGCCGGTTTTATCGTCGGCAGCTCCTCCCCCGCACCCGGCGCAACGAGGGACGCCGCCACCAAGTTGCGCTTGGCGGATGACAAACGTCACGTCGATGGAGCGAACGCACGCAAATGCCGGTCGATCACGGCGTCGACCTCGTCCGGGTGATCCACCTGGGGCAGATGCCCGGCGCCGGAAATGATCGCCAGCCGGCAATTCAGCATCGCCGCGAGGTCCGTCATCGGCTGCACCAGCAGCTGGTCGAGCGCGCCAACGATCATCGTCAGAGGCACCTGCAGCCGTTTCACCCCGTCGAGATAGGCGAGGCCCTGGATCGCGCGGGCACAGCCGACGAAGCCCTCGGGATCAGTCTCGTTGATACAGTCGCGCAGTGCGCCGGCAGTCGCCGGATGCGCCGCGAGAAAGGCGGAGCCGAACCAGCGCTCGGCGGTCGGCGCGGCCAGCGGCGCTATGCCGCGCTCGCGCACCAGCGCGATCCGGTCGTCCCATGCCGCGGCGAACGGTGGCGGCGCATCGGCGCGTGTGCAACAACTTTCGCATTCAGCGGCGCGTTGACCCGCTTCGTCCCATCTCCTACAGGTTGCAAAAGTGTTGCGGCTGAACAGACAGGCCCAACATTTTGGGGGCGGGCGATGAAATTACCCGAGCGAACCGACCAGCCGACCTTCTGGTTGTATGCCGTCCCATTGGTGCTCGCGCATCTCGCGTTGGGCTTCATCCTCACCAAGGGCAGCAATGGTGGGTTGGGCGGGATCGATACGGTCGTGATCATCGCGCTGGCGGCAGTGGTTGGGGGCCGGTTCAAGGATATCGGATGGCCCGGCTGGATCGGTCCAACATTCATGCTCGGCACGATGCTGGTGATCCCGATCCTGGTCGCGGCCTACGCGATCACGAACAAGCTTCCGCCGGATCAGTTCATGGCGTTGATGAATCCGGTCGGACTGGTGGTGGGGGTTGCAAATTTTGTGTTGCTGGTCGTTGCCGGCACGATGCCGGGCAAGGAGGCCGCTGCGGCGGATGTCGCTCGGGCTGTCGAATCGGTGCAAGCCGCGGTCGAGCCTGATCCGTCGCTAACGGCCCCCGTCGTTGCCACCGAACCGCGCAAGGCGGATCCGCTGGTGATCGGGGCCATCGCCGTATTCGCCCTCGCGGTGATCGGGCTGGTCGTCGTCTTGGTGCTGTTTCCGCAGCAGCACGCGAGCCAGGCCCTTTCATCCCCGCCGGCCCCACCGGCTTCAGTGTCCGCGCCATCAACTGCCGTCAGGCCGAATCAGGTGCAAGGCTATGGCCTGACCAAGGACACCGCCGACTTCCTGCGGCAAATGTCGCAGCAGCCGCGCGCGGCGAACCGATAGCGCCACGCAACTGAGCTGCCGCCTCCGTCGGCTGTTGCGAGGAGCGTGGCTAGAGCTGGCCGTTCGCGGCGTTGCCGGTCATGGTCCGTTCGCGGGGGTTCCTCCCGTCAGCCCCTCCCAACCAAATCCGTGAAAACACCCAGCTTCGTTAACCATTGATTAACCATGCGGGCCGATTGTTAACCATTCGAAAAGACAGCCGAGTCAGGGGCGATGGACGCAACTCAACAGGTCGTACGTCAGCAGGTCCGCATGCGCGGCCGTTCCTATGTTGCGTTCGTTTTCTCGCCCGTCGTGCCGGTCGTGTCCTGGCTTGCCGAAATTGACGCGACACTGGCGAAGTCGCCGGGCTTCTTCACCGGCAAGCCCATCGTGCTCGATTTGTCGGCCGTCGATCTCAGCCAGGCCGCAATCGCGCATCTGGTCGGCAATCTGGGGGAACGCAACATCCGTATCCTCGGCATCGAGGGTGTCGACGAATCGAAACTCGGCACCAACATGCCGCCGCTTCTGACCGGCGGCCGGGCCTGCGCGATCACCCATGTCGAGCCGAAGACGCCGCAGGTGCAGGAAAAAAGCAAGGACAAGGACAAGAGCAAATTGCCGTCGCTGCTGCTGGAGAACCCGGTCCGCTCCGGTCAGTCGATCGTGTTTGCCGAGGGCGACGTCACCGTGCTCGGCTCGGTCGGCTCCGGCGCCGAGGTCGTCGCCGGCGGCTCGATCCATGTCTACGGCACGCTGCGCGGCCGCGCGATGGCCGGAATCAACGGCAATTCGGCGGCTCGCATCTTCTGCCAGAGGATCGAGGCCGAGCTGCTTGCCATCGACGGCTATTACCAGACCGCGGAACAAATCTCTGACAGCTTGCGCAACCGGCCCGCCCAGGCGTGGCTCGAGGGCGAAATGCTGCGCATCACAGCTTTGAACTGACCGACCACAAGGAGAGAGAGAAATGGCCAAGGTTTTGGTCGTGACGTCTGGGAAGGGAGGAGTCGGCAAGACGACCTCCACCGCCGCGCTTGGCGCGGCGCTCGCGCAAATGGGCCAGAACGTCGTCGTCATCGACTTCGACGTTGGCCTGCGTAACCTCGATTTGGTGATGGGCGCGGAGCGCCGGGTCGTATTCGACCTCATCAACGTGGTGCAAGGGGTTGCGAAACTGCCGCAGGCCCTGATCCGCGACAAGCGGCTGGAGAACCTCTGGCTGCTGCCGGCGTCGCAGACCCGCGACAAGGACGCGCTGACCGAAGAGGGCGTCAAGCGTGTCATCGCGGATCTCAAGACCAAGTTCGACTGGATCCTGTGCGACAGCCCGGCCGGTATCGAACGTGGCGCGACGCTCGCGATGCGCTACGCCGACGAGGCCATCATCGTCACCAATCCCGAAGTGTCGTCGGTGCGCGACTCCGACCGCATCATCGGCATGCTGGACTCCAAAACGGCCCGCGCCGAACGCGGCGAGCGGGTCGAGAAGCATCTGCTGGTCACCCGCTACGATGCCGGCCGCGCCGCGCGCGGCGAGATGCTGTCGATCGACGATATCCTGGAAATCCTTGCGACCCCCTTGCTCGGCATTGTCCCGGAAAGCCAGGACGTGCTGCGCGCCTCCAATGTCGGCTGTCCGGTGACGCTGAACAATGCCGGCAGCGCGCCGGCGCGCGCATATAGCGACGCGGTGCGGCGCCTGATGGGCGAGCAGATCGAAATGAAGGTGCCGGTCGAGCGAAAGGGGCTCATGGACCGGCTGCTGCGACGGAGGGCTGCGTGATGAACCTGATGCGGCTCTTTGGCGGCCGTGCAGGGTCCGCCCCCGTGGCACGGGAGCGGCTGCAAATCCTGCTCGCGCATGAGCGTGGCCGGAGCGGTGCGCCCGATCTTCTGGAGACCCTCCGCTCGGAAATCCTGAGCGTGGTGTCCAAACATGTCGATCTTGATCCCGACAAGATCGTGATCCGGATGGATCGCGGCAAGTTCGTCTCGATGCTCGAGGTCGACATCGAGGTTCCCAACGGCGTGCAACGATCAAAGATGGTGGCAGCCTCATGACGGCAGACAGCGACAGCCATATTGCCTGGCAGCGCGCGCAGCTCAAAAAGCTCCGCGCGGCGTTGAAGGCGATCGAGGCCGATCAGCTCGGCAAGGCCAATTGCGGCCGCGCGACGCAGATGACGATCGACGAATTGCAGCGCAAGATCGGCGAGTCAGGCCGCTGCATCGCCGAGTATGAGCGCCGCACCCGTCGCCCGCTGGCGACGGACCAGCGCAGCCTCGCCAGCGTGAGCTGGACGCACTGGAACGCCAACATGCCGATGGCCAAATCGCAGCGCCATCGGGCGTGAGAGCAGACGCGAGCGAGCGCTGATCTACAGCAGAAACGACAGCGCGGTCTCGCACTGGTCCTCGACCTTGAGCGTGAGCAGGTCGTCGGCTCGGGTGCGGCCGAGATTGACGGCGGCAATTGGCAACCCGCGTTGCTCGGCCATCCGCACGAAGCGGAAGCCGGAATAGACCATCAGCGAGGAGCCGACGATCAGCAGCGCGTCGGCCTGTTCGAGATGCGTCTGCGCCGAAGCGACCGTGTCGCGCGGCACGTTCTCGCCGAAGAACACCACATCGGGCTTCAGCACGCCGCCGCAGGCTTCGCAGGCCGGCACCACGAACGATGAAAAATCCTGCTCGAGGTCGGCGTCGCCATCAGGCGCATCAGCGGCATCAAGTGCGAGCCAGGCCGGATTCAGCCGCGCCAGTTCACCCTGAAATTGTTCGCGCGGCATCGTCGCAGAGCAGCCGAGGCAGCGGACCACGTCGAGGCGGCCGTGCAGGTCGATCACGCGCTGGCTGCCCGCGGCCTGGTGCAAACGATCGACGTTCTGGGTCAACAGTAGCTCGCAGCGGCCCTGTTGTTCGAGCTTGGCCAGCGCACGATGCGCGCCGTTCGGCATGGCGCGGCCGAATCGCCGCCAGCCGACCATGCTGCGCGCCCAATAGCGCTGCCGCGTTGCGGCCTCACCTAGGAATGCCTGGATGGTGACCGGCCGAGTTCGCTTCCAGTTGCCGTCGCTGTCGCGATAGTCGGGAATGCCGGAATTGGTGCTGCAGCCGGCACCGGTCAGGACAAACAGGCGCTGGTGGCCGGCGACGAAATCCTCGAGGGCGGGGTGTTGCATGGCAGCACATCTAGTGTGACGCGCGCATGTGCGCCAGATGGAGAGCCTGCCGCAGAGGACCTTTCCCGTGGCCTCTGCGTTGACGGCATGGCACCCGAGACGGTTTTACGCGCGCTGCCTTGCCCGGCGCGATTGCCAACGGAGTGATCCATGCGGCCAAGTTTCATGATCCTGCTTTGCGGGCTGACCGTCCTGCCGTTGTCGGCATCCCGTGGCCAGGATGCCGGCGCGTCCGGCGAGCAGGCGTTCAACAATTCCTGCCGCACCTGCCACACGGTCAAGGACGGCGACAACCGCGCCGGCCCGAACCTGCACAACATCATCGGCCGCAAGGCCGGATCGGTGGCAAACTATCGCTATTCGGAGGCGATGAAATCATCCGACATCGTCTGGGACGAGGACAGGTTGCTGCGCTTCATCGAGGATCCGGACGCGCTGGTGTCGGGCAACGGCATGAAGCCATACACCGGGGTGCGCTCGGCGGAGGATCGCGCTGGGATCGTGGCCTTCCTGAAATCACCCGGCAAGTGACCGGAGAGTGCCGGACTCACCGTGTCGGCAGGACGAAGACCTGGCCTGGATAGATCAAGTTCGGATTGCGGATCTGCTGCTGGTTGGCCCGATAGATCACCGCGTAGCGCTGCCCGGCGCCGAGTGCGCGCTGGCTGATCCGCCACAGACTGTCGCCGCGGACCACGGTGGTCGTCGTGATCTTCGGCACGATCACGGCGGAGGGTGAACTCACTGTCGCGGTGGTTGTCGCCGCCGCCAGCTGCGTTGCGGATACATCCGCACGGCTGGAAGACGTTCCGGGGACCGGGATCGATGCGGTCGCCGTCGTCTCCGGAACGTTGAACGGCACCTCGGCACGCGCACGGACCTTGCCGGAGCCGGGGTCGACGTCGTCAAGCCGGATCCGATAATCGCCAGCCGTGACGCCCTTGTTGATCGTGACCGAGAGGTGCCCCGCCTCGTCGGCCGTGGCGGATGTGATCAAGCTGTCGTTGAGGTAGAGCCTGACGGTCGCGCCGGGAGCTGCCTGACCGCTCACACGGAGCTTGCCGCCCGGTTCGGTCTCGACGGCCTCGACCGCCACCTTCCCGGCCCCCGGGGCCGCGGCTGCGGGTTGCGACAGCACCCGGATCGGTTTGTCCGGCGCCATCAGCGCCACCATCGGCCGCTCCCTTGCCGCAGCCTCGAGCGCCACGGCCACGCTCTGCTTGGAGGTCACCTGCTTGCCGTCGCGCGTGATGCGCAGGGTCAGGTCATAGTTTCCCGGCGGAAGCGGGCGCGGAACCATGACGAACTGGCCGGATGCATCAGCCACGATGCGATCGTGCACCTCGCCATTGCGCAGCAATTCTACCGTTGCGCCCGGCGCTGCCCTGCCGGCGACGACGGTCTCGCCGGTCGGCTCGATGCTGACGACGTCGAACTCCGGCACCGCACCGCTGCCCGGTGCTGGCGGTGGTCCTGCCAGCGCGTTGGCCAGCGCCGCGGTCTCGGTTTGCGCCTTTGCCAGCGGCGTCTTGTCCTGGTCTTGCGCGGGAACCGCCGGCGCGGATGGCGCTGTCGCCATCAAAGGCGTGCTCACGCCGAGGATTTGCTGGGTTTGGTGGATGCCGTAGACGAGCGCCGCCGTGCCGCCGGCGGCAAGTGCCAGCAACGGTATGACCAGTCTCATCGTCGTGACGTTCATGATCGTCATCCGCGGATGTCCCCGCGCGTCCGCGCTCGCATCCCCGCACCCTGAGGGGATTCCGGGTGAGATTGCGCCGATTTGCGCGGCCCATCAAGTCGAATGAGAGGATTACTCCTCCCGGGTCGCCCGGCCGAGCCAACTCACCGCCACTCCGCGGCACTGATCATGTCAGGCTCAAAACTCCGGTGCCGCATTGTCCACCACCTGCTTCATGACGAAGGATGTGCGGGTCTGCCGCACGCCGCGTGGCGCGCTCACCCGGTCGACATGGACGCGCTCGAAGCCATCGACCTGCGCCGATTTCGACGGCCGCGCATTGCCTATTGAGAGTACGACAGCTGCTCTTCCGTCACCACGCGCTCGATGTTGCCGGCTTTGCTCCTGATGCGGTATCGAAGCCGTCCGTCTGCTTCAATCGGCATGCGTTGAACGATGGTGTAGACCGCCGGCTGATCGGCCTCGGCACGCCCCTGCGGCCCCTGGGCCCGGTGGTGAACGTCTTCATTCAGCTTGTAGGCATATGACATCTGTCCACCTCTGCAGTGTAGGGGGTGCTCTAGAGCATTTTCGGCTCTGATTAAATCAGAACCGAAGCTCTAGCTTTTTGTTTTGACGCGTTTTCTTCACGCGAACCGGGGTCCACTTCGCTCGAGAACGCTCTAACGCAGGACTGTGCTGTGACGCAATGGAGCTGTGGCTTCCCGTATCGACGCAACTTGCTGCTACGATTGCCGCGTCCGGCCTCTCTGGAGTCCGCAGGAGCACGTAAGTCACATTGACCGAATACGCCGCAAATAGCCACCCAATACTCGCCTTCGACGAAGGCTGTATGAGGGCGTTGGAAGGGGTTCCCCAGCCCATTTATGCGGCCTCAATTGCCATTTGGTCTCCGCAGGCAGATGCTGCCAGCAAAAAGCGCAAGGGAGAGCAGCATGAGCAAGCCAGGTCTCGACAATCGGCATCCCAACAAGGACGGCGAAATCAGCGGCAAGCACGGCGACACGCTGCTGCGCACCCTGCGCAAGGTTTACGGGCCGGGTTTCGCGGCGGGTTATCCCGAAACCGAGAAGTTGAGCGATGTCCTGGCCGCACTGAATGAGACGTCGCTGAGCCAACTCCGCAGAGATCATCAGACCGGCCATCTCGGGCACAAGATCGCCAAAGCTTCGAAGTAGGTTGCCGAGCGGAGCTAAAGCATGATCCGGAAAAGTGCGAAGCGGTTTTCCTTCGCGACAAACGCGGAACGCGTTTGCGCGGAGATCATGCTCAAACAACGAGCTAAAGCGCGATGACGATTCAACCCAATCTCATCGCGCTTTAGCGGCTCAAAACTCCAGCGCCGCATTGTCCACCACCTCCTTCATCACGAAGAAGGTGCGGGTCTGGCGCACGCCGGGCAGTGCGATCAGCTGGTCGCCATGGATGCGCTTGAAGTCGTCGACGTCGCCGGCGCGGATCTTGAGGAAGTAGTCGAAATCGCCGGCGACGAGGTGGCAGTCGAGCACGCATTTGAGCTTCGCCACGGCCTGCTCGAAGCTCGCAAAGCTCTCCGGCGTCGAGCGGTCGAGCACGACGCCGACCATCACCAGCGTGCCCTTGCCGAGCTTGCGCGGCGCCACCATGGCGCGGACGCCGCTGACATAGCCCTCGTCGAACAGCGCTTGCGTCCGGCGATGACAGGTGGCGGGGCTGACGCCGACCTGATCGGCCAGCTCGGCATTGCTGAGCCGGCCGTTCTTCTGCAGCAATCTCAACATCTTGAGGTCGATGCGATCGAGCCGGGCGGACATGGAAGAATCTCTCACTGTTGGACTGGTTTATGAAAGAAAACATAGCATCTGCGCCAGAACCAGCAATCATCGGTAGCTGCGAGGGCTGAGTTAGAGAACACCTTTCGCGCCTGGGGTGATAGGTGTGGCCGCCGTTCCAGACCACCAAAGAGGATGCCAGTATGCTGGAGAAGTTCGCGCGCTATCCGCTCACCTTCGGACCGACCGCCATCGAGAAGCTCGATCGGCTGTCAAAGCATCTCGGCGGCAAGGTCGAGCTCTACGCCAAGCGCGAGGATTGCAATTCGGGCTTAGCCTTCGGCGGCAACAAGCTGCGCAAGCTCGAATACATCATTCCTGATGCGATCGCCTCCAACGCCGACACGCTGGTCTCGATCGGCGGCGTGCAGTCGAACCATACGCGCATGGTGGCGGCCGTCGCGGCCAAGATCGGCATGAAGTGCCGGCTGGTGCAGGAAAGCTGGGTGCCGCATGAGGACGCGGTCTACGACCGTGTCGGCAACATCCTGCTCTCGCGCGTGATGGGCGCCGATGTGCGCCTGGTCGACGAAGGTTTCGACATCGGCATCCGCAAGAGCTGGGAGCAGGCGATCGAGGAGGTGAAGGCGGCGGGCGGCAAGCCCTACGCCATTCCGGCCGGCGCCTCCGTGCACAAATATGGCGGGCTCGGTTATGTCGGCTTCGCCGAAGAGGTGCGCGCGCAGGAGCGCCAGCTCGGCGTCAAGTTCGACTACATCGTCGTCTGCACGGTGACCGGCTCGACCCACGCCGGCATGCTGGTCGGCTTCGCCGCCGACGGGCGCGCGCGCAACGTGATCGGCATTGACGGTTCGTTCACGCCCGCCCAGACCAAGGCGCAGGTGCTGTCGATCGCGCAGAACACCGCGAAACTTGTCGAGCTCGGCCGCGACATCGTCGAGGACGATGTCGTGCTGATCGAGGATTACGCCTATCCCGCCTATGGCGTGCCCTCGGAAGAGACGAAGGCGGCGATCCGCCTCAGCGCGCGGCTCGAAGGCATGATCACCGACCCCGTCTATGAGGGGAAATCGATGCAGGGCATGATCGATCTGGTGCAGAAGGGCTTCTTCCCGGCCGGATCGAAGGTGCTCTACGCCCATCTCGGCGGCGCACCGGCGCTCAACGGCTACGCCTACGCGTTCAGGAACGGGTGAGGCGGTGAACCTCCTCCGAATGAGTGGACACCTGTAGTAGGCTCAGAGAGCCCGGAGGTGTCGGATGCAAGAGCGTCAACGTCGGTCGTTTACCGAGGAGTACAAGCGGCAGGCCGCTGAACTCGTGGTATCGAGTGGCCGGTCGATCACGTCGGTCGGCAAGGAACTCGGTCTGCGTGATTCGGTGCTGCGGCGCTGGGTGGAGAAGCTCCGGCAGGAGCCGGCAGCGGCGGCGCGGCGCCCCACGACGCAAGCGACGCCGATGCCGGCGGACCAGGCTGCCGAGATCGCCCGGCTGCGCGAGGAGAATGAGCGGCTGCGCATGGAGCGGGACATTTTAAAAAACTGTCCAGCGCCGTGGCGTGCCTGCGCGGGGTAGAAACAGCCTTGTGCTATCGTCTGAGGCCGGGAGGGTAGCGGCCGTCAGCTTATTGGAGGCACTGTCCCCGTTAAAAAACGTGGTCCATGGGTGCATGCGGACTTGAGAGTGGTGACGGCGCTCCGGCGGCGATCCCGATTAGGAAGATGACAAATTGGCATAACCCAGACCCTCCTGCCCATGATTGGACGGAGGACCCGCAATGCTCAAGACGACAACTGCAGATCGCCCGGAATTGAAGCCAGTCAACGTCGGGGCGGCTGCCATCGACATCGGATCAAAGATGCACATGGCCGCCGTGAACCCGGCCTGCACCGATGTCCCAGTGCGCACGTTCAGCACGTTCACACAGGACCTGCATAGTCTGGCGGACTGGTTCAAGACATGCGGTGTGACCAGCGTCGCGATGGAATCCACTGGCGTCTATTGGATCCCGGTCTACGAGATTCTGGAGCAGCGCGGGTTCGAGGTCATTCTGGTCAACGCGCGGTATGCCAAGAATGTGCCCGGGCGCAAGACCGATGTCAGCGATGCTGCGTGGTTACGCCAGCTTCATTCCTATGGGCTGTTACGCGGCAGCTTCCGTCCCGATGCCGAGATTGCGACCCTGCGCGCTTATCTGCGCCAGCGGGAGCGGCTGGTTGAATATGCTGCCGCCCATATCCAGCACATGCAGAAGGCTCTGATGGAGATGAACCTGCAGCTCCATCATGTCGTCTCGGATATCACCGGAGCGACTGGTATGCGGATTATCCGAGCCATTGTTGCAGGCGAGCGCAATCCCGACGTTCTGGCAACCTATCGAGACGTGCGCTGCCATTCTTCAACGGAGACGATCCGCGCGGCGCTGATCGGCAACGACCGGGAGGAACATGTCTTCGCTCTGACCCAATCGCTGGAACTCTACGACATCTACCAGGCGAAGATGCTGGACTGCGACCGCAAGCTCGAAGTCTTGATCGCCGCGCTTAGCAACAGAGAAGCAAAGCCGGTCGGAAAGCTATCCCAGCCACGCGTAAAGACCAAGCAGGTCAACACACCCACCTTCGATGTCAGGACCGCGCTGTACGGTGTGCTCGGCGTTGATCTGACTGAGATCCATGGGCTGGGTCCGTCACTCGCATTGAAGCTCGTCGGCGAGTGCGGCAAGGATCTGAGGGCGTGGCCAACCGCCAAGCACTTCACCTCTTGGCTCTGCCTCGCACCCGGCAACAAAATCTCCGGTGGCAAGGTACTATCTTCACGCACGCGGAGATCCTCCAGCCGGGCAGCCGCACTACTGCGATTGGCAGCCACAACCGTGGGGCGGAGCGATACGGCGCTCGGAGCATTCTATCGCCGGCTGTCCTCACGCGCGGGCAAGTCGAAGGCGGTGACGGCGACCGCCCGCAAGATTGCAGTTTTATTCTACAACACACTCCGGCATGGCATGAGCTACAGGGATCCAGGTGCCGACCAATATGAGCGACAATATCGCAGCCGCGTCCTCGCTAACCTTCAGCGCCGGGCCAAATCGCTCGGCTTTGTCTTGCAGGCCATTCCGTGCAACGCCAATCAGGCTGTTTCTTAGGAAGTCGATCGCGATCTTTGCCGGAACCCGGACATGAGCTTCCGCTTCATTGAGGACCATCGCGACGCCTATCCGGTGCGGCTGATGTGCGCCGTGCTCGGGGTCTCGGCGGCCGGCTATTACGCTTGGCGTGAGCGCCCGGTAAACGCACGCGCAACCACCAATGCCGCGCTGCTGGCTGCGATCCGACAGGTCCATCAAGACAGTGGCGGACGCTATGGCAGTCCGCGGGTCCATGCCGCTCTGCGGGTACAGGGACGTGGCGCCAGCCGTGGCCGGATCGAACGCTTGATGCATCGGCACGGCATCCGCGCCATCATGGCATCACCGCGTCGCGTTCGGACCACCGACAGCCGCCACGGCCTGCCGATCGCGCCGAACCTCATCGAACGTCATTTTGCAGCCGCGGCCCCAAACCGGATCTGGCTCGCCGATATTACCTACATTCCGACTGCAGAGGGCTGGCTCTACCTGGCGGCCATCATGGACCTCTTCAGCCGCAAGATCGTCGGTTGGGCGATGCGGGATCACATGCAGGTCGAACTCGCCTCGTCCGCCTTGAAGATGGCAATCCAGCAGCAGCATCCGGAAGGCGGATTGATCCATCACTCCGATCGCGGCGTGCAGTACGCCTCACAGGACTATCGCGCGATCCTGTCGGCCGCCGGCATCACGGCATCAATGAGCCGCAAAGCCGACTGCTACGACAATGCCCCGATGGAGAGCTTCTTCCATACCCTGAAGACCGAGCTCGTTCATCATCGCCAATATGAGACCCGGGCCGAGGCCCAGCGCGATATCTTCGCCTTCATTGAGGGCTTCTACAATCGAACTCGACTCCATTCCGCCATCGGGTACCTCGCCCCGATCGAGATGGAGCTAAAACCAGCTTAACCCTGTCCACTTTTTCGGGGGAAGATCAGCGGCTACGCTGCTCCAAACCTCCCCTTGAAAAGGGGAGGTCGCTTTGCGCGCCAGAGCAAAGCGGGTGGGGATCTGCTTTCTCCGCTTGCAGCGTCGCCTGCGGCTGACCCCCATCCCGACCTTCCCCCTTTCAGGGGGAAGGGGAAGACAGCACCCTCTGCGGAAATACCGTCCCGGACTTCGTGGAGCCTGTCATCGGGCGCGCGTTCGCGCGACCCGTTGGCTCCACCCGGGTTACAAGCCCCCTCCGTTGCCGCGTCAGGTCCGCGTCAGCTTCGCCCGGTATCTTCATCGTGCCGGGCGAGTTGGGAGACCGTCGCGTGAGGATGATGAATGCGGCCGGCCGGGCCATCGCCGCGCTCGGCATTGGCATCGTCGCCGTGGGACATTGGTTCTGGGTCTACCAGAACCATGGCTATATGCCGCGCACCCGCCTGCTGGCGCTGAACAGCGAGGTCGAGCTCTATGCCGGCATCTTCCTGATCGGCGTCAGCGTGCATGCCCTCGCATCCTGGTACTGGTTCAACGATCCGGATCCGCCGGCGCAGTCCTCGGTTCGGGAGCCGCAGTAGCATCCCGCTTTCGCGGCGCTTGGATTATGTCCGGGTTGACATCAAAGGAACAAAATAGGAACATGTCGCCATGTAACCTGAGGGTGTGGCGAATGCCTCATCCGCGGCGGTATTGCGTGGCCGCAGGACCAAAGACCAAGCCGCGCACCACTTGCGGATGAATTTCTCCGCCTCCTATGATGGGGTTGTGGCTGGGGAGTGCGTGTCATGAGAGTTGTGATCTGGGCGGTCGTTGCGGCCGTTTGCCTGCTTGTGTCTGCAACTCCGTCGAGCGCCCGCGGCCCCTATGGCTCGATCACGGTCGGCAACTGGAAAGGCGGCGCCTTCACCGACGACAAGAGCGGCGCGTTCACGCATTGCTCGGCGGGGTCGACCTACCAGAGCGGCATCTTCTTCATGGTGGCGATCGCCGAAAACGGCAGCTGGCGGCTGGGCTTTGCCCATGAGAGCTGGCGTCTGACGCCGGGCGAGGCCTTTCCGCTTGCGCTGACCTTTGACGGCCAGCCGGCGTTCAATGTCTACGGCATGCCGCTTGGCACCACGCTCGTGAATGTCGAGATGCCCGTGAACTCCAATTTGATCAATCAGTTCCGCAAGGCGCGCCAGATGACGGCATTCGCGCAGGGACAATTGTTTCAGTTCAACCTGAATCAGACCGGACAATTGCTGCCGGCGCTGCTCAACTGCGTCATGTCGGTGAAGAAGAACGGCGTCGCCAGTGCCGGGGAATTCGCGGTCGCGGCGAAGCCCGTGGCGGCCCCGCAGGCTGCACCGGCGCAGTCTGCACCGAACCCGCCACAGAAGCAGGCCAGGGGCGGGACCGGCACCGGTTTTGTGGTCAGCAGCACCGGCCATGTCGTCACCAACCATCATGTCATCGATGGCTGCAGCGAGATTACGGGTAATCTGAGCGGCGAGGCGCCAGTCAAGCTGCGGCTGGTGTCGAGCGATGAAACCAACGATCTCGCACTGCTGCAGGCGCCGTCCCCGTTCAAGGACGTCGCCAAGATCAGGCAGAATGCCATTCCGGTCGGCAACGGAGTGGTGGCGATCGGTTACCCCTATCACGGGCTGCTGACATCAGATTTCACCGTGACCACGGGCATCGTCTCTTCGCTGAGCGGCATCCTCAACGACACCCGCTTCCTGCAGATCAGCGCCGCGGTGCAGCCCGGCAACAGCGGCGGCCCGCTGTTCGATCTTGGCGGCGGTGTGGTCGGCGTCGTGGCCGCGAAGCTCGACGCCGTCAGGGTCGCGCGGGCCACGGGAAGCATCCCGGAGAACATCAATTTCGCGATCAAGACCGGCGCGTTGCGCGACTTCCTCGACAACAGCGCCGTGCAGTACCAGACAGCCGAGTGGCGTGATGCGTCAAAGCGGGAGACGTCCGAGATCGCAAAGGACGCGCGCGGCTATACGCTCCTGATCGTATGCAAGGTGAACGAACAAAGCGCGGGTGCGAAACGGGGAAATTGAGACCTCCGCTACTCCCTCTCCCCGTCCTTACGGCAGGGCGATCGCATATGGCTAGAGCATGATCCGGAAAAGTGTGTAGCGGTTTTCCGCAAAGATCATGCTCAAAACAAAGAGATAGGGCGGGATGACGATTCGAAGAAGAGTCATCCCGCTCTATCGGCCACATGTCTTTCCCTGCGAAGTCCGGGCAGCCGCCGGCTACTTTGCATGGGGTTGTTTTCGATATTTTGGCAATTCGCGCCTGCGACTGCCACGTGCAGGCGGGGTATCAGAGCTCAGCGGCCGAGCCGCCGCAGCGTGTGCACCGTGATCTCGGCCGGGCAATTCAGCCGCACCGGCGCCAGGCTGGTGCCGGCACCGGCCGATGTATATCCGGCAAGCTGATGGAAGCGCCAGGGGCCTCTGCCCATGCGGCGCGGCAGCCGCGCCTCCAGCTTGATCGCGATGCCGCCGGGCAGGCAGAGCTGGCCGCCATGGGTATGGCCGCTCAGCATCAGGTCGAAGCCGGCTGCCGCTGCTTCGCGATAGGATTCCGGCGTGTGCGCCAAGAGGATCGAGAACGCATCGCGCGGGATCGCAGCGGCAGCCTTCGCAATGTCGTCGATGCGATAGAAATGCGCGTCATCGATCCCGGCGAGATGGATCGTTGCGCCGTCGCGCGTGATCGGCTCCTGCTCGTTGAACAACATCCTGATGCCCATCGCCTCCAGCGCCGGCGTCATGCGGATGCTGTCATGATTGCCGAGGATGCCATAGAGCGGCAGCTTGATCCGCGCGCAGAGATCCCTCATCAGCGCGAGGCTTTTCTCGAACGGGCCAAACGTCTTGCCGCGATAGTCGCCGGTCAGGACGCAGATGTCGCAGGCGATGGTGTGCGCGATGTCCGTGAGATGCTGCATCGCGCCGGCGCTGATGTCGGCGTGGAGATCGCTGAGCTGAAGGATGGTGAAGCCGTCAAAGGCTGCAGGCAGGCGTGCCGACGTCACCGGATTGCGTCGTACCTCGACCCGGTCGGCGTTGCGCCGCGCGCGGCCGTAGAGGCCGGCCGCCTTAAGCGCGGTCGTGACGATCCGCGGCGCCAGATTCCAGTTCTCGACGTTGAACACCAGCGTGCCCTGGCCGAACAGCTGCTTCTCGTGCGCGGCCTCGATCGAAAGCCGGCGCACGACGTGATGTGAGCCGATCCGCTCGACCAATCCCTGCAGTGCCGTGTCGGCCATCGTCCCCCGTGCGGCCCGCGAAGCGCGGGCCGGGACGACACTATCATGCGCGATCCCGGTGGGGATACCGCCGCTGCTCAGACCATGGGAACGCGCCTGGCGGCGACCGCGGCCGGCGAGATCACCTCGATGTCGAGCGGCACCTGCCAGCGCTCGGTGAAGCGCACCTGCGGCGGCGCGTTGCCGTTGCGCCCGCCCTGCAGCACGAAGCCGTCATAACCCGAATTCATCACCTCATTGCATTTCTGCACATAGATCGGGAAGCCGCCGATATAGGGCATGAACACGCGGGGACGGCCCGGGATGTTGGCGCCGACATACCAGGAGCTGCAGGTCGAGCGCAGCGAAACGGTGGAGACGTCGTTGACATGGGCGACCCAGGCGTCCTCGTCGTCGCGCACCGCCTCGATCGTGCCGGCGCCGATGTCGCGCATATGACTGATGCAATCCGCCAGCCAGTCGACATGCTGCTCGATCGCCTGGATCATGCTCGCGAGCACCGACGGGCTGCCGGGCCCGGTGATCATGAACAGGTTCGGGAAGCCCTCCGAGGCGAGGCCGAGATAGGCGCGCGGGCCGGCGCGCCATTTCTCGGCCAGCGTCTGCCTGCCGCGGCCGGTGATCGCGATCTTGTCGAACGAGCCGGTCATCGCGGCAAAGCCGGTCGCGGAGACGATCGCATCGCACCTGTATTCGGTGCCGTCAACCACGATCGCATCACCCGTGATGCGTTGGATCGGCGTCTTCGACACGTCGACCAGCTTCACATGCGGCAGATTGTAGGTCTCGAAATAGTTGGTATCGACGCAGAGCCGCTTGCAGCCGAACACGTTTTGCGGGCACAGCAGCTCGGCGGTTGCGGGATCCTTGACGATGCCGCGGATCTTCTCCCGTGTGAAATCGGCGATGGTGTCGTTGGCGGCCTGCTCGAACAAGAGGTCGCCGAAAGCGCCGAGGAAGGGCAGGCCGCCGCGCTGCCAGGCTTCCTCATAGAGCCGCTCGCGTTCCTGCTCGCTCGCCTCCAAGGCCGGCTGGGCGTTGAACTGGAAGTAGAAGCCGGTCGGGCGCGCGCGGGCCTTGGCACGTAGCTCCGGATAATGCGCCTTGGCTTCCTTCAGATACTCCGCCGACAGCCGCTCGTTCCACGCCGGCACCGACCAGGTCGCGGTGCGCTGGAACACCGTGAGCTCGGATGCCTGCTGCGCGATGATCGGGATCGACTGGATCGCGGACGAGCCGGTGCCGATGACGCCGACGCGCAGGCCGGTGAAGTCGACGCCCTCATGCGGCCATTCGCCGGTGTGATAGATCGGCCCGCGGAAATCCTCCATGCCGGTGAAGGCCGGACGGTTCGGCGCCGACAGGCAGCCCACCGCCATGATGCAGAATTTCGCGGTGACCCTGTCGCCGCGGTCGGTCTCGATCAGCCAGTGGCCTGCCTTCTCGTCGAAGGTCGCCGCGGTGACGCGGGTGTCGAATACGATCTGGCTGCGCAGGTCGAAGCGGTCGGCGACGTGGTTGGCGTAGGCGAGAATTTCGGGCTGCGGAGAATACTTCTCCGACCAGCTCCAGTCCTGGTCGAGCTCCTCGGAGAATGAGAAGGAGTATTGCAGGCTCTCGACGTCGCAGCGTGCGCCGGGATAGCGATTCCAGTACCAGGTGCCGCCGACGCCGCCGCCGGCCTCGAACACTCGCGCTGTGAAGCCGAGCCCGCGCAGCCGATGCAACATGTACATGCCGGCGAATCCCGCGCCGATCACGACCGCATCGAACGTTCCGGTTTCGGCAGGGCGCGCAGCTTTGCGCGCGGTGCTCTCCTGAGCCATGGCCCGTCTCTTCCCTATCTTTAGCTTTGGCCGTGCCTCGTTGGACGCGACAGGGCAAAGATTAGGGCGAGGGCGGCGCGGCCCGCAAGCGCATGCGTTGCCGCGCCGGGTATGGCTCCTATGCCGCTGCGTTGACAGCAACGGTATCGGAGCGCCGGTTCACTCCAGCCGCTCGACCTTGCGCAGCGAGGGGAACAATTTCATCCAGAGCAGCGCCACCGCGACCGTGCCGAGGCCGCCGATCAGGGCGGCGGGCACCGCGCCGAACAGCGCGGCGGTGATGCCGCTCTCGAACTCGCCGAGCTGGTTGGAGGCGTTGACGAACAGATAGTTCACGGCGCCGACGCGGCCGCGCATCTCGTCCGGGGTTGCAAGCTGCACCAGCGAGACGCGGATCACGACGCTGATCGTGTCGGCGGCGCCCATTGCGGCGAGCGCCAGCGTCGACAGCCAGATCTGCCGCGACAGCGCGAATACGCAGATTGCCAGCCCGAAGGCGATCACCGCCTGGAACATGCGCAATCCCACCCGCCGCGAGATCGGATACCGCGTCAGCACGGCCGTCATCACCAGCGCGCCGACCGCGGGCGCGGCGCGCATCACGCCGAGTGCCCAGGGGCCGGCATGCAGGATGTCGTGCGCATAGATCGGCAGCAGCGCACTGGCGCCGCCCAGCAGCACCGCAAACAGATCGAGCGAGATGGTGCCGAGGATCGCCGGATTGCCGCGAACGAATTTGACGCCGGCGAACAATTGCCCGAGCGACGGCGGGTCCGGCTCGGCCGCCGGCCGTTCCAGCCGGATCGCGCCACAGCAGATCGCCGCGAGCAGCCAGAACGTCGCCATCACGGCGTAGGGGACGGCCGGCGAGATCGCGTAGGTGAGGCCGCCGATCGCCGGACCCGTGACGATCGCGACCTGCCAGGCGCCGGCCGACAGCGCGGTGGTGCGCTGCAGCTGGCCCTCCGGCGCCACGGCCGGCAGCAGCGCCGAGGCGGCCGGGTCGCCGAATGCTCCGGCGACACCGAACGCGATCAGCACCGAGAAGATTTCCGGCACCGTCAGGTCGCCGGCAAAGCTGCGCCAGCCGAGATAGGCGGCCGCAAGCCCTTGGATCAGTTGGCAGGCCTGCACCACGCGGCGGCGATCGTAGCGGTCGGCGGCGTGGCCTGCGATGAAGACCAGCAGCGCGTTCGGGATGAACTGCACCAGCCCGACCAGGCCGAGATAGACGGCGCTGCCGGTCAGCACGTAGACCTGCCAGCCGATCGCAACGGTGGCGATCTGGTAGGCGAATTCGGAGAAGCTGCGCGAGGCCACGAACAGCAGCAGTGGCCGGTGACGGGACAGCTCGGCGGACGCCGCCTCGGATTGCGCGGACATGGGCCACGGATGGCGGAGCGTGCGACGGCAGTCAAGTGTGACGCGGCCTAAACGCATCCCAAACTGGTCGGATGTTCAGCCTTCCGTCCTGTTCACCAGCCTGATCAGCTCGTCGCCATAATGCTCGAGCTTCTTGTCGCCAATCCCGGCGATGCCGCGCAGTTCGGTCAGCGTGTCCGGCCGCATCGCGGCGATGCCGTCGATGGTGGAATCATGCAGCACGACATAGGCCGGCACGCCACGCTGCCGCGCCACCTCGGAGCGCCAGGCGCGCAGCGCTGCATGCAGCGCGGGGTTGGCCGCCGCGCCCTTGCCGTCGGCCGCCGGCGCCAGCTCGCCGCGGCGCGACTTGCCGCGGATCGCGCGGTTGCGTGCGCCTTCCGGCTGCTCGCGCAGCATCACCGCGGTCTCGCCCTTCAGCACGCCGCGCGCGCTGTCGGTCAGCTTCAGCGCGCCAAAGGCGTCGCTGTCGGCGCGCAGATGCCCCATCGCCACCAGCTGGCGCAGCACCGCACGCCATTGCTTCTCGTTGAGCTCGCGGCCGATGCCGAACACCGACAATTGGTCGTGGCCGAACTGCTTGACGCGCTCGGTCAGTCGCCCGACCAGCACGTCGATCAGGTGCATGGCACCAAAACGTTGCCCGGTGCGATAGGCGCAGGAGAGCAGCTTCTGCGCGAGCACCTTGCCGTCGCGGACCCGCGGCGGCATCAGGCAGTTGTCGCAATTGCCGCAGCTTTCCTCCGCGCGCGCCTCGCCGAAATAGCCGAGCAGGCGCTGCCGCCGGCAATGCACGGTCTCGGCCAGCGCGACCAACGCATCGAGCTTGCCGATCGAGACGCGCTTGAAGGCGTCGGAGCCGGTCGATTCGTCGATCATGCGGCGCTGCTGCACGATGTCGGAGAGGCCGTAGGCCATCCACGCGGCCGAGGGCTTGCCGTCACGGCCGGCGCGGCCGGTCTCCTGGTAATACGCCTCGATGCTCTTGGGCAGATCGAGATGCGCGACGAAGCGCACGTCCGGCTTGTCGATGCCCATGCCGAAGGCGATGGTCGCGACGATCACGATGCCGTCCTCGTTGAGGAAGCGGTCCTGATGCCGGGCGCGTACCGACGCATCGAGCCCGGCATGATAGGGCAGCGCCGGAATGCCGGCCTCGCTGAGCGACGCCGCGACGTCCTCGACCTTGGCGCGGGACAGGCAATAGACCACGCCGGCGTCGCCGGCATGCCGCTCCTTGATGAAGTTCTTCAGCTGCGTGGTCGCGTTCTGCTTGTCGACGATCTCGTAGCGGATGTTGGGCCGGTCGAAGCTCGCGACGAATTGCGGCGCGTCGGTGAGCTGCAGCCGCTCGGCGATCTCCTTCCGCGTTGACGCATCCGCGGTCGCGGTCAGTGCGATGCGCGGCACATTGGGGAAGCGCTCGGCGAGCGCGGACAGGCCGATATATTCCGGGCGGAAGTCATGGCCCCATTGCGACACGCAATGCGCCTCGTCGATCGCAAACAGCGCGATCTGCGCCTGGCCGAGCAGATTGAGGCAGCGCGGCGTCAGCAGCCGTTCCGGCGCGACATAGAGCAAATCGAGATCGCCGGCGAGCAGCCGCCGCTCGACCTCGGAGGCCTCCTGATAGGACAGCGTCGAATTCAGCACCGCCGCGTTGACGCCGGCCTCAGAGAGGCCGGCGACCTGGTCGCGCATCAGCGCGATCAGGGGCGACACCACGATGCCGCAGCCGTCGCGCAGCAGCGACGGCAGCTGGTAGCAAAGCGACTTGCCGCCGCCGGTCGGCATCAGCACCAGGCAATTGCCGCCATCGGTGACGTGGCCGATGATCCTTTCCTGCGCGCCGCGGAAGCCCGGCAGGCCGAACACGGAACTGAGCACGGCGCGCGCGTCGCGAGGCGGCGTGGATGCGTGGTCGAGGGCGGGCTGGGCAGTCATGATCCGAGATAGGGTGATTCGAGTTCCGTGGTCGAACGATTCCGGAACAGAACGTGTTAATACACCCTCCCGCGATAAACTCAATTCAGGCGTTGGCTGCCTGTCGCCGTGTACGTCCGCGCCACCGGCAAGCGGCTGAGCTCAGCCGCAAGCGGATCAAGGATGCGATCGACGCGGAGAGCGTTTTCGAGCGAAGTGGACACCGGTTCGCGTGAAGAAAACGCGTCAAAACAAGGAGCGTCAGACCGTTGGGGCCGGTGGCGTCGGCGGTGGCGTCATCGGCTCGACCTTGTAGGTGGTCGGCAGATTGATCGGCCGGTAGGTCGGATCCTTCTCCATCCGCTCCAGCACGGAAGCATGGATGGTGGAGTTGTCCGGAATCGGCCGCGGCTCGCCCATCGGCAGATAGAAGCCGAGGAAGGATTTGCGCGCGGGCCATTCCTTCCATTTGTCGCTCTTCGGAATCCATTCCAGGATTTCCCAGGCGCCCGTCAGTGAATTGTGCAACGGGGCCGTCGCGCTTGGCGGCACATAGACATGCGTGCGCGGCGGTAGCGGCATCCCCCAGGCGAGATGATCGATCAGCGCCTGGTCCATAGGCAGCCCGGCGGCCTTGGCCTCCTCGAGCATCCAGATCAGCGGAAATTTTGACGGTCCGCTCTCGGTCTCCGGATAACCGCCGCCGACATCGGAATGCACGCCGGCGAACCAGACCTGGCGAATGTCCTGCTCCACCGCGGTCGAAGGATCGAACGGATCGGAGCGGAATTTCTGCGGCTCGATCCAGCGGTTGAGGCGGAACATGCGCCTGCGCTCGTCGATCGAGATCGCCTGGCGGAAGCGCCTGACGCTCGAATTGGTGCGGGTGAACAGCAGCGTCTGCAGATCGAACAGGAAGTTGTCCTGCCGCGGCACGATGATCGAGGCCACGGTGTCCCAGACCCCGACGAACTCGATATCGATGTTGCGGCCGCCGGCGATCTGGCTGAAGTGCCAGGCTTCTTTCAGCGGGGCATCGTCGAACGTGCCGTCCGGCTTCTGGGCGTCGGAGCTGGCTTTCTTGTAGGTGTTGAACGCGTAGCCGGCGATGTCGAGCTGGTCGACCGGCAAGAGGCCCATCACGTGAACGAAGGCAGCCAGCACGCGCACGGTGTAGGCGCCGCGGCTGAAGCCGAACATCCAGACCCGGTCGCCCGGCTCCCAAGTCCGGCACAGGAACTGGTAGGCACCGAGCGTGTCCTTGTCGAGACCGGCGCCAAAGGCCAGCCCAAGCAGGCCGCGCACCTGCTGCTTGAAGCGGCCCCAGGTGTTTTGCAGGCCGATCGTGCCGAGGCCGGGATGGTAGTAGACCCGCTCGCGCTCGTTCTTGTCGGTGACGCGAAACAGCTTCAGCACATTGGAAATATTGGCGCCGATCTCGTTGCCGGTGCCGTCGCAACAAATCACAATATCCTTCGGCATCCGTTGCCCCCGCGGTCGCCGTGAAAATCCGCAGCCTCAATGTACGGCAGAACGCGAGCACGATTCAATCTCCAATAGAAGACGGTTCTGTGTACCCGGCGTGAACGCGGCCGTGCCGCGCAACCCGAATCCTCTGGCCGCAATTGGCATCAGCTGCATACTGGCGCTTGACGGCGATCCGCAGAATTCAATTGCAACACTTTGGAAAAGGTGGGAATCTGCCTCCTGATCATTACAGTATTGCGTTGATATTTTCTCCCTTTCGGGGTTTTCGCCGGTGCGCGCGATCGTCTTGCCTGCGGCTTTGCGCAGCGTCCTCACCATGGACGGAAACAGATCGGCATGAGCCATCAAGCTTTCGTGACGGTCATTCTCGCGGGTCTGGTGGTGATTGCGTTCGGATTGTTCTGGTGGGTCGGCAACTATTCCGATCGCGTCTTTGCCAACAGATTCCGCAGCCGCTTTCCCGAGAAAACGCTGAGCTACAGCGGCGCCCAGCTCGGCGAGCTGGTGCAGTCCGATCTCCGGATGAAGTATGTCTTCCCGATCCTGTTCCCGCTCGATCTCGCCGTCATGCTGGCGCTGGCGGGCGCGATGGGCGCAGCGTCATCGTACTGGCTCAACCTGTCCTACCCGCCGGCGGCGTGGCTCGGCCTGGTGGTCCCGGCGGTGTATCTGCTGAGCGACCTGATCGAGGATTTCCTGCTGGGCTGGCTGTTGCTGCGCGGCGATCCGCATGGGGCGGCGCGATCGGCCTCGATCCTGAAGGCGATCACGACGATCAAGCTCGTCAGTATCTCGGCGTCGGTCGCGCTGACGCTGATTGCATTCGCCGGCTGGCTGTTCCACGGCGACGCGCTTCGTCTCTAAGGTGCGACGTCTTCTCGGATGCCGGCGGCCTATTGATACGTCGCCACGATGTCGGAGACGGCACGCTCGAGCTGCTGCGCAGTCGCGCATTGGCGCACCACGGTGCAGAAGGTCGCGTAGCGCGGCATCTCGGAATCGCCAAAGCCCCAGACCATGCGGCCCTCGGGGTTGAGCCACACCAGCCGCTTGGAGCGCTCGCCGATGCGGCGCAGGATGTCGGCGCGCGGATCGAGATTGTTGCTGCGGGCGTCGCCGAGCACGATCACCGTGGTCTGCGGCGTGATCGCGCTCATCCAATTGTCCTCGAAATCGGCGAAGGAATTGCCATAGTCGGACGAGCCGAAGCCGACCTTGGACATGATCTCCTTCATCGCCTCTTCCGGCGTCTTCGATTCCAGGATGTCGCTGACCTCCATCAGATGGCCCGAGAACGCGAATGAGCGGACGTCGTCGACGACCTCATGCAGGCTGTGGATCAGGAGCAGGAAAAAGTCCGAGACCCGGGCGACCGAGCCGGAGACGTCGCACAGCGCCACGATCTTCGGCCGGTCGCGATGCTTGCGCTTCCACGCGGTCAGGAACGGCACGCCGCCCCAGGCCGCGTTCCGCCGCAGCGTACGGCGGACGTCGAGATGGCCGCGGCGCTGACGTTTGCGCGGCTTGGAGTAACGCTCGCGCAGCCGGCGCGCGATCCGGCGGATCAGCGCGCGCATCTGCTCGACCTGACGCGGCTCGATCCGCGCCAGCGGCGCGTTTCGCAGGATCTCGTTGCGCAGGTTTTCCGCCTCTTCACGGCCGTAGAGCAACAGGGCTTGCGAGACCGCGTCGCGCACGGTGCCGCGCAGGCCGTTGAGCGCCTCCTGCAGTCGCTCGGCGAGCCCCGGATTGCGCGTGGTCAGGTCGTCGATATCGTCGCGCAGGCGCTGGATGCCCATCGCATCCAGGATGCGGGTCTGGAAGATGCCACGCTGGGTGAAGTAGCGGATGTCGGGCAGCGAGGCCGCGCCGGAGGCGTTGGCGATCGCGGTCGATATCGCGGACCGATCCTGCGACAGCAGCATCTGCGCCAGCGGCCCGACATCGTTGGGGGTATTCTCGTTGGGGGTATTCTCGTTGGCGGCAGCGCCGGCCGTGTCGCCATGTTCATCGGCGGACGGATTGCTGCCCTGCTCGCTGTTGTCGTCCGTCATGCTCTGCTCGGTGCTCTTCTGCTGCGGCTCGGGCTGGCTGAAGAACAGGTCAAAGCACTCGCCGAGCGCGCGCTTCTCGTCTTGCGTCTTGGCAAGCGTCAGCAGGAACGTGTCGCGCAGGATGTCGCGGTCGGCAAAGCCGACCTGGGCCACCGCGCGCATCGCATCGATGCTTTCGGCGGGCGAGACCCGGACCCCGGCTCCCCGCGCCGCACGAAAGAAGCGATGCAGGTTCTCGCGCATCTTGGTCTAGCTGAACACGCCCTGGCGCGACGCCTTGGCGATGAAGGACGATATCTGTGGCGTCGCGGCCTCGATATCGGCCTCGTATTTCAGGAGCACGTTGAGCGTGTCCTTGACGATCTCGTGGTCGAGCTCGCTCGCCTGCAGCAGCACCAGCACGCGCGCCCAGTCGATCGCCTCGCTGACCGAGGGCAGCTTCTTCAGGTCCAGCGTGCGGATCTCGTGGATGAAGCCGACCATCTGCTTGCGCAGCGTCTGCGAGATGCCGGGCACGCGGCTCTCGACGATGCGCTCTTCCAGCTTCTGCTCGGGGAAACCGATATGCAGATGCAGGCAGCGCCGCTTCAAGGCGTCGCCGAGGTCGCGCTCGCTGTTCGAGGTCAGGATCACGGTCGGCGGCGCCACCGCCGAAACCGTGCCGAGCTCGGGGATCGTGACCTGGAAGTCCGAGAGGATTTCCAGCAGCAGCGATTCGAATTCGGCGTCCGACTTGTCGATCTCGTCGATCAGCAGCACGCAGCCGGCCGGCTGCTCCAGCGCCTGCAGCAGCGGACGCGGCTCGACGAATTCCTTGGAGAAGAACACGTCGCCGAAAGTATGCAGCTGGTCGAGCGCGGCAGCCAGCGTCTGCGCGCCGCCGAGCACCTCGCCGAGCTTGTCCTTCAGGATCTGGGTGTAAAGCAGCTGCTTGGCGTATTTCCACTCATACAGCGCCTTGGCCTCGTCGAGGCCTTCATAGCATTGCAGGCGGATCATCTTCAGGCCGCGCCACGCGGCGATCGCCTTCGCCAGCTCGGTCTTGCCGACGCCGGCGGGGCCCTCGACCAGGATCGGCTTCTCGATCTGCTGCGACAGATAGACCGCGGTCGCGATCTGCCGGCTCGCAATATAGCCTTGCGCGGCGAGGCCGCTTTCCACGGCCTCGATCGAGGCGGTGGGCCTGGTGTCAGCCACGAGGATCAGCTCCGGATTTGCCTTGAACTCGGACCAGTTCTGCGCCCGTTGCGGGCAAAGCACAAGGCTCGTTTGGCTCGTAATGGCATGGGGTTAGCGCAAGGTTCCCGGGATATTTCCGCCGAGCGCAATACGCAGAAGCGCAGCCCGGACAAGGAAGGGATCACGTTGCGATTTCGCGATCGTGCCGTGACCCGGGGGGAGGCCGAGGATTAGAAGTTGCCGCCTGAATGCGAAGTGAATGTGCGGGGAAACCGCTTCACCTCAGCGTGAGGCCGGTCGCGGCTTCGAGCTCGGAGATCGCTTGCGCGGAATTCACGACCTTGATCGTGGTCATGCCCATCTCGCGCGCCGGCTTCAGATTGACGCCGAGATCGTCGAGATAGATGCAGTTCTTCGGGTTCACCTGCAGCGTTTCCACCATCATCTGGTAAATGCGCGGGTCGGGCTTGCGCAGGCCGATCTTCGCGGACTCGATGATGTGATCGAACAGTGCCATCACCTCGGCGACGTAGAGCGTGCGCCCGCTGCGGCTGCCGATCGCGTTCGCCGGCAGATTGTTGGTGATGCAGCCGGTCTTGAACTGCGCCTTGATGCGCTTCAGCGCCTCGACCATCTCGGGGCGCAGGTCGCCCGAGAGCAGCGGCAACACGTCCTTGCCGCGCACCTCGGCGCCGAGTGCTTTCGATTCCGTGGCGAACAGTTCGTCGAAGGCGTCGATATCGATCTCGGCGCGCTCGAACTTGGCCCAGGCGTTCTCGAGATGGTTGGCGGCGTTGGTGCGGCGGATGATGTCGATCGGCAAGCCGCGCTCGCTCTCATAGCGCGCGAATGCCTCGAACGGCGAGGTGGTCAAGACGCCGCCGAAATCCCAGATCACTGCCTCGATCATCAAAATCCTGCCCGTTAAGATCCTGCCCGTTGCAAAGCGGTGGCTTCGCCTCGCGTCTTCCGGCCGTCTGGCAGGAAGATAGGGAAACGCGTGTCCGTTCTCTTTATGGGAATTGCCGCCGATCAGGCAAGCCGCCACTTTGCTGCGAAAATCCGCCACGCGGAACGGCTCACCAGACCATCGGCACCAGGCGGTAGCGTACGCGGGCGAGATACTCGGCATAGCCGTCGAGCTCGGCGGTGAGCATCCGTTCCTCCATCAGCGCCCGCAAGCCGAGCAACGCCGCCATGACGGGTACGATGGCAAGGCCGTACCAGGATCCGAGCAGCAGCGGCGCGCCGACATAGGTCAGCAACCCGCTGGCATAGATCGGATGTCGCACATAGGCGTAGGGCCCCGTGGTCACAGCAGCATGACCGCGCTCGCGCTGGATCTTCACGACCGGCGCGGCATAGCTGTTTTCCCGGTAGGTCCGGTACACGATGTAGAACGATGCCGCGATCATGACAGCGCCGGCACATTGCAGCCAACCGGGGACGAGCGATGTCTGGTAGCGCGCCGCGTCGAGCGCCATCAGCGGCAGCCACGTCAGCCACAGCAACGGCATGATCGTCGTGATGATGCGATCCCATCCGGCCTGGCCGCGCGAGGTGCGCCGCTCTGCCAACAATCCCGGATCATGCTTCGCGAGCCAGGCCTCGGTGATCAGCCCGCCGATCGTGATCTCGAACAGCAACACCCAAGCGCCGGCCCATCGCATGGTGCCGGCCGCGAGGAACAGCAGTATCCCGAGGCCTGTGAATGTGAAGGCCGCGCGGCGCAGATTGGGGCCAGGGGTATGGGGGCGGGGATTGCTGTTCTCGTTCATCTCTCTCTCCGACGAGCGGCAACGGCCGCGCCGCCGGACCGGGCGGGCCGTTGCATGTCTAGGCAGCAGATCGATGCGGCTCAACGCGAAACGTCGATCACGGCCGGCGGGTCCAGTTTCGCGCCTGTCCGGAATAGACCTTGCTCGGCAGCGCGCGCGCATTGGGATCGAGCAGGATCTTCATCGCGGTGTTGAGCCGCGCCTCCGAGTGCGGCGAGCCATCATGGCGCATCTGCTGCGGGGCCCCCGGGCCCTGTGGCGGCGCCATGTAGGCCGACGTTGTCGGCGGAGCGGGCGTGGTGGCGATCTTCGGACGGGCGACAACAGCGGCCTCCAACGGACGCCGCGCCTGGTCCATGCTTGACGCTGCGGATGGTGCTTCCGCCGGCGGCGGGGAGGCGGGGCTGTCGGATCCGGATTTGCGGGGCGGTCTTGCCATGGCATCGGCTCCTTAAGGTTCGGTGATGACGACGACGTCAGGATTTGTCCTCGTCGGATGTGGTGCGTTTGGCGATGATCGGGTTGCGGTCGCTGATCGCGGCGAGCAGCGAGGCGTGGCTCACGACTGAGGACACGACGATCTTCCCCGAGGGCTCGATCCGGCGACCGTTCTGCTGCTGTTGCTCTGGGCTCCTGGCGGTTGATTTCTGTATCATGTCGGCCTCCTCGAGGGTGGGGGTGGGGCCCGACAGCGCCGGGCCCCGAGTTTGGCGATCAGATGCCGAAAGCACCGAGGACGCCCGGCAGCGCCTGCACGGCCGTACCGAGGATGTCCTGCCAACCCTGCGGGTTGACCGACCCGTTGGTCGCCACTTCAGCAATCCGCTTCGGACCGCGCTCGATGCCCTCACACTGGATCGGGCTACGCACGCTTCCGAAGGTCTCAAAGTCGTTCCTTGCGTACATGTTCAGCTCCTTCTTTCGGTTTGAATTGACGGCAACTACGGGAGGTGAGCACCGACCGGGGCAGCCGTCGCTGGACGTCGCCCAGGGGATCGCTCATCGCGTCGATCCCCCGGACCACGTGACGCCGATTTCGCGCCACGTTCTGATCTCCTCCGAACGCAGAGGAGCAATCGCGTCAATAGACCTGCCACTGCCGCAGCGGCCCGACCGCCACCGGCACCACGTCGCTCACGTCGATCGTGTACTGATAGACTTCGCGCGCCTGGGTCAGGACCTGCGTCGGATTGAAGAAGCGGTAGGTCACGTCGTGGCAAACCGATTCCGGACGGCAGATCACGCTCTGGTCGACTTCGACGGTGTCGAGCCGCAGGCCCTTCTTGGCGACGTCACTGAAGATCTTTCGCGTGTTGTAGGCATTCATCGCGGAATAGTTCAGTGCCCGGTCCTGCGGCGAGAGGCCGACATTGCGGAATTCGTTGTAGATCCGCTCGAGGAAGCCTTCGGCACCGGCAGGCCAGGTGTCGGGGTCGGGTCCGAACAGCGTGTAGAGATCCCACTGGTAGAAGCCGCGCCAATCGGTCACCAGCGTCGGCACGACCGTTCCGTTGAGCAGCTTGGTCGTGTTGGTGCTGTCGACCCAGCCGGCCATCGAGACCCGTGCCACGCCGCCGCGCGGCGGGAATGCCGGGGGCGTCGTCGGTCGCGCGTCGGCGTCAGCGGCCATCGCTGTCGCGGTCACCACGGTGCGGGTCGTCGCGGGATCGTCGTGCGAGACTTCCTGGTGCCACAGCGCGAGGATCAGTGCCGCGAAGAAGCCGAGACCGAACACATCGAGCGGCTTGATCGCGTAGATCGGGATCGAATCGATCGTCATCGTCCAGGTGATGGCGTCGGCGTCGGGGAAGTTGTTGCCGGAGCCGGCCGGCGTTGAGGTCTCGCCTTCGGCCTGGTTCAACAGATAGCGCGCCATGATCGCCGGATTGTACGGCGCCGAGGTATCGCCGGAGCGGTCGCGCTCCGGTCCGAATACCGGATCGCCGCGTCCGATCAGGCTGTCGCGCCAGTTGGCGATCGCCTGCACGAAGTAGTCGAGGCGGGCTTCCTTGCCGAAATCGTAGAACAGCCTGCCGATCGGGAAGGCGAGCTGGCCGGTGGACTCGGGCGTAGCGCTCTGCGGACGCATGCCGCCGCCGCCGCAGCCGCAACTCTTCTCGCTGGTTCGAACCGCGGGTGCCTCGTACATCGGCATTGCGACGGGAAGCGCGTGGCTCGGCATCAGCGCCGGAAGCTGCTGCGGCTGCAGCCAGGCTTGCGGCACCATGGCGGCCGACTGCATCGCCATCTGCGGCATCATCATCTGCGGCGCTGCCATCTGCGGCATCGGTGCCGGCATCCAGACCACGTCGCTGCCCGGATGAGGGGCGTGATAGGGATAAGGCGCGGGCGCTGCGATCGGCGCGGCGACGACACCGTGATCAACGGGGGCCGCCATGGCCACAGGTGCCGACCCGACAGCCTGAGCCTCGCTTGGCATGATCCCGGGACTGCTTCGCAGGACGGAGCCGTCCGGCCCGAAAATGCGTGGAGCCGATGGTGCAGACATTGCTGATAGATCTCCCATGGAACCCTCTCTGGTTGCAGTTGGCTGAGCGGCGGATGACGGTTGGACGAAAGGGCGCGCGGACACTCCCCAGAAGCGGGGAGGCGCGGCCGTGGCACCCGACGGCATGACGGCGTCCGCCTGCTCGCCAAGCAGGGCGGCGACAGCCGCGGGAATATCGAGACGTCCGGCGAGACAGCGCGAGGCGCTGCCGTCATTGCGGCAGGGCACCGCGCTTTCGAGCAGCGCAGCACGGACGGCTTGCGGATCGGCCTTGCGTCCATTCTGGCGCAGGCATGAGAGCAGCAGGGCGACGACGCCGGCGACGATCGGCGCGGCGAAGCTCGTTCCGGAACGCAGGCTGACGTTGCGGACCGGCGAGGCGCCGACAATGTTCTCGCCCGGCGCGAGGATGCCGTTCTCGAGATAGGCGTCGCCGAAATTGCTGAAGGGCAGCGGGGTGCCGGTGAGATCGCATGCGCCCACTGCCAGCACCGAAGCGAGACTGCCCGGCACCTGGACGCAGCGGCAGCCGTCATTGCCGGCGGCGGCAACGATCAGCTTGCCGGCGCGTTCGCAGGCGCGCACGGCGTCAATGAGAATGCGATCGGCCTGTCCCGTCGCGGATTGCTGGCCGCTGCTGATATTGATGACGTCGGCGCCCGCGGCGAGCGCCTGGTTGATCGCGAGTGCCAACGTGCTTTGCGAGGACGGCTCGATCTGTCCGCCCGCATTCTCGCGATAGATCGAGAGCACGGTCGCGCTGCAATTCGGCGCAACGCCGAGCACCGGGCTGCCGGGCGTGCCCATCAGCACGCTGGCGACGTGCGTGCCGTGCTCGGACTGAATCATCGGCGAGGACGGCGCGACGAATTCGCCGCCCATCGCCACACGGGCCTGCCTGAGCGAGGGATGATTGAGATCGACGGGGCCGTCGATGATCGCGATCTTCACCGCGGGGTCGCCGCCCGACGTTCGCTGCCACAAGGCAGCCAGACCAGCGATGTCGGCAACTGGATTCATGAAATAGGTCCTGACCGACCTGCCGCAAATCCTCGCGGCCGATCCGTCTTCCACGGCAATCTGCAATTACGCAGCGAGCGAAAAGAGCGGGATGTCGTTGCGTTGGCGATGTTGTGACAGGTGCATCGCGAATGGGCTATTCGCCGTGGTGGATCAGAAAGGATCGAGCCGGTGATGGGGTCCGATCGATCCATGAGATCAATCGCGTGGGCCGAATGATCGATCAAAGGATTTAGCCGGGATCGATCTCATGGCGCGACGCGCGCGTATGCGGCGTGACGCGCCGCATCGTCGCGCTGAAGCGTGACGCGCCGCGGTCGGTCGGACACGGAATTCAGGATAGCGGGATCAACCGAGTTCGCGGCGCCGATCGGGCGCTGGCGCCGATGATGCGATCCACGGCGCCTCGCGCACGCGCCGCATCGCCAGCGCCCGGCGGGGCAGGCCGAGCTTCTGGAGCACGTGGTGGACGTGATGCTTGACAGTCGCAAGACTGAGATTGAGATCGCGCGCGATCTCTTTGTTGGACATGCCCTGTCCAATCAGCTTGAGAACCTCGCCCTCGCGACGCGTCAGGCCCTGATCCGCATCGATCGTATCCGTCTGACGCTCCATGCAAAACAGCGCGCGCAGCAGGCCGCCGGAAATCTCGGCGCTGCAGGCGAGCCGCCCCGAGGCGACGTCCGACAGCGCGCGGCAGAGCTCATCGAAGCTGGCGTTCCGGGAAATGTAGCCGCTGAATCCGGCACGGCCGCAGCGAACCACCTCGCGCCGGTCTTCGTTGAGGCCGAGCGCCACCAGGGCGACTTCCGCATGCGCGCTCGCAATCACGCGCACTTCGTCGAGATCGATGCCCTGCGTGACGTCGATCAGGATGACATTCACACTGCTTGATTCGAGTGTTTGGCGCAGGCCGGCGAGATCGGGCACCGCCGTCTCGATCGCAAATTCGGCGTGGTTCTGGAAGCTCGAGATGAGCCCCTCGCTGAACAGCCTGATCGGCGTGACGACCGCGATCCTCATCATTATCCTCGAACTTAACGAAATGGCGGATGGAGCGCCGTATGAAAGTCAACGGCACCGGCATCCAGAAAGTCATGAAGGTAAATGCGGCATGCTGCCAGAGGTTGTATTATTTCATTGTCGGGTGGAAACTACGTCCGCGATGCGCGCATGATCAAGAGACTCAGTTCACATTCGAGCGTCGTCCGGATCGCGCGACGTGATCCGAAGTGTTGCATATCGCGACAAGACGGCGGATGCGGAGCACGTGCATGTGATGACGCGTGCAGGAATCCGGCGGCGACTTCAACGCCGTAGTGATCGACGCCTAGATATTTAGACAATTGACGCGTGCAGGGCCGGATGCTCTGTACAAGATTGCGTGTTCTCCGAGGCGAAGTGCGAGCGACGCAATGCCACGTTCCGGATACGCTTAATTCTGATGCAGATCGATTGGATTCCATGACGAGCCTGATGCGAGCGACAGCCTTTCTGACCCTGTTGATGGCAGCTCCCGCGTTCGCCATCGTCGGTGGCGGCGCGCCGTCGACCGACGGCGTGGCGCGCGCCGTCGTCACGATCGTTGGCTCGCGCGGCAATTTCTGCACCGGTGCGCTGATCGCGCCAAAAGTGGTGCTGACCGCGGCGCATTGCGTGCAGCCCGGCGCCGATTACAAGATCGTCGAGTATGGCGCAGACCGGCAGCCGAAGCTGCAGGACGTCAGGACGGTTGTGATCCATCCAGCCTTTCGGATGCAGGCGATGACCAATCATGTCGCGACCGCCGATGTCGCGCTGCTGCAGCTCGCTCTGCCTGTCGCAGGCAGGGCGCCGGCCGCGCTCGGCATGCCCAACATTCCGATCCAGGTCGGCGGCCGTTTCACCATCGCGGGCGTCGGCGTCGCGGTGCGCGGCGACGGCAAGAGCGGCGGCAGCACTCGTGTCGCCGGCCTGATCGCGAGCGGCAAGCCCGGCACGCTGCAGATCCGTCTGGTCGATCCGGTCGGGCAGGGCGTGCGCGACGGGCTCGGCGCCTGCACCGGCGATTCCGGTGCGCCGGTGTTCGAGGACAAGCCAGGCGGGCCTGCGATCGTCGGCGTGGTGAGCTGGTCCACCGGCCCGAACGGCACCGCCGGCTGCGGCGGCATTACCGGCGTCACGCCGCTGACGCTGTATCGCGACTGGGTGATGCAGACCGCGCGGCAATGGGGCGCGAGCTTTTAGCGCGGCTCCCTGATCGAGCCACACGCGCTGCTGCGTAGATCCGTCATCCTGAGGAGCGCGTAGCGCGTCTCGAAGGATGCACGGCCCAGAGCCGGGCCGTCGCCCTTCGAGACGGCCGCTTCGCGGCCTCCTCAGGGTGACGGTGATGGATTGGCTGTGCGCCGAATCCTAATGCCCCGCCGCCTTGTTGGCGGCGGCGTTGTTTAGCACGATCAGTCCGTCGACGGCGACGCCGAGCTTGCTGTTGATCAGGAACGGGTTGACGTCGATCGAGGCGATGCGGCCATTGGCATCCGCCATCAGGTTGGAGAGCCCGACCAGCGCCTTCACCGCCGACGGCTCGTGCAGCGCGGGCTTGCCGCGATAGCCCTTCAGCTTGACGCCAGCCTTGGTCTTCGCGATCAGCTCCTTCGCCTCGGCGGCATCGAGCGGTGCGCCGGCCAGGGCGACGTCCTTCATCAGCTCGATATCGACGCCGCCGGTGCCGAACAGCACCACGGGACCCATCTCGGCGTCGAGCGAGGCACCGACCACGAGCTCGAGGTCGGCCTTGACCTGCTGCGCGATCAGGATGCCCTCGAGCTTCGGCTTACCCTTCAGCTTCTTCACCCGCGCGGTGATGTCGTTGAACGCCTTCTTCACCTCGGCCGCATTGGCGAGGTTCAGCACCACGCCGCCGATATCCGACTTGTGCAGGATGTCGGGGCTGACCACCTTGGCGACCACCGGAAAGCCGATCGACTTGGCGATCTTCACCGCTTCGGCTGCGGTCTGCGCGACCTCTTCCTTGGAGATCGGGATGCCATAGGCCTTGAGCAGCTTCTTCGAGGCAACCTCGTCGAGCGCGGCAGCGCCATTGGCCGCCTTCAGCGTCTTCTCCAGCACCGCGCGCGCGGACGGCTTCGAGCTTGAGGCGATGTCGGGCACCTCCTTGCGCAGACCTGCATATTCGATCAGCGACTTGATCGCGCCGACCGCACGGTCGAGGCCCTGCATCACCGCGATATCGGGCAGCGACTTGCGCAGTCCCTTGGTGAATTCGGTGAAGCCGATCGACATCGCGCTGATATAGATCACCGGCTTGTTGGCCTGGGCCGCCATGTCGTTGACGATGCGCAGATTGCGCTCGCGCAGCTCGTGCGGCGCCTTCGGCAGCTCGGCATCGATGATGACGATGTCGGTGTCTGGATCGTCGATCATGATCTTGATCGACTTCATGTAGACGGAGGGATCGACCACCGCGGCGAAGCCGGCGTCGAGCGGGTTGCCGACGATGCTGCCGGGCCCGAGCATCTTCGCCAGCTGCTCCGATGCGCTCTCGCTCAGCGGCGCAAAATTCAGCCCGGCGGAATAGAACGCGTCGATCAAGAGCCCGCGCTTGCCGCCCGACAGCGACACCGCCGCAAGGCGGTTGCCCTTCGGCGGGTCGGCGTGGACGAAGCACTCAGTGGTCTCGATCAATTCATCCAGCCCGCGCACGCGGATCACGCCTTCGCGGGTCGAGATCGCATCGAAGGTCTCGATCGAGCCGGCGAGCGCGCCGGTATGCGCCATCGCGGCGGCGCGGCCGCCTTCGGAGGCGCCGAGCTTGAGCGCGATCACCGGCTTGCCGGCGGCGCGGGCCGCCTTGCAGGCGTCGCGAAACACTTTGGTGTTCCTGACGCCTTCGAGATAGACCACGATGACGCGGATGCTCGGATCGGCGGCGAAATAGCTCATCAGGTCCGGCGTCTCGAGGCCGGATTCGTTGCCTGTCGTGACCATGTAGCCGACGCCGACACCGCGATCCTCCAGCGCCTGGCGGATCGCCATCACGATCGCGCCGGATTGTCCGGCGATCGCCACTGCGCCCTGCTCCATGGTGACGATGCGGTCGTCGATATTGGTGAACAGGTTTTCGCCGGCGCTGAGATTGCCGAGGCAGTTCGGGCCGGTGACGGCAAGCCCGGTCTCCTTGATCGCCTGTTTCAGCTCGACCGCTAGCCGCTGGCTCTCCTCATCCTGCAGCTCGCTGAAGCCGGAGGTGACGATGGTCGCCGAGCGCGCGCCGGCCGCGGCCGCGTCGCGGATCACCTGCACGGCAAACCGGGCCGGCACTAGCACCAGCACATGATCGGGCTTTTCGGGAAGGCTGGCAAAATCCTTGTAGCAGGTGACGCCCCAGATCGCTTCCCGCTTGGCGTTGATCGGAAACAGGCCCCCGGCATATCCGTACTTGACCAGATTGTTCCAGATCCGTTCGGCGTAGTTGCCGGGCTTGTCGGTAGCGCCGACCAGCACGATGTTGCGCGGATGCAGCATCGCGTGGATGCTCTTGACGATGTCGCTGGCATCAGCGGGCGGCGCCCATTTGTGGGAGGTATGAAATGCGGCGCTTGCGAGAGCTTCCATTGGGCCTGCCCTATCCTTGTTATCGTTGATTTCCTCTGGCCAACGGTCGGTCGCCGCAGCTCGTCGTTCTTCGCTCCTTTTATGGCTGATGGACAAGGGTGGCAACTCACGCTGGCGCAAGTCAGAGCATCGCATGCGATATCCCGGCATACGCAAAATTCGTGCGGATCAGGAACCCCGTTCGAGCGGGGTCGAATCCGGTTCGATCAGGGTCGCGTGCAGCAGATAGCGCTCGGGGCCCGATGTCAGCGCGTCGAACGGCCAGCAGGTCGACAGCACCAGCTCATGGCGACCGGTGAACGGATCGATGCCGGATTGATCGAAGCGGACGACCGAGCTGCGGTCGGCTCGGTAGCGAAATGTCTTGCCGTCGCTCCGCGTCACGTCGATCTCGTCACCGATTGCGACATCCCTGAGAAAACGGAAATGGGTGTCGCGGTGCGCGGAATAGACCGCAACGCCCGGCTCGCCGGCATCGACGGTCTGTTCGACATGGCCGGGACCGAATGCCAGCGCCTGGCCGCTGCTGCCGGCCAGCACGATCGCGGAAGCGTGCAGGCGCTTCACCTCGATCCGGGCAACCGGCCAGGTATCGGCCCAGCTCCATGGCTTCACCGGCTGGCCGGTCGTGATGCTTTGTGTGAATGCGCGCTCCAGCAGCACCTGCGCAAGCAGCGCCTTGGCGTGGATATAGGCGCCCTGGCCGAACAGGATCAGGCCGATGAGGGCGAAGGCGAGGGGGAGAAGGAAGCGGGGCATTGTTGAGCCTTGCGCAGTCATTCCGGGGCGTCCGAAGGACGAACCCGGAATCTCGAGATTCTCAGGTGCGCAAGTGCGCACCGTAGTTCGATGCTGCGCATCGCCCCGGAATGACACTCGAAGAAGAAGTGGCGCGCGCGGCCCCTGGGGGACGGGTGGAAGGCCGCGCGCGCTCTTGAAGGAGGAGGTCGGGGGGCACCTCCTCCTTTCATCCGACGTCATTGGGGCGACGTCTGACGCCGGTTGAACACCAGAAGGAGAAAGCTGATCGTGAGCAGGATCACACCTGCGATCATCTTCAGCTCTGCATCGGTTGCCGTCTTCGGCAACTGGATGGTGCCGGGACCTTGCGTCGCGACCGGTGACCGCTTCAGCACAGCGAGTTGCACCTTGCCGTCGCCCGCGTCGGCGCGGCGTTCGGTCGGCGCGGCCGGCAGGCGCGGACGCTCGCCGAACACCTTTGCGAAATCCCAGCCGGCAGGCAGGTTGAGCGGCAGCTCGGAGAGTTTGAGCGGCTCGCCATCGGGGCGGCTCGGTGTCTTGTCGACCGCAACGAGGCTGGTCAGCCGGGTGACGAGCTGATGCTCCAGCGCCAGCGCAAGGATGGTCTTGTCGGCATCCTCAGGGCTCTCCTGGCGCGTGGTGCGCGCGACCTCGGCATCCGCGATCTTGCGGCGCGCCCACAGTTTTGACAGGCCCTTGCCTTCGGCGGCGCCGGCCAGCGGCAGCGTCACGCTCCACGGACGGTCGCCGATGCGGCCCTTGATCTCGATCGAGCCGGCGAGCTTGTCGAGCTTTGCGGCCAGCACCAGCGGTTCGTCGCGATAGACGTCGGGGAGTGCCGTCGGCGTCAGGTCGGCGGTCGCGTCGGAGAATTTCGCGGCGAGATTCGTCACCGCGGGATTCTCCAGCTTGGCGAACAGGCCGCGCATGCGCTCGTCGACCTGCTCAACCGAGCCGATATGGGTGAAGGTGCCGCGGCCGAGTTCGGCGGCGCGCGTCATCAGATAGGTGTTCGGCGCCGAGCCGATGCCGACCATGAACACCCGCGAGCGGCCGCGCAGCGCGCTGATGGTCTCGAACAATTGCTGCTCGTTGCCGATCGCGCCGTCGGTCAGGAACACGACCTGGCGGACGTGGTTGGCGTCGTCATGGTTGGTGTCCGATAGCGCGGCGCGCATCGCTGGCACCATCTCGGTGCCGCCGCGAGCCTGCAGCGCGCTGACGAACGACGTCGCGTTGCCGATATTGGCGCTGTTGGCGGCGACCGGCGCAGGAAACAGCACGTCCATCGTGTCGTCGAACCGGATCACGTTGAAGCGGTCGCTCGGTTGCAGGCGGCCGAGTGCGTAGATGAGGCTTGCTTTGGCCTGGATCATCGAGGTGCCGCCCATCGAGCCGGAATTGTCGATCACGAAGATCACTTCGCGGGCGAGCTGCTTTTGTTGCGCCTGCTCGACCGAAGGCGGGGTGACGAAGGCCAGCAGATAGTCGGAATTGCCGACATGCTCGCGGAACAGCCCGACCGACGGTGCCTTCTCGACGGCCGGCTTCCAGGTCAGCTCGAAATCGCGATCGGCCGGCACCGGGCTCTCGGCGAGCTTGACGATGCGTGTTGTGCTGTCGGGGCTCGCGATCTTGACCTGGTGGAAGTGGCTCTTAACCTCGCCGAGCGCAAAGCCGGCGTTCAGATGCACGGTGATGTTGGTCGGATTGACCGGCGCGTTCTCGGCGGGATCGAGCACCTCGCGCGCGATACGGTCGCGGTCCGGCACCGGATCGGTCGAGGTAGCGCCCCAGCCATTGCCATCGGCGCGGAGGTCGACGCTCTGCACCACGGGACGCGGATTGTAGCGGGGGCCGACCACCATCGGCACCCGCAGCGCGAATTCGTTGCCGTTCTGCTGCACCGGCTCCTGATATTCGATCTGCACCAGCACGGTTTCGCCGGGACCGATATTGGCGACCGAGTTGGTGAAGATGTTCGGCCGCTCCTGCTCGGTGAGCGCGGCTTTCTGGCCATTCTGCTTGGCCTGCTCGTATATCGCGCGGGCCTGCTGCCGCTCCTTGATGTCGCCGACCACGATACGGTCGCCGACCACCATCTTCAGCGTGTCGACCGCGCCGCCCGCCGGTAGCGGATAGACATAGGTCGCTTCGACCCAGTCCTTGGTCGGGTTGCGGAAGATCTGGGTGACGCGGGCGCGGACGGTCGCGCCCGACACCGTGAGGTCGACATCGATGCCGAGCCGCGTTGCATCGGCATAGCCGTCGTCGGTCTTGAACAGCAGCGAGCCGGATCGCGCGTCGCCCGGCCGCAGCACCGCCTGTTGCGGCAGCTCGGCCGACCACACCGGATCGAAACTCACCAACAGCGCCGCAAAGCCGATCACCAGCGCGGCCACACCTTCCACCAGAAAGAACAGCACAATGCGCATCCGACGCGACAGGCGGATCTGCGGGCTGCTCTCACATGCATCGTAAATCGTCATTTTCGTCACTCCCGAGCGAGGCTTTCGCTGCCTCGCGATCATGGAGAACGGCGGTTTTGGCGCGAGCAGAATGATCGGCAATGATCGGCCGTGGTCCGGCGCGGCCCGCCGCCGGCCGAGGCGGGTTTGTGCGGTTTTGTGATGGATTGTCCGGTCTGCTAGACTGTCCAGACTCATTGGGAATCGGGCAGGAATCAGGATGCCGACGCCGGACAAGCAGCTTTCCGCCGAGCAGAGCCAGCAGGTCGCGGAGACCATCCGCGAGGAAATCGCGCGCCGCCGCATCTCGCGGCAGACACTGGCCGAGCAGGCCAAGCTCAGCCTTTCGACGCTGGAGAAGGTGCTCGGCGGCCGCCGCCCGTTCACGCTGGCGACCACCGTGCGGCTGGAGCAGGCGCTCGGTGTGTCCTTGCGCAAGCTGCCGGAGGCGATCAGCGTGGTCGCGCCTGCCAATGGCGGGATCGCGCCCGACAGCCTCGGATCCTATTCGCGCCGCTCGGTGGCGCGGATCGAGGGCACCTACATCACGGTCCGTCCGTCGTTCGGTGAGAAGGGCGCGATCTACGCCTACCGCACCGAGATCGCCTGGGACGACGCGGCGTCATCGCTCGGCTTTCGCGAGGGCGAGCGGCAGGACACCGACTACACCCAGTATGGCGAGGTGGCGGTACCCAATGAATCCGGCTTCGTCTATCTCGTGACCAACCGGCATGGCCAGCATCGCGTGATCACGGTCTCGCGCCCGCGCAATTCCGGCGAGATGTACGGCATCATCACGACGTTGCTCGCCGGCCGCGGTTCGCTGCTGACGCCGGTCGCCGCGCCGATCGCATTTCTGCCGGTGAAGAACGTGCCGAAGCCGAGCGTCGGCCGGGTGTCGGCCGACGATGCAAACTACGCCGTCTATCGCGAGCATCTGCGCCGGACGATCGATGAGCCGTTTGCGATCTTTTTGCCTGGATAACGTCGACAGGAGTGCGATGGTCAGTCCCGTCATCCTGAGGTGCGAGCTCTTGCGAGCCTCGAAGGATGCACGGCCACCGGCGGGGCCGTCGACCCTTCGAGACGCCGCTTCGCGGCTCCTCAGGGTGACGGTGAGATAGGGGCGCGCATCGCCCTGCCGGATTTCATCCAGCCTATCACTCCGCAAGAACAACGAAGCCGCCCGAATGGGCGGCTTCGCGACACTGTGACATCAGCTCGTTGAGCGGGCGGTGTTAGCCGCCGGTCTCCGCGCTGATGATATCGCCGAACAGCTCCCACTGCCCGTTCTTGAACTGCATCATCTTGAGCTGCTCGACCGGGGCGAAGTCGGTCGCGCTGGTGTTGATCCGGATGCCGGGGATCAGGGTGTCGGGCGTGAAGTCCTTCAGGCTGGCGGCCTGCTTCATCACGTTCTCGCGCGTCAGGTTGTCGCCGGCCTGCTTCAGCACCTGCGCCATGGTCTGCGCCGCGGCGTAGCCATAGACCAGATTGGCGTCGGACAGGTTGGCGCCCGGCAGGTACTTCTCGGCGAAAGCCATGAACTTCTTCATGCCTTCATCGTTCTTCCACTGCGGATCGGACGCGTCCTTGAGGTACCCGGCCGACAGCACGCCTTCCGAAGCTTCGAGCCCGGCGGGCTTCATGACCGCGCCGATCGAAATCGAGACGTCGGTCATCACGTGCATCGGCTTCCAGTTGAGCTCGGCGATCTTCTTGATCGCCTGTGCGGCGAATTTCGGCGTCGAGATGTTGACGAACACGTCGGCGCCGGTGTCCTTCAGCTTGACGATGTGGGAATCGATCGACGGCTCGGTGGTCTCGTAGCTTTCCTCGGCGACGATCTTGACTGACGACTTGTCGAGGACCTCCTTCAGGCCGACCAGGTAGTCCTTGCCGAAATCGTCATTGGCATAGAAGATTGCGACCTTGGCGTCCGGCTTGGCTTTCAGGATGTACTTGCCGAAGATCCGCGCCTCGACGCGATAGCTCGGCTGGAAGCCCATCGTCCACGGGAAATCCTTCGGATCGTTCCACTTGCTGGCGCCGGTGGCGAGGAAGAGCTGCGGCACCTTCTTGGCGTTGTGATACTTCTGCACCGCGGTCTGGGTCGGCGTGCCCAGTGCGTTGAACACCAGGAACACCTCGTCGCTCTCGATCAGCTTGCGGATCTGCTCCACCGTCTTGGGCGGCGAGTAGCCGTCGTCATAGGAGATCCAGTTGATCTTGCGGCCGCTGATGCCGCCCTGATCGTTGATCATCTTGAAGTAGGCTTCTTCGGTCTTGCCGATGACGCCGTAGGCCGAGGCGGGACCGCTATAGGCCTCGACATTGCCGATCTTGATCTCGGTGTCGGAGGCGCCGGTGTCATACTTCTTTTGGGCAAAGGCGGCCTGGGTGGAGAGCAGGCAGAGCGCCGTGGCGGCGGCCAGCAGCGACAATTTTGTTGTTCTCATAAAGACAATTTCCTCGATTGATTTTGATTGGGGACTTACGCAACGAACCCGCAGCCGGTCCCGGCAGACGGCTACGGGGCAATTGTTGTCACGGCGAGATCATAAGCGCGTCACGCGCGTCTCGAGATCACGCCGCGGTATCGGTTGGCTTCGGCTGGCTGAATTGCTGCCGGAGCGTCGGCTTATGAATTTTGCCTGTCGCGTTCCGCGGCAGGGCATCGATGAATTCGATCAGGCGCGGGCACTTGAACCGCGCCAGATTGGCCTGGCAATGCGTGTGGATCTCGGCCGGCGTCAGCGAGTGGCCGGGTTTCACCGCGATCACGGCCATCCCGACCTCGCCCCATTGCTCGTTGGGGATGCCGATGACGGCGGCCTCGGCAACGGCCGCCAACTGGTGCAGCACGCTCTCGACCTCGGCCGGATAGACGTTCTCGCCGCCGGAGATGTACATGTCCTTCCAGCGGTCGACGATGTAGTAGAAGCCTTCCTCGTCGATCCGGGTGGCGTCGCCGGTATGCAGCCAGCCGTCGGTGAAGGAGGAGGCGTTGGCGTCCGGCCGGTTCCAGTAGCCCGGCGTGATGTTCGGGCCCTTGACCCAGAGTTCGCCGAGCTCGCCGACCGCGGCATCGCTGCCGTCGGGCCGCACGATTCGCACTTCCGTATGCAGCACCGGCTTGCCGGATGAGCCCGCCTTGCGCGCGGCATCCTCGCGGTCCAGCACCATCACCGCCGGCGAGGTCTCGGTCATGCCGTAGCCCTGTTGCAGCGCGACGCCGCGCGCCTCCCAGGTCTTGAGCAGCGGCACCGGCATCGGCGCGCCGCCGACGCCGCCAATGACGAGGCGGCTGAAATCCGCTGACGCGAAGGCCGGATGCTGCGCCATGAACTGGTAGATCGCGGGCACGCCGAAAAACACATTGATGCCCTGCGCCGGATCAGAGATCAGCTTCAGCGCCTCGCCGGGGTCGAACGCGCGCATGATCAGCACCGTGCCGCCGGCATGCAGCACCGGGTTGGTGTAGCAATTCAGCCCGCCGGTGTGGAACAGCGGCAGCACCGTGAGCAGCACCGAGGCCGGCGAGATGTAGGCGGGGCCGCCGAGATTGACGCAATTCCAGAACGTCATCCCGTGCGTGATGATCGCGCCCTTGGGCTGGCCCGTGGTGCCCGAGGTGTACATGATGGTCGAGATGTCATCGAGCATGACCTCCTCGAACCGTTCGAGCGGCCTCGCCGCCGCAATGCCGGCCTCATAGGCGCTGCCGGGGCCGAGCCGCACCGTGGCAGCGACATTGCAGAGTTTGGCGACCTCAAGCGCGGTCGCGGCGAGATCGTCGTCATGGATCATCACCTTCGGCGAGGCGTCGCCGGTGATGTAGCGCAGCTCGGGAACGGTGAGGCGGGTGTTGAGCGGCAGGAAGATCGCGCCGATCCGGAAGCAGGCGAACTGCAGCTCCAGCGTATCCGTCGTGTTCAGCGCCAGCACCGCGACGCGATCGCCGCCGGCGACGTTGAGGGTGTCGCGCAGATAGCCGGCGAGCCGCGACACCCGGGCGTCGAGCTCCGCATAGCTGAAGCGGCGATTGCTTGCGAGATCGACAAGCGCCATCTTGTCCGGCGTGCGCCGGCGATGATGCGCGATCCAGTCGTAGTAACGAACCGGCAAATTTCCCTCCTCCGGAACGGCAGTCTTGCGCCGCCTGTTCCTGGCTCGATTGATGCCATGAATTGGCAGTGGAGGGGGCGTATTGGGATACTGTCTTGCGTTTACTGGCTGGCTTGTGCCGGGATGGAAAGCCGGTCCGGCGGACAGCCACTCGACGCAAGTGAACGGGGAAGAATCCGGACATCGTCGGAGGCGGGAATCAACGGAGCAAGCGGATGGCAAACCCGTTCTACACCAGCGAGCATGAGGCCTTTCGCGAGGTGATGCGGCGCTTTGTTGCCAGGGAAATCGAGCCTTATGCCCATCAATGGGACGAGGAGGGCGAGTTTCCGCGCGAGCTCTACGCCAAGGCATCCGAGATCGGGCTGCTCGGCCTCGGTTTCCCGGAAGAATATGGCGGGATCGCCGCCGACCAGTTCATGAGGATCGTGGCCTCGCAGGAGCTGGCGCGCGCCGGCGCCGGCGGCGTCTCCTCGAGTCTGATGAGCCACACCATCGGCTCGCCGCCGATCGCCCGCGCCGCGCGGCCAGAAGTAAAGGCGCGGGTGCTGCCGGAGGTGCTCGCCGGCAAGAAGATCTCCGCGCTCGCGATCACCGAGCCGAGTGGCGGCTCCGATGTCGCCAACCTCCGAACCAAGGCGCGGCGCGACGGCGACCACTACGTCGTCTCTGGCGAGAAGACCTTCATCACTTCGGGCATGCGCGCCGACTATCTGACGGTCGCGGTGCGCACCGGCGGCGAAGGCCCGGGCGGCGTCAGCCTGCTGCTGATCGAGGGCAGCACGCCCGGCCTCTCCCGCACCAGGCTGAAGAAGATGGGCTGGTGGGCGTCGGATACCGCGACACTTCATTTCGACGAATGCCGCGTGCCGGTCGAGAATTTGATCGGCGAGGAGGGCCAGGGCTTCAAGATCATCATGCAGAACTTCAACAGTGAGCGCATGGGCATGGCGGCGAGTTGCACCGCCTATGCGCGGGTCTGCCTCGACGAGGCGATCGCCTATGCCAAGGAGCGCAAGACCTTCGGCAAGCCGATCGCCCAGCACCAGGTGATCAGGCACAAGATCGTCGACATGGCGCAGAAGGTCGCGGCCTCGCAGGCGATGCTGGAGATGCTGGCATGGCGGCTCGGCCAGGGCGAAAGCCCGGTCGCCGAGATTTGCATGATGAAGAACCAGGCCACCCAGACCATGGCGCATTGCGCCAGCGAGGCGGTGCAGATCTTCGGCGGCGCCGGCTTCATGCGCGGCGTCAAGGTCGAGCGCATCTACCGCGAGGTCAAGGTCAACGCCATCGGCGGCGGCACCGAGGAGATCATGAAGGATCTCGCGAGCCGGCAGATGGGGTTGTGATGAATTTGCTCCGTCATTCCCCGGTGCGCAATTGCGCACCTGAGGGCGCGCGGAGCGCGAGCCCGGAATCCATCGGGCGGCAGATTCGATGTGAAATGGATTCCGGGTTCGATGCTTCGCATCGCCCCGGAATGACGAGGATCAAGGAAACATGCTCTTCACCGCCGACCATGACGAACCGCGCCGGGCCTTGCAGAAATTCATCGCGGCCGAGATCAATCCCCACGTCGACGAGTGGGAGAAGGCCGATATCTTCCCGGCGCATGAGCTGTTCAAGAAGCTCGGCAATCTCGGCTTCCTCGGCCTCAACAAGCCGGTCGAGTTCGGCGGCCAGGGGCTGGATTATTCCTACGCGCTGATGATGGCCGAGGAGCTCGGCGCCATCACCTGCGGCGGCGTGCCGATGGCGATCGGGGTGCAGACCGATATGGCGACGCCGGCGCTGGCGCGGTTCGGCTCCGACGAGGTGCGCCGCGAATTTCTGGCGCCGGCGATTGCGGGCGACCAGGTCGCCTGCATCGGCGTCTCCGAGCCCGGCGCGGGCTCGGACGTCGCCTCGATCAAGACCAATGCCCGCTCCGACGGCGGCGACTACGTCATCAATGGCGGCAAGATGTGGATCACCAACGGCACCCAGGCCGACTGGATCTGCCTGCTCGCCAACACCAGCGACGGCCCGGTCCATCGCAACAAGTCGCTGATCTGCGTTCCGATGAAGACCAGGGGTGTGCAAGTCGCGCGCAAGCTCGACAAGCTCGGTATGCGCTCGTCCGACACCGCGCAGATATTCTTCGACAATGTCCGGGTGCCGAAGCGCAATCGGATCGGCGAGGAGGGGCAGGGCTTCACCTACCAGATGATCCAGTTCCAGGAGGAGCGGCTGTGGGGCGCGGCGGTCTGCCTGAAGGCGCATGAGTACATCATCAACGAGACCATCGACTACACCCGCAACCGCAAGGCGTTCGGCGGCTCGATCCTCGACAATCAAGTGGTGCACTTCAAGCTCGCGGAGATGCAGACCGAGGTCGAACTGCTGCGCTCGCTGATCTACCGCGCCGGCGAGGCGCTGGTGGCCGGCGAGGACGTCACCAGGCTCGCGACCATGGCGAAACTGAAAGCCGGCCGGCTCGGCCGCGAGCTCACCGATGCCTGCCTGCAATATTGGGGTGGCATGGGCTTCACCAACGAGACGCCGGTCAGCCGCGCCTATCGCGACAGCCGCCTGACCTCGATCGGCGGCGGCGCCGACGAGGTGATGCTGATGGTATTGTGCAAGATGATGGGCACGCTGCCGGGCCTCAAGCAAAAGGGAAACGCCTGATGATCACGCTGTATCACTGCGACGCCGCGCGCTCGTTCCGTCCGCTGTGGATGCTGGAGGAGCTCGGGCTTCCCTATGAGCTGAAGATGCTGCCGTTCCCGCCGCGCGTGTTCGCCAAGGAATATCTCGGCATCAATCCGCTCGGCACCATCCCGTTCATGATCGATGGCGAGACGAAGATGACGGAGTCCTCCGGCATCTGCCATTATCTCGGCACCAAATACGGCCCGACGCCGCTGATCGTAGGTCCCGACGAGCCGGCCTATGGCGCGTTCCTGAACTGGATGTATTTCTCCGACGCGACGCTGACCTTTCCGCAGACACTGGTGCTCCGCTACAGCCAGCTCGAACCGGAGGAGCGGCGCAACCCGCAGGTCTCGGGCGACTATGCAAAATGGTTCCTCGGTCGGCTGCGCGCGGTCGAGGCGGCAGCGGCGAATTCGGAATTCCTCTGCGCGGAACGCTTCACCGCCGCCGACATCGCCAACGGCTATGCGCTCCGGCTCGCCGGCAATATCGGCCTTGCCAAGGATTTCGGGCCGAATGTCGCGGCCTATTGGGCGCGGCTGCAGCAGCGCGACGGTTACAAGCGCGCGGTGGCGGCGGAACAAAAAGCCGGGCAGGAACAGAATGTTGCGCCGCGCGCGCGGCCGTAACTTTCCCGTCGTTCCGGGGCAATGCGTCGCATCGCCCCGGAATGACGACGTTCAGCGTCGGTGACAGGTTGCGAATTTGCGCTATGGTAGCTCCCGCCGCAGCGGCCCAAAGAGCCGCGCGAGGAGGAACCGCCATGGACGCGATCGTGAACGCAAAGGGCGAGCAATCCGGCCACCGGATGCTGATCACGCCGGAACGGGTGTTCTATGCCGGGCTGCTCGGCCGCCCGCGCGAACGCTGTCCCGGCGCATTCCATGTCTATGTCGCGATCCGCGACGGGTTGCATCTGTCGACCAGCGAAGGCCGCGAGTCCCATGGCGAACTCGCCGTGACGATGCCGAACCTGCGCCACACCATCACCAGCGAGTATCGTTCGGCGATCTGCGTTGCGATCGAGCCGGAGAGCGTGCCCGACGGCACGCTGGAGGCGGTCGCCCGCCGCCTGCAGGGATCGGACTCGCATCTGTTCGCGGGTCGTATCCGCGCCGCCTATGCGACACTCGCCGAGATGCAGCATCGCGACGCGATTGCGAATGCCGAGTTCGACACGATGTGCTTCGGCGACGCGCTGCCGCAACGCGCGCTCGATCCGCGCGTCGTGCGCGCCATCGGCCGCATCGGGCAATTCTCCGGCGAGCCGGTGACCGCGGCGGGCTGCGCCACCGACGCCGGTCTATCGCCCTCGCGTTTCCTGCATCTGTTCAAGGAGGAGACCGGGATCTCGTTCCGCTCCTTCCGCGCCTGGAAGCGCGCGCGGCATCTGCTGTACTTCGCCAACCAGGACATCAATCTCGCGCATCTCGCGCAGGACATCGGCTATCCCGATAGCACCCATTTCAGCCACTCGATCCGGCGCTTCTATGGCCTGAAGCCGCGCGCGATCTTCTCCGGCTCACGGGATCTTGCGATCTACCGCACCGGGCAGGCGGCGAGCGAGCGCGCGCTGACGTAAATGTCGCCGTCGTCCCGGCGAAGGCCGGGACCCATAACCACGGCTGTTTGTTGTTTTGGCGGGTGTCTGTCATCCCGCGCCACCGATAGATCACGCGGTATGGGTCCCGGCCTTCGCCGGGACGACACTTCGGATTCTTCTCCGCTCACAAATTCGCGCCCTGGATCACCTCGCCGAACCGCAACCAGCCGGGCCCTTCGATCCGTTGCAGCTGAAGCTGCTGCAGCGGGTGATGGTTGGTCGGGCTGGTGTTGACACGGATGCCGGGCAACAGCGTCGGGATCTCGATATCTTTCAGATTGTTCGCCTGCGCCATGATGTTGTCGCGGCTAAAGTTGCCCTTGCATTGCTCGAGCACGATCTTCAACACCTGCGCCACCGTGTAGGCGTAGAGATTGTAGCCTTCCTTCGGATTGCCGTCGGGGAAGTATTTTTCCATGAAGGCGAGAAAGGTCTTCACGCCGGGATCATTGGCCCAGGCCGGATCGGCGACGTCCTTCACATAGGCCGACGAGATCGTGCCCTGCGACTTGTCCAGACCAACCGGCGCGATGGTCGACGAGATCGAGGCGGCGCCGCTCGCAATAAAGTGCATCGGCTTCCAGCCGAGCTCGTAGATCTTGCGGATCGACTGCGCGCAGAACTTTGCCGTCGTGCCCGAGATCAGCACATCGGGATTGGCGCCGCGCAGGGTGACGATCTGGGAATCGATCGTGGGATCGGTGACCTCATGCGACGCCACCACGGCCGATGTCGCGAACCGCTCGCCCAGCACATCCTTGGCGCCGGCGACGAAATCCTTGCCGAGATCGTCGTTCTGGTACAGCACCGCGAACTTCGCGTCCTTGTTCTGGCTCAGCGCATATTTGACGAACACTTGCGCCTCGGTGCGCGCGCTCGGCGCAAAGCCCATCGTCCAGGGATAGCTCTGGTAGTCGCCCCATTTGTCGCCGTTCACCGACAGGAACAGATGCGGGACTTTTGCGGCGTTGATGTATTTGACGACGGACGAGTTCGGCGCGGTGCCGAGCATGTTGAACAGGAAGGCGACATTGTCGCTTTCGATCAGGCGGCGCACCTGCTCGACCGTCTTCGCCGGATTGAACGCGTCGTCGTAATAGATGTACTTGATCTGCCGACCGGCGATGCCGCCCTGCTCGTTGAGCATCTTGAAGTAGGCTTCCTGGCATCGCGCCTGCACGCCGAGCGCCGACACCGGGCCACTGAGCGAGGTGGTGCTGCCGATCCTGATCTCGGTCGCGGTGACGCCGGGCGTGTCCTCGGCAAGCGAAGGCCGCAGGCCTGCGACTGCGGCAAGGCCAGCGCCTGCCGCGCCGGTGAGCCATGTGCGCCGGTTGATCGAGACCATGACGTTCTCCCCGTGATGCCGGCTTGTTGCGCCGCTTTTGCTTGGCAAGCTGAGGCTATGCGTCACGTGGGCTCTGCGTCTTGTGTTAACCGGCTGGCGACGGATTCCGGCGTGGGCCCATCGACTTAGCCAGTCAACGCAAGATGGCGCGACGGCAAATTTCTCATCATGGGAAAACCAACGGCGCATGTGCGCTGCAACCCGGACAAGCGAGACGCCATGAGCGACAAGGCCGTCATCACCTGCGCGCTGAACGGCGTGCTTACCGACCCCAAGCAGCACAACGTTCCGGTGACGCCGGAACAGATGGCGCGCGAGGCCAGGGCTGCGTTCAACGCCGGCGCCAGCATCATGCACATCCATCTGCGCCAGCAGGAGGCGACCAAGGGCCACCTGCCGTCATGGGAGGTCAGCGTCAGCAAGGAGATCCAGCAGGCGATCCGCGAGGCCTGCCCCGGCGTGATCATCAATCACACCACGGGGACCTCCGGCCCGAACTACCAGGGCGCGCTCGACTGTGTGCGCGAGACCAAGCCCGAGATCGCCGCCTGCAACGCCGGCTCGCTGAATTATCTGAAGGTCAAGGCCGACAACACCTGGGCCTGGCCGCCGATGATGTTCGATAACGCGGTCGAGAAGGTGCAGGACTATCTCGACGTGATGAAGGTCGCCGGCACCATCCCCGAATTCGAATGCTTCGGCTTCGATGTCGGCATCGTGCGCTGCGTCGGCATGTACCGGCAGACCGGCATGTATTCCGGGCCGCTCGAATACAATTTCGTCATGGGCGTCGCCTCGGGCATGCCGGCCGATCCGGAGCTGCTGCCGATCCTCCTGAAGCTGAAGGCGCCGGACGCGCATTGGCAGGTCACCGCGATCGGCCGCGGCGAGATCTGGCCGCTGCACCAGCGCGCCGCCGATCTCGGCGGCCATCTGCGCAGCGGGCTGGAAGACACGTTCTATCTCGGCGACGGCACCAAGGTGACCTCGAACGGGCAGCTCGTCGAGGGGCTTGCCGCCTGTGCGCGCCGTGCCGGCCGCGAGATCGCGAGCCCGGTAGAAGCGAGGCAGATTTTTGGGGTCAGGCACTGACGTCAACCCCGCCGTCATTGCGAGCGGAGCGAAGCAATCTATCTTGCCGCGTGGGAAGAATGGATTGCTTGGTCGCTTCAGCGCAAAATTGCTTTGCAATTTTTGTCGCGAGTTCCTCGCAATGACGATGGAGGAGGAAACACATGGACAACCTCTTAGCAACCGGCGGCGTCACCGGGCCGGGCCGCATCGGGCGGGTCGCGATCGGCGACCTCTTGAAGCGTGCCGCGCGGCGGTTTCCGGATCGCGTCGCGCTGACCGACGGCGGCAGGCAGGTCACCTTCACCGAGCTCGAACGCGACGCCAATCGCTTTGCCAATCATCTGGTGCAGCGCGGGTTGAAGTCAGGCGAAAAGATCTCGACCATCTGCAACAACTCCGTCGAGTTCGTCAAAGCACTGTTCGGCATCCACCGCGCCGGCCTGGTCTGGGTGCCGATCAACACCATGCTCGGACCGTCCGACATGGACTACATCCTCGGCCATGCCGAGGTGCGCTTTGCCATCATCGATGACAATCTGCACGCTCAGGCTGACCGGCGCGCCGCATTGGAAGCGCGCGCCATGGAGATGATCGCGATCGACCTGACCGGCAATGCCGGCAAGACCGGGCTGCAAAGCTTCAACGATCTCCTGGAAGGGCAATCCGATATCGAGCCCGAGATCGAGATCAACGACCGCGATCTTGCGATGATCATCTACACGTCGGGCACGACGTCGCGGCCGAAGGGCGCGATGCATTGCCACCTCGCGGTGGTGATGGCCGTGATGAGCAACTGCATCGAGATGCAGCTCTCGCGTGACGACGGGATCACCGGGCAGTTTCCGCTGTTCCACTGCGCCGGCCATGTGCTGCTGCTGAGCTATCTCTCGGTCGGCGGCCGCATGGCGTTGATGCGCGGCTTCGATCCGGTGGTCTGCATGGAGGCGATCGTCCGCGATCGGCTCAGCGTGTTCGTCGGCCTGTCGCTGATGTACCAGGCGATCCTCGATCATCCGCGCCGGCGCGACTACGACCTGTCGGGCCTGCGCTGCTGCATCTACACCATGGCGCCGATGGGCAAGCCGCTGCTCGAACGCGCGATGGCGGACTTGTGCCCGAATTTCGTGCTGTCCAGCGGCCAGACCGAAATGTACCCGGCGACCACGATGTCGCGGCCGGAGGTGCAGCTCGACCGCTTCGGCAATTACTGGGGCGAGTCGCTTGTTGTCAACGAGACCGCGATCATGGACGACAACGGCAACCTTCTGCCGCGCGGCGAGATCGGCGAGCTGGTGCATCGCGGGCCCAACGTGATGATGGGCTATTACAAGGACCCCAAATCGACCGAGGAAGCGCGCAAGTTCGGCTGGCACCATACCGGCGACCTTGCCCTGATCGACGGCAATGGCGAGGTGCTGTTCCTCGACCGCAAGAAGGACATGATCAAGTCGGGTGGCGAGAATGTCGCCTCCGTCAAGATCGAGGAGACGTTGCTGGCGCACCCCGCCGTGCAGAACGCTGCCGTGGTCGGGCTGCCGCATCCGCAATGGGGCGAGGCGGTTTCCGCCTTCGTCAAGCTGAAGCCCGGCGCGGTGGCTGACGAGGCCGGCATCGAGGCGCATTGCAGAAAGCATCTCGGCGGCTTCCAGGTGCCGAAGCTGGTGCGTATCCTCGAGGAAATGCCGATGACCGCGACCGGCAAGCTGCGCAAGGTCGAGCTGCGGCAGCAATACAGCGGGCATTTTGTGGAGCGCGCCTAGTGGCCATTATCGAGAATACGATTTCCACCGGCAGCGCCGGCTTCCAGGGCAATCGCGACGGCATGCTGGCGCTGATCGCCCGGATGCGGGGGCTGGAGGAGCGGACCCGCGCGGCCTCCGCCGCGGCAAAGGACCGCTTCCACAAGCGCGGCCAGCTGTTGCCGCGCGAGCGCGTTGCGCTGGTGCTCGATCCCGGCTCGCCCTTCCTCGAACTCTCGACGCTCGCCGGCTACATGTTCGATTTGGCTGACGCCGACAAGAGCGTGCCCGGCGGCGGGCTGGTTGCCGGCATCGGCTTCGTCTCCGGCATCCGCTGCATGATCAGCGCCAATGATGCCGGCATCGATGCCGGCGCGCTGCAGCCCTATGGCCTCGACAAGACGCTGCGGGTGCAGGAGCTCGCGCTGGAGAACAAGCTGCCCTATGTGCAGCTCGTCGAGAGTGCCGGAGCCAATCTGCTGCGCTACCGGGTCGAGGACTTTGTCAGAGGCGGCAATATCTTCCGCAATCTCGCGCGGCTGTCGGCGGCGGGGCTTCCTGTCGTCACCGTCACCCATGGCTCCTCGACCGCGGGTGGCGCGTATCAGACCGGCCTCTCCGATTACATCGTGATGTTGCGCGGCCGCACCCGCGCCTTCCTGGCCGGGCCGCCCTTGCTGAAGGCTGCCACCGGCGAGATCGCGACCGAGGAGGAGCTCGGCGGCGCCGAGATGCACACCTCGATCTCGGGCCTCGGCGATTATCTCGCCGAGGACGACCGCGATGCGCTCCGCATCGCGCGCGAGATCATGGCCAAGCTGCCATGGGATCGACCGAGATCGGAGCCGGCCGCGTTCAAGCCGCCGCGCTATGACGCCGAGGAACTGCTCGGCATCATGCCGATGGACCACAAGCGCCCCGTCGACATCCGCCAGGCGATCGCGCGCTTCATCGACGATTCCGACTTCACCGAATTCGGCTCAAATTACGGCCCGGCGACGGTGTGCGGTCACGCCCGTATCGAAGGGCAGGCGATCGGCATCATCACCAACAATGGCCCGCTCGACGTGCCCGGCGCCAACAAGGCGACGCACTTCATCCAGGCTTGCTGCCAGTCGCGCACGCCGATCCTCTATATGAACAACACCACCGGCTACATGGTGGGCAAGGCCTATGAAGAAGCCGGCATGATCAAGCATGGCTCCAAGATGATCCAGGCGGTGACCTCGGCGACGGTGCCGCAGATCACCCTGTATTGCGGCGCCTCGTTCGGCGCCGGCAATTACGGCATGTGCGGCCGCGGTTTCCATCCGCGCTTCTGCTTCTCCTGGCCCAATGCCAAGACCGCGGTGATGGGTGGTGAGCAGGCCGCCGAAACCATGGCGATCGTCACTGAAGCCGCCGCCGCGCGGCGTGGCAAGCCGATCGAGAGGGAGAAGCTGGAGGCGATGAAGGCGCAGATTGTGGGCGTGTTCGATGGCCAGATGGACGTGTTCTCGACCAGCGCCCGCGTGCTCGACGACGGCGTGATCGATCCGCGCGACACCCGCAGCGTGCTCGCCGAGGTGCTGGCGATCTGCCGCGAGGCCGAGGCGCGCACCCCGCTGCGCATGCAGTTCTCGGTGGCGCGGCCATGAGTGGGGCAATCGTGAAGCGGACACCGTTCTTCAAGATCCTGATTGCCAACCGCGGCGAGATCGCGCTGCGCGTCATGCGCACGGCGCGGCGGCTCGGCTATGGCGTCGTCGCAGTCTATTCGGACGCCGACCGCGACGCGCTACATGTGCGCGAGGCGGATCAGGCGGTGCGGATCGGCGAGGCGCTGCCGGCGCAATCCTATCTGAAGATCGACACGATCATCGCAGCCGCCAAGGCGAGCGGCGCCGGCGCGGTGCATCCCGGCTACGGCTTCCTCGCCGAGAACGAGGACTTTGCGCAAGCCTGCCGCGATGCCGGGCTGGTGTTCATCGGCCCGTCGCCGGAAGCGATCCTTGCGATGGGCAACAAGGCCGGCGCCAAGGAGATCATGCAAAAGGCCGGCGTGCCCTGCGTGCCCGGCTATCAGGGCGCCGATCAGGGCGATGCCGTGATGCTGACGGAGGCCAAGGCGATTGGTTTCCCCGTGATGATCAAGGCGGTCGCCGGTGGCGGCGGCCGCGGCATGCGGCTCGTCGCAGACGCTGCGGCCTTTCCGGACGCGCTGCGCAGCGCGCGGTCGGAGGCGCAGGGCGCGTTCGGCGATCCCACCGTGATCCTCGAGCGCGCGATCGTCGATCCCCGCCACATCGAGATCCAGGTGTTCGGCGACCGCCATGGCAACGCCATCCATCTCGGCGAGCGCGATTGCTCGGTGCAGCGGCGGCACCAGAAGCTGATCGAGGAGGCCCCGTCGCCGGCGGTGACACCGGAGTTGCGCGCGCGGATGGGTGCGGTCGCCGTGCAGGCCGTCAAGGCGATCGGCTATGAAGGCGCCGGCACACTGGAATTCCTGCTTGATCGCGCCGGCAATTTCTACTTCATGGAGATGAACACGCGGCTTCAGGTCGAGCATCCCGTCACCGAGGCGATCACCGGGCTCGATCTGGTCGAGCTGCAGCTCCGCGTCGCCGGCGGTGAGCCGCTCGGCCTCAAGCAGGAGGACATCCCGTTCTCGGGTCATGCCATCGAGGTGCGGCTGTGCTCGGAAGACACCGGGCACGACTTCATGCCGCAATCCGGCACGATGGCGCGCTGGCAGATGCCCGATGCCATCCGCGTCGAGCACGCGCTGCAATCAGGCTCGGAGATTCCGCCGTTCTACGATTCGATGATCGCCAAGGTCATCAGCCATGGCAAGACCCGCGACGAGGCGCGCGGCAAGCTGATCTGCGCCCTGGAGCAGGTCACGGCCTTCGGCGTCACCACCAATCAGGGTTTCCTGATCGACTGCCTGCGCCATCCGGTCTTCGCCAAGGGTGAGGCGACCACGGCGTTCATCGGCAACAACCGCGATGCGTTGCTGGCGCCGCGGCCCGATCGGGGTAGCGACCTCGCGCTGGCGGCGCTGCTGCTCTACGTCACCAATCCGCACGCGCCGCCTTGGCAACGCGGCCGGTCGCTGTCGGCGACGTTCCCGCTCGGCCTGCGGATAGATCTCGGCCACGGCGTGCAGGAGATCGAGATTGTTCCCGAACGCGACGGCAGCTACGTCGCGACCCGCAACGGCGATCGCTTCAGCTTTGCGATCGACGAGCTGGATCAGGACAGCATCCGTTTCCACCATGACGGCCTGATGGAGCAGGCAAAATTCCTGCGCGACGGCGATCGGCTCTACATCCTGCATCGCGGCGTGACGCTGTCGGCGCGCGATCTCACGCTCGCCCCGCCGGAGAGCGCGTCGGCCGCCGGAGGCGATGGCAAGGTGCGCGCCGCCATGAACGGCCGGGTCGTCGCGGTGCTGGTGAAGGCCGGCGACAAGGTCGCGGCCGGCCAGCCGGTGATGACGCTGGAAGCGATGAAGATGGAGCACGTCCACACCGCCGGCGTCGCGGGCACGGTGTCGGCGATCGATGTTGCCGAGGGTGAGCAGGTAACGACGGGTAAGATCGTCGTGGAGATCGAGGCGGCCGCATAGGGACTGTCGTCCCGGGCAAGCGCAGCGCGACCCGGGACCCATAACCACCGATCGGTGTTGTTGGAGCAGGCTGCGGCCACAGTTCGGTGCATCAACGAGCAACGGTGGTTATGGGTCCCTGCTTTCGCAGGGACGACAGCGGAATTATTCTTCACGCCCCGTCCCGTCATTCAGCCAGCAGGCGACCTGATGCCCCGCACCGGCCGCCTGCAGCACCGGGCGCTCCGTTTTGCAACGGTCGATCGCGTAGCGGCAGCGGGTGTGGAAGGCGCAGCCTGAGGGCGGGTTGATCGGGCTCGGCACGTCGCCGTCGATCATCGGTGCGAGCCGCTTGGCCTTGGGGTCAGCGACCGGCACCGAGGCAAGCAGCGCCTGGGTGTAGGGGTGGCGCGGATTGGCGAACAGCTCGTGTTTGTCCGCGATCTCGACAATGCGGCCGAGATACATCACCGCGACGCGGTGGCTGATATGGGCAACGACCGCGAGGTCGTGCGCGATGAAGAGGTAGGAAAAATTCTGCTGGCGCTGCAGGTCGATCAGCAAATTGATCACCTGCGCCTGGATCGAGACGTCGAGCGCGGAGACCGGTTCGTCGCAGACGATCAGTCGCGGTCCGAGCGACAGCGCGCGTGCGATGCAGATGCGCTGGCGCTGGCCGCCGGAGAATTGATGCGGAAAATTCTTCATCTGGTCGGGCCGCAGGCCGACCTGCTGGAACAACTCCGCGACGCGCTCCTGCTTCTTCGCGCCGGTTGCCAAGCCATGCACAATCAGGGGCTCGCCGACGATGTCGCCCGCCGTCATGCGCGGGTTGAGCGAGGCGAACGGGTCCTGGAACACGATCTGCATCGAGCGGCGGTAGGGCCGCAGCGCGGTCTTGCTGAGCGGCGCGATGTCCTCGCCATCCAGCTTGATCGCGCCGCTGGTCGGCTCGACCAGCCGCAGCACGGTGCGCGCCACCGTCGACTTGCCGCAGCCGGATTCGCCGACCAGGCCGAGCGTCTCGCCCGCGCCAAGCGAAAAGCTGACGCCGTCGACCGCATGCACGGTGCCGACCTGCCGGCGCAGCACGCCGCCGCGCACCGCGTAGTGCTTGACGAGATCGGTGACCTCGAGGAGCGGGCGCTGCTCGGTCATAACGACGCCTCCGCCATCTCGCCGGCGCGCCAGCATGCCGCCCAGTGCTTGCTCTTGACCTCCTCGAGCGGCGGATACTCTTGACGGCAGCGGTCGATCGCGAGCTTGCAACGTGGCGCGAAGGCGCAGCCGGGCGGCAGATTGGTCAGCGACGGCACCATGCCGGGAATTTCGGTCAGTCGCGCATCGGTCTTCGCGCCGAGCGCGATAACCGCAGGCATCGAGGCCATCAGGCCGCGCGTGTAGGGATGCAGCGGCGTCTCGAACAGCGCCTCGACTGTCGCCTCCTCGACCTTCTTGCCGGCATACATCACGATCACGCGCTGCGCGGTCTGCGCGACGACGCCGAGGTCATGGGTGATCAGGATCAGCCCGGTGCCGAGCCGCTTCTGCAGATCGACGATCAGCGCGAGGATCTGCGCCTGGATGGTGACGTCGAGCGCCGTGGTCGGCTCGTCCGCGATCAACAGCGCCGGCCGGCACGCCAACGCCATCGCGATCATGGCGCGCTGGCGCATGCCGCCGGACAGCTGATGCGGATATTCCTGCGCGCGGCGCTCCGGCTCCGGAATGCGCACCAGCCGCAGCATGTCGACGGCCTGCTTCCAGGCCTCCTTGCTGCTCACCTTCTGATGCAGGCGCACTGCCTCGATGATCTGGTCGCCGATCCGCATCACCGGATTGAGCGAGGTCATCGGCTCCTGGAAGATCATCGAGATGCGGTTGCCCCTGATGTCGCGCATCGCGGCATCATCGAGCTTCAAGAGGTCGGTGCCCTCGAGCGTGACCGAGCCGCCGACGATGCGACCGGGCGGATCGGGCACCAGGCGCATGATCGAGAGCGCGCTGACGCTCTTGCCGCAGCCGGATTCGCCGACGATCGCGAGCGTCTCGCTGCGGCCGACCGAGAACGAGACGTCGTCGACCGCGCGGAACAGGCCGGAATTGGTGAAGAACACCGTCTGCAGGTTCTTCACATCTAGAACCGTATCGAGCGTCACAGCCTCACTCATCAGCCGCGCTGCCTCGGATCGAGGATGTCGCGTAGCGCGTCGCCAAACAGATTGGTGCCGAACACCGCGAGGCTGATCGCAATGCCAGGAAATATCACCAGCCACGGCGCGGTGCGGACATATTCGGCGGCGGATTCCGACAGCATGCGGCCCCAGGACGGATAAGGCTCGGGAATGCCGAGGCCGAGGAACGACAGCGACGCCTCGGTCAGGATGGTCGAGCCGAGTTGCGCGGTGGCAAGCACGATCAGCGGTGCGATGGTGTTCGGCAGCACATGGCGCAGCGCGATCCGTGTCTCGCTCATGCCGATCGATTTGGCGGCCTCGACGAAAGGCTGCTCGCGCAGCGCCAGCGTGTTAGCGCGGATCACGCGGGCAACGGTCGGGATCAAGGGAATCGCGATCGCAAGGATCACGTTCGGCAACGAGGGGCCGAGCGCCGCGGTCATCACCAGCGCGAGCACCAGCAGCGGCAGCGATTGCAGGATGTCGGTCACCCGCTGGAACACGAGGTCGACCCAGCCGGAGAGATAGCCGGAGGTGAGACCCACGATCACGCCGAGCGTGGCGCCAAGCGTCGTGGAGCCGATGCCGACGGCGAGCGAGATCCGCGCGCCGTGGACGATGCGGCTCCAGACGTCGCGGCCGAAGGAATCGGTGCCGAACCAGTGCAGCATGGAGGGGGCGGCCAACCGGTGCGCGGAATCGACGCTGAGCGGATCGTAGCGGCTGATGACATTGGCAAAGATCGCGGTCAGCACGAACAGCAGCATGATGATCAGGCCGACGGTGCCGAGCACATGCCGCTGCGCGAGGAACGCCAGCCGCCCCCAGCCACCGGTGGCGTTGGCCCCGGCGCGTCGCAGTTCACTTTCGAAATTGATCGTCGCCATCGGGCTCTCTATTTGAGCATGATCTTATCGGAAAACCGGGTCCCACTTTTCCGGATCATGCTAGTCCCCAAACCGGATGCGCGGGTCGATCGCCGCATAGAGCATGTCGACAATGAAATTCACGACAACCACGACCACCGCGATGAACATCACGAGGTTCTGCACGATCGGGTAGTCGCGCCAGCGCAGCGCCTCGACCAGGAAGCGGGCGATGCCGGGGATGTTGAACACGGTTTCCGTCACGATCAGTCCGCCGATCAGGAATGCGGCCTCGATGCCGATCACGGTGATGACCGGCAGTACCGCGTTCTTCAGCGCATGGTGATAGTTCACGGAGGCCTCGGAGGCGCCCTTGGCGCGCGCGGTGCGGATATAGTCCTGGCGCAGGATTTCCAGCATCGAGGAGCGGGTGATGCGCATGGTCAGTGCCGCGCTGCGGAAGGCGACTGCCATCGCCGGCACGGCATAGATCGCGAGTGCCTCGGTCCAGGTTTTCGGGTTGGGGTTGAAGATCGGCATCGTGCCGAACAGCGAGACCGAGGCCATCAGGACCAGCAGGCCGAGCCAGAACGACGGCAGCGACAGGCCGCTGAGGCTGACCACGCGCAGCGCGTAGTCGAGCTTTGAACCCTGGTGCACGGCGCTGATGACGCCGAGCGGGATGCCGATCGAGGCCGAGAACAGCAGCGCCAGGCCCGCAAGCCGCGCGGTGATCGGAATCCGGGGCAGGATTTCCTCCAGCGCCGGCTTTTCCGAGACGTAGGAATAGCCGAGGTCGCCGCGCAGCAGGCCGCCGATCCAGTGCAGGTACTGGATCACGATCGGTTGGCTCAGGCCGAGCTCGCGCTCGAGATTGGCCTTGTCGGCGGGATCGACGAAGCCCGCGGCGTCGAACAGGATGTCGACGATGTTGCCCGGAACGACCCGCAGTAGCACGAAGATGATGACCGAGATCCCGAACAGGGTCACGAGCATCAGGAACAGCCGCCGCACGATATAGGCAAACACCCTGGCCCTCTCCCTGATCTCGAATCTTCTTCGCGCTACTTGTCCAGCCAGACGTCTTCGTAACGATAGCCGTTATAGGAGCTGTTGGACATGATCGTGACATTCTTCACGTAAGGCTGCCAGCAGGTGCCGGTGCGGGCATGGAAGATGATCGGACGCGCGACGTCTTCCTGCAGCTTCTTGTCGATCTCCCAGACCAGCTTCTTGCGCTTGTCGAGGTTGGTCTCTTCCGACTGCTGGTCGAACAGCTTCTCGATGTCCTTGTTGCAATAGTTGGTGTAGTTCCGCTCCGAGCCGCAGGCATAGTTCTCGTAAAAGGACTGGTCGGGCTCGTCGACGGCATTGCCGGTGAGGTTGAGGCCGAGCGAATAGTCCTTGCGCGCGATCTTCGGGAACCACTGCGCGGTGTCGACGACGTCGAGCTCGGCGTCGATATAGATGCTCTTGATCTGGTCGATCAGAATGATCGCGGGATCGCGGTAGACCGCGATGTTGCGGGTCGACACCTTGATCTGCAGGTGCTTGTCCGGGCCGTAACCCGCCTTCTGCATCAGCTTACGGGCTTCCTCGCGGTTCTTCTCGATGTCGGGACCGTAGCCGGGGATCGATTCAAGCATGTCCTTGGGCATTGCCCACAGGCCGTCCGGCGCCGGCTCCATTGTGCCCCCGATATCGCCTTGGCCCTCGAACATGATCTGGATGAACGCCTTGCGGTCGAGCGCCAGCGCCAGCGCGCGGCGGATGTCGATGTTGTCGAACGGCGGTCCGCTCGAATTGATGATGATGTTGGTGGAGACGTTGTTCGGTTCCACCACGCAGACGGCATTGGGCGCCTGCGACTTGACGTCCTTGAGCAGCGGGATCGAGACCTCGGTCGGGAACGTCATGTCGAACTTGCCCGAGACGAAGCCGAGGATCGCCGTCGAGCGGTTGGTGATGATGGTGAACTCGATACCATCGAGATAGGGCAGGCCCTTCTTGAAGTAATCGGGGTTCTTGGTGAGCTTGATCGACTCGTTGGCCTTGAACTCGACGAACTTGAACGGCCCGGTGCCGACAGGCTTGGTGCGCATGTCGCCCGGCGACACGTGGCAGGGATAGATCGGCGTATAGCCCGAGGCGAGCAGCGACAATAGCGCGGGCTGTGGCCGCTTCAACTTGAACGACGCCTCAAGGTCACCGTTGGTGGTGACCTCGTCGACCTGGTCGTACCAGGATTTTCGCGGATTCTGCCGGAATTTCTGCTGCGACTTGCCCATCAGCATGTCGAAGGTGCATTTGACGTCGGCCGCGGTGAACGGCTTGCCGTCGTGCCATTTCACGTCCTTGCGCAGCTTGAAGGTCAGCGTCTTGTTGTCGCCGCTCCAGGCCCAGCTCTCCGCAAGCTCGGGCCGGATCGTGCTGGCGCTGTTCTGGGCGATATGCTGGTCGAAAATGACGAGATTGCTGAAGATCGGCATGAACGGCACGTTCAGCGAATAGGTCGCGCCCTCATGGATCGAGGCACTGCCGGGACTGTCGCGGTGATAGATCCTGAAGATGCCGCCGGATTTCGGTTCGGCTGCGAGTGAAGCGCCGCTGATAGTCAGCACAGACAACACCGCGACGGCCAGCGCTTGCACGCTCCGCATGGTCCCTCCCACATTTCGGTCTCAATGGCCGATTGGCATCGACGATACCACGGTGAGGCCGCCGGGCAACCAGCGAGGGTCGTGCGGGGATTGGCAATTGGGATGACGCCAGAGCATTAAAATATCCATGGACCGGGAATAATGCGTGTGATTACGGGGAACTTTGCGTGTTTTGCTATGCAGCGGCGAATCCCCGTTCGAATTTGGTTGCTGATGCCGAGGCGTGCGGAGTGAACGGTCTGCAATCAGCGACAGTTTGTCGCCGGTTGCAAGTGTGGCCGTCGACGTGTTCTCCGTCATCCTGAGGTGCGAGCGGAGCGAGCCTCGAAGGATGCACGACCACCGGTCGGGCCGTCGATCCTTCGAGACGCGCGCAAGAGCGCGCTCCTCAGGATGACGGTACAACAGGTACAGCATTCGCATCACTCCGCCGCCTGCGACGAGGGTGGGCTCACGCTGGCGACGCCATCGGCCTCGGTCGCGGAGATCGTGGTGCGGATCATCAGGCGGCCCTCGTGCGCCGGCCAGGGGCGGCCGCGATGCATGGTGGCGCGGTTGTCCCACATCACGACATCGCCCTGCTTCCATTGGTGCAGGTAGCTGACGCCAGGCGCCGTCGCGGCTTCGGTCAATTGCTCGATCAGCGCCTTGCCGGCCTCGGCATCCATGCCTTCGACGCCATAGGCGTGGGAGGCGAGATACAGCGCGCCGCGGCCGTTGACGGGATTGCGCCAGACCATGCGCCAGCACACCGGCGGCAGCGCGTCGACTTCCTCTGATGTTGCGAGCCCCGTCGCCACCTTGCTGCGCGAATGCGCGTAGGAGTGCCAGGCGAATGAGTTCTCCAGCCGCCTCGCCACCTCCTTGTCGAGCCGCTCGAAGGCAAGCCGCATCGAGACGAATTCGGTCTCGCCGCCATGTTCGGGGATGATCCGCGCCGACAGGATCGAGGTCAGCGCCGGCACGCGCTTGAAGGAGGAGTCGGTGTGCCAGAGCTGGTTGGCCCTGGCGCGCAGCTGCTGCCGATGATCGGACGGAACCACCTGGCCGTCGGGCCCGAAGGTCGAGAGGATCACGAAATGCGAGCCGGTGCCCATCGAGCCGACCTTGGTCACCTCGGGCGGGCCGAAGCGGCGCGAGAAGGCGAGCTGGATGTCGTCATCGACCTGCTGGCCGCGGAATACCAGCACCGAATGTTCCTCGAACGCCGCGCGCACGGCCGCATAGGCGGCATCGCTGGCGGCAACATCTGACAGCGTGACGCCGCGCAGTTCCGCTCCGAACCCCTGACGCAGTGGGATCACGTCCATCGGCACATCCTCCCTGACTTTTCTTGTTGATGTGAGGTTAGGGGAAAAGCCCGCCAGCGGCAACGCGAGGCGCGGCACCTCACCCCATCGCGATCAGCTTGTGCCGCGTGTGCCGGTCGGCGATCTCCATGCGACGCGTGATGAACGCGAACAACACCCAGCTGGAGTGGAAGGCGACGCCGGCCAGAACGACGATGGCGCCGGGAATCGGGCCGATCGAGGCGCGGTCCCAGATGTCGCTCACCGCGGTCAGCGGCAGCGGATGGATCGCCAGCTTGCCGTAATAGGCGATCGCCTGGATCGCGAAGATCCAGCCATAGGTCCGGCGCAGCCGCCGGCCGATCGCACGGGCAAGGCTGATGTGGTAACTGGGATTGCGGTAGTCCTTGGCGAGCAGCTCGGTCCAGGCCGCATTCGGCGTGGGACCTTCGCCGCGGATCATCGGTGCGTAGAAATCGGTTTCGAGCAACCGGGCGCGGGCACGCCAAACGTTGAAGTAGCGGTAGCGTCGCGCCTCGAACAACAGGAACACGGTCACCAGCAGGCCGACCAGCACCATTGGCAGCGGCGAGGCCTCTGCGTTGCTGTAGGTCGCCGACAGCGCGATCCCGGTCGTGACAACAGCCCAATTGGTCGAGCTGTCGAGGCGGGTGCGCCAGACCGTGCTGCGGTAGACCTCGCCGCGATAGAGGTGGGCGAGCGCACCGATCTCGGCGGCGGTGAATTCGAGCCTTCCGGCCTTTACCGGCTCGGGCTCGCGCGGTTGGGGCGACGGCATGGCGGCCTCCGGCGAAGCTGGCTTGCGATTGCCGAGCATAGCGCGAAATCCGCACAACGGGCGAGTCCGTTGCATCCTCCGGTCTGCCTCGCAGCATCGCTCCCGCCCGCTGCATCGACCGCTCAGACGATCCGCGAGGCCTTGTTGCCCCAGTAGCGGTCACGCAGCAGGCGCTTGTAGAGCTTTCCGGTCGGCAGCCGCGGCAGCTCGGCCTCGAAGTCGACCGAGCGCGGCACCTTCTGGCGCGACAGCGCGCCGGCGCAGAACGCGATCAGCTCCTCGGCGAGCTCAGGCCCCGGCGCGATGCCGTCGGCCGGCTGCACCACCGCCTTCACTTCCTCGCCGAGATCGACATTGGGCACCCCGAACACCGCGGCGTCGGCGACCTTGGGATGGGTGATCAGGAGGTTCTCGCATTCCTGCGGATAGATGTTCACGCCGCCGGAGATGATCATGAAGGTGGCGCGGTCGGTGAGATACAGGAAGTTGTCGTCATCGACGTAGCCGACGTCGCCGACCGTGCTCATGCTGCCGTCCGCCGAACGGGCCTCGCTGGTTTTTGCCGGATCGTTGAAATACTCGAAGGGCGAGCCGGTCTTGAACCAGACGGTGCCGGGCGTGCCCTTCGGGCAAGGCTGCATGTTCTCGTCGAGAATATGCAGGTCGCCGAGCAGGACCTTGCCGACGGTGCCGCGATGCGCGAGCCATTCCTGGCTGTTGCAGGCGGTGAAGCCGAGGCCCTCGGTCGCGCCGTAATATTCGTGGATGATCGGGCCCCACCATTTGATCATGTCGTCCTTGACCAGCGCCGGACAGGGCGCCGCGGCATGGATCGCGATCTCCAGCGACGACAGATCGTAGCGGCTGCGGACCTCCTCGGGCAGCTTCAGCATGCGCGAGAACATGGTCGGCACCAGCTGGCTGTGGGTGATGCCCCATTTCTCGATCAGCTCGAGATAGCGCTCCGGATCGAAACTCTCCATGATGACGACGGTGCCGCCCATGCGGATGGTGAGATTGACCGCGGCCTGCGGCGCCGAGTGATAGAGCGGCGCCGGCGACAAATAGACCATGCCCTCGCGGTAGTGCCAGAGTTTAATCAGGAAATCGAACAGCGGCAGGTTTTGCCCCGGCGGCTCTTCCGGCAGCGGCCGCACGATGCCCTTGGGCCGGCCGGTGGTACCGGACGAATACAGCATCGCGGTGCCCAGCGCCTCGTCCGCGATCGGGGTGGCCGGCAGGCCGGCGGTCGCCTGCGCGAGCCCGACAATGCGATCGCTCTCGCTGTCGCCATCGACCACGATGCAGAGCTCGACCTGCGGACACTCCTTCAGCGCCTCGCGCGCGATGTCGAGCTTCAGCTTCGAGGTGACCAGGACCCGCGACTGGCTGTTGGTCAGGATGTAGGCGAGCTCGCCCGCGGTGAGGAAGGAGTTGACGCAGGTGAAGTAAAGGCCCGACCGCTCGCCGGCGCCGCAGGCCTCGAGGTAGCGGTTGTTGTTCTCCATGAAGATCGAATAATGGTCGAGCCGCCGCAGGCCTTGCTTGCGGAACAAATGAGCGAGGCGGTTGCAGCGCGCCTCCAGCTCGCGATAGGTGACGATCTCGCCGGTCCCTGCCATGATGAAGGCGGGCTGCAGCGGGCGCAGGTAAGCATGCTTGCCGGTATACATCGAACTTTATTTCCCCTCGCTCGCGACGTGATCATGCTTCAGGCGGCCATCATCAGAATCTCGCGGACCTGGGAGGGACCGTCGATCTTGCGCGGATTGCGCGGCACCCAGGGCGTGCGCATCGCACCCGCCGCGATACGATCAAAATGCTCGGGGCCGACGTGCACGTCCGTCAGGCTGCGCGGCATGCCGAGGTCGCGGATGAAGCGGTCGAGCACGTCGCCCGCGTCCGCGTTCGCGTGACCCATCGCGGCCGCGACCAGCGCTTGCCGGTCGGCATTGTCGCGCTTGTTCCAGCGCATCACCGCAGGCAGCATCACGCATGACGTATGGCCGTGTGGCACGTCGAACTCGGCGCCGAGCACGTAGCCGATGCCGTGGCTCGCGCCCATCGGCACGCCGGAGGCGAGCGGGCCGGTCGAGAGCCAGGTGCCGATCTGGCAATCCATCCGCGCCGAAATGTCCTTCGGGTCGGCCTTCACCCGCGGCAGGCCTTGCGCCAGCATCTCCAGTCCCTTCAGCGCCTGGGCGTCGCCGTAAGGATGCGCCTCGCGCGAGCAGATGCCCTCGACGCAATGGTCGACGGCGCGGATGCCGGTCGACAGGAACAGCCAGTCCGGCGTGTGCACCGAGAGTTCAGGATCGAGGATGGTGGCGCGCGGCATCACCAGCGGATGGCGCAGCATCTCCTTCTGCCGCTTGGCCTCGTTGGTGACGCCGGCGATCGAGGAGAACTCGCCGCCGGCGATGGTGGTCGGCACGCTGATCTGGCGCACGACGGGCGGCTTCATCTCGGGCGCGACGCCGCCATGGGTGCGGATCGCCTCGATGCCGTCGGATGTCGTGACGTTGTTGGCGAGGCAAAGCTGCACCGCCTTGGCGCCGTCGGTGATCGAGCCGCCGCCGATGGTGACGATCAGATCGGTCTTCGCATCACGCGCCTGTTCCGTCGCCGCGATGACCGCGGCGCGCGGCGTATGCGCCGGCATCCGGTCGAAGGTGCCGACGCAGCGCGCGCCGAGTGCCTGGCGGACTTTCTCGATCTCGTCGGTCTCGCGGTTCAGCGTGCCCGACACCATCAGGAAGGCGCGCTGCGCGCCCAGTCGGTCGAGCTGCTCGACGATCGCCTCAGCGGCGGGGCGCCCGAACACCACCTCGTCCATGGCGCCGAATACGACACGGCCTCGATGCACGCGCCTGTCCTCCCTCAGGATGCGCCGCCTTGTTGGCGGCGCTTTGCGGGGAGGTTAGCGGAGGAAATCGGGGCCGTCATCAGTTCCTCCGGGGCGCCCGGCGGAGGCCGCCGCCTCTTCCGCTGTCGTCCCTGCGAAAGCAGGGACCCATAACCACAGGGTTGCGTTGTTGAAGTGAGCTGCGGCCCCAGCCCTGGATAAGCAATTGGCATTGGTGGTTATGGGTCCCGGGTCGCGCTGCGCTTGCCCGGGACGACATCGAATATGTGGCGCCAGCTGAGACATACATCCGCATCCTCGCGGCGCGATGCACCCGAGTCTTGCGTTTACTTGCCCTCGTTGGAAGCAGAGGGCGCAGGGAAAGCCGGGTGCCGATCGCACCCATGGGCCCCGTGCAAAGGTAGAAAGCACGGGGGTAGGACCACAGGTGTAACCGGAGCAATCCGGCTTTCCCTGCGCGATGGGTTACGGCTTATTTCGCGCTCTCCCCGGCGAGACTTGGCTTTTTTGTCACCGCCTTCGCAAGACGCAATTGCGTCTTCCAAGGGGACACCGGCCGCTAGGGCGTCAGGACCACACGACTTCACCGTCCGCTATCCACGCGCATTCGTCGACTGCGCGCTCAGCGTCCACCGCATCCCACACCGCGTTCGTGACGATCGCGAAGCGCCCCTCGATCGGGTGAGACGGGCGAACCATACACTGAGTTTCCATTCCGATAAACCGAAATATTTTTGAGCGAAGGGCTTGCGCCGTCGGGCAACTCAGTGGCAGGGGCAACTCCATCTTCTCGTCATTCCGGGGCTCGCCAAGCGAGAACCCGGAATCCATTGATCCACGGTACTGCGGCGTGATGGATTCCGGGCTCGTGCTTCGCACGCCCCGGAATGACGACACAGGGCCTCGATTGCGGACGTCCGCCAGAAACCTTGACGGCAACATCGCGCGGCGTGTTACACGTCGCATGCAATTGGGAACGTGCGCATGACATCCACCGTCGACCTCGCGACATTGCGGATTGATGACTTCACGCCGCATCAGGACGCGGAGTTCGAGATGCAGGCGGCAGATCACGTCTTGGCGCTGAAGCTTGCCAAGGTCGAGTCCGCGGGCAACAGCGGGCGGCCGGGCGGTGCGTTCTCGCTGCTGTTTGCCGGGCCAAAGGGAGCGTGGCTGCCTCAGGCGATCCATCCGGTGCGGCATCCGACGCTCGGCGTGATGGAGATCTTCCTGGTGCCGGTCGGTCCGCTTGCAGATGGCAATGGCTATCAGGCGGTCTTCACCTAGAGCTTCGGTTCTCACTGAATCAGAACCGAAATGCTCTGGCGCGTTTTGTTCAGGCTGAAGCGGCGTGGGCGCCGGTCGCTCCCGCCGCGCGCCAGCGCATCAGGTCGTAGACGCCTTTGTCCTCCTCGGTGACGAAGCCGAGCCGGCGATAGAGCCGCATCGCGGGATTGAACTTCTCGACATGGATCGACATCGGCTTGCCGGCTCCGGCGGCCTCGTCGAGCAGGTCGCGCATCAGCGCACCGCCCAGACCGACTCCGCGATATTCCGGCAGGAAGGCGATATCGATGACGCAGTGCTCGCTCGGCCAGCGGTCGACATAGAGACGGCCGATGTCCTCCCCGTTGCGCATCGTTACCAGCCAGTCGGCCGTCGGATAATAGTGCTGGTAATGCACGTGCTGTGCCCGGAATTGCATGGCCAGGAACGCAGCCTTCTGCTCCGCGCTCCACGGCGTCACGGCCAGTTCTTCGACGCGGGTCGAGGCATAGAGCCGCCCGAGGAAGGGCAGATCGGCCTCGGCGATGCGACGGAAGCTCAAGCCGGCATCCGCTGCGCGCGTCCATCCGAACGCCGCGAGAGCACTGTCCGTGCGCGGACCATCCGCCATGGCCGGCTCAGCCGCGCGCCGGGAAAATACCCTGCAACGCGATGCAGAAATTCAAGGTGAGGTACGGCATCATGTTGTTATGGGGCTGGCCGCCGCCGATCGGCATAATCGAGCTGGTTGCCGAGAACGGCGAAATGTTGGTCAGTGTTGCCGTGTAGGCCTGCCCCGGGTTTGCGCGCGCAAGCGATCGCACCGGGCTGGGTGTGGCGAGTTGGGACTGATTGATATTGCCCAAAACCCCGTGGTTGTGCAGGGGCATTTCGGATTGCAGCAGGGTCACGGTCGTCGTGCCGGCGGACTGCCCGAGATCGTAGACGGTGCCGAACGAGCTTTGCCCCGGTTGCATCGGCGAACTGCCTTGCAGGTTGGGCAAGGCAAAGTTGGACTTGCCGTCGCCACCATAGGTGGCGCCGAGCAGCGAGAACAGTGCGGTGTTCTGCGAGATCGGCATCAGCTGGCCGTTGCAGAAGGCCCATCCGGAGGGTGCGAAGTTGCACGGGAAAATGCGGATCTCGGCCAGGAATTGATCAGACATGGTCCCGTCCTAGTTTTGGCTCGGATAAATGCCGTACAGTGAAATGATGAAGCTGACGCAGAGGTAAGGCTGCATGTTGTCGTGCGGCTGGTTGCCGCTGACCGACGAGCAGGCCTGGCTCGCCATTGGCGACGCGGCCGGGGCCTCGCGGTAAATCTGAGTAGCTCCCACCACACCGACGACATTGCCCGTCACCGTGCTGCCGGTCGCGTTGTTCAGGGATGCCGACATCGGGTGGTTGTGGATGGGCAGTTGCTGGGTGGTCAGCGTCACCTGCTCGACGCCCGCGCTCTGCCCCATGACGAAGCTGTTGCCCTGGTGTAGCGGCAGGCGGCCCTGCAGGTTGGGCAAGGCGAAGGTCGACTGGCCGTCGCCGCCATAGGTGGTCCCGATCAGATTGAACAAAGCGTCGTTCTCGGAGATCGCCAGGAGTTGTCCCTGGCAGAACATCCAGCCGTTCGGGGCAAAATTACCGCCGAACATACGTATCTCGCCAATGTAAGGCTGGCCCATGGCGCGCGTCCTTCAATTCCGGGAGGGGAAGATGCCCTGCAACGCGATGCAGAAGTTGAGCGTGAGATAGGGCTGCATGTTCTCGTGAGGCTGCGAGCCGCCGGCATTGCCGACGGTGCTCGGGTCGAGCGTCGTCAGATTGCTGGCAGCGGTATAAAGATTGGCCGACGTCGCCATCAGATTGCCGGTCACCACAGGATTGTCGGCATTGTTGGTCGTGCCCTGAAAGGTGTGAGGATGCTGCGGCATCTCGGCGATCGTCAGGGTGTGGGACGTTTCGCCCGCGGTCTGTCCGAGCGCGAAGCCCGAGCCCATATGCAGCGGCACTTTTCCCTGCAGGTTCGGTAGCGCGAAAGTCGTCGTGCCGTTGCCGCCATAGGTTGTGCCGAGCAGCGAAAACAGGGCCTGATTCTGATTGATCGGCAGCACCTGGCCGTTGCAAAACGCCCAGCCTTTCGGCGCAAAGCCGAACGACATCATCCTGATTTCCGAGAGATAGGGTTGAGACATCGATCCTCCGGCCAGACGATCCGTCTTGTCAGTGACTCAATTAATGAAAATGCGAGGCAATGCTGCGCGCGATGACGAAATGCACGATAGCGTGTTTTACAACAAGCGCAACCTCAACGATTGTTCGACCTTCACGATTTTTTCTCGGACACGTGATGCACGAGCTTCGTTGCGATCATGTGAAGGTTCTTTCACTGCGCTCGATGCGAACGCGACGAAGCCGAATGGCAAACGCCTGCCGGATCGGTCCGGCAGGCGCTGTCTCGCGTAACGTTCGATCAAACCAGCAGATCGTGCTGGGTGTGGAGATGATTGTCGGTCGGCGTGCCGCCCATCGCGGCGAACGTCGTCTCGTGGCCGGCCCACGGGTTGCCGGCATTGGACTGGCCGCTGAACAGGTCGGACCAGGTCGGGGCATTTGCGGCGACGGCCATCGTGTGGCTTGTATCGGCCTGCGGCGTCTGGGCGAACGCCGAAAAGTCGAAACTGTGGCCCATGGCGACGCCGGCAGACGGTGCACTGGCCGGCTGCTGGCTCGAAGGCGCTGCGCTCGATGCGAACACGAAGTTCTGCTGCGGCTGGCCGGGGTCCATGCTGTGGTCCTTCGGCAGGTCGGCCGTGGTCGGCAGCCGGCGCTCGCCGTCGGCCAGACCGATATACATCAGATCGTTGACGTCGGATGCCGAGATGGTATCGGGCAGGCCGAGCACGTGTCCCAATTCGTGCACCACTGTGGTCAGGAGATCGAGATGACCCGCTGCGGCCGTCGACGGGTCGGTCTGCAGATTGCTACCGGACGCGTTGAGGGTGTTGGTGAATTCCGAATTGTCCGACGGTGTCGGATCGACGAACCAGCCGTGGCCGGCGGCATCGGTGTCGATCGTGATGTGGCCTGCGCCTTCCTGGCCGACGATCTGGCCGGCGAGGTCGGCGACGCTGAAGCTGACGGCATGCAGCGCTGCAAGCTGGCCGGCGCCGGCACCGGCCTTCGCCCATAGATCGATCGCCGCCGACACGACCGAGTCGAGTTGGCTCTGCGTCAGGTGCATTTCGCCCGTGGTCGGCGTCGTGGCCTGCACGCCGCCCGCAGTGGCGAGCAGCGGCGCGACCGGGGTCGGCAGCGTCGGCAGCGTGCCGACGAGCGTCGTCGTGCCGCTTCCGCCCGAGGTGTCGACGGTGATGGCGCCTGTGCCGCTGGTGTTGTCGTCGGTGATGACGCCCGCAGCGGTTCCCGAGGTCGAACCGTTCTTCGACAGGTTCAGATGCGTATTGCCGTTGAAGTTGCTCAGCTCGACGTCGGTGGCGTAGGTCGCGTTGTGGTTCAGCGTGTTCTTGGTGCCGGCCCCGCCGGTGCCCGAGCCGATCACGACGTTCGTCGTGCTGGTGTCGGTCGCTGTCGCACCGTTGTCGACAAGGAGTGCCGCAAACGGATTGGCGGAAGTCGGAGACGACACCGAGTTGCCGTATATCGTGGCGTTCAAGGTCGAACTGCCGTCGTTGTTCTGCAAATGGATGCCGTTGTTGCCGACCCCGGTGATCGTGTTGTTCTGGATCAGCGTCGTCAGGGTGCCGGCGCCGGCGTCGCGGACGAAGATGCCGTCGGAGTTCGAGCCCACCTTCGCCGGCCCGATCGAATTGCTGGCGATCGTCCCGGACATCGTGCCGTTGTCCTGGCCCTTCGCCACGAAGATACCGACCGTATCGAACGCGTTGGCGCCGCCGTCGGTCAGGATGTTGTGCGAGATGTCGAACGTGGTGGTCGCGGCGGAGACGAGGCCGCCGGATCCGCTCCTGATGTCGACCGCCGTGCCGCCGCCGGGGACGATGGCCTGGCCGTTGTGGAAGGTGTTGCCGCGGACAACGGCGTCCATCGACGAATTGTTGTTGGCGGTGAAGGCGATGAAGTCGGCCCGGGTGCCGGCAAACGTGCTGTTGGTCAGGGTGTAGTTGGCCGTCGCAGAGTTGTAGACCTGCCCGCGGACGTTATCGTTGCCGGTCGAGCCGATCAGGCCGAACGTGTCGCTGTCCATCGTCAGGCGATTCAGCGTTCCGCTGGTGTTGTAGAGGTCGATGTTCTCGTCGAAGCCGCCGGAGATGCTGGACCCCGTGATCGAAGAGGTGCCGAGCAGGTTGTCGAACCGGATGCTGCTTTCCTCGCGGTCGCCGGCATTGTTGGTGCCGTTGGTGCCGCTGATCGTGCCGTCGGCAAAAGTGAAGCCGGTGACGTTGTTGCCGTAGATCGCGAAGTTGCTGAAATCATGCAGCGACATGTCGCTCAGCGACACGTTCGAGGTGTTGTGCAGGTAGATGCCGGTTCCGCCGGTGCCCGACGTCGTCTGTCCGCCGGCGTCGGTGCCGCTGAGGATGTCCGCGCCGGTCTTGTTGTTGATCGTGCCGCCGGAGCCGGCGGTGCCGGTGCCTGTGACCGTGAGTCCGCCGGCCGATCCGGTCGTGTCGAGGATGATGCCGGCGCTGCCCGACGAGCCCGTCGCCGAAATGCTCTTGAAGGTCAGATTGCCCGCGCCGATGTTGGTGTGCTCGACGTCGAGTGCGGTGCCGGTCGTGGACGAGATGGTGTTGTTGCTGCCGGTGACGGTGATCGTGCCGCCATGCGTGAAGCTCAAGCCGGCGCCGCTGGCGGTCTTGACCGTGATGTCGGACATCGAGACGGTGCCGACATTGTTGCCGTCGTCGCTGATGCCGATGCCGGTCGAGGCCGAGGTATCGATGCTGACGCCGCTGATGCTGTGGCCCGACGCGCCGAGCAGGTCGATGCCGTTGTCGGCGCCGGTGACCTTGATCACCGGATCGGTGCCGGTTGCAGCGTTGGCGGTCACCAGGGCGCCGGTCACCGGATTGGTGAAGGTCAGGGCGTGGCTGCCGCCGACCAAATTGACGCCGTTGGCGAGGTTGATGCCGTTGGCTTCGGTGTAGGTGCCGGACCTCAGCACGACGTAGTCGCCGCTCCCTGCCGGGTTCGCCGCGTTGAAGGCGGCGATCGAGGTGTACGGGTCGGCAGCGGTGCCGAGATTGTGGCTGTTGGCCAGCGCCGTGGCCGAGTTGTCGATGTAGAACACCTGCGGCACGACGCCGACATGGAAGGTCTGGGCGCCCGAGGTGAGCGGCCCGCCGGTGCCGGTGTGGCCGTTGTCGCTGACGTTCAGCGTCACGGTATCCGAGCCGGCGAAGCCGTCATCGCTGTTGTATGTCAGGGTCGCCAGCGCGGTGTTGACCTGTGCGGCCGTGCCGGTCAGCGTCACCGTGTGGCTGTCGTTGTTGGTGAAGCTGGCCAGTCCGGCGGTGTTGAAGGTCAGGTTCGCATGAGCGGAGGAAACCGTCGCCGTGACGGTGCCGGGGTCGGAATCGATGTCGGCGACCGAAAGGCCTGATATCGCAAAGTCGGTGTGCGAGAACGCAGTGCCGAGCGAATTGTCCGCCGGCACCGCCGCGGTGGGCGCATCGTCCACGGCGGTCACGCTTCCGGTGGTCGATGCCGTCCCGGTGTTGTTGCCGCCATTCGCGGTGCCGCCGTCATCGTGCACGGTCAGGGTATAGGAACGCGCGGTGCTGTCGGGATTTTCGCTGGTGTTGTTGAACTGGATCAGGTCGAGCACCGCATTGTAGTGCGCCAGCGTGTCGGTGCCGGTGAAACTGATCGTTTCGGTGCCGGCGGTGCTGGTGATGTCGAAGTGGATCCCGCCGATGTCGCCGCTGGTGCCGGCGTGACCTGCGATCGAGAGCGCGTCCGACGCCTTCAGATTGTTCAGCACGAAGGTCGCATCGGTGATGTTGTTGCCTTCGGCGTCCGAGATCGTCAGGTTTGGCGTGATCGTGACCGGCGTCGAGCTCGAAGCCGGCGTGCCGTTCGGCGGCTCGGAGAATCCGGTGATGGCGCCGAAGCTCACGACAGGCGCGTCATTGACCGGCGTGACATGGATGGTCGAGGTCGAGGTGTTGCTGTTGGCGCTGCCGTCGTTGACCGTGAAGCTGACGGTGCGATCAGCGCCGGACGGGTTGTCACTCGAGTTGAAATAGGTGATGGAATCGAGCGCCGCCTTGTAGTTGGCGACGCTGGAGGAGCCCGTCAGCGTCAGCACGCCGGTCGCGGAGTTGTACGATCCGCTGATGCCGTTCTGGTTGACGAAGCCCAGCACATCCTGGCCGGCGGCGAAGCCGCCGGTGATGGCAACCGTCGCGCTCGACATGTTGGCGCTGTCGACGTCGGAGACGTTGACCGACGCATCGATCACGGACGCGGCCTGGTTCTCGGTATAGTTCAGCGTGCCGCCGGCCGTCGTGACCGGCGGATCGTTGACCGGGGTGACATTGATGGTGTCGGTGACCGCAGCCGAGTTGGCGGAGCCGTCATTGGTGATGATGGTGACCGTACGCGCCAGGCCCGACGGGTTGTCGCTGGTGTTCTGATAGGTCACCGAGGCGAGCGCCGCCTGATATTGGGCAACCGTCGCTGTGCCTGTCAGCGTCAGCAAGCCGGTTCCCGCATTGAACGAGCCGGTGATGCCGTTCTGGGTGGTGAAGGCGAGGACATCCTGGCCGTTGGCGTAGTTGCCGGTAATCTGCACGGTCGCGCTGGCCAGCGTGGTGTTGTCGACATCGGACACGGTGATCGCCGGGTCGAACGCGGTCGCGGCCTGGTTCTCGGTGTAGTTCAGCGTATGGCCGGCGACCACAACGGGCGGGTCGTTGACCGGGGTGACGTTGATGGTGTCGGTCACCGGGCTGCTGTCGAGCGTGCCGTCATTGGCTGTTATCGTGACGGTGCGCGCCGCGCCCGACGGGTTGTCGCTGGTGTTGTGATAGGTCACCGCGGCCAGCGCGGCCTGATAGTTGGCGACCGTGTCGGTGCCGGTCAGCGTCAGCGTTCCGGTCGCGGCATTGAACGTGCCGGTGATGGTGGCAGTGTTGGCGAAGGCGAGCACGTCCTCGCCGTTGACGTAGCCGCCGGTGATCTGCACCGTCGCGGACACCAGATTGGCGTCGTCGCCGTCGGTGACGGTGATCGCCGAATCGATCGCGGTCGCGGCCTGGTTCTCGGTGTAGTTCAGCGTGTGGCCGGCGGTGACGACCGGTGCCTGGTCGACGACGACCGCGATGGTGAAGGTCTGCTGGTTGTGCAAGGTGCCGTCGCTGGCATCGACCGTGACGTCATAAGACGGATCAGCAATGTTGATCTTGGTAGGATCGGCGACCGTGACCTTGCCAGTGGCCGCGTTGATGGTGAAGGCGCCGCCGGAGGTGTCGCCGACCAGCGAATAGGTCACGGCGGGACCGTTGACGTCGGTCGAGGATGCGGTCACGCCGGTTCCCGAGCCGGCCGGTGCGCCGATCGCGACCCGGTTGACGCCGGCGTCGCTATCGATCGGGGTCGATGGCGCGACATCGGTGACGGCGATGGTGAAGGTTTGCGAGTTCGCCAGCGTCCCGTCGCTGGACTGGGCAACGACGGTGTAGCTGCCGCCCGAGCTTTCGAAATCGATCTTGGTGGAATCGGCGACAGTGATGACGCCGGTCGTCGCGTTGATGGTGAAGCCGCCACCAGAGGTGTCGCCGATCAGCGAATAGGTCACCGCCGGGCCGTTGACGTCGGTCGACGACGCGGTGATGCCGACGGTTGAGCCGTTGGCCGCGCCTTCGGTGATCGAATTGGCACCGGCGTCGGCATCGACCGGGGCCGACGGCGGGGCGTCGTTGACGGCGATGGTGAAGGTCTGCAAGTTCGTGAGCGTGCCGTCGCTGGCCTGCGCAGTCACTGTATAGGCGTGGCCGGGCGCACTTTCGTAATCGAGCTTGGTCGGGTCGGCGACGGTGATGACGCCAGTGGTGGCGTTGATGGTGAAGCCGCCGCCGGAGGTGTCGCCGGTCAGCGAATAGGTCACGGCCGGGCCGTTGACGTCGGTCGACGACGCGGTGACGCCCACGGCGGTGCCGGCGGCGGCGCCTTCGACGACGTTGTTGCCCGCGGCATCGCCGTCGACCGGGGCTGACGGCGCGACGTCGTTGACGGCGATGGTGAAGGTTTGCGAATTCGTCAGCGTGCCGTCGCTGGCCGTCGCGGTGACGGTGTAGGCATGCCCCGCCGCGGTCTCGTAGTCGATCTTGCTGCTGTCGGCGACGGTGATGACACCGGTCGCGGCATTGATGGTGAAGCCGCCGCCGGAAGTGTCGCCGGTGAGCGAATAGGTCACGGCCGGGCCGTTGATGTCGATCGCCGACGCGATGATGCCCACGGTCGAACCGTTGGCCGCGCCTTCGACGACGCTGTTGGCGCCGACGTCGCTGTCGACGGGGGCCGACGGCGCAACGTCGGTGACACCGATCGTAAAGGTTTGCGAGCTCGCGGTCGTGCCGTCGCTGGCTTGCGCGGTCACCGTATAGGAATGGCCCGCGCCGCTGCTCTCGTAATCGATCTTGGTGGGATCGGCGACGGTGATGACGCCCGTCGTTGCGTTGATGGTGAAGCCACCGCCGGAGGTGTCGCCGATCAGCGCATAGGTCACCGGCGGACCGTTGACGTCGGTCGACGATGCGGTGACGCCGACCGCGGTGCCGGCGGCGGCGCCTTCGGCAACCGCATTGGCGGCGGCATCGCTGTCGACCGGGCTCGACGGCGGGGCTTCGTTGACGCCGATGGTGAAGGTCTGCGAATTCGTCAGCGTGCCGTCGCTGGCCTGCGCGGTGACGGTGTAGGCGTGGCCGGGAGCGCTTTCGTAGTCGATCTTGGTGGGATCGGCGACGGTGATGACACCGGTGTGGGAATCGATGGTGAAGCCGCCGCCGGAGGTGTCGCCGGTCAGCGAATAGGTCACGCCGGGACCGTTGACGTCGGTCGAGGACGCGGTGATGCCGACCGTGGAGCCCACGGCCGCGCCTTCGACGACGGCGTTGGCGGCGGCATTGCTGTCGACCGGGGTCGACGGCGCCACGTCGGTGACGTTGACGGTGAAGGTCTGCGTGCTCGACAGCGTGCCGTCGCTGGCCTGCGCGGTGATGGTGTAGCTGCCGTGCGAGGTTTCGAAATCGAGCTTGGTCGGATCGGCGACGGTGACGACGCCGGTCGCCGCATTGACGGTGAAGCCGCCGCCTGAGGTGTCGCCGACCAGCGAATAGGTCACGGCTCCGCCGTTGATGTCGGTCGCGTGCGCCGTGACGCCGACGACGGTGCCCGCAGCCGCGCCCTCGGTGACCGAGTTGGCGGTGGCGTCGGTGTCGGTGGGGGCGGACGGCGGAGCGTCGGTGACGTTGATGGTGAAGGTCTGCGTCGACGAGGTCGCGCCGGCCGTCGCGTGCACGGTGATGGTGTAGGCGTGGCCGGGCGCGCTGCTCTCGAAATCGAGCTTGGTGGGATCGGCGACCGTGACGACGCCGGTGCTCGCGTCGATCTTGAAGCCGCCGCCGGAGGTGTCTCCGGTCAGCGAGTAGGTGGTTGCGGGGCCGTTCGGATCGACCGCGGAGGCGGTAACGCCGACCAGCGTGTTGGCGGCGGCGCCCTCGACGACGGCATTGGCGGCGGCATTGACGTCGACCGGCGTGGAGACCGGCAGGTCGTTGACGTTGATGGTGAAGGTCTGCAAGCTGACGCCGCCATGGCCATCGCTGGCCTGCACCGTGATGCTGTAGGCGTGACCCGGCGCGGTTTCGAAGTCGATCTTGCCGGAATTGGCAACGCTGACGACGCCGGTGTTGGGATCGATCTTGAAGCCGCCGTTGGAGGTGTCCGCCGTCAGCGAATAGGTGACGCCGGGGCCATTAACGTCGGCCGCCGCTGCGGTGATGCCGACCAGTGTGTTGACGGCGGCGCCTTCGTTGACGGCGTTGGCGGTGGCGTTGCTGTCGGTCGGTGTCGAGGGCGGCGCATTGCTGACCGCGATCGTGAAGCTCTGCGACGAGACGAAGATGCCGTCGGTCGCCTGCACATTTACGACATAGCTGCCGCCGGAGCTCTCGAAATCGACCTTGGTGGGGTCGGCGATCGTCACCACACCGGTATTGGCATCGATCTTGAAGCCGCCATGCGAGGAATCGGACGTCAGCGAATAGGTGACCGGGAGGCCGATCAGGCTGTCGGAATGTGCGGTGATGTTGACCGAGCTGTTGACGGCGGCGCCTTCAACGACCGTGTTGGCGCCGGAATTGGTGTCGGTCGGCGCCGACAGGAAGCCGTGGATCGGCGGAAAGGGTGTGCCGGGAGGGCAGCCGAGATAAAGGTATTGCAGACCATACGCATCGACGAATGCCTGCGCGGCCGGATCCAGGATGATATTGCCGCTCGGATCAAGATGGAGTTCGGGACGGGTTAAACCACCGATTGTATAGGCGGGTATGGTCGTCATGTGGACTCCTGCAACCGGCGTGGAAGCCGGTCAATATCTACAATTTTTGGATACGGGGACGTGTGAAGCCGTTCACACGTTGAAGTTGACCAGCCGCCACGGGAGACCGCACCGACTCGCTCGCAATGTGGGAAAGCCGCGATGTCCGCGGAGCAGTGACATCAGCAAGATCAAATGCGCTTGCCATTTACGTAGTCGCCTTCACTCACGCACGCCGCGGCAAAGCCCGATGAATGTTCGAGAAATATGCGGCGGCCAACAAAATTTCACTGTTTGGCAACCAAGACCGTATTGGCGATATTTCCGAGTGTCAATGTGTGTCCGGATGACAGCGCACTGTTAACCACGATTCGGCCATGCAGCGGGAGGTAGAGCGCAGGAAAAGGGGCCGGTTTTGCCATTTGCGGCCGGAGGTTGTGCGCCAAAAGTCGAATCGGACGCCGTGTGACGAATCTGTGAAGCGAATTCGCGTTGTGATTGATTCGGGGCGATCCGTCTGTGATCTCATGCCCTCGAAAGGCCAGCCAGTCTGTCCCTTCCCGTCGTCACGGTTTCGCGAGCGTGTCGTAAGGCGTTCAGACTACGCAACTATTCGCTTGATCCGGCGCCCATCTTGAACAGACTGGGGGTCGGCTACATCTGTGACGTCCACTGCCGCAACATTGCGGCGGTCCATCCGCTTTGAATCACTGCAATTTCAAATGCGACTTTGGTAGCCCTGCTGTGGTCGTTCTGGGGGAGAAGGAATTGAGTGCGATTGACACAACGGAGCGTCCGGCTCTGGTTAACGGCGTCGAACGCGATTCGCTTCGCCGCCATGATTCGCTCCGCCGGCTTGATTCGCTTCGCGGTCTTGGCGGGCTCGGCCTCGCGCCGCTCGGCTTGCTTGCCGCGCTGACGCTCAGTGGCTGCGGCGACAAGAGCGCGCAATCGCAGGCCGCGCCGCCGGCGCCGCCCGTTACCGTCGCGCAGCCGGTCAAGCGCACGGTCACCGACTGGGACGAGTTCACCGGCCGCTTCGAGGCGATCGAGGAAGTTCAGGTCCGCGCCCGTGTCGGCGGCTTCGTGGACAGTTTCGAGTTCAAGGACGGTGCGATCGTCCACGCCGGCGATCTGCTCTACACCATCGATCCGCGCCCGTTCGAGGCGGTCGTGCTGCAAGCCCAGGGTCAGCTCGCCGACGCACGCGCCAAGGGGGAGCTTGCCAAACGTGATCTCGAGCGCGGGCTGAACCTGGTGCAGACCAGCGCGGTGTCGGAGCAGGTCGTCGACTAGCGCCGTCAGGCGTTGCAGGCGGCGCGCGCCGCCGAGACGCAGGCCGAGGGCACGCTGAAGGCCGCGCAGCTCAACGTCGAATTCAGCCACGTGCTGGCGCCGATCACCGGCCGCGTCAGCCGGCATCTGGTTACTCCGGGCAATCTCGTGCAGGGCAGCGAGGGCGGCGCGACGCTCTTGACCTCGATCGTGTCGCTTGATCCGATCTACATCTATTTCGACGTCGACGAGGCGACCTATCAGCGCAACAGCAAGCTATGGTTCGAAGGCCGGCGGCCGAGCTCGCGCGACACGGCGAACCCGGTGCAGGTGTCGCTGACCGGCGAGACCAAGCCCTCGCATGAGGGCAAGATGGACTTCCTCGACAACCGGCTCGACGTCTCGACCGCGACCTTGCGCAGCCGCGCGATCATTCCGAACAAGGATCTGTCGATCCTGCCCGGCCAGTTCGGCCGCGTCCGCATCATCGGCTCCTCGCCCTATGAGGCGCTGCTGATCCCGGATACCGCCATTGCCACCGACCAGTCGCGCAAGATCGTGTTCGTGGTCAAGGACGACAACACGGTGGAAGCTCGAGCGGTCGTGCTGGGGCCGCTCGATGACGGCCTGCGGGTGATCCGCGAAGGCCTCAAGGCGGAAGACCATGTGATCGTGGATGGACTGCAGCGCGCTCGCGTCGGCGCCAAGGTGACCCCGAAGATGGCGCAGGCGCCGGCCGGCGCGGGTGCCCCGGCGGAAGCGAAGCCGGCGGCAGGTGCGAAGCCATGAATCTCGGCAGGCTTTCCATCAACCAGCCCATCCTCGCGATGGTGCTGTCGATCGTGCTGCTGATTGTCGGCGCGATCGCCTATCCGACGCTGCCGGTCTCGGAGTATCCGCAGGTCGTGCCGCCGACCGTCGTGGTGACGACGCAATATCCCGGCGCCTCGGCGCAGACCGTGTCCGACACCGTGGCCGCCCCCATCGAGCAGGAGATCAACGGCGTCGAGGACATGCTGTATCTCTACAGCCAGGCGACCTCGAACGGCCAGCTCACCATCACCGCCACCTTCAAGCTCGGCACCGACCTCGACAAGGCGCAGGTGCTGGTGCAGAACCGCGTCGCGATCGCGCAGCCGCGGCTGCCCGAGGAGGTGCAGCGCAACGGCGTCACCACGCGCAAGAACTCGCCCGACATCCTGATGGTGGTGTTCATGCTGTCGCCCGACGACAGCTTCGATCAGCTTTACATCTCGAACTACGCGCTGCTGCAGGTCCGCGACCAGTTGCTGCGGCTCGACGGCGTCGGCGACATCCAGATGTTCGGCGCGCGCGATTACTCGATGCGGCTGTGGCTCGATCCCGACCGGATCGCCAATCTCGGTCTGACCTCGACCGAGGTGCTGGCGGCGATCCGCGCGCAGAACCTGCAGATCGCGGGCGGACAGATCGCGGAGCCGCCGATCACCGATCGTGCCTTCCAGCCGAACCTGGTTTTCACCGGCCGCCTCAAGGACATCAGGCAGTTCGAAGACATCGTGGTGAAGGCGGGCTCCGACGGCCGCACCGTGCGCCTGCGCGACGTCGCCCGCGTCGAGCTCGGTGCGCTGTCCTACGCCACCAACAGCTTCCTGCTGCGCAAGTCGGCGGTGGCCCTGCTGGTGACACAACGGCCCGGATCGAACGCGCTCGCCACCGCCAAGAGCATCTCCGACACAATGGAGCAGATGAAGGCGAGTTTCCCGAAGGGGCTCGACTACAATATCGGCTACAACCCGACCGAATTCATCGCCCAATCGGTTCATGAGCTGATCAAGACCATCTACGAGGCGATGGCGCTCGTCGTCATCGTGGTGCTGGTGTTCCTGCAGGGCTGGCGGCCTGCGATCATCCCGATCGTCGCGATCCCGGTGTCGCTGGTCGGCACCTTCGCGGTGATGGCCGCGCTCGGCTTCTCGATCAACAATCTGACGCTGTTCGGCCTGGTGCTGGCGGTCGGCATCGTGGTCGACGACGCCATCGTGGTGGTCGAAAATGTCGAGCGCCATCTCGAGCACGGCATGTCCAGGCGCGACGCCGCGCTCAAGACCATGGAGGAGGTCGGCGGCGCACTGGTCTCGATCGCGCTGGTCTTGTGCGCGGTGTTCGTGCCGACCGCCTTCCTCGGCGGCATCTCCGGGCAGTTCTTCCAGCAATTCGCGGTAACCATTGCGGTCGCGACCGCGATCTCCTGCTTCTGCTCGCTGACGCTGTCGCCGGCGCTGGCTTCGCAGATCCTGGTCCCGCACGCGGACAAGCGCCCGCCGGCGCGCTGGAACATCATCGCGCGCGGCTGGGACAGCTTCACCGCATTGTTCAACCGCGTGTTCGACCGGCTGGCTCACGGCTACGCGGCGGTAGCCGACTTCGTGATTCGCCACACCGTGGTGATGCTCGCGATTTATGTCGTGCTGATCGGCAGCGCCGGCTGGCTGCTCGCAACCACCTCGCAGGGCTTCATCCCGGCGCAGGATCGCGGCTACGTCATCATCTCGGCGCAGCTGCCGGGCGCGGCGTCGCTGGCGCGCACCACCGCCGTGGTGCGCGAGATCGAGCGGATTGCGCTCGATACACCCGGCATCGTTCGCGTCGCGGCTTTCGCCGGCTTCTCCGGCGCGACGCGCACGCAGGCCGGCAATGCCGCCGCGCTGTTCCCGGTGTTCGATGAGCCGGAGGCGCGGCTGAAGAAGGGACTGACGGCCACCGAGATCACCGCAGAGCTGCGCAAACGCCTGTCGGTGATCCAGGGCGCCTTCATCATCGTGATCCCGCCGCCCGCGGTGTCCGGCATCGGCACCGGTGGCGGCTTCACGATCCGCATCCAGGACCGGCAGGGCCGCGGCCCCGAGCTGCTGGCCTCCGCCACCGACGAGCTGGTCGGCGCGGCGCGCAAGTCGCCCAACCTGACGTCGGTGTTCTCGCCGTTCACCGCCAACACGCCGCAATTGTTCGTCGATATCGACCGCGTCAAGGCGCAGAAGCTCGGCGTGCCGATCGCTGGCATCAACGACACCATCCAGACCTATTTCGGCTCGACCTACGTCAACGACTTCAACCTGTTCGGCCGCACCTATCACGTCACCGCACAGGCCGACCTGCCGTTCCGCAAGGAGACCACCGACCTCGCGCGGCTGCGCACCCGCAACGCCGCCGGCGACATGGTGATGCTCGGCAGCGTCGTGGACTTCAAGGATACCTCCGGCCCCGACCGCGTCGCGCGCTACAATCTCTACGCTGCCTCCGAGCTGCAGGGTGAGCCGGCGCCCGGCACCAGCTCGACGACGGCGCTCAACACCATCAAGCAGCTCGCCGACGCGACGCTGCCCTCGGGCTTCACCTTCGAATGGACCGACCTGTCCTACCAGCAGGTTACCGGCGGCAATGCCGGCCTCTACGTGTTCCCGATCTGCGTGCTGTTCGTCTACCTGGTGCTGGCTGCGCAATATGGCAGCTGGACATTGCCGTTCGCGGTGATCCTGATCGTGCCGATGTGCCTGCTCGCGGCCACGATCGGCGTCCGCCTGATGGGCCAGGACGTCAACATCCTGACCCAGATCGGCTTCGTGGTGCTGGTCGGGCTCGCCGCCAAGAACGCGATCCTGATCGTCGAGTTCGCGCGCGATATCGAGCTCGAGGGCAAGCCGCGGCTGGAGGCGGTCATCGACGCCTGCCGGCTCCGCCTGCGGCCGATCCTGATGACGTCATTCGCCTTCATCCTCGGCGTGCTGCCGCTGGTGGTGTCGACCGGCTCGGGCTCGGAGATGCGGCAGGCGGTCGGCGTCGCCGTGTTCTTCGGCATGCTCGGCGTCACGCTGTTCGGCCTGATCTTCACGCCGATCTTCTACATGGTGGTGCGCAACCTCGCGGAAGGAAAGAACGAGGGCAAGCCGGCGGCGCCCGCGGCGAATGTGGCGGGGTGATGCCCCCGTGACTAAGACGCGATTCCATTCCCGTCACCCTGAGGAGCGCGGAACGCGCGTCTCGAAGGGTGCACGGCCCGGCTGGTGGCCGTTCGCCCTTCGAGGCTCGCCCAGCGGCGCAATTGCGCCGCAAGGCTCGCACCTCAGGACGACGGGTTTGAGGTCGTGCTGCGGAGTTGGGCCCATACTATTGGCTGAGCGGGAAGGGATGGGCAGGCGCAGGGTTATAAAATAATGTCGCGCCGATTTTTCCTGATCAAAGACTGCTGGGAGAGCATAACGATGAAGTCGGGATTTTTGGCCGCGGTTGCGGCGTGCAGCCTGATGCTTGCGGCGCCGGCGATGGCCCAGGGTGTCAAGATCGGTATCCTGAACGACCAGTCCGGCGTCTACGCCGACTACGGCGGAAAGTATTCGCTCGAGGCGGCACGAATGGCGGTCGAGGATTTCGGCGGCGAGGTGCTGGGCCAGAAGATCGAGATCGTCACCGCCGACCATCAGAACAAGCCGGACCTCGCGACCGCGATCGCGCGGCGCTGGTACGAGGTCGAGAACGTCGACATGATCACCGAGCTCACCACCTCGTCGGTTGCGCTCGCGGTGCAGGAGCTGTCGAAGGAAAAGAAGAAGATCGACATCGTGGTCGGCGCGGCGACCTCGCGCATCTCGGGCGATGCCTGCACGCCCTACAGCTTCCATTGGGCCTATGACACCCGCGCGCTCGCGGTCGGCACCGGCGGTGCGCTGACGGAAGCGGGCGGCGACACCTGGTTCTTCCTGACCGCCGACTACGCCTTCGGCTACGCGCTGGAAAAGGACACCAGCGACATCGTCCACTCGAAGGGCGGCAAGGTGGTCGGCTCGGTCCGCGTGCCGCTCAACTCGTCGGACTTCTCGTCGTTCCTGCTGCAGGCGCAGAGCTCGAAGGCCAAGATCATCGGGCTCGCCAATGCCGGGCTCGACACCACCAACTCGATCAAGCAGGCCGCCGAGTTCGGCATCGTCAGGGGTGGCCAGAAGCTCGCCGGCCTGCTGATGACGCTGTCGGAGGTGCACGGTCTCGGGCTGGAGGCAGCCCAAGGCCTCGTGCTCACCGAAGGGTTCTACTGGGATCACGACGACGCCTCGCGCGCCTTCAGCGAGCGCTTCATCAAGCGCACCGGCCACATGCCGAGCATGATCCATGCCGGCACCTATTCGGCGACGCTGAGCTACCTCAAGGCCGTGAAGGCGGCCGGCACCAAGGACAGCGAAGCGGTCGCCGCGAAGCTGAAGGAACTGCCGGTCGACGACGCCTTCGCCAAGGGCAAGGTGCTCGCCAACGGCCGCATGGTCCACGACCTCTATCTGTTCGAGGTCAAGAAGCCGTCGGAATCGAAGAAGCCGTGGGATTATTACAAGCAGCTCGCCGTGGTGCCTGGCGACAAGGCGTTCTTCAGCGCCAAGGAGAGCGGCTGCCCGCTGACCAAGTGACGCACGCATCCAATGGTGGTGTCGTCCTGGCTTTCGCCAGGACGACGACGGAAGACGACGGCTGAATGCGTGGCGTCACCCGTGCACCAGCCGCCACACCGCGCCGCCGATCGCGCCGACCCACAACACGATGCACGCGGTCGCCTGCACGGCAAATCCGCGGCTGCGCTTTGCCACCGCCTCGCGATAGCCGGTGAAGTAGACGATGCGGCCGATCACCCAGAGCGCCCCGATCGCTGCGGCCGTAGCGTCGCCGATATAGATCGCGAACAGCCAGAGCGACGGCAGGAAGATCGGCATCCATTCCAGCGTGTTCATCTGGATGCGGAAGATGCGCTCGAAATCCGGATGGCCGGAGATCGCCGGCAGCTTGACGCCATAGGCGACACGGGCGCGCGCGACCTGGGTCGAGGTGAAGAAATAGAACGCGACGGCAAGGCAGGTGACGATGGCCGTGTAGTGGTACATGTCGGGCGTGTCCTCTCGTTCCGTTGGCCCCGATGTCATGACGGCGCGACAGCGACCGGTGTGACAGGCGAGTTGATTTTTTTGACTGCGCTGATCTTCTGTCGCCGCCCTAGTACCCGGTCATCTCAAGATAGCCGATTCCGGCGTGGCTTCCCGTGAAGCGGACCGGGCCTTCCCAATAGGGGAAGCTGGTTCCCATCCAGCTTTTTGGATTGAGCGGCGTGGTCTCGATGGCAAGGCCGCGCGCGGGCAGGGCGACGCGCCACGCTGTCGGCAGCTTGCGGCCGTCGATCTCGGTGATCGCAACCGGCGCGATGCTGTTGCCGCTGGCCGCGATCTCGGTCGAGCGGCCGTCCGGCGTGATCCAGTTGCCGAACAGGTTCTCGCGGCCGTCCTTCTGGCGCAGCCGGTACAGCATCAGCTTCTCGTCGCCGGGCAGATGCAACGAGAACCAGTCCCAGCCAGTCTGGTCGGCGGCAAGCGGCTGGCTGCTCCATTCGCGGTCCATCCAGGCCATGCCCGTGACGTCGACCGGCCTGTCGTCGATGACGATGCGGCCGGACGCCTTGTAGAACGGCTGGCTGTAGTAATAGGAGGCCTGTCCGCGATCCGACTTGCGGCTGTAGCCATGGTCGCCTTGCAGCACCAGCGGACGGTCGGCGGCAAGCCGAAGCGTGGCGCTGAAGTCGGCGGCGGAGGCCTTGAGCTCGAGCGGCGCGACGGTCTGCGCATCGAACCCATCGAGGCCGCGGATTTCCCAGGCATCGATCCAGGCCCGGAACGGCGTCGCGTCGACACCGGCCTGGCCGACACCGCCGCGCGCAAAGGTCTCGCTGAAGCGATGGGTGGCGGCGCTGGTCACCGCCGCATGGCCCATCCAGACCTGCTGGTTGGCCCAGCCTTCGGCCGGACCGCCGGGCTTCATGGCCTGGCGGAACAGCGTCCATTGCGTGCCGTAGGCCGCGCCGCTGGCGTCTGTGAGGTTCGCGGTGACGTACCACCATTCGATCCGGAATTCCGGATGCGGGCCGTGATCGGCTGGAAATGCGAACTGCTTGCCCGGCGTGACGGCGGCAAAGCCTTCAGCATTCTCGCCGAGGCCGGCAAAGCCCTGCGCAACGCTCTTGCCGCCAAGCGCGAGCGCCAGCGCGCCACCGGCAAAGGCACGGCGCGTGATGGTGCCGCTAGCGCTCATTGACGAAGATCCGGATCAGGCTGGCCGGCTGCATGCGCGCCAGTCTAGCGACCGGCAGCGCCGCCGCACAGAGCGCCGCCGCCATCGCCACCGCGAGCAGCTCGATCAGCTGCAGCGGGAAGATTTGGAACGGCAGTCGCCAGCCGAACGCCTTCACATTGACGATCGCAAGCAGGCACCACGCGACCAGAAGGCCGAGCGGCAGCGCGAACAGCGCGGTGATCAACGCGACCGCCATGGTCTTCAAGAGTTCGAGCGCCGCGAGCCGGCGCCGCGTCAGGCCGATCGCCCACAGCGGCGCAAGCTGCGGCAGCCGCGAATTGGCGAGCGTCAAGAGGCTGGTCAGGAGCGCGATGCCGGCGACGCCGAGCGTGAAGGCGTTGAGCGCCGCCGTGACCGAGAAGGTGCGGTTGAAGACCCGCTTCGATTCCCGCTTCATCGTCGCCTGGTCGGCGACGTTGCGGTCGTCGAGGCCGAACTTCTCCTGCAACGCCGTGATCAGCGGCGCGATCCTGTCGGGCGCGACGCGCAGGCCCATCCGCGTCATCGGCGTTTGCGGGAAGCGTCGCGTCAGCGCGGCGAAGTTGACCGCGATCTGGCCCTTGGGGTTGCCGTAATCGGCATAGATGCCGACGATCTCGAGCGGCCAGGGGCCGCCGGGGGCGGGCACTTCGATGTGATCGCCGAGGCCAAGCTTCATCCGCCGCGACAGCTGCTCGCTGACCAGACAGGTGTCGCCGGGGCGCAGCCTGACCCACGCATTGGCGGTGCTGTCGAGCAACGGCCAGTTGTCGCGATAGGTGGTGTGGTCGGGCAGGCCGAGCACTTCGATCGGCGCGCCGCCGAGCTGGGCGTCGGCGCGGCCGCCGGGCAGGATCGCCTCGACTTCCGGCCGGTCGCGCAGCCAGGCCTTGATCTCCTTCGCCTGGGTATCGCTGGCGGCGCTGATATAGACGTCGGCGGCGAGCCGGCCGTCGAGCCAGACCAGGAAGGTGCGGCTAAAGCTTTCCACCATGGTGCCGACGCCGACATTGACGGCGAGCGCGAGCAGCAGCGCCATCAGCGCCAGCGACAGGCCCGACAATTGCTGGCGGCTGTCGGCCCAGAACCAGATGCTAACAGGCGCTCGCGCGCTGCGCTGGCCGAATGCGAGCGCGATTTGCAGGACCATCGGCAAAATCAATGCCGCGCCGAGCATCAGCGCCGCCAGCACCGCAAAGCCCGCGATCAGGGAATCGCCGAACTGGATCAGAGCCGCGGCCAGCGCAAACACCGCGAGCGCCGCGGCGCTCTGGAGCATGAGCCAGCGCCGCTGCGCCTGCTGCCAGGCCTGCGGTTGCGCGGTCGCCAGCACGGGCATCCGGATCGCCTTGGCGAGGCTCGCGGCCGCCGCGGCGAGCGCGCCGAAAATGCTGATCGCGATGCCGGCGAACCACCAGACGGGCTTGAGCGACAGCTGCCCGGGGATCTGCGCGCCGTAAAGCCCGCGCAGGGAGGCCGCGACATCCGGCAGCAATGCCGCCGCGATGACATAGCCGCAGACGAGGCCGATCAGACCGGCGATCAGGGCCAGCGACACCAGCTCGATCACCAGCACGGTGTTGAGCATCCGCGCCGAGACGCCGCAGGCGCGCAGCGTGCGCAGCATCGGCAGCCGCTGCTCGAAGGCGAGCCCGATCGCGGAGTTGACGATGAACAGGCCGACGAAGAACGACAGCAGGCCGAAGGCGGTGAGGTTGAGATGGAAGCTGTCGGTGAGGCGTTCGAGCTCGCTCTCGGCGCTCGGCTCGACCAGGCGCAGCTTGTCACCGGTCACGCTCTCAAGCGTGCCATGCGGCGCCTTGGCCTTGCCGACCAACAGGCGCGAGACTTGTCCGGGCATTTTCAGGATGTCCTGCGCGATGCCGATATCGACGACCAGCGCGCCGGGCGCGAGCTCGGCCTGCACGCGCAGCGGCGGCAAGCTCATGCCGTTGGCCTGCGGCCGCTCGCCTTCCTTGAGGCCGAGATCGCGCAGCGTCTCAGGCGCCACCAGCATTTCGCCGGGAGGCGTGACGAAGGATTGCAGGTTGCCGCGGCCGATCGCCGGCGCGTTGCCGACCTCGGAGGGCAGCGTCACCGGCTCGACGCCGAGCAGGCGGAAGCTGCGGCCGTCGATCTGGACACGGCCCTCCAGCATCGGCGACACCGGCCAGCCGGCGCGGCGCAGATCGACGAACAGCTGTTGCGGGAAGGTCGCGCTGTCCCTGGCGACCAGCATCGCGGTGCGCGAGCCGCCGAAGGTCGCGGCGGCGCGATCATAGGCGATGCGGGCCTGCTGGTTCAGCGCCTGGACGCCGCTCCACAGCGCGGTTGCTGAGATCAGCCCGATCACCAGCGTTGCGAGCTGCATCGGATGCCGTCGCCAATGGCTGAGCAGCACGGCGAGGATCCAGAGCGCGCGCCTCACGCAATTACTCCGGCATGCAGATTGACCTGGCGGTCGAGCGTCGCGGCGAGCCGCGCGCTGTGGGTGACCATCAGGAAGCCGCAGCCGGTGCGAACAACCAGATCGCGCGCGAGTCGCAGCACCTCGTCGGCAGTGTCCTCGTCGAGATTGCCGGTCGGCTCGTCGGCGAGCAGCAACAGCGGCTTCGGCGCCAGCGCGCGGCCGATCGCGACGCGCTGCTGCTGGCCGCCGGACAATTGCTCGGGATAGCGCTTCAGCAGATTTTTCAGACCGAGGCGCTCGACCAACTCGTCATGCCAGGCGGCATCATGCCGGCCGGCGATGCGCGATTGAAACACGAGGTTGTCGGCGACCGTCAGGCTCGGGATCAGGTTGAACTGCTGGAACACGAGGCCGAGCCGGTCGCGGCGCAGCTCGGCGCGGCCGGCATCGTTGAGCTGGGAGACGACGGTATCGGCGAGCCTGATCTCGCCGCCGTCGGCGGCATCGAGCCCGGCGATCAGATGCAGCAGCGTGCTCTTGCCGCTGCCGGATTCGCCCGATAGCGCGACGCTCTCGCCGGTCGCGACCGCGAGGTCGACGCCGCGCAGCACCGCGACGTCTTCGCCGGCGGAGCGGTAGCTCTTGGTCAGGCCGGTGACGCGAAGCACCGCGGCGGTCTGGTCAGATGAAGCGATGGCCGTGCCTCATTCAAGGCTTCTGGTATTTCAGGACGAACTCGTCGATCGGCACCGGCGCCTTGAAGACGGGAATGTCCCTGGGGTCCTCCGCATGATGCAGGAAATCGCCCTCGGCCACCAGCTTGAAGCCGGCGGCCTCGATCTCCTGCTTCAACGTGCTCTCCTCGATCCGGTGCAGCGTCTTGGCGACATTGGTGCCATCGCCCGGCTTGGCCGAGTGGTCGGCGATCACCAGAAAGCCGCCCGGCTTGAGCGCGGCGAACATCTTCTTGTTCATCGCGGCGCGGTCGACCGGCAGATAGGTGATGTCGTGATAGAAAAAGAAGAAGGTGATCATGTCGAGGTTTTTGACCTCGGGCGGGATCGGGTCGTCATAGTCCCGCACCAGATGGACGACGTTCTTCATCGCGGGCGCCCTCGCGCGAACGTCGAACTTGTCCTTCACGAAACGCTCGAGGACGGCAGCGGAATCCTGCGCGTAGACCTTGCCCGACGGTGCGACGGTGCGCGCCAACAGTTCGGTGCTGTAGCCGGCGCTCGCCGCCATGTCGAGGATGGTCATGCCGGGCTTGACGCCGGCAAAGGCGAGCATCTTGGCCGGCTGGCGGCGCTGGTCGACCTGGCGATCCGCATCGCTGCGGTCGGGCGCGGCGACGATTGCCGCATAGTCGGGAGCGGCGGCGTCCTCGGCGTGGACAACAGGCACCGCGAGCAGCGTGGCGGACACAAGTGCAACGCAGGCGGCCGCGCGTAGGATCGATTTGTTCATGAAATAACCCCGGGCTTTTCGTTGGCCCCGAACATAGCAGGGAGGACATGACAGATCACCGCTTCACGGGCGTGACGACGCGATCGTGATCGGGCCGTTAGCGGCGCGCCGGGGCGTGTGACCCCGGGAAAATGCGTTGTTGCGTTGCTCGGCGAGGCGTGGCTAGCATCGCCAATTGTGGCCGATCTTACGAAGCCAAAAAACGATACGACGGGGAGCCAGACATGACCACGCAACCGACGCCCAAGGGGATGTCGAAGGGGACGCCCAAGGGCGCCTGGACAATCACCTTCCTTCTGTTCCTGTTCATGGTGGTGAACTTTGCGGACAAGATCGTGGTCGGGCTGGCCGGCGTGCCGATCCGGAAGGACATGGGTCTCACCCCAGAGCAATTCGGCGATCTCGGCTCGGCCTTCTTCATCCTGTTCTCGATCTCGGCGATCGTGGTCGGCTTCATCGTCAACCGCGTCGATACGCGCTGGGTGCTGCTGATCCTGGCGGTGATCTGGTCGCTGGCGCAATTTCCGATGATCGGCACTGTCAGCTACACGACGCTGGTGATCTGCCGCATCATCCTCGGTGCCGGCGAAGGACCGGCCTTCTCGGTCGCCGCGCATGCGATCTACAAATGGTTTCCCGACGAGAAGCGCACGCTGCCCACCGCGATCCTGTCGCAAGGCTCTGCGTTCGGCGTGATCCTCGCGGTGCCCGCGCTGAACTGGATCATCGTCAATCACAGCTGGCATCACGCCTTCGGCGCGCTCGGCATCGTCGGCCTGATCTGGACCGTCGCCTGGTTTGCGTTCGGCAAGGAAGGGCCGCTGGTGTCGACAGCGGCCGCGGCCGCCGACGAGCAACGGATTTCCTACTGGAAGCTCCTGACCTCGCGCACCTTCATCGGCTGCGTGGTCGCGACCTTCGGCGCCTATTGGGCGCTGTCGCTCGGGCTGACATGGTTCACCTCCTTCATCATCGAAGGGCTCGGCTTCACCCAGCAGCAGGCCGGCTTCGTCTCGATCCTGCCCTGGATATTCGGCGCGACGATCGTGCTGCTGACGGGGTGGATTTCGCAGCTGATGCTGGCGCGCGGCTTCACCACCCGCGGCGCCCGCGGCGTGCTCGGCGCGGCGCCCTTGATCGTCGGCGGCTGCATTCTCGCGACGCTGCCCTATGCGCCACCGGGCGGCTTGATGATCGCAGCCCTGGTGATCGGCTCCGGCCTGTGCGGCTCGATCTATGTGGTGTGCCCGCCGATGCTCGGCGAGTTCACGCCGGTGTCGCAGCGCGGCGCCGTGATCGCGATCTACGGCGCGCTGTATACGATCTCGGGCATCCTGGCGCCGACGGTGATGGGCAATGTGATCCAGCATGCGGCCACGCCGATGGCGGGCTACATGACCGGCTTCACCATCAACGCCGCGATCATGGTGGGCTCGGGCGTGCTCGGATTGCTGCTGCTGTGGCCCAACACCGAGCGTGCGCGGCTGACCGGCACGTCGCAGCCCGCAGGCACGATCAAAGGCGCGATGTCGCCGACGTAAGCGGCGGCTCTAGCAACTCGCGCCACTTCGCCTCTCCCACAAGGGGAGAGGCGGGAGTTTGCCGAGACGGTCCGGCCCTATCTCAGTTCAACCCCTGCGCGCCGCGCACGAGCTTGCCGGGCCGCGCGCCGGTGGCGCTGCCTTGGCGCTGGGTCACCACGCCGGAGACGATGGTGGCATCGTAGCCGTCGACCTGCTGCAGCAGGCGGCGGCCGCCGACCGGGAGGTCGTAATGCACCTTCGGCGGATGCAGATGCAGGCGGTCGTAATCGATCACGTTGACGTCGGCCTTGAACCCCGGCGCGATCGCGCCGCGATCATGCAGACCGACCGACAGCGCGGTCTTGCGCGACTGCGCCGCGATCACGAACGGGATCGAGAGTTTTTCGCCGCGGCGGCGGTCCCGCGTCCAGTGCGTCAAGAGATAGGTCGGGAAGCTGGCGTCGCAGATGATGCCGCAATGCGCGCCGCCGTCGGACAGACCGGGCACCGCGCTCGGTTCGCGCAGCATTTCGCGCACGGCATCGAGATTGCCGTCGGCGTAATTCAGGAACGGCACATAGAGCATGCCGCGGCCCTCGTCGGTCAGCATCGCGTCATAGGCGAGCTCTTCCGGCTGTCGGCCCTGGCGCCGCGCCTGCGGGCCGAGCGCGTTTTCCGGCGGCTGTTCATAGTCCGGCGGATTGCCCAACAGATACATCTTGTCGTAGTTCGGCCGGAAGAACAGTGGATCGTCGGTCGAGGTCGCGCTCTCGCTCAGGATCGCCGCGCGCACCTCCGGCCGGCGCAGATGGGTGAGCCGTTCGGCCAGCGGCAGCCTGGCGATCTCGCGATAGCTCGGATGGGTCTGGAACGGGTTGCGCGACAATTCCAGCCCGAGCAATAGCCCGACCGGGCGCGCGGCGATCTGGGTGGTGATCGACAGCCCGCGCGCGGCGGCTTCATTGATGGTGTCCATGGTCTGCCGCCAGCGCCGCGGCGCCTTGTCGGCCTGCGCGACCGAAAACGAGATCGGGCATCTGGTGTTTTCAGCGACCCGCAGCATCATCGGCAGATCTTCGTGAACGGTGCTCTGGTCGAGCACGAATTGCAGCACGCTGCGGCCGACGCCGTGCATCGCGCCGGCGATCGCGGTCAATTCATCTTCGCCGGCTTTCAAGGTCGGCGTGTAGTCGCCGGTCGAGGTGCGGTGGTTGAGCGTGCGCGAGGTCGAGAACCCCAGCGCGCCCGCGCGTACCGCGTCGCCGGCCAGCGCCGCCATCGCCTGGTTGTCGTCAGGCGTTGCGGGATCGCGGCGCGCGCCGCGCTCGCCCATCACATAGACGCGGAGCGCCGCATGCGGCAGCTGCGCGCCGATGTCCATGTCGAAGCTGCGCTTCGACAGCCACTCCATGTAGTCGGGGAAGCTTTCCCAGGCCCAGGGAATGCCGGCGCTCAGCACCGGCTCGGGGATGTCCTCGACGCCTTCCATCAACTGGATCAGCCTGACGTGATCGCTCGGCCGGCATGGCGCGAAGCCGACGCCGCAATTGCCCATGATCGCCGTGGTGACGCCGTTCTGCGACGACGGCGTGATGTCCTGGCTCCAGGTCACTTGGCCGTCGTAGTGGGTGTGGACGTCGACGAAGCCGGGCGCGACGAGCTTGCCCTTGGCGTCGATCTCCTCCCTGCCTTTTGCGGAGACCTTGCCGACTTCTGTGATCTTGCCGCCGGAGATCGCGACATCGGCTTCATAGAGGTCGCCGCCCTTGCCGTCGGCGACGGTGCCGCCGCGGATCACGAGGTCTGGGGTCGAGGTCATGGCGTTTCATCCCGAGGCTGTTCTTGGTTGCCGGCATCATGGGTGACCCCCTGATGCTGTCAACCATCGCCGATGAAGCTCTGGGATGCGCTGGCGACGATTTGCCAGCGAGGATCGAGTGCGCCCGTCCGGCGGAAATTTGTTCCGCGACGGGTCGATGACCCGCCGCCGCGGAAGCCGCCTGCAAACCTAGCGCGCGCCGAAGAACGCTGTCTTCTGGGTCTCCTCGGCCTGCAACCGGGCGCGCACCCGCATCAGATCTTTCCAGCCGATATAGCCGACGAGGCGCTGATCGTCGCGCGAGATCACCGGCAGATGCGAGACGTTGACCTGCATCAGGCGGTCGGCCAGCCGGTCGAGATATTCATCGGGGTAGGCGACGGTGATTTTGCTGCCGGCCAGCAACTGGCCGAGCGTCGCGGTGCGATGCTTGCCGGCGCGGCGCCAGCGCAGCACCGACGGCGGGTCGATCACGCCGAGCACGTGATGGTTGGCGTCGACGACGGGAAAGCTCGGGTGACCGGTCTTCGGGTTGGTCAGGAAGGCTGCCGCGCCGTGCAGTGTCATGGTGTCGGTAACGGTCTCGACCGCCTTGGTCATCACGTCGCGCACGCGGGTCAGCGCGAAGGGATCGACGCGGTACTCGCGCACCAGATGATGGCCGCGCCGCGCAACCTTCTCGGTCAGGATCGATCGCCGCATCAAGAGCACCGTGACGCCATGCGCAGTGCCGCAGGCCGCGATCAGCGGCAGCAGCACATGGGTGTTGCCGGTGAGCTCGACGGCGAAGAAGGTTGCGGTCAAGGGCGAGCGCATCGTGCCGCCCATCGTCGCCGCCATCGCCAGCAGCGCCCAGAAGCCGGGGCTCGCGGCAGGCAAATAGCCGCTCAGCACCGTTCCCATCGCGCCGCCCATGATGAGCAGCGGCGCCAGCACGCCGCCCGACGTGCCCGAGCCGAGCGCGACCGACCAGATCACGGCCTTCACCACGAGCAGCAGCAGTGCCGCCTTCAGCACCACGTCGCCGCTCAGCATTGCGGCAAGATTGTCATAGCCGACGCCGAGCGCCTGCGGTTCGATCAAGCCGCCAAGGCCCACGACCAGGCCGCCGATCAGCGGCCACCACATCCAGTGGATCGGCAGCTTCAGGAACATGTCCTCGCAGCCATAAACCAGCTGGGTGAGCACGCCCGACAGCAGTCCGGAGAGGATTCCGATCAGCATCCAGGCGCCGAGCTGCAGCACCGAGATGTCGACGCCGCCGGTGAACGGGAACAGCGGCGCCGGCATGTGCAGGAAGGTGCGCCCGACCGCGGCCACCACAGCGGCAACCGTGACGGGGATGAAGCTGCGCGGCGTCCACTCGAACAGCAGCAGTTCGACTGCGAGCATGATCGCGGCGATCGGCGTGCCGAACACCGTGGTCATGCCGGCGGCGGCGCCGGCCACCAGCAGGGTCTTGCGCTCGTTGTCCGTCACCGGAAGCATCTGCGCGATCAGCGAGCCGATCGCGCCGCCAGTCATGATGATCGGGCCCTCGGCGCCGAACGGGCCGCCGGTGCCGATCGAGATCGCCGACGACAATGGCTTCAGGATCGCCACCTTGGGGTCGAGCCGGGAACGGCCGAGCAAAATCGCCTCGATGGCCTCCGGAATGCCGTGGCCGCGGATCTTCTCGCTGCCGAAGCGCGCCATCAGGCCGATGATCAGCGCGCCCGGGACCGGCACCAGCACGGTCCAGAGACCGAGCGGCGAATCCTGCAATTTCAGATCGGCGAAGCTGAACTGGCCGAAATAGGCGATGTTGGTGGCGAGCTTGATCAGTTGCAGCAGCCCCGCGCCGGCCAGCACGCCGGCGGCGGCGACGAACACGGCGATCGCCGAGATCACGACGACCCGCGGATCGGTGGTGAAGTCGCTCAGAAGATGACTGGCCTTGTCGCCGATCTTGGAGGCGTTGTTGGCGGAGGCGCTCGATTTGGTGGAAATGACGCTCATGGGTGGCGTAAGGCTCGGGTGAAGTGGGACGCGCGCGTCATATCGCATTGCGATATAATTACAAGCGGGGGACATCGAATGGCAGCGTTGAAAAGGCCTGCGAAATCGCCGGCCAGGAACCGGAAGCGGGTTCCCAGCCAGGCCGATTATCAGGCGCTGTCGCAGTTCCGCTATTTGATCCGGTGCTTTCTGGAGTTCAGCCAGGACGCCGCGAAGGCCGAGGGCCTGACGCCGCGGCAGCATCAGGCCTTGCTGGCGATCAAGGGATATCCCGGCGGCGGGCCGGTCACGATCGGCGATCTGGCCGAGCGGCTGCGGCTTCGTCACCACACCACGGTCGAGCTCGTCGACCGGCTGTCCGATGCCGGATTGGTCGAGCGCGTGCTCGATCCCGCCGACCAGCGGCGGGTGCTGCTGAAACTAACCGGCCTTGCGGCCGATCATCTAGCCGAACTGTCTGCAGTTCATCTCGACGAGTTGTCGCGGATCGAGCCGCTGCTCAAACAGGTGCTGTCGCGGCGGTCGGGCTGACCGCGTCGCATGCACAACGCATCGCGCGTCAGGCGCGCGAGGCTCGCGGTCCCGGCCTGATATCCCGAAGCCTGTGGCTTGCGTGGGTGACGAAGCATCGAAAACTCGCGGCGGGCGTTCCTCGCCTGGCCATGCAACTTCACCGCGTGGATTTAGATACAATTCGTGGCAATGCACGCTGTCGTACAAGGGATATGCCTTGTCATTGTCATGAAACCTTCATACACCAAGCTGGGGGCGATTTCATTGAATGAGCGGCAGCCGGTCGTGATTGATGCGGGCACTGCCATTGCCGTCGGGCGTGGCGATCAGGCGGAAATCGAACTCAAGCTGCTTGCGCCGCAAGGAAGCCTCGAAAAACTGCGCGAGGCACCCTGCATCGTGCAGCATGCGCGCAATCGCGGCGCGTTTCACCGGCTGGAAACGGTGTATTACGACACGCCAGAGCGACTGCTGTTTCAGCATGGCATGTCCCTGCGCGTGCGACGCAGCGGCAAGACCTTCATCCAGACACTGAAGCTATCACCCAATGGCGCGCAGCCTCTGATGCGGCGCCAATGGGAAGCGTCGGTCGAAGGCATCGCCCCTGATCTGGCGCGACTCCCCGTCGATGAGGTCGGCGATCCCGTGGCGGCGCTGAGCAACGACGGGCTGGTGCCGGTTTTCGCGACAAAGGTGCGCCGGCACGCACGGCAGCTCGACCTGCCCGATGCGTCGGTTGAAGTCGCATTCGATGAGGGGACGATCGAGGCCGATGCGCGTCAGGAGGTCCTGTCGGAAATCGAGCTTGAACTGAAGAGCGGCAATGCCGGCGTCCTGTTCGATCTCGGAACGCAGTTGCTCGACGCTGCGCCGCTGCAGATTGGCACGCGCAGCAAGGCGGAACGCGGCTATGCGCTTGCGTTTGACGTCGCGCCAGCGGCAGCGAAAGCCGAGTTGTCAGGCATCACCGCGGAACTTGTGGTCGACGACGTCATTGCACTGCTGATGGGCTCCTGCTGGCATCATCTTTTGAAAAACCACGCGGTGGCCGAGCAGGGATCGGACCCCGAAGGCGTGCACCAGATGCGGGTGGCCCTGCGGCGCTTGCGGACGATCTGTGCGCTGTTCCGGCGCGACATTCCGTCGCCGGCATTTTTGGCGGTCAACAGCGAAGCAAAATGGCTGATGCGGCAACTCGGCCGGGCCCGGGATTGGGACGTCTTCGCCAAGGAGACGATCGCCCGCTTGGCCCGCGCGGCTCCGGATCTCGACCTGGACGGCCTCCGCCAAGCGGTTGAACAGCAGCGGAAGTCGAGCTACGGCGCCTTGCAAAGCGTTCTGGCCGATCCCCGTTGCAGCCGCTTCCTGCTCTCGCTGGGGCAGGTGGTGGAACGCCGCAGCTGGCGCAACGAGATCGACAGCGAAGCGCTGGCCGTCCTGTCGCAACCAATGCCCGTGCTCGCCGATAAAATTCTGGAACGATTGCATCGTAAGACATTGAAGCGTGGTGCGCGGTTCCGGCGGCTCGATATCCATGCGCAGCACAATCTCAGAATCAACCTCAAGAAGCTGCGGTATGCGGCGGAATTCTTCCTGCCGCTTTATGCCGCGCACGCGCCGGCTAAGCGCTACGTGAAGCGGCTCGCCGGGCTGCAGGCCAGTCTCGGGCGGGTGTGCGACATCGCAAGCACGCGCACGCTGCTCCATGCCATCCGGCAGGACGACCAGCCTGCGCTTCATCTCGGCATCGGCGCGATGGCCGGCTGGCTGGCCCGCGATCAGATCGCGGTGGCGAAGACGCTGCGCAAGAGTTGGCGGCGGTTCAAGACGACGCCAGCATTCTGGGGCCGGTGAGTTTGGCAGCGGCAGTCATCGGCCGCGCCTCTTCCTGGAGGCTAGCTCGATGCGCGGTGAGCCCACCGCGCCATCAGGGCATCGGAGGCCGGACTTCGTCATCGGGCGAAACGGGCTCCGACGACGCGCCGGCTCCAGCGCCGTGCAAAGCTGTTTCCTGAGCAATCGGAATATGCGGCACGCTGCTGACCACGACCGGATTGTCGTCGTCGGCGTGGCTCATGAGTGTTTCAAGAAACAGGAAAAATTTCTCAGAAAGCACAGCAACCTCCCCCGGTTCGGAAGAGTCGCAATTAAGCTAGTCCTGCCAAGCGGCAGGCGCCAGTTGTTGTGGCGGAAAATCGCGTCAAGAAACGGCGATTGTCGGCGGCTCTGGGGTCGGAGCGGTCCGTGCGGGGTTGCCCTAACGGGGCTACGCCCGGATTGTAGCCTCGGAGGGCTGCGGCTTGCGCTCGGTGACCAGCGCCAGCAGCACGGTCAGCACCATGAAGCCCACCGAGGCGCCGAACACCCAATGCGGCATGTGCTGGTCCATGATCCAGCCGAACAGCAGCGGGCTGACGATGCCGCCGAAGTTGAAGCCGGTGGAGACGATGCCGAAGGCGCGGCCGGCGGCGCCGGGAGGCGCGGCGTTGCGCACCATCATGTCGCGGGACGGCGCGATCACGCCGCCAAGGAATCCGGCGAGCCCCATCGCCAGCGTGAGCAGGACGGGCGGCAGGTCCATCAGCGCGATCAGCAGCACGAGCGCGGCATTGATCGCAAAGCAGGCCGCCGCGACCTGGCTGTGGCGATGGGTCCAGTCGGCGAGATAGCCGCCCGCCAGCACGCCCGCGGCGCTGGCGCCGAGGAACGCGGTCAGCGCGATATTGGCGGTCGAGAACGACGCGCCGTAGCCGCCCATCAGCGCCACCACGCCGAAATTGTTGATGCCCGAGGTCGAGAGGCTGAGCAGCGTGAAGAAGGCGGTCAGCACCATCAGCGCCGGCGTGATCACGCTCGTCTTCTGTGCGGTGTTGTCCTTGGCCTTGTTCCTGTTGGCGCCGGCATCGGGAATGCCGAGCACGATCAGGAACAACGCCACCAGCGGACCGACCGCGCCGGCCACGATCAGTGCGCCGGGGCCGCCGATCGAGGCGACCAGCGCCGCCATGATCGCGGGCGCGACCGCGCCGCCGAGGAAGCCGGCAAAGGTGTGGATCGAGAAGGCGCGGCCCATCCGCGCCTCGTCCATATGGACCGAGAGGATCGCGTAGTCGGCCGGATGATAGACGCTGTTGGCGAGCCCAAGCAGCACGGCGCAGACGATCAGCGAGGGATAGCTGAGGTGCAGGCCGAGCCCGATCAGCGCACAGCCGCCGATCGTCAGCCCGATCAGCAGGATCTTGCGCGCGCCGATATGGTCGGCGAGGTAGCCGATCGGCGCCTGGGTCAAGCCGGAGACCACCGCGAACACCGTCAGCGCCAAACCGAGCTCGACATAGCCGACGCCGAGCTGCTGCTTCAGGAACGGGAACAGCATTGGCAGCACGAAGATATGGAAATGGCTGACCCAATGGGCGACCGAAATCCCCGTCAGCGTGCGCACCGCGCTGTCGGCTCTCGCTTGCTGCGGTGCGGCCAGAACGTCGACCATTTTTGAGACAACCCTTTTCCCAACGCCCGGCAGGGCGCGCCGAAAATAGAGGCTGGCGGCTAATTGTCCATGAACGCAGGTGCATGGCTGCCCCCGGCGTGGGCGTGCCGGATCGACACATGCGGCATAAAGGGCGGCGACAAAGTACGGCAGCGCGGTGATGATCGGCCATGATCGACGCCAGGAAGCCGCTCCGCGTGCTCGCGTCGGAGGGTTCCAGCACCTCCGGCCGCGAGGCGATCACGATCCTCGGGCTGGCCGGCCATCACGTCGAAATCTGCGATCCCTCGCGCTGGTGCCTGGCGCGCTACTCCCGCTTCGTCCGCAAATATCGCCATTGCCCGCCGCTGCGCACCGATCCGGCCGGCTTCCTGCGCTTCGTCGAGCGCCTGTTGGCGTCGCAACGTTTCGATGTGCTGCTGCCGACCCATGAACAGGGCTTTCTGTTCGCTCGCGCCGCGGATCGATTGAAGCTGCGCGCCGGGTTGGCGCTGCCGGATTTCGCCAGCTATCGCGCCGTCCACAGCAAGGCCGGCTTCAGCCGTCTGCTCGACAAGCTCGGCCTGCCGCAGCCGCCGACCCGGATCGTGAACTCGGCCGATGAGCTGCGTGACGGCCTGCGGTTTCCATCGGTGGTCAAGGCGTCGGTCGGCACTGCCAGCCGCGGCATCTGGTTCGTGCGCGACGCCAGCGACCTCCATCGCGCGCTTTACGATCTCGAATCCGCTGGCGATTTTGCCGGCGAGGTGCTGGTGCAGGACCTCATCACCGGCACCGTCGAGAAGGCCCAGTCGGTGTTCTGCCGTGGCACGCTCACTGGCTTCCACGCCTACCGTCAGATCGCAGCCGGCGTCGGCGGCGGCGAGGCGATCAAGGAGAGCGTGAGCCGGCCGGCGATCCGCGCCGCGCTCGAGACTATCGGCGCGCATCTCGGCTGGCACGGCGCGCTGTCGGTCGACGTCATCATGCCGCTCGACAGTGCAACGCCGCTCTTGATCGACTGCAACCCGCGGCTGGTCGAGCCCATGAACGCATACCGGTCCGGCACCGATCTGGTCGACCTGCTGCTGCGCGTCTCGCTTGACGAGACGCCGGCTCCGCTGGCGGACGGCCGCGCTGGCGTGCGGACCCATCTGGCAATGCAGGCGCTGCTCGGCAGCGCGTCGCGCGACGGCACAAGGCGCGAGCTGATCAGGGAATGCGGCCGCATCGCCGCGGGTGACGGTCTCTATCGCGGCAGCACGGAAGAGTTGACGCCGGTGCGGCTCGATTGGCTCAGCGCCGCGCCGCTGGTGATGACCACGGCGCTGCTGCTGGCATCGCCGCAGATCGCCTCATCGCTGGCGCGCGGCGGCTTCGGCGCGCACCTGCTGGATCGCGGCAGTATCAAGAAGATCGAGAGTGACGATTTTATGCGCAATGCCTCACCACGTCGTCCTGGCGAAAGCCAGGACCCATAACCACCACTGCAAGTTTGGTAGAAGGCTGGGGCCGCAGCTCGCCCGCCAACGCGCTTCAGGGGTAATGGGTCCTGGCTTTCGCCAGGACGACATGGTGGATGGTGCCGCGTCCTACAACGGCTCGTCGTCATTGCCGTAGCGGTCGATCTTCGGGGTGGCGATGTCGCCATCCTCGTCATACTCGTCGTCCGGCGGCGCTGCTTGTGGCGGCGGCGCCTTCGGCTTTTCGTCGGACTTTTTGCCGGGCTTGTCGGCGCCCTTGCTCGTCTTTCCGGCCTTGCCCATGCGTTTCCCCTGCGCGGGTTAAATCAGCTGCCGAAATTCTACCCCAGTTTGCTGGCGCTTGTAATGGAGTGAGACGGCGCGGCGGCGTCACACCCGCCGCGCCGGATCATGCTCTAAAACGTCGCGCCGGCCTTGACCATGTAGGTGCGGCCCGGGAGCGGATAGGCCGAGAAGCGGCCGGCCGTGAACGAGCTCGCAATGGCGTAGTCGTAATAGAGCGCGTTGAACAGGTTGTTGACGCTGAGCGACCAGAAGAAGCGGTCAACCTGCCCGCTGAGCTTGATATCGGCGGTGGCGTTGCCGGGAATCCGGCTCTGGGTGTTGGCCTGGTCGTTGTCCATGATGCGCGAGCTCCAGGCGCGCGCTGTGGCGTCGAACACCAGGTAGTTCTGCCAGATATTCCAGGTCACGCCGACATTGCCGGTATAGCGCGACACCAGCGGCACGTCGTTGCCGGCCCAGATGCCTTCACGGAAGACCGCGCGGGTGATCGCCATGCCGCCGCGCAGGGTCACGCTGTCGCTGACCTTGAGCGAGGCGCTGGTCTCCGAGCCGTAACGGCGGGTAGGGTCGAGGTTGACGTTGTAGAACAGCACCGGGTTGAAATGGATCTCGTTCTCGAGATCCATCAGATAGACGCTGGTCTGGACCTGGAAGCGGTTGGTCCTGACCCGGAAGCCGCCCTCGACGTCTTCCGACGTCTGGGTCTTGAGCGCAAAATTCTGCGCGATGGGCAGGAAGGTCAGCGGGTCGAATGATGGACCCGACGCGACGCGCTCGTCGACATCGGGCGTGCGGAATGCCCGCGCGGCGCGGCCGAACATCGAGAAGGTGTCGGTGAAGCGATGCTCGACGCCGACATGGAGCGCATATTGCGTCTCGTTGCTGTCGAGCGGCGACGCTTGCGCGTCGAACGCGAACGGCGCATTCGGGTCGTAGCGATCGCGCGCCGAGACGCTGGTATTCTGGACGCGTGCGCCATAGGCGAAGTCGGTGGTCGGCAGCAATCCCAGCGTATGCTGCCAGTAGCCGGCCACGCTCTGCTGCTCGATATTGTAGATGTGAAAGGGGTCGACGCCCTGGAAGGCGCCGCGGGCCTGACGGAACGTCGAATCGTAGTAGTCGATGCCGGTCAGGATCGTGGACGGCATTCCCAGCATCACGTTCTTGACGCTGAGCCGCGGCGTCAGCGACCAGGTCTCCAGCGCGGCATCGTTGTAGGTCGAGGCGAAGCTGATGGTCGGCACCGTGCCGAAGAAGCCGCTCTGCGTCTCGCGCTGCCGCCAGCCGCCGTCGACGATCAGGTCGACGCCGTTGATCAGCGTCCTGGTGAAGCCGGCGGTGACGCTGGCGGTCTGCTGGTTGGCATAGTCGAACGGCGTGCTGCTGCCCCGGCGGTCGGTCTGCAGCTCGTTGACGCCGATCGACGGATCGACCAGCCGCCCGCCGGGCAGGCCGAGCTTCTGGTCGCTGCCGGTGACGGTCAGGAACGCGGTCAGGTCAGGCGTGGTGTAGTTGATGCTGCCGACGGCGTTGCGCTGGTCGAGCGCATTGTTGACGCGGTAGCCGTCGGACTTGATGCCGTTGCCGTAGAACGAGGTGGACCACGGTCCCGCATTGAGCGCCGCGGAGACGGCGGCCATGCGGGTGTTGAACGAGCCGTATCCGGCCTCGGCTCGCATTGTCGTCGGCGGACCGCCGACACCGGTCTTGGTGATGATGTTGACGACGCCGCCCACCGCATTATCGCCATAGAGCACGGCGCCGCTGTTGCCGCGCGTGATCTCGATGCGCGCGATCGAATCGAGCGGGATCGTGGTGAGATCGAAGCCGGCCTTGTCGACGTCGTTGAGCCGGCGGCCGTTGAGCAGGAACAGCGTGTTGTCGGTGGCGAATGCGCCGAAGCCGCGCAGGTCGACCGCGGTCTTGGCGCCGTTCGGCCCGCCATAGAGCGTTTGCAGCTGCACGCCCGGCACCTGCGCGAGTATCTCGGGCAGCGACTGTACCGGCGAATGCGCGATGTCGTCGGCGGTGATCACGGCCGAGGACGATCCGACAATGCCGGCGAACTGGCGCCCGCCGCTGGTGCCGCCCGTTCCGGTGGCCGTGCCTGTCCCTGTGGTGCCGGATCCGCTTCCGCCGCCCACATTGGTGCTCTCTACGGTGCCCGGCGCCGGACGGCGCGGTGCGGGCGCTTCGTCCGGAGCGGGCTTGGCGCGCGTGACGTTCTGATCGCCCGGCTTGGTGACTTCGATGGTCGGCAGCTGATCGGGAGCAGGCGCCTGCTGCGCCCGCGCGGCGGCGGTGAAGACTGCCGGCGCGAGCATCGTCGTCGCGAGCAGAAGCGCGCGCCGCCGCCAATGGTGGAATGGGTAGGACAACATAAGCGAGACCTCGGTAACGTCAGTGGCACGTCACCGCGAACCAGTCTCACCATCGTGCTAACAGCCTCAGGTGAAGCTCATGCCTGTACTCCCCGACCGGCATCTCGCGTGTGACCACGGCTGACGGCAGGTCTCCTGGCTCGCGGGTCGTTACCCTTCGTCGCCTTCCCAGGACCGAGATTCCCAGTGGCCTGTGACGAAGGATTCACCGCATACAGTTGCGGGGGCAGCCGCGGCCTTGGGGAAGTTTCCCCGCACCGCATTCCCTTTTCATCTCATGAAAGAACCGTCATGTTCATCTAGGGTTCGGCCGGGCGGCAAAGTCAATCCGGCGCAAGTCGGGCAATGGCTGTGCGGCCACGGTTTTTATCGAGTGTCGCTTGTCTGCCACGGCGATCGCTGTAAGAGCATGGATCCAATGAGCGTGCAGGATTTTGCCTTGGCGGCCGAGGTCGCGGCGCGGCGCCGATGGGGCGCCACCGCGGCGCTGCTCGCGCTCGTGGTGCTGCTGTGCGTGATCTCGCTCGGCATCGGGCCGGTGCGGCTGTCGCCGCTTGCGGTGATCGAAGCGCTGTTCGGCGGCGGCAGCGACGTGGCGCAGGTGATCGTGCGCGAGATCCGCCTGCCGCGCACGATTCTCGCGTTCGCAATCGGCGGCATTCTCGGGCTGTCAGGTGCGGCGCTGCAGGGCCTGCTGCGCAATCCGCTGGCCTCGCCGTCGCTGTTCGGCGCGCCGCAATCGGCGGCGTTCGGCGCGGTGCTGGTGATCGCGCTCGGCCTGGCCGATGTGCGCTCCTACGCGCTGCCGGTGGTGGCGATCATCGCCGCGTTCGGTTCGGTGTTCGCGCTGCTCGCGATCGCCGGCCGCAATGCCGGGCTGTTGATCCTGATCCTCGCGGGGCTTGCGATCTCGAGCTTTGCGGGAGCTGCGACCGCGCTGGTGATGAATCTCTCCAGCAATCCCTTCGTGGTGCTGGAGATCGCGTTCTGGCTGCTCGGCTCGCTGGAGGACCGCAGCTTTCAGCATGTGGCGCTGGCGCTGCCCTTCATCATCGCGGGTGCCGCGATTCTGCTCAGCCAGGCGAGCGCCTTCCGCGCGCTGACGCTTGGCGAGGAAGCCGCGCAGAGCCTCGGCGTCGATGTCGGGCGGCTGCGGCTCTTCGTGATCGCGGGCGTTGCGCTTGGCGTCGGCGGCGCGGTCGCCGTCACGGGCACGATCGGCTTCATCGGGCTCATCGCGCCGCATCTGATGCGTCCCCTGATCGGTCACGATCCGGCGCGGCTGCTGGTGCCGAGTGCGCTCACCGGCGCGGCGCTGCTGCTCGCGGCCGATATCGCGGTGCGCATCATCCCCTCGACCTCCGACATCAAGGTCGGCGTGCTGACCTCGATCATCGGCGTGCCGTTCTTCCTCTATCTGATCATGCGCGAACGCCGCGCGCTCGGCGGAGGTGTGGCATGACGCTGCTGTCCGCCATCGCGCTCGATGCGTCGCTCGGTCGCCGCAAGGTGTTGCACGATGTCTCGCTGTCGCTGGCATCGGGGCATCTGGTTGCGCTGGTCGGCCCGAACGGCGCCGGCAAGACCACGCTGTTGCGCGCTCTCGCCGGATTGATCCCGTCCGACGGCGAGATCAGGATCGGCGGCGATGCGTTGTCCGCGCTGCCGCTGCGCGAGCGCGCGAAGCGCTTTGCCTATCTGCCGCAGGGGCACATGGTGCATTGGCCGCTGCCGGCGCGCGACATCGTGGCGCTCGGCCGCTATCCGCATGGTGCGACCGATCCGGCGCGGTTGTCGCCGAAGGACATGGAGGCCGTGCTGCGGGCGATGCAGGCGGTCGACGTCACTGAATTCAGCGACCGCCGCGTCACCGAGCTGTCCGGCGGCGAGCGCAGCCGCGTCGCGTTGGCAAGGGTGCTCGCGGTCGAGGCGCCGGTGATCCTCGCCGACGAGCCGACCGCGTCGCTCGATCCGCGCCACCAGATCGATGTGATGCAGAAGCTGCGCAACGTCGCCGACACCGGCGTGCTGGTCATCGTGGTGACGCACGATCTCGGGCTCGCGGCGCGCTTTGCCCATCATGTGCTGGTGCTGTCGGAGGGGCGGCTGGCGGCGCAAGGCGCGCCGGCGGAGGCCTTGTCGGAAACGGTTCTCGCCAGCGTATTCCGGGTCAGCGCCTATCGCGCCGAATTCCAGCGCGAGGCCGTCATCGTGCCGTGGGCGGACGTCTGATGCGCATGCGGTGTCTCGCAGCCTTGGCAGCGGCGGCATGGATGATGTCGTGCGGTGCCGCGTCCGCCGCCGGACCGCGCATCGTCTCGATGAATGTCTGCAGCGACCAGCTCGTGCTGTCGCTGGCCGATCCGGACCAGATCCTCGGGCTCAGCCGTTTTTCCCGTGATGCCTGGCAATCCTGGGCTGCCGAGAAGGCGCGAAACTATCCGCGGCTGTCGGGCGAAGCCGAGGACGTGCTGCTGCTCAAGCCCGACCTTGTCGTCGTCAGCCTGTTCGACAAGCGGGCGACGCGCGATCTGTTGAAGGCCAAGGGGCTGCATCTCGTCGAGTTCACGGTGCCGCGCACGCTGGACGAGGTGAAGGACCAGATCCGCGCGATGGGCGATGTGCTGCAGCATCCGGATCGCGCAGAGGCCGAGATCGCGCGCCTCGATGCGGCCATCGCCCGGGCGCGGGCGGTGGCTGACGGTCATCATTATCGCGTGCTTCCGCTGGAACGGCGCGGCTTTGTGTCGGGTGAGAGCAGCCTGATCAGCTCGCTGCTGGCGGCAACCGGCCTGACCAATGCGGCCGGCGAGTTCGGCTTCGGCGCCGGCGGATTTGCCTCGCTGGAGGCGATTGTAAAACTGCGGCCGGATTTCATCCTGGTGTCGGAGGCCGGCGATCGTGCCGAGGATGTCGGCCGCGCCTTCCTGCTGCATCCGGCGCTGGAGCGGTTCTATCCGGCGGGCAAGCGCATCGTGCTGCCGGAGCGGCTCACCGTCTGCGGCGGCGTGATGCTGGCGGATGCGCTGGATCGGTTGACGGCGGAGCTGCAGCGGGTAAGCGCCGAGCGCTCTAATTAACCCCGTCATCCTGAGGTGCGAGCTCTTGCGAGCCTCGAAGGATGCACGGCCCGGATGTTTCCGCATGTTCGCGGACAGAGCGGGGCCGTCGCCCTTCGAGGCTCGCTCCGCTCGCACCTCACAGGGTGACGGTGATAAAAATTGTGCGCGGCTAACGGGCTACGGAACTAACCGTGCACCACCGGCCCGCCGGCCTTCTTCCACGCGTCCATGCCGCCCTCGATATGGGCGGTGTTCATCAGTCCGGCCTTCTTCGCGGCCGCCACCGCCATCGCCGAGCGTTCGCCGAAGGCGCAGAAGAACACCACGCGGCGGCCGGTCGCGGCGGCGACTTCGCGCAGCATGCCGCCGGGCTGCAAGGTGGCGCAAATCCCGGGATAGGGCGCGTGCAGCGCGCCGGCGAGCGTGCCGTGCTTGGCCCGTTCGCCGCTCTCGCGCAAATCCACCAGCAGGATATCGGGCCGGCCGAGGCTCGCGATGGCGTCGCGGGCGCTGAGGGAGAGGCCTTCCTTGGCGAGCTCGTCCTGGTGCAGGCCGACATGCATATTGGCGGGCAGCACGACATCCATCAGCTTCGGGTTCGGCAGATTGAGGTTGTTCATCAGCTCGACATAGTCGTCGATCGATTTGACCTGCAGCCGCGGATTGTAGCGCTTCTCCTCGCCGATCGTGGAGACGGTGTCGCCCTTGTAGTCATGCGCGGGGAATACCATCGTCTCTTCGGGCAGCTTGAGCAGGCGGTTGAAGATCGAATCGTACTGCGCCCGCGCGCTACCGTTCTGGAAATCGGTGCGGCCGGTGCCGCGGATCAACAGCGTATCGCCGGTGAAGACGCGGTCGCCCATCAGATAGCTGTAGGAATCATCGGTGTGGCCGGGCGTGTACATCGCCTCGAGGCAGAGGCCCTCGATCGTCACCTTGTCGCCGTCGGAAACGCGCATCGACACCACGTCGGCCTTGCTCTGCTCGCCCATGATGGTGATGCACTGGGTGCGGTCGCGCAGCTCGCCAAGGCCGGTGACGTGATCGGCATGCAGATGCGTGTCGACGGCCTTGACCAGCCTGAGGTCGAGTTCCTGCAGCAGCTTGCAGTAGCGGTCGGCCTTCTCCAGCACCGGATCGAGGATCAGCGCCTCGCCGCCGGCGCGGCTCGCGAGCAGGTAGCTGTAGGTGCCGGACACGCTGTCGAAGAGCTGGCGAAAGATCATGGCGGCTTACCTATGCTCCGGGCCGAGTCACATGGAGGATATTATTCCATAGATAGGGTCGATTCAAAGCAAATCCATCCCCCAAACGGGTCCATCACCGTCATCCTGAGGAGGCTGCGCAGCAGCCGTCTCGAAGGGTGAACGGCCCGGGTCTTTCCGCGGGGAGGGACAATGCGCGTTGAAGCACGAGGGCCGTGCATCCTTCGAGACGCCGCTGCGCGGCTCCTCAGGATGACGGGTCTAGATAGATACGAGCCTCCAGGCCGGACGAACCTCCAGCCCTGCTCCTGCAGCTCCGTCAGGGACGGACCAGCGTGTATCCGTTCTCGGTCAAGATCAGGATCTGCGCGACGCCGACCTGCACCGGAGTGGCGGCTGCGATGTAGTCGGGCCGCTTGCCGGTGTCGCGCTCGATCGTGTCGACGGTGTCGAGGCAGATATCGACCCGCGCGCCCTGCGCGACCAGGCTTTCGACCAGCTTGCGGTTGGCATTGTCGGGCTTGAGCAACTCGATGCCAGGGCCGAAGGCGACGATCTCGACCGCGACCTTGTCGGGGTCGTAGTGCTTCATCAGATTGTTGGCGACGCTGATGACGAGGCCCTGCTTCCTCGGATCATTGTCGGAGAGCTGCAGCACGATCTTGTGCTCGGCGAACGGCTTGTCCTGCAGCGGCGCCAGCTGGGCGCGGGCGAGGGGTGCTGCAAGCGCGAGCGCCGCCAGGCAGAGCGCAGCGATGACTGGGCGCCGCGTCATCCGAGCCTCGTCATCCCCGGATTGTCGTCGACGCCCTTCAGCGTCACGCCGGGCTCGTCGCGGTTCGGCGGCCGGCCGGAGCGCAGGTGCTTGGCCACGACGTCCCAGATCGGCGCGCCGCTCTGCTGGTTGACCGAGGCCCAGCCCGCGACCTTGTAGTGCTTGCCGGCTTCGAGATGTTTGCCGTTGCCAAGCTTCAACTCGGAAATGCGCTTGCCGACGGATTCGCCCGGCGTGCAGGCGTAGGCCAGGCCGCCGACGCGGACCATGTCGCCGCCCTGCTGATAATAGGGATCGACGTTGAACAGGTTGTCGCAGACGTCTTCCAGCACGTCCTTGATCTGGCTGCCGGTCATGGTGGCGACGTAGGTCTCGGGATAGGTGATCGCGGTTTCCGACAGCACGTCTTCCATGGTCAGTGGCTGGCCGGCGAGCGCGGTGAGGCCCCAGCGGAAACCCGGCGACAGCGCGATCTCGGCGTTGAGCTCGCTCAAGAGCGCGTCGCAGATCAATTGGTCGACGGTGCCGGAGAAATTGCCGCGGCGGTAGAGCAGGCGGTCGGCCGTGCCGAGCTTGTCGCTCCAGTCGTCGACATGCGGGTCGCGCATCTTGTCGATCAGCGTCTGCATCGCCGGATCGGGCTTCAGCAGTTCGGCGAACACCGGCAGCAGGCGGTAGCGGACATTGGCGACCTTGCCCTTGGCGAGATCGAGATCGAGCACGCCGATGAACTTGCCGTTGGAGCCGGCATTGGTGACCAGCGTGACGCCGCCGGCATTGGTCACCGTGATCGGGATCGGGATCGCGTCATGGGTGTGGCCGCCGAGGATGACGTCGATGCCGGTGACGCGGCTGGCGAGCTTGAGATCGACATCCATGCCGTTATGCGACAGCAGGATCACCGCCTCCACCTTGTCGTTGTTGCGGTGGCCGTCGACCAGCTTTTGCAGCTCCTCGTCGCGGATGCCGAACTTCCAGTCCGGCGTGAAGCGCTTGGGATGCGCGATCGGCACATAGGGGAAGGCCTGGCCGATGATCGCCACACGATGCCCGCCGATCTCCCTGATGACAGATGGTTTGAACACGCGCCCGGAGGCCGGATCGAACGCCTTGGCGTCGTTGAACGCGGCTTCCTCGGTCAGGAATACGTTCTGCGCCAGGAACTCGCCCTTGAAGCGGGCGAGATTGTCGCGCAGCACCTGCTCGCCATAAGTGAATTCCCAATGCCCGGTCATCGCCTCGATGCCGAGCAGATTGGCGGCCTCCACCATGTCGGCGCCGTTCATGGCGTTGGCGAGCCCTGAGCCCTGCCAGAGATCGCCGCCATCGAGCAGGATCGAGCGCTTTTCGCCGACATCGGTGCGCAGCTTGTCGACCAGCGTCTTCAGATGGGCAAAGCCGCCGAGCTTGCCGAAGCGGCCGACGGCCTTCTCGAACTCGACGCAGGTGAAGGCATAGGCGTCGGCGCTGTCGGGCCGGATGCCGAAACGGTCGAGGAACGCCTTGCCGACCAGATGCGGCGGCTGGCCGGCCATCGCGCCGACGCCGAGATTGACGCTGGGCTCGCGGAAGAACACCGGCTTCAGCTGCGCATGGGTGTCGGTCATGTGCAGGATGCGGGCGTTGCCGAAGCGCTCGAGGTCGTAGACGCTGGCGGTATCGGCGCCGCGCGCAAGCCGGGGCAGGCCGGCCACAAGCGTCGCGGCGGCCGAAGCTCTCAGGAATTCGCGGCGGCGGATGATCATCACTCTCTCCGCGCGGCCCGTGGCCTGCGCGCCTTTAGCGAATTTCCATGTCCTTCCAGCGTTCCTTTTCGCTGGTGGCCTGGAAGATCGATGCCTTTGCCAGTGCCTCGGCCTCCTTGGCCTGGGCGACGGCGGTGTCGAAATCACCAGCCTCACCGGCCTTTTTTGCGGCGGATAGCGTCGCGGCGGTGGTGGTCCACTGGTTGCGCAGGCTGCCTGCTTCCTTGTTGGCGGCTTCGGCAGCGGCGTAGGCCGCCTTGTAGTCGGCCTCGGAGGCGGCGAGGGCGCCCGTCGCGGTTGCGAGCAGCAGGACCGATGCCGCGATGATGACTCTCATGGCCGTGCTCCCGGACCCGAGATCGGCAGGCCGTTGCTGACATAGGACAGATAATATTCGAGGTTGCGATACTCGTCGTCCTGCGGATTGAGCGGCACACCGCGGATCTGGCTGTTGCAGGTGGTGAAGCGGCGGCTGGTGGTGCCCATCCCTGACCATTCCGAGCGGTAGATCGGCATCGCGTTCAGGATGCCGAGCGCCGGCGCCAGCACCTCGGCGCGGATCCGCTCGCCCGGGCTCTGGATGTGGCAGGTGGCGCAGGAGAAATTGAGCTGGCCGCGGCGGGTGTAAAAATATTCCTTGCCTTTCTGATAGGCCTCAAGCGCGCGCGGATCGTTCGGGATCTTGATGTCCATCGGCTTGCCGCGCGAGGTGAAGGCCATGTAGGCGGTGAGCGCCGCCATGTCGTCTTTCACATAGGAGAACGGCGCCTCGCCATTGGCCTCGCGGCAGCGGTTGAGCGCGAGCTCCAGCGTGACGACCTTGCCTTCCTTCTCGTCGAAATAAGGATAGTTCTGGCGGATGCCGATGCCCTTGTTCGGGAAGCAGTCGGCATAGGTCTTGCCGTTCTTGAACGGCGTCGAGAACATCTCCTTGCCGGCCTCGAGCGAGAACTCGTAGGGCGGAAACTCTTCCTTCTCTTGCCACTGCTTGTGCAGGTCCTCATTCATCGAATAGGGACCGTTGACGAAATCCTCGAGCTTCAGCTTGGGGAATTTGCTGGTGAAGAATTTCTGGAACGCGGCCTTGTCGGCCGCGGGATCGACGGTGTCGGCTGCGCGCGCCGCCGGCGCGAGCGTCAGCATGCCGAGCGCAAGCGTTGCGACCAGATTTTTGTTTGGACGCGTTTTCTTCACGCGAACCGGCGTCCACTTCGCTCGAAAACGCTCTAGAGCGCGGATTGCGAGGCGCCGCGTCATTGAATCTTCGCCGTGGCGGTGTCGGTCGCGCCCTTGTTGTCGACCCAGCTGACCTTCAGATCGTCGCCCTTCTTGCCGCCCTTGAAGGCGAACTTGACATAGGGGTCCTTGGAGACGCCGCCGCCCCAGTCGGCGACGAACACCGGCTTGCCGTCATACTCGAAGGTCAGCACCTGGATGAAATGCGGCGGAATGATCTCGCCCTTGGCGTCCTTGACGAAGCCGGAATCCATCGGATGCTGGATCAGCGCCTGCACCTCGGTGGTGTCGCCGTTTGACGTGGCGCGCACGCGAATGCTCGATGCCATCGGTCTATTCCTCTGTTATCGCAACGGCCCGTCCGCGGGCTCGCTTCACCTCTCCCGCTTGCGGGGGAGGTCGGATCGCATCGCAAGATGCGATCCGGGTGGGGGCTCTCTCCAAACGAAGAGCATCCATGGTGGCGAAACCCCCACCCCAACCCTCCCCCGCAAGCGGGAGAGGGAGCACAGCGAGTTTGCGGTTTCGATCGATGCTCATCATGTAAACTAGCCGCCGCAGCCGCCGACAGTGACCTTGATTTCCTTTTGGGCGCTGTAGAGCTTGCCGCCGGCCTCGACGATCACGGTGACGTTGCTGGTCTTGGCCATCTTGATGCGGTTGGCGACGGTGGGCAGCGTGCCGGCCGGAATCTTGTACGAGGCGACCAGCGAGATCGGGTTCTCGCTGACCAGAAACGAGATCGAGGTGACGTCTGATAGCGTCGTGGTGGCGGAGATCGGCACCACAGCGCCGTTCTCGGCGATCTCCGGCGCGTCCATCTTGACCTTGCCCGAGGGCTCGGCGGTCTTGCCGTAGAGCGCCTTGATCGCGTCGGCCTCGCTCTTCTGCTTGAACGCGTCTTCCGGATATTTGTCGTTGGCGGCGGCGAGCGCCTGCGGCACGTCGAACGGAATGACACCGAGGCCGATCAATGCGGCGACGCCGGCGCCCTTCAGCAGCAGGCGGCGTGTCTTGAAGAATTCGCTGGTCGTGATGTTCATCGAAAAAATCTCCTCAAGCGGCGGTCGCGGCGTCACAACGTCTGCAGGAAGTCCACCACCGCGTTGATTTCCTTTTCGCTCAAAATCCGGTTTCGGCCGAACGGCGGCATCACGGTTTGCGGATTGCGCTTGGTCTCATCCGTCACGATCCCGACCAGCTCGTCGCGGCTGTATTTCGCCTTGAGGCCGGTCAGCTCGGGGCCGATCGTGCCCGGCAGGTCGCCGCCCTTGATGACATGGCAGGTCAGGCAATTGCCCTTGCCGCGGTCGAAGGCGAGTTTCTGGCCCTCGGCGGCGGATTGGGCCTGCGCGGGCACCGCCATGGCGGCGCCTGCCAGCAGCGCCAGGACGAAGGCTGGCTTGAAGAAAGTGGCGATCAAGGACGTTTCCCGGGCTTCAATCTCGATGATCCCATCGCAATATAAAGAGTGGAAAGCACAAAGGCCATCGGCTGGCAACACGGAGAATAGGCGCGTTGCGACGGGGGTAATCCCAGAGCGACAGTGCGCTTAGACGAGATTAGACCCGTCACCCTGAGGAGCGCGCTCTTGCGCGCGTCTCGAAGGGTCGACGGCCCGACTGTGGCCGATTCATCCTTCGAGGCTCGCAAGAGCTCGTACCTCCAGCGACAAAGGCGAAGCCTTTGCGCGGGGATGACGGTTAGGCAGTATGCTATGCGGGTTCCGCTCTTGCCGATGGCATGTGCACGGTTCACAAGCGGCTTGGCGTGAGGGAGAGAAGTGGTGGCGGAGTTCGTGGTGGAGTTCGGCAAGGACGGCCAGCCGGTCGAGGCGGACGGGCGGCTCGACGCGGCAGCGTTCCACCGCAACCATCAACCGATCTGGGCGGTCCTGAAACGCTTCCTCGCCGGCCAGTCCGGCGACGTGCTGGAGACCGGCAGCGGCACCGGCCAGCATGTGGTGTATTTCGCGGGTCAGGCGCCTGACATCACCTGGTGGCCAAGTGATCTCCATCCGGCGCATCTGCGCAGCATCGCCGCCTGGCGCGCGCATGCCGGGCTTGCCAACATCCAGCCGCCGCAACCGATCGATCTGTCCGATCCGGCCTGGTCGCCGGCGCCATCCGACGGCAAAGGTCCGGACAAACTGCTCGCGATCTTCTGCGCCAACGTGATCCACATCGCGCCGTGGCGTGTGGCCGAAGGCCTGTTCGCCGGCGCCGCGCAGCATTTGCGCGCCGACGGCCGGCTGTTCCTCTACGGCCCGTTCAAGCGCGACGGCAAGCACACCGCGCTGAGCAACGCCGTGTTCGACACCTCCTTGCGCGAACGCGACGCCGAATGGGGCGTCCGTGATATCGCCGAGGTCGAGAAGCTTGCGGAGAGCGTCGGGCTGAAGCTCGGCGGCGCCTTCGAGATGCCGGCCAACAACATGATCCTGATGTTTACGCGAACGGCTCAGTCATAGGCGAGGCACCAGCCATCCCCGCGCAGCCAGCAACGTTCGTCGGGAATGTCGGCGTCGCGATAGAGCCGCGCCACCTTCTGCCAGCCGCCGCCGGCGAAGGCTTCGGCCAACGCCTTTTCGGACGGTTCGTCACGACCGCCGTCGCAGGGAATGATCGCGACCGCTGAGATCCAGGAAGCTCGATAGCCTGCCTCCTCGCGTCGGATCCGGAACACCGCGCCGGATCGTGCCACCTGCTCCGGCGTGCCGCCCTTGAATCCCCCATCCGACGTCAGCGGCAGAATCAGGCGGCCGCCATCGGCGAGGCCGTCGAGCCATCGCGCGGCGGGCCGGGTGCAGCCGGCGTTGACGTAGATCACGTCGGCTGGCTCGAACGCGACAAGCGTGCCGTCGCCCGCGATGATCTCGACATTCATGTAGGCGGTGAGATTGGCACGGGCGCGTGCCGCAAGCTCCGGGTCGTATTCGATGCCGGTGACGCGGCCGGTCGGTCCGACCAGATGCGCAAGGAGCGCGGTGTAATAGCCCGTGCCCGTTCCGACATGCACCACATGCTCGCCGTCGGCGGGCGCGGCCTGGTGCATGAGATGGGCGTGCAGCGACGGCTGGCCGTTGTTGAGACGGCGATCGGGCAACAGCGCGACCAGATCGTTGGTGTAGAGATAGACCGGATCGGCATCGGGCGTCGGCACATAGTCGCGGGTCCACCATCGCAGCATCATCCACGGTCCCGGGCCGACGAAGTCTTCGCGCGGAATGGCGGCGAAGGCCGCGGCCACGCGTGTGTCGCGGACGTTGGCGGCAGCCATGATCTGCTTGGCATAGGCGGCGCGGATGATGCGGAGTTCGGCTTGCGGGTCCATTGCCGCATTCTCCTGGCTCTTGTGTTATTTGACACATGAAGGTGTGTGAAATAGCATACCCCGATAACGGAGGCCAGAATGAAGAGACGGCTTTATCCGGCCGTGCTGGAGCGCGGGCCGCGCGGCGCGTTCGGAGCGTGGTTTCCGGATTTTCCGGGTTGCGTCGCCGCGGGGCGATCGCAGGAAGACGCGATCGAGCGCGCCGAGCATACGCTGGCGCAGACCGTCGACGGCTGGGTCGAGCAGGGCAAGCCATTGCCGGAGCCGACCCCGATCGAGCGCATCGTGGCGCCGAAGGGGTCGGACGTCGCCGCCTTCTTCATGGTCGGCGTCGACCCGCCCGACCCGTCCGAGCGCGTCAACGTCTATCTGCCGAAGAGCCTCATCGCACGGATCGACAAGCATGCCGCCGGACTCGGCATGAGCCGTTCGAGCTTTTTCGGTTTCGCCGCGACGCTTGCGCTTGAATGGCACGTTCACAAGCCGTACCTCGTGGGGCCGCGCTCCAAGGTGCACAAGACCGGCGCATTGCGTGCCGAGAAGCGGCCGGGCAAGAAGCCGGCGCGGTAGGCGATTTATCATCGGGCGAGAAACTTTTCACCGTCACGCTGAGGAGCGCGCTCTTGCGCGCGTCTCGAAGGGTCGACGGCCCGGCTGGTGGCCGTGCATCCTTCGAGGCTCGCAAGGGCTCGCACCTCAGGATGACGGGTCTGATAGAGGTGTCAGCCTTTAATTGCGCATGAGAGCAGGGCTGTCTCTCGTGCGCCTCCCGCATGGCGTACGTCCGTTTGAGCCGGTTGATCGGCCTGCGCCGGCTCTCCATAGTGCCGGCGATTGGAGGCTCCCGCCGGGGCTTCAGTGCGGGACGACCGATGATCGACGTGACAGCTGCGGAGGAAACGAGCGACGATGCGCGGGTGCGCAGCAAAGTGTGGCGGCTCGCGGCGGCGCAGGCGCTGACCGGCGCCAATTCGGCCGTGATCTTCGCCACCGGCTCGATCGTCGGCGCGACGCTGGCGCCGGACGTTTCGCTCGCGACGGTGCCGCTCTCGATGTATGTGCTCGGGCTTGCCGCCGGCACGCTGCCGACCGGCGCGATCTCGCGCGCCTATGGCAGGCGCGTCGCCTTCATCATCGGCACCTTCTGCGGCACGCTCACCGGCGCGCTCGGTGCCTGGGCGATCCTGCACTCATCGTTCTGGCTGTTCTGTGGCGCGACCTTCCTCGGCGGACTCTATGGCGCCGTCGCGCAATCCTATCGCTTTGCCGCGGCCGATGGCGCCAGCGCCGCGTTCCGGCCCAAGGCGGTGTCCTGGGTGATGGCCGGCGGCGTGTTCGCCGGCGTGCTCGGGCCGCAGCTCGTGCAATGGACCATGGACATCTGGCCGCCTTATCTGTTCGCGTTCTCCTTCGTGATGCAGGCGCTGGTCGCGCTGGTGGCGATGGCGGTGCTCTCGGGCGTCGATGCGCCAAAACCCGCGGCGGCGGATCTGCATGGCGGGCGCCCGTTGCTCGAGATCGCAAGGCAGCCGCGCTTCATTGCCGCGGCGCTGTGCGGCGTGATCGCCTATCCGATGATGAACCTGGTGATGACCTCGGCGCCACTCGCCATGAAGATGTGCGGACTGACGGTCAGCGATTCCAATTTCGGCATCCAGTGGCATATCGTGGCGATGTACGGCCCGAGCTTCTTCACGGGCTCGCTGATCGCGCGGTTCGGCGCACCTCGCATCGTCGCGCTCGGTCTGGCGCTGGAGGCGGTGGCCGCGATGATCGGGCTGTCGGGTATCACTGCGCCGCATTTCTGGGCGACGCTGTTCGTGCTCGGCGTGGGCTGGAATTTTGCCTTCGTTGGCGCCTCCGCGCTGGTGCTCGAAACGCACCGGCCGCAGGAACGCAACAAGGTGCAGGCGTTCAACGATTTCCTGGTGTTCGGCATGATGGCGATCGGCTCGTTCTCGTCGGGCCAGCTGCTCGCCCATTACGGCTGGAACGCCGTCAACTGGGTGGTGTTCCCGCCTGTGCTGCTCGGGCTTGCCGTGCTGGCGCTCGCCTCATTTGCCAAGCGGCGCGCGAAATTGCGCACGGTGGAAGAAATCCCGGAGCCAAGCCTCTAATGCTTCTTGTTTGAGCATGATCTCCGCGCAAACGCTTCGCGTTTGTCGCGAGGGAAAACCGCTTCGCACTTTTCCGGATCATGCTCCTGCCAATTGCTGACACTTCGATCGGTTTCGAAATGACCGGCTTGCACGGCTGCTCACATCGTGGGAACGGACTACTCCGGCCATGACGATGTGAGAAGCAAGAGCAAGAAATGGACGCATCATCGCCCACGCAATCAGACGAGTCCGCGCTTGGTTACGAGGGCTGGCGCATCGTCGTGGTCTGCTTCCTGCTTGCGACCTTCGGCTGGGGATTGGGCTTCTACGGGCAGAGCGTCTATGTCGCCGAGCTGCAGCGCTTGCACGGCTGGCCAGCGTCGCTGATCTCGTCGGGCACGACATTCTTCTATTTGTTCGGCGCTGCGCTGGTTGCCTTCGTCAGCGAGGCGATCAAGGCGTTCGGTGCGCGCAGCTGCCTGATCGCCGGCACCTTGGCGATGGCGGTCGCCGCTGTCGCGATCGGCGAGGTTCGCGAGCCCTGGCAGCTCTATCTTGCCGATGCATTGCTGGCGTTCGGCTGGGCCGGCACCAGCCTCGGCATCATCACCAACACGCTCGGCCTGTGGTTCGACAAGAAGCGCGGCATGGCGATCAGCCTGGCGCTGAATGGCGCGAGCTTTGGCGGCATCGTCGGCGTGCCGCTGCTGGTGGCGGGGATCGGTGCCTTCGGCTTCTCCGGCGCGATGATCGCGGCCGCGGTGCTGCTGATCGTGGTGATGGTGCCGGTGATCCTGATCTTCGTCGGGCGGCCGCCGGCGCATCTTCACGCGGTGACTTCAGCCGCGGCCGATGCTCCGTCGGCGACGCAGCTGCGCGCGCGGGCGCTGCGCGACATCCGCTTCCTCTCGGTCTCGATTGCCTTCGCGCTGGTGCTGTTCGCCCAGGTCGGCTTCATCGTGCATCTGATCGCCTATCTCGACCAGGTGATCGGCCGTGAGCGCGCGACAGTGGCGATGGCGCTCTTGACCGCGATGGCCGTGGTCGGCCGCGTCTCCTTCTCCTTCGTGATCGACCGGCTCAACCAGCGGCTGGCATCGGCGCTGTCGTTCGTCAGCCAGGCCATCGCGCTCGTCGTCATTATCAATGTGCATAACGATTTCGCGCAGATCGCGGCCTGCGCGCTGTTCGGCTTCTCGGTCGGCAATCTGATCACGCTGCCGGCGCTGATCGTGCAGCGCGAGTTCGATCCGCGCGCGTTCGGCGTACTGGTCAGCCTGATCACTGCGATCAACCAGATCACCTACGCCTTCGGCCCCGGCGTGATCGGGCTACTGCACGATCTCTCCGGCAGCTACACGCTGCCATTCTACGGCTGCATCGGTCTCGAACTGATCGCGGCGGTGACGATCATGATGAAGGGGAAGTAGGCCCGGATGAAGCGAAGATTAATCGGGACCGCTCGATCGATTGGCGAGAAAGCCGCAGGTTGCGCTGCACTCCATCCGATCTACCTTTCCACCTCCCCTTGAAAAGGGGAGGTCGCTTTGCTCGCAGAGCAAAGCGGGTGGGGATCTGCTCTCTCCACTTGCAGCAGAGCCCGCGGCTGACCCCCATCCCGACCTTCCCCCTTTCAGGGGGAAGGGGAATAAAGACCTGTAGCCGGATGCGGCGAAGCGCGATCCGGGCTACGAAATTATCCGGACCGCGGAATTACACCGCCCGCTGCTTCAAGAGATCGTCGAGGTCGAGCCGCCGCGTGAACATCGCGAGCTTGCCGTCGGCGCTGCGCGGCCATTCGGCCTCGGGGCGGTCCCAATAGAGCTCGACGCCGTTCTCGTCGGGATCGCGCAAATAGAGTGCCTGGCTGACGCCGTGGTCGCTGGCGCCGTCGAGTTGGATGCCGGCTGACAGCACGCGATGCAGCGCATCGGCGAGCGCCGGGCGGGTCGGATACAGGATAGCGGTGTGGAACAGGCCGGTGGTGCCCGGCGGCGGTGGATGGCCGCCCTTGCTTTCCCAGGTGTTGAGGCCGATGTGGTGGTGATAGCCGCCGGCCGAGATGAAGGCCGCGTCCGCGCCCAAGCGCTGCTGCAGCTCGAAGCCGAGCACGCCGCAATAGAAGCCGAGCGCCCGGTCGAGATCGGCGACCTTGAGATGGACATGCCCGATCCGCGTGCCCGCGACGATGGGAGGATTTTGCGGCATGGCCTGGCTCCGTTGGCGTCAATGCCTTGCCGTCAGGGGCAAGGCCTCAGCGCTTGATATAATCCGGATTTGCCGGGACCCGAGCGACTGATCCGGAAACGCAGCGTTTCCGCAAGCGCCATCCTTGTGGAGTCTATGCGAGCTCGGACAGTTCGCCGCCGGGCAGCTCGAATTCGAACGTGTTCAGCGTCATCGACACCATCGTGTAATAGCCGCAGAGGCCGATCACCTCGACGAGGCCGCGCTGGCTCAGCACCTCGACCGCCTCGCAGTAGAGCGGCTTCGGCAGGCCGTGACCTTCATGCAGCGCCTTGGCGACGTCGTAGATCATCCTGGCCTTGGGATCGTCGAAGCTCGGCGTCCGGCGCACGCGGATGTCCTCGATGATCTTCGGATCGAGGCCGCCCTTCAGCGCGAGGCGCTTGTGGGCATACCATTCGTAATGTGCGGTCCAGTGCCGCGCGGTGACGAGGATCGCGATCTCCGACAGCTTCGCCGGAAAGATCGTGTCGAAGCGCAGTACCTCGCCGAGCCGCGTGGCGTGCCGCGCCATCTCCGGGCTGTTCAGCCAGGCCATCATCGGCGCCGGTGGCGCGCCGCGCTTGCCGGCGATCGACTCGTCGTAGGTTTCTTTCTGGGCGGCGTTCATTTCGCTAGGCGAAAGCAGCTTCAGCCGCATGTCCGTTTCCTCTTGTTTTTCAATCGTTACCCTTTGTCGGCGATACACCCGATCATGCGAGGTGACCACCGACGCCAGAGCATGGCGCGGCCGCGAGGCATATTGAATTTGGCGGCCGCGCAGGTCTAAGGTCGATTCCAATTCGTCGATTTTGACTGGAAACGCACCATGGCTGACCTCGAGAAATTCCGCGCCGAGACCCGCGCCTGGCTGGAGCAGAACTGCCCGGCGGAGATGCGCAAACCGATGGCCTCGGATGGCGACACCTTCTGGGGTGGCCGCAACACGAAATTCTCGTCCGACGCGCAGCGCGTCTGGTTCGAGCGGATGCGCGACAAGGGCTGGACCGTGCCGCATTGGCCGAAGGAATATGGTGGCGGCGGCCTCGACGGCGAGGAGGCCAAGATCGTGCGCCAGGAGATGGCTGCGATCGGCGCGCGTCAGCCGCTGACCTCGTTCGGCATCTCGATGCTCGGGCCGGCGCTGTTGAAATACGGCACCGAGGAGCAGAAGAAGGAGCATCTGCCAAAGATCACCGCGGGCCTGATCCGCTGGTGCCAAGGCTATTCCGAGCCGAACGCCGGCTCCGACCTCGCCTCGCTGCAAACCCGCGCCGTCGGCGACGGCGACGACTACATCATCAACGGCCAGAAGATCTGGACGTCTTATGCCAACTATGCCGACTGGATCTTCTGCCTGGTGCGCACCGATCCGGCGGCGAAGAAGCATGACGGCATCAGCTTCATCCTGTTCGACATGGCATCAACGGGCGTGTCGACCAAGCCGATCCTCCTGATCTCCGGCTACTCGCCGTTCTGCGAAACCTTCTTCGACAATGTCCGCGTGCCGAAGTCGCATGTGGTGGGCACCGTCAATCGCGGCTGGGATGTCGCGAAGTACCTGCTGCAGCACGAGCGCGCGATGATCTCCGGCATGGGCGAACGCGGCGTCGGCCGTCCGCTCGGCCAGATCGCCGCCGACTCGGTCGGTGCGGATGCGCAAGGGCGGCTCGACGACGCGCAGCTGCGCAGCCAGATCGCGAGCTTCGAGGTCGACGAGGCCGCGCTTGCCGCGGCCGCGGAACGCGCGGTCGACCTCGCCAAGGCCGGGCAATCGCATCCGGCCTTTTCCTCGGCGATGAAATATTACGGCACCGAGCTCAACAAGCGGCGCTACGAGATCCTGATGTCGGCGGGCGGCATCGACGCGCTGGAATGGGAAAGCGACCGCTCCAAAGGCGGCGCACGTCCGCGCGCCTGGCTGCGCACCAAGGCCAATTCGATCGAGGGTGGCACCTCGGAGGTGATGCTTGGCATCGTCGCCAAGCGCATCCTCGATCTGCCGGGGGCATAAAACCTCCGCCGTCATGGCCGGGCTTGACCCGGCCATCCACGTCTTTGTGGCGGCAATCAAGACGTGGATGCCCGGCACAAGGCCGGGCATGACGACATCCTGGAAATCAACTGAACAAACGACCAACATCAGAGTTACCGGATCCATCCATGGCCCTCGTCCTCACCGAAGAACAATCCATGCTGCGCGACAGTGCGCGCGGCCTCATCAGCGACAAGGCGCCGGTGGCGCACCTGCGCTCCTTGCGCGACAGCAAGGATGCCACCGGCTTCTCGCGCGAGCTCTGGACAACGTTTGCGGAGATGGGCTTCTCCGGCCTGCTGGTGCCGGACCAATTCGGCGGCAGCGGGCTCGGCTGCGTCGAGGCCGGCATCGTGATGGAGGAGATCGGCCGCACCTTGATGCCGTCGCCGTTCCTCGCGACCGCGGTGCTTGCCGCTTCGGCGCTGTCGCGCGGCGGCAGCGAGGCCCAGAAGGCCCAGCATCTGCCGAAAATTGCCGACGGCTCGCTGCTCGCAGCGCTCGCGATCGACGAGGGCGCAAAGCATCGCCCGCTGCAAACCAAATTGCAGGCCACGCGCTCCGGCAACGGCTTCAAGCTGTCCGGCGACAAGGCCTTTGTGGTCGACGGCCACACCGCCGATCTTCTGATCGTGGCCGCGCGCAGTGCGGGCGGCGCCGGCGACAAGAACGGGCTGACGCTGTTCCTGGTCGATCCGAAAGCGAAGGGGCTCGCGGTCGAGCGCACCGCGATGGTCGATTCGCACAACGCGGCGCGCATCGTGTTCGACAAGGTCGAGGTCAATGCCGACAGCGTGCTCGGCGAGGTTGACCAGGGTTTTGGGCTGCTCGAGGGTGTGCTCAATATCGGCCGCGGCTCGGTCGCGTCCGAAATGGTCGGCCTCTCCGAAGAGGTGTTCGGCCGCACCGTGACCTACCTGAAGGAGCGCAAGCAGTTCGGCAAGCCGATCGGCGAATTCCAGGCGCTGCAGCACCGCGCAGCAGAGCTCTACATCGATATCGAGATCACCCGCGCCGCCGTGCTGAAGGCGCTGCAGGCGCTCGATGTCGATCTCGACAAGGCGGGCAATGCGGTTTCCGTCGCCAAGGCGCGTGCCGGGACCACCGCGACGCTCGCCGTCCAGGAAGGCGTACAGATGCATGGCGGCATGGGCATGACCGACCAGTTCGACATCGGCTTCTTCATGAAGCGCGCCCGCGTCTGTCAGGAGCTGTTCGGCGACAGCAATTTCCACGCCGACCAGCTGGCGCAGGGCAAGGGGTACTGAGCGGCGGCGTCGCCGCCACGCAACACACTGTCATCGCCCGGCTCGACCGGGCGATCCAGGTATTCCAGAGACGTTTGTGCTTGAGCCGAGAGGCCGCGGCGTACTGGATCACCCGCTTTCGCGGGTGATGACATCGTGAACTTGGCGAGGCTTGTCGGCGAATCCGCCGATCAGCGGATCGGCGGCGCGTACTGGACGCCGCCGGCGTTCCAGAGCTGGTTCATACCGCGCGGGATCTTCAACTTGGAGTCGGCGCCGACGTTGCGGTCATAGACCTCGCCGTAATTGCCGACATGCTTGATGATGCGTACGGCCCAGTCCTTGGTCAGGCCGAGATCCTCGCCGTAGGCGCCCTCGGTGCCGACCAGCCGCATCACCTCCGGCTTCTTCGACTTCAGCGCCTCGTCGATATTCTTCGAGGTGATGCCGAGCTCCTCGGCGTTGATCATGGCGTAGAGCGTCCACTTCACGATCATCATCCAGTCGTCGTCGCGTAACCGGACCACCGGCGCCAACGGCTCCTTGGAGATGATGTCGGCCAGGATCGTGTGGTCGCTCGGCTTGGAGAGGTTGAGCCGCAGCGCATAGAGCTGCGAGGCGTCCGACGTCAGCGTGTCGCATTGGCCCGAGTCATAGGCCTTCACCACATCGTCCAGCTTGTCGAACTTCATCTCCGTGTACTTCATGTTGTTGGCACGGAAATAGTCGGCGAGGTTGAGCTGCGTCGTGGTGTTGGACTGCACGCAGACCTTGCTGCCGTTCAGGTCGAGCGCGGAATCGATATTGCGCGAGCGCGGCAGCATGAAACCCTGGCCGTCATAATAGGCGACCGCCGGGAAATAGAGGTCGTAATTGGTCTCGCGCGACATGCTCCAGGTGGAGTTGCGCGAAAGGATGTCGACCTTGCGGTTCTGCAGCTCCTTGAAGCGCTCGCTGGCGTCGAGCGGAACGAATTTCGCCTTCGATGGGTCGTCGAAGATCGCCGACGCGATCGCGCGGCAGAAGTCGACGTCGAAGCCGGTCCAGTTGCCCTTGTCGTCGGGGATCGAGAAGCCCGGCAGGCCCTTGTTGACGCCGCACAGCACGTCGCCGCGGCGCACGGTGCGCTTCAGCGTGCGAGTGTCGTAACGCTCATAGGTGATGGCGGCGGCCGCGACCAGCACGGCGACCGCGAGCCCGATCGTCAGGCCGCCTCGAAATGTACGCATGGGTTCTCTCTCGCGAGTGATCGGGGGAAACGGGGCGGAGTTCGGACGCTACAGTTCGGGCTTCTGGCGGATGATCACCTTGGTGCCGACGGGAACGCGGCTATAGAGATCGGCCACGTCGTTGTTGACCAGGCGGAAGCAGCCGGAGGAAACCGCGGTGCCGATGGTGTCGGGCCGGTTGGTGCCGTGGATGCGGTAGACCGTGGTGCCCAAATACATCGCGCGTGCGCCGAGCGGGTTGCCCGGGCCGCCCGCCATGAAGCGCGGCAGATAGGGCTGGCGCGCGATCATCTCCGGCGGCGGCACCCAGTCCGGCCACTCGGCCTTGCGGGTGATGCTGACCAGGCCCTGCCACGTGAAGCCCTCGCGGCCGACGCCGATGCCGTAGCGGAGCGCGCGGCCATTGCCCTGCACGAGGTAGAGATGGCGTTCGGCGGTCGCGACGATGATGGTGCCCGGCGCCTCGTTGGTCCGGTAATACACCACCTGCTTCTGCCATTCCGGATCGAGCTCGTAGCCGTCGTCGGCGACCAGGCCGGGCTCGTCGGCATCGGGGCGGCTCTGGGCGAAGCCCTGCGACGTCGACAGCACGAGCGCGCCCGTGGCGATCAACATCCAGACCAGGTGACGAAGTTTCGTCATGTAAAGCTCTCCTTGTTGGCGCGCGGCCAATGGTTGCTCCACCCAAATCGCGCTCGGCATCAAATCTCAGCGGCAGCTTGATGGCAAGTTTAGGGCGGGCGTCACACTATATCACTGTAATGCTTCTGTTTTCTGTCATTGCGCGCCGGGGTGTGCCCGCGCCATTCGCCTCATTTCGGCGCGATCCAGAGTCGCAACGCGAACGAGATCACCGTCACCGTGCCGACGCCGCCGAGCCACAGCGCTGCGAACCACAACAGGCGCTGGCCGAGCGGCCGTTGATTCGGCGCCTGCGGCATCAGTGGTATCCGTGGCCGGGCCGCACCTTGCCGCGGAACACCCAATAGGCCCAGGCGGTGTAGCCGAGGATCAGCGGCACCAGGATCGAGACCCCGAACAGCATGAAGATCTGGCTGTTGGCCGGCGCCGCCGCCTGCCAGATCGTGATGCTCTGCGGCACGATGTACGGGTACATGCTGATGCCGAGCCCGGCATAGGACAGTGCGAACAGCGCCAGCGTCAGGAAGAACGGCTGGTGGTCGTTCTTGTTGCTGAGCGCGCGCAGCAGCAGCGCGGTGACGGCGGCGACCGCGATCGGCACCGGCGCGGTGAGGATGATGTTGGGCCAGGCGAACCAGCGCTGGGTGTACTGCACGGCCAGGAACGGCGTTGCGATGCTGACCGCGCCGATCGCGCACAGCATCGCGACCAGCAGGATCCAGCTCAGGTGATAGGCGCGGTCGCGCAACTCGCCCTCGGTCTTCATCACCAGCCAAGTCGCTCCCAGCAGCGCGTAGCCGATCACCAGTGCGATGCCGGTCAGGACGCTGAACGGCGTCAGCCAGTCCCACCAGCCGCCGGCATATTGGCGTCCCTCGACATGGATGCCCTGCAGGATGGCGCCGAGCGCGATCCCCTGCGCCAAGGTCGCGACCAGCGAGCCGCCGGCGAAGGCGAGGTCCCATTTGTTGCGCGCCTTCTGGGTCCGCCAGCGGAATTCGAAGGCGACGCCGCGGAACACGAGGCCGAGCAGCATCGCGATCATCGGCGTGTAGAGCGCCGGCATCAGCACCGCATAGGCCAGTGGAAACGCCGCCATCATGCCGCCGCCGCCGAGCACCAGCCAGGTCTCGTTGCCGTCCCACACCGGCGCCACCGTGTTCATGATGACGTCGCGATCGGCCTTTTGCGGAAACACCGGAAACAGGATGCCGAGGCCGAGATCGAAGCCGTCCATCACGACATAGACGAACACGGCAAAGGCGATGATGAAGGCCCAGATCGTGGTGAGGTCGATGGGAATGCTCATCGCGCACCCTCCACGGCAGCGCCTGCGGCCGGCGTGATGCCGGCGGCGCGGGCGGGGAGATCACTTGGCGGGCCCTGTTCGCCGGGATGCGGCGGCTGCGCCATCAGCCGCAGGATGTAGATCACACCCGCGGTGAACACGGCGAAATAGACGATGATGAAGGCAATCAGCGAGGAGCCGACCGCGGGCGCCGCCAGCGGCGATACCGAGTCGGTGGTGCGCAACAGCCCGTAGACGGTGAAGGGTTGCCGCCCGGTCTCCGTCGTGATCCAGCCGGCGAGCACTGCGATGAAGCCGGCCGGGCCCATCAGGACCGCGAAGCGGTGCAGCAGCGGCGACTGGTACATCATGCCGCGCCAGCGCATCAGCAGGCTGAGCAGGCCGAGCCCCAGGATCAGGAAGCCGAGCCCGACCATGATGCGGAACGACCAGAAGGTGATCGGCACCGGCGGCCAGTTTTCACGCGGCACGGTGTCGAGGCCGGCAAGCGGGGCGTCGAGCGAATGCTTCAGGATCAGCGACGAGAGCTTCGGCACCTCGATCGCATATTTCACCTTCGCTTCGGCCTGGTCGGGCCAGCCGAACAGGATCAGCGGCGCGCCGTCCTTGTGGCTCTGGTAGTGGCCTTCCATCGCCATCACCTTGGCCGGCTGGTGCTCCAGCGTGTTGAGGCCATGCTGGTCGCCGGCGAGGATCTGGATCGGCGCCACCAAGGTGGCCATCCACATCGCCATCGAGAACATCACGCGCGGGCCGGCGAGATGCTGGTCGCGCAGCAGGTGCCAGGCGCCCACCGCGCCGACCACGAGCGAGGTGGTGAGATACGCCGCCAGCACCATGTGCACGAGGCGATAGGGGAACGAGGGATTGAAGATCACTTTGAGCCAGTCGGCGGCGACGAACTGGCCGTCGGCATTGACGGCATGGCCGGTCGGCGTCTGCATCCAGGAATTGGCCGACAGAATCCAGAACGCCGAGATCAGCGTGCCGATCGCGACCATCAGGGTCGCCAGGAAGTGCAGCCTGGGGCCGACGCGCGACAGCCCGAACAGCATCACGCCGAGGAAGCCCGCCTCGAGGAAGAACGCGGTCAGGACCTCATAGGCCATCATCGGGCCGATCACCGGCCCGGTCTTGTCGGCAAAGGACGACCAGTTGGTGCCGAACTGGTAGGACATCACGATGCCCGAGACCACGCCCATGCCGAACGCGACCGCGAAGATCTTCAGCCAGTAATTGAACAGGTTGATGTAGACTTCGCGCTTGGTGGCAAGCCACAGCGCTTCCAGCACCGCGAGATAGCTCGCAAGCCCGATCGAGAATGCGGGAAACACGATGTGGAACGACATCGTGAAAGCGAATTGCGCGCGGGCGAGTACGACCGCATCCCAGCCTTCGAACATGATCCACCATTTGTCGCCGACCTGGCGTGGACCTTACCACGCCAGGTGTGACGACAAACAGGGCGGATTGTCCGAGACGATGATGCGATTGAATGCAATCGCATCATCGTCTCATCTCCGTTTGAGCATGATCTTTACGGAAAACCGGGTCCCACTTTTCCGGATCATGCGCTAGCTATTGGCGTTGAGCAGCCGGGCGACGGTGCGGTCGATCTCGTCGTACCGCCCCTCGCCGGCGTGCTGGAAGACGATCTTGCCGTTCTGGTCGATGATGTACTGCGCCGGCCAGTACTGGTTGCCGTAGGCGTTCCAGGTCTGCGAATTGTTGTCCTGCGCCACCGGATAGAGGATGCCGTGCCGCTTCAGCGCCGCCTGCACGTTGGACGCCGAATGCTCGAACGGGAATTCCGGGGTGTGGACCCCGATCACCACGAGGCCGCGATCCCGGTACTTTGAATAGAGTTCGGTGACGTGCGGCAGCGTGTTGACGCAGTTGACGCAGCCATAGGTCCAGAAATCCACCAGCACCACCTTGCCGCGCAGGTCGGCGAGCTTCAGCGGCTTCGAATTGAACCAGTTGCTGATGCCGGCGAATTCGGGCGCGGTCTGGCTCTGTTCGGCCGTCATCGCCGCGGCCACCGGCACCGCCTTCGCCGGCGTGTCGAACTCCGAGCAGAGGCCGGGGATGACGGCGCCGCCCAGGCCAAGGGCGCCGACGAGGGCCGACACAGCAAGCAAGCGCATGGGCATCGATATCTCCTGTGGGGTTCAGAGGCCGATCTGGCCGTTGGGATAGAACTGGGTCAGCCACGCCACGATCAGCGTGTCGTATTGCAGGTAGGACAGCGCAGCGAAGCCGATGATCACGACGCCGAAGCCCTGCTGCAGACGCGGCGCGATCCGCGCCATGCTGCGCACGCTTGTGGTGACGGCTTGGCCGCCATAGGCAATCGCAAGCATCGGGATCGCGGCGCCGATCGCGTAGGTGACGAGCTGCAGGCTCGCCCACGCCGTATCCTTCGAGGTCGCGACGATGGTGAGGATCGAGCCGAGCACCGGTCCGGCGCAGGGCGTCCACACCAGGCCGAGCGTGCTGCCGAGCACGAAGCCGCCGAACAGGCCCTGCGACGGCGCAGCCTGACTTGCGCCGCCGGCGGCACCAGTGAGCCGGATCGACAGCCATTCGAACGGCGCCGGCCAGATCATCAAGAGGCCGAAGCCGGCGAGCAGGACGGCTGCGCCGGTGCGCAGCACATTCGGATCGAAATCGAACGCACGCGTGATCGCGCTCAGCAGCAATGCCACCGCAGAGAATGACATCACGAAGCCGAGCGCGATCACCGCGGGCCGCGCCTTGCGGGTCTGGCCTATCGATACCCCAAGCAGGATTGGCAGCATCGGCAGGGTGCAGGGGGCGGCGACGGTGGCGACACCGGCAAGCAGGGCTAGGGCAAGGCTGAGCATCGTCGTCCGTCCATCAGAACTCCCGGCTCGCCAGAGGGCCGTGCCGGGTACGCCTGATGGTCTTCGCGAGGACGGTCGGCCCGTTACGGCCGAGCGGTCGCGGATGACGTCACGTCAGTGTGAGACGAGGCGCGTTCGGCTTCACGACGCCGCGCCAAAGACAGAGCGACCCGGCTGGGGGGCATCCCGGCCGGGTCGTTGGAGGCTACTTGGGAGGTTGGAACTAGAGAAGCGTCGAAACTCGTTGAGCTGGTAGTGGTTGCGGTTGCGTCGTTGGATATGGGTATAGAGATCGGGTTTTTCCGGGTGATGTCGTCGATTGTTTCAATTGTTTCGTCGCCTGACTTTTTCGGCTTCGTCGACAATTGCCTGAATCGCGCGATCTCCTGATAAGTGTCTGGATTTGCGTTAGATTATGCCGCGACGCTGTCCACGCCGGCACCCCTGAGGAGATCGGCGAGCTGCTTGCGGGCATAGAACATGCGGGTCTTCACCGTGCTCTGCGGGATACCGATGATCTGCCCGGCCTCCTCGACCGACTTCTCATGGTAGTAAACCAGGTTGATGATCTCGCGGTGCGCCGGCGACAGCTTGGCGACGCAGGCGCGCAGGATTTCGCTGGTGGTGGCGCGATCGAGCGAGGTTTCCGGCGTGTCGGCGCCATCGGCGATCTCCAGCACGTCGTCCTGGTCGATATCCTCATGCTTGCGCTGGCGCAGTGCGGTCAGCGCCTTGAAGCGGGCGATCGACAGCAGCCAGGTCGAAACCTGCGAGCGGCCCTCGAACTGGGCCGCGGTGCGCCAGACGTCCAGGAACACCTGGCTGACCAGGTCCTCGGCCATCGTGGTGTCGCGGACCATCCGCAGCACGAAGCGGTAAACCCGGACATTGTGACGGGCATAGAGCGTGTGCATCGCGGTGCGGTTATTCTTGGCGATGCTCGCGAGCAGCATTTCATCCGATGTCGCGCGGGCAGCGTCGATATGCTTCTTGGCTGCAGTGTTGATGGCGATGACGTTCGGCATGACAGGCTCCCAGTTCGCCGTTAGGCGGCAGTTCGTTGGGAGAATTGTTAGTTACCGCCCGTTTCCGGATGTCTGCGCGAAAAGCGGAAAATGGTTTCGTGACCGGGAGAATTGTTTCGTCGGACGCCCGACGACGAAATATTCGGGACCAAAAAGCCAGTAATTTCAATGCGCGGAAAATTGGGGCGGCCGGAATCGCTCCTGGTGGAACGAATCCGGCAGTGACTTTTGGCACTATTCCGCGGCTTGCAAAGCGGGCGCTGCCTTTTTCGGGGCGATCCAGAACGCATCGGGCCGTTCGAACAGGAAATTGGCCCGCGCCGCCAGCGCCAGCCGCCAGATCAGGAGCGAACCGGCGACGCCGACCGCGGTCACGATCAGCGAAACCAGGCCGATGTCGTGGATGACACCGGACTTCAGCAGCAGGGTGCGTGTCGCGGCCATCGGCAGGAAGAAAGCCAGATAGATCACGATCGAATGCTCGCCGCAGAAGCGCAGGAAGCCGAGCCAGTGTGCGCGCGCCAACAGCGTGCCGGTCACGATGATCGCGCAGGCGCCGGCCAGGCCGAGCGCCAGCGAGACGATCGGCCATTCGCTGATATCGAGCGCAACCAGGCTGCCGTTCACGAGCGCCCAGAGCCCAAGCCCGAGCAGCGCCAGCGCGGGCCGCGCCCGCGCGCGGTCCGACAACGCGAACACGTAATTGGCGAGGACATAGCCCGTGTAGAAATAGACGAAGCGCGCGCAGAACTCATCGATCACGGTCCAGCCGGTCGCGACATGCGTCGACTCCAGCAATGCTGCGATCAGCCAGATCACCAGCGGATGGACGCTGCGCGTCAGCTTGGTGACGACGAAGAAGATCGGCAGCAGATAGATGAACCACAGCGTGCCGAACGGCTCGATGAAGGATTCGAGATACGCGAGCCCGACCTGGGCGCAGCCCGCCTCGGCGGCCAGCGACGGCGCCTTGAAGCCGAACTGGATCGTCACCCACAGCACATAGAAATAGGCGAAGTGCATCACCTTGCGGTCGAGATAGGTGCGCCAGTCGCGATCGATCACGACCGACAGGAACAGCCCCGAGATCAGGAAGAAGTCGGGCATCCGGAACGGCTTTGCGAACATCACGACATAATGCATGAAGCCGGTCTGGTCGGCGGCCTTCTCGACCCCCAGCACCGAGTGCATCATCACGACCATGATGATGCAGATGCCCTTGGCATAGTCGACCCAATCGACGCGCGCGGCCGCGTTCCCGGCGGAACGATCTGTCGCAGCTTGTGTGCCGTTTGTGGTCATCCCTGTCCTGTTTCGGCGTGATCGTGCCTATCATCGGCCCGATCCGTTGCTTTCTCCTTTATCAATACAAAGGATGTGCCGCCGAACCCGGGCCTTTCCCCGGTTCCCTGCAACAGGCGAATGGTCTAAGAGGCCCAGTATTCCGAAAGGGACCAGAGACGTTCGTTAACCACGGGACGCAGGTCGTCCCAGCCGCTGCCGCGATGAAAGTCCTTGCCACGCCATTTCGATAGCCCGCTGCCGATCGACGCCGTGCTCGATGAGCTCGACCGCACGCTCGATGGCCATAATTCCGCAGTGCTGGTCGCGCCGCCGGGCGCCGGCAAGACCACGCGCGTGCCGCTGGCCTTGCTCGATGCGCCCTGGGCCAGGGCTAAGAAGATCATCGTGCTGGAGCCGCGCCGCATCGCTGCGCGCGCCAGCGCCGAGCGGATGGCGAAGACGCTCGGTGAGCGCGCCGGCGAAACCGTCGGCTATCGCGTGCGCTTCGGCTCAAAGGTGTCGCGCGCGACCCGGATCGAGGTCGTCACCGAAGGCATCTTCTCGCGCCAGATCCTCGACGATCCCGAGCTCAGCGGCGTCGCCGCGGTGCTGTTCGACGAATTCCACGAGCGCTCGCTCGACGCCGATCTCGGGCTGGCGCTGGCGCGCGACGCGCAGACCGGCCTGCGCGAGGATCTGCGCATCCTCGTGATGTCGGCAACGCTCGACGGCGCGCGGGTCGCAAGACTGCTCGGCGATGCGCCTGTTGTCGAGAGCGAGGGCCGCGCCTTTCCGGTCGAGACCCGTTATGTCGGCCGCAAGGTGGACGCGCCGCTGGAGCGGCAGATGGCCGAGACGATCGCAACCGCGCTGCGCGCCGATGCCGGCTCGGTGCTCGCCTTCCTGCCGGGCGCGGCCGAGATCCGCCGCACCCAGACCTTCCTCGCCGAACGCGTGCATGACGCGTCGGTCGAGATCGTGCCGCTGTTCGGCGCGCTCGATGCGAGCGTGCAGGATCGTGCCATCGCTCCGGCGCCGAAAGGCACGCGCAAGGTGGTGCTGGCGACCTCGATCGCCGAGACCTCACTGACCATCGAGGGCGTGCGCATCGTGGTGGATTCCGGCCAGGCGCGGGTGCCGCGCTACGAGCCTGACATTGCGTTGACCCGGCTCGAGACCGTGCGGGCCTCGCGCGCAGCGGTGGATCAACGGCGCGGCCGCGCCGGCCGCATCGAGCCCGGCGTCTGCTACCGTCTGTGGGACGAGCCGCAGACCGCGTCGCTTCCGGCCTATACCGCGCCCGAGATCCTCTCCGCCGACCTGTCCTCGCTGGTGCTCGACCTCGCGCAATGGGGCGTCAGCGATCCCGGCAGCCTTGCCTTCCTCGATCCCCCGCCGGGTCCGGCGCTGAAGGAAGCGAAGTCGCTGCTGTCAGAACTCGGTGCGCTCGACGGCGACGGCCGCATCACCGAGGAGGGCAAGAGCCTGCGCGCGCTGGCGCTGCCGCCGCGGCTGGCGCGCATGATCGTGGATTCCGCCCGCCTCAGTGCAGGCGAGGAAGCGGCCGAGATCGCGGCGGTGCTGACCGAGCGTGGGCTCGGCGGCGACAGCGTCGATCTCGACCACAGGCTCGACCAGTTCCGCCGCGACCGTTCGCAGCGGGCATCGAGCGCGCGCAGCATGGCCGAACGCTGGGCCTCGCAGGTGGAGAGGTCTGAGAGACTTTCTTCTCCCTCCCCCCTTGTGGGGGAGGGCCGGGGAGGGGGGCCCGCAAAGCTAGTGTCTGCCGATCGCGGCGATCTCTCCACCGGCGTCATGCTGGCCTTCGCGTTCCCGGACCGCGTCGCCAAAAACCGCGGCAATGGCAGCTTCGTGCTGGCCAATGGCCGCGGCGCCGCGGTCGAGCAGACGTCAGCGCTGGCGCGGCTTCCCTATATCGCGGTCGCCGAACTGACGGGTACAGCCGCGAGCGGCCGCATCCTGCTGGCGGCGCCGATCACCCAGGACGAGATCGAACAGCGCTTCGCCGACCAGATCGAGACTGTGGAAGAGGTAACGTTCGACCGCGGCGCGATGGCGCTGCGCGCCCGGCGCAGGCGCTCGCTGCATGCGATCACGCTGTCGGAAGCGCCGATGTCGCTGCAGCCCTCGGCCGAGACCGCACGCATCTTCGCCGACGGCCTGATCGCGGCGGGCCTCGACCGGCTGCCGTGGTCCAAGCATTCGAAGCAATGGCGCGACCGAATCATGTTCCTGCGCAAGGCCGAGGACGAGAGCTGGCCCGATCTGTCGGATGCCGCGCTTGCCGCGCGTGCCGAGGACTGGCTGGTGCCTGCGCTGTACGACAAGACCGCGCTGAAGGATTTGTCCGCCGGCGATCTGTCCGATGCGCTGATGGCGCTGCTGCCGTGGGAATTGCGCGCCCGGCTCGACCGCGAGGCGCCGACGCATTTCGAGGCGCCGACCGGAACACAGCTTGCGATCGATTACGAGGCCGAGCAGGGCCCGACCATTGCGGTGCGGTTGCAGGAGCTGTTCGGGCTCAACATCCATCCCTCGATCGCCAAGGGCGCGGTGCCGCTGGTGCTGGAACTGCTGTCGCCGGCGCAGCGGCCGGTGCAGGTGACGCGCGATCTGCCGGGTTTTTGGCGCGGCAGCTACGCCGCTGTCCGCTCCGACCTGCGCGGCCGCTATCCGCGCCACCCCTGGCCGGAAGATCCCGCCAGTGCGCTGCCGACAAGGCGCGTGAAACCGCGCGGCACGTGAATCTCTGCGCCATAGGCATGATGAAGTTAGGTTGAACTAGCGACCGCGAAGACGCTGCGCTCCCTCTCCCGCTTGCGGGGGAGGGCCGGGGTGGGGGTATTGCCGCGAATCCCATCCTGGAGAGAGCCCCCACCCGCCGCGCTGCGCGCGGCGGCCTCCCCCGCAAGCGGGAGAGGCGAAGCAAGTCTGCGGTCCGGCTGATTCAACCAAAACTCATCCTGCGCAAGCGCGTTGCGCTTGTCGCGTCGCGCAAACGTTTCGCGTTGTTGCGAAGGCATATCTCCGCTTTTTCCGGATGATGCTTGATCGGTTGCGCTGGCGAGCGCGCGCAAACGGTGATTAGATTTGCGCGCTGGGATCACGGGCTCGCTTTTGGGGACGCCGCCATGGAGATCAAGAACGCATCGCCGTCGCTCTACAACGAAGACCTGGCGCCGGCCAGGGAACGCAACTGGGGCGCCTTCAGCATCTTCAACGTCTGGACGTCGGACGTGCACAGCCTGTGGGGCTATTATCTCGCCGCCAGCCTGTTCCTGCTCTGCGGCAGTTTCGTCAACTTCATCCTCGCGATCGGTGCCGGCTCGCTGGTGATCTTCGTGCTGATGAGCCTGATCGGCAATGCCGGCGTGCGGACCGGCGTGCCCTATCCGGTGCTGGCGCGCGCCTCGTTCGGGATCTGGGGCGCCAACATTCCGGCCCTGGTCCGCGCCATCGTCGCCTGCTTCTGGTACGGCGCGCAGACCGCGGCGGCCTCGGGTGCGATCGTCGCGCTGCTGACGCGCATCGACGGCTTCGGTACAGACCGGATAGATACCCGACAGTTTAGACCGGCATGATTGCCGACAGGTTTCTAGAAGCATCGGCGGGAGGGCCCGACGATGCCGTTCAGAGAGACCAGTCGGATGGAAGAGCGTATCCGGATGCTTATGGAGTACGAGAGCGGGAACTGGAGCGTGTCGGAGTTGTGCCGCCGTCACGGTATCTGCCGCGACACGTTTTACGCATGGCGCCAGCGGAAGCAGAGCGGCGATCCGGAGTGGTTCAGGGACCGTTCGCACGCGCCGCAGCAATGCCGACAAACGACCGATGCGGCGATTGCAGAGAAGGTGATCGCGGCTCGGCAGCGCTTTCCCTATCTGGGACCGCGCAAGCTGCTCGCCCTGCTTGACCGCCAGGCGCCGGAGATCGATTGGCCGGCGGCGTCGACGATTGGGAGCATTCTCAAGCGCGCGGGGCTGATCTCGCCGGTGAAGCGCCGCCGCCGTCCGCTCGACCAGCGGCGTCCCTGCACGCCGGTGCAGGAGCCGAACGACGAGTGGAGCGTGGACTTCAAGGGTTGGTTCCGCACCCGCGACCAGTGCCGGATTGATCCGTTGACGGTGGCTGACAGCCACAGTCGCTTCCTGATCGAACTGCAGATCGTCGCACCGACGACCGAGGGCGTCCGCCCCCGCTTCGAGAGGGCTTTCCGCGAGCATGGCCTGCCGCGGGCAATCCGCTGCGACAATGGTTCGCCGTTCGGCTCGCGCGGCGCCGGCGGTCTCACCACATTGTCGGTCTGGTGGCTGAAGCTCGGCATTACGCCGCACTTCATCCGTCCGGCCTCGCCGCAGGAGAACGGTCGCCATGAGCGCATGCATCGCACCTTGAAGGCGCAAACATCGAGCCCACCGGCAGATAATGCGTCCGAGCAACAGGCCCGCTTTGACGCCTTCCGAGAGCATTACAATAAGGAACGTCCTCACGAAGCGCTGGGCCAACGGCCGCCGGAGGACGCCTATCGAGCATCTCAACGCACCATGCCGGATCGCGAGCAAGACCCCTGGTATGACGCCGATCACCAGGCCCGCCGTGTTCGCGGCAATGGGGAGATTAAATGGAAAGGCAAGTTCGTCTTTATCGGTCAGGCGCTGGTGAACGAACTTGTCGGCATCGCCGAACTCGATACCGGTGACCACGTCGTCCGCTTCTGCGACCTCGACGTCGGTCTCATCGACCGCCGCGGCCTGTTCACCCGGTTCGCTCCGCCTCGTGAGGGGCTGCGCGAACCGGGCGAACAGACCGCTTAACCCAAACTGTCGGGGATCATGCCGGTCCAAAATGTCGGGAATCATGCCGGTTGAACACCACCAGTCCAGCCACATGCTCGGCCATTCCACGCTCGAGGTGATCTGCTTCGTCGTGATCTGGGCGCTGCAGCTCCTGATCATCCAGCGCGGCATGGAAACGGTGCGCCGCTTCCAGGACTGGGCAGGGCCGGCGGTGTGGCTGATGATGCTGATCCTCGCGGTCTATCTCTGCATCGCGGCCGGCGGCATCTCGCTGACGGCCCCGATCCCGCAGGATGTGCTGCTGGAGAAAACCAAGGAAGCCGGCGTGCCTGGCGTGCCCGGCTCGTTCCCGGCGCTGTGCGCCGTCGCCGCGACCTGGATCACCTATTTCGCCGCGCTCTATCTCAACTTCTGCGACTTCTCGCGCTATGCGCCGGACGTGCATGCGCTGCGCAAGGGCAATATCTGGGGGCTGCCGGTCAATCTGATCCTGTTCTCGCTGGTCGCCGGCGTCACCACGATCGCGGCGTTCAACGTCTATCACGAGGTGCTGCTGCATCCTGACCAGATCTCGGCGAAGTTCGACAGCTGGTTCCTGGCGCTGCTCGCGGCGGTCACCTTTGCGGTGGCCACGCTCGGCATCAACGTCGTCGCCAATTTCGTCTCGCCGGCGTTCGATTTCTCCAACGTGTTCCCGCGGCATATCGACTTCAAGAAGGGCGGCTACATCGCGGCGCTGATCGCGCTGGCGCTGTATCCGTTCGCGCCCTGGGAGGGCAACGCCGCCTCGTTCGTCGGACTGATCGGCGCGACGATGGGACCGATCTTCGGCATCATGATGGTTGACTATTATCTGATCGCCAAAGGTCGCGTGAACGTGCCGGCGCTGTATCAGGAGAACGGCGAATATCGCTTTCAGAACGGCTGGAACGTCAGCGCGCTGATCGCAGCCGCCATCGGCGCCCTGTTCTCGTCGGTGCTGCCGAACTTCACCTCGATCCTGCCGGCGTGGTGGGCGGTCTATGGCTGGTTCTTCGGGGTCGGAATCGCGGGCGCGGTCTATTACGCGCTGCGCGTTGCGATGCCGAGCCCGGTTGCCAAGACGGCCTGAAAGTCGGCCTGAAAGCCGGCAAAATCCTTCCGTGAGAGGCGGCCGATGGCGTTTGGCCGCCTCTCACGGGCTGGCATTAACTCTTCGCTCATCCTTTTCGCCAAAATGGCAGCCTCGCGCTGCCGCGCTTGCTCGCGGCGGGGCGTGCGGCGTGGTGAAATTGCGTGTTCGGTTTTCCGAGTATGGTGTCATGCGTAACCTGATGATTTTCGCGGCCATCCTGATCGGGCTGGGCACCTTCATGGCCCAGATGGCCAGCAAGATGGCGCCCGCCGCCGCAACCACGGCCAAGCAGACCATCGCCCCCGCCGTCACGGTGGCGCAGGCCAGCGCCCGCACGCTGAGCATTTCACCCGACCCCCGCGGCCATTTCGCAACCGACGGCCGCATCGACGGCCAGCGCATCAACTTCATGGTCGACACCGGCGCCTCGGTGGTTGCCCTGAACGAGAGCTCTGCCGCGCGCTTCGGCCTGCGCCCGGTGCCGGGCGATTACACCTCGCGCGTCACTACCGCCAACGGCACCATCAAGGCCGCGCGTGCCCGCATCGCCATGATCGAGCTCGGCGGCCTCACCGTGCGCGACGTCGACGCCCTGGTGCTGCCGGACGAGTCGCTGTCCGAAAACCTGCTCGGCCTGTCCTTCCTGTCGAAGCTGAAGCGCTTCGAATACGCCAACGGCAAGTTGTTGCTGGAGCAGTAAGGCCGATTGGCATCAAAGCCCTATCCAAGTCTTCCGCTGGATGTCTTCCTCCGTGATGCGGATCGTCTCCTCAGAACGGCAGAAAATTCCACCGAAACTGAGGAAGGCGGACATACAAGTAGCCTCGAGGGAATTCAGGGCGCTGCACATTTTGGGAATGAGAGGGTAATCGAGTCGATCTTCGCGACGGCGCGGGCAACATCAGACCTGAGGCGCTTTCGCAGAGTGTCGGGCCGGTCTCCCGGCATACTCACTGTAAATCCCTACTGCACTCTCTAATTTCGCCGGGCGGATCGTCGACATTCGGGCAGCGCACGACCTGAAAGCAAGAGACTTCGTCGCTGTGTTTGAATATCGTGACTTTCAAACTCTCGTCTCTCTCCGTCGGTTTCCCAATAATAGCTATGCCTAGGCCGGCATCGTCACCCGATAGCGACACCTCATCTACGCCAAAAGCAAAAACTGATAGACACTCTTTCGGCACATCAGTCCATTGCCCATTGTGTTCAATGCGCATCGACCGTTCCAAGCCTACCCCAAACCCTTTTTTTCCGGGTTTCGGTCGCAAGCTGCCTTGCGGGTGCGAAGTTCGATCCTCGCAAGATCCCCACCTTGTTGATTTTTGAAAGTCAAAGTCACGACATCCGGCTTACACCAGGGGCCGGAGTTTGCTTTGCATACCGTTGAACTGGAGAGCAGAAGGCATAAGGCTCCCGCGAGCGCGAACATTTTCATCGACATGACTCAATATTTGTATCGATTCCAATCAGGCATTCTCGACCCCGTTGGCTTGCCGTCATGCCAATACTTTCTGTACCCATACCAAGATCCAACCCATGCGCTGTAATCTGGAACCTGCTGAGTGTAAGTCAGCGCGTTGGCATACCCGATCCTTCCGTCGGGAAGGATTTCGACCTTACGGAGCTCCCAATGTTCGTCATCCAACTCACTGTAGATAAGCACGGGTCGGTGGCATAACGCGTGAATCCACTTCACCTTGAGATAGGTCATTGGTCGGATACCTTGCTGCGGCGGGCCTTGCGGCTTGGACTGGGCCAGCTCGGCAATTTTGGTAAATGTCTATTGCGGAGTTACCCCCACGCACTGAGCGAAGTCTGAAATACAGAACTCAGTTTTCCCGGTGGTCTGATCGATTTTCCAAGCGCCTAACACTGGCAATCCGCCAAAAATGTTTGAAATCCCTCCCTGTACGTTAGGTCCTTTGCCGGTTGGTTTCTCAGGAAAGCCGGGCCTCTCGGTGCATTGACCGGTCAATTGCTTAGTCTCGGCGTTGAAGACTGCGGTGCAATGATGAAGCTTCTGGTTCTTGTGGTCGAGGCGTTCGACAGCATAATGGTTTACCCCAGTCTCCACAGTCGCAAATTCAGCGAAAATTTCATCATCCGCAGCGAGCCCAACGGTCGCCGTCACGGTTAGCGAAAGTACGAGTATCCCGGTCTTCAGAAGCTTCATAAGACCTCTCCATGTCTTCCGCTGTGGTGCGCGAACCTCGGCGAAGCGAGCTTCTAGCCGGCCCTTGGTCCCGTTTCGCCAACTCACATTTTGCCAATTGGCATTGGTCTGCATGTGTTCGGCAGCCATCGACAATACATCGGGAATGTGCCCGCTCGGCCGGCGGTTATTCAGTAGCCCTTGTACTCTCTGACACTCAGGAGGTTTGGATTATCTTCTACCGGGGTCGCTACCAACAAGCCAGTTGGATCGGCAGCGGTGATTGTTCTCAAATTATTGCTACCGGGTTCTGAGAACGTTAGCGTGTGTCCATAAACCCCACCGAAATTCGTGGGTTTGGCGCTGTCAGTGGCAGTGATTGTGAGATTACGGTTCGCAGTAGTAACCTGAGGGCCTTCTGGCGGAGTGCCAGTCGAGTTTCTTGCGTAAAAGTAGCTGTCGACTTTACCATTCTCAAGCAAGGGAATTGCGCGACCGTGTGATGGAAGAGCGTCTGTTGGCGTCGGATTGGCGTGGCCGCTAAACGGAGCGGTTTTGGCGGCGCCTTGATCCAAAGTCGGACCGGCTCCCGCTGGGGGCTGTTGCTGCGCCGGGCCTTGCGGCTGCGCTTGATCTTGTTGAATCTGCGCCTGTTGAATGACGCCATCCGCGGCGAACGGATCGTGGTCAACGGGAACGAGCGAGTAGTCATCGAAGTCCGGCTGATGGTCCACCGGCACCAGAGAGTAATCAGGCATGATCATCACCTACAGTATTGCGGACACCTTCGGGTGAGCCCGTGCGTGACCGCACCTCGCGGAGAGGGTTGGGTTGGCGTTATGTGTTGAAGGCGAGTGCTTGAAGGATAGCTTGCGCGAGGGCGCGGAAGTGTCGCTTCCGGTTCGGCTTGCCCATCGTCTTCGCCGGGCGCCCGTCTATCGGCGGGGTCGGCCCTGGCTGTCAGCCAGTTCGGTTCGTTGCGGTGGCCAATTTCGGCGCGCTCGGCAGTGTATTGGCCGACAGCGTCCTGTCTGATTCAAAAAGCCCGCAGCGGGATTTTCCGGTGCGGGCTTAATTGTTGCGACGATGAAAATATATCGGTGAGTTGCCCGACGTGTCAATTATTCGACGCGCAGATTGCAGAGCGCCGGGAGCGGCTGAAATAACAACCGCACGGCAATGCCTGTCCATGCCTGGCGCCACCCCTGCAGAAACCATGCTGGGTCGGAGCGATTAGCGGTCAAGCAGCTCGTAGGGCGCAACAGCGTGGCGTATTGCGCCGCCGTGCAAGGATGGGTGGATGACGACAGTGTTTCACCGACGCCAAATCTGCCGTAATTATTAGCCACAAGCCGTCAATCCTGCCTTCCGCTGCGGCGATGCATTCGCTAAAGCCAGCGGCATTGTTCCTCCGCATTCCCACGAGGCCATTCCTGATGTTTCCCAAGCCGAAACCCGCGCTGGTTCCAAACACCTATGCTTTCGAATCCGAGCCGATGGTGAAGCCGACCGGGTTTCGCGAATACGACGCGCGCTGGCTGTTCAACAAGGAGATCAATCTGATGGGCGTGCAGGCGCTGGGCATGGGGCTCGGCGCGCTGATCGCGGAGCTCGGCGTCCGCCAAGAGATCGTCACCGGTCACGATTTCCGCGGCTATTCCGCCTCGATCAAATACGCGCTGATCTCGGGCCTGATGGCGGCCGGCTGCAAGGTGCACGACATCGGGCTCGCGGTGACGCCGATGGCGTATTTCGCGCAGTTCGATCTCGACGTGCCCTGCGTCGCGATGGTCACCGCATCGCATAACGACAATGGCTGGACCGGCGTCAAGATGGGCGCCAACCGCCCGCTCACCTTCGGCCCCGACGAGATGACCCGGTTGAAGGAGATCGTGCTCACCGCCGCGTTCGACAACAAGACCGGCGGCTCCTACCAGTTTCACGAGAACTATCCGGCGCGCTACATCGCCGACCTCACCAACCGGCCGAAGCTGAAGCGCAAGCTGAAAGTGGTGGCGGCCTGCGGCAACGGCACCGCGGGCGCGTTCGCGCCGCAGGTGCTGGAAGCGATCGGCTGCGAGGTGATCCCGCTCGACACCGAGCTCGATCACACCTTCCCGAAATACAATCCGAATCCGGAAGACATGGAGATGCTGCACGCGATCCGCGATGCGGTGCTGGCGCACAAGGCCGATGTCGGCCTCGGCTTCGATGGCGACGGCGACCGCTGTGGTGTGGTCGACAACACCGGCGAGGAGATCTTTGCCGACAAGGTCGGCGTCATGCTGGCGCGCGACATGTCGGCGATCAACCCGAACGCGCAGTTCGTCGTCGACGTGAAATCGACCGGGCTGTTCGTGACGGACCCGATATTGCAGAAGCAGGGCGCGAAGACGGTCTACTGGAAGACCGGCCATTCCTACATGAAGCGCCGCACCAATGAATTGGGCGCGCTCGCCGGCTTCGAGAAATCCGGCCACTTCTTCTTCAACAAGCCGTTCGGCCGCGGCTATGACGACGGCCTGGTTTCGGCGATCGCGATCTGCGAGATGCTTGACCGCGCGCCCGGCAAGTCGATGGCCGACCTCAAGGATGCGCTGCCGAAGACCTGGTCGTCGCCGACCATGTCACCGCATTGCGCCGACGAGGCGAAATACGGCGTCGCCGATGCGGTGGTGAAGCACTTCGAGACGCTGCAACAGAACGGCGCGAAGGTCGCGGGCCAGAGCATCCGCGATCTCGTCACCGTCAATGGTGTGCGCGTCACGGTCGAGGACGGCAGCTGGGGCCTGGTGCGCGCATCCTCCAACAAGCCGGAGCTCGTGGTCGTGGTGGAAAGCCCGGTCAGCGAGCAGCGCATGCACGACATGTTCGAGGCGATGGATTCCGTGCTGCGCACGCATCCCGAGGTCGGCGAGTACAATCAGAAGATTTGAGCGCGCTGCTTGCGGCGAAGAATGGTGTCATCACCCGCGAAAGCGGGTGATCCAGTATTCCAGAGACGGTAGCGATTGAGCCGAGAGGCCGCGGCGTACTGGATCGCCCGGCCAAGCCGGGCGATGACAGCTCGGCAGGCGGCGAGCCGGGCGATGACAGCTCAGGAGGCGGCGCTTACGCCGCCGGCACCGGCAGCGCCGTCACCGACTTGATCTTCTCCATCGCGAAGCGCGAGGTGACGTTCTTCAGCGGCACGGCCGAGATCAGCTTCTTGTAGAAGACGTCATAGGCCTGCATGTCCGCGACCACGACGCGCAGCATGTAGTCGACGTCGCCGGCCATCCGGTAAAACTCCATCACCTCGGGCATGGCGCTGACGGCGTCGGCGAATTTGCGCAGCCAGGCTTCCGAATGGTCGGCGCTCTCGACCGAGACGAACACGGAAATCCCGAGCCCGATCTTGTTCTGGTCGACCAGCGCGACGCGGCGCAGGATGACGCCGTCGGCCTCCAGCCGCTGGATGCGCTTCCAGCACGGCGTCGACGACAGCCCGACCCGGTCGCCGATCTCGGCGACGGAGAGCGAGGCATCCTCCTGCAGCACGGTCAGGATCTTGCGGTCGATCGCGTCGAGGCGGCGGTTGTTGTCATGAAGCTGAATGGCGACATCGGTCATAGAAGAATGTTCCACATGAAGGTTCAATCTCCCTCATATAGAGAAAAATCTTCCAAATCAAGCGGGTCGTGGCCGGTCAGGCCGGCCGGGCCTCGGCGTGCTCACCCAAAAACGCTTCAACTTCAGCACGTTGCGGTGCGGCATAAGCACCTCCGAAGCGGGTGCATTTCAGCGCTGCGGCGGCCGAGGCGAAGCGCAGCGCCTGCCGCAGCTCCTGCTGCTCGGTGATGGCCAGCGCGAACGCCCCGTGGAAGACGTCGCCGGCCCCGAGCGTGTCGACGGTATGGACCGGGAAGGCGGGGGTTTCCTCGAGCTCGCCCTGCTCATTGAGCCAGATCGTGCCCATCGGCCCGCGGGTGCCGGCCAGGAAGGAGGGGGTGAGCTTGGCGAGCTTGTGCAGCGCCTGGCCGTCGTCGGTGACGTCGGCGGTCTCCTGCAGCGGCTCGCTGGAAAACACCAGATGGGAGGAGGCCGTGAGCAGCCCTTCCCGCATCGACATCGCGCGGTCGACGTCGACAACCACGGGAATGCCGCGCCTGACGGCCTCGGCGCACAGCTCGGTGCAGAACGGTGCGCAGCGGCTCTCGGTCAGGATCGCCGCGCAATCCTCTAGCAGCAGATCGGTCGGCGGCAGCTTGACCTTCCAGAGCTCGGGATCGCGGAAGGTGACGATAGTGCGCTCGCCGGTGTCGTCGATCATGATCGCCGAGATCGGGGTCACCAGGTTCGGCATGTGGATGAGATGGTTGGTCTCGATGCCTTCCTCGCCGAGCTTGTCGAAGATGTAGCGACTCGAGGTCTCCCGCGAATCGCCCATCGCTCCGCAGATCGAGGCGCGGCCGCCCAGCCGGACGATGCCGATCGCGGCGTTCAGCGCATTGCCGCCGCAAATCTCGTCGAAATGCGTCGCATTCTCCTTGGAGCCGCGCGCCGGGACATTGACGCGGAAGGTCAGGTCGCGGACCGGCAGGCCGATGCAGAGGATGCGGGGCGGGACTTTCGGGGCGCCGTTCGGAAAATTCATGCAGGGGTCCGTCGCAATGGTTCCGTCAACTGCCACAAGCAGTGCCCGGACTAATCGGCAGAACGATGTCCGGTTCCCGCTACTGGTCCAACGGGTTTCGGTGATGCACCCAGCGGCCGAGCAAATGATGGGCAATCGCGAACGGATGCGGACCGGCGAGGCCGTCGGGGTGCTGGCGCTTGAGCATCAGCGTCGCCTCGGCGTGGTCGAACCAGCGCGCGTCCTCCAGCTCGGTGCGGTCGACCACGATGTCCTCGTTGGTCGCGCGCGCGGTGCAGCCGATCATCAGCGATGACGGATAGGGCCAGGGCTGCGTCATGTAGTAGTTGACGTCGGTGCAGCGGATGCCGGCCTCCTCGAAAATCTCGCGCCGGACTGCGTCCTCGATGGTCTCGGCGGCCTCGACGAAGCCGGCGAGGCAGGAATACATGCCGGGCATGAACTGCTTCTGCCGTCCCATCAGCACCTTGTCGCCCGACGTGACCAGCATGATCACGACCGGATCGGTGCGCGGAAAGTGCTCGGCCTTGCAGCTCGGGCATTCGCGCTTCCAGCCGCCGTCCTTCATCGCCGTGCGGGTGCCGCAATTCGCGCAGAAGCCGTGGCGCTGGTGCCAGGTCACCATGGATTTCGCCATCGCGATGGCCGAGAGCTGCTCGGGCGGCACCACGCCCTGCATCGCCATGCCGCGCAATTCGGTGATCGCGACGTCGGGACGTCCGACCAGCTTTTCCGCCGCCTGTGGTGCGATCCCCATGCCGAAGATCGGCGCGGCATCGCGGAGCCCCAGGAAAATCGTGCCGGGATTGGCGCCAAAGCTGCGGGCCTCCTCCAGCGAGAGCAGCGCGCGGGCCCCGCCATCCTCCTGCTTCACCACCAGCGAGTCGCGATAGATCACATAGGCGCGGGCTTCGCGGTGGCCTTCCAGCGCGAAAAGTTTTTCGTCATTGCTGCGCAGATGCGCGGCACGGTCCAGCACATGGGTGACGAAGGCCGGCTGGCCGAGCGGAAAGGAATCGAATGCGGACATTGGAGTTCAACCCAACCAGATCTTGCGGCGAAGCGCGCTGATGAAATTCTGCACTTCCTCGGCATCATGCGCCAGCGGTGGCATCACGCCCCAAACGGGACGCGGCCATGCAGCGTCGCTGGTACGGCGTGCGATGACATGGACGTGAAGCTGCGGGACGAGGTTGCCGAGCGCGGCGACATTCAGCTTGTCGCACTTGGTGACCTCTTTCAGGGCCCGCGAGACGCGGGTGATCTCCGTCATCAGCTGCGCCTGCTCGACCTCGCCGAGGTCGATGATCTCGACCGCGCCGTCGCGTCGCGGCACCAGCAGCAGCCAGGGATAATGAGCATCCTTGATGACGAGCACCTTGCACAGCGGCAGGTCGCCGATGTCGATGGTGTCTTTCTTGAGCTGCGAATGCAGCGACCAATTGGAGGCGGACATGAGGGGCAAATAATGCCTTTCCGTGTTCCCACACAAGTCCCACAAAGCACGGTCAGGCCGCTTGCTTTCCGGCGGTTTTGGCCCCAAATAGGGACCGGGAGATTGGCGGTGGACGAGCCACTCGCCAACCGGGTCAGGTCCGGAAGGAAGCAGCCCTAACGAGGTCCGGATCGGGTCGCTCGTCAGTCTCCTACCTGTTTTTCCGAGCGAATCGTGCTGGAATGGCGGTCTCCGCGCCCGGCGCTTGATTTCGGCTCCTATCCGCACGCCGGCTGCAAGAGACAATTCCCAAGTTGCGGATCGACGCATGAATGACGCTGGCGCCCCCTCCCATCCCTCCGAAGGCGCAGGCCAGAGCGGTTTTGATCTTGGAGGAGCGCCGGAGGCCGCAAAGCCGTACCGCGTTCTCGCCCGCAAATACCGCCCCTGCAGCTTCGAGGATTTGATCGGCCAGGAGGCCATGGTCCGCACCGTCTCGAACGCGTTCGAGACCGGGCGGATTCCGCAGGCCTGGATCCTCACCGGCGTCCGCGGGGTCGGCAAGACCACCACCGCGCGCATCCTCGCCCGCGCCTTGAATTATGCGAAGCCGGATGGCTCGGTGAAGGGGCCGACCATCCACATGCCCGACCTCGGCGTGCACTGCCAGGCGATCATGGAAAGCCGGCACATGGACGTGCTGGAGATGGACGCCGCGTCCCACACCGGCGTCGACGATGTCCGCCAGATCAATGACAGCGTGCGCTATGCGCCGGCCAGCGCGCGCTACAAGGTCTACATCATCGACGAAGTCCACATGCTGTCGACGGCGGCCTTCAACGCCTTCCTGAAGACGCTGGAGGAGCCGCCGGAGCACGCAAAATTCGTGTTCGCCACCACCGAAATCCGCAAGGTTCCGATCACGGTGCTGTCGCGCTGCCAGCGCTTCGACCTGCGCCGCGTCGAGGCCGACCTGCTGATGAAGCATCTCGGCAATATTGGCGCGAAGGAGGGCGTCGAGGTCGAACCCGAGGCGCTCGGCATCATCGCGCGCGCGGCCGAGGGTTCGGTGCGCGACTCGCTGTCGCTGTTCGACCAGGCGATCGCGCATGCCGCAGGCAATGTGAAGGCGGACGCAGTCAGGCAGATGCTCGGCCTCGCCGACCGCACCCGCGTCATCGATCTCTTTGATTCGCTGGCGCGCGGCGATCTCGCCTCAGCCTTCGCCGAATTCCGCGCGCAGTATGATGTCGGTGCCGATCCGGTCGTCGTGCTGTCCGACCTTGCCGAGTTCGTCAATTTCGTCACCCGCGTGAAGTTCGTGCCGGGGACGGCCGACAATGTCGCGTTCGGCGAGACCGAGCGCGTGCGCGCGCGCGAATTCGCCGCAAAACTGTCGACGCGGGTGCTGTCGCGGATGTGGCAGATGCTGCTCAAGGGCATTGCCGAGGTGCAGACCGCGACGCGCCCGGCTGCCGCCGCCGAGATGGTGCTGGTGCGGATCGCCTATGTCGCCGATCTGCCGACGCCGGATGAAGCGATCCGGATGATGATCGAGCAGAACGGCGGCGGCGCCGCGCCTGCGACGTCAGGCTCGGCCGCGTCACAGCCATCGCGCGGCGCGCCGTCCTCGGCGATGTCTGCGATGTCGTCGGCGCCGGTGCGTGCCTCGCAGGGGGCGCCACGTGCCGATTTCGCCGCGCGTCCGCAGATGGCGGCGCCGGCTGCCGATGCCGCGCCGGCACTGCGGATATCAAGCTTCCCGCAGCTGATCGCGCTCGCCGGCGAAAAGCGCGACATCATGACCAAGAGTGCGCTGGAGGCCGATGTGCGGCTGGTGCGCATCGAGGATGGCCAGCTCGAGATCGCACTCGAGCCGAAGGCGCAGCGCGCGCTCGTCACCGATCTGTCGCGCAAGCTCGAATTGTGGACCGGGCGGCGCTGGACCGTGATCATCTCCAACGAGGCCGGCCAGCCCACCGTACGCTCGCAGAACGAACTGGCGCGCAGCGAGCACCAGCGCGCCGCCGAGGCCGATCCGCGCGTGCAGGAGGTGCTGGCGCGCTTCCCCGGCACGAAGGTGGTCGAGGTCCGCCGCCTGGCCGCCGAGGTTCCGGTAGCGGATGCGACCGGCGAAGACCCAATTGAAACTTCCGACAGCGACGACGATTGATCAAATTATAGGAACGCACGCATGGCTGATTTTCTCGGCATGATGAAGCAGGCAGCACAGCTGCAATCCAAGATGCAGGCGATGCAGGATGAGCTCGGCAATGTCGAGGTCGAGGGCATTTCCGGCGGCGGCCTGGTCGCGGTGCGCATGACCGCCAAGATGGAAGTGAAGGGCATCAAGATTGATCCGTCGCTGATGAAGCCGGAGGAACGCGAGGTGCTCGAGGATTTGCTGGTCACCGCGCTTGGCGACGCCCGCCGCAAGGCGGAGACCGCGATGCAGGAGAAGATGATGGCGCTCACCGGCGGGCTCGGCTTGCCGCCGGGATTTGGTCCGACCTAAATGGCTGCAAGCGTTGCCGGCCCCGAGATTGAACGCCTGATCCAGCTGCTGGCGCGGCTGCCCGGGCTGGGCCCGCGCTCGGCGCGGCGCGCGGCGCTGCACCTGATCAAGAAGCGCGAAGCCCTGATGACGCCGCTGACCGCGGCGTTGCAGGTCGCCATCGACAAGATCCAAGTCTGCAAGACCTGCGGAAACATCGATACACAAAATCCCTGCACGGTCTGCACCGATCCGCGCCGCGATCCCTCGATCATCGTCGTGGTCGCCGATGTCGCCGATCTCTGGGCGCTGGAACGTGCCAATGCAACCAATGGCCGCTATCACGTGCTGGGCGCAACGCTGTCGCCGCTCGACGGCGTCGGCCCGCAGGATCTCACCATCGATCAGCTGGTGGCGCGGGCGCATGCGCCTGAGGTCAGCGAGATCATCCTGGCGCTGAATGCGACCGTCGATGGCCAGACCACCGCGCATTACATCACCGACCTGCTGTCGGAGGCCAATGTGCGGGTGACGCGGCTGGCGCATGGCGTGCCGGTCGGCGGAGAGCTTGATTACCTCGATGAAGGTACGCTATCCGCAGCCATGCGGCAGCGGACGCTGTTCTAGCCCGCGATCGAAAGCCGGACGCGGCGGGTGTTCGCCAGGCGATCGGTGACAGCCGAAAAGATCGCGCTGAAACAAAATGATAGGGTGGATGGCGATTCGGGGACGGTCATCCACGCTCTGACGAATTGAGATACGGAACTCCTGAAAATGACGACACACCGATTCGGCGTACGCTTGGGCTTTGCGTTTCTGGCGGCCACTTTCGCCGCGCCGTGCGCGATCGCGCAGCAGGGTGACGCGCCGCAGAAGCCCGGCAAGATGATCCGCTCCGGCGACGTGCTGTCGGGGGAACTGAGCGCCCTGAAAGTGCGCGATGCCAAGAACCGTGGCAAGCGCGTCGCGACCTACCAGATCACCAGCGAGCCGCGCCGCCTGCCGCCGCCCAACGGTCTCTGCAATCTCGAGACCGGGCCCGAAACCTTCCAGCTCATCCCGACCAATGATGCCCAGGCTGCCCAGCTAAAGAGTCTCACCGGCAAGGAAATCTCGGTGAAGGTCGACGAGGTCGCCTGCGCTCAGGACGCCGGCCAGATGAGCGAAGCCATCGTCACCAAGTGGAGCGTGGTGGCGAAGTAGGTGCGTGCCTCGATTGCGGTGTCATCGCCCGGAATGCGGTGTCATCGCCCGGCTTGACCGGGCGATCCAGTACGCCGCGGCTTCTCCATCGAACAACGGACGTCTCTGGAACACTGGATCACCCGCCTTCGCGGGTGATGACGGCTGAGCGCTAAACCCGCACCGGCCCCAGCTCGTCAAAATGCCCGCGGCGCTGCAGCCAGGCGAGCAGGATCAGGCTCGGGATCGCGACCAGCACGCAGATCACGAAGAACACCGGCCAGCCGACGGCTTTCGCCACATAGCCCGCGCCCGATGACAAATAGGTGCGGCCGACCGCTGCCAGCGCCGTGAGCAGCGCATACTGGGTCGCGGTGTGCAGCGGATTGCGACACAGCGCCGAGAGATAGGCGACGAAGATCACGGTGCCGATCGCGCTGGTGAAGTTCTCCGCCGTAATCGCCAGCGCAAGCGCCCATTGATCGACGCCGACATGCGCGAGCCAGGAGAACGAGAGGTTGGCGATCGCCTGCAGCACGCCGCCGATCCACAGGCTGGTGGCGAGCGAATAGCGTCGCGCCACGAAGCCGCCGGCAAATCCGCCGATCAGGGTTGCGGCAAGCCCGACGCCCTTCACGATCGCCGCGTAATCGACCTTGGAAAAGCCGATGTCGATCACGAACGGCGCGGTCATGGTGCCCGAGAACGCGTCGGTGAACTTGAACAGCACCACGAAGGCGAGCGCCGCGAATGCATCCTTGCGGCTGAGGAACTCGGAGAACGCGCCGAGCGCCGCGTGCCATACGCGTTCGGCTGCGGTCTGCGCATGCGTCGCCGCCTCCGCGCCTTTCGATTGGGCCGGCTCGGTCGCAGCCAGCGCCGTGACGATGCCGATCACGACCAGCGCGGCCATCGCCACATAGCCCCACATCCAGGCCGACGGGCGTGCCACTCCGGCGGACTCGAACCCGCTGACGATGAACAGCGCGCCTGCGGTCGAGACCAGCATGCCGATGCGATAGGCTGCGACATAGGATGCCATGCCGGCGGCCTGCTCGCTTTCAGGCAGGCTTTCGACACGGAAGGCATCGACCACGATGTCCTGCGTCGACGAGGCGGCTGCGACCAGCAGCGCGGCAAAGGCCGCGAACCATGGCGATCGCGCCGGATCGGCCATCGCCAGCACCAGGATCGCCGCGATCAGCAACAACTGCGAGAACAGCAGCCAGCCGCGGCGGCGCCCGAACATTTGCGTGAACAGCGGCACATGCAGCGCGTCGACCAGCGGCGCCCAGAGGAATTTCAGCGTGTAGGGCGTGCCGATCAGCGCGAGCAGCCCGATGGTGCCGAGATCGACCCCGGCCTCCTTCATCCACACCTGCAGCGTCGAGCCCGACAGCGCCAGCGGCAGGCCTGAGGAGAAGCCCAGCAGCAACACGATCAGCACCCGCGGCTGCAGGTACACCGCGAAGCCGTCGCGCCAGGAGGTGGCGGCAGGGGTGGCTTTTTCCGTCGGGGGCGCAGTCACTTCGGGCGCTGTCATAGTGCAGTTGGTAGCAGATTCGGCCCCAAAAAGACTGTCATCGCCCGGTCGAGCCGGGCGATGACACCGATTATGCTGCGCCAGCTGCGGTCAGCAACAATCACTCCCCCGCCTGCAGCTTGCGCGGGGCCGGGAACAGCTCGGGCGTGCCACTCTTGACGAAGCGGGGGACCTCGATCGGGGTCTCGGACTTGCTGAAGTCGAGTTCCTCGATGCGGCCGGCGCGCTTCTCGATCTTGTCGGCGGAGATCAGGATCTGCCTGACGTCCTCGTTCACCTGGCCGAAATGGTTCTGCAGCTTGAGCACGCGATCGCGCAGACGGCCGAGGTCATCGCCGAGATGCATCACCTCGTTGCGGATCTGGTCGGCGGCGTCGCGGATGCGGGCGTCCTTCAGGATCTGCTGCATCACCTGGATCGCCAGCATCAGCAGCGAGGGCGATACCAGCACGACGCGGGCGCGATAGGCCTTCTGGATCACGTCGTCGAAGCCGTCATGGATTTCGGCATAGACCGATTCCGACGGCACGAACATCAGCGCGGTGTCCTGGGTTTCGCCGGGGATCAGGTACTTCTCCGCGATGTCGCTGACATGCTTCAGCACGTCGGCGCGCAGCCGCTGGCTAGCGAATTTGCGTTCCTCGTCGCTGCGCGCATCGTGCAGCGCGGTCATGGCCTCCAGCGGGAATTTCGCGTCGATGCAGAGCGGGCGCTGGTCGGGCAGGAACACCACGCAGTCCGGCCGCTTGCCCGTGGTCAGCGTGTACTGGAACTCGAACGAGCCCTTCGGCATGCCGTCCTGGACGATCGCCTCCATCCGTGCCTGGCCGAAGGCGCCGCGGGATTGTTTGTTGGCGAGCACGTCGCGCAGCGTCGTGACCTGGGTGGTGAGCTCGTTGAGGTTCTTGTGGGCGTGATCGATGATGCCGAGCCGCTCATGCAGCACGCGCAGCGAATCCATCGTGTTGCGCGTGGTCTGTTCCATCGACTGGCCGACCCGGTGGGTCACCGTGTCAAGCCGCTCGTTGACGGCACGGGCCATCTCGGCCTGGCGGCCGGCCAGCGCCTGCCCCATCGCATCGACCCGTCCTGAGGCCTCGCTCTGGGCCCGCAGCATGTCGGCGAGCCGCTCCTCCAGCTCGTCGGCCCGAATGGCCTGGGCCATCGCCAGTTCCGCGCCGCGCCGGCTGGCGCGCGCGATCACCACCGCAATGGCCAGCAGCAGGATCAACGCCAGCGCGCCAAGGCCGATCAAGGCGTCGGAGACGCGGACCGGCAGGTCGCCAATCGTGAGGAGAATCTCGTTCATGCCGGCAGTTGTAGCCGATTCGGTGTCGCCACCGAACGAAAAGGGAACATTTATGGTAAACGCTCCCTTAATTGTCCTGGTTAACGCTGTGTAAAGAAACGTGGTTAAGGCCGCCTTAAGGGGTTCCTGAACGCATTGACCGCATCATGCCCGCAGCTTAAATCGCGGCCATGGCTATCAGAGAAATCATCATTCTGCCGGACAAGCAGTTGCGGCTGGTGTCGAAGGCGATCGAGAAGGTGACGCCGGAGATCCGCAAGCTCGCCGACGACATGCTCGAGACCATGTACGACGCGCCGGGCATCGGGCTTGCGGCGATCCAGGTCGCGCAGCCGCTGCGGTTGATCACCATGGATCTCGCCAAGCGCGACGAGAACGGCGAGACCACGCCGCAGCCGCGGGTGTTCATCAATCCGGAGATCATTTCGCATTCGGAAGAGCTGTCGGTCTACGAAGAGGGCTGCCTGTCGATCCCCGAATATTACGAGGAGGTCGAGCGCCCGGCGCGGGTGCGCCTGCGCTTCACCGACCTCGACGGCAAGGTGCATGAAGAGGATGCCGAAGGGCTTTATGCCACCTGCATCCAGCACGAGATCGACCACCTCAACGGCGTGCTGTTTGTGGACTATCTGTCGAAGCTGAAGCGCGACCGTGTTTTCAAGAAATTCGAGAAGGCCGCCAAGCGCGCGGCGGAGTGAGGATAGCGTGAGCAGCGTTTCCGCTTGCGCGATGCGCTCTCTCCCCCCTTGTGGGGGAGAGCCGGAGAGGGGGGTAGCCGCAAGCACCGCCGTTGCGGCTACCCCCCTCCCTAACCCTCCCCCACAAGGGGGGAGGGAACGCAGCGAGTGCTGTTGATGCCGCTCCGCCTGATCTTCATGGGCACGCCCGATTTCGCGGTGCCGACGCTGCTGGAGCTTGTGGCCCATGGCCATGAGGTCGCAGCCGTTTACACCCGCGCGCCGAAGCCGGGCGGGCGGCGCGGCCTGCAGTTGCAGCCGACGCCGGTCGAGCAGGAGGCGCGCCGCCTCGGCATTCCAGTGCTGACGCCGAAGACGCTCAAGACGCCGGAGGCGCTCGAGGAATTTCGCGCCCATGACGCGGATGCCGCCGTCGTCGTCGCCTATGGCATGATCCTGCCGCAGGCTATCCTCGATGCGCCGAAGCTCGGCTGCTTCAACCTGCATGCCTCGCTGCTGCCGCGCTGGCGCGGCGCCGCGCCGATCAACCGCGCCATCATGGCGGGCGACGCCGAGAGCGGCGTGATGGTGATGAAGATGGATGTCGGTCTCGACACCGGCGACGTCGCGATGGCCGAGCGGTTGCCGATCACGGACAGCATGACGGCATCCGATCTGCACGACGCGCTGGCGCCGCTTGGTGCCGATTTGATGGTGCGCGCGATGGGCGCGCTGCAGCGTGGCGGCTTGCAGCTTACGAAGCAGAGCGAGGACGGCGTCACCTACGCCGCCAAGATCGAGAAGGCCGAGGCGCGAATCGACTGGAAGCAGCCGACGCATGCGGTGCTGCGGCACATTCACGGGCTCTCGCCATTCCCCGGCGCCTGGTGCGAGCTCGCCGGCGAAGGCGAGCCGGTGCGGCTGAAAATCCTGCGTTGCGAATTCGCCAAGGGCTCGGGCGAGCCGGGCGATCTGCTCGACGACAAATTTGCGGTCGCTTGCGGCGACGGCGCGGTCCGGATTCTCGAATTGCAGCGCGCCGGCAAGGCGCCGATGAAAGCGGCGGATTTTCTGCGCGGCACGCCGCTGAAGCCGGGCGCGCGGCTCGCCTGATGCCGCGCTACAAGCTCACCATCGAATATGACGGCACGCCGTTCTCCGGCTGGCAGATCCAGGACACCGCGCCGACCGTGCAGGGCGCGCTGGAGACGGCGGTGAAGGCGATCTGCGGCGAGAACGTGCGCGTGCATGGCGCGGGCCGTACCGACGCCGGGGTGCATGCGCGCGGCCAGGTCGCGCATTGCGACATCGCCAAGCATTTCCCGCCCGGCCGCTTTCGCGACGGGCTGAACGCGCATCTGCGGCCGAATCCGATCGGCGTGCTGGCGGCGGATATCGTATCAGACGATTTCGAGGCACGGTTCTCGGCTATCAAGCGGCACTACCTCTATCGCATCACCAACACCCGCGCGAACCTCGCGCTCGACATCGGCCGCGTCTGGCGCGTGCCGCGCGCGCTCGATGCTGACGTGATGCACAACGCCGCGCAGCGGTTGCTCGGCAAGCACGATTTCACCACCTTCCGCGACACCGAGTGCCAGGCCAGGTCGCCGGAGAAGACGCTCGACCAGCTCGACGTCACCCGCGACGGCGATGCCGTCAACATCGTGACGTCGGCGCGCTCGTTCCTGCACAGCCAGGTGCGCTCGATGGTGGGCTCGCTGGTCTGGGTCGGCGAGGGCCGCTGGAGCGCGGACGATCTCTTTGGTGCGCTCGCCGCCCGCAACCGCGCCGCTTGCGGCCCGGTCGCGCCGCCGGACGGGCTCTATCTGATGCGGGTGGATTACTAGAGCGTTTTCGAGCGAAGTGGACACCGGTTCGCGTGAAGAAAACGCGTCAAAAACAAGAATCTAGAGCCCAGTTCCGATGGAATCGGAACGGGGCTCTAGTGGCCCCAATCCCTACTGTGCATGGGGTTGTTTTCGATGTTTTTGTCTAGCCGAGCGTCTGGATTACGCAAAATACCTGTCCAGCACGCCGCGATATATCCGCGTCAGCTTCTGCAGATCGGCCACCGGCGTGCGCTCGTCGATCTGATGCATGGTCTGGCCGACCAGGCCGAATTCGATCACCGGGCAATAACTCGAGATGAAGCGCGCGTCCGAGGTGCCGCCCGAGGTCGAGAGCTCCGGCTTGCGGCCGGTGATCTCCTCGATCGCAGCGACGGCGAGGTCGGTGAACGGCCCCGGCTTGGTGACGAACACGTTCGAGTTCGACGGTTGCCAGTCGATGTGGGCGCGGATGCGGTTGCCGCAGGCTTTTGCCAGCCGCTCGTCGACCAGCTGCCGCAGGCTCTCCTGGGTGTGATTGTCGTTGAAGCGGATGTTGAATTTCGCCCGCGCCTGGCCGGGGATCACGTTGCCGGCGGTGTTGCCGACATCGACCGTGGTGAATTCGAGATTGCTGGCCTGGAATTGCGCGCTGCCGTGATCGAGCGGCTCGTCGCTCAGCGCCACGATCAGCCGCGAGATATCAGGCACCGGATTCGAGGCGCGGTGCGGATAGGCCACATGGCCCTGCACGCCGTCGACGACAAGCGTGCCGGATTGCGAGCCACGCCGGCCGATCTTGATCATGTCGCCGAGCACCTCGACATTGGAGGGCTCGCCGAGCACGCAATGATCGAATTTCTCGCCGCGCTCGGCACACCATTTCAACAGCTTGACGGTGCCGTTGATCGAGACGTCTTCCTCGTCGCCGGTAATCAGGAAGGAGATCGAGCCGTTGCCGTCTTCTTGTGGCTTGCCGCCATGGTCCTGCAGATATTGCAGCACCGCGGCGACGCTGCAGGCGATGCCGCCCTTCATGTCGACGGCGCCGCGGCCGTAGAGATAGCCGTCCTTCACCTCGCCGGAGAATGCGCCGATCGTCCACGCTGATTCATCGCCGGGCGGCACCACGTCGGTGTGGCCGCCGAAGGTGATGTGCGGCGCGGAGCTGCCGATGCGGGCGTAGAGATTGTCGACATCGGCGGTGCCGGGCTCGGAGAACGTCACGCGGTGGACGTCGAAGCTCGCCGCCTTCAGCAGGCCTTCGAGAACGCCGAGTGCGCCGGCGTCGGCCGGGGTGACGGAGGGGCAGCGAACGAGATCGCGGGTGATCGAGACGGCATCATTCATGCGCCTCGCTTAACACGTCACACCGCGGGTGGACCAGCTTTGTGCGGTATCATTTCGAGCTCGCTCTGCTGATCCCAGCCCCGCCCGGAGCGCGACCCACTGCCGCGGTCGCCTCCTCGCCTGTCATGGGTTTTTCCCAGCGGATTGGGACCGTATCGATTTGGGTATGACGTGCCCCGCAGGAAGGCGAGCTCGATGAAGCCCCAGATATAGAGCACGAAGACGATCAGGCCCGCGGCCATCATCAAATAAGACTCGTCGGGAAGCCGGCCTGAGAACTGGCTCATGAGACCGGGGATCGCGAAGTACGGGACCATCCACCAGCCGCTCTTGTCGCGGTCGTGCAGGCGCTTGATCGAGACCGCGATATAGACCCAGACGAACAGCGCCGTGCCGCTCGCCTTGACCAGCAGCGCCGGCAATCCGGCAGAGGTCAGCGACTTGTAGCTGTCCGGGTCAAAGGCCCGGAAGATGTCGTCGACATTGAAGCCAAACCCATCCTTGCCGCCAAGGCCGGCCGAGACCACCAGCAGGGCGAGGAACATCATCGAGCAGACGATGATCAACCCTGCGAGCCAGAATTTGGCCCGGTTGACGCGGCCCTTGAAGCCGAACAGGTAATTGGCCCAGTCCATGAAAAAACTCCGGGCGGCGGCAATTTTCGCGGCCCGGAGTTTTGTCGGCGTCGGATGGAAATTGGTTCGATCAGTCCCGCAGCAGCTCGTTGATGCTGGTCTTGGCGCGGGTGCGCTCGTCGACGCGCTTGACGATCACGGCGCAGGCGACCGCAGGTCCCGGCTGGCCGTTCTTGAGCGGCTTGGCCGGCATGGTGCCGGGCACCACGACGGCATATTCCGGGACCTCGCCGACGAAGATCTCGCCGGTCTCGCGGTCGACGATCTTGGTGGAGGCGCCGAGGAACACGCCCATCGCCAGCACTGCGCCCTTGCGCACGATCACGCCCTCGGCGACCTCGCTGCGCGCGCCGATGAAGCAGTCGTCCTCGACGATGACAGGCTCGGCCTGCAGCGGCTCGAGCACGCCGCCGATGCCGACGCCGCCGGAGATGTGCACGCGCTTGCCGATCTGGGCGCAGGAGCCGACCGTCGACCAGGTGTCGATCATGGTGGCTTCATCGACATAGGCGCCGAGATTGACGAAGGAGGGCATCAGCACGACGTTGCGGGCGATGAAGGCCGAGCGGCGCACGATCGCGCCCGGCACGGCGCGGAAGCCGGCGTCGCGAAAGCGGTTCTCGCCCCAGCCCTCGAACTTCGAGGGCACCTTGTCCCACCAAGACGCCTTGCCCGGGCCGCCCGCGATCTGGCCCATGTCGTTGAGGCGGAACGAGAGCAGCACCGCCTTCTTCAGCCACTGATTGACCTTCCACTTGCCGCTGGCCTCGCGCTCCGCGACGCGGGTCTCGCCCTTGTCGAGCAGCTCCAGCGCGTGATCGACGGCCTCGCGGACCTCGCCCTTGGTCGAGGTCGAAATGCCTTCGCGGGCGTCGAACGCGGTGTTGACGGTGGTTTCGAGGGCGGACAGCGACATCGGGACAATCCTTGGGCGTATCGGGGATTATGACGGGAATTTTGCAGGGCTTTTTCGGAATTTGGGGCAGGAGAGTCAAGGCTAACTCAACGTCGTCCCGGCGAAGGCCGGGACCCATTACCCCGAATGTTATTGATGAGTCACGCTGGGGCCGCAGCGTACAACCCAACCGAAATTTGTGGTTATGGGTCCCGGCTTTCGCCGGGACGACGTGGGAGAGATCAGGGCTTTCCGTTCAGCCGCTGCAAGAACCCGGTCAGATCGTCCGTGACATGGTCGACATGGGCGGCGTCGCGGCCTTCGAGCTCCCAGGTCTCGCGCACCACCTCCTGGCTGCCGTCGGGCACCACCAGCACGGTGGTCATGCCGAGCTCATGGGGCACGACCAGATTGCGCGCGAGGTCCTCGAACATCGCGGCTTTTGCCGGATCGACGTCGTGCAGCCTGAGGAACTTCTGATAGGTCTGCGGCGCCGGTTTCGGCTCGAGATCGGCCGCGATGATGTCGAACACGCCGTCGAAATGGTTGGTGATGCCGAGCCGGTCCAGCACCGCATCGACATGGTCGACCGAGCCGTTGGTCAGGATCAGCTTGCGCCCGGGGAGTTTGGCGATCGCAGCCCCCATCGCCGGATTCGGCTGCAGCGGGGAATGATCGATCTTGTGCACATAGGCGAGGTAGTCGTCCGCCTGCACGCCATGCTCGGTCATCATGCCGCGCATCGTGGTGCCGTAGCGCAGGTAATAGTCCTTCTGCAGGCGTCGCGCTTCCCCGGGCGTCACCTTCAGCCAGTTGCTGACGAACTCGCCGATCCGCGCATCGACCTGCTGCCACAGATTGACGTGATGCGGGTACAGCGTGTTGTCGAGGTCGAACACCCAGGTCTCGACATGGCCGAAGCTGCGGGGAGTTTTCATGGCGCTCTCAATCCGTTGTCCCGTGCATCACGGCATCGCAAAGCGCAGCGTCTTGCCGCCGCTGGTCATGTCGACGGTGGTGAAGCCGAGCGCGGCGAGGCCGCGGGTGGCGCAATCGCCCTGCTCGTTGATCTCGAATTTGCTCTCGCGGGTGCAAAGCTGCACCGCGCCGCCCCAGTTCAGTGGCTTGTCCCTGATGCGGATGGCGCGGTTGTCGCTGTCGACGGCCTCGGCGAACGAATAGATCTGCTTCGGCATGCCAGTGACGTCGGGGTGCAGGCACTTGCCGGGGTCGATCCGATACCAGCCGCGGCTGGTCACCACCTTGCCGTCATCGGTCGCAACTGCGGCCATCACCTTGTACTGTGTATCGTTGCACCAGGTCAGCCCCGACGCCGACGGCTTCTGCACGGCATCGATCATGGTGGCGAAGAAGTTCGGCGACTGCACGATGTCGCTGGCGAGCCCGCGGCCCTTCAGGAACGCCGACAGCGCGCTCTGGGTCTTCGGCCCGTCGACGCCATCGATCGGCGCCGCGTCGTAGCCCGCGATCACCAGCAGGCGCTGGATGCCGGCGAGCCGCGCCTGCTCGTCGTCATACTCGCTGTCCTCGGCGAGATAGGCGACGAGATTGCCGTCATCGGTCTGCGTCGGCGTGATCTGGGTGAACTGCGCCGGCGTCTGGCCGGAGCGGCATTGGCGCGCGGCGGCGATCACGAAATTGTCCTGCGCGACGCAGAGCGTGTCGGTGCCGTTCTGCGGGATCGGCGAGGCGCCGTAGACGCCGAGCGCGCGCGCATTGAGCAGCACGCGGTCGGCGGTCAGCGTGCCCTGCACCACCACCCGGCAGGTCGCGGGATCGATGCGGAACCAGCCGCGTGTCGCTGTCGCCGCCTTGTCGTCGATGCCGATCGCGGCCTCGATCACATAGCTCATGCGGTTGCAGAGCTTGAGGTCGGCATGCGCCGGCGCCGACGAGAACAGGATTGATACCAGCGCGGCCGGCAGCGACATCGCGAGCCGCGTCGCCGGCGACCGGCGAGGCATCCTCGCCATGAGTCCCGCGATGACGGCCTTCATTCGCGCTGCCGCGTCTGCCATTACTTATGGATCAGCGTGCCGGTGCCCTGGTTGGTGAAGAGCTCGAGCAGCACCGCGTGCTGCGTCTTGCCGTCGATGATCACGACGCCCTGCACGCCCTGCTCGAGCGCATAGATGCAGGTCTCGACCTTCGGGATCATGCCGCCGGAGATCGTGCCGTCGGCGATCAGCTTGCGGGCTTCCTTGATCGAGAGGTCCGGGATCAGCTTCTTGGACTTGTCCAGCACGCCGGGCACGTCGGTCAGCAGCAGCAGGCGCTTGGCCTTCAGCGCGCCCGCGATCGCGCCGGCAAAGGTGTCGGCGTTGATGTTCAGCGTCTGGCCGTCCTGCGAGGTCGCCAGCGGCGCCAGCACCGGGATCAGCTCATAGCCGATCAGCTGATTGAGCAGCGTGAGGTCGACCTTTTCGGGGTCGCCGACGAAGCCGAGGTCGACCGCCTTCTCGATATTGGAATCCGGATCGACCATGGTGCGCGTCGTCTTCGACGCCTTAACCATGTTGCCGTCCTTGCCGGAGAGGCCAACGGCCTTGCCGCCGGCTTCGTTGATGTAGCCGACGATCTGCTTGTTGACCGAGCCCGCCAGCACCATCTCGACGATCTCGATGGTCGCGGCGTCGGTGATGCGCAGGCCGGCCGCGAATTCCGACTGAATGCCGAGGCGCTTCAGCATGGTCGCGATCTGCGGCCCGCCGCCATGCACGACCACCGGATTGATCGCGGTCTGCTCCAGCAGCACGATGTCGCGCGCGAACGCCTTGGCGGTGTCCTCGGCGCCCATGGCATGGCCGCCATATTTGATGACGATGGTTTCCTCGTCATATTCCTGCATGTGCGGCAGCGCCTCGGACAGGATGCGGGCCTGATCGAGCGGGCTGATGTGCTGGTCGGTCATGGGACTGGTCTCGTCGTCAGCGGAGGGGCGCGCAGGGTTCTATCTGATTGGCGGGCAGCGCGCAAAGTGGTCTTCAAACCCTCTCCCCTTGTGGGAGAGGGTGGCTTCGATGCGATAGCATCGGAGCCGGGTGAGGGGTCTGTCTCCGCGGATAGAGACCCCTCATCCGGCGTGGACTGCGTCCACGCCACCTTCTCCCACAAGGGGAGAAGGCAGTCATCACCGCCTCGGCCACATCGCTGCGACCGCCAGCACCAGCCAGCTCAGGATCAGCAGCGTTCCGCCAGTCGGGGCGGCCATCGGAAACAATCCATGGCCGGCATATTGGCGCAGCACGAGGTCGCCCGCGAACAATGACGCAGCGATGACGAAGCCGGCCGCTGCCGTAATTCCGAACTTCGCATGGATGACCGCGCGGTCCGCAACGGCGATGGTCGCGATGGCGGCGGGTGCATGGAACAGCAGCATCGTGGACGCCGCCGCCAGCCGCGTGGCATCTGGCAAATGGGCTGCGCCCGCCGCCAGCATCACGCCGCAGGCGCCCATCACGGCGGCAACGCAGATCAGAAGGCGGGATAGGCCGTTCATCGGCGCCGTTCCTCGATCAGCCGCACCATCGCGGCGCGCAACTCCGGCATGCCGTCGCCGGTCCGCGACGAGGTCACCAGCAGTTCGGGGAACGCGGCGGGATGCTTTGCCAGCGTCGCTGACGTGTCGGCGATCACGGTCTTCAGTTCGCCGGCCTTGACCTGGTCGGCCTTGGTCAGCACGACCTGATAGCTGACCGCGGACTTATCCAGCGTCTTCAGCACGTCGAGGTCGACGTCCTTGATGCCGTGGCGTGCGTCGATCAGCACATAGACCCGCGCCAGCGTGGCGCGCCCGAGCAGGAACTTGTGAATCAGCGCCGTCCATGACGCCACCTTGGTCTTCGGCGCCGAGGCGTAGCCGTAACCGGGCATGTCGACGAGACGAAAGTCCGCGTTTTCCGGGCCCTCGAAGAAGATCAGTTCCTGGGTGCGCCCCGGCGTATGCGAGGTGCGAGCTAGCGCATTGCGGCCGGTCAGCGCGTTGATCAGGCTCGATTTGCCGACATTGGAGCGGCCGGCAAAGGCGACCTCGAGGCCGGCCATCGGCGGCAGCGTCTCGATCGAGGGCGAGGCCCAGATGAAACGCCAGTCGCCGGCGAACAGCTTTCGTCCCTGCTCGATCAGCGCCGCATCGGGTTCGGTGCTCATGCGAAGGATCCCATCTTGTGGTGGCCAGGCAAAGGCCCAAGGCGTGTCTTTGGCGTAAGACGACCCGGCCATCCAGGTCAACGTCTTGCCGCCCTCCAATACGTCGATGCCCGGCACGAGGCCGGGCATGACGCGGTGATCAAGCGCTGCTGCTGGAAGCTACGTCGCTTTCTTGGTCTCAGTCGTCACGCTTTTTTTTTGAAACGTGGATTTGAGATTGTCGAACAACTCTACCTTCACGCCGTTCTTGCGCATGATGAAGCTCTGCTGCAGCACGGAGAGCGTGTTGTTCCAGGCCCAGTAGATCACGAGGCCCGCCGGGAAGCCCGCCAGCATGAAGGTGAAGATCAGCGGCATCCAGTCGAAGATCATCTTCTGGGTCGGATCCGGCGGCGCCGGGTTGAGCTTCATCTGGACCCACATCGTGATGCCCATGATGATCGGCCAGATGCCCATCACCAGATAGGCCCCGATATGCGGTCCGAGCAGCGCGATCGGGTCGAACGGAATCAGCCCGAACAGCGTGAACAGGTTGGTCGGATCGGGCGCCGAGAGGTCCTTGATCCAGCCGAAGAACGGCGCGTGCCGCATTTCGATGGTGATGAACAGCACCTTGTAGAGCGAGAAGAACACCGGGATCTGCAAGGCGACGGGAAGACAACCGGCGATCGGGTTGATCTTCTCCTTCTTGTAGATCTCCATCATCTCCTGCTGCTGCTTCACGCGGTCGTCAGGATAGCGCTCCTTCAGCGCGGCGAGCTGCGGCTGCACCGACTTCATCTTCGCCATCGAGGCGTAGGACTTGTTGGCGAGCGGGAAGAACAGCAGCTTCACGATCACGGTCACCAGCAGGATCGCGATGCCGAAATTGCCGACCAGGCGATAGAACCAGTCGAGCGCCAGGAACATCGGCTTGGTGATGAAGTAGAAGTGGCCCCAGTCGATCAGCAGATCGAAATGGTTGAGGCCGAGCTGCTTGTTGTAGCCGCCGAAGCCGACCAGCGGGAAGTTGAGGCCGACGACAGCGGCCTCCTTCGCGCCGGCGAACAGCCGCCCACTGGCGACGGCGGTGCCGCCGATCGGGATGGTCTGCCCGCCGAGCATGTAGTCGGCCTGGTAGCGCTTGTCGCCGGTGGTGAACCTCGCGGTTTCGAGCGTTGCGTCGGTGTCGGGCAGCAGCGCCGTGGCCCAGTATTTGTCGGTGATGCCGAGCCAGCCGTTGGTGACCTTCGAGAACACGACGCCGCGCGAGTTTCCGCCGGTCGAGGTCTTGGCCTCGTCGATGTTCTTGTAGGTGTATTCCTGCAGGCCATGTTCGCCGAGATAGCCGATCGGGCCTTCGTGCAGGATCGCGTAGCCGGAGACCGGCGGCTTGCCGCCGCGCGAGATCAGCCCGAACGGATACAGCGTGACCGGGGCGCTGCCGAGATTGTTGACCTCGTCCTTGACGGTGAAGAGGTAGCGATCGTCGATCGCGATGGTGCGGCGGAAGATCAGCCCCTGGCCGTTATCGTATTTCAGCGTCACCGGGCTCGTCGGCGACAGGCTGTTCGACCCTTCCTGCTGCCAGACGGTTTCGCCATTCGGGGTCTTCACCGACGAGCCGTTGGCGGTCAGCCACAGGAACTCGGCATAGTAAGGCTCGGCCGTGCCCGACGGCGACAGCAGCACGACAGCCGGCGATTTGGGGTCGACCGTCTCGCGGAACTGGACCAGCGCGAGATCGTCGATCCGGGCGCCCTTCAACGCGATGCTGCCGGTGACGCGCGGCGTGTCGATCTTGATGCGCGGGCCGGAAGCGAGCACCGCCTCGCGGCTCGCCACCGGGGCGTCGGCAGCAGGTGCGCCCGGCGCCGGCGACGCAGAAGTCCCCGGAGCGGCGCCAGGAGTGGCACCCGGAGCCGCCGGCTGAGCCGCTGGCTTCTGCACCTCGGCCTGGCGCTGGACTTCGCGCTGCTTCTCCATCTGCGGCACATTGTAGAAATATTGCCAGGCGATCAGGACGAAGCCGGACAGAATGACGGCAAGGATCGTGTTGCGGTTGTCGGACATCTCTTATGGTCTCGTCATTCCGTTCGGATTGGGCGCGCTTGTGTTACCCGCCTTTGGCGCAGGCCGGTCGAGGCGGCGCAGCGCCGACCGCAGGTCGTCAAGCATGGTCGCAAAGTCGCGGGTCAGCGCGTCACGACGGCCGACTAGCACATAATCATGGTGCGGCCGCATGTATATGGCATCGACCCGTCTAATCACTTCGCGAAGCCGGCGGCGAATGCGATTGCGCTCGGTCGCGGTGCCATTCTTCTTGGTGACGGTATAGCCGACGCGGATCGGGCCCTGATCGTCGCGGCGGCGGCCCTGCAGCACAAAAGCTGCGGTATTCGCCCGCACGCCATTGGCAACGGCGAGGAAATCCGCCCGCTGCCTCAGCCGATCCATAATGGGTATCTCCGGAGTGGAGACGTCCGGGCTCAGGCGCTCAGGCGCTTGCGGCCACGCGCGCGGCGCGCAGCGAGGACCTTGCGGCCGCCGGCCGTGGCGAGACGGGCGCGGAAGCCGTGACGGCGCTTGCGCACCAGTTTGCTGGGTTGATAAGTCCGCTTCACGGGTAATTCTCCGCTGACCGGGCAATTTGCCGTTGTATTGAGATGGAGTCCGGTGATGCTGGCGGGCTCAAACGAGCCGGTTACGGCCCCAAACGAGCCGCCCCCGGGTCAAGAACCGGGCCATCGCGGACAGTTGGCGCGGCTTATAAGGGAGCGTCCTGTTTTCGTCAATGTCACAGGGCGCCGCAAACGGGCTTCTTCGAAACGTCGCAATTAGGGCGAATATATCTGTTTTCGCGGGGTTTTTGACGGTGAGGGGCGCTATCGGGCGCTCTAGAGCGTTTTCGAGCGAAGTGGGCACCGGTTCGCGTGAAGAAAACGCGTCAAAACAAGAAGCTAGAGCTTCGGTTCTGATTCAATCAGAACCGAAAATGCTCTAGGAACCGCCGACATTAGCGATCCGTAATTTGACCGGCTTGGGGGCCGGGCGGCATCTTCCGACCCCTAAGCCAACCAAGGCCTTATCTTGTGGCTCTAACTGACGATCAGGCGCCCGCGCAGAAGCAGCGGCCCAAGCCGTCCCTTCGGCTCGGGCTGTCGGGCAAGCTGTTGCTGCTGACGATCCCCCTGGTGATGATCGCCGGGCTCCTGATCTACGTGCCGGCGATCGCCAACTTCCGGATGAACCGGCTCAATGACCGCCTGGCCGCCGCCAATACCGCGGCGCTGGTGCTCGATGCCGCCCCCTCCGGCCTGGTGCCGGATTCGCTGGCGCGGCAGATCCTGACCAGCATCGGTGCCCGCGCCGTCGCCATCAAGCTCGGGCAGCAGCGCCGCCTGCTTGCCAGCGCCGATCTGCCGGCCGCGATCGACCATGACGTCGACATGCGGACCATGACGGTGTGGTCGGCGATCGTCGATGCCTTCGAGATCATGCTGGAACACGGCGACCAGACCATCCGCGTGGTTGGCGCCGCGCCGGGCCAGGCGCAATTCATCGAGGTGGTGATCGACGAGAAGCCGCTGCGGCAGGCGATGTACCGCTTCTCGCGCAACGTGCTGGTCGTCGCCCTCCTGATTGCCGGCCTCACCGCCGGCCTGGTCTATCTGGCGCTGCATTATCTGTTCGTCCGCCCGATGCGGCGGCTGACCGCGAGCCTGGTCGGCTTCCACGAGAATCCGGAGAGTGCGGCGCGAATCATCGTGCCAAGCCAGCGCGGCGACGAGATCGGCGTTGCGGAGCGTGAGCTGTCGGACATGCAGCGCGACCTCGTCTCGATGCTGCATCAGAAGAGCCGGCTTGCCGCGCTTGGGCTCGCCGTCTCCAAGATCAATCACGATCTGCGCAACCTCTTGGCGTCGTCACAGCTGCTGTCGGACCAGCTTGCCAGCGTGCCCGATCCGCGGGTGCAGCGTTTCGCGCCGAAATTGCTGCGCTCGCTCGAGCGCGCCATCGCGTTCTGCCAGTCGACATTGTCCTATGGCCGCGCGCAGGAGGCGGCACCCGATCGCCGCGTCATCATGGTTGAGCCGGCGGTTGCCGAGGTGCGCGAGTCCGCCGGGCTCGCAACCGATGTCTCGATCACCTGGATCAGCGCGATCGAGCGCGGGCTCACCATCGACGTCGACCCGGACCAGCTGTTCCGCGTGCTGCTCAATCTGGTGCGCAACGCCGCGCAGGCGCTGGAAAGCCGCCCCGCCAGCGACGGCGGCGCCCAGCAGATCCGCATCACCGGCCGCCGCGAGGGGACGGTTGCGATCATCGAGGTCTCCGACACCGGCCCCGGCGTGCCCGCCAAGGCGCGCGAGCACCTGTTCGAGGCGTTCCAGACCTCCGGCCGCCCCGGCGGCAGCGGGCTTGGCCTCGCGATCGCCGCCGAACTGATCCGCGCCCATGGCGGCCATATCCATCTGGTCGAGGGCACCATCGGCGCCACCTTCCGGATCTCGATCCCGGATCGTCCGGTGGAACTGCTCTCGGTCCGCAGCGAGCGGGCACGGGCGTAAACGGCGTCCCGTTGTTCCGGGACGCGGCCGAAACCGCGCCGAAATTGGCGTTTCCAGACCTTGCCAACCGGACCGGGAGCCTGTAGCTAGAGCGCTCTTTCGCGACGTTCCGGGCCTCTCGGATCCGTCTGGGCTCAAAGCCCTGCCGCGAAAATGCGCCCGTAGCTCAGCTGGATAGAGCATCAGACTACGAATCTGAGGGTCGGACGTTCGAATCGTTCCGGGCGCGCCATTTTCCAATTGCCAGCAAATCCCGACCGGCGCCGCTGAGGTGGATCGGACGGTTGCCTCGATGCTGAAACGCACTCGCGTTGTCAGCGGAGAGCTGACGCGCGATTCGACATCGGCCGAAGTGAATCACGATCAATTCCCTGACTGTCCGACGGTGTGACCGGTGTCTTTGTTTCCGTTTGTTTCCCCTGCGGATAGCAACTTCACGGCGTCGCTACCCTAGATATACTGGCCCCGATTTCACCGGCGCACGTCGCAGGTTCAACGAGGTTCGCTGGCGCATGATCATTGGAATTGACCTCGGCACGACCAACAGTCTGGTTGGCGTGTGGAAGGCCGGTAAGTCTGAACTCATTCCCAATGCCCTTGGATCGTTGCTTACGCCTTCGGCGGTGAGTGTGGATGACGACGGCGCCATCCTGGTCGGTCTGCCGGCACGCGAACGGCTGCTGTCTCATTCGCGCCAGTCGGCCGCCTCGTTCAAACGCTACATGGGCAGCAATCGCAGCTTTCAGCTTGGCACCAAGTCCTTTCGGGCCGAGGAATTGTCCGCGCTGGTGCTTCAAGCGTTGAAGGCCGATGCGGAAGCCTATCTCGGACAGTCGGTCAGCGAAGCGATCATTACCGTTCCCGCCTACTTCAATGACGCCCAGCGCAAGGCCACCAAGGCTGCGGGCGAAATGGCTGGTCTGAAGGTGGAGCGGCTTCTCAACGAACCGACGGCTGCGGCTCTCGCCTATGGACTTCAGGAGGGAGCGGGCGAGCGCAAGATTCTCGTGCTCGATCTCGGAGGCGGAACGTTCGACGTGTCCATCCTCGAAATGTTCGAAGGCGTCATGGAGGTGCGCGCATCGGCCGGCGATAATTTCCTCGGCGGCGAGGATTTCGTCGACGTGATCGTGGATCGTTTCATGGCCGAAGCCGGCGCTCTGGCCGGGATTCCTCCGCGATCCGATTCGAAGGAGGTTCATGCCAATCTTCGCCGTCAGGCCGAAATTGCCAAGCGCGCCCTTACCGACCACGAGCAGCACGAAATCGAACTGGTCCACGACGGTGGCGCGACGCGGTGGTCAATCACGCGGAGCGATTTCGAAGCGGCCAGCGAGCCGCTGATCAGGCGGCTCCGTGCCCCGATCGAGCGGGCGATCCGGGACGCCAATCTAAATCCCGATCAAGTCACCGACCTGGTGCTGGTCGGTGGCGCAACCCGCATGCCGGTGGTGCGACGGCTGGCGGCCCGGCTGTTCCAGCGGCTTCCGATTGCGCAGATCAGCCCGGATGAGGTCGTGGGTCGCGGCGCCGCGGTCCAAGCCGGGTTGAAGATGCGCGATATGGCGCTCGACGATATCGTGATGACGGATGTCGCCCCGTATTCGCTGGGCATCAACACAAGAAGCCGTCTCGCCGACAATTCGTTTCTCGACGGCCTCTATCTGCCGATCATCGAGCGCAACACCGTGATTCCGGTCAGCCGCTCGAAGCAGGTCGCCACGTCGGCTGACGGCCAGAGCGAGGTCAGGTTTCGCATATTCCAGGGTGAAGCCCGGATGGTCGCCGACAACATCGAGATTGGACAACTCTCGGTGCCCGTCCCGCCGGGGCCGGCCGGCAAGGAACGCATCGATGTTCGCTTCACATATGATGTGAGTGGGCTTCTGGAGGTCGACCTGCTGGTTGTCAGCACTGGCCAAACCGTTCAGCTCGTCATCGAAGGCAATCCCGGCATCCTCAGCCAGCAGGAGATCGATGAACGCTTGGCCACTTTGAAGGCGCTCAAGATTCATCCGCGCGATCAGGCAGAAAATCAGGCCGTCATCTCCCGGGCCGGGCGGCTGTATGAAGAGAGATTGGGCGACGAACGCGCCGCGATTGGCAAGCTGATCGATGATTTTCGTGCTCTTCTCGAGCGTCAGATCCCAAGCGAGATCGAAAACTATCGAACCCGGTTCAGCACATGGCTGGATCGCGTGGACACAACGTTCTTCTCGTGAGCATTGCACCGATGTCTCCGTGGGACGCGCTGGGCATTGGACCGACCAGAGATGTCGGCGCGATACGCAAGGCCTACGCGTTGCGACTGAAGCAAACCCGGCCAGAGGACGATCGAGCGGGGTTCCTGCGTCTGCGCGAGGCCTATGATGCGGCGCTTGCCTGGGCCGCGAGTTCGGATGCGACCGCTCCAGACCGGAGTGAACAGTTCGTATTCCGGGGCGATGCGCCCGACCCGCAGGATCCACCACAGGAGTCCCCGCGTTCATCTTTCAGTCAGCTGTTTGATCGCCTACGGACGAATGAGGCGGAGCGGCGGCCCGCACCGGAAGCGTTCCTGCGCGTATCGGCAGACCGGCGCGGGCGGGTGGATGAGATACATGCCGATGTGGCCCAACCGTCACCGACGAGTGCTGCTCAAGCAATTGCGAACGCATTTGCGTCGGGAAACATCGGCGTCGGCTCGTCCTTGTTCGCGAAAGCGCTGACCGAGGGGCAGCTCGCGTTGCGGGATGAATTGCAGTTGGCCGACTGGCTTATCAAGCTGCTGGCCCGCGATGTTGCATTGCCCGTCGAGCAACTCCTGCAGATCGTCGACCAGACGGGATTGTACGACCGGATCAACAAACCGCGCAGCCGCTTCCTGTCGGACCAGCCGAGCCCTCTGGCAAAGCTGGAAGAACGGCTCTGGTTGCCGACTCTGTTGAGGCGGGCGGAGGCCGGCGACGCCAGCGCCCAATTGAGTCTGGCCAGGCTTTATAAGGCCGGCGAACAGGTGCCACAGGACCAAGTGCAGGCGGTGCGATGGTTGAAGGCCGCCGCTGTACAGGGCTTGGCGGATGCCCAAAACGATCTGGCGTTCTGCTATCGCGACGGCGTTGGCACTGAGCCTGACGACGCGGAGGCCCTGAAATGGTTTCGGCTGGCTGCTGAGCAACAACACCCGCAGGCGACCTCCCAACTTGCCTCTCTCTATCGGACTGGCCGCCGAGGCGTTGCACAAGATCACGCAGAGGCGCTGCGGTTATACGAGATCGCAGCCAAATTGGGGCGTGTGCTCGCGCAGCGCCAACTCGGGTTGATATACTGGAACGGCCAGACGGCGCCGCGCGATGACAATCGGGCTGTCCATTGGTTTCGCGCAGCGGCAGATCAAGGCGACGCAGACGCTCAATATCATCTCGGCCGGTGTTATTATTTCGGCCGTGGTGTTCCGCAAGATTACGCCATTGCTGCAGCTTGGTACCGCAAAGCCCTGGCCCAAGGGCAGGCGCAGGCGGCGGCGCAATTCGGTAAGCTTGCCGAACTCGGAAGGGGCGTGCCGAAGGATTTCGGCGAGGCCCGTCGGCTCTACGAAATTGGCGCGGTTCAAGGCGTTGTTTTCGCCCAGGTGAACCTCGCTCTCATGCTGACTACGAACAGAGGAGGCCCCGTTGATTTCTCCGCGGCGTTTCGCTGGTACTTGGCGGCGGCGGAGCAGGGCGACATTCACGGGATGAATGGAGCCGGCCTGTGTTACGTGAACGGCTACGGGGTAGAGCGGGATATCACGAAAGGCCTGAGCTGGTTGGCGGCGGCGGCCAACCGAGGACAGCCAAATGCAATGCATACGCTGGCCGCGCTGCTTTTCGATGGCATGGTTACTCCGAGAAATCTGGAGCAGGCCTATATCTGGGGATCGCTTGCGCTTCGCACCTATGACAGCGCAAATGACAAGATTCCGGTCCTTCGGGATCTGTACGAGAAGATCTGCAACATGCTGTCGGCGGATGACCGCACACGGCTCGACACGGCGGTGGCGCAGTGGAAACCGGACGCCTAGCCCCCGGAGGAATTCATCTGCATTGCTAGATCGTGGCGCTGCCCGTCCCGCTACGCAAACTTTTGCCGCATCTCGCAGAACCTGATCGCCATGTCCGGCGACAAACATCTCAAGCCAGCGGGCGACGGCCTCAAGTGCGTCCGGGAGAATGACGTGATGTCGGACAGGTCTGTACTCGCCTGCATCGTCTGCTGCGCCGTGATGCTCGGTGCGCTCGGCGCGTCCGTGCATGCGCAGACGCCGTCGAGCTGCAAGGAGCCGCAGACCGGCACCAGTCGGGTCCCGATATTCTCGCCGCCGCTCGCCAATGTGGTGACGGGCACGGGACGGCTGCAATTCTATTCGGCGCCCAATCTGCACTGTCCGGTCAGCGGTGTCTTCGTCATTCCGAATGACGAGCTCGTCGCCTATGCGCAAACCAGTGATGGCTGGTCGTCGGTGATGTACATCAATCCGCGGACGGGCAACGACGTCTCGGGCTGGGTGCGGTCGGCGAGGCTGAAGACAACCGGAACCGTCGGTCCAAAGCAGTAGGCCGTCAGGATCGCGGCTGATGCGGCGGGCTCGCTCAATGCGATCGTGCTCCGGCATGGCATCGCGAGCCGTACGTAACGCATGCCCGCCGGGGCATCAGTGGATCGCCGCGTACATGATCTTCTCCTCCGTGGCTTCGACCGCAGAGAATTCCTCGACCACCTTGCCCTGGCGCGACACCAGGATGCGGTCGGAGAGCGCCATGATCTCGGGCAGATAGGACGAGATCACCACCACCGCCTTGCCCTCGTCGGCGAGCTGGTTGATCAGCTCGTGGATCTCGACGATGGCGCCGACGTCGACGCCGCGCGTCGGCTCGTCGAAGATGATGAGCTCGGGCTCCTGCACCAGGGACTTGGCGATCACCACCTTCTGCTGGTTGCCGCCCGAGAGCTCGACCACCTTGGCCTCATCGCCGATGGCGCGCACCTTCAGCCGCTGGGTCCAGGTCTTGCCGACCGAGTTGGTCTCGCGTCCCGACAACAGCATCCGCCCGCCGGGGAACTTGGAGAGCAGGCCGAGATAGATGTTGCGGGCGATCGAGGCGGTCTCGAAGAAGCCCTCGACCTTGCGGTCCTCGGTCACATAGGCGATGCCGGCTTTGACCGCCGGCGCCGGGACCCGGTAGCGCACCGGCTTGTCATGCAGCAGGATCTCGCCGCCGTGGAAGAAGTCGCGCTTCAGCACGCCGGAGACGATCTTGAAGGTCTCGGTGCGGCCCGCGCCGACCAGGCCGAACACGCCGGTGATCTGCCCGGCAAACACCGACAGCGAATTGTTCTTCACCATCGGCGCCATCTTGAGGTTCTGCACCGTGAGCACGCGGGCGCCGGCCGGCCGGACGCTGGTCTTCCGCGCGCCATACAGCGTGTTCGACAAATCGCGTCCGACCATCGCCTGCACGATCGCCGCGCGGTCGAATTTCGCCGCATCGTCGGTGATAACGTGCTTGCCGTCGCGCAGCACGGTGATGCGGTCCGCAAGCAGCAGGGCCTCTTCAAGTGCGTGCGAGATGAAGATGATCGAGACGCCGCGCTTCTTGAGGTCGCGGACCAGGTCGAAGAAGTACTTCTTCTCTTCCGGCGTCAGCGACGCGGTCGGCTCGTCGAAGATGATGACCTTGGCCTTGTGCAGGACCGCGCGCGCGATCTCCACCATCTGCTTCTTGGCGGCGCCGAGCCCGCTCACGGTCGCGGTCGGCGTCACGTCGAAATTGAGCGATTGCAGGAATTGCTGGGCGGCGATGTAGATGCCGCGCAGCCGGTTGTAGAATTTCTCCTGCCCGAGGAAGAGATTTTGCGCCACCGTCATGGTCGGCACCAGGCTGTTCTCCTGGAACACCATAGCGATGCCGAGATTGCGCGCCTCCAGCGGTGTGCGTGGCGCGAACTCTGCGCCATCGACCGTCATGCCCCCCGAGGTCAACGTCACGACGCCGGCCATCACCTTGGTCAGCGTCGACTTGCCGGCGCCGTTTTCGCCGACCAGCGCGTGGATCTCGCCGCGGCGCAGCTCGAAGTCGACGCCCTCGATGGCGGGCACGCCGGCGTAGAGCTTGGTGGCCTTGCGCAGGGACAACACGGTGTCGTTCATGAGCCGACCTCCTCGGCGAGCCCGGCGAGGGGCAGTTTCAGCACGCGGCCCGGTCCCTTGGCGATCAGCACAAGGTCGTCGCCCAGCTCAATCGCCGCGACGACGCCGTGATTGACGCCGTCGACCCGGCTGTGCAACGAATACATTGGCTTGCCGTCTTCGCTCAGCCGGATCACGAGACCGTAGGAACGCGGCGGCGCCCACGGCTTGATGACGCCCATCGTCTTGATGTGCGCGCCCTGCATCGGCTCCTTGAACGAGAAGCCCGAGCGCAGCCGCGGCGCCACCCAATAGGCCGGGTCGATCTCGGCCATCATGCGGCGCCGATAGGCCGGCTCACGCAGGACGAACTCGATGAGCTGCGTTCGTGCGGTGAATGCGGTGAGCCAATAGCCTCCGCCCGCAGCCTTCGACAGCCGCGACGGATAGACAGGCAGGTGTCCGAGTACGACCTGTGGCGGCCGTCCATCCGCGACAAGGACAAGACGATGCCGCCAGCTCTCGCTGACCAGCACGCCATCGCCCTGCGCGCAGGCGCCGAAAGCGTAGCCGAGCTTTGACGCCAGCGGATTCACCAACTTGGTCCTGGGATCGAGCCGGAACACCCGGCCGCTCCGGTTGAGCTCCATCAGGTCGCGCGCCCAGTCGTCGACGTCGCAGGTCGCCGAACCATCGGTCGCGATCAAGGTCCCGTCGCCCGCCGGGCTCAGCGCGTTGATCGCATTGAAGGCGGCGTCGCTGAACGTCACGCTTGGCTCGCCGGACGAGGGGTTGGCGTAGAGCCTCACCTCGCGGCCGCCGAGCGCGACGGCGATGCCGCCGTCGCCCAGCGTACAGAGCGCTGAGATCGGCTGCTCGAAGCTGCGCAGCTCGGTCGCACCGCTGCCATCGAAACGCAGCAGACGGCGGCCGTCGGCGACATAGAGGTTGCGGCCGTCGGTTGCGAGGTCCTCGAGCGCCTCGCATTCCAGTAAGGTCGTCGCGGCCTCGAGCTTCTGGTTCGGCTTCAGTGCGCCGTCGAACGACGGCACGGTGATGGTGGCTTCACCGCGCCCGAGGAAGCGGTTGGTGAATTCCCTGACAGCCGCGATCACGACAGCTTCCCCCAGCGCTTGTCATACTGCACGTAGTTCGGGTCCGCGTTGTCGAGCTTGTAACGGCCGATCCGGTTGTTCATGATGCCGCCGAGATAGAGATAGCCGCGATGCTCGCGCATCGAGGTGATCATCGGATGGTTCTCGCCGCGCAGGTCCCAGAACGATTCGAGGATCTTGCCCTGCTCGTTGAACTTGACGACGCAGCCGGTGTTGATGTTCGGGAATAGCCATTCGTCGACCGGGACGCGCTTGGCCATGCGGCGGCGGAAGCCGGGCATCTTCCAGGCGAGGTCGAGCGAGGGGCTGCGCATGCCGACCAGCGCCAGCCAGTAATTGCCGTCGGAGGCGAGGTTGATGTTGTCGGGATAGCCCGGCAGATTGTCCATCACCACCTCGACCTGGCCCTTCTTCGGCCCGGCGAACCACAGTCGCTTGATCGAGCAGCCGAAGGTCTCGGCGAACAGGATCGACTGGCCGTCGCTGGCGACGCAGATGCCGTTGGGGAATTTGAGGCCGCGCAGCGCGGTGTGCGTGGCGCCGGTCTTGGTGTCGTAGCAGATGATGCGGCCATTGCCGCGCGCCTCGAGGCCATCGATCGGCCATTCGTCCATCTCGTAGCGCACGGTGGCTTCCGAGAAGAAGATCAGGCCGTCGTCGGTGATGTCGAGGTCGTCGGCCAGCCGCAGGCGGCTGTCGTCGTTCACCGAATGCATGCTGCGATTGGTTTCATCAGTGGCCTTCTCGACCGTGCCGTCCGGCTTGATGCGGTAGAGGCCCATGCCGCCGATGCAAACATAGAGATTGTCCTGCCGGTCGAAGGCCATGCCGAGCGGCTGGCCGCCGATATGGGCGAACACCTCCATCCGCTGATAGTCGGGCGCGAAGAAGCGCATGATGTCGCCATGGCGCGAGCCGGCGTAGAGATTGTTGTTGCGATCGAGGATCACGTCCTCCGGCGCCTCGATGCGACCGAGACCGATCAATTCGACGTCGCGCAGCTTGTCGTTCTGCTCGAACGGGCCGCCCTGGCCGATCTCGGTGGCGGGAGGCGGCGGCAAGGCGTGATAGGTCGGCGCGACATAGACCTTGCTGATGATGCGGGTACGGTTCTTCTGCCAGCGGATGTCGACCATGGCGGCGATCAACAGAATTCCCGCAAGCGCCATGCGGTTGATGCCGCCACGTGCGTTGAGCGTGGTCAGGCCGTTGGTGATCAGCAGCACGATCAGGACGCCGACCAGCGACTTGGCGACCGAGCCCTTGCCGCCGCCGAGCGTGATGCCGCCGAGCACGGTCGCGGTCAGCACGATCACCTCGAGGCCGACACCGATGTCCGCCGACGGTGCCGAGCCGTGCGGCAAAGAACAGCGCGGCGATGCTGGTCAGCACGCCGCTTGCGACATAGCAGAGCGCGATGGTGCGGCGAACCGGAATGCCGGAATTGTAGGCCGAGCGGCGCGAGCCGCCGATCGCGGTGATGTGCCAGCCCGGGCGCAGCCGGGTCATGAAGATATGGCCGAAGATCGCGATCGCGATGTAGACCAGTGCGACGCTCGGAATGCCGAACACGTCGCCGCCGCCGATGAAATTCCACGACGGGATGTCGGGAAAGGCCGCGGCGATCGAATTGGAGTAGCGCTGGATCAGGAGATCGAACGCCGAACGGTAGATGATCAGGGTGATCAGCGTGGTAATGAAGGCACGCAGCCGCAAATATCCGATCAGAACGCCGTTGACGGCGCCGAGCAATGCGCCGCAGAGGAGAGTGGCCACCACCACCGCCGGCACCGGCCAGTTCAGCACGTCGAGCAGATAGAGCGCGCAGAAATCCGTCAGCGCGAAGATCGATCCGACCGACAGATCGATGCCGCCGACGATGACCACCAGCGCCATGCCGAGCCCGATGAAGCCGATTTCGCCGGCCTGCCGCGCGGTGTCGGCAAGGCTCGACGGCGACAGGAAATGATCGATGGAGCGGCTCAGCGCGAAGCCGACGATCAAGAGCAGGATCACCGGAATTGCGGTCTCGGTCCAACGCTTGGACAGGATCTCGCCGAGGAGATGATCCGGCCAATAGCGGTAACGCAGGCTCGTCAAGGTGTCGCGCATCGGCATTCCAAAGGCGTTCGATTTGGGAGATCGACGTCCCGGGCGTGACCCGGGACGTCGAGCGGGAATGGCCGGGCTATTTCTTCAGGTCACTGAGATTCCAGCACGCGGTCGGGCTGTCCGCGTTCTCCTTGGTGATCGGAATCAGCGTCGTGTATTCCGAACCCTTGATCGAGCCGGCCTTGGCGCCGGACGACAGCAGCCATTTGATCGTGCCGGCCATCTGCGCGGCCTGGGTCGGCACGTCGTAGCTCATGTTGAGGTCGAAGGCGCCGGACTTCACGAGCTCGCAGGCGCCCTTGCGCTCGCCGCCGCCGGAGGTCGCCACGAACACCTTGCCGGTCAGCCCGGCTTCCTTCACCGCGGCCGCGGTGCCGATGTCCATGCCGTCCCAGAAGCCGACGATGCCGCAAAGATCAGGATTCTGCTTCAGTACGGTCTGGGTGATCGCCTTGGCCTTCGCGGCATCCCAGTCGGCCGCCTGGCTCGACACCACCTTGATCTCGGGATGCTTGGCGAGCACGTTCTCGACGCCCTTGAGCGTGTAGGCGCTGGCCGCCGCCGAGAGCGCGCCCTGCACGATGGCGATCTTGTTCGACTTGCCCTGGCAGGCCTTCACCACCGCTTCGGTGTCCCGCTCGCCGATCTCGATCCAGTTGGCGCCGACGAAGGCCGAAGAGCGATAGGCCGATCCCATGTTGATCTGGATGACGTAAATGCCTTCGTTCTCGGCGCGCTGCAGCAGCTTGGCATAGGTCTGCACGTCCGGATTGTGGATCACCATGACGGCCGGCTTCTCCGAGATCAGCGAGGTCACGGCCTGCGCGCCGGCATTGGTGTTCCAGTTCGGATCGCGGATCTCGAACTTCACGCCGAACGGCTCGAGTTCCTTCTTCATGCCGGCGTACCAGCCTTCGGTGAGGTCGAAGTTCATGGCGACCGGAACGTAGGCCACCGTCTTGCCGGCGAGAGCCTCCTTGAACGGCTTCTGGAACGGCTCGTCGAGGCCCTGCTGGGCCAGGGCCGGTGCGGCGATGGCCGCAAGCCCCAGTGCTATGGCGGTCACCTTTGCAGAACTGACAATGCGCTTCATCGCTTCCTCCTTGGTTATGGTTGTTTCTCTGCTTGATCAGATGTCGCCCTGCTGTGCGGTTTCTTCGTTGCGCGGGTTCAGGAATGAATCCGTGATGACCGCGAGCAGCAGGACGACGCCTTTGACGAGATTTTGTCCGGCGTAGGAGATGTCCATGATGGTCATGCCGTTCAGCATGGTGCCGATCAGCAGCGTTCCGATGATGACGTTGAGCACGCCGCCGCGGCCGCCCGACAGGCCGATGCCGCCGAGCACGACGACCAGGATGACGTCGTAGATCAGGGTCGAATTGAAGATGCGGGTCGGCATCGAGTTGACGGAGGCCGCCATCACCAGGCCCGCGAAGCAGCCGATCAGCGCCGCGACGACATATTGCAGCACGATGATCGGGCGCGAGGGGATGCCGGTGACGCGGGCCGCATAGGGATTGTCGCCGATCGCGTAGATGTAGGCGCCCCAGCGGGTCCGGCGCAGCAGGAACGCGACCACCACGCAGGCGATCGCGAACATCACGATCGAGGTCGGGATGCCGACGATAGTACCTTGTCCGAGCCGCTCGAAGCCTTTCATGCCGTCGCTCCACTGCACGACGTCGAGCTGGAACAGCGCGGTCTGGCCGAGGCCGGCGAGCAGCAGGCCGGACGCGAGCGTCGCGAACAGCGACGGGACCTCGGCGTAGGCAATCAGCCAGCCATTGACCAGGCCGAAGCCGATCGTGAGCAGCACGGCCGTCAGCAGCGAGGCCGGCAGCGAGTGGCCGTTCTGCACCATCTGCAGCACGAGCCCCGGAGGTACCGCGAGGGCTGCGATCAGGGAGATATCGATGCCGCGCCCGATCACGACGATCGCCATCGCAAGCCCGAGGATGCCGAGCACCGCCACGTTCTGCAGCAGCGTCAGCATGTTCTCCGGCGTCAGAAAGCCGCGCAGGAAAATCGAGAACACCAGGAAGAGGGCAGCAAATACCGCGAAGACGATCTCCTGCTGATTGAACCGCAATCGCTTCATTGCCTCGTCCTTCCTGCGGCTATGGATGCGCCCGTCTGCCTGGATTTTGCGCGGGAGGTGGTCGCGACGCGGCTCGGACGCGCCCTGCCGGCGACCGCGGCGTCGATAAACGTGCCGACGGCGCTGATGTAGGCCTCGATCGAGGTGCCGCGTCTGCGGTATTTCCAGCGTTTGACGTACCAGTCCTGCAGCAGCGGCTTGATAAGCGAGGCCGTCAGCGTGATCTGATCGATCGCGAAGACCCCGCTGGCGACGCCTTGCCTGAGGACGTCCGCGATGATCTTCTCGGTCATCACCTCCATCTCGATGGCGCGCTGGCGTTCTGCGGCCGGAAACGACTTCGCTTCCATGAAGCAGAACACGAACCAGGGCTGCATCGCCTCGCTCATGCGAATATGGGTCGCAATGATCCAGTGCAGATGCTTGCGCGCATCCTGCTTGACGTTGGCGGGCGGTGAGTTGAGCACCTCCGCCGCCGTCTCGGCGACCTCGCCGAGGATCATCGACAGCAGCGTCGGCTTGCTGTCGAAATAGGTGTAGAGGCCGCCCATGCTGAGGCCGGAGGCCTCCGCGAGCTGGCGCAGGGTGGTGGCGTGAAAGCCGTGCTTGTTGGAAAGCGTGAGCGTCGCGCCGATGATGCGCGTGAGGTTCGGAACGGCGAGATGGGTTTTCTGGACCCGGATGGATTCGCGATGACGTTCGAGGATGCGTGCGCAAAGCACCTCCATCGCGAACGCATTCGTCCCCGGCCGCTGACGCGCGAGACCCAATTTGCCTCCCTGGCTATGTTCCCGGACCATTTCATTTTGTTGCTGGTCCGGGTGTGGGCTTTGCGCCCTTGCGTCATTCCTAGCCTACGAAACGGCCGTCGGAAAAGGGGGATGAGCAAACTTTCTGAGAGAGCGCTCGCTCGTTTTTTGGTGCGCCGCGTTGCTTGCCCGTGGCCCAGCGTTGCTGTCGCGGCTCTCGGGAAGTTTTCGGTTGAAAGGACAGCACAAATTCCCGGTGCTTTGGTCGACCTGCATCCAGCCCGGCGGCCGTCACATTTCCGACGATGGGTGTGTGAGAAAACCCTGGAGAGCAACCGCTTGCTGATTCGATGCGCAAATCCGATGTGACTTGTCCCCATTGCGAGGCCGGCTATCGCCGGATCGAATTGACGTCGAAGGGTGGCACCGCAGGTGAGTTTCGCTGCCTGGTGTGCGGCCACATGATCGAGCTGATGGATGGTTCGACCGATGTCGCGTTTCGGCTGACCGTGCAGCCGAGCAAGACGTCCTACGCTTTCTAGGACCGGTACCACCCAAGCGGACGACGTAAGGTCGCGGCTGAAGCTATTCGCCGCGGATATCGCTCGGCGCCTTGTTGGTCCAGCGGTGGAACGCGCGCCGGAAGTTTGCCGCATCGCTGAAGCCGAGCGCCAGCGCGATGTCTTCGTTGGCCAGCGTCGTGTTGCGGAGATATTTCAGGGCAATCTGGGTGCGCAGCTCGTCGTGCAGTCCGCGAAAGGAAAAGCCCTGCTGACGAAGCTGGCGCCGCAGCGACCGGTCGTTGACGCCGAGCTGCTTGGCGATGGCCTCGAACGTCGGGGGATTTGCGATGTCGCGGAGCAGGATGGCGCGAATTTTGCCGGCAACGCCGGTTCGCAATCTCAAATCTCCAAGCAAGTCGTCGCAGAGCGCCACGATGGTCGGATATGTCGTCTTGTTGCCGAGATCCGCGCTCCGGTCCAGCAATTGCGCCTTGAAGACGATCTGGTTGGCCGGCTGATCGAAGCGCACCGGGCATCCGACATGGTCGAGCGGGAGATCGAAGTCCGCCGCCTGCGGGTAGGCGAGCGTGATTTCGGAGGGGACAAAGCCCGGCCCCATGATGTCGCGCATCAGCGAGATGTGGATGCCGATCTGCATCTCGGCGACGAACCGGTAGAGCGCGGAATCGGCAAACGCGTGCAGATTGGGCTCGATGGTCCATCTCGCATGGGCCTTGTCTTCAGTGAAGTCGATCGCAGCCAGCGGCGCCGCCAGCGCGTGGTAGCGCATCGCGAATTCCATCGCTTTGCGGAAGTCCGGGCAGCACAGCAGCGCATAGCCGTACATTCCGTAGGTCGAGATGTGGATCGATGCCCCGATGCGATAGGGCAGATGACGGTCGGTCGACAGGCGAAGCGCGTTTTGACAGACCGTTATCAGCTGCGTCAGCGAGATCCGCGCTTGCGGCGAATGAACCTCGGCAAGCGCAATGTTCGTGTTGCGCAGGATGGCGTCGGCCGGGACGCCGTGACTCGCCAGCATGTCGAAGACGGCGCCGAGCTTGGTTGTCTCGTAGACCTTGTCGCCGGCGCCGACGCTCAGCATGTCGCTGCGAGGGCCCAGGGGTCTCTTCGGTCGCGTGGTTGGTTGCAACTCGCACCAGCCTTTCCTGCGGCGCAGCAAATAAAGACGACAACGTTTGAGGAGATCCAGCTTCTCCGACGCGGCGGATTGCTGCTCGCCATCATCACGGAACATAGCTGGTTCGCGGCACAACCCAAGCCATATCAGTAGTCATATAAGCAGACATATCAGCGGGTTCGTCCTTGTTGCAAAGCAGCGGAGAGCCCGTCGAAAAGACGCTGCGGCCGTCGATGAGAGCAGCTTGTCCGGCTAAGACCCCGCCAATGTCCGTTTCGGACCTTCACAAATCTCGGGCGTCACGCGAGGCTTCGTTCTAATGTCACACGGTCAGGCCGTCGTGACAAAGACGGCAGACCACTCGATCCGCTCGCTTAAGAATCGCGGACGTTGGCCGGAGGACATGCCAGGTCGAGGGAGGCTTCCATGGTTGGAAGACTGATTCAGACTGCCCAATCCGCCTATCAATATCCACTCATTTTCAAGCAGCTCTGGCACACGCCGCGCGTGCAGGCGCCGGACCAGGAGATCGTCTATCGCGATCTCAAGCGCTTCACCTACCGGCAGACCAGAGAGCGGATCGGCCGCCTCGCCTCGGCGCTCCGCAAGGCAGGCGTCGAACCCGGCGACACCGTCGGCGTGCTCGAATGGGACAGCCACCGCTTCCTCGAAGCCTTCTTCGCGATCCCGATGATGGCGGCCGTGCTGCAGACGGTGAATGTCCGTCTGTCGCCGGAGCAGATCGCCTACACGATCGATCACGCCGGCGCATCGACGCTGCTGGTCAATGACGAGTTCGTCGGATTGCTTGATGGCATCAAGGCGCAACTGCCCAAGGTCAAACGGCTGATCGTGATGTCGGACAAGCCGTCGCCGCAGACCGGCGGCCTGTCCTTCATCGGTGAATATGAAAGCCTGCTGGCTGCCGCTTCGCCCGACTACGACTTTCCCGATTTCGACGAGAACACCCAGGCCACCACCTTCTACACGACAGGGACGACCGGCCTGCCCAAGGGCGTCTATTACAGCCACCGCCAGCTTGTGCTGCACTCGCTCGCCGGGCTCGCGCTGTTCGGCATGGCAGGCACGCAGGGCCGTTTCTCGCGCGACGACGTCTACATGCCGATCACGCCGATGTTCCACGTTCACGCCTGGGGCTTCCCCTGGTCGGCGACGCTGGCCGGCACCAAGCAGGTCTATCCCGGCCGCTACGAGCCGGGGATGCTGGTCAAGCTGATCAAGAGCGAAGGCGTCACCTTCACCCATGGCGTGCCGACCATTCTGCAGATGCTGCTCAACGCCGCCGCTGCGGCGAACGTCGATCTCAAAGGTCTCAAGATGGTGATCGGCGGCTCGGCCTTGCCGAAGGCGCTGGCCAAGCAGGCGATGGCAGCCGGCATCGATATCTTTGCGGGCTACGGCATGTCCGAAACCGGCCCGCTTGCGGCGGTCTCCCATGTTCAGTCCAAGGACCTCAGCGGCGATCCCGATGGCGAGGTCGAATTCCGCACCCGCGCCGGCATCGCCGGCCCGCTGGTCGACCTCCGCATCGTCGATCCCGACATGAAGGACGTGCCGCATGACGGCAAGTCCGCCGGCGAGATCGTGATGCGGTCACCCTGGCTCACCCAGGGCTACTTCAACAATCCCGAGGGCTCGGAGCAGCTCTGGGAGGGCGGCTATCTGCACACCAGCGACATCGCCGTGGTCAGCCCGGGCGGCTACGTCCACATCACGGACCGGATCAAGGACGTGATCAAGACCGGCGGTGAATGGGTCTCGTCGCTGCAGATCGAGGATCTGATCACGCAATGCGCCGGCGTTGCCGAGGCCGCGGTGATCGGCGTCAAGGACGAGAAATGGGGCGAGCGGCCGCTCGCGCTGGTGGTCAAGAAGCCCTCCGGTGCCGACGGCCTCAGCGACGTCGCCATCAAGGACCATCTCAAGGTGTTCGCTGACCAGGGCGTGATCTCGAAATACGGCATCCCCGGAACGATCCTGTTCATCGACAGCATTCCCAAGACCAGCGTCGGCAAGATCAACAAGAAGGAGCTGCGCGAGCAGTACGGCAACATGTGACCAGCGCAAGCGCAGCCGAGAAGGGATCGAGGAGAACCACAAGATGAGCAACCTCACGCTTGCCGGCCTGGGCGAACATGTTGGACGGGAGCTCGGAATCTCCGACTGGGTCACGGTCGACCAGCAGCGCATCGACGCCTTTGCGTCCTGCACCGGCGATCACCAGTGGATTCATGTCGACGTTGAACGGGCGAGGCGCGAGAGCCCGTTCCGCGGTCCGATCGCGCATGGCTATCTGACGCTCGCGATGGTGGCGCCGCTGGCGATGCAGGTCGGCATCATCCCGCGCGACGCCGCAGCCGGGCTGAACTACGGGATCGACAAGGTCCGCTTTCTGGCGCCGGTGCCGTCCGGCGCCCGCGTGCGGCTGCGCGTCGTGCTTGCCGGCATCGAGCCGAAGGACGGCGGTCAGGTGATCATGAAGACCCAGAACACGCTGGAGGTCGAAGGCTCGGAAAAGCCCGCGCTGATCGCCGAGACGCTGGCCCTTCTGATTCCCGCGGCGGGAGCAAAGCGATGAGCACGGAAAATCGCAGTCCGGATTCGCCGGCGTCTGACGTCTCCGAGGCGGCGTCCAGGAATACGCTGGCGCTCAATCCACTGGTCGGCATCCAGGGGCAGGACCTCGTCGAGGGCGCCGGCATCCTGTTCAAGGCCGTCATCAACGAACCGAAGGTCGCAACCGAGCAGTGGCTGTCCTTCGTCGGCGAGCTCGGCTCCATCGTGTCCGGCAAGTCCGAGCGCGCGCCGAAGGCGGGCGACAAGCGGTTTGCCGATCCGACCTGGAAGGAGAGCTCGCTGCACTCCGGCCTGCTGAAGGCCTATCTGGCGTGGGGCGAGGCGGTCAACGGCCTGGTCGACAAGACCAGCCTCAGCGATATCGACAAGCAGCGCGCGCATCTAATCACGGAAATCCTGATTGACGCCGTCGCGCCGACCAACACGATGCTCACCAACCCGGCGGCGGTCCGCAAGTTCATCGACACCGGCGGACAAAGCCTGTGGTCCGGCCTGAAGAACTACATCGGCGATCTGACGCAGAATCGCGGCATGCCGTCGATGGTGGACATGAGCGCCTTCAAGGTCGGCGAGAACCTCGCGACCACCCCGGGCGCGGTGATCTTCCGCAACGAGCTGCTCGAATTGATCCAGTACACGCCGACGACGCCGACGGTCAGGAAGCGGCCGCTGGTGATCACGCCGCCGCAGATCAACAAGTACTACGCGCTCGACCTCTCGCCGGACAAGAGCATGGTGCGCTTCCTGCTAGAGAGCGGCATCCAGGTGTTTGCGGTGAGCTGGCGCAACCCGACGGCGGCGCACCGGGACTGGGGGCTCGACACCTATGTCGCCGCGCTGGACGAGGCCGTCGACGCAGCGCGCGAGATTTCCGGCAGCGAGGACATCTCGATGATGGGGTCCTGCTCCGGCGGCATCACCGCGTCAGCCTATTTCGCGACGCTCGGCAGCGCCGCCGAGAAGAAGATCAAGAACCTGGTGCTGGCGGTCTGCCTGCTCGACCCCAACTCGGCCGAGGAGAGCACGTTCGGCTGCCTGATGACGCCTGAGACCATGCGCGCGGCCAAGGCCTCGTCGCAGCTGCGCGGCATCGTCGACGGCCATGACCTGGCGCGGATGTTTGCCTGGATGCGGCCCAACGATTTGATCTGGAATTACTGGGTCAACAATTATCTGCTCGGCAACCAGCCACCGGCGTTCGACATCCTGTACTGGAACGCCGACACGACCCGCCTGCCGGCGGCGCTGCATGGCGACTATCTCGATCTCTATTTCTCCAACCCGTTCGTCAACGCCGGCAGGCTTAAGCTCAACGACAAGACCATCGACATGAGCAAGGTCAAGGCCGACAGCTACGTCGTCGCAGGGGTGACCGACCACATCACGCCGTGGAAGGGCGTCTACAAGACCGCGCAGATCATGGGCGAGGGCACCACCTTCGTGTTGTCGAACAGCGGACACCTGCAGAGCCTGATCAATCCGCCGAGCAATCCGAAGGCGTCCTTCATGATCGGGCCGATCTCCGCGGACAAGCCCGATGCGTTCATGGCTTCGGCCGAAAAGCGCAAGGGGAGCTGGTGGCTCGACTGGCGCGACTGGCTGCAGCCGCGCTCGGGCGACGAGGTCAATGCGCCGGCCGCGCTCGGCAGCGCGCGCTATCCGACCCTTGCTGCAGCACCAGGAACCTACGTCTTTGACTGAAGATCTCACCAGCGCCGACAAGGCAAGTCCGGCAAAGGTTGGACCAGCAGCCGCAACGCAGCGCGGCGCGATCGAGACACGGCAGATCACGATCGACGGCCAGCTGCTCCAGGTGGCGATCCGGCACGGTGACGGCGGCGCCCCGCCGCTGTTGCTGTTCAACGGGATCGGCGCCAATTGGGAGCTGGCGCGGCCGTTCCTGGAAGCGCTCACCAATACGACCGCCATCATCTTCGATGTGCCCGGGGTCGGCGGGTCGCCAAGGCCGGCATGGCCCTATCGCCCGTCAACGTTGGCGCGGCTCGCCGCCGATCTTGTCGCAGAGCTCGGCCATGCCGAGGTCGATGTCGCCGGCGTGTCGTGGGGTGGCGGAATCGCGCAGCAGTTCGCGCATCAGTTTCCAAAACGCTGCCGGCGGCTGGTGCTTGCCGCGACCGCGCCGGGTTTCACCATGGTGCCGGCAAGCCCTGCGGTGCTGTGGAAGATGGCGACGCCGCGCCGCTACACCGACAAGGGCTACATGAAGACGGTCGCCGCCGACATCTATGGCGGGGCGTTTCGCGATGACCCGTCTCTGATCGGCCGACATGCGGCCGCGATGCATGGCGCGCGCAGCATGGGTTACTTCTATCAGCTGCTCGCGATGACCGGCTGGACCAGCCTGCCCTGGCTGTGGTCGCTGCCGCAGCCGACGCTGATCCTGATGGGCCGTGACGACCCGCTGGTGCCTCCGATCAATGGCCAGATCATGGCGAGCCTGATCCCGAATGCCGAGCTGCACATGATCGACGACGGGCACCTGTTCATGGTGACGCGGCCAAAGGAAACCGCCGGCCTGATCGAGGCATTCCTGGCTGACGAGAGCCGTCAGGCCGCGGCGTCATCGCTGCTCTCGCGCACCACCAGTTACCTCAGGGATCTCGTTCCAACGTCTGGAGACGGGCGGCAAAAATCGTAACCACAGGGAGGACGTCATGACGGATAACAGCTCATATATCGATATGCTGCGGAAGTTCGGTAGTGATCTCGGCTTGCCGAAGCTGAACGTGGACGAATTGCTGCAGGCCCAGAAGAAGAACCTCGAAGCGCTCGGCCAGAGCGCGAAGGTCGCGGCGCAAGGCGCGCAATCGGTGGCGCAGAAGCAGCGCGAGGTGCTGGAGGCCGGGCTGCGCGAGGCCTCGACGCTGGCGCGCGATTACAAGCCGCTCGGCAAGGTCCATGAGAACCTCACCCTGCAGACCGAATTCGCCCGGAAGATGTTCGATATTGCGGTGAAGGGCGCCCAGGACAGCGCGTCGACCGCACGGCAGTCGACCACCGACGCGGTCAAGATCATCCAGGACCGCATGAAGGAAAGTTTCGAGGAGTTCCGCAGCAGCGTCCGTCCGAACAAGCCGACCTGACGTTACGACGCGACGAAACCCGGCAGGACGTCGCGTTCTGCCGGGAGCGCGAGATATCAGGGCGAAACATCGCCACGCATCAGGGAAGGGAGGACACCATGGCAAACGCGCAGGCAACACGGGCGGCCAAGCCGGACTACGTGCCGCCGCCAATCAACGGTGATTTCTACGGGATTGCCAACGTCCTGAACGAGACGGAACGCGCGCTGGTGCGGCGCGTGCGCGAGTTCACCGAAGGCGTGGTCGCGCCCGTGATCGAGGAGTTCTGGGCGCGCGACGAATTTCCGTTCGCGGTCATTCCGAAGATGGCCGAGATCGGCATCGGCGGCGTCGGCTACCAGGGTTACGGCGCGGCGGGCGGCAGCTGGCTCCTGAACGGCTTCGTCGCGATGGAATTGGCGCGAGCCGATTCCTCGGTGGCGACCTTCTGGGGCGTCCATACCGGCCTGTCGGCGGGCTCGATCTATCTGTGCGGCGACGAGGCGCAGAAGCAGCGCTGGCTGCCTTCGATGATGCGCTTCGAGAAGATTGGCTCGTTTGGTCTCACGGAGCCGCTGGTCGGCTCCGCCACGTCGGGCGGGATGCTCACGACCTGCCGCCGCGAGGGCGACGTCTGGATACTCAACGGCCAGAAGAAGTGGATCGGCAACGCCACCTTCGCCGACATCAACGTGATCTGGGCGCGCGAAGAGGGCTCCAACCAGGTCAAGGGGTTTGTCGTGGCCAAGGACAATCCCGGCTTCTCGGTCGAGAAGATCAAGACCAAGATGGCGCTGCGCGTGGTGCAGAACGGCCTGATCACCCTGAAGGACTGTCGCGTTCCCGAGGCGGACCGCCTGCAAAACGCCAACACCTTCAAGGACACCGCCAAGGTGCTGCGCATGACCCGCACCGGGGTGGCGTGGTTCGCCGTCGGCTGCGCGATGGGCGCCTATGAGCATGCGCTGCGTTACGCGACCGAGCGGCAGCAGTTCGGCAGGCCGATCGGCGGCTTCCAGCTGGTGCAGGATCTCCTGGTCAGGATGCTCGGCAACGTCACCGCGACGCAGGCGATGATGTTGCGGCTCGGGCAGTTGCAGGACGACGGCGTGATGCTGGACGAGCACGCCTCGCTGGCGAAGGCGTTCTGCACCGTCAAATGCCGCGAGACCGTCGGCTATGCGCGCGAGTTGCTCGGCGGCAACGGTATCCTGCTCGAGAACCATATCGGCCGCTTCGTGGCGGATGCCGAGGCGATCTATTCCTATGAGGGCACGCGCGAGATGAACACCCTGATCGTCGGCAAGTCGATCACGGGATTGAGCGCCTTCGTCTGACATGACGGAACCGAATGCCAAGGTGGGAACATCATAACGAGCCAGGCGATCAACCGCACGACGGAGAAGCGGAATGAACGGCGCGGAAAGTCTTTTGCGGACGCTGGTCGAATCGGGTGTCGAGGTCTGTTTCGGCAATCCCGGCACGTCGGAGATGCACTTCGTCGCAGCTCTCGACAGGGTCGCGGGCATGCGGGTCGTGCTTGGCCTGTTCGAAGGCGCGGTGACCGGCGCGGCCGACGGCTATGGCCGCATGGCAGAGAAGCCCGCCGCGACGCTGCTGCATCTCGGGCCGGGACTCGCGAACGGGCTGGCCAATCTCCATAATGCGCGACGCGCGGCGACGCCGATCGTCAATATCGTCGGTGACCACGCGACCTATCACGCGCAATATGACGCGCCGCTCGCTTCCGACGTCCATGGTTTCGCACGGCCGGTCTCGGCCTGGGTGCATTCGTCGGCAAGTGCCCAGACTGTCGCTGCGGACGGAGCTCGTGCCGTTGAGGCAGCGCTGCAATATCCCGGTCAGATCGCGACCTTGATCCTGCCGGCCGATACCGCCTGGCTGGAAGCCGATCGCCCGGCGCCGGCCTTGCCGAAGCCGATGCCGGTAGAGGTTTCGACCGAGGCGATCGACCAGGCCGTGGCCGCGCTCCGGTCCGGCAAGAAAACCATGATGCTGATCCGCGGCGCCGCGCTGAAGGAGCGCGGGCTCAATGCGGCCGGCCGGATCGCCGCGGCGACCGGCGCACGGATCGCCTGCGATACCTTCGCGCCACGTTGCCAGCGCGGAGCCGGCCGCGTGCAGGTCGAGCGCATTCCCTATTTTGCCGAGCAAATCGTCGAGTTCATGCGCGGGACGGAGCAGCTCATCCTGGTCGGCGCCAAGCCTCCGGTCAGCTTCTTCGCCTATCCGAACAAGCCGTCCTGGTGCACGCCCGAGGATTGCAGGATTCTCCATCTCGCCCACGCGCATGAGGATGGCGTCGTCGCCCTGGAGGCCCTTGCCGACGCAGTGAAGGCCGCGGGTCGGCCGCTGCACGTCGGCACATTGAACAAGCCGGACATTCCGGCCGGTCCGCTTGATGCGCGCACGGCCGGACAGGTCATCGCCCATTATCTGCCTGATGGGGCCATCATTTCCGACGAAGGCGCGACGGCAGGGGGCGGCGTGCATCGATTTGCAGCCAATATCGCGCCGCACGATCATCTGACGCTGACAGGTGGTGCGATCGGGCAGGGCATCCCTCTCGCCACAGGCGCCGCCGTCGCCTGCCCGGACCGGAAGGTCGTCTGCCTCCACGGTGACGGTGGGGCGATGTATACGCTGCAGGCGTTGTGGACGCAGGCCCGGGAGCGGCTCGACGTCACCACGGTGATCTTTGCCAACCGCTCCTACGCGATTCTCAACATCGAGCTCGGGCGGGTCGGAGCCGGCGATCCCGGACCCAAAGCCTTTTCGATGCTCGATCTGCACAATCCCGAGCTTGACTGGGTCAAACTTGCGTCCGGCATGGGCGTAGAGGCGAGCCGCGCAACCTCGGTTGAGGAATTCGCGAGCCAGTTCGCCAGCGCGATGAAAGATCGCGGTCCCCGTCTGATCGAGGTCATTTTGTGATGGACCAAACTGCTTACCGCTTCACTGCGGGCGGCAGGTCGCTTGCTTCGACATCCCGTTGAGACAGGAACGTGATCGCCACGATCGCGGCGGCAAAGCCGGCGGCGGCGCCGACCCCGAGCGCCCAGCGCGGGCCGAGATGATCGGCAACCCAGCCGACAATCGGTGCGCCGATCGGTGTGCCGCCAAGCGCAACGCCGAGCCGCAGTGCCATCACGCGTCCGCGCATCGCGGGCTCGGTCGAGAGCTGCATCAGCGCGTTCGAGGTGTTGGTGACGGTCAGCGCGGCGACGCCGATCACGACGAGTGCCGCGGCGAACAGCCAGTAGTTCGGCGCCAGCGCCGCCAGCGTGCAGCCCAGTCCGAAGATCGCTGATCCCAGCGTCAGCGAAGCGAAGCGCGGCTGGTCGCGGCTTGCGGCCAGCAGCGCACCCGACATGGTTCCGAGCGCCATTATCGACGACAGCAGGCCAAAGCCGCGCGCATCGGTGTGGAACACGCCGACCGCCATGGTCGAGATGAAGATCGGGAAGTTCAGTCCGAAGGTGCCGATCAGGAACAGCATGATCAGGGTCGCCCGGAGATCGGGGCGCGACCACACATAGTGGAAGCCCTGCATGACGCTGCCCTTGGTGCGATGTGCCCGCGCGTTCGGCCGCAGCTCGGAGGTGCGCAGCAGGGTCAGCGACGTCAGCACCGCGAGGAACGACGCGCCGTTGAACAGGAACGCCCAGCCGGTGCCGACGGAGGCGATGATGAGCCCGGCGACGGCGGGCCCGATCATCCGTGCGGCGTTGAACGAGGTCGAGTTCAGCGCGATCGCGTTCGAGAGGTTGGTGTCGCTGACCAGCTCGGCGACGAAGGTCTGGCGCACCGGGGCATCGAGCGCGGCGGCACAGCCGAACAGGAAGGCGAACACATAGACGTGCCAGAGCTGCACCAGTCCGGTGACGGTGAGAATGCCGAGCATCAGCGCGAGCGCGCCCATCGTCGCCTGCGTTGCCATCAAGAGCTTGCGCTGGTTGAAATGATCGGCGGCATAACCGGTCCACGGCATCAGCAGCAGCTGCGGTCCGAATTGCAGCGCCATCACGATGCCGACGGCGGACGCGCTATGCTGCGTGAGCTGGGTCAGAACCAGCCAGTCCTGGGCGGCACGCTGCATCCAGGTGCCGATGTTGGAGACCAGCGCGCCGGCCGCCCAGACCCGGTAGTTGAAGCTTGCCAGCGATCGAAACACCCGTCTCATGTTCGCTGCGGTTCATTGCCGCCGTGAAAACGTCCGAACCGCCGCGCCAGGAACAGGCCGATCAGGAGGCCGCCGAGGCCGAGCGCTGCGACGTCGCTGGTGGTCCTCAGGCCGAAGTCGCCGACGCGGCAGACCAAGAGATATCCGACGGCGAGGTTGAAGAAGCCCCACACGATGTTGACTGATGATGACGACAGGCCCTCGCCGGGCGGTTTTGCGAACGGACTCTGGAACGGCTCGCCCATCATGCCGGCGACGACGTGGGGGATAGCGTTGGTGAGGAAGGCGCCGCCAAAGAAGTAGGCGACGAGGTCAAGCCAGTTCATGCGCGTTGGTCCTTTCAAGGAGGTCGATGATCCCCTGCGTCGAGCCGGCTTCGCCGAGCCGCGGGAATACGTGTTCGATGCTGTAGGCATGCGCGTTCGGCCGCACATCGGTCATGGCGTCGACGGCGAACGTGACGTTGAAGCCCGCCTCATAGGCTTGCCGCGCGGTGGATTCGACGCCGGTGCCGGTCGCGACGCCGGCAATCACGACTTGCGTGACGCCGCGGGCTCTCAGCTGGCTCTCGAGATCGGTGCTCGCAAACGCGCCCCATGTCCGCTTGGTCACGACAATGTCGTCCGGCTGCCGGTCGAGCTCCGGGATCAGCTCGGTCCAGCCATCGGGAAACTGTCCACCATGGCGCGGCCGCTCGGTGCGTCCCGGCGCAACGCCGTCAACATTGACAAGCACGATCGGCAGTCCGCGCCGCCGGAATGCGCTGATGAGCGCGCAGGTCCGCGCCACGACATCTGCGAACGGATGCATGAAGGGCGAGCCGACCAGCCCGCGTTGCAGATCGACGACGATGAGCGCGGTGACCGGATCGAGCGTCGTCAGAGCCATCATCGTTTCCTTGTCCAGCGGATGTTGCCCGCGATCGGCGCGGCCGCGTCAATCGTTGACCAACCGCTTCAGCAGGCCGACGGCCGCGGCGAGCTCTTCCTGCTCCCGCGGCGACAGCCGCGCGGCGATGGTGCGCGACAGCCAGTCCTGCCGCGCCGCGCGGCCGGTGCGCAGCCGCTCGCGGCAGGTGTCGGTGAGCGACATGATGGTCTGCCTTCCGTCGTCCGGATCGGGCGCGCCGCGGACCAGGCCCGCGGCCTCGAGCGCTGCAATCGCCGAGCTCATCGACTGCGGACGCATGCCCTCCGATCGCGCCAGGCTGGATACGGTCGCGGGGCCGTGCTTTTCGAGACGAAGCAGGACCGCAACCTGGGACGGCGGCAGGTCCTCGCGTTGCCCTTGCTCGCGAAGCCGGCGCTTCAGCGTGCCGATCAGCAAACGAAGGTCTTCGGCGAGCGCGGAGGTGCGCGCCGAGCCGGTACGGGCGGGTGAACTATTCATGTCGGCTGATTAGCCGATATGAAGGTAAACTGTAAAGATTAACTTATCAGCTAGACTTCATAATCAGGTGATCGGCGCTCTGCCGCCCGGCGGCACCATCGCCGACGACACCAGCGTCTCGATGGGCGAGCAGACCCGCAACATCCTCGGCAAGATTTCGGGCTATCTGAAGCAGGCCGGAACGGACCCCTCGCGTATTGTCAGCGTCTCGATCTTCGTGACCGACCTGTCGAAGAAAACGGAGATGGACGCGGTCTGGACCGAGTTCTTCGGCGACAATCTGCCGGCGCGGGCAACGGTCGGCGTCGCCGATCTCGGCGGCGGCGCTCTCATCGAGGTGGTGGTGACCGCGCTCAAGGGCTAAAGCATGATCCGGAAAAGTGCATAGCGGTTTTCCGAACAGATCATGCTCAAACGAGAACCATGATCCGGACCCGACGGGCCGCGTTAGCGCAAAGTGCATAGCGGTTTTCCCTCGCGACAAACGCGGAACGCGTTTGCGCGGAGATGATGCGCAGACAGGAGCCCAGGGCGCGATGAGGGTTCAATCTGAACTCATCGCGCCCTGGACCACGCCGTCCGCCGTCGGATCTGCATGAATTTCCCGCGCGCGCTTGGTCACGGCCGCGTAGCGCGCCGTTGCGCTGAGGCTCATCAGGCCGGCGCGCACCAGTCCGAGAATAGCGCGCCGGGAGTGGAACGGCCCGGTCTTGCGCGCGGCATATCCGCGCGGATAGAGCTGCAGGCGGCCGGCGAGAGCCTCCTGCAACGCCACCTTCTGGGTGGCACTCAGGCGCCGGCGCCGTGCAGGCTTCTCTGCTTCCGCCAACATGCGCAGCTCGATGCGCGACGATTTTCGTGGCGCGGCCCTCATTGTCAGCTCACATTCCGGTCGACTGGCGCGGCGTCCCGCGAAGCCCAGCGCCGGGCTGGCATCGTCATGGACGCCGGCATGTGGCACAACATGGCTTGCGCTGTTGCTCATCGTGAAACAAAACCGCATTTCGAGCGGCAGCGGCATCTGACGAAAGTCAGGATCGGTTGTGACGAAAGTCATATTCGTTTGCGGCCGCCGCGGGCTTACGCCAGAGTGGGCTGCTCGATGAGCAAATGGGCAACGCATGATCGATCTGAGCGCGGATTTGCTTGCGGCCGCAGAAGCCGATGTCATCGGTCTCGCCGTCATCGCTGCCGACCGGCGCATGCAGCGGAAGATCGGGCGGCTGGTCGAATGGCTTCCCGCCATCGGCGTCGATTGCTGCGAGTGCATGCTGCTGGTCGGCATGGAAGCCGAATTGGCGGCGCTTGCCGAGGGCCAGCGGGACATGATCGCGCTGGCCGGTGTGCGCGGCGCCTCGCCTGACATCACGCAGCCGATAACGGCGGTGGTGCGGTGGAATGGCGCGCAGTCACACTACTTCGTGATCGCCATGCCGGATTTCGCGGGCCGTCAGGTCGAAACGCTGCTCGGCAGCGAGCGCCGGGCCCGCCGCCTGATGGAGCAGCAGCTCGATGCGGCGAGCGCGGAGGTGCGCTTTGCCTCGCTGGCGCGGACCCGGCTTCGGCTGGCGCGCGATCTGCACGATACGCTGGTGCATTCGATCGTGGCGCTGCTGACCCAGATCCGACTGATCAGGCACTATTTGTCGGCCGATCCCGCACGCGTGGCCGACAGTCTCGCGACCGCGGAAGACGCGGCGGCGAGCGGCCTTTCGCGTGCCCGCGAAGCCATCGATCGTCTGCGCACGCCCGACGATCTGAAGCTCGATCCCGATGTCGAGGGACTGCTGAGCGATTTCGCCGCACGCAGCGGCGTCAGGGTCTCGATCCAGATCGACGAGCAGGCACGGCCCGGCTTGCGCGACTGCGGCCTGACCGTTCAACGCATCCTCTCTGAGGCGCTGCGCAATGTTCAGGCACATGCGAAGGCGCGCCGCGTCTCCTTTCACGCCTTCGCCGAGCCGGCCGCGGTCGGCCGCAAGCTCGTTGTCGAGATCCGCGATGATGGCCGCGGCTTCGATCCCGCGGAGCCTACTCCAGGACATTTCGGATTGATTGGCATGGCCGAATTTGCTGAACTTGTCGGCGGAAGCTGCGCGGTGGAGAGCGCGCGCGGCCAGGGAACGCTGGTCCGAATCTCGCTCCCCGTGGCGGCGCTGCCGACAGCGTCTGCCGGCGTGCTGGCCGATTGATGTCACGGCCCGCGCATTGAGCGCGTTTTTTCGAGCTAAGTGGCTACCAGTTCGCGTAAAGTAGCGCGACCGACAAGAGGATGAGAGCATGATCCGATTCGATCGGATCATGCCTTGGAGCGAGAAGACCTTCGAGAGGATGACGGAAGCCCGTGAGCAGGATTGAGAAGGTACGGGTGCTGATCGCCGAGGATCAGACGCTGATCAGGGAAGGTATCGCGACACTGCTTGCCCAGCAGAACGACGATTTCGAGATCCTGCCCGGTGCTGCCGACGGCGAGCAGGCCATTGAATTCGCGCGGCGCTATCGGCCGGACGTCATCCTGATGGATTTGCAGATGCCGCGTGTCGACGGCATCGCCGCGACCCAGCGGATTCTCCGCGAGCTGCCGCAGACCCATATCGTGGTGCTGACGACGTTCGAGACCAACGATCTGATCTTCGAGGCAGTCAGCGCAGGCGCCAAGGCGTATCTGTTGAAGGACGCCAGGATCGAGGAGATCGCGGGCACGATCCGCGCCGTGATCAACGGCCAGTCCGGGCTGTCGCCGAGCGTCGCCGCGCGGATCCTCGACGAGTTCAAGCGGCTGCGCGGCCCGCGCGTCTCGGCGAAGCTGCCGGTTCGCGACGGGCTGACGGCGCGGGAGAATGAAATTCTCACGCTGATCGTCGAGGGCAAGAGCAACACTGAGATCGGTGAACGGCTGCATTTGGCCGAAGGAACCGTGAAGAACTATGTCAGCACGATCCTGGAGAAATGCCAGGTCAAGAACCGTACGGAACTGGCAATAAAGGCAATCACTTACTAGAAATAATTGCCCCTAACCGCACAACCACGCGGTTGATCCGGCTGAGATTGCTCGCCTTGCTCTGGGCCGCGCCCGTAAAATTGGCTATAGGATTGTTTCGGATTTGCTTTTTGACACCGCACGTCCGGATCGCGCAGCCATGAGTAAGCAGGGAATGACCATGAAGGGTATCGAGCGCCAGACCACCGATGGACTGGCAAACGCTCCGGCGGCCGGCAACGGCGCCGATCCGGCGGCGCATGGCATGGCGGCGATCGATCAGGTCCGCGATCTCTTGTTCGGCGGCGCGCAACGCTCGCTCGAGACCAACCTCTCGGGTCTGCGCGAGGAGATGCAGGCGCAGCTCAAGCAGATGCAGGCGGACTTCACCAACGAGCTCACCGCCCTGCAGGCGCGGCTCTCCGACCTCGAGCGGGACACCGAGCAGAAGCGCCTCGACTCGCTGAAGGATGTCGGTGCGGCCATCACCCAGCTCGGCGCTGCGATCAGCGAATTGGGATCGGGCCGCTCGGGCAATTAGCATGGCAGCTGCTGCCGGCCAGAACCGCGAGATCGAGCAGCTCAAGACATTGCTGTTTCAGCCCGAGGCGACGCGTCTGACGTCGCTGGAGGCCGATCTCGACTCGCTGCAGCGATATGTCGGCAACGCCGACCGCCTGGAGACGGCAACCGCCGGCATCCTGGTGGAGGCGCTGGAGCGCGCCGAGGTCAACCGGCCGCGCGAGCTTGCCAGTGCGATCGCGCCGGTCGTCGTCTCCGCGATCCGGAGCGAGATCAAGAATTCGCGCGAGCAGATGATCGAGGCGCTCTATCCGATCGTCGGCCGGCTGGTCAGCGCCGCGGTGGCGAATTCGTTCCGCGAACTGGTTGCTTCGCTCGAGCAGCGCATCAACGCATTGACCTCGGCCCAGCTGTGGGTGGGACGCGTCAAGTCGCTGGTGACGGGACGCCCGATCAGCGAATTCGTGCTCGCCGACAACCCGCCGCGCGTCAACCGCCTGCTGATCATCGAGCGTGGCAATGGCCGCCTGATCGCGGACTGGAAGCGCGACGCCACCGCCGACGAACGCGCCGACCTGCTCAGTGCGATGGTCGCGGCGATCCTGGAATTCTCGGTGCAGGCGCTCGCCGGCGAAGGCAATCTGCAAACGCTCGATTTCGGCGGGCGGCAGCTCGCGCTGCGCGCCTCGCCCCGCTTCATCCTGGCGGCGGAGTGCCTCGGGCCGCTGCGGCCCGCCGACAATGCCAGGATCAATTCGCTGTTCTTCGATGCGATCGAGCGCATCGACCGCGGCGCGGATTGCGATGGGCCGATGCTCGCGTCGCTTGCCGGCTCGATCGAGACCGATGACACCCCGCGCAGGATCGCGAGCCGGCGCGGCAAGGTTATCCTGCTCGCCGTGCTCGCGGCGGTGGCCGGGCTGCTGCTCTGGCTTGCGGTGACGTCGGTGACGCGCAGCCTGCTGGAGCGGCGGACCCACGCGGCGCTGGAGCAGCTAGCCGTCAAGCAGCCGTTGCTGGCCTCGTTCCCGCTCCGGCTCGACTTCGATCACGGCAGTCGCAGCGTGGCGGTCTCGGGTATCGAGCCGAGTCAGCTGGAGACTGCGCCATTGCTCGACGCGCTCGGCGCTGCGGCGGCGCCGTACAGGATCGTCAACCGCATCGGCCTGGTGTCCGCACCGGAGCAGGTCGCGGCATCGCAGGCCGGCATCGCGGGTCTGCAGCGGAGCATGGCGCGCCTGCAGGCGAGCCTCGATCAGATGCGCGAGACGATGGGCGCGCAGGCCCAGTCGGGCGACCAGAAATATGCCGCGCTAGGAGCCCGTCCAGATATGTTTTCGTGACGGGCATTTGTTGTAGAGTAGCAGGCTCAGGCTGCGTTTGCGAGGTTGAACAGCTTGAGGAGGTTATGGACGGTGCAGATCATTGTCCACTCGGCGCGCACTTTCTCGATGCCCCGCAACAGGAACTGGCGGAAGCCTCTTGCCTGTTTGATCTGCCCGAACACCGGCTCCACCACTTGCTTTCGCAATCGGTAGGGTGTTTCGAAGCCGCCATCGTCGATCTTCTTTCGCATGGCCTGTGTCAGCGGGCCGCCGACTTTTCCGTTCGCTACTGTCGGGTGTTTGGCGCGTCCGGGCGCGACATAGCCATCGATGCTGCGTGTGTCGAGCGCTTCGAGATTGGCTTCGCTGCAGTAGCCGGAATCCGCTGAGGCCTGCCGCGGCTTGCGGCCAAGATTGCTCTCGATGGCCTCGATCAGGGGCACCAACTGGCCCTGATCGCTGCCGTGCTGGGTCAGTTCTTGCGCGACAATGATCTGGGCATGTGCATCGACGGCCGCCTGGGCATTATAGGCCTGAACGAAGCCATCCTTCGACTTCATGATGCGGCTTTCCGGATCGGTGAAGTTGCGTTGCGCCTTGGGATTGGGTTCCTCCGATGGCAGCGCCGCCGGTTTGCCCGGCTTCTTGCGGCCTTCGGCCTGGCGCTGCTGTTCCTTTTCGGCCTCGATGCGGCGCTCTTCCTCCGCCGCCAGTTTGGCGTCCGCTTCCAGCGCCGCCATCGCTTGCTGGATCTTCGCCAGCCGTTTCTGCTTGTCGACGGTCCAGTCCGGCAGTTCGTCGCTGTTGCCGAAAGTCTCATCCTCCGAGGCATCCGCCGCCTCGGCGGCCGCCAGCATGCGAGCGACCTCGGCCTTCAATTCCGCCTCGCGCTTCTTCATGCGCTCATAACTCATCGCCTTGTGTTTCGACGCGTTCGCCTTGATCTTCGTACCATCCAGCGCGACATGACCGAGCTTGACCAGCCCGGCCGTCTCGCACAACTTCAGAACCTGCACGAATAGCGCGCCGAGCGCCTTCAAATGTCGCTTGCGAAAGTCGCTGATCGTCCGAAAATCCGGCGCATCCAGCGCCACGATCATCACAAAATCGTTCCGCTCCCGGCAGGCCTTGGCAATCCGACGCGACGAATACAGCCCACTCGCATAGCTATGCAGCAGCAGCGCCACCATCATCCGCGGATCAAACGGCGGCTGCCCAAGCCCGCTCACATAGCTGCCCATGATCTCCCTGAGATCGAGGCTCTCCCGCACCAGATCAACCATAAACCGCGAGACATGGCCTTTCGGCACGAAGTCCTGCACATTCGGCGGCAGAAGCAGCGTCTGATCGATGTTCCAAGGCCGAAAATACTTGCTCATCGCCCAATGTTGAATCAGACCCGACCAGATTTGAACAGCGACTATCCAGACAAGCTCCTAGGCGCGCAATATGACAGGCTCGGCGAGCAGTCCGCGAAGTTGGGCGAGCAGGTTGCCAAGCTGCAGTCGGTTGTCGACGGTCCGGCAGGGCGGCTCGACCGGTTCATCGCCACAACCGCGATCTTCTTCGTTTACAACGCCGACGAATTCCTCGACGCCGATCAGGCCGAGCAGCAGCTTCGCGAGCTTGCCGGATTGCTGGCCAACAACGATCTCAGGGTACGCATCGTCGGCTACGCCGATCAGAGCGGCACGGAAGGCACCAACCGGACGCTGGGGCGCAAGCGGGCCGAGCAGGTGCAGCGCAGGCTGACCGCGCTTGGGGTCGACCCGTCACGGCTGATCCTGGTGTCGCGCGCCGCGACGAACCCGATCACCGACCGGTTCGACGCCACCGTCGGCGGCAACCGCCGGGTGTCGTTCGAGACGGTCTATCGAGGCGAAGTGTCGCGCTGATGCTCACCGCAAAGGTCATGCTGCTCGGCGATATGGGGGTCGGCAAGACGTCGATCCTCTACCGGCTGATCTACAACCGGTTCGAGGGCCAGTACAAATCGACGCTGGGCGTCGAGATCCTGAGCCATGACGTCGTGCCGGCGGACGGCAGCGATCCCATGCGCCTCGTGCTGTGGGACACCGACGGCGATTTCGGCACGCAGATCTTCGATACCGTTTATGTCACCGGCGCATCCGCTGCCATCATCGTCTCCGACGTCACGCGGCCGCAGACGGTGACCCGCATGGTCGAGCTGGTCCGCGGTTTCGAAGAGCGATTTCCCGGCCGGCCGTACCGGGCGCTGTTGAACAAGATCGACCTGCCGGAGGCTGCGGGAAGCGCCGGCGTGATCGGCGAGCTCGCGAGGTCGAGCGTCAAATCGGTCAGCGCCAAGACCGGCACAGGCATTGCGGAATGCTTCGTCGAACTCGCGCAGACCATCCGCCGTCGCCAGCTTTAGCTCAGGAAACTTAGGCGCATGTCTGTGTCAGCCGCCCCGACTTCTCGGGGCTGGCGAATCGGGCCGGGGCGGCTGACTTCATCGCACGTGGGGCGTACGATGAAAGGCTCTCGACATGCGGTCGCTTCGCAGACCGCACACTTTCCGCTCAACCGCACCACGCCGTTCCACACTCCGATAGTGACGATGGTCATCTTCCGCTCGGCCAATGGCCTGCCTATCGTCCGCTCCGTCACTGGAACCAGCCATGAGGCAGAAGGTGTCTCGGGCGCACGGAGTGAGAGATCATGAGCATTTTTGGAAGCATCATGGGTGCAATCTTCGGCCATGGCGCCCAGGCCAAGACGGCTGGGACCACCGCTGCGCCCGGAGCCTCGCCGGCAGCACCGTCAAGCTCGGCTGCATCGGCTACGCCCGCGGCGCAAACCGTCGACGTCGCGGCGATTGTCGACAAGGCCGCCGCTGCCACCGGCGAGAAGCTCGACTGGCGGACCTCGATCGTCGATCTGATGAAGGCGCTCGGCCTCGACAGCAGCCTTGCGGCGCGCAAGGAGCTCGCGAAGGAGCTGCACTACACCGGCGATACCAACAACACCGCCACCATGAACGTCTGGCTGCATCAGCAGGTGATGGCCAAGCTCGCCGCCAACGGCGGCAAGCTGCCGGCCGACATCAAGACCTGACGAGCTGCCTTGAGCCGTGCGAGGCGCGCGCGTCCCGCACGGCTCCGAGCGTGTATTGCGTGAGGAGCAGTTGCGATGACCTCATCCCATCTTGCCACGATGAGCAGTCCCCGGACCGGCGTTGTCCGGTCCGCCGGATCGATCGGCGCGGGACTTGGATTCGCCGCGCTTGCGGTCGGCATCACGATCGCCATCGCACGTGCCGATAGCGCCAGCGGCGAGGCGCGGCCGGCGAACGCGAATGTGCAGCGCGCCGCGCAGAACCTGCCGCCGGCGCGGGTCATCCTGCCGGCGCCGTGGGAGCAGGCGGCTCCCGTGCAGCCGGTCGCAGCGCCAGCGAAGCCGGCAGACCGCAAATAATCTTCGCGCGCTTTTGTTGCGACCGGCGATCCACGCCTTGCGTAGCGATCGCTGCGGATGGCCCCGCCCAGCTCTGGAGCCTCACCATGCCAGAACAGGTCAAGCTGCCCCGAAAATTGTCGCAGGAGCCCGGTGGTCCGTCGACGCTGCGGCCGAGCCACCAGCGGGTCATCGAGGAGCTCGACCGCTGGGCCAACAGCCCCGGCCTGCAGCCGCCGAGCGATGGAGAGAAGCAGGACGATACGCGCTGAGGCGAGAACGGCACGGCCACGGGCCGGCATCGCCGAGCCGGCCAAACTCCGCGCTGCGATCAGAGCCGCCGGGCCGTCGCAATCAGTGCGGTCGAGGGAATCGCGAAGATGTCACCGACCCGTCCGCGCTCGATCTCGGCGCGGAAGGCGCGCGCGACCGCGGCGCTCTGGTCCGCGTCGAGCCCGCTCCAATGCGGCATGAACTCGAACAGTTTGTCGACATCGCCGGGATTGCCGACATTGAGCTTGAAGTCGTGGGTGATCTCGGCGACCGCCGGAACGGAGAAGCCGGCGGCGATGACCGCCGCAGCGAGGCGGCCGGGATCGGCGAGCTCGGCGAGGCCCGTGCAGGGCATCGGCGTGACATTGCCGGGGTAGAGCCGCCGGATGATCTGCGCGAGCAAGAGATGCACGGCGGCGCCGTCGGCGCTTTTCCAGACCGCAATCGCGGCCGTCCCGCCTGATCGCGTCACCCGCGCCATCTCGCGCAGGCCGGCGCGCCAGTTGGGAAACAGCATCACGCCGAACACCGACACCGCCGCATCGAATGCGGCATCCGGCAGGTCGAGCGCCTGGCCGTCCATCTGCCGCGCCTCGATGTTCGCGACATCATGCGCACGGACCCGCGCCACCATGCCGGCGGAGAAGTCGATCGCGGTGACCTCGGCGCCGCTGCGGGCGGCGGCAAGCGCTGCCGCACCGGTGCCGGTGGCGATGTCGAGCACTTTGGATGACGGGCCGATCGGGAGTGTTGCGACCGCGGCATCGGCGAAGTGCGTCGTGAACGGCTGCGACTGCGCCTCGTAGGTGGCAACCATCTTGTCCCAGTGCGCGGGATCGTTGAACGGCAGAGATTTCGCCTGCTCACTTGACTGCATGGATCTGGTCCTGAAGGCTCTGTTTGTGCTTGGCGAGCCGGCGCTTGAAATCCTTGGCGAGGGCATCGAGCGTCACCGCGCCGAGTCGCTTCAGGAAGATCGCCTCGACCTCGCGAAACGTGCCTGTGAGTGCGTCGTTGACCGCCTGTTCGACCAGACAACCGGGATTTTCCGAGCGATGGCCCATCGCAACGATCGTGGGCGCGCCGACCGCGCGAAAGATGTCCGCGAGCGTGATGTCGGCCGGATCGCGCGCCAGCGTCCAGCCGCCGCCATGGCCCTTCTCAGACCGGACCAGCCCCTGCTCGCGCAGGCCCGCCATCACGCGGCGCACGACCACCGGGTTGGTGGCCATCGCCTGGGCAAGTTGCTCCGAGGTGACCGGCTCGCCCGCTCCGATCATGTGGAGCAGGCCGTGCAGCACACCAGACAAACGGCTATCGCGTATCATGTAACTCCATATGGTGCGCCCCGACGGCGCGCATTACCAGTGGAGGAAGGATCCACCCAGAGAATTGTCGATTGATCTGGTAGCTGACGAGCGGTTTGGACGAGCAATCGGACGGATCGAAGCCTCGTGACAAAGGTCGCTTTTGGCGGCCGAGCAATCCAGCGGGCCGTAACGTGAGTGAAGCCTGAGCACGCCTCGAAAGTTACGATGTGAATGCCGACCCGATCGTATGGCGGGGAAGGCCGCGCTGACAGGGAAGCAATCGACGCATGCACCTGTCCGGTTCACCGGGGTAATGGGCACGGCACGCCGGAAAGGTAGTGCGGGTAATCGGGGGAGACCCGTCTTGGTCGAAGGTCGCGCCTTCAGCATCGAGTAGTCGATGGACCGGACGGGAGTCGGACAGGGTCGTAGTACTGATGAAACCGGGTAATTCCGGCGGAGGAAAGGACCCTGACTTCAGGTGCGCTTTTGAAGATGGCGAGGGAATGGGTCGATTGGCGATGAGCCTACAAACGCCCGATAAGATCAGGAGCCTTCAGAGAAAGCTTTATCGCAAGGCGAAGGCGGAGCCTGCCTTCCGTTTCTATGTGCTGTACGACAAGATCTGCCGCGAGGACATTCTGAGCCATGCCTACAAGCTGGCCCGCGCCAACGCGGGTGCGCCAGGAGTGGACGGAACAACTTTCGAGCAAATCGACGCGTCGGGACTCGAAGCATGGTTGGCCGGCCTGCGCGATGAACTCGTCACGAAGACTTACCGGCCCGATCCGGTGCGGCGGGTGATGATCCCGAAGCCCGGCGGCGGCGAACGTCCACTCGGTATCCCAACAATCCGGGACCGGGTCGTCCAAGCTGCCGCAAAGATCGTGCTGGAACCGATCTTCGAGGCGGATTTTGAGGACGGTGCTTATGGATATCGCCCGCGTCGTAACGCGGTCGATGCAGTCAAGGAAGTGCACCGGCTTGTGTGCCGGGGCTACACGGACGTTGTTGACGCCGATCTGTCGAAATACTTCGACACGATCCCGCATTCGGACCTCCTCAAATCGGTGGCCCGACGCATCGTTGACCGGAATGTGCTGCGGCTGATTAAGTTATGGCTGCGAGTACCGGTCGAGGAGCGGGATAGCGACGGGAAACGGTGCATGAGCGGCGGTAAGAGCAACAAGCGTGGCACGCCACAGGGCGGTGTCATCAGTCCGCTGCTCTCCGTCATCTACATGAACCGGTTCCTGAAGCATTGGCGTCTCAGCGGTCGGCGTGAAGCATTCCATGCCCAGGTTATCTCCTATGCCGACGACTTCGTCATTCTCAGCCGCGGCCACGCGGAGGAAGCATTGACGTGGACGAAAGCGGTGATGACCAAGCTTGGGTTGACGCTCAACGAGACTAAAACCTCGGTGAAGAATGCCCGATTGGAAAGCTTTGACTTCCTTGGGTACACGCTCGGACCCCGCCGCTTCCGCAATGGGGGACGGTGGTATCTTGGCGCGGCTCCGTCCAAGAAAAGCGTGCTGCGGATCAAGAGGAAGGTCAGCGTACTGCTGACGCCGGGCAACAAGGGCGCTTGGCCCGAAGTACAAGCACGACTGAACCGCCTTCTGCGCGGCTGGTCCGCTTACTTCAGCTATGGCTCTCTTGCTACGGCTCATCAGGCCGTTGATCGACACGTCTTCGACCGCGTGCTCGCCTTTCTGCGCAGACGACATAAGACGCCAGGACGTGGCGTCAGACGGTTCTCTGATCGGATCCATGGGAACCCTGGCGTACTTGTGCTGAACCGCGTGCGCAAAGTGTCGCCGACGTGCGCCTTGTGACAAAACCTGTCGGAAAGCCGGATGCGGGAAAACTGCACGTCCGGTTTGATGAGCGGGGAGAGGAAACGGAACGCGCAACAAGCGCATCACCGCGCCTCTCCTCGACTCTACTTACATGACGGAGCGCGCGTCAAGAGGGCGATGGCGGGCGCATCATCGCTCCTGGTCACCCTCTTACCTCCCCTTGAAAAGCGAAGGTCGCTTTGCTCCGCAGAGCAAAGCGGGTGGGGATCAGCTCCCTCCGCTTGCAGCGTCGTCTGCGGCTGCCCCCCCATCCCGACCTTCCCCCCTTTCAGGGGGAAGGAGAAGAGATCAGGGCCTGCACCCGGGTTATGATTCTTCAATCGGGATTTGCGTGCCGGATTTGGCGGCGCCGCCCGTTTAATCCCTATCGGGATTATGAAGGGCGAGGGCGGTATCGTGGGCAGTGTGGCGGTTGATCGGATGTTGCTGGATGCGGTGGCGCATTATGGGGCGGGCCGCGCGATGGAGGCCGGCACGCTGTGCGGCGATATCCTTACCGCCGATCCCGACCATGTTCCGGCGCTGCATCTGTCCGCCGTCATCGCCTTCGTGACCGATCGTGCTGCGGAGGGCGCGGTGCTGCTGAACCGGGTGTTCAGCCTCGATCCGCATCATGGGCCGGCATTCGCCACGCTCGGCGACGCGCTCGCGGTGAAGGGCGAGCATGAAGGCGCGGTGGCGGCGTTTCAGCGCGGCGTGACGCTGCGGCCGAAGGATGCCAGCCTGCACATCAAGCTCGGCGTTGCGCTGTGCGATCTGTCGCGCTTCGACGAGGCCGAGACGGCGTTCCGCCGCGCCATCGCGCTCGATCCCGGCTTTACGCGGGCGAAGTTCAACCTCGCCGTTGCGCTGGCCGGGCAGCGGCGCCCGGTCGAGGCGGAGCAGGCCTATCGCGAGGTGATCGCGCGTGATCCGGCCTATCGTGGCGTCTGGCTCAATCTCGGCAATGTGTTGACCGATCAGAACAAGCTCGGGGACGCCGCCACCGCCTATCGCCGCGGGCTTGGCACGGATCCCGACAATGCCGGGCTGCATTGCGGCCTCGGCGGCGCGCTCTATCGCCAGGGCCTGCTCGACGACGCGATCGTGCAATTTCGCCGCGCGACGACGCTCGATCCGGAAAACCTCACGCCGCAGCGTCTGCTGGCGATGGTGCTGCACGAAGCGGGCGAGCGCGAGGAGGCACTCGGCATCTATCGGAAGGTCTCGGCCCGCGACCCGTCCGACCACGTCATTCTCAACAATCTCGGCGCCTGCCTGTTCGAGCTCGGGCAGGTCGACGACGCCATCGCCTGCGCCGAGCTCGCGCTGGCGCTCAAGCCGGACTATGCGGCTGCGCACACCAATCTCGGGATCATCTTCGAGGCGCAGAATCTGGTCGAGGCGGCGGTCGCGGCACATCGGCGCGCCATCGAGCTCGAGCCCCATTACGCCAAGGGCCATGCCAATCTCGCGGTCGCGCTGCGCAATGCCGGCGACATCGATGCCGCGCTGGTGGCCTCGCGCAAGGCCATCGCGCTCGATCCCGATCAGCCGCTCGCGCATTACAACCACGCGCATTTCCTCCTGATGAACGGCGAGTTCGAGGAGGGTTTTGAAGAGTACCAGTGGCGCCGCAAGACCAAGATGCTCAGTGACGGCGATCCCGTGTTCGACGAGCCGGAATGGCAGGGGGAGCCGCTCGCGGGACGCACGCTGCTGCTGTTTGCCGAATACGGGCTCGGCGACGCCATCAATTTCGTCCGCTATGTGCCGATGCTGGCGGGCAGAGGCGGCCGGATCATCCTGCAGGCGCAGCCGGCGCTGGTCTCGCTGCTGCGGCCGATGCTGCCCGATGTCGCGGTGTTCGCCCGCGGCGAGCCATTGCCGCCGTTCGATCTACAGCTGCCGCTGCTGAGCCTGCCGCGGATCTTCCGCACCACCGTCGAGACGATTCCCGCTGAGGTGTCCTATCTGCAGGCGGATGCCGTCAAGCTCGCGCGTTGGCGCGCGGCGCTCGCCGGCGCCGCCGGGCTGAAGGTCGGCGTGGTCTGGGCCGGCAATCCCAGGCACAAAGGCGACCGCCAGCGCTCGCTGCCGGCGGACGCCGTGCTGCCGCGGCTGGTCACAGCTGGTGTCCAGCTCTACAGCCTGCAGAAGGAGCCGCGGCCGGACGATGCACCGGTCCTGCGGCGTCTCGGTTCCGATATCGTCGACCTCGCGCCGACGCTCGGCGATTTTGCCGACACCGCGGCGGCCGTCTGCGCGCTCGATCTCGTGATCGCCGTCGATACGTCGGTGGCGCATCTTGCCGGCGCCCTCGGCCGCCCGGTCTGGCTGCTGTGCCCCTATGCGCTCGACTGGCGCTGGCTGCGCGACCGCGCCGACACGCCGTGGTATCCGACCATGCGGCTGTTCCGCCAGGACAGACCGCAGGCCTGGGACCGCGTGCTGGCGCGGATGTCGGACGAGCTTGCCCGCGTCGCCGCGGGTGATCGCGTGCTGCTGTTGCCGCCGGCGTTGCGGTGATGGTCAACAGGTAGCGCTGATGCGCGGGCGGATCGTCTGTTGCTTGGCGTTACGCCGCCGAGAGCCTGATCCGGAACTTGCTGCCAGTTGCCTTGGCAAACCGCAGCAAGGTCTTGGTGCTCGGGAGCGTCTGGCCGCTTTCGAGGCGAGCGACGGTCGACTGACTGGTGCCCATCCGGGCGGCAAGTTCGGATTGCGACAGTCCTGCGCGCTGGCGCGCTCTCACCAGTTCTGCGGCGATCTCGAATTCGGGTGCAAGCGCGTCGTATTCGACCTTGACCTTGGGATTGGCCAGCAGGCGCGCCTTGAGCTTTTCGAACGGGATGGTCATGCAATTCCCTTAGCTCGCCGCAACGCCAACTCGATCTCATTTTTGGGATAGTGTAAAGCAGCGACCCGCTGATGCGTCGGCCATCACACCGCGCTCCTCCCCTGCGCGCCGCCGAGCAGCTTGACGTTGAGCCGGCCGCCGTCGAACAGCATTTCGTTCAGCGCTCCGTCGATGTCTTCAGCGGTGACGTCCCGGCCGCCGCCGCGTGCGATGCTCGCCTGAGCGATGCGGCGCATCAGCTCCTTGATGAAGGCGGCGCTGACGCCTGCCGTGCGTGCCACTGCCTGGTCGATGATGGCCTCGTCGAGCGGCAGGCCCTTGCCATAGAGCCGGATCAGCTTGCCGCGCCCGGTCTCGTCGGGCAGCGGCACCTCGATCGCCTGATCGATGCGGCCGGGCCGGCCGGCGAGTGCGCTTTCCAGCTCTTCGGGCCGGTTGGTGGTCAGCAGGAACAGGATATCGCAATCCTCCTTCAGGCCGTCCATTTCGTTGAGCAGCTTGTTGAGCAGGGATTCCTCGCACGGTCCGCCCATGTCCTCGCGGTCGCGCGCGATCAGGTCGACATCCTCGATCACGACCATGGTCGGCTGCAGCAGCCGCGCAAGGCTCATATAGGCGCCGAGCAGGCCGACCTGCTCGGCGGTGATGATCAGCGTGGTGTGGCCGGGCAGATTGGTGGCGAGATAGCGAATGGTGTGGGTCTTGCCGGTGCCGGGCGGGCCGTAGAGCAGGATGCCTTTGCGGGTCGACTGGCCGAGCCCGCGCAGCAGATCGCGGCTTTCGACAAAGCCGAGCACGTTGCGGTCGAGCAGCCGCAGCGTCCGGTCCGGCAGGATCACGTCATCGCGAGCAACCGTCGGCAAGCGATGCACGGTCACACCCTGTGCGCGGCCGCGATAGTTTGCGGCATCCTCCAGCGACAGGATTTTGCCGCGATAGGATCGCGCCGCATGCACGGCAGCTTCCAACTCGGCAAAGGTCCGTTGCACCAGGGTGTTTCCGGCGGCGCCTGCGGGCACCGCGAGCTCGATCCGCAGGCCCGGCTCGCTGCGATAGTCTCGGTGGTAGCTGAGCAGTACCGCGTAACGCAGCTCTTCGGCGCGGCACAGCCACAAGCCATTGGTGAGGCATTTGACCGGCTCGGGCTCCCCGACGTCGACGTCGTGATACTGCGGCGGCGCGATCGCCGGCGCGTTGCGGCTGTCTTCCATCAGCGCGGCGAAATCGAGGGTCTCGTAGCGGTGCGCCTCATGAAGGCCGAAGAAATGGATCGGTGCGTCGAACAGCCTGTCGATTGCGATCTGAACATCGGCGCGCATGTGACCGGGAAACTGCCGCGACCGGGTCAGGATCTGGTTGCGCGGCACTCCGGCAAAATGCCAATCGAGGGCCACGAAGGCATATCTGAACTCCTCGCCCGGCAGGTTTTCCGAACTGGCCCTGGCGGCGAGCAGGCAGTTGCTGCACAGGCAGACTGTCTTGCGGCCGAGAAAAACGTCCGTCACGGGGTCCAGCGCGCCACAAAGGTCGCACGGCCGGGCCGCATCGGCGGCTGCGGCCGTGATCAGCAATGGATGGCCATTGCTGCGGATCAATTGCTGCGCGGACTCCTCGAGACGCGATCGCTAACCAAAAAGAACAAAATAAGAACATCATGACAGCCCGCAGACGTCAAGCGAAAGATTGTCCCACTTCATCCCTGACGTGTGGTGGGGCGGCAGACCGGCGAAGCCCGGAACACCGGCATGCGTAAACGCCCTTCAACGCTTGTGACGATTGTGTTGCGGCAAATGCCAAGACAAATGCCAAGAGATGGCCGCCGCAGCGGCAAACTTCCGACACATCATCGGGGCGAAAAGGAGCAATCCGACATGATGCGAGCGCGAGGCAGGTTCTCTCTCAGAATCTTCCGTCGCGCGATTATTTTTTATGAGGTCCTCGTGTCGCACAAACTTCGTTTTGCGATCCTTCTCGTTTTCACGCTGTTCCTCTCTCCCGCGCTCGCGCAGCCGGCCGCCAAGCCGGCGCCGCCGCAACCCGCGCCCAGCGACGCGCTGACGCCAGAGCAGGCCAGGCGCGCGCTCGACACGCTGCAGGACGACAAGAAGCGCGGCGAGATCATCAACACGCTGCGCGCCATCGCCAATGCCTCGCCGCAGGCGGCGCAGCCCGCGCCCGCCCCCGAGCAGCAGTCGCCGATCCCGCTCACCGCCGACAGTCTCGGCGCGCAGCTGTTGCTGATGGTCTCGGAGCAGGTCGGCGAGATGTCGCGCGAGGTCGCCGACGTCGCGCGCACGCTGACGCATTTCCCGGCGTTCTATTACTGGTTCGTGCGTACCGCCAACGATCCGGCCGCCTATGGCCTGCTGATCGATATCGCCTGGAAGCTGGCGCTGGTGTTTGGCTGCGCGCTGGCAGCCGAATGGGTGGTGTTCCGTCTGATCAAGCGGCCGGTCGCATTCCTGGAAGCGCGGCTGCCGCAGACTGCGCGGGTGCCGGTGCAGGCGCTGGCCAGCGCCGATCCGCCGTCCTCGGTCGCGGACGTCACCCCGGAGGGCGATCTGCATCGCCGCCGGCTCGGCCTGGCGCGGGCCTGGCAGTCGCTGGTCCGGCTACCCTTCGTGCTCGGCCGCCTCGTGCTCGAATTGCTGCCGGTGGTGGTGTTCGGCGGCGTCGCCACCGCGCTGCTCGGCACCGAGATCGGCGACCAGTCGACCACCCGGCTCGTGATCCTGGCGGTCGTCAACGCCTATGTGTTCTCGCGCGTACTGATCTGCGCGGTGCGCGCGCTGGCCGGTCCGTTCGGCCTGTTCCGCGTCCGTGCCGAGACCGCGGCCTATATCGAGATCTGGGCGCGGCGCATCATTGCGGTCGGCGTCTCCGGCGTCGCCTTCGCCAATGTCGCGCTGCTGCTCGGGCTGCACCGCGCCGGCTATGCCGCGCTGCTCCGGCTCGTGATGCTCATCGTGCATCTCTTCGTCGTCGTCATCATCCTGCAGTGCCGCCGGCAGGTCGCGGACGCCATCCGCGCGCCGGCCGGCCGCACCGGCCTTGCGGCGCGGACACGCAACCGCCTCGCGTCGCTCTGGCATGTGCTGGCGATCGCGCTCGACCTCGCGCTATGGGCGGTGTGGGCGCTCAATATCCGCAACGGCTATTCGCTGCTGCTGCAATATTTCGTCGGCACCGTCGCGGTGCTGCTGGTCACCCGCCTCGTCATCATGGTGGTGCTGAGCCTGATCGATCGCGGCTTCCGCATCAGCCCGGATCTCTTGCACCGCTTCCCCGGGCTGGAGACCCGCGCCAATCGCTATCTGCCGCTGCTGCGCAAGGTGGTCACGGCGGTGATCGCGCTGATCGGCTTCGTCGCGCTGCTCGAGGTCTGGGGCGTCGACGCCATCGTCTGGTTCTATGGCGGCCAGATCGGCAGCCGCCTGATCTCGGCGCTGGTGACGATCGGGATTGCCGCATTCGCCGCGGCCGTGATCTGGGAAGTCGCCAATGCGCTGATGGACCGGCAGATCGAATCGCTGTCGCGCGAGGGGCACTTCGCCCGCGCCGCGCGCCTGCGCACCTTCCAGCCGATGCTGCGTACCGCGCTGTTCTGCATCATCGTCGCGGTGGTCGGGCTCACCGCGCTCAGCGAGATCGGCGTCAATGTCGCGCCGCTGCTCGCCGGCGCCGGCATCGTCGGCATCGCGATCGGCTTCGGTTCGCAGAAGCTGGTGCAGGATCTGATCACCGGGCTGTTCCTGCTGATCGAGAACACCGTGCAGGTCGGCGACAACGTCACGGTGTCCGGCCTCTCGGGCGTGGTCGAGAATGTCTCGATCCGCACCATGCGGCTGCGCGCCGGCGACGGCTCGGTGCATGTGGTGCCGTTCAGCGCGGTGACGACGATCACCAATGCCAGCCGTGGCGCCGGCAACGCCGCGGTCAGTGTCAACGTGTCCTACAAGGAGGACACCGACCGCGCCGGCGAGGTGCTGAAGGACATCGTCGCCGGGATGCGCCAGGAGACGGCGTATCGCGCGCTGATCCGCGGCGATCTCGAATTGTGGGGCGTCGACAAGGTCGACGGCTCCGTCGTGACCATCGTCGGCCAGATCCGTTGCACTGATGGCGGCCGCTGGTCGGTGCAGCGCGAGTTCAATCGCCGCATGAAGCGGCGCTTCCAGGAAGAGGGCATCGAGATCGCCTCGATGGGCCAGACCATTTTGATGCAGCTTCCCCCGCCGTCGGAGCCGGACACCGGAGCGCTACCGCGTCGCGCCGCCGGCTGATCCCTTTGGCTTGCTCCACCTCTCCCGCTTGCGGGGGAGGTCGGATCGCATCGCAGATGCGATCCGGGTGGGGGCTCTTTCCACGATGTGACTCGCTGAGATACCCCCACCCCAACCCTCCCCCGCAAGCGGGAGAGGGAGCGCAGTCCCTTGGCGGCGGCCGCTCCGGCTTGATCCCAGCTCGCTACAACTGCTGGGCATGTTGCGCGTCTCATCGTCGCGACATCGTCTCGCGACGATGAGACGGCAAGGGCCTCGCCGAGCCCGCGGCATGGCTCACAAGTCGGCCGAAAACGCGGCCTTTCTCATCCTCTTCTGCGATTTCCGCGCTGGCACAGCGCTTGCTCAACGCATCTTCGAATGCGCGGCAAGACGCATTGCATGACTGAACCGCAAAGCCAGAAGGAAGGAAACGCATATGGAGCTTGGCTACTTCACCATGCCCTCGCACCCGCCGGAGTGCGGATTGAAGGAGGGCCACGACTGGGACCTGCAGACGCTGCGCTGGCTCGACGAGCTCGGCTATCAGGAAGCCTGGATCGGCGAACACCACACCGCACCCTGGGAGCCGCATCCGTCGCCCGACCTGCTGGTCGCGCAGGCGCTGCTGCAGACCAAGAATCTGCGCATCGGCCCCGGCGGCTTCCTGCTGCCGTATCATCACCCGGCCGAACTCGCCAACCGTGTCGCGATGCTCGACCATCTCTCGAACGGACGGCTCAATTTCGGCGTCGCGGCCTCGGGCCTGCCGAGCGACTGGGCGATGTTCAATGTCGACGGCATGTCCGGCCAGAACCGCGACATGACCCGCGAGGCGCTCGAGATCATCCTGAAAATGTGGTCGGAGCCGGGCCCGTGGACGCACAAGGGTAAATTCTGGACGGTGAGCAAGCCGGACACGATGTTCGATTTCCTCAAGCCTCATATCAAGCCGCTGCAGGGACCGCATCCGCCGATCGGCGTCGCGGGGCTGTCGAAGAACTCGGACACGCTGAAGCTCGCGGGCGAGCGCGGCTTCATTCCGATGAGCCTCAACCTCAACCCGGCCTATGTCGGCAGCCATTGGGACTCAGTGGAAGCCGGAGCGGCCAAGACCGGCCGCAAGCCGAGCCGCAAGGACTGGCGGCTGGTGCGCGAGGTGTTCGTCGCCGACACCGACGAGGAGGCGTGGAGGCTGTCGACCGGCGACATGATGGGCCGGATGATGGGCGAGTACTTCCTGCCGCTGCTCGGCCATTTCGGCTTCAAGGACTATCTGAAGCACGCGCCCGACGTGCCCGATAGCGACGTCACCGTCGAATATTGCGCGCGCCGGAATTGGATCGTCGGCTCGCCGGCGACCGTCACCGAGAAGATCGAGAAGATCTACCGGGAGGTCGGCGGCTTCGGCGTCCTCTGCGTATTCGGCTTCGACTACAAGCACAAGCCGGAGGCCTGGCGGCACTCGCTGGATCTGCTCAAGAACGAGGTGATGCCGCGGCTCAAGCATCTCGGCGCCGAGTTCGAGAAGGCTGCATGACAGCTGCGCGGGGTGCGGGGCTTGCCTCGCACCCCGCGTCGCATATCTTGAAGGGGATTTTATCGGTTCAGGGTCAGGGCATGACGGTCGACGCACAGAGTTTCAAGCAGGCGATGCGCCATTGCGCGGGCGCGGTGGCGCTGGTGACGGTCGGCCGCGAGCCGGGCCAGCGCACCGGCCTGACGGTGACCTCGGCCTGCTCGCTCTCGGACAATCCGCCCTCGGTCTTGGTCTGCGTTAACCGTAACGCCAGCGCGCATACACGGATCCGCGAGGAGCGCCATTTCGTCATCAACTTCCTGAACGAAGACCACGCGATGCTGGCGCTGACCTTCTCCGGCCAGAAGGGCGTCAACGGCGATGACCGCTTTGCGTTCGGCCGCTGGACCACGGGCGCGACCGGCGCCCCGGTGCTGGAGGATGCCGTCGCGGCATTCGACTGCGTGCTGACGCAGGAGCTCGAGACCAAGACCCATTCGGTCTTCATCGGCGAAGTCCAGCATGTCCGCGCCGCGACCACGGTCGATCCGCTGATCTATCTGCGCTCTGGCTTCCAGAGCGTACGCAACATCCATGATCCGGTCGTACTCGGCGACCTCGACGCGCGGCGCGTGAGCTGGAACGAGTTTTCCTAAGGCTTGCGCTTAACGCCTTCCACCCGCATTTCTTGATGGTCTGCGTCCGGCCAATCTCGCCTGACGGCAATTCGCTTGGCTGAGACCTGCAGCTCCGCCGCCAGCCTAATCCTCGAACAGCGCGCGCGAATTGGCGAAGATGTCCGCGAGATGCCGGGCAACACTGCTGACAAGAGGGTCATTCCGGTCGCGGCGCCTGGTGACGAGCCAAAGTTCGCGTGCCGGCGGGTCGTGCGCGAGTTTGCAGGCACACAGCTTCAGTTCGGCCCTCCCGATGAGTATCAGGGACCGTACAGCCCGGTGAAGCACAGGAAGACGGACGGTCCGGCCCTTTCAGTCGAACGGATCGGCAAGCTCGACGCAGTCCTGCTCAGTCACGACCACCACTTCGACAATCTCGACAATGCCGGCCGCGCGCTTCTTCCGCACGCCGGCATAACCTACACGACGGATTCCGGCGTGCAGCGTCTCGGCGGCAACGCAATCGGCCTCGCTCCATTCGAGACCCGCGTCCTCGAGCGTCATGATCGCAAGAAGCTGTTGGTGACCGCGACGCCGGCCCGCCATGGACCTGTCGGGGTTGACGCCGGTGATGTGGTTGGCTTCGCGCTCGGCATCGAGCAGCCGGGAGACCTGCTTTACGTCACCGGCGATACGCTTTGGTTCGAAGGCACCGCCGACGTCGCGAAGCGTTTTTCGCCCAAGCTCGTCGTGCTGTTCACGGGCGCCGCAGAGCCCCGTGGGCGTTTCCATATGACGATGGGCAGCGAGGATGCTCTGGAGGCTGCACACGCCTTTCCCGACGCAGCACTTGTCGCGGTCCACAACGAAGGTTGGGGCCATCTGCGCGAAAGCCAGGACCAGCTTCTGGATGTCTTCACCAAGTTCAATCTGGCGAGCCGTCTAACCCGGCTTGAAAAGGGCAAGCCGCTGTCACTGTCATGGTGAGCCGGCCGCAGCAGAGCTTGAACACGGGCTATCCGCGGCGTCTTTCGCCGCGCCGACCGCGAGGTATGCAATGCTGATCAAGCTGGCGCTGCTCTTCGTCACATCGCCAGATTATCGAGAGGGCAGCGAGTTGACTCCAACGGGCTTGGTCCGCCTCACGCCGCGTTTGATGGCGTGGGCCCGGCGCGGCCATGCGACCGCCGGCCGGGCCAACGCCCATGTGAGGCGTGCTGTGGTCCTGCGGACGTTGCGCTGCTATGACCCCGGCGTTCTCACGACCAGTTTGATGTTCAGGAGGTTGACGCCCTTGAACGGGTTCGGCGCGCTTTCGATCGTTCCCGTGCCCGTCGCGTTCGCATAGGCGCCCGTGCCCGAAAGGATCGTATATTCGCCATTTGATTTTCCGTCTTTGATCGCGCCGGTGTAACGCGCCGTGATCGCGCCATCCTCGAACGTGTAGGTGCTGTAACCGTAATAGGCGCCCGAGCCCTTCAGCATGTCTCCTGAATGGACGAACTCTTTCACCCCGATACGGCCATCATTGAAGACGGCGACACCAAAGAATTTGCCGGAAACGACCGTCTGCCCTTCGACGTTTGCTGCCTCGATGACCTTGACGTCGATCGGCTTGGTGACGAGCTTGAACTCGAGCACCTTCTCACCCGCTACGGCGGTTGACGCCGCAACAACGATTGCCACGCTGGAAACGAAAAAGGTGATAAAATTCCGCATAGACTCCTCCTGCGTTTGCTGAAATCAAATCAAGGAGTGCACAGCGGGCTATACGTCATGCCCAGCATTTGCGTTGCAACACGAAAGAAAGCCCGCGGTGATATTCCGGCAGCGGCCGAAGCTTTCGGTGCCCCAGCACGCCGGCTGGAACGCAGATATTAGTCTACGCGACAGTAAAAGGTTCAGCAAGCGTAGCCCGCCAACGGCTCGTGCGCATCCGAAGACAGGTTCCGCGCATCAGAACAGCCCGTAGCATGCTATAGTGTGGTTGCGTGCGAGGGAGCGATCGAGGGAGTAGCGCAAACTCACCAATCGTTCTCCCCGTTGCCGTGGTCGGCCCGGGGCGCGCGACGATCATCGAAGCTTCTGCGGATCGACGTACCCATGACGATTGCCGTCACCGGACAAGGAGGATCACCATGAAGATCGTTGTGATCGGCGGTACTGGATTAATCGGCTCAAAGACCGTTACCATTCTGCGCCAGCGCGGCCATGACGTCGTCGCCGCCTCGCCCAAGAACGGCATCAACACCATCACCGGCGAGGGGCTCAACCAGGCGCTGGCGGGCGCGAGTGTCGTGATCGACCTCGCCAATTCGCCATCGTTCGAGAACAAGGCGGTGATGGAATTCTTCGAGACCTCCGGCCGCAACCTTCTGGCAGCGGAGAAGCCGGCCGGTGTCCGGCATCATGTCGCGCTCTCGATCGTCGGCACCGACCGGACGCCCGAGAACGGCTACTTCCGCGCCAAGGTGGCCCAGGAGAAGCTGATCGAGGCCTCCGGCATTCCCTACACCATCATCCGCGCGACGCAGTTCATGGAATTCGTCGGCGCCATTGCCGATGCGGGTGGAGATGGCAAGGCGGTCAGGCTGTCATCCGGCCTGTTCCAACCGATCGCGGCGGAGGACGTGTCGGCCATGGTGGCCGATGTGGCGCTCGAGGCCCCGCGCAACGGCATCGTCGAGATCGCAGGTCCGGACCGCGCGCCGTTCAACGAAATCGTGGCCCGCTACCTGAAGGCCGTCGGCGACCCGCGCGAGGTGATCAAGGACCCTGAGGCGCTCTATTGGGGCGGCCGGGTCGAGCAGCACTCGCTGGTGCCGCTGGGCGAGGCCCGCCTCGGCCGCATCGACCTGAACGAATGGCTGCGCCGCTCGCGGCCGGGGGGCTGATCGTCCTCCGGGGCACGTGACGGGATCAAATCTGGCCCGGGCGCCGCATTTGCGGCCCAATTTGCGGTCCATGGGCATGGTGATTTGCCCGCGCTTGGCGTAAAGCAGCCGAAATCACCATCGCCACGCGCGGCCGTGCCGCCTGCCGGACCTCGCGGCTCGACGCCGCCGGGCGCGGCGTTCTGCGCCAACCAGGATTTCCCTTCTCGTGTCATTTTCGACAACCAGCCCGCCGCTCGCCCGGGCCCTCGCCGAGCGCAGCTACGATCAGCCGACCCCCGTTCAGGTCGCCGTGCTTGCCGACGAAGCCGTCGGCCGCGACCTCTTGGTTTCGGCCCAGACCGGCTCTGGCAAGACCGTCGCCTACGGGCTTGCGATCGCAACCGATCTGCTGGACGGCGCCGAGCGGTTCGAACGGGCGGCGGCGCCGCTGGCCCTGATCGTCGCGCCGACGCGCGAGCTTGCTTTGCAGGTCCACCGCGAGCTCGCATGGCTCTATCAATATGCCGATGGACGCGTCGTCTCCTGCGTTGGCGGCATGGATCCGCGCCGCGAGCAGCGCGAGCTTGCCGCCGGCGCGCATATCGTCGTTGGGACGCCCGGCCGGCTGTGCGACCACCTGCGCCGCGGCCACCTCGACACCTCGGAATTGAAGGCTGTCGTGCTCGACGAAGCCGACGAGATGCTCAATCTCGGGTTTCGCGAGGATATGGAGTTCATCCTCGAGGCCACGCCGGAGGCGCGGCGCACCTTGCTGTTCTCGGCGACGTTCCCGCGCGGCATCGTCGCGCTGGCGAAGCAGTATCAGCAGCAGGCGTTCCGGATCGAGGTCGCGGGCGACGAGGGTGGTCATGCCGACATCGACTACCGCGCGATCCGGATCGCTGCGGGGGATGTCGAGCACGCGGTCGTCAACGTGTTGCGCTTTTTCGACGCGCCGAGCGCGCTGGTGTTCTGCAACACCCGCGAAGCCGTCAGGCATTTGCAGTCCGCGCTGCTGGAGCGCGGGTTCTCCGTGGTCGCACTGTCGGGCGAATTGACCCAGAACGAGCGCACCCAGGCGCTGCAGGCGTTGCGCGACGGCCGCTCCCGCGTCTGCGTGGCGACCGACGTGGCGGCGCGCGGCATCGACCTGCCGAGCCTCGACCTCGTGATCCATGCGGATCTGCCCAATGACGCGGAGGTCATGCAGCATCGCTCGGGCCGCACCGGCCGTGCCGGCCGCAAGGGCGTCAGCGTCCTGCTGGTGCCGCCGGCGCGTCGACGGCGTGCGGAATTGCTGCTCAATCTGTCCGGCATCGATGCGGTCTGGGGCACCGCGCCGCAGCCGGATGAGATTCGCAAGCTCGATCACGAACGCATGCTGAAGGATGCGGTGCTCACCGAGGAGTCGAGCCCCGACGATCTGGTGCTGGCGCAGGCATTGCTCGCCGAGCGCTCGCCGGAGGAGATCGCCGCGGCGCTGGCGCGGCTCTATCGTGCGCGGCTTCCGTCGCCCGAGGACATCAGCGATCCCGGCGAGGGCAAGGGCCGATCGCGCGACGATCGCGGCCGGGACGATCCGCGCAGTTCACGCGGTGATGACCGGCCTGCGCGAGCCCGATCGAAGAGCGGAACATCATCGTCGCGCCACGGCATGGCTGAAGCCAGCGTCTGGTTCCGGGCGGCGATCGGACGAAAGAAGAATGCGGAAGCGCGCTGGCTGTTGCCGATGATCTGCCGTCGCGGCGGCATCGACAAGCGCGACATCGGCGCCATCAGGATCATGGATACAACGACCGAGTTCGAGATTTCGGAGCGGGTCGCCGAATCCTTCGCCGTCAAGATCCAGCGTCCGGACAAGGAAGACAGCATCCGCATCGAGCCGCTCACCGGCGCGCCGCAGGGGCAGGCGGCGTCCGACAAGCGATCACACGCGCCCCGGCGCGAGGCGGTCGACGCGGATGGCGGTGTTCGTCATGGTGACGAGGCGCGCGAGGCGGCCGGACCAAAACACCGCGGCAAGCCTTATCGCGACGGCGGCGCGAAGTTCGGCGGCGAGCCGGCGCGGGATAAGAGAAAGAAGCATCGGGACAAGTCCGGACATGCCGGACCGCCGACTGGGGTGACCGAATGGTCGACGAAGGCATCCGGAAAGAAGGGAAAGAAAAAGCGCCGCGGCTGATCCGTCACCATAGCGCAAGCGCTTCGACTGTGGCGCGAGGGGCGATCCAGCAACGGCTACTTGAGCCACACCATCAGCGGGACCGGCGCGCGCCCCGCGCACGACAGCGTTCCCTCATAGGCATGCGTCTTGCGGGCGCTGTAGGTGCAGGGCGCGCCGTCCAGCACCAGCTCCGCCGTCACCTGCGAATCCGGCCCCGCGAGTTGCAGCCTGATCTCTCCGGCCCGCTCCTCCGGTCCGTCCTGGGTGCAGATTCCGACATGCTTCATCTTCAGCGGTCCGGAGAATTGTTTTCGTGCGCCGGGTTCGCTTTCAGTGAGATGCCCGGTCAGCTCCCATTCGCCGAGCACGCCGGCCTGACCGAGGATCTCCATCGCGCCGAGCGGCGGCACATGGCACAGCGATAGTCCGACGGCGCCGAGCAGCGCCGCCGCACCGTTGCGCCATCCATTGTTGCGCCATGGTGTCCGCAGCATCAGAGCTTGCTTCCGGTTGTCTGGCGCAATTCGATCAGCTCCGGCCTCGATACGTCGGAATCCGCAGTGAGCCGGGCGATCTGCACCGCGCATTCCTGGGTCTTGGCCTGATCGCCGGAGGCCTTGGCGCTCTTGATCATGCCGAGATAGGCCGCCAGCCGATTGGGCTCCTTCTTGAGCACGGCCTCATAGGCGGCCAACGCCTCCTTCGCCTTGCCGCGATCGAGCAGCATCGCCGCGTAGAGCTCGCGCGCCGGCGCCAGCGGTCCCGGGGTGACGGGATGCTTCTCGGTCTTGTCTTCCGCTTCTGCTGCGGCATTCATCGCGCTGAGCGCCTCGTCAAATTTGCCTTCGGCGTACAGCACCCAGGCGCTCGCGATCTGCTGCTGGATGTCGACGATGTTGGACCAATAGGCGTCCTTTGCGTCCTTGAGCTTGTCGCGCAACGCGACGAGCTGCGCGATATCGGCCTTGGCCGCCGCCGGATCACCGGAGCGCGCGGCGCCGACCGCGCGGGCAAAATAGGTGATGGCATCCGCATAGGCGTACTTGGTCGGACGCACTTCAAGTGCGGCAGCCGCCTTCCAGTCGCCGCGTTCGAACACATAGCGGGCCTGGCTTGCCGCCACCGCGTAGGGGCCTGCGAACCGATCGAGCTTGAACTCGAGCTTGCCGAGTTCGTCGACCACCGCGCGCGCCTCCTTGTCCTGGCCGAGCTGCAGATAGGCATAGACCAGATAGTCCATCGCATGCGCCTGATCCTGCTGTTCACCGTCTTCCTTGGCGATGCGCGCGGATTCCTTGTTCGAGGCGATCGATTCCTTCCAGTAGCCGACGCGGGTGAAGATGTGCGACGGCATGTGCTGGGCATGCGGCGCGCGGGCCGCGATCTTGGCATAGCGCATCGCCGCGTCGAGGCCTTTCTCCGCCAGCGTCGGATAGTCGTAGAGATGGATCAGATAATGCGCGACGCCCGGGTGCTCGGGCTGGCGCTTGAAGATCGGCTCGAGCAGTGCCGCGCCTTTCAGCTGGTTGGCATAGGTCTTGTCGGTCGGGGACGCCGCGACATTGAGCGTGATCGCATAGGCGATCTGCGCCTCGTCATCGTCGGCATAGTGGGTCGCGACCTGCTCTTCGGCGGCGAGGAATCGCTGTACGCGGGCGCGGTGATCGACCTTGTCATAGTCGACATACATCGCGGCGATCGCATTGATGTATTCTTGCTCGCGCGGCGTCTGCGCACCCAGCGCCTGGCCTTTCTTCACGGCTGCGAGACCGAGCGGCAGGTTGTCCGGCGGCGGTGGCGCATGCGGATTGTACAGATAGCTGAGCGCGATGCCCCAATAGGCGATGGCGCATTGCGGGTCGGCCTCGAGCACCTCCTCGAAGGTGCGGCGCGATGCGCTGTACCAGAACGAATGCTGATACAGCATGGCGCGATCGAACAGCTCCTGCGCCTCCGGCTTGCAGGATGTCGCAAAATGCACTTTGCCCAATCGTTGGTCTTCGGAATGTGAGGCAGCAGGCTGCGAAATGGTCGCGGCAACCAGGCCAACGACCACAGCGAGGGGAAACCGTGTCATGGGACCCGCTCCATGGCGTTGCATGAAAGCTGCAGGATAGCACCTTTCCCGGCACGGCCGGAACACGACTGCGCGACGAGACCCGGAACGAGCATATCCTCGTCTAGCCCTCGAGCTCGATCTCTAACGTCTTGATCTTTCGGTACAACGTGGCGCGGCTGAGCCTGAGCGCCTTCGCCGCCTCGGTCACGCGACCGCCGCTGGCGCGCAGCGCCTCCACGATCATCGCGCGCTCGCCTCCCGCATGATCCGCCTCGGCGCTCCGTGCGCCGAACGGTGGCAAATCGAGATCGGCCTCGGTGATGACGCCGCTTTCGGCGGTGGCGCCGGCGAGCCGCAGCACATGGCGGAGCTGGCGCATGTTGCCGGGGAACGGATAGGCCATCAGCTGCGCCCAGGCGTCAGCTGAGATACGACAATGCGGCGCCTCCTCGTCGGCGATCTGCGCGATGACGTCTTTCCGATCAGCACGCTCGCGCAACGCCGGCAGCCGGACCTCCATGCCGCGCAGCCGGTAATACAGGTCGGAGCGGAAGCTGCCGTCTTCGGCCATCTGCGCCAGATCGCGATGGGTGGCGCTGATCAGGCGGATGTCGACCGCAACCGGCTTCAACGCGCCGAGCGGCCAGACCTCGCGATTTTCCAGCACGCGCAGCAGCCGCGTCTGCAACGCCAGCGGCATGTCGCCGATCTCGTCGAGGAACAGCGTGCCGCCGCTCGCCTGCACGATCAGCCCCTTCGATCCCTCGCGCCGCGCGCCGGTGAAGGCGCCGGCCTCGTAGCCGAACAGCTCGGCGTCGATCAGGCTCTCCGGCATCGCCGCGCAGTTCAGCGCGACATAGTTGCGGCCGGCGCGACTGCTGGCGGCGTGGATGGCGCGCGCGAACACGTCCTTGCCGGCGCCGGTCTCGCCACGCAGCAGGATCGGCAGATCGAGATTGCCGACCGTCATCAGCCGCTTCACGCCCTTGATCAGCACGGGATCGCGGCCGGCGAGCCTGTGCAGCCCGCCGAACTGCCCGGCTGGTTTTTCACGCGGCTGTGTCGGCAGAGGCCGCAGCGAACGCGCCCGCACCGGCGGCGCCAGATGGCCGCGTCCCCACGGCGTGCCGTCGGCCCGGCGCAACGCAACGAGCTCGTCCGGGGTGCGCGTCGCGCGATCGTCGAGCTGGATCAGACGCGACAGCTCGATGCCGTCGTCGATCATGGCATCGGTCAGTCCAAACACGCCGCGCGCGGTGCGGCAGGCGCCGACCACGCGGCGGTCGTCGTCATAGGCGAGCATGCCATGCCCGTCGCCGGGCAGGGTCGCGATCCAGGAGGCGCGGTAGCGCCGGCGGAAGAACGACTGCTCGATCCGCCGCGTCGCCTCCGTGGTCACGGCCAGCGCCAGCTCATGCGCGCTGCGGCCGAGATCGCTGCGGCACGACGAGATGTTGACGGCGCCGGCGAGCCGCCCGGCATGATCGAACAGCGGCGACACCGCGCAGGTGAACATGTGCCACTGCTCGCGGAAATGCTCGTCGCCATGCACCAGAATCGGCCGCTGCTCGGCGAGCGCGGTGCCGAGCCCGTTGGTGCCTTCGAACGTCTCGGCGAAGTTCGAGCCGGTGTAGATCTTCCATTCCAGGAACATCCGCGCGTAATCGCCCTCGGGCAGCCGGCTCACGAGCATGGTGGCGTTGGGGTCGGCGAGGTTGACGCAGTAGCCGGAGTCGTTGAGTACGCGGGCGAGGTCCTCGATCTCTGGGATCGCGACCTGGATCAGGTCCTCCATCGGTTCGGCGATGTGCCGGACCTCGGCTTCGGTGAGCGTCTGCGGCGGCCCGCGCCGGGCCGGATCAAGGTTGTGATTGACCAGGCAGCGCCGCCAGGACGCGGCAATCCGCGTCTCGGTGTCGACGCCGGCCACCTGATTGGCCGCCGATAAAACACGGGCGACGTGATTTGAGGCCGAAAGATTGGCCATCCAGAGGTCTCCACCCTGTATTTTTGCCAAAGTCTGGCACCCCGCGGCCGAATGTCAATTGGCCGGCGGGGTCGCGGGGAGGGACCTTGGGTGGAGGATCGCGGCACCGGACGCGGCTCAGTCCGCAGGCTGCGCCTCGGGAAATTTCCAGCTGCCGTCAAGGATCTCGGCGCGCGGTTGGAACAGCCGTACCGTGTAATTCCACCCCGGCGCGATCGGCAGGCAGTTGGCGACCTTGCCATCGCAGCCGCCGAACTGGATGGTGACCGCGCCATCGGAAGCTTGCTTCGCGGTGATGCTGTTCACCGCATAGGCATTGGCCGGGTTCGGTTGCAGATAGCCTTCACTGTTGTAGACGGTAAGCGACCAGAAACCATCGACCGGGATATCCCTGACCGTCAGCCGGTAGATGGTGCCGCCGTCGTTGCGCGCGGGCGTGATCGGAAGATAAAGCGCGTCCTGCTCCGGATTGCCGCCCCACAACATCGCGCTTCCGATCAGGTGTCGCACCGGATCGACCTGATGCGCGTTGGCGCCGAACATCCGCCGCGTATCGGAGACCGTGGCGCCAAGCTGCATCAGCGCGGCTTTCACCGTCTTCAGGCTTGTCGCATCCCAGTTCGGGATCTCGAATGCGCCGGGCCGGTCCTGGCTGGCCTTGACCGCGTCCTGCAGGGCGTGAACCTGCCTGACCTCCTCGGCGTTCGCAAAATCGACCTGGAAGCGGACGACCGCTACGGCGTAGCGCGTTCCGACCGCCTCGCGGGTCAGGGTGTGGCGGCCGGCGCCGTAATGGACCGCAAGGGTGTACTGGTCTTCATTGACGATTTGCATTGCCATGAAACGCCTGGCGCCGCCGGGCAGCTCGATGGTCACCGGTCCGGCGTCGAGATCGAACACCGCAAGCGAGTACAGCGTGTCGCGGTTGGGGCGGACGATGCCCTGCTGCACCGGAGCAGCAAGCTCGCGGCCATGGCGGAATTTTCCGTAGCCGCCGCTGCCGGCTACCCCGGCGAAGTAGGTATCGGTCTGCGCGCGGTTGTAGGTGTCGATGGTGACGCGCTGCGGGGCCGATGGTGGTGTTTGTGCGGACGCGATGGTTCCCGCCAATGCAAATGACATGGCTGCCACGATGTTCGTTTTCATAGGGGCTCCGGATGAGGTCCTGTCCGCGCGAGCTGGTAGTCCATCCAAATACGAAAATGAATGACCAAGATTGGCAGACATCCTACCGAATATGGTAGGAATGCCGGATGGATCTCAACGCCGTCAGGATGTTTGTTGCGGTCGTGCAGGCGGGCAGCCTGTCCGCGGCAGCCACGCGCCTTGCAATGCCGCTGCCGACATTGAGCCGCCGCATCCGCGATCTGGAGCGGCAGCTCAAGGTCCAGTTGCTTGAGCGCTCGGTGCGCGGCGCCAGGCTCACCGACGCCGGCGCCAGGCTTTACGAACATGCCGGCCGCGGGATCGAGACGCTGCTCGAGGCCGAGCAGGTGGTCGTGAACGACCAGGCTCATCTGAAAGGACGCTTGCGGCTGTCATTGCCGCCGACGTTCGAGCCGTGGTGGGAGCTGCTGGCCGCGTTCCAGCGGCGCTATCCCGATATCGAGATTTACCTCTACACGACCGAGCGTCGCGTCGACCTGGTCGAGGACGGCATCGATGTCGCGCTTCGTGTCGGTGCGATCGTTCACGAGGCCATGGTGGCGCGACACCTGCTTTCGTCCCGCAATATCCTCGTGGCCAGCCCGCAACTGGTGAAGCGCCTCGGGGTGCCCGGACATCCGGATGCGCTGCATGATCTGCCATGCGCGACATGGGCCTCGCGCATCGATGAGCAGGCGCGCTGGGACTTGGGCGGGCATGTTGTGGAGCCCAGGGCGGTGCTGGCCACCAACGACTACGAGCATTTGTGCAGGCGCGCGCTGCGTGGCGATGTGGTCACCGAGCTGCCGCCGTTCCTTGCGGCGGCGCCGATCCGCGAGAAGCGCCTGGTCCGATTGCTGCCGCAGCATCCGCTGCCGGAGTGGTCGCTCAACCTGCTCTATCCGCCGCATCGTCACCAATCGACCATCGTCAGAACCTATCTGGATTTTTGCCAGAGCTTTCTGCCGAAGATCGTGCAGGCGTGCACGGTTTGAAGGAAGGCGCACCGCTCGCTTTGCTCGGCAGAGCAAAGCGGGTGGGGATCTGCTCTCCCCGCTGAGAGCGTCGCCTTTGGCAGACCCCCATCCCGATCTTCCCCCTTTCAGGGGGAAGGAGAAGGCGGACCTGGATGAAGCGTAGCGGCTGGCCGCGTCAGCAGCTTCGTAGCCCGCATGAGCGAAGCGACATGGGGGGCGACGCACGGTTCCCGGATGTCGCTTCGCTCATCCGCCCTACAGGGCTATTTCACCTCACCGGTCGTGAGCAGCACGAACGAGCGGTCCGTCACCTTGTAGGTGCTGTCGAACGCGAATTGCGCGCCCGCCGCTTGCTCCGGCGCGCTGGTATCGAGCAGCAGAGACCAGTGCGCGCCGGCGCCGGTCATCGGCAGCTTGAAGTCGACCTCGCCCTCATAGCTGTTGAGGATGACAAGCACGGTGTCGTCCTCGCCCTCGCGTGCGATCGCGCTCTTGCGCGCGCGGCCGTCGAGCAGCGCGGCAAAACATTTGATCCAGCCGGTCGTCCAGTCGGCCTGCGTCATCTCGACGCCTGACGTGCTGATCCAGACCACGTCGCGGATGTTGAGCTCGGCGTCGCGATCGCCGGAGAGGAAGCGGCTGCGGCGCAGGATCGGATAATCGCGCCGCAGCTTGATCATCCGCCTGGTGAAGGCGAGCTGCTTCTCCGCGTCGGCGGACAAATTCCAGTCGAACCAGGAGATGTCGTTGTCCTGGCAATAGGCGTTGTTGTTGCCGCGCTGGGTGCGGCCGAACTCGTCGCCGCCGAGCAGCATCGGCGTGCCCTGCGAGGCCAGCAGGGTCGCCAGCATGTTACGCTTCTGTCGCTCGCGCAGGCTGCGGATATCAGGGTTGTCGGTCGGGCCCTCGGTGCCGCAATTCCAGGAATGATTGTCGGAGGTGCCGTCGTTGTTGTTCTCGCCGTTGGCCTCGTTGTGCTTAAAGTTGTAGCTCGCCCAGTCGTTCAGCGTGAAGCCGTCGTGGGCGGTGATGAAGTTGATGCTGGCCCAGGTGCGGCGTCCCTCGCGGTTGAACACGTCGTGTGAGCCGAGCAGCCGCGGCGCCAGCGCGCCGGGCGTGGCTTCACCGCGCCAGAAGTCGCGCACAATGTTGCGGTACTTGTCGTTCCATTCCGCCCAGCCCGCCGGAAAGCCGCCGACCTGATAGCCGCCGGGGCCGCAGTCCCAGGGCTCGGCGATCAGCTTGACGGTGGCGAGCAGCGGGTCCTGATTCATCGCCTTCAGGAAACCGGACTGCTCGTCGAAGCCGTAGACCTCGCGCGCCAGGATGGTGCCGAGATCGAAGCGGAAGCCGTCGACATGCATGTGGCCGGCCCAGTAGCGCAGGCTGTCCATCACCAGCTGGATCACCCGCGGGTGCGACAGGTTCACGGTGTTGCCGGTGCCGGTATCGTTGATGTAGTAGCGCCGCTTGTCGGGGAACAGCCGGTAGTAGCTCGCATTGTCGATGCCCTTGAACGACAGCGTCGGGCCGCGCTCATTGCCTTCGGCGGTGTGGTTGTAGACGACGTCGAGGATCACCTCGAGGCCGGCGCCATGCAGCCGCGACACCATCTCCTTGAATTCGCGCAGGCTGTTCGGAACATCGGCGGCGTAGCGCGGGTCCGGCGCGAAGAAGCCGATCGTGTTGTAGCCCCAGTAATTGGTGAGATGCTTTTTCAGCAAATTGCTGTCGTTGATGAAGGAGTGCACCGGCAGCAGCTCGACCGAGGTGATGCCGAGCGCCTTCAGATAGTCGATCGCGGCGTTCGAGCCGAGGCCGGCATAGGTGCCGCGCAGGTTCTCGGGGATGCCGGGATGCTGCTTGGTAAAGCCCTTGACGTGGGTCTCGTAGACGACGGTCTCGTCCCAGTGGGCTTCCTGCCGTTGCGGCTCCTGGGCCCAGTCGAAATTGGGATCGCACACGACGCATTTCGGCATGAACGGCGCGCTGTCGCGCTCGTCGAACGTCAGATCGTCGCCGCTTTCCATCTTGTAGCCGAACACCGCCGGATTCCATGTCAGGCTGCCGGCATGGGCGCGCGCGTAGGGATCGAGCAGCAGCTTGTTCGGATTGAAGCGGTGGCCGCCGTCGGGCTGGTACGGGCCGTAGACGCGAAAGCCGTAGAACGTCCCCGGCTGCACGCCGTTGATGAAGCCGTGAAACACCTGGTCGGTATATTCGGGCAGCTCGAAGCGGTGGGTCTCGCGTTCGCCGTCGAACAGGCAGATTTCGACCTTGGTGGCATTGGCGGAAAACACTGCGAAGTTGGTGCCGCGGCCGCTCCAATGCGCACCGAGCGGATAGGGCAGCCCCTCCTCAACGACGAAATCGGACATCGGTCCCCCAGCCCTGCAATAATGCCATCAAATCAACCTGCAACAAACGCCGCCGCGCGAAAAACGTTGCATTGGTATTCTAGCGGCAATCGCGCGTGGTTCGTATGACGCCATCGTCATTCCGGGCCTTGCTTCGCGATGCTCCCAGGTGCCCAATTGCGCACCATGTCGCGAGAATGCGAAGCCTTGTCTTCATCCACGCTGTCATCGCCCGGCTTGACCGGGCGATCCAGTACGCCGAGGCCCATCCGTTCAAACACGACTGTCTCTGGAATACTGGATCACCCGCTTTCGCGGGTGATGACACCGAAAAAGCTGTTTCACATTGAATCAGACTAACACCGTCGTCCCGGCGAAGGCCGGGACCCATAACCCCAGATATCAGTTGGTTGGCGATGCTGGGGCCGCAGCCCGCTTCAACAATTCACCCCTGTGGTAATGGGTCCCGGCCTTCGCCGGGACGACAGCGGGGGGCTTGTTGAGTGCAATGCTAAATCAGCCGCATCCCCTTGAAGCTCGTATGCCCGTTCTTGCCGACGATGATGTGGTCGTGCACGGCGATGCCGAGCGGTTTTGCGATATCGACGATCGCTTTCGTCATCTGGATGTCGGCCTGCGACGGCGTCGGGTCGCCAGAGGGGTGATTGTGCACCAGGATCAGCGCGGTCGCCGACAATTCCAGCGCGCGCTTGATCACCTCGCGCGGATAGACCGGGGTGTGGTCGACGGTGCCGGTCTGCTGCACCTCGTCGGCGATCAGCTGGTTGCGCTTGTCGAGGAACAGCAGGCGGAATTGCTCCTTGTCGGCGAACGCCATGCCGGTGCGGCAATAGTCGATGACGTCGTTCCAGGACGACAGCGCGATGTTGCGCTTGATCTCGCCCTTGGCGATCCGGCCGGCGGCGGCCGCCAGCAGCTTGAGCTGGTTGATCGAGGCGTCCTTGATGCCCTCGACCTCGCGCAGCCGCGCCACCGGCGCGTGCACGACCTCGGCGAAGGAGCCGAACTTCTTCAGCAGCGCCTTGGCCAATGGCTTGGTATCGCGGCGCGGGATGGCAGCGAACAGCGCCATCTCGAGCAGCTCATAGTCGGTCAGCGCGTCGGCCCCCGCCGCATGGAAACGCTCGCGCAGCCGTTCGCGATGACCGTGATAATGCGGCGTCTCGTCGGGCTGATCGGTGCTGTCACTGGCTTTGGCGGGCATCGGCCACAACCATGCCGTGCTCGCCGGGTTTTGCAAGGGGCGATGCAACCCACGGTCATCGCCCGGCTCGCCGCCTCCGCTAAAGCTTCGGCGTGCCTGAGAGCGAAAGCCCCGTCGAAGCCTTGGCGTAGACGGCACCGGGCGATCCAGTACGCCGCAGCTTCTCGATTCAAGCGGTGGCGTCTCTGGAATACCGGATCACCGCTTTCGCGGGTGATGACACCGCAAATGGGTCCTGGCTTTTGCGAGAACGACGATCGTGTGTGAGGCGCCCACTTCCCCGGTTTGCCACGACGCGACGGGCGAATTACCGTTCGCTGCAACGGTTCGAGATCGAAAAGGGGGAGGACGGCGTGACATCGTTCAAGGTGATCCGCGCGCGCGCTGAGAAGCGCAAGGGCGGGCCGAAGGCACTGGAGAAACTGCTGCGGCCGCCGGCGGACGCCAAAGCGCTGGCAAAGCTCTGCGACGACCGCGTGCTGGCCGAGATGACCAGGCGCGTGTTCTGCGCAGGCTTTGCCTGGAGCGTGATCGACGCCAAATGGGAGGGTTTCGAGCAGGCGTTCCTCGGCTTTCAGCCCGCCAAGCTCGCCTTCAAATCAGATGAATTCTGGGAGAAGCTGACCAGCGACACCCGGATCGTGCGCAACGGCGCCAAGATCATGTCCGTGCGCGACAATGGCCGCTTCGTGCAGGAGATCGCGCGCGAGCACGGCAGCTTCGGCAAATTCCTCGCGGCCTGGCCATCGTCGGATGAGGTCGGATTGCTTGATCTGCTGACCAAGCGCGGCAGCCGGCTCGGCGGCAACACCGGGCAGATGCTGCTGCGCTTTCTCGGCTGGGACGGCTTCGTCACCTCGCGCGACGTCGTCGCCTGCCTGCGCGATGCCGGCCTCGATATTGCCGAGGAGGTCAAGTCGAAGCGCGATCTCGCCAAGGTGCAGGCGCAATTCAACGCCTGGGCCGAGGAGACCGGACTGTCCTATCTGCATTTGTCGCGGATCTGCGCGATGTCGATCGGCGAAAACCACACGCCCGAGGAGATCGTCGAGCGGACGCGAAGCGATTATTGAGCCTGCCGCGCTGCACAAAAATGTGAATTGATTTAGGGAATAACCTTTTCCTAAATAGGGGAATGGCGACCATGGTCCAACGATTGCAGCAGAGTGCGCGCCCACGCGGGCGGCCGCGGGAATTCGACGTGGACCAGGCGCTCGACAAGGCCATCAAGGTGTTTCGTGAACAGGGCTACAACGCCACCTCGATCGAGGACCTGACCGACGCGATGGGGCTCGCGTCCGGCAGTATCTACAAGGCGTTTAAGGACAAGCGCGCGGTGTTCCTGGCGGCGCTCGATCGCTATATGCGTCTGCGCAACGATCAGGTTGCATCGATCGCCGGGACCCGAGGGTCGGGGCGCGAGCGGCTGCGCGCGGTGCTCGGCTTCTACATGGATTCGGCGAAGGGGATCGAAGGCCGGCGCGGCTGCATGGTCGTCGGCAGCGCGGTGGAACTGGCGATCGCCGATCGGGAGGTCGCCACGCGTGTTGGCGCGACGCTAGCGCGCAACGAGGCGTTTCTGGCCGATCTGATCCGGCAAGGACAGGCGGACGGATCGGTCTCGGGCCGGATCAATCCGGAGGACACCGCGCGCGTGATGGTCTGCCTGACGCAGGGCTTGCGCGTGGTCGGAAAGTCCGGACGGGCGCCGGCGGACACCGCAGCAGCGGTCGAGATCGCGATGAGGCTGCTGGCATGAATGGCCGGCGAGCTTCGTGGCTAATTAGGAAATGATTGTTCCCGAAATGGAGAGCTTATGACGACAATCACATCCGACGCCGGCCCGGAGCCGGACTCGGTCTCCACCTGGCTGACCTTCCTGCTGGCATTGTCCTGCGGACTGGTTGTCGCCAACATTTATTATGCCCAGCCGCTGGCGGGGCCGATCGCCGCGGACCTGGGCTTGCTGCCCGAACATGCCGGCCTGCTCGTGACCATGACCCAGCTCGGCTACGGCGCCGGTCTGCTGCTGATTGTTCCGCTCGGTGACCTGATCGAGAACCGCCGGCTGGTCTCGACGGTGATTGCCCTTGCCGCCGTCGCGCTGGCCGCGGCCGCGCTGTCGCGGCATCCGCTGCCATTTCTCGCCGCCGCGCTATCGGTTGGCTTCTCGTCGGTCGCCGTGCAGATCCTGATTCCCTATGCCGGTCATCTGGCGCCGGCGCGAATCCGGGGTCAGGTCGTCGCCAACGTCACCAGCGGGCTGATGATCGGGGTGATGTTGGCGCGTCCGGCGTCGAGCTTCATCGCCTCGGTGTCGTCCTGGCACATGGTCTATTGGCTCTCGGCCGCGCTGATGGTGTCGCTCGCGATCCTGCTGCGCCTGACGCTGCCGACGCGGATGCCGCAGGCGCGCTTGAGCTATGGCGCATTGTTGCGGTCGATGGTTCACCTCGCCCGCACCACACCGGTGCTGCGGCGTCGCGCGCTCTACCAGGCCAGCCTGTTCGCGGCGTTCAGCCTGTTCTGGACCACCATGCCGCTGGTCCTTGCCGGACCCGCCTTCCGATTCTCGCAATCCGGCATCGCGCTGTTCGCGCTTGTCGGCGCGGCCGGCGTCGTATCGGCGCCGCTCGCGGGGCGCGTCGCGGATCGCGGCTGGACGCGGCCGGCCACCGCGGCGGCGCTGCTGCTGGCGAGCATCGGCTTCGCGCTCACCATGATCACCGAGCCGGGCTCGACCCTGTCGCTGGCCTTGTTTGCCGCCGCAGCGATCGCGATCGATTTCGGCGTGCAGGCCAATGTGGTGCTCGGCTTTCGCGCGCTGTTCGTGCTCGGCGCAGATGCGCGAAGCCGGCTCAACGGGCTCTATATGGCGACGTTCTTCGTCGCCGGTGCGCTCGGCTCGGCCGTCGGTGGCTGGGCTTACGCCACCGGTGGGTGGCTACTGGCGGCAGCGATCGGCGGCGTGCTGCCGCTCTGCGCGCTCGCCTATCTGGCAACGGAGAGCAAATAGAATGCGGCCTGCCGTGGCCTCAGTCCGCGACCAATTACACTTGAACCTTGAACCCCGTTACACCAGAACCCACGGCTTCTCGCCATGGCGCTCGGACAGCGTGAAGATCTCGACGCCGTCGGCGGTGACGCCGACCGAGTGCTCGAACTGCGCGGACAGCGAACGGTCGCGGGTCACCGCGGTCCAGCCGTCGGACAGGATCTTCACATGCGGCTTGCCGAGATTGATCATCGGCTCGATGGTGAAGAACATGCCGGGCCGCAGCGGCACGCCCTCGCCGGGGCGGCCGATATGGATGATGTTCGGTTCGTCGTGGAACAGGCGGCCGAGGCCATGGCCGCAGAAATCGCGCACCACGCTCATGCCCTGCGGTTCGACATAGCTCTGGATGGCGTGACCGATATCGCCGGTGGTGGCGCCGGGCTTCACCGCCGCGATGCCGCGCATCATCGCCTCATAGGTCACCTCGATCAGCCGTTCGGCCTTTCGCGCGATGGCGCCGATCGCATACATCCGGCTGGAATCGCCGTACCAGCCGTCGACGATGAAGGTGACGTCGACATTGACGATGTCGCCTTCCTTCAGCGGGCGGTCGCCCGGCATGCCGTGGCAGACCACGTGATTGATCGAGGTGCAGGTCGAGTAGCGATAACCGCGATACATCAGCGTCGCCGGATAGGCGCCGTGGTCGAAGGCGAACTTGCGGACGAACTCGTCGATATCAGAGGTCGGGACGCCCGGCTTGACGAGGTCGGTCAGCGCGTCGAGGCATTTCGACACCAACGCGCCCGCCTTGCGCATGCCGGCAAAGCCGCTCTGCCCGTGCAGCTTGATCTGGCCGGTCTTGCGAAGGGAGGTGTCGGTGGCGTCGATATAGCTCATGGGCGGGGCGTTTCTGCAGGCAAGGGGCTGATTTCAGGCTCTAATTTAATGATCGGCGCGCCCGGTGCAAGCCAAGGTTGGGCATGGGGACAATTCCCAAACAGCTTGATTTTGCGGCCCAATCCGGAACAGCGGCAGTCGATCCTCCAAAAAAATGGCGCTCAAGCGCTAGCTGGAGACCTCGACCACGCTCTCGACCGGCAGCGCGCCGCCGCGGATCCGGAGTTCCCGCACCGGGTAGGGCACCCTGATGCCTTGCTGCTTGAAGGCGTCCCACAGCGCCAGCATGACGTCGCTCTTCACATTGTCCATGCCGTCGGGATCGGCGATCCAGAAGGTCAAGGAGAACTTCATCCCGGGCTCGGCGAATTCGGTCAGGATGCAGTTCGGTGTCCGGCCCTTGGTGGCGCGCGGATGGGCCGTTGCGGTCTCGATCGCGAGCTTGCAGACCTGCCGCGGATTGGCGTCGTAGTTGGTGGAGAAGGCGATCTTCACCAGCGTGTTCTTGTCGGTGTAGGTCCAGTTGGTGACCTTCTGCGTCACCAGATCCTCGTTCGGGATCAGGAACTCGCGGCCGTCGCCGGCGGCGACCGAGATGTAGCGGGTCTTCATCGCGCTGATCCGGCCCGAATTGTCGCCGATCGTGACGAGGTCGCCGGGCTTCACCGATTTGTCGACCAGCAGGATCAGGCCGCTGATGAAATTGGCGACGATCTTCTGCAAACCGAGACCGATGCCGACGCCGGCAGCACCGGTGAACACCGCGAGCGCGGACAGGTTGATGCCGACCGCGCCGAGCGCGATCGCGATCGCCAGCACCATCAGGCCGATGCGGATGATCTTGACCAGCAGCACCTGGATCGAGGGCGTCAGATCGGTGGCGCGGTTGATGCGGCTCTCGGCGAAATTGCTGGCCAGGTTGGTCAGCCACAGCGCCACGATCAGGAGCGCGCCGGCCTTGAGCAGCAGCAGCGGGGTGAGGCGGAGGCCGCCGACCACGACCGCAAACGAATCCAGCGTGTCGGCCGCCCAATCGAGCTGGCCGACGATGCTGAGTGCCGCGACCACCCAGGCCGCGATCGACACCGTCTTGACGATGAAGGCGTTGTCGATCACCGAGGTCACGAGGCGGATCACGAGCCAGGCCAGCGCCAGCTTGGCGGAGACCGCGATCAGGTAGCTGCGGCTCGGCCAGGTGGCGTGCCACATCACGATGCGCGAGATCACCATCAGCACCGCGAACACGGCGGTCGAGGCGCTCGTCACCATCACGCGGGCAAAGTGCCGGAGCGGCAGCGGCCAGCGGCTCGCCAGCGACGACAATTCGACCCGTGCGTGAATGGCGGTATCGGCCGCGTAGGCGAGGCCCGCGGCGGCGAGGATGATGCCGAACTGCAGATAGAACCAGGGCGAGGCGACCTCGGCGCCGACCGAGCGCGCCGCCATTTGGATCGATTCCAGGACGTCCTTCCAGCTCATGTCCATCGGTAAATTCTCAACTTGCAGTGCGGGTCAGGCAAATGTGATTCGAAGGTGTTGGGAGATTCCCACAACGGCGCGCGCGCGACCATCGATACACCACAGTGTCGAGGCGCATTAGAGCGTTTTCGAGCGAAGTGGTCACCGGTTCGCGTGAAGAAAACGCGTCAGAACAAGAATCGAGAGCCCCGTTCCGATTTTGTCGGAACGGAAAAGGATCTCGGGGCAGCGGGACCGGGCACATTGCCGCTTAAGGCAGAAATCGTTTGGCGTCCCGGTGTGGCGACGATAAGGATGCAATTGCAAGTATTTGAGACCCCCGAAGGCGCATGGCATCCCTCGACTCCGTCAGTATAGCGATCCTGCTCGGCGCGGTGCTGGTGATGGCCGGCATCCTGTCGAGCCTGCTGGCGTTGCGGTTCGGCGCCCCCTTGCTGCTGGTGTTCTTGCTGGTCGGCATGCTGGCGGGCGATTCCGGCCCCGGCCAACTGCAGTTCGACGACGTCCGCACCACCTATCTGGTCGGCTCGGTGGCGCTGGCGCTGATCCTGTTCGACGGCGGATTGAAGACGCGGTTTGCCAGCATCCGCACCGTGCTGGTGCCGTCGATGGTGCTGGCGACCGCCGGCGTGCTGTTGACCGCGCTGATCACGGCGCCGGTCGCCCGCTATGTGCTCGACCTCAACTGGACCGAATCGCTGCTGGTCGGCGCCGTGGTGGCCTCGACCGACGCCGCGGCGGTGTTCCTTCTGGTGCACACCCAGGGCCTGCGCCTGCGCCCGCGCGTCGGCGCGACGCTGGAGGCGGAGTCCGGTACCAACGATCCGTTCGCGATCTTCCTCACTTTGATGCTGGTCGAGTTCATCTCGATCGGCCAGAGCTCCGCCTCGCACATCGCGATGGAGTTCATCCAGGAAGCCGTGCTCGGCGCCATCATCGGGGTGATCGGCGGCCGGCTGGTGGTGCTGGCGCTGAACTATGTGGCGCTGCCGCAGGGCCTGCATGCGCCGTTCGTCACCACAGCGGCACTGGTGATCTTCGGCGGCTCGCAGATCGTGCATGCTTCGGGATTCCTCGCGGTCTATCTCGCCGGTATCATCATCGGCAACCGGCCGACCCGCGCGCATAATTCGGTGGTGACATTCCTCGACGCCGCGACCTGGCTGGCGCAGATCGTGATGTTCGTGCTGCTCGGCCTGCTGGTGTCGCCGCATCGCCTGCTCTCCAGCGCCGGCGGCGCCGTGCTGGTGGCCTTCGCGCTGATGCTGGTGGCGCGGCCGCTGGCGGTGCTGATCTGCCTCGCGCCGTTCAAGTTCAACTGGCGGGAAAAGATCTTCATCGCCTGGACCGGGCTGCGCGGCGCGGTCGCGATCTTCCTCGCCTCGATCCCGATGCTGGTCGGCCTGTCGAAGGCCTATCTGTATTTCGACGTCGCCTTCGTCGTCGTCATCATCTCGCTGTTGCTGCAGGGCTGGACGCTGGGACCGGCGGCGCGGCGGCTGCATGTCGCGCTGCCGCGCGCCGAACGCGGCCCGCGTCGCGTCGAACTGGACCTGCCTGGCCAGCTCGAGCAGCAGCTGGTCGGCTATCCGGTGCGGCCGAAGAGCCTGTATTTCCGCCGCGGGCTGATTCCGTCCTGGTCGAAGCCGACCCTGGTGATCCGCGACGAGCGGATCCTGACGCCTGTCGAGGCCGATCCGGTCGCGCCGGGCGACTACATCTATCTGCTGGCGCCGCCGGAGCGCGCCGAGGCGCTCGACCGCTTCTTCGTCGACATGGCGCCATCGAGCACGCCCGATCCGCATCTGCTCGGCGACTTCATGGTCTCGGGCGAGCATACGCTGGGCGAGCTCGCCGAGATCTATGGCGTCAAGGTCGATGAGCACCAGGCCAAGCTGACGCTGGCGGATTATTTCGACATCAATCTCGACCGCGCGCCGAAGGAAGGCGCCGAGCTTGCGCTCGACGAGATCGTGCTGGTGGCGCGCAGCATCAGCGGCGGCCGCGTCAATGTCGTCGGCCTGCGGCTGCCGGAGGAAGAGGAGGCGGTCGCGCCGCAGACGCGGATGCAGATCGTGCGGCGCAAGCTCGCCGATATCTGGGCGTCGGTGGCGGGGGTCTGAGCGCTACTGCTTGCGCAGGAAGGTCGAATCCGGCGCGAACTTCTTGATCATGTCGGACAGGCCGTCGTCGGCCGGCGAGCCAGGCGAGCCCGGCTTGGGCTCGTCCTTGAACTTCTGGCCGGAAATCTCGGCCAGCGCCGCGAGCAGCGTCTCGTCGAGGTCGTCGGCCGCTGTCTTTCCAGCTGTCTTGGCGGCCGGTGGCTTCGCGACCGGTGTGATGGTGGGCGGAGGTGGCAGTGGCGCCGGCGGAGCGGGCTTCGGCTGGTTGGGCGCGACGGCGCGGGCGTCCTGCTCGGGCATCGCCGCGATCGGCGCGCGCTCCGGTATCGGTGGAGGCTTGGGGGTATCAGCCCGTTTGGCGGCGGCCTGGCTGACTGCGGCGATCAACGATGCTTCGAGATCGGCGGGAGTCTCAGCCGGCATCGGTATCGACACCGGCGGCGGTGCGGCGGGCTTCGTGTCCCGGGGCGCGCGACCGAACAGCGGTTCCCGCTGGTTCGCCGTCGGCGGCCGGTTCTCGGTTGCCTTGCTGGGCTCCCTGCCGGGCTTGAAGAGACCCGCGCGTTCGGCGGCGAGCCTGGCGGAAGCCTCCTCGACCGTTGCGAGCAGGGACGATTCCAGCGCATCGGCGGGATTGCTCGGCGGTGTCGGCGGCGCCGCTGACTTGGCGGCAGGGACGACCACCTGCTTCGGCTCCTGCCGGGGCGGCACCGGCGGCGGCAGCGATACCCCGACCACGGGCGGTGGCCGCGACGCCTCGACTGGGGGGGCCGGCGGGACCGGCTGACCGCTGCGGGCCCGCGCGATGATGCCGTCGACGATCGCCCCCAGGCGGCTCTTGTCGGGGGCAGCGAGATAGCTGGCCGCCAGCTCGTCGACATATTGCGGGCCGTAATCGGCGAGGACATGCGCGAGCTGGGCCAGATCAGGATCGCTCTCGACCAGCCGTCGCCACGCCTCCCGGTCGTAGGGCGCGCCGTTCTTGTCGGGCCAAGAATCGGGCCATGCCATCCGGCGGGGCTGACGCTGAGGTCCGGCGTCCTGGCCGGTGACCGGGTCGAGGGTCGGCGGCTGCAGCCCGGCACTGAGGCGCGGAGGGGTAAATCCCGCGGCGGCTGCCGGCGCGGGATCATCTGCCGGGCTTCGGCGGCGTTCGGCGACCTGCAGCGCGATCAGGCCGACGCCCATCAGCAGGAAGCCGAGCGCGGCCCACGAAATCGTGGCGCACAGCGCCGCGCCGATCAGCAGAAGTACCCAGCCTGTCAGTCGCACAATGTGCCTTTCCCCATGCCCGATCGGATGCCCGATGCGGGCCTAGCAGACAAGATTGGCTATCTTATGCCGACTTTCGGAAAAACGGCCAGCTAGAGCGTTTTCGAGCGAAGTGGACACCGGTTCGCGTGAAGAAAACGCGTCAAAACAAGAATCCAGAGCTTCGGTTCTGATTCAATCAGAACCGAAGCTCTAGGAGCCCGTCCAGATATGTTTTCGTGACGGGCATTTGTTGTAGAGTAGCAGGCTCAGGCTGCGTTTGCGAGGTTGAACAGCTTGAGGAGGTTATGGACGGTGCAGATCATTGTCCACTCGGCGCGCACTTTCTCGATGCCCCGCAACAGGAACTGGCGGAAGCCTCTTGCCTGTTTGATCTGCCCGAACACCGGCTCCACTACTTGCTTTCGCAATCGGTAGGGTGTTTCGAAGCCGCCATCGTCGATCTTCTTTCGCATGGCCTGTGTCAGCGGGCCGCCGACTTTTCCGTTCGCTACTGTCGGGTGTTTGGCGCGTCCGGGCGCGACATAGCCATCGATGCTGCGTGTGTCGAGCGCTTCGAGATTGGCTTCGCTGCAGTAGCCGGAATCCGCTGAGGCCTGCCGCGGCTTGCGGCCAAGATTGCTCTCGATGGCCTCGATCAGGGGCACCAACTGGCCCTGATCGCTGCCGTGCTGGGTCAGTTCTTGCGCGACAATGATCTGGGCATGTGCATCGACGGCCGCCTGGGCATTATAGGCCTGAACGAAGCCATCCTTCGACTTCATGATGCGGCTTTCCGGATCGGTGAAGTTGCGTTGCGCCTTGGGATTGGGTTCCTCCGATGGCAGCGCCGCCGGTTTGCCCGGCTTCTTGCGGCCTTCGGCCTGGCGCTGCTGTTCCTTTTCGGCCTCGATGCGGCGCTCTTCCTCCGCCGCCAGTTTGGCGTCCGCTTCCAGCGCCGCCATCGCTTGCTGGATCTTCGCCAGCCGTTTCTGCTTGTCGACGGTCCAGTCCGGCAGTTCGTCGCTGTTGCCGAAAGTCTCATCCTCCGAGGCATCCGCCGCCTCGGCGGCCGCCAGCATGCGAGCGACCTCGGCCTTCAATTCCGCCTCGCGCTTCTTCATGCGCTCATAACTCATCGCCTTGTGTTTCGACGCGTTCGCCTTGATCTTCGTACCATCCAGCGCGACATGACCGAGCTTGACCAGCCCGGCCGTCTCGCACAACTTCAGAACCTGCACGAATAGCGCGCCGAGCGCCTTCAAATGTCGCTTGCGAAAGTCGCTGATCGTCCGAAAATCCGGCGCATCCAGCGCCACGATCATCACAAAATCGTTCCGCTCCCGGCAGGCCTTGGCAATCCGACGCGACGAATACAGCCCACTCGCATAGCTATGCAGCAGCAGCGCCACCATCATCCGCGGATCAAACGGCGGCTGCCCAAGCCCGCTCACATAGCTGCCCATGATCTCCCTGAGATCGAGGCTCTCCCGCACCAGATCAACCATAAACCGCGAGACATGGCCTTTCGGCACGAAGTCCTGCACATTCGGCGGCAGAAGCAGCGTCTGATCGATGTTCCAAGGCCGAAAATACTTGCTCATCGCCCAATGTTGAATCAGACCCGACCAGATTTGAACAGCGACTATCCAGACAAGCTCCTAGGCGCCAGATGTCAGCACCTTGACACCGCCGAACGCGGTCACCTGGCCGCGGCGCAGCATCACGATCTGGGTGGCGAGCTGGCGCAGCTCGGCCGCGTCGTGGCTGACATAGACCATGGGGACGCCGGCCTCGTCCCGCAGCCGCACCAGATAGGGCAGGATCTCGAGCTTGCGGCTTTCGTCGAGCGCGCCCAGCGGCTCGTCCAGCAGCAACAGCCGCGGCTTCGACAACAGCGCGCGGCCGAGCGCGATGCGCTGGCGCTCGCCGCCGGAGAGTTTTCCGGGGCGGCGGTCGAGCAGGGCGCCGATGTCGAGCAGGTCAACGACGCGCTTGTGTTGCGCGGGATCCTCGGCGAGGCCGTTCATGCGGCGGCCGTAGTCGAGGTTCTGCCTGATATCGAGATGCGGAAACAGCCGTGCGTCCTGGAAGACGTAGCCGATGCGACGGCGCCAGGTCGGCACGTGGATGCCGGCGGCGGTGTCGTCGACGGTCTCGCCGTCGATCACGATCGTGCCGCGGTCCGGGCGCAACAGCCCCGCGATGGTGTTGATCAGCGAGGTCTTGCCGGAGCCGGACGCGCCGAACAGGCCGGTGACGCGGCCCTCGCTGGTGAACGATGCCGCAAGCGTAAACTCGCCGAGCTGTTTGGTGATGTCGACGCGCAGCATCGCTATTGCCCGTGCAGGCGCGCGGTGGCGCGGCGCGCGAACACTTCGGCGGCGATCAGCGCGCCGACCGCGAGCACGACCGAGATGATCACGAGCCGCGCGGCGGCGGTGTCGCCGTCCGGCGTCTGGATCAGCGAATAGATCGCCGACGAGATGGTCTGGGTTTCGCCGGGGATGTTGGAGACGAAGGTGATGGTGGCGCCGAACTCGCCGATCGCCTTGGCAAAGCCGAGCACCATCCCGGCCAGCACGCCCGGCAAAGCGAGCGGCAGCGTCACCGTTGCGAATACCCGCCACGGCGCCGCGCCGAGCGTTTCGGCGGCCTGCTCGAGGCGGCGATCGACCGCCTCGATCGAGAGACGGATCGGCCGCACCAGCAGCGGAAACGACATCACGCCGCAGGCCAGCGCCGCGCCAGTCCAGCGGAACGCGAACACGATGCCGAGATGATCGGCCAGCCAGCCGCCGACCAGGCCGCGCTTGCCGAAGGTCAGCAGCAGGAGATAACCCGTGACGACCGGCGGCAGCACAAGCGGCAGATGCACGGCGGCATCGAGCAGCGACTTGCCCCAGAAATCGCGCCGCGCCAACAGCCAGGCGAGCGCGATTCCAAATGGCGTCGCCACCAGCGTTGCGATGATGGCGACCCGCAGCGACAGCAGGATCGCCGTCCATTCGGTCGGCGAGATCTCAAACACGCTCAGGTCGTCGGGCTGATCAGGAACTTGAAGCCATATTTCTCGAGGATCGTCTTCGCTGCGGACGAACGCAGGAAGGCGAGATACTCCGCGGTCTCCGGCTTCGCGGTCGTGGTCGCCGCGACCGGATAGATGATGGCCGGATGGCTGTCGGCCGGGAAGGTGCCGACGATCTTGACGCCGGGCTCGACCTTGGCGTCGGTCGAATAGACGATGCCGAGCACGGCTTCGCCGCGCGCCACCAGCGTCAGTGCCGCGCGCACGCTGTCGGCCATCGCGAATTTCGGCTCCGCCGCCTGCCAGGCGCCGAGCTTCTCGAGCGCAGCCTTGGCGTATTTGCCGACCGGCACCGCCTTGACGTCGCCGGTCGCGATCCTGCCGTCGCCGGCGAGCTTGGCGATATCGAAGCCGGGTCCGATGTTGACGTTGTCGATCTTGGAATCCTTCGGCGCGATCAGTACGATCGAGTTGCCGAGCAGGTTGACCCGGGTCTGCTCATTGATGTTCTTCTGCTTGATCGCGTAGTCCATCCAGTCGGTGTCGGCGGAGACGAACACGTCGGCCGGCGCGCCCTGCTCGATCTGTTTTGCCAATGCCGAGCTCGCGGCATAGCTGGCGCTGATCTTGACGCCGGTCTTGGCGGTGTAGGCCGCGTCGATGTCGTCGAGCGCGTTCTTCATCGAGGCGGCGGCAAAGACGGTGAGCGTCTTGTCCTCGGCGCGCGCGGGCGAATGGATCGCGCCGAGCAGGATGATGAAGGCAGTGAAAAGTCCGGCAAGTCGTGACATGGAAAGCGCTCCGTGCGAACTCGCGCGCGAACCAGCACGCGCAAATCAGGCGTTGGGTGAAGTCTGGCCTGCGACGGACGGAAGCGCTGTTCCGCTGATCCCCGAAGGACTTACGGTCCTCAGGGATATCGCACTGCAAACATAGCAGGCTGAGGCTTACGGTAAAGGCGACCGTTTGTCTAACCGGGTGCCCTATTCATCCGCCGGTTGGATCGCGATCGACAGCGAGTTCTCTTTTGAGCCGCTGACCTGGAGCACGAAGGGGCTGGCGGCGAGGTCGTATTTCATGGTTTTGCGGATACCGTCGCAATCGGTGGCGCCGCTGAACGCCTTCGGCTTCAGGAAATGCCGTCCTGCACCAGGTCGACCCAGGCCCCGGCCGAGAGGCTGACCGTATAAAGCCCGGCCTTCGCGGCCTTGAAGCTGGTGAAGCCGGCGAAGGTGCCGTCCTTCGGCGCGCGCTCCGGCGGCGTCGGCAATTTGGCGTCGCCGGGCGTGACCAGCGCCAGCGTGACGGCGGTCGACGGCAGTGCGGTCTGCTCGCTGCCGGAGGCGAGCTTGGCGCGATCGGGCGCGGTGAGCGCGGCGCGTGCGCGGTCGATCGACCATTTGAACTTGTCGCAGCCGCTCGGCTCTTCCGCCGCGAAAGCGGGAGCCGAGACGAGCAGGAGCGATGCGGCGAGGAGCGATTTGCGCATGTCTGGTCCATTAAGATGATGACGGATGAAACAGATCAGCGGCCCCGATCCCATCGCTCGTACGCGCTTACGGCGCGACGGCATCAGATCATAACGCAGTTCGAGCCGGCCGGCATAGCCGCCTGACGAAGATGTTATTGCTTGTATGCTACTGCTTGGCGTCAGCTGCGTTCAGCACCGCCTTGCAGTCCGCCGGCAACTGCGCCAGCGTCGTCGGCGGGCGCGGTTTCGGCGGCTTCGGCGGAGGCTTCGGATGCAGCACCGAATCCTTGAACCAGTAGGCGAGGTCGGATGGCTTGCAGCCTTCGCCTTCCGACTGCGGCTTCTGTCCCTCGCATTCGGGGCTGCCGGACGGGCATCGCATGCGGATGTGGAAATGGTAGTCGTGGCCCCACCACGGCCGGACCTTCGACAGCCAGCTGCGGTCGCCCTTGGCGTCGCGGCACAGTGCTTTCTTGATGGCGGGATTGACGAAGATGCGCTGCACCGCCGGCTCCCGCGCCGCATCGCGGATGACGAGCACGTGAGCCGGTGTGAACACGCGCGGATCGATATCGAGCCGGTCGTCGCGCACCATCATCACCGCCGACATCTCCTCACGATCCTCGCGCGACAATTTGCGATCCGGCATCGGCGTCAGCCAGATATCGGCGTCGAGCCCGATTTGGTGGCTGGCGTGACCGGTGAGTGCAGGGCCGCCGCGCGGCTGGCCGATATCGCCGACCAGGATGCCCGGCCAACCGGCATCCTTGTGCGCGTTGGCCGCGAGCCGCTTCAAGAGTGCGATCATGTCGGGGTGACCCCAGTAGCGGTTGCGCGACAAGCGCATCACCTGCCAGGTGTCGCCGTTGAGCGGCATCTGCGCAGCGCCGGCAAGGCAGCCCTTGGTGTAGCCGCCGATCGATCGCGTCGGCATCGCCGCGGGCAGCACCTTGCGTGCGAACAGCTCCTTCGCCCCGATCTTTGGATCGTTAGGGTTAGCGAGCGGCGGCAATGGCTGCGGAGTGAGCGAGCCCTTGTCCTGCGCCCGCGCGGAGATGGTGCAGGCGACGAGGATTGGGATCAGGAGCGGGATCAGACGAAGGCGGGGTGTCATTCGGATCACTCTGAATACGCGAGGCTAGCATGGATTCGAACCAGGCGAACCGCGCATTCATCCCATTTGCTTGATCGCCCACAAGCCGGATTAAGATTACCCGCGGCTTCCTGGCGCGCATGTGAGCCGCGCCACTTTACAAGCACGCGTTGCAGGCGACATCATGCCCGCAATAATTTCAGGGTAGGCGTCATTATGACAAGCGTATGCGTACGGCTGGCATTTGCCGCCGCGATCGCCGCGTCGACATTGGCTTTGTCTCCGGCGCGGGCCGACCTCGTCGTTCACATCGATAAATCAGCCCAGCGCATGGCGGTCAGCGTCGACGGCGCGACGCGCTACAACTGGCCGGTGTCGACCGGCCGCCGCGGCTATGGCACGCCGAGCGGAGTCTTCCGTCCGCAGATGTTGGCGCGCCGCTGGTACTCGCGGAAGTATTACAACTCGCCGATGCCGCACTCGATCTTCTTCCATCGCGGCTTTGCCATCCATGGCACCTACGAGCTCACGCGTCTCGGCGGGCCGGCCTCGCATGGCTGCGTGCGCCTGCATCCCTCGCACGCAGCACAGCTCTATGGGCTGGTCGAGCGCAACGGCCGCGGCGGCACGCGGATCCAGATCACCAACTAGAGCGCTTTCGAGCGAAGTGGACACCGGTTCGCGTGAAGAAAACGCGTCAAAACAAAAAGCTGGAGCTTCGGTTCTGATTCAATCAGAACCGAAAATACTCTAGCCCGCATGGCACGCAGACGGGCTGAAGCGCGCAGCGCCTTAACCCTGCAATAACCCTGTCACATGCTGGCAAAGATTGATGCGGTTGCAGCGCTTTCGGCGCATTCATTGGGCATTCGCGCGCTGATTTACGCTTCCTTCACCACGGTTCGGCGCTCCCACGCTGCAAATCTGCGCTGTTCGTCGCTTGCACACCGCCGGCAACTCGCGCGTGGCGTGAACTCGCCTGCAAAGCAGGCATGCCCTGATATCTCATACAGCGCAGCGCTTCGCCAAGAGATACCAATTTTTCAGAGACTTATCGCAGAAATATCGCCGAGCTGGAATGCGCGTGGGGCGTGCGATACCGATGATGCGGCCGAAGAAGATCAAGAAACCAAACCAGGCCAAACCGGCCCGCTCCCGGGGGCGCCGGCCCCAGGCGGTGCCGAAAGTGTCGGGCTGCTCGCGCCGCCCTGCCGTCGAGATCGGCGAGCTGGTGCGCCAGCGCGCGCAGGCTGAGGCCGCGATCGCCGAGGCGCGCAAGTCGAACGCGCGATTGCGCGAGGCGATCGACATCCTGCCGCAGGGCATCGTGTTCCTGGACCCCGAGGGCCGCTACACGCTCTGGAACAAGAAATACTCGGAAATCTACCAGCGCAGCTCCGATCTGTTCGAGTACGGTGCGCGCCTGGAAGACACCATCCGCATCGGCGTCGCACGCGGCGATTATCCCGAGGCCAAAGGCCGTGAGGAAGAGTGGATCGCCGAACGGGTCAAGAAGATGTATCAGCCGGGCGAGCGGCACGAGCAGGTGCTGGCCGACGGCCGCGTGGTATTGATCGAGGAGCGGCTGACCGCCGATGGCGGCATCGTCGGTCTGCGCGTCGACATCACCGAACTGAAGCAGCGCGAAGCGTCGTTCCGCCTGCTGTTCGACGGCAATCCGGTGCCGATGATCCTGTGTGCGCTCGACGGCGAACGGATCCTCGCCGTCAACGACGCCGCGATCGCGCATTACGGCTACGTCCGTGCCGAATTCGAGCGAATGACGATCAGGAGCCTGCAGGCGTTCGATACTGAGCTGCCCTGGGCCGCCGGCCGCAGCAGCGACGAGCAGGCGGTGCGGACCTGGAAGCATGTACGCGCGGACGGCACGCTGATCGACCTTGCGATCTATTCGCGCCAACTGATGCATGGCGACCAGCCGGCGATGCTGCTCGCGCTGATGGACATCACCGAGCGCAAGCGCGCCGAGGCGCGGCTCGCCTTCATGGCCCAACACGACAGCCTGACCGGGCTGCCCAACCGCAACCTGCTGCGTCAGCAGATGGACGAGATGCTGCAGCACACCCGCCGCTCGACCGACAAGGTTGCGGTGCTGATCCTCGGGCTCGACAATTTCAAGGCGGTCAACGAGACGCTCGGCCACGGCATCGGCGACAAGCTGTTGCGTGGGGTCGCCAAGCGCCTGCGCTCGACGCTGCGCGAGGAAGATGCGCTGGCGCGTCTCAACTCCGATGAATTCACCATCGTGCAGGGCGGCGTGATGCGGCCTGAGGACGCGGTGCTGCTGGCACGGCGGATCCTGGATGCGATCGGCGAGCCCTATCTGCTCGAGGGACATTCGGTGGTGATCGGCGCCAGCATCGGGATCGCGATGTCGCCCGGCGATGGCGAGGATTCCGAAAAGCTGTTGAAGAGCGCCGACATGGCATTGTCGCGCGCCAAGAGCGAATTCCGCGGCACCTTCTCGTTCTTCGAGGCCGAGATGGACGCGCGCGCCCAGAGCCGCCGCAAGATCGAGATCGATCTGCGCGATGCGATCCAGAACGAAGGCCTGCGGCCCTATTACCAGCCGCTGGTCGATCTCGCGAGCGGACGCATCACCGGCTTCGAGGCCCTGGTACGCTGGCCGCATCCGGAACGCGGCATGATCTCGCCCGGCGAGTTCATTCCGGTGGCCGAGGAGACCGGCCTGATCAACCCATTGGGCTCGCTGATGCTGCATCGCGCCTGCATAGATGCGGCGCAATGGCCCGATGACGTGCGCGTCGCGGTCAATCTGTCGCCGCTGCAATTCCGCACCGGCAATCTGCTGGCGCTGATCACCGACGCGCTGCGGCAATCCGGCCTGCCGGCGCGGCGGCTCGAGCTCGAAATCACCGAGACGCTGCTGCTCGAGAAGAGCAGCCAGGTGCTGGCGACGCTGCATGCGCTGCGCGCGCTCGGGGTGCGGATGTCGATGGACGATTTCGGCACCGGCTATTCGAGCCTCAGCTATCTGCGCAGCTTCCCGTTCGACAAGATCAAGATCGACCAGTCGTTCGTGCGCGACCTCGGCGCGAACCCCGACGCGCAGGCGATCGTGCGTTCGATCGTTAGCCTCGGCATCGGGCTCGGCGTCACCATCACCGCCGAGGGCGTCGAGACCGAGGCGGAGTTGAGCTGCCTGCGCGCCGAAGGCTGCCACGAGGGCCAGGGCTTTCTGTTCAGCCGGGCGTGGCCGAACGCCGAGGTCATCAGCCTGCTGAAGGCGCAGCGTGTCGCGACGGCGGCATAGCGTAAGGAAGCTGCCTCCACCGCGTCATTGCGCTGGATCGTGCAATAAATTCAGTGTCGTCCCGGCGAAGGCCGGGACCCATAACCCCAAATGCCGGTCGTTGCGCGTCGCCGGAATGACGAGTCCCATTCACAACATCCGCCGCGGAGTATGGGTCCCGGCCTTCGCCGGGACGACGTGGATGTTTCTCGTGCAATCTATTTCTCTGTCGTCCTGGCGAAAGCCAACATCATACGGTGGGCGAAACGTTAGCGTGCCTACCATCGCGAGCGCGACGTGAATGGTGGGCACGTCGCTTCGCGCCTTTGCCCATCCTACGTTCGCTACAAGGGCATTCATCGGCGGCGTCGTCTATCGACGAAGGGCGACAGCACGTAGTGGAGCGCGGCCTCCGCCGCAAAAGCAGCGCTCCCAGCGACTCCGCCCCAAAGCCATCCTATACCGACACAATGACCTAGATACGCTCCGATCCCGCCGTAAATGACGGCTAGTATCGCAATCAACAAGGCGCTGGCCCATGATGTCTGTTTCATGGGTGGAATAGTAGCAAAACAGGCAGCATCGCCCTAGATGCAGCTTGGTGAGTTTGCCACCTAATGCCGCGCCTTTGCCCACCCTATGTCGACGGCTGCTACCCCGGCTTCCGCCTGTTCAAATGATACGTCAGCGCCAGCGCAACACAATGGCGCAGCGCTACCTCCGGAAGCTTGCCGGCGACGTCGAGCAGGATCGCGCGGTTGCCGCCGTAGCTGAGCTCGGGATAGAGTTCGCGGAAGGTCTCGACCAGATTGGTCTGGCAATGGAAGTAGACCGCGACCTGGCCGGCGGCCGGCTTCACCTGATCGATCCGGATCGTGCTGCCGCTGCCGGTCTCCGGCGTCAGGTAGCTCGGCTGACCCCATTTCAGCGTCTCCTCCAGCGCGCCGACGCCCCTGGTCGCCTTCGCGGTCTTCAAGATCAGGCGCCGCAGTGCCAGCAGCCTGGCCTTGACGGGGGCAGGGTAGGCGTCGAACAGCGCGTCTGTCGATTTCGCTTGCGGACGCCGTGCCGCTTTGCTGGTCGATCTTGCCGGCTTGCGCATGATGGGCTCCGCTAAGGAGGACGTATTGCGCCTATCTACCACAGCGCCTTGAACGTCATATAGACCGCCATCAGCGACACGAAGAAGATCATTGCGATCCGCAGCGTCGCGCGGTCGATGCGGTTGGCGGCGCGGGCGCCGAGATCGGTGCCGGCGAGCAGGCCGACGATCACGCCTGCCAGCACCGGCCATGACGCGAGCGAACCCTCGCTCCAATAGATCCAGGCCGAGGGGATCGTCGTCGGGATCAGCGACATCACCAGGCTCGCCATCTGCGCCTGATGCTGCGGCACCCCGAGCACGGCGCTCAATCCGACCACGGTCGCCAGTCCGCCGCCGATGCCGAGAAAGCCGGACGACAGACCGGCCAGCAGGCCAACAATGAGCAGCGCCAGCCACGATATGTCGCGCGTGGCACCGTCGGCGTCATGCTCCGGCTTGTCGCGCCCGCCGCGCAGGATCAGCATCGCGTCAAGCGCGACGAGATAGGCCACATAGGTCCAGCGCAGCGCGGGCTCGGCGACATGGTTTGCCGCGAGCGCGCCGGCGGCGCCACCGGTGACGAAGCCGACCGTCAGCAAGGCGATCCAGCGCATCGGCGTGCGGTTGCCGCCTTTCCAATAGCGCCTGATCCCGGTCAGACTGGTCGGCGGCACCTGCGCGACCAGGGAGATGCCTTGCGCGACATGCTGGCCGGCGCCGAGCAGCAGCACCGAGAACACGACGAGGCCGCCGCCGGGGCTGACGCCGAGCAGGCCTGCGGTCAATCCGCCGGCGAGGTCCGTGACGATGCCGGCAAGGAGGTCGTGGATGATCACTGTGTCCTCCGTCAGCGTTTGGCGGCGAGGCCGGCGAGGAAGATGTCGAAGGCGTGCATCGCCTCAGATGTCGAGACGGTTTCGCCCCACAGCCGCTGCAGCACGATGCCCTGGAACATCGCGACCATCGCCCGCGCTGCGCCGCGCGGCTGCACGCTGCGGTCGATCGCGCCGCTCTTCTGACCGCGCCGCAGCAGGTCCACGATCAAGGCGATCGGCTGGCGGATGCCGCTGGTCACCTGGTCGCGGACCACGTCGTCGCGCAGCGCTTCCGCCCAGAGCTGCAACGCGACGCGGCGGGCGCGCAGGCCTTCTTCCTTCTGCAGGTCACCGAGAAAGCCACGGGCGATCGATCGCAGGTTCTGCAACACATCGTCCGACCGGTCCTTGACCGTGAGCAGCGCGCCGTCGCGACCATGGCGACTTTCCCCGATCGCCTGGATCAGTTCCTCCTTGCCGGCGAAATGCCCGTAGATGCAGCCGGCGCTGAGCCCGGACTGCTTGATCACGTCCTGGATCGTGGTCTGGTGGAATCCCTGGCGCGCAAAGCAGATCTCCGCGGCCTGCAGGATCTCCTCGCGGCGGATCGCAAGGGTCTCGGGTTTCACCTTCGGCATTGTCGGTCCTTGTCAGTCGCGAAGCGGGCACCGCACGCCCGGTGCAGGGCCGACCTTGACGATCGTTGCCGCCCATTATAAAGAACGAATATTCGTTTTGTAAAGAGAGGAGCAATCGACATGATCGGCTTTGCGAAACTTTTGTAGCATCCGGGCGCGGGCGAGATGGCCAATATCGAGCTGCCGTCGACCGGTTCACGCATCGCGTTTCTGCTCGCGTCGTTCGCAATCGTGCTGCTGTTCGAGGCCGCGTTTCCGCTGTTCAGCTACGGCCGCGGCGAGCGGATGCGCAACATCGGCCGCAACGTCGCCATCACCGTAATCTTCGTCGGCGTGAACCTGCTGCTCAGCCCGTTGTCGCCGCTGGCCGCGCAATGGACGTGGGATGCGAAGTTCGGCCTGTCCTGGTGGCTCGGCCTGTCACCGCCGAGCCAGCTGCTGCTCGGCCTCATCGGGCTCGACCTGTTCGCCTATTTCGCCCACGTCTCGATGCACAAACTCGGCTGGATGTGGCGCTTCCACCGCATGCACCATGCCGACCGTTTCGTCGACGTGACCACGGCCTTCCGTGAGCATCCCGGCGAAACGCTGTGGCGGATCGGCTGGCACATCGCAGGCGTGATCGTGTTCGGAACGCCGGCCTGGGTGCTGGTCACTTATTTGACGCTGTCGGCGCTGAACGCGCAGTTCGAGCATGCCAATATCCGCCTGCCGGAGCGGCTCGACCGCTGGCTGCGGCTCGTCTTCGTGACGCCGAACATGCACAAGATGCATCATTCCCGTCATCAGCCCGAGACCGACAGCAACTACTCGAACCTGCTCTCGATCTGGGACCGGCTCGGCGGCACCTACAATCACGGTCCGCGCTTCGCGGAGCTGCGTTACGGCCTCGATGGTTTTGATGATCCCGAGAAGCAGTCGCTGCGCGGGCTGCTCAAAATGCCGTTCATGGGCGATTGGGGACGGACCGGGGCAGGGCCGGACGACAATGCGGAGCGATCGCCGCCGCCGCCCGTGCTGCCCTGGCCGTGATCACGCTCTGGTACTGCTGCGTGATAGGCCCGAGGCGTACGCTTCCTGGCCCGTCATCCTCGCGCAAAGGCTTCGCCTTTGTCGCTGGAGGTGCGAGCTCTTGCGAGCCTCGAAGGGTGCACGGCCCCGCTGGTGGCCGTCGACCCTTCGAGACGCGCGCAAGAGCGCGCTCCTCAGGGTGACGGGGTGATTGCTCAGCTTGCTCAGTGTCATCACCCGCGCATGCGGGTGATCCAGTATTCCAGAGACCGCAGTGCTTGCGCCGAGGGGCCGCGGCGTACTGGATCGCCCGGTCGAGCCGGGCGATGACAGCGGTGGACGAGGATATAGCCTCACATCCTCTCAGGGTGACGGATGACGGGTATTGTGCCTATGGCACAGTAAGATTAAGCGGCGTTGCGCAGCCCGGCGAGGAAGGTGTCGACGCTGTGCGACAGCGCGGAGGCGTGATCGCCGAGCTGGCCGGACGTATCCAGCACGCTGCCGGTGAGGGCGCGGGATTGGCCGGCGGCCTCGCTCGCGCCGGCGATATTGGCGGAGACTTCGACGGTCCCGGCGGAGGCCTGCTGCACGCTGCGGGCAATCTCCCGCGTCGCCGAGTCCTGCTGCTCGACGGCGGCCGCGATGGCGGTCGCGATCCCCGAGATCTCGCGGATGGTGCCGCTGATGTCGCCGATTGCGCCGACGCAATTGCCGGTGGCTGACTGGATCGCGCCAACCTGGCCGGCAATTTCCTCGGTCGCCTTCGCGGTCTGGCTCGCCAATCCCTTCACCTCGGCGGCGACCACGGCAAAGCCGCGGCCGGCCTCGCCGGCGCGCGCCGCCTCGATGGTGGCGTTGAGCGCCAGCAGATTGGTCTGGCTGGCGATCGCGCTGATCAGGCGCAGCACGTCGCCGATCTTCTCGGCAGATGCGGCGAGGCTCGTCACCATCTCGGTGGTCTCCCTGGCCTTGGCGACGGCATTGTCGGCGACATGGCTGGAATGGGTGACCTGGCGGCCGATCTCGGTGATCGAGGAGGCCAGCTCTTCGGTGGCGGCTGCGACCGCATTGACGCTGGCCGATGCCTCCTCGGACGCGGCGGCCGCCGCCGTGGTCCGTTCCGAGGCGCCGTTGACGCTGGTGGTGATCTCGTTGGCGACGCGCTGCATGTCGCTCGACGACCGCGCGACCGCGGCGACCATGCCCTTGACGTCGGATTCGAAACGGTCGGCCATCTGCCGCTGCAGCGCCTGCTTGTCGGCCGCAGCCTTCACCTTGTCGGCCTCCTGCGCGTCGCGCAGCGAAGAGGTCTCGATCATGCCGCGGCGGAACACGTCGACCGCCTTGGCCATGGTGCCGAGCTCGTCGCGGCGCTCGCTGCCGGGAATCGTGACGCTGGTGTCGCCGCTCGACAGGCGGTTCATCACTGCGGTAATCGCGGTCAGCGGCCGGGACAGGCCGCGGCCGAGCAGGAAGGCGAGCAATACGGCTGCGGCCAGGATCGCGACCGTGCCAAGGATCAGATTGCGCTGCGCGCTTGACGCCGCGGCTTCATAGTCGCTGGTGTCCTTGATGATCTCGAGCACGGCGACCGGCGCACCGGCATAGTTCTTGATCTGCCCGAGATAGAGCTCCACGGCATGGCCGTCGAGATCAGCGTCGCGCAGCAGGGCCGAACCGTTCATCACACCCTTGAGCTCGTCCTGGGTCGCGACCACGGTGTCGCCGAAGGTCGAGGACAGCCGCTTGAAGCTCTGGCCGTCGAAGGAATGCACGGCGAGGTCGATGCCAAAGCGCTTCTTGGCGCGGTCGACGAATTCCTTGCCGAAGGCGGCGCCGACGTCGACATTGGCCAGCGTCTTGCCGTCGTGCATGATCGGGGTCATGCCGAAGATCGAAAGCGCTTCGCGGCCGGGCTCGACGCCGACGATCGGCTTGCCGGCCTTGATCGACTCCACCACCGTCGTGCGCCGCGCCGAGGCGTCGTCGCCGAAAGTTTTCGCCGCGTGGACGCGGTAGAAGCTCGTCGCCGGGGCCTGCCAGAACGAAATCAGCGGGATGCCCTGCGCCTTGATCGAGGCCCAGGGAGCGCCGAGCAGCTTGCCGAGGCCATCGCGGTCGCCCCTGGCGATGGCGTCTTCGACCGGCGGCAAGGCGGCGATCACGGCTGAGACGGCCAGTGCCGCGCGCCCCTCATATTCGATCGCTGCAATCACGCTGTCATATTGCAGCTTGAGCTGCTGATCGAGCGCGAGCCGGGTCAGCGCGCGCTGCTGGCTGATGGAGAAGCCGCCGAGGATGGCGCAGGCGACTGCAACGGTCAGTGAGATCGCCAGGATCAGGCGGGCGGCAATCGATCGAAGCGTGAACATGGGACCTGCGGAACTCCAGGCATTAGCGCCGCCCGCAAAGTTTCAGAAAAAGCTTAACAACCGCATGTTGCGCCGCCGGTATTCGTGCCGGCGGCATCGTGCCGGTGCCTACTTTCGTACCATGCACGATGGGATTCGCGGCGATATCCGACCCCAGCCCTCCCCCGCAAGCGGGAGATGGAGCGCAGCGTCCTCGCGGTCGTCAGGGCGTGTACTCATCTGTGGACGCCCCGCCAGATGCAAGCGGTTTTTGAAGAAGATTGGCACGTAGTCGGATGCTGCCATCTGTCCGGCCTCTGATGCAGCGATGGAGCTGCGGGCCCGTATGGGAGTTCGCGGACCGGAACCAAATCATAAATGCGTGCTCCAGGCACGATGAGTACATCTGGTTCTTCCGGCCCCGTCTCGCCGACTGTTGCGCCATACCCTCCTTCGACCGACTACACCTCTGACGACCTCTGGCCCGCCAAGATCACGCCTTGGCGGCAACCGGAGCTCTGTAGTTTTCGCACTTGACGAGTAGCGCCCAGACGATCCGCGCCATCTTGTTAGCGAGCGCGACGGTTACCAGCATCCGCGGTTTACGAGCCAGCATCTGTTCGAGCCACGAACCCCTTGGCGCACCGCGTTTGCTCGCCTGTTGCACGACCGCGCTGCTGCCGATGATGAGGAGGCGCCTGAGCGTGCGTTCGCCCATCTTGGATGTCGCACCGAGCTTCTGCTTGCCGCCTGTCGATCTTTGAAGAGGCGTGAGACCCAACCAAGCGGCGAAGTCACGGCCTTTAGCAAAGGTCTCGGCCGGCGGTGCTAGAGCGGCGATCGCGGTGGCGGAGATTGGGCCAATGCCGGGAACGGTCATTAGCCGGCGCGATACTTCGTCCTCGCGAGCACGTCGCGCGATTTCCTGGTCGAGGTCCGCGACCTTGCCATTGAGGTCGGTCAGCAGGTCCAACATCAATCGGAACATGGCGTGGGCCGCTTTGGGAAGCGAGCTGGCCATCTCTTCTTCCTCGATCAGGTCGGTAAGCATCGCCACGTGCGACGGCCCCTTAGGTGCGACCCAACCATATTCAGTGAGGTGTCCCCGGATCGCGTTGATGAGCTGCGTTCGCTGCCGCACTAACAGGTCACGGGTCCGAAACACCAGACCCGCCGCCTGTTGCTGTTCGCTCTTCACGGCTACGAACCGCATGCTCGGCCGCTGCGCTGCTTCGCAGATCGCCTCGGCATCGATCGCGTCATTCTTTTGCCGCTTCACAAACGGCTTTACGTAGGCGGGAGGGATCAGCCGAACTTCATGGCCAAGCTGGGCGAGTTGACGGGCCCAGTGATGGGCTCCGCCACATGCCTCCAGAGCTACCGTGCAACTCGGCTGGGCTGCGAAGAAATCCAGCAGCTTTCCTCGGCTGATCCGTTTGCTGAATATAGCTCGCCCTTTCCCGTCTGCTCCATGAGCGTGGAAAACATGCTTGGCGATATCCAGACCGATTATGATAACCTCTGACACGGACGCCTCCCTTAAGTGGTGCTCAACACCTCCACTTTGGCACATCGATGCCGTCGGGCGGGGCGTCCACCCCATCATAAACGCCAGCGGTCCGATGTCCGCTTCCGGAGAATAAGCGGACATCGCGAAGCCACGTCGAAATCGGTCGAGAATGACCCATCTCAGACCTCGCGCATTTGTCCGTGTGGCGCCCGTTGAACCAGTAAACGCCTCGTTCGGACGTCGCGGTATCGCTGACTGGCCAAGAACCGATTGTATTTTGTCAAATCGTGCTTAGTTAACAAGCATCGTCCTTTGTCAAAGACGGCCGAGAGTTCGGCGCTCCCAGAGCAGAGTGGCTTCCTCAGAATGGGGCTAAAAATGACAGAACTTCGAATTGACGCGGGCAAAGCAGAACGAATAATCGCGCAAACCTTGCACGACGAAAAGGGCATACCTCCAGCCGATGCAGCCGCCGTGGCTGCAAATATTTGTCGGCGGCTTACGATGGCGATGCCGACGAGCCCCTCATTGGATCGCTATCGGATCATTTCGAGAGAGCCTCCAGCCGGCGACGGTTTCGCGAGTGCAGTGGCTAAAGCGCTCACTGAAGGGAAGAGTGAGCTTTGGAACGCCAGCGAACTTTGGGAGCTTGTTTACAATCAAGGTCGCCATCTTCGGACGAACTAGCAATAAGCCGCGTTCAATGCCTGCTACTGCTCGGACCCAACTGCCCGAAAGCATCGCCCACCAGACCCCGCGGCTCGAAGGCTCTCGGACTAACATCACATCTAAATTGAAGAGTGAGCAATTTTGCTCAGACGAGAGCTAAGCCGTGTGCTGATTTGGCAAGCTCCGGAGGATTGCTCTATCCGGGGCTAGCGCAACGCCACCAAGCATTATTCAGCTTGGGGGCGTTGTGAGCTTGCCTAGGTGATGAGTTGTCCCGCATATATTTGCATTCGGCCCTGCGTGGTCATTCGAAGCCTGCCCGATAGTTCGACCATGTAACCCATTGCGATCAGCCGGGCGCTGTGTTCGGCCGGGATCACTGCTGGGGGGCTGGTTACGGAGGACGTGTTGCCGACTATAAGCAAGGAAGCAAACTCTTCCGGGCTAAGCGTTTTCGTTTTTGAGACCATGATTCGAGTATGGCCATATCTTAGCAGTTCCGGATGTTCAATTTTGAACAGATCAGCAAATAAGGCCGCCTCAGTTGACGACCGCTTTCATGTATTGATGGATGCCATGTCGCCTCTTGGCACCTCGCAACTGCGCGCACAAGTCCGAAAATGCATCTGTCGAGCAACGTAGTTAGCGGGGCGGGTCAGTAGTTTTGTGGAACCAATAGACCCACCCCTGTACTCGCGCCGTCACTTCATTCCTTGCAAGTCTTATCAGCCATCAAGGCTGCTTGTGCTGACGCCTGTGTCGGATGTGCCGTACCGATGGCCTTCATGTTGCCGCCAGCGGCAGGCTGGGCATTGACAACGTGACACTTCATCGTCGCGGTATCTTGAGCCACGTAGAACGAGGAAGCGCCTGATGGTGGTGCTTGACCGGTAGTTTTGTCCTGCTGCGCGAATGAAGGCGCAGTGAATGCGATAACAGCAACCGTCGCCAAAAGAACTTTCGTCATGGTGTCTACCTCCTGGTTAGAGACAGGGGACAAATAGAGCCAGGCGATAAGAGGTTCCTGCGATACTGGATTTATTTCATGTGCGAGTTGGAGTTGATTTCGTGCGCCTTCGTTTAGCACTTCCGATGTGAGCAATATTGACCAGCCCCGCATTGGCGTATTGGGCTAGACTGGGTCCATCGCCGTCCGAATAGGCAGTTATCGGCGACAGAGAGATCGGTAATGCTCCCGCCCAATACAGGGGAAGGCATGATGTCATCTGTCCAGCCAAATCCGCTATACAGCCGCGCGGAGATCGGAATTCTTCCGTGCTCCAGGTGTGGCAAGCCTATGCGGTTGGCTTGCATCGAACCTGCTCAACCCGGTCATGAAGTCCGCACCTTCCAGTGCCCGGAATGCAAGACGACTGGAAGTTTTGCAGTTGCGATCTAGCCGCCACTCTGGTCGGTGTTTGCGACCTGTTGGGTCCGGCTCGGGCTTCGCTTGCTGACCGTTCCATCAGCTCATCGGCAGCCTGGTGCTCCCATCCTGGCTGCGAAAAGCTGCCATTGTGCGGCACTTTTACTTCGAACGTCGGCGGCTGAATGGTAAGCTAGGTGTCCCACCGCGCGGGACGAAACGGGACATGCCAGAAAATACCAACCACGCAATATTTGATCCTAAGGAGTTTCTCGCCAAGGTAGGCGAAGGGAAGACCATCCTCGCGTTTCGCAAGGATGAGATCGTGTTTGCGCAGGGCGACGTGGCAGATACGGTTTTCTATATCCAGAAAGGCCGGGTCAAGGTTGTTGTCATATCCGAGCAAGGCAAGGAAGCCGTGGTCGGCATTTTGGAGCCCGGCCAGTTCTTTGGCGAAGGCTGCATGAACGGCCATTCGCTGCGTATCGCGACGACGACAGCGATGGAGGAATGCCTGGTGACCGCGATAACGAAGACCGCCATGGTCGCGGCATTGCACGATGAACCCAAATTTTCCGAGCTGTTCATGGCCTATCTGCTGACCCGCAACAGCCGGATTGAAGAGGACCTGATCGACCAGCTCTTCAACTCCAGTGAAAAACGATTGGCGCGCCTGCTGCTCCTGCTGGCGAATTTCGGCAAGGAGGGCAGCCCTCAACCGATCAGTCCAAATATCAGCCAGGAGACATTGGCCGAAATGATTGGAACGACGCGATCCCGCGTCAGCTTCTTCATGAACAAATTCCGCAAGCTCGGCTTCATCAGCTACAACGGAAAAATCGAGGTCAACAGTTCATTGCTGAACGCGGTCTTGTACGACAAGCCCGAGATCAAGCGCGGATTGTAAACGATAAAATTGCGCCTCAAGCGTCGCGGGCCAACGCGAACCGCCGCGTCGTTAGTGGCGACTAAACTCTTCAGAGCCAATTGCATGGACGCGCCGGCCCTTCCTGTACCTGGACAAGGGCACACCTGCTGAATATGGCGCCGCCCTCGAGCACACCATCGCGCAAGGCTGGCTGGAGATCCACGAGAGCGTGACGTACGTGAAGATTCTCCCGGCCGGAAACGAACTGTTCGCCTGAAATGAAAAGGGGCCGCGTCACGCGAATGAGGATCCTTTAAAGCACCTTGCGCGTTGAGGCCCCATCGAGGGGCTGAACCTGAAGGTGGGTTATGAGCGACGTTCCTCGGGATATTCAAAGAAAGTTCGAACGGCGGTGGGCCGCCAGATTTGCGCGGCCAGTGGAAGCGCGCCGGCCCGAAAGGCATCAGTCTAAAAAGCCGGATCAGCGCCTCGCCGCTCCCTCAAAACCCAGAGAAAAACCCGCCGAATTGAACCGGCGGCCCTGAGGCGTGCGAGCGCGGGACCGTAAGCCGCACCGTTGCACCGCTTGGCGACTGGCAGCTGTTAGTCGAGCGGTCGAGAAAGCGCCGCAGATGAAACTTCTTCGCATTCGCCACTCAGTTGGGCGTGGGCCAGCCGTCAGACTACACGCGGCAGTCGCGCCCAAATCGTTAATTTCTTTTCGAGAGTGATCAAAATTGACCAGCCTTGGAACGTCGGCTGTTCCAACCTCCGGCCATCACCGCCCTCGGCGTCTGCCGGTGACTGAGAGCGTTCGCGCTCCCCGCCCAGAGACAAGGGAGCGTGGCATGATCGAACAACCCCATTTAGATTCATATTCAATCCCAGCACGCGTCAGTCTTGGCATTGCTATTTTCGGCGGCACACTGCTTATCGCGGTGATGCTTACGGGTGCCTTCATCGTGCATTGAGGCCGCCTCAGTTGTCTTCCGTGATCTTGCCCTTGCCGTCACAGGCTTTGCATTTGACCGGATAGATTTTGTGGCCCGGCTTTACCGACTGCATTACGGCCGGGAAGCCCGTTCCATTGCAGGCCGGGCAGATTCCCTCTTTGATCTTCGGCTGCATTTGAAGCCTTTCCGGCCGCCTCAGTTTGGGGGGCCACTATTTGTCAGGCGCGATCACCGGAGGCAGCGGCTGTGTAGGCAGGATGTTCGTCCGCCGCTCACGCGACATCGCGAGAGCCAACGCCAAGACGCCTACGGTTATGATGATCGCCCGACGCATGCGAGCATGTTGGTCTCTCCGGACAATATGCACAATCTGACTGAAGTCGAAGGTCGCCTCAGTTGGTGGCTACTTCCGTTTTGCTCAAGTCGCTTGTTGGCCCAAAACCGACATGCCGTGGTCACCCGGCGATGTCCGGCTTTCGGGGTAGAGCCGACATGGCGGATTTGTGAGTACACGCCCTCGTTCAATCTGACTTCATCACGCTTCAGCGCGTCGTCGGCGGGGCGGAGAGATTTCCCGCCAGGATCGCCTTGCCGGCATCCTCATACTGGGTGTCGCGGGCCTGGATCTGCTGCGCGATCGCGTGCATGTCGCGAAACCGCCGCTCGAACGGATTCTTGGCGAATACCGCCGTCGCCCCCGACATGTGATAGGCGATGTCGACCGCGGCGGCCGACTGGTGGATGGTCCAGGTCGAGGCGATGCGGATCGCGATCCGATGCGCCTCGCTGATGGAATCGCCGCGCGACAGATCGCGCCAGACGTCGCTCGCCGTCGCGTAGAGATAGGCGCGGGCGGCGCGCAGGCTCGCCTCTGTGCGGCCGATCTGGCCCTGCACGGCGTTGTTGTCGCGCATCGCCTTGAGGCCCTGCGGGGTCTTGCCGCGGGCCAGCTCGGTCGCCGCATCCAGCATGGCGCGCGCGACGCCGAGCGAGGTGGCGGCAAAGCCCATGCTGAACACCATGTTGGTGGTGAGCTTGTAAAGCGGCCCCGGTTCGCGGCACGCGGCCGGATCGTCGCGCAATGCCGCGAATTTGTCTGATATGAAGAGGTTCTCGACCGAGTAGGAATCGGTGCCCGTGCCCTTCAGGCCGATCACGTCCCAGACGTCGTACATCACAGCCTGTGACATCGGGAACAGGATGGTGCGGATCTCCGGCGAGCCGTCCGGCTTCTTGCGCGGCGAGCCGTCGGCCTCGACGACGCGGACATGGGCGCCGAGCCAGCTCGCCTGCCGCGAGCCCGAGGCAAAATCCCAGCGCGCATTGGCGCGGTAACCGCCGGGCTCGGCGCGGACCTCATGGGCGATCGCGCCCCAGGCCAGGATGCCGGGCGCGGTGTTGAAGATCTCGTTGGCCGCGTCGGGATCGAGATAGGCCGCGGTCATGGCGCAGACGCTGCACTGGCCGAGGCACCAGGCGGTCGATGCATCGGCCTTGGCGATTTCCTCCTGCATCTGCATGAACGCTTCCAGGGTCGCCTCGGCGCCGCCGAAGCGCTTCGGCAGCAGCGCGCGATAGAGCCCGTTCTCGACCAGCGCCGTGGTGACGGACGGCGTCAGCCGCCGCGTCCGTTCGATCTCGTCGGCTTCAGCTATGATCAGCGGCGCCAGCGCGCGCGCCCGCTCGACAAGGTCGAACCCCTGCGGCTTGTTCATGCGTTTCCTCGGCGCCTTCCGATGTTGTTGTTGGGCGGGTTAAGCGATGGTGACCCATCCGGCAGGGGAGGGCAAGGCGGGACGGCGCCGACGCAGATCAGCTATCCATCCGCTGCGCCGGCGCGTGATCGATCGACCGACGCGCACGCTCAGGCCGCGGCGCGGCCGAGGTCGAGCGACGGCTGGCGCTTTGTCGAGAAGCTCAGCGCGACTGCAACCGCGGCGAGGCCGATCGCGAAGGAACCGGCATGCAGCCATGTATAGCCGTGGAACGTGTCGAACACGTAACCGCCGGCCCATGGCCCGAGCGCCATGCCGAGGCTCGCGAAGGCCGACACCGCGCCGAACACCGTGCCCATGATCCGCGCGCCGAAGAACTCGCGCACCAGCACGGCATAGAGCGGCATCACGCCGCCATAGGCGAGGCCGAACACCACCGACAGCGCGTAGAATTCGCCGAGCTGCGCCACCGCGAGGTAAGTCGCAATCGACAGCGCCTGCACCAGCAGGCCGCCGACCAACACCGGCTTGGCGCCGAGCCGGTCTGCGAGCACGCCGAGCAGCAGCCGTCCACCGAGCCCGGAGAAGCCGGCGAGGCTATAGACCGTGACCGCGGTCAACGGCGCGATGCCGCACACCATGGCATAGGACACCATGTGGAAGATCGGCCCGGAATGCGCCGCGCAGCAGGCGAAATGCGCCAGTGCCAAGGTGATGAATTGCGGCGTGCGCAGCGCCTGCGCCACGGTCCATTCGGTTTGTGGCGCGTTCGCGGCCACGCCGGTCGCAACGGTCGATCCGTGCGGCGCGGGGCGCACCAGGAAAGATGCCGGAATCAACAGCGCCCATGCCGCGATGCCGATGACGAGCATCGCAAAGCGCCAGTCATAGGCCGTGATCAGCCAGCTTGCCGATGGCGCGACGGTCAGCGGCGATACGCCCATGCCGGCCGACACCAGGGCGACGGCGAGGCTGCGATGCTTGTCGATCCAGGCGCTGGCGAGCGCCATCATCGGCGCATAGAAGCTGCCGGCGGCGATCCCGATCAGCACGCCGAAGCACAGCTGGAATTGCCACAGGCTCTGCGCCTGGCTTGCCGTCACGAGGCCAAGGCCGAGCAGCAGGCTGCCCGCCAGCACCACGATGCGGGTGCCGAACCGGTCGGACAGCGCGCCCCAGGCAAACGCCGCAAAGCCCATGCAGAGGAAATCCAGCGTCGCTGCTGCCGAGATGCCGGCGCGCGACCAGCCCATCGCATCCGAGATCGGCTGCAGGAACACCGCGAGCGACAGCATGGTGCCGAAGCCGACGCAGGTCATCAGCGCGCCCGCGCCGACGACGACCCAGCCATAATCGAACCGAGCGTCCTTGCTCATGCGTTTCCCCGGCGCTGTTGTTTTTTGTGGTGCGCGAAGGGAGGATGGTGGCCTATCCGAGGTCCAGGGGCAATATGACGGGCAACATGCCTCTCATTCCGGGATCAGCGGATTGTGAGTTGCGTGCGCGAGATGTCGCAGCGACGCGGCTAAAGCGCGATGAGGTTGGGTTGAATCATCATCGCGCTTTAGCTTCTTGTTTGAGCATGATCTTTTCGGAAAACCGCGTCACACTTTTCCGGATCATGCTCTAGCCGCAGTTCCAGGCCCGCCCGATCGGCGTCCAGGTCCAGCACGGGCCAAAACTGCCGCCATTGTAGCGGCCGCGGTAGAATCCGGGGCGGCCGAAATAATGCCAATCCCCGCCATACCAATATTGCGGCGAATAATCCGGGTAGCCGCGGGCGGCGCCGCGCGGACCGAGCACGGGAATGGTTTCGTTGGGCGGCTGCCGGTAGCCGGGCAGGAAGCCATAGCCGTGCCAGCGGGTGCTGCCGTGCCGCTTTTTCGAGGAGGCGGCCGAACTCGGGTCCGGCTGCAGCAGTGCGAGGATGACGATCGAGAGAGACAGGATGCGCAACATGGCCAGAGCTTAGTCGGGCCGCTGCGCCATGGCGATTCAAATCATGGTGCGTTTTGTTGCTGGGACAAGAGTCGGCAACAGGCGCGCTTGCGGCAGCGCGTCAGCTATCCACCTCCGGCTACTTTGCATGGGGTTGTTTTCGAGATTTTCGGTTAGGGCAGGACCGGCGCGGTCGTCGTCAAGCTGGCGACAGTCCGTGCCCGCGCCTCAGCTGTCCACCTTGAGTGCGGCGATGAAGGCTTCCTGCGGGATGTCGACCTTGCCGAACTGCCGCATCTTCTTCTTGCCTTCCTTCTGCTTCTCCAGAAGTTTGCGCTTACGCGTGATGTCGCCGCCGTAGCACTTCGCGGTGACGTCCTTGCGCAGCGCGCGGACGGTCTCGCGCGCGATCACCTTGCCGCCGATCGCCGCCTGGATCGGGATCTGGAACATGTGCGGCGGGATCAGCTCCTTCATCTTCTCGACCATGGCGCGGCCGCGGCCCTCGGCGCGGGTGCGATGCACCAGCATCGACAGCGCGTCGACCGGCTCGGCGTTGACGAGGATCTGCATCTTGACCAGATCGGCCGGCTTGTAGTCGGTCAAATGATAGTCGAACGAGGCGTAGCCCTTGGAGACCGACTTCAGGCGATCGTAGAAATCGAACACCACCTCGTTGAGCGGCAGATCGTATTTCACCATCGCGCGGGAGCCGACGTAAGTGAGCTCCTTCTGCGCGCCGCGGCGGTCCTGGCACAGCTTCAGCACGCTGCCGAGATATTCGTCGGGGGTGAGGATCGTCGCCTCGATCCACGGCTCCTCGATCTCGGCGATCTTGACCACGTCGGGCATGTCGACCGGGTTGTGGATCTCGAACTCGGTGCCGTCGGTCAGCTTCATCTTGTAGATCACGCTCGGCGCGGTCGCGATCAGATTGAGGTCGAACTCGCGCGACAGCCGCTCCTGGATGATCTCCAGATGCAACAGCCCGAGGAAGCCGCAGCGGAAGCCGAAGCCGAGCGCGGCCGAGGTCTCCATCTCGAAGGAGAAGCTGGCGTCGTTCAGCCTGAGCTTGCCCATCGCCGCGCGCAGCGTCTCGAAATCGTCGGCATCGACCGGGAACAGGCCGCAGAACACGACCGGGATCGCCGGCTTGAAGCCCGGCAGCATTTCGGTGACCGGCTTCCTGTCGTCGGTGATGGTGTCGCCCACTCTCGTGTCGGCGACTTCCTTGATCGCGGCGGTGATGAAGCCGATCTCGCCAGGGCCGAGCTCATCGACCTGCGTCATCTTCGGCGTGAAGAAGCCGACGCGTTCGATGTCGTAGGCGGCGCCGGTGCCCATCATGCGGATGCGGCTACCCTTCTTCATGGTGCCGTCGACGACGCGGATCAGCACGACGACGCCGAGATAGACGTCGTACCAGCTGTCGACCAAGAGCGCCTTCAGCGTCGCGTCAGCGTCGCCCTTCGGCGGCGGCAGGCGGGTGACGATCGCTTCCAGCACATCGGGAACGCCGAGGCCGGTCTTGGCCGAGATCATCACCGCGTCGGAGGCGTCGATGCCGATCACGTCCTCGATCTGCTGCTTCACCTTCTCGGGCTCGGCTGCGGGCAGATCGACCTTGTTGAGGACCGGCACGATCTCATGACCGGCGTCAAGCGCATGGTAGACGTTGGCAAGCGTCTGCGCCTCCACGCCCTGGCTGGCGTCGACCACCAGCAGGGAACCCTCGCACGCCGCCAGCGACCGCGAGACCTCGTAGGCGAAGTCGACATGGCCGGGCGTGTCCATTAGGTTGAAGATGTAGTCCTTGCCATCCTTGGCGCGGTAGTTCAGCCGGACGGTCTGCGCCTTGATGGTGATGCCGCGCTCGCGCTCGATATCCATCGAATCGAGCACCTGCTCCTTGCCCGCCATTTCGCGATCCGACAGGCCGCCCGTCATCTGGATCAGGCGGTCGGCGAGGGTCGATTTGCCATGGTCGATATGGGCGACGATGGAGAAGTTGCGGATGTTCGAAATCGGGGCAGTTGTCATGGGGCGCGGGATAGCATCCGCACCCCCGCGCGGGCAACCATATTGCGGTATTTTGCAGGGCTGTGACGGCGAATCACCGGGGTGTTTCAGTCAGGGCTGCCGCGATCGATTTTCGGGCAGGTTTCTGCTAGGTCTTTCGGCCCAAAACCCTCGCTTCTCCTGGTATGCGCCGAACAGCTGGAATCCGAGGATGAACGCGATTGAAGAGGCCAATGTCGCGGCGATCGATCAGGCCGGGCAACGCGGATTGGCTGTGCGATGGGCGGCGTGCGCCCATGTCTTGCTCGCACTGATGCCGCCACTTGCGCATGCCCAAGACAGACGCGAGCTGCTCGACCGTCTGGTGCGCGCCTATCCCGACGCGCTGTCCGCCCACGACGACACCACGATCACCTGGCGCGACGGCACGGTGATGGCGGTCGATGACGGCGTCGCCGGCAAGCCGTTCGATCAATTGCTGCGCAACGCGTCGATCCTCGATCAGATGCGGTTGTCCTATCCGTCCGGGCCAGCGGCGCCGCCGGCCCCGAACGCCGATCCCGGCCGTTTCCGCAACGAGGCCTTCTTCAAGAAGATGTACGGCGACTGCAATACGGGCGAGGTCAGGCGGAACCTGGTGACGATCATTTGGCTGCCGCGATCCTGGGGCAAGCCGGTTCAGGTCACGCGGGTCAACGGCGTCGCCGAGCGTCTCAAGCGGGTCTCGGCCGAGATCGACGCGCTCGATCCTGCGCTGCGCGCCGCCGCCTTTCCGATCGCCGGTGTGCTGTCGTGTCGCGCCGTCGCCGATACCGGCCGGATGAGCATGCATGGCTACGCCGCTGCGATCGACCTCAACCTGAAAGTTTCGGATTACTGGCTGTGGGCGGGCAAGGGCAGCACAATCGCCTACAAAAACCGCATGCCGCAGCAGATCGTCGACATTTTCGAGCGCCACGGATTCATCTGGGGCGGCAAATGGTATCACTACGATACCATGCATTTCGAGTACCGGCCGGAGCTTCTCGGAAAATGAACCGGCCGGCTTGAGGCGTTCTCACGCCAAGCTGATTTCACTCGCCACAAAAACGCGCTAAAGCGCGCTGAACTGCTGGTGAGCATTCACTCATCGTCCTTCCGCTTCCATTCGGCATGTCCCTTCGGAAAACCACTTTCCACTTTTCCGGGTCATGCCACAGGCACAGGCCATGTCGACCGTCTCCACCCTCCCTGCCGCCCGGCGCACCAGCCGCAAGCTGACGATCCGGCGGATCGCCGCATGGGTTGCCTCGCGCGCAACCAGTCCCGGGACCGGCCTGTGGCTGGTGATCGGCTTTGCGCTGGTCCACGCGATCTTGTGGACGCTGATCCTGATCAGGCTCAAGGCCGCGCAGGACGTCCACATGGACGTCGCGGAAGCCTATGCCTGGGGCCAGCGCTTCCTGCTCGGCTATGGCAAGCATCCGCCGCTGTCGGGCTGGATCGCCGGGGTCTGGTTCAGGATATTCCCTGTCACCAACTGGTCGACCTACGCGCTCGCGATGGCAACCGTCAGCTTCGCGCTGGTGGTGTGCTGGCTGATTGCACTGCGGGTCGTCGATCGCCGCCGTGCGTTCTTCATGGTGGTGATGCTCGCGCTCTACCCGATCTTCAATTTCAAGGGCTTCAAGTACAACGCCGACCTCGCGCAGCTGGTGCCGCTGCCGCTCCTGGTGCTGGCCTATCTGAACGCGTTCGAGAAGCGCACGGTGAAATCGGGTCTCTGGCTCGGCTTTGCCGGCATGCTGGCGCTGATGACCAAGTACTGGGTGGTGACGATGATCGGCGCCATCGGGCTCGCCGCCCTGATCCATCCGCAGCGGATGCAATTCCTGCGCTCGCCGGCGCCTTGGGTTGCGATCGGCACGATGGTCGTGGCGATGATTCCGCATCTGGTGTGGCTGGAGGAGGTGAACTTCGTGCCGTTCACCTATGCCGGCGATGTCTACGCGCTGTCGAGCCGCGCGCTCAACGTCCAGCTCGTGATCGGCTACATCGTGCACAATGTTGGGCTGCTCGCGATTCCCGTCGTGCTGGGCCTCGTGGCGCTGCTGCTCGGGTCGGTGCCCTGGCGGCCGTCGGATGTGCTGGCGCGGATCTGGTCGCGCGGACCCAACCCGGGCGTCAATCGTCCGCAGGCGCTCAACGTCTGGATCATCCAGTCGATCGTCGCGATCGGACCGGCGCTCGGTGCGCTGGCTTTCGAGGTCTATATCAAGACTGACTGGGGCATCCCGCTGTTCTTCCTGGTGCCGCTTGCGCTGGTTGCGATCCCCTCGCTGCGCGTCCCGCGCATGGCGCTGTTCTCGATCACGGCAGTCTGGTTCGTGGCCACGGTTGCCACGCTGATCGCTGCGCCCAGCATCGCCACGCAGGAGATGGCGTCCAGCCACAATGGCGCCTCGACCTACGCCGCGCGCTCCGAGCTCGCCCGCGAGCTCACCGAGACCTGGCAGGCCAAATTCCATTCGCGCTGGGCCGTGGTCGTCGCACGTTCCGACATCGGCGAGCCAATGACGTTCTACAGCCCTGATCATCCGGCGTCGCTGGTGCCGGGCGAGGCGTGGTCGTCGGGGTTGACGTCGCTCGACGAGGCCAGGCGCCTCGGCTTCATCGGCGTCTGCGACACCACCGATCCGGTGTTCCTGAAGCCGTGCGAGGCATGGATGGCGGAGAATGCCAGGGATGCCGAGCCGCTGGTGATGACCACCATGCGGTTCTTCAACGGCCATCCCGGCCCATCGACGGTCTGGAAAGTCTATCTGGTGCCGCCGGCGAAGTAGCTTGCTCTTACCTCGCCCCGCTTGCGGGGAGAGGTCGAAATTCGAGCGCGCTCGAATTTCGGGTGAGGGGGTACATGTCTATCGGTAGACCGACATGGCGGTTAGAGCCCCTCACCCCAACCCTCTCCCCGCAAGCGCGGGGCGAGGGAGCGGACCGACTCCGCGGCACGCGAGCCCGTCCTTACGTGCCTTCCTCGTTGAACTTGCCGGCGACGAGTTCGGCGATGGCGTCGAGTGCTTGCTGCGCTTCCTCGCCCTTTGCCGAGACCACGACCGTGGTGCCGGGCCCTGCGGCGAGCATCATCAAGCCCATGATCGAGGTGCCGCCGACGGTCTCGCCGCCGCGCGTGACCCAGATCTCGGCGTTGAAGCGCTCGACCATCTGGACGAATTTCGCCGATGCCCGCGCATGCAGGCCGCGCTTGTTGACGATCAGGAGCTCACGGGAGATGGCGCCCGCCGGCACGCCCGGGCCGACCTGGTTCTCGCCCGGGGCCTCGCCGCTCATTTGCCTGCGAGAACGCGGCTGGCGATCGTGACGTACTTGCGGCCGGCTTCCTGGGCCATCGCGATCGCGTCGGGCAGCGAACGCTCCTCGCGAACCTTGGCGAGCTTGACCAGCATGGGGAGATTGATGCCCGCGAGCACCTCCACCTTCGGGCGGCTCATGCAGGAGATCGCAAGGTTCGACGGCGTGCCGCCAAACATGTCGGTGAGGATCGCAACGCCGTCGCCGCTATCGACGCGGTTCACCGCCTCGATGATGTCGCTTCGACAGAGATCGGAATCATCCTCGGCGCCGATCGTAATTGCTTCAATTTGTTTCTGCGGACCCATGACGTGTTCGAGCGCGGCTCGGAACTCGTCGGCAAGGCGCCCATGGGTCACCAGCACTAGACCAATCATCGGAAACTCCTCGCGGGCGCCCTTTGGTGCACCGCACGAACGCGCCACTTTGACCATCCAGAGGCCCTGCGCAAGAGGGCATCTTGGCTAGTCTCCCTGTTCCTGGCGGTAGAGAGGGGAGGCTGCGCCGGCAAAATCCGACGCGATAGTGGATGTGATATGGTTACCAATTCCCTTCTCACAATTGGCCGCAAGATTACGGGGACATGAACTTTCAGGTTGTCGTCAGCGCAGCGACAACCAGGGGCAGGGGTCGGAAGCCGACCGATACGGGAATTCGCGGTATTGAAACACCATTAAGGCAAGTCTTGAGCGCCTCCGGCGGCGGCAACCGCGCGGCATCGTCGGCCGCGAGGTCGACGACCAGCCCCACCACGGCCTCATTTGCGAACGGGCAATGGCGGATTCCGAGGCCTCGGATCTCGATCAGGCCGGCCAATTGCTGTGCCGGGCGAACCCACAATTGTTCGCCGGCTGTGTCGAGATAGACACGGTCATCCCCCACCAAAATGGCAGACGGGAGCACTCCGGTGCGCCCGGCGAGAATCAGCTCGAAGGCGAGACGCGACTTGCCGGCACCCGACGGGCCGCGGATCAGCACTGCACGCTCGCCGACCAGAACGGCGGATGCGTGCACGCTTGAATTGTCGCTCATAGCGACGGCAGCCTGACCACGAAGCGCGCGCCGGCAACTGCGGGCTTGCCATCTTCACCGGCCGGGCCGGGGCGGTTCTCGGCCCAGATGCGTCCGCCATGCGCTTCGATGATCTGCTTGGAGATCGAGAGCCCAAGGCCGGAGTTCTGGCCAAACCCCTGATGCGGCCGGTCGGTGTAGAAGCGCTCGAAGATCCGCTCCAGCGCGTCCTCGCCGATGCCGGGCCCGTCATCATCGACCACGACCTCGACCTCGCCGCGGCTGCGGCGGCAGACGATGCGCACCTTGTCGCCCGGCTTGGAGAATGATTGCGCGTTCGACAGCAGGTTCGAGATCACCTGGCCGAGCCGGGAATCATGGCCGGGCACCGAGAGCGTGTCGGTCGGTCCGCGGCCCTCGAAGCGGGCTTCGACGGCGACGTCGTGGCCGAGCCGGGTCTCGTTGGCGACGCTGGTCAGCGTGGTCAGCAGCCGGCGCAGATCGACCGGCGCCATGTCCTGACGCTGCAGCTCGGCATCGAGCCGGCTCGCGTCGGAGATGTCGGAGATCAGGCGGTCGAGCCGCCTGACGTCATGCTCGATCACGGCGAGCAGCCGCGCGCGGCTGTTCTCGTTGCGCGCCAAAGGCAGCGTCTCGACCGCGGAGCGCAGCGAGGTCAGCGGGTTCTTCAGCTCATGGGCGACATCGGCGGCGAACATCTCGATCGCCTCGATGCGGCTGTAGAGCGCGTTGGTCATGTCGCGCAGCGCGCCGGAGAGATGGCCGATCTCGTCGCGGCGCCCGGTGAAGTCGGGAATCTCGACGCGGGTCTGGATGCGGTGACGGACGCGCTCGGCGCTTTCGGCGAGCCGCCGCACCGGGCCCGCGATCGTGCTCGCCAGCAACAGCGACAGCATGATCATGACCGCGGAAGCGACGCCGCCGATCTTGAGGATCGCGAGGCGCTCGGACATCACCAGCTGGTCGATGTCGTCGCCCTGGGTGGTCAGCATCAATGCGCCGCGCACGGCGCGGAAATGCTGCACCGGAACCGCAACCGACACGATGATCGCGCCGCGGTCGGTGACGCGCACCGCGCTGCCCTTCATGCCATCGAGCGATTGCGCCACTTCGGAATAACCCTTGCCGCCCTCGGGGCCGAGCTCGCGGTAGATCGGCAGGTCGCCGCGGTTGAGCCAGGTCTTGATGGTGGCCTTGCTCTTCTCATACAGCGACGGCTTCTCCGACGGCGGCGGCAGCTCCATGCGCAGCACGTCGCCGCGCGCAAACAAATTGCGGCTGTCGAGGATCAGGCCGCCATCGCGGTCGAAGATGCGGGCCCGCGTCTTGGTCGGCGCGATCAGGCGGCGCAGGATCGGCGCGAGACGCTCCGGATTGATCGAGAAGTCCGCCGATTCATCCGGCTGGCCAAAACTCTCGCCGGGTTTCAGGTCGAGCAGCCGGTCGGGATCGATGGTGACGGTATTGCCTTCGACGGTCGCGGAGGCGGCGATCGCCTCCGAGATGATCTCGGCATAGACCAACAGGCTCTGCGTGCGCGCCTCGATCAGGCCGGCGCGGAATTGCGAGAGATAGAGGATGCTTGCGACCAGCGCGACGAGACCGGCAAGGTTGAGCGAGACGATGCGGCGCGTCAGGCTCGAGAACGACAGCGCAAAGAAGAACTGACCGGCGCGACGCAGCCAACCGAGCGGCCGGCGCCAGCCCTTGTCCTGCGCCAAGTCGTCCTGCGCCAAGTCCTGCGCAACGTCGTCGGCCACGGCCTCGTGATCGAGGACCTGTGATGCGTCCTCGGTGTTCAGGCCCTGCTCGAGCTGCGTTCGATCAAGCACTGGCAAAGCTGCCGGTTGGTATGGATGTCGTCCCGCGAAGCAATATGGTGGCCCGAGCTTACCCCAGCCGTGCGGAGCCTGTCAGTTAACAAGCCGCCCGGGAAGTGCAGATCAGGCTTCCTTGAAGCGATAGCCGACGCCGTACAGCGTCTCGATCATCTCGAAATCGTCGTCGACCACCTTGAACTTCTTGCGCAGCCGCTTGATGTGGCTGTCGATGGTGCGGTCGTCGACATAGACCTGGTCGTCATAGGCCGCGTCCATCAGCGCGTTGCGGCTCTTCACCACGCCGGGGCGGGTGGCGAGCGCCTGCAGGATCAGGAATTCGGTCACGGTGAGCGTCACCGGCTCGTTCTTCCAGGTGCAGGTGTGGCGCTCCGGGTCCATCCGCAGCAGGCCGCGGTCGAGCGCGCGGGCGTCCGGCTCCTTCGGTGCGGCGGTCGGATCCTTCGGCTGGCCGCGGCGGAGCACGGCCTTGACGCGTTCGACCAGCAGGCGCTGCGAGAACGGCTTGCGGATGAAATCGTCGGCGCCCATTTTCAGGCCGAACAATTCGTCGATCTCTTCATCCTTGGAGGTGAGGAAGATCACCGGCAGGTCGGACTTCTGGCGCAGCCGGCGCAGCGTCTCCATGCCGTCCATGCGCGGCATCTTGATATCGAGGATCGCAAGATCGGGCGGCGACGTGCGAAACCCATCCAGCGCCGACGCACCGTCCGTGTAGGTCATGATGCGATAGCCTTCGGCTTCGAGCGCGATCGAGACCGAAGTAAGAATGTTGCGGTCGTCGTCGACCAGGGCGATTGTGGGCATGAGCTGCTTTCACAATTTGAGAGTGGCTTAAACGGCGGGCACTCTGGCAACGCGCCGTGGAAATGGGCTTCGAACGCGGTCAACGAGCAATGCAAGCTGGGCTGAAGTGTGACCGAGTTCCGCAAAACGCTGCGACCCAAGCGATGGACCCCCATATAGCACCCTTAGACCCTGAGAAAAGGCCCTTTTTTCATGCGGAACCGGGCCCGATTCGCCCATAAAATGACCCAATAGCCCCATGCAACCGACCGCCGACTTCGACCCCGCCCGTCTTGCCCGCTCGCTGCTGCGCCGCAGCCGCCAGGGGGCGCTCGCTACGCTGATGACCGGTACCGGCGATCCCTATTGCTCGCTGGTCAATCTGGCCAGCCATCCCGACGGCTCGCCGATCCTGCTGATTTCGCGGCTGGCGCTGCATACGAAGAACATCCGGGCCGACGGCCGGGTGTCGCTGATGCTGGACGAGCGCGCCGAGGGCGACCCGCTGGAGGGCGCCAGGATCATGCTGGGGGGTAAAGCCGAGGAGGTCGCGCAAGCTGAGCGGGAGCTCGTCCGCCGCCGCTATCTCGGCGCCCATCCTTCGGCGGAAGCCTTTGTAGAATTTAAGGATTTTTCGTTCTTCCTGATAAAGCCGAGCGGCGCCCATCTGGTCGCCGGGTTCGGCCGTATCGTCGACCTCAAGCCGGCGCAGTTCCTGACCGATCTCGGCGGGGCCGAAGCGCTGCTGGAGGCTGAGCCCGGCGCGGTGGCCCATATGAACGGAGATCACCGCGAGGCCATGAACCTCTACGCCACGCGGCTACTCGGCGCGGAAAGTGCCGACTGGCTCTGCACCGGCTGCGACCCGGAGGGCATGGACATGCAGGCCGGCCGCAACACGCTGCGGCTCGATTTCCCCGAAAGGGTCACCAACGGCACCGAGCTGCGCAAGATGCTGGTGCGGCTCGCCGGCGAGGCGCGCGCCAGGCAATAGAAAGACGGCTCGACAATCCGCGGGGCGTGCCTTGAACGAACGCCGCCGCTGCCGCGACCCAAGGCTGCGCAGCGAGCATGCGGGCAGCGAGGCATGATGTCGCATGGCCGCTGCTCCTTGCGCGATCGTCGCAGTGCCGGGAGCGAGCCGCATGAAGTCAGGCATTCATTTGATCGTCACGCTTGGGCTTGCGCTGGCCGCGAGCAGTAGCCTCTCCGCGCCGTCGTTCGCGCAGCAGGGCAGCGTCGCGGCGCTCAGTGCCAAAATCAACGCGCTCAGCCGCGCCGGCAAATATGCCGAGGCGCTACCGCTGGCGCAGGGCCAGCTCGACAGCCTCGAAAAGAAATACGGGTCCGACAACCGCGATGTCGCGGCGGCGCTGAACAATCTCGCCCAGATCTACGGCGCGCAGGGCCGCGACGCCGAGGCCGAGCCGCTGTTGAAGCGCGCCATCGCGATCCTCGACCGAGTGTCGGGGCTTGATTCCGCCGACGCTGCGCCTGAACTGAACAACCTTGCCGCGCTCTATCAGCGGCAGGAGCGCTATGCCGACGCCGAGCCGTTGTTCAAGCGGGCGCTGGCGATCCGCGAGAAGGCGCTGGGTCGAAACCATCCCGATCTCGGGCAGTCGCTCAACAATCTCGCGACGCTCTACGAGAAGCTCGGCCGCCACGCGGATTCGGAGCCGCTGTTCAAGCGCGCGCTCGCGATCTACGAAAAGGCGGCTGGTCCCGAGCATCCCGCGGTCGCGACCCTGCTCAACAATATCGGCCAGGTCGAGAAGGTGCAGGGGCGCTATTCGGAGGCCGAACCGCTGATCAGGCGCTCGCTTGCGATCCGCGAGAAAGTGCTCGGGCGCGAGCATCCCGATGTGGCGCGCTCGCTCAACAATCTCGCCGATCTTGATGAGCGGCAGCGCCGCTATGCCGATGCCGAGCCGCTCTATCAGCGCGCAGTCGCGATCCGGCAAGGCGCGCTCGGACCCGATCATCCCGATCTTGCAATATCGCTCAACAACCTTGCCGGGCTCTACCAGGCCGAAGGCCGCAGCGCGGACGCGCTGCCGATCGTCGAGACCACGATCACGAATGGCCGGGCGCAGCTCCGCGTGGCGCTGCCGGTCTTGCTCGCCGCGCAGCGCCAGCAATTGCTGGCCGGCGACCGCGCGCTCGACGCTGCGCTAAACGTCGTCCAGCGCGCCACCCAATCGTCGGCGGCGTCGGCCGTGAACAAGCTTGCGGTGCGGCTTGCCGCCGGCACCGACCGCCTCGCGCAACTGGTGCGTCGCGACCAGGACCTCGCGGCGGAAGCCGAGGCGCTCGATAAGTCGCTGCTCTCGGCGGTGTCGAAGGACCGCGCCAAACGCGACGCCGCAGGGGAAGCGCGCAGCCGTGCGCGGCTCGCCGCGATCGCCACCGAGCGCGCCGGCCTGCAAAAGACCTTTGCGACCGAGTTCCCCGACTATGCCGCGCTGTCGAATCCCATGCCGATGACTGCGCGGGAAATCCAGGCGCTGCTCTCGCCCGACGAGGCGATGGTGCTGTTCGCGGTCGCTGACAAGGAAAGCTTCGTGTTCGCGCTGACCCGCGACGCGGTCGACTGGAAGCCGGTCTCCCTTGGCGGCGATGCGCTGTCTGCCAAGGTTGCTGCATTTCGTCGCGGGCTCGATATCGGCAAGGCGAGCGACGCCAGCGGCAAGGCCGGCCTGTTCGATCTCGCACTGGCCAATGAACTCTACGCGGCGCTGCTCGGCCCGGTCGATGCGCTGGTCAGGGACAAGCGAAGCCTGCTGGTCGCGCCCGTAGGAGCGCTGACAGCGCTACCATTCCATTTGCTGGTCACCGAGCCGCCGCCTTCAGCGATTCCCGAAACATTTGCCGGCTATCGCGACGCGGCGTGGCTGTTGAAGCGGCAGGCGGTATCGGTGTTGCCTGCGGCTTCCAGCCTGAAGGCGTCGCGCGTCTTCGCGCGCAAGGAGCAGAGCACAAAGCCGCTGACCGGCTTTGGCGATCCGCTGTTCAATCCGTCGCGCGAGGGCTCGGGCAGTGGCCGCACCGCGGTCAAGCAGGCCTCGCGCGCGCTGGTGACGTCGGCCTACACCGATTTCTGGCAGGGCGCCGGCGTCGATCGTGCGCGGCTTGCCGCCGCGCTGCCGCAACTGCCTGACACCGCCGACGAATTGAATGCGGTCGCAAAGGATCTCGGCGCCGAAGCCTCCGACATCCATCTCGGCGCTGAAGCGAGCGAAACCACGGTGAAGCGCGCGCCACTGGCTGATTACGCAATCATCTATTTCGCAACGCATGGCCTTGTTGCAGGCGATGTGAAGGGTGTTGCGGAACCTTCGCTCGTGTTGAGCATTCCTAATCAGCCGTCAGACCTTGACGACGGACTGCTCACCTCGAGCGAGGTCGCGCAGCTCAAGCTCAACGCCGATTGGGTGGTGCTATCTGCGTGCAACACGATCGCCGGCGACAAGCCCGGTGCCGAAGCCCTGTCAGGGTTGGCGCGCTCGTTCTTCTATGCGGGCGCGCGAGCACTGCTGGTGTCGCACTGGTCGGTGGATTCGGAGGCCGCGACGCGGCTGACCATTTCGACCTTCGATCGCCTGAAGGCCGATCCCAAGCTGGGACGCGCGGAGGCGTTGCGCCAGGCGATGCTCGCCTATCTCAACGACACATCCTCGGCGCGAAATGCATACCCGGCATTCTGGGCGCCGTTCGCCCTGATCGGCGAAGGCGCGGCCCGCTAGCTGGCACCTTTTGTGCATCGCAACGCCTTGTGCGCAGCGAGAAAGGTAGTGGAACGCCGCCCGACTGCTGTGAAAACAAAGCGAAAGTGAAAGCGAAACGAAAGGGTCCCGCGCTGCGGTATTTGCGCCAGATGATGTGCCCGCATTGGAATCAACCAAAAGCCGTTCGACTGGCTTGGCAAGCCCGGCGATCCCCACTATTAGGTCGCCGGACCGGGGCCGAGAGGCTATATTCTGATGACGGTCACCGCGGCGGGGCGCGATTAGCGACATTCGCGCGAACAAGGATACGCGGGTTCGAGGAGGTACTTCGTGCAAGAGACGGGCGTGCATAACGGTGCCTTCGGCGCCGACAAATTCGGCTTAAAGAATCTCAAGGGCGTGCATTGGAACTATGGCGCGCCGCAGCTTTACGAGCATTCGTTGCGCAATGGCGAAGCGGTGCTCTCGGCCGATGGCGCGCTTTGCGCGGATACCGGTGAGTTCACCGGCCGCAGCCCGAAGGACAAGTTCACGGTCCGCGACGACCTGACCGACAAGAGCATGTGGTGGGCTGGCAACCAGTCGATCACGTCGGAGCAGTTTGCGGCGCTCTACGCCGACTTCCTCAAGCATGCCGAAGGCATGACGCTGTTCGCGCAGGATCTCTATGGCGGCGCCGATCCGACGCATCGCATCAAGACCCGCGTCTTCACCGAGCTCGCTTGGCACTCGCTGTTCATCCGCACGCTGCTGATTCGCCCCGAAACGTCGGAGCTCGCGAGCTTCGTGCCGGAACTCACGATCATCGATCTGCCGAGCTTCCGCGCCGATCCGAAACGTCACGGCTGCAAGTCGGAGAACGTTGTCGCGATCGATTTCGCCCGCAAGATCGTCCTGATCGGCGGGTCTTATTATGCCGGCGAGATGAAGAAGAGCGTGTTCACCACGCTGAACTTCTACCTGCCCGAGAAGGGCGTGATGCCGATGCACTGCTCGGCCAATGTCGGCCCCGACGGCGACAGCGCGATCTTCTTCGGCCTGTCAGGCACCGGCAAGACCACGCTCTCGGCCGACCCCAAGCGCACGCTGATCGGCGATGACGAGCACGGCTGGAGCGCCGACGGCATCTTCAATTTCGAAGGCGGCTGCTACGCCAAGTGCATCAAGCTCTCCGCCGAGGCCGAGCCCGAGATCTACGCCGCCAGCAAGCGCTTCGGCGCGGTGCTGGAAAACGTCGTGCTCGGTGCCAACGACCGCGTGCCCGATTTCGACGACGGCTCGAAGACCGAGAACACCCGCTCGGCCTATCCGCTCGATTTCATCCCGAACGCCTCGCGCACCGGCCGCGCGCCGCATCCGAAGAATGTGGTGATGCTCGCCGCCGACGCCTTCGGCGTGATGCCGCCGATCGCCAAGCTGACGCCGGCACAGGCGATGTATCACTTCCTGTCCGGCTACACCGCGAAGGTCGCGGGCACCGAGCGCGGGCTCGGCAACGAGCCGCAGCCGGAATTCTCGACCTGCTTCGGTTCGCCGTTCCTGCCGCGCGATCCGTCGGTCTACGGCAATCTGCTGCGCGAGCTGATCGCCAAGCACAATGTCGATTGCTGGCTGGTCAACACCGGCTGGACCGGCGGCAAGTACGGCACCGGCCGCCGCATGCCGATCAAGGTGACGCGCGCGCTGCTCACCGCGGCGCTGAACGGCAGCTTGCGTAACGCCGACTTCCGCACCGACAAGTATTTCGGCTTCGCGGTGCCGACCTCGCTGCCGGGCGTCGAACCGCACGTCCTCGATCCGATCAAGACCTGGGCCGACAAGGTCGAGTTCGACAAGACCGCGCGTGCGCTGGTCGGCATGTTCCAGAAGAACTTTGCCAAGTTCGAAGCGCAGGTCGACGCCGAAGTCCGTGCCGCCGCGCCGGAAGTGAAGCTGGCGGCGGAGTAGTTCGCGCGCTGATACGTGATTTGAAAAGGCGGCCCTCGCGGCCGCCTTTTTGTTTGCAGTTGTCTTCCTCTATCCGCGCGACACTTCCTCGTTCCGTCACCCTGAGGAGCGTGCTCTTGCGCGCGTCTCGAAGGGTCGACGGCCACCAGCCGGGCCGTGCATCCTTCGAGGCTCGCAAGGGCTCGCACCTCAGGATGACGGGGCGGGGGCGGAGTGTGCTTCGCTATTCGCCTCTACCCGCTACTCGCCCATCTCCGGCAGCACCGCGTTGCTTGGCGTCTGGCGGTCGGTGATCTGCAGGCCGAACAGGCTGCCGATCAATTCGACCGCGACGCGCGCGGTGCGGCCGCGCTCGTCGAGGAAGGGATTGAGCTCGACGATATCGAGCGAGCGCACCAGCCCGGAATCGTGCAGCAGCTCCATAATGAGGTGCGCTTCCCGATAGGTCGCGCCACCAGGCACCGTGGTGCCGACGCCGGGCGCCACCGCCGGGTCGAGGAAGTCGACATCGAACGAGACATGCAGCACGCCGTTCTTGGCCCTGACGCGCTCGATGACGCGACGGGTCAGCACGGCGACGCCGAACTCGTCGATCTGGCGCATGTCCGATATCGCGACGTTGCGTTGCCGCAGCAGCTTGCGCTCCAGCGGATCGACCGAGCGGGTGCCGATCAGGTCGAGCTGATCGGGCGGGATCGAGGCGCGCGGCAGCCCGCCGAGCAGGTCGTCGAGGCCAGCCTCGCCGCACAGGAAGGCCGCGGACATGCCGTGCATGTTGCCGGTGATGGTGGTGGCCGGCGTGTTGTAGTCGGCATGCGCGTCGACCCACAGCGCAAACAGCGGCCGGCCCTTCTCCTGCCAGTAGCGCGCGACGCCGTTGATCGATCCCATCGACAGCGAGTGATCGCCGCCCATGAAGATCGGAATCGCGCCGGAATGCGCCAGCCAGTAGGCGCGCTCGGAGAGCGCGCGGGTCCAGGTCTTCACCTCGTCGTAGAATCTGGTGTTCGCCGGCACCGGGCCGTCGGCGACCACGGCCGGGATCGCCAGGTTGCCGTGGTCGTCAACTTGGAAGTCGAGCTGCTCGAGCAGGCGGGCGATGCCTGCGGTGCGCAGCGCGTCCGGTCCCATCAGCGGACCGGCCTGCGATGCGCCGATCTCGATGGGAACGCCCAGCAAAGCGATGCGCGATGGTCGGGAATTGTCGGCTTCGGACATGCGGCGATGCTCCCAAAGGCGTGAAACAGAAGCGACGCGCCAATGTTCCCTCAACCCCTGAAATAGGCAATCCGGTCGCAACAGGCCAATGTGGATATGTGCGCTTCGCCTCGGTTTGACGCGTTTTCTTCACGCGAACCGGTGCCCATCCCGCATCAAGTGCGGGACAGGCCCCGCTTGAAAACGCTATGCCTTGAAGTAAGCGATCTGCGTCGTGGTCGCGAGCAGGCGGCCGGAGGGCGACCACAATTCGCCGTGCTGGTCGCCATAGCTCTTGTGGAAGGTCTTGGCGTCGGCCGTGGCGAGCACGCGGGTGGTGTCCTCTGCGTCCAGGTCCGCCGCGTCGGCGTGGAAATAGGTCGTCAGCGACACCGTGCCGAACGGCACCAGCTCGTGCCGCGCGTGGAACACGCGGCCGAAGAAGGCGTCCGACATCGACATCAGCGACAGCGCATCAAGCTTGCGCGGCACGCGGTCGGCAATCCACATCTTGGAATAGGCGCTCGACGGCTCCTTCGCGGCGCTGCCGCTGAATTTCGGCTCGCCCTCGGCAAAGCGGAAATCGTACTGATTGGCCCAGGTCATTGCGAGCTTCGGATAGGACCGGAGCTGCTCGAACGGCACCGCGCCGGGAAAGTCGGCCGGCTGGTGCGACCACGAGGGCCGGCGCTCGGCGAACACCGCGGTCGCCAGCGTCGCGACCTCGCCGCCGCCCTGCGTCATCTCGACCGACCAGTGCTGGCTCGAACGATTGGCCTTGACCAGGCGGACATCGAGATCGAACACGCCCTCGGCGACCGGCGCGCAGTAATTGACCGTCAGTGCCAGCGGATCGCCCGCGCGCTGCGGATGCTGCATCAGCGCCCGCAGGATGGTCGCCGCCGTGCAGCCGCCGAACGGGCCGACGAACGCCCAGTAATCCGGGCTGGTCCGTCCCTGCCAGCGGCTGTCACCGGCGGTCACGGCGGTGGCTTCATCGAAAAGGTGCGGGGTCTTGGTGAGCATACTCTTTGGTTCCGTCATTGCGAGCGAAGCGAAGCAATCCAATGCCGCAAAGCAAGTCTGGATTGCTTCGTCGCGGAGTTCATCATCGGGCCGGCCAGGGGCCGGACCCGTTGGCTCCTCGCAATGACGCTCTCATCTGGACAAGCACTACCCCGGCAACCACGCCGAATTCAATGACGTCGGGCGTAATCGATTTCCGCGTCGCGGGATTAGCCCTTCGCCTCGCGCTGAACGCCAAGCTGCGGCGAGGCGGTCGGATGCACCGGCACGTGCCAGATGTCCTCGGCATATTCCCGGATGGTGCGGTCGGAGGAGAACCACGCCATGCGGGCCACGTTGAGGATCGAGGCGCGGGTCCAGGCGGAAGGCACGCGCCAGCGGGCGTCGATGCCGCGCTGCGCGTCGTAGTAGGAATCGAAATCGGCCGAGACCATGTAGTGGTCGAGGTAGCGCAGCGCGTGCCCGATCGAGGCGAAGCGGGCGGGATCGCCGGGCGAGAACTCGCCGCTCTCGATGGCGCGGATCGCGCGCTCCAGCCGCGGTGAGTTACGGATCGCGTCGCTGGCGTCCAATCCCTGCTTGCGGCGGACCATGACATCGCCGGCCTCCAGGCCGAAGATCGCGATGTTTTCCTCGCCGACATTGTCGCGGATCTCGATATTGGCGCCGTCCAGCGTGCCGATGGTCAGCGCGCCGTTCAGCGCGAGCTTCATGTTGCCGGTGCCCGAGGCCTCCATGCCGGCGGTCGAGATCTGCTCGGAGAGATCGGCGGCCGGGATGATCACCTCGGCGAGGCTGACATTGTAGTCGGCGAGGAAGACGACCTTCAGCTTGCCGCCGAGCGATGCATCGTTGTTGACGATTTCGGCGACGTCGCTGATCAGCTTGATGATCAGCTTGGCATAACGATAGCTCGCCGCGGCCTTGCCCGCGAAGATTTTGACGCGCGGCACCCAGTCGCGTTGCGGCTCGTCCTTCATCGCGTGATACAGCGCGATGGTCTCCAGGACGTTGAGCAGCTGCCGCTTGTATTCGTGGATGCGCTTGATCTGCACGTCGAACAGCGCCGACGGATCGACCTGGATGCCGTTGCGCTCGCGGATCAGCCGCGCCAGCGTCAGCTTGTTGTGATGCTTGACGTCGCGGAAGCGCTTCTGGAATTCGAGATCGCTCGAATGGGTTTCGAGCCGTTCGAGCAGCGAGAAGTCGTCGAGCACGGCCTCACCGCAGGCCTCGCGCAGCAGCGCGGTCAGCCGCGGATTGGCCAGCATCAGCCAGCGGCGGATGGTGATGCCGTTGGTCTTGTTGGTGATGCGCGACGGATAGAGATGATGGAGGTCGTGGAATACGGTTTCCTTCATCAGGTCGGAATGCATCGCCGAGACGCCGTTGATGCGGTGCGAGCCGACGAAGGCGAGCTGGCCCATCCGCACCCGGCGGCCGCTCCGCTCGTCGATCAGCGACACCGACGCGCGATATTCGATATCGCCGGGGAAGCGTTCCTCGGCGAGCGCGAGGTGCGCCACATTGATGCGGTAGATGATCTCGAGATGGCGCGGCAACAGCCGCTCGAACAATTCGACCGGCCAGGTCTCGAGCGCCTCCGGCAGCAGCGTGTGGTTGGTGTAGGAGAAGGTCGCGACCGTGATCTTCCAGGCCTCGTCCCAGCGGAAATTGTGCAGGTCGACCAGGATGCGCATCAACTCGGTGACTGCGAGGCTCGGATGGGTGTCGTTGAGCTGCACGGCGGCCTTCTGCGCGAGGCTGCGCAGGCCGCCGTCGGAGGCGAGCTGCCGCTTCACCAGATCCTGCAGCGACGCCGAGACGAAGAAATATTCCTGGCGCAGCCGGAGCTCGCGGCCCGCCGCGCTCTCGTCGTTCGGATAAAGGAATTTGCAGATCGCTTCCGCGCGCGCCTGCTCGGCGCTGGCCGAGACGTAGTCGCCGCTGTTGAAGACGTCGAGCTGGAGCGGATCGGGTGCATGCGCCGACCACAGCCGAAGTGCGTTGACGTGCTGGCCGCGCCAACCCACGATCGGCGTGTCGTAGGCCATTGCCTCGACGGTTTCCGCCGGGTGCCAGGTGGCGCGGTCCCGGCCGCGCTCGTCGACATGCTCGACATGGCCGCCGAAGTGGACGTTGTAGACCACCTCGGGCCGCTGGAATTCCCAGGGGTTGCCGAAGGCGAGCCACTCATCGGGATATTCCTGCTGCCAGCCCTGGTTCATGATCTGGCGGAACAGCCCGAAATCGTAGCGGATGCCGTAGCCGGTCGCAGGGATCGCCAGCGTCGCCATGCTCTCCATGAAGCAGGCCGCCAGCCGTCCGAGGCCGCCATTGCCGAGCGCGGCGTCCGGCTCGCATTTGCGCAGCTCCGAAAGGTCGACGCCGAGGTCGCCGAGCGCGGCTGCGAACACCGGCAACAGCCCCATATTGTTCAGCGCGTCGGTGAACAGCCGGCCGATCAGGAACTCGAGCGAGAGATAATAGACGCGCTTGGCGCCGGCGTCGTAGCTCTGCTTCTCGGCCGTCAGCCAGTGGTGGACGATGCGGTCGCGCAGCGCCAGCGTCGCGGCCTTGTACCAGTCGCGCCTGGTCGCAACGGTGGCGTCCTTGCCGATCGCAAGCCGCAGCTTGGCCAGGATCGCGCCCTTGATCTCGGTCAGTGCCAGCTCATCGATCGGCTGGTTCAATGCCGGGTAGTTTGTTTGTTCCTGCAACGCCCAATCCCTGCCGTTCAGACTTCGAAGATCATGATGCGATCATAGTGTCCGGATCATGCCCCAAGATCATGCCCGAAGCCGATGATACGCGTGTTGCATGGCAATCGAAACCGCCCGAAACGTTGCCGTGCCCAGCGCTGCCGATATTTTATGCAAGGACCGGGCCGATTTAGGGGCCTTCGGAACCGTCGTTGCCGGTGCTACGATCGGCCATGAAAGCCTAAATCTTGCGGCAATTTGGCGGAGGATGCGTGATGAGACTCGTGATCGAGATCGCGGCCGCAGCATTGCTCATGGTGTGCATCACGGCGACCAGCGCGGCTTACGCAGCGGGCAAACTCGGCCGCAGCGCCGACGGCCTGAGCTGCAGCTTCAGCATGGCGCAGAACGCCTCGCCGGCCGCGCGCTGCGCCGCCATCAAGCGGCAATGCGGCGGCAAGTTCTACGCAAATGCCTGCGGTGACAAATTGCTGTCGGCGGCGAATTAAGCCGGCGCACAAGGCGTTTCACGCGCAATCGGGAACACCGTGGTGATACGGATTCCCAAGGTTTAACAAGTTCTTTACAACCACACCTGTCGCTCGTGGGGCGGGCACATATTTTAGCTCCGACGCATTTCATTTCGAAGCAATTTTCAACGGGCCGCTGACATTTGTCGGCGGCCCGAATTGGTTGTGGGAGCCGTGCGAGCATGGCGACCGCTTTTTCATCAGGAAACGGCAGTCACCACAATTCGTCGCCCCGGCGAAGGCCGGGGCCCATAACCACAGCCGTTAGAGAAGATGGGACAGGTCGCTCCACTCCGGATTATCTTGCTCGATCAGGCGAATCTTCCAGTCGCGGCGCCATTCCTTCAGCGCTTTTTCCCGTGCAATCGCCTCCTGTGGCGAAGCGTAGACCTCTACGTAAACCAGTCGCATGACGCCGTATTTCTTGACGAATTGTGAGCCGCGTCCGGAGCGATGGAGCGTCAGCCGATTGCAAAGATCGTTGCTGACGCCGATGTAGAGCGTCCCATGGCGGCGGCTCGCGAGAATGTAAACGTAGTAGGCTGCGGCATTCATTTCAGGGCACCGATCACGTGAGATGTCCGATCGCGGTGGTTATGGGCCCCGGCCTTCGCCGGGGCGACGCCTATTGATGGCATCAGAACGAATTAAGAACACTTTAGCAAGTCTTTGATATATCATTGTGATTCGGCGCAGGCGCCGACACAATATCTATGGTCTCTCTGTCTCCACGAGGACTACATGTCCACCATCGCGTTCGATCCATTCGCTCTGACCCGGATTGCCGATTTCGCACGATCGCTGTCGCGGCTGCATCAGGCTTCGCGTCGCCAGCCGATCGACGACGACCAGCTCGATCGCGAATTCAATGCGGTCTGCATGTCGATCTGGGGCTACACCACGGATGATTTCGGCGACGAGCTGTTCTCATCAGAGGATCACGCCTGGCTCGACGCGCTCGATGAAGCGCATGCGCGCATCTTCGCCGCCGAGCACGGTTACGATCTGGTCGACGATCACGGCATGCTGACGGATTGGTGGGGCTATTGCTGGATGATCCTCGCCGAGAAGCGCGGCATCCTCAACCCGGAGAACCGCGCGGCCGCGCGTGCCGCGATCGAGGAGAAATACATGGCCGCGCCGAACGTGATCGGCGTGATCGTGGCGCGCTAGCCGTTTTGCGTCATTGCGAGCGCCAGCGAAGCAATCCATCGCGCCACAACGGAATCTCCTCGCAATGACGGCTTGCGCCGTCAGTTCGCCTCGGCCCGCTTGGCGGGCTTTGCCGCGTTGCCCTTCGGCACCACCGAGGACGGCGCCGACGGCGCGACATCGCGGCTGGTCTCCGGCAGCGGCGCGTCGCCGGCGAGCTCGGCGCTGACGGGAGCGACCTTCATTTCGCCGAGCCGCGCGCGGACCGCCGCGGTCAGTCCGGGATAGGAGGCGATCGGCGTGAAGTCGAAGGACTGCTCGTTGCCGACGCGGACGCCGGTATAGGCGACGAGGCCGTCGGTGGTCGCGATCACGTCGCCGGCACGCAGCGAGGCATCGAGCGCGAGGTCGACCGGCGCAAGCCCGGCGGGGTCGCGGCCGTTGCAGGTGCAGTCGGCGCGCAGCGCCTTGCGATAGGCGAAGGCGTTTTCACTGTCGGCATAGCGCTCGCCGGTGGTCGACGCGGCACTGTCGATATGGCCGCCGTAATAGACCTTGGTCGCGCTCGCCGGACAGAACGCCTGGCAGAGCTGCGCCGGCGTCGCATTGCCGCGCATGGTGAGCGGAAAATATTTGCCGTCGCAGCTGCGCACACAATAAGCGGGCCCGGAACCGGCCACGCGCGGCGCCGAGATGGGCGCGGACGTCTGCCGTTCCGGCTGCTGGTTGAGGCCGAACGGATCGGCGAAGAAATTGGCCTGGGGCGGGGCCTGCCGGCCCTGCTGCTTCTGGGAACCGCCGAAGAACAAGTCGAACAGCCCTTCGGCCGAGACGGGCGCGGGGACGACCAGCACGGAACCCGCAAACGCTGCGGCGGCAAGCATCACGCGGCGCCGCATGCGCCGATCACTCAACTCTGTACGCAACGCCAACTCCACCGACGCACCACGCCGCGGCGACAAGGTGCCCCGGCGGATTCACCATAGTGCGGGATGGTAAACGAGCGATTGATCGTGCGTGACGGCGTCACAGGAAGAAGGCGAAGCTGCGCGAATCTTATCTACCTCGCCCCGCTTGCGGGGAGAGGTCGGATCGCATGCAGCGTTAGCGGAATGCGATCCGGGCTAAGGGGTACAGGTCTCTCGACGATCGCAACTGAGGAGAGAGGCCCCTCACCCCAACCCTCCAAGAGCGAGCTTCGCTCGTCTCGACCCCGCATCCGCCTTCGCCCGAAGGCGGGCTTCGGCGGACAAGAGAGCGGGGCGAGGGAGAACAGAAAGTCTCAGCCCTTCAAAAACTCGCCGGCCTTGTACAGCGCGCGGAACGGCAGTCCGGCTTCGGCAAACGTCTCGGTGGCGCCTTCCTCGCGGTCGACCATGGTGAAGACCAGCGCGATCTCGCCGCCGGCCTCGCGCACGGCTTCCACCGCTTTCAGCGCCGAGCCGCCTGTCGTGGTGACGTCCTCGACGATCACGATCCGCTTGCCTGCCAGGGTCTCTCCCTTGGCGAGCCCTTCGACGGCAAGCCGCGCGCCGTGCTCCTTCGGCTTCTTGCGCACGAAGAAGGCGGCGATCGGGTGGCCCTTCAGCCAGGAGAGCTGTGCGATGGCGCCGGCGAGCGGCACTGCGCCCATCTCGAGCCCGCCGACGAAATCCAGATTGTCATCCTTCAGCGCCTCATAGGTGAGCTCGGCGAGCAGCGCCGCGCCTTCGGGATCGAGCATCGTCGGCTTCAGGTTGAAATAGAAGTCGCTCTTGCGGCCCGACGCCAACGTGATCTCGCCGCGGCCGAACGAACGCTTGCGGATGATCTCGGCGAGGCGGGCGCGGGAGGCTGATTTGGACAAGGCTTTTTCCCTTTGGGGGCTTTTAGGGGTTTGCGGCGGCCGGCAATCTATCGGCGGTCTCCGGCACATTCCAGCGGGTAAATCCCGCCGTCAACAGTGCCCGCGCCGCCATTTCAGCGCAGCCGTGTGCGGAAAGCGCGGGTTGTGCCATCAACGCCTTCCCCCTAAAGCAAGCGCCAAACACTTGCGAGGGAAGCGGAAATGTCCATCGAGCTGCACACCTGGAACACGCCCAACGGCCGCAAGATCTCCGTCGCGCTGGAGGAAATGGGCCTGCCCTACAAGGTGATCCCGGTGAATATCGGCAAGGGCGAGCAGATGGCGCCCGGCTTCCTCGAAATCAGCCCGAACAACAAGATCCCCGCGATCGTCGACCCGGATGGCCCCGGCGGCAAGCGTATCAGCATCTTCGAGTCCGGTGCGATCCTGCTCTATCTCGGCGAGAAGACCGGCAAGTTCCTGCCGAAGCCGCTCGCCGAGCGGATTCCGGTCTATGAATGGCTGATGTGGCAGATGGGCGGTTTCGGCCCGATGCCGGGCCAGGTGCATCATTTCATCGCGCTGGAGGACGAGCAGGACCGCGCCTATGGCCTGAAGCGCTACATGGCTGAGACGCGGCGGCTCTACGGCGTGCTGGACCGTCGGCTGGATGGCCGCGACTTCGTCGCCGGCGATCTCTCGGTCGCCGATTTCGCCATCCTCGGCTGGGCCTGGCGCCATCCGCGCCACAAGGTCGATCTGGCCGACTTCCCCAACGTCAAGCGCTGGTACGAGACGCTGATGGCCCGCCCCGCCACCAAGCGCGGCATGGACGCGAAGCTGGATTGAGGGTGCGACGGCTGTCATCACCCGCGAATGCGGGTGATCCAGTATTCCAGAGACGTCTGTGCTTTAGCCGAGGGGTCTCGGCGTACTGGATGCCCCGCCTTCGCGGGGCATGACAGCGTTACGCCCTCCGCGCTTCCAGCGCCATCTTCATCGCAAGCCCTGCGAGCACCGTGCCCATCAGCCAGCGCTGCACCAGCAGCCAGGTCGGGCGGGTGCCGAGGAACACCGCGATCGAGCCGGCGGCGAGCGCGATCATCGCGTTGACGCTGACGCTGATCACGATCTGGATCGAGCCGAGCGCGAGCGACTGCGTCAGCACGCTGCCGCCTGCGGGATCGATGAACTGCGGCAGCAGCGCGAGATAAAGCATCGCGATCTTCGGGTTCAGCAGATTGGTGACGAAGCCCATCGCAAACAGCTTGCGCGGGCCGTCGACCTTGAGCGTCCTGACCTGGAACGGCGAGCGGCCGCCAGGCTTCAGCGCCTGCCATGCCAGCCAGAGCAGATAGGCGGCGCCGGCAAAGCGCAGCGCGTCATAGGCGTAGGGAATCGCAAACAGCAGCGCGGTGATGCCGAACGCCGCGCACAGCATGTAGAACACGAAGCCGAGCGCAACGCCGCCGAGCGAGACGATGCCGGCCCCGGGCCCTTGCGTGATCGAGCGCGAGATCAGGTACATCATGTTCGGGCCCGGCGTCAGCACCATGCCGAGGCAGACGAGTGCAAAGCCGAGCAGAGCGGATGTGTGGGGCATGATGGGTCTCGCGAGGGGATGCACGCATTTCTAGCGTGTCATCCGCCACGCGGCCATGCTGGAATTGCTCTCGGAGCAATGTAGCGGCAGCGGTGGTGCGAGGGCTCCCTCTCCCGCTTGCGGAGGAGGGCGGGGTGGGGGTGTCTCCGCGCAGAATCTTTCAGCGGTGAGAGCCCCCACCCGCCGCACGCTTCGCGCGCGTCGGCCTCCCTCGCAAGCGGGAGAGGCAAGAAAGCTAGTGCGCCTCGTCCCAATTGTTGGCGGCGCGGGCGTCGACCTGCAGCGGCAGCGACAGGATCACCGCGGGGAACGGCGCATCCTGCATCACCTTTTGCACGACGGGCAGCGTCGCCGCGACTTCGTCGTCGGGCACCTCGAAGATCAGTTCGTCGTGCACCTGCAGCAGCATCTGCGCCGAGAGCTTCTTCTCGGCGAGTGCGTCCTCGACCCGGATCATGGCGCGGCGGATGATGTCGGCGGCGGTGCCCTGCAGGCGGGCGTTGATCGCGGCGCGTTCGTTGAAGGCGCGCACCGAGGCGTTGGAGGCCTTGATATCGGGGTAATAGCACTTGCGGCCGAACAGCGTCGTCACATAGCCGTTGCGGCGGCAGAAGTCCTTGGTCTCGTCCATATAGGCGCGGATGCCCGGGAAGCGCTCGAAATATTTCTTGATGTAGGCGGAAGCTTCCTCGCGGGCGATGCCGAGCTGGTTGGCGAGGCCGAACGCCGAGATGCCGTAGATGATGCCGAAGTTGATCGCCTTGGCGCGGCGGCGCACCTCGCTCGGCATATCCTTGATCGGCACGCCGAACATTTCGGAGGCGGTCATGGCGTGAATGTCGAGCCCGTCGCGGAATGCCTGACGCAGCACCGGCACGTCGGCGATCTCGGCAAGCAGCCGCAGCTCAATCTGGGAGTAGTCGGCCGACACCAGCTTGTGACCCGGCGTCGCGATGAAGGCGCGGCGGATCTTGCGGCCGTCCTCGGTTCTGACAGGGATGTTCTGCAAATTCGGCTCGTTCGACGACAGCCGCCCCGTCGTGGTCGCAGCCAGCGCGTAGGTGGTGTGCACACGATGGGTCTGCGGATTGACGTAGGTCGGCAGCGCGTCGGTGTAGGTCGATTTCAGCTTCGAGACCTGGCGCCACTCCAGGATCTTCTTGGGGAATTCGAGGCCTTGTTCAGCGAGATCGTCCAGCACCTGCGCGGTGGTCGACCAGGCGCCGGTCTTGGTCTTGGTGCCGCCTGGCAATCCCATCTTGCCGAAAATGATGTCGCCGATTTGCTTCGGGCTGCCGACATTGACCGGCTCGCCGGCGATCTGCTGGATCTCGGCCTCGACGCGCGCCGCGGTCTGGGCGAAATCACCCGACAGGCGCGACAGCACCTGGCGGTCGATCGAGATGCCGCGCCGCTCCATCCGCGCCAGCACCGACACCAGCGGCCGCTCCAGCGTCTCGTAGACCGTGGTCATCCGCTCGGCGACGAGGCGCGGCTTCAGCACGCGCCACAGCCGCAGGATCAAATCGGCGCTTTCGGCGGCGTATTCGGTCGCCTTGTCGATCGTGACCTGATCGAAGGTCAGCTTGCCCTTGCCGCTGCCGACGAGGCCGCCATAGCTGACGACGGCATGCTCGAACCAGCGTTCGGCGAGCGACTCCAGCGCATGCGAGCCACGGCCGGCATCGAGTGCGTAAGACATCAGCTGCGCATCATCGATGTTGCGCAGCGTGATGCCGTGCTGCGCCAGCATCACCGAGGTGAACTTGACGTTGAAGCCGACCTTCTGAATTCCAACGGACTCCAGCAGCGGCTTCAGCGCCGCAAGCGCGTCGGCAGCCTTGATCTGGCCGGGTGCGAGACCTGCATCGAACAGGCCTGCGCCGCCGCCGGGCTGCCGGTGGCTGAGCGGCACGTAGCAGGCGTCGTTCGGCGCCAGTGCCAGTGCAAGTCCCGAGAGCTCGCCTTGCATCGGGTCGATCGATTCGGACATCGCCTCGATCGCGAGATAGCCGGTGTCGGGCACGCGGGCGACGAAGGCCTTGAGCTGGTCGAGGCTGCCGATCGCCTGATACGCCTTGCGGTCGAAGCCGGTGTTGCGGATCGCTTCGCCGCGGGTCCCAGCCAGCGCTCCCGGCGTACCCTTCAGGCTGGAGTTCTTGTCATCGCGCGCGCCGCTCGGCTTGCCGCGCTCTCTCGAAGCCGGCGTTGCGGGTGCAGAAGCGGTCGATCCGTTTCCGGGCGCGGGCGTGACATCCGACGGCGGCAGTGGCGAGAACACGCTGGCGCCGCTCTTGTTGCCGGGATCGGCGTCGACATTGGCGGGATCGATCTGCGCGTATTCGGCGACGCGGCGGGTGAGGGTGGAGAACTCCATCGCCTTGAGGAAGGCGACCAGCCGGCGCGAGTCGGGCTCATGCACGGCAAGGTCGTCGAGCGGCACGTCGAGCGCGACCTTGTCGTCGAGCAGCACGAGCTGGCGCGAGATGCGGGCTTTCTCGGCGTTCTCGAGCAGCGCCTCGCGCCGCTTCGGCTGCTTGATCTCGCCGGCGCGGAACAGCAGCTGATCGAGATCGCCATACTCGATGATCAATTGTGCCGCGGTCTTGATGCCGATGCCTGGCACACCGGGAACGTTATCGGTGGAATCGCCGGCCAGCGCCTGCACCTCGACCACCTTCTCCGGCGGCACGCCGAATTTCTCGATCACCTCGTCGCGGCCGATGCGGCGATCCTTCATGGTGTCGTACATCACGACCTTGTCGTTGACGAGCTGCATCAAGTCCTTGTCGGAAGACACGATCGTCGTGGTGGCGCCGCGCTCGGTCGCCAGCCGCGCATAGGTCGCGATCAGATCATCGGCCTCAAAGCCTGACTGCTCGAGGCAGGGCAGGTCGAAAGCGCGCACCGCCTCGCGGATCAGCGCGAATTGCGGGATCAAATCGTCCGGCGCCGGCGGCCGGTGCGCCTTGTAGTCGGGATAGAGCTTGTTGCGGAAGGTGACCTCTGACTTGTCGAACACGATCGCCAGATGGGTCGGCCGGTTGTCCTCCGGCATGTCGCGCAGCAGCTTCCACAGCATGTTGCAGAAGCCGAGCACGGCATTGACCTGCAGCCCGTCGGACTTGCGGTTCAGCGGCGGCAGCGCGTGATAGGCGCGGAAGATGTAGCCCGAACCGTCGACCAGGAAGACATGGTCGCCCTTCGCCGCGGCCTTGGTAGCAACGGGCTCGGCGGCAACGGGCTTGGGGGCGGTCTTCGGGGCTGATTTGGCGGGGTCTGTGGAGGCTGTTTTCGGCATGGCCGAAACTTAGGGATTTTTGCGCGGATTGACAGCCTTTGCTGTGTGGATTCTGGGTGCGCCGCACAGCGATTTCGGTGGATTTGAGACCCGTCATCCTGAGGAGCCTGCGAAGCAGGCGTCTCGAAGGATCGACGGCCACCAGTCGGGCCGTGCATCCTTCGAGACGCGCGTTCCGCGCTCCTCAGGATGACGGGATAAAGACAAAACGAGTCAGGCCTTGTCGCCGGTCGGCGAGAACAGGTAGCCGCCGCCCCGGATGGTCCGGATCACCGATGGCTTGGTCGGATCGAATTCGATCTTGCGGCGGATCCGCATGATGCGCAGGTCGACGGCGCGGTCGAAGGCTTCCGCGTCGCGCGCATTGGCGAGTTCCAGCAGCCGCTCGCGCGACAGAACCCGCTTCGGATTGGCCGCGAACACCTTCAGCAGGCCGAATTCGGAGGCCGTCAGCGGGTGCTCATTGCCCTCGTCGTCGCGCAAGGCCTGGGCCTCGAGATCGAGCCATTTGGTGCCGAACCGCACCAATTGCTCCTTTTCGGCCTTCGCACCGGCCGGTTCCGGCGCTGCTGATTTCGCGGGGCCGCTCCGCCGCAGCACCGAGCGGATGCGCGCCATCAGCTCGCGCAGCTCGCAGGGTTTTGCGACGTAATCGTCGGCGCCGAGCTCGAGGCCGACGACGCGGTCGATCGGGCTGGCAGTAGCTGTCAGCATGATGACGGGGACGTTGATCTTGCTCTTGAGGTCGCGAATGATCGACAGCCCGTCTTCCTCGGGCATGTTGAGGTCCAGCACCACGAGATCGGGCGTGCTGCTCTCGATCTCCTTGCGCAGGCTCTTGCCGCCATCGCACAGCGTCACGCCAAAGCCGTGCATCTTGAGGTAATCGCCGACCATCTCGCGGGCCGGCGCCTCGTCGTCGACGATGAAGATATGCGGGTTCTGGTTCATGATGTCTCTGTCGCCGGCAGTGTAACCGTAAAGGTCGACCCCTGTCCGGGACCGGGGCTCTGAGCGGTCACATGGCCGCCATGCATGTCGATGATGCGCTTGACGATGGAGAGGCCGAGGCCGGTCGAGCTCTCGCCCGCGGTCGGCTTGGCCGACAGCCGCTGGAACCGGCCGAACAGCCGCCCGAGATCCTCGGGGCTGAGGCCGGGGCCCTGGTCGGAGATGCGGATTACGGTGTCTTCGCCCTCGTGGCTGACCGAGACCGTGATCTTGCCGCCGATCGGCGAGTATTTGATGGCGTTGCTGACGAGGTTGTCGATCGCCTCGCGGATCCGGTCGGAGTCGCACATTGTGACGAAATGCTGCGGACCCGAGACCGAGATGCTCTGCTGCTTGTTGACGGCCGAGGGCAAATTGGCCTCGGTGACCTCGTTGACGAGGGCCGCGACGTCGACCGGCTCGCGGCGAATGGTGATGTCGAAGGCATCGGCCATCGCATCCGAGATCAGGTGGTCGACCATCGAGGTCAGCCGCTTGGTGGCATCCCTGATGTGCTCGACCTGCGACGTGACGCTCTCCTTCGGCGAGCCGGCGCCGATCAGTTCGGTCAGCATCTCGGTGCGGCCGAGGATCACGCCGAGCGGATTCTTCAGGTCGTGGGCGACGGTGCCGAGGATCTCGTTCTTGAAGCCGTTGGCGCGCTGCAGCCGCAGCCACTGCGCCGACAGCCGCCGGTTGGCCTGCATCAGCGCGCGGGTGCGCTGCGCGACGCGGTCCTCGAGTTGGCTGTTGGCCTCGTGCAGCTGCTGGTAGAGGATCACATTGTCGAACGCGATCGACAGCCGGCTCGAGAAGATCTCGACCAGCGCACGGTCGGTGTCGGAGAGCTGGCGTTCGGCCTGCAGCAGCACCACGACCTCGCGGCCGCTGCCGGTGCGCGAATAGAGCACGCTGCGGTGGTCGGCGAACTCGTTCTTGCGGCGCTGGAACGCGGCCTCCACCATGTGCCGCAGGTCCGCATCGAGCGCCTTCGACGAGGTGGTGCCGATGAAGCGGCTGTAGCAGCCCGAGCAGGCCAGCACCGAGAAATCGCATGCGGCCGCGTTGCCGTCGTCGCGCAGCACCAGGATCCCGGCGCAATCGACATTGAGCAGCGAGGCGAGCTGGGTCAGCACGCCTTCGGCGAGACGCTGCATCGACTTGAAATCGTACAGGGTCGAGGCGGCGTCGATGATGATCTCGAGCCCGCGCCTTGTCTGCACCATGCGCTCGAGCTGCTGGTAGCTGCGCAGCGCCGCCGTCAGCGAGGTGAACAGCTTGTCGGCGGTGAGCTCGGTCTTCGCCTTGTAGTCGTTGATGTCGTACTGCACGATGACGCGCCGTTCCGGCGCCTGGCCGGGCTGGCCGGTGCGCAGGATGATGCGGACGGTCTCGTTCTTGATCTCGTTGCGGATGTACTCGACGAGCTCGAGGCCGGCGACGTCGGTCTCCATGATGACGTCGAGCAGCACGGCTGCGATATCAGGGTTGTCCCGCATCAGCGTGCGGCCTTCGGCCGCGGAGTAGGCCGAGAGGATTTCCAGCGTCGAGCCGTTCAGATTGTAGTCGCTGAGCGCGAACCGGGTGCCTTCATGGACGGCGTGATCGTCGTCGATGACGGCGATCCTCCATTTGCGGGCCGACGAGTCCTCCGGGGGGCTCTCGGTATCGTCGATCAGTTGGAGGACATCGTCCTGTTCGGCCATTGACTGGTTCCGTCAGCTGCTGCGTCAGTGATCGTGGGCTGGCCTATGGCAATCCCCTTGGCGATCCTGGGCATGATAATGCGAAAAGTGGTGCCTTGTCCTACCCTTGACTCCAGCATCATGCGTCCGCCGAGCTGCTGGGTGACCAGGTTATAGACGATATGGAGGCCGAGGCCCGTACCACCTTCGTTGCGGCGCGTCGTAAAAAACGGGTCGAACGCCTGCCTTTGCACGTCCGGCGTCATGCCCGCCCCGTTATCCGCGAAGATGATCTCGACGTCGTCGGCGCCGCGTCCGCGGGCCGAGATCGTGATGTTGCCGGAGCGGCCGTCCGCGAAGGCATGATTGACGGCGTTGAGGAAAAGATTGGTTAAAATCTGCCCATAGGCGCCGGGATAGCCGTCGATCAGGAGCCCCTCGGGCACGTCGACGGACAGCGCGATGGCGGCCTTCTTCAGCACCGGCCGCAGGCTCGCGACAATCTGGTCGGTCGCTTCGCCGAGGCTGAACTGGCGGCGCTCGGCGTGCGAGCGGTCGACGGCGACCTGCTTGAACGACTGGATCAGTTCGCCGGCGCGCTGCAGGTTGGAGACCAGCTGTTGCGATGCATCGCGCGAGGCGCGCACGAAGTCGTCGAGCTTGGAGCGGCGCAGCGGCTCGGTCTTCAGGTCGTTGTCGAACATCTCGGCGCGGCGGGCAAAGCTCGAGGCCACCGTCAGGCTGATGCCGATCGGGTTGTTGACCTCGTGGGCGACGCCGGCCACGAGGCCGCCGAGCGCGGCGAGGCGCTCCGCATCGATCAGGTTCTGCTGCGCTGCATTGAGCTCGAGCAGCGCGCTTTCGGCCTTCTCCTTGGAGGTGCGCAGCTCGTCCTCGGTCTTGCGCTTGGCGATGGCGTTCTCGCGGAACACCTCGACCGCGCGCGCCATCGCGCCGACCTCGTCCTTGGCCGAGGTGCCCTGCACCGGCCGGTCGAGATCGCCCGAGGTGATCGTGCGCATCGAGGCCATGATCTGCGCAAGCGGCAGCCGGATCGACAGTGCGATCATGACGCCGGCCGACATGATGACGCCGAGGAAGATCACGGCAATCGACAGCACCCGGCGCGAAATCGAGGACAGCGTCCTGTCGAAGGTCTCCTGCGCCTTCTGCTCGCGCTGGCGCATCTTCACCGAGAGATCGTCGATCGCGCCGATCGCGTCGGCCTGGCTGGCGTCGATCGAGTTGCGCAACAGGTCGGTGCGGTTGGTGAGCTGTTCGCTCAGCTTGCCGAGCCCGTCGCGCAGCTCGGCGGTCTTGACCTTGAGCCGCGCCAGCGCCATGCGCTGCAAATCGTTCTCGGCCATATCGGTCATGACCGGGATGGTCTTTTCGATCGTATCGATGTTGCGGCGGGCCTCCTCGGCCGATGACGAGGAAAGCGAGAGGTAGTAGGCGTTGGCGGCGACCAGCAGCGAGGTGAACGCTTCGCGGGACTTGCCGAGTGCGGGCCAGATCAGCGCGTCGCGATGCCCGGTCGCGCCCTCGATGATCGAATAGAGTCCGGCCATGTCCTTGGTCGGCGTCAGCACCTGTTCGTCATAGGTCTTGGAGATCTTGGTCTGCAAGGTGCGCAATTCACCGAAGCCGTCGAGGAAGCGGCTGGTGACGCGTTCCAGCTGCTCGACCGAGCCCGACAGCATCGGGTCGGTCGAGGCCCGGTTGGTCAGCGTGCCGAGCACGGCCTCGCGCAGCAGCAGGATTTCCGCGAACAGGTCCGGGCTCGGCTGGTTGATGTAGCGGTGGATCAGGTTCTGCAGCCGGCTGGTCTCGCTTTCGAGCTTGGCCAGGATCTTGTCGGATTCCCGCACCTGGCGGACATCCTCCCAGGCGGAGCCGAGCACCTTCGAACCGTTCCAGATCAGCACCGCGAGCACGATCACGACCGCGGAGTTGAGCAGCGCGATCGAAAGAATGCGCCAGCGGATCGGCACCGCACGCAGCAACTGGACGATACGGAAACGGCCCTGCGGCCCAAAGGCCGCCGGCCGCCGTGTCGTCCTGTCCTGTTTGGGTGCAGCCAAGATCCGGTTACTCCATGTTGCGGATGCGTTCGATCAGCGCCGACATCGCGGGATCGCGCTCGGCCCTGGCATAGATGCCGGCCATCGCCGCCTCGAACGGCTTGCGGTCGAAATCGGTCACGACCTTGACGCCCGCCAGCTCCGCCTGCTTGCGCGAGCGCTCCTCGAGCTCCCGCCACTTATCGCGCATATAGATGCTGGAGCGCTGCGCGGCATCGCGGAAGATGGTCTGCTCGTCCGGCGAGAGGCTGGCCCAGGCCTTGCGCGACATCACCAGCACTTCCGGGCTCATGGTGTGCCGGGTCAATGTGTAGTAGCCGGCGTATTTGTAGTGGCCGGTGGTGACGAAGGACGGCCAGTTGTTCTCCGCGCCATCGATCAACCGGTTGGCGAGCCCGGTCAGCACCTGGCCGTAGGGCATTTCGACCGGCTGGGCGCCGAGCGCGCGGATCATGTCCGACATCTGCTCGGATTGCTGCACGCGCAGCCGCAGCCCCTTGAGGTCGTCGAGCGAGCGCACCGGGCGGACGCTGTTATAGATCGAGCGGGCGCCGGAATCGTAGAAGGTCAATCCGACGAAGCCATGGGCTTCGAAACTGTTCAGGATCTCGGTCCCGATCGGTCCGTCCAGCACATGTTGCAGGTGCTCAAGCGACCGAAACAGGAACGGCATCGCCAGCACGTTGACCGATGGCACCATGGTTCCGATCAGCGCGACATTGGTCCGGTTCAGATCGATGGCGCCGGCCCGGGTCTGCTCCAGCGTCTCCTTTTCCTCGCCGAGCTGGCGGGAATGGAAGACCACGATGCGGTGCCGGCCGGAGGTCCGCTCGGCGATCAGGCGGTCCATGTAATTCAGTGCCTGAACGGTCGGATAGTCCTCATTCTGGGTATCGGCAGTGCGGAATTCACGCGCAGAAACACTCGCCGAAACCGCTGTCCATAACAGCACGACGGCAAGCATCATTGTCCGCGAAAGGCCGGCGCGGCGGTACACAGGCTACAATTCCCCTTGTGATTTGTGTCCAGGGCGGGAGGAAAAGGTTCAATGCTTTCTAGCAGAACGTGGGTGGTTCGCCCATCGGCCAAACGTTAAATCCGCGCTGCAACCTGCGGTCTCGATTGAATCCGGGGTTGTGGCGCCTTATGACTGCGCGCTGGCATCGAGGAACGCTCGTCGTGAAGTTCGCTTTCAAACTCCTGCAACTCACCGTGGCGACCCTCCTGCTTGTATCGCCTGCGCAGGCTGCGACCGAGATCATGTGGTGGCACGCGATGTCGGGTGAGCTCGGCAAGCAGCTCGAGAAGCTTGCCGCCGATTTCAACGCCTCGCAATCCGACTACCGGATCGTGCCCGCCTACAAGGGCAATTACACCGAAACCGTCACGGCGGCGATCTTCGCCTTTCGCTCGCACAGCCAGCCGGCAATCGTTCAGGTCAACGAGATCGCGACCGCAACCATGATGGCGGCGCGCGGCGCGATCTATCCGGTGTTCGAGCTGATGCGCGATCAATCGGAGGCGTTCACGCCGTCGGCCTATCTGCCGGCGGTCGCCGGCTACTATGCCGATGTCGACGGCAACATGCTGTCGTTTCCGTTCAACGCCTCGACGCCGATCCTCTACTACAACAAGGATATGTTCCGTTCGGCCGGGCTCGATCCGAGCCAGCCTCCGAGGACCTGGCCGGAGCTCGGCATCGCGGCCAAGCGGCTGCGCGCCGCAGGCGCAATGTGCGGGGTGACCACGTCGTGGCCGTCCTGGATCAACGTCGAGAATTTCTCCGCCTTCCACAATCTGCCGATCGCGACCAAGGCCAACGGATTCTCCGGGCTCGACGCGCAGCTGATCTTCAACAACCCGCTGCTGGTGCGCCATATCGCGCAGCTCGCGCAGTGGCAGGCCGACAAGACCTTCGACTATAGCGGCCGCGGGCAGTTGGCCGAGCCGCGCTTCCAGAAGGGCGAGTGCGGCATCTTCATCGGCTCGTCGGGCACCCGCGCGGACATCAGGGCCAATTCGAAATTCGAGGTCGGCTACGGCATGATGCCGTACGATCCCGACGTGCAGGGCGCGCCGCAGAATTCGATCATCGGCGGCGCGACGCTGTGGGTGCTGCGCGACCGGCCGCGTGCCGAATATGCCGGGGTGGCGAAGTTCTTCGCCTATCTGTCGCGGCCGGAGGTGCAGGCCGCCTGGCATCAGAACACGGGTTACCTGCCGATCACCCGCGCCGCGTTCGATCTCACCCGCACGCAGGGCTTCTACGATCGCAATCCCGGCGCCTCGATGTCGATCGAGGAGGTCACGTTGAAGCCGCCGACCGACAACTCGAAGGGCATCCGCCTCGGCTCGTTCGTCCTGATCCGCGATGTGATCGAGGAGGAGCTCGAGCAGGTGTTCGCCGGCAAGCGTTCGGCGCAGGCCGCGATGGACAACGCCGTCGAACGCGGCAACCGCCTGCTGCGCCAGTTCGAGCGCGCCAATCCGGACCGGTGAGGGGGCATGTGCGACGCAACTGCTTCTCCGTCATCCTGAGAGAATGCGAGGCTTTGCCCTCATCCACCGCTGTCATCGCCCGGCTTGACCGGGCGATCCAGTACGCCGCGGCCCCTCGGTTCGATCACTGGCGTCTCTGGAATACTGGATCACCCGCATGCGCGGGTGATGAAACCGACCAAGGTGCGCAAACCAATTCCGTCATCCCGAGGCTCGCTCCGCTCGCACCTCCAGCAACAAAGGCGAAGCCTTCGCGCGGGGATGACGGGGATAGATTGGGCTACGAGATTCCTTGAAATGATATCCCTGCCTCCCATCACCACCTACGACACCTACCGCGCCTGGCGCAGCGACACGTCGCGCTGGCTGCCCGTCGTGCGCGATATTGCCGACGGCCATGGGCTGTCATGCGCTGCGCCGCATGTGTTCTCGACCGGCACCAATCTCGTTATCGGGCTCGACGGTGAGCTGATCCTGAAACTCTTTCCGCCGTTTCTGCGCCCGCAATTCATCTCCGAACGCGGCGCGCTGGCGGAGTTGCGCGGACGGCTCGGCTTTCCGATCCCCGACCTGATCGCGGAGGGCGAGCGGGACGGCTGGCCGTATCTCGTCATCACCCGCCTGTCCGGCACCGTCGGCTCGGAGGTGTGGCCATCGCTGTCGGAGGTCGAACGGGAGCGCGTGCTCGCCGAGATCGGCGCCGTGATCGCGGCGGTGCAGCGCGTGCCGCCCGGCCGGCTGCTTGCGATCGAGCCGCGCTGGGAGGCCTTCATGCGCGGGCAGATCGCGCAATGCCGGGCGCGGCACGAACGGCTCGGCCTGCCGGCGAAATTCCTCGCCGGGCTCGATGATCTCTTGCGAGACGCTGCCGAATTGATCCCGATGGACGCGCCGCCGGTGATCCTGACCGGCGAATACATCCCGGAGAATTTCCTGCTCGGGCGCCGGGCCGACGGTTGGCACGTCGCCGGCCTGTTCGACTTCGGCGACGTCCGGACCGGCTGGGGCGAGTACGATTTGCTCGGTCCCAGCGCCTTCATGGCCGCCGGGAATCCGCGGCTTGTGCGCAGCCTGTTCGACGGTTTTGGCATCGCGCGTGCCGACGTGACGTTCGCGCTGAAGCGGCGGCTGATGGCACTGCTGATGCTGCACTGGGCCAGCGATCCGCTCCGGCACATCTGCATCGAGGGGTGGCCGGACCGGGTCGACGATCTCGTGCAGCTTCAGCAGTTGATCTGGCCGGACTATTATTGAACGCCGCAATTCCGGGATCGCCGTCAGCTCTGACTCGTCGCGCAGCAGGAGGGTAGACTTGAGGTTCCGCCAGCGGCCATCACCGTAACGAATGCCGACATCCTCGGCGACGAGTTAACGAACCGGCTGCTGTATCTGCATCGGAAGCACGCCGCCAAACCTCACACACGCGATGACGTGAACTTCTGTTTCACATCACTAACGCGGGACATCACAGGGGGCTCCGTCAAAGCGGACGCGCGCAGCATGGATATCCGAATAGCGACGGTCGGCCCAATCGATGAGGCTCGCCATCGGGTCCAGCAGGGATTGGCCTAGGAGCCCGTCCAGATATGTTTTCGTGACGGGCATTTGTTGTAGAGTAGCAGGCTCAGGCTGCGTTTGCGAGGTTGAACAGCTTGAGGAGGTTATGGACGGTGCAGATCATTGTCCACTCGGCGCGCACTTTCTCGATGCCCCGCAACAGGAACTGGCGGAAGCCTCTTGCCTGTTTGATCTGCCCGAACACCGGCTCCACCACTTGCTTTCGCAATCGGTAGGGTGTTTCGAAGCCGCCATCGTCGATCTTCTTTCGCATGGCCTGTGTCAGCGGGCCGCCGACTTTTCCGTTCGCTACTGTCGGGTGTTTGGCGCGTCCGGGCGCGACATAGCCATCGATGCTGCGTGTGTCGAGCGCTTCGAGATTGGCTTCGCTGCAGTAGCCGGAATCCGCTGAGGCCTGCCGCGGCTTGCGGCCAAGATTGCTCTCGATGGCCTCGATCAGGGGCACCAACTGGCCCTGATCGCTGCCGTGCTGGGTCAGTTCTTGCGCGACAATGATCTGGGCATGTGCATCGACGGCCGCCTGGGCATTATAGGCCTGAACGAAGCCATCCTTCGACTTCATGATGCGGCTTTCCGGATCGGTGAAGTTGCGTTGCGCCTTGGGATTGGGTTCCTCCGATGGCAGCGCCGCCGGTTTGCCCGGCTTCTTGCGGCCTTCGGCCTGGCGCTGCTGTTCCTTTTCGGCCTCGATGCGGCGCTCTTCCTCAGCCGCCAGTTTGGCGTCCGCTTCCAGCGCCGCCATCGCTTGCTGGATCTTCGCCAGCCGTTTCTGCTTGTCGACGGTCCAGTCCGGCAGTTCGTCGCTGTTGCCGAAAGTCTCATCCTCCGAGGCATCCGCCGCCTCGGCGGCCGCCAGCATGCGAGCGACCTCGGCCTTCAATTCCGCCTCGCGCTTCTTCATGCGCTCATAACTCATCGCCTTGTGTTTCGACGCGTTCGCCTTGATCTTCGTACCATCCAGCGCGACATGACCGAGCTTGACCAGCCCGGCCGTCTCGCACAACTTCAGAACCTGCACGAATAGCGCGCCGAGCGCCTTCAAATGTCGCTTGCGAAAGTCGCTGATCGTCCGAAAATCCGGCGCATCCAGCGCCACGATCATCACAAAATCGTTCCGCTCCCGGCAGGCCTTGGCAGTCCGACGCGACGAATACAGCCCACTCGCATAGCTATGCAGCAGCAGCGCCACCATCATCCGCGGATCAAACGGCGGCTGCCCAAGCCCGCTCACATAGCTGCCCATGATCTCCCTGAGATCGAGGCTCTCCCGCACCAGATCAACCATAAACCGCGAGACATGGCCTTTCGGCACGAAGTCCTGCACATTCGGCGGCAGAAGCAGCGTCTGATCGATGTTCCAAGGCCGAAAATACTTGCTCATCGCCCAATGTTGAATCAGACCCGACCAGATTTGAACAGCGACTATCCAGACAAGCTCCTAGCGGGGAAAGGCGATATTCAACGCTCGGCGGCTTGGTCGGAAAGACATGGCGGGTGATAAGTCCGTCGCGCTCCAAGTCGCGCAGCGTCTGTGTGAGCATGCGCTTCGAGATGTCGCGGATGGCTCGGCGAAGCTCGCCGAAGCGCTGCGGTCGCGTCGCGAGGGTCATGATCATTAGTATGCTCCACTTGTCGCCGATGCAGTCGAGCACGTCGCGCACCGGGCAATGCACGGGTTCTACTGACTGGGCGTCGTCCGATTGATATCGGCTGAAACGCTCGATCGCGCTCAATGCGTCGCTCATGCCGGTCCCCTTTTTCTCTCCTGGTTACAAAAAACTGCCTCCTTACGGCGCAGGTCTGAGGTCTCTATGTGAGACCTACCCTAGAATATAGGCCATTTAGCACCCGGAGAATACGCATGTTTCTAGTCACTGGAGTTACCGGAAAAGTCGGCGGCGCAGCGGCCAGGCACCTGTTGGCGCAAGGTAAGAAAGTACGCGCCCTGGTTCGCGACCGCGCGAAGGCGGCAAGCTGGACGGACCAGGGCGTGGAACTGGTGGACGGCGACTGGAACGACACGGCCGCCATCGAGCGGGCGCTCAAGGGCGTCGACGGCGCGCTTGTAATGTTGCCAGCCGTCTGGGCCCCCTCGCCGGACTTCAAGGAAGCCAAGGGCGTCATCGCGAACTATGTCGAGGCGCTGACCAAGGCCGCGCCGCCGCGGGTCGTCGGGCTCTCGTCGATGGGGGCGGACAGAACCAGCGGGCTGGGGATGATCACGGCCCTGTCGTTGCTGGAGCAAGGCTTTCGCAAACTGACATCGCCGACCGCCTTCGTGCGCGCCGGCGGTTTTTTCGAAAACTTCCTTTACGGCCTGCACGTCGCCCAGGGCGGCACGCTCCCCGTCTACTACAACCCGACCAACCGGAAATCGACCATGGTCGCGACGAACGACATCGGTGCCGAGGTGGCGACGCTGCTGACCGGGCCGACGTGGTCGGGGCATCGCGTCATCGAACTTGGTTCGATGGTCAGCGCGGATGAAGTCGCAGCGCAACTGGGCGATGTCATGCAGCGCGAGGTCAAGGCCTTCGCTGTCCCGCGGGCCGAGTGGCCGGCAGCATTCGAGCAGTTCGGCATCCCGAAGGGCCAAACCGGACCGGCTGAAGCGATGTTCGACGCCGTTAACGCGGGCTGGATGGACCTCGGCGTAGCGGGCACGGAGCGCGTCGTCGGCACAACGCTTCCCCGCGATGTCTTCGCGGCGGCCCAGAAGGTCGCCACGGCTTAGGTCCGCGGATCAGCGATGAGATGCGACTTTCGGACCTGTTCCGGAAATTCGCATCTCCTTCGGAATGAATGCATCGCGGCCGGCCGTCTCTCCGCGACGCCCTAATCAGAAAAGGTATGGACAAATGTCAAAGATTTCCTGGCGCCAAGTCTCGGCCTTGACGCTTGCAGCTTTCTTCGTCGTGGGATCGCTGAGCAACATCTTCGCCCCTGGGTCTATCTACGAAGAATATCTGCGGTGGGGATACCCGTACTGGTTCCATTTCGTAACGGGATCGCTTGAACTCACGACCGCCGTTCTGCTGGCGCGGGCACGGACGCGGCTGTGGGGCTCGGCGCTCGGCTGCGCCGTGATGTTGGCGGCGCTCGCGACCGTCACACTCCACGGCGAATACGGGCACGGGGTGGCGCCGCTTGTCGTAGCGGCACTATCGATAGTCGTTGGCTGGATCGCCTGGCCGAAAGCGGCTCCCAGCTCGGCATGACTGACGCCACTGGAGGGCCGGGGGAAGGTCTGCCTGCAAGCGTTCACGGGTGAAACGGGATGGCTCACCTACCGCCACGCCACTGACAGCTCGCGCTCGCACCGCTAGGAGCGTTGCTTTCGGCCAGAATGACTTGATCCAAACCCCCAAACTGGGGGTCGAATCATGCGCTCCAAGCTCACCGATTATATCGACGACCGCATGTATTTTGCTCGTCAGGCCGCCGCCTGTGGCTGCGCCTTAATGAGTCCGCGTCCCAGCTAGTGACGGGTGGTCGCTGGTTGCACGAAAAGGCGAGCAGCACCTTGTTGCTTGCACTCATATTGGGCAAGTTATCTGCCTTTGTATGCAATGACCGGTTCTCGATCTCGCCGGATCAAGTTACCGCTTTTCCTTTTGCTAGCATTTGCAAGGTGTTCGATCGACCTAACGATCCGTTAAGGGTTGGCACAAACCTTGCGATCCCTGTTCCAAGGCCATTTTCCAAAGAAGGCATTTGGAGCATCACATGAAGCGTCGCGATTTCCTCAAATCGGTGTCTGGACTGGCAGCCGGGGCGCTGGCGCCGACCGCGCCCGCGATCTGGTCGCCGGCAAAGGCCGACGCCCGTTCCGAAACGCTGCTGATCGTCTCCGAGGGTGGCCCCAACAATCTCGATATCCACGGCATCGGCACCAACGTGCCCGGCTATGAGGTGTCGTGGAATTGCTACGACCGGCTGATCAGCCACGAGATGAAGAGCGGTCCGGGCGGCGTGCCCTATTACGACCGCGACAAGTTCAAGGGTGAACTCGCCGAGGACATGAAGATCGACGACATGTCGGTCACCTTCAAGCTGCGCAAGAACGCCAAATTCCATGACGGCACGCCGGTCACGGCGAAGGACGTCAAATGGTCGCTCGACCGCGCGGTGAGCGTCGGCGGCTTCCCGACCTTCCAGATGAGCGCGGGCTCGCTCACCAAGCCCGAGCAGTTCGTGATCGTCGACGATTATACCGTGCGCGTCGATTTCCTCAGGAAGGACAGGCTGACGATCCCCGATCTCGCGGTGATCGTGCCCTGTGTCGTTAACTCCGAGCTCGTCAAGAAGAGCGCCAGCGAGAAGGATCCGTGGGGTCTCGAATTCACCAAGCAGCAGACCGCGGGCTCCGGCGCCTACAAGGTGACCAAATGGACCGCCGGCACCGAAGTGGTCATGGAGCGCAACGACGATTGGGTCTGCGGTCCGTTGCCGAAGATCAAGCGCGTGATCTGGCGGATGGTGCCGCAGGCCGGCAACCGCCGGGCGCTGCTCGAGCGCGGCGACGCCGACATCTCCTATGAGCTGCCGTTCAAGGACTTCCAGGAGATGAAGGCGAACGGCAAGCTCAACGTGGTCTCGCTGCCGTTCTCCAACGGCATCCAGTATATCGGCATGAACGTGACCAAGCCGCCGTTCGACAATCCCAAGGTCCGGCAGGCGCTGGCCTACGCGATGCCGTATCAGAAGATCATGGATGCGGTGCTGTTCGGCCTCGCCAACCCGATGTTCGGCGCAGCAAAGGACAAGCCGACCGAGGTCGCCTGGCCGCAGCCGACAAAATACAACACCGACATGGAGAAGGCCAAGGCGCTGCTCGCCGAGGCGGGCTACGCCAACGGCTTCGAGACCACGATCTCGTTCGACCTGAATTTTGCGGGCGTCAATGAGCCGCTCTGCGTGCTGGTGCAGGAGAGTCTCGCGCAACTCGGCATCAAGACCACGATCAACAAGGTGCCCGGCGCCAACTGGCGCACCGAGCTGAACAAGAAGGAAATGCCGCTGTTCACCAACGTGTTCTCGGGCTGGCTCGATTACCCCGAGTACTTCTTCTACTGGTGCTATCACGGCAACAATTCCGTCTTCAACACCATGAGCTACAAGTCGCCGGAGATGGATAAGCTCATCGACGGCGCGCGCACCGCTGCCGCAGCCGGCGACACCGCGGCCTACGATTCCGACGTCAAAGGCTTCGTCGATCTCGCCTTCGCCGACATCCCGCGCATCCCGCTCTATCAGCCCTTCGTCAACGTCGCGATGCAGAAGAACATCTCGGGCTACCAATACTGGTTCCATCGCCGCCTCGACTACCGCGCAATGGCGAAGGGGTGAGGGCGCATGTCGACGGTCTACGGCGCATCGACTTGTGCTTGTCGCTCAAGTGAGGCGGGTACCACTCTCTCATTCCCTCCCCCCTTGTGGGGGAGGGGCAGGGAGGGGGGTAGCCGCGAGTCCGGTGCGTGGGGCTTACCCCTCTCCCCAACCCTCCCCCGCCGCAAGTCGGGCTTGCCCGACTTGCGCAGATCATTGATGCGCACCCGGGGTAGACCCCGGGTGCGTGGGGGAGGGAGCCCTGCCAGTCCCGTTGTGGCGTCGCAGCCAGAAACAGCGAGGTCACGATGCTGACCCTGATCGGCAAGCGGCTGCTGTTCGCGATTCCGTCGCTGATCGGGGTCGTGATCGTGACGTTCCTCCTGACGCGCGCGCTGCCGGGCGATCCCGCGGCGTATTTTGCAGGGCCTGCTGCAACGAAAGAGGCGGTCGACCAGATCAGGAAGAAGCTCGGCTTCGACAAGCCGCTGATCGAGCAGTTCGTCCGCTACAGCAACGATCTCGCTCATGGCGATCTCGGCACGTCGCTGACCACCGGGCAGCCGGTTGCCGCCGAGCTGCGCAATCGCCTGCCGGCATCGGCTGAACTGACCTTGCTCGGCCTCGTCGTCTCGATCGTGATCGCGATCCCGCTCGGCGTGCTGGCGGCGACGCGGCCGGGCTCCTGGATCGATCATCTCTGCCGCGTCACCACGACGGCCGGCGTGTCGCTGCCGGTGTTCTTCACCGGGCTCGTGCTGGTCTATGTGTTCTATTTCCGGCTCGGCTGGGCGCCGGCGCCGCTCGGCCGGCTCGACGTATTCACCAGCGCGCCGCCGACGGTTACCGGCTTCTATCTGATCGATACGCTGATCGCGCGCGACTTCGAGGCCTTCCGCTCAGCGCTGAGCCAATTGATCCTGCCGGCGGTGACGCTCGCGATCTTCTCGCTGGCGCCGATCGCGCGCATGACGCGCGCCTCGATGCTGGCGGTGCTGGCCTCCGATTTCGTCCGCACCGCGCGCGCCAGCGGCCTGTCGCCCGGCAAGGTGATCGTCACCTATGCCTTCCGTAACGCGATGCTGCCGGTCATCACCACGCTCAGCATGGTGTTCTCCTTCCTGCTCGGCGCCAACGTGTTGGTCGAGAAGGTGTTCGCCTGGCCCGGCATCGGCTCCTACGCGGTCGAGGCGCTGATCGCATCCGACTTCGCGCCGGTGCAGGGCTTCGTGCTGACCATGGCGGTCATGTACGTGCTGCTCAATCTCCTGATCGACATCCTCTATGGCGTGATCGATCCGCGCGTCAGGCTGGAAGGGTAGGGAGGACAGATGAGCAGCGTTGCCCCCACTGTTGAGCCGGTCGGTCCCGCACGCACCTCCGGTCTCGCCGCGATCATTGAGCAAACCCGCTACGTCCTCGGCGAGAACAAGGTCACCGGCTTTGCCTTCGCGCTCTTGATCCTGATCCTGTTTGCTGCGCTGTTCGGGCCCTACGTCGTGCCGTACGATCCGCTCGCCTCGGACACCGCAGCTGCATTGAAGCCGCCGTCCGCCGCGCACTGGTTCGGCACCGATCAACTCGGCCGCGACATCTTCAGCCGCGTCATCGTGGCGACACGGCTCGACACCTTCATCGCGGTGGCGTCCGTCGTGCTGGTGTTCCTGATGGGCGGGCTGGCCGGCATCGCTGCCGGCTATTTCGGCGGCTGGACTGATCGCATCGTCGGCCGCATCGCCGATACCATCATGGCGTTTCCGCTGTTCGTGCTGGCGATGGGCATCGTCGCGGCGCTCGGCAACACCGTGCAGAACATCATCATCGCCACCGCGATCGTGAACTTCCCGCTCTACGCCCGCGTCGCGCGCGCCGAGGCCAATGTCCGCCGCAACGCCGGCTTCGTGCAGGCGGCGCGGCTCTCCGGCAATGGCGAGTACCGGATCCTGCTCGGGCACATCTTGCCGAACATCATGCCGATCATGATCGTGCAGATGTCGCTGACCATGGGCTATGCGATCCTCAACGCCGCGGGCCTGTCCTTCATCGGCCTCGGTGTTCGGCCGCCGACCGCGGAGTGGGGCATCATGGTTGCCGAGGGCGCAGGCTTCATGGTCTCAGGCGAATGGTGGATCGCGCTGTTCCCGGGCCTTGCGCTGATGATCGCGGTGTTCTGCTTCAACCTGCTCGGCGACGGCCTGCGCGACATCGTCGATCCGCAGCGGAGGACCTGATGACTGTCTCGGCACGGTACCGCGCCACCTCTGCGCTACTTTGCATGGGGTTGGTTTGCGGATTTTTGGATGACACATCGCATGGGGGGAGGCGCGCATGACCGCCCAGCCGCTGCTCGACGTCAGCGACCTCACGGTCGAGTTCACCACCCGCCGCGGCATCGTCAAGGCGGTGCAGCACGTCAACATCTCGGTCGGCAAGGGCGAAACCGTCGGCATTGTCGGCGAGTCCGGCTCCGGCAAGTCGGTGACCTCCTATGCCGTGATGCGCATCCTCGATCGCGCCGGCCGGATTGCCGACGGCTCGGTGATGTTTTCCGGCATCGACGTCAAGGCGGCGACCGAGAGCCAGATGCGCGATCTGCGCGGCCGCGAAGTCTCGATGATCTTCCAGAATCCGCGTGCCGCCCTCAATCCGATCCGCAAGGTCGGGCACCAGATCGAGGACGTGCTGCGCCAGCATGTGCAGCAGGCGCAGGTTACCGACCGCGGCGGGAAGGCGATCGAGGCGCTGGAGCAGGTCAAGATCGCGCGTCCGCGCGAGCGCTATCACGCCTATCCGTTCGAACTGTCAGGCGGCATGTGCCAGCGCGTCGTCATCGCTCTTGCGCTGGCCTGCAACCCGCAGCTTCTGATCGCCGACGAGCCGACCACCGGCCTCGACGTCACCACCCAGAAAGCGGTGATGGACCTGATCGTCGAATTGACCCGGCGCCGGGCGATGTCGACGATCCTGATCACGCATGACCTTGGTTTGGCTGCCGCTTATTGCGACCGCGTCGTGGTGATGGAGAAGGGCCGGGTGGTCGAGACCGCTGTCTCGGCCGACATTTTTGCGTCGCCGCAGCACGACTATACGAAGAAACTGATGCGCGCGACGCCGCGGCTCGGCGTGTCGCTGCGGGATCTGCTGCCGGAGGAAGAGGCAACAAACTCTCCTCGACAAACACCCGTCATGGCCGGGCTTGACCCGGCCATCCATCGACCTTCGCATGACTCGTTTTCCTCGATGGACCCCCGGGTCAAGCCCGGGGGCGACGAGAGTGGCAAACCGCTCCTGTCAGTCGAAAAGCTCGTCAAGGAATACCCGCGCCAGGGCGCCGGCTCGGTGCTGGCAAAACTGTTCGGCCGCAAGCCGCCGGTCGAGGAGGAGATCTTCCGCGCCGTCGATGGCATCAGTTTCTCGATTGATCACGGCGAGAGCGTAGGCCTGGTCGGCGAATCCGGCTGCGGCAAGTCGACGACGTCGATGATGGTGATGCGGCTGCTTGACCAGACCTCCGGCCGCATCATCTTCGACGGCGAGGACATCGGCGGGATCATGCCGCAATCCTTCGCGCGGCTGCCGCGGCGCAGCCAGATCCAGATGGTGTTCCAGGATCCGACCGACAGCCTCAACCCGCGATTCACGGCGGCGCGTGCGATCGCGGACCCGATCATGCAGCTCGGCGACATCAGGGGGCGCGACGCGCTCCGCGATCGCTGCGAGGATCTCGCGCGGCTGGTCGGCCTGCCGGTCAATCTCCTGGACCGCTTTCCGCACCAGCTTTCCGGCGGCCAGAAGGCCCGCGTCGGTATCGCGCGCGCGATCGCGCTGCACCCGAAGCTTGTCATCCTGGACGAGCCGACCGCGGCACTCGACGTCTCGGTGCAGGCGGTGGTGCTCAATCTGTTGCAGGACCTCAAGCAGTCGATGGGCATGAGCTATCTGTTCGTGTCGCACGATCTCAACGTGGTGCGCCTGCTGTGTGATCGCGTCATCGTGATGCGCGCCGGTCGCATCGTCGAGCAGGGCACGTCCGAACACGTCTTGGGCAATCCGCAGGATGCCTATACAAGGGAGCTGCTGACGGCGATCCCGCATCCGCCGTTGCCGGTTGCTTGAGAAAACCTATTGGGAGCGAAATGGCCGATCATCTCGACGACTACATGAACGCCGTCGCCGGTGCGATGGCGCTGCCGCTGGAAGACGCCTGGCGTCCCGCGGTGCGTGCCAATCTCGAGGTCTCGCTGCGGCTGGCACGGCTGGTCGATGACTTCCCGCTGCCGGACGAGATCGTGTCGGCCGCGATCTATTCGACCTGAGACTGCGATGTCCGAAACTCCCGCTTCCATGTCGGCCGCCGAAATCGCGCAGGCCGTATCAAGTCGCAAGATGACGGCCCTCGCAGCGACCGAAGCTGCGCTCGCGCGGATCGCTGCGCATGACAAGGTCCTCAACTCCTTCACCGACGTCACCGCCGATCGCGCACGTGCCAGGGCCAGGGCGATCGACGCCGCGCTCGCGGCAGGCCAATCTGTCGGCCCGCTCGCCGGCGTGCCCTTCGCGGTGAAGAACCTGTTCGACGTGCAGGGCCTCTCGACCCGCGCGGGCTCGAAGATCAACCGCGACCTGCCGCCGTCGCCGCGCGACGCCGCGCTGATCGAGCGGATGGAAGCCGCCGGCGCCGTACTGGTCGGCGCGCTCAACATGGGCGAATACGCCTACGACTTCACCGGCGAAAACGTGCATGACGGCCCGTCGCGCAATCCGCATGATCCGACGCGGATGACCGGCGGCTCTTCGGGCGGCTCGGGCAGCGCCGTCGGCGGCGCACTGGTGCCGATCGCGCTCGGCTCCGACACCAACGGCTCGATCCGCGTGCCGTCGTCGTTCTGCGGCACCTTTGGCCTGAAGCCGACGTATGGCCGGCTGTCGCGTGCGCGGTCCTATCCATTCGTCGCGAGCCTCGATCATCTCGGTCCGTTGGCGCGCAGCGTGAAGGATCTCGCACTCGCCTATGACGCGATGCAGGGGCCTGATGCCGATGATCCCGCCTGCATCGTGCGATCGGTTGAGCCGACCGTGCCGCTGCTTGCCAATGACGTCGGCCGGCTGCGCGTTGCGATCGCCGGCGGCTATTTCCAGCAGAACGTGTTTCCGGAGGCTATCGAAGCGGTCGCACGCGTGGCGAAGGCGCTCGGCGCCACCCAGACCGTGGAGCTGCCGGAGGCCGCGCGCGCCCGCGCCGCGGCCTTCATCATCACCACGACCGAAGGCGCCGCACTGCACCTCGATCGGCTGCGCAAGCGTCCCAACGATTTCGATCCGGCGGTGCGCGACCGCTTCATCGCGGGCGCGATGGTCCCGGCCGTCTATGTCGACAAGGCGCAGAAATTCCGCCGCTGGTTCCGCGCCAAGGCGGCGGAGCTGTTCCAGTCGGTCGACGTGATCCTGGCGCCGGCGACGCCGTGCACCGCGCCGAAGCTCGGCCAGGTCAATTTCACGCTCGACGGCGTCGAGCTGCCGGTGCGCGCCAATATCGGCATCCACACCCAACCGATCTCCTTCATCGGACTGCCGGTCGTGGCCGTGCCGGTGCCGCTCGAGCCGATGCCGATCGGCGTGCAGATCATCGCCGCGCCCTGGCGCGAGGACATCGCGCTGCGGGTCGCCTACGCGCTGGAACAGATGGGCGTTGCTGCAGCTCCCGCGCCGAGAGGACTCTGATATGGAAATCGATCTTCCCGAGGTGGTCGCCGAGGTCACCGCGCAGTTCCAGCGCTACGAGAAGGCGCTGGTCTCGAACGATGTCGCGGTGCTCGACGAGCTGTTCCGCAACGACAGCCGGACGCTGCGCTACGGCATCGGCGAGAACCTCTACGGCTATGCCGAGATCATGGCGTTTCGTGCCGGGCGCTCGCCGGTCGGGCTGATGCGCGAGATCGATCGCACCGTGATTACGGCCTATGGCCGCGACACCGCGATCGCCTCGACGCTGTTTTACCGGGACAGCACACCGGGTAGAGTGGGGCGGCAGATGCAGACGTGGATTCGCTTCCCCGAGGGCTGGAGAATCGTCGCGGCCCATGTCAGCGTCATCGACGAGCCCAAGAATACTTGAACAACGGCGTTTGAACTGGACTGCTCGAAAGGGTGCTTGAGGCATGAGCTTGGACGATCTTCCGACGCGGATGCCGCCGGGCGCAGAGCCCGACGCGGCCGTGCGCCGCGTCGATCGGCCGTCGTCGCTGACCGACAAGATCACCCGCGCCGAGGAACTGCGGCTGCAACTCGCCGACGAGATCGTGCGCGGCACGCTGCCGCCGGGCGCCGGGCTTGACGAGACCGATCTCGCACGCCGCTTCAAGGTCTCCCGCACGCCGGTGCGCGAGGCGCTGCGGCAGCTTGCCGCCAGCGGCCTGATCGATGCCCGCGCGCATCGCGGCGCGGTGGTGGCACGGCCGTCGCTCGAGCGCCTCACTGGCATGTTCGAGGCGATGGCCGAGCTGGAGGCGATGTGCGCCGGCCTTGCCGCCGAGCGGATGACGCCGGCGGAGCGCCATGCGCTGGAGGCCGTCCACGAGGAGCTGCGGGTCTTGAGCTACACCGGCAATCCCGAGCGCTTCCACGAGGTCAATGAGCGCTTCCACAACGCGATCTATGCCGGCTCGCAGAACGCCTATATCGCCGAGATCACCCTGGCGACGCGCGTGCGCGTGCAGCCGTTCCGCCGCGCCCAGTTCCGCAACCTCGGGCGCCTGGCAAAGTCGCACGCCGAGCACGACCGCGTCGTCGTCGCCATCATGCGCGGCGACAAGCCAGGTGCCGCCGCCGCAATGCGCGCCCATATTGAGCAGGTGCGTGGCGAATACGAGACCTACGCGGTGTCGGTGTAGAGCGTGAAGCTCTCAAGCTTGTCATTCCGGGGCGCCGCAAAGCGGCGAACCCGGAATCCATCGGTCCGCACCTGACGTAGATGATAGGTTGTGGGGCTCTTCCTGCAACCGCCGCTGTGGCGAAATGGATTCCGGGCTCGCGCTACGCGCGCCCCGGAATGACGGCCGGAAAGACGGGCTACGCCTTCGCCTTCTCCGCGATGAACGCCCGCCAGCCGCCATAGTCGGAAATATCCTTCGCGCCGTTGATCGCGGCTGGCTCGACGATAAAGCCCTTGGCCTGTCGCCCATCGGCCAGCCTGATGGTGCCGATCGAGAGCGGCGGCGGAATCGCGGCAACGAATTTTCCGAACGCGGCCGGCGACATCGCCCAGAGCTCGAGCTTGATCGCATGACCCGCGTCCGGCTCGATACGCAACATGCCGGGTTTCGGCGGCGTGGTGTCGAGTGCGTAGAGCCTGTAGTCCGGCGCGGTGACCGCCTCTTCCAGCAGGCGCGCAGCGAGCGTCGTCAACTCATGGTTCAGCGCCATGCCGGAGAGATGCGCGCCGACCACCGCGACCGTGATCTCGTCGGCCCCGGCCTGCGCCGGCACTGCGGCCAGCGGCGGCTGCGGCAGCGCCTTGGCGCCGATGGCAAGTCCGGTGTCGGCGTGGAACACGCGGCCGATTCCGGCAAGCTCGGCGTCGCGGCCGGCGGGCGCGAGCAGCGTGATGCCGAACGGCGCACCGTCGGGCCGCATCGCTGCCGGCAGCGCCAGGCCGCAGAGATCGAGCAGGTTGACGAAATTGGTGTAGGTGCCGAGCCGCGAGTTGAGCTCGATCGGGTTGGCCAGCACGTCAGCGGTGGAATAAACCGTTGGCGCCGTCGGCAGCACGATCGCATCACACTGCGCGAAGGTGCGCTCGGTGACGCGGCGCAGCGCCTGCAGACGGTACAGCGCGGAGAACGTATCCGCCGCCGTGAGCCGCGCTCCGCCGATCGTGATCTCGCGCGTCACCGGATGGATCGCGTCTGGCGACGACGCCAGCAGGTCGCGGATCACGAGATAGCGCTCGGCGACCCACGGCCCCTCATAGAGCAGCCGCGCGGTTTCGTAGAACGGCTCGAGATCGAACTCGACGAGGTCGGCGCCAAGCGACTGCCAGCGCTTGCATGCCTCGCCATAGGCCTTCTCGGCCTCGCGGTCGCCGAAGAAGATCAACTGACCGCTTTTGGGAATGCCGAGCTTCAGCTTGGCCGGAAACGTTGCCAGTGATGCCAGCGGCCGGTTGCGCGAGAACGGATCGGCTTCATCCGGCCCGGCCATCACGGCGAGCGCGGCCAGCGCGTCGTCGACGGTCAGCGAAAACACCGAGATGCAGTCGAGCGTGCGGCAGGCCGGCACCAGCCCGGCGTTCGAGATCAGCCCGAGGCTCGGTTTGAGGCCGACGATGTTGTTGAGCATCGCCGGCACCCGGCCGCTGCCGGCGGTGTCGGTGCCGAGCGACAGCGGCACCAGTCCCGCTGATACTGCGACCGCGGAGCCCGAGCTCGATCCGCCCGGCACGAGATCGCCGCGCACCGGATTTTTGGGAATGCCGTAGGGCGAGCGCACGCCGACCAGGCCGGTGGCGAACTGGTCGAGATTGGTCTTGCCGATGATGATGGCGCCGGCCGCACGCAGTCGGGTGACCGCGGTGGAATCCTGTGCCGGCATGTAGGAGAAGGCCGGGCAGGCCGCGGTGGTCGGCAGGCCCTTGACGTCGATATTGTCCTTCACGGCGACCGGCACGCCATAGAGCGGCAGCGTCGGGTCGGTGAGGCGCCCGGCTTCGACGAGCGCCTCGTTCTCGTCGCGCAGGCTGATGAAGATGGCGGGGTCGTTGTGCTCGCGGATGCGCTGGTAGCTGCGCGCCACGGTTTGGGCCGGCGTCATGGTCCCGGCGCGATGCGCGGCAACGATCGCAGCGACAGTTTCAGTCACGTGGTTGGCCCCGTCTGTTGAGCGGGAAGGCATCGGATGCTCTCCGCGAGGGAATTGCAGCCTGATCGAAGCAAGCAATGTGCCATTGTGTACAATTCGACTGCGTTCACGTTATGGAAGATTATTTCACAATATCAATTGTTTGAAGCAGTCGCCAGCAACGCGGCAGACGCGCCTGCGAATCTTTCTGCCTAATCTTAAGGCGGGTCTGATCAAGCCGAAATCTGGCCAGAGGTCAGGTGAAGCAGGCGAGGATCTGCAACAACTGCTCGCGGTTTTCCTTGCCGATCTTCTCGGCGACGTGCCGTTCGTGCTCGGCGGCGAGCCGTTTGAACTGGGCCAGCGCGGTTTTGCCCCGCGCGGTCAGATGCAGCGCGTGGGTGCGGCGGTCGGTGGCGGAGGGGATCCGGCTGACGAAGTCGCGTTCCTCGAGGCTGTCGAGCAGATGCACCAGCCGCGCACGCTCGATCCCGAGCCGCTTGGCCACCGCCATCTGGCTCAGGCCCGGATTGGCCCCGATCACGGTCATGACCGAATACTGGGTCGGGCGGATATCGGCCGCGGCCAGCGTCTTGATGAAGTCCTGGAAGATCCAGAGCTGGAAGCGCCGCACCGCGTAGCCGGCGTGGCCAGCCAGCGCATCGAGGCCGATGTCGTCGCCGGCGTCGCCGCCTTGTGCCCCGCCGTTCGCCGCCCGCGCACGGGGGCGGCGGATTGCCGCTGCCGTTCCTGCCGCCTTGCGCGACGTCTTTTGCTGGCTTGCCATGGCGACGATGCTAGCGCGCCCGAGGCACAAGGGAAAGATTGTTGTTGACGACAACAATTGTTGCTCGCAACATTATCCGCCAAAGAGCCCGGCCGGGACCAGCGATGCTGCACGATGTTGCAGCGCGGTCCCGCAAGATACGGGCGAGGAGGAAATCATGACGATGGCCGCCGCCAGCGCAGACAATCCGCACCGCCTGTTCGCGACGCCCGCGATCGTTGCCGACCGCCGCGATGACGGCAGCATCCTGGTTCGTTCGACGATGCCGCTGCAAGACAGCGCCCGCTGCATCGGCGACTGGCTGGTGCACTGGGCGCGGCAGGCGCCGGATCGCATCTTCCTCGGCGAGCGCGCCAGTGCCGAGGCGCCCTGGAGCACTGTCACCTATCTCGATGCGCTCGATATCGTGCGGCGGGCCGCATCGTGGGTGCTGGCACAAGGGCTGAGCGCCGAGCGGCCGCTCGTCATTCTCTCCGACAACGGCATCGATCACGCGCTGTTTGCGCTCGCCGCCCAGCATGTCGGGGCGCCGTCGGCCGCGATCTCGCCGGCCTATTCGTTGATGTCGAAAGATTTCGACAAGCTGAAGAGCATGATCGGCCTGCTCGATCCCGGCGCGATCTATGTCACGGGCACAAGACCGTTCGCGCCGGCGCTTGCCGCGATCAAGCCGCTGCATCGGGCGACCCTCGTCAGCGGCAATCCCGACGATGCCGACGCGCTACCGTTCCGCACCGTCGCAGCGACGCCGGAAGCGCCCGAGATTGCAAAAGCCTTCGCGGCGGTGACGCCGGACACGATCGCAAAATTCCTGTTCACCTCGGGCTCGACGGGCACGCCGAAGGCCGTGATCAACACCCAGCGTATGCTGACCTCGAGCCAGCAGGCCAAGGCTCAGACCTGGACGTTCCTGGAGCAGTCCGATGAGGAACTGGTGATCCTGGACTGGCTGCCCTGGAGCCACACCTTCGGCGCCAATCACAATTTCAATCTCGTGCTGCGCAACGGCGGCACGCTCTATATCGACGGCGGCAAGCCGGCGCCCGGCCTGTTCGCGACCTCGCTCGCCAATCTGCGCAGCGTGGTGCCGACCGTCTATTTCAACGTGCCGCGCGGCTTCGACATGCTGATCGCGGCGCTCCGCACCGATGGCGAGCTGCGCCGCAAATTCTTCGAGGGCACCAAATTCGCGTTCTATGCCGGCGCGGCGCTGCCGCAGAATCTGTGGGACGCGCTCGAGGAATTGTCGCTGCAAACCGTCGGCCGCCGGCTGCCGATGGTGTCGGCTTGGGGCTCGACCGAAACCTCGCCGCTCGCGACCGACTGCCACTTCCTCGCCGAACGCTCCGGCAATATCGGCGTGCCGATCCCCGGCACCGAACTGAAACTCGTGCCGTCGGGCGACAAGCTCGAGGTACTCGTGCGCGGGCCCAATGTCACGCCGGGCTACTGGAAGGCGCCCGGGCTCACCGCCGAGGCCTTCGACGCCGAGGGTTTTTACAAGATCGGCGACGCCGTCACCTTCGCCGATCCTGACAGGCCCGATCTCGGCCTGTTCTTCGACGGCCGCGTCGCCGAGGATTTCAAGCTCAATTCAGGAACCTGGGTCAGCGTCGGCACCTTGCGCGTCGCCGGCATCGCGGCGCTGGCGCCGCTTGCGCAGGACATCGTCGTCACCGGTCATGGCCGCGACGAGGTGCGGTTCCTGGTGTTTCCGAACATTGCCGCCTGCCGCGCGCTGGCGGAACTTTCCGAGTGCGCCGACGTGCGAGAGGTGATCAGCCATCCTGCGATCCGCTCGGCGATCGGGCAGGGGCTGGCAAAACTGAAGGCGCAAGGCGCTCATTCCTCCGGCCACGCCACCCGCGCGCTGCTGCTGGCCGAGCCGGCCTCGGTCGACGGCGGGGAGATCACCGACAAGGGCTACATCAACCAGCGCGCCGTGCTGACGCGCCGCGCCGCAGCAGTGGCGGTCCTGGAGGACGACGCGTCGGCCGAGCCGATCGCCTGCGCGGGCTCGTGACGTGATTTGTACCGGTAGGGTGCTGGCAGGACGCCACGTACACCGCCGTCGTCCCTGCGAAAGCAGGGACCCATACTCCGCGGCCGACGTTGTGTAGAAAAGTCGTCGTTCCGCTGGGGCGCAATAATCAGCATTGGTGGTTATGGGTCCCGGCTCGGAGGCCGGGACGACACCGAGTTTGTGGAACGTCTGGCGGACCATATACTTGAGCCGTCCGCACCGGTTCCCCGGAGCCTTGCCCAGCAAGGGTTCGCGTTTTTAGTTGCCATGGCAACTAAGCTGTGCGAGTTTCAGCCCCAATCGGGCCAGGGCCGGTCAACGGCCACGCGTTTGGGAGGACAATGTTGCGCAGCAGCGCGCGAGCAGCACGCATGGAAGACCGGGCGAATACCGCGGTGGTGCAGGGCCCCGCCGTGCGGTCAGGTCGTGCTTTGCCCGGTCACGGCGCCGAGATTCTCGTGCAGCCGGCGCAGCAGGTCGATCAGCACCTCGCGCTCGTCCTTCTTCAGGCACGACAGCAGCCGCCGCTCGCGTTCCAGCGCCGCGACGATCACCCTGTCATGAATGGCGCGGCCGCGCGCGGTCAGCGTGATCGAATGGGTGCGGCCGTCGTCCGGCGCGGTGCGGATCGTCAAAAGCCCGCGCTTCTGCAGCGCCGCGAGGTTGCGGCTGACCGGGCCCTTGTCGAAGCCGATCACCTGGCAGATCCGCGAGGCCGGAATGCCCGGCTCGATCGCCAGTTGCGAGATGATTCGCCACTCGGTGACGTTGACCCCGAAATTCTTCTGGTAAAAGGCGGTGGCGCTGTTCGACAGCTTGTTGCCGATGAAGGTGATGAACGCCGGCACATAGCGATTGAGGTCCAGCAGCGGGCCGTCGGTGGCGTCTGCGGGATCGGCCGGTCTCGGCCGGCGGGGCTTTCGGGGGAGGGGCTGACTGCTCATTTCTCAAATCATCGCTGCGAAACTGTCCGGGAGCAATAGACATGCGGCCCGTGTTGACAAGATCAAACCTCGGGAGGTCCCGATGACTGCAACGGCAGGGACGTCCGTCCCGCATCTCGACGTCGATCCGTTCGCGCTCGAATTCTTCGCCGATCCGTTCCCGACCCATGAGCGGCTGCGCGAGGCCGCACCCGTGGTCTATCTCGACAAGTTGAACGTCTACGGCGTGGCGCGCTATGCCGAGGTCCATGCGGTCCTGAACGATCCGGCGACGTTCTGCTCCAGCCGTGGCGTCGGCCTCAGCGACTTTTCCAAGGAGAAGCCCTGGCGGCCGCCGAGCCTGATCCTGGAGGCCGACCCGCCGGCGCATACCCGCACCCGCACGGTGCTGAGCTCGGTGCTGTCGGCAACCGTGATGAAGCAGCTTCGCGGGCGATTCGCCGCCGCCGCGGAGGCCCGCGTCGATGCGCTGCTGGAGAAGCGCCGTTTCGACGCGATCGAGGACCTTGCGGAAGCCTATCCGCTGTCGATCTTCCCGGATGCGCTGGGCTTGCGGCCGGAGGGCCGCGAGCATCTGCTGCCTTACGCAAGCCTGGTGTTCAACGCCTTCGGGCCGCCGAACGAGCTGCGCAAGCAGGCGATCGAGCGCTCCGCGCCGCATCAGGCCTATATTGCCGAGCAGTGTCAGCGCGACAATCTCACCCCTGATGGCATCGGCGCCTGCATCCACGCCCATGTCGATAGCGGTGCCATTACCGCGACCGAGGCGCCGCTCCTGGTGCGCTCGCTGCTATCGGCCGGTCTCGACACGACCGTCAACGGCATCGGCGCCGCCGTCTACTGCCTTGCCCGCTTCCCCGACCAGTTCGAGAGGCTGCGCGGCGACCCGACGCTGGCGCGCAACGCTTTTGAGGAAGCCGTGCGGTTCGAAAGTCCGGTCCAGACGTTCTTCCGTACCACGACCCGCGATGTCGAGCTCAGTGGCGCCAGCATCCCTGAAGGCGAGAAGGTGCTGATGTTCCTGGCCGCGGCCAATCGTGATCCGCGCCGCTGGGACAAGCCCGATAGCTACGACATCACGCGTCGTACGTCGGGTCATGTCGGCTACGGCTCGGGCATTCATATGTGCGTCGGTCAGCTCGTCGCCCGCCTCGAAGGCGAAGTGATGATGGCGGCGCTGGCGCGTCGTGTCGCCAAGATCGAAATCACTGGCGAGCCAAAGCGCCTTTTCAACAACACGCTGCGCGGGCTCGAGAGCCTGCCGGTCGAGATCACGCCGGCCTAACGAGAGACTACCGGCAAAAGGTTGGCTGAGGAAACATGGGAGTGGAGAGGATGAGGGGCTTCGGGGTTGGGCGATTTAGGATTGGATTTGCGCTGGCACTGGCGTGCGCTGCAGGCAGCGCACGTGCGGAGATTTCCGGCGATGTCGTGCGGGTCGGCGTGCTCAACGACATTTCCGGCATCTTCCAGGACACCAACGGCATGGGCTCGGTGGAAGCCGCGCGCATGGCGGCGGAAGATTTCAATGGCGGCGGCAAGGGCATCAAGGTCGAGATCGTCTATGCCGATCACCAGAACAAGGCCGACGTCGGATCTGCGATCGCGCGCAAATGGCTCGATGTCGAAGGCGTCGATGCCATTGTCGACGTGCCGAACTCGGCCGTGGGCCTCGCCATCAACACCATCCTGCGTGACAGCCGGATGACGTTCCTGGCGTCGTCGACCGCAAGCTCCGATCTGACCGGCAAGGCCTGTTCGCCGAACACCATTCAATGGGTCAACGACGCCTGGGCCACCGGCAACACCACGGCGGCCGCGATGATGCAGCGCGGCGGCAAGGACTGGTATTTTGTGACCGTCGACTACGCACTCGGCAAAGGCATTGAAGCCGAGGCGACGAACTACATCGAGAAGCACGGCGGCAAGGTCCTGGGATCGAGCAGGCATCCGCTCGGCACGTCGGACTTCGCGTCCTTCCTGCTGCAGGCGCAGAACTCGAAAGCAAAAGTGATCGGGCTCGCCAACGCCGGCGGCGACACCATCAACGCGGTGAAGCAGGCGGCCGAGTTCGGCATCCAGCAGGGCGGCCAGACCATGGTCGCGTTCCTGCTGTTCGTGAACGACGTCCACGGCATGGGCCTGAAGGTCGCGCAGGGCCTGCAGCTGCTCGAGGCGTTCTACTGGGACATGAATGACGACACCCGCGCGTTCGCAAAGCGCTTCGCCGCGCGTCCCGGCATGAATGGCAAGATGCCAAGCGGCAACCAGGCCGGCGTCTATGCCGCGACGCTTGCCTATCTCAACGCGGTCGCCGCAACCGGCAGCGACGACGCCAAGGCCGTGGTGCCGCAGCTGAAGACCTTCAAGGGCATGGACAAGCTGTTCGGCGAGACAGCGATCCGCCAGGACGGCCGCGTCGTCCACCCGATGTATCTGTTCGAGGTGAAGAAGCCGGAGGAGTCGAAATACCCCTACGACTATTACAAGCTGATCGCGACCATCCCGGCCGACCAGGCGTTCCGGCCACTGGCCGATGGCGGGTGCTCGCTGGTGAAGTGAGGCGCGCTCCGTTTGCCTCGCCCCGCTTGCGGGGAGAGGCCGACGCGCTCGAAGAGCGCGGCGGGTGAGGGGGACTTTCCGCGAGTCCCACGCTCACTGTCCTTGCGGAGAGCCCCCTCATCCCGACCTTCTCCCCGCAGGCGGGGAGAAGGAGAAGATCACGGCGCACAGGAGAAACTCGACGCCGCGGTCACCGGTCCTGCCATGTAATGCGGCCAGGCCGGCCAGCGGCACAGCGGCAGCGCGCGCAGCGTCTCGAAGCCTGGCGCCTGCACCTTCTGCTCCGTCACTTCCAGATCGGCGGGTGCCTTGCCGTTCTCGACCCAGTCGACCAGCACCGCGAGCATGTCGACATTCGCCGGCGCGCCGGAGCCGACATGGTCGACGCCGGGCGCGGTGTAGAGCCGCGCGAACTCCGCCACCTTGTCCTTGCCCAGCGTCTTCTCGACACTCTCGAAATAGCGGATGCCGGCATAGGGGCTTTGTGCATAATCGGCCATGTGCTCGAGGATCACGAGCTTGCCGCCATGGGCGTGGAAGCGGCTGAGATCCGGATCGGTTGAATCCATCAGCGCGGAGACCTGCAGCACGCGATCCTTGTGGTCGTCCGGCCTGTAGGTCGTGACGTCGAGTTTTGGATCGCGCGCGAAGACATACTGGATTCCGCCGGCGCCGTAGATCCAGGCGATGCCGTTGGACGGAAGCGGCGGTTGCGCCGGGGCCGTGGTGCCGAGCCACCATGCGTTCCATCCGCCGGTCGGACCGAATGCCGGTGTGTTCTCGCCTGACACGCCCCAGCCCGGATAGTCATCGAGCCCGTTGGCGAGCGGGAACGAAAATTTGTAGGTCGCATGCAGGGTGTCGATCGCCGCGATCTGCTTGTCGGTCAGACAGTCGTCGCCGCTCTGGCCCGCCGCGCATGCCAGCGAGGCCGGCTTGAACGCCGCCTTGCAGCCGACCGGGTCCTGCACCAGCGCGTCGTCGGAGCCGTCCTGCGTGTCGCAGGCCTTCAGCACGGCATCTGCCACCAGCTTCACCTGGGCCGGGCGGATCCAGCCGTCGCCCATCGTGACGAGGCCCGAGCGGGTGCCGGCATGCTGCAGCCCAACCCAGTTGATCACGGGCACCCGTGCAAAGATGCCGTCGAAATCGTCGGGGTAGCGCTGCGCCATGGTCAGCGCCTCGCGGCCACCTTCGGACGATCCTATGAAATACATCTTCGCCGGCGGTTTGCCGTAGGCGCGCACGACAAGCGCCCGCGCTGCGTCGCGCACCTTCTTGTAGGCCTTGTGCGAAAAATTCTCGAACGCCTCGTCGTTGAGCGCGAACAGCTGCGGCGGCTCGCCGGGCTTCGACTCGTGGCCGGAATCGGTGCCGACGGTCGCGAAGCCGAGCGCCAGCGGCGAGGCCTTGTCGAACGGGTAGGCTGGCGGCAGGCCGAGGCCTGATATCAGCACGCCGTTGAAGCCGCCGCCGCCATATTGCAGCGAGCGGCCGTTCCACTCGACGGGCAAGTTGACCTCGAATTTGATCGGCGGCGCCGTGGGATCGGCGGGATCGATATGGGCGAGCACCTTGCAGAAGGCGGGATTGGCCGGGACGACGCGGCCGGATGGTGTCGGTCCTTTCTCGGCGACTGCGGGCGGCGACGGTGCCTGGAGCACCGCGCTATCGATCTTGATGGCGCCGTCGGCGGGGCCGGCAAGTCCGCTGCAGGTCGCCGCGGGATCGGCGAGCATCTGCGCCGCCGCCGCGTCGCCTGCGAATGTCGTCAGCGTGACAAGCGAAGCCGCAAGCGCCCATGCGCGCGCATCCATCTGCATTGTTTCCTCCCTGCAATAATTGTTGCCGTGGCAAGTATTTCACGCGAGGGGTCGGTGCACAATGAGTGAATGGCCGCGTGTGCCGGTTGCCCTTCCGTCATCCCCGCGCAAAGGCTCCGCCTTTGTCGCTAGAGGTGCGAGCCTTGCGGCGCACTTGCGCCGCTGGGCGAGCCTCGAAGGATGCACGGCCACTAGCCGGGGCGTCGACCCTTCGAGGGCCGCCGAAGAGGCGGCCACCTCAGGGTGACGGTTCAAATTGCTTGAGGCGCGGAGGCTCCGCCGAGGCGCGCCTACTGCGCGACCTTGCTGCTGCCTTGGGTGATCAGCCGCGCGGCACGCTGGTCGCGGGTGTGAATCCAGAGCCAGTTCATCGCCACGGCGATCCGGTGGCGCACGCCGATCAGGAAGTAGATGTGGGCGAGGCCCCAAATCCACCATGCCAGTGAGCCGCGGAGCTTGAGCCAGCCGAAATCGATCACCGCCTTCTTCTTGCCGATCTGCGCGAGGCTGCCGGCATGCTTGTAGCGGAACGGCGGCAGCGTCCTGCCATCGAGCCGGGCCTTGATCAGTGCGGCGACGTAGCGTCCCTCCTGCTTGGCGGCCGGCGCGATGCCGGGCACTGGATTGCCGTCGGGACCCTTGATCGTGACGGTGTCGCCGACTGCGAAGATGTCGGGATGGCCCGGCACCGTGAGATCGGGCTCGACCTGCAGCCGATGGGCGCGGTCGGCCGGCGCGTTCAGCCACTCGGCGGCGCGCGAGGCGCGCACGCCGGCGGCCCAGACGATGGTGCGGGCCTCCAGCCTCTTGTCCCCGAACACCACGCCGTCGGCCGAGCATTCGGTGACCGGCGCGCCCAGCATCACCTCAACGCCGAGTCTTTCCAGCGACGCTTGCGCATAGGCCGACAGGTCGTCGGGAAAGCCGGCTAGCACGCGCGGCCCAGCTTCGATCAGTACCACGCGCGCCTTGCGTGTATCGATGTGGCGGAAGTCCTGCGGCAGTGTGTCCTTGGCGAGGTCAGCGATGGTGCCGGCCATCTCGACGCCGGTCGGCCCGGCGCCGATGATGACGAAGGTGAGCAGCGCCGCGCGCTTGTCCGGATCGGTCTCGCGCTCGGCGCGCTCGAAGGCGACCAGGATGCGCCGCCTGAGCGTGGTGGCGTCCTCCAGCGTCTTCAAGCCGGGCGCGAACGGCTCCCATTCGTCATGGCCGAAATAGGCGTGGCGCGCGCCGGTGGCGAGGATCAGCGTGTCGTAGGGAATGCTGCCGCCGTCATCGAGCTGCACCTGCTTCTCCGCCGCATCGACGCCGCAGACATTGGCAAACAGCGTCGTCACCTCGGGCCGGTCGCGCAGGAGATAGCGGATCGGCCAGGCGATCTCGCTGGTGGCAAGCGATGCGGTCGCGACCTGATAGAGCAGCGGCTGGAACAGATGGTGGTTGCGGCGGTCGATCAGCGTGATCTCGACCGGCGCGCCCGAGAGACCGAAGGCGGCTTCCAGCCCGCCGAAGCCGGCGCCGACGATCACCACGCGATGAGGTTTGGCCGGCACTTGCGTCATGAGATGTCGCTCTCGGTTCCGAACGGCTTCGTCATTTGATTATGTAGTCATTCGCAGCCTCATTCCAACACGAAATGCCCGATCGCCCGATAGCGAAACCCAATCGTTGCAACGTCATGCATCCTGCGGCGCCGCCGCTGCGACGGCCCGTCGCCGCATCGGCAGGAACAGTCCCGCGATCGCGCCGGCGAACGACAGCGTCGCCGCAAGGCTCATCGCCGCTGCAAAGCCGCTGGTGAAATGTCCGGTTGAATCGGCGGCGCCATTGGCTACGAGGCTCGCCACCAGCGCCGCGATGCCGAACATGCCGCCGAGGAAGCGGCCCATGTTGAAGATACCAGACGCCTTGCCCATCTCGCTGACGGCAACCGCGCTCAGCACCGCGTTCTGCGCGGCCGGCATCGCCATCGAGACGCCGACGCCGGCGAGCACCAGCGGTGCGACCAGGGCGGAATAGGGCACTGACGGGCTCACGATCTCGCTGATCCAGCCGAGCCCGATCGCCTGCATCACGAGACCAGTGACGACCAGCGTGCGCTCGCCGAACCGGTTGACGGCGGCACCGGCGATCGGGGCCGTGACGAACAGCGTCGCGGTCCACGGCAACAGCCGCAACCCGGCGCCGAAGGCGTCGAAGCCGAGCGCGATCTGCAGGAACTGCGGCAGCAGGAACAGCACGCCGTACATCGCGGCATAGAACAGCACGCTGGCGGCGATGCCGGAGCAGAATGGTCTTGCCGCGAACAGTCGCATCGGCACCATCGGGTTCGTCACACGCAGCTCCCACAGCACGAACATCACAGCCAGCGCGGCGCCGGCGATCAGCGCGCCCGTGACTTCTGCGCTTGCCCAGCCGACGCTGTTGCCGCGCAACAGGCCCCAGACCAGCGCCAGCGCCGCGAGCGCGACCAGCGCCAATCCGGCGAGGTCGAGCGGCGCTGCCGGTCCAAAACTTTCGCGCAGCCGCGACAGCACAAGGGCAATCGCGACCAGGCCGATCGGCAAGTTAATCCAGAAGATCCAGCGCCAGCCGAGATGCTCGGTGATGAAACCGCCGATCGCGGGGCCGATGATCAGCGCGCATCCGGTGATGCCGCTGAAAATGCCGAGCGCGCGGGCGCGTTCCTCGCGGCCGAACGCGCCGCTGAGGATCGCCATCGCCAGCGGCATCACCAGCGCCGCGCCTGCGCCTTGCAGGGCGCGGGCAGCGATCAGTGCCGCGGCGTTGCCGGCCAGCGCGCAGGCCGCCGACGCCACGACGAACAGGCCGATCCCGGCCGCGAACATCTTTCGTCGTCCGAAGCGGTCGCCGAGCGCCGCGCCTGTCAACAACAGCACCGCGAAGGTCAGATTGAAGGCGTTGACGGTCCATTGCAGCGTCTCCACCGGGCTGCCAAAATCGGAGCGGATGGTCGCGAAGGCCGTGGTCATGATCATGGCGTCCAGCGCCATCATGAAGGATGCCAGCGCGGTGAGGCCGAGCACCCAGCGCTGGTCGGCGCGCTCTCGAGGGGTCTGCATGGTCGTTCTCCGTTGGCGTGCCGCAAGGTTGCGGCGCGCTTCGCAGGCCAGGACGAACCGGGACCGGCAAAGGATGCGGACGAGAATATTTTTTGCCGGACCGCATCCTTTGGCGGTCGGCAAACGTCCTTGGGTCTGACGCGGCCTGTTCCGGCCGCAGAGATCGAGCCAAGGAGGTTGCGATGAGACGGACCCTGATCAGGTACAAGGCGAAGCCGGAGATGGCCGAGAAGAATGCCGAGCTGGTTTCGGCCGTGTTTGCCGAACTGAAGGCGGCGAACCCGGACGGCGTGCGCTATCTGACCCTGCGGCTGGAGGACGACACCTTCATCCACATGGTCGAGACCGTGGCCGAAGACGGCTCGAGCCCGATCCCGAAGCTCGCGGCGTTCCAGGCCTTCCAGGACGGCATCCGCGATCGTTGCGCCGAGCCGCCGCAGGTTCGCAGTGCTGTGATTGTCGGCAATTATCGTATGCTGGATGAGCCGTGAACCGAGTGAACCGACTTGGCGGAGCCATCATGACGTCACCACCCCAAGCGCCGGCCGTGACCGAGGTCGACGCGCTCTTGGCGGCGATGCGGCCCAGACTGCATCGCTACTGCGCCCGCATGGTCGGATCGGTGATCGATGGCGAGGACGTGCTGCAGGACGCGCTGATCAAGGCGGTGGAGGCCTTCGCGTCCGCAGCTCCAATCCAGAACGTGGAAGCCTGGCTGTTCCGGGTCGCGCACAACACCGCGCTCGATTTCCTCAGGCGGCGCAACCGCCAGGACGCGCTCCACTCTTCGGAGGAGGTGGACATGATGGCCGGAGAGCTCGATGATGTCAGCCGCCGCGAGATTGCAGCGGCGAGCCTGCGCACGTTCATGCGGCTGCCGGTGGCGCAGCGCTCCAGCGTGATCCTGATGGACGTGCTCGGCTGCTCGCTGCAGGAGGTCTGCGGCATCATGGATTTCAGCCTGCCCGCGGTGAAGGCGGCGCTGCACCGCGGACGGACGCAGTTGCGGGAATTCGCCCGCGAGCCCGACGATGCGCCGCGGCCAGGGCTGTCGCCGGCCGATCGCAACAGGCTGAATGCCTATGTCGGCCGCTTCAACGCCCGCGACTTCGACGCCATCCGCGCCATGATCGCCGATGACGTCAGGCTCGAGCTCGTCAACCGGACACGGCTGAACGGCAAGGCCGAGGTGTCGCGCTACTTCGGCAATTATTCGAAGATCCACGATTGGCACCTGGTGACCGGACAGGTCGAGGGACGTCCTGCGATCCTGGTGTTCGACCCGGACGCAAAAGGCGCGCCGCCGCGCTCGTTCATGCTGCTCGACTGGTCGGCCGACAAGGTTGCGACGATCAGGGATTTCCGCCACGCGGCCTATGCGATCGACGGCGCCGAATGGGCGGTGGATGGAGGGTGAGTGGCCGCTGCTTAGCTTGTGGCTCGCTGACCGCGCCACAAACTCGGTGTCGTCCCGGCCCCCGAGCCGGGACCCATAACCACAGTCGCTCGTTTGGCGAAGGTTGTGGCCTCAGCGTGCTTCGACAATTGCGTCCGTGGTTATGGGTCCCGGCCTTCGCCGGGACGACGGCCGCGAGGCGGTCGCTACCGCGTCTTGCCGCCGAACTCGCCGCTGGCGATACGTGCAACGCGGTTGCCGGCTGCGGCCGGGGTGCTGCCCCTGCTTGAGAAGCCGTCATCGCCCGTCTCATGCGGCGCTTCGCCGGGGCGGCTGCCGGGCCAGAACGTCAGGGCCAGCATCAGCGCAAGGTTGACGAGCGCGCCGACCGTCGTGCCGGTGTGTTGGTAGGTCAGCGCGTATTCCGGATATTTGCCGGCGACGATCCGGTCGATCACGACGAGCGCGATCCAACCCACCATCATGCAGACCGGGTCCCATCCGATGTCGCGGATACGCATCGATTGCAGCATGAAGGTCATGGCAAGCACGACATAGAAGCCGATCAGGAGCGGCATGCTGTTGGCGGCCTGCGCCAGCAGCACATCCGTCCGGCCGCTCGCCGGTGCATTGCCGGTGATGCCGAACACCAGCATCAGGTAGCCGCAGCCGACCACGAAGCTGAAGAAGAAATAGGCCAGCCGGCCGAGCCGGGCGTTGAAGCCGAAGACGTAGTTCAACAACATGCGACGCGTCCCTTTGGACCGAGCCTCGCCCGGCGATGCTTTCGAGAGCATGAAGTCCGGGACGGCTCCCCGGGACGTGGTTTCCGAGCGCTTTACCGAATCCTTAAAGCCTGCTGCAGTGCGGCGGGGGTCTCTCGAGGGGAGCGGGGTGCGACAATCGTTGCCTACGCAACCGGCATTATATTTCTTGCCTTGCCCGGTTTAGACGAATTATGGTGCACGGTGCTCGGGTATGCGCCGAAGGTTCTAATAGGGTGCCGTCGGTTCATGCTTGCTGCAGACTTGCGATATCGCGCACAAAACACGTCACAGAACGACGCGCGTAAAGCGTGACCCCCGGGCCCTCGTGATCGAGCCTGGCGGGATCTTTGGTTGAGGAGGGGAGTGAATATGAAAAAGGCATTTTGGCTGGCAGGCGCCATGGCTTTGGCGCTGGCGCAGCCCGCGACGGCGGCTGACAGCGTCAAGATCGGCTTTGTCTCGACCTTCAGCGGTCCGACCGCCGTGATCGGCAACGATATGCGCAATTCGTTCGAGCTCGCGCTCGACCATCTCGGCCGCAAGATCGACGGCAAGCCGGTCGAGGTGATCTACGAGGACGACCAGCAGAAGCCCGATGTCGGCAAGCAGAAGACCGAAAAGCTGGTGCAGTCCGACAAGGTCGACTTCATCGTCGGCTACATCTGGTCGAACGTGCTGCTGGCGTCGCTGAAGACCGCGGTCGATTCGAAAACCTTCCTGATCTCGGCCAATGCCGGTCCGTCGCAGCTCGCCGGCGAACTGTGCTCGCCCTATGTGTTCTCGACCTCCTGGCAGAACGACCAGACCCCGCAGGCGGTCGGCACCTACATGAACCAGAAGGGCGTCAAGTCGGTATTCCTGATCGGCCCGAACTACGCCGCGGGCAAGGACATGCTGGCCGGCGTCAAGAGCACCTTCAAGGGCGAGGTGGTCGGCGAGGAATACACGGTGTGGCCGAGCCAGCTCGATTTCTCCGCCGAGCTCACCAAGGCGAAGAACTCCAAGGCCGAGTCGATCTTCGTGTTCTATCCGGGCGCGGCCGGCGTGCAGTTCCTGAACCAGTATGCGCAGGCCGGCATCAAGCAGCAGATCCCGCTCTATACCGCCTTCACCATCGACGAATTGTCGCTGCCGCTGCAGAAGGACAATGCGCTCGGCGTTCCCGGTGCGCAGCAATGGGTCAACGATCTGCCCAACGAGGAGAACAAGAAGTTCGTCGCCGACTACCGCAAGAAGTATCCGGGCCTGCGCCCGACCTTCTACGGCGCGCAGTCCTATGACGCCGCCAACCTCATCAACAGCGCGGTGGTCGCGGTGAAGGGCGACCTGACGAAAAAGGACGCGATGAAGGCCGAGATGGAGAAGGTGAACTTCAAATCGGTGCGCGGCCCGTTCAAGTACGGCAACAACCACATTCCGGTCCAGAACTTCTATCTGCAGGACGTGGTCAAGGACGCGGACGGCCAGCTCTCGCTGAAGACGGTCGCGACCATCGTCAAGGACGACCAGGATCGCTTCCACGACAAGTGCGCGATGAAATAACTCTTGGGCAATCTTGGCCCGAGCCTTGCTTTTCATTCACCTCGCCCCGCTCCTGCGGGGAGAGGTCAATCGCGAAGCGATTGGGTGAGGGGCTCCTTCCACGAGTTCGATTCGTGGAGATGGCCGCTCACCCCAACCCTCTCAGGGCGAGCTTTGCTCGTCCCGGCCCCGCAAGAGCGGGGCGAGGGAGAACACGCAGCGAGCAATGCGGCGGTGGGCATGCACTGCCGCTGTTTTTTTAGGGATGATGTAGACCCACGATGTATCTCGTCGTCGAACAACTGCTGAACGGCCTGCAATTCGGCCTGCTGCTGTTCCTGCTGGCAGCCGGGTTGACGCTGGTGTTCGGCATCATGGACTTCGTCAATCTGGCGCACGGTTCGCTCTACATGATGGGCGCCTATTTCGCGGCGACCTTCGTGGCCTGGACCGGCAGTTTCGTGCTTGGCGCGCTGATGGCGCTGGGCGCCACGCTGCTGCTCGGCATCGCGCTCGAATATGCCGCGCTGAGGCATCTCTACGGCCGCGACCATCTCGACCAGGTCTTGGCGACGTTCGGCCTGATCCTGTTCTTCAACGACGCCGTCCGGCTGATCTGGGGCCCGGCCGGTCTCGCGCTGCCGCTGCCGGTCTGGCTGACCGTGCCGGTGCAGATCATTCCCGGCGTGTACTATCCGGCCTACCGGCTGATGATCATCGTGGTCGCGCTGGCGGTCGCAGCATTGCTCTATCTGGTCGTGATGCGCACCCGCGTCGGCATGCTGATCCGCGCCGGCGCCTCCAACCGCGAGATGATCGGGGCGCTCGGCATCAACATCAAGCTGCTGTTCACGCTGGTGTTCGGCCTTGGCGCCGCGCTCGCCGGGCTCGCCGGGCTGATGCAGGCGCCGATCCTCACCGTGCAGATCGGCATGGGCGAGAACATCCTGATCCTCGCTTTCGTCATCATCGTGATCGGCGGCATCGGCTCGATCCGCGGCGCGTTCATGGCCGCGGTCTTCGTCGGCATCATCGACACGATGGGCCGCGCCTTCCTGCCCGACCTGCTGCGCAAGGTCTTGAGCGGGGCGGCGGCCTCCACCGCGGCGCCGGCGCTGTCCTCGATGCTGATCTATCTCTTGATGGCCATCATCCTTGTGCTGCGGCCTGAAGGGCTGTTCCCGGTGGCCAAACGATGATGCCCAAGCTCAACGCCTCCAATTCCGTCGTGGCGCTGCTCTGTGCCGCCCTGGTCTTGCTGCCGGTCTATTCGGCGGTGACCGGCAACATCTTCATCCTGACGCTGTTCACCCGCATCGTGATCTTTGCGCTGGCCGCCGCCAGCCTGAACTTGATCATGGGCTACGGCGGCATGATGAGTTTTGGCCACGCCGCCTATCTCGGCATCGGCGGCTATGCCGTCGGCATCCTCGCCACTGAAGGCATCGGCTCCGGCTTCATCCAGTGGCCGGTGGCGCTCGCGGTCTCGGCGCTGTTTGCGCTGGTGATCGGCGCGCTCAGCCTGCGCACCCGCGGCGTCTACTTCATCATGATCACGCTCGCCTTCGCGCAGATGGCCTATTACATCACATCCGGCCTGTCGCGTTACGGCGGCGACGACGGCCTCACCGTCTACAAGCGCAGCGATTTCGCCGGCCTGATCGACCTCTCGAACCGCACCCAGTTCTATTACCTCTGCCTGGCCTGCCTGTTCGGCGGCCTCTATCTGATCTGGCGCATCGTCAATTCGCGCTTCGGTCTCGTGGTGCAGGGTGTCCGCTCCAACGAGCAGCGCATGCAGGCGATCGGCTTCCATGCCAACCGCTATCGCCTGGTCTGCTTCGTGATCGCGGGCACCATCTGCGGCCTTGCCGGCGCGCTGCTCGCCAACAACACCGACTTCGTCAGCCCCGCCGTGATGTACTGGACCCGCTCCGGCGACCTCATGGTGATGGTGATCCTGGGCGGCATGGGTTCGCTGTTCGGCCCGGTGATCGGCGCGATCGTCTATCTCTTGCTCGAGGAGCTGCTGTCGCAGGTCACCGAATATTCGGGACTGATCCTCGGTCCGGTGCTGCTGTTGATCGTGCTGTTCGCGCGCGGCGGCATCATGGGCCTGCTCGGGAGGATGCGCCGTGCCTGATTCCTTGGCTGAACCCCTGCTCCGCGTCGATAATCTGGTCCGTCGCTATGGCGGCATCACCGCGACCGACAACCTCTCGATGGAGGTGGTGCCGGGCGAACTGCACGCCATCATCGGCCCCAACGGCGCCGGCAAGACCACGCTGATCAGCCAGCTCACCGGGCAGGTGATGCCGAACTCCGGCACCATCCGCTTCGCCGGCCGCGACGTCACGGGCCTGCCGTCCTACAAGCGCAGCCGGCTCGGGCTGGCGCGCTCGTTCCAGATCACCTCGCTGCTGAAGGATTTCTCCGCGATCGACAATGTCGCGCTGGCGGCGCAGGCGCATGACGGCCACTCCTTCCGCTTCTGGGGCAATGCGCGCAAGGAGCGGCGTCTGCGCGACGCAGCGCGCGCGGCGCTGGAGCGCGTCGGCCTCGGCAAGCGTGCCGATGTGCTGGTGTCGCAATTGAGCCATGGCGAGCAGCGCGAGCTCGAGCTCGCGGTCGCGCTCGCCACCAAGCCGCAGCTGTTGTTGCTCGATGAGCCGATGGCCGGGCTCGGCGTCACAGAATCCGCGCGGATGGTCGCGCTGCTGAAAGAGCTGCGCAAGGAAGTGACCATCGTGCTGGTCGAGCATGACATGGAGGCGGTGTTTGCGCTTGCCGACCGTATCACGGTGCTGGTCTATGGCCGCGTCATAGCCTGCGACGTGCCGGATGCGATCCGCAAACATGAAGAGGTCAAGCGCGCCTATCTCGGCGAACAGCATGCGGTGACGCGCCATGGTTGAGACCAAAACCGCTGAAACCCTGCTCGAAGTCGATGGCATCGAGACCTGCTACGGGTTGAGCCAGGTGCTGTTCGGCCTGTCGCTGCAGATCAGGTCGGGCGAGATGGTCGCGCTGATGGGCCGCAACGGCATGGGCAAGACCACGACCATCCGCTCGATCATGGGCCTGACGCCGGCGCGATCAGGCGCCATCCGTTTCGCCGGCGAGGCGGTGCGCGGCCTGGCGTCCTACAAGATCGCAAAGCTCGGCATCGGCCTGGTGCCCGAGGGACGCCAGATCTTTCCGAACCTGACGGTGCGCGAAAACCTCATCGCTGCCTCGGGCAATCGGTTCGGCGCCTCCGATCCCTGGACCATCGACAAGATCCATGCGCTGTTTCCGCGGCTCGCCGAACGCACAGGCAATATGGGTGTCACGCTGTCCGGCGGCGAGCAGCAGATGCTCGCGATCGGCCGCGCGCTGATGACCAACCCGAAGCTGCTGATCCTCGACGAGGCCACCGAAGGTCTTGCGCCGCTGATTCGCGACGAGATCTGGAGCTGCCTGTCGATGCTGAAGGGACGCGGGCAGTCGGTGCTGGTGATCGACAAGAACGTCGGAAACCTCGCCCGCATCGCTGACCGCCACTACATCATCGAGCGCGGCAAGGCGGTGTGGAGCGGCACCAGCGAGCAGCTGATCGCCGAGCCGGAGCTGCAGCACAAGTATCTCGGGATTTGAGCAGCAAGCATTGCCGTATAGCCGTCATCCTGAGGAGCCTGCGTAGCAGGCGTCTCGAAGGATCGGTGGCCCGGCTGGTGGCCGTGCATCCTTCGAGACGCGCTACGCGCTCCTCAGGATGACGGATCAGAGAGGCGTCTGCCGCCTCACCGCGAAGAGCTTCGCAGCAGTCGTTTTGCCGCATCGGCCGCGGCCGCCGCATAGGCCCGATCGCCATGCACCAGCATCAAGGAGATCGCTCCCTCGGAGAGCAGCCAGATCTCGCGCGCACAGCGGTGAGCCTCGCGGACGCCAGCCCGCTTCAGCAAGTCGCCGAGATGGGTTTCAAGCAATGCCTTGTGCCGACGCGCAATTGCGCGTGCGGGATGGCCGGGGAGATCGGCCAGTTCGATGACCAGCCTGGTAAATCCCGAGCCGGCCCATCGCGGCCGGTCCGCCCAGACCGCGAGGTCGCGGAATAGGCCGTCAATGATCGCCGCCGGCGAGCCGGACAGCTTGTCGCCGAATGTGGCGAACGCGGCCAAGGCCAATTCGTTCTGGGCTTCCAGCACGAAGGCGAGCAGCTGATCCTTGCTTTGAAAATGATTGTAGAGCGTGCGCTTCGTAACCCTCGTCGCCGCTGCGATTTCGTCCATGCTCACGCGGCTATATCCGCGCTGGCGAAACAGGACGTATGCGGCAGCAAGGATGCGCTGTCGTGTCGGTTCTGCAGATCGTGCCATGCAGTCACCCCTGAGTATACCAGGTAGTGAATTTACACCGGTCGAAAAACCGATTGGAATGGTATCTGTGACTTTTTCAGCCCGCTGTAATCAGTTTCTTCCCTCGCGCTGCGAAGGCAATCGTCATGCCCGACCCATTGACGCTCAGAGAAATCAGAGCCCGTCCCGTGGTGCTCAAGCTGAAGCGGCCTGTGGTCGCGCGCATTGTCACGATATCGGAGTGGCCGCTCGTTCTCATCGATCTCGTGACCGAGGAGGGCATCGTCGGGCGAAGCTATCTAGAGCCCTATATCGTGAAATCGATGCGATATCTGGTTCCCGCACTTCACGACCTCAGCGAATTGCTCAGAGGTCGAACCGTGGCGCCGGTCGAGCTCTTCGAGGCCGCGCGCAGATCCCTGCACTTTGTCGGCTACGAGGGATTGTCGATGATCGCCGCGTCGGGTCTCGACATGGCTGCGTGGGATGCGTTGGCGAAGGCCGCAAACAAGCCGCTATGCGTGCTGTTGGGCGCTACGGTCGGCGCCGTGAAATCCTACAACAGCAACGGCCTTTGGTTGAAAGAGCCGGCCGCCATCGCAGCCGAAGCCTTGGAGTTGCGGGACGAAGGAGGATTCTCCGCCCTGAAATTGCGGCTCGGCCGAAGCGATCCGCGCGAAGATCTGGCGACGCTCGACGCTGTCCGCAAAGCGGTCGGTGAGCGCATGCATCTGATGGTCGACTACAACCAGGGGCTAAATCTCGCCGAGGCCATCGAGCGCTGCCACATGATCGACGACCACGGCCTCGACTGGATCGAAGAACCCGTGCTCTACGACAATCTCGACGGGCACGCCCAGCTTGCGGCAGAGCTGAAGACGCCAATCCAGATCGGGGAGAACTTCTATGGCCCGAGGGAGATGCACAAGGCGATCGCCAAAAAGGCTTGTGACCTGGTGATGCCCGATTTCATGCGCATTGGCGGAGTGACGGGCTGGATGCGCGCGGCGGCGATCGCCGGCGCAGCGGGCATACCGATGTCAACGCATCTTTATCCGGAAGTCGCCGCTCACGTCATGCGCGCAACGGAGACCGCACATTGGCTGGAGTGGCAGGATTGGGCCGATCCGATTCTCGAACGGCCATATGAAATAAAGGATGGCCTTTTGCATATTCCCGACGCGCCCGGCCTCGGCCTGGAATGGAACGAACGGGCTGTTGCTGCAAACCTCGCGAGTCTCTAGCCGCAGAGTGGGTCGGTCCGAGGGTTTGTCCCGCGCTTGGCCGCTCCCCTCAAAACATCTCGAAATACTCGCGGTGCTCCCAGTCCGACACCTCGGCCTGGAAGCGCTCGATCTCCGCGTTCTTGATGAAGACGTAATAGTCGACGAACTCTGGTCCGAGCGCCCCGCGGAAGAACGGATCGTCGTTGAGCGCGTACACGGCTTCGCGCAAAGACTTCGGTAGCAGCGCGGCCTTGGTCTCGTAGGGCGTGTCGGCGGACGGGCCGGGATCGAGCTTGCGGTCGACGCCGTCGAGGCCGGAGAGGATCTGCGAAGCCATATAGAGATAGGGGTTGGCGGCCGGCTCACCGATCCGGTTCTCCAGCCGCGTCGCCGGATCGCCGGCACCGCCGAGCACGCGGATCATCACGCCGCGGTTGTCGCGGCCCCAGATGGCGCGGTCCGGCGCAAGCGAATAGGAGCGGTAGCGCTTGTAGCCGTTGATGGTTGGCGTCGTGAACACGGTCGAGGCCCGCGCGTGCTCGATCAGGCCGGCGAGCCAGGCGCGGCCGAGCGGGCTGAGCGGCTCGCCGGTTTCCTTGCCGGTTTCCTTGGCCATGAAGACGTTTTCGCCATCGGCGCGCGACACCAGCGACTGGTGCAAGTGCCAGCCCGAGGCAAACACGTTCGGCAGCTTCGGCCGGCACATGAAGGTCGCGTGATAGCCGTGGCGGCGCGCGATCTGCTTCACCGCGGAGCGGAACAGCACCATGGTATCGGCCGGTGCGAGCCCGACAGTCGGCGCGAAGGTGAATTCGCACTGGCTCGGGCCGAACTCGACCTCGACCGAGCGCAACGGCAGGTCAAGCGCGAGGATGTCGCGTCGGATGATCTCGAGCGCCGGCTCCATCAAATCGTAGCGCTGTTCGGTGAGGTACTGATAGCCGTGCGACAGCAGGCTCACCGACGGCGGCCGTCCGGGCTGGCCGGCATCTTCCGGCGCCATATGCGCGTCGTCGAGCTTGAACAGATGGAATTCGACCTCGAGGCCTGCGACGAAATCGTAGCCGCGGCCTGCGAGCTGATCGAGCACCTTGCGATAGAGGTTGCGGGTCGCGAACGGCACCGGCCGCCCGTCGCTGAAGTAGAGATCGCAGAGCACCCAGCCGGTGTTCTCCGCCCAGGGCAGCACGCGGAACGTGGTGGGATCGGCGACCATCAGCACGTCGGCCGCGCCCTCCATCTCCTTCATGCCAAAACCGCCGCCGGCGGTGAACACCGGAAACACGGTCTTGTGCGAGGTGTCCTTGGCGAGCATCGTCGTGGTGATCGAGCAACCACCCTCCAGCGAGCGCACCGCTTCGCCGGCGATCAGCGTCTTGCCGCGCGGGATGCCGTGCTGGTCCGGGAACGACAGGCGGATGACCTCGAGGTTCTTCTCCTCGACGATGCGGCGGAGGCGATTCGCGGCCTCCTTCTGCTCACCCGACCACAGGCCGTGACGCTCGACAAAGCTCACCGCGTCACTCCTTCACTTCTCCCTCGCCCTGCTCTTCGCGGGGCCGGGACGAGCAAAGCTCGCCCTGGGAGGGTTGGGGTGAGGGGCTCTCTCCGCCGATTGAATGTGTCGATAGGCCTGTACCCCCTCACCCGGATCGCATCTGGCGATGCGATCCGACCTCTCCCCGCAAGCGGGGCGAGGTGAAGGATACAATGTGGCGTCATTGAAACCACCATCATTCCGCCGCCGTCAGATGATGCACCTTGCCTGCGATCTCGCGCGGCACTGGAGCGGCCCACGGCGCGCCGCGGCGGCGCTTGACGTCGACCTCCATCCAGTAGAGCTCCCAGCCTAGCGTCGGCCCGATGCCGTCCATTGTCGCCGGGCCCTGGATACTGCGCGCGGAGGCGTCGTCTAGGAACAGCATCGGCTTCTCGCCGCCGGCAACCTTCTCGATCTCTTGCCGCAGCAGGCGGCGATACTGCACGATCGCCTTGTCGCTCTGGCCGAGATGCTCGTTGGTGCGGTCCTGGATCGCCCCCATCGATTCCACCGCCCACTGGTCGTGGACGTTGATGTCGGTGCCCATGCCGGTATAGGTCTCGGTCGCCTGCTCGTGCGGGTCGAAGCCGTAGTCGTTGCTGCGGTTCTTGCGCGACTTGTAGTCGGGCAGCGTGTAGAGCTCGAGCCGCTGGTCGCGCATCTTCTGCTTGTCGACCGGCGCCGCGTAGCTGGTGAAGATCGCATACCAGTAGCAGTTCTCGTCATCGACCGGCACGTGCCACTGCGTGATCGTCATCTCGGTCGACATCGGAATGACGAAGCCGTGCGGGAACAGCTGATTTGTCACCCGCACATGGGTGCGCTCCTCGTCGAGCTCGCGCAGCGCGATCAGGCGCAGGCCGTATTCGGTGTGCTCGACATTGATGATCGGCCGGTCATATTCGCGCAGGATTTTGGTCATCGGCATGTCAGAGCCGGCGGATGCGCCGCGGAACTGCTTGCCGTAGGCGGCCGAGGTGTCCTCGTCCTCGAAGAAGCGATGCAGGAAGGAGGCGTGTGCCGGATCGATGCCGACCTCGAGCGCCTGCAGCCAGTTGCAGTTCATGTGGCCCTTGAACGCGAACGTGTGGCTTCCGGGTGCGACGAAGCAGTCGAGCTCCGGAAATGCTGGCGGGGTGCCTTCGCCGAGATAGGCCCACAGGATGCCGCTCTTCTCGATCACTGGATAGGAGCGCTGCCTGATGCCCTTGCAGAGCTGCGAGCCGGCGGGCTCGGCCGGCGTCTCGATGCACTGACCGGTCGCATCGAACAGCCAGCCATGGAAGGCACAGCGCAACCCGCCATTCTCGAGCCGGCCGAAGGCGAGGTCGGCGCCGCGATGCGCGCAGTGGCGGTCGATCAGCCCGTAGCTTCCGTCCTCGGCGCGGAACAGCACCAGGTTTTCGCCGAGCAGCTTGACCGGCCGCACCGGGCGCGGTCCCTCCAGCTCGTCGACCAGCGCCGCCGGCTGCCAGTACATCCGCATCAGCTTTCCGCAGGGGTCTTTGCGGCCGGTGCGGGTGATCAGATCGTTCGCTTCCTGGCTCATCATGGCGGCGTCTCCCGGATTTGGACTTGTTCGCCTATTGAACGTATGTGCGAATTATGCCATGTCTAATTCCAACAGCAAGCGCAATTTTTGAACCGTTCAAAGCCCGACCCATGCCCAAGCTGAAGCGCAACGATCAGGACGAACGCGCCACCGATTTCGTCGAGGCCCTCGATCGCGGTCTGCGGCTGTTGCAGGTGTTCGGCACCGTCTCCGGTCCGGCGACCTTGAGCGATCTGGCGCGCGCCGCCGACCTGCCGCGTGCCACAGCGCGCCGCATCCTGTTCACGCTGGCGCATGGCGGTTTTGTCGCGACCGACGGCAAGCTGTTCACGCTGACGCCGCATGTGCTGACGCTGGCGGGCTCCTTCCTGCAATCCAACCAGGTGGTGACGGTGCTGCAGCCGGTGCTCGATCGCATCGCGACCGCGGCCCAGGAGATCGCGTCGCTCGCATTGCTCGACGGCGACGACGTCGTGTTCGTCGCGCGTTCGAGCCCGACGCGGGTGTTCTCCGCCGGGCTCGATATCGGCTACCGGCTGCCGGCGTTCTGCACCTCGGTCGGCCGCGCCATGCTCGGCCGGCTCGGTGATGAAGAATTGGCGGCGCGGCTGAAGGCGATGCGCCGCGATCCCGTCACGCCGCAGACGGTCACCGATCCGAAGAAACTGCTCGCCGTCATCATCGCCGATCGCGCGCAGGGCTATTCACTGGTCGACCGCGAGGCCGAGCCGCATTTCCGTTCCATCTCGGTGCCGGTGCGCCGCTACGACGGCACCATCGTCGCCGCGATCAACATGGGCGCGCACGTCGATCGCGTGCCGAAGCAGGAACTGATCGATCGCTTCCTGCCGCTGCTGCGCAAAGGGGCGGATGATGTGAAGAGCCGGTTGCTGTGAAAGGGCCGACGATGACCACGCCGCTTCTGACGCTGACGCACATGGACACCGGCGTACGTTTCTATCATCTGAACGACGAGCGGGCCTTCTTCGAATGGTTGGCGCGGATTCCCTGCGTGAAAAGTTACGCCGGCAATCGCGAGAACGGGTTGGTCGTTCGCCTGAAACGAAGGCCTAGCCAGGACGATCTTCGGCAGCTCCTCGCACTCTGCTTTCGCTACGGCGTCGACATGCGGCAGTTGGCGAAATTCGAGACGGACAAAAACCAGAGTTGGTTTCGCGATTCACGGACGTATTGGTATCGCGCGGTTTTCGGAAGTGCGCGGTCCAGGCATTGATAGGGGGCACCCAGATCAAAGCGCCACGCTGCGCAGCCCGAACGAGCGCGCCTCGTTCTGCAGCACCGGCCGCACCTGGTCGATCAGCCGGGCCGCGGCGGCGTCGACCGAGAGGCCGGCGGTGTCGACCACCGCCGATGCGCGCGCATAAAGCGGTTCGCGGCTGACCAGGATGTTGCGCAGTTCGGCCATCGCCGAGCGGTCGTCGGCCATCGGGCGCAGATCGCCTTGGCGGCGGACGCGCGCCATGTGCTCTTCCGGCTCGGCCTTCAGCCAGATCGTGTAGAACGACGACAGGATCAGGTCGAAGGTCAGGGCCTCGGAGACGATGCCGCCGCCGGTCGCCAGCACCATCAATTCGTTGCGTGCCAGCAGCTGCGTCAGCGCGGCCTGCTCCATCCTGCGAAAGCCTTCCTGGCCGTACAGCGCGATGATCTCGGCGACCGAGAGGCCGTTCTGTGCCTCGATCTCCTTGTTGAGCTCGACAAAGCTCCAGCCGATCTTCTTCGCCAGCATCCGGCCCAGCGTGGTCTTGCCGGCGCCGCGCAGGCCGATCAGCGCGATGCCGGAGAACGAGGCGCGGCGCGGTGCCAGCGGGCTGCTGCCGGCGAGGATGTCCTTGGCCTGCGCGATCTGGATCGGCGACGCTTTGCGCAAGAAGTCGCGGATGACAGCCCAATCCGGGATCGGTTCGCTCGAGGGAATCAGGTCCTCGAGATGCGCGCCCATCGCACCTGCGACACGGCGCAGCAGCACGATCGAGACATTGCCTTTGCCGCTCTCGAGCTGGGCGATGTAGCGTTCGGAAATGCCGGAGACCTTGGCGAGCACCTTGCGCGACATGCCGGCCAGGCCGCGGGTCGTGCGCACACGCTGGCCGAGCTGCTCGAGGAAGTCGGTTTCCGGATCGTTGGCTGCGGTCATGATCCCTGTGCGACGTGCGGGTTCTGTTCAGGCGGGAATCAGACCCAAGCTTTAGGAAACATAGTGCCGATGAGGATTGACAGCAAGCCAATGTGGTGGCTTTGTATGAATTATAATTCTTAAAACTCGACGGGAGAGGGCAGGCGCGACGCGCTTTTGCCTGAGGAGCGGGCCATGACTTACAACGCGGTTACCTGGCTGCTCGACCGCAATGTCGATGAAGGCCGCGGCGACAAGGTCGTGTTCGACGACACGGTGTCGCAAATCACCTATGGCCAGCTGCAGCAGCAGACCCGCCGCCTCGGCAACATGCTGCGCCGGCTCGGCGTGCGCCGCGAGGAGCGGGTCGCCATGATCATGCTGGATACGGTCGATTTCCCGGTCGTGTTCCTGGGCGCGATCCGTGCCGGCGTGGTGCCGGTGCCGCTCAATACGCTGCTGACCGCGGAGCAATACGCCTACATCCTCGGCGACTGCCGCGCGCGTGTGCTGTTCGTCTCCGAGGCGCTGCTGCCGGTGGTGAAGGACATCATCGCTCGCATGCCCGACCTCGAGCATGTCGTGGTCTCCGGCAAGGACGCGCACGGCCACAAGAAACTGTCCGACGAGATCGCGCGCGAGTGCGATGTGTTTGCCACCGCGCCGACCCATGCCGACGAGCCGGCGTTCTGGCTCTATTCCTCGGGCTCGACCGGCATGCCGAAGGGCGTGCGCCATCTGCATTCCAATCTCGCCGCGACCGCGGAGACCTACGCCAAACAGGTGCTCGGCATCCGCGAGGACGATGTCGGCCTGTCGGCGGCAAAGCTGTTCTTCGCCTACGGGCTCGGCAATGCGCTGACCTTCCCGATGTCGGTCGGCGCCACCACGGTGCTCAATTCGGAACGTCCGACGCCGGCGGTGATGTTCGCGCTGATGAACAGATATCATCCGAGCATCTTCTTCGGCGTGCCGACGCTGTTCGCGGCGATGCTCAACGACGAGGCGACCAAGGCGCAGTCCGGCGGCAACCGCTTGCGCGTCTGTACCTCGGCCGGCGAGGCGCTGCCGGAATCGGTCGGCAATGCCTGGAAGGCGCGGTTCGGCGTCGACATCCTCGACGGCGTCGGCTCGACCGAGCTTTTGCACATCTTCCTGTCGAACGCGCCCGGCGACATCAAGTACGGCTCGTCCGGCCGTCCGGTGCCCGGCTACAAGGTGCGGCTGGTCAACGAGATCGGCGCCGATGTCGCCGACGGCGAGCTCCTGGTCGATGCGCCCTCGGCCGGCGAGAGCTACTGGAACCAGCGCGCCAAGAGCCGCGCCACCTTCGAGGGCGCGTGGACCCGCACCGGCGACAAATACACGCGCGACAGCGACGGCCGTTACACCTTCTGCGGCCGCGCCGACGACATGTTCAAGGTCTCCGGCATCTGGGTCTCGCCGTTCGAGGTCGAGAGCGCGCTGATCACCCATCCCGCGGTGCTGGAAGCCGCCGTGGTGCCGGAGGCCGATCCGGAAGGGCTCTTGAAGCCGAAGGCCTATGTGGTGCTGCGGCCCGGCAGCTCAGCCGACGGTCTGAATGAGGCGCTGAAGGAGCACGTCAAGCAGAAGATCGGTCCGTGGAAATATCCGCGCTGGATCGATGTGGTCGACAATCTGCCGAAGACGGCAACCGGCAAGATCCAGCGGTTCAAATTGCGCGACGGTGCGCAATAGCTCCCCACGCGTCGTCCCGGCCTAGTGCGCAATTGCGCACGGGAGCCGGGACCCATACGCCGGGGCTTTCGTTTTGAGAGACGCTGTTCAACGGCTTTTGCGCAACAACTAACGCCTGTGGTTATGGGTCCCGGCTTTCGCCGGGACGACGAGTGAGGAAGGCCCATCATGCAGAATTTGAACCCTTCAGGCTTCCTCACCATCGACGGTGCCGAGCTCGAATACCGCATGATCGGCCCAATGCCCGAGAAAGTGCCGACCATCGTGATGCTGCATGAAGGCCTCGGCTGCGTCGGCCTGTGGGGCGATTTCCCCGAGAAGCTGCAGGCGGCAACCGGCGCCGGCGTGTTCGCCTATTCGCGCGCGGGCTATGGCGCGTCGTCGCCGGCCAGGCTGCCGCGTCCGGTCGACTACATGCATCGCGAGGCGCTCGACGTGCTGCCGAAGCTGCTCGATCGGATCGGCTTCCGCCGCGGCCTCTTGCTCGGGCATTCCGATGGTGGATCGATCGCGGCGATCTATGCCGGCTCGCATCAGGATCATCGCCTGCATGGGCTCGCATTGATCGCGCCGCATTTCATCGTCGAGGACATCTCGGTCAAATCGATCGCCGAGACCAAGACGGCGTATGAGACCACCAACCTGAAGGAGAGGCTGGCGCGCTGGCACCAGGATGTCGACAGCACCTTCTATGGCTGGAACGACGCCTGGCTCGATCCGAAATTCCGCGACTGGGATATCTCAGACTATCTCGCCTATATCCGCGTTCCCGTGCTGATCGTGCAGGGCGCGGAAGATCAATACGGCACGATGCGCCAGGTCGAGATCGCCGAGGACGAATGCTACTGCCCGGTCGACGTCGCGGTCATCGAAGGCGCCGGCCATTCGCCGCATCGCGAGGCGCCGGCAGTGACGCTGGACGCGGTCACCGAATTCGCCCGGGCGGCACTCCGCGACGACCGGACCTTGGCCGCCTGACATTTGGTGCCGGTGCCAGGTCATTGGCCGAGCGAGTGAATTTCATGAACATGAAACAAAATGCATGTTTTTTCGTTTTGAACTGGACCAGATCAAAAACATGCATTATTGTGCATGAGGACTGAGACGACGAACCTTCAAAACGAACAACAGATAAGGGTGGCCCATGGCTGGTGACGATCGCGTCCTTGCAGGCGGGGCGAAGTACATCGACTTCCAGACCGAACCGTCGCGCTACCGACACTGGAAGCTCGACATTGCGGGCGACGTCGCGACGCTGACCATGGACGTCGACGAGAACGCCGGCCTGTTCGAGGGCTATCAACTCAAGCTCAATTCCTACGACCTCGGCGTCGACATCGAGCTCGCCGATGCCGTGCAGCGGCTGCGCTTCGAGCATCCGCAAGTGAAGGTCGTGGTGATGCGCTCGGGCAAGAACCGGGTGTTCTGCGCCGGCGCCAACATCCGCATGCTGGCGGGCTCGACCCACGCCCACAAGGTCAACTTCTGCAAGTTCACCAACGAGACCCGCAACGGCCTCGAGGATTCCAGCGAGAATTCCGGCCAGAGCTTCATCACCCTCGTCAACGGCACCGCGGCCGGCGGTGGCTATGAGCTGGCGCTCGCGACCGATCACATCATGATGGCCGACGACGGCGCCGCCGCCGTCGCGCTGCCAGAAGTGCCGTTGCTCGCGGTGCTGCCGGGCACCGGCGGGCTCACGCGCGTCGTCGACAAGCGCAAGGTGCGCCGCGACCACGCCGATTTCTTCTGCACCATCGAGGAAGGCATCAAGGGCAAGCGCGCCGTCTCCTGGCGCCTGGTCGACGAGATCGCGCCGAACTCCAAGCTCGAGGGCAAGCTCGCCGAGCGCGTCAAGGAATTCGTCGCGAAGTCGAAGCGCAACGGCACCGGCAAGGGCATCACGCTGGCGCCGCTGACGCGCACCATCGATGACAGCGCCATCCGCTACGGCTTTGTCAGCGTCGACATCGATCGCGCGGCGCGCATCGCCACGATCTCGATCAAGGCGCCGGAAACTGCGGCGCCCGCCGATATCGACGGCATGATCGCGCAAGGGTCTGCGTTCTGGCCGCTGCAGGTCGCCCGCGAACTCGACGATGCGATCCTGCATCTGCGCATCAACGAGCTCGAGATCGCGATGCTGGTGTTCAAGAGCCATGGCGACCGCGCCAATGTCGTGTCCTACGACGGGTTCCTGGAAGCCAACAAGGCGCACTGGCTGGTCAACGAGGTCAGGCACTACTGGAAGCGCGTGCTCAAGCGCATCGACGTCACCTCGCGCACGCTGGTGACGCTGGTCGAGCCGGGCTCCTGCTTCGTCGGCACGCTCGCCGAGCTCGTGTTCGCCGCCGACCGCTCCTACATGCTGATCGGCCAGAAGCAGGGCGACAACCGCCCGCCGCCGGCGATCGAGCTGACGGCGATGAATTTCGGGCCGTATCCGATGAGCCATGGCCTGACCCGGCTGCAATCGCGCTTCCAGGCCGATCCATCGGATATCGAGCGCGCACAGGCATCGATCGGCAAGGCGCTCGACGCCGAAGAGGCCGAGGAGCTCGGTCTCGTCACCTTCGCGCTCGACGACATCGACTGGGACGACGAGGTCCGCGTGTTCTTCGAGGAACGCACCTCATTCTCGCCCGACGGCCTCACCGGCATGGAAGCCAATCTGCGCTTCGTCGGGCCAGAGACCATGGAATCGAAGATCTTCTCCCGCCTCACCGCGTGGCAGAACTGGATCTTCCAGCGGCCCAACGCGGTCGGTGAAGACGGCGCGCTGCGCCGCTACGGCACCGGCCAGAAGGCGCAATTCGATATGACGCGCGTTTGACTTTGTGTCCCGGGCGCAGCGGGCACGCGAGTGACGCGCTGCAGAACCGGGACCCATATGGACCACGACTGAATGGGTCCCGGCCCTGCGGCGCACCGCTTCGCGCTGCACCGCGTCCGGGACACGAGAGCCAGCAAGGAGCACGGCCATGAACATCATGAACGTCGATTACTCGACCAAGATTCCGAACAATGTGAATCTCGCCGAGGACCGCCAGGTGCTCAAGGCCCTGGAAGGCTGGCACCCCGGTTACATGGACTGGTGGAAGGACATGGGGCCGGATGGCTTCCAGGAATCGCTGGTCTATCTGCGCACCGCTTATTCGGTCGATCCGCGCGGCTGGGCCAAGTTCGATTACGTGCGCATGCCCGAATATCGCTGGGGCATTCTCCTTGCGCCACAGGAGGAAAATCGCGTCATTCCGTTCGGCGAAGACTACGGCAAGCCGGCCTGGCAGGAAGTCCCCGGCGAGCATCGCGCGATGCTGCGCCGCTTGATCGTGATCCAGGGCGACACCGAGCCGGCCTCGGTCGAGCAGCAGCGCCATCTCGGCAAGACCGCGCCCTCGCTCTACGACATGCGCAACCTGTTCCAGGTCAATGTCGAGGAAGGCCGCCATCTCTGGGCGATGGTCTATCTCTTGCAGAAGTATTTCGGCCGCGACGGCCGCGAGGAGGCGGATGATTTGCTGCGCCGCCGCTCGGGCGATGCGGATTCTCCGCGCATGCTCGGCGCCTTCAACGAGGCGACGCCGGACTGGCTGTCGTTCTTCATGTTCACCTATTTCACCGACCGTGACGGCAAGATGCAGCTGCACTCGCTGGCGCAGTCGGGCTTCGATCCGCTGTCGCGCACCTGCCGCTTCATGCTGACAGAGGAAGCCCACCACATGTTCGTCGGCGAGACCGGCATCACCCGCGTCGTGCAGCGCACCTGCGATGCGATGCAGGAAGCCGGCATCACCGATCCGACCGATATCGCCAAGGTCCGCGCGCTCGGTGTGATCGACCTGCCGACCATCCAGAAGAAGCTGAACCTGCATTATTCGCTGTCGCTCGACCTGTTCGGCTCCGAAGTCTCGACCAACGCCGCGAATGCCTTCAACGCCGGCATCAAGGGCCGCTACAAGGAAACCACGATCGAGGACGATCACCAGCTCAAGAACTCGACCTATCCGGTCATGAAGATGGTGGATGGGCAGATCAAGATGGTCGACGAGCCGGCGCTGACCGCGCTCAACATGCGGCTGCGCGACGACTACACGCAGGATTGCGTCAAGGGCATGCTGCGCTGGAACAAGGTGATCTCGAGCGCGGGCTACGACTACAAGCTCGCGGTGCCGAACACGGTCTTCCATCGCCAGATCGGCGAGTTCAGGGACGTCCATGCCACCCCCGATGGCCTGCTGATCGACGACGCCACCTGGGCCAAGCGCAGGAACGACTGGCTGCCGTCGACCGAAGACGGCGACTTCATCGCCTCGCTGATGAAGCCGGTCACCGAGCCGGGCGAGTTCGCCTCCTGGATCTCGGCGCCCAAGGTCGGCATCGACAACAAGCCCGGCGATTTCGAATATGTGAGGATCGAGAGCTGATTCTCTCCGGACGGAGAGAGCAGGAAAGGGGTGAGCCGAAAAGGTCCCAGGCTCGCCCCTTTTCCTCGTCGAGAGCAGTGCGCTTGCTTGTGTCGTCGTGGCTTCGGATTTCGGGGTGCTGTCATGAGTGAAGAGAGTTTTCCGGGTCCGGCGCTGCGTCCGCTACAGCTTCGAATTGGGGCGCAGACGATCGCAGGTTTCGAGAGTGGCGGCACCGGCCGCCACATCCTGCTCGTCCACGGCAATTCGTCGTCGTCGCGGATCTGGCAGAAGCAGCTTCAGGGACCGCTCGGCGCCAAATACCGGCTGGTTGCGATCGACCTTCCCGGCCATGGCGCATCATCGCCGGCGCCGGATCCGGGGCACGGCTATTCCGGTGCGGGCTATGCGGATTGCATCGCTGCCGTCGCGCGCGAGCTCGGCCTGAAGGATGCGGTCGTGGTGGGCTGGAGTCTCGGCGGACACGCCGTGCTGAATGCGGCCGCATCGCTGCCGATGGCGTCCGGACTGATGATCTTCGGTACACCGCCGATCAGCAAGACGCCGGATGGATTTTCCGGCTTCAAGGGGCTGTCGGCCACCATCTTCACGCCGGCGCCGAGCGACGCCGAGATCGAGGAGTGGGGACAGTCGGCCTTTGCGCCGGGCTATGCGGCCCGCCCGTCCTTCCTCGAAGCTGATTTCCGCCGCACTGACGGCAATGCGCGGGGCTATCTCGGTGCCAGCGTGCAGGCCGGCCGCTTCGCCGACGAGGTCGAGATCGTGCGCAATCTCAAGATTCCGTTCGCGATCGTGCAGGGCAGCGAGGAACAGATCGTCGATCTCGGCTATCTGCAGCGGCTGTCCGCGCCGACGCTGTGGCGCGGACAGGTTCAGGTGATCGAAGGCGCGGGCCATGCCACGCAATGGGAGCAGGCCGAAGCCTTCGACCGGACCCTCGACGCGTTTGCTTCGAGCCTTTGAGGAGGGCGAAAAGGGGTCGGCTGCTCGCGGTTCGTCGCTCAGCCGACCTTAATCGTCATTTGTAAGTTCGTCGGGCCACATCTGCGCGCCGTGAAGCACGCGCAAGATGCGGCCAGTCTCGCCGTCGACCAGGTACGCCGCGATATAAGGTGTGCGCGGGATGACCAACTCGCGCGTGCCGGCGACACGCCCGGGCCGGCCACTGTCAGGAAAGTCGAGCAGGCGCCGCGCGGCGTCGGCGATCTGTTCGTCGACATGAACCGCAGCGCGGGGATTCTCGGCTTCGATGTAGCTGAAAATGTCGTCGCGATCGGACAACGCGAAGCGCGACCAGACGAGTTTCAACGTTTACGCTCCGCCGCTTTTCGAAGCGCAGCGGTGCGGCGTTGCGCGAAATGCGCTTCGACCTCGGAATCATCGAGATTGGGCCGGGTATCCGCCAGCGCATGGCGCACCTTCTCACCAAACCAGCTGTCGTAAGCTTGGCTGTTGCTCACGAGCTCCAGTGGAAGCGCCCCCTCGTTGGCCGTGCGTGTCAGCAGGATCCGCACGGCGTCGGATACCGTGAGACCCATGTTTTCCAGAACCGCGGTGGCCTTTTCCTTTACGTCCGCATCGATGCGGGTTTGGACTAGGGCATTCGAAGCCATAGCGACCTCCTATTCGCCGCCAATGTAATGCATTTGAATGACATCTGCCAGAGGCGTCGCCACCCCGTGACCGGAGGTCAGCAAGCCAAAACGGCCCCGCCTTTCGGCGAGGCCGTTGCCGCCGGCCCTCGATTCCGGTTCGGATGGGACCAGATGAGTCAAAGGCTGTCAGTCCCGCGCGGTACTACTCTGCTGCGCGTGAGAGGCTGGTCGCCTACCCCGCGATCTCCAGCCCCGCGGTCGCGTAGACCACGCCGCCATCGACGGCGATCGTGTTCCCGACCACGTAGTCGCCGGCGCGCGAGGCGAGGTAGATCGCAACACCCGCCATATCCTCGTCGGTGCCGACGCGCTTCGCCGGAACGCGCTTGGCGACCTCGTCGGCGTGGTCGCGCGCGGCCTTGTTCATGTCCGACTTGAAGGCACCCGGCGCGATCGCGGTGACGTTGATGTTGTCCTTGATCAGCCGCGTCGCCATCCGCCGCGTCAGGTGGATCACCGCAGCCTTGCTCGCGGCATAGGAATAGGTCTCCATCGGGTTGACGAAGATGCCGTCGATCGAGGCGATGTTGATCACCTTGCCGGGCTTGTCATGCGTCGCCGCCGCGCGCAGCGGCTTGGCCAGCGCCTTGGTCAGGAAGAAGATCGACTTGACGTTGAGGTTCATCACCTTGTCCCAGCCGCTCTCCGGGAATTCGTCGAAATCCGCGCCCCATGCCGCACCGGCATTGTTGACCAGGATGTCGAGCTTCGGCTCGCGCTTGATGATCTCGCTGGCGAGCTTTTCACAGCCCTCGACGGTTGAGATGTCGATCGGCAGCGCGATGCACTCGCCGTCATATTCGGCAGAGAGCTCCTGGGCGGTAGCTTCGCACGGCCCGGCCTTGCGCGCGGTGATGTAGACCTTGGCGGCGCCCTGCGCGAGGAAGCCGGCCGCGATCATCTTGCCGATGCCGCGCGATCCTCCGGTGACCAGCGCGACGCGTCCTTTCAGTGAGAATAGATCCTTGAACATGTTGCCTCCCTTGCTGTGGCAAGCGTTCTGGCCGTGTTGGCGGAGCTAGTCAAGGAACCGCCGCGGCGGACGAACCTGCTGCCCGATCAATCCAAGGAATTGTCTTGATCGATATGCCCGCAGAGATCGTGCGTCGATTCGATCAAGCTTTGTTGAGATGTGAGGCATTGAACAAACGGGTCAGCCGCTTTGACGTATCAAGCACGTGGGGTGGAATTCCAGGACAAGGAGTTCCAAGAATGAAGCACATTTCATTGCCGGTGACGGGTGTGACGCCTGTCACCCTCATTCAATCGGGCCGAAGGCGGAAGGGTCTCTTCGCAGCAATCCTTGGCGCAATTCATCTCTCGCGACGGATCCAGACGCGCCGCGTTCTGAAGCAGTATCGGCATCTGATCGACCGCGCCGATCGGCACCGTACCAATCTGGAGGGCGCTCATGTCCATCGGTGAGCGGTCGACGACGCGCAAATCGATCATCCGTCTCCCTGAGATCAGCGAGATCACGCTGCTGATCGTCATCGCGATCGGATTTCTTGTTCTGCATATCCTTACTGCGACGCTTTTGATGCCTGCGGCCGCAGGCGATCCGGCCGAGCCCCAGCCAGCCGTGCCGCAAGAGGTGAGAGCGGTTCACACCGACTAGCGCTCTCCCAATTCATTCATCATCGCTCTCATCAACGGAGGTCCGCTCGTGGCCGACGTCACGTCATTTCTCGTGCTCAGCGCGGCGGTGTTTTGCGGCGCCTTCGTATCCGGTCTTGCCGGCTTTGCCTTTTCGGCGATCGCCGGCGCCATCCTGCTGCATGCGATGCCGCCGACCGAGGCGGTGCCGCTGATGATGGCCTGCAGCGTCGGCGTGCAGGGCGCCAATCTGTGGGCGCTTCGGCACCACATTCAGTGGAAGGAGAGCCTGTCGCTGATTTCAGGCGGACTGCTTGGCGTGCCGCTCGCGCTCTGGCTGTTGCACAACACCGATAGCCGGACCTTCCGCGAAGGCTTCGGCGTCATGGTCGCGCTCTATGCCGGCTACATGCTGTTCAGGCCGGCGATCGGCTACGGCCGGTTGCCGGAAGGGCGCAACGCGCTGGTCGGGTTTGGCGGCGGCCTGATCGGCGGGTTGACCGCGATGCCCGGCGCGCTGCCGACGATCTGGTGCGACATCCATGGCGTGCCGAAGCAGCAGCAGCGCGGCCTCGTGCAACCCTTCATCGCCGCGATGCAGATCTCCGCGCTCGTGATGATGCTGCTGCATCGCGACCTGTCGATGAAGGTCGCCTACGACGTCGTCCTGGGCGCCCCGGCGCTGCTGGCCGGTTCGTGGCTCGGCATCTTTGCCTTCCGCAACATCAACGAGGCCAATTTCAGGCGCGTGATCCTCAGCCTGTTGCTGGTGTCGGGGCTGTTGCTGGTGATCTGAGAGCATGATCCGGAAAAGTGCGAAGCGGTTTTCCGAAGAGATCATGCTCAAACAATTTTAGGGACGTCGCTCGATCACGCCGCGTCGATGCGGCGAAAGCCGTTCCACACCGCGGTGGCGGCGCCCGAGGTCAGGACCGGCAACAGCCGCGCTTCCTGGTAATTGCCGTTCAGCGAGACGCGCTGCAATGCGGTCATGTGGTCGGCGCTTTCGGCAAACAGCATGCCGGGCCGCGTCGTCACCGCGGTCTTGAAGCCGATTGACCTGGCGAGCGCGAATTCGCGCTGCCCGGCAGCGATCCGGTCGCCATAGGGATAGGCGAGGTGCGCGACCTGCCGCTGCAGGGCTTGCTCGATCCGCGCCCGGCTGGTCGCGAGCTCGAACGATGCGATGGTCTCGCTCTGCTTGGCGAGATTGCAATGGGTGATGGTGTGCGCGCCGATGGTGACGAGCGGGTCGTCGGCAAAGCCGCGCAACTCGTCCCATGACATGCACAGCTCGCGCGCGATGCCGGCCTCGTCGACGCCATGGCGGGCGCTAAGCGCTGATATCTCCGCCTGCATCTCCTGCTCGCCCGGCAGCGAACGCAGCCAGTCATGCATGCGGCCGAAGGCTGTGCGTTTGGCCTGTGGCGTCGCGGTGTCGATCTTCGTCATCGCGCCATCGATCGGCACCTCGATCGCGGACGCTGCCGATATCACCCGCTCCAGTGCGATCCACCACAGCCTGCCGCAGCCCTCGGCGAAATCGCTCGCGACATAGACCGTGAACGGCGCGCCGAACTCGCGCATGACGGGCAGCGCGAAATCGCGGTTGTCGCGATAGCCGTCGTCGAAGGTGAAGCATGCGAAGCGCCGCGCGAAGTTCCGTTCGGTGAGACGGCGATGCGCCTCGTCCATGCTGACGACGTCGACGTCGAGCGCGCGCAGATGCGTCAGCATCGCGCGCAGGAAGTCGGGCGTGACCTCGAGATGATGGTTGGGCTGGAACGCGTCGCCGCGCCGCGGGCGCACATGGTGCAGCATGAAGATGGCGCCGACGCCGGCGAAGATCGGCCGCAGCAAATGATGCGCGCCCGAAAAATACAACGCCGCCAGCCCGGCACGGATCACGGTGTTGCGGAGTTGTTTCATGAGGGCGCCGGCCGGCCGATTTGCATTCCGCGGCAAACTTAGCGAAAGACCACTGAAGAAACTGTTATTCCGGTCCGACATGGCGCCCCCGCCATGATGCTTGATTTGGGGTTTGACAGTCAGCCAAGGGTTTGTTTTCTCTCTGGTTCCCGAGCCCGCAGGACCCTGAATGCACGGACTTTTCAAGTGGAGTAGCAAGTGGTGGCCGGGCGTGATTCCACTGGTCGTCCTTTGGGGTATCGCGGCCTGGACCAGCACGGCAACGGTCGAAGCCGATCTTGCTGCGCGCTCTAATGCCGCACTCAAGGACACCGTGCTCGACAAGCGCCGCATCAGCGTCGACGGCCGCGACGTGACGTTTGCCGCCAACGCCTTCTCCGAAGACGGCCGGCTCAGCGCGGTGGCGTCGGTCGAGGCGGTGCCGGGCGTGCGACTGGTCAACGACGAGACCCGGCTTGTTGCCGAGGCCAAGCCCTATGTCTGGTCCGCCGAACGCGACGTGGTGCGGGTCACGCTTGGCGGCAATGCGCCGCTGCCGTCGAGCAAGAGCAAGTTGACCGAGGCCGCGAAGGCCAGCCTCGGTGGTGTCGAGGTGGTGGATCAGATGGCGCTCGCCCGCGGCGCACCGTCGCGGTTCGACGCGGCCGCGCTGCTGCTGCTCGACCAGATCAGCAAGCTGAAGGACGGCAAGATCACGCTGACCGACAGCAAGGTTAACCTCGCCGGCATGGCGCGCGAGCTCGGCGGCCGCGAAGCGGTCGCGGCCGCGCTGAAGAACCTGCCGGAAGGCTATTCGGTCGCCGCCAACGACATCAAGGCGCCGCCTTACGTGTTCCAGGCCTACAAGGACCCGGTCGCGGTGACGCTGACGCTGACCGGATACGTGCCTGACAACAACGTGCATGCCGCGCTGGTCGCGGCCGCCGGCCGCAAGTTCTTCAGCGAGAAGGTGGTCGACAATCTCAAGGCCAGCCTCGGCGCGCCATCGGGTTTTGCGGCGGCGGTGGCGCCTGCGCTCGGCGCGCTGTCGCGGCTGTCGACCGGAACGCTTGTCGTCTCGGACCGCGAGGTGAAGCTGTCGGGCGATGCGCTCTATGATGCCGCGGCCGGCCAGATCCGCGACGGGCTCGGCAAGGACTTCCCGCAGGGCTGGCAGTACAAGGCCGAGGTCACGGTCAAGCCGGCGGCGGCGCCGGTCGATCCCACCGTGTGCCAGCAGCTGTTTTCCGAGATCCTCGCGAAAGGCAAGATCCGCTTCGAATCCGGCAAGGCCGACATCGTGCCTGACTCCGCCGGTCTGATCGACCGCCTGATCGAGACCGCGATGCGCTGCCCGAATGCCACGATCGAGGTCGTCGGCCATACCGACAGCGACGGTGAGGAAGCCGCCAACCAGGCGCTGTCGGAACGTCGGGCGCTGGCCGTGGTCGATTACCTGGTGCGCGCCGGGCTGCCCGCCAATCGCTTCACGCCGATCGGCTATGGCAGCACGCAGCCGCTCGCCGGCAACGACAGTGAAGATGGCAAGGCGCAGAACCGCCGCATCGAATTCGTGGTGAAGTAGCGATGACCGTGCTCGCGACATTCTTCTGGGGTTGGCTGCTCGGCGCAGCGCTGCTCGGCTTCGGCATGGGCTGGATCGCGGTGGTGCATCGGGCGCAGGGCGTCTCGAAGGTCTGGATCGGTTGGCTGTCGCTGCTTGCCGCCGCGCTGGTCGCGGCGTCGTTCGCGCGGGTCGTGCCCGGCCGCTTCGGTTACTGGCTCGATCTGGTCCTGCTCATGTTCGCGCTCTATCTCGTCGGCTGCGCCATCGGCTCCTGGTTGCGCGACTGGGTGGTTTCCCGCAGCAAGCCCGCGAGCTGACCCCAAGCCCTTGATCCTTTGGGCCTGAACGACGCCGCCATGCGCGGCGCCGGCCCACTTGATATTGTCGTTGACATCAATACGTACGTACGTATTAAATACACCTATGCCGAAACCCTCTCTCCGCGATGCCATCCTCGACGCCGGCCTGAAGGCGATGTTCCGCACCGGCTATCACGGCACCAGCGTGCGCGACGTCACGGCCGCCGCCGGCGCCCCGCAGGGCTCGTTCACCAACCATTTCCGCTCCAAGGAGCTGTTCGCGGCCGAGGTGCTCGACCGCTACTTCCTCTATGTGCGCGGCCTCGTCGCGGAAGCACTCGATGACACTACGCTGCCGCCGCGCGAAAGGCTGCGGCGCTATCTCGATCTCATCACCGGCAAGCTTGCGTATGACGGCTTCACCCGCGGCTGCCTGATCGGCGATTTCAGCCTCGAGGCGTCAGGCTCCAGCGAGATGCTGCGCGCGCAGCTCGACGACATCTTCCGGGAGTGGCGTGTGCCGTTCGCAGCCTGCATCGCCGAAGCCCAGGCCAAGCGCGAGATCGCCTCCGACTTCGATCCCGACGCGCTTGCCGATTTCCTGCTCGCATCCTGGCAGGGCGCGATGCTGCGCATGAAGGTTGAACGCAGCGAAGCCGCGCTGACGCGCTTCAAGACGATCGCATTCCAAACCGTGTTCAAGGAGTTGCCATGACCCTGTCCGTCGAGATCAGCCTGCATCATCGTTCCGTGTTCGGGACCACGATGGCCTATCGCGAGACCGGACGCAGCGACGCGCCGCATGTGCTGTTCCTGCACGGCAATCCGACGTCATCCTTTATCTGGCGCAACATCATGCCGCTGGTCGCGCCGGTCGGGCACTGCATCGCGCCCGACCTGATCGGCTACGGCCAGTCCGGCAAGCCCGACATCGCCTATCGCTTCTTCGAGCATGCCGACTATCTCGACGCGCTGATCGACGCGCTCGGCATCAACTCGGCGTATCTCGTCGCGCAGGATTGGGGCACGGCGCTCGCGTTCCATCTCGCGGCGCGCCGTCCGCAACTCGTGCGCGGGCTGGCTTTCATGGAGTTCATCCGCCCGATGCGGGACTGGTCCGACTTCCACCAGCACGACGCGGCACGGGAGACGTTCAAGAAGTTCAGGACACCGGGCGAGGGCGAAGCGATGATCCTCGACAACAATGCGTTCGTCGAACGCGTGCTGCCCGGCTCGATCCTGCGCAAGCTCAGCGAGGAGGAGATGGCCGCCTACCGCGCGCCGTTTGCGACGCGCGAGAGCCGCAAGCCGACATTGATGCTGCCCCGCGAGTTGCCCATCGCAGGCGAACCTGATGATGTCGATCAGGCGCTCGCCGCAGCACACGCGGCGCTTGCGGCATCGACCTATCCGAAGCTGTTGTTTGCGGCGTCGCCCGGGGCGCTGGTGTCGCCGGCCTTCGCCGCCGAATTCGCGGCGACGCTGCAGCATTGCGCGGTCATTCAGCTCGGCGCCGGCGCGCACTATCTGCAGGAGGATCATCCGGAGGCGATCGGCCGCTCGGTCGCAGGGTGGATCGCCGGGATCGAGGCCGCGAGCGCGCAACGCCGCGCGGCATGAGCGGACGGGAGCGCACGCCATGATCGATCTCTCGATCATTTATTGCCGTCCCTGCGGTTACGAGAAGCGCGCCAGGGAGGCGGCCGCGCTGCTGCGCGAACGCTTTGGGCTCGATGCGGCGCTGGTGCCCGGCAAGGGCGGCATCTTCGAGGTCCGGCTTGACGGCAAGGTGATCGCCCGCCGCGTCAAGGGGCATTTCCCCGGTGCCTCGGAAATCGTCACCGCGGTAGCGTCGGCGCGGGCATGACCGTGCCGCCGCTCGCGGCTTCCTCCCCGTAGTATTCCGGATGCCTCGCGGGCCGTTCGGCGGGCTAACTGCCGCACGGGAATGTCAAGTCTTGTCGAAGGTGGCGAGAAACGCGCATATTTGTGCATCCGCTGTCATGAATCATCCCTAATATCTTGAAGATGCGCGTTTTATTGTCCTTCGACGAATTCCACTCCGGCTTAAAACGCGCTACACGGGGCAGGACACAGCGAAGCGCCGGCGGAGTTCGCCCGGGAGCCGTCGTCGCGGGATCGCAATTCGAGGTCTAGATGCTGGAAGCAATACGCAGGGCGATGGCGTTTCTGCGCCAGAAGCAAATCCTGCATCGGCTGGGTGTTGTGATCAGCATCGCCGTCATCGGCATCGCCTGCTACGTCCTCTATCACATGCTGCGCGGCATCGACACCAACGAGGTGCTCGAGGCCATCAAGAGCACCGAGCCGCGGCAAATCGCGCTGGCGGGGCTGTTTGTCACAGCCGGCTATTTCACGCTGACCTTCTACGATCTGTTCGCGGTGCGTGCGATCGGCCACGCCCACGTGCCCTATCGCATCAACGCGCTCGCGGCCTTCACCTCCTATTCGATCGGCCACAATGTCGGCGCCAGCGTCTTCACCGGCGGCGCGGTGCGCTACCGGATCTATTCGGCCTGGGGACTAAACGCGATCGACGTCGCCAAGATCTGCTTTCTCGCCGGCCTCACCTTCTGGCTCGGCAATGCAGCGGTGCTCGGGCTCGGCATCGCCTACCACCCGGAGGCCGCCGCCAACATCGACCAGCTGCCGCCCTGGCTCAACCGCACGCTGGCGTTCGGCATCATCATCGCGCTGGTCGCCTATGTGGTCTGGGTCTGGACCCAGCCGCGGGTGGTCGGCCGCGGCCCGTGGACGGTGACCTTGCCGGGCGGTCCGCTGACGCTGCTGCAGATCGCAATCGGCATCGTCGACCTCGGCTTCTGCGCGCTGGCGATGTACGTGCTGGTGCCGGACGAGCCCAATCTCGGCTTCGTCGTGGTCGCCGTCATCTTCGTGTCGGCGACCCTGCTCGGCTTCGCCAGCCACTCCCCGGGCGGCCTTGGGGTGTTCGACGCCGCCATGCTGGTCGGCCTCTGGCAGATGGACCGCGAGGACCTGCTCGGCGGCATGCTGCTGTTCCGCCTGCTCTACTATATTGCGCCGTTCGTCATATCTGTAATCTTGCTGACGTTTCGGGAGGTTATCGTCGGCGCCCGACTCAAACGGCCGCCGCAGGCTGATTCGGGTCCCCGCGCTGAGCCGCATCATGAGGCGGTTCTGGTCCGCAAGCGCGGTGACTCCGGCGTCTGACGAAGCGGCCCGATGCCTCCCGAGGGAAGGTCGATGTGACCGCGCCTGGGCGAGACATGAACCGACGGGAAGAAAGCCGCCGCGATGGCAATTGACGATTCGCATTCCTCCATCTTCTCGCCCTGGCCCGACCGGTTGCGTCATGCCGCGCTGATCCTGCTCGCCGCGGCGCTGGCGCTGAGCGTGGTGGTTTCACTCGGCGAGCTGTCGCTGGTGCGCGCCTGCGCGGTATTCGCCTGCATCGCGGCCGCGGCGCTGGTGCCATGGCGGCTGCATGATGCCGGGACCTCGCGCGAGGATGTCCGCAGTGGCAATCCGGTCGAGGCTGCCTCCGTCAGCGCGGTGGTCGCCGGCATGCCGGATCCGGCCGTGCTGCTCGATCGCGCCGGCCGCGTCATCCACCTCAACACCGCCGCGGCCGAACTCGCGCCGGCGCTGCGCCGGAACGAACTGGCGCAATTTGCCCTGCGTTCGCCGGAGATCATCACCGCGCTGCGCGAGGCGATCGCGACCACCGAGCCGCGGCGAGCCACCTACACCGACCACGTCCCGGTCGATCGCTGGATGGAACTGGTGATCACGCCGGTTCCAGTGCCGACCCAGTTCGGTGGCACCGAGAAATGTATGCTGATGACCTTCCACGACCTGACGCCGCTGCGTCGGGTCGAGGAGATGCGCGCCGACTTCGTCGCCAATGCTAGCCATGAGCTGCGCACGCCGCTCGCCGCTTTGTCCGGTTTCATCGACACGCTGCAGGGGCCGGCGCGCGACGACGCGCGGGCGCGCGAGCGGTTCCTCGGCATCATGCACACCCAGGCCACCCGCATGGCGCGGCTGATCGACGATCTGCTGTCGCTGTCGCGGGTCGAGTTGTCCGCCCATGTGCGGCCCGAGGCCTCGATCGATATCGTGCCGATCATCCGTCAGGTCGCCGACGGGCTCGAGGCGCTGGCCAGCGAGCGCCAGGTCGAGATCGACGTCGACCTGCCGCAGACCCCGGTCACGATCGCCGGCGACCGCGAGGAACTGCTCCGCCTGTTCGAGAACCTGATCGAGAATGCCCTCAAATACGGCGCCTCGGGTGGCCGCGTCATAGTGTCGCTCAATCAGACCGTTTCGGGCGCATCGGGCGAAGGAAGCCCCGAAATCCGGGTTTTGGTGCGGGATTTCGGCCCCGGCATCGCCCCGGAGCACCTGCCGCGGCTGACCGAGCGGTTCTACCGGGTCGACGTCGGCGATAGCCGTAACCAGGGCGGAACCGGTCTCGGATTATCGCTGGTGAAACATATTCTTAACCGTCATCGCGGGCGTCTTTTGATCGAGAGCGTGCCGAAAAACGGCGCCACTTTTACCGCCTGTTTTCCCCGGCCGAAGACCCCGATACCGACCCAAAGCTAAGCACTTTCAGCTGCTTAGCTCTGTCATCCAACTGTCATCCAACCTTCGTAAAAGCAGCACCGACCGCTCCTAGATGGACCGGCGTGAGCGCAATCGGGCGCGTTCGGCGCTTCGCTCACAAGATGGAGACCACCCCATGAATTTCATCAAAGCAATCGTCGCTGCCGGCATGGTCGCCGCTTCGACGTCAGCCTTTGCTGCCGATATTACCGGCGCGGGCGCGACGTTTCCGTTCCCGATCTATTCGAAGTGGGCTGACGCCTACAAGAAGGACACCGGCAATGGCCTGAACTACCAGTCGATCGGTTCCGGCGCCGGCATCAAGCAGATCCAGGCCAAGACCGTGACCTTCGGCGCCACCGACGCGCCGCTCAAGGCCGAGCAGCTCGAGAAGGACGGCCTCGTCCAGTGGCCGATGGTGATGGGCGCGATCGTTCCGGTCGTGAACGTCGAGGGCATCAAGCCGGGCGACCTCGTTCTGTCGGGCGAAGTGCTCGGCGACATCTACCTCGGCAAGATCACCAAGTGGAATGACGCGGCGATCGCCAAGCTCAATCCGAAGCTGACCCTGCCGGCCGACGCCATCACCGTCGTGCGCCGTTCGGACGGTTCGGGCACCACCTTCAACTTCACCGACTATCTCGCCAAGTCGAATGCCGACTGGAAGTCCAAGGTCGGTTCCGGCACCGCGGTCGAATGGCCGGTCGGCGTCGGCGCCAAGGGCAACGAAGGCGTTGCCGGCAACATCGGCCAGACCAAGAACGCGATCGGCTATGTCGAGTACGCCTATGCCAAGCAGAACAAGCTGACCTACACCGCGCTGGTCAACAAGGCCGGCAAGACCGTGCAGCCGACCATCGCCGCCTTCCAGGCCGCTGCGTCGAATGCCGACTGGGCCAAGGCTCCCGGGTACTACGTGATCCTGACCGACCAGCCGGGCGAAGCCTCCTGGCCGATCACCGCGGCGACCTTCATCCTGATGCACAAGGACTCGACCGACAAGGCGGCCTCGCAGGAAGCGCTCAAGTTCTTCAAGTACGCCTTCGAGAAGGGTGACAAGGCGGCCGAAGAGCTCGACTACATCCCGATGCCGGACTCGGTCGTCAAGCTGATCGAGAAGACCTGGTCGTCGGACATCAAGAGCTAAGTTCGATATTTCGGACACGGCCTGTGCCGCCTTCCAAGCGCGGCACAGGTCGAACGATCAAGACCCGGGCTCCATCACGCGGCAAGAAACGTGGATGGCGACCGGGTTTCGCGCCCCAAACAGGCGCAAGCCGGAACGGCGCCGGTTAAATGCGTCAGTGAAGATCGCTTCGGGGCGTAGCGGTTTGCGTGGCTTTCACATAGTAAAGAGGGGATTGGCGTGGCAGACATGGCTGTTCAGAGCGATGTGATGGAAGCCGCGGGACCGTACGATCGCGCCAAGGCCCTCAGCGCCTTCAAGCTGGGTGATCTCACCTTCTATTGGATTACCCGCATCTCGGCGATTTCGGTTCTGTTGATCCTCGGCGGCATCATCCTGTCGCTGATCGTCGGCGCCTGGCCGGCGATGAAGGAATACGGTTTCGCCTTCCTCTGGACGCAGCGCTGGGCGCCCTCGGCCGATCCGCCGGTGCTCGGCGCGCTCGGCCCGATCTATGGCACGCTGATCACCTCGGTCATCGCGATGATGATCGCGATCCCGGTCGGCATCGGTATCGCCATCTTCCTCACCGAGCTCTGCCCGCAAATGCTGCGCCGCCCGATCGGCATCGCCATCGAGCTGCTGGCCGGCATTCCCTCGATCATCTACGGCATGTGGGGCTTCTTCGTGCTCGGCCCGTTCCTGGCCAACACGTTCCAGCCGTTCATGATCCGGATCTTCGAAGGTGTGCCCGTCTTGGGTGCGGTGTTCGGAGGCCCGCCGTCCTATCTCAGCCTGTTCAACGCCGCGCTGATCCTTGCGATCATGGTGCTGCCCTTCATCACCGCGATCTCGGTCGACGTGTTCAAGACCGTACCGCCGGTGCTGAAAGAGGCCGCCTACGGCATGGGCTGCACCACCTGGGAAGTCGTCCGCAGCGTCGTGATCCCCTACACCCGGGTCGGCGTGATCGGCGGCATCATGCTGGCGCTCGGCCGCGCGCTCGGCGAGACCATGGCGGTCACCTTCATCATCGGCAACTCGTTCCGCATCTCGGCGTCGATCTTCGCGCCGGGCACCACGATCTCGGCCGCGATCGCCTCCGAATTCGCCGAGAGCGACGGCCTGCACCAGTCCGGCCTGATCCTGCTCGGCCTGCTGCTGTTCGTGCTGACCTTCTTCGTGCTCGCCGCCGCGCGATTGATGCTGATGCGGCTTGAAACGAAGGCGGGGAAGTAACGCCATGAACCCGATCTACAAATCCCGCCGCCGCAGCGACATCGTCATCCGCGCACTCTGCGTCGGTGCGGCGCTGTTCGGCGTCACCTGGCTGGCGCTGATCCTGTTCACGCTGCTCTACAACGGCCTCGCCGGCCTCAGCGTGCAACTGTTCACCCAGAACACGCCGCCGCCCGGCTCGACCGAAGGCGGTCTGCTCAACGCCATCGTCGGTTCGGTCATCATGACCGTGATCGGCGTTGGCATCGGCGCGCCGCTCGGCCTGTTCGCCGGCACCTACCTCGCCGAATACGGCAAGAACGACAAGCTCACCTCGGTGATCCGCTTCATCAACGACATCCTGCTCAGCGCGCCGTCGATCATCATCGGCCTGTTCATCTATGGTGCGGTGGTGGTGCCGATGCGCGGCTTCTCGGCGATCGCGGGCGCGCTCGCGCTCGCCGTGATCGTGATCCCGGTGGTGCTGCGCACCACCGAGGACATGCTGCTGCTGGTGCCCAATCCGCTGCGCGAGGCGGCCTCCGCGCTCGGCCTGCCGCGTTCGCTGGTGATCAAGCGGATCGCTTATCGTGCAGCGCGATCCGGTCTGATCACCGGCGTGCTGCTGGCGACCGCCCGCGTCGCCGGCGAAACCGCGCCGCTGCTGTTCACCGCGCTGTCGAACCAGTTCTTCAGCTGGGATTTGACCAAGACCATGGCCAACCTGCCGGTGACCATCAACAACTTCGTGCAGAGCCCCTACGCCTACTGGAAAGAGCTGGCGTGGAGCGGTGCGCTGCTCATCACATTCACTGTGCTCGCGCTGAACATCGGCGCGCGCATCCTTGGTGCCGAAAGGGCCGCAAAATGACCGAGCTTTCCGTCTCCACGACCGCCGCGAGCCACGTTCCCCAGGTGCCGTTGCCGGAAGCGCCGCCGAAAGTCACGGTGCGCAACCTCAACTTCTATTACGGCGAGCACCACGCGCTGAAGAACATCAACCTGACGCTCGGCACCAACCGCGTCACGGCGTTCATCGGTCCGTCCGGCTGCGGCAAGTCGACCCTGCTGCGTATCTTCAACCGGATGTACGATCTCTATCCGGGCCAGCGCGCGGTCGGTCAGCTGATGCTGGACCAGACCAACATTCTCGATCCCAAGCTCGACCTCAATCTGCTGCGTGCGCGGGTCGGCATGGTGTTCCAGAAGCCGACGCCGTTCCCGATGACGATCTACGAGAACATCGCCTTCGGCATCCGCCTCTACGAGAAGATCTCGAAGTCCGAGATGGACGACCGGGTCGAGAAGGCGCTGCGCGGCGGCGCGCTGTGGAACGAGGTCAAGGACAAGCTGAACGCTTCCGGCCTGTCGCTCTCCGGAGGCCAGCAGCAGCGGCTGTGCATCGCGCGCACCGTGGCGGTGCGTCCCGAGGTGATCCTGTTCGACGAGCCGTGCTCGGCGCTCGACCCGATCTCGACCGCCAAGGTCGAGGAGCTGATCCAGGAGCTCTCCGAGGACTACACGATCGCGATCGTCACCCACAACATGCAGCAGGCGGCGCGCGTCTCCGACAAGACCGCCTTCATGTATCTCGGCGAGCTGATCGAGTTCGACGACACCAACAAGATCTTCACCTCGCCGAGCGATCGACGCACCCAGGACTACATCACCGGCCGGTTCGGCTAGCGCATGATCCGGAAAAGTGGGCACCGGTTTTCCGATTGGATCATGCGAAACTGAGGACACGAAATCATGATCCCCGGGATCATGATTGAGGGAGACAAGCGATGGCTTCTGAACATACCGCCAAGGCATTCGACAGCGACCTGCAGGAGTTGACCCGCCTGGTCGCCGAGATGGGCGGCCTCGTCGAGCGCATGATCACCGAGTCGGTCGACGCGCTGATCCGGCGCGACGTCGCGCTCGGCAAGCGCGTGGTCGCCGCCGACATCGAGATCGACAATCTGCAGCGCGTCATCGAAGAGCGCGCGGTGCTGACGATCGCCCGCCGCCAGCCGATGGCGATCGACCTGCGCGAGATCGTCAGCGCGATGCGGGTCGCCACCGACCTCGAGCGGATCGGTGACCTCGCCAAGAACATGGGCAAGCGCGTCGCGGCGCTGGAGAGCGATTTCCAGCCGCTGAAGCTGATCCGCGGCCTCGAGCACATGACCGACCTCGTGCTGTCGCAGGTCAAGTCGGTGCTTGACGCCTATGCCGCGCACGATCTGCCGGCGGCGATGAACGTCTGGAAGGGCGACGAGGAGGTCGATGCGATCTGCACCTCGCTGTTCCGCGAGCTCTTGACCTACATGATGGAAGATCCGCGCAACATCTCGTTCTGCATCCATCTGATGTTCTGCGCCAAGAACATCGAGCGGATCGGCGACCACGCCACCAATATCGCTGAGACCGTGTTCTATATGATCGAGGGCCAGCAGATCACCGACAAGCGTCCGAAGGGCGATATGACCAATTTCGCCACCACGGTGCCGGGTAACTAGGGCATGATCCGCATCGGCGGAACCGGATTGTCGTCGCGACAAACCGTTTCCACGGGGAATATGCTCAGGGGTTGAGTGTTTCGGTTTGCGTTTGGGCAACGGATCACCACAGAGAAAGAACTTAGACCGATGAGCGCACGCATTCTGGTAGTCGAAGACGAGGAAGCGCTGACGACACTGTTGCGCTACAACCTCGATGCGGAAGGCTACGATGTCGAAACGGTGGGACGCGGCGACGACGCCGACACCAGGCTGAAGGAGCGCATCCCCGACCTCGTTGTGCTCGACTGGATGCTGCCGGGCCTGTCCGGCATCGAGCTGTGCCGCCGCCTGCGGGCGCGGCCGGAGACCAAGCAGCTTCCGATCATCATGCTGACCGCGCGCGGCGAGGAGAGTGAGCGCGTGCGCGGGCTTGCCACCGGCGCCGACGACTACATCGTCAAGCCGTTCTCGGTGCCCGAGCTGCTGGCGCGGGTGAAGGGCCTGCTGCGCCGTGCGAGCCCGGAGCGGCTTGCCACCGTGCTGACCTATGGCGACATCGAGCTCGACCGCGAGAAGCGCCGCGTGGCGCGCTCGGGCCGCCCGATCGATCTCGGGCCGACCGAATATCGCCTGCTCGAATTCTTCCTCGAACATCCCGGCCGGGTGTTCAGCCGCGAGCAGCTGCTCGACAGCGTCTGGGGCCGCGACATCTATATCGATGAGCGCACCGTCGACGTGCATATCGGCCGCCTGCGCAAGCTGCTCAATCCGGGCCGCGAGCAGGATCCGATCCGCACCGTGCGCGGCGCCGGCTACGCGCTCGACGACCGCTTCGCGAAGGCCGAGCCGCAGCCGTAGCCGCGGAGCCGCAAATAAACTACAGCGTCGTCCCGGCGAAAGCCGGGACCCATAACCACGAATCTTGATTGTTGGAACGCGCTGGGGGCCGCAGCCCGGCCTGACCACCTGCGCCGGTGGTTATGATGGGTCCCGGCCTGCGGCGGGACGACACCGGTGATGCAGACGTAGATGGGGTAACGGGCCGGCCGCCCGCTCGCTACGGCGCGCTTTGGAAGCGCGCTCGCGAGCGGCCTGTTGGTTGGAAGGCGGTCGTCCCTCAAACTGATGGTGTCAACGGAGTCGGGCAAGCCCGCTCCAAGCATCATTAAGGGACGACCATGTACCACTATGCAGGAATCGACGTGTCTTTGGAATGCTCGAGCGTCTGCCTTGTCGATGGGACGGGTAAGATTTTGCGCGAGGCGAAGGTTGCGAGCGAGCCGGAGGCCTTGATCGGCTGGTTCCGGTCGCTGGGGTTGGTGCTGGAACGGATCGGGCTGGAGGCTGGTCCGCTGTCGCAATGGCTCTACGCAGCGATGCGGGATGCGGGCCTGGCAGTCGAACTGTTGGAGACGCGGCACGTCCGCGATGCCTTCAAGGCGATGCCGGTGAAGTCGGACCGCAACGATGCCCGCGGGATCGCGCAACTGATGCGGCTGGGCTGGTTCCGGCCGGTGCACTGCAAGTCGATCGAAGCGCAGGAGACGCGGGCGGTTCTGACGGCACGCAAGCTGCTGCAGTCGAAGCTGCGCGACATCGAGAACAGCCTGCGCGGCGTGCTCCGCGGCTTCGGTCTGAAGGTCGGCCCGACCACCGAGCGCACGTTCGCCGAACGCATCCGGGAGCTCGTAGCGGGCCATCCTGGACTTGAGGTGGTGGCCCAGGCACTGCTCGAAGCCCACGCCGTGCTGCGGCGCGAGTTCAATGGCCTGGATAAGCACACCCAAAGGCTCGCCAGGTCGCACCCGCAGGCGAAGCTCTTGATGACGACACCGTCCGTCGGCCCGATCGTGGCGCTCACCTATGCCTCGGCGATCGACGACCCGAAGCGCTTCCGGTCATCGAAGGCGACGGGAGCGCATTTTGGCCTCACCCCGAAGAAGTACCAATCGGGCGAAACCGACTATACCGGCCGCATCAGCAAGATCGGCGATGCCTCCGTGCGCGAGGCGCTCTATCAGGCGGCTCATGTCATGCTGACCAAGCCGGTCAGGAACTGCTCGGCGCTGAAGGGCTGGGCGATGCGGATCGCCCGGCGCGCAGGCATGCGCAAGGCCAAGGTGGCGCTTGCACGCAAGCTCGCCGTGATCCTGCATCGCATGCTCGCCGACGCCAAACCGTTCAACCCGATGGCCAAGGCCTCGGCAACCTAAGCAAGGAGCAGCAATCGGTTCCGGGCGGGCCACGACACCAGGCTCTCCCTGAGCGAGGTCCCTTCGCCGGGACGATGGATCCGGTCAGGCCGCCATCCGGGAAGTGGCTCACAACCACGCTTCCGTAGATTGGCCGGCCGGCTCCTCAATGCACCCCATCAGGCGACGGCCACCGCGCCGATCCCGTACAGAAGCAAGTGCCCGGCGACTGGATCACGCAAAAAGGGATTGACTTACCAAGGCCCGTTACAGAAGCCCGGATGCAGCTAAACGAAAATCCACAATCGCCTCCCCAAAGTTTGGCGGTGTGCGTCGGGTAGACCTCGCTTCGCCGCGCTATCGGTCAAACCGAAGCTGTTGGGCTCTTGCTTGCGCCGGCAACATGTTGCTGCGCATAGGCCCAAAGCTGCTCTTGGCTTGCGGCATCGAAAGCTTGCCACGGCAGATACCACCAGCCCTGATAATCGGAGCGCAGCAACAGCAATCTGTTCGTTCGAGCTAGCGATTTGACGTTGGCCCAAGGCATTAGGATGGTGGGACCTTTGCCATATCGTTGGTGATGCCGCTTTCGGTGACCTCATACGTGATCCCTGTGCGACCGACGCTGAGCCGGTACCACAGCCAAATAGCTTGCCGGCGAAAGAAATAGACAGACAGCGTGAACGGAAGCCAGCTCACGGCGTAATGCCAGATGGAGGCAAAATACCATTGTATTGCCACACCGGGGTGCGCGACCGCATAGGTCCAACTATTGGGGAGACAAGAAACGAAGAGATAGACCGCCCACAAGAAGAAGGCGCCGAAGGGTGCCAGGAAGCCGAAGAGCAGCACCCGCGGTGCTCGCCAAAGCTCGAACACGATTTCGTCGCGATACGTCATCTTGGCTGCGCCTCTAACGGGCGTGTCCCTGGACGCCTGTGTCAGGTCAGTCTGTTCGCTTGCCATGTGATGGATGCTCGATCTGCGTGTGATCCAGCACCGATACAATTGTAACGTTGCGAATGGCTCGCCATCAGCGATAAAATTTTAGGAAACGGTCCGCACCGATTGGTTGCGAAGCCAGGTCGAGACTGCCACAAAAAAATCCCCGCTTTCGCGGGGATTTGTTTTTCAAGTCTACGCCGGTTTCCCGAGTGCTCACTTGATCTGCGGTTTCGCCGACGGCCGGCGGCGATCGCCGGCGGGCTGGTAGGCGACGCGCGAGTGGTGCGCGCAATAGGGCAGGCCGCCGAGCGCCTTGCCGCCGCAGAAGAAGAATTCCGGGCTCGAGGGATCACCGACCGGCCAGTGGCAGGTGGCCTCGTTCAGCTCGAGCAGCGACAGCCGCTGGCTCATCGGCACAACGTTGTCGTAGGAGATCGGATCGGGCTCCATCTCGACCTCGAAGGCGTGCGCCAGCGCGGTGTTGCCGCGCGAGACCGGACGCGCCACCCGCATCATGTGCTGGGCGGGGCGGGCCTTGCGCTGCCGCGGCGCGGCCGTGGAGGGGGCCTTGGCGCGGCCGGAGAGGCCGAGCCGATGCACTTTGCCGATCACGGCGTTTCGCGTCACATTGCCAAGTTCCGCGGCGATCTGGCTGGCCGACAGGCCAGACTCCCAGAGCTTCTTCAGCTGCTCGACGCGATCGTCGGACCAGGTCAATACAGTCATCGCATTCTTCCTTTCGCATGGCGCCGGCCAGTCATTGGAGCGACGCTGCGAGCCAAATCCGGGTCAAAATCCCAGCGGCCAGAATCCCTTAGCCCTCGCCGGGCGCGGTCTTGCGCCCGAACGTTTACGTGTGACACGAAGGCTACTTAGAGGGTCCAGTACTGCCGCACGAGATGTCGTACCCGACAGGCCAAACGCTACAATATGGCGTGACTCTGGCGCAAGAGTCCGCGGCCGTGCGTCCACATGTTCCCACAAAGTTAAGCACTACAATGAGGCTTTTCCACCGCACCGGAATGCTCCGGATTGCGCTCGTTCCGCATCGCAGGAAGGCCGGCAAAGGCCGGCTGCTGGCGATTGACACCTACTGGCCGCAGCATAGAATGCCTGCACGTGCCGCCCGCAAAGGCGGCCGTTTTGTTTTCCGAAGCTGGCCGTTGCTGCACTGGCGTCAAGGCGCGCACGGCAATTGTCGGCTTCAAACCGGCAGTGAACGCCATGACCAACAGCGCCTCGTCGCATCTGCTCCCCGTCTTCGCCAGGGTCGATCTCGGCTTCGAGCGCGGTGAGGGCGCCTGGCTGATCGCAACCAACGGCGACCGCTATCTCGACTTCACCTCGGGCGTTGCGGTGAACGCACTCGGGCACGCGCATCCGCATCTGGTCAAGGCGCTGCAGGAACAGGCGACCAAGCTCTGGCACATGTCCAACCTGTTCAAGAGCCCGGACGGCGAGGTGCTGGCCGCCCGGCTGTGCGAGCAGAGCTTTGCCGACTTCGTGTTCTTCTGCAATTCCGGCGCGGAGGCGATGGAGGGCGTGATCAAGCTCGTCCGCCATTATCACTTCTCCAAGGGCCATCCCGAGCGCTACCGCATCATCACCTTCGAAGGCGCCTTCCACGGCCGCACGCTGGGCACGCTGGCTGCGACCGGCTCGCCAAAATATCTCGAGGGTTTTGGCCCGCCGATGGACGGCTTCGACCAGGTGCCGCATGGCGACATCGAGGCCGTCAAGAAAGCGATCGGCCCGCACACTGCCGGCATCCTGATCGAGCCGGTGCAGGGCGAGGGCGGCGTGCGCTCGGCGCCGCAGGCGTTCTTCAAGGCGCTGCGCGCGCTCTGCGACGAGCATGGCCTGCTGCTGGCATTCGACGAGGTGCAGACCGGTATGGGCCGCACCGGCGACCTGTTCGCCTACAAGCGCACCGGCGTGACCCCTGACGTGATGTCGCTGGCGAAGGCGCTCGGTGGCGGCTTCCCGATCGGCGCGGTGCTGGCGAGCGCCAAGGCCGCTGAGGGCATGGCGCCGGGTTCGCACGGCTCGACCTTCGGCGGCAATCCGCTCGCGGTCGCCGCGGCCAATGCCGTGCTCGACGTGATGCTGAAGCCCGGCTTCTTCGAGCACGTGCAGAAGATGTCGCTGCTGCTCAAGCAGAAGCTCGCCTCCGTCGTCGACCGCTATCCGTCCGTGCTGGCGGAAGTGCGCGGCGAGGGCCTTTTGATCGGCGTCAAGGCTGTGGTGCCCTCGGGCGACCTCGTCGCCGCGCTGCGCAACGAGAAGCTGCTCACCGTCGGTGCCGGCGACAATGTGGTGCGCTTCCTGGCGCCCCTGATCGTGACCGAGGCCGAGATCGACCAGTCGATCGGCTCGCTCGAGCGCGCCTGCTCTGCGCTGGCGGCGGCCCAGCCGAAGAAGGCGGCGGGATGATGAGCAAGCCGGTCCGTCACTTCCTCGATATCAACGAGCTGCCGCTCGCCGAGCTGCGCAACATGCTGTCCGCCGGCGCCGCCATGAAGGCGAAGCTGAAGGCCCATGAGAAGGGCGGGAAGCCGCTCGAGGGCAAGACGCTGGCGATGATCTTCGAGCGCCCGTCGACCCGCACAAGGGTGTCGTTCGACGTCGGCATGCGCCAGCTCGGCGGTGAAGCCATCATGCTGACCGGCGCCGAGATGCAGCTCGGCCGCGGCGAGACCATTGCCGACACCGCGCGCGTGCTGTCGCGCTATGTCGATGCGATCATGATCCGCATCCTCAACCATGACGCGCTGCTCGAGCTCGCCGCCCACGCCACCGTTCCCGTCATCAACGGCCTGACCCGCCGTTCGCATCCCTGCCAGGTGATGGCCGACCTCATGACCTATGAGGAAAACCGCGGCTCGATCGAGGGCAAGACGGTGGCCTGGACCGGCGACGACAACAACGTGCTGGCCTCCTGGGCACACGCAGCAGAGCGCTTCAAGTTCCAGCTCAATGTCGCGACCCCGCCGGAGCTCTCGCCGAAGAAGCCGATGCGCGACTGGATCAAGGCGACCGGTGCGCCGATCATGCTCGGCACCGATCCGGAAGCCGCCGTGCGTGGCGCCGACTGCGTCGTCACCGATACCTGGGTGTCGATGGGCGACAAGGAGGGCGAGCACCGCCACAATGTGCTGAAGCCCTATCAGGTCAATGCCAAGCTGATGTCGCTCGCCAAGCCGGATGCGCTGTTCATGCACTGCCTGCCCGCGCATCGCGGCGAGGAGGTCACCGACGAGGTGATCGACGGCCCGCAATCCGTGGTGTTCGACGAGGCGGAAAACCGCCTGCATGCGCAGAAGGGCATTCTGGCCTGGTGTTTCGACGCGGTCGCGTAGTCGTAGGTCAGCAAGTGTTGTCGTCCCGGGCAAGCGCAGCGCGACCCGGGACCCATAACCACCGCTGTCAATTGTTGTGAAGGCTGGGGCCTCAGCTGGATGCATCAACCGACAGTGGTGGTTATGGGTCCCTGCTTTCGCAGGGACGACGCATCTCTCGTTGAGTGAACCCCTTTATTTCATGGTTCGAGACCCCAGATAGAGCGCCATGGTTTCACAATCCCCCGACATCAAAATCACGCCCGAGGCGCCGGTTCGCGCGCCGTCAGCGGTTCCTGTCGACGATGCCGTGCTGGCCTTCGAGGTCGGCGCGCTGGATCTGCGCGGCCGGCTGACCCGGCTCGGCCCTGCGCTCGACGAGATCCTGCACAAGCACGATTATCCGCCGGCGGTGGGCAAGCTGCTCGGCGAGGCCATTGTGCTGACCACGCTGCTCGGCTCGTCGGTCAAGTTCGAGGGCCGCTTCATCCTGCAGACCCGGACCGACGGTCCGGTCTCGCTGCTGATCGTCGATTTCCAGGCGCCCGACCGGCTGCGTGCCTATGCGCGTTACGACGAGGCGCGCCTCAAGACTGGCCAGAGCTCGGGCGAGCTGCTCGGCAAAGGCCATCTCGCGATGACCATCGACCAGGGCGCGAACACCACCAGCCGCTACCAGGGACTGGTCGCGCTCGACGGCGGCGGCCTCGAAGAGGCGGCCCATGAATATTTCCTGCGCTCCGAGCAGATCCCGACGCGGGTGCGGCTTGCGGTCGGTGAGGAGATGCGCGGTGGCGAGGGCGGCAAGCTGCACTGGCGCGCCGGCGGCATCCTGCTGCAATTCCTGCCCAAAGCGCCCGAGCGCGCCAAGCAGGCGGATCTGCACCCCGGCGATGCGCCGGAGGGGACGGCCACGCATCACGTGCCTGATGATGACGCCTGGGTCGAGGGACAATCGCTGATCTCGACCGTCGAGGATGTCGAACTGATCGATCCCGATCTCTCCGGCGAACGGCTGCTGTACCGGCTGTTCCACGAACGCGGCGTTCGCGTCTTCAACCCGCAGACGTTGCGCGCGCAGTGCTCCTGCTCGCGCGATGCGGTGTCGTCGATGCTGAAGAGCTTTGCGCCGAACGATCGCGCCGAGATGGTCAAGGACGGCAAGGTCGTCGTCACCTGCGAGTTCTGCTCGTCGGTGTATGAATTCACGCCGCAGGAAGCCGGCGCGGAGTAGGCGGCAACCTGTCCACGAGGCCCGGTAACCAGGCCTGTCAGCTCAGCAAGGTGCGGGTCTTGCTGACGGCGTCATAGATTTCGATCTGAAGCATCGGATAAGCCGCCTTCAGTTGTCGGCCGGACGTTTCAGCTGCCTCGACCGTGTCGAACTCCGACTTGAAATGTTTGTCGACAATGATCACGAAACCTTCGGCGGGAGGCCGGTCGGCGCGCAGTGGTTTCTTCGGCTCTGGCTCGTCAGTGGACGGTGGGGATTTCTTCATCATGGGAATTCCTCCTGGATCGACCTTCAACTCAGCCGGTGGAACGCCGGCGGCAAGACTTCACGAACGAGTTCGCTCAGATTCAGCGTCTCCCCGCTGTCGGTGATGTCCGAGAACAGCACCTCGACATAGGGGTGTTGGCGGTTGAACGCAGCACCGCGTTGGTATTTCGCACTGACGATCCGCTCGATCGCCGCCAGGTTAAGTCTGCCAAGCGCATTGTATTGATCGCGGAACAGGCTTCGGTGTCCGCCGCGGTGCTCGACAGACTCGGCCCAGACGTCCATCACCTTGCGGCCGATGAATGCCTCGATCCGTTCATTTCCGTCCCGGGTGAGAAGCCGCAGCCCGTCCATGCTGTGCGGTCCGTCATCGACGCCGAATTGGGTGAGTGACATAACGAATCTCCTATTGTTGCAGTTTGCTTACATCGGCAGTCCCTCGGGGACTGCGCCTCCTTCATTGTCCCATCGCGACAAAGCCGCAGCGCGCGATCTCGCATCCTGACGCGCCTCCAGAACCTTGTTGCGATCGGCATCATCCTTGTGCTTGTGCAGGAAGCGAGCGATCTGCCCGCGGAGCGCCGCCGTCTCCAGCAGCTTTCCGACCGATCCGGCGGTGTCGAAGATTTCCCGCTGTAGCGTCTTCGGCAGGACGTTCCATTGCATGATGACGGCCGCGCCGAGACACCGCAGTACGTACTCCTCTTCGGCGGCAAGGGCCGCGCCGCGGGAGCGGTCCTGCTCCGCAACGTTCACTGCGTCGTCAAAATTGTCCGCCAGTTGCTGCTCGTTGTCCGCGAGCGAAGCGAGGCGGTCTTGCTGCTCCTGAAACTTGCGGCTTTCGCCCTGACCGCTCGAACGCTTGATCAGTTCGCCATATGCGGCTGCCTTGGCACGATACTGCTGAGATTTGAACATGGCGGGCCCTTTCGTTGGAGGTCTCCGCGCATTCCGGCCAATCTCGATGGCCGACGAGGATGATCTTTTATATGGGAAGCAATGGGTCGAATAACGAGCACCAAGGCCACAAATCACCGAGCACAACAAAATCGGATGGCGCGCGTGAATATCTGCACCGCGACAACGTTCACCGCGGTCGCCTGTTCCTGAAGGACAGGTCAGAGCCGATGTCGACGCCGTTGCCTGGTGAGAGACGACCGGAGGCCATGCCCTTCGGCATCCGATGAATGGCGGCCTCAGTCCGCCTCGTCATGGGGCGGCTTTTCCTCAAGGTCGGCAGCCAGAGCTTCGGTTCTGATTGAATCAGAAGCGAAGCTCCAGTTTGTCAGTGTGACACGTTTTCTTCACGCGAACCGGTCCCCTTCGCTCGACGCTCTAGCAGGGCGTTCGCAGGCCGGGAGATGTCAGCCAATCATTGATGTGCGAGGCGGTCTCGATCAGGCGCGCCTTGCGAAGCATCGCATCGCGCTGAAGGCTGGGCAGCAATGGCTTCGCAGCATCCCTTATCCTCACCGCCTCTAACGCCAGCAGATCATGAGGCGGCGGTTCAGGCTGGCTGTGTTGGGCAATCGGCATAAAGCTCTCCTGATTACTGGCGGGAGCTTGGAGCACTCTCAGTCACCGATATCGGCCAGAGGCGGAGCGGTGATGACTGCAGTAGATACCCCTTATGCCCGGTAGTCGACTTAATTCGTCATCGAGGGTCATATCCCAACTTTGGCGGGTGGGTTGGGGACGTCCACTATGCGGTTGACGATGTCAGAGAAGCCAATGGTGCATTGAATGCGTACACGAAACCGGTCGGCTCATAGCTTAGCCGCACGTCGCCGCGCAGTTGCCTGCCAAGCGTCTCGATCAGCCGTGTCCCGAAACCGCGCTTTTCGGGAGGGTGGACTGCCGGACCGTTCTTCTCGATCCATGTCAGATGCAAGCGCTGTGCTGGTTGATCCAGCGTCCAACTGATGTCGATCCGCCCTTGTGGAGCGGACAGGGCACCGAACTTCGTGGTGTTCGTGCAGAGCTCGTTGAGCGTCATTGCGATGGCGATGACGGCGCCCGACGTCATGCGAATATCGGGTCCTGAAATGGAGAACTTCGGCTCATCCGGATTGTTGAATGCTTCGGTGGCGCCGCGGACGACCGTGCCAAGATCCGCGCTGCTCCATCTTGCCTGCAGCAGGAGATCGTGCGCCCGCCCGAGCGCCAGCAGCCGGCCCGCGATGGCGTGCTGCGCGTGTTCAGCTCCTTCCAGGTTGCGCAGGCTCTGGGAGACGATGGCACCGACGGTTGCGAGCGTGTTCTTGATGCGGTGGTGAAGCTCCTCGAGGATCACCTTCTGCAGCTTGTCGGCCGCTTCGCGCTCCTTGGCGTCAATGCCGGCCGCGGTCAGCAAACTCTGCGCATCGATCTCGGCCTGCGCGAGGAGAAGCCGAAGGCTGACATTCTCTTCCGCCAGAACGTCTTGCTGCGGTGCTAAGCGGCTTGCAGCACGCGGGTCTGTGCGGAGGTCGGCTGGAGACATCATCGACCATATCATTAGAAGCTGGCTCTTCGGCGAATGTTTTCTGCGCAATCAGGCGAATCTGGACGTATCCGGCACGAAAAACGCGAGGGCATCAGGCCCGGCCGATCATGCCATGCATCTCAGCTATCACTTCCCCGGCATCGAGTGGCTTGGCGAAGGACCTGCTGCAGGCGGGAATATCAAGGCTCGGCAGGTTCGATTGCCCCGATACCACGATGATCTTGATCGACGGCCAACGCCCGTGCACGGCATGTGCGAGTTCAAGGCCGTCCATGCTGCCGGGCATCTGGATGTCGGTGCATACCAGCGCGATATCGGACCTGGATTCCAGGATGGCGACAGCCTCATCGGCATCCATGGCCTCAAGTGGCGTATAGCCGGCGTCTTCCACCATTTCTACCGCGCGCATGCGAAGCAGCATCTCGTCCTCGACAATGAGCACAACAGCTGGAATGCCTGAATGATCGAGTACCATTAGAACGCCTGGAACGCCGCTCGCAGCGATTTGAGAGATCGAAGCTGCCCTGAACCGGACGAGGCAGTCGATCTGGGACAAGCGTCTCGGTGCCCATTCGATCCCCGGCCAGCTGATAAATGATATAAGCTCGCCGCGAATGCACGTTGCCATCTCGCGCCGGCGACAAACGGCGCGCTTGCTCCTGCGTGTCACTAGCGTGTTGGTTCTCAGTCGGGAGCGAGCACACAGCAGCGCACCGCCCTCTTAGGCCGTTCAATCGGCTGCTCCGCCGCGTTTTACCGCAGAGAAGCTCCTGCATTTCGGCGGCATTTCGCGCGCCTCGTCCACGGCGGCCACCGCTCGGATCATCGAGATCGTGAGCCAGCGTTGATTGGGTTTGTTTCATCCGAGGCGATCCGGCCTGCGGCGAAAGCGCGCAGCGTTGGATCACCATTGAATGACGACCACGGCGGCGACCAGCAGCACAAAGAAGATCGGCAGCAGCACCGGTGGTACGAGCAACCCGCGAAGATCGAATTTGGAGATATCTGACATGTAACCGCCTGTTTTGGTCAAGGCGGGAGCGCAACACTCTCAGTCACCGGTAACAGCCCGGGGCGCGCGGTGATACTGAACACGTAGCGATCCTTCCGCCCGACAACAAGGCGAATCGCGATCTATTTGTGGGGGCCTGGTGCGAGTGGGCTTGTCATTGGTTAGTGGAGTAGCCACGTAAGCGGTAGCGCAACTGTATTGTTACAGCATCCCCTTTGCGGAAGCGCGAAGCCTTAGCCGCCAAATCTTGCCCCCGATATCGACCGACGTCACGTCGCTTCAATGTGCGCGTCACGGGGCACGGCACGCCATGGCATCAACCTGATAGGCCTTATCCATGATTGAGTTTCCAAATCATAGTCGTTCATACGACCAGACGCGGCGCGCCGTGCGGTTTTGGGGATATGACAGTGCTATTGAGGCATCATTCTTCGTCACCGAAGGCGCCTTGAAACGCATTCAATCGGATGCCTACCTCGACGAGCCGGGCCTTCTGAACGCGTTCGATGCCAACCGCGATCTGATCTGTGCCGCCGCTGCCAGGGTCTATGTTCGCGGAAGTAGGGGGTCTTACGATCTGGTCGCTGCGAATTTCTGAAATCGGCGCCGTCGATCCGATCACGCGAGACAATCTGGCAGATTGAGCGCGTTGGTCGAGCTTGCAAGCGATCAACTGGAGGATGTCATGGATACGAGTTTCGTACAGACTTTCTTGGCGTGTGGAGGAATCTTCGTTCTCTCGTTCGTTGCGATCGGGGCTTTCTGGTTCCTGGAGCGCATGCGGGGCGCCAGTGCCCCTCACATGTGAAGGCGGGCAGTTGGCCGGCGGACCATGTCCACGCCGTTTGCAGGGCCGCCAAAAAGAAAAGCCGCGGATTTCTCCGCGGCCCTTTTTGGCGCTTTCCGTTTCCTCAGTAGCGGTCGGTCCCGATTCCGACGCTCACGCCCGGCGCGCGGAACCCGATGCCACCACGCTCTTCATAGTCATGGCGCTCGATGTAGCGCTCGCGAGGCGCATATCCGTATGAATCACCGCGCTCGCGGATGATGACGCGTCGTTCGCCACGTTCACGCCAGCAACGGCCGTCTTCGCGGCAAACCATGCGAACGTTGTGGATGTTGCTCGCCGGCGTAACGGACGCGCCGAGCGAAAGCGGTCCGGCGTAAGCCGTGGTTGTGGCAGTCATGACAAGGGCACTTGCGCCGGCCGTCAAATAGATCGCGAGATTCTTCATACTAATCCTCCAAAAGTGCTTGTGTCAGGAAGCCAATGGTCTCGCGAGGCATTGGTTCCGGGTGCCGACCGGTCGATTCCATTGATCGCGTGGCGGCCGCGCCGCCCCAACGCGCAATTTCATATTGAATGATGGCGAGTTGACTGGCCGTCGAGCAAATCAGAAAAATTCGGGACCTATTTCTATTATTCTGAAATAGAGTGCCTCGCATTCACGGGCATGGCGCCTGCCAAAGTGTCGCGCACATTGACGCGACTGCCGTCTGGCTTGCTGACGTAAAGATGGTTTTCCAGCACGAACTGCATGTTCTCAAACATCGCATAGAGATCGTCGCAATAGACCGAAGGATTATCGTAGCCGTTCGCCTTGGAGAAACGGTGCGGTAGATAGCCGCCCCCGCAGGCGTTCATGAACTTGCATTGCCGACACTTCGCGCAAAGATTGATTGAAGCATCGCGCGCGGCTTTCCAGCGAGGCTCGTTCCTGACCGCGTCGATCGCATGATCGAAGATGTTGAAGCTGGTGTTCGTGAAGCCGTCGCCCGCAATCCGCAGCACATCGTGCGCCTCCACGGTGCCATCGGTCATGATGGTGCAAAGCTCGACGGGTTTGTGGCCGACGCCCTCGGTCGGTGAATTGTTGTCGAGCAGGGCGGTGATCATGTCGGAAATGATGCGGATATTGATCGTCGGTGCGGCGCGATTCGCATCCAGCCACACGTCGAACAAGCCCTTGTAGAACGCGGCAATGGATGGCGGCTGCTCGTCCACCGTCGCGTCGGGGATCATGATGTCGTAGTTGGAGATCCCGCACGCAGCGAAAAAATCGGCATATTGCTGCGGCGCATAGGCGGGATTGCAGACTGCCAGGGCAATCACGCCAATCTCGCGCGACACCAGCATGCGAGCGGCTCGTTCGACAGCGGCGTGGGTGCCCGTACCCTGGAACGTCTTGCGGTGCGTGTCGTGAATGTGCGCCGGCCCATCCAGACTAATCGCGACCGAAATGTTGTGGGCCTCGAAGCAGGCCAGCCAATCGTCATCGATCAACACGCCGTTGGTCGTGACCGCGATGGGTATCTCGCAGCCGGTCCGTGATGAAATATCCTCGCAGGCCTCGGCAAAGCGGTGGAAGTTCTCCACGCCCCACAGCAGCGGCTCACCCCCGTGCAGAATGATGGGAAAATCGACGAGGGCGTATCTGAGAACATGCTGTTCTATGCGCTGCAGCAATTGCTGCTGCACGTCCGGGCTCATGAGCTTGGGCTTGCTGTAAACGGACGCGTCGCGGAACCAGTAACAATAGGAGCAATCGATGTTACATCTCGTTGCAACCTTGACCAGCAATTGCGTGATCGGCTGATCCTGGAAAGCGGCAAAATCTGCACCGTCCGCTGACATGCCGATACCGAGACTGGTTGAAGGAGCTAGCTAGAGCGTTTTCGAGCGAAGTGGATACCGGTTCGCGTGAAGAAAACGCGTCAAAACAAAGAGCTGGAGCTTCGGTTCTGATTCAATCAGAACCGAAAATGCTCTAGTACCCTCGAACAAATCCGCCTCGGCGAAACGCGCCCACGCCCGGAGCGTACCCCGCTCTGCGAAACGCGCCTGCGTTAGGCCCCTTGGCAAAACCCCCACGTCTGAAAGCGGCTTGGGTCACCACGGCTTCGTCGGCGACGACCCCTTGCTGCACACCCTGTCCGCGCAGATCGCTCAGCAATGCGTCGATACCCTGATGGTCGCTTTGAATGGTTGCGTCGGGCCCATGGAGCTGGATGAGGCTCGCCAAAACCTTCAGCGTCGTAATCGGCATGGTCACGCTCCTGTATTCGCAGCGCGGTGCAGGGATCGACCGAAAGCCCGGCGCGTTGAACCGCCCGAGCAACAACAAAATATACTATTTTTGCCGGAGGGGCAACGTGGTCGGCCCGGGCCAATCCCCCGGGCGCAATGTCCGGATACGCACTATCCCACGCGCACGTTGATGCAAGCAAACCAACGTGTTGGATTGCGCCGCGAGAGTGCGAACCCATGCTTGACCGTCACTACTTCGTCGCGATCGCTCTCCACGGTGACGGAGAGCGTGCGGACTGGCTCCCTGAAGTCTCGTGGACGCGCACCCTTGCCGCGACATTGTCGCCCGGAAGAAGTGTCTCAGTTCAACACCCTTTTCCCGTCCGGGCTCGGGCTGTCCAGCGAGAACGTCGGCACGTCGATGTCGAAGCGCTCGCCGGCTTCGGTGACCATCTGGTAACTGCCGGTCATGAAGCCGGAGGCGGTCGGCAGCGGCACGCCTGAGGTATATTCGAAGCGCTCGCCGGGCGCGAGCACCGGCTGCTCGCCGACCACACCCTCGCCGCGGACCTCCTGGCGGCGGCCGGTGGCGTCGGTGATGATCCAGTGCCGGGTGCGCAGTTGCACCGTTTCCGGGCCCGCATTGACGATCACGATCTTGTACGACCAGAAATACTCGCGCCGGTCGACCGATGAGCGCTCCGGCATGAAGTTCGGCTCGACGGTGACTTCGATCTGGCGGGTAACGGCGCGGTACATACGGCTCAATCCGATGATCTCGGCGCACAATCCGCTTTCGACCGGATCGTGCGCAAACAGGCGCCTATCATAGCCAATTGATCCGCCGGAACCAATCGCCGGGCGGGCCGTAAAAAGTCGGTCCCCCGGGAGCCGTCCGTTCATCGTGGTTTCAACATAGTTCCGCTCTAAAGCGCGGCCGCATGCCGCCGCACTCTCCGCTTTGTCAGCAAGTCGTGGACCGATATTATCTTTTCAGCACGGCCTGCGGGGCGTCCGCAGCCGATACGGTGTTTGATGAGCTCGATTGCCGATCCCATAGCCGGTTCGCCGGTGGCTGAGACCAAGGCCGAGGCAAAAGCCGATGCCGAGGTGAAGGCCGCGGCGCCTGCGATCACGCTGCCGGTGACCGGCGAGCGCGAGCTCAGGCTCGACCTGTTCCGCGGGCTCGCGCTGTGGCTGATCTTCATCGATCATCTGCCGACCAATCTCCTGACCTGGCTAACCATCCGCAATTACGGCTTCTCCGACGCCACCGAGATCTTCATCTTCATCTCCGGCTATACCGCGGCCTTCGTCTATGGCCGCGCCATGCTGGAGGGCGGCTTCGTGATCGCGACCGCGCGCATCCTGCGCCGGGTCTGGCAGATCTATGTCGCGCATGTCTTCCTGTTCACGATCTTCCTCGCCGAGATCTCCTATGTGGCGACCTCGTTCGAGAACCCGCTCTACACCGAAGAGATGGGGATCATGGACTTCCTCAAGCAGCCCGACGTCACCATCGTCCAGGCGCTGCTGCTGCGCTTCCGTCCGGTCAACATGGACGTGCTGCCGCTCTATATCGTCCTGATGCTGTTCCTGCCGCTGATCCTGTGGCTGATGAAGTGGAAGCCCGATGTCACGCTCGGCCTGTCGGTCGTGCTCTACGCGGTGACCTGGCAGTTCGACCTCTATTTGTCGGCCTATCCGAACGGCTTCTGGGCGTTCAATCCGTTCGCCTGGCAATTGCTGTTCGTGTTCGGCGCCTGGTGTGCGCTGGGCGGCGCGCGGCGGATGTCGCGGATCCTGTCGTCGAACATCACGATGTGGATCTGCATCGTCTATCTGGTCGCCGCGTTCTTCGTGACGCTGACCTGGTACGTGCCGCAGCTCGGCCACATCATGCCCAAGGTGATCGAGCAATGGATGTATCCGATCAACAAGACCGACCTGGACGTGTTGCGGTTCGCGCATTTCCTGGCGCTCGCAGCCCTCACCGTGCGCTTCCTGCCCCGGGATTGGCCGGGGTTGAAATCGCCCTGGCTGCGACCTTTGATCCTGTGTGGCCAGCATTCTCTTGAGATATTCTGTCTCGGGGTCTTCCTCGCCTTTGCCGGTCACTTCGTGCTTGCCGAAGTATCTGGCGGTGCCGCACTGCACGCCTTGATCAGCGTCAGCGGCATCCTCATCATGTGCGGCATGGCGTGGATTATTTCGTGGTACAAGCACTCCGCCGACAAAGGCGCCTCGAAAAAAGGCGCCGGCGGCAACGCCGATATGGCGGGAGGGGGAGCATGATGTCCGCGCGGACGCTGCTGGGCCTGACGCTATTGGCCGCCTGTTTGGCGGCGGCGCCCGCACGCGCCGGCGACGCCGCCGAGCCGCCGGCGCCGCCCTGCGACGTGCCCGCCTATCTCCTCACAACCGAAAGCTCGCTGCCGAAGGTCATGGATGCCGTGAAGGCCAACCAGCCGCTCAACGTGCTGGTAGTCGGCAGCCGCTCCTCGACCATCCCCGGCAACGAGGCGAGCGCCTACCCGGCCACGCTGCAGGCGGCGCTGAAGGAGGCGTTGCCGTCGTCTGTGATCGATCTATCCGTAGAATTACAGGGAAAGAGCACCGCCGAGGAGACCGCGGGAACCCTTGTTAAGCTTGTTGAAGCAAAAAAGCCTACTTTGGTTATCTGGCAGACCGGCACGGTCGATGCTATGCGAGCAGTCGATCCCGATGATTTCCGTACCGCCATCAACGACGGCGTTGTTGCGTTGCGGGGCGCCGGGACTGACGTGGTGCTGGTCAATCTCCAATACAGCCCGCGTACGGAGACGATGATCTCTGCACCGCCATATCTCGACAATATGAAAGTGGTGGCGCAGCAGCATGACGTTCCGCTGTTCGACCGGTTCGCGATCATGAAGCAATGGAGCGACGCCGGATACTTTGACCTGTTCAGCACCTCGCATGGTGTCGACCTGGCCAAGAAGGTTCATGCCTGTCTCGGCCGGGCCCTTGCGAAATTCGTGATCGATGCGGCCCATCTGGGCCCGGTGCAGCAGAATTAGAGGAAGCAGAGTTGATGCGTTTTGCGTTCCCTTTTTGCTCTATCGCAGGGTGCGCCGTTGCGGCGCTCGCGTTGCTTGCGCCGATCGCGGTTACGCCGTCGCGCGCGCAGACCGGCCAGGGCGATCAGCATGCGGCACTCGCGCCCGGCGCGAAGTCCGAGGCCGCACGGCCTGATGCGGACAAGCCCGCCGCGATCGAAGCCGATGCGGCCAATCAGCAGCCCGGCGTCGCCGCGAAGGCGTTCGACAAGGTGAGGCAGGTCGCCAAATCCGCCAGCGACATTTTCCATCGCGTGCCCTGCCAGCAGCCCAAGGGCGTGCCGAGCTCGACCGGCTCGCTGCCGCATGTCGCGGCCAAGCTCGCCGCCGGCAAGCCGGTCGTCATCATCGCATTCGGCTCGTCCTCGACGGAAGGTTATGGTTCGTCGGCGCCCCAATTCACCTATCCGAACCGGCTCGCCGGACAGCTGCGCCGGCAATATCCCTCCGCCGACATCACCGTGCTCAACCGCGGCAAGGGCGGCGAGGACGCGCCCGAGATGATGGCGCGGCTGCAGACCGAAGTGATCGACGTGCATCCGGACATGGTGATCTGGCAGGTCGGCACCAACGCGGTGCTGCGCAACCTCGATCCTTCCGAGACCGCCAAGCAGGTCGAGGACGGCGTGGCGCGGCTGCAGGCCTCCGGCGCCGACGTCGTGCTGGTCGATCCGCAATATTCGCCGCGCGTCACCGAGCGTCCCGAAAGTGCGCGCGGCATGGTGAAGCTGCTCGGCCGCATCGCCGCGCTGCGCCATGTCGGCATCTTCCCGCGCTTCGAGGTGATGCGCGACTGGCACGAGCGGCAGGCGATCCCGATCAACGATTTCGTCACCGCCGACGGCCTGCATATGAACGACTGGGGCTACGCCTGCTTCGCCCAGCTGCTCGGCGACGACATCATCCGCTCGGTCGGCGCGATCAAGATCGGCGTCAACGTCCCCGGCGACGTGCGGACCTACCGGCCGATGTGATCGGGCGGTCGTTGCTCTGTCACCGTCACCCTGAGGAGGCCGCGTAGCGGCCGTCTCGAAGGGTCGACGGCCCGAGTGTGGCCGTGCATCCTTCGAGACGCGCTACGCGCTCCTCAGGATGACGGGTCTGATAGCCTCAGACGGGTCTAACGCCAACTAGCCCTCAATCTTGACCTCGCCGCGGTAATCCGCTCCCTTGGCGCTTGAACCGATCCCCCTCGGGACCACGCCTTAAGGGAAACGCTCATGTCTTTCGTGCTGGCCATCGATCAGGGCACCACTTCGTCGCGCGCCATGGTGTTTCGCGGCGACATCTCCATCGCCGCAGTGGCGCAGCAGGAATTTCCGCAGCATTTCCCGGCCTCCGGCTGGGTCGAGCACGAGCCGGAAGACATCTGGACCTCGACCGTGATGGTGTGCCGCGAGGCGCTGGAGCAGGCCGGCCTTAAAGCGCGGGACATCGCCGCGATCGGCATCACCAATCAGCGCGAGACCACCGTGGTGTGGGACCGCGCCACCGGACAGGCGGTGCACCGCGCCATCGTCTGGCAGGACCGCCGCACCGCCGACATCTGCGCCAAATTGAAGGCCGAAGGCCATGAGCCGGCGATCTCGGCCAAGACCGGGTTGATCATCGACCCCTATTTCTCCGGCACTAAAGCCGCATGGATCCTCGATCACGTGCCGGGCGCGCGCGAACGTGCCGAGCGCGGCGAACTGCTGTTCGGCACCGTCGACTGCTATCTGTTGTGGCGGCTCACCGGCGGCCGGGTGCACGCCACCGACGCCACCAATGCCTCGCGCACGCTGCTGTTCAATATCCACACCGGCGCGTGGGACGACGATCTGATCAAGCTGCTGCGCGTGCCGCGCTCGATGCTTCCAGAGGTGAAGGATTCCTCCGCCCGGTTCGGCGAGAGCACGGCTGATCTGTTTGGTGGTCCGATCGCGATCTCCGGCATCGCCGGCGACCAGCAGGCCGCGATCATCGGCCAGGCCTGCTTCGAGCCCGGCATGATGAAGTCGACCTACGGTACCGGCTGCTTCGCGCTGCTCAACACCGGCACCACGCCGGTGGCTTCGAAGCACAAGCTGCTTACCACGATCGCCTATCAGCTCAACGGCCAGCGCACCTACGCGCTCGAGGGCTCGATCTTCGTCGCCGGCTCTGCGGTGCAGTGGCTGCGCGACGGGCTCGGCATCATCAAGCATGCCGCCGAGACCGGACCGCTTGCCGACAAATCCGACTCGATGCAGAGCGTCTATCTGGTGCCCGCCTTCGTCGGCATGGGCGCGCCGTACTGGAATCCGCGCGTGCGCGGTGCGCTGTTCGGCTTGACCCGCAACACCGGTCCGGCCGAGCTCGCGCATGCGACGCTGGAAAGCGTCTGCTACCAGACCTTCGATCTGTGGGCCGCGATGCGCACCGACTGGCCGGAGGCCAACGCCGCCAACACCGTGCTGCGCGTCGACGGCGGCATGACCGCATCCGACTGGACCATGCAGCGGCTCGCCGATCTGCTCAACGCGCCGGTCGACCGTCCGATGATCCAGGAGACCACGGCGCTCGGCGCGGCCTATCTCGCCGGGCTCGAGGCCGGCGTCTATCCGGAGCCCGCAAAATTCGCCGACAATTGGCGGCTCGAGCACCGCTTCAGGCCGGCGATGAGCGAGGCAACCCGCGACCGCAAGCTCGCCGGCTGGGCGCGCGCCGTGAAGGGCGTGCTGGCGAGCGACGAGGGGGAGTAGGACGCGTGAGGTTTGCTCGCTCGTGCGGCAGACGCTCTGCACCTCTCCCGCTTGCGGGGGAGGTCGCATTGCATCGTAGATGCAATGCGGGTGGGGGCTCTCTCCGCATAATGACCGGCCCCATTGTGGCGACACCCCCACCCCAGCCCTCCCCCGCAAGCGGGAGAGGGGGCGCACTTTCTCCGCGGTGACGATCTCACGCGTCGACAAAGCGTCAACCAATAACAACCATCGGAGAGAACAACATGAACACGGATTTCAACCGGGTCACCAGACTGCTCACCGCCGCACTCTGTGCGGCATTGCTGGCCGCTCCCGCCGCGGCGCGCGAGAAGCCGAGCCCGCTTGTGGCGGCGCGCGAGGTCAAGAGCGACGTTGCCGGGCTGACGGCGCCGGGCCAGATCCTGGTCGACGTCTGGGGCATCCCGCACATCTATGCCGGCAACGAGCACGACCTGTTCTTCCTGCAGGGCTTCAACGCCGCGCGCGACCGGCTCTGGCAGATCGATCTCTGGCGCAAGCGCGGGCTCGGCCTCTTGGCGAAGGATTTCGGCCCCGCCTATGCCGAGCAGGACAAGGCGCTGCGGCTGTTCCTCTATCGCGGCGACATGAATGCAGAGTGGGCTGCCTATGGTCCGAAGGCGAAATCGTATGCGGAGGCCTTTGTCGCCGGCGTCAACGCCTATGTCACCGACGTCAAGGCCGGCAAGCGGCCGCTGCCGATCGAGTTCAGGATCGCAGGCACCATGCCGGACCTGTGGTCGGCGGAGGATGTCGTGCGCGTCCGCAGTCACGGCCTGACCCGCAACGTCGCGTCCGAGGTGAAGCGTTCGCAGGTCGCATGTGCCGCGGGCCTCGATGCCGATCGCTTCCGCGTCAAGCTGGAGCCGGCATGGACCACGAAGATCCCCGACGGGCTCGACCCCTGCAGCGTGCCGAAGGGCGTGCTCGCGGCCTATGACCTCGCCACGCGCCCGGTCGCTTTCGCCGCGCCGAAGGACCAGAAGGCGGCGCTGGCGCACGATCCTGACACATTCCTCGCCGAGGCCGACCAGCAGCGCGACACCATCGGCTCCAACAACTGGGTGATCGCGGCCTCACGCACTGCGACCGGACGTCCGATCCTCGCCAACGATCCGCATCGCGAGCACTCGGTGCCGTCGCTGCGCTACATCGTCGGCCTCAACGCACCCGGCATCTCCGTGATCGGCGCCGGCGAGCCGGCGCTGCCGGGCATCTCGATCGGCCACAACGACACCATCGCGTTCGGCCTGACCATCTTCAACGTCGACCAGGAAGACCTCTACGTCTACGAGCTCAATCCCGACAATCCGAACCAGTACCGCTACGGCACGGGTTGGGCGGACATGCGCATCGTGCACGAGAAGGAAGCGGTGAAGGGCGAGGCCGACCGCGACCTCGAGCTGAAGTTCACCCGCCACGGCCCGGTGATCTACACCGACGATGCAAAGAAGCGCGCCTTCGCCGTGCGCTCGATCTGGTTCGAGCCGGGCACCTCGGCCTACTTCGGCTCCTCCGACTACATGACCGCGAAGAGCTGGAACAGTTTCCTCGGCGCGATGCGGCGCTGGGGCGCGCCGTCGGAGAACCAGGTCTATGCCGACACGTCAGGCAATATCGGCTGGGTCGCCGCCGGCAAGACGCCGCGCCGCACCAGCTTCGATGGATTGATGCCGGTGCCCGGCGACGGCCGCTACGAGTGGCAGGGCTTCCTGTCGCTCGACGAGCTGCCGAAACTCTACCAGCCGAAGCAGGGTTTTATCGCCACCGCCAACCAGATGAACCTGCCGGCGGATTATCCGGTCAATGAGCGCCGGGTCGGCTTCGAATGGTCCGACAGCGCGCGCTGGCAGCGCATCACCGAGGTGCTGCAAGCCAACAGCAAGGTGACGCTGGCGGACGCGATGGCGCTGCAGAACGACGACACCGGCATGCTCGCGCGGCGCCTCGTCGCGCTCTTGAAGCCGCTGTCATCCGACGATGCGAACGTCAAGAAGGGCCTCGACCTGTTGCAGCCGTGGGACGCGCGCGACGCGGCCGACAGCGCCGCCGCTGCGGTCTACGAGGTTTGGATCGCCAACCATCTCGGCCCCGTCCTGCTCAAGACCACGGCGCCGAAAGTGGCCGAGCTGATCGCGCCGGAGGCGTCCAGCATCTCTGCCATCGTCGGCTATCTCGAAAAGCCTGACGCTGCGCTCGGCAGCAATCCCGCCGCCGAACGCGACCGCGTGCTGCGCGACAGCCTCGGCGCGGCCGTCGCCGACGTCACCGTAAAGCTCGGGGGCGATGCCTCGACCTGGCGCTGGGGCCGGCTGCATGTCGCAAAGTTCGATCACGCGCTGATACCGCTCGCCGACAAGGCCACGGCGGCGCAGATGTCGGTCGGTCCGCTCGCCTATGGCGGCGCCGCCAACGTGCCGCGCGCCGCCACCTATCGCCGCTCCGATTATCACCTCACCGCAGGCGCCTCGTTCCGCATGGTGCTCGATGTCGGCAATTGGGATGCGAGCCGCACCATCAACACCCCCGGCCAATCCGGCGATCCCTTCAGCGCCCACTACCGCGACCTCGCGCCGCTGTGGGCCACCGGCCAGTATGTGCCGCTGCTCTACAGCCGCCCGGCCGTGGAAGCCGCGACTGCGGAGGCGATCACGCTGACGCCAAGGTGAAGATGCGCGCCCCAAACTCCCCTGTCGTCCCGGGCAAGCGCAGCGCGACCCGGGACCCATAACCACGAGAGTGAATTGTTTTGCGACGCTGGGCCACAGCTTTCGCAACAACTGACGACGGTGGTTATGGGTCCCTGCTTTCGCAGGGACGACACCGAATATGTGGCCGCCGCTCGCTCTACTTCACCTGCTGCTCCTGCAACTCCAGCATCGCGCGCAGCGTGTCGTCGCTGAGCTTTCCGTTCGGTGACGGCGTGCGCCGCTCGGCAGCCTCGACCGGGCGCGCATGCTGTGGAATGACCGGAGCGCTGCGCACCGGCGCACCATCCGCGACGTCCTCGGCCTCGCCAGCCGCACCCGTCACATTGGCGTAACCGACACCGCGCCGCCGTCGCGCTGGCTTCGGCTTCGGTGGCGGCGGCGTATAGATGATCGGCGGCAGCGTGTGGTGGCGCGACACGGTATCTGCTCCGGTGGCCTCTCCACATCGAGCGCCTGATTCGCCAAAACGCCGACTGACAAATCGGTAACATTGTTACGCAGCGTTGCATTGCATCTGCTGCGAGACACGCGGATATTTCCCGCCGATAATTGGAAACAAAGGTCGCGTGATGCTGCTACCCGACGGGTACTCCGACATCCCCCACGGCAAGATCGCCGCCGTCGTCACACATCTGGAAATGACCGAGCGCCCGCCGCGCCGCGACGATCCGCCCGGCGCATTGCGCCTGCGCAGGGTCGATCTGCCCGCGCTCGACTGGTACCGCGATCTCTACCGCCGCGTCGGCGAGGAATGGCTGTGGTTCACCCGCACGGGGCTCGATGACGCCGATCTCGCCGCGCGGATCCACGCGCCCGGCATCGAGCTCTACGGGCTGGCCGTTGAGGACCATGATGAAGGCCTGCTCGAACTCGATTTCAGCGAGGCTGGCCAATGCGAGCTGCTCTATTTCGGCGTCACCGCAAAATTCATCGGCACCGGCGCCGCGCGCTTCCTGATGAACCGCGCGCTGGAGATCGCCTGGTCGCGCGACGTCGGTCGTGTCTGGGTGCACACCTGCACCTTCGACCATCCTTCAGCCGTCGCGTTCTACCAGCGCTCAGGCTTCCGTCCGTTCAAGCGGCAGATCGAAGTGGCTGACGATCCGCGCCTCGACGGCACATTGCCGCGCGATGCGGCGAGGCATGTGCCGGTGATTGCGTAACGGAGCTGTGGCAGTGGAGACGTGACTCTCAGTGGAATCTGTCCCGCGGCCGCTCGGCCGGGCCCTGGGGACCTTTTGGCGCGGTCGCGGCTCTTAGCTCGTCGGCGGTGACACGGCAGTCGCCATTGCTGTCGAAGCGCAGGATGAACGCGTTCGGTTTCTCCACGAACTCCTTGCGCGTGATCTTGCCATCCTGATTCTCGTCAAAGTAGCCAAAATCCGCGTCGGCCAACGTTGCGTCGGCTTTCTGAACCGTTGCGAACTCGGATGGATCCAGTCTGCCATCGCGATTGCGGTCCGCCGAAGCAAAGATCCGATCGGCAAAACTCTTCCATTCATCGCAGGTGTAGACGCCGTCACGATTGGCGTCCCAGATCGGCGGCCCGCTCTTGAGCAGGCCATCCTGCGCGGGACAAGCGGCGGTTTGCGCAAGAAGTGGAAGGCTGCTCGTCAGAAGCAGCCCCAAGGCCGTAACGCATAGAAGTTTTTCGCGCGACAAATCTTCCTCCCGCTTCCAAGCCGCGAGCATCGGCTTCTGATGGAGTCTGCGCGGGTCATCTGCCGGAGTTGAGATAGAAAATCGATGTGGACTGCTGGTGCATCTCATAGCAAAAAAGTATTGTTTTCGAGACGTGAACGGCTCCGCTTCGCGCTCATCCGGCAATCGTGAGTGAAACATGTTCCTGATCGGCCAGTACGACTCGCCCTTTGTCCGCCGCACCGCGATCGCGCTGCGGCTCTATGGGCTGCCCTATGAGCACAGACCGTGGTCGACTTTCGGAGATGCCGAGAAGGTCGCCGCTTACAATCCGGTGCGGCGGGTGCCGACGCTGGTGCTGGACGACGGCGAGGCGCTGATCGAGAGCAGCGCGATCCTGGATTATCTCGATGAACTGGTCGGGCCGGACAAGGCGATGATTGCCCGCTCCGGGCCTGAGCGGCGCAAGCATCTGCGCATCACGGCGCTCGCGACCGGGCTTGCCGACAAGGCGGTGAGCCTGATCTACGAGCGCGTGCTGCGCAAGGAGCAGCTCAAGCTTTGGGTCGAGCGTTGCGAGGCGCAGATATCAGGCGTGCTCGCGGTGCTGGAGAAGGAGCGAGCGGCGGTGCCGGCGCCGTACTGGCTGGAGAATCGCATCGGCCATGCCGACATCGCGGTGGCCTGCGCGCTGCGTTTCACCGGCGAGGCGCATCCGCATCTGTTCGACGCGCGCTATCCTGCGCTGCAGGCCCACGCCGCGCGCTGCGAGGCGCTGCCGCCGTTCCGGGAGATCGTGCAGCCTCTGGCGCCGCCGAGCGGTTAGGGGATATCGCGCAACTCCTTCCACCTGTCATTCCGGGGCTCGCGAAGCGAGAGCCCGGAATCCATTTCGCCGCCAACCCTGCGGCATGATGGATTCCGGGCTCAGCCCTTCGGGCTGCCCCGGAATGACGAGTGGATGGAGTGGCGCCCCCTGCCACTGAGTTGCCCGACGGCGCAAGCCCCTCACGCAAAAATATTTCGCTTTATCAGAAATGCAACTCAGTGTTATAGATTTGCCGTCCCGCCCGATCGAGGGGCGCTTCGCGATCGTCACGAGCGCGGTGTGAGATGCGGTGGACGCCGAGTGCGCGATTGACGAATGCGCATGAAGCGGACGGTGAAGTCGTGTGGTCCTGACGCCCTAGCGGCCGGTGTCCCCTCGCAAAACGCGCAAGCGTTTTTGCGAAGGCGGTGACAAGCAAGCCCAGTCTCGCCGGGGAGAGCACGAAGTAAGCCGTAACCCATCGCGCAGGGAAAGCCGGCGTTTCCGGTGACACCTGTGGTCCTACCCCCGAGCTTTCTACCTTTTGCTCGGGGCCCATGGGTGCGATCGGCACCCGGCTTTCCCTGCGCCCTCTGCTTCCAGAGCGGCGGAACGAAGAGCAAAGCTCGGACAAATCATGTCGCGAGAACGCGGATGTGTGACTCACAGATCGTGCAGCACACTCAGTGTCGTCCTGGCGAAAGCCAGGACCCATTACCCCAAATCTCAATTGTTGTACGACGCTGGGGCCACGATCCTCGTTCGCCATCCAACTTCGGTGGTTATGGGTCCCGGCTTTCGCCGGAACGACGAACGGAGAGAGATCCGCGCAGTCCATTCCATCGGCAACCCCACACCACTCCGCGCGACACCGGGGACGCGCGCTTCGGGCTACCCATTGGGGGCCCGATCTTCTATGGTGACCTCATCCGGTTCGCATGCGGCGAACTCGATAATTCCATGATATCAAAGGCTAAAGGCTCGGATCGAAGCCTTTGGAGGGCGGTTTGACGCGGTATATTTCGACCAGGGGCGAGGCCCCGGTGCTTGGCTTCTGCGATGTGATGCTGACCGGGCTTGCCCGCGACGGCGGGCTCTACGTGCCCGAGACCTGGCCGCAGCTTTCGCCCGAGACCATCGCCGCGCTGTTCGGCCGTCCCTATTGGGAGGTCGCGGTCGAGATCATCCGTCCGTTTGTCGCCGGCGAGATTTCCGACGCCGAGCTCGGCCGCATGGCCAACGAGGCCTATGCCACGTTCCGCCACCCCGCCGTGGTGCCGCTCGACCAGGTCGGGCCGAACCAGTTCCTGCTCGAGTTGTTCCACGGACCTACCCTGGCGTTCAAGGACGTCGCGATGCAGCTGATCTCGCGGCTGATGGACCACGTGCTGGCCAAGCGCGCGCAGCGCACCACCATCGTGGTCGCGACCTCGGGCGATACCGGCGGCGCCGCGGTCGAGGCGTTCGCAGGGCTCGACAATGTCGACCTCGTGGTGCTGTTCCCGTACGGACGCATCTCCGAGGTGCAGCGCCGCATGATGACGACGACCGGCGCCGGCAACGTCCATGCGCTGGCGATCGAGGGCACGTTCGACGATTGCCAGGCGCTGGTGAAGGCGATGTTCAACAACCATCGCTTCCGCGACCAGGTGGCGCTGTCGGGCGTCAACTCGATCAACTGGGCGCGCATCGTCGCGCAAGTGGTCTACTATTTCACCGCGGCGGTCGCGCTCGGTTCGCCGCAGCGCACCGTCGACTTCACGGTGCCCACAGGCAATTTCGGCGACATCTTCGCCGGCTATGTCGCGAAGCGGATGGGGCTGCCGATCCGCTGGCTGCGCATCGCCGCCAACGTCAACGACATCCTCGCCCGCACCTTGAAGACCGGCATCTACGAGGTGCGCGAGGTGCACGCCACGACCTCGCCGTCGATGGACATCCAGGTGTCGTCGAATTTCGAGCGGTTGTTGTTCGAGGCCAGCGGCCGCGACGCCGAGCAGGTCCGCCGCCTGATGGGCTCGCTGAAGCAGTCCGGCCGCTTCGTGCTGCCGGATGCGACGCTGGCCGCGGTGCGCCGCGATTTCGACGCCGGCCGCGCCGACGAGACCGAGACGGCGGCGGCGATCCGCGCCGCCTGGCGCGAGGCGGGCGATCTGGTCGATCCCCACACTGCGGTCGCGCTCGCGGTCGCCGATCGCGACACCTCGGACTCAGGGATCCCGAACATCGTGCTGTCGACCGCGCATGCGGCCAAATTCCCCGACGCGGTCGAGGCCGCCTGCGGGGTGCGTCCGCAGCTGCCGGCCTGGCTCGGAGGGTTGATGACCAAGTCCGAACACATGACGGTCATGAAGAATGATTCTGCCGAGGTCGAGCGCTTCGTGCTGTCGGTCAGCCGTGCCGCCAAGCAAGGAGTTGCCTGAATGAGCGTTGAAATCACCAAGCTGCCGAGCGGACTGACCGTCGTCACCGACAGCATGCCGCATCTGGAGACCTCGGCGCTCGGGGTCTGGGCCGGTGTCGGCGGGCGCGACGAGAAGCCGAACGAGCACGGCATCTCGCATCTGCTCGAGCACATGGCGTTCAAGGGCACCGCACGGCGCTCCTCGCGCGAGATCGTGGAGGAGATCGAGGCGGTCGGCGGCGATCTCAATGCGGGCACCTCGACCGAGACCACGGCCTATTATGCGCGGGTGATGAAGGCCGACGTGCCACTGGCGCTCGACGTGCTGTCAGACATCCTCGCCAATCCGTCCTTCGTGCCGGATGAACTGGAGCGCGAGAAGAGCGTCATCGTGCAGGAGATCGGCGCAGCGCAGGATACGCCCGACGACGTCGTGTTCGAACATCTCAACGAGCTCTGCTATCCGGACCAGCCGATGGGCCGTTCGCTGCTCGGCACCGCCAAGACGCTGAAGGCCTTCAACCGCGACATGCTGCGCGGCTATCTCTCGACGCATTACCGCGCCCCCGACATGGTGGTCGCCGCCGCCGGCGCCGTCGATCACAAGCGCATCGTCGAGGACGTCGCGCAGAAGTTTGCAAGCTTCGACGCCACGCCGGCGCCGAAGCCGCAAGCCGCGATGTTCGGCAAGGGTGGCTCGCGCGTGGTGCACCGTGATCTCGAGCAGGCGCATCTGACGCTGGCGCTCGAAGGCGTGCCACAGACCGACCCGTCGCTGTTCTCGCTGCAGGTCTTCACCAACACGCTCGGCGGGGGGATGTCTTCGCGGCTGTTCCAGGAGGTGCGCGAGAAGCGCGGGCTGTGCTACTCGATCTACACCTTCCACGCGCCCTACACTGACACCGGCTTCTTCGGGCTGTACACCGGGACCGATCCGGCCGACGCGCCGGAAATGATGGAAGTGATCGTCGACGTCATCAATGACGCGGTGGAAACCTTGACCGAGGCCGAAGTCGCCCGCGCCAAGGCGCAGATGAAGGCCGGGCTGTTGATGGCGCTGGAAAGCTGCTCATCCCGGGCCGAACAGTTGGCACGCCATGTGCTAGCCTATGGAAGGCCGCAGACGGTGGAAGAACTGGTGGCGCGGATCGATGCTGTCAGCGTCGAATCGAGCCGCAACGCCGCCCGTGCCCTGCTGTCGCGCAGCCGGCCCGCCGTCGTTGCCCTCGGCAGCGGCAGGGGTCTGGACACGGCGGTGTCTTTTGCGGAAGGATTGACCAAGTCGAAGGCAAAGTCGTTGCTGCACTAGGAATTCTGCTTACCTCGCCCCGCGCTTGCGGGGAGAGCATAGGCCGCCTTCGGCGGCCGTCGACGGAAGGACGCCGAGGCGGTGCCTCGGCTACGGCCGAAGGCTTCGGTGAGGGGTAGAGCCGCAAAAACGAATTTGCGGTGGGACCCCTCACCCCAACCCACTCCCCGCAAGGGCGGGGCGAGGGGGAATAGCTTGGCGGGGAGTGTTGGGCCATGGCCCTGTTTCGTTTGCCGTCTAATGGACCCGCTGCACTGATGCCGCGCGGTCACGGGCTGTTGCTGCGCGCGCCGCAAATGTCGGATTTCCCGCAATGGGCGCAATTGCGCGAATTCAGCCGCGCCTATCTCACGCCGTGGGAACCGATCTGGCCGTCCGACGACCTGACCCGCGCGGGCTTCCGCCGCCGCTTGCGCCGCTACACCGAGGATATCGCCGCCGACCGCTCCTACCCGTTCATCATCTTCCGCGAATCGGACGGGGTGATGATCGGCGGGATCACGCTCGCCAATGTCCGCCGCGGCATCGTGCAGGCCGGCACGATCGGCTATTGGGTCGGCCTGCCGCACGCGCATCGCGGCTACATGACGACGGCGCTGCGGGTGCTGCTGCCCTCGCTGTTCGGAGAGCTCAATCTGCACCGCATCGAGGCGGCCTGCATTCCCTCCAATGCGTCGTCGATCCGGGTGCTGGAGAAGTGCGGCTTCACCCGCGAGGGCCTGGCGCGGCGCTATCTCTGCATCAACGGGATCTGGCAGGACCACCTGCTGTTCGGCCTGCTGCACGAGGATTTCCGCGGCTGATTCTTGCTCCTTTCGGCTGATGGCCGCACCACCCCTTGCCTTGCAAGATGCCTTGGGTTCGCCGCCATTGGCTTGCTATAACGCGCGCGATACGGGGAACTCCACTCGGAGACCACTTGGGGGCTTTAGGGATATCGCATGGGTGACAGGGTGATCAGGTTCGCGCTCGCGGCGGCGGTAACGATCGGTCTCGGTGCCACCCTGCTGCCGTCAGTCGGCTCGGCGCAGTCGCTGAGCGACCGCTTCAAGAGCCTGTTCGGCGGCGGCTCGTCCGATTCGGACAAGCCGGCCGCGCCAGCCGCGCCAAAACAGCTTAACGACGCCGACGCCGAGTTGACCTGTCCGCCGGTGCAGATCCGCGCCGGGGCCTCGACCTATTCCGTGGCTGCGAACGGCAAGGAGGCGGTCGGCAACGACGTCAAGTTCCTGGCCTCGATCACGCGCACGGCGCGGCAATGCGGCCTGAACAGCGGGCAGATCACCGCCAAGATCGGCATCCAGGGGCGGGTGATCGCCGGGCCCTCGGGCGCGCCGCCGACCGTCCAGGTGCCGCTGCGCGTCGCCGTGGTGAAGGGCGGCATCGGCGAGCGGACGATCATGACCAAGGCCTACACCACCACGGTGCAGATGGACGAGAGCGGCAGCGTGCCGTTCAGCCTGGTCGCCGAGGATGTGGTCTATCCGGCGCCGTCGGCCGCGGAGAACGACGATTACATCTTCTATATCGGCTTCGACCCGCAGGCCCTGAAGCCGGAACCGAAGCCCCGCGCGCCGAAGAAGAAGTAGCGCGACGCGGTCGCTGCACCCGGGGGCAGATTTGAGCAAACAAAAAGGCCGGCGCGATCAGCTCGCGCCGGCCTTTTGTAGAAGGAGTTGAGATCGCGTCAGTTCAGCTTGGAGCGGACTTCGGCGATGCCCTTGCCGACCAGGTCGTCGGCAACCGAGCCCTTGACCGACTGCGACAGGATGGTCGAGGCGGCGGTCACGGCGGCGTTGGCCGCAGCGGCGCGGACATCGGCCACGGCCTGGGCCTCGGCCTGGGCGATCTTGCTCTCGGCGGTCTTGGTCCGCCGCGCAACAAAATCTTCCATCTTGGTCTTGGCCTCGGCCGCGATCCGCTCGGCCTCTTGCTTGGCGTTGGAGATGATCTCCTGGGCCTCGCGCTCGGCGCTGGCGCGGCGCGCCTTGTACTCGCCGAGCAGCTTGTTGGCCTCGTCCTTCAGACGGCGGGCGTCCTCGAGCTCGGCCTTGATGCGCTCGGCACGGTGGTCGAGCGCCGTCAGCAGGGTGCGATGGACGCCGAGGTAGCCGAACACTACCATCAGAATGACGAAGGCGATCGCAACCCAGGTTTCCGGTTCGTAAAACATCGGCCTATCCCTTCAGCGACGCGTCGACGGCGCTGTTGACCGCATTCGCGTCCGGCGTGACGCCGGCGAGTTGCTGGACGATGGCGCCGGCTGCATCCGCCGCGATGCCGCGGACGTTGCTCATGGCGTTGGTCCGGGTCGTTGCGATCTGCTTCTCGGCGTCGGCGAGCCTGGCCGCCAGCTTCTCTTCCAGCGCCTTGCGCTCGACTTCGGAGGCCGCGTTCAGCTTCTCGCGGGTCTCGTTGCCGATCGCCTGCGCGTTGGCGCGGGCGTTCGCCAGCTCGGTTTCATAGGCCTTCAGCGCCGCGTCGGACTCGTCCTTCAGCTTCTGCGCCTCGGCCAGATCGCCCTCGATCTTGTTCTGACGTGCATCGATCGTCCCGCCGACACGCGGCAGTGCGATACGCGACACGATCAGGTAGAGCGCGACAAATGCAATCGCCAGCGACACCAGCTGCGAGGCGAAATTGGACGAATCGAACGGCGGAAAGGCTCCGCCGTGATGTCCGCCATCGGTCTCGGTGTGGGCGCCGGCTTTCTGGCCTTTTGCCTCGCCATGACTCTCAGCCATGGTGTTCTCCTGTTGCTGTCATGCGCGCCGCCCGAAGGGGCGGCGCGACGGGGTGCCGCTCAGAGCGGAACGAACAGCAGAAGCAGCGCGATCAGCAGCGAGAAGATGCCGAGCGCTTCGGTCACGGCGAAGCCGAAGATCAGGTTGCCGAACTGGCCCTGCGCGGCCGAGGGGTTGCGCACCGCAGCGGCGAGGTAGTTGCCGAAGATGATGCCCACGCCGACGCCCGCACCGCCCATGCCGATGCACGCGATGCCCGCGCCGATAAGTTTTGCTGCTGCCGGTTCCATATGTAGCTCCTTGAGAAAGATAGACAGATTGGTGGGTGGAGATTCCCCGGACCGCTTAGTGTCCCGGATGAATGGCGTCGTTGAGGTAGATGCAGGTCAGGATCGCGAACACATAGGCCTGCAGGAACGCGACCAGCAGTTCGAGGGCGTACAGCGCCACCGTGAGCGCGAGCGGCAGCACGCCGCCGACCCAGCCGAGCGCGCCGAGCGAGAAGCCGAGCATCGCGACGAAGCCCGCGAACACCTTCAGCGCGATGTGGCCGGCCAGCATGTTGGCGAACAGACGAACGCTGTGCGAGACCGGCCGCAGGAAGAACGACAGGATCTCGATGAACATGACCAGCGGCAGGATGTAGATCGGAACGCCGTGGGGGACGAAGATACTGAAGAATTTCAGGCCGTTCTTGTAGACGCCGTAGATCAGGACGGTGAAGAAAACCAGCAGCGCAAGCGCCGCGGTCACGATCAGATGGCTCGCGATCGTGAAGGTGTAGGGGATCACGCCCACCAGGTTCGAGACGCAGAGGAACATGAAGAGCGAGAAGATCAGCGGGAAGAACTTCATGCCTTCCGCGCCGGCCGTGCTGCGAATCGTGGTGGCGACGAACTCGTAGGAGATTTCGGCGACCGACTGCAGCCGCCCCGGAACCAGTTCCCGGCCGCTCGCCAGCATCAGCAGCGCGATCAAGAGCACCGCGATGAGCATGAAGAGCGTCGAATTGGTGAAGGCGATCGTGTGATTGCCGATGTGGCCGAGCGTGAAGAGGGGCTCGATATTGAACTGGTGGATCGGGTCGATTTTCATCCGCGCGGCTCTTGGTCCACCGGCCATCGTGCCGGTAATCGAATTTCAGATGTCGTGACTTCCGTCAGCGCTCAGCGCTTGCCCGAGGCCACGCCCGCGGACCTCACCACGTTGACCACGCCGGCGACGAAGCCGAGCAGCGTTAACACGATGAATCCGAATGGCGACGTCGACAGCAAACGGTCGACCCCCCAGCCAAGCGCCGCCCCGACGACAACGCCCGCGACCAGCTCCGAGGAAAGACGAAAACCGAGCGCCATCGCCGAAGCTCTGGCCGCACTGTCCCCGCCTTCAGTACCGGATTGATCAGTCTTGCTCCTGCGGCTGTCGCGAATTTCTGACAACCGATGATCGAGACTTCCGAGCCTTGCGGAAAGCGCAGCTTCGTCGGGAGACGAATGATCGCGACTTCCATCTGCGCCGTCGTTGGTGCTTTCAGCCATGCTGCAAACACTAACCGATGCCGCGGATGATGGAAATTGCGCCCGTCCCCGTCAAAAGCCGCGCGGACCATACTTACCGCGTCTAATCAAGTCAAGATTGCGTCGTAACCAGTTATTGCTTTGATTCTGCTGGATTTATTTGGAGATATTCAAGGTCAGAGTGACACAGTGATCGCAGTGCAACAGCTTGCGTGGCATTGAGCGATATTGCGCGGCTTATCCTGCTCTGCTGGGATCACCAAAATCTCCCGTTCTCGTGCAGTCAAGGTTCCGCATGCCGCGCCCAATCGATTACTACTTCTCGCTGCAATCACCTTGGGCCTATATCGGCCACAAGCCCTTCGTTCGGCTCGTAAGAATTTACGATCTCAAGGTAAATTATCGGCCCGTGCTGCTGGTCGATCTGTTCTCGGAGACCGGCGGGCTGCCGCTCGCGCAGCGCCATCCGGTGCGACAGCGCTACCGGATGATCGAGTTGCAGCGCTGGCGCGACAAGCGCGGGCTGAATTTCCATCTGCAGCCGGCCAACTGGCCGTTCAACGGTCGACTGGCCGATGGCATCGTGATCGCGGCGCTCGAGGCGGGCCTCGACCCCGAGCCGTTTTTGCAGCGGGCCTATCCCGCGGTCTGGGAGCTTGAGCTCAACCTTGCCGATCCCGCGACGCTGGTGAAGCTCGCCGACGATGCCGGCTTGCCCGGCCGGCAGCTTGTCGAGCGCTCGCCCTCTGATGCGATCAGCGCGGCCTATGAGCAGAATCGCCAGGATGCACTCAACACCGGCGTGTTCGGCTCGCCCGGCTATGTGCTCGATGGCGAGGTCTTCTGGGGCCAGGACCGGATCGAATTGCTCGAGGACGCGTTGAAGTCAGGCCGCAAGCCCTATAGCTCTGTGGTCTAGGGGCAGGAATCAGGTTGAGGCGGAGCAAGCCATGCCCATCGCGTCGTCGCTCTCAAAATCGTCCATCGCAATTGCCGCGGCCGTTTTGATCACGAGCGGCGCGGCGACAGCGCAAACCGCACCCGATACCGAGAACGGCCGCTACGCGCTGTCTCCGGCCGGCGACGGCTTCCTGCGGCTCGACACCCGCACCGGCGCGGTGTCGACCTGCACCAATTCCAGCGCCGGCTGGGCCTGTTACATGGTGCCCGACGAGCGCGCGGCGCTGGATGCCGAGATCGGGCGCCTGCAGGCCGACAATGACAAGCTGAAGGGCGAGCTTGCGGCGCGCGCGCCGCCGGCCAAGACCGACGAGGCGCTGCCGAAATCGGATTCGCTGAAGAAGGCTGAGCCGAAGGTCGCCGAGGGCGAACGCAAGATCGAGATTCCGCTGCCGAGCGACCGCGACATGGATCGCGTGATGTCGTTCGTGGAACGAGCCTGGCGGCGGCTGATCGAGATGGCCAACCGCGTGCAGCGCGACGTCAATGGCGGCAAGATTTGAGGTGACGACGGCGCTGCCAAAAGCGTCGTCGCAGCCTACGCCGTGACGTGTTGAAGGAGCGCAGATGAACTCACAGAGAACTATGTCGCGCTCGGCGCCATCATCGGTCGCTGCAACCAGCATCGTCTCGTCGCGGTTGACGGTGGAAACCTCTGGCGCAGGCTTCACCGACATCACGCGCGAGGTTGCAAAATTCCTGCGCGAGGTGCGTGCCGGCGAGGGCGCGGTGACGCTGTTCATCCGTCACACCTCGGCCTCGCTGACGATCCAGGAGAATGCCGACCCGACGGTGCTGGTCGATCTGATGACGGCGCTCGATCGCGCCGCGCCCGAAGACGGCGGCTGGCGCCACGACACCGAAGGTCCCGACGACATGCCGGCGCATATCAAGACCATGCTGACGGCGACCTCGCTGCAGATTCCGGTGCTTGATGATGAAATGGCGCTCGGCACCTGGCAGGGCATTTATCTGATCGAGCATCGCGCCCGCCCGCACCGGCGCGAGATCGTGCTGCAATTCATCGGTGCCATACGCTGACGCGTTCGACCGCTTCAATTCGACCCGGCTTTCAATTCGATCTGGCTTCTCAAATGACATCGGCCGCGGATCGCTCCGCGGCCGATGCTGTTTGATCAAGATGTCGACCGATCAGGTCTTGCTGATGTCGACGTCCTTGGTCTCCGGAATGAACAACGCGCCGACCACGACGGTGATTGCCGCGAAGATGATCGGATACCAGAGGCCGGAGTAGATATCGCCGGTCGAGGCGGTGATCGCGAACGCGGTCGCCGGGAGCAGGCCGCCGAACCAGCCGTTGCCGATGTGATAGGGCAGCGACATCGAGGTGTAGCGGATCTTGGTCGGGAACAGTTCCACCAGCATCGCCGCGATCGGTCCGTAGACCATGGTTACGTAGAGCACCAAGATGAACAGCAGGCCAATGACCGCGGCTACCTGCGGACGGAAGACGTCGAACGGGTTCGACATCTTCACGATGCCGGCGTCGCCTGGCTTCGGATAGCCCGCCGCCTGCACCGCCGCGGTGATCAGGGGGTTCGACGTCTTGGCGTCCGTGTACGGCACCTCCTTGTCGTTGACCATGATCTTCACCGGCGAGCCGGCCGGGCCTGGCACGGTGGAGTACTTCACCGACGACTGGGCCAGGAAGGCGCGGGCGGTGTCGCAAGGCGCCGTGAAGACGCGGGTGCCGACCGGGTTGAACAGATCGCCGCAGCCCGCGGGATCCGCCACCACCTGCACCTTGACCGTCTCATAGGCCTTTTCCAGCGCCGGGTTGGCGTTGGTCGTGATCATCTTGAAGATCGGGAACAGTGTGAGTGCGCCGATCAGGCAGCCCGCCAGGATGATCGGCTTGCGGCCGATCTTGTCCGACAGCGCGCCGAACACCAGGAAGAAGCCGGTGCCGAGCAACAGCGACCAGGCGATCAGGAGGTTGGCGGTGTAGCCGTCGACCTTCAGGATCGATTGCAGGAAGAACAGCGCATAGAACTGGCCCGTGTACCAGATCACCGCCTGGCCCATCGTCAGGCCGAACAGCGCGAGGATCACGATCTTGGCGTTGCTCCAGGTCGCGAAGGCTTCGGTCAACGGCGCCTTGGAGGCCTTGCCCTCGTCCTTCATGCGCTGGAATACCGGCGATTCATTCAACCGCAGCCGGATCCAGACCGAGATGCCGAGCAGCAGCACCGACACCAGGAACGGAATGCGCCAGCCCCATTCCGCGAAGTCCTTTTCGCCGGTGATGGATCGGGTGAACAGGATCACCAGCAGCGACAGGAACAGGCCGAGTGTTGCCGTGGTCTGGATGAACGAGGTGTAGTAGCCGCGCTTGCCCATCGGCGCATGCTCGGCGACGTAGGTCGCCGCACCGCCATATTCACCGCCGAGCGCGAGGCCCTGCAGCAGGCGCAGCGTGATCAGGATGATCGGCGCTGCGATGCCGATGGTCTTGGCGTTGGGCAACAGGCCGACGATGAAGGTCGACAGGCCCATGATCAGGATGGTGACGAGGAAGGTGTATTTGCGGCCGACGATGTCGCCGACCCGGCCGAACACGATCGCGCCGAACGGGCGCACCAGGAAGCCGGCGGCGAAGGCCAGCAGCGCGAAGATATCGCGGGTCGCCGGCGGATAGTCGGAGAAGAACTGCGCGCCGATGATGCCGGCCAGCGATCCGTAGAGATAGAAGTCGTACCACTCGAACACGGTACCGAGCGACGACGCGAGGATGACGAAACGCTCATCCTTGGTCATGCCGGCGGGCCGCGCCGAAGTTGCAGTCATTGTGGACATCTGGAAAGCTCCCCCCGAATTGTTGCTGCCATGCTCGCTCCCGTCTGCCGGGTTGGGCCCGAATAAGCCCCAAGCTTGAGTTAAAGGGTAACATCGCAGTGAAACCTGCCCCAATAAGACTTTTGGCCTTTTCAGGATTGAACCTATCTTGTGGCGGAAGGCCGAGATGGAATGCCGCCGCGTGCGTCTATTGCGGCGCACAAGCTGAGCGGGTTAACTGCGTTGGCATCTGGTATTATCGAGCCCTTGCGTGATACTGCCGCGCGGGCGACAACCGAACGGCGCGGGTTTGCCGAAATCCGCTAGTGGGACTGAGATGACTGCTGCAGCCAATACTCATCTTGTCATCGCCGACGACCATCCGCTGTTCCGCGATGCGTTGCGTCAGGCGGTGTCGAGCGTCGTGAGTTCGGCCACGATCAGCGAGGCCGGATCGTTCGAGGATCTGACCGCGCTCCTGGAGCGGGACTCCGAGGTCGACCTGATTCTGCTCGATCTGAGCATGCCGGGGATCAGCGGCTTCTCCGGCCTGATCTATCTGCGGGCGCAATATCCGGCGATCCCGGTCGTCATCGTCTCCGCCAGCGACGATGCCGGAACCATCCGCCGCTCGCTCGACTTCGGCGCCTCCGGTTTCATCCCCAAGCGCTTCGGCGTCGAGACGCTGCGCGATGCCATCATGAAGGTGATGGAAGGCGACGTCTGGGTTCCGCCGGACACCGATCTGTCGGCTGGCGGCGATCCCGACATGACCCGGCTGCGCGACCGCCTGGTGACGCTGACCCCGCAGCAGGTGCGGGTGCTGATGATGCTGTCCGAGGGGCTGCTCAACAAGCAGATCGCCTACGAGCTCGGCGTCTCCGAGGCGACCATCAAGGCCCATGTCTCGGCCATCCTGCAGAAGCTCGGCGTCGAAAGCCGCACCCAAGCCGTGATCGCCGCCGCCAAGATCGCCGGCGGCCAGTGGCGCCAGGGCACGCCGTCGACGTAAATTTCCAGGACCGATCGTCATTCCCCGGTGCGCAATTGCGCACCTGAGGGCGACGTCACCGGGCCAGCGCGCATGCGCGGCCCGAACCTGGAATCCATCAGGCCGCGAGATTTGTGGCGGAATGGATTCCGGGCTCGCGCCTTTGGCGCGCCCCGGAATGACGGTGAATGTGTTGAGCCTATTCCGCCGCCACCATCTGTTGCGTCCGCCACTGTCCGAGCAGGGCGCGCAGCGAGGCCGGTTTGACCGGCTTGTTCAGCACCGCGATGTTCTCCTCGCGCGCGGCGGCGCGCACCGCCGGGCTGCGGTCGGCGGTGATCAGGATCGCCGGAATGCCGTCGCCGAAGCGGCGGCGGATCTCGCGGATCGCGGCGACGCCGTTGCCGCGGTCGAGATGGTAGTCGACCAGCACGCCGGTGACGCGGCTGCCGGCGGCCTCGATCGCACTGATCGCGCCGTCGGCATCGAGCACCGCGATCACCTCGGCGTCCCACGCCGTCAGCAGCGTCTTCATGCCGTCGAGAATGGCGGGATCGTTCTCGATGCAGACGATCAACGAACCGCTCATCGGCGTCTTCGACAGCGGTGTGGCGCTGGTGACCGCCGCGGTATGATTGACCGCGGTCGCGACCGGCACCGTGACCGAGAATGCCGAGCCGCCGCTCAGATTGGCCGAGATCGCGATGCGGTGATTGAGCACGCGCGCCAGCCGCTCGACGATCGACAGGCCGAGGCCGAGGCCGCGGGCGATGCGGGCGCCCTGCTCGAGGCGGTGGAATTCCTTGAAGATCTCGCCGCGCTTCTGCACGGGGATACCGACGCCGGTGTCGAAGATGCTGACCTGCAGCTTATCGTCGCGGCGGCGGCAGCCGATCAGCACGCGGCCGCGCGGGGTATATTTGATGGCGTTAGAGATGAAGTTCTGCAGCAGCCGGCGCAGCAGCGAACGATCGGATTCGACCGGCAGCGAGCAGGCCACGAAGCGCAGATCGAGGCCCTTGTCGCGGGCGATCGGCATGAACTCGATCTCCAGCGAGCGCATCAGGTCCGCCATCCGGAAGCTCGTGATCGCCGGCGTCATGGCACCGGCGTCGAGCCTGGAGATGTCGAGCAGCGCGCCCAGGATGTCCTCGATCGCTTCCAGCGAGTCGTCGATGTTCTCGACCAGCCGTGAATCCTCGCCGCCGTTCTGGCGCTCGACCAGGCTCGTGACGTAGAGCCGCGCCGCATTGAGCGGCTGCAGGATGTCGTGGCTGGCCGCCGCCAGGAAGCGCGTCTTGGAGGCGTTGGCGTCTTCCGCGACGCCCTTGGCGAGCGCGAGCTCCGAGTTCAGCCGCGTCAGCTCCTCGGTGCGGTCGCGCACGCGCTTTTCCAGCGTCGCATTGGCGCGCTCCAGCGCCTCGGCGGCCTCGAAGCTCGGCGTGACGTCGGAGAAGGTGATGACGAGCCCGCCGCCCGGCATCCGGTTGGCGCGCACCTCGATCACCAGATGGCGGTCGGTGAAGCGTTCCAGATAGGGCTCGCCCTCGGTGGTGTAGGCGCGCAGCCGCAGCTGCAACAGGCCGTCGCTGTCGCCCGCCGGCGGCGGACTGATCGCCCCCATGAATTCGAGGATCTCGGGCAGCGGGATGCCGAGCTGCACCAGATGCGGCGGCAGCCCGAGCAATTCGGAGAACTGGCGGTTGGAACAGATCAGCTGCAAATCGGCGTCGAACACCGCGATGCCCTGGCGCACATGATTGAGCGCGGTCTGCAGGATCTCGCGGTTGAAGTGCAGCGCGGCGTGGGAATCGTCGAGCAGCTTCAGCGCGGCCTTGGCCGACACCGTGCGCCGCTGCAACAGCAGCGACATCACGAGGCGCGAGGACGCGGCCCCGATCGAGGAGGCGATCAGCCGCTCGGCATGCTGCAGCAGCTCGAAATCGGCCGGCGCCGAGGTCTGCAGCATGATATTGCGGTCGGCCGCGAACGAGGCGAAGGCCTCGCGGGTGCGGTCGGGACCGAGATATTGCGTCACCGTGCTCTGGATGTCCTGCACCGTCACCGTGGTGCGCCAGCGCCGGAAGCTTGGCGCGATCGGCGCCAGCGCGTTGGGCACGAACACATCGGCCTGCAACAGCTCGATCGCGGACGGCGCGCGCGCCAGCGAGAACAGGACATAGGTCAGGATGTTGAGCGCGAGGCTCCACAGCACGCCGTGCAGCAGCGGCGGCAGGTCGGCGCCGAACAAGGCCTGTGGCCGCAGCGCCTCGATCCCGAACGGTCCATGCTGCAGCAGCATCAGGCCGGTGGTCGAGGTCTCCAGGAAGCTCGGGATGAACAGCGTGTAGAGCCATGTCGCGAAGCCGACCAGCATGCCCGCCATGGCGCCGCGCGCGGTGGCGCGCCGCCAGAACAGGCCGCCGAAGAAGGCCGGCGCCAGCTGGGTGATCGCGGCAAACGACAATAGGCCGATCGCGACCAGCTGGGTGTTGCCGAGCGCGCGATAGTAGAAATACGCCAGCACCATGATGGCGAAGATCGAGAAGCGGCGCGCCTTCAGCAGGAAATCGCCGAAATCCTTCTGGCCGGCGCTGATGTCGTCGCTGCGCGGCAGCACCAGCGGCAGCACGATGTCGTTGGAGACCATGATCGAGAGCGCGACGCATTCGACGATCACCATCGCGGTCGCCGCCGACAGTCCGCCGACGAAGACGGCGAGGCTGAGCAGCTGCGAATTGCCCTCGATCGGCAGCGCCAGCACGAACATGTCGGCATCGACCGCGCCGAACGGGAAGATGACAAGGCCCGCGATCGCGATCGGAATCACGAACAGGTTGATCGCGACGAGGTAGAGCGGGAACAGCCAGCGCGCCCGGCTGACCTCGGCGCTGGTGGAATTCTCCACCACGCTGACGTGGAACTGGCGCGGCAACAGCATGACCGCGCAGAACGACAGCAGCGTCATGATCAGGAAATTGCCGATCGACGGCACGTATTCGATCGCGCGCACCGCCTCCGGCGTCTTCAGGGCGCGCTCATAGAGCTCGACCGGAGAGAACATCCAGAAGGTGACGAAGGCGCCGGCGGCGATGAAGGCGACCAGCTTGACGATGGATTCGGCGGCGATCGCCAGGATCAGGCCGTGCTGGTGCTCGGTGGCGTCGGTGTGGCGGGTGCCGAACAGCACCGCGAACACCGCCATCGCCAAGGTTACCATCAGCGCGATGTCGCCGATGATCGGGATCTTCGAGAACGCCTGGTCCTCGCTCAGGATGGTCTCCAGCGACGACGCCATCGCCTTGAGTTGCAGCGCGATGTAGGGCACCGAGCCGATGATCGCGATCAGCGCCACGGTGGCCGCGACCGCCTGGCTCTTGCCGTAGCGGGCGCCGATGAAGTCGGCAATCGAGGTGATGTTCTGCGACTTGGCGAGCGCGATCACGCGGCGCAGCAGCGGCGTGCACAGCCCGATCATCACGATCGGGCCGACATAGATCGCCAGGAAGTCGATGCTGGTGCGGGTGGCGAAGCCGACCGAGCCGAAGAAGGTCCAGGAGGTGCAGTAGATCGCCAGCGACAGCGGATAGATCCACTGGCTGGCACGGCCGCGCGCGCCCGGCGACGTCCGGTCGCCGCGGCTGGCAATGAAGAACAACAATCCGATGTAGGCGAACGCCGTGGCGATGACGCCCCAGTCGTGCAGCATCGCTGCCTATCTCCTGTCCCGGCCAAGAACGGGCCGGTTGCCCCGATTATAACGCAAAGGGCCGGCCGCGCATCGCACGACCGGCCCAAATTCGGGGTCGGAGAAGGATAGGGTTACTCGGCGGCCAGCGACTTCTGGCGCAGCGGCAGGCCGAGCCGGTCCCAGACCTGGAGCAGGGCCTCGGCCAGCGCGTCGATCAGGCCGTCGTCATGGTAGGGCGAGGGCGTGATGCGCAGCCGCTCGGTGCCCTTGGCGACCGTCGGATAGTTGATCGGCTGGATGTAGATGCCGTGGTCCTCGAGCAGCAGGTCGGAGGCGCGCTTGCACTTCTCGGGATCGCCGACGAACAGCGGCACGATATGGGTGTCGCTCGACATCACCGGCAGCCCGGCGGCGGTCAGGATCGCCTTGGTGCGGGCGGCGCGGTCCTGGTGGCGCTCGCGCTCCCAGTTCGAGGTCTTGAGATGGCGGATCGCGGCCGTCGCAGCCGAGCAGATCGCCGGCGGCAGCGCGGTGGTGAAGATGAAGCCCGGCGCGTAGGAGCGCACCGCATCGATGATCTCGGCGCGGCCGGCGATATAGCCGCCGAGGCAGCCGAACGCCTTGGCCAGGGTGCCTTCGAGCACGTCGATCCGGTGCATCACGCCGTCACGCTCGGCAATGCCGCCGCCGCGCGGGCCGTACATGCCGACCGCATGCACCTCGTCGACATAGGTCATGGCGCCGTATTTCTCGGCGAGATCGCAGATCTTGGCGAGCGGCGCGACGTCGCCGTCCATCGAATAAAGGCTCTCGCAGACGATCAGCTTCGGCCGGTCGGGGCCGGCGGCGATCAGCAGCTCTTCGAGATGGGCGACGTCGTTGTGGCGGAAGATCTGGCGCTCGCAGCCGGCCTGCCGGACGCCTTCGATCATCGAATTGTGGTTCAGCGCGTCCGACAGGATCAGGCAGTTCGGGATCAGCTTGGCGAGCGTCGAGATGCCGGTCTGGTTCGAGACATAGCCCGAGGTGAACAGCAGCGAGGCTTCCTTGCCGTGGAGGTCGGCGAGCTCGGCCTCTAGCTGCACCAGCGGATGGTGGGTGCCGGCGATGTTGCGGGTGCCGCCGGCGCCGGTCCCGACCCGGGTCGCGGTCTCGACCATGGCGCCGACCACCTTGGGGTGCTGGCCCATGCCGAGATAGTCGTTGGAGCACCAGATCACGACGTTACGGCTGCCCTTCGGCGAATGCCAGGTCGCGTGCGGGAAGCGTCCCGCGATCCGCTCGAGGTCGGCGAACACCCGGTAGCGCCGCTCGTCATGCAGGCGGTTGAGGGCGGTTTGGAAAAACTGGCTGTAATTCATCGGCGAACCCAGAAAGCGGAACCTGACCGGAAAACGTGCCTCTTCTTAGAGCTTTTCCAGCTCTAATGTCCATGCATTGGCTCACATCTGGGCATGCGCCGCAGTTGGGCAAATTGCCCTAGCGGGCTCTGTCCGCCTTGATTTCGGTCAAATCGCCGGGAGGCGGCATGGCCGCCCCGGGGCCGGGCGCTCAGGTCGTCCTGAAGCGCAGCATGCCGTCGGCGGCCATCTCGGCCGTCAGCCGGCCTTCGACCAGCATGTAGTTGACATGGGCAACCAGTTCGCCGGCGGCAAAACCCATCTGGTGCTCGTCCAGCACGTGCTTGTGGAACACCACGGGCACCAGCTCCTTGGAGGTCTGCGGCACCTCGCGGCAGGCCTCGGCGATCAGCCGGCAGCGCTCCTCATGGTGATCGGCGAGCTGCTTGATCCGGGTCTTCAGCCCGTAGAACGGCACGCCGTGGCCGGGCAGCACCATCACGTCATAGGGCAGGGTGGTGGTCAGGCTCGCCAGCGATGCCAGATATTCGCCGAGCGAATTCTGCTCGGGCTCGACGGCCCAGACGCTGACATTGGGCGAGATCTTGCTCAGCACCTGGTCGGCGGACAGGAATAATTTGTCGGCCGCGCAGTACAGCATCACCTGGTCGAGCGCGTGTCCGCCGCCGGTGATCACCTTGAAGCGCCGTGTGCCGATCACGACCTCGTCGCCATGGGTGAGGCGGTGATAGGACGGTGGCAGCACCGAGACGCGCTTCAGATAGTCCTGGCCGCGGCCGAGCAGTTTTTCGGTCAGGTCCTCGTCCATGCCGTGGCGGCGGAAGAACAGCCGCTGCGCGTTGCGCCGTTCCTCGGTGCCGCGGTTTTGGTGATAGACCGACTGCAGATACTCCACCTGCGACATGAACAGCGGGCAGCCGAAGCGCTCGGTGATCCAGCCGGCGAGACCGACATGGTCGGGGTGGGAATGGGTCACGATCAGCCGCGTGACCTTGACGTGCTTCAGCGGTCCCTCGAACAGCGTGGTCCAGGCCGCGATCGATTCCTCATTGCCGAAGCCGGCATCCACCATGGTCCAGCCGTCGCCGTCGGCGAGCAGATAGACGTTCACATGGTTGAGGCGGAACGGCAGCTTCAGCCGCGCCCACAGCACGCCGGGGGCGAGCTCCACGACCTGATCGTGGCCGGGATGGTTCTCCCAGGGGTATCGCAATGCCTCCGCCGAGGAGGGCAGGCTGTCGGTCCTCGTATGCATGCTATCGGCTTAGCGGCACATTGCCCGCCGCGCCAGCCGAAAAATCAGATAGTCGTCCGGAGAATGGGGTGATCCGGAGCTGGAATTCCGTAGCCCGGATCAAGCGCAGCGGCCGCGCGAATGTGCGCCCGTCATTCCGGGGCGATGCGTCAGCATCGAACCTCAGGTGCGCAATTGCGCATCGGGGAATCTCGAGATTCCGGGTTCGGTCCAGCGGACCGCCCCGGAATGACAGGAGTGATTACGCCGCGCGGATGTTCGACAGGAAACCGTCGATCTCCGAGCGCAGCACGTCGGCCTCGCGGCGCAGCGCGTCGGAGGCGCTCAGGACCTCGCCGGCGGCGGCGCCGGCTTCGGCCGAGGCGGTCGAGACGCCGACGATGTTGCTCGACACCTCGCTGGTGCCGCCGGCGGCGTGCTGGATGTTGCGGGCGATCTCGCGGGTCGCCGCGCCCTGTTCCTCGACGGCGGCGGCGATCGCGGTGGTGACGTCGTTGATCTCGCCGATCGTGCTCGAGATGTTGCGGATCGCGGTAACAGCCGTGGTCGTCACCTCCTGCATGCTGACGATCTGCTGGCGGATTTCCTCGGTCGCCTTGGCGGTCTGGCTCGCCAGGTTCTTGACCTCGGAGGCGACCACGGCAAAGCCGCGGCCGGCCTCGCCGGCGCGCGCCGCCTCGATGGTGGCGTTGAGCGCCAGGAGGTTGGTCTGCGAGGCGATGGTCTGGATCAGGTCGACCACGACGCTGATCCGCGCGGCGTTGTCGGCAAGGCCCTGCATCGTGCTGTCGGTGGCGCTGGCTTCCTCCACCGCCTTGCGGGCGATCTCCGCCGAGGTGACGACCTGGCGGCCGATCTCCGAGATCGACGACGACAGCTCCTCGGTGCCGGCCGACACCGTCTGCACGTTGACCGAGGTCTCCTCCGCGGCCGAGGCCACTGCATTGACCAATGCGCTCGACTGGTCGGCGGTCGCCGACATGCTCTGCGCGGTCGACTGCATCGAGTTCGCCGCGGTCTGCAGGCTGCCGAGCGCGCTGCGGACATTGGACTCGAAGGTGACGATCTGCGCTTCCATGCGCGTGGTGCGCTCCGCCTTGGCGGTGCGGTCCTTGTTCTGGTTTGCCGTGAGCTCGCGGCCCTCGATCATGCTCTCGCGGAACACCTGCAGCGCGTCGGCCATGACCGCGATCTCGTCGCGCTGCCGGCTCTGCGGGATCTCGGTGTCGAGGTCGCCGTCGGACAACAGCTGCATCGAACGCTGCAGGCCGCGGATGCGGCGCAGGATGTTGCGCCCGACATAGAGCCAGACGAACAGGAACGAGCCGACCAGCGTCAGCGCGCCGAGCGCGATCATCACCATGGTCGCGAGCGAGATCTGCTGCCGCGCCTGGAAGGTCGAGCTGTCGGTCTCCTTCTGCACGGCCTCGACCAGCTGCTGCACGCTGATGCCAAGCCCGACATTAAGCTTGCGCGTTTCTTCCAAAATGGTCTGGCCGTAATCGATCGCGTCGAGCTCCTTCTGGCGGATCTTGAACACGCCGGTCTTGCCTTCGCCGAGCACGAGCAGCCTCTCGGCCGTGTCGCGCACCGCGACGATCGCCGGATTGTTCGGCAGGTCCTCGAGGTTGGACTTGATGCGTTCGCGCCCGTTCTTGAACTCGGCCTCGATCGCATCGAGCGTCTCGCTGGAATTGGCCGACAGCGCGGCGGTCATGTCGGCGGCCATCAGATTGCCGGCGGCGAGCACGTTGCTGATCTGGCCGACGGTTCGGGCCGCCTCGGTGGCATCATCGGCGGACACGTCGGCCGCGCCGAGGATGGCGTTGAGTCTCGTCTGCGCGTCGAGCATCGCGGGGCTCGCGGCGGAGACGAATGCCGTCTGCGCCTTGCGCAGCGCACTGTACTGCTTGTCGCGCAGAGCGCCGACCTCGAGCCGCTCGCGCGCCGCCGAGATCAGGCTGTTGGTGGCCTCGTCGGTGTTCTTGACGTTCTCCTGCAGCGCGCTGACGACGGATTTGTCGGCGCCGAGCTCGATGATCTCGCCGAGCTTGGCGCGGGTCGCCTGCGCGACCTCCTTCACCTTCTTGGTGCGATCGTTGAGTGCATCTTCGGTCTGCACGGCGAGCAGGCCGGGACCTTGGGCCGCGAGCGAGGCGCTCTGCGCTGACAGTTGCAGGCTTGCGGCAAGCCGCGGAATGTCGCGCCCGCTGAGATCGGTCATGGTGCCGCCGAGCTGATGCAGCACGATGCCGGCGCCTGCGCTGATCACAAGCGCCATGCCCGCGATCACGGCGAATGCCGCGAACAGGCTGCCCCTGACGCCCATCTGCGGCAGGCCGATGCGCTTGAGATTGAGTTTGCCGAGCTTGAACCGAAACGCCATTGCCCCCGTGCCCCCGTGGCCACCTACTCTTGGCCACTACTCCTGGATGTTTCCCCGGCGCGGGAGTATCAGTGCGGCGGGTTAACAAAATCGGGAAAATTGCGACGATACGCCGGATTTTTCAGGGCGGTCGTGCGCGAGCACTGGCTTGGTTCGCTGTGCGGAATCGATGCACGCGACCGGACGCAAAAAGGCCGGCGCGAGCCGGCCTTTCCACTCATGGTTGTGGATCGTGGTCTCAGTAGCGCGCGTAGCCGGGGCCGCCGAGGTTGCCGAGATTGAAGCGGTAGTTGAGCCCGGCCTTCACGGTGTGCTCGTCATTGTGGAAGCTGCCGAACGGCACCAGCGCGGCCGGCGCGGTGAAGCGGCTGTCGCCGAAGTCGTAGTACTGGTACTCGACCTTGGCCGACCAGTTCGGCGCGAACATGTATTCGGCGCCGCCGCCGATCGTCCAGCCGTTGCTGTGGTTGTCGGTGAGCGCGAAGCCGACCGGCGCGCCGCCCAGCGTCACCGTCTCGTTGTTGTCGGAATAGGCGTACCCGCCCTTCACATAGATCAGGCCCGGGCCCCAGGTGTAGCCGACGCGGCCGGTGATCGATGCGATGCCGCGCTGGTTGTTGTTGTAGACATAGCCGCCCGGGAAGATCGCGTTGAGCTGGTGGTTGCCGACCCAGGAATACTGGCCTTCAAGGCCGATCACCCACATCGGCGACAGCTGCCAGTCGTAGCCGCCCTGCACGCCGCCCATGAAGCGGGCGCTGGAGTCCGACAGCGCGAGGCCGTTGAATGTGTTGTTCTGTGAGAACACGCCGCCGAGATGGCCGCCGAGATAGAAGCCGGTCCAGTTGTAGAGCGGAGCGGCGTAAACGGGCGCGGGCGCCTTCTGATAATAGCCGCGGTTGAGGTCGGCCGCCTGAGCGGTCGCGCTCAAGGCTGCGACAGCGGCTGCGGTTGCAAGCAGGATCTTCTTCATGTGGTCAGTCTCCGGACAAGTCGTGGAGGCGCAGCGACATGGCGCCGTCCATGGCCGGCGAGATAGACCGCATTTGAATAAAATGCTGTCACCGGAAGACCGCTCGGAGCGTTAAGTCGCCGCCTTTGCGGCGAAACGTTTTGTTGTGCCTAACGAACGCTTAAGCCGGAATGAAGGAAGGCTTAACGCGGCGCGTGCGACGCCCGCCTGCTGTCAATCAAGCCGCTTGCTAACCAAGTCGCTTGCGCACGTCGTCGCGCATCTGCTCGCGGAACGCCTGGCGGCGCGCGGCGCGATCCTTGACGGGGACGTCGTGGCGATCGAACACGTCGAACTTCTCCAGGATCGGATAGTGCTCGCTCGCCATCGCCAGCACGCGCAGCAGCGCGGCGACCTTCGGGGTCGGGCCGGTGACCTCCCATTTGCGGAGCTTCTCGGCGCCGCCGGCAGCCGGCAATCCGCACAGCTTCGCCATGTCGGCCGCGGTCAGCTCGCGGCCAAGCGCCTCGCCGAGATGTTTGCGCAATTTCTTCAGTTCTGGGCCGGTCACGCTTTAAGTCCGCTCCGCGATCGCAAAGTGTGAAGTGAGTCACATGACGTGCTCGGGGTGCGGGCTATACGCCGCGCATGCGACTTCTAAAGGAAACCATCGTGCACGGCATCATCGAAAGCCTCAGCCCCGAACACGGACACATCGATTGGAAATGGGTCGGCAGTGTGTTCGCGTTCTACGTCGTGCTGACAATCGGTGCAGTGGGCGTGCTGCTCGCGCATTGATCCTGCGAACCCGACGAGGGCACTTTCTGCCGTAGACAGTCCTCAGTTGCCGAGGGGCGATGTCAATTTTCTCTTGACGGAACCGAGGGTTCGCCGAAGCCAAGTATAGGCAAAGCGTTTGATGGACATGTTGGCCAGGCTCTGTTGATCCATGGCCAGCCGTTGGAAGTCCGTGGCCAACCTTTGGTGGTCAGTGGCCAGCCTTTCGTAGGCGTTGGCCAGCCCTTGATGGTCTTCTATCAGCTTGTTGTAGACGGGGAGAACATGTTCTTCCAGATATCGGCCGCGTGCGGTCAGCTCCAGTCCGCGCGTGCTGATGGCGAGTTCCAGGGGATCGAGCGCCCCGGGAATCGCATTGCGCGCAAGCTCAACCCGTTGCGCTTCGTCGTCGACGACTTTGTCAAATCGCTCGACCATTCGCTTGAAAGTCCACGCCGGAGACAGCGCGACTTCGTGAAACGCACGATCGATGATGGATTGCGCCTTCGAAGGATTTCGTATGACCGAGACCACCTCCGCCATGTTGCTGTGGTCGCGGTTGAGCGGGACATAATGATCCCACGGCTTTACCGCACCTGAATACTCACCTTCATAGAGGATCATCAGAGTACGAAGCGCGGCAGCTTCGAAAATGCGGGGAGAAACCACCCGGATAACGATCTTGCCGTCGTCGTCTCCCAGAAATTTCTGTCTCACCACCTCGTGGGACACATCGGGATTTTCGGCGCAGAAGCGTTCCACCTGGATTTGGGCGTCCCCGGTGAAATCGATGAAACTGACCCCGCTCTCCGTCCCCAAAACGGCCTTCGAGCTCGCAATGAAGTCGACCCAGGAGCCGCCGTAGATTCGGGACGTTTCGCTCGTGTCGATGTCGCAGACCAGATTGTACTGCGCTGCATCAGCGGCAAATCTGTCGGCTATTCGCCATTTTTCCTCGGCGAAGTATCCGTACCAAGGCGGAGCCTTGCGTGCGCGATACGAAACGTCGAGCGGACGTTCCGAATAATTCGGCACGTCCATCGTCAACAGATGCTCGGGTACAAATCCCGTCAAAGTATGCTCGAAACGTATCTTGTCGAAGAACGTGTCCCGATAGATTTTTCTGGTGACGTCCGAGTTCGTAACGGTAAAAATCGCTCCGATCTGCAGATCGGCCAATGCAGCATTTTGACGATCGATAAATCGATACTCGTCTTGAATGAACGCGACCTTGACCCCTTTGAAGTGCCTGATCTTGTCACGGAGCGAGGCGGGAACATAGTTCTCCATCGAGATCACGACGGAATAGTGAAATACCAGGCAGTCAAAGGCATCCAGATCTGGTCCGATCGCATCGAACGCCAGCGGATCCACGATCGTATATTTATGCTGGCTGTATTGGCGAAACGCTCGGATATGGTCCGATACCGTATTGGTTCTCAGGGCGGCTGCGGCGCACAGCAGCAGAATGTTGTAGCGGGGGGATTGCACTCTGGTTTCTCGTCGTGGTGGTCAAGCAGTTGGACGTGAATAATCTGATTCTCTCAACTTCCGCGCGGTCTCCGCTCACCAAATTTGCGAACTTGACATGCGCTCTCGCTGGTGCCTCCCGGGCGCCACACTGGTGCGAGCCAAGTTCCTGAGGTTTGAAGTTCCGCTGGGCTCGGGTGCTCGCTTACCAGACATTCGTCGCGTCCTTGGCATGCAACCCATGCAAGCGCAACCGAGGGGCGATAGCAAGCCCAATTGCCCGTGCGGGATGATGGTCTGCATTGCGTGGATGCCAGCGCTCACTTCGCGGTCTCCGCCAATGATCTGACGCACCATGCCGTCGTGCATCTGCTCACGAAATGCCTGGCGGCGCGCGGCGGATAGTACCGGCCAATTTTTACAGTATAGCGCACCCGGGAACTGCTCTCCAGATGGATCAGGCCGCTGACAAGCCTCAGCCGGCAATGGACATGAGGAGGCAAGGGCGTGTCGAAGAGCGTGAGGTTTTTGGGTGGATGGGTCGGTGGTGTCGCAGTTTGAATCTTATTGGGATAGCAAAGCGAGCCAGCCCGCCTCAGAACTGGAGTAGCACGCGGAACATGCTGCGTCCGAAATGTGCCTCGAAGGCGAACAGCGCGTAGAACTCCGCGATGCGCGGCCGCCTATCCGGCGGCAACCGTGCGAGGGAGGCATCGCTCGATGACCTGTCCGGCGGATCGTCGATGCAATCGGGATGGCCATCCGGCCGCCCCACGAAATGCGCGAGTTCGTGGATGAGCGTGCCGATCTGCAGGTCGCTCGACGCGAAGAAATAGACCGGCGCGATCACCACCGCATCCGCCCGCAGCGTGGCGGATGTGCCATTCGTCCGGTCGAGCTGAACGGTCTCGCCGCGCATGGTGACGCCGTTCGAAATCGCGAGCGCCAGCGTGCGGGATTCCGCCATCTCGTTAAAGGAGAGCGTAAACGGGAACTTAATGAAAGTCGTAGCGGGACTCAGGGCGGCGACCGACAGCTCGCGATCGATGGCGCGAAAGGTGCGCTCGATCAGCACAAAATCCGGCGGCGGCGGATCGCTGAGCAGAACCGCGAAGTGCTTGCGCACGAGCGTCTGGGCCGGAGATTCGATTGTGCCCATTACTTTCGCCGCGGTCAGCGTGCGCAGCGCGCTCTTCACGCAGGCCCGCGAGATGGGCAAGGTGTCATCGAACATCTGCTCCATCATCTCATCCGTGACGGTGAAGGTCGGTGCCGGCGGCGCAACCTGGCCGACACCGCTGCGGGGCGCAAGCGATCTCGATGATCCGCTCGCCAGGATTGGCAACGAGGCGCGTAAAATGCGATTGAGCGCCTGAATCGTCGGCCCGTTCGGGTCGATGCGGAAATCGACGAAACTGATGTTCTGCTTCTGGAACCTGCCGATCGCCGCGCGCGTCAACGGGCCCACCAAGCCATCCGTTGCGAGGCGTGGCGTCGGGCCGCCCTGACTGGTGCCGACCGCATTCAGTGCCTGCTGGATGGTGAGAACATCGTTGCGGACGTTGGCCCCGCCCTGCCCCACGGAACGGCCGACCACGACGGGCAAGGCGACCTGATTATCCGGTTCGACGCGGGGAGCGGTCGCGCGGCAGCTCTGATCAAAACAGTAGCAACGCAAGCGTCCCATTGGCTGTGCCCCAAGGCGATGCCGGCCCAGTTCTCAAGTCGAACTGCACCGGCTCTACCGGTCTACACAAATTCGCCTGCAAGTCCATGTGGCAACTTTGCTCGACCTGAGCTTGTCGTGCTGGCGGGTGCGTAGCGCAGTCTGCCGCGTGCTCAGGGCCGCCGACTGCGGTGTAGTCGAAGCCGCGCCGGAAGCAGGCGACAAGGCCGCCGTCGCCGCAACCCAGCGCCTATTTTCCCTCTGTAATGAGGACGTCGACAAACACTTCTGCGAACGGGAAGTCGATCGAAAAAGAAGAATTCGCCCTCCGCGTTCTTCTTCAAATCGATCAGTCGAGACGATGGATAGCGTCCGACGTCTTACTTAGCCGATTGAGGACGACGGCGAATGAAGCGCATTTCCGAAGCCGAAGACCGATGGTCTATCGCGAAAATCCGCCCCCGCCGATGCGGAGAAAGTTGCGCTCCGCGGCGGCCCTTCGGGCCGGCTTGATCGTGGGTGTGTCCAGCAGATCAACCAGGCAAAACGGTTGTCGCCGGATAAGAATGGCGGCTCGTGGTCGTCGAGGCGCCCCGCGATGATCGACTCTATGTCCGCGAAGTAGCTTTCGTCGGGTGACCAAACCTGTTTTTGTGGCGACGGTTGGTGGCAAACAAGCGGGATTAGTGCTGCAATTGCAAGAGGATCTAGGCCTCTCAATAGGATAGGTGGTGCTGCCAGACAGGATTGAACTGTCGACCTCTCCATTACCAATGGAGTGCTCTACCACTGAGCTACGGCAGCATGCCCGGGAAAAATTGAATCGGCCCCAAGGGCCCATCCAAGCGGGCGGTTCTTGCCACAGGCCTCCCTTTCGCGCAAGCGAAACAGCGTCCCTGCCGCCGGTGAAATCGGCAGAAATTGGCGTTCCTCGCCGGCGATTCCGACCAATCCGGCCGATTTCGGCCGGATTGGGTCCCGATCGGCCGGAAAGCTCCTGATTCTCCGCCCGCCGAATCATCCATCGAGCACAACTGGCCGACCGGGCAGGGTGCGCCGGCGTCGGCCATTGTCTATGCTGGCCTCTTGCTAGAGGCGTCGGCAGTTCGAGAGTTTTGCAATGACGGGCGATCACGACAAGGGCGGCGGGCGGGCCGGGGCCCGCGTGAAGGATTCACGACAGGATCGCCTCAAGCTGGCGCTGCGCGAAAACCTGAAGCGGCGGAAGTCGCAGGCGCGCGGTCGCGAGGATGTGGCTTCCGAAGGGCCCGAGGACTCATTAGATGACCGCTCGCTAGATGACGCCGGCGGAAACGAGCCGCGCCGTTAACCCGGCTCGTGTGTTGCAAGAACGTGTGTTGCAAGAAGAAGCGGGTCGCCGACATGGCTGTAGACGAGACGACGATCGATCGGCTGAACGCAACCGCCTACGCCTTCCCGCGCCATGAGCAGACCTTTCCGACCCTGACGGCGCATGAGATCGAGCGGATGCGCCGCTTCGGCGAGCCGCGGTCGTTTGGGGACGGCGAGGCGCTGTTCGAGACCGGCAAGCCGGGGCCCGGCATGTTCGTGGTGCTGTCGGGCAGCATCGCGATCACCCAGCGCGATGGCCTCGGCCATGTCACGCCTGTGATCGACCAGGGGCCCGGTCAATTCCTCGCCGAGATCGGCCAGCTTTCCGGCCGACCTGCGCTGGTCGACGGCCATGCCGACGGCGTTGTCGAGACCTTGTTGCTGCCGCCCGAGCGATTGCGCGCGCTGCTGGTCGCCGAGGCCGACCTCGGCGAGCGCATCATGCGCGCGCTGATCCTGCGCCGGGTCAGCTTGATCCAGGGCGGCGCCGGCGGGCCGGTGCTGATCGGCCCTGCGTCCGTCGGCAACATGGCGCAGCTGCAGAATTTCCTGGCGCGCAACGGCCAGCCGCACCACTTCCTCGACCCCGAGACGGACAAGGACGCCGCCGACCTCGTCGCGCGCTATTCGCCGACGCGCGCCGAGCTGCCGCTGGTGGTCTGTCCGAACGGCACGGTGCTGCGCAATCCGTCCGAGACCGCGCTTGCGATGGCGCTCGGCATGATCGGCAACAGCGCGCATGACAAGCTCTACGATGTCGCCGTGGTCGGCAGCGGCCCGGCCGGGCTTGCCACCGCGGTCTATGCGGCCTCGGAAGGGTTGTCGGTCGCGGTGTTCGATTCCCGTGCCTTCGGCGGCCAGGCCGGCGCCAGCATGCGGATCGAAAACTATCTGGGTTTCCCGACCGGCATCTCCGGCCAGGCGCTCGCCGGGCGCGCCTTCAACCAGGCGCAGAAATTCGGCGCCGAGATGCTGATCCCGGTCTCCATCAAATCGCTCGACTGCACGAAGGCGTCGGGCGCGTTCGCGCTCGCCACCGGATGCGGGCACACGTTGCGCGCCAGGTCGGTGGTGGTGGCGAGCGGCGCGCGCTATCGCCGGCCTGCGATCGACAATCTCGAGAGCTATGAGGGCCGCGGCGTCTGGTACTGGGCCTCGCCGATCGAGGCGCGGCTCTGTGCCAACCAGGACGTCGTGCTGGTCGGCGGCGGCAACTCCGCAGGCCAGGCGGCGGTGTTCCTGTCGGCGCATGCCCGCAGGGTCAACATGATGATCCGCGGCGGCGGGCTCGGGGCCAGCATGTCGCGCTACCTGATCGAGCGCATCGAGGCGACGCCGAACATCGAACTGATGTTCAACACCGAGGTGATCGGGCTCGAAGGCGCGGAGACGCTGGAGCGCGTGCGCTGGCGCAGCCGGCTCGCGCCCGACGAGTTCACCATGGATATCCGCAATCTGTTTTTGTTCGTCGGCGCCGATCCGGCCACCGGCTGGCTCGAGGGTTGCGGGGTGCTGGTGGACCGCGGCGGCTTCGTGATGACCGGCGTGCAGAGCGGCGAGGGCGCGCGCGCCGTGCCGCTGCTCGAGACCACGGTGCCCGGCGTGTTCGCGGTCGGCGACGTCCGCTCCGGATCGGTCAAGCGCGTCGGCGGCGCGATCGGCGAGGGCGCCCAGGTCGTCGCCGCCCTGCACGGCTATCTCGCCGATGATGGCAGTCCGTCGCTGTGAGAGAAGGATCCATTGGGGTAGCTCCATCCCCGTCATCCTGAGGTGCGAGCCTCTTCGGCGAGCCTCGAAGGATGCACGGCCCGGTCTGTGGCCGATTCATCCTTCGAGGCTCGCTGCGCTCGCACCTCAGGATGACGGATTGAACAGGGATGCATAAAGAGAGGCCAAAAATGTCAAAAAGCTGCACCCACATCGCCAGCATCCAGGACGTCACGCCGAGCGCGCTCGGCTGCGAGGAATGCCTGAAGAGCGGCAGCCGCTGGCTGCATTTGCGGATCTGCCGGAGCTGCGGCCATGTCGGCTGCTGCGATGACTCGCCGAACCGGCATGCCACCGCGCATTTCCACGCCACCGGCCATCCCGTGATCGAGGGCTACGATCCGCCGGAAGGCTGGGGCTGGTGCTATGTCGACGAGGTGCTGTTCGACCTGTCGAAGCGCAAGACGCCGCATAACGGGCCGATCCCGCGCTATGATTGATTGAATGTCTCATCGGGCGCACGTGCCGCGGCATCTGGCGGACGCACGGACTATCACCGTCATCCCCGCGCAAAGGCGTAACCATTGCGCGGGGATGACGGGTCAATCAAAATTAGCGCTGGCAAATTTTTGATGAGATGTCGGCCATCCTGCCATCGAACCATGTAGCAATTTCCAGTCACGCATCGTAACGTGGTGCGGGTCTCAATGGGGAGTGCGTCACATGACGACGTTGGTGCTCGTGCACGTCATTATCAGCCTGATTGCGATCGTCGCCGGTGTGATCGTGATGTTCGGCTTGCTCGGCTCGCGGGCGATGCCGGGGCTGACCGCGATCTTCCTGCTGTTCACGATCCTGACCAGCGCCACCGGCTTTGTGATTCCGCCGCTGGCGACCGAGAAGCTGCTGCCGTCGCACATCATCGGCGGCCTCTCGCTGCTGCTGCTCGTGATCGCCTGCATCGCGCTGTATGCGATGCAGCTCAAGGGCGCCTGGCGCCCGATCTATGTCGTGACCGCGATGGTCTCGCTCTATCTCAACGTCTTCGTGCTGGTGATCCAGAGCTTCCTCAAGGTGCCGGCGCTGCAGGCGCTCGCGCCGGCGGTGCCGCCGAATCCGCCCGCCGGCCCGGTGTTTGCGGTGGTGCAGGGCATCGTGCTGGTGTTCTTCGCCGTCGTGATCATCGGCGCGTGGCGCCGGTTCAGGCCGGTCACGTTCGCCTGATCATTCTTGTCATTCCGGGGCGCGCGAAGCGCGAGCCCGGAATCCATCGGGCCGCACATTCCCTGGATAAATGGATTCCGGGTTCGACGCTGCGCGTCGCCCCGGAATGACGAAGGCAACAAGAGGAGCAAATCAAATGCCCACTATCACCACCAAAGACGGCGTCGACATCTTCTACAAGGATTGGGGTTCGGGCCAGCCGATCGTGTTCAGCCATGGCTGGCCGTTGTCGTCGGACGATTGGGACGCGCAGATGCTGTTCTTCGTGGGTCACGGCTTTCGCGTCGTTGCCCATGACCGCCGCGGCCACGGCCGCTCCGCCCAGGTCGGCGACGGCCATGACATGGACCATTATGCCGACGACCTCGCTTCCGTCACCGCGCATCTCGATTTGAGGAACGCGGTCCACGTCGGCCATTCCACCGGCGGCGGCGAGGTCGTGCACTACATCGCGCGTCACGGCGAGAGCCGGGTGGCGAAGGCGGCGATCCTGAGCGCGGTGCCGCCTCTGATGCTGCAGACGGCTGACAATCCCGGCGGCCTGCCGAAGTCGGTGTTCGACGGCCTGCAGGCGCAACTTGCAGCCAATCGCTCGCAGTTCTACCGAGATTTGCCGGCCGGGCCGTTCTATGGCTACAACCGGCCCGGCGCAAAGCCGTCGGAGGCCGTGATCCAGAACTGGTGGCGGCAGGGCATGATGGGCGGCGCCAAGGCGCATTACGACGGCATCGTCGCGTTCTCGCAGACCGATTTCACCGAGGACCTGAAGAAGATCAACGTCCCGGTGCTGGTGATGCATGGCGACGACGACCAGATCGTGCCCTACGCCGACTCCGGCCCGCTCTCGGCCAAGCTTTTGAAGAACGGTACGCTGAAGACCTACAAGGGCTTTCCGCACGGCATGCCGACGACGGAAGCCGAGACCATCAACAAGGACCTGCTGGCGTTCATCAGGGGGTGATGTGACGCTGCTCTCTTGTGCCAGGCAACGCAGCTTTGCTTCGATCGCGTGAGGGAGCCACTAGCGGAAGGGTTCCCTCCCCCGCAAGGGACCCGCAAGGGGGGGAGGGAGCCTGACGAGCGTGCTCACCTCACCAGAATTCGCCTCACGAAGAGTGTAGAGATCCTGTCGTTCCGATCGCTCACTCGAAAATCGCGCGGATCGCGGCGAAGATTCGCTTGGCGAGCAGCTCCGGCTTCTCGCGGGCGCCGTCGGCTGCCCAGAGATCGCCGCCGACGCGCATCGCGCCGGTGGTGATCATCGCGACGAGCCGGGCCTTCATCCGGTCGGCCTTGTTGCCGGCGCGCTTGAGCAAGGCCTCGGCGAGCTCGCGCTCGAGCTTCTCGTACTTCACCTGATCGCGGGCCTGCAGTGCCGGATTGTCGCGCTTGAGTCTTGCCAGTGCGACCGCCTCGCGCGGATCGAGTTGCAGCACCATTTCGGCGATCGCATTCTCCGCGGCCTGCAGCATGGATTCGGTGGCCGGACGGGCCGCGACCGCTGCGATCAGCGCCGTGCTGCCGTCCTCCTGCCAGGCGAACACGACGTCTTCCTTCGACGCGAAATAGTGAAAGAAGGTGCGGCGCGAGATATCGGCTGCGGCGACGATGTCGTCGAGCGTGGTCGCCTCGAAGCCGCGCTCGAGAAACAGCGCCATCGCCGCCCGGGTCAGCCGTTCCCGTGTTTCCCGCCGCTTGCGCGCGCGCAGGCCGGACGTCGCCGTGGGCGGCGCCGAATTCCCGTTGGATTGCCGCGGCTTGGCAGATTTGCGCGCGGGCGCAGGGCGCTTCAAATTTTTCACCTCTTGCAAAAATGCACTTAGTGCACATTTCATCGGAATGCGGCTGGAACCCGCAAGACCGACAACAACCGTCAGAACCGATTCGTGTCGCAAGGAGATATAAGCATGACCGGCTGGAGCACTGCAGACATTCCGCGGCAGCGCGGCAGGACCGCGGTGATAACAGGCGCAACCGGCGGGCTCGGCTACGAGACCGCGCTCGCGCTGGCGCGTGCCGGCGCCAATGTCGTGCTGACCGGCCGCAACGGCGCCAAGGGGCAGGACGCGCTGGCGCGGATCCGCGCGCAGCTTCCCGATGCGGCGGTGATCTATGAGACGCTCGACCTCGCGAGCCTCGCATCGGTCGCCGATTTCGCCGCGCGCTTTGCCGCCAGCCACGATGCGCTCGACCTGTTGATCAACAATGCCGCCGTGATGGCGCTGCCGAAACGCCAGGTCACGTCAGACGGCTTCGAGATGCAGTTCGGCACCAACTATCTCGGCCACTACGCGCTGACCGCACATCTGTTGCCGCAGCTGTGCCGCGGCCAAAACACCCGCGTCGTCAATCTGTCGAGCCTCGCCCACCGCACCGGCGCGATCAACTTCGCCGATCTGCAGTCGCAGCGCGCCTATGTGCCGTGGCGTGCCTACTGCCAGTCGAAGCTTGCGATGCTGATGTTTGCGCTCGAGCTGCAGCGCCGCAGCGCGCGCAATGGCTGGGGGATCATGAGCAATGCCGCGCATCCCGGCTATGCGCGCACCGAGCTGATCCCGAACGGGCCCGGCACCGACAGCCTGTCGTGGCGGCTCGGCCGATATCTGCAGCCCTTCATGAGCCATTCGGCGGCCGCGGGCGCGCTGCCGACGCTGTTCGCGGCGACCTCGCCGGCGGCCGAGCCCGGCGGCTATTACGGGCCCGACTGGTTCTATGAATTGAAGGGACCGCCGGTGCCGGCGCGGATCATGCCGCAGGCCAGGGACACCGTGGTGGCGGAGCAGCTCTGGGATGTCTCGGCGATGCTGACCGGTGTATCGTTCGATCAGATCGCCACCGCCGCCTGAGTGCGACCGGGCGGCAAGGAGACATCATGGCGGCATCGAGGGGCAATCGAGATGAAAATCATCCTGTTCGGCGCGACCGGCATGGTCGGGCAGGGCGTGCTGCGCGAATGCCTGCTCGATCCCGGCGTCGAGCGGGTGCTCGCGGTCGGGCGCAGCCCGACCGGGCAGCGCGATGCCAAGCTCGTCGAGCTGACCTGCGACAATTTCATCGATTACAGCGCGATCGAGCCGCAGCTGACCGGCTATGACGCCTGCTTCTTCTGCCTCGGCGTCTCCTCGATCGGCACGGACGAGGCGCGTTACCGCCATCTCACCTACGACGTCACGCTGGCCGCGGCGACGGCGCTGGCGCGGCTCAATCCGGGCATGGTGTTCACCTATGTCACCGGGCGCGGCACCGATTCCACCGAGCAAGGCTCGCTGATGTGGGCGCGGGTCAAGGGCAAGACCGAGAACGACCTGCTCAAGCTGCCGTTCAAGGCCGCCTACATGTTCCGCCCCGCCGGCATCCAGCCGCTGCACGGCGTGCGCTCCAAGACACCCTGGGTGCAGGCGATCTATCTCGCGACCTCGCCGCTGCTGTCGCTTCTGGTCCGGCTTGCCCCCGGCCATATGACCACGTCGGAACAACTCGGCCGCGCCATGCTCAAGGTGGCCCGCGACGGCTACCCCCGGCCGGTGCTGGAGAGCGAGGACATCAACAGCCTCTGACGAGGCGGCGCCGGTTCCCCTGGGCGGGATTTCCTTGGAGGGATGGTACCTCCGGGGCCCCAAGCCGTTATAACTACCGCATGTCCCCACCTGCTCCCCTGAAACTGATCGCCCTCGATGCCGATGACCTCGCGGTCATCTCCGCCCACGTGCAGGACGCCCGCGTCCAGCCCGCCGACATCGTCTGGCGCCAGGACGAGAAACGCCTGGTGGTCGGGTTGAACCGGCTGGACTGGGAGCAGACCCTGTCCGGCGGCGCCTGCTCGCGCCGGCTGATCGCCGCGCTCAGGTTCGACCGGGTGCTGGCATGCAAGTCGCGCAATATCGACCTGGAGGCCCCGGAGGCCACCCTGGAACTGCTCGGAATCGAATTCCATGCCTCCGACCCGCCGGGCGGCAGCGCGCTCCTGATGTTCGGGCAAGGCGCGGCGCTGCGGCTCGATGTCGAGTGCCTGGAGTGCGAATTGACCGATCTCGGCACGGATGATCTCGGGGTGGCGGCGGGGTAAATATGCCGTCGTCCCGGCGAAGGCCGGGACCCATAACCACAAATGCCATTTGTTATGGGACGCTGGGGGTCCCACCCTGCTCCAGCAGCAGGCTTCTGGGGTAATGGGTCCCGGCCTTCGCCGGGACGACTGCAATTTCGGCGCCCCCCAAGGGTTGACGGCCATTATCCGCCGCGCCATTGAGCAGGGACCCAGAGTCCTCTTCAGAAAGCCGCCATGCCCGTTCGCCTGGACCGACAGAGCGCCGATTTCGACCAGCGTTTCCGCGATTTCCTGGCGGCCAAGCGCGAGGTGTCGGCCGACGTCGAGCGCGCCACTCGCGCCATCGTCGACGACGTGGCGGCCCGCGGCGATGCGGCGCTGCTCGAGGCGACCAAAAAATTCGACCGGCTCGACGTCGACGCCGCCGGCCTGCGCATCGCCGCCGCCGAAATCGACGCCGCGGTCGCCGCGTGCGATCCCGGGACCGTCGAGGCGCTGAAATTCGCGCGCGACCGGATCGAGACCTTCCATCGCCGCCAGCTGCCGAAGGACGAGCGCTTTACCGACGCCGCCGGCGTCGAACTCGGCTGGCGCTGGAGCGCGGTCGATGCGGTCGGTCTCTACGTGCCCGGCGGCACCGCGGCCTATCCGTCCTCGGTGCTGATGAACGCGGTGCCGGCCAAGGTTGCCGGCGTGCCGCGGGTGGTGATGGTGGTGCCGGCGCCGGACGGCAAGCTGAACCCGCTGGTGCTGGCGGCAGCAGGTCTCGGCGGCGTCTCGGAGATCTACCGCGTCGGCGGCGCCCAGGCGGTGGCGGCGCTGGCCTATGGTACCGCGACGATCGCGCCGGTCGCCAAGATCGTCGGCCCCGGCAACGCCTATGTCGCCGCCGCCAAGCGGCTGGTGTTCGGCAAGGTCGGCATCGACATGATCGCCGGGCCCTCCGAGGTACTCGTCATCGCCGACGACACCGGCAATGCCGACTGGATCGCGGCCGATCTGCTGGCGCAGGCCGAGCATGACGTCAGCGCGCAGTCGATTCTGATCACCGACAGTGCGCGGCTCGCCGCCGATGTCGAGCGCGCGGTCGAGGCGCAGCTTGCGACGCTGCCGCGTGCGGCGATCGCGCGCGCCTCGTGGAACGATTTTGGCGCCGTCATCAAGGTGGCAAAGCTCGACGACGCAGTGGAGCTCGCCAACGCGATCGCGGCCGAGCACCTCGAGATCATGACCGCGGACGCCGAGGCCCTGTCGAAGCAGGTCCGCAACGCCGGGGCGATCTTCCTCGGGGCCCATACGCCGGAAGCGATCGGCGATTATGTCGGCGGCTCCAACCACGTGCTGCCGACCGCGCGTTCGGCGCGGTTCTCCTCGGGCCTCGGGGTGCTTGACTTCATGAAGCGAACCTCGATCCTGCGCTGCGGGCCGGATCAGCTTCGTGCGCTCGGGCCCGCCGCGATGACGCTCGGCCAGGCCGAGGGTCTCGATGCCCATTCACGTTCCGTCGGATTGCGCCTCAACCTCTCATGAACAAGCCACCAGACGACGAGGATTCCAACAATCGCATCGTCGCGGTGACGCTCGACGAGGAATCGATCGGCCGTTCCGGGCCCGACATCGAGCATGAGCGGGCGATCGCGATCTACGACCTGGTCGAGCAGAATCTGTTTGCGCCGGAAGGCGGCGCCGGGCCGGGGCCCTACACCCTTCACATCGCGATTACCGGCAACCGGCTGATGTTCGATATCCGCAAGGAGGACGGCGCGCCGGTGGTCGCGCATCTGTTGTCGCTGACGCCGTTCCGCCGCGTCGTGAAGGACTACTTCATGATCTGCGACAGCTATTATCAGGCGATCCGGACCGCGACGCCGGACAAGATCGAGGCGATCGACATGGGCCGCCGCGGCATCCATGACGAGGGCTCGCGCACGCTGCAGGAGCGGCTCAAGGGCAAGGTGCGGGTCGATTTCGAGACCGCGCGGCGGCTGTTCACCCTCATCACCGTGCTGCATTGGAAAGGCGAGGGCGCATGATGTCGGTGTCGGCCCCTCGACCGAAAGCCTGATCGCATGGCAGCGCCGCGCGCGCGCAACCCGCAGGCCGTGCTGTTCGCATGCGGCCTCAACAGCGTGCGCTCGCCGATGGCCGAAAGCCTGCTGCAGCAGATGTTCCCGCAAGGCCTTTATGTCCGCTCGGCCGGCGTACGGAAGGGCGAGCTCGACCCGTTCGCGATCGCCGTGATGGCGGAACTCGGCCAGGACATCTCCACCCACAAGCCACAGACCTTCGAGGAACTCGAGGACTGGGAAGGCCTGAACTTCGACCTGATCATCACGCTGGCGCCGGAGGCCCATCACAGGGCGCTCGACCTCACCCGCACGCTCGCCGCCGATGTCGAGTACTGGCCGACGGTGGACCCGACCGGCACCGAGGGGACGCGCGAGCAGAAGCTCGCTGCCTATCGCGAGGTTTGCGACGGCCTGTTGCTGCGCATCCGCCGCCGCTTTGCCAAGGGCGCGGCGAACCTGTGAGGCTTCGCGAGGCGTGTTCCGATTCGCAGAACGCCCCTTGTCGCCAGACTGACAAACAGCTGTGCTTATGGGGCCGTGTCGCCCACGGGGAAGCGCGATGCGCAGCCGGTTCCAAGGTTGTGCATCCATGCCCCATCCGATAGGTTCCGCCCGCGTCCGTCCCCCCGATTCAGCCCAAAAACCCGCATGCTAGGCCGTCCCAAATTCGTTCTTGCTTCCGGTTCGCCGCGGCGGCTGGCCCTGCTCAACCAGGCCGGCATCGAGCCCGATGCGCTGCGCCCGGCCGATGTCGACGAGACCCCGCGGCGGGGCGAGCTGCCGCGCGCCTGCGCCAACCGGCTGGCGCGCGCCAAGGCCGACGCGGCGCTGAAGTCGGTGCAGCTCGACGACGATCTGCGCGGCTCCTTTATCATCTCTGCCGACACCGTGGTCGCGGTCGGCCGCCGCATCTTGCCGAAAGCCAATCTGGTCGACGAGGCTGCGCAGTGCCTGCGGCTGTTGTCGGGCCGCAACCACCGCGTCTACACCGCGATCTGCGTGGTGACGCCGCGTGAGGCCTTCCGCCAGCGCCTGGTCGAGACCCGCGTGCGCTTCAAGCGGCTCAGCGAGGACGACATCCAGGCCTATATCGGCTCCGGCGAATGGCGCGGCAAGGCTGGCGGCTATGCCGTGCAGGGCATCGCCGGATCCTTCGTGGTCAAGCTGGTCGGCTCCTACACCAATGTGGTCGGCCTGCCGCTCTACGAGACCGTGACCCTGCTCGGCGGCGAGGGCTTTCCGATCCGCCACGGCTGGCTCAACGCCGTCGCGGTGTGAGTACGGATAGAAACGACCTCGAACCGCATCCGCTCTTCCACCTCTCCCGCTTGCGGAGGAGGTCGTATCGCATCGAAGATGCGATACGGGTGGGGGCTCTCTCCACGACATGACCAGCGGTGATACCCCCACCCCAGCCCTCCCCCGCAAGCGCAGGGCTATCGCATATGGGCCAGGGCTTTGAGGAGGTAGTCGTCGTTCCATGCGCATTTTTTGATGCGGTGGCTGATAGGGACCTTCGGCGGGTCGGTCATCTGCAGGATATTTTTTGCGATTCGCTTGAGGATGGCGATGTTGGCAGGTGCGTGGTCCTTGCGAGCTCGGTTCATATCCTCGGCGAGATGAACATCAAGCATCCAGTGCAGGCCGTTCTCGACCTGCCAATGGGCTCGCGTGATGTCGAGGGCCTGCTGCGGCGAGAACACGCGCGAGGTCATGAACAAGCGCGTCAGCGGCTCGGACCGATCACGCCGGGAAGTGATCCGGATGATGGCGGCATGGCCGGGCATCAGCGCGGTCTCGACCGGCACCACCTCAGCTTTCCGCCATTCGTCGCGGCCATGACCGCGTTCCGTCTGCTCGACAACCGGTGGCGAGGGCGCTCGTGCCAGCAGGCTCTCGGCTTCCTTGTGCCAGTGACCACGGTTGCCTTTCAGCGCCAGCACATAGTCCGCATTCTGTTCGACGACCGCCTCGGCCATCCGGCGATGGCAATGCAGCGCGTCGGCCGTGACGATCTTGTCAGTCAGATCAATCAGCGCGATCACCTTCAGGGCGGCCTCAATCTCGTTCTCGGCCGCCGTCGGCGACGCGGCCGCAAGGCAAAGCCGGGTTTGCGTGGCGAAGGCCGAGACCGTCAGCGGCGGATAGGCCTGCTGGCCTTGTTCATAGGCGCGCCGCAAGGCCTTGCCGTCGAGCGCGACCACCTCGTCTGGCGTGGCCACAGTCGTGCCGCTGGATTCGCCGAGCGCCCGGGCAAAACCCGCGGCAAACGACGCAAAAGCCTGCTCGAACGCCCGCGGATCCAGCAGCCGCAAAAGCCGCGAGAAAGTATCGTGGCTGGGGGCCACGTCGTAATCGATCAGGCGAGACAGCACAGCCCTGCGGGTCTCCGCGAACAACGCAAATTCGGTTGCTGTCGCGGCCCCGCACAGGCTCGCGGCGACCATCATCACGATCAGGTCGCCCAACCGATGCGTCGCGTTTCCGGCTCGGGGGTCGGGAACCGATCCAAAACAGGTTTCCAGGCAGATGGCCGTTTCTCCTTCGAAAAACTGCCTCCCTCAAGAATCCCTATTCAGCCTCAACACAAGAAAAATCCATATGCGATTCCCCTGCCCGCAAGCGGGAGAGGGGGCACAGCGGAACATGCGGCCGCCTCCTCAATCGCCAACTGGTGTAAACTCCGCCCAGCCATGACCGACCAAGCCCGAACACCCCCGGCCACCACCCGGGCCTGCCCGATCTGCAGCAAGCCCGCCCAGCAGGCTTTTCTCCCGTTCTGTTCCCCCCGCTGCCGCGACGTCGACCTCAACCGCTGGCTGACCGGCCGCTATGTCGTCCCCGGCCGCGAGGACGACGTGGAGGACCCGGAATAGCCAAGATTTCCCAACAAGTTGGGGAAACAACGCCGGGCGGGCCTGCCACGCCGAAGCCTTTGGCGAAGGCGGGTGGACACGGCGCTCCGACCTCTCTATAAACCGCCCGCTCGCTGCGGCCTTTCGGCCCCGCGAGTATGCCCAGGTAGCTCAGTTGGTAGAGCATGCGACTGAAAATCGCAGTGTCGGTGGTTCGATCCCGCCCCTGGGCACCACGATTTCAATGACTTACGCCCAGCACAATTGTTGAGTTAGACGCTTCCGCTGACAAGTTAGACAGTTATGTTCGCGATTTGCTCCCTAGCGGATCGAGTTTTGTGATCACCTCCCGCATTCGTTGCGAAGTATCTGCTGACTCTGAGTAGTGGATCGCCATCGCGAGTGTCTTCTGGCCAAGCCAGCGGCGCACTGTGTCGATATCGTAGCCTGCTTCAATGAGAAGCGTGCCGACCGTGTGACGAAGGCCATGAAACGTGAGGCCGTCGCCAATTCTGCCTGATCGTTTGAGAGTGGCCATCGCCTTGATGAAACTCGAATTGAAACCGCTCTCGGTCCATGGCGTGGCGTTCGTCGTTGCAGCGACGGTGATCGCATTGTGGTGCGGAGATCCAGCCAGGATTTGAGCCAAGTCTGGATGGATTGGAATCGAAAGCTCTAGACCGGTCTTGTTCGTTCGCCGCCAAATTCGCCCACTTCGGATGGCACTCTTCCTAAGCGCCAGTACGTCGCCTTTGCGAAGGCCAGTGAACATCGCCAGCGCCACCGGTAATTTCAATTGGTGTGGCAGTTCCGTGAGCACGGTTCTGCATTCTTCGATTGTCCAAGGTCTATTGGCAGCCGGTGCAATCCTTGAGCGCCTGACTCTCTTCACGCCCTTGACCGGGTTTTCGCGAATGATCCCGTGTTCTTTGCCGTGTTCACAGGCGACTGAAATGACTGCCATCACATAATTCGCCTGCCTGCGGCCATGTCGCTCGGCCATTTTATCTCTCAGCCCGGCAATGAACTGCGGTGTCAATTCAACGAGTGGCATCTCGTCTAGCGGGTTGAGCAAATTCATCATTCGCGAATAGCCGTTCCGAGAGGTAATTGCCAAATCGGTGAAAGCCGGTGACGCCCTGTAAGATGCAAATAGCTTTCCCATCGTACCCGGTAGAGCTTCGGCCTTCCTGAGCTTGCGTTCCAGCGTTTCCAACTCGGCGATGAATTCCGCAGTGCCAAATTCAGATTTTAGTCGCACGCCAGATTTGCGATGGTATGCATACCACCGGCCTTTTACCCGATACCGCTTAAGCCCCTTCACGCGGATTATTGCCATCGCACTACCTCAACAAAGAGAGCCAATCTTTTCGTCCATGGGAATTATTTCCCCTCAAAGTTTCGATCCAATCATCTAAGTCGCGAATGTCATACCTCTCAAGTCGTTTGCCCTCGCCTAGGGCAATCGGGGTGACGGGACAAACCGCTGCAAATGTTGCGATACTAACTCCACAGTAAGCAGCTGCTTGTTGCTTTTTCAGAAGTCTTGGGATGCTGAGCGGGACATTGGTCTTTCCGTTGTCCCGCTCAGACAACGTCTTCTTCATCGAAGAAGAAGTCCCTTACACTTTGTCCGCAGACAGAATCGCAATTGACCTGCGACGTTTGCCGTCTGGCCATAGCGGCTGACGCTTTGCAGCTCTCCTACCGTGAGCGTTCTTTGGGTTGGTCATCGTCAACCGTTTAGAGTTCGCCAGCGTTGCTTCCACCAGCGCGCGTTGGTGTGGTGAGTCAAAGATCGAGTTGAAATCTTTGGTCTTCATAACGTATCGAATAGTTCCATTTTTCTTAATTCTGTAGCCGATTTCGGTATCGAACGACGAGATTGCCTTTTTCGACTTAAGCTTTTCGAGTTCTGCCTGCAGGAGCTGAAGCCCCTTCCGAGTCTCGACACCCTCATCAGGAAGAAGGTCACGCGCGGCGCGGTAGCATTTGGCAACTGCACGAAAAAGCTCGGACCGGGTCCAGGGCACGAGCTTTTGCTGGATGGCAATCGCTCCACCAGCATAAATAAGACCGAATTTTCGAGCCAAATCGTTCGCCATATCCCCATCCTCAGAGAGCGATACTTTGAGGACGAATCGACCCCGATACTTATCTGTTTGCTGCTTCGTGAGCGTTGCATCTTTGCAAAGCGTGGTGACATACCGCTGGAAGGTTGCACCATGATTGTCACGACACGCATTGATGATGGAATTGAATGCCTTGGTTTTCCATTCTCTGGAAATCTGGCTTCCGCCGTCTTCTGCCAGATCGAAGATATGATCACGATCCTTTGAGAGAACGGGAATGTCGATGAGCCGAACCGTCTCCCCTGGTTGTCGGGTCTGTTTGGTTTTTGCGGCTAGAACATAGATGGGCTTCTCCATCGAAGTAATCACGATGGTGCGCCATAGCCTGGTTCTCGTAGCGAAAGAGGAATGGCGCTGTTTCTCCGCCCCGGCACCCACGCCATACGAAACGTTTCGAATCCGCTCATACTTATGAACATCCGAGCCCTTCATGGTTTCGAAGTCATCAATAACGGATAAGCAGTCGTTGAATCTTGGAAGCTGTTCCTCAAGTCCTGCTTCCGTATTATGCCATGTCATCAAATTGCTCTTCTGCCCTAAGCCGACGACTGAAGCTCCCATTTGAGCAATGGCCGTTTTTCCTGATCGTGTTCGTGCGGCCAGGCAAATCGCGAAACTATCTTCGGCTGATACTAGCAACAACGGAGCGGCGAAGGCTGAAGCGACAGCAAGCATGGCATAGGAAGAGAACTTGGACAGCACGCCAACGCTGTCTTTCCAAGATTCGTAAGTTCCTGAGATACGAACCCGTCCCCGTTCGCTTTCGTCTGTCGAAACGCGAGGACCGATCAATCTGCCTTCGTCGATACCCAAGACCTTCGTCTGCCAGACAAAGGTAAGAAAATTATCTTGCCACCCTGATCTCCCGACGCGCTTCAGATTTCGTGAGCAGGGCGCATCGGCAAGCTTCGAGAGATATGCGGCCCGTTGACCTTTTGGAGGCAGCACAGCACCTAGCCCAAAGAGCTTCTTGGCCAATGTCGTCGGCTCGGTCAGGTCAGCTCGGGGCAGCTCAATTTCACGCTTGCATCCGTCTTCAGTGCGTATACTAAACCTGACGTAAAAGTCGCCTGTTGCCTCGTCTTCGATGGTTGATAGCTTTCTTAGATGTGGAGTTACGGTCTTAGTCATGACGATTTTCCTGGTGTGCAAACCGTGCATCAGCGGCGCGTGCACAGCGTGCACACGTGGTTTACGGCGATATCGTTGTGCGATGTTGAGCTAATCGTTGTGCAGTTCAGTCAGTTTTCGGCTCAGTTTGCGGTGGCTCCACTAGTTAGGAGGCGACATCGAAGCCTCCTCTCGCTTTGGTCACTTCGAATAGAACAAGACGACCTTCGAGCCCGATTTCATGTAAGTATAGGAATAGCTCGACACGTTCGTTGGCTCGCAATCTGTCGGAAGTAGTATTTTTGCATTCGCGTACCTTGCCGCGCGCGAAGCGATATGTGACCTTGGAGATGCGCCGATCAAACTTCGTCTTTAGCGCATAGCCGAGCGCCTCGATGTTGCCGTCCCATGGATCGATTCTTATGGGTCTAGGTCGTATTAGTGCTTTCGCAAGATATGTCTCTCGAACGACGCGCTCCCAGCGCGGCCTATTGGCGTTGTGAATCAAAAGCCAAAAGTGAGGGACCCAGCGAGCTAGTCGGTCGGTTGCTGGAAACTCGTTGAAGCTAAAATCGATACCACCGAGTGCCAACCCGGCCCGTCCACGTCGCAGGGTGCGGAGAAGATGATCGCGGAATTTGGCGGCCGGTAGCGTGCGCAGATTGCCTTGCAACCGCTGAGTGCGACCTATGATGGAGGCTACATCGTATTCATTGTAAGGGGTAAGGAGCTGGCTTGCCTTTGTCGCCACGAAACGCTGCATGGCGCGGCCACATTCAGGACAGCATCCGGACAGGCAACGTTTACCCGGCGCGCACGCTGCAAGAGCCGTCATCAACTCTGGATGGCGGTGCTTCTTGAGCAGCCGAACGCGCTTCAGCCGTTCGATCTGCGCCTTCTCGACAGAAGGCAGATGCTTCCAATTGGGCTGACCTTCACCGAACCAGCGCTCGTCAGCGAGATTTTTGGCAAGCCAGGGGCTTGGCGTATTCATGTGCGCGTTCCTGTTCTTGAACACGCGCAACGTAGCGACGCTGACGGGCTGGCGTAATCTGCCGGGGCAAACTAGAACTAGGTCAAGTTCAGTTTGACCTAGTCCGGCATAAACTTAGGGGCGCGGTATCTACGCAGGATCGTTAGTTGGCTTTCGTCGAACTCCGTAAACTCGCACTCGATGGTACGAATGCGCTTTGGAAACTTCACATTGAAGCGGTTGCGGCTGGAGGCGTCGACAATTGAAAGCAAGCGCTCTTGCACGAACTTGCTTATTCCAAAATATTCGGCAAGCTTTTCAGGCTTCTTGAGAATTCTCTCTGCTCGCCTGAATGCGCCCCAGTTGTCTGGTAGCATCTCATACAGGTCGCTCAACCCCGCAATCGCCAGGGCCCAATGGAATGGGCCTGTGCATGCTCGCTCTTTCCAAGCCATCTTGAGCGTCGAAAGAGACCGGGCGTCCGGCTCATTATCCTTTAGGTCGAGATGGTCGAAACCGCCTCCCTCAATGAAGAATAGAGCTTTGTTCAGGCTCGGTTTAGCCGTTGCTGGACAGCACAGGAAGAAAGAGACGATCTCAGTTACAGCGCTCGTCAGCGTGGTGGAGGAGTCTGTAACATCAAGTAGCGGTCTATTCAGGGGAGAGGCCAGCAGGGCAATAGCAAGGTTTTCAACTGTGGCCAGCCGATTAGGCTCACCATGTGTATCAAGGAAGCACGCCGCGGCTGCGACGATTTGGGCGTGCTGCAACACCTCTTGATCGTTTGGATATTGAAGCCACGTGGCAAACGTCATCAATGCGATATGTTTCTCGTAAGCGTAGCGCTCTCGACGAACTCCTATCAGGACTGCAATCAAATCACCTACATCGATCTTCGACACCATCCTTCTGCCCCTCCAGGTCTGTCCGAGTCGTATCCATTGAGCCACGGATAAACACCCTGGTCCACCGGTTCCCCATGAAGGGGCACTAATTGAGCGGGTCTAGGCCGGTAACCTTAGGCGTGGTAGTTTAGAGCGATAGGGATTTCTCAGTTGGCCGAAGGCATCATTGCCGTTCGACTCTGGCAGATCGTCACTGAAGGCGTAATCCCGAGGACGTCGGTAAAGCGGAAGCCCCATGTTCGCTAGGCGCGCGCAGCCAGCAATCCCGTTGTTCGCCTTTAGGAACCAAATGAGTTCGCTCGGGCGAACTTCTTGATCGTATGCCCATTCCAGCGCGCGAGCCCATCGACTGCGAGTTCGAAGATCAGAAGCGGTGGTGGCGGTGGCGTCGATAATCGTCCGTAGCGCGTGAGTGCCGGCGCGTTTCGGCACGTTGTATTCCTGGCGAACGACCCGGCTCAGGATTGGCAAGAGGTTGTCTTCGCCCAGGTTGTGAAGAGCGCGATACACCGCTCGAAGATACCGATAGTCGGCGAACCGCTTTTCGCTCCGAGCAGCCTTTTTGCCGACCTTTCGTACTCGGTCGAGCTGCGCCCGGATTTGGTCGATTTCACTTTGTTTGATTTGCCGGATGAGCGAGTACTTTTTCTTCATTGGCGGCTCCAGAGTTCACGACTGCTGCAAAAATTAGCGTGCGCATCGGCCGGAAGTCTTGGGCGGCAAAGCCGAGGGTGTGCCCCAGGCGAACGTCGAGGCGAAACTTGGAAAACGGTCGGGTGCTCGAAGGCGATGTTGAAGGCGAAATTAGTCGGCCGTTTTTGAGAGACACGTATCTTTCTAAGCGACAAAAAGTGGCGCAATTCTTGCGCGGTGACGACTACGAGCATGAATCTAAGTCGACGTCCCGCACCATGCCGTAAGCGGGCCGCTCTCTTGGCGATGGAAATCTGTTCGTCAATAATCTGGCCCGGCGAAACGCCCCAAAACGCATCTTGTAAATGGTCGCTAGTCGGCAGGCGTTCTGTCCGATGGTTCATCGCAAGGAGCGAAGAATGAGGTTGCCCATTTTTACCGAGGATGAGTTCGTCAGATTGTTGGACACTGGAATCAGCCCTGAGTGGTTTGAGAATGTCGGGCATGAAACGCGGGACACCAAGTCCAAGAAACTTGGGTCCCATAATGACGAGATAGACCTCGACCACCTGTCATACCAATTCTTGATCAGAATGCTGCACTGTCTATTCGGCCAGAAGCGTGTCCCACGGAAGATGCAGACAGCGATTACGCATTCAATATTGGAGAACGCTGAGTTGCAAGGGTTGGTGGTCGAGCAAGAGCCAATCGGGACAGTGAGATCATTTGTCAGCACTGACCGCATGACAAAGTATTGGTCCAGAATCTTCGAAGGTGACTTGCTCTCGGTACCAGACCGGAGAGTTCTGCAAACAAAGCGTCGGTAGTTGGCTGCCTGAGCGGCGGTAGGATGCGGGCATTTGGCTGCTGGCCCTGCATAGCGTAGCTGGCGGATTGGTCTCGCCTGTCCGCCAGAGCTCGTTCAACCGTTCACGTTACCACTGATAAGGTAATGTTCTGTGTTGGAACGCTCAGGCTGAAGCGATTTCCAGGCGAAGTTCTTGTGATGCACCTCATAAGAGCGTCAAAACACACATAAGTGCGTCATGTTTTGCGGCCTGATCGGACTCAAGCGGCCCTATCGGACCGGGAGAGACCGACCGACGGGCTGGTTATCCTGATGATTTTCGCTCGATCCGTACTGGTTAATTTATCGTTCAGTGGGGTGCCGAGACGTGGGGGGCCAGCCGGCCGCCTCTCATTTATCAAACGCCCAAGGCTCTTTGGGTCATAGTTATTTCGATCGGGGGAGACGCCAGATGACGCTTGCGACTTCAGTCGGAACGGTCGGCCGCATAGTAGACAACTCACTTGCATATCTGACATTGACAGATGTCGAGGACACCCTCTGCTTTGTACCCAGCGTTTTGGACGGTTATCGAGGTCAATCATTCGCCGAGTACGGCATTTTGCCCGGAGCCACCGCGGCCGTCGAATGGGACGTCGATGCTGGAACGGTGGTTCGCGTCGCCTTGGGATCCGATGCTCTCAGCGAAGCCGAGACGCGCCGACATGCATTCGGCCATGGCGGCGATGGCGGTCGGGAGAGAAAGGCCTCCGATGCGGAAGAACCGCTCGATGCTCCTGTGATCGAGCTCGAGCCGGGAGCCGATCCGAAGGGCAAGGCCGTCGTCCTGAGCGCGTTACCGCTGAAAACCCGGCAATTCGGCAAGATCGTCGACACTTCGGCGCTTCTCCCGGGCGACCTGATGCTCGCGAGGGAATGTGCGCCGGATAAGATGAGCGAGATGATCGTCAAGACGCAGGAGTGGGGCGGCTATCACGGCCAAGACGCGAAATGGTCCCATGCCGCGATGTATCTGGGCGACGGCGCGAGCGTCATAGAGGCAACCACCGATTCGATGACACAGGGATCGGTACGAGTGACGAGCCTTTTCGACTACTCGCAGGGAGCTCATGTATTGCGATTCCGGCGCTCGCGATACATCTCCGACGATCGTCAGAGGTGGCGCCTCTGCATTCGTGCGATGACCCGTTTGGGAAAGGAGTATGGTGTCGCGGAAGCGGTGAAGATCTGGTTCAATGTCGCTGTGCGGGGCCGGACTTTCATCAGCGATGACATGCGCAGGTACGCGAACGACGCGGTCATATGTTCGTTGCTCTACGCCGATGCTTACGGCGAGGCCGTCAGGCGGAGCCTTGGCGAACGGGAGGGAGTTTGCGTGCCGGCTTGGCTGAGCGGATCGGACGAGTTCGAGGATATCGCCACGAACTGGCTGAAAATCTCCCGTTAGCGGCGGGAGGGCGCCAAGCGGCGAATCTCCCCTGAATAGGCGTTCTGAAGTTTCATCGAAAGCGTGGACGTCGTATTGTCGCCGGCCGCGTCGTAGATCTTCATCAACATGCGGATGGCCGCGGCGGCATCTTCATCGTCGGGATTCTTCTTCAATCGTCGTTCGAATTCGATCCGGGACGCCGCGATGGCCGAAAAGATGCGGCTGGGAGGGGCCTGCACCAACCACCTTGGTAGTTTGGTCCATGAAATCCGCATCGCTTTTATTCCGCAGACACCCCTCGATCACGGTCGTGATCGTGTTGGTGCTCTTAGCCCATTCTCTGTAACCCTTAGAGGTCTCCGCGAGCAATGCATCGCGCTGCTCCAACTCTCGCAGGCAGTGGAGTGCGAACCGGCGGAGGAAAAAGCCTAGAAGTGCAGTGTTTCGGACGAATTTCAGTAACCTGTCCAATCGCTGCTGTGCCGGCGGATGCGACGAAGTTGCGTTCTGTTCGAAGGCTTCGAGCCGCCGTCCGATCGCGAGCACAAGCCAGGCACCCAGCAAGCTCGCCACGACTGCTTGTTTGCATTTCGCTGAGCGGATACCGAGTTCGAAGGCGCGCTCGTCGGCCGCGAATTCGTCGCCGTGCGAATGCTTTACGCCGAAATCGTCGTTCAGGACATGCCCGCACTCGTGCAACAGTAGGAATCTTATCGCGTGCTCACGAAAATGATTGCCCGTCTCTAATGGATGGCCGAAACGAGCCGGGTGAGGAAACAACGGCATGATTCCGAACCCGGTGAAGAATGAAGGTGGACCCGCCACGCCCATTTCAGAATAATTCTTGAAGAGGAAGTCGAGCTCGCCGGCTATTCTTTCCGGATAGAGCGACGCCAGCGCGTCCTTATTCTCGTATTGCCGAAGGGCCCGCATCGTCCGAAATTGCCGCCGGTCCGTTAAACCGCAGGCGCAATAGTCCCCCAGAATGATGGTCTGCTGAATGAGCGCGGGCAGATTCAAGGAGTAGAGTTCCGCGGAGAACGACACGAGCATCAGGGCGCCATTCGGAACACAGATCGCATGACCGGGTTTACAGTCTTCGACGAACCCGTTGAACTCGGCGTCATGAACCGCTCCGACTGCGAGCAAGTCTGAGAGCTGCAGCTTAGTGCTTACGTCGGCGGGCAGGTTCTTCACCAATCGGGCGTAAGCGTCTCTCGCCCAATCGATCTCATCCACGAGCGCACGATACAGGTCCGGCGCGCCACCAAGTGCGTCCGGGAAAATCGGCTTCATGAGCTCTATCAGCTCGGGCGGCAGCTCGGTGAGCGATGAACCGCGACCATTCGGCGGAACGAGACGCAGCAGCCATGCGGAGACTTCGTGCTTGTCCTTCTCGCGAGCCACAAGTTCGGCCGGGGTCATGCGCGGATATTCCTGAAATTCGTAGCTCGATCAGGCTCGCATTTTCGGCGGTGAGGAGCAATCCTGCGATCCCGTCGCGCTAGAAATAGAACTACCTCCCGATTTATGTCATGGTTTGCGCAACCCGGGAGGGAGCTGATGGCCAACGAGAAGAGTTTGATATTTGCTAACAAGCCGGAGCTGACCGAGCAAGAGAAGCTCTTTGAGGATACTCACAAGCGAGCAATGGAGCTCGTTAGGCGCACCGAGCAAATGATGCTGTCCGTCGTAAAGACGCAGGTCATCGTTGAAGGCTTCATGATCGAACTGCTCGAAGCGTACGGAAAGGACCCAAGCCATTTCTTCTACACCGGAAAGAAGATCGAAGAATTGAGGGATAGGATCGATCCACCCGAAGTCGGTCGCCCGATCTGGGAGCTTTTGTCTCTATGCTCACATGTACGGAACGAACTCGTTCACTCGCTCCAAGTGGATAAAATCAAGGAGAAAAGCCAGAAAGTCCGCGAAGCTTATTTGGCTATGACACCAGAAGGCGCGCGCAAAGAAGGCATCAAGGGCATGAATGACACGGAGCTAGTGACCGACGCCATTCGCCACTGCGGCAGCTATATCGTGATTGCGACCTACGCCAAAGGAGCCGCCGATAAGAAGGCTAAAACGACGCCGGGATAGGCGTCCGATGGACCGTCGCCAGCGCTGTCACGTTCCTCTCCTCCGGGAAATTCTCCAGCGCTAACAGAGCCAGCTTGACCAATCGCGGCAGCGGATCGGTCTGCTTCTCCCAGGTGATGATGGTCTGCCGGGATTTGACGCCAAGCGCGATCCGCAGCGTCTCCTGGGTGAAGCCGTTACGCTTGCGCCATTCCGGGAGTTCAGTGCCGCGCATCGGTCGGCTCCACAGTGGTGACGCTCTCCTCGACGGCGACGTTGCCGCTCCACCAATTCAGCCTGACTTTCCGAGTGCGAAAGACAAGCCGGTGCAGGCCGGTGGCGAGCGCGGCGCGGATGTCCAATTTATGGACGTCAGATTTTTGGACATTTCGGGTTGATTCGCTCATGGACGCCTCTGAAATTGCTAATGAATGTGGATTTCCGGACCATCACCATAGCGACAGATGGTTAAAAACGACTTAAACTGCAGATTCATTGACAATCATCCGCTACCTCCTCCTGCGGACGAGGCGCGCAAGAACGATCTCGCCGGCAATGAGCAGGACGAGTGCGCCGAAGGTGTAGGCGTCGTGGATGTTGTAGATAATTGCGGCCCAGCCGATGGTCTTCATAGGACAATTCCCACGTGCCTGGCTTACGCCAAGCGAGTTGCGTGATGAATCGTCCCTGCTCAGTCATAACCCACTGGGCGCGGTACTCCGCGTGAGTACCGGGAAGATCTTGGCGACCGGCGGCATGCCGGGTCTTCATTTGCGGGCCGCTGATGACCCTTACTCATTATTCTTCGCCATCGCGACACGGGTTGATGTCGGTCTGATGGGTTTAGAGTTCTCTAATGGGGCCTGAGTCCGTGGCGGTTTCAAGGCAGTGCGACCAGCGGCTCACGTGACGTCTGGCGGCATTTTGGACGACTCTGCCGCGTTAATATCGACGCTGTCATCTGTGGGACAGATGGGTTGAGCGAGCACCGTTACCGTTCGTCTTTCTTCGACGCGAGCAAAGGCAGCGTCATCCGTTGTGGCGTATCTCGCCCCAGCTGGCCGTGCGGCGAACAGCCACTGGCGGCGCGAATCTGCCGCCGCCTTTCGCCGCCCTGAACTGTGAATACGCGGGATAAGGGAACTTATTGCCGGAACATATGCGGAACCGGGTATAACCTTGGCGTAGTACCGAGTCGCGTCCCGCAACCAACGATAGGAGATCGAATGTTGAGACCGCAGGCCCGCACCACGCGGCGCCACTGGGAAACATTGAGCGACGACCAGCTCCTCGATACGGAGCTTATGACTGATGATCCCGAAAGCCTACCCAACCTCGTCTATGAACTTCCGGCCGACGACGAGGATCCATACGTCGAGTACAAGTACGATCTCAGGAAATCAGAAAGGAAGATGTTTTCCTGCGTACACGGCCACCATCAGCACCATGCCGGCTTCGTCATGCGCAAAGGCGAATCTCGCTTCTTGGTCGGCTGGATCTGCGCCAAGACGATCTATGGCGAAGACTTCGAGAATTACACCGCCGACTTCGACGCGGCGGTCAGTAGACAGGACGCGCTCAGGCGCGTTCGTGAGATCAAGGTCGCAATTCACCCTTTCGTCGAGTACCTAAATGCGATCTCGAGTTCGGAAGTATTCCGACATTTCAACAGAGTCCGCGGTCAGCTAGAGACCCAGATGCCCTGGGTCTTCGATACGCTTGCCTGCCGCTGCTTCCATGGATCGACACATCATCGGCGCGTCATTGCCAAAGAGATTGTGTGCTCCAGGACTGGATGTGCGCCAAGAGTTCAGCCGATTGATGGCGGACTTCGCGGCAGCGCAGATTACACTAGTCGGAGAACCGGAGAAAGCTGCGAAGCTCATCGGCGCCATCCGAGGTAAGATGGAAGGCTTGGCCAAGCGGACTGAAGTAATCCTCGACACGCTCCGCGAAGTAGAGGACTTTTTCCAGCCTGCTGTGTTGGCTGCCATCTGCAAGTTGGCAAATGAGCACGACAACCCGAAGCGCAGAAAGTACGAGGCTGGATTGCTCTCACTGTCGTGCAAGAGAGAGCGTGAAAAGACGACGATCACGATGCCGAAGGATTTTGAGCTGCCGTCGCGAAAGCCACTTGAGACGTTCCGAGCGGCTCTTGCCGGTGTGAAGGTCTAAAATCCAAAGTGCTCTGGAGCTTCCATAGCCCTTTCCGTTTATGCCCACCGCACGAGTACTTCTTCAGATGCCAAAAAGCCTCTCGTAGATATTTTCTGGCCAGCATCGCCCTGAGGATGGTAGTCGAAGCCGCCCGCCGCATTATTTAATATGAACAGACTTACTTGCAGCGCTCCTCCTCAGCCGCTATCTGGGGCGGACATCAGTCGGCCAACTAGTCAATGAGTACGCGCCCTAATCAAGGCCGCTCGCCCGCAATGGCAGCGCGCCGAAGGTGGCTTGCTGTTGATTTGCGAACCCTCGCGCAGACAACGAAGCCGTTGCGCCTGCGTACCCTGCCATCAAGAGCAGATCGATCTCTTCCGGCGCGAACGTATTCAAGCGCGTGCGCATCGATGCTGCGCGTTTCGTTTGCTCCATAGAGATGGCTGGCACGCCGGACACATCATAGTCGGCGATCGGAGTGTCGATGCCCCAGTAAGCGACTTTGCGCTGACCAAGATTGTTCACACCAAACAGAATGCGCTTGCGCGAATTCTCGGCCTGTTGAGAGACGAGTTCAAGCGTTCGAAAAAACTGACCTACCCATCGGCCGGTTGGCGAACCAACCTCAGGCGTATTGCGACCAGCATTGCTGACAAGTACTGTCCGACATCGCCTCCAGATGCGCTCAAGACCCATATTGTCGTAAACACCGCCGTCGGTAAGAACGGCAGTCCGCGTGAATGGAGCGCGATGGAGATCAGTGCCCCGCATTGGCTTCACATCACCATCACGAAACTCGATCCGGACCGGTGAAAGGAATGGTGGAAAGGCCGACGAGGCAGCGACCACGCGCGACAAACTTAGCGTTGGCCTTTCGATTTGGCCAACCCGATGGTCAGCAGCATAATCCTTTGCAAACCTCCAACCGCTGCCGGTCTGCAAATTCGTTGCCATGAACGTGAAGCGTGGGCGATCAGTGACGTCCTGTAGTGTAGCGCCATTAAAGAGATGCGCATCGTAGGCACGAACGACTTCATCCGCAGCACTACGCCCGGGAAGCAACCCAAGCACGATCGCACGCACATCCAAAGGATGCCCAGCGAATGCAAGCAAGGGCTTTGCGACTATTTCATTGAGGTTCGTGGCAACCCCATCTGCCGTAAACTGGAGCTGATGCCAAGCGAGGGCCAGCATGCCGGCAGTGATCGAACCGCCGGAAACGCTGCTAACTTGATCGAGCCGAGAAAGTAGACCTAGCTCATTGAGCCGCGTGAGCGCGCCAACATGATAAATCATCGCGCGGAAGCCGCCTCCGGAGAGGCAGAGGCCTAATGTATCCTCGACTTTGGTTGCTGTTAAGAAGTCATCCCGAGCTGAATGGCGTTCGAAGCTTGTCTGAATATCAGTCGAGCTCATGGCGAGAAATGCCCCCCGAAATAGGCGTTCATCCTGACCGCGTCGGATCGAAGCTTAGCAAGGAAAACTCTCCACAGTGGGCCGCAATCGCCATCAGCCCGGGCAAGCCGTCTGCGGCAAGCTCTGCGCCCAGATAGGCAAGTTGCGCGATGTCGGTTTCGCTAGGTCGCGCGTTCGCGTAGCGCGGATGCGAATGCCACTCGCCGAGATATCTCACCTGATGCATCGACCGACGCGCGACGTCATCGATAGACTTCGCTAAGCCGACGACGCCGCGCTCGAACTGGGTCGGGCTACCAACGCTGTCCTCAGGCTCGGGGAACGCATGAGCAAGATGAAGAGAGAAGCGGCTCCAATCAGCGATACCGACGAACGCTCCTCCGGTCTCGTTCGGCAGACGGAGATCGCGCAACGCAGCAAGCTGAACAAGAAATCCGCGATCATAGCTGACCTGCCAATTACCGACCGTGAACCGGTAAACCGGTTCGCCTTCTCTTTGAACGACCTGGACAGAGCCGCGTTCGCCCAAGGTCCAGATCGTCAATTTGGCGCCATCGTTCGCAAGATTCTCGGTGATCCCGCCTGCAGCCAAGGCGCTTAAGAGAGCCGCTCGCGTTGCCGGTATCGTATTCGTCAAGGAACGGCACGAGCCGCTGTAGCGCACGCCCCCTTGGGAGAGGTCGAGATGCTCGGCCAGAGACGGCTCGGTCAGAATGAGGCGGTGATATTGCGCCTCGAGATCGCGCAGCGTGACATCGCGCCGTGCATCTTCTGTAAGCAAGACGACGGCGGTGCCCGAAGGATTGAAGAAGACACAGACGCGGCGTGCAGCAAAGGGCAGATCGCTCACATGGCGTGCGACGCCGACCGATGCTGACGCGTCAATGATAATGGTAGCAGCTGCATAGGCGGCATCCAGCGTCGTCTGCTGATCCGAGTTCGGCGTGAGCACGCTGGCCACGATCGCGGATTGGGGCTCGTTCAGCAATGCCGAGATCTGCCTGGCCAATGCGTTGGCCTTGGGCGCGCCGATCTCGTCCGCCAACAGTGCGTGACGTGCCATGTTGTGCGGCAGGAGCGCGTCGCCGTCGACGACGGTCCACTCGAAAGCACCTTCGCGGGCGAGATCCATGGCGAGCTGGGAGCCGAGCGAACCGGCGCCGATCAGCACGACCTTTCTTCGGTCCGCGGCTTCGGCACCGGCGATCGAGGCCGCGAGATCCCGATCGAAGGCGAAATGGACCTGCGCCGGCATGAGAGGCAACGAAGCTCCCGCGACCGGCGCTTCGGGGAACGCGCGGACGTAGCCTTTGCCGACGTTGTTGGCGTGCAGTACGCCTAGAAGGACGCCGATCTCGCCCGCGGCGTTGGTGGTGATGAAGGCCCGGAAGTCGTCGGCGGCACGACCTCCTTCGGTGGTCACCGGGAGACCGACGACGATGGCGAGGCGGCCGGCCATCCGCCTGACGCCGTCGTCCGCGATGCCTGTCCACGCTTTCAATCGCTGCTTGATCTCGTCCAACAGCTTGAGGCCGCTCGGTGCCAGTTCGGTCGCCAGGCTCTCCAAGGTTCGAGGTAAGCGCCGGATCGACGTCATGACCTGCGGAGGCAGCGCGAAAGCCATCACGGTCAGGCCGATGCCGCCCGGCCGAGCCTGGTTGGACGGAAGGGCGAAGACCAGGCCCTGATTGTCGGCACGTACGAAACCCGCGAACTCGGAGATCGTGGACCCGGCCTTGAAGACGCTGCGCGGCAACACCAGGGACATGTCCGCGCCGTAGAACAGCGGATCCGGAGGTTGTGCCGGATCATGGAGTTCGCCGCGCGCCGCCTTGGCCAGCCAAAGCTGTACGAGCCGCGACAATTCTGCCGGCGTGTAGGTCAGGCGCGCTTCCGACCACGGCCGATCGTCCACGCAAAGCGAGAACGGCATCCCTTCGGGCACACCATTCTGATGCATGGTGTGGGGAAAGTCGTTCCGCAGCGCCAGTACCGCAGGACGGCCCTGCGGCGACGGGAAGAGAATGCCGATCGGCTCGTGGGCACGGATCGGGTGGGCGAGGTCTTGGGGGCGCTCCACGTCGATCTCGACATGGACACCGACGTAGCCGGTCGCCTTGTCCTCCTTGATCTCGACGAATGTGGTCGCCGCAACGCCGGCGATCACTGCTTTCGCGAACGAACGCGCCGGCCCGGGGGCGACGTCGTCGACCGTTGTCGCCTCTCCGAAGGCGGCCCACCAGGCGTGGATCGTCACGCCTAGCCCGCCCGCACCGGGGTCGCCGCCACGCTCACTGCGCCGGCGGCGGTGGCGGAAACGAGCAACAGCTGGGCGCCGCGTTCGGTGATCTCGATGGTCGTCGGCTTGGGCTTGCTCTTCGAGGGCAGATCCATGGTGACCTTAAACTGGCCGTCCTTGAGGTCTGCGACTAAGCGGTAGTAGGCCGCGGCTTGGCGGTGCGGCGGCTGCGGATCGAGGTCCTCGTCGCTGCCCTTGATCGGGATCGACCAGCTGGTGGACATCATGATGGAGCGCTCGCGCCCCTGTGTCTCGCACAGCCACTTGACCTCGCCGGTCGGCTTCGTGACGTCGACGCCCTTCTCCGGCCCGATCGAGAGGTAGGAGCAGTGGTGCGGGATCTTGAAGATGTCCCAGAGCAGCCGGTCCTGGTTGCCGTGGCGCTCGGACGTGGTCACGATCTGGTTGATCGTGTCGTTGTTGATGTCCGACATGAAGAGCGCGCAGGTCTCGCGGCTTCCCTCCCGGAACGTCGCCTGGAAGACCACGCTGTGCTGGTTGCGGTCGACGATCTCGCTCTCGTTCTGATGCCAGCCGAAGGGGCTGTGGATGAAGAACTGGACGCGTTCGGGACCGAACATCGAGAAGCCGGGTACGTACTGGCCGGCGTCAGTGATGAGGTGCGCGCGCGATTCCAGAGTCAGGCCCTGCTTCTCCAGCCATTCCTTGAGCTTGGTCGGGCGCGAGAAGACGCGGATGCCCTTGCCGACGCGCAACCGGTGCCGCGCCTCCTGACGGATGATGCGCGCACTATCCTCGCAACCATCCTCCAGGATCGCCGCCGCGGGCACCCACAACTCGTCGATCTTGATCCGGCCTTCGCCGTGGTACTTCGCGGCATGTTCGAGCCAGAAGAAGTCGCCCGAACCGCAGCAGTGGTCGTCGTCGAGATGGGTGTAGCAGACCACGTCGTAGTAGTCGCGCTTCGCCGCGCGCAGGTCGGCCTTGAGCACCTCGGGCAGGTCGACGCGGTCGTCCCACATGTCGTCGGGATTGCGCATGTCGGCGTAGTCGACCAGCATCTTGCGGCCGTTGGCCATGTCGATGCGGGTGCAGTCGGCGTTGCCGAGGGGATGAAAGGTAAGTTTAGCCGTCATTTCGGTCTCTCCGATTTATGCGGTGATTTCCGGACATCGGAAGGCCGCGTTGAGGCTTCTCGACACTTTCCTATGGGCCGTAACATCTCCGACCCTGATATCTCTGTCGCAGGGTGTCCTCGTTGAAGGAGAGGATCCGGCCCTTCTTCGAGCGGAAGTCCATCGTCGAGGAGATGTCCTTCGAATTGCCCTTGAGGTTGACGGCGCGATAGACGCCGGTGTGGTCGCCGATTGACTTGACGATCACGTCGCCCGTCTTGGTCGTCATGAGCCGGATGCCTTGCTCGTGGAGCAGCTCCCGGATCTCGTCGCGCGGATGATCGTATTGGTTGGCGTAGTTCGACGAGCAGATCGCCAGGCGCGGCTCGAGGCGGGCGAGGAAGCCCTTGGTGGTGAAGCCGTTGTCCGCCCCGTGATGAGCGAGGATCATCACGTCGGTCTCCGACTTCAGGATCCGCGAGCGCCGCAAGCGTGCCGAGATGTTTGGGGATTCGACGTCGCCGAGGCTGAGGACATTGAAGCTGCCCTGACGGAAGTGCTTCACCGTCGAATTGTTGTTGGCGCAGTCCTCGTCGAAACGAAGCGGATTGTAGAGCGTGTCCTTGAATGCCAGATCCCCGGCCTTCTGAAGTGCGGCGATGTACCTGGGCGTGAGGTGACGGATCGTCGGCGTGCGATTCGCCTTCAGCTGCGCGTCCCTGTAGGCGGCGATGATCTCGAGACAGCCTTCTCCATGATCGGTGTAGGGATCGTAGCCGGGGCACTCGATCAGCAGCGGCCGGACCAGGCCGAGGAGCTCCTGCAGTTCGTGCCGATTGCAGTGGTCCGCGTCCCAACTGGTGATGTGGAGGGTATTGGCGGTCTCGACGCCGCAGCGGTGCATCTCGTACAGGAGTGCGACCTTGCTGAGCTCGGTCAGGCGCCCCTCGATGACCGTGAAGTGTCCGTCGGCGAAAAAGGAGAAGGACGAGCCGGGAACTCCGAGTTGATACGCGCGGAACCGCGTCACGATGCTCTTCATCATGCGGCTTCATCCCCGGTCGTCGTCCGGGGGCGCGGTAGGGCTTCAGGTCGGTTCGGGACAGCCATGACTGCTCCAAAATCGGGAAAGCTCTTATTCCCTACAACTTACCCGACTCTGGCTGAAAAAACACCAATACAATATTAATTATCCGCAATGTTTGTAATAAACACACAAACGTTTGCAGTGTTGACGAGTGGTCCGAACTACGATTCTCTGGGGCAACATGGCTGATTTGGAGATCTACCGGATCATCGGCGCGAGCCTGGCGGCGCGACGAAAGAAACTGCGCCTGAAGCAGGCGGAGGTGGCCGATATGATCGGGCTGACGAGGGCGTCGCTGGCCAACATCGAGAGTGGGCGACAGAAGCTGATGCTCCATCAGGTCTACAGGCTTGCGAAGGCGCTGCAGGTCGAGTCGATCATCGACCTTGTTCCGAGCAGCTTTTCGTTCGAGCAGGCGAGCGGTCCGCTGATGATCGAAGGCAGCGACGTGAACGATACACAGCGCGCACAGATCGAGAACTACGTGAGACGGACGGGCGGGAGCCAGAAATGAACGAACTGGATGAGGCGAGAGCGCAAGCGAGTGCCCTAGTCAAAAGACTCGGTCTGAAGGTGCCGCCCGTGCCGGTGGACAGACTCGCGAAGGTCCTGGGAGTTCGCATCGAATACACGCCCTTCGACGACGAATTGTCCGGCATGGCGTTCATCCGGGACGGCAAGCCGGTGATTGGCGTCAACTCGAACCACCATCCGAACCGCCAGCGCTTCACCATCGCGCACGAATTGGCACACGTGGTGCTGCATCGAGCGAAACTGGAGGCGACGGTGTTGATCGACAAGGGCAGAAATTTCATCCCGCGCGATTCCATTTCGGCGGAAGGCATCGATCCACTCGAAAAGCAGGCCAATGCGTTCGCTTCCGAACTTCTGATGCCGGAGCGGCTCGTGCAGCAAATCATGGCGGAATCGTCGCGCGATATCCAGGATGACGACTATCTGATCGGCATCGCCAATCGCTTCCGCGTCAGTCTTGCTGCTCTGCAAATCAGACTCGCAAGACTATAGGCAGCGGCGGTCGTGGCATTCGTCCTGTACGATCTCGAAACGTCAGGGTTGAACAAGCGCTTCGACCAGATACTTCAGTTCGCCGCCGTCAGGACCGATGCAGACCTCAACGAGACGCACCGGTTCGAGACGAGATCGCGCCTCTTGCCTCACGTTGTTCCGTCACCGCAGGCGTTGCTGGTCACCGGGCATACGCTGGCCGAAGCCAACAGCCCTTTCAGACAGTCGCACTATTCGATGGTGTGCGAGATCGTGAACGTGCTGGCTTCTTGGTGCCCTGCGACTTTTCTCGGTTACAATTCGATCCGCTTCGACGAGGAGTTTCTGCGGCAGGCGTTCTATCAATGCCTGCATCCGATCTTTCTGACCAACAGGAACGGTAACGCTCGCGCCGACGTACTCAACCTGATGCGCGCCGCGACGACCCTGCATCCATCGGTCATGCACGCGGGACTGGAGCGGGACGGTCGTCCCACGCACCGACTCGGTGCCATGGCCGCGGCGAACGGCGTCCCGTCACGCGCGCTCCACGACGCCGCGGCCGACGTCGACGCCATGCTTGGTCTATGCCGGCTGGTGCGCGCCGGCGCGCCCGACCTCTGGTCGACTTTTCTCCGCTTCTCGGCCAAGCCGGCGGTCGTCGATTTCGTCCGGGACGAGGACGCTTTCGCCTACTTCGACTATTTCGGGCGTCCGCAGGTCATGCATTTCCTGACGAGGGTCGGAGTCAACCCGAACGACGGAAATTCTCACTATTGCCTCGACCTCGCGTCCGACATCGACGCCTTGCGGAAGCTCGATGACGGCGAACTATCTCAGCGCCTGACGCAGGAGCCGCGTCCCATTCGCAGACTGAAGGTCAACGCATCGCCCCTGCTCTATCCTTTGTGGGACATCGAACCCGATCGGTTCGTGGATCTCACCGAAGACGAACTGACGCGGCGAGCGTCTTCGGTTCGCGGCGACCCTGAATTTATGGCGGCTTTGACCCGCGCGGCAGCATCGATCGAGCCGATCTATCCGCCCTCCGAGCATGTCGAGCAACAGATCTATGGCGGAAGTTTCATCTCGGATGCCGATTCTGCGTTGTCTCGGCAGTTTCATAGCTTGCCATGGCAGGACAGATTGGACTTTGCGCAGCGTTTCCAGGACGATCGACTGAGACGACTTGCACGCCGTCTCATCTTCTTCGAGAGCCCTCACGTCTTGGAGGAGCCTGAGCGCCGCCTGATAGTCAATGATATCGCGGCGCGCCGTCGTGGCGAGGGACGATACACAGCGCCGCCTTGGACGACTGTTCCTCAAGCTCTGTCCGAGCTCGACGCCATGATCGGAGAACAATCGGAAGCTCTCAAAATCGAATTCCGTTCGCTCTGACAGCGATGGGCAAGGAGGGAAAATACTGCGGTTCTCCGGGCTACCGAGCGTCGGAGGGTAGAAAGGCCAATAGCCTTGCGTCTCATGGATGGAACGAAGACGCAATTTTCTTGATGGCATGCGATGAGAGCAATTCGGGCCGTCAAGATGCGGCTTGCACGATCGCAAATACTAAAAATAGAAGTGCTGTAGCTATTGCACTCTATCATTGGTTGATTAAGCTTCTGGCGTTTATTTTGAGCCGGCCGCGAGCCAGCCATGACGTAGCTCATAGTTCCGTGAGGCTGATCGGGAGAAATCATGGCCAAAGCTGAACAAGTCGTACCCTCCAACGACAAGCGACGGGACGTCGGGCTCGTCTACGACGATGATTCCTTAGCAGAGGGCCCCGCGACGCATGTACTGATTCTCGGGATCGGATCGTACCAGTCCTCGAGGCTGAAATCCGTCAGCACGTCGGTGATCTCAGCAAGAAATCTAGCAGACTGGTTTGTTGATGACCAAAAGGCGCGCTTCTCGAACGAGAACTGCAGCCTTGGAAGCTTGGCTATCCTGCTGTCTGAAGACAAAACGGGACGCTTGTCGACCTATGCTGGAGGCGAAGTGCCGCGCGCAACTTTCGCCAATGCGAAAGCTGCCATGCAAGCTTGGCTCGACCGTATCAACACCAACAAGGATAACCTCGCGATCCTGTATGTGGCGGGACATGGTGAGAGCTTTGTAAATCGGACGTCGTTTTTGTTAGAGGATTACGGTCGCGATAAGTACGACGCCACGGCTGGCATGGTCGAGGTGGAACAATTGATCGGTTCGCTCGAGAATGCGATGCCGGTATCGCAGTTACTATGTTTCGATTGCTGTCGTAATCCGACTGCTGCCGATCTTCCATGGAACGAAATTGGCGGTAACAAGCTGATTGCGCTGACGCGTCGAACTGACGATCACGGCGAACCAAGAAAGCAATGGGTGATCTGCTCAACATCACTCGGTACAGCTGCGGCTGGCATGAAAGATGGGCCGACTTTATTCAATACTGCGTTGCTACAGGGCCTAAACGGCGTAGCAAGCGACCCCGGCGCTGATGGCTGGCCCGTGCGGCCGGGCCTACTGTTTGACAAGATCGATAAGATTCTGGCCTTGCATCGTTTGCCTGACCAGAAGCCCCAAACGCCAGCAGGACGCTGCGCCGGATCATTTGACATAACGTTTCCCGGCGAATTCACAGACGTCCCAGTCTACATCACGCTGAAAGACCCCGCGAAATGGCCCGACAGCACCATTAACGTTTCGGTTGACGGAACGCTCGTTCCTCCCGCGATCAGAGGCAAAGCGAACCAGTCACCGTTCCACGTTAGGAAATTTCAAGAATTGTCCGTTTTGGAGATTGATGCTCGAGGTGGTCCCGCGAGTCTGGGATCTGCGAAAGCAAAAGTTCGCGCGCCCTCCCTGTTCATTACGGTTGACCAGCAGCCGGTGCCGTTGCGAAAGGTTAGAACACCTGGATCGCAAGCAATCTTAGAGATCGAAGTTCCTTCCCAATATCACACCGGAATTGGCGGCGTCGCGAGCATTACACGACGCGATGCACGCCAGTCACCCGCTTACACATTTCCGATCGCCACGGGTGAATTTGATGTGGGCCGGATCGCTATCGAACCAGGCGAAGTGACAGTCGCTCTGCACACACCAGACGGACGCATTCAGTCCCGAGATGTAACCGTACAGGAGCAAGAGACAACGAGGGTAATCTTCGATTCCTTTCAATCACCGCACGAATGGCTGGTGTCGGCAGTGTTGACGGGTGCGATCCACCCCCCCTCGACAGAGACTGTGCAGATGGCCGCGGGCGGGTCTGAGGTGGTCGTCGAAGCGTTTGGTGGCGTTGGCATGATCCGCGGTGCAGTCTTCGCTCGCGCGCCGGCAATCAAAATCAATCATGTCGATGATGACGAACGGTATGCTCGTTTCGATTTTCGGGACGAGAGAACTCGGCCAGATCGCCCGCTTCAAGATCGGCGCTGGCTGACCATGGATCGTCTCGTCAGGACGTTCGAATTCCAGCGATCTCGGCCCCGCTTTCCATTCGCTCGAATTACGATGGGCCGTCGATCAGAGTTGGCCGCTATCCCGACAAGTGTGGCCAGGTCGGAGTGGCGATCCTACGCGTTGATCGATCGTTCTGCACATCGTGACACGCCAATGACCACGATGGTCGTCGACAATCCGCTATGGTCGACTCTTCTTGGCTTCCTGGGCTCGCGAGATATGACACAGAGCTCAGTTCTACTTGATCATCGCCTCCTAGTACACGCGGTCAACGCCATAGAGGATAAGGTCGCTAATCCTCTCGCAGCAGTTGCTGGCGCATTGATCGCAGTCTCTGGCAGCAGCTCTATAGAGGAGGAATGGGATCCATGGCTGCGCAACATTGTGCACTGGTTCCCAAGCATTCCAGATGGCCCAATCATTCTAGGGCGTCATCTTCTAAATAGAGCAAGAAGCCGGCGCGATATTCGCTTAGCCACGATGTGCATGATCGAGGGATTTTGGCGCGGCGTGCCTTGTTACTCGCTTACAGTCGATTGGCTCGCGCGTGGTCTGGAGAGCATTCCAGAGCCGCCGCCGGCAGTCATCGAGGCGGCGCGCCACGCGCGACGGCTCGCAAATCGCGTGGACCCCACACGAGCATTTACGGTCATCCTGGAACGGTGATGAAATCTGCCTCACCCATTTTCCGGCTGACCATGCATCCCGCCTCTGACGGTGATGCGCTTTTGCTCAGTTGGGGGAAGTCAACGGACCTGCGCCACGCCCTCATCGATTTCGGGCGCACCAAAGACTATCGGAGGTTAGCGCCCCTGCTTCGGCGAGTTCGGGAATTTGATCTCGTCGTCCTCACCCATATCGACGCGGACCATATTGAGGGTGCTGTTCCGCTTTTTAGGGAACGCCCGCTCCCATTTTCCGCCAATCAAGTATGGTTCAACGGATATCAACAGCTTGAGGCGGCAAACGATCGTTTGCCTTCATCGGAGAGAGAAACCTTAGGAGCGAAACAGGCCGAGAAGATAACGGTCGGCATTATCAACAGCAAGTGGCGTTGGAATGCAGCCTTTAGCTCGGGGATCGTCTCGACTGACAGCCCCGAAGCAAAGGCATCAATTCCGTTCGATGGTGGCTTGTCGCTAAAATTGTTGTCACCCGATGATCGAAAGCTCGCTCTGCTCTTACCGACATGGGAGGCCGAACTGAAAAAGGCCGGTCTTCGCACGACTGATCCGGACGAAGTTGAGGAGTCTCTGGCCGCTGGACGCGTCAACCTTTCCACGATGAATGTGGAAGCGCTAGCTCGACTACCCTTCAAGGAGGACACGACTAAGCCAAATGGCGCCAGCATCGCGTTTCTCGCCGAGGCGTCGGGCAAGCGAATTCTTCTTGCGGGCGACGCGCACCCTGGCGTCATAGAGAGGGCGTTGCGCGCGCGAAGCGCAAGCGAGGCTGCTCCTTTAAGGCTCGACTGTCTTAAAGTGTCCCATCATGGCAGCAAAGCGAACACGTCACCTACGCTCTTGAAGCTGATCGATTGCACATGCTTTGCGTTCTCGACGGACGGTACGCGTCACGACCATCCGGATCCCGAAGCGATTGCTCGCATTCTGGTGGCCGATCAGCATCGACCGAAGACCCTCGTGTTTAATTTCCGTCAAGAGAATACGGAGATCTGGGATGATGAAAATCTCAAGAAGCGCTGGAACTACGATTGCGTCTTTCCAACGAACAATTCCGCCGGGGCGTCGATAGACTTGTTGGAGGCAGGTTAGGTAACCATCAGGTGGTCGACGAGTGGCAATCTCTTGTCAATCCGCAGCGGCCGATCCCCGCGAAGATCGTCGAGCTGACCGGCATCACCAACCAGATGGTTCGGGAAGCGCCCCTGTTCCACGAGATCGCGGAAAGCTTCATGGCATTCATAGGCGACGGCATCTTCGTCGCCCACAACGTGAACTTCGACTACGGCTTCCTGTCGTACGAGCACGAACGGCACGAACGGCGCTTCCGCTTTCCGAAGCCGTGCACTTGCGTGGAAATACGGCGCCGTTATCCCGGGCACAAATCGTATAGACTCGGAACGTTGTGCGCGCGCGATCTACGATATCGGGCTCGAAGCGACGACGGTATCTCAGCGGAAGCGGATGTGAAATATCGAGACATAACTTTTGAAGGGCTATTGCGCGCTAGCTAGCTCGTTTAAAGGGCTAAGGCGGAGCTGATAAGTCTAACTCATCTCCAATGCGGCCTAACCTTTTCTCTCTTAGGAGCTTGTAGCTCAACACAAGCCTTGGACGTTTGCGCGTGCGCTGCTGCGGATGCGCTTTGCTCCGCACACTGTCACTCCTGGCCGAAGGTAACGGAAGTCCTAATGTCGCTGCGTATGATCAAAGACGTACTGAAGGTGCGCGATGTATCAACACACTGCGCACTTTGCGGCCAACTCGCGAGCTTTCGCCTGCTCAGCCCATTACCGGTTGCTAGGGGTTGGCACACTGACTTCGACCGGCCCCTTCCTTCTTTCCGTCAAAGAGCAGCAATATCCGCAAGCCCGCCGCTCGCTCCTCCAGCGGAAGTAGCGCCTCTGCTTTGCGCTTACCGTTCTTTCCGACGATACCCGACAGCTCCTTCAGTAGTCTCACGTTCTCGCTCTCACCGTCCCACCAGTAGATCGAATAGGTTCCTCGTTCGCTCGACGTCGGCCCCGCGAGAACCAAAATACCGCTTTGAAAAGCTGCCAGGTCGCGAATACCCGTCCCATCGCCGAGGGGAATCTTCCAGAGGCGGGCATCAGGAGGGGCTTCGCCGAATAGACCATCGACCGAAACCGAGAGAACCGCTGCGCGGCCCGCGTTGAAAGAAGGTCCCCGAAAGCCCGCGAATAGACGACCATTCCGGATCACGATGCCTTCGATCGTCAGTCCATTCTCCTCTAGTCGCCTATCGCGATATGCTTCCAGCTCCGGCTGCGACATGATGATTTCGCGAAGTCGGCTCGTGCGTTCAACGGGAGACGTTGCCTTTTTGCCGTCCGTCCTGAAGCGGACGACCTGACTGCTCGCCCTGATCCGCGCCGCGATTTCCCTCTTTCCAAGCTCATGTTCGCGGTCCCGAGGATGACCGTGGGATCCGATCACGTAGAAAAACCCGTCCGCGTAGGCCACGCCCTCGCCGTCCAATTCGAGCGGCTCACCTTTGAAGCGGTCATCGATGAGCGACATCATGTCGCCCACCTGAATCTCTCCGTCATTAACCTCGACAAATTGCGCTGCCTGCAAATTGTCGTCGATGACGAGGCAGCAGCGAGGGAAGCCCTGTTGCGCCGTACATGCGATCCCGCTTACGTCCTTCGAACGCTTACCGTTTTTGCCCTCCAGCGTTCCGTGAACCGGCCATACATGACGTGCGGCGGCAGGCGCTTGGACAAAGAGAACCAGGAGAAGCGCAACCGGCAGAACGATGCTCGGCTCCTTGAACAACAAACTCAAGCGAACGGGCATGAGGGCCTCCAACGACGGAAATTCCGATTGTATTTTCGCGTGGTTAGGCGAATATATGCCTTATTGCAACTTTGACTGGATAGTATCGAGTTAGGTCCTTTCACTTGTCACCATTGGGATAGATCATTTCGAGGCCAACCATGAAGGTCAACGCATTACTCCCATTCGTAATCTGTCTTGTCTTCGCCGGCGAGGCTCATGCCTGGAACCTCAGGGGCCACATGGAGATAGCCGCCGTCGCGTGGGATCAACTGAAGCCCGCGACCAAGGCCAAGGTCAGTCAGCTTCTCCGTCTGAACCCGGCCTACGACGACTGGGTCGAAGGGTTCTCGAGCAGGGAAAAGAGCAAGGCGGCCTTTACCCGCGCAGCCGGCTGGCCGGACGACATCAAACGGGACCATGATTACACGAACGATGGTGAGACGCCGTCAGGACCAGATTCCGCCCGCAATATCGGATACCAGGACAAACTGATGCACCGCTATTGGCACTACAAGGACATTCCATTCTCTCCAGACGGCACTCCTACTCACGATAGCCCCGTCCCCAATGCTGAAACGCAGATCATCGCATTTCGTGATGCGCTTGCGTCACATGACACGCCGGACGATGTGAAGTCGTACGATCTGGTATGGCTGCTGCACCTCGTGGGCGACGTTCATCAGCCGCTACATGCCACGTCACGCTTCACACATGATCTGCCTGACGGCGACCGAGGCGGAAACAGCGTCAAGCTATGCGAAAGTCCATGCAGGAACGAGTTGCACGCGTTCTGGGACAATCTCTTTGGAACGGGTACAAGCACGCGGGCGGCCATCAATGCCGCCAGGAAGCTGGATGATGCGCCGGATGGGGCGGCCACCAATCAAGACGTTCGCTCATGGATAGTCGAAAGCTTCGAGCTGGCAAAGAGCAACGTATACCAGTCGCCGATCGGTATCGGGGACGGACCGTTCACAATCAGCGACACGTATCGTCGCAAGGCAAAGACGTTGGCGAACGAGCGGGCTTCCATCGCAGGCGCTCGATTGGCCAAGCTGTTGAACGACGCGTTGCAATAGAGGAGGAACCTCTCATGCGAGCGGCGCTGACGATCACGGTAGCTATGATATCACTTGCTCTGGGAACTACGGCGCGCAGCGCCTCCGTGACCTCCTGCGCCGCAGACGACTTCTGTTACTGCGTGAAAGATAGTCTTCAGGACGCGATCCAGACGAACGTCGAAAGAATTCGAAAAGCGATCTCGGCTCAGAAATCGCTTGGCAAAGCCGTCGGGTATCTCAGCATCCCGCTTTCGACGCTAAACGGAAGCTACATAGCCCTGAACGCCGAAATCGCCGACCAAAACAAGAAACGGATCGAACGCCGCTTCGGAACGGAAGATGTCTGGATTCTCGATCCGGGCGCGAAAGAATACTCCCTGCCCGATGAAGCGCGCGGCGGTGAATACATGCTGATGTGGACCAGAGTTCTGCAAGGCGACGACGGCTTTGGCAAGGACTGGGACTTCGTCTATTTCGCCGGCCCATCAGATTTTTCGAGCTTCTTCTCGCTACGTGGGCAAGGCGACATGATGAAGATCGCCAGGTACTACGATAGACGGATCAAGACCGATCGGGACCTTGCCAAGATCGATAAGGCTCTATTCCGGAACTACTACGGCCTGAAGGCCTCCGTCTCGTTCAGCTACGGATCACATGACGAATGGAATATCGTTCGAGCGATCAATAAGAAGCGCCGCGATCAGGACGCCAAGGTCGGGCTCGCCAACCAGATCGGCGTGCTGTTCGACGGGAAGGCCATCGCCCCGGCTCTTTTCGACGTTGGCATCTCCTCGGGAAACGCGCACGCCTGTAGCCCTGACGGTAAATGAACAAGGTTGTGAAGGACGATGTCTTGCTACATCTAACCCCCATGACGTCATCCTCGAAGTACCTTGAATGATCAAGAGGAGACCTCGATGGCAAAAAAGACGGTCACCAAAGCATCTCTCATGAACCTCTATGGAGCGCGCAAGTATTTGAGCGCAAAAACCCAAGAGGAGTTGGGACTTAAGATAACTTTCGATGTCTATTTCCAAGATCCTGCGTTCGCGAAGAAACGTCCGGATCTTCCCGAGTTCGATGCGGCCTCTATAACTTGGGAGCCTGGTATCGACGATGGACCGACGAGCGCAAGGTTTGCGGTCGTCGAGTACGACGGCGACACGGGTGATCTGGCACCGCCTGCGAAGTGGCAAGAGGATGCCAAGCAGTTCGTCGATGCGAACAAGGCAAAGATCGACATTTCGACCCAAGCGGATTCGCTGCAAGCGCATCAAGTGCACGTTTGGGCGGTTCTCCAGCGAGCTTTGGACTTCTTCGAGGGAGGTTTCGGCCTCGGCAGAAGGATAGCCTGGGGGTTCGAGGGCAACCGCTTGATTGTCGTTCCTCATGCCGGAAACGGCAGAAACGCCTTCTACGACCGGCAGAGCAAATCTCTTCAGTTCTATTATTTCGACGACGGCCCGGAGAGAATATACACTTGCCTGTCCTCCGATATCGTAAACCACGAGTTCGCCCACGCCGTGCTGGATGGTGTTAGACCTTACTTCGTCGAAGCGATCGTCCCGGAAACGGCAGCTTTCCACGAATTCATCGGCGACCTTACCGCCATTCTGGTCGCGTTCCGCAATAACGACTTTCGCAACTACCTCGTGGAGGAATCGAAGGGCGATCTCGGCACCGACAACGACCTGAACCGGCTCGCGGAGCAGTTCGGAAAGGCTGCGTATGGCCGGGACTATCTCAGGACGGCGCGGAACTGCAAGACGCTCTCCAAGCTCAAAGGCGAGCAACGTCCGCACCTACTGTCCGAAGTCCTCACCGGTGCCATGTTCGACATAATCATCGCGCTGTCCAAGTATTACATCGACAAGCGGAAGCGCACGATCTCGGAAGCCTTTTGGGACACGATTCAGCGCATGCAACAGATGGCCATCCAGCCCCTGGATCTACTCCCCCCAGTAGACGTCACGTTCAACGACTATGCCAAGGCTGTATTGCGTATGGAGGAAATTGCAAATCCTGCGGACCCCGACGACTACCGCGGTCTGATGATCAAGGTATTCCGGGCCAGAGACATCTTGGATGACGCCGACGTCGAAGAGTTGGAAAAACCTCGTCAGGTATTCAATCGTCCCCTTCTCGACGTATTTCACGAAGTCGACGACTTCTCCTCTTCTCGCCCTGAGGCCTATCGGTTCCTCGACGACAACCGCGACCGCTTGTTCATCCCGCCAAACGTCGACGTCATCGTGTCCGACCTGTACGTCTCGCACAAGCTTAGCCGTCAGGGACGCCGCCTCCCAAAGCAGATAATCCTTCAATACATCTGGCGCGAGGATGTGGAGCTCAAGGGCGCCCGCTTCGGACGCTTCGAAGGTCAAAGCGCGAGCTTGCTTTGCGGGGGTACCCTCGCCTTCGATCACGAGGGCAATCTGCTCGCATGGGCCCGGAAGCCCGGGACTACCTTCTCCGGAAGCGGACAGCGTAGCGGAGACGACGAGCGCGAACGACAGCTCGGCGAAGCGCGTAGGGACACGTTCCTGAACTCCGTTGCCGCCAGAGTGAAGACCGGAAGCATCGGCACCGCCATCGGTGGCCCGAAGGGTCTGCTGGGTTCGAGGATACCGCCATTCACGTCGCGCGAAGTCGATGGCGCCCTACGGTTCGAGCTTTCCCCCACTTCGGCATTCACGACGATTCCAATGATGAACTGGGTGAGAGACGATGGCAGACGAGCTCCTGATACGGGCCTACAACGTCGAACTCGGCGACTGCATCTACTGCAGGATCCCAAAGGCGCGAAGCGACGGCGGCGACTTCCACATGCTGATCGATTGTGGAACTTGGGGGCCCGTGTCCGCTCTGAAGGCCGCTATGCAGCATCTCAAAAAGGAGCTGCCCGACGCCGGCGCCGGGAAACGGCAGCTCGACCTTCTGGTCGTTACCCACGAACATAAAGACCACATCGCCGGATTTGACGCCGATCTCTGTCATTCGGCCTGCAATATTGCCCCCCTAAGCCGGGGGATCGGCGTCCAAAATTGACCCCGCATTGCCTCATCGAAAATGTTACCGAACAATTCCGCTGATGACTGGGGCGGCGTTACCGAATCAGGTCGGTGGCGCCAATGGCGAGCGGGATCAGCATGGGCGCAAGGCGCGAGGTGTTGGCCGTGGTGGCGAGGCGCTACCGTGCGGCTGGACGAGTTGAGAAGGGACGGATCCTTGACGAGTTGACAGCAACGACGGGTTGGCACCGCAAGCACGCGGTGCGAGCACTGTCGGTTGCCGGAAGGGACAGGCCCAGACCACCACTGGACGAAGGGGCAACGAGCCCAACCGAACCAGCGACAAGTCGGCGACGCAAATACGCCAGCGTGCGCGACGCGCTGATCGCGCTGTGGGAAGCCTCCGATCGCGTCTGCGGTAAGCGCCTCGTATCGATGATCCCAGTGCTGTTGCCCGCACTCGAGCGGCATGGCCGGCTGAAGCCAACGAGCGCAGAGCGTGCGCTGCTGACAACTCTGAGCGCGGCGACGATCGATCGGATGTTGATCGACGTTAAAATTGCGGCTGCTGGGGGGCGCCGGCGGCGAGTCGGATTCTACTCGGCGATTCGACGCGAGGTGCCGATCCGCACTTTCAATGAAAGGGCAAACCCGCCGCCAGGCTTTTGCGAGATCGACATGGTCGCGCACGGTGGGACCAGCGTCGCCGGCTCGTTTATCCAGACTTTGACCATGGTGGACATCGCAACAGGATGGACGGAATGCCTGCCCCTGGTGACACGCGATGGCAGCCTCGTCGTGGAAGCGATGACGCGAGCACAGGGCCTGTTCCCGTGGGTGATCTGTGGCGCCGACTTCGATAACGACAGCGCGTTCATGAACGACGTCGTCGTTCCATGGTGCCGAGCACAGAAGATCGAGGTAACGCGGTCACGTGCCTACAAAAAGAACGATCAGGCTTTCGTGGAGCAGAAGAACGGTGCGGTGGTCCGGCGGCTCGTCGGATACGGGCGCTTCGACGGGGTCGAGACGGCCCGCGTGATGGCACGTCTCTACGCGGCGGCGCGCCTGCTGGTGAACTTCTTCCAGCCGTCATTCAAGCTCAAAGAGAAGCGCCGCGAGGGTGCCAAGATCATCAAACGCTATCATCCGCCTGCCACACCATACGAACGTGCACTGGGGCACCCGAAACTCCCATCAGCGGTCAAGCGCCGTCTGCGCCAGACGTATCGGACTCTCGATCCCATACAATTGCTTGCCACGATCCGCACGGCGCAGGAAGAGCTCGGCGAACGGATCGGCAAGCGCGGTCTTGCGAAGGTTCCCACCGTAACGCCGGCTGATCCGCTCTCGTTTGCCCGATCGCTCGGCACGGCGGCAAACACCGCCGAAGTGCGGGCCACGCACCGCCGGCCGAAACGGCGATACAAAAAGCGTATTCGCATGCCCTCGAAGCTCGATCCCCATCTCGCGATCATCGAGAACTGGCTCGCCGTCGAGCCACAGCTCACTGCACTGGCCATCGTGGGCAGGCTCGCCACGATCGATCCTTCGATGTTCAGCGACAAGCAGCATTCGATCGTTCAGCGCCTGCTTCGGTCCCTCCGGCGGAAGGTGGCGGAGACTGCCATCGTATCCATGCCCGTGGATGAAATACGGCCCGAGGCTGTGGACGGCGCTGCGTGTGATGAGCACTCCGCCCCGCCCACAGCCTCTCCACCGAGTTGGCCGCGGCTCGAGACCGGTCTGGGGCAGTTCGTAGACCTTCATCCCGGGTAACATTACTTCCTGAGGCAATACGAGGGGTCAAATTTGCAGGCCGATTGACAGCTGCAGATCCCAAATCCTCACTTCCATCGCTAAAAAGCCTGCGCGAACGTGCGTTTCATGCTCAAACGGGCCGATTCAATCGGAATCAGCCTGTTTCGACAGCTGGTCTGCGCGTCGATGCTGTTAAACGGGCCTCAGAGGCCCGTGGGCGAGCCTTCGGTGGTTCTGCTATTTCGGCCGTCGATGAAATTCTAACGCACCAGAGGCCGCCTAAACGGGTCGCGTTTTTGCTGCCGATTTTCGTGATTCAAAAGACAATCTTATGAGATGCAAAATCCCCGGAAAGACAATTTTACGAGGTGCGAGTGACGCACTTATGAGGTGCAGCGTCACCGAAAACATCGGCCTTTTCCACTTTGCACGACCGCCTTATGAGGTGCATCACAGTTCTTCGGAATCTAGCCCGGTGCTCGCAGTCGAACGTTCAGGCGAAGTTGTTTTCAATTTCACGGTTGAGCGAGACGCTGTTCGGCGCGTTCGATTCAACAGTCTTTGCGTCGTTCGGCATCAATTGACTAGGGGCTCATGTGAACCGGCAAAAAGCCCGCTTCTGTTGCCACCAACCGATGTCCTACCGGAGGACGGTGGCCGGCAGCGTCAGGTCGGTTGCAACCCTGGACGGCGAGGGCGGAATATCTGCACAAAGCTCGGTCAGTTCTTAGGCGACCGTGAAGCGCAATTGCCGCCCGCCAGAATGGATGGAGCGGTCGGCAGGAGGCCATTTCAAAACTTGTAAATGGACGATGCGGCAAGTGAATGCCGCGTTGTCAACAGAGTTGGAGAATGAAATGAAGCACACGGCCAAAGATAGACCCGATCCAATCGAACGCGCTGAGACAGATGACGAGGGAAAATCGATAGTCAAGGTAGATTACGAGGCGGGTACATCTCGGTTCTGGAACGGCGAGGACTTCCACGGCACCGGGGTTGTGTATGCCGTTAGAGACAAGGAGTGTCTTTCAATTCAGTGCGACTACGAGCTCAACACTTTGTTCGAATCGAAGCCCCGGACGTGCGCGCGTTTCGCCAGGATCTGCGGCGAAAGGGCATCGAACGGCGACGTCTCAGAAACGATGAGCTTCACAGCGAGATGGTCGTCATCTTTGGCCCTGAGTTGAGCGCGAAGCAGGCCGTTGAACAACTTGAATGTCTCGTCGCAAGAATTAAGAAGCACGGACTTCAAACGGGTAAGGATTCTTCAGAAGACTATGTCCTGGAGACTTTGGCTGGAAAACTGGTCAAATGACGGGGTTGCGAGCTCGTTGTGAGCGCCAAAGTCGCGACTGATAAGAAAAGTTGTCTTTCCTTATCAGTTGGGCGGTCGCTGATCTGAGGGATCCCGGTGCCGGAGGCGAATTCAACAAACGGCTCAGGCCGTGTTACCGACCTGAGCCACGAAAGGAGGAGAAGAAGAAAGATTTCAATCGATGTTCAGCAATGCGACCGACCTGACCGGTCGTACGATCTCAGCTTCGCTGGGGTAGTCGCGCCACTTCAGTGTCAGCGTATCATTGGTTCGCTTCGCGATGATCGCAGGCCACCAACCATCATCGACAGTGGCTTGCGCGAGGACGAGATGACCAGGCGCGAGCTGAGCCCAAGATTTTGGCAATGACGCTGAAATCGTACCGGGATCGCCTCCCACTAGCGAATTGATCTGATCATAAAGTTGTTGATCGACAGCGGGCACGAGACCAGTACCGCTCGCATGAATCCGGCCTGCCGGAAGCTTGTTCACGATCTCGAAGTGCTTTTTAGAGGCTGGTACCGCTAGCCGCAGACCCATCGTTGCCGCTGCTCGCGCCAATAGCGCCTCGTTCTCACCGGTGAACCGCGCCGCACGCGGCTTACGGTCCTTATCCAGTCCGAACAGAATGACGGTTTTGGCGACAGGGGTTTTCGCTTTGGGCTTTGTGGGTGTCGTCGACATGAACGCTCTCCTCTGGAATAAAGAGAGGCTCCATAGCGGAGCCTCGATAGGTGGGTTGGTGGTAAGCGCGAATTTCTCCGCACCTTTTGCTTTTGAGAGTCCTGATGCATGAGGTGTCCACCAAAATAGGTGGACACCTTGTGATGAGCGACGATGATCAGAAACTGCGGGTCAGGCTTGTCGGCCGGAACGGTCGCCGGCGCTACGAGGCGGCATCGAAAGAGCGTCTTGTCGCGGCCTGCCTTGAGCCTGGGGTTTCGGTATCGAGGCTTGCACTCGAACATGGGGTCAACGCGAACCTCCTTCGGAAGTGGATCAAGAAGCACAGCGCGACCAGGTCGCTGCCGCCGTCCTCACGCCCGGCGTTCATCCCGGTTCAGCTTGAGGGGAAGTCCGAGCGGGACCTGTCGCGAAAAGACAGCGTGGCGACGGTTGATTTGCCGGCTTACGATGAAGTGCGTGGTTCGGAACCCAAAGGGACTCCAGCTTTTTGTTCTCCGGCCAAAGTGAGCGTGTCGCTGCCGAATGGCGTGAAGCTCGCGCTGGAATGCGGCGATGTGGATGCATTGACGGCGATCATCGGAGCGCTGGGCGATGTTTAGACTGGGCGATGACCTGCAGGTCTATCTGCACCGTGAGCCGATCGACTTCCGGGCTGGCATCAACAGCCTTGCGGTCCTGGTCCAGGAGACGATGGCGCTCGATCCATTCACTCCGGCGGTTTTTGCGTTCTGCAATCGCCGTTGCGACCGGATGAAGCTTCTGTTCTTCGATCGGTCCGGCTTTGTACTGGTCCTGAAGCGGCTGACCGAAGACAGGTTCCGATGGCCGCGCCGCCAGGAGGCGATCGTCACGCTGACGACGGAGCAATTGCACTGGATCCTTGACGGCATCGATATCGATGCGATGGTCCGCCATCCGGTGCGGCAATATCAGGTTGCCGGCTGAGCTCTCGAGTTGAGCGGTTGACGCGTCGGTACGGTTCAGATTCAAGAATTCGATGAATCGAACCGGCGATCCGAGTGTTGAAGTGCTGTTGGCACGCATTGCTGCGCTGCAGGCGGAGAACCATCAACTCGCCGACCGCGTCGCCAAGCTCGAGGAAGAACTGGCGCTGGCACGCCTGCATCGTTTTGCGCCGCGCAGCGAAAAGCATGTTGATCGTCTCTTCAATGAAGCCGAGCAGGCCTCCGATGAGGAGGACGCCGGCAGTGAAACGAACAATATCGCCGAACTTCCGGACACGGGCTTGCCACCCGTCGAAAACACAATGGGAAAGAAGCGCGGCCGCAAGCCGCTGCCGGGGAACCTACCTCGTGAGCGCGTCGAGTATGACCTGTCCGACGATCAGAAGGCGTGTCCTTGCTGCCGTGGCCAGATGCATCGCATGGGCGAGGCTGTCACCGAGCAACTTCATATCGAGGTGAAGGCGAAGGTTTTACAGAATGTGCGCTTCAAATATGCGTGCCGCCATTGCGATCGCACCGGGATCCACGCCCCTGTCGTGACCGCGCCGATGCCGCCGCAACCATTGCCGGGCAGCGTTGCCACGCCCTCGACGCTGGCGTTCGCGCTGGTTCACAAATATGTCGATGGCACGCCGCTCTACCGCCTGGCGCAGGCCTTCGAACGTGCAGGTGTTCCTGTCAGCCGCGGCGCTTTGGGCCACTGGGTGATTGGCTCGAGCGAGAAGCATCTGCATCGCATCTACGACGCCCTGAAGCTGCGGCTCAGATCACAACCTCTCATCCATGGCGACGAGACAACGGTTCAGGTCCTCAAGGAGAAGGACAAACGGGCCACCAGCACATCGTACATGTGGGCTTATCGCAGCGGCAAGGGCAGCCACGAGCCGATCGTTCTTCTGGATTATCAGCCGGGCCGCGGCCAAATCCACCCGCAAGCCTTCCTCGGCGATTACCGTGGCATTGTAATGAGTGACGGCTATACCGCATGGCGCACGCTGGAAGGGGCCACCCACATTGGATGCATGGCCCACTCCCGGCGGCGCTTTGTCGATGCCCTCAAAGCCAGGAAGAAGGGCGGCGGTCCGCCCGAGCAAGCGCTGCGGTTCTTTGAACAGCTCTACCGGGTTGAAAGGCGGGCGTGGGACGGAATACCGGAGAAGGGTGAAACACAGGCCTACTGCATTCGCCGCTTCCGCCAGCAACATAGTGTCCCCATCCTCAATGCTCTCAAAGTATGGCTCGATGACATGGCCCCGAAGGTCTTGCCTGACAGCAAGCTCGGCGACGCCGTATCCTACACCCGAAACCAATGGGAATATCTGACGCGCTACACCGGGGACGGCAGCATGCCGATTGACAACAATCTTCTGGAGCGCGACATCAGGGTTTTTGCAACTGGCAGGAAGAGTTGGTTGTTCAGCGATACCGTGGACGGAGCCAAGGCCAGTGCCGTCGTCTATAGCCTGATGCTGACCTGCCGCGCCTCACGTGTCGAGCCGTTAGCGTGGTTGCGCCACGTCCTCACCGAATTGCCTCAGCGCGCCGGCGACGCCGATATTACAGACCTGCTGCCCTTCAACTTCCACAAAGCCGCCACTGCCTGAACGGCTCGGTATCGCCCGATACCAGGGCAATCCATCAAAACCGCCGGCGTGCGAAGAAAATCGCGCTTACGGTTGGTGGCTACGAAAACAGTGGTTGAAGCACTCTCCAAGTCCAATTCTGGCTAGTACTCTTCGGCCAACATGAGGGTGATCACCCTCTCGGTGACGCTCGGATCGGCCGGATCGGGTGAGCCGTTCTTGAGGGTCTTGTCGTAGTAGTCGATCTTGAAGAAGACCCTGACGCCATCGAAATCAAAGGCACCAAAATCGTGTTCGCTGTGAGGGTCATTCTCAGTACAAAAGTCATCGAACGTTGCGATGGTTTGAACGAGCCGTTGAATCGCCTCAGGGCCTAGGGCTGCAATCCCAGGCGTCATGACAGCGCCACCACCAAGCAAGTGCTGTCGGAGGTCATCATTAAGCGCGCGAATCCGCGCCTTGTCGCTAGACATGGTTGGGTCTCCTGCTGATATTTCAATGAAGGAAAGGGGCGGTGGCCCGGAGTGCGGAGCGACCTCGATGGCCAAGTCCTAGCCGCCGTGCATCAAGGCGACGGCTTGGACGGTGCACTTGAAGAGCGGAAGGCGAGGGTAGTCTCTGAACCGGCAGACCAGATTGTCGCCATCCCGTTCGGTGACAATTGCCTCCCAATAGCCCTCTTCGACGCCTTCGCTGCAGAGAACCAGGTCACCCGCGGCGATGCTGGTCCGGTCCTTTGGCGGTTTGGCTTCCGGCGCCATCGATACGTTCGGGCCAAGCTTTGCTGCGGCGGCCATAGAGGGGTTCGCCGCGGCCGCCAGCTCTTGATATAGGTCCGGCCTGATGAACGGCAGGAAAGCCCTTCCCTGGGCGTGGAGCCGGCCGAGCGGGATCCGGGTGACGAGCTCGACCAGCCTTGGCCGATTGACCTTGCAGACAGCCAGTTTCAGTGCGAGAGCGGCCTTTCTGGCCAAGGTGGCATCCTTCCCCGGAAATCGGCCGGCCTTCGGCTTTCCGGTCGGATCGAGGCCGAAGACGATCACCGCGGTGGTCGAGGAAACGGTGGGTTTGGAGGAATTAGGCTTTGTCATGCCGGCCTCCCTGAAAAGCAGAAGGGGCCCGATTTGGGCCCCTTGCTGGGAAGATCGATCCATTTTGGCTCCGGGCGCGCCCGGACAATCTAGGTTTTGGCATCTGTCTGGCTCCTTGTTCTAAGATGACGAGACAAGAATGACTGGCCTCGCAGTAGTATATTCGCCGGAAATGTCAAAAATGTCAATTATTTCAATGCGTTATATCGAAGAATGATATTTTCTTTAGTGCAATAATTACTTGATTTTCAAGGCATTTCGGCCACAAATACTGTAAACTATACATGATATCTGTTCGCACGACTTGCGATCATCAATATTGTTGCCGTTACAGACGTTTAAGCCGTCGGCAGCGCAGTAATGCCAAAGCGTATGCTGAATATAGCGCGGAAAATTCGCGGGAAAGCCGGCATCGAATTGGCGCGCGTCGATCTTTGCCGAAACCCGCCGCAGAATGTCGGCGCAGCCGGTCTGGCCGTAGCAATGCTGGCCGTAGCCGTGGCTCGCGCCAGACCTCGCCAGGATTCCGGTGCGGGCGAGCAGATTGTGGACGAGCCGGTCGACGACGATCATTCGGCTGCCGACACTGAACCAATCAGGCCGGCCTCTCCGATCTGCCATCAAGACCGCGGACAGGGTCATGGTGAGGACTTTGTCCGACACACCGAAGACGTGGCGCATCGGGCCGACCAATGCCTCTTGTGCAGCCGAATTGCCAAGGTCGGCTGCGGCTGCGAGCTGGTCATCGAGCCACCGGAAGAGATCGGATCCAGCCACGTCTCTGACGAATAAGAAGAAGCTGAACGCGGTTTGGTTGAGGCGGCCATTTCTCAGGGGATGAGACGGGACTGGACATCCGCGGAGGTAGCGAGGGTGGCTACAGGCTTGTCGGGTCTTGTCGTATCGGCAGTCCTCGTATGCCCAATAGCTCCGCAGAAGCGAACAGGCCGGATCGCGGCCAATCTGAGCCTTGATTTGATGCCAGGTGATGCTGCCGTGAGCCTGGAGGTATGACGCGGCGACCCTGTCGGAGATTCCCTGGAAGTTGAAGGTCTCGATCATCCAGTCGAACAGGGCCGGCGTATCTTTGGATCGGACGATGTTGCGGAGTCTGGGATCAGGTGCGGCAACGTCCGCTTGGCCTGATCTTGTCCATCGGGAAGTTTCACGAGCGATAGCCTCGATGAGGTTCGTCGCGATCCCGATTGGTTCCCCCGGCGGTGGTCCCAGCCTCGAGGCCGGTTTCGATGATTTTCCTAGATCAGCGATACCAGCCTCCTCTGCGCATCACTGTCGCCGTCGATGTATCGCTGGGTTGTCTGGATCGACGAATGACCTGCCAGGAGTTGGACGTCCCTGAGGGAGCCGCCAGCTTTGTGGACCAGGCGAGCTGCGCGCGTGATGAAGGTTCGCCGTCCCGAATGCGAGGAACACCCGTCCAGTCCCGTCGCGCGGAAGACCCGGTTGAACCAGACAACGATGCTTAGCGGCGTCATCGGGCCACCGCGTTCAGATCGAACGACTGGTCCTTCACCTCGAGATCTCTTGCGCCAAACGATCAACGCGTCGCGCAAGTCGCCTTGAATCGGGACCCGGCGACCATGTCGTTTCTTCGCGACAGCGTCTCGCAGCTCAATCGTGGCGCCGATCTCGCCCTCGGCGGTCTCGACCATATCCCAGGTGAGTTTGGCGATCTCGGCAGCGCGCAAGCCGGCCTTTAGCGACAACAAGACGATAACGCGATTTCTATCCGGGTGTCGGGTCGTTTCGGCGAAGAGAACCAAGTCTCGCGCCGCTTGAGCAGAGAGGATTTTAGCTTGCTTGCCTGCCATCTCGATCAAACCGACTGATGAGATTCTAGTCGATCAGTCTCTGCATGCAACACAATAAAAGCTTATCAGTTTTGGCTTGCTCGAAAGTATCGTCTCAAGCGAACAGCGTCGTCATAACGACAGCTCAACTCATCTGACGAGGCACATGAAGGGCGACGTCGACTGACAAGGATTCGAGAGAACACTTATTAGTTCTATGGTCGCGCAGGCGCTTCACATTCTTCTTGATGAGAGCCTCGCCTGCAATCCATTTCGTGGCTTTGCCGCAAAGTGATCCCTGCGCGCATGATGAATCGCAAGAACCACCTTATGAGAAATTCATACTTGTCGCTCCAAGCGACAGAAAAACGGCACACGCCATTCTCCCTTGGAATGCCTTCTGAGGAGACGTCGTCGACTCGATGACATTAGTGCGTTTAGCCACCGCTAAAGGCGAAAAATAAACTTGTAAAGGATGCGACCGTGACCGGTGTCTCGGGCAGAGCGATGCTCTGAACTTTGGAGATTTGTGATGGGTGAAAATTCGAAAATAGAATGGTGCGATCATACATTTAATCCATGGATTGGCTGCCAAAAAGTCTCGCCGGGCTGTGATAATTGCTATGCCGAAGCAATGATGGATCTCCGGTATAAAAGAGTGCAATGGGGCCCGCACGGCAAGCGTCAACGAACGGCAGTCCAAAATTGGAAAAAGCCTATCCAGTGGAATGCGCAAGCGCGAGAGTTCCGAAAGGAGAATGGCCATCGACCGCGGGTATTTTGCGCGTCGCTCGCCGATGTCTTTGACAATCAGGTTGATCCATCGTGGCGCGATGACTTGTTCGCCTTGATCCGCAAATGCAAGAAATTGGACTGGCTAGTGCTTACGAAACGACCGGAAAATATTGAAAGAATGCTGCCGTCCGATTGGCACGATGGGTATTCCAACGTGTGGCTCGGAACAACGACCGAAGATCAGACGCGGTTTGATTTCCGGTGGAAGCGTCTAAAGAAAGTACCTGCGGTCATTCGCTTCATTTCTTATGAGCCCACTCTTGGGCCCGTGCGGCTGCCGTCCAACGGGTTCTTGCCGGATTGGCTGATATCAGGCGGAGAAAGCGGTGCCGGTGCTCGTGCATTGGAAGCCGCAATGGGTTCGCGATGTTATCGCCGACTGCCGTCGTCTTGGTGTTTCGCCGTTTCATAAGCAGTGGGGATCTTATCGCAGCAATCCGCTTGTGGTGGAGAAAGGTATGACGGCTCGTGAAGCTCAACAAATCGACGCAGAAGGAAAGGGCGGCGGGTTGGTTGATGGCAAGCTCGTTCGCGAATTCCCAGATCGGAATTAAACCCGGTCAGACCTTAAGCAGCTTTTCCCTCGATCATCGGTGGTTCATCAATCGCTGATGTCTCCGGCATCGCTTGACCCACGATACCGTGGAGATCGCCCACCATACCGACCGTTGCTTCAATCATCGCACTAACCTGGGCCTCACGTTTGGCCCAGGCTTTCATCATTCGTTCTTTGTCGATATCGTCGCGCATTTCCTTGAATCGCTCAACGATGGCTTCAATCCGCTGCTTGAACCGCGAACCAGTCAGATATTGATAAACCTGATCCGCCTTGGACTGCTGATCGGCCTGCGTCATGCGCGCATTCGTCACCTCGATAAGAGCTGGCTCCGCAAATTCGGACAGTAGCTTGAGTGGATTTTCTGCCTGACAGCGGCGAGGATTCTTGCCGCGAATCAGGAGCGAAGATGACGAAGAAGAGCCGCCGGATGCATTCTCCGGCATTCAAGGCGAAGGTTGCTTTGGCTGCGGTCAAAGGCGACAAGACGCTGGCGGAGCTGGCGCAACTGTTTGATGTTCATCCGAACCAGATCACGATCTGGAAAAACCAGCTCCTGGAAGGCGCCGCCGGCGTGTTTGGGCATGACAAGGCGTCGGCCGAGACGCCGGTCGATTTGAAGGCGTTACATGCCAAGATCGGCGAGCTGGCGTTGGAAAACGATTTTTTGTCCGGCGCGCTCACCAAGGCGGGCCTGCTGAGCGCAAAGCGATGATCGACCGCGGTCATGATCTTTCTATCGTGCGCCAGGCGAAGGTCCTGAAGCTGGCTCGCAGCACGGTCTACTATGAACCTCGGCCAGTTTCGGCCGAGGACCTTGCCTTGATGCGTCGGCTCGATGAGCTGCATCTCGATTATCCCTTCGCGGGAGCGCGTATGCAGCGATCGTTGCTGCGGCGGGAGGGCGTATACGCCGGTCGCCGCCACATCGCGACGCTGATGAAGCGCATGGGGATCGAGGCGGTCTATCGTCGCCCGAACACGAGTAAGCCGGCACCGGGTCACAAGATCTACCCGTACCTGTTGCGCGGATTGAAGATCGAGCGGCCCGACCAGGCGTGGGCAATGGACATCACCTACATTCCGATGCGGCGTGGCTTCGTCTATCTCGCGGCGGTCGTCGATGTGTTCAGCCGACGGGTCCTGGCCCATCGCGTCTCGATCACAATGGAGGCGGCCTTCTGCGTCGAAGCGGTCCAGGAGGCGTTGGCGAAGCACGGCAGGCCCGAGATTTTCAACACGGACCAGGGCAGCCAGTTCACCAGCCTCGAGTTCACCGATGTGCTGCTGGACGCGAAGATCGCCATCAGCATGGACGGCAAGGGCGCCTGGCGCGACAACGTGTTTGTCGAGCGGCTCTGGCGCACGGTCAAATACGAAGAAGTTTATCTCCGCGCCTACGACAGCGTGTCCGAGGCGCGAGCGTCAATTGCCAAGTATCTGGCCTTCTACAATCAGGGACGCCCTCACTCGAGCCTTGACGGGCGCACGCCCGACGAGGCTTACTTCGGCACGCAAGCTATGGTGATGGCCGCATGACCGTCGCCGACGATTTTGTCGTCGCTCTGGTCGGGCTACGCCCTCCCGACGCAACGACAAAATCGTAAGGCCCCGCGTTCAGCATAACCCGGCAGGAATCCACTTAAATCCCGCGGGGCGCTGTCCAAACAACCGGCGCCAGCTCTATAAGACCCTGACGTAAGGTAAGAGCAATCGGGATCGCACAGCGTGGGTGCGCAAGACGCCGATTGATCTGCTCGTCAAGGCGTTCTCTGGCGTTGGTAAGTTCATCCTGTTGCTGGCGGAGCTCATCGGCTTTGCGGGTAAATTCGGCTTGCGTCCAGCCCGGAGCGGCGACCGCTACCAAGACATTCGCAACGGCGATCGTCAGTGTTTTGCGAAGCGCGGTGGGCTGCATACTTAAAGGTAGACTTGGGAACGCACTGTGTCGCGCCCGGTGCTTACGTTCGAGGCGCCCGCGCCGCTAAGCGTGCACGTAATTGTCCGGGTAGCCTTGTGCCATCGCTGCGAACGACGCTTCGTTCTCACTACGAATGGTAAGTATGGCAGCGGGTCCAAGCGGCGCCGTTGAGACAGATCGAAAGCGCCGCGATCGGGTCGGCATCCAATGGTGCGTGCGTACGCGGCGACCACAGCCTTGCCGGCCGAATACCAATGGTTTGTGCTGGCGACAGGCACGGCAATTTCGAGAATGCGCGGGCGGCCGATACTAGCGACGAGCTTCTCCAGCCGTTCATCCTCAAGCCAGAAATATGTCGACTCGCCACCCCAGTTGCCGAGCAGCAATTCGACGCCACCATCATCGGTGAGGATGGGACCGGAGGTCATCCAGAATTTGCCCAGTCTACCCGGTTGCTGTTCGCGGTGATGGCACGGGCTTGCGGCATGCAGGGCTTCTGCGTCCGCCGCGGTGAATAGTCCCGCTGCCACCTGCGCATCAAGCCGCTGCCGCAGGGTATCCAGTGTCCCCGAATAAATGCCGTTCTCGCGGATGATCCGGACCTCATCATCGCGGCCGATCGCTTCGGCGAACGCCAGGTAATCGCTGGCAAAGGGATTGGTGGCGTGAGGCGTCCAGCCACTTGCTGCCTCGCGTTCTTCGAACTGACGGCGATCCGTGGTCAGATAATCGTGAACCAGTTGCGCGCCGGCCTTCAGGTTCACCATCAGCTCCGGATCGAAGGTGCCGGTGTCCCACACATCGATCGCCGTGATCATCAAGCCTCTACGATGATCTTGATGCTGGCGGGTTCGACACCAAAGGTAATGCCCAGGCGGCGCTTGGCTTCCGCAATCGTCAGCCCCTCATCAGCCCTGGGTTCTTCCTCGTCGACCTCGCTGTCGGCGGAGATCAACTTTGCTGCGTCGAGGGGGATCTTGCCAAACGGCGGGTATTTGTTTCCGGCGCCGGCACCGACGTGATGGACAGGACTGAAGCTTTCGTTCGCATACAACGAGAGCCAAACGCCGCGGCCGACCGGAATTGTATGGCCGGCCTTGAGCCGCGCCTCGTAGGTCCGGTTGAAGCGGTCGCGCATCTCGTCGCCCGGCAGCAGGTGAATGTTGGCGAAGTGCGGGTTTTCCTTGTCGTCGACCGAGGCCGCGATCACGGCGTCGACCTCATCGAGGGTGCGCCAGCTTTTGTCGCCCTCGGTCCGGGGAAAGGCGATCGAGCGGTCCTGGGTGGTGCGGATCGAGACCACCTTGCTGTCTTTGCCTTTGGTGATGCGCCGGACGCTGGACTTGCCGCTGCCGGCAACCTTCTCGACTTTCCAGCCGTCGCTCTCAAGGGCAGTGATGGCCGCCCCGAACAACGCGCTTTTCATCGTTACCTTTTCAGGTGAACCGTAAACGTTTGTCATGAGAGCTCCACACATCGAGAAATGACTGTCACCTTCTAATATTTCATGAACTAAAGTCAACTTGTTTATAGGCACAAATTTGTTTACCGACTTGTCTCCAGGCAAGGGGAGTATCGCTGCAGGCGGGTCCTTTTTCTGGTAGCCATCGGAGATTGTGCAGGGGGAGCCGTCATGGAAGCGAGAGATCGCAATATTGAGACCTGGTTTAATCGAGTTCGATCCGGCCAGGTACGGCTCCCAAGATTTCAACGATTTGAGGCGTGGGATTATGAGAACATTGCCTCGCTGATCGATTCCATTTTGCGCGAGTTGCCGATCGGCTCGACCCTGGTACTCGAAATTGGGGAAAAAGAGCCGTTCGTAACCCGCCCCCTCGCTGGAGCGCCCGCGCCGGTCGAACGATGTACCGAACATCTTCTTGACGGCCAGCAGCGTCTCACAGCGCTTTGGCGTAGCCTCCACGATTCCTATCCCGACGTTACGTTTTTCATGCAGCTCAAGGAGCCCCAGCCCGACGAGGAGGGGGTGTTACCCTCGCGCATTGTCCGGGTTAAGCGCTGGCTGAATAAAGAGGGTCGCCGACTTCCGGTGTGGGCCGACAATACAGTTGAAATTTATGAGCGTGGTTTGGCTCCCGTTTTCCTGCTTCAACCGTCGGACATTTCGGCGCGCCGACAGGAATGGTGTGACCAGGCTGTTCAAAACGATTTGCAGGCGAGCCGCTCACTAGAAAATACCTTGCGCGACCTGCAGGACAAAATGAAGCGATTTAACCTTCCAATGCTTGTTCTCGACGCGAGCACCAAGGCTGCAACGGCGCTCGACGTTTTCGTCAAGATGAACACTTCGGCCGTGCCGTTGAATGCCTTCGACATCATCGTCGCGCAATTTGAGGCGCGGTCGGGCAAATCTATGCACGACCTCATGATCGATCTGCGGGAGAAATGTCCGGCGCTGGAAAGCTATGCCTCACCCGAGCAGGTCGCGCTTCAGACCGCGGCGCTACGCGCGGATAAATCTCCCGGCCAGGCGAGTTTTTTCCAGCTTGATCTCTCAAACGTCGATGCGACCTGGGATGAGATAGCCGAAGGGGCCAAGTGGGCTGTTCAGGTACTCGAAGAAGAGGGCATTTATGACGAACAACGCCTCCCGACCGTGACCGTAATTCCGGTGCTCGCAGCTCTTCACAGAGATTTGCCGAGGGCGCTCGACGAACACGGAAATGCGCGCGGCGTGATACGGTCTTATTTGTGGCGTTCGTTCATTACTTCTCGCTACGAGAACGCTTCTTCCACCAGATCGCTGCAGGACTACCGCGCAATCCGAGATTTTTTGTTGAAGAAGGGTCCAAGGAACGCGGCACCGGTATTCAATGAAACCGACTATCCGCTGCCGTCGCTCGAAGAGTTGATCGATGTAGGTTGGCCAAAGCGCAAGGAGACGCTCGCGCGAGCAATCCTGGGACTATCGATAAAGGCCGGGGCCTTCGACATTGCCGATGGCAACCAGGCAACCCGCGAGCGCCTGAAAAACAGAGAGTATCATCACCTTTTTCCAGATTCGCTTCTCCGCGACGATGGCCATCTCCCGGAGAAAGAGCGCAGCCGCGCGCTGAATTGCGTTCTGATCACAATGAACACCAACCGGAATATTTCCGCCAAGGAGCCGTTAAAATATCTCGCCGAGAGGGTGGATCGCGCCGAGTTGGGTGAATCGGTTGTTCGCGATCGTCTTCGGTCACACGTCGTGCCTTTTGCTGAATTAAATGTTGGTGGCTATGCCGCGATGCCGTCAACAGCAGAGCGTGAAAGCAAGATACGTGCTGACTACGAGTCGTTCCTTCGCAAGAGAGCCGAGTTGGTTCGGAAGGCGCTCGAAGCGCTGTCTCAAGGCCGAAATTGGCCAACGGAAGCCATCAGCGAGGTGTGACTATGCCACGCTCCTCGCTGAGGTCGAAGAGGCTCCACGCCGCTTCGCCGCTGCCATCGGGATCAGGCTTTATGCGAACCGCCGCCAATTGACATTGAGCAGAGAGCGGGCGCGATTGATGTCCGCACCGGCTTCTTGTACTGCCTTATGAACCATGGCCTCGGCCTGACTAGCGACCTGATCATTGTCAAGTGAGGGATACCGCGAGCGGTGCCCGCGTCGATCGCAAGGAACTGCAACGGATGCTCACAAGGCTTGAGCGCGGTGACGTGGTGACCGTCACACGCATCGATCGCCTGGCACGATCGCTGTTTGACCTGTTTGCGATCGTCCAGCGCATCAATGAGAGTGGCGCGGTGCTTCGCTCCATTGCCGAGCCATGGGCCGACACCGGCACCGGACGCATGATGCTGGCGGTCATGGCAGGGATGGCGGATGTAGAGCGCGACCTAATCCGTACGCGGACGGCAGAAGGTCGCGCGAAGGCCACTGCAAGGGGCCAACACATGGGCCGACCGCCTAAACTTAGCCCGGAGCAAAAGCGAGAGGCCTTAGAGCGCCGTGAAGCGGGCGAAGCGCCGGCCGAAATCGCCCGCAGTTATAATGTGAACCGGATGACGATCACGAGGCTCACGCGATGACAGCCGACAATCTGATCCGCATCGATGCTGAAAAGAACATGGCACGGTTCTATAAGCTGGACGTGCAGCCGACGCTGTTTGGCGAATGGGCTGTTATCCGCGAATGGGGCCGTATCGGCCGGGGAGGGACGGTGCGCAGCTACGATAACGTTGAAGCGGCCGAGGCTGCGCGCGATCAGCAGCGCCAAGTCAAACAGCGCCGGGGATATCAACCATGACGGTTCGCCCCCCGGTGATTAAGCGGCTGTTTGCGCATTCCGGTAACCAATGTGCTTTCCCGACATGCAACGCGCCGATCGTTGATGGATCAATCGTGCTCGGCAGAATATGCCATATCGCGGCCGCCAGCAGCGACGGTCCACGTTACGACGCCAGTCAAGCCGACGACGTGCGCAACGGTTTTGACAATCTGATTTTGCTTTGTCCCAACCACCACGCCGTCATCGACGCCGACCTTGAAGCATACTCAGTTGAGCGGCTGCAGAAGATGAAAAGAGATCACGAGGCCCGTTCGGGAACGCGCCCCTCAGACGAGGCCAATGAAGCCACCATCCTTTTGCTTGATCAGTCGATCCACAACGAAAATCAATCTGGTGGCCTCGCCGCGCATACGGTAAATGCCGGATCGATAAATATTTACGGTAAGGACAGCGCGGAACGAACGCGGACCTCTCAGGCGGTTGAAGTACTGTGGGGCATCATCTTGGCGTTCAAGCAAGAGTTTGGCGATGTCGTTTTTATCGATACGATTTTCACGCCAGAGGAGTTGAATGAACTCTTCGGCGGAAGAGCCTCGCACCCGATGTTTGAAACCATCGGCCACTATCGTCCGTTAGACGCGGTCATTCAGAAAATGACAAAGGCAAATTTCAAGGACGCTGAAAAAGAGCGCCCTTTCATTTCGCAACGACTTTGGGCGATCTACTATTGCATACAGGCGGTTTACGCCCGTGCCGCCAGCCTCTTCCAACTTTCATTCAAGGAGCGAAAGTTTAAAGATTGGCGCGATGACGACGGCATAACCGCTCATCTTCGCGCGATCTTGCCCGAGGCCGGCGTCCAGCAGCTCAAGTCAAAAGGCACATACGCGCTGCAAACTCTCAATGCTTCGCTGGAACAGCGTTTCCTCGAAGTGGCGAGTCAGGAGCAGGGTCAGGACAAAAAGCATGTATGAAACATGGTCGGTCCAGAAACGGATCGATGAAGCACGGTTGATTACCAAGAGCCTAATTGATCAGGTGCACTACCTTCTCGATTTGCACGAGAACAACGCTATCGCGATCTATTCCGACACATTGTCAAAACAGATAAAGCGTTCCGACGCTGCGGCGGCGTTTTACGTTTTCCAATCGGCCATGCATCAGTTTGAGCTGGTACGGCTTTGTGCGCTCTGGGACACCGCGCAGCTTGAGCGGGAATCAATTATGACTGTGGTCGAATTGGTTGACCACGACGATGTTATCTTGGCGCTAGCGGAAGAAACGCTTGCTGCGTACGTCAATCTGCCTACAAGGGTTTACGAGCAAGACCATGAAACCGAGGAAACGCGGAAACTCATTGCTGATGCGATGAACCGAAGCAACGCAGAGTTTGGCGATCAGCAGGCCTGGAAGGCGATCGACGATCTGAAAAATGCGATCAAGGCTACCCGAGATCTTGAAACCGGTGAACTCATGGCTTCAATGAGAAATCACCGCGATAAATATCTCGCTCATTCCCTTCGGTCGACCCGCCGCGAAAAACGTGGGCCGGTGACTCCACTATGGCAACGAGACTGAGGTATTGGAGAAGTCGCTGCCGATTATTGAGGTGCCATATTGTTGGGCGAATGGGACCAGCATTTCGCTTACAAGCTCGCAGGCCTCGGATCGAAGAAATGCTCAAGCGTTATGGGGGGCTTGCACGTTCGAGGCTGGTGGGCGGTAGGTTGGCGAAGCCGCCGTTAGCCCAGCACCCAATCTTCCGCGTCGATCAGCTGCATCAAGTTGATGCATTCAACCTTCATGGCGTTGCAGACGCCGGGTATCTTACCGAGGCTGCCTACCCCGGTCTCTTCAGTGATAACCGCGTAACCGCTCACCTTGGCTTGGGCGATCACGAACGGGTCGGCTTGGAATTTTGCTTTACCGGCCGACACCAGCCCCGTGTAGGTATTGACGATATGGTCGACTTGGCCCTGCACGGTCTCATCCGGCGTGTGAAACATGGATGACCGAGGCTGCAGCCAATCGTGCAGCTCTTCCGATCGCTTCTTACTGCACTCTCGCAGAACCAGCGTAGACGACACGAGACGCCCCTCCTGGATCAATTGGTCAAGTTGCTCCCACAGTTTGGGAAAACGGTTGGGCTTATACCGTTCATACCAGGCGGAGATTAGCGCGCTGGTATCGATGCAGTAGATTGTCTTTGCCACGCGGGGTTACCCCGCCAAGCCAAAGGCCGCTTTTTCCATGACTTGAACAGTAGTGACCTTCATGTTCAAAAGACCTGCGACATCGCGCAGCGTGAAATAGCGATCATGATAACCCTGAAAAACCAGTTGCGTGAATGTGCGGCCGAGTTGGCTCAGCACAACGTAATGATATTTGGGACCACCTTCGGAGGCTTCTTTCCTTTCATCAAGCTGGGCGTAGAGTTTCTGAAAATCTGCGCGCTTGTTGTCGTAAAAGGCTTGGGTGGTGAGACCGAGTGTTAGCAGTCGGCGCAGCACGGCCTCCTGGCTAACTGCATGTTTCGCGGGATCGTGAGCACGGATTTCAGGGGATCGTGAGCAGAGATTTCAGACGATCGTGAGCACGGATTTCGCGGGATCGTGAGCAGCTTTTCAGCGGCTCAGCCCGCTTCGGCCGACAACTCAACCGGCTTAGGAACTGCCTCGTCAGTGAACGAGGAAGGCCGATGCCCACCCAGAGATTGTCGATGCGCCGGATCAAAGAGGTTCTCCGCTTAAAACATGTTCAAGGCTTGCCGGAGCGAGCCATCGCGCGCACCCTGGGCATCAGCGTATCCGTCCGAGGGCGGCCGTCTTGCGAGTTTTTCCGATCTGTAGCTGACTGTCCTTATGGACGGACATAAGGACAGTGCGGTGCTGAGCCGCATGGATTTGGTGGAGACCGGTCGGCGGCGACGCTGGACGCGTGCGGAGAAGCTCAGAATCGTAGAGGAGAGCTTCTCGGGGCCACGACTGGTGTCGGCGACGGCTCGCCGGTATGGGATATCACGTCAGCTTCTGCTGAGCTGGCGCAAGGCTTGGACCTGTCATGATCCGGCCGAAGAGGATTCGATCGGCCCGACATTCGTCCCTGCGATAGTTGCGGCAAGTACGCCGCCAACGACGGAAGCTGTCGAGACAGGTCAGATCGAAATCGTGAGCCCTCAGGGGCTGCGCGTGGTCTTCGGCCCCGGTGCGGATATCGAGGCGGTCGTTCGAATTGCTCGGGGCCTGGCGCGCCGATGATCCCGATCCCGACGGGCGTGCGGGTGTGGCTGGCGACGGGCCATACCGACATGCGGTGCGGCTTTCCGAGCCTGGCTCTGCGCGTGCAGGAAGTGCTCAAGCGCGACGCCATGGGCGGCGGTCTTTTCTGCTTCCGGGGCAAACGCGGTGATCTATTGAAGGTCATTTGGCACGATGGCCAGGGCGCCTGCTTGTTCACCAAAAGACTCGAGAGAGGCAGGTTCATCTGGCCATCGGTTGCTGGTGAATCGGTAACGATCTCTCCGGCGCAGTTGAGCTATCTGTTGTCCGGGATCGATTGGCGCAACCCTCAAGAAACCCAGCGTCCGACGCGGGTCGGATAGTCGTTTTACGGTTTGAATCTGCTGCTCGATCTGATTCAATGGCTCCATGATATCGAAGCCGGATGATCTTCCATCGGACCTTGTCAGTGCCCTGGCGGCGCTGCAGGCCGAGCGTGAGGCGCGACAGAAAGCCGAGGCGAAGGCCGCCAACTGGCAGGCGCAAGCCGCGAATGCGCAGGCGAAACTGTCGGATACCGAGGCGCTGATCGCTCATCTCGAGTTGCGCATCGAGAAGCTGAAACGCGAACTGCACGGGCAGCGATCCGAGCGCTCGGCACGGCTGCTCGAGCAGTTGGAGTTGGAGCTCGAAGAACTCGTCACCACGGCGAGCGAGGATGAGCTTGCCGCACAGGCCGCAGCGGCGAAGACGCAGAACGTCCGCCCCTTCATGCGCAAGCGGCCGGTGCGCAAGCCATGGCCTGACGATATCGAACGCGAGCGCGTCGTCATTGAGACTCCAACGACCTGCGCCTGCTGCGGTGGATCGCGGCTGGCGAAGATCGGTGAGGATGTGACCAAGACGCTGGAGGAGATCCCGCGCCGCTTCAAGCTGATCGAGACGGTACGCGAGAAGTTCACCTGCCGCGATTGCGAGAAGATCAGCCAGCCGCCCGCGCCGTTCCATGCCACGCCGCGCGGCTTCATCGGCCCACAATTGCTGGCGACGATCCTGTTCGACAAGTTCGGCATGCATATCCCGCTCAACCGCCAGAGTGCGCGCTTTAAGGCCGAGGGGATCGACCTGCCGTTGTCGACGCTGGCCGACCAGGTCGGCCACGGGACCTTCGCCGTCATGCCGCTCTTCCACTTGATCGAACGCCACGTGCTCGCTGCCGAGCGCCTTCATGGCGACGACACCACCATCCGTATTCTGGCGAAGGGCAAGTGCACGACCGGGCGGATCTGGACTTATGTGCGGGATGACCGGCCGTTCGCCGGGCCTGCGCCGCCGGCAGCGGTCTATTACGCCTCGAGCGACCGACGAGGCGAGCATCCACAGAGACATCTGGCCGCCTTCGCCGGCATCTTGCAGGCGGATTGCTACAGCGGCTTCGAGCCGCTGTTCGACCCGCAGAAGAAGGCGCTGCCGATTACGCCGGCGTTTTGCGTGGCCCATGCGCGGCGGGGCTTCTTCGAGCTGGCTGATATCGAGAAAAATGCTCGGGAAGGCAAGAAAGGCAAACCGGTCTCCCCGATCGCGCTGGAGGCTGTCAGACGCCTCGATACGTTGTTCGAGATCGAGCGCGCCATCAACGGCCGCGGTGCCGGCGAGCGGCGTGCCGCTCGCCAGGAACAGAGTAAGTCACTTCTCGAGGACATGCATGCCTGGCTGCTCCGCGAGCGCGAAACCCTCTCGCGTTCCTCCGAGGTCCTGAAGCCGATTAACTACATGCTCAGGCGCTGGGACGGCTTCGCCCGCTTCCTCGACGACGGCAGGATCTGCTTGACCAACAATTGCGCTGAGCGCGCATTGAGAGGCATCGCCTTGGGAAGGCGCAACTGGACCTTCGCCGGCAGCCAACGCGGCGCCGACCGTGCCGCCATCATGCTGACGATGATCACGACCTGTCGCCTCAACGACGTCGATCCCAAGGCCTGGCTCGCCGACGTCCTGGCCCGTATCGCCGATCATCCCGCATCGCGTCTGCACGAGCTCTTGCCCTGGGAATGGAAGCTCCTGCGCCAGGCCGACAAGCCAGCCAATCAGCAGGCCGCCTGACCTTCACCCTTCACCCAATGCCATCATAGACCTCGCCGTGCCCGCGCGCATGCGTCAATCAGGCGGCCTCCGTCGTATGCGTACGCATCAGCAACGGAGCCGTGCACAGCTATCTGCGCCGAGCCGGGGCTGCCGGACTGAACTGGCCGTTGCCGGTCGGAATGACCGACGAAGACCTGGAGCTGCTGCTTTTCCCTGCGCCGAGGCCTGCGTCACAGAGCCCACAGCGGCCCGTTCCCGACTGGGGCTATGTCGACAAGGAGCTGCGCCGGCGCAACGTGACCCGCCGGCTGCTGTGGGACGAGTATCGCGCCAGCCATCCCGATGGATTCGGCTACACATGGTTCTGCACGACCTACGAGGCCTGGAAGGGGCGAGCCCGGCCTTCGATGCGGCAGACCCATCTGGGCGGCGAGAAGGTTTTCGTGGATTTCGCCGGCGACACCATCGACGTCATCGCCCCCTCAAGTGGGGAAGTGCAGTCGATGAAGCTGTTCGTCGCAGCGATGGGCGCCTCCAACTATACCTACGCCGAGGCCTGCCCAAGCGAGGGGCTCGCCGACTGGATCCGGGTCCACATCAACCTTTTCGCCTTCCTCGGCGGCGCGCCGACATTCGTGGTCTGCGACAATCTCAAGGCCGCCGTCACCAATCCCGACCGCCACGATCCTGGCCTCAACCGAACCTATGCCGAGATGGCGAGCCATTACGGCACGGCCATTCTCGCAGCCCGGCCGCGGCGCCCAAAAGATAAGGCAAAGGTCGAAGTTGCGGTGCAAGTCGCCCAGAGATGGATTTTGGCGCGGCTGCGCAACCAACGCTTCTTTTCGTTGGCGGAGCTGAACGCAGCCATCAAAATACTCGTCGTCGAACTCAATGCCCGGCAGATGCGCGACTTTGGCGCCAGCCGCGCCGAACTGTTCTCCGAACTCGACAAGCCCAAGCTCACAAAGCTGCCGGATCAGGCTTACGCTTTCGCGCGCTGGAAGCGATGCCGGGTCGGCCCCGACTATCATATCGAGATCGATGGACACTGGTATTCCACGCCATATCGGCTCATCCGTGAGCTTGTCGATGCCCGCATCGACGACAGGACGGTCGAGATCTTCCACAACGGCCGCAGGATCGCCAGCCACGCCCGCGCGCCCAACCGGCGGGGCCACACCACCACCGCCGACCACATGCCCAGCGCCCATCGGCGCTACGGCCAATGGACGCCCGCCGGAGTGATCGCCGCCGGCGAGCGGATCGGTCCGTCGACCGCCGCCTTCTTCCAGGCCGTGATCGCGGCCCGGCCGCATCCCGAGCAAGGCTTTCGCACCTGCCTCGGCATTCTGTCGCTGGCCAAAAGCTACAGCGCCGAGCGCGTCGACGCGGCCTGCCGGCGCGGCATTCTGATCAAGGCGCGATCCGTCGCCTCGATCCGCTCCATCCTCCAGAACGGCCTGGATCGCACCTTTCTCGACGAGCCCTCCGAACCCCAACCCCTGCGCCACGGCAACATCCGCGGCCGGGATTATTTCCACTGAAGCCAAGGAGACCTGTATGCTCACCCATCCCACCCACGAACGCCTGATCGAGCTCGGCTTGAGCGGCATGGCCAAGGCCTTCGAGGAGCAGCGACGATCACCTGATCTCGAAGCCTTGCCGTTCGAAGATCGCATCGGCCTGCTGGTCGACCGGGAAGCCGCGGAACGCGACACCAGGCGGCTCACTACGCGCCTCAAGCTGGCCGCGCTCCGCCAGAATGCTTGCTTGGAGGACGTCGATTTGCGCACGCCGCGGGGTATCGACCGGGCCGTCTTCGCCAAGCTGGTCAGCGGCGACTGGATCGATCGCCACGAGAATTTGCTCATAACCGGAGCGACCGGATTGGGCAAAAGTTGGTTAGCCTGTGCCCTCGGCCACAAGGCCTGCCGCGACAATCGCTCGGTTCTCTATCATCGCGTCCCAAGATTGTTCGAAGCGTTGGCACTCGCGCGGGGGGATGGACGTTATGCCCGCTTGCTCAAAACCCTTGGCCGCGCCCAGCTTCTGATTTTGGACGATTGGGGATTGTCAGTGCTCACCGCTGCCGAACGGCGCGATCTACTGGAAGTCCTTGAGGACCGCCATGGCCGCGCATCCACCATCGTAACCAGCCAACTCCCTGTGGACACATGGCACGAAGTTATCGGAGACCCAACCTACGCCGACGCTGTCCTCGATCGCCTCGTCCATAACGCTCACCGCCTCCAGCTTGCCGGCGAAAGCATGCGAAAACGCAACGCCAGAACCATCACCCTTGACGAGCAGCCAGAACGCTGACTCTATCACCGCCTCGGCCGGAGCGGGCTGCTCACGATCGTCTGAATTCGCCGCTCATGATCGCGCGAAATCGCTGCTCACCATCACTGAAATATGCACTAACACCGAACCGCAATGCCAACGCTTCGAGTTCGTCATCGCGCCAACTCTTTTGGCCGTTCTTCTGATTAACCAGTCTTTCGCTCAGGAGCCAGTCGCGCGGCATCAACGTCGCAGCAGCGACAGCGTTACAGAATTTTTCAACCGCGGGGTTGGGTGCGTCATTGCGATCACTGCCGACGTTGCTAACACCGCTTTGTCTCAGCGCCAGATGGCAGAACTCGTGTAGTAGAGTAAACACACGGCCGTTGCCGCGATCCTTACCGTTGACCAGGATAACCGGCAGCGTGGTCTCCGCGAGCGCTGTCCCGCGCATCTCTCTAATTTTGAGGCGTGGCACAACGAAGACTAGAGCATTTTCCGATCACGTTGCGTCGTAACCAGCCGCGACGAGATAATTTTGGCATTCCTCGGGTGAGAAGCGCTTGAGAGCGTTGGCGATTGCTTGCCAGAGATCGGGCATGGTGCGCGCTGCGGCGGCCCGCAACAGGGCTTTCAGTTTAGAGAAGGCCATTTCGATCGGGTTGAAGTCTGGACTGTAGGGCGGAAGATAGAGCAGGCTTGCTCCGACCGCCCGGATGGCCTCTCGAACGCCATGGACCTTGTGAGCGGGCAAGTTGTCCATGATAACGGTATCGCCCGGCCGCAGCGATGGGGCGAGCAATTGCTCGACGTAGGCCAGGAAAGCGTCGCCATCCATTGGACCGTCCAGAACAAGCGGCGCGATCAGACCGTCGGAGCGCAATCCAGCGGTGAATGTCGTCGTCTTCCAATGTCCGTGTGGGATAGCTGCACGACATCGCTCGCCGCGTGGCGAGCGGCCGTAAAGCCGCGCCATTTTGGTGTTGGCGCTGGTTTCGTCGATGAAGACGAGACGCTCAGGGTCAAGATCGATTTGCCCTTCGATCCACTCCTCACGCGCGGCATTTATATCGCCGCGCCGTTGCTCGGCGGCGTGCGCTGTCTTTTTTTAAGTGTGATCTTTCTGCGCTGGAAAAAACGCCAGAGCGACGCGATGCCAGTCGATATTCCACGACGTTTCAACAGTTCTCGCAACTCGGCGAGCGTGATATCCGGCTTCGCTGTCACTGCCTCCAGAATCAATTGCGAATGCGCTTCGATGCGCTGCGATTTGCGGTCACCGCCCTGGCGTTTAGGAACGATGTCGCCAACTTCCTTGAGGCGACCGCGCCAGCGGATCGCACTGGCCGCGCTGACACCAAAGCGCTCAGCAGCCTGTCGACAGGACATGCCACCGTCAATCGCGGCTATCACCCTTTGACGAAGATCAACCGAAAGCGCCCTGGCCATACATGCTGGCCTCCCTCGCCAGCATGCAGCTTGAATCTGACTCGCGCCGTTTTGGGAATCCCCACCCGATTCATTCCGGTCGGAAAATGCTCTAGAATGTCCTTGGCCTCGATCGCATTGCGCCAGCCCTCAAACGCCTTTTTGGCAAAGCGCTGCTGTTTGGTGTCATCAACCTCAAGAAACTCACGGAAACGGGCGCTCAGTGTTTCGACATTGCTGGCAAGAGTGGCGCGCAATGCAAACTCGCGCACGGGTTCTTTCAGTTCGTTCTTTACCGCCAGCGCGACCTCGCGGCGTTCGCGCGCCTGACGGATGGCATAGGTCAACTGCGGGGAGAACCCGCCCTCGGCGCCGGGCAGGCGGCGGAAATCGCGGATCGGCTGCCAGCCCTTGGGCGGCTGCTTAAGATAAAACAGACTAACCGGGCGTTTATAGTGGTCGGCCACATCCAGGAAGCTTGGCGAAGGTCGGCGTTTCCTCGCCGCTCTCAAGCGCTTGCAGGCGTGCTTCATCAATGCTGAGTTTGCGCGCGGCATCGGCCAGGCTGTACCCGGCTTGCGCCCGTGCCCATGTCAGCATGGCCGGATTGATAAGGGCTTTGACGCTTTTCGCCATTTCTGCAGTTCCAACGGGATTGTACCGCGTTCGTCAATAGATAGGCATCAAATATGGCCGTCTTGCCTAAAAGAACCGTTCAGATCGTGGGCGTTCAGCACTGCCCCCCGCAGTGGTGGGGCCTAATCTAACCCGTCTGGGGTATCCTTCGGGGTCTTCCGTGCCATGTATTCAAGAACCTCGCTAAAATCGATGCCAAGGCCGGCAAGGGTCGGCTGCAAAAGGAAAAAACTCGAGGCCGTTGCTACGCCGCCCGTAGGCGTACTGTCGTTTTTCGCCGCGGCGGACGCATTACCACTAGCCAAGGTTTCCGTCACACGAAGCAGCAAGTTTAGCCGCCGATCGTTGAAGATTGGATCGGCTGTACCCAAGCCTTGCAGAAGTGTTTTTGCCTCGGTCAGGCGCTCGGCTTTGTTGGACCAAATCGCAATGGCAGAGTAAGCAAACACGAAATCCTCAAATTCGTGATGCGGTAACGTTTCGCGTTCTACAGCGTCGATCTCGGAAGCGGCCGCATCGGTGTCCTTCAGATATAGCAAACATTCCGCCAGATGCACCTTGTCGAGTTGAGACCCGTCTAGTGCGATTGCTTCGCGAGATGCGGTCTCGGCCTGATCCCATTCTCCAGCGTATCGGTAGCTGTTACAAATCTCACGATGGATGTTGGCTTTTCCGGATCGCGTCCAGTTAGGCTCAAGTAGAAGGGCTTGAAACTCCAACGCGGAGGCCTTCAATATCTGCTTGTCGTGCCTCACGCTTCCTTTTAGCTGTAATAATCGGCAATAGATGTGCTTCTCGTAGCCCTCAAGAGGATCATCTTTCTCGGTCTGCTGCACCATCGCAAGGGCGTCGCTTAGTTGCTGCTCGGCAGTTTGAGCATCACCTATCATGAAATATTGAACTGCTTTCGCCCCACGGTATTGCAACTGGTTCTCACGGTCGTCATCAAGCTCAAGGATACGATCGAGAATTTCAATTCGAGCTGCAAATGGTAGATCGTCAAATTCCAAGTCACCGTACAGCCGCAGAAGTTCGAGGTCGTCCTCTTTTTTGGTAATCGGACCGGCCTTTGCCAATTCCTGTCGCGCTTTCCCGCGATCACCGCCAGGTCCGAGATAATGAAAGGCCAAATGGTACGTGATTCTTTTATACCAGGATGGATGTTGGATATTGCTTCGAAGTCGTTCCAGCACCGCAGGCCAGTCTTTCCAAAGTTCGAGCCGGAAATAAAGCCAGGAGAGACGACTGACGTAGTCGCCAAGCGCATTAACGTCGATGCGGAGCAACTTTGAGACAGCTCCGCTTCTCGCTATCACAGGTGCTGTATTAGTCTTGTGCCAGATTGTGTACTGTGTGATGTCCGCGCGCGTAGCGACCAGTGCCCGGTCGAAGCGGTTCTCTTTGATCGCCTGAAAATATGCCTTGCCGATGTCAAAGTCTGGCAAACACCGCCAGCAACAATCCTTGAATTTGTTTCCAGAAGCGCACGGGCACGGCTCGCTCCATTTGGGTTTCCACCGTCGGCGTGTCGGCATTAACTGATCTTCTGTTGTGTTTAATCTTACCTGCGGTGACTCTGAGGCACCAGCGATCAAGTAGCAAACCGCCGAAGCGCAGCGCGGTCCTCTGGAATGAGGCTCAGGCTTCGGGCTGGATAATCGGGCTGGATTTCCTGGCTTACCCGCCCTTCGGGGATGCGCCGCAGCAATACCTGAAAAGCGGGGTTGAAGCGCCGCAGCTCCCATCCGCTCGCAGCATGCAAAGTTGGCGTCCACTCGCGGGTTTCATCTTCCAACAACAGCTTCGCAAGGGTGCGGGCATCCTTATCCGTGGAGCATTCCCAGCCCATCACCTGATGATCGATCTGTTCGTAAAATGTCTGCGTCAGTCGAAGCCACCAGTTATCGCGGCCGATGGCCCGGTCAATCTTGACCAGGCCGTGCGCATTCAGCTCAAACGCGGCCTGCTCAACGTCGCCTCGATCGGCATCCGGGAGCAGGGCGCAAAGGTCAGCCAACATCCGGCGGTGGCCCGCCATCCCATCGCCCGGCGCACGCGCCAGCGCTACGGCCAACTCCCCGGCCACGCCCGTCAGCGTGGTCGTTGGATTGAGTACCTTGTCGTGCTCGTCGATACGGCTGGTATTCTCGTTCGTACGTTCCGAGACCGCGACTTCCCACTTGCCCCGAGATTTTTGTGCCTGGGTCGGGACGAACTCGCCCACCAGCTTCGTAATGGCGCTACCGCCAGGAACGAGGCTGACGGCGGCTTCCAATGGGACACGTGCCCGGTCGTCGGGGTGCTTCGTCCGCGGCGGAGCGATTGGCGGGCGTTCGATGGGTTTATCTGTCATAAAACGGCTCCGGCCAGGGGTATTCTCGGGCTGAGAACGTATTTTGGCCCTCCCTAGCCCGTCTTATTCGTCAGAGGGCGCCTGAGAGGCTGGCGAGCGTGGTGTAAAGCGCTGATGCGGCGTAGGATTCGGTTGCAAAGCCAACCCCATCACCTTCAGCCGCGAACACGCCATGACCGATGATACGATTCTGCCCTTCTCGTTTCCAGCCGTTCACGCCAAGAAAGTCACAGCTGCCTTCGATGGCGGTCGGCTGACCTCGAACGGGGGCGTGATGCTTCTGGCGATGGCCGAGCGGCGTCTCGGCTTGGCCGACAATTTGGCCCGGGTGTTCCCGGATCGGCGCGATCCGACGCGGGTCGTGCACAGCCTTGTCGATATGTTCCGCGCGCGCATGTTCGCGATCTGCTGCGGCTACGAGGACGCCGACGACCTCGATCATCTGCGGTCCGATCCCGCATTCAAGCTGGCCTGCGGTCGGCTGCCGGACACGGGTCGCGATCTGTGTTCCCAACCGACGCTGTCGCGGCTGGAGAATGCTCCGCGCCTGCGCGACGTGATCCGACTGACCTACACTTTGGTCGACGCATGGATGGATAGCTACCCGCGCGAGCCGGCATCCGTCACGCTCGACATCGATGATACCTGCGATGTCGTCCACGGCCATCAGCAGCTCTCGCTGTTCAACGCTCATTATGACGAACGCTGCTTCCTGCCGATCCACGTCTACGACACGGAGAAGAGCCGGCCCGTGGCGGTCGTGCTGCGGCCCGGCAAGACGCCGGGCGGCGTCGAGGTGCGTGCCCATCTGCGCCGCCTGATACGGCATATCCGGACGCGGTGGCACAACACGCGAATTACGTTCCGTGGCGACGGGCACTATGCCCGGCCAGAGGCACCGGAGGCAATGGCGTGGTGCGAGACCAACGGCATCGACTACATCTTCGGTCTGTCCGGCACCAAGCCGCTCGCCAGAAAAGTCGACGAGGCCGCCGACGGCATCCGCACGCGCCGTGCCATCGAGGACCTGCCGGTTCTGCGTGGCTATACCGAGACGCGCCACAAGGCAAAGTCCTGGGATCGCGAACGACGTACCGTCGCCCGTATTGAGGCGACGATGCTCGGCCTCGACATCCGTTTCGTCGTCACCAGCCTCGATGTCGGCTCGGCCGAGTGGATCTACGACAGCCTGTATTGCGCGCGCGGCCAAGCCGAGAATCTGATCAAGCTGCATAAGACACAGCTCGCCTCCGATCGCACCAGCTGCCGTTCGGCGCTCGCCAATCTAGTCCGCCTCGTTCTCCACACCGCCGCTTATTGGCTGATGCTGACCGTGCGCGACGCGATTCCCAAAGCCCGGGAATTGGCCACAGCCGAGTTCGCGACGCTGCGTCTTCGTCTCTTGAAACTCGCTGCCCGTGTCGTCGAGACCACGAGCCGCATTCGCCTTGCGTTTGCCGCGGCATGTCCCGAAGCCGACCTGATCCGCGGCTTGCCAGGCGCGCTGCTGCCGCTCGGTCCTTGACCGGCGGGGCGTCCGCCCCTCGTTCGCCCAACCCATCCCTCAAGCGCGTTGCAAAGTACCGGTCGTCAGGCGGTGAAAAGCCGAAGGCAATCCCGCGCGCCTCGTCAGAGCAGATGTGCGGCCACATCAATCGGACTAAAAAAACGCACTCTCACGAATAGGACGGGTTAGCGAGACTGACCACCTTGCCCCCCCCCGAGAGGCTCAATCCTCAAGGGTGCGAGCAAGGAGTATCGCGGAAAAGGACTGCACCGCACCTACCTGGATTGGTGGCAGCCGAATCCCACCATTGGTCTATGCTGGTCCTTCAGGACTTGCAGATTTAGGAGAGATTACTAGACGTGCTCAGGACGGCCACAGAGGCCGATGATGGCCTCGGAGATCGCGGCGGCGGTTCTGGCTGCCCATGGGGTGCGGGACATCTCCCTCTCCTGGTGGCAGTGACGAACCGCGATATAGGTGAGCCCGGAGAGTGTTACTAGTCGGCGCCGCGGCGAGGTGGGACTCTTTCGGTCAGATCTTAGATCAGGGCGAAGCCCTCGCTACCCCACGACGGTCCGGAACAATCCACAGCCGCGCTGCGTTTGCGTCGCTGCAACCCCAACCCGGAAGGGAGTCCGACGGCGAAGACGAAGAAGACGACCAAGAAGGCTCCGCCTCGATACAACAAGGACGACGTGAGGGCCCTCAAGGCCCATTCCAAGGCCAGGACGCCGATCGACAATATCTCGAAGCAGATGAAGCGGTCGGTCCCCGCACTGAGGGCGAAGGCACACCAGCTCGGCATCGGGCGCTGAGCTGCGGCGGATGGCCGGAAGATCTGAGCGCGAAGCGCTCGCTACAATTCGCAGGCGTCGACTTCCTCGTCCGGAAACTTCTCAGCCGCCAGGTCCAGCCTGTCCTTCGCCTCCTCCAGCTCCCCGGTGACCAGGACGTAGTCCTCGAACCTGATGAATCCGCGCGCCAGTTTTCAGCGCGATTACATGCGGCTCTTTCCCACTGAAAATCAATCTTGTATATGAAGTCGTGATCGCAATCCGCGGTTCGCCAACAAACGCGCCCGACTGGCTAGAGCGATGTTACTATTAGGCTGTTGAATTGTGGAGGGCAGCCATGACGTTAGGGAAAGGTTCGCTGGTATTGGCGCTTTGGCGCCTCACGAGGGTATGGTCGTTTGGGACTGCAGGTGTGTGGTACGCTGGGAGAGTACAGCGGACGCTACCTGACGGTAGGGTAAGAATACGATTTTGTCACGGGAAGGTACGGCTACATGCCAAGGACTCTTTCGATGTAATCAGGGTGAAATCTGCTCTGCCCTTTGGTAAACACCAGTGCGGTCCTTACACAAGAGAGTATGCGCGAACGCTGGCAGACTTATCGGAGAGTATATGGCCCGGAAAATCAAAGTGGGTCGCTGTCGATCGAGAGTCCAAGTGGTATGTCGGACGAGTAACCAAAGTTGCATCGAATCCCTCTGCTTGGCACGTCGCAGAGAACAACGGTCAGAAAGGTTGGCACGGCGCAACTTCATTGCGATTTCTCAAACACAAGGCTCCTCATCTGCTCAGTGGCCCCTATAGTCCGCAATTCATCGACACCATTTCCGTAAAAGCCGCCCCGAGGACGACACGGATCGCAAAGTTCAGGCCTGTCGTTAAAGGTATTAAAGAGCAAACACTTTCATTCATGGAAGGACAAAGGGTCATAGGCTCCGCTAGCATCAAGCCTAACGAGTGGTGGATGGGGACTATAGTGTCCGTAAGGCGTGATAAGGGCATAACGATCATCCAGTTCGACAATGGAAAGAGACTCGGTTCGCCGCGAGCTATTCATGATTTTCGGCCAATTACTCCAATCTTTACGGGTCAGAGCGGGCCTTACACGCTGGCGCAAGCCGAGCGCATCTGGAAAAAATACAGGCTCACTGATTAAGCCGGCTGCCCATGTAGCCGGTTCGGCATGCGCAGGCGTGGCAAGCCGCTGGTATCAATGTTCGCACAAGTCCGGCAAGATCATGAGTTAAGTTGCGACAGCTGGCTGCCGCCAGCAACATCCGACTGATAAGGTTTTCGCTGAAAGCTTATCAGTTTACGCAGCGTACCGACGCAAGAGGCGGACGGATGTGAATGAAAGCTTGCTACATTTTGCTTAGAAATCACGATTGAGGCGTGGTTTTCACGTCAGAAGCGACTTACGTCTTCGAAGAGCTTGGGCCTCCGGTGGCCGATCACCGATGATGACTCATGACTGTGCGGAATGAGCTGCTGCCGGTTTGATGGACACCGAGATTAGGTGTTTCATGAAGCCGGAGGTGGCGATGAAAAGACGGAAGTTCAGCCGCGAGTTCAAGGTCGAGGCGGTCAAGCTGGTGCGGCAACGTGGGGTGTCGGTGGCGCAAGCTGGCCGTGACCTGGATGTTCATGAGAATGTTCTCCGCAAATGGGTGAAGGAGTTGGGCTCCGACCCGGCGCAAGCCTTTCCCGGCCACGGGCAGATGAAGCCGGAGCAGCAGGAGATCGAGCGGCTGCGCCGTGAGGTCGCCAAGCTGAAGGCCGAGCGGGATATCCTAAAAAACTGTCCAGCGCCGTGGCGTGCCTGCGCGGGGTAGAAACAGCCTTGTGCTATCGTCTGAGGCCGGGAGGGTAGCGGCCGTCAGCTTATTGGAGGCACTGTCCCCGTTAAAAAACGTGGTCCATGGGTGCATGCGGACTTGAGAGTGGTGACGGCGCTCCGGCGGCGATCCCGATTAGGAAGATGACAAATTGGCATAACCCAGACCCTCCTGCCCATGATTGGACGGAGGACCCGCAATGCTCAAGACGACAACTGCAGATCGCCCGGAATTGAAGCCAGTCAACGTCGGGGCGGCTGCCATCGACATCGGATCAAAGATGCACATGGCCGCCGTGAACCCGGCCTGCACCGATGTCCCAGTGCGCACGTTCAGCACGTTCACACAGGACCTGCATAGTCTGGCGGACTGGTTCAAGACATGCGGTGTGACCAGCGTCGCGATGGAATCCACTGGCGTCTATTGGATCCCGGTCTACGAGATTCTGGAGCAGCGCGGGTTCGAGGTCATTCTGGTCAACGCGCGGTATGCCAAGAATGTGCCCGGGCGCAAGACCGATGTCAGCGATGCTGCGTGGTTACGCCAGCTTCATTCCTATGGGCTGTTACGCGGCAGCTTCCGTCCCGATGCCGAGATTGCGACCCTGCGCGCTTATCTGCGCCAGCGGGAGCGGCTGGTTGAATATGCTGCCGCCCATATCCAGCACATGCAGAAGGCTCTGATGGAGATGAACCTGCAGCTCCATCATGTCGTCTCGGATATCACCGGAGCGACTGGTATGCGGATTATCCGAGCCATTGTTGCAGGCGAGCGCAATCCCGACGTTCTGGCAACCTATCGAGACGTGCGCTGCCATTCTTCAACGGAGACGATCCGCGCGGCGCTGATCGGCAACGACCGGGAGGAACATGTCTTCGCTCTGACCCAATCGCTGGAACTCTACGACATCTACCAGGCGAAGATGCTGGACTGCGACCGCAAGCTCGAAGTCTTGATCGCCGCGCTTAGCAACAGAGAAGCAAAGCCGGTCGGAAAGCTATCCCAGCCACGCGTAAAGACCAAGCAGGTCAACACACCCACCTTCGATGTCAGGACCGCGCTGTACGGTGTGCTCGGCGTTGATCTGACTGAGATCCATGGGCTGGGTCCGTCACTCGCATTGAAGCTCGTCGGCGAGTGCGGCAAGGATCTGAGGGCGTGGCCAACCGCCAAGCACTTCACCTCTTGGCTCTGCCTCGCACCCGGCAACAAAATCTCCGGTGGCAAGGTACTATCTTCACGCACGCGGAGATCCTCCAGCCGGGCAGCCGCACTACTGCGATTGGCAGCCACAACCGTGGGGCGGAGCGATACGGCGCTCGGAGCATTCTATCGCCGGCTGTCCTCACGCGCGGGCAAGTCGAAGGCGGTGACGGCGACCGCCCGCAAGATTGCAGTTTTATTCTACAACACACTCCGGCATGGCATGAGCTACAGGGATCCAGGTGCCGACCAATATGAGCGACAATATCGCAGCCGCGTCCTCGCTAACCTTCAGCGCCGGGCCAAATCGCTCGGCTTTGTCTTGCAGGCCATTCCGTGCAACGCCAATCAGGCTGTTTCTTAGGAAGGCCGCAGCCTACTTCGCGAAGGAAGCGACATGAAGTTCGCCTTCGTCGCGAAGCACCGGACGATCTGGCCGGTGGCATGGCTATGCGATGCGCTGGGAGTGTCGCGGTCGGGCTTCCATGCCTGGCTGAACCGCTCTCCCAGCGCCAGATCCCGCAGCGACGAGGAGCTCGGCGGCAAGGTCAAGGCCAGCTTCGCCGCCAGCGACCGCACCTATGGCGCACGCCGGGTGTGGCGTGACCTGCTCGCCGACGGGGCGGATTGCGGCCTGCACCGGATTGAGCGGCTGATGCGCCTGCAAGGCTTGCGGGCGCGGCCGCGACGTCGGCGCTTACCGAAGGACAGCGGCGATCGACAGCTCGAGACCGTACCGGCGAACCTCCTTGACCGGCAGTTCGCCGCCGAGCGGCCGAACCAGAAGTGGATCGCCGACTTCACCTATCTCTGGACGGCCGAAGGCTGGCTCTATGTCGCAGCGGTGATCGACCTGTTCTCACGCCGCGTGGTGGGCTGGTCGATGAGTGCCGCCATGACGGCACAGCTCGTGACGGACGCATTGTTGATGGCCGTCTGGCGGCGCGGCAAGCCGGATGCGCTGTTGCATCACTCCGACCAGGGCAGCCAGTACACCAGCGAGCAGTTCCAGCGCCTGATGGCCGACCACGGCATCGTTTGCAGCATGAGCCGCTCCGGCAACGTCTGGGACAACGCGGCGATGGAGAGCTTCTTCTCCTCGCTCAAGACCGAGCGTACGGCCAACAAGATTTATCAAACCAGAGATGAGGCACGCGCCGATGTGTTCGACTACATCGAACGATTTTACAACACGACCCGCAGGCACTCGACCATCGGCTATCTCAGCCCGGTTGAGTTCGAGCGCAAGGTGGGATTAGCTTAAGCGGGTGTCCATCAAACCGGCAGCAGCTCAGAACGCATTTCAGAGTCTGCGGGCCCGTGTCGCGGCGACGGCGTCATCAGATGGAGAAGCTGCAAGGTCGGGCACCACTTTGAGAGGATATTGACCCACAGGACGGGCACTTTCGACAGAGATGCTTCCTCCCGCTCTCGCGACCAGGGATTGCAACCGCTCAAACTCGCTGCACCAGATCGTTTCCATATCCTTATCCCGTCCAGTATCGCGTGCATCGGCCGGATTTCCAATGCCGACTGCTCTCACCTGCATAACGTCAGCCTGGGATCCGCTAGATAGTTCGACGCCATATCCGGGATTAGCAGGTTTTCGGAGAACGACCCGGCCGCCCGACACCCAAGCCGTCATCATGCCCTCGGATACCTCGTAACCGAGGTTCGCGAGCCCCGCCAAGATGGCGCGGCGCCGCTCCTCCGCAGCCATGGAGCGGACTTCGGCCTCGATCAGAAAATCGGCGCGTTTGACCAGCTCCTGGTCATTGCTGCCGGCCTTCGCAATGGCCCGCTCGATCTCGACGCGCAGCGCGGCCGCTTCGGCCGATTTCATCTCCGACAGTTCGGCATGCCGCTCAGCAAGATCCCGTTCGAGGCGCGCGCGCGCGCGTCCGGTCTTGATCGCGGAGTTAAGATCGAGGAGCAGGCTGTCGGCAACAAGAGCCTGCCGGGCGCGCGGCTCGGCCTCGAGAGCCGCGATCCGAGCGGAAAAAGGACTGGGATCGATCCCAAGGCCAGCAAGTTCGCCGACGAGCTTGTCCACCTTCAAAAGCGCCTGGTCGTCGCTTGCGCCAGTTTGCTGGGAAGTCCACTCCTCGAGCGTGATACGACGGTCGCCGGCACCGAGCCGGTCGGCGAGCGCCCGCTGACGCTCGGTGACGCCTTCGGAGCGGTCGGTTGGCTGAAGCAGCATCAGCCCCTTGCTTACAGCCTTGTTGAGACTCTCGACGGACGCCGCGGGGGTCGTAAGCTCTCGTCGAAGATCGATCGGGATCTCGATGTGGGAAGCTTCGAACTTCGCGAGCAGTGCCTGGGCGGCGGACTTGGCACGCCTCTGATCGCCCTTGATGATGTCGCGCTCGTCGCCCTGAACGTTCTCCACGTTCTTGACGAAGAAACCCATATCCTCGCCGCCTTCGACGCGCTCACGCTCCCGCATCAAGGCATCACGAAACGCTTCGTCGTTTTCGGCGCGATCTTCCAGCGCGTCCTCGATTGCGTCCGCCTGCTTGCGATTGAATGTCACGACACCGACTGATGGCGGAGAAGCGTCTTCCCAGAGGCCGCTGAGATACTCCACCACATCGGAGGCTTCCTTGGGATTGGTCTGGCTCTTGTAGATGCCGTCCGAGCGGAGAACCTCGATAGGCTTGATCCTCCGGATTGTTTCGTCGGGGTGGCGAACCGGCACGCTGAGTCCGTTTGCGTAGAACGAAGCGTTCGAAAACGAGATGAGCTCGCGGTATTTCGAACGATAGTGGACCTGCAGGGTTCGGCTTTGGAGAGCGGAGCGGGCAAGCTGGAGCAGGTCGGGACAATCCTTGATCTCCCGCCTATTCCACGTTTCCGCGAAGGCTTCGCGCTCCTCTTCGGTCGCTTCCTCTTCCGGCTCCTCGCCATCGAAGATTGCCGCTTCGTCATTCTCGACCTTGCTCGCGAAGAATGTCGTGGGCGGCATCTGCTTCTCGTCGCCGCTCACGATCACGATCTTGCTCCGGAATAGCGATGGCAACGCGTATTCCACCGGCATCTGGGAGGCCTCGTCGAAAATGACGGTATCGAACGTGCCGGGACGCGCCTGCAGCACCCGGCTCGCGATGTCGGGAGTCATCAGCCAAACCGGTCGTAGCGCGAAAAGGCCGAGCGGAGCGGCTTTCTCGATGAACTCTCGAAGTCGCAACGCCCTCGGACCGCGAAGTCGAGTGATCGGTTCCCACTCTCGCGTCGGGTGGACGCGGCTGACGTCGATGCCGTGGATCAGAAGCTCCCTATTGCAATCCCTGATCTGCGCGTCGGCTTCGGCGAGCGACGTCACCTTCGCTTCGACCGCTCCGCTATCGAGGAGTACCTCCGGATTGGCGGCTTCCATCGCGCTCTTCCAGGCCAGTCGCGCCTGCCGCCCGATGGTTGCCCGGATGCAAGAATCAAGATCACCGGTACCGACCAGCGAGAGTTCAGCTTCCTTCGAGCGAAGAGTGCGGAAGATGGCGCGTTCCTTATCGCCGAGACGAACGGAGCGTAGCCGAAATTCCTGGTATGGCACCAGCATCGGTAACGCTTGGAGTATTTCGGCGAGGGCGGCCCCGTTGGACCGGCCGCCGTCGATCGTCGCGCGTCGCGATTCGATCCAAGCCGCGTCAACATATCGGGCGAGATCATCCAGCGCCGCATGACTTTGCTGCCGGACATCCTGCCTTCGGAGGGCGCGATCCGCTCGCCCGAAGAACCAGTCGATCCCTTCGACCTTGCCGGTCGTGGCTGCCCGGTCGAGCTCAGCCCGGTTGGGGCAATCGTCGATGACGATCACGAGGTTGTGGACGACCGCAAGTATCGAATGCAGGTTCCTGGAAAATTCGGCGAGTTTGCCGGGAGCAACGTCGTGATCGGGAGCCTTGCCGAAAAGCGCGGTGAGATATCCCGCCAACTGCATTCTTAGCGGCCTGAGCACCAACTCCAGTTCGGCCCCGCGATGGAAGGACGAGATGGCTCGGTCGTCGTTGGCAAAGCTCATGGTCGTCAGCAGAGCGCGAAGACGACGTTTTTGAAGCCAACGCATGGGATTGATCATTGCCAATCCCTTCGCTGGCTGGAGGACCGCTGCCGCCAGTTCCGAAGCGGATCTTAGCTCGTCGTCTTGGATACCCACCAGTTTCCGAACCTGCTCTGGCTGGTGGGCAAAACGGTCCTCGTTGGGTTTTCCTCTCTCCCGAGCTCGCGATCGACGACATCATCAAGTCGAAATTCTCCGGCGAGGACGTGACGACCGACCGAGTTCGAACGCATCGGGCCCTGATAAGAGGTGAGTACGACCGGTTCAGCGAGCGGGAGAACGAGTTCATCTCGAATCTCTTCCAGACCAATCCACAGAAGCCTGGCCCGCCGCTATTGGGCTATTACATCTTGTGGATTCTCCGTCGCCAGATGCACAACGCGCGTAACAATCAAGATGAGAATGTTGAGGCGGCGCACTGGTCGGTCTCGAATCTCGTGCAGTTCTTCGAAGGATGTGGCGTCGCCGAGGAGTTGGTCGTTACCGCGGTCAATCGGCTCTACGACCGCCGCCTGGTTGAGGCGCTTGATCCGAACGTTCAATACGTGACGCTCGCCGACAAAGTGGCCATCAAGGAGAGTGGCATCGCTCACCTGGAGCTGTTGCTCACGTCGCCCGTATATATTGATCAGATGGGGCTGGTCACTGGGATCAACGAACCGTTCGCGCGCGACGAAATCAAGAAGTCACTTACCAACAGCCGGTTCGACGATATTCGGATTCAGTTTCTCCGCTACATCCTCAAGATTGACGCGGGCCGCATCACCATCCCGCCCAATGAGCTGTATGAGCAGGTGCAGTTGGCACGCAAACAGATTGAGCGCCTTACGCTACAGCCTGTTCGGCCATCTCGTAGACCGGACAAGCCAACCCGTGCGCCCATCAAGGGAAAACATTTCAGATGGGGCTGGGGTCCGAAGCGCTAGCCAACCGGCTGGCGCTGGAACCGCCTTAGACGCTCGACCGCTCCTTCTTCAGAACCGGCCGTGAAGATCCAGCAACAGCGGGCCTCATGGACAACCTCGCGACACTTGAAGCAGTCTGCAGTCTCTCGCTCGCTATTCGCTCTGGAATCGCCAGATTGAAACATCAGGACGTGGTTGAGCGCGCCGCAGTTGTTGCATGTCGCTGTCGTGAATTCTTCGTACATCGCCATCCTCCGACTAGGAGGAAGATGCGGCGCTCGATGCGTGGCCGAAACAAGGCAGCCGCTGATTCATACCTCATTTTCCGGTGCGTATAGTGGGGCTAACGCTTTCGCTGCGTGCTGGCTTTTTGTTATCGCGCATTTCGCGAAGTCTCAGTTCGACCTCTGACACCTTGTCATCAAACGCTTATTGAAGATAATCCCAACGTTCGCGGACGACCGCAGGGGACGCGGGCTTGTTTAATTGGCTTTGGTGGTTTGGACCTAGCTGGTGGTGGTAGCTGGGCCAGTACGTCTACCAGCGGCCTAAACTCTCCCCGAAACAGCTCGCTGCCCTTCGACGTCCAGCGCTATTCATGGATTGGGGGGAGTACCAAGAGCGACAAGGCCGTCTCTTGCATGGAATAGCCGGTCGAGCAGGCAATGCTCAAGGGGAAGCGCGGCAGGGAATTTTGGTGGGTGGCTCCCGTAGCGTTCCATCGATGAGCTGATCGAAGTCCGCGGGGGGAAAGAGATTAGATCCTTACGTCAGTGTCTAGCTTATCCAACCTTCCTTTGAAGGTCGGTTGTATCCTCCAACAGTGGCATGTCTAAGCTCGGAATCTCCGGCATCGACCTACCGGCAATCGCCTGCAAATCGCCGACCATGCCAACTGTGGAGTCGAGCACAGATAGAATTTGTGTTTCTCGCTTGGCCCACTGACGCCCCATGAATTTGCGTTCTTTGTCGAGGTCGTCGCGCATATCGTTGAATTTCTCGACAACGGCGTCCACGCGTTGTCTAAACTTGGTACCGGTCAGATAATGGTAGACCTGCTCCATCTTCGTTTGTTGACCCTGTTGGACCAATCGCGAGCTAGTTACGTCAATTAGACTTTGGCGGAGGGCAACAGCCACCGGAAGAGCGCAACGAGGGTGAGCGACCCAAACACCGTCGACCAGGTCGAACTGCTCAACATGCTTGGGTAGGGCTTGAGAGACAATTAGGGCGATATCGGCACCAGATCGTCGCTGGTCGTCCCGCAATTTGGCGAGCCACCCATCACTCCAGGCCTTGGTGCGCTTTATCTCCCACAGAATGACTCCGGCCGGCTGGCCAATAGCTCCGTTTACCTGCTGCATCACATCTGCACCAAGCTCGCCTTTGCCGATTGCATCGATGGAGTCTGTGGGAAAGCGTCCGCGCAGAAGCTCCTCGAGCTCAAGTTCTAGAACCTCGCCCTGTGACTGCTGCGACCCTTGCTCCGCCTTGCGCTTCAGTTCCTCGATCGTCCGCGCCATAGATTCAATGGTCTGGTCTTTCTCTGCGACTCGCAACCGGGCAGCCTCGTCGGCCTCTTGGCGAGCTTTGGTCTGGATAGTCTCGACGGAAGCTTGCACGCGCTTTTCAACCGTCAAATCAAGCTCGCGCTTCTCTTCATCAAGTACCCGTTGCTTTCGCACTACCTCGGCCTGTGCCTGCTGCGCTTCCGCTAGCTTGACATTGTTAGTCTCAAGCGTTTGTTGAAGTTCTGCAATTTCGTTCGTCCGCGCTTGCAGGTCTGAAGCTACAGCGTCCCGTGCCTTCTTCGCCTCGGCGGCGGCCACTTGCCGGCGTTCGCTCTCCAGCCGTTGCTTGATCTGCTCTTCGACATTTGCTCGCGCTTTAGCGACTTCGTCCTGCTGTCGTCGCAACTCGTCAGCTTGGCGAGCGAATTCCGCCTCTTTTGTAGCAAGCTTCGTTTGGAAGCTGCGTCGTTCGACTTCCAACAAAGGTGCAGCAATCGATTCCGTAAGCGGAATTTGGTGACCGCACTTGGGGCAGGGGACGTGAGGTTCGTTGATGTGTGCAGCCATTGAAAATATTTGTTCCTGTTCTGTTCATTTTGGCTGAGTCCGAACTTTAGGTCAACGCTAAGTTGGATTAATCCCCAGGAGGGTCCGGAGGCGCATTTCGTCCGTACTTTGGTGCGTCGTCCGCCGCCGGGGCGTCATCCGCAGTCTGATCGTGAGTCAACAGTCGCACCTTTGGCCTAGTATGCACCAAAGGTTGCTCTTGCGTCAGGACTCGCGTTGTTAGATTTTCGAGGGAGGGAATGAGGATGAATATTCGCGTTTGAGGGCCGGGGCCGGCCCAAAGCTGATTGTGCTGACCACGTAATTGCAGTCGACAGCGACGTCGTTTCTGGCGTGGACGAAGGGAATCGGTCGGGCGACCGCTGGCCTTAAGTCGCAGTGCTAAATTCCGTCGGATAAGGGCTGCGGGCGCTCGCTCTGGAGGATACCGACCTGAAACTCCATGGTTCTGTGCTTGCCATAAAAAGTGGCGGGCTGTTGATGACTAGGCAATTTGCGTGCTCTGGACGAACGAGCACAAAAACGGGGGATTCGCATGGCGGAAAAAGCTACAGCTTCGTGGGCGTATGTCGGGGGGCGGCCTTTCACTACGAGTAGAAATGATCTGTTGTCGATCTAGCCCGTCCTATTCGTGAGAGTGCTTTTTTTAGTCCGATTGATGTGGCCGCACATCTGCTCTGACGAGGCGCGCGGGATTGCCTTCGGCTTTTCACCGCCTGACGACCGGTACTTTGCAACGCGCTTGAGGGATGGGTTGGGCGAACGGGGGGCGGACGCCCCGCCGGTCAAGGACCGAGCGGCAGCAGCGCGCCTGGCAAGCCGCGGATCAGGTCGGCTTCGGGACATGCCGCGGCAAACGCAAGGCGAATGCGGCTCGTGGTCTCGACGACACGGGCAGCGAGTTTCAAGAGACGAAGACGCAGCGTCGCGAACTCGGCTGTGGCCAATTCCCGGGCTTTGGGAATCGCGTCGCGCACGGTCAGCATCAGCCAATAAGCGGCGGTGTGGAGAACGAGGCGGACTTGATTGGCGAGCGCCGAACGGCAGCTGGTGCGGTCGGAGGCGAGCTGTGTCTTATGCAGCTTGATCAGATTCTCGGCTTGGCCGCGCGCGCAATACAGGCTGTCGTAGATCCACTCGGCCGAGCCGACATCGAGGCTGGTGACGACGAAACGGATGTCGAGGCCGAGCATCGTCGCCTCAAACGGGCGACGGTACGCCGTTCGCGATCCCAGGACTTTGCCTTGTGGCGCGTCTCGGTATAGCCACGCAGAACCGGCAGGTTCTCGATGGCGCGTCGCGTGCGGATGTCGTCGGCGGCCTCGTCGAGTTTTCTGGCGAGCGGCTTGGTGCCGGACAGACCGAAGATGTAGTCGATGCCGTTGGTCTCGCACCACGCCATTGCCTCCGGCCGGGCATAGTGCCCGTCGCCACGGAACGTAATTCGCGTGTTGTTGTGCCACCGCGTCCGGATATGCCGTACCAGGCGGCGCAGATGGGCACGCACCTCGACGCCGCCCGGCGTCTTGCCGGGCCGCAGCACGACCGCCACGGGCCGGCTCTTCTCCGTGTCGTAGACGTGGATCGGCAGGAAGCAGCGTTCGTCATAATGAGCGTTGAACAGCGAGAGCTGCTGATGGCCGTGGACGACATCGCAGGTATCATCGATGTCGAGCGTGACGGATGCCGGCTCGCGCGGGTAGCTATCCATCCATGCGTCGACCAAAATGTAGGTCAGTCGGATCACGTCGCGCAGGCGCGGAGCATTCTCCAGCCGCGACAGCGTCAGTTGGGAACACAAATCCCGGCCCGTGTCCGGCAGCCGACCGCAGGCCAGCTTGAATGCCGGATCGGACCGCAGATGATCAAGGTCGTCGGCGTCCTCGTAGCCGCAGCAGATCGCGAACATGCGCGCGCGGAACATATCGACCAGGCTGTGCACGACCCGCGTCGGATCGCGCCGATCCGGGAACACCCGGGCCAAATTGTCGGCCAAGCCGAGACGCCGCTCGGCCATCGCCAGAAGCATCACGCCCCCGTTCGAGGTCAGCCGACCGCCATCGAAGGCAGCTGTGACTTTCTTGGCGTGAACGGCTGGAAACGAGAAGGGCAGAATCGTATCATCGGTCATGGCGGGCGTGGCGTTCGCGGTTGAGGTGATGGGGTTGGCTTTGCAACCGAATCCTACGCCGCATCAGCGCTTTACACCACGCTCGCCAGCCTCTCAGGCGCCCTCTGACGAATAAGACGGGCTAGTTCTATGGCTGCCGGGCTTCCTTTTGATGATTGGCTTCTCGTAACGGAGAGTTCAGCCGACGTTGGCCTTCACTTCGTCGGCACATTTGATCGGCGGATCACGTTCTATTCACAACAGGTGCGGGCGCTCCGGCTGGTGCATGCGTTGAGCCGCTCCGGAAAATTGAAGTCCACTGATTACGTCGCCGTGGTCGGCGCGGGCGCGGCTGGCGTTACGGCTGCCTTAGGATTAGCGCTACTCGGCAACGACGTGACGCTGTATGATACGGCCGGGGCGATCCTGCAGTTGCAAAGTGCGTCACCGCGACTTCTGCACCCTCACATCTACGAATGGCCTCGGTTGGGATCCTTGGATAACCGCGCGGGTCTACCAATTTTGGATTGGTCCGCTAATAATGGGGGTGCAGTCTGCGCTCAGCTCCAGGCGGATTTCTATGCCGCAAAAACGCGCCTGCAGAATTTTTATTTCAAATCTGGCCATCGCTTAGTCTCGCTTGAAAGAATAGCGCCCCGCTGGCGGCTTGGTCTGGAGGCGGACGGCGCAGTCCACCACCGAGAGTTTGATCGCGTCGTGCTTGCGATCGGCTTCGGTGATGAGATTCCTTGTGGCGCTGCGATCCCTCTTCACTATTGGAAGCAAAATTCCACGGGCTCGGTTGGCGCTGAGCCATACAGCCCAACGACCTATATCGTCAGTGGTAATGGCGACGGCGGGCTGACCGACCTGCTGAACCTCTTGATTCACAATTTCGAGCACGTCGGCTTTACGCGCCGCTTCCTAGACTATTTTCGCGATGACGCTCTTCGAGCCGCCACTGAATCCGCCTGTGCCGGCGTTGCGGTTGGTGGCGATCTTGAAGCGGCCTTCACTACGCATCTCCTACCTTTGTTTGAAGCGCGGGGCGTCCTCGACCGGCTCAGTCAACTGTTGCGATCCGACCGAAAAGTCACGATCAATAGCTCTGGCCCGTTGTTTGCTGCAGGAAAGGCGGCGCAACTGAATCAGGTTATGGCTTTCGCGGTCCTTGAAGCGGCAAAGCAAGCGGCTCGACCGGTCCAGCGAAGCTCGGGCCTTGTCACCGACGTAACCGCGAGCGTCGGACGATTTCAAGTCGGCGGCCTGCATGTCGACGGTGCGCCATTTGCCGATGCACTCGATCATGTGGTTCTTCGACACGGTCCTAATCGCTCGTTGCGCTATCAGGCTGTCGGCTCCTACTTCGAAACGTACAGAGCGCATATGACCGCGCTATTTGCGTCGCGCCCTGACCTTATCGCGCCTCCGGTGCTCGATCCTGAAACGTATGATTTTTTCGGAGCGCTTCGCATCTCAAAGCTCGAAGATCACGCGTCGCAGCTAACCTCCAGTACGAGCGTCGCCACCGCCAAGGCAACGATAATTCTTGGGGTCGATCCGGCTGCCCACGCTCCCATCGAGCGGGGAAGCCGGCGTCTTCTGGACGTAGCCGTTCAATGTGAGCGGTTGCCCACCAATATTATTCTGCACCTCGCTGCCACTCCAGCGAAGATTCCGGGCTCGGCTGACATTGTTCGTCTGGCGTTGGCCAGTGGTGGTCGTATCGTCCTCTCCGCCGATCCTGACGCTCTAGACGACTGGCAAACATTGGTGCCGGCGATTAGTGCGGCCCCGGTCGCGCTCTCGCACTACCCAGCTCTGGCCCTAGAAGTAAACGGTTTAGAGGAGGCGATTGACGCTTGCCTGCTGCGCCTTCTGGGACAGCGAATCGAATTAGTCGTCGAAAGTCACCAGTGCGAAAGCCTTGGCCCGATTAGCGCATCGATCGCTGGCGCGATCGGGCCTACATGGACGGCATGGCACGCTTCATTGAGTGCGGACAAAGCACTCTGCGGCGCATTTCTCCGGTGGCTCGCCAATGTGGAGCAACACCAGCGTTCGCCATGGAATGGCGATCATGCTTATATTAAACATCTGGCTACGGCACTTGTCATGATGTTGGCAACCCATCATGGCGAACCACTTGAGCCCGCTATGGTTGACCGCGGCAATCTCCAATTCAGCCAAAACGCGGTCGCGCTAGGCTCTGGATGCCAGTTGGTTGGCCAGCAACCAATCGCAATATGGAACCAGCCTGACCAGTGGGGTGTCGATGCGCTAATACTATCGGGATCGGCAGAAGTTGAGGTAATGGATCCACCGGGGCGCATACTCGATGGTGGCAAGCCGGCCATGGGAATGGCGGCGGCGAGACGGGTCCGTCCCGTCGTAATCCGCAACGACAGGCAATGGCGTGGCCGCCTGATCAACGACCTTGCCGCCTGGAAAGCTGTAGTAGAAGCGGAATTTGCTGACCTGCGCAGTCGACAAGACGCGGAACTGAAGGAGCTCACGAAGTGACTCCCGAGATACTCAAGGACAGGCTCGTTGGGTCAGCCGAGGCAATCGGTTGGCCCACCACGATCGAACCAGATTTTGCGTCTCCGAGATTCAGAGGACGTCAGGACGCTTCTGTGACGTCGCTCCCGGCAACCAAAATCGGGCTACGGCTAGGTGCGTATCCCGTGCTGGTCGCACCAATTGCCTTGAAGAGCCGCGATGACATTCAGACCTCTCTGAAGGCGCTGCATAACCAGATGGTAATCGCCCGTTCCTACATGCGCGCTGAGGAAGTAATCAATGCGCACATCATGTTGTGCGTAACGGAGGCTGATCCCAAGGCCGACTGGCGCGGCATAATGGACTTGGCTGAAAGGGACGAGACCGTCTGCCGGAAAGTCGTTTGGATGCCCGATACAGATGCGATCGATGCTTCATACGAGGCGTTCCTTGCTAGGACATTCCTCGCCCAGCCCTGGCGATCGCTCCAAGCGGTCCTCAACGCTCCACTAGACCATAACCAGGGCCTCGCTGAGCGTATCCTTGAGAGGCACGGACTCTCCGCGGCTGCAGCGAAGCGTTGGGTTGAACTGGCCGAGGCTTACAAAGATGATCCTGACGCGTTGATCCCGCAGTTGATCGCAGCCCGGGAGGAACTCGGATGACTTCACTCTATCTGAAGCGCGTATCGCTTCGTCAATTCCGAAGCTTCGCCGCGCTCGATGTTGAGTTGCCCGCTCAGCCCGGGGTGCTGATCGTTCATGGCAGCAACGGCCTTGGGAAATCCTCTCTTTTTGATGCGCTCGAATGGGCGCTCTCCGATCGAATCGATCACTTCCGTGACGCAAATGGAGTCAACAAACCGGGTACCTACCTATGCCGCTGGCGTGAGGGACAACCTGGACCCACCAGCGCGACAATGACATTCTCGGATGACAGCACCATTACCCGAAGCCTGTTGTCAGCAAAGTCAACAAAATCGCAGCTCGCCGGCAATGTAGCCGACATCACGGCCTTTCTGCGCGCACCGGCCTGGCAGCAAGGCATTTCCGAGCTACAACGCTATCTTTTACTGACCCATTTTCTCGGGCAATCGACCATATCACGTCTGACGTATCGCAAATCTACTGAGCGGTTTGATATTCTTAAAGAGGCTGCGCAGAGTACGGCAATTGAGGCCATCGCCAACTCTCTCCATGGACAAGGCAATAACACCGTTGTCCGTGCATATGCTCGGCGAAGTGACATGGCCGAGCGTGATGCTAAAAACCTGGATGTCCTTCTCGAGCAGGAAACTACGCTATGGTCTGAATCACAGATTTCAGGCGCGATCGATGACGCCAGTGCAAGCATCGAGGCTCTTCGAATCGCAGAGGAATTGACAAGGGCGCAGGTCCGCGATCAGTCCTCTCGCAACATTTTGGATGTTGAGATCGACCCCACGATCGAGCGGCTGCAGGCGGCGGCAGACCAGATTGTACGCGACTGTCTTGCGGAAGAGGCCCAGTTAGAAGAGGGAAGGCGGCTCTTTGGTGAGCGTCAACAGGCCTTGGCAGACATTGCCGAAATAACAGCGTCACGCGCCGCCACACAGACGCGATTCGAAGAGCTTGGCACCGAATATGAGCAAGCCGTGCGAGCCAGGGGTGTTTGCCGGGGGGATGTTGCGACGCGTGAGGAGGCGTTGGCTGAGGCAACCGCTGCTGTTTCGAGGTTGCGGGCCTTGAGTGACGCGCGCGCTCTAGTCGCAAGGCTGACGACCGAACATCGCGACACTGTGTCCGCGCGGATGACGGCCGAGCAAGCCAAAATCGCAGCGGAGCGCGATGTCACATTGGCCGAGCGCAAGCGCCAAATTTTACGGCGAATAACCGTCGAGATCGATCAATGCGATGAGGAGCTTGATCGCCTGCGCAGCAACTTGACGACGATGGACCGAGCGATCGCGTCAGACGAGCGCATTCGCCACCAGTCGGAATTGCTTGCCAAACTCAACACTGTAAACCCGGACATCGATATGGCAGTGGAACGCGCCGAAGCAGCCGTTGCAGCGGCTATTGACAGCGTCCGCGCCCAGGCCTCAGTTGTTGAGGGACTTCGAAATACGGTCGACGCTATGTCGAACGCCATCGCGTCGATCGCAGCCCACTTGCCGGCCGATGCATGCGACTGTCCGGTTTGCGCGACTCCTTTTGACAGTGCGTCGGCATTGCAAGCACGAGTCTCAACCGCAGCACAACGTCTCGCGCCAGCGCTCCTGGCCCAGGAGGAAGCGCTTAGGACCTTGTTGGCCGATCGCGACAGCCGAGCGACCCAACTCCAGCGATTGCGGACGGCGCAGTCGGATATCCGCGCGGCCAGCGCCGCGCTGAACTCTGAGCGAGAGCAACGTGCCCAACTGCTCGCGCGTCTCGATGGCGGCTCAACTGAAGAATCCACCTCGCTTGCTGCGAAACGGGCGCAGTTGGCCGATCGCATCGAGGCGTTGAGTACGAAGCGTCGCCGCAAGACGCGTTGGCAAACACATCGATCCCTTAGTGGTTCGTCGTCGGACACCGAGCATTCGCGCGCTGTCCGAGCGCGCGACGCAGCCCAACGCGCGCTCGATGCGAGCCTTCGCTCGTCGGCTGCTCTGGCTGCTGCTCTCGATCGTGCAAAGGCCGACGAGACGAATGCAAGTACGGCAGTGGACGCGAGTCGCGCAATTGGCCTCGACGAACTCCCTTTATTGCTCCGGGAAGCAGAGGCGACCTTGCGTCTCGTTCGGGAAGCCCTCAGCGGGGCGAGGAGAGCGCTTGCCGAAGCAGATGCGACCGTTGCCACCCTTACAGCGGAGCAAGCCGGACTGTTGGCGCGCTTCGCGGAGTTCGATTCCAGAATTGGAGCACTCAATCAGACGCAGCGCAGAATCAGCGATGGTTGGCGGGCCCTTCAGCGTTATGGGTCCGATCCCGATCTCGCTCTCGTCCAGGCTGCCGAGCGTCGCCTTGCGGCTTCAAGGTTGGCGGTCAAGCAAGCGGCAGGTCGGCTCGCGCGTCTGCGCGATGGGCGCCTCGCTTGGTCGCGGCAAATCAACCATCGCGCTTTGCTTGAGCAAATCCGTGAGCTCGTTGATGGTCCACCGAATGGAACGCGAGAAGAGTGGCTGACAATCGCCACCTCGCTTCGAGATCAAAGGGAGGCGGAGGTCGAGGCGATCCAAGAAGTTAAGGAGATCGCGAAGGCTGCGAGCGCCGATATCACCACCGAGTTGGAAGGTTTCAATTCTGAATACATCAAGCCCCTCGGGTTCTTGATGTCGCGGATCAACCAGGCGATTCTGTGTGACCCCCGCGTCGGCATTGACCTTCACGTAAAAAAGAAAAAGATCGAGCAGAGCGCGGTTAAAAATGGGGAAGTTCCTAGCGCGATCGGAGAAATCGATCCGGTGCTCGTGCACAGTGAGGGACAGATGGCTGCGCTCGCAGTCAGTATGCTGTGTGCTGCGAGCTTGACGTTTCCATGGTCGCGTTGGAAGGCGCTCGTTCTCGACGATCCACTACAACACAACGATTCGATCCACGCCGCGGCCTTTGCCGATCTGATCGGAAATCTTGTGAGTGCCGAGGGTTATCAGATTTTGCTGTCGACCCATGATGTTGCCCAAGCGGAATTTCTACAGCGTAAGTTTCGTTCTCGCTTTATTCCATGCACAATGTTGAACTTGCTGGGTCTTGGTAAGGATGGCGTCGAGTGGGTCGTCCAGTCCTCTACTTCGATTGGCAGTCAAATAGCGTCAGCGTGATCCGGTTTGCGGACATGGTGCGCATTTGTCTTGGCAGATAAGATCTGGTCGCAATCGGAGTCATTGGTCAAATGATAAGGTTTCTAACAAGAGCCTATCAGTGGCTGCGGTCGGATTCGATGCTCGTTAGTGCGTGAGGGCGAGGATCGTCACTCGAAGGGCCGAGACGCCTAAACATCGTTTTTCGCGAGGATCGTGATGACCGCAAAGGCCAAAAAGGTGTCTTCGCCGGCTGCACAGCAGGATCAGGTTATTGGCTTTGAACTCTCGCCCGCCCTGGTGGCGTTTCGACGAACCGCTGGCGATGCGAACCGCCATCTCAATACGCTGCTTGTAGCGATCGAAACCCTAACGAGCACCACGCCAATCAAACCCAAGGGGTTGGCCGTTCCGTGGACCAAGCCCGGTGTAAAAAAAGAATGGGATGATAGCCGCGATTACGTCCTGAAGGGCTGCATGGTCGCGTTGGTAGACGGGCTCGATCAGTACATGCGGGTCTTATCCCGTATCCCGGGTCTGACTGCGCCAGAGCTCAATGACACGCTGAACGGTCGTAAGGAACCTGGCGACCAACGACGACCAACCGTGGCCGAACGGCTCGAAGCTTTGGCAAGCCATTACCCGAAAACGGTTCCGAAAGAATATATCGCGGCGCTCTATCTGCTGGTGACGTGGCGAAACCAGTTTGTGCATCGCGACTATCGTTTTGATCTGGGCCTTTCCATCCGCAAGACGTTGACCGGGGCCGCGCCAGGTTTCGCCAAAGGCTTCCAGGGGACAGACATCACGAGTGCATTGAAACGCTTCGGATCTCGGGAGCCGCCCTCGCTAAACGATCTTGCGTTTCTCATTGCTATTGCCCAGCGGACGGTGCGCCTTATGGATGAGCATCTGCTACAGCTCCAGAATGGTGCGGACTACGCGACGGCACTCATGCGCTACCTAATCGCGTCAAGCGAGGACCCAAAAGCATTTGTCGAAGACACGTGGATGTACGGCGGTAACCGGTCTGCAGGACGAGTACATGCTCTATTCCTCGACAACGGAGGCAATCACGATCCCGATCGGTCGCCCAACGCGCCCAGTATCACCCGCAAGAAGCTGAACGATCTCTTCGCTTTTGGGCGCGTCAGGGCACGGCACCTGTTTGGCTCTGTTTAACCAGGGAAGATAGCGGTGCGACAGCGCAGCGGGCGCGCCGGGAGAGATGATGCCCGGATTCGGGGCAGTGATAGCGACGCCGCAAGGTGGCGGCCCCTTCGCGCAAGTGCCTCCGGCGAGCGACACGACGTTCCTTGTGGCGCCGCTTCGCGAGGCGGCTATCCCGCATTTCACGGGATGAGGGCTTTTCTGTCAGTCGTCCCGCGGTTTAGTGAAGGCATGACTGAGAACGACCGCTCATCAGCATTCGGAAACTGCGTCTCAGGCGACGCTCTTTCGCGCCTTGAGGAGAGCCGGAAGCTCACAAGGAGGACAGTACTTTGATCGGCTGGGAGCGAGAACCCTTTGAGCTAATTAACGAGGGACATTTTCGGGTTACGAATCCGGGGCCATTGCATGCGCCAATTCACAGCCTCTCCATTCGTTGAAATGAAAAGCTCAACATCATTCTGGAGACGCGGGCACCCACCGACGCGCAATCATTGGCGCCAAACGTCCCTTCGGGGACCGTTCGCCTGAATACCGATGTCGCGGAGCTAACAAATAATGCTGGCACTAGAGTTGTGCTCAGTGGCATCCAACCCTACTCCGTCAGGACGTCGCACCATCATGCGGAGAATCAGCTCGACTTGATTGAAGAGACGCGCGTGCATCGAATAGATGCGATTATCGACGCCAACACGAAACCCGCATACACGATCGATTGGCTGGACAACGTTCCAGATTTATTTCATTGGCCGGACACAATTAGGAGGAAAGTATCAACAGCTAGGCCGAGGCGGATCGTCGAAAATGACGATGGCATAACCCTGACCAGCTCCGAAGGCAACGAGGGCTTCGGTAGACGCGCCGCGAAGCTCTTAGTGGCTGGCAAGAAGGCGTTTTTCTGTGCGCTGGATCGAAAGGAAGTCAGTGACCATCAAAGACCGGGGTGCATCGTCTATCTCGGAACTCCCGACCAGCAGTTTCGCAAACGAATGAGAATGCCCTTTCGTTCGCGCTTGGCGCCTTTCTCGTCGACCTAGGGAGTGTCGCTTACACAGAAGACTGGAAGGTCCATTCGTTTCGATTGAATGATGCTTACAGTATTGGAAGAGCAGTATTCGAGTTGCCGGTGCTCCATCCCGCGCCGTTGCATATGAATTGGCAGCACGGTATAGACCGCGTTCGCCTCAACCGTGTACTGAATGCCATTGTCGAGAAGTATGATGAGCTAGATTTTGGAAATCTAGAATGGGCTTACTGGCATGCCTTATGCGCGGCACCGCATATTGTTGGCGTCCATTTCGGTGCTGCCATCGACGCGTTGCAGCGGCGGTACATCGCAGCTGGTCCAATGAAGGTCCAGACAAAAATAATCGCCGATCGGCCTCTCTGGAAGAGTTTCAGCGACGAGATCGACGGCGTGATAGCTCGATCGCCTCTGCCTGACGAAAGCAAAGCCGCCCTCCGCGAGAATATCGGCTCACTGAACAGGGTGCATCAGAAAGCCAAAATGGAAGCGCTTTTGCGAGAAATCGGCATCGAGCTTGGACCAGAGGAGGCGCTCGCCTGGAAACGCCGGAACGATGCAGCTCATGGCAACGAAATGGAAGCCGGAGGCGAGCTGTCCCTAATTCAAGATAACAAGTTGCTAAAAGTTGTCTTTCATCGAATGTTGTTGCGGATCATCAGCGCAAGCGATCTATACTTTGATTACGCAACACCCGGTTTTCCCATGCGTTGTCTTGCTGATCCGGCGGCGCAGGGTACTTAGTGTGCGGACAAAGCCTCGGAGGTGTAACGATCCTGACGTAAGCCCGGATGAGCGCCGCTGTTCCTTTCGCCATTCACGCATCTCGAACCTTTTCCGGTAATGATTTCGAGGATCCGCACATACGAAACAGAGCCGAGCTTCGCGTGGGCAGTCAGTCGGTATGCGGCCAGAATAGAGGGCGATGAGTTTAAGCAGTGACGGATCAACAAAAAGCAACAACTCTGGTGCTATCGTTTAATTGGTCCAGCTCCGGCGAATGACAGGAGCGCCCGATATCCGGGCCTCGAAGCGGCATCGACGAACATGTAATCTATCGCAATCCGCGCGAGCTGTGGTTCCTACGCATGCTTCCTTGCTTCCAGACGGGGCAGGCGGAGGAGACACCGGAGAAGCTATTGTCGTTGTCGGCATTAAGATAACGCCTCATGAGACCGTCGTTCGACTGATAAGGTTTGGTCGCAAAGCTTATCAGTTTTGGCCGTGTCTTCTCATATGAATGGGTCAGTTGGGAGACTGTTGCTGCTGGCGATCCAGCCCGTGCTTCTGCGGCTCGATGCCGAGCTAGGCTCTACGGTCCGCCCTTTGCGGGGGAAGGAGCACCAAGGCCCCCCATAGGAAGGGTGGGAATCGGCGGGGATACCGAATTGCTGTGATCCACCATTGGTTCAATTCTATAGACGTATATTACGAAGACCAGAAAGAAACAGAACGATATCAGCAGAATGAAAAGGCCCGTTATGGATGATTTCAAAACGAGCCGATTGCGCTCTAGGGTTAGTTCACCACCGTTATTGTTGCCCAAACTGGCTTGATAGGCGACTGCGAGTCGATACGACGCCCAGAGCTGAAAGCCAGCCAGCATCACGCCGGAAAGTGTAACTGCCACAACCATCCACATCAGCACGCCACTGGTTCGGTACTGTTGGAAGAAGTTCAGCTTCCGAAGGGCGAAGTCACTCAGCAACCCCTGAGACTGAATCAACGAATAGCAATGGTCACGCGCATCGCGAGCGGTTTCGGAAGTCGGGGGATTTTTCTGACCAAAGAGAGCTAGTGTATCGGCCACGCACTGGCTCATTGAAGGCAAGTCTGGCTGCTTTTCAACAAATGGCTGGCTGGAGGAATGCCCGACAAACAGACCGATCAGCAATCCAGCAACCGCAGTCAAAACCAAGAATCCATATAGCGCAACTGACCTTTCATGAAGGTTTCGAAGCGGGGTACCTGCGTCATCGCCCGTGCCGGCCGGGTGATCCTGCGTGATGGGGGCGTTGTGTGTGGTCGATGAATCTGGCTTCAAACGGTGCGCCCTGCATATTCAGCGCAGTGACATGATGACCCCGGCGCAATTGGTGCGTTCCCACGGACCGCACATAGTCCCCTCGGTGTTTCGCACCACGCATAGAACCCATTTGGTGGGAGAGACGGTAAGACGTTAAAGCCAATAGGTGCGCCGCCACGAAGGATGGCGGAATTGCCAGATTGACATAGGCCAGGTGCAGCCCTGGCAACGCTCAATATGGCAATGAGAACTATCCGCAAAATCAATCGCACAAAAGCCCCCCTAACACGCGCGCAGCGCGCCGAGCAATCTCAGAGACTTAAATATGTTTTCGTTGTGCAAGTCGCAGGATACTCTCTGCGCTAGAAAATGGCAACCATTCAGGGTAGGGAGAAAACTATGAGATTCATCTGCACTGGAGCAGGCTGCCTTGTGGCTCTCCTTTGTTGGAGCTCGGCTTTATCGCAATCGACGCAACGCGTGACGATCGGGAAGGATGTCTTCGCCTTCCACGAGGAAAAATTCCGGGACCTCAACATGAAAATGGAAGCTGCTATCGTGAGTGACGTCGAAATCCTTGTTGAACTGGTGGGGCTTCCCAACACCACCAAGATAAATGCGTTGCGGTTGCAGATACGAAGGATACTAGGATTGAACAACGCCGCTGCACTCGAAGGAGAAGGCTATCGAACTATCGCCTATGATCCAGATTGGGCCGCGGGCGATACACCAGGGTTTTATTTAGTCCTGGGACATGAAGCCGGACATCACTTTTGCGGACATTCCGTCGGCGACGTTCGCAGGAACCGCTGGCAGATTGAATTAGAGGCCGATCAGTTCGGCGGCGCGTCTATCAAGCGATTTGAGGTGTATCATGGCCGAAGTTTGTTTGGTCAAGTGTTCGCTACCGCTGCTTCCAAATATGCAGAGCAGGGCTCGTCCTTGTATCCACCGCGTGCGTTGCGGCTCGAAGCTCTCAAGCGCGGGTACGAACAAGGTTCACAATGTGGCGGCCTAGCGCCGGTTGTGGAGGGTGGCTTCAGTCCTGGCGCGCGTACTACTGGGCCCCCAACTCCGTGCCGGCCGGTACGGACGGGACCAACTTCCTACGCGTGTGAGCATTGAGGAATCCAGAGACGGAGCGCTGACTGATAAGCAAATGGCAAATTCCTTATCAGTCAATGGCTTCTATCCCGCTTCCAGCTTAGGCACCGGCGCCTCAGCGGACTCGAACTTCACGACAGGGTAATGCATGTCGAAGTCGGTAGCGTTAGCGCTCGACCCAGACCCATCCTTCCCTACGAGTCGAACAACGCCAGACGCTTAGACGGTAGCTGCCAACGTTGATAGAGACTTGCAAGGCGTGATCGGGTCGCCGAGCCTTGGCTAAGGCCGAGGAAGCGAATGGCATTCCGGAAACAAACTCGTTCAATCGCGTCTTGCGATAGGCCAACATCATGGCGAAGGAACGAGAAGAGATCAGTCGCGAAGGTATCGCTCTTCGATTCACGACCAAGCATGATCCAGTCAGATCCGTACAGTATCCGCTCTGCGCTTGGATCAAACTCATTCAAGAAGTTTCTAATGATGGTCCCAAGCTTCTTGCGATTGGCGACGTCGACGTCTTGCGCCTGCGACAGGTAACTGAGGTCAACAAAGAGCCGCTGTTGCGAGTGAGATTTCACGAACTTGCCGAGCTCCCACTCCCAGCTCGCGGCCGGCAAGACGCTCCCTGGTGCGGCGCCGCTCGAGCGATGATCGAACCGGCCAAAATGCGCGAGGCACAGCCTAAGCGTCGGGTATTTTGTAAACACCGGCAACCAGAACGCTGGATCAGCGCGGTCGGCGTATTCAGGACCCGCGCCGTTTGATGCGGCTGCATGCGCTAGGATCGGGATGTCGAGTTGTGTGCAGAGTGCAAACAGCTCTTCCATGGCCTCGTTTAGACCTTCGCTTACGTGGCCGCCCAACCGGTCAAGGATAGGTTGGGGATATGTTTGCCCTGGCGCATTCCCCATGGGCTTAAATCCCATGGGTGGATAGAGCTTAACGCCGAGGAAGCCGTGCTCAAGCACCGCGGTTCTTATAAGCGCTAGTTGATCGGTACTGCCAGCGATCTGGCGCCGAAAATGGACCTGCGCGAGCGGATCGTAGCCAATATACCCGTGAATCATCACGTCACGAGAGCGCTTGGCTACCAGTCCCATCACCTCAACCTGGTCCGCAAAGGGCGAGGTAGGATATTCATCGAGCCAATGCGAATAGTTGACGGCGGCCGGACAGATAAGTTGGGGCGTCAGCTGCTGCGCTCGATAGGTGGCCGTCAATTGCTCGGCGAGCGCATGACGATAGAGCGCAAAGAGATTGAACCACCGAAGATACGATCCCACGTCAGTTGGAGAAAGAAATGCCGCTTCGGCAAGTGTCTGTTCGTCGGTAAGTGCGTCAGGAGATAGTTGAAATCCGCGGGCGGCGGCCTTGCGGATAGCGTCGACAAACTTTTCCCGTCCGGCATCACCCGGTGATGCAAATCCATTCGGTCGCACCGACATGTTCGCCATGGCCGATGAGCCGGCGCTCTGAAGGAACTGGCGCAACTTCTCCTTCGTAACCGCAGTCGAAGCATCGACACTGGCTGGCAGTGAGCTACCACCGCGACCGCTCAGAAAATCAATTTCCGCCCGAGCGGTGGGCGCGCGTCCTGCGACGATCCAGACAAACAGAGAGACAAGCCAGTCCGTTACGCCTGGCTCGCCGAAATCTAGCATGCGCTCGACACCCTGCTCGGGGTAATGATCAAGCACCACGATCTTCAGAAAACTGCGAGCGGGGATGTCAGTCGCGTTGAAAAGATGCGCATGCACGTCGATAAGACGCGGCGACGCTTCGGCCCAGGCGCGCCTTTGCCCGAGCACCGCGGCAGCAGAGGCAGAGAGGAGTGCGAGACTGGTACGCCGACTGATCTTTGGCATAGCCGATTTCTTCATAATTCATCTGGACAGAAAATAGACTCAATCTATAATATGCTAACGATGTTTGTGCTACCTTTAAGGTTGAGCCTCAGGCGTCACCCTGGGGTTGTGCGTGCGCGGAATTAGCCCGCCATGCGTTCGGGACCGTTTTTTATCGTTAAGGTTTTTAGAAAGGAATAGGTATGTTCAGAATTACAGCTCTGGCATTGACGTTTTTCGCGATGCTCTCCGGCGCCTGCGTTGCGCAAAGCCAGGACGAGTATAAGGCGGTACTCGCCGATCCGGATAACGACGGCGTATTTGAAGCGTTTCTCAAAAAGCTGCCTACCATTTCGACTACAGAGGACGGCGCTGCCCGTACCTATTACCTTCTTGAGGGCGATTTGCTCATGAGCCGGGAACAGGTGAAATCCACGATCCAGTTCCAAGCGCGCGGCTTCCAACCCGCAACGAAGCCAACGGGTGAACTGCTCGTGATGACCAAGAACGGCGTACCGACCTTCTGGGCCAAAGGGAAACGCGAACTGACCTACGCGGTCGCGCGCCAATCGTTTTCCTCCCCCGAAGAATACAAAACGGTAGTGGAGCATATGAAAAAGGCCGCGGCGGATTGGGAGGGGGTGTGTCCTGAATGCGGGCTGTCGATAAAGTACAAGGAGGAGTTTGATGGCAATCCGCAACTCGACAAGGTGTTGTTTATCGTGCGGTACGTGCCGGGAGAAAAGCGCTTCATTGCAGCCTCGTTTTTCCCGGCCGATCCCGAAAGCAAGCGCTATCTAAACGTCGGTCCGCAATTTTACACGACTATCTTCGACCGCACGGGGGTGCTACGCCACGAACTCGGGCACGTTATTGGCTACCGGCACGAGCAGATCCGCGGCGTTCCAGGCTGCTACCTTGAAGACAATAACTTCAAGCCGCTGACGGAGTACGACCCAAAGTCCGTCATGCATTACTTTTGCGGAGGCGGCGGCACGATGAACCTCGTGATCTCGGAAAGCGATCAGCGCGGCCACCGGGACCTGTACCGCTAACCGAGCTAGAGTTACAACCATGAGATACTTTGCAGGCATTACGATCCTGTCACTTTTTGTTTCGAGCGCGCTGCCGGTGGCTTCGGTCGCGCAAGACAAAAAGCCACTGCCGGAAAGCGGTAAAGTTTCGCAATCATTTGACCCGACAAAGCGAACAGCGCCCGGTGTTGTCGTTTCTTTTGAAGGCGGTAACGCTGGCCAGAACATGGCTGCGGTCCTCACGGTTGCCGCGCGCGCGGGCCTGCTGGCTAGTCGACCCTACACGGTGGGACCATCGGATAATTTGTGCAAGATCATTGTATCACTTGGATACCCGCCACCCTGTGAGCCGTTCCTCCAAGTGTTGGGCTTGATGAATCCGGGCGACAAGCAGCAGGCACTACTGTATAAGCTGCAGCCTAATCAAACCATCCTCGTGCCCGATGTCGGGCTGGTTAAGTATCGCTCCTCCATATCGTATTCAAAAACGATCGAGCGAGAGGTCGCCCGCAGTAAAGCGGTGCTGAGCAACTGGGGTGACCTCAACGCCAAGCTGACCGAGGGCCTCGAGAATAATCTGACCGCGGGTAACAAGGGCGCGGTCGATTTCGATGCCTTCCAGCTGTTTTTCAAGACGCAAAGCGATATTCAGTCGGCAGACTTTGCGTCAAACATCATTGATCTCAAATCAACCGCCATTTCTTTCGATATGCTGCGTCTGCAGCGGCCGCCCGCCAAAGCTTACGCCGCGATGCCGCTGCAAGCGTTGCGCGATAGTTGTAAGACGGGTGCTCCCATTGCTGAGCCGTACGATTACGTAACGCTTGCAGAGCCCGATCTCGACGCGCAAACAGCTGTAGAACGCGGGTTGCCGGACTCGTCGGCCCCGGTCACGGTAACCTTGATCGATGTGCCGTTGACCAAAGCGCCAAACCTCTACCCTTCATTCGGCGACACGGCGCCCGCGAAGGATTGGATGTGCCAGTGGGTAGAATTCAAGTCGGGTTTGCACCATTCGACCCACATGGCGGGCATTATCGCGAGCAACGGGCAGTATGGGTTTCAAGGTCTATCAAAAGGCGCGAAAGTAGATGCGTTTGAGTGGGGCACCGTGTCTTCTGAGGACAAAATTGAACCCTCAAGCGCCGACCGCCACATCAGACTGGGCGACGAAATTCAGGCCCGCAGTTACGATCCACTGCCGCTCAACGTATTCGTTGCAGCGGTCTCGTTCGACCAGTGGGAATTTGCGCTCCAATACGGACAGCTCCCTCAGGAGAATATGCGTTTTGTTCGGACACTGGAACGTAGAATCAAGCAGTATGGGCCATTCCTCGTGGCGGCAGCGGGGCAAACTGCCGATGGGACGGCGGGTGAGGCACTCTATAATACGACACCACTTTTTCCTATGAATCTGGGCGACCTGCCTAGCGTGCTCGTGGTCACAGCATGCGGGCCCTGTGGCGTCGCGAACACACGACTTATGCCAAGCGCGAACTTTGGAGCGGGGGACCGAAAGTTCGTCCACATAGCGGCGCCGGGCGGCGAAAACGTTCCCGGTTGGGTTTCAGAGAAAGCAATAAGCGCGACGCCCGGAACATCGCAGGCGGCAGCTTATGTCGCCGGTGTCGCGACCGCGATGATCAGCAACTTTCCGCAAAGCTATAAAGAAGGTAGCGCACTGAAGGCACGACTACAGGTTACTTCTCGGCCACTTACGGGCAGCTTTGGCGTACCCCATCCAGATAACCCAAAGATCAACGCCGGTGTGGTTGATCCCATTCTGGCTCTTCTTAATCCGACGAAGCATTGGCTGAAACAAAACGGAAAATGGCGCGACGTAAAACTAGCGCCAGCAAATGCGTTTGATTTTCGGGATTCAACGTCGGCAGAAGACGTGCGGGTAAGGCTCCGCGACGTGCGGCGCATATATCGAATGCCAGGAGCGGGAGCCTCGCGTTGGACGCTCTACGTTGACTACGCCGCACCGACAGATGCTGTAGCAAATGAAATTAAGCGGTTAGGCCCACTGCAGGCGCTTAGCGGCTCCACGGCTATCGCTCAGTTTTGCGGCGCGTCGGGTACGACGGCGCTGCGATTGGAGGAGGTAGATGACTTGGTTGTTGCCAAACAGGGGTTTCGGCCTGCGGATTGCAAGTAAGCTCAGCCTCCTTATATTTTTTCTGTTTTTTGAGTCGGGTAACGCTTTAGCGCAAGCACTGGTATGCCGACCAAAAGAAGCTACGACGGAATTCGGACGGTGGTTTGATGATGGTGCTGCACTGAGCCGCACCTACACCTCTCATCGAGCCAATCCAGGGTTTGGCCCGACTTATAGTTCATTGAAGCTTTTCTTCACCATACGGTCGGGGCAGGACAAGGGTTGGTACGTCGTTGTACGTGATCTTGACTACCACGTGCTTGCGTCTTTCGGGCCTTCCGATTTCTCGCCAGATGCGACAACACGCTGGACCGGCCGCTTGTCAAAGGGAGTGGTGCTCGTTGATCTAGTTGCGTCTGCGACGTCCGACATTGTCGTCGAATTGACGTCCGGCATCGCATATCCGCTTGAAACGACTGATGTCCGACTATTTTCTAGTCAGCAGGCTACCCCGCGCTGGGACGCGCTTTACAGCGTGAGCAATGCCGTTATGAAGCGAGCCGGCGACACGGTCGGCATGCTTGCGACCGCGACCTACGACACAGACGGCATCAAGCGCTCCTGGTGTTGCTCGGGTGTGATGATTGCGAGCGATATTTTCATGACCAACTGGCATTGCGGGGGCAGTCTGGGCATGAGCTCGACGAGTTATTGGAGTAAGGACGTTTGTCGCAATGCGATTGTTGACCTGTCCTACGACGATAGCAAGCTCAGTCGCCAATATAGTTGCGAAGAGGTTCTTAAGCCAGATAAGGACCTCGATATCGCATTCTTGCGGGTCAAACCAACTCTCGGCGTGAGCGCCAGCGTGGGACAGCCACCTCAAGCAAGAATTTCGCAAGCAAAGCCTGCTCAAGTGTTCGTAGTCCATCATGCGCTGTGTCGTCCAAAACTTGTCAGCGCCTGTTCGCTGGTCGCAACTGTGGGGGACCAAGGACCCACGCTCCAACACTATTGCGATACGGAACCAGGAGCATCTGGGGCCCCGATCTTTGATTACGACGGACGCCTGGTGGGTCTGCACCACTCAGGTTTCGACAGGGATGCAGCTTGTAATGCGCTCGATAATAAGAACAAGGGCACCAAGGCGTCTGCGATAGTTAAATATCTCGAAGAACAGTTGCGACCCGTATACGACCGCATCCAAAAGGAATAGCTGCCACAGATTAGACGGCGGTCGACGGTGCGCATTAGGCTGTCCCGAATTTTCAGGCTGGTGGAAGACGCACGACATTCGAGGTACGGCCGCAGGGATTGCCGTTCTGGTCGAGTCCAATCTCGGCCGAGAGTATCGGTCTGGAAAACGTCCCAGTCGAAGTGTGTCTCTGAATAAGGTTTTCAACTCCAGGGGTCGCAGATTACACCACGGAGCTTTCTATCGATTTCGAGGAGTTAAACCGTGAATGGACAACTGCTGGGCACTAAGAGCCCGAGCCGCCAAAGCTGATGCGGCTGATCAGAAAGTTTGGAACGATTTTCTAAACCTCTGTGGAAGCATTTTCCCAATGCGCAAGCGAACGGCGCATAAATCTCGTCGCTTTGCGCTAGGCATTGGCCGTTTCGTCGAGCGATTGCGCGACAACAAGCGCATGATGAATGGTCCCACCTCTGCGACCTTATTGTCACACGATCCCATTTCCGTGCGTCACCTTGGATTAGCGAGTTGCGCTCGCTTTGGAGTTGTGGAACCGTTGATATGCGCGAGGGGCAATAATGGGCAAACGTGGCATCGCGGCTGCAGTCGCAGGCATGTGTCTGACCGGCTGCGCCAATTTTCCCATCGAGGCAGTCGATCAGGTTTCTCTGGCGGCCGTCGAAGAACGGGTGAAGTGTGAAATCGGCGAAGCATACCGCATTCTTCGAGCTGACGAGCGGTATCCGGACTTAAGCAGGTGGGCTGCCGGTCTGGCATTGACGCTTTCGGTCGATTCGACGGGCGGCATTGTTACGTCATCGTCGCTTACGGGCCCATTTGGAAGCATCAGCCCTCTTGAGCTCAACGCCGGCGCCTCTTTGAATGCAAAAAGGACTGCTCTGCTGAATGTTTACGTAGCCTTTATTGAGGCCGCACGGCATCCATGTCCTCCCGCTAGCCCCATTCTCATTGAAGGGCATCTCGGCCTTGGTCAATGGATTGTTCGAGTCTTCGAGTCTCAATACCTCGTCAATCAAAATTCGACGCTGCAATCTGGGTTCGACGGGGAAAAATCGATTGGGTACAATATCGAATTTCTGCTCACGCTCACAGCAGGCGCTACGCCCAATTTTCTGATTGCTAATGCGACAGGAACGAAAGCTGCTTTCAGTCTAGAGGCCAAGTCAACTCATTCCGTCGACATAGCCATGGTCGAGCTGAGCCCGGCTGACTTCGCAAAGCGCTTTAGAGAAGTTCGTATTCCAGGCAGGGTGATCGATATCGAAAACCCAGCACTCAAAGATATGTCGCCGGAGATGTTGCGCGAAAGCAATATTCCAAAGACTATCAAAAAAAGATTGCCTGATCGAGTCGTCAGAGAACCGGACGGTGTCGCCGTGAAAGTCGGCGTTCTGACGCGCTTAAAGCTTGATGGCATCCTTCAGCAATTGAATAATAAGCTGCTGATCCAATCACTGAGGCGATAGAATCGCGGCTTTGAGCCTCGCTACAAAAGCACGGGCATGGCTATTGGCTCCGTCATCTGATCTAGCCAATGAACTCGATAAGGCCTCGTTAAGCGGTCGACGTGGCAGCGTCAGTAAGTGGCGAAAGCCAAACTGGGTTTTCGCGGTGGACCGGTCAAAGGGAGGACGGTGAGGCAAGACCAAATCAAAGAGCGCCACTCGTACAATTGGAGACAGTAGGCTAACTGATAAGCAAAACAGCACAATGGAGACAGTTAGCTGACCGATAAGCAAAATTGGAGAAATGGAGTCAGTTCGCAGACTGATAAGGAATTAGTACAAACCTTATCAGTTGAGGGCAGGGGGCCGGCTTTCGCGGAATGAGCGGTTACGGAATGGGCTGAGTGACCTTGCCCCCATATGTGGAACGGCCCGCGTGGCAAGAGCTTTTTCAGTCGATTTCACACATTGGAACGGTGCGGTCATATGTCCGGCCTTTGCGCGCGGCACAATATCGCCGCTGGCCTCGATGAGATCCGCGGAACGAGGAGCTAAATCAAGTTTACGCGCTTGAGCGCATTGGGGGCAGTAGCTTCACTCGTTTCGGGATTTCGTCCCATGGGTTCATCGCCTGTTGTTGCACCTTGCCCTCTGCCGGCCTGCGCCAGTCAGATCGTTTTGGCGGTCACTGCGTCACCGCTGTAATCGCCAGTGGTTCGGGACGCCGATAAATTCCGCCCTTGTTCAGGAGCGCCCAGATGATCCGCGCCGTCTTATTGGCCTGCGCGACGGCGACAACCTTGACGGGCCGTCTGGCGAGAAGCGCCTTCAGCCACGGCCGCGCCCGAGCGTCGTTTCGGACGCCCCGCAAGACGGCCGTTGCCCCGACAACGAGGAGAGAGCGGAGTTCCGGATTTCCCATCTTCGATATGCGTCCCAGCCGCTCTTTGCCTCCGCTTGAATGAGACCGCGGCGTCAATCCCAGCCAGGCGGCAAAGTGGCGAGCCGACTTGAACCCGCCAGGATCCGGCACAAGCGCCTTGATGGTCGCCGCCGTAATGGCGCCGACGCCAGGGATGGTAGTCAACCGGCGCATGTCCTCGTCGTGCTTGGCCTCCATGACGATTGCGCGCTCGAGCCTCTCAATCTGGTCAGCTGAAGCTTCAATCTCGTCGGCAATAGCCATGAGCGCGAAGCGCGCCGCTGCGGGCAGGCGAGCATCTGTCTCGTCCCGCACGATTGCGACCAGCACCTCAACCTTTGCCAGGCCGGCGGTGGCGATGATCCCCAATTCGGCTAGGTGCGCGCGCAACGCGTTGACCGCCTGCGTTCGCTGCCGCACTAGAAGAGCGCGGGTCTTCAGCACCATCGTATCCGTCCGAGGGCGGCCGTCTTGCGAGTTTTTCCGATCTGTAGCTGACTGTCCTTATGGACGTACATAAGGACAGTGCGGTGCTGAGCCGCATGGATTTGGTGGAGACCGGTCGGCGGCGACGCTGGACGCGTGCGGAGAAGCTCAGAATCGTAGAGGAGGGCTTCTCGGGGCCACGACTGGTGTCGGCGACGGCTCGCCGGTATGGGATATCACGTCAGCTTCTGCTGAGCTGGCGCAAGGCTTGGACCTGTCATGATCCGGCCGAAGAGGATTCGATCGGCCCGACATTCGTCCCTGCGATAGTTGCGGCAAGTACGCCGCCAACGACGGAAGCTGTCGAGACAGGTCAGATCGAAATCGTGAGCCCTCAGGGGCTGCGCGTGGTCTTCGGCCCCGGTGCGGATATCGAGGCGGTCGTTCGAATTGCTCGGGGCCTGGCGCGCCGATGATCCCGATCCCGACGGGCGTGCGGGTGTGGCTGGCGACGGGCCATACCGACATGCGGTGCGGCTTTCCGAGCCTGGCTCTGCGCGTGCAGGAAGTGCTCAAGCGCGACGCCATGGGCGGCGGTCTTTTCTGCTTCCGGGGCAAACGCGGTGATCTATTGAAGGTCATTTGGCACGATGGCCAGGGCGCCTGCTTGTTCACCAAAAGACTCGAGAGAGGCAGGTTCATCTGGCCATCGGTTGCTGGTGAATCGGTAACGATCTCTCCGGCGCAGTTGAGCTATCTGTTGTCCGGGATCGATTGGCGCAACCCTCAAGAAACCCAGCGTCCGACGCGGGTCGGATAGTCGTTTTACGGTTTGAATCTGCGGCTCGATCTGATTCAATGGCTCCATGATATCGAAGCCGGATGATCTTCCATCGGACCTTGTCAGTGCCCTGGCGGCGCTGCAGGCCGAGCGTGAGGCGCGACAGAAAGCCGAGGCGAAGGCCGCCAACTGGCAGGCGCAAGCCGCGAATGCGCAGGCGAAACTGTCGGATACCGAGGCGCTGATCGCTCATCTCGAGTTGCGCATCGAGAAGCTGAAACGCGAACTGCACGGGCAGCGATCCGAGCGCTCGGCACGGCTGCTCGAGCAGTTGGAGTTGGAGCTCGAAGAACTCGTCACCACGGCGAGCGAGGATGAGCTTGCCGCACAGGCCGCAGCGGCGAAGACGCAGAACGTCCGCCCCTTCATGCGCAAGCGGCCGGTGCGCAAGCCATGGCCTGACGATATCGAACGCGAGCGCGTCGTCATTGAGACTCCAACGACCTGCGCCTGCTGCGGTGGATCGCGGCTGGCGAAGATCGGTGAGGATGTGACCAAGACGCTGGAGGAGATCCCGCGCCGCTTCAAGCTGATCGAGACGGTACGCGAGAAGTTCACCTGCCGCGATTGCGAGAAGATCAGCCAGCCGCCCGCGCCGTTCCATGCCACGCCGCGCGGCTTCATCGGCCCACAATTGCTGGCGACGATCCTGTTCGACAAGTTCGGCATGCATATCCCGCTCAACCGCCAGAGTGCGCGCTTTAAGGCCGAGGGGATCGACCTGCCGTTGTCGACGCTGGCCGACCAGGTCGGCCACGGGACCTTCGCCGTCATGCCGCTCTTCCACTTGATCGAACGCCACGTGCTCGCTGCCGAGCGCCTTCATGGCGACGACACCACCATCCGTATTCTGGCGAAGGGCAAGTGCACGACCGGGCGGATCTGGACTTATGTGCGGGATGACCGGCCGTTCGCCGGGCCTGCGCCGCCGGCAGCGGTCTATTACGCCTCGAGCGACCGACGAGGCGAGCATCCACAGAGACATCTGGCCGCCTTCGCCGGCATCTTGCAGGCGGATTGCTACAGCGGCTTCGAGCCGCTGTTCGACCCGCAGAAGAAGGCGCTGCCGATGACACCGGCATTTTGCGTGGCCCATGCGCGGCGGGGCTTCTTCGAGCTGGCTGATATCGAGAAAAATGCTCGGGAAGGCAAGAAAGGCAAACCGGTCTCCCCGATCGCGCTGGAGGCTGTCAGACGCCTCGATACGTTGTTCGAGATCGAGCGCGCCATCAACCGGCCGCGGTGCCGGCGAGCGGCGTGCCGCTCGCCAGGAACAGAGTAAGTCACTTCTCGAGGACATGCATGCCTGGCTGCTCCGCGAGCGCGAAACCCTCTCGCGTTCCTCCGAGGTCCTGAAGCCGATTAACTACATGCTCAGGCGCTGGGACGGCTTCGCCCGCTTCCTCGACGACGGCAGGATCTGCTTGACCAACAATTGCGCTGAGCGCGCATTGAGAGGCATCGCCTTGGGAAGGCGCAACTGGACCTTCGCCGGCAGCCAACGCGGCGCCGACCGTGCCGCCATCATGCTGACGATGATCACGACCTGTCGCCTCAACGACGTCGATCCCAAGGCCTGGCTCGCCGACGTCCTGGCCCGTATCGCCGATCATCCCGCATCGCGTCTGCACGAGCTCTTGCCCTGGGAATGGAAGCTCCTGCGCCAGGCCGACAAGCCAGCCAATCAGCAGGCCGCCTGACCTTCACCCTTCACCCAATGCCATCATAGACCTCGCCGTGCCCGCGCGCATGCGTCAATCAGGCGGCCTCCGTCGTATGCGTACGCTGGTGGTCGCCCGGGGATTAGTGCAGGCGGAGTCCTGAAGACCGGCCTGTGCGGCGTCCGGCTCGAAGGCGGCGTGAACTTGGATCAGGCTCTTACGTGGAACAGGAGAACCTGTCGTTCCGATGCTAAGGAAGACGGTCGAGCGGGCGAACCCTGCGAGATCCAGCGTACCGATGCGGGACACAGGGGCAAAACGGTTCGTAGTAGGGATGAAGGCGCCGTAATGGCGCCGGACCGAAGGGGCCGTGGCGTTCAGCTCTCGGCTGCGGCCAACCGGTGACGGGAGGAGCCGTATGACGCGGGCAAAGCCGTTCGCCATCCCGAAGCGGGAGGTATGGGAAGCCTTCAAGAGAGTGAAGGCCAACCAAGGAGCGGCTGGAGTTGACGGGCAGTCGATCGAAGAATTTGAGAGCCGGCTTTCGGCCAATCTCTACAAGCTCTGGAATCGACTGTCCTCAGGCAGCTATATGCCGCAGCCGGTGCGCCGGGTGGACATCCCGAAGGCGAATGGCGGAACGCGGCCGTTGGGAATCCCCACCGTCGCCGACCGTATTGCGCAAGAGGTTGTTCGACGCCGACTGGAGCCGTCGCTGGAACCTATTTTCCACGCCGACTCCTACGGCTATCGCCCCAAGCGCTCGGCAGTCGATGCTATCCGGGTGGCGCGTCAGCGGTGCTGGCGCTCCGATTGGGTGCTCGACATCGATATCAAGGGCTTTTTCGACAGCATCGATCACGAGCTGCTCCTCAGGGCTGTGTGCAAGCACACGGATTGCGCCTGGGTTCGGCTCTATATCGAACGCTGGCTGAAGGCGCCCGCGATGCTCGACAATGGCAAGCTTGTCGCGAGGGAACGGGGAACGCCACAGGGCGGTGTCATCTCGCCGCTACTCGCAAACCTGTTCCTGCACTACGCGTTCGACATCTGGATAGAGCGGGAGATGCCTGGCATATTGTTCGAACGATGTGCTGATGACATCATCTGTCACTGCCAGACTGAACGTGAAGCGCTGAGGTTGTGGCGTGCTGTTGATGAACGGTTCGCCGCCTGCGGTCTGGTCCTCCATCCGCAGAAGACCAAACTGGTCTACTGCAAGGATACCAACCGAAAAGGCGAATACGGATGTATCAGCTTCGACTTCCTCGGATACACGTTCCGTCCGAGGCTGGCGAAATGGCGGGGCGGCCTCTATGTGGTCTCGTTCTTGCCGGCAGCAAGTCCGACGGCGCTGAAGGATATCCGGCGTACGTTGCGTAATTGGGGCCTTCAGCGGCGCAGCGACAAAGTGCTGCACGATCTCGCTCGGATGTTCAATCCCTGCATCCGGGGTTGGATCGGCTACTACAGCCACTTCTACAAATCTGCTCTCTATTCGACGATGCGTCGGATAGATGCGCATGTCCTCAGATGGGCGGCTCGCAAGTTCAAGCGCTTTCGTCAGCGTCCCCGTGACGCTCGGGCGTGGCTGGCGCGGTTGGTCCGGGCTCAGCCCGAACTCTTCGCTCATTGGCCGCTTCTCTATGGCCGAGGCCGAACGCTGGGAGCCGTATGAGCCGAGAGGTTCACGTACGGTTCTGGGAGCGCGCGGGGGTGAGATTCCCCCGCGCGACTCGCTTGCCGCTCTATCGGCAGGCTCAGATTTACGCCCGCCAGGGCATTGAGCTCGATCGTTCGACGCTGGCGGACTGGGTGGGACAAGCAGCCTTCCACCTGCGTCCGTTGCATGAGCGCCTCCTCGGCAAGCTCAGGCGACGGCCAAAGCTGTTCGCCGACGAGACGACGATGCCGGTGCTCGATCCCGGCCGAGGGCGCACCAAGACCGGTCAGCTCTGGGCCGATGCAGCGGACGACCAGCCATGGGGCGGCGCCGATCCGCCGGGCGTCGCCTATGTCTATGCTCCCGATCGCAAAGCCGACCGACCAATCGCCCATCTGGCAGGCTTCAAGGGGATCCTGCAGGTCGATGGCTATGCTGGCTATGGCAAGCTGGCCGAGCGTGGCGACGTTCAGCTTGCATTCTGCTGGTCCCACATGCGGCGTAACTTCTACGAACTCGCCGCCCCCGGTCCCGCGCCCATTGCGGGCGAGGCGCTCAAGCATATCGCCGAGTTCTATGCCATCGAGAAGGACATCCGTGGCCGTAGCGCCGAGGAGCGCTGTCTCGTTCGGCAACAGAAAAGCCGACCGCTGGCGGACGCACCTCGACGCCGCCCGGCGTCTTGCCGGGCCGCAGCACGACCGCCACGGGCCGGCTCTTCTCCGTGTCGTAGACGTGGATCGGCAGGAAGCAGCGTTCGTCATAATGAGCGTTGAACAGCGAGAGCTGCTGATGGCCGTGGACGACATCGCAGGTATCATCGATGTCGAGCGTGACGGATGCCGGCTCGCGCGGGTAGCTATCCATCCATGCGTCGACCAAAGTGTAGGTCAGTCGGATCACGTCGCGCAGGCGCGGAGCATTCTCCAGCCGCGACAGCGTCGGTTGGGAACACAGATCGCGACCCGTGTCCGGCAGCCGTCCGCAGGCCAGCTTGAATGCGGGATCGGACCGCAGATGATCGGGGTCGTCGGCGTCCTCGTAGCCGCAGCAGATCGCGAACATGCGCGCGCGGAACATATCGACAAGGCTGTGCACGACCCGCGTCGGATCGCGCCGATCCGGGAACACCCGGGCCAAATTGTCGGCCAAGCCGAGACGCCGCTCGGCCATCGCCAGAAGCATCACGCCCCCGTTCGAGGTCAGCCGACCGCCTTCGAAGGCAGCTGTGACTTTCTTGGCGTGAACGGCTGGAAACGAGAAGGGCAGAATCGTATCATCGGTCATGGCGGGCGTGGTGTTCGCGGCTGAAGGTGATGGGGTGGCTTTGCAACCGAATCCTACGCCGCATCAGCGCTTTACACCACGCTCGCCAGCCTCTCAGGCGCACTCTGACGAATAAGACGGGCTAGTGCCCATAGCTTTAGCCGCGACAAGGGCCATGTGCGAAGGTTGATAGATTGTCTCCGCCAACAGCAGGAGCACGTGATGACGATCGCTCTTGGCTGGCGGATACTCCGCCGGCCAAGTTCCTTTCAAGGCGTCCACTCGATATGCGGAAACCTGATCGAAATTGTCTAGCTGTACGGCTGAAGAGGAGCGATCACCAACTGGCCTCCTCACTCTACTCGCCTCCCGGCCGTTTGCTGTATGGAGACGGCCGCGTCGATGACCCTGATCATCAAGCGCCGTCATCGCATGCACGGTCGCCCTGAACAGACTGGCGGCTTCCACTCAGGCTTTCGCCGCCCTTTTGTGCAGGTGTGCATAAACCGGTTCCATTGGTCCGCATCGATGAGGTCACGCCGACTTTCCCGCAAGGCGAGCGCGCCTCAAAGATCGCCGACCAATGCCCGCGCTTGGTCCTGCAAATTGCAACGATTGTGATCGCCTTTTCGAAGTCTGCCGCACCGAAGCAACTCAGCACAAGATCGTAACCGGCATGAGGCCTCCACCTCGTCATGGCGCGGTTCGCTTGGGATACAGCCTGGGATGAGCTGATGGGTGGAGGTGAAGCGATGGCAAATGCCATGCTTGATGCCAGGCAGGAAGGTGACTCTTATCGCCGCGTTGAGGTGATCACTGGGGAGCGCCGGCGGCGACGGTGGACGCGCGAGGAGAAGGCCCGGATCGCGGCGGAGAGCTTTGAGGAGGGGACGAACATCTCCGAGGTGGCGCGGCGCAATGGTGTTTCCCGCGGACTGCTCACGGTGTGGCGACGCCAGGTAGCGGCGGCGATGGCCGGCAAAGCCCAGAACTTCGTGCCTATCCAAATTGGCGCCGAGAGCGATGGCGGGAGGGCTGGCGAGTCCGAGTGTATTTCGCCGGGTAAGATGAAGCCCTTGGAGATTGCCGCGCCGCCGGCCAAGGTCTGTGGAGCGGTCGAGATCGAGGTGAACGGGGCGCGCATCCGCGTCGAGCCGGGCGTGGAGCTGGCGACGCTTTCGATGGTGCTATCGGCGCTTCGAGGGATCCGGTGATTGCGCTACGGTCAGACCTCAAGGTGGTGCTGGCGGCCCAGCCGGTCGACTTTCGTAAGTCGGTGCATACGCTGTCGGCGCTGGTGAGCGAAGCACTGCGCGCGAACCCATATTGCGGCGACGTCTTCGTGTTCCGCAGCAAGCGCATGGACAGAGTGAAGCTTCTGGCGTGGGACGGCAGCGGCATGGTGTTGGTAACGAAGTGGTTGCACCAGGGGCGTTTCACCTGGCCACCGATCCGCGACGGCGTTGTGCATCTCAGTGCGACGCAGCTTGCGATGCTACTCGACGGCCTCGAGTGGACGCGTGTGTCGCCCAAGCCTGTGAAGCAGCCGGTCATTGTCGGCTGAGAAGTGAGGATTTCGCTGGAGCGTGGGTCACACGGATGTATCGTCTGATCATGGCGATTCGCCCCGACGCTCTTCCGGCCGATCCAGCAGCTCTGACCGAGATGGTGCTCGCGCTTGACGCTGAGAACGAGAAGCTGCGCGTAGCAATGCAGACGTTCAAGGACATGATCTTCGGGAAGCGCTCGGAGCGGCTTGCCGCGCTCGTGGCCGAGCAGCTCGCACTTGAGCTTGGCGACCTTGAGACCGGCGTCACGCCGCCTGCAGCTGCCAACGACGATGCAGCCGCGGCAAAGCCGCCCGGCAAACCACTGCGGAAGAAGGCGCGCCGCAACATCGGCGCGCTGCCCAAGCACCTGCCGCGCTGCGAGCAGGTGCTGGAGCCGGAGGCGACCGCATGCCCGTGTTGTCAGGGCCAGCTTCACAAGATCGGCGAGGACGTCAGCGAGGTGCTGGACATCATCCCGGCGATCCTGCGGGTGTTGCGGACGGTCCGTCCCAAGTACGGCTGCCGCCGCTGCACCGATGGTGTGATCCAGGCGAAGGTGCTGCCGCGCCTAATCGAGAGCGGCATGGCCTCGACGGCACTCGTGAGCCACGTGGTAGTCTCGAAGTTCGCCTGGTATCTGCCGCTTTACCGACAGGTGCAAATTCTGGCCGGCCAGGGTGTCCATCTCGACCGGGCGACGCTCGCCGGCTGGGTGAAGCGAGCGGCCTGGTGGCTCAGGAGCCTCTATGAGCTCCAGCTGCGCACCATCCAGGCTGCGCCGCGCCTGTTCTGCGACGAGACGCCGATGCCGGTGCTCGATCCCGGACGACATCGCCCGCGCATCTGCCAGTTCTTGGCGCATGCGATGGATGACCGGCCATGGGGCGGCCCCTCGCCGCCGGCGGTGGCCTACGTGTTCGCCGACGGCCGCGGCACGGCGGAGATCGCCAGACAGTTGACGGGCTTTTCCGGCATTCTGCAGGTCGACGGTTATGCGGCCTACAAAGCGCTCGCCCGCGATCATGGCGACGCGATCCAGCTCGCCTTTTGTCTCGCCCACGCCCGACGCAAATTCGTCGACGTGTATAAGACGACCCAGTCGCCGTTCGCTCGCGAAGTGATCGAGCGCCTGCAGGCGGTCTATGCCATCGAAGCAGAGATCCGCGGCAGCAATGCCGAGCAGCGGCTGGCCACCCGCCGCACCAGGTCCGCTCCATTGATGGAGGCGCTCAGGACGCGCCTGACCACAATGGTCGGCCAGCTCTTCTCCCAATCGAAGCTGGCGGAGGCCATCAACTACGCACTCAATCACTGGGACGGGTTGACGCTGTTTCTCCGCGACGGCCGTGTCGAGGTTGACAGCAACACAGTCGAGCGTTCCATGCGCCCGATTGCGATGGGAAGACGCAACTCATTGTTCAGCGGCAGCGAAGGCGGCGCCGAGAGCTGGGCGATCCTGGCGTCGCTCGTGAACACGGCAAAACTCCATGAGCTCGACCCGCAGGCCTACCTGGCCGATGTGCTGGAGCGCATCGTGTCCGGGCGAACCAAGAGCCATCAGCTGCACGAGCTGCTCGCCTGGAACTGGAAGGCGGCGCGCCGGCGCACACCGCAGGCAGCGGCATGAGCCCACGTCGCCATAAAGCAGCATCGTCGATGCCGTCAGCCGCGATGCCGCTTGCGGACCTCGAGCGATGGCTCCAGGCTCGCATCGATCGCCATCCTGCCGCCACTAGCATTCCCATGCTCGACGGCTATGCTGCCGCGATCGTAGCCGGACCGGTCTCGATGAGCCCGCTCGATTGGATCTGCCCGCTGCTCGCGATCGATGCCGACGCGTTCAACCATGGCGGCACGCCGGAGTTCGCCGCGATCTCCGCCGTTGCGCTGCGCCACAACGACATCAGCAACACCCTCTCGACTGCCCCCGATCGGTTCGAGCCGATACACCGGCGCAACCCCAATGGCGACGTCGATCCGCGTCCCTGGTGCCAGGGTTTCCATGCCGCGATGCGGCTCAGGCTGTCGGCGTGGGCGCCGATGCTGGACACCAGCAATGTCAATCACGGCCTGCTTCTGCCCATTCTGTTGCACTGTCGCGACGATCAGGGGCAGCCGATGCTCGGATCCCCCCGAAGCGGCCGCGAGACTGCCGACTTTCTGCGTAACGCCTACGCCGATATTCCAGCGGTCGTCGAGGCCATGCGCCAATATTGGATGCCGATCCGCTACCCACGCGCCCGCTGATCTCCGCAGACGTGGGAGCTCATACCGGTTACACAAGATCAGACTTCACTTTGGTACATCAGCCCCGTGGGCGGGTGTTCCCCCGTTATGATTTTCGAGCGGCGTGGATGATGCCGCTTGAGTCCGCTGTGCCGCCGGAAGCCGCAGCAGAGGACTTCCGCGAACCTCCAAGATGTATGAACGGACGCATGCTGTTCCGGTTGCCTACATACGGCCGAAAGCCGCCCACACCCCGTCCTCGCCGTCCCAGCTGCCTCGGCTCGCCGCCTTGGAGTACTCCGTGGCGCGCTGCTCGAAGAAATTGGCGTGCTCGACCCCATTGAGAATCTCGACGAGCCAAGGCAGCGGATGCGGCTTGAGCTGCGTGAACCCATCCTCCTCGGCCTTGAAGAAGCCGAAAACCGGGGCAATCCGGAGTTGGGTCAGTCGCCAGTCGGCGACATAACGGACGTAGGCGTGGATCTGCTCAGGACGCATGCCCTCGATCTTGCCCAGGCCAAAGGCGAGATCGACGAAGTTCTCCTCCAGCTTTACCATCGTTCTGGCGACATCGACGATGTCGTCACGGACCGAGCGCGTCACGGCGCCGGTCTCGCGGTGCCATTCGTGAAACAGCTTGATGACGCCCTCGCAGTGGAGACTCTCGTCGCGCACCGACCAGCTTACGATCTGTCCCATGCCGTTCATCTTGTTGTGGCGCGGAAAATTGAGCAGCATAGCGAAGCTCGCGAACAACGCCATGCCTTCGGTAAAGGCGCCGAACATAGCCAGGGTGCGCGCGACATCGGCCACGGTGTCAACGCCGAACTCGTGCATGTAGTCCGCCTTGGCGCGCATTTGCGCATAGCTGCGAAATGCCTCGAACTCGGTCTTGGGCATGCCGAGCGTCTTGAGCAGCAGCGCATAGGCGTCGATGTGGACCGTCTCCATGTTCGTGAAGGCCGCCATCATCATCTGGACGGTGAGCGGCTGGAAAATCGGGATGTATCGCTTGAGATAATTGTCACCGACCTCGATGTCCGACTGAGTAAAGAAGCGAAAGATCTGGGTGAGCAGCGCGCGCTCGCTGGCGGTGACGCGGTCCGACGCCCAGTCCTTGAGGTCGTTGCCGAGCGGCACCTCCTCGGCCATCCAATGCGTCTGCTGCTGACGCTTCCAGAACTCGTAGGCCCAAGCGTAGCGATCAACGTCATAGCTGCCCGTCGAGTCAAGGAGACCAACGCGCCCCTTGCCGATCAGCGTGCGCGGATCGACAGACGAGAGATCGATCATTGACATGCGAGGCACTCCTCATAATCGGCGCGCTGCGCAGGCGGCTGCCGCGGCGCGGCCTCGTCATCGTCGACGATCTTGCCGGCGAACGCCGCGCGCGAGATCGATTTTGAACGGCAGTAATAAAGGCTCTTCACCCCACGCTTCCACGCCGTCCAGTGCAGCATGTGGAGGTCCCACTTATCGACCTCGGCCGGCAGATAGAGGTTGATTGACTGGCTCTGGCAGATGAATGCGGCCCGGTCGCCTGCAAGCTCGACGATCCAGCGCTGGTCGACCTCGAAGGCGGTGCGAAACACCGCTTTCTCGTGTTCCGACAGAATGTCGAGATGGGCGACCGAACCCTCCTGCGCAATGATCGACTGCCAGGTCACCGGGGTGTCGGCGCCCTTGGCGATCAGTACCCTGGTCAGATGAGGATTACGTACCGAGATGGCACCAGACAACGTCTTGTGGGTGTAGATGTTGGCCGGGATCGGCTCGATGCATGCGCTGGTGCCGCCGCAGATGATGCTGATCGAAGCAGTCGGCGCGATCGCGATCTTCTGGCTGAAGCGCTCCATCACGCCACGTTCCAGGGCATCCGGGCACGGGCCACGCTCGCGAGCAAGGGCGACGGATGCCGCGTCGGCATCACCCCGGATCTTCCGAAACATCTTTAGATTGAATGATTTCGCCAAGCCACTCTCCATTGGAATGCCATTCGCCTGGAGGAACGAGTGGAAGCCCATCACGCCAAGTCCGACGGAGCGCTCGCGCAGGGCGGCGTAGCGGGCCCGCTTCATACCCTCCGGCGCCGTCGTGATGAAGTGGGTGAGCACGTTGTCAAGGAAGCGCATGACGTCCTCGATGAAGCCGGGTTCCTCATTCCATTGGTCCCAGGTCTCGAGGTTGAGCGATGACAGACAGCACACCGCGGTGCGCTCCTCGCCGCGATGGTCGATGCCGGTCGGGAGCGTAATCTCGCTGCACAGGTTGGAGGTCGAGACCTTGAGACCGAGCTCGCGCTGGTGCTTGGGAAGCGCGCGATTCACGGTGTCGATGAACAAGAGATAAGGCTCGCCTGTCTGCAACCGGTTCTCAAGAATGCGTTGCCATAGCTGTCGCGCGTCGATCTCGCGGACGACCTCGTTCGTCTTCGGGCTGCGCAGAGCGAACGCGGTGCCGGCGCCCACGGCACGCATGAACTCGTCGGTGAGGTTGATGCCGTGATGCAGGTTGAGGCTCTTGCGGTTGAAGTCGCCGGACGCCTTGCGGATCTCGAGAAACTCCTCGATCTCGGGATGCTGGATATCGAGATAGACCGCCGCCGAGCCGCGCCGCAACGAGCCCTGGCTGATCGCCAGCGTCAGGCCGTCCATGACGTGGATGAACGGGATGACGCCTGAGCTGACGCCGCCCTTCACCTTCTCTCCGATCGAGCGAACATTGCCCCAGTACGTGCCGATACCGCCCCCGTTGGAGGCAAGCCACACGTTTTCGTCCCAGGTGCCAACGATTCCTTCGAGCGAGTCCGACACCGAGTTAAGGAAGCACGAGATTGGCAGGCCGCGCGTGGTGCCGCCATTGGACAGCACCGGCGTGGCTGGCATGAACCACAGCCGAGACATCGCGTCATAGAGACGTTGGGCGTGCGCAACATCGTCCGCGAAGGCACAGGACACCCGCGCGAACATGTCCTGGATGCTTTCGCCGACGAGCAGATAGCGATCGGTCAGCGTTAGCTTGCCGAACGCGGTCAGCAGGCCGTCGCGCGATCGATCGAGCGTGAGATCGGACGGCTTTGGCAATGGCGCGAGAGGCCGCGGCAGCGGAGCCGATGACGGCGGCGGCACAACACACCGCTGAGGCGCGGCAGACTTTGGCCGCGCCGGCCACGGCCGCACACTCGGCCACTCAATTAGATGACCATGCTGATTGAAATCGTAAGACGGCGACATCGGCAACCCCGCGATGTTAGGGGGTGAAGCCACGCGCACGACTTGCGAGGAGACGGGTCAAACGTCCCAGGCTGCAAGCGACGCACGGGGCACCCCGCCCGAGGACGTTCTATTCTGTCGCGGCAGGTCTCCTGGCTCGCGGGTCGCTGCGGCTGTCGGCCTTCCCGGTGCTGTCGCGGCCAGTGACCATTATGACAACCGCTCGCCGCTTACAGTTGCGGGGGCAGCCCCGGAATAGCCGTTACCGGCGCACCGGGTTCCCTCTTAGCTTCCATCCTACTAGATGCAGAATGGAAGACCGTGGCAGATCTACATACAGACGCCGCGCGTCGAGATTCGTCAAGGCTTGTGCCAGGGGAGTCGAGACGCAGGACGCCACGTCCGCTCCGGGTCCGGGCCCGCAACGCTCTGTTCGAGCAAATGCCCCCCCCTGCTTCGGCCCATTCCGTGAAAAGAGTGGCAGCATTTTGATTTCGATGCTCCGTCGCGATGACGGGTGCCTATGCGAGCCCGCGTTGGATAGGAATCCGTTCGGCGAAGGTTCTGGGCGATGCTGGCGAGGGATAATCTCATGACGCGCAACGTTTGGCTTGCAATTCAAAGCGGTCGAGAATGCGATCGAGCTGCGCCAGCAAGGTGTTGCTCTTCTTGTGGAACTGGCGTGAGGTGCGTCCCTGCCATGATCGTGCGATCTCGGTGGCTTGCCGCGCGCGCCAGATCGAGCACGATAGCTCCACAAATGCTTGTGGTACCACTGAGCCTTCAACGCGCAACAGTCGCCGTCGCGCTTGCTGACGTGGCCAAGTGTTTTGGCGCCATGATTTACCAGAGCTCCGATCGCAGTAATGACCTTGCCGGCACAGCGGTTGTCCTCACTTGCGTGGTCATGGATGAAGCCGCCAAGGGGGCTCGATCTTAGTCAGCTTTTCGCAAGCTGCCCCTGCTAGCATGAAGCGGATAGGTCATCTCGCGGCGACGCCGCTATCCGGGTGTTACGACATGAACGCAGCCGATATTAATGCAACAGCGCCGCAGGTTGGCGCCCCCTCCGATACCGCCGAGAGCGGCGGCGATGACACGCGTGCAGCGCTACTGCGCCGAGCATTCGAAAAGGCTCTCGTTTCCGTCGCCACGCAAGTCATAAGCGATTCCCAGTCGGATATGGATGAGGCCATGAGCGAGCTTGATGATGGGTGAGCCGATGCTCGGCGCCACATAGAGATACAGCCCGCGTGGTGATCGAATCGAAGACGTGCCAAGTGAGACTTGGCACATGCCACCAGTTAGATGCGCATTCAATGATCTCAGATCCGAGCTGCGAGCGGGTCCGCGAATCCGAATGCACCTGGATCTTTTTGGCAGCGGGCTGCTGCGATTTCCTTTTAACGTCCCTAGTCCTACTGCGTCACAAACGATGATCTGTCTAGTGGTCGAACTTGATCGCACAACAAGGACATCTCGACAGCGTTCGGACGAGCCCATGTTCGAGGCGCCGTCGCATCGTCGCGATCGAATTTGGAATGTGACGTTGGGTCCGCAGCGCCAAATCCGCGGGGTCTGTAATCTGCGGGAATGCGATCGAGCAGGATCGGCCGGGCGTGCCGAGTGCCTGAGGGGGAATCGTCTCCCGCTCGGAGATCACGAATCCGTAGGCTGCGATGCACATTGTTGCGTGATGATGAAAGCCGCGCCAGCCGCGTCCCTCGAAGTGGCCGAGCCCGACCTCCTGCTTGAGTTCCTGATAGTCGCGTTCGATGCGCCAGCGCAATTTAGCCGTCTCAACGAGAGTCCGGAATGCCACATCCTCCGGCAATGTCGAGAGCCAGTATTTGGTAGGCTGGTCCTCTGGAAATCCGGTATCGTCGATGATCCAGGCTTCGATGGGGCCCTGGCGTTCAATCGCCGGCAGGACCATCTCACGTACCTTGCCCAGCACCTTCTCATCCGACCAGGCGCCGCTGCCGACGAAATGCAGCAGCGATTGATGCTGGGCGGCCGTCCGTTCCGGAGCTGTCACCGCCGCCATCGGCTCCACGCTCTTGCGACCGCCACAGGCCATCAGGCCGACCCAATAGTCGCGCAGCGGCGCCTTCCGATCAGCATGACCGATGACACTGGCAAGCCCTTCCAAATACGTCGCAAATCGCTTCTCGCTCGTCTTGGTGCCACGCCCGCTCATGTCGGCCTCTCGACTGATGGTCCGTGCTTCATCCATCGCTGATTCTGGCCGGCGGTTTTGTGACTCAGTCAGACTAGGAGCCCGTCCAGATATGTTTTCGTGACGGGCATTTGTTGTAGAGTAGCAGGCTCAGGCTGCGTTTGCGAGGTTGAACAGCTTGAGGAGGTTATGGACGGTGCAGATCATTGTCCACTCGGCGCGCACTTTCTCGATGCCCCGCAACAGGAACTGGCGGAAGCCTCTTGCCTGTTTGATCTGTCCGAACACCGGCTCCGCCACTTGCTTTCGCAATCGGTAGGGTGTTTCGAAGCCGCCATCGTCGATCTTCTTTCGCATGGCCTGTGTCAGCGGGCCGCCGACTTTTCCGTTCGCTACTGTCGGGTGCTTGGCGCGTCCGGGCGCGACATAGCCATCGATGCTGCGTGTGTCGAGCGCTTCGAGATTGGCTTCGCTGCAGTAGCCGGAATCCGCTGAGGCCTGCCGCGGCTTGCGGCCAAGATTGCTCTCGATGGCCTCGATCAGGGGCACCAACTGGCCCTGATCGCTGCCGTGCTGGGTCAGTTCTTGCGCGACAATGATCTGGGCATGTGCATCGACGGCCGCCTGGGCATTATAGGCCTGAACGAAGCCATCCTTCGACTTCATGATGCGGCTTTCCGGATCGGTGAAGTTGCGTTGCGCCTTGGGATTGGGTTCCTCCGATGGCAGCGCCGCCGGTTTGCCCGGCTTCTTGCGGCCTTCGGCCTGGCGCTGCTGTTCCTTTTCGGCCTCGATGCGGCGCTCTTCCTCCGCCGCCAGTTTGGCGTCCGCTTCCAGCGCCGCCATCGCTTGCTGGATCTTCGCCAGCCGTTTCTGCTTGTCGACGGTCCAGTCCGGCAGTTCGTCGCTGTTGCCGAAAGTCTCATCCTCCGAGGCATCCGCCGCCTCGGCGGCCGCCAGCATGCGAGCGACCTCGGCCTTCAATTCCGCCTCGCGCTTCTTCATGCGCTCATAACTCATCGCCTTGTGTTTCGACGCGTTCGCCTTGATCTTCGTACCATCCAGCGCGACATGACCGAGCTTGACCAGCCCGGCCGTCTCGCACAACTTCAGAACCTGCACGAATAGCGCGCCGAGCGCCTTCAAATGTCGCTTGCGAAAGTCGCTGATCGTCCGAAAATCCGGCGCATCCAGCGCCACGATCATCACAAAATCGTTCCGCTCCCGGCAGGCCTTGGCAATCCGACGCGACGAATACAGCCCACTCGCATAGCTATGCAGCAGCAGCGCCACCATCATCCGCGGATCAAACGGCGGCTGCCCAAGCCCGCTCACATAGCTGCCCATGATCTCCCTGAGATCGAGGCTCTCCCGCACCAGATCAACCATAAACCGCGAGACATGGCCTTTCGGCACGAAGTCCTGCACATTCGGCGGCAGAAGCAGCGTCTGATCGATGTTCCAAGGCCGAAAATACTCGCTCATCGCCCAATGTTGAATCAGACCCGACCAGATTTGAACAGCGACTATCCAGACAAGCTCCTAGAGGCGCCTTGGGTGGGCCTTGCGGTGAACGGCGTGGCGGGTTTCATCAACGCTGGATGGTCATGGCTTTTGATCCGTCGAGGGCGGCAGCTTAGATCACCGGCTCTCGTCGCCGATGGGCGCCATCTTTTCACGGACGTGCTTTCTTCGGTTGGGGTGCTGGGTGGAGTAGGGATTGCGGCGATTTCCGGTTGGGCCGTTCTTGATCCTGCGCTGGCAGCGGCGGTTGCCTTGAATATTTTGTGGTCCGGCTGGGGTCTCATGTGGGAGTCGGTCAGCGGGTTAATGGATGAAGCAGTCGCACCCGAGACATTGGTACGAATTAGAGAGATCATTTTGGCCGAGGCGAAGGGCGCGATTGAAGCACATGATCTACGGACCCGACATGCCGGCCGCATGACGTTTGTTGACTTCCATCTTGTCGTCGACGGCAGCACCACTGTTTCAACCGCGCATGACATTTGCGATCGGCTTGAAAAGGCGATTAAGGAGGAAATTGGCGAATCGCTGATAACCATTCACGTTGAACCCGGCAACAAGGCTGAGCATTCTGGCGTCATGACCTTTTGAAGGTCCTCGCAAATGAAAATCGTTCGCACGTTCGAGTGAAATAATTCATATTGGAGTGTGGTCTCGCTTCGAAAGGGATGGCGTTGGTGTGGGATCGCTGCTAATCGTCGGCGTCCTCGTTATGCTGCAGCGCGGTCGACGCCATCGATTGCGCATGTTACTCTTAGACACCGACTTCGTGAGTCCCCCGCAAAGTGAAATCCAGATCGAGCCAGTTCAGAAATCTGCATCCGCGCAGCTCTGGCGCTGTCGTGGCATTTCTTATTGCGCTCGTCTGTCTTCTGGCGGGGGCGTTGCATCAGTTGCGCGATCTCCAAGTGAATGAGGCAATGGTTCGGCCGACCGCTGTGGAATCGTTGATCACAAACATCGGCTCCTCGGGAAAGATCGAGATATCCCGAGCAAACGTCGTCGCGGAGCATGACAAAGACGATAGTTTCTCCGTGAAAACGCTTGAGCAGATGTTTGTGTTGGCTCTCGTCAAGCCTCCATCGATTTTGCTTAGGGAGCCGCGGACTTCTCACCCGGACTCGCTGGCTGCGATCGAAACCCCTCCGCCAAGATACCTGACCTGACCACACTTCGCCGGGCTTTCGGGCCCGTATGTTGTCGTTCATCAGGTTGTCTCCATGTTGTTGATTCGTGCCGCCACGCGGTTCGCGTGCGCGTCGGTATTGCTTGTTGGCCCCTGGCTGACGGGCATGTCCCATTCCCAGTCGTTATCCCTTCAGACGGCGCTGCAGCGCGCGTTGGCCGCGAACCCTCGGCTGACCGCGGCGGAGCGCGACGTCGGCATCGCATCCGGCCAGAGTATCCAGGCCGGCGCGCTCATCAATCCGGAACTGTCGTACGAACAGGACAATTCCTTTGGTTCAGGTCGTTACCGCGGTACGCGATCGGCGGAGACGACACTGCAGATCAGTCAGCTCTTCGAACTGTTCGGCAAGCGTGATGCGCGCATCGCCGCTGGCAGAGCGGCGCTTGACACGGCCACCATCCAGCGCAAGGCGGTGCGGCTGGAAGTTCTCTCCGAAACGGCCATCGCATTCCTGGGCGTGCTCGGTATTCAACGTCGCATCCAAATCCTCGACGAGCACGTCACCGCTATCGACCGGCTGACGCCGTTGCTGCAGCGACGGGTCGACGCCGGCGCATCCTCGCCGGCCGAGACCGGCCGGGCTCAGGTCGCTTCCGATTTGGTGAAAGCCGACCGGGAGCGGGTCCGCGCAGTGCTCGCGAGTGCGCGCCGCGAACTCGCGGTGATCATGGGCGACACATCGCCCAAATACTCCGCCGTATCCGGAAGGCTTGAGGCAGTGGGACGGCCGTCGTCGTTCCAGTCTGTCGTCGCCGCGATCGACGCCAACCCTCAATTGGTGCGATGGACCGCGGTGTACGCGCAACGCAACGCTGAACTTCTGATGGCGCGCCTCAGGCCCTATCCGGACGTGCGGCTGAGCGCCGGCTGGCGGCATTTCAACGACGCCGGCGACGACGCCGTGCGCTTGGGCGTTTCGATCCCCATCCCGGTGTTCGACCAAAACCAGGGCTACGTCATCTCCGCCGAACAGAGCCTGGAGAAGACCCGTGCAGAACGAGAAGCAAACCGCGCCGCATTGATCGTTCTTGCCGGCCGCGCCTACGATTCGCTGCAGGGTGCGCAGCGCGAACTTGCGATCCTGCGCGATTCCACGATCCCGAAATCGCGCCAGGCGGCGGATGCAATCTTCGAAGGATATGCGCAAGGACGCTTCAGCCTGCTGGAGGTCCTCGACGCGCAGGCCAGCGTAGCGCAGGCGCGACTGCGAGAGCAGGAAGCGCAGCAAAACTTCCACATCGCCGTCGCCACTATTGAGGGGCTTGTCGGCAATCCATTCGCACTCGCGCGGGAGAGCGCACGATGAAAAAGACTTTTAGAATTTTGACCGTCGGCCTGTCGGTCGCCGTCTTCGGTTTTGTCGGATTCAAGGTGCTTTCGCCAGCCGCCAAGACTGGCTTGGCGAAGACGCCGGACCAAAGGACGAGGATGGCAGAGGGTCGTGCGGAGCCGGATGAGCACGGCGCGGACCGCGTCTTCATCAGTGACGCCAAATTGGCCGCGGGCGGCGTAGCCTTGGGCGCCGCGGGAAGTGCCGTGCTCAGCGAGACGCTGCACCTCAACGGCATGCTGCGGGCGAACCAGGAATCCGTCGTGCAGGTCACACCTCGGTTTCCTGGCGTCGTGCGCGACATCCGCAAGCGAATCGGCGACGCCGTGGTCAAGGGCGACCAACTCGCCTCGATCGAGAGCAACCAGAGTCTTACCGCATATGATCTCAAGGCGCCCATCAGCGGCACGATCATTGAGAGGCAAATATCGCTCGGCGAGTACGCATCCGAGCAGAAGCCGGCTTTCGTGGTCGCGGACCTGTCGACGATCTGGGTGGATCTTTCGGTGTACCGTCACGATTTCAAGCGCGTCCGTATCGGCGATGAAGTCCTGATTGATCCGGATGATGGTGGGGAGAATATAAAGGCGACGATCTCTTACGTCTCACCGGTCGGCGCGAGTGACACACAGACCGCCCTCGCGCGCGCCGTCCTCACCAATCCGGACGGCCGGCTCCGGCCGGGGCTGTTCGTGACGGCGCGACTCGTCTTGGCGAAACGCAATGCACCGGTAGCCGTCCGCGTCGGCGCGATCCAAACGCTCGAGAGCAAGACAATCGTGTTCGTGCGCGAAGGTGACAAGATCGAAGCCCGGCCGGTGCTGATCGGCGAGTCCGATGCTCAACATGCCGAGGTGAAATCAGGACTTTCCGAGGGCGAACGATACGTGGCCGAGAACAGCTTCGTCGCGAAGGCCGAAATGTACAAGGGTGGAGCTGCCGGTGAGTAAGTGTATCGTCATGCAACGAGGTGACCTGAGATGAACTTGGTTCTATCGTTCTCCCTCAGACATCGTTGGCTCGTGATGCTCTTTGTCTTCGGGCTGGTCGCGCTCGGAGTCTGGAAGTTCACGAACCTCCCGATCGATGCGGTCCCGGACATCACCAACGTCCAGGTCCAGATCAACACGAGTGCTCCCGGGTATTCGCCGCTGGAGACCGAGCAACGCATCACGTTTCCAGTGGAGACGGCGATGGGCGGCCTGCCCAAGCTCGAGTATACGCGCTCAACGTCGCGCTATGGGCTCAGTCAGGTGATCGTGGTCTTCAACGAGGGCACCGACATCTACTTCGCGCGACAGCTTGTCAATGAACGCATACAGCAGGTGAAGGACCAGCTTCCGGCGGGCGTCGATACGACGATGGGGCCGATTTCCACCGGCTTAGGCGAGATCTACAGCTACACCGTGGAGGCGAAACCGGGCGCCCGCGCGCCGGATGGGCGAGAATACACCGCGACCGAATTGCGGACGGTTCAGGACTGGGTCATCAAACCGCAGATGCGGACGGTGCCGGGCGTCATCGAGGTCAACTCGGTCGGCGGTTTCGACCGTCAGTTTCACGTGCTTCCGGATCCGGGGCGGCTGATCGCCTATAAGCTCGGCTTCAGGGATGTGATGAGAGCGCTGGCGGAAAACAACGCCAACGTCGGTGCCGGTTACATCGAGCGGAACGGCGAGCAGTATCTCGTCCGCACGCCGGGTCAGGTCGCCAACAAGGAGGAGATCCGCGACATCGTGATCGGCTCCCGCGGAGGCATTCCCGTCCGCATCCGAGACGTCGCGGAAGTGAAGGAAGGCCCCAACCTCCGCACGGGTGCGGCTACGGTCGACGGCGAGGAAACGGTGCTCGGCACGACGCTGCTTCTGGCCGGGGAAAACAGCCAGACCGTCGCGCAGCGCGTCGCGGCGAAACTGGCCGAAGTGTCGAAACTGCTTCCCGAGGGGATCATTGCGCGGACAGTCTACGACCGGACCAAGCTCGTCGAGGCGACGGTCGCAACCGTCGAGAAAAATCTCATCGAAGGGGCGACTCTGGTCGTCGTCGTACTCTTCCTGATCCTGGGCAATCTCCGCGCTGCGATCGTCACCGCGTGTGTCATCCCGCTCGCGATGCTGATGACGATCACCGGCATGGTCGAGGCGAAAATCAGCGCGAATCTGATGAGTCTCGGCGCCATTGACTTCGGCATCATCATTGATGGAGCGGTCATCATCGTGGAGAACTGCCTGCGGCTTCTCGCCGAGGAACAGCACAGGCGCGGACGACTGCTGTCCCTCCCGGAGAGGTTGACGGCGATCAGGGAAGGCTCGCACGAAGTCATCAAACCCAGTCTGTTCGGCACCATGATCATCGCGGTCGTCTACCTGCCGGTCCTGACGCTGACCGGCGTGGAGGGCAAGATGTTCACGCCCATGGCGCTGACCGTGTTGATGGCGCTTGCGGGAGCGGCGTTGCTTTCGGTCACGTTTGTCCCGGCAGCAGTCGCCCTGGTGGTGACCGGAAAGGTCTCTGAGCATGAAAACGCCTTCATGCGCATAGCAAAGCGGATCTACCTGCCGCTGCTGGCCGGGGCAATCCGGTTCCGCCGGACGGTTGCGCTCGTTGCCGTTGTCATCGTTATCGCGAGCGGGGCTGCGGCGACGCGGATGGGATTCGAATTCATTCCAAGCCTCGACGAGGGCGACCTCGCCATCACCGCTACCCGGATTCCCGGAACGAGCCTGACGCAGTCGCTGGACATGCAGGCAGCGCTCGAGCGCCGCGTGAAGCAGATACCGGAAGTGGAAACCTTCTTCACGCGCACCGGCACCGCCGAGGTCGCGACCGACCCGATGCCCCCTTCGACATCGGATGGTTTTGTGATGCTGAAGCCGCGCGCGGAGTGGCCTGATCCGTCCAAGCCGAAGTCCAAATTGGTCGACGAGATCGAGCGCGCCGCACAGGAGATACCCGGCAGCAACTACGAGTTTTCGCAGCCGATCCAGATGCGGTTCAACGAGCTGATCTCGGGCGTGAGAAGCGACGTCGGCATCAAGATCTTTGGAGACGATCTGGAGACCCTGCTGCAGTCGGCCCGCCAGGTGCAGGCCGCGGTCCAGAACATTCCCGGCGCCACCGACGTGAAGACCGAGCAGAGCGGCGGACTGCCGGTGCTGACCGTCAAGCTCGACCGGCAGGCGCTGTCGCGCTACGGGCTCAGCGTCGGCGACGTCCAAAACCTCGTGGAGATCGCCATCGGAGGAAAAAGCGTCGGGAAGCTGTTCGAGGGAGACCGCCGCTTCAACATCATGGTGCGTCTGCCCGAACACCTGCGTGGCAATCTCGAGGCCATCCGGACGATACCGATTCCACTCCCTCCCGTGGAAGACGCACTCCAAGGCGCAATTCGAACGTCCTTGATGAGTCCTGCCGCCGGTCAAATGCGGTACGTGCCGCTTTCATCGGTGGCCACAATCGATGCAGCTCCGGGGCCGAACCAGATCAGCCGGGAAAACGGAAAGCGAAGGATTGTCGTGACGGCGAACGTTCGCGACCGCGATCTGGGGGCGTTCGTTTCGGAGTCGCAGCAGGCGGTTACCGAGAAGGTCAAGCTGCCGTCCGGCTACTGGATCGTATGGGGAGGACAGTTCGAACAGCTCGTCTCCGCGACCAAGCGGCTGACGATCGTCGTACCCATTGCGCTTCTGCTTGTTTTCCTGCTGCTGTTCATGAGCATGGGATCGGTGGCAGATGCGCTGCTCGTGTTCAGCGGCGTACCGCTCGCCTTGACCGGCGGTATCGCCGCGCTGTTGCTGCGTGGAATCCCACTGTCGATTAGCGCCGGCGTCGGATTCATCGCCTTGTCAGGGGTGGCTGTACTCAACGGCCTTGTGATCATCGCGTTCATTGATCGTCTCCGCTCCGAAGGCAGATCGCTGCTCGAGGCGGTAGAGCATGGCGCCGCCGCGCGGTTGAGACCCGTCCTCATGACCGCGCTCGTCGCGTCGCTCGGCTTCGTGCCGATGGCTATTGCGACGGGCGCCGGCGCAGAAGTTCAGCGGCCGCTGGCAACCGTAGTGATTGGCGGCATCATTTCGTCGACGATACTCACCCTTCTGGTTCTACCAGCGCTGTACGCTCTCTTCCGGAGAGAAGCGGCGAGCAAGGAAAGCTTGTAATGACACGCTTCGTTCTTTTCTGCGCGGCCTTGCTGTTCGCTGCGCTCGCCATCGGCTCAACGCAGGCGGTAGCACTCGCTTCGATGTCCGCCGATCGCGAGGTATGGAGCCCGGCCCGAATCGACGCCCTTCCTCCGGAATTGCGCTGTGCGAATAGCCTCGATAGACTCCACCTTCTTTTTGTTCGGAGGATTGTTTCCTACTTTGCTCAGCGGCCCGCTTAGATAGTCGTTGAGAATTTCTTCAAGAACCGGACGTGCATGATCAGGAATATACAGCGCGATCACGCGGTCATTTGCTTCGGTCGTTTTGACCGCGCCGGTGCGTATATCTTGCGTTTTCATGTCGAGCACGTCAGGCGGCGTGCCCCGCTTCAATTCAACTTCGACGAATGTGCCGGTGGGCGGCTCTAGGCGCGTATCCGTCGGTTTGACGGCGTCAGCTGCCGCGAGTGCAACACGCAGTTCATTTTGAACACGTTGACCATGCGCGGCACGTTCACGAACAGCACCTGAACCGCCTCCTTGCTCGCCGACATAGCCTTGCGAAGTCGCAAATGCGATTATGTCAATGTGGGGTAGGTTGAAACGCGACGGCATACATTACGAACCTTCTGTGTCCATAAAGGCCGTTCGCATGGCGTGACGCTCTTGGAGACGGTCAACAAGGTCTTCCGTGGTGAGCTGCTTTCGCTCATCCAATATCGCCGTCTTCACAGCATCGTCTGCCGCTCTGACAATTTCTGATTGGCTTAAGCCCTCAGCCGCATGAATGATATGTTTCCACGCCGGACGGACCACTTTCATCGGAATGACGTTGGCCGTGATGAGCGTTTTGATCTGTGCTGAGGTCGGCGCGTCAAACTCCAGAACTTGGTCGTAACGGCGCAACAAGGCCCGGTCGAGGAGTGACGGATGATTGGTCGAGCAAATGATAACGCTATCGGTCGAGTTACCTTCCTCCATAAACTGAAGGAAAGAATTCAGAACGCGTCGCATTTCGGCTACGTCATTCGTGGCCGTTCGTTGACCGCCGACCGCATCAAACTCGTCGAACAGGTAAACACCGCGGCGCTTGGCGGTCTCATCAAAAATAAAGCGCAGCTTCGCGGCCGTCTCACCCATATAACGCGTTATCATCCCTTCAAGGCGGATAATGAACAGCGGAAGGTGAAGCTCACCCGCCAAAGCCTCGGCAGACATCGTCTTCCCTGAGCCGGGTGGCCCCACAAACAGGACGCGCCGATTAGGAGTTTTGCCATGTTCGCGCAACCAGTCACGTTTGCGCTGCTGACGTAAAACATCGCTAAAGCGGCCCAGCAAGCGGTCGCCTAAAACAACATCCTTCAGCTTGTAACGTGGGTCGCGCATTTCAAGCAGCCCCTCTAGACTGCCACGCGGACTTGCAAACGGAATCGCGACCGACGCCCCCCGCGAATTGCGCGAGCGCGCTTTGTCGATTTCAGTTCGCATCTCTTGTGCGGTGTCGCGCCGGCCTTGCCGAGCTTCTGAAGCTGCGATCTGAAGCGCGATGGAAAAGAACCCATCTTCATCACCCTCAGCACGGCTTCTCAACATAGCTAGAATCTGCTTGGCGCTCGACACGATAGATCCTCTCTACACGAATCGTACTACAGCCGCGCCCATCCGCGAACGCTTTTTTGATGCGTCATCCTCCGTTGTGTATGACCTGCGGTTAAGGGCGTTATACAGACGGCGATGCTGGACCGCTTCATCGCCGTTGTCTTCGCGTTCGGTTGTGAAGAACGAGCGCAAGCAGTCCCCCTGGATGCCGTCCGCCGACACGCGCCGTAAATAACCTCCAAGCAGGGCACTATCAGGAGTTGGATTAATTGTAGCTTGCTCTTCTGTGTGTTCATGGTATGTTCCAGGCGTTAAATGCACCCTCCCAATTAGGCCGTCATGGCAGATCAGATCGTCATCACGGAGAAAACCAGCCAGGCCAAAGACGTCCGCGCCGCAATTGGTTCTCGCTACGGTGATGTTCTTCCAGCTGAGGGCCATTTGTTCGATCTCCTCGAACCGGAGGATGTTGTTCCGGCCTGGAAGCGATGGTCGCCGATACTTTTACGGCCTGAAGGTCTTTACGGTACCTGCCCGGCAGAGGGCGGTAACAAAGCGGCCAAGCTCAAGGCCATTCGCGAGGCGTTGCGCACTGCCAAGCGCGTTTGGCTTGCAACCGATTGCGACCGCGAGGGTCAGCTGATCGGTCAGGAAATTCTTGAGCATTACGATTATCGCGGCCAGGTGATGCGAGTGCTGTTCACCGCGCAGGATTCGCAGACCATCCGCGACGCATTCGGTCGCGCAAAACCCAATACCGAATACTCTCGCCTATACGCCGCCGCGGTTGCGCGCCGACAGGCCGATCAGATTTACAACCTGTCGCTCACTCGCACCGCAACCGTCATCCTTGGACAAGGCGCGCGAAGAGTGATTGGAGTTGGTCGTGTGAAGACGCCGACATTAGCCATTGTATGCAAGCGTGAATTGGAAATCCGAAACTTCGTGCCGCTGGCCTATTTTGAGATTGTCGCCACCGCGAAAGTTGCGGGCGGGCAATTCCAGATGCGGCACGCGCCGCAGGACCGAATTGTTAAGCGCGAGATCGCCCAGGACGTAGTCAAAGCGGCTGAAGGTTTCGAGGGCGCGCTTACCGTGCGCGTCGAGGATAAGCGGCAAGGGCCACCCAAGCTGCATGATTTGCCTTCGCTGCAGAAACTCTGCGGCTCGCGCTTCGGCTGGTCGGCCAGCAAAACGCTCGAAGTGGCGCAGGAGCTGTATGACGGCCAAGGCAAGAAGATCATCACCTATCCTCGTGCCGAAGTGCGCTACCTGCCGCAGAGCTTGATATCGGATGTGCCGCGTATCATCGCCGGACTGCGAGTGGGCCAATCGTTCGGAGCGATCCCTGTACCCGATCCGCCGGTGATTCGTAGAGGCGCGAGCGGCACCTTCTACGACAAGGGGCTGGAGGGTGCGAGCCATCATGCCGTCATTCCCAACGTCAACACCATCGACAAGCTGCCGGAGGTCTGGCCTCGCCTATCGTCTGACGAGAAGAAACTCTTTGACGTTATCGCAAGGGCATACCTGGCCGCCCTGATGCCCGACTTCCGTTACCGGCAGACAACCGCAACGCTCGATGTGCGCGGCTTCGAATTCCGCGCAGCCGGTCGTCAGCCCATTGATCTCGGCTGGCGAGCAGCATTCCCGGAGTGGCAACCCGCCGACGAAAAGGGCGATGAGGCGCAGATGCTGCCGCCGCTGCGCGACGGCGAGATGGCGCAACTGCAAGATCCAAAAATCGAGAACAAGGAGACCCGACCGCCGCCGCGCTACAACGAAGGCACTCTAATCGAGGCGATGCAGAATGCATGGCGTTTTGTTGACAACGAGGTTCTGCGAGATCGCTTGAAGGAAGCAAAGGGTATCGGTACGCCTGCAACCCGGGCCGAGATTATCGGAGGTCTGAAGAAGCAGGGTTTTCTGACTCCCCAGGGGAAGAATATCGTGCCGACCGAGACTGGTCTGTCGTTGTTCGGCGTTCTCAAACAAGCCGATCCGGCGCTAGTCGATCCTGGTGTGACCGCGCAACTTGAATGCCTGCTCGACGACGTCGTTGTAGGCAAACAGGAGATGGTCGGCGCGATTGACGCCGTATGCGATGTCGCCGAGCGCATTATCAGCAAGCTGAAGGAGGGGGCTACCGCGGTGGGACCTCCCTTGCTTGGCAGTGCAGGGGACAATGGCACAGGAACGTATCCACCGACGCCTGCGATGAAACGCTTTGCTGACAGCCTCGTCTGGCAAAAGGGCATCAAACCACCGCTCGGCTATAAGACGTCGATATCGATCTGCCGCAAATTCCTTAGCGAACACGCGTCTAAAAGGTCAGACGGCGAAACGGCCGGTAAGCTCGACCCCAAACCGGTAAGTCCTGCACAATTGTTGTACGCCAAGAAGCTGGCGCAGGGGAAAGGTCTCATTATCCCCGATGATGCGAGGTCCAACTCGGTCGCGATGTCCGCATGGATTGAAATGAATCGAGGCAAAAAACGCCGCAAGCCCAGTCGCAAGACCTTCAACAGAGCGGCAGGGTCGGTTGCATCCCAGGCTGCGCCGCTGAAGAGGTCTCGAAAGCAAAACGTTGACGCCGATGCCTATTCGACGGCTCCCGTGTCAGCAAACTCAAGCAGGACGCCGCTGCGGATTCCATATGGCAACAAGGAAATCGCTCTGAAGCTCGGTGCCCGCTACGGATCAGGGGGATGGTATGCCCCACCCGGGACTGATCTTTCTGCCTTCGACGAACGGGGGTGGCTGGTTTAGGTGGCGGGACCGAGATGACCGGACAAGGTTAGACGAATCTGGGATAACTCATTGATCCTCGTGGGCGGATTAGACAGCTAAAGATTCTCCATCACACTGAATCTATTGGTGAAAAATGAGCCTGAAAATCGCAGTGTCGGTGGTTCGATCCCGCCCCTGGGCACCATGACCGCTTCCGCGGCCTTCCATCTCTCTCCGTAGATCAACTATAATCCCTTCAATAATCTAGCGTTTTTGTCCGCAGTTATCCGCGGACGTCCGCGTCAAAGCGCGAGCTTTGTTGGTATCGACGTTGGTACTTGTGAAGCCGAGCTGTTGGTAGATTGGGGAGAATTAGCTTGCCAATATCGGACACGACTTGTCGCACGACTAAACTTCGCGAGAAGGCTTATAAGCTTGCCCGCTCAAACACCTTCAGCATCGTAAGTGCCGAGCTCTTGGAGAAATTCAAGCTTGAGGGCGATGATACAAAAACTCTTCATAAGAAGAAGTGGCTGTTGGATTTCATCGTCGCCGATCTGGGTGACAGGCCAATAGCTGAAATTAAGGCGCCGGAGCTGCTCGACGCTCTGCGCAAGATTGAACGTCGTGGCCGCCATGACACAGCTCGGCGCGCTCGAAGTCTTGCCGGCCGCGTATTCAAATATGCGATCGCCACTGGAAGGGCAGAACGAGATCCCTCTATCGACTTGGCTGGAGCCCTCGTGTCACCCAGGGTGCAACATCGGGCAGCAATTACAGACCCGAAAGCTGTCGGGGCGCTCCTGAGAGCTATCGATGAACTCGACGGTCAGATGACGACCAGAATGGCACTTAAGCTCATCTCGCTTACGTTCGTTCGTCCAGGCGAGCTACGATACGCTGAATGGTCGGAGTTCGACCTGCCCAATGCAGTGTGGAACATTCCCGCCGAGAAAATGAAGCTGCCTCGGCCGCATCGTGTGCCGCTAGCGCGCCAAGCTATCGCTCTAATATCAGACCTACGCGAACTAACGGGCAGCTCAAAGTATCTCTTCCCGCAAATTCGTTCTTGGCACCGCCCAATTTCTGACGGGACGTTGAATGCCGCGTTGCGCCGACTTGGTTACGACAAAACGCAGATGACCGCGCATGGCTTCCGGTCGACCGCATCCACACTCCTTAACGAGAGTGCTCGATGGCATGTTGATGCCATCGAACGGCAACTCGCACATCAAGAAGAGAATGAGACGCGAGCAGCCTACAATCATGCAGAGCTCTGGGCCGTCCGCGTTCAAATGATGAACTGGTGGGCAGATTTCTTAGACGAATTGCGTGACAAGGGACGCCTTCACGCTGTGGACGGGACCACAGCGAATATTGCGGGCCCGCTATCGTGAAGAAGACGAAACCTCACAATTCGCTCGGGCCGGGTCCATTCCCTCTGCATCGTGGCCCCTTCCTCTTTGCGCCAAGGTTTTTGTCAAAGGGAGATTGGTTCCGAGAGTTCAAAGCGCTGATCAAAGAGACGGCTAGGAATTTGCGTATTGAAGCCCGTGTCCACGATAAAGGTTATGCAGATCGGATGGCTTTGATCGAATTTGATTGTTGTGAAGTGGCAGTCGACGGAATCGGCGGGCTCTTCTACCTCTGCGAACGGGGCTACCACGACCAAGAGGATTTTGTGCCAAAAGTTTGGGGCGGCTTGCTTGCGCCTCCTGATCGATTCCTAGAAAAACTTACAGACCGACAGGTAGCTAGTTTTCTGAAGAGTGGTCACGAGGAAATTAATACTTTTTGTAACGCGCTAATCAGAAAAATGAAGATGAGCTTCCAGCGAGCACTGCAGGAGGGGATTGCGGTGGTCACCTGTCATCTGGGAGGCTTGAATTCCCCGCGAGAACCCTTGGACTATCGACTTCTCCGGCGCATGAAAATTAAGCCGATCAATCGTGAGTCGTACCTTGATGAAGATCTCGAGCTCGACGATGCGCTGACTGAAGACGGGCACCGTGTGTACGAACTTGGAGTTTCGCCGTCAACCATAAGCGGAACCAGTGCAGCAACGCAAAAAACAGGACCTTCCAAGGCAGGCCGGCGACGACAGTTCGATCGAGATGAAATAAAGCGCATCATGAACGAACTAATAAAACAGCGTGGGCATCCGCGCTCTGACCGTCCGAATTGGACGGTTGCCACCTTTCTCGAGGGGGTGAAGAGCCGAATGAGCGGCGATGTTCCTGCCTCCAGATGGCTTAGAAAATTATACAATGAACTAATCCTCAATCAAAAATGAGAAAATAATCAGATGGTTGTCCAAATGAATTAATTCCGAGATCGTCGCGAATTAGCGCAGCAGGGGACGACGAGTTCTCGATTACTGATTTAGACCTCGCGGATTGAACCGCACTTCTGCGGATCGAGACGGAGGTAATCTTGGATCAGCTTTCTTACGAAGAATTTGTGCGCGCACACAAACTTGGGCCGCTGGTCGACATCAAGACAGCGTGTCAGATCGCGAGCGTAGGTCACAGTCGCTTTTACGAACTCGCCAAAGAAGGGGCTTTCATTCTCATTCCAAATGGGAGCCGGCGCAATGTCACAGCTCAAAACCTTCACCAATACTACCTCGCTCTAATCGCGGCCGCTAGTATTGAGGTGGTCTAGATGGCGACCTACGGCGTCCATGGGACCGCCGAACTGCTGGACCAGAGACTTGCGCTTTCGTGGCTTGGGCCGAGAAGCGCGCCGCCACGCCAGCGGACTTTGCATGCCACGATGGATTGGAGCTACAACCTTCTGTCCGAAATCGAGCGTACCGCTCTACGCCGGTTAGCCGTGTTCGTTGGACACTTCACGCTCGATGCCGTAACTGCCGTCTGTGGACACGATGTCAGCCGGAACGATATCCTGAACACGATCGACAGCCTCATCGCCAAATCGATGGTCGCAACGCGCCCTGTCGGAACGGTGATGAGCTATCGTCTCCTGGATACCACGCGCGCCTACGCTCTCGACATCCAGATCGACGAAACCGAAGCCTTTGATCTTGCCGTAAGGCACGCGACCTATTGCGTCGGATGGCTTCGGCAATGGGGGCGCAACTGGTCGACGCTGTCAAGCGGGCAGGAACGGACGTACCATTTCGCGAAAATGAACAATGTGCGGGCGGCGCTCGAATGGTGCTTTGGCGAACACGGCAATGCCAGGCTTGGCATCCGGCTCGCCGCTGCTGCAGTCGAAGTCTTTCTGGCAATGTCCCTGCTTGCGGAGTGTCACCGCTGGTCTCAACGTGCGCTCATTGCACTCGATGCCGAGACCGTCGGAAGTCCGGACGAAATGCGCCTTCAGGCGGGCTTGGGCGTCTGGTCGTCCCAGATGTACGGCGAGAGCGATGCTGTCAATGACGCCCTGAACAGAAGCCTAGCCATTGCTGAATCGACCGGGGACATGGTCTACGAGGCCGGGCTGCTCAACATGCAGTACATCTTCCATGGTCGAAGCGGGCATTTCAGGATTTTACTTGAATACGCCGAGCGCTGCCGCGGTCTCGCCGAGCGGTCGGACGATCTTGCGATCAGGGCGCTGGCTCACTCCGCTCGCGGAATGGCGTTGCAGTTTTCGGGAGATCTCGGTGGTTCGCGTGGCGAGCTCGAAGCTGTGACTGAAATTATTCTGAATTCGCAGCAGAGCTCGGTGCTCCTCGGCTACGATCCACATTACCGATCGATCGTCGCCCTGGCGCGGACGCTGTGGCTGCAAGGCTACCCGGACCAGGCGTCTGCTCGCATCAAGCAAGCGATCGAGGTATCTGAAGCCACGGGTCATTCGGCTGCTCTGGCGTTGGTGCTGGCCGGCGCTACAACTGTTTCGCTCTGGCGCGGCGACCTCGACTCCGCGCAGCGCTACATCGATCGCTCCTATTCGCTGGCCGAAGCAAATGCCATGGGTCCTCTGATGGCAATCAGTCGGTGCCGCAAGGCCGAGCTTACAATCCGTCGTGGCAATGTAAGGCAAGGCGTCGATGATTTGCGAGCCGGCCTTAAGCCCATTCACGCGGCGCGGCACGAGCTTCTCACGACCGAGTTCAACATGGAGCTTGCCTTGGGTCTTCTTGCACTCGGTCAGGCGGAAACCGGCCTGAATATCGTCAATGAGACGATAGTTCGGGTGGAAGGAAGTGGCGAGTTGTTCCAGATGCCGGAGTTACTACGTATAAAGGGCGCGCTCCTTCGCTCGACGCAATCAATTCATGACGAAGCGGAGCGCTGCTTCCGAGAAGCGCTCAAGCTTGCGCGCATGCAGGGCTCTGGTTCTTTTGAGCTCCGCACGGCAACCGATCTTGCGGCACTGCTGGCCGATCGCAGACGTCGTAAGGAAGCGAAGGAGACGCTTCAGCCGGTCTACGGCCGCTTCACCGAAGGGTTTGAGACAGCGGATCTCCAGGCCGCGGCAGAATTGATGCGCTCGTTGGGCTGATATGGGCCAACCGAACAAGATAAAGAGCATGATTTGCCTTCGAAATCTGGGGTGTGATGGACGACGGGAATTCGAAGGGTAGCGGGGCGCCATCAAGGAAACTTAGTTTCCTCGATGAGCTTCGGATGGACCAAACCGGTAACAAAATTACCCATTAATCGGGCATGCTGTTTGTATGCCGCCGGAGCGGAAATACGGGTCTGCTGAGCTCCTCTATATCGTTTAAGGGGGCGCCCTCTCCTCCGACTGTATCTCAGGCGCGCCAGCTGAGCTGACGAGTTCCAAGGCTAGGTGACCCGCCGATGACTCTTATTCGTCGGTCCATGGGGCTGAGATAGCTTAGGCGCCATTTCGGCCAGATTATTCCACTTCGTTGCCGCGGGTCGGCGCCCCAATGATCGGATAAAAGCTTGATCTCAAATGACTTCGGACTCAACCGCTCTGCCAAATACCAGCAGAACTACCAACTACTAGAACGCTTTTCACTCGCTGCCCATCGCGGGCTGAAGCGCCGAGAGCCCATGCTTCAGTGGTTCTTCCGCTATTCATCATGAGGCGAATGCCTGAGCTTAGCGGTTGCCAACTTCGTGACCTCGATCGCTTTAGGCAGCGGACGCCCTGAATGGTCAAAGATCGACACGGAAAATCTCTTGCGCACTGGGTCGGCGTTTGGTGCCGGGGCCACCACTTGAACCGCGGCGAGCTTCGGTGATTGATACTGCGCGAGATCCTTCGCGGTCGCGACCGCCAGCCTGGCGTACTTTTCGAAATATGGCTCGCGACCATCAGCTTTCCAAAGCGTCAGTTCTCCGGGCGATGTGCCGGTTGGTTGATGTGCTGCCGCTAGCCCCGTAAAGAGTTCAACGAAATCCTGCAGCACCTCCTTCGCGAGCCTTCTCCCGTTCAAGGTCGCTTCGTTTACGATGCGCTCGGCGACCAAGGCGCGCTCGATCGTCGCTTTGTTTAAGCTTCCTTTGCCGCGGCCGCCGCGTCGTTCCCCTGGCCTCGCACCGCGCGACATTTCCTTTTCCCTAGCCTCGCATCATGCGACATTCTACCTTACTAATTTAGGAAAGATAGTAAGACGCCTCCTGCCGGACGGATTGTCGAGGAGTTGCAGGCTGAGCATCCGTGATCATGCAGCCGAGGCATCGACCGGCCGGCTGCCGCAAGCTGCAGAAATACGGTCCATTGACCTGCGTCAAGCTGACGGAAACCCAAGACCGCTAAATAGAATCCATCCGAAAGCCAGAGGGCGATATGATGACCCATTGCCTGAAGTTGCCGATGGTTCTCGGTCTGACCGCTGTTTTCGCTACGGCTGCTCACGCTGAAGACGGCGATGTCGGCAAGGCCGAATTCCAGGCGTCGTGCGCGAGCTGCCATGGGGCGGACGGAAAGGGCAAAGGACCGGTCAGCGAGCTACTGAAGATGCCACCTGCCGATTTGACGACCTTGGCCAGGAGCAACAACGGTGTCTTTCCGACTAGCGCGGTTTACGAAACCATAGATGGACGCAGGAAAATTCCCGCTCGCGGCACGCGTGAAATGCCCATTTGGGGAGAGCGATTCAACCTCATCATGAATGTCCCTCACATTCTCGATCCGGCCTACGATGCGCTCGATCCTTCGCGAGATTTGCGGGAAGTCGTCGTGCGAACGCGCATCCTCGCCGTGATCGATTATCTGAACCGAATTCAGCAGAAGTAGCGGCGGCGAAAGCGCTCGGGGCCGCTATGCCCGGCGTGGCTCGGCCGCGGCGACGCAATCTGCTGCAATAGATGAGCAGCACCCTGCGCGCGCGAAGGCCGCCACGCGCAACATTGATCCTGGTCAAGGGCGCTGTGAGTAAAGTCGCTAGTGGTCATATGGAAAGTGGAGGATCAACGATGACCAGCATACTGCTTGACGCTCAGAAAATTCAGAACATCCCGGCTCCCGTTCACCGCTGGTTCGAGCAGCAGATATCGGCGGTTCTCGGTCCAAGGTCGGCATCCGGAGGGTCGTCGCCTCGCTTGGTTGCTTGCACGGAAGCTCAGGCGGCCAACCTTCTCAATCGAATTAGACAGGCGCCATCTGCTGTCGAAGTGTTCTTCGGACTCGCTCATCCCGAGATCTCCTTCGGCGAGCCGCCAGTCGTGACGTTCCGACTCCTCAATCTTCAGCGCCGTGCTGGTTTGGAGAACATCACGGAACTCCTCGAGTGTCTCGACCTCATCAATCGGGCGTTTGCGGAAATGTGTCACGATCCGGCCTCGGATGCCATCGATCGCCTCTACATTAGAATGAATTAGGCGTTCCGCGGGATCGCGGGTTTTGAGGTGAGGCCGTTTGATCCGCAGACCGATTTGGTGGCCGCTTAATGACCGACCACCGAGATCAATAGGCCATTATAGGCGTTTCCAGAAGATGATCGTTCACTGCAACGACGCCCGGGATAGCCTCCGCGGCAATCCGGATCGCCGTGCGCTCGGCGGCGGATGGCGCATATCCCCACAGGTCGACGACGCCGTTCTGCACGGTCGCAGTCAGATTGAAAGGGTGTGCCCATGGTTGCTCGCAAAGCTCGCCGAGCAATTTCTTCCTGATGACAGAATCGGCAGGTGATATCTCCAGCTTCGGTTGGGCGCTTGTGACGGCTTGAAGCAGGTTGGCTCGACTGACAATGCCAATGAGCTGGCCGGTTTCATCGACGATGGGGACACGCTTGATACCGTGCTTCTCGAGCAGCATTGCAATTTCATGCAGAGGCGTCTCCGGCGTGGCGGTCACGACCTTACGGGTCATGATGTCGGCGATCTTGACAGCATGGGATTTCACGTAGTCGGACGCTATTTTCGCGTCTCCGACCAGAAGCCGCAGCCACCACGAATACGGGCGCTCGGTGCCCGCCTCAGTCCGATGCATCAGGTCGCTTTCCGTGACAATCCCGACGAGTTCGCTGTCCTTGCCCACAACGGGAACGGCACTGATGCGGTGCTGGAGCAGCAGGGAAGCAACTCGCCGCACCGTTGCATCGGAGGCCACCGTGACGACGGGTGACACCATGACGTCGCGTGCTTGCATGATCGGTGCTCTCTGTAGACGGGAAGATGTTACATTCTGCGGGATCGCGCGCATGCGTGATTTGACCCCGATCAATCGATCTGGAGTTCCCAGGCAGTATAGGAGTCGCTGAAGCGGAGGATGTCGATATGGCGGGAATTCCAAAGAACGCGCTCGTGTTTGCCGGAGACGGGCGCAAGGCGCTGTTTCTTCGCAACGAAGGTGACGATCGGCTCCCTAACCTGAAGGCGGAGGCTGTTTTCGAACATCAGAACCCGCCAACGCATCTGCAAGGTATGGACCGCCCGGGTCACTTCATAAAGGGGATCGTCTCTGGTCAGCGGGGAGCCGTCGCACCTACGAACTGGCACGAGCTCGAGGAGTATCCGTTTACGAGGCGAGTTGCGCGGGCCGCGGAGGACATTGTCCGGCGTGGAAAGGCGACGGCGTTTGTCATCGTCGCTCCGCCGCGTACTCTGGCACAGCTTCGGGCGACACTGGCTCCCGATGTCAAACGCCAAATCATTGCGGAGATACCCAGGGATCTGACCAGGCTTCCCGTCGGGGAAATCGAAAAGCACGTTGTGGAAGCGCTTGCGTCGCGCACACGATAGTGCCGTGCGGCCAGTCCTCTAATGCGCGGAGCCGCGCCTCAGGAGCGCGCTTCGAAAATTCGCGATTGCTCCCTGAGGACAGTTTTGGCGGAGCGGACAGCTCGCCGGATGGTCCTGCAGCCAAAACCAGCGGCTACATAAGCCGCACGGCTCTTATTGATCCAGGTCAGCCTAGCGCGCCGTTTTTGAACTATGCTGGCACATTATCGCGTACACGAAGCTCTAGGAGTTCGCCATGTTGGCTTTGGATGTTATGCGCACGTCTTTCGCGACGATCAAACCGGGCGCGCCATTGCTCGATGCCGTTCGTTTATTGTTGGAAACTGGCCAGCGCGGCTTGCCTGTGCTCGAGAGCTCGGGGGCGCTGGTCGGTGTTATCTCCGAAGGCGACTTCCTTCACCGTCGCGAACTGGGCGTGCATTGGCCAGAGGGCTTTTGGCTCGAATGGCTGCTGAGCAGAGAGGAGGGGTGGCTGATCCGCGAGCGGACCCGGGCCTTGAGCGTCGACGCTGTGATGAGCCGTAAGCCCGTCTGCGTCGATGAATGCGCGACGGTGGACGAGATCGTTGTCGAAATGGACAAGCATCAGATATCGCAAGTTATTGTTCTCCGGGATACGCGGGTCGTTGGCATCGTTGGACGCGTGCAGCTGATCATCGCGCTTGAGCGAATACTCGCGCGATCCGAGGGCGACTGACGCAGAAGCAGGCAATTGTGGAGCGTGCGATCTGATCCGAGCGCGCTTCCGGTCGAGCGCAAGAACAGCGACAAGCAGCCGGAATATCCCAGCTCGGCGGTCGGCAGTGTTCCAATGAAGAGCCGGCGGCGAGGGCGCCCCTAGCGCAGCGCCTTGTGCTTCTTGAACTCACCGCATTGATCAATGCGACATGAGCGTTGGGAGGGGCATGCATTGCAGCATTTCTCGCGTGACCCCTCCGAGGAGCCTCTCCTGGAAGCGTGAATGGCCGTAGCCGCCCATCACCAGAAGGTCCAGCCTCTGATCCGCCGCGACCGAGAGAAGCGTCGGCTGAATTTCTGAATGCTGTGCGCAAACCTTAACGATTTTTGCTGACAGGGCCGTTCGTGCCAGCTGCTGGACCAGCCGCTCCGGACTAGCCTCGTCGGATATGGTTGCCGAGTTATCGATCGTCGCGATCGTGATGGCTTCTGCATTCTTGAGCAACGGCATGGCGTCCCGCAAGGCACGGCTGGCGAGGCGGCTTCCATCCCAGCAGATTCCGATACGTCGTGGCGAGAGCGGCCCCCGGAACGTGTAGGGCATGAACAGCACGGGGCCGCCCGATTGGAATAGGATTTCCGTGGACAGATCGTTATCGAACGTTGATCGTTCGAAGTCGGGCTGGGATACGATGGTCAGATCATGGAGTCGTGCGGCCGCAGCCGCGAACGAGATGGCATTCGCGGGAATTGCGCTGATGGTACGGCAAGTGTAGGCAAGACCCGTCTTCGTGACCTCGCTCTCAAACGCGTTGATGGCGTTCTCCGCGCGCTCCATGGCACGAAGTCGCTCTTCCTCAAAAACCATCGGGGTCGTGGGAGATACGACTGCCGCGATCGGGATATTGGTTGACTCATAACCAATCGCCAACGCGGAAATATATGCGCTGCAAGCGGCGGCAAGGGAAATCGAGCCATCCACGACGGGTTGGACCGGCCGTTCAGACGGAATCAAAGCCAGCATATTCTTGAACATAAGGGAGCTCCTTTAGCCAGTGGTGACCGTCTCTCCTGACTTTTAATTGGCAGCCCGCTGTCGCGTATTGATCCATGTCAGAGAGCAGGCGATCGGTCCGCCGTCAGCTCACATCCTCTAGTTCCAAAGGCCGAGCAGGGCGAGAATGCCTATCGCTCCGGTGCCTATGAATTGACCTTGCTCAAGGCGCGGGTGCAGGCCGTCGCGGATGCTAGGCAACGTCATCGACTGCTGCTGACGAGGCGCTGCCATGACTGACGAAGTGAAGTTGCCCGTCGTCGAGCAACAAGAAAAGTACGGAGCAGATGTCGGATACGAAAAACCCGGTGATCGCCGCTGGCTTCTTGATCTGTTGGAAGACGACGACGTTCGTGAGGTTCTAAAGCATCAAGCGGCGCTCACCCCCCCCAAAGCAGACGGCAGAGCGGTGTATGATTGACGAGGGCGGTCTGCGATCAAACCGTCCGAGCTCGATCCCGAAGCCGGCCCACAGTGTCGACAGGACTGCGGCACTCACGGGCGAGGAGCCCGAGAGCGCCGAGAAGGACATCCGCGTGCCCGACACTCTGCGCGGAATCCTGCGATCGCCAAGCTATCAAGAGGCGGATCAGGACGAAAAGTTCCTGCAGAGCGAAGCCACGCGCGGCATTCGTCTCCAACTTGATTTCCTCAAGGCCGAAACTCTGCTCCGGGAGCATCAGGTCGCTCATACGATCGTCGTCTTTGGCAGCACTCGCATCCGCGAAGCACAGGCGGCGCGCTGGTCGGTCGCATCGCCAGTTGACGCGCTGTCGTTGAATCCCGACGATGACAGCTTGCAGCGCCGTCTCAAGACGGCACGGAGTATCGCGGCCAAGAGCAAGTACTACAGGATGGCGCGTGAGTTCGGCCAGATTGTCGGCGTCGCAAGCGAAAAGGCCATCGGCGGCCGCCTCATGATCATGACTGGTGGCGGCCCCGGCATCATGGAAGCCGCCAACAGGGGCGCGCACGATGTCGGGGCCCAGTCGATCGGACTGAACATCAGGCTTCCGAAGGAGCAGGACCCTAACCCATACGTCACGCCCGAGCTCTGCTTCAGGTTCCACTATTTTGCGATGCGCAAGTTGCATCTTTTGATGCGCGCCCGGGCGCTGGTGGCATTCCCGGGCGGCTTTGGCACGATGGACGAACTGTTCGAAGTGCTGTCGTTGGCACAAACCCGAAAGATCGCGCCGGTGCCGGTCGTTCTGGTTGGCGAATCGTATTGGCGTCGCGCGTTTGATCCGGACTTCCTCGCTGACGAGGGTGTCATCGATCCGGAAGACAGGGACTTGTTTTGGTTTGCAGAGTCCGCCGAGGAGGCCTGGCAGAGTATTCTGAGGTGGCACGAGGCGGCCGGCCGGCCGCTCCTTACGGTTGGAGACGACGCCTCACGGGACAAGCCGGTCAGTCAAGAGGTCAAATCGTGAAGTTATCCTTTCATGGCGCCGCTCGAGCGGTGACCGGGTCCTGTCATCTGGTCGAATGCCTGAATCAGCGCATTCTGATCGATTGCGGTCTTTTTCAGGGAAACCGCGATCTGGTGGAAGAGAACGTCGCCGCCTTCGGGTTCGATCCTGCAACCATCGACTATGTTCTGCTGACCCATGCCCACCTGGATCACTGCGGCAGGATTCCATTGCTCGCGAAGCGAGGTTTCAGGGGTGAGGTGATCACGACTGCGGCGACTCGCGAGCTGGCCCGTCTCGTGCTGGTCGATACCGCGCATCTTCAGGAGGAAGACGCACAGCGGAGAGCCCGCCAACGGCGCAGGCGCGGGGAAGAGGATGCGTCGCAGCCGCTCTACAACGTCGTCGATGCGCTCGATTGCTTCGATCGATTTGGAAGGACGGCTGAATATGGACAGCCATTACAGCTCGCAGAGGAACTCCGCGCGACCTTTTTCGATGCCGGCCATATCCTGGGCTCTGCGAGCATCCTGATCGAGGCTGCCGAGCGCGGGAGCACGCGTTCGGTTCTGTTCTCGGGTGATCTTGGTAACGCCGGTCGTCCGCTGCTGCGGCTCCCGAGTCCTCCCGCTCGTGCCGACATTGTCGTCATGGAATCGACGTATGGAGACAGGCGCCATCGGTCGCTGAAAGACTCCATCGAGGAGCTTTACGGCGCGATCAGCAGCACGTTGGCGCGAGGCGGCAACGTCATCATCCCGACCTTTGCGCTCGAGCGCGCCCAGGAGATCCTCTATGTCCTGAACCAAGGGGTGGAGCGGAGCAGGCTGCCGCCGACCATGCAAATCTTCCTGGACTCGCCGATGGCGATCTCGGCGACCGAGATATTCAAGCGGCATTCCGAATGTCTCAGCTCCGAGGCCGCCTCTATGTTTCGCGAAGGGCGGGACCCACTTCAGCCGGCAAATCTGCGCCTGGTCCGCGAGAGTGCCGATTCGGTCGCCATCAACAGGATAACCGGCGGTGCCGTCATCATGGCCGGGTCCGGGATGGGCACCGGCGGCAGAGTTCGCCATCATCTCCGGCACAATATCTGGCGCAACGAATCCGCGGTGGTGTTCGTCGGATACGCCGCCTCGGGAACGATTGCGCGGCAGATCATCGATGGGGCCAAGTCCGTTCGGCTGTTCGGCGAAGACATTGCGGTCCGCAGCGCGATCTACACAATCAACGGATTCTCAGCTCACGCGGACCAGCAGGAGCTGCTCGCATGGCGACGCGCGATCGAGGGATGCGAGGCAACGTTCCTGGTCCACGGCGAAGAGCTTGCAATGCAGGCGCTCGCTGCGCATTTGGAGGGACAGCGAGTTGAGCTGCCGCGTCTGGGCGACGGGTTTGATCTATAGATGGTCTGCGAAGGAAAGCCGAAGATTGCCGGCGCGCCACCGTCGCGGGAACACTATTGCGATTGAGGCCGCAGTACAGAAGGCGGGGCCTGGTTGAGTGTCTAAATTCGTTCCTACCGGCGTTCGGACTAGCTGGCAATCGCGAAGTTCGCCGCAGAAATCGTGCTGGCGGTTGCGCCGTTCAGCCAAACGCTGGTGTCAGCATCAACCTGTACCACGAAGTAGGCGCCGTTCTGGTAGGAATGCGAAAGAACGTCCGTGAAGGAGGAAAATTCCGAGCCGCTCAGTTGCACGACATCCAAGCTCGGTGTCCAGTCCTGCACGACCTGCACTCCGGGAACATCGTTGACGACGAATGTGTCGTTGCCCACGCCGGTGCCCGGACCGCCGCCGTCTCCGCCGAAATAATAGTTCACCCCGGCACCGCCGTCGAAATAGTCGTCGCCCGCACTCCCGATCAGAACGTCAACGCCATCTCCGCCGAACATGATATCGTTGCCAGAGCCGGCATAGACATAATCGTTGCCGCCGTACCCGTAGGCGTAATCGTCTCCTGCATCCATGTTCAGGACATCGATATTTTGCGAGCCGATGGCAATGTCATTCCCGTCGCCGCCATAGGCGGAGCCGCCGCTGCTTGCCAGATAGAGCCAGTCATTGCCGCCGCCGCCTTCAAGGAGATCGATGCCGGCGTCGCCAACGAGCGTGTCGTTTCCGGACTCGCCGTACAGGCTGTCATTGCCGAGGCCACCATAGATCAATCCGTCGCCGACGATCAGGTCGTTGCCTTCGCCGCCGAGGACAATGCCTCCTCCGCCATAGATTGAATCATTGCCGGCGCCGCCGTCGATATGGTCCTGGAACGCGCTGCCCCCGTAGACGATGTCGTCACCGTCACCGCCGTAGACGACGTTGGTTTGGCGGGTAACGACCTGCGTTGAAGTACCGATCAGGGTAACGACCTGAATCTCCTCACCCGTAAAAATGACGTCATTGCCGGCCCCGCCGTACAGTGAATCGGTGCCAAGGAAATGGCCCGGAGACGCATATACGACGGAGGGCCCGCCATAGATGGCGTCATTGCCTCCGCCGCCCTCGATGTAGTCGCTGTTGACGTCTCCGGAGAGGGCATCATTGCCCTCTCCGCCATAGAGAATGTCCGGCATGAGGCTGCCGGTCAGAAAATCGTTGCCGTCACCGCCATAGAAAATTGCGGCAGAACTGGGGTCTGTGGCGACCGTGTCATTACCATCCAGTGCGTAGACCGTAGCCGGAAAAAGAAACCCGCCGGTCAGGAATGTGTCATCCGCATTGGTGAGAATTGTACCCGCCATGGCCGATCCTTTCCTTTAAGGTAGCAAAGCACTCTGCATGGTTTGAGAATTGATCTGCGTCAACGCCTCATAAACCTAGGGCGAAAGGGGGCGAGCCGGGCGACCGCAGACATCACGGACTGCGAGTTTCTCGGCATCCAGGTTACGGGGTGTGTCAGACCCCCGCAATCCGCCAACTCGGCGCGCCGCAGGTGCTAGCAGCGGACAAGTCGCCGAAAAAATCCCTTCCGGCCGGGTATCGCGCCGAAATCAATTTGCTCGGTGATTCTTGATGCTTCAGACGGCATGTGACTGGTGATAAGGGCGAGCGCGAGGCGCGGTCCGATGCCGACCAAGATTATAAGAAGCTCCAAAAGGAGTGCAAACGCGACTTCAACAGCAAGGGCCAAACCCGCCGCGGGGAGGCGCACGAAGATCTCGATTTTGAGCCCGGCGAGGGTGAGCGCGGCGTAGCACCTGCAGCGCCAATGCTCTCAGCCGCTTCGTCGCGATACTTTCCGACAGGTGGATGGCGCTACAAAGCGACCCGAACAGGAAAATCATCAAAATAGCTTTTGCCATTTCAGTGGTCATACCAGAAACTCCGAATGCGCGTGGTCCGAAGGCGAGTGCATCGCAGCGGAATGTTGTTGCTCTGGGTCAACAGAGCGACATACGGTTTGGAGATTGTCCACGCCATCGACGTTTCACCTGAGATATTCCTCGCCAAGTCGCCGTCAGTGGGTCTGCTTCTCCTCCAGTTCCTGACCTTCGGAAGATTTCAAGTAGAATCCCGAGAAGCTATCACCCCAGCAGAGGTGATCGTGCACCTCGAGGACTCCGGGAACGTTCTCGGCCGCGACGATCGCGGCCTTAGCGAAATCTGCTTTCGGTAATCACGCCGCTCAAGTGGACAATGCCGTCCCGGACGATGACGCTGAGTCCCAACGGGCACCACGCGTTCCGTTCGATCTCGTCCAGAATGCGCCGCCGGATCTGGTCGTCGTTCACGGTCGGAGCAGGTACGTCGCGTGCAAGGCTCGCCACCGCTCGCAGCAAGTTCCTGCGGGTGATCATGCCGACAGGCTTGCCGCCGCGAACCACCGGCAGCCGCTTGACGTTGTTTTTTCCATTAGTTCGACGACCGTCGTCAACGGTGCATCTTCGGCCACGGTGACCGGCGCGCGTGTCATGATCTCCGAGACCTTTCGGGATGGCAATCAGCGGATTGACCAAACGATGCACGATCTTCTGCAGGATCGATCGCGTCCGCGACGGCCCTGCGAGGTTTGGGCCGATCCGGGCGAGCCGCTTCTCGGCCTGTTGCTGGCGCAGACCGCACCGTTGGGTGTCGAGACTGCGCAAGAGCGAATCGGTTGGCTCCCGCCAGAACACTTCAACGGCTGGCCCATACGTAGACGGCTTGAGCGGCATGAGAGTCTCGCGCTGCTGGAAAGAATTGGCATTAATCATAGGGCGGCTCGTGGGTGCGAGGTTGATGCGGCTCAAGCGACTCGGGGCGGTGGGCGACCCATGTCCCTGGGGAGGTAAGTCTTTGGCAAAGGGAGGAAATTCTTACTCCAAGTCAGGCGAGCTGGACCAGGCCACGCCCGCTGCTTGCTGGCCGGCGCGTGCGCGGCTACGATTAATTTTTCAAGCACGCGAATGGGTAGAGAAAGCTGTTCCATGGAGGGATTTATTCATCACGAGAACCTGGCCTTATTCAGGAAGAAGCTCGCAGATCCGCGGCTGACGGACGAGGAACGCAAGGTCGTGCTCAAGCTGTTGGCGGATGAAGAGGCGAGACAGGTTGGGTCTCAAGGCGCGACAGAAGATCGCAAGCCGGATTGATGCGGATCAAGTCCGACGCCGCAGCAATCCGCTTTGCGTGGGTCGCGCAGATTCCCCAACAGCGCACAGCAGCTCACGGAAGCTGCCGGCCGCCGCAAGCTGGCAGCTTCTTTGGGCGGGGCTTGTTTGGTCGGAGACCCTTAGATCTTGATGAGGACCTACTACTTCGACACGAAGGATGGCGTCCCGGTCCGTGATCGGACGACTTGAATTCGCGAGCGCCGCCGCCGCGATCACGCACAGCAAGCAAATGGCGAGCAGGATTCGCAGCGACTATCCATCGGGCGACGTCGATCGTCACGCTGTGGTCATCGACGAGTCTGGCAAGGAAATTCACCGGGAGGCGATCTATCCTGCCTAGGTACCTGAGGACTAATCTGTCGATGCAAGGTAGGCGCCATTGGCAAGTTTATCGGGGCCTCTCGCATGCGTACAAAGGCTGATCGTCTTCTGTCGAAGGCTCTACCTCCAACGAGACAAAGTCGCCGCCGCCATAATCCTCTTCCGGCGGTGGGTAGGTGATTTTCACCAATTGGTCTTCGACCCGCTTCACCCCGTCGATGTTTTCCGCTGCAACGATCGCTGCTTTGTGAGCATTGTCGCTCCGGATGCTCCCGCGCATGCTGACGATCCCGTCATGTACGCTGACGTTCAGCGCAGCGGGTCGCCAAGGCGCATGCGCAAGTGCCGCAATGACTGACGTACGGATCTGATCGTCATCGCCGGAAGAGGGTAACCCTTCGAGGCGAGGGTTCGCGATGGCGGTCATGAAATCCGTGCGCGTGACCATTCCGACCAGCTTTTTGTCGCGCATGACCGGGAATCGCGTGACGCCGTGCGATTCCATGAGCTGGACGACCTGTTCGAGCGGTATGTCCTCCTCAACGGTGATCGGCTTGGGCGACATGATCTGGCGGACCTTGCGGCCGTGTTGGCGGGCGAAGTCGAGTGCGACCTGGTTCGTGCCCGCGAGCATCGCAAGCCAGCGGCCGCGACGCTTCTCCGTTCCAACTTCCACGCGGCGGATGAAATCTCCGTCCGACAGGATCCCGACAAGCGTTCCATCCCGATCGACGACAGGAAGGCCACTGATGTGATGGGACAGCATCGTCTTAATGGCATCGATCACCGATGCATCGGCATCGATTGTGATGACGTTCCGTGACATGATCTCCCGTACGCGCACGGCGTAGATCCTCCGACATGAGTTGATAAAGGCCAGCTAACTCCTGAAGGAGCAACGTGTGTTGATCCTTATCAACCGAACGGTCGTGCAGTTGCGCTGATATGCCCGGATTGGGCAGGCAACCGAGTTAGGCAAGCGGCCGACAGCTGGTAACAGTTCATGCCTTCTGATTGTTCGACCGGCCGCCTGAACGGCCGGAATGTTCACTGGAACGCCGCGTCCCTGACGGTTCATCCGGGGAAGGATGACAGCGTGCCCTGGGACCGCGATCTCCGGCTCGACCTGTGCCGAGGTGTTCCTCTCTGGTGCATCTTCCTCGATCACATTCCCGATAATGTCTTCAGCTGGTTGACCCTGCGCCATTATGGCTTCAGCGATGCGACCCGAAGTCTTCATGTTCGTGTCCGGCGTGACCTGTGCGCTGAGCTACAGCGGTGTTCGCCGACGTGATGGGTGGGCTTCAGTCTTCGCGCATACCCTGCTGCGAGGCTGGGAGATCTATGCGGCCTTCCTCATCCTGACCGTAGCGCTTGCCGTGGTCGTGTATGGCTCGGGTAGCGACCGGCTGGCGGACCAGGCCAACGTGAATATCCTGCTGCAAAAGCCGGGCGCAGCGCTGGCCCATGCCGCCATCCTGATGTATCGCCCCGTGAACACGGATGTCCTGCCGACCTTCGTGGTGTTTCATCTATCGTTTGCGCCCGCCCTCTGGGGAGTGTTGAAGTTTCCCAACGCGTCCCTGCTGATCTCCGCGTTTATTTATGCGCTGGTGCAATTTTACGGCTGGAACCTGCCGGAGTGGCCGATCAATCAGTGGTACTTTAATCCGCTCGCGTAGCAGTTCCTGGTCGTTCTGGGGGCGTGGTGGACGATCTGGGGCCATCGAAGGTTCTGGCGGAGAATCGCTTCGTGGCCTGTCGTCGCACTTGCGACAGCGTACCTCGGTTTTAGTCTCTTGATCACATTGAGCTGGGAGATCGAGCCACTGGCGGCCGCGATCCCGGGCATCATTGCGCGGGTGATCTATCCAATCGACAAGACGGATCTGGACCCGCTGCGGCTCCTGAATTTCCTCGCAATCGCGGTCGTCGTGGCGAGGTTCGTGCCGCCGAATTGGCAGGGAGTTGAGAGGTGCGTCCTGAAGGGCGCTATTCGTTGCGGCGAGCGTTCGCTCGAAACCTATTGCGCGGACGTCGTGCTATCGCTGCTGGCGGATTTATATCTCACCGAAGTGTCCAACGGCATCGCGTCGCAGTTCGTGGTAAGCGCTGCAGGGATCTCGGTGCTCGTTCTGCTTGCGACATGCATGACCTGGATCAGCAAACGAAGCAGGCAACATCCAAAGCTGCTCTAAAGGGGGCGCACCGCCATGTCACAACCTAGACCGCTCGACTATGCCGGGCCGTGGCGCGGCCGAGGTGAGCGTCGAACGCCGAGGCGACGCTTCGGACCAGGAATTCCGCGTCATCATTAATCGAGAGGCGATCACCCATCATCGTCACGGCGCCGTCCGCGATCAGCCTGTCGAGCCGGGAACGATCGACGATGGCCGAACCAAGATCCCGGCGGTGCCGGCGGCACATTCCCGGCAGGTCGACGGCCATGTCGCACATGATGCGCTCGATGATATCGGCACGGAAACGGTCCTCCCCGGTCAGCTTGTAGCCCTTGACGGTGGAAAGCCGGTGCTCGGCGATGCGCGCAAGGTAGTCGCGTGTCGCGACTGCATTCTGCACGAAGCCCTGCGACATGCGGCCGATCGCGCTGGCGCCGAGACCAATCAGGGTCTCGGCAGAATCATCCGTGTAGCCCTGGAAGTTACGCCGCAGCCGGTTTTCGCGCTTTGCGATGGCCAGATTGTCGCCGGGGAGCGCGAAATGGTCGAGACCGATGCGGATGTATCCGGCATCGGTTAGCGCCTGCGCGATTGTTTCGGACTGACGATGCCGTTCGAGACTATCCGGCAGCGACGCTTCGTCGATCATGCGCTGGTGCTTCTTGAAGGAGGGAATATGGGCATATCCGAACACGGAAAACCGGTCGGGCCGCAACGCGACGCATTTGTCGACAGTATCCAGGCAGGAAGCCACAGTCTGAGATGGCAAGCCGTAGAGCAGGTCGAAGTTGACGCGACCGACGCCAGCACGGCGTAGCCGCTCGAGCGTTTCCGCGGTCTGCTCAAGGCTCTGCGAACGATTGATGGCGTGCTGAACGACAGGATCGAAGCTCTGGACGCCAAGGCTCGCGCGGTTGACGCCGCTGTAGCCCAATGCCTCCGCCATCGGCTCGGACAGGGTGCGCGGATCGATCTCGACGGCGATCTCGGCATCGGGCCGCACGAAGAACGAGTAGCGTAGCGCGCCGATGAGATCGGCGAAGGTTTCGGGCGTCATGATCGTCGGAGTGCCGCCCCCGAAGTGGATGTGGGAGACGGGCAATCGCTGACCGACCGCTTCCGCAACGAGGTGCGCTTCAGTTCGAAGGCCGGCGGCGTAAATGGCGACCGGTTCGTCGCGATTGGTGATGGAGGTGTGGCACCCGCAGTACCAGCACATCGACCGGCAAAACGGCACATGCAGGTAGATCGAGGCCGGTCGCCGGGCTGAAACCGACCTGAGCCATGTCCGGTAATCAGCCTCGCCGACCTCCGCAGAAAAATGCGGAGCCGTGGGATAGCTGGTGTAGCGCGGCAGCCTGTCCTGCCCATAGGTAATCGCCAGGTTCGACCGCATTCGATTCCTTGCCTCTCACTCGCGGCCGGTCATCGGAGCCTGGCGCACCCTTCGCTCATGCCGCCATGATTCGGTTCGACATCGCACGATTGCGCAGTTCTACCCGGCGCGAGGTCGGAAGCGAGATCACGCCGTTCTGCTCAAGCTGGGTAAAGGTGCGCGACACCGTTTCAATCGTCAGACCGAGATAGTCGGCGATATCCTGACGCGACATCGGAAGCTCGATGGCGGCATTCTTGACGGCGCGGCGCGCCATGTCATGGAGGAAGCCGACGACACGATCTTCGGCGCTGCAGATCAGGAGCATCAGATGCTCCTGGAAACGGCGCAGCTCCTGGGCCGTAGCATCCCACATTTGCCGTGCCAGATCCTTTTCGTGAGTCGCGCGAACCATGAGCGCGGAGCGCTTGACCACGATGACCCGCGTCTCGGAGACGGCTTCAGCCGAGGAGATATGGGTCTCGCCAGCCTCGAAGCCGAAGATGTCGCCAGGGAGATAGAAAGCGCCGATCTGACGACGTCCGTCTTCCAGAATTTTGTAGGTTCGGACAGCGCCGGAAACGACTTGGTAGAAGTATTCCGCGGCCTCGTCCTCGCCGTAAATTTCGCAGTTGCGTGCGAACCGCATCGGCATCCCGATCATGCCGAAGGGCCCTTCGACGCGTTCCTGCCGGCTGAAGATGCTGGTCGGGTGACGGCTGTTCTCGAGAGAAATGGCGTTCTGGGTCTGCATGGCGACGCTCCATGGATGGGAAGATCGATGGAGCCAGATTGATCGCATCTCCTAGATCGGGAAATTTGGATATTTTCCCTAAGTAGAAGCCACTTACGTATTTATACGTAGGTGCCGGACAAAGTAGCCTCGCGCCGAGACATCGGTCGCTTGGCGCGACAGCGAAGCTAGGTCCCGTTCTTGTCAGGATAGGCAGCGCGTGTGCTGGCTCGGTCCTGTTCTCGGCGCCAGCGCGTCGTGTTGCGATCGGTGACGGTGAGCACGAGCGCAAAGATCGCGAAGATGAGACAGACGGCTGTCACGACAAGCAGTGTACTTATTGCCATGTTGGAGCCCTCGATCTGATCAGCCGGCCGCCTTGACGTCTTCCGGCGATTCCACGTAGTAGCCCGAGTAACCGTCAATGAAGCAGAAATGATCGTGGACTTCTTTGACGCCCGAGGTGTTCTCGGCGAGCACGATTGCGGCCCGGCGAGCTCGTTCGTCGAAGATCAGGCCGTGCAGATGCACGGCGCCGTTGCGCACCCAGACCTGGAAGCCAGCGGGGCGCCAGCCGGTGGCGTTGATTTCACGCAAAATCCGTTCTCGGATATGGCTGTCATCGACGGTCGGATCGGGCACTTCGCGCGCCAACGATGCAACGGCCTGCAAGATGTCCGCCCGAGTGACGATCCCGACCATGATCTTGCCGCTTACGACCGGCACCCGCTTCACGCCATGCTTGTGCATCAGATGCACGATCTCGTCGAGCGGCGTCTGCTCGTCGACAGTAATCGGATTGGTGCTCATGACGTCCTCGACCTTGCGGCCCCGCTCATGCACGAAATCGGTCGCGGCGCGGCCGACGCCGGTGAACAGCTCCAGCCAAGCCGAACGCTTGTGTCCGGTTCCGATCTCGCCGCGCTCCAGGAAATCTCCCTCGGACACCATACCCCTGAGCGTGCCGTCTTCGTCCATCACCGGCAGACCGCTGAGCTGGCATCGCAGCATGATGTTGGCCGCATCCAGGATCTTTGTGTGCGGACTGACGGCAATGATCTGCTTGGTCATGATCTGATGCGCGCGCATGTCGACCTCCGGGTTGAGAAACGAAACAATAATGCTCCATGCGTTGCGCACATTGACCTGGCTCAACGGTCTGCTTGGCCGCGCTCCAGAGATTTCAAGAACAGCATGAAGTCGCCCACCTGGTCCGCCTCGAAGCTGAACTGGGGCATGGTTGGATGGCCGGTAATAATTCCTTCCGCCAGCGATTCTTGCAGCATCTCGACCGGATAGCGTTCGTGCAGTGTCCGGAACGGAGGCGCTATCCGCAGCGGACTCGGGCTTACTCGGTCGATTGCATGGCAGCGGGCGCAGTAGAGCTGCGCAAGGCGACGGCCTTGCTCCTGGTTCGCGGCGGCTGGAGTCAGCGTAGCGCAGATCGTACCGATGATGACGAAGCCACGAGCGACATGGCTCCGAAATGTCCTGGCGGGATGCTTCACAGTTCGGCTCGCGCTTAGTGAGACATCAGGACCGGGACGGTCATCGCGCGCAGCATGTCGCGCGTCACGCCGCCGAGCAGAGTTTCCTGCAGGCGGGAGTGGCCGTATCCGCCCATCACAAGCAGGTCGAGGCTTTCATCCGCCGCGATCGACAGCAGGATTGACTGAATTTCCGAACGGGACGCCGGCAACGACGTGATCTTGGCCGGAAGCCCTTCCTTTGCAAGATAGCGCACCAGATGATCGGTGGAGCTTTCTGAGGGGATCGGATCGGCGCCATCGATGGTGATGACAGCGAGAGAATCAGCGGCGCGCAGCAGCGGCATTGCGTCATGGAGGGCGCGGGCAGCAAGCCGGCTGCCGTCCCAGCAGATACCGATTCGCTTCGCCGAAAATGCACCGTGGAATGTATAGGGCATAAACAGGACGGGGCCGCCGGCCTGGAACAATAGCTCGCGCGGGATCACGTTGTCGTAGCTGTCGTATTCGCCCAGCGGCTGCACTACCACGGTCAGGTCATGCAGTCGCGCGCTCGCGCATATCATCTCGCGAGCTTCGATGGGGAGCGCACCCACGGCACGGGTCGCGTAGGATATCCCCGCATTCCGTGCCTCGACATCGAAGACGCGCAGCGCAGCCTCGGCGCGTTCGAGGGCCTGTGCGTGTTCTACCTCGATCACCGAGGCGACCGCCATGCCCCCTTCGACGACCAGCGGTACGCTGGCAGTCTCGTAGCCGATCGCCATTGCGTCGAGATGCGCGCCGGTGCCGAGCGCGAACGAAACCGATCCGTCGACCGCGGGACGTGGCGACAGCTCCGTAGGGATGTGGACCAGGATGTTCTTGAACATGAGCCGTTCTCCAAAGGGATGGAAGAGCAAGTGCCATCAAAGCACGGGTCGAGGCGGGCTAATTTGATCTGCCTCATGCGCATTCGTGAATTCTGATTGAGCGAGATCAATTCATCGAGCGTGTACTTCGCTCAAATATTGCGCGCAGCTTGGAGGAGCCGGCATGGCGCACGTCGCATTGGTTACGCTTGGTAGCAGAGGAATTGGCGCGGCGATTTCGCGTGCTCTCGCTACTGCCGGATGCAGGGTCGCGGCCTGCTTTGCCGGAAATGCGGGGGCCGCGTGGTCGTTTCAGGATCAGACCGGAACTCGCGTATTCCAGTGGGATGTCGCGAACTTCAGGGCCTGTGCAGCCGGCCTCCGCGAGGTAGAGGCGGCGCTGGGCCCAATCGACATCTTGGTCAACAACGCCGGTATCGTGCGCGACGCCACACTGCATCGAATGACCAAGCCGCAATGGGACGCAGTGATCCGGACCGATCTCGAGTCGCTGTTCAACACGTGCCGGCCCCTTATCGAGGGCATGCGGGCGCGCGCAAGTTCGGGCGGATCATCGACATCTCGTCGAGCAGTGGGCAGAAGGGCCAGGTCGGTCAGACGAACTATGCCGCGGCGAAGGCCGCCGAACTCGGCTTCACCCCCGCGCTTGAAAGTGCGCGGTTTGGGATCACGGTCAATGCGATCTGCCCGGGTTACATCAACACCGAGATGCTGGCCGCGGTGCCGGCAGATGTCATGCAGAACTCCATTCTGCCGCAGATCTCGGTCGGGCGGCCGGGGCAGCCGGAATAAATTGCCCGTGCCGTCGCATTCCTTGCGGCCGACCAAGCAGGGTTCATCACCGGATCGACGCTTTCGATCAATGGCGGCCAACTGCTGAAGAGGAGGGATGACCATGCTCGCGACCGACGTGATGCGCAGTTCATTCGCGACGATCAAGCCGACAGCCACGGTGCTCAATGCCGTCGAGCTGCTGCTTGAGACCGATCAGCGCGGCCTGCCAGTGATCGACGATGCCGGCGACCTCGTCGGCATAGTTTCGGAGGGCGATTTCCTTCACCGCGATGAGCTTGGCATCAGCCCGCCGTCCGGGAACTGGCTGGAGTCGCTGCTCGGCATTGCGGAGAATACACCTGAACGGGAGCGCATGCGCACGCTGCAGGTCGGCTCGCTCATGAGTGGCTCGCCGATCACCGTCGATGTCGAAGCCTCGATCGAGGACGTCGTCGCGCAGATGGATATCTACGATGTTGTCCAGGTTCCGGTGGTCTGCGCCGGAGCCGTCGTTGGCATTGTCAGTCGCAGGGAACTGCTTGCGGCATTGGCGCGACGATTGAGAGCGGCAGAACAAGCAAGCACCGGAGTGACTTCATGAGCGGGATGACTTCTCAGACGCATAGACACGCCGTCGTTTGGATCGATCACCTGGTCGCGAAGATATTCACGATTGGGCTGAAGGGCGTCAGCGCGGAAGCCGTGCGGGCTCAGCTGCCATCGCAACATCTTCATTACACGGCAAATGCAGTCGGCGATGGTCGTGTTCTGGAGGACTCAACGTTCCTCGTCCGGGTCGGCGCGGCCCTGCGTCAACGCACCGATCTTCTGATCATTGGGCCGGGCACTGTGAAGACCGAGTTGATGAATTATCTGAAGGCGGCGCGGCCCGATCTCAATCTTCATGTTGAGTCGAGCGACCATCCGACCGAACGGGAAATCGTGACGCTTGGTCGCAGGGCGTTTCCATTTCGACCTCGCACGCGCGCTCTTTCGTTGCAAGCGGAAAGCAAACGCGCGGCTGGAGATGAAGGCCGAGTTCTTGCAATCAGGAACAAGGAATGTGAGTCATGAAGACCTTGACGGCATCTGAAAGCGCCGCAGCTCCAGCCAATGACGACGCGGCCACGGCAAAGGCGCTTTCCCCTGTGCTACCCCGGAATGACGCCTCGACAGGCGCTGATGCTGTCGATTACCTCGTCCATGCCGCGACGGCGCAGTGGACCGGCGGGCTTTCACCGGAAAGTCTCGCGCTTGCCTTCGCCGATTGGCTGCAGCACCTGGCTGCATCACCCGGCAAGCGGTTTGAGCTTGCATCGAAGGCATTTGGCGACGGCTCGCGCTTCGTGCGGATGGTGTCGACGCCACATGCGACTTGGGAGCCGTGGTTCATGATCAAACCTCAACCGGGCGACAACCGGTTTTCCGGACCGGACTGGGCGTTGCCGGCCTTTAATGTCATGGCCCAGGCGTTCCTGCTCGGCGAGCAGTGGTGGCATTCCGCGGTGAGCGGATTGCATGGCGTCTCTAAGGGAAATGCCGCAATTGTGGATTTCGTTATTCGTCAGTACGTCGACACCGTGGCGCCGTCCAATTTTGCGGTCTGTAATCCCGAGGTGCTGCGACGGATGATGGAGACCGGTGGCGGCAACTTCGTGTCGGGTTGGCACAACTGTCTGGAAGACTGCAGGAATTTGTTCGGGGTTCAGCCATCCGAGCCAACGCATTTCATGGTCGGCAAAGATATTGCTGTAACAAGGGGAAAGGTCGTCTACCGCAACGAGCTGATCGAGCTCATTCAATACGCGCCCGTGACCACAGATGTTTGCCCGGATCCCGTGCTCATCGTGCCGGCGTGGATCATGAAGTACTACATTCTCGATCTGTCACCAGAGAATTCGCTGGTACGCTTCCTGGTCGAACGCGGCTTCACCGTATTCATGATCTCATGGCGCAACCCGGGACCGGCCGATCGCGATCTTGGCCTCGACGACTATCGCAAGCTCGGGGTCGACGCTGCAATTAACGTGATCAATCAGCTCGTACCTGAACGCCCGATCCATGCAACCGGTTATTGCCTCGGCGGGACACTGCTCGCGATTGCTGCAGCTCGGCTACAAAAGGAGCGCCCTGGCTGCCTCAGGTCTGTGACGCTCTTGGCCGCCCAGGTCGACTTCACGAAAGCAGGCGAGCTCACGCTGTTTATCAACGAGAGCCAGGTCGCGTTCCTCGAAGACATGATGTGGCAGCGCGGCGTGCTCGAGGCGGCGCAGATGGCCGGCGCATTCCGGCTGCTTCGGTCGAACGACATGATCTGGTCGCGTCTGGTGCGCGACTATCTCATCGGCGAACGCGCCGCCCCGAGCGACCTCATGTCGTGGAATGCCGACGCTACCCGCATGCCGTACCGCATGCATTCGGAGTATCTGCGCAAGCTCTTTCTTGAGAACGACCTCGCCGAAGGGCGCTATTTTGTAGACGGACAGCCGATCGCACTGTCGGACCTCCGCGCGCCGATGTTCGTGGTCGGCACATTGCGCGATCATGTCGCGCCGTGGCACTCGGTTCACAAGATCCATTTGCTCGCGGAGGCAGATATTGAATTCGTGCTGGCGAGCGGCGGCCACAATGCCGGCATAGTTGCACCGCCGTTGGAGGAAGGGCGTAGCTATCAGCTGCTGGATAAGAAGGCCGATGGACCTTATGTCGGTCCCGACGAGTGGCTGCAGAGGGCGGCTCATCGGGAGGGATCCTGGTGGCTGGAGTGGGTTCGCTTCCTCACGTCGCATTCGGATGCCTGGGTGCCGGCGCAGCCGTCGCTTCATGCGCCCCAAGGCGGGCCGCCGCTCGATGATGCGCCAGGCTTGTATGTCCTTCAGCGTTGATCCGCCGGCACAGGCACTCAGACAGTTTGATTTGCCGCAACTCCTTCCGCGGCGCGAGGCCCTACAGTAAGCGCTGCACCAGCAGAATTGAGGATTCAGCTACGCACCCCTTGCCTGGCGAGTTGCAAACCAACGTTGGGTTGGGCCTGTAGGAGAGAGAACTATGAGTGTCATCCTTCGCATCCTCTTCGTCCTTGTGGGATCTATCACCGCGTTATTCGTTGCACGGGATTCCCTGAACTTTGACATCATTCAGACATTTGTGGCCATTCTGCTCGTTACCGCGCTTTTGCTGGGCGGAAGCTTCTGGAGCTTGTGGCGGAAGACGTGAGTGCCACAGATCTCATAGGACTGAGCGAAGCCGAAGCCACGACCCGGCTTCGGGTCGAAGGGTACAACGAGCTTCCGAGCCCTGAGCGGCGCACTCCTATACGCATTGTGCTGGAGGTGCTACGCGAGCCTATGCTCGCGCTCCTTCTGTGCGGCGGACTGATCTACCTCCTGCTTGGTGATCTCCAGGAGGCGTTGCTGCTCCTTGCTTTCGGTGCCATGTCGATCGTGATCACAATCGTGCAGGAGACGCGAACCGAGCGCGTGTTGGAAGCCTTGCGCGACCTGACCAGTCCGCGGGCCCTCGTGATACGAGATGGTGTACGCCGGCGCATCGCCGGCAGGGAGGTCGTCCGAGGCGACCTCATTATCCTTGGCGACGGTGATCGCGTTCCGGCCGACGCCGTGCTCCTCGACGGCCACGATCTGCAGGTCGACGAGTCCCTGCTAACGGGCGAGTCGGTGCCCGTTCGCAAGGAGGTGGTCGAGACGGACGCCTTGGCTGAGCATCGGCCAGGCGGCGACGATCAGCCGTTCGTGTATTCCGGCTCGCTCGTCGTGCGGGGCGAAGGCTGCGCGCGGGTCACGGCCACTGGGCAGCGAAGCGAAATCGGAAAGATCGGAGTGTCTCTGCGTACGCTGCAAGCGGAGCCGCCGCGCCTTCAACGGCAGACCGCGAAGCTGGTGCAGCTTTGCTTTCTCGGCGGCGCTGCGGTCAGCATCGTTGCTGTGGTGCTTTACGGGATGCTCCGTGGAGACTGGCTACAGGCGTCGCTCGGCGGCGTCGCAATCGGCATGTCCATGCTGCCGGAAGAGTTTGGTGTGGTGTTCACCGTCGTCATGGCCATGGGCGCGTGGCGCATTTCGAAAGTCCGGGTGCTGACGCGCCGGGCGGCCGCAATCGAGACGCTGGGCTCAGCCACGGTTCTATGCACGGACAAGACCGGTACTCTCACGCTGAATGAAATGTCAGTTGTAGAACTGCGGCGGCTCGATGGTTCACGCACGCGCCTCACGTCCTTGAACCGGGATTGCGCGAAGCCGGAATTCTCGGACATAGCGCGCTACGGCGTCCTTGCCAGTTCGCCTCAGCCATTGGACCCAATGGAGCGGGCTTTGCACGCCCTTGCGGGCGACGTCTGGAAGGAAAACAGCGGACAGGATGCTCACTGGCAGCTGGTACGCACCTATGGACTCCGGCCCGAACTCCTGGCCATGACCCAGATCTGGCGTTCACCTCTTGCGGAGGAATACGTTGTCGCAGCCAAAGGAGCGCCTGAAGCGATTGCCGGTCTCTGCCGGTTGAGCGGGACAGACCAGGAATCGATGAGAGATGCCGTCGGCTTGATGGCGAAGCAAGGACTCCGTGTGCTCGGGGTTGCCGCGGCCGTGCATGAAGGCAGCCCGCTCCCTAGCTCGCAGCAAGCCTTCGCATTCCGCTTCCTGGGCTTGGTCGGACTGGCCGATCCGCTTCGCTCCAGCGTGCCCGCTGCGGTACGCGAATGCCGCTCAGCGGGAATTCGTGTCACCATGATCACAGGCGATTACCCGGTAACGGCGGCCGCAATTGCCAACCAGGCGGGCTTGGATGTCCATGACGTGATCACGGGAGAGCAGCTCAAGCTCATGGACGACCTGCAGCTTGCCGAGCGCGCTAGGCGCGTGAACGTGTTCGCGCGCGTATTGCCCGAGCAGAAGCTCCGCATTGTGCAAGCGATGAAGCAGAACAGCGAAATCGTTGCGATGACTGGTGACGGCGTCAACGACGCTCCGTCCCTGAAAGCGGCCCACATCGGCATCGCGATGGGCGGCCGCGGAACGGATGTTGCGCGTGAGGCATCGTCGATGGTGCTGCTTGACGACGATTTCGGCGCGATCATCTCCGCCATCCGCCTGGGTCGGCGCGTCTACGACAATCTGCGAAAGGCGATGGCCTTTATCTTCGCCGTCCATGTTCCAATCGCAGGGCTCGCCCTGCTTCCCCTGGTTTTCGGATTACCCTTGATCCTCAGTCCCGTTCACATCGCTTTTCTGGAGCTGATTATTGATCCCATATGCTCACTTGTGTTTGAGGCTGAGCGCGAGGAGCGCGACATCATGGCGCGCCCACCCAGGCGAGCTGATAGCCCTCTGTTCACTTGGGCGCTGGTTAGCTGGAGCGTTCTTCAAGGCGCCCTGATTTTTGCGCTTGTCGCAGTCCTGTTCATCTTCGCACTTTATGCCGGCATGCCTTCAGACGAGGCTAGGGCCCTGGCTTTCTTCGCCCTTGTCGGGTCTATTGTCGGTCTTGTCCTGGTCAATCGATCGTTCAGTTCTTCTTTCCTGTCGGCGTTCTTCCGGCCGAACCCGGCGCTGGCGGTGATCCTGGTTTCAATCGCGGGCGTTCTCGGGACTGCGCTGCTCTGGCCTCCGGCGTCCAGCCTGTTTCAGTTCGGACCCCTTCATTCGGATGATCTCATGATCGCGCTCGGACCGGGAGTGGCGATGCTGGTGGTACTTGAGCTGCTGAAGCCACTCTGGGGCCCGCGACTGAGATCTTAGTCGGCTGAGATAATGAACGGGGGAAGGTAACGGCTGGTGTGCTTACCTCACGAGGACCACGTCGGCAGGGACGTTCCAAGATGGCAAAGGTCGGCTCCGCAGAAGCGACCTTCGAGGCAGGGCAGGCAAGACCGGACGAGCAGCTCGCGTTCTAGCGAATTGTAGTGTCCCGGTTGGTGAAGGTTATCAGCAGCAATGACAGCATAGATGCCAGCGCCACAAATGCCGCAGTCCAAGAAACTGCGGTTACGACGAAGGCTGCCTCAAATCGCCAAATTGCTTGCGGCTCAGTGGAGGCGAGGGGCAAGATGTCGGGGAAAAGCCAGTTGTAGAGCAGAGAAAGCGCTGCCGCTGCGGCGGCGCTTCCGACAAATAGAATGGCCAGTGCGCGTTTCATAATGTCCTCCTGTTGGATTGGAGAATGCTGACTGGCTTCGACCAGCTCAACAATTCCGGATGATTCCTTAGGGAATCGCCCGCTCTTCTGGGGGGAATGATGTGTCTCGTAGATGGGATACGCTGCGTTGGAGCGTCGTCGCGGATGAGCCGGAGGCGTCGACGATCTGCCAATCGATATTGCCGGTACCGATACTGTCCTGGAAAAGGACCACATCAGCAGTCGCGTCCGAGACGTCGTGTCGCCGCGAGACTACGCGAATGGCTTGATCGGCACTCAGGAACAATCCGCTGAATTCCACCTTGGCATTGCAGGCAACGGCTCTTGCAGCATCGCGTTCCGCCTGCTTCAGGAATGCCGCGTCGAGAATAACGGAAATCCCCTGAGCCAAGGCGCGTCTGGTTCGGTCGAGCAATGGCTTGATAAACGCGGTCGGACGCTTCGGGAGTATAGCTCTCGGGCGGCAGTGTCGCGAGTTCGGCCGCGTCATACAGTTGCTTGCGAATGACATCCGATCGCAGAACCAGGGCGCCCGGCGGCGGCGCGATCAGATGTGCCATATCGCGTGCGAGCACGCTCTTGCCGGTACCGGACTTCCCGCCAATTGCGAGCAGACGGGGCGGTTCCGGTTCAACGAGCCGGCATGCAAGCTCGAAATAGCGGCTCGCTTGCATGCCGACCGTTTGATCGTTCTGGTGTTGCCGTCGGTTGGTGAAGAGCACGTTGGCCCGGATCGCTGCGCATTGATAGGAACACCGGCAGCAGAGACAACGCGTCCGATTGCGTGTCCCAGGCGGTCTGCATGTAGCTGTTGAATAACCTGTTGGCCGCGGCCTCCCGTCCGAAGTACAGCAGGTCCATCAGGGTAAATGCGATGTCGTGGAGGACATCGGTCGTCGCGATATCGCGGTCAAACTCGATTGCATCGAACAGAACGGGCTCGCTGTTGATCAGGACGATGTTGCCGAGGTGCGCATCGCCATGGCAACGCCGTACCTGCCCTGCTGCGACGCGAAGGCGCAGCAGTTCAAGGTTCCGAGCAAGCGATCGGTGGCTCAAGTTGTGCAGCTCATCGACGTCCTTGCAGGAAACAGTTGGCTCGCTGCGAAATTGCTCGGTGTTGCGATCGATGATGACGGAGAGTGACGTAAGCCAGTGCGATCCATCGCTGCCGCTCACTGCCCGATGAGATTTGAGCATGATGCCAGCCAGGCGCTCGCCAAGCTCTGGCCCGAAAGCATCTTGGGCAGCCAAGTGATCGAGCGTCTTAGTCTCGTCGAAGCGAGCCATTTCGACGGCCCATTCGATAACCGGTCCGATCCCTCCGATCGCAAGGCCGTCCCGCTCGCGCGTGATCGGCACCACCCCGCGATAGATCGCGGGGGCGTGGTGCCCATTGACAGCAATCTCGTCTTCACAAGCACGCTGCCGCTTCTCCAACGTCGAGAAGTCGAGATAGGGGAGCTTGACCGCTCGCTTTATCTTCAGGACGCGTGAAGGCTCGAGAAAAACGATTGAACAATGAGTATCGATTCGTTGAACCGCCACATTCGGCTGGCCAGTCCCGGCCAGGAACGCCAATACCGCGGCCTGGCCGGCCTCGGCTGTGGCCGCTTGGGTTGATGTTACCGGCCTCATCATGGCTTCAAGACGGCTGCGCCGACGAGCTTGCCGTCGCGCAGCTGCGCGAGCGCTTCGTTCGCCCGATTCAGTGGGAAAACGGTGAGATGTGTACGGATTCCGGCCTTTGCCGCCGCCTTGAGAAAGTCAACGCACGCGTCAGGTTGGCAACGGAAACGATCTGTCGTTCACCCCAAAGGATGCCGTACGGAAAACTCGGAATATCGGACATGTGGATACCGGCGCAGACCACGCGTCCGCCCTTACGTAGGGCGCGCAAGGCAAGCGGGACCAGGGGGCCCGCAGGTGCGTAGATGATTGCAGCGTCGAGCTCCTCCGGCGGCCGGTCTTCGGAGGCTCCAGCCCAGCATGCGCCGAGCGACAATGCCAGATGCTGGGCCTCGGTGTCGCTCGCACGGGTGAAAGCGTAGACCTCCCGTCCCTGCCAGCGCGCCACCTGCGCGACGATGTGTCCCGCCGCGCCAAACCCGTAGATGCCTAGTTTGTGGCCGTCGCCAGCCATCACCAGGGAGCGCCAGCCGATCAGGCCGGCGCACAGCAAGGGTGCAAGCTCCGCGTCCTCGCCGTCTTCATCGAGCGGTAAGCAGTAACGCGCGTCTGCCACCAGGTGCGTGGCAAACCCACCGTCCCGCGTATAACCGGTGAACAGGGGATCATCGCAGAGGTTTTCCTTGCCCTCCCGGCAGTACGGACAATGCCCGCAGGTCGAGCCGAGCCAGGGGACGCCGACGCGTGTGCCGAGATGCGCATGGTCGACGCCGTCACCGATCGCGTCGATACGGCCAACCACCTCATGGCCAGGAACGATCGGATAGGCGATATCGGGCAGTTCTCCGTCGACGACGTGCAGGTCGGTGCGGCATACGCCACACGCATCGATCTTGACGCGCACCTCGCCCAGGCCAGGTATCGGATCGGGCCGCTCGGTATATTGCAGCCGCGCGCCTCGCGCGGGCAGGATCATGGCGTGCATGACGAAACTCGCTTGGGTCTGTGTCTCTCCTTTGATCACATGACATTGGCCCGGTTTTGATCCTGGTCAACAGCCGGACGGCTGTTCCTGACTACCTTTGGTTTGCAAGCGACACTCAAACAGGAGGTACTGATGGCTAACGAGAACCGAGCGCGCCATGGCGCGGCGGGAAAATAACCCCTTCACGTTTCTGCAGCAGGAGATCGACCGGCTGTTCGACGGATTAGGCCGCAATTTCCCGACGTTCGCCGCGCAGCAGGCGATGATGCCGCGTATGGACGTCAGCGAGACCGACAAAACCATCGAGATATGTGCAGAACTGCCCGGCCTCGAGACCAAGGACGTTCAGCTCAACCTCGCCGACAACACGCTCACGATCCGGGGCGAGAAGAAGAGCGAGCGCGAGGAGAAGGACAAGGACTATCACCTGATCGAGCGCAGCTTCGGCGCGTTCTCGCGATCCGTTGCATTGCCCGAGGGCGTCAAGGCGGAGGACGTCAGCGCCGAAATCGCCAAGGGCGTGCTCAAGGTCACCGTCAAGAAGCCGGCTCCAAAGCAGAGCAGGCAGATCGACATCAAGACGGCGGCGTAGCGTCGCTCGTCAGGCAGCGACGCGTCCGCGAAATAATCATCCATCCAAGGAAATCAGCCATGTATGAGTTTCTTCAGGAAACGGTTGCGAGCAACATGACGAGGTCGGTACGAAGCGTCGCTCCCGAAATGACCGTCGGCGACCTGTACCGGTTGTTCGCGAAGGACGACTATGACGCCTATCCCGTACTCCGCGACGATGTCGTGGTCGGTTTCGTCACGAAACTCGACGCCCTGAAGGTGTTCGCCTGTCCGATAGATCACATGCTGCCACGTTACGACGATCGCATGGGAACGACGGTCGATGAGATCATGTCGTCCGATGTGATCGCGGTCGAGCCGGATACAAATCTGCAGCGTGTTCTGCAGCTGATGGTCGCCCATCGGCTCAAGAGCCTGCCCGTGATTGACAAGTATCGCCACCTGGTCGGGATCATTGCACGTGAGGATGTCATGCGAGCTCTGGCGCGCTGCACGAAGCGGCGGGCGCCTTCGCTCGTCCCCTGCGAGACTGCGCGATGTCTACGTTTGGTCTAGAGCGGGTTCTTTCGCCACGAACGGTCGCGCTTGTCGGTGGCAGTTCGCGTCCGTCTTCGCTGGGCCTGGCGGTGCTCATGAACCTCAAGGCGTGCGGTTTTTCCGGCCGCATCGCCGTGGTCAATCCAAACTACGCTGCGATCGACGGCGAGATTGCGTACCCGGATCTCAAGTCACTTCCGTTTGTTCCGGATCTCCTCGCGATCACGACGCCGGCGGCCGCGATCCCTGAACTCATCTCGGACGCCGCCGCGCTCGGTGTCGCCGGTGCGGTGATCCTGACCGCCGGCCTAGGGCACGGCGCCGGCTCGCTTGCGGAGACGGTCGCGCGGACGGCGCGCATGCGCGGCATGCGCCTGATCGGGCCGAACTGTCTCGGCGTCATGGTGCCGCGCGCAAAGCTCAATGCAAGCTTTGCCGCGCATCAGCCCGCCGATGGGCGTCTTGCCTTGATCTCGCAGTCCGGGGCCGTCGCTGCGGCGATGATCGAATGGGCGGCAGAGCGGCGGCTCGGCTTCTCCGGCATCGTATCGATCGGAGACCAACTCGACGTCGATGTCGCTGATTTGCTTGACTATTTCGCGCAGGACGATCACACCAACGCGATCCTGCTCTACATCGAGGCCGTCAAGGACGCGCGTAAGTTCATGTCGGCCGCGCGCGCGGCGGCGCGGCTCAAACCGCTGATTGTCGTGAAAGCGGGCCGGATGGCGCAGGGCGCCAAGGCCGCAGCCACCCATACCGGCGCGCTGGCCGGTTCGGACGCGGTCTATGACGCCGCGTTCCGCCGGGCCGGCATGCTGCGCGTGTACGACCTTCGGGAATTGTTCGACTGCGCCGAATTGCTTGGCCGCGGCTTCGTTCCGCGCAGCAACCGGCTGTCGATCCTGACCAATGGCGGTGGGCTCGGCATCCTCGCGATCGACCGGCTCGTTGAGCTCGGGGGCCTTCCGGCGAGCCTGTCGGCGGAGACGATTGCGGCACTCGATCGGGTTCTGCCACAAGGATGGTCTCGCGCCAACCCCGTCGATATCTCCGGCGACGCCGATGCTGCCCGCTACGTGTCTGCGCTCGACGCTTTGCTAGAGGACACGAACAGCGACGCCGTGCTGGTCATGAACGTGGAAACGGCGGTCGCGCCGACCGAAGAAATCGCAGAAGCGGTGGCACGATGTGTTCGCGACCGTCGGACCACGAAGAGTGACGGTGCCGCGCTGGTGCTTGCATCGTGGGATGGTGTCGACGCGCGCACCGCGGCAACCTTCGAAGATGCCCGCGTCCCGCATTTTCCAACCGAAGATGACGCGGTGCGCGCTTTCATGTACCTAGTGAGATATCGCGAGGCCTCCATCGCGCTGGCCGCAACTCCGCCCAGTATCGCCTCGACGTTTGCGCCGGAGACGGCCGAGGCGCAGCGCGTGATCGCGAAAGCGCTGTCCGAGGGGCGGGGATGGCTCGACCCAGTTGAGATCGTGGCCTTGTTCAAGGCGTACGATATTCCAATTGTTCCGACGGTCGCCGCTCGCGACGCCGACGATGCCGCAGACAAGGCTGCGCCGTTTCTGGCGCAGGGAATTGCGGTTGCGGTCAAGGTGTTCTCCCGCGACATCAGCCACAAGTCGGATGTCGGCGGCGTCGTCCTCGGCGCGCGGACGCGCGAACGTGTCGCCGACGCAGCGAGGGCAGTATTGTCGCGCGCGCGGGGCCTGCGGCCGGATGCCGTCCTGCAAGGCGTGACGATCCAGCCGATGATCGAGCGACGGTCGGCACGCGAATTGCTCCTCGGCATTGCCGACGATCCGACCTTCGGTCCCGTGATCGTGTTTGGTCGCGGCGGCACCGCCGTCGAAGTAATCAACGACAAGGCGCTGGCGCTGCCGCCGCTCGACATGAACCTCGCGCGCGACTTGGTCGGGCGTACCCGGGTCTCGCGGCTGCTTGCGGCGTACCGCGATGTGTCCGCCGTGCCGGTCGAAGCCGTGCCGCTTACCCTCGTCAAGCTGGCGCAGATGGCGGCTGATATTCCGGAGGTCGCCGAGCTCGACATCAATCCGCTGCTCGCGGACGAGACGGGTGTGCTGGCGCTCGACGCGCGCGTGGTGATCCGCAAGCCCGCGCGGCTGTTCGCCGGTCGGACGCCGTTCGCGGTGCGGCCCTACCCATCGCAATGGGAAGGAGAGCTTGCCCTGAGGGACGGCTCGCGCGTCGTGGTCCGGCCGCTTCGGCCGGAAGATGAGCAAATGGTGGAGAGCTTCTTCAGGCGAGTGACCGCCGAGGATCTCAGGCTGCGCTTCTTCCAGGCAATGAAAAACTTTTCGCACACGTTCATTGCGCGGCTGACACAGCTCGACTACGCGCGTGCGATAGCCTTTGCGGCGCTGGATCCGGGCACGGGCGCTATGGTGGGAGCAGTCCAGCTTTATTCAGATTCTCTCTACGAGAATGCCGAATACGCAATCCTCCTGCAGTCCGATCTCAAGGGCAAAGGATTTGGATGGGCGCTAATGCAGCTTCTCATTCACTATGCGAGGTCGGAAGGGCTGAAGCGGTTGTCAGGTGAAGTGCTGGCCGAGAACACCACCATGCTAAACATGTGCCGTGAGCTCGGGTTCACGGCTGCGGCAGAGCCGACCGACCACAGGGTCGTCAATGTTGTCCTCGACCTCTCCCTTCCGGCGGTGGATGCCCTGGGGACCGACATCCTGATCCGGGCCAGCGCAATCAAAGCGGCGTGACCGCGACAACCCGATAGGGATGCATGCCGTCGGTCTCATGAACGGAGACATACTCGTCGAGGCGAAAGTGCTCATTGCCGAAATGATACCCGGCTTCATCGGCGGCTGTGCCGGCCACGTCATAGTGAAAGCGCCAGCTGTCACCCGGTCCATGCACGAGATGGCCGAGCTGATCGTCCTCGTCCGGCCGTTGGCGGACGACACGGCAGGCGTCGCGATGGGCTTTCCAGGTCTCGACATCGATCCGCGATGCGGTGTCGAGCGGAGCAACGATAATATAGCCGATCGCGGACGCGCCCGCGGGGTGATCGTGCTCGCGCGCTCGCTCGAGCCGGACCTGCCTGAATGAGTGCGGTAACGCAGTGTTTTGCAGAGGCTTGAAAGCGGCACGGTTCATCGAAATCTCCCTGAGCGGGCCCGGTGCTGACGGGCCAAACATGTCAAATCGTAAGCCTTAGGCCCTGCAACTTCGTTGATTTGCGTCAAAGGACGACCCTGCGGACCAATTGCGTTGTGTCAAATACCGCCGCCGCCAGCCTCCTATGCTTGAAAAGCGAATTTGGAGTTGGTCCCTTGTTCAACGTACCAGCATTGACAGCGAACCCGGACGATCCGCGCGCGCTAACCGCATGCGGGGCTTGGAACGTTGCCAATGTCGAGCAGTTGGAACGGTTGTGCGAGGGGGCGGCGCGCACCGACATCGGGTCGATTGATCTGCGTCGCGTCACCGCGCTCGATACGGTCGGGGCTTGGCTGCTCGAAAGGCTGGCCCGCGGCGGTGCTACCAGGGCAGCGCTTACCGGCGCCGACGGTCCATATGGCGACCTGCTAGAAGAGGTACGAGGACTGAACCGTTCCGGCCCCGCCGAACGTAGGTCAGTCAACCCGTTGTTGCAGAGGCTGGATCAGCTCGGCCGCGGCAGCAGGCGGCTCATATCCGATTCGGCGGCATTCCTGCATATGCTCGGCGCCTTCAGCGCGGCGCTGCTCGGCATTTTCAGGCATCCGCGGTCGTTTCGGCTGACGTCGACCGTCTATCAGCTCGGTCGGGTGGGCTGGCAAGCGGTGCCGATCATGGCGCTGATCACGTTCCTGATCGGGGCCATCATCGCTCAGCAGGGCATTTTCCATTTCCGTCGTTTTGGCGCGGAGTCCTATGTCGTCGACATGGTCGGCATCCTCGTGCTGCGCGAGATTGGCGTGCTGATCGTGGCCATCATGGTCGCCGGACGCTCGGGCAGTGCCTATACCGCCGAGATCGGTGCGATGAAGATGCGCGAGGAGATCGATGCCCTCAGCACCATGGGGCTCGATCCCGTCGCAGTCCTGATCCTGCCGCGAATCCTGGCACTGGTGGTGGCGCTGCCGATCCTCGCCTTTCTCGGCTCGCTCGCGGCGCTCTATGGCGGCGGCCTCACCGCATGGCTCTATGGCGGCATGAGCCCCGCAATCTTCATCGCGCGCCTCCACGAGGCGGTCTCCGTCACTCATTTCGAGGTCGGCATCATCAAGGCGCCATTCATGGCGCTCGTGATCGGGCTTGTCGCGGCGGTGGAGGGATTGTGCGTCAAGGGCAGCGCGGAGTCGCTCGGACAGCAGACGACGGCGTCGGTCGTAAAATCGATCTTCCTGGTGATCGTGCTCGACGGGTTGTTCGCGGTCTTCTTTGCTTCGATTGGGATGTAGCCATGGTCGGCACGCCAGCGATCCATATCCGCGACCTCGTGGTCGGCTTCGGCGAGAAGATCATCCTCGATCATCTCGATCTCGACGTGAACGACGGCGAAATTCTCGGCCTCGTGGGCGCGTCCGGCGGCGGGAAGTCGGTGCTGATGCGGACATTGGTCGGCTTGCTTCCGAAGCGGAGCGGGCAGATTGATTTCGCGGGCAATAGCGATGACGAACGCCCCTGGGGTGTCCTGTTCCAGCAGGGGGCGCTGTTCTCGGCTTTGACGGCTCGCCAGAACATCCAGTTTCCGCTGCGCGAGCGCGCGCGGCTGTCGCCAGGACTGCTGGACGAAATTGCGGACGCGAAGCTCGAGATGGTCGGCCTTACGCGCGAAGACGGGGGCAAGTATCCGTCCGAACTCTCGGGTGGCATGACCAAGCGGGTTGCGCTCGCGCGGGCACTGGCGCTCGACCCCTCGCTCTTGTTTCTCGATGAGCCAACGTCTGGTCTCGATCCCATCGCTGCGGGTGAATTCGATACCTTGATCCGGACGCTGCATCGGACGCTGCGTTTCACCGTGTTCATGGTGACGCACGACTTGAACAGCCTGCAAGCCATCTGCGACCGGGTCGCCGCGCTTGCCGACGGCAGGATCGCAGCAATCGGGCGGCTGTCATCGGTACTCAAGTCCGATCATCCCTGGGTCCAGGCCTACTTTCACGGAGCCCGGGCGCAGAAGCTGGGCCTCGGCAACTAGGCAGAGAGAGAGACGCATATGGAAATCCGCGCGCCCTACATTGTCGTTGGTGCATTCGTATTGTCGGCAATCGTCGCCGTGTTCGGCTTCGTCTACTGGCTCAACAATTTCGGTGGAATCGGAAAGCAGGAGACATATCAGCTCATCTTTACCGACTCCGTGCCTGGTCTGCTCGTCGGGGCAGGCGTTCTCTTCAACGGTATCCGCGTCGGCGAAGTCACGGCCCTCGAACTGGTTCCGGAACGCCCACGCGAGGTTCGCGCCAGGATCGCAGTCGCCGACCGCACGCCGGTGCATACCGATACGCGTGTCGGCCTCGATTTCCAGGGATTGACCGGTGTTCCGGTGATCGCGCTGGAAGGCGGTGATGATCCCCAGGCGCCGCCGGCGCGCGAACCGCTGGTGGCCGAAAAGGGGGCCGGGCGGAGCATGACGCAGGCTGCCCGCGATGCGCTACGCCGGGTCGATGCAGTCCTGTCCGAGAACGCGGCGCCGCTGCACAGCACGATCGACAATCTCAGCACGTTCGCCGAAGGGCTCGCGCGCAACACGCCGAAGCTCGACGGCATCGTGACCGGGCTGGAACGCATGACCGGCGGGGCTGCGCCCGCGCCGCGCAAGGTGGCGTATGACCTTCACGCCGTGGACAGCTTCGGAGCGCAACGCCATGCGAATCTGCCTGTGCAGCTGGTGATGGCGGAGCCGACCGCGATCGCCCGCCTCCAGACCCAGCGCTTCTTGTTCACGCGGGATGAGGAAACTCAGGGATTCGAAGGTGCGCAGTGGAGCGACAGTCTCCCGGTGCTGGTACAGGCGCGGTTGCTGCAGAGCTTCGAGAATTACGACGTCCAGCATGCGCCACTGCGCGCTGACAGCGGCGTAGAGGGTGCGCCGCGTCTGCTGATCGACCTGCGCCGGTTCGAAATTGTGCAGGGGCCTCAACCGCGCGCGACGATCTCCTTGTCCGCGAGAATCGTGGATCGAAATGGTCAGGTAAAGGCCGCGAAGCTTCTCGCGGGATCCGAGGAAATTAACTCGCTGACGCCCTCCGAGGGGGCCGCCGCCTTCGATAAGGCTTTCGGCGCCCTCGCAAGGGAACTCGTGATGTGGGTTGCAGCGATGGACTGAATCAGATCGATGCAGCGTCTCACAAGCTCGGCGGCTGCCGCCAGGCCAAGGTCGTTGCGACCTAATGACCTGTGACCAGCAGGCTGCGGCAGTGCAGCGCAATACTGACTTCCTCATTGGTCGGAATGATCAGTACATTGACCGGGCTGCCCTTCGCGGCGATACGCTGCGCGCCTTGAGCATTCGCGGCTGCATCGATGCGGACCCCGGCCAGGAGAGGCGATCGCAGATGCGCTGCCGGATTTCCGGGGCGTGCTCGCCGATGCCGCCGGTGAACACCAGGCCATCGAGGCCGGCGAGGGTATTTGCCATCACGGCGACTTCTGCGGCGACACGAAATGTGAAGAGATCGACGGCTTCGCGAGCCGCAGGGTCGTGGCTCGCCAGCAGGGCGCGCATGTCTGCTGACACCCCGGAGACGCCGAGCAGGCCCGAGCCCTCGTACAGCAGGTGTTGCACGTCATCGACCGACATTTTCTCTTCCTGCATGAGATAAAGCAGCACGCCGGGATCGATCGTTCCACAGCGTGTCCCCATCACGAGACCGTCGAGTGGGGTCAATCCCATCGTGGTGTCGACGCTGCCGCCCTTTCGCAAGGCGCAGAGGCTCGCGCCATTGCCGAGATGCGCCACGACGACGCGCTTGTCGGCCCATCGCGGCGCGATCGCGGCGAGCCGGCTGGCGACGTATTCGAAGGAGAGGCCGTGGAAACCGTAGCGGCGGATGCCGCGCTGCTCAAACTGCCGCGGGATGGCAAAGCGGCTCACGGGCGGGGCCAGGCCGTGATGAAAGGCCGTGTCGAAGCAGGCGATCTGCGTCAGCTCCGGCTGCAGTGACTGCACGGCCCGGACCGGCGCCAGACAACGCTGCTGATGTAGCGGCGCAAGTGGGGTCAACGCCTCCAGCGCGGCGAGAGTCTGCCCTGCGATGACGACCGGCCCATAGAACGCGCGCCCGCCATGGACGATGCGATGGCCGACGGCGGCGAGCCTGCCGCCGGCGAGATAGTCCTCGATCCAGGCAAATACGTCGCTAAGCAGGCCGTTGTCGTCCGGCGTGCCGCTCGCGTGACGCTTCTCGAACAGCTGCTTGCCCGAGGCATCGCTCACGACGATGCGCGGGACCTTCTCCTGCTCGTCGAGCAAGCCCCTGCATCGCAGCTTTGGCTCGGCCGGCGCGATGTCGAACAGGCCGAATTTGACGCTGGATGAGCCGGCGTTGAGCACCAGGACGCTGTCGGACATCGGCGGTCTCTTTCGGGTTGGCGGCGTGTCAGTCCCCGGGCTCGCGCGATGTCGTCCCGGCGGCGCTGGTCGGCCAGACCCAGTCACGGATCTGCGGCATGTCCTCGCCATGCTCGCGCACGTAGCGCGTATGCTCGATCAGGGCGTCACGGAATTGCTGCTTGACGTGCGCGGCTGCGATGTCGAGTCCCGGCACACGCTCGATTGCTTCGATGGCGAGATGGAAGCGGTCGAGGCCGTTCAACACCACCATGTCGAACGGCGTCGTGGTGGTGCCTTCCTCCGCAAAGCCCCGCACGTGCATTCCATCGTGATTGGTGCGGCTGTAGGTCAGGCGATGGATCAGATAGGGATAGCCATGATAGGCGAAGATGACAGGTTTGTCGCGGGTGAACAGGCCGTCGAAGTCGCGGTCGGACAGGCCGTGCTGATGCTGCTCTGTCGGCTGCAGCGTCATCAGGTCGACCACGTTGACGACGCGGATCTTCAACTTTGGCAACGCCTTGCGGAGCAGATCGACGGCGGCGAGCGTCTCCAGCGTCGGAACGTCGCCGGCGCAGGCCATCACCACGTCCGGCTCGGCGTTGACTGCTTCGGTGCCGGCCCATTTCCAGATGCCGATGCCCGCCTCGCAATGAGTGATCGCATCGCGCATCGAAAGCCATTGCGGCGCGGGTTGCTTCCCGGCGACGATCACATTGATGCGGTCATAGGTGCGCAGGCAGTGGTCCGCGACCCAGAGCAGGGTGTTCGCATCAGGAGGGAAGTAGACGCGGACGATATCGGCCTTCTTGTTGGTGACGAGATCGACGAAGCCAGGATCCTGATGACTGAATCCATTGTGGTCCTGGCGCCAGACATGCGAGGTGAGGAGATAGTTCAGCGACGCGATCGGCCGTCGCCAGGGCAGCGCGCGCGAGACCTTCAGCCATTTGGCATGCTGGTTGAACATCGAATCCACGATGTGGATGAAGGCTTCGTAGCAGGAGAAGAAGCCGTGTCGGCCGGTAAGCAGGTAGCCCTCGAGCCAGCCCTGGCAGAGATGCTCGCTTAGGACTTCCATCACTCGTCCCTGATGAGCCAGATGGACGTCATAGGGCTCGATGCCCTCCATCCAGACTCGGTCGGTGGCCTCGAAGACCGCGTCGAGCCGGTTGGATGCGGTTTCGTCCGGACCCATGATGCGGAAATTGCGGGCCTCCGCATTCAGCTCCACGACTTTGCGCAGGAACTTGCCGAGTTCTCGCGTGGCTTCGGCGACGGCGCCACCCGGAGCGGTGACCTCGACCGCATGCGAACGGAAATCCGGCAGTTTCAATTCCCGCTTCAGGAGGCCCCCGTTGGCGTGCGGGTTCGACCCCATCCGACGGTCGCCTGCGGGCGCAAGGGCTTGCAATTCAGGTACGAGCCGGCCGTTCGAATCGAACAGCTTTTCGGGCTCGTACGTGCTCATCCAATGTTCGAGCAGTTTTAGATGCTCGGGGTTGCCGCGCGGGTTGGCGATCGGCACCTGATGTGCACGCCAGAAGCCTTCGACCTTCAGCCCGTCGACTTCCTTCGGTCCGGTCCAGCCCTTCGGACTGCGCAGCACGATCATCGGCCATCGCGGTCGCATAAGGCCGCCGGTCAGCTGGCGCGCGGCTTGCTGGATCGAGCGGATGCCGGCGAGCGCGGTGTCGAGCGTGTCGGCCATCAACCGATGCATGGCATGCGGATCGTCGCCCTCGACGAATAGCGGCTCGTAGCCATAGCCAGTGAAGAGGTTGCGGACTTCCTCGTCGTCCATCCGCCCCAGCACGGTAGGATTGGCGATCTTGTAGCCATTGAGGTGCAGGATTGGCAGCACGACGCCGTCCTGCACCGGGTTCAAGAACTTGTTGGAATGCCAGGACGCCGCGAGCGGGCCGGTTTCTGCCTCGCCGTCACCGACGACGCAAACGGCAATCAAGTCGGGGTTGTCGAATACTGCGCCATACGCGTGAACCAGTGCATAGCCGAGCTCACCGCCTTCGTGGATCGAGCCGGGCGTTTCCGGCGCCACGTGGCTTGGAATGCCGCCGGGGAAGGAAAACTGGCGGAACAGCTTGAGCAAGCCGTCCGCATCGCGCGTCACCTCCGGATAGATTTCGGTGTAGGTGCCTTCGAGATAGGTGTTCGCAACGATGCCGGGACCGCCGTGGCCGGGGCCGCAAATGTAGATGATGTTAAGGTCGGAAGCGCGGATTGCACGATTGAGGTGTGCATAGATAAAGTTGAGCCCAGGTGTGGTGCCCCAATGCCCGAGTAGGCGCGGCTTGATATGTTCCGGCTTCAGCGGCGCTTTCAGGAGTGGATTCGCAAGCAAATATATCTGTCCAACGGAGAGATAATTGGCGGCTCGCCAATAACGATCGAGCAGGTCAAGATCCTCCGCGCGTGCTTGCTCGTTTGGAGTGGTCGCAGATTGCATGTCGTTCTCCCAGGATTCAGGGATGACCTCGGACGCAGCTATCAGTTCCACGTTAGAAGGCGAATATGACGGGAATGGTTTGAGCCAGCTCAAAGATGCACGCCAATTCGAGCCGAAACGTCAGCGTTACTGCCAACGCCCACCAACACGGGACGTTCAAGCACGCAGAGCTGGATTGTTCGAAAGCGGAACCGGGCTCCTGCGAGGCGAGGTTTGCACGCGCGTCCCAAGAGTTCCGGCGGCCGTTGGCGTCAGGGTATACTCCGGCCTGGCGCTGATCTGGCGCGGCCCACGCGATCGTGGCAATACGCGTTGCCTATCAGCTGTCCTGCCGATTTTTTATCATGATAGGCGAGACAAGAGGATGCCCGGCAAAAGCCGCGCATTGAATACCGATTCAACCCCCAGGAAGGAGAGGTCGATCGTCCTAATAATTCTATTCAAGCATGCTATGGCGGGCGACGATTTGAGCTAGCGCAATAAATCGCAGATTGGGTCTTTACTCGAAGTCAGGAGAAGACCGTTTTTGCTGCAGGTCGTTCGGCACTGTGCCATACGTCCTCAGCACGGTAATTTGCGCCTCCGGATGGCCCGTACGGACGACTGCCACAGCACCAGCGTGGCCGAACGTCTTCCATAAGTGCTTGGCGTGCTCAATCGCCGCGGCTGGGCTGGCGCACTTTGCCAGCTGGCCCGGAACGAGTTCGCCATCGGTCCGGTCGTACGGCAGGGCAATGAAATGTGTGATCTTCTCCATCGATGCCCCTTTCAAGCTTGTCGGTCAGGCGGTGCCGTTTTGGATAGCGTGACAACTGAAACTACGTATAATAACTGAGACCTTGGGCGAGGCGGCCTATGGTTAGAGCCCGGCAGCGATCGCGATCCGCATTAGCTCCGACATGCTGCGCACATTGGTCTTGGCCATAAGGTTCGCCCGGTAGACCTCGACTGTTCGCGGGCTGATCCCAAGGTCGTGAGCGATCACCTTGTTGATCTTGCCAGCCACGAGCCCCCGCAGGACGTCGCGCTCGCGCGGCGAAAGGTCCACCAGGCGAACTTCGGCCTCACGCCTGGCCGTACCGTCGGCCGGCGCCGCCGACTGTGTCTGCAAGGCTTCGCCGATTGCGCGCAGCAACGCCTCGTCCTCAAATGGCTTTTCGATGAAGTCAACCGCACCGGCCTTCATCGCTTCAACGGCAAGTGCGACGTCACCATGGCCAGTCATCAGGATGACAGGACATGGTGCTGCGTCTGCCTTGAGTTTGCGAACCAGTTCGAGGCCGCTCATGCCGGGCATACGGATATCAGATACGATGCAGTCGACCGTTTTGCTTCCGAAATCATTGAGAAAATCGATTGCCGTCTCGTAAGTTGTTACAGCAAAGCCGTTGACCTCGAGGAGGAAAGCGAGCGAGTCCCGCATCGCGGGGTCATCGTCGATTACAAGAATTGTGCGCCGCGTACTCATGATTCTTCTCCGTCCTCCGCGAATGGGAGGGTGAACTGAAATACCGTTCCGCCCCCAGTGTTTGGAAGCGCTACGATGCGCCCACCGTGGGATTCTACGATGGTCCGGCATATCGAGAGACCGACGCCCATGCCTTGCTCCTTCGTCGTGACAAACGGCTGGAACAGGCGGTCGGCGATATCAGGGCTAATGCCCGGTCCGGAGTCGGCAACTGTGAATGTCGCAACTCCATCCGCTTTGCTCACTCCAACCGTCAGTTCACGGCGCGGACTGGAGGCCATCGCCTCGATCGCATTGCGAACCAAGTTTAGTACGACTTGCTGGATTTGGATCTTATCGACGATGATCGACGGTATATCCCGGTCGCTGCGGATCGCTACCCGAACTCCTTGTTCCTTGGCTCCGAGCAGCGCAAGTGCGACCGCCTCTTCGAGCAGAGTAACCGGGCTCTCCAGCGAGTGCTGCGTTTCGCCCTTGGCAACAAATTCACGCAGGCGCTTGATGATGTCGCCGGCCCGCAACGCTTGTTGCGCGGCCCGCTCGAGCGCGTCGCGAATTCGCGTAGGGTCCAGGGCCTCTGACGTCAGCAGTACCTTTGCGCCGCGCATGTAGTTTGTGATGGCTGACAGCGGCTGGTTGATCTCATGGGCGATAGAGGATGCCATTTCGCCCATTGCGGTCAACCGCGACACGTGGACCAGCTCGGATTGCAGCTCCTGAAGCCGTCGCTCTTGCGCGCGACGCTCGGTGAGGTCTCGTATAAAGCCGGTAAAAAAGCGCTCTCCGCGGACCTTGGCCTCGCCGACGGCAAGCTCCATCGGAAAGGTTGAGCCGTCACTCCGCTCTCCGACCACGATGCGGCCGATGCCGATGATACGGCGTTCGCCGGTCGTAAGGTAACGCTCAAGGTACCGGTCGTGCTCGCCGCGATACGGCTGGGGCATCAGGCTCGAAACGTTCTTTCCAACGACCTCGTCGGTTTTCCGGGCAAACAGGCGCTCGGCGGCCGCGCTGAAGGAGCGAATAATGCCATGATCATCGATCACGATCATGGCGTCGGGGACCGTGTCCAGGATGGATTGTAGATGGGCCTGGCGATTTCGCGCCTGATCGCTTTCCCTCAGTAGCCGGTCGCCCATGAAGCCAAGAATGGGGCCGAGGACCGCAAAACATGCAGTATCGATCAGATTCGCAGGTTCGGTGACCAGACTTTTGCCGAGGAACTTAGCGCTGACGGCGAGGCATAGTATGGTAGTGAGAATCGCCGGACCGCGGCCGCCGGCGAAGGCGGCGAACAGCACCGCTGGAACGTATATGATCGTGAAAGTCCGATCTTCGAAATAGTTATCGAGTCCCGCGCGCACTGCGAAAACGAGCGCGGCCGCTGCCGCGGCAGTGCCATAGCGGTACCAGATGCGGTCGGACATATTCCCCCGGGGCAATGCCCTCAGACGGTGCGATAATACACCGTTCGGACGCTTGAAGCCAATGGCTGCGGCTCGTGACCTACTTCATCCAGGCGCGCCAATGTGTCGGCTGCACCACGATGCGTTCGGCGCTCTCCGATTTCATCCAGCCGTCCAGGATGCGACGGCAGGGAAAGACGAGCCTGTGAATTGCGTTGCCCTCAATCACGGCGAGCTCAAGGTCTCGATCGAAGGGGGCGGTCGCGACCCCCTCCCATGTTTCGCTGACGCCGGCCTCCGGGCGCTCAGGGGCGTCGTGTGTTGGCACGTCAGGCGGCTTTCGGAGGTGCCCCGTCGGCACCGCCGGTCTGTCGAGCAAATAGGTTGAGCTCAATGGTGCCCAACGAACGCGCGGTCTCGATCGCGTACGTCGCGTCGTCTGCGCTGCGCGCGGTGACACCTTTGGTCCAGTCTTGCAAAGCCGTGATCTTTTCAGCCACGGTAGCAACGGAATTAAACTTGCGGAAGAGCTCCCAGGCTTCGGTCGATTCGATCTGGATCTGTTCGAACCAGTGCCGGTTTGCCTCAATCAGCTTTTCCGCGAAATTCGACTGAACGACCATCGCCCGCTTCGCGCAGCTCTGGATGGCGTCGGCAATGGGACGGGAATCGCTAAGATCTGTCATGTTCAACATCCTTCGTTGAGGGAAGTTGCTATTTCCCATGTCGCGGGTGCGGGTGTGTTGATATGTGTCAACCGGACAGCTTCTGGCCTGCACCGGAGCTAACGATCACTCAAACGGGCTTGGGACCGATGACTTTCCCGGTCCTCAGGTTGAAGAAATGGACGCCGTCGCACGCGGCGCAGGAGATTGAGTGCAGATCGTCAGCCGCTGGCTCGGACGTGTCGTCGGGAAGCAGGCCTTGAACCCGATCGCCGGTAGTTGGACACGAAAAGATAATGGGGCGCCAAGCCCTTCTGTCTGCCATTTGCACGATCCTGACGGACGGACAATCTCAAGCGGCGGCACTCGCTCCGCATTGATGCAGGTCAAATTTCGGACAGGTGGGTTAGGACAGGTGAGAGCGCTCTAGAACGGCCGCCGGCGACGAAGCGTTTGCAGCGTCTTTGACCTGGCCAGCTGCTCTTGCGGGGGGCGCCTTGCCTGGAAGGTCATCCGGGCAAAAGTCACGATAATGATCGCGAGTACTCCGATTGAGGCAAGCAGGTTCTGCAGCATGATCCTCTTCTCCTGACAACGTGACATGTACGTCCGATTAACGTCGCTACGCCTTGATCCCCCTCAAACGAGGCCGTTGAGGGAGATCAACACCGACAAGCCGATTTGATGCGAACGTGCCTGGCGAGAAAGGGAAACTGGCAATGCGCGCACATCAGATCATGGCAAGACATGTCGTCACCGTCGGAACCGACACATCGATTATGGACGCCGCCAAACTGATGATGGATCACCGAGTCAGCGGCCTCCCGGTGGTCGATGCGGCCGGACGATTAGTTGGCATCATGTCGGAAGGCGACTTTCTGCGGCGGAGCGAGATCGGGACGCGGCGCCGGCGCGCCCGCTGGCTTCAGTTCCTTCTCGGCTCCGGCCATGCGGCCACGGACTTTGTCCATGAACGCGGTCGTAAGGTCGGAGAGATCATGTCCTATGATCCGGTCACCGTCACTGAAGAAACGTCTCTGCCGGAGCTGGTCGAGCTCATGGAGAAAAAGGGCGTCAAACGGCTGCCGGTGATGCGCGACGGGCGCCTCGTCGGCATCGTCACGCGTGCCGACCTGCTGCGGGCAGTTGCGTCCGTCGCCCGCGAGATTCCGGACCCCACGGCGGATGACAAGCACATTCATGATCGAATCGTGCGCGCACTCGACGCAGCAAACTGGTGTCCGCTGGGCCTGCAGGTTTCGGTACGCAATGGCGTGGTACACCTGCGCGGGATCATCATGGACGAGCGGGCAAGGCAAGCGGCTATCGTTGCCGCGGAAAATACATCCGGCGTCAGGGAAGTGCACGACCATCTCTGCTATGTCGACACCTATTCCGGCTTCTATATTCAATCCGCGGAAGACGAACGGGCGGCTGCCGCGAAAGCTGCGCAGGAGATGGCAGGATGATCGCTCGCCCCGCAATCCTGCTGATCGCGTTGATCGTGACGGCGGTGGTCAGCGCAGATGTCCTGGGATTCGCCGCAACGCTGCTTACGATCTGCGCGATCGTTGGTCTTGCGATCGCTGCCTCTGGATGGACCGTAAGCAGCAGGACGACGTCTATCCCTGCAGTCCGGCCGTCATCCGCAGACTGGAAATCTCATCACGAATAGTACCTCGTTCGGCCGTAGTCGCGATCATGTGAGCCGCACGTCGCGAAAACCGTGCCGCTCGTGGTCTGCTCTCTGCTCGGTTTCGATATCCTCCGCGACACGACGGCTGCACCCCAGAGCATTCAGTTGCGACAGATCAATACGGGCCTCTTGCATCAATGGCAGCGTGGATATCAAGGAATCAGCCCACGAGAGGGTGCCATGCCATCATTTGACGTCCGTTTCATCAAGACCGTTTGCGACGACACCGGCCATGAACATCGCGCCTGTCAGGCTGCATTCAAGGTCGATGCCGCTTCGCTTTCCGTGGCCGCGCAGCTCGCGGAAGCCGACTTCTGCAGACAGAAGGGCATCCGCGATTGGACGATCTTTGCCGATTCGATGGAGCTTCGAATGCCGTCGGCATTGCCGTCCGCATGGGGTGGCTAGCGGCCTGAAGTGGAGGTTGCGTTCGACTGCCGCGACATCACGTGATTGACCAAGGTCAAATCGGCAATTTCAGTCATCCGCTACGGGAGAGCAATAAGGGGTTTGAAAAATGGCCGATAGATCGGAAAGCAATAGCTCGCCGCAATTCGAGAATCTTGTCGCCCGTTTGCGAGCATTTCTTGCTCGCCGGCACGAGTTCGATCTGATGACTACTCGGGAGGTCGATGAGATCGCCCACGAGCTCAATCTTTCCACATCGGATCTTCGAGCGCTCGCTCGCGGCCGGGCGGCGCCTGAATTGCTGAGTAAGCGTCTCAAACATGTAGGTTTGTCAGAGGAGGCGCTCGCTACGTCTCATAGTGACGTGCTGCGTGATCTGCAGCGGGTGTGTGGCCTATGCCACGAGAAGAGGCGCTGCGCTACCGACCTCGCGCGAGAAATGCGAGCCAGTCCGGCCAGGTACTGTCCGAACGAATTGACACTCACCGCGCTGAGCCGCGGTGCCAATGGCGCGCGACCTAGCTCAGGAATTAATGCCGATCTAGCGGCTGCCAGCGAGATCGTGGTTTCGATGACGTCACCGCATCCAGGGAAAGCTTCCACATGACAAGTCCATCCTCCGTTTCAAAGTCGATGACGATGGGCGAGGCCGGCCTGATGTCGGCACTCGCGGTGTTTGCTTGCGCTAGCTTCCTTGGGGCCGCGGTGGGGCGCGATACGGCATTTTCGTTTCATGCATTCCTAGCCTGCGCCGCCAGCCTGATCTCTGTGGTTGTGATCGGCAATCGCTACCTTGACCGTCCCGCAGCATTGCCGCCGGCGGAGATCGGTGGGCGTCCCAACTACAACTTCGGACCGATCAAGTTCGCCTCCGCCGCAGCGATGTTCTGGGGCATTGCCGGCTTCACCGTGGGTCTGATCATCGCAATGCAACTGGCGTGGCCCGCGCTCAATTTTGACTTGCCCTGGACAACATTCGGCCGGTTGCGGCCGCTGCATACATCGGCTGTTATCTTCGCGTTCGGTGGCAACGTCCTGATCGCAACTTCGTTCTACGTCGTGCAGAAGACCTGCCGCACGCGCCTTGCTGGTGACCTCGCGCCCTGGTTCGTCGTGGTCAGCTACAACTTCTTCATCCTGATCGCCGGCACCGGCTATCTGTTGGGAGCCACCCAGTCGAAGGAATACGCCGAACCGGAGTGGCCGACTTCTGGCTGACGATCGTCTGGGTGACGTATTTGCTCGTGTTCCTGATGACGTTGGTGAAGCGCAAGGAGCCGCACATCTTCGTCGCCAACTGGTTCTATCTGGCGTTCATCGTCACGATCGCGGTGCTCCATCTCGGCAATAACGCCGCGCTTCCGGTCTCCTTCCTCGGCTCGAAGTCCTACATTGCCTGGGGCGGCGTGCAGGATGCCATGTTCCAGTGGTGGTATGGCCACAACGCTGTCGGCTTCTTCCTGACTGCCGGCTTCCTGGCGATCATGTACTACTTCATTCCGAAGCGGGCGGAGCGTCCGGTCTATTCCTACCGGCTTTCGATCATCCATTTCTGGGCGCTGATCTTCCTCTACATCTGGGCTGGCCCGCATCACTTGCACTACACGGCGCTGCCGGACTGGGCGCAAACCCTTGGTATGACATTCTCGATCATGCTCTGGATGCCTTCCTGGGGAGGCATGATCAACGGCCTGATGACGTTGTCGGGAGCCTGGGACAAGCTGCGCACCGATCCCGTGCTGCGCATGATGGTGGTGTCGGTCGCCTTCTACGGCATGTCGACCTTCGAAGGCCCGATGATGTCGATCAAGGTGGTCAATTCGCTGAGCCATTACACCGACTGGACCATCGGTCACGTGCATTCCGGCGCGCTGGGATGGGTCGGCTTCGTCTCCTTCGGCGCACTTTACTGCCTCGTCCCGTGGCTCTGGAATCGCCAGCTTTATAGCCTGAAGCTCGTCAACTGGCACTTCTGGATCTCGACCATCGGCGTCGTGCTCTACATTTCCGCGATGTGGGTGTCGGGGATCCTGCAAGGCTTGATGTGGCGTGCCTACACGTCGCTCGGCTTCCTCGAATACTCCTTCATCGAGTCCGTCGAAGCCATGCATCCGTTCTACATCATCCGTGCGGCCGGAGGCGCGCTGTTCTTGGCCGGTGCCCTGATCATGGCCTTCAATCTCTGGATGACGGTCAATGCCGGCCAAGCCAGCGAATCTGAGGGCGCCGTTGTCCTCCAGCCTGCCGAATAGGTCACGATATGTCTCTCTGGAATCGACACAAGATATTTGAGAAGAACTCGATCATCCTGATCGCCGGCATTCTCGTCGTCATTGCCATCGGTGGACTCGTCGAGATCACCCCGCTGTTCTATCTGAAGAGCACGATCGAAGCGGTCGACGGCGTCCGGCCCTATACGCCGCTCGAACTCGCCGGTCGCAACATCTATGTCCGCGAGGGCTGCTACCTCTGCCATTCGCAGATGATCCGACCGCTGCGCGACGAGGTCGAACGCTACGGCCACTATTCGCTTGCCGCGGAGAGCATGTACGACCATCCGTTCCAGTGGGGTTCCAAGCGCACCGGGCCAGATCTCGCGCGCGTCGGTGGCAAGTACTCCGACGATTGGCACGTCACGCACCTGATCAACCCGCGATCGATCGTCCCGCAATCCGTGATGCCCGGATATCCGGCTCTTGCGAAGACGGAACTCGACCCGTCGGACGCTGCGGCCCACCTCCGAACGAATCGTGCGGTCGGTGTGCCCTATACCGACGAGCAGATTGCCAACGCGGCCGCCGATCTCAAGGCGCAGGTCGACCCCGACAGCCCCGGCTCCGATGCGTTCCAGAAGCGCTACCCGAAGGCGTTGGTACGCAACTTTGATGGCAAGGCCGGCAATCCAACCGAGCTCGACGCCCTGATCGCCTATTTGCAGATGCTCGGCACGCTCGTCGACTTCAAGCTCTACAACGAAAAAGCCAATCTGCGCTGACGAGGCATGAAGATGAAAGCGATCATTCAAATCGAGAGTTTCGCGTCGAGCCTGGTCGGTACCCTCTGGACCCCGATCTTCGTCGGGATCTTCGTCGCCATCGTCGCCTACGCGCTTTGGCCGCGCAACAAATCTTTCTTTGATGCCGCAGCGCGTATGCCGCTGCGTGAGGACTGATGGACATGAGCGAGCACAACGATATCGACGGTGTATCCGGCCGCAGCACGACCGGTCATGAGTGGGACGGCATCAAGGAGCTGAACACGCCATTGCCGCGATGGTGGGTCCTGACGTTCTATGCAACGATCATCTGGGCGATCGGCTACTGGGTCGTCTACCCGGCCTGGCCGCTGGTCTCGGGCTACACGACGGGTCTGTTCCAATATTCGACCCGGGCGAGCGTCGCGACCGACCTTGCCGATCTGGAAAAGCTGCGCGGCGAGAAGATGGCCGTGCTAGGCAACGCGTCGCTTGCCGACATCGAGAAGGATCCGGCTCTACTGGCGCTGGCGCGTGCCCGCGGCAAGACCGTGTTCGCCGACAATTGCGCGCCCTGCCATGGCAGCGGTGGCGCGGGTGCGAAGGGCTACCCGAACCTGAACGACGACGACTGGCTGTGGGGCGGGTCGCTTGACCAGATCATGCAGACGATCCAGTTCGGCGCACGCTCAGGGCACGCGAAGACCCACGAAGGGCAGATGCTCGCGTTCGGTCGCGACGGGGTTCTCAAGCAGGACGAGATCGTCACCGTCGCCAATTACGTGCGCTCGCTTTCAGGCCTTTCCACCGCACCGAAGTTCGACGCCGCCGCAGGGAAGAAGGTCTTTGCCGAGAATTGCGCTAGCTGTCACGGCGACAACGGCAAGGGCAACCCGGAGCTCGGTGCGCCGAACCTGACCGACCAGATATGGCTTTACGGTTACGACGAGGAGACGCTGGTCGAGACCATCACCAACGGCCGTGCCGGCGTCATGCCGGCCTGGGTCGGCCGGCTCGACCCGGTCACAGTCAAGGCGTTGGCGGTCTATGTGCACTCGCTAGGCGGCGGCAAGTAGCCGCCGTCGCGGGCTGAGCCTCGGATCGTTGACCAAGGTCAAATCCGAGCCCTGCGCGGGGCTGTAGGCTTGAACAGGAGCCTCATTCGAGCAGACCCATGAACAAGCCCGTGTCGCCTGATGAATTCATAACCGACGAAGACGGGCCGCTCTACGCGGCGCGCAAGAAGGTGTATCCGCAGAGCGTCTCGGGTCGGTTCCGTTCGATCAAATGGCGGCTGATGGCCGTCTGTCTCGGCGTCTACTACCTGCTGCCCTTCGTACGCTGGCATCGGGGCCTCGGTGCGCCCAACCAGGCGGTGCTGATCGACTTTCCAAACCGCCGCTTCTATCTTCTCTTCATCGAGCTGTGGCCGCAGGAAGTCTACTACTTCACCGGCCTTCTGGTGCTCGCAGCGTTGATCTTGTTCCTGATGAATGCGCTCGGCGGCCGGATCTGGTGCGGTTATCTCTGCCCGCAGACGGTCTGGACCGATCTGTTCTACGCCGTCGAGCGCCTGGTTGAAGGCGACCGCCGCGCACAAATGAAGGCCGACGCCGGGCCGATGACCGTAAAGCGCGCCGGTCGCCGTGTGTTAAAGCACGCGATCTGGCTGATGATCGCGTGGTGGACCGGCGGAGCCTGGGTGCTCTACTTCGCTGATGCGCCGACCCTGGTACGCGATCTGGCGACCTTTCAGGCCCCGGCGATCGCCTATATCTGGATCGCGAGCCTGACCGCGTCGACCTATTTTCTGGCCGGCTACATGCGCGAGCAGGTCTGCGTCTATATGTGCCCGTGGCCGCGGATCCAGGCCGCGTTGACCGACGAATGGGCGCTCAACGTCACCTATAAATATGATCGCGGCGATCCGCGTTGCTCAGTGAAGAAGGCGGTTGACATCCGCGCGCTTGGCGAGAAGGCGGGCGATTGCATCGATTGCAACCAGTGCGTGGCGGTTTGTCCGACCGGTATCGACATCCGCGATGGTGCCCAGCTCGACTGTATCCAGTGCGGCCTCTGCATCGATGCCTGTGACGCAGTCATGACAAAGGTCGGCCGCAAGGCCGGCCTGATCGGATACGACAACGACATCAATATCCAGCACCGTCTCGCCGGCAAGAAAGAGATCTTCAAGCCCGTTCGTGCACGGACGGTCGTCTATGCCAGCCTGATCACCGTGGTCTGCGCGGTGATGCTCTACGCTCTGATGTCGCGGACCCTGCTCGACGTCAACGTGCTGCACGACCGCAATCCGGTCGCGGTCCGTCTCAGCGACGGAGGAATCCGCAACGGCTACACGTTGCGCCTCCTCAACAAGCGTGGCTTTGACCGTGTGATCGCAATCGATGTCGACGGTCCGCCCGATGCAAAGCTGCACGTCATCGGCGCGGACTCTGTAACACCGGATCGGCCGATGATCGTCCTTGCGCGCGACACTACCACCGAGTTGCGAGTGCTGGTGACGGCGCCGATCGATGAAAAGGCAGAGAAGTCCGTGCCGATCATATTCCGTATCACTGACATTGGTCTCGGAGAAGTCGCCTCCGCGACCGACCATTTTGTTCTTCCATAACGACGGATTGTCACCATGGCAGCCTCAAGTACAGCCGCTCGCCCCATCACCGGACGTTTCGTCCTGGTCACGACGATCGCGTTCTTTGCGGTCGTGATCAGCGTGAACATGGTCATGATGCGCTTTGCCATCACGACGCTGTCGGGAACCGAGGTCGACAGCGCTTATAGCGCCAGCCTCGCCTATCAGCGCGAGATCGTGGCGGCGAGGCAGCAGAACGAGCGCGACTGGCAGGTACAGGCGCACATTGATCGACGGCCTGATGGCGCCGCCGCAATCGTCCTCGAGGCACATGACCACGCCGGCGCACCTCTGATGGGGATGAAGTTTCTGGCTCGGCTCGAGCGGCCGACCGATCGTCGCGCCGATCGATCAATCGAGGTCAGTGAGGCCGGCTTTGGAAGCTATCGTGGTCGCGTCGACGGCGTCGCGGCAGGACAGTGGGATCTTGTGATCGAAGGCGATGCCGACGGCCACCGCATGTTCCTGTCCAGAAATCGTGTTCTGCTGAACTGAGGGCGACCCGCATGCAAGCCGATATCGATTTTTCCCATTATCTGAAGAACGCGGGCACCGGGATCGTCCATCTCGATCTCGCGGTCGAGGGCATCAATTGTGCGGGCTGCATGGCCAAGATCGAGCGCAGTCTGACCACCATACCGGACGTCACCTTGGCCCGCGTGAATCTGACCGACAGCCGCCTTGCGCTGGAATGGAAGGCTGGCGCGCTCGATCCGGCGCTATTTGTGAATCGGCTCGCGGAGCTCGGCTACAAGGCCTATCCATTCGAACGGGACGATGCCGAAACACGGGAAGGGCAGCGGGCGCAGGGCTTGTTGCGCAGGTTGGGCGTCGCCGCTTTTGCCGCGATGAACGTGATGATGCTGTCGATTCCCGTGTGGTCTGGCAATGTTTCCGACATGCTGCCGGAGCAGCGCGACTTCTTCCACTGGCTGTCGGCCCTGATCGTGCTGCCGGCGGCGGCCTATTCGGCGCAGCCGTTCTTCTCGTCGGCGCTGTCAGCCCTGCGGGCGCGGGGCGTCAACATGGATGTGCCGATCAGTATCGGTATCGTGCTCGTGCTGGCAACCTCGGTGATCGAGACCGTCAATAACGCCGAGCATGCCTATTTCGATGCCGCGATCATGTTGATCGCATTCCTACTTGCCGGCCGGTACCTCGATCAGAACATGCGGCGGCGTACCCGCGCGTTTGCCGGGAACCTCGCGGCCTTAAAGGCGGAAACCGCGACGAAGTTCATCAGCCCGACGGAGATCAGAACCGTTCCGGCGGCCGCGATCCGGCCTGGCGATATCGTGTTGCTGCGACCCGGCGAGCGCTGCGCGGTGGACGGCAACGTGATCGAGGGCCGCTCCGAGGTCGATCAGAGCCTCATCACTGGCGAAACGATGCCGGCGATGGTCGCGCCCGGCAGCGCCGTATTCGCCGGCACGTTGGTGCGTTCCGGCACGTTGCGCGTCCGCGCGTCTGCAGTCTCGGGCGGCACGCTGCTGGACGAGATTTCCGGGCTGCTTGAGCACGCGCTGCAAGCGCGCTCGCGCTATCTGCGTCTGGCCGAGCGCGCATCAAGGCTTTACGCTCCGGTCGTGCACGCGACCGCGCTCCTGACGGTGCTGGGTTGGCTAGCTTATGGCGCGAGTTTTCATGATTCGATTGTGACGGCGATAGCGGTCCTGATCATCACTTGCCCCTGTGCACTGGGTCTTGCCATTCCTGCGGTGCAGACCGTCGCGTCTGGCGCGCTGTTCGGTTCGGGCGTGCTGCTCAACGCCGGCGATGCGATCGAGCGGATCGCCGAGATCGACCGGGTGATCTTCGACAAGACGGGAACCTTGACCTTGCCGGAGCTCGATGTGGCCAACCTCTCCGACATCCCCGACGATGTCGTGCGGCTCGCGGGCCGGCTGGCGCTTTCGAGCCGGCACCCGGTTGCTGTCGCTGTGGCGCGCAAGGCGGGAGCGGCCTCTCCATTGCCTGATATCCAGGAAGAGCCGGGCCAGGGCGTCCACGGCTTTTACGACGGACGTCCGATCCGGTTGGGACGCCCATCGTTCTGCGGCGCCGACGACCTCGCCAACGAGATTCTTTGCCACGATCCGGAGGCCTCCGTCGTTGCATTTAGTCATGGCGAGGGCAAATACGCGTTCGCGGTCCGGCAACTGTTGCGGCCGGACGCGGCTGATGTGGTGGCTGGGTTGGTGCGCATGGGTGTCGTCGTCGAGATCGTGTCGGGGGATCGCGAGCCCGCGGTTCGGCTGGCGGCCATGATGCTTGGCGTACATGAATGGCGCGCCGAGGTCTCTCCGGTCGACAAGATCTCCCGAATCGAGGAATTGGCGCGCCGGGGCGGCAAGGTGCTGATGGTCGGCGACGGCCTGAACGATGCACCGGCGCTGGCCGCGGCGCACGCCTCGATGTCGCCCGTCACGGCCACGCATTTGAGCCAGGCGGTCGCGGACGCGGTCTTCCTTGGTGAACCCCTCGCGCCGGTGCTGGCAGCGGTCAAGGTATCGCGCAAGGCGCTACGGCTGATGCGGCAGAATCTCTGGCTCGCCGTGATCTACAATGTGCTGGCGGTGCCGATCGCGATTGCAGGCCTGGTCACCCCGCTGATCGCAGCGGCCGCCATGTCGGGTTCGTCGGTGATCGTGATGCTCAACGCGCTGAGGGCGCGAGCGAGGGAGACGGTCTGATGGAAATTCTGGTCATTCTGGTGCCGCTGGCCATCGCGCTCGGCTTTGTCGGCCTGCTCGGCTTCCTTTGGTCACTCAAAAGCGGTCAGTACGACGATCTCGACGGCGCAGCCTGGCGCGCCATCGCCGACGATGAGCCCGCCAGCAGTCAGGGCCGATCCAAGTAGTGAAAATAAAACAGTGAAATCACCGAGCGATGATCAGCGGCGTGCGGGCGAGAGCCAGCACGAGTGTCCAGTCCGTCCGCCGCGATTGCGGCACCCGTGACCGCAGGAGCAGGACCGAGACCAGCCGGTTGATGGCAAGAAAGCCGCGCCATTATCAGCAGCAGCACATCGGAAGCATGTCAGGCCGCCAGTAGCGCCAGTGCGTCGCCGACACGGTAATAGGTTGCATCGTGGCAGCGTCCAGCCAACCCTCCGTCTGGCGGACGCAGGGGACGCCGAGCGGCTGGCGTTCGCTATCAATCACTACAAGTTCGATCACGTAGCCGAAGGGCGCCGACGCGATATCGCGCCATCCCAGAAGAGCGAACCGGCGAAGCCGTGATCTGAATATGTGGTGCATGGCGGCATTGATTGTTCAACGAGCGATAGCTTGATCGTCCGACATTGGGAGGCCTGCACGTTGGCCAGAGCAGATCTCTGGTGCCATGGTGAGCGCGCCAAGCCCGCTCAGGAAGGCAACTGCATATAGCCAAACCTCTGCCGAGCGGCCGGCAAAGCAGCCGCCAAGTTCGGCACTTTCTTCGACCAAGTGAAATCAGCCGCCACTACCGCACGGTGCCGCGTACAAAAGTTGGTATTGAGGTTGGTACGGCGTTTCGATGATGTCGAATTTATATAACGTTTTCAGTGGCTTGACTTATTTATTAGGCGCCGCCCCTGGGCACCATTCTCCCTCAGCGCCACATTTGATCAGCTGATGCGCGCGGTTTGCCGCGACCGCAGGTAGCCGCCGAGCGCGCCGAGTGCGGGGCTCAGCGGCAGGTAGAGCAAATGCAGCCAAAGGTGGCCGGTGCCGTTGACCAGAGCATAGATGCCGAAGCCGACGCAGAGGATCGACGAGAGCGCCCCGTTTAGAGTTTCATCGTGCTTTGCAATATGCGCGGAAACGTAGCCGCCAAGGATCGAACAAAGCCCGCCAAGGATGCTCGACGCTGCAAGAAAGCCATTGCCTGTCTTGAGGGCCTCCACGGCAGACGCGGCGCCTTGATCGGTCGGTGACCCCGTCTTTGCAGAGGCCAGCAGGTAGAACACGACAGGCAGCATCACAACATTCGAGGCGACGATGTCGACGACGTTGCCGATTGCAACGCCCTTGAAAGATATCCGCGTCATGTATGTTCTTCGAACAACCTCTGCTTGGATGATCGGATGTTGTGTCTAAATCCGTGTGCGTTGCCATTCCCTTAATCTGTTGGTCGCCGGTGTGGGGCAGTCGCCCTTCCCCTCACAGTAGCGCCGCCTCACCCCCCACTCCGTTTCCAGTACCCGGTCCCGAGCTTGCCCGTGATCACTGCCGTCGTGTCGTGGGTCTCGTAGGAGCCGCCGTCGCTGTAATTCTTCAGGCCCCGCAGCGCATGCAGCGCCCAGCGGCCGTTGGCGAAGCTGACGGTGCCCTCATGCGGACGCGCCGAGCGGGCGGGCTCGGCGTGGAATTTGTAAGCACCGTCGGCCATGATCTGCCAGATCCAGCGCGACCGGCCGTGGCCGCCAGGCACCATGATCTCCCAGGTGCCGACCAGCGCCGGATCGATCGCGCCGGCTGACGTTGCTGATGGCGCCGACAATGCCGGAGCCGCAGCGGCCGGTATCGCGTTCGCCTGTTTCGCGGCCACGCTCTCGGCCGGCGGTGCGCCCGCCAGATAGATCGCCTTGCGCGACAGCGAGCCGTAGACGAAGGGCTGCTGCTCGTTGCGCGTCGCCTCCATCACGTCGTCGCGGACGTTGCGGAACATGAAGGTGACCTCGACGCCCGGCGCCTCGATGTTGCGCAACAGCGCCGCGGCGAACGGGCTGTTGCGTCCGTCGCCGTCGAGCGCGGTGGTGCCGTCGCGCGCGGCATAGGCGACCAGCACGTTGCCGACCGGCTCGATGCGGCCGAGCCCGCTGCTCGCTGTGGCGCGGGTCGCGAGCGAGCGGCTCATCTTAGCTGCGAACGGATTGTTGCGGCAGGCATCGAGGATGACGAGGCCGAGGCTTGTGGTGTTTGCGACCTGCAGCATCACGCTCTGCAGGCTGATCGCTTCATTGGCGGCGTCGGTATCGCGCTTCAGCTCGGCATCGACAGGGATCAGCCAGTTGTCGCCGTTGATCTCCATGCCGTGGCCGGCGAAATACACCGCCGCCATGTCGGCGCCGGCGGCCGCGCGCCCGAACGCGATCAGGCCGCGCCGCATCTCGTCGAAGCGTCCGTTCGTGATCAGGGTGACCGTGAAGCCGAGCCGCTTCAACGCCGCCGCGACATCGCCGGCGTCGCCAGGCGGATTGGACAGCGCCGGCACGCTCGTATAGGCGCCGTTGCCGATCACCAGCGCCACCCGCTTGCCGTCGGCCAGAGCCGGCGCTGACGCCAGGCCCGCCAGCACAGCGGTGACGGCCAGTCCCGAAACAAACGCGCGGCGGTTCATGCTGGACCCGATCGGAGGTAACGGGTCCATGGTATCGCAGGGCGCGCGAGCCAGCCACGGAAATGGCGGCTTGCGATCAGGCCGCCTGCTTCGGCGTCCAGACGCCGGCCGGCACCGGCTCGGCCGGCAGCAGATTGGCGCCGGCGGCGCCCGCAATCGACCGCGTGATCTCGTGGATCTCCTGCACCGACCGCTGCATCGAGAAGCGCGGATAGAGCTCGCGCATGGTGGTGGCGGTCGCCGCCTGCGCCGCGGCAGGATCTGCCAGCACTGCCTCGACGGCGGCGGCGACGCTTGCCGTGTCCTGGCCGAAGGTGAAGCCGGCGAGATGCGGCATCTCGGCGGCCGAGAAGCGGTTGGCATCGAACACCGGCACGGTGCCGGCACCGAGCGCGAAGAACACCCGGTCATGCACCGACAGGTCGATATTCGGATTGAGCGAGACCGCAGCGAGATAGCTGCCGAGGCCTTCGCGCATCGCATCGAAGGTCATCGCGCCGAGCACGCGGGCCGGACGTCCGGTGACGTCGAGATCGCTCCAGCCACCGCCGATGAAATCGACCGGATAGTCGGCGAGCACGGCGCCCACCTCGCGGGTGCGCACCCCTCTCGTGTAATTGTCGAGCCGGGTCAGGATCACGTTGAACAGGTCGCCGCCCGGCTTCAGATAGACGAGGTGCCGCTCGGCCACGTCGACGATGATTTTGGGAAACGCGCCGCAGGTCTTGCCGCGCGCCTCGGCGATCGCATCGAACAGCAGGCCGAACAGTTTTGGCGGCATCGTCTTGCGCCAGCCGCGTTCGAGCGCCAGCGGATTCCAGCCCGACTTGGCGAAGATCAGCCGGCCGTTGCGCTGCTCGGGCGGCAGGCCGCCGAAGAAGCCGGGATCGGGGATGCCCATATGGGTCGCGAAGACAGCGCCATTGGCTCCCAGATGATCGCGGTTGAAGGCGGCGTGGTCGGGAAACACGTAGCCGTGCGCGGCATAGCGGCTCTCGAGCCCGTGCCGCTTGGCAAAATAGCAGGGGTGGTCGCAAAACCAGGTGAAGACGGGGATCTGCGCGACGTCCCAGAACAGCTTGCCGTCCTTGGTGTGGATGTCGAGCCCGATGCCGGAGAAGCCGAGCGCCATCGTCTCGGCCCGCCGCGGCAGCAGGGCGTTGAGCCGGGCCGAGAAATCCGGCGCCAGCAGGTCGAGCATCATGACCTCGTGCCGAGCCGGTCGAGCTCGGCGGCGGCCATCGCGAGGATGCCGCGCAGCGAATCATAGGTCGTGTTGCTGGAGTAGAGAACGCAGATCACGGACATGAGGCCCCCGCGTATGATGTTGTTGCTGCGCGCGGACTTATCGATCGCCTCGCATGCTCCTCGTTGAACGGCCGAGCCGGCCGTTCCGGGCTCGGAATTATCCTGACGCCGCGATTTATTTCGCCGGAATGGCCGTGCCGCAGCGTTGAAGCTCCGTCGGGGCGCCGTCGCCATCCGACGGGCAGGGGCGGGGATCACATGCAGCTTGATGGCTTCGATGTCGTCGTGGTGGGCGCGGGCTTCTTCGGCGCCGTGATCGCCGAGCAGGTGGCGAGCAGGCTCGGCCGCTCCGTCTGCGTGCTCGACCGCCGTCCGCATATCGGCGGCAATGCCTATTCGGAGGTCGACCCGGATAGCGGCATCGAGGTGCATCGCTACGGCACCCATATCTTTCACACCAATTCGGAGACCGTCTGGCGCTATCTGCAGCGCTTCACCGGGTTCACCGACTATCGCCACCGCGTCTTCACGGTGGCGAACGGCCGCGTCTATTCGATGCCGATCAACCTTGCCACCGTGTGTGCCGCGTTCGGCCGGATCATGACGCCCGGCGAGGCGCGCGCCGCGATCGCGGCGGAGGCCGCAGCGCACGGCGCCTCCGGGATCGGCAATCTCGAGGACAAGGCGATCGCCTCGGTCGGCCGCACGCTCTACGACCTCCTGATCCGCGGCTATACGCAGAAGCAATGGCAGACCGATCCGCGCGAGCTGTCGGCCGACATCATCGGCCGGCTGCCGGTCCGCTTCACCTTCGATGACCGCTACTTTGCCGACCGTTGCGAGGGCATGCCGGTGGACGGCTATACCGCGATCTTCCGCCGGATGCTCGATCATCCCAAGGTCGCGGTCCGGCTCGGTGTCGACTATTTCGACGTCGCCGACCGCATCAATCCGCGGCAGCTCGTGGTCTATACCGGACCGATCGACCGCTTCTTCGGCTATGCCTGCGGCCATCTCGGCTGGCGCACTGTCGACTTCGCGCGCGAGGTGCACGACGTCGCCGATTTCCAGGGCGCCGCCGTCATCAACTATGCCGACGCCGAGGTGCCATTCACCCGCATTCACGAGTTCAGGCATCTGCATCCGGAGCGCGCGCATCCGCAAGCGCGGACGACGATCTACCGCGAATATTCCCGCTTCGCCGGCCGCAACGACGAGCCCTATTACCCGATCAACACCGCCGCCGATCGCGCGATGCTCGCCTCCTACCACGGCATGACGGCATCGCATCCGAACGTCATCTTCGGCGGCCGGCTCGGCTCCTACAAATATCTCGACATGCACCAGGCGATCGGCGCCGCGCTGAAGACGTTCGAGCACGAGGTCGAGCCGCGCCTCGGCAACGGAGGCATGCAACCCGGCGACGCGGCCGCGCGTCGGCACGCCTTGTCGCCCTTGCCGGCGTAATCTAAGCCCTCCGGGTGCGGGCAGCGAACACCATAAACAATCGCCCGCAGTCCCCGGTGAGGAAACAATGAGAAAAACCGTTATTGCCGCGGCTGTCGCCGCGACTGGCCTTGCTTTCAACATCGCTCACGCCGCGCCGCTGCCCGAGATAAAGCCCGACCAGGCCGGGTTTTCGAAAGCTGGGCTGGCGCGGCTCGACGATTTCTTCGCGCGCGAGATCACGGCCAAGCGGGTGCCCGGCGCTGTGGTGGCGATCGCGCGCGACGGCAAGCTCGTGCATTACAAGGCCTATGGCCAGCTCGATCCTGTGAAGGGCACGCCGATGCCGATCGATGCGGTGTTCGCGCTGGCGTCGATGACCAAGCCGATGGCGGCGGTTGCCGGGCTGACGCTCATGGAGCAGGGTAGGCTGCCGCTGCAGTCCAAGGTCGCCGAGTACTATCCTGCATTTGCCGACATGAAGGTCGGCGTGCCCCAGGAGGACGGCTCGCTGAAGATGGAGCCGCAGGCCCGGCCGATTCTGATCCATGATCTCTATCGCCACACCTCAGGCCTGATGTATGGCGGTCGGCCCGACAGTTCGAGCGCGCTGGCCCGGCTCTATCCCGAAGGCACGGCGCCGGCGGTCGAGGGCGACACTCAGGCCTTTATCGACCGCATGACCAAGCTGCCTCTGGTGCATCAGCCTGGCACCGAGTTCGAATACGGCTTCTCGATCGACGTGCTCGGCGCCGTGGTCGAGAAGGTCTCGGGCGAGCGGCTCGGCGACTATCTCAAGGCCAATGTGTGGACACCGCTCGGCATGAAGGATGCGACGTTCCACCTGACCGACGCCCAGCGCGCGCGGCTGGCGCGGCCGTTCGCCAACGACCCGCTGACCGGCAAGCCGCAATCGATCAGGGTGCTCGACGCACCGATCAAGTTCGACTGCGGCGGCGCCTGCTCGTTCGCCACCGTCGGCGACTATCTCCGCTTCGGACAGATGCTGCTCAACGGCGGCGAGCTCGACGGCCAGCGCATCCTCAGCCCCAAGACGGTGCATCACATGACCTCGAACCATCTCGGGCCCGAGATCAAGAACAACGTCGCCGCCGTCGAGCCGCATCGCGGCGGTTTCGGCTTCGGGCTGTCGGTCGCGGTGCGGACCAGCGAGGGCCTGTCGTCGGTGCCGGGCAATCCCGGCGAGTTCACCTGGAACGGTGCCAACGGCACGCAGTTCTTCTGCGATCCGAAGGAACGCCTCGTCGTGGTGGTGGGAACCGCAGCGCCCGGCGAGCTGCGCAAATATTATCGTGAGAACGTGCAGGACATCGTCTACGGCGCGATGGTGAAGTGAACCGTGACCGCAGTGTGAGATCTCTTTCAGCAAGGCATCGAGGCCCATCGCTCGGACTGAGCGATGGGCCTCGATTGGCGGTTCTGATTGAATCCCAGGCGGTTTTTTGGTTTGACGTGTTTTCTTCACGCGAACCGGGCACCTCTGCGCTCGAAACCGCCGTAGGAAGGCTCTCTCGCTTTGCCGGGACGCCGGTGTCATTCCGCCGTTTGATCGGAACGGGCGATCTGAAGCGAAAAGCCCGGCCGCGAGGGCCGGGCTGATCGGTAATATATTTCAAGTCGTGCAATGTACGGAATAGATCGGCGAGGGCCCTCCCTGTCTGTCCAAAAAGGAACACGGAACCGACTATTTGGGCACACCGCTCGTACCCAACTGCGCGGTGGAGGAATCGCGACAGCGACCGCGCAGCTCAGGAGCATCGCGGGCACAAACAAGCGGTACACCAGGCCATCCCCGAAGGTCCATCCGCGCCCGAATGAGCAATTTGGTACAGACACCGATCAATCGACGTGTCTTGGTCTCACGAACTGTCCCAAACCTCTAGGTCAGGATGAAGATCATGGAAATCTCCAAGGAAACAAAAGCTGCCATGCGGCCCGCGTTATGGGGCGCTGCAGGCGGAGCAATTGCTCTGGCGATCGTGGGGTTCAGCTGGGGGGGCTGGGTGACGGGCGGGTCGGCCGAGACCCTCGCGAGCAACCGTGCTGCGACGGCCGTCGTCGCAGCTCTCACACCCATCTGCGTTGACAGGTTCCGACAAGCCGCCGATGCCTCGACGAACCTGGCCGAAATGAAGAAGGCGACTTATTCATTCGACCAGAGCAGGTTTGTCGAAAAAGGCGGTTGGGCCACGATGCCGGGAAGCACTGAGCCAAACTCGGCGGTTGCGAAGGCCTGTGCCGAATCGCTCGGCAGCGGCAAGGCCGCGGAGCGCCGCGGCTAATCAGGCAACCCGCGACAGGGTGAAATCCGCGCAAAGACGCGCAACTTCTCGACATGCCCGCATCTCGCGCAGTGGCTCTTGCAACGGTGGTCAAGCGCGTCGTTTTGACGCCAATTTCCCGCTGCGCGCGCCGTTCAACGGATGAACATCCTGCAGAATCTTGGTAGCATGACAGCATGCTAACGCCCAGCGAACGAGAGTGCCGTTTTGGTTAAGCCCGCGAAGGACTTGTTTGATCCCAAAACCTTCCTGGCCAAGGTTGGGGCCGGAAAATCGATTTCTAGCTTTGGCAAAGGCCAGAACGTATTCGCGCAGGGAGATGTCGCGGACGCGGTATTCTACATTCAAGAAGGAAAGGTCAAACTCACAGTCGTTTCTGACCAAGGTAAGGAAGCCGTGGTCGGGATCCTGGAGCCGGGACAATTCTTTGGTGAGGGCTGCCTCAACGGTCATCCATTGCGGATTGCCACGACCACGGCAATGGAGGACTGCGTCATCACGCGAATATCGAAGACGGCGATGATTTCAACGCTCGAAGCCAAGCCGATGTTCTCTCAGTTGTTCATGACCTATCTGCTCGCGCGCAATAGCCGAATGGAAGAAGACCTGATCGACCAACTTTTCAATTCCAGCGAGAAGCGCTTGGCGCGCCTGCTGCTCCTGCTGGCAAATTTCGGCAAGGAAACCAGCGCGCAGCCCATTGACGTCGAGATCAGCCAGGAAACGCTGGCCGAAATGATCGGTGCGACCCGTTCAAGGGTTAGCTTCTTCATGAACAAGTTCCGCAAGCTCGGCTTCATCAGCTACAACGGAAAGATCGAAGTTCACAGCTCGCTTCTGAACGCTGTTCTGCGCGACAAGCCCGAGATAGACCGGAAAGACTGACCGCCGCGCGGCCTTGAACGGCGCCTGCAGCACGCAGTTCTTCCGCGCTGGAGGCGGAGACGCCCGTGCATGTCCAGGCGGCCGGGTGAGGAACAGCAAAAAGGCCCATCGCTCAGGCCGAGCGATGGGCCTTTTATTTTGCGTGGACTACCACTGTCGGTAGACGCCGGTCAGCGTGCCGTTGTTGTTCCCTTCAGGACCAACGTCGCCCTGGGTCGAACTCGGCGCCGGATGGTTGCTGCCGTTCATCGCGCCGTACCGGCCCGGTTGCGCCGGTTGGTACATCACGTGCGGTTGAACGGTCTCGTAGCGCGGACCGCCGTAGTATCTCGCATCGGGGCTCCTATACGGATAATAGCCCTGCGCGAACGCACCTGCTGTCGTTGCAATCAGGGACGCCACGGCCAGGGTCAGTATCTTGGTCTTCCGTTGCATTCAGACTCTCCGTGCTGGTGTCCCGACCAGCGACCGGCATGGAGCAGCGTTCCTGATCTGCCATGCACCCCATGAAGGTGAAGCTGCACGAGGGTGGGATCAGATTTTGGTGAGGGGGCTTGGACCCTGAAGGACCGGTACGCACGTCTCTGCGCAGCAGTATGCATCCCGCGCTGGTCCGCTATGCCCTCCTGGCTATAACGGTCCACGGCCGGGCCGCGCAGCCGTGCTTCGAAAAAGCGGGGCGTTCCGCAAAAGGAAGCCCGCCACTGCGGCGGGCAAGGTCTCAGGGAGGAAAACGCTCTGACAAGGGAGCGTGTGCACAGTTTCCTCGATTCGAGGGCGGCTGCGAAGATCGTATAACTACTGTCATCAGGGCCGGCATTATGCCAATGCTCTTGCCGGTCGCAGCCGGCCAGCAAGGCGAAATAACACGGCACAAGTACAGGGGAAGTTCATGAGCACGTCTGGAGTTTTTGCCCGCGTCGTTGCGGCGATCGGTGCGGGCGCCGTGGCGTGGCGGCGGATGCAGGGCGTAGCGCCGGCGCCCGCCTGGGGCAGCGCGCCGCAGATTCCGGCGGCAAAGTCGCAGGGCGCGATCCCGACGCTGAAGATGCCGACGGCACGCGGCTGGGACAAGGGCCAGCTTCCGGCCGCCGCGCCCGGGCTCAAGGTTAACGCCTTTGCAGCCGGGCTCGATCATCCGCGCTGGATCAACGTGCTGCCCAATGGCGATGTGCTGATCGCCGAGGCGACGCAGATCGCCGGCACCCCGCGCAGCGTGTTCCACTATGCGATGCAGGCGACGATGCGCCGCGCCGCCGCGCTCGGCGTCAGCGCCAACCGCGTCACGTTGCTGCGCGACCGTGACGGCGACGGTGTTGCCGAAAGCAGCAGTGCCTTCATGGAGGGCCTGCGCCAACCGTTCGGCATGGCGCTGGTCGGCGACACCTTCTATGTCGGCAACACCGACGGCGTGGTCGCCTTTCCCTACACCGCGGGCGCGGACCGCATCACGGCAGAGGGACGCAAGCTCGTCACCTTCAAGCCCGACGGGCATTGGACGCGCAGCCTGTTGCCGAGCGCCGACGGCAAGAAGCTCTATGCCGGCGTCGGCTCGCTCAGCAACATCGCCGAGAACGGCATGAAGGTTGAAGAAGGCCGGGCCGCGATCTACGAGCTCGATCTCGTCGCCGGCACCAGCCGGATCTTCGCCGGCGGCCTGCGCAATCCGGTTGGGATCGCGTGGGAGCCGACGACGAATGTGCTGTGGACCGTCGTCAACGAGCGCGACGGCATCGGCGACGAGACGCCGCCGGACTATCTGACCTCGGTGCGCGACGGCGGCTTCTACGGCTGGCCCTATTGCTACTGGGGGCAGACGGTGGACGATCGCGTGCCGCAGGATCCGGCGCTGGTCGCCAAGGCGATCCAGCCGGACTACGCGCTCGGCGGCCACACCGCTTCGCTCGGCCTGTGCTGGATGCCCGCGGGCACGCTGCCGGGCTTCTCCGACGGCATGGTGATCGGCCAGCACGGCTCGTGGAATCGCTCGACGCTGTCGGGCTACAAGGTGGTGTTCGTGCCGTTCAGCAACGGCCGTCCCTCGGGGCCCGCGCGCGACATCCTGTCGGGCTTCCTCGCGCCCGACGAGAAGGTGTCGTACGGCCGCCCGGTCGGCGTCGCACTCGGTCCCGACGGCTCGCTGCTGGTGGCCGACGATGTCGGCAACGTGATCTGGCGCGTCACCGGGGCGTAGGCGCTCTCAGCGCCGCTTGCCGATCGACTGCATGAAATTGCGGTCCGCCTCCGGCAGCGCGTCGGTCCAGGCCGGCTCGTCGCCGGGCTCGGGCAGCACATGGCCGAATTCGATCATCTGCCGCGGCTGCAATTCGTTGAGATAGACCCAGACCGCGCGCTTGCTGTCGACATCGGCGGCCTGCGCGACGGAGTCGGCCATCAGCCTGATCATCCGCGTCTTGTCGACCGCGGCGCGGCCGGAGCGGATGTGGCCGTAGACGAAGATATGATCATGCGCGACCGGGACGCCACCCATGAACCAGTTGCCCGCGGCGACCTCGCTGAAGATCACCTGGGCAAAATAGCTCGGCGCGCCCGTCACTTCGGCATGGATCCGGGTGATCTCGCCCGCGATCCGGCTCTTTTGCTCCGCGCTGAGGCGGCCCTGCGCGCTGGTGCAGTAATAGGTTGGCATCTGCGTGACCTCGCTGGGATGTCGATCTGTTCAGATTCCGCACGGGCAGCCGCGCCGTCAAGCAGACCTTCATTCGGGCCATGCGTACTCCAAACCTCCCCTTGAAAAGGGGAGGTCGCTTTGCTCGCCAGAGCAAAGCGGGTGGGGATCTCTCTCCGCATACAGCGGCGTCTGCTGCTGACCCCCATCCCGGCCTTTCCCCGTCAGGAGGAAGGGGAAGACAGGGGATCACGCAGATGGCGCGGTCTCACACGGTCCTGATCTCGCCGCCATCCATGCGCAGCACAGTGCCGGTCATCCAGTGCGCCGGCGGCGACACGGCGAACGCGATGAGATCGGCGATCTCTTCCGCCGAGCCGAACCGCTTGATGCCGGCCTGCCTGAGGAAGCCTGCCTTCGCAGTCTCGACGTCGACCTGCCTGGCCGCCGCGGCCTTCTCCAGCATCGCAAGGCGCCGTCCGGTCATGATGGCGCCCGGCGATACGCAGTTCACCTGCACGCCGTCGTCGATGCCGCGCTCGGCGAATGCTTTTGCCAGCGCCTCGATCGCTGCGTTGATCGTGCCCACCGCGGCTGCGCCGGCGCGCGGCAGCACGGCGGCATTGCCTGACGTGAAGACCACCGCGCCTTGCGAGGTCTTCAGCGCATCCCAGGCGCGGATCGTCAGCCGCCTGGCGCCGTGGAATTTGAGCGCGAGGCCGGCATCCCATTGCTGGTCGGTCATCTCCAGCAAATCGATCCCGGGCACAGCGCCTGCGACATTGACCAACGCATCGATGCGGCCGAAGCGATCCAGCGTGGCCTTCACGACACCGTCGGCGGCATCAGGCGCGGCGAGATCGAGGTCGAGCGCCAGCGGCGTGGTGCCGCCGGCATCGATCTCCCGGCCTGCCTCGCGCAGCTTCTCGCCGCTGCGCGCGACGAGGACGATTGTCGTAAAATCCCGGGCGAGCCGCAGCGCGGTGGCCCGTCCGATGCCGGAGCTTGCGCCGGTCACGATGGCGACGGATTCGGTCATGTGCATATTCCCTGGTGATCGGCGCGGGTGACGTCAGCGGCTCAGGAATTCGCGGATGGCTTGCGCGATCTCGGCAGCATGCGTCTCCAGCGCGAAATGGCCGGTATCGAAGAAGCGCACCACCGCGCGCGGATTGTCGCGCTTGAAGGCTTCGGCGCCCGGCGGCAGGAAGAACGGATCGTTCTTGCCCCACACCGCGAGGAACGGCGGCTGATGGGCGCGGAAGTAATTCTGGAAGGCCGGGTAGAGCGCGACGTTGCTCTTGTAGTCGCCGAACAGGTCGAGCTGCACGTCATGGGCGCCGGGCCGCGCCATGTAGTAATTGTCGAGGTTCTGGCCATCGGGCGACACCGCCTCGGCATTTGTCGTGCCGTGGGTGTACTGCCAGCGCGTGGTGTCCGGCGTCAGGAACGCGCGCAGCGCGTCACGGTTCGCCGGCGAGGGATCCTGCCAATAGGCCTTGATCGGCGTCCAGCCGTCGCTCAGGCCCTCCTCATAGGCGTTGCCGTTCTGCGAGATGATCGCGGTGATCCGCTCCGGATGCTTGAGCGCGAGGCGGAAGCCGGTCGGCGCGCCGTAGTCGAACACATAGACCGCGTATCGGTCGAAGCCGATCACCTCGGTGAAGCGGTCGATCACGCTGGCGATGTTGTCGAAGGTGTAGGCGAACTTGTCGCGCGCCGGCATGTCGGACTGGCCGAAGCCGGGCAGATCAGGCGCCACGATGTGGAATTTGTCCGCGAGAAGCGGAAACAGATCGCGGAACATATGGCCCGCGCTCGGGAAGCCGTGCAGCAGCAAAAGCTTTGGCGCGCCGGGCGATCCGGCCTCGCGATAGAACACCTTGAAGCCATCGACATCGGCGGTGCGATATTTGAGCTGGGACATCTGTCACTCCTTGTGGTCGTGATGTGGTGGTGGGGTCAGGATTTGATTTGCGTCACAAGCCCGCTGATCGCCTCTCGGATGATGTCCGCGACCTGCGCTGGCGCTGTGACGATCGGCGTGTGATCGACGGGGTGTGAACGCACCACAGCCTTCATTCGCGCCGCCATGCTACGCTGGGTCTCCGGCGCGATCATCCGGTCGTCCTCGGCAACCAGGAACCAGCTCGGGATGTCCTTCCACCGCGGACGGCCGACCGGAACGGTGATGCAGGCCGGCGAGATCGGGCGCTGCACCGCCGCGAGCACTGCAAGTTCCTCGGCGCGCGCGCCTTGCGCGAAGGCCGATGCGAAGGCGGACTCCGGCAGCCAGATCAGGCCATTGGCGTCGGGTGCGAGTTTTGGCGCGAACGGATGTGGCGGTGCGCGATAGAACACGTCGGCGACGGTCTCGCCCTCGTCAGGCGCCAGCGCCGCGACATAGACCAGCGCCTTGACGCGCGGCGAACGGGTCTCGGCAATGACGGCGCCGGCATAGGCGTGGCCGGCCAGCACGATCGGTCCCTCGACGCGGTCCAGCGTGCGGTTCAGCGCGGCGACATCGTCCGCGAGCGAAGTCAGGGGCAGCGGCGCCGCCACCGCGGTGATGCCCTCGGCATCGAGCGCCGTGATCACCCGCGCCCAGCTCGAACCGTCGGCCCACGCGCCATGGGCGAGCACCACGCTGACATCCTTATTCGACATCTTCAGCTCCCTTGCTTTCACTGTAACCTGTCAAATGTTATTTGACAGGTTACACCGCTTATGATCCAATGCTCGTAACTTGTCAACAGGCTTTAATCAGGTTATTTGCGGCGAAGTCGAAAAGCCGCCAGGAGCCGTCACCGTGCAATCCCATCCGCCCGCGATGTTCATCGCCGACAGCCTGGGGCTCGATTTCATCAATTCGATCGCGACCCCGGTCGATACGCCGGTGGACTGGATCGCCGATGGCGACGGCCTGTTGCGCTGGCTGGCGCAGGCCAAGCTGGTGCCGTCAGATGTGCTCGATGAGCTCGGCGCACGGGCGACCGCGGGTGAGCTCGACGACGTCGCCGGTCAGGCCCGAGATCTGCGCGAATGGTTCCGCGGCTTCGTCCGCAAGCATATGGGCCGGCCGCTGACGCCGCGGGCGCTGAAAGAGCTCGAGCCGCTGAACCGGCTGCTCGAAAGCGATCAGGCGTTCAGCCGGATCGTGCCGCATCGTCACGACGAGCATGACGGCTTCGCGCTGGAGCGGATTCGGCGCTGGCGCTCGGCCACGTCGTTGCTGCTGCCGATCGGCGAGGCGATGGCCAGGGTCGTCTGCGAGGAGAGCTTTACCGACATCAAGGCCTGCGAGGGCCCGGCCTGCACGCTGATGTTCGCCGATCACACAAGGGCGCGTGCGCGCCGCTGGTGCAGTATGGCGATCTGCGGCAATCGCGCCAAGCAGGCCGCGCATCGCAGCCGGATCAAGGATAGGGGCTGAGAACCAGAGCATGATCCGGAAAAAGTACGTAGCGGTTTTCCGAAAAGATCATGCTCAAAAAAGAAGACCAACCAACAGGAGACCAGGAAAATGGCGCTTCCCTTGATTGTATTCGACGTCAACGAGACCCTGCTCGACCTCGAGACCATGGAGCCGGTGTTCGCGCGCATCTTCAACGACAAGAGCGCGATGCGACTGTGGTTCGCGAACTTCATCATGTATTCCGCCTCGCTCACGGTGGCAGGCTGCTACGTGCCCTTCACCGACATCGGCGCCGCGGTCATGAAGATGCTGGCGGATACGCGCGGCATCAGGATCGACGAGTCTGACAAGAAGGAACTGACGGAGAAATTCTCCACTATGCCGCCGCATGCCGAAGTGCCGGCGGCGCTGCGCAAACTGCGCGCCGCAGGCTTCCGCCTGTTCACGCTGACCGACAATCTGCTGGAGGTGCAGACCCGGCAGCTGACGCATGGCGGCATCGTCGATTTGTTCGAGCGGCGCTTTTCCGCTGATGGCGTCAAGCATCACAAGCCGTCGCGGCAGGCCTATGGCTATGTCGAGAGGGAGCTTGGGGCAAAACCTTCGGAGTTCTGCCTGATCGCATGCCACACCTGGGACACGCTCGGCGCGGTGGCCGCCGGCTGGGAGGCCGCGCTGATCAAGCGCCCCGGCAATGCTGTGCTCGGCGTCGGCCCGCAGCCGCAGGTCGTGGGTGACGATCTCAACGATGTCGCCGACCAGCTGATCCGCCGTTACGGCGCGAAAGGGTAACGGCCCCTGACGGATCGAGCGCTGGAGGGACGGTCAAAAGCCCCTCCAGGCCGATCGCTCGGAAGCGCATAAAACCGGAATGAAATCCATAGCGCTTTTCAACCATGCCCCTTGAGCCTTCCTCAACTTCCGCGGCCGATGCTTGCCGCGCCAAAGGGATCGACAAGGAGCTCAGAACATGCCGGCCAAGGCACGAACAACCGGACGAGCGACCGCGGCCAACGCCACCGCGCAATCGCGCGAGGATATCCTTAACGCGCGGGCCATCAGCACGCTGGGCGCCGGCGTCGTCAACGCGATGAGCGCGGTCGGCGCCGCCGTCATCAAGAAGCACAGGCCGGCGCTCGGCAAGAGCCCGGACTGGTTCTGGCACATGTTCGCGAAATGCGAGGCCAAGGCCGCCCGCATCGCCGAGCAGGCCGCGCGCGATCCGGAGGCCTGCGGCGATGCCACCTTCATCGAAATCTACGCCGCGCAATTGCCCAAGCTAATGGCCGCGGCGCTTGAGAGCCACGAGAAGGCGCTCAAGGGGAAGTAACGGAGCGTCGAGAAGAAGCTGACAACGGCGATCGTCCCGTTGTCGTTCCCATCTGCGTTGCCGCGCAGGGCAGCCATGCACGCTGAAACCATATCCCGCCACCGTTCGTATCCGAACGGTGGCGGAGGTCCGCGGCCGCGGGCTTCCGGATTTTTTCAATCCGGGGCGTTGGATGGTGAAGCACCTTGTTTCCGATGAAGAGAAGTGTGACGCGTGTAACGGGACGGGCTTTCCCGACGTGAAACAGCCGCGCGAGCCGGGACGGAAGATCTATCCGGAGCCGTGCAAGAAATGCGGCGGCAAGGGGCGGATCAGGAAGGCTGCGTGGGGCAAGTAGCCGGCCTCTCGAGGCATCGGTGCGATCGGCACCAGGCTTTCCCTGCGCCCTCTGTCCAAGGGAGGGTGGAACGAGATGCAAAGCTCGGACGATTCATTTCGCGAGAATGCGAATGTGTGACTCACAAGCCGCACCGCAAATTCACCGTCGTCCCGGCGAAGGCCGGGACCCATAACCACAAATGCTGCTTGTTGCGTGACGTTGGAACGACGACTCCCGTCCACAACACCGGCCGCGGCGTATGGGTCCCGGCCTTCGCCGGGACGACGCGTGGGGGCAGTCGCGTTCGCTACCCCATTTCCCTGAGGTGCGAGCGGAGCGAGCCTCGAAGGATCGACGGCCACCAGCCGGGCCGTGCATCCTTCGAGACGCGCTACGCGCTCCTCAGGATGACGGGTTTGGTAGTTATGCAGGAACGACGACGTTGCGAGAGCTGTGATCGCCCTACGCGACCAACGCGATCTTCGGCGCGGTTGCCAGCACCGACTGGTTGCGGCCGTTGGCTTTGGCGGCGTAGAGCGCCTTGTCGGCGGCTTCGATCAGGTCGGACCATTGCTGGCCTGTATTCGGGCGCATGCTGGCGACGCCGATGCTCACCGTCGTGATGACCTCGCCCTCGCACCATTGCTGCACCTTGGCGCGGATGGTTTCGGCCAGATTGAAGGCCTCGAGCGGGGTGGTGCTGGGCAGCAGCACGGCAAATTCCTCGCCGCCGAAGCGCGCCGGGCAATCGCCGGCGCGGCGCACCGCATCCGAGATGCAGATCGCAATCCCGACCAGCACCTGGTCGCCGGCCTGGTGTCCGTAGGTGTCGTTATAGGCCTTGAAATGATCGGCATCGATCATCAACAACGCGACCGGCTGGCCGTGCCGGCTCGCCCGGCGCCACTCGCGCTCGATCTCGGTGTCGAACTTGCGCCGGTTCTTCAACCCGGTGAGGGCGTCGGTCGTCGCCAGCTCCTCGAGCTTGTCCTCGGCGTCGGCGCGGCGGACGATCTCGCGGGCGAGGACCAGCGTCGCGCTGAGCACGAACAGGACCAGAAACGCCATGATCGCGCCGATCCGGATCGCCTCGGTCCGCCAGAGGTTGAAGACGGCTTCGAGCGGCTTGCCGACCACGACGTAGAGCGGGCCCGAGCTGCTGCGCCTGACGTAGAGCCGCGGCGTGTCGTCGACCGGACCCTTGCCGGAGTAGGCGCCGCCCGCCTTCAGATTCTCGGCCTTCCAGTCCAGTTGCTCGGCGAGGTTCTTGCCGATCACGTCGAGATCGAACGGCGTCCGCATGATGATGGTGCGGTCGTTGCGCAGCACGGTGATGGTGTCGCCCGGCGCGAGGTTGAGCCGGCCGAACATATCGTGGAAATAGCTGAAGCGGATCGAGCCGACCACGACGCCGAGAAAGCGGCCGTCCTCGCCGACGATGCGCCGGCTCAGCACGATGGCGTAGGCGCCGCGATGCAGCATCGGCCGGCTGATATACAGCCCGGCATCGGGATGGTCGCGCTGGACCGTGAAGTATTCCTCGTCGCTGCGGTTCTCCGGCCGCGGGTCGAGGCTCGCGGCGTCGATGGTCAGGTCGCCCTTGCTGTCGAACACCTGGATCGCGCCGAAATGCTTGGCGGTCGCGGCATGATCGAACAGGATCAGCTGGCGCAGTTCCTTGCTGACATTGCGGATCTCCGGCATCTCGAGATTGCCGGCGACCGCGCGCAGCGACAGGTCGTAGAGCTCGATGTTGCGGCTGATGTCGGCCTCGATGCCTGACGCGAAATTCTCCAGGGTCTGGCGGGCCAGTTGCTCCTCGCCGCGGCGCATGTCGAACATCACGCCGGCGCAGACCGCGGAGAAGCCGAGGACGGTCGCGACCGACGCGGCGATCAGCAGCTTGGCCGATAGCCGCCAGCGCCGCCTTGCGTCGTTTCCCCGTCGAAATGACATTTCCCGCTCCAAAGCTTGGTCATGCAACGGGAAATCTTGTTGTCGCCTTAAATGGCGACAGCGGCCGCCGAATGGGTTAACGGGTGGTTGCCGAAACCTGGTTTTTTGTCATCGAGGACGTTGTGAACGACTACGACGCGCTGCGGGATTATCTGAAGAAGCAGCATCTGCCCGAATTCGTCCTGACCTTCGAGGAGATCGAGGCGATCATCGATGCGGCGCTGCCGCGCGCCGCGCACCGGGCGTCATGGTGGGAAACCCTGCGCAGCCCGCAGGAGAAGATGCCGCAGCGCGAAGCCTGTCTCGACGCCGGCTACATCGCCACGCGCCAGGCCGACGGCAAGAGCGTCAGGTTCAAGAAAATGCCGAAGCCGCGGTAGAGCATGATGCGACCAGGTCGGACAGCAACCTCGCAGAAGGTGCGCTCCCTCTCCCGCTTGCGGGGGAGGGCTGGGGTGGGGGCTCTCTCCGCGAGTCGCATTGCGGAGAAAGCCCCCACCCGCACCGCATCTTCGATGCGCTGCGACCTCCCCCGCAAGCGGGAGAGGTGCAGCGAGTCCGCTGCGAGACTGATGCTGACTTACTTGATTGCGCGCTAGCTCGCGGCTTCCAGCCGTTCCTCGGTGAGCAGGCGGGTGGCGGCATCCGCATCCATCGGCTCGCCGAAGGCGAAGCCCTGGGCGTATTCGCAGCCGAGCTGGTAGAGCTCGACGGCATCCGAATCCGTCTCGGCGCCTTCCGCGACCACCTCCATGCCGAGATCGTGCGCCAGCGCGATGATCGATTTCAGGATCACCGGGCGGGTGCCGCGGCTCGTGGTGCGGACGAAAGACTGGTCGATCTTGATGGTGTCGAACGGGAAGCGCTGCAGATAGGACAGCGAGGAGTGGCCGGTGCCGAAATCGTCGAGCGACAGGCCGGTGCCGAGCTCGCGGATCCGCGCCAGCATCTGGGCGGCGTGCTCCGGATTCTCCATCACCAGCGATTCCGTCAGTTCCAGCTTCAGCGTGCCGCGCGCCACCGAGGAGCGCGACAGCACGGTACGGATATCGTGGATCAGGTCGTGGCGCAGCAATTGCCGCGACGACACGTTGACCGAAGCGAAGATCGGCTCGCGCGCCCGCATCGCGCGCTGCCACACCGCGAGCTGGCGTGCGGTCTGGTCCATCACGAACATGCCGAGATCGACGATCAGGCCGGTCTCCTCGGCGACGTTGATGAATTCCGACGGCGACATCCGGCCGAGCTTGGGATGGTCCCAGCGTACCAGCGCCTCGAAGCCCGCGATCGCGCGATCCTCGAGCCGCACGATCGGCTGGTACAGGATCGTGAGCTCCTGGCGCTCGATGGCGCGGCGCAGGTCGCTCTCCAAGGTCAGGCGGTCGGTCTTCCGCGCCCGCATCGCCGGCTTGTAGACGTCGATGCGGTCGCCGCCGATCCGCTTGGAGTGATACATCGCAAGCTCGGCGTCCTTGATGATCTCGTCCGAGAGCGGCGCGGCCGGATCGGACAGCGCCAGTCCGATCGAGGCGGTCAGGAAAATCTCGCGGTCGTTGAACGCGATCGGCGCGCGGATGGTCTTGCGGATGGTCTCGGCAAAATTGGTGATCCGCGCCGGGTCCTGCTCGGACAGCAGGATCAGGCCGAACTGGTCGCCCGCCATGCGCGCCAGCGTGTCCTGCGGCTTGAGGATGCGCGTGAGACGTCGCGCCAGCGTCAGCAGGATGGAATCGCCGACCGCGATCCCGACGGAATCGTTGACTTGCTTGAAGCGGTCGAGATCGATCACCATCAAGGTCGGCCGCAGGTTCGGCATGGTCTTGGCGAGGTTCGCCACCGCGCCGAGCCGGTCCATGAACAGCCTGCGGTTCGGCAGGCCGGTCAGATTGTCATGCACGGAGTCATGCAGCATCCGCTCTTCGGAGTTCTTGAACTCGGTGACGTCGGTGAGCGTACCGACCACGCGCGAGACCTCGCCGTCGGAGCCGACCACCGGCCGCGCCTTCAGCGCGAACCACATGAAGTGGCCGTCGGGCGTGCGCAGCCGGAAATCCTGCACCAGGCGGCCGCGGCGCTGGTCGAGCACGCTGTCGAGCGCGGCGCGGAAGCGGTCCTGGTCGAGCGGGTGCAGCACTTCGAGCCATTTCGCGGCCGGGCCTTCCAGCGTGCCGCGCTTCAGGCCGAGCAGCGCCTCGGTCTCGGGGCTCGTGAACACCTTGTCGGCGGAGACGTCCCAGTCCCAGATCAGATCGCCGGAGCCGGTCAGCGCCAAAGCGCGGCGCTCGACATCGGAGACCACGCCGGTGGTGGCGCCGCCGCCGGCGAAGGCGTGCTGCATCACGGTGAAGCCGATCAGCATCACGATCAGCACCAGGCCGCCGAGCAGCGCGGGGCCGACGATGTCGTTGGTGACGGAGCCCGCGACCGTCATGCCGGCCGCGACCACCCAGACGACCAGCAGGAACCAGGTCGGGATCAAGAGCACCGCGCGGTCGAAGCCGTGGGTCGAGAGATAGACGATCAGCGCGAAGCCGGCGAAGGCGATCATCACCAACGACATCCGCGCGATGCCGGAGGCGACCGCGGGATCGAACAGCGCCAGCGCCACCAGCGAGCCGAGGAAGAGCAGCCAGCCGATCGTGATGTGCGAGTAGCGCACATGCCATCGACTGAGATTGAGATATGCGAACAGGAACACCAGCAAGGTCGCCGCGAGGATCGCCTCGCCCGCCGCGCGCCAGACGCGCTCGGCGTTGTTCGACATGTCGAGCACCTTGCCCCAGAAGCCGAAATCGACGCCGATATAAACCAGCACCGCCCAGGCCAGCGCCGCGGCGGCCGGGAACATGATGCTGCCCTTGACCACAAACAAGATCGTGAGCACAAGCGCGAGCAGGCCCGAGATGCCGATCACGATGCCCTGGTACAACGTGAACGAGTTGACCTTGTCCTTGTAGGCGTCGGGTTCCCACAGATAGAGCTGCGGCAGCTTGTCGGTGCGCAGTTCCGCGACAAAGGTGACGACAGCGCCGGGATCGAGCGTAATGCGGAACACGTCGGCGGTCGGGCTCTCCTGCCGCTCGGGGCGATCGCCGACCGACGGCGTGATGGTGGCGATGCGCGACAGGCCGAGGTCGGGCCACAACAGGCCTGATGACACGATGCGGTAGTGCGGCGCAACGATCAGACGGTCGAGCTGGTCGTCGGTGTTGTTGGCGAGTGCGAACACCACCCAGTTCTGTCCGCCTTCGCGGGCGCGGACTTCGATGCGGCGCACGATGCCGTCGGTTCCAGGTGCGGTGGAGACCTGGATGCGGTCGGTTTCGCTGCGTTGATGGTCGAGAACAGCGGTGAGGTCGATCGCCGGCGCATCGCTGCGCACGCTGACCGCATCGATCGCATACGCGTCAGGCGCAGCAGCAAACATCATGAGGCCCAGCGCGAGCAGCGCAAGGCACCTGATCAGACGCAATGTCAGTACTCCGCGATCGACAAACTGACCGGGCCCGGCGACCGGCCCGGCGGTGGCGCGATAAATGACACGAAAGCGAAGGGAATCAAAGGGTTTCCGCCCCTGCTTCCGTCGCGAGAGTTAAACGACCAACACAATTTTGCCAATATGTTCGCTGGTCTCCATGCGCCGGTGCGCGTCGGCGGCCTTTTCCAGCGGGAATGTGCTGTCCATCAGCGGCTTGACGCGGCCTTCGCGCAACAAGGGCAGCACCTTTGCCTCGATTGCCGCGACCATCGCCGCCTTGTCCGCATTACTACGGGGGCGCAGGGTCGAGCCGGTGTGGTGCAGCCGCTTGACCATCAGCTTGGCAAAATTGGCTGACGCCTTCGGTGTTCCCGACAGGAACGCGATCTGGACGATGCGGCCCTCAACCGCGGCGGCGTCGTAGTTGCGGTCGATATAGTCGCCGCCCACCATGTCGAGGATGACATTTGCCCCGGCGCCGCCGGTGGCCGTCTTCACGGCTTCGACGAAGTCGTCAATCTTGTAATTGACCGCGTGATCGGCGCCGAGCTTGAGGCAGGCATCGGCCTTGTCCTGCGAGCCGACGGTGACGATCACCTTGGCGCCGAACGCCTTGGCAAGCTGGATCGCCATCGTGCCGATGCCCGACGAGCCGCCGTGAATCAGCAGCGTCTCGCCGGCCTTCAGCGCGCCGCGCTCGAACACATTGTGCCAGACCGTCATCAGCGTTTCCGGGATGGCGCCGGCCTCCTGCATCGTGAGCTGCGGCGGCACGGTCATCGCCTGCGCGTCCTGCGCGATGCAATATTGCGCGTAGCCGCCACCGGCGACCAGCGACATCACCTTGTCGCCGATCTTGTGCGTCGCGCCTTCACCGAGCGCCACCACTTCGCCTGTGATCTCGAGGCCGGGCAGGTCGCTTGCGCCGGGCGGCGGCGGATAGGAGCCGGAGCGCTGCGCGACGTCGGGGCGATTGACGCCGGCGGCCGCGACCTTGACCAGGATTTCGCCGGCCTTCGGCACCGGCAGCGCGCGGGTTTCCGGCACCAGAACTTCGGGGCCACCGGGCTTGCTGATGGCAACGACGGTCATTTGCGCGGGCAGGTTTGTCATGATTCGTCCCTGGTCGGTGAAGAGGATTGGCTTGTGGCATACCGCCTTTTGCTACGAAGCGAAACGCCCTTAAGCCCCGAACCGCGCCGTCAGATGGCCTGCTTTCTCGGGGGTGATTTTCTCGACCAGCGGGCCGAGCTTTGCAACCGGCGTGCCGGCGCCTTGATCCAGCAGCGGGGTGAGTGGGCCATTGGGCCAGCACGGCACGGCGTCGTCGTGGCCGAAGGCGCGGAGCACGCGTTCCGACAGAGTTGGCACGATGCTCCACGCCAGCGTGGCGCAGAGCGCGACGAGATTGAGTCCCGTGCGGGTGATGACCGCCGCGCGGACTGGATTAGACTTGATGGCGGTCCATGGTGCTGCGTGCTGCAGGTACGCGTTCGCGGTGTCCCAGATCGCGCGCGTCGTTGCGGCCGCGGCACGAAACTCCAGTGCGGTGTGATGGCGGTGGAGCGCTGCGATGCGCTGCTCCAGATCATGCGCAAGCTCTCGCTCGGCCTCACCGGGCACGCCACCTTCGGGGATGCGGCCGTCGAAGGCGCGATGGGCAAAGCTGATGATACGGTTGGCGAGGTTGCCGAAGATGTCGGCGAGATCCTTGTTCACGTCGGCAACGAATCTCGCGACGCCAAAATCGGTGTCGGCGCTTTCGGGCGCGTTGGCGATCAGCCACCAGCGCCAGAGATCGGCCGGCAGTTCATCCAGCGCCGCATCGGTGAAGATGCCGCGCTTCCTGCTGGTCGAGAACTTGCCGCCCTCGTAATTGAGCCAGTGGAATCCCTTGATGACATCTGCGGTCTTCCAAGGCTCGCCGGAGCCGATCAATGTCGCCGGAAAACTCACGGTGTGGAACGGGATGTTGTCCTTGCCGAGAAACTGGATGTAGCTGACGTCGTCGGCCTGCCACCACCATTGTCGCCAGTCGCGATCAGGCGCGGCAGCGGCCCATTCCTGTGTCGCCGCGATGTAGCCGATCGGCGCATCGAACCAGACATAGAACACCTTGCCGTCGAAGCCGTCGCGCGGGACGGGGATGCCCCAGGCGAGGTCGCGCGTGATGCAGCGGTCGCGCAGATCTGCATTGAGCCAGCTCTTTGCGGTCGAGACCACGAAAGGCGGCCATCCGGTGCGGCTGTCGATCCATGCGCCGATTGTCTCGACCAGCTGCGACTGGCGCAGGAACAGATGATTGCTGTCGCGGATCTCGAGCGCACGGTCGCCTGATAGCGCCGAGTGCGGATCAATGAGTTCCGGCGGATCAAGCAGCGTGCCGCAAAGGTCGCATTGATCGCCGCGCGCGGAGGGATCGCCGCAATGCGGGCAGGTGCCGAGCACGTAGCGGTCGGGCAGGAAGCGCCGGTCGGCTGGCGACCATACCTGTTGCGAGGTGCGCGCCTCGATCAACCCGGCTGCGTCGAGCCGGCGATGGAAGTGCTGCGTCAGCGCATGGTTATGCGGCGCGCTGGTGCGGCCGAAATGATCGAAGGACAGACCGAAGCGCCGATAGATGTCGGCCTGGACGGCGTGCTGCGCATCGCAGAACTCCCTGACATCCTGTCCGGCCTCGATGGCGCCGAGTTCGGCGGGGGTGCCGTGCTCGTCGGTGGCGCAGATGAACAGCACGTCGCAGCCGGTCTGCCGCCGGAACCGGGCATGGACATCGGCGGGCAGCAGCGAGCCGATCAGATTGCCGAGATGCTTGACGCCGTTCACGTAAGGAAGCGCGCTGGTGATGAGAATTCTGGTCATGGGTTAAGGTCTTTCGCGTTTGCTGATGCCGACCCCCGAAAGATCAAATCGGAAAATCAAAAAGCCCTCCCGCATGATCGGAAGGGCTTGGGGTCGGCTCATGCCTGGCGCGTCGACGCGCGCTATCCCGTCCGGTCAGACTCCTTGCGGTCGGGCCGGGGCATTCGCGTCAGATGTTGCGCGCGCACGAAAGTCACTGCAAAATTCTCCTCACCCAAAATCTATCATCTCTGGACGCGAGGCGCCAGATCATCATTGCCGGGAGGGCAACATGCCGATTGAGGAAGACGACCGGCCGAAGAAAAAGATCAGCCACGAGATCGGCCAAGATCTCTACCTGCTCTCGGTCGAGGATTTGACCGAGCGGATCGCGCTGCTCACTGCGGAAGTCGATCGGTTGAAAGAGGCGATGACGAAGAAGCGCGCGTCAAAGGACGCCGCTGACGCGTTCTTCAAGTCCTAGCTCTTCGACATCACATCACGTCGTCCCGGACAAGCGAGCAAAGCGAGCGCGATCCGGGACCCATAGCCACGGCTGTTCCTTGTCGCCTACGGTTGGGCCGCACCTGCGCGCAACGCGGGCATTGGTGGTTATGGGTCCCGGCCCCCGTGCGCGCACTAGGCCGGGACGACTCATGGGGATCAACTTGGACCTGTCCCAAACTAGGTCAATGGCCGACATGGCAAACAAAGCCTGAAGAAATCCGCTCATTTACGGTCGGTTAAGCTTTCTCGATTATGACTGCATTGTCCTCGTTTGGACACCGAGTGGCTCCTGTCCACTCTGTTTGACGCCTCCCTGTTATCAACTTCAAAAGCCGCCGGAAACGGCGGCTCTTTTTTGTGCGTCCTATCGGCCGGAAACCATAAATCGGGTTGCGGCTGGACTCTTCGGCGCGCCCGCGCAATGATTTGTTCATCATAAGCTGGCGCGTCAGATGCCAGCGGGCGTTACGTGGTGTGAGGGCGTTAACCATGGCCGATCGTTCCCAGAGCGAAGCCGGGCTTGTACTGTTCAGCGAACGGCTGACCAATTCAGCGGCATTTGGCGTGCTGTTCCGGGAAGGCATGGACCTGGTCGAGCAGACCGCCGCCTATCTCGACGGCGACGGACGTGCCGAGGCCAAAGCGCTGGAACGTTCCGTCAGCCTGACTTATGCCACCGAAAGCATGCGCCTGACCACGCGGCTGATGCAGCTCGCGTCGTGGCTGTTGCTGCACCGCGCGGTCAAGGAAGGCGAGATGACGCTGACCCAGGCCAATCGCGAGAAGACCAAGGTGAAGCTGTCGGCCGCCGATCCCGGCCCCGCCGACATGGTCACCAAGCTGCCGGAGCAATTGCAGCAACTGATCGCCCGCTCGATGGATCTGCAGGCGCGGGTGCGCCGGCTCGACACCACGATCCACGCGCCGGCGCCGGATCGTTCGACCATCGGCAACCCGCTGGTGCCGCAGCTCAACCGTCTCAAGGCCGCCTTCGAGCAGTAAGATCGGCGCGCGGCGCGGTTCGGACCGCGTCTTCATGATTTAGGTCGGGCGCGCACCTTGTCCCAGCCGTGGCTCGGTCCCGGCGAGCAGCCGCTGAATGTTGGCCCGGTGGCGCGCAATCACGTAAAGGCTGCCTGCGATCACCAGCAACCGATAGGGCAACGGTTGCTCCAGCGCGCAGACGAGGGCGACCGCCGTCAACGCTGCCAGCATCGAGCTGAGTGAAACGATCCGAGAGATGGCCAGCACGGCGAGAAAGACCGTCGCGGCTCCCAGACCGACCGGCCATGACAGCGCCAGCAACACGCCGAGCCCGGTCGCCGCGGATTTGCCGCCCGTAAAATTCAACCAGATCGAACGGCCGTGTCCGAGCAACACAGCAAGTCCGGCCAGGCAAACAACCCAAGGCACGGCCCAAGCCGTCCAGCTCTCAAGATCAAGCGCGGCCGGCGGCGTGACGGTCGCGAGCCAGGGATAGAACCAGCGGGCAAACACGATCGCTGCCGCACCCTTCAGCACATCGACCAGCAGAACCACCAGCGCAGGCCATGGCCCCAGGGTGCGCAACACGTTCGTTGCTCCCGTGGATTTCGAGCCATGCTCTCGAATGTCGATGCCCTTGAGCAGCTTCCCTGCCAGATAGCCTGATGGCGTCGCCCCGAACAGATAGGCGATCGCCAGTCCAGCTACGCTCGCACTCCAGAACATCATGGCAGTCACCTCGAGGCTTTCATTTCAAGCGAACCTGATCTGGTTGTCTACGTCTTCCGCGATCCATGATTCCGCGCAGACGGACCGCGGCGGCCTCCAGTTCCTCCGGCGCAAATCCGCCGAAGCCGAGCATCAGGCCGGCCCGTGCTTTCAGCGCGTACATCAGCGAGATCGGCCGCACGACGATCCCCTCGGCAAGTGCGGCCTTCGCCAATTGCACATCGTCGATGCCTTTCGGCAACCACAGCAGCAGGTGCATGCCCTGATCGCTCGGCTGCAGCGTGACGTCATCAGGCATGTGGCGTTCGAGCGCCGCGATCAGTGTCGCGCGCCGCGCGGCGTAGACACCGCGAATGCGCCTGATATGCGCTTCGAACAGGCCCTCGCGCATGTAGGCGGCCAGCACATGCTGGTCGGCGGTCGGCGAATGCCGGTCGAGCAGCGCCCGTGCGCCGGCGAAGGCGTCGATCAGCGGCAGAGGCGCCACGACATAGCCGAGCCGCAGCGAAGGAAACAGCACCTTGCTCAGCGTGCCCAGATAAATCACGCGCGACGGGGCGAGGCCCTGCATCGAGGGGAAAGGATGACCCGCATAGCGCAGCTCGCTATCGTAATCGTCCTCGACGATCCAGGCGTCGCGGCACGCGGCCCACGCCACCAGCGCGTTGCGGCGGGCCATGCTCATCGGCATGCCGAGCGGATATTGATGCGAAGGCGTCACGAAAGCCGCGCGCGCATTCGGACACGCGGCGATCGCGGCATCGACGTCGATGCCTTGCGCATCGACCGCGACGCGCGTGGTGACGAAATCGAGATCGTCGAGCACCGCCGTCATGCCGGGATAGGCGGGATCCTCGGCCCACACGCGATCACCCGACGACAGCAGCACGCGGCCGGCGAGATAGAGGCCCTGCTGGGTGCCGGCCGTGATCACGACCTGCTCGGGCGTGCAATGCACCGCGCGCGATTTGCGCACATAGTCGGCGATCGCCTGCCGTAACTCCATCAGCCCGCGCGGATCGCCGTAGCTTGCCGGCGCTGCCGCGCGCGATGCACGGACGCGGTTGCCGAGGCGCCGCCAGTTCTGGTCCGGGGCGACGGCGCCGCCCGGGACCGGGATCGCGAACGGCGCCTCCGGCATCGGTGTGAAGGTTGCAGCGACCTTGGCAAGCCGCATCGCGCGCGGCGGCAACTGGATCGGCGCGGTCTTGTTCGAACTGCGGTTGACGGGCGGGCGGACGGGCCGCGCTTGTTCGGCAAGCGTCGGCGCGACGCTTGTGCCGGCTCCGACATGCGACACCAGATAGCCCTCGGCCTGCAATTGCTCGAAGGCTTCCATGACCGTGCCGCGGGCAACGCCGAGCGAGGCCGCCAGCGCGCGGGTCGACGGCAGGAATTCACCGGCCTTCAATTCGCCGTTGGCGATGGCGGCGCGCAAGGCTTGCGCGATCTGGCGTCCGACCTGTCCGGCGGTGCGGTCGATCGCCCGGAGCGGAGGGATGCTGATCGTGGTACGCAGGCGGGGCATAGTGGACCAGTCAATATGATCGAAAGTGGCTCTTATCATAGGCCACTTCGGCGCTATTGTGCGAGCAACAATTGATGAGGTCTGCCAGAGGTCTGCCATGTACTTGCCGCCGCACTTCAAGATGGATGAGCTCGGCCCGATCCACGCCGCGATGCGGGCGTCGCGGCTTGCGACGCTGGTCACCGCGACCGCCGACGGGCTGATCGGAACGCCGCTGCCGTTGATCCTCGATGCAGACGAGGGCGACTACGGCACGCTGTACGGCCATGTCGCGCGGCCCAATCCGCAGTGGAAGCTGCCGGCGGTCGGCGAGGCGATGGCGATCTTCACCGGGCCCGATGCCTATGTGACGCCGTCCTGGTATGTGACCAAGGCCGAGCACGGCAAGGTGGTGCCGACCTGGAATTACGTCGCAGTGCACGCCTACGGCGCGGCCGAATTCTTCGAGGATGCCGACCGCCTGCTCGATGTCGTCACGCGGCTGACCCGATTGCACGAGAGCACGCGCAAGGAGGCCTGGCAGGTCAGCGATGCGCCTGATGATTTCATCAAGGCTCAGCTGCGCGGCATCGTCGGCTTCCGGATGCCGATCACACGGATCGACGCCAAGAAGAAGATGAGTCAGAACCGCAAGCTCGAGGATCGCGCCGGTGTCATCGCGGGCCTCGGCGCCAGCGACAATCCTGTCGACCGCGAGGTCGCGGCGATGATCCCGGCGAGCTAAAGCGTTTTCAAGCGAAGTGGATACCGGTTCGCGTGAAGAAAACGCGTCAAAACAAGAATCTGGAGCTCTGTTCCGATTCCATCGGAACGGAGCTCTAGACGAAAGCCCCGATGGAATTGTACCTTGCCTTTGCGATCACGACTGCGACCTTCGCGCTGATCCCCGGTCCCGCCATGCTCTACGCCGCAGCCCGCACCCTGGCGGGCGGCCGGCGCGCCGGGCTATTGGCTTCGCTCGGCCTGCATCTTGGCGGCTACGTCCATGTCATCGCCGCGGCCGCCGGCCTCGCGCTGCTATTTCACGCGGTGCCGCCGCTATTCACAGCGATGAAGCTGGCCGGTGCGGCCTATCTGGTCTGGCTCGGACTGTCGCTGTTCCGCGATCGCGACAACACCAAACGCCCCGAGCTTGCACCGCTCTCCGCCGAGCGCGCCTTCGCGCAAAGCATCGTCGTCGAGGTTTTGAATCCGAAGACCGCGATCTTCTTCCTGGCGTTCCTGCCGCAGTTCGTCGATGCGTCGGCGAGCCTGCCGGTCTGGGCCCAGCTGTTTCTGCTCGGCACCATCGTCAACCTGACCTTCTCGGCGGTCGATATTGTCTGCGTGTTCTTCGCCAGCGCCGTGATGTCGAAGCTGCAGCGCTCGCAGAGGTCGCAGCGGGTCATGCAGCGGATCGGCGGCAGCATCCTGGTCGGGCTCGGGGCGCGGCTCGCCTTCCAGGACCGCTAGGTCAGCCCTCAGGACAAGGTCGCTGCAAGAGCAATCAAGGCGCCAAAGACACCGAGTGGCGCAAGGTGCGAAAGATCGCGGTGGTGCAGAACGGTCATAACCGCAGCCGCAATGATGACCGCCCCAAGCGCCAGGCCAACACTGCGACTGGCAGGAAGCGCAATCAGAACGGCGCTCATGATCTCCAGTCCACCAGTAAAACGGCTCCACCAGCGCGGGTAGCCCCACCGCGCGAAATCACTTTGCGTCCCGGGCGTGCCGATCGCGTTGAAGAGGCCTGCGCCAAAGAATCCGGCAACGAGTAGCCAAATTGGAAGAGCATGGACCATCTCAGGCCGCACCAATCATCATGGGGATGGCTGCCAGGATCATGAGCACCGCCGTGAGGCCGTGCATGCCGAAGGCGCTCTTGGTGGAGCCTTTCGCCGCGAGAATGAGCAGCATGTCGCCCACGGGGATGATTGCTTCAACAAGCAGGATGATGCCGACCCCGCGCGGGGCGCCCCACGCCATGAACGCCAGTACGGCCAATCCCGATGCAATGTCGCGCACCCCCTTGAGGCGAAGCCACCAAACGGTGTTGGCGCCGCTTTCAGGCAGCGGCAGGCCGAAACTGCGCGTCGCGGTCGTTGGGCTCACGACATACAGGGTGCCGATCGCGATAATCGCGACAGCCACGAGCAATGCCATTCCGAGCGCAAGCCAATGCATCACACTGTCCTAATTCTAGCCAAAGAAGCTAACCTAGCGTTGCTAGATTGATAATCTAGCATTGCTAGGTTATCAAGCATCGGTATGATCACGAATATGTGGGCCTTCCGGATCTGGGAGATCGAGGATTGGGTATCGCCGAGCGGAAAGGGAGGGGCCGGGCTGAGCGCGAGCAGCGCATTGTCGCGGCAGCGCGCGTGATTGCAGAGCGCGAAGGATGGGATGCCGTTACAGTCCGCCGCCTGGCCGAAGAGATCGAATATAGTCAGCCAGTCCTCTATTCACATTTCGAGAACAGGGACGCGATTGTTGCGGCAGTTGCAGTCGAGGGCTTTAGGGAGATCACAGTCGCTCTTCGGGAAGCGGCAAGCGGATCGACCAGAGGACGAAATGCGCTCAAGAATGTCGCGATCGCCTATCTCGCCTTTGCACTACGTCATCCTGCACTCTACGAGGCCATGTTCATCCTTCCGACGAATTTGCGGTTCGCCGAAGCTGGAACCAGACCGGAACTAAGGGCCGGTTTCGAAGCCCTCGCGGCAGTCGTGACGCCGTTTTGCGTCGATGTAGCTGTCGTGACCGAGACTTTTTGGGCAGCGCTTCATGGGCTCGCTGAGCTCGAACGTTCAGGCCGAATTAGGCCCAGCGCGCGCGGCGAACGCATCGCACTTGTTGTTCGGGCGATCGTAGCTTCCCGAAATAGCTCGCCTGGTAGGTTTGGCGCATCGACCTCCAACGCCCGGAGCTGAGTTTCAGCTTTCTCCTATCGAATATCTCGACCGGCGCGCCTCTCGCATGCACTGCGCTCGCCGGAACATTTTGAGCGCGCTGCTGTCGGTCTCGCATGCGTCATGCGATCTGCTCGCAACGGCAAGCTTGACGCGGCGGGTGCGACAAAACACCCCGACGGGCAACTCAGCAAAACGCGTCAAGTCCCCGCTGCAAAAATATTTCGCTTTATCAGAAATGCAACTCAGTGCTATAGAGGTGCCCGTCTCACCCGATCGAGGGGCGGGTCGCGATCGTCACGAACGCGGTGTGAGATGCGGTGGACGCCGATTGCGCGACTGACGAGAGCGCACGAAGCGGACGGTGAAGTCGTGTGGTCCTGACGCCCTAGTGGTAGGTGTCTTTTCACAATGCGCTAACGCGTCTTGTGAAGGCGGTGACAAGCAAGCCCAGTCTCGCCGGGGAGAGCACGAAGTAAGCCGTAACCCATCGCGCAGGGAAAGCCGGGTTGTTTCCGGTTACACCTGTGGTCCTACCCCCGAGCTTTCTACCCTTTGCTCGGGGCCCATGGGTGCGATCGGCACCCGGCTTTCCCTGCGCCCTCTGCGAGAGGAGGGCGGAACGAAGAGCAAAGCTCGGACAAATCATGTCGCGAGAATGCGCAGTTGCGTCCCCACCCTCACTGTCATCGTCCGGCTCGACCGGGCGATCCAGTACGCCGCGGCCTCTCGGTTCAAGCACCGCTGCCTCTGGAATACTGGATCACCCGCTTTCGCGGGTGATGACACCGCGATGTTTGACAGTGAATCGTGAACCATCGCCACCGTCGGCGCCACACACTCGGTGTCGTCCCGGCGCAGGCCGGGACCCATCACCACAGATGCTGATCGTTATGCACCGCTGGAACGACGAGTCCCGTCAGCCACATCTGCCGCGGAGTGGGTCCCGGCCTTCGCCGGGACGACGGGATGGAGAGAGTGGCGCGCTCGTCCGTCCGACCGATCTGGCGCAGTTCCAAAACAAAAACGCCCCCGAATCGGAGGCGTTTTGCATTGGGGCGTCGATAGCGATCCCGAAGCGGACTTTAGTCCTTCTTGAGGAAGCCCGAAAACTTCTTCTGGAAGCGCGACACACGGCCGCCGCGGTCCATCAACTGCTGGGTGCCGCCGGTCCAGGCCGGGTGCGACTTGGGGTCGATGTCGAGGTTCAGCGTGTCGCCTTCCTTGCCCCAGGTCGAGCGGGTCAGGTACTCGGTGCCGTCGGTCATGACGACCTTAATCGTATGATAATTCGGATGAATATCGGCTTTCATGGCAGTTCCTTCGGCGCGCCGGCGCCCGTCTCAAGATGTCTGGGGTACGGGATTTGGGCGGCTCTATAACGCATGGAGCCCCCCAAAACAAGCCAAGAAAGGGGCTTAAGCCCATCACCGGATTGGGACTTTACCGGATTTGCCAGCCGGGGGTCAGCGGGCCTATGTGGAGGCGATAGAACCGGTCTAGAAACATAATGAGCGTAGCCGAACAGCTTGAGACCCCTCCCGGCATGCCGCAGCCTCCGCGCGATGCGTTGCTCGACGAGGAAGCCTTCATCGAGAGCCAGATCACGGAGCCGGCGAAGAGTCGTGCCCGCCTGCGGCCCCTGCTTGCGCTCGCGCCCTATGTGGCGCGCTACAAGGGGCGCGCGATCCTTGCGCTGATCTCGCTGACGATCGCGGCGATCACCACGCTGGTCGTGCCGGTCGCGGTGCGGCGGATGATCGACATGGGCTTCACGCCCGAAGGCATCGCGATGATCAACAGCTATTTCAGCGTGATGATCGCGGTGGTCGCGGTGCTCGCCTGTGCCAGCGCCTCGCGCTACTACCTCGTGATGACGATCGGCGAGCGCATCGTCGCCGATCTCCGGCGCGACGTGTTCGCGCATCTGATTTCGCTGTCGCCGTCATTCTTCGATTCCGCACGAAGCGGCGAGCTGGTGTCCCGGCTCACCGCCGACACCACGCAGATCAAGTCCGCAGTCGGCGCCTCGGTGTCGATCGCGCTGCGCAATCTGATGCTGTTCTTCGGCGCCGCGGCGATGATGGTGATCACGAGCCCGCGGCTCTCCGGCTTCGTGCTGGCCGCGATCCCGCTGATCGTGATTCCGCTGGTCGCGTTCGGTCGCTGGGTGCGGCGGCTGTCGCGCAACGCCCAGGACACGCTGGCCGATGCCAGCGCCTATGCGAGCGAGCTGGTCAACGCGATCCGCACCGTGCAGGCCTATACCGGCGAGCGGCTGGCCAGGACGCGCTTCAGCCGCGAGGTCGAGCAGGCCTATGACGCCGCGCGCAGCTCGACCAAGGCGCGCGCGATGCTGACGCTGATCGTCATCTTCATCGTGTTCGCCAGCGTCGTCGTGATCCTTTGGGTCGGCTCGCATGACGTGCTGGTCGGAACCATCAGCCCCGGCCGGCTCGGCCAGTTCATTCTCTATACGGCGTTCGCTGCGAGCGGCCTCGGCCAACTCAGCGAGGTCTGGGGCGAAGTCTCGGCCGCATCGGGCGCCGCCGAGCGGCTGTTCGAGATCCTGCGCGTCAGGCCGGAGATCGCGGCTCCCGCCGCGCCGCGCGCGCTGCCGCAGCCGGCACGCGGCGATGTCGGCTTCGACAATGTCAGCTTCGCCTATCCGACCCGGCCCAACGCGCTCGCGGTCGACGGCGTGTCGCTGAAGGTGTGCTCCGGCGAGAAGGTCGCGATCGTCGGCCCCTCCGGCGCCGGCAAGAGCACGCTGTTCCATCTGCTGCTGCGCTTCTACGATCCGAAATCGGGCACCATCTCGCTCGACGGCGTGCCGATCCGGCAGGCCGATCCCGCCGAGGTGCGCGCGCGGATCGCGCTGGTGCCGCAGGATTCCGTGGTGTTCGCCGCCTCGGCCCGCGAGAACATCCGGTTCGGCAGGCCGGATGCCACCGACGCCGAGGTCGAGCGTGCCGCCGATCTCGCCCATGCCACCGAATTCCTGCGTCGGCTGCCCGGCGGCTTCGACGCCCAGCTCGGCGAGCGCGGCGTGACGCTGTCCGGCGGCCAGCGCCAGCGCATCGCGATCGCGCGCGCCATCCTGCGCGATGCGCCGCTGCTGCTGCTCGACGAGGCGACCTCGGCGCTCGACGCCGAGAGCGAGACGCTGGTGCAGACCGCGCTCGAGGAATTGATGCGCCACCGCACCACGCTGGTGATCGCGCATCGTCTGGCGACCGTGCTGTCCTGCGACCGCATCCTTGTCATGGACCAGGGCAGGATCGTCGAGCAGGGCACCCACGCCGAGCTGGTCGCCGCCAACGGCCTCTATGCACGGCTGGCGCGGCTGCAGTTCGAGGGGATCTGAGCCCGCGATCTTGCTAGGCATTGCCGGGCCGCTTATGCGGCGCTTATGAGATCGCCCGCGCGCTCCCCTCGAAAACCTATTGCCGCGCAAGGATAGTCGCGCCGCGCCCCGGATCGGGCGCGCGGGGTGTTCGATCGATGCGCACTGAGGGAGTGAGCGAACCGCAGGGCAAGCTGCTCTGCGCCTGGCAACTCGCCGTGCTGCGCTTCTCGGTGACGCTCGACGACGCCGACCGGATGCTTGTGCTCGCCGTGGCCGGCGAGCTCGATCGATTGGATGGTGCGGCCGCTGGCTCGTTCCACTTCTTCCGCAGGACGACAGCGGAGCTGTGCCATGCCATCACCGGTCACGATGCCCATGCGGACGCCGTTGTCCGGCGCTTTCAGATGCAGATCGACAATCCGCGATTGCGCCGGGCCTTCGAGGCAGCGATCGCCAGGGATCGGACGCCGCCGAAGCTCGTCGCGAGCCGGACTAGGCCCAGCGACGATCTCTGGAGAGGCCTCGCCCCGCGACGCGCGACCGGAACGTAACGGACCTCGCCGCCACTCGCATCGTTGACGCGGCCTTCTCGCATCGCGCGAAGGACGATTGCGTTACACCATGTCGCAACAATCCTGATCGGGGCGTTGCGATAGATGCGATGCATTTTTGTGTCTTGGCCCCGCTTGGGTCCGGTCGTAAGCCTTAATGAAGGCGGCCGGCCGGGACCGCGGTTTTGGACAATGCGGGGAGTGGCGAGATGGGTGGTTTGGTGATCAGCGGCGGCCGGGTGGTGGATCCGGCCAGCGGGATGGATGCGATCGGCGACGTCGCTGTTGTCGACGGCCGGATCGCCGCTGTCGGCACCGGCCTCGGCGGCGCCGAGCGGCAGATCGACGCCACCGGCCTTGTGGTCGCGCCCGGCTTCATCGATCTGCACGCGCACGGCCAGACCATTCCGGCCGATCGCATGCAGGCCTTCGACGGCGTGACGACATCGCTCGACCTCGAGGCCGGCGTGCTGCCGGTTGCGTCCTGGTACAAGCGCCAGGCCGAGAAGGGCCGGGTGCTGAACTACGGCGCGGCCGCTAATTGGGCCTTCGCGCGGATCGGCGCGATGACCGGCTCGAATTCGGAGAGCTCGCTGGAATCGTTCGGCGCCGCGATGCGCGATCGCCGCTGGATCGAGAACGTGGCGACCGAGGGCGAGGTCGGCGGCATCCTCGAGCGCCTTGCCAACGGACTGAACGAAGGCGGCATCGGCATCGGCATTCTCAACGCCTATGCGCCGGGCGCCGGCGTGCAGGAACTGACCGCGGTGTGCCAGCTCGCCGCTGATCACGCGGTGCCGACCTTCACCCACGTCGCCTACATGTCCCGCATCGATCCCGAGAGCGCGGCCGAGGCCTATATCCGCCTGATCGGCTATGCCGGCGCCACCGGCGCGCATATGCACATCTGCCATTTCAACTCCTCGAGCAAGACGGATATCGAACGCTGTGTTGCGCTGATCGCAAAAGCGCAGGCGCAGGGCCTGCCGATCACGGTGGAGGCCTATCCCTATGGCACCGGGTCGACCGTGCTGGCGGCGACCTTCTTCAGCGATCCCAAATTCGAGGAGCGCAACGGCCTCGGCTACGATTCGGTGCAGCGCGTGACCGACGGTCATCGCTTCGGCAGCCGCGAGGAGCTGCTGGCGGCGCAAGCCGAAGAACCCTCCACGCTGGTGCTGTGGCATGTGCTCGATATCGAGAACAACCAGCATCATCGCGACCTGCTCGACATGGCGGTGCTGTATCCGGGCGGTGCGATCGCGTCCGACGCGATGCCGTGGACGCTGTCGGACGGCCGGCCCTACACCGGCGACGCCTGGCCGCTGCCCGATGATGCCACCTCGCATCCGCGTTCGGCCGGCTGCTTCACCCGTTTCATCCGCGAATGGGTGCGCGAGCGCCAAAAAGTGTCGCTGCTCGAGGGCATCCGCAAATGCGCGCTGATCCCGGCCGAGATTCTGTCGGCGAGCACGCCGGCGATGCGCGCCAAGGGCAGGTTGCAGGCCGGCGCTGACGCCGATGTCGTGGTGTTCGACTTCGAGACCTTGAGCGATCGCGCGACCTTCTCCGCGATGAACCGCCCGGCGGAGGGCGTGCGGCACCTCGTGGTCAGCGGTCAGCCGCTGATCAACGACGGCGTGCTCGATGTCGCGGCGCGGCCGGGCCGGCCGGTGCGCCGGCCCGTCGCCGGAGGCTGACGTGCCGGTCCCGATCCTGCTGGTCGCGGGCTTTCTCGGGGCGGGCAAGACCACCGTCGTGAACCATCTGCTGGCGCATGCGGAAGGGCGGCGCATCGCGGCGGTGGTGAATGATTTCGGCGCGATCAATATCGACGCGGAGCTGATCGCCGGCGCCAGCGATGGCGTGGTCAGCCTGAGCAATGGCTGCATCTGTTGCACGCTGGAGGGCGATCTGCTGCGCACGCTTGCAAGCTTGCTGCGGCGTGATCCCCGTCCCGAGTTCATCGTGATAGAGACCAGCGGGATCGCCGATCCCTCCGACATCGTCCGCAACCTGATGGATCCCGTGATCTGGAAGGAAGCGCCGCTGGAGACCGTGCTGTGCGTGGTCGACGCGACGCAGCCTGCGACGGCGCTGGACGATGCGCTGCTGCGGTCGCAACTGCGGGCGGCCGATGTGGTGGCGCTGAGCAAGGTCGATCTGGCTGATGCCACCGCGCGCGCCGCGATCCGCGACGCCGTACGCGCGGTGCGTCCGGCGGCGGTGGTGGTCGATGCGCTGCATGGCGAGGTGCCGGCAGAATTACTGTTTCCGGCCGATCTCGATCATGTGCCGGCGCCGCGCGAGACCTTGCCGCGACGGCCGGTGTCTGACCGGTTCGAAACGCTGAGCTGGACGTCGGAGCGGCCGGTGCGGTTGCCGCGCTTGCAGCGGGCGATCGGCAGGCTGGCGCCGAAGCTCGCGCGAGCGAAGGGATTGTTCGAGACGGTGGAGCAGCCCGGACGGCTGACGGTGTTTCAACTCGCCGGCGGACGCGCGACCTTGGCTGCGGGCGGCGTGCCGGCACCCGGCGTGCCGCGAACGCGAATCGTGTTCATCGCCGAGATGGGTGCGCTGTCGTGGGCGGAGATCGATGAGGTGATGCAGGGATGCGTCGAAGCCGAGTGATGCGAACTTACGTTTCCCGTCAATCTGAGGTGCGAGCGGAGCGAGCCTCGAAGGATGCACGGCCCGGCTGTTGGCCGTCGATCCTTCGAGACGCCGCTTCGCGGCTCTTCAGGATGACGGGTCAGGAAGTCTCCGCGTCAGCGATACAGGCCGTGTGTCATCGCCGCAGCACCATCCCGCAAAGCACGTGCGCGACAATCGCGCCGAATTGACAGCCCATCCCGCACCACCTATCGTTTCCGCCGACGGTTCCCTTCGGGGATCAAAAGGGAATGCGGTGCGAGGGTAACCCCAATGCCGCAGCTGTCCCCGCAACTGTAAACGGCGAGCCTTTCGTCAATTTGCCACTGGGCCATTCGGTCCGGGAAGGCGTCGACAGGCGACGACCCGTGAGCCAGGAGACCTGCCGTCAGTCGTGGTCACACGCGAGCACATCGGGCGGGGGCGTCCTGGTGGGATCGGAGCACTGCCTTTTGGGCAATGCGCCAGTCCGCGTTCGCGGTGACGTGCCACGTTACCGCGAGTCCTTTCATGTCTCCGTCTTTTCCCGTTGCGCGCCGCTGGCGCCTCGGTCTCGTTTGCTCCCTGTCATCGCTGCTGCTGCCGGCTGAAGGTGAAGCACAAACACCGCCACCAACCAGGCTCGATCCGATCGAGGTCTCGCCCTCGGCATCCGCAAAGCCCAAGCCCGCGGCGCGAAGCAACGACTCGGCGTCGTCGTCGCGGTCACGCTCCAGACCCGCACCGGCCGCCGCAGCCGGCAACACGCCGCGCGCCGCAGCGTCGGGCGCTTCGGGGTCGGCATCGCCGACGCTCAACGCCACCACGCCGGGTAGCACCGGCAGCCGTCTGAATCTAACGCCGCTGCAAACGCCGGCGAGCGTCGAGATCATCACGTCGCAGACCATCGCCGAACGCGGCCAGCATAATGTGACCGATGCCGTCACCCAGGACGCCGCCGGCTTCACCGCATTGTCGGCGCCCGGCAATGGCGGTCTGTCATTCAGCACCCGCGGCTTCGCCGGCAGCAATTCAGTGATGACGCTGTATGACGGCACGCGCTTCTACATCGGCTCGGGGACCCTGACGTTCCCGTACGATACCTGGTCGACGCAACGCATCGAGGTGCTGCGCGGCCCGGCCTCGGTGCTGTACGGCGAAGGCGCGATCGGCGGCGTCATCAACGTGATCCCGAAGAAGCCGCAGGGCACGCCCTACAACGAGGCTGAGGTCTCGCTCGACAGCAACATGACGCGGCGGCTCTCGGTCGACAGCACGGGGCCAATTAATCCCAATGTGTCCTACCGGATCAATGCCACCGGCAACATGTCGGACGGTTGGGTCGATCGCGACAAGACCTCGAATGCGGCGGTCTCGGCCGCGGTGCACGTGCAAGCGTCGGAGAATCTTGCCTTCACGCTCTCCGAGGACTATGGCGACCGCAGCCCGTCGCGCTATTTCGGCACGCCGCTGATCAACGGCGCGATCCAGGACGCGCTGCGCTTCAAGAACTACAACGCGTCGGACAGCACCATCCGCTATCAGGACAGCTGGACCCAGTTCAAGACCGAATGGGACGTCGCCGACGGCATCAAGATCAACAACACGCTGTATTACCTGACCAGCGAGCGGCATTGGCGCGACATCGAGAGCTATACCTGGAATCCGAAGACCAACTTGATCGATCGCGGCAACTATATCGAGATCTTCCACGACCAGAAGCAGGCCGGCAACCGGATGGACGCGACCTTCAGCGGCCACATCTTCGGCCTCGAGAACCGCTTCGTTGCGGGATTCGACGTCAACCACATCGACTTCACCCACACCAACAACTCGCCGTTTGGCGGCGCGTCGTCGGTCAACCCCTACGTCTTCGATCCCGGATCGTTCTTCGCGACGACGACCGCGACATCGCCCGGCTTCAATGCGATCGTCAATCAATACGCGCTGTTTGCGGAGGATCGTCTGTCGCTGACCGATCAATTGTCTGTTGTCACCGGCGTCAGGTACGATCGCCCCGAGGTCGACCGCACCGACTATCGGACGCCGTCGAACAGTTTCGACGTCGCGCTCTCGGGCACCAGCTGGCGCACCGGGGTGGTCTATGAACCGATCAGGAACCTCGCGTTCTATGGTCAGTATGCGGTCGGCGTCGATCCGGTTGGCAATCTGATCTCGCTGTCGGCCACGCAAAAGACCTTCCAGCTTGCCACCGGCAGGCAGACCGAGATCGGAGTCAAGCAGTCGTTCCTGGGCGGGCGCGGCGAGTGGACGCTGGCGGGCTATCAGATCGTCAAGAACAATTTGCTCGTTGCCGATCCGAACAACCCCGCAGGCCTCGCATTGCAGGTCGGCCAGCAATCATCGCGCGGCGTCGAGGCATCGGTCGGACTGGCGTTGGATTATGGCTGGCGTATCGACGCCAATGTCGCGCTGCTGCAGGCGAAGTACGACAACAACAGCCAGCTGGTGAGTGGAAAGCTCGTCAGCTATGCCGGCAACGTTCCGATCAACGTACCGCAGCAGGTGTCGAACATCTGGTTGACCTGGGACTTCGCATCCAACTGGTCGGTCTATGGCGGCGTCCAGATCGTCGGCCAGATGTACTCCGACCTTGCCAACACCCAGTTGCGGCCGGGCTACAATGTGGTCAATGGCGGCGTCAGGTGGAAGCCGGATGACCGCACCACCGTTGCGTTCCGCGTCTACAATCTGTTCGACAAGGTCTACGCGGTGACGTCGCCCTATGCCGGGCAGTGGCTGCTGGGCATGCCGCGCACCGCGGAACTCTCCGTCAACGTGAAGTTCTGATCATGCGCAACGCTCTGATCCGGCGAGGGCGGCGATGGCTGTATGTCGTCCATCGCTGGATCGGCATCGCGACCTGCCTCTTGTTCGCGATGTGGTTCATCTCGGGCCTCGTCATGATGTACGTGGTCTTTCCGCGCCTCACCGACGGCGAGCGCCTGGCCGCGCTCCCGGTCATTTCGTGGGGCAAGGTGCAGATCGCGCCTGATCGCGCGATGGCGATCGCAGGCATGGAGCATTATCCGCGCGATCTGCGGTTGTCGATGATGGACGATGTTCCGGTCTATCGCGTGGCCGGCTGGAATGGAGCCGCCGTCATCACGATTTCGGCGATCGACGGCCGCGTCATCGACCGGATCGCGCCGGATCAGGCGCTGGCCATCGCCGGCCATCACCCCAAAGCGGTGCGTCCGCAATTGCTCGACACGGTGACGCGCGATCAATGGTCGGTCACGGCGCGCTTCGATCCGCTACGGCCGCTCTATCTGATCGGCCTCGGCGACGCTGACGGCACCGAACTCTACGTCTCCGCGCGCAGCGGCGAGATCGCGCTCGACACCACGCGGCAGGAGCGCGTCTGGAACTGGCTCGGCTCGATCCCGCACTGGATCTATCCGACCGTGCTGCGCAAGGACGGCCCGCTGTGGCGGGATGTCGTGCTGTGGATTTCCGGCGTGTGCCTCGTGGTCGCGGTCACCGGCTTCTGGATCGGCATTCTCCGGTTGCGATTGATGCGTCGCTACGCAAGCGGCGCCATCTCGCCCTACCGCGGCTGGATGGCCTGGCATCATATTGCCGGGCTGATCGGCGGCATCTGCGTTTTCACCTGGATGTTCAGCGGCTGGCTGTCGCTCAATCCCGGCGGCGCGTTCTCCGGCCGCGGCGTCACCAGGGACATCGCAATCGGCTACAGCGGGCATGACGCGCCTGACATCGCCGCCGGCTTCCAGTCGTCGCCGTCGGTGCCGGCCGTGGAGGCGCGCTTCGTCTGGATCGGCGGACACAAGCTGATGATGCTTGATGACAGCAATGGCCGTCGCAGCCTCGCCGATCCCGCGACCGGCGTGCCTGTAACTCTATCGCGTGACGAGATCATCGCAGCCGCCCGGCGCGCGGTGCCCGGAGCTGCCATGAACTCGGCCCAACAGCTCGATGAACCCGACGCCTATTGGTACACGCTGCACAACATGCGCGAACTCCCCGTGCTGCGGACCGGCTTTGATGATCCCGCGCAAACCTGGCTGCACATCTCTCCGGTCACTGGTGAAATTCTCGACCGCAGCGACGACAGCCGCCGCTCCTATCGCTGGCTGTTCAACGCGCTGCACAGCCTGGATTTCCCGCTGCTGCTGCGCATCTCGCCTGCACGCGATGTCGTGGTGTGGCTGCTGTCAACCGTCGGCACGATCGTCTCGATCAGCGGCATCGTGATCGGCTGGCGCCGACTGCGTCGCCGGCCGCTACGACGGAGACGCGTGTCTCCCTTGGCGCCTATACGGGAAGCTACTTGACCGTCAGGTGCACGTCCGGCGCCGGCGGGCCGGGGACCCATCCCAATGCAAACCGCTGGCCGGCGATGATCTCATTGCGCGAGAGTTTTGATGCGACCGCATCGCGGAAGCGGAGATAGGCTTCGCGCTGCCGCCCGCCGGTGCGGGCCGCCGCCAGATTGAGCCATTTGTAGGCCAGCACGAAATCCACCGGAACGCCGTGACCCTTGTCGTACGTCAGGCCGAGCATGGCTTGCGCGAACGGGTCGCCTTGCACGGCGCCGCGATAGTAGAGATCGGCGGCGGCGTCATAGGCCTGCGGCACGCCAAAACCGTGCTCATACATGAAGCCGAGCAGGCCGAGAGCGCGTGCATTGCCGCGCTCGGCGGCCGGCGCGAGCTCCCGAGATGCTCTGACATAATCGCCGCGATGGAAGGCGGCCGTTCCGCGCGCAAGGCTGTCGGCGCTCGCGACGGATGCGGTCATCGCCCAGAGCGCGACCGCAAGCGAGGCGCAGAGGCCGGTTCGCAGCGCGCGCATGCGGAGCATCCAGTTGCCCGGCTCAGTGGAAGCTGGTGGTGATCGGCGCATTGGTCGATGTCGTGGCGATGCTGCCGCGCAGTTTCGATCGAAGCTCCTCGGCGACGACCTGGGCGTCGGTACCGTTGCGGATGATCTGCGGGCGGATGAAGATGATCAGCTCGGTGCGCTGGGTGCCGTTGCTCTGATGCCCGAAGGCGTCGCCGAGGCCAGGAATCTGGTCGAGCACGGGAAGCGCATTGCGGTTGCCGCTCTGCTGTTCGCTGATCAGGCCCGCCAGCAGCACGGTCTGGCCATTGGCGACCGCGATCTGGCTCTTGACCCGCCGTTCCGACACCGTCGGCGTCAGGTTTACCGAGCTGCTTTGGGGAACGTTGCTGATCTCCTGCTCGACATCGAGCCGCACGGTGCCGTTGACGCTGACGCGTGGCGAGACCTTCAGGATGATGCCGGTGTTGCGATAGTCGATGGTGTTGACCACCGTGTTGCTCGTGGTCAGCACCGTTGCGCTGCCGGTCGAGACCGGGACGACGTCGCCGACCTGCAGCGTCGCGACCTGGTTGTTGATCACGACCAGCGAGGGATTGGACAACACCTTGACGCTGGTGACGGCATGCAGCGCGTCCAGGATCAGGCTCGGCTGCGTCGCGGAGCCGATCAGGAAGTTGAAGCCCGGGAAGGTCTGGTTGATGAAAGCATTGGTGAGCGAGCCCGCCACCGAGACCGCGCCTGTGGTCGCGTCGGTGGTGGTCGCGGGCGCGCTGGTGGCTTGGGTGCCGAGGATCGAGCCGGTGTTCGGCTTCAGGCCGAGGTTCTGGCTGGTGAGATAGGTCTGCACGCCGTAGGACAGGGTGTTGTTGAGCGTGACTTCGGCGATCGTAGCATCGATGGCGACCTGGAGCTGTGGCTCGTCGATCTGCAGCAGCGTCGACTCGATGATGCGGTAGTTGGCCTGGTCGGCATAGATCAGCAGATTGTTGTTCACGACATCGGGCGTGATGCGGACGTCCTGCAGCACAGGCTGGCCGTTGCCGCCGCCGGCGCCGCGTCCGGCATCCAGCGCGGCATTGTTACCCTGGCCCGCATTGGGATTGTTGGCTTGTCCACCGGCGCCAAATCCCTGGCCCAGGCCTTGGCCGGTCGCACCGGTCCCCGACGTGCCGCGGGATGCGAAGCCGCCCATGCTGGAATTCGAGCCGTTGTTGTTGTTGAGCGACAGGCGGTCGGCGACGCTTGACGTCGACGAGGTGCCGGAGCCCGGCGCGAGCTGGCTGTCGGCACTGTCGAGCAGATTGCCGGAGGAGCCGCCGAGGAACATGTCGGTCAGGACCCGCGCGATCTGGCGCGCATCGCCATACTTGACGCGGTAGACATGGACCGTGGTTCGCGCGGTGTCGTTGCGGTCGAGGCGCTTGATCCAGATCGCGGCCGTGTGCAGCATGTCCGGCTTCTTGGTCACGACCAGCACCGCATTGAGGCGTGCGATCGGCATGAACTTGATGACGTTCTGGCTGAGCCCGTTCTCGCCGGAATCGACGATCTTCTCCAGCTCGGCAATGACAGGCGCGGGCGAGCCGCTCGAGATCGGGAAGATGCCGACGGATTGGCCGCGCATCCAGTCGACGTCGAAGCTGAGCACGGTGTCGACCGCGGTGCGGCGCTCGGCCCCGGTGCCCTGGATCAGCAGAAGATTCCGTGTGGTGTCGGCGCGGATCGCGCCCGCCCTGGTGGCAAAGCTGTCGGTCAGCTTCAGCAGGGTCTGGGCCGACACATATTGCAGGGGAACCACTGAGACGCCGAAACCGGGCTCGGGATTGGCTGCCGCGGCATCGATGCGGCCGCCGCCGACGGCGTCGCCGAGCGGGGTCAGGCGATAGCCCGCGGTATCCTTGAGCAGCACGACGCCGCTCAGCCGCAGCGCGTTTTCAAGCACGAACACCATGTCGGATTTCGGCACCGGGCGGACCGAGACCAGGCTCACCGTGCCCTGCACCCGCGGATCGATCGTGTAGCCGACATGCAGGATATCGCCCAGCACGACCTTGGCGACGGTCGCCACCGGCGTGCTCTCGAAATTCAGATCGAAACCATTGCCATTCGCTGCCGGCTGCGGCCGCGCGTCGGCGACGGCCGTCACGTCGCTGCCTTCATACATCGACGCGCGGACATTCCCGCCCTGGTTGCCGGGTGTCGCCGCGAGTGCGCTCACCGGTTGTGGCTGGCGCGGTAGCAGATCCAGCGAGCGCACCTTGTCGGTGACGTCGAGCTGGGACGCGTCCACGCTCTCGCCGACCGTCGCGGAATTGCAGGACGCCAGCAACCCCAGCGACGTCAAGACGAAAATGGCTGTCAGGCCGCCACGGATCGTCGGGCAGCGGCCCACTGTGCCTACGCGTTGCATGAAGGCCCTTCGCTACTTGCTGGCTGATATTTCGATGGCTTGCGACGATCGGTCCTGCCCCGCAGGACTCTTAGCGAGCGTTCATGACAGAAATAAATTGGTTACATGATTGTCGTTCGCGACCTGCATCGTGTCGTGCCAAAATTTGTGCAGCCGGCGCGTTGCTTGTGTCCGCGATGCCACCTCAAAGTTTCTTGAGCGCGGCGGACGATGTGACTTCGCACAGCTGTCACACTTCGGGTTGATAACCGCGCAGTTAACGGGAGCCGAACGGCGCCAGCGCCTCGGCGCGAGCTGATCCAGGATAGCGTGGCGGGATAAGAGAATGGCCAACGACCTGTCCGTTCGGTTTGTGGATTATCTCCGTCAGAACAATCACCTCGCGCCGACCGATGGGCCGGCCGAGCGGACCGGGCAGGGTGCCGACCACAGGCAATTGAAACTGTGGGAGGTCATCAGTCTTTCGCCGGTCGAATTCGCCGACGAAGCCGCGCGCTTCTTCGCGCTGGGCCGCCTGACGCTCCAGGAAATGACCTCGGCCGAGCCGCTGGTCGGGTCGTTCTCGCCGCGCTTCCTGCGCGAGACCATGGTCTATCCGTGCCGGGAAGCCGATGGAACCAGTGTTCTCGCGGTCGTCGACCCCACCGACCAGGCGACGCAGCGGGCCGCGCAGATTGTGCTCGGCGCCGGGATAACAGTGAAAGTGGCATCGTCGGAAGACGTCGCCATCGTGCTGAACAACCGTGCCAGTGCTGAGGAGGACGAGGCCACCGAACTGACGGCGGCGCTGCCCCGCGAAGACGACATCGAGAGCCTGCGCGATCTCGCCAGCGGCGCGCCGGTGGTGCGCGCGGTCAACGATCTGATCGAGAAGGCGGTCGAGCTTCGCGCCAGCGACATCCATATCGAGCCGTTTGCCGCCGGCCTCATGGTCCGGCTCCGGATCGATGGCCTGCTGCGGCCGGTCGCGGCGCTGTCGGGCGTGCTACCCCAGGCGGTGGTGTCCCGCATCAAGATCATCGCCAATCTCAATATCGCCGAGCGCCGCCTGCCGCAGGACGGCGCGGCGCGGCTGCGGGCCGGGCGGACCGATATCGATATCCGCGTCGCGATCATGCCGATGCAGCATGGCGAATCCGCCGTCATCCGTATCCTGCCCAAGGATCGCGGCCTGCTGGTCGTGGAAAAACTCGGCTTCTCGCAGGCTGACGAGGCCAAGCTGCGGCGGCTCTTGAAGCTGCCGCATGGCATGATCGTGATCACGGGACCGACCGGCAGCGGCAAGACCACGACGCTGGCGACGATCCTGTCGATCCTCAACGAGCCCAGCCGCAAAATTCTCACGATCGAGGACCCGGTCGAATACGAGATCCCCGGCGTCAACCAGTCCCAGGTCAAACCGGCGATCGGTCTGACCTTCGCCACCGCCTTGCGCTCCTTCGTTCGACAGGATCCCGACGTCATCATGGTCGGCGAAATCCGGGATACCGAGACCGCGCACGTCGCCGTGCATGCGGCGCTGACCGGGCATCTGGTGCTGACGACGCTGCACACCGAAACGGCGGCGGCCGCGGTGCCACGCCTGCTCGACCTCGGGGTCGAGGGCTATCTGCTCCGCTCGGTGCTGCGCGGCGTGATCGCGCAACGCCTGGTCCGGCAATTATGCGAGCGCTGCAAGACGGCGCGGCCGCTGGCAACGGCCGATTTCACCGAGGATCCCCGGCTTGCGGCGATCGGATTCCGGGCCGGCGAGATTGTTCACGAGCCGTGCGGCTGCGAACGCTGCGGCGGAACCGGCTATCGCGGCCGCCTCGGCGCATTCGAGCTGCTCGAACTGTCGAATGAATTGCGCGAGCTGATCGGGGAGCGAACCGACGGACTGAAGATCGATACGATGGCGATCCGGGCGGGCATGACCACCATGCTCGATGACGGGGTCGCCAAATGCCGCGCCGGATTGACCTCGCCCGCCGAGATCCTCCGCGTTGCGACGGTGCGGTGACGTCGTGCCGAATTATCGCTATCGCGCGTTGACCCAGGCCGGCGAGATCGTGAACGGCACGATCGCCGCCCCGACCGCGGCCGAGGTGGCGCGACGGATCGAATATCTCAAGCTGCTGCCGATCGAAACCACCGAGGACAAGCGCGCGTCTGGTGCTGGCGGTGGCCGCAGCCTGTTCGGCGGGCCGAGCGCCGCCGAGGTCACCACATTCACGCGCGACCTTGCGCTGCTGCTCAAGGCCGGCGCGCGTCTCGACGATGCGCTGGAGCTTCTGTCCGGCGATGCCGATGTCGGGCGGATGCGTCCGGTGGTGGCAAAAATTCGCGCGGCCCTGCTCACCGGCGAGAGCTTTGCCGATGCGGTGGCGGATCATCCGACCCTGTTCCAGCCGATGTACATCGCCCTGGTCCGGGTCGGGGAAATCTCCGGCACGCTGGATTCCGTGCTGGAGATGCTCGGGACCGAGCGCGCGCGTTCCGAGCAGATGCGGCGCAAGCTGACTGACGCCATGCAGTATCCGGCCTTCGTGCTGGTCGCGGCGTCCGGCGTGATGCTGTTCTTCCTGCTGTTCGTGCTGCCGCAGTTCTCGACCGTGCTGGGCGATTTCGGCGGCAAGTCGGATACGGCGCTCGCCAGCTTCATCGCGGTATCGGATTTCCTCCGTGCCAATGCGACGGCGGCAAGCCTGATTAGTGCGGCCACGATCGCGCTCGCATGGTGGCTGCTGCGGCAGGCGCGGGTGCGTGCCGCCCTCGTCAACGCGATCTCGCGGGTTCCCGGCATCAGCAGCGCCTTCCAGTTCTATCGCGCCAGCCTGTTCTGCCGCAATCTCGGCGTCCTGCTCGGCAGCGGCGTCAACCTCACCGCTGCGCTGCGCATCCTCGTCGACATCATGGCGGTGACCGGGAGCGAGGCGAACTGGACCGCCGCCGCCGACCGCGTCCGCCATGGCGGAAAACTGTCGGAAGCCCTCGCCGTGGCGGACAGCCTGCCGCCGATGGCGGTCCGCATGCTGCGGCTCGGCGAAGAGACCGGGCAGCTGCCGGTGCTGGCCGGGCGGGTCGCGGAATTCTACGAAGCAAAATTGCAGCGCAGCCTGGACCGTGTCGTCGGCATTGTCGGTCCGCTGGCGATCATCACCATCAGCACCGTCGTCGGCGGACTGATCGTATCAGTGATGACGGCGCTGCTCTCGGTCACGCAGCTAGTCGGTTAGAGCAGGGGTCATCGGTCATGATATCGCGCAACACCATCATCAGGGCATTTTCCACGCGAGCGGGACGCGCTCGGGCGCGGTCACAAGGGCCGCAGCGTCCGGGTCAGGAAGGCTTCACCCTGGTCGAGATGCTGGTGGTGATTGCGATCATCGGCCTCATCATGGGGCTGATCGGACCGCGCGTGCTCAACTATCTCAGCGAATCCAAGGTCAAGACCGCGCGCATTCAGCTGCAGAGCTTCTCCAGCGCGCTCGACCTGTTCTATCTCGACGCGGGCCGCTTCCCGTCCACGGCGGAGGGCCTCGCCGCTCTGGTCCGGCGCACGCCGGGCGTTGCTGCCTGGAACGGCCCGTATCTGAAGGGCGGCAACGTTCCGAGCGATCCCTGGAATCACGCCTATCTCTATCGGTCGCCCGGCGAACACGGGCCGTATGACATCGTCTCCTATGGATCTGACGGTCAGGAGGGCGGCAGCGGCACTTCGGCCGACATTTCGCTGGAGAAGGCGACAGCCGCCAACAATGAATAGCAAGGGTACATGGCGAGCATGAATGACGCGACGCAGCGCGGTTTCACTTTGCTCGAGATGGTGTGCGTGCTCGCCATCATCGCGCTGCTCGCGGCCGTGCTGCTTCCGTTCATTCCGCACCAGACCTCGCGTTCGCGGTTGCAGGCCTATGCGCTGCAGACCGCGACGCTCTTGAAGGCCGATCGCAATGCCGCCATCGAGCGCAGCACCAGCGTGGCGACCTTGGTTGATGCGGCGAGCCGGGTGATCCACTCGGGCGCATCGCGCATGGCGGTGCGGATTCCCGATGATGTGCGGTTCGATGCCGTGCTGCCGCAGCGCTGTCAGCGGCAGGCCGCGCTATCGACCATTCGTTTCTTCGCCAATGGCGGTTCCTGCGGCGGCTCCATCGCGCTGACGCGGCTCGATGCGGGATATGAAGTGCGCGTCAACTGGCTCACCGGAAGGGTTGAAATCGTTGCTCGCGACGTCGCCGCCAACTGACCGCACTGATGCGGGGTTCACGATCATCGAGGTGCTGGTGGCGCTGGCGCTGGTGGCCGTCTCGATCGTCGCGATCGGTGCCGTCATGGGCGTCAAGACGCGTGGCGTTCGCGCCATGGAGCAGCACGTGGCGCTGATGCAGGCAGCGCGCACCTTGATGACGGTCGGCATTCCGCCCCGCGCCGAATTGCAGCCGGGCTCATCGACCGGGCAGGCAGAGGGCTACCGCTGGACCGTCGACGTCAGTCCGCTCGGTGGTGACTGGACGGTTCCCGAGGGCAACGTGCCCTGGGCCCCGGAGCTGGTGAGAATTCGTGTCAAATCTCCGGGCGGCGCGTTGTCCGACGTCCGCACCGTGCGCCTGATGCCGAGGTCCTCGCAATGACCCCGGCGCGCACAGACCAGCGCGCGCATGAGCGCGGCTTCACGCTGATCGAGACTATCGTCGCGCTGGCGCTGATGGGGCTGTTGCTGTCGGCGCTCGCCAGCATCACGGCGCAATGGCTGCCGAGCTGGAACCGGGGGCTCGACCGGATCCAGCGCAGCGAGCTGATCGGGATCGCGCTGGAACGGATCGGGGCCGACCTCGCCGCGGCGGAGTTCGTTGCCGCCAATCGCGACGCCCACAAGCCGCTGTTCGATGGATCGGAATTGTCGGTGACGTTCGTGCGGACATCGGTGGGACCGAATGCGGGGCCGGGGCTCGACATTGTGCGGCTTGGCGAGATCAGGGATCGCGGCGAATTCGTCACGGTGCGTTCGCAGGCGCGGTTTACGCCGCTGGCCGACGGAGTGTCGCTGTCGGAACAGGTGCATCTCGGCAGCCCGGTCGTGCTGCTGCGCGCGCCCTATCGGCTGTCCTTCGCCTATGCCGGGGCGGACCGGGCATGGAAAAGCGTGTGGCGGGATGCCGACAGACTGCCGGCGATGATCCGCCTGACGGTGCGTGACGCGGCGAGCCAGCGCATCCTGTCGGTGTCGACCATCGCGCCGGTCCATGTCCAGATTCCGAGCGACTGCACCAAGCCGGACGGCAATTGCGGCGACAAGCGCAATTCCGACGGCAACGCCGATCAGGGCAAGACGTCTACCGATCAGGGGAAGACGTGATGGGCGCGACCGGCAAGTGCGGCCAAACGCCGGCCGATCGCGGCTTCGTCATCGTTGCGGTGCTCTGGATCCTGCTCGCGCTGTCGTCGCTGGCGATCATCTTCTCGGCCTATCTCGCCGCCTCGGCGCGGGCGCTGGCTGCCAGCGACCTGTCGTTGCAGACCGAGGCGCTGATGTCGGCCGGAGTTGAGCTCGCCGCCTATCAATTGACGCTGACCGACGAGAAGACGCGGCCGCAGCAAGGGGCGTTTCATTTCGGGCTGGACGATGCCAGCGTCGGCGTGACCTTCACGTCGGAGGCAGGGCGCCTCGATCTGAACTACGCGTCGAAGGAGGTGCTGATTGGCCTGTTCGTCGTGCTCGGCGCCGGCAAGGACGCAGCCGGCGAATACGCCGACCGGATCGTCGGCTGGCGAACCCGGCCCGCGCCGGGCAGCGAGAATGTCGAGGCCGCGCGCTACAATGCGCTCGGCTACTCGCCGCGACAGGGTCTGTTCGTCCATGTCAACGAGCTGGCGCTGATCGCCGGTATCCCCGAAGCCCTGGTCGACCGCGCGCTGCCGTTTGTGACGGTGTTCAACGGCAGCCCGGATGTCGATCTGAAGATCGCGGCGCCGGAAGTCGTCAAGGCGCTGGGCAAGGCGTCGGGCAACGATCAGGACGGCTTCGGGGCGCGTTCGGCCTCGCCAAACGGCATCGCGGCCGGAGCGCAGGCGCCGGACCCGCAAAGTGCGGCATCGACGGCGCAGAGCCCATGCTACCGGATCGCGATCTCGATCCGTTTCCGCAACGGCCATCGCACCACGTCCGAGGCGGTGATCGCACTCGGCGACAAGGTCGAGCCCTATCGTGTGTTGTCCTGGCAGAACGATGTCGAACCGCGAAATCCGGTTCTGCTTCGCGGGAGAGGTTGAGCGCAATGTTGGCCGAAGCACGACAATGGTTTGAGCGGTGGATCGGCGCGGTCGCGGTCACCGTTGACGGCGTCGCTGATAGGTTCGTGCGCCGGCGTGGCCTCGCGCTCGACGAAAATGCCGACGGCACGTTCACTGCCCGTCTCGCGGTGTCGAAGGATGGTTCACCCTCGGTGCCGGTTTCGTTTCGGCTCGATCACGATGCGCCACAGCCTCCACTGTCAACGGATTGGAAGACGGCGTTCGACGGCAGCCGGATCGAGGTGCGCTTGCGATCGGATCAAATCGTCAGCCGCGTGCTCGATTTCCCGAGCCAGGCTGGCGATTTCCTCGACGGCATGATCCGCGCGCAGGTCGACCGGCTGACACCATGGAGCGCCGCTGACGCGGTGTTCGGCTGGGGCGCGCCGCAGCCGGTCGGCAATGACCGTATTGAAGTCGCGTTCAGTGCGACCGCGGCGGCCAAGGTCGATCCGTTGATCCGGTTGGCCAGGACGCTGGGCGGCGCCTCCATCGCGGTCTCGGCGCCGGCGGTTGGCGGCGACGGCACGCTGCAGCAGGTAACGCTGCTCGATCGGCCGCTGCGGGGTCTTGCCGGACCTGTGGTTCCGCGCCTGTTGCGCATCGGCCTGGTCTCGACGGCCGCCGCAGCCGCGGTCTCGCTGCTGCTGAACATCTATCTCGGCGGCTGGCTGCAATCGGAGCAGGACGATCTCCAGCACCGGATCTCGCAGCGCCGTGCCGCGCTGCGCCTCGATGCCAATGGCGATTCGTCCGGTCTCGGCCTGTTGGCCAAGCGTAAGCAGACGACGCCGTCGAGCGTCATGGTCCTGGAAGCGATCTCGCGCGTACTGCCCGATACCACCTATGTGACCGAGCTGCGGATCGAGGGCAACAAGGTGCAGGTGGTGGGAATGACCCAGGATGCGCCATCCCTGATCCGGCTGCTGGAGCAGTCGCCGCAATTCACCCGCGCCACGTTCTTCGCGCCGACGACGCGTGCAGCGAACGAGACGGCGGAGCGGTTCCACGTCGAGGCCAACATCACCGCGAATTTTGGGTCCGGCACATGAACGCAGCATCCCGATCGCTGGCCGCCGTCAGCACCTCGCCACTGGTTGCGACCGCGAGCTATCTCGGCCTTTTCGTGCTTTTGCTCTTTGTCGTCATTTCGTCGCTGTCTGATATCGCTGGCCTGCGCAGCGATGTTGCGGCCTCGGCCGGAATGCTGGAGCAGCTCGAGGGACGATCCAGGGCGAATACCGCGCCTGGTCAGCCCGCGATGCCGACCGGTTCCGCCTATCTCGAGGGTGCGACCGTCACGGTTGCCGGCGCCACCTTGCTGCAACGCGTGTCGGGTGCCGTGATCAAGGCCGGCGGCAACGTGCTGTCGACGCAGCTCGACGTTCCCAACGCGCCGGCGAAGGCCGGCTTCCTCAGCATGGTCGCGAGCTGCGAGATCGAGCAGGCGCAATTGCAACAAGTGCTCTACGATCTCGAAGCCAGCATGCCGTTCCTGTTCATCGACCAATTGGTCGTGCAGCCCGTCGCCGACGAGGCCGCCAAGGGCGCTGATCCCGGCAAGATGCGCGTGCTGCTCGGCGTGTCCGGACAATGGCGGGGAGCCAAGTGATGCAACGCTTCGCAGCGATCATCCTGCTGTTGATTGTGTCGGTTCATGCCGCAGCGGCCGCCGTGCCCGACCGGTCCGGCGATACGCTCGACGCCGGGCTGCTCGATGATACCCGCCTGGGCGGACCGGTGCTGAGTTCGCCGCCGCCGTCCGAACCTGTAACGTCGGTCCGGGTGGCCCCTTCGCCGGCGCCGACGCCGCGGCCACTCAGCGCAAATCCGCTGTGGGGCATCCCGCTCAAGACGCTGTCCAACACGCGCGACCGGCCGGTGTTCTCGCCGTCGCGGCGGCCGCCGCCCGCGGTCGTTGCGGAGCCGGAAGTCAGCAAGCCATTGCCGCCGCCGCCGCGCAAGGCGGTGATCGAGCCGCCGCCGCTGTCGCTGGTCGGCACGATCGCGGGAGATGATGAAAGCTTCGGGATCTTTCTCGATCAATCGAACAAGACCGCGCTGCGACTGAAGATCGGTGACGATTTCCAGGGATGGAAGCTGCGAGCCATCAGCGGGCGTGAAGTCAGGATGGAGAAGGACGAGCAGGAGGCCGTGCTCACATTGCCCCAGCCCGGTGGTGAAGAGAGCGGCGACGTCCGGCTGGTTCCGGTCAGCACGGAGCGGAAGCCTTTGGCCGCGCGGCGCCAGATGTGATTGCAGCGTCCAGCGGAAGCTAGATCAGCGCGAGCCAGCTCTGAAGCGCCGACGTCAGGAGAAGGCCGAGCGCAAGAAAGGGACCGAACGGGATCGACGTCTGGCGCTTCATCTCATGTCCGGCGAGTTGCAGGCCGCCGGCAACTGCAAGTGCCGCGAGTGCCGCGATCAGCAGCAAGGTCGGGATTCCTGTCGTGCCGACCCAGATCGTGGCGGCGGCAAGAAACTTGACGTCGCCAAGTCCCAATCCGTCGACATGCCGCAAGGCGAAGTAAAGCCGCTGCAACAGCCAAAACACTGCGCCGACAAGGACCGCGCTCGCCATTGCGGTGAAGGCGGCTGTCGCGCCTTCAGTGACGACGACGTTTGCGAGACCGAGCGCCGCGATCGCAAGGTTCAGCCAATTCGGAATGATGCCGTGGCGAAGATCGATCAGCGCGACCGCGCAGCAGAGCACGCAAAGCGCGCCGTAAGACCCGATAAAATAAAGAACTTCGCGATCGATATGCATGATGGCGGGACAGGTGTGACGCGTGCTGATTGTGTTGCAACAACTCGCGCGCGTTGAACAGTCCATTTTCAATTGATCCGTCGCCGCGCGACGGGTTTGCGAAATTGTGATCGTCATCGACGGCAGCGAAGCAGAAAAGATGCGACAAAATGTCTGCGCTGTCACAAATCCGCATAGGATACCGACAATAGTCCGCACCACTACGTGCTGCGAGCCCTTCGTGGCAGATGAGTGGGTTGACTATGCACAAGATGCGAGTGGCGGCGTGCCTTGCTTTGCTGGCAGCGTTCGCGGGCGCGCGCGCCGCGAATGCCGGCGCTCTGGAGGAAGGTGCCGAGCGCTATCGGCCGTATTTGATCGAGGGCGTCGCCAGTGCGCTGACAGGCGCGCGTGCATTGCGCGAGCGCGCCGCGGCAGCGGATTTGCCCGGTGCGAAGAAGGCCTGGCTGTCGGCGCGCGCCGGCTGGGAGCGCTCGGAAGTGTTCACCGCAGGCTTCGTTCCCGAGCTCGATGCGCAGATCGACGCCTGGCCGAACGCGGACAGCGGGTTCCACGCCATCGAGGCGAAGCTGTTCGGGGCAGGCAGCACCGACGTCGCCACTGACGCGGCGGGTCTTGTCGAGCATCTGAACGACCTTCATGGCAAGCTCAAGGACATCAAGCTGACGCCGCAGGGCCTCTTGGACGGCACGGTGCGGCTTGCTTACGAGGTCGGAGAGAGCAAGGCGGATGGCGGCGAATCGCGCATCAGCGGCACCTCGCGCGACGACATGCGCAACAACATCGCCGGCATCGACTTCGCTTACCACACGATTTTCTCTGCCGCGCTCAACACGGTCGACGGCAAGCTCGACGAGACGGTGAACAACCGGATCGAGCAGCTCGAGGCGATCGTCGCGACGCCCGACCTGCCGCACGTCAACATTGCCGATCTACGCCAGACCAGTGAGGAGCTGGTCATCGCGTTGCAGAGCGCGTCGGCGAAGCTCGGCCTGCAGCGGCCGACTTTGGAGGCCCAGGCGCGATGACATCGCTTCAGCTGCGTCTGGCTGCGCTGCTCTCCGGCGTCATCGCCCTTGCACTGCTCGGGCGCGCTGTGGCGTTTCCCGTCGATGGCGACAAGACCGTGTTGCCGGTTGCGACCGAGCTGAACGAGGATGCGCTCGACAAGCCGCGCGAGGTGTTCCAGTCCGAGCGCACTGGCAGCAAGTCCTATCTGGTGAATCTCGGCGATCTCGCTTTCAATTCGCCCGGATTGCTTGGCGAGGTGGCGCGGCAGGCCAGCGTGAGCTGCGGCACCTGCCACGTCAATGGTGCCAACAACGCCAAATTCTTCATGCCGAAGATGTCGAGCCGGCCCGGCACGTTCGACACCACCGGTCCTCTGTTCAATCCGAAGGCCAACAATCTGGCGTTCGATCCCGTGCGGATTCCGAGCCTGCGTGGCGCCCGCTATCTGGCGCCCTATGGCGCCGATGGCCGGTTCGCCTCGCTGCGCGATTTCGTCCACAACGTCATCACCAGCGAGTTCGCCGGACCGGAGCCGTCGCCGGCGACGCTCGATGCGATCGTGGCCTATATTCACGACATCGACTTCCTGCCCAACCCGAGCCTCGGTCCCGCGGGACGGCTGGCCGGCAAGATCACCGAGCCGGAACGCCGCGGCGAAGCGTTGTTCTCGCGGCCGTTCCCGCACGATCCCGCGCTGAGCTGCGCCGGCTGCCATGTTCCATCGTCGGGCTTTGTCGATCATCAGCAGCACGACATCGGTTCAGGCGGCCTGTTCAAGACGCCGACCCTGCGTAACGCCGACTTCAACGCGCCGTATTTTCACGACGGCCGGTTCGACAATTTCAGCCAGGTCGTCGATTATTTCGACCAAACCTTCCAGCTCAGCCTCTCGGCGCAGGACAAGGGCGACCTCGTCGCCTATCTCACGGCGGTGGGCGATGGCGTGCAGCCCTACGAGCGCGACGGTGCCGGCGCCACGCTGAAGGAGATCAACGATTTCTCGACGGTGCTTGCGACCGCGATTCCAGCCGGCGACAAGGACATCGTCGCACTTGCGGTCGATACGATCGGCCGTGAGCTGCGCGAATTGACCGAGCAATACCCGGATCGCAAGAACACCAGCGTATCAGGCGGCGAGCAGCAGCGCGTGCTTGCGCGCAACGGTCTCAAAGAGCTCGTGCTCACGCTGCGGCGAATCGAAATGGCTGTTGCGGCGGGGCGCAGCGCTGATGCCACGACTGAGTTCAGGAACTATCGCAACCTGATGGCGGCTGCAGTTCCTGCGTTGCTGGCCAGTGCCGAGCCGTGGTCGCTGTTCAATCAGGACGTGCATGATCAACATTATGCGGCGCTTCGCCAGGTGATGCGCTCCAAGCACATTTCGCATTGATCAGGCTGTATTGGAGTGCTTTTGCGTCCCGCATCGTTGCGCGGATCGCCTGATCTCGTTTCTATCAATGGTTGAATATTTGAATCACGGAGATGCGCGCGCTGCTGATGATGTCTCCGCGAAAATATTTGAACGTTTCGAAATTTCTTGCGCGCATTCATGTAAGCGAAAACCATGCGTCATATTGCCGCACTAAGCAGGGTGCGTTGCTAACCGCAAACACCTGAGGTCGACAATGAGTTTGAATTACAAAAAGCACTGGCGAACCAGCACCGCGCTCTGCATCGCGTCCACGGTGCTCGTTGCGACAGCCGCATATGCCGCTCACTATCCGGGCGGTCACAGTGATTGGGACAAGCGCCCGCATCACAACAACAAGGCGCACCACGATGCCGATCGCGCCAAGAATGACCACGATCATGGCGACAAGGATCACGGCGACAAGGTGAAGACCGCCTCGCCGATCAAGCACGTCATCATCCTGATCGGCGAGAACCGCGGCCTCGATCACACCTTTGGTATCTACAAGCCGAAGGGCAAGGGGCAGACGATCTCCAACCTGTTGTCGAAGGGCATCGTCAACGAGGACGGAACGCCGGGTCCGAACTTTGCGCAGGCGCAGCAGTACTCGGTCGCGGGCCAGACCTCCTTCTATATCGGCGCGCCGACCATCTCGAAGTCGCCCTACAACGCGACCAACCTGATGCCGCAGCCGAACACCAACGGCACGCCGACCGCGCAGAGCGACACCTCGCCCCCGTTCAAGACGATCGCCGAAGCCAGCGTCGAGAAGGATATGGACCCGGCCGATCTCGACATCCTCACCACCGGCTTCAGCGGCCTGCCGACCGGCGTGCTTGATACCCGCGTTCCCGGCGCCGGCGGTCTGAACGGACCGTTCCAGCTGCAGGGCGAGCAGCTCTCTGACGACGACTACACTGGTGACTCGACGCATCGCTTCTATCAGGACTGGCAGCAGGAAGACTGCAGCGCCGCCAGCGCCACCAAGAAGAACAATTCGGGCTGCCTGAACGACCTGTTCCCGTTCGTGATGGCGACCTATTCGGCGTCGAACAAGAGCATGGCCAACTCGATGGGCTTCTACAACGCCCAGCAGGGTCAGGCCCCGGTCCTGAAGATGCTCGCCGACCGCTTCACGCTGAGCGACAACTTCCACCAGTCGTTCCACGGCGGCACCGGTGCGAACCACTTCATGCTCGGCACCGGCGACGCGGCCTTCTGGAGCGACGGCAAGGGCAACCCGGTGACGCCGCCGGCCAACCTGATCGCCAACCCCAACCCGGCCGCGGGTTCGGTCAACCGCTACACCGTCGATGGCAATTGGAGCAACTGCTCTGACGTGTTCCAGCCCGGTGTGAAGCCGATCGTCACCTATCTCAACAACCTGCCGTACGCGGCCGAGCCGAACTGCAAGCCCAACCACTACTACATGCTCAACAACGTCAATCCGGGCTATCTGCCGAACGGCGCGCTGGCGGGCGGCAACAACGTCCCGCCGTCGTCGGTCCGCACGATCGGCGACGCGCTCATGGAGAAGAACATCTCCTGGGCGTTCTATGGTGGTGCGTTTAACGACGCCGTGGCGCTTTCGAACGCCGCGGTTGCCGCCAATCCGTCGAACCCGAACCTCAGCGCCGCCGCGGTTGCCGATCCGGCACACGCGCTCGGCGTTGCCTACTGCCAGATCTGCAATCCGTTCCAGTATGCGACCTCGATCATGGCCAATCCGGCCGTGCGTCAAGCTCACATGAAGGACACTGCCGATCTGATCACGGCGATCCAGAACGGCGCGCTGCCCGCGGTGTCGTTCGGCAAGCCGGACGGTCTGCTCGATGGTCATCCGCAGAGCTCGAAGGTCGACCTGTTCGAGGCCTATGTCCTGAACGTGCTCAACGCGCTGGACAACAACCCCGAGCTGAAGGCTGAAACCGCCGTCTTCATCACCTGGGACGAGGCCGGCGGCTACTGGGACTCCGGCTACCAGCAGTCCATCGACTTCTTCGGCGACGGACCGCGCATCCCGACCCTGATCCTTTCGCCCTATTCGACGGGCGGCAAGGTCAACCACAACTACGCCGACCACGTTTCGCTGCTGAAGTTCATCGAACGCAACTGGGCCCTCCAGCCGCTCACGAACCGCAGCCGCGACAATCTGCCGAACCCGAGCTACTCGAAGAACAACGAGTATGTCCCGACCAACAGCCCGGCACTGTCTGACCTGTTCGACGCGTTCGACTTCAGCAAGCCGGTCACGTTGTCCTACACCGAGTGATCAAGCTCTCGCCCAGCGCGAGGTCTTGAATCCATCCGAGGCCGGCGCCGATCGAACCCATGGTTCGGTCGGCGTCGTCATGTTTTGCCTGCCCACCAGATGATCGATCGGGAATATGCGATGAAGCGTAACGAGAAGATTTGTTCGGGAAGCCCTGCGGCCTGCCTGCTTGCTGTTGCCATCCTGGCCAATGCGACGATGCCGGCCCAGGCGCAGCAGTTTTCCGCCGACCTCGTCGCGAGGAAGGATGATACGGTAACCGCTATGGGAACCTTACGGGTCTCGGACGGAAAAGCACGGATCGAGACAACCGCGTTGCCCGATGGCTTCTTCCTGATCGATACGGCCAGGCCCGCAGCCTATTTCGTCCGTCCGGGCGCCCGCGTCTTCATGGACGCAAGACAATCAAGCCAGCTCACCCAAATGTTCGTTCCGGTCGATCCGGACCAACCGTGCCGGCAATGGCAGGCGATCGCACAACTGGCCGCGCCGATCGATGTCGCGACATGGCATTGCCAACGCGACGGAGAGGAGATGGTCGCGGGGCGCGCCACCGATGTCTATCGGGTCACGGCGTCGTCCGGTCCCGGTTTCGTCGGGTGGATCGACCGCGCGCGGAGGTTCCCGGTGCAGATCAAGACCGCGGATGGGACCGTGATCGCCGTCGATCACATCCGCGACGAGCCCCAGCCGGCGCAAGCCTTCGAAATCCCGGCGAACCTGCGCAAATTCGACCCGCAGGCGCTGATCCGCAGGATTCAGCAGAGCGACGTATGGGTTGCGCCGCCGGCTTCGGAGTGAAGCGAGCCGGTGTCGGCCCGTGCCTACTGCGATTGCCGGCTCGTCACCGGCAGGATCCGGCCGAGCGCGGTGTAGTGCGACTGATGCACGTTGCTGTTGAACAGCGACCAGGGCTCGACCTTTTTCAGGGCGACGGGAACGTCGAAATTCACCAGCTGGGCGAATTGGCGATATTCCGCCATCGCATCGTCGATACGGCCCGCTCCGACGTCGAGATCGATGCGGCGCAGGGTGAGGACGAGGTCCTTCAGGATCGCACGCGCCGCCAGCCGCTCGTCCTTGCCGCCGATCGAGCTGTTCCTGATGTCGGGAATCCGCTCGGTCAATTCGCGCAGCTCGGCGCCGACGCCGGTCACGGCCAGCGACACCACCGCGGTATCGGCGGCCGGGATCGCGACCTCGAGGACGCTCGACAGTTCAAGCACTTCCTTCATCCGGAGCACGACGCCGTCCTTTTCGAAGGGACGGTCGCCGTCACCGACCGCAGTCAGATAGGCGACGAGGTCCTGCGTGTCCTGGGTCGACAGGTCGAGGTCGAACACGCGGTCGAAATGCTCCACCACCTGCTCGTAGCTGTCGTAGCGGCCATCGTGGAAATACGGCGCGTTGAAGTTGGCGTTCAGCAAAGTGGGGGTCTTGACCAGTCCGCCGGATCCGACGTCGTGACGCAGCTGGTCGTTGAAGGTTCCCCCCGGAACATGACAGCCGGCGCAGCTCAGCTCGGCCTGCTTCGGGAACGGCTTGAAGAACAGGTGCTCGCCGCGGCGCTCCGCAACACTGGCCTGTGCGGCAAGCCTGCCGCCGGGCCCGAGCTTTGGATTCGGGAGGAAATCGATATCGTTGATATAGGCGACTAGGCCGTCGAGAACCTCGTCGCGCGGCTTTGGACCCGAAAATTCATTGACGATGACATTATAGACGAAGTCGCGCAGCGAGCCGATGCGCCCGTCATGTCCGTAGGGCGCGAGGAAGCGGGCGCCGCGCAGGCTCGGTATCCTGACCGGATCGAGGATGCTGTTGAACGTCTTGGCATTGAAGAGAAGGCTTGTCGTGTCGAAGGTGCCGGGACGCGAAGAGGCTCCGGGGACGAACAACTTCGGGTTCGATGCGCCATTGACGTGGCAGGTGCCGCAGCTCATCTCGGCCTGCCGGGCCTTGCCGCCCAGGATGGAAGGCGAATTGAACGCAAGATCGCCGAGATTGACCAGATAGGACTTTCGGCCGCCCATCGCTTCGGAATGAAACAGCTCGCGCGGCCTCGCCAGCGCCTCCTCGGAAAATTCGGTGCCGGCCGGCAGCACGGTCTGGTCGCCGCCGAGCGGGAACGCCGTCGCGCGCAACGGAAGGAAGGCAGCGACGAGCGCCAGCAGCGCGATCGGCGTGTGCTTCACGCCGCGACCGGCGGCTGCGGTCCGACCTGCTCCGGAATCGCGCGCAACAATTTCCCAAGCCATCGCGAGAATTCGCCCCTGTCACAAATCGCTTCGTGCCGCCGCCCGATCGGAAGATGTCACGGAGGTGACAGTTTTCTGTCGGCGGGACCAATGACCGTCTGATTGGATAGACGAAGGTTGATTGCGGTTTGATGACGGCAACGAAGCCGAAACCGATGGTTACGCTTCTTACCGGGCGATACTCTGTCGGGGCGCGAACGACACGTCATGCCTTCGCGCGCGCGTCGAAAAACAGTCATCCCAGCGAAATGTGTTTTGCTTAACGTGTAGCTCCATTTCTATTTCTTTCTAAATCAGGAGAGCACTATGCGGCTTTGGGGAGCCATTCCGGCGCTCGCAATTGTTGCTGGCACCGTTGCCACCGCACCGGTGGCAAACGCCGAGAATCTGGTCGAAAAGATCATCGATGAATTCAAGCACGAGGTTAGGGACGAGCTGCGTGATCTGCGCGATCGCGGTCATGAGGGTGTGCATCAGTACAAGCACATCGTGGTCATCTATCAGGAGAACCACAGCTTCGATAACCTCTACGGACACTGGGGCGATGTCGGCCGTGACCGGATCAATGGCACCGCCGACGCCGATGCGGCGCACACCTTGCAAGTCCGGCAGGACAATCAGACCGTCTATGCCTGCCTGCTGCAGAACGACGTCAACCTGACTTCGCCGTCGCCGCAGCCGACGAGCTGCACCGACAACACGGGCACGGTCGCGATCCTGAGCGCCTTCAAGAACAAGCCGTTCGAGATCAACGACTTCATTCCGACCTCGGCCACCACCTGTCCGAAGCCGGTCGGCGCGTTCGCGGCGCACGGCTTCCTCAACGGCACCGGCGCGCCAGGCGGCTGCACCGAGGACATCGTGCATCGCTTCTACAACGAGCAGTACCAGCTCAACGGCGGCCGGCAGAACCGCTACGTGACCGGCAGCGACGCGTCGGGCCTGACGATGGGCTACTACGACACCAAGAAACTGCCGATCTACAGCTATCTGCACGGCCATGGCGCCCCGAACTACGTCATCGCCGACAGCTTCTTCCAGGGTGCTTTTGGCGGTTCGTTCCTCAACCACCAGTTCTTTGTTGCCGCCGCGGCGCCGCAGTTCGTCGGTGCCTTGAGCGACGGCAGCGCCAACGACTTCCACTCGATCGTCGATGCCAACGGCATGCCCACCAGCACGCCGCTCTATACGCCGCTCTCCACCGTGAAGGATGCTCAGCTGACGGCCAAGTGCAGCCAGGCCGGGCTGCCGGCGGGCCTCGCCTGCGGCGACTACGCGGTCAACACCACGCAGCCGACCTACCAGCCTTATTCCCCGGGCACCCCCGACATCAAGCGCCTGCCGCCGCTGCACACGCCGAACATCGGCGATCGGCTGTCGGCAAAGCATGTTGACTGGGCATGGTATTCGGGCGGCTGGTCGAACGCTAATGGCGACGTCGGCGCTTCCGGCTGGACCAACGGCAACGGCACGACCTGCACCGATCCGAACCATCTCACGACGGCGGTGTTCCCGAATTGCGCCGACGTGGACTTCCAGTTCCACCATCAGGCGCTCAACTATTTCGCCAACTACGCACCGGGAACGCAGGCCCGCAGGGATCATCTGAAGGACGAGGCGGAGTTCATCCAGGCGGCCAAGAGCGGCCGGCTGAAGCAGGTCAGCTTCATCAAGCCGATCGGCGAGGAGAACGAGCATCCGGGCTACACCAGCGAGTCCGAAGGCAGCCAGCATCTCGTCGATCTCGTCAAGGCGATCACCGAAGGGCCGGATGGCAAGGACACGCTGATCGTCATCACCTATGACGAGTTCGGCGGGCAGTGGGATCACGTGCCGCCGCCGCCGCACAACCGTCATGGTGCCGAAGCCAGGGCTGCGGACCAGTGGGGCCCGGGCACCCGCATTCCGGCGCTGCTGATCGCCAAGCGCTTCAACAAGTCGGGCGTCGCGCATGAGGATTTCGACACCACGTCGATCCTCAGGATGCTCGAGAAGCGCTTTGATCTCGACCCGCTGGTGACGCGCCCGGTGCGCAGCCTTTCGGCGGCGCTGAAGGCCGGCGACCACTGACAAGAGAAGCGAACCTGGCCCGCGTCAACGTCTGACGCGGGCCGGAGTGTGGGGAGTAGTTAAACGATCAGATCGTGAGGCGTATGGGTCACGACGGCGTCCGGCATATGGTTTGAGAAGTAATCCGGCTGGTGCTCCGGGATAGCTGGCCCGATTGCCGGCGCTGCATCTGCAGCCCCTTGTGCCAGGCGAAATCCGGCGGAATCCTGGTGCTGACCGAACCACGTGGCGGTTTGATCGAAGTCTGGAGGGGACGAGGCTCCCTGCTGTTCAAGGCTCGGAAGCTCCGCCGCGAAATGAAAGGACTGCCCGGTCGTTCCGGATGTTCCGCTGTCTACAAAGGGCAACATGGCCTGAGACAAGGCCGCGTCTACGTGGCCGCTCGTTGACGTCGGGCTAACGTCGGGCGCTGGAGCGCTGGTGCTGCCGCCGACCGGTGGTGCAGCACTGTCCGGGCTGGCCGCGAATGTGAAGGCATCCATGCCCGCCGTGTGGCACTGAATATCGACCTGAAGATTGGTCGGCGCCGAGTCGCCGTCTCCGTCGACCGCAGTTACATCGAACAGGAGATCCGCGTTGATGCTCGTCTTTTCAGTGTAGCTGATGTTGTTGACCGCAAAGGTGGGGTGCCCGGCCTCCGCTCGATCGTAGTCGACCTGGACTTGATTGAACGCCCTGTCAACGTACAGCGTGTACGTCGTCGTCGTGGCATCAAAAGTGTAGGTGTCGATCAGCGAAGCATCCGATGTCTCCTGCACCACGAAGCTGGCGCTGCCGCACAGCGGCTTGGGAACATCGATGCAGAAGTCGTGAACGTCGGAGCTGCCGTCAAGAACCTTGAGGATCACACCGGCCGTGCCGTAACCCTGCCATTGCGTGAGATTGAAACTGACCTGCGACTGCTTCCCGGAGAACGCGAGGTTCAACTGCTCGGTGGGGTCCATTTGCAGTCCGCTGTCGCCGACCGCGATACCGCAGTCCGACGCCTTGACATCGAGCGGATGGCCGGCGCAGTCGGACCCGGTAATCACCAATTGTCCGTCCGGAGCAGTCAATGACGGCGTGCCCCAGGCCGGGGCGTCGAAATCGGAGCCACTAACGGTGACGTCCTTCGACAGCCCGGCGTGCTCGAGATCAAAACAAAAGGTTCCATCCGGATCGATCAGCAACCTGAAGTACGGATCGGCCAGCGTGCCGCCGCAATCCGTAAGATACGCGTCGAGCTCCACGCCGCCGCCCACCTCATGGGTCGTATAGTAGAAGCTGTAGTCATCGCCATGTCCGGTGACGTGCACCGAAGTGATGCCGTCGCCCAGGCATGACGTGGCCAGATCGTATCCTGTGCTGCCGACTGCACCGTCGTGGACGGCAACGCGCATCGCGGCGTCGCCATCCGCGCCGAAATCGACATGGTAAGTGCCGCTTGCGGTCTGATCGTCCTGAGCGGCGACGAAGGTCTCCGGGAAGCCGCAAATGGTCGGGTGATCGTCGGTGATCGTCAGTTGCTTGCCGAGGTCGATGCACGCACTCTGCAAGTCACCGTCCTTGTCCGTGATGGTGGCAACCAGGCTCACGACGCCGGCGGTCAGCGACACGGCTTCGTCAGCGCTGGTGCAGGACGGATGCGTCACCGCGCGATACTCGGTGAAAGTGACTGCTCCCGTGGCCGGATCAAGCGCGATGGTGAATGCCAGCTCCCCGCCTGCGGTGCCGACATGACCTTCGATGGTGTTGCCGTGCAGAACCAGCACGTCGGCGAGGCCGGTATGTACGTCGGTCAGACCGGATGGGGTGCAGTTGCCTCCGTTGATCGTCAGCGCATAGTGGGTTGTCGCGCCATCGGCGCCCTGGAGCGAAGTGAACGCCGTGGAGAAATCGGCTGCAGTCGTCGTCAGCGCCGCGTCCGGCGCCGAGCCGGCGATGTGGTCGTCCAGCGCCGTTGCCGTCAGATGCGTCTCGCTCAGCGTCAGCGACGGAGCGGTGCCGTTGGCCCGGATGCAGGGGCCATCGTCGCTGATGGATAGCCTGCTGCCGAGGTCGAGGTTCGCGCTCTGGAAGTCGCCGTCTCTGTCCGTGATGGTGGCAACCAGGTTAACGATGCCGGCGGCCAGCGACACGGCTTCGCCGCCGTCCGGGCTTCCGCCGATCGGCTGCTCCACCGGCCGGTAGTCGGTGAAGGTCACGCGTCCCGTAGCCGGATCGAGCGTGATGGTGAATGCCAGCGTGCCGTTGGTCGCGCCGACGCGGCCTTCGATGGTGTTGCCATTCAGAACCAGCAGGTCGGCGAGGCCGGTATGCGAGTCGATCAGCCCCGACGCTGCGCCATTGCCGCCCGTGATCGTCAGCGCGTAGTGGATGGTCGCGCCATCGGCGCCTTGCACCGAAGTGAAGGCCGTCGAGAAATCAGCTGAAGTCGTCGTCAGCGCCGCGTCCGGTGCCGAGCCGGCGATGTGGTCGTCCAGCGCCGTTGCCGTCAGATGCGTCTCGCTCAGCGTCAGCGATGGGGCTGTGCCCGCCGCCGCAATGTGCGGGCCATCGTCGGTGATCGTCAGCTGCTTGCCGAGATCGATGCTTATGTCCTGGTACCGGCCGTCGCTGTCCGTGACCGTCGCGATCAGGTTTACGATGTCGGTCCCCAGCGCGATCCCTTCGCCGCTGTCAGGGCTGGTGCCAGACGATTGTTCCACCGCGCGGTGCTCGACGAAGGTCACGCGGCCCGTGGCCGGATCAACCGTGATGGTGAATGCGAGCGCCCCGCTTGCTGTGCTGACGTGGCCTTCGATGGTGTTGCCGTTCAGAACCAGCACGTCGGAGAGGCCGGTGTGCGAGTCGATCAGCCCCGACGCCGCGCCGTTGCCGCCGGTGATCGTCAGCGCGTAGCTGACGGTCAGACCCGGTGCGGTGACGAACGCCGCCGAGAACTCGCCTGAGGTGGTCGTCAACGCGGCGTCCGGTACCGAGCCGACGATGTTGTCGTCCAGCGCCGTCGCTGTCAGATGGGTCTCGCTCAGCGTTAGCGACGGCGCCGGTCTGGCCTCGATCAGCGGGCCGTGGATGGTGATCGTCACCTCCTGCGGGGTGCCGCCTATCGTGGTCACCGTGAAGCTGTCGGTCAGGGTTTGGCCGACGTGGAGCGCTTGCACGGAGCCGTCGGCGTTGTTGAGCGTATAGGTCCACACGCCGGCCGTTGTTAGCGTGAATGAGCCATGGCCACCCGTGCTTGTCGTCGGCGCGTTGATGGCGGTGAAGGTGTTGGCGGGATCGTCGACATCGGTGTCGGTGAGCGTGCCGGTCGCGATGAGCAGACCGGGCGACGCCCCGCTGACGCCGACTGCACCCACAACCGCGCCGGCCTTGGCGCCGGAAATGATGGAGGCGTCATCGACGCCAACAATGGGGATGTCGAAGCTCTCGCTGGTCGAGAGCGTGCCGTCCGATACGGTGATAACGAAACTTTGGGTCGAGTTGACCTTCAGCGCGTTGATCGCGGCATTGTTCGGAACGAAGGTGTAGTTTCCGGTCGCGCTGTTGAGGTAGAGCGTGCCAAACGCGCCGGTGCTCGACACGTCGTAGGTCAGCTGGCCCTGCACCACGTTGCCGGCACTTCCTCCGCCGATGCCGAATGTCACTGCACCGTTGTTGCTGCTCGCGGAAAAGGTTCCGCTCTCCGTACCGAAGTCATCAAATTTCGCGGTATCGATTTCGGTCGGTCCTGCTCCGAGGTTCAGGCGCGGCGGCGCCGGCGGCGGCTTGAAGGTCTCGACGTTGGCGAAGATGACCACCGGCACGGGCGCGAGCGGATCTTGCGTCAGCGGCTGCGCGCCAGGCTGAAAATTGATCGGTTGCAGCAACGGCGACCCATCGAAGGTCGACGTGCCGGACCCTTTCGATCCCGGTCCCTTCTCGAAATAGGCAAGCGTCTCCTGCTGGGCGTCCCGCAATTCCTCCATGTGCGAAGGGGAATTCGTGGCGTGGTTGACGCCGACGGAGGACCCCTTTCTGCTCAGGATGATCGTCTCTCCGGGATCCTCGACGATGATATGCCGGGGGATCGCCTCCTTGGTCACGAGCTCGAAGACGCCGTGGTGGAGGTCCTTGTAGTTGATGCTGTCGTCGTCCAGGAACGTGACGTTCGGCTCCGCGGCCCGGGCTTCCTTCAGGAGCGAGAAGGTCAGCGCGGTGAGCGTCAGCGTGCCGAAGCCGCCCGCTCGAAAGTTGCCAACCGGCGGGTCCGCGGCCGGGGTGCCCGACCTTGCCAGCCAACTGCCAACGGAACGGAAGATGTCCCTGGTCTTCGCGAGCAGGCCCGGTCGCGCGATGTCGCTGGGGTCCTGCGCGCATGCACTTAGCTCGAGGCAGGTGCCACCTGGCAGGTCGAGCACCCTGCCATCGATCAAGCGTATCTCGATCCGCCCGCCGGCTGCGACCTCGATGACGTCACCTTCGCGAACGGGATCGCCAATCGCGCCTCGAACCGCGATGCCGCTTGCACGCCTGATAGTGCCGCAGCCGATCGCCGTCTGAATGTTGCCGATCAATCGGGGCGGCTGGCCCAAATCGGCCATGGACACGCCCCCGAACTCGACGCCGGACGCAACTGACATTGGCTTTTCGCCTGTTGAGCAGCTCAGGCCGGAACGCGGTGCCGCAGTTTTTTGGTTTGGCTCGCCGCGAGGTGAAAAAACCTCGCGCCAGCAGCCATAGGCTTGCCCGCCGAAACGTCCTGATTGAAACTAAATTCGGTAGTGAAAATCGAATTCCAGTAGCGGGGAGCCACTGCGAAAATGGCAGAACAGCTGTCCTTTATCGCGCGTGCAGCCCCGCAAAATTAATAGTATAGTTACTGAGTAAATTGTCCACTTATTAATTTTTATTCGAACTGCGTCAGGCACTTATGCCTGTTTTCGGCAACTCATCTGGCACTCAAGGTCCTGCGGTCTCGGCCCGGCGGTTCCGTTCACCATCGAGCCACGACACGACAAAATCTTCTCAAAGGAGGGGATCGTGCGCATTCATTTGATTGTTCAATTGCTTGCAAGCTTCGTCCTGGCGCTCGCAACTCTTGTGCCCGGCCAGGTGCAGGCGCAAACCGAGCCGACCCAGCCCGCGGTCCAGACTTCTCAATCGAAATTCATCGGGAGAGTCGTGGCGGCCACCGGTTCGGTCACGATCGAGCATCCGAGTGCAGTCGTCGTTCAGGCTGGGCTGTCTGACAAACTGCCTCAGACACAGGTTGGCGACCCCGTCTATCTGGGCGATGTGGTGCAGACCGGAGCCGACGGACGGGTGGGGATCAACTTCACCGACGGCACCTCGTTCAATCTGTCGAGCAACGCCAAAATGGCCATGACCGAGTTCGTGTACGATCCAAACGGCAAGTCAAACTCGACCTTGCTCAAACTGACCAGCGGAACGTTCACCTTTGTTGCCGGCAACATTGCGAAGACCGGCGACATGAAGATCGACACCCCCGTGGCAACGATGGGCATTCGAGGCACCACGCCACGCATCGAAATATCTGAGGATGGCACTGTGAAGTTCGCCACGCTCGTTGAAGAGGGCAAGAGCAAGGTCCGAAAGACCGGGACACGAACGACGCAGCAACCTGAGCAAAACCCCCTCCACAAGTTCAATCCAAACATCTGTCGAGGATGCTAGGGCAGGTGCAGGCCTTTTCGAGCAAGCAAGGGCCGACATGAAACCTCGTGCAAGCGCCGGCGCAATTGTCAGCCTGATATCGCTTCCCGTTGCGATGCTCTTCGCCTGGCCGGCGGTCGCGCAGAAGCCGAAGCCAAAGGAGAGCTATCCGCGGAATGTCGAATTGTGCAGCGGCCGCGAACGTGCGCCGCTCGACGCGCGCATTGGCGGATGCACGGCGCTGATCGATGCGGCGCAGGACATGACGACGACTGGTCTGGCGATCGCCTACAACAACCGCGGCAACGCCTATGCCGCCCAGGGAGATTACGACCGCGCCATCCAGGATTTCGATCGGTCCATCGAGCTCAATCCGACCTACACCAAGCCGTTCAACAACCGCGGCGTGGCCTATTTCAGGAAACACGAATACGAGCTTGCGACTGCGGCTTTCGATCAGGCGATCAAGCTCAACCCGAACTACGGCCAGGCCTTCGCCAATCGCGCGGAAGCCTACCTGAAGACGAATGACTATGCCCATGCAGCGCAGGATTATGATCAGGCCATTCGCCTCGAGCCGAATCTCGAAGGCCTATGGAACGGACGCTGCTGGAGCCGGGCCATTCTCGGCGCGTTGCAGGCGGCGCTGGAGGATTGCAACAAGGCCCTTCAATCAGGTTCGGCCAATGCCGCGACTTACGACTCGCGCGGCCTGATCTATCTGAAGACGGGCCAGTTCGGCGCGGCGATCGACGATTACAGCGCCGCTCTCCGGATCGACCCGAAGCTCGCAAGCGCGCTCTATGGACGCGGATTGGCGAAGCTGAAACAGGGCGACAAGGCCGGCGGCGATGGCGATATCTCGGCGGCCAAGGCGATCCAGGGCAGCATCGGCGACGATTTTGCACGCTACGGCGTGCAATAGGCGAACTTGGCCGACAGAGGCACAGCAAGTGCGGGTGGCCCGCTTGACGCCGCCACGCCGGTGCGGCCCGCCCGGCCGGGCTAGAGCATTTTCGGTTCTGATTGAATCAGAACCGAAGCTCTAGCTTCTTGTTTTGACGCGTTTTCTTCACGCGAACCGGTATCCACTTCGCTCGAAAACGCTCTAGTCCATGATCTCGACCGTCGCCGAACGGCCGGCGACCAGCGCGATGCGATCCGGCAGGTGATCGAGCGCGATGCGCACGGGAACGCGTTGCGCGAGCCGAACCCAGCTGAAGGTCGGATTGACGTTTGCGAGCAGGTTCGCGCCTTCCGTGCGGTCGCGGTCCGCGATGCCGGCCGCAATGCTCTCGACAAGTCCGGTGAGCCGGACCGGCTCGCCCATCAACCGGACCTGCGCCTTGTCGCCGACGCGAATGCGCGCGAGCTTGGTCTCCTCGAAATAGCCTTCGACATGCAGCGTATCGGTGTCGACCAGCGCCATCACGCCCTTGCCGGCGCTGACATAGGCGCCGGGCCGCAGATCCATATTGGTGATGGTGCCGTTCACTGATGCGTGCACCTCGCTGCGATCCAGATTGAGCTGCGCGACCGCGCGATCGGCTACCGCCTGATCGTAGGCGGCCTTGGCCTCGAGCTGCGTGGCCAGCACCTGCTCCTGCTTCTGCTGCGACACCGCATCGGTGGTCAGCGCGCTGTAGCGTTTGAGGTCGGCGTCGGCCTGATCCAGCGTCGCGCGATGGCCGGCGACCGCCGCATCAGCCTGCTGCAACGCCAGCGCAAAGCGTGCGCGATCGATCCGGAACAGGATATCGCCGCGATGCACCGGTTGATTGTCCTTGACCAGCACGTCGGTGACGAAGCCGGAGACGTCGGGAGCGACCTGAACCACGTCGGCGCGGACCTTGCCGTCACGCGTCCACGGCGACTCCATGTAGTAGACCCACAGCGCGCGAGCGACGGCGAACGCGGCAACGAGCGCGATCGCGGTCAGCGCGACCCGGCCAAGCCAGGCAAAATTCCCCTTCATGGCAGAAACTCCGAGAGATAGACGACAACGCCGAGCAGGCAGACATACAGTGCGAAATTGAACAGCGCGCGGTGCCACACCAGCCGGTAGAGCCCAAAGCGCTGCATGATCCGGCTCACGATGACGCTCAGCGCATAGGCCACGATCAGCCACAGCAGCAGCGCCGGGACCAGGACACCGTAGATGTCGAGCTCATATCTCATGCAGCAAAACTCTCCTCGGGCTGCGATCGATACGCGGGTGCATCCGGAAACAGGCCGCGGCGGATGCCGACGAGGCCAAGTAACGCATCGTCCCGCGCGCGCTCATTGGGATCCGTGACGACCGCGGTCAGCGCCGCATCGATGCGTGACAGCAGTTCGGTCGGCATTGCCTCGTCCGCATGGGCGCGAAACGCCGCCGCGAGGTCGTCCAGCATGTCGTCGATGGCACGCACGGTCATCGCGGCGAGGCCGTAACGGGCGCGCCTGAGATCGATGATGTTGAGCCCGATGCGCAGCTGGACCAGGCTGTCGGCATCGCGGCGGTCGCTTTCGGAGATGAAGGCGATGCGCTGGGCCAACAATCCGAGCCGATGCAGCATCAGGCCGGCAAACTGCGCGCGATCGCCGTGGCCAGGCCGCTCGGCCGCGACCGCCAGCGTCTGCCAGCTCGACGTCGTCAGCCGCCTGGCGATCCATTCGGCGCCGACGCCGCGCGCGATCCGCGTCACGATCTCGGCAATCACGATACCGAGGAAGAAGGCGACGGACGAGTTGGCAAAACTGGCAAAATCCGCGCTGTAGGTCGATTGCAGCGCGAGCAGCGTTGCGGTGTTGACAGCGAGAGCCGAGCCGATCGGCGCGGTTTTCGGCCGAGCGATCAGGAAACCATACAGGAGGAAGGTCGGCGCCAGCGCGGCGATCAGGACCTCGACATGGGTGATACCCGGCACCAGCGCGAACTGATAGATCGCGACCACGACGATCGCGACCAGCGAAAACAGGCCGAAGGCCCGGATGCTCCGCGCCGGCTCATCCTGCGCGGCGAAGAAGGAGCAGGCGACCGCCGCCATCATCGGCGCCGAAGCGCCATCGGGCCAGCCGGTTGCGATCCACAGGCCGCAGCAGATCAGGATCGCCACGGCCGCGCCCGCGGCCGACCACAGCGCCATGCCGTGATCCCGATGGCGGACCGGCGCGGCCCCCGATTCCGGGCGGAACGATAGCGGGACGGTGGAGATATCCCGGGCTGCGGTAATCGCATCGCCCAGCGCGCGGCAGTCGGCTGAGATGTCGATGAGCTCGCGCAGCCGGAGCAGCAGGCTGATCGTGATGATGCGCTCCCGCGGCGCGACGCCGTCGAGCGCAGATTGCCGCTCAGCGATTGCAGCGCGGATTTCCTTGCCGGATTGCCGCTGGCGTTCCTCGTCCACGATCCATGCGGCGAGATCGCCGATCAGGTGCCGGAGCTCCGGCTGCCTTTGCAGCGCCGCCTCGCCGAGTGCGGCAAGCCGGTCTTCGATCGACGTGATGATCGGCAACAGCATCAGCATGCGCAGCCGGACCTCACCGAGGCCACGGACGGTGCCGGCGTCGGCCAGCCGGTCATAGGCGAGATGGGTCGAGAGCGTATCGATCTCGACGATGTCGGTTGCAAGGCGGAGGCGCTGGGCCCGGCGTGTCTCGCTGGTCCCGCGATCAAGCAGCACGTCGCGAGATAGACGGCGCGCATCCGACAGCCAGTTCCTGACGCGGCCGCCGACCGCAGGCGCGACGCTGCGGGGAAGCACCACGGTCGACACCAGGCTCGCACAGACGATGCCGAGCGAGATCTCCTCGACCCGCGCCAGCGCCACGTCGAAGATGCTGCCCGGGTCGGCCACCGACGGAAAGCCGATCAGTGCGACGGTATATCCGCCCAGCATGAAGATATAGCTGCGCGGCGTGCCGTCGAGCAGCGACAGATAAAGGCAGAGTCCGACCCAGAGCGCGATCGCAAGGCACAGCAGCTCCGGCGCGTTGACCAGGTTCGGCACCAAGGCGACCGTCATGCTCGCGCCGACCAGGGTGCCGATCACGCGGAAGAACGCCTTCGAGCTGGTCGCGCCGGCGAGCGGTTGTGACGTGATATAGACCGTCGCCATCGCCCAATAGGGCCGCGGCAGATCGATCGCCAGTGCGATGACAAGCGCCAGCATCGACGCGGCGAACGTCTTCAAAGCGAAGATCAGGTCCGCATGGCGGACCAGGAACGGCTCTTCCGCGCGCATGACTATTTCGCCTCTGCGGCAGTCTTCGCGTCCTGCAGGCGGCTCGCACGCTGTTCGATGCGCTGGAGCGTCTCGAAGGTTATCGCAAGTTTCTCGCTGTCGATATCCTTCAGCAGGCTGGCCCGCACGCGGCGCATGATACGGTTGATGTCCGCGGCCTTGGCTTGGCCGCTTGCGGTGAGATGCAGTGTCTTGGCACGGCGATCGGTGGGATCCTCGCGGCGCTCCACCAAGCCCTCGCTCGCGAGCAGATCGATCAGCCGCACCAGCGAAGGCCCCTCGATACCCAATTCGTCGGCGAGCACGCCTTGCCGGACGTTTTCTCCCTGCCGCGACAGCACCAGCAGCGGAATCGCAGTCGCGTCCGACAGGCCATGATCGGACAGCGCCTGATCCGACTCGCGGCGCCAGATCCGCCCAAGTCGGGTGATCAGGAGCCCGATTTCGGCGTGGATATGAGCTTGCGACGGAGCCATGTCCAGTTAGATAGGATACTAATGATTAGGCTACAATCATATTCCTTGGAATATCTCTGCCGGTCACGCAAAAGCGAACGCACTCTGCGGCGAGGACAGAGGCTTATGGTGTCCGACATACTCGAAGAAAATCCATGGATTCGCGGCAGCAGCTATTGGCGCCCACGATTAGCTTCTTTTCGTGTGGATTTCGCCGGAACGTCCGCGCGCCGTATCCGCTACGGATCGAGCTCAGTATCCCAGTAGAGATAATCGAGCCAGCTCTCGTGCAGATAGTTCGGCGGGAACAGCCGGCCGTTGCGGTGCAGCTGATGCACGGTGGGGGCGAAGGGCGTCTGCTTCGGAAACATCCTGGCCTGCTGCGGCGTCAGATTGCCCTTGCGCAGATTGCAGGGCGAGCAGGCGGCGACGACGTTCTCCCAGGTGGTCTGGCCACCCTTGCTGCGCGGAATGATGTGATCGAAGGTGAGGTCGTCGGCCGACAGGCAATATTGGCAGCTGAATCGGTCGCGAAGGAAAACGTTGAACCGGGTGAAGGCGGGGTGGGTGGTCGGCTTGACGAAGGATTTCAGGGATACGACGCTCGGCAGCTGGATTTCGAAGGAAGGACTTCGTACCGCGCGGTCGTAATATTCGACGATGTTGACACGATCGAGGAACACCGCCTTGATCGCGTCCTGCCAGGACCAGAGCGACAGCGGGTAGTAACTCAGCGGCCGGAAGTCCGCATTCAAGACCAGCACCGGCCAACCGCCTTGCGAGACATGTGCGTTCAAATAACGCTCCTGACTCCCATTAGCTGCGAAGCAGCATGCACTCACATACTACAGGCAGCGTGACGGGATTGTGAAGAGCAATGAGCGGCTTATCCGCCGCGCCCTGCCATGTTCCTGCCCCGATTGCCTCCCGCCCGCGAGGCCCGTAAAGGGAGCCGCAAGGCCCTGTCGGCCAGTGACGGACCCTGCCGATGACCACGACGTCAAGCTATCTCGAGGCGCCGCGCCGGTTGCGCGCATTCGTGCGCGCGCACGAGACGAGCCTCGTGGTGCTGGCGGTATTGATCGGTGCGATTGGCGGCCTCGTGGTGGCGGTCATGAGCAGCCTGGTCACGGTGCTGCATTCGGTGCTGTTCAATTTGCCGCTGGGCGACCGGTTGTCGAGCCAGCCCAGCATCGATTCGCTGCGCGCGCTGCTGGTTCCCTCAATCGGCGGCCTGCTGCTCGGTATTGCCTTTCTTCTGCTGCTCCGGGTTCGGCCGGCCCGCGAGATCGATCCGATCGAGGCCAACGCGCTCTATGGCGGGCGGATGTCGTTCCGTGGCAGCGTGATCGTGGCGCTGCAGACGATCTGGTCGAGCGGCATCGGCGGCTCGGTGGGGCTCGAGGCCGGCTATACCCAATTGTCCAGCGGCCTGGCCGCCTCGCTCGGGCGCGGCTTCCACCTCCGCCGCAACGACCAGCGAATCATGGTCGGCTGCGGCGCTGCGGCGGCGATCGCCGGCGCCTTCAGCGCCCCGCTCGCCGGCGCGTTCTACGCTTTCGAACTTGTGATCGGCGGCTATACCCCGGCGAGCCTGACCCCGGTCGGCGTCGCGGCGGTGACCGGCTACTTCGTCGCCCATGCCTTCGAGCCGCTGCCGCTCGGTGTCGGCGTCGGAACCGTCGGCGCTGTGCTCGGACGGGACCTCGCAATTGCCGCGCTGCTCGGCATGGTCGCGGCCCTGACCGGGATTGCGATCATGCGCGGCGTGACGCTGTGCGAGGCGCTGCTCGCCAAGACGAGGCTTTGGCCGCCGCTGCGGCCGGCGCTCGGCGGGCTCGCCGTCGGCGCGATGGCGCTGCTGACGCCGCAGGTGATGTCGTCGGGCCACGGCGCGCTGCGCTTCGCCGGCATCGTGGCGATGCCGCTTGCCTTCATCGCCGGCGTGTTCGCGCTGAAGGCGGTGGCCTCGATCGTCTCGCTCGGCTCGGGCTTCCGCGGTGGATTGTTCTTCGCCACGCTGTTCATGGGTGCGCTCGGCGGCCGGCTGTTCGCGGCCGGCGTCGACATCGTGTGGCCGGGGCTGAATCTCGATCCCAGCGCCTATGCGGTGATCGGCATGAGCGCGCTGTCGGCCTCGGTGATCGGCGGTCCGCTGACGATGTCGTTCATCGCGCTGGAATCCACCGGTGACCTCTGGCTCACCACTGCGGTGCTGCTCGCCGTCATTATCTCGACCACGATCACGCGCGAGCTGTTCGGCTATTCGTTCGCGACCTGGCGGCTGCATCTGCGCGGCGAGACCATCCGCAGCGCCGCCGATATCGGCTGGATCCGCGATCTGACGGTCGGCAAGATGATGCGGCGGGACATGATAACGGTGGACGCCGCGATGCCGATCGAGGCGTTCCGCGAGGAATTTCCGCCGGGGTCGAAGACCCAGGTCGTCGCGGTCGACGGCGAGGGACGTTATGCAGGCCTTGCGCTGGTCGCGGAAGCGCATGCGCCCGATCTCGAGGCCGACAAGGGGCTTGCCGGCATTCTGCGCTACGCCGACGTGATGCTGCATCCCGGCATGAACGTCCAGGAAGCGATCGCGGTGTTCGACGCGGCCGAAGCGGAATCGCTCGCGGTGGTCGAGGGCGACGGCGACCGGCGGCCGATCGGCCTGCTCACCGAAGCGCACGCGATGCGGCGCTATGCGGAAGAATCCGAACTGCGCCGCCGCGAGGTGATCGGCGAGATTTGATTTCGGCGGGGGATAGCCGAGGCGTCAGGCAGCAAACGGAAGTGAGGCTCTGTCCGTCGCAATCTATCAGACCCGTCATCCTGAGGTGCGAGCGCAGCGAGCCTCGAAGGATGCACGGCCGAGCTGCGGCGGCGGGGGCCGTCGATGCTTCGAGACGCGCGTTCCGCGCTCCTCAGCATGACGGGGATAAATAAGGGGGCCGACGCTACGCCGTCACCCGTTCCAGCTTCTGCAAGCACCGCGTCACGCGCACGGCGGCCAGCATCTCGGTGTCCGGAAAGCTGGTCTTCCAGTCGGTGACGCCGACTTCGCCGACATAGATGTCGCCGCGTGAATCCAGTGCGATGCCGTGCGGCGCCAGGAATTTTCCGGTCTCCACGCCCGGGCCGTGCTCGCCGCCGAGCCGGGCGATGCGGTTGCCCTTGTGGTCTACGATCGACAGCCGCGGGCCGAGATTGGGCACCTTGCGATTGACCGCCATGTCGGGGCCGAGCTCGCCGATCACGAAGTTGGGCTGCTTGCCGCCGCCGCAGCAACACAGCGCGCAAGGCCGGTGCAGATTGTTCCACTGCGTCTCGTATCTGCCGTTGCCGTCGAACACCTGGACGCGGTGGTTCTCGCGATCGGCGACGTAGACCCAGCCGTCGGCGTCGGTCGCGATGTTGTGCACGATGTTGAACTGGCCGGGATCGGTGCCGGGCTCGCCCCAGGTTTTGATGAGTTTTCCGTCAGGCGTGTATTTATGGACGCAGGCATTGCCGTACCCGTCGGAGACATAAATCTCGCCCGTCGGCGACAGCGCGGTATGGGTGCAGCGATGGAACGGCTCGCCGCTCATGAACGGCGCCGGCTTGCTCGGGATGCCGATCGTCAGCAGCACCTTGCCGTCGCTCGAGCACTTGCGCACGGTGTGGTCGCCGTCGTCGGTGCAATAGAGATGGTCGTCGGCATCGATGTGCAGGCCGTGGGCGCGCGAGAACAGGCCTTCGCCCCAGCTCCTGAGAAAATTCCCCTCGCGGTCGAGCACCACCATCGGGTGTTCGCCGCGGTTGAAGACATAGACGCGGTCCTTGCTGTCGACCGCGACGGAGGCGACATCCGTCAGGCTCCAGCCGTCGGGCAGTTTCGCGAAATTCTCAACGACGCGGTAGCGATGCTCGCCGGTGCCGAGGATGGTTGGCATTTTTCTTCCTCTCTCTTCTCGTCATTCCGGGTTCGCGCTGCGCGCGCCCCGGAATGACGGTGGATGGTTATGCCAGCTTCACCACCGGCCCGGCATCGCGCGGCAACAGGCCTTCCTCGATCGCCTTGATCTGCAGCGCGAGGGGGCGCGAGTTGATGCGGCATTGCGCGAGGCTGCCGGCGATGAACCACAGGCCCGGCTGTGGCGTGCGGGTGTACATGTTGCGCAGCTCCTGGCCGTCGCCAAAGCCCCAGATCGGGCCGACGCGCACAGCCATGGCTTCACCGAACAGTCTCTTCACCAGCTCTTCCTGCGGCCGGTAGCCGGTCGCGAGCACGATGAGGTCGGCCGCAACCGTCTCGCCGGTCTTCAGCCGCGCGCCTTCGCTTACGAAGGTCTCGATGTCGGAAAACTGCTTCAGAGCGACGGCGCCGCCCGCGACGAGATCGGAGCAGCCGACGTTGAAATAATAGCCGCCGCCCCGCGTCAGGTACTTGAACTGCCAGCCGGTGCCGCCCTCGCCGAAATCGAGCTTGAAGCCCTTGCGCGCGAGGCCGTCGAGCAGCGGCTTGTCGAGCTCCTTCGACTGCTCGGTTATCAGCACATGGCTGCGCTTGGCGAGCGTGAGCGGCATCGAGGTCGCGATCAGATCATTGTCCTCGAGCGAGCCTTCATTGTAGGCGGCATAGGCAAGCTGCGCCGACGGCTCGATATTGGTGACCAGCGTCGAGGAGCGCTGCACCAGCGTGACCTCGGCGCCGGAGGAGTGCAGGTCCTGCGCGATGTCGTGACCGCTGTTGCCGGTGCCGATCACCAGCGCCCGCTTGCCGGCCCAGTGTTCGCCGTCCTCGTAGCCGCTGGAATGCAGCACCTTGCCGGCAAAGTTCTTCAGGCCCGGGATGTCGGGCACGCTGGGAATGCCGCTGACGCCGGTCGCCATCACGACATGGCGCGGCTGCATTTTCCGTGTCGTGCCGTCGGCGCGGCGCAGCTCGATGGTCCAGCGTCCCTGCGCGTCGTCATAGCTGCCGCCGACAAACTCCGTGCCGGTCCAGAAGTTCAGCTCCATGGCGTCGACATAGGATTCGAACCAGTTGGCGAGCTTGTCCTTCGGGATGTAGGTCGGCCAGTTCGGCGGGAACGGCATGTAGGGCAGATGATTGACCTGCACCTGGTTGTGCAGGGTGAGTGCGTGATAGCGCTTGCGCCAATTGTCGCCGACGCGCGCTTCGCGGTCGACGATCAGCGCGTCGATCCTGAGCTGTTGCAGCCGCGCGGCGATCGCAAGCCCGGCCTGTCCGCCGCCGACCACCAGCACATCGGGGTCGTGGTCGGCATATTCGGCCGCTGCCTTGCGCAGGTCGAGCCAGTTGGGTCCGCGGAAGTCGCGGGAATAGGCTTGTCCACGCGGCCTTGTGGTTCCCTGCTGTTCTTCAAAACCCTTCAATTCCTCCAGCGCGGTCAGCAGCGTCCAGGCCTTCAACCGACCGTCATCGGCCGCATCGGGGACCAGCCGCACGATGCCGTGGCCGCGGCCAACCGCCGTCTCGAACTTGAAGATCGCCTCGATCGCCTGGGTGCCGGCGCGCATCACCCGGCGTGGCGCGCCGCGCTCGGCATCGATGCGGAAATTGCTCGGCGTGCTGCGGCGGGCATGCGCGGGCATCTCCTCGAGGATCGCGAAGGCGCGGTTGACGGTCTGGATGTTCCAGCTCAGCGCCAGCACGTCGCGCCAATAGCTGTCGGGATGGAACAGCGGCTTCAGCAGCACATCTTCGGGGCTCGCCAGCGCATCCTCGAACTGCACAAGCCAATTGTCGGCGGCGACCGAAATATCGTCCGTCTTGTCGAGCATTGAGCGTTTCTCGCCATCGGCCGCCTTGGTGCGGCGTTCCCATTGCCGCAAAGCCTATACCCATCCGAAGCCATGCAGAAAGGGCGTGACGGGATATCGCCTATTCGGCCAACGACAGGATCAAGCCTTGATCGGGCGGGACGCGGCCCTGCAGGGTATCGAGATAGGCCTCGCGCACCGCGGCCGGGCCGCGTCGCTCGACCACCTCGAGCCAATCGGGCAGATGTGGCACGAGCTCGGTCCAGGCGGCGCCAAAGCGCTGGTCGATGCCGCCCGGGCCCCATTCCTTGGCGCGCTTGCGGATCTGGTCGGGCGCGAAGAACCACACCGGCTTGGCGCCGGGCAGCGTCGGCTCGTCCGGCTCGTTGGCGCGATGCGTCAGTCCGACCCGGCCGGAATAGACCATCTGTGCGCCGAAGTGCCGGTGCAGGGTCTCGCGCAGCGCGCTGTTGCCGGCCATGTCGACATAGGCGATCGGCTCGGCCGGCGGGATCGCGGTGACCTGGTCATAGGTGACGACCTCGTCATAGCAGCCGAGCGAGCTGACGAAATCGACATTGCCCTTGGAGGTGAGCCCGATCACCCGGATGCCCCTTTTGTGCAGCAGATGGGCGAGGCCAAACGCGGTCTTGCTCGAGGCCGACGACAGGATGACGCGGCGCGCGCCGTAGAATTCGTTCTCGGCCAGGAAGTCGTCGACCAGGAACGACAGCATGAACAAGGGCAGCATCAACGCACGGAAATCGCCCTGGCGGCCGGCATAGGTCGGATCGCCGGAGACCCGGGCATAGGCGTTATAGACCGGCGAGACCTCCTGCCGGTGCGCGGCGCCATCGCGCAGGCCGCGCTTGCTGACGTCGGCGGCCTCGATGACAAGATGGGTCGCCATCGGGAAATAGCCGAACAGCGTTTCGCCGACCGCGACGTTTGGATGCTTCGAGGCCAGCACCTCGCCAAAGCCCCACACCGGAATGATGCCGTAGCCGTCAGGCGCCGGGAACAGATGCCAGTATTTCAGCTGCTCGCCGATCACGGCGTAGGTGATGTTGTTGGCGGTGAACGCGAAGCGGGTCACCTTCACCAGCAGCGCGTCGGCCGGCAGCGCCGCGGCATCGGGCAGCCCTGTCTCAATCACCTTGCACTGCTGCAGGTCATTGCGGATGACGATGAAGTCGGTGGAGTTCATGGCGATGATCCCGGCCTCGGATGAGCGCCGGCATCGTTGCGTCGATCGCCGGCCCTTTGCAACAGCAACAAAGTTTCAAACGCCGTTCGGCTTCGCTGCCACGTCGCTCAGCGAAGCTGTCCTTCGCGGTAGAGGTCGCGCAGCTTGCGCTTGAAAATCTTGCCGGTGGCCTCGCGCGGCAGCGCGTCCATGAAGCGGATGTCTCTCGGCACCTTGAAATTGGCAAGCTTGCCGCGCAGGAAATCCTGGATCGCTGCAACAGAGAGTGCGGCGCCTGCTTCCGGCTCGACGCAGGCGAACAGCCGCTCGCCATATTCGTCGTCGGGAACCCCGAACACCGCGCAGTCGCGGACGCCTTCCATGCCGATCAGGGCATTCTCGATCTCGGCGGGATAGATGTTGACGCCGCCCGAGATCACCATGTCGCGCTTTCGGTCGCACAGGAACAGATAACCGTCCGCGTCGAGATAGCCGACGTCGCCGACGCTGACGAGGCCGTCGCGGTCGGCCTCGGCGCGCGCCTTGGCATTGCCGTGATAATCGAAATCCGACGCCGTGGTCTGGCGCATGAAGATCTCGCCCGGCTCGCCGACGTCGCATTGCGTGCCGTCGGGCCGGAAAATCTTCACGATGCCGCCCTCGATGGCGCGGCCGACCGTGCCGGGCTTGGCCAGCGCTTCGGCCGCCGAATGCCAGACCGGGATGCCGGTCTCGGTCGAACCCAGATATTCGTTGATCACCGGTCCCCACCATTCGATCATCGCGCGCTTGACGTCGACCGGGCAGGGCGCCGCGCCATGGACGATGAAGCGCAGCGACGACAGGTCGTAGCGGCGCCGCGTCTCTTCGGGCAGGCGAAGCAGCCGCACGAACATGGTCGGGACCATATGCATGTGCGTGACGCGGTGGCGCTCGATCAGCTGCAGCAGATCCTCGGGATCGAAGCGCGGCTCGAGCACGATTGCGCAGCCGTTGCGGAACGCGAGCATCCCGTAGGAGTGCGGCGCCGAATGGTACATCGGGCCGTTCATCAGGATCACCTGGTCCTCGTTCGGCTTGACGCCGTAGGTGATGGCGCCGACGCGGCGCGGCCGCCGCCTGCTGCTCCGGCCGCATCGGCTTGCGCTTGACGCCCTTCGGCAGCCCGGTGGTGCCGGAGGTGTAGAACATCGGCGCCGCGCCGATCGGCGCGTCGGTCAGCGGCTGATGCGTCTCACGCCAAAGATCCCAATCGGTCATGCCGTCGGGCACGCGGGTGGAGGCCGGCGCCACGCCATAGGCCGCGGCGATCTCCGGTGGCGTCGTCACGACCAGGAGCTTGATCCCCGGCGGCAACCCGTCGTGGATCTGCGGCAGCAGATCGGCGTGGCAGACCAGCGTGTCGGCGCCGCTGTCGGACAGGATGTAGGCGACCTCGTCGGCCTTCAGATGCCAGTTGATCGGCACCACCGGACTGCCGAGCGCAGCGGCGGCTGCGACCACTTCGAACAACGCGAAATCGTTGCGCAGCATCATGCCGACCGGCTTGCCGCCCTGCACGCCGAGCGCGCGGAAGCCGGTGGCCGCCCGTGCGATGCGGGCGTGAATGTCGCTATAGCTGATCTGTCGGTCGCCGCTGATGATCATACCGGGTCTCTCCAGGCGGGTCGTCCGGGCATCAGGCGCTGGCCCGCAGGAAATCGCTGCGCGCCTCGGTGTACTCCGCCTTCAGCCGCGCCACCAGTTCGGCGACCGGCGGGGCGTCCGTGATCTGGCCGATACCCTGGCCGGAGCCCCAGATGTCACGCCAGGCCTTGGCCTTCGTGTTGCCGCCGGAACCGAAGTTCATCGTGGATTTGTCGGCGACCGGCAGATTGGCCGGATCGAGGCCTGCGGCTGCGATCGACGGCCCGAGATAGTTGCCGTGCACGCCGGTGAACAGGTTCGAATAGACGATGTCGTGCGCCGCATATTCGGTCAGCGCCTGCTTGTACCCGAGGTCGGCGTTGGCTTCCTCGGTCGCGATGAAGCGGGTGCCGATATAGGCGAGGTCGGCGCCGAGCGCGAGCGCGGATGCGATGCTCCAGCCGTCGGAGATCGCACCCGACAGCAGGATCGTGCCGTTGAACCATTGCTTGACCTCACGCACCAGCGCGAACGGCGACAGCGTGCCGGCATGGCCGCCGGCGCCGGCGCAGACCAGGATCAATCCGTCGACGCCCTGCTCGGCGGCCTTGCGGGCGTGCTTGACGTTGATGACGTCGTGGAACACCACTCCGCCATAGGAATGCGCGGCCTCGACGATCTCGGACGGCGGGCGCAACGAGGTGATGATGACAGGCACCTTGTGCTTCACGCAGGTTTCCATGTCGCGCAGGCGGTCATTGGAGGCGTGGCAGATCTGGTTGACGGCGTAGGGCGCGACCTTCTTCTCCGGATGCAGCGCCTGGTATTCGCCGAGCTCGTTCTCGATCTGCGTCAGCCACTCGCCGAGCTTCTCGACCGGGCGGGCATTCAGCGCCGGGAACGATCCGACGATGCCGGCCTTGCACTGCGCGATCACCAGTTCCGGCCCCGAGACGATGAACAGCGGGGAGCCGACGACCGGCAGTTCAAGCTTGTTGGCGAGCGAAGCAGGCAACGGCATTCGGGTCCTCCTTTGTCGCGAGGCCGGCCAGGGCCGGGGCGCGTTCATTGATGTTGATTTGAGCGCGTCGGGCCGGGCGGAGCCGCTGGCCCGCGCTTGCTGCTGTGCATTATAGGGCTGGACGGCATCGCCGAGCCGTTCAATATTGAACAGATAGCTCATCAAGAATGAACAGGGCGGCCGCAGCATCGCCGTGGGGGAGCCGATGGACTGGGACCTTTGCAAGACCTTCGTCGCGGTTGCGGAAACCCGCAGCTTCGCGGCCGCAGCGCGCAGGCTGCGCTCCAGCCACCCGACGGTCGGTCGAAAGGTCACCGAGCTGGAGGATCAACTCGGGGTTCCCCTGTTCGCGCGATCCAATGACGGTCTTTCGCTGACATCGCAGGGGCGCAAATTCCGCGAGCATGTCGAGGCCATGGCGGCGGCGGCGCTACGTGCCGAAGCCGCGGTGTCGGCGACCGGCGCGCAGGCGCGCGGCGTGGTCAAGCTGTCGATCGGTGCGACGCTCGCCTCGCACTGGCTGATGCCGCGGCTCGGTCCGTTTCTCCGTGCCCACGACCACATCCAACTCGAGATCATCACCCATCCGTTTCCGGCCAGCGTGCGCCGCCGAGAGGCAGATGTCGTGTTGCGGCCGGTGGACAGCGGCGACGAGAATCTGATCGGCCGCAAGATCGGCCGTCTCGGCACCGGCTTCTTTGCCTCGCGCGACTACGCCGCGGGGCGGCGTCTGCCCGAACGGCGCGACGAGTGGAAAGGACACAGCATCATTGGGTTCGCCGATCGCGCGTCCAATGAGCGCCTGGCGCGCTGGAGCGATGCCATCACGCGGCAGGGATCGGTGGTGATGCGGTGCTCGTCGCAGGGCGATATGCTTGCCGCGGCGCGGGCCGCGCTCGGAATTTCCGCGCTGTCGTGCTTTGTCGCAGCCGACTATCCCGATCTCGTGCGCGTCGCTCCGCAAAAGCTGTTCAGCGTGGCCGACCTCTGGCTGCTTGCACACCCCGATCTCGTCGAACTCCCCGCGGTGCGCGCGGTAATCGACTTCGTCACCGCTGCCGCGCGCGAGGACCGCGTCAGGCTGCGCGGATAGAGCATGATCCGGAAAAGTGTGTAGCGGTTTTCCGAAAAGATCATGCTCAAAACAAAGAGATAGAGCGGGATGACGATTCGAAGAAAAGTCATCCCGCTCTAGAACGCATTCTCAGGCGCGCGCCCGCCATAGCGTGACTGCAAACAGCAAGAAGGCGGCGCACGTCCACAGCGACTGCCAGTTCTCCGGCCCTTCGTTGAACCCGACATAAATCGCCGCCACGGCAAAAATGCCGGCAAAGATCGATTCCGCGAGCGGGCGATTTCCTTTCGCGGGAGGATTGAGCAGCGTGATCGCCGCAAAGGGCACGACCGCCATGGTGAGCGATGCAAAGGGAAAATCGATGAAGCGCGGGTCGAACACGAGGCCGATCGCGGTCGCGGTGCCGATCACGACGGTGACCATCAAGGCCAATCCGTGCAGGGTCATCAGCACCGATTCAGTGTGGTGTCCCTTCGGACCCAACAATTCCAGGAAGCTGGGCGATGTGCGACCCGACATCAGGGCGTTGGCGCCAAGCACCGGCGAAGCCGTGGCCGCCGCCAGCAGTGAGCCCCACAGCAGCCAGCCACCCGTTCCGTAACTTTCATAGACCATCTTCTGGGCGGCCACCCCGAACAGGATTCCGGCTGTGGTCGCCGATGCGCCGACAGTAAGCCATGACGCAAGCCCGGGTTGTTCGGGCTTGCGGCTTGAGGTCAGCCATGCCGCGCCGAACACCAGGATCGCCAGCGCCATTCCCCCCAGCATTTGCAGCTTCCAGCGCGGGAAATTGCTGATGGGCAGGCCCGCCGGATATTTCAGTGTGCGTTGTTCGGAATCGAACAGACCCCAGGTTCCGCCGATCGTGCCTTCGATCTCCCGCTTCCATCCTTCATCATAGGCCTCGAACAGGTTGACGCGGAAATGCTCGCGCCGCGCGAGGTCCAGCACCTCCGCGACCACCCGCGCCTGATTGGTGCGCGACGGCAGCGCCGACTCGCGCATGCGCCCCTCGCTCGGCCAACCAAATTCTCCGATCAGGATCTCCTTGCCCGGAAAGACCGCCGCGATCTGCCGGCGAATCTCGTCAGCGTGGGCGGCGGCACGTTCCGCCGGAATTGGAATGTTCTCCCAATAGGGCAGGATATGAATCGTGACGAAATCGACCACGTCGGAAAGTTCGCGATTGCTTAGCCAGAATTCCCAGACGTCGGCATAGGTGACGGGGACGCTGACCTGGGCCTTGATCGAGCGGATCAGGGCGGCGAGGTCGGAAGCCGACATTTCCTTGCGCAGCAGGACCTCGTTGCCGACCACCAGCGCGATGATGGTTTCCGGATATTCCCGGGCGAGGCGGATCGCCGTTTCGACCTGCGTTGCATTCTTCTTCCGGTCGCGGTCGAGGAAAATGCCCTGGATGACTTTCAGCCCCGCCTTGGCCGCCAGTTCGGGGATCTGATCGAGGCCGAGATCGGTCGCATAGGTCCGGATGCAGTCGGATATCTTGGCAAGTTGGGCGAGATCTTCCGCGATCTGTTCCTTCGACACCTGCGTCGACTGCGAAAGCGACGTCTGGTGGTTACGGAACGGCGCGTATGAGATGCACTGGACCTTGTCGTTCGGATCGATCGGTGCCCGCACCAGGTTGACCGGTATGCCCAGCCACCACCACACCGCGGCGATGGCGGCCAGGGACATCAGGAGCAGCGTCAGCGGAATGCGGCGAGAAACCAGGTCGGTCCTCCTTGCAGAAAGGATGTGCTGGGCTTGCAAAATGCGCGAGGCCGGCAAATTGAAAAAGTATCGGTCTACTGATGATATATCACGCGATCACACGGCAAGTGTTTTTTCGCACCTTATTTTGCGCCGGCGATCACGCCTTCGCGATTCCGGAGCACGCGATAATACGCCCACCACAAATGGGCGGCGGCGCCGCGCAGCGGACGCCACGGCTCCGCAAGCGGCGCCATCTGCTTCGGCGTCGGCCGCTCCTTCAAACCGAGCCCGACCTTGACCGCTTCCTGAACGGCCAGGTCGCCGGCGGGCCAGGCGTCGCCATGGCCGAGGCAGAACAGGAGATAGACGTCGGCGGTCCAGGGGCCGATCCCGGGCAATGCGGTCAGGGTGTTGTGCGCGGCATCGGCCTCCTCATTGGCGAGCACGTCGAGGTTCAGCCGCTCCTCAGCGAGCTCGCGGGCGATGTGCTTCAGGGTCTTGATCTTGGCCGCGGACAACCCGAGCCGGCCGAGCCGGTCGGCCCGCGCCTTGCGGATCGCATCATGGTGGAACGGATCGAACGCGTTGCTGACCCGTCCCCAGATCGCCGCCGCGCTCGCGGTCGACAGCTGCTGGCCGCAGATGATCGCGGCGAGCCCGGCAAAGCCCGGCTCGCGCTGCCGGATCGCCGGCATGCCGCTCAGTTCCAGGATCGGCCGCAGGCGGCGGTCCTGGGCGACCAGCCTGTGGATTGCGTCGTCGAGGTCGGCCTGGGTTTCGAGATGGATCAGCATTGCGGGATCTGCATCGACTTGTCGTGCGCGGGCTTGACCCGCGCATCCATCTCCTATCGTAACAGAGTCTTGTCCAGCCGCATGGTCCGGAAAAGTAGAAACCGGGTTCGTGCTCGAATCAGAATCGCCGGGGCGAGCCTGGCAATGACGTGTGACCAAACGCCATGCCACCCGTTTTCCGCTTTGCACCGAGTCCGAACGGCTATCTCCATCTCGGCCACGCCTATTCGGCGCTGCTCAACTTTGACCTTGCGCGGCAGTCGGGTGGACGTTTCCTGCTGCGGATCGAGGACATCGATGCGACGCGCTGCCGTCCGGTGTTCGAGCAGGCGATCTACGAGGATTTCGGCTGGCTCGGCATCGGCTGGGAAACCCCGGTGCGGCGGCAGTCCGAGCATTTTGCCGCCTATCGCGCGGCCGTCGACCGGCTTTCGGCGCAGGGGCTGGTCTATCCGAGCTTCGAGAGCCGGGCCGACATCGCGCGGCTGGTCGCCGAAAGAGAGGCCGGTGGTGCATGGCCGCGCGATCCGGATGGCGCGCCGCTCTATCCGGGAGCGGCCAAGTCGCTGTCGGCCGAGGACCGCGACCGGCTGGTCGGGCAGGGCGCGCCATTCGCGCTGCGGCTCGACATGGCGGCCGCGTGCGCGCGCGCCGGAAGCCTGCGCTGGCGGGAAGCGGGCGAGGGGCCGGCCGGCGAGCGCGGAGACGTGGCGGCCCGGCCTGAGGCCTGGGGCGATGTGATCCTGGCGCGCAAGGAAACCCCAACCAGCTACCATCTCTCCGTCGTGATTGATGATGCGCTGCAAGGCATCACCGATGTGGTCAGGGGCGTTGACCTGTTCTGGTCGACCAGCGTGCACCGGCTGCTGCAGGAACTGTTGGGCCTGCCCGCGCCGATCTACCGGCACCACCGGCTGATCCCGGACGCCGCCGGCCGGAAACTGTCGAAATCGACCCAGGCGACCGGGCTGCGCGAGCTGCGGGCGGCGGGGGCGAGCCCGGCCGACATCCGCCGCCTGGTCGGCCTGCCGTAAATCCCGGCCGAATTCAGATCGCGAGCAAGCGGGTTACCAACGTGCCGCTTTGCTCAGGAAAGCCGCAAACGCCGCCGTGACTCTGGCACGCCTGGCATGCCATGTTGCGATGAGGGGCGGGGATCACGGAGACCATGGCGTCAAAATCGCGCGTACGGCGCAGCACGCGGCCATCCGGAGGGGTGCCGCCGAAGACGCGCGCCGCAAAAACGCGCTCCGCCAAATCTCGTACCACAAAGACTCGTGCGACCAAGACCGCAGCCAGGCCGCGCCGCAAGCGGGCCGCGCCGAAGCCGTCCGCGAATGCCGCTCCCGGTATGGTCGAGACCGCACTCGCCGCCTTTGCCCATGAGGTGCGGACGCCGCTGACCGGAATCCTCGCGATCAGCAACCTGCTTGCGACGTCGGATATTGGCGAGCGCGAGCGGCGCTGGGTCGATACCATCAGGGCCGGCGCCGAGCATCTGGCGAGCCTTGCCACCCTGTTCGTCGATGCCGCCCGCAGCGAGGGCCCGGGGCTCGAGATCCGGCAGGACTTTTTCGATCTGCGCACGCTGGCGCGCCACGCCGGGGATTCGCTGGCCGGCCGCGCGGCGGCCAAGGGGCTGCAGGCCTCGGTGGAGGTCTCCAGCAAGCTGCCCGCCTTCGCAGTTGGCGATCCCGTCCGCCTGCGTGCGGCGCTGGAAAACCTGATCGACAACGCCGTCAAGTTCACCGAGCAGGGCAGCATCGAGCTGCATGTCGCGCCGGTGCGCGCCGCCAAAGGCAGGATCGGCGGCGGCGGATTCGGAGTCGCTTTCGCGGTCTCCGACAGCGGCATCGGCCTGACGCTATCTGAGGTCAAGCGCCTGTTCCGGCCGTTCTCGCAGGCCAATGTCTCGATCGCCTCGCGGTTCGGCGGCGCCGGGCTCGGCCTGTCCTCGGTCAGGCAGCTCGCGCGCGCCATGGGCGGCGACATCGTCGCGGCCCAGCGCGCCGGCGGCGGCACGACCTTCACGCTCAGCGTGGTGCTGGCGCGCGCCGAAGGGCCGGTCGGGGCGGCGCCGGGCCAAGGCGGGACGGCGCTGCTGTCGCAAGGGCTGCGGCTGCTCAGCGTCGAGGACAATCCGTTCGGTCGCGTCGTGCTCAACACGATCCTGATCGAGCTCGGTCACCACGCCGAATTCGTTGGCCAAGGCGAGGCCGCGCCCGATCGGCTCGGGCAGGGTGCCTTCGACGCCGTGCTGATGGATATGGTGCTGCCGGGCATCAACGGCGTCGAGGCAATCAGGCGCATCCGCGCGCTGCCGCCGCCGCACGGCCGTATCGTGATCGTCGGGATTTCCGGCCGTGCCGAGGACGAGGCCGCGGCGCGCGCTGCCGGCGCCGACGCCTTCCTGGTCAAGCCTGTTTCTCCGCGGGCGCTAGCGACTGCGCTGCTTGAAGCGACACGCCGTGCGGCAACCGCGACTTGATGATCGCCGCGTTCAGCTCGCCGCCGAACACGAAGATCGCGGCGATGAAATACAGGAACACCAGCGCGATGATGACCGAGGCGAGTCCCGCATACATCGTGACATAGTTGTTGGCGAAGCGCGCCAGGTACATGCCGAAGCCGATGCCGGAGACCAGCGACGCCACCACGGTGAAGATGATGCCGGGCAGGATCTGCGTGAAGCCGCGGCGGCCTGCCGGCAGCCAGGCATGCAGGATGAAGAGCGCGACGACCAGGGCAAGCACCGTGATGCCGTAACGGGCGGTGTTGAGCAGGCTCTCGTTCGATTCGACGAAGAACGGAATATGGCGCCGCGCCGCCTCGATGATCAGCGGTCCGAGCACGATCAGGAACGCCATCGCGAGCGAGGTGAACGCCGCGACCAGGGTGTAGCCGATCGACTCCAGCCGCAGCCAGTACCAGCGCCGCGGTTCGATCACGGCATAGGCGCGGTTCAGCGCCACCCGCAGCGCCTCGACGCCGTTGGAGGCGAAGTAGACCGCGAGTACCGCGCCGATGGTCAGGATGTCGCCGCGGGTGTTGGTCAAGACGTCGTGGATCTGATCGGACAGCGCCTCGGCGACCTGGTCCGGCCAGACCTGGAGCAACAGCCCGACCGCCTGGTCGGCAAGCTCCTTGGAGCCGAAGAAGCCGGCCAGCGACGTCAGCACGATCAGGAACGGAAACAGCGCCATCAGGGTCGACAGCGCGATATGGCTCGCGATCGCCCAGCCGTCATCGGCGAGGAACGTGTAAAAGGCATCCATCACGACATGGGTGACGTAACGAAGCTGCTTCACATTCCACCCGGCATTGTCGACGACGGCTCGGTCCGAGAACCGGCCCAGCATCTGATATTACGCATTGAAAAGCCAGTTGGTTGCATGGCCCAGCTGTGTGGAAGTCCAGTCCATGCGGTGTTATGTACCGCAGATGACATCCGTCCTCAGCATGATCGTTCTTCCTATCGCCGTCGGCGCCGTGGCCCTGGTGCTGCTGCTCGGCCTCGTCAACATGATGAAGGGCGGCTCGCCGAACACGTCGCAGAAGCTGATGCGGCTGCGCGTGCTGTTCCAGTTCGTCGCCATCGTGATCGCGATGCTCGTGGTCTGGGCGATGGGGCGGTAGATGCGCTAACCTTCACCTCTCCCATTGGGAGAGGTCGGATCGCCATCGGCGATCCGGGTGAGGGGTTCAGGTCCGTCGTTAGACCGCATCCCCTCACCCGCTCGCAAGATGCTCGCGACCTCTCCCTGTGGGAGAGGTGACAACACCGGAGCCAACCATGGTCGTTCTCAATCGGATCTACACGCGCACCGGCGATGACGGCACCACCGCGCTCGGCTCCGGCGAGCGGCGGCCGAAATACGATCTGCGTGTTGCTGCCTACGGCACGGTCGACGAGACCAATGCGGCGATCGGCGTGGTGCGGCTGCATCTGGCCGATAGCCCCGATGTCGATGCGATGCTCGGCCGGATCCAGAACGATCTGTTCGATCTCGGCGCCGACCTTGCGGTGCCCGAGCGCGAGGGCAAGACTGAGCGTCTGCGGATGCTGGCGAGCCAGGTCGAGCGGCTCGAGCGCGATATCGACAGCCTGAACGACCAGCTTGCGCCGCTGACCTCGTTCGTGCTGCCCGGCGGGACACCCGCTTCTGCATATCTGCATCTGGCCCGGACGATATGTCGCCGCGCGGAACGCATGATGGTGGAACTCGCAGCCCGGCCGGACGAGACGGTCAATGAAGCTGGCATCCAGTATATGAACCGTCTGTCTGATTTCCTGTTCGTTGCCAGCCGCTTCCAGAACAACAAAGGGGCCGGGGACGTGTTGTGGGTACCGGGCCAGAACCGCTAAACTGGTTCAAAACCGGGGGACGGTTTTTTGGCTTTGCCGCGTTGACCGGGGGGTACGGGACCTTTAGGTTCCGCGCCAGCCAACCGAAACCCATAAAATCAAAGCGAAAGAGGATCGATGAAGGTTCTTGTGCCGGTAAAGCGGGTCGTCGACTACAACGTCAAGGTCCGCGTCAAGAGCGACGGATCGGGCGTGGAGCTCGCCAACGTCAAGATGTCGATGAACCCGTTCGACGAGATCGCCGTCGAGGAAGCGCTGCGGCTGAAGGAAGCCGGCAAGGCGACCGAAGTGGTGGTGGTATCGATCGGACCGGCGCAGGCATCCGAGACCATTCGCACCGGGCTCGCGATGGGCGCCGACCGCGGCATCCTGGTCAAGGCTGAAGGCAATGTCGAACCGCTCGCGGTTGCCAAGATCCTGAAGGCGGTGGTCGAGGCGGAGCAGCCCGGCCTCGTCATCCTCGGCAAGCAGGCGATCGACGACGATAGCAATCAGACCGGCCAGATGCTGGCCGCGCTGCTCGGCTGGTCGCAGGCGACCTTCGCCTCCAAGCTCGAGGTCGAAGGCTCTGACTTCAAGGTCACGCGCGAAGTCGACGGCGGCCTGCAGACCATCAAGCTCAAGGGCCCGGCGATCGTCACCACCGACCTGCGCCTCAACGAGCCGCGCTATGCGTCGCTGCCCAACATCATGAAGGCGAAGAAGAAGCCGATCGACGACAAGAGCGCGTCGGATTACGGCGTCGATCTCACGCCGCGTCTGGAAGTGCTGAAGACCGCGGAACCGGCAGGCCGCAAGGCGGGCGTCAAGGTCAAGGACGTCGCCGAACTCGTGAACAAGCTCAAGACCGAAGCCGGGGTTCTCTGATGACGACGCTGTTGATTGCTGAACACGACCACGAGACCCTGAAGGACTCGACCAACAAGGCGCTGACCGCGGCGAGCCAGCTCGGCGGCGACGTCCATGTGCTGGTTGCCGGTGGCGGCCAGGGCACCAAGGCGGCGGCGGAAGCAGCAAGCAAGCTCGCCGGCGTCGCGAAGGTGCTGGTGGCCGAAGGTCCCGCCTATGAGCACGACCTTGCCGAGCCGCTGGCTGCGCTGATCGTCTCGCTGGCGCCGAACTATGACGCCTTCGTCGCACCCGCGACCTCGCGCTTCAAGAACGTGATGCCGCGCGTCGCAGCGCTGCTCGACGTCATGCAGGTCTCGGAGATCATCAAGGTCGTCGCGCCCGACACCTTCGAGCGGCCGATCTATGCCGGCAACGCGATCCAGACCGTGAAGTCGAAGGACGCCAAGAAGGTGATCACGGTCCGTACCTCGACCTTCGCCGCAGCCGGTGAAGGCGGCAGCGCCGCAATCGAGAACGCCGCATCGGCGGCGGACCCCGGCCTGTCGTCGTTCGTCGGCGAGGAAGTGGCAAAAAGCGACCGTCCGGAACTGACCTCGGCCAAGATCATCGTCTCGGGTGGCCGTGCGATGCAGAGCCGCGAGAACTTCGCCAAGTATATCGAGCCGCTCGCCGACAAGCTTGGCGCCGGCGTCGGCGCCTCGCGCGCCGCGGTCGATGCCGGGTATGCGCCGAACGACTGGCAGGTCGGCCAGACCGGCAAGGTGGTGGCGCCGGAACTCTATGTCGCGGTCGGCATCTCCGGCGCGATCCAGCATCTGGCCGGGATGAAGGACTCCAAGGTGATCGTCGCCATCAACAAGGATGAGGACGCACCGATCTTCCAGGTCGCCGATTACGGCCTGGTCGCCGACCTCTACCAGGCGGTTCCAGAGCTGACCGAAGCACTCGGCAAGCTCGGAAAGTAAGCGACAAGACACCGGCCGGGTGAGTAATCTCCGGCCGGCGTTATTATTCTTGGGGCAACGATCCGGAAACGGTTTTCCGAAAGGATCGAGCTCGATAGGGGAAAATGGGATCGGGGTGTGATTATCTTTAATCACATCATGGTCCCGGGAAACGTTTCCGGCGGATTGGGCAACCCGGAAGGCTTCACTTCGGGTATCGTTGGAATTGGGCAGGCGCGACATGCGCGCCGTTCCGGTGGATGACAAGATGACGGTGGCAATCAAAAAGGTCGGCGTGATCGGTTCGGGCCAGATGGGCAACGGCATCGCCCATGTGGCGGCGCTGGCCGGCTTCGACGTGGTGCTCAATGACGTGTCCGGCGACCGGCTGAAGTCGGCGCTGGCGACCATCAACGGCAATCTGACCCGCCAGGTCGCCAAGAAACACATCAGCGAGAGCGAGCGAAAGCAGGCGCTCGACCGCATCACCTCTTCCGAGACGATCGATGCGCTCGCCGATTGCGATCTCGTGATCGAGACCGCGATCGAGAAGGAAGAGACCAAGCGCAAGATCTTCCACGACCTCTGCGCGGTGCTGAAGCCGGAAGCGATCGTCGCGACCAACTCGTCGTCGATCTCGATTACAAGGCTCGCCGCCTCGACCGACCGCCCGGAGAAATTCATCGGCATTCATTTCATGAATCCGGTGCCGGCGATGGAGCTGGTCGAGCTGATCCGCGGCATCGCCACCGACGACGTGACATTCGACACCTCCAAGGCCTTTGTCGCCAAGCTCGGCAAGCAGGTCGCGGTGTCCGAGGATTTCCCCGCCTTCATCGTCAACCGCATCCTGCTGCCGATGATCAACGAGGCGATCTACACGCTGTATGAAGGCGTCGGTAACGTCGAGGCGATTGACGCCGCGATGAAGCTCGGTGCGCATCATCCGATGGGCCCGCTCGAGCTCGCCGATTTCATTGGCCTCGATACCTGCCTGTCGATCATGCAGGTGCTGCACGAGGGGCTCGCCGATTCCAAGTACCGGCCGTGCCCGCTGCTGGTGAAGTACGTCGAGGCCGGCTGGCTCGGACGCAAGAGCCAGCGCGGCTTCTACGACTATCGCGGTGACAAGCCGGTCCCGACGCGGTGACGCGCAATACGATTTGATTGTCCGTGCACTCCCTTCGCCTCCCCCGCAAGCGGGAGAGGGGGCGGACCATCTTCGCGTCGCCAGTTCAAACCAGTCTCACCGCGCCTTAATCACGCGGCTCTCGTCTCAGATCAGTGCCCGCAGCAGCGCAAGTGTCGCGGGCACGAGACCGACGATGACAGTCACACCCGTTCCAAGTCCGAGCAGATGCGCTGTTAGCGCGAGGCGCTGGCTCTGCCCGTGCGTTGTCATTGCAGGGCCTCGCAGGCGCGCTTCAACCGCTTTGCGGCTTCCTCGATGGTCGATGACGGGTTGGCGAAACTGACGCGGATATAGGGCGACAGCCCAAAATCCTCGCCGGGAAACACCACCAGATCGGCTTGTTCGAGCAGGTAGCTGGAGAAATCGCGGTCAGTCGCAATCAGCTTGCCGTCGGAAGCGCGCTTGCCGATCACGCCGGCGCAACTGACCAGCAGATAGAACGTGGCCTCCGGCGGCGTGCAGGAGAGCCCGCTGCATCCGTTCACCAGTTCAGAAAAGCGGTCACGCCTTGCGCGAAGGATGGCGGCACGCTCGGCCAGCACATCCTGCGCGCTGTCGAGGGCGGCAATTGCGGCCGCCTGGCTGATCGACGACGCACCGGAGGTGGTCTGTGACTGGATCGTGATCATCTCGCGGATCAGCGCCGCAGGGCCGGCGGCGTAACCGATGCGCCATCCCATCATGGCGTAGCTCTTCGCGAGGCCGCTGACGGTCAGCGTCCGCGGCTTCAGGCGCGGCTCGATCTCCGCAAGCGTCGGCGCGGGAGCGCCATTGAACACGATGTGCTCGTAGAGCCCGTCGGCGAGCACCCAGACGTCCGGATGCCGCATCAGGATCGCGGCGATCTCGGCCAGATCCTCCGGAGAATAGAGCGCGCCGGAGGGATTGACCGGATTGTTGACGACGATCCAGCGGGTTCGCGGCGATATCGCCGCCTGCAGATCCTCCGCACGCAGCCTGAAGCCGTTGTTCTGCGCGCAGGGCACGATCACCGGCATGCCGCCCGCCAGCCGCACCTGATCGAGATAGGGCGCCCAGTACGGCGCGGGGACGATCACCTCGTCTTCAGGTGCCAGCGTCGCCAGCAGCGCGTTGAACAGCGCCTGCGTCGAGCCGTTGGTGATCACGATCTCGTTCGGTTCGTAATCGAGCTGGTGGTCGCGCAGCAGCGCGGCCTGCACCGCGCGCTTGAGCTCCGGCGTGCCGTCGACATCGGTGTAGCGGGTCTCGCCGCGCCGTGCCGCTTGATGCGCTGCCGCGATCACATGATCCGGCGTCGGGAAGTCGAGATTGCCCGACGACAGCTCGATGATCTCGCGCCCGGCGGCGCGCAGTTCGCGGGCGCGGCGCCGCAGCACCGATGCGGGCGATGCCTTGATGCCGCTCATGCGCGGCGAGAGGATCGGTGTCGCGTTCATCGGACGTACTGCGCCTCACCGTTGCCGAACGACCAGTTTTCGGGAAGCACCTCGACAAGGTTGATGAAGATGTCCTCGGCGCGCAGGCCGGGACTTTCCGTCAGCAGTTCGGCGATGCGTCGATAGAGCTTCTGCTTCTGCGCAACCGGGCGGGTGTTGCTGACCGTGATCTGAATGGCGACCAGATCGTCGCTGCGCCTGATGCCGAGATAGTCCGCGCCATAGGCGAAATCGTCGTCATCGTGCTCAGAGATCGTCATGAAGCGATCGCCTTCCGGCACATCGAAGGTCTCGCGCATGGCGCGATAGAGGCTCTCGAGAATGGTCTTGCGGTAGGCGGCGGGCTTGCCCCGTCGCAGGGAGACGCGGGTCAGCGGCATGATGGTGGCTCTCCTGGCGGCGTTACGTGCGGCGCCGATCCTAGGGGCTTCTTGATCATTGAAAAACGGTATGATATCGCATTTCAATGATTGTCAATTTAAATGAATGGCGATGAAGGCACTCGACGTCGAGGCGGTGCAGGCGTTTGTCCTGGTGGCCGACCTCAGCAGCTTCACGCGGGCGGCGCAGGTCATGGAGACCACGCAATCCGCGGTCAGCCTGAAGATCAGGCGTCTGGAAGACGGGCTCGGCCGGCGGCTGCTGGAGCGAACGCCGCGGCTGGTCCGGCTGTCCGCGGAAGGGGCTGCCTTCCTCGGCGCGGCGCGCAATCTGGTGGCCGCGCATCAATCGGCGATCGGGTCGTTTGCCGTCGAACATCGGCGATTGGTCGTCGGCATCAGCCATCACATCGTGGGATCGGAACTGGCCTCGCTGTTGAAGCGGATGAACACCACCGATCCGGGACTGGTGATCCAGCTGCATGTCGATACGTCACGTTCGGTGCTCAGCGCATTCGACGACGGCAAGCTCGATGCGGCGATCGTGCTGCGCCACGATGCCAAGCGCCGCGATGGCGATGTGCTGTTCGAAGAACCCTTCGGCTGGATGGCCGCGCCCGATTTTCACCATCGGCCGGGCGAGCCGCTGCGTCTGGCGACGCAAGCCGAGCCTTGCAGCGTGCGCGCCATGGCGGTCGAGGCTCTCGACGCTGCTGGCATCGCCTGGACCGAGGCCTTCGTCGGTGGCGGACTTGCGACGATCGGGGCTGCGATCTCTGCGGGCCTTGCCGTCGCAGCATTGGCGCGCCGGGTGGCGCCGGCCGATACCGTCGACCTCGGACCGCGGCTAGGCCTGCCGCCATTGCCGTCGCGCGACGTCATGCTTCACTCAAAGCTGTCGGACGCGCGGACACGGCAGGCGCTGCGCACCCTGGGTGCGGCCTTCGCGGCGAACGCGGCTTGAGCGGCTCGTCGTCCAAACGATGTGTCAGCCTGACGCGGCCGCCGATACCAAGCGTTAACTTTCCCCGGCTACGCCAAAGCCGGACTTGGGAGTACCGCGTATGGACACGATGAACATGGTCACCAGCATCCTGTCGATGCAGCAGGGCAACCTGCAGGGTGAGATCGCGACCCGTGTGACCAAGCAGAACCTCGACGCGGAAAAGTTCGCGGTTCAGACCCTGCTCGGCGGTCCTTCCACCGCGAACTTGGCCGCCGGCGTCGGCGGCAACCTCAACGCCGTCGCCTGATCAGAACCCCGCCGCGGCCGGCTGTAGCGCCGCCTTCACCAGCTTGATCGCATCGTCGCTGGCCCATTCGGCGGGACCGGCGATATTGGCGATTTCGCAGCCGTTGCCGTCGACCAGCACCGAGGTCGGCATGCCAAGCGCCTTGCCTATGTTCTTAAGGTCCTGAAAGACCTTGGCTTTCTGGTCGCTGAAATAGCCGAGATTGGTCAGATTGGCCTCTCTCAGGAAGTTCTTCGGCTTGTCCGGATCGCGGGTGTCGATGTTGATCGCGACCACTTCGAAATCCTTGCCGCCGAGCTTGGTCTGCAGGCTGTCGAGCGCCGGCATTTCCTTGCGGCAGGGCACGCACCAGGTCGCCCACAAATTGACGAGTACGATCTTGCCGCGCCAGTCCGAGAGCTTCTTCGGCTGGCCGTTGGCATCCTCGAAGGCGAGATCGGGCAGCCTCAAGGGGGTGGTGGCCATGGTCAGCGCCGCGACCTCGCCATGGGCGAGCGGGGCGATCTTCTTGGCCAGATCGACCGCGCTGTTGCAGGCGACGTCGCCACCCGCCGGGTGCCTGAGGCCGGAGACCCCGACATAGCCGAGCACGGCCCCGGCCAGCACGGCGCCGATCACCAGCGGGATGCGCCACCGGGCGGCTGGCTTGGCGGTCGGTTCGGACGGGGTCGTCTCGGGCATATCGTTTGTCATCCTGGGTCAGATGTGGCTAAGCAGTGCCGGGAATACGACCGGAACCGCCATGCCGTTTCGCCGCTCCGGCGATGAAACCGCACGGCCTGCAATACAAATTCGTGAGCGAGAAGTCATGAGCAACAAGATGTGGGGCGGCCGGTTCTCGGAGCGTCCCGACGCGATCATGGAGGAAATCAACGTCTCCATCGACGTCGACCGTCACCTTTATGCCCAGGACATCGCCGCGTCCAAGGCCCACGCCGCAATGCTCGCTGCACAGGGCATCATCACCGGTGCTGATGCGAAAAATATCGGCAAAGGTCTAGACACGATTTTGTCAGAAATCGGCAAGGGCGATTTCGACTTCAAGCGCGCGCTCGAGGACATCCATATGAATGTCGAGTCGCGGCTGTCCGAATTGATCGGGCCCGCGGCGGGCCGGTTGCACACTGCGCGCTCGCGAAACGACCAGGTCGCGACCGATTTCCGGCTCTATGTCCGCGACACCATCGATGAGACAGATGCGGCGCTGGCCGCGTTCCAGCAGGCGCTGGTCGCCCGCGCGCTGGAGCATGCCGGGACCGTGATGCCGGGCTTCACCCATTTGCAGACCGCGCAGCCGGTGACCTTCGGCCATCATCTGCTGGCCTATGTCGAGATGGCCGGCCGCGATCGCGGCCGCTTCACTGACGCGCGCAAGCGGCTGAACGAATCGCCGCTCGGCGCCGCCGCGCTCGCCGGCACCTCGTTTCCGATCGACCGCGCCGCGACCGCCAAGGCGCTCGGCTTCGACCGCCCCATGGCCAATTCGCTCGATGCGGTGTCGGACCGCGATTTCGTGCTGGAGACGTTGTCGGCGGCATCGATCTGCGCGGTGCATATGTCGCGCTTCGCCGAGGAGATCGTGATCTGGACCTCGCCTTTGGTCGGCCTCGTCAGGCTCAGCGACAAGTTCACGACAGGATCGTCGATCATGCCGCAGAAGCGCAATCCGGACGCGGCGGAACTGGTGCGGGCCAAGACCGGCCGCGTGATCGGCGCGCTCACCGCGCTCCTGATCGTGATGAAGGGCCTACCGCTCGCCTATCAAAAGGACATGCAGGAGGACAAGCAGGGCGCGATGGAGGCGTTCGCGGCGCTGTCGCTCGCGATCCGCGCCATGACCGGCATGGTCGAGGATCTGGTGCCGGACGCGGCGAAGATGAAGGCCGCGGCGGGCGAGGGCTACGCCACCGCGACCGACCTTGCCGACTGGCTGGTGCGCACCCTGAAAATGCCGTTCCGCGACGCCCACCACGTTACTGGGCGCATCGTCGGATTGGCCTCCAAGCAGGGCGTGGCGTTGCACGAGCTGCCGCTGAAGGCCATGCAGGAGGTCGAGCCGAAGATCACGGCCGACGCGCTGAAGGTGCTCAGCGTCGAATCCTCGGTGCAGAGCCGGACCTCGTTTGGCGGCACGGCGCCGAAGAATGTGACGGCGCAAGCCAAAGCCTGGGCCAAGCGGCTGGAAAAAGAGCGAAAATCGGGCTGATCGCGAAAATTTGGCCGTGATTTCGTGGCGCTCCGCCTCTCGCCAGAGCACGCCAATGTTTGTATGGTGCGGCCCGAATTGGGGATTTCGTTGTGACTAGCAAGAACCGCCTGACCCCCTCGGGATGGGCCATCATTGTGCTGAGCGTATCAGCGCTGGCGCTCGGCGGCTGCGGCCGCAAGGGACCGCTCGACCTGCCGCCGACCGCGAACGCCGCGCCGGGCACGACAGCGGCGCCGGGCGATACCGAGAGCGAGCGGGCGGCGCAGCCCAGCGTGTTCAATCCGACCTATGGATCGGATGCCGCGCCGGCCGCATCGAAAGGCAATAAACGGCCCTTCATCCTCGATCCGCTGCTCGGCAACTAGTACTCAAAGCGTGTCATGAACCATTTCGACTATCGCAACGGCGTGCTGCATGCCGAGGCGGTCAATCTCATTGAACTCGCGGAAGCCGTCGGCACGCCGTTCTATTGCTATTCGACCGCGACGCTGGAGCGGCACTACCGCGTCTTCACCGAGGCCTTCGCCGGCGAGAAGGCGCTGGTCTGCTACGCCATGAAGGCGAACTCGAACCAGTCGGTGCTGCGCACGCTGGCCAAGCTCGGCGCCGGCGCCGACGTGGTGTCCGGCGGCGAGTTGAAGCGGGCGCTGGCGGCCGGCATTCCGCCGTCGAAGATCGTGTTCTCCGGCGTCGGCAAGACCGAGTCCGAACTGCGCGCCGCGCTCGCCACCGACATCCTCTGCATCAATATCGAGTCCGAGCCGGAGCTCGAGCTGCTGTCGCGCCTGGCGGTCGAGATGAAGATGACCGCGCGGATCTCGGTGCGGGTCAATCCCGACGTCGATGCCGGCACCCATGCCAAGATCTCGACCGGCAAGTCGGAGAACAAGTTCGGCATTCCGATCGCGCGCGCCCGCGAGGTCTATGCCCGCGCGGCGAAGCTGCCGGGCATCCAGGTCACCGGCACCGACGTGCATATCGGCAGCCAGATCACCGATCTCGGCCCGCTGGAGGCCGCCTTCCGTCTGCTCGCCGATTTCGTGCAGACGCTGCGCGCCGACGGCCACGACATCTCCCATGTCGATTTCGGCGGCGGTCTCGGCATTCCCTATTACATGGACCGCGCCGCGCCGCCAGCGCCGGATGCCTATGCCGCGATGGTCAAGCGCGTCACGCATAATCTCGGCTGCACGCTGATGTTCGAGCCGGGCCGCATGATCGTCGGCAATGCCGGCATCCTGGTCACCCGCGTGATCCATGTGAAGCCGGGCGATGCCAAGAACTTCGTCATCATCGACGCCGCGATGAACGACCTGATCCGGCCGACGCTGTATGAAGCCCATCACGACATCCTGCCGGTGCGCCAGCCCGCGCAGGGTACGCCGACCATGGTCGCCGACGTGGTCGGGCCGGTCTGCGAGACCGGCGACTATCTCGCGCTCGACCGCACGCTGCCGCAGCCGAAGGCCGGCGATCTCCTGGCAATCATGACCGCCGGCGCCTATGGCGCAGTGCAGGCCGGCACCTACAACACGCGGCCTCTGGTGCCGGAAGTGCTGGTCAAGGACGACCAGTACGCCGTGGTCCGCCCGCGCATCGACGTCGACGCCCTGATTGCGATGGACAAGCCCGCGCCCTGGTTGTGAGGCACTAGCCGCGCTCCATACTCGATGTCGTCCCTGCCTAGTGCGCAATTGCGCACGGGAGCAGGGGCTCATAACCACCGCTCTTGATTGTTGCACCGAGCTGGGGCCCCAGCTCAGCTAAACCACAAACGCCTGTGGTTATGGGTCCCGGGTCGCGCGGAGCCTGTCATCGGGCGCGCGTTCGCGCGACCCGTTGGCTTGCCCGGGACGACGGCGTTTATTTGGCGGCGTGACTACCCTTTCCAGCGCCACCCACGATCACACCCGCGGCCTTCTCGATCGGCTTGATCGCGGCGGTGAAATCCGACTCCGGTCCTTCTTCGCGGATGATCACCTCCCAGAGCCGGCCGACTGCTTCGGCGACCTCCATCGAAAGCCCGAGCGAGCGCATCTCCTCGACCGCGAGCCGCACGTCCTTCACCATCAACCCGGTGGCGAAGCCGAAGTCGAAGCTGCGCGGCAAGACCGAGCGCGGAAACTTGTCGCGGCTTGCGGTGTTCAGCCCCGAGCCCGCATTGATGACGTCGATCATCACGGCCGGATCGAGCCCGGACTTGACGCCCATCACCACCGCTTCCGAAGTTGCGACCATCGCGGTCGCCGACAGGAAGTTGTTGGCGAGCTTCATGGTCTGGCCGGAGCCCGGCTTGGTGCCGATGAAGAACACCTTGCCGATCACGCCGAGCGCGGATTTCACCAGCTCGAAATCGGCGCGCGGGCCCGACACCATCACCGCCAGCGTGCCCTTCTCGGCGCCGGAGACGCCGCCGGACACCGGGCTGTCGATCTGCTCGATGTTCTTTCTCGCCAGCAGGTCGTGGATCTTCACCGCCATCTGCGAGCCGACGGTGGAGAGATCGATGAAGCGCTTGACGCGCTTGCCCTCGATCACGCCGCCTGTGCCGGTCGCGACCTCGAGCGAGGCCTGCAGCGAGGGCAGGCTCGCCATCACGGTCTCGACGCGGTCGGCGATGTCCCTCGGCGAGGTTGCAGCCGCGGCGCCGAGCGCGACCAGCTTGTCGAGCGCATCCTTGCTTGTGTCGAACACGGTGAGCTTGTGGCCGGCCTCGATCAGCCGGCGCGCCATCGGGAAGCCCATCTTCCCGAGGCCGATGAATCCGATTTCCATGGTGTTTCCTTTTCTTCGTTATTGCGAGGTGAGCGAAGCAAGATGTCCCCAGCCTCGGTGTCGTCCTGCGAAAGCCAGGACCCATTACCCCAGGGAGAGACATTGCGGCGATATGGGCCTGCAGTCTTCGCCATCACAGCCGCCGGCGGTTATGGGTCCCGGCTTTCGCCGGGACGACGATGCGGAGGCAGCAGCGGCTCACGCCTTGTGGTCGAGTTCGGCGAACACCTCGCGCGCGATGCGGAAGCTGTCGACGCCGGCGGGAATGCCGGCATAGATCGAGACCTGCATGAAGATCTCGCGGATCTCGTCGCGGGACACGCCGTTGGTCAGCGCGCCCTTGATATGCGCCTTCAATTCGTGCGGCCGGTTCAGGATCGAGATCATGGCGAGGTTGAGCATGCTGCGGGTCTTGCGCGGCAGCTCCTCGCGGCCCCAGACCGCGCCCCAGCAATATTCGGTGACCAGTTCCTGGAACGGCTTGTTGAAGCTGTCCGAATTCTTCAGCGCATTGTTGACATAGGCCTCGCCGAGCACCGCCTTGCGGATTTCGAGCCCCTTGTCGTGTGTTTTTTGGTCCATATCGTTTCCTCATGCGTTAAGGCGTTGGTTCGGGCCGGGAAGTTACGGGGTCGAGCCGCCGCAGTCACGCCTTCGTGTTATGCGTATTTCCCGGTGTGGGTTACGCCCCGGAACGGGTGCCTCAAAGCCGCCGCTGTGCTAGGCTGACCTGCCGGCTACCCCGGAGATTTTATTGAGCGGAGCCAACATCGACCCGTCCGACAACGCCTCACGCGCCGTCCGCGACAGCGATGCGATCGCGCGGCTGAAACTGACCGAGGCGCTGCAGCGGGCAAGATTTGCGATTGCGTGGGAACGGTCGTGGCCGCATCTGGCGCGGTTCCTGACGGTCGTGGGTCTGTTCCTGGTCGCGTCCTGGGCCGGGCTGTGGCTGGTGCTGCCGTTTGTCGCACGCGTCGCCGGCGCCGGCCTGTTCGCGATTGCAGCCCTCGCGATGCTGTTGCCGCTGCTGCGCTTCCGCTGGCCGAGCCGGGAAGAGGGCCTGAGCCGGCTCGACCGCGGCGCCGGCATCCGCCATCGCCCGGCGACCACGCTCTCCGATACGCTCACCAACAAGGATCCGTTCGCGCTGGCGCTGTGGCAGGCGCAGCGCGAGCGTACGCTGGCCTCGATCAAGCGCATCCGCGCCGGGCTGCCGCGGCCGCGCGTCTCGCTGCATGACCCCTGGGCGCTGCGCGCGCTGGTCATCGTGATGCTGGTCGCAACCTATGTCGCGGCCGGCGACGAGCGCGGCCTGCGGGTCGCCTCCGCGTTCGACTGGAACGGCATCATGGCGCCGCCCAATGTCCGGGTCGATGCCTGGGTAACGCCGCCGAACTACACCGGCAAGCCGCCGATCATCCTGTCGAACGCCAACAAGGACGCCGCCGCGGCCGACAATGCCCCGCTCGCGGTTCCGGCCGGCAGCACGCTTTTGGTGCGCTCCAGCGGCGGCACCATCGACGTCGTCGTCGGTGGCGGCCTCACCGAGGTCGCGCCCGAAGGGCAGGCGCCCAAGGGCACCAACGAGCGGCACTTCAAGATCGCCGCCGACGGCACCGCGCATGTCCGCGCGCCGGCCGGCCAGCCGCAGTGGAAATTCACCGCGACGCCGGACCGCCCGCCGTCGATCGCGCTCGCCAAGGATCCGGAGCGGCAGGCGCGCGGTTCGCTGCAGATGTCCTACCGGCTCGAGGACGATTACGGCGTCAGCGAAGCACGCGCGCAGTTCGCGGCGCGGCTAGGCGATGCGCCCAAGGATTCTGCTAAGGATGCTGCCAAGGATGCCGACGGCAAGGCGGCGCAGCCGCGTCCACTGTTCGAGCCGCCGCAATTCGCGCTGGTGCTGCCCAACGCGCGCACCCGCAACGGCGTCGGCCAGACCGTCAAGGACCTCAGCGAAGACCCCTATGCCGGCGCCGACGTCACGCTGACGCTGACGGCCAAGGACGAGGCCGGCAATGAGGGCAAGAGCGAGCCGTTCAACATGCGGCTGCCGGAGCGCCTGTTCACCAAGCCGCTGGCGCGCGCGCTGATCGAGCAGCGCCGCATCCTGGCGCTCGATGCCAACCAGAACGGCCAGGTGTTCGCCGCACTCGAGGCGCTGTTGATCGCGCCGGAAATGTTCATGCCGGAGACCGGCTATTATCTCGGCCTCCATACCGTCAGCCGCCAGCTCGAGGCGGCACGCACCGACGACCAGCTGCGTGGGGTCGTGGCCAGCCTGTGGGCGCTCGCCGTCACCATCGAGGACGGCAACATCTCCGACGTCGACAAGGCGCTGCGCGCGGCGCAGGACGCGCTCAAGCAGGCGCTGGACCGCGGCGCGACCGACGAGGAGATCAAGAAGCTCACCGACAATCTGCGCGCGGCGTTGGACAACTTCCTGCGCCAGCTCGCCGAGCAGTTCCGCAACAATCCGCAGCAGCTCGCCCGGCCGCTCGATCCCAACGCCAAGGTGTTGAGCCAGCAGGATCTCAAGAACATGCTCGACCGCATGGAGCGGCTGTCGCGTTCCGGCGACAAGGATGCGGCACGGCAGCTGCTCGAGCAGATGCAGCAGATGCTGGAAAATCTGCAGATGGCGCAGCCCAATCAGGGCGACGACGACATGCAGCAGTCGCTCAACGAACTCGGCGACATGATCCGCAAGCAGCAGCAGCTGCGCGACAAGACCTTCAAGCAGGGCCAGGATTCCCGCCGCGACCGCATGCGCGGCAAGCAGGGTGAGCAGTCGATGGGCGACCTGCAGCAGGATCAGCAGGCGCTGCGCGACCGGCTGAAGAAGCTGCAGGAAGAGCTCGCCAAGCGCGGCATGGGTCCGGATCAGCGCGGCCAGAAGGGCCAGGGTCAGAAGGGCGACCAGGCCCAGCAGGGCGACCAAGGCGATCAGGGCGATGACGGCGACGGGCTCGACCAGGCCGACTCCGCGATGGGCGATGCCTCCGGCCGGCTCGGCGAGGGCAATGCCGACGGCGCGGTGGATTCGCAGGGACGTGCGCTGGATGCGTTGCGCAAGGGCGCGCAGAGCCTTGCCGACGCGATGCAGCAGGGCGATGGCGACCAGCCCGGCGACGGCCCCGGCAACCGCGCCGGCCGCCAGCAGAGCGGCGGCAACCAGACCGATCCGCTCGGCCGTCCGCTGCACGGCCGCGAATTCGGCGACGACTACACGGTGAAGATCCCCGGCGAGATCGACGTCCAGCGCGTCCGCCGCATCCTCGAAGAGCTGCGCCGCCGCCTCGCCGATCCGTCACGGCCGCAGCTCGAGCTCGACTACATCGAGCGCTTGCTGAAGGATTACTAGTCTCTCCGCACTTTCCACTGTCATCGCTCGGCTTGCCGCCTTCGCGACAGGCTTCGGCGCGCCCAAGGCCGTTGGCCTCGTCGGAGCCTTGGCGCGAGGACGGGACCGGAATCCAGTAATCCAGAGAGGTTTATGCGAAGCGTTTCGCGTTCCAATTGGCGCGGATCGGCTCCGAGCGTCGTCCACTCGTTCGCACAATTTCTCTAAAATTGTCGGGTTCCCGTTGGTGCGCATTTAAGTCGCTTGCGTCACGCTGCTCGGGAAAAAGTGGCAAGCGTCTCAGGAGATCATATGAGGCACTGCAGCTGTTCATTCATTGCACCGTTGTGCCGGCCTTGGGTCCACGCTCGTCGTGACGAGCAGGGGGCCGGCTGCTTTCAACAATTCCTTCAAGACCAGTCGGGCAGCTACATCATTATTTTTGCGCTGCTGATGCCGGTCCTGGTCGGCACGGCAGGGCTCGGCACCGAAGTGGGGTGGTGGTACTACAAGCACAAGAACATGCAGAGCGCGGCCGACTCCGGCGCTGTGAGCGCCGCAACAGCGGCCGGTGCAGGCGCCGATCTTTTGTCGGAAGCCAATGCCGTGACGGCAAACTACGGTTACGCGAACGCGGTGAACAACGTCACGGTTACGGTGAACCAGCCGCCGAAGGGCGGCAACTACACATCCAATCTGCAGGCCGTCGAGGTCGTCGTGAGCCAGCCGCAACAGCGGCTGCTATCAGCCTTGTTCGGCTCGGATCCTGTACGCGTCACCGCGCGCGCGGTCGCCCTGCCGAATTCCGGGACGGGCTGCGTCCTTGCCCTCAATGCGACCGCCAGTCCCGCGGTCAATGTGAGCGGCAGCAACCAGCTCAACCTGATCAAGTGCAACCTTTACAGCAACTCAAATGCGAGCCCATCGCTCAACGTCGCCGGCAGCGCGGCGGTGTCCGCGAATCAGGTCGGGGTCGTCGGCGACGTCTCCGGCGCGAGCAGCATCACGGCGACCAACGGCATCAAGACGCACATAAAGCCGGTGGCCGACCCGTATGCGAACGTCTCGCCTCCGTCAGAGCCGAGCTGCACGAACGCCAAGATTACGGTCAACGCCAATGGAAAAACGAATTCGCTCAGTCCCGGCTGCTACAAGGGCAACATTACGGTCAATGCCGGCGCAACCCTGAGCCTTGATCCGGGTATCTATTATCTGGACGGCGCCAATCTGAGCGTCGCCGGAAACGCCACGATCACGGGCAGCGGCGTGACCCTGGTTTTTACGGGGTCGGGAAGCAACTGGGGCACCGCTTCAATCGGTAGCAACGCGACCGTCGATCTGACGGCGCCGACCTCGGGCTCCACGAAAGGCATCGTCATGTATGGCGACCGCAACATGCCGGCCGGCACCGCCTTCAATCTTACGGGGGGCGCCACTCAGAACTTCGGCGGTGCCATCTACCTGCCGAAGGCCAACCTGAGCTTCGGTGGCGGAAACGGCACGAGTACATCCTGCACCAAGATCATCGCGGATACCTTGACGTTCACCGGCACGTCGAGCGTTCAGGTGAACTGCTCGGCGCTCGGCACCGCGATGATCGGCTCGCAAACCGCGCAACTCATCGAATGAGGTTGGCTCCGATGCAGATCCAGAGGTCCTTATCCAAGAGTCGTGGTCGATTGCTTTGTTCGCTCAAGCGGCACGTGCGCGCTGCCGGTCTCGACAGGCGTGGCGTCGCGGCCATCGAATTCGGCATCATGATCCCGGTGCTGTCCCTGATGGTCGTCTCGGTCACCGACATCGGGCTCGCACTCTTCCACAAGATGCAGGTCGAAAATGCCGCACAAGCGGGAGCGCAATACGCAATTGTGCGGGGCTTTGATACGACTGGCGTTTCCAACGCGGTAACAGCCGCAACGAATTCCACAGCCATCACCGCTTCGCCCAAGCCGATTCAGTTTTGCGGATGCCCAACGAGTGCGGGCGTTAGCACGGTCAGTTGCGGTGCGGTTTGCCCCAGTGGCGCGCAGGCCGGAACATACGCCATGGTCTCGGCGCAAGGGACCTACAATACGCTCATCAACTACCAGATTGTGGCGACCACATACACCTATAGCGCCCAGTCCACTGCGAGGCTGCAGTGACGCTCACCACGTTGTGGCAAGACAATCGAGGGGCCTCTGCGCTGGAGTTTGCCCTGACCGCTCCCGTGTTTTTCCTGTTCATATTCGGGATCATCGAATTTGGGCTGCTGTTTTGGACCCAGATCGGGCTTCAACATGGGACGGCAATGGCGGCGCGGTGCGCAACTGTCAACAGCACGCTCTGCCCGAACGGAAGCTCCATTACGAATTACGCTGCCCAGCAAGCATTCGGCCTCACGCTCCCAGCACAGACATTTACCTACTCGACGCCAGCGTGCGGCAACCAGGTCAGCGCGAGTTATGCATTTCAGTTTCCGCAGATTCTCAATCTGTCCCCGGTGACGCTGACTGCCCAGGCATGCTTTCCGAGCTGAGCTCGGATTTGAATGCACGCCTAGAGCTTCGGTTCTGATTGAAACAGAATCGAAGCTCTAGCTTGTTGTTTTGACGCCTATTCTTTACGCGAACCGGCGTCCACTTCGCTCGAAAACGCTCTAGCCGGCCTTCCGCGCCGCCAGCGCGTCCGCCACCGCAGTGCGGATATCCGCGACCGAGAACGGCTTCGTCACCACGTCATGCACGATAGCCTCGAGGCCTGAGGCGCGCTCGCGCTGATGGGCGAAGCCGGTCATCAGCAGGATCTTCAGCTCCGGGAAGTCGCGCGCCGCGGTCAGCGCCAGCGCGATGCCGTCCATCACCGGCATCTGTATGTCGGTGAGCAGGAGGTCGAACGCGCCTTCATCGCGGGTCAGCATTTCCAGCGCCTCGGCGCCGTCCTGCGCGGTCACGGTCTCGTGGCCGTCCATGGCGATGGCGCGCGCCACCAGCGAGCGCATCGAGTCTTCGTCGTCGGCGATCAGAACACGCGTCATGGTGATGGGTCGGTTTCCGAGAGTGTTTGCCGGCGGCTCAGGCGCGGCCGCCGGTGAGATCGTGCTTGTTGAAAAAGCGTACGTCGATATTGCGGCCTTCGGGCGGCGGCGAGGCGAGGCGCGACTTGAAGAAGGCGCGCTCGCCGGGATTGAGCACCGGCTGCTCCAGCACCGCATTCCAGGCATAGATTTCCGCGCCCTGCGCGTCGCGGACCGAGAAGCGCAGCCGCGGCAATTCGACCGGCTTCCTGGTTTGGCCGACGATCATGCCCTCGATCACCAGCACCGGCTTGCCGTCCACGGTCTCGTTGGTGATCTTGAGGTCCTTGAAGGCGAGCCCGCGCAGATTCACGTCGAGTCCGACCATCTTGTAGAACAGGGCGGTCTGCGGCAGCAGCCGCACCACGTCGTTGCGCCAGACGAACAGCGCGATGATCAGCGCGGCCATGGCGCCGCAGGTGGTCGGCAGGGCGCCGATCACGGGCATGAACGGAATTCGGGGCAGGGAGGGCAGCCGGAACAGGCGGGGAAGCCGCGGCAGGCGGAAGCGGCGCTTGGTTCCGGTCACCTCCTGGCCGTCGGCATGGGCAGCGGCATCCGCCGCGGCGACCGCCGGCCACTCGTTCCCTTCGGTGGGCAAATCGGCCGAAATCGAGGGGCTTTCGACCACCGGGGTCTCGTCAGCCTCCTCCCGGCCCATCGCGTCCCATTCGGCGGCGAGATCGGAGCCTGCGGACTGATGGGCCAAGGCGGGCGCCGTCACCCCGATGGCGTCCTCCGGCCGGGCCAGCCAGACCTCCCGGCAGCGGGAACAACGGACGCTGCGCCCGGCCTCCCCCAGGGTGGCCGGATTGATGGCATAGGATGTTGTACAATGCGGGCAAACGATATGCATGGAGCCGAATCTCCACCGTGTGGTATGCTCGGATGCTACTTAGCGACCGTTAACGAATCGGAAACCATAACCGACGCACAACCTTTCTGTGCGGTTCGCGGCCGGTCGGCCGGCAGTATGGGGTATTCGGCCATCGGCCCTCTCGAACGGAGCTAGCGCATTGGTTCGGTTCGAAAATGTCGGTTTGCGCTACGGGCTCGGCCCGGAGATTTTGCGCGACCTCTCGTTCATGATCCCGGCGCATTCGTTCCAGTTCCTGACCGGCCCGTCCGGCGCCGGAAAGACCTCGCTGCTGCGGCTGTTGTTTCTGTCGCTGCGGCCGACCCGCGGGCTCGTCAATCTGTTCGGCAAGGACGTCTCCCTGCTGAGCAAGGACCAGGTCGCCGACCTGCGCAAGCGGATCGGCATCGTGCTGCAGGATTTTCGCCTGCTCGACCACATGACGACCTACGAGAACGTCGCGCTGCCGTTCCGCGTGATGGGCCGCGACGAATCGAGCTATCGCCGCGAGGTGATCGACCTCCTGAAATGGGTCGGCCTCGGCGAGCGCATGGATGCGCTGCCGCCGATCCTGTCGGGCGGCGAGAAGCAGCGCGCGGCGATCGCGCGCGCGGTGATCTCGCGGCCGCAATTGCTGCTGGCGGACGAGCCGACCGGCAGCGTCGATCCGACGCTCGGGCGCCGCCTGTTGCGGCTGTTCATCGAGCTCAACAAATCGGGCACCGCTGTTATCATCGCGACCCACGACATCACGCTGATGGATCAATACGAGGCGCGGCGGCTGGTGCTGCATCAGGGACGGCTGCACATCTATGAATAGGAGCGGCGACGAGAAAGTGTCGTTGGTCGATCTCGGGCGCGAACGCCCGCAGGTCCCGGCCACGGCGCGCAACATGTCGCCGATCGTGCCGCGCGCCTCGATCTCGGGCCGCGCGCTGGTCGCGGTGGTCGCGATCATGACCTTCCTCGCCTCGCTGACGACCGGCACCGTTCTCTTGGTCAGTGCATCCGCGGCCGAATGGCAGTCCGAAGTGTCGAGCGAGATCACCATCCAGGTGCGCCCCTCACCGGGCCGTGACCTCGATCGCGACGCGCAGGCCGCAGCGGAAGCGATGCGGGCGCAGTCCGGCATTCTCGAGGTCCGGCCGTTCAGCAAGGAGGAGTCCGCAAAACTGCTGGAGCCGTGGCTCGGCAGCGGGCTCTCGATCGAGGAGCTGCCGGTACCGCGCGTCATCGTGGCGCGGGTGCAGCCCGGCACCACGCTCGATCTCGCCGCGCTGCGCGCGCGGGTGACGCAGGTGGCGCCGACCGCAAGCGTCGACGATCACCGCGCCTGGATCGAGCGCATGCGCTCGATGACCGGCGCCACCGTGTTTGCCGGCGTCGGCATCCTCATCCTCGTGATCATCGCCACCATCATCTCGGTGTCGTTTGCGACCCGCGGCGCGATGGCGTCCAACCGTCCGATCGTCGAGGTGCTGCATTTCGTCGGCGCCGGCGACAGCTACATCGCCAACCGCTTCCTGCGGCATTTCCTCCGGCTCGGCCTTGAAGGCGGGTTGATCGGCGGCGGTGCGGCGATGCTGGCGTTTGGCTTCTCCGAGTCGATCGCCAACTGGTTCTCCGGCACGCCGGTGGGCGACCAGTTCGCGGCGCTGCTCGGCACGTTCTCGCTGCGCCCGTCGGGCTATCTGGTGCTGGCGATGCAGGCGGTGCTGATCGCGGCGATCACCGCCTGGGCGTCGCGGCGCACCTTGTTCGCCACGCTCGACGACATCGACTGACGGCGCACGACGGCGCAACCATGAGGCCAGTCGCGTGATCGCATTTCGCCGCCAGAGTGTGATCCCGCGCGTATTCGCGCAGCCGTCGTCACGGCAAAACCGGGTTTCCACTTTTCCGGTTCATGCATTAAAATCGCCCGGGGGGAAGGGTAACCGCATCACATGAGTTTGCAGTCCGACGATACGTCGCCGAATGGCCATGCCGCGCGCCCGCGCGGCTGGCTGCGCGCCGTCATCGTCGCGCCGCTGGCGTTCGGCTTCGTTGCCGCGGCGGTGGGCTTTGTCGGCTTCCTCTCGCAATTGCGCGGCGTCGAGAGCGATCCGCCGCGCAATGCCGACGGCATCGTGGTGCTGACCGGCGGCTCGTCGCGGGTGTCGGACGCGATGGAGCTGCTCGCCGCGGGCTACGGCAAGCGACTGTTGATCTCGGGTGTGCATCCGACCAACGACGCCGGTGACATCTCCCGCTCGGTGCCCGACAGTCGGGGGCTGATGAGCTGCTGCGTCGATCTCGACCGCTCGGCGGTCAACACCCGCAGCAATGCGGCGGAGACGCGGCGCTGGGCGCGCGAGCGCGGCTTCAAATCGCTGATCGTGGTGACCTCGAACTACCACATGCCGCGCGCGATCGTGGAACTGTCACATGCAATGCCCGACGTCACGCTGATCCCGTTCGCGGTCGTTGGCGACAAATGGCGCGACGAACCGTGGTGGACCAGTGGCGGAACCGTCCGTCTCTTGCTATCGGAGTACGCCAAATATGTCGCCGCGGAGGTCCGGGTGCGGCTCGCCGATGTCGGCCTCGACCTGACCTCCGATCTCGCCGAGCCGGCAGCCGCACCGCGCCGCCCGGCGACGGCGCAGGCGAATTAGGACCAGGCATGATCCGGAAAAGTGCGAAGCGGTTTTCCCTCGCGACAAACGCGGAACGCGTTTGCGCGGAGATCATGCTCAAACAAGGACTGAAATGATCTTCCTGCGCTCGCTGATCTTCAACGTGCTGTTCTATCTGGTGCTGGTGGTGCTCTGCATCATCGCGCTGCCGGCGCTGCTGCTGCCGCGCGGCGCGATGATGGCACTCGAAGGCGCCTGGGCCAGCATCAGCCTGTTCCTGATGCGCGTGGTCTGCAACATCAAGATCGAGTTTCGCGGCGTCGAGAAGATTCCGAAGGGACCGCTGGTGATCGCCTCGAAGCACCAGTCGTTCTGGGAGACGTTTGCGCTGGTGCGCTTCTTCGACCATCCGCTGTTCATCCTCAAGCGCGAGCTGATGATGATTCCGGTGTTCGGCTGGTACCTCAAGAAGGTCGGCATGATCTCGGTGGAGCGCGGCGGCGGCCCGCGCTCGCTGATCAAGACGCTGAAGCGCGCGGCGGCCGAGGTGAAGCTCGGCCGTCAGCTCGTGATCTTCCCGGAGGGCACGCGCACCGCGCCTGGGGCTGTGCCGAACTACAAGGCCGGCGTCGCGCAGATCTATGCCGAGAGCGGCGTGCCGTGCCTGCCGGTCGCGCTCAATTCCGGGCTGTTCTGGCCGCGACGCACCTTCATGCGCTATCCCGGCACGCTGGTGGTCGAATTCCTCGATCCGCTGCCGCCGGGATTGCCGCGCGACGAGTTCATGACCCGCCTGCGCGACCAGATCGAGACCGCCACCAGCCGCATCGTCGAAGCCGGCCGCGCCGAGCAGGCGCAATTGTTCGGCGGCGTGCCGAGCGAGGCGAAGGGTTAGCGCGGAGTTCTTCCCACAAACGGTCGTGCCCGAAGCCGTCGTCCCACGGCTGGATGGGCGCTCAATCTCCATCCCTATTGTTTCGGAAGATTGCCGGCCAACCGCCTTCTGCAACGATCGGTGGATCGCATCAACATTTTCCGAAACGTGAACGCGACAGTCGGAGATCTGTCACAGCAGTGTTGCGATCCGCCGCTTATGAGCAATCCATTTTGATCTTCAAAAAATGGGGGCTCTCCGATGTTCAAGACAATCTCCACACCACAGGCAATCGGCCGCGCAATTGTCCGGCGCCTGATCGCGGGGACGGCTCTCTCACCGGTGCTGTTCGCAGTCCATCCGGCCGTTTCCCAGACTGCTGGCAATCCGCACGAGTTGCTCGTCAGCGGCGCGCTCTACGCAGGCAAGCCGTCGACCGTCGCCGTGGGCCAGACCCTGCCGACCGGCGGAATTGCGGTGGCCGACGGCACCTATCCGACGGTGTTCAACAATGTGGCTGTTGATTCGAACTTCGGCGTGACTGCGCCGGTCGTGATCAAGAAGTATCATCTGGAAGGCGATCGCCTTCGCGAAATCGGCGCGCTGACCGTGCCGGCGGACGTGGCGGTGACAAGCTTCAGCTCCAAGTCAGAATTGTCGCTTCATTTGTCGCCCGACGGCAAGGCCGTGACATTCATGGGCTATGACGCTGCGGTGAACGAGCTGGACGTCTCCAACTCCAATTCGCCCAGCCATGTCGATCCCACCAATCCGGACACCAGCGTGCATGCACGCGTGGTCGCGGAGCTGGGCTTCGACGGATCACTGCACCGGACCAAGGTCAACGTTTATAGCGGCGACAATGGCCGCGGCGCGATCCGCGCCAACAAGGTCAATGGCACCCAGGCCGACCAGTATTTCACGGTCGGCAATGCCGGAAACGGCAGCGGCACCCAGCCGGTGCTGATCGTCAATGACACCGGCGTTCAACTCGCGACGCCGGGCAGCGATGGTTCTGACACCGTGGTTGGCGTGCAGCAGGGAACGCCCGGCAGCAAGAACGGCTTTCAGTTCGGCTTCTCCGTCGGCCAGCTCGGCTTTGCCGCGGACAAGTCCGGCAAAGACGACAATTTCCGCGGCCTCGCGATCTCTGACAACACGCTCTACGTAACCAAGGGCAGCGGAAGCAACGGCATCAACACCGTCTATCAGGTCGGCGCGCCGGGAGTGCTCCCGACCCGGGATACGGCCGCCGCGACGACGTTCGGCATTCTTCCGGGTTTCCCGAGCAATCCCGCGGTGAACTCCGGCGCGAACGGCTTCTATCCCTTCGGCATCTGGTTTGCCAATGCGACGACGCTTTATGTCGCCCAGGAAGGCGACGGCAACCTGGCCGACGCGGCAACGTCACCGACGGCGGGCCTTCAGAAATGGGTCTATGCGAACAGCAGCTGGAGCCTTGCTTACACGCTGCAGAAGGGGCTGAACCTCGGCACGGCCTATCATGTGAAGGGATATCCGACCGACCCGGCAACAGGCGGCCTGCGCAACATCACCGGCCGCGTGAACCGCAACGGCACCGCGACGATCTTCGCCGTGACGTCGACGGTGAGCAATTCGGTCGAGCCCGGCGCCGATCCGAATCTGGTGGTCGCCATCACGGACAAGGTGGCGGCGACGGCGCTTCCGGCGAATGAGGCCTTCGATGTCGTCGTGCCGCCGGCCTTCGGCATGGTCTATCGCGGCGTGTCGTTCGCTCCCGTCAATTGCGATGGTGATCATGGCCGGATGAAGGACCATGGCCGCGCCAATGACGACGGCAAGGACCCGCAGGACGATGTCTGCGGTCCGACCAGGATCGCGGCGGGTCACTGATCGTCTGCCGTGACGTGAGCCCGTGCCGGCTCCGTGTGCAAGGCGGGTGACGCGGCCGGCGTCACCCCCCGCGTCTCGCAAACCGTCATGCCCGGGCTTTTCCCGGGCATCCACGCCTTGGCTGCTTGCACCGCGGGATCTGTTGGTGTCGTCGGGGCGGGATTGGCAACCAGCCGGGTTCTGCTAGGCTGCAACAGTTCTTGTCATCAACAGCAACGCTGGTGAACGACGATGAAACTGGTTGCTGCGACGGCCGTCATCCTGATCTGGTCTTGCCTTCCGGCGACAGCGCAGCAACGCGCCGCCGCGCTCTACGCGCAACGCTGCGCGCAGTGCCACGACAGCGGCAACGCGGATAGTCGCGTGCCGAGCCGCGCCGCGCTGCAGGCAAAATCGTTCGACGAGGTTCTGGGTGCGATCACCACGGGCGCGATGGCATCCTTCGCGCAGGGGCTGACCGGTGACGAGCGCGCGGCGGTCGCCTCGCTCGTCACCGGCAAGGCCGCGTCGCATGCGTCGACCGGGAACGCAGGCCAATGCGCCCCGAGCGAGGCCGGCTTTCCGCAGCCGACCGATGGGCCAGGGTGGAACGGTTGGGGCGCGGATCTCAACAACAGCCGGTTTCAGCCGGCGGCAACGGCTGGCCTCACATCAGATGAAGTCCCTCGGTTACGTCTGAAATGGGCGTTCGGATTCCCGAACACGTCCACCGCCTTCGCTCAGCCGACCGTCGTCGGCGGCCTGCTGTTCGTCGGCGGCGGCGACCGCAAGGTCCACGCCCTCGACGCCAAAAGCGGATGCACCCGCTGGGTGTTTCCGACCGAGGCGGCGGTCCGCACCGCGATCAGTTTTGCCCCGCTGGACAACGGCCAGCCCGCGATCTTCTTTGGCGACGTGTTCGCCAACGTCTACGCCGTGAATGCTGCGACCGGCGCGCTGATCTGGAAGAGCAGGGTCGACGACCATCTGGCCGCCCGGATCACCGGCGCGCCCGTCTTCCATTCCGGCGTCGTCTATGTCGGGGTTTCGTCGATCGAGGAGGCCACGGGGTCGCGGCCGACCTACCAATGCTGCACGTTTCGCGGCAGCGTCGTTGCGTTGAAGGCCGAGACCGGCGCGCAGATCTGGAAGAGCTACACCATTCCTGAAACGCCGCATCCGACCAAGACGAACGCCATCGGCACCCAGCTGTTCGGTCCGGCCGGAGCGTCGGTCTGGTCCGCGCCGACGATCGACGTGCAACGCGGGGCGCTCTATGTCGCGACGTCGAACAGCTATGCCGATCCGGCGACCGATACCAGCGATGCCGTCCTCGCATTCGATCTGGCGACCGGCCGGATGCTTTGGCATCAGCAGGCCACGCCCAGGGACAGCTTCGTCGTTGCGTGTTTCGGCACCGACCAGTCGAACTGTCCTGACAGCCGCGGTCCCGATCATGATTTTGGACAATCGCCCATCCTGGTGAGCCTGCGTAGCGGGCAACGCGTGCTGGCGATCGGCCAGAAATCCGGCGTGGTCCATGCGCTGGATCCCGACAATGAGGGCAAGATCCTGTGGCAGACGCGGATCGGCCAGGGCGGCCCGTTGGGCGGGACCGAATGGGGCTCGGCTGCGGACCAGGACCGTATCTATGTCGCCAATTCGGACGTGCGGTTTCTAAGGGACGGCACGAGGCGTCTGAACTCAAGCGAAGGCGGCGGCCTGTTCGGGCTGGATCTCGCGACCGGGAAGATCACGATGCAGGTGGCGCCGGTGGCCTGCGGCGACCGCCCCCAGTGCAGCCCGGCGCTGTCGGCCGCGATCACCGTGATTCCCGGCGTCGTGTTCTCGGGCGGCGTGAGCGGCTTCTTGCGCGCCTATGCGACCGATGACGCACGGCTGCTTTGGGAGATCGACACCGCCCGCGACTACACTACGGTGAATGGCGTCTCGGCCCGTGGCGGTGCCATGGACGGACCGGGTCCGATCGTTGTGGATCACATGCTGTACGTCAATTCCGGCTACGCGCAGTGGAGCGGATTGCCCGGCAACGTTCTGCTGGCCTTCGAGGTCGGCAATCCCTGATGCGCCGGTGTGCCGCCGATCAGTTCGGTCCGGAGGCGGACACCACGCCCGGAACAGGAAAAGCCCGGCACATCTCGGTGCATTCTGACCTGAGGCGCGCGACGACCGTATCGTCTCCATTCGCCTGCAGCGCCGCCGCGATGAACCCGCCGATACGATGCATTTCGGCTTCTCCCATGCCGCGCGTGGTCGCCGCCGGTGTCCCAAGGCGAACGCCGCTCGGCCGCAGCGGCGGGCGCGGATCGTCCGGAATGACTTGCTTGTTCGTGGTGATGGCGATGGCATCGAGCACGTCCTCGGCCGCTCGCCCGTCCAGTCCGACGGATGCTGCCGTATCGACGACCATCATGTGATTGTCGGTCCCGTCGGTGACCAGCTTCATCCCGCGCTCCATCAGCGCGCCGGCAAGCGCCTTCGCGTTGCGCAAGACCTGCCGTGCGTAGGCCTGGAAATCCGCCGTCGCCGCCTTCCTGAGCGTCACGGCAATCCCCGCCACGACGTTCATGTGAGGTCCGCCCTGCAAACCGGGAAAGACCGAAGCATCGATCCGGCCGGCATGTTCCTTCCGGCACAGGATGATCCCGCCGCGGGGGCCGCGCAGCGACTTGTGGGATGTCGTCGTCATGACGTCGAAGCCGGCATCAAGCGGATTGCGCATGACGTCAGCGGCAACCAGTCCGCCATAATGGCTCACGTCAGCCATCGTCAGCGCGCCGACCTCGTCGGCAATGCTCTTGAACGCCGCATAGTCCAGGTCGCGCGGATAGGAGCTGTAGCCGCACAACACCATCTTCGGGCGCGCTTCACGCGCCATCGCGCGCAATGCGTCGAAATCGATCGCGCCGCCGTTTGACGGCGCCGTCTTGTAGCGAATGAAGTTGAACAGGCGCCCCATGTGGGACACCGGCGCGCCATGGGTGAGATGACCGCCATGGGACAGGTCCATGGCGAGAATGGTGTCGCCGGGATTCAGTAGGCCGAGATAAACGGCCTGATTCATCGGTGACCCGGAAAGCGGCTGAACGTTGGCGTGCCCGGCACGAAACAGCGAGCAGGCCCGCTGCCGCGCGAGGTTCTCGATGTTGTCCGTATACTGCTGGCCGCCGTAGTATCGGCGTCCCGGATATCCTTCCGAATATTCATTGGTGAAGACCGATCCGAGCAGTTCGAGCACCTCCGGGTAGGTGTAATTCTCGGACGGAATCAGTTCGACGCCGTCCTGCTGACGGCGCTCTTCGCCCGCAAGGGCGGCGGCGATCTCTTGATCGTTGATGGACAGTTCGTTGCGAAACGACGGCATGCTCGGGCTCCTCAACACGCTGTTTTTCCAGCAGATGGGTTGCCCAGGCGATCGGCGTCGTACCCTTTGCGCTTCACCGTGGTCAATTCCACGTTGGCTCGCCAGTCGCGCGAAAGGACGAATGAGCACGGAGACTCTTCGTAGAGCATAACTTAGCCGACCGGCGGACCTTTCGCAACGACCAGTTCAATGACCGCGAATAAGGGCGATGCCACTTTCGCGGCCGACGCCGGCAGGCATCATGCCGCCGAACGGCATCATATAGCTGAAGGCGCGCAAGGTGTTCACCCGCACGGTGCCGGCGAGCAGCTGCTTGTCAGAAGAGCCGATCATCGCGAACCAATGGGCCACCTTCTACACCGGCGGCTTTGCGTTTAAATTGCCGCTACGGAGGTGTATGATAGATCAGTCGTAAGTGCATTCAACAGCGAACCAAGCAATTGCTGATCAAGCGTCGAAAACTGATGACCGTTGGTCCGATCAAAACGGACAAAGGCGAAGACAGCGTCTTCGCCCATCCCTCGTTCTACGCTGAATTCGCACCGCGCGACGATCAGGCCGCCTTTGTGGACTCGATCTATATCCTGAAAGACCGGGGCCGGCTGACGGAAAGCCGGATATCGTTCGCTTCCCCGCTCAAGGAGCTTGCCTTCGTATTCCGGGAAGGCGATTCGGCCGGCAAAGTGGTCTTCAACGAGCCGAGCCTCAATTGCAGAAGAAAAGGAAGGGCGTTCTTCGGTTGGATCGTCGGCGTCAAGTTGAAACCGAATTGCCCGGGAACGCCGAGCGTCCACAATCCGACGATCGTCGCGTGTCGCGATGCGCTGGCGCGAATCGTCCGGGACAGTCCATCGTGCTTTGACATCCTCGACAGCGTGGATCTGATGTTACTCGCGCTCGCGCGGAAGGCGAGGCCCCCCTCGATCCTGGGGTGCGACCCGCTGGATGCGCCGCATGGCCGGGTGAGCGACCTGGCGGGCCATATCGGTAAATCGGTCCGGACGCTGCAGAGGCGAGTGCGAACGTCGACCGGTTGCCCGCCCAAGCGTTTTCTTGCCGTGCAGCGGTTCCGTCGCTCGGTCTACGAAATCGCGGCGGGAGGCGATGGTCTGTCGGGGATTGCATCTGATCTCGGATTTTCCGATCAGGCCCACCTCACCAGAGAGTTTCGGCGACACGCCGGTGTCACGCCCGGGGCGTTCCGGCAGGCGTGGGGCAGGCCCCGTGCGCAGGCTGTCCGATTTCTTCAAGACGCCGAACGATCCTCGCGTCTAGTGATGGCGGTGTGGCCACTCGGGACCACGACCGAATCCGGTTGAGCAGGTTCGCCCTTCACGCTGGCAGGTCGCGGGCCGTCGCCTCGATCCATCGTCAGACGCGGGCAGCTCAGAATGATCATCGACGCCTGGATGCAGCATCCGAATCCCGCTTGGATCGGGGATCCGATGTTCGAGTCGTTGCGTCGGTGGAGACCCGGCAAATGGTCGGAAACGGCGCCCCCTATCGGAGACACGCTTGCCGAGATGGATCGTGCAGGCGTTTCTATGGGCATGCTCTGTGGCTGGCACGGTCCGGGCGGGCCGATGATCAGTAACGACGAGGTCGCCCAACACTGCCAGGCTCACCCTGACCGCTTCGTTGGAATCGCTTCGGTCGATCTCTTCCGCCCGATGGACGCGGTACGAGAGTTGAGGCTGCGCGTGAAGAGAGACGGCTTTAAGGGACTACGTATTCTGCCCTGGGTGTGGGGGCTGCCGCCGGACGATCGCCGGTACTATCCTCTGTTCGCGGAGTGCTGCGAACTCGATATCCCGTTCTGCACGCAGGTCGGACACGCGGGGCCTCTGCGCGAATCCGAACCGGGGCGTCCCATTCCCTATCTCGATCGTGTCGCGCTCGAATTTCCCGAGCTTCGCATTCTCGGCGGCCATATCGGCGTCCCGTGGCTCGGCGAGATGTTATCGCTGGTCATGAAGTACCCGAACGTCTTCATCGACACATCGGCCTACAAGGTCAGCCGCTACCCGTCCGATCTCGTCGGGTATATGCGCGGCAACAAAAGGCATCGGGTTCTCTTCGGATCCAACCATCCCTTCTGGCCCGCAGGTGAGTGCCTCGCCGGTCTCGACGACCTCCAACTCGGCGTCGACGCCCGTTCGGCATTCTTGACCGACAACGCGTGGCGTCTGTTCAAGCTTGCCTGATCTTTCGCAACCATAGGATGACCGATGCCCTGGATCATTGAACGCAAGCACCCGCACGTTGCCGTAGTGACAATGAACACCAACAAGGTCAATGCGCAGAATCCGACCTTCTTCGCCGACCTTCACGCAGCCTTCGACCGCCTGGAAGCCGAGTTCGCCGATTGCGCCGTCGTGTTGACCGGATCTGGCGCGGTGTTCACGGCAGGTCTCGACTTCGATCATCACTTCCCGATGTTCGCGCGCCAATCAATCAAGGAGATCGATGCTTGGTTCGACGAATATCGTGCGACGAACCTCCGTCTCTTCACGTATCCGAGGCCGACGGTAGCTGCGATCAACGGCCATGCCTATGCAGGTGGATTCATCACTGCGATCGATTGCGATCACCGGATCGCCAGCGAAGGTCCGCTGCAGTTCGCGCTGAACGAGGTCCCCATCGGCATTCCGATGCCGGCTGTCTACTGCGAGATCATCAAGCATGCGATCGGTCCTCGATCGGCTTTCGAATTGACGCTGTTTGGTCAGGTCTACGATCTCGCCGCGGCGACGCGACTGGGCGTCGTCCAGCAGACGGTCGCGCCGGACAAGTTGCTCGATGCGGCCGTCGTTTGGGCGGCGTTGGTACCGCCGGATTGCTACACGGCCTACGCGTTTTCGAAGCGCGCGCTGCAGGCGACCACAATGACGGCGATCGATGCCGCCGCGCGGCTCGACCGGGACCTGCTGTCGCGCGCCATGTCGGATCTCGGAAGCATTCGCGCCCACACCCGACGCTACAAGGAACTGAAGGGCAGGGACGTCACCTGGCCGCTGCCTGGCTAGGCCGCCAACCAGATGCTTGCATTGCCGAGCACGGGCGGCAGGGTGATGCCGCACGATGACATTCAGGCGCAATTTTGCCGGTTCCGTTGAAACGTGTATCTTTGACCCTGAGCGTTGCCGTTCGTGCGAACGAGGGGGAGCCATGGATATCAACGGAAAAGTCGCATTGGTCACCGGCGGGTCGGGTGGAATTGGAGAGGCGATTACCAAGGCTCTCGCCGCCGCCGGTGCGGACGTTGCCGTTTCCTACGTAGCGGAAGCGGCGCGGGCGGGTGAATTGGTTGAGGCGCTGCGGATGGCTGGCCGGCGCAGCCATGCGGTCCAGCTTGATCAGCGGGATCCTCAATCGATCGATGCGTGCGTCAAAGCCGTGGCCGGCCATTTTGGCCGGATCGATATTCTGATCAACAACGCCGCGTGGAACGTCGGCATCCCGTTCAAGGAGCTCGACGCGCTAACGCCGGAGATCTGGGATCGGATTCTTGAAACGAATCTTCGCGGACCATTTCTGCTCGCACGGGGTTTTGCCTCTGAACTTCGGCGGCACAAGGCAGGTCGCATTGTCAATATCGCGTCAATTGCCGGGGTTGCACCAGGTGGCAGCAGTATCGCTTACGCGGTCAGCAAGGCGGCATTGATCCATCTTACGCATTGCCTGGCAGTTACATTGTCGCCCGAAGTGACCGTCAACTGTGTCGCCCCCGGCTTGGTCGAAGGAACGCGCATGGCCGAGCGCGTGCCCGAAGCAATGCGGCAGATGGCGCGCGCCCAGTCAGTGCTTGGACGAACCGGAAGCGTCGATGACATTGCCCAGCTCGTGGTGGCTTACTGCCGAATGGACAGCGTGACGGGACAAACGATTGTCGTGGACGGCGGAAATCCGATGGCTATGCATTAGCTTTCCTGAGGTGTTCGGACTGCGACTCGGTTCACCCCCGATGGGAGAGGTGAACCGAAGCGAGAAAACGCGCGCTCATCGCATCACGAATGGATTGGCCGGCACGTCCGTCGCGGTCGAGATCCAGACGCTCTTGGTCTCCTGATATTCGCGCACCGCGTCGATGCCGCTCTCGCGGCCGACGCCGGAGAACTTCATGCCGCCGAACGGCATCATGTAGCTGATGGCGCGGTAGGTGTTGACCCACACGGTGCCGGCGCGCAGCTGCTTCGGCACGCGGATGGCGCGCGCGAGATCCTTGGTCCAGATGCCGGCGGCAAGGCCGTAGATCGTGTCGTTGGCGATCCGGATGGCGTCTTCCTCGGTGTCGAACGAGATGATCGACAGCACCGGCCCGAACACCTCCTCGCGCGCGATCCGCATGGTGTTGTCGACATCGGTGAAAATCGTCGGCTCGACGAACTGGCCGCCCTTGATGCCCTCGCCCGTGGCCGGCTTGCCGCCGAGCAGGCAGCGCGCGCCCTCGGCCTTGGCGATGTCGATGTAGTCGAGCACCTTCTTGTACTGCGCCGGCGTCGTGATCGGGCCGACATTGGTGTCGGATTTCATGGGATCGCCGATCTTGGCGGACTTTGCCAGCTCCAGCACCCGCGCGACGAACTTGTCCTTGATCGAGCTCTGCACCAGAAGGCGCGAGCCGGCGATGCAGGTCTGGCCGGTTGCGGCGAAGATGCCGGAGATCGCGCCGGCCGCAGCTGCGGTCAGGTCGGCATCTTCGAACACGATGTTGGGCGACTTGCCGCCGAGCTCGAGCGAGACGCGCTTCAGGCTCTTGGCGGCAGTCTCATAGACTTTTGCGCCGGTGGTATCCGATCCGGTGAAGGTGATTTTTGCGACGCCGGGATGTGAGATCAGTGCGGAGCCTGCCTCGGGCCCGAAGCCGGTCACCACGTTGAAGATGCCGTCGGGAATTCCGGCTTCCTTGGTCAGCGCCGCGAACTCCAGCGTACTCGCCGAGGTGAATTCCGATGGTTTGACCACCACGGCGCAACCGGCGGCGAGCGCGGCGGCGCATTTCCAGGCGACGAACAGCAGCGGCGAGTTCCAGGCGGTGAGCGCCGCGACGACGCCGACCGGCTCATGCGTCGTGTAGGCGAAGGTATCCGCCTTGTCGATCGGCACCAGGCCGCCCTCGAGCTTGTCGACGAGGCCGCCGAAATACCACCACCATTCCGGATGGTAGCGCAGCTGGCCGAGCATCTCGGCCATCAGCTTGCCGTTGTCGCGCACCTCGATCTCGGCGAGACGTTCCGTGTTCGCGGCGACGAGGTCGCCGAGCTTGCGCATCACCTTGCCGCGCGCCGACGCGGTCATCTTCGCCCACGGGCCGCGCCACATCGCCTCATTGGCGGCCTTCACCGCCTTGTCGGCATCGGCAGCCGAGCCGCGCGGAATCTTGGCCCAGGCCTCGCCGCGATAGGGATCGATGCTGTCGAACCACTCGCCATTGGCGGGGTCGACATACTGGCCATTGATATAGAGCTGATAGGTCTTCATGAGATCCTCCCGCAAAGTGACGGTTCTGGTTGACGCAACGGTATCACGCATTTCGCGACGCCGTCATAACGCAGATGGTGCAAGGGCTGCGCATAGGTTGCAGTCGGGCAGGGCGGCGTCAGCCGCGCGCCGCGGCGAGCTCGGCTGCGATGATCGCGCCGAGCGCCATGTCGCTCTGTTGCCCAAAGCCGTGATGCACGATGTTGCCGTCGCGGCCGATCAGGATGCTGGTCGGCGTTCCCTGCATGCCGTAGCGCTGCATGGTGACGGGGATCGGCGTGCCGTCGCCGGCCTCGTCGACGCCGATCGGAAAGGTCAGCCGGTATTCGTGGATGAAGGCCTCCAGCGACACCTCCGTCATCGCCGCGTGGTGCTCGAACACGGTGTGCAGCCCGATCACCTGCAAGTCGGAATGCTTGAACAGCTCGAACGCGCGCTGGGTCTGCGGCGTGCCGTGCGCGACGCAGCCGGGGCACAGCATCTGGAATGCGTGCAGCAGGACCGGGCGGCCGCGCAGCGCCGCCAAGGTCAGGGGTTCACTGGTGTTGAACCAGCGCGACACGGCGATTTCCGGAGCTGGAGTCACAGATCGGTTCCTTGCGCCTGCCACCTCGCGGCAGGTTGGCAAGACCGGCGCGGGTCTGTTAACGATGGCTACAGCATGATCCGGAGAAGTGCGAAGCGGCTTTTCCCTCGCGACAAACGCGGAACGCGCGTTTGCGCGGAGATCGTGCTCAACAACAAGCTAAAGAGCGCGATGACGCTTCAACCTGACCTCATCAATGCGGGACGTCCGCTGTTAGAGGTAAAGCGGACAGGCTGCCCGGCCGCGGAGATACCTTCTTGTGACCCAAAGGCGACATTCAACGCCTGGAGTGATTTCCAGCTTCTGTCTAATCTTCGGATGCTAGCCGGGGAAGTCGCGGAACTCCTTGACGAGATTGAACGGAATTTTCCACCCGGCGCCTCCCCCGCGCATCAGCATCTTGATGTCTTCCGCCCTGTTTTCTTTTCCGGTTTTCGGATCGGTCTCCAGCGTGTGGCCTTGGCTGTCCCAAGGTTTGCTCGCGCTCTTCGAGTAGTAGCCGAGAAAGTGCCCGGCTTCATGGGCAGACGTGTTGGGCCCGCGTTGCGAGCTGATGAAGGCAAGGTCCAGCGATCGAGCAAACGAGCCATTGGGGAAGCCGCCATTGGACAAAAGTTTATCGACGCAGAAAATGGTTAGATGGGCGCCCTGAACTTTGTGTTTGACGAACAAGCTCTTCAGTTTTTCGACCTCGATCACATCGGGAAAGGTCGCCAGGTTCGCATCCTTCATGCCAGTGGCGTTGGCGAGCTCCTGTTTGACGGCAGCCTGCGAGTCGTCGATGACCAGCCAGTCGCTTGGTACCCGCTCGAAGCGGATGTTGGCCTGCGGCCTCCATATATTGTTCATCGTCAGCAATTCATCTTGCTCGTTGCAGGGCTTCTTGGCGTGAAACGCCGGAGCGCCGCCACTCCCCGGAATCATGACATTGCGGAACGCGACCTTGATCTTGATTTCTGGCAGCACGGCGACATGGAGCTTGGCTTCGATCTTCCGGCCGGCCGACCGGGCCACCACCTCCAGGCCGGGAAAGCCAATCGGCTTAATCCGGCCATTGATTTCGAAAAACCGTGCATCGCTATTGAAGGTGGCGGGAAGTGATGCGGCCCTGAGCTGCGGATCGATATCGGGTTTGGAGAAGGTGTCTCTGGCTTGCATTACGCGTCTAAGGGTATCGGCGCCATCGATCTCCTTGATCCCGAGGGCATGGGCGTTAGGATCGACTTTGAGCTTTCTTCCGGGATCGATCAGCGCCACGATGTTGGAGCCGCCGAACGGCACCACCATGCCCGGCGGGCTGCGGCGCTCATCGATGCCGGAGCGGCGGAAAACCTCTTGAAAGGCGGCCATGTCTGGTTCTCCTGTCCTGGTTCGGTCCGTCAAGGCGAAGTTTTGCGCGCGGAAATGAGAGCATCCTCCCGCGGCGGCGGGAACACAATCTGACCGGCCCCGCGGCGAGACGCAGAAAATTTCGGCGGCGAAGTTTCATGGCCAGTCCCTCCACAACAATTGGCACGGACGGCAGTAGGCGTAGCTTACTCCGTTTTCCGGAGAACGCGGAAGGCCAGTCATTGTCCGCTGTTGGGCCCTTGGCGGACACTCACTCAGGTACCGCCGACGTCTGCTCTTCGGGTAGCGCGGACCTCGGCTGCCCCGCACACGCGTTGCGGATTTGTGAGTACACGACTTAATCAGGATGGGGCTGCCGCTGCCCGCCGTGCCCGCCGCGCGGCGCGCCGCCGCTGGCTCCAGAGCCTGGCGCGGTCGAGATAGAGATAGACCACTGGGGTGGTGTAGAGCGTCAGGATCTGGCTCAGGATCAGGCCGCCGAAGATGGCGATGCCGAGCGGCTGGCGCAGCTCGCTGCCTTCGCCGAGGCCGATCATCAGCGGCACCGCGCCGAACAAAGCGGCGAGCGTCGTCATCATGATCGGGCGGAACCGCATCAGGCAGGCCTCGTAGATCGCGTCGCGCGACGACAGGCCGCGCTGGCGCTCGGCGTCGAGCGCGAAGTCGATCATCATGATCGCGTTCTTCTTGACGATGCCGACCAAGAGGATCACCCCAATCATGCCGATGATGTCGAAATCGGTGTGCGACAGCATCAGCGCCGCCACCGCGCCGACGCCGGCCGAGGGCAAAGTGGAGAGGATGGTCAGCGGATGGATGTAGCTCTCGTAGAGCATGCCGAGCGAGATGTAGATCGTCGCCAGCGCGGCGAGAATGAGAAACAGCTCGTTCGCCAGCGCCTGCTGGAAGATCTTCGCGGAGCCGGCAAACCCGCCATTGATGCCCGCCGGCATGCCGAGCGCGTGCATCGCGTTCATCGCGTTCTCGATCGTGGTGGTCGCCGTGCTCAGCGAGGTGCCTGGCGCCAGGTTGAACGAGATGGTGCTGGCGACCAGGAGATCCTGGTGGTTGACGGCGAGCGGCGTCACGCCGGGCTCGAAGCGGGCGACGCTGGACAGCGGGATCATCGTTTCCGCGCTGGTCGAGACCGCGGTTCCGGTCGAGGCGACGCCCTTGCCGGTGGCGCCGATCGAGTTGGTCGCCTGGTTGCGCACCACATTGGCGGCGACAGAGCTGACCGAGCTCTTCTGCGACGACGAGGCCACCGTTCCGGCCACCGCGTTGGTTGACTGCGTGCCGCTCGCCGATCCGCCCGAGGTCGAGATATAGACCTCCTTCAGGGTCTGCGGGTCCTGCGAGAAGCGCGGCGCGACCTCCATGATCACATGATACTGGTTGCGCGCGACGAAGATGGTCGAGACCTGGCGCTGCCCGAACGCGTCATACAGCGTGTTGTCGAGCTGGGCGACCGTGATCCCGAGCCGCGAAGCGGCGTCGCGATCGATGATCAGATTGGCCTGCAGCGCCTTGTTCTGCTGGTCGGTGTTGACGTCGGCCAGCGTCGGCTCCTTCTGCAGCGCCGCGACGAGCTTTGGCGTCCACTCGTTCAGCTCCTCGAAGGTCGAGCCCTTCAGCGTGTACTGGTACGCGGCGTTGCCGGAGCGGCCGCCGGCGCCGAGATCGCCGATCGATTGCAGGAACAAGGTGGCGCCCGCCACCGTCGCGAGCGGCTCGCGCAGCCGCTCGATCACCTTGTCGGCGCGCAGCTTGCGCTGGTCCATCGGCTTCAGCGAGGCGAACACCGTGCCGGTATTGGTGCCGCCGCCGGGGCCCACGCCGCCGCCGCCGGTGAAGCCGACCGCGGTATCGACCGCCGGATCGGTTTTGACGATGTCGATGAACTGCGTCAGCTTCTGCTGCATCAGCTGGAACGAGGTGCTCTGGTCAGCCTGGATCGAGCCGATCAGGAGCCCGGTGTCCTGCTGCGGCACGAAGCCCTTGGGCACGACCGTGTAGAGATGGACGTTCAAATAAAGCGTGCAGCCCAGGATCAGCATCACCAGCAGCGGATGGCGCAGCGCGAGGCCGAGCGTCGCGCGGTAGCCGCCCAACATCAGCTCGAGGACGCGCTCGTTGATCCGGTAGATCCAGCCATGCGGCTGGCCTTCCTCCTTGCGCAGCAGCACGGCGCACATCATCGGCGTCGTCGTCAGCGAGACCACCAGCGAGATCACGATCGCGATCGTGATCGTCATGGCGAATTCGCGGAACAGGCGGCCGACCAGGCCGCCCATCAACAGAATCGGCACGAACACCGCGATCAGCGATACGCTCATCGACAGCACGGTGAAGCCGACCTCGCGGGTGCCGACCAGCGTCGCGTCCAGTCGCGACAGTCCGGCATCCATGTGGCGGGTGATGTTCTCCAGCACCACGATGGCGTCATCGACCACGAAGCCGGTCGCCACCGTCAGCGCCATCAGCGAGAAGATGTCGAGCGTGTAGCCGAGCATGTACATCACGGCGAAGGTCGCAATCAGCGACACCCCGACCGCCACCACAGGCACCAGCGTGGCGCGGGCGTTGCGCAGGAACGCGAACACGACCAGGATCACCAGCGCGACGGCGATCAGGAGCGTGATCTCGACATCGTGCAGCGAGGCCCGGATCGTCTTGGAGCGGTCCATCGCCAGCGTGATGTCGATCGCGTTCGAGACCGAGGCCTTGAGCTGCGGCATCAGCCCCTTCACACTGTCGACCATCTTGATGATGTTGGCGCCCGGCTGCCGGTACACGATCATCACGACCGCCGGCTTGCCGTTGGAAAGGCCGAGCGTGCGGACGTTCTCCACCGAATCGATCACATCGCCGACGTCGGTCAGGCGCACCGCCGCGCCGTTGCGGTAGGCGACGACCAGCGGCCTGTAGTCTGCCGCCTTCCTCGCCTGGTCGTTGGCGTAGATCTGGTAGCGCTGGTCGCCGACGTCGATGCCGCCCTTCGGGCTGTGCGCATTGGCGCTCGAGAGCGCGGCGCGGACGTCCTCGAGGCCGATGCCGTATTTGTAGAGCGCTGGCGGGATCAGCTCGACCCGCACCGCCGGCAGCGAGCCGCCGCCGACCGAGACCTCGCCGACCCCCTCGACCTGCGACAGCTTTTGCGCGAGCACGGTGGAGGCGGCGTCGTACAGCTCGGCCGGGGTCAGCGTATCCGAGGTCAACGTGTAGATCAGGATCGGCGCCGAGGCCGGGTTGAACTTGCGGTAGGTCGGGTTGGCGCGCAGGTTGGTCGGCAAATCGGCGCGCGCCGCGTTGATCGCCGCCTGCACGTCGCGGGCCGCGCCGTTGATGTCGCGCTCGATGTCGAATTGCAGCGTGATGCGTGCCGAGCCGAGCGAAGACGTCGATGTCATCTCGGTGACGCTGGCGATCTGGCCGAGGTGCCGCTCGAGCGGGCTCGCCACGGTGGCGGCGACATCGGCCGGGCTCGCGCCGGGCAAGGTCGCCTGCACCATGATGGTCGGGATGTCGACATCCGGCAGCGGCGACACCGGCAGCTTGAAAAACGCGATGATGCCCGCCACCACCAGCCCAAGCGAGAGCAGCGTGGTGCCGACCGGCCGGCGGACAAAGGGTGCGGAGAGGTTCATTGCATCAGCGAGCGACGTTTGCGGCTCAGCTTCTATCCGTCCGCGCTGCGATGCAAAAGCCTAAATGTCACAGGGCGCTGCCACACCCCTGCCGTGATTTGTCGGATGACCGTGCCGCGCGCCGAAAAAGCGCGATTTGGCAACAACCCGTTTACAAAGCCCGATCGATGAGGCGTTCGAGCTGCTGCGCAAGTGATGGCTACGGGCCCGTCGCACGCGCGTCGCGATGCAGCGTCGCGCCCGCATCATGCAGCATCACCGCCAGCTGATGCAGCGGCTGATCGCGAAAGCCCTGCTGCTCGATTGCGGCCACTGTCGAGAGCACGTAGTCGCGATTGTTGCCGGAGCGGCCGTGGCCCTGCTGCACCAGGCGCAGCTGCTCGGCCAGCGACAGCCGCCCGGCATATTGCACATGGCCGCGATCGACCACATAGGCCAGCGCGCTGACGCGATCGCGCGCCGTGTTCTCCAGCCACACCGAGCGCATCACCTCGCGATAGACATTGGTGGTCTGCTCGCGCGCCCGCAAATAGGCGATGGTGTCGTGGCGCAGGCGGGCGGCGACACGGAAGGCGATGCCGCGGCAGGCACCGCCGCGGTCGAGCCCGAGCACCAGGCCGGGCTTCTCCGGCGTGCCGCGGTGGTCGAACGAATAGACGCAGAGCGCGCGATGCTCGCCGATCAGCCGCGCCGGCACCTGCTCGAGGTACTCGAAGCCCGGCTTCCACATCAGCGAGCCGTAGCCGAACACCCAGAGGTCGCCGTCGGCGGTTTCGGAGTTGAGGGGATTTGCAGCCATTGCACCGATGGGCTAGCAGAACAGGCTGCCCAAGCGAAGCAAATTCCGTGATGTTTCCAAGGCTTGCTAAAGGCTTGCTAAAGGCTTGCTCAGGGCTTGCTCCGGGCCTGCCGCCGCTTAGATTTTGACAAATTCGCCCGCCAAAGGACGCCGCATGTCCGATTTGACCTCCGCCCCCCGCCGCCGCTCGCGCTTCGGCCTCTATGCCGTCCCCGTCGCGGTCCTGATCGCCGCGGTCGCGTGGAGCGGCTTCTGGTTCTTCGCAGCCTCCCAGGTCGGCGTGCAGGCCGATGCCTGGCGCGCGCAGGAGGCGAAGGCCGGCCGGGTCTATGACTGCGGCAACCGCTCGGTGGCGGGCTACCCGTTCCGCTTCGAGGTCCGCTGCACCGATCCGAGCGTGATGCTGGTGTCGCAGACCGCCTCGCCGCAGATGGCGTTCGTGGCGCGGCTGGCCGAGATCCTGGTGGTGGCGCAGGTCTACGACCCCAAGCGCGTGATCGCCGAGTTCAAGGGACCGGCCACGATCGCCGAGCGCAATGCGCAGCCGACATTGCAGGTCAACTGGAAGCTGGGCCGCAGCAGCGTGGTCGGCCTGCCGGCGGTGCCGCAGCGCGCCTCGCTGGTGTTTGACGATCTCGCGATCGATCGGATCGGCGGTGTCGCGCCGATCCCGGTGGCGCATGTCAATCACATCGAGCTGCACGGCCGGCAGGTCGACGGCTCGGCGCCGGACAATCCCGCGATCGAGACCGTGCTGCAGATATCAGGCGGTACCTTGCAGGAGGTGCATCCGCTGCTCACCCAGCCGTTCAACGCCGACATCCATGCGCGGCTCAACGGGTTGAAGGATTTCTCGCCAAAGCCCTGGCCGGATCGCTTTCGCGAGATCCAGGCGGCCGGCGGCAGTGTCGAGATCCAGCAATCGCGGATCGAGCAGGGCGATGTCGTCTCGGTCGCCGCCGGCACGCTGCGCCTCAACGCGCAAGGGTTGATCGAGGGCGAGCTGCAGATGACGGTCGCCGGGCTCGAGCGCGTCATCCCCGCGCTCGGCATCGACAAGATGCTGGAGGAGGGCGTGCCGCAGGCCACGCTGGACCGCGTCGCGCCGGGCGTGAAGAGCCAGGACCTCAAGGGTCTGTTCGGCGCGCTGGATCGCGCGATTCCCGGCCTCGGCAAGGTGATCAAGCAGAACGCCAACGCCGGCATCTCCGCCGGCATCAATTCGCTCGGCACCGAGGCCTCGCTCGAAGGCAAGAAGGCGCGCAGCTTCCCGCTGCGCTTCGCCGACGGCGCGGTGTTTCTGGGGCCGCTGAAGGTCGGACAGATTCCGCCGCTGTTCTGAGCAATGAGTATTGACCATATTGCTGAGGCAGTTCGCGAAACCGGAACGCGTGCCGAGCTACTGCGAGATGCAGCCAGAAAAGCGCTGATCACAAGGCTGCTCGAAAGGCTCGGCGTCGATGTTGCGAGCCATGCGTCTTGGGATCGTGATACTGCGCCGCGAGGCCGGTTGCGGCCGGATGGATGGGAATTGATCTCCAAATATGTGGGCGCGAAGCAGTGCGTGCTGTTTGAGGACCGCGCGCGGGAGATATGGAGATTCCGGGATGGTTCGGACCTACTTCAGATATTGGACAACTGTCCCCCAATGGAATTCTATATTTGTGACGAAGAAGCCAGCTATCTGCTGTGCAGCAATCACCACGACTACCTCATCGGTTGGGGCGCAGCCTCGTCGTGGGTCGACCAACTTGACGAAACGTAGGGCTTCGTAGGGCGGGTTAGGCGACTTGTCCGCCGTAGCTCGAAGAGCGAAGGCGGAAGCCGTAACCCGCCGCGCAAACCCACCAAGATGGCGGATTACGCAGACGCTAATCCGCCCACCACACCGGGCGGACTCCTTAAATCCCTCGCGCGCGATATCACCGTCGCGACCAAACATTCCCGCGTTCGCGATGAGAACAACGTGACCGGAATAATCCGGCTCCTGGCGAATATCACTCCCCGAATACCGCTCTCTGCTGCCTGAGGAAACAAACCCAGTAGGAGGAAGCGATGCGAATTCTCGGGGGAATTCTGCTCGGCAGCATGCTGCTGTCGACTGGTTCTGCGTTTGCGGAAGACGATGCGTCCGAACTGAAGGCGTTGAAGACACGCCTCCGGCAGCTCGAACAGAAAATGGAAGGGCAGTCGCGCAAGGAGGAGGCGCGGGCTGCCAGAGAGAGCGCAAGGCAGAACACGCAGATGGCGGCGAAGGCGCCGGTGCCGTTCGATCCCTGCGCCTCGGGCAAGCTCTGCTACAAGGGCGTCACCGTCACGTTCGGCGGCTGGGTCGATCTCACCGGCATCTACCGCAGCCGCAATCTCGCCTCCGACACCGGCTCGGTCTACAACTTCATTCCGTTCCCGCAGAGCAAGAACTTCAACACCGACGAGTCGCGCTTCTCCGCGCGGCAGAGCCGCTTCTCGTTGCTCGCGGAAGCCGAGGTGTTCGCCAACACCCATGTCGCCGGCTACGGCGAACTGGATCTCGAAGGCGCGGCGCAAACCGCGAATTCGGTCGCGACCAACTCCTTCAACCCGCGGCTGCGCCAGGCCAGCATCGAGATCGATCGCACCGATCTCGGCCTGCATTTTCTCGCCGGCCAGAGCTGGTCGCTCAATGCGCCGAGCAAGGCCGGCATCGATCCGCGCGGGGTCGATGCCCCCGGCGTGATCGATTTTGAATCGGTGCCCGGCTTCCTCGCGGCGCGGCAGCCCGGCATTCGCGTCTGGCAGGATTTCGGGCCCGAGTTCAAGCTCGCGGTCTCGGCGGAGAATGCGCAGACCTCGTTCTTCGGCGGCAACACGCCGCTGGTCGGCACGCCCGCGGTCGGGCCGCAGGGCGTGCTCAATCCGAACGTGCTGGTCAACCTCACCGGTCCGGGCGGCAGCTTCTTCAACAACGCCAACAATGTCAGCCTCAACCACGTGCCCGATTTCACCGTGAAGGGCGCGTGGGATCCGCGGCTCGGGCCCTACAAGCTGCATGTCGAGGGCTGGGCGATGTATCGCGACTTCTAGGACCACTTCAACTTCGCCAATCACGACGTCAACACGGTGAGCTTCGGCGGGCATTTCTCGGCGGAGATCGTGCCGAAGCTGCTGGAGCTGCAGGGCTCGGCGTCGCACGGCGCGCTCGGCCGCTTCACCGCCACGCCGTTCCCGGATGCCACGCTGCGCCAGGACGGCTCGATCCAGCCGCTGCCGATCACGGCATTCCTGATCGGCACGGTCTGGCACACCACGCCGTCGCTCGATCTCTATGCCTATGCCGGCCTCGAGAAGACCAAGGCGACGTTCTCCAATGTCGGCACCGTGCCGTTCGGCTACGGCAATCCGCTCTACAACAACCTCGGCTGCAACATCGAGAACTCGCCGGCGGCGACCTGTAACGCCAACACCTCGCAGGTCCGGCAGTACACCGTCGGCTTCTACGACACGATCTTCAAGGGCGATTACGGGGCGATCAAGGCCGGCGTCCAGTACTCCTACAACCAGCGCTTCGCCTTCGAAGGCGTCGGCGGTGCGCCGAAGACCGACGACCACATCGTCATGACCCAGGTCCGTTACTACCCGTTCTAGGGCGTGATGACGTTCAGTCGAATAGCAACCGCAACGGCGGTGCCGCTCCCTCTCCCCGTTCTTACGGGGAGAGGGTTGGGGTGAGGGGCTGTCTCCGCAGATACGGCGATAGCTGCGCCCGCAGAGACTCCCCCTCACCCGGAACGCATCTGACGATGCGTCATAGCCGCAGCTTTGCTTCGGCGTTCTTGAGGACGGCCGCCGAAGGCGGCCTATGCCTCTCCCCGCACGCGGGGCGAGGTGAAGCGGAGTTCGTACCGAAGCGCTGGTAAAGGAGACTGCAGATGAGGATCGTGACCAGAAAGGAGCGAGCCATGCTCGCGCGCGAGTTGATGATGGTCAGCCGCGCCGCGCATGTGATGCAACGAACCGGGCTGGCGATGGCCGGTGCCATGGCCGGCACCTTCGTCGCCGCGCAGCTCGCGAAGGGCAACGTCGCTGTCTTCAGCACACTTGCCTTCATCGCCACGACGATCGTGGTCGGCGCGGTCGGCTTCTATCTTGGTATCGATATTCCCAAGCTGACGGTGCGCGCGACGGGGCGCATCGACGTCGTCGAGCTTCTGAGCGCGGGCGGCATCTTCCTCGCCGCGCTGGCCGCGCTGGTGTCGGTCTACGGCATCGTCTTCGACGAGATTCCGCCGCGGGCCTGGGAGTTCGTGATCGGCTCGTGGTGGTTTGGCGGCGTCGTCATGCTGGCCACCGCCGGCCTCGTCGGCCGGCAGCGGCTGGCGTAGAAGGTTGCGGCGATGTCGGTGCGGACGAATCGGGATCCGTTGTCGCGACGGTGAATATCGTCGCGACGATAGTCGTGCCACGAACATCGTCATGCCCGGGCAACAGAGCGAAGCACGTCTTCGCGCAGGTGTCCCGGGCATCCACGTCTTGAGTTTCCATCCGTGAGGAAAGACGTGGATGGCCTGGCATAGGCGAGCGGAAGCGACGCCGTTCTTCGAACGGCTATGCCCCGCCATGACGCCAATGCGTGAGTTCTCCTGCTGCGCCAATCTGTCCCGTGGTTCGCGTTGGCCGATGCGATACCCTCGCTGAAAAATCGGGGAGGGTTTCATGCCAGCGAACATCAGCCGCCGTCACGTCATCGCCGCCGGCGCGGCCGCTGCTGCGATGCCTTTGCTGTCGCGCCGGGCGTCGGCGCAGGCGGCGTGGCCGTCGCGGCAGATCCGCATGATCTGCAGCTACCCCGCAGGCGGGCAGACCGACCTCTTGGCGCGTGCTTTCGGCGAATACATCTCGCGGCAGGTCGGGCAGACCGTCGTCATCGAGAACAAGGCGGGCGCCTCGGGCTCGATCGGCGCGGCGGAAGTCGCGCGCGCCGCGCCCGACGGCCACACCATCCTCTGCTCGATCTCGGCCACCTATGTGATGAACCGGGCGATGATGAAGAACCCCGGCTATGACATGGACAAGGACCTGACGCTGGTCAGCGTGATCCCGGGCGCCGGGCTGCTGCTGGTCGCGAACCCGAAGCTCGGCGTCAGGACGCTGGCAGACTTCGTCGCCCATGCGCGCAGCAGCGGCAAGGTCAATTTCGGCACCTACAGCGCGGGCTCGGCGCCGCACATGACGATCAACGAGCTCAACAAGCAATACGGCCTCACCATCGAGCCGATCCATTATCGCGGCGAAGCGCCGATGTGGACCGGGCTCGCGGAAGGCACGCTCGATGTCGCGATGGGCAGCTACACTGCCGCGCAATCCGTGCTGCAGAGCGGCCGCGGCACTGTGTTCGCCGTGCACTCCAAGAAGGTCGCCGCGATCCCGGAGATCAAGACGCTGCCGGAACAAGGCGCGACATCGAAATTCTTCACCTTGAGCGGCTTCTCGGGCTGGGCATTGCCGAAGGCCACGCCGCAGCCGATCGTCGACCGGCTGTCCGAGCTCTGCGTCGCCGCCAACGACGATGCCAAGGTGAAGGAGGTTCTCAACACTTTCGTGCTGGAGCCCGCGATCGGCTTCAAGGACAGCAACGCGCTGTATCAGCGCGAATTGCCGGGCTGGATGGAGGCCGCCCAGTCGCTCGGTCTGCCGCCGGCGTAGAGCAATCCGGGACTGCAGCATGGGTCCTGAAGCTCTAGCCGGAGATCGCAGAAGCTAGCGACTGTTTATCTCCGTGACCATCGAGCGCCGCGCTTTGCCAGGACTCCATGAGATCGGCCAGCTCTTCAGCTTCCAAACCGTAAGTATCGGAAAGCCTGTCGTTCGAATATCCGAGCCATGCGTTCGCAGCGCTAATGTAGCGTGAACGAGGTCGCACCGCGTCGAATTGGACACCGGACGAGGAACTGAAGCGATACGGCCGGAAGTCGGACACTTCCGCCCAGAGGTATTGATTTCGTCCAAAGAGCGTGACTTGAAATCCATTCCTGTCGAGTAGCAGGGCTCCGACCTGCAGAGTGCGGGCAGAGACCACAACTCCAAAGCCGAACAGGCCTGCTCCCAGCATAGACATTCCTACGCCAATACCTGCACTCTTGTTGCCGGCCTGAAGACCTAAAATCGCAATGACGCAGACAAAGACCGATGCGGCAGTCATCAGGGCGCTCAGCGCCATCACAACCCACCACTTGAGCCGCGAAGGGGGCAACGTAACAGGTCCGGGATATGCCGCGAGGAGCCTGCCCACTTTACAGTGACTGAGATTCTCAGACCGACTGCGCCTCGGCGCTCTACCTGCTTGAGCGGAGGTTTCAGCCCTGGCGCGCTTCCGGGCGCGGGCGTTCAAGGCCATCATCACGACAATTATGCCGACGCAAATGAGCACGCCGGCCAATCCGGGCCAGAAACCCTGATCCATCAAATGCCGGAGTTCGACCTTCATCAAGGCAAGGACGAAGCCTACGACGATCAAAGGAAAAACTATTCTTACAATCTTCATGGCACGACCAATGAACAGCGCGAACGGTGTCAAAAGCGCGACCCGCGGCGTTTGAGTTCTAGCTCATCCGAAGCGACAATGCACGCTCCGCGGGTATTTTTGGCCGCCCAGTCGCTCGGTCTGCCGCCGGCGTAGGCAATTTATCTGTTCCGATTTTCAGAATTTAACTTGACGCCTGACCCAACTCAGATGTTCAATACACCCGTCTCACCCGATCGAGGGGCGCTTCGCGGTCGTCACGAACGTGGGTCGAGATGCGGTGGACGCCGAGTGCGCAACTGACGAGTGCGCATGAAGCGGACGGTGAAGTCGTGTGGTCCTGACGCCCTAGCGGCCGGTGTCCCCCGCGAGATGCGAAGCATCTTTGCGAGGCGGTGACAAACAAGCCCAGTCTCGCCGGGGAGAGCGCGAAGTAAGCCGTAACCCATCGCGTAGGGAAAGCCGGGATGTTCCCGGTTACACCTGTGGTCCTATCTCCCGCGTTTTTTACTACGCGGGACCCATGGGTGCGATCGGCACCCGGCTTTCCCTGCGCCCTCTGTTCAAGAGAGGGCGAGACGAAATGCAAAGCTCGGGCAGATCATGTCGCGGGAATGCCGACGTATGACTCACAATGTGCGCAACGAACTCAGTGTCGTCCCGGCGAAGGCCGGGACCCATAACCACCGTAGGTGATTGTTGCGCGACGCTGGGGCCACAGCTTTCCTCACCAATCCAATCCTGTGGTTATGGGTCCCGGCCTTCGCCGGGACGACAGCGAGTATGCGATGGAAGTTGGCCGCCTACTTCTTCAAATTCGCATGCGGCCGGCCGAAATCCGGCGCCGCGGAATCCTGGCCGGTCTCGACGATGCCGCGGCGGATGGCGCGGGTGCGGGTGAAGTGGTCGAACAGCGCTTCGCCGTCGCCGCGCCGGATCGCACGTGTCAGCTTCGACAAATCTTCGGTGAAGGTGCCGAGCATTTCGAGCACGGCGTCCTTGTTGGCGAGGAACACGTCGCGCCACATCGTCGGGTCGGACGCCGCGATGCGGGTGAAGTCGCGGAAGCCGCCGGCAGAGAACTTGATGACCTCGGATTCCGTCACCTGCGCCAGCTCGTCGGCGGTGCCGACGATGGTGTAGGCGATCAGATGCGGCAGATGGCTGGTGATCGCGAGCACGAGGTCATGATGATCCGGCGTCATGATCTCGACCTTGGCACCGAGCGCGGCCCAGAAGGCGCGCAGCCGGTCGGTTGCGGCGGGATCGGTGCCTTCGGGCGGGGTCAGGATGCACCAGCGGTTGATGAAGAGCTCGGCGAAGCCGGAATCCGGCCCCGAATGCTCGGTGCCGGCCACCGGATGCGCCGGCACGAAGTGCACGCCGCCAGGCAGATGCGGCGCCATGTCCTTGACGACCGCGCCCTTCACCGAACCGACGTCGGAGATGATGGCGCCGGGCTTCAGATGACCAGCGATCTCGGCCGCGACCGGGCCGCAGGCGCCGACCGGGATGCAGAGAATGACGAGATCGGCATCCTTGACAGCCTCGACATTGGTTTCGACGACGCGATCGACGATGCCGAGCTCGGCGACGCGCGCGCGCGTCTTCCCCGAGCGCGCGGTGGTCACGATCTCGCCGACCAATCCTTGCGCGCGGGCGCCGCGCGCGATCGAGCCGCCGATCAGGCCGAAGCCGATCAGTGCGATGCGGTTGAAGAGCGGAGCAGTGGTCACGATGTCACTTTCCGGCCAGGAAGTCGCGCAGTCCCTCGACCACGAGGCGGTTGGCTTCCTCGGTGCCAATGGTCATGCGCAGCGCATGCGGCAGCTTGTAATTGTTGAGCGCGCGCAGCACGAGGCCGCGCCTTGTGAGATAGGCGTCGGCTTCCGCCGCGGTCCTGCCCTTGTCGGTCGGGAAATGGATCAGCACGAAATTGGCGACGCTCGGCGTCACCTTCAATCCGAGCTTGCCGATCTCCTCGGTCAGCCAGTTGCGCCACTGTTCGGTGTGGGTCCGCGACATCTGCACATGCGCCGAGTCCTCGATCGCCGCCACTGCCGCCAGCATCGCCGGCGTCGTGACGTTGAACGGGCCGCGGATGCGGTTGCAGGCATCGACGATATGCGCCGGGCCGAACATCCAGCCGATCCGCAGCGCGGCAAGGCCGTGGATCTTGGAGAAGGTGTGTGTCACCACCGTATTGTCCGTGGTTGCGACCAGCTCGATGCCGAGCTCGTAGTCGTTGCGCGAGACGTAATCGGCATAGGCAGCGTCGAGCACCAGCAGCACATGCGACGGCAGGGCGGTGCGCAGGCGCTTGACCTCGTCGAATGGGATATAGGTGCCGGTCGGATTGTTCGGATTGGCGAGCCAGACCAGCTTTGTGCGCGGCGTCACCACCTTGAGAATGGCGTCGACGTCAGCCGTGAAATTGGTCTCGGCCGCGATCACGTTCCTGGCGCCGTTCGCCATGGTGGCGATCGGGTAGACCAGGAAGCCATGGGTGGTCGAGATCGCCTCGTCGCCGGGGGCGAGATAGGTGTGCGCCAGCAGATTGAGGATCTCGTCGGAGCCGGCGCCGCAGATGATGCGGTCAGGATCGAGGCCATAGGCGCGGCCGATCGCCTCGCGCAGCACGCGCGAGGTGCCCTCCGGATAGTCCTCGAGATGGTCGGCCGCCTGCTTGTAGGCCGCGATCGCCTTCGGCGACGGCCCGAACGGCGTCTCGTTGGCGGACAGCTTGAACACCTTGCGGCCCGGTTCCGGCACCGGGCTCTTGCCGGGCGTATAGGGCGCAATATCGAGAATGCCGGGGTTCGGCACGGGGCGGGACATCATCAACTCCGGATCTACAGGCGGCTAGCTCTTACTTCAGGTCCTGGCCGACCCGTTAGTGGGCACCGTATAGCGCGTTGCGTGGCTGCCGACGAGGGCCGAAGAGCGGACCGAGGCGCCGGCCTCGATCAGCGCGAACTTGATCTTCTCGAACCCCTTGTTCTTAAGGTCTTGCCCGGCGACCGAGACCAGCAGCGCCGCGCCGTCGAAGGCGGTGTCGGGGACCGCGACGATCTCGGCGAGCGGCGCCAAAGCGCGTGCGACATCGGCGTTCCAGCCGGAGACGCGCACGCTCCACATCTCGACCTCGGTCACCATGGCGTCGTCGGCGACCCGCGAGATCACGAACACCGGCAGCGCGGCCGGATGATCGGCGCGTTCGAGGAACGGCAGCCGTGCGATGATCTTCGGCGCGCCATCGGCTTCCAGCGCGTTCCACCATGGCGTGCGGCTCGCGATCGCCGAGACCAGTGCGAGGTCGCCCTTCGATTTCGCCACCGCTTCGACCGCGGCCTGCGCGCTGAAATGCGAGACGTAGGGCACCACGAAGCCGAAGTGAAACCGCGCCGAGTCGCGCATGGCGGACTCGCCGACGGAAACATCGGCATGCACCGCGAACGGCGCCTGAACATAAGTGAAGGTCGAGATGATGACGCGCCAGATGCTCTCGATGGTGTCGAGCGGCAGGATGCCGCGATGGCGCTGCACCAGCTCGCGCATCATGCTGGCCTCGCGCGCCGGACGGAACGCCGAGCCGACCTCCTGGGTCTTCTTGACCTGGATCAGGCGGTCGATGATGTCGCCGCGCGCCATCAACAGGCGGTGAACCTGCTCGTCGATCGCATCGATCTCCTTGCGCAGCTCCTGCAGCGAGGGCGGCGACGGGGGTGGCTTGGACATGCTCTAAGACCTTGTCGTCCGCACGGCCCGATGCCGCGTCAGACAGGGTCCCTGATTAGAAAAGACAGCCACCGAAAGCAAAGAGAAACGTCGCAGGCGTGCCTTGCGCATTCGGTTAACCAATTGGGCGGGGATTTGGCTGCCTTGACGGCGGGGGAGCCGGGGACTACCTTCCCTGCGTCCCGTGGTCATTTGAGCCGGCCGGCTTGCAGCCACGTTAAACAACTCGCTAAACAGGCCGGGGACCTTATCAGCTCCCGGCCGAACCTTTGTTCAGGCCGGGTTTTTTATTGGCCTGAGGTCCGTGGAGCCCTCCCGCGCGGAGGCAGGGTCGCCTAGATGAGCAATGTGCGTCCGATATCGAGCCCACAAACCCAGAGCGATGATCGCGCCCATGAGGCCGATCATCCGTCGTCATTGCTGGCGAAGTTTGGGATGGACCAGCCGCTGAAGCTCGATTGCGGCATCGATCTCGCGCCATTCCAGATCGCCTACCAGACCTATGGCGAGCTCAATGCCGACCGCTCCAATGCGATCCTGGTTTGCCACGCGCTGACCGGCGATCAGCACGTCAACAACACCCATCCGGTCACCGGCAAGCCCGGCTGGTGGGACACCATGGTCGGCGCCGGCAAGCCGATCGATCCCGAAAAATACTTCATCATCTGCTCCAACGTGATCGGCGGCTGCATGGGCTCGACCGGGCCGGCGTCGCTGAATCCTGCGACCGGCAAGGTGTGGGGGCTGGATTTCCCGATCATCACGATCCCCGACATGGTGCGTGCGCAGGCGATGCTGATCGATCGGCTCGGCATCGCCACGCTGTTCTGCGTGGTCGGCGGCTCTATGGGCGGCATGCAGGTGCTGCAATGGACCGCAGCCTATCCCGACCGCGTGTTCTCGACGCTCGCGATCGCCTGCTCGACGCGCCACTCGGCGCAGAACATCGCGTTCCACGAGCTCGGCCGCCAGGCCGTGATGGCCGATCCGGACTGGCGCGGCGGCCGCTATGTCGACGAGGACACCCATCCGCATCGCGGATTGGCGGTGGCGCGGATGGCCGCGCACATCACCTATCTGTCGGACGCCGCGCTGCACCGCAAGTTCGGGCGGCGGATGCAGGACCGCGAACTGCCGACCTTCTCGTTCGATGCGGATTTCCAGGTCGAGAGCTATCTGCGCTACCAGGGCTCGTCCTTTGTCGAGCGCTTCGACGCCAACTCCTATCTCTATCTAACCCGCGCGATGGACTATTTCGACATCGCCGGCGACCATGACGGCGTGCTGGCGAAGGCGTTCGCCGGCATCAAGACTCGGTTCTGCGTGGTGTCGTTCACCAGCGACTGGCTGTTTCCGACCTCGGAATCGCGTGCGCTGGTGCACGCGCTGAATGCGTCGAGCGCGCGGGTGTCGTTCGCCGAGATCGAAACCGATCGCGGCCATGACGCCTTCCTGCTCGACGTGCCCGAATTCCTGGAGATCTCCCGCGCCTTCCTGCAGGCCGCAGGCAAGGCGCGCGGACTGAACGGCGGCGGCGGCCAATCATGAGCATGCAGCAGACATTGCCGTTGCCGGGCGTCGCGCCCGAGCGAACCGGCAGCTATCGCACCGACCATCTGCTGGTCGCCGACATGGTGCGGCCGGGCTCGCGCGTGCTCGATGTCGGCTGCGGCGACGGCGAATTGCTGCAGCTGCTGGAGAGCCGCGGCATCGACGGCCGCGGCATCGAGCTGTCGCGCGAGGGTGTCAATGGCTGCGTCGCCAAGGGGCTCGCGGTGGTGCAGGGCGACGCCGACACCGACCTCGTCAACTACCCCGATGACGCGTTCGACTACGTGATCCTGTCGCAAACGCTGCAGGCGACGCGGCAGCCGAAGGTGGTGCTGGAGAATCTGTTGCGCATCGGCCAGCGCGCAATCGTCTCATTCCCGAATTTCGGCTTCTGGAAGATGCGGCTGCAGCTTCTGATCGGCGGCCACATGCCACGCACCGAGAATTTGCCGGCCAGCTGGTACGACACATCAAACATCCATTTCTGCACCATCAAGGATTTCGTGCAGCTCTGCGACGAGATCAACGTCAAGATGGAGCGTGCGGTGGCGCTCGATCTCTACGGCCGCCCGGTGCCGCTCAATCTGCCCTGGTGGGTGTGGAACATGTTCGGCGAGCAGGGCGTGTTCCTGCTCAGCCGGGGCGGGGGAAAGTAGCAGCTGCGTAACCAACCACTGTCGTCATTCCGGGGCGATGCGCAGCATCGAACCCGGAATCCATTCATCCACGAAGTCTGCGGCCCAATGGATTCCGGGTTCTCGCTTCGCGAGCCCCGGAATGACAGCAGGTTACACCGGCGCCGCCACCAGCGATCTCGGATCGCGCACCGGCCAGCGGCCCGCCTCGACCAGCGCGATGAAGCGCTCCACCATTTCGTTGAACAGCGCCGGTTCCTCGAGGTTGAGCACGTGACCCGACTTCGGGAAGAACGACAGGCCGGCGGCCGGCAGATGCTGCTTCAGGAACATGCTGGGCGCGATGCAATTGTCGTCCTCGTCGCCGCACACGATCAGCGCCGGCGTTACCACGCGCTTGATGGCCTCGGTCATGGTGTAGATCGAAGGCCTGCCACCCTGGAAGCTGCGCATCGTGTTGGCCGAGCCCTTCGCATCATGGCGGGCGAGCGCAGCGTAGAAATCGGCGTGGCCGCGCGGGTCCTTCACCAGGAACGGAATCCGGCTCGGCGCCTCGCGCGTGACCTCGGCGACCTCGACCGAGCCGATGGTGTCATATTGCTCGGCATTGGCGCGGCACTGCGCGCGGAAGGTTTCGAGATTCTCGAGGCTCGAGCCGGAGCCGACGGCGGCGAGCGTCATCGACAGCACGCGCTCCGGCGCGTTGAGGGCGACCTGTAGCGACGAATAGGAGCCCATCGACAAGCCGATGAAATGGGCCTTCGCGATGTCGAGGTGGTCCAGCACCGCAAGCGCGTCGGTATAGAAATGCTTGTAGGTGTAGACGTCGGCAGACGGCGGCACGTCCGACGGCGTGTAGCCGCGTGCGGAATAGGCGACGCAGCGATGGCCGCGCGAGAAGTAGCGCATCTGCGGTTCCCAATTGGTGTGGTCCGCGGCGAACTCGTGCAGGAAGATGATCGGGGTGCCACTGCCTGCCTCTTCGAAATGCAGGCGGACATTATCTTTCGTGACGGCGTGGGGCATTGAAATTCTCCTCTCGTTGGCCGGCTCAGATTTGCAATTAATTTTCGGGGCCGCAATGCGGCAGCTCCGATTATTTTGGTCATGGAGTTTGCGCGGAATGACCCAGAAATCGTTTTCGCAGCGCCGCATGAAATCCTCCTCTCGCCACATCCCGAATTTCAAAACCACCGCCGCGTTCCCAAGGGAACGCGATGGGGAATCGGGGGTGTTACAGAGGATCTCGAGAAGTATGGTTCAGTTGCTTGCGTATCGCCGGTCGCTTCGTGTTTTGGCGCTGGCTCTGTGTTCGCTCACGCTCGCCGTGATCTCCGCCGCTCCGGCGTCCGCCCGTCCGCATCATTCGCGTCACGCGCATTCGGCCCATGCCGGCCATCACGCGCGCCACTACGCCCGAAATCACTATCGCCACACCGCGCGGCTGTCGCGCGCCGAGCGCCGCGCACAGATGCAGGCGGGTGGTTTCGCCGAGGCCAATGCGTCCGTGTTGCCGGGCGGCGCTGAAGCCGTGCCCAACACCGGTGGTGTGAGTGCTGAGAGCGGCTTCGGCTCGTCGGGCCTCGTCGCCGAGGCGCGCCGCTATCTCGGCGGCAATCCGACCGACCGCCGTAGCCTGTGGTGCGCGCGCTTCATGAACATGGTGCTGCAGCACACCGGCCATCGCGGCACCGGTTCCGACATGGCGAGTTCGTTCGCCAAATACGGTGAGCGCGTTTCCGGGCCGCAAGTCGGCGCCATCGCCGTGATGAGCCGCCGTGGCGGCGGTCATGTCGGCATCATCACCGGCGTCGATGCCAAGGGCAATCCGATCATGATCTCGGGCAACAGCGGCCATCGCGTCCGCGAGGCGCCGGTGTCGCGCGGCCGGATCTACGCCTATGTGATGCCGACCAACTGATCCGTCGAAAGCTGGGCACGGCGCACGCGCGCCTTGCCCAGCCTACGATGCCATCGGCTGTTCGGCGGCAATCGTGTCGCCGACGGCCGCATCCCCGTCAGCGATGATCTCGGCGTAGATGCCGCATTCATTGTTGCCGAAGCGCTGCATCAGCGTGTTCGGGACCGAGAGGTCGCGCACGCCGGTCTCGGGATCGACATTGACTGCGGCACAGCGGGTGATGCGCTTCACCACCTGGGCCCGTGCGCTGCCGATCGCAATGGTCTGGTCGAGCAGGTTGGCTTCGTGCCAGGCCGGCCAGCCCTCGACATAGAGGTTGGCGCGGAAGCGCAACGGATGGACCGGCGCCTGCACCATGTCCTCGATCGCCCGCAGGCTCGCCAGGTTGATGATCGAGACCACCTTGCGCGGCACGTCGGAAAAACTGTGCCCGGGACTGACCAGCACCTTCGGCGGTCCCTTGATCTGGCCGGCATGACGATCAGCGAAATAGCGCTCGATCGCCGCGCGCCCTGCTTCGGTCTCGAGATCGCCCTGCGCCAGCATCGCGCCATCGCGGCGCAGCGTCAGCACATGGCTGTCGTCGTCGAAATGGGTGCGCAGCGGCGCCAGCCATTCGTCCCGCTGCAGCATCAGGAAATGCGGCTTCGGCAGCCATTTCGGCGCCGACGGATCGAAACCGCTCGGGCCGTTCTCGATCGCGTAGCGGCGATCCGAGCGCAGCGTCTGGCCGACCTTGAGTTCTGCGCGGGGCAGGGGCTCGGGCGTGAGGCCCTTGACCGGGTAGCGATAGATGCCGGTGATCCTGGCGGAGGAAGCGTGCGTAGTGTCCATCCGCCCGCTCTAGCCTGTTTGGCGGGCGAGGAGAACCGCCGCCAACAGTAAGGCAGCTAGTCAGGCCGCGCCGCGCCCGCCTCATCCAGCACGCGCTGCATGAACACCAGATCGAGCCAGCGGCCGAACTTGCGTCCGACCTCGGGCATCCGGGCAACCTCGACAAAGCCGGCCTGCGCATGCAGCCGCAGCGAGGCTTGATTGCCGCCGTCGATGCCGGCGATCATGACGTGCTTGCCGAGCGCGGTGGCTGCTGCGACGAGCTCGTCGATGATGACGCGGCCAAGGCCGCGGCCGCGATGATCGGCGTGGATATAGATGCTGTGTTCGACGCTGTAGCGATAGCCGGGAAAGGCCCGGAAATCGCCGAACGTGCCGTAGCCGAGCACCGTCGTCCCGTCGACGGCCACCAGCACCGGATAACCCAACGCCTGCCGCGCCTTCATCCAGGCCAGCCGCTCGGCGTCGGTGTCCTGCTTCTCAGTCCAGATCGCGCTCGAGTTGGCGACCGCCTCGTTGAAGATCGCGGTGATCGCAGGAATGTCCTGCTCGGTGGCGGGGCGGATGATCATTGACGGTTCCTCGACGGGCCTCTTGAACAACCCCGGTTGTCCACTATATAAGACGCTATGTCAATTATAGAGGACAAAGCCGATGATGCTCTCGGGCGGCGGGTTCGCGCCGAACGGGAGGGCCGCGGCTGGTCGCTGGCGGAACTCGCCGGGCGGGCAGGCGTGTCCAAGGCCATGCTGAGCAAGATCGAGCGGGCGGAGGCAAGCCCGACGGCGGCGACGCTGTCGCGGATTGCCACGGCCTATGGCCTGACCATGGCCGCGCTGTTCGAGGTTGCGTCAGACGGTTCCCGCCTGCAGCGGGCCAAGGATCAGCCGGTGTGGCGCGATCCGAAGGCGGCCTATCTGCGGCGGCAGGTGTTCCTGCATCCGGCCAATCCGCTGGAACTGGTGGAGATCGAGCTGCCGGCCCGGCAGGAAGCCGGCTTCCCCGCCAGCGCCTATCATCTGGTCCGCCAAGTGGTCTGGGTGATCAGCGGCCGCCTCACCTTGATGGAAGGGGCGGTCCGCCACGAACTCGCTGCGGGTGACCGCGTCGAGCTCGGCCCGCCGTCGGACATCGTCTTCCGTAACGAAACTGCTCAGCCCTGCCGCTACCTTGTCGCCATCGTGCGGCGCTGAGCTCGATCGGGTGAAATCGCAGATTGTGGCTCTTCCGTTTTGGAACCAAGTGCCCACATCTGCGGCAAGCCTGAAAAATGATGGCGACGACCAGAGGCTGGTTGAGGAACGTCAACGCGGCCCGCGGAAACCCAATGAAGATGCTGTTGTCATGCCTGAATGGGTGACGATGGCAGGCCGAGGGAAAACGAATGAACATTGAGAAGTACACCGAGCGCTCGCGCGGATTCATCCAGTCTGCCCAGTCGCTCGCAATGCGCGACGGTCACCAGCAGTTCTCGCCGTTGCATCTGTTGAAGGCGCTGCTTGACGACAATGAGGGGCTCGCCGGAGGTCTGATCGACCGTGCAGGCGGCAATTCCAGAGCGATCCTGAAGGCGACCGAAGAGGCGTTGAACAAGCTTCCGAAAGTCTCGGGCAACGGTGCCGGGCAGGTCTACCTGTCCCCGGAGCTGGCGCGTGCCTTCGACGCGGCGGAAAGGGCCGCCGAAAAGGCCGGCGACAGTTTTGTCACCGTCGAGCGGCTGCTGCTCGGGCTCACGCTCGAGAAAGGCAGCGAGGCGGCCTCTATCCTGAGCAAGGGCGGCGTCACGGCGCAGAACCTGAACGCGGCGATCGAAGCGCTGCGCAAGGGCCGCACTGCCGACAGCGCGACCGCCGAGAACGCCTATGACGCGCTGAAGAAATATGCCCGCGACCTGACCCAGGCGGCGCGCGACGGCAAGCTCGATCCGGTGATCGGCCGTGACGAGGAGATCCGCCGTACCATCCAGGTGCTGTCGCGACGGACCAAGAATAATCCCGTCCTGATCGGTGAGCCCGGCGTCGGCAAGACCGCGATCGTCGAGGGCCTGGCGCTGCGCATCCTCAATGGCGACGTGCCGGAGAGTCTGAAGGACAAGAAGCTGCTGTCACTCGACATGGGCGCCCTGATCGCCGGCGCGAAATATCGCGGCGAGTTCGAGGAGCGGCTGAAATCCGTCTTGCAGGAGGTCTCGTCCGCCGAGGGCGGCATCATCCTGTTCATCGACGAGATGCACACGCTGATCGGCGCCGGCAAGGCCGACGGCGCGATGGACGCGTCCAATCTGTTGAAACCTGCGCTCGCGCGCGGCGAGTTGCACTGTATCGGTGCGACCACGCTCGACGAGTACCGCAAGCATGTCGAGAAGGATGCCGCGCTGGCCCGCCGGTTCCAGCCGATCTATGTCAGCGAGCCGACGGTCGAGGACACCATCTCGATCCTGCGCGGCCTGAAGGACAAATACGAGCAGCATCACGGCGTGCGCATCACCGACTCCGCGCTGGTGGCTGCGACCACGCTGTCGAACCGCTACATCACCGACCGTTTCCTGCCCGACAAGGCCATCGATCTGATGGACGAGGCGGCGGCGCGGCTGAAGATGCAGGTCGATTCCAAGCCCGAAGAGCTCGATTCGCTGGATCGCGACATCATCCGGCTGAAGATCGAGCAGGAGGCGCTGAAGAAGGAGAACGATGCCGGCTCGAAAAGCCGCCTGCAGACGCTGGAGAAGGAACTCGCCGGGCTCGAGGAGAGGTCGGTGGCGCTGACGGCGCGCTGGAGCGCGGAGAAGAACAAGCTCTCCAATGCCCAGAAGCTGAAGAGCGAACTCGATGCACTCCGCGTCGAGCTTGCCAATGCACAGCGTCGTGGCGAATTCCAGAAGGCGGGCGAGCTGGCCTATGGCCGGATCCCCGAACTGGAAAGGAAACTCGCCGACATCGAGGCAGCCGAAAGCAGCAAGCCAAACGGCGGCGAGATGATGGAGGAGGCGGTGACCGCCAACCACATCGCGCAGGTCGTCTCGCGCTGGACCGGCGTTCCGGTCGACAAGATGCTCGAGGGCGAAAAGGACAAGCTCCTGAAGATGGAGGACAGTCTTGCCAAGCGCGTCGTCGGCCAGGCCGAAGCGGTGCGCGCGGTGGCAACCGCGGTGCGCCGTGCCCGCGCGGGCCTGCAGGACCCGAACCGGCCGACCGGCTCGTTCATGTTCTTGGGCCCCACCGGCGTCGGCAAGACCGAGCTGACCAAGGCGCTCGCCGCTGACCTGTTCAACGACGAGACCGCGATGGTCCGCCTCGACATGTCCGAGTTCATGGAGAAGCACTCGGTCTCGCGGCTGATCGGCGCGCCTCCCGGCTATGTCGGCTACGACGAGGGCGGTGCCCTGACCGAAGCCGTGCGGCGCCGGCCCTACCAGGTCGTGCTGTTCGACGAGATCGAGAAGGCGCATCCCGACGTCTTCAACGTGCTGTTGCAGGTGCTCGATGACGGCCGGCTGACCGATGGTCAGGGCCGCACCGTCGACTTCCGCAACACGCTGATCATCATGACCTCGAACCTCGGTTCGGAATTCCTGGTGAATCAGCCGGAAGGCGAGGACACCGCGGCAGTTCGCGACCTGGTGATGGGCGTCGTACGGGCGCATTTCAGGCCTGAATTCCTGAACCGCATCGACGAGATCATCCTGTTCCACCGCCTCCAGAAGAGCGAGATGGGCCGCATCGTCGAGATCCAGTTCGCGCGGCTGCGCAAGCTGCTCGAGGATCGCAAGATCGAGCTCACGCTCGACGCGAAGGCGCGGGATTGGCTCGCCGAGAAGGGCTGGGATCCGGCTTACGGTGCCCGTCCGTTGAAGCGGGTGATCCAGCGCAGCGTGCAGGACCCGCTGGCCGAGATGATCCTCGCCGGCGAGGTCAAGGACGGCGATCACGTCAAGATTTCGGAGAAGGGCAACGTGCTGACCTTCAATGGCCAGGTGCCCAAAACCGCCGAGATCGTGCAGTTCGAGGCCCCGGTCTCGAAGCGCAAGCTGAACTAGAGCCTTTCCCGTTCCGATGGAATCGGAACGGGGCTCTAGATTCTTGTTTTGACGCGTTTTCTTCACGCGAACCGGTAGCCACTTCGCTCGAAAACGCTCTAACGGCTCAACAATAAAAAATCCTCCCCGCAGATCGCGGGGAGGATTTGGTTTGCGGATCACTCCTGCGGGACGATCGGCGGCGAAGGGCCGCCTGGCTCGTCGTCCTCGCTGGAATCGAGCTCGGACAGGATGTCGACCAGGTCGCGGGCGCGGCCGGTGGCCAGCGGCTTGCCGGCATTGATCAGCGGCTCGTCATTGGCGAGCCAGGCCTGCGCCTCGGCAAGCTCGGTGATGGTTGCTCCCGATGCAATGATCCTGGCAATCGTGACGTCGTCGGCGTGGCCGACGGCCTTCAGCACGTCGTCGCGGGTGAGCGGGGTCATGGCGCAAATCCTTGTGCATATCTTCGTTGAGCACAACCGAATCCCTGCCCGCCGGCGATCCGCGCCAGCGGGTGGGGACGCTTCAGGTCAAGGCCTCAGCTGTGCGTTGTGAGCCGTGGCGGATGCTGGGACATTACCCAGAGCTCGATCGCCGCAAGGATTGCGACGGCGATGCCGATCACCACGTGCACGGTCGTCGCGGTGGTCATTCCCTGGAAACCAAGGACCCAGGGCGAGACCATTGCCCAAAGCCCGACGATGAGGTTCAGCCACTCCTCCCAGACCGCGAATGCCGCGAGCGCGGCGATCGCAAGGATCGCCATCGTGAGGCCGACCATGTGGGCGTTGGTGGAAACCGTTCCGGCGTCGAACTTGAACAGCCACGGCGACAGGAAGAGAATCGTGCCGAGGATCAGGTTTGCGACGTCACACAGTTTTGCGTTCGTCCAGTTCTCCATGACACCCTCCATTGGAGGTTTCACTGACGAATCAACTGGATGATCGCCGTTTGGGTTCCCGTATTGCGGTGCGAAATTTGATGAAACCGGCGGCGTGACGGCCTGGAAACGGCATCGCATCTGATCTGCGCCTACAGCGTTTCGCAGGATCTGCGCGGCCGGACGGGCCGGCCTCTTGCATCATCAGCGGTTGGTGGAGCGCGTCTGCGACGTCGAGCTGGTGGCGTCCGAGACGATGCGGGCGCTGCCGCGGCTCGACATCTGGGCTTCGATTCGGTCGCGCTCCTTCTCGAAATTCGCCAGCATCGGGCCTTCGAGCGAGCGGCCGCGCGGCAGTTTCACGCGCAACGGATCGACAAATCGGCCGTTGACCAGGATTTCGTAATGGACGTGGGGGCCGGTCGATGCGCCGGTCGAACCGACGAAGCCGATCACTTGGCCCTGCCGCACCTTCTTGCCGGCCTCCATGCCCTTGGCGAAGGCCGACATATGGCCATAGCCCGTCTCGTAGCCGTTGGAGTGCTTCATGCGGATATATTTGCCGTAACCGCCCTCGTACCCGACCTTCTCCAGCACGCCGTTGCCGGAAGCGAAGATCGGCGTGCCGTAGGCGGTGGCCCAGTCGACGCCGGTGTGCATTCTCACGTAACCGAGGATCGGATGGCGGCGGCCGCCGAAGCCCGAACGCATGATCGCGGTGTTGACCGGCTTGCGCACCAGGAACTTCTTCGCGCTCTTGCCGGTCTCGTCGTAGTAGTCGACGACGCCGTCGTCGGAGCTCTGGAAGCGGTAGTATTTCTTGGTTTCGCCGCCCACGGTCAGCGCGGCGTAGAGCACTTCGGTCTTTTCGGTGCTGGTGACGCCCTCGTCCTCGCCGGCATAGTACACGTCGAAGGAATCGCCGGGCTGCACCTTGCGCTGGAAATCGACGTCGTAGGAGTAGATCTTGACCATGTCGTCGATCACGGTCGGCGGCACCTTGTTGCGCAGCGCGGTCTCGTAAATGCTCTGATAGAGTCGCACGCCGCTGCCATCATCCTCGTCGTCGTCGCTGGAATTGTCGGCGGTATCGGTCGTGGTGTTCATGCTCTGCACGTCGACGGCGACGTATTTGCCGATATCGGACAGTGCGGCGACGGCCTCGACGGCGGATTCGTTGGCGACGATGACGCGATAGGGCTGCAGCCTGACATTCGGTCCGGGAGTTGCCGGCGCCATCAGGATTCGCACCTTCTGGCCTTCCTTCAGGCCGCCGTCGCGGCCGCGCGGGCCGAGCGTAGCCGCAATCGCCTTCGCCTCGTCCGCCGTTGCGCCCTGATCGCGCAGGATCGAGGTGATGCTGTCGCCCTTCTTGACGAGGTGAACCCGTTCACCGATCGGATTGCCGCCGGTAACCTGCTCCTTGGTCTTCGGCAGCAGGGTGACGTTTTCCGGCACTACACGGGTCTCGAAGCCCGCATAGGGATCGGGGGCGTTGCCCTCGGTGGCGTAGGCCATCCTCATGTCGGGCCCGGCGCCGGTCGCGTCGGCGGCGGCATTGGCGAGTGAGGCGTAGCGCACTGAGTTGCCGGAGCCGCGCCAATTGGCGGCGTCGCGGACCCGCATCAGGATGTCATCGAGCGCGACGACGGCGGCGAGCTTCGCTTTCGGCAGCACGGATGCCAGATCCTTGGTGACGAACGAGACCTCGGCGTCGGGCTCGGCCGCCGCATTCGGATCCTCGGTCGCCGCCGGCGTGTCTGAGCCGACATCGGTCAGAAGACGTTGCGCGTTGAACGCAGGTATTTTTGCCGACAGATCGCTCGTGGTCATCGAGAGATTGCCGGAAATGCGGATGAAGGGCCGCACCCGCATCACGTCGCGATTGCCGACGCGGGTTACGGTCGATACGCGCACCAGGCTGCGGGAGGCGGAAGATTCGCTGGGTGGCGGCAGGCGGTCGCCCTTGTGCACGCTGACGACGCGATCATTGCCGGTGAACGCGCCGCGCAGCGCGCCTTCGACGCGCTCCGGCACCTTGGCAAAGGTCATCTCGCCATCGAGCGACGCAAAAACGGCGCCGCCGATCAGGGCCGCGCCACATAGACCAGTCAGAATGGTGCCGCTGAACCATTGAACGGAGACACGGCGGCGATCGATCACCGCAGCCTCGGTGCCGTCGACTGAAAGCGGCGGCTCGTGACCGAGATCGATCATCCCGGTCTCGCGCCCAATGCCGCTTCCGCGTGACGCCCGTTGGCTCAACCCAGTATCCCCCCAAATTCCAGCAACTGCGATCGACCTCTGCTCGTCCCCGTTCCCACCTCGATTCCTCGACGAGGAATTCCGGCAGTGTGGCGAGCCACACGCATCAAAGCCGAGAAGCCGATGGCCATTAGCTAGCCGCGATCTCGAACGTCAATGGTGTGCAGATCTCTCGATGTTGCTCGGCCGTGTAGGGAAAGAGGCGACGGGTTCTTGGAGAAAATCGCCTGGTCCCCCGAAAAAACCACCCGAGCCCCCACAGGTTTCGAGCGGTTCAATGCATACCTTATAGCCAGAACGTCGCAGGATTGTGGCTCTAGTGCGGCGCAAGGTCCCCAAATATCAGGGACTTTTCCGCCCCTGAAAAAAGTTTGTCGTCATGCGACGATTTCTTGACGATGAGTGTTGACAGGTCCGAAGGGGCGGGCCTATAAGACACCCACTGAGCGCGGCGCTGCATTGGCCCACCGGCCAAGGCAAGCATTCGCGCCCTTTATGCTCCTCACTTCGATGAGTGACACAACAGCCGACATAAATCGGTTGGGGTTTACCATCGATTTCTGAAGGGTAGAACCACCCTCTAGGGTGTGGGGTCATCGGATCCCGGGCTGTTTGACAAGTAAAGATGAAGAAAGAGAAACGTGGACGGCGGAGTCCTTGCGTCTCTCGGAATACTCGAAAGCTTCGGCTTTTGACGTTCTGAGAGTGGACGAAAGACTTCGGCGGTACACGTTTTAAAGGTTACACCATCGTTGTCAGCGATGTGAATCGCGGACAGCTCGTCGACTTCGGTCGGCGAAGAATGGTGGGACCTCGTCAAACGTTGTGATCAGCCGGTTCAAGGTTTCAAGTCCAACTTGAGAGTTTGATCCTGGCTCAGAGCGAACGCTGGCGGCAGGCTTAACACATGCAAGTCGAGCGGGCATAGCAATATGTCAGCGGCAGACGGGTGAGTAACGCGTGGGAACGTACCTTTTGGTTCGGAACAACACAGGGAAACTTGTGCTAATACCGGATAAGCCCTTACGGGGAAAGATTTATCGCCGAAAGATCGGCCCGCGTCTGATTAGCTAGTTGGTGAGGTAATGGCTCACCAAGGCGACGATCAGTAGCTGGTCTGAGAGGATGATCAGCCACATTGGGACTGAGACACGGCCCAAACTCCTACGGGAGGCAGCAGTGGGGAATATTGGACAATGGGCGCAAGCCTGATCCAGCCATGCCGCGTGAGTGATGAAGGCCCTAGGGTTGTAAAGCTCTTTTGTGCGGGAAGATAATGACGGTACCGCAAGAATAAGCCCCGGCTAACTTCGTGCCAGCAGCCGCGGTAATACGAAGGGGGCTAGCGTTGCTCGGAATCACTGGGCGTAAAGGGTGCGTAGGCGGGTCTTTAAGTCAGGGGTGAAATCCTGGAGCTCAACTCCAGAACTGCCTTTGATACTGAAGATCTTGAGTTCGGGAGAGGTGAGTGGAACTGCGAGTGTAGAGGTGAAATTCGTAGATATTCGCAAGAACACCAGTGGCGAAGGCGGCTCACTGGCCCGATACTGACGCTGAGGCACGAAAGCGTGGGGAGCAAACAGGATTAGATACCCTGGTAGTCCACGCCGTAAACGATGAATGCCAGCCGTTAGTGGGTTTACTCACTAGTGGCGCAGCTAACGCTTTAAGCATTCCGCCTGGGGAGTACGGTCGCAAGATTAAAACTCAAAGGAATTGACGGGGGCCCGCACAAGCGGTGGAGCATGTGGTTTAATTCGACGCAACGCGCAGAACCTTACCAGCCCTTGACATCCCGGTCGCGGACTCCAGAGACGGAGTTCTTCAGTTCGGCTGGACCGGAGACAGGTGCTGCATGGCTGTCGTCAGCTCGTGTCGTGAGATGTTGGGTTAAGTCCCGCAACGAGCGCAACCCCCGTCCTTAGTTGCTACCATTTAGTTGAGCACTCTAAGGAGACTGCCGGTGATAAGCCGCGAGGAAGGTGGGGATGACGTCAAGTCCTCATGGCCCTTACGGGCTGGGCTACACACGTGCTACAATGGCGGTGACAATGGGATGCTAAGGGGCGACCCTTCGCAAATCTCAAAAAGCCGTCTCAGTTCGGATTGGGCTCTGCAACTCGAGCCCATGAAGTTGGAATCGCTAGTAATCGTGGATCAGCACGCCACGGTGAATACGTTCCCGGGCCTTGTACACACCGCCCGTCACACCATGGGAGTTGGTTTTACCTGAAGACGGTGCGCTAACCCGCAAGGGAGGCAGCCGGCCACGGTAGGGTCAGCGACTGGGGTGAAGTCGTAACAAGGTAGCCGTAGGGGAACCTGCGGCTGGATCACCTCCTTTCTAAGGATGATCCTTCAGATCGCTCACGCGTTCTATCGGATCGTTTTAGAAACATTCAGGGGCCAACAGTTTCAGGATTGTTGAGCTCCATTGGCGGGATTTCGCCGTCTTCGTTTCTCTTTCTTCGCGGACGAACACGCGCCAGGGGCTGAGCGCTTGAGCGATGCACCGGCGCAAGCCGGTTGCGCGCCGGCATGCCTCTCGTGTTAGGGGCTTGTAGCTCAGTTGGTTAGAGCGCGCGCTTGATAAGCGTGAGGTCGGAAGTTCAAGTCTTCCCAGGCCCACCATTTTGATCGAGTGCGGAGCATTCGTCTTCTGGTACGGGGCCATAGCTCAGCTGGGAGAGCGCGTGCTTTGCAAGCATGAGGTCGTCGGTTCGATCCCGTCTGGCTCCACCAGATGGAATTGAAGCTCGAGAGTGCCTCGAACATAATCGTCCGCGAAACATCACTTCGCACTCATTGGTCCGGATGGACGGTGACGTGCGTGTTTTCTGACATCGTAAAGAGGAGATCGATCCGAGTTTGGATCTGCGGAGCAATTCGCGGGTACCATTCATAATCTCCAGATCGTTTTCGGCGCTCGCGCATCGCAGTTCATCGCAAGATGAGTGGGATGAGCGAGTTGTAAAACGATCTTTTTAGCGAAGCTTGACCGCCTCGCTATCGGGCCGATCTTACGAAGCAAGCTGGTCTTTCTAGTCAATGTCCGGCTGTGCAATCGCATTCATCGAGGATGCGCGCCTTAAGTGGCAGTTACACAGACAACATTCTGCCGAGTGTGTGGACATTGATAATG